>NZ_JBXFXH010000007.1:0-4779485 GCF_056856775.1 Enterobacter sp. QK-SA4
AACTCCCTATAATGCGCCTCCACTGACACGGAACAACGGCACACACGCCGCCGGGTCAGCAGAGAAAAGCGAAATTAATCGCTTGACTCTGAAGCGGGAAAGCGTAATATGCACACCCCGCGCCGCAGCGAAAAGCGAAGCGGCACTGCTCTTTAACAATTTATCAGACAATCTGTGTGGGCACTCAAAGTGACATGGATTCTTAACGTCGCAAGACGAAAAATGAATACCAAGTCTCTGAGTGAACATACGTAATTCATTACGAAGTTTAATTCACGAGCATCAAACTTAAATTGAAGAGTTTGATCATGGCTCAGATTGAACGCTGGCGGCAGGCCTAACACATGCAAGTCGAGCGGCAGCGGAAAGTAGCTTGCTACTTTGCCGGCGAGCGGCGGACGGGTGAGTAATGTCTGGGAAACTGCCTGATGGAGGGGGATAACTACTGGAAACGGTAGCTAATACCGCATAACGTCGCAAGACCAAAGAGGGGGACCTTCGGGCCTCTTGCCATCAGATGTGCCCAGATGGGATTAGCTAGTAGGTGGGGTAACGGCTCACCTAGGCGACGATCCCTAGCTGGTCTGAGAGGATGACCAGCCACACTGGAACTGAGACACGGTCCAGACTCCTACGGGAGGCAGCAGTGGGGAATATTGCACAATGGGCGCAAGCCTGATGCAGCCATGCCGCGTGTATGAAGAAGGCCTTCGGGTTGTAAAGTACTTTCAGCGGGGAGGAAGGTGCTGAGGTTAATAACCTCAGCAATTGACGTTACCCGCAGAAGAAGCACCGGCTAACTCCGTGCCAGCAGCCGCGGTAATACGGAGGGTGCAAGCGTTAATCGGAATTACTGGGCGTAAAGCGCACGCAGGCGGTCTGTCAAGTCGGATGTGAAATCCCCGGGCTCAACCTGGGAACTGCATTCGAAACTGGCAGGCTAGAGTCTTGTAGAGGGGGGTAGAATTCCAGGTGTAGCGGTGAAATGCGTAGAGATCTGGAGGAATACCGGTGGCGAAGGCGGCCCCCTGGACAAAGACTGACGCTCAGGTGCGAAAGCGTGGGGAGCAAACAGGATTAGATACCCTGGTAGTCCACGCCGTAAACGATGTCGACTTGGAGGTTGTGCCCTTGAGGCGTGGCTTCCGGAGCTAACGCGTTAAGTCGACCGCCTGGGGAGTACGGCCGCAAGGTTAAAACTCAAATGAATTGACGGGGGCCCGCACAAGCGGTGGAGCATGTGGTTTAATTCGATGCAACGCGAAGAACCTTACCTACTCTTGACATCCAGAGAACTTAGCAGAGATGCTTTGGTGCCTTCGGGAACTCTGAGACAGGTGCTGCATGGCTGTCGTCAGCTCGTGTTGTGAAATGTTGGGTTAAGTCCCGCAACGAGCGCAACCCTTATCCTTTGTTGCCAGCGGTCCGGCCGGGAACTCAAAGGAGACTGCCAGTGATAAACTGGAGGAAGGTGGGGATGACGTCAAGTCATCATGGCCCTTACGAGTAGGGCTACACACGTGCTACAATGGCGCATACAAAGAGAAGCGACCTCGCGAGAGCAAGCGGACCTCATAAAGTGCGTCGTAGTCCGGATTGGAGTCTGCAACTCGACTCCATGAAGTCGGAATCGCTAGTAATCGTAGATCAGAATGCTACGGTGAATACGTTCCCGGGCCTTGTACACACCGCCCGTCACACCATGGGAGTGGGTTGCAAAAGAAGTAGGTAGCTTAACCTTCGGGAGGGCGCTTACCACTTTGTGATTCATGACTGGGGTGAAGTCGTAACAAGGTAACCGTAGGGGAACCTGCGGTTGGATCACCTCCTTACCTTAAAGAACCTGCCTTTGTAGTGTCCACACAGATTGTCTGATGAAAAGTAAATAGCAAGGCGTCTTGCGATTGAGACTTACACGTCCCCTTCGTCTAGAGGCCCAGGACACCGCCCTTTCACGGCGGTAACAGGGGTTCGAATCCCCTAGGGGACGCCACTTGCTGGTTCGTGAGTGAAAGTCACCTGCCGTCATATCTCAAAACTCATCTTCGGGTGACGTTTGAGATATTTGCTCTTTAAAAATCTGGATCAAGCTGAAAATTGAAACGACACATCTTAAATGGTGTGTTCGAGTCTCTCAAATTTTCGCAAGTCGATGATGAATCGAAAGAAACATCTTCGGGTTGTGAGGTTAAGCGACTAAGCGTACACGGTGGATGCCCTGGCAGTCAGAGGCGATGAAGGACGTGCTAATCTGCGAAAAGCGCCGGCGAGGTGATATGAACCTTTGACCCGGCGATGTCCGAATGGGGAAACTCAGTGCAATTCGTTGCACTATCGTTAACTGAATACATAGGTTAACGAGGCGAACCGGGGGAACTGAAACATCTAAGTACCCCGAGGAAAAGAAATCAACCGAGATTCCCCCAGTAGCGGCGAGCGAACGGGGAGCAGCCCAGAGTCTGAATCAGCTTGTGTGTTAGTGGAAGCGTCTGGAAAGTCGCACGGTACAGGGTGACAGTCCCGTACACGAAAGCACACAGGCTGTGAACTCGAAGAGTAGGGCGGGACACGTGGTATCCTGTCTGAATATGGGGGGACCATCCTCCAAGGCTAAATACTCCTGACTGACCGATAGTGAACCAGTACCGTAAGGGAAAGGCGAAAAGAACCCCGGCGAGGGGAGTGAAAAAGAACCTGAAACCGTGTACGTACAAGCAGTGGGAGCACCTTCGTGGTGTGACTGCGTACCTTTTGTATAATGGGTCAGCGACTTATATTCTGTAGCAAGGTTAACCGTATAGGGGAGCCGAAGGGAAACCGAGTCTTAACTGGGCGTTAAGTTGCAGGGTATAGACCCGAAACCCGGTGATCTAGCCATGGGCAGGTTGAAGGTTGGGTAACACTAACTGGAGGACCGAACCGACTAATGTTGAAAAATTAGCGGATGACTTGTGGCTGGGGGTGAAAGGCCAATCAAACCGGGAGATAGCTGGTTCTCCCCGAAAGCTATTTAGGTAGCGCCTCGTGAACTCATCTTCGGGGGTAGAGCACTGTTTCGGCTAGGGGGCCATCCCGGCTTACCAACCCGATGCAAACTACGAATACCGAAGAATGTTATCACGGGAGACACACGGCGGGTGCTAACGTCCGTCGTGAAGAGGGAAACAACCCAGACCGCCAGCTAAGGTCCCAAAGTCATGGTTAAGTGGGAAACGATGTGGGAAGGCACAGACAGCCAGGATGTTGGCTTAGAAGCAGCCATCATTTAAAGAAAGCGTAATAGCTCACTGGTCGAGTCGGCCTGCGCGGAAGATGTAACGGGGCTAAACCATGCACCGAAGCTGCGGCAGCGACGCGTATGCGTTGTTGGGTAGGGGAGCGTTCTGTAAGCCGTTGAAGGTGTGCTGTGAGGCATGCTGGAGGTATCAGAAGTGCGAATGCTGACATAAGTAACGATAAAGCGGGTGAAAAGCCCGCTCGCCGGAAGACCAAGGGTTCCTGTCCAACGTTAATCGGGGCAGGGTGAGTCGACCCCTAAGGCGAGGCCGAAAGGCGTAGTCGATGGGAAACAGGTTAATATTCCTGTACTTGGTGTTACTGCGAAGGGGGGACGGAGAAGGCTATGTTAGCCGGGCGACGGTTGTCCCGGTTTAAGCATGTAGGCGGAGGTTCCAGGTAAATCCGGTACCTTTTAACGCTGAGGTGTGACGACGAGGCACTACGGTGCTGAAGTAACAAATGCCCTGCTTCCAGGAAAAGCCTCTAAGCATCAGGTAACACGAAATCGTACCCCAAACCGACACAGGTGGTCAGGTAGAGAATACCAAGGCGCTTGAGAGAACTCGGGTGAAGGAACTAGGCAAAATGGTGCCGTAACTTCGGGAGAAGGCACGCTGATATGTAGGTGAAGCCCCTGCGGGTGGAGCTGAAATCAGTCGAAGATACCAGCTGGCTGCAACTGTTTATTAAAAACACAGCACTGTGCAAACACGAAAGTGGACGTATACGGTGTGACGCCTGCCCGGTGCCGGAAGGTTAATTGATGGGGTTAGCGGCAACGCGAAGCTCTTGATCGAAGCCCCGGTAAACGGCGGCCGTAACTATAACGGTCCTAAGGTAGCGAAATTCCTTGTCGGGTAAGTTCCGACCTGCACGAATGGCGTAATGATGGCCAGGCTGTCTCCACCCGAGACTCAGTGAAATTGAACTCGCTGTGAAGATGCAGTGTACCCGCGGCAAGACGGAAAGACCCCGTGAACCTTTACTATAGCTTGACACTGAACACTGGTCCTTGATGTGTAGGATAGGTGGGAGGCTTTGAAGCGTGGACGCCAGTCTGCGTGGAGCCGTCCTTGAAATACCACCCTTTAATGGCTGGTGTTCTAACGTAGACCCGTGATCCGGGTTGCGGACAGTGTCTGGTGGGTAGTTTGACTGGGGCGGTCTCCTCCCAAAGAGTAACGGAGGAGCACGAAGGTTAGCTAATCCTGGTCGGACATCAGGAGGTTAGTGCAATGGCATAAGCTAGCTTGACTGCGAGAGTGACGGCTCGAGCAGGTGCGAAAGCAGGTCATAGTGATCCGGTGGTTCTGAATGGAAGGGCCATCGCTCAACGGATAAAAGGTACTCCGGGGATAACAGGCTGATACCGCCCAAGAGTTCATATCGACGGCGGTGTTTGGCACCTCGATGTCGGCTCATCACATCCTGGGGCTGAAGTAGGTCCCAAGGGTATGGCTGTTCGCCATTTAAAGTGGTACGCGAGCTGGGTTTAGAACGTCGTGAGACAGTTCGGTCCCTATCTGCCGTGGGCGCTGGAGAATTGAGGGGGGCTGCTCCTAGTACGAGAGGACCGGAGTGGACGCATCACTGGTGTTCGGGTTGTCATGCCAATGGCACTGCCCGGTAGCTAAATGCGGAAAAGATAAGTGCTGAAAGCATCTAAGCACGAAACTTGCCCCGAGATGAGTTCTCCCTGACCCTTTAAGGGTCCTGAAGGAACGTTGAAGACGACGACGTTGATAGGTCGGGTGTGTAAGCGCAGCGATGCGTTGAGCTAACCGATACTAATGAACCGTGAGGCTTAACCTTACAACGCCGAAGCTGTTTCGGCGAAGAGACGACACAATCAAATTTCAGCCTGATACAGATTAACAGAATTTGCCTGGCGGCTTTAGCGCGGTGGTCCCACCTGACCCCATGCCGAACTCAGAAGTGAAACGCCGTAGCGCCGATGGTAGTGTGGGGTCTCCCCATGCGAGAGTAGGGAACTGCCAGGCATCAAATTAAGTAGAGAGGCCATCCGAAAGGATGGCCTTTTTGCGTTTTAGCATCACAGAGATTTGTAGGCCGGGTAGGGCGAAACCGCCACCCGGTAAGTCAGATCGCACTCCACTCCACTATAAACTCCGCAATCCCTTCCACATCATTTAAATCCAGCGTCGGAACTTCAAGCGGCAATACAACATCACTGGCCACCGCAATCACATGCTCATCCAGCGTTAATTCGCTGAAATCATGCCCGGCATCGCTTCTGAACAGTAGGATCTTAGGCACTGCCTCATGCTTAAATCCCTCAACCAGCACCAGATCCAGCGTGGTATGATCCATCCGGCTGACCAGATAAGCGAGATCCAGCGGCGCCTCATCCGGCGTTTCTGTCATCAGCGCCCAGCGTTGAGTACTTGCCACCATCGTTTGCGCTGCACCCGCTTTACGCAATGCATAGCTATCTTTGCCCGGTCTATCGACATCCATATTATGATGGGTGTGCTTAATCAATCCTGGACGGATACCTCTGGCACAAAGCGCAGGAATGAGCTTTTTCAGCAGCGTGGTTTTTCCGGTCCCACTCCAGGCGGAAATGGCGACAACAGGTATCATCTTTTCTCCTGCATCATCTGCAAATCGTCAGGCGTATTCACATTCACAAAAGCTGATTTTAAATCGCTAAAATCAACGGGATGACCGCCAGACTCGCGCATAAAAGCCATCACCCTGCGCTCTCCCGCAGCCAGATAGGACTGCAGGGCTGGCGCCAGGGATCGGTGCATCAATGCGATAGCAGGATGATCACGCTCGCCGTCATGTACCCAAACCACAGGAACCGTACCCCGAAGCAGCAACAAACGTTCGACAAGACAGGACGGAATAAACGGGGTATCGCAGGGACAGAAGATGAACCACTCTCCGTGAGACTGTTGCATGACCGAAAGCATACCAGCCAGCGGTCCCGGGTAATCCTCAAGGATATCCTGGTAAACGGCGTACCCGCTGAGCTGGTAAGTGTCGATATGCCGGTTAGCACTGATGACCATTGTCGACACCTGGCCTGCGAGCGTATCAGCGACACATTGCCATAAGGGTTTGCCGTTCAGGCGTTGAAGCCCCTTATCTTTTCCCCCCATTCGCGTCGCTCTGCCACCTGCCAGAACGACCCCAATGATTTCCTGGCTAAGATTCACGAATATCGCCTCTTTTATTGTGGGATTGACCCTGCTAACGTGTCACTCTAAATGAAAGGAGCACCACCATGAAATGTAAACGTCTGAATGAAGTTATTGAACTCCTCCAGCCCGCCTGGCAAAAAGAGCCAGAGCTAAATCTGATGCAATTTTTACAGAAACTGGCGAAAGAGTCAGGTTTTGACGGCGAACTGGCAGACCTTTCTGACGACATCCTGATCTACCACCTTAAAATGCGTGACTCTGCCAAAGATGCTGTTATTCCGGGTATTCAGAAGGATTATGAGGAAGATTTTAAGACCGCATTACTGCGCGCCCGAGGCGTAATTAAAGAGTAAAAGCTTGTAAGCGGCGGCACCGAAATCGCCACAAGATGATATCCTGAATCATTCGTATAATTTCCGGATGATCGGATGAACGACCAGGCTTTTACTTTCCAGACATTACACCCGGACACCATTATGAATTCCCTGTTTGAACAGGGTATTCGGGTGGACTCCGGGCTAACCCCGTTAAACAGCTACGAAAACCGCGTCTATCAATTCCAGGACGAGGATCGTCAGCGCTTCGTCGTAAAGTTCTATCGTCCAGAACGCTGGTCCGCAGAACAAATTCAGGAAGAGCATCAGTTTGCTCACGATCTGCTGGATGACGATGTTCCCGTTGCCGCGCCGCTAAAATTCAATAATCAAACGCTCCTCACGCACGAAGGGTTTTACTACGCTGTATTCCCGAGCCTGGGTGGCCGCCAGTTTGAAGCGGATAATATCGATCAGATGGAGTGGGTTGCCCGCTATCTTGGGCGCATACACCAGACGGGACGCAAAAAAGTCTTTATTGCCCGCCCGACTATCGGAATTCAGGAATACCTTCTTGAGCCACGCGAAATATTCGAAACGTCTGCCATGATCCCCACTGCGTTAAAGGATGATTTCCTCAACGCCACCGATAAGCTCATTGCAGCTGTTAAAACCTGCTGGCGTGACGATATTTCCGTCCTGCGCCTGCATGGCGATTGTCATGCCGGAAATATCCTCTGGCGTGATGGCCCGCTGTTTGTCGATCTCGATGATGCGCGTATGGGGCCCGCGGTTCAGGACCTGTGGATGCTGCTCAATGGCGACAAAGCCGAGCAACGCATGCAGCTTGAAACCATTATTGAAGCTTATGAAGAATTTAGCCCGTTTAATTCAGACGAAATTGCCCTGATTGAGCCTTTACGTGCGATGCGTTTTGTTTATTATCTCGCATGGTTAATCAGGCGTTGGGACGATCCCGCATTTCCCCGGAATTTCCCGTGGCTTACCGGAGAGGATTACTGGCGTAGCCAGATATCTACATTTACTGAGCAGGTCAAGGTTCTTCAGGAACCCCCTCTGCAATTAACGCCGATGTATTAATTGGACACACCCAGGAGAGAGTTAATCATGAAAAAAATTTGGCTGGCGCTGGCAGGTATGATTCTGGCATTTAGCGCTTCTGCTGCGCAGTTTACCGACGGCAAACAGTACACCACGCTGGACAAACCGGTCGCTGGCGAGCCACAGGTTCTGGAGTTTTTCTCGTTCTACTGCCCACACTGCTATCAGTTCGAGCAGGTGCTGCATGTTTCGGATAGCGTAAAGAAAAAGCTGCCAGAAGGCACCAAAATGACCAAGTACCACGTCGAGTTCCTGGGCCCATTGGGTAAAGACCTGACCCAGGCGTGGGCGGTTGCGATGGCACTGGGCGTGGAAGATAAGATCACTGCGCCAATGTTTGAAGCCGTACAGAAAACCCAGACCGTTCAGACCACTGCGGATATCCGTAAAGTGTTCGTTGATGCCGGCGTGAAAGGTGAAGAGTATGACGCTGCATGGAACAGCTTTGTGGTGAAATCTCTGGTTGCTCAGCAGGAAAAAGCGGCTGCTGACCTCCAGCTTCAGGGCGTTCCGGCGATGTTTGTTAACGGCAAATACCAGCTGAACATGCAGGGCATGGACACCAGCAGCATGGATATCTTCGTACAGCAGTATGCAGATACCGTGAAATACCTGGTTGAGAAGAAGTAATTTCGCTGATGTAAAAACGCCGGTCACTGACCGGCGTTTTTGTATAAAGATTTAATATTGTCTATCTGTTCGTCTTTCTCTTTCCAGAGCGTATTAAGCCACTGCTGGAAACGACGCTTGAAACTCTTATCGTTAACGTAATCACCGTGCAGCCCGGCATCTATCGGGACCAGATCGACACGCACAACAATGCGCGTCAGTTTGCCGCTGAGCATATCGTAGAACGGCGTCTTATCGTTTTCCGGATAGCAGAGCGTGACGTTCAGGAGTTTATCGAACTGCGATCCCAGCACGTTAAGCGCCATCGCAATACCCGCAGCCTTTGGCGGCAGCAAATGCTGGTAAGGAGAGCGGGTTTGTTGGTGCTTCTCCTCCGTAAATCGGGAGCCTTCAACAAAGTTTACGATGGTCGTAGGATGCGCGCGAAACTTTTCGCAGGAACGGCGTGTGGTCTCCACATCTTTGCCGCGACGCTCGGGATGACGAATCAAATAGCTGCGCGAATAGCGTTTCATAAACGGCATATCAAGCGCCCAGCAGGCCAGCCCGATAAAAGGCACCCAGGCGAGCTGCTGTTTCAGAAAGTATTTGTTCATCGGGATGTGTTTGCGAAAAAGTACGCATAACACCACGATGTCCGCCCAGCTGTGGTGATTGCAAATCAGCAGATACCAGTTCTTCTTGCTAAGACTCTCCAGCCCTTTGATATCCCACTTCAGATGCGGGTTCAGGCACAGCAGGATCGCCAGTCCTTCGCACCAGCAGTACATCATGAAATTACAAAATGCGGACACGGCTCGCCACACCACAGGGACAGGCAACAGCAGTTTAACGATCCCGGCGATAATGATCGGCACAGAGCAGGCGACAGTCACCAGGATAGTTAAAATGATGCTTAACAGTAATGTTATTGCAGCGAGCAATCTCGACATGATGAGCTTTTTCAAATGGTTAGCTGTAAGTGAGCGGCCGGCTATTCGACGCTGGGCGCTGATTTTACCAGAAAACGGACAAATTAATGGCGCTTTCATGTGATGATTTGGCCGCTTTTACCCTGCCGTAGACGATTTCACTGTGATTCCGCGCTTATCAAGGCTTATATCCACATAGACTAAATTGCCATCGGTTGGCCATATAGATAAGATCTAAGGTGATAACAGCATGATAATTAAGATCTAAAAATTAACTCATATGTATTTTTTACGTCTGTTATTCATATGAAGTGAAAATATGCACAAACTTATCCACAGTTTGATTTTTGCGAGCGATCCTCACGATCGCAAAATCTTTTCCTGTATCTGGTGCTAATACCTGATGTTTTCATCCTTCTGTGGCATCCTTTACCCATAAATTGATTAAAGGCACGGACATTATGGTTCAGATCCCAGAAAACCCTCTTATTCTCGTCGATGGCTCTTCTTACCTGTATCGGGCATACCATGCGTTTCCTCCTCTGACCAATAGCGCAGGGGAACCTACCGGCGCAATGTACGGCGTGCTGAACATGCTGCGCAGCCTGATCCTTCAGTATCAGCCAACCCATGCGGCTGTAGTCTTTGATGCGAAAGGTAAAACTTTCCGCGATGAGCTGTTTGAGCATTACAAATCTCACCGTCCGCCAATGCCTGACGATCTGCGCGCGCAGATTGAGCCGCTGCATACCATGGTAAAAGCGATGGGGCTGCCGCTGCTGGCCGTCTCTGGCGTTGAGGCTGATGACGTTATCGGCACGCTGGCGCGTGAAGCAGAAAAGATGGGTCGTCCTGTGCTGATCAGCACCGGTGATAAAGATATGGCGCAACTGGTGACGCCAGGCATCACCCTGATTAACACCATGACCAACACCATTCTGGGGCCAGAAGAAGTGGTCACAAAGTATGGCGTGCCGCCTGAGCTGATTATCGACTTCCTCGCGTTGATGGGCGATTCCTCGGATAACATCCCGGGTGTCCCTGGCGTCGGTGAAAAAACCGCGCAGGCGCTGCTCCAGGGGCTGGGTGGTCTGGATACGCTCTACGCGGAGCCAGACAAAATCGCCGGGCTCTCCTTCCGTGGCGCAAAAACCATGGCCGGAAAACTGGAAGAGAACAAAGAGGTGGCTTATCTCTCCTATAAGCTGGCCACAATCAAAACCGATGTCGAACTGGAGCTGGGCTGTGAGCAGCTTGAAGTGCAACAGCCTTCCGCTGACGATCTGCTGAGCCTGTTTAAGAAATACGAATTCAAGCGCTGGACCGCTGACGTGGAAGCCGGTAAATGGCTGCAGGCGAAAGGGGCTAAACCTGCTGCAAAGCCGAAGGAGACAATCGTAGTTGACGCAGAAGAGCAGGCGGAAGAAGAAGCCGTGGCGCTTTCCTTCGACAACTACGAAACCATTCTTGAAGAGTCACGGCTGATCGCCTGGATCGATAAACTGAAAAAGGCGCCGGTCTTCGCCTTTGATACCGAAACCGACAGCCTCGATAACATCTCTGCCAATATGGTTGGCCTGTCATTTGCGACAGAGCCGGGTATTGCCGCCTACGTCCCTGTGGCGCACGATTACCTGGATGCGCCGGAGCAGATCTCCCGTGAACGCGTGCTCGAACTGCTGAAGCCGATCCTGGAAGACGAAAAGGCGCTCAAGGTTGGGCAAAACCTCAAGTACGACCGAGGCATTCTGCAAAATTACGGCATTGAACTGCGCGGGATTGCCTTCGACACCATGCTTGAATCCTACATTCTGGACAGCGTCGCGGGCCGCCATGATATGGATTCCTTATCTGACCGCTGGCTCAAGCACAAAACGATCACCTTTGAAGAGATTGCCGGTAAAGGGAAAAATCAGCTCACCTTCAACCAGATCGCTCTGGAAGAAGCGGGGCGCTACGCGGCGGAAGACGCTGATGTCACGCTGCAGCTGCACCTGAAGATGTGGCCAAAACTGCAGAAGCATGAAGGTCCGCTGAACGTGTTCCAGCATATCGAGATGCCGCTGGTGCCCGTGCTATCCCGCATTGAACGCAACGGCGTGAAGATTGACCCAACGGTGCTGCATAACCACTCCGGGGAGCTGGCGCAGCGTTTGACCGAGCTCGAGCAAAAAGCGCATGAGCTTGCAGGCGAGCCGTTTAACCTCTCTTCACCGAAGCAGCTGCAAACCATTCTGTTTGAAAAGCAGGGCATCAAGCCGCTGAAGAAGACCCCTGGCGGCGCGCCTTCAACCTCTGAAGAGGTGCTGGAAGAGCTGGCGCTGGATTACCCGCTGCCAAAAGTGATTCTGCAGTACCGTGGCCTCGCGAAGCTGAAGTCTACCTACACCGACAAGCTCCCGCTGATGATCAACCCGAAAACGGGTCGTGTGCACACGTCGTACCATCAGGCTGTTGCGGCGACCGGTCGTCTCTCATCAACCGACCCCAACCTGCAGAACATCCCGGTACGTAACGAAGAAGGCCGCCGTATTCGCCAGGCTTTCATCGCACCAGAGGATTATCTGATTGTCTCTGCTGACTACTCGCAAATCGAACTGCGCATTATGGCGCATCTGTCCCGCGACAAAGGCCTCCTGACCGCGTTTGCCGAAGGAAAGGATATCCACCGGGCAACCGCGGCGGAAGTCTTCGGCTTGCCGCTGGACAGCGTGACCAACGAGCAGCGCCGCAGTGCTAAGGCGATCAACTTCGGTCTGATTTACGGCATGAGCGCATTTGGTCTTTCGCGCCAGCTCAACATTCCACGCAAAGAGTCGCAGAAGTATATGGATCTCTATTTCGAGCGTTATCCGGGGGTGTTGGAATATATGGAACGCACCCGCGCGCAGGCGAAGGAAAAAGGTTACGTCGAAACCCTGGATGGCCGCCGTCTCTACCTACCGGACATCAAATCCAGCAACGCGGCGCGTCGCGCTGGCGCAGAGCGTGCGGCGATCAACGCCCCGATGCAGGGTACCGCGGCGGACATTATTAAGCGTGCAATGATCGCCGTTGATGCCTGGCTGGAAAAAGAGAAGCCTCGCGTGAAAATGATCATGCAGGTACACGATGAACTGGTATTTGAAGTGCACAAAGACGACCTCGACGCCGTGTCGAAGAAGATCCACGAACTGATGGAAAGCAGCATGACGCTCGACGTGCCGTTGCTGGTGGAAGTGGGAAGTGGAGAAAACTGGGATCAGGCTCACTAACGGTTCTTCGCATAACGCGCTTTTTATGTAAGTTTGCAACATAACAACGCGCGTTTTGTGACAATCATTAGAATTCCCTATGTAAAGAATGAAAAAAAACTACAAAAAGTGCTTTTTCTGCAGCACAAAAAGGGGTAGAGTTGTCGGCGTAGGGTACAGAGGTAAGATGTTCTATCTTTCAGACCTTTTACTTCACGTAATCGGATTTGGCTGAATATTTTAGCCGCCCCAGTCAGTAATGACTGGGGCGTTTTTTATTGCGGCAAAGAAAAATTCAGGCAAAAAAAACGCGGCTATCGCCGCGCTCGGTATTACTCTTCTTCCGCTTCCGTCGCGGGTTCCAGCTCGCTAAACCAGGCGTCGAGTTTCTGACGCAGCTTGTCTACGCCCTGCTTTTTCAGCGAGGAGAACGGCTCAACCTGCACATCACCGTTGAACGCAAGCACCGCTTCGCGAACCATATTCACCTGCGCTTTGCGCGCGCCGCTCGCCAGCTTATCGGCTTTCGTCAGCAGCACCAGCACGGCGATATCGCTTGCTACAGCCCAGTCGATCATCTGCTGATCCAGATCTTTCAGGGGATGACGAATATCCATCAGCACCACCAGGCCTTTCAGGCACATGCGTTTTTCCAGGTATTCACCCAGCGCACGCTGCCACTTGATTTTCATCTCTTCCGGTACCTGCGCGTAACCGTAGCCCGGTAAGTCGACCAGGCGTTTGCCCTCTGCGACTTCAAACAGGTTGATCAGCTGGGTACGGCCAGGTGTTTTTGAGGTGCGCGCCAGGCTCTTCTGATTGGTCAGCGTATTCAGGGCGCTGGATTTCCCCGCATTGGAGCGGCCAGCAAATGCCACTTCAATACCGGTATCAGAAGGAAGGTGGCGAATATCGGGCGCACTGGTGACAAAATGCGTCTGTTGGTAGTTCCAGGTAGTCACGTGGTCGTCTCCAAAATCGTAATCTGAAGGGGATTATACCCGAATGCAGGCAAAAGGCTTTTCTGATTGCTATGAGCAGTAGACGAATGCCACAACCGGTGTGAGAGATCGGCCAGTAATGCTATGCGAGATTTCAGAGAATTCGCAGGCGTAAAAAAATTCAAACTGTTTTAAATCATAAGCTTATTTCCAGGTAATTATCTGAAAATCCCTTTTTGTACCGTTTCGTTGCTTGTTAGTTTAACCGAACAAGGTAAAGTGTGCGTCAGGGCGAGGAAGCCAACAGGAAATCGACTTAAGGATGAGGGTCAGGAGCGCCAGGAGGCGAAGACGCAGGATTGTCAGGATGACCAGCGCCTGGAGGCGTTTTTTACAGGAAATGGAACCGTATCACGGACGGTATTAGCCAAGGGATAAACAGGGTTTGTTGTTGGCAAACACGGAATGTCTGACCCGCTAAGGGTTGTGAGTCAGGAAAAAAGGCGACAGATTGCTCTGTCGCCTTTTTTCTTTGCTTGCTTTCTGCTAGATTTCGCCGCAATTCTATACTGAAGAAAACGACTTAAAGATAAAACATCATGAAAAAACCAACCTCCGCTGCAGGCGCGAAACGCCCTGTAAAAGCACGCCGCAAAACGCGCGAAGAACTGAACCAGGAAGCGCGCGATCGCAAACGCGATAAAAAACATCGCGGTCATGCTGCGGGTAGCCGTGCCAACGGTGGTGGTGCAGCGGGTGCTTCTGCAAAAGGCAAACAGCAGAAAGACCCTCGTATCGGCAGTAAAACTCCCATTCCACTGGGCGTGACAGACACCCCGGTCACTAAGCAGCACAAACCAAAGAGCGAGAAACCTATGCTTTCACCGCAGGCTGAGCTGGATTTGCTGGAGAACGATGAGCGCCTGGACGCGCTGCTGGAACGTCTTGAAGAGGGTGAAACCCTGACCGCTGAAGAGCAGTCATGGGTGGATGCCAAACTGGATCGTATCGATGAACTGATGCAGAAGCTGGGCCTGTCATACGACGATGACGAAGATGAAGAAGAAGACGAGAAGCAGGAAGATATGATGCGTCTTCTGAAGGGTGGAAACTAACATTTGCACCCGGCAGGCACGATAGTCCTGCTTATAACCCTTCCGGTTATATGTTATCTGGTGTGGTTATTCGTTAAACTACGGCGGTTGTCGCGGCGACAGAAGTGGCTGCGCACCCGAATGATGGCCCGCGATGGGGCCAGAACGGGCCGCCGTATACGAACGCGACACCAACGGAAGGAGTGAGCATGTCAGCACCAACTATCGACTGGGATTTGGCCCTAATCCAGAAATATAACTATTCCGGGCCGCGTTATACTTCATACCCCACCGCGCTGGAGTTCTCCGATGCCTTCGGCGAGGCTGATTTCCAGCAGGCTGTCGCGCGCTATCCTGAGCGTCCGCTTTCGCTCTACGTCCATATTCCGTTCTGCCACAAGCTCTGCTACTTCTGCGGGTGCAATAAAATCGTTACCCGTCAGCAGCACAAAGCCGACCAGTATCTTGATGCGCTCGAACAAGAAATTGTGCATCGCTCGCCGCTGTTTGCTGGCCGTCACGTCAGCCAGCTTCACTGGGGCGGCGGTACGCCAACCTATCTGAATAAAGCGCAAATAAGCCGCCTGATGACCCTGCTGCGCGGCAATTTCAGTTTTAACGCCGACGCTGAAATCTCGATCGAAGTCGATCCGCGTGAAATTGAGCTCGATGTACTGGATCACTTACGCGCCGAAGGCTTCAATCGTCTGAGCATGGGCGTGCAGGATTTCAATAAAGAGGTTCAGCGTCTGGTGAACCGCGAGCAGGACGAAGAATTTATCTTTGCCTTACTCAATCACGCGCGTGAGATTGGTTTCACCTCGACCAATATTGACCTGATATACGGCCTGCCAAAGCAGACGCCGGAAAGCTTCGCCTTCACCCTGAAGCGCGTGGCCGAACTCAACCCGGACCGCCTGAGCGTCTTTAACTATGCGCATCTGCCGACGCTCTTTGCCGCTCAGCGCAAAATAAAAGATGCCGATCTTCCTTCTGCCCAGCAGAAGCTGGATATTCTGCAGGAAACCATTACCTCGCTGACCGAAACCGGCTATCAGTTTATCGGGATGGATCACTTTGCTCGTCCGGATGACGAGCTGGCGATTGCTCAGCGTGAAGGCGTTCTGCACCGTAACTTCCAGGGCTACACAACCCAGGGCGATACCGATTTGCTGGGGATGGGCGTCTCTGCTATCAGCATGATTGGTGACTGTTACGCGCAGAATCAGAAAGAGCTGAAGCTTTACTATCAGCAGGTTGATGAAACGGGCAACGCGCTGTGGCGAGGCATCGCGTTAACGCGCGACGACTGCATCCGGCGCGATGTGATTAAGGCGCTAATCTGCAACTTCCGTCTCGATTTCAGCGACGTTGAGTCGCAGTGGGATCTGCACTTCAGCGATTATTTTGCGGAAGACCTGAAGCTGATTGCACCGCTGGCGAAAGACGGGCTGGTGGATGTGTCGGAGAACGCGATTGAGGTCACGCCGAAAGGGCGTCTGTTGATCCGTAATATCTGCATGTGCTTTGACGCGTATCTGCGTCAGAAAGCGCGACTGCAGCAGTTCTCGCGGGTGATTTAAGGCGCATTGCCAAAAGCACTAAACGTAGGCCGGGTAAGGCGAAGCCGCCACCCGGCTTTTACGTTCAACTCGCTAGCTAAACAGCCCAACCAGCGCCGCACACAACATAGCCGCAACGGCTGTTTGTGGCGTGTGGCTTTCAGCGGCTCCGCTAGAGAGCATATTCACGATTGTTTCCAGCATGATGTTCACCCCCAATTTCCGGGCACGATCATACAAAACTCATCGGAACAGTAAAGCGCAAAATAACGGCAATTTGCGCTCAATTAATAACCTTTACACAGCGGCGTGCGATCACTCCATTCCCAGCTCTTTAAGCTTGCGCGTCAGGGTATTACGTCCCCATCCCAGCAGGCGAGCGGCTTCCTGCTTATGACCCTGCGTATGACGAAGCGCGGTAGTTAACAGCGTACGCTCCATCTCTGGCTGAGCTTCAGACAGCAGATTTTGATGACCGGAACGCAGCGCACGGTCGGCCCACTGCGCCAGAAGCGTCGCCCAGCTGTCCGGCAGCGCGTGCCCGGTACTGCTTTCAGGCGCGGTCGCTTCAAACAGCTCGGCCGGTAAATCCTGAATCAGCACCTCCTGCCCGGCAGCCATCACGGTTAACCAGCGGCAGGTATTTTCCAGCTGACGCACGTTGCCCGGCCACGCGAGACGCGTCAGAGCGGCATCGGTTTCCGGGTGAAGCTGCTTGGCTTCCACACCCAGCTCGCGGGCGGCTACCTGCAGAAAATGGCGTGCCAGGCGGGGAATATCTTCCCGACGCTCACGCAGCGGCGGCAGATGAACGCGGATGACGTTCAGACGGTGGAATAAATCCTCACGGAATTTTCCTTCCTGAACGCGTTGCTCCAGGTTCTGGTGGGTCGCGGCGATAATACGCACGTCCACCTTCACAGGCGCATAGCCGCCCACGCGATAAAACTGCCCGTCGGCCAGCACGCGCAGCAGGCGGGTCTGGACATCCAGCGGCATATCGCCGATCTCATCCAGGAACAGCGTACCGCCGTCAGCCTGTTCAAACCGCCCCTGGCGAATGGTATTGGCGCCGGTGAATGCCCCTTTTTCATGGCCGAACAGTTCGGACTCAATCAAATCCTTCGGGATCGCCGCCATATTCAGGGCGATGAACGGCGCTTTTGCCCGCGGGCTGTGGCGGTGCAATGCATGCGCCACAAGCTCTTTACCGGTTCCCGACTCACCGTTAATCAATACGCTGATGGACGAGCGGGACAAACGACCGATAATGCGAAACACGTCCTGCATCGCCGGCGCTTCGCCGATGATATCTGTCGTTGGCCCAAAATCGGGCGCGTGGCGCGGCTGTTGCTGCTCCTGATAATGGCTAATCGCGCGCTCAACCAGCGCCACCGCTTCGTCGATATCAAACGGTTTGGGCAGGTAATCGAACGCCCCTTGTTGATAGGCGCTCACTGCGGCATCCAGATCGGAGTGCGCGGTCATTATGATGACCGGAAGCATAGGGTGGCGTTGTTTGATCTGCTTTAACAGCGCCAGCCCGTCCATGCCCGGCATACGAATATCCGAAAGCAGAACATCTGGCGTTTTGGTGGTGAGTGCGTCGAGCACTTCGCTGCCGCTCTCAAACGTCGTGCAGCTTAATCCTGCCCCTGTGAGCGCGCGTTCAAGCACCCAACGGATGGAGCTATCGTCATCGACTACCCAGACTATCCCTCGTTGCATAAACGTCACCTTTATTTTTTAATCGGCAGGAAAACCGAAAACTCGGTATGTCCCGGCCAACTGGTAAATTCAATTTTCCCGGAGTGTTGATCGATCAAACTGCGGGCAATGGATAAGCCCAGGCCGGTTCCGCCTTCGCGACCGCTTACCATCGGGTAGAACAGGGTGTCCTGCAAATGCGATGGAATGCCGGGCCCGTTATCCTCAACGTCGATTCGGGCGGCCAGCCGGTAGCGCACGCCGTGTAACGTGAGCTGGAAGGCGGTGCGGGTGCGTAAAATAATCTCACCGCCTTCAGGCCCCAGCGCCTGCAGGGCATTACGCACAATATTCAACAGGACCTGCTCAATCTGGTCCGGGTCATGGGCCAGTTCCGGCAGGCTTGGGTCGTAATCACGTACTAGCGTGACGTTCTCTGGCAGCTCCATTGAGACGAGCTTCACCACCCGCTCAGCCACTTTATGGATGCTTTCCGTGACGTGCATTCCCGGCTGCTGCGGACCGAGAAGACGGTCTACCAGATTCCGCAGACGGTCCGCCTGCTCAATGATGACGTTGGTATATTCCGCCAGCGCGGGATCGGGCAGCGCCTTGGTCAGAAGCTGCGCCGCGCCGCGTAATCCACCCAGCGGGTTTTTGATTTCATGCGCCAGACCGCGCACCAGATCACGGGCGGCAATCTGCTGCGCATGCTGAAGCTGCTCCTGGCTAAGTCGACGCTGATTATCCATCGGCGCCATTTCCAGCAGGATCAGACCATCGGGAAGACGTTGCGCGGTTAACGACAGAATGTGCGAGCGCCCGTCGATCACCAGCGTGACTTCGTTATCGGTAAACCCCTGGCCAGCCTGCAAACTTTCCTGCATCAGGCCAATATTCAGCGAAAAATAGCTCAGGAGTTCAGGAAGCGGGGTGCCGAACAGTTTACGTGCGCTTTGGGCGAGCAGCTGCTGCGCGGCCGGGTTGGCGTAATGAACGGCCAGCTCGTCATCGACCAGCAATATGCTGTTAATCAAAGAATTGAGGATCTGCCCAGCATCGGGCAGCGTGCCAGTTGCCATTCAGCAGTCTCCTGGAGTCGTTTGCACTAATTTAGTGCAGTATAGCGTTTTCGGCGTAAAAAGCGCGTGAGATCAGGTTGTTGGTGGAGAAAAAAGCCCATCCGGAGATGGGCTAAAAGTTTCCACGGCAACTACCCCCGGCGTTTATCACGCCGGGTAAAACAACTTTTATTAAACGCTGTAGTACAGTTCGAACTCAACCGGGTGTGGAGTCATACGCACGCGGTCGTTCTCTTCCATACGCAGGGCGATGTAAGCATCGATAGCGTCGTCAGTGAATACGCCACCTGCAGTCAGGAACTCGCGGTCTGCGTCCAGCGCCTGCAGGGCTTCTTCCAGAGAGCCAGCAACCTGTGGGATCTCTTTCGCTTCTTCTGGCGGCAGGTCGTACAGGTTTTTGTCCATCGCTTCGCCCGGGTGGATCTTGTTCTTGATACCGTCCAGACCGGCCATCAGCAGTGCTGCGAAGCACAGGTATGGGTTAGCCGCTGGGTCCGGGAAGCGAACTTCGATACGACGCGCTTTAGGAGAAGCCACCACCGGGATACGGATAGAAGCAGAACGGTTACGTGCAGAGTAGGCCAGCATCACTGGCGCTTCGTAGCCCGGGACCAGACGCTTGTAGGAGTTCGTAGTTGGGTTCGCCAGGGCGTTGATCGCTTTAGCGTGTTTGATAACACCACCGATGTAATACAGCGCCTGCTCGGACAGACCGGCATATTTGTCGCCAGAGAACAGGTTGGTACCGTTCTTGGACAGAGACATGTGGCAGTGCATACCGGAACCGTTATCGCCAAACATTGGTTTTGGCATGAAGGTCGCGGTTTTACCGAAACGGTGCGCAACGTTGTGCACAACGTATTTGTAGATCTGAATTTCGTCCGCTTTTTTGGTCATGGTGTTGAAGCGGGTTGCCACTTCGTTCTGACCAGCAGTAGCCACTTCGTGGTGGTGAGCTTCAACAACCAGACCCATCTCTTCCATCACCAGACACATAGTGGAACGAATGTCCTGTGCAGAGTCGACCGGAGGAACCGGGAAGTAACCGCCTTTCACGCCAGGACGGTGACCTTTGTTACCGCCTTCGTATTTGGTGGAGGAGTTCCATGCACCTTCGATGTCGTCGATAGCCACGTGGGAGCCAGAAATAGAGGCACCGAAGCGGATGTCATCGAACAGGAAGAATTCTGGCTCTGGCCCGAACAGAACGGTGTCTGCGATGCCGGTAGAACGCAGGTACTCTTCAGCGCGTTTCGCGATAGAACGTGGGTCGCGGTCGTAGCCCTGCAGCGTGCCTGGCTCGAGGATGTCGCAACGGATGATCAGGGTTGGTTCTTCGAAGAACGGATCAATGACCGCAGTGGTCGCGTCTGGCATCAGAACCATGTCGGATTCGTTAATGCCTTTCCAGCCACCAATGGAGGAGCCGTCAAACATTTTGCCTTCTTCAAAGAATTCGGCGTTCACCTGATGAGCAGGGATTGTGACGTGCTGTTCTTTACCTTTGGTATCGGTGAAGCGCAGATCAACAAACTTCACTTCATGTTCGTTCAGCATCGTCAAAACGTGTTCAGCGGACATACTTAACTCTCCAGATTGGTCATTGTCGTCGTGGTAACGAGGTCTTCAATTTCTGTTTGTACTGGCTGATGCCATGTATTTTTTATAAAGCGAAATCTGTGCCAACTTTTAAATCACCCCAAAAAGGCGTTATCATGCGCACCATAGTGCAAAAGGGCTGCACCACAATGGATTTGTTGCACCAGTATAGTGCTTCAATGTGAACATTGAGCACCATATTGGTGCAATTTACGTTAAAGTGCCCTTTTACCGCTCCGTGAAAGCGATCACAAAGCATCTCTGCGATACTTGTTTGCGGGGGATGTTTGTGATCCTGTTTTGTAGTGCGATTAATCCGTGTACAATAACGCGCTATTTCTAAATGCCTGAGGCAAAGTTGTGATCGAAAATTTGCGTAACATCGCCATCATCGCGCACGTAGACCATGGTAAAACTACCCTGGTCGACAAGCTGCTGCAGCAATCCGGTACGTTTGATGCGCGTGCCGAAACCCAAGAACGCGTGATGGACTCCAACGATTTGGAGAAAGAGCGTGGGATTACCATCCTCGCGAAAAACACCGCGATTAAATGGAATGACTACCGTATCAACATCGTTGATACCCCAGGGCACGCCGACTTCGGTGGCGAAGTTGAACGTGTAATGTCCATGGTAGACTCCGTTCTGCTGGTCGTTGACGCAATGGATGGCCCAATGCCACAGACGCGCTTCGTGACCAAAAAAGCTTTTGCCCATGGTCTGAAGCCAATCGTTGTTATCAACAAAGTTGACCGCCCTGGCGCGCGTCCTGACTGGGTTGTTGACCAGGTCTTCGACCTGTTCGTTAACCTCGACGCGACCGACGAGCAGCTGGACTTCCCTATCGTTTACGCATCTGCGCTGAACGGTATCGCAGGTCTGGACCACGAAGACATGGCTGAAGACATGACCCCGCTGTATCAGGCGATTGTTGACCGTGTTCCTGCACCAAACGTCGATCTCGACGGCACCCTGCAGATGCAGATCTCTCAGCTCGACTACAACAACTACGTTGGCGTAATCGGCATTGGTCGTATCAAGCGCGGTAAAGTGAAGCCTAACCAGCAGGTTACTATCATCGATAGCGAAGGCAAAACCCGTAACGGTAAAGTCGGTAAAGTACTGACTCACCTGGGTCTTGAGCGTATCGAGAGTGACGTTGCGGAAGCGGGCGACATCATCGCTATCACCGGTCTGGGTGAACTGAACATCTCCGACACCATCTGCGATCCGCAGAACGTCGAAGCGCTGCCAGCCCTGTCCGTTGATGAACCAACCGTATCCATGTTCTTCAACGTCAACACCTCTCCGTTCTGTGGTAAAGAAGGTAAATTCGTTACCTCTCGTCAGATCCTTGACCGCCTGAACAAAGAGCTGGTGCACAACGTTGCGCTGCGCGTTGAAGAAACCGAAGATGCTGATGCATTCCGCGTTTCTGGTCGTGGCGAGCTGCACCTGTCTGTTCTGATTGAGAACATGCGTCGTGAAGGTTTCGAAATGGCGGTTTCCCGTCCGAAAGTAATCTTCCGCGAGATCGACGGCCGTAAACAAGAGCCATTCGAAAACGTAACGCTGGACGTTGAAGAGCAGCATCAGGGTTCTGTGATGCAGGCTCTGGGTGAGCGTAAAGGCGACCTGAAAAACATGAATCCAGATGGCAAAGGCCGCGTACGTCTCGACTACGTGATCCCAAGCCGTGGCCTGATCGGCTTCCGTTCTGAGTTCATGACCATGACCTCCGGTACCGGCCTGCTGTACTCCACCTTCAGCCACTACGACGACGTTCGTCCGGGCGAAGTGGGCCAGCGTAACAACGGCGTACTGATCTCCAACGGTCAGGGTAAAGCTGTTGCGTTTGCGCTGTTCGGTCTGCAGGATCGCGGTAAGCTGTTCCTGGGTCACGGTGCTGAAGTTTATGAAGGCCAGATCATCGGTATTCACAGTCGTTCTAACGACCTGACCGTAAACTGCCTGACCGGTAAGAAACTGACCAACATGCGTGCGTCCGGTACTGACGAAGCAACGGTTCTGGTTCCACCGATCAAGATGACTCTGGAGCAGGCTCTGGAATTCATCGATGATGATGAACTGGTAGAAGTGACTCCACAGTCAATTCGTATCCGTAAACGTCACCTGACCGAGAACGATCGTAAACGTGCTATGCGCGGTGCGAAAGAAGACTAATACGGTTAATCCGTAATAAAAAAAGCCGCTGATTTCTCAGCGGCTTTTTTGTTGTTATTTGAAGCTGTATTTCACCCCCAGCATTCCCTGCGTATCGCTGTAGCCTTTATCGCCTATCTGCTGAGCCACGTTGCCCCATACGCTAAGCTTCGGCGTAATCTGCCCCTCTACGCCGGTCTTGAGTTCACCGATATTGCGCGTTCCACGCATTTCATTGCTAACGTCATCCATGCGGATGCGCGTGGTCTGGGTATTGTGGATCCAGTTCGCTTCAATAAACGGCTGGAAGGCCCGTGACTTACCGTCGTCAATCGCGTTATGTCCGCTGATGTAGGCCTTCACGCCGAGGCGTGTCATCACGTTCCCCTGGGTTTCGTCTTTCACCCGCGTGCCGTTGCGTTCGCGATGGTCGTCAGCATGCACGTCCATCCAAACGGCCTGCGCTTTCGGCTGGATCCAGTAGCTGTTGCGGCCGCTTTCGCCCACCTTAACGCTATAGCCAGCTTCTACAGAGGCGGTCACCCCGCTGGAGCGATAACTCTCGGTCGCCTGGTCCTGCCCCATCACCTTATTGTCGAACCAGTTATACAGCACCCAGCTGTCAACGTAGGTGCCACTTTTATCCGCGTCGTTTGCGTACCAGGTACCGTACAGACCGACACTATAGCCATTCACTTCACCGCGCGAGTGGTATCCGGTCAGGCTGGAAGCGCTCCGGCTCTGGCTGTTGCCGTAGCCCGCCATCAGGCCAAGATGCCAACGGTCCAGACCGTCGGTGCTCCATTGGGCGACATCACCACCCAGCTGCAGCACGTAGCGATTGGCGGTGGTATTTAACTGGCCGCTGCTGTCTTTAAAACGCGTATGACCGCCGACGTTACGCATCCACAGGCTCGTTACTTTATGCTCGCCAGTGAGCATGTCGGTGTACTGCGTTTCACCCAGACGATCGTGCAGGCGGGTCATAAACAGCGTATTTGCCGCATAGCTGTTCGCCTGATAGCTTCCAAATTCCGGGCGATACTGATGCTCGCTTTTCGGTGGTGCGGCAGGGGGGATCGGTTCCTGCGGCGGAATCACCGGATCAACGGGCGGATCGACCGGGTCGACTGGCGGGTCTACAGGGTCAACAGGTGGGTCTACAGGGTCAACAGGCGGGTCTACAGGGTCAACAGGTGGGTCTATCGGGTCGACTGGCGGGTCAACAGGTTCAACCAGGCTGGTCAAAAACCAGTTTTTACCTTTTTGCACAACGTTATAGTCATAGCCCCCTGCCACGATACGGCTGGCCTTCTCAAACGTCCCCTCTGAGTTGCCGCCAACGCTGACAATTTCAATCCCTTCTACGGTTTGCGCGCCGGCACCGCCAATGTTGTTCACTTCCACCCCGGTCTGACCGGAGGTGTTGCCTTCAACGATCAGTTTGTCCGTTTCCGAAGTGTCGTCAAACAGCACGGTATTGAAAACCAGCTTGCCGCCGTTGCCGATAAAATCATCCTTGATGATCAGCGTTTGCCACGCCGCGTCCTCTGCATGCTGGAAATTAATCGTGCCGCCCGCATTCAGCGTCAGGCTGGTCAGCGTGTAGCTGTCGCGCAGATTCCAGACGGCATCATTCATCGTTAGTGCGATAGTACCGGTACCCGCGGCGTTGCTCTCAATGAAGGAAGCCCCGTTCCACAGGGAGTTGTCATCCATAGTCAGCGTAATAGTACTGTTTTGTGCCGGAAGCGTGCTGGTGGCCGCGACGCCGCCTGCGGAAAGGATATCGCCGTTGAGGATGAACTTGCCTCCTGTGGACGCATCAATCACCCCGCCGTTACTGGCGTTCAGGGCATAGCTACCGTTATCGCGCTGGCCTGCGGTGGTAATGGTGGCACCACCCTCGAGCGCTATCATGCCGCGCGACCAGGCATACATCCCGTGCGGCGCCTGCGCGGAGCTGCTGGTTTTCTCGCTGCTGTTTACCGCAATGGTGACGTTATCTCCCAGATTCACCGCACCGGTGTAAGCGTAGACGCCATGCGCACTGGCACCGTTGGTCGTAATGGTGGCGCCTTCATCAAGGGTGATGGTTGACGAGCCGGTAGAATAAACCCCGGAGGCACTGGCCGCGTCGGTGGTAATCGTCGCGCTTTTGCCTAGCTCAATTTTTGACGCAGAGCCTGCATACAGGCCATAGGCCGATGTGCCGAACGTTTCGATGGTCGCCACATCTCCCAGCCGGACGTATGAGCCGCTCTGGTTGGTACGAATTCCCTCAGCGTAAGTACCGTGCGTCACAATATGCGCACGATCGCCAACGATAACGTTATTTTTTGCCTTCGACGCATCATTCAGTGCATAAGCGCTAATTCCGCGCCCGGTGCTGCCCGTGGTTTCGATATAGAGATCGTCACCCACATAAATATTGGCGGAGCCGAGAGAACCCTGACTGAAGGAGCTGTACCCGGCATTAATACCGTCACCGCTTTGGCCGTTAACGTAGATATGGGTGCGGTCGCCGGTAATGATAAACACCGGGTTGTCCGGCGTGTTCATCCCGTGGGTACGAATACCGTCGACGTCTTTACCATTATTGGCAGCCACTTTTGACTGGGTGCGAATAGTCAGATCGTCACCAAATATCACCCCCGGGCTGCCGGACGTGGAGTTCTGAATAACGGTAACGGAATGCTCAAAGGCTTCCGCCCCAGGCCCTTCGAGGGTGATCCCATCTCCGTAAATTGGGATATTCCCCGGGCTGTACTGGTAGACATAGTTAGGATCGCCGGTATTTTTGCTAAAGTTCGCGTTTGCCGTTGCAGGTATCAGCGCCTGTATTTCTGCAGGCAAATCCGTTACTGCTCCGGAGGCAGGTAAATTAGAAAAATCGATTACCGCTGCATGCGCGGTAAATAGCGCTGACGATAACGCCAGAGAAATCGCAGCTGCGACAGGTGAGTGTTTCATTAAATATGGCATAGCTAGCCCCTTTCTTTCAGGCGTAAAACATCCTCCACAGCATTAAATGTGGGTATGTTAAGTGATTGAAATTACAAAATAGAAACGAGAATTTTATGAATGCTGGTGCCTAATTTCCTCTCAAGTCGTATTTTATGGACATAAATTTTTTTCACATCAATGCTGTCTGTTTTTATAATCTCCTGGAGGCACGCTCCTGATAAAAACCGATTAAGTAAAGTGAATTCGACAGTATTCAATATACTTCCTCGTCTGTTATTCACTCTTCTACCAGAGAAAAGATGGTTAATTTTTTCCTGTAATATAGCGTCATTATCATCCGAATAAATAACACCCTTTATTTCATCACGATGATTAAATAAATAATTAGCTAGCGCCTCCAGCCAGCGGTCCGTGATAATAACGATATTCATGTTGGTTAGCGCCAAACGTTCAATCCATTGCGGATCGGCCAGTATGCGCAAGTTGTACATCGAAAAATCTACAAAAATAAACCCACGTGATAAGTGATTCGTGTTTCCATATAATATCTTATTTTTAACCGCAGTCAGCAGATAATGATTACCAACCGGCCAAACCGCGAACGAGGCGTTGCCACAGTATTGTGATCGTACTGCGTTATCTGGATATAACTGACAGGACAATTCACAGCTTATACAGCGGACAACCTTTTGCGACGATGTTATCATCCAGTCCACTCCTGTCTTATTTTCATTGTCAATATTTCACTGCCGTTCAAATGTGTCAATCTTGAAACATATCTCGTAATCCTGTCTTATTTTCCAAAAATAATGGCAGGGAATATAAATTCCTGGTGGACTCTATTCCGTCAGGCCGTCGTCACAGCGAAATAACATCAGCCGGCAAAAGTGAACCAGGAATATCCATCAATCCTTTAAGATTATTTGACACAAAAAAGTTGAAAAGGAGATGTAGTAAATAGCACTAATAGCTAAAAGTTTGTTTCCTGGAACTGCCGTAACGACAGTCTTTTCTCTGGCTGCGGCTCAATATAATTATTTGGCCTGGCGAAGTGTAATGAAATCTCATTATGTCGTTTTAGATGAGGAAAACCTAAGAAAACAGCCTTGTAACCGATTGAAAATTAACACGGTGTTTTTAATCTTAGATGAGGTGGTATCGCGTCCTAATCCATCTGACCTATAATGTTGTTAAATATAAGTATATGTTTTTAGTGTATGAAGTTAAGCATTGTTATTGCAGAGGAAAGGAAAATTGTATCTCATTAACAAGTTGGTCGAGTATGACCCAGAAAACAAAACCCTGGTTAATCATATTACCGGGCGAACGATACAATTGCAGCTTCCAGCCAATCTCTGTTTTCTTTATCTCATCACCCATCCAGGAGACATCATTTCGCAAAATAAATTAATGGTGGTGGGATGGGGGGAGCGAAATGACGTCACCACACCGAATACCTTTTACCAGGCCATTTTGACATTACGCAATGCGCTTGCTGAGGTGGGGTTACCGCGCGACACGGTAAAAACCATTTCTCGCCGTGGGCTGATGCTTTCCGAAACCACTCAGGTTGAAGAATTTACCCCAAACGCAGATCCGGCCATTGTCAATAAAGACGTGGTCATAACCGATGGCACCGCGAGACAGAAGCCTGCATGGTTGATAATCCTCACCGCTACGCTTTTGCTGATCGCGCTTATCAATGGGGTGATAATATATAAACATCACCAGAAAATGCCGTTTAGCCACTACATTCCACTTTCAACGGGCAGCATGACCAGCGGCTGCCAGCTTTTTTATGCACCTAATGAACCTGTTCAGGATCATTACTTGCACCTGTTAAGAAACTATCCTGGTTTGTGCGCCGAAAAACGATACGTTTTTCTCATTGGCTATAGTAAAACGGAGCGAATCGCGGCGTTTGTCTGTAACAACGATGCGCGACGAGACGCGGCAGCATTATGTACCACGCATTATTTTTGGGCGCATGAGCAATGAAGACACTCCGGAACCGTATTATTTTGCTGGCGGCGTTTCTGGGGGCCGCTATGACCAGCGGTTGGTTAGCGTATTCGCATTTCTCGAGTTCGCCGATACGCTGTACGGGTGATGTTGAATGGACGATTGGTAAAAATCGATTTGTGGGTACGGTTTCCTGGCGAATGCAGCATCGGGAGGGGGCCACCGTCATTAACGGTAAATTATTTGGTCAGACGGTTTCTGAAGTTAACCGGACCATCTATTTTCATTACAGTTATCATCAGAACGCGCGCGTATTAAATAACGATCGTATTGTTAAAACCTTCGCCGATAATGCGGATGAAGCTGATATCAACGCAACGCTACCGGGTTTTTACCGCACGCCGGGTAGAGAGCTGAGCCTGATGATCGATGAGTATCGGGGGGCCTGGATTTTTGCCGCGTCAAACGTCCCTTCGCTTTACTGTCGTAAAAACGCGCCGTAAAAATCGATCGCACACCTTAGACCGCATGCATAGTCAAATCTCTTTATTCCCGCTACAGTTACCTCTCCACGGCGAGCAGGAGATAAACATGCTTTATATCTTTGATTTAGGAAACGTCATCGTCGATATCGATTTTAATCGCGTGCTGGGCGCATGGAGCGACTTTAGCCGCGTGCCGCTGGCGACCTTAAAGCAGAATTTCGCGATGGGCGAGACCTTCCATCAGCATGAACGCGGCGAGATCGGTGATGAAGAATTCGCTGAACGTTTCTGTCAGGAGATGGATCTACCGTTGAGCTACGAGCAGTTTTCCCACGGCTGGCAGGCAGTATTTGTCGCCATCCGGCCTGAAGTGATCGACATCATGCATAAGCTTCGCGAGCAGGGCCATCGGGTCGTTGTGTTGTCCAATACCAACCGTCTGCACACCACGTTCTGGCCTGAGGAATACCCTGAAGTTAAGGGGGCGGCCGACAAGATCTATCTTTCGCAGGAGATGGGTATGCGTAAGCCTGAAGCGCGAATTTATCAGGCTGTTCTGCAGTCAGAGGGATTCACCGCGGCCAATGCGGTCTTTTTCGACGACAACGCCGATAATGTAGAGGGAGCTAACCAGTTAGGTATAACGTCAATTCTGGTGACCGGAAAAGAGACGATACCAAACTACTTTGCGAAGCAACTATGCTAAAAACCGTTCATCAAAAAGCCACGCATCATACTCGCCCGCTGAGGGCATGGCTGAAACTGCTCTGGCACCGTATTGATGAGGACAACATGACCACGCTGGCGGGTAACCTCGCCTACGTGTCGTTGCTCTCATTAGTGCCGCTGGTGGCGGTCATTTTTGCGCTGTTTTCCGCCTTTCCGATGTTTGCGGACGTCAGCCTGCAGCTTCGTCATTTTGTCTTCGCGAATTTCATTCCTGCAACCGGGGATGTCATCCAGAACTACATTGAGCAGTTCGTTGCCAATTCCAGCAAGATGACGGCAGTGGGGGCATGCGGTCTTATCGTCACGGCGCTGCTGTTGATGTATGCCATTGATAACGCGCTGAACACGATCTGGCGGAGTAAAAAAGCGCGGCCAAAGGTATATTCCTTTGCCGTGTACTGGATGATTCTCACACTGGGACCGTTGCTGGCCGGGGCGAGTCTGGCGATCAGTTCGTATCTGCTTTCCCTACGGTGGGCGAGTGATTTAAACGGTGTGATCGATAATGTGCTTCGCATCTTTCCGCTGATCCTGTCGTGGCTCTCGTTCTGGCTGCTCTATAGCGTCGTGCCGACCACGCGCGTGCCTAACCGAGATGCGGTTTTGGGGGCGCTGGTGGCGGCGTTGCTTTTTGAGCTCGGTAAAAAAGGGTTTGCCCTCTACATCACCATGTTTCCGTCCTATCAGCTGATTTACGGCGTGCTGGCGGTGATCCCCATTTTGTTTGTCTGGGTCTACTGGACCTGGTGTATCGTCTTGCTTGGTGCTGAAATAACTGTCACTCTCGGTGTATACCGCGAACTTAAAAAAGCAGCAGAAGCTGAAAAACAATTAGAAGCAGACCAACCATGATTGCATTGATACAGCGCGTAACCCGTGCCAGCGTCACCGTGGAGGGAGAGGTGACGGGTGAAATTGGCCCAGGACTTTTGGTGTTGTTAGGTGTCGAAAAGGATGACGACGAACAAAAAGCCAACCGCTTGTGTGAGCGCGTGCTGGGCTACCGTATTTTCAGCGATGCGGAAGGCAAGATGAACCTGAACGTCCAGCAGGCGGGCGGCAGCGTGCTGGTGGTTTCCCAGTTTACGCTGGCAGCGGATACCGAGCGCGGCATGCGCCCGAGCTTCTCTAAAGGCGCCGCGCCGGATCGTGCGGAAGCACTTTACGAGTACTTTGTTGAGCGTTGTCGCCAGCAGGAAATGAATACGCAAACCGGACGATTCGCTGCAGATATGCAGGTTTCGCTGGTGAACGATGGCCCCGTCACATTCTGGCTCCAGGTATGAGCCAACTGGCGGCGTGGCCGCGGGTAACAAGAGAGAGTACAGCTATGTATCACCTTCGAGTACCGCAAACGGAAGAAGAGTTAGACGCTTATTACCAGTTCCGCTGGGAAATGCTGCGCAAGCCACTGCATCAGCCAAAAGGATCTGAACGAGACGCCTGGGATGCGATGGCCCACCATCAGATGGTGATGGACGAAGAGGGTAACCTCGTCGCCGTCGGGCGCTTGTATATCAACGCCGATAACGAAGCGTCGATTCGCTTTATGGCGGTTCATCCCTCCGTTCAGGACAAAGGTCTGGGAACGCTAATGGCGATGACCCTTGAGTCCGTCGCCCGTCAGGAAGGCGTTAAGCGCGTCACCTGTAGCGCCCGCGAAGATGCCGTAGAATTCTTCGCCAAGCTCGGTTTTGTGAATCAGGGGGAGATCACGACCCCGCAAACCACGCCGATTCGTCATTTTTTGATGATCAAACCCATCGCCACGCTGGATGATATTCTTCATCGCGCCGACTGGTGTGGACAGCTGCAGCAGGCCTGGTATCAGCACATTCCGCTCAGCGAAAAAATGGGCGTGCGCATTCAGCAGTACACCGGACAAAAATTTATTACCACCATGCCGGAAACCGGCAATCAGAACCCGCACCACACCCTGTTTGCCGGAAGTCTGTTTTCCCTCGCGACGCTCACTGGGTGGGGTCTGATCTGGCTGATGCTTCGCGAGCGTCATCTGGGTGGCACGATCATTCTCGCTGATGCCCACATTCGCTATAGCGCACCGATAAGCGGCAAGCCGAGCGCCGTGGCCGATCTGGGGTCACTGGGTGGCGATCTCGACCGCCTGGCACGCGGCCGCAAAGCCCGCGTGCAAATGCAGGTTGAACTGTTTGGCGATAAAACACCGGGGGCGGTGTTTGAAGGCACCTACATTGTTCTTCCAGCGAAGCCCTTCGGTGCGTATGAAGAGGGTGGGAACGAGGAGGAGTAATCTTCTGTTCACTCTCCTCGGGCGTGCTTAATTCGTCCGGCGATATCCCACATAACGTCTCGCGCTGACTGGCTGACGCCGCCAAGCTGAAAGAAGCCATGGATGACGCCCAGCCAGCGCTGAGCTGTACACTTCACACCCTGCTCAGTCAGATGCTGATACAACATTTCTCCCTCATCGCACAGCGGATCGTACTCTGCGGTAATGATGTGCACTGGCGGAAGTCCGTAAAAATCATCGCGCCACAGCGGGCTGGTTTCCGGATGCTGGCGGTCAGTCTCTGCGAGATACATTTCATACCCGCTGAGCAGGGTATCGCGGGTGATAATATAATCCGTGCCATTAAGGGCATAACTTCCAAAGCTGGCCGTGGCGTCGAGCATGGGATAGATAAGAATAAGCTGCACAGGTTGCCACAGCTTTTTAACCTTAAGCCTCAGCGCCGTTACCAGCGCCAGATGCCCTCCTGCACTGTCTCCACAGAGGGTGAGCCGGTTCTTATCCACGCCTAATTTGTCCGCATACTGCCAGACCAGATCTGCACCTCTTTCAGCATCGTCATGTGCGGCGGGGAAGGTATGCTCCGGCGCTAACCTGTACTGAACGGCGATCACCCGACAATTGCCGTAGCAGGCTAACTGGCGGAGTTGGTTGTCATGGGTATCAAAGCCGCCGCTGATAAAGCATCCGCCGTGATAGTAGATGGCAGCAGGCAATATTTCAGGGGCATCAAGAGGTGAAAATACTCGAATGGTAAGGCCCTCAAGCACTAGCGTCTCCACCTGAACGCGCGTTTCTATCTTCCCGGCAAGCCCCGCGCTGGCAATGTACCCTGCTCGTCGTACCTCAATGGTCTGTCGACGTGACGAAGGCCGGCCTGCAGCGATAAATCCCTGAACCAGCTGCGCAATACCCTGTTCCAGTGCCATGAAAATTCCCTTTAACTGTATGGATATACAGCTTTATAGCCTGGTTTAATTCAAAAGAAAATAAGAAAATTGTCGAGTACTAAAAATCTGGAAAGCGCTTCGCAAATAGCAGGAAAACTATAGCTACGTGCTTTAACCCTTCTGAATAAAAGCGTATGTTGCCTTAAAAATAGACTATGGTGATATACTAAGGTGATATATGAGTCTTTCCGCGGATCTTGATATGCGCAGAATTCTGATCGATTTGTCTGATGACGTAATTCAACGACTGGATAATCTGAAGCAGCTGCGTAACCGGCCTCGTGCCGAATTGCTTCGGGAAGCCATTGAGCAATATCTCGACCAGCAGAGTTCATCGGTTATCCGCGATGCGCTTGGCTTGTGGGGAAACCAGCAGGAAGATGGGCTTGAGTATGAACGCAAGCTGCGTGAGGAGTGGTAATTATGGAGCACATGGCGGTGTTCGATACCAATATACTCATTGATCTATTTAATAATCGCGTTGAGGCTGCGGATGCAATTGATCGCACAGCTTCGCATCGAGCCATTAGCCTGATCACATGGATGGAAGTCATAGTGGGTGCCCGCAAACATGGTCACGAAGCGAAAACTGCGACAGTGATGGGCGTATTTGAGATTATTGATATCACCCGAGATATCGCTGAAAGAAGTGTAATTCTGCGCGAGAAGCATGGAATGAAACTGCCTGATGCTATCATTCTGGCCACAGCTCAGAGCAGAAATTGTCCGTTGATTTCTCGAAACACGAAAGACTTTTCGGGCATTACTGGAGTCGTTTCACCTTACCAGCTGTAGGCCGGGCAAGCTCGCGCCGCCCGGCACTGTCAGAGGAAATTACTCCCCTTCACCCGGGAACAGGAACGGGTTGATCGAGCTGCGGGCAAAGCCCTCCTGCTCCATCTTCGCGTCCAGAATCAGCGAGGCGAGATCGTCGGCCACGGCTTCGACTTTCGGGTCTTTTTCCTGATACAGAATCTTCAGGTAAGTGCCGCAGTCGCCGCAGCTTTCGGCTTTCACCGCCGCTTCTTCATTTTCCAGCGACCAGTAATTCAGATCGCGGGTCTGCTCGCAGTTGCTGCACTTGATGCGCACCACGTGCCACTCGGTTTCACACAGGTTGCAGTGCAGGTAGCGCAGCCCCTGAGTCGTGCCGATTTGCACCATGCTCGATACCGGCATGGAGCCGCAGACCGGGCAGAACTGGCGCGCCTCGCCGTATTCGGCGCGGGCTTTACCGGGGATCAGGCTTGCCATTTGCGCCCAGTAGAGCGACAGCGCAGCCCAGATAAACGGCGCTTTATCGCTGCTGACCAGAGCGAAGTCGGAGGCAAACAGCGCGCTCGCCATCTCTTCCAGCTCCAGATCAGAGGCTTTTTCCAGATTCTCGATGACAGCCAGCGCGGTACCGCTCATCTCCGGCTTCAGCTCGGCAATGAGCGAATGCAGCAGCTTTTGCCAGTGCTTGTCGCGCGGCAGGACGTGAATGTCCAGCGGCGGCTTGCCCTGTGCGCTGGCTTCTTTGATGCGCGCGGTCAGATCCATTTGCAGCGGGTGGTCGTACAGCACCACTTCCTGCGCGTGGGCAACCAGCGCGGCAAAGCGCAGAAAATCGCCCAGCGGGTTGTTCTCTGCCAGCTCGCGCAGACGCTCTGCGCGGCGGTTGTAGAGGTTCTTGAGTCTGGGGAATAACAACGGCGGAATATAATCCGCCGTGCGTTTCTCGCTCGACCCCAGCTCATCTTGCGGGATTATGCGAATACTCATTCAGATGACTTTTCCTGTTTCTGGCGGACTTCACGGTACCAGCGCGGGTGATGTTTCTTCGCCCACGTGCTGGTTACCCATCCTTCCACCATCGCGGTAATGGTGCCTTTCACCCAAAGGGCGGCGTAGATATGCACCATGATAACCACAATTAACGCCACTGCGGCAAATGAATGCAGCATCAGCGCGAATCGGATCACCGGGATTGAGAAAGCAGGCGCAAAGTACGGACGCCAGATGATCACGCCGCTCACCAGCAACAGGACCAGGAAGATAATCGCCGCCCAGAATACGCATTTCTGGCCGAAGTTATAACGCCCGGTATCACCCACTTCCTCGTTGACGACGATCTTACGAATATTCTTCGCCCAAAAGATATCATCCCGATTGATTAGGTTATGGTGCCAGTAGCGGAAAAACATAATGATGAACGACGCGAACATGATGACGCCCACAAACGGGTGCAGGATGCGCGCCAGCTGTGGCGTACCCAGTACCTGCATCAGCCAGTTGAAGGACGGGAAGAAGAACCCCAGCCCGCTTATCGCCGCCAGCATGAAGCAGAAGGCGGTGACCCAGTGGTTGATGCGTTCCGGCGCGGTGTAGCGCACGATGGTGTCACGTTTTCTCATTTGCGCACCTCGTCTTTCTCTTCATGCAGGTTGTCGTCTTCCTCTTCCGCGCGGTTCGGACCAACGCCGACGTAGTGGAAGATGCTCGCTGCGAAGGTGGCAGCAAAACCGACCGCTGCCAGCGGTTTCCAGATGCCTTTCCAGAACTTCACGGTGGCGCTGATTTCCGGGTTCTCCGGCAGGCCGTGATACAGGTTCGGCTTGTCGGCGTGGTGCAGCACGTACATTACGTGCGTACCGCCAACTCCGGCCGGATCGTACAGGCCCGCGTTGTCGTAACCACGGGTTTTCAGCTCGCCTACGCGCTCTGCCGCCAGAGTTTTCATATCCTCTTTAGAACCAAAGTGGATCGCGCCGGTTGGGCAGGTCTTCACGCATGCAGGCTCCTGGCCGACGGTGACGCGGTCAACGCACAGGGTGCATTTGTAGACGCGGTTGTCTTCCGGATTCAGGCGCGGTACGTCGAATGGGCAGCCGGCGATGCAGTAGCCACAGCCGATGCACTGTTCAGACTGGAAGTCGACGATGCCGTTGGCATACTGAATGATAGCCCCTTCTGACGGACATGCCTTCAGGCAGCCCGGATCCGCACAGTGCATACAGCCGTCTTTGCGGATAAGCCATTCCAGCTTGTCGTTCTGCTCCACTTCCGAGAAACGCATCACCGTCCAGGACTTGGCGGTCAGGTCCGCCGGGTTGTCATACACCCCGACGTTGTGACCCACTTCGTCACGCAGGTCGTTCCACTCAGAGCAGGCCACCTGACAGGCTTTACAGCCGATACAGGTGGTCACGTCGATAAGCTTCGCCACTTCCTGCTGGTGGTCCCGCGCCTGAGGCGCGGGCGTGAAACCGTTAGTCGCGGAACGACGGATAATGTCTTGAGATTGATAAGCCATAAGTCGTCTCCGTTACACCTTTTCCACGTTCACGAGGAAGGCCTTAAACTCCGGCGTCTGCGTGTTCGCATCGCCGACGAACGGCGTCAGGGTGTTTGCAATGAACCCTTTCTTCGCCACGCCCTCATAGCCCCAGTGGATCGGAATACCGATGGTATCCACCTGCTGACCGTGAACGTTCAGCGTGCGAATACGCTTGGTCACCACCGCCTTGGCCTTGATATAGCCCCGGTTAGAGGAAACCTTCACGGTATCGCCATGGGCGATGCCGAGCTTGCCCGCCAGCTTCTCGCCGATCTCCACGAACTGTTCCGGCTGCGCGATGGCGTTAAGCAGCGCGTGCTTGGTCCAGTAGTGGAAGTGCTCGGTCAGACGGTAGGTGGTACCCACGTACGGGAACTTGTCCTTTTTACCCAGCGCTTCGAAATCGCCCTTAAAGATACGGGCTGCCGGGTTAGAGACCACGTTCGGGTGCAGCGGGTTGGTACCCAGCGGCGTCTCAAAGGGCTCGTAGTGTTCCGGGAACGGACCTTCCGCCATCTTATCGATAGCAAACAGGCGTCCCATCCCCTCAGGCTGCATGATAAACGGCCCAACGTCGCTGCCCGGTGCGGCAGTGCTGTAGTCCGGAATATCCACGCCGCCCCATTTCGCACCGTCCCACTTCAGAAGCTGACGCTTCGGATCCCACGGGTTGCCCTGCGGGTCAGCGGATGCGCGGTTATAGAGGATGCGGCGGTTGAGCGGCCACGCCCATGCCCAGCCCAGCGTATTGCCAAGGCCCGACGGGTCGGCGTTATCGCGGTTGGCCATCTGGTTGCCTTTTGGCGTCCAGCTACCGGCGAAGATCCAGCAGCCGCTTGACGTGGTACCGTCATCGCGCAGGTGCGCGAAGGTGCTGAGCTGATCGCCTTTCTTCGCCAGCACGGTACCGGTGGCCGGGTCGATAACGTCCGCCAGCGCCTTACCGTTGCTCTCCATCGCCACTTCTTCCGGCGCAGGGTTTTCCGGCGTCGAGTAGTTCCAGGTCATGTTCAGCACCGGTTCCGGGTTCGCGCCGCCTTCTTCCGCATACATCTTACGCAGGCGTAAGAAGATGCCGGCCAGGATCTCGCCGTCGTTCATGGCGATGCCCGGGGCGTCCGCACCTTTCCAGTGCCACTGCAGCCAGCGTCCGGAGTTGACGATAGAACCATTCTCTTCCGCGAAGCAGGTCGACGGCAGACGGAACACTTCGGTCTGAATCTTCGACGGATCGACGTCGTTCGATTCACCGTGGTTCTGCCAGAAAGTTGAAGTCTCGGTATTGAGCGGGTCAATCGTCACCAGGAACTTCAGCTTCGACAGAGACTCAACAACCTTGTTCTTATTCGGGAACGAGGCAACCGGGTTAAAGCCCTGGCACAGATAGCCGTTCACTTTGCCCTGATGCATCATCTCGAAATACTGCAGAACGTCGTAACCCTTGTCCCACTTCGGCAGCCAGTCAAAGCCCCAGCTGTTTTCCGCCGTTGCTTTATCCCCGAAGAAGGCTTTCATCATTGAGACGAAGAACTTCGGATAGTTGCCCCAGTAGTTTACCTGGCCTTCGAGCAGCGGTTTAGGCGTGCTGGCCGTCAGGTAGGTTTGCAGATCGGTCTGTTTCTCGCTTGGCAGGTTCATGTAACCCGGCAGGCTTTGAGACAGCAGGCCGAGGTCGGTCAGACCCTGAATGTTGGAGTGACCGCGCAGGGCGTTCACGCCGCCGCCTGCCATCCCCATGTTGCCGAGCAGGAGCTGAACCATCGCCATGGTACGGATGTTCTGCGCACCGATGGAGTGCTGCGTCCAGCCGAGGGCGTACAGGAACGACGCGGTTTTGTCCTTCGCGCTGGTCTCGGCGATAAGCTCGCACACCTTCAGGAAGTCTGCCTTCGGCGTACCGCAGATATTCTCAACCACCTCCGGCGTATAGCGGGAAACATGCTCTTTCAGCAGGTTCCACACGCAGCGCGGGTGTTGCAGGGTGGTATCGCGCTTCGCAAAGCCTTTCTCATCCAGCTCGTAGTTCCAGCTGGTTTTGTCGTATTTGCGTTTTTCGGCGTCGTAACCGCTGAACAGGCCATCTTCGAAGTGGTAATCCTCACGCACGATCAGGCTGGCGTTGGTATAGGCTTCGGTGTATTCGCGGTTATATTTTTCGTTGGTCATCAGGTACAGCAATACGCCTGACAGGAAAGTGATGTCAGTACCTGAACGAATAGGGGTGTAGAAATCCGCCACTGACGCAGTTCGCGTAAAGCGGGGATCGATCACAATCAGTTTCGCACCGTTGTGGATTTTGGCTTCCATCGCCCAGCGGAACCCGACAGGGTGCGCTTCAGCGGCGTTACCGCCCATCACCACAATGAGGTTGGCGTTCTTGATGTCGACCCAGTGGTTGGTCATCGCACCGCGACCAAATGTTGGAGCAAGACTTGCTACCGTTGGTCCGTGTCAGACACGCGCCTGGTTGTCGACCGCGAGCATACCGAGTGCGCGCGTAAATTTCTGGGTTAAATAACCGGTTTCGTTGCTGGAAGCAGAGGCACACAGCATCCCGGTGGAGAGCCAGCGGTTGACCGTAACGCCGTCGGCGTTCTTCTCAACAAAGTTGGCATCGCGGTCTTCTTTAATGTGTTTTGCGATGCGGTCGAACGCCTCTTCCCAGCTGATTTGCTGCCATTTGTCGGAGCCTGGCGCGCGATATTCCGGGAATTTGAGGCGGCTTTCGGAGTGGATAAAGTCCACCAGACCGGCCCCTTTCGGGCACAATGCGCCGCGGTTGACCGGATGATCCGGGTCGCCTTCGATATGGAAAATAGACGCTTTGGCGTTTTTAGCACCGTCGCCGAGGCTATACATCAACAGCCCGCAACCGACAGAGCAGTACGTACAGGTATTACGGGTTTCACGGGTGCGCAGCAGTTTATACTGCCGCGTTTCCGCCAGCGCTACGCCGGGCGCAAAGCCCAGTGCCGCTGCCGTGGTGCCTGCCATACCGCCAGCGCAGATCTTAAAGAACTGCCTTCTGCTGACCTGCATGGGTCACTCCTTGTTTCGACATTGCTTACATATGTAGTTTTAACTTCGCGGTTGAGAATTGACCGCAAAGGAGAAAAATTTGCGTTAATCCCTCAATTCCACGAGGGATATCATCAGAATACCACATTGTCGGTACCGCTGTTCTAATGGCGTTAATACAAAGTGAACGTATTATCACCATGTTGATTATAAAGTGTGATATTGATCACATTAACAGCTCTGCATGTTAAAGCGGTGTAGCGGGTGGCAGGTTGCACCCCTGCTAAATGAGTAGGAGAATGGTTGTCGAAAAGTTGATCCATACTATGCGTAAGCCCTGTTGTTTGTGATGCAATAGCAGGCTCACCTCCGTGGTTGTTCAGGAATACCGCTGTGTCTAAACAAAACCGTGCTCCCCACTTGTCGCCACTGCCTGCGGGTATTGTGGAACTGTCGGTACACAGACCGCCCCACATTACCCATGCCACGCCCGATTATCTGGCGGAAGAGGTGCCCGTTGCGCTCGTTTACAACGGTATCTCCCATGTGGTGATGATGGCTTCGCCGAAAGATCTCGAGCTGTTCGCCATCGGTTTTTCCCTCTCGGAAGGCATCATTGACCATCCGCAGGAGATCTACGGCATGGACGTGGTGCAGGCTTGCAACGGCCTTGAAGTGCAAATCGAACTCTCCAGCCGCCGCTTTATGGGGCTGAAAGAGCGCCGCCGCGCGCTGGCCGGGCGTACCGGCTGCGGCGTCTGTGGCGTTGAGCAGCTCAATGATATTGGTAAACCCGTTGCGCCACTGCCGTTTACTCAGACCTTTGATCTGGCTCACCTCGACCATGCGCTCGAGCACCTGAACGATGTACAGCCCATCGGCCAGCTGAGCGGTTGCACGCACGCGGCGGCATGGGTGTTGCCGTCGGGCGATATTGCCGGGGGACACGAGGACGTGGGCCGCCACGTGGCGCTGGACAAGCTGCTCGGTCGCCGGGCGCGTGAAAGTGACGTGTGGAAGCAGGGGGCGGCACTCGTTTCCAGCCGCGCCAGCTATGAGATGGTGCAAAAATCGGCAATGTGCGGTGTGGAAATTCTGTTTGCGGTATCGGCGGCGACCACGCTGGCAGTGGAGGTGGCGGAGCGCTGCAACCTGACGCTGGTGGGCTTCTGCAAGCCGGGAAGGGCGACCGTTTATACCCATCCTCAGCGATTAATAGTTGATCAATAATTTTGAATGATAATAGCAAATCCTTCCGCTTTTAGTTGTTCATGATGAGGTCTAGTATTTATCTCATCAAGGCACGGTGCCTTACCTAAACAACTTAATGAAAGGGTTTATATTATGAAAAGCATCAAAACTTTTGTCGCTGTAATCGCTCTGGCTACTTCTTTCGGTTCTTTCGCTGCTCAGACCGTGACCGCAACCGCGTCAACCATTGACGGCGCAGAAGCGAAAATCGCGGCTCAGGCTCAGGAAGCCGGCGCGTCATCTTACAAAATTACCCAGGCGTTCTCAGGTAACCGCGTACACATGACTGCTGAACTGACTAAATAAGCTGTCACACCGTCGAAAGAGCGCCCCCGGGGCGCTTTTTTAGTTTATGCCCGCCACGCGCAGCAGCGCGGTTACCACTGCCGCCGCCACGATCACCACAATTAACGGCATCTTTCGCCAGGCCAGAAATACCGCAAACGCCACGCCCAGCACGCGCGCCATTCCGGCAAAGTGGTCACTTTCATAAAACGTGGTCGCCAGCGCCACTGAAAACAGCAATACCGTTGCCGCATCTGACAGCAGCGCCTGTGAACGTTCTGACAATGCCAGCCTGCTGCCCAGTTTTGCCCCGCCAAGACGCATCAGATACGTTCCCGCAGACAAAATGGCGATGCCGAGAATAAAAAACGTCATATTTCCCATCATTTTTTCCTCGCAGCGAGACCCAGTAAGGAGAGCAGCACCGGTAATCCCACCGGGGCAAACGGCACGGCGGCCAGTGACAGCGCGGCTCCGCTGCAGGCGCGGATCAGCGTGGTGCGGTTTTTAAACGCGGGCACCACCAGCGCCAGTAATATGGCCGGGAATACTGCATCCAGCCCGATGGTTTCCGGGTCCGGCAGCAGTTTACCGACCATAGCGCCCAGCAGGGCCCCCAGCGGCCAGACAATCGCCACGCCTAAACCACATAGCCAGTACGCCGCTTTGCGCTGTTCGGGCGTTTTTTGAGACAGGCCAAACACCACGCTTTCGTCATTCATGATGTGGCAGCCCAACAGGCTCAGACCACGTTTGCCGACCAGCTCACGGACCGTCACGCCAAACGGCACGTGCCGCGCGTTGACCAGCAACCCCGCGGCCGCAGCCGCCAGCGGGTTACCGCCGCTTGCCACGATGCCGATAAACATAAACTCTGACGCGCCCGCGAGTACGGTGATGGAGAGTACAAACGGTACCCAGACCGGGAAACCGTAGGCCATCGCCAGGGAGCCGTATGACATCCCGACCACGCCGACCGCGAGGCAGACCAGGATGATTGCTTTTATGGTGTCGCCTTTCAGGCAAGAGAGATGATGCTTCATACAATTTTAGCCATATCGAACGTGTATCCATTATAATGAACGCAACGAAACTGATTTTCAAGACGAACGATTCGTTCGTTTTATAGAACAAGAGGCCGTTATATGACGCAGCCGATCAGCCTGATCGCCAAAAGTCTGGTGCGAGAACGCCTGCGAACCGGGCTTTCACTGGCGGAAATTGCCCGCCGTGCCGGGATCGCAAAATCTACGCTTTCCCAGCTGGAGTCCGGCAACGGTAACCCTAGCCTGGAAACGCTGTGGTCGCTCTGCGTGGCGCTGGATATTCCTTTCGCCCGCCTGCTGGAGCCGCAGTTGCCGACCACGCAGGTGATCCGCCGTGGTGAAGGGACGAAAGTGGTTGCCGGACAGGCTAATTATGAAGCCATTTTGCTGGCGGCATGCCCTCCGGGCGCGCGCCGCGATGTCTATCTTCTGATGACCCAACCGGGCGCAGACCGTATTTCCCAGCCGCATCCGCCGGGCTCGGTTGAGCATATTATCGTGACGCAGGGACGGGCGCTGGTCGGCCTGCTCGACGCGGCAGAAGAGCTCGGCGCAGGAGATTACATTTGTTATCCCGCCGACCAGCCGCATATCTTCAAGGCCCTGGAGCCAGACACTTACGCGCTGCTGGTGGCGGAACAAAACTAACGAAGATAAGGAAAATCATGTCGCTTAAAGCCATTGCCAAAGAACTGGGGCTCTCTGTTACCACCGTCAGCCGCGCCCTCAACGGATATGACGACGTTTCTGACGAGACGCGCGCTCGCGTTGAAGCGGAAGCCCAGCGACGCGGCTATCGGCCTAACACCTTCGCCCGCCGCCTGAAGATGGGCAAAATTGACGCCGTCGGGCTGGTGTTTCCCGTACATCCTGTTCCGCTCAATAACAGCGTATTTATGGACATGGTCGGCGAAATTAGCCACGAACTGGCGCGACATGAGATCGACTTATTGCTCATCGCCGACGACGATCTGGCGGATAAGCACAGCTATATGCGCATGGTGCAAAGCCGCCGCGTCGACGCGCTGATCGTAGCGCACACGCTGGATCACGATCCGCGTCTTGTGCAGCTTCAGGCCGCCGGTTTTCCTTTCCTGGCGCTTGGGCGCAGCCACCTCCCGCAGCCGTATGCGTGGTTTGACTTCGACAACTATGCCGGTACGTACAATGCTACCCGCTGGCTGATCGGGAAAGGCCATCAGCGCATTGCCCTACTGGGCGAAAGCAACAATCAGGCGTTTATCACCCAGCGCCGTCAGGGCTATCTGGACGCCCTGCGGGAAGCCGGGCTTTCCAGCGAATGGCTGCGCGCCATGCCGCCTTCGCGCCGAGTCGGGTATGCCACCACCATAGAACTGCTTGCCCTGCCGCAGCCGCCCACGGCCATCATCACCGACTGTAACACCCACGGCGACGGCGCGGCGATGGCGCTGGCGCAGCTGGGGCGTTTATCCGGCGACAACGCCGTCTCGCTGGTGGTCTATGACGGCCTGCCGCAGGATAGCATCGTCGATATTGACGTGGCGTCGGTGATCCAGTCCACCCGCCAGGGCGTCGGGAAACAGATTGCCGATATGGTGCGCCAGCTGATTAGCGGCGACGATATTGAACAACTTCAGGTGCTCTGGCAGCCCGAATTCTCTCCCGGCAAGACGGCCTGAATCTCTCCATTTTCTAAAGTCGATCACAAAACCGAAACGTTTTGGTTTGTATCCGAAACGTTTCGGATCAACACTCAGATCTTCCCGATGACAGGAGATGTCTGATGCAAGATTCCGTTTTACGACTTGAAAGCAATACGGTAGACGTGGTGATCAAAACCCATCCGTTCGCCGAAATTCTCTACTGGGGGCCGCACCTTCAGCACTTTTCGTCGCAGGATGTTGCTACGCTCGCGCGTCCCGTTGCCAACGGCAGGCTTGACGTCGACTCCCCGGTCACGCTGATGGCCGAGCTGGGGCATGGTCTGTTTGGTTCGCCTGGCATTGAGGGGCATCGCCAGGGGCTGGACGGTTCCCCGGTGTTCAAAACCACGCAGGTGCAGCAGGGCGTTAATACCCTGACGATTACCGCCGAAGATGAGCATGCGGGCTTGCGCCTGACCAGCGAGCTGGCGCTGGATGCCAGCGGCGTGCTGGTGGTTCGTCACGGTTTAACGAACCTGAAAGCGATCCCCTGGCAGGTGGACCGTTTTGCCGTCACGCTGCCGGTGGCCGAGCGCGCGCAGGAGGTAATGGCCTTCCACGGTCGCTGGATCAGGGAGTTTCAGCCGCACCGCGTAAAGCTTGAACATGACAGCTTCGTGATTGAAAACCGTCGGGGTAAAACCTCCCACGAGCACTTCCCGGCGCTGATTGCCGGTACGCCGTCGTTCAGCGAAATGCAGGGTGACGTCTGGGGCGTGCATCTGGGCTGGAGCGGTAATCACCGCCTGCGCGCGGAAGCGAAAACCGACGGTCGTCGCTATCTCCAGGCCGAAGCGCTCTACCTGCCGGGTGAAATGGTGGTTGAGGAGGGCGATACGCTCTGGACGCCGCGCCTGTATGCCAGCTACTCCACGCAGGGCCTGAACGGCATGAGCCAGCCGTTCCACCGCTACCTGCGCGACAACATCATCCGCTTCCCGGAAAACAAACCTCGCCCGGTGCACCTCAATACCTGGGAAGGGATCTACTTCAACCACGATCCGAAGTACATCAAGCGCATGGCCGACGAGGCCGCCGCGCTGGGCGTGGAGCGCTTCATCATTGATGACGGCTGGTTCAAAGGCCGCAATGACGACCATGCCGCGCTGGGAGACTGGTATCTGGACGAGAAAAAATACCCGAACGGCCTGACGCCGGTGATCGACCACGTCAAACGGCTGGGCATGGAGTTTGGCATCTGGGTTGAGCCGGAGATGATCAACCCGGATTCAGATTTGTACCGCGCGCACCCTGACTGGGTACTGGCGCTGCCGGGCTATCCCCAGGCGACCGGACGACACCAGCTGGTCCTCAATCTCAACATCCCGGAGGCCTTTGATTACCTTGTGGAGCGTATGAGCTGGCTGCTGGGCGAGCATGCGGTCGACTACGTGAAGTGGGACATGAACCGCGAGCTGGTGCAGCCTGGACACAACGGTAAAGCCGCCGCCGACGCCCAGACCCGCCAGTTTTACCGCCTGCTGGACGTGCTGGGCGAGCGCTTCCCGCATATTGAGTTTGAATCCTGCTCCTCCGGCGGCGGTCGCATTGATTATGAGGTACTGACCCGCAGCCACCGCTTCTGGGCGTCTGACAACAACGACGCGCTGGAGCGCAGCACCATCCAGCGCGGCATGAGCTACTTCTTCCCACCGGAGGTGATGGGCGCGCATATCGGTCATCATCAATGCCACGCCACCTTCCGCCAGCACGGCATCGCCTTCCGGGGGCTGACGGCCCTGTTTGGCCATATGGGGCTAGAGCTGGATCCGCTCACCGTGGACGAACAGGAGCGCGAAGGCTATCGCCATTACGCTGCGCTACACAAGCAGTGGCGCGACGTCATTCATCACGGCACCCAGTGGCGAATTGATATGCCGGACGCCACCACGCTGGCGCAGGGGATTGTAAGCGAAGATAAGGCGCAGGGGCTGTTTATGGTCAGCCAGCTCGCGATGCCGGACTACAGCCTGATGATGCCGCTGCGCATGGCGGGGCTGGAGTCCAGCGCGCGGTACCGCGTCACGCTGCTCGATCACCCGAATATTCAGATTACGGGCAAGGGAGGGCACACCATGCGTAAGCTACCGGTGTGGATGGAAACGCCGCAAACGGTGAGCGGCGAGTGGCTAATGCAGGCGGGCATTGCGCTGCCGATTCTGGATCCGGAAACCGCCATTCTGATTGGCGTTGAACGCGTGTAAGGGTGACGGGCCGGGCAGCCGGCCCTCCGTTGAGGATAAAAATAATGAACACAACAACCTGTACCCACAAAGACAACCCTAACTTCTGGATCTTTGGGCTGTTCTTCTTTCTCTACTTCTTCATCATGGCCACCTGCTTTCCGTTCCTGCCGATTTGGCTGTCGGACATCATCGGCCTGAATAAAACCCATACCGGGATTGTCTTCTCCTGCATCTCGCTGTCGGCTATCGCCTTCCAGCCGGTGCTTGGCGTGATCTCGGACAAGCTGGGGCTGAAAAAACACCTGCTGTGGATCATCTCCGTGCTGCTGTTCCTGTTTGCCCCTTTCTTCCTCTACGTCTTTGCGCCGTTGCTGAAAGCCAACATCTGGCTGGGCGCGCTGAGCGGTGGCCTGTATATCGGCTTTGTCTTTTCGGCGGGCTCGGGGGCAATTGAGGCCTACATTGAACGCGTGAGCCGTAACAGTTTCTTTGAATACGGTAAGGCGCGCATGTTTGGCTGCCTCGGCTGGGGGCTATGCGCCTCCACGGGCGGGATCCTGTTCGGCATCGATCCGTCATATGTTTTCTGGATGGGGTCTGCGGCGGCGCTGCTGTTGATGCTGTTGCTGGTGGTCGCGAAGCCAAAACCCAACCAGACGGCGCATGTGATGAATGCGCTGGGTGCCAACCAGCCGCAGATCACTGCGAAAACGGTCTTTAGCCTGTTCCGTCAGCGCAGGATGTGGATGTTTATTCTGTACGTGATTGGCGTAGCCTGCGTCTATGACGTATTTGACCAGCAGTTTGCCACTTTCTTCAAAACGTTCTTCGCCACGCCGCAGGAAGGTACTCGCGCCTTTGGTTTCGCTACCACGGCGGGGGAAATCTGCAACGCGATCATCATGTTTTGTTCGCCGTGGATCATTAACCGCATCGGCGCGAAAAACACGCTGCTGATCGCCGGGGTGATTATGGCGACGCGCATCATTGGCTCGTCATTTGCCACCACCGCTGTAGAAGTGATTGCCCTGAAGATGCTGCACGCGCTGGAGGTGCCGTTCCTGCTGGTGGGGGCATTCAAGTACATCACCGGGGTGTTTGATACCCGACTGTCAGCGACTATCTATCTGATCGGCTTCCAGTTCGCCAAGCAGTCGGCGGCCATTTTCCTCTCCGCTTTTGCCGGGAATATGTATGACCGGATCGGCTTCCAGGAGACGTATCTGATGCTGGGCTGTTTCGTGCTGGCGATTACGGTAGTGTCGGCGTTTACGCTGAGCAGCAGGCAGGAGATAGCCGCTGCCGCGGGTGCGGCAGCGTTAACCGGTCAGTCCAGGTAAAACACCTCTTCCAGCCCGGTACTCACCGGGCTGTTGTCCGGGTTCGACGGCATTACATCACGCATGTGTTTCCACCAGCGCTGGCAGACGTCAGTAGTCGCGACCGCGTTCCAGCGCTCCTCCGAATCAATCTCCACGGTGGCAAAGAGCAGGCTGCGTTCTCTGTCGAGATAGATGGCGTAGCGGTGCGCACCGTGGTCTTTCAGTACCGCTTCCAGCTCGGGCCAGATGGGGTTGTGGCGATGCGCGTACTCCTTATGCGCGTCCGGGTTAACCTGCATAACAAAGGCTTTGCGGATCATAATGCCTCCAGATACAGCTCGCGAACCTCGTTGCGGCTGGCGGTGCGCGGATTGCATGGCGCGCACGGGTCGGCGAGAGCTTTATCCAGCCAGCCTTCAATATCGGCTTTGGTCACGCCGAGCTGGCTGAAGCCGGAAGGGATGCCGACGCGAGCGCTCAGGTCGCGAATCGCCTGAATGGCGGACATGCTGGCGGCTTCAACGCTCATGCCGCGAGTATCGATGCCCATCGCCTGCGCCACGCGGGCGAAGCGGGCAACTGCGTTCGGGCGGTTAAAGCTTTCAACGATCGGCAGCAGGATGGCGTTGCACACGCCGTGCGGCAGGTTGTGCGTCGCGCCCGGCTGGTGCGCCAGGGCATGCACAAGGCCGAGACCCGCACTGTTAAACGCCATGCCCGCCAGATACTGACCAAACGCCATCTGCTCGCGCGCCTCAAGATTATGACCGTCTTCGACCGCTTCCGGCAGCCAGAGGTTGATCAGGCGGATTGCCTCCAGCGCGTTGGCATCGGTCAGCGGGTGCGCGCCAACGGACACGTAGGCTTCTATGGCGTGGGTTAACGCGTCCATGCCGGTTGCGGCGGTCACGGAGGCCGGAATATCCAGCATCACGCTGGCATCGTCCACGGCGATATCCGGAATGATATTCGGATCGATGATCACCTCTTTCACCTGGCGCGCAGAGTCGATGATTACCGCGTTGCTGGTCATCTCCGCCGCCGTGCCTGCGGTGGTGTTGATCGCCACCAGCGGCACGCCCGCGTTTTTCACCTTGCCGACGCCGGCATAATCGGTGGACGGACCGGGGTTGGCGGTGAGGATTTTAATCGCCTTGGCGGTATCAATCGGGCTGCCGCCGCCGAAGGCGATCACGTAATCACACTCCGCGTCCCGGTATGCCGCAAATCCTTTTTGCACCAGCGCTTCCGTCGGGTTCGGGAACACCTCGTCGAACAGGTGATACGACATCTGATGGGTGTCCAGCGCGGCAAAAAGGCTGTCGAGCAGGCCCAGCTTTACCAGCTGACCGTCGGTGACAATCAGCGCTTTTCCCCACTGCTTGTTCGCCACCAGGTTAACCATATCGCCAATAGCGCCCGCGCCGTGAAGGCTGATTTTTGGAAGTGCCAACATAAAGCTCATGATAATTCTCCTTAACTATCGCCCGTACCGTCCGGTCAGCGAGGGTTTATGCATAGATTTCCAGCGCTGACCGTAGCGGGGTCACGCCGAAGCGCTTGCCGAGCGCAATAAGCTCTTCGCGGGTAATGGTCTGCTTCATTCCTCCCATGGAATAAACTTTCACCAGCACTTCAGCCGATTTCTCGGCGGTGTCGATCAGGCCGAAAGTTTCATCCAGCGTCGGACCGCTGCCGAACACGCCGTGGAACGGCCACAGCACCAGCGAATGTTTTTGCATATCTCTGGCGGTTGCCTGGCCAATTTCGTCGGTACCCGGCACCATCCACGGCAGAATGCCCACGCCATCCGGGAACACCACCAGACACTCGGTGCTGCCTTCCCAGAGCTTGCGAGTGATGAAATCGGCGCTGTTTTCCAGCACATAGGTCAGGGCGATCAGGTTGGTGGCGTGGCAGTGCATGATCGCGCGATCTTTGCCGTTAGTCGCCCTGATGCGCTCGCAGTGAGAGAGGAAGTGCGCCGGCAGTTCAGACGTGGGTACCGCCTCATCGGTCAGGCCCCACAGAATGTGGTAGCCCGCGCCGTCGCTATCCACTTTCACCACGCCGAGGTTGGCCTGTGGATCAAGCTGAACGTTGCGGAAGAACTTGCCGGAACCGGTGACGATAAACGGCGTGTTGGCCAGCATCGGCATGGGCTGGCTCAGGGCAATATAGCGTGGCTTCTGGTGAAAATCTCCGGTGTAAGGCGCGATATCCGCGTCGTCCAGACGCAGCGTCAGGTTGCCGCCGTTGCGCTCGTCCCAGCCTTTCAGCCAGGCGTCGGAGGTGGCTTTGATCATGCCCTGAACGAACCAGGAGTGGGTGATAGTCTGCATAGTCTTTATTTTCCAGTTATCGCGGTGAGGGCAAAATTACCCGCGCTTGCTCAACACGTTGTTCTCGTACGCGCGCACGTTTTCCAGCCACTGGCTGCCTGCCGGAGCGTCGTTACGCTGGCAGTACATCTCCCAAACGGCCTGCCACGGCAGGGATTTCTGCTCTTCCAGCAGCGCCAGGCGCGCGGTGTAGTCGCCGTTTTCTTCCAGCTTTTTCAGCACTGCGGTTGGCTCCAGCAGCGCACGCAGCAGGGCTTTTTTCATATTGCGGGTGCCAATAACCCACGCCGCGATGCGGTTGATGGAGGCATCGAAGAAGTCGAGGCCAATGTGCACGCGGTCGAACAGGTCGTGACGGATAATTTCGCTGGCAATCGCCTGGGTTTCGTCATCCAGCAGCACCACGTGGTCGCTGTCCCAGCGCACCGGGCGGCTGACGTGCAGCAGCAGGCGCGGCACGTAGAGCATGGCAGCGGAGATTTTGTCGGAGATCGCCTCGGTCGGATGGAAGTGACCGGCATCCAGGCACAGCGCGGTCTGGCGGCTGGTGGCGTACCCCATGTAGAACTCGTTCGAGCCGACGGTGTAGCTCTCGGCGCCAATGCCGAACAGCTTGCTCTCCACGGCGTCGATGTGGTGCGCCGGGTCCAGCTTCTCGCTGATGGCCTCATCCAGCGCGGCCAGCAGGCGCTGACGCGGGGCCAGGCGGTCGACGGTGATGTCTTTCATGCCGTCCGGGATCCAGATGTTCATTACTGACGGCGTGCCGAGCTGCTCGCCGAAATACGACGAAACGCGGCGGCTGGCCTTCACGTGGTCGATCCAGAACTGACGGATTTTGTCGTTGGCGTGCGCGAGGGTAAAACCGTCGGCGCTCAGCGGGTGCGAGAAGCAGGACGGGTTAAAGTCCAGACCAAGCTTGTTGGTTTTCGCCCACTCCACCCAGTTTTTAAAGTGTTCCGGTTTGATCTCGTTACGCGCTACCGGTGCGTCGGACTCCAGATAAATCGCATGCAGGTTCAGGCGTTTTGGCCCCGGGATGAGGCTCAGCGCCAGCTCCAGGTCGGCACGCAGTTCGGTGGCGTTGCGCGCTTTGCCCGGATAGTTACCCGTCGCCTGAATCCCCCCCGTCAGAGAACCGCCCGGGTTCTCGAAGCCGGCGACGTCATCACCCTGCCAGCAGTGCATAGAGACGGGCAGACGGTCGAGCTGGCGCAGCGCCGTTTCGACATCCACGCCGACGGCGGCGAAACGCTGTTTAGCCAGCTCCCAGGCTTGTTCTAATTGAGTGGTCATGCGCAAAGCTCCTTAGTCAGTCGTTTTTGCTGAAACTGCGCCCGGTAGCGGGCTATTTCATGGCAGGGATTGGGGGTTAAGGTGGTCAGGCAGGTATTCGCGGTGACCACCGAACGGAATTCATCGACATCAGAAAGTTCGTCCAGGGTCATCAGCTGAATACCGATGTTGCCGAGCGTCGAAGCCTCCACCGGACCCGCCACCACGGTGATGCCGCAGGCATCGGCGCAGAGCTGGTTCAGCAGCTGGTTCTGGCAGCCTCCGCCCACGATATGCAACTGGCTGAACGGTGCGCCTCGCAGGTCGACCAGCTCGCTCAGTACATCCGCGTAGAGAAGGGCGAGGCTGTCAAAAATACAGCGCGCCAGCTCGGCAGGACGGGAAGGCACCGGCTGCCCGGCTTCGAAACAGGCGGACTGGATTTCGGCACTCATATGCACCGGGTTAATAAAGCGGTCGTCGTTCGGGTTAATCAGGAACGTACAGGCCTTCAGCTTTTCGGTTTCTGCGATAAGCGCGGGCAGGTCGTTAACGTTTTGCTCTTTCAGCACGCGCTGAAGCAGCCACAGGCCCATGATGTTCTTCAGAACGCGGTAGCGCCCTTCGGCACCGCCTTCGTTAGTGATGTTCGCCGCCATCGCGGCGTCGCTGGTGTACGGCGTTTTGCTCTCAAAACCCATCAGCGACCAGGTGCCGGACGAGAGGTAGACCGCGTCTCTACTGGCCAGCGGGGATGCAATTACTGCGCTGGCGGTATCGTGACTGGCGACGGCAACGACGGGGATTTCATTCCCCTGCGGGCAAATCCACCGACCTATCACATTTCCGGGGTGCGTTGGCGTGCCGAACCAGGAGGGAGAGGCGCCCGTCCAGGTCAGCAGGGTTTCATCCCAGCTATCGGTGTTGATGTTGACCAACTGCGTGGTGGTGGCGTTGGTGTATTCCCAGTTCATGTTGCCGGTCAGCCGATAGCTTAAGTAGTCCGGAATGAGTAACGCATGCGTCACCTTTTTGACCAGCTCCGGCTGCTGCTCAACCAGCGCGCGCAGCTGATAGAGCGTGTTAAACGGCAGAAACTGAATACCGCTGCGGCCATAGATGTTGTCCTTGCCAAGCTGTGCGATGGCGTGTGTCATCAGCCCGTCGGTGCGACTGTCGCGATACGAGACGGGTAGGCCGACGCGTTCGCCGCGGCTGTCGAGCAGAACGTAGTCCACGCCCCAGGTATCGATGCCGATGCTGTCGATGCGAATGCCGTCATTGCAGACGTTGTTCAGCCCGGTGCGGATCTCCGCTTCCAGGGCATCAATATCCCAGGTATCAAAACCGTCCTGTTTTTGCAGGCAGTTGGCGAAACGGTGCATTTCGCGAAGCGTAAGTATGCGCCGATCGCAGTCCCAGGTGGCGAGCATTACGCGGCCGCTGGATGCGCCTAAATCGACAGCCACACAATGGCGAAAAGTCATGGTCAGGTCCCTTCTTAAGTCATTGGTGCTGAGTGTAAAAAAGGGACGAAAAGACCACCTTCTCGTCACTGACAGCACGAATCTCGCGCTGGCAAGAAAGCAAAGATGATCGTGAGGAAGTTCACAATTTCCTGTTATGGCAGGGGTTTCTGGCAATGTGACGCTGACCGCATTTCCCGGTTTTTCCGTCTGTTTCTTGAAAAACTGACGGCTTTTGCGCCGTTTGCTGTCAAAAATTTAAGGTGAGTGCGGAAGGCCTTAATTACTATTCGAGAACTTTCCTCATTGGTGGGGGCCGTTATGACCGTATTGCACAGCGTCGATTTTTTCCCGTCGGGAACGTCTCCGGTTGCGATAGAGCCCCGGCTCCCGCAGGCTGCGTTTCCTGAACATCATCATGATTTTCATGAAATTGTGATTGTCGAGCATGGAACGGGTATTCATGTCTTCAACGGCCAGCCCTACACCATCAGCGGCGGTATGGTGTGCTTCGTGCGCGATCACGACAGGCATTTGTATGAACATACCGACAACCTGTGCCTGACCAACGTGCTCTATCGTTCGCCGGACGCGTTCCAGTTTCTGTCGGGGTTGAACAAGCTACTGCCCCAGGAGCAGGATGGACACTACCCGTCTCACTGGCGGGTCAATCAGTCCACGTTGCAGCAGGTGCGCCAGCTGGTGAATCAACTGGCGCAGAGCGAGGGCGGGCAGGAGACGTATGCTATTGCCTCCCGCGAACTGCTGTTTATGCAACTGCTGGTGCTGCTGCGTCGCAGCAGCCTTGTGGAAGGGCTGGAAAATAACGACGCGCGCCTGAACCATCTGATGGCCTGGCTGGAAGATCATTTCACCGAGGATGTCTGCTGGGAGACGCTGGCGGATGATTTTTCACTGTCCCTGCGCACCCTGCATCGCCAGCTTAAGCAGCACACCGGGCTGACGCCGCAGCGCTACCTTAACCGTCTGCGCCTGATCAAAGCGCGTCATCTTTTACGTCACACCGACGAAAGCGTCACGGATATTGCCTACTGCTGTGGTTTTGGCGACAGCAATCACTTTTCAACGCTGTTTCGCCGGGAATTTAGCTGGTCGCCGCGCGATATCCGTCAGGGAAAGGATGCTTCACTCCAGTAACGCGAATGCAATCACCGTTTTATTGCCGCAAAAAGGCTAATAATATCCGGTTATTCACCGTAGAGGTGGTGGTGTGGCCGCTCAGTTAATTCTTCGCAAAGATGATTTTTTTGCCTCCGCGAGTCAGGCCGTCGCGGTGGCCGACCGCTACCCGCAAAATGTCTTTGCCGAGCATACCCACGAGTTTTGCGAGCTGGTGCTGGTATGGCGCGGCAACGGCTTACACATCCTCAACGACCGGCCCTACCGCATCACGCGTGGCGATCTGTTTTACATCCGCGCCGAAGACAAACACGCTTACGCCTCGGTTAACGATCTGGTGTTGCAGAACGTTATCTACTGTCCGGACAGGCTTAAACTGAATGTCGACTGGCCGGCCCATATCCCCGGTTTTCTCAATGCCAGAGGCGAACCCCACTGGCGCTTAAGCAGCAACGGCATGGCTCAGGTGCGCCAGACGATCGCCCAGCTGGAGCAGGAGAGCCAGAAGCACGATCCCGTGGCAAATCCGATGGCGGAACTGCTGTTCGCCCAGCTGGTGATGACCCTCAAACGTCATCGTTACGCGACCGATAACCCCTCCGCAACCGTCCAGGAAGCGCTGCTGGACAAGTTGATTGCCCGGCTTGCGGGCAGCCTGAACAAAAGTTTCGTTCTGGAAAAGTTTTGCGAGCAGGAGCAGTGCAGCGAGCGCGCGCTGCGCCAGCAGTTCCGCACCCAGACGGGGATGACGGTCAACCACTACCTGCGTCAGCTGCGCATCTGCCACGCCCAGTACCTGTTGCAGCATACCGAGCTGATGGTCAGTGAAGTGGCGATGCGCAGCGGATTTGAGGACAGTAATTACTTTTCGGTGGTGTTTAACCGCGAGGTGGGGATGACGCCGGTTCAGTGGCGTCATCGCAGTCGAAAGGCAGCGTAATCAGTTCGCCATGCCGAGGCCCACGATATTGGCCGCGATAATAATCACCACGCAGCCCAGGCTCAGCACGCCCACCGGACGACGCCCGGCGTTATTCCACTCCTTCAGTACCAGCCCAACCAGTCCGCCACACAACACGTAGAAGCTCATATGCAGCATCCAGCTTATGTAGTCGTACTGTGGTGGGATGCTGGCGTGGCCCCAGGCGTAGAAAAAGAACTGCAGATACCACATGAGGCCGCCCAGCATCGACAGCAGCACATTGGTGATGATTAAGGATTTTGCCAGTGAGAAATCGGCTTTTACCGACAAATCCTTCACTTTTGCCAGACGAATAAAGCAGAAGCCGAGGTTTACCAACGCGCCGCCGCCCATGATCACCACGTAGCTTGGCAGCGCCACGTACAGCGGGTCGACGCCCAGCGCGGCGGCCGCTTCGTGCATGGGTTTTGCGGCGTTCATGGCGAACGACATGCCCGCCGAGAAGATGCCGCACATCACTGCCAGCAGCAGCCCCTTCTTCAGGTTAAAGTCTTCGGCTTTGATGCCCATCTTGCGCTCTTTCAACTGTCCCGCGCGGGTGACGATACCCACGCCTATCACCGCAACAAGCACGCCAAGCAGCGTCATTTGCCCGCCTTTGGTGTTGATCAACACGTCGACATTGCCGTTAAGAATGGGCGTCATCAGCGTGCCGACGATGAGCGTAATGCCAATTGCGATGCCAATACCCATCGACATCCCGAGGTAGCGCATGGTCAGGCCGTAATTGATGTTGCCGATGCCCCACATCGCCCCGAACAGAAACACTGGCAGGAGGGTGGAGGCACTGAAGGAAGTAAAGTAGCCCCAGAAATCCGGGAGCAGCATGGCGCTAATGGTCCACGGCAAAATCAGCCAGGACACGGTACCGCCAACTGACCACATGGTTTCCCACGACCACCCTTTCACCTTTTTAAACGGGGCATAGAAACAGGCTGCACTGGCCGCGCCTATCAAATGCCAGAAGATACCCATCGTAATCGCATGATTCATTTTTACGTCCTCATCGTTTTTATAGCCGGTGGCTTCCCCCCGGCTTGATGAGTGTAAAAATTAGGCAGTTCAGGAACCTTCAGACTGTTGCCGCAATTTAGTTTTGGATGGCAATCAGCACGTTAACCGGGTGAGCAGACTCACAATTTTGTGATAAGGCAAAAATCAAATAACCTTATAAAAACTACGGCATTGATAATCATTTTCAATATCATTTAATTAACTATAATGAACCAACTGCTTACGCGGCATTAACAGCTGTGCCGCCCGACAATAATGGAGAGGATTATGAGTTATACACTGCCATCCCTGCCGTATGCCTACGACGCACTGGAACCGCATTTCGACAAGCAGACGATGGAAATCCATCACACTAAACACCACCAGACCTATGTGAACAACGCGAACGCCGCGCTGGAAAGCCTGCCAGAGTTCGCTAACCTGTCTGCTGAAGAGCTGATCACCAAGCTGGACCAGCTGCCAGCGGACAAGAAAACCGTTCTGCGTAACAACGCTGGCGGCCACGCTAACCACAGCCTGTTCTGGAAAGGCCTGAAGACCGGTACCACCCTGCAGGGCGACCTGAAAGCGGCTATCGAGCGCGACTTCGGCTCCGTAGACAACTTCAAAGCGGAATTCGAAAAAGCCGCTGCAACCCGTTTCGGCTCTGGCTGGGCGTGGCTGGTTCTGAAAGGCGACAAGCTGGCGGTAGTGTCTACTGCTAACCAGGACTCCCCGCTGATGGGTGAAGCAATCTCTGGCGCATCCGGCTTCCCAATCCTGGGCCTGGACGTGTGGGAACACGCTTACTACCTGAAATTCCAGAACCGTCGCCCGGACTACATCAAAGCCTTCTGGGACGTGGTGAACTGGGACGAAGCAGCAGCGCGTTTCGCCGCTAAAAAATAAGGTTGCATTGACGCCTGTGAGAAGCGAGTCTTATGACTCGCTTTTTTTGTATCTGTATACCCGTCATACTTCAAGTTGCAGGTGCGTTGGCTGCGTTCGCTCACCCCAGTCACTTACCTGAGTAAGCTCCTGGGGATTCACTCTCTTGCCGCCTTCCTGCAACTCGAATTATTTAGGGCATAAAAGGAGCAGCGATGCATTATCCGGTGAATGTATTTACAGGCAAGGTAAGGGAGTACGACGGCAGCCGCCCGAGTGCCATCGCCAAAATTCAGGTCGACGGTGAGCTGACGTTAACCGACCTCGGGCTTGCGGGTGACGAGCAGGCCGAAAAGAAAATCCACGGTGGGCCCGATCGCGCGCTGTGCCACTACCCGCGCGAACACTACCAGCACTGGAAAACCGAATTCCCCGAGCAGGCGGACCTCTTCGTCGCCCCCGCGTTTGGCGAGAATCTCTCCACCGAAGGGCTCACCGAAAAGAACGTGTTTATCGGTGATATCTACCGCTGGGGCGATGCCCTGATTCAGGTGACGCAGCCGCGCTCGCCGTGCTTCAAGCTCAACTACCATTTCGGTATTCAGGATATGTCGGCCCAGCTGCAAAAGGCGGGTAAAACCGGCTGGCTGTATCGCGTGGTGCTGGCTGGGCAGATTTCAGCGGACGCCCCGCTTGAACTGGCGTCGCGCCTGAGCGATGTGTCTGTTTATGACGCCTGCGCCATTGCCTGGCATATGCCGTTTGACGACGAACAGTATCACCGCCTGCTGTCGGCGGCGGGGCTATCAACCAGCTGGACGAGAACGATGCAGAAGCGGCGTTTAAGCAGCAAGATCGAGGACAATTCGCGGAGGTTGTGGGGGAAATAACTGCCCCTCACCCCGGCCCTCTCCCCAAAGGGCGAGGGTGAAAAAACCTCACTGAGCAGTCACCTCTCCCCTATGGGGAGAGGTGTAGGATGAGGGGAAAACTAAGAACGCTTATACAACGGTAACCACAGCGTTAACCGTAGTCCACCCAGCGGACTGTCATCGGCTTTCACCCAGCCACGGTGCTGCTGCATGGCAGTTTCAACAATCGCCAGACCCAGTCCCGTACCACCTGATTCCCGGTCGCGCGCCTCATCGGTACGATAGAACGGACGGAAAATCTGCTCGCGGTCTTCCGGGCTGACGCCAGGACCGTCGTCATCGACAATGACGGTGATCCCGTCTTTATCCACCGAGAACGCCACCTCAATCTTCGTATGCGAGTAGCGCAGGGCGTTACGCACGATGTTCTCCAGCGCGCTTTCCAGCGTGTTGGGGTTACCGTACAGCGGCCACGGGCCCGGCGGGAAGTTGACGGTGAAGGATTTACCCATCTGTTCCGCTTCGAACGCCGCATTGTCCAGCACCTCGTGCCAGAGGTGATTCGCTTTCACCGTTTCGCTGACCAGCGCATTTTTCTGCTGATTGCGCGACATGACCAGCAGGTCGTTGATCATGCTGTCCAGGCGGTGCGCTTCCGTTTCAATACGCTCCAGCTCTTTGCTCTCACCGCTGCGGCGGCGCAGCAGCGCAGTGCCAAGCTGCAAGCGCGTAAGCGGGGTACGCAGCTCGTGCGAGATATCCGACAGCAGACGCTGCTGCGCTGTCATCATGCGATCGAGGGCGCTCACCATCTGGTTAAAACTGGTTCCGGCGGCAAGGAACTCCTGCGGACCTGCTTCCAGCTCAGGGTGCTGTCGCAGGTTACCCTGCGCCACCTCATCGGCGGCATTCTTCAGCTTACGCGCCGGTTTTGCCAGGCTCCACGCCAGCCATAACAGCAGCGGCGAGCTGACCAGCATGGTGACAATCAGCAGCAGGAGAGGGCGGTCAAACAGCAGGTTGATAAAATCAGACTGGGAGTTACTCGCCGGACGGATCAGGTAGAGCTGATAATTATCCTCTCCATCCCTGACGGAGAAAGGCCCCACCATCTCTACGCGGCCATATTTCTTCTTCTGGGGATGATCGGCGTTATCCGCCTGGCCAATGAAGTTGCGGATAATCTGCATTTCATTGCGATCGGCCCCAATCACGCGGCCTTCACTGGTTACCAGCAGCAGGCGTTGTCCGGGCGGCGCCCACTTGTCGATAGCGCGAAACAGCCTGCGCCACCACATTAAATCGTTCGGCGGATCGTTTGCCAGCTCGGCTTCCACGTGCTGCTCGATCATCACGCCCTGACGTTGCTCGCTGTCGAGAAGCTCCGTCATCTGGCGTGAGTCGAGTTTTGGCAACATCAGTACGAGCATTAAAACAAGTGCCAGCGTCAGCCAGAAGATGGCGAAGATGCGGGCGGTTAAGCTTCCTATCATGAAGCAGAAACCATCAGATAACCGCGACCACGCAGGGTTTTAAACCATGGGTGACCGTCTTTACGCTCCGGCAGCTTACGGCGCAGGTTAGAGATGTGCATGTCGATGGCGCGGTCAAACGGGGTGAGGCGTTTGCCCAGCACTTCCTGGCTTAGATGTTCACGCGAAACCACCTGGCCGAGGTGCTGCGCCAGCAGATACAGCAGGGTGAACTCCGTGCCGGTCAGTTCCAGCGTCTGGCCATCAAAGCTTGCTTCCTGACGGCCCGGGTTCAGGCTCAGGGAATCGACTTCAAGGGTGGGTGAGCTGTTGTCGGTATTTTGCTGCTGCTCGCTCCAGTGCGAACGGCGCAGGATAGCGCGAATACGGGCAACCAGTTCACGGTCGTTAAACGGCTTCGGTAAATAGTCATCCGCGCCCAGCTCAAGGCCGAGTACGCGGTCAAGTTCGCTGCCGCGTGCGGTCAGCATGATTACGGGAGTCTGGTGTGTCTGGCGAAGCTCTTTCAACGTATCAATACCGTTTTTCTTCGGCATCATCACGTCGAGCAAAAGTAAATCGATGCTGTCGTCAAGGAGACTCAGCGCCTGCTCGCCATCATGGGCAACCAGGACGTTGAAACCTTCCATGTCGAGCAACTCCTTTAAAAGGGATGTGAGCTCTCGGTCATCATCAACTAACAGGATTTTATTCATTGTTTAAATACCTCCGAGGCAGAAATTACGACATCAAGGCTATCTAATCCATGACTTTACGTTGTTTTACACCCCCTGACGCATGTTTGCAGCCTGAATCGTAGACTGTCTCTCGTTGAATCGCGACACGAAAGATTTTGGGAGCAAGTGATGCGCAAAGTTACCGCTGCCGTCATGGCCTCAACGCTGGCGTTCAGTGCGTTTAGCCAGGCTGCTGAAGCTATCATCAGCGATAACAGTCCCTTACAAGAGGGTGCAACGCAGAACAGCAGCCAAAGCCATATGTTTGACGGCATAAGTTTAACCGAACATCAGCGTCAACAGATGCGAGATCTGATGCAGAGGGCACGACACGACCAGCCCCCTGTTAATGTTAGCGAAATGGAGACAATGCATCGCCTTGTCACCGCAGAAAATTTTGACGAAAGCGCTGTACGCGCTCAGGCCGAAAAAATGGCACAGGAACAGGTTGCCCGCCAGGTAGAGATGGCGAAGGTCCGCAACCAGATGTTCCATCTGCTAACGCCCGAGCAGCAAGCGGTTTTGAACACTAAACATCAGCAGCGAATGGACCAGCTGCGTGAGGTTGCACGGATGCAGCGAAGCTCAGAAACGTCGTTTTTCAGTAGCAATAGCAGTACCCGTAGTAACCAGTAAACCCTGTTTTCCTTGCCATAGACACCATCCCTGTCTTCCCCCACATGATGTGGGGGTTTTTTTTGCCCCGCATCCGCCCTGTTAACCGTTTATTCATCCTTAGACTCCCCATGCTTCCGTTATAATAGCGGCATGACATGACAGGAGCGTTTATGAATCAATCCTATGGAAGACTGGTAAGCCGGGCCGCCATTGCGGCGACCGTCATGGCCTCCAGCCTTTTGCTGATTAAAATCTTTGCCTGGTGGTATACCGGTTCGGTCAGTATTCTGGCGGCGCTGGTGGACTCGCTAATGGACATTGCCGCCTCGTTGACCAACCTGCTGGTGGTGCGTTACTCGCTGCAGCCAGCGGATGAAGAGCACACCTTTGGGCACGGTAAAGCGGAGTCGCTGGCCGCGCTGGCGCAAAGTATGTTTATATCCGGTTCTGCGCTGTTCCTGTTTCTCACCGGCATTCAGCATCTCGTCTCGCCGACACCGATGAACGATCCCGGCGTAGGCGTCGTTGTGACGATCGTTGCGCTTATTTGCACACTTGTTCTGGTAACGTTCCAGCGCTGGGTCGTTCGCAAAACGCAAAGTCAGGCCGTACGGGCGGATATGCTTCATTATCAATCTGATGTTATGATGAATGGGGCTATTCTTATTGCGCTCGGTCTGGCCTGGTATGGCTGGCATCGCGCCGATGCGTTATTTGCGTTAGGGATTGGTATCTATATTTTATATAGCGCCCTGCGGATGGGGTATGAAGCGGTGCAATCACTGCTTGACCGCGCCCTCCCGGACTCAGAACGTAATGAAATTTTTTCTATCGTGACCTCCTGGCCCGGCGTCAGCGGTGCACACGATCTTCGAACGCGGCAGTCAGGGCCGACCCGCTTTATTCAGATTCATATTGAAATGGAAGACAACCTGCCACTGGTTCAGGCTCACGTTATTGCTGAGCAGGTCGAGCAGGCGATTTTGCAGCGTTTTCCTGGTTCAGACGTCATCATTCACCAGGATCCCTGCTCGGTTGTACCCGGTCATGTTGGGCTTTCGTAATTCGTTGTAAAAAAGTGAGCCAGGCCAGCATTTTGTGTATAAATTACCGCCGTTTGGTCTGACCTGAATCAATTCAGCTGGAAGGGATTGATATACTATTTGCAGTATTCGTTGGTCGATAAGTTTCTTCCGGCAACAGATTTCAATTTTGCATTCCTAAGTTCAGAGGTAGTCATGATTAAGAAAATCGGTGTGTTGACAAGCGGCGGTGATGCGCCGGGCATGAACGCGGCAATTCGTGGTGTTGTCCGTGCAGCGCTGACGGAAGGCCTGGAAGTTTTTGGCGTTTATGACGGTTATCTGGGCCTGTATGAAGATCGTATGGTTCAGCTCGACCGTTACAGCGTGTCTGACATGATCAACCGTGGCGGTACTTTCCTCGGTTCCGCGCGCTTCCCGGAATTCCGTGATGAACACGTTCGTGAAGTGGCTATCGAAAACATGAAGAAACGCGGCCTGGACGCCCTGGTGGTTATCGGTGGTGATGGTTCCTACATGGGTGCAAAACGTCTGACCGAAATGGGCTTCCCGTGCATCGGTCTGCCGGGCACCATCGACAACGACATCAAAGGTACTGACTACACTATCGGCTTCTTTACTGCGCTGGGTACCGTTGTTGAAGCGATTGACCGTCTGCGTGACACCTCGTCTTCTCACCAGCGTATCTCTATCGTTGAAGTGATGGGCCGTTACTGTGGCGACCTGACGCTGGCGGCAGCCATTGCGGGCGGTTGTGAATTTATCGTCGTGCCAGAAGTCGAATTTAGCCGTGAAGATCTGGTGGCTGAAATCAAAGCAGGCATCGCGAAAGGTAAAAAACACGCAATCGTGGCTATCACCGAGCACATCTGTGACGTTGACGAGCTGGCGAAGTACATCGAAGCCGAAACCAAACGCGAAACTCGCGCGACCGTACTGGGTCACATCCAGCGCGGCGGTTCCCCAGGCCCTTACGACCGTATTCTGGCGTCCCGTATGGGCGCGTACGCTATCGATCTGCTGCTGCAGGGCCACGGCGGCCGCTGCGTCGGTATTCAGAACGAAAAACTGGTTCACCACGACATCATCGACGCGATTGAAAACATGAAGCGTCCGTTCAAAGGTGACTGGCTGGACTGCGCGAAAAAACTGTACTGAGCGGCTCTGTTGCCCGGTGGCGGCAAGGTAAATGCAAAACGGTAGCCCTTGGGTTACCGTTTTTTTATGGTTGCTCCCTCTCCCATGGGAGAGGGTTGGGGTGAGGGCATCAGGCCGCTCATCCACTTCTTTTATTCCACTACGTTATAGCCAATCTTTTTTTATTCTTTAATCCTCGATTCGCTTTCTGGCACGCTGCATTCATCAAAACACTACACAAGAGAGCTGGGCGATGAATAAATGGGGCGTGGGTTTAACATTATTGCTGGCATCGACCAGCGTTCTGGCTAAGGATATCCAGTTACTGAACGTGTCATACGACCCGACGCGTGAACTGTACGAGCAATACAACAAGGCGTTTGCGGCGCACTGGAAACAGGAAACCGGCGATAATGTGGTGGTTCGCCAGTCGCATGGCGGCTCCGGCAAGCAGGCGACGTCCGTGATAAACGGTATTGAAGCCGACGTGGTGACCCTGGCGCTGGCCTACGACGTCGACGCGATCGCCGAGCGTGGCCGTATCGACAAAAACTGGATCAAACGCCTGCCGGATAACTCTGCGCCATACACTTCGACCATCGTCTTCCTGGTGCGTAAAGGCAACCCGAAACAAATTAAAGACTGGAACGACCTGATCAAACCGGGCGTTTCTGTGATTACCCCGAACCCGAAAAGCTCCGGCGGCGCTCGCTGGAACTACCTCGGCGCGTGGGGATATGCACTGCATCACAACAATGGCGACCAGGCCAAAGCTCAGGAATTCGTGAAGGCGCTGTATAAAAACGTTGAGGTGCTGGACTCCGGCGCGCGTGGCGCCACCAACACCTTCGTTGAGCGCGGGATTGGCGACGTGCTGATTGCCTGGGAAAACGAAGCTCTGCTGGCGACCCACGAGCTGGGTAAAGACAAATTCGAGATCGTGACCCCGAGCGAATCGATTCTGGCTGAGCCGACCGTTTCCGTGGTCGATAAAGTGGTTGAGAAGAAAGATACCAAAGCGGTGGCGGAAGCTTACCTGAAGTATCTGTACTCGCCAGAAGGCCAGGAAATTGCGGCGAAAAACTTCTATCGTCCACGCGATGCGGCGGTCGCCAAGAAATACGAAGGGGAGTTCCCTAAACTGAAGCTATTCACTATTGACGATGTGTTCGGCGGCTGGACGAAAGCGCAGAAAGAGCACTTCTCCAATGGCGGTACCTTCGACCAAATTAGCCAGCGCTAACCATTAGCCTGTGACACGGTGACCCGGCGTGAGAAATCCGCCGGGTTTTTTATTTGGTCATCATTTTGCGTTACTCTTTTGCCTCTATTGAAAACAGGGAACGCGTTGTGAAAAAAATTATCTTATTGATCCTCATTGTCATCGCCCTTGCCGCTGGCGGCGTGTACTGGATGAAAGCGGGTAATCCGAATGCGTTGCGCCATATCGTTCTCGACCAGTGTGTGCCGAATCAGATCCAGAACCGTAACCCGACACCCTGTGCGCAGGTGAAAACGGATGCAGGCTATGTGGTATTTAAAGATCGCAACGGGCCGCTGCAATACCTTTTGATGCCAACATATCGCATCAACGGTACCGAGAGCCCGCTGCTGACCGACGCTCATACGCCGAACTTTTTCTGGCTGCCGTGGCAGTCGCGCAGCTTTATGACCCTGAAGCGTGGATCCGAGGTGCCTGATAGCGCCATTTCGCTGACGATTAACTCGCCGACTGGCCGCACGCAGAACCATTTTCATATTCATATCTCCTGCCTGCGCCCGGACGTGCGCGAGAAGCTCAACGCGGCACAGGGAGAAATCAGCACACAGTGGCTGCCTCTGCCCGGGGGACTGGAAGGACATGAGTATCTTGCTCGCCGCGTGACGGAGAATGAGCTGGTCCAGCGCAGCCCGTTTATGATGCTGGCGGAAGAGCTGCCGGAAGCGCGCGACCATATGGGGCGTTTCGCGCTGGCAATGGCGCAGCAGTCGGATGGCTCCTTTGTTTTGCTGGCGACCGAGCGTAACCTGCTCACGCTTAACCGCGCGTCTGCGGAGGAACTGCAGGATCATCAATGCGCTATCCTGAAGTAACCCCACCATAAATCGCGTTTACTCGGGCTACCTGTCACCGTAGACTTGCTGAAAAATTCTACAGGAGACAGGTATGTCGCTCTGGTTAACGTATCCTCTGCTGCTGCCCTCACTGATCGTTGGCGTCACCATCGTGCTGTGGGCGACGTCGCTATTGCCGGAATTCATCACCGCGCTGCTGTTCTTCACGGCGGCAATGACTGCGAAGATCGCCCCGCCGGAGGTCATCTTCGGCGGTTTTGCCTCGTCGGCTTTCTGGCTGGTATTCAGCGGCTTTGTGCTCGGCGTGGCGATCCGTAAAACCGGACTGGCGGACAGGGCCGCCCGGGCGCTGTCGGCAAGACTCACCGACTCCTGGGTGTTGATGGTGGCGAGCGTGGTGCTGCTGAGCTACGCGCTGGCGTTTGTGATGCCGTCGAACATGGGACGTATTGCGCTGCTGATGCCGATTGTCGCGGCGATGGCAAAACGCGCCGGTATCGCCGACGGCTCCCGCGCCTGGTTCGGGCTGGCGCTGGCGGTGGGGTTCGGGACTTTCCAGCTTTCGGCGACGATCCTGCCTGCTAACGTCCCTAACCTGGTGATGAGCGGTGCGGCCGAAGGCTCGTACGGCATCCATCTGAACTATGTCCCGTATCTGCTGCTGCACACGCCGGTGCTCGGTATTCTCAAAGGCCTGATCCTGATTGGCCTCATCTGCTGGCTATTTCCCGGTAGCCCAAAACCGCCGAAGGAACAGGCGCCCTCTGAGCCTATGGGGCGGGATGAAAAGCGTCTTGCCTGGCTCCTGGCGGTGGTGCTGGGGATGTGGGTCACGGAGAGCTGGCACGGCGTTGGGCCGGCGTGGACGGGGCTGGCGGCGTCGATCATCGTCATGCTGCCGCGCATTGGTTTCATTACCGGGGAAGAGTTTTCTGCCGGGGTGAACATGCGCACCTGTATTTACGTCGCGGGGATTCTTGGGCTTGCGATCGTCGTGACGCAAACCGGTATCGGAACGGCAATGGGCGAGGCGTTGCTTCGCATTATGCCGCTGGATGCAGACAGACCGTTCACCAGCTTCCTGGCGCTGACCGGTATTACCACGGCGCTCAACTTCATTATGACCGCCAACGGCGTGCCGGCGCTTTACACCACCCTGGCGCAGAGTTTTTCGGACGCGACCGGTTTTCCGCTGCTGTCGGTGATCATGATTCAGGTGCTGGGCTATTCCACGCCGCTGCTGCCGTATCAGGCGTCGCCGATCGTGGTGGCGATGGGGCTAGGAAAGGTGCCTGCCAGGGCGGGGATGGTGCTTTGTCTGGCGCTGGCTATCGCAACGTATCTGGTGCTGCTGCCGCTGGATTATCTGTGGTTTAGTTTGCTGGGGAAAGTGTAGTTCGGTGCGAGCGGTTTCACCTCACCCCAACCCTCTCCCAAAGGGAGAGGGAGGAGAAGAGCGGCGGGCAAGCGCAAGCGCCACCCGCCACAAAGGCAATTACGCCTGTTTAGCCGCTTCTGCTGCCTTAACGATCACCGCGAAAGCGTCAGCTTTCAGGGATGCACCGCCAACCAGCGCGCCATCGATGTCTGGCTGGGTGAACAGCTCAGCAGCGTTGGAGGCGTTTACGGAACCGCCGTACTGAATAATCACTTGCTCAGCGACCTTCGCGTCGGCTTTAGCAATGTGGTCACGAATGAATTTGTGAACCGCCTGAGCCTGCGCAGGGGTTGCAGATTTGCCGGTACCGATCGCCCAGACTGGCTCGTAAGCGATTACCGCGCCTTCGAACGCTGCCGCGCCCTGGGTTTTCAGCACTGCGTCGATCTGACGTGCACATACTTCTTCGGTTTTGCCCGCTTCGTTTTCCGCTTCGGTTTCACCGATGCACAGAACCGGGATCAGACCCTGCTCTTTCAGCACGGCGAATTTCTTCGCGATGAACTCATCGGATTCTTTGTGATAGGTGCGACGCTCGGAGTGGCCGATGATGATGTATTTTGCGCCGATATCTTTCAGCATTTCAGCGGAGGTTTCACCGGTGAACGCGCCAGACAGGTTAACGTCAACGTTCTGCGCGCCCAGAATGATGTGGCTGCCGTCAGCGGCGTTTTTAGCCAGATCCAGGTACATATCCGGCGGAGCGATAGCAACCGCGCAGCCCGTCACGCCAGCCAGCTCTTTACGCAGGTTCGCAACCAGCTCGTTTACCATGTGGCGGCTGCCGTTCAGTTTCCAGTTACCCATCACTAAAGGATGTCGCATTTCAATTCTCCACGCTAAATAAGCGAATTAAGGAATATGGCCACCCTGTCGGGCAGCATGGTCTGTGAATCAGTATAGAGATTTTCCCTCGAAAGGCTTTGCTTTTTGTCATTAATTCGCCCCGCCGAGGGTGTCAGATAGTGCCAGCTTAATCGGTTCAACAGCGAAGGTCAGTCCTTTTTCGCCGTTGTCCGCAACAACATAGCGGATCGCGCCTTCGGTATCAGCGTAGTAACGCTTGTTTTTCCCGGCGGTAAGGAGTTTTTGCAGCTTTTGCTGATTTTGTTTTTTCGTCAGCGCAGGGGTAAAGGCCTGCAGTACCGCGCTCATGTACTCCAGCGCTTTCGCCTTAGCGGCTTTCTGCTCTGGCCCCTGTATCGGCAGCCAGGTGATTTGCATACTTTTGATTTTTAACGTACCGCGCTCCAGCGCCGTGGAAGCATACAAATTCTCGTTAATCTTGCTTGCCGCACGGGTCAGTGTGGGGGTATCGCGGGAGCCATCAATGGCACGAAACTCATCCAGCGGCAGCGTGGGATTGGTCTGATTGAAGGTTTCACGAAACTGGCTGATGGACTGATCGAAGGACGGTGCGCCCGCCAGCAGATAGGGTGCTGTGGTCGGGGCTGTGGTTTCGGCGGCGTGCAGGGGATAACCCGCGCTGAGCAGCGCTAAACACAGGAAAAGAGAACGTGCCGAACTTTTCATCAACATTGCCCCTGGCCGTAAGTGCTCATGATTAAAACGATATCTGGTCGGCTTGTCAAAAGGTCACAACTCCAGGGTAAAATGCGCGCTATACGATAATAAGGAACCTTACATGACCATACAGCAGTGGCTGTTTTCATTCAAAGGGCGTATTGGACGCCGTGATTTCTGGATCTGGATGGTGACGTGGGTTGTCGCCATGCTGCTTCTGTTTTTCGTTGCTTACAACGCCTGGCTGAGCACGCAAACGGCGGCCTTCGCGCTGGTCTGTCTGCTATGGCCAACGGCGGCGGTTGTCGTAAAACGGCTGCACGATCGCGGACGTTCCGGCGCGTGGGCATTTCTGATTATTCTGGCGTGGATGCTGGTGGCGGGAAACTGGGCGATGCTTCCGTCCATCCTGCCGTGGGTCGTAGGCAGGCTGCTGCCGTCGGTCATCTTCGTGATGATGATTGTCGATCTGGGCGCGTTTATTGGCACCCAGAGCGAAAACAAATACGGTAAAGACACCCTTGAGGTGAAATACCGCTGATCACCAGTAGTGTTCGGCGGTCATATGGCCCGGTCGGCGGCGAAGATGTTTCGTCATCTGCCGGGTATCCTTCAGAAGCTGCTGCGTGTCCCGCACCATCTGCGGGTTGCCGCACAGCATGACGTGGCTGGTTTCAGCGTTCAGCGGCAAACCCACCGCGTCTTCCAGGGCTCCACTCTCAATTAACGCCGGCACGCGGCCGGTAAGCGCTCCTGCTACGGTTTCGCGGCTGACCACCGTCTGAATCTTTAACTTCCCGCCGTACTGCTGTTCAAGCGCCTGCATCTGCGGCAAATAGCTCAGGTCTGCGGCGTAGCGCGCAGCGTGCACCAGCACGATGTTTTTAAAGCGCTCGAGATCTTTGCCGTACTGCAAAATAGAGAGATAAGGGCCGATGGCCGTACCCGTTGCCAGCATCCAGAGCGTGTCGCAGTCGGGGATCTCTTCGAGCACAAAGAAGCCTGCCGCTTCACTCACAATTTGCACGTCGTCGCCGGGCTTAAGGGCGGCAAGGCGCGGGCTGAGCTTACCGTCAGGAACGGTGACCAGATAGAACTCGAGATCCGGGTTATCAGGCGCGTTAACGTAAGAATAGGCGCGCTGCACGCGCTCGCCGTCGACGTCCAGCCCCAGCTTCGCAAATTGCCCGGCCTTAAACGGGTGAACGGGAGCATGTACGGTGAGACTAAATAGCGCATCGGTCCAGAGCTGTACCTTTGTGACTTTACCTGTTACCCAGTCCGCCATGATCTTCTCCTGTGCTGTTTCTCTGTTCTATCTTCCGTACTTGTGGTGATAATTTCCAGCCCGTCAGGGCCGGAAAGCTCTATCGATCAAACGGTTTTACAGAATGTGCGTCTGCACGTCCGGGTCTTTGCGGTCGAGATAGTGGATTGACTGGATGCGGCGAATGGTGCGTGATTTACCGCGAATCAGCAGGGTTTCAGTGGTGGCCATATTACCCTTGCGGGTGATGCCGTCCAGCAGATCGCCTTTGGTGATGCCGGTCGCCGAGAAGACAACGTTATCGCTACGCGCCATCTCGTCCAGAGGCAGCACTTTATTGGCCTCGATGCCCATCGCTTCGCAGCGCGCCAGCTCGTTTTCCCCGATACGGCGGTTCTCTTCGCTGTCGCCTTTTACCTCATGGCGGGGCAGCAGACGGGCCTGCATATCGCCATCCAGCGCGCGGATCACCGCCGCAGAGACCACACCTTCCGGCGCGCCGCCGATGCCGTACAGCACGTCGACTTCGCTGTCCGGCATGCAGGTCAGGATCGAGGCGGCAACGTCACCGTCAGGGATAGCAAACACGCGCACGCCGAGCTTTTGCATCTGCGCAATAGTGGCGTCGTGGCGCGGTTTCGCCAGAATGGTGACGGTGAGTTCGCTAAGGGGTTTGCCCAGGGCTTTGGCGATGTTTTGCAGGTTCTCTTCCAGCGGCAGGCTAAGGTCGATTGCGCCCTTCGCGCCTGGGCCGACAATCAGCTTTTCCATGTACATGTCCGGCGCGTTCAGGAAGCAGCCCTTATCGCCGACGGCCAGCACCGCTAACGCATTGGCCTGACCCATCGCCGTCATGCGGGTGCCTTCGATCGGGTCGACGGCGATATCCACGGCATCGCCTTTGCCGGTACCGACTTTTTCACCGATGTAGAGCATCGGCGCTTCGTCGATCTCGCCTTCGCCGATCACGATGGTGCCGTCAATGTTGACCTGGTTAAGTACTATGCGCATGGCATGGACGGCAGCGCCGTCTGCGGTATTTTTGTCGCCACGGCCCAGCCATTTATAGCCTGCAAGGGCGGCCGCTTCGGTGACGCGGGAAAACTCGATAGCAAGTTCACGTTTCATGAGGTACTCGTGCAATCAAAAGGAATTGCACGAAGTTTATCACAGAGTGGGGAGGGGAGAGGGGGCCTAAAACACCCTCTCCCCTTTGGGGAGAGGGCCGGGGTGAGGGGGATTACTCTTCGTGCTCTTCCCACGCCAGGGCGCGTTTCACCGCTTTTTTCCAGCCGCTGTAGCGGAAGTTACGCTCGGTGGTTTCGATGCCCGGACGGAATTCGCGTTCGATAACCGCTTTTTCCTGCAGCTCGTCCAGGTTCTGCCAGAAGCCTACCGCCAGACCGGCAAGGTACGCCGCGCCCAGCGCCGTGACTTCACGCACTTCAGGGCGCTCAACGCGGGTGCCGAGAATGTCGGACTGGAACTGCATCAGGAAGTTATTCGCTACCGCACCGCCGTCCACGCGCAGGGCGTGCAGACGAATACCGGAGTCAGCCTGCATCGCTTCCAGCACGTCGCGCGTCTGGTAGGCGATGGATTCCAGGGTAGCGCGAATAATGTGGTTAGAGTTCACACCGCGCGTCAGCCCGAAAATTGCGCCGCGTGCATACGGGTCCCAGTACGGTGCACCCAGACCGGTGAACGCAGGCACCACGTACACGCCGTTGGTGTCTTTCACTTTGGTCGCGAAGTACTCGGAGTCGAACGCATCGCTGATCAGCTTCATTTCGTCGCGCAGCCACTGAATGGATGCACCCGCCATGAACACCGCACCTTCCAGCGCATAGTTCACTTCGCCGCGCGGACCGCAGGCGATGGTGGTCAGCAGGCCGTTTTCTGATTTCACCGCCTTCTCGCCGGTGTTCATCAGCATAAAGCAGCCGGTGCCGTAGGTGTTCTTCGCCATCCCTTCCTTGACGCACAGCTGGCCGAACAGCGCCGCCTGCTGGTCACCGGCGATACCAGCGATAGGAATACGGGTGCCGCCTTTACCGCCGATGTTGGTCTGACCGTACACTTCTGAAGACTTACGCACTTCAGGCAGCATCGCGCGCGGAATGTCCAGCGCGTCCAGCATCTTGTCATCCCACTCCAGGGTATTGATGTTGAACAGCATGGTACGCGAGGCGTTGGTGTAGTCGGTGACGTGAACGCGTCCCTGGGTCATCTTCCAGATAAGCCAGGTATCGACGGTACCGAACAGTAGCTCGCCGCGTTTAGCACGCTCGCGTGAACCTTCTACGTGGTCGAGGATCCATTTCACTTTGGTGCCGGAGAAATACGGGTCAACCACCAGACCGGTGGCGCTGCGCACGTACTCTTCCATACCGTCGCGCTTCAGCTGTTCGCAGATCTCGGATGTACGGCGGCACTGCCAGACGATAGCGTTGTAAATGGGCTTACCGGTTTCACGTTCCCAGACAATCGTCGTTTCACGCTGGTTGGTAATACCAATCGCGGCAATCTCGTCGGAACTGATATCGGCTTTCGCCAGCACTTCGACCAGCGTGGAGCTTTGTGACGCCCAAATCTCCATCGGGTCGTGTTCTACCCAGCCTGGACGAGGATAAATTTGCTCAAATTCGCGCTGTGACACGCTGACGATGTTCGCGTCATGATCCATTACGACAGCGCGGGAGCTGGTAGTGCCCTGGTCGAGCGCAACGATATATTTTTTTTCGGTCATGGTATGTGTCCCGTAGTCAGATTACAGCGAAGCTTTTTGTTGTGCGGTAGAAGTCGTTTCCTTCTCCTCTTCCACACAGGTGTCGCACGGTAAGTGGCGACCAATTAATTTGCGGTAGCTAAACGCACCCAGCGCAGCCCCGACAACCGGCGCAAACAGCGGTACCAGGAAGTAAGGAATGTCTTTGCCACCGGTGAAAGCGACGTCGCCCCAGCCGGCGATAAAGGCGAAGGCTTTTGGTCCGATATCACGTGCCGGGTTCATCGCGAAGCCGGTCAGCGGGCCCATGGATGCGCCAATCACCGCAATCAGCAAACCAATCAGCAGGGGTGCCAGCGGGCCGCGCGGAATGCCGTTTCCGTCGTCGGTCAGCGCCAGGATAACGCCCATCAGAATAGCGGTAATCACCATTTCAACTGCGAACGCCTGCACAAAATTGATATGCGGGTTAGGGTAGGTTGAGAAGATGCCTGCCAGATCCAGACTTTCGACGCTGCCGCGTACCATATGATGCGTCTGTTCGAAGTCGATGAAAAGATTGTAATAAAGCCCGTAAACTAACGCCGCTGCGCAAAACGCGCCGGCAAACTGAGAAAGAATGAAAGGAACAACTTTGCGTCCGTCAAAGCACGCGAACAGCCACAGTGCGATTGTCACCGCCGGGTTAAGATGTGCACCAGAAACCCCTGCAGTCAGGTAGATGGCCATCGCCACGCCCAGACCCCAGATGATACTGATTTCCCACTGACCAAAACTGGCACCCGCCACTTTCAGTGCAGCAACACAGCCCACTCCGAAGAATATCAACAACCCGGTACCAAGGAACTCGGCAATGCACTGGCCTTTTAAGGTTGATGTCTGACTCATAATCGGAATCCTGAAGAAATTGATGTTTATTGTTAGCATGGCCGCCCGTGACAGCCACGATGCCCTGTAGACATAGTGTTAATTTATCGTTAACGAGCAAAAACGAGAAATATCGAAATCAAAATGTGTGGTCTGTGTCAATAAAATGAGCGTTTTCGCGCCATAAAGCACATTTTTGCATCAGTACAGGAATGTGAGCTGAATCATTTCATTAACGAATCAGTTAACAATTTAGGGGTATATGACGCGAACACACCAGGACCAGACCTAAAAGTGTTGCAAACCGCGATCTGCGCGGTGTGTCGCTGGACACAGAGCGCCGCGCTCCATACAATCGACGGTATATGTCGTGCGCGTTTATGTTAAAGCGTCGCCTTGCAATTCAGGAGAGGTAGCATCATGTCTTTAGAAGTGTTTGAGAAACTGGAATCGAAAGTACAGCAGGCGATTGACACCATCACCCTGCTGCAGATGGAAATTGAAGAGCTGAAAGAAAAGAACAACAGCCTGGCGCAGGAAGTTCAGAACGCTCAGCACGGCCGCGAAGAGCTGGAGCGCGAAAACAACCAGCTGCGTGAACAGCAGAACGGCTGGCAGGATCGCCTGCAGGCGCTGCTGGGACGTATGGAAGAAGTTTAATTTCTCTCGGGAAATACAGATGAAATAAGCCGGGTAAGGCGTCGCCGCCACCCGGCTTTTTTATGGTTCTCGCTGACTTTTTACTACTCGATATCCAGCGGATCTTCGGAAAGGATAATGCCGGTATTATCGGCGTAGAGATGATCCCCGGAGAAGAAGGTCACGCCGCCGAAATTGACGCGCACGTCGCTTTCGCCGATGCCGTCACCTGCCGCCCCTACCGGTATGGCCGCGATGGCCTGAATCCCGATATCCAGGTCTTCCAGATCGTCCACCTGACGTACGGAACCGTACACCACAAGGCCTTCCCACTCATTCTGAACGGCAATGCCGGCCAGCTCAGCATCTATTAATGCACGGCGCACGGAACCGCCGCCGTCGACCACAAGAACGCGGCCGCGTCCATTCTGTTCGAGCAGATCGTACAGCAACCCGTTGTCCTCGAAACATTTCACCGTGACGATTTGACCGCCAAACGACGACCTCCCACCAAAGTTGGAGAACAGCGGTTCAACGACGTTGACATCTTCCTGGTAGATGTCACAAAGCTCGGAGGTATCGTATTTCATAGGTTTAACGCTCAGTTGCTGCGAATGTGTTCAGTATATCGTGCGAAATGCGTTGTTGGCAAAATCATCAATTGTTAATTGATATTTGTCAGCTAACGCAGCGTCTGGCTTAAAACAATCCCGATGACGAACAACAGGTTAGTCAGCAACGCGCCTTTTACCGTACGTTCCAGCATTGGCGGCATGGCGGACGGGCTGAGTTCACGCATCACAAAGCGGGCCTGCTTAATCAGCAGCGGCGCGGCAAGCACAAACAGCCAGCCCCACAGGCTCTGCAAGGAAATCAGGTTAAACAGCGCCAGGCAAACCAGCGCGCCAATGAGCAGACAGGCGTGATAGCGGCGCGCATTGACCGGCCCCAGACGAACCGCCAGGGTATTTTTGCCGTTCTCGCGATCGCTGTCGATGTCGCGCAGGTTGTTGATGTTGAGCACCGCCGTCGCCAGCAGGCCGCAGGCGGTCGCGGGCAGGAACAGGGCAGGGATCACCGTATGCGCCTGCAGGTACCAGCTTCCCATCACGCTCAGCCAGCCGAAGAACACCAGTACGGAGATATCCCCGAGCCCAATATAACCGTAAGGACGCGTGCCGACGGTGTAGGTGATGGCCGCGATAATGGCCAGTAAGCCCAGCACCAGGAAGCCAATGAAATCGCTGGTGGTCTTAGACGCCACCGTCACCAGCGCCAGGCCGGATACGCAGATCAGCGCTACGGTGATAATCAGCGCGCGTTTCATCTGCGCCTGGGTAATCACCCCTTTCTGCATTCCGCGCAGTGGCCCTATGCGGTCCGGCTTGTCGCTGCCTTTTACCGCGTCGCCGTAGTCGTTGGCAAGATTAGAGAGAATTTGCAGCAGGCCGGCGGTAATCAGTGCCAGCGCGGCGACCAGCGGATCAAAATAACCCTGCCACCAGGCAAGGGCGGTGCCGACGATAATTGCGGCAAAGGCCAGAGGAAGCGTTTTAGGGCGCAGACTTTCGAGCCACGCCTGAGTACGGCTGATGTCAGTCATAAGTATTTAGCCAATAAAAATGGGGGCATTAGCCCCCATTAAACGTGATGAGAATCCAGTAACCGCGATTATAGGATAAAACGGCTCAGATCTTCATCTGCCACTAACGCATCCAGATGTTTACTCACATATTCTGCGTCAATGGTAACGGTTTGACCGTTAAGGTCGCTCGCGTCGTAAGAGATATCTTCAACCAGGCGTTCCAGCACGGTATGCAGGCGACGCGCACCGATGTTCTCGGTGGTTTCGTTGACCTGCCATGCGGCCTGGGCAATACGCTTGATACCGTCTTCGGTGAACTCGAGGTTCACGCCTTCGGTCGCCATCAGCGCTTTGTACTGTACGGTAGCAGAGGCGTTTGGCTCGGTCAGGATACGTTCGAAATCTTCGGTGGTCAGCGCCTGCAGCTCAACGCGGATAGGCAGACGCCCCTGCAGTTCGGGGATCAGATCCGACGGGCTCGCAACCTGGAACGCACCGGAAGCGATAAACAGGATGTGGTCCGTTTTCACCATGCCGTGCTTGGTGGAGACGGTGCAGCCTTCAACCAGCGGCAGCAGGTCGCGCTGAACGCCTTCGCGGGACACGTCCGGTCCAGAGCTGTTGCCGCCGCGCTTACAAATTTTGTCGATTTCGTCGATAAACACGATACCGTGCTGCTCAACCGCGTCGATAGCGTCCTGCTTCAGCTCTTCCGGGTTCACCAGCTTCGCCGCTTCTTCTTCAATCAGCAGCTTCATCGCGTCTTTAATTTTCAGCTTACGCGCTTTCTGCTTCTGGCCGCCCAGGTTCTGGAACATGGACTGCAGCTGGCTGGTCATCTCTTCCATGCCCGGAGGCGCCATGATTTCCACACCCATTGGCGCGGCAGCGAGATCGATCTCAATCTCTTTGTCGTCCAGCTGGCCTTCACGCAGTTTTTTGCGGAACGCCTGGCGCGCAGCGGACGGTTCCGCCTGCTGCTCTGCCTGGCCCCAGTTGTTTTTTGCCGGTGGGATCAGCACGTCGAGAATGCGCTCCTCGGCCATCTCTTCCGCGCGATAGCGGTTTTTCTCGATCGCCTGGACGCGCACCATCTTGATCGCCGAGTCGGTCAGATCGCGGATGATGGAGTCCACTTCTTTACCCACATAGCCCACTTCGGTGAACTTGGTGGCTTCAACTTTGATGAACGGCGCGTTAGCCAGCTTCGCCAGACGACGGGCAATTTCGGTTTTACCGACGCCGGTCGGGCCGATCATCAGAATGTTTTTTGGCGTCACTTCGTGGCGCAGCTCTTCGTCAAGCTGCATACGACGCCAGCGGTTACGCAGAGCAATAGCCACGGAACGCTTGGCGTTATCCTGGCCGATAATGTGTTTGTTCAGTTCGCTGACAATTTCGCGTGGGGTCATTTCAGACATGGGAGATCCTTACGCTTTGGAGGTCAATTCTTCGATGGTGTGGTTGTGGTTGGTATAAATGCAGATATCGCCTGCAATATCCAACGCCTTCACCGCGATATCACGCGCGTTCATGTCGGTATTCTCCAACAGCGCGCGGGCTGCAGCCTGGGCATAAGGGCCGCCAGAGCCGATAGCAATCAGGTCATTTTCCGGCTGAATGACGTCACCGTTACCGGTGATGATCAGCGAGGCGGTTTCATCGGCCACGGCCAGCAGCGCTTCGAGCTTGCGCAGCATGCGGTCGGTACGCCAGTCTTTCGCCAGCTCAACGGCAGCTTTCACCAGATGACCCTGGTGCATTTCCAGTTTGCGTTCAAACAGTTCAAACAGCGTGAAGGCGTCCGCCGTGCCGCCAGCAAAACCGGCGATCACTTTGTCGTTGTAGAGACGGCGCACTTTCTTCACGTTGCCTTTCATGACGGTATTACCCAGCGTGGCCTGGCCATCACCGGCGATTACCACATGGCCGTTACGGCGTACACTTACTATTGTTGTCACGAGCAGACCCCCTGGTTACAGAATCGGGAAACAGAAGCCCTGAGCCTGTGCTCAGGGCTGAATTAAATGATAGATGGGGGGGATTTTGGGGGTTTCAACCCCCGGAAGCGAGTCGAATGCAGTTTGTGTGGCCGGCGATTTTCAGACGCGAAATGGTGCCATCGGCGTTTTCTTTGCCTTTGACCGGCCCAATCACCACGCGATTCCAGCCGTTATTGGTGGTAATACGCGAATCAAACCCTTCAAAGGCCAGTTGCGCGCGCACCGTTTCCGCCTGCTCTGCGCCTTTGAACGAACCGCACTGCACCATCCAGCGGCGCTCGTCTTTTTTCTCTGCCGTCTGCTTCGGCGCTTCGGTCTCTTTGGTCACCGGCGCGGCCTGCTGCGTTTTCGGCTGCTGCGCGGTGGTATGCGCTGGCGTCTGGAGCAGATCCTGATACGGCTGAGCGGCCTGTTTCGGCGGCTGCGTTTTCGGCTGCTGCTGGACAGGCTGAGACTGCGCCGTACGCGTCTGCTGCTGGTATGGCTGTTCCGTTACCCGCGGCTGTGCTTTCGGCTGCTGCACCGGCTGGGTTTGCGCCCACTGCTGCTGTTGTTGCTGCTGGATCTGCTGTTGCGCCTGACGTCGCTGCAGCGTTTGCTGGCGCTGTGCCGGCGTCTGCTCATTCCACGGTACTTCGTTCAGCTGCGTAGGCTGCTGGCGCATATCGGCCTGCATTTGGGCCAGCAGCTGACGCTGTTCATCCGTCAGCTGATTCGCATTCTGCACTTCACCACCCGCAGAAGGTTCGGTTGGCGCACGCACCCCGGGCTGACGGCTTTCCAGCTCTTTGATATAGCGCCAGCGTTCTTCAGGCTTCGGAGGAAGGCCGTTTCCGGCAACTTTACTGGCCTGAAGCGCCTCAGACTCTTCTTTTTTATGGTGCGTGATAAAGTACAGGCCACCAATAAAGGCGACGACTACAGCCGCAGCAATAGCGACCATTGCTGGCGAGACAGCAGGCAGGTTACGTTGCTTTTTCCTTGAGCTACTCTTTTTGCGTCGCGAAGGTGCCGGCTGGCCGCGACGTACATAATCTCGTTGTGCCACTATCGTTTCGCTGTATTTATTCGTTCGTCAGTCCGCCATGTTACTTAAGCGGCGGGGCTTTGACCAGATAAGGGTATCCGAAAGACGTTTACTTTAAGTCAATGCCTGGGTAGTGCCGCGGACAATCAGTTCACAGTCCAGCAACCGCGAGCCGCTGCTAACTGTTTGACCGTGAAGCTGATCCAGCAGAAGCAGCATCGCTTCGCGGCCGATTTGGTAGCGCGGCTGAGCGACCGTTGAGAGCGGCGGATCGCAAAATTCTGAAAGCGAAATATTGTCGAATCCGATGATCGATAAATCTTTCGGTATCCGCAGGCCGCGGCGTTTGGCGTACGATAATGCGCCCAGCGCCATCACGTCGCTGTGACAAAATACGGCGGTTGGCGGTTCAGGCAGGTCCAGAAGTTTCTCCAGCGCTTGTCCACCCGCGGCGAAGGTAAAGTCACCGCGCGCAATGTAGTGCGGATCGACGGTGACGCCGGTACGGCGCAGCGCCTGAACGTAGCCCTGTAAGCGATAGTGACACAGCGGCATCTCTTCCGGCCCGGCAATACAGCCAATGCGCTTGTGCCCCAGTTCCTGGAGATAGTTTACGGCGTTGAACGCGGCGGTGAGGTTATCAATGTGGACCGTCGGCAGCTCCAGCTCCGGCGCAAACTCGTTGGCCATCACCATCGGCGGTAAATTACGCTGCTCTTCAATGCTGGCATCAAACGGCAGGCGAGAGCCAAGCAGCAGCATGCCGTCGATCTGCTTGGTGATAATGAGATCGATGAAGGTTTTTTCCTGCTGGTTCTGATGAGCACAGTCGCCAATCAGCACCAGGTAACCCTGTTCCGCTGCGGTGACTTCAATACCGCGGATAATCTCGCTGAAGAAGGGGTCACAGATGTCCGGCACAATCACCAGAATGGTGCGCGACTCATTGCGTTTGACGTTACGCCCCATCGCCTGTGGGAAATAGCCCACTTCAAGCGCAGCCTGCTCTACCCGGTTACGGGTCGCCTGGGAGACTTTATCCGGGTTCATTAATGCGCGGGACACGGTTGCCGTAGAGACTTGTGCTTTCTGGGCAACGTCTTTCATGGTCGCCGGTGCAACCTCTTTCCTGGACTTCAACGTCTTCTCCTCGCCTGAACACCGAACTTCTGACATCACCATTTTTACAGATAGTTAATGGAATCGGTTACAGAATTTTCATAAAAAGTGTGAGGAGCGTTAAATTTTTCGATCCGTCTTCAGCCTTCGATGGGGTCGACGTCCAGTACCCACTTCACTTTTCGCGCTTCCGGCAGCGTGTTGATGAGCGCCAGCGTGCCGCTGACGATGTGCTGAAGACGAATGCGCGAGGGGTGCTGAAGTAAGATTTGCCAGCGAAAACGCCCGCCGCGCTTTGGTGCGAGTGCCGGCACCGGGCCCAGGATCCACAGCTGATTATCCACCAGCGGGCTGGCCTGCAGGAGATTTCTCAGCTGCTGCAGGAAAAGCGGCGCCTGTTGGTTGTTGTGATCTTCCGCGCGGATGATGACGTGGCTGGTCCACGGCGGCAGCTGCATGGTCTGGCGTTCGGCCAGCGCCTGTTCGGCAAAGGCGTCATAGCCTTTATGCAGCAGGGTTTGCAGCAGCGGATGCTCAGGGTGGTGCGTTTGCAGCACCACTTCGCCCTGTTTACCGGCGCGACCGGCACGCCCTGCCACCTGGGTATAAAGCTGGGCGAAGCGCTCGGCTGAGCGGAAATCTGCCGAAAACAGCGCGCCGTCTACGTCCAGCAGGGCAACCAGCGTCACGTCCGGGAAGTGGTGGCCTTTGGCCAGCATCTGCGTACCAATCAGAATGCGTGCGCCGCCGCGATGCACTTCCGCCAGCTGCTGTTCCAGCGCGCCCTTGCGGCTGGTGGTGTCCCGGTCGATACGAGAAATCGGCACGTCCGGGAAGAAGGGGCCAAGCGCCTGTTCCAGCTGTTCCGTCCCCAGACCGACCGGCACGATATGCGTTGAGCCACATGACGGGCACTGGCGCGGCACCGGGCGCTGGCTGTCGCAGTGGTGGCAGCGCAAATGCCGCTGGGCCTGATGGAAGGTGTAGTAGTGGTCGCAGCGCGGACACTCGGCAATCCAGCCGCAGTCGTGGCACAGCAGTGCGGGGGCAAATCCGCGGCGGTTGAGAAACAGAATGACCTGGTTCCCCGCCTGCAAGTGCTGGCGCATGCGGGTAATCAATGCCGGCGCAAGCCCGGCCTGAACCTGCTGGCCTTTCAGATCCAGCACGTGCTGAATGGCCGGGCGGGCATTCCCCGCCCGACGCGTCAGGCGCAGCATATGGTATTTACGCTGGCGCACGTTGTGCAGCGTTTCAAGCGCCGGCGTGGCGGAGCCGAGAATAATAGGGATCTGCTCACTGTGCGCGCGATAAACCGCCAGGTCGCGGGCGTGATAGCGCCAGCCTTCCTGCTGTTTATAGGAGCTGTCGTGCTCTTCGTCGATCACGATAACGCCAAGATTTTTAAACGGCGTAAACAGCGACGAGCGGGTGCCGATCACAATCGCCGCTTCGCCGTTTTTCGCTTTCAGCCAGGCGCTGAGGCGTTCGCTGTCGTTCAGGCCGGAGTGCAGCACCTCAACCGGCGCGTTAAAGCGCTCGCGGAATCGGGCGATGGTTTGCGGCGTCAGGCCAATTTCCGGCACCATCACCAGCGCCTGTTTGCCCTGCGCGAGCACGTTTTCCAGCACGCTCAGGTAGACTTCGGTCTTGCCGGAACCGGTGACTCCCGCCAGCAGCCAGGCAGAAAAATGATCGGAGGCGCTATGAATCGCGCCCACTGCGGTGGCCTGCTCGGTATTCAGACGCAGGCGATCCCCTGAAACGGAGAAACTCTCCCGCCAGTCGTAAAGAGCGGGAGCTTCGCTGGCCAGTTCGCTCAGTCCTTTCTTTCTTAAGGCCTGTAGCGCCGTTTCGCTGACCTCAAGCTCGTCGACCTGATGTCGCCAGATTTTTCCCTGACGCAGCGCCGCCAGCGCCTGCTGCTGTTTCTGCGATCGCTTCAGGCTGTTGATATCCACCGCCTGGCCCTGCTCGGTGGCAAACCAGTACCACATCGGCGCGTGGCTGGCGCTCTTGCCCTGACGCAGCATAATTGGCAGGGCATGGAACAGGACGTCGCCAATCGGGTGATGATAATAATCCGCCGCCCACAGCAGCAGTCGCCAGGTGCTGGTAGAGTAAACCGGCTCGCTGTCCAGCACCTCAACGACCGACTTCAGCTCGTTAAGCGGCAATTCGCTTTTATCGCTGACGGAGACGACGATCCCCACGCGCTGCTGTTTGCCAAACGGCACGGTCACGCGGCAGCCCGCTTTGGCGCTCATGCTGTCGGGCAGCAGGTAGTCAAAGGTGCGGGGAAGCGGAACGGGCAGGGCAACGTGAGCGACGGGCATCGAATCTTCCTGACTTGAAAAGTGGCGCGTTAGTATACACATTAGTAAAAGCGGCGTGCGGATCAGTTTGCATACGTTGGTCAAATTCTGTATGATTCGCCGCCTTTGGTGTACTTTACGCCAAAGAACTTACAATCAACATCGCGTGGTGTCTGGCGTTAGGGCTGGAAGAGCGACGCGGCCTTAACTGAGGTTCTCCCATGAAAAAAGATATTCACCCGAAATACGAAATGATTACTGCAAACTGTTCTTGCGGTAACTCTATCCAGATCCGCTCTACCGTGGGTCACGATCTGAACCTGGACGTGTGCGGCAAATGCCACCCGTTCTACACTGGTAAGCAGCGTGACGTTGCAACCGGTGGCCGTGTTGACCGCTTCAACAAGCGTTTCAGCATCCCGGGCGCTAAATAAGTTTCCCGAAAAAAGGCACCGCAAGGTGCCTTTTTTGTATCCGCTTCTCAGTATTCCCACGTATCCGGGTCAATACCCAGTTCACGCATGATCACCTTCGCCTCTTCCGGGATTTCATCACTGCGCTCTTTGCGCAGATCTTCATCGTTCGGCAACGGTTGACCGGTAAACGCATGCAGAAACGCTTCGCACAGCAGTTCGCTGTTGGTCGCGTGGCGCAGGTTGTTCACCTGACGACGCGTACGTTCATCGGTGAGGATCTTCAACACCTTCAGAGGAATGGAAACCGTAATTTTCTTTACTTGCTCACTCTTCTTACCGTGCTCAGCGTATGGGCTGATATATTCGCCGCTCCATTCAGCCATGAGATACCTTTAATCCTCTCAGTCATTTATTTAAAGGTGCAAAACCTGTAACCACCCGTTTTGAACCGCAATCTTGTCTAGTTTACCGTAGAGACGATACCGTGGCACGGATATTGCCGCTGCAGCGTGCACTAAAGCATATAATTTTAACGGCTATTTGCGCATTGCTCAATCTATACGCAAAGAAGTTTAGATGTCCAGATGTATTGACGTCCATACTTTCAATGTTTACTCTGGTGCCTGACTTTTCACCTCATTCGCCAGGAAGCCCTCACCATGACGCGTAAACAGGCCACTATTGCAGTGCGTAGCGGATTAAATGATGACGAGCAGTACGGCTGCGTTGTCCCGCCGATTCATCTTTCCAGTACTTATAACTTCACCGGATTTAATGAACCCCGCGCGCATGATTATTCGCGTCGTGGCAACCCTACGCGTGACGTGACCCAGCGCGCGCTGGCCGAGCTGGAAGGTGGCGCAGGTGCAGTATTAACCAATACGGGGATGTCCGCCATTCACCTGGTGACCACGGTGTTCCTGAAGCCGGGCGATCTGCTGGTCGCGCCGCACGACTGCTACGGCGGCAGCTATCGTCTGTTTGACAGCCTGGCGAAACGCGGCTGCTATCGCGTGCTGTTTGTCGATCAAAACGATGAAAAGGCGCTGAAACAGGCCCTGGCAGAGAAGCCGAAGCTGGTTCTGGTGGAAAGTCCAAGCAATCCGTTGTTGCGCGTTGTCGATATTGCGAAAATTTGTCAGCTCGCAAGGGATGCGGGAGCGATAAGTGTAGTGGATAATACGTTCCTCAGTCCGGCCCTTCAGAACCCACTCGCACTGGGTGCCGATCTGGTATTGCATTCATGCACTAAATATCTGAACGGCCATTCTGATGTGGTGGCGGGCGTGGTGATTGCTAAAGATCCCGACGTTGTCACCGAACTGGCATGGTGGGCCAATAATATTGGCGTCACCGCGGGGGCCTTCGACAGCTATCTGCTGTTGCGCGGCATCCGCACGCTGTCGCCGCGCATGGACTTGGCGCAGCGCAATGCCCAGGCGATTGTCGATTTCCTGAAAACCCAGCCGCTGGTGAAGAAGCTCTATCACCCGTCGCTGCCGGAAAATCAGGGGCACGAGATTGCCGCGCGTCAGCAGAAAGGGTTTGGCGCGATGTTAAGTTTTGAACTGGACGGTGACGAGCAAACGCTGCGTCGCTTCCTGAGCGGGCTGTCATTGTTTACGCTGGCGGAATCCTTAGGTGGGGTTGAAAGCTTGATCTCCCACGCCGCGACCATGACGCACGCAGGTATGGCACCGGAAGCTCGTGCCGCCGCCGGAATTTCCGAGACGCTGCTGCGTATCTCAACCGGCATTGAAGATTCTGAAGATTTAATTGCCGATCTGGAAAATGGCTTCCGGGTCGCAGCCAAGGGGTAATCATGAGTGTGATAGCGCAGGCAGGGGCGAAGGGTCGTCAGCTGCACAAGTTTGGTGGTAGTAGTCTTGCTGATGTGAAATGTTACCTGCGCGTTGCAGGCATCATGACGGAATATTCACAGCCGGGTGACATGATGGTTGTCTCGGCGGCGGGCAGCACCACCAACCAGTTGATTAGCTGGCTGAAACTGAGCCAGACCGATCGCCTTTCTGCGCATCAGGTGCAACAGTCCTTACGCCGCTACCAGAGCGAGCTGATTGCCGGCCTGCTGCCTGCGGACGTGGCGGACGGGCTGATCGGCGCCTTCACGCATGACCTTGAGCGTCTGGCTGCCCTGCTGGACAGCGGGATTACCGACGCGGTGTATGCCGAAGTGGTGGGCCACGGTGAAGTGTGGTCCGCGCGCCTGATGGCCGCCGTGCTGCAACACCTGGGCGTGGACGCAGCCTGGCTCGACGCGCGTGATTTTCTGCGCGCTGAACGCGCCGCGCAGCCACAGGTGGATGAAGGGTTGTCCTACCCGCTGCTGCAACAGCTGCTGGTGCAGCACCCGGGCAAACGTATTGTCGTCACCGGCTTTATCAGCCGCAGCAACGCGGGCGAAACCGTGCTGTTGGGCCGTAACGGCTCCGACTACTCGGCAACGCAGATTGGCGCGCTGGCGGGCGTCTCCCGCGTCACCATCTGGAGCGACGTGGCCGGTGTGTACAGCGCGGATCCGCGCAAAGTAAAAGATGCCTGCCTGCTGCCGCTGCTGCGTCTCGACGAAGCCAGCGAGCTGGCGCGTCTGGCCGCGCCGGTACTGCACGCGCGCACGCTGCAGCCGGTTTCCGGCAGCGATATCGACCTCCAGCTGCGCTGCAGTTACACTCCGGATCAAGGCTCCACGCGCATTGAGCGCGTGCTGGCGTCCGGTACCGGGGCGCGTATTGTCACCAGCCACGACGACATCTGCCTGATTGAGTTCCAGGTGCCTGCGGGCCAGGACTTCAAGCTGGCGCATAAAGATATCGACACGATCCTGAAACGCGCCCAGGTGCGTCCGTTGGCCGTTGGCGTGCATAACGATCGTCAGCTGCTGCAGTTCTGCTACACCGCTGAAGTGGCGGACAGCGCGCTGAAAATTCTGGATGAAGCTGGCCTGCCGGGCGAGCTTCGCCTGCGTCAGGGGCTGGCGCTGGTGGCGATGGTGGGCGCGGGCGTCACCCGTAACCCGCTGCACTGCCACCGATTCTGGCAGCAGCTGAAAGGCCAGCCGGTGGAGTTCACCTGGCAGTCGGAGGAGGGCATCAGCCTGGTCGCCGTTCTGCGTAAAGGGCCAACCGAGAGCCTGATCCAGGGCCTGCATACCTCTCTGTTCCGCGCGGAAAAGCGCATCGGTCTGGTGCTGTTCGGGAAAGGCAACATCGGTTCCCGCTGGCTGGAGCTGTTTGCCCGCGAACAGGTGACGCTCTCGGCGCGTACCGGATTCGAATTCGTTCTTGCGGGCGTGGTGGACAGCCGCCGCAGCCTGCTGAACTACGAAGGGCTGGACGCCAGCCGCGCGCTTGCCTTCTTTAATGATGAAGCCGTAGAGCAGGATGAAGAGTCGCTGTTCCTGTGGATGCGCGCGCACCCGTATGACGATCTGGTGGTGCTGGACGTTACCGCCAGCGAACAGCTTGCGGATCAGTATCTGGATTTCGCCAGCCACGGTTTCCACGTTATTAGTGCGAACAAGCTGGCGGGGGCGAGCAGCACCGATAAATACCGCCAGATCCACGACGCGTTTGAAAAAACGGGGCGCCACTGGCTTTATAACGCCACCGTTGGGGCTGGCCTGCCGGTTAACCACACCGTGCGTGACCTGATTGAAAGCGGCGACAGCATTCTGGCGCTGAGCGGTATCTTCTCCGGCACGCTCTCCTGGCTTTTCCTGCAGTTTGACGGCACCGTACCCTTCACCGACCTGGTGGATCAGGCATGGCAGCAGGGCTTAACCGAGCCCGATCCGCGCGTTGACCTTTCCGGCAAAGACGTGATGCGTAAGCTGGTGATCCTGGCGCGTGAGGCCGGTTACGACATTGAACCGGATGCCGTACGCGTCGAATCGCTGGTGCCTGCCGGCTGTGAAGAAGGTTCTGTGGACCATTTCTTTGAAAATGGTGAAGAGTTGAACGAGCAGATGGTACAGCGTCTGGAGGCGGCGAACGAGATGGGGCTGGTGCTGCGCTATGTGGCGCGTTTCGAGGCCAACGGAAAAGCGCGAGTCGGCGTCGAGGCGGTGCGTCCTGAACATCCGCTGGCGGCGCTGCTGCCGTGCGATAACGTCTTCGCCATCGAAAGCCGCTGGTATCGCGATAACCCGCTGGTGATCCGTGGTCCTGGCGCGGGGCGCGATGTCACCGCTGGAGCCATTCAGTCCGACATCAACCGTCTGGCTAAGCTGCTGTAACTCCTCACCCTGGCCCTCTCCCCGGACCGTACAGTGGGAGAGGGCACCTGTCAGGACAGATTAAACCAACCGGTTTTTCGCATCCGCTATCGCCTGCGCCACCTGCTTAGGCGACACGCCGCCTTTCGCGGCACGTTTATCCAGGCAAGACTGCAGCGCAAGGATCGGATACACATCATCCCCGATAACCGCGCTGAACTTCTGCAGGTCGGCCAGCGGCAGATCTTCCAGCGGTTTACCCTGACGAATGGCTTCCACCACCGCTTCACCCACAATATGGTGCGCTTCACGGAACGGTACGCCTTTCGCCACCAGATAATCCGCCAGTTCGGTAGAGTTCGCATAGCCCTGCTGCGCCGCTTCCTGACAGCGCGGACGTTTCACCTGAATGCCGTCCAGCACCAGCGCGCCCATATGCAGACAGTCCAGCCAGGTGTCGAGCGCGTCGAACAGCCCTTCCTTGTCTTCCTGCATGTCTTTGTTGTACGCCAGCGGCAGCCCTTTCAGGGTCATCATCATGCCGGTCAGCGCGCCCTGCACGCGGCCACATTTGCCGCGGATCAGCTCAAGCGCGTCCGGGTTTTTCTTCTGCGGCATCAGGGATGAGCCTGAGGTCACGCGGTCAGACAGCTCGACGAAGCCCGCTTCGCCAGAGTTAAAGAAGATCAGGTCTTCGGCAAAGCGCGAAAGGTGCACCATTCCGATAGACGCATTGGATAGCAGCTCCAGCACGTGGTCGCGGTCAGACACGCTGTCCAGGCTGTTACGGGTGGCTGAGGCAAAGCCCAGCCAGCCTGCCAGCTGCTCACGGTCGATTTCATACGCCGTACCGGCCAGCGCGCCGCTGCCCAGCGGGCTGACGTCCAGACGTTTCAGGGTATCCTGAAGACGGCTTTCGTCACGCGCCAGCATCTCGACGTAGGCCAGACACCAGTGTGCGAAGGTCACCGGCTGCGCGCGCTGCAGGTGGGTATAACCCGGCATCACCGCATCCTGGTTGTTCTGCGCGGTCTCGACCAGCGCGCTCTGCAGCTGACGGTTAGCCGCCAGCAGTTCGCCAACGGTATCTTTACACCACAGCTTCAGATCGGTGGCGACCTGGTCGTTACGGCTGCGGCCGGTATGCAGCTTTTTACCCAGCTGGCCGACTTTGTCGATAAGCTTGCCTTCCACCCAGCTGTGAATATCTTCAGCATCGCTTTCGAGGATCTGCTGCGGATTAAGACGTACCTCTTCCAGCAGATTGTTCAGCGCTTCTTCCAGCCGTAATTGTTCGTCTGCGGTCAGTACGCCCACCGTCACCAGCGCTTTGGACCAGGCCACAGAGCCGACAATATCCTGTTCGGCCAGGCGGTAGTCGAAGCGCAAAGAGTCGTTGAACTGTTTGAACCGCTGATCCGCTGCCTGTGTAAAACGCCCACCCCAAAGTGCCATAACATGATTCCTTTATTCGTTAGTTCTGCCGGGTGGCGCTTCGCTTACCCGGCCTACGGTCATTCAATAAAAACTTACGCTAAAATACGCGTGCCAATCGGCGTGCCGTTAAACAGCGCCGGCAGTTGTTCCGCGTGACGCCAGGAGGCGATATCCACCGGACGGCCCAGCGTGCGTGCGGCATCCAGCGCGGCGTTCACTTTGACGATCATGCCGTCGGTAATAATACCCTGAGCAATCAGCTGCTCGGCTTTCTCAGCCGTCATTTCCGCAATGCGCTGGCCTTTGCCGTCCAGAATGCCGCTCACGTCGGAAAGCAGGATCAGATCCGCGCCCAGCGTTGCCGCCAGAGCCGTCGCCGCCTGGTCAGCGTTGACGTTCATCAGATCGCCCTCTTCGGTCACGCCGATAGAGCTCACCACCGGCAGGAAACCCCCTTCCAGCAGCGTGTTAATTAGCTTAGGCGAACCTGGCTGCGCCAGTCCAACGTGACCGAGCTCTTCGTCGAGCTGGGTCACTTTTACGCTGTCGCCATCGCCCAGATAGAGGCCCACGGACGCGATGTGGTGTTTCTTCGCCCACGCCAGCAGCGTTTTGTTCGCCGTGCCCGCCAGCGCGCCGGTAATGATGTCAATCTGGTCAGCAGGCGTGACGCGCAGGCCGTTCTTCTTTTTCACCGGCAGGTTGAGCCCTTTCATCAGCTCGTCCACCACGCAGCCGCCGCCGTGCACAATCACCAGCGGACGCTGGTGTGATTCGCGATAGTTCACCAGCGCGGTAAACAGACGCTCCAGCGCTTCTTCGCTGTCCAGCAGTACACCACCGAGTTTGATAATTAATGGGTTCATCATCACACCTTAAATAAGAGCCTGCGTTTCAGGGAAGCCGAAACGAATATTTGCACACTGCATTGCCTGTGCGGCAGCGCCTTTCAGTAAGTTATCTTCTGCGGCCACCACGATGAGATGCTCACCCTGAACGGCAAAGCCGATATCGCAGAACGGCAGGCCGACCACGTTTTTCAGCGCCGGCACGCCTTTGTCGTACAGGCGCACCAGCGGTTTGTCCGCATACGCCTGCTTGAAGGCCTCGTTCACCTGCTCTTTGGTCACGCCCGGTTTCAGGCGACAGGTAATGGTTTCGAGGATCCCACGCGGGAAGCTACCCAGGTGCGGGGTGAAAATGACGTCCGCGCCCAGATGCGTCGTGATTTCAGGGTGATGACGGTGATTAAACACGCCATACGGCTGAAGGCTCACTTCGCAGAAGCTGTTGGAGATAGCCGCCTTGCGGCCTGCGCCGCTCACGCCGCTGGTGGCGTTGATCACCGGCCACTGGCTCAGATCCAGCAGGCCCGCGTCGATCAGCGGCTTCAGGGAAAGCTGCGCCGCCGTCGGGTAGCAGCCCGGAACGGCAATCAGGTCCGCTTCTTTCAGTTTGTCTGCGCTCCACTCCGCCAGGCCGTACACCGCTGTTTCCAGCAGATCCGGATGCTGATGGGTGAAACCGTAATATTTTTCGTAGAACGCGCCGTCATTCACGCGGAACGCGCCGGAAAGGTCGAAGACCACGCAGCCGGCCGCCAGGAACTGCGGCGCCAGGTCGTGGCTGACCTCGTGCGCGGTGGCTAAAAACACCACGTCGACGCCGTCGGTAAACTCGCTGATGTCAGACATGGGCTGCAGCGGCAGATCGACCAGGCCCTTAAGCTGCGGATGCAAATCGGAAATTAACTTTCCTGCATCATTGCTTTGCGCTGACACGGTCAAAGCGGTTATGGTCATATGTGGATGGCGATTCACGTAGCTTACAAGCTCTGCGCCCGCATAACCGCTAGCGCCTACAATCAGCGTATTCAACATCGGGTTCCTTTATGCTCAACGTTAGTGTATTTTTATTCACATTTATTGCATGAATATTGATACTATCACGACCTAAGGTGTGTCAACAATGAAAATGAACTTACCGCCATTTATCGAGATCTACCGCGCCCTGATTGCCACACCGTCCATCAGCGCAACGGAAGAAGCGCTGGATCAGAGCAATGAGTCTTTAATCAATCTGCTGGCGGGTTGGTTTAGCGATCTTGGGTTTAACGTTGAGGTTCAGCCCGTCCCCGGAACCCGCCACAAATTTAACCTGCTCGCCAGCACCGGAACCGGTGCGGGCGGCCTGCTGCTGGCCGGTCATACCGATACGGTGCCGTTTGACGACGGCCGCTGGACGCGCGATCCATTCACCCTGACCGAGCACGACAACAAGCTTTATGGTCTGGGCACCGCCGACATGAAAGGCTTCTTCGCCTTTATCCTCGACGCGCTGCGTGACGTGGACGTGACGAAGCTGAAAAAACCGCTCTACATTCTGGCGACCGCCGATGAAGAAACCAGCATGGCGGGCGCGCGCTACTTCTCTGAAAACACGTCGATTCGCCCGGACTGCGCGATCATCGGCGAGCCGACGTCTCTGCAGCCGATCCGCGCGCACAAAGGCCATATTTCTACGGCCGTGCGCGTGCTGGGCCAGTCCGGCCACTCCAGCGATCCGGCGCGCGGCGTGAACGCCATTGAGCTGATGCATGACGCCATCGGCCGTATCATGACCCTGCGCGACGATCTGAAAGAGCGCTACCACTACGACGCGTTCACCGTGCCGTATCCGACCCTGAACCTCGGCAGCCTGCACGGCGGCGATGCCTCGAACCGCATCTGCGCCTGCTGCGAACTGCATATGGACATTCGCCCGCTGCCGGGCATGACCCTCAGCGATCTCGACGGCCTGCTGAATGAAGCGCTGGCTCCGGTGAGCGAGCGCTGGCCGGGCCGCCTGACGGTCTCCGAACTGCATCCGCCGATCCCGGGTTACGAATGCCCGCCGGACCATCAGCTGGTTGAGGTGGTGGAAAAGCTGCTCTGTGAGAAAACCGACGTGGTGAACTACTGCACCGAAGCGCCGTTTATTCAGACGCTTTGCCCTACGCTGGTCCTGGGCCCCGGCTCCATCAACCAGGCGCACCAGCCGGATGAATATCTGGAAACCCGCTTCATCAAGCCAACCCGCGAACTGATTACCCAGGTTGTGCATCACTTCTGCTGGCATTAAAACCGCACCGTACATCCCATAGGGGAGAGGACTGCGCGATGCGGTTTTTTCCCCTTTACCCAAAGGGGTGTACGGTCCTGGGGAGGCGATGTCTCACTCCCTACCACCCATCATGAACTTTCTTCATCTTTCCTGAGCAAACCTCACCGTTATTGTTGATTATTTATGTTGACGTCCCTCCGCTTTTCCGTCATTTTTACATCTGGACGTCTAAACGTATAGAAGTTCACAACACAACAAATAACGACATGCGATTGATAGAGGTAAGGTATGAGCTTTTTTCACGCCAACCAGCGGGAAGCACTGAATCAGAGCCTGGCCGAAGTAAACGGCCAGATTAACGTCTCTTTTGAATTTTTCCCGCCGCGCACCAGTGAAATGGAGCAAACCCTGTGGAGCTCTATCGATCGTCTTAGCAGCCTGAAGCCGAAGTTCGTCTCCGTGACTTACGGTGCTAACTCCGGCGAGCGTGACCGTACGCACAGCATCATTAAAGGCATCAAAGATCGTACCGGTCTGGAAGCGGCGCCGCATCTCACCTGTATCGACGCGACCCGCGACGAGTTACGGGCCATCGCCCAGGATTACTGGAATAATGGCATTCGTCATATCGTCGCACTGCGCGGTGACCTGCCGCCGGGCAGCGGTAAGCCGGACATGTATGCCGCCGATCTGGTCGCGCTGCTGAAAGCCGTGGCCGACTTTGATATCTCCGTTGCCGCTTATCCTGAGGTGCATCCGGAAGCGAAAAGTGCCCAGGCCGATCTGCTTAACCTGAAGCGTAAAGTGGACGCCGGCGCGAACCGCGCCATTACCCAGTTCTTCTTTGATGTGGAAAGCTACCTGCGTTTCCGTGACCGCTGCGTCTCCGCGGGCATCGACGTTGAAATTATTCCGGGTATTCTGCCGGTCTCTAACTTCAAACAGGCGAAGAAGTTTGCTGATATGACCAATGTTCGCATTCCGCTGTGGATGTCCAAAATGTACGAAGGGCTGGACGATGATCCGGAAACCCGCAAGCTGGTGGGGGCCAATATCGCGATGGACATGGTGAAAATTTTAAGCCGTGAAGGGGTGAAAGATTTCCACTTCTATACGCTGAACCGCGCGGAGATGAGCTACGCCATTTGCCATACGCTGGGCGTTCGTCCGGCGTAACAAGCACAAAGCCCTCGTTTTACGAGGGCTTTTTTATCACGCGAATAGTTAAAAGGTATTAGCTATCGAATCTGTGGATTAATTCAACTATAACTTATTGCTAGTGGTGTATATCGTAACGGTAACACTGTAAAAGGGAGCATAGCGATGAGCACGTCAGACGAGACCAATAAAGCGGCATCGGTCGGCAAATGCCCGTTCCACCAGGGCGGCGTCGATCACAGCGCGGGGGCAGGTACAGGCAGCCGCGACTGGTGGCCAAAACAACTCCGCATCGATCTTCTTAATCAACATTCCAATCGTTCGAACCCGCTGGGTGAAGACTTCGACTACCGCAAAGAATTCAGCAAACTTGATTACTCCGCCCTTAAAGGCGACCTTAAAGCCCTTTTAACCGACTCTCAACCGTGGTGGCCTGCCGACTGGGGCAGCTATGCGGGCCTGTTTATCCGTATGGCCTGGCACGGCGCGGGTACCTATCGCTCCGTTGACGGACGCGGCGGTGCCGGACGCGGTCAACAGCGCTTTGCGCCGCTGAACTCCTGGCCGGATAACGTGAGCCTGGATAAGGCGCGCCGTCTGCTGTGGCCCATCAAGCAAAAATACGGACAAAAAATTTCCTGGGCCGACCTGTTTATCCTCGCGGGTAACGTGGCGCTGGAGAACTCCGGCTTCCGTACGTTTGGTTTTGGTGCCGGGCGTGAAGACGTCTGGGAACCAGACCTGGACGTGAACTGGGGTGATGAAAAAGCCTGGCTGACCCACCGTGACCCGGAAGCGCTGGCCAAGCGTCCTCTGGCCGCCACCGAAATGGGCCTGATCTACGTTAACCCGGAAGGGCCAAACGCCAGCGGTGAACCTCTGTCTGCTGCGGCGGCAATTCGCGCGACCTTCGGCAACATGGGGATGAACGACGAAGAGACCGTTGCGCTGATCGCGGGCGGCCACACCCTCGGCAAAACCCACGGCGCGGGTGAAGCCACGCACGTCGGCACCGACCCGGAAGCCTCGCCGATTGAAGCGCAGGGCCTGGGCTGGGCCAGCACGCACGGCACGGGCGTTGGCGCAGATGCCATTACCTCCGGTCTGGAAGTCATCTGGTCGCAAACCCCGACCCAGTGGAGCAACTACTTCTTCGAGAACCTGTTCAAATACGAATGGGTGCAGACCCGCAGCCCGGCGGGAGCGATTCAGTTTGAAGCCGTGGATGCGCCGGAAATCATGCCTGACCCGTTCGACCCGTCGAAAAAACGCAAACCTACCATGCTGGTCACCGACCTGACGCTGCGTTTTGACCCGGAATTCGAGAAAATTTCCCGCCGCTTCCTGAACGATCCGCAGGCCTTCAACGAAGCCTTCGCGCGCGCGTGGTACAAGCTGACCCACCGCGATATGGGGCCAAAATCGCGTTACCTTGGCCCGGAAGTGCCGAAAGAAGATCTGATCTGGCAGGACCCGCTGCCGCAGGCGGTGTTCAATCCGTCGAAAGAAGACATTGAAAGCCTGAAGACGGAAATCGCTGCCTCTGGCCTCTCCGTGAGCGAACTGATTTCCGTTGCCTGGGCGTCAGCTTCAACCTTCCGCGGCGGCGACAAGCGCGGTGGCGCCAACGGCGCGCGTCTGGCGCTGGCCCCTCAGCGCGACTGGGATGTGAACGCCGCAGCGGTTCGCGCGTTGCCGGCTCTGGAAGCTATCCAGCGCACCACCAACAAAGCCTCTCTGGCGGATATCATCGTGCTGGCGGGCGTGGTGGGCGTTGAGCAGGCGGCGAAAGCGGCAGGCGTTTACGTCAACGTTCCGTTCACCCCGGGCCGCGTCGATGCGCGTCAGGATCAGACGGATATCGAGATGTTTAACCTGCTCGAACCGATTGCCGACGGCTTCCGCAACTACCGTGCGCAGGTGGATGTGTCCACGACAGAGTCACTGCTGATTGATAAAGCCCAGCAGCTGACGCTGACCGCGCCTGAGCTGACGGTGCTGATCGGTGGCCTGCGCGTGCTGGGTGCCAACTTTGATGGCAGCAAGAATGGCGTGTTCACCGACCGCGAGGGCGTGCTGAGCAACGATTTCTTCGTGAACCTGCTGGACATGAACACCCAGTGGAAGGCGACCGACGAATCTAATGAACTGTTTGCCGGAAGCGATCGCGCCAGCGGTGAAGTGAAATACACCGCCACCCGCGCCGATCTGGTCTTCGGTTCTAACGCCGTTCTGCGCGCGCTGGCAGAAGTTTATGCCAGTGATGATGCGCATGAGAAGTTCGTCCGTGACTTCGTTGCCGCATGGGCGAAGGTGATGGATCTGGACCGGTTTGACCTGCAGTAACCCCTGTGCCGGGTAGCGCTGACGCTTACCCGGCTTACGGGCAAAAAAATCCCCGCTGATGCGGGGATTTTTATTCACGCTATTTACTCCCACTCCTGCAGGAACCGCTGCCCATACTGGTCGGCCACCAGCAGCGCCGCATACACCTGATCCGGCGTTACGCCGCCGGGCATGTTGTGGATAGTTTCCCCTTCGGCACAGGAGGCTTCCGCGATCAGACGCATTTTGGCCGGAATATCCTCTTTGATGTTCAGCTGCGCCAGCGTGATCGGCAGCCCAACGCTGTGACAAAGCGCCGCGACGGTCTCTATTTCATCTACCGGCGCGTTTTCCAGTACCAGCTGCGTCAGCGTACCAAACGCCACTTTTTCACCGTGATAGAAGTGGTGCGCGTCCGGTACCGCCGTCATACCGTTATGAATAGCGTGCGCTGCGGCCAGTCCGCCGCTTTCAAAGCCCACGCCGCTGAGATAGGTGTTGGCTTCGATAATGCGTTCCAGCGCCGGCGTAACCACATGCTGTTCCGCTGCAAGCATGGCCTTTTCACCTTCTTCAATCAGCGTGTTGTAGCACAGCTCGGCCAGCGCGAGTGCAGCCTGCGTACATTTGCCGCCAGCCATGGTGGTCGCGCCGCTGCGCGAGCAGGCGCGTGCTTCGAACCAGGTCGCCAGCGCATCGCCAATCCCGGCGGCCAGCAGACGTGCCGGCGCCCCCGCGACTACTTTGGTGTCGACGATAACCATGTTCGGGTTGTGCGGCAGCATCAGATAGCGGTCGAACTCGCCGCTGTCGGAGTAAATAACGGAAAGGGCGCTGCACGGCGCATCGGTGGAGGCAATCGTCGGGGCAATAGCCACGGGAACGTCCATAAAATGGGCCAGCGCTTTGGCGGTATCCAGCGTTTTACCGCCGCCAATGCCCAGCACCGCCAGACAGTCGGCGCTGTCGGCCAGCTTTTTCAGACGATCGATTTCATTTTGTGAACATTCGCCACCAAACGGCGCGATTTCGGCATGCAGTTCGGCTTTTTTAAAACTCTGGCGCAGGGTCTCTTCGGCAAAACCCAGAACAAATTTATCGCCGACAACCAGCCAGCGATTGGCCAGGGGTTTCAGATAGTCGCCGAGACGGGTAAGCACATCAGCGCCCTGGATGTATTTTCCCGGCGATTGAATGATACGGTCCATAACAGTTCTCCCTTAGAGGTTGAGGTTACCAAACGCGTTTTTCCAGTCCTGCTCGAACTTCTCTATGGCTGACTCTACCGCTGGCGTGCCGAGCATTTGTTGCGCTACGTCTAAGGGAAGCGTGATTGCCTCGCATCCCGCCAGCAGGCAGTCCAGCGCCTGCCGCGGCGTTTTGAAGCTGGCGGCCAGCACTTTGCTTTCCGGTGCGTGCAGTTCCAGCAGGGACTGCAGCTCCTGGACCATGCGAATGCCATCACCGCCCTGAGCGTCAACGCGGTTCACATACGGCGCGACATATTTCGCGCCTGCCAGCGCGGCAAGCAAACCTTGTGCCGCGCTATAAACGGCGGTCCCCAGCGTGGTTATACCCTCTTTTTTCAATGCTTTAATCGCGATGAGCCCCTGAGCCGTCACCGGGATTTTCACCACGATGCCGGGGACGGCGTTACTCAAACGTTTTGCCTCCGCTACCATGCCTTCTGCATCGCGGCTCATGGTTTGAGCAAACAGCGTGCCTTCCGGTCCAGTGGCTTTTTGCAGGCGCGGGAGCACGTCCCAGATGGATTCACGGCTAGCGGCAATGATGCTCGGGTTGGTGGTAACGCCCGCAATAGGGAAGATGCGGGCCAGACGTTCAACTTCCGCCACGTTGGCGGTATCCAGATACAGTTCCATTACTCTTCCTCGTTTCAGAGTTCTAATTCGTGTTGCAGCAGGGAGGCGATGGCCTCTTCTGAGCTGGCGTTGACCAGCGCACTGCGGAAATCGTCATGCATGATGCGGCGGGCCAGGCGGGAGAAAATACGCATATGCTGATCTCCAGCGGCGTGTTTGTTCAGCGTCAGCATGATGATGAATTGTGCTTCTTCATCTCCCCACATGACGGGGGATTTCAGGCGCGCAACGCTGATGGTGGATTGCTCAATATGCTCAGACTTGCTGTGCGGAATGGCGAAGCTGAAGCCAAGCCCGGTGGAGAAAACGGCTTCGCGCGCCCACAGATCGGCCTCCAGCTTGCGGGGGTAGCGGCAACGTCCTGCGAGCAGCAGGTTATCGGTCATCCCTTTCATGACCTCTTCTTTGCTGTTCCAGTCGTTATCCAGTGAAATGCAGCGAGGTGTGACCAGCGGTGTGTCCTGCTGATTCATGCGGAACTGCGCCAGCAGGTGTTCCACTTCAAGCGAAGTGCGACACGCCATGGCCTGATTCAGCAGCTGGCGGCAGGCGCGGCTATCAAGCTGTGCCAGTCGCGCTTTGGTTGCCGGAATAGCGGGCGACCCCATGCTCAGCTCGTCCAGTCCCAGACCCACCAGCAACGGCAGCACTGAACCTTTTGCGCCCAGCTCTCCGCACAGGCCAATCCATTTCCCCTGGCGATGGACGGCCTGTACCGCATAATCCAGCGCCCTCAGGAAGGCCGGGTTCAGGCTGTTGTAGTGGCGTGTGACTTTGGCGTTGTCGCGGTCGACGGCCAGCAGATACTGCGTCAGGTCATTGCTGCCGATGCTAAAGAAATCAATTTCTTCGCAGCACTGATCGATAATGAACATCACCGAAGGCACCTCCAGCATGATGCCGAGCGGGATTTTCTCATCAAACGGAATGTGTTCAGCGCGAAGCTGCTGTTTCGCTTCGGCAAGTTTCTCTTTCACCCACAGGATCTCTTCCATGGAAGAGATCATCGGGATCATGATCTTCAGGCTGCCGTGAGCAGAGGCGCGCAGGATCGCCCGAAGCTGAGTGGTGAAAAGGGCGGCATACTCTTCGTAAATACGTACGGCGCGGTAGCCGAGGAACGGGTTGTTTTCGGCCGGGATATTCAGGTACGCCACCGGTTTATCGCCGCCGATATCCATGGTGCGCACGATAATGCTGCGCCCGTTTGCACTTTCCAGCGCCTGACAGAAAATGTTGTACAGCTCGTTTTCGCCGGGCGCGCTGGTACGGTCCATATACAGCATTTCGGTGCGAAACAGGCCAACGCCCTCGGCGCCGTTCCCGAATGCTGCCTGCGCTTCCACCGCGTGGGCGATGTTTGCGGCGATCTCAATGCGCAGGTCATCGGCGGTTCTGGCTTCCCGGTCAAGCCAGATGCGCTGCTGCTCGCGGAGTGCCTGCTGTACCCGTGCTTCCTGGCGGTAGTAGCGTGCCACCGCATCGCTGGCGTTGACCACGACCGCACCGGCATTGCCATCAATAAATACGGGTTTATTGCGCCACTGCAGCAGGCTTTCACTGTCGACGCCGACCAGCGTCGGAATATTAAAGGAACGTGCAAGAATAACGGTGTGCGAGGTTGTTCCACCGCTTTTTAACAGCAGCCCCTTAAGCAAGGTTTTATCGAGCTCCAGGAACTGGCCGGGCGTAAGATCATCCGCCAGACAAACGGTCGGCTGCGTCAGCTGGCCCGGTGCGGGGAAGCGCTGTTCACCGTAGATTTGCTGCAGCAGCTGATAGCAAACATCGCGCACATCCAGCACGCGTTCCTGCAGATAGCTGCTGCTGGAACGAGAGAACGCATCGCAGAAATGGTTAGCTGTGGCGATTATAGCCTGCGCGCAGCTCAAACCCTGGCTCACTCCTGCAAGGAGATGCTGACGCAAAGAGGTATCCGTTGCCAGCGAACGATGTGCCTCAAGAATGGCGCTGGCGGTGCTGTCGCTGTCCAGCGCGCGCAGCTCAATGTTTTTCACCAGCAGGGTGAGGCCTTTATCCAGCGCTGACTGCTCTTCTTCCACGTTTTTCGCGTCGGGTAAATCCGTCAGTGCATTGAGATCCAGCGAGGTCAGCAAGGTTAACACGCCCCGGGCGCTGCCGCTGCAAACGGGCAGGGCGCGAAAAAGCGTTGGATTAAGGCGCGTGAGAGATTCTGGCAGCGGATCAAGCTCGGTATTGGGGGCTTCCGCAAGCGGCGCGTCGCAGTGGGGAAACTCTTCCCGGAGCCATTGTTCCAGCTGTTGATGGGCGCTCTGCTCATCTTCACCGTGGATCACCAGACGACAGGCGTCGCCTGCCAGCGTGTCGGTACCAATGAGTGCCAGTGCACTCTTGGCATTCCCTTTGCGGTCTGTGCGCAGGTTGTGCCACTCGATTTGCGAGATAAATGTATTGCACAGCGTCTCTACATGACTTGCCGGACGCGCGTGAACACCGTTGGGCAATTCACAGGTAAATTCCACTACCAGAGCCATACACACTCCTGAAACTCATCATCATTCATTGGGGAACAGCATACGAGTGTGTTGATGGCGCGCGCCATGTGACAAATCTGCCAAAAGCTGGACAAATGTAATATCAGGTGAAAAGTGAGATTTGACTCACAGGTTATGGTGGTTTGTCTTATGCGTAACGTCTATCCAAAATGTCGAGGCGGATCGCATTTTTATTTCGATATTACAAAAATCCAGTAAATGGCCTTTTTGTCTCCTGTCCGCCGTCTTCCTGATTGCCTATTGTTTGCCACAACATCTTTATGGTTTTAGGCCAGGAGCGACATATGAAAGAGTTGGTGCATATTCTCAAGAACACGCGGCAGCATCTGATGACCGGGGTGTCGCACATGATCCCGTTCGTGGTCGCGGGCGGTATTTTGCTGGCGGTTTCGGTCATGCTGTACGGCAAGGGCGCGGTACCGGATGCCGCAACCGATCCTAACCTCAAAAAGCTATTTGATATCGGCGTGGCGGGGTTAACGCTGATGGTGCCTTTCCTGGCCGCCTATATTGGCTATTCCATTGCCGAGCGCGCCGCGCTTGCTCCCTGCGCTATTGCCGCGTGGGTCGGTAACAGCTTCGGTGCCGGTTTCTTCGGCGCCATTATTGCCGGGATCCTCGGCGGGATTGTGGTCTGGTATCTGAAAAAACTGCCGGTCCCGAAAGTCCTGCGCTCCGTCATGCCTATCTTCATCATCCCTATCATCGGCACCTTTGTTACCGCAGGCATCATGATGTGGGGTCTGGGCGAACCTGTTGGTGCGTTGACGACGGGCTTAACCCAGTGGCTGCAAGGGATGCAGCAGGGCAGCATCGTTGTGTTGGCCATCATCATGGGGTTGATGCTGGCCTTCGACATGGGTGGCCCGATTAATAAAGTCGCCTATGCCTTCATGCTGATCTGCGTTGCTCAGGGCGTCTACACCGTGGTGGCGATTGCGGCAGTCGGTATCTGTGTGCCACCGCTGGGATTAGGCCTGGCGACGTTGATTAATCGCAAGAATTTTACCGGTGAAGAGCGTGAAGCGGGTAAGGCTGCATTAGTGATGGGCTGCGTGGGGGTTACCGAAGGGGCCATTCCGTTCGCCGCTGCCGATCCTCTGCGCGTTATTCCCTCCATCATGCTGGGATCCGCGTGTGGCGCAGTGACGGCTGCCGTGATGGGGGCGCAATGTTATGCCGGCTGGGGCGGGCTTATTGTTCTCCCTGTGGTGGAAGGCAAACTGGGCTACATCGCGGCGGTTGCCGTAGGGGCGGTGGTGACGGCCATTAGCGTCAACGTGCTGAAGAGTATTGCCCGCAAGAATGCAAAACAGGTCGAGGAAAAAGAGGACGACCTGGATCTGGATTTTGAAATTAACTGAGTGAGGAAGAGAAGATGGCCCGAATTATCGCAGTAACAGCATGCCCGTCTGGCGTTGCCCATACCTACATGGCGGCCGAAGCGCTGGAAAGCGCCGCTAAAGCCAAAGGCTGGGAAGTAAAGGTTGAAACGCAGGGGTCGATTGGTCTTGAGAACGAGCTGAATGCTGAGGATATCGCCGCAGCGGATATGGTGATCCTGACCAAAGATATCGGCATTAAATTTGAAGAGCGCTTTGCCGGGAAAACCATCGTGCGCGTCAACATTAGCGACGCGGTAAAACGCGCCGACGCCATCATGAACAAGATTGATGCCCACCTGGCGCAAACCGCCTGACGCTCTCCCGCCCTTCGGGGCGGGCTCGTTTTCCGTTACAGGAGTTCCCTCATGACGAATCGTACCCAGCGTTTGAAAGACGCACTTTTTGCCAGCCCACGTGAAATCTCGCTTGAGCGTGCTTTGCTCTATACCGCCAGCCATCAGCAGACGGAAGGTGAGCCGGTTATCCTCAGGCGTGCAAAAGCCACGGCGTACATTCTTGACCATGTGAACATCGCGATTCGTGATGAGGAACTGATTGCCGGAAACCGGACCGTTAAACCGCGTGCGGGCATTATGTCGCCTGAGATGGATCCGTACTGGCTGCTTAAGGAGCTGGACCAGTTCTCCACTCGTCCACAGGACCGCTTCGAGATCGGCGAAGCGGATAAACAGATCTACCGTGACGTGCTGTATCCCTACTGGGAAAAACGGTCAATGAAGGATTTCATTAACAGCCAGATGACGGATGAGGTGAAAGCCGCTGTGGGGACGCAAATTTTCAGCGTCAACCAGACGGACAAAGGGCAGGGGCATATCATTATTGATTATCCGCGCCTGCTCAATAACGGCCTGGGTGTGCTGGTGGAGGAATTGCGCGAACGCTGCGCCCGCGATGCGCAGAACACGTTCTATGCCGCCGCGCTGATTCTGCTTGAAGCGTCCCAGCGTCATATACTGCGCTATGCATCACTGGCTGAAGAGTTGGCTGCAAGCAGCGATGCAGCACGGCGTGAAGAATTACGGAAGATGGCAGAAATCTCGCGCCACAACGCGCAGCATAAGCCGCAAACGTTCTGGCAGGCGTGTCAGCTCTTCTGGTACATGAACGTTATTTTGCAGTATGAATCCAACGCAAGTTCGCTCTCCATCGGGCGCTTTGACCAGTACATGCTGCCCTTTTATCAGGCCTCGCTCTCACAGGGCGAAGCGCCCGTTTTCCTGAAAGAGATTCTGGAATCGCTGTGGGTGAAGTGCAATGATGTGGTGCTTTTACGCTCGACCAGCAGCGCCCGCTATTTTGCCGGATTCCCGACCGGGTATACCGCACTATTGGGCGGCCTGACGGAGAACGGTCGTAGCGCGGTGAATGTGCTTTCCTTCCTGTGCCTGGATGCTTATCAGAGCGTTCAGCTTCCTCAACCGAACCTTGGCGTGCGGGTTAACGAACTTATCGACCGTCCTTTTCTGCTTAAAACGGCGGAGACGATCCGCCTGGGCACCGGTATCCCGCAGATTTTCAATGACGAAGTGGTGGTGCCCGCTTTCCTGAATCGGGGGGTGTCGCTGGAAGATGCGCGCGACTACGCGGTGGTTGGCTGTGTAGAACTGTCAATTCCGGGTAAAACCTACGGTCTGCATGATATCGCGATGTTTAACCTGCTGAAGGTGATGGAAATCGCGATGCAGGAGAACGAAGGCAACGCAGCGCTGAGTTATGAAGGCTTGCTGGACCATATTCGCGCCAAAATTAATCACTACATTGCGCTGATGGTTGAGGGGAGCAACATCTGCGATATCGGCCATCGAGACTGGGCACCGGTACCGTTGCTCTCTTCATTTATCAGCGATTGTCTTGAATCAGGGAAAGATATTACCGACGGCGGGGCGCGGTATAACTTTTCTGGCGTTCAGGGAATCGGGATAGCCAACCTGAGCGATTCACTGCACGCCCTGAAAGGGCTGGTCTTTGAACAGCAGCGCTTAAGTTTTGATGAGCTCTTAGCCGTGTTAAAAGCGAACTTTGCCACCCCAGAGGGCGAAAAGGTGCGTGCAAGGTTGATCAATCGCTTCGAAAAATACGGCAATGATATCGATGATGTCGACAATATCAGCGCTGAACTGCTGCGCCATTACTGTAAAGAGGTCGAAAAATACCGGAACCCGCGCGGCGGACAGTTCACGCCAGGCTCTTATACCGTATCGGCACACGTGCCGCTGGGGGCGGTGGTGGGAGCTACACCGGATGGCCGCTTTGCCGGAGAGCAACTGGCTGACGGTGGGCTCTCGCCGATGCTTGGGCAAGATATGCAGGGCCCAACGGCGGTATTAAAATCGGTAAGCAAGCTGGATAACTATCTGTTATCTAACGGTACGCTGTTAAACGTTAAATTTACCCCTGCGACGCTGGAAGGCGATACCGGGCTGCAAAAGCTGGCGGATTTCCTTCGCGCTTTCACCCAGCTTAAGCTGCAGCATATCCAGTTTAACGTGGTGAACGCGGAAACATTGCGTGAAGCGCAACAGCGTCCACAGGATTTTGCCGGGCTGGTGGTGCGCGTTGCCGGATACAGCGCCTTCTTTGTCGAGTTATCGAAGGAGATCCAGGATGACATTATCCGCCGCACAGCACATCAGCTGTGACGTGGTTGAAACGCGCGTCGACGTGGCGCGTATTTTCAACATCCAGCGCTACTCACTGAACGACGGAAGCGGCATCCGCACGGTGGTTTTTTTTAAAGGCTGCCCTCACCGCTGTCCGTGGTGTGCGAATCCGGAGTCGATCTCCCCGAAAATCGAGACGGTGCGCCGGGAGAGTAAATGCCTGCACTGTGCTCCCTGCCTGCGGGACGCTGAGGAGTGCCCGTCCGGCGCGTTCGAGCACATCGGGCGCGATGTGACCCTGGATGAGCTGGAAAACGAGGTAATGAAAGACGATGTCTTCTTTCGTTCCTCGGGAGGCGGGGTGACGCTTTCGGGCGGGGAAGTGTTGCTGCAGGCGCCTTTCGCGACACAGCTTCTACAGAGGCTGCGTCGTTTCGGCGTGCATACGGCCATCGAAACGGCAGGCGATGCGCCTTTGTCCCGATTAATGCCGCTGGCTCACCAGTGTGATGAAGTGCTGTTTGATTTGAAGATCATGGACACGGCGCTGGCCCAATCCGTTTTGGCTATGAATCTCCCCAGGGTGCTGGATAATTTCCGCCAGCTGGTGGCTGACGGGATAAACGTGATTCCCCGCGTCCCGCTTATTCCTGGCTATACGCTTAACGAAACGAACATGGCGCGCGTGCTGGCTTTCCTGTTACCTTCAGGAATACGGCAGCTGCATTTATTGCCCTTCCATCAGTATGGGGAGCCAAAATACCGTCTGCTGGGACAGGTGTGGGGAATGCGGCAAGCGATCCCGCCGACAGAAGATGAGGTGTCAGCGATGCGTCAACTGGCCGAGTGCGAAGGTTTCAATGTTACCCTGGGAGGCTGAACATGACAGTGATAGCGGGACGTCATCTGGTGGCGGTGACCGCGTGCGTCAGTGGCGTCGCACATACCTATATGGCTGCCGAACGGCTGGAAAAGCTCTGCCAGCAGGAGAAGTGGAGCGTTAACATTGAGACGCAGGGAGCGCTGGGCGTTGAGAGTGAGCTTACGGAAGAGGACATCCGGCGTGCTGATGTCGTATTGCTCATTACTGATATCGAACTGGCGGGCAGTGAACGTTTCGAGCATACGCGCTACGTGAAGTGCGGTATTAACGCCTTTTTACGTGACCCACAAAAGGTGATGGGCGCGGTGCGTAAAATGCTATCCGCTCCGCAGCAAACTCAGATCATTCTGGACTAGCACCCTTCCCGGTGAGCTGGCTGTGATACTGGCGACGGTATTCTGACGGCGAACGCTCCGTGTTCTTGCGGAATAACCGGCAGAAATAGTTGCTGTCGACAAAACCGCAGGCATGCGCCACCTCTTTCACTTTTAAATCATACCCTTTTAACAGCTGGCGCGCGTGTTCCAGCCGGGTATGCGTCAGGTATTCATTAAAACCCACTGCGCCCGTTTTCTGGAACAGATGCGACAGGTAGTTTGGGGAGATATAGAACGCCTGCGCGACGGATTCCCGGGTAAGGGGAGTGGCGTAGTGTTCGTCAATATAGACCCGAATCGCTTCAAACAGAGCCTGACTGCGGGAGGCGGTTTGGATCTGACTCCCCAGAAGGTCCACGCAGTGGCTAAGCAGGCTGGCGATAATCAGCCTCGCGGTTTGCTGCTCATGCGGTTGCATCTGGATTTCATGGAGCGTCTGTAAGAGTAGCGATCCAATACGCGGACCGCGGCGGGCAACGTGCTGCTTTGCCAGATTTCGAACGTCTTTACCGTCCCAATGCAAAAGGCTAAACCCAAGCTGCTGTTTGCCAAACAGGATACTCAGCGTGGTTGCGGGTGCTTGCCAATGTGGATTATTCCAGCCGCCAGCCGGGACGTATAAAACATCCCCCTGCTGTAAAACGCAGCCAGCCTGGTCTTTCATTGAACCTTCGATCGCGATCTCCAGACGTGGGAAATCGACCTGCAGGGCAAGTTCGGGGGCGGGGATCGCTGGGTTCGCAAAATGCACCTGACGCAGCGGCGTTGTGCCGTTGATCAGGTCAGTCAGGATGTGGGTAATGTCGTGGTGCATGGTGTGGATACCAGGGTATTGCTGGGCGGCGCTAACGCTTACCCGGCCTACGTATCGTAGGCCCGTGCAAGCGTAGCGCCGCCGGGCGGAAAGCATTAGCCGGTGTTACGCATACCTGCCGCAACGCCCGCAATCGTCACCATCAGCGCCTGTTCAACGCGCGGATCCGGCTCTTTCCCTTCTTCTTCTGCCAGACGCGAACGGTGCAGCAGCTCTGCCTGCAGGACGTTCAGCGGGTCGGTGTAGATGTTACGCAGCTGAATAGACTCGGCAATCCACGGCAGGTCCGCCATCAGATGTGAGTCGTTGGCGATGTCCAGTACCACTTTGATGTCGCCTTCCAGCAGTTCGCGCAGCTCTTTACCGAGCGCCCACAGCTCTGGTTTCACCAGACGCTGGTCGTAGTATTCCGCCAGCCACAGGTCAGCTTTCGAAAAGACCATCTCCAGCATGCCCAGACGGGTGGAGAAGAACGGCCAGTCGCGGCACATGGTTTCCAGTTCGTTCTGTTTACCGTCTTCCACCACTTTTTGCAGTGCGGCACCGGCACCCAGCCAGGCGGGCAGCATCAAACGGTTCTGCGTCCAGGCGAAGATCCACGGGATCGCGCGCAGAGACTCTACGCCACCGGTCGGGCGACGCTTCGCAGGACGTGAGCCCAGCGGCAGTTTACCCAGCTCCTGCTCAGGCGTGGCCGAGCGGAAGTAAGGAACGAAATCTTTGTTTTCACGCACGTAGCCGCGGTACAGATCGCAGGAGATATCAGACAGCTCGTCCATGATATGGCACCAGGATGCTTTCGGCTCCGGCGGCGGCAGCAGGTTTGCTTCCAGGATCGCGCTGGTGTAGAGCGACAGGCTGCTGATGGTCACTTCCGGCAGACCGTACTTGAAGCGGATCATCTCGCCCTGCTCGGTGACGCGCAGGCCGCCTTTGAGGCTTCCCGGCGGCTGCGACAGCAGCGCTGCGTGTGCAGGCGCGCCGCCACGGCCAATCGAGCCACCGCGTCCGTGGAACAGGGTCAGCTCAATACCGGCTTTCTCGCAGGTTTTGATCAGTGCGTCCTGCGCCTGATACTGCGCCCAGGATGCCGCCATCACGCCCGCATCTTTCGCGGAGTCGGAATAGCCAATCATCACCATCTGTTTGCCCTGAATAAAGCCGCGGTACCAGTCGATATTCAGCAGCTGGGTCATGACGTCGTTGGCGTTGTTCAGGTCGTCGAGGGTCTCAAACAGCGGGGCGACCGGCAGAGCGTAGTCGATTCCCGCTTCTTTCAGCAGAAGGTGAACGCCCAGCACGTCTGACGGGGTCTTCGCCATGGAGATCACATAGGCGGCCACCGATCCTTTCGGCGCGTCCACGATCGCTTTACAGGTGTTGAGTACTTCGCGGGTTTCGTTGCTTGGCTCCCAGTTGCGCGGCAGCAGAGGGCGCTTCGAGTTCAGCTCGCGGATCAGGAAGGCCTGTTTGTCGGCTTCGGACCAGCTTTCATAGTCGCCGATGCCGAGATAGCGGGTCAGCTCGCCCAGCGCTTCGGTATGACGGGTACTTTCCTGACGTACGTCGATACGCACCAGCGGCACGCCAAAACACTTCACGCGGCGCAGGGTGTCGAGCAGTTCGCCGTTAGCGATGATGCCCATCCCGCAGGCCTGCAGTGATTTATAACAGGCATACAGCGGCTCCCAGAGCTGTTCGTTCTGGCTGAGCAGACCCTCTGGTTTTGGCAGGCGCTGACCTTTCAGACGCGCTTCCAGCCAGGCCTGAGTGGCCATCAGCTGACCACGCAGTTTCTTCATCAGGAAACGGTACGGCTCGCTGGCGCCTTCTTCTCCGGCCAGCGCGCGCAGTTCCGGCGTCGCTTCAACCATCGACAGCTCGGAGATCAGCACCTGAATGTCTTTCAGGAACAGGTCGGTCGCTTTCCAGCGGCTCAGCAGCAGGACGTGACGGGTAATTTCTGCGGTCACGTTCGGGTTGCCGTCGCGGTCGCCCCCCATCCAGGAGGTGAAGCGGACCGGAACGAAGTCGACCGGCAGGCGGTAGCCGAGGTTCTCTTCCAGCTGTTCGTTCAGCTCGCGCAGGTAGTTAGGCACCCCTTCCCACAGGCTGTTTTCCACCACCGCAAATCCCCATTTCGCTTCGTCGACCGGGCTTGGACGATGCTTACGAATTTCATCGGTGTGCCAGGACTGGGCAATCAGCTGGCGCAGACGGCGCATCAGCTGGTTGCGTTCGTAGTCGGCAATGTCTTTGTTATCCAACTGCTTCAGACAGTTGTTCACTTCCACCATTTTGTGGATCAGGGTGCGACGGGTAATTTCAGTGGGGTGTGCGGTCAGCACCAGCTCCAGCGAAAGCGACTCCACCGCTTTTTTGATGGTGGCTTCGTTGAGGTCTGGCTGGTCTTTCAGTTTACGCAGGGTGCGGGCAATGACTTCCGGGTTGCTGGCAGCTTCGCCATTTGGCGAAATGCTGTGGTATTGCTCAGCGGTGTTGGCCAGGTTCAGGAACTGGCTGAATGCGCGTGCAACGGGCAGCAGCTCATCGTTTGAGAGGTTCTGCAAGGTGGTGAGCAGCTCCTGACGACTGGCCTCGTTACCGGCACGGGAAGATTTAGACAGCTTGCGGATGGTTTCAACGCGGTCGAGGATGTTCTCCCCCAACGCGTCTTTGATGGTATCTCCAAGCACTTTGCCGAGCATACTGACATTACTACGCAACGCGGAATATTGTTCGTTCATAAAAACCCAGTCACCCCATCATTTTTGTTTATGCCCAGGCGAAAATTTTCTGGACATTATTTTGTCATCTCCCCTTATAAAGCCACGTAAAACCCCCGTCGTCAATTGCTGCGAAAACGGTTCAGCAAACGAATAAATGAGGGCAATTTACGAAATTTAATTCCCATTGCGTCAGATAAGAGATGCTTATGAGAATGTACCGGGGAAAAGGGGTAAACACGAAAAATGGCAGCTTCGGTTGCCATTTTGCTTTTATCTGTGGGGTTTTTTACGCAAAAAAAAAAGCGGACCACGGGGTCCGCAAAAGTTCACGTTGGCTTTAGTTGTTCGAGTTTTGAGAGAAACTCGCTGACGGAGCGGGGACGTCAAGGGTCAAACACGTGCCGCCTCGTCTATGTGGTGTATTATTCAACAGAATGCTTGATAGGGATAATCGTTCGTTGCTATGCTATCTATCGCCATGAACTATCGTGGCGACGGAGGATGAATAATGAATATTCGTGATCTTGAATACCTGGTAGCGTTAGCCGAGCATCGTCACTTTCGCCGCGCGGCAGATTCCTGTCACGTCAGCCAGCCCACGCTGAGCGGTCAGATCCGCAAGCTGGAAGACGAGCTGGGCGTGATGCTGCTGGAGCGCACCAGTCGTAAGGTTCTGTTCACACAGGCAGGTCTGCTGCTGGTGGATCAGGCGCGCACAGTGCTGCGCGAGGTCAAAGTGCTCAAGGAAATGGCAAGCCAGCAGGGGGAGGCGATGTCCGGCCCGCTGCATATTGGCCTGATCCCAACCGTTGGCCCGTACCTGTTGCCGCACATCATTCCGATGCTGCACCAGACGTTCCCGAAACTCGAAATGTACCTGCATGAAGCGCAGACCCATCAGCTGCTGGCGCAGTTAGACAGCGGCAAGCTCGACTGCGCCATTCTGGCGCTGGTGAAAGAGAGTGAAGCCTTTATTGAAGTGCCGCTGTTCGATGAGCCGATGATGCTGGCGATCTATGAAGATCACCCGTGGGCGAACCGCGATCGCGTACCGATGGCCGATCTGGCCGGTGAAAAGCTGCTGATGCTGGAAGATGGCCACTGCCTGCGCGATCAGGCGATGGGCTTTTGCTTTGAAGCGGGTGCGGATGAAGATACCCATTTCCGCGCAACCAGCCTGGAAACGCTGCGTAATATGGTCGCGGCGGGAAGCGGTATTACGCTGCTGCCTGCGCTGGCCGTGCCGCGCGAGCGTAAACGTGATGGCGTGGTTTATCTGCCGTGCATTAAGCCGGAGCCGCGTCGCACTATCGGCCTGGTGTATCGTCCGGGTTCACCGCTGCGCAGCCGCTATGAGCAGCTGGCAGAGGCCATCCGTGGTTCGATGGATGGCCATTTCGACAGCGCGTTAAAACAGGCGGTTTAAGCCGTTCAGCGCAGCTACCCGATAGGCTTCCGCCATGGTCGGGTAGTTAAAGGTGGTGTTAACGAAGTACTCAATGGTGTTACCACCGCCTTTCTGCTCCATTATCGCCTGGCCGATATGAATGATTTCCGCCGCGCGTTCACCAAAGCAGTGAATGCCGAGGATCTCTTTGGTCTCGCGATGGAACAGTATCTTCAGCGTTCCCACGCTCATCCCCACGATTTGCGCCCGCGCCAGATGTTTAAACTGGGCGCGTCCCACCTCGTAAGGCACCTTCATTGACGTCAGCTGCTGTTCGGTTTTGCCGACAGAACTGATTTCCGGGATGGTATAGATGCCCGTCGGAATATCTTCGATCAGGTGCGCCGTCGCTTCGCCTTTTACCAGCGCCTGTGCGGCAATGCGTCCCTGGTCGTAAGCGGCTGAGGCCAGGCTTGGGTAGCCAATCACGTCGCCGACCGCGTAAACGTGCGGCAGGGCGGTCTGATACATGCTGTTGACCTTCAGCTGACCGCGGCTGTCGGTTTCAAGCCCGATATTTTCCAGCTGCAGTGAATCGGTGTTGCCGGTACGACCGTTGGCGTACAGCAGGCAGTCTGCTTTCAGCTTCTTACCGGACTTCAGGTGCATGATCACCCCGTCGTCACAGCCCTCAATCTTCTCGTACTCTTCGTTGTGGCGAATCACCACGCCGCTGTTCCAGAAGTGGTAGGAGAGGGAGTCCGACATCTCCTGATCGAGGAACGCCAGGAGGCGGTCACGGGTGTTGATCAGGTCAACTTTGACGTCCATTCCGCGGAAGATCGACGCATATTCGCAACCAATGACCCCTGCGCCATAGATAATGACGTGGCGAGGCTCATGGTGCAGGCTCAGAATCGAGTCGCTGTCGTAAACGCGCGGGTGCGAGAAGTCCACGTCGGCCGGATGGTAAGGGCGTGAGCCGCAGGCGATAACAAATTTTTCAGCCGTGATGGTTTCAACCGAACCGTCGTGGCATTCGAGTGCCAGGGTGTGTTCATCCACAAAATGCGCATTGCCCTGCAAAATTTCACAGTGGTTACGCTCATAAAATCCCTGACGCATGCGTGTCTGCTGGTTAATAACGGTATCCGCATGATTCAGGATGTCAGCAAAGGATGATCGAAGAAGTCGGGAGTGGTCGCTGTAAAGAGGGTTCTGGTTAAATTCGATAATGCGGCTAACGGCGTGGCGGAGGGCTTTCGAAGGGATGGTGCCCCAGTGGGTGCAACCGCCGCCGACATTATGGTAGCGCTCGATGACCGCTACTCTGGCTCCCTGTTTCACCAGACCCATAGCAGCACCTTCGCCGCCGGGGCCGGAACCAATAACTATTGCGTCGTAATCGTAGGAATGTGGCATGGTAAGGCTTACCTGTTCTTATACATAAAAGCAACAGAATCATAACATCATTGCCAAGGTAACCCAATTATCGTTGTGCTTTTTTCGGGCAGTGGAGCACAAACCGCACGTAAACAATCATTCACAAAGCCAGGCAAACAGATTAATTTTATTCTCTGGTATAGTGCCATCAGGCCTTTGGAAGGATTCAACTATCGTGATGGGCGTAAGAGCACAACAAAAAGAGAAAACCCGGCGTTCGCTGGTGGAAGCCGCATTCAGTCAACTGAGTGCTGAGCGAAGTTTTGCCAGTTTGAGCCTGCGCGAAGTCGCACGCGAGGCCGGGATTGCGCCAACGTCCTTCTATCGTCATTTCCGTGATGTGGATGAACTGGGCCTGACCATGGTCGACGAGAGCGGCCTGATGCTGCGCCAGCTGATGCGCCAGGCGCGTCAGCGTATCGCCAAAGGGGGCAGCGTGATCCGCACCTCCGTATCGACCTTTATGGAATTTATCGGCAATAACCCCAACGCGTTTCGTCTGCTTCTGCGCGAGCGTTCGGGCACATCGGCGGCGTTTCGTGCCGCCGTCGCGCGTGAAATTCAGCATTTCATCGCGGAACTTGCCGACTATCTTGAACTCGAAAACCATATGCCGCGCGCGTTTACTGAAGCACAGGCCGAGGCGATGGTGACGATTGTTTTCAGCGCGGGTGCCGAAGCGCTGGATGTCAGCATTGAACAACGCAAGCAGCTCGAAGAGCGGCTGGTATTGCAGCTCAGGATGATCTCCAAAGGCGCGTACTACTGGTATCGCCGTGAACAAGAGAAACTGGCACATCAAACCGAAGAGTGAAGGTGAGTAATGAAACAGTCAGGTCAGGATAAAGGGACGCTGTTGCTGGCATTGATCGCTGGCTTATCCATTAATGGTACGTTTGCCGCTATTTTTAGCTCAATCGTGCCGTTTTCGATTTTCCCGCTTATTGCGCTGGTGCTGACGGTTTACTGCCTGCATCAACGTTACCTGAACCGCACCATGCCGGTGGGGTTACCGGGGCTGGCCGCTGCCTGCTTTATTCTGGGCGTATTGCTGTATAGCACGGTGGTTCGCGCGGAATATCCGGATATCGGCTCTAACTTCTTCCCTGCCGTACTGTCTGTGGCGCTGGTGTTCTGGATTGGCTCCCGCATGCGTAGCCGTAAAAGCCAGTTATCAGAGTAAAGGGTTTCGTCATTGTAGGCCGGAAAAGCGAAGCGCCATCCGGCTTTTTTGGCAGGTGGCGCTTCGCTTACCTGCCCTACAAGCCCCACATTACTTCGCCGTGAGCAGTACGCCGCACTCCATATGGTGCGTATACGGGAACTGATCGAACAGCGCCAGACGTTCAACCTTGTGCGTCTGGCCTAATGTTTCGAGGTTCTTGCACAGCGTCTCCGGGTTACAGGAGATGTACAAAATACGCGGGTACGCCTGCACCATCTTTTCGGTTTCGCTGTCCAGGCCACTGCGCGGCGGGTCGACAAAAATCGTCTCACACTGGTAGCTCTTGAGATCGATCCCTTCCAGGCGGTTAAACTGGCGTACGCCGTTCATGGCCTGCGTGAACTCTTCTGCGGCCATACGAACGATCTGCACGTTGTCGATATGGTTGGCGGCAATGTTGTACTGCGCGGCTGCCACCGACGGCTTTGCGATTTCCGTTGCCAGCACGCGATCGAAGTTACGCGCCAGCGCCAGCGAGAAGTTGCCGTTACCGCAGTAAAGCTCCAGCAGATCGCCCGTTGATCCTTCCGTCGCCTTCAGCGCCCACTCCAGCATCTGCACGTTCATCGCGGCGTTCGGCTGGGTGAAGCTGTTCTCTACCTGACGATACACCATCTCTTTACCTGCCACCGGCAGGCGCTCGTCGATGTAGTCCTGATCCAGCATGATTTTGGTTTTGGTCGCGCGGCCAATCAGGTGAACGTTGATGTTCTGAGCGCGCAGCGCATCGCGCAGCGCTTCTGCCTGCTCGCGCCACTCGTCGTTAAGCGCTTTGTGATACAGCAGAGAGACAATCGCCTGATTGCTTTGCGTGGTCAGGTAGTCAATCTGGAACAGCTTGTTACGCAGTACCGGATTGTTGCGCACGCCGTCCATTATCAACGTCATCAACTGGTTAATGAGCTCGCTCGCCGCCGGAAAGCTGTCCACGCGGATACGGGATTTCGTCTGCTGATCGAAAATGATGTGGTACAGGTCGTCGCCGTCGTGCCAGATGCGGAATTCGGCGCGCATGCGGTAGTGGCTGACGGGAGAGCGGAACACCTCGGGAACGGGCGCGTTGAAAGGCGTCATCATACTTTGCAGGCGGACGACTTTCTCTGCCAGCTGCGCGTCGTACTGTTCTGTCGGGAGGTGTTCTGGGGTCATGATGCGTCCTGAGTGATAAAGAATTACGCGGGGATTGTAGGCATTGTTCAGGGGATGTCCAGATTTAATGGGCAATAGCTGTCTGGACATCCATACGTGTCTAATTGTAGCATTCTGTTTCCGGTCTCCTGAGAGTGAAAAGGGAATCCAGTGTAAATCTGGAGCTGACGCGCAGCGGTAAAGTCTGGCGGGATGAGCGCTGTAGACACTGTGAAAATGGGAAGTCTTCATCCTTATATAGCCACCTAGCCCGAAGACCTGCCGGGATCACGTCGCATTTGGTTTCATCATCGCGTGCTATCGATGAGGCCTGCGGCATCCTTCTTATATTGTGGATGCTTTAACAATGATTAAAAAAGTATCGCTGTTGACGGCGTTGTCCGTCACGGCATTTTCGGGCTGGGCGCAGGATAGCGCCGACTCGTTGGTGGTGACGGCAAATCGTTTTGAACAACCTGAAAAAACTATTCTGGCTGCAACCTCCGTTGTTACGCGTGCCGATATTGACCGTTGGCAATCAACCTCAGTCCTGGATGTTATGCGTCGCCTGCCCGGCGTGGATACGGCGCAAAGTGGCGGGATGGGGCAACTCTCTTCTCTCTTTATACGCGGCACCAACTCCAGCCACGTCCTGATCCTTGTTGATGGGATCCGCCTTAACCAGGCGGGCGTTACGGGGTCGTCCGATCTCAGCCAGTTCCCGATCTCCCTGGTGCAGCGTATCGAATATGTTCGTGGACCGCGTTCGGCGGTATACGGCTCGGACGCGATCGGCGGAGTCGTAAACATTATTACCACTCGCGCGAAGGACGGTACCACGCTGAATGCAGGTGCAGGGTCGCATGGTTACCAGAATTATGGCGGCAGTACTCAGCAAACATTGGGCGACAGCACGCGCGTCACGCTTGCGGGTGATTACACCTATACCAAAGGGTTTGATGTGGTTGCGGACGGCAACAATGGTGGCCTTGCCCAGACCGATCGCGACGGCTTTATGAATAAAACGCTCTATGGTGCAGTGGATCACGCATTCTCGGAGCAGTGGAGCGGATTTGTTCGCGGCTTTGGCTACAGCAACCGTACTGCCTACGACGGTTACTACAGCTCATTTACCCCCGATGTACTGGTCGATACCCGCCAGCTCTATAGTCAGACCTGGGATGCTGGATTGCGCTTCAACGATGACATCTTCCATTCACAGCTGCTCACCAGCTATAGCCACAGCAAGGACTATAACTACGACCCAAATCTGGGCCGCTACGATTCGACTGCCACCCTGGATGAAATCAAACAGTACAACGTCCAGTGGCTGAATTCCGTTGATGTTGGCCATGGAAACATTGGCGCGGGCGTTGACTGGCAGAAGCAGAGCACCGAGCCGGGTACAAACTACGTGACCAACGGCTACGACCTGCGTAACACCGGCGTTTACCTGACCGGGTTGCAGCAGTTTGGTGACTTCACTCTGGAAGGAGCGGTTCGCAGCGATGACAACTCTCAGTTCGGCCGCCATGGCACCTGGCAAAGTAGTGCGGCCTGGGAGTTCGTGGAGGGTTACCGCTTCGTTGCTTCTTATGGTACGGCCTATAAGGCTCCGAATCTGGGTCAACTCTATGGTTTCTATGGCAATGACCATCTTGATCCAGAAGAGAGTAAGCAGTGGGAAGGTGCGTTTGAAGGCCTGATGGCGGGCGTGAGCTGGCGCGTCTCCGGCTACCGTAATGACGTCGATAATCTCATCGACTTCGATAATAACCTTCAGCAATATTACAACGTCGGTAAAGCGCGCATTAAAGGTGTGGAAGCGACAGCATCGTTTGATACGGGCCCGTTGACGCATACTGTAGGCTACGACTATGTGGATGCCCGCAATGCCGCAACCAACGAACTTCTGGACCGTCGTGCTAAGCAGCAGGTGAAATATCAGCTCGACACGCAGATCTATGATTTCGACTGGAGCCTGACTTATCACTATCTCGGTACGCGTTACGACACTGACTTTGGTGCTTATCCGTCTGAGAAAGTAAAAATGGGTGGTGTCAGCCTGTGGGATGTCGCAGTTTCGTATCCTGTCACCTCACATCTCACAGTTCGTGGTAAAATAGCCAACCTGTTCGATAAAGATTACGAGACAGTTTATGGCTACCAAACTGCAGGACGGGAATACACCTTGTCTGGCAGCTACACCTTCTAATCCGCGTCCCACCGTGCTGGTGTTTGATTCCGGCGTCGGTGGGCTTTCGGTCTATGATGAGATTCGGCATCTCCTGCCGGATCTCCATTACATCTACGCCTTCGATAACGTCGCTTTCCCGTATGGGGAAAAGAGCGAAGATTTTATTGTTGAGCGTGTGGTTGAAATCGTCACCGCTGTACAAAAGCGCTATCCCCTTGCGCTGGCCGTCATCGCCTGTAATACGGCAAGCACCGTTTCTCTTCCCGCCCTGCGTGAAAAATTCCAGTTCCCGGTTGTGGGCGTTGTTCCTGCGATAAAGCCTGCCGCGCGCCTTACGGCGAACGGCATTGTGGGTTTGCTGGCAACGCGAGGCACGGTAAAGCGTCCTTATACCCGCGAGCTGATCGACCGTTTTGCCAACGAATGCCAGATTGCGATGCTGGGTTCGGCTGAGCTGGTGGAGATGGCTGAAGCGAAGCTGCACGGAAAAGCGGTATCACTCGACGAGCTGCGTCGTATTCTTCGTCCGTGGCTGCGGATGCCCGAACCTCCGGATACCGTTGTGCTGGGCTGCACCCACTTCCCGCTATTACAGGAAGAGCTATTAGAGGTGTTGCCGGAGGGGACGCGCCTGGTGGATTCCGGCGCGGCTATCGCCCGTCGTACGGCCTGGCTACTGGAGCATGAAGCGCCGGATGCGAAATCTACCGACGCGAATATCGCGTTTTGTATGGCCATCACGAAAGAGACTGAGCAACTTTTACCCGTTTTACGCCGTTATGGCTTTGAAACGCTCGAAAAACTGGCGCTGTAGCACGGTTTTGAGCAAAAAAGAGACGGTTGAAATTTTTTTTTAAAAGAGGGGTTGTCAACGTCTGAGAACTCCCTATAATGCGCCTCCACTGACACGGAACAACGGCTTACAGGCCGCCGGGTTAGCGGGGTTCAGAGATGAACGCCGGCAGAGAAAAGCAAAAATAATCGCTTGACTCTGAATGAGGAAAACGTAATATACGGGACCTCGCAACGATGAGCTTAACGCCGCGTTGCAACTGCTCTTTAACAATTTATCAGACAATCTGTGTGGGCACTCAAAGTGACATGGATTCTTAACGTCGCAAGACGAAAAATGAATACCAAGTCTCTGAGTGAACATGCGTAATTCATTACGAAGTTTAATTCACGAGCATCAAACTTAAATTGAAGAGTTTGATCATGGCTCAGATTGAACGCTGGCGGCAGGCCTAACACATGCAAGTCGAGCGGTAGCACAGAGAGCTTGCTCTCGGGTGACGAGCGGCGGACGGGTGAGTAATGTCTGGGAAACTGCCTGATGGAGGGGGATAACTACTGGAAACGGTAGCTAATACCGCATAACGTCGCAAGACCAAAGAGGGGGACCTTCGGGCCTCTTGCCATCAGATGTGCCCAGATGGGATTAGCTAGTAGGTGGGGTAACGGCTCACCTAGGCGACGATCCCTAGCTGGTCTGAGAGGATGACCAGCCACACTGGAACTGAGACACGGTCCAGACTCCTACGGGAGGCAGCAGTGGGGAATATTGCACAATGGGCGCAAGCCTGATGCAGCCATGCCGCGTGTATGAAGAAGGCCTTCGGGTTGTAAAGTACTTTCAGCGGGGAGGAAGGCGTTGAGGTTAATAACCTCAGCGATTGACGTTACCCGCAGAAGAAGCACCGGCTAACTCCGTGCCAGCAGCCGCGGTAATACGGAGGGTGCAAGCGTTAATCGGAATTACTGGGCGTAAAGCGCACGCAGGCGGTCTGTCAAGTCGGATGTGAAATCCCCGGGCTCAACCTGGGAACTGCATTCGAAACTGGCAGGCTAGAGTCTTGTAGAGGGGGGTAGAATTCCAGGTGTAGCGGTGAAATGCGTAGAGATCTGGAGGAATACCGGTGGCGAAGGCGGCCCCCTGGACAAAGACTGACGCTCAGGTGCGAAAGCGTGGGGAGCAAACAGGATTAGATACCCTGGTAGTCCACGCCGTAAACGATGTCGACTTGGAGGTTGTGCCCTTGAGGCGTGGCTTCCGGAGCTAACGCGTTAAGTCGACCGCCTGGGGAGTACGGCCGCAAGGTTAAAACTCAAATGAATTGACGGGGGCCCGCACAAGCGGTGGAGCATGTGGTTTAATTCGATGCAACGCGAAGAACCTTACCTACTCTTGACATCCAGAGAACTTAGCAGAGATGCTTTGGTGCCTTCGGGAACTCTGAGACAGGTGCTGCATGGCTGTCGTCAGCTCGTGTTGTGAAATGTTGGGTTAAGTCCCGCAACGAGCGCAACCCTTATCCTTTGTTGCCAGCGGTTAGGCCGGGAACTCAAAGGAGACTGCCAGTGATAAACTGGAGGAAGGTGGGGATGACGTCAAGTCATCATGGCCCTTACGAGTAGGGCTACACACGTGCTACAATGGCGCATACAAAGAGAAGCGACCTCGCGAGAGCAAGCGGACCTCATAAAGTGCGTCGTAGTCCGGATTGGAGTCTGCAACTCGACTCCATGAAGTCGGAATCGCTAGTAATCGTAGATCAGAATGCTACGGTGAATACGTTCCCGGGCCTTGTACACACCGCCCGTCACACCATGGGAGTGGGTTGCAAAAGAAGTAGGTAGCTTAACCTTCGGGAGGGCGCTTACCACTTTGTGATTCATGACTGGGGTGAAGTCGTAACAAGGTAACCGTAGGGGAACCTGCGGTTGGATCACCTCCTTACCTTAAAGAACCTGCCTTTGCAGTGCTCACACAGATTGTCTGATGAAAAACAGCAGTAAAAATCTCTGCAGGCTTGTAGCTCAGGTGGTTAGAGCGCACCCCTGATAAGGGTGAGGTCGGTGGTTCAAGTCCACTCAGGCCTACCAAACTCCTTTTAAAGGATGAGCGGTACAGAGATTATAAACGATGGGGCTATAGCTCAGCTGGGAGAGCGCCTGCTTTGCACGCAGGAGGTCTGCGGTTCGATCCCGCATAGCTCCACCATCTTTTACTGCGAACCCAAGAAAACTTCAGAGTGAACCTGAAAAGGTGCACTGCGAAGTTTTGCTCTTTAAAAATCTGGATCAAGCTGAAAATTGAAACGACACATCTTAAATGGTGTGTTCGAGTCTCTCAAATTTTCGCAAGTCGATGATGAATCGAAAGAAACATCTTCGGGTTGTGAGGTTAAGCGACTAAGCGTACACGGTGGATGCCCTGGCAGTCAGAGGCGATGAAGGACGTGCTAATCTGCGAAAAGCGCCGGCGAGGTGATATGAACCTTTGACCCGGCGATGTCCGAATGGGGAAACCCAGTGCAATTCGTTGCACTATCGTTAACTGAATACATAGGTTAACGAGGCGAACCGGGGGAACTGAAACATCTAAGTACCCCGAGGAAAAGAAATCAACCGAGATTCCCCCAGTAGCGGCGAGCGAACGGGGAGCAGCCCAGAGTCTGAATCAGCTTGTGTGTTAGTGGAAGCGTCTGGAAAGTCGCACGGTACAGGGTGACAGTCCCGTACACGAAAGCACACAGGCTGTGAACTCGAAGAGTAGGGCGGGACACGTGGTATCCTGTCTGAATATGGGGGGACCATCCTCCAAGGCTAAATACTCCTGACTGACCGATAGTGAACCAGTACCGTGAGGGAAAGGCGAAAAGAACCCCGGCGAGGGGAGTGAAAAAGAACCTGAAACCGTGTACGTACAAGCAGTGGGAGCACCCTTGTGGTGTGACTGCGTACCTTTTGTATAATGGGTCAGCGACTTATATTCTGTAGCAAGGTTAACCGTATAGGGGAGCCGAAGGGAAACCGAGTCTTAACTGGGCGTTAAGTTGCAGGGTATAGACCCGAAACCCGGTGATCTAGCCATGGGCAGGTTGAAGGTTGGGTAACACTAACTGGAGGACCGAACCGACTAATGTTGAAAAATTAGCGGATGACTTGTGGCTGGGGGTGAAAGGCCAATCAAACCGGGAGATAGCTGGTTCTCCCCGAAAGCTATTTAGGTAGCGCCTCGTGAACTCATCTTCGGGGGTAGAGCACTGTTTCGGCTAGGGGGCCATCCCGGCTTACCAACCCGATGCAAACTACGAATACCGAAGAATGTTATCACGGGAGACACACGGCGGGTGCTAACGTCCGTCGTGAAGAGGGAAACAACCCAGACCGCCAGCTAAGGTCCCAAAGTCATGGTTAAGTGGGAAACGATGTGGGAAGGCACAGACAGCCAGGATGTTGGCTTAGAAGCAGCCATCATTTAAAGAAAGCGTAATAGCTCACTGGTCGAGTCGGCCTGCGCGGAAGATGTAACGGGGCTAAACCATGCACCGAAGCTGCGGCAGCGACGCGTATGCGTTGTTGGGTAGGGGAGCGTTCTGTAAGCCGTTGAAGGTGTGCTGTGAGGCATGCTGGAGGTATCAGAAGTGCGAATGCTGACATAAGTAACGATAAAGCGGGTGAAAAGCCCGCTCGCCGGAAGACCAAGGGTTCCTGTCCAACGTTAATCGGGGCAGGGTGAGTCGACCCCTAAGGCGAGGCCGAAAGGCGTAGTCGATGGGAAACAGGTTAATATTCCTGTACTTGGTGTTACTGCGAAGGGGGGACGGAGAAGGCTATGTTAGCCGGGCGACGGTTGTCCCGGTTTAAGCATGTAGGCGGAGGTTCCAGGTAAATCCGGTACCTTTTAACGCTGAGGTGTGACGACGAGGCACTACGGTGCTGAAGTAACAAATGCCCTGCTTCCAGGAAAAGCCTCTAAGCATCAGGTAACACGAAATCGTACCCCAAACCGACACAGGTGGTCAGGTAGAGAATACCAAGGCGCTTGAGAGAACTCGGGTGAAGGAACTAGGCAAAATGGTGCCGTAACTTCGGGAGAAGGCACGCTGATATGTAGGTGAAGCCCCTGCGGGTGGAGCTGAAATCAGTCGAAGATACCAGCTGGCTGCAACTGTTTATTAAAAACACAGCACTGTGCAAACACGAAAGTGGACGTATACGGTGTGACGCCTGCCCGGTGCCGGAAGGTTAATTGATGGGGTTAGCGGCAACGCGAAGCTCTTGATCGAAGCCCCGGTAAACGGCGGCCGTAACTATAACGGTCCTAAGGTAGCGAAATTCCTTGTCGGGTAAGTTCCGACCTGCACGAATGGCGTAATGATGGCCAGGCTGTCTCCACCCGAGACTCAGTGAAATTGAACTCGCTGTGAAGATGCAGTGTACCCGCGGCAAGACGGAAAGACCCCGTGAACCTTTACTATAGCTTGACACTGAACACTGGTCCTTGATGTGTAGGATAGGTGGGAGGCTTTGAAGCGTGGACGCCAGTCTGCGTGGAGCCGTCCTTGAAATACCACCCTTTAATGGCTGGTGTTCTAACGTAGACCCGTAATCCGGGTTGCGGACAGTGTCTGGTGGGTAGTTTGACTGGGGCGGTCTCCTCCCAAAGAGTAACGGAGGAGCACGAAGGTTAGCTAATCCTGGTCGGACATCAGGAGGTTAGTGCAATGGCATAAGCTAGCTTGACTGCGAGAGTGACGGCTCGAGCAGGTGCGAAAGCAGGTCATAGTGATCCGGTGGTTCTGAATGGAAGGGCCATCGCTCAACGGATAAAAGGTACTCCGGGGATAACAGGCTGATACCGCCCAAGAGTTCATATCGACGGCGGTGTTTGGCACCTCGATGTCGGCTCATCACATCCTGGGGCTGAAGTAGGTCCCAAGGGTATGGCTGTTCGCCATTTAAAGTGGTACGCGAGCTGGGTTTAGAACGTCGTGAGACAGTTCGGTCCCTATCTGCCGTGGGCGCTGGAGAATTGAGGGGGGCTGCTCCTAGTACGAGAGGACCGGAGTGGACGCATCACTGGTGTTCGGGTTGTCATGCCAATGGCACTGCCCGGTAGCTAAATGCGGAAAAGATAAGTGCTGAAAGCATCTAAGCACGAAACTTGCCCCGAGATGAGTTCTCCCTGACCCTTTAAGGGTCCTGAAGGAACGTTGAAGACGACGACGTTGATAGGTCGGGTGTGTAAGCGCAGCGATGCGTTGAGCTAACCGATACTAATGAACCGTGAGGCTTAACCTTACAACGCCGAAGCTGTTTCGGCGAAGAGACGACACAATCAAATTTCAGCCTGATACAGATTAACAGAATTTGCCTGGCGGCTTTAGCGCGGTGGTCCCACCTGACCCCATGCCGAACTCAGAAGTGAAACGCCGTAGCGCCGATGGTAGTGTGGGGTCTCCCCATGTGAGAGTAGGGAACTGCCAGGCATCAAATTAAGTAGTAAGCCGGTGCATAAATCCGGTGGTTACAGCAGTCTTCGGTGGAGCGGTAGTTCAGTCGGTTAGAATACCTGCCTGTCACGCAGGGGGTCGCGGGTTCGAGTCCCGTCCGTTCCGCCACTTATTAAGACATTAAGCCTGCCTTGTTGGCAGGCTTAATGGAAAAAAAACTTTAGGGGCGTAGCTCAGTTGGTAGAGCACCGGTCTCCAAAACCGGGTGTCGCGAGTTCGAGTCTCTCCGCCCCTGCCATATAGAATCCTTTGCTTCGGCAAAGGATTTTTTTTGCCTGAAACACTGCAGAAAACTCTCTTCTTAATTTTCAGCCAGCATCCCTGCTGGCTGATGCATCAATCCATTACATTGATTTTTAATAGATCTTTTATCTGTGATTGCTTATCACTGTTTTGCAGCCAAATTGCATACAGCGGCCTGGTAAGCGTGGTGGAATCCATCACGGTGTGCAGCCCTGCTTTAGTGTCTGCCCAGCGAACAGGTAACCAGGTACAACCTTTCAGCAGGGGCAGCTGCTGACAGGCGATCTCTGCCGAGCTGGTCGTTAACTGCGGAACATCATCAGGTGCAATCAGTCCCGTCTCGTGCTGCTGAAAATCCGGCCCCCATTCCAGGCGTAAATAGGTCAGGTCTGCCTTCATCATCGAAGGTTCAGACGCATAAAGTGCCAGGCCAAACTGGCCCACAATCTGGCTGCTAAATTCGTCCATCTTGGGGGCTTCGGTTGTGATCAGAAGATCAAGCTGGCGCTCATGAAGTTGCTTAACCAGCGACTGCCGTTGCGCAATCCTGGCTTCAAATTGCAGGTGGCCATGTGAATGATACAACCGGGTAAGCCACTGACTTAGCATGCATTCCCACAGAGAAGCGCTGGCTCCTATCGAGAACTCATTGTGCCTCGAAGTATGTGCCACCTCTTTACGTGCCGCCTGCCAGGTATTCATGAGCGTTTCTGCATACGGCAGCAGTTTCTCACCGGCAGGCGTTAAGCGAATATTGTTGCGATGGCGGGTAAAAAGATTCACACCCAGTTGATTTTCCAGCTGTCGAATACGAAAACTGACTGCTGACTGCGTCAGGTAAAGGGCTTCAGCTGCTCGCCCAAAGTGGCGTGTTCTGCTCACTTCAAGGAAAGTTTTAAGCAATTCCGTATCCACATCTTTCTCCGCAAAATTATTTGTCGTTATGATTTAAATGTTTTGTTTTACACTCTGTCAAGCGTAACTAATACTCCGCGCCATAAATAGCTCGGCCAAAGAATTAGGAGCGTGTAGGATGGCGGAAAGCTTTACGACGACTAATCGTTTTTTCGACAATAAACATTATCCGCGCGGGTTCTCTCGTCACGGCGATTTCACCATCAAAGAAGCTCAACTGCTTGAGCGCCATGGTTATGCCTTTAACGAGCTGGATCTGGGTAAGCGTGAACCTGCAACCGAAGACGAAAAACAGTTTGTTTCTGTTTGCCGTGGTGAGCGTGAGCCGGAGTCTGAAGCGGAACGCGTATGGATCAAGTACATGGCGCGCATTAAGCGTCCTAAGCGCTTCCATACGCTGTCTGGTGGTAAGCCGCAGATGGAAGGTGCAGAAGACTACACCGAGTCTGATGACTAAAATAAAGAGAAGGGGCTACGGCCCCTTTTTTTATGCCAGCAATTTCTGCAAATGCAGCAGCAAACGATCGATAGCGCGGTAGCTCAGCGCCTCCTGCAAATGTTTCCTCTCAATGTCAGTGCACCCCTCCACGTCAGCAATAGTTCTGGCCACCTTCAGCAAACGCTGCCACGCACGTATGGACAGCCCGAACCGCGTCAACGTCTCCTCCAGCCATCCCGCATCCTCAACGTTAAGAGAACAAAACTGCCGGATCCCGGCGTTATCCAGCCGTGCATTCAGCCTGTTCTGACGAGCGTACTGCCGCGTCTGGGCTGCAATCACCCGTTCGCGTACCTCCGCTGAGCTTTCGCCCGTTATGCCCGTTTGCCTGAGCAGACCCGGCGGGGGGAGGGGGATTTCGAGGGATAAATCGAAACGGTCGAGGAACGGGCCGGATAACTTACCCAGATAGCGCAACGTCTGCTCTGGCGTACAGCGGTTATGGTTTCCCTGGTAGTGACCCGTCGGGCTGGGATTCATCGCCGCGACCAGCTGAAACTGCGCGGGATAGCTTATTTTGGCTCGCGTGCGTGAGATATGTATCTCACCGGATTCAATGGGCTCCCTCAGTGCATCCAGCACTCGGCGCTCAAACTCAGGCAGCTCATCAAGAAACAGAATGCCATTGTGTGCCAGCGAGATCTCTCCCGGCCCCGGAATCGCCCCGCCACCGACCATTGCCGTCAGTGAAGCGCTATGATGCGGGGAACGAAAAGGACGACGGCGCCACTGTTTTTGCAACGACGTCGAACTGATAAGGCTATATATGGCGGCACTTTCCAGCGCTTCATGATTATTGAGCGGTGGAAGTAACCCACTCAACCTGCTTGCCAGCATGGTTTTACCCGTACCCGGCGGGCCAATTAACAGAAGATTGTGTCCACCTGCAGCCGTAATCTCCAGCGCCCGTTTCCCTTGCTCCTGCCCCATAATCTCGCTGAGATCCTCTGGTGCATCCGCTATAGCATCATCACACTCCTCCGGCTCGGACAGTTCATGACGCCCTTCCAGCCAGGCACAAACTTCCTGTAAATGCCCTGCGATGAGACACCCCTTCTCGGAGATAAGACTCACTTCTGATGCGTTTTCATTGGCGACAATGATTTGCCGTCCTGCTCGTATGGCTTCCAGCGCTCCCGATATCGCACCGGGAACGCCTCTTAACGCGCCTGTAAGCGCGAGTTCGCCAACGAACTCATACGAGCCTAGCCGTGTCGTATTAAGCTGCTCAGAAGCCGCGAGAAGGGCAATTGCGATAGGTAAATCGTATCGTCCCCCCTCTTTAGGCAGATCGGCGGGGGCAAGGTTGATGGTGATCTTCTTCGCGGGGAAGGTATAACCGCTATTTATTATTGCGCTTCGAACGCGATCCCTGGCCTCTTTAACCGTCGTTTCAGGTAACCCGACAAGAGTGAGTCCGGGTAGCCCATTGCTCAAATGAACCTCGACGGAAATAAGCGGTGCCTTTACCCCGAGAGCCGCACGCGTATAAACAACTGACAGTGACATTTGCACTACCTCCTGGTGTGACTATGCCAGCGCCGGTTTTGTCTGTTTAGCGTCATTTTGCGAATTTACGCCGCCCGTTCAGAGATTTTAAGCGCACACTGAAACCCTTGCATAACCGTGGAAACCTCCTCGCAGAATATAAAAAGCACCGTTTTGACGGTAAGAACCGCAGGGAAAAAATGAAAAATATTCATTTTCTAATTTCCGTATATAAAACAACGGTTTTTAGAAATATGATTCGCTACCTAATCAAATTCGTCATAAATAAATCTTGTGTTTGATTTAAAAACTGTGATAACTCTTTAGGTATTCCTTCGAACAAGATGCAAAAAGAACTGAAAATGACAGCCCTTCTACGAGTGATTAGCCTGGTCGTGATTAGCGTGGTGGTGATTATTATCCCACCGTGCGGGGCTGCACTTGGACGAGGAAAGGCTTAGAAATCAAGCCTTAACGAACTAAGACCCCCGCACCGAAAGGTCCGGGGGTTTTTTTATGACTAAAAAACGTAAATGAGGAGCAGAGAATGACGACTAGCACAAAATTCTGTTTCTCCCGATTTATGACGGGGAACTAACTATGAATGGGGCACAGTGGGTAGTACATGCGTTGCGCGCGCAGGGAGTCGAAACCGTATTCGGTTATCCGGGTGGCGCAATTATGCCGATTTACGATGCACTGTATGACGGCGGCGTGGAACATCTCTTGTGCCGACACGAGCAGGGCGCAGCGATGGCAGCCATCGGTTATGCCCGCGCGACCGGTAAAACCGGCGTGTGTATGGCGACTTCAGGCCCGGGCGCAACGAACCTGATCACCGGCCTGGCTGACGCGCTGCTGGATTCCGTTCCCGTTGTCGCCATCACCGGGCAGGTGGCGTCTCCGTTCATCGGTACCGATGCTTTTCAGGAAGTCGACGTCCTCGGTTTATCGCTGGCCTGCACCAAACACAGCTTCCTCGTCCAGTCTCTGGAAGAGCTGCCGCGCGTAATGGCAGAAGCGTTCGACGTGGCAAACTCAGGTCGTCCCGGTCCGGTACTGGTCGATATCCCGAAAGATATCCAGGTGGCACTCGGCGAGCTGGAACCGCACTTCTCTACCGTTGAAAGCGACGATGTCTTTCCGGAAGCGGAAGTTGAAGAGGCCCGTCAGATGCTGGCCCAGGCGAAACAGCCAATGCTGTACGTCGGCGGTGGCGTCGGCATGGCACAGGCCGTTCCTGCCCTGCGCGAATTTATCGCAACAACGCAGATGCCAGCGACCTGCACGTTGAAAGGTCTCGGTGCAGTCGACGCGGATTACCCCTACTACCTGGGCATGCTGGGAATGCACGGCACCAAAGCGGCAAACCTGGCGGTGCAGGAGTGCGATCTGCTCATCGCCGTAGGTGCCCGTTTTGACGACCGCGTCACCGGCAAGCTGAATACCTTTGCGCCGAACGCCAAAGTCATCCATATGGATATCGACCCGGCAGAGATGAACAAGCTGCGTCAGGCGCATGTCGCCTTGCAGGGCGATCTCAACGCGCTGTTACCGGCATTGCAGCAGCCGCTGGATATCAACGCATGGCGTCAGCACACCGCTGATATGCGCGCCGAGCACGCCTGGCGTTACGACCACCCCGGCGAGGCCATCTACGCGCCACTGCTGTTGAAGCAGTTGTCCGACCGTAAACCGGCTGACAGCGTCGTCACCACCGACGTAGGCCAGCACCAGATGTGGTCCGCGCAGCACATGACCTACACCCGTCCGGAAAACTTCATCACCTCCAGCGGCTTGGGTACCATGGGCTTCGGTCTGCCGGCAGCCGTTGGCGCGCAGGTTGCCCGCCCGAACGATACCGTTATCTGTATCTCCGGTGACGGCTCCTTCATGATGAACGTTCAGGAGCTCGGCACCGTTAAGCGCAAGCAGTTACCGCTGAAGATCGTGTTGCTTGATAACCAGCGTTTAGGGATGGTTCGCCAGTGGCAACAGCTGTTCTTCCAGGAGCGTTACAGCGAAACGACTCTCACCGATAACCCCGATTTCCTCACCCTGGCCAGCGCCTTTGGCATCCCTGGTCAGCACATCACCCGTAAAGATCAGGTTGAAGCGGCGCTCGACACCATGCTGAACAGCGATGGGCCTTACCTGCTTCATGTCTCAATCGACGAACTCGAGAATGTCTGGCCGTTGGTACCGCCTGGTGCCAGTAACTCACAAATGATGGAGAAATTATCATGATGCAGCATCAGGTCGCCGTACAGGCTCGCTTCAACCCGGAAACCTTAGAACGCGTTTTGCGTGTGGTGCGTCATCGTGGTTTTCAGATTTGCTCTATGAATATGGAGGCGGCCACTGACGCCCGAAATATCAGTATCGAATTAACCGTTGCCAGCCCGCGGTCGGTCGACTTACTGTTTAGTCAGTTATCAAAGCTGGTAGACGTTGCCCATGTTGCCATCTGCCAAAGCACAACCACATCACAACAAATCCGCGCTTAAGCGTGACAGGACGAAAAAATGACGACAAAAAAAGCTGATTACATTTGGTTCAACGGTGAGATGGTTCGCTGGGAGGACGCGAAGGTCCACGTGATGTCCCACGCGCTGCACTACGGTACCTCCGTATTTGAAGGCATCCGCTGCTACGATTCTCACAAAGGGCCAGTGGTGTTCCGCCATCGCGAACACATGCAGCGTCTGCATGACTCAGCCAAAATTTATCGTTTTCCGGTTTCACAAAGCGTTGATGAGCTGATGGAAGCCTGCCGCGACGTGATCCGTAAAAACAACCTGACCAGCGCCTATATCCGTCCGCTGGTCTTCGTGGGTGACGTCGGTATGGGCGTGAACCCGCCAGCCGGCTATACCACAGATGTGATCATTGCCGCGTTCCCGTGGGGTGCTTACCTGGGTGCAGAAGCCCTGGAGCAGGGGATCGACGCAATGGTCTCTTCCTGGAACCGCGTTGCGCCAAACACTATCCCGACCGCCGCGAAAGCAGGCGGGAACTATCTCTCCTCATTGCTGGTCGGTAGCGAAGCGCGCCGCCACGGCTATCAGGAAGGTATCGCCCTCGACGTAAATGGCTACATCTCTGAAGGTGCGGGTGAAAACCTGTTTGAAGTGAAAGACGGCATTTTGTTCACGCCGCCATTCACCTCGTCCGCGCTGCCGGGCATCACCCGTGACGCCATCATCAAGCTGGCGAAAGATCTGGGTATCGAAGTACGCGAGCAGGTACTGTCCCGCGAATCCCTGTATCTGGCAGATGAAGTGTTTATGTCCGGTACCGCGGCTGAAATCACGCCGGTACGCAGCGTGGACGGTATCCAGGTGGGCGAAGGCCGCTGCGGTCCGGTCACCAAACGTATTCAGCAAGCGTTCTTTGGCCTCTTCACCGGCGAAACAGAAGATAAATACGGCTGGTTGGATCAGGTTAATCACTAAGCATAAATTTGGGACGGCACGCACCGTCCCATTAAATAGTCAGACGGGAGTCAATAAAGCATGCCTAAGTATCGTTCAGCCACCACCACCCACGGCCGTAATATGGCGGGAGCCCGCGCGCTGTGGCGCGCCACCGGAATGACCGACGCCGATTTCGGCAAGCCGATTATCGCCGTGGTGAACTCCTTCACCCAGTTTGTACCGGGCCACGTGCACCTGCGCGATCTCGGTAAGCTGGTTGCCGAGCAAATCGAAGCCTCCGGCGGCGTGGCGAAAGAGTTCAACACCATTGCGGTGGATGACGGTATCGCGATGGGGCACGGGGGCATGCTCTATTCACTGCCGTCGCGCGAGCTGATCGCCGACTCCGTAGAGTACATGGTGAACGCCCACTGCGCCGATGCGATGGTCTGCATCTCCAACTGCGACAAAATCACCCCGGGGATGCTGATGGCCTCCCTGCGCCTGAACATTCCGGTGATCTTCGTCTCCGGCGGCCCGATGGAAGCGGGGAAAACCAAGCTCTCCGACAAAATCATCAAGCTCGACCTGGTCGATGCGATGATCCAGGGCGCGGACCCGAAAGTCTCTGACGAGCAGAGCGAACAGGTGGAACGCTCTGCATGTCCGACCTGCGGCTCCTGTTCCGGTATGTTCACCGCCAACTCCATGAACTGCCTGACTGAAGCGCTGGGTCTTTCTCAGCCGGGTAACGGCTCGCTGCTGGCGACCCACGCCGACCGTAAGCAGCTGTTCCTCAACGCCGGTAAGCGCATCGTTGAGCTGACCAAACGCTACTACGAGCAGGACGACGCCAGCGCGCTGCCGCGCAACATCGCCAGCAAGGCCGCATTTGAGAACGCGATGACGCTGGATATCGCAATGGGCGGGTCCACCAACACTGTTCTGCACCTGCTGGCCGCCGCGCAGGAAGCCGAAATCGACTTCACCATGAGCGACATCGACAAGCTCTCCCGCAAAGTCCCGCAGCTGTGTAAAGTCGCGCCGAGCACCCAGAAGTACCATATGGAAGACGTACACCGCGCGGGCGGCGTGCTGGGCATTCTCGGTGAGCTGGATCGCGCCGGGCTGCTGAACCGTGACGTGAAAAACGTGCTTGGCCTGACGCTGCCTGAGTCGCTGGACCAGTACGACGTCATGCTGACCAAAGACGACGCGGTGAAAAAAATGTTCCGCGCCGGTCCAGCGGGTATTCGCACCACCCAGGCATTCTCGCAGGATTGTCGCTGGGATACGCTGGACGATGACCGCGCCGAAGGCTGCATCCGCTCGCTGGAACATGCCTACAGCAAAGACGGCGGTCTGGCCGTGCTGTACGGTAACTTCGCGGAAAACGGCTGCATCGTGAAAACCGCAGGCGTGGACGACAGCATCCTGAAGTTCACCGGTCCGGCGAAGGTATACGAAAGCCAGGATGAAGCGGTAGATGCCATCCTCGGCGGCAAAGTGGTGGAAGGCGACGTGGTTGTTATTCGCTACGAAGGACCGAAAGGCGGCCCGGGCATGCAGGAGATGCTCTACCCAACCACCTTCCTGAAATCTATGGGGCTCGGTAAAGCGTGTGCGCTGATTACCGACGGACGTTTCTCCGGTGGCACCTCCGGCCTCTCTATCGGCCACGTTTCCCCTGAAGCGGCAAGCGGCGGCAACATCGCCATCATCGAAGACGGTGACCTGATCGAAATCGACATTCCGAATCGCGGCATTCAGCTGAAGCTGAGCGACCAGGAAATTGCGGCCCGTCGTGAAGCGCAGGAGGCCCGCGGCGACAAAGCCTGGACGCCGAAAGACCGCCAGCGTGAAGTCTCCTTCGCCCTGCGCGCCTACGCGAGCCTTGCCACCAGTGCAGATAAAGGCGCGGTGCGCGATAAATCTAAACTTGGGGGCTAATGATGGCCGAGTCACAACCCTTATCCGCCGCCCCTGAGGGGGCGGAATACCTGAGAGCGGTACTACGCGCGCCGGTCTATGAAGCCGTGCAGGTCACGCCCCTGCAGAAAATGGAAAAACTCTCTTCGCGCCTCGACAACGTCATTCTGGTCAAGCGCGAAGACCGCCAGCCGGTGCACAGCTTTAAGCTGCGCGGCGCCTACGCGATGATGGCCGGCCTGACTGACGAGCAGAAAGCGCGCGGCGTCATTACCGCGTCGGCGGGCAACCACGCCCAGGGCGTGGCGTTCTCGTCTGCTCGTCTGGGGCTGAAGGCGCTGATCGTGATGCCGGTTGCTACCGCAGATATCAAAGTCGACGCGGTGCGCGGTTTCGGCGGCGAAGTGCTGCTCCACGGCGCCAACTTTGACGAAGCCAAAGCCAAAGCGATTGAGCTGGCGCAGCAGCAGGGCTTTACCTGGGTGCCGCCGTTCGACCACCCGATGGTGATTGCCGGGCAGGGCACGCTGGCGCTGGAACTGCTACAGCAGGATGCCCATCTCGACCGCGTCTTCGTTCCGGTTGGCGGCGGTGGCCTGGCCGCAGGCGTGGCGGTGCTGATCAAACAGCTGATGCCGCAGATCAAAGTCATTGCCGTTGAAGCGGAAGACTCTGCCTGCCTGAAAGCGGCGCTGGATGCGGGTCATCCGGTAGATCTGCCGCGCGTCGGGCTGTTTGCCGAGGGCGTGGCGGTGAAGCGCATTGGGGATGAAACCTTCCGCCTGTGTCAGGAGTATCTCGACGATATCGTCACGGTTGATAGCGACGCCATCTGCGCGGCGATGAAGGATCTGTTCGAGGATGTGCGCGCGGTGGCGGAACCGTCAGGCGCGCTGGCGCTGGCGGGAATGAAGAAATACATCGCGCAGCACAACATTCGCGGTGAGCGACTGGCGCACGTGCTGTCTGGTGCGAACGTGAACTTCCACGGTCTGCGCTACGTTTCCGAGCGCTGCGAGCTGGGTGAACAGCGGGAAGCGCTGCTGGCGGTGACGATTCCTGAAGAGAAGGGCAGCTTCCTGAAGTTCTGCCAGCTGCTGGGCGGCCGTTCGGTGACGGAATTTAACTACCGTTTTGCCGATGCCAAAGACGCCTGCATTTTTGTCGGCGTGCGTCTGAGCCGCGGCGTGGAGGAGCGCAAAGAGATCCTCAACCTGCTGCATGAGGGCGGCTACAGCGTGGTCGATCTCTCTGACGATGAGATGGCGAAGCTGCACGTGCGCTACATGGTCGGCGGGCGTCCATCAAAGCCGCTCAGGGAACGTCTGTTCAGCTTCGAGTTTCCGGAATCGCCGGGCGCGCTGCTCAAGTTCCTGCACACGCTGGGCACGCACTGGAATATCTCACTATTCCACTACCGCAGCCACGGCACCGACTACGGCCGCGTGTTGGCGGCGTTCGAACTGGGCGAGCACGAGCCGGATTTCGAAACGCGGCTGAACGAGCTGGGTTATGAATGTCACGACGAAACCCATAACCCGGCCTTCCGCTTCTTCCTCGCGGGCTAGTGGTTCGGCAATATCTTCCAGAACGCATCAATTAGCGGCTCATGCAGCCGCTTTTTTTGTGCGCACACGCCAAGCTCAAACGGCGTCTTCTCGTCGCTGCGCTCCAGAATCATCACGCGATTGCGCACCGGTTCGGGGCTGTTTTCCAGCACCACTTCCGGCAGCAGCGCCACGCCGCAGCCCAGCGCCACCATCGACACCATTGCCTCATGGCCGCTGACCGTGGCGTAAATCGACGGATTGCTGATTTTCTGACGGCGGAACCACAGCTCGATGCGGCGGCGGACCGGCCCCTGATCGGCCATGATAAAAGGTACCGTCGACCAGTCCGGTTTTTCCACCGACACCTGATTACGCACCGGGCAGGGCAGCGCCGGGGCAATCAGTACCACCGCCAGATTCTCCAGCATCGAGAATGCCACCGCGCCTGGCAGGGTTTCGGGTTTTCCGGCGATGGCGAGATCCGCTTCGCCCGTCACCACTTTTTCCATTGCGTCGGAGGCGTCGCCGGTGGTGAGCTTAATTTCAACCGACGGATGCGCCGCGCGGAATCGGTCGAGAATGGGCGGCAGATGGCTATAGGCGGCGGTCACGGAGCAGAAAATATGCAGTTCGCCGGAAAGTGACGGCCCCTGCTGGTCAATCGAGTGCCGCAGCTGCTGGTACTGCAACAGCGTCTGCTGGGCAAAAATGCGCAGCTCTTCACCCGCTTCCGTGAGGGTGACGGTGCGGTTATCGCGCACGAACAGCGGCTGGCCGAGGTCTTCCTCAAGGCGCTGGATCTGGCGTGAAAGCGTGGAGGGGCTAACGTGCATTGCCCGGGCGCTGCGGCCAAAATGGCGGCTTTCCGCCAGGTGCAGGAACATTTTCAGATCGCGTAAATCCACCGATTCCACTCCCTCTTTTTACATTGCAAAAATTGCAACATGACGTTGTGAATATATCAATTTCCGCAATAAATTTCCTGTTGTAATGTGGGTACATTCTCGCTGAAACGCGAACCGAACAATAAGACACACAACATCACGAGGTATCACCCATGGCTAACTACTTTAATACACTGAACTTGCGCCAGCAGCTGGCGCAGCTGGGCAAATGCCGCTTCATGGCGCGCGATGAATTTGCCGATGGCGCGAGCTACCTTCAGGGTAAAAAAGTGGTCATCGTCGGCTGTGGCGCACAGGGTCTGAACCAGGGCCTGAACATGCGTGACTCCGGTCTGGATATCTCCTACGCCCTCCGTAAAGAAGCGATCGCCGAGAAGCGTGCTTCCTGGCGTAAAGCGACCGAAAACGGCTTCAAAGTGGGCACCTACGAAGAGCTGATCCCGCAGGCGGATCTGGTTGTTAACCTGACCCCGGACAAACAGCACTCTGACGTTGTGCGTTCCGTACAGCCGCTGATGAAAGACGGCGCCGCGCTGGGTTACTCCCACGGCTTCAACATCGTTGAAGTGGGCGAGCAGATCCGTAAAGACATCACCGTGGTGATGGTGGCGCCGAAGTGCCCGGGTACCGAGGTACGTGAAGAGTACAAACGTGGCTTCGGCGTGCCGACCCTGATCGCGGTTCACCCGGAAAACGATCCGAAAGGCGAAGGCATGGCGATTGCCAAAGCGTGGGCAGCGGCGACCGGCGGCCACCGTGCGGGCGTGCTGGAATCTTCTTTCGTTGCCGAAGTGAAATCTGACCTGATGGGTGAGCAGACCATTCTGTGCGGCATGCTGCAGGCCGGTTCTCTGCTGTGCTTCGACAAGCTGGTGGAAGAGGGTACCGACCCGGCCTACGCGGAAAAACTGATTCAGTTCGGCTGGGAAACCATCACCGAAGCGCTGAAGCAGGGCGGTATTACGCTGATGATGGATCGTCTGTCCAACCCGGCAAAACTGCGTGCTTACGCGCTGTCTGAACAGCTGAAGACCATCATGGCGCCGCTGTTCCAGAAACATATGGACGACATCATCTCCGGCGAGTTCTCTTCCGGCATGATGGCAGACTGGGCGAACGACGATAAGAAACTGCTGACCTGGCGTGAAGAGACCGGTAAAACCGCGTTCGAAACCGCGCCACAGTATGAAGGTAAAATCGGTGAGCAGGAGTACTTCGATAAAGGCGTTCTGATGATCGCGATGGTGAAAGCAGGCGTTGAGCTGGCGTTCGAAACCATGGTGGATTCCGGTATCATCGAAGAGTCTGCGTACTACGAATCACTGCACGAGCTGCCGCTGATCGCGAACACCATCGCCCGTAAGCGTCTGTACGAAATGAACGTGGTGATCTCTGATACCGCAGAATACGGTAACTACCTGTTCTCTTACGCCTGCGTACCGCTGCTGAAAGAGTTTATGACGACCCTGCAGACGGGCGATCTGGGTAAAGCGATTGCGGAAGGTGCGGTGGATAACGCGCAGCTGCGCGATGTGAACGAAGCGATTCGCAGCCACCAGATCGAGAAAGTGGGCCACAAACTGCGTGGCTACATGACCGATATGAAGCGTATCGCGGTAGCGGGCTAACACCTGGTGCGGGCTGATGCCCTCACCCCGCCCCTCTCCCACGGGGAGAGGGTGCAAACATTAAAGGCCTTCTCTTAGAGAAGGCCTTGTTGTTTATTTCCGATACAGTACTTTAATAATGTGATACCCGAACTGGGTATGCAGCGGGCCGGTTGGCTCCAGCACCGGGCAGGAGAACACCACTTTATCGAACGCTGGAACCATCTGGCCCTGACGGAACTCACCCAGATCGCCGCCGCGTTTGCCTGACGGGCAGATGGAGTGCTTCTTCGCCAGCTTGCCGAAGTCGGCACCGTTTTTAATCTGCTCCAGAAGATCTAAAGCCAGTTTCTCTTCTTTAACGAGGATGTGCACTGCTGCTGCTGTTTTTGCCATGATCGTGCCTTGAATAGGTTGAAATAAATCGGGGCGCAATATATCACGCGTCAGCGGCGATATAGCACCTTAATGATATGGTAGCCAAATTTGGTTTTTACCGGGCCGTAGGGCTTCAGAAGCGGGCAGCTAAAGACCGCCCGATCGAACGGGCCGACCATCGCACCTTGTTGAAACTCGCCGAGATCCCCGCCATTGCGTCCGGACGGGCATTTAGAGTAACGCTTCGCCAGATGATCAAAGCTGATGCCGCGCTCCAGCTTGGCCAGGATCTCCTGAGCCAGTTTCTCTTCTTTTACCAGAATATGCAGGGCTGCTGCGGTCTTTTTCATGGTTCTGCTCTACGGGTTAAACGCGATTTCTCCACTTTATCATTAGCCGGTAAATCTGCGCCCGGCTTTCTGCTACAATCCACACCCCGTTCGAAGATTGAGCAACACTCCCATGCGTTTAAACCCTGGACAACAACAAGCGGTCGAATTCGTTACTGGACCATGCCTGGTGCTGGCAGGGGCCGGTTCGGGTAAAACCCGCGTGATCACCAACAAAATCGCCCATCTGATCAACAACTGCGGATATCAGGCGCGACACATTGCGGCGGTCACCTTTACCAATAAAGCGGCGCGCGAGATGAAAGAGCGCGTCGGCCAGACGCTGGGCCGTAAAGAGGCGCGCGGCCTGATGATCTCCACCTTCCACACGCTGGGGCTGGATATCATCAAACGCGAGTATGCGGCGCTGGGAATGAAGTCCAACTTCTCTCTCTTCGATGACACCGATCAGGTGGCGCTGCTCAAAGAGCTCACCGAGGGGCTGATCGAAGATGACAAAGTGCTATTGCAGCAGCTGATCTCGACGATCTCTAACTGGAAAAACGATCTGATGACGCCGGCCCAGGCCGCGGCGATCGCCAAAGGTGAACGGGATCGGATCTTCGCCCACTGCTACGGTCTGTACGATGCGCATATGAAAGCGTGCAACGTGCTGGACTTTGACGATCTGATCCTGCTGCCCACGCTGCTGCTGCAGCGCAATGAAGAGGTGCGCGAGCGCTGGCAGAACAAAATCCGCTACCTGCTGGTGGATGAATATCAGGACACCAACACCAGCCAGTACGAGCTGGTGAAGCTGCTGGTGGGACAGCGCGCGCGTTTCACCGTGGTAGGCGACGACGACCAGTCAATTTACTCCTGGCGCGGTGCGCGCCCACAAAACCTGGTGCTGCTGAGCAAAGATTTCCCGGCCCTGCAGGTGATTAAGCTGGAGCAAAACTACCGCTCCTCCGGGCGTATCCTGAAGGCGGCAAACATCCTGATTGCTAATAACCCGCACGTATTTGAGAAGCGTCTCTTCTCCGAACTGGGCTACGGCACGGAGCTGAAAGTGCTCAGCGCCAACAATGAGGATCATGAAGCGGAGCGCGTGACGGGCGAACTTATCGCTCACCACTTCGTCAACAAAACCGAATATAAGGATTACGCGATCCTCTATCGCGGCAATCACCAGTCGCGCGTCTTTGAAAAGATGCTGATGCAGAACCGCATTCCGTACAAAATCTCGGGCGGCACGTCGTTCTTCTCGCGGCCAGAAATCAAAGATCTGCTGGCCTATCTGCGCGTGCTCACTAACCCGGATGACGACAGCGCGTTTCTGCGCATCGTGAATACGCCTAAACGCGAGATTGGCCCGGCGACGCTGCAAAAGCTCGGCGAGTGGGCGATGACCCGCAACAAAAGTATGTTTACCGCCAGCTTCGACATGGGGCTGAGCCAGACGTTAACCGGACGCGGGTATGACTCGTTAACCCGCTTCACCCACTGGCTCGGCGAAGTACAGCGTCTCGCGGAGCGGGAGCCGGTGGCGGCAGTGCGCGATCTCATTCACGGCATCGACTATGAGTCCTGGCTGTATGAAACTTCGGCCAGCCCGAAGGCGGCGGAGATGCGCATGAAAAACGTTAACCAGCTCTTCAGCTGGATGACCGAAATGCTGGAGGGCTCTGAAATCGACGAGCCAATGACCCTGACGCAGGTGGTCACCCGCTTTACCCTGCGCGACATGATGGAGCGCGGCGAGAGCGAAGAAGAGGCCGATCAGGTTCAGCTGATGACGCTGCATGCGTCAAAAGGGCTGGAGTTCCCGTATGTGTATCTGGTCGGCATGGAAGAGGGATTGTTGCCGCACCAGAGCAGCATTGATGAAGATAACGTCGACGAGGAGCGTCGCCTGGCCTACGTGGGGATCACCCGCGCGCAGAAAGAGCTGACGTTCACGCTGTGTAAAGAGCGCCGCCAGTATGGTGAACTGGTACGCCCGGAGCCGAGTCGTTTCCTGCTGGAACTGCCGCAGGATGACCTGATCTGGGAACAGGAGCGCAAAGTGATTACCGCAGAAGAGCGGATGCACAAGGGACAGGCTAACGTGGCGAACATCCGCGCCATGCTGGCAAAAGCCAAAGAGAAAGGATAATTCCGTAGGGATCTGTAGGCCGGGTAAGGCGAAGCCGCCACCCGGCAATGTTCAGCGTATTACTTTACTTCCAGCACCCAGTGCACGTAGCTCTGCCACTGGCACTCCTGTTCGATCATCTCGGCCCCTAACGGGTGACGATCAATCCAGTTCTCCGGCAGCGTCAGCGAAAGCTTCTCGTCATCGGCCACCAGATTAATGGCTGGCAGCAAATCATCGCGGCGGCGGCTGGCAAAGAGGATAGCCAGACGCAGCAGGCGGCACAGATGCTCGGCTACGCGCGGCGGTACGGCGTTTTGCTGATGCAAAGAGGAGAGATCGACGGCATTGGTCTGGTTCAGCAGCAGCGTTGCCAGCAGCTTTTTCTGCGCGGGCGTATAGCCCGGTAGATCAAGGTTTCGCACCAGATACGCTGCATGAGCCGGTGCCTGCTTAAAATCAATGCTCAGCCCCACTTCATGTAGCGCGCAGGCGCTCAGCAGTAAATCCCGGCTCAGATGGTCAAGATCCCAGACGTTAGCGACCTGATCGGCGAAGCGTGACGCCAGCTGCGATACGCGTCCGGCCTGATCGATATCAACCATAAAACGACGCTGCACATTGCGCAGAGTACGGCTGCGGATATCCTGATCGACCGAAAGATGTAACATCCCGTAGACCAGACCTTCGCGCAGCGCGCCGCCGGCCAGGGTCATACACTGGATGTTCAGTTCGGTGAAAATAGCGATCAGAATAGCCAGCCCGCTCGGGAAAACCAGCGCGCGTTCCAGCGTCAGGCCTTCAATTTCCAGCTCTTCCAGGCGTCCACACTGAATGGCGCGCTGTTTTAGCTGCTGAAGCTTGGCAAGCGTAATCCGCTCGTCCATTCCCTGCGCCATCATGATTTCCTGCAGAGCCTGCACGGTACCCGAGGCACCCACGCAGACTTTCCAGCCGTGATAGCGCAGCTCGTCCATCACCGGGCGTAACACTTCGCGCGCTGCGTTTTCTGCCTCGTCGAAGTTCTCTTTCGCCAGATTCCGATCGGTAAAGTAGCGCTCAAGCCAGGTCACGCAGCCCATCGACAGGCTGAACAGCGACGTTGCCTGCGCGCCGGTGCCGGTCACAAGCTCGGTACTGGCACCACCGATATCCACCACCAGACGGCGATCGTCACCCCCTGTGGTATGTGCAACGCCCTGGTAAATCAGGCGAGCTTCTTCTTCACCGCTGATAATCTGTACCGGACAACCCAGAATTTCCTGCGCTCTGGCAATGAAATCCACGGCGTTAACCGCCAGGCGGAGTGTCGCAGTGGCGACCACGGTGATTTGGGCGTGCGGGATATCCTGCAGACGTTCGGCAAAGAGCCGCAGACACTGCCAGCCACGTTCCATGGCTTCAGGCGAGAGGTGATTGTCACTGCTCAGGCCCGCCGCGAGGCGGACCTTGCGCTTGATGCGCGTCAGCGTTTGTATGCTTCCCGCCACCTCGCGCACAACCAGCATATGAAAACTATTCGAACCGAGATCAATTGCCGCATAAAGCGAGGTGGAGCTGAGCATATTTTCTTAACCTGAACGACGACGATTACGCGGCGCGCCACCTGAACGACGCGGACCATTGCCGGAGCGTGGGCGGGTTAGACGCTTAGGCGGCGGCAGTTCGCTTAACAGCGCTTCCGGATTGTATTTGCTCTGCGGAATAGAGTGACCGATATACGTCTCAATGGCCGGGAGATTCAGCGCATACTCTTCACACGCAAGGCTAATCGAGTGACCGCTTGCGCCCGCACGACCGGTACGACCGATACGGTGTACGTAGTCTTCGCAGTCGTCTGGCAGATCGTAGTTAAAGACGTGCGTCACGGCCGGAATGTGCAGACCACGAGCGGCAACGTCGGTTGCGACCAGAATGTCAAGATCGCCACGGGTAAACTCATCCAGAATACGCAGGCGTTTTTTCTGCGCCACGTCGCCGGTCAACAGGCCAACACGGTGACCGTCTGCAGCCAGATGGCCCCAGATGTCTTCACAACGGTGCTTGGTGTTCGCGAAGATAATGGCGCGATCTGGCCACTCTTCTTCAATCAGCGTTTGCAGCAGACGCATTTTCTCTTCATTGGAAGGATAGAAGAGCTCTTCTTTAATGCGGTGACCCGTTTTCTGCTCCGGTTCCACTTCTACATATTCGGCGTTGTTCATCTGTTCGAACGCCAGCTCGCGTACGCGATAAGAAAGGGTAGCGGAGAACAGCATATTCAGACGCTGATTGGCCGGCGGCATGCGGCGGAACAGCCAGCGAATGTCTTTAATGAAGCCCAGATCGTACATGCGGTCAGCTTCATCGAGCACCACAACCTGGATTGCGCCGAGGTTAATGTGGTTCTGTTTGGCGTAATCGATAAGACGGCCGGTGGTACCGATCAGGATATCCACACCGCTTTCCAGCACTTTCAGCTGTTTATCGTAGCCGTCGCCGCCATAGGCCAGGCCAAGCTTCAGGCCGGTAGACTGCGCCAGGGGTTCAGCGTCTGCGTGGATCTGTACCGCAAGTTCTCGCGTCGGGGCCATAATTAGCGCGCGCGGCTGGTTAACTTTGCGGTCTGCAATCGCTGGGTGAGAAAGTAAATAATGAAACGTTGACGTTAAAAACGCCATCGTTTTGCCGGTACCGGTTTGCGCCTGCCCGGCAACATCGCGACCGGCCAGCGTCAGCGGCAGCGCGAGGGCCTGAATGGGCGTGCAGTTATGAAACCCTTTATTTTCAAGGGCTTCAATCACCTTCGGGTGCAGCGCGAAGTCGGAAAACTTCTGTTCTGTTAAATGTGTTTTGCTCATAGTGTGGTAGAATATCAGCTTACTATTGCTTTACGAAAGCGTATCCGGTGAAATAAAGTCAACCTTTAGTTGGTTAATGCGACATCAACACGTCGTTGGTGGAGACAAAACCAACGTACCAGGCTTATTCCTGTGGAGTTATATATGAGCGATAAAATTATTCACCTGACTGACGACAGTTTTGACACGGACGTACTTAAGGCTGACGGGCTGATCCTCGTCGATTTCTGGGCTGAATGGTGTGGTCCTTGCAAAATGATCGCCCCGATTCTGGATGAGATCGCCGACGAATATCAGGGCAAACTGACCGTTGCCAAGCTGAACATCGACCAGAACCCGGGCACCGCACCAAAATACGGTATCCGTGGCATCCCAACCCTTCTGCTGTTCAAAAACGGCGAAGTGGCAGCGACCAAAGTGGGCGCGCTGTCCAAAGGTCAACTGAAAGAGTTCCTGGACGCTAACCTGGCGTAAGGTTTCTCCGCTGTGCGTTCAGGGCTCCCGGCTAAATGATGTGGAACTCTGGACGCCCGGCTGAAGTCGTGCTAAGTTAGCTATGACTTCGTTTTAAACATATCTTGTTGTTTGAATCTTGTTTTACCCGATACTTCCCGTTGTTAACATGAACAGTGCGTGAAGTGGCTAAATTCCGGGCTTGTCACTCAATCCGTCTTGTCGTTTCAGTTCTGCGTTCTTTCCCTGTGACCAGACAGCGAACAGACATGAGTCGATGGCCGCTAAACAGGCATGGATGACCCTGCCATACCATTCACAACATTAAGTTCGAGAATCACCCCGAGTTTAAGAACCCACACCATTATGAATCTTACCGAATTAAAGAATACGCCGGTTTCTGAGCTGATCACTCTCGGCGAAAATATGGGGCTGGAAAACCAGGCTCGTATGCGCAAGCAGGACATCATTTTCGCCATCCTGAAGCAGCACGCTAAGAGTGGCGAAGATATCTTTGGCGACGGTGTGCTGGAGATATTGCAAGACGGATTTGGTTTCCTCCGCTCTGCAGACAGCTCCTACCTCGCCGGCCCTGACGACATCTACGTATCCCCCAGCCAAATCCGCCGTTTCAACCTCCGCACTGGTGACACCATTTCAGGTAAGATTCGTCCTCCTAAAGAGGGTGAACGCTACTTTGCGCTGTTGAAAGTCAATGAAGTTAACTTCGACAAACCGGAAAACTCGCGTAATAAGATCCTCTTCGAGAACTTAACGCCGCTGCACGCGAACTCTCGCCTGCGCATGGAGCGTGGTAACGGTTCTACTGAAGACTTAACCGCGCGTGTTCTGGATCTGGCCTCACCAATTGGTCGCGGCCAGCGTGGTTTGATTGTGGCACCGCCAAAAGCGGGTAAAACCATGCTGCTGCAGAACATCGCGCAGAGCATTGCCTATAACCACCCAGATTGCGTGCTGATGGTGCTGCTGATTGACGAACGTCCGGAAGAAGTGACCGAGATGCAGCGTCTGGTTAAAGGTGAAGTAGTTGCTTCTACCTTCGACGAACCGGCATCTCGCCACGTTCAGGTTGCGGAAATGGTTATCGAGAAGGCGAAACGCCTGGTTGAGCACAAGAAAGACGTGATCATCCTGCTTGACTCCATCACCCGTCTGGCGCGTGCCTACAACACCGTGGTTCCGGCGTCTGGTAAAGTGCTGACCGGTGGTGTGGATGCTAACGCCCTGCATCGTCCGAAACGCTTCTTCGGTGCCGCGCGTAACGTGGAAGAGGGCGGCAGCCTGACCATCATCGCGACGGCGCTGATCGATACCGGTTCTAAAATGGACGAAGTGATTTACGAAGAATTTAAAGGTACAGGTAACATGGAACTGCACCTTTCTCGTAAAATCGCTGAAAAACGCGTCTTCCCGGCTATCGACTACAACCGTTCCGGTACCCGTAAAGAAGAGCTGCTCACCACGCAGGAAGAGCTGCAGAAAATGTGGATCCTGCGCAAAATCATCCATCCAATGGGTGAAATTGACGCGATGGAGTTCCTCATTAATAAACTGGCGATGACCAAAACCAACGACGATTTCTTCGACATGATGAAACGCTCGTAACGCAAATAAAGCCAGCGAACGCCACGTTTTTACGTGGCGTTTTCCTTTTATGGACTATACGCTAGTACTACCTACTCCCAATTTTGACCGGTCGGTGCGACAATAGAGCCGTTTCTGCATCCTGAGAAATAATTGATTGAAAAATATACAAAGGGAGTTGTTAGAAGCCATCTTTATTACTTCTGAGGTTGTGGCTTCATGGTTATACTTCCGGGACTAACAATTGTTGAGAGCAATCCATTGTGAATCTATTCACTGCCGTTACTGAACTGATCAGTATTTTTTTATTCACAACCTGTTTTTTGTTCATTGCACGCAAGGTGGCAAAACGAATAGGGTTGGTGGATAAACCTAATTTTCGTAAACGCCATCAAGGTCTTATTCCTTTAGTCGGCGGAATTTCTGTTTACGCAGGGATTTGCTTCACGTTTGGAATTGCCGACTATTATATTCCGCATGCCGCCCTGTACATTGCCTGCGCCGGTGTCCTGGTGTTAGTTGGGGCTCTTGATGACCGATTCGATATCGCGGTGAAAATACGCGCCACCGTTCAGGCGGCCATTGGCGTGGTGATGATGGTTGTGGGTGGACTGTATCTGCGAAGCCTCGGCTATGTGTTTGGCCCCTGGGAGTTAGTCCTGGGTCCATTTGGCTTCTTCCTGACACTCTTTGCCGTCTGGGCGGCAATCAATGCTTTCAACATGGTGGATGGCATTGACGGCCTGCTCGGTGGGTTGTCATCCGTCTCGTTCGCCGCTATCGGCATTATTTTATGGTTTGATGGTCAGTACAGTCTGGCAATGTGGTGTTTTGCCATGATTGCCGCCATTCTGCCTTATATCCTCTTAAATCTCGGTGTGCTGGGCCGTCGCTATAAAGTCTTTATGGGAGACGCGGGCAGTACGCTGATTGGTTTTACGGTTATCTGGATCCTGCTAGAAACCACACAGGGTCAAACCCATCCGATAAGTCCCGTAACCGCGCTGTGGATTATTGCCATTCCATTAATGGATATGGTGGCGATTATGTATCGCCGCCTGCGCAAAGGGATGAGTCCTTTCTCTCCTGACCGCCAACACATTCATCACCTCATCATGCGTGCGGGTTTTACTTCTCGTCAGGCGTTTGTGCTGATTACTCTGGCCGCCGCTATTTTGGCCGCAATTGGTGTGGCTGCAGAATATTCTCATATTATTCCTGAGTGGGTTATGTTGGCATTATTCTTGCTGGCATTTTTCCTGTACGGCTACTGCATTAAGCGCGCATGGAAAGTGGCGCGTTTTATTAAACGTCTTAAACGCAGGATGCGTCGTAACAGTGGCAAAAATACAACATTAACTAAGTAAAACCGGGACTATGATGACTCAACCGTTGGCGGGAGCGAAATCAGTGGTAACTGAGAATGAACTGGATATTCGGGGTTTGTTTCGCGTGTTATGGGCAGGCAAACTTTGGATTGCGGGGATCGCGCTGGGGTTTGCCCTGTTAGCGCTGGCCTATACGTTCTTTGCAAAGCAAGAGTGGAGCGCCACGGCAATCACAGACAAGCCAACGGTTAACATGCTCGGGGGATACTATTCCCAGCAGCAATTCCTGCGTAACCTGGACATCAAAGCCAGTCTTGCTACGCCTGACCAGGCTTCCGTTATGGATGAAGCCTATAAAGAGTTTGTGATGCAGCTGGCTTCGTGGGATACCCGCCGCGATTTCTGGTCCCAGACGGATTACTACAAGCAGCGCCGGGTTGATAATACAAAAGCCGATGCCGCCCTGCTGGACGATCTGATTAACAATATTCAGTTTATGCCGGGCGACGCGCTGCGTAACGTGAATGACAGCGTCAAGCTGATTGCAGAAACCGCGCCGGATGCCAACAACCTGTTGCGTCAGTATGTCGCGTTTGCCAGCCAGCGTGCCGCAAGCCATCTTAACGAAGAGCTTAAAGGTGCCTGGGCGGCTCGTACCATCCAGATGAAAGCCCAGGTGAAACGTCAGGAAGAGGTGGCGAATACTATTTTCGGTCGCCGCGTGCATAACATTGAGCAGGCGCTGAAAATTGCGGAACAGCACAATATTTCCCGTACTGAGACGGACGTGCCGGCCGATGAGCTGCCTGATTCAGAAATGTTCCTTCTTGGCCGCCCTATGCTGCAGGCGCGGCTGGAAAACCTGAAGGCCGTCGGTCCTGATTTTGACCTCGATTACGATCAAAATCGCGCGATGCTCAATACGCTTAATGTCGGCCCATCCCTGGACCCGCGTTTTCAGACCTATCGTTATTTGCGAACGCCTGAAGAACCTGTAAAACGCGACAGTCCGCGTCGTGCATTCCTGATGATCATGTGGGGGATTGTAGGCGCATTGACGGGCGCTGGCGTGGCGTTAACGCGTCGTCGCAAAAACTAAGAACGCCGTCTACGATGAAGGCTGCGGCCTTCATCGCCTAATCGAAGAGAATCGATGTGAAAGTACTAACCGTATTTGGCACCAGGCCGGAGGCCATTAAGATGGCACCTCTGGTTCATGCGCTGGCCTGCGATCCTGATATTGAAGCGAAAGTCTGCGTCACGGCTCAACACCGTGAGATGCTCGATCAGGTTTTAACGCTCTTCTCCATCGTCCCGGATTACGACCTTAATATTATGAAACCGGGGCAAGGGTTAACGGAGATAACCTGTCGCATTCTGCAAGAGCTTAAGCCGATCCTGGAGTCATTCAAGCCCGACGTCGTGCTGGTACACGGTGACACCACAACTACCGTGGCGACAAGCCTGGCCGCGTTTTACCAGCGAATTCCCGTGGGGCATGTTGAGGCGGGTCTGCGTACCGGCAATCTTTATTCGCCGTGGCCGGAGGAGGCCAACCGCACGTTAACGGGTCATCTGGCGATGTACCACTTTGCGCCAACGGAAAACTCTCGTCAGAACCTGCTGCGTGAAAATATCGCCGATAACAAAATCTTTGTGACCGGCAATACGGTCATTGACGCGTTAATTTGGGTACGTGACCGTGTCCTGGCAAACAGCGATCTTCAGAAAGAGCTCGCTGCCCGCTATCCGTTCCTTCACAACGGCAAAAAAACCATTCTGGTCACTGGCCACCGTCGCGAGAGCTTTGGCCGGGGTTTCGAGCAAATCTGTCACGCGCTGGCTGAAATCGCCGCGCAGAATGACGATGTGCAAATTGTCTATCCAGTACACCTTAACCCTAACGTCAGCGAGCCGGTTAACCGGATCCTGGGCCATGTCGAAAATGTCCTTCTGATTGAACCTCAGGACTACATGCCGTTTGTCTGGCTGATGAACCACGCCTGGCTGATCCTCACCGATTCCGGCGGAATCCAGGAAGAAGCGCCATCCCTCGGCAAACCTGTGCTGGTGATGCGTGAAACGACCGAACGTCCTGAAGCCGTCAAAGCCGGTACGGTGCGTCTGGTCGGCACCAACGCGCAGCTCATCGTCGAAGAGGTCACGCGCCTGCTGCATGACGATGAAGCGTATCAGGCGATGAGCCGGGCCCATAATCCGTATGGAGACGGGCAGGCTTGTGGCCGTATTTTGCATGCACTTAAACATAATCGGGTATCGCTATGAGTTTTACTACCATCTCTGTCATTGGTCTTGGCTACATTGGCTTACCTACTGCGGCCGCGTTTGCCTCTCGTCAGCAACAGGTTGTTGGTGTGGATATCAACGCACGGGCGGTAGAAACCATTAACCGTGGCGAGATTCATATTGTGGAGCCCGATCTTGACCGCGTGGTGAAAGAGGCGGTGGAGGGGGGCTTCCTGCGTGCCAGCACGACGCCAGTTGAAGCGGATGCTTACCTGATTGCCGTCCCCACCCCGTTTAAAGGTGACCACGAGCCCGACATGGCATTCGTTGAGGCGGCGGCAAAATCCATCGCGCCTGTGCTGAAGAAAGGGGCGCTGGTGATCCTGGAATCGACCTCTCCGGTCGGCGCTACCGAGCAGATGGCACAGTGGCTGGCCGACGCGCGTCCTGATTTAAGCTTCCCGCAGCAGGTGGGTGAGCAGGCGGATATCAACATCGCCTACTGTCCGGAACGCGTGCTGCCGGGCCAGGTGATGGTCGAACTGATTAAAAATGACCGCGTCATTGGCGGTATGACGCCCGTCTGTTCCGAACGTGCCAGCGCGCTGTACAAGATTTTCCTGGAAGGCGAGTGCGTGGTGACCAATTCCCGCACCGCCGAGATGTGCAAGCTGACGGAGAACAGCTTCCGCGACGTCAATATTGCCTTTGCGAACGAACTGTCGCTAATTTGCGCCGATCAGGGGATTAACGTCTGGGAGCTGATTAGCCTGGCGAATCGCCATCCGCGTGTAAACATTCTCCAGCCAGGCCCGGGCGTGGGCGGACACTGTATCGCCGTCGATCCGTGGTTTATCGTGGCGCAGAATCCGGCGCAGGCGCGTCTGATTCGCACCGCGCGTGAAGTGAACGACAGCAAGCCTCACTGGGTGCTCAATCAGGTTAAAGCGACGGTAGCGGATTGTCTGACAGAGAGCGGCAAGCGCGCCAGCGAGCTGAAAATTGCCTGCTTTGGTCTGGCATTTAAACCCAATATTGACGATCTGCGTGAAAGCCCGGCGATGGAAATTGCTGAGATGATTGCCGAATGGCACAAGGGTGAAACGCTGGTGGTTGAGCCGAATATCCATGAATTACCGGCAAAACTGGCGGGGCACTGCACGCTGACGGCGCTGGAAGACGCGCTGGCGACGGCGGACGTGCTGGTGCTGCTGGTAGATCATAAAGAGTTTAAAGCGACGTCCGGCGATGCTGTTCGTCAGCAGTATATTGTGGATACCAAAGGTGTCTGGCGTTGAACAGCCTGAATGGGGTGCTTGAGTCCCTGCAGTGGGAGAGTGCCTTTTTCGGCCTGCCGTCGGCCATCGTACGTGTGCGCGATGACGCGCCGGTGCTGGCTGAATCAGATTATATCGCCTGGCAACGGGTGCAGGCTAAGATCCCGGCGGAGCGCGCCGATCTGCTTGATGCGCTCCAGCAGCACGGCTTTCAGCTGGTTGAAGGTGAGGTAGACCTTTCCATTACCCTTACCCGGCACGATGCGTCCGGCGCGGAAATTGCAACCGAACAGGACATCTCCGTGCTGCGTCAGATGGCGGCCCAGGCATTTTCACAGAGTCGCTTTCGTGCTCCCTGGTATGCACCTGACGATAGCGGACGTTTCTATGCCCAGTGGATAGAGAATGCGGTCAAAGGCACCTTTGACCACGTCTGCCTGGTTTTCCGTGCAGGCGACGGTCAAATCCAGGGGTTCGTCTCGCTGCGTAAGCTCAACGAGCGCGAGGCACGTATTGGCTTATTAGCCGGGCGAGGCATGGGTGAGAAACTTATGCAGGCGGCGCTGCACTGGGCGCAGCAGCAACAGCTTGTGACGCTGCGGGTCGCGACCCAACTGGGCAACACCGCCGCGCTTAAACGTTATATTGCGAGTGGTGCCAACATCGACGCCACCGCCTACTGGTTATACAGGTGACAAGATGATTCCATTTAACGCACCACCCGTTGTCGGAACTGAACTCGACTATATGCAGTCTGCCATGGGCAGCGGCAAACTCTGTGGTGACGGCGGTTTTACCCGTCGCTGTCAGCAGTGGATGGAACAGCGTTTTCGCAGCGCCAAAGTGCTGCTGACCCCGTCCTGTACGGCATCGCTGGAAATGGCGGCACTGTTGCTGGATATCCAGCCCGGCGATGAAGTGATTATGCCGAGCTATACCTTCGTTTCCACGGCGAACGCCTTTGTCCTGCGCGGAGCGAAAATCGTCTTTGTGGATATCCGCCCGGACACCATGAACATTGATGAGACGCTGATTGAAGCGGCGATCACCGACAAAACGCGCGCGATCGTGCCGGTTCACTACGCGGGCGTGGCCTGTGAAATGGACACCATCATGGCCATCGCCAAAAAACATAATCTGTTCGTGGTGGAAGATGCCGCGCAGGGCGTGATGTCCACCTACAAGGGACGCGCGCTGGGCACTATCGGCCACATTGGCTGCTTTAGCTTCCACGAAACCAAAAACTACACGGCGGGTGGAGAAGGTGGCGCGACGCTGATTAACGACCGGGCTCTCGTGGAGCGTGCGGAAGTGATCCGCGAAAAAGGCACCAACCGCAGCCAGTTCTTCCGGGGCCAGGTAGATAAATACACCTGGCGCGACATCGGCTCCAGCTATCTGATGGCGGATCTGCAGGCGGCATATCTGTGGGCGCAGCTGGAAGCGGCGGAACGTATCAACCTTCAGCGTCTTTCCCTGTGGCAAACGTATTACGATGCGCTTGAGCCGCTGGCCAAAGCCGGGCGTATTGAGCTGCCTACCATCCCGGCAGATTGCGTCCACAACGCGCATATGTTCTACATCAAGCTGCGCGATAACGACGACCGCAGCGAGCTCATCGCCTGGCTGAAAGAGGCCGAAATTATGGCGGTGTTCCACTACATCCCGCTGCACTCCAGCCCGGCCGGCGAAGCGTTTGGCACGTTCGCGGGTGAAGATCGTTACACCACGAAAGAAAGTGAGCGTTTGCTTCGCCTGCCACTGTTCTACAACCTCGCGCCTGTTAACCAGCGTACGGTGATTAATACCCTTCTGAGTTATTTCGGCTGATATGTCTCTGGCAAAAGCATCGGTGTGGACCGCCGCGTCCACGCTTGTAAAAATTGGCGCCGGGCTGCTGGTCGTCAAGCTGCTGGCCGTCTCATTTGGCCCCTCTGGCGTGGGGCTGGCGGGTAATTTCCGCCAGCTCGTTACCGTCCTTGGGGTGCTGGCCGGCGCCGGCATTTTCAACGGCGTTACCAAATACGTTGCGCAGTATCACGATGATGCGGCTCAGCTGCGCAGGGTGGTGGGCACCTCTTCGGCGATGGTCACCGGTTTTTCGACCCTGATGGCGATTGTTTTTCTTCTGGCGGCGGCGCCCATCAGCCAGGGATTGTTCGGGCACACCCATTATCAGGGGCTGGTGCGTCTGGTCGCGTTGGTTCAGATGGGCATTGCTTGGGCAAACCTGCTGCTGGCGCTGATGAAAGGTTTTCGTGATGCCGCCGGGAACGCGCTTGCCTTAATCCTGGGAAGCGTCATCGGCGTGATTGCCTATTATTTCTGCTATCGCCTGGACGGCTATGAAGGCGCACTGCTGGGGCTTGCGCTGGTCCCGGCCCTGGTTGTTGTGCCTGCGGCATTTATGCTGATGCGTAGGGGCGTCATCCCTTTGAGCTACCTGAAACCGCAATGGGACACGATGCTTGCCAGCCAGCTGGGTAAATTTACCCTGATGGCGCTCATCACCTCCGTCACGCTGCCGGTAGCCTACGTGATGATGCGAAACCTGCTGGCGGCGCATTATAGCTGGGATGAAGTCGGGATTTGGCAGGGCGTGAGCAGCATTTCCGATGCATACCTCCAATTTATAACGGCTTCCTTTAGCGTCTATTTGCTGCCAACCTTATCGCGCCTGACGTCCAGACAAGAAATTACGCGCGAGATTTTCCGAGCTCTGCGCTTTGTGCTGCCGGCCGTCGCGGCGGCCAGCTTTACCGTCTGGTTACTGCGCGATGTCGCCATCTGGCTGCTGTTCTCGGCGAAGTTCACCGCCATGCGCGATCTCTTTGCATGGCAGCTGGTGGGTGATGTGCTGAAAGTGGGGGCTTACGTTTTCGGCTATCTGGTGATTGCAAAAGCGTCCCTGCGGCTGTATATCCTGGCGGAAATTAGCCAGTTTGCGTTACTGACAGCATTTTCACACTGGCTGATACCCGCGCACGGTGCGCTGGGGGCGGCTCAGGCCTACATGGCAACCTATATCGTTTATTTCGCCGCCTGTTGCGGCGTATTTTTATTGTGGCGTAAACGCGCATGACTGCACTGATTCACATCCTGGGATCGGATATCCCACACCATAACCAGACCGTTTTGCGGTTCTTCAACGACGAGCTGGCATCGGGTAATCCTGATGCGCGTGAGTTTATGGTTGCAGGTCAGGATAAGGGCCTGAGCGAGGCGTTTCCGGCGCTGACGATTCGCTTCTGGCCGGATAAGGCCGCGCTGGCGAAGGCGGTCATTGCCAAAGCCAAAGCGGATCGTAAGCAACGTTTCTTTTTCCACGGGCAGTTCAATACCGGCCTGTGGCTGGCACTGCTCAGCGGGGGGATTAAACCCTCCCAGTGCAGCTGGCATATCTGGGGAGCCGATCTCTACGAAGTCTCCCGCGGCTGGAAATTCCGTCTTTTCTATCCGCTGCGGCGCATGGCGCAGGGGCGCGTAGGCTGTGTGTTTGCCAGCCGCGGCGATCTCAACTATTTTGCTAAACAGCACCCGAACGTACGCGGAGAATTGCTCTATTTCCCGACCCGCATGGATCCGGCGCTGAACGCCATGGCGAATGACGCGGTGCGTGAAGGCAAGCTGACGATCCTGGTGGGGAATTCCGGCGATCGCAGTAACGAACACGTTGCGGCGCTCAGGGCGGTGCATCAGCAGTTTGGCGACACGGTGAATGTTGTGGTGCCGATGGGCTATCCCGCCAACAACGACGCCTATATTGCTGACGTTCGCCAACAGGGGCTTGCGCTGTTTAGTGCAGAAAACCTGCACATCCTTAGCGATAAGCTGGAATTTGATGAATATCTTGCGCTGCTGAGAAAATGCGATCTTGGCTATTTCATCTTCGCACGACAGCAGGGAATCGGCACGCTGTGTCTGCTGATTCAGGCGGGTGTACCGTGCGTGCTCAACCGCGACAATCCGTTCTGGCAGGACATGGCCGAGCAGCATATTCCGGTGCTGTTTACCTCAGACACGCTGAATGTCGAGGTGGTTCGGGAAGCCCAACGCCAGCTCACGCTGGTGGATAAAAATAGCATCGATTTTTTCAGCCCGAATTACCTCACGCCGTGGCACCGCGCGCTGCGTATCGCTTCAGGAGACAAAGCATGAGTCAGTTGCAATTCAGCGGCTTACTGGTTGTCTGGCTTCTGAGCACCCTGTTTATTGCCACGCTTACCTGGTTTGAATTCCGCCGGGTACGTTTCAACTTTAACGTTTTCTTCTCGTTACTGTTTCTGCTGACCTTCTTTTTCGGCTTCCCGCTGACCAGCATTCTGGTCTTCCGGTTTGACGTGAGCGTCGCGCCGCCGGAAATCCTGCTCCAGGCGCTTCTGGCGGCAACCTGCTTCTATGCCGTCTACTACGTCACCTATAAAACGCGTCTGCGTTCATCGCAGGCTGCTGCCCCGCGCCGGCTGCTTTTTACCATGAATCGGGTGGAAACCCACCTGACGTGGGTGATGCTGATGACCATCGCCCTGGTCAGCGTCGGTATCTTCTTCATGCATAACGGCTTTCTGCTGTTTAAGCTCCACTCCTACAGCCAGATTTTTTCGGCCGAAGTCTCGGGCGTGGCGCTTAAGCGTTTCTTCTACTTCTTCATTCCGGCGATGCTGGTGGTCTTTTTCCTGCGCCAGGACAGCAAAGCGTGGCTGTTTTTTCTGGTCAGCACCGTCGCGTTTGGCATTCTGACCTACATGATTGTGGGCGGCACGCGCGCGAACATTATCATCGCCTTCGCCATCTTCCTGTTTATCGGCATCATTCGCGGCTGGATCTCGTTGTGGATGCTGGTTGCGGCAGGCGTGTTTGGCATTGTCGGGATGTTCTGGCTGGCGCTGAAGCGCTACGGGATGAACGTGGCGGGCGATGAGGCGTTTTACACGTTCCTCTACCTGACGCGCGATACTTTCTCGCCATGGGAAAATCTGGCATTGCTGCTGCAAAACTACGACAAGATTGATTTCCAGGGGCTGGCGCCGATTGTTCGCGACTTCTACGTCTTTATCCCTTCCTGGCTATGGCCGGACCGGCCTGGCGTGGTGCTTAACACGGCAAATTACTTTACCTGGGAAGTGCTGAACAACCATTCCGGTCTGGCAATCTCGCCAACGCTGATTGGTTCCCTGGTGGTGATGGGGGGGGCGTGGTTCATTCTGCCCGGGGCGGTTGCCGTGGGGCTGATTATCAAGTGGTTCGACTGGCTTTACCTGCGCGGCAACGAAGAGACCAACCGCTATAAAGCCGCCATTTTGCACAGTTTCTGCTTTGGTGCCATTTTCAATATGATCGTTCTGGCGCGCGAAGGGCTGGACTCGTTCGTTTCGCGCGTGGTGTTCTTCATGGTCGTTTTCGGCCTCTGCCTGTTGCTGGCCAAACTGTTGTACTGGCTGTTTGACAGCGCAGGGCTTGTGCACAAGCGCGAGCGGCAGGGCAGCACAACGCTGTCGCAAGTCTGAGTAAGGATAGTAATGACTGATAAAATTTCTGCACCGCGCTATGCGCTACGTGGCCTGCAGCTAATTGGCTGGCGCGATATGCAGCACGCGCTGGACTTTCTGTTCGCCGACGGCCAGATGAAATCCGGTACGCTGGTGGCCATCAACGCGGAAAAAATGCTGGCGGTTGAGGATAATGCGGAAGTCAAAAGCCTGATTGAAGCGGCTGAATTTAAATACGCGGACGGGATCAGCGTAGTCCGCTCTATCCGTAAAAAGTATCCTGACGCTAATGTATCCCGCGTGGCGGGGGCCGATCTCTGGGAGCAGCTTATGGCCCGCGCAGGTGCGCAGGGTACGCCCGTGTTCCTGATTGGCGGGAAGCCGGAGATACTGGCCCAGACGGAGGAGAAACTGCGTCGTCAATGGAATGTTAATATTGTCGGCAGCCAGAATGGTTACTTCAAACCGGAAGATCGACAGGCTCTGTTTGAACGCGTTCGTGACAGCGGGGCGAAAATTGTCACCGTGGCGATGGGCTCCCCGCGTCAGGAGATCCTGATGCGTGACTGCCGTCTGGTCTGTCCTGATGCCCTCTATATGGGCGTCGGCGGCACGTACGACGTCTTTACCGGCCACGTTACGCGCGCGCCGAAGGTCTGGCAAAATCTGGGGCTGGAGTGGCTGTACCGCCTGCTATCGCAACCGACGCGCATTAAACGTCAGATCCGTCTGCTTCGCTACCTCGCCTGGCATTACACCGGGAAAATGTAATCAAAATGTAGCGCGATATGCTATTCGCGCTGCAACTCGCCTGCAAAACTGCTGATAATCTGTGCAATGCATTCATTTTTTTAATGCATCGTTTGCCATTTGGCAGATTTTAGGAAACCATTCGCTCCGTATTTTAGTACCCCTAAAAAACAATACCCGGTATTAAGCCGGGAAACAGCAAACACAATCGAGGATCTATGGCAGAGAAACAACCGGAGCTACAGCGTGGGCTGGAAGCTCGTCATATTGAACTGATAGCGCTGGGCGGCACTATCGGCGTGGGCCTGTTTATGGGCTCCGCAAGCACGCTCAAATGGGCAGGCCCTTCCGTATTACTGGCGTATATTATCGCCGGGCTGTTTGTTTTCTTCATTATGCGTTCCATGGGCGAAATGCTCTTCCTGGAGCCGGTAACCGGCTCTTTCGCCGTTTACGCGCATCGCTATATGAGCCCCTTCTTCGGCTACCTGACGGCCTGGTCATACTGGTTTATGTGGATGGCGGTGGGCATCTCAGAGATCACCGCGATAGGGGTCTACGTCCAGTTCTGGTTCCCGGACATGGTCCAGTGGATACCCGCGCTCATTGCCGTGGGGCTGGTGGCGCTGGCAAACCTGGCAGCCGTGCGCCTTTACGGTGAAATTGAGTTCTGGTTCGCAATGATCAAAGTCACCACGATTATCGTGATGATTGTCGTCGGCCTGGGCGTGATTTTCTTCGGCTTTGGCAACGGTGGACACGCTATCGGCTTTGGCAACCTGACCGAAAACGGCGGCTTCTTTGCCGGCGGCTGGAAGGGCTTCCTGACGGCGCTGTGTATCGTTGTGGCCTCGTATCAGGGCGTGGAGCTGATTGGTATTACCGCCGGTGAAGCGAAAAACCCGCAGGTCACGCTGCGTAGCGCGGTGGGCAAAGTGCTGTGGCGCATCCTGATTTTCTATGTGGGCGCGATCTTCGTCATCGTGACCATCTTCCCGTGGAACGAAATTGGCACGACGGGTAGCCCGTTTGTTTTAACCTTCGCCAAAATTGGTATCACGGCGGCGGCGGGTATCATCAATTTTGTAGTCCTGACGGCAGCGCTGTCAGGCTGTAACAGCGGGATGTACAGCTGCGGGCGTATGCTCTATGCGCTTTCGAAGAATAACCAGCTGCCTGCGGCGATGAGTAAAGTCTCACGTGCCGGCGTACCGGTGGCGGGTGTGGCGGTCTCCATTGTAATCCTGCTGATTGGCTCTTGCCTGAATTACATCATTCCTAACCCGCAGCGCGTGTTCGTTTACGTCTACAGCGCCAGCGTACTGCCGGGCATGGTGCCGTGGTTTGTTATCCTCATCAGCCAGCTGCGTTTCCGCCATGCGCATAAAAAAGCGATCGAAAGCCATCCGTTCCGCTCAATTCTGTTCCCCTATGCGAACTATTTGACGATGGCGTTCCTGATTTGCGTATTAATCGGCATGTACTTTAATGAAGATACCCGCATGTCGCTGTTTGTCGGGATGATCTTCCTGGCGGCTGTGACGGCCGCATATAAGCTTTTTGGCCTGGGTCGCCGCAGCACCACGCAGAAAGTGGAGGAATAAGCGGCAAAATGTGCAAACCATAACCAAACGCGCATTTTTTTCAAAAAAGCACTAGACAGCGGGGACGGAGGTACGTAATATCCAGCCCCGCAACGGCGCTAAGCGCCCGTAGCTCAGCTGGATAGAGCGCTGCCCTCCGGAGGCAGAGGTCTCAGGTTCGAATCCTGTCGGGCGCGCCAATTTAGTCCCGGCGCTAGAGCTGCGGTGGTCTGAGAAGTAGTCAGTACCGCGTGAAAGAATACAGTGGTGGCTATAGCTCAGTTGGTAGAGCCCTGGATTGTGATTCCAGTTGTCGTGGGTTCGAATCCCATTAGCCACCCCATTATTTGAAAGAGTTGTGAATTGCGAAGGTGGCGGAATTGGTAGACGCGCTAGCTTCAGGTGTTAGTGTCCTTTGGATGTGGGGGTTCGAGTCCCCCCCCTCGCACCACGACTTTTTAAATGAATTGAACTAAAAATTCAAAAAGCAGTACATCGGCGAGTAGCGCAGCTTGGTAGCGCAACTGGTTTGGGACCAGTGGGTCGGAGGTTCGAATCCTCTCTCGCCGACCAATTTTGAACCCCGCTTCGGCGGGGTTTTTTGTTTTCTGCGGCTTCTCATCCCTGTAGTCATTCTCCGACAGCGTCCTTTTTCATTGTCGCAATCCAGCGACATACAACTCATTGAAAGTTAGATAAAAAAACATTTATGGGTTTTGCTGTCGCCTCCTGGCGACATATTCCCGCCTTTTCCCGATACGTTGTAGCGCTTAAGACGGCGCTTAGCAGCATAATTTCCTTTTATCTTAAAATGTTGCGTCATGTAAAAGTTCTGGGTGTTATGTTGGCACGTTACGTGCAATAATATGCGTGTAGATGCTCATTCCATCTCTTATGTTCGCCTTAGTGCCTCATAAACTCAGGAATGACGCAGAGCCATTTACGGTGCTTATCGTCCACTGACAGATGTCGCTTCGGCCTCATCAGACACCATGGACACAACGTTGAGTGAAGCACCAAATATGTTGTCTTACAGACCTGTTTTGACGCCTGCTTTTATAGCAGGCGTTTTTTTATGCCTTATTCCCGATACAAGCGCATGATCAGGGCAACCATCAGCAGGGCCGATGCAGAGACAGCATAGAGCGCCTGTACTGAGCCAAACCCTGAAGCCACCGCCGCTGCAATGCCGGTGAAAAGAGAGGCGCTGAGCGTTTGCCAGCGCCAGGCTTTACCGCTGGCCGAAGCGGTTTGCGTGAGAGGAAAACTACTGAGTACCCCAAACGTGCCCGCAGCGAAGAGAACATTCGAGGCCAGATGCGCGATAAAGATCATCCCCAGCGCACATACTGTCCACCCGGACAAAAACGGCAGCATGCCATAAGCGGCCAGAAAGATGCTCAGGCAAACGATTATTCGTGGCGTGTGGGCCGCAAAGCGCGTCAGGCTCTCTTTTTTTAGCAGCAGGGGGCCACAAAGCTGCCCCAGACTCCTCGCGAAAAGCAAAGGCAAAGCAAGGCCCGCCGCATCCTGAGGACGGAGCTGCTGGGCCAGTGCCGGAAGAAGCGCCATCGCCGGTGAGCCGACGGCGGCCAGCGCCGGCAGGATGAGCAGGCTGCGTTTCTGCCGAACGGTCAACGCCTGCCAGCGTAATGTTGCCGAATCCCCCTTTTCCATAGTGGTGGGGCCCGGTGTCGGATAAAACCGGCGTCCAGCCAGCCATAGCAGTACTAATGAGCCCAGAAAGCTCGCGGCATCAATGGCCAGTAGGGTAAACACGGATGTCTTCTGAAACAGCACCACGCCGAGTCCGGCCCCTAATAACACCTGAGAAGCGAAAATCACATTTTCCAGACAGGTTGCAGCGGGCAGCTCTGCTTCGCTAAGTCCGCGCTTAAAGAGCAATGTCAGCGCGGGCCAGCTCATCCCGCTGAGCAGGGCTTCGGTAGATTGCACGGCGAGCAATGCGGCAACGCTGTGGTAACCCACGCCAAGCAGAGGAAAGAGCAGGGCGAGCAAGCCCAGCACCTCGGTCAGTATCAGCAGCGATATCGGCGAAAAGAGCGAGCACAGTTTTTCGCCTAAGATGCTGCCGATGAATCCAGGTACCGTAGCGAAAAGAAAAGCGAGAGTGAGCAGAGCGGGCGGGGCTGACCACGCTAGCAGCAAACCGAATACCACCACCTGGGTTAAGCCATTCCCCAGCGATGAAAAGATAAAAGCACAGGCAAGCAGGCGCAGCCAGCGGTGGCTGCGCAGCGCTTCAATCAGCGCATACAGAAGCGAGTTCATGACGAATTCCTTTCAAAAACGATTAGTCCACGCTGCAGAAAATGCGCGTGTGTGGAAAAAAGTTAATGAAAAGACATCGTTACATTGGCGGGTTCGTTTGCGGATGCGGGTGTAAAGAATGTAGCAGGAGAAAGGCGATAAAAAAAGGAGGCCGTTTGGCCTCCTTTTTTATTTACTGCTGGGTACCGTTATTTTGCAGCGTCAGCAACAGCCCGTCACGGCGCATGGCGGCCGCCTCTTCGGGTTTATGCTGCTTGTCCAGCGTATCGGCAAGCCATGCGTAGTCAAACGCGTCCGGACGCTGTTTCAGCGCCGCACGGAAGGCGAGGCTCGCCTCCTGCCATTCGCCATGCTTCATTAACGACTGACCGAGGGTGCTCCACAGCAGCGGACGATCGCCGACGCTTTTAATCTGCTGACGCAGCACTTTTTCGATTTGCTCAGGATTATTGGTTTTCAGGCGCGGGATCACCATCACCAGACGATCGTCATACTGGCGCTTCAGGCCGTCGAGGAGGATCGCCTGAGCCGTGTCATGATCGTCACATTCAATAAGATGTTCCGCCATGGCGACCTGCAGAGGAACCTGCTGGCGCGTCTTACGGCTCTGATTCTTCCACCACGTTTTCAGACCGTCGCTGCCCAGGTCGGCGCGCGCCTGATCCATCAGGCCAATCCATGCCAGACGCTGAAGCTCATCACGATGTTCATCGTCGCCCACCTCGGCTTTCGCCATCGACGGAATGATGTCCAGCAGCGAACCCCAGGCGCCGGTACGAATATACGCCTGCTCGGCAAGACGCAGCACTTCCGGATGACGTGGCGCAACTTCCAGCAGGCGATCGATACCGTGGCGAGCCGCGTGGTTCTCATTGCGTGCCAGCTGCAGGCGGACGCGGGTAATTTCCACAGGAATTGGGTCACCGGACGCCAGCTCTGCCGCCCGCTCCAGATGCTGATTAGCGCGGGCTTCGTCACCGCGCTGCTGCGCCGCTTCGGCTGCGAGCAGATAATTCACCACCGGCTGTTCAGCATGGTCGGCGTTTTTCGACATCAGCTTTTCAACCTGCTGATAGTCACCCTCAGCAAGCTTAAGCAGCGCCTGCTCGGTTTGTTTACGGGCGCGGCGGCGTTTACGTCCAACGAACCAGCCGCGCGTGTGGGCACCGGTGCGGAAAATGCGGCGCAGGATCCACTCGATCGCAAACAGCACCACCACGCCGAGGATCAGAATGATCGTCAGGCCGGTTACGCTGGTTTCAATGTTGTAGTTATCGGTCTGGATCAGGACGTAACCCTGATGGCCCGCAAGCATGGGGCCCAGCACGATCCCGGCGATCAGCAGGATGAAGAGTAAGAGAACTTTTAGCATCATTACTCTCCTTGCGGTGCGCTTTCAGGCGCCGGAGCCGGGGCAGGTGCCGCTCCGCCCGACGGCTCTGCCGGTACGCCCGGCTGCGCCAGCAGGTTACGTACGCGCGTCTGCATCAGTTTCTCCAGAATCGGCTGGCTGGCCAGCTTATCCGGCACGTTCATGGTGATGTTCTGCTGGCTCAGCTTATCAATGTCTTCGAGGAAGGCGGTGGTCGTCGCATCATCGGTGTTGTAGTAGGCGCGTACCCACGTTGAGACGTTATCCAGCGCCTGTTTGTAGGTCTCTTCCTGATGACGCGGCACGGCCTGAGCCGCCACCAGCAGGCGGGAACGGATGTTCTCGCGCAGATAGATATCCTGGTTCGGCGCCAGCAGCGGCACGGCGGTTTCGTCGCGACGGCGGATAGTGATGAAGCTGTCCATAAAGTTCTGCCAGCTTTTCTGCAGGTTTATGCGCCATTCGCTCAGGGAGCTGGAAAGCTCGGTACCGTCGGAATCCATCGGGGAGTCGTCGTCGTTATTATCCGCCAGCTGCAGGTTATCAATCTGATTCGACAGCTGGTTCACCTTGAGGATAATGCCGTCGTAATCCACCTGCGAGACGGCGGAGAGGCTAGCGATGTCCTCGGTGATCGCGCGACGTGCGGTAATGAGGCTCGGGTCGTTCATGTCTGCCAGGCTCGCATCGGCGCTTTTCAGCAGCGCGGCGGCAGTGGTGACGTCCTGATCGCTCCAGAGCTTACGTCCGGCGAGCTTCACCAGGAAGTCAGCCTGCGAGAGCAGCCAGGTTTTGGCATCGGTACCGGAAATCGTGGCGACTTTCTGCTGCACGTCGCCCAGCTGTTTAGCCAGCTCTTCCTGTTTGCTGTTCGCCTCGGCAAGCGCGGCGGCCTGCTGCTTAATCACCGTTTCCAGCTCGGTTTTCTGCGTCTCCTGCGCTTTTTGCAGGGCAGTGAGCTGATTCACCAGCGCATCGCTGGTGGACGTCTGGTTAGCGCCCTGTTGCTTCACCAGACCGTACAGGCCAACCCCTGCAGCCAGCGCAATGGCGATGGCAATCGCGCTCAGCGCGAGGCTCGTTTTGTTGCTGCCGTTTTTCTTCTCAGCGGTTTTCTCTGTCGTCTCTGGCTGTGGCGTCGTCTCCACAGTCTCCCTGGTCTCTTCAACCACGGCGGAGGATTTGTCGTGTTCCGTCATTATGGCTTCCCATTTGAGAGTTATTGTAATGCGCGCAGCAGCGCATCGTTGTCGGCGTTATCAGCGATCCGAATATCCTGCCAGCCCAGTTCCCGGGCCTGGTTCGCCAGACGCTCACTGACGACCAGAAGCCGACAGCGGAGTAACCAGTTTTCGCGATACCAGAGCGGTATCAGCGACCAAAGCTGTTGTAACATTTCACCGCTGGTGACCACCAGCGTATTAATGCCGCGCGCGTGCCAGCGCATCGCCTCTTCCGCGCCATCGTAGTGTTTTGCACAGCGCTGATAGCACTCAATGAACGTCACGTCTGCACCACGTTCACGCAGCGTTTCGCCCAGCAGCTCGCGGCCACCATTACCGCGCAAAATGAGCGCGCGCTTTCCGGCAATAGTTTGTAATTCAGGTAATTGTAGCAAGACTTCACTGATTTCCCGATCTAACGGGTAACAAACGTCCACGCTGCTTACGGTATGCAGCGCCAGTGCCGTTGTGCGGCCAATCGCGAAATAGCGGGGGGCGGCTGGCCAGGTCAAACCCTGCTGTTGCAGCTGCGCGTGGGCAAATTCCACGGCATGTTGCGACAGCGCAAACAGCAGGTCGCCTTCTTGAAGAGTATTCATCTGGTCGGCGAGCGCGGAGAGCTCCCGACCGGGGGAGAATTCAATGAGCGGAAAACTCCAGGCCACCTGCCCCAGTGCGCGCAGACGGCTCACTAACTGCTCTCCTGCGGGAGAAGGGCGGGTGACAAGAATACTCATGCAGGGGGCTCTCCATTATAAACGTCAGCCAGGATCTCGCGGGCGCCGTTATCCAGCAGTTCTTCCGCCAGCGACACGCCAAGCTGCTCGGCATCTTGCGCTTTACCGCGACGTTCGCCGCGTACCATCTGCGAACCGTCCGGGGCGCCCACCAGCGCTCGCAGCCACAGTTCGCCTTCTGTTAATTCAGCATAGCTGCCAATCGGTACCTGGCATCCCCCTTCGAGGCGGGTATTCATCGCACGCTCGGCTTTTACGCGAATAGCGGTCTCGTCATGGTTTAGCGGTGCGAGCAGTTCGCGGGTACGCGCATCGTCCAGACGGCACTCGATGCCGACGGCACCCTGTCCCACGGCCGGGAGCGACAGCTCTGGCGGCAACGCCTCGCGAATGCGCGACTCAAGCCCCAGACGCTTAAGGCCGGCAACGGCGAGGATAATGGCATCGTAATCGCCGTTATCCAGCTTGCCCAGACGCGTGCCGACGTTACCGCGCAGCGAGCGAATGATCAGGTCAGGGCGACGTTCCGCCAGCTGACACTGACGACGTAAACTGGACGTGCCAACCACGCTACCTTCTGGCAGCGCGTCGAGGGAATCATAGTGGTTAGAGACAAACGCATCGCGCGGATCTTCGCGCTCGCAGATGGTCACCAGCCCCAGCCCTTCCGGGAACTCAACGGGCACGTCTTTCATCGAATGTACGGCGATATCGGCGCGGTTCTCAAGCAATGCCAGTTCCAGTTCTTTGACAAACAGGCCTTTGCCGCCCACTTTCGCCAGGGGCGTATCGAGGATCACGTCACCGCGCGTGACCATCGGCACCAGCTCGACGCGCAATCCACTGTGGCAGGCTTCAAGGCGCTGCTTCACATAATGTGCCTGCCAGAGCGCGAGGGGGCTTTGGCGTGTGGCAATTCTCAAAACATTGTCTAACATGCTTGTTACCGTCATTATCAATCGCTAACCATCCTAACATTGTTGACTCTGGGATGGCAGTTTTACGGTTGATGAAGCGCGAGAGGGACAGGGCGGCGTATTCGTCAGCCATAGCCGTATTCAGGAATTTACACGTACAGAACGGTGCTACACTTGTATGTAGCGCATCTTTCTTTACGGTCAACCGGCAAGGTGTTAAATTGATCACGTTTTAGACCATTTTTTCGTCGGTACCACCAAAAATGATAAGGGCGAAAAAGGGTAACGGTTATCTTTTTGAAATACTGCGGGTCCGCTGTTATTCGTGTTTTGAATAGCTTGCGACACCCGGAAACATCAGGCGATACGTCTTGTACCTCTATATTGAGACTCTGAAACAGAGACTGGATGCCATTAATCAACTGCGTGTGGATCGCGCGCTTGCTGCCATGGGCCCTGCTTTCCAGCAGGTATACAGTCTGCTGCCGACATTATTGCACTATCACCATCCGCTGATGCCTGGCTACCTTGACGGTAACGTTCCCCAGGGCATTTGCCTTTTCACGCCTGATGAAACCCAACAGCATTACCTTAACGAACTGGAACTCTACCGCGGCATGCCGCCACAGGAGTCTCCAAAAGGTGAACTACCGATTACCGGCGTTTACTCGATGGGGAGCACCTCATCGGTAGGGCAAAGCTGTTCTTCGGACCTGGACATCTGGGTCTGCCATCAGTCCTGGCTCGATAACGACGAGCGTCAGCTGCTGCAGCGCAAGTGCAGCCTGCTGGAGAGCTGGGCGGCCTCGCTCGGCGTGGAAGTAAGCTTCTTCCTGATTGATGAAAACCGTTTCCGCCATAACGAAAGCGGCAGTCTGGGTGGTGAGGACTGCGGCTCGACTCAGCACATCTTACTGCTGGATGAATTTTACCGTACTGCCGTGCGTCTGGCCGGGAAGCGTATTCTGTGGAATATGGTCCCGTGCGAAGAAGAAGAGCATTACGATGACTACGTCATGTCGCTTTACGCGCAGGGCGTACTGACGCCAAACGAATGGCTGGACCTCGGCGGTCTGAGCTCTCTGTCAGCAGAAGAGTACTTTGGCGCAAGCCTCTGGCAGCTCTATAAAAGTATCGACTCGCCGTACAAAGCGGTGCTGAAAACGCTGCTGCTGGAAGCCTATTCCTGGGAATACCCCACGCCTCGCCTGCTGGCGAAAGATATCAAGCAACGTCTGCACGACGGGGAGATCGTCTCCTTCGGGCTGGACGCCTACTGCATGATGCTGGAGCGCGTGACCGAATACCTGAAAGCCATTGATGACACCACGCGTCTTGACCTGGTGCGTCGATGTTTCTATCTCAAAGTCTGTGAGAAATTGAGCCGCGAGCGCGCCTGCGTGGGCTGGCGTCGTGAAGTGGTCAGTCAGTTAGTGAAAGAGTGGGGATGGGACGAAGCGCGTCTGTCCATGCTCGACAACCGGGCCAACTGGAAAATCGATCAGGTGCGTGAAGCGCACAACGAACTGCTCGATGCGATGATGCAAAGCTATCGTAACCTGATCCGCTTTGCGCGCCGTAACAACCTCAGCGTTTCCGCCAGCCCGCAGGACATCGGGGTATTAACCCGTAAGCTGTATGCCGCGTTTGAAGCGCTGCCGGGTAAAGTCACCCTGGTTAACCCGCAGATTTCGCCAGACCTGTCAGAACCGAATCTGACCTTTATCTACGTGCCGCCGGGCCGCGCAAACCGCACCGGGTGGTATCTGTATAACCGTGCGCCAAGCATGGACTCAATCATCAGCCATCAGCCGCTGGAGTATAACCGCTACCTGAACAAGCTGGTGGCCTGGGCCTGGTTTAACGGCCTGCTGACCTCGCGCACGCGCCTGTTTATCAAAGGCAACGAGGTGGTTGATCTCGCTAAGCTGCAGGAGATGGTCGCGGATGTGTCGCACCACTTCCCGCTGCGTCTGCCTGCCCCAACGCCGAAAGCGCTCTACAGCCCGTGCGAGATTCGCCATCTGGCGATTATCGTCAACCTGGAATACGACCCGACGGCGGCCTTCCGCAATCAGGTAGTTCACTTTGACTTCCGCAAGCTGGACGTCTTCAGCTTTGGCGAGCAGCAAAACTGCCTGGTGGGCAGCGTGGATCTGCTGTACCGCAACTCGTGGAACGAAGTGCGTACCCTGCATTTCAACGGCGAGCAGGCGATGATCGAAGCGCTGAAAACGATTCTCGGCAAGATGCACCAGGATGCCGCACCGCCGGACAGCGTTGAGGTGTTCTGCTACAGCCAGCACCTGCGCGGTTTAATTCGTACCCGCGTGCAGCAGCTGGTTTCTGAGTGTATCGAACTGCGTCTCTCCAGCACCCGTCAGGAAACCGGACGCTTTAAAGCGCTGCGCGTCTCCGGCCAGACCTGGGGCCTGTTCTTCGAACGCCTGAACGTGTCGGTACAGAAGCTGGAAAACGCCATCGAGTTCTACGGCGCGATTTCACACAACAAGCTGCATGGCCTGTCGGTGCAGGTGGAAACCAACCACGTTAAGCTCCCGCAGGTGGTGGACGGATTCGCCAGCGAAGGGATTATTCAGTTCTTCTTTGAAGAGTCGGGCGATGATGCCGGGTTCAACATCTACATTCTGGATGAAACCAACCGCGCCGAGGTGTATCACCACTGTGAAGGCAGTAAAGAGGAGCTGGTGCGCGACGTCAGCCGCTTCTACTCCTCTTCGCATGACCGTTTCACCTACGGCTCAAGCTTTATCAACTTTAACCTGCCGCAGTTCTACCAGATTGTGAACGTCGACGGTCGTACGCAGGTGATCCCGTTCCGCACCCAGGCCGTAACGCCTGCCGCGCCTGCCAATCAGGACACCGCGCCGCTGCTGCAACAGTATTTCTCCTGAGCCTTTTCGCCCGCCCGGTGGCGGCTACGCCTTACCGGGCCTACAACAGCTCGAACCCGTAGGCCGGGTAAGCGCAGCGCCACCCGGCACCAAAACTATCTGAAACTCACAGCCTCACCCGCCTGCGCGGTCGCCGCCTGTTCCAGCAGATCCCAGAACGGTACGCCGCTGCGGTCGCAAACCCATTCCCCGTCCTTCAGATCGAAATGATAGCCGCCCTGTTTCGCGGCCAGCCACACCTGGTGAAGCGGCTCCTGGCGGTTAATAATAATTTTGCTGCCATTTTCGAAGCTCAGGGTCAGAATGCCGCCGTTGATTTCACAATCGATATCGCTGTCGCCATCCCAGTCGTCAAGACGCTCTTCGATGGTCATCCACAGGTTGTCGGCAAGGCGATGGAATTCACTGTCGTTCATGGTTTTGTTCCTGTTTTTCGTGATGCCGGCAGTATAACCCTAAATAATTCCCGTTGCAGGAAAGCGGCAAACTCTTGCTTTTGTGTCTTCTCCTGCGATGATAGAAACAGATTTGAACTTACGGGCAACTTTATAATGAAAAACGCTTTCCGAACGCTTGCCGTTCTCATCACGCTGTTTAGCCTGACTGGCTGCGGACTGAAGGGACCACTGTACTTCCCACCGGCGGATAAAACCGCGCCGCCGCCGACGAAACCCGCGCAAAGCGGCATTGAGTCTACCACGCCAAATACTAACGATCGTGGCGACAACGGTGGCCCGACTCAGGTTAATCTCTGACGACAACGTTCTGTACCCGCGCAATGGAGCAAATGATGCAGTTCTCTAAAATGCATGGCCTTGGCAACGATTTTATGGTCGTCGACGCGGTAACGCAGAATGTGTTTTTCTCCCCGGAACTGATCCGTCGCCTGGCGGATCGGCATCTGGGCGTGGGGTTCGATCAGCTGCTGGTGGTCGAGCCACCGTACGATCCCGACCTCGATTTCCACTACCGTATTTTTAACGCGGACGGCAGCGAAGTTAACCAGTGCGGCAACGGCGCGCGCTGTTTTGCCCGCTTTGTCCGTCTGAAAGGGCTGACCAACAAGCGTGATATTCGCGTCAGCACGGCCAATGGTCGCATGGTGCTCAGCGTCACCGATGATGAGCTGGTGCGCGTGAACATGGGCGAGCCTAACTTCGAGCCCTCCGTCGTGCCGTTTCGCGCAAACAAAGCGGAAAAGACCTATATTATGCGTGCGGCCGAGCAGACAGTATTGTGCGGCGTCGTCTCAATGGGTAACCCTCACTGCGTGATTCAGGTTGATGATGTGGAAACCGCCGCGGTCGAAACGCTCGGCCCGTTGCTGGAAAGCCACGAACGTTTCCCGGAACGCGCGAACATCGGCTTTATGCAGGTGGTGAAGCGCGAGCACATTCGCCTGCGGGTTTACGAGCGCGGCGCGGGCGAGACTCAGGCCTGCGGAAGCGGCGCCTGTGCTGCGGTGGCCGTTGGCATCTCTCAGGGGTTACTGGCAGAAGAGGTTCGCGTGGAATTACCGGGCGGCCGGCTTGATATCGCCTGGAAAGGACCGGGTCATCCACTGTATATGACTGGCCCGGCGGCACATGTCTATGACGGGTTTATCCATCTATGAAACAACCAGGGGAAGAACTGCAGGAAACAGTGACGGAACTGGACGACAGAGCTGTTGTTGATTATCTGCTGCGCAATCCTGAGTTCTTTATTCGCAATGCACGCGTCGTCGAAGAGATGCGCGTGCCGCATCCGGTTCGCGGGACCGTGTCGCTGGTCGAATGGCACATGGCGCGTTCGCGCAACCACATCAATCAGCTAGAAGAGAACATGACGCTGCTGATGGAGCAGGCCAGCACCAACGAAAGCCTGTTCTATCGTCTGCTGCATCTGCAGGCGCGTCTGGCGTCGACGCACAGTCTTGACGAGTTCCTCAGCCGCTTCCACCGCTGGGCTCGCGAGCTGGGGCTGGCGGGCGCAACGATTCGTCTTTTCCCTGACCGCTGGCGCATCGGTGCACCGTCGGGGTTCACCCATCTGGCTCTTAGCCGTCAGGCGTTTGAACCGCTGCGCATTCAGCGTCTGGGCCATGAGCACCACTATCTGGGGCCGCTGAACGGGCCTGAGCTGCTGGTGGTGTTACCGGAAGCTAAAGCGATTGGCTCGGTGGCGATGTCGCTGATGGGGCGCGATGGAGATTTGGGTGTGATGTTATTTACCAGCCGCGATGCGCATCACTATGAGCAGGGGCAAGCGACGCACCTGCTGCAGGAGATCGCCCTGATGCTGCCCGAGCTGCTGGAGCGCTGGATTGAGCGCGTATGACGGACGGACTGCTCGCCACTGACGTCTCGCGCTTTCTGCGCTATCTGGGCGTGGAGCGTCAGCTTAGCCCCATTACCCTGCTCAACTACCAGCGTCAGCTTGATGCCATCATGCAGATCGCCGACGAAATCGGCCTGAAAAGCTGGCAACAATGTGACGCTGCGACGGTACGCGGGTTCGTCGTGCGTAGCCGTAAAAAAAATCTCAGCCCGGCAAGCCTGGCGCTCAGGCTCTCGGCGCTGCGCAGTTTCTTCGACTGGCTGGTCAGCCAGGGGGGCTTAAAAGCCAACCCGGCAAAGGGGATCGCCACGCCGAAAGCGCCGCGCCATCTGCCTAAAAATATCGACGTTGACGACGTAAACCGCCTGCTGGATATCGACCTTAACGATCCGCTCGCCGTGCGCGACCGCGCGATGCTGGAGGTGATGTACGGTGCCGGGCTGCGTCTGTCCGAGCTGGTTAATCTTGATATCAAACACCTCGATCTGGAGTCCGGTGAAGTGTGGGTAATGGGCAAGGGCAGCAAAGAGCGCCGCCTGCCGATTGGCCGCAATGCAGTTTCCTGGATTGAGCACTGGCTTGACCTGCGCGGGCTGTTTGGCAGCGAAGAGGATGCGCTGTTCCTGTCGAAGCTCGGCAAGCGGATCTCCGCGCGTAACGTCCAGAAGCGCTTTGCGGAGTGGGGCATTAAGCAGGGGCTGAACAGCCACGTTCATCCGCACAAGCTGCGCCACTCCTTTGCGACACACATGCTTGAGTCGAGCGGCGATCTGCGCGGCGTGCAGGAACTGCTTGGCCACGCGAATCTGTCGACCACTCAAATCTATACCCACTTAGACTTCCAACACCTTGCCTCGGTGTATGACGCGGCGCATCCACGCGCCAAACGGGGGAAATAATGCGTTTTTACCGCCCACTTGGTCAGATCTCAGCCCTGACGTTTGACCTTGATGACACCCTTTACGACAACCGCGAGGTGATCCTGCGTACCGAGCAGGAGTCGCTGGCGTTTGTGCAGAACTACCATCCCGCGCTGAAAGCGATGCAGAACAAGGACTTTCAGAAGCTCCGTCAGTCCCTGCGGGAAACCGAGCCGGACATTTACCACGACGTGACCGAATGGCGTCGTCGTGCGGTCGAGCAGGCGATGCTCAATGCCGGCCTGAGCGCGCAGGATGCGGCCATCGGTGCCGAAGCGGCCATGGAAAACTTTGCCAAATGGCGCAGCCGTATCGACGTGCCGCAGGAGACCCACGACACGCTGGCGAAGCTTGCCGAGAAGTGGCCGCTGGTAGCCATCACCAACGGCAATGCCCAGCCCGAGCTGTTTGGCCTCAGCGATTACTTTGAATTTGTGCTGCGCGCTGGCCCGCACGGGCGCGCGAAGCCATTTAATGATATGTACCATCTGGCGGCAGATAAGCTTAACCTGCCGCTGGGTAACATTCTGCACGTGGGGGATGACCTGACCACGGACGTGGCCGGTGCTATCCGCTGCGGGATGCAGGCCTGCTGGATCAAGCCGGAAAATGCGGAGCTAATGACCGCAACCGACAGCCGTCTTCTGCCGCACGTGGAAATTTCACGGTTGGCATCCCTCACGACGCTGATATAATCATCAATTGTTCTGTATAAATTAACAGGGTTTTGGCGAATGGAAACATTTGCCCGCCCGACATGACGTGACGGTGCCAATGGACGTTTCTTACCTGCTCGACAGCCTTAATGACAAACAGCGTGACGCGGTTGCCGCCTCGCGCACCAACCTGCTGGTGCTGGCTGGAGCGGGCAGTGGTAAGACGCGCGTGCTGGTTCACCGTATCGCCTGGCTGCAGAGCGTGGAGAACTGCTCCCCGTACTCCATCATGGCGGTGACGTTTACCAACAAGGCGGCAGCAGAGATGCGCCACCGTATCGCTCAGCTGATGGGCACCAGCCAGGGCGGCATGTGGGTTGGCACCTTCCACGGCCTGGCGCACCGCCTGCTGCGCGCGCACCACATGGACGCCAACCTGCCGCAGGATTTCCAGATCCTCGACAGCGAAGACCAGCTCCGTCTGCTGAAACGCCTGATCAAGGCGATGAACCTCGATGAGAAGCAGTGGCCACCGCGTCAGGCGATGTGGTACATCAACGGCCAGAAGGACGAAGGGCTGCGCCCGCACCACATTCAGAGCTTCGGCAACCCGGTCGAGCAGACCTGGCAGAACGTCTACAAGGCCTATCAGGAAGCGTGCGATCGCGCCGGTCTGGTGGATTTTGCCGAGCTGCTGCTGCGCGCCCACGAGCTGTGGCTCAACAAGCCGCATATCCTGCAGCACTACCGTGAACGCTTCACCAATATCCTGGTGGACGAGTTCCAGGATACCAACAACATTCAGTACGCGTGGATCCGCCTGCTTGCCGGTGATACCGGCAAGGTGATGATCGTGGGCGATGATGACCAGTCGATCTACGGCTGGCGAGGGGCGCAGGTGGAGAACATCCAGCGCTTCCTCAACGATTTCCCAGGTGCACAGACCATCCGTCTGGAGCAGAACTACCGCTCAACCAGCAACATTCTGAGCGCGGCCAACGCCCTGATTGAAAACAACAACGGGCGTCTGGGTAAAAAGCTGTGGACAGACGGCGTCGACGGCGAACCGATTTCGATTTACTGCGCCTTCAACGAGCTTGACGAAGCCCGCTTCGTGGTGAACCGCATCAAAACCTGGCAGGACAACGGCGGCGCGCTGGAGCAGTGCGCCATTCTCTACCGCAGCAACGCCCAGTCGCGCGTGCTGGAAGAGGCGCTGCTGCAGGTGAGCATGCCGTACCGCATTTATGGCGGCATGCGATTCTTCGAGCGTCAGGAAATCAAAGATGCGCTGTCGTATCTGCGCCTCATTGCCAACCGTAACGACGACGCGGCGTTTGAGCGCGTGGTCAACACGCCGACCCGCGGGATTGGCGACCGCACGCTGGACGTGGTGCGTCAGGCCTCGCGCGATCGCCAGCTGACGCTGTGGCAGGCGTGCCGCGAGCTGCTGCAGGAAAAAGCGCTCGCCGGACGTGCCGCCAGCGCGTTACAGCGCTTCCTTGAGCTGATTGACGCTCTGGCGCAGGAAACCGCCGACATGCCGCTGCACGTGCAGACCGACCGGGTGATTAAAGACTCCGGCCTGCGAACCATGTACGAGCAGGAAAAAGGCGAGAAGGGCCAGACCCGTATTGAGAACTTAGAGGAACTGGTCACGGCAACGCGCCAGTTCAGCTACAACGAAGAAGACGAAGACCTGATGCCGCTGCAGGCGTTCCTCTCCCACGCCGCGCTGGAAGCGGGTGAAGGGCAGGCGGACACCTGGCAGGATGCGGTTCAGCTGATGACCCTGCACTCCGCCAAAGGTCTGGAGTTCCCGCAGGTGTTTATCGTCGGGATGGAAGAGGGGATGTTCCCGAGCCAGATGTCGCTGGATGAAGGCGGACGTCTGGAAGAGGAACGTCGTCTGGCCTACGTGGGCGTGACGCGCGCAATGCAAAAGCTGACGCTAACCTACGCCGAAACACGCCGTCTGTACGGTAAAGAGGTTTATCACCGTCCGTCGCGCTTCATCGGCGAGCTGCCGGAAGAGTGCGTAGAAGAGGTGCGTCTGCGAGCGAGCATCAGCCGTCCGGTCAGCCATCAGCGCATGGGCTCGCCGATTGCGGAAACCGACACCGGTTACAAGCTGGGCCAGCGCGTGCGCCATTCGAAGTTTGGCGAAGGCACCATTGTGAATCTGGAAGGCAGCGGCGAGCACAGCCGACTGCAGGTAGCGTTCCAGGGGCAGGGGATCAAATGGCTGGTGGCGGCCTATGCGAAGCTGGAAACAGTCTAACATTCAGAAAAATATCATTATTTTGTAATAATCTGCTAGCCTTATACAGTGAAGGTCAATTAATGCCCTTCAGCGTTCCGTTGCGTGTTGACGCCACAGTTATAGCTGGCGTAACATGCGCGCACGATTACGCTAAGAGGACATTCGCCTTGGACACACCCAGTAGATACTGGCTCAATTCCCTGTCATCCAGGAACAACTCCTAAGGCTATCTCCTCTTGCTGATGGCCTTAGTGGTTGTCAGCGACCTGCATTATTCCCGTCGCGCTGAGTCAGGCTGTTTAATGGTCTGAAACCCAATTTGTTTCTGTGTGCCCACCGAACTGTCCGATATTTTTTGCATTGGGAGTCCCGGTCATGTTGAGCGCATTTCAACTCGAAAATAACCGACTGACTCGGCTTGAAGCCGAAGAGTCACAGCCCCTCATTGATGCCGTATGGGTGGATCTGGTCGAGCCGGACGACGATGAACGCCTTCGCGTACAATCTGAACTGGGGCAAAGCCTGGCAACCCGCCCGGAACTGGAAGACATCGAAGCATCCGCGCGTTTTTTTGAAGACGAAGACGGTCTGCATATTCACTCCTTCTTCTTCTTTGAAGATGCGGAAGACCACGCGGGTAACTCCACCGTGGCGTTTACCATTCGCGACGGCCGTCTGTTTACCCTGCGCGAGCGCGAGTTGCCGGCATTTCGCCTCTACCGTATGCGCGCCCGCAGCCAGGCAATGGTGGACGGTAACGCTTACGAGCTGCTGCTCGATCTGTTCGAGACCAAAATTGAACAGCTGGCGGACGAAATTGAAAACATCTACAGCGATCTGGAAAAGCTTAGCCGCGTGATCATGGAAGGCCATCAGGGCGATGAATACGACGAAGCGCTCTCCACGCTGGCAGAGCTGGAAGATATCGGCTGGAAGGTGCGCTTGTGTCTGATGGATACCCAGCGCGCGCTGAACTTCCTGGTGCGCAAGGCGCGTCTGCCGGGCGGTCAGCTGGAGCAGGCGCGTGAGATCTTACGAGATATCGAATCCCTGCTGCCGCACAACGAATCTCTGTTCCAGAAGGTGAACTTCCTGATGCAGGCGGCGATGGGCTTTATCAACATCGAGCAGAACCGCATCATCAAGATCTTCTCGGTAGTGTCCGTGGTGTTCCTGCCGCCGACGCTGGTGGCGTCCAGCTACGGGATGAACTTTGAGTTTATGCCGGAGCTGAAATGGAGCTTTGGTTACCCGGGGGCGATTATCTTTATGATCCTCGCGGGGCTGGCGCCGTATCTGTACTTTAAGCGCCGGAACTGGCTGTAAAAATCTGGCGGGTGGCGCTGCGCTTACCCGCCTTACGATCGAATTCCCTCTCCCTGTGGGAGAGGGTTAGGGTGAGGGCAACATCACAGCCCTTTGCGCACCCTGCGCTGGGTATAAATCGCATCGGCAACGAAAATCGCCAGCGCCACCCAGATAAAGGCGAACGTCACCATCTTATCCGCCCCCGGTACCTCGCCGTAAAACACCACCGCCAGCAGGAACATCAGCGTCGGGCCAATGTACTGGAAGAAGCCCAGCGTGGAGAGACGCAGACGCGTCGCGGCACCGGTGAAGCACAGCAGTGGAATGGTGGTTACCACGCCCGCCGCCATCAGCATCAGGTTCAGCGACCACGGGTTGCTGCCAATATGGCTGGTTGGACTGTCAGCGATGCCGAAGAGATAAATCGCCGCCACGGGCAGCAGCCACAGGGTTTCAAACAGCATTCCCGTCTGCGCTTCCACCGCAATCTTCTTACGCACCAGGCCGTAGAACGCAAAGCTGAACGCCAGCCCGAGGGCAATAATCGGCAGCGAGCCGAAGGTCCAGAGCTGCACCAGTACGCCGCAGAAGGCCAGAATCACCGCCACCCACTGCATCCGGCGGAAGCGCTCACCGAGGAAAATCATCCCCAGCACGATATTCACCAGCGGGTTAATGAAGTACCCCAGGCTCGCTTCGAGCATGTGATGATTATTCACCGCCCAGATAAACAGCAGCCAGTTGCCGCCAATCAGCACCGCTGAGAGCGCCAGTAGGAAAATCTTTTTCGGGGTTTGCAGCAGCGTTTTGACGCCCGACCACTGACGGCTGAGGCTCATCAGCGCAATCATAAAGAAGAATGACCAGATAACGCGGTGAGTCAGGATCTCATCGGCCGGAACGTAGGCGATAAGCTTGAAATACGCCGGGGCGATACCCCAAATAAAATAAGCGGCAAGGGCGAGTAAAACGCCCTGCCGCGTCTGTTTAGCATCCATCGGGAAAATCCGTTACAAAAAAGTGAATTAATTTTACCCGATTTTGCCGCCTCAACCCACCATATAAGTGGCGGTTGCGCTGGCGATATACACCTGTTCTTCGTTGTGTAATTCAACGCGCGCCACGGCAACTTTATTCCCCGCACGCAGCAGGCTGCTGGTACAGGTAAAGCGATTTCCGCGCCCCGGGCGAAGATAGTCGACGCGCAAATCAATGGTGCCCATGCGCGCCAGACGCTGGCGGAGTTCGTCTTCGTTGATGGTGTCATGGCGGGTCAGCGTGCTGCCCACGCAGACCAGACCTGCCGCCACGTCCAGCGCGGAGGCAATCACGCCGCCGTGCAAAATGCTTTGCGCCCAGTTACCTACCATCATCGGCTGGTTGTTGAAGCTCAGCTGGGCAAAGTCTTTCTCGTAACGTTCCAGCTCCAGTCCCAGCGCGCGGTTAAACGGCATATGGTAAACAAAAATCTCGCCCACGAGTTTTAACACTTCTTCGGCGGTAAGCATGGCTGACATGAGGCATCACATCCTTATTGTTAACGAAATGTTGATTTTATGCCTCGGCAACAAGGAATTCCACTTTCAGAAACGAGGATGCAGCAGTTGTCGCAGAAGTCTGTAGAATGTTCGCCACATAACTATTCAGCTAATTTTACTCTTTTGCAGGAGAACACCACCGATGCGGACGTATCTGGCCTGGTTACTGGCGGCGGTTGCGCTGCCCCTCACAGCATATGCGCAGGAAGCGACGATTAAAGAGGTGCATGATAAACCTGCCGTTCACGGTAGCATTATCGCGAACCTTCTTCAGGAGCATGACAATCCGTTCACGCTCTATCCGTATGACACCAACTATGTGATTTATACCCAGACCAGCGATCTCAACAAAGAGGCGATAAGCTCCTATAACTGGTCTGATAATGCGCGTAAAGATGAGGTGAAGTTCCAGCTCAGCCTCGCGTTCCCGTTCTGGCGCGGTATTCTGGGGCCAAACTCGGTGCTCGGGGCGTCTTACACTCAGAAATCCTGGTGGCAGCTCTCTAACAGCGGAGAGTCCTCACCGTTCCGTGAAACCAACTATGAGCCGCAGCTGTTCCTCGGTTTTGCAACGGATTATGAGTTTGCGGGCTGGACGCTGCGTGACGTCGAAGTGGGCTTTAACCATGATTCCAACGGTCGCTCTGACCCGACATCCCGTAGCTGGAACCGTGCCTATACGCGCCTGATGGCGCAGAACGGTAACTGGATGGTGGAAGTGAAGCCGTGGTATGTGGTCGGCAGCACGGATGACAACCCGGACATCACCAAATATATGGGCTACTACCAGCTTAAAGTCGGCTATCAGTTAGGTGATGCCGTGCTCAGCGCCAAAGGCCAGTACAACTGGAACACCGGCTACGGCGGTGCGGAAGTGGGCTTAAGCTATCCAATGACGAAGCATGTCCGCATCTATACTCAGGTGTACAGCGGTTACGGCGAGTCGCTTATCGATTACAACTTCAACCAGACCCGCGTCGGCGTGGGCGTGATGCTGAACGATATTCTCTAGGCTGTTCGAATGTTTTTGCGTTAAACGTTGAAGTTTCTCTCTCAGGCGCTGAAAATAGCGCCTGTTTCATTTCTGGCATATGGGGTTAACGTGGCGCAGGCGGAAGTATTGAATCAGGAGTCGCTGGCTAAACAGGTTTTGCATGAAACCTTTGGCTACCAGCAGTTCCGCCCTGGCCAGGAAACCATCATTGAAACGGTGCTGGAAGGTCGTGATTGCCTGGTGGTAATGCCGACCGGTGGCGGCAAGTCCCTCTGTTATCAGGTGCCCGCGCTGGTGCTTAACGGCCTGACGGTCGTGGTATCCCCTCTCATTTCTCTGATGAAAGACCAGGTTGACCAGCTGCTCGCCAACGGCGTGGCGGCAGCCTGTCTTAACTCCACGCAAACCCGGGAGCAGCAGCAAGAGGTGATGGCCGGTTGTCGCACCGGACAGATCCGCCTGCTGTATATCGCCCCGGAACGCCTGATGCTGGATAACTTCCTCGATCATCTCGCGCACTGGAACCCGGTGCTGCTGGCGGTGGATGAAGCGCACTGTATTTCACAGTGGGGACACGATTTCCGCCCGGAATACGCCGCCCTCGGCCAGCTGCGTCAGCGCTTCCCCGAGTTGCCGTTTATGGCGCTTACCGCCACGGCAGATGACACCACGCGGCTGGATATCGTTCGCCTGCTCGGGCTGAACGACCCCTATATTCAGGTCAGCAGCTTCGACCGCCCAAACATCCGCTATATGCTGATGGAAAAATTCAAGCCGCTGGATCAGCTCCTGCGCTATGTCCAGGAGCAGCGCGGCAAGTCCGGCATCATCTACTGCAACAGCCGTGCGAAGGTGGAAGACACCGCCGCGCGTCTGCAAAACCGCGGCTTTAGCGCCGCCGCCTATCACGCCGGGTTAGAGAACCACATCCGCGCCGACGTGCAGGAGAAATTCCAGCGTGACGACCTGCAGATCGTCGTCGCGACCGTGGCGTTCGGAATGGGCATCAACAAGCCGAACGTGCGCTTTGTGGTGCATTTCGACATCCCGCGCAATATCGAATCCTACTATCAGGAAACCGGCCGCGCCGGGCGTGACGGTCTGCCTGCGGAAGCGATGCTGTTTTACGATCCGGCCGATATGGCGTGGCTGCGCCGCTGTCTGGAAGAGAAGCCGCAGGGACAGCTGCAAGATATCGAGCGCCACAAGCTCAACGCGATGGGCGCGTTTGCCGAAGCGCAAACCTGCCGTCGTCTGGTGCTGCTCAACTACTTTGGTGAAGGGCGCCAGGAGCCGTGCGGCAACTGCGATATCTGCCTCGATCCGCCAAAGCAGTACGATGGCCTGATGGACGCGCGTAAGGCGCTCTCGACCATTTACCGCGTGAACCAGCGCTTCGGGATGGGCTACGTGGTGGAGGTGCTGCGCGGTGCCAACAACCAGCGTATCCGCGATATGGGCCACGACAAGCTGCCTGTCTACGGTATTGGCAAGGATCAGAGCCACGAACACTGGGTGAGTATTATTCGCCAGCTGATCCACCTTGGCTTCGCCACGCAGAACATTGCCCAGCACTCCGCCCTGCAGCTGACCGAGGCGGCGCGTCCGGTCCTGCGCGGTGACGTTGAGCTCAAGCTCGCCGTGCCGCGCGTCATCGCCCTGAAGCCACGCGTGATGCAGAAATCCTACGGCGGCAACTACGACCGCAAGCTGTTCGCCAAACTGCGCAAGCTGCGTAAAGCCATCGCCGACGAAGAAAATATTCCGCCTTACGTGGTGTTCAACGACGCGACGCTGATCGAGATGGCCGAACAGATGCCGCTCAGCGCCAGCGAGATGCTGAGCGTCAACGGCGTGGGAACACGCAAGCTGGAGCGCTTCGGTAAAGAGTTTATGGCGCTCATCCGCTCTCACGCCGACGGTGATGATGAGGAGTAGTCAGCCGGGCGAAAAAGTGCCAGGATGATGACTCACTAAATTATTTCCCCGCGAGCTAATTATGTTAATGCTATTTCTCACCGTGGCGTTAGTGCACATCGTTGCGCTGATGAGCCCCGGCCCGGACTTTTTCTTCGTATCACAAACGGCCGTCAGCCGCTCCCGCAAAGAGGCGATGATGGGCGTGCTCGGTATCACCATGGGCGTTATGGTCTGGGCGGCGGTCGCGCTGCTCGGTCTGAACCTTATCCTGGCGAAGATGGCCTGGCTGCATAACATCATTATGGTCGGCGGCGGTCTGTACCTGTGCTGGATGGGCTACCAGATGCTGCGCGGGGCGTTGAAGAAAGAAGAGAAAAAACCGCAAGAACCAAAGGTGGAGCTGGCAACGGGCGGCCGCAGCTTTGTAAAAGGGCTGCTGACCAATCTGGCGAACCCGAAAGCCATTATCTATTTCGGCTCGGTGTTCTCGCTGTTTGTCGGCGATAGCGTCGGCGCGGGCGCACGCTGGGGAATCTTCCTGCTGATCGTCGTTGAAACCTTTGCCTGGTTTACTATCGTGGCCAGCCTGTTTGCCTTACCGGCGATGCGCCGCGGCTATCAGCGTATCGCGAAGTGGATTGACGGCTTCGCCGGCGCGCTGTTCGCCGGCTTCGGCATTCATCTCATCATTTCTCGCTAAGCGTGACGCGCTGACGCAAGCAGCGCGCCAACCAGCATAAACAGCGAGCCAAAGACTTTATTCAGGGCCTTCATCTGCTTAGGCCCTTTAATCCACGCCGCAATTCGCTGCGCCAGCGTCGCGTAACCAATCATCACGATGATATCGACGATAATAGTGGTCGCGCCCAGCACCACGTACTGCATCACCTGGGGCTGATGCGGAACGATAAACTGCGGGAACAGCGCGGCGAGGAACACGATGCTCTTCGGGTTGGTCAGGTTGACGAATACCGCACGTTTAAACAGATGGCCGCGGTTTTGCGTCAGAGCCAGCGTATTCAGGTTGATGGAGCCTGCCGCGCGCCACTGCTGGATGCCGAGCCAAATCAGATACGCTGCCCCGGCCCATTTCAGCACCTCAAAGGCCAGCACGGAGCGGGAGAACAGGGTCCCCAGACCGATCCCGACCAGCACAATATGAATACCCAGCCCGGTCTGCAAACCGGCAATCGATGCCGCCGCACCGCGATAGCCGTGATTGATGGAGGTGGTCATGGTGTTAATAGCCCCCGAGCCCGGAGAAAGGCTGAGGATAATGGATGTCAGCAGGTAGGCGAACCACCATTCGAAGGTCATTTGAAACTCCCGAACCGTCTATTTTTATGCCACAATACGCTATTATTGAGTCATTTTGTGACCGGTGACGAAAAAAACGATATTCCCTGGATTACGTGAGTGGAAACCCAATGTTTCAGCAGAAAAAGGACTGGGAAACACGAGAAAACGCTTTTGCTGCTTTCTCTATGGGGCCGCTGACCGATTTCTGGCGGCAGCGTGAGGAAGATGAGTTTACGGGCGTCGGGGGCATCCCGGTGCGTTTCGTTCGTTTCCGAAATGAAAAAAATGACCGGGTGATTGTGGTCTGCCCCGGGCGTATTGAAAGCTACGTTAAATACGCCGAGCTGGCCTATGACCTGGTCCATATGGGGTTCGATGTCCTGATCATCGACCATCGTGGACAGGGGCTGTCCGGACGTATGCTGCCGGACACGCACCGTGGGCACGTCGATCGCTTCAGCGATTACGTCGACGATTTTGCCGCGTTCTGGCAGCAGGACGTTCAGCCCGGCCCCTGGCGCAAGCGGTATATTCTTGCGCACTCCATGGGCGGCGCCATTTCGACGCTGTTTTTGCAGCGTTATGCGCACGAGTGCGACGCCATTGCGCTCACCGCGCCGATGTACGGTATCGTGATCCGTTTTCCTGACTGGATGGTGCGCCATCTTCTTGACTGGGCTGAGGGCCATCAGCGCATTCGTGAAGGTTACGCCATTGGCACAGGACGCTGGCGCGCGCTGCCGTTCGCCATCAACGTCTTAACCCATAGCCGGCAGCGTTATCGCCGCAACCTGCGCTTTTATGCCGATGAACCGCGCTTGCGCGTCGGCGGCCCGACCTGGCACTGGGTGCGGGAGGGGATTCTGGCCGGTGAGCAGGTGCTGGCGGGCGTGGGCGATGATGACACGCCGACGCTTCTGATCCAGGCGGAAGAAGAGCGTGTGGTGGATAACCGCATGCATGACCGCTATTGTGAACTGCGCGCTGCAGCCGGTCACCCTTGTGAAGGGGGTAAACCGCTGGTCATTAACGGCGCGTTCCATGAGATCCTTTTTGAAAAGGACGCTATGCGCTCAGTCGCGCTTAACGCCATTGTTGAATTTTTCAACAGGCATAATTGATTCTTGTTTTCCACCAGAGGTTGAAATCCCTATGTACCAGGTTGTTGCATCTGATTTAGATGGCACGCTGCTTTCCCCCGACCACACCCTGTCGCCTTACGCGAAAGAGACCTTAAAACTCCTGACTGCCCGTGGCGTGAACTTTGTGTTCGCCACCGGCCGCCACCACGTGGACGTGGGGCAGATCCGCGATAATCTTGAGATCAAATCGTACATGATCACCTCCAACGGTGCGCGCGTGCATGATACCGACGGCAACCTGATCTTTACCCACAATCTGGATCGCGATATTGCCGCCGATCTGTTCGGCGTGGTGCATGACAACCCGGCTATCGTTACTAACGTTTACCGCGACGACGACTGGTTTATGAACCGCCACCGCCCGGATGAAATGCGTTTCTTCAAGGAAGCGGTATTCAACTACTCCCTTTACGAACCGGGCCTGCTGGAGCCGGAAGGGATCAGCAAGGTGTTCTTCACCTGTGACAGCCACGAAGAGCTGCTCCCGCTGGAACAGGCGATCAACGCCCGCTGGGGCGATCGCGTCAACGTGAGCTTCTCAACCCTGACCTGTCTGGAAGTAATGGCGGGTGGCGTCTCCAAAGGTCACGCGCTGGAAGCGGTTGCGAAACGTCTGGGCTTCGGGCTGAAAGACTGTATCGCCTTCGGTGACGGCATGAACGACGCCGAGATGCTTTCGATGGCGGGCAAGGGCTGCATCATGCAGAACGCGCACCAGCGTCTGAAGGATCTGCACCCTGAGCTGGAAGTGATTGGTTCTAACGCTGACAACGCGGTACCGAAGTATCTGCGTAAACTGTTCCTTGAATAAACTTCATTCGGTTGTTTATTGCTCAGTTGTCAACTAAAGAGTTCGCTACAATGCCTCTCCTTCTTTCTGAGAGACAAGCATTGTGGCGCTACTCATTATCACCACTATCCTGTGGGCCTTCTCCTTTAGCCTGATTGGCGAATACCTTGCCGGTTCGGTCGACAGCTACTTCTCGGTGCTGATGCGCGTCGGGCTGGCGGCGCTGGTGTTCCTGCCGTTTCTGCGCACGCGCGGACAATCGCTGAAAACGATAGTGCTGTATATGCTGGTGGGAGCGATGCAGCTCGGCATCATGTATCTGTTCAGCTTCCGGGCCTACGTCTACCTGTCCGTCTCCGAATTCCTGCTCTTTACCGTGCTGACGCCGCTCTACATCACGCTGATATACGATCTGCTGAGTAAACGCCGTCTGCGCTGGGGATACCTGCTGAGCGCGGCGCTAGCTGTGATTGGTGCGGCGATTATTCGCTACGACAAAGTGAGCGATCACTTCTGGACCGGGCTGATGTTCGTCCAGCTCGCCAACATCAGTTTCGCTATCGGCATGGTGGGCTACAAACGCCTGATGGAAACCCGCCCGATGCCGCAGCATAACGCGTTTGCCTGGTTCTATATGGGCGCCGCGATTGTCGCGGTGGCGGCGTGGTTTATGCTCGGTAATCCGCAAAAGCTGCCGACCACCGCCGTGCAGTGGGCCGTTCTGGTCTGGCTGGGCGTAGTGGCGTCAGGGTTGGGATACTTCATGTGGAACTACGGCGCTACGCAGGTAGACGCCGGTACGCTGGGGATCATGAACAACGTGCATGTCCCGGCAGGGTTGCTGGTCAACCTCGCCATCTGGCAGCAACAGCCGCACTGGCCGAGCTTCCTTATTGGGGGAGCGGTGATCCTGGCTTCGCTGTGGGTCCATCGCCGATGGGTCGCTCCGCGCTCCGCACAAACGGAAGATGGTCGCACGCGTGGTTCCGCGCTGAGCGAATAAACGCCTCCGTAATCGGCTGACGCTGCTCGCCATCGCGCACGGCGGCGTACAGTCGGCTCCACAGTCCTTCACCCAGGGTTTTGGTCTGCACCAGACCCTGGCGTTCAAAACTCTCCACCACCCAGTGCGGCAGCGCCGCGATACCCATTCTGGCCGCCACCATCTGAATCAGCAGCAGGGTGTTATCCACGCTTTTCAGCTGCGGACTGATGCCTGCCGGCTGCAGGAAGTGGCGCCAGATATCCAGACGACTGCGCTGGACCGGGTAAATCAGCAGCGTTTCTGTCGCCAGGTCTTCCGGCGTGATGCGCGTTTTGGCGGCCAGCGGGTGGTCCGGCGCCAGCACCAGGCGCACTTCATAATCAAACATCGGCGAATAGTGCAGGCCGCTGCGCGGCAGGATGTCAGAGGTCATGACCAGATCCAGCTCGCCCTGCTGCAGCGACGGCTGCGGGTCAAAGGTCACGCCGGATTTGAAGTCCATCTCCACCTGCGGCCACTTCTGACGGAAGTTCTCAAGCGCGGGGGTTAGCCACTGAATACAGCTGTGGCACTCAATGGCGATACGCAGTTTGGTCTGCTGCGGTTCGTTACACGCCTGCAGCGCGCTGGCGATTTGCGGCAGGACCTGATTCGCCAGCTGAAGGAGAATTTCACCCTGCGGCGTAAAGCGTAGCGGCTGGCTCTTACGCACAAAAAGACGGAAGCCGAGGCGTTGTTCCAGATCGCTGAACTGGTGAGAAAGGGCAGACTGGGTCTGGTGCAGCGTGGCCGCAGCAGCCGCGAGCGAACCGCAGTTCCGCAACGCTTGTAGCGTTTTCAGGTGTTTAATCTCGATCATGAAAGTCCTTCACTTCGCCATGAACATTTTGCGCTTGAGGAATATACAGTAACTGCCAATTATGGATGTGTAAACATCTGGACGGCTAAAATCCTTCGTCTTTTAAATTTATGGTGCGTTGGCTGCGTTTACTCACCCCGGTCACTTACTCATATAAGCTCCCGGGGATGAGCAAACTTGCCGCCTTCCCTAAATTCAAAATCCAAAGGATTTACAATTAATTAGAGGAAGAAAAACATGACAATCCGCAATCACACTCTCGGTTTCCCTCGCGTCGGCCTGCGTCGCGAGCTGAAAAAAGCGCAAGAAAGCTACTGGGCGGGTAATGCCACCCGTGAAGAGCTGCTGACGGTAGGACGCGAGCTGCGCGCCCGCCACTGGGATCAGCAAAAACAGGCGGGCATTGACCTGCTGCCGGTGGGCGATTTCGCCTGGTACGACCATGTTCTGACGACCAGCCTGCTGCTTGGCAACGTGCCGGCTCGTCATCAGAACAACGATGGATCGGTAGATATCGATACTCTGTTCCGCATCGGCCGTGGCCGCGCGCCAACGGGGGAGCCAGCGGCAGCGGCGGAAATGACCAAGTGGTTCAACACCAACTATCACTATATGGTGCCGGAATTCGTCAAAGGCCAGCAGTTCAGGCTGGCCTGGACGGAGCTTCTGGACGAAGTGGATGAAGCGCTGGCGCTGGGCCACCAGGTGAAGCCGGTGCTGCTCGGGCCGGTAACGTACCTGTGGCTGGGCAAAGTAAAGGGCGAGCCGTTTGACCGACTCAGCCTGCTGAAGGATATTCTGCCGGTCTACAAACAGGTGCTGAGTGAGCTGGGCAAACGCGGCATTCAGTGGGTGCAAATCGACGAACCGGCGCTGGTGCTTGAGCTGCCGCAGGATTGGCTCGATGCCTTCAAACCGGCGTATGACGCGCTCACCGGTCAGGTAAAACTCCTGCTGACGACCTATTTTGAAGGCGTGACGCCGAACCTGAAGACCATTACCGCGCTGCCGGTTCAAGGCCTGCACGTTGATCTCGTACACGGTAAAGACGATGTCGCGGAACTGCACAAGCGCCTGCCAGCGGACTGGCTGCTCTCTGCCGGGCTGATCAATGGCCGTAACGTCTGGCGCGCCGATCTCACCGAGAAATACGCACAAATCAAAGACATCGTCGACAAACGTGAGCTGTGGGTGGCCTCATCTTGTTCCCTGCTGCACAGTCCGATCGATCTGAGCGTGGAAACCCGTCTCGACCCTGAAGTAAAAAGCTGGTTTGCCTTCGCGCTGCAAAAATGTGAAGAGCTGACCCTGCTGCGCGACGCGCTGAACAGCGGCGACACGGCGGCAATTACCGAATGGAGCGCCCCGATCCAGGCGCGCCGTCACTCGGCGCGCGTGCACAACCCGGCGGTGGAAAAACGCCTGGCGGCCATCACCGCCCGGGACAGCCAGCGTCAGAGTCCGTACGAGGTGCGCGCTGAAGCGCAGCGTGCCCGCTTCAGTCTGCCCGCGTGGCCAACAACGACGATCGGCTCTTTCCCGCAAACGACGGAGATCCGCGGCCTGCGCCTGGACTTTAAAAAGGGCAATCTGGATGCGAATCACTACCGCACCGGCATCGCGGAACACATCAAGCAGGCGATTATCGAGCAGGAGCGCCTGGGGCTGGACGTGCTGGTGCACGGCGAGGCCGAGCGTAACGACATGGTAGAATACTTCGGCGAGCACCTGGACGGCTTCGTCTTTACCCAGAACGGCTGGGTGCAGAGCTACGGCTCCCGCTGCGTCAAGCCGCCGGTGGTTATCGGTGACGTCAGCCGCCCGGAAGCGATCACCGTGGAGTGGGCGAAGTATGCCCAGTCCCTGACCGACAAGCCGGTAAAAGGGATGCTGACCGGTCCGGTGACCATTCTCTGCTGGTCGTTCCCGCGTGAAGACGTGACCCGTGAAACCATCGCCAAACAGATTGCCCTGGCGCTGCGTGATGAAGTGGCGGATCTGGAAGCGGCAGGCATTGGCATTATCCAGATTGACGAGCCGGCGCTGCGCGAAGGCCTGCCGCTGCGCCGCAGCGACTGGGATGCCTACCTGCAGTGGGGCGTGGAGGCGTTCCGCATCAACGCTGCGGTGGCGAAGGATGACACCCAGATCCACACCCACATGTGTTACTGCGAATTTAACGACATCATGGATTCGATTGCCGCGCTGGACGCCGACGTGATCACCATCGAGACCTCGCGTTCAGACATGGAGCTGCTGGAGTCGTTTGAAGAGTTCGACTACCCGAATGAAATCGGGCCGGGCGTGTACGACATTCACTCCCCGAACGTGCCGAGCGTGGAGTGGATTGAAGCCCTGCTGAAAAAAGCGGCCCAGCGCATTCCGTCAGAACGCCTGTGGGTGAACCCGGACTGCGGACTGAAAACCCGCGGCTGGCCGGAGACGCGCGCGGCGCTGGCGAACATGGTGAAGGCGGCGCAGAACCTGCGTCAGGCGTAGCGGTGCTGGATTGCCGGGTGGCGACAACGCTTACCCGGCCTACCTATTGGCCCGGTAAGGCATAGCCGCCACCGGGCTTTTTTATTACGCTTTCTTACCGCCGTACTGGCTAAACCACGCCAGCATTCTCTGCCAGCCATCTTTGGCTGATTCTGCGTGATAGCTCGGACGATAATCGGCATTAAACGCGTGCCCGGCATCCGGATACACCACGATCTCCGCCTTCGCATTGGCCGCGCGGAGCGCATGGCGCATGGTCTCTACCGAATCCAGCGAAATGCCGGTGTCCTGACCGCCGTAAAGCCCTAACACGGGGGCATTTAACTCGGTGGCGATATCGACGGGATGTTTCGGTGAATTCAGCGTTTTTTCACCCACCAGTTTGCCGTACCAGGCGACAGCGGCTTTGAGCTGCGGGTTATGCGCGGCATACAGCCAGCTAATGCGTCCACCCCAGCAGAAACCGGTGACCAGAAGACGATGCGGATCGCCGCCGTTGCGCGCCGCCCAGCTGGCGACGTGGTCGAGATCGGCCAGCACCTGCGCGTCCGGGACTTTGCTGACCAGGTTGCTGAGCAATGTTGGAATATCGCTGTAGTCGTTCGGATCGCCCTGACGGAAGTAGAGCTCTGGCGCAACGGCCAGATACCCTTCCAGCGCCAGCCGGCGGCAGAGATCGCGAATGTGTTCGTGAACACCGAAAATTTCCTGTACCACGATCACGATGGGCAGCGGGCCGTCCGCCGATTTTGGCCGTGCGTGGTAAGCAGGCATGTTCTCTCCCTGCGTGGGAATGGAGGTCTCACCCGCGGTAATTGCCGCTTCTGGCGTCGACACGATGGTTGAAGCATGTGGGGCCGCAGCAGGTGCAAAACCGGTTTTTTCAGTCATGGCATTCTCCGTACCAATGAGTTAGCGCAAAGGTAAATATAGACACCAGGTTAACAACTCACAGTGCCTTAAACGGTCTATCTTTTGTGCAGCACCTGGCGATATAACTTGTTAATGTGATGTAAATCACTTTTTTATGGAAATTCAATGTAATCATTTTCATCCATGGTGAGGTATGTCACGAAAATATGCTTACTGCTTCTGTAAAGTACCGTTTTACTTCTTCTGACTAACCGACCCACAGAGGAGTCACCTATGTCTAAGTCTGATGTTTTTCATCTCGGCCTCACCAAAAACGATTTACAAGGGGCTACGCTCGCTATCGTCCCTGGCGATCCTGAGCGTGTGGAAAAGATCGCCGCGCTGATGGATAAGCCGGTCAAGCTGGCTGCCCATCGTGAGTTCACCACCTGGCGCGCAGAGCTGGATGGCAAAGCGGTGATCGTGTGCTCTACCGGTATCGGTGGTCCGTCTACGTCTATTGCTGTTGAAGAGCTGGCACAGCTGGGCATCCGTACTTTCCTGCGTATCGGCACCACCGGCGCTATCCAGCCGCACATCAACGTGGGTGACGTGCTGGTCACGACCGCGTCCGTTCGTCTGGACGGCGCAAGCCTGCACTTTGCACCGATGGAATTCCCGGCAGTGGCTGATTTCGAATGCACCACCGCGCTGGTTGAAGCCGCAAAATCCGTAGGCGCAACCACTCACGTGGGCGTAACCGCCTCTTCCGACACCTTCTACCCGGGTCAGGAACGTTACGACACCTTCTCAGGCCGCGTGGTAAGCCGTTTCAAAGGCTCAATGGAAGAGTGGCAGTCCATGGGCGTGATGAACTACGAAATGGAATCCGCAACGCTGCTGACCATGTGCGCAAGCCAGGGTCTGCGTGCCGGTATGGTGGCGGGCGTTATCGTCAACCGCACCCAGCAGGAGATCCCGAACGCCGAAACCATGAAGCAGACCGAAAGTCATGCGGTGAAAATCGTGGTGGAAGCCGCGCGTCGCCTGATCTAATCCTCTCTTCTGAAATCAAAGGCCGACGCGTTCGGCCTTTATTTTTTGCGTAGCGCCTCGCAGGAAAACCCTTTCAAACTGGACGTTTATACAGCACAATTCTATTTTGTGCGGGTAATACGTTGATGCAGGGGGCATTGTGGATATCTCGATCCTGATTTACGCGGTAATTGCGGTGGCGGGCGTGGCGATAGGCTGGCTCATTTCCAGCTATCAGCATGCACAGCAGAAGGCCGACCAGCTGGCAGAGCGCGAAGAGATAGTCGCTGAATTAAGTGCGGCAAAGCAGCAGCTTGCGCTGAGTAACCACTGGCGAGAGGAGTGCGAGCTGCTTAACAACGAGCTGCGCAACCTGCGAGATATCAACACCTCGCTGGAGGCCGATCTCCGCGAAGTCACTACCCGCCTTGAATCCACCCAGCTGCATGCGGAAGACAAAATCCGGCAGATGATCAACAGCGAGCAGCGCCTCAGCGAACAGTTTGAGAACCTCGCCAACCGAATTTTTGAGCACAGCAACCGCCGCGTTGACGAACAGAACCGCCAGAGCCTCAACAGCCTGCTGACGCCGCTGCGCGAACAGCTGGACGGTTTTCGCCGTCAGGTGCAGGACAGCTTTGGTCAGGAGGCCCGCGAGCGGCACACGCTGGCGCATGAGATTCGCAATCTCCAGCAGCTGAATGCGCAAATGGCGCAGGAAGCGGTCAACCTGACCCGCGCGCTGAAAGGGGATAACAAAACCCAGGGCAACTGGGGAGAAGTGGTGCTGACCCGCGTGCTGGAGGCCTCTGGACTGCGGGAAGGATATGAATACGAAACGCAGGTGAGTATCGAAAACGACGCCCGCTCGCGAATGCAGCCGGATGTGATCGTGCGGCTGCCGCAGGGTAAAGATGTGGTGATTGACGCCAAAATGACGCTGGTGGCGTATGAACGCTACTTTAATGCGGACGATGATTACACGCGCGAGTCTGCGCTGCAGGAGCACATTGCCTCCGTGCGTAATCATATTCGCCTGCTTGGCAGAAAAGACTACCAGCAGCTGCCGGGTCTGCGCTCGCTGGACTATGTCCTGATGTTCATCCCGGTAGAACCCGCGTTCCTGCTGGCACTCGACAGACAGCCCGAGCTTATCACCGAAGCGCTCAAAAATAACATTATGCTGGTCAGCCCCACCACGCTGCTGGTGGCGTTACGCACCATTGCGAACCTATGGCGCTATGAGCACCAGAGCCGCAACGCTCAGCAGATTGCCGATCGTGCCAGCAAGCTTTACGACAAAATGCGCCTCTTCGTGGACGACATGTCTTCAGTCGGGCAGAGCCTGGATCGTGCGCAGGATAACTACCGCCAGGCGATGAAAAAACTCGCCTCCGGACGTGGCAATCTGCTGGCACAGGCCGAATCATTCCGTAGCCTGGGGGTTGAGGTTAAACGCGAGATTAATCCGGAATTGGTCGAACAGGCCACCGCCCAGGACGACGAGTTTCGCCTGCGAGAAGGTGCGGACGAACAAAATACAAACAGTGAAGACAATACGTTAGCGGCGGATTTATCACCAGACGAGACTCCAGCGCGTTTCTTTCGCGGTGGTTGAAACGTAGGGCAAACGCGCCCAATCTGTTACACTTCACGAACATTTTACTGATAAGCAGGCTCTGAGATGGCTGACGATTCACAAGACACAACGCACTTTGGCTTTCAGACTGTTGCCAAAGCGCAGAAAGCTGACATGGTGGCCCACGTATTTCATTCCGTGGCGGCGAAGTACGATGTGATGAATGACCTGATGTCGTTCGGCATTCATCGCTTGTGGAAGCGCTTCACCATTGACTGCAGCGGCGTACGTCGTGGACAAACGGTGCTGGATTTAGCCGGTGGTACGGGCGATTTAACCGCGAAATTCTCCCGTCTGGTGGGCGAAACCGGTCGCGTTGTTCTCGCCGATATTAATGACTCCATGCTGAAAATGGGACGCGAAAAGCTGCGTAACATCGGCGTGGTGGGGAATGTGGAGTATGTGCAGGCAAACGCCGAAGCGCTGCCATTCCCGGACAATACCTTTGATTGCATCACGATCTCTTTCGGTCTGCGTAACGTGACCGATAAAGAAAAAGCGCTGCGCTCCATGTACCGCGTGCTGAAGCCGGGTGGACGTCTGCTGGTGCTCGAGTTCTCAAAACCGATCATTGAGCCGCTGAGCAAAGCCTACGACGCCTATTCCTTCCACGTGCTGCCGCGTATTGGTGAGCTGGTGGCTAACGACGCTGAAAGCTACCGCTATCTGGCGGAGTCTATCCGTATGCACCCGGATCAGGACACATTAAAAGCCATGATGCAGGACGCGGAATTTGAGAACGTTGAATATTTCAACCTGACGGCGGGTGTCGTCGCGCTGCATCGCGGTTACAAATTCTGAGTGGAGGTGTCCCGTGCCCTTTAAACCCTTAGTCTCCGCAGGCGTCGAGAATGTACTGAACGCTTTTCTGTATCGCGCTCCGGCGCTGAAAGCTGCACGTCAGCGGCTAAACGGGAAGGTATTACGCATTGTTTTAAAAGAGTTATCGACGCCGCTTGTGCTGGTATTCAGCGAACGTCAGCTTGACGTTCTGGGGGCGTGGGAAGGTCAAGCAGACTGCTCGGTCATCACGCACATGAGCGTGCTGCCAAAACTGCGCGATCGCCAGCAATTAACGGCGCTTATCCGCAGCGGTGAGCTGGAAGTGGAGGGCGACATTCAGGTCGTGCAGAACTTCGTTGCGCTCACCGATCTGGCGGAGTTCGATCCGGCGGAGCTGCTCGCGCCTTTTATCGGCGACATTGCCGCCGAAGGCATCGGGAAAGTTCTTCATGGCGGCGCCTCCTTTGCGCGTAAAAGCCTCCAGCGCCAGCAACGCTATGCGGCGGAAGTGCTGACTGAGGAGTGGCGAATGGCGCCCGGGCCACTGGAAGTTGCATGGTTTGCGGAAGAGACCGCTGCTGTTGAACGTGCGGTTGATGCGTTAACCAAACGGCTGGAAAAACTGGAGGGCAAATGACGCCTGGTGAAATTCGGCGCCTCTATTTTATTATTCGCACCTTTTTGAGCTACGGGCTCGACGAGCTTATCCCCAAAATGCGTATCACGCTGCCGCTTCGTATCTGGCGGCGGATGCTCTTCTGGATGCCCAATCGCCATAAAGGTCAACCGCTGGGTGAGCGTCTGCGCCTGGCGTTGCAGGAACTCGGTCCGGTTTGGATTAAATTCGGGCAGATGCTGTCGACCCGCCGCGATCTCTTCCCGCCTCTGATTGCCGATGAGCTCGCGATGCTGCAGGATCGCGTCGCACCGTTTGACGGCGCGCGCGCGAAAAAGCAAATTGAAGAGGCGATGGGAAATGTACCCGTCGAGACCTGGTTTGACGATTTCGACATTAACCCACTGGCATCGGCCTCTATTGCGCAGGTGCACACCGCGCGTCTGAAAGAAAACGGCAAAGAAGTCGTTATTAAGGTCATTCGTCCGGACATCCTGCCAGTCATCAAAGCGGACATGAAGCTGATTTACCGTCTGGCGCGCTGGGTGCCACGCCTGCTGCCGGACGGGCGTCGCCTGCGTCCACTGGAAGTGGTGCGGGAATATGAAAAAACGCTGATTGATGAGCTTAACCTGCTGCGCGAATCGGCAAACGCCATTCAGCTGCGTCGCAACTTTGAAAACAGCCCGATGCTCTATGTACCTGAAGTCTATTCTGACTACTGTAGCCAGAATATGATGGTGATGGAGCGTATCTACGGTATTCCGGTTTCGGATGTGGTGGCCCTGGAGAAACAGGGAACAAACATGAAGCTCCTGGCCGAACGTGGCGTACAGGTCTTCTTTACCCAGGTATTCCGCGACAGCTTTTTCCATGCGGACATGCACCCGGGCAATATCTTCGTGAGCTACGAACACCCTGAGGATCCGAAGTATATCGGTATCGACTGCGGGATTGTGGGGTCGCTGAACAAAGAAGATAAACGGTATCTGGCTGAGAACTTCATCGCGTTCTTCAACCGCGACTACCGTAAGGTGGCCGAGCTGCACGTCGATTCCGGCTGGGTACCGCCGGATACCAACGTCGAAGAGTTTGAGTTCGCGATCCGGACCGTTTGTGAACCGATTTTTGAAAAACCGCTGGCGGAAATCTCCTTCGGGCATGTGCTGTTGAACCTGTTTAACACGGCTCGCCGCTTTAATATGGAAGTTCAGCCACAGCTAGTTTTACTTCAGAAAACATTACTTTACGTTGAGGGTGTAGGCCGACAGCTCTATCCTCAGTTAGACTTGTGGAAGACCGCGAAACCTTTCCTTGAATCCTGGATTAAGGATCAGGTTGGCATTCCGGCGCTGGTGCGCTCGCTGAAGGAGAAAGGTCCGTTCTGGATAGAAAAAATGCCTGAAATTCCTGAACTGGTTTATGACAGTTTGCGTCAGAGCAAGAACCTTCAGCACAGCATGGATAAAATCGCCCGCGAACTTCAGTCCAGCCGCGTTCGCCAGGGACAGTCACGCTATCTCTTTGGGATTGGCGCAACGCTGCTGCTGAGCGGTACGCTGCTGCTGATCAACCGTCCGGACTGGCAGATGATGCCCGCCTGGTTGATGGCTGGCGGGGTGGTAGTCTGGCTGGCAGGCTGGCGAAAAACGCGCTGAGCGTGCGTCGCTATCGACGGGTCGCATACGTATAATGCGACCTGACTCATTAATCATCTATCCCTGAGGAACATGTATGGGTGGTATCAGTATCTGGCAATTAGTCATTATTGCCGTCATCGTCGTGCTGCTGTTTGGCACCAAAAAGCTCGGTTCTATTGGTTCCGATCTGGGCGCGTCTATCAAAGGCTTCAAGAAAGCGATGAGCGATGATGAGAGCAAGCAGGATAAAACCAGCCAGGACGCTGACTTTACTGCTAAATCCATCGCCGACAAGCAAGAAGAAGCCAAAAAGGAAGACGCTAAACGCCACGATAAAGAGCAGGTGTAAGTCGTGTTCGACATTGGTTTTAGTGAGCTCCTGCTGGTCTTTGTGATTGGCCTGATTGTGCTGGGGCCGCAGCGTCTGCCGGTGGCAGTGAAAACCGTTGCGGGCTGGGTTCGTGCGCTGAGATCGCTGGCATCGACCGTTCAGAATGAACTGGCGCAGGAGCTTAAGCTGCAGGAATTTCAGGAAAGCCTGAAAAAGGTCGAGAAGGCGAGCATGGATAACCTGACGCCGGAACTGAAAGCGTCAATGGATGAGCTGCGCGAAGCGGCGGAATCGATGAAGCGTTCCTATAGCGTTAACGATCCTGAAAAAGCGAGCGATGAAGCGAACACCATCCATAACCCGGTGGTTAAGGGCAGCGAGGAGCAGCGCGAGGGCGTAACGCCTGCCAGTGCTGAACATCAGGCTGCCGCACCAGAACAGACGCCGCACGAAACCGAATTGAAAAAACAGGCGCAGCCAGAAGAGTCAGTGGCAAAAGCGGCGGAAGTGAAGCCCGCTGCGTCCGTTTCCGAATCATCCCCCTCGTCGAGTGATAAAGCGTAAACATGGCAGTAGATGATACTCAACCGCTGATTACGCACCTCATTGAGCTGCGTAAGCGCCTGTTAAACTGCATTATTGCGGTTTTGCTCATATTCCTGTGCCTGGTCTATTTTGCCAACGATATCTATCAGGTGGTCTCTGCGCCGCTGATCAAGCAGATGCCGCTGGGCGCAACGATGATTGCAACAGACGTTGCTTCTCCGTTTTTTACCCCCATCAAGCTGACCTTTTGGGTGTCGTTGATTGCCTCTGCACCGGTCATTCTTTACCAGGTGTGGGCGTTTGTGGCACCAGCGCTGTATAAGCATGAACGCAAGCTGGTGATCCCGCTGCTGGTGTCCAGCTCGCTGCTGTTCTATATCGGCATGGCGTTTGCCTATTTCGTCGTCTTCCCGCTGGCCTTCGGCTTCCTGACGCATACCGCGCCGGAAGGGGTCCAGGTGTCGACGGATATCGCCAGCTACCTCAGCTTTGTGATGGCGCTGTTTATGGCGTTTGGCGTGGCATTCGAAGTGCCGGTGGCTATTGTGCTGCTCTGCTGGGTAGGAGTAACGACCCCGGATGACCTGCGTAAGAAGCGTCCGTATATCCTTGTGGGTGCCTTCGTGGTCGGCATGCTGCTGACACCGCCGGATGTGTTCTCCCAGACGCTGCTGGCCATACCGATGTATTGTCTGTTTGAGGTCGGCGTATTCTTCTCGCGTTTCTACGTGGGTAAAGGGCGTCGAGCGGATGACGAAGACGATACGTCCGACAAGACCACTGAAGAGTAAAATCAGCCGCCCGTCAGGGCGGTTGTTATATGGGGATTTGCATGTTTGATATCGGACTCAACCTGACCAGCTCGCAGTTTGCGAAAGATCGTGATGAGGTGGTTGCGCGCGCGTTTGCCGCCGGGGTGAAAGGACTGCTGCTGACGGGCACCAACCTGCATGAGAGCGAGCAGGCGCAGCAGCTGGCTCAAGGCTACGATCGCTGTTGGTCTACCGCTGGCGTGCATCCTCACGACAGCAGCCAGTGGACAGCGGAAAGTGGCGACACCCTCTACAGTCTCGCGAAAATGCCAGAAGTGGTGGCGATCGGCGAATGCGGTCTCGATTTCAATCGTAACTTTTCCACGCCTGAAGAGCAGGAAAAGGCGTTTACTGCCCAGCTTGCGCTGGCAGCAGAGCTTGGAATGCCCGTGTTTATGCACTGCCGCGACGCGCATGAGCGTTTCCTGGCGCTTCTGGATCCGTGGCTGGAGAAACTGCCCGGCGCGGTACTGCACTGCTTCACCGGTTCACGGCAGGAAGCGCTGGATTGCCTGAAGCGAGGGCTTTATCTGGGTATTACCGGCTGGGTTTGCGATGAGCGCCGCGGGCTTGAACTTCGTGAGCTGTTGCCAGTAATCCCGGCTGACCGGCTGCTCCTCGAAACCGATGCGCCTTATCTGCTACCGCGCGATATGAAATCCAAACCTGCATCGCGGCGGAATGAGCCCGCGTATCTGGGGCACATTGTTGAGAGCGTCGCGAAGTGGCGCGGAGAGGATCCGCACTGGCTTTCGGCGCAGACGGATGACAACGTGCGTAATCTGTTCAGGATAAACGTTTAAAGCTTGCGGAAGTCGGTGTTTTTAACGCTCTGCAGCACCTGCTTGTTCAGCAGATTGAGCAACAGCATAGAGCGCGCTTCCCCGTCCGGCTCGGCAAAAATCGCCTGCAGGCCTTCGAAAGCGCCTTCGGTAATCACGACGCTATCGCCCGTGTAAGGGGTTTCGGGGTCGGTGATCCCCTCAGGCTGTTGATAAATCGACAGCTGATGAATGACCGTCGACGGAACCGTTGCCGGATGGGCACCAAAACGAACGAAGTGGCTGACGCCGCGCGTTGCGCTGATGGTGGTGGTATGGATGACTTCCGGGTCGAACTCCACAAACAAGTAGTTCGGGAACAGCGGCTCACTGACGGTTGTGCGCTTCCCGCGCTGCATTTTTTCAAGCGTGATCACGGGTGTCAGGCAATTGACAGACTGACGTTCAAGATGTTCCTGCGCGCGCTGAAGTTGCCCGCGTTTGCAATACAGTAAATACCAGGCCTGCATAATCACTCTTTCCCTTAGTTCGGGGCGCAAGCATATCAAAACCCTGGCGGGATCGCTAAGTTGATTATAATGGGGGAAAACGGAACAGAACGCATAAGTTCACGCTTGTTTAACAAAATTACAGCATCAAGCAGGCTTACGCCGTATAATGAAGCGCTTACAGAGAGGCCATGATTAACTGCATGAAATACCACGATCTCCGCGACTTCCTGACGCTGCTGGAAAAGCAGGGTGAACTCAAACGTATTACACTTCCTGTCGATCCTTATCTGGAAATGACAGAAATTGCTGACCGCACCCTGCGTGCCGGTGGCCCCGCATTACTGTTTGAAAATCCGAAAGGTTACTCCATGCCGGTGCTGTGCAACCTGTTTGGTACACCGCGTCGTGTTGCACTGGGAATGGGGCAGGAAGACGTCTCTGCGCTGCGTGAAGTCGGTAAACTGTTGGCGTTTCTGAAAGAGCCGGAGCCTCCGAAGGGCTTCCGCGATCTGTTCGACAAGCTGCCGCAGTTTAAGCAGGTGCTGAACATGCCTACCAAGCGCCTGCGCGGCGCGCCGTGCCAGCAGAAAGTGCTGGAAGGCGATGCGGTTGATCTGACCAAAATCCCTATTATGCAGTGCTGGCCTGAAGATGCCGCTCCGCTGATAACCTGGGGGCTGACCGTTACGCGCGGCCCGCACAAAGAGCGGCAAAACCTCGGTATTTACCGCCAGCAGTTGATTGGCAAGAATAAACTCATTATGCGCTGGCTGTCGCATCGCGGCGGCGCGCTGGATTTCCAGGAGTGGTGCGCTGCGCATCCGGGGGAGCGTTTCCCGGTGTCTGTCGCCTTAGGCGCCGATCCGGCCACCATTCTGGGAGCCGTCACGCCCGTGCCGGATACGCTCTCTGAATATGCGTTTGCAGGCCTGCTGCGCGGAACGAAAACCGAAGTCGTGAAGTGTATCTCTAACGATCTCGAAGTTCCGGCCAGTGCGGAAATTGTGCTGGAGGGTTACCTCGAGCAGGGTGAAATGGCGCCAGAAGGCCCCTATGGCGACCACACCGGCTATTACAACGAAGTGGATAACTTCCCGGTGTTTACCGTGACGCACATTACGCAGCGTGAAGATGCGATTTATCACTCTACGTATACCGGACGTCCACCGGACGAACCGGCGGTGCTGGGCGTGGCGCTAAATGAAGTGTTTGTGCCAATCCTGCAAAAGCAGTTCCCGGAAATTGTTGATTTTTATCTGCCGCCTGAAGGATGCTCGTATCGCATGGCGGTGGTCACGATGAAGAAGCAGTATCCTGGTCACGCTAAACGCGTGATGATGGGCGTATGGTCTTTCCTGCGCCAGTTTATGTATACCAAATTTGTTATTGTCTGCGATGATGACGTTAACGCCCGCGACTGGAATGACGTAATCTGGGCCATTACCACGCGAATGGACCCGGCGCGCGATACGGTGTTAGTCGAAAACACGCCGATAGATTACCTGGATTTTGCCTCGCCGGTTTCCGGTCTTGGCTCAAAGATGGGACTGGATGCCACAAATAAATGGCCTGGCGAAACCGACCGTGAATGGGGGCGCCCGATCAAAAAAGATCCTGCCGTGACCGCGCGAATTGACGCGATCTGGGACGAGCTGGCCATAATGAATAACGGTAAACCCTGAGCTAACCGTTAAGCCCTATAGACTTCCCGACAGAGAGAGCGAATGACAACCTTAAGCTGTAAAGTGACCTCGGTAGATGCCATCACCGACACCGTATATCGCGTCCGTTTAGTGCCAGAAGCGCCATTCTCTTTCCGCGCGGGTCAGTACCTGATGGTTGTGATGGATGAGCGTGATAAGCGTCCTTTCTCTATGGCCTCAACGCCAGCGGAGCAGGAATTTATTGAGCTTCATATTGGTGCGTCAGAGCTTAACCTGTATGCGATGGCGGTGATGGATCGGATCCTGAAGGAACGTGAAATCGTGGTGGATATTCCGCACGGTGACGCGTGGCTTCGCGATGACGAAGACCGTCCGCTGATCCTGATCGCTGGCGGTACGGGCTTCTCTTATGTGCGCTCTATTCTGTTGACAGCACTGGCGCGTAACCCTGACCGCGACATCACCATTTACTGGGGTGGCCGCGAAGAGAAACATCTGTACGACCTATCAGAGCTGGAAGCGCTGAGCGTAACCCATCCTAACCTGCGCATTGAGCCGGTGGTTGAGCAGCCGGAAGAGGGCTGGCGTGGTCGTAGCGGGACGGTGCTGACGGCGGTGCTGCAGGATCACGGCACGCTGGCAGGGCACGATATCTACATTGCTGGCCGTTTTGAGATGGCGAAAATTGCCCGCGACCTGTTCTGTAACGAACGTGACGCGCGTGAAGACCGCCTGTTTGGCGATGCGTTTGCCTTCATTTAAATAAAAAACCCGCCCCTGACAGGCGGGAAGAACGGCAACTAAACTCTTTCTCTTCGCCAATGACGCCATAACTGCGTTGGCTGCGTTCGTTCTGACGTCATTGGCTTTGAGATACTTTTCCTGATTTACACTCTCTCAAACACCGTCGCGATACCCTGACCCAGCCCGATACACATCGTTGCCAGACCAAACTGGGCATCTTTGCGTTCCATCAGGTTGATAAGCGTTGTGCTGATACGCGCTCCGGAGCAGCCCAGCGGGTGACCGAGGGCGATCGCGCCGCCGTTGAGGTTAATCTTCTCGTCGATCTGCTCCATCAGCCCCAGATCTTTAATGCACGGCAGGATCTGCGCGGCGAACGCTTCGTTCATTTCAAACAGGTCGATGTCGCTGGCGGTTAATCCCGCTTTTTTCAGCGCCAGCTTCGAGGCCGGAACCGGGCCGTAACCCATGATTGAAGGATCGCAGCCCACGACCGCCATCGAACGTACCCGAGCGCGAGGGGTTAAGCCCAGCTCGCGGGCGCGACTTTCGCTCATCACCAGCATCGCGGCGGCACCGTCGGACAGTGCCGACGAAGTACCTGCCGTTACCGTACCGGTGACCGGATCAAACGCAGGGCGCAGGGTAGAAAGCGCTTCTACGGTGGTTTCCGGGCGGATGACTTCGTCGTAGCTGAACTGCTTCAGTACGCCGTCAGCGTCGTGGCCGCCGGTCGGGATGATCTCATTCTTAAAGGCGCCAGACTGCGTGGCGGCCCATGCGCGAGCGTGAGAGCGCGCGGCAAAGGCATCCTGCATTTCACGGCTAATGCCGTGCAGACGAGAGAGCATCTCGGCGGTCAGGCCCATCATCCCCGCGGCTTTCGCCACGTTACGGCTCATGCCAGGATGAAAATCGACCCCGTGGCTCATCGGCACGTGGCCCATGTGCTCGACCCCGCCCACCAGGCAGGCCTGCGCATCACCGGTCATGATCATGCGCGCCGCGTCGTGCAGCGCCTGCATTGACGAACCGCACAGACGGTTCACGGTGACGGCCGGAACCGAATGCGGGATCTCCGCCAGCAGCGACGCGTTACGGGCGATGTTGAAGCCCTGCTCCAGGGTCTGCTGCACGCAGCCCCAGTAGATATCGTCCAGCGCAGCAGGATCCAGCGCCGGGTTACGCGCCAGCAGGCTACGCATCAGATGCGCGGAGAGGTCTTCCGCACGCACGTTACGGAACGCGCCGCCTTTTGAACGGCCCATCGGGGTGCGAATCGCATCAACAATGACAACCTTTTCCATTGTGACTCCTTAAGCCGTTTTCAGCTCGCCAACCGGACGGGCTGGCTCAACTGCTGGATAGTAGGGTTCGTTATGGCGCGCTTTGTTACGCAGCCCTTCCGGCACCTCATAAAGCGGGCCGAGGTGCTGATACTGCTGAGCCATATCGAGATAGCGGGCGCTGCCGAGCGTGTCCAGCCAGCGGAACGCGCCGCCGTGGAACGGAGGGAAGCCCAGGCCGTATACCAGCGCCATATCCGCTTCCGCCGGGCTGGCGATGATGCCTTCTTCGAGGCAACGCACCACTTCGTTAATCATTGGAATCATCATGCGGGCGATGATCTCATCGTCGGTGAAGTCGCGTTTTGGCTGGCTAACGTCGGCCAGCAGACCATCCACCACGGCATCTTCTTCTTTCTTCGGTTTGCCTTTGCTGTCTTCTTTATAGCGCCAGAAGCCCAGGCCGTTTTTCTGGCCGAAGCGGCTAGCGTCGAACAGAGCGTCAATGGCGTCGCGATAATCTTTCTGCATGCGCTGCGGGAAGCCTGCCGCCATCACCGCCTGAGCGTGGTGGGCGGTATCAATGCCGACCACGTCCAGCAGATACGCCGGGCCCATCGGCCAGCCGAACTGTTTTTCCATCACTTTGTCGATTTTGCGGAAGTCCGCACCGTCGCGCAGCAGCTGGCTGAAGCCGGCGAAGTAAGGGAACAGCACGCGGTTGACGAAGAAGCCCGGGCAGTCGTTAACAACGATCGGCGTTTTGCCCATCTTGCTTGCCCATGCCACCACTTTAGCGATGGTTTCGTCAGAGGTTTTTTCCCCACGGATCACTTCGACCAGCGGCATTCGGTGTACCGGATTGAAGAAATGCATCCCGCAGAAGTTTTCCGGACGCTTTAGCACGCTCGCCAGTTCGCTGATTGGAATGGTGGAGGTGTTTGAAGCCAGCACGGTCTCAGGACGAACTTTGTCTTCCGTTTCTGCCAGCACCGCTTTTTTGACTTTCGGGTTTTCGACAACCGCTTCAACGACGACGTCCACGCGGTCGAAACCGCTGTATTCCAGCACGGGCTGAATGGTGGAGATCACACCTGCAAGCTTCAGCCCGTCAATTTTTCCGCGCTCCAGCTGTTTATTCAGGAGCTTGGCCGCTTCGGTCATGCCCAGCGTCAGGGATTTCTCGCTGATGTCTTTCATCACTACCGGCACGCCTTTCCAGGCCGACTGGTAAGCGATGCCGCCACCCATAATGCCCGCGCCGAGTACCGCCGCATGTTTTGGCGTCTCAACGTTTTTGGTCAGCTGCCTGGCTTTACCCTTCACGAACTGATCGTTGAGGAAGATACCGACCAGCGCGCGAGCTTCATTGGTGTGCGCCAGAGGGACAAAGCTCTGATTTTCGAGCTTCAGCGCTTCATCGCGTCCGAGACGAGCAGCTGCTTCAATGGTTTTCACCGCCGTGATTGGTGCCGGGTAGTGTTTACCCGCCGTCTGCATCACCATGCCTTTGGCGATGGTGAAGCTCATGGTGGCTTCAATCTTGCTGAGTTTTAACGGTTCCAGCTTCGGCTGGCGTTTGGCTTTCCAGTCGAGATCGCCGTTAATGGCCTGACGCAGAATGGCGAGCGCACCTTCAACCAGTTTCTCTGGCTTCACGACGCCGTCGACCAGGCCGATTTTCTGAGCCTGTTCTGCGCCGACATCTTTACCTGCGGCAATGATCTCAAGGGCGCTGTCGGCACCCAGCATGCGCGGCATACGCACGGAGCCGCCAAAGCCCGGCATGATGCCCAGCTTGGTTTCCGGCAGGCCGATGCGCAGGTCCGGCGTCGCCAGACGGTAGTCGGTCGCGAGTACGCATTCGCAGCCGCCGCCCAGCGCGTAGCCGTTAACGGCGGAAATAGTCGGGACAGGCAGATCTTCCAGACGATTAAAGACGCTGTTGGCAAAGTGCAGCCACTGGCTCAGCTGTTCTTCCGGGACCAGGAACAGCGAAAGAAACTCGGTGATATCGGCACCGACAATAAAGGCCGCTTTGTTCGAACGCAGCAGCAGCCCTTTTAATTCAGGTTGTTTTTCAAGAACATCCAGCGCCTGGCCAAGACTGGCCACCGTCGCGGTATCAAGCTTGTTCACTGAGCCGGGGGCATCGAACACCAGTTCGGCAATGCCATCTTCCAGCCAGTTGAGGTACAGGGTGTCGCCTTTGTAGAGCATGTCAGTCTCCTGAATCCAGCAATTGGATCTGGTCATACCAGATGAATCGGAGTGTGGGATTTATGTTAATAAAATGCAAATTACTCATTAAGAAAATGCTGCATTGATCACGGTCGGTGGAAATCACGCAGCCGGAGTGAGGTGTGCTAAGATGCGATGACTTGAGGTCAAAAAAACGAAAGGAAGAATGATGGACTCACTGGCTTCGCTTTATAAAAATCATATCGTTACCCTACAGGAACGTACCCGCGATGTACTGGCCCGCTTCAAGCTGGATGCGCTGTTGATCCACTCCGGCGAGCTGATGAATACCTTTCTGGATGACCACGCTTATCCGTTTAAGGTGAACCCGCAGTTCAAAGCCTGGGTGCCGGTGACTCAGGTTCCAAATTGCTGGCTGCTGGTAGACGGCGTGAACAAGCCGAAACTGTGGTTCTACCTGCCGGTCGATTACTGGCACAACGTAGAACCGCTGCCGACCTCTTTCTGGACGGAAGAGATTGATGTGATTGCACTGCCGAAAGCGGACGGTATTGGTAGCCAGCTGCCTGCCGCGCGAGGCAACATCGGCTACATTGGCCCTGTTCCGGAGCGCGCGCTGGGTCTGGATATTCCGGCAGACAAACTCAATCCGAAAGGCGTGCTGGATTACCTGCACTATTACCGCGCCTATAAAACCGACTACGAACTTTACTGCATGCGTGAAGCGCAAAAAACGGCGGTGAATGGCCACCGTGCCGCGCACGAAGCGTTCCAGTCGGGGATGAGCGAGTTCGACATCAATCAGGCCTATCTGACCGCGACGGGCCACCGTGATACCGACGTGCCGTACAGCAATATCGTCGCGCTGAACGAGCACGCGTCTGTGCTTCATTACACCAAACTGGATCACCATGTTCCGTCGGAGATGCGCAGCTTCCTGCTTGACGCAGGCGCCGAGTACAACGGTTACGCGGCCGACCTGACCCGTACCTGGGCGGCGAATGCGGATACCGATTTCGCGCAGCTGATTAAAGACGTAAACGATGAACAGCTGGCGCTGATTGCCACCATGAAGGCGGGAACTAGCTATGTGGATTACCACATCCAGTTCCATCAGCGCATCGCAAAACTGCTGCGTAAACATCAGATTGTGAAAGACATGAGCGAAGAAGCGATGGTCGAGAACGATCTGACCGGGCCATTCATGCCGCACGGTATCGGCCATCCGCTGGGCCTGCAGGTTCACGACGTTGCGGGCTTTATGCAGGATGACACCGGCACGCACCTGGCGGCACCGTCTAAATATCCTTACCTGCGCTGCACCCGTATTCTGGAGCCGCGTATGGTGCTGACGATTGAACCGGGGATCTACTTTATCGAATCCCTGCTGGCGCCGTGGCGTGAAGGCCAGTTCAGCAAACACTTCAACTGGGAAAAAATTGACGCGCTGAAGCCGTTTGGCGGTATTCGCATCGAAGATAACGTGGTGGTTCACGAAAACGGTATCGAGAATATGACGCGAGACCTGAAGCTGGCCTGATGGAAAGCTGGCTGATACCGGCTGAACCGGTCACCTTTGTTGAGGAAATCAAGAAAAGCCGCTTTATTACGCTGCTGGCGCATACCGACGGCGTAGAGGCGGCAAAGGCGTTTGTCGAATCCGTTCGGGCTGAACATCCTGACGCGCGTCACCACTGTGTGGCGTGGGTGGCAGGGCCGCCGGATGATTCACAACAGCTGGGGTTTTCCGACGACGGTGAACCGGCGGGCACGGCCGGTAAACCCATGCTTTCGCAGCTGATGGGCAGCGGCGTGGGTGAAATTACCGCCGTGGTGGTGCGCTACTACGGCGGCATCCTGTTAGGCACGGGTGGGCTGGTGAAAGCCTATGGCGGCGGAGTTCAGCAGGCACTGAATATGCTCACAACTATCCGCAAAACGCCGCTCACCGAATATACTTTGTTGTGCGATTACGCTCAGCTATCGGGCATTGAAACGCTGCTCAAACAGTTTAACGGCGTCATCGCGCACAGTGAATATCAGGCAATGGTGAAATTACGCGTGGCGCTTCCGCAGGCGGAGCTGGCTGCTTTTTCAGCAAAACTGGCTGATTTTAGTCGTGGTTCGTTGCAATTGCTGCCGATTGAAGAATAATCCCCACCTCACTTTTTTGAATACCAAAGGAAGCGGCAGAGATGCATTTTCGTGCCATAACCCGAATCGTTGGACTGCTGGTCATACTCTTTTCCGGGACGATGATTCTCCCAGGACTGGTGGCGCTTATCTACCGGGACGGCGCGGGGCGGGCATTTACCCAGACCTTCTTTGTCGCGCTGGCGATCGGCTCGCTGCTGTGGTGGCCAAACCGTCGTCAGAAAGGTGAACTGAAATCTCGCGAAGGATTTCTGATTGTGGTCCTGTTCTGGACGGTGCTGGGGAGCGTCGGTTCGCTGCCCTTTATCTTCTCTGAACAGCCTAACCTGAGCATTACGGATGCCTTTTTTGAATCGTTCTCCGGTTTAACAACCACCGGGGCGACGACGCTGGTGGGGCTGGATTCACTCCCGCACGCCATTCTCTTTTATCGTCAGATGCTGCAGTGGTTCGGGGGGATGGGGATCATCGTCCTGGCAGTGGCTATTCTCCCTATTCTGGGCGTTGGCGGCATGCAGCTCTATCGCGCTGAAATGCCCGGGCCGCTGAAAGATAACAAAATGCGCCCGCGTATTGCCGAGACGGCGAAAACCCTCTGGCTTATCTATGTATTACTGACGGTGGCCTGTGCGCTAGCGCTATGGTTTGCCGGGATGCCCGCTTTCGACGCCATCGGACACAGCTTTGCGACGATCGCTATCGGCGGGTTCTCCACCCACGATGCCAGCGTCGGCTACTTCGACAGTCCAACGATTAACACCATTATTGCCATTTTCCTGCTGATTTCAGGCTGTAACTACGGTCTGCACTTCTCTTTACTGAGCGGGCGCAGCCTGAAGGTGTACTGGCGTGACCCGGAGTTCCGTATGTTTATTGGCGTCCAGCTTACGCTGGTAATCATCTGTACCCTGGTGCTGTGGTTCCATGATGTCTACAACTCCGCGCTGACCACGCTAAATCAGGCGTTCTTCCAGGTGGTATCAATGGCGACGACCGCCGGGTTTACCACGGACAGTATCGCGCGCTGGCCGCTGTTCCTGCCGGTGCTGCTGTTATGCTCGGCATTTATCGGGGGCTGTGCGGGTTCTACGGGCGGCGGCCTGAAGGTAATTCGTATTCTGCTGCTGTTTAAGCAGGGCAACCGTGAGCTGAAGCGCCTGGTCCACCCGAACGCGGTTTACAGCATTAAGCTGGGGAACCGCGCGCTGCCGGAACGTATCCTCGAAGCGGTGTGGGGGTTCTTCTCGGCGTATGCGCTGGTCTTTATCGTCAGTATGCTGGCTATTATTGCGACGGGGGTGGATGATTTCTCCGCCTTTGCGTCCGTCGTAGCAACATTGAATAACCTCGGGCCCGGTCTGGGCGTTGTGGCGGATAACTTTGCCAGCATGAACCCGGTCGCGAAATGGATCCTCATCGCCAATATGCTGTTTGGTCGTCTTGAGGTCTTTACGCTGCTGGTGCTGTTCACCCCTACATTCTGGCGCGAGTAAGGAGCCGTTGATGAAAACATTGATTCTTTTCTCTACGCGAGACGGACAAACGCGTGAGATTGCCGCTTATCTGGCTTCGGAATTAAAAGAGCTGGGTATTTACTCTGATGTGGTGAACCTGAACCGTGCGGAGCAGATAGCCTGGCAGGAGTACGATCGCGTGGTAATTGGCGCGTCAATTCGTTACGGGCATTTCCATCCGGCGCTGGATCGCTTTGTGAAAAAGCACACGGCGGTGCTCAACAAATTGCCCGGTGCCTTTTACTCGGTCAATCTTGTCGCACGTAAAGCCGAGAAGCGTACGCCGCAGACCAACAGCTACACGCGCAAGTTTTTACTCAGCTCGCCGTGGCAGCCTGACCTGTGCGCCGTCTTTGCCGGCGCTCTGCGCTACCCTCGCTACCGCTGGTATGACCGCTTTATGATCCGCCTGATTATGAAGATGACCGGGGGTGAAACCGATACGCGTAAAGAAGTGGTTTATACCGACTGGTCGCAGGTGGCCAGTTTTGCGCGAGAAGTCGCACATTTAACGGGCGATTCGCGACATAAATAAGCGTTAAGTTTGAAAAGTGAGCGAACGAAAAGTTTTTTGTATTTTGTGCTTGTCACGTCGGAATAACTCCCTATAATGCGCCTCCACTGACACGGAACAATGGCACACACGCCGCCGGGTCAGCAGAGAAAAGCAAAAATAATCGCTTGACTCTGAAGCGGGAAAGCGTAATATGCACACCCCGCGCCGCAGCGAAAAGCGAAGCGGCACTGCTCTTTAACAATTTATCAGACAATCTGTGTGGGCACTCAAAGTGACATGGATTCTTAACGTCGCAAGACGAAAAATGAATACCAAGTCTCTGAGTGAACATACGTAATTCATTACGAAGTTTAATTCACGAGCATCAAACTTAAATTGAAGAGTTTGATCATGGCTCAGATTGAACGCTGGCGGCAGGCCTAACACATGCAAGTCGAGCGGCAGCGGAAAGTAGCTTGCTACTTTGCCGGCGAGCGGCGGACGGGTGAGTAATGTCTGGGAAACTGCCTGATGGAGGGGGATAACTACTGGAAACGGTAGCTAATACCGCATAACGTCGCAAGACCAAAGAGGGGGACCTTCGGGCCTCTTGCCATCAGATGTGCCCAGATGGGATTAGCTAGTAGGTGGGGTAACGGCTCACCTAGGCGACGATCCCTAGCTGGTCTGAGAGGATGACCAGCCACACTGGAACTGAGACACGGTCCAGACTCCTACGGGAGGCAGCAGTGGGGAATATTGCACAATGGGCGCAAGCCTGATGCAGCCATGCCGCGTGTATGAAGAAGGCCTTCGGGTTGTAAAGTACTTTCAGCGGGGAGGAAGGCGATAAGGTTAATAACCTTGTCGATTGACGTTACCCGCAGAAGAAGCACCGGCTAACTCCGTGCCAGCAGCCGCGGTAATACGGAGGGTGCAAGCGTTAATCGGAATTACTGGGCGTAAAGCGCACGCAGGCGGTCTGTCAAGTCGGATGTGAAATCCCCGGGCTCAACCTGGGAACTGCATTCGAAACTGGCAGGCTAGAGTCTTGTAGAGGGGGGTGGAATTCCAGGTGTAGCGGTGAAATGCGTAGAGATCTGGAGGAATACCGGTGGCGAAGGCGGCCCCCTGGACAAAGACTGACGCTCAGGTGCGAAAGCGTGGGGAGCAAACAGGATTAGATACCCTGGTAGTCCACGCCGTAAACGATGTCGACTTGGAGGTTGTGCCCTTGAGGCGTGGCTTCCGGAGCTAACGCGTTAAGTCGACCGCCTGGGGAGTACGGCCGCAAGGTTAAAACTCAAATGAATTGACGGGGGCCCGCACAAGCGGTGGAGCATGTGGTTTAATTCGATGCAACGCGAAGAACCTTACCTACTCTTGACATCCAGAGAACTTAGCAGAGATGCTTTGGTGCCTTCGGGAACTCTGAGACAGGTGCTGCATGGCTGTCGTCAGCTCGTGTTGTGAAATGTTGGGTTAAGTCCCGCAACGAGCGCAACCCTTATCCTTTGTTGCCAGCGGTTAGGCCGGGAACTCAAAGGAGACTGCCAGTGATAAACTGGAGGAAGGTGGGGATGACGTCAAGTCATCATGGCCCTTACGAGTAGGGCTACACACGTGCTACAATGGCGCATACAAAGAGAAGCGACCTCGCGAGAGCAAGCGGACCTCATAAAGTGCGTCGTAGTCCGGATTGGAGTCTGCAACTCGACTCCATGAAGTCGGAATCGCTAGTAATCGTAGATCAGAATGCTACGGTGAATACGTTCCCGGGCCTTGTACACACCGCCCGTCACACCATGGGAGTGGGTTGCAAAAGAAGTAGGTAGCTTAACCTTCGGGAGGGCGCTTACCACTTTGTGATTCATGACTGGGGTGAAGTCGTAACAAGGTAACCGTAGGGGAACCTGCGGTTGGATCACCTCCTTACCTTAAAGAACCTGCCTTTGTAGTGCTCACACAGATTGTCTGATGAAAAACAGCAGTAAAAATCTCTGCAGGCTTGTAGCTCAGGTGGTTAGAGCGCACCCCTGATAAGGGTGAGGTCGGTGGTTCAAGTCCACTCAGGCCTACCAAACTCCTTTTAAAGGATGAGCGGTACAGAGATTATAAACGATGGGGCTATAGCTCAGCTGGGAGAGCGCCTGCTTTGCACGCAGGAGGTCTGCGGTTCGATCCCGCATAGCTCCACCATCTTTTACTGCGAACCCAAGAAAACTTCAGAGTGAACCTGAAAAGGTGCACTGCGAAGTTTTGCTCTTTAAAAATCTGGATCAAGCTGAAAATTGAAACGACACATCTTAAATGGTGTGTTCGAGTCTCTCAAATTTTCGCAAGTCGATGATGAATCGAAAGAAACATCTTCGGGTTGTGAGGTTAAGCGACTAAGCGTACACGGTGGATGCCCTGGCAGTCAGAGGCGATGAAGGACGTGCTAATCTGCGAAAAGCGCCGGCGAGGTGATATGAACCTTTGACCCGGCGATGTCCGAATGGGGAAACCCAGTGCAATTCGTTGCACTATCGTTAACTGAATACATAGGTTAACGAGGCGAACCGGGGGAACTGAAACATCTAAGTACCCCGAGGAAAAGAAATCAACCGAGATTCCCCCAGTAGCGGCGAGCGAACGGGGAGCAGCCCAGAGTCTGAATCAGCTTGTGTGTTAGTGGAAGCGTCTGGAAAGTCGCACGGTACAGGGTGACAGTCCCGTACACGAAAGCACACAGGCTGTGAACTCGAAGAGTAGGGCGGGACACGTGGTATCCTGTCTGAATATGGGGGGACCATCCTCCAAGGCTAAATACTCCTGACTGACCGATAGTGAACCAGTACCGTGAGGGAAAGGCGAAAAGAACCCCGGCGAGGGGAGTGAAAAAGAACCTGAAACCGTGTACGTACAAGCAGTGGGAGCACCCTTGTGGTGTGACTGCGTACCTTTTGTATAATGGGTCAGCGACTTATATTCTGTAGCAAGGTTAACCGTATAGGGGAGCCGAAGGGAAACCGAGTCTTAACTGGGCGTTAAGTTGCAGGGTATAGACCCGAAACCCGGTGATCTAGCCATGGGCAGGTTGAAGGTTGGGTAACACTAACTGGAGGACCGAACCGACTAATGTTGAAAAATTAGCGGATGACTTGTGGCTGGGGGTGAAAGGCCAATCAAACCGGGAGATAGCTGGTTCTCCCCGAAAGCTATTTAGGTAGCGCCTCGTGAACTCATCTTCGGGGGTAGAGCACTGTTTCGGCTAGGGGGCCATCCCGGCTTACCAACCCGATGCAAACTACGAATACCGAAGAATGTTATCACGGGAGACACACGGCGGGTGCTAACGTCCGTCGTGAAGAGGGAAACAACCCAGACCGCCAGCTAAGGTCCCAAAGTCATGGTTAAGTGGGAAACGATGTGGGAAGGCACAGACAGCCAGGATGTTGGCTTAGAAGCAGCCATCATTTAAAGAAAGCGTAATAGCTCACTGGTCGAGTCGGCCTGCGCGGAAGATGTAACGGGGCTAAACCATGCACCGAAGCTGCGGCAGCGACGCGTATGCGTTGTTGGGTAGGGGAGCGTTCTGTAAGCCGTTGAAGGTGTGCTGTGAGGCATGCTGGAGGTATCAGAAGTGCGAATGCTGACATAAGTAACGATAAAGCGGGTGAAAAGCCCGCTCGCCGGAAGACCAAGGGTTCCTGTCCAACGTTAATCGGGGCAGGGTGAGTCGACCCCTAAGGCGAGGCCGAAAGGCGTAGTCGATGGGAAACAGGTTAATATTCCTGTACTTGGTGTTACTGCGAAGGGGGGACGGAGAAGGCTATGTTAGCCGGGCGACGGTTGTCCCGGTTTAAGCATGTAGGCGGAGGTTCCAGGTAAATCCGGTACCTTTTAACGCTGAGGTGTGACGACGAGGCACTACGGTGCTGAAGTAACAAATGCCCTGCTTCCAGGAAAAGCCTCTAAGCATCAGGTAACACGAAATCGTACCCCAAACCGACACAGGTGGTCAGGTAGAGAATACCAAGGCGCTTGAGAGAACTCGGGTGAAGGAACTAGGCAAAATGGTGCCGTAACTTCGGGAGAAGGCACGCTGATATGTAGGTGAAGCCCCTGCGGGTGGAGCTGAAATCAGTCGAAGATACCAGCTGGCTGCAACTGTTTATTAAAAACACAGCACTGTGCAAACACGAAAGTGGACGTATACGGTGTGACGCCTGCCCGGTGCCGGAAGGTTAATTGATGGGGTTAGCGGCAACGCGAAGCTCTTGATCGAAGCCCCGGTAAACGGCGGCCGTAACTATAACGGTCCTAAGGTAGCGAAATTCCTTGTCGGGTAAGTTCCGACCTGCACGAATGGCGTAATGATGGCCAGGCTGTCTCCACCCGAGACTCAGTGAAATTGAACTCGCTGTGAAGATGCAGTGTACCCGCGGCAAGACGGAAAGACCCCGTGAACCTTTACTATAGCTTGACACTGAACACTGGTCCTTGATGTGTAGGATAGGTGGGAGGCTTTGAAGCGTGGACGCCAGTCTGCGTGGAGCCGTCCTTGAAATACCACCCTTTAATGGCTGGTGTTCTAACGTAGACCCGTGATCCGGGTTGCGGACAGTGTCTGGTGGGTAGTTTGACTGGGGCGGTCTCCTCCCAAAGAGTAACGGAGGAGCACGAAGGTTAGCTAATCCTGGTCGGACATCAGGAGGTTAGTGCAATGGCATAAGCTAGCTTGACTGCGAGAGTGACGGCTCGAGCAGGTGCGAAAGCAGGTCATAGTGATCCGGTGGTTCTGAATGGAAGGGCCATCGCTCAACGGATAAAAGGTACTCCGGGGATAACAGGCTGATACCGCCCAAGAGTTCATATCGACGGCGGTGTTTGGCACCTCGATGTCGGCTCATCACATCCTGGGGCTGAAGTAGGTCCCAAGGGTATGGCTGTTCGCCATTTAAAGTGGTACGCGAGCTGGGTTTAGAACGTCGTGAGACAGTTCGGTCCCTATCTGCCGTGGGCGCTGGAGAATTGAGGGGGGCTGCTCCTAGTACGAGAGGACCGGAGTGGACGCATCACTGGTGTTCGGGTTGTCATGCCAATGGCACTGCCCGGTAGCTAAATGCGGAAAAGATAAGTGCTGAAAGCATCTAAGCACGAAACTTGCCCCGAGATGAGTTCTCCCTGACCCTTTAAGGGTCCTGAAGGAACGTTGAAGACGACGACGTTGATAGGTCGGGTGTGTAAGCGCAGCGATGCGTTGAGCTAACCGATACTAATGAACCGTGAGGCTTAACCTTACAACGCCGAAGCTGTTTCGGCGAAGAGACGACACAATCAAATTTCAGCCTGATACAGATTAACAGAATTTGCCTGGCGGCTTTAGCGCGGTGGTCCCACCTGACCCCATGCCGAACTCAGAAGTGAAACGCCGTAGCGCCGATGGTAGTGTGGGGTCTCCCCATGTGAGAGTAGGGAACTGCCAGGCATCAAATAAGTAGAGAGGCCATCCGAAAGGATGGCCTTTTTGCGTTTATACGCTGCACAAACTAATCCCCCAACGCCCTGCTTATACGGTAAACTACCTGCGTTTTTGCATCAGGATAGCGTCTATGAACCACTCCCTTAAGCCCTGGAATACCTTTGGCATTCAACGCAATGCTAAACAAATTGTACGTGCCGATACTGCACAGCAACTGCTGGATGCATGGCAAAGCGCAACTGAAAATAACGAACCCGTACTGATTCTGGGCGAAGGAAGTAATGTCCTGTTTCTCGATGATTTTGCGGGAACGGTAATCGTTAACCGCATCATGGGGATTGATGTTGAAGAGCGTGCCGATAGCTGGCACCTGCACGTGGGGGCCGGTGAAAACTGGCATCATCTGGTGCAATTCACCCTCGAAAAAGGGATGCCGGGCCTGGAAAACCTTGCGCTTATTCCAGGCTGCGCCGGATCGTCACCAATTCAAAACATCGGTGCCTACGGCATCGAACTGAAACATGTCTGCGAATATGTCGACTGCATCGAACTGGCGACCGGAACGGCTAAACGTTTAACGGCGGAACAGTGCCAGTTTGGCTATCGTGACAGTATCTTCAAACATGAATATCAGGATCGCTACGTGATTGTCGCCGTGGGTCTGTGCCTGTCGAAGAACTGGCAGCCCGTGTTGACCTACGGGGATTTAACGCGTCTCGATCCGGCTACCGTAACCGCCCGCGACGTTTTTGATTCCGTTTGCCATATGCGGATGACCAAACTTCCCGATCCAAAAGTAAACGGAAACGCTGGAAGCTTCTTCAAAAACCCGGTTATCAGCAGCGAAAATGCAAAAATCTTTCTTGAAGGATGGCCAGCCGCGCCACATTACCCTCAGGCGGATGGCAGCGTGAAGCTTGCCGCGGGATGGCTTATCGATCAATGCCAGCTTAAAGGCACTTCAGTAGGCGGTGCTGCCGTTCACCAGCAGCAGGCTCTGGTGCTGATTAATCAACGCGATGCGACCAGCGATGATGTTGTACAGCTGGCTCATTATGTTCGTCAACGTGTGGGCGAAAAATTTAACGTCTGGCTGGAGCCAGAAGTTCGCTTCATTGGCTGCACAGGTGAAGTTAATGCCGTGGAGACTATCGCGTGAAGGACAATACCATTCCCTTAACCCTGATTGGCATCCTTGCTGACGGTGAGTTTCATTCTGGCGAGCAACTGGGTGAACAGCTTGGCATGAGCCGTGCTGCTATCAATAAACATATCCATACGCTTCGCGACTGGGGTGTTGATGTGTTCACGGTTCCTGGAAAAGGCTACAGCCTGCCGGAGCCGATTCAATTGCTGAATGAAGAAACGATCCGCAGCCAGATCGGACACGGCAATGTTGCGGTGCTGCCGGTGATTGATTCGACGAACCAGTATCTTCTGGATCGTTTGCCTGAGCTGACATCCGGCGATGCCTGCGTTGCTGAATATCAACAGGCCGGTCGCGGCCGTCGCGGTCGCAAATGGTTTTCGCCATTTGGCGCTAACCTCTATTTGTCTATGTACTGGCGACTCGATCAGGGCCCGGCCGCTGCTATTGGCCTGAGTCTGGTCATCGGCATCGTCATGGCGGAAGTGCTGCACGATTTGGGGGCGGATAAGGTACGTGTTAAGTGGCCTAATGACCTCTACCTCAACGATCGTAAACTTGCCGGCATTCTGGTCGAACTGACGGGAAAAACGGGCGATGCGGCGCAAATCGTCATTGGCGCAGGCCTCAACATGGTGATGCGCAATGTACAAAATGATGTGGTGAATCAGGCCTGGACTAACCTCCAGGAGGCGGGGATCGTCATCGATCGTAACACCCTTGCCGTGCGTATGATTAAAGAGTTGCGCAGTTCACTCACGCTTTTTGAGCAGGAAGGGCTGGCACCGTTCCTGTCTCGTTGGGAAAAGCTGGATAACTTCATTAACCGCCCGGTGAAACTGCTGATTGGTGATAAAGAGATCTACGGGACTTCACGCGGTATTGACGCACAGGGCGCGCTGCTCCTGGAGCAGGATGGCGTGATTAAACCCTGGATGGGCGGTGAGATTTCACTGCGAAGTGCCGAATAACCGGATCGAGTTAATTATGCGAAAACCCGTGTGCGCAACGCTGGCCGTCATGATGAGTCTGCTGTTCTCGCCTCTCTCTCATGCGGATCGGGCCTGGGAGAGTTACAAGGCCCGCTTTTTCAAACCGGAAGGCCGTATTGTTGATACCGGTAATGGCGGCGTGTCGCATACGGAAGGTCAGGGTTTTGCCATGCTGATGGCGGTGGCCAACGACGATAAAGCCACGTTCGATAAGCTCTGGCAATGGACAGACAGTCAGCTGAAGAACAAAGAAAATGGTCTGTTTTACTGGCGCTATAATCCCGCAGAGTCCAACCCGGTCGCCGACAAAAACAACGCTGCCGATGGCGACGTGCTGATTGCCTGGGCGTTGCTGAAAGCCGACGCCCGCTGGCATGACAAACGCTACAGCGCCGCATCGGATGCAATTACAAAAGCACTGATTGACCACAGCGTGATCCGCTATGCCGGTTACCGCGTAATGCTGCCCGGCGTCCAGGGGTTTAAGCTTGAGGGTGAAGTGGTCCTCAATCCTTCCTATTTCGTGTTTCCGGCCTGGCAGGCCTTCTCCAGACGCAGTCATTTGCCGGTCTGGCGCGATTTGATTAAGGACGGGAAACGCCTGCTGGGGAAAATGGGTTCGGGTAAAGCGAATCTGCCCACTGACTGGGTTTCACTGGCATCAGGTGGCAAGCTGGCTCCTGCAAAAGGCTGGCCACCGCGAATGAGCTATGACGCGATTCGTGTTCCGCTGTACGTTGCCTGGTCTGATAAGCAAAGCCCGCTGCTGACGCCGTGGAAGGCCTGGTTCGGACAGTTCCCCCGGGAACAAACGCCCGCCTGGGTTAACGTGACGACCAACGAATATGCGCCCTACATGATGGAAGGCGGCCTGCTGGCTGTACGTGATTTCACGATGGGGCAGTCTTCCGGTGAACCCGAAATCACCGCTAAAGACGACTACTATTCAGCAAGTCTGAAAATGCTGGTGTGGATCGCCCAGCAATAATGTCGACATTGTCCCTCTCCCCGATGGGAAGAGGGACGTCATACCGTGTTACTGCGGATACGGTACCCAATCCCCGCCGTTCAGGCGAACGTAAGGTTTGTTTTGATACTGAATGACGACCGCGTTAGCGTTCTCTGAGACTTCTGCCGTTTGCGGCAGTTTGCTGGTGAGCTGATCCCAGTTCACGCTATCTTCCACAAACAGCTTCCCGTCAACGGCGCGGGCAACCAGTTCTGAGATCGCCAGATAGCTGGTTGGCTGTGTAATCTCAATCGGTGCGCCCTGATGCGGTGCCTTCATCCCAAAGAATTTAATGCCTGCAGGCACGTTAGTGATGGACGGGCTTGGGATATCACGCAGACCCGACACCTGCATTCTGTCACCTTTCAGCGCACCACCGTGCTCAGGCACCACAACCACCATCACTTTACGGCCTGATTTTTCCAGCTCCGTGAAGAACGCGTCCAGCTCGTCAAAGAACTTCTGCGCACGCACTTTATAATCAGCCGTTTTGCTCACGCCCGGGAAATGGTTACCGTCGTGGAGCGGCAGGGTGTTAAAGAACGTCGCGCTGCGCGGATTACTGTCTTTTTCGATGGTCTGCAGCCAGCGCTGCAGGACGGCAGTATCGTCATAAACGGGCGAACCGTCGAAGCCCAGCAGAGAGACAGGAAGACCGGTTTGATCCATCAGCGGTGCCTGCATGCCGCCCTGTTCGCGCACCTCTTTCAGGAAGTTACCGAACTGGCCGTTATGCCCCAGCATCAGGTGCTGCGTAAAGCCCAGCTTTGCGAGGTTATCGAACAGATAACACTGGTTGCCGGCGGGTTGATACAGGTTTTTATGCGATGTCTGACCGCAGCTTGCACGCAGCAGGCGGATCGCCGCCGGGCCGCTGTACGAGGTGGCAGAGTTGAAATCTTTAAACTGAATATCGAAGTGTGACCACAGCGGATGAGACATCAAACCGGCGGCGTCCACGTCGGCCCAGGAGAGAGAGCAGATATTGATCACCAGCAGTTCAAACGGCTGAGCATCCGCCGGCAGCGCATCCGGGAATTTAGTCTGTCGCTTGTCTTCCGCGGTATAGAAACTGGAGAGCCAGGCGTTCAGGTTGGTTGAGGTCGGCGGTGCGGTCTGGGTTGGGATATCGCCCACCACAGGCGTATCGCCTGCTGTTGTGACGGTTGCCGCCGCGCTTCCCCCTGTGGTAGTCACCGTGGTGGTCGGTTGACCGGCAGGCCACAGCGAAAAGTTCGGCCCAGCCAGCGTCAGCACGTTAAGCCAGATCATAATCGCGACGACAAACACCGTGACGCGGATCCACTGTGACAGGAACAGCCAGGCAACCAGCAGCACAAACACCGCGCCAATCATCTGCCAGTTAATAAAGCGCTCGGTCAGATCGAGGACATAGCTGGCGCTAAAGCCCGCCACCTGCGACCCCTGGCTCATAATGCTGTCCGGCCCCGGTAGCCAGGTATCATGCCAGAACAGCGCAAAGCCGACAGGTATAGCGACCCAGTGGCGCAAGCGATGTAGCCTGATATTCGGTAGCGGCATCAGCAGGAAGGCCATAAACACCAGGTTGAGAAGGGGATGGAAATTCAGATAGCCTGCCCACAGCAGGCCAAACTTCACCAGAAAGTAGAAGTTCCAGCCGGAAAGGCCGCGCCAGTATTGCCAGAGCGGCGAGGGTGACGAAGCGGTATAGGTAGAATTAGTCATGCTTTCGGTCTGCCTTGACGTGTGATGCCCGTGTCAGTGTTCCGGCTGGTTTTACATAGCGAGGTTTAATAAACAGCACTCTGGCCGTATCACGGATACGGCGTATGGAATGGCGCGCATAGTAGCCAAGCGGGAAAAAGATCAGCGCACAGAATATAACCAGTTGAATGATATCGCTGATGTTCATGATGATGCGTTCTCCGCGTTGTCTGTTAATAAGCGAAGGGGTTCCGGAACCCGACGCCAGACGTGTCCATCATGTCTGGCATTGAGGATCGGTTTGGCATCGCTCTTGATTGCGAGCGGTTTGGCCCATTGTTCAGGCTGGAGCGCACGCATCTGCACCAGCTCCGCGCTAATCGTATTATCTTCGAACCAAATCATACGGTTCGAGAAAATATCCCCTGTAGGCAGGGGGAAGATGTGGTTAAGCGCCGTATCGAGATCGTTTACCCGGCAGAAGGACAAAAACAGCACCAGGCGATTGTCGCCAATGGTCATGATGTCCCCTGTACGGTTCGGGCGACATAGGGTGAGAGCCTGTTCAACGCGAATACCCGGTACAGGACGCAGGGCAACCATAACCCCTTTTCCATCAGCAGGTAGAAGCGTGTTGTTCATCATGTTGCCCACGGCGTCGCAGAAGGTATCCCATTTTTGGTAACCACGCAGTTTCATCGGCTGCGTCATGGAGAGCAGCGTGGAAATATCTTCCGGTACGTGGCGGCTAAACTGCTGGCCCTGAACGCTTTCGATAAGCGTCAGGCAGCGTGACAACGGCGCATTCCATGGAATAACCATATTGGCGCCGCAGCCCAGAAGCAGGCGCTCATCGGTGGCGCGCAGGCTGGTATTATTTTCGCGCACGATGATTTTCAACGCACTTCCGCGCTGGCGGCGTAAGGTGTGGATTTGCCGTGCCAGCGTCTCAATCTGGTTATTCTGCATCAGCGAGAAAATAAGAGTTGCCGCCTGGGTTGTGCGGGCTTCATGGAAAAGGGCTTCGTTAGATTCAAACAGCGTCCAGTTTTCCGACAGGGCGGGTGCCCCCTCTAAAACCGCGATATGGCTCAGGATGCGTTTTTCATCACTGCGCGGCTGCACCACGGTTTCTTCCTGCTGCGCCAGGTGCCACACGCCCTCGATATGTTTCAGCGTAAGCTGTTGCCTGGCACTCACGCCTTTTTCATTACACCAGAAGGCAATATCGTAGAGATAGCTGCCTGCCTGGTCACGAACGCTTGCCAGACCGAACAGGGAGCGATATTCGCCCATTAAAAGTGAAAACAGCTTGTCATTATTACTGCCGGGATTGACTATCAATAGCGTGCAATTTTGAAATTTTGCCCATTTATTGATTTTTTCCAGCCACGGCAGCAGTTTTTCAGCGGGCATATTTTGCAGGACGTTATTTGCGCATTTCAGAATCACTAAATAGTGATCGGGATCAATAGAGCACTGAACGTCGCGGGACAAAAAGTATAGACTATCGGCTTCCGATGTCATGGAAAATAATCGCACCGTCTGGGGGCCGCGACCACTTTCGAGCGTAATAATTTTCTTCGGATCTTCGCCCATGCTAATGACGGCCACGCGGGAATCCTTATCCTGAGCAGCAATTGTCTGGTTTACCAGACTGATAGCATCTTCATTACGGTCCGTATTAATCCACCAGACTCCTCCGACTGGCATGTGGCTCAATTCGTCCCATAATGACTGGATGCCAATAGAAAATATGGAGTCCACGGTGTCCCTCTTTTCGTCTAATTTATCTGTATCTCAGTTTACTAGCGAAAGCATAGAAATAAACCTAACATTGAAATTAAAGAACATCAGATTTAGCATGTAAATGAAATTTGTCAGGGCAGGAGGCTCCGCAACTTCTTTAGCGTGCGATTTTCCTTAAAGGGATGGAAAAAGAATGGATAATAACGAACCTGTAACCCCAGTCGACTCGACTCTGGGTTACACATTCCAAAACGATTTTCTGGCGCTGACGCAGGCCTTTTCTTTACCTGAAATAGATTACACCGATATTTCCCAGCGGGAACAGTTGGCCGCGGCTATTAAACGCTGGCCGTTATTAGCTGAATTCGCCCATCAACAATAAGGGAGCCATTGATGGCCATACTCGGATTACAGGGTGTCCGTGGCGGTGTGGGTACCACATCAGTTACCGCGGCGCTGGCGTGGTCATTACAGCTTTTAGGTGAATCGGTGCTGGTTATTGACGCCTGCGCCGATAATTTGTTGCGTATGTCGTTTAACGTCGACTTTTCTCGTGAAGAGGGCTGGGCCCGGGCACTGCTTGATGATAAAGACTGGCAGGATGCAGGGATGCGCTCTACCTCCCAGCTCGATCTGCTGCCGTTTGGGCAACTGACCACCACGGAACGCGAGAATGAAGCCGCGTATCAGCGCCTGTTTTCGCAATTCACGCTGGCGCTGCAAACCCTGAAAGAAAAGGGACACTACAAGTGGATCCTGCTGGATCCTGCTGGATCTGCCGCACGGCGCCGGCACGCTGACCCGACAGCTTATCGCCCAGTGCGATCATATACTTTCCATCGTCAACGTCGATGCGAACTGCCATATCCGCCTGCATCAGCAGGGGCTGCCTCAGAACGCTCATCTTCTGATTAACGATTTGCGCATTGGCAGCCAGATTCAGGACGATCTGTATCAGGTCTGGCTGCAAAGCCAGCGTCGTCTGCTTCCTATTGTCATCCATCGTGATGAGGGGATGGCGGAATGCCTTGCGTCTAAGCAACCGCTCGGCGAATACCGCAGCGATTCACTGGCGGCAGAAGAGATCCTGACGCTGGCTAACTGGTGTCTGCTGAACTTCGCCAACAGGGCGGAGCATGCAGGGAGTTCTGTATGAGTCGTCTCGCCAGCTGGTTACTCATCCCACCGGTCAGTTCGCGTTTGAGCGAACATTACCGGCATTTCCGCCGGCACGGTGCTTCGGCATTTAGCGCCGCGCTCGGCTGCTTCTGGATGATTCTGGCCTGGATGTTTATTCCACTCGAACACCCGCGCTGGCAGCGCATACGTGCCCGGCACGGTGAGCTATATCCGCACATTAATCCCAACCGGCCGCGTCCTTTGGATCCGGCGCGCTATCTCATTCAGGCCATCTGGCTGGTGGTCACGTCATCCCGCTCAGAGAAAATAACGCCGCACTGGCGCAGCTTCTCCCGCGTCCAGCAGTTACGTGAGCGCTACCACCAGTGGCTGGACAGACTGCCCAACAGCGTAAGTGATAAGACCAGCCATCTGGATAACCATAAAGAGCTCGGGCATCTTCATCCGGGCCTGCGGCGTTTTATCCTCGGCGTGATCGTCGTGTTCTCGCTTATTCTGGCGCTGGTCTGTATTACGCAGCCTTTCAACCCTCTGGCGCAGTTCACCTTCCTGATCCTGCTGTGGGGCGTGGCGCTGCTGGTCCGCCGTATTCCGGGCCGCTTCTCGGCGCTGATGCTGATTGTGTTGTCATTGACCGTCTCCTGTCGCTACATCTGGTGGCGTTATACCTCAACCCTGAACTGGGACGACCCGGTCAGCCTGGTATGCGGCCTGGTGCTGCTATTTGCCGAAACCTACGCCTGGATCGTGCTGGTGCTGGGCTATTTCCAGGTCATTTGGCCGCTCAACCGCCAGCCGGTTCCGCTGCCAAAAGACACCGCGCAGTGGCCGTCTGTTGATCTCTTTGTACCAACCTACAACGAAGATCTGAGCGTGGTGAAAAACACCATTTATGCCGCGCTGGGCATCGACTGGCCGAAAGACAAGCTCAAGGTCTGGATCCTGGATGACGGCAACCGTCCGGCGTTCCGCCAGTTCGCAGAGGAGGTTGGCGTCGAGTACATCGCCCGTCCGACTCACGAGCATGCGAAAGCCGGGAACATCAACAACGCGTTGAAGTATGCCACAGGAGAGTTTGTCTCGATCTTTGACTGTGACCACGTGCCGACGCGCTCGTTCCTGCAGATGACCATGGGCTGGTTCCTGAAGGAGAAAGAGCTGGCGATGATGCAGACGCCGCACCACTTCTTCTCGCCAGATCCGTTTGAACGTAACCTTGGCCGCTTCCGCAAAACCCCGAACGAAGGCACGCTGTTCTATGGCCTGGTGCAGGACGGGAACGACATGTGGGATGCCACCTTCTTCTGCGGTTCCTGTGCGGTTATCCGCCGTAAGCCGCTGGATGAAATTGGCGGTATCGCCGTCGAAACGGTCACTGAAGATGCGCACACCTCTCTGCGCCTGCACCGTCGTGGCTATACCTCGGCGTATATGCGTATTCCGCAGGCTGCCGGTCTGGCAACGGAGTCTTTGTCGGCGCACATTGGTCAGCGTATTCGCTGGGCGCGCGGCATGGTGCAGATTTTCCGTCTCGATAACCCACTGATTGGGAAAGGGCTCAAGCTGGCGCAACGTCTCTGCTACGTCAACGCCATGTTCCACTTCTTATCCGGTATTCCGCGGCTGATCTTCCTGACCGCGCCGCTGGCGTTCCTGCTCCTTCACGCTTATATCATCTACGCCCCGGCGCTGATGATTGCGCTGTTTGTTCTGCCGCACATGATCCACGCGAGCCTGACGAACTCGAAGATACAGGGTAAATACCGCCACTCCTTCTGGAGTGAAATCTACGAAACGGTGCTGGCCTGGTACATCGCGCCGCCGACGATGGTGGCGCTGATTAACCCGCACAAAGGGAAATTCAACGTCACCGCGAAGGGCGGCCTGGTGGAAGAAGAGTACGTCGACTGGGTGATCTCCCGGCCGTATATCTTCCTGGTGCTGCTGAATATCGTTGGCGTCATCGCCGGTATCTGGCGTTACTTCTACGGCCCGGAAAACGAAATCCTGACCGTCTTTGTGAGTATGGCCTGGGTCTTCTACAACCTGATTATCCTCGGCGGCGCGGTAGCGGTGTCGGTGGAGAGTAAACAGGTCCGTCGTGCGCATCGCGTTGAAATCTGCATGCCTGCGGCGATCGCCCGTGAAGATGGCCATCTCTTCTCCTGTACCGTGCACGACTTCTCTGACGGTGGTCTGGGGATCAAAATCAACGGCCAGGCGAAGGTGCTGGAAGGCCAGAAAGTTAACCTGCTGCTTAAGCGCGGCCAGCAGGAGTATGTCTTCCCGACGCAGGTTGTGCGCGTGGCGGGCAATGAAGTCGGTTTGCAGCTGATGCCGTTGACCAAAAAGCAACATATCGATTTTGTGCAGTGTACGTTTGCCCGCGCGGATACGTGGGCTCTCTGGCAGGACAGCTTCCCGGAAGATAAACCTCTGGAAAGCCTGCTGGATATTCTGAAGCTGGGGTTCCGTGGCTATCGTCACCTTGCAGAATTCGCCCCGTCGTCGGTGAAATTAATTTTCCGGTCACTTACTTCGCTGGTTTCCTGGGTCGTGTCGTTCATTCCTCGTCGTCCTGAGCGGGATGAGGCGAAGCAGGCGGACCCGGTTATGGCTCAACAATGATGATAACGCGATGAAAACAAAACTTTCCTGGTTATGTGCAGTGGCAATGGGGATGAATGTCCTCCCCGCAACAATGGCTAACGCAGCTCCTGATAACGCAGCGGCAACGCCTGCGCCAACGGTACCTGTCGTCGCGCAGGCAACCGATCCGGTTGTCACCGCGGCACCTGGTCAAACAGAAAATATCGTGCCGAACCAGCCAACGGAGGGGAACACCCTGCCGGCAGACGGCCAGGTCATCGGGCAGGTGATGCCTGGCGTCCGGGGGGCGAATGCGCCCGTCGTTGCGGACAATGCGCCGTCGCGGGACGTGAAGCTGACCTTCGCGCAAATTGCACCGCCTCCGGGCAGTATGGTGCTGCGCGGCATCAACCCTAACGGCGGCATTGAGTTTGGCATGCGCAGCGATGAGGTCGTCTCTAATGCGGTGCTGAACCTGGAATACACGCCGTCCCCGTCCCTGCTGCCGACGCAGTCTCAGCTGAAGGTTTACCTGAATGATGAGCTGATGGACGTACTGCCGGTCACCAAAGAGCAGCTGGGCAAGAAAACCCAGGCTCAGGTGCCGATCAACCCGCTGTTCATCACCGACTTTAACCGTATCCGTCTGGAATTTGTCGGTCACTACCGCGACGTCTGCGAAAACCCGGCCAGCAACACGCTGTGGATGGACGTCGGACGTAACTCCTCGCTGCAGATGACCTACCAGTCGCTGGCGCTGAAAAACGATCTCTCGGCATTCCCGGTTCCTTTCTTCGATCCGCGTGATAACCGTCCGCTCACGCTGCCGATGGTGTTTGCATCATCCCCGGACGTGACCGAGCAGCTGGCGGCCACCATTGTGGCGTCCTGGTTTGGTTCACGTGCTGGCTGGCGTGGACAGAGCTTCCCGGCGATGTATGACAAACTGCCGGACAGAAATGCCATTGTGTTTGCGACCAACGCGAAACGCCCGGCCTTCCTGCGCGATCATCCGGACGTCAAAGCGCCAACCGTTGAGATGATAAGCCACCCGGAAAACCCGTACGTGAAGCTGCTGGTGGTCTTTGGCCGCGACGATAAAGATCTGGTGCAGGCCGCAAAAGCCATTGCCCAGGGCAACGTCCTGTTCCGCGGCAACAGCGTGGTGGTGGATGAGGTGAAACCGCTGCTGGCGCGTAAACCTTATGATGCGCCAAACTGGGTGCGTACCGACCGTGCGGTGACATTTGGCGAGCTGAAAACCTATGAAGAACAGCTGCAGGCGACGGGGCTTGAGCCAGCGCCGATTAGCCTGTCACTGAATCTGCCGCCGGATCTGTATCTGCTGCGCACCAACGGCATTGATATCAATCTGAACTACCGCTATACCGCGCCAGCGACCAAAGACAGCTCGCGCATGGATATCAGCCTGAACAACCAGTTCCTGCAATCGTTTAGCCTGCAAAGCACGCAGGATACTAACCGCCTGATGCTTCGCCTGCCGGTGTTGCAGGGGCTGCTGGACGGTAAAACGGATGTCTCCATCCCGGCACTGAAGCTCGGCGCGATAAACCAGCTGCGCTTTGACTTCCAGTACATGAACCCGATGCCTGGCGGCTCGGCGGAAAACTGCATCACCTTCCAGCCTGTACAGAACCACGTTGTGATTGGCGATGAGTCGACCATCGACTTCTCGAAGTACTATCACTTCCTGGCGATGCCGGATCTGCGCGCTTTTGCTAACGCGGGCTTCCCGTTCAGCCGCATGGCCGATCTTTCTGAGTCCATCGTAGTAATGCCAAAAGCGCCAACTGAAGGGCAGGTAACGACCCTGCTGGATACCATGGCGACCGTTGGAGGACAGACGGGATTACCGGCGATTAACGTCACGTTGACGGACGATGGCAGCCAGATTCAGAACAAAGACGCGGACATCATGGTGATCGGTACCATTCCGGACAAGCTGAAGGATGACAAACGCATCGATCTGCTGGTGAAAGCGGCCCAGTCCTGGGTTAACACGCCGCTGCGCCAGACCGAGTTCCCGAGCATTATGCCGGATGTGAACGACCGTCAGGCCAGCGCGCAGACGACCGTAACGTCTCAGGGGGCAATGGCCGCGGTGGTGGGCTTCCAGTCACCTTACAACGAACAGCGTAGCGTGGTGGCTCTCCTGGCGGATAGCCCGCGCGGGTATGAACTGCTCAATACGGCCATGAACGACAGCGGTAAACGTGCCGCGATGTTTGGTTCCGTTTCGGTGATCCGTGAGTCCGGCGTCAATAGCCTGCGCGTGGGCGACGTGTACTACGTGGGCCATCTGCCGTGGTTCGAACGCCTGTGGTATGCGCTGGCTAACCATCCGGTTCTGCTCGCCATCCTGGCGGCGGTCAGCGTGGTCTTGCTGGCATGGGTGCTGTGGCGTCTGCTGCGAATCATCAGCCGTCGTCGTCTGAACCCGGATGAGTAAGATGTGATGAAAGCCTTTCGCTGGTGTGTATTAGCAGCGGTGATGCTGGCGGCGCTTCCTCTTCGCGCCGCCTGTACCTGGCCTGCCTGGGAGCAGTTTAAAAAGGACTACATCAGTGAGGGCGGGCGTGTCGTTGATCCCAGCGACACGCGCAAAATTACGACCTCGGAAGGGCAAAGCTACGCCTTGTTCTTTGCCCTTGCGGCGAACGATCGCAGCGCGTTTGACCAGCTGCTGACCTGGACGCGAGATAATCTTGCCAGCGGCAATCTCAACGACAACCTGCCCGCCTGGCTATGGGGCCAGAAAGATAAAGAGACGTGGGCGGTGATTGATACCAACTCCGCCTCTGACGCCGATGTCTGGATCGCCTGGTCTCTGCTCGAAGCGGGCCGGTTGTGGAAACATCCGGACTATACCCGCACGGGTAAGGCGCTGCTGAAACGCATTGTCAGTGAGGAAGTGGTGAAAGTGCCGGGGCTCGGCGCAATGCTGCTTCCCGGTAAAGTCGGTTTTGCCGATGAAAACGTCTGGCGTTTTAACCCCAGCTATCTTCCTCCGCAGCTAGCGAGTTATTTCACGCGTTTTGGTACCCCGTGGACCCAGCTTCGTGAAACCAATCAGCGTCTGCTGCTGGAGAGCGCGCCGAAAGGTTTTTCGCCGGACTGGGTTCAGTATCAGAAAAACAAAGGCTGGCGGTTACAGCAGGATAAATCGCTGGTGGGCGGCTACGATGCCATCCGCGTTTATCTCTGGGTGGGAATGATGAGTGATAAAGATCCTCAGAAAGCCCGGCTGCTGACGCGCTTTCAGCCGATGGTGGCAAAGACAATGAAACGGGGTGTGCCGCCGGAGAAAGTGGATGTGGCGACGGGTAAACGCACCGGGAATGGTCCGGTCGGGTTCTCTGCCGCCATGCTGCCGTTTTTACAACAACGTGATGCCCAGGCGGTTCAGCGCCAGCGCGTTGCAGACCATTTTCCCGATAATAATGCCTATTACAGCTACGTGCTGACTCTCTTTGGGCAAGGATGGGATCAGCATCGTTTTCGCTTCACCGCAAAAGGTGAATTAATACCGGATTGGGGCCAGGAATGCGCAAGTTCACAGTAAATCTACTCACTTTATCGCTTGGCCTGGCACTGATGCCGATGGCTGAGGCCGCCAACTCTCCGCAGCAGAAACAGCTGCTGGAACAGGTTCGGCTGGGCGAATCGACACAGCGTGAGGATTTGGTTCGTCAGTCGCTTTATCGTCTGGAGCTGATTGACCCGAACAACCCTGACGTCATTGCCGCACGCTTTCGCTACCTGCTGCGCCAGGGCGATAACGCCGGTGCGCAAAAAGAGCTGGATCGTCTGAAAGGGATCGCGCCGGGCTCAAGTGCATACCAGTCATCACGCAACACGATGCTGCTGTCCACCCCGGATGGCCGCCAGCAGCTCCAGCAGGCGCGTTTGCTCGCCACAACGGGACACACGCAGGAGGCGATTGCAGCCTATGACAAGCTGTTTGACGGCAACCCGCCGGGCGGCGACGTGGCGACGGAATACTGGAATGTGGTCGCGAAAGATCCTGCTCGCCGGAATGCGGCCATTAACCAGCTCAAGAAAATCAACACCAGCAGCCCCGGAAATACGCAGCTGCAGGCGACGCTGTCCCAGCTTTTGTTCCAGAGCGGACGCCGTGATGAAGGCTTTGCGGTATTGCAGGAGATGGCTAAATCGACCAACGGGCGCAGCCAGGCGTCTGATATGTGGTATGACCAAATCAAAGGCCAGCCTGCCAGCAGCGCCAGCGTCAGCGCGCTGCAAAAATACCTGAGCATATTCAGCAGTGGTGATAGCGTCGTGGCGGCGCGTGCCCAGCTCGAAGAACAGCAAAAACAGCTCGCTGACCCGGCGTTCCGCGCGAAAGCGGAAGGGCTGGCGGCGGTGGATGCCGGGCAGGGGAGTAAGGCGGTGGCTGAGCTGCAAAAAGCCGTCAGCGCCAACCATGCCGACAGTGAAGCGGTAGGCGCCCTTGGCCAGGCCTATTCCCAGAAAGGCGACCGCGCCCGCGCGGTGGCGCAGTTTGAAAAGGCGATAGCCCTCGATCCCCAGAGCGATAACCGGGGTAAATGGGACAGTTTGCTGAAGGTCAACCGCTACTGGCTGCTGATCCAGCAGGGCGATGCGGCCCTGAAGGCGAATAACCCTGCGCAGGCGGAGCGTTACTATCAGCAGGCGCGCGGTATCGACAATACCGACAGTTATGCCGTGCTGGGGCTGGGCGATGCCGCCGCGGCGCGTAAAGATAACGACGCGGCGGAACGTTACTATCGCCAGGCGCTGCGTATGGACAGCGGCAACAGCAATGCGGTCCGCGGCCTGGCCAATATTTACCGTGCCCAGTCCCCGGAGAAGGCCTCGCAGTTTATCCAGTCTCTCTCCGCCAGCCAGCGCCGGAGCATTGATGATATTGAACGCAGCCTGACCAACGAGCAGCTCTCCGCTCAGGCAGAACAGCTGGAAAATCAGGGGAAATACGCCCAGGCGGCAGAGATTCAGCGTCGTCGTCTGGCGCTCTCTCCCGGCGACGTGTGGATAACCTATCGTCTCTCGCGCGATCTCTACAGCGCGGGTCAGCGCAGCCAGGCGGATACCCTGATGCGTCAACTTGCCAGACAGAAACCGTCCGACCCGGATCAGGTGTACGCCAGCGGGCTCTATCTTTCCGGCAACGATCAGGACCGCGCCGCGCTGGCGCATCTGGACACGCTGCCGCGCAGCCAGTGGAACGGCAATATTCAGGAACTTGCCGACCGCCTGCAAAGCAACCAGGTGCTGGAAACCGCCAACCGTCTGCGCGACAGCGGCAAAGAGCAGGAGGCGGAAAACCTTCTGCGTCAGCAGCCGACCTCCACCCGCATCGACCTGACGCTGGCGGACTGGGCGCAGCAGCGCGGCGATCTGGCGTCGGCGAAAACGACGTACAGCGCCGTTCTGCAGCGTGAACCGCAGAACGAAGACGCGATCCTCGGCCTGACCGAGATTTACAGCGCGCAGGGTGACAAAGATGCCGCGCGCGCAGAGCTGGCGAAATTGCCCGCCGCGCAAAACGGCCAGCCGCTGTCGCTCAACATGCAGCGCCGGATCGCGATGGCGCAGGCAGGCCTGGGCGATTCCGCCGCCGCAGAACAGACCTTCAACAAAATCATTCCGCAGGCTAAATCGCAGCCCGGCTCCATGGAAAACGCGCTGGTGTTACGTGATGCCGCGCGTTTCCAGGCGCAAAACGGTCAGCCTCAGCAGGCGCTGGAAACCTATAAAGACGCGATGGTGTCGACGGGCATCACCACGACGCGTCCGGCCGACAACGACAGTTTCACTCGTCTGACGCGTAACGATGAAAAGGACGACTGGCTGAAGCGCGGCGTGCGCAGTGATGCCGGTGACTTGTACCGTCAGCAGGATGTTAACGTCACGCTGCAGCACGACTACTGGGGTTCCAGCGGAACGGGCGGCTATTCCGACCTGAAAGCGCACACCACCATGCTGCAGGTGGATGCCCCGCTGTCTGACGGGCGCATGTTCTTCAGAAGCGATCTGGTCAACATGGACGCCGGTTCATTTGATAACAATAACGGGACCTACGATCCAAAATGGGGGACCTGCTACGAAACGCCGTGTAGCGGCAACACCCATCAGTCCGACAATGGCGCAAGCGTCGCCGTCGGCTGGCAGAATAAAACCTGGGCGATGGATATTGGCACTACGCCAATGGGCTTTGACGTCGTCGACGTGGTGGGCGGTATCAGCTACAGCAGCGATCTGGGCCCCATCGGCTATACCGTTAACGCCCATCGCCGCCCAATCTCCAGCTCCCTGCTGGCGTTCGCCGGGCAAAAAGATACTAACACCGGCACCACCTGGGGCGGCGTACGTGCCACCGGTGGCGGCGTAAGCATGAGCTATGACAAAGGGGAAGCGAACGGCGTCTGGTCAAGCCTGAACGCGGAAACGCTGACGGGTAAAAATGTGGAAGATAACTGGCGCGTCCGCTGGATGACGGGTTACTACTACAAGCTCATTAATAAAAACAACGAGCGCCTGACGGTCGGCGTCTCCAATATGCTCTGGCACTATGACAAAGACCTGAGCGGTTATACCCTGGGTCAGGGCGGCTACTACAGCCCGCAGGAGTATGTCTCCTTCGCACTACCGGTGACCTGGCGTAAACGCACGGAGAACTGGTCCTGGGAACTGGGTGGCTCGGTGTCCTGGTCTCACTCTAAAACCAAAGACGAGCTGCGCTACCCGATTCAGAACCTGATCCCGACCGATGAGCCAGACCGCTATACCGACCGGGGCGCGATGGAAACCGGCAGCAGCTCCTCAGGCACGGGTTATACCGCGCGGGCCATTATCGAACGCCGCGTAACGTCCAACTGGTTTGTGGGCATGGGCGTGGATATTCAGGAAGCGAAAGACTATACCCCAAGCCATGCGCTGATCTATGTGCGTTACTCTGCTGCAGGCTGGCAGGGCGATATGGACTTACCGCCGCAGCCGCTTATCCCTTACGCGGACTGGTAATCGGATTTTCCTTAATCCATTTGTAAGTCTCTCTTAATAGCGCGGCAATCGGGTATACTCAGGCGCGCCAGGTTTACACCCTGGCGCGCCCTGCGCTTCGAGTTTTGTGGAGAGTCATTTTGCGTGTCAGCCGTTCCTTAACAATCAAACAGATGGCGATGGTTTCTGCCGTCACCATGCTGTTTGTACTGCTCTTCTGCGTAATTTTGCTGTTTCATTCCGTACAGCAGAATCGCTATAACACGGCTTCGCAGTTAGAAAGTATCGCCCGCTCGGTGCGCGGCCCGCTCTCTGCCTCTATCCTGAAAGGGGATATTCCCGAAGCGGAAACCATTTTAAAACGCATTCAGCCTGCTGGCGTCGTGAGCCGCGCCGATGTGGTCTTGCCCAACCAGTTTCAGGCGCTGCGGATGAGCTTTATCCCGGAGCGTCCCGTCCCGATGATGGTGATGCGCCTGTTTGAACTGCCGGTGCAAATTTCGCTGCCCGTTTATTCGCTCGAACGCCCTGCCAACCCGCAGCCGCTGGCCTACCTGGTATTACAGGCGGACTCCTACCGCATGTATAAATTCGTCATGAGCTGGGTGGTTACGTTAGTGACCACTTGCTTACTTATGACGCTTATTCTCAGCGTGGCGCTCACCTGGTGCATTAACCGGCTGATTGTTCATCCGCTGCGCCGTATCGCCCGCGAGCTGAATACGCTTGCGCCGCAGGATCAGATGGGGCATCAGCTTGAGCTCCCGCGTCTGCATCATGACGATGAGATAGGTATGCTGGTGCGCAGCTACAACCTCAACCAGCAGCGCATCCAGCGCCAGCAGGATGAGTTAAACAGCAGCGCCACGCGCTTCCCGGTGTCGGAGCTTCCTAATAAAGCCTTCCTGATGGCGATGCTGGAGCAGACCGTTGCTCGTCAGCAAACTACGGCGCTGATGGTTATCGCCTGTGAAACCCTGCAGGACACGGCTGGCGTGCTCAAGGAGAGCCAGCGCGAAATGCTGCTGCTGACTCTGGTCGAAAAAGTGAAGTCTGTCCTGGCCCCGCGCATGGTGCTGACCCAGGTCAGCGGTTACGACCTGGTGGTGATTGCCAACGGCGTAAAAGAACCCTGGCATGCGATCACTTTAGGTCAGCAAGTACTCACTGTCATTAATGAGCGGTTGCCCATTCAGGGTATCCAGCTTCGTCCAAGCGCCAGTATCGGTATTGCGATGTACTATGGCGATTTAACGGCAGAGCAGCTTTATCATCGCGCGTTCTCGGCGGCATTCACCGCCCGGCGCAAAGGCAAAAATCAGATCCAGTTCTTCGCGCCGGAAGAGATGGAAAAGGCGCAGCAGCGCCTGACAGAAGAGAGCGACATCCTGACCGCGCTGGATAACCGCCAGTTTGCCCTCTGGCTACAGCCGCAGGTGAATTTGCTGACGGGAGAAGTGAAAAGCGCCGAGGCACTGCTGCGCGTGCAGCAGCCGGATGGCTCATGGGAGCTGCCGGAAGGGCTGATTGAGCGCATTGAGTCCTGCGGCCTGATGGTTACCGTCGGCTACTGGGTGCTGGAAGAGTCCTGCCGTCAGCTTGCCGCCTGGCAGGAGCGCGGCGTGACGCTGCCGCTGTCGGTCAATTTGTCTGCCCTGCAGCTTATGCACCCGACCATGGTTTCAGAGATGCTGGAGCTGATCCATCGTTACCGAATCAAGCCTGATACGTTAACTCTTGAAGTGACGGAGAGCCGACGCATCGACGACCCTAATCAGGCGGTCGCGATCCTGAAACCGCTGCGTAATGCCGGCATTCGCATCGCGCTGGACGATTTTGGCATGGGGTACGCCGGGCTGCGTCAGCTTCAGCACATGAAAACCCTTCCGGTGGATGTGCTCAAAATTGATAAAGCGTTTGTCGACGGTCTGCCGGGCGACAGCAGCATGGTGCAGGCGATTATCCAGATGGCGCGCAGCCTCAATCTGCATCTTATTGCCGAGGGAATTGAAACCGAAGCGCAACGCGCCTGGCTGGCAGAGGCGGGCGTGGAGAGCGGACAAGGCTTCCTTTTTGCCCCTGCTGTTCCTTCGGATGTCTTTGAAGAACGATACCTTTCTGGTGCTGACAATAACGCAAAAGTGTAATTTTGTTGCTGGCTTGTGCGAGCCAGCTCAAAGTTCTTAACATTTGTGTTTCAAATTTGAACTGAGTTTATTTCTGTCCTGTTATGTGGGTGTTATTTTAAAGCCGCAGGTTAACCATAACCTTACAAAGCCTGTGGTTTTTCTTCCCAAGGACACCTTATGAAAACCTCACTCTTCAAAAGTCTTTATTTCCAGGTCCTGACAGCCATCGCCATCGGTATTCTGCTGGGTCACTATTACCCTGAGCTGGGCGCGCAAATGAAACCGCTTGGCGACGCGTTCGTTAAGCTCATTAAAATGGTCATCGCTCCGGTGATCTTCTGTACCGTCGTGACGGGCATCGCTGGCATGGAAAGCATGAAGGCGGTCGGTCGTACCGGTGCAGTGGCGCTTCTCTATTTTGAAGTGGTCAGTACCCTTGCGCTGATTATCGGTCTGATCATCGTCAACGTGGTGCAGCCGGGCGCGGGGATGAACGTAGACCCGTCAACGCTGGATGCCAAAGCGGTCGCGGTGTATGCCGAGCAGGCGAAGGATCAGGGCGTGGTGGCATTCCTGCTGGACGTAATCCCGGGCAGCGTCATTGGCGCGTTCGCCAGCGGAAACATCCTGCAGGTTCTGCTGTTTGCCGTGATGTTTGGTTTTGCCCTGCACCGTCTGGGCAGCAAAGGCCAGCTTATCTTTAATGTGATCGAAAGCTTCTCGCAGGTTATTTTCGGCATCATCAATATGATCATGCGCCTGGCGCCGATTGGTGCTTTCGGCGCGATGGCCTTTACCATCGGTAAGTATGGCGTCGGTACGCTGGTGCAGCTGGGTCAGCTGATTATCTGCTTCTATATCACCTGTATCCTTTTTGTGGTCGTGGTGCTGGGCTCCATCGCCCGCGCGACGGGTTTCAACATCTTCAAATTTATCCGTTACATCCGCGAAGAGCTGCTGATTGTTCTGGGGACCTCCTCTTCAGAATCGGCGCTGCCGCGTATGCTCGACAAGATGGAAAAGCTGGGGTGCCGTAAATCGGTGGTCGGGCTGGTGATCCCGACGGGCTACTCCTTCAACCTGGACGGTACCTCGATATACCTGACGATGGCGGCCGTGTTTATCGCTCAGGCGACCAACAGCCATATGGATATTTTCCACCAGATTACCCTGCTGGTGGTGCTCCTGCTCTCTTCTAAAGGCGCTGCAGGGGTCACGGGCAGCGGATTTATCGTGCTGGCTGCTACTATTTCCGCTGTGGGTCACCTGCCGGTGGCGGGTCTGGCGTTGATTCTCGGTATTGACCGCTTCATGTCAGAGGCGCGTGCGTTAACCAACCTGGTGGGTAACGGCGTGGCAACGGTGGTGGTGGCGAAATGGGTGAAAGAGCTGGATCACAAAAAGCTCGACGATACTCTGAATAATCGTTCAACTGACAGCAAAAATCCTGGCTTAACCTCTTAATCTTGTCACAAATGCCCGTATTCCCTTGTCGGGATGCGGGCTCCTGCGCATAATAACTGTTCGTACCTGTCATAATTCGACAAGATTTTTTTTGGGTATATTTCACTTCTGACCGTGACGTTTTGCCGAACGCGCGGTCTAATCGACGTGTTTTCATCGTCATCTTTAAGAGTGAAGCGCGTCGCGAAACACTCTTTTTTAACCAGGAATGTTGATCAGGGGTTCACATGCAGGGCACAAAAATTCGACTCTTAACCGGCGGTTTGCTGATGATGGCAGCAGCCAGTTATGTGCAGGCAGATGCGCTCCAGCCAGACCCGGCCTGGCAACAAGGGACATTAGCGAACGGTTTTCAGTGGCAGGTTTTAGCCACTCCGCAACGTCCCAGTGACCGTGTAGAAATCCGTCTGTCCATTAATACCGGTTCCCTCGCGGAAAGCACTCAGCAAACCGGTTTTAGCCATTTTATTCCCCGGCTGGCGCTCACGCAGAGCGGCAGCCTGCAAGCGGTTCAGGTGCGTTCGCTTTGGCAGCAGGCCATCGATCCGAAACGCCCGCTCCCTCCGGCGGTGGTCTCGTATGACTACACCATGTTTAACCTGAGCCTGCCTAATAACCGTAACGATCTGCTAAAAGAAGCACTTACGTATCTCTCCGATGCCTCTGGCAATCTGGCGATTACGCCGGACACCGTCAACTATGCGCTGAGCAACAGCGATATGGTGGCGACCTGGCCTGGAGATACCAAAGAGGGCTGGTGGCGTTACCGCCTGAAAGGCTCAACGTTACTGGGACATGACCCGGCCGAACCGCTGAAACAGCCGGTAGACGCCGAACAGGTAAAATCGTTCTACCAGAAGTGGTACACCCCGGATGCGATGACGCTGATCGTGGTCGGTAACGTGGACAGCCGCGCGGTGGTGGAGCAGATCAACAAAGCATTTGGTGATTTGAAAGGCAAGCGTGAAACACCAGCCCCTGTTCCGACGCTCTCTCCGCTGCGTGCAGAGCCTGTCAGCATTATGACGGACGCCGTGCGTCAGGATCGCCTCTCCGTCATGTGGGATAACGCCTGGCAGCCCATCCGCGAGTCCGCGGCGATGCTGCGCTACTGGCGTGCCGATCTGGCGCGTGAAGCGCTGTTCTGGCACGTTCAGCAGACGCTGAGCAAGAACAACGTGAAGAATATCGGTCTTGGCTTTGACTGCCGCGTGCTGTTCCAGCGTGCGCAGTGCGCCATCAACGTTGAGTCGCCGGGCGATAAGCTGAATGCCAATCTGGGCGTGGTCGCAAAAGAACTGGCAAAAGTGCGTAAAGAGGGGCTTTCCGAAGAGGAATTCAACGCTCTCGTGGCGCAGAAAAAACTCGAGCTGCAGAAGCTGTTTGCGACCTACGCTCGCGCCGATACCGACATTCTGATCAGCCAGCGTATTCGCTCTCTGCAGAACCAGGTGGTGGACATTGCGCCGGAACAGTACCAGAAACTGCGTCAGGACTTCCTGAACGGTCTGACCGTCGATATGCTCAATCAGGACCTCCGTCAGCAGCTGTCGCAGGAGATGGCGTTGATCCTCCTGCAGCCGAAGGGCGAGCCGGAATATGACATGAAGGAACTTCAGAAAACCTGGGATTCCATTATGGCTACCGCGCCGCAGCCAGCGCAGGCCGCCACGTCCGATGATTTACATCCGGACGCGACGGATATTCCGCAGGGGCAGTAATGCTTAAACATTCCCTCTCCCTGTGGGAGAGGGTTAGTGTGAGGGCATCAGCCCGCACCTGACTTAAACAGGCATCGCCTCGCGCGGAATAATCGCCCCGCGATACTGAATCACCGTGCTGGCCGTCAGGTGACCACGCTGTGCCGCCGCTTCCGGCGTTCCACCCGTCAGCCTTACTGCCAGATAGCCCGCGCTGAATGAATCACCGGCCGCCGTGGTATCAATCACTTTCTCTTTGGCAAGCTTCACCGCCGGCACGTCAACCAGCGCTTCGCCCGCCACCGCGACCAGGCATGAATCCGCCCCGCGCTTAATCACCACTTCGCTCACGCCTGCCGCCTGCGTGCGTGCAATCACCTCCTCTACCGGTTTCTCACCCCACAGGGCGTCTTCATCGTCGAGCGTGAGGAAGGCGATGTCGGTGCACTGCAGCATCTGCTGATAGACCTGCTGCGTCTCTTCGCGGCTGGCCCACAGGCGCGGGCGGTAGTTGTTATCGAAAATAACCTTGCCGCCGTTTGCACGGCATTCTCGCAGCAGCGAGAGCAGCTTTTCACGGCTGGTAGGGCTCAGGATCGCCAGGCTAATGCCGCTCAGATAGAGGTAGTCAAAGGTCGCGAGCTCTTCGCAGATGGCCGCTGCCGCGTCGCTCTCCAGCCAGAATTTGGCCGCGGCTTCGTTACGCCAGTAATAAAACGTGCGTTCGCCGGTGCTGTCGGTTTCGATGTAATAAAGCCCAGGGAGGCGGTTCTCCATACGCTGAATCAGCGACGTTTCAACATGTTCACTCTGCCAGGCCTCCAGCATTTGCTGGCTGAAGCTGTCCGTGCCCAGGGCGGTCACGTAGTTCACGGTAAGCGCCTCAGGTGCAACCTGACGGGCAATATAAACGGACGTGTTTAACGTATCGCCACCAAATCCGCGGCTGACTTCCGCGCCTTTTTGTGACAGCTCAATCATGCATTCGCCAATCACGGCAATTTTTTTGGACATAGTCGTGAACCTGAACAGAAGAATTATCAGCAGTGTGCGCTGAGTGAATTAACCGGTCAACTATATTAAAACAACGTTCCATTATTTTATTTGAGCCAGCGCGTGTTCCCGCGCATTTCTGTCATCTTAATTTCATTTTCCCGGTGAATTGAACATAAAGTTCTCAATTGTCGCGCCGATAATCCTGTGACGAGTCCAGAAAGGCTATCCCAACAACAGGACATCTGAAATGAAGTCAGAGCAGGTTATCCAGCGGCTGAGCACTACGCCTGAGGCAAGTATTGAGAACTTGCAGGAGCATCGCTACTGGCTGCAATGTGAGCGTGCGTACACCTATCAGCCGATCTACCGAACAGATGGTCGACTGATGGCAATTGAAATTTTGACCGTCGTTACGCATCCCTCAAACCCTACTCAGCGCATCGCGCCGGATCGCTATTTTGCCGAAGTTGCCGTTCGCCAGCGTCTGGACGTGCTGGAAGAGCAGCTTCGTATGCTGGCGACGAAGCAACCTTTTTTCGAACAGCACGATATCCTCGCCTCAGTAAACGTCGATGGTCCAACCCTGCTGGCGCTGCGTCAGAACGCAAAATTGCAGGAGCTGATCGCCACCCTGCCGTGGATGCGCTTTGAGCTGGTGGAGCATGTCCGCCTGCCGCAGGATTCCTCGTTTGCGTCGATATGCGAATACGGCCCGCTGTGGCTGGATGACTTTGGCACCGGCATGGCGAACTTCTCCGCCCTGAGTGAAGTGCGCTACGACTACATCAAAGTGGCCCGCGACCTGTTCATTATGCTGCGTCAAACCCCGGAAGGGCGGAATCTGTTTACGCTGTTATTACAGCTGATGAACCGCTATTGCCAGGGCGTGATTGTTGAAGGTGTGGAAACACTGGAAGAGTGGCGTGATGTGCAAAACTCCCCCGCAGCGGCGGCGCAAGGCTATTATCTCTCCCGCCCGGTCCCCATGGATCGCCTCGATAGCGTTATAACGACCCTCTGATAAGCCCGCTTCCCTTTGTCTGGACTATAGTTTTACAGGACAGGTCATCAGGAAAGGGGATAAAAATGACGAGAACAACCAGGGTAATCTCCTGGACAGCAGGGATTTTCTTGTTGTTGATCGTGGTCGTCGCCATCATTATTGCGACGTTTGACTGGAACCGTCTCAAGCCGACCATCAACCAGAAAGTCTCAACCGAACTGAACCGCCCCTTCGCCATACGCGGTGATTTAGGGGTGGTGTGGGAGCGTCAGAAAGAGGAGCCCGGCTGGCGCAGCTGGATCCCCTGGCCACACGTCCATGCCGACGACATCATTCTCGGCAACCCGCCGGATATCCCGGACGTCACCATGATCCACCTGCCGCGCGTTGAAGCCACGCTGGCTCCGCTGGCGCTCCTCACCAAAACGGTCTATCTGCCGTGGATCAAACTTCAGCAGCCCGATGCGCGTCTGATCCGACTTTCAGAAAAAAACAATAACTGGACGTTTAACCTTGCCAGCGACAGCGAAAAAGATCCGAATGCCCAGCCTTCCTCCTGGTCATTCCGTCTCGACAATATTCTTTTCGATCGCGGACGGATCGCCATCGACGATAAGGTCAGCAAGGCGGATGTGGAGATCCTCGTCGATCCGCTGGGCAAACCGCTACCGTTTAGCGAGGTCACGGGCACGAAAGCAAAAGGCGACGCGGCAAGCGTGGGTGACTATGTCTTCGGCCTGACGGCAAAAGGACGCTACAACGATCGGCCTCTCAGCGGTAAAGGGAAAATTGGCGGCATGCTGGCGCTGCGGAGCGAAGGCACGCCGTTCCCGGTTCAGGCGGACTTCCGTTCCGGTAACACCCGCGTGGCGTTCGTTGGCACGGTCAACGATCCGATGAATATGGGCGGCGTCGACCTTCAGCTTAAATTTGCCGGCGATTCGCTGGGCGAGCTGTATGAACTGACCGGCGTGCTGCTGCCGGATACCCCGCCGTTCGAAACGGACGGGCATCTGGTTGCCAAAATCGACACCGAAAAATCGTCCGTTTTTGACTACCGGGATTTCAACGGCCGCATCGGCGACAGTGATATTCACGGCACGCTGACCTACACCACCGGAAAACCGCGCCCGAAACTGGAAGGGGATGTTGAGTCCCGTCAGCTGCGGCTGGCCGACCTGGGCCCGCTAATTGGCGTGGACTCGGGTAAAGGGACCAAGTCGAAAGAGGTCAAAAAGGATGTTCAGCCTGCCGGCAAAGTGCTGCCATACGATCGCTTCGAAACCGACAAATGGGACGTGATGGATGCGGATGTGCGCTTCAAAGGCGGAAAAATTGAACATGGCAGTACGCTGCCGATCAGCAATCTTTCGACCCATATCCTCCTCAAAAACGCCGATCTGCGCCTGCAGCCGCTGAAATTTGGCATGGCGGGCGGGACGATTTCCTCGAATATTCATCTGGAAGGTGATAAAAAGCCGATGCAGGGAAGAGCGGAGATCCAGGCGCGTCGATTGAAGCTGAAAGAGCTGATGCAGAACGTAGAACTGATGCAGAAAACCCTCGGTGAAATGAACGGTGATGCCGACATTCGCGGCGTGGGGAACTCGGTGGCGGCGCTGCTGGGCAGCGGCAATGGTAACCTGAAGCTGCTGATGAACGACGGGCTGGTGAGCCGAAACCTGATGGAGATCCTGGGGCTGAACGTCGGTAACTACGTCATCGGGCAAATCTTCGGTGATGACGAGGTGCGGGTAAACTGCGCGGCGGCCAATCTGGATCTGGTTAACGGCGTGGCGCGTCCGCAGATATTTGCCTTCGACACGGAAAACGCGGTGATTAACGTGACCGGGACCGCCAGCATGGCCTCGGAGCAGCTTGATCTGACGATTGACCCGGAAAGTAAGGGGATCCGCATCATCACCCTGCGCTCGCCGCTTTACGTGCGCGGAACCTTCAAAAACCCGCAGGCGGGCGTGAAGCCCGGACCGCTGATTGCGCGCGGTGCGGTGGCTGCGGCCCTGGCGACGCTGGTCACCCCGGCCGCAGCGCTGCTGGCGTTGATTTCGCCGTCTGAGGGCGAAGCGAATCAGTGCCGGACTATTTTGTCGCAGATGAAGAAGTAAAGTGCGACCCGTTTTTGCCGGGTGGCGCTGCGCTTACCCGTCCTACGGGACTTCCTCCCTCTCCCTGTGGGAGAGGGGCGGGGTGAGGGCATCAGGCCGCAGTGAATTACAGAGCCTGGTGCTTCGTCTCGTGCGTCAGCAGCAGCGCAATCAGCGTCAGCGCCGCCATGGCCGCCAGATAGACGCCCACATAGAACAGACCATAGTTCGCCTGCAGCCAGGTGGCGATATACGGCGCAACGGACGCGCCCAGAATAGAGGCAACGTTGTAGGAGAACGACGCACCGGTATAACGCACTTCCGTCGGGAACAGCTCAGGCAGCAGCGCGCCCATCGGGCCGAAGGTCAGCCCCATCAGGCTCAGGCCAATCAGCAGATAGGCCATCACCAGCGCCGGGCTACCTGAACCCAGCAGCGGCGGAAAGACGAACAGAGCAAACAGCATGATGAGCGTGGTGATCGTAATCATGCTTGCACGACGACCGAATTTATCCGCAAGCAGACCCGCAATCGGAACCATCACGCCAAACCCGATCACCGCCATCATCAGCATCCACAGCACTTCGTTACGCGGCAGCCCCAGGCCAACCGGCGCGGCGGCGGTACTGAACGTCATGGAATAGACGGTCATAATGTAGAACAGCGTATAGGTTGCCAGCATGATGAACGTGCCCAGTACGGTCACGCGGACGTGTTTGGTCAGCAGCGTACCCAGCGGCACTTTCACCTGCTTGTTCGCCGCGGCCACTTTCGCAAAAACAGGAGTCTCATGCAGCGAAACACGCACATACAGGCCAATCAGCACCAGCACGGCTGAGAAGATAAACGGGAGACGCCAGCCCCAGCTCATGAACTGTTCATCCGTCAGCAGCCACGAGAGCAGCAGGAACGTCCCGTTGGCAAAGAAGAAGCCAATCGGCGCGCCCAGCTGCGGGAATGAACCGTACAGCGCGCGCTTGCGCGCCGGGGCGTTCTCGGTGGCCAGCAGCGCCGCGCCGCCCCATTCACCGCCCAGCCCCAGACCCTGACCGAAACGCGCCAGCGCCAGCAGGACCGGCGCCAGAATGCCGATGGTTTCATAGGTCGGCAGCAGACCGATGGCTACGGTGGAGATGCCCATCGTCAGCAGCGAGGCCACCAGGGTGACTTTTCGGCCAATGCGATCGCCAAAGTGTCCAAACAGCGCAGAGCCAATCGGACGCGCAACAAACGCGATGGCAAAGGTCGCCAGAGACTGCAGCGTGGCCGCCGTCGGATCGCCCTGCGGGAAGAAAATATGCGGGAAGACGATGACCGCGGCGGTGGCATAAATATAAAAGTCGAAGAACTCAATGGCGGTGCCAATCAGCGAGGCGACGACAACTTTATTGCGCGAGTTTACCGGAACGTTTTCCGTTCCTGAGTCGAGTGTGGTGGCTGTTGCTTGCATAATATTTTCTTATTTTTGTCGAACGAAAGGCCATATTACGCACAGCAAAAGCGACATTTCAATCTGTAACAAAGCCGCGCGCTGGTGATAAAAGCAACAAAAAGCGGATAATTTTCAGGCCAGCGAAAACACGTCTATGAAATGCTTCACAGATTTTAAATATTAGTCAATTAAACTGGTTTTCGGTTAAATAAAAGTTACGGACTGGATTTATATGCTGAAATGATGAATCGGGCTGAAATTTCAGCCCGAGAGCGGGGCTAGCGGTGCGTTTTACCGGGCATTCGCGTGTCGCCTTTGTACTCGGCGGTGGCAATCCATGCCGCGCAGAACAGGGTCAGGCGAGCGAAAAAGTAGAAGAAGGCCATCAGTCCCAGCACCGAGCCAAACGCCGCGCCAGAAGGGGATTTCACCAGCGACGGCAGCGTGTAGGTCATCACGATTTTGATCACCTCAAAGCCGATCGCCGCAATCAACGTGCCGCGAATCAGCGCCTTCTTGCGCGGACGATGGCGGGGCAAGCGCCAGAAGATCCAGAAGAACAGCAGGTAGTTGGCAAAGATGGAAATGGCCAGCCCAATGCCGCGCCAGGCGGGCTTCAGCCATTCGATGTAATCAAGGTAGAGCGCGGAGATGATCATCTGCTGCGCCGAGCCCGCCACGGAGGTAATGGAAAGCGTCACGATCAGCGCGACGAGCAGGCCAATCAGCGAAACAAAATCGCGGAGATACTTCACCCAGATTTTCTCCTCGTCCTGCGGCTTACGCTCCCAGACGTCGCGCGACTGGGCGCGGATGGCCTCGCGCAGGTTGCCCATCCAGTTAACGCCGGAGTAAAGCGCAATCAGCAAACCGACGATACCCACGGTGGTACGCTGCTGAACGGCGGTATTGATGGTGCTCTTGAGGGTGCTGGCAAGGGTCGGGTCACTGACGTTATTCAGGATTTTATTGAAGATATCCTGCAGTAGCGTCGGGTGCGACGCGAGCACAAAACCGGCTGCCGCAAACGACACCATCAGGATTGGGATCATCGACAGGAAGGAAAAATAGGTGATGGCGGCACCAAACTGGTTCCCCATGCGGTCATTAAAGCGCTCGGTCGCGCGTATCAGATGCGCAACCATGGGAAACTGCTGAATTCTCGCGGCGATGCCGGTGACGGTCCCCAGCGCTTTGCTGGCGGTGCCTGGCGTTTTGGCCTCTTCGGGCCCGGTTTCCATCTTTTTGACGGGCTCATACTCTAAATGTTGGGTGGGTCGTTGCGGGTTGTTTTCCGGCGTCACGCGCATTTTCCTTTTCGTTGAGCTGGATGTGTTTTTGAATTATAGCTTGCGGCTAGTCCACGTAAGCTTTTGTGAGTTCGGTAAGCCACTCCATGAACAGATGGACCCGGCGGGAGAGGTTGCGGCGGTGAGGGTAAATCAGGGAGACGGGCATCGCTTCGGCCCGGTATTGCGGGAGGATCTCAATCAGTTTCTTCGCGCGCAGTAAATCGCGCACCCCAACCCGCGGAACCTGAATAATGCCCAGCCCGGCGAGACAGGCAGCCTGGTAAGTTTCCGTGCTGTTGACGGTTAACACCCCGCCCGTTTTTATCCACTGCGCCGCACTGCCGTTATAAAACTCAAAGCCCTGCGGGCGGGTTCCCAGCATCGCGGCGTAGTGGATCACGGCGTGCGAGCCTAAATCGTCCAGGGTTTCCGGATAGCCAAATCGCGCCAGATAGTCCGGGCTGGCGCAGTTAATCACCGACAGCTTGCCCAGCGGACGGGCAATCAGCCCTGAATCCTTCAAAGTGCCGACGCGCACCACGCAATCAAACCCTTCGCGGATCACATCCACCAGACGATCGCTGCTGCTGAGCTCGAGTTCAATGCCCGGATAGTGCTGCAGAAAAGCAGGCAGTTTGGGGATGACTAAATTTCGAGCAACGCCGACGGGCATATCCACGCGGAGCCGACCGCTGATGCTGGAGGGATCGTGCTGAAACATACCGTCGAGTTCATCAAGGTTTGCCAGCAGATCTTTTGCCCGTTCGTAATAGACCATGCCGTCCTGCGTCAGGCTGACGCGGCGCGTGGTGCGGTGCAATAGCTGGGTGCCAAGCCGGTTTTCCAGGGCCTGAATTTGCCGCGAGACGCTGCCTTTCGGCAGGGTTAATGTTTCGGCCGCGCGGGAAAAACTTTCCAGTTCCGCGACGCGGACGAACAGCTGCATTGCGTGAATTTTATCCATAGAGGAAGCTCATTGTTGTTTCTGGTGAAACAGTGAAGCGTTTTAACCCATCTTTATTGATTTTCTATCACCTAATAAGCTCTTTCTCAATCTCCTTAACAGCCAAAACGAGGTTTATGATGAGTGAACGTATCGCATTAGTGACGGGTGGTAGCCGTGGTCTGGGCAAAAACGCTGCGTTAAAGCTGGCGGCAGACGGCACGGGAATTGTCCTGACATACAACCGTAGCCAGCAGGAAGCGCTGGATGTTGTGAATGAAATTCAGCAAAAAGGCGTCAACGCAGCGGCATTACAGCTCAACGTCGGTGATATCACGAGTTTTGATCATTTTGCCCGACAGCTTCAGGAAACCCTTAAGACCGTCTGGCAGCGCGAAACCTTTGACTATTTATTGAACAATGCCGGAACGGGTTTATACGCGCCCTATGCCGACACGACGGAGGCTCAGTTTGATGAAGCGCTGAACATTCATTTCAAAGGACCTTTCTTCCTGACCCAGCGCCTGCTGCCGCTGCTTAACGACGGGGGTCGTATCCTCAACGTCTCCAGCGGGCTGGCCCGTTTTACCCAGCCGGGCTCAGGGACCTACGCGGCCATGAAAGGGGCGATGGAAGTGCTGACGCGTTATCAGGCGAAAGAGCTGGGCGCGCGCGGAATTTCCGTCAATATCATTGCGCCGGGCGCGATAGAAACTGACTTTGGCGGCGGACGCGTGCGCGACAACGCGGAGCTGAATCAGCTTCTGGCCTCGCAGACGGCGCTGGGACGGGTGGGGCTGCCGGACGATATTGGCGATGCCATTGCGGCACTGCTCAGCGATAAGCTGGGCTGGATGAATGCGCAACGTATTGAAGTATCAGGCGGTATGTTCCTGTGATACACGGGCTTAGGGGGAAGGAGCCCCTTAAGGAAACCCTTAGTATGGATGTGTCTGCATACTGACAGTGATAAAGAACGCAGGCAGCCATAGCCGATAACCCATTTTCATCACGATATTTCTCCAGAGAAAGACCCGGATGTTTTTTTATTAACGCAGCGGCCGCTGAGAATATTTTCAGCGAATGACGTTTGATATTCGTTTCCTCTTAATAGTGACATTAAAGAGGAAACGACGTCCGGGAAATATCTGCTAAAAAGCGGTTGGTCAGGAATTATTATTCAGGTATTCCTGCTGTAATAAACCAAATAGCCAGTCATTTTGCCAGCGCCCCGCAAGGTAATAGCTTTCGCGTAATTCACCTTCCAGGCGAAAGCGGGCTTTTTCCAGCAGGCGTCTTGACGCAACATTTCCCGCGGTGACGGTGGCGGTGAGTCGCCGTATACCGCCCTGATGAAAAGCGTAATCGCAAAGCACTTTCAGGGATTCAAAGCCGTAACCTTTCCCCTGCGCCTCGGGTGCGAAAAGGAAGCCCACTTCTGCGCAGTCCTCCTCCCGATGAATATACCCGGTAACGCCCAGCGGGGCCTGTGAGGCGGTGTCACGTACGACGAGACAAAGCCAGTGCGCGCTGCCCGGTGCCCATGGGGCCAGGCGCGAATCAAACGCCTCGCGGATCGCCGCGACGGGACGGTCTTCCGCCACAAAGCGCATTACGTCCGGGTGCTGCTGTAGCGCCAGAAAAAAGGGCCAGTCTTGTTCCTGAAGGGGCGAACAGGTCAGACGAGAGGTAATTAAAACCGGCATTCAGATTCTCCTGAAACATTTTAAATCATTTTAGGGTTGTCACTTTATTTCAACAGAAAGTCAGGTATGGTTAACCGCGTATAAATAAAAAGAATAAAGGGCGTTTCGTGCCCATTCCGGATGTCTTCGTTGTCGCTTAAGGAAAACAATGACTCTCAGCACATCACATCATATTCGCGAACAGTTTGAACACTGTCTGGCGGTCATTCGCCATGCGTCGGTGGAAATTTTACTCCTTCTGAATGTACATGCTTCTGAGGGCAAAGATCCACGCTGGTTCCTGGAACAACTCGACAGCGCGCGATTAGCTCTGGGCGGCTGGGGAGCCGTTGCGAAAAAACTCAACCTGAATGATGCCGAGATGTCGGAATTTACGCTCCAGCTTCGCCTGCTGCAGCAGCGCGTTCCGCAGTATGAAAGCGGACAGGATGTGAGTGAAAACCAGCTTATTGCGGCGATGCGGTTTGTGACCGCTCTGGAACATCTTCGCCTGCAGCAGCCGCTGTTGACCTACAGCACTGACCTGGCACCGGGAAGCGAACTCCAGCAGCAGCAGGCGCACAAGCAGGTACGCGCGATTGAGCTGATGATTAAAGGGCTCATCCAGCAGGCCTGGCCCGATCAGGTGCGGCTGAACAACCATCTTAAGACCCTGTTTAACGCTGACCGCGTGCGGCGCTGGCTGAAGCTTGGCGAGATCAATGATGTCCTCAGCGGCATGATGTTCAGCGAACTGGCGCAGATGCTGGTGGATAAAAAAGAGTTCAGCCGCTATTACGCTTCGCTGTTCAGCGACCCTTCCATGCTGACGCTGCTGGTTGAACCGCGCAAAACGCTGCAAACCTTCCTTGATGACATTCGGCAAATCCGCAACAGCATCACCGTTCAAAAAACGTTAAGCTCGGCGCAAATCCAGCTGCTGGATAACTACTATGCGCAGATCGCGCGGCCCGTTCAGCGCGCGTTTGAAGAGGGGAGAACGCGCGTCAATCCGGCCGGATTCATGGCGGTAGATGCCAGCGAATTGCATACCTTCTGGGAAAAGGCGCAGAAAATGGATCGGGTCACCGGTGGGGATCTGTTTGAAGTCCGTGACACCATTGAAAAGCCGACCCAGCGCGCGCCGCGTACCCCCGAACAACGCGAGCAGCTCATTTCCGGTGCGCTATGGGGGGCGGTTGGCGTCATGGTGATTGCTATCGTGGCGGGGGGCTTCTGGCTGGTGACCAGCAGCAAACCGCAGCCTGCAACCGCCAGCGCGGCTGAAGCGGCTTCTCCGCAGGAAATGCGCGAGACGCCTTCTTCGCGCGAAACGCTCACGCGCATGGGGGTCACCTGGGACGAGAATAATTTCCGCTCGGCCATTAACCGCAACGATACCCGCGTGACCCTGCTGTTTTTGCAGGGCGGCATGGACTGGAAGCTCTCCTGGACCGAAGAGGCGATGTCGGCAGGCTATGACGATGTGCTGGAGCTGATGTTACGCTATCGGCAGAACATGGTGGAAGAGAAGCCGTGCCGTCGCTTCATCAACACGCTCAGCCACGCCATGTCGAACGGCGAGTCTCTGACCTCGGTTCGTAAAGAGTATCTCAAAGCTTTCTGCACCGTGCCTGCCGTGGTGAAACGCCAGCAGCACGATCTCGACATGGCCACACGCCGCGCGCAGTCGCAGCCGGATGCCACCACGAAAAAATGGCAGTCCATTCAGGCTGCCATTTATGAGGTGATTCGCTGATCTCTTTTCCCTCTCCCTGTGGGAGAGGCCGGGGTGAGGGCACCAGACCGCACCCCACTTAAGGCTCCCCATACAACCCAATCAGCCGCCGCACCACGCCGTTCGTCCAGCCGAAACCGTCCTGCAGCGGATACTCACCCCCGCCGCCTTCGCGCGGCGTGCTGCTGGCGATGTGATACTTCTCAATCAGCTTGTGATGCGTCTTATAAAAATGGTTCACCGTATGCAGCCAGCTCCAGGCGATCTCATCGCCCAGCGAGTCGTTGCCGTACTGCTTGAACCCCTGAATCGCCATCCACTGCAGCGGCGCCCAGCCGTTGGGTTTATCCCACTGCTCGCCGGTTTCGTACTCGGTCGCCAGAATTCCACCTGGGGTCAGCAGCCGCGATTTGACCGCATCAGACAAACGTTCTGCCTGCTCGTGCGTCGCCATTCCAACATACAGCGGCACAATACTGGCGGCAGAAAACAGCGCCAGCTCTTCGCGTCGCCAGTCGTAATCGCGGTAGCAGCCGCTCTCCTCGTCCCACAGATAGCGGTTCACCGCCGCGCGGCGATCGCTGGCTTTCTGGCGAAACGCCTCTGCCGTCTCTTTATCCCCTTTCGACGCGGAGATGTTGGCGATAGCGCTTTCCAGCTTGAACAGGAAGGCGTTCAGATCGATGGGGATAAACTGCGTCGTGCGGATGCTGGCGAGCCGCGACGGATCGCGCAGCCAGCGGGACGAGTAATCCCAGCCGGACGCCGCACCCGCGCGCAGGTCGCGATACACCTCATTGGGCGGACGACCCGAGTGACGGGCAGTTTCCACGTCCTCAATCCACGATTCGTCGCGCGGGGTATCACGGTCGTCCCAGTAGCGGTTGAGCAGTGAACCGTCCGGCATGCGCACGGCGCTGCGGTAGGCCTGGTTAAGCAGCAGCGACTCCGCGCCGTCCATCCAGAAGGCGTACTCCATTTTGAGGTGATCCAGATAGCGTTTCGCACCGCGCACGCCGTCCTCCTCGAACAGCTCCACCATCAGGGCAAAGACCGGCGGCTGCGAGCGGCTGAGATAATAGGTGCGGTTGCCGTTGGGGATATGCCCGTAGCGTTCAATCAGCCAGGCAAAGTTGTCCGCCATACACTTGAGCAGATCGTTACGGCCACTCTCCGCCAGCCCCAGCATGGAGAAATAGGAATCCCAGTAGTAGGTCTCGCTGAATCGCCCGCCGGGGACGATATAGGCCTGCGGCAGGGCCAGCAGGGAAGACCAGGGAATATGATCCTGCGGCTCGCGCGTCAGCACCGGCCACAGGTTATCAATGTGCTCTTTCAGGGAGAGTCCCGGGTCGGAGACATATTCTGTGCCGTACGTTTCCGGCATCCAGAAGTGGTTCTCCACAAACTGGCGCAGGTCGAAATCCCGGTGGCGTCTGACCTTGCGGTAGCGGATCAGGATATCTAACGGATCCATCTTCGGCGCGCAGTCGGGGAAGGTTTTACTGTCCGCAAACAGCCGCGTCGACTGCACATGCTCGAACAGTTCAAGATAGCGGTCTGCGGGCGTCAACGCATCGGAGGCGGGTAGCCCCTCGATCATTTCGGGTTCCGGCTCCGCCTCAATCATTTCATCCAGTTTCAACTCGCAGGGATCGGTCTCGTAGCGCAGCTCTTCTGCAATCTCGAACTCGATGTTCTCGGTAGCCTGTAGTTTCTGGTTGAACATGGTGATAGGGACCTCCGGTTGTGTGTTCAAAAAGACAGGTTTATCCGGGCGTCTTATAAGCGTAGACATTCGCTTCGGTAGATGGGGAGGGAAATGTGCGGTAGATCACTATTTTCGGAGCATTCGTTTTGCAACGATTTATGAATGTTAAAAAAATGCCCCTCAGGAGAGGGGCATCAGGATTAACGCATAGTAACAAACTCTTCCGCGGCCGTCGGGTGGATGGCCACCGTGTTGTCGAAGTCTTTCTTGGTTGCGCCCATCTTCAGCGCCACGGCGAAGCCCTGCAGGATCTCGTCCATGCCGAAGCCGATGCCGTGGATACCGACAATCTTCTCTTCCGGACCGACGCAGACCAGCTTCATGCGGCACGGCTGACGGTGTGAGGTGACGGCGGTGTACATCGCGGTAAACGCCGATTTATACACTTTCACCTGGTCGTCGCCGTACTGCTCGCGCGCCTGCGGCTCGGTTAAGCCGACGGTGCCGATTGGCGGGTGGCTGAAAACCACGGTCGGGATGTTGCTGTAGTCCAGATGCTCGTCCGGCTTGTTGTTGAACAGGCGCTCGGAAAGACGACGACCCGCCGCAACGGCGACCGGCGTCAGCTCAACCGCGCCGGTGTTGTCGCCGACCGCATAAATGCCCGGTACGCTGGTGTTCTGGAATTTATCGACGACGATATAGCCTTTTTCGTCGGTTTTTACGCCCGTCACGCCCAGGTTGAAGTTATCGTTCGCAGGTTCACGGCCAATCGCCCAGATCAGGCAATCGACGGTCTGGCTGCGGCCATCTTCCAGCTCAAGCGTCAGGCTGCCGTCCGCGTTTTTCACCACCGCTTTTGGCACGGCGTTGGTGTGCAGGGTCGGGCCTTCGGTGTTCATCACTTCAACCAGCGTATCGACAATCAGCGGGTCAAAGCTGCGCAGCGGCGCGTGTTTACGTACGAACAGGTGCGCTTCTGCGCCCAGGCCGTTAATCACGCCGGCCAGTTCCACCGCAATGTAACCCGCGCCAACAACGGCAACGCGTTTTGGCAGGGCAGGCAGTTCGAAGAAACCGTCGGAGTCGATGCCGTATTCCACGCCCGGGATGTTCGGGTGGCTCGGACGACCGCCGGTGGCGATCAGGATGTGATCGGCGGTGATCGTCTCGCCGTTCACTTCGATCGTTTTCGCGTCCACAAAGCGGGCGAAACCGTGGATAACGTCAACGTTATTTTTACCCAGCACGTTGTCGTACGAGGTGTGAATGCGGTCGATGTAGGCGGTACGGCTGGCGATCAGTTTTTCCCAGTCGAAGTGGTTGATGGTGGTGTCAAAGCCGTAGTCCGGGCCATACATATGGATAGCTTCACGGATCTGCGCCGCATGCCACATCACCTTCTTCGGTACACAACCCACGTTCACGCAGGTGCCGCCCAGCGCTTTGGCTTCAATCAGCGCGCATTTCTGGCCGTACATGGCCGCACGGTTGATGGAGGCGATGCCGCCGCTGCCGCCGCCGATGGCGATGTAGTCATAATGCTTAGTCATTGCTTTTGTCCTTAATCGTGAATTGCCGCGATTGTATACCTGAAATCAATAGTTTCCACCGATGGCTGCGATTACTCCGGCACGATCCAACTGACGGTGGCGTGGCCTGTACCCGCTGGCACCAGCGTTTTATGCAGCCACGGCAGCACGTTGTTCATCTGCGCTTCAAGCTTCCACGGCGGGTTGATCACAATCATGCCGGAGGCGGTCATGCCGCGCTGATCGCTGTCAGGGCGTACCGCCAGCTCGATCTGCAGGATCTTACGGATGCCGGTTGCTTCCAGGTCTTTGATCATGCGTTTGATTTGCGCGCGCAGCACCACCGGGTACCACAGGGCATAGGTGCCGGTAGCAAAGCGTTTGTACCCTTCGTGGATACCGGTTACCACCGCCTGATAGTCGGTTTTGATTTCGTACGGCGGGTCGATCAGCACCAGGCCGCGGCGGGAAACCGGCGGCAGCTTGGCTTTCAGCTGCTGGTAGCCGTCGGATTTTTCCACGCGGGCGCGGCTGTCTTTCTGAAATTCGGAACGCAGCAGCGGGAAGTCGCTCGGATGCAGTTCGGTCAGCTGGAGGCTGTCCTGCTCGCGCAGCAGCTGGCGTGCAATCAGCGGTGAGCCAGGGTAGTAGCGCAGCTGGCCGTTGCGGTTGAAGTGATTCACCACGCCGATGTACGGCTCCAGCTCGGCAGGCAGGTCGTCCTGCTGCCAGACGCGGGCAATCCCTTCCAGATATTCACCGGTACGCTCGGCATGCTCGCCACTCAGCTGGTAACGGCCCGCGCCCGCGTGGGTGTCCAGATAGAGAAACGGCTTCTCTTTCTCTTTGAGCGATTCGATGATGAGGCTCTGAACGGTGTGTTTAAGGACGTCGGCGTGGTTGCCTGCGTGGAAGCTGTGGCGATAACTGAGCATGGATGAATGTGTTCCAGGTAGTAAACGTAGGCCCGATAAGCGTAGCGCCATCGGGCAAAAATAGAGCGTATGGCCACAGTATACAGAAAAGTTTCCACTGCCGCGAAAGCGCAACGTCCGGCATTGAAATCCTCTACACTTAACCCCATTCTAGATCCCATATGCACAGCGCCGGATGCGCGCTTCATTCACCTATTTCAACAGGACAGCGTTTATGACCAATCCATTACTGACGCCTTTTTCGTTGCCGCCGTTTTCTAAAATCCTCCCTGAGCATGTGGTTCCAGCCGTTACGCAATCGCTGGACAACTGCCGCGCGGCGGTAGAAAGCGTGGTAGCGCAGGGCGCGCCGTACACCTGGGAAAATCTGTGTCAGCCGCTGGCCGAAGTGGACGACGTGCTGGGGCGTATCTTCTCCCCGGTGAGCCACCTGAACTCGGTAAAAAACAGCCCGGAACTGCGCGAAGCCTACGAACAGACCCTGCCGCTGCTCTCTGAGTACAGCACCTGGGTCGGCCAGCACGAAGGGCTGTACAAAGCCTACCGCGACCTGCGCGACGGCGACCATTATGCCGAACTGAGCACGGCGCAGAAAAAATCGGTCGATAACGCCCTGCGTGATTTTGAGCTGTCCGGGATTGGCCTGCCAAAAGAGAAGCAGACCCGCTACGGCGAAATCGCCGCGCGTCTGTCCGAGCTGGGCAACCAGTACAGCAACAACGTGCTCGACGCCACCATGGGCTGGACGAAGCTGATTACCGACGAAGCTATGCTTTCCGGTATGCCGGAAAGCGCGCTGGCGGCGGCAAAAGCCCAGGCTGAAGCGAAAGAGCAGGAAGGCTTCCTGTTAACGCTGGATATCCCGAGCTATCTGCCGGTGATGACCTACTGCGACAACCAGGCCCTGCGCGAAGAGATGTACCGTGCGTACAGCACCCGCGCCTCCGATCAGGGGCCGAATGCCGGTAAGTGGGACAACAGCCCGGTAATGGCGGAAATCCTCGCCCTGCGTCACGAGCTGGCGCAGCTGCTGGGCTTCGAAAACTACGCCGATAAATCCCTCGCCACCAAAATGGCGGAGAACCCGCAGCAGGTGCTCGACTTCCTGACCGATCTGGCGAAACGCGCCCGTCCGCAGGGTGAGAAAGAGCTGGCCCAGCTGCGCGCCTTCGCGAAAGCCGAGTTCGGCGTGGACGAGCTGCAGCCGTGGGATATCGCGTACTACAGCGAAAAACAGAAGCAGCACCTCTACAGCATCAGCGACGAGCAGCTGCGCCCGTACTTCCCGGAAAACAAAGCCGTTAACGGCCTGTTCGAAGTGGTAAAACGCATCTACGGCATCACCGCCAAAGAGCGTACCGATATCGACGTCTGGCACCCGGACGTGCGTTTCTTCGAGCTGTATGACGAGAAAAATGAGCTGCGCGGCAGCTTCTACCTCGATCTCTACGCGCGTGAGAACAAGCGCGGCGGGGCGTGGATGGACGACTGCGTAGGCCAGATGCGTAAAGCCGACGGTTCTCTGCAGAAGCCGGTCGCTTACCTGACCTGTAACTTCAACCGTCCGGTAAGCGGCAAACCGGCGCTGTTCACCCACGACGAAGTGATTACCCTGTTCCACGAGTTTGGTCATGGTCTGCACCATATGCTGACCCGCATCGAAACCGCAGGCGTGGCCGGTATCAGCGGCGTGCCGTGGGATGCGGTCGAGCTGCCAAGCCAGTTTATGGAAAACTGGTGCTGGGAGCCGGACGCGCTGGCGTTTATCTCCGGTCACTACGAGACCGGCGAGCCGCTGCCGAAAGAGCTGCTGGATAAAATGCTGGCGGCGAAAAACTACCAGGCGGCGATGTTTATCCTGCGCCAGCTGGAGTTCGGCCTGTTCGATTTCCGCCTGCACGCCGAGTTTAGCCCGGAGCAGGGCGCGAAAATCCTTGAGACCCTGGCCGAGATTAAAAAGCAGGTTGCCGTTATTCCAGGGCCGACCTGGGGCCGCTTCCCGCATGCCTTCAGCCACATCTTCGCAGGCGGCTACGCTGCCGGCTACTACAGCTACCTGTGGGCCGACGTGCTGGCGGCAGATGCCTTCTCTCGCTTCGAAGAAGAGGGGATCTTCAACCGCGAAACCGGCCAGTCGTTCCTCGATAACATCCTGACCCGCGGCGGGTCTGAAGAGCCAATGGTGCTGTTCAAACGCTTCCGCGGACGCGAGCCGCAGCTGGATGCGATGCTTGAGCATTACGGGATCAAAGGCTGATTGTTACGTGAAGATCTGCTTAGTAGATGAAACAGACGCCGGAGACGGCGCCTTATCAGTTCTGGCGGCCCGCTGGGGGCTGGAGCACGATGAAGAAAACCTGATGGCGCTGGTGATGACGCCGGAACATCTCGGATTACGCAAGCGCGACGAACCGAAGCTCGGCGGGATTTTCGTCGACTTTGTCGGCGGCGCGATGGCGCACCGGCGCAAGTTCGGCGGCGGTCGCGGCGAAGCGGTGGCCAAAGCGGTCGGCATCAAAGGGAGCTACCTCCCGGACGTGGTCGATGCCACGGCGGGACTGGGGCGCGATGCGTTTGTGCTGGCGTCTGTCGGCTGTCGCGTGCGGATGCTGGAGCGTAATCCGGTGGTCGCTGCGCTGCTCGACGATGGGCTGGCGCGAGGCTACGCGGACCCGGAAATCGGCCCCTGGCTGCAGGATCGTTTGCAGCTGATCCACGCCTCCAGCCTGACGGCATTGACGGATATCACCCCGCGCCCGCAGGTGGTCTATCTCGACCCTATGTTCCCGCATAAGCAGAAAAGCGCGCTGGTGAAGAAAGAGATGCGGGTGTTTCAGTCGCTGGTGGGGCCGGATTTGGATGCCGATGGCCTGCTGGAGCCGGCTCGTCAGCTTGCCACGAAGCGGGTGGTGGTAAAGCGCCCGGACTATGCGCCGCCGCTGGCGAACGTTGCGACCGCTAACGCGGTGACCACCAAAGGGCACCGGTTTGATATTTATCCGGGTACGCCGGAATAAAAAAGCCGGGTGGCGGCTTCGCCTTACCCGGCCTGTGGCCTCGATCTATTCCCTCTCCCTTGGGGAGAGGGTTAGGGTGAGGGGAATTTAACGCGCTTATTCGTCTTCTTCGTCACGCAGTGGAACAATTAGCATATCCACGTGAACGGTGTTAATCAGCTGGCGCGCTGAAGACATCAGCTTGCTCCAGAAGTCCTGATGGTGACCGCAAACCACCAGGTCCATATCGTATTTCTTGATCGCATCAACCAGCACCTGGCCCAGGTCGCCGCTGCCGCTAAGGGTTTCGGTAATTGGATAGCCCGCGTTGGTGGAGAGTTCGCTCAGGGCATGGTGAGTCTCTTCGGAGATGCGCTTCTGCATATCGCCAAGATTCACGTCGATCAGACCGGTGTAGAGGTCGGAGTAATTCACGTCAACGTGAATCAGCGAAACTTTCGCGTTGTAGGGACGTGCCATGGATACCGCTTTATCAACCAGCACTTTGCTCTCAGGGGAGAGGTCAACCGCGATGAGAATGTGTTTGTAAGCCATAGTGTTACTCCTTCCTTAAGTTATCGATGACTAAGTGAGAATGCCGTCGTCTGATACTTTCATTACGGCCCAGTTAAACATATTTTTCAAGCTTTGGTGTTGATAACGATTAACCTTGTGGCAAAAAAATTAACGGATCTCCTACACTATTAAATGAGCCGTTCGGATATTAAAACGCGAACCGGATCGACTTTTGGTCATTCTTTCACTGAACTGTCTGTCAGGGCATTGGGGTGCGGTAGCTCAGGAGCCTTGCTTCGTGGGCGGACGCCGGGGAGGATGTATGATTAGCACCGTCGCATTGTTTTGGGCGTTATGCGTGGTTTGCATAGTGAATATGGCGCGCTACTTCTCATCGTTACGTGCGCTGTTAGTGGTACTTCGTGGTTGCGATCCGTTGCTTTATCAGTATGTGGACGGTGGAGGGTTCTTCACCTCGCATGGACAGCCCAGCAAGCAGATGCGTCTGGTGGGATACATCTACTACCAGCGCTACCGCGATCATCACGATGAAGAGTTTATTCGTCGCTGCGAGCGCCTGCGTCGTCAGTTCATTTTGACCAGCGCCCTGTGCGGGCTGGTCGTGGTCAGTATGATTGCATTGATGATTTGGCACTGAGCATCACAGCAGGCGGGGAAAGCCCCGCCTACTTTCATCTGGCTCAGGGCTTAACTGAGAACCGGAGACTGGAGATATTGTTCTCAATCGAAATAACCTTTCCGCTATAGGCAATGTTCACTTCCCCGCTTGTATCAATACTGGCCGAGGTTATCGTGCCTGTACCTTCGATTACCGGATACTTCATAGCAAGCTGATGGATAATATCAGTGTCTTTCCCTGCAAGCGCCCCCGAGAGATAATAACGGTAGATTGGTGGTACGGTTGTGCCGCCCTGATTGTTCACGGTCATATAGAGCCAGACGCTATCGGATAATTTATAAGCGCGCTGTAGCTCATCGCTATTTCGCTGATTGGGCTGATGGTTTAACCAGAGAAATCCAATGACCAGAGTCAGAAGCGAAAGCGTCACAAGGGAGTGAATCCATTTAGTAGCCGTTTTGAATGGCATAGTCTATTCCGTCATGGGTGTTGTTTGGACTGAGAACATTCGCGAGGATAATAGTTATTTGTGCAGTAAAAATCTGAACAGATAGTGTTCAGATTGTCCTGATTACAGCAATGGGTTTAGTAAAAACAACAGCCATAAAAAAAGCGGGTCAGTTTCCTGACCCGCTTTTTTGTCGCCTTCAACCGATTAAATCAGCTTCAGCGAAATCCAGTACAAACCGCCAGACAGCAGGATGGATGCCGGGAGTGTAAACACCCAGGCCATCAGAATGTTGGTCACGGTTTTGCGCTGCAGACCGCCGCCGTCAACAATCATGGTACCTGCCACGGACGAGGAGAGTACGTGGGTGGTGGATACTGGCATACCGGTGTAGCTCGCCAGACCGATAGACACTGCCGCCGTCATCTGCGCGGACATACCCTGCGCATAGGTCATGCCTTTCTTACCGATCTTCTCGCCGATGGTGGTCGCCACACGACGCCAGCCAATCATCGTACCAATACCGAGTGCCAGCGCGACGGCCATGATGATCCAGATTGGCGCGTACTCAATGGTGTTGAGCATATCGCTTTTCAGTTTCTTCAGCAGACGTTTGTCGTCACCATTCACCTCTGGCAGCTTCGCGACTTTATCGGTCACGTCAGAGATGCAGAGCATGATACGACGCAGCTGACCACGCTGTTCAACGGCCAGTTTGTCGTAGCTTTCGATGTCGCCCAGCATGCCCTTGGCGCGTTCCAGCGCGTTAATCGCGTTTGCCGGATGGCAGTGGAATTCGCCAGGCGCGGTGGTTGCACCGGCTTCCGGAGAAGGGATCAACTGATCAACGCCGGTCGCTTTTTTCAGCAGGTCAGGATGCTGCTGGAAATAGGTTTCAACGTTGTTGACCGCATCGCGGGTACGTGTGATTTCGTAACCGGAGGCATTCATGTTCACCACGAAGCCTGCCGGTGCGACGCCGATCAGAACCAGCATCACCAGACCAATGCCTTTCTGCCCGTCGTTCGCGCCGTGTGAGAAGGCCACGCCGATAGCAGAAATGATCAGGGCGATACGCGTCCAGAACGGCGGCTTTTTCTTGCCGTCTTTCTTCTCACGCTCTGCTGGCGTCAGGTGGATACGCGCACGTTTTTTCGTGTTGCTCCAGTAGCGACGCAGGATGAAAATCAATCCCCCCGCGACTACCAGACCCACGATAGGGGAGATGATCAGGGAGCCGAAAATGCCCAATACTTTAGGCAGGTTCAGCGCATCAACAACCGATGTCCCGGTCATCAGGGCGTTGGTTAACCCGATGCCGATAATCGCGCCGATGAGCGTGTGAGAACTGGATGCAGGCAGGCCAAAATACCAGGTACCGAGGTTCCAGATAATTGCAGCAAGCAGCATTGAGAACACCATAGCGAGGCCATGGCCAGAACTAACGTTAAGCAGCAGATCCGTTGGCAGCATATGCACGATGGCATACGCAACGCTCAGCCCGCCCAGGAGAACACCAAAAAAGTTAAATACCGCCGCCATAACAACCGCAAGCTGCGATCGCATTGCGCGAGTGTAGATAACCGTCGCTACTGCGTTTGCAGTGTCGTGGAAGCCGTTGATCGCTTCGTAAAACAGTACAAAAACCAGAGCAAGCAATAATAAAAGCCCGGTATGTAAATCCAGGCCGGCAAACAAATGTAGCATAGGACGTTACGCCATTTTGAGGACATGAACGCGGCGCATTATCCAGGACAAATGCGCGGCGGGCAAAGTGAAATATAGACTTTTTTTGACATACCACCTGATTTGAGAAATGCTTCATAAAGGATATTCTTTAAATTTCAATGGAATGCCTTTGTAATATCTTTTTACGCTGGTGTGACCACAGAGGAAACTTTACAATCCGCGGCAGTTAACAAAGAGGGTTTTGACGTGGAAAGGTTTGATGCCGTGGTAATTGGCGCCGGTGCGGCGGGTATGTTTTGTGCGGCAATGGCCGGACAGGCGGGTCGTCGCGTACTGCTGCTGGATAACGGTAAAAAGCCTGGCCGTAAGATCCTGATGTCCGGCGGCGGGCGCTGCAACTTTACTAATCTGTATGTTGAACCCGCGGCCTATTTGAGCCAAAACCGTCATTTTTGTAAATCTGCGCTGGCGCGCTACACACAATGGGATTTTATCGATCTCGTGGGCAAGCACGGCATCGCATGGCATGAGAAGACGCTGGGACAGCTGTTCTGCGACGACTCCGCGCAGCAGATTGTCGATATGCTGGTGGCCGAGTGCGAGAAGGGCGGCGTCGTCATGCGCCTGCGCACGGAAGTGCTGGAAGTCGCCCGCGACGACCAGGGCTATACGCTGCAGCTGAACGGTGAAACCGTCAGCGCTGACAGCCTGGTGATCGCCAGCGGCGGCCTGTCGATGCCGGGGCTGGGCGCCTCCCCGTTCGGCTATAAGATTGCCGAACAGTTTGGCCTGAAAGTCTTGCCTACGCGCGCCGGGCTGGTGCCGTTTACGCTGCATAAACCGCTTCTCGAACAGCTTCAGACGCTGTCCGGCGTGTCTGTTCCCTCGGTCATTACCGCCGAAGACGGGACGGTGTTCCGCGAAAATCTGCTCTTTACCCATCGCGGCCTCTCCGGACCGGCGGTGCTGCAAATCTCCAGCTACTGGCAGCCGGGTGAGTTCGTCACGGTGAATCTGCTCCCCGATTGCGATCTCGACGCGTTCCTTAACGAGCAGCGTACCGCGCACCCGAATCAAAGCCTGAAAAACACCCTGGCAATGCAGCTGCCAAAACGTCTCGTGGAATGTTTGCAGGTGCTGGGGCAGATTCCGGACGTGTCGCTTAAGCAGTTGAATAGCCGCGAGCAGGAAACGCTGGTCGAGACCCTGACAAACTGGCGCGTTCAGCCAAACGGCACCGAAGGCTACCGCACGGCAGAGGTCACGCTGGGCGGGGTCGATACGAATGAGCTCTCGTCCCGCACCATGGAAGCGCGCAACGTGCCGGGGCTCTATTTTATTGGCGAAGTGATGGACGTGACCGGCTGGCTCGGCGGGTACAACTTCCAGTGGGCATGGGCAAGTGCCTGGGCGTGTGCTCAGGCGCTGGCAGATGTCCGAGGACAATAAAGTTGTACACAAAGCACTAAAGTTGTAACCATTCTCAAAAAACGACGCTAATGTTGTATACTTACTGAATGTGTGGTTATAGGGTTGGAGACTATAAAATGCACATATAGGTACGTATCAATGTCGTTTTTAGGGTACGATCATGGCTAGGGGTAGGCGTCTCAAATCCTATTTGGATTATGAAAATGCGCTAGGTGACGGCATAGGAGTGGGCTATGGCCAAAGTTATCAGCCCTGGCTTAGAGCTCAGGACGTTAAATCCCGTGGAAACCGTTCGATAGTCTTTGGCCTTAAGACGTTTCGAAACCATCATCTCCTTTCTTCTGTCGAAAGTAACTTTTTCTATCTGGCTGAGTTTAATGACTCGGTGATTGATATCCGGGAACAATTCCCACTCTTTCCTCTCCGTCTTACCCAACAAATAGCAAATCATCTACATTTTCAACATCCTATGGTGAGGGGAGTAAGAGGAGTACCTGTCGAAGTTCTGAATGTTATGACAACCGATTTTTTACTGACCTTGAGAACTCCTGAAGGCGGACTTCGATACAAAGCTATAGCAGTAAAACATAACGAGAGCATACCTGAACGCGAAGCTTAAAAACTTGAAATAGAGAGGATGTTTTGGCAGTTGATTGATGTTGAGTTTCAAATTTATGTTGGCTCGGAACTCAATAACGTCGTCGGTAAAAACATTTGCTGGGCTACTTCTGTATTAAGAGATGGTTCTGAATTTTATGATAAATATCCTCTTGATAAAATCCTATGGAAGCTTAAACCAGATGTTTATCCCATAGTAGGACTACGTGCAATGATTTCATCAATCTTTGGGGTAGATGCACAAGAAGCGATGATGTTATTGCAGGCAATGATTGGATTAAAAATGATAAATGTTGATTTATCATATCCAATACTCGAAACCGGTCTGATAAAGATAATTTCCAATGACCACTATATAGGACTGAACGCAAATGGATATTATTAGGAATTCAGTCTGGCTCTCTCAAGGCACTGATTTGCTTGCAGAGGGACTTTACCGTGTTTTGGATTTTGACAGAAAGGTCGATTTGTTAATTTTGTTTAAAATAAAATCAGAAAGAACGGGTAAGCCAATCCCTTTCTCATTTTCAATGTTTAAATATTATATTGAATCAAATAGCATAACTTGTAAAGATTATATATATCCTTCATATATGTTAGTAGATGAGAAAGAATTAACAGATAAAGACAGAGGAAGGCGAGATGAAAATTACAATATCATTAAAGATCTTGTAGATGACAGAATGTTTCTGTTCGACTATGCATTACATAAAAAGTCGCACCTTTTAATGGATTACTCAAGAAATAAAAAAATATCACAATATACTATCAGAACGCTTCTGGCGTTGTATTGGCGACATGGGCAGGATATTTATGCATTGCTACCCGCATTCTCGAACTGTGGCGCCGCTGGGAAAAGTAGAATCAAACATGAAATTAAACTTGGGAATTCCAAAAAAAACAGAGCATTACCTAATGAACGATCACGTGTTTTCATTCTTAATGAAAGAGATATAAATAATATTAGAAAATCTCTCATTACGTATCATTATAAAGTTAACGGAGATACGATAAAGAAAACATTAGAGAGACATATTGATTTGTATTTTAGGGATGAAATTAAAACAGCAAACCTAGAAAATAGAGCTCCATATGTTCCTTCTTTAAAACAATTTTCATACTGGAATAAAAAACTCTTCACTAAAGATTTCTCGATAAATAAGAAGAACACGAAAAAAGAAATAGACCTCAAAATGCGGGCGCTTTTAGGTAGTGTGGCTAATACAACTGTTTTGCCGGGTGATGTTTTCGAAATAGACTCAACTGTCGCTGATGTACATCTTATTTCGAGTTTAAACAGACGAAAAGTCATTGGGCGTCCTACTATTTATACAGTGGTGGATCGTGCAACAAGAATGATTGTTGGCCTTCATGTTTCTTTATACCATGCTTCATGGCGAGCCGCCCGACAAGCGTTAGCAAATTGCTTTATGCCAAAAAAAGAATATTGTAGATTATTTGGAATCTCTATTACTGATGATGATTGGCCTTGTTCTCACATTCCATTAACATTGATGTGTGACAACGGGGAGATGATTGGTCTTAAACCTCAGGAAGAGATGACCCCCCTGACAAAACTTGAGTTTGCGCCAGTCGGTAGAGGCGACAGAAAAAGCATTGTTGAACGCTGTTTCGGCATTCTGAATGATGAGGTTATTCATAGGCTTATTGGAACAACACGAAGGGGAAAGATTGTTAAAGGAGAGCCAACACCGCAATCCAGGGCTTGTTTAACGATTCAGGAGGTCACGTCTTTACTGATTCGGGAGATACTTGCACATAATCAGAGAACGTATGAGGAACTGGCTTATATCAATCCCTTACTGATTGAAAATGATCTCGTAATATCACCAAAAAATAGTTGGATGATAAGCTTAAAGCACGGGAGATTCAGCGCAAGAGCCGTTGGGGCCGACGAAGTGATCGCACGATTGTTAATCCCTGTGAACGCTAACATTACCGCCGGTGGGATTCAGTACAATAATCTTTTTTATGAATGTGATCCTGAAATTGCATCAGGTGTCAGAGTATTTGGAAGAACCACTTGTGAAGCAAGAATAGATGACAATTGCGTAGATTATATATATGTAAGATTTGACAAAAATAGCATTTTCAAAAAACATTACCTACTTAAGAAAAGAGATGTATTTAAAGGGAAAGCTCATCTTGATACAGATGTAATGGCTGATTGGGTAGATACTCAAAAAGAAATTAATTTATTTACTCTGGATTCGCTCAGCAATATCAATAATAAAGATGAATTTAACAGGAAAGGTAACGAAAGATTAAATGAAATATACGAATCTCGCCGGGTACATGGTAAAGATATTAAAAAGAACAGGAAAAATGAACTTGATTCATTAGGGCGAACTCATGTTGCTAATGGAAGATCTGAACCCCTACTTCCTTCATCCAGTAATGTTCTGCTTTTGCCTGGCCGGGAGGAGAAACAAAGATGGTTAAAAGGTAAGAAGAAGACTGAGGACGCAGAATAATGAATCTTATACGGCGCGTTTCAGCGATATATAAAGAACAGGAGTTACCTGAGTATCGTGGCAATCCCTTAATTGAAGCACTTCCTGAAGCGCTTACGGAAGATGAAGTACTTCTGGAAATGAGTTATTTCCCCGAAATTGACGAAAAAATCCGCTGGACTGCCCCGGCGAATGTTAGAGAGCAGTATGTCGAACGTATAAAGAAATTCCGTTGCCCTCAAACCAATCTTATCCAGGCTTATAAGATGATCTTACGGGCACTTAGGGAAAGCTATGCAGCTCGTAATCCTTTAAAAAGCGGAACAATTCAATATCTTCATTACTATGGAAATGAGCGTCCTGATATTGAGCCAGAAAGTGGATATTTTAAATCCCAGGCTGAAACTATTACGATAGTTGGAATGAGTGGTTCTGGAAAAACTACCATGATTGAGCAAGTCATGGATCATTTCCCTCAGATTATAGAACACAGCAGCTATAAAGGAGTTTTTCCCGGCTTCAGTAAGCAAATTGTATGGGTAAAGATTAATTGTCCATACAATTCAAGTGTGAGAGACCTTTGTGAAGAGATTTTACAAAAATTAGATGATGCAATTGGTATTGAACGAACTACACCTGAGATTAGAAATGGTGCTCTGGCTCGCCAGATTGCACAAAGAATTAAATCATCATTTTTGGGTATCCTTGTTATTGATGAAATGCAGAGGCTTAAATTTTCAAGAACCGGTGACCTGCCCCCACGATTAGATACAACACTCAGTTAGTAACGTCGGAATCTTCATTCTCAGAATGACCCTTTCTCCAGCCCGCTGCAAATTCAGACGGTGTCTGATAATTCAGCGTGGAGTGCGGGCGGCATTCGTTATAATCCTGCCGCCAGTCATTAATAATTTTCCTGGCATGAACGATATCGCTGAACCAGTGCTCATTCAAACATTCATCGCGAAATCGTCCGTTAAAGCTCTCAATAAATCCGTTCTGCGTTGGCTTGCCCGGCTGGATTAAGCGCAACTCAACACCATGCTCAAAGGCCCATTGATCCAGTGCACGGCAAGTGAACTCCGGCCCCTGGTCAGTTCTTATCGTCGCCGGATAGCCTCGAAACAGTGCAATGCTGTCCAGAATACGCGTGACCTGAACGCCTGAAATCCCAAAGGCAACAGTGACCGTCAGGCATTCCTTTGTGAAATCATCGACGCAGGTAAGACACTTGATCCTGCGACCGGTGGAAAGTGCGTCCATGACGAAATCCATCGACCAGGTCAGATTGGGCGCCGCCGGACGGAGCAGCGGCAGACGTTCTGTTGCCAGCCCTTTACGACGTCTTCTGCGTTTTACGCCCAGGCCACTGAGGTGATAAAGCCGGTACACGCGCTTATGATTAACATGAAGCCCTTCACGGCGCAGCAACTGCCAAATACGACGGTAGCCAAAACGCCTGCGCTCCAGTGCCAGCTCAGTGATGCGCCCTGATAAATGCGCATCAGCAGCCGGACGGTGAGCCTCATAGCGGCAAGTCGACAGGGATAAACCTGTAAGCCTGCAGGCACGACGTTGCGACAGACCGGTCGCATCACACATCAACATCACGGCTTCCCGCTTCTGGTCTGTCGTCAGTACTTTCGCCCAAGAGCCACCTGAAGCGCCTCTTTATCCAGCATGGCTTCGGCAAGCAGCTTCTTGAGTCTGGCGTTCTCTTCCTCAAGCGACTTCAGGCGCTTAACTTCAGGCACCTCCATACCGCCATACTTCTTACGCCAGGTGTAAAACGTGGCATCGGAAATGGCATGCTTGCGGCAGAGTTCACGGGCGGGTACCCCAGCTTCGGCTTCGCGGAGAATACTGATGATCTGTTCGTCGGAAAAACGCTTCTTCATGGGGATGTCCTCATGTGGCTTATGAAGACATTACTAACATCGGGGTGTACTAATCAACGGGGGCAGGTCACCGGGGGTGAGAGTAAGTTGATTGATTTTTTACATGAAATTGTAGATTCCATGGGGGTATCTATGGTTTTTTGTGGAAATCATCCTTTTGACGAGACGCTGACAAAGAAAATGAGAATTGCCAGGCGGGCAGAGTCTGGTGGTTACATGAAAATTAAGAATGTTAGATACGATTCACAAGACTGGCAATCGTTTATTCATTATTTATGGCCATTACAATGGACAAATGTTGAAACTCCATTAAATGATGAGTTAAACGAAAAATTATTCATTTTATCTAAAGGCAATATTGGATTGGCTCAGATGATTTATCGGGGGGCACAATTAAAGGTTATCGGTAGCGGCAATGAAATCATCACTGGCGCAGTCTTGTCGGCCTCTGTACCGGTACTCGTGAGTCATACGGAGGAATATAAGGATACTCCACTCCCGGGGGCCGCGACTGAAGATGAGGAAGCTAAATGGCTCTCTGCATCTAATGAGGGTGATGCTTCGGCTAAAATCATGGCAGAGAAGTCCCTAAAGTCTTTGATCCCTGGGGATATAGACAGGCCACAGCACAAGGAATTCGTAGGAAAAATAGACGAGGTTTTGCGCAATTTCGACGAGAAAATACTGTCTCTTGACCACGATCTTGTTATCAACAGAACAGCTGAAAAGAAAAATACCTACGATGCTCTTCAGCGTTGCGGGCTTATAAATATAGATCCACTTAATAAATTGTAATGAGGTAACAGTTCGTAACGGTCAAAGAGAGGTGTGGGAAATGAGAATGTTGCCTGTTTTGCCTGATGAATCCTTGTTCAGCCGGTTTTGTCGGACAACTACCGTGTACGGTATGTCCCCATCTTCTCTGTTAACGATCATTTTCAACAAACCTGATATGAACGTCCATCCAATTCTCAATTCAGGATTAAAGGCTATTTCTCTTCATACATCCGAAAGTGCAGATCAGCTCTGGCATGAACAGACTTTACTCCCTCTTTTTGCCTGGGCACTACCAATCAGTCGTAATGAAATTATGGATTTCAACACGACCCCTGCCAGGCTTAATCGATTGTGCCGCCTTAGTAATTTTTCACTAGGGCAGCGCACACTATTGAAGTTTTGCCCGGTTTGCGCTCGTGAAGATACTTTTCATTATGGTGTTACTTATTGGCATCTGGCGCATCAGCTTCATGGGGTTACAACCTGCCATCGGCATCCGGTAGCGCTTGAAAGCATCCATGTCCCTTCTTCACCGCACATACGTATTGGACTGATGCCTCCTGTTTCGTATACAGAACAACTTAGCAATGAGATAGACTTCGATTTTGCTAAGTTTTGTTATGAGTCCCTAAATATAATCAGAAGAAAAGATATTACACACCCCAATTACATGGATGTACTTAAAAAGTTGAATTTATTATCATTGGATGGAAATTTAAAGAAAAATGTATTCTACGCACATGTTTATGCTAAGTGCCAGTTATTTGGGGAGGGTTCATCGGGACTTATACCAACATCCCTAACTGATTATCATTACTGGGAGCCTATACTCAAAGACAAATGTTGTCAGCATCCCACAAAGCATCTTTTGCTTTGTTATTGTTTGTTAAATACTTGCTGGCCAACGTATGCAGGAAGTCGTACTAATAAAAAGAAAGAAATCTTTAAAAGTCATAAGAAATACAGTTTTCATATAGTTGAAAATAATACTAGTGTTAGCAACCTTGGGAAGGAATTTAGTCGCAGCAGATGTTACATTAAAACACTTATTTATAAAAAATACCTGAGGGCGTTTAAGCGAAACACAAAAATTAATATATTCACTGAATTGCTTATCAAGTCTATGGCTGTAAGGGGGTTTAGTCTGGCATCCATAGCTGAGAAAAACTCATTATCGGAAGGAGCTGTATCCTCTGTAATTTCATCTTGTTACGGTTTATGCTCATGGCGTAAAAAATGTAAAAAAGATTCTTTAAGACGGCGTCATAAGCAGAAAATATTAAGATTTATACATAATCAATCCGTTTCTATAACACGAAAGTTAGTCAAAGAAAGTTGTTATGCAAGTTTCTATTGGCTAAATAAACATGAATGTGACTGGCTTAATTCCTGTCTTCCTAAAACAATACGATGCTATAAAAATAAAAGAGTAGACTGGAGCGAGAGAGATATTATCTCATCATCATTAATAAATGATGTTTTATCTCAGGGGCAGTACTCGATGTCACTTACAAGTCTAGATGCTTTACTGGGAGGGCATGGCTGGCTTTTGAAATACAGAGATAAACTACCAATGACAATGATACTTCTCAGAAAAATGGAACTAATTAAATAAGAGGGAGTTATATGGTTTACGAAAATGAATTGTGGCACAGTTTTCTTCTGCGTTCACAGATAATGTATAACTTATCCAATTGCAGGAACATAATATCAAAGCATGGCGCACTAAGGTACGATGCCTTTCCTCGTTTCGAACTGATTGATATGTACAAATTGCATAGCTTGCAGGATATATATGACATTCTTGCCACTAGAAATGGTTATATACTAACTTCCAATATAGTGTCGTTATCTTCTGGTGTTTACGGGTATTTTAACGCTGTTGAAGATGCCTGTCGGAAAAATTTTCACATAACTAATTCATATCCATTGGTAAACATCTCAAACATTCGTTGCTGTCACAAATGTATTGTTGAAGATATACACTCTAAAGGCATTGGTTATCTGCGTCATAGATGGTTGTTTGAATCTAAATGTGCAGTTCATAGTACCAGTTTATATGAGGTTTGTTTTGATAACTATTTGAATGCAGTGAAAGGACTTAGTGACTTAATTATAAGTGGAATAAATCCTCATGGTTATTGTTCCCTTGTGGTTGACGTTTCAAACCCTTTCAAAAATCCAGTGTATATATTACCATGTGCACGTAATAAAATTTTAAAATGGATTTCGGACAATAAAAATATGCTGATTTACTTTCTCTTTGATCTCTTCAAATGTAAGTCGCATTCAAGTTTATCTAAGGTTATCGAAGTCAAGATAATGCATGATAGATATATTTCTGCGGTGTTCAAGATGTTAAGTGAAGTTAATTTTTGTAATTTCAACTCATTTATTTCTGATATTTTTGAGGACGTAAGTTATGCCTCTATCGGACTTGATGATTATTCTGTTAATGTGCATTTTCTCAGGCTAAGGGCTGCAGATTGTAAATTTTGCCAGTTGAATGGTAAATATTTTTGCTCACTTTACAATGTAAAACTTCTTCGCTAATTTCACTTCATTTATAAAATACTAAGAAAGCTAGTTAGATAAGGTTTTATATTTTGACTGGGGCAGGAATAAATTATCACTCATAGAGTTTCCCTGGGGGTTACCACCTGTGTATGATGCCGGTTAGCAACAACGTCTAAAAGACCTGCGATCACGTGGGTCCCTCTCCAGCAAAGGGGCAAGGGGTGCTATATAACGGTGTACTGCTTACCCAATACGGCCTTGTATTTGAAAGATGCCGCATCTTGGCAGGATTCGTATTACAGCCTATAGTCTGTTAATGAGCATTACAGCCTATATGCTGTAAATCCCTGCGTTATGCTTGTTAACTCGTCGATACGGAAGGTCACTTATGAACACTCAATACGCTTTGAAGACTTTGAATCAGTTACGTCCTGTTTTAATCGGCTTTCGCAAAGCCAATGGACTGACGCAAAAAGATGTTTCTGAACGTTTGGGTATAACACAGCAAACTTATGCCCGACTAGAGGCCAACCCTGCAAGTGCGGGTTTTGAGCGTTTGTTTAGGGTGTTCAGCGTCCTTGGAGTGGAGATCGTACTTTCATCCAGGGAACCATTGTCAGATGCAAAGCCCGAATACGGAGCTATGCACAATTATTCTTCACTTCCAGCCAGGCGGGAGAAATGGTGACGCCTGGCGCTTCCCGGTCTAATTTTTCTTCAACAAGATTAACCCCTTAGCGGCCTGAAGTATCAGGTTGCGATAGAGCCTTTCATTTCTTCTGTTATGTTAAATACACCATTTTGAGCTATTTCGCTCGGCCTTAAATTATCTCTTCATTCTTCAGTGAAAATTTTATGTCGATCACATTATCGATGAATTTAGGAAATAATCCGTAAATGAAAATCTATCTTCTTTTAAATTCATCAGTGTCAGTAGCAAATATTACGCATAAAAGAATGGTTATTATTATCATTTAAATTATAAAGCTCATGAGTCAATTCCAAAAAATATAATAAGCATTGAAATCATTACCCGTGATTCTGGAGTTTTAACTTTGCCATGTAACCAACCACAAGTTAGTTTCCGGTGTTTTGAGGGGCAGTAAAGTTCTGAAAGCGCGACCAGATCATAATCCCGAAATGTCGTTAAGATATTCTGAATAACGGTTATCCCTGCTTGTTGGCAGGCATTTGAAAATATATTTTGTATTCAGGTTGCAGCAAAACGCTTTCTTACACACAGGACTTCATATGCGGCTCAGAAAATTAAAACTGAAAAACTTCAGAGGCTACAGAAACTCTACTGAAATCATTATTGATGAAAGCATGACGGGTATTGTCGGTCGTAATGACTTTGGGAAATCAACGCTTCTGGAAGCGCTGGCTATTTTTTTTGAAACAGAAGGAATGAAGGCTGACAAGAATGACATGAACTGTTTCAGCCTAAGAGAAGGGGACGGCCGTTTTGAAATAGCCTGTGAATTTGATGACCTGCCCGATTTTATCATGATCGACGACAGGGTGCAGACCACGCTCGCCTCAGAACATCTGCTGAATGAGGACGGCAATTTTGAAATCGTCAAAACGTTTAAAGCAACGACCTCAGGAAAACCGGAGCAGACCTGCATCCGCTGCATCCACCCGGATGAGGAGCCCCTGAGAAATTTACTGGGCATGAAAATTTCTGAGCTCAAGGCGGTGGGAAAAGAAGTTGAAAAAAATGTGGCGGATAAACGCACTGCATCGTTATGGCGTCAGGCCATCAGGGAAGCCGCAGCCCCCTATACCTGTTCGGAAATTATGCTGGATGTCGATAAAGAGTTCGGAACCGACACAAAATCATTATGGGGTAAGATCCTCGATTTGCTGCCCACGTATGCGATTTTCAAAGCCGACAGGGAAAGCAGCGACGGGGATTCCGAAGCTAAAAACCCCTTACAGCAGGCCGTAAAAGACGCTCAGGCTGCGCTGCAGGACAAAATTACAGCGCTGGAAAATGAGATTCAGGACAGCGTCCTGGATGTCGCACAGAGAACGCTGGATAAATTACGTGAAATGGCCCCCGAACTCGCCAGTGAACTGACTCCACGATTTAAGGAGAAACCCAAGTGGACCTTCAATTTCACCCTGGACGGGGAAAATGGCATCCCCATCAATAAGCGCGGCAGCGGGATAAGGAGGCTTATCCTGTTGAATTTTTTTCGGGCTGAGGCTGAAAAGAATGTCGCGGGGACGCCCAGAAATGTGATTTATGCCATAGAGGAGCCTGAAACGTCACAGCATCCGAACTATCAGATGATGCTGATGAAAGCGTTACTGGCACTGGCAGGCCAGCCGCACCGTCAGATTATCGTCACCACCCATGTCCCGGCGCTGGCCGGATTAATCCCTGTCGAAGGCGTACGTTATGTTACCCGAAATGAGGCGGGTGAACCCGTAGTAAAAATGCCGGATGACGCAGTGCTGAAGGAAGCCACTGAAAGCCTGGGGGTGCTGCCAGAGACCGGTATGGAAAGGGCGCAGGGGATTGTTCTGGTAGAGGGAAAGTCGGATGTTACTTTCCTGAGGCATGCGGCCAGTTCATTAAAACAGTCAGGTGCGCTGCCAGCCTCTCTGGAGGACGTGAAAATAGTGCCAGTCCTCATAGGAGGGTGTGGTAGCGTCAAACACTGGGTTACATTGAATCTGGCCAAAGATCTGGGGCTTCCCTGGTGCGTATTTCTGGACTCCGATATTGGGGGAGACCCTGCACAGGTTCTGTCCATCCAGAAGCGTAAAAAAGAAGTAGAGGAGGCCGGTAAGGTATTTTTCGCTACGCGCAAACGTGAGATAGAAAACTATCTGTGCCCGGATCTTATCGAGGAAATTACTGGTGTAGCCGTCACGTTTACGGACACCTGTGACGCTAAAAAAATAATCGGCCGGGCTGTGGGAATGAAACCCGATAATGTACTAGATAAATTCTGGCCTCAGATGACATCAGAAAGAATCATCTCAAGATCAACCTATCATGACGGAACGCAGGAGAGAAGCGAGCTGGTTGAGATCCTGAGCGACATTGTATCCATGACGAGATAATGTATTAAATAAGCATCTCAGGTGCATATATTCCGGTCCTCAACAAAGGACCGGAGTACAGAGTAGTAAAAACCCGAAATTAATCGGGTTTGAATTATATAAAGATTAACCGACTCCCGCGCCCAGGAACGATGTAAAATCACGCTTGTCGTGACATTTCTACAATGTTTACTTTTGACTATCAAGCCATTTATTCATCTGCTCAATTTCACCTTTTTGAGCTTTAATGATGTCCTGCGCGAGCTTTCTCATTTTCGGATCTTTTCCGTATTTGAGCTCGGTCTCAGCCATTGCTATTGCCCCTTCATGGTGCGCTACCATGCCTTTCGCAAAAGCCTTGTCGGGATCGGACTCATTTACGGCAGCCATCATTTTGTCATGCATGTCTTTCATGCCAGCCATATATTCCTGTGACGAAGCCGAGGTAGACATATCAGTCATTTTCATTTCTGAATGTTCTGCTGAAATCGCTGGCAGGGATAACATTAATACTGCAAATAAAGTGTTTCTGGCTTTCATAAAAAATATCCTTTTAGCGTTGATGCCCGTTAACTGTAGCAGAATCTGATAAAAATGCCCCCTGTAGGGGGCAAAGATGTTGCCATATATCCGGTTACGGAAAAATCTATCAAGGAAATAAGGACAGCACAGATACTTCCCTCGCCGTCAGCCTGCACTGAGCATGCGACGATGCGCTTCGGCCATGGCCTGATGTGGGCCAGACTGACCGTTATTCATAAATTCATGGGCAACTGCAGCTCTTTCATGCTCATTCATTGCCGCTAATGACTTCGACGGCCCGGTAGGGGAAACGGTCTGACTTCCCATCATCCTCTGATGACTTTCCACCATTTTCTGGTGCGCATCCGCCGACCCGTTCGTCATGGTTTCATGAGCAATAATGGCCTGTTCATGCTGGTCCATACCGGCCATACGAGGTGCAGTCCCCTGGATCCCGACAGGAGCCGCAGCAGACTGCATCTGGTGAGCAGGTGCCTGTGCATTGTTGACCCGCTCATGGATATTCACGGTTTCAGTGGCCCAGGCCGAAGAAATTAAGCCAAAGCCCAGCAAGGATGCTAATACGATATTTTTCATGATAACTCTCCATTTCTTAATTAGTGATGTCCGGGGGAGTACAACCGGTGTTTTCAGTTCCATAACTGAAACAGGTTCGGAAGTGTTTATTTCTCCGGGAGGGGACTGGATATTCATTTCCTGGCGTCCACTGACGCCGGATATTGATAAAGCAATCCAGCCTTCCTGATAAGTTGCACTAATTATATCGAATGGCTTCTGTTTGCTGCATGACAGGCTAATGACATCTTTGTCATTTAAATCTTTATTCCCAGCACTGGGTGTCCGGAATCATTTTCTCCAGTCTGGGCACGGATAAGATAAAACGCGTTGAGTGTACGTCCGATTCCACCTGCACTCTTCCGTGATGTGCTTCCACGATTGACTTCACAATCGCAAGGCCGATGCCGCTGCCTTCTCCTTTTCGTTGTCTGGACGGATCCACCCGATAAAAACGGTCAAACAACCTTGATAAATGCTCTTCAGGGATTGGTTTCCCCGGATTTTCAATCACAAGGTCAAAAAAGCTCTCCTGCTCTCTTATTGAGACGGTGATTGCCTGTCCCTCCGGGGTATAACGCAGGGCATTGGATAACAGATTATTGATCGCCCTTCTGAACATTTGTGGATCTCCCTCAACCAGGCAGGGCATCCCGTTAAATTTGAGCGTGATATTGCGTTCTTCGGCCCAGGCTTCGAAAAACTCGAAGACTTTCATGACTTCCGCTCTGAGGTCAAACATGACCCTGTCAGGTATCAGCTGATTATTATCTGCCTGTGCCAGGAACAGCATATCGCTGACCATTTTGGTCATCCGGTTATACTCTTCAAGACTGGAATAGAGGACATCCTCAAGTTCCCTCTGTGTTCGATCCTGACTCAGTGCGATTTCAGTCTGCGTCACCGTCACCAGATTGGTGATGGGCGTTCTGATCTCATGCGCGATATCGGCAGAGAAATTGGCCTGGCGGGTAAAGACATCCTCAATCTTTCCAATCATATGATTGAACGAGATAACCAGTTGCTCCAGCTCAATGGGAACGCGTGTCGGTTCCAGTCGCGCATCAAGATTCTCGGAGGTGATGTTTTTAATGGCATTGCTGACATTACGAAGGGGCAGGTGCCCCTGACGGACAGCGATTCGAATGATCAGAACAATCAACAGGCTTATCACGACGGCAATCGCAATCAGGTTCTTTTTCAGCGCATCGAGGTAATGGAGATGGAAATTAATGGATAGGCCAGTCAGCATGACATAGTTCTGCTGTTTGCCCTGAAATATCGCCTGACCAGAGGAGGCGATAATCCTGTATGTTTCCATCTTCATTTCGGACCCGGTATCCATCGGTCCCGCAGGATCCTCCACCGTCCAGAGAAAGACATCCCGTGCGCGGCTGTGCTCGCTAAAATCTGCTGAATTCACTGCCGGGCGTAGTGCCGCCCCCTGAGCTGAGCTAAAGAGCACTTCCCCCCTGGGATTGAGGAGCAAAAGGGCAACGTTGCGGTAGCTGGCAATTGATTCCTTTATTTTGCTTATTTTTTTATCATCCGGATCCACCGGGGACTGCAGTATACGGTTCAGTGTGGTGCTGATTTGTTGAAGATCGCTGACATCCTGCTCGGCAAAATGATTTTCAACAGAATGCAGCATAAACCAGGTGAATGCGATAAAAGCCAGTATCGTGGACAGGCTGATAAAAAAGGTCAGCCGCAGAGCGAGTGAGAAAGGGCGTCTGGAAGGTTTGCTATGCATCCGGGACCTCCAGCATGTAGCCCACGCCCCGGACTGTCTGGATCAGCTTTGTCTCGTAATCGTTGTCTATTTTAGCGCGGAGTCGCTTTACTGCGACATCGATCGCATTAGTGTCGCTGTCAAAATTCATGTCCCAGACCTGAGAGGCAATCAGGGAGCGGGGAAGAACCTCTCCCTGATGGCGAATGAAGAATTCCAGCAGGCTGAACTCTTTACTGGTGAGCACAATGCGGTTTCCGGCGCGACTGACTTTTCTGGATACGAGATCAATCGAGAGGTCAGCCACCTTAAACTGGCTTTCCGTGATCATCGTGTTTCCCCGCCTCAGAAGGGTTCTCACCCGGGCGAGCAGTTCGGCAAACGCAAAGGGTTTAACCAGATAATCGTCCGCACCCAGTTCCAGTCCTTTGACCCTATGTTCGATCGTGCCGAGGGCTGTCAGCAGTAAGACCGGCATACCCTTTCCGGCAGTGCGCAGCATGCGGATGATATCCCAGCCGTTCACATCAGGTAGCATGATATCCAGAATGACTAAATCATACTCGGCTGTCATGGCGAGATGATATCCGGTAAGACCATTATCAGCGTGATCCACTACGAACCCTGCCTCTGTAAGCCCTTTGCTGAGATATTCACCTGTTTTAATTTCGTCTTCGACGATCAATATTTTCATCTTGCTCCCCGGCTGGCTGCTAATGTCATTCTATTGCGCCCACGATCGTTATCAACGGATTACAGCAAAAATGACAACATTGTCATTATCCTGTCACCCGGCAAACAGAGAGCGTTAGGTAAAGTACCCCTATCAATACTCTGGACTTCATTTGAACCATTTACCAGGTCTGCCTGGACGAGAAGCGTTATGTTCAAATTAAAATTACTCAGCATTAGCACGATATTCATCCTGGCAGGCTGCGTGTCGCTTGCGCCTGAATATCAGCGGCCCGCAGCACCGGTACCCCAGCAGTTTTCACTGTCCCATAACAGCCTGACGCCAGCGGTAAATGGCTATCAGGATACGGGCTGGCGTAACTTTTTTGTCGATCCCCAGGTTACCCGGTTGATCGGTGAAGCTCTGACTAATAACCGTGATTTGAGAATGGCTGCCCTGAAGGTTGAAGAGGCCCGAGCCCAGTTCAACGTCACGGATGCAGATCGTTATCCCCAGCTGAATGCCTCATCCGGGATAACATACAGCGGTGGTCTGAAAGGTGACAAGCCGACCACACAGGAGTACGACGCGAGACTGGAGCTCAGCTATGAGCTCGATTTTTTCGGCAAACTTAAGAACATGAGTGATGCTGATCGCCAGAACTACTTTGCCAGCGAAGAAGCCCGTCGGGCCGTACACATCCTGCTGGTATCCAACGTTTCACAAAGCTATTTCAGCCAGCAACTGGCGTACGAACAACTTCGTATTGCGCGGGAAACGCTGAAAAATTATCAACAGTCCTATGCTTTCGTTGAGCAGCAGCTCGTGACCGGGAGTACGAACGTTCTGGCACTTGAACAGGCGCGAGGACAAATCGAAAGTACCCGCGCCGAAATAGCCAAACGAGAAGGCGATCTGGCTCAGGCAAACAATGCCCTGCAACTGGTGCTGGGAACGTACCGCGCACTTCCGTCAGAAAAAGGGATGAAAGGCGGGGAGATAGCCCCAGTAAAATTGCCACCAAATCTGTCTTCACAAATTTTGCTGCAGCGACCGGATATTATGGAAGCGGAATATCAGCTGAAAGCGGCTGATGCCAATATTGGCGCAGCGCGAGCGGCCTTTTTCCCCTCAATTACCCTGACCAGTGGTCTTTCCGCAAGCAGTACGGAGCTGTCCAGCCTGTTTACGTCAGGAAGTGGAATGTGGAATTTTATCCCTAAAATTGAAATTCCTATATTTAATGCTGGCAGGAATAAAGCCAATCTGAAGCTGGCTGAAATTCGCCAGCAACAGTCGGTGGTTAATTACGAACAAAAAATTCAGTCAGCCTTTAAGGATGTTTCCGACACGCTTGCGCTGCGCGACAGCCTTAGCCAGCAACTTGAGTCACAGCAGCGTTATCTTGATTCACTTCAGATAACTCTCCAGCGTGCCAGAGGATTGTATGCAAGTGGTGCTGTCAGTTACATCGAAGTGCTGGATGCAGAACGTTCCCTCTTCGCTACCCAGCAAACCATTCTCGATCTTACCTATTCCCGGCAGGTTAACGAAATTAATCTGTTTACCGCGCTGGGTGGCGGTTGGGTAGAGTAAATTTATTTAATTAATCAGGAAATTAAAATGCGTAATTCACTTAAAGCCGTTTTATTTGGTGCCTTCTCTGTCATGTTTTCTGCCGGTCTTCATGCTGAAACACATCAGCATGGCGATATGAATACTGCCAGTGATGCTTCGGTACAGCAAGTTATCAAGGGCACCGGTGTCGTTAAAGACATTGATATGAATACTAAGAAAATCACCATTTCGCATGAAGCAATTCCAGCGGTGGGCTGGCCTGCAATGACCATGCGCTTTACTTTTGTTAATGCAGACGATGCTATTAATGCCCTGAAAACAGGCAACCATGTCGATTTCTCGTTTATTCAGCAGGGCAATATCTCCTTACTCAAAAGCATTAACGTGACGCAGTCCTGATTGGCTGTCCGGAGCGATTACATCCTGTGCGCCTGTACATTCACATAGGTATATGTGTGAGTTAACCGTCAGGCGCATATGCCAGGTGTTTTGATTTTTTAGCGGAAAATTGTATGGCTTCTTTAAAGATAAAATATGCTGCAATAATTATCAGCAGCCTCATAGCAGGGGGGCTGATATCGGTTACTGCCTGGCAGTATGTAAACTCAGCACAAAAGACAGAAAAAACAGAACAAAAGGCACCGGAACGAAAGGTGCTTTTCTGGTATGACCCAATGAAACCGGATACCAAATTTGATAAACCCGGAAAATCGCCCTTTATGGATATGGACCTGGTGCCAAAATATGCTGATGACAGTGGCGATAAAAGCAGTGGCGGGATCCGTATCGACCCAACCCAGGTTCAGAATCTGGGATTAAAAACGCAAAAAGTCACGCGAGGAATGCTGAATTATTCTCAGACAATCCCGGCTAATGTCAGCTATAACGAGTATCAGTTTGTTATTGTGCAGGCGCGTTCTGACGGGTTTGTCGAAAAAGTCTACCCCATGACGATTGGCGATCATGTGAAGAAGGGGACGCCACTTATCGATATTACCATTCCGGACTGGGTGGAAGCACAGAGTGAATTCCTTCTGTTATCCAGCACCGGTGGTACTTCCACGCAAATTAAAGGCGTTCTGGAACGGCTTCGCCTGGCAGGTATGCCGGAAGAGGATATTCAGAGACTGCGTTCTACCCGGAGCATTCAGACCCGTTTTACCATTAAAGCACCTATTGATGGTGTCATTACTGCATTTGACCTGCGCACCGGCATGAATATTTCGAAAGATAAGGTGGTGGCTCAGATTCAGGGAATGGACCCGGTCTGGATCAGCGCTGCAGTGCCAGAATCTATCGCCTATCTGCTGAAAGATACGTCGCAGTTTGAAATTTCGGTACCGGCTTATCCGGATAAAACATTCCATGTCGAAAAATGGAATATTCTTCCCAGCGTGGATCAGACAACCCGTACGCTTCAGGTCCGTCTCCAGGTTTCTAATAAGGATGAGTTTCTCAAGCCGGGCATGAATGCCTATCTGAAACTGAATACCAGAAGCCAGGAGATGCTGCTGATACCAAGCCAGGCCGTTATCGATACCGGCAAAGAACAGCGCGTGATTACTGTTGATGATGAAGGCAAGTTTGTGCCGAAACAGATCCACGTTCTGCATGAGTCACAGCAACAGTCCGGCATCGGCTCCGGCCTGAATGAAGGCGATACCGTGGTGGTCAGTGGCCTGTTCCTCATTGACTCTGAAGCCAATATTACGGGCGCACTGGAACGTATGCGCCACCCTGAAAAAACAGAAAGCAGTATGCCAGCAATGTCTGACCAGCCTGTAAATATGCATTCAGGGCACTGAGGAGACGACGATGATTGAATGGATTATCCGGCGCTCTGTCGCCAACCGTTTCCTGGTCATGATGGGGGCCCTGTTTCTCAGCATCTGGGGCACATGGACGATTATTAACACGCCTGTCGATGCCTTGCCTGACCTGTCAGATGTGCAGGTCATTATCAAAACCAGCTATCCCGGCCAGGCCCCGCAGATTGTAGAAAACCAGGTCACCTATCCACTTACCACCACCATGCTGTCCGTGCCTGGCGCAAAAACCGTGCGTGGTTTTTCACAGTTCGGTGATTCGTATGTGTATGTCATTTTTGAAGACGGCACCGATCTGTACTGGGCCCGTTCCCGCGTGCTGGAGTACCTGAACCAGGTACAGGGAAAACTGCCCGCCGGTGTGAGTTCTGAAATCGGTCCGGACGCCACGGGGGTGGGCTGGATATTTGAATATGCCCTTGTCGATCGCAGCGGAAAACACGACCTTTCAGAACTGCGTTCTCTGCAGGACTGGTTCCTGAAATTTGAGCTGAAAACCATCCCGAACGTGGCTGAGGTCGCTTCGGTTGGCGGCGTGGTGAAACAGTACCAGATTCAGGTCAATCCGGTAAAATTGTCTCAGTATGGTATCAGCCTGCCCGAAGTGAAACAGGCCCTTGAATCGTCTAACCAGGAGGCCGGTGGCTCATCCGTTGAAATGGCCGAAGCTGAGTATATGGTCCGTGCCAGCGGTTATCTTCAGAGCATTGATGATTTTAATAACATCGTCCTGAAAACAGGCGAGAACGGCGTGCCGGTTTATCTGCGGGATGTTGCCCGCGTGCAGACCGGGCCTGAAATGCGGCGTGGTATTGCCGAGCTGAACGGCCAGGGCGAAGTCGCTGGCGGCGTGGTGATCCTGCGGTCGGGTAAAAATGCACGCGACGTTATCACGGCAGTGAGGGATAAACTTGAGACGCTGAAGGCCAGCCTGCCGGAAGGCGTTGAAATCGTGACCACCTACGATCGCAGCCAGCTCATCGACCGGGCGATTGATAACCTCAGTTCCAAACTTCTGGAAGAGTTTATCGTGGTGGCCATCGTCTGTGCCCTGTTCCTGTGGCACGTACGTTCTGCCCTGGTGGCGATTATCTCTCTGCCGCTTGGTCTGTGTATCGCCTTTATCGTCATGCACTTCCAGGGACTGAACGCCAATATCATGTCGCTGGGAGGGATAGCGATTGCCGTCGGTGCGATGGTGGATGCCGCCATTGTGATGATTGAGAATGCGCATAAGCGGCTTGAGGAGTGGGATCATCAGCATCCGGGTGAACAGATTGACAACGCCACCCGCTGGAAGGTGATTACCGATGCCTCCGTTGAAGTGGGACCCGCACTGTTTATCAGCCTGCTGATCATCACCCTGTCCTTTATTCCTATCTTTACCCTGGAAGGTCAGGAAGGACGTCTGTTTGGCCCGCTGGCATTCACGAAAACGTACTCCATGGCGGGCGCGGCCGCGCTGGCCATCATCGTCATTCCGATTCTGATGGGATTCTGGATCCGGGGGAAAATTCCTGCAGAGACCAGTAACCCCCTGAACCGGGTACTGATCAAAGCGTATCATCCATTGCTGTTGCGGGTTCTCCACTGGCCAAAAACAACCCTGCTGGTTGCGGCCTTGTCCATTTTCACCGTTATCTGGCCGCTGAGCCAGGTGGGCGGTGAGTTTCTGCCGAAGATTAACGAGGGCGACCTGTTGTATATGCCGTCGACCCTGCCGGGTGTCTCTCCGGCTGAAGCTGCAGCGCTCCTGCAGACGACGGACAAGTTAATCAAAAGCGTTCCTGAAGTGGCCTCTGTATTTGGCAAGACCGGTAAAGCAGAGACCGCCACGGATTCCGCACCGCTCGAAATGGTTGAAACCACGATCCAGCTCAAACCTGAGGATCAGTGGCGTCCAGGCATGACGATTGACAAGATTATTGAAGAACTCGACAGGACCGTCCGTTTACCGGGGCTGGCAAACCTCTGGGTGCCGCCAATCCGTAACCGTATTGATATGCTCTCAACCGGGATCAAAAGCCCGATAGGTATCAAGGTGTCCGGAACGGTTCTGTCCGATATCGATGCAACGGCGCAGAGTATCGAAGCGGTCGCCAAAACCGTACCCGGCGTAGTGTCTGCTCTCGCAGAGCGACTGGAAGGCGGGCGCTACATTGATGTGGATATCAACCGGGAAAAAGCCTCCCGCTACGGAATGACGGTGGGCGATGTGCAGCTGTTCATCTCATCAGCCATCGGCGGCGCGACGGTAGGGGAAACGGTTGAAGGCGTGGCCCGGTACCCGATTAATATCCGCTATCCGCAGGATTACCGGAACAGCCCGCAGGCCCTGAAACAGATGCCGATCCTGACCCCGATGAAGCAGCAGATCACGCTGGGCGATGTTGCGGATATTAAGGTCGTTTCCGGGCCGACTATGCTGAAAACGGAAAATGCCCGTCCAGCCAGCTGGATTTACATTGACGCGCGCGGCAGGGATATGGTGTCGGTGGTTAATGACATTAAAACGGCGATCAGTCAGAAAGTGAAACTGAGACCGGGTACCAGCGTGTCATTCTCCGGACAGTTTGAACTGCTTGAGCATGCCAACAAGAAACTGAAGCTGATGGTGCCGATGACGGTGATGATCATCTTCATCCTGTTGTATCTGGCATTCCGCCGGGTTGATGAAGCCCTGCTGATCCTGATGAGCCTGCCGTTCGCCCTGGTTGGCGGGATATGGTTCCTGTACTGGCAGGGCTTCCATATGTCTGTCGCAACCGGAACGGGGTTTATCGCTCTGGCCGGGGTGGCAGCAGAGTTTGGCGTGGTCATGCTGATGTATCTGCGTCATGCCATTGAAGCGCACCCGGAATTGTCCCGTAAAGAGACGTTCACACCGGAAGGCCTTGATGAAGCCCTCTATCATGGTGCCGTACTGCGTGTCCGGCCGAAAGCCATGACCGTGGCGGTGATCATTGCGGGTCTGCTGCCAATACTCTGGGGAACCGGTGCAGGTTCAGAAGTCATGAGCCGTATCGCGGCACCCATGATTGGTGGGATGATCACGGCTCCGCTGCTGTCCCTGTTCATTATTCCTGCCGCCTACAAATTAATCTGGCTGCGCAGACATAAAAAAAGCGTGTCCTGAACCTGAAAGGGCACCCCCTGTGGGTGTCCTTCTTTACTGATTCACCCTGACGTCAGGGTTTAAATCGATAATATACAGAGGTGAGTATGAAAAAAGTGGTTCTGATGGCGCTGGCTCTCGGCCTTTCACTGCCCGCGATGGCGAGTGAAAAAGTGATTGATATGTACAAATCTGAAAACTGTGGCTGTTGTTCCCTGTGGGGCAAGGCGATGGAAAAAGACGGGTTTGAAGTACGAACTCACGTCATGAATGATCAGGCGCTGTCAGCCCTGAAAGAAAAGCATGCTATTCCTGCAGGACTGCGAAGTTGTCATACCGCGGTTGCCGGTAATTTGATCATTGAAGGCCATGTGCCTGCGACAACGATACATAAGGCAATGCAGTCTGGTTCAGGTATATACGGTCTCGCCACCCCCGGTATGCCAGCAGGAAGTCCTGGAATGGAGATGGGAGCCCGAAAAGAGGCTTACGATGTTATCGCATTCTCACCGGATGGAAGTAAAAAAGTCTTCCAGCGAATCGAATAGTCAGCGGAACGGCTGATAACGGGACGCCGGTAGCAGGCACTCCTGTGCCGGCGATATTCGTGGTAATCGCATCCATGACATACCCTGAAGACAGAAGATGCTTCGGTATGCATAAGGAGAGTTACTGTGAAAAATGACAATGCAGTGCAACACAACAACCAGACTGCTTCTGAGCAGACATTATCCCCGGACGAGGGCCACGTATTGCATAAGGTGAGAGATCCCGTGTGCGGGATGGCCATCCTGCCCGACAGGGCGCACAGCAGCATTCGATACCAGGACCATCAACTTTATTTCTGCTCCGCCAGCTGTGAGAGTAAATTTAAAGCCCATCCCGATCGTTATCTTACCGAAGATGCCAGTGAACATTCCCATCACCATCACCACGATCATCACGAAGTCAGCCCTGATCAGATAAAACAGCCTCACCACCAGGCGGAAAAAGAGAATTCTGAAGGTGTGTGGACATGTCCGATGCACCCGGAGATACGCCGCAGTGGTCCCGGAAGCTGTCCTGTCTGTGGAATGGCACTGGAGCCGCTCGTAGCTACGGCATCCACGGGGCCGAGTGATGAACTTCACGACATGACAAGACGCTTCTGGCTGGGGTTGTTGCTGGCGTTTCCGGTTCTGGTACTCGAAATGGGATCTCATCTGTTTCCCGAGTTGAGGAATACAGTACCGCCACAGTACAACACATGGCTGCAGCTGCTTCTGGCCTCCCCTGTCGTGTTGTGGTGTGGCTGGCCATTCTTCGCCCGGGCCGGAATGTCGTTACGTAACCGCTCCCTGAATATGTTTACCCTTGTTGCAATGGGGACCGGCGTAGCCTGGGTTTACAGCGTCATTGCAACCGTCTTCCCCTCCTGGTTTCCTGCATCGTTCAGAAACATGGATGGCCTGGTGGCCGTTTATTTTGAAGCCGCAGCAGTTATTACGGTGCTTGTTCTGCTGGGACAGGTTCTTGAGCTGCGGGCACGGGAACAAACCTCAGGCGCCATTACTGCGCTTCTGAACCTTGCCCCCAAAACCGCCAGACGGCTGGATCATGACGGTCATGAAACGGATATTAATGCGGAAGATGTCCTGCCTGGCGATAAGCTCCGCATCAGACCTGGAGAGAGTATTCCGGTCGACGGTATCGTGATCGAAGGCAAAACAACCGTTGATGAATCGATGGTGACCGGGGAATCTATGCCGGTTACCAAAACGGAGGGTGACCCTGTCATCGGGGGGACCATTAATCAGACAGGGAGTCTCATCATCCGTGCAGAGAAAGTCGGTGATGAAACAATGCTCTCACGAATTGTTCAGATGGTCGCTGATGCACAGCGTTCGCGTGCCCCCATCCAGAGAATGGCTGACAGCGTTTCAGGCTGGTTTGTTCCTCTGGTGATACTTATCGCGGTTGTTGCTTTCGTGATCTGGTCTGTCTGGGGGCCCGAGCCCAGGATGGCGCACGGTCTCATTGCGGCTGTGTCGGTCCTGATTATTGCCTGTCCCTGCGCGCTGGGGCTGGCCACGCCGATGTCGATAATGGTGGGGGTGGGCAAAGGAGCCCAGGCCGGGGTGTTAATCAGGAATGCCGAAGCCCTTGAGCGTCTTGAAAAAGTGGACACGCTGGTTGTCGACAAAACAGGCACGCTCACGGAAGGTTCGCCTACGGTGACAGGGATTATCAGTCTCAATCCGGGTGGGGAAACATCTCTTTTGCGTGTAACAGCCGCAGTGGAAAAAGGCTCGCAGCATCCGCTGGGTATGGCAGTAGTTAAAGCAGCACAGGAAAAGGGGATCGCAATACCCGCAGTCACTCATTTCGATGCACCGTCGGGTAAAGGTGTCTCAGGCGATGTCGAAGGTCAACGGGTTGTTATTGGTAATGAACTGGCTATGCAGGAAAACAGTATAGTTATTGATAATCAAAAGGCCGTTGCGGATACGTTGCGGATGGAAGGCGCTACCGTTATCTATGTGGCCACAGACGGGGACCTTGCAGGCCTGATAGCTATCTCGGATCCCGTGAAAACAACCACGCCGGATGCGCTTAAAGCTTTGCGTCAGGCGGGGATCCGCATCGTTATGCTCACCGGGGATAACCAGCTTACTGCTGAAGCAGTCGCACGGAAACTGGGAATAGATGAGGTTGAAGCCGGAATTCTGCCGGATGGCAAAAAAGCAGTGATAACCCGACTGAAAGAGTCTGGCCATGTGGTTGCGATGGCCGGAGACGGTGTGAATGATGCCCCGGCGCTGGCAGCGGCTGACGTGGGTATAGCCATGGGAACGGGTACAGATGTGGCAATTGAAAGTGCCGGAGTCACCCTTCTCAAAGGCGACTTGATGATACTGAACAGGGCCCGTCATCTGTCAGAGATCACCATGAAAAATATCCGTCAGAATCTGTTTTTTGCATTTATCTACAACGCACTTGGCGTGCCTGTGGCTGCAGGTCTGCTTTATCCTGTGTATGGAATACTGCTGTCGCCAGTTATTGCGGCGGCGGCCATGGCTCTTTCCTCCGTCAGCGTCATTGTGAATGCGTTGCGTCTGAAAAGTGTCAGGCTCGGGAAATAACACTGAGTGAAGGGTCAGTTACGAACAGAAGGAGTCCAGTATGAAAAGTACCACCTATGCGCTTATTGCTGTCGCCGCGATCGCGGCATTTGCCCTCCTGCGCGAACACTGGTCACATGTGGCAGGTTACTGGCCATATCTGTTATTGCTGGTCTGCCCGCTAATGCATCTTTTCCACGGCCACGGAGGGCATGGAGATCATCAACATCACGGAAGTGAAAACGATAAAAAAAATTAATCCGGCAGACGGGGCCGCGTCGCGGTCCCGTTATCAGTCCAGGTATCGTTCGTAGTCTCTGGCATGCGCAAAGGCATGCTGTTCGAGTTTGTTATCAGCGGGTGCCGCTGCCCGGAACGCCAGAGAGTTAACAGGGTTGTTATTGATGACCAGCTCGTAATGCAGATGAGGACCGGATGAACGTCCGCTGTTACCGGATAACGCAATAGCACCTCCCCGTGTAACCCTGGCCCCTTTAGTAACGAGTATTTTATTGAGGTGGAGATAGCGAGTTTTAACACCGGCTTTTCCCGTTACTTCAACAAAATATCCCATGGTACTGTTGTATTCGGCCCGGGTGATTTTTCCGTCGATGACGCTGACTATTTTCGTGTTCATGGGCATGGAATAATCAATGCCATTATGGGGACTCACTTTTCCCGATACCGGGTTAAGTCTTGCAGGATTGAAAGGCGAACTGAGTCTTGCTGTGGCCGGTAACGGATAATCGAGACTGCCTTTCCCGGAAGTATCGGAAAGGTTATAGAACTTTTTATCTGATATACGATACGCCGTGTAATTAAATGAACCGGACGTAAATTTATAGGCCACGACACGTGATTTTCCCGCTTTCTTTTGCAGTACGAGTTTTAATGATTCATTTTTTTTCAAATGCCGCAGATTAAACCGGGAAGGCAAGGAGCGCTGAAGAGTAGCGATCTCGTTCGATTCCAGCCCCGAGCGGGTGGCTGAAAGGTAGGCATTTTCTTTTACGACATCGGTAGAATACATTTACTGGAATTCGCCGTTAGCATGAACACTGCGGCGTATGCTAGGGGTTTTCAGGAGGCGTGTCATCTGTCAGTTAATCGGGAGCACCGTTGATGGTCGTCATTTTTGTAACATATCTTGTTTCCCGTTTGCTCCTGAAGCTCTGGGAACTGTATGACCAGCCCGACGGTGATGATTAACGGGACTGAAACAGGTTACGGCAGAGCAATATGGGGCTCATGTCCTGCTACGTAACCCGTCAGTAAAGCCCTGCTGCGCACCTGACGCTAAGCACTAACCCGCCTGCAGTTACCTGGTCGAATACAGCCCGCGAAGCTTTCTTGCCTGCGTCTGATGTGCTTCCGCACCGGCATTATTGACCTGCTCATGCACGAGAGCGGCTTTTTCTCCGGCATTCAGTTCGTTAAAAGAAGAAGACGAGGTCTTTGAATTTGCATCACTGCCGGACAGCATTTTTTTATGTTCCTCAATCATTTTCTGATGCGCATAGGACGCGCTGTTGTTCATAAATGAATGAGCAACAATGGCCCTTTCATGTTCATTCATTTCAGAGAATGAGGGCGTGTTGTTTTTATTAACCCTGTCCGGTAAGTTTTCATGCGTCGAGGAATTCACATGACTGACGGCTGAGGCATTATTAACAAATCGATGTGCTTCATGGGCAATATCACTGGACTGAGCAAAAGCTGCCCCACAAAATAAAGCTGTAAACGCAGTGGTCGTGATTAATATATTCATGTGTAATTACCTTCTGAGGTACATAAAAGATGTCCTTATGATCATATATAAAAATAATCAACCTGTGGGGAAGATGACGTAAATGTAATACAGCTATGTACATTACACGATTGTAATGAATTTGTTTCTTAAGGTGTGCTAGATTCATTTCATTGTAAGTGGATGAACCAGTAATTTAATTTAAATCGGTTCTCGAATTCTGTCAGTAACCATACTTTAAATAAGGGAATGCGCATGCTGTTGAAAACGTCTCGACGAACTTTCCTGAAGGGGTTAACCCTCTCTGGCGTAGCCGGAAGTCTTGGCGTATGGAGTTTCAATGCGCGTTCCAGTCTGAGCCTGCCAGTTGCCGCATCCCTGCAGGGTACTCAGTTTGACCTGACCATTGGTGAAACGGCCGTCAATATCACGGGCAGTGAGCGTCAGGCCAAAACAATCAATGGAGGCCTGCCGGGGCCCGTTCTTCGCTGGAAAGAAGGTGACACCATTACCCTGAAGGTCAAAAACCGTCTTAATGAACAGACGTCCATTCACTGGCACGGCATTATTCTTCCGGCCAATATGGATGGTGTTCCGGGGCTGAGTTTTATGGGCATAGAGCCTGATGATACCTACGTTTACACCTTTAAGGTTAAGCAGAACGGGACTTACTGGTACCACAGCCATTCCGGTCTGCAGGAACAGGAGGGGGTATACGGTGCCATTATCATCGATGCCGGGGAGCCAGAACCGTTTACTTACGATCGTGAGCATGTGGTCATGTTGTCTGACTGGACCGATGAAAATCCTCACAGCCTGCTGAAAAAATTAAAAAAACAGTCGGATTACTACAATTTCAATAAACCAACCGTTGGCTCTTTTTTCCGCGACGTGAATACCAGGGGGCTGTCAGCCACCATTGCCGATCGGAAAATGTGGGCTGAAATGAAAATGAATCCGACTGACCTCGCGGATGTCAGTGGCTACACCTACACCTATCTCATGAACGGGCAGGCCCCGCTGAAAAACTGGACCGGACTGTTCCGTCCCGGTGAAAAGATACGCTTACGGTTTATCAACGGCTCGGCAATGACCTATTTCGATATCCGTATCCCCGGGCTGAAAATGACGGTCGTGGCTGCAGATGGCCAGTATGTAAACCCGGTTACCGTTGACGAATTCAGGATTGCCGTTGCCGAAACCTATGATGTCATTGTGGAGCCTCAGGGTGAGGCCTATACCATCTTCGCACAATCCATGGACAGGACCGGTTACGCTCGAGGGACACTGGCCACGAGAGAGGGGTTAAGTGCTGCCGTTCCCCCCCTCGATCCCCGTCCTCTGTTGACCATGGAAGATATGGGTATGGGGGGAATGGGACATGATATGGCAGGAATGGACCACAGCCAGATGGGAGGCATGGATAACAGCGGAGAGATGATGTCTATGGACGGTGCTGACCTTCCGGATAGCGGGACATCCTCCGCGCCCATGGATCACAGCAGCATGGCCGGTATGGATCATTCCCGGATGGCCGGAATGCCGGGTATGCAAAGTCATCCTGCGTCAGAAACGGATAACCCACTGGTTGATATGCAGGCGATGAGCGTCTCTCCGAAATTAAATGATCCGGGTATTGGTCTTCGAAATAACGGAAGAAAGGTTCTCACGTACGCGGATTTGAAAAGCCGCTTTGAGGATCCTGACGGACGTGAACCTGGCCGTACCATAGAACTGCATTTAACCGGCCACATGGAAAAGTTTGCCTGGTCATTTAACGGAATCAAGTTTTCAGATGCCGCACCGGTGCTGCTGAAATACGGTGAGCGGCTCAGGATCACGCTGATCAACGATACCATGATGACTCACCCCATTCACCTGCATGGTATGTGGAGCGATCTGGAAGATGAAAACGGTAATTTCATGGTTCGTAAACACACAATAGATGTTCCCCCTGGTACAAAACGCAGTTACAGAGTGACAGCAGATGCGCTTGGCCGCTGGGCGTATCACTGCCATTTGCTCTATCACATGGAAATGGGAATGTTTCGTGAAGTCCGGGTGGAGGAATGATGCGAATGAAGAGAAATTTGAAGGCCATACCTGTTCTGGTCGCCGGTTTGTTTACCTCACAGCTTTCTATTGCGGCGGGCTCCGTCTCTGCAGATCCCCACGCCGGGCACGACATGTCTGCCATGCAGATGCCAGCAGATGAGAATTTCACTGAGATGACGTCAATGGAGCCCATTGTAACTGAGAGCAGAACGCCAATTCCGCCTGTTACCGATGCCGACCGGAAGGCTGCATTCGGCAATTTACAGGGGCATGCGATTCACGACAGTGCGATTAATTATCTGGTTCTGCTGGATCAACTGGAATGGCAACGGTCGGATAACACCAACAATTTCAGCTGGAGTGTTAACAGCTGGATTGGAGGCGACACAGATCGGATTTGGCTAAAGAGTGAAGGTGAACGAAGCAATGGGGAAACGGAGGCGGCTGAAGCGCAGTTACTCTGGGGACATGCGGTTGGCCCATGGTGGGATTTGGTTGCGGGTGTCAGGCAGGATTTCAGACCTGCTTCTGCCCGGACCTGGGCTGCTGTCGGTTTTCAGGGGCTGGCACTCTATAATTTTGAGTCTGAAATTACGGGTTTTGTCAGTAATGGCGGAAAAGCAGCCCTTCGTCTGGGAGGAGAATACGACGTTTTACTGACTAACCGGCTCATACTCCAGCCATCCTATGAGGTGAATTTCTACAGTCAGGATGATGAATCGCGGGGTCGCGGCAGGGGACTGACTGACACAGAGCTGGGGCTCCGGCTGCGCTATGAAATACGCCGTGAGTTTGCACCCTATATAGGCGTTTCCTGGAATCAACTTTACGGGAAAACATCCGATATGGCGAAAAGAGAAGGTGAGAAAGACCATCAGGTAGTATTCCTGGCGGGAGCCAGAATCTGGTTTTAACGCACTGATATAAAACACTCAACTAAACAGGTAAATAAAATGTCGATTTTAAATAAAGCCATTCTTACAGGTGGCCTCGTTATGGGCGTTGCTTTCTCTGCTATGGCCCATCCGGAATTAAAAAGCTCTGTGCCACAGGCTGATTCAGCCGTAGCGGCCCCGGAAAAGATTCAGCTTAATTTCTCGGAAAATCTGACCGTGAAATTCTCAGGTGCAAAATTAACGATGACGGGTATGAAAGGCATGTCATCACATTCTCCGATGCCGGTCGCGGCAAAAGTGGCGCCAGGCGCTGACCCTAAATCGATGGTCATTATTCCGCGAGAGCCTTTACCCGCTGGCACTTATCGTGTTGACTGGCGCGCGGTTTCTTCAGATACGCACCCTATTACCGGTAATTACACCTTTACAGTGAAGTAATATTATGAACGACCTGATTATGATTGTTATTCGTTTTCTTCTTTATCTGGATTTGATGGTAATATTTGGATTGCCATTTTTTCAGATATATGGAATAAGCGGTGTCAGACATGAAACCTATAACCTGACTAATTTCAGGTCGTTTATAACTTTTGCTGTTGTTACAGGCATCATTCTTACTGGCATTAATATGCTCCTGGTATCTAATGCCATGAGTGGAGTAACTGACCTCAGAGAATTATCCATCCATGTTATCGAGATGGTGATAGAAGAAACTGATGTGGGTATTAGCTGGATTGTCAGGCTCTGTGCCCTGTTTACCACACTCGGTGCTTTGTTCCTTTACACTAATAAGAGAGTATTGTCCTGCCTGCTGATGACGATGAGTGGGGGCGTGGCGCTGGCTACACTTGCCTGGGGAGGACACGCCGTTATGCATGACGGTCTGCATTACTATCTCCATTTACTGAGCGATCTGACCCATCTCGGCGCTGCAGGTGCCTGGACAGGTGCTCTGGTTGCATTTGCTATCCTGCTGATGCGCAGAAACGAGCATAATGCACAGAGCGTCATTGTGATATCTGACTCCCTGGCAAAATTTGCCACGGCAGGAACGGTGATTGTTGTAGCCCTGATCCTGAGTGCGCTGGTCAACTATCTGTATATTGCTGAGGGTAACTTAACTCCCTTATTCAACAGTTCCTGGGGGAGGATATTGCTTGCCAAGACGGCTCTGTTTGTTCTGATGCTTCTTCTGGCTGCAGCAAACCGGTTTCACCTGGGTCCCCGGCTTGAAGTTATGGTCAGGGAAGGGAATTATGATCGCAGCGTTGCCCTGATGCGAAACAGCATCCTGACAGAATTCGTTGTTGCGATTATCATTCTGGGCGCCGTAGCGTGGCTCGGAATGCTTGCTCCGTCTCAGGTCAGCTAGGGGACAGCCAAAGCTCATGCGTGAGATTTTTACTTTCATATCAGCGAGTTGACCATGCAGCGTATTTTAATCGTTGAAGACGAACAAAAAACAGGTCGTTACCTGCAGCAGGGACTGGTTGAGGAAGGCTATCAGGCCGATCTCTTTAATAATGGCCGCGATGGTCTCGGGGCCGCGTCGAAGGGACAGTATGATTTGATAATACTGGACGTGATGCTGCCTTTCCTCGACGGGTGGCAAATCATCAGCGCACTGAGGGAGTCCGGGCACGAAGAACCGGTCCTGTTTTTAACCGCAAAGGACAACGTGCGGGACAAAGTGAAAGGACTGGAGCTTGGCGCAGATGACTACCTGATTAAGCCCTTTGATTTTACGGAGCTGGTTGCACGTGTAAGAACCCTACTGCGCCGGGCACGCTCGCAGGCCGCAACAGTCTGCACCATCGCCGATATGACCGTTGATATGGTGCGCCGGACCGTGATCCGTTCGGGGAAGAAGATCCATCTCACCGGTAAAGAATACGTTCTGCTTGAGTTGCTGCTGCAACGCACCGGAGAAGTGTTACCCAGGAGTCTTATCTCGTCCCTGGTCTGGAACATGAATTTTGACAGTGATACGAATGTGATTGATGTCGCCGTGAGACGTCTGAGAAGTAAAATTGATGATGACTTTGAGCCAAAACTGATCCATACCGTTCGCGGTGCCGGATATGTCCTGGAGATCAGAGAAGAGTGAGGTTCAAAATTTCCCTGACCACACGCCTGAGCCTGATTTTTTCTGCGGTGATGCTTACGGTATGGTGGTTATCAAGTTTTATCCTGATTAGCACCCTTAATGGCTATTTCGATAATCAGGACCGCGATTTTCTGACAGGTAAACTTCAGCTCACCGAAGAGTTTCTTAAAACAGAGACGTTCAGGAACAAAACGGATATTAAGTCATTATCAGAAAAAATAAACGATGCGATGGTGGGGCACAATGGCTTATTCATTTCTATAAAAAACATGGAAAATGAAAAAATTGTTGAACTCTATGCCAAAAATTCTGTTGTTCCAGCGGTCCTGCTTAATAAGTCGGGTGATATTCTCGACTATATGATCCAGACGGAAGAAAATAACACCGTGTACCGCAGTATCTCGCGGCGGGTTGCCGTGACGCCGGAACAGGGTAAAAGCAAACATGTCATCATTACGGTTGCCACGGATACTGGGTATCACACCCTGTTTATGGACAAACTCAGTACCTGGCTGTTCTGGTTCAATATCGGTCTGGTCTTTATTTCTGTTTTTCTGGGCTGGCTGACCACACGTATTGGTCTGAAACCGCTACGGGAAATGACCAGTCTGGCTTCCTCCATGACCGTACACAGCCTGGATCAGCGTCTAAATCCCGATCTGGCTCCGCCGGAAATCTCTGAGACCATGCAGGAGTTCAATAATATGTTTGATCGCCTGGAGGGGGCATTCCGGAAACTGTCAGATTTCTCGTCTGACATCGCGCATGAGCTGCGCACACCAGTCAGTAATCTGATGATGCAGACGCAGTTTGCACTGGCTAAGGAAAGGGATGTTTCGCATTACCGCGAAATTTTATTCGCTAACCTGGAAGAACTGAAAAGGTTGTCACGAATGACCAGTGACATGCTTTTTCTGGCACGTTCAGAGCATGGTCTGCTGCGGCTGGATAAACATGATGTGGATCTGGCAGCCGAACTGAATGAATTACGTGAGTTGTTCGAGCCCCTGGCAGACGAAACAGGAAAGACAATCACGGTTGAAGGAGAGGGCGTTGTTGCCGGAGACAGCGATATGCTCCGACGTGCTTTCAGTAACCTGCTTTCCAATGCAATCAAGTATTCTCCCGATAACACCTGTACAGCGATACACCTTGAGCGTGACAGTGACTGTGTGAACGTGATGATTACGAATACGATGTCCGGCCAGGTTCCCGCTAATCTGGAACGTTTGTTTGACCGGTTCTATCGCGCAGACTCATCAAGGTTCTACAACACGGAAGGCGCGGGGCTGGGATTATCAATTACAAGGTCGATCATTCATGCTCACGGCGGCGAGCTGTCAGCAGAACAGCAGGGGCGTGAAATTGTGTTCAAAGTGCGCCTGTTAATGGATTAATCCCGTTGTTCAGGAGAAACCTGGAAGGTGACAAAATTGTCATCATTCAGTCACGCGATAAACAGAGGCGGTTTTTTATAATTATTCATAAATCAGGAGCAGCGTGATAACACAATCACCTGGTTCCTGGAGTGATGATTAACCCGCCCTGAGATCAACTGCTTTCTCTGTTATAAGCCATTGATTGTTTGGGTATGTAAACACCGGAGACCCAACCATGAAAAAGATTCTCGTATCATTTGTTGCCATTATGGCTGCCGCTTCATCTGCCATGGCTGCAGAGACAATGAACATGCATGACCAGGTAAATAATGCACAGGCACCTGCCCACCAGATGCAGTCATCTGCTGAAAAAAGTGCAATTCAGGGAGACAGCATGACAATGATGGATATGAGCAGTCACGATCAGGCCGCAATGTCCCATGACATGATGCAAAACAGCAATTCTGCTGCCCACCAGGACATGGCTGAAATGCATAAAAAAATGATGAAAGCTAAACCCGGAGCTACCAACGAAACAGCAAAGTCATTTTCTGAAATGAGCGAGCATGAGAAGGCCGCAGCTGTACATGAGAAGGCGAATAATGGTCAGTCTTCCGTTGTTCACCAGCAGCAGGCTGATAAGCATCGCAGTCAGATCACCCAGAATTAACCCGCAGCTCCACTTGTTAGACCCTCATTTGACGCCGAAGTCACTGGCTTACGCTCCCGTCCGGGAGCGTTTTTTTTCCCATATATCAAACTTTAACTCTGAAGAGGTGGAAGTATCTGACCAACACTGTCACGTAACGCCAGATAACTACAAAAACACCTTTTTCCTCCTGTAAATTGCAGTTCCTGCAAGAACATCAAGGCATAATGTTGGAACAGCGTGTGATACACACTTAGCATCATGTTTTGTATGTGTTTTTTTAAAACTTTACAACTTTAAAGTCTTTTTCAGGTTAAAGGATACAACTTTAATGTCTCTACACAGCAGAGGACAAGTGACCTAAGCGCGCTGCCACTCGTCACGGTTGGCTTTATGGGCTGACGGTGGTTGCGTCCGTCACGGCCAGAATATTGCTCGCGGCCACGGTCCCCATCTTGATATATGACGCTGCGGTAACGCCGCCAATATGCGGTGAAATAACCACGTTTTCTACGGACTGCCAGAGGTGCGGCGCCGTCAGCGGCTCGTGGGGAAAGCTGTCCAGCGCCGCGCTGTGCAGCGTGCCATCCCGGAGCGCCGCCAGTAACGATTCACTGTGGATCAGTCCGCCGCGTGCCGTATTGACCAGAATGGCGTTCCGCTTGCAGTGTGCAAGCGTCTGGCTATTGATCATTCCCCGATTCTCATCGGTCAGCGGACAGTGCAAAGAGATAACATCGGAACGGGAAAGAAGTCCGTTCAGCGTTTCTGCGCGTTCGCACAGGGCAGGCATGGACTTAGCATAGGGATCGTAAGCCAGCACCTTCATGCCGAAAGCGTGACCAATAGTCGCCACGCGCGAGCCGATAGCACCCAACCCAATTAGCCCTAACGTTAAGCCCTCCAGCTCAATGGATTTATGCGTCGCCTTATCCCAGTGCCCGTCTCGCAGCCGCTTGTCCAGAGGCACCACCGACTTTGCGCAGGCCAGGATCAGCGCCCAGGTATGTTCAGCCACTGCCGCCGCGTTTGCGCCAGGCGCAGAGCGGACGGCGATGTTGCGCTCGGCCGCTGCCGTCTGGTCTATCACATCGATCCCGCTTCCGTGCTTGGAAATGACCTGCAGAGCCGGGGCGGCATCCATGACCTTCGCGGTGATCCTGCCGTAACGTACCAGGATTGCCACAGGATTGTGTCGTTTACACAGCGCGATCAGGTCATCTTCTGTGGGCTGACGGCCCGCAAACACTACCTCAAAGCCCTGCAACATCACCATGGCCTGCTCCGCCAGGTCGCTACCGGTAACCAGTACTACGTCTTTGCCCCCCATCACAGCGTCTCCCCGTCAGCTAACATTCCTGCTTTACGAAGCGCGTCATCAAGCCAGTGTGGACGTAAATCGCCTTCACGGATGGCGGCAAGGCGCCGGATCTCCATCTCCAGCTTTTCTTTTGCCAGAGCGATAACCTCCTGAACCTCATCTCGCGGGATAACGACCACGCCGTCGATATCCGCGACAACCAGATCCCCGGCCTGAACCGTCGCCCCGGCGACTGAAATGGGATGATTAACCCGGCCAGAGATTAACTTTGTCGGGCCGCAGGGGTTCAGACCGGCAGAAAAGACGGGGTAGTGACCTTTGCTCAGGGTGTCGGCGTCACGTACAGCGCCATCAATAATAATGCCCGCAATGCCGCTCGCCTGAGCCTGAGTGGCCATGATTTCCCCAAGCAGCGCGCAGCTCAGGTCGCCTTTGCCATCGACGACCAGGACATCACCGGGCTGCGCCACCGCCATCGCGGCATGAATCGCCAGATTATCACCCGGACGGACTTCCACGGTGACGGCCGGACCCGCAACGGACATATGTGGGGCCAGCGGTTTGATGCGGCCATGAAGCGTACCGCGGCGACCGGCCACGTCGGCCAGAATAGCTGCCTGATACTCGGCAGCCCGACGAACGTCCTCGGCAGAAACGCGCTCGAACTGGCGATTAATCGGTTTTTTTTCAGTAACGGACATAAATGCCTCCATATTGTTTTACTGGGTACAATGCAGGTGTACAGAACAAAACAACTATAGCGGTGTTGCTTTCCTTTTAGCCAGACCCGAGGTGGCGTTTGTGATGTAAACACGAAGTGACTCACAAAATTTGAGGTACACTCACTGCCGGGCTAACAAGGAGATAATGATGGGGAATGAAGGCGTTGTAGCGGTTGAAAAAGCGCTGGCTTTACTGGATTGCTTCCGTCCTGGAGATGAGAGCCTGACGCTGACCGCGCTGGCACAGCTGTCGGGTTATCACAAAACCACGGTTTACCGCTTGATGAATTCTCTTGAACGGATGAATTACGTCGTCAGGCATGAAGACGGCAATTATGCGCTGGGCCCACGTCTGCTTTACCTCGGCAAGCTGTATGAACAATCTTTTCACCTTTCCCGGGTGGTTCAGCCAGAGCTTCAGGCCTTATCCCTGGCATCTCAGGAGAGTGCCAGCTGGTATGTACTGGAGGGAGGGCAGCGGCTTTGCCTGTTTCGCGCTGAAGCGTCGCATGGCCTGCGACACAGCAATCTTCCCGGCAGCCAGTTCCCGCTCGATAATTCGGCCATCAGTAAGGTATTGCGTCATTGGGGGCTCAATGAAAGCCTGCCGGAGGAAGACGCTGAACTCCCTTTCTACACGTCAGGCGCACGCGATCCCCATACCGCTGCGTTTGCGATGCCTGTCTTCGGCGTTCACGACAAGCTGGTTGCGGCGTTAGCCCTGACCGGTCCCATCTCGCGGTTGACGGAAGATCGTCGTGAGAAGGAGATAGGGCAGTTGATGAAGGCGGCTGCAAGCCGTCTTTCGCAGAAAATGGGAGCCAGTAAGCCCTTCTGTCAGCAGTTCTTTGGTGAAACGAGCGACGCGGCGGAAGAAAATCTTTAAACGCAGAAGCGGGACAAATGTCCCGCTTCTGTCATCGTTAATGCGTGACCTGTTTTTCGTGTAGCTGAGCGCGGCGGGCCTGCCGCCCCATAATGAGCACCGCAATACCCCCGGCCACGCACAGCGCGGCCAGCGGAAGCATAGCCAGCGTGTAGCTGCCCGTCCGCTCATTGATAATGCCGTACGCGTTTACCATCACCGCCCCGCCTATCAGGTTTGCGATGGCGCCAATCGCGGCCAGTCCCGCCGCCGCTGAGGTACTGCTCATCCAACCGGATGCCAGCGCCCAGAAAGGCCCTTTCATTGAATAAGCGCCTATCAGCATAATGCTGAGGATAACGATTGTGGCAGACAGCGAGACGCTTACAAAGGCGGCGAACACACCGGCGGCAATCATGAACAGCGTGAGTGCGGTATGCCAGCGGCGTTCGTTGGTACGATCGGAATTCCGTCCCCATACAATCATGAGAACAGATGCCAGACCGTAAGGAATAGCGTTAAGCAGACCTGTCTCAAGGTTATCGAGATGGAAGGATTTCAGCAGTTGAGGAGACCAGACGCTGATCGTGGTGCCCGCGGAAGATGCGCCCGCGTAAATCAGCGCCATCAGCCAGATTTGGCGATGCTTCAGCAGCTGCCACGTCGTCTGGTGCCCGATACTCTTTTGCTGATTGCGCTCGGTTTCCAGCGTGGTTTCCAGCCATTGTTTCTGTTCGCTGCTAAGCCAGTTCGCCTGATGAGGGCGATCCCGGAGAATAAACCAGGCCGCAATACCCAGCAGCACCGCCGGCAAGCCTTCAATAATGAACAGCAGGTGCCAGCCGCGAAGACCCAGCCAGCCATCCAGTGACAGTATCAATCCGGAAAGCGGGGAACCGATGAAGTTAGCGAGCGGGATGGCGACCATAAAGGACGCAATAATGCGTGCGCGGTAGCGGGACGGGATCCACCAGGTCAGATACAGCACTACGCCCGGGAAGAAGCCCGCCTCTGCAGCACCGAGAAGAAAACGGACGATATAGAGCGACGTGGTGTTCTGCACCAGGGACATACACATGGAAACGATGCCCCAGCTGATCATAATGCGCGGGATCCACAGCCGGGCGCCGACTTTCTGCATGGCCAGGTTGCTGGGCACCTCAAACAAAAAATAGGCCACGAAGTAAAGACTGCTGGCGAAGCCAAACGCCGCTTTGCTGAGGCCAAGGTCCTCATTCATCTGCAGCGAAGCCATGCCGATATTCCCGCGATCGATAATGGAGACCAGGTAACTGACAATCAGAAACGGGAGAATACGCCAGATCACCTTCCGCATCGTCTCTCTTTCTATGTCCTCGGTGGCGGTAGCGCCGTTACGTAAATGTTCTGTCATTGTGTCCTCGCAGGGTTTGTTCTTTGTTTTATTAGGTACAACTCAGTTTTATTAAACAAAACCACTATAGCGACGGCGCGTTATTTTTATCCAGTTAATGGAAGGTTTAAATGATGTAAATAAGAGGTGACTCACAGATAGTGCGCTTCAGATATATCGTTCACAGCAGCCGAACCAGCCGCAAAGAGAGTACGCTGCAAGGGAGATAATCACGCAACGCAATTATTGCACCAACTTTTCCTCTCCATTCAACTAAGCTTCGACCAGGTGCCCCGCCGCGTTAGCGGGGCCATATTCCTTTTGGTCGAGCACGCATCATGCAGCTACTCAGTATTATTATTTTGCTTACCCTAACCGTGGTGATCCATTCGCTATGGATGTTTGGCGTTTTAAAATTCATCAAATTAGAAGTCGATTCTGCGGTACGCATTGTTTTACGCAATGTCGGTATTGTGATCTCCATGATCTTCGCCCATCTCCTTGAGGCCGGGCTGTTTGCTGCGTTTTATTTTGTCATCGATGCGTTTAATGACTGGAACACCAGCTTCTACTTTTCACTGGTCAGTTACGCCACCGTGGGATACGGCGACGTCACGTTACCCCAGCACTGGCGGCTTATCGGCGGGGTGGAAGGACTGGTGGGCGCGTTGATGGTGGGCTGGTCCGTGGCGGTTCTGGTGGCGGTGCTGCAGCGTTTGCGCGGCATGAGCGCCTAAACGACAGATGCGCGATCCCCGCCTGGTAAGGTAAAGTACACCCCTCTTTACGTAGCCGACAGGGCTGCGGCTTTGAGGGTGAAAAGGCTGATTAACGGCCCACCCTTTTCTGTTCCTGGTTTACGCCAGTTTGCATGGTGTTGTGTTTTGTCTGCCAAAAGGGTTTTGTATGTCTGCTGCTCATCTCGGTTTCCCGACGGAAACCGTTGTTGTCTTTGTGGTGATGGCCGTTGGGGCGATGTTTATCGACCTCTTTATGCACCGTCACGATAAACCGATCTCGCTGAAAAGCGCGGCGATGTGGTCCGTTTTCTGGGTCATGATGGCGATGGCCTTCGCCGGTTTCCTGTACGTTCACCACGGCGCCGAGATGGCGAGCCTGTTCCTCACCGGCTATGCGCTGGAAGAGGTGCTCTCCGTCGATAACCTGTTCGTGATGATGGCGATCTTCGCCTGGTTCGGCGTGCCGGATAAGTACCGTCACCGCGTGCTCTACTGGGGCGTGCTGGGGGCGATTGTCTTCCGCGGCATCTTTGTGGCTATCGGCACCAGCCTGTTAAGCCTGGGGCCGTACGTTGAGGTAATTTTCGCGCTGGTCGTCGGCTGGACGGCGGTGATGATGCTCAGGCGCAATGAAGAGAGCGACGAAGTGGAGGATTACTCGGGTCATCTCGCCTATCGTCTGGTGAAGCGCTTCTATCCGGTCTGGCCAAAAATTAGCAGCAATGCCTTTATTCTGACGCAGAAAGAGGTGGATGCGGAGCTTGAAAAGCCGGAAAACCAGGACGTGATGGTCGGACGCGTGAAGAAGGCGAAGCGCTATGCGACGCCGCTATTACTTTGCGTGGCCGTCGTCGAGCTCTCTGACGTCATGTTCGCGTTTGACTCCGTGCCGGCCATTATTGCCGTGAGCCGCGAGCCGCTGATTATCTACAGCGCCATGATGTTCGCCATTCTCGGCCTGCGTACGCTTTACTTCGTGCTGGAAGCGCTGAAGCAGTATCTGGTGCACCTCGAGAAAGCCGTGGTGCTGCTACTGTTCTTCGTGGCGTTCAAGCTGGGGTTAAATGCCACCGACCACTTCTGGCATCACGGTTACAGCATTGGCGCCACGGCCAGCCTGTTTGTGGTGCTTGGCGTGCTGGCGCTGGGGATTATTGCGAGCGTGATGTTCCCGGGAAAACGTGAGGCCTGATGCATTGCCCGGTGGCGCTTCGCTTACCGGGCCTGTGATTTGGTTTTCTCCCTCTCCCTGTGGGAGAGGGCCGGGGTGAGGGCACCGGACCGCACCTAACCCTTAATCGGTGAATTCCGACGCTTGCGCGGGTGGTGGAAGTGCCGCCAGTGCGGATCCTGCGCCGCCGCCAGCAGTTCGTGGTCGCCGCGGGTGTCGCCCCAGGCGCGCAGGTGATAGGCGTTCAGATCGCCATACACTTTTTCCAGCCTTGCCACCTTCTGGGCGCAGCGGCAGTTATTGCCCGTGATGCGCCCCGTCAGCTTGCCGTCCTTCACTTCCAGCTGCGTGCCAATTAGCTTAATGCCGAGCTTATCAGCCCACGGCTGGAGCACCAGCGCCGGGGACGCGGAACAGATGGTCACTTCCGCACCGGAATTCACCTCAGCCGCCACCGCCAGAACCCCTTCGGGGCGCATCAGTTTGTTCCAGTATTTTTCGCAAAAGGCTTCCGCCTGCTGGCGCAGCCAGTGTTCATCCACGCCCGTCAGGAAGGTTTTAATCAGCACTTCCTTCAGCTCATCGCGCGTCAGCTTGCGACGCACGCAGTGCAGCGTAGGCAGCGCCATGCGCACCAGTCGGCCCGCGAAGTAACGTTTACCGAAGGCAAAACGCAGGAAAGGAATAAAGCTGTCGTGGTGCGTTAATGTCCCGTCAAAGTCAAAGACAGAGAGCACGCTGGATTTAGCCACCGTCTCGTCGGCAATCATATTGGTCATAAATACGTCTTAGCTGAAATACACATTCTGCGGATCAGTTTACCTGCTTTAGCTGGACAGTCCTTATATCACCACTCATTTTTTCTCGATCTTGCGATCTCAAAGTGAGTCCATTTTTGGCCTCGATAACAATTGGTGAAAAAACGAGCTGTCTATATTATCGCCACATCGCAAGATATTTAGGGGAACCATTGGCCCCCACAGGTAAGGAAAAACTCACTCACTATTTCTTTTTTGATATGACTCTTAGATCGCTTATTTCAATCCTCACGTTAAGTTTTGCTTCGTTTTCTGCGTTCAGCTTTCAACTTCCAGCGTCGATGTTATCGATGAACAGTGAACTGGCAGCATCACCGGCGAAATCTGCGCTGGTGCATAAGGAAACAGGCCCGCTGCGCTCGCGTATTCTCGATCAATACCAGAAGTGGAAAGGCACCCAGTACCGGTGGGGCGGAACCACGCATCGCGGGGTAGATTGCTCCGCGCTCATGCAGCACCTGTTCACCGATGCGGCGCATCTTAATTTGCCGCGCACGACGAGTGAACAGATCCATCGTGGCGTGCAGGTGGCGCAATACCGCCTGAGAGCCGGCGATCTGGTCTTCTTCCAGACGGGCCCGAACCGCAAGCACGTTGGCGTTTATATTGGCGGAAACCAGTTTATTCATGCCTCAACCAGTCAGGGCGTAACGGTTTCAACCCTGACGGATGATTACTGGCAGGCACACTACATTACCGCCCGTCGCATCGCAGGCAGTGCGGCCTGACAGCGTCAGATGATGTCATCCACGACGCCACCGTCGACGCGCAGCGCCGCGCCCGAGGTGGCGGAGGCCTGGGTCGAACAGACATAAATCACCATATTGGCCACCTCTTCAACCGTGGCCGCGCGCTGGATAACCGAGCTGGGGCGGTTGGCCATCACAAACTCTTTCGCCAGCTGCTCCAGCGATTTGCCGGTTTTTTCGATTTCATCTTTCATCATCTCTGCGAAACCGTCAGATATCGTCGGGCCCGGCAGTACGCTGTTGACCGTCACGCCGCTCCCCGCCACGAACTTCGCCAGCCCGCGCGCCAGCGAGAGCTGCGCCGTTTTGGTCACGCCGTAGTGGATCATATCCGCCGGAATATTGCAGGCCGACTCGGAGGAGATAAACACCACGCGTCCCCAGCCTTTCTGCACCATACCCGGCAGCAGGGCGCGGGACAGACGCACGCCGGACATCACGTTGGTCTGCCAGTAACGCTCCCAGGTCTCATCGTCGGTGGCATAGAAATCCTGCGGACCGTAAATCCCGGCGTTGTTGACCAGAATATCGACGTCATTCGCCACCTTCAGAAGCGACTCGACCCCTTCCGCCGTGCTGAGATCGGCAATCGCGGCGCGCACCTGCACGCCCGGCACCACCTGCTGGAGCTGCTGAATGCCTTTATTCACCGATTCCGTGCTGCGACCATTGACGATCACTTCCGCACCGCTTTCTGCCAGACCTCTGGCAATGGCGAACCCGATCCCGCCGGTTGAGGCGGTCACCAGCGCCACTTTCCCCGCAAAGTCGATTTTCATCATCTGCTCCTTCTCGTTTTAACGTTCGGACCTTAAAGCGTAGCAGGTGAGGATGACGGCTCCTGGCTAAAAAGGCGCAATAGCGTCTCAACCTGTTCATCAAGCGGGGCGAGGGAACGCTTAACAATCAGGTGTAGCGGCGTTGCCCTGCGCGCGCCGTGGCTCAGCGGCAGGCGTTTTAGTACACCCTGATCCAGCTGGGTCTGGATGCGTTCCTCCGGCAGCCAGCCGTAGCCGACCTGAGAGACGACGGCCTCTATGGCGGCATCGATGGTGGAGAAGGTCCACGACTCGCCGGCAGCACGCGCGGCGGGCTGGCTGTCCGCAATCTGGATGAGCGGCCACGGGCGCAGCATCTCATCATTGAGCGGCGCGTCGAGGTGAAACAGGGGATGCCGGGAATGGGCCACGGCAACAAAGTCGATATTCATCAGCCATTCGCCGAGTCCGGTAATGTCCTGGCGGCGGGTTAAGACCATCACATCGGCTTCGTCGTTAATGGCGTCGGCGCGGGTATTTTCCAGCACCTCGGTGAGACGTACCTGAGTCTGCGGATACTGCTGCTGGAACTGACGAAGAATAGCGAACAGGCGGCGGCGCGGGAAAATGGAGTCCACCACCAGATCCAACCGCGTGCGCATCCCGTTGCGAAGGGTCGCTGCGCGCGTCTCAACGTACGAAAACGCTTTCAGCAGCGGTTTAACCTGGTTGAGAAGAAGCTCTCCGGCCGGGGTTAACACCGCCCGTCGCCCCTCCGGGACCAGGAGCGCCACGCCGAGTCGCTCCTGCAGCAGCGACAGGTTATAGCTCACCGAGGACTGGCTGCGGTGCGTTTCTTCCGCCGCTCTGGCAAAGCTGCCCGCCTCAACTACCTTTTCCAGTAAAGACCATTGTTCAAGCGTCGTCTTATGCATGATTTATCTAAAATTTGGATGAATTTAATTAAAACATAGCGTTATTTATTCATTTTTTGAAGGGGTACAATCTTCTCATCAAAACAAAGGAGACATTTTATGAACACCTTCGACAAACACGACTTGAGCGGCTTTGTTGGTAAACATCTTGTATATACCTACGATAACGGCTGGAACTACGAGATTTACGTAAAAAATGAGACCACGCTTGATTACCGTATTCACAGCGGTCTGGTAGCCAACCGTTGGGTGAAAGATCAGCAGGCTTACATCGTGCGGGTAGGGGAGAGCATCTATAAAATTTCCTGGACCGAGCCAACCGGCACCGACGTCAGCCTGATTGTGAACCTGGGCGACAAGCTGTTCCACGGCACCATCTTCTTCCCGCGCTGGGTCATGAACAACCCGGAAAAAACCGTCTGCTTCCAGAACGATCATATTCCGCTGATGAACAGCTATCGCGATGCGGGCCCGGCGTATCCAACCGAAGTGATTGATGAATTTGCCACAATCACCTTTGTACGCGACTGCGGTGCAAATAATGAAAGCGTTATTGCCTGCGCAGCCAGTGAATTACCGAAAAACTTTCCAGATAACCTGTAATAAGCGCGACAATTAACTAAAAAGAAAAGTTCCCGGCTATTTCATATTATTATGAAATAGCCGGGATTTTTTTTGTTTGTTGAGGATTGGTTTAAAGCAATTCATTTCAGAATGTTGCAGGAGATCACATTAAAAATAATTAAACGTAATTTAACTTGTTGTTTTTCAAACGGCTGCTAGTTGTTTTATAACGTTGCATACCTTGTCTTAATTTTTCCCTAAGGAAAGAGAGCTACTTTGATATAAGTTTATGGTTCGTTGAAATAAACGGGCTGGCATTTGGTTAATATCAAAAACATGCCATTTTTATTGCAAGGAAATTAATAATGAGTGATTTTCTGCCTTTTTCGCGGCCGTCGATGGGCGCTGAGGAAATTGCGGCGCTTCAGGACGTTTTGATGTCGGGCTGGATCACCACCGGGCCAAAGAATCAGGAACTTGAAGAGGCATTCTGTCAGCTTACCGGGAATCAGCATGCGATTGCCGTCTGTTCAGCCACCGCGGGTATGCACGTCACGCTGATGGCGCTGGATATTGGCCCGGGCGATGAAGTCATTACCCCTTCCCAGACCTGGGTCTCCACGCTGAATATGATCGTGTTGCTGGGTGCCACGCCGGTCATGATTGATGTGGACAAAGATACATTAATGGTGACGCCAGAAGCCGTTGAAGCCGCCATTACCCCGCGTACCAAAGCCATTATCCCCGTTCATTATGCCGGCGCGCCGTGTGAAATCGACGCCATTCATGCCATCGGCGAACGTCACGGTATTCCGGTTATTGAAGATGCGGCCCATGCCGCCGGAACGTACTACAAGAACCGTCATGTGGGCTGGAAAGGAACGGCGATTTTTTCCTTCCACGCCATTAAAAATATGACCTGCGCGGAAGGCGGCTTAGTCGTCACGGATAATGCCCAGCTGGCACAGCGGATCCGCAGCCTGAAATTCCATGGCCTGGGCGTAGATGCCTATGACCGCCAGACGCACGGCCGCGCGCCGCAGGCGGAAGTGATCGCGCCGGGCTATAAATACAATCTGGCGGACATCAACGCCGCGCTGGCGCTGGTGCAGTTAGGCAAGCTGAAAGAGGCTAACAGGCGTCGCCAGGAAATTGCTGAACGCTACCTGCGTGAGCTTGCCGATACGCCGTTCCAGCCGCTCACCATTCCGTCATGGCCGCACGTGCACGCCTGGCACCTGTTTATTATTCGCGTTGACGAAGCGCGCTGCGGGATCTCACGCGACAACCTGATGGCGGCGCTGAAAGAGAAAGGCATCGGTACCGGCCTCCACTTCCGCGCGGCACACACCCAAAAATACTACCGCGAGCGTTTTCCTGATGTATCGCTCCCGAATTCTGAATGGAATAGCGCGCGTATTTGTTCTCTCCCTCTTTTCCCGGATATGACTCATGACGACACAACCCGCGTCATTACCGCACTCCATCAGCTTGCAGGACATTGATATGTTCAGTGCACCGCCTGTACAAAAAGTTTCCGTGATAATCCCGGTTTATAACGAGCAGGAGAGCCTGCCCGAACTGATCCGCCGTACAACCGCCGCCTGCGACACGATGGGCAAGGCTTATGAAATTCTGCTGGTAGATGATGGCAGTAGCGATCATTCCGCGCTGATGCTGACCGAGGCCGCGCAGGCCGAAGGCAGCCATATTGTTGCCGTGCTGCTCAACCGCAACTACGGCCAGCACTCGGCGATTATGGCGGGGTTTAGCCATGTCACGGGCGATCTGATCATCACCCTGGACGCTGACCTGCAAAACCCGCCGGAAGAGATCCCGCGTCTGGTCGCCAAAGCCGATGAAGGCTATGACGTGGTCGGCACGGTACGTCAGAACCGTCAGGACAGTCTGTTCCGCAAGCTGGCCTCACGCACCATCAACCGCCTTATCCAGCGCACGACCGGTAAAGCGATGGGCGATTACGGCTGCATGCTGCGCGCCTACCGCCGCCACATTGTCGACGCGATGCTGCACTGCCATGAGCGCAGCACCTTTATTCCGATCCTCGCCAACACCTTTGCCCGCAAGGCAACGGAAATTCCGGTTCTGCACGCCGAGCGCGAGCACGGGGAATCGAAGTACAGCTTTATGCGTCTCATCAACCTGATGTATGACCTCATCACCTGCCTGACCACCACGCCGCTGCGTCTGCTGAGCGTGTTCGGCAGCATCATCGCCGTGGCCGGTTTTGCGCTGTCCGTTCTGCTGGTGGTGCTGCGCCTGGTCTTTGGCCCGCAGTGGGCGGCGGAAGGGGTCTTCATGCTCTTTGCCGTGCTGTTTATGTTCATCGGCGCCCAGTTTGTCGGGATGGGCCTTCTCGGTGAATACATTGGCCGTATCTATAACGATGTTCGCGCGCGTCCGCGCTACTTTATTCAACGTGTTGTCCGTCAGGAACACAAAGCATCTCAAGAGGAAATTCACCCATGAAAGCTGTTGTATTTGCCTATCACGATATGGGGTGCACGGGCACGCTGGCCCTGCTGGAAGCGGGCTATGACATTGCGGCAATCTTTACCCATCCGGACACGACCGGAGAGAATAACTTTTTTGGCTCCGTGGCGCGTATCGCCGCCGAGCGCGGGATCCCGGTTTATGCACCGGACGATGTAAACCATCCGCTGTGGGTGGAACGCATCCGCGCGCTCGCGCCTGACGTAATCTTCTCGTTCTACTATCGCAGCCTGCTTTCCGACGAGATCTTAGGTCTGGCCGCAAAAGGCGCCTTTAATCTTCATGGTTCTCTGCTGCCCGCCTACCGCGGCCGCGCGCCGCTGAACTGGGTGCTGGTGAACGGTGAAACGGAAACGGGCGTAACGCTGCACCGCATGGTGCGCCGTGCGGACGCGGGCGCTATCGTGGCACAGCAGAAGGTCGCTATTGATGCGGACGAAACGGCGCTGCAGCTGCATCAAAAGCTGAATGCGACGGCGCAGACGCTGCTGCGTGATGCACTTCCAGGCATCCTCAACGGCACCTTCAGCGAGACCGCGCAGGATGAGAGCAAGGCAAGCTGCTTTGGCCGCCGCGCGCCGGAAGATGGTCGTCTGGACTGGAATAAGCCTGCCCGCCAGCTGCACAACCTGGTGCGCGCCGTGACCGACCCGTGGCCGGGCGCGTACAGCTTTGCGGGCGTAAGCAAATTTATCGTCTGGAAATCCCGCGTGCGTGACGATATTCCGGCTGCCAAACCGGGCACCGTCGTCTCTGTCTCTCCGCTGATTGTGAGCTGCGGCGAGCAGGCGCTGGAGATCGTCACCGGACAAACCGACAACGGCCTGTACGTTCAGGGCACGCAGCTGGCGCAGTCTCTGGGTCTGGTGGCCGGGGCGCTGATTACTAGCGCGCCGGTGGTTGCCATCAAGCGCCGTACCCGCGTGCTGATCCTCGGCGTGAACGGCTTTATCGGTAACCACCTGACGGAACGTCTGCTTAAAGACGACAACTACGAGATTTACGGTCTGGATATCGGCGCGGATGCCATCAGCCGTTTCCTCGACAACCCGCGTTTCCACTTCGTGGAAGGGGACATCAGCATCCATTCCGAGTGGATTGAATACCACATTAAAAAATGCGACGTGGTGCTGCCGCTGGTCGCCATTGCCACGCCAATCGAGTACACCCGTAACCCGCTGCGCGTGTTCGAGCTGGACTTCGAAGAGAACCTGAAGATCATCCGCGACTGCGTGAAATACGACAAGCGCATCATCTTCCCGTCCACGTCTGAAGTGTACGGCATGTGTACCGATAAGAACTTCGATGAAGACACCTCCAACCTGGTGGTCGGGCCGATCAACAAACAGCGCTGGATTTACTCCGTCTCCAAACAGCTGCTGGACCGCGTGATTTGGGCCTACGGTGAGAAAGAAGGCCTGCGCTTTACCCTATTCCGTCCGTTCAACTGGATGGGCCCGCGTCTGGATAACCTCAACGCGGCGCGTATCGGCAGCTCCCGTGCGATCACCCAGCTGATCCTGAATCTGGTAGAAGGCTCGCCAATTAAGCTTATCGAAGGCGGGAAACAGAAACGCTGCTTTACGGATATCAGCGACGGTATCGAAGCGCTGTTCCGCATCATCGAAAACAAAGATAACCGCTGCAACGGTGAAATCATCAACATCGGTAACCCGGACAACGAAGCGAGCATTCGCGAGCTGGCAGAGATGCTGCTGGCCAGCTTTGAGCGCCATCCGCTGCGCGACAAGTTCCCGCCGTTTGCCGGTTTCCGCGAAGTGGAAAGCAGCAGCTACTATGGTAAGGGCTACCAGGACGTTGAGCACCGTAAGCCAAGCATTCGCAACGCGAAGCGCTGCCTCAACTGGACGCCGACGGTGAAGATGGAGCAGACCATTGACGAAACGCTCGATTTCTTCCTGCGCACCGTGGAGCTTTCGGAACAGGCCTCATGAAAAAAGTCGGTTTACGCATTGATGTCGACACCTTCAGGGGAACGCGTGACGGCGTACCCAAACTGCTGGAACTGCTGAACAAACACGATGTGCGTTCCAGCATTTTCTTCAGCGTGGGGCCTGACAACATGGGACGCCATTTATGGCGTCTGATTAAACCGGCATTTCTGTTCAAAATGCTGCGCTCGCGCGCAGCATCCCTCTACGGCTGGGATATTTTGCTGGCCGGCACCGCCTGGCCCGGCAGACGTATCGGCGCGGGTAATGAAGCCGTTATCCGCGAGGCGGCGCAGCATCATGAGGTGGGTCTGCACGCCTGGGACCACCATGCCTGGCAAGCCTGGGCGGGAGTCTGGGATATCCCGCGCCTGTCCCGTGAGGTCGAGCGTGGGATGCTGGAGCTGGAGGCCATTACCGGTCAGCCCGTGCGCTGCTCCGCCGTGGCGGGATGGCGTGCGGATCAGCGCGTCGTGAAGGCCAAAGAAGCCTTTGCGTTTCGCTACAACAGCGACTGCCGCGGAACCGGACCATTTTTGCCGCTGTTAGGCGAAAATCGCTACGGAACGGTGCAAATTCCGGTCACGCTTCCCACCTGGGATGAAGTGGTCGGGCGCGAGGTGAAGGCGGATGAGTTCAATCGCTACATTCTGGACCGCATCCATCGTGACGCCGGCACGCCGGTGTATACCATCCATGCCGAAGTGGAAGGGATTGCGTATCAGCATGATTTCGATGAACTGCTGACGATGGCCGCTCAGGAGGGCATTGAATTTTGCCCGTTGAGCGAGCTGCTGCCGGACGACCTCAGCACCCTGCCCGTGGGCAAAGTCGTCCGTAATGAAATGGCTGGCCGGGAAGGCTGGCTTGGCTATCAACAAACCGTGAGTCCGGTCCCATGAAAACAGCCCGTTATGGCTTAGCGCTTCTCGCACTGTTTATCGTTTACTACCTCATTCCGGTCGATATCCGCCTGCTCTGGCAGCCTGATGAAACGCGCTACGCGGAAATCAGCCGCGAAATGCTGGCATCCGGAGACTGGGTAGTCCCGCATTTTCTGGGGCTGCGTTACTTTGAAAAACCGATTGCTGGCTACTGGATCAACAGCATCGGGCAGCTGCTGTTCGGGCACACCAACCTCGCCGTGCGCGCCGGGTCTATCTTCTCTACCGGCTTAGCCGCGCTGCTGGTCATCTGGATGGCATGGCGTCTCTGGCGAGATAAGCGGACCGCTATTTTCTCCGGTCTTATCTTCCTGACCCTGTTCCTGGTGTATGGCATCGGCACGTATGCGGTGCTGGATCCTATAATCACCCTGTGGCTGGTGGCGGCGATGTGCAGCTTCTGGCTGGCGTCGCAGGCCCAAACCGTTTCCGGAAAAGCGGGTGGCTATGTGCTGCTTGGGCTGGCCTGCGGGATGGGGGTGATGACCAAAGGCTTCCTGGCGCTGGCCGTTCCGGTGATTGGCGTGCTGCCGTGGGTGATCGCCCGGAAGCGCTGGAAAGAGGTGCTGATTTTTGGCTGGCTCGCGATCCTGAGCTGCGTGCTGATTGTTCTGCCGTGGGGGCTGGCCATTGCGCAGCGTGAGCCTGACTTCTGGCGTTACTTCTTTTGGGTTGAGCATATTCAGCGTTTTGCCCAGAGCGACGCGCAGCATAAAGCCCCGTTCTGGTACTACATACCGTTCCTGATTGCGGGCAGCCTGCCGTGGCTGGCACTTTTGCCCGGCGCGATTCGTCTTGGCTGGAATGACCGACAAAACGCGGGTGGCGGGTTCTATCTGCTAGGTTGGGTGGTGATGCCGCTGCTGTTCTTCAGCATCGCCAAAGGCAAGCTGCCGACCTATATCCTGCCCTGCTTTGCCCCGCTGGCTATCCTGATGGCGCGCTATGCCTGCCTCGCGGCGGAAAAAGGTGCCAGAGCGTTACGCATTAACGGCGGGATTAACCTGGCGTTTGGCGTTATCGGCGTGGTGGCGGCGCTGGTGGTCTCGCCGTGGGGACTGTCGAAGCATCCGGTCTGGACGTCGGTTGAACTGTATAAAGTCTTCTGTGCGGTGGTGGCGTTCCTCATCTGGGCCACGGTAGGCTGGTTTACGTTCAGACAGAGCCAGCAGCGCTGGTGGCTGGCGGCACTGTGCCCTGCAGGGCTGGCGCTGCTGATTGGTTTTGCCATTCCGAACCTGGTGGTGGATTCCAAACAGCCGCAGTCGCTGGTCGATACCGTGCGCGAGCCGCTTCAGGAAAGCCGATTCGTGCTGGCCAATAACGTTGGCGTGGCCGCGGGCCTGGCGTGGGAGCTGAAGCGCAATGACATCACGATGTTCGATCAAAGCGGCGAACTGCGCTACGGACTGGATTATCCCGATGCGAAAGATCGTTATGTTGATAAAGATGACTTCGCGCAGTGGCTGGCGGAGCATCGTCAGCAGGGGCGCGTATCGCTGGTAATTCTTTTGTCAAAACACGATGAAATCGCGCGCGCAGATCTGCCGAAACCGGACAGCCTGTATATTCAGGGGCGTCTGGCCCTGCTGGAGTATCTGCCGAAGTGATGACCTGGATCTGGCTGATACTGGCAAGCCTGCTCAGCTGCGCGGGACAGCTGTGCCAGAAACAGGCCACCCGTCCGGCGAAAGCCGGGCGGCGCGGGGCGCACATCGCGCTGTGGCTTGGCCTGGCACTGCTGGCGCTGGGCAGCGGGATGCTGGTCTGGCTGGTGGTGCTGCAACGCCTGCCTGTCGGTATTGCCTATCCTATGCTGAGCCTCAATTTTGTCTGGGTGACGCTGGCGGCGAAGGCGTTCTGGCGTGAGCACGTTGCTGCGCATCACTGGCTGGGGGTAGGGTTCATCATCATTGGGATTGTTATCCTGGGAGGGAGCCTGTGAAAGGAGCGTTCTGGGCCATATGCAGCGTGCTGTTAGTCAGCGCGGCGCAGCTGCTGCTGCGCAATGCCATGCAGGCACTGCCACCGGTCAGTGAGATCCTGGTGTTTGTTTCCGCGCTGTGGCACTTCTCGTCCGGCACGGGCGCGCTGCTGCTGGGGTTGACGGGGTATGTGGCGTCCATGGGCTGCTGGTATCTGGCGCTGCACCGTATGGCGCTCAGCAAAGCCTATGCCCTGCTGAGCCTCAGCTATATTCTGGTGTGGGGCGCCGCGATCCTGCTGCCTGGCTGGGGGGAGCGCTTCTCCTGGCACGGGCTGGTGGGCGTCGGGTTTATTATTCTGGGCGTGTTAGTGATTTTTCTGCCCCGAACGTCCCAACGTGAATAATCGACTCGTGGGTCAGGGTATAAGGGGTCGATGTGCAGACGGCAAGGCTCAGCGAGCCGACCTGTAGCTGACTGACCGCGTGCGTCTGCGCCGTGCTGTCGATGCTGACAATCTGCCATGCGCTGCCGCCACGCTGTTTCACAATCGCTTCTTTCCGCGTCCAGATACGCCAGAACGCGGAAAGCCGTTCCTCGGGCGTTTCACGCTCCAGCTCGTCATGCTCCGTCATGCTGAACACCGCATTAGCCAGCGCCTGCCAGTTCTTCCTCGGGCGAATCACTTCGATATCGCAGCCGACTTCACCTTCATCGCTCATCAGCAGGGCAATATCGTCACCGCTGTGGCTCAGGTTGAACCACAGCGGATGACCCTTCGCAAAGGCCGGTTTGCCCTGCTCGCCGTAAATGATGTCGGGGAGCGGGCGAGGGGATAACGTTCTGGCGAGCAGCGTCCGACCCGCCAGCCAGGAGGCCTGTCGGGCACCCTGAGGCGCCCTGTCTGCGAGCGCTGACGCCATCGGGTCCGCGCAAAGAGTGGAGATTTTTCCAAGTACTAACTGGTACATAGTTACGCCCAGCGTTTAATGATAATCGAGGTGTTGATGCCGCCAAACGCGAAGTTATTGCTCTGCAGATACTCGCAGTCAATCTGACGGGCTTCTCCCATAATATAATCTAAAGCACCGCATTGCTCATCCGGCTGCGTTAAATTGAGCGTCGGGGCAAACCAGCCTTCACGCATCATCTGCAGGCTCATCCACGCTTCCAGCGCGCCGCAGGCACCCAGCGTATGGCCAAAATAGCTCTTCAGCGAGGAAACCGGCACGCTGTCACCATAGATAGCGGCGGTGGCCAGGCTTTCGGCGATATCGCCGCGATCGGTGGCGGTACCGTGCGCGGAGATATACCCCATATCCCGGGCGCTTAATCCCGCCATGGCCAGCGACTGCTCCATGCAAATCTGCATGGTTTCACGCTGAGGCTGGGTGATATGGGCCGCGTCGCAGTTAGTGGCAAAGCCCACGATTTCGCCGTAGATCGTGGCCCCGCGCGCTTTGGCGTGCTCGAGCTCTTCCAGAATCAGGGTGCCTGCGCCTTCTCCAATCACCAGACCATCGCGCTGCGTATCAAATGGCGACGGGGTGTGTTTAGGGGCGTCATTGCGCTGGCTGGTGGCGAACAGCGTATCAAATACCGCCGCTTCAGACGGACAAAGCTCTTCCGCGCCCCCCGCGACCATCACGGTCTGATACCCGTGTCGAATGGCCTCCCAGGCGTAGCCAATCGCCTGGCTGCCGGAGGTACAGGCGCTTGAGGTCGGGATGACGCGGCCGCGTAGTCCAAAGAACAGGCCGGTATTCACCGCCGTAGTGTGCGGCATCATCTGGACGTAGGTTGTCCCGGTGATGTTATTGGTGTGCTTTTCGGTGAGCATGGTCGCGAATTCGCTGACCGGACCGGTGCTGCCAGTCGAAGAACCGTAGGCGATACCGGTTTGACCGTTGGTGAGCACCGCTTCGCCAATCAGCCCCGCCTGCTCCAGCGCCAGCTCGGTGGCGCGGGTCGACATCAACGACACCCGGCCCATGGCGCGAATACGCTTGCGGGTATAGTGTTCCGGCAGCGTGAAATCATCGATCGGCGCGCCCAGCAGGGTGTGCAGGCCATCATACACCTGCCATTCCGGCATTTTACGCACCGCGTTTTCATACGCCAGCAGCCTGCTGGACACGGAATGCCAGTTTTCGCCAAAGGCGGTCACGCCGCCCATGCCCGTAATCACCACGCGACGCGTCATAGCATTCCTCCGTTAATGGAAATGACCTGGCGGGTAACATAGCCCGCGATATCCGACATCAGATAGCTTGCCAGCCCGGCGACCTCTTCAGCCTGGCCCATACGTTTCATTGGGATGATGGACATCGCTTCCTTCAGCGCGGCTTCTTCCATCTCAATCATGCCGGTATCAATCAGGCCCGGGGCGATGCAGTTGACGGTGATTTTGCGTTTTGCCAGCTCAATCGCCAGCGCTTTGGTGGCGCCGATAATGCCCGCTTTGGCCGCGCTGTAGTTCACCTGTCCGCGGTTGCCCATCACGCCGGAGACGGACGATAAGGTGATAATGCGTCCCCCTTTACGGGTGCCAATCATCGGCATAATGCAGGGATGAATGACGTTATAAAAACTGTCGAGATTGGTGTGGATAACGCTGTCCCAGTCGTCTTCGCTCAGCGCCGGAAAGGCGCCGTCGCGGGTAATTCCGGCGTTGCTGACCACGCCATACCATGCGCCATGGGCTTCAATCTCCTGCTCCAGCACCTCGCGGCACTGTTCGCGGTTGCCCACATCAAAGGCGAGTAAACGACCGTTGCCACCCGCCTGCGTGATGGCGTCCAGCGTCTCCTGCGCGCCTGCGGCATCACGATGGTAATGCACGCCTACGGTAAACCCGTCGGCGGCTAGCTGGCGGGCAATGGCGCGCCCTATGCCTTTGCTGGCCCCTGTGACCAGTACGGAACGACTCATGCGTTAGATCCCTGATTAAAAAGCGATGTTAATTCTTCTGCGCTCGGCTGGAAGGTGTTGACCCGGCCCGTGGCCAGCGTCTCTTCATTCGCGGAAATCGCGCATTCAAAGCTGCCGAAGCGTTCGTCCTGCATCAGCAGCTTAACGGTGATGTCCAGCGTCAGGCCTGCGGCGAAATGCCCGCTGGCGCAGACCAGCTCGCGCGCGCCGAGCACCATGCCCAGCGCGATATGTTCCTGCCCCTGCTGCTGGCGATGCCAGCCCGACCAGACGCCGACGGTCTGCGCCATCAGCTCGAGCGCGTACCAGCCCGGCAGGTCGCCATCGGCATTGAGAAACGGCGCCAGCACGCTTTGCCCGTTGACGGCCACGCGGCAGACCGCCGTGTCGTCCGTCACGTTCTCAACGGATCCCAGCAGCATCATTGGCGCCTCGTGCGGCAAATAGGCTTCGGGTGATAAGTAGCTCATGAGGCTCTCCCCAGCAGGATGCTGGCGTTATTGCCGCCAAACGCGAACGAGTTAGACAAAATGACCGGTTTTTTCAGAGCGGTGCGCTGGTGCAGCAGGCCGCACGGCGCCAGAGTATCGTCCGGCGCGTAGCGGGCGAAGTCCTGCGGCGGCAACGGCAGATCGCGCGTCAGAATCAGCCAGCTCAGGGCCGCTTCGGTAATACCGGCGGCGCCCAGCGTATGGCCGGTAAGGTGTTTGGTTGAGCTGCACGGCACGCTTTCCCCGAAGAGATCGTGCACCACCTGCGATTCAATCTGATCGTTGAGCGGCGTGGCCGTGCCGTGCAGGTTGATGTAGCCGATATCCTGCGGCTGCATACCCGCTTCGTTAAGCGCCTGCGCGATCGCCCTTATCGCCCCTTCGCCCTGCGGATGCGGAGCGGAAATATGGTACGCATCGCTGGATTCGCCCGTTCCGAGCAGCGCCACGTCGGCGGGCTCCCGGCTCAATACCATCAGCGCGGCGGCTTCACCGATGGTGATCCCCCGGCGGTCGCGACCAAACGGCTCGCAGAGCGTGGGGGAGAAGGATTCAAGGCTGTTAAAGCCGTTGACGGGCATCCGGCTCAGGGTATCGGCCCCGCCGACGATGGCGATGTCCACCAGCCCGGCTTCAATAAGACGTTTGCCGCCGATCATCGCCCGCGCGCTGGAAGAGCAGGCCGTCGAGATCGTATAGGCCGGGCCTTCGAGCTGAAGCCAGTTGGCGAGGAAGCGGGACGGATCGCCAAGCTCCTGCTGCGGATACTGCCAGCGCGTGCTCGCTTCGCCATGGGTCATGCGGCGCACGTGCTCATCGCCCTCATCCAGCCCGGAGGTGCTGGTCCCCAGCACCACGGCCACGCGGTCGCGGCCGACGCGGGCGATGGCCTCGTCAACGGCGGGCTGAATCTGCGCCAGCGCGGCCAGCAGCAGCTGGTTATTGCGGGTGCGGTGTGCGGAGAAGGCGTCCGGGATGGGCGGAAGCTCGCCTTCCACGCCGCCCAGTACGGCTTCGGGTAAACCCTGCAGCCAGCCGGTCCGGGCGTGCATCCCCGGCGCCACGCCTGCCGTCAGGTTCGCGGCAATCTCGTCAGGCGAGTTGCCCAGCGCGTTGACCATGCCAACAGCGGATATATAAATCATCTCAGTCACCCAGATATTGAATGGTGATGTGGTATTTAAAGACGTGTTGCTCGATGCTGATCGGCTCGCGCTTGCCTTTGCGCTGCAGGTAGACAATCTCCGTCACCAGCTTGCCGCTGGCGTTGCGCAGCTCGCGCCGATCGCCATTGTCCGTTAACGTCCAGCCCTTCGGCAACTGTGGCTGCCAGGCGCTAATCGGCCAGTGGCTGAGCATCACGTCGGCCAGCACCTGGCTGGCGGGCGGCAGCTGCGGCACGACGATCGACTGCTCGGTATGAATACCGGTCTCATCGTACGTCGCCAGGAACAGGCGAATGCCCACGGAAGAGAGCCCGGCCAGCGTCACCTTATGCGCATCCGCGTTGAGCATCACCAGCAGGGACTGCGTTTGTCCGTTAAAGCTGCCGGTCAGCAGCTGCTGGGAGCTTACCGCCGGGCTGATGCCGGGCGGCGGCAGCGTAACTTTGGTACCCGGCTGGAGCCAGGCCTGAGGCCGCGTCTCTTTGGTATCGGTCGAATGGCTGCAGCCCGCCAGCAGCAGCGCCGCGGCCAGCGCAACGGCGCGATAAAAAGCGTTCATTTACGTTTTCTCTCTTTCTTATCCGGCATCGCCAGCGGAGCCAGCAGGAAGGCGGTAAAAATACCGCTCACCAGTACGATACCAAAGCTGCTGATGGCCTGGGTGGCGCTGAAGACGAGCATGCCCAGCGTCAGCAGCGTGGTCATCATGGCCAGCGTAATCGCCAGCATGGAGGTCAGCGGCGTACCGCGCGGGTTGCTGAAAAACAGCGTGTAGTTAATGCCAATGCCGAGCACCAGTACCAGCGCCAGCAGTGAGAACAGATTCACCGGGTGGCCCGTTGCGGCCAGCACCGCCAGGCTGCTGCTCAGCGACAGCACGGACGGCACCAGGCTTATCAGCCCTTTACGCCAGCCGAGGCGCAGCATCGCCCCACAGGCAATCACCGCCAGCGCGGCAAACAGTAGCCCCGTCAGCAGCGTGCGGTAGAGGGCAAACAGGCTGTCAAAGCTGGCTTTGCGATCGACCCAGACGACGCCGTCATGGCGCGCGGCCAGTTCACCGAGGTAAGCGCTGTTTTTCGCGCCGTCCACCGGCACCAGCACGCCGCTTTCCCCGTTGGGCAGGGTCAGCCAGAGCAGACGCCAGCCTTCGCTGGCCGGGCTTTTAAGCCACGCGTCCACGCTGACCGGCATGGCGTCGAGATTTGGGGATACGGCGCTGAGCCCGGCGCTTTTCAGCACGTTCGTTACCGCAGGAGCAGCCTCGCGCAGCAGCTTCAGATCGCTTTTCTGGCGCGCCAGCGAGTTCAGCGGCAGGGTACGCCAGCGGGCGATCTCTCCGGCTTTCTGCGCCTGTGCCAGCGCCGGGGTAAAGGCTTCCAGCCGCTCCAGCGTTTGCTGAGGCGAGGCGCCATGAACCACAAACCATTTCTGATCGACGCTCTGTCCGGTCAGGGCGGTAATGGCCTTCTCCTGCGCCAGAATATCTTTCGGCAGCGCCTGCAGCTGGGCGATGTCGTCGTCCACCCTCAGGGTGCTCATCCCCACGGCGGAGAGCAGCGCCAGCGCGACGGGCAAACCAACGGACAGTTTTTTATTGCGTCGCCAGGCGGCCAGCCAGCGCAGCATGATAACCATCAGCGGAACCGGGCGCACCGGTAAACCCCGGCACAGCCACGGATGCCAGAAAATCACCGTCAGGCAGGAGGCGCTCAGCCCCACGGCGGCGAACACCGCCATCTGGCGGATCCCGGGGAAGGGGGCCAGCATCATAATCAGGTAGGCGGCGACGGTCGTCAGCAGCGCCAGCAGCAGCGCATTGCGCACTTTCGCCAGGCTTTGCCAGGGGGAATGCTCCGCGCCGTGCACCATCCTTTCGGTCAGGTAGTAGAGCGTGTAGTCGGCTGAAATACCGATGATGCTCATGCTCATCACCAGCGTCATCAGGTGCAGTTCGCCAAAGAGCAGCAGCGTCACCACCGTACCCGCCAGCGCGCCGATGGCAATGGAGAGCACGCTCAGCAGCAGCGGGCGCAGAGAGCGGAACACCGCCACGATGAGCAGGAACACGCCAAGCAGGGTGGCGATGCCCAGCGTCGAGACGTCGCGTTTGGCCTGCTGGCTGGCGTAATCGCTGTAGAACACGGTCCCGCGAGAAAGCAGCTGCGCCTGCGGTAAACGCGCTTTTAGCGTCTCCTGCAGCGCGTTAAGCGTCGTCACGAGCCGGTGGGTCTGCTGCATATCAAATGACGAGCCCGCCAGCTCGCCGTGCAGCAGATACCAGTAGTTTCCCGCCTCATCCTGTGTGACCAGCCAGCCGTCCATCAGCCGCAGCTTCTGGCCGTTTTGCGCCAGAGCGAGCTGCGAGCCGCGCATCAGCATCAGGGGATCGTTTTGCAGCTCTTTGCCGCTGACGCCGGAAAAGGCCGAATAGAGCTGAGATAAAATCCACTGCGCCTGCGCTTCTCCGCCGTTTTGCAGGCGGGCGCGGGTGGCGGGATCGATCAGGCCATTCCGGTGCTGCCAGAAGAACTCTCCCCAGGCCTTTTGCCCGGCGGCGTCCATCGGGCCTTTGACCTCGCTGAGCGAATCGCTGCTTTGCAGCAGCGCCAGCCACTGCTGCGCCACGCGCGGATCGGGCTCTTTGCCGGGGCTGACCATCCAGACCAGCTGGCGGTCGAGACGCTGCATAAACCCGTCGTTGAGCGCCGGCGGGATCGCCCCCAGCGTCTGCTTCGGCAGCATGGCCAGCACGCTGCTGTTCAGACGCGCGCCGGGCAGCAGGGACAGCAGCACGCCCAGCAGAATCAGGCATAGCGTGGCCCACAGCAGCGCCGGGCGCAGGGATTTACGGTGCGGCAAAGCGTTGGCGTTCGTCATCGGTCAGGCTGGCGGGCGTCAGTTGGTGGCGTGAAAGGGCGATATCGGTACGGTCGCCCTGTTTGTCGTTGAGGCGAATCGTCTCCAGATAGGTTGCGCCGCCCAGATCGAGGGTGGCGAAAATCTTGTCCAGCGGCGTCGTTTTTGGCGTAAGCACCAGCGACCAGCGGCCCGCGCCCAGGTCTTTAAAATCGATGCGGAAGTTCTCTTCAAGCACCCTGCGGTCGGCCTGGAACAGGGCCCGCAGAAGATGGTTGAACTGGAACATCTGCGGATTATTGTCGGCGGTGACGGTCTGCGGCGGCTGGCCGTTAATGGCCTGAACCATCCGCTTGTCGTCCAGCAGGAGCGTCATCGGAAACGGCGCTTTTTGATCCCACAGCAGGCCGCTGTCGCGGGCGATCAGCATCTCGCCCTGCGAGCGCAGCGGCTGCGGCATATCTTTTATGGTGCGAACCTGTTCGAAGTGCGCGCGCACGACGGGCTGCCCGGTGAAGCGCTGCTGCAGTTCATCCAGCGTCACGGCGCTGACCAGCGGGCTGACGATCAGCGCCAGCAAAGGCAACCATTTCATGGCGTTACTCCCATACGTTCAAACAGTATTGCCGGACTCACAAAGCACATTTCGCGGGTGGCTTCTTCCACCGCCACCTGGATGGTGTAACCGGTGGTTGTGCGTTTGCCGGTCTGCGCATCGAAAATTTGATAGGCAATGCGCAGGCGGTTTTCATACTCTTCAACGTGCGCGCGGACGCGAATACGCTGCTCAAAGGTCACCGCATCGCGGTATTTCACCCGGGTATCGACGACGGGCCAGACGTAGCCGGAGGCCTTCATCTGGCGATAGCCATAGTCAAACTGATTGAGCAGCGCCTCGCGGGCGATCTCAAAGTAGCGGAAATAGTTACCGTGCCAGACCACGCCCATCATATCGACGTCGTGGAACGGAATGGTGATCTCAACTTCAGTCGTAAAGCGGGGATCGGTCAGCACCCTTTACTCCTTCTCTCTGGACTCTGGCAGATGCCAGAAATCGAAAAAATTAAACCAGTCGAGCGGCGACATGAGGGCGTAATGCTCCAGCCGCTGCGCGTAGCGATCGACGGTCTCCTGCAGCGCCTGCTGGCGTTCACCGCGCGGCAGGCGCAGCGGGTCGGCAAACGGTTCGCTGTGCAGGACGAGCTTACCCTGCTGGCGCAGGGCAAAAATCAGCACCACCGGGCAGCGCAGGATGGAGGCCAGGATAAACGGCCCCTGGGGGAACGGCGCTGGCTGGCCCATGAACGGACTCCAGATCACGCGCCACTCGCCGCCACGCTGCGGATTCACCGCGATGCGGTCGCCCACAATCGCGACCCATTCTCCCCGCTCAAGCTTCTCTTTGATGGCAATCGCGGTGTCCGGGCCGATATCGGTAACCGACATCAAATTCACGCCCGCCTGGGGCGCCATTTCGCTCATGATTTGCTTAAAGCGCTGGGCGTTTTCGCTGAAGACCAGGGCGGTGATAGTTTTGCTGCCGTCCAGCTGGGCCAGCGCCCGGCAGGCCTCAACGTCGCCAAGATGCGAGGCCAGCAGCAGCTTGCCCTGCGGCGCCGCGACGTTAAGCGTTTCGCTCGCGCCGGGGGCAAAGACCACGTCGCGATCAAACTTCAGCTCACCGCGCCAGCTGGCGACTTTATCCAGCATTGCGTTGCCGAAGCGCATGAAATGGAAAAAGCTGTTGAGCCGCGGGGGAACGGGCATGTTCCGCTGACGCAGCTCTTGCTTCACTCTCTCAATCCATTGCCGCGAGGCCTGGCGCGCCGGACGCGCGATAAGCCAGTACACGCCGATTACCGGCCACAGCAGCACGGTAAAGGCCCGGCGCCCCATCAGCTTCCAGACGCGCAGCATCAGGCGCATGCCCCACAGGCCCTTGATCTCGTCCTGCTGCGCCCAGTGCTGGCGGCGTCGACGGAAAAGCAGGCCGGGCATGCGGGGCAGCATGCCGAAGAACAGCCGGGTATGCATCAGGGAGATCCGCACGTTATCTTTTAACGCGTCGAAGTGGGACAACCCGTCCTGCGGATAGGTGACGCGGGTGGGCAGAAAGACGCTGGTGTTGCCCTGCCAGTAGAGACGGACCATCACTTCGGTGTCAAAGTCCATCCGTTTGCCGAGCGTTTCACGCGCTGCCAGCCGCAGCGTGGGCGAGACCGGGTAGACCCGAAAGCCGCACATGCTGTCTTTAAGCTGCAGGGATAAGGTTTCAATCCACACCCAGACGTGGGTTACCCAGCGTCCGTAGAGCCGCGAGCGTGGAATGGAATCATCGTAAATGGGCTGGCCGGAAATCAGCGCATCCGGGTGGCGCTCCGCCAGCGCCAGCAGTTTGGGGATATCTTCGATGGCGTGTTGACCGTCCGCGTCCACCTGCACGGCGTGGGTATAGCCCGCGCGTGCGCACTCCTCCAGTCCCCTGATGACCGCGGCACCTTTCCCGGCGTTTTGTGCCAGACGGACCAGCGTCATCTGCGGCTGTTCTGCCGCAAGGCGTTCGAGCTCCTGACGGGTGATCGCTTCGCTGCCGTCATCCACCACCAGGCACGGCAGGCCGAACGGCGCGAGACGCGACAGCACGCGGGCGATCATGGCGCCGTGGTTGTAGCACGGGATCAGCACGCAGGGGCGAAAGGTTACTGACATAGCCGAATTTTCCCGCTGCTGGCGGTATGGCGCTCCGCCCCGGCGTGACGCTGGTAGCTGAAGGTCAGCATCTGACGTTCGGCATGCCACTCAAGCACCAGCGTCACCGTAGTTTCCGGAAGCAGAGGCGCCTGGAACTTCACGTTTTGAATGCTGTGAAAGCGGTAGCCCGGCGCCAGTAACGTTGTGGCGTAGTGCATCACCCAGTCAAGCTGCGCAACGCCGGGCAGCAGCGGCTGTACGGCAAAATGGCCCTGAAACCAGAACAGCGCCGCGTCGAGATGCAAAATGATTTCCAGCTTCTCCGGCTGTGTCTGGCGGCGCTCAATTTCAGGAATTTTCATGAAATAACTCCTCTAACTGCGCATAGACACGCTTGTTCATACTGTTTACCGGCATTTCATCGACAATGCGCCAGTAGCGCGGAACGGCGACCGGCTCAAGCCACGGCAGCAGGGCGCGACGCCAGGCGAACTCCTGCGCTTTTTTATCCTGCATATACCCGCGCTGGCGAACCGCTTCGTCCAGCACCAGCAGGGCGCCAATCCCCTGACGGCCTCCGCGCGTGACCGGCAGCGCCGCCGCTTCGCAAATGCCGTCGAGCTCCAGCAGGCGACGTTCGATCTCGTTAAGCGAGATGCGCTTTTCTTCAATTTTGACCACCCGCCCGCGACGACCGGCGATGCTGAACAGCCCCTCGCTGTCGAAGTGCAGGATATCGTCCAGCTGGAGTCCTTCAGCCTCGTGGATCAGTGGCGACGTGACGCGACAGGCGTCATCTTCCTGATGGAAGATAACGCCGGGGAAGGCAAGCCACGGGACGTTATCCTGTTGGCGATGGCGCCAGGCGAGGATCCCGGTTTCGGTGCTGCCATAAATTTCATCCGGGCAGATGTTAAGCCAGCCCGCGGTGGTGGAAACGTCACACCAGGGCAGCATGCCCCCTGCTGAAATCAGCATTCTGACGGGCGGCGCGGGCAGTTCCGTATCCAGGCGCTTCAGGAACGCCGGGCTGCTGATGAACAGGTAATGTCTGTCATGAGGAAGGGCGGCCAGCTGTTCAGCGTAGTAGAGCATCGCGGCATGCAGCGGCAGCCCCAGCGCCATCGGCAATACGATGCGGAATGTCAGGCCGTACAGGTGTTGCGGTACGACCGAGGCGACAACGCTACAGCCGGTCAGACGTTCGCCGAAGCGGTCAGCCAGCAGACGGGCTTCGCGATCCAGGCTGACGATGTGCTTAATCACCCGGCGCGGGGTACCCGTGGAGCCGGAGGTGAACAGCTCAACGAAGCGGCTTTCGCCAATGGCCGGCAGGGGCGCCCAGCGGCTAGCCGTCTGATGGCTGGAGGCCACCACAATCAGCTTGCCATGGAAACCGAGAGTCCGATCGCTCAGAACGCCGCTAAACAACGACTGCTGTTCTTCAAGCTGCGAGACGCGGCTATGGCCGGGGATGACCGGCGTTTTACCGGCATGCAGCGAGGCCAGCAGCGCAACGATAAACAGGTAGCTGTTTTCAAAGCACAGCGCCCAGCGCTCGCCATCCTGCTGACGCAGGGTGTCGACCAGCAGGGTCACGTCGTGGCGCAGCTGGCCAAGCGTCCAGGTACGATCGTCAAGCCAGGCAACGGGCGTATCGTCAGGGCGGGGCGCATTTAACCACTGGCCCAGCGGAAGGGGGTTAGTCATTGTGCATCTCTTTTTTAATCACCCGCTGGCGCACCAGCCACTCTGTCGCCATCAGCGTCCCCATCAGGATATAAGCCACCATACCGTTCCACAGCGTCCACAGATGTATGTCGCCGTGGAGCACGGTGAACAGCGCCATCGCGCCGTTTCCGATGAAAAAGCCGCACCAGACGAGGGTCACCTTGCGGGTATAGCGCACGCCCTCCGGGGGCAGGTTTGGCTCGCGCAGGCGCGCCAGCCGTTCGACCAGCGGCATCGCGGTCCACAGCGAACCCCCGAACACGGCCAGCATCACAAGGTTGACGACCACGGGGTAGAACAGCAGCCACTGGTGGGTTTTCAGCAGGTAGCTTGCCGCGCAGAGCGCGATGCCCGCGAGCGCCACGCACTGCACCACATACCGCATCGGGCCAGCGTTCCGCCGCGCCTGGCGCAGCCGCAGCAGCAATACCAGCGCCATCACCGGCAACAGCCACTGCAGGCTGTTGTGCGTCAGCCCAAATCCAATCAGGAAGGGCCACGCCAGCAGCATCAGCCCCGTCAGAAGGGGGATAACCGGCAACGTCCGTCCACCACGCACGGTGTTTTACTCTTCGCGCAGAAGCTGTTCGACGGCGTCTACCACATCCTGAACGGTACGAACCGACTTGAAGGTTTCCGGCTTGATTTTCTTGCCCGTTTTCTTCTGCAGATGAACAATCATGTCCACCGCGTCAATGCTGTCCAGCTCCAGGTCTTCGTAAAGACGGGCTTCGGGCGTAATGTCCTGCGGGTCGATTTCAAAGAGCCTGGTCAGCAGGCCGCAGACTTCCTGATAAATGGTTTCTTGTTCAGTCATCGTTCACATCTCAGGCGCGTTGAGCGTTGATAAAGGACGCCAGCGTGGCGACGGAAAAGAAGTGCTGGCGCATCTCTTCGCTTTCAGCAGAAAGCACCACGCCATACTGGTTTTTTACCGCCAGACCCAGTTCCAGCGCGTCAATGGAGTCCAGACCCAGCCCATCGCCAAACAGCGCGGCATCGGTATCAATATCCTCTGCGGTAAGCTCGTCCAGATTCAGCGTGGTGATTATGAGATTCTTAATTTCAAGATAAAGCGCTTGCATCATTAATTCCTGACAAAGATTGAAGGCCTGATGTTAATCGATGCTGCAGATGCCGGTTTAACTGCCTTGCCGCCAGCGCCGGTTCTTGTTCATTTGCATCGTAAAATTCGTCGATGTTCACGCGGTCGCGGACATCCACGGTGAAAACAGGTTTTTCTGGCGGTACATCATACCAGCGGCTTTTTTTATCCAGCAGGTGTTCGCTACAGTGGATCAGCACCACCCGCAGATCGCTGTTACAGCGTACGGCGATATTTGCCGCGCCGCGCTGGAGGGAGATAGCCTCGCCAAACCGGGTACGCGTGCCTTCCGGGAAGATTAACAGCGTGTCGCCCTGAGCCAGACGCTGCTGGCTGGCCGCGAGCAGGGGCTCGGCTTCGCTGTTAATCAGGTAATCCGCCGCGCGGATGACGCCGCTGACAAAGGGATTGCGCAGCAGCGCGCTTTTCACCAGGCAGTCGGTTTCGGGCATCACCGACGCCAGAATCACGTAGTCTATTAACGTGGGGTGGTTAGCCACCACCAGACAACCCCGATCGCTGCGCAGCGCGTCAAGATTGTGAATGCGATAGTCCAGTACGCCGAGGCCGCGCGCTACGGTCAGGAAGAAGCGGAAGCTGGCCGCAATGCTGCGACGCGCCAGGCGACGACGGCTGGCGCGGTCGCGCTGGACGATGAGCAGCAGGTTGAACCAGACCAGCGACAGCAGCAGCCCGCCCACGCCAAACAGCGCGAAGCAGAAGCCGGTCATCGCCAGGCGCCATAGCCAGTTAATTCGGGCAGCCAGGCGGTTCATGCGCGCGTCCATTGCCACAGCAAACGTTCGCCGGGCACCACGAACTGACGTTCCTCGCTGAGATAGCGCTGCAGGAACATCAGGCTTTGCGGCAGGGCGGGTTCTTCACCCGTGCAGCCGCTACGGGTTTCACACTGCAATCCGTTGCCGGATTCAATCACCAGCGCCAGCGCGTAGGGCCAGGTGGGCATCTGCGGCGGTAGCGCCGGATGGTAAAATTCCGGCAGCGCGCCGTCAAAATCGACCAGCAGGACGCGGGAATAGCCCGCCTGCAGCAGGCTCAGCACTTCACATAAGGCCTGCTGGAAGGTGTCCAGCCCGGCAGAAATGGATGACGAGACGATGGCCTGGCGTGCGGTGATCGTAAGATTGCCCACCGCGGAATTGTGCACGGACATTGCGAAGTCGGTGGGTGAAACGGACTGCCCGGTCGCCAGGGCATGCAGAATACGGTCGTTGCGCTCCAGCTCGCCGTGGCGGCTGGAATAGACGACGGCATCAATGGCGTGGTTTTGCAGCATGGCAAGACCAATATCCACCGCCAGCTTACTGCCTGAGTTGAGGCGGCGCGCGGTCATCATGGGTAAAGCGGTCAGGCGGGGAAGCGGGGCCGCTGGATCGACGGTCAGCTGCAGGCGTGACCACGCCTGCCACTCTGTGGCATCGCTGAGTCCTGGCGCTCTCGCCTGCCAGTCGATAATGTTCAGTGAAAATTTCATCTACGCGCGTCCGCGACAAAAAAACCGTATTCAAAGGGCAGGCTGGGCCACCCGGGCAGCTAAGCTGCTCTATTGTTCACGTTTGGTGCATATCAGCAGGGTATGACCGACCCCAAGGTTGTCCAGCCGCTGTTCAACGCTGAAACCTGCGCTCTCCAGGTAGCGATAAAACTTCTCTACGCTGTAAAACCGGCTATTGCCATTCGCCATACAGGTGAAATAGAGCGAGGTGGCATTCAGGCTGAAAGAGGCTGCTTCAAATTTCTGAGCATCCCAGAAAAGCTCCATGATGCACAAACGTGCGCCTGGCTTCATGGCCTGTGCGACGCGCGCCAGCATGGCGACAATCTGATCCGGAGAGAAACAATCCAGGAACTGGCTCATCCACCAGACGTCGGCGTCACCCGGCAATTTTGCTGGGCTAAGCATATCGACAGCATGGAATGCAATACGATGAGAAAAACCTGCTTTTGCGATGTTTTCCTGCGCCAGCGCTATCTGCTGCGGCAGATCGAGGATCGTCACGGCAACATTTTCGTCATAGCGGCAGCAGCGTAACGACCATTTACCCGTATTTCCGCCCACATCGTACAATTTTGTCGGCGAGCTTGCGAATATATATGGCAAAGCAGCGTCAAAAGCGGCGTCAGAATAGTAATGATCGAAGGCGAACCAGCTCTCTTTCGCCGGAGCTGGTAATTGGGATAACGCCGGGTAGATGGTTGGCCAGTTGCCAAACACGGCTAATCCGGCCGGTTTTTCCTCCTGCAGGGCGTCCGCCAGGTGAAATAGCCCCTGATAACAAACGTCCTGGGTGAAATCCATATTTACGCGGGTCATTTCGTCGTGCAGTAAAAAATGGCCCACTTTTGCCAGGAAATAACGTCCATTCTGTTGGGTAACGATTCGACCGCTTAATCCCATATCCAGCAGTACGCTGACGCCATAGCTGCCGAGCGTGCTGTGTTCGGTTATTTCCTCGAGGCTTGCCCCCTCTTTTCCTTGTTTATCGAGCCAGGCGAGAACGCCTGAGTTACGCAGACAAAGCGCAGTCTGGAATAACATCGGGGCAAAGGCGATGCGTTGCGCTTCGGTAATGGCATCCAGTGCGCTGAGTGTGTCCTTTTCGTACATTCCTGCGTAACCTTTGAGGGCAATAAAGAGAGGTTATCGGGCCATACGCGGCCCGACTTTAGAAAAAAATTACAGCGCGGCGCCAGCGGAGAGGTTCAGCTGAATGTCGTGGTCGAGGTTATTCACCCAGCGGTTATAATTTTTGTGGATTTTACCGTCTGCCGCTTTCAGGTTAAGGCTGTTTTCATAGTTGATTGAATAGCTTGTGGCCGTGTACGGAATACTCACCTGGACCGAATGATCGCGTGACTGCAGACGCCCCTTAATCATTCCCGGGCCGGTTTCCGTCATGATCCAGTCGCGTTTTTGGCCTGCTTTCAAAATTGCCGTTTTTACCTGATCGGCAGTATGGCCCGCGCTTACAATTGAGTGAACCTGAGCGATTGGCGCGGTACGCGCGCAGCCTGCCAGCGCGCCAACGAATACGGCAGCAGCACACCATTTAACGATCTTTTTCATCAACAACTCCATATCAATAATAACAATTAAAGGCAGTGGTTTTTACAAATAATACTCATCCGGCTTTTTGTTATCGCCAGGTGTAATTTTTAATCAATATTAATGGTTACATTACGTTGAAGCGAAGGCGGGAATAATAGCATGGAAAATAAATAAGGATTTCATTTTTTATAATTTGCGTTAAATCATGAATTGCGTTTGAACGTAATGCGCGCGGCGTAATTAAAACCGGAATGAATATCGCCTTAACGCAAATAAAAATACCGCGACGGATTAGGGGCGCGGTAATTCATGGTGTATTACTGACGGTTTAAACCTACCTGTACAGGCGGGTCCGTTACCCGGGTAATCGGCTTTTCGGCCTCCCCGGGCCGAGCAGGATCGCCAGCTTGCTGCCGCCTTTGGTGGTTTCCATCCAGATTTTACATACGCTGGTAAGGGGGACCGACAGCAGCATACCGACCGGGCCCAGCAGCCATCCCCAAATCAGTAAGGATAAAAAGACCACCAGCGTCGACATGCCCAGCCGGTGCCCCATCATGCGCGGCTCAAGAATATTGCCCAGCACCATATGCACCACGAGGAACAGCGCGCCGACCAGCATGCATTCGTAGAAGCCGTTAAACAGAAACGCCTGAATCATCGGCGGCACGGCGGAAAGCACCGCGCCAATATTGGGCACGTAGTTCAGCAGAAAGGCCAGCACGCCCCACATCAGCGCGAACTGCACGTCCATCAGCATCAGCCCCAGCCAGACAATCACCCCGGTCCATACGCTCAGGAGCGTTTTCAGCGCCAGATATTTGGAGACGCCCTTCAGGGCCCGGTGTAAGCCGGCAATGTGAATTTGCGGATTGTTCAGCGCAAAGCGCAGCTTATAGGGGACGTGGCGGACTTCGAACAGCATAAACACAACGGTCATGACCAGCAGCAGAATGCTGGCCATCGCGCCGGAAAGCCCCGTCATCAAGGTGGTGGCGTAGGTCATGACCTTCTCGGAGTCCATCCTGCGCAGCATCCGTTCGGGTGAGATATGCAGATTAAGGAAGGGCACCATCTCCTGCAGCGCGACAATTTTACGCGTCAGCTCTTTGTTGTACTGCGGCAGCATGGTGGAGAATTCGCTCAGCGATGCCGCCAGCACGCCGAAGAGCGCCGTCAGGCCAATCAGCATGACAATAACCACGATGGTGATGGCTACCGGACGGCTGACGCCCCGGCGTAAAAACCAGGTGACCAGAGGATTAAGCACGATGGCAAAAAAGAGCGCCAGCAGGAGCTGAACAATAATGTCAGCGGCAGCATGGATACCCGCAAGGATAACCACCAGACAGGCGAGTTTTAATAAGATGTGGAGTCCTGCTTTGTCGGACGGGTTAGCGATCATGCGTGTTCCTTAATATGATGACCCGATAAGTGTAGTGCCCGGGCTTCGCTTCGTCTGGCACCGTTAATCTGAAAGTCGGGGCTGATTTTCTTATTGCGCCGTGGTAATAGTGAAACACTGTTGTAAAAAATCCAGGTAGAACCCCATGCCCGAACCTGCCGCTGAAACGGCACTGAGCGGACTGCGCCTCAATCTGCGCATCGTTTCCGTTGTGATTTTCAACTTTGCCAGCTATCTGACCATTGGCCTGCCGCTGGCGGTCCTGCCGGGCTATGTCCATGACGTGATGGGCTTCAGCGCCTTCTGGGCGGGGCTGGTGATTAGCCTGCAATATTTCGCCACGCTCCTCAGCCGCCCGCATGCCGGGCGCTACGCGGATACGTTCGGTCCAAAAAGCATCGTGGTGGTGGGACTGTGCGGCTGTTTTCTCAGTGGCCTGAGCTACCTGCTGGCTGCCGCAACCGGCCACTGGCCGCTGGTCAGCCTGGCGCTGCTCTGCCTGGGCCGCGTCATTCTGGGCATTGGGCAAAGTCTGGCGGGAACCGGCTCAACGCTGTGGGGCGTGGGGGTGGTAGGCGCGCCCCACATTGGCCGGGTGATCTCCTGGAACGGGATTGTCACCTACGGTGCGATGGCGCTCGGGGCGCCGCTCGGCGTGGCCTGCTATGCGTTGGGCGGGCTGCATGGGCTGGCTATCACCATTATGGCGGTCGCGCTGCTGGCAATCCTCTTTGCGCTGCCGCGCCCGAAAGTGAAGGCCAGCAAAGGCAAGCCGCTGCCATTTCGGGCGGTGCTGGGGCGCGTCTGGCCGTACGGCATGGCGCTGGCGCTGGCGACCACCGGCTTCGGCGTAATCGCGACCTTCATTACCCTGTTCTACGACGCCAAAGGCTGGGACGGCGCAGCCTTTGCGTTAACCCTGTTTAGCTGTGCGTTTGTTGGCGCCCGCCTGCTTTTCCCTAACGGCATCAACCGTCTTGGCGGGCTGAACGTGGCGATGATCTGCTTTGCGATAGAGATTGTCGGGCTGCTGCTGACCGGAATAGCGATGGTGCCCTGGGTCGCGAAAGTGGGCGTGTTCCTCGCGGGGGCTGGCTTTTCCCTGGTCTTCCCGGCGCTGGGCGTGGTGGCGGTAAAAGCCGTGCCGCAGCAGAACCAGGGGGCAGCGCTGGCGACCTATACGGTGTTTATGGATATGTCTTTAGGGATTACCGGCCCGCTGGCGGGGCTGGTGATGTCCTGGGCAGGCGTGCCGGTGATCTATCTTGCCGCGGCGGGCCTGGTGGTGATTGCGCTCCTGCTGACGTGGCGGCTAAAAAAATGGCCCCCGGTGCAGGCACCGGAGGCCACGTCATCATCGTGAAGCGTTACTGGATCACGATGGTGTTAATAATGTTTTCAGCAGCCGTCTGCGCTTTCTGCTGATCTTCGGCTGGCAGGGTGATCTGCAGGGTCAGCAGTTTGTTATCAACCTTGCCCAGCACCACAGAAGAGTATGCGGTCTGGCCTTTTGCAGAGATGATGCTGTCGAGCTGTTGCAGCGTGTGGCCTTTCAGCTCGATGGATTTATTGGTCACGACCTGCAGCTGCGGATCGCGGCCGCGCTGCTGATCTTCCAGACGTTTGGACAGGACGGCCAGATCTTCGCTGGTGTCGTCGCCCACAATCACAATGACCGCTTTCTGCCCGGTTGCGTCGGAGTAAACGTGCATGTTGTTCGCCTGGGTCCCCAGCTTGCCGCTCTGATCGGTCATATCGGCTGGCAGAGAGAAGCTGAGTTTGCCATCCATCAGATTCACCGGCTGGCCGGTCGCGTTGCTCTCTGCGGATGCGCCCTGAGCAGGCGTTTTCGTGTCGCTGTTATCACAGGCTGCAAGACCCACAACCAGCAGGCCAATCCCGACATATTTAACCAGATTGCGCATTGACTTCTTCCTTTCGATAAACGGCCATAACGGCTCATTCGCTCATCTTATCACAACTGATAAAGCGAACCCTTAACCAGCCTGCAATGCCGTGATTTCAGATTTATCTGCCAGCCTTTTCAGCAGCATATTGAGCAGCACGCCGTACATCGGCAGGAAGAACACAATGCTGATGAGGACCTTGAAGCAGTAGTCCACCAGCGCGATTTCCATCCAGTGTTCAGCCATGAACGCATCCGGGCTGCGCCAGAAGGCGATGAAGAAGAAGGCCAGCGTATCGCTCACGTTACCGAACAGCGTGGAGGCGGTTGGCGCCATCCACCAGCGATGATTCTGACGCAGGCGGTTAAACACATGCACGTCGAGGATCTGCCCCAGCGCGTAGGCCATAAAGCTTGCCGCGGCGATACGGGCAACAAACAGATTGAAGTGGGTTAACGCCTCAAAGCCCTGCCAGCTTCCCATATAAAACAGAGAGGAAATCACGTACGAGATGAAGAGCGCCGGGAGCATGACCGAAAAAATAATACGGCGAGCCAGCGGTGCGCCAAAGATACGCACGGTCAAATCCGTCGCGAGGAAAATAAACGGGAAGCTGAATGCGCCCCAGGTGGTGTGAAAACCAAAGATGGAGATCGGGAGCTGCACCAGATAGTTGCTGGAGGTGATCACCAGCAAATGGAAAAGCGAAAGCCAGAACAACGCTTTTACGCGCTGTGATTCAGAAAACGACGTCATATTGTGACCTTTTTATACGTTGGGGTGAGGGAACCCAATAAAAACCGCAGCATGATACTGCTTTGTCAGGACATTGCAATGGTTAGTTTTTGCGCAATCGTTAACCTGGTTTGCATTGATCGCAACCGGGCGTAAACTACAGCCGTTTTTACCAGACCGAGAAGACCATGACCGACCTGTTTTCCAGCCCAGACCACACTCTTGATGCCCAGGGCCTTCGCTGCCCGGAGCCGGTAATGATGGTACGCAAAACCGTGCGCAACATGCAGACCGGTGAAACGCTGCTGATTATTGCCGACGACCCGGCCACGACCCGCGATATTCCCGGCTTTTGTACCTTTATGGAGCATGAACTGGTGGCACAGCAGACCGAAGCGCTGCCGTACCGGTATTTGATTCGTAAGGGGTAGATGGGTAGTCCTCTGCGGCCTGATGCCCTCACCCCGCCCCTCTCCCACAGGGAGAGGGAGAAAGTCATCCCTTCATCCACGCGCGGATCCCGTCCAGGAACATCTGCGTTGCCATCATCACCAGAATCAGCCCCATCAGGCGTTCCAGCGCGTTCACTCCTTTCTCACCCAGCAGGCGCAGGAACAGCGACGACTGCAGCAGGATGATAAACGTCCCGCCCCAGGCGATCAGCAGGGCAATCACCAGATGGCTCATCTGGTTCGGATACTGATGCGACAGCAGCATCAGCGTGGCCAGAATCGTTGGCCCGGCGACGAGTGGAATCGCCAGCGGCACGATAAACGGCTCTTCACCCGCGGGCAGGCCGCTGCTGCTGCCTTCCGCGCTCGGGAAAATCATCTTAATGGCAATCAGGAACAGAATAATCCCGCCGGAAATCGAAACGGTTTCGGCGCGCAGGTTCAGGAACGCGAGAATTTTCTCACCGGCAAACAGGAAGATAAACATCACCAGCAGAGCGATGAGCAGCTCGCGGATCATGATCGCCCGGCGGCGCTTCGGCTCGGTGTGCTTCAGCACCGACATGAAGATAGGCAGGTTTCCCAGTGGATCCATAATCAGGATCAATAAAACCGCCGCGGAAATGATTTCACTCATCTTTAAATTATCCCTGATACTTAGTAGTGTTATTTCGATGATTAGCGCTTTTTCTGATTGCCGGGCAATCATCGATTAATTTCGCTTGCGACTTTGGCAGCATTTTGTAATGTGAAGCATATCCCAGTTCAATACTGGCTTGCACAATCAGCACACACCCTCAGCAGGAAAAAAATGCTATGAAAAACGTTGGTTTTATCGGCTGGCGCGGTATGGTCGGCTCTGTACTCATGCAACGCATGGTTGAAGAGCGCGATTTCGACGCTATCCGCCCGGTCTTCTTCTCCACTTCCCAGCTCGGCCAGGCTGCTCCGTCCTTTGGTGGTACCACAGGCACGTTGCAGGATGCTTACGATCTGGAGGCGCTGAAGGCACTCGACATTATTGTGACGTGCCAGGGCGGCGATTATACCAACGAAATCTATCCAAAGCTGCGTGAAAGCGGCTGGCAGGGCTACTGGATTGACGCGGCTTCTTCGCTGCGCATGAAAGACGATGCCATCATCATTCTCGACCCGGTGAACCAGGGCGTCATCACCGACGGCCTGAACAACGGCGTGAAAACCTTTGTCGGCGGTAACTGTACCGTCAGCCTGATGCTGATGTCCCTCGGCGGCCTGTTCGCGCAGGATCTGGTTGAGTGGGTCTCCGTGGCGACCTACCAGGCGGCGTCCGGCGGCGGCGCGCGTCATATGCGCGAGCTGCTGACCCAGATGGGCCAGCTGCACCAAAGCGTCGCGACCGAGCTGGCAAACCCGGCGTCCGCGATCCTCGATATTGAACGTAAGGTCACTCAGCTGACCCGCAGCGGCGAGCTGCCGGTGGATAACTTCGGCGTACCGCTGGCCGGTGGCCTGATCCCGTGGATCGACAAACAGCTGGATAACGGCCAGACCCGCGAAGAGTGGAAGGGCCAGGCTGAGACTAACAAAATCCTCGCGACCGCGAACACCATTCCGGTTGACGGTCTGTGCGTGCGTATCGGCGCGCTGCGCTGCCACAGCCAGGCCTTCACCATTAAACTGAAAAAAGATGTGTCTATTCCGACCGTGGAAGAGCTGCTGGCCGCGCACAACCCGTGGGCGAAAGTGGTACCAAACGATCGCGATATCACCATGCGCGAGCTGACCCCGGCTGCCGTTACCGGCACGCTGACCACGCCGGTTGGCCGTCTGCGCAAGCTGAACATGGGGCCGGAGTATCTCTCCGCGTTCACCGTCGGCGACCAGCTCCTGTGGGGCGCCGCCGAGCCGCTGCGCCGCATGCTGCGCCAGCTGGCGTAATAATTTGTTAACTACCGGGGGTGATTTTCACCCCTTTTTTTTGCGTACTACATGGAGTAACACGCGTATGTCTTATTTTTTATCAGGAGTCATCTAGAGCGTTGGCTATGCTTTAAGGAAGAGTCATTTCTTACCTGAGGTTCGAACGGAGCAGAATGGATGCACATTTTTGTGCTGTCCCGTTCAGGTCACATTAAAAGTCGTCCCGGAGCGCTTAAAAAGGACGACATAAAAAACAGGATGAATACCATGTCCGATCGTGTGGATAGAGACGTGATTAATGCGCTTATTGCGGGTCATTTTGCTGACCCCTTTTCTGTGCTTGGGATGCATCAAACTGAGGATGGCCTTGAAGTTAGGGCACTGTTACCGGATGCCACAGAAGTCTGGGTGATTGAACCCAAAACCGGCCGCAAGGTCGGTAATCTTGAATGCCTCGATTCCCGTGGCTTCTTCTCGGGCGTAATGCCTCGCCGTAAAAATCCTTTTCGCTATCAGCTCGCCGTTCTCTGGCACGGTCAGCAAAACCTGATTGACGATCCTTACAGCTTCGGCCCTCTGCTTAAAGAGATGGACGCCTGGCTGCTCTCCGAAGGAACGCATCTTCGCCCTTATGAAACCCTGGGTGCCCATGCCGATACCATGGACGGCATTACCGGCACGCGGTTCTCCGTGTGGGCACCTAACGCCCAGCGCGTCTCCGTTGTCGGCCAGTTCAACTACTGGGACGGTCGCCGCCATCCGATGCGCCTGCGCCGGGAAAGCGGCATCTGGGAGCTGTTTATCCCCGGAGCGCACCCCGGGCAGCTTTATAAATTCGAGATGATCGACGCTAACGGCAAGCTGCGCATTAAAGCCGACCCGTATGCCTTCGAAGCGCAGATGCGCCCGGATACCGCGTCGCTGATTTGCGGCCTGCCGGAGAAGGTCGTCCAGACGGAGGAGCGTAAACAGGCCAACCGTTTTGACGCGCCCATCTCCGTCTATGAGGTACACCTTGGCTCCTGGCGTCGCCACACCGATAACAACTTCTGGCTCAGCTACCGTGAGCTTGCCGACCAGCTGGTGCCCTATGCCAAATGGATGGGCTTTACCCACCTTGAGCTGCTGCCGGTCAACGAGCACCCGTTCGACGGCAGCTGGGGCTATCAGCCTACCGGGCTGTATGCGCCAACGCGCCGCTTTGGCACCCGCGATGACTTCCGCTATTTCATTGATGCCGCGCACGCCGCCGGGCTGAACGTGATCCTTGACTGGGTGCCGGGACATTTCCCATCGGATGATTTCGCGCTGGCAGAGTTTGACGGCACGAAGCTGTACGAGCACAGCGACCCGCGCGAAGGCTATCACCAGGACTGGAACACGCTGATCTACAACTACGGTCGCCGTGAGGTCGCAAACTACCTGGTCGGGAATGCTCTGTACTGGATCGAGCGGTTTGGCATTGACGCCCTGCGCGTCGATGCGGTGGCGTCGATGATCTACCGCGACTACAGCCGCAAAGAGGGCGAGTGGATCCCGAACGAGTTTGGCGGCCGTGAAAACCTGGAAGCGATTGAATTCCTGCGCAATACCAACCGCATTATCGGCGAACAGGTGGACGGTGCCGTGACCATGGCGGAAGAGTCGACCGACTTTGCGGGCGTCTCCCGTCCGCCGTCATTAGGCGGCCTGGGGTTCTGGTACAAGTGGAACCTGGGCTGGATGCACGACACGCTCGACTACATGAAGCTGGATCCGGTTCACCGTAAGTATCATCACGATAAGCTGACGTTCGGGATGCTCTACAACTACACCGAAAACTTCATGCTGCCGCTGTCGCACGATGAAGTGGTGCACGGCAAAAAATCGATTCTCGACCGCATGCCGGGCGACGCGTGGCAGAAGTTTGCCAACCTGCGCGCCTACTACGGCTGGATGTTTGCCTTCCCGGGCAAGAAACTGCTGTTTATGGGCAATGAGTTCGCACAGGGACGCGAGTGGAACCACGACGCCAGCCTCGACTGGCACCTGCTGGAAGGCGGCGATAACTGGCACCACGGGGTGCAGCGTCTGGTGCGCGACCTGAACCTGACCTACCGCCACCACAAAGCGCTGCACGAGCTCGACTTCGATCCGTACGGCTTTGAGTGGCTGGTGGTGGACGACCACGAGCGCTCGGTGTTTGTCTTTGTGCGTCGTGACAAAGCGGGTAACGAGATCATCGTCGCCAGCAACTTCACGCCGGTGCCGCGCGAACACTACCGCTTCGGCATTAACCAGCCGGGCAAATGGCGCGAGATCCTGAATACCGACTCGATGCACTATCACGGCAGCAACGCCGGTAACGGCGGGCTGGTACAGAGCGATGCCATCGAAAGCCACGGGCGACCCAACTCCCTGAGCCTGACGCTGCCGCCGCTTGGCACCATCTGGCTGATGCGGGAGGGCGAATGACGCAGCTTACGGCAGGTAAACCCGAACCGCTTGGCGCGCGTTTTGACGGAAAGGGTGTCAATTTCACCCTCTTTTCCGCTCATGCCGAGCGGGTAGAACTGTGCGTGTTTGATGGGGAAGGTAACGAGCACCGTTACGATTTACCCGCGCGCACGGGGGATACCTGGCACGGCTACCTGGCCGGAGGACGGCCAGGCGTGCACTATGGCTTTCGCGTACACGGTCCGTGGGATCCGGCGAAGGGCCACTGGTTTAACCCGGCGAAGCTGCTGATTGATCCGTGCGCGCACCGCGTGGACGGTGAATTTAAAGACGACCCGCTCTTCCACGTGGGCTACGGCGAGCCCGACCACCGCGACAGCGCGCCCGTCGCGCCAAAAAGCGTGGTGGTGAACGATCTTTATGACTGGGAAGACGATGCCCCGCCGCAGACGCCGTGGGGCAATACCGTCATTTATGAAGCCCACGTCAAAGGGCTGACCTACCTTCACCCGTCGATCCCCAAAGAGATGCGCGGCACCTATAAGGCGCTCGGGCATCCCACCATGATCGCCTACCTGAAGCACCTCGGCATCACCGCCCTGGAACTGCTTCCCGTCGCCCATTTTGCCAGCGAGCCGCGTCTGCAGCGGCTGGGGCTTAGCAACTACTGGGGCTACAACCCGCTGGCGATGTTCGCGCTTGAGCCGCGCTATGCCGCCCATCCGGAAAAGGCGCGGGACGAGTTTCGCGATGCGGTGAAGGCGCTCCACGCGGCGGGCATTGAGGTCATTCTGGACGTCGTGCTGAACCACAGTGCTGAAAGCGATCTCGACGGTCCGACGCTCTCCATGCGCGGAATTGATAACCGTAGCTATTATTGGATCAGGCAGGATGGCGATTATGAGAACTGGACCGGCTGCGGTAACACGCTCAACCTCAGCCATCCGGCGGTCACGCATTTTGCTTATGAATGCCTGAAATACTGGGTGGAAACGTTCCACGTCGACGGTTTTCGTTTCGACCTGGCGCCCGTAATGGGGCGCACGCCGGCGTTCAGCCAGCAGGCTCCGCTGTTTGAGGCGATAAAAAACTGTCCGGTGCTCTCGCGCGTGAAGCTCATTGCCGAGCCGTGGGACATCGGGGAAGGCGGTTATCAGGTCGGGAATTTCCCGCCGCTGTTTGCCGAGTGGAACGATCACTACCGCGATGCTGCGCGCCGCTTCTGGCTGGAACGGAATCTGTCGCTGGGGGAGTTCGCCGGACGCTTTGCCGCTTCAAGCGATCTCTTTAAGCGCGACGGCAAACGCCCGTCGGCCACCGTCAATCTGTTGACGGCACACGACGGTTTTACGCTCAGGGATTGCGTTTGTTTCAATCAGAAACACAATGAGGCAAACGGCGAAGAGAATCGCGATGGCACTAACAATAACCATAGCTTTAATCATGGTATAGAAGGGTTAGGCGGAAGCCTGGACGTCATCGAGCGGCGACGCGCCAGCGTTCACGCTTTGCTGACAACGCTTTTATTGTCGCAGGGCACGCCGATGCTGCTGGCAGGCGATGAACACGGCCATAGCCAGCACGGTAACAACAATGCGTATTGCCAGGACAACACGTTAACCTGGCTCGACTGGGGTGAAGCCAACAGCGGGCTGATTCATTTTACCGCTGCACTGATCCATCTTCGCCAGCAGATCCCCGCGCTGACCGCCAACAGCTGGTGGGAAGAGGGGGACGGCAACGTTCGCTGGCTGAATAAAGACGCGCAACCGTTAAGCGCGCAAGAGTGGCAACACGGCGTACCACGCCTGCAAATCCTGCTGTCGGATAAATGGCTGGTCACGCTGAACGCGACGGATGACGTCGCAGAGATTGTTTTACCTGAAGGGGAATGGCGCGCCGTTCCTCCCTTTGCCGGAGCGGATAATCCGGTAGTAATGGCTGTCTGGCACGGGCCTGCGCACGGAGTGTGCGTATTCCAAAGATGATAAAAAAGGAGTTAGTCATGGTTAGATTAGAGAAGAACGATCCCTTAATGTTGGCACGCCAGCTACCATTAAAAACGGTTGCCCTGATACTTGCGGGCGGGCGTGGTACCCGTCTGAAAGATTTGACCATCAAGCGCGCCAAACCGGCTGTTCACTTTGGTGGTAAGTTCCGTATCATCGACTTTGCGCTCTCCAACTGCCTGAACTCGGGCATTCGCCGCATCGGCGTCATTACGCAGTATCAGTCGCATACGCTGGTTCAGCATATCCAGCGCGGCTGGTCTTTTTTCAGCGAAGAGATGAACGAGTTTGTCGATCTCCTTCCTGCGCAGCAACGCGTCCACGGCGAAAACTGGTATCGCGGGACAGCGGATGCGGTGACCCAGAACCTCGACATCATTCGTCGCTATAACGCGGAATATATCGTGATCCTCGCCGGGGACCACATCTACAAGCAAGATTACTCCCACATGCTGATCGACCACGTCGAAAAAGGGGCGCGCTGCACCGTGGCGTGTCTGCCTGTGCCCGTTGCTGAAGCGACGGCGTTTGGCGTCATGCACGTGGATGCCGACGACAAAATTATCGACTTTGTTGAAAAACCGGCTAACCCGCCAACCATGCCGGGCGATGACACCAAATCGCTCGCCAGCATGGGGATTTATGTCTTTGATGCAGATTATCTTTATGAGCTGCTGGAAGACGATGACAAAGACGAAAACTCCAGCCACGACTTCGGTAAAGACATCATTCCGAAAATCACTAAAGCTGGCATGGCGTATGCACATCCTTTCCCGCTGTCCTGCGTGCAGTCCGACCCCAACGCGGAACCTTACTGGCGCGATGTGGGAACCCTGGAAGCCTACTGGAAAGCGAACCTCGACCTGGCGTCAGTCACGCCTGAGCTGGATATGTACGACCAGAACTGGCCGATTCGTACCCATATGGAATCGCTGCCCCCGGCCAAATTCGTGCAGGATCGCTCCGGCAGCCACGGTATGACGCTGAACTCGCTGGTATCCGGCGGTTGCATTATTTCAGGCTCGGTGGTGGTGCAGTCGGTGCTGTTCCCCCGCGTGCGGATAAATTCATTCTGTAATATCGATTCGGCAGTCTTACTGCCTGATGTCTGGGTAGGGCGCTCGTGCCGTCTGCGTCGCTGCGTTATCGATCGTGCCTGCGTCATTCCAGAAGGGATGGTGATTGGTGAGAACGCGGAAGAAGACGCGCGTCGTTTCTATCGTTCGGAAGAGGGGATCGTGTTAGTCACACGGGAAATGTTGCGGAAGCTGCAGATCAAACAGGAGCGATGATGCAGGTTTTACATGTATGTTCTGAGATGTTCCCGTTATTAAAAACGGGCGGTCTGGCAGATGTTCTGGGTGCATTACCGGCAGCGCAAATCGCCGGAGGCGTGGATACCCGAGTCCTGCTGCCCGCCTTTCCGGATATCCGGCGCGGTATTCCCGATGCAAAAGTGGTGACCCGCCGTGAGACCTTCGCCGGACGCATCACCCTGCTGTTTGGACATTACAACGGCGTAGGGATTTACCTGATCGACGCGCCGCACTTATACGATCGACCGGGCAGCCCGTATCACGATACGAACCTGTTCGCCTATACCGACAACGTGCTGCGCTTTGCGCTGCTCGGCTGGGTCGGGGCAGAAATGGCGACGGGGCTGGATCCGTTCTGGCGCCCGGATGTGGTGCACGCGCACGACTGGCACGCCGGGCTTGCCCCGGCGTATCTCGCGGCGCGCGGCCATCCGGCCAAATCGGTCTTTACCGTGCACAACCTGGCGTATCAGGGGATGTACTATGCCCATCACATGAGTGAAATCGATCTGCCATTATCGTTCTATAACATGCACGGGCTGGAATTTAACGGGCAGATCTCGTTCCTGAAAGCCGGGCTCTATTACGCCGACCATATTACCGCCGTGAGCCCAACCTACGCGCGTGAGATCACCCAGCCGGAGTTTGGCTACGGCATGGAAGGGTTGCTGCAGCAGCGCCACCGCGAAGGTCGTCTGTCGGGCATTCTGAACGGCGTCGATGAACAGATCTGGAGCCCGGAGACCGATCTCCTGCTGGCGGCGCGCTATGGACGTGATTCCGTGGAGGACAAAGCGGAAAACAAACGCCAGCTGCAGATTGCGATGGGCCTGAAGGTTAACGACAAAGTGCCGCTGTTCGCGGTGGTCAGCCGCCTGACCAGCCAGAAAGGGCTGGATCTGGTGCTGGAGGCGTTGCCCGGTTTACTGGAGCAGGGCGGACAGCTGGCGCTGCTCGGCGCGGGCGACCCGGTGCTGCAGGAAGGTTTCCTTGCCGCCGCGGCGGAACATCCGGGGCAGGTGGGCGTGCAGATTGGCTACCACGAAGCGTTCTCGCACCGCATCATGGGCGGCGCGGACGTCATCCTGGTGCCGAGCCGTTTCGAACCCTGCGGCCTGACGCAGCTTTACGGCCTGAAATACGGCACGCTGCCGCTGGTGCGCCGCACGGGCGGGCTGGCGGACACCGTATCCGATAGCTCTCTGGAAAACCTGGCGGACGGTATCGCCAGCGGGTTTGTCTTTGAGGACAGTAATGCCTGGTCGCTGCTTCGGGCGATTCGGCGTGCTTTCGTCTTGTGGTCCCGTCCATCGCTCTGGCGTTACGTTCAGCGTCAGGCGATGTCCATGGACTTTAGCTGGCATGTCGCGGCGCAGTCATACCGCGATCTCTATCAACGCTTGATGTAACGAGGCGAAGTTACTGATATGAACGCTCCATTTAGCTACTCTTCACCCACGCTCAGCGTTGAGGCGTTAAAGCACTCCATCGCCTACAAGCTGATGTTCACCATCGGGAAAGATCCGGTTATCGCCAACAAACACGAGTGGCTGAACGCCACCCTGTTTGCGGTGCGTGACCGCTTAGTTGAACGCTGGCTGCGCTCAAACCGCGCCCAGCTCTCGCAGGAAACGCGTCAGGTTTACTACCTGTCGATGGAATTTTTGATTGGCCGCACGCTTTCCAACGCGCTGTTGTCGCTCGGTATTTATGACGACGTCAAAACCGCCCTGGAAGAGATGGGGTTAGATTTAGAAGAACTGATCGACGAAGAGAACGACCCGGGCCTCGGCAACGGCGGCCTGGGGCGTCTCGCCGCCTGCTTCCTCGACTCGCTGGCAACGCTGGCGCTGCCGGGCAGAGGCTACGGTATTCGCTACGACTACGGTATGTTCAAACAGAACATCGTCGACGGGCGCCAGAAAGAGTCGCCGGACTACTGGCTGGAGTACGGCAATCCGTGGGAGTTTAAGCGCCACAATACGCGCTACAAGGTGCGCTTTGGCGGACGTATCCAGCAGGAAGGCAAAAAATCCCGCTGGGTAGAAACGGAAGAGATCCTGGCCGTGGCCTACGACCAGATTATACCCGGCTATGACACCGATGCCACCAACACGCTGCGCCTGTGGAGCGCCCAGGCCAGTAGCGAGATTAACCTCGGTAAATTCAACCAGGGTGACTACTTTGCGGCGGTGGAAGATAAAAACCACTCCGAGAACGTGTCCCGCGTGCTGTACCCGGATGACTCGACCTACTCCGGCCGCGAGCTGCGCCTGCGTCAGGAGTATTTCCTCGTTTCGGCGACCATTCAGGACATCCTCAGCCGCCACCATCAGCTGCACAAAACCTACGCCAACCTGGCGGAGAAAACCGCGATCCACCTTAACGACACCCACCCGGTGCTCTCCATTCCGGAGCTGATGCGCCTGCTGATTGACGAGCATAAGTTCAGCTGGGATGACGCGTTTGAAGTGACCTGTCAGGTGTTCTCCTATACCAACCACACGCTGATGAGCGAAGCGCTGGAAACGTGGCCGGTGGACATGCTCGGCAAAATCCTGCCGCGCCATCTGCAGATTATCTTTGAGATTAACGACTACTTCCTCAAGACCCTGCAGGAGCAATACCCGAACGATACCGGGCTGCTGAGCCGCGCTTCCATCATTGATGAATCGAACGGGCGCCGCGTGCGCATGGCCTGGCTGGCGGTCGTCATCAGCCACAAGGTCAACGGCGTGTCCGAGCTCCACTCGAACCTGATGGTGCAGTCGCTGTTTGCTGACTTCGCGAAGATCTTCCCGACGCGGTTCTGCAACGTGACCAACGGCGTCACGCCGCGCCGCTGGCTGGCGCTGGCCAACCAGCCGCTCTCTGAGGTGCTGGACGAGAATATCGGCCGTACCTGGCGTACCGATTTGAGCCAGCTGAGCGAGCTGGAACAGCATATTGATTTCCCGACGGTGAACAAAGCCGTGCGCGAAGCCAAGCTGCTGAACAAAAAGCGTCTGGCGGTCTGGCTGGCGATGCACCTCAACGTGGTGGCAAACCCGAAAGCGCTGTTCGACGTTCAGATCAAACGCATCCACGAATACAAGCGTCAGCTGATGAACGTGCTGCACGTGATCACCCATTACAACCGCATCAAGGCCGATCCAACGGCCGAATGGGTACCGCGCGTGAAGATCTTCGCCGGTAAGGCGGCTTCCGCCTACTACATGGCGAAGCACATTATTCATCTCATCAACGATGTGGCGAAGGTGGTCAACCAGGATCCGGACATTGGCGACAAGCTGAAGGTGGTGTTCATTCCTAACTACAGCGTGAGCCTGGCGCAGATGATCATCCCGGCGGCGGATCTCTCTGAGCAGATTTCCACGGCGGGTACGGAGGCATCCGGCACCAGTAACATGAAGTTTGCCCTTAACGGCGCGCTGACCATTGGTACGCTTGACGGGGCGAACGTCGAGATGCTGGAGCACGTGGGCGAAGAAAATATCTTTATCTTCGGTAACACGACGGAAGAGGTGGAGGCGCTGCGCAGGAAAGGCTACTCGCCGCGTCAGTATTACGAAGAGGATGAAGAGTTACGTCAGGTGCTGACGCAGATCGCGACCGGCGTGTTTAGCCCGGATGAACCGAGCCGCTATCGCGATCTGGTGGATTCGCTGATTAACTTTGGCGATCACTACCAGGTGCTGGCGGATTATCGCAGCTACGTGGACTGTCAGGATAAGGTGGACGAACTGTATCGTCAGCAGGAGAAGTGGACCAGCGCCGCGATGTATAACATCGCCAATATGGGCTATTTCTCGTCCGACAGGACCATCAAGGAGTATGCCGAGACGATCTGGCATATTGATCCGGTGAGGTTGTAAAAACAACCCCTCACCCCAGCCCTCTCCCCGAAGGGGAGAGGGTGTTAAAGTCCCCTCTCCCCTTCGGGGAGAGGATTAGGGTGAGGGGGCATCAGCCCGCACCGATCGTATTACGACGCTAACGACAGCTCACGCTTCCCCGCATTTTGCTGTAACCACTTCGCCACGCGAGACTGCTGCTCGGCGTTGAGCCACATCCCTTCTTTGGTACGACGCCAGATAGCATCATCCAGGCGACGAACCCACTCGTGCTCAACCAGGTAGCGCAGCTCGGCTTCATACAGCTCGTGGCCGAAATGCTCGCCCAGATCCGCAATGTCCTTCGCGTCGGCCAGGAACAGCTCGGTATTGCTGCCGTAGGTGCGGGCATAGTGGCGCGCCATCCCTTCGGTGATGAACGGGAAGCGACGGCGCAGCTTGGCGGCGTAATCATCGCGATTGTCGCCGATATCACCGCCGGGCAGTACCGCGCCTTTGGTCCATGCCGGGCCAATGCCTTTATAGTACGGCGCCAGTTTTTCCAGCGCGTGCTCGGCCAGCTTGCGGTAGGTGGTCAGCTTGCCGCCAAACACGGAAAGCAGCGGCGCCTGACCGTCAACGTCGTGAATATCGAGCGTGTAGTCGCGGGTAATCGCCTGCGGTGAGTCAGACTCGTCATCGCATAGCGGACGCACGCCGGAGTAGGTCCAGACCACGTCGTCGCGTGACAGCTGCTTCCTGAAGTGCGCGTTATACACTTTGAGCAGGTAGTTCACTTCGCTCTCGTCGATCTCGACGTTCTTCGGATCGCCTTTGTACTCCACGTCGGTGGTGCCGATGATCGAGAATTCGTCCATCCACGGGATCACAAACACGATGCGCTTGTCTTCGTTCTGCAGAATGTAGGCCTGCTTCTGGGTATGCACGCGCGGTACCACAATGTGGCTGCCCTTGATCAGGCGAATGCCGTACGGCGAAGGCAGATGCATGCCGTCGTCGAAGAACTGCTTCACCCACGGGCCGGTAGCGTTCACCAGGCCGCGCGCTTTCCAGCTGAATTTCTCGCCGGTATCGATGTCTTCCGCTTCCACAATCCACAGGCCGTTTTCACGACGTGCAGAGGTCGCACGGGTACGGGTTTTCACCTCGCCACCTTTCTTCTCGACCATCTGGGCATTCGCCAGCACCAGACGCGCGTCGTCCACCCAACAGTCTGAATATTCGAAACCGCGCACGATTTCAGGCTTAAGGACCGATTCTGAGCCAAAACGCAAACCTTTCGAACCCGGGAGGCTGGTGCGTTTACCCAGATGATCGTACATAAACAGACCAATGCGGATCATCCACGCCGGACGCAGATGCGGGCGATGGGGCAGGCGGAAGCGCATCGGAATCGCCAGATGCGGTGCCATTTTCAGCAACACTTCACGTTCGGCCAGTGCTTCACTGACCAGGCGGAATTCGTAGTGTTCCAGGTAGCGCAGGCCACCGTGAATCAGTTTGGAGCTGGCGGACGACGTCGCGCAGGCGAGATCGTTAGCTTCCAGCATCAGTACGGATAAACCGCGTCCTGCGGCATCGACCGCAATACCGGCACCGTTGATGCCACCGCCTATCACAATCAGATCTTTGGTTTCCATAACACCCTCATGCACTTTCGTTAAAGCTCAGAAATGTTCGATATCGCTCATAATAGCAAAGGAACGCGCTTTTGGTAACATCAAAAAAACAATTTAGAGTGATATGGATAACATAATGGCGTTTACCCGCCGCCAGGACGTACACTACGGGGTAAAATAGTGCGACTAACTTTTCTCCCTCTCCCCGTGGGAGAGGGCTGGGGTGAGGGCATCAGCGCGCACCCAACCTGAACAACAGAAAGAGAACACCATGGATCAGTTTGAATGTATTAACGTAGAAGAAGCCCACCAGAAGATGCACCAGGGAAAAGCGGTGCTGGTGGACATCCGCGATCCGCAGAGTTTTGCGATGGGCCATACGCCGGGCGCGTTTCATCTCACTAACGACACGCTGGGCGCGTTTATGCGCGATAACGACTTCGAGACGCCGGTCATGGTCATGTGCTACCACGGCAACAGCAGCAAGGGCGCGGCGCAGTATCTGCTTCAGCAGGGCTACGACGCGGTATACAGCGTCGACGGCGGCTTCGATGCCTGGCATCGTCATTTCCCGGCAGAAGTGGAATACGCTTTTGAGCGCTGATCCCGCTATACTGTCCCCTTTTGTGTGGAAATAAGCGACCGCTGCCCATGTTGATGATCACCTCTTTTACCAACCCGCGCGTCGCCCAGGCGTTTGTCGACTATATGGCGACGCAGGGCGTTATTCTGACCATTCAGCAACATAACCAGACCGACGTCTGGCTGGCCGACGAGAGCCAGGTCGCGCGCGTAAACGAAGAGCTGGCGCGTTTTCTTGAGAACCCCGGCGACCCGCGCTATCTGGCGGCCAGCTGGCAGTCCGGGCAGACCGACAGCGGATTGCACTACAGCCGTTTTCCCTTCCTCGCCACCATCCGCGAGCGCGCGGGTCCGTTTACTTTGCTGCTGATGGCGGCCTGCATTATCGTCTTCATTATCATGAACGTGGTGGGCGACCAGAGCGTGATGATTGCTCTGGCCTGGCCTTATGACCCATCTCTTGAGTTTGACGTCTGGCGCTACTTTAGCCACGCGCTGATGCACTTCTCGGTGATGCATATCCTCTTCAACCTGCTCTGGTGGTGGTATCTCGGCGGCGCCGTTGAAAAGCGTCTGGGCAGCGGCAAGCTGATCGTTATCACCCTTATCAGCGCCCTGCTCAGCGGCTATGTGCAGCACAAGTTCAGCGGGCCGTGGTTCGGCGGGCTGTCGGGCGTCGTGTACGCCCTGATGGGCTATGTCTGGCTTCGCGGGGAGCGCGATCCGGAAAGCGGCATCTATCTGCAGCGCGGATTAATAACCTTTGCGTTAATATGGCTAATTGCCGGGTGGTTTGATCTGTTTGGTATGTCTATCGCCAACGGTGCACACGTTGCCGGGCTGGTCGTGGGGCTGGCGATGGCCTTTGCCGACACGCTCCATGCGCGAAAACGAACATAATTCTCAGGGATAATTGATGAAACAAACACAACGTCATGACGCTATTATCGAACTGGTAAAAAAACAGGGATACGTCAGCACCGAAGAGCTGGTGGAGCAGTTTGCCGTCAGCCCACAAACCATCCGTCGTGACCTGAACGACCTGGCCGATCAGAACCGCATTCTTCGCCACCACGGCGGCGCGGCGCTGCCGTCCAGTTCGGTCAACACCTCCTGGCACGACCGTAAAGCCACGCAGACGGCAGAGAAAGAGCGCATTGCCCGCAAGGTCGCCAGCCAGATCCCTAACGGCGCGACGCTGTTTATTGATATCGGCACCACGCCGGAAGCGGTCGCCCATGCGCTGCTGGATCACGAGAACCTGCGCGTGGTCACGAACAACCTGAACGTGGCCAATACCCTGATGCAGAAAGATGACTTCCGCATCATCCTCGCGGGCGGCGAACTGCGCAGCCGCGACGGCGGGATTATCGGCGAAGCGACCCTCGATTTTATCTCTCAGTTCCGCCTCGACTTCGGCATTCTCGGGATCAGCGGCATCGACAGCGACGGCTCGCTGCTGGAGTTTGATTATCACGAGGTGCGCACCAAGCGCGCGATTATTGAGAACTCACGCCACGTGATGCTGGTGGTAGACCATTCGAAGTTTGGCCGAAATGCGATGGTGAACATGGGCAGCATCAGCATGGTGGATGCGGTCTACACCGACGTGATGCCGCCAGCGGGCGTGATGCAGGTGATTAAAGATAATAATTTGCAGCTGGAATTGTGCTAGGACTTGTGTCGGGTGGCGCTGCGCTCACCCGACCTACAAAACTTTCTCCCTCTCCCTGTGGGAGAGGGCCCGGGTGAGGGCATCAGGCCGCACAAAACCTAAACGCCATACCCCATCATCTTCAACAGCTGCTGCGCATGCTGTACCGCATCCTGACGATGCGCCACGCCCAGCTTCTGATACAGATTGCGGATATGCGTTTTGATGGTGGTCGCCGCCACCGCCAGCTCGCCGGCAATCTGCTCGTTGCTGTAGCCTGAATAGATCAGCCCCAGAACCTGCCATTCGCGCTGCGTGAGCGGGCTGGTGCGGATAAGCTCCGGCACTTCCGGGTGGTTCAGCAGACGTTCAACGAAGTTCTCATCAAAATGCGCGAACTTGTGCCGATGATGCTGGTTAATCTCGCGCAGAATGCGCTGGGCGCGATGCTGATCCAGCTCCGGCAGCGTGTTGAGCTGAATAAGCTGACGCAGCTGCTGCGCCATCACTTCACCTTCAATCACAAAGTGGCTGATAAACCCGGTGCGGTTAGCCAGCTGCAGCGCTTCCAGCAGCACGCGCTGGGCATCGTTTTTACGACCCGCCTGCCAGTAAAGCTGGTTCAGCAGCAGCAGGTTACGGTTCAGGTCGCTCATCAGACGCAGGCTGCGCGCGTTCTCGTTCAGCTCTTCCAGCACAATCTCTGCGGGCTCTATTTCACCGAGCAGGATCTGCGCGCGGGCAATGTTGCGCCACTGGCTCTGCAGGAAGTGGTTGTTAGCAAATTCCGGTTTTGGCGTCTGACGCAGCCAGTTGGCGGCGGATTTTTTATCGCCGGTCATCTGCCAGTAAATCACCCGCACCTTATCGGCGTTAGAGACCCAGTCGCTATGATACTGACCGTTGCCGAGCAGGTTCTCCAGGCGGTTCAGATGGTTGCGGGCGTTATCGAGATCGCCGCGCGCCAGCGAGCACTGCACCAGCAGCGCCAGGCACTGCAGCTGCTGCTGAGGCTGGAAGCTGGAAAGGACATCCACACCCTGGCGGGCGCAGCTTTCCGCTTCATCCAGACGCGACCAGGCCCACAGCAGCTGAGCGCGAATACGCAACAGGAACTCGTGCATCGGCAGCTGTTCCAGGTGCTGTTCACGAATCAGCTGGAACGCTTTTTCCTGGTTTTCCCAGGCGGCCTGCAGGAACCCCTGTGCGAATAAAATCTCGCTCTGTTGGATCAGGCTCCACAGCGCGTAATGCCAGACATCATGACGACGCGCCATCTGTTCGGTTTGCTGCATCAGTGAAAGCGAACGCGTGAGGTCGCCTTTGCAGTGCAGCACTTCACCGTGCACCGAGGTCGCAACGATGCGGCTGTAGAAGTTAGCCAGCGGCAGTTCATCCAGCGCGACCATCGCCAGCCGTTCAGCTTCGTCCGGGTCGCCGTCGTTAATGGCCACCTGAGCGCGCAGCGCGTTAAATTCGCCGTGCAGGGTGGTATCCATTTCGCTTTCCATTTCCTGCTCGGCGCGCGCCAGCAGGGTGTTCACTTCGCTGTAGCGGTGCTGGCTCTGCATCAGCCAGGCCTGCAGCAGCACCAGACGCGGGTTCTCCAGCAGGCTTTCCCATGGCAGGGCTTTGAGAGACTCTTCCAGCAGCGTCAGCTCGCTGTGGTTAAACAGGCCCCACGCATGATTGAGGAGGATATCGCGCAGCATGCTGGCATCACCGGCGGCCAGCGCGTGGTGGATGGCCTCGCTCGGGAAGCCTTGCGCCATCCAGCTTTCGGCAGCGGCGCGGTGGATCTCCGGCAGTTCAACCGCCAGTTCCCACTGACAGCGCTGGCGCAGGAAGCTGCCAAACAGCGGATGATAGCTAAACCACTCGCCGGGATCGTCCATGCGCGTCAGGAAAAGGCCCTGACGTTCAATCTCTTCGAGCTGCAGCTGACCGTTTTCACACCCCGTCACGCGCACGATGAGCGCATCGTTCATGGAGCGCAGCAGAGAGCTTTTCAGCAGGAAATTACGCGTCGATGGATCGACGCTGTCCAGCACCTCATCCACCAGGTAGTCAGAAAGGTGACTGGCGTTGATGCCCGCCAGACGCCGCGCAGACTGATGCGCCGGACTGTTGTTTTGTCGGGCAGAGAGCGCGATAAGCTGCAGCGCCGTGGCCCAGCCGGCAACGTCATCACACAGACGGCTGCTTTCGGCGGCCTCAATCGGTGATGTCAGGCGGCAGTCAAAGAACTGTTTCGCTTCCTGGTGGGTAAAGGCCAGCTGCTGGCTGCCCACTTCCAGAAGCTGATCGCGCACGCGCAGGTTGGCAATGCCCAGCTGCGGCAGGTTGCGTGACAGCACCACTAAAGTCAGGTTTTCCGGCTGATGGCGCAGGAAGAAACGCATCGATTCATGAATCACCGGATTCGTGATGAGATGGTAATCGTCGATCACCACGTAAAGCGGGCGATGCCATTCGGCCAGTTCGATAAACAGCTGAGAGAAAAGGGAGGACAGGCTGGCGTACTGGCGCTTTTGCACCATCACCTCACTGGCGACGCAGTGTCCATGGGTGGCTTGCTGGATGGCGGCAATCAGATAGCTGGCAAAACGCTCCTGCTGGTTATCGCCCTCGTCGAGGGAGTACCAGCCAAGATCGCTTTTACCCGCGGCCCATTGCGAAATGAGCGTTGTTTTTCCATAGCCTGCAGGGCTCGTAACCAGCGCCAGTCGGAAATTATGCGCGCCGGAAAGTTTAGCCAACAGACGCTCGCGGACCACTGTATGGTCAAGACGAACCGGGCGACTTAATTTAGACGGAATCAACATAGGTTTCACTTCACTGTGGGGAACGAGAGATTTTATTTTTTTTTGCGCTTCGTAATTAATACGATATAAGGTCGAACAGAAAGAGAACTATTGCAAGTTATGTCTGGGTTTTGTGGTTCTGAATTTGCACTCTGTCACAAAACATTCAGGCAAATGTTGGAACTTTCTCGAAAGGGCCGTAACGCCGCGTCACTGCTGGCTTGTCTGTATACATTGCCGCTGCGCTGAAACTGGTTTCAGAAAGGTATAGTGACGTCAAATTTAATAAAGTGCGGGTAAAGTTGAGTGAGAGTAATAGTCTCCGGAGATGTAACCCGATGACTAAATTATTATTCTACGTAAGTAATCATTTCAGAACGGATTAATCTCACCCGAAACTGCATTTCATTTCTTTGACATTCTCCCCGATTACTTTTTTATCTTCCGGGCACACTCGAACTATGCTCTGAGAGTGGCCTCGATCACACTTTTATGCTCATCCCCGCTACTCCTCCCTGTCTAATCCCCCACAGGAGGAGGAAGAGGGGAAATGAGCCAGGCACACTAGCGCCAACTTGTGTTTTCTTTCTAAAGGATGCCGATCCCCTATGTCACAGCCTACCTTCAACAAAGCTCAATTCCAGGCTGCCCTGACGCGTCAGTGGCAGCGTTTTGGCCTTCATGCTGCAAACGAGATGACGCCTCACCAGTGGTGGCAGGCCGTGAGCGGTGCGCTCGCAGAGCAGCTGGATGCTCAACCGGTGGCGAAGCCTGTTAAGGGCCAGCGTCACGTGAACTATATCTCTATGGAATTCCTGATTGGCCGTCTGACGGGCAACAACCTGTTGAACCTTGGCTGGTATCAGGACGTCGGTGACGTCCTCAAAGAACACGACATTAACCTGACCGACCTGCTCGAAGAAGAGATTGACCCGGCGCTGGGCAACGGCGGCCTGGGACGTCTGGCAGCCTGTTTCCTTGACTCCATGGCGACCGTCGGCCAGTCGGCGATCGGCTATGGTCTGAACTACCAGTACGGCCTGTTCCGTCAGTCGTTTGCCGATGGCCATCAGATGGAAGCGCCGGACGACTGGCATCGCAATACCTATCCGTGGTTCCGCCACAACGCGCAGCTGGATGTGCAGGTCGGCATTGGCGGGAAAGTGACAAAGCAGGGGCTCTGGGAACCGGCGTTCACCATTACCGGTGAAGCCTGGGATCTGCCGGTGCTTGGCTATCGTAACGGCGTGGCGCAGCCGCTGCGTCTGTGGCAGGCGAAGCACGCGCATCCGTTTAACCTGACCAAATTTAACGACGGCGATTTCCTGCGCGCCGAGCAGCAGGGCATCGACGCCGAGAAGCTGACCAAAGTCCTCTACCCGAACGACAACCACCTGGCCGGTAAAAAGCTGCGCCTGATGCAACAGTACTTCCAGTGCGCCTGCTCCGTGGCGGACATTCTGCGTCGCCATCACCTGGCGGGCCGCAAGCTGGCGCAGTTGCCGGACTTCGAAGTGATTCAGCTCAATGACACGCACCCGACCATTGCGATCCCGGAACTGCTGCGCGTGCTGATCGACGAGCATCAGCTGAGCTGGGACGACGCCTGGGCCATCACCAGCCGTACCTTTGCCTACACCAACCACACTCTGATGCCAGAGGCGCTCGAGTGCTGGGATGAGAAGCTGGTGAAAACGCTGCTGCCGCGGCACATGCAGATCATCAACAAGATTAACGACCAGTTTAAAATCCTGGTGGATAAAACCTGGCCAGGCAACAAAGCGGTCTGGGCGAAGCTGGCGGTGGTTCACGATAAGCAGGTGCGCATGGCGAACATGTGCGTGGTCAGCGGCTTTGCGGTGAACGGCGTGGCGGCGCTGCACTCGGATCTGGTGGTCAAAGATCTCTTCCCGGAATACCACCAGCTGTGGCCGACCAAATTCCACAACGTGACCAACGGCATCACGCCGCGTCGCTGGATCAAGCAGTGCAACCCGCTGCTGGCCGGTCTGCTGGATAAGACCCTGAAGAAAGAGTGGGCCAACGATCTGGACCAGCTCATCAACCTGGAAAAACAGGCTGACGACGCGAAATTCCGCGAGCAGTACCGCGCGATCAAGCTGGAGAACAAGGTTCGCCTGGCTGAGTTCGTGAAAATGCGTACCGGGATTGAGATCAACCCGAATGCCATTTTCGACATTCAGATCAAACGTCTGCACGAGTACAAACGTCAGCACCTGAACCTGCTGCACATTCTGGCGCTGTACAAAGAGATCCGCGAGAACCCGCAGGCCGACCGCGTGCCGCGCGTGTTCCTGTTCGGTGCGAAAGCGGCGCCGGGCTACTACCTGGCGAAAAACATTATCCTCGCCATCAATAAAGTGGCGGCGGCGATCAACAGCGATCCGAAAGTGGGCGACAAGCTGAAGGTGGTGTTCCTGCCGGACTACTGCGTCTCGGCGGCTGAAATGCTGATCCCGGCGGCGGATATTTCCGAGCAGATCTCTACCGCAGGTAAAGAAGCATCCGGTACCGGCAACATGAAGCTGGCGTTGAACGGCGCGCTGACCGTCGGTACGCTCGACGGGGCCAACGTCGAAATTGCAGAGAAGGTGGGCGAAGAGAACATCTTTATTTTCGGCCACACCGTGGAAGAGGTGAAAGCCATCAAGGCCAAAGGCTATGACCCGGTGAAATGGCGTAAGAAAGACAAGGTGCTCGACGCGGTGCTGAAGGAGCTGGAAAGCGGTAAATACAGCGACGGCGACAAGCACGCGTTTGACCAGATGCTGCACAGCATGGACAAACACGGCGGTGACCCGTATCTGGTGATGGCGGACTTCACGGCCTACGTTGAAGCGCAAAAGCAGGTCGACGTGCTGTATCGCGACCAGGAGGCCTGGACCCGCGCGTGCATTCTGAACACTGCGCGCTGCGGTATGTTCAGCTCTGACCGTTCAATCCGTGATTATCAGGCCCGTATCTGGCAGGCAAAACGCTAAGGAAGCGCGATGGAGAGTAAACGTCTGGACAGCGCCGCGCAGGCGGCGGGAATCAGCCTCAGTTACATTAATGCGCACGGCAAACCGCAGTCTATTGGCGCCGACACCAAAAGACGTTTGCTTGATGCCATGCACAAGGCCGACGCGAAAGCGTCGGTTGCGCCGGTGCCGAACGTGAAGGTGTTCACCGCAGGCAAAAAGATGCCGCTGGCGGTGGAGGGGCGCGGCGAGTTTAGCTGGCTGCTTACCACCGAAGAGGGGCATCAGCACAAAGGCCACGCCACCGGCGGCAAAACGTTAAACCTTCCGGCGAAGCTGCCGGAGGGGTATCACACCCTCACGCTCACCCAGGATGACCTGCGTTTCCATTGCCGGGTGATCGTCGCGCCAAAACGCTGCTACGAGCCGCAGGCGTTGCTCGAAGGCAAAAAGCTGTGGGGCGCCTGCGTGCAGCTCTACACCCTGCGCTCCGACAGCAACTGGGGCATCGGTGATTTTGGCGATCTGAAAAAGATGCTGGTGGATGTAGGAGAGCGCGGCGGCGCGTTTATCGGGCTCAACCCGATCCACGCGCTCTATCCGGCCAACCCGGAGAGCGCCAGCCCGTATAGCCCGTCGTCCCGCCGCTGGCTGAACGTGATTTATATCGACGTTAACGCGTTAGATGACTTCAAAAACAGCAAAGAGGCGCAGGCGTGGTGGAAACTCAGCACCACGCAGCAGGCACTGAAGCAGGCGCGCGACGCGGACTGGGTGGACTATTCCACCGTCACGGCGCTGAAAATGGCCGCGCTGCGTCTGGCGTGGAAAGGCTTTTCGCAGCGCGATGACGAGCAGATGGCCGCGTTCCGCCAGTTTGTAACGCAGGAGGGCGAGAGCCTGTACTGGCAGGCGGCGTTTGATGCGCTGCACGCGTATCAGGTGAAAGAGGACGAAATGCGCTGGGGCTGGCCGGTCTGGCCGGAAGCGTATCAGTCCGTCGACACGCCTGAAGTAAAAGCGTTCTGTAAAAAATATGCCGATGAAGTGGACTTCTACCTGTGGCTGCAGTGGCTGGCGTACAGCCAGTTTGCCGCCTGCTGGCAGGTGAGCCAGGGCTATAAGATGCCGATCGGCCTATATCGCGATCTGGCCGTGGGCGTGGCGGAAGGCGGCGCGGAAACCTGGTGCGACCGCGAGCTTTACTGTCTGAAAGCCTCCGTCGGCGCGCCACCGGATATCCTTGGCCCGCTCGGCCAGAACTGGGGATTGCCGCCGATGGATCCGCACGTCATGGCGGCGCGCGCCTACGAGCCATTTATCGACCTGCTGCGCGCGAACATGCAGAACTGCGGCGCGCTGCGTATCGACCACGTGATGTCCGTGCTGCGTCTGTGGTGGATCCCCTACGGTGAAACGGCCGATCACGGCGCGTACGTGCAGTATCCGGTTGACGATCTGCTGTCGATCCTCGCGCTGGAAAGCAAGCGCCATCAGTGCATGGTGATCGGTGAAGATCTCGGTACCGTGCCGGTGGAAATTGTCAGCAAGCTCCGCGACAGCGGCGTCTACTCCTATAAAGTGCTCTATTTTGAAAACGACCATGAGAAAACCTTCCGCGCGCCGAAAGCGTACCCTGAACAGTCAATGGCAGTCGCGACGACGCATGACCTTCCTACGCTTCGTGGCTATTGGGAAAGCGGCGATCTGACGCTCGGTAAAACGCTGGGTCTGTATCCTGATGAAGAGGTTTTGCGCGGCCTGTATCAGGATCGCGAGCTCTCTAAGCAGGGGCTGCTGGATGCGCTGCACAAGCAGGGCTGTCTGCCGAAACGTGCCGGACATAAGGCGTCATTGATGTCGATGACCGCGACCCTCAACCGTGGTTTGCAGCGCTATATTGCCGACAGCAATAGCGCCCTGCTGGGCCTGCAGCCGGAAGACTGGATTGATATGGCGGAGCCGGTGAACATTCCGGGCACTAGCTATCAGTACAAGAACTGGCGTCGCAAGCTGTCCACAACGCTTGAGAAGATGTTTGCCGATGACGGGGTGAACAAGCTGATTAAGGATTTGGACAAGCGGCGAAAAGCAGCCGCGAAGAAGTGATAAAAAACCCGCCAGTGGCGGGTTTTTTATTGCCCGGTGGCGCTACGCTTACCGGGCCTGCATGGATCGAGTAGGCCGGGTAAGCGTCAGCGCCACCCGGCTTTTTTACATCAAACCACCATATTCAACAGCAGCACCCCGACCAGACCACACACCGAAATAATGGTTTCCAGCGCGGACCAGGACTTGATGGTTTCACCGATCGTCAGGTTGAAGTACTCCTTGAACAGCCAGAAGCCAGGGTCGTTAACGTGAGAGAAAATCACGCTACCGGAACCGACGGCAATAACCATCAGCTCAGGGCTTACGCCCGTGGTCGCAATCAGCGGGGCAACGATACCGCCCGCGGTGATCGCCGCAACGGTCGCAGAACCCAGCGCAATACGCAGAACCGCGGCAATAGACCAGGCCATCAGGAGCGGCGATACGTTGGTTTCATGCATCATGGCAGCGATGTATTTGTCCACGCCGCTGTCGACCAGAACCTGCTTGAATGCACCGCCGCCGCCGATGATCAGGAGCATCATGGCAATGATTTTGATGGAAGAGGTCAGCGTGTCGTTGATCTGATCCATCGAGCGACCACGGTTCAGACCGAAGGTGAACATCGCGATCAGCACGGCAATCAGCGTTGCCATCACCGGGTCACCCAGGAATTCCGCCACGGACAGGAACGCATGACCTTTCGGCAGGATCATCTCTGCCACGGCGCGCATCGCCATCAGGATCACCGGTACCAGAGAGGTCCAGACGCTGACGCCAAAGCCAGGCATCTCTTCTTCCGTGAAGGTTTTGGCGCTGTACAGACCTTCCGGAATCGGCTTATCAATGCCTTTCAGGAAGCGGGCATAAACCGGGCCCGCCAGAATCACGGTTGGGATCGCCAGAATCGTACCGAACAGCAGGGTTTTACCCATATCCGCGTGGAAGATGGTTGCGATAGCGGTTGGACCCGGGTGCGGCGGCAGGAAGCCGTGAGTCACGGACAGCGCCGCAGCCATTGGCACACCGACATACAGCAGCGGGATGTTTGCCGCAGCCGCGATGGTGAACACCAGCGGCAGCATCAGCACGAAGCCCACTTCATAGAACAGCGCGAAGCCGACGGTAAAACCGGTTAATACCACCGCCCACTGGATGTTCTTCTTGCCAAATTTGGCAATCAGCGTGGTGGCGATACGCTGCGCGCCCCCGCAGTCTGCCAGCATTTTGCCGAGCATGGCGCCGAAGCCCATGATCAGCGCCAGGCTGCCGAGCGTGCCGCCGACGCCGGCTTTGATGGAACTTATAACTTTAACCAGCGGCATACCCTGCATCAGACCGACTGCAAGTGCCACCAGAACCAGAGCGATAAATCCGTTCATTTTGAAGCGGATCATCAAGAGCAGTAATAACACAACACCGATAGCAACGATGACTAATGGCATGATTTACCTGGCCTTTGAATTGTTATGGGTAACGTCATTGTTTCAACGACAAATTCCGATTGTCCCAACTGGGAACAGAGAAGTAACGGCACTAATACTGATGCCTTTTAAACGATTAAGTTTAGTCGGCTGTTATGGGTGTGCTTAGTGCCCATGAGAATGATACGGGTAACATGACGTGATTGAGAATCACCCTGGCAGGCAAAATGTGAATTATGAGACGCAGGTCAACATATAGAGGGAGAGGTAAACGCAAAACGGTAACCATGAGGTTACCGTTTTTAATGTTTCACCCTCGCACGAGGAAGAGGGCATCAGACCGCACTGTTTCTGTAGGCCCGGCAAGCACAGCGCCACCGGGCGATACAGACGGATACTGAATTAGTAGTAAGAGTGCTCGCCGCGCTGGTGCTCGGTCAGGTCACGCACGCCTTTCAGTTCCGGGAACTCGTTCAGCAGCTGCTTCTCGATCCCTTCTTTCAGCGTCACATCGACCATGGAACAGCCGTTACAGCCGCCGCCAAACTGCAGAATGGCAAAACCTTCGTCGGTGATTTCCATCAGGGAAACACGACCGCCGTGGCCCGCCAGCTGTGGGTTAATCTGGGATTGCAGCAGATACTCAACGCGCTCCATCAGCGGGGCATCGTCAGACACTTTACGCATTTTCGCGTTCGGTGCTTTCAGGGTCAGCTGAGAACCCAGCTGGTCGGTGACGAAGTCGATCTCCGCATCTTCAAGATACGGTGCGCTCAGCTCATCAACGTAGGCGGTGAGCTGCTCAAATTTAAGGGCAGTGTCGGTGGCTTCCACAGCGTCCGGAGGACAATAAGAAACACCACATTCTGCATTCGGAGTGCCTGGATTAATCACAAACACGCGGATCTGCGTCCCTTCTTCCTGATTTGCCAGCAGTTTGGCAAAGTGCGCTTGTGCAGAATCGGAAATACGGATCATAGCTTTGGCCTAATAGTTGACTAAATTACCTGGGTATAATCATACGCCCATTGAAGAAGGGCTACAAGGTACGGCACAGACACCATACCTGAACCGACGCGGCGCCGCTTCGCAAAAGCAGTCGGGAAAGTTCAGCAACGGTACTGCCCGTGGTGACGACATCATCCACAATCGCGATATGGAGACCGTCGACCGGCAATTCAAGGCGAAAGGCATTTTTGAGGTTTCTTTTGCGAAGCCGGGCGCTGAGCTGATGCTGGATGGCGGTGGCATGAACGCGTGTCAGCGCGTGGGCCTCATACCGGCAGCCGAGCCACCGCGCGAGGGGACGGCAGATCAGGTCACTCTGGTTATAGCCGCGCCGCCAGTGCCGACGCCGGTATAAGGGAACATTCACCACCATGTCAATTTTCGGCAATGCCCGGTGACGTCGCGCTTGCAGAACCGCCAGCAACAGCAGTCGGGCAAGGGGCTGTGCCAGCGAGCTCTGCCCGGAAAACTTCAGCGCATGAACCAGTCTGCTCAGCGGGGGGACATAATCATCCACGGCCACCAGCGCGCTCCACGGCGGGGATTTTTTCAGGCAGCGGCCACAGGGCAACGAGGGGTTTGTGGCCGGTAAACCACATTGTGGACAGATCCCGATACGCCATTCCAGCGCTCGCGTGCAGACGGAGCAGACGCCCCACCCGCTGAGCGCCAGCGGCATTTGGCATAGCCAGCACAAGCCGGGTACTGTTAGCATGTGCAACCTCCATGTGAAAAAAGAGAACAGTAACTGATGAAGACGCTGTGGTGGCAGACCGTAGGGACAGGAAATTGCCATCTTGTGCTGCTGCACGGATGGGGCCTGAACGCGGAGATATGGCATTGCATACGAGAGGAACTTGCCTCGCATTTCACGCTGCATCTGGTGGACTTACCCGGCTTTGGCCGCAGCCGCGGGTATGGCGCGTTGTCGCTTGATGAGATGGCGCAGCAGGTTCTGGACGCTGCGCCGCAAAACGCGGTTTGGCTGGGCTGGAGCCTGGGCGGGCTGGTGGCGAGCCAGATTGCGCTGTCGCGGCCTGACCGCGTAAAAGCGCTGGTGACGGTGGCGTCATCGCCCTGTTTTAGCGCGCAGGAAGAGTGGCCGGGGATCAAGCCTGACGTGCTGGCGGGCTTCCAGCAGCAGCTGAGCGAAGATTTCCAGCGGACCGTAGAGCGGTTCCTGGCATTGCAGACAATGGGCACTGACACCGCGCGTAAGGATGCCCGAACGCTGAAGCAGACCGTGCTTTCGCTGCCGATGCCGGAGGTTGAGGTGCTTAACGGCGGTCTTGAGCTCCTGAAAACGGTTGACCTGCGCGAACCGCTGGCAGCTCTGACGGTGCCGCACCTGCGTATCTACGGTTATCTCGACGGGATTGTGCCGCGCAAAGTGGTTCCGCTGCTGGATTCGCTCTGGCCGGACAGCGAATCGCAGATCGTTGCCAAAGCCGCACATGCCCCGTTTATCTCTCATCCGACGGAATTTTGTTCAGCGCTCATTGCGTTAAGTCAACGTTTCGACTGATTATTTTCTATCCATCCTGGAAAAAATAACACACCGCAACCATACTCCAGATGTCGTTGCGGTTGTTCTGCCTACGATAATCAAAACAACAATCCTATGGAGAGTCAGGCTATGAAACTTGTTACAGGTATTGTCACTTCTCTGGTTATTGGGTCACTGTCATTTGGCGTCTTTGCGGCAAAAGAGCTGGAAAAAGATAAAGTTGCCGGCATGAATTTGACGAAAATTGGTGAGATTTCTACGTCTGACACCACCGCGCCGATGGACGCGAGAAAAGAGCTGTCGAAGAAAGCGGATGAGCTGGGCGGAACGTACTACGTCGTCACCAGCGCTGAAAAGCAGACCAAAAACGTGCGCGCAACGGCGGACGTCTACAAGTAATATAATAAAGCCGGGCAGCGATGCCCGGCTTTATTAACGCAGCGCCCACCACTCCCTGAGGCAGGCCTTTCCTTCCGGACAGCTTTTACAGCTGCCGGAAAGACAGCCGTCCGGCTCTTCCTGAATCCGCACCGCTTTCCCCATGGCTTCCAGTCTTTCCAGCATGGCATCGATCATCGGCTGCGGCGTATGCAGGCTGAGGCTCAGCTGTTTCGCCTGCATTCGCCCTTGCAGTGCCAGCAGGTCACGAACCTGAATCAACGATGCCATAGGTTGCTCCTTAGTGACAGTCGCCCGCCGGGCTGCTGCAGCAGGTTGCGGCGGTTTTACGGTTTGCCAGCAGGTCGATGTCGACGCGGCTGCGCGCACGCCGCAGCAGGCCGAGCACTAACACGTTAAACAGCACAACCGCGAGAATGCAGACCAGGCTGTAGCGCGGATGCTGGCTGAAGTTAACGGTTTGATAGAAGAGCGTCGACAGCGAGTAGGCAATGTTTAATCCCCACAGGATAGAGAAGCCCATCCAGCCGCGGCTGGACTCGCGGGCAATCGCCCCCATCACGGAGATGCACGGAATGTAGAGCAGAACAAAGATGAGGTAGCTGTAGGCCGCGGACGCGCTGCCAAACTTCTCGCCCATCACGCCCATGGCACCCGTCGCCATTTCGCCGTCACCTTTGCTGGCCTCAATCGGGTTCGCCAGCACGCTCAGGCTAAAGGTGTCCTTCAGGCTCTGCCAGGTTTCCTCTACGGCACCCAGCAGTTCATGACCGAGATGAAACTCTGCCGGATTAAAGTCCTGTTCCTGAATGTTCTCAGCGGTGTAGAGCGTGTTCAGGGTACCGACAACCACCTCTTTTGCCATCGCGCCGGTGAACAGGCCGACGGTTGCCTGCCAGTTATCCTCATGCACGCCAATCGGTTTGAAGACCGGCGTGATGACGCGGCTGACGGAGGCGAGGGCAGAGTCGTTAATGTTATCCGCTGCCTGTCCACTCAGGGTGAAGCTGTTCAGCGCGCTCAGGAAAATACTGACGATGACAATCACCTTACCGGCGCGCAGGACGAAGCCTTTCAGGCGCTGCCAGGTCTGGATCGCCAGGCTTTTCAGATGGGGGACGTGGTACACCGGCAATTCCATCACAAACGGTGACGCTTCACCGCGCATGATGGTGTGCTTCAGCATTAAACCGGTGAGGATCGCCATCACGATTCCCAGCACGTAGAGCGAGAAGACCGCCAGCGCGCCCTGCTGACCAAAGAAGGCTGCGGCAAAGACCGCAAAAATGGCCAGACGGGCACCGCAGGACATAAACGGCGCCATCATGATGGTCATCAGACGTTCACGCGGCGCATCCAGGGTGCGTGCGCCCATCACCGACGGCACGTTACAGCCGAAGCCGACAATCAGCGGGACGAAGGATTTACCCGGCAGACCCAGCGCCTGCATCAGACGATCCATCACGAACGCGGCGCGCGCCATGTAGCCGGAATCTTCCAGGAACGAGAGGAACAGATACATCATGCCGATCTGCGGCACCAGAGGCAGAACGGTGTTGATACCGCCGCCGATCCCCTGCGCGAGGAAGATGGTTAGCCATTCCGGGAAGTGCAGGGTGTAACCTACCCACTGAATCCCGTGGACGAAGACCGCGACGGAACCGGCGTCGAAAATGGGCTGGAGGGCGCCGCCGATGTTAATGGCGAGCAGGAACATCACGTACATGACCAGCAGGAAGATGGGCAAACCGAGGAAGCGGTTAAGCACAACCTTGTCCACCGCCGCCGTAAAGCGGCTGGGCTCTGCCGTCAGGGCGTTGCTGACAACGTCGCAAATCGAGGCGATGGCCTGGTAACGTGCATCGGCGATGTGCAGCGCCGGGTCGTCCAGCTCGTCGCTAAGACGGGCCACCGTGGCGTCCAGCTTATCGGCCGCATGCCCGGCGTAAGCGCGGCTGTAGATATCCCCTTCCAGCATCTGCAGGCCAAGCCACAGGCGCTGTTTTGCTGGCATACCGGTGTCCATTTCCTGCGCCAGCACGTTGGCTTCGCGCAGGAGAGGCTGCGCGTAATGCACCAGCTCAATGTCATGATTGCCCTGGTGACGGTCAATGGCCAGCTTCAGCGCATCAATACCGCGAGCGCGCGTCGAGACCAGCGGAACGACCGGGCAACCCAGGCGCGCGGAGAGGGCATCGACGTCGATACGCAGCTTTTGTTTCTCCGCAATGTCGAGCATGTTGAGCGCCACAATGCAGGGGATCCCCAGCTCCAGCAGCTGCAGCGTCAGATAAAGGTTACGCTCGAGATTGGAGGCGTCGACCACGTTGATCAGCAGGTCCGCGTCGCCGCCAAGAATATAGTGGCAGGCAATCTGCTCATCGAGCGAAGTTTGCGACGAAATGGTGGTTAACGAATAGGTGCCGGGAAGGTCAACCAGCGTCACCTGGTTGTCCGTTGTCGTGAACTGGCCCTCTTTACGCTCAACCGTCACGCCCGCCCAGTTGCCCACGCGCTGGCGTGCGCCGGTCAGCTGGTTAAAAAGGGTGGTCTTGCCGGAATTAGGATTGCCAATTAAGCCAATAGTTAACTTTTTCATTTTTTTAGACTCACTGAAACCGCTGGCTTGTTATCGGGATAAGGCTTCGACTTCTATTAACGCGAGGTCTTTCTTACGCAGCACCAGATTTACGCGGCGGGTTTCGATGTGAACCGGATCGCCCAGCGGCGCCACGCGCACGACCTGGAATGACGAGCCGGGCAGCATGCCCAGCGACAGCAGCTTTTGCCGATAGGCCGGGCTAATTTCGCGGGTAAAACCGGTAATTTTCCATGCACTGTCTGGAGTGAATTGCATAACGCCTGATTCCACGAAAGGTTAAATTATCTACTATGGGATGATAATGAGAATAGTTTTTATCAGCAATATTAAAACTGTGACGGAATGTTGTTTGCGGTATTAATTTACGGCCTGTTTGACCTGGCTCAATATTTGCTGAATTGCCTGGAAAACGAAAAGGGGAGTATTTGTTAACGGGGTGATAATTCGTGGTTTAAATATGGCTATGCAATCGGTTTCATATATTTCGATATGAATTTATTCCCCCCACCCATGAGGACGAGGGGAAAAGACCGCACCGTGCGATCCCCTCTCCCCTTGGGGAGAGGGTTAGGGTGAGGGGCATTGACAGCCTTAGCGTTTCTTACCCATCGCTGCCGCCAGCGCATCCATCATCGCGCTGTTGCCTGCAGGCTGAGCATCACGTCCGCGCGGTTTTGCCGCTTTCGCGGCCGGGCGCTGCTGCTCGCGGCCACCGCCATTGCCGCCGCGGCGCGCGCTGGTGTCGCCCGGCTGTTCGTCCAGACGCATGGTCAGCGCGATACGCTTGCGCTGCAGATCCACTTCCAGCACTTTGACCTTCACGATGTCACCCGCTTTAACCACGGTGTGCGGGTCTTCAACGAACTTGTCGGCGAGGGATGAGATATGCACCAGGCCGTCCTGATGCACGCCGATATCCACAAACGCGCCAAAGTTGGTGACGTTGGTCACCGCGCCCTCCAGCACCATGCCCGGCAGGAGGTCGTTCATGGTTTCCACGCCGTCAGCAAAGGTCGCCGTTTTGAACTCAGGACGCGGATCGCGGCCCGGCTTTTCCAGCTCTTTGATGATGTCGGTGACGGTTGGGACACCAAACTTGTCGTCGGTGAAATCAACGGCTTTCAGGTTGCGCAGGGCGCTGCTGTCACCCATGAGATCTTTCAGCGCCTGCTGGGTGGCGGCCAGAATGCGTTCCACCACAGGGTACGCTTCCGGGTGAACGGTAGAGGCATCCAGCGGGTTATCGCCGTGGTTGATTCGCAGGAAGCCTGCACACTGCTCAAAGGCTTTTGGCCCCAGACGGCTCACCTTCAGCAGCTGCTGACGGTTCTGGAACTGGCCGTTCTCATCACGCCAGGCGACGATGTTCTGCGCCATCATGCGGGTTAAGCCCGCCACGCGGGTCAGCAGGGGAACGGAGGCGGTGTTCAGGTCAACGCCGACGGCGTTTACGCAGTCTTCCACCACCGCATCCAGCTTGCGCGCCAGCTGAGTCTGGCTCACGTCGTGCTGATACTGGCCCACGCCGATGGATTTCGGATCGATCTTCACCAGCTCCGCCAGCGGATCCTGCAGGCGGCGAGCGATAGAGACCGCACCGCGCAGGGAAACGTCCAGGTCCGGGAACTCCTGGGCCGCCAGCTCGGACGCGGAATAGACGGATGCCCCCGCTTCGCTGACGATCACTTTCTGCGCCGTCACTTTCGGGAACTGCTTCTGCACGTCGAGGTAGAAACGCTCGGTTTCGCGTGAGGCCGTACCGTTGCCGATGGCAACCAGCTCCACGTTGTATTTTTCGCACAGCGCCGCCACCACGACGGCCGCTTTCGCTGCCTGGCCAGTGTGCGGATAGATGGTATCGGTCGCCACCAGCTTGCCGGTGCCGTCCACCACAGCGACCTTCACGCCGGTACGCAGGCCCGGATCGAGACCCATGGTCGCGCGCAGGCCGGCAGGGGCGGCCATCAGCAGGTCGTGCAGGTTACGGGCGAAGACGTTGATTGCTTCATCTTCGGCGCGCTCGCGCACGGTGCCCATCAGCTCGGTTTCGAGGTGCATCAACACCTTGATGCGCCAGGTCCAGCTCACCACGCCTTTGCGCCAGCTGTCCGCCGGGGCGTTGTTCAGGCGCAGGCCGAGATGGTCGATAATGATCTGCTCGCAGTGGCTCTCTTTCGGCGGCTCGTCAAACTGCGGGTCGGCGTTCAGGGAGAGCTGGAGCACGCCTTCGTTGCGGCCGCGGAACATCGCCAGCGCGCGGTGTGAAGGGGCGGTAGAGATCGGTTCGTGGTGATCGAAGTAGTCGCGGAATTTCGCGCCTTCTTCCTCTTTACCCGCGACGACGGTAGAGACGATGTGGGCATTCTTCCACAGGTAATCACGCACTTTAGCGAGCAGGGCGGCGTCTTCGGCGAAGCGCTCCATCAGAATGTAGCGCGCGCCGTCGAGGGCGGCCTTGGTGTCCGCTACGCCTTTGTCGGCGTCGATGAATTTCGCCGCTTCGGTTTCCGGGTCGTGGGACGGCTCGTTCCACAGCAGGTCGGCCAGCGGCTCAAGACCCGCTTCAATCGCAATCTGCCCGCGCGTGCGGCGCTTCGGTTTGTACGGCAGATAGAGATCTTCGAGTTCGGTTTTGCTCAGGGTGCCGTTGATGGCGCTTTCCAGCTCGCTGGTCAGCTTGCCCTGTTCGCCGATGGATTTGAGGATCGCCTGACGACGTTCTTCCAGCTCGCGCAGATAGCCCAGACGGGTCTCCAGGTTACGCAGCTGCGTGTCATCCAGACCGCCGGTGACTTCCTTACGATAGCGTGCAATAAACGGCACGGTGTTCCCTTCATCAAGCAGGCGAACGGCAGCTTCTACCTGTTCGGCTCTGGCCTGAATATCACCCGCAATAATGCGGCAGAGCGAATCTTTCATCATGGCTTTATCATCTGTTGAGTCGAAAAATCAGGGGATAGTTATACGGGCTGACACGGCAAAATGCCAGCCGGGGAGGGCGCTCTCGGACTATTTTACGTAGACGATCTCATTGACGTACCAGCTGGCTTCACCACCAGGGGTCTGAACGACGGCCAGATCGCCCACTTCCTTTTTCAGCAGCGCGCGGGCCATCGGGGAGTCGATGGAGATGTAATCCTTACGACCAAAAATTTCATCGTAGCCGACAATGCGAAAACGCAGGGTGTCGCCATCGTCGTTTTCAATCACCACCCACGCGCCGAAGAACACTTTGCCCTCCTGCTGCGGGGAGTAATCGACAATTTTGAGATTCTCGAGGCACTTCGTCAGATAGCGAACCCGGCGGTCAATTTCGCGCAGCCGCTTTTTGTTGTACTGGTAGTCAGCGTTTTCGCTGCGATCGCCCAGGCTTGCCGCCCAGGTTACCTTTTTGGTGACTTCAGGACGCTCTTCGCGCCAGAGGTAATCCATCTCTTTTTTAAGCTTTTCGTACCCTTCGCGGGTGATCAGGGGCGTTTTCATGGTAAAGCCTTTGCTGCCTGCCGGTTAACTGTCTTGCGCACAATACGTACCACACAGTGTAACAGACAGGATTAATAATGATTTATGTGATGAAATGAGCAGATAAGCTGCTGTTAAATATGCTTTGTAACAATTTCGACTAGAATTTATACCAGAATTAACTGGTCGAATACGTGCACTTTTTTAGAATACGCTGTTACAAAGACTATCCGAACCTTTGGGAGTACACACAATGCAAGAGAACTACAAAATTCTGGTCGTGGATGACGACATGCGCCTGCGCGCGCTGCTGGAACGTTATCTGACCGAGCAGGGCTTCCAGGTTCGTAGCGTCGCGAACGCTGAGCAGATGGACCGTCTGCTGACCCGTGAATCTTTCCACCTGATGGTTCTCGACCTGATGCTGCCTGGCGAAGACGGGCTTTCTATTTGCCGCCGTCTGCGCAGCCAGAGCAACCCGATGCCGATCATCATGGTGACGGCGAAGGGCGAGGAAGTTGACCGTATCGTGGGCCTCGAAATCGGCGCGGACGACTATATTCCAAAACCGTTTAACCCGCGTGAACTGCTGGCGCGTATTCGCGCTGTTCTCCGCCGTCAGGCGAACGAACTGCCTGGTGCACCGTCGCAGGAAGAAGCCGTCATCGCCTTCGGCAAGTTCAAGCTGAACCTCGGCACGCGCGAGATGTTCCGTGAAGATGAGCCAATGCCGCTCACCAGCGGCGAGTTTGCGGTACTGAAAGCGCTGGTCAGCCACCCGCGTGAACCGCTTTCCCGTGACAAGCTGATGAACCTGGCGCGCGGTCGCGAATACTCCGCAATGGAACGCTCCATTGACGTGCAGATCTCCCGCCTGCGCCGCATGGTGGAAGAAGATCCTGCTCATCCTCGTTATATTCAGACCGTATGGGGTCTGGGCTACGTGTTCGTCCCGGACGGCTCTAAAGCATGAGGCGAATGCGCTTCTCGCCGCGTAGCTCGTTTGCCCGCACCCTGTTACTGATCGTCACCCTGCTGTTCGTCAGCCTGGTGACGACCTATCTGGTGGTGCTGAACTTTGCGATCCTGCCGAGCCTCCAGCAGTTTAATAAGGTCCTGGCCTACGAAGTCCGTATGCTGATGACCGATAAACTGCAGCTGGAGGACGGCACGCAGCTCGTCGTTCCCCCGGCGTTTCGCCGTGAAATCTACCGTGAGCTGGGCATTTCGCTCTACTCCAACGAAGCGGCGGAAGACGCTGGCCTGCGCTGGGCGCAGCACTACGAATTTCTCAGCCAGCAGATGGCGCAGCAGCTGGGCGGCCCGACGGAAGTGCGCGTTGAGGTCAACAAAAGCTCGCCCGTCGTCTGGCTGAAAACCTGGCTGTCACCCAATATCTGGGTGCGCGTTCCGCTGACCGAAATCCATCAGGGCGACTTCTCGCCGCTGTTCCGCTACACCCTGGCGATTATGCTGCTGGCGATAGGCGGCGCGTGGTTATTTATCCGTATACAGAACCGACCGCTGGTCGACCTGGAGCACGCCGCGCTGCAGGTCGGTAAAGGGATTATTCCACCTCCGCTGCGCGAATATGGCGCCTCGGAAGTCCGTTCGGTGACGCGCGCGTTTAACCATATGGCGGCAGGCGTGAAGCAGCTGGCGGACGATCGTACGCTGCTGATGGCGGGCGTAAGCCATGACCTGCGCACGCCGCTGACGCGTATTCGTCTGGCGACGGAGATGATGGGGGAAGAGGACGGTTATCTCGCAGAGTCCATCAACAAAGACATCGAAGAGTGTAATGCCATCATCGAGCAGTTCATCGACTACCTGCGCACCGGGCAGGAGATGCCGATGGAGATGGCGGATCTGAACGCGGTGCTGGGCGAGGTGGTGGCGGCGGAAAGCGGCTACGAGCGGGAGATTGATACCGACCTGCAGGCCGGTGAAATTCAGGTACGCATGCACCCGCTCTCCATTAAGCGCGCGGTGGCGAACATGGTGGTCAACGCGGCGCGCTACGGCAATGGCTGGATTAAAGTCAGCAGCGGGTCTGAACTCAACCGCGCCTGGTTCCAGGTGGAAGACGACGGTCCGGGCATCAAGCCCGAGCAGCGTAAGCATCTGTTTCAGCCGTTTGTGCGCGGCGACAGCGCGCGCAGCACCAGCGGCACGGGCTTAGGTCTGGCAATTGTTCAGCGTATCATCGATAACCACAACGGACTGCTGGAGATTGGCACCAGCGAGCGGGGTGGGCTGAGCATTCGCGCCTGGCTGCCGGTACCGGTGACGCGGGGGCAGGTGAAAGAGAGTTAAAAAAAGGGTGGCAATTGCCACCCTTTTTTATAGGTCGGGTAAAGTGAAGCCGCCACCCGACAAAATGCGGTCTCTGCGGTCTGATGCCCTCACCCCGCCCCTCTCCCACGGGGAGAGGGAGAAAACATTAAAAAAGGCAACTTTCGTTGCCTTTTTGTTTTTACCTACAGCTTCGGTCCTGCGCTCACCAGCGCAGCACCCGCCGGGGTATCGGTATACTTCTCGAAGTTCTCGATAAACAGCTTCGCCAGCGATTCCGCTTTCTCGCGCCACTGCTCCGGAGAACCGTACGTGTTGCGTGGGTCGAGGATATGCGTATCCACACCCGGCAGCGACGTTGGGATCGCCAGGTCAAACATCGGCAGCGTAAAGGTTTCGGCGTCGTCCAGAGAACCATCCAGAATGGCGTCGATAATCGCGCGGGTATCTTTGATAGAGATACGTTTGCCGGTACCGTTCCAGCCGGTGTTCACCAGGTAGGCCTGCGCGCCGGATGCCTGCATGCGTTTCACCAGCACTTCAGCGTACTGCGTCGGGTGCAGCGACAGGAAAGCCGCGCCGAAGCAGGCGGAGAAGGTTGGGGTTGGCTCCGTCACGCCACGCTCGGTACCCGCCAGCTTGGCGGTGAAGCCGGAGAGGAAGTGGTACTGCGTCTGGCTGGCCGTCAGGCGAGACACCGGAGGCAGCACGCCGAACGCATCCGCCGTCAGGAAAATGACCTTCGTGGCATGACCCGCTTTTGACACAGGCTTCACGATATTGTCGATGTGGTAGATCGGGTAAGAGACGCGGGTGTTTTCCGTTTTCGACGCATCGTCGAAGTCGATGGAGCCGTCGGCACGCACGGTGACGTTTTCCAGCAGCGCATCGCGACGGATCGCGTGGAAGATATCCGGCTCGGCCTCTTCAGACAGGCGAATGGTCTTCGCGTAGCAGCCGCCTTCAAAGTTGAATACGCCGTCGTCATCCCAGCCGTGTTCGTCATCGCCAATCAGGCGACGTTTTGGATCGGTGGACAGGGTAGTTTTCCCGGTGCCGGACAGGCCGAAGAATACCGCCACGTCGCCTTTTTCACCGACGTTAGCCGAGCAGTGCATGGAGGCGATACCGCGCAGCGGCAGCAGGTAGTTCATGACCGAGAACATCCCTTTCTTCATTTCGCCGCCGTACCAGGTACCGCCGATCAGCTGGATACGTTCGGTCAGGTTGAAGGCCACAAAGTTTTCGGAGTTCAGACCCTGCTCTTTCCACTGTGGGTTAGTGCATTTCGCACCGTTCATCACGATGAAATCCGGGGTGAAATCCTGCAGCTCTTCGTCGGTTGGACGAATAAACATGTTTTTCACGAAATGCGCCTGCCAGGCCACTTCAGTGATAAAACGCACGGAGAGACGGGTATCGGCGTTAGCGCCGCAGAAAGCGTCGACAATGAACAGACGCTTGCCGGAAAGTTGATGGGTGACGAGCCCTTTCAGGTGCTGCCAGGTTTCCGGGGAGAGCGGTTTGTTGTCGTTCTTCCCTTTGCCCTTGTCAGCCCACCACAGCGTATCGCGGGTGGTTTCGTCTCGGACGATATACTTATCTTTCGGCGAACGACCGGTAAAGATACCAGTATCGACGGCGATAGCACCAAGATTCGTCAACACACCACGCTCGTATCCTTCCAGTGCTGGATTGAGCTCTTCCTGATACAGCGTATCGTAGTCGGGGTTGTAGACGATTTCCTGGACGTCGTGAATACCATAAGCCTTGAGATCTTGCGGGGTTAAACCAGTAACACGCATATCACTGCTCCTTAGCCAATATGTACTGCCTGAAATTGTAGGGTTTTTCTGAGGTTGTTAACCGCGACGGGGCTCATAGATTTACGCATCTGGACAAAACCCTTACTAACGGAAAACGCTGCGACTCCAGTCACAGCGCAGGCGGATTATCGCAGGAATCGCTTTTTGGTTGGGGAAAATGTTCCGAAAAGGTTAAAGAGTGGTGATTTTATCGGAAAGAATGTGAATGTAATCGCATACACGTAAGAAAATTACGTAAGAGTTACATAAGGAAAACGATTCAGCTTAAGCGGGGGTTTTTGCCCCTCACACCAGCCTCTCCCAAAGGGGAGAGGGTTAGGGTGAGGGGAAAGGGGTTTAGTGAACCTGCGGATCCGCCGGGGAGGCGTTATTGCGGATCTCAGCGATATCCATCGAATTGAACACGTAGTGCGTACCGCAGTAGTCACAGTGCATATCAATTTCGCCGTCTTCCGCCATGATGCTGTCGATCTCTTCATCCGGCAGGGTTTTCAGCGCGCCAGCGCAGCGCTCGCGGGAGCAGGTGCACTTAAATTCCACGGACTGCGGATCGTAAACCGTCACTTCTTCTTCGTGGTACAGACGCCACAGCACGTCGGTCGCCGACAGGTTGAACAGCTCTTCCGCTTTGATGGTTTCGGTCAGCGTTGCCAGGTGCTCAAAGTCATTGGTCTGCGCGTCCTGCGCAGGCAGAACCTGCAGCAGCATGCCGCCCGCAGCAGGCTGACCGTCCACTTCACCGGTACGAATGAAGAGACGCGTCGGCAGCTGTTCAGAACGCATGAAGTAATCTTCCAGGCAGGCTGCCAGGGTATCGCCTTCCAGACCCACCACGCCCTGATAGCGCTCGCCTTCCTCAGGGGAGATGGTGATCACCAGGTAGCCATTACCCACCAGCGTTTTGAGGTCTGCATTTTCAGGCACGTCGCCCTGAACGCGCGCCACGCCGCGCATCTGCTGCTGGTTATTGCCGTTGATCACCGCCAGCGTCATCGGGCCGTCACCCTGCAGCTGCACGGTGATATCACCGGCAAACTTCAGCGTCGCCGTCAGCAGGCTGGTGGCAACCAGCAGTTCGCCCAACAGGGTCTTCACCGGCAGCGGGTAGTTGTGGTTTTCCAGAATCTGTTTCCAGGTTTCGGATACGGTGACCAGCTCGCCGCGCACGGCGAATTGTTCAAACAGATAGCGGTGTAATTGGTCGTGTTGGGCCATTTTCATCTCTCGTGCGGGTGAGGTTAATCAGTCTCACCGTGTTTAAATTTCATCAGATCGCGGCGCTCTTTTTTATCCGGTCGCCGGTCCGGGTGGGGCATCGTCAGCGCGTTCATTTTGCGCGCCAGCGCGGTCTTCTCGCGCTTTTCAATGCTCTCCGCCGTTTCTTCATAAAGCAGTACGGCTTCCGCTGCGGGTCGACGCTGTTCGGTAATGGCTTTAATCACCACAGTACGTTCATCGTTGCCCTGACGCAGCGTTAAGGTGGCATTCAGCTCAACCAGCTTGCTCGGTTTGCTGCGCTGGCCGTTGTAATGCACTTTTCCGCCGTCAACCATCTCGCGGGCAAGGGCGCGTGTTTTGTAAAAACGCGCTGCCCACAGCCATTTATCCAGTCTTACCCCGTCAGAGGGTTTTTCTTTCATGGCGTCTCCTTCACGGTCAGTGAGGGGATCATCTGGCGATAGTCGTTCAGCCCAGGGTGGCGCAGATAGCTTTTTTCAGCCAGGCCAGTGTCAGGATTGGTCACGCCCAGACAGTAGCGAATGCCAAACCTTGCCGCAGAATCCAGAATGGGCTCGCTGTCATCAATGAACAGCGTACGTTCTGGCTGCAAACCCGTCTCTTCCCTCACCGCATGCCACAACCGCTGATCCTCTTTCGGATAACCAAATGTGTGGGTGGAAAGTAATAAATCAAGGTGCGACGCCAGACCCGTATGCTCCAGCTTCACCGCCAGATTATGTGGATGCGCGTTGGTCAGCAAAATACGGCGCTTGCCGCTGGCTTTCAGCGCATCCAGAAAGGGCACGGTGTCCTCGCGCAGAACGGCGCGCGGGCCCTGGGCGGTGGTCATGGCACAAATATCCAAACCGAGGCGCTCGCTCCAGTAGTCAAGACAGTACCAGTTTAGCGTATGTTGCACCGCGCTATATTGCGAACGAATGAATGCCTGCGCTTCTGCCGGGGAGATCCCCTGCTGCTCGCCATAGGTTTCTGGAACCAGCGTTTGCCAGAAATAGTTATCAAAGGCGAGATCGAGCAGCGTACCGTCCATATCCAGCAGAACGGTATCTACCTCCTGCCAGGCGATATCAAGATGCATAAGGGGGAACTCCAGCCAGAAGAAACGTGCGCGACAGGGTAGCACATCTTGCCGCGCAACGACGTTATCAGATCAGGCTCTCAGACGAGGGGATCAGCTTAGGATTGAGGCAGTTTTCATAATACTGCTGGATGTCGGCAAGCCGGGTGCGCGAGCGCTGGTAGCGGCGCAGGGCCATAAAGCCGTTCCAGAAAATGGCGATCAGCATCGCGGTCATCAGCAGAGAGGTGCCGATGTAACGCCACAAGCCTGCGCTATCCGGCATCCGATGCAGGCCGATATGGCGAGTGCCGTTGGCGTCGGTATAAATACTCGTGACAATCCCTTCGGCGCTGAACGGCGTTTGCATCAGCATCTGCGCCAGGCGCTGGAACTGGCTCCACTGCTCCTGAGCCGGGTAGTCATAAAGCGCAACCTGCGGGTAGGGCTGATCGACCAGGTCGCTGCCTTCATCGCTTGCTATTACAAAGCCGCCCGGCGCCGGGCTGTTCAGCGCCTGAGCCGCACGGGTGGTCTCGCGCATCATGAACGGCGACGTCGAGGTGGCGACCAGGTTATCCAGCGATTCAGCGCTCACCGGACGCAGCAGGACATTAACGCCATCCAGTCGTCCCGCTTCGGCGCGTTTCACCAGCGAGTCCCAGTCTTTGCTGTTCCCCAGGTTTACCAGGGCGTTTTTAAGGCGTATGCACTCATCCTGAGAGGAGCATAAATCCTGCGTTTTCAGGACGATGTCACCAAAATCATCCAGCAGAACCATGCCTGATTTCTGAATGGCCGAGCGCAGCGCGGGGCTGACGCGCGAATCATCGTCCGGTTTCGGGTGCAGCTGGCGGTTAACCGTCTGGGTGAGCGCCGTGGCCTTGTTCACCACTTCGGATTCCGGCAGCGGCAGCGGCGGCGCGTCGTTCCAGATAATTTGCGAACAGTCGAACGGCATGAACGGCGAGTTCTGACGCGTGTTCCACGCCCCCGGCGTGTGAATATTACACATCCCGGTCCCCTTCAGGCGCAGCGTGTCCCCCACGCGTACACCGGCTTCATCCAGTTTATTGACGCTGCTCGCTTCAATGGTTTGCGCCCCTTTGATCCACGACAGGGTGAATTTAATGGGCATATCCAGCGGCACGAAAAGCAGCAGCATGGCTAAGACCAGCGCGGCGCCGCCGGCAATGACCGTACTGCGTAGCCAGTGCTGAAGCGGGAAATTTTTAACTTCATCATGCAGGGATAAGAAGCGCCCCTGGCGCACAACGTGGCGGTCAAGGTAGATATCAATATCGGTTTTCTGCCCTAAGTCCTGCGCGATCCATGGCTGCCAGTGGCGCGGATAGATCAGGTCGATAATACCGAGCGAGATATTGTTGAGATGCTCCTGATCGTTTTCACCGAACAGGCCCCAGCGCTTTGGCGTCCCGCGCAGGCAGTGGATCTCGCGCAACGAGGTTTTGGCCGGCGGGGCAAAGAGACCCCAAAGCCCGCCGGCCAGCAGCAGCACCGCGCCGCCAGCCAGCCAGGGGACAAACACATCCGGCGTGAGCAGGCAGATAAAAAAGAGCAGGAAGGCAGCAACGATCAGAATGGCTTCACGGATGCCGTCCGGGCGGCTCAGGGCATACTCTTCATGCGTCTCCTGGCGAATGTTCAGCAGTTCGATCTGCTCTGTCTCTTCGCCACGAATGGACGCCTGTGTTGAACTCGCGCGTTCCAGCGCAAAACGCGGGGCTTCCTGAAGGTATTCATTCAGCGTATGGCCGTTAAGCGTGATAACCAGAGGCAATGAATCGGTGTGAATCAGCTCAACGCTGTTTTCGTCATTAATGTATTGCTCCCAGGACGGGGGCAGATGCACTTCGACGGAATCAAGGTAATAGCGCCATTTGTTGGGGTCATCAGTCGTGATGCCATAGCGCGTGATGGAGCGCGTCACGCAGAGCACGGTATCACTTTGCGCATTAAGCTTTAGCGCGACGGGCGCAGCAGTGGCTCCCGTTGGGCCAGGCGTTAACTGGGTACGGTTCAGGATTTCGAGATAGTTTTCAACCGCATCGCGCTCGTCCTGCGTGAGTTTACGCGTGCTCGCACCCGCAAATGCATTTAAAAAGGGCAGACGATAACGGCGCTGTACGCGGCGCCTGTACAACCATCCTGCAACAAACGCGCCGGCCAGCATAGCAGCGAGAACAATCAAAATGGTGCTCATGCTTTCCCCATCTTACTTATCTTCTTACAGGTGTAGTCAGTAGCACCTTTACATTGAATGAGAGTCTGTGGCTGGCTATCGGCAAGTATGGAGTCGAACTTGAGCATTCTGAAGCGCATCCCAGTGACCGGTGATGATAGCAAAGCCTGTTATGGCGCGATATCAGCAAATTCCTGGAAACATTTCAACCTCTTGACATTTGTTTTGAATTGAGGATTGATCCCAGTTACGTTGCATAAATGTAAATAAAGAGCGATTGACATTGCCGAAACCGTGCGGCATATCGCACAATAACGCCAGTTCTCACTGCTAAGACCCATCAAGATGAGCAAACCACTACAAAAACCCACCATTCTGAATGTAGAAACTGTCGCCAAATCGCGCCTGTTTAATGTCGAAAGTGTGGACCTGGAGTTCAGCAACGGTGTGCGTCGCGTTTATGAACGTATGCGCCCCTCTTCGCGCGAAGCGGTGATGATTGTTCCCATTGTCGACGATCATCTGATTTTGATCCGCGAATACGCTGTGGGAACGGAATCTTACGAGCTTGGGTTCTCGAAAGGGCTTATCGACCCGGGTGAAACTGTCTTTGAAGCGGCAAACCGCGAGCTAAAAGAAGAGGTGGGCTTTGGTGCGAATGAGCTTTCATTCCTGAAAAAGCTGAGCATGGCGCCGTCCTATTTTTCCAGCAAAATGAATATTGTGGTGGCTGAAGACCTCTATCCTGAATCGCTGGAAGGGGATGAGCCGGAGCCGCTGCCGCAGGTTCGCTGGCCCCTAGCGCACCTGATGGATCTGCTGGAAGACCCTGACTTTAATGAGGCTCGCAACGTGAGCGCGCTGTTCCTGGTACGGGAATGGTTGAAGGGGCAGGGGCGACTGTAGTGGCCTGATGCCCTCACCCCAACCCTCTCCCACGGGAGAGGGAGCAAACACAAAAACGGCAACCAGAGGTTGCCGTTTTGCTTTGTTGTCAGAACAGCTCGTGCGTCTCGCCGTTATCAATAATCTCTGTCCCCACCTCGTGCACCGCCTGCGTGGTTGGCTGCGTGCCCTCGATGAAATACTCTTCGCGACTATTACCGCCGTTGGCGAGCTGACCGGTGCTGCGGTCGATATTAAACGTCACCACGCCTGGCGGTGGCGTTAACGGCTGCTCCGGCACGCCTTCAAGAACGGACTTCATGTAGGCGTCCCAGGCCGGCTGCGCGCTCTTCGCACCGCCTTCGTAGCCGGAGATCTGATCCTTAATCGCGCCGGAGGCCGTTGTACGACCTAAGTCACGGCGGTGATCGTCGAAACCGATCCAAACCGATGTCACCACGCCCGGGCCGTAGCCGGAGAACCACGCGTCTTTCGAGCTGTTGGTTGTCCCCGTTTTACCGCCGATATCATGGCGCTGCAAATCACGCCCTGCGCGCCAGCCTGTGCCCTGCCAGCCCGGTTCACCGAAGATGTTGGTGTTCAGCGCGCTTTTGATCAGGAAGGACAGCGGCGTGTTGATCACATGCGGGGCATACTCCGGCGCGCCGGTCTGTGCCACCAGAGACTGGTTAGCCTGCTCGAGCTGCGGCTGCGGCACGACGCCGTTCTGCTGCTCCTGAGACACGGCAGGGTCTTCCATGTCCTTGTTTTCAAGCACGTCGGATTTCGGCGTATTGCCATAAATGACCGGAATATCGCAGTCAGGGCAGGCAATCTTCGGCTTCGCTTCGAACAGTACGCCGCCCTGATCGTTTTCAATCTTGCTGATGAAGTACGGATCAATCAGGAAGCCGCCGTTGGCCATCACCGAGTACCCGCGTGCGACCTGAAGCGGCGTAAACGAGGCGGAGCCTAACGCCAGCGACTCGGTGCGAACGATGTTCTGCGCCGGGAAACCGAAGCGCTGCAGATACTCTGCGGCATAGTCGACGCCCATCGCGCGCATGGCGCGCACCATCACCACGTTTTTCGACTGTCCCAGGCCCTGACGGAGACGAATTGGGCCGGCATACTCCGCAGGGGAGTTCTTCGGCTGCCAGTCGGAACCGGCACCGGCATCCCAGCGGGAGATTGGCACGTCGTTAAGGATGCTGGCGAGGGTCAAGCCTTTATCCATCGCTGCCGTGTAGAGGAACGGTTTGATATTGGAACCGACCTGACGCAGCGCCTGGGTGGCGCGGTTAAATTTGCTCTGGTTGAAATCAAACCCGCCGACCAGGGCCAGGATGGCACCGTTCTGTGGATTGATAGAGACCAGGGCCGAGTTAACGTCCGGCACCTGTGCCAGCCACCAGGATTCGCCTACCTTACGCACCCAGATTTGCTGCCCGGTCTGCACGGCATCGGTCACTTTACGCGGCGTTGCGCCCTGCAGGGTATCCGAGCGGTAAGGACGCGCCCAGCGGATACCGTCCATACGCAGCGAGACGGAAGTACCGTCCGCGAGCGTCGCAACGGCTTCCTGAGGATCGGCCTGCGTCACCACGGCAGGAAGGAGCGGACCATAGGTTGGCAGCGCCTTCAGCGTACTGGTGATTTTTTTACTGTCCCACGCGCTTTCGCCCACTTTCCAGAGCACGTTTGACGGGCCGCGATAGCCGTGACGCATATCGTAGTCCATCACGTTGTTCCGCACCGCTTCCTGAGCCGCCTGCTGGACCTTACGGGTGACGGTGGTGTACACGCGATAGCCATCTTCATAGGCCTTGTCACCATAGCGATTCACCATCTCCTGACGAACCATTTCGGTCAGGTAAGGGGATGCGAAGGCGATTTCAGGGGCGTGGTAGTTAGCGTCAATCACATCGTTACGCGCCTGGTCGTACTCGCTCTGGCTGATGTAGCCTTCGCTCAGCATACGTGACAGAACGACGTTACGGCGCGCGGTGGCGCGATCGAGCGAGTAGAGCGGGTTAAACGTGGACGGCGCTTTCGGCAGACCAGCAATGGTTGCCATTTCGCTTAAGGTGAGTTGCTCAACGGGCTTACCGAAGTACACCTGTGCGGCAGCCCCCACGCCATAGGCTCGGTAACCCAGGTAGATTTTGTTGAGGTACAGCTCAAGGATTTCGTCTTTGCTCAGCAGCTGCTCAATACGGATCGCGAGGAACACCTCTTTGATCTTACGTATCAGCGTCTTTTCAGGGCTGAGGAAGAAGTTACGCGCCAGCTGCTGCGTAATGGTACTCGCCCCCTGAGAGGCGTGACCAGAGAATAACGCAATGCTCGCGGCACGGAAAATCCCCACCGGATCGACACCGTGGTGCTCGTAAAAACGGCTGTCCTCCGTGGCGATAAAGGCTTTCACCATCACGGGTGGAATTTGGTTTAAGGTCAGCGGAATACGACGCTTCTCGCCATACTGCGCCATCAGCTCGCCATCGGCGCTATAGACTTGCATCGGGATCTGGAGGCGCACATCGCGAAGCGTGGCGACATCAGGTAGCTGTGGCTCAATATATTTGTACAAACCGTAAATCGAGCCTGCTCCCAGCAGAATGCAACAGACTGCAAGGATGAATAAATACTTTACGAACTTCACCGGAGATTTCCCATTTGGTTTCACTTGGGCAGTTTCTAAACAATCGCGCGGTAGTATAAAGGCAAGCCTGATTCATTGATATAGCCGTCAACCCGACGGGCGATAAGGAGATCGTGAAGCATGGCTTTCAAAATATGGCAAACGGGCGTTCATATTCAACAGGATAGGGTGCTGATCGTCGCCCTGGCCCGGGAGAAGTTGGGCTGGTGCATGCGCCGCTGGTGGGCGATTCCTCTGGACGAGGGCATCATTCGTGACGGCAAAATTTGTCAGCCAGAACAGCTGGTTGATGCGTTACGCGACTGGCGCAAAACGCTGCCGCACTACCATCGGGCATTCCTCTCTTTCCCGGCAGCACGCACTCTGCAACGGGCGCTCCCCCGCCCGACCGTTGCGCTGCGCGACAGCGAGCAGCTCTCATGGCTTGGTGCGGCGCTCGCGCGCGAACTGGAGATGTCTGCTGATACGCTCTGTTTCGATTACGCGCAGGATACCTTCAGCAATACCTTTCACGTGACCGCCGCGCAAAACAACGAGATCGACACCCTACTGGCGCTGGCGAAAACGCTGCGTTTGCGGCTGGTGGCCATTACGCCGGATGCCAGCGCGCTGGCGAATCTTCTTCCCGCGGTGGCGCCAGCGACGTGCGTCGCCTGGCGGGACGATCGGCAGTGGCTGTGGGCGATGCGCCACCAGTGGGGACGCCGCATTACCACAGAAGCCGAAAACGTGTCTGAGCTTTCAGCGCTGCTGGGGCTTGGTTCGGATGACATCGCGCTGTTTGATAGCCGACGTGATCCGTGGGAAATCCTGGAACGCTGCCATGCCCCGCTACCGGACTGCGGCGCTGATTATACCGTTGCGCTGGCGTTGGCAATGAGCGAGGTGCCCGGATGAGCATCATGAACTTTCTGCCCTGGCGACAACAGCGGCGCGCGCGATGCCTGCGCTTATGGGGCGGAATGTGTGTCGGCACCATGCTGTTAATGTTCGCGATCATTTTCTGCCTGCGGATAAACCCTCTTATGAGGCTGCACGCGCTGCAAACGGAGCTGACGGGAACGCAGACCGTGCAGCACGCGCTTGCCTCCCGGCAGAAACTCGCCTCACAGGCGCAGAAGCCAGCGCAGACCCTTCAACAACGCGCATGGCAACCGGTGCTGGAGTCCCTTTCCCGCGCCACTCCTTCACAGGTCTGGCTGACAGAGCTTCGCTATCAGCCTCCTGCTCTGACGCTGAGCGGGTATGCCATAACCCTGCCAGCCCTGTCTGTTCTGCGCGATGCGCTGGGCCAAATAGCGGGTTTTACGCCCGGAACGGCGGGTGAGCTTCGGCAGGACAGCCAGGGGCGGTGGATGTTCACCCTCCATCTTAAAAGCGAGGGGTAATGCATGGATACCCTGTTAGAACGCTGGTGCGAAAGCCGTCCCTGGTATCGGGTGCTTTTTTGGTGTCTGGGGAGTCTCCTGGCAGGACTGGCCGCGTGGGGCACCTTGCTCAGACCGCTAGACAGACAGTGTGCTGAACGACAGCGACAGATGATTCAGGACGCAAGGACGAACGCGGCGTTATGGCCTGCCGTCAGAAAGGTGCCGTTTCGTCCGGAAACAACGGACACACTGGCGCTGACGGCGTTTTCCTCGCTCGATTTTCAGGGCGATAACGCGACGCTGGTTCACTGGAAGCCGCTGCAGAACGGAGGGGAACTGATGCTGGAGGTGAAGTGGCAGGCTCTCCCGGCGCTTTTTTCCCGGCTGGCGCAGCGGGATGTGCAGATCGCCGCTTTCGCGATTGCACCACAAGGTACAGCGTTGCGCCTGCGGCTGGAGCTGGAACATGCGAAATAGCGCGCGATATTTGCTGGTTTGCTCAGCGCTGCTATTGACCGGCATGCGCGATCCGTTTCGCCCGCCGGACGATCCCTGCGCCATAGGCGAGCTGGCGCAGTGGCGCTACCGCGGCATGGTGGGAGGACAGCAGGCTATCGGCATTTTACAGGATGGGCAAAAGCGCTGGTACCGCCTGAAAATGCATGAGCGCTTCCCGGCAGGCTGGACGATAACAGCCATCAATGAAACGGAACTGGTTGTTGATGTGGGTGACACATGTGAACCAGGAACATGGACGTGGCAACGAGAAGGAACGAATAAGAATGAATTTACGGATAATGCTGTGGCTGCTGGCGTTCAGCCATCCGCTGTGGGCCGCCGCGCCAAAACCGGTCACGCTGGTGGTGGATGACGTGCCTGTAGTCCAGGTGCTGCAGAGCCTGGTTGCACAGGAGAACCGAAATCTGGTGATATCGCCTGACGTCGGCGGCACGCTTTCGCTCAACCTGACGCGCGTCCCCTGGCGTCAAGCGTTACAGACGGTTGCCACCAGCGCTGGCCTTGTTTTGCGAGAGGAGGGCGGCATTTTTTATGTGCATACCGCGGCCTGGCAGCGTGAGCAGCAGGAACGTTCAGAACAGGAGCGAACGCGTCGACAGCTTGATGCGCCGCTGGTGTCTCACAGCATCGCTTTGTCCTATGCCGATGCCGGAGAGCTGCAAAAAGACGCGGAAAAGCTCCTGAGCCCAAAGGGAAGTTTGTCTCTCGACAAACGCACCAACCGGCTGCTGATTCGGGATAACCAGACGGTGGTGGAGACGCTGCAGCGCTGGGCCGCTCAGATGGATATTCCCGTCGAACAGGTCGAGCTGGCGGCGCATATTGTGACCATTAATGAAAAAAGCCTGCGTGAGCTGGGGGTGAAGTGGAATCTCGCCGACGCCGCCGACGCGGGCAAGGTTGGCCAGCTCACCACGCTTGGCAGCGATCTATCCGTCGCCAGCGCCACCAGCCACGTGGGTTTTAACATCGGACGGATCAATGGTCGGCTGCTGGATCTGGAGCTCTCTGCGCTGGAGCAAAAACAGCAGGTCGATATCATCGCCAGCCCGCGGCTGCTGGCCTCGCATATGCAGCCGGCCAGCATCAAGCAGGGGAGTGAAATCCCGTATCAGGTCTCAAGCGGTGAAAGCGGGGCAACCTCCGTTGAGTTTAAAGAGGCGGTATTAGGAATGGAGGTCACACCGGTGGTCTTACCGGGTGGGCGCGTGCGCCTGAAATTGCACATCAGCGAAAATATGCCGGGACAGGTTCTGCAGCAGGCTGACGGCGAAACGCTGGCGATCGACAAACAGGAGATAGAAACCCAGGTGGAGGTAAAAAGTGGAGAAACGCTGGCGTTGGGAGGCATTTTTTCGCAGAAGAACAAAACCGGCAGCGACAGCGTGCCTGGGCTGGGGAAAATCCCCTGGCTTGGACAGCTTTTTCGCCACGATGGTAAGGATAATGAACGGCGCGAGCTAGTGGTGTTTATTACACCACGTCTGGTCGGTATTCGCTGACGGGTAACGATCCCCGCAATGATTTTGCATTCAGTTTGTTGCAGATGTTTGACGTGGGGCATGAATTAGCATACAAGGAGTACCGATTTGAGTTGGACTTACGTCTTATTACCTTATGCGCCCGACGCGGTGATTTAATCAGTTGCCAAACAAGCCGGAGTATTGAGATAATTTTTAGTCTGACTCTCGCTCTATTGCATATGAGGTTTCAGTTCATGTCCTGCTACGCTGGGTGTCTGCGAAGCGGGGATTACCATTAACGAATAGTCTTAGTAGTACCGATAAAATGGCAGAGAAACGCAATATCTTTCTGGTTGGGCCTATGGGTGCCGGCAAAAGCACTATTGGGCGTCAGTTAGCTCAACAACTCAATATGGAATTTTACGATTCTGATCAAGAGATTGAGAAACGAACCGGAGCTGATGTGGGCTGGGTTTTCGATGTAGAAGGCGAAGAAGGTTTCCGTGACCGAGAAGAAAAAGTGATCAACGAACTCACGGAAAAACAGGGCATCGTTCTGGCAACAGGCGGCGGTTCTGTGAAATCTCGCGAAACCCGTAACCGTCTCTCCGCCCGTGGCGTAGTGGTCTATCTTGAGACGACCATCGAGAAACAGCTGGCACGTACGCAGCGCGATAAAAAGCGCCCGCTGCTGCAGGTTGAAACGCCACCACGCGAAGTTCTGGAAGCGTTGGCCGATGAACGCAATCCGCTGTATGAAGAGATTGCCGACGTGACCATTCGTACTGACGACCAGAGCGCTAAAGTGGTTGCAAACCAGATTATTCATATGCTGGAAAGCAACTGATTCTGGCTTTATATACACTCGCCTGCGGGTAAAAGCATTAAAGGTGGATGTCGCGTCATGGAGAGGATTACAGTTACTCTCGGGGAACGTAGTTACCCTATCACCATCGCGGCTGGTTTGTTTAACGACCCAGCTTCCTTTTTACCACTGAAAGCGGGTGATCAGGCGATGCTGGTCACCAATGAGACGCTGGCTCCGCTTTATCTCGACCGCGTACGCCACCTGCTTGAGCAGGCGGGCGTAAAAGTCGACAGTGTGATTCTCCCCGATGGCGAGCAGTATAAAAGCCTGACGGTGCTGGATACCGTCTTTACCGCATTGCTGCAAAAACCGCACGGTCGCGATACAACACTGCTTGCTCTGGGTGGCGGTGTTGTGGGCGATCTGACCGGCTTTGCGGCCGCAAGCTATCAACGTGGCGTCCGTTTTATTCAAATCCCGACCACGTTGCTGTCCCAGGTCGACTCCTCTGTGGGTGGCAAAACGGCAGTCAACCATCCGCTCGGCAAAAACATGATTGGCGCGTTCTACCAGCCCGCATCGGTGGTGGTCGATCTCGACTGTCTGAAAACGCTGCCGAAGCGCGAGCTGGCTTCGGGTCTGGCGGAAGTGATCAAATACGGCATTATTCTTGATGGCGAGTTCTTTAGCTGGCTTGAAGAGAATATGGATGCGCTGCTGTGCCTGGATGAGGCTAAACTGGCATACTGCATTCGTCGTTGTTGTGAACTGAAAGCAGAAGTTGTTGCAGCAGACGAGCGTGAAACGGGCTTACGTGCTTTACTGAATCTTGGGCATACGTTTGGCCATGCCATTGAAGCCGAGATGGGTTATGGCAACTGGCTGCACGGTGAAGCCGTCGCGGCCGGTATGGTCATGGCAGCCCGCACCTCTGAACGTCTGGGGCAGTTTAAACCTGAAGAGACGGCGCGCATCATTGCGCTGCTTGAACGTGCAGGTTTGCCGGTAACCGGGCCGCAGGAGATGTCGGCGCAAGCGTATTTACCCCACATGATGCGCGATAAAAAAGTATTGGCAGGTGAGATGCGTCTTGTACTCCCGCTTGCAATAGGGAAGAGTGAAGTGCGCGGCGGAGTGCCGCACGATGTCGTTCTTGGCGCTATCGCTGATTGTCAGCAGGCGTAACAACTAGAAAGGTCAGGCCACTGTCGCAGGTGGTCGTTTAGCTTCAGGTGAAATGCAAAGTCGTTAGCATAAGCCTTTGAGTGGGGTGTTAAATGGATGAATTCAAACCAGAAGACGAGCTGAAACCCGATCCCAGCGATCGTCGTACTGGTCGTTCTCGTCAATCTTCAGAACGTGATAACGAGCCGCAGATCAACTTTGACGATGTTGATCTGGATGCAGACGATCGTCGCCCTTCGCGCAGCCGCAACGCGCACGAAGAGCGAGCAGAAGAGGATTATGAGTCCGAAGAAGATTCAATGGACGAACAGCCTGTAGAGCGTCGCCCGCGTAAACGTAAAAAAGCCGCTGCGCCGAAACCGGCTTCCCGCCAGTACATTATGATGGGCCTTGGCATTCTGGTGCTTGTGCTGCTGATTGTCGGCATTGGCTCCGCGCTTAAAGCACCGTCAACGAACTCAACCGAGCAAACTGCTTCCGCTGAGAAGAGCATCAACCTTTCCGGTAACGATGCGTCCAACCAGGCGAATGGTGCACAGCCAGCGCCGGGTGCCACTTCCGCCGAGCAGACCGCAGGTAACACCACCGCGCCGCAGGATGTCTCTCTACCGCCCGTTTCTTCAACCCCTGCTCAGGGTCAGGCACCTGCTACGCCTGAAGGCCAGCAGCGCGTAGAAGTTCAGGGAGATCTGAACAATGCGCTGACGCAGCCGCAGAACCAGCAGCAGGTTGATAACGTCGTGGTTAACTCTACGCTGCCAACTGAGCCGGCAACCGTTGCCCCGATTCGCGGTGGTAACGCTCAGCCACAAACGGCTGCGACGGAAACCAAACCGCGCCAGACGCAAGCTGCGACGCGTCCTGAACGTAAGCAGGCGGTGATTGAGCCTAAGCGTGAAACCAAACCTCAGGCAGTCGTGAAAGCGCCTGAAGTGAAAGCTGCACCGGCACAGCCGAAACACACCGAAACGGCTGCGGTGAGCGAGCCTGCTAAAGCGCCAGTCACGCAGACCGCGCCGAAAGCAACGGCGACCACAGCTGCACCTGCAGCAACAGCTCCGGCAGCCACGGCAGCAGCCTCCAGCGCCGCAGCAGGCAAAACGGCAGGTAACGTTGGCTCGCTGAAGTCTGCGCCATCCAGCAACTACACGCTGCAGCTGAGCAGTTCGTCTAACTATGACAACCTCAACGGTTGGGCGAAGAAATCAAATCTGAAAAACTACGTTGTTTATCAGACGACCCGCAACGGTCAGCCGTGGTATGTGCTGGTCAGCGGCGTTTATTCGTCCAAAGATGAAGCGAAACGTGCCGTAGCGGCACTGCCAGCTGATGTTCAGGCGAAAAACCCATGGGCGAAGCCGATTCATCAGGTTCAGGCCGATCTGAAGTAATGTTTAAAGCGCAGGATGCTGTCGGAGCTTTCTCCACAGCCGGAGAAGGTGTAATCAGTTAGTCAGCATGAAAAAAAATCGCGCTTTTCTGAAATGGGCAGGGGGGAAATACCCCCTGCTCGATGATATTAAAAAGCACCTGCCAAAAGGCGAGTGTCTAATCGAGCCTTTCGTAGGTGCGGGATCGGTGTTCCTCAACACCGATTTTTCTCGTTATATCCTGGCGGATATCAACAACGACCTTATCAGCCTCTATAACATTGTTAAGCTGCGTACCGAAGAGTATGTCGCAGAGGCGCGCAAACTGTTTACGCCGGAGAATAATCACCCGGACGTTTACTACCAGTTCCGCACCGAGTTTAATCAGAGCCAGGATCCGTTCCGCAGAGCGTTGCTGTTCCTCTATCTCAACCGTCATGGTTACAACGGCCTGTGCCGCTATAACCTGCGCGGGGAATTTAACGTGCCGTTTGGTCGCTATAAGCGTCCGTATTTCCCGCAGGACGAGCTGTATCACTTTGCCGAAAAAGCGCAGAACGCAGAGTTTCATTGCCTCTCATATGAAGAGTGTATGGAACTGGCAGGCGTAAACTCGGTGGTTTACTGTGACCCGCCTTACGCACCACTGTCTGCAACGGCGAATTTCACCGCTTATCACACCAACAGCTTCAGCCCGGCCGAACAGGCCCGTCTGGCGGAGATGGCGGAAAAGCTGGTCAGCAAAAGAATTCCGGTGTTAATTTCGAATCACGACACGCCTGATACGCGCGAATGGTACAAAGCCGCGAAGCATTTTCAGGTCAAAGTGCGGCGTAGCATTAGCAGCAACGGCGGCACACGTAAAAAGGTGGACGAACTTCTGGCTCTTTATCGCCCCTGAGCCGTTTTGCCCGCCGGTAAACACATTTCAAGGAGAAGCGGATGAAACAGTTTTTGATTGCTCCCTCAATTCTGTCGGCCGATTTTGCCCGCCTGGGTGAAGACACCGCCAAAGCTCTCGCGGCTGGCGCAGATGTGGTCCATTTCGACGTGATGGATAACCACTATGTCCCTAACCTGACCATTGGCCCAATGGTGCTCAAGGCGCTGCGTAACTACGGCATTACCGCCCCGATCGACGTCCACCTGATGGTGAAGCCTGTCGATCGCATCGTGCCTGATTTCGCCGCAGCGGGTGCCAGCATCATCACTTTCCATCCGGAAGCCTCTGAACACGTGGACCGCACGCTGCAGCTGATCAAAGAGAACGGCTGCAAGGCGGGCCTGGTGTTTAATCCGGCCACGCCGCTGAGCTATCTCGACTATGTCATGGACAAGCTGGATGTGATTCTGCTGATGTCCGTTAACCCGGGCTTTGGCGGTCAGTCGTTTATCCCCCACACGCTGGATAAGCTGCGTGAGGTGCGCCGTCGTATTGACGAGTCAGGCTACGATATTCGTCTGGAAGTGGACGGCGGTGTGAAAGTGAATAACATTGGTGAAATTGCGGCAGCCGGTGCGGATATGTTTGTTGCCGGTTCAGCCATTTTCGACCAACCGGATTACAAAAAAGTCATTGATGAAATGCGCCGCGAGCTGGCGAAGGTAAGTCATGGATAAATTGCAGGCAATTCGGGGTATCGCATTTGACCTCGACGGCACGCTGGTCGACAGCGCGCCGGGCTTAACGAGCGCCGTAGACCAGGCGCTGTACGCCCTTGAACTCCCCGTTGCGGGGGAAGAGCGCGTGGTAACGTGGATTGGCAACGGTGCCGATGTTCTGATGGAGCGCGCGTTGACGTGGGCGCGTCAGGAGCGCGCGTCGCAGCGTTCCGCGCAGGGTAAACCGAGCGTTGACCACGCTGACATCCCTAAGGATGAGCAGCTGCGGATTCTGCGCAAACTGTTCGATCGTTTCTACGAAGAGACCGTCGAGGAGGGCAGCTTCCTGTTCCCGGACGTTCAGGAAACGCTGAGCGCGCTGCACGCGAAGGGCATTCCGCTGGGGCTGGTGACCAACAAACCGACGCCGTTTGTTGCGCCTCTGCTGGAAGCGCTGGATATCGCTAAGTATTTCTCCGTGATTGTGGGCGGCGACGACGTGCAGAACAAAAAGCCGCATCCGGAACCGCTGTTGCTGGTGGCAGGAAAATTATCCTTAACCCCTGCGGAGCTGCTCTTTGTTGGGGATTCGCGCAATGATATTCTGGCTGCCCGAGCGGCAGGGTGTCCTTCCGTCGGATTAACCTATGGCTACAACTACGGTGAAGCCATCACGCTAAGTGAGCCGGATGTGGTCTTCGACCACTTCAAAGATTTGTTGCCCGCACTCGGGCTTTCGCACAGTGAACATCAGGAATTGAATAATGACTAAGCCCATCGTTTTTAGTGGCGCACAGCCTTCAGGTGAATTGACCATTGGTAACTACATGGGTGCGTTACGTCAGTGGGTCAGCATGCAGGATGAGTACCATTGCATTTACTGCATCGTCGATCTCCACGCGATTACCGCGCGTCAGGATCCTGAGAAGCTGCGTAAAGCCACCCTGGATACGCTGGCGCTGTACCTGGCCTGCGGCATCGATCCTGAGAAGAGCACCATTTTCGTTCAGTCTCACGTGCCGGAGCACGCGCAGCTGGGCTGGGCGCTGAACTGCTACACCTATTTCGGCGAGCTGAGCCGCATGACGCAGTTCAAGGATAAATCCGCACGCTACTCTGAAAACATCAACGCCGGTCTGTTCGACTATCCGGTGCTGATGGCGGCAGACATCCTGCTGTATCAAACCAACCAGGTACCGGTGGGTGAAGACCAGAAGCAGCATCTGGAGCTGAGCCGCGATATCGCCCAGCGCTTTAACGCGATTTACGGCGATGTGTTCAAAGTGCCAGAGCCGTTTATTCCGAAGTCCGGCGCGCGCGTGATGTCGCTGCTGGAGCCGACCAAGAAGATGTCCAAGTCTGACGATAACCGCAACAACGTTATCGGCCTGCTGGAAGATCCGAAATCCGTCGTCAAAAAGCTCAAGCGCGCGGTCACCGACTCTGACGAGCCGCCTGTGGTGCGCTACGACGTGCAGAACAAAGCGGGTGTTTCCAACCTGCTGGATATCCTCTCCGGCGTGACTGGCCAGAGCATTCCTGAACTGGAAAAACACTTCGAAGGCAAGATGTACGGCCACCTGAAAGGTGAAGTGGCAGACGCCGTTTCCGGTATGCTGACCGAGCTGCAGGAGCGTTATCACCGCTACCGTAACGACGAAGCTTTCCTGCAGAAGGTGATGAAAGACGGCGCGGAAAAAGCCAGCGCGCGTGCGTCCGAAACCCTGAAAGCGGTGTACGAAGCGATTGGGTTTGTGGGTAAACCGTAGGTAAAAGCAAAACGGTAACCACGTTACCGTTTTTAGGGTTTGTTCCCTCTGCCTGTGGGAGAGGGTCAGGGTGAAGGCATCAGACCGCACTTCCCTAAACTAAAAAACCGGGAAATCCCGGTTTTTTTACGCCTGAAAATCGCTTACTGCTGCGCCGCCGGGCCGCAACCGCCGATGATCTTCGAAATGGAGATCGCCGGGTGCAGCAGGTAATCGTAGCTGCAGTTATTTTTGGTGTTCTGTACATGACCGGTGCAGGCAGTCAGAGTCGATAACAGGCCAACCAGAACGGCGGCTTTTGCCAGTTTGAACATACGCATTCCTTGTCTTAAAAACGAAAGTTGGATGTAACTCAAGGGAATAAAAGGAGAAATTCCACTTCAGGGCGGTATGTTATCGACAGCGGTAAGAGGGGAGTAGTCCGCATAAGGACTACTCCGCAAAGGAAGAATATGCGTTAGTGATTTGAGAACCAGTTCAGCTTCTCGCGCAGCTCAACCACGCGACCCACCACAATCAGCGCCGGGCTTTCGACCTGCTGCGCCAGTTCACCGAGCTGCGTCAGTACGCCATCCACCACGCGTTGCTTGATGGACGTACCGTTTTCCACCAGCGCAACCGGCATATCAGCCTCCATGCCGTGCTCCAGCAGCTTCGCCTGAATCGTAGCGGCCTGGTTTAGCCCCATGTAGAAGACCAGCGTCTGCTTTTCCGCGGCCAGGTTATGCCAGTCCAGCTCGCAGCCGGTTTTCAGATGGCCCGTTACCAGACGCACGCTCTGGGCATAGTCGCGGTGGGTCAGCGGAATGCCAGAGTAAGCTGAGCAGCCGGATGCCGCCGTAATGCCCGGCACCACGGAGAACGGAATGCCCGCGTCACACAGGGTTTCCAGCTCCTCGCCGCCGCGACCAAAGATAAAAGGATCGCCACCCTTAAGGCGCACCACGCGCTTACCTTTCTGCGCCTCGCGCAGCAGGATCTGGTTAATCTCCTCCTGCGGCACGCAGTGATAGCCCGCCCGTTTGCCCACGAAGACGCGGTCGGCATCGCGGCGTACCAGGTTCATGATGTCATCGGAGACCAGGCGATCGTAAACCACGGTATCGGCCTGCTGGATCTGCTGTAGCCCTTTCAGCGTCAGCAAGCCTGCATCGCCGGGGCCTGCGCCCACCAGCACCACTTCGCCGCGATGGTCCAGCGGCTCGCTCAGCAGCTGTTCGGTCGTCTCTTCAACGGCTTTGGTGTCCTGATTCGCCAGCGACTGCGCCAGCCTGTCGTTCACAAAGAATTTTTCCCAGAAGCGACGGCGCTCGCCAACGGTCGAGAAGGTTTGCTTCACGCGGGAGCGGAGCTGCCCGGCGTAATGGGCAATCTGACCAAGGTGCTGCGGCAGCACGGCCTCCAGCTTTTCCCGCAGCAGGCGGGCGAGAACCGGCGAGCGTCCGCCGGACGATACCGCAATCATCAGCGGCGAGCGGTCGATAATCGACGGCATGATAAAGCTGGCCTCTTTCGGCGCATCCACCACGTTGCAGAAGATTCGGCGCACTTCGCAGGCGTCGCTGACGCGCTGGTTCACTTCATCATCATCCGTCGCGGCAATCGTCAGCCAGCAGGTATCGAGCAGAGATTCATTAAACTCACCCTGTTCCAGCGTGAGCATCCCTTCCTGGGCCCAGACCTCAAACTGTGGGGCGAAGGTGAGGGCGTTGACGGTGAGCCGGGCGCCAGCCTCTAACAGCAGGCGCGCTTTGCGTTCAGCCACGTCGCCGCCGCCCACGAGCAGGCAGTCGCGGTTGCGTAATTGACAGAAAATCGGCAGGTGATCCACGACGTTACCTCGCAGCTTTCATGGAGGGGGTAAGAATTGACGTCAGGATAACAGCAGGAATCGTACAAAACATACGGTTTTTCCTGCCGTTACCCATAAGGGGTCATAAGCTTTTCGTATTGAAAAGGCGGAGGATTAGCCTTTCAGCTGCACCTTGCCGTCCTTCACGCGGACATCATAGTGCTTCACTGAATGACTCTCATCTTCCATGCAGTATCCGTCGCTTAAGCGGAAACGCTGCTTTTTCAGCGGGCTGGCGACCCACAGTTCGCCCTGATGCTCGGCAATCAGTCCGCGGGAGAGCACGCTGGCCTCGAAGAACGGGTCGATATTGCTGATGGCAAAAACCTGTTCATCGTGGCGAGGGCGGAAAATCGCAACCTGCTCGCTTCCCAGCAGCGCGCATACGCCGGTGGCCGGGATGATGTCGTTAATATCGCAAATGTTTATCCACTGGCTCATGCGTTTTCCTCCACCAGCGTGACCGGAATTCGTTCATACGGTGTCGCCGGACGATGCTGTTCACGCTCCGGCACAACCTGTACGTTCGGGTCGCGCTGGGCGCTGTTGATGAAGTGTTTGAAGCGCGTCTGCGCCGCCGGGGTGTTGACGGTTTCAGTCCACTCGCAGATCACCGCCTCGCGCAGGCGCGCCATCTCCGCTTCCAGATGTTCGTTCAGACCCAGCTTGTCGTCGATGATCACCGATTTCAGGTAATCGATGCCGCCTTCCAGATTATCGAGCCAGGAAGCGGTACGGGTCAGCTTATCGGCGGTGCGGATATAGAACATCATGAAGCGGTCGAGATACTGAATCAGCGTGTCGCGATCGAGATCCGCCGCCAGCAGGTCCGCATGGCGTGGCTTCATCCCGCCGTTGCCGCAGACGTACAGGTTCCAGCCTTTCTCGGTGGCGATGATACCCACGTCTTTACCCTGCGCTTCCGCACATTCGCGGGTACAGCCGGAGACGCCAAACTTCATTTTGTGCGGGGTGCGGATGCCTTTGTAGCGGTTTTCCAGCTCCACGCCGAAGCCCACGCTGTCGCCCACGCCGTAGCGGCACCAGGTGCTGCCCACGCAGGTTTTCGCCATGCGCAGCGCTTTGGCATACGCGTGACCGGTTTCGAAGCCGGCTTCAATCAGCTGACGCCAGATTTCCGGCAGATCGTCTTTCTGCGCGCCAAACAGGCCGATACGCTGGGAGCCGGTGATTTTTGTGTACAGGTTAAATTCACGCGCAATACGGCCCACGGCCACCAGCCCTTCCGGCGTGATTTCGCCCCCAGCGGAACGCGGGATCACGGAGTAGGTACCGTCTTTCTGGATGTTCGCCAGGAAGTTATCGTTGGTGTCCTGCAGCGGCGTATGCTCGGGCTTGAGCACGTACTCGTTCCAGCAGGAGGCCAGCAGGGAGCCGACGGTCGGTTTACACACTTCGCAGCCGTAGCCCTGACCGTGCTTCGCCAGCAGCTCGTCAAAGGACTTAATGCCCTCCACGCGGATCAGGTGGTACAGCTCCTGGCGAGAATATGCGAAGTGCTCGCACAGGTTGTTGTTCACTTCGATGCCCTGTTTTGCCAGCTCGGCGTTCAGCACCTGAGTGACCAGCGGAATACAGCCGCCGCAGCCGGTACCGGCTTTGGTTTCCGCTTTCAGCGCCGCCACGGTGTGGCAACCTTTGTTGATGGCGGAGATCAGCATGCCTTTGGTGACGTCGAAGCAGGAGCAAATTTGCGCGCTGTCCGGCAGTTTATCCACGCCGATAGACGGCTTGCCGCTGGACGCGTGCGCCGGGAGGATCAGCGCGTCCGGGTTTTCCGGCAGCTCTATGGCGTTCAGCACCAGCTGCAGCAGGTTGCCGAAGTCGCTGGTGTCGCCCACCAGCACTGCACCGAGCAGAGTTTTGTTGTCCTGGCTAACGATGAGGCGTTTGTAGACTTCTTTGCTTTCGTCGAGATAGACATAGCTGCGGGAATTCGGGGTGCGGCCATGCGCATCGCCAATGCCTCCCACGTCCACGCCCAGCAGCTTCAGCTTGGCGCTCATGTCTGCACCGGTAAACGCGTTTTCGCTGCCGAGGATATGGTCCACGGCGACCTGCGCCATTTTGTAGCCCGGCGCCACCAGACCGTAGACGCGGTTATTCCAGCTGGCGCATTCGCCAATCGCGTAGATATCCGGATCGGAGGTCTGGCAGGTGTCGTTGATCATGATCCCGCCGCGCTGCGCCACGGCCAGACCGCACTGGGTCGCCAGCTTGTCGCGCGGACGAATACCGGTGGAGAAGACGATGAAGTCCACTTCCAGCTCGCTGCCGTCGGCAAAGCGCATGGTTTTACGCGCTTCAGTCCCTTCCTGAACGATCTCTTTGGTGTTCTTGCTGGTGTGAACCTTCACGCCCATGCTTTCGATTTTACGACGCAGCTGGTCACCGCCCATGTGGTCGAGCTGTTCGGCCATCAGCATCGGGGCAAATTCGATGACGTGGGTTTCAACGCCGAGGTTCTTCAGCGCGCCTGCCGCTTCCAGACCCAGCAGACCGCCGCCGACTACTGCGCCGCGACGGCTGCGACGGGCGCAGGATTCGATGGCGTTGAGGTCTTCAATGGTACGGTAGACGAAGCAATCCTGAGTTTCCGAGCCTTTGATCGGCGGGATCCACGGATAGGAGCCCGTCGCCATGATCAGCTTGTCGTAAAAAACCGTACGCCCGGCGCTGGAGTGGATCACTTTTTCCTGACGATTGATGGTGATAGCGCGTTCGCCCACCAGCACTTTTACGCCATGCTTCTCGTAGAAACCTTCGCGCACCAGAGAGAGCTCTTCGGCGGTATGATGGGAGAAGTAGGAAGACAGGTGCACACGGTCGTACGCCTTGCGGGGTTCTTCACAGAACACGGTAATATCGAACTGCTCAGCATCGGCCTTATCGAGAAGATCCTCAATAAAGCGGTGGCCGACCATGCCGTTACCGATGATAGCGAGTCTGACTTTGCTCATTATTGCCTCGATTTCTTTTCTATTATTGCCTACCTTAACGATTCAGCAGGGGCGCTTATTGATGCAAATCAAATACGTCTTCGCCTACTCCTTAGGTGGTATATGACTGATTTGTCAGGATTTTTATAAGTAGCGGAAATCGCAGGCTTTTCGCGCTCGTTGAATTTGTGTACAAATCAGGGGCAGTTTTGCCAAAATCGATACGCCTGAATATCAGCGGCATTTTTTAGGGGAAGGGTATGTCTACAGCACCGTTATGGCTTGTTCAGAATGTTCGTTTACCGGGTCAGGAAGGGCTGTGGCAGCTCGCCATTGAGAACGGGCGATTTGGTGACATCACCCCGATGGACGACACCCACGCCGAAAGTTATGAAGTATTGAACGCGCGCGGCGGGCTTGCGATCCCGCCGTTCATTGAGCCGCATATCCATCTTGATACGACCCAGACCGCGGGTGAGCCGAACTGGAACCAGTCCGGCACGCTGTTTGAGGGCATTGAGCGCTGGGCGGAGCGCAAGGCGTTACTCAGCCATGAGGATGTTAAAGCGCGCGCCTGGAAAACGCTGAAGTGGCAAATTGCCAACGGCATCCAGTTTGTCCGCACCCATGTGGATGTCTCTGACCCGACGCTCACCGCCCTGAAGGCGATGCTGGAGGTGAAGCAGGAGGTTGCCCCGTGGGTAACGCTGCAAATCGTCGCGTTCCCGCAGGAAGGTATCCTCTCTTACCCGAACGGCGCGGCGCTGCTGGAAGAGGCGTTAAAGCTGGGCGCCGACGTGGTGGGGGCGATCCCACACTTCGAGTTCACCCGCGAGTATGGCGTGCAGTCGCTGCATATCGCTTTTGAACTGGCGAAGAAGTATGACCGTCCGCTGGATATCCACTGCGATGAAATCGACGACGAGCAGTCGCGGTTTGTCGAGACGGTGGCAGCGCTGGCCTATGAGGCCGGTATCGGCCCGCGCGTGACGGCCAGCCACACCACCGCCATGCACTCCTACAACGGCGCTTACACCTCGCGGCTGTTCCGTCTGCTGAAAATGTCGGGAATTAACTTCGTCGCTAACCCGCTGGTCAATATTCACCTGCAGGGGCGCTTTGATGACTATCCGAAGCGCCGCGGCATCACCCGGGTGAAAGAGCTACAGGAAGCGGGCATTAACGTCTGCTTCGGTCATGACGACGTCTTCGACCCGTGGTACCCGCTCGGCATCGGCAACATGCTGCAGGTGCTGCATATGGGGCTGCACGTCTGTCAGATGATGGGCTATCCGCAAATCGACAGCGGCCTGAATCTCATCACCCATAACAGCGCCCGGACCTTCGGCCTGAGCGATTACGGCATTAAGACAGGTAACCCGGCGAACCTGATTATTCTGCCTGCCGAGAGCGGGTTTGAAGCTGTGCGCTGTCAGGTGCCGGTGCGCTGGTCGATTCGTCAGGGACGGGTGATCGCCACGACGCAGCTGGCGCAGACGTGGATCCAGACGGACGTCGGGGGAGAAGAGGTAAGCTTTGCCAGAAACAGCCCCTCTGCCGAGCGCAAAGGGGCGTAGGGGTTAGTGAGACGCTGCTGCCGCGTTGTGCTGGCGGTGGCGGGTCACGAAGCCCAGGATGAAGCACATGATGAACACCACGGCATACAGACCGTTGGCGGTGTGCAGCGCCGCCAGCGGGCCGCTGTGGGCCACGATCGGGCCAGTGACCACGAAGGTCAGCATGGTGCCGATGGTGCCGCAGGTCAGGACGAAGTTAACCAGCTTCGGCGAGGCCACTTTGGTCTGCAGAGAGCCCAGGGTGATGATCGAGGTATAAATGGCGCTGGAGAAGAAGCCCAGGGTCAGAATGAACCACGGCATATGCTCCGGTGAACCGTTGATGAACAGGTACATCAGCACGGTCGCCAGCCCGGCCAGCACGGTCAGAATGCGCTGCAGGTCGAAGAAGCGCAGGATGAAGCTAAACGCCCACATGCCGAACATGTAAGACATCCAGAAATCGCTCACCAGTTTACCCGCGTCGTTCAGGCTCATGCCCAGACCTTTGGCGTACTCCGGTACCCAGGAGATAAAGCCCAGCTGGCCCAGGATGTAGCACAGGGCGGCAACGGAGAGGAACAGCACGCCGATGCCCCATTTTTCTTTCGCAACGGGCTCGGCGGTGGTTTGCGCTTTCTTGCCCAGCACCGGGAACTCGCAGCCGAAGGTCAGAATAAAGATCGCCACGTAGACCAGGCCGATGCAGGCATAGACCCAGTACCACTCGATGCTGCGCGCCAGCAGAACGGCCGCGACCATCGGGAAAATCATTCCGGCCATGCTGAAGAAGGAGTCGGTAAACAGCAGACGCGCGCCGCGCTGGCGGCCTTCATACATGTGGGTAATGAGGAACGTACCGATCGACATGGTGATCCCGCTCACCAGACCGAGCACGAACATGGCGGCGGAGAACAGGGCGATGCTGTGGCTCAGCATCAGGCCCGCCACGGCGGCGACCATCAGCACAAAGCCAAAGCGCAGCTGGGTTTTCAGCGGGACGATTTCCATCAGCCAGGCATTCAGGAAGATAGAGATCAGGATCCCCGCGTTGAGGAAGGTGAAGGTGTTACTCATGCTGGAAACGGGCAGCTGGAAGTAGTCTGCGATATTCCCCATCACCATCCCGGTGACGATCACCAACGCGCCGGTCAGAGCGTAGGAGAAGAAGCTGATCCATGTGAGCTTGATGCGATTGCTGTTAGTCATGTCTGGCCTGTTCAGAAAAAGAAAAGCGCCCAGGAGGGCGCTGAGAGCGGGCAGATTTTAGACATTAAAGTGATCTATTCATATCTTTTAAGAGAAATTAGAACTTCATTGCATGTTTTTGTGTGATCTCGATCACACAAAATGGCGCCAAAGCCAACCGTTTGCGCGGTTACAACTGTTTCAATTTCGTAAAATTAGGTAAAAGGCTGGTCTCCGTTCATACTGCTCTTTAGAATCAAGCCATTCGCTTTTTATACTGCGCTTTGTTAAGGAATTCTCATGCTCAAATCAACACTGGCGGCTGTCGCAGCTGTGTTTGCTCTTTCTGCCGTTTCCCCTGCTGCGCTGGCAGCCAAAGGGGACCCTCACGTTCTGCTGACCACCTCCGCCGGGAACATTGAGCTGGAACTGAATAGCCAGAAAGCTCCGGTTTCTGTGAAAAACTTCCTCGACTACGTGAACAGTGGTTTCTATAACAACACCACCTTCCACCGCGTGATCCCAGGCTTTATGGTGCAGGGCGGCGGCTTCAACGAGCAGATGCAGCAGAAACAGCCTAACCCGCCAATCAAAAACGAAGCGGACAACGGCCTGCTGAACAAACGCGGTACCATCTCCATGGCGCGTACCGCAGACAAAGACAGCGCGACCAGCCAGTTCTTCCTCAACGTGGCGGATAACGCCTTCCTCGACCACGGCCAGCGCGACTTCGGCTATGCGGTGTTCGGTAAAATTGTGAAAGGAATGGACGTGGCCGACAAGATTTCTCAGGTGCCTACTCACGACGTCGGTCCGTATCAGAATGTGCCGTCAAAACCGGTGGTTATCCTCTCCGCAAAAGTTCTGCCGTAATTCTTCTGAACGCGGGCTTCTCCTGCCCGCATTCTGTAACCCTCCCTGCGAAAGCGCGTTTTGCTGCTTATACTTGTGGCAAACGGACTATTCAGGGAGGCGTTAAGTGAAAAAGCTCACCGACAAGCAAAAATCCCGTCTCTGGGAACAGCAGCGTAACGTCAATTTACAGGCCAGTTGTCTCCTTGAAAAAGGTAATGGTCCCTCAGAGCCCCATATTGAGACGCTGGAGCTTGGGCCTTCCGCGCCCGGGTTGCCCCATCTGTGCCTTATTCATCGTCATTTGTACCGCAGCGAGATGAAGCGGGCAGGTGAGTTCCGCACTGACGATATTTTTAAGGGTGACATTCCTTTCTGCCATTTCGAATACATCGAGAAGATGGGTAACGAGCTGATGGCGGCGCTGGAAAGCGAAAAGTATCTCGTGGGTCTTGAGAAAGCGGCGTTTGTTGACCGGGTTAGCCACTATTACTGCGAAATCAACATGCTGCATCCGTTTATGCGCGGCAACGGTATTGCCCAACGCGTTTTCTTCGAGCAGCTGGCGCTCCACGCGGGCTACTCGCTGGACTGGCGCGATATCGATCCCGACCAGTGGGTGGCGGCTAACCGAAGCGGCGCAACGGGAGATTTAACCGCGCTAAACGCTATCTTTGCCAAAGTAGTGAGCGAAGCGCGGGAATCTGAGTAGAATAGGGCGGCATTTTTTTCGGGAGCCGCCATGATTCTGCTGATTGATAACTACGATTCCTTCACCTGGAACCTTTACCAGTATTTTTGTGAACTGGGTGCAGAGGTGGTTGTCCGCCGTAACGACGAGGTCGGACTGGCCGATATCGGGACGCTGGCTCCGCAGAAAATCGTGATTTCTCCTGGGCCGTGTACGCCGTCGGAATCGGGTATTTCTCTGGATGCTATCCAGTACTATGCCGGCAAGCTGCCGATCCTGGGCGTCTGTCTGGGCCATCAGGCGATTGCCCAGGCGTTTGGTGCCACCATCGTGCGCGCCGAGAAAGTGATGCACGGTAAAACCTCTCCGGTCACCCACGCCGGCACCGGGGTATTCACGGGGCTCAATAATCCGCTAACCGTGACGCGCTACCATTCCCTGGTGATTGACCCGTCGACCCTGCCCGACTGCTTTGAGGTGACCGCCTGGAGCGATACGCAGGAGATCATGGGGATTCGCCACCGCGAATGGGACCTCGAAGGCGTGCAGTTCCACCCGGAAAGCATCCTCAGCGAGCAGGGGCACGCGCTGCTGGCAAATTTCCTCAATCGCTGAATATCTGTTGCCTTGCTGTGATTTTTTATGCATATTTTGTGATTATATTTTCACAATAACTGTGACATAAAAATGGATGGTCATGACATGGCAACTGAACAACCAGCAATTACCCGCGCGACATTTGATGAAGTGATCCTGCCGATTTATGCACCGGCTGAGTTTATCCCGGTGAAGGGAAAGGGCAGCCGCATATGGGATCAGCAGGGTAAAGAGTATGTGGATTTCGCGGGCGGTATTGCGGTCACGGCGCTGGGTCATTGCCATCCCGCGCTGGTTGAGGCGCTGAAAACCCAGGGCGAAACCCTGTGGCACACCAGCAACGTGTTCACCAACGAACCGGCGCTGCGCCTGGGCCGCAAGATCATTGATGCGACCTTTGCCGAGCGCGTGCTGTTTATGAACTCCGGCACCGAAGCCAACGAAACCGCTTTTAAGCTGGCGCGCTACTACGCAACAACGCGCCACAGCCCGTACAAAACCAAAATCATCGCCTTCCACAATGCCTTCCATGGACGCTCCTTCTTTACCGTCTCCGTTGGCGGCCAGCCAAAGTATTCTGACGGGTTTGGCCCGAAGCCGGCCGATATTGTCCACGTGCCGTTTAACGATCTGCATGCCGTGAAAGCGGTCATGGACGATCACACCTGCGCGGTAGTCGTTGAGCCGATCCAGGGTGAAGGCGGCGTGACGGCGGCAACTCCGGAATTCCTGAAAGGGCTGCGCGAGCTGTGCGACGAACATAAGGCGCTGCTGGTCTTTGATGAAGTGCAGTGCGGGATGGGGCGTACCGGCGATCTGTTCGCGTATATGCACTACGGCGTTACGCCGGACATCCTGACCAGCGCCAAAGCGCTCGGCGGTGGTTTCCCGGTGAGTGCGGTACTGACGACGCAGGAGATCGCCTCCGCGTTCCACGTCGGCTCTCACGGCTCTACCTACGGCGGTAACCCGCTGGCGACCGCCGTGGCGGGCGCTGCATTCGACATTATCAACACGCCGGAGGTGTTGAACGCCGTGAGCGCGAAGCGCGAGCTGTTCGTAAAACACCTGCAAAAGATTGATGAGCAGTACGATGTGTTCAGCGAAATCCGCGGGATGGGGCTGTTGATTGGCGCCGAGCTGAAGCCGCAGTACAAAGGTCGCGCGCGCGACTTCCTGCACGCCGCCGCGCACGAAGGAGTGATGGTGCTCAATGCCGGGCCGGACGTGATGCGCTTTGCGCCGTCGCTGGTGGTAGAAGACAAAGACATCGAAGAGGGGTTAACCCGCTTTGCCTCGGCGGTCGCGAAGATCGTTAAAGGCTAATACTCGGTTCGCTTTAACCGACGCGTTAACCAAATGCCGTGATGCGGACGCTGACGCCATGCCACCGACGAAATGGTGTGCATGGTGTTCAGATGTCCCAGAACGCGCTGCAAATGCTGCTCCAGCGTGCTCATTGGCCCGTGGGTTAACGTCTCCGGCGCTTCCAGAATGTTTGAGTCGCCCGACTCGCCCGGCGCGTCATACTCCAGACGTTGCTGACACCTCTGCAACGCAATTTCACACGACTGCAAATAGCGCTGCGCCAGATCCGGCGTCAGCATCGTGTGCTCGCGCGCCAGCGTGGTCATGGCGTTAATGTGCTCGACGATAAACTGGCTGTGCGTCACCCAGAGCTTCATGTCTGCCAGATAGTGCGAGTTAAAGCCCGGCTCCTGCATCGCCTGGTTGAGCGAGTTAAACAGGGCGTTGTGCGCCTGGTTGACCTTCATCCGCTGATAGGCCAGCGGGGAGGGCTGCGGGTCGTCGCTCAGGATCAGGCGAATAGCCTGCTGGTCGGCTTCCAGCGCGTCGTGGGCGTTCTGCCTCAGCAGCCCGCTCTGCCACTGCGGCCACAGCCAGACCATTCCGCCAAAGGCAATCAGGCAGCCGATCAGGGTATCAATCAGCCTGGCGACAATAAACTGTTCGCCATTGAGCGTGAGCAGCTGCAGGGTATATACCGCCGTCACCGTAAAGCCCACCATCGCCCAGCCGTAATTTTTTCGGATAATCAGGTAGCTCACCAGCGTGATCGCCAGCATGCCTGCCAGGGTATAGCCTTCCGGCACGTGGAAGTGCAGCGTCACGCCCGCAATGATCAGCCCGGCCATCGTTCCGCCAGCCCGGTGCAGAATACGCACACGCGTGGCGCCGTAGCCGTTCTGGGTGACAAACAGCACGGTCATTAAGATCCAGTACGGTTTCGGCAGGTGCAGCGCCATGCCCATCAGGCTGGCGGTACTGAGCATCACGCTAATCCTGGCGGCGTTGCGCAGGGCGGACGATTTAAGAGAAAGATAGCTTTTGAGCGCGGGCAATAACGGAAGCCGTTTTTGCTTATCCGCCATCAGGTCGCGGGGATAAAGCGGGCGCTGCGTGCGCAACACGCGGGCGATGCGGCTGAAGTGCCAGGCGGCAAACTGGCCGACCGGGTTATCGGGATGCTGGCGGGCGATTTTCTCCAGCGCGCCCAGCTGTTTTTCCATGTTAAAGCGCGTCGGGTAGCGGTGGTAGAGAATATCATCGGCCAGCACGCGCAGACGTGCGGACACGGTTTGTGCGTTCCAGCGGATCACCGCTTCGGCGTGGCTGCGCTCGACCAGCTTTTGCACCTCCTGCGGGTGATGAAGGCTTACGGAGATGTGCTCCTGCAGATCCAGCCCGACCTGGAAGGTGCGCAGCAGCCGTTTGTATTCGTGGTTCTTGTTGGCGGCGAGCATATGCAGCTGCTGATAGCACTGGCTTATCAGGTCCACCACCTTCTGCTGGCGCGTCAGCAGCGGCGGTAAGGATTTTTCCGGGTCGGTATGCTGGGTGAGCAGGGTATATTTGGCTTCGCAGTAATCCGCAAGCTGCACATAGAGCAGGCTCAGGGATTCACGCAGCGGCTGTTCGCGCCACAGCCAGAACCAAAACCAGTTAAACAGCCCGTACCACAATGTCCCCAGGGCGTAGATCAGCAGCGGCTCCCACACCGGCATGTTCCCGGCGAGGCTCAGCGTGAAAATGGCCGCAATCAGCGAGGCGGGAAGCAGGCGGGCGTGCAGCGAACTGATTTCCGCCGTGACGCCGAGCGTCATCGCCAGCACGGTCAGGATCAGCGGCAGCGGGATATCCCGGGCAAGCAGAAGCTGCACGGCGAGGCTACAGCCGGCAAACAGGCAGCCACCGATAATCAGGCGTTTGAAAAAGCGCTTATGCGGCGTGTCCAGACCGGCGATGTTGCAGCAGGCGGGCACGAGGGAAAACAGCAGGCCTTGCTGAAGATGTCCGAGGATCAGGCCTATGGCCACAGGAAGACACAACACCAGCGTTTGCCGCAGTGCGTAGTTAACTTCCGGGTGATAGATCAGCCTGCGCCACATGGGGAGTAGAGACAAAAACGGCGTGACACCCTGCGGTGACACGCCGTTTGAGCGGAATTAACGCGTTCCGTAGACCACGATGGTTTTACCGTGGGCGGAGATCAGGTTTTGATCTTCCAGCATTTTCAGGATACGGCCCACTGTTTCACGGGAGCAACCGACGATCTGACCAATTTCCTGACGGGTAATTTTAATTTGCATGCCGTCCGGGTGGGTCATAGCGTCTGGCTGTTTCGCCAGGTTCAACAGGGTTTGTGCGATACGGCCGGTAACGTCCAGGAAGGCGAGGTTACCCACTTTCTCTGACGTGACCTGCAGACGGCGCGCCATCTGGGAAGAAAGACGCATCAGGATGTCAGGGTTAACCTGAATCAGCTGACGGAACTTCTTGTAAGAAATTTCAGCCACTTCACATGCTGTCTTTGCACGAACCCAGGCGCTACGTTCCTGGCCCTCTTCAAACAGGCCCAGTTCACCGATGAAATCGCCCTGGTTCAGATAAGAAAGGATCATCTCTTTCCCTTCTTCATCTTTGATCAGCACTGCCACCGAGCCTTTAACGATGTAATACAACGTTTCCGCTTTTTCACCCTGGTGAATCAGCGTGCTCTTCGATGGGTACTTATGAATGTGGCAATGAGACAAGAACCATTCGAGAGTCGGGTCTGTTTGCGGTTTGCCAAGCACCATGCGCTGTTATCCTCTGTTATAAGCTGTCACCAGAGTCATCAGATGCATCCGGACTCTGGGGTTGCAATCGAATTCTTACCCATACCCTGGGAAGTCGGCTACCGTAACGTTTCGCAGCCAGTAAAGTTTGATGTCCTCTGCATACACGTGTAACGTCAATGTATTACTGTAGCATCCTGAGTGTTTTAGCATAGCTTTCGCCGCGTGTCTCCTGGTGTCTCGCTTCAGCATGATGCAGGTCGCCTTCCATTGCGAGAAATGTAACGCACGCGTAATCTGTCACCAAAAATGCAACGTTGGAGTTAATGAATATGCAAGCGCGCGTGAAATGGGTTGAAGGTTTAACGTTCCTGGGCGAGTCCGCGTCAGGACACCAGATTTTGATGGACGGTAACTCCGGCGATAAAGCGCCAAGCCCAATGGAAATGGTGCTGATGGCGGCAGGGGGTTGCAGCGCCATTGACGTGGTGTCGATTCTGCAAAAAGGTCGTCATGACGTGACGGATTGTGAGGTTAAACTCACATCAGAGCGTCGCGATGAGGCGCCACGCCTGTTCACCCATATTAACCTGCACTTTGTGGTCACCGGTAAAGAACTGAAAGACGCGGCGGTCTCACGTGCGGTGGACCTGTCTGCGGAGAAGTACTGCTCTGTGGCGTTAATGCTGGAGAAAGCGGTAAAAATCACGCATTCGTATGAAGTGATCGAGGCGTGATTGATGGGGCATCGTGCGTGTTGATGCCCTCACCCTAACCCTCTCCCACTGGGAGAGGGAACATGCTCACGCGATCTGCTTCCCTTCCATCAGTCGCTCCACCAGCGGCGTCATGATGAGCTCCATCGCCAGCCCCATTTTCCCGCCCGGCACCACTAACGTATTCATGTGCGAAATAAACGAGCCCTGCAGCATTGCCAGCAGCCACGGGTAATCAATGCCTTCGAGATTGCGGAAATGGATCACCACAAAACTCTCATCCAGCGACGGGATGCTTTTGGCCGCGAACGGGTTGGAGGTGTCCACCGTCGGCACGCGCTGGAAGTTGATATGGGTGCGGGAGAACTGCGGCGTCAGGAAGTTAATGTAATCCTCCATGGAGCGCACCACCGAGTCCATCACCGCTTCGCGAGAATGGCCACGCTCGCTCATGTCACGCGTCAGCTTCTGGATCCACTCCAGGTTTACGATAGGAACCACGCCGACCAGCAGATCCACGTGGCGCGCCACGTCGTGTTGAGGGGTGACCACGCCGCCGTGCAATCCTTCGTAAAACAGGACGTCGGTGGGTTCCGGCAGCGGCTGCCAGGGGGTAAAGGTGCCCGGCACCTGATTCCAGGGTACGGCTTCATCATAGGTGTGCAGATACTTGCGGGACTGCCCTTTGCCGCTCTTGCCGTACTCTATAAAGGTTTGTTCCAGCAGGCCGAAGTCATTGGCTTCCGGGCCGAAGTAGCTGATGTGTTTACCCGAATCGCGCGCCTTACGAATGGCCATGTCCATCTCCGGACGCGTGTAGCGGTGAAAGCTGTCGCCTTCGACCTCCGCCGCACGGAGATTCAGCTGGGCGAAAATCTTGCGAAATGCGAGGCTGGTGGTGGTGGTTCCCGCACCACTCGACCCCGTAACGGCAATAACCGGATGTCTGGCAGACATAGCAACTCCCTGACTGAAAAGGGTGGAAGATCAGCCGTGAAACGCGTTGCGGGGCATGATATTGACCGTCTCATGCAGTTCTGACCACACCAGCACCACGTCGCCGCTTTTCAGCTGGCGCTTAACATCGTTGACCTTTTGCTCAAGCGAGCGTTCCTGTTCACCATAATCGGTGCCTTCGCGTAATACAAAGCTTTCAATCAGATTATCGAGCGTTTCGGGAGCCAGATCCTGCCAGGGAATAATCATTTTGCACCGTCCAGATAAGGGGTCAGCCAGTCAGGAATACGCGCCTCAAGCCACATTTTCGGGCGGCGCAGCGTGCCGCCGATAAACCCGACGTGGCCGCCATGCTCGGTCAACTGATAGTGAACGTTGTCGGGCAGGAATTCCTGAGCGGGGATCGAGTGATGATCCATAAACGGGTCATCTTTGGCATGAATAATCAACGTTGGCTGCGTGATCTTGCTGAGCAGCGGCATGGCGCTGCACTGACGATAATAGTCAATCGCATCGGCGAAGCCGTGGATTTTCGCGGTGATCAGGTCGTCGAATTCGCGAATGCGGCGCACCTTTTTCAGCTGGCGCAGGCTGACCGGCAGGGTATCCGGGTAGGCCTTCAGCTTACGCGCCGCGTTGGCCTTCAAAAGGTTGAGCAGGTAGCGCTGATAGACGCGGGAAAAGCCCTTATCCATGTGGTAGCTGCACTGCTCGAGCATAAACGGCGCGGAGACAATGACGGCGGCATCCAGCGGGACGCTTTCACCCTCTTTGGCCAGCAGACAGGCCAGCATGTTGCCGCCCAGCGAGTAGCCCACGGCGGCCGTTGGCTCGGTGCCATAATTTTCCCGCAGCCAGTGTAAAAACCACGTCCCGTCTTCGGTTTCACCCGAGTGATAAATGCGTTTCTGACGATTCGGTTCGCCGCTGCAGCCGCGAAAATGCATCACCACGCCGAGCCAGCCGCGCGCTTTTGCCGCCTCAATTAGCCCATGCGCATACGGGCTGTGCAGGCTGCCTTCCAGACCGTGGAAAACCACCAGACGCGGCTTATGGCGAGCCTGTTCCGGCGCTTCGCTCCAGGCGAGATCCAGAAAGTCACCGTCTGGCAGGTCAAGCCGTTGCCAGTGCGGGGTGAACTGAACCTTGCGGCGGATCAGTCGCGGCAGCATGGTCTGCAAATGGGGATTGGCCACGCCGCGCATAGGCACGAACTCAGTGCTGTCTTCGGCCGCAATGTCGAAGTCTGATGGAATGATTTGGGTCATAAGCGCGATGCTGATTCTTGTCGGAAATTTACGATACTTTCCGAATTGTACCCCGTTTAAGCTGGATTTCCGAACCCGGTACGGATTCTGTTCTTCAAACGGGGTAAACAGGTCAGTCAGCCTGCAGCATCGCTTCCAGCTGTTCCTGCGCGTCGAGCCACGCCATCTCGCACTCTTCGAGACTGGATTTGGTCTTCGCCTGGGTTTGCAGGCAGTCGGTCAGCTCAGCCTTGCGGCTCTGGTCATACAGGCCGCTATCGCCGAGCTTCTCTTCAACGATAGCCAGCGTGGCGTTGAGTTTTTCCATCTCTTTTTCGAGACGGGTAATCTCTTTACGCAGCGGCTGCGTCTGGGTGCGAAGCTCCGCTTCACGACGCTTCTGGTCTTTACGCGCCTGCGCGCTGTTGGCGTTGTCTTTCGCTGACTCTTCCGGCTGGTTTTCCTGCTTCTGCACGTCCGTCAGCCACTGCTGGTAGTCTTCCAGATCGCCGTCGAACGGTTCAACTTTGCCGCCGTGCACTAAATAGAGATCGTCCGTGGTGGAGCGGATCAGGTGACGATCGTGCGAAACCACCACCAGCGCGCCTTCGAACTCAATCAGCGCTTCGGTCAGCGCCTGGCGCATGTCGAGATCCAGGTGGTTGGTCGGTTCATCGAGCAGCAGCAGGTTCGGGCGCTGCCAGACGATCAGCGCCAGCACCAGGCGGGCCTTTTCGCCGCCGGAGAAGCGCTCGGTGTTTTCAGTTACCTTATCGCCCTTGAAGCCAAAGCCGCCGAGATAGTCGCGCAGCTTCTGCTCCATCTCCTGCGGCGCCAGACGCGCGAGGTGCTGAATCGGCGATTCATCCGCGCGTAAAAATTCCAGCTGATGCTGGGCGAAGTAACCCAGCTTGATGCCCTTCGCGAGGCCGATTTCGCCGCTGACCGGGTTAAGCTCGCCCGCCAGCAGTTTGATCAGCGTCGATTTACCGGCGCCGTTACGCCCCAGCAGGCCAATGCGTGAACCCGGCACCAGGTTGAGCTTGATGGAATCGAGAATAATGCGGTCGGCATAGCCCGCGCTGACTTTCTCCATCTTCAGCAGTGGGTTAGGCAGGCTTTCCGGCTCGCGGAAGCTGAAGTGGAACGGGTTATCCACGTGCGCCGGGGCGATCATCTCCATACGTTCCAGCATCTTGATGCGGCTCTGGGCCTGCTTGGCTTTTGAGGCTTTGGCCTTGAAGCGATCCACGAAGCTCTGCAGGTGCGCCACGCGCTGCTGCTGGCTTTCGTACATGGACTGCTGCTGGGCGAGACGCGTCGCGCGCTGGCGCTCGAAGGAGCTGTAGTTGCCGGTGTACTCGAACATCGTTTGCTGTTCGATATGAATGATTTTATCCACTACCGGGTCAAGGAAGTCGCGGTCGTGGGAGATCAGAATCAGAGTGCCCTGATAGCTCTTGAGCCACTTCTCCAGCCAAATAACCGCATCGAGATCGAGGTGGTTGGTCGGTTCGTCAAGCAACAGCAGGTCAGAGCGGCAGATCAGCGCCTGCGCCAGGTTGAGGCGCATACGCCAGCCGCCGGAGAAGTCGCTGACCGGGCGTTCCAGCTGTTCGTTGCTGAAGCCCAGGCCGTGCAGCAGGCTGGAGGCGCGGGAGCGAATGGTCCACGCGTCGATGGCGTCCAGCTTGCCGTGAACGGTGGCGATGGCGTGGCCGTCGTTGCGCTCGTTAGCAGCATGAAGTTCCGCTTCGAGCTTGCGGTATTCACGGTCGCCGTCGATAACATAGTCGAGTGCCGGTTCGCTCAGCGCCGGCGTCTCCTGGTTTACCCAGGCGAGCTGCCAGTTCCCCGGGAAGGTAAAGTTACCGCCATCCGCGCTAATCTCGTTTTTCAGCAGCGCCAGCAGGGTGGATTTACCGCAGCCGTTTTTGCCGACCAGACCCACTTTTTGGCCCGGGTTGATGGTAGCAGTGGCGTTATCCAGCAGGACGCGCACGCCGCGACGAATTTGTAACGAGGAGAAAACAATCATAGAAGCGCCGTATGTTCCGACTATGTTAATTTGTCATTATGATAATGTAAGGTGTGGGCCATTTTCCGCACCGGGCCGCCATGGTAGCCCAAAACAGCGACGATACACAAAAACAGAAACAAGACCGGGAGGGGAATGATGTCTCAGACAGCAAAAGTGCTGCTGCTGTATGCCCATCCGGAATCTCAGGACTCGGTGGCAAACCGGGTGCTGCTTAAGCCGGCCACACAGCTTAGTAACGTAACGGTGCACGATCTCTACGCGCACTATCCTGATTTCTTTATTGATATCCCTTACGAGCAGGAACTGCTGCGTCAGCATGACGTGATTGTGTTCCAGCATCCGCTTTATACCTATAGCTGTCCGGCGCTGCTGAAAGAGTGGCTGGACCGCGTGCTGAGCCGGGGCTTCTCCAGCGGGGTGGGGGGCAACCAGCTGGCGGGAAAGTACTGGCGTAGTGTGATTACGACCGGTGAACCCGAAAGCGCTTACCGTCACGACGGGCTGAACCGTTATCCGATGAGCGACATCCTGCGGCCATTCGAGCTGACGGCGGCCATGTGCCGTATGCACTGGATGAGCCCGATTATTGTCTACTGGGCGCGGCGTCAGGATCCGAAAGAGCTGGCAAGCCACGCCAGAGCCTACGGTGAATGGCTGGCGTCACCCATTCCGGCAGGAGGTCGTTAATGGAAGGATCGAATTTACTCCTCGCCGGGGTGCTGTTTTTATTTGCGGCCGTCGTTGCGGTGCCGCTTGCAGCCCGTATTGGTATCGGCGCGGTGCTGGGGTATCTGCTGGCGGGGATCGCGATTGGCCCCTGGGGGCTGGGATTCATCAGCGATGTCGATGAGATTCTCCATTTCTCCGAGCTGGGCGTGGTGTTCCTGATGTTCATCATCGGCCTTGAGCTGAATCCTTCGAAATTGTGGCAGCTTAGACGCTCTATCTTTGGCGTGGGCGCCGCGCAGGTGTTGTTCAGCGCCGCGATCCTGGGTGGCCTGTTAATGCTGACCAACTTTTCATGGCAGGCGGCGGTGATTGGCGGGATAGGCCTTGCGATGTCGTCGACGGCGATGGCGCTGCAGCTGATGCGCGATAAGGGGATGAATCGCAACGAAGCCGGTCAGCTGGGCTTTTCGGTGCTGCTGTTCCAGGATTTGGCGGTGATCCCGGCGCTGGCGCTTGTGCCGCTGCTGGCGGGGTCCGGGGACGATCACTTCGACTGGGCTAAAATCGCCATGAAGGTGCTGGCCTTCGCGGGCATGCTGATTGGCGGTCGTTTCCTGTTACGTCCCGTGTTCCGCTTTATTGCCGCGTCGGGCGTTCGCGAGGTGTTTACCGCCGCGACGCTGCTGCTGGTGCTGGGATCGGCGTTGTTTATGGACGCGCTGGGGCTGTCGATGGCGCTCGGGACCTTTATCGCCGGGGTGCTGCTGGCGGAGAGCGAGTATCGTCACGAGCTGGAAATTGCCATCGATCCCTTCAAAGGGCTGCTGTTAGGCCTGTTCTTTATTTCGGTGGGGATGGCGCTTAACCTCGGTGTGCTCTATACCCATCTGCTGTGGGTGGTCGTGAGCGTCGCCATCCTGGTGGCGGTGAAGATGCTGGTGCTGTACGTGATGTCACGTATCTACGGGCTGCGCAGTTCGGAACGCATGCAGTTTGCCAGCGTGTTGAGCCAGGGAGGCGAGTTCGCGTTTGTGCTGTTCTCCACCGCATCTTCCCAGAAGCTGTTTAAAGACGATCAGATGGCGCTTTTGCTGGTGACGGTCACGCTGTCTATGATGACCACGCCGCTGCTGATGAAGCTGGTGGATAAACTGCTGTCGCGCCGCCTGAACCCGGCAGACGATGAAGACGAAGCGCCGTGGGTGGAAGACGACAAGCCACAGGTGATTGTGGTGGGCTTTGGCCGATTCGGACAGGTTATCGGGCGTTTGCTGATGGCGAACAAAATGCGCATTACGGTACTGGAGCGGGATATCAGCGCGGTCAACCTGATGCGCAAATATGGCTATAAGGTTTACTACGGCGATGCGACCCAGCTCGAGCTGCTGCGCTCGGCGGGGGCGGAAGCGGCAGAGTCCATCGTGATTACCTGTAACGATCCGGAAGACACGATGAAGCTGGTGGATCTGTGCCAGCAGCATTTCCCGCATCTGCATATTCTGGCGCGTGCGCGGGGACGTGTTGAAGCTCACGAATTGTTGCAGGCGGGTGTGAAACACTTCTCCCGTGAGACGTTCTCCAGTGCGCTGGAGCTGGGCCGTAAGGCGCTGATCTCGCTCGGCATGCATCCGCATCAGGCGCAGCGCGCCCAGATGCACTTCCGCCGGCTGGATATGCGGATGTTGCGCGAGCTGATGCCGGTACATACCGATACGGCGCAGATCTCCCGCGTGCGGGAAGCGCGTCGCGAGCTGGAGGAGATCTTCCAGCGAGAGATGCAACAGGAACGACGCCAGCTTGATGGCTGGGATGAATTTGAATAAAGGGTAACGAAAGATGGCTGTACGTAAACGCTTTATCGCGGGTGCAAAATGCCCGACCTGCCAGGCGCAAGATACCCTGGCGATGTGGCGGGAAAATAATGTTGATGTTGTTGAGTGTGTTAAGTGCGGTCACCAGATGCGTGAAGCCGATAAAGAGGCCCGCGATCACGTTCGCAAAGAAGAGCAAGTTATCGGGATTTTTCATCCGGACTAGCGATATGCCCTGAGTTTTTTTAAGCTAAAGGGTACACGGGTGCAGATTTCCGCTACAATCTGCGCCAGCAATTTTCCCACGCTCAGGAGATATCATGAAAGTAGCAAAAGACCTGGTGGTCAGCCTGGCCTATCAGGTACGTACAGAAGACGGTGTGTTGGTTGATGAGTCTCCGGTGAGTGCGCCGCTTGACTACCTGCATGGTCACGGTTCCCTGATTTCTGGCCTGGAAAACGCGCTGGAAGGTCATGAAGTTGGCGACAAATTTGACGTTGCTGTAGGCGCGAACGACGCTTACGGTCAGTATGACGATAATCTGGTTCAGCGCGTTCCTAAAGACGTGTTCATGGGCGTTGACGAACTGCAGGTTGGCATGCGCTTCCTGGCTGAAACTGACCAGGGTCCGGTTCCTGTTGAAATCACCGAAGTGGAAGATGACCACGTCGTGGTTGACGGTAACCACATGCTGGCTGGCCAGAACCTGAAGTTCAACGTAGAAGTTGTTGCGATCCGTGAAGCGACCGAAGAAGAGCTGGCTCATGGCCACGTTCACGGTGCACACGGTCACGACCATGACCACGATCACGGCCACGACGGCTGCTGCGGTGGTCACGGCCACGATCACGACCATGGTCACGACCACGGTAAAGGTGGTTGCGGTAACGGCGGCTGCGGCTGCCACTAATACCCGTCGTCTTTCAAGCCGCAGGTGCGTTGGCTGCGCTTTCAAACCCCTGTCACATAGTTATCTATGCTCCCGGGGATTTTCAAGCTTGCCGCCTTCCTGCGACTCGAAATCCATAGGGTATTTGGTATGTAGGCCCGGTAAGCTTCGCGCCACCGGGCACAAAAAAAGCGGGATTATCCCGCTTTTTTTACGCCTCAATAATGAGGAGGTGGCGTCTCTTCTGACTGAGAGGCAATGTTTGACGGCTGCGTGGCCTTCAGCTTTTCCGTCAGCAGGCGCATATGATCCCGCAGTTTTGCCATTTCGAGCTCATGTGCGGTCACGGTCTGGTTTAGCTCTTCGATGGTGATGTCCTGAAAAGCCAGGCGGCTTTCCAGCTCAGCCATTCTCGCTTCTATTGCTGTATCCTTCATCATTCACCTCGTTTGTTTCAGATTCGCCATAATGGCCCTGCGGCGGCGCAGTTTAACTGAGTTTATCCTTAAGTACAGTCTGCATCCCTTTGGCAGGAAACTTATTTAAACAAAAATAGTCTGAAAAGTGGCGAGAATTGGAAGTGTCTGTCTGTAGATTTCTTCCGCAACGTTTTATAGTACGTAACTCATTTACGTTTAACGCTGGGGTGAGAGTCCCCAGGCCCTGGAGATATGGATGAAATCACTGTTTAAAGTAACGCTGCTGGCGACGACGATGGCTGTTGCGCTGAACGCGCCGCTGTCATTCGCTGCTGATACTGCTGCGAAGCCTGCTGCCACTGCAGACAGCAAAGCGGCGTTCAAAAATGACGACCAGAAATCCGCCTATGCACTGGGCGCATCTCTGGGTCGCTACATGGAAAACTCTCTGAAAGAACAAGAGAAACTGGGCATCAAACTGGATAAAGCTCAGCTGATCGCGGGCGTTCAGGACGCATTTGCAGATAAGAGCAAGCTGTCTGACCAGGAAATTGAACAGACTCTGCAGGCGTTCGAAGCGCGCGTGAAGGGTGCCGCGCAGACCAAGATGGACGCGGACGCTAAAGACAACGAAGCGAAAGGCAAAGCCTACCGCGATACTTTTGCCAAAGAGAAGGGTGTGAAAACCTCTTCTACCGGCCTGGTGTACAAAGTTGAGAAAGAAGGCACCGGCGATGCGCCTAAAGACAGCGACACCGTTGTTGTGAACTACAAAGGTACGCTGATCGACGGTAAAGAGTTCGATAACTCTTACACCCGCGGTGAGCCGCTCTCCTTCCGTCTGGATGGTGTGATCCCTGGCTGGACTGAAGGCCTGAAAAACATCAAGAAAGGCGGCAAGATCAAGATGGTTATCCCACCGGATCTGGCCTATGGCAAAACCGGCGTTCCGGGTATCCCTGCCAACTCTACGCTGGTCTTTGACGTAGAGCTGCTGGATATCAAACCGGCACCGAAAGCGGATGCGAAAGCAGACGCACCGGCTGACGATAAAGCAGCTGCTGCTAAGAAGTAATGTTGAAAAAAACCGCCGCCTTTCAGGCGGCGGTTTTTTTATTGTGGGGCAGATATAATTAACACTGGAAAGCGCTACGCACGCTGTATTAATTTAGTTGTCCGTGTAGATAATGAGCCTGCCCTGAAAACCTAACGACAGGCTCCTGAAAAGGAGTGTTTTTTTCATGTCCAGGTCGCTTTTAACCAACGAAACCAGTGAACTTGATTTGCTGGATCAACGTCCTTTCGATCAGACCGACTTCGATATTCTGAAATCCTACGAAGCGGTAGTGGACGGGTTAGCGATGCTCATTGGCTCCCACTGCGAAATCGTATTGCACTCCCTGCAAGATCTGAAGTGTTCCGCCATCCGCATTGCGAATGGTGAGCATACTGGCCGTAAAATTGGTTCGCCAATTACCGACCTTGCATTGCGTATGCTGCATGACATGACCGGCGCGGACAGCAGCGTCTCCAAATGCTATTTCACCCGCGCCAAAAGCGGCGTGCTGATGAAATCAGAAACCATCGCGATTCGAAACCGCGAGCATCGTGTTATTGGGCTGCTGTGCATCAACATGAACCTTGATGTGCCATTCTCGCAAATCATGAGCACCTTTATTCCACCAGAAACGCCGGATGTTGGCTCTTCTGTTAACTTTGCCTCCTCTGTTGAAGATCTGGTGACGCAGACGCTTGAGTTTACGATTGAAGAGGTGAATGCCGATCGCAACGTCTCGAACAACGCCAAGAATCGTCAGATCGTGCTCAATCTTTATGAAAAAGGGATTTTTGATATTAAAGACGCCATCAACCAGGTGGCCGATCGTCTGAACATCTCCAAGCACACGGTCTACCTCTACATTCGCCAGTTCAAAAGCGGCGATTTCCTGGGACAAGACAAGTAATGCGTTTTGCGTTAATGGTGACAGGCCCGGCGTACGGCACTCAGCAGGCCAGCAGCGCGCTGCAGTTTGCGCATGCGCTACTGGCGGCCGGACACGAGCTGGCGAGCGTCTTCTTCTATCGGGAAGGGGTGTATAACGCGAATCAGTTTACGTCACCGGCGAGCGACGAGTTCGATCTGGTGCGTTCCTGGCAGGCATTAAACGAAAAGCAGGGCGTAGAACTGCACATCTGCGTGGCGGCGGCACTGCGCCGCGGCGTGACCGATGCAACCGAAGCCGCGCGTCTTGGTTTATCGGGTTCTAACCTGCAGCCCGGCTTTTCGTTGAGTGGCCTGGGTGCACTGGCACAGGCGGCATTGACCTGCGACAGAGTGGTGCAATTCTGATGAAGCGTGTCGCGTTTGTTTTTTCCTCCGCACCGCACGGCAATGCGTCAGGCAGAGAAGGGCTGGATGCGCTGCTCGCGACCTCAGCATTGACCGAAGATATCGGTGTCTTCTTTTTGGGCGACGGCGTATTTCAGCTTCTGGCGGGGCAACAGCCTCAGGCCATTCTGGCGCGTGATTACATCGCAACGTTCAAAGTGTTACCGCTTTACGATATCGAAACCTTCTATGTCTGTGCCGACTCCCTGGCCGCGCGCGGTTTAAACGAGGCAACGCCTTTCGTGCTGGATGTGACAGTCATGTCTTCTGCTGCATTGCGCGAACACCTTTCCCACTACGACACCGTTCTGACTTTCTGAGGCTGACATGCTCCATACTCTGAGCCATTCACCGTGGCAATGTGATATCGACGCGTTACTGAGTATGCTGCGCGAAGGTGATGATCTGCTGCTGATTCAGGATGGCGTGCTTGCCGCACTGGAAGGCAGTCGTTTCGTTGAAATTCTCACGAATGCCCCCATAACAGTCTCTGCGCTGAAGGACGATCTGGATGCGCGGGGTCTTTCTGGTCAAATTTCAACCAAAATTGACGTGGTTGGCTATACTGATTTCGTCAATCTTACTGTGACGCACGCCAGTCAAATGAACTGGTGATTTGAGATCGCTGTATATTTCTTGACACCTTTTCGACGTAGCCCTAAAATTTCGCGTCCTCATATTGTATGAGGTCGTTTTATTACGTGTTTACGAAGCAAAAGCTAAAACCAGGAGCTATTTAATGGCAACAGTTAACCAGCTGGTACGCAAACCACGCGCGCGCAAAGTTGCAAAGAGCAACGTGCCTGCGCTGGAAGCCTGCCCGCAGAAACGTGGTGTATGTACTCGTGTATATACCACCACTCCTAAAAAACCAAACTCCGCACTGCGTAAAGTATGCCGTGTGCGTTTGACTAACGGTTTCGAAGTGACTTCCTACATCGGTGGTGAAGGTCACAACCTGCAGGAACACTCCGTGATCCTGATCCGTGGCGGTCGTGTTAAAGACCTTCCGGGTGTTCGTTACCACACCGTTCGTGGTGCGCTCGACTGCTCAGGTGTTAAAGACCGTAAGCAGGCTCGCTCCAAGTACGGCGTGAAGCGTCCTAAGGCTTAATGGTTCTCCGTTAAGTAAGGCCAAACTGATTTATCTTAATGTCAAACTAAACTCTTTGAGTTTTGGACAATCCTGAATTAACAACGGAGTATTCCCATGCCACGTCGTCGCGTCATTGGTCAGCGTAAAATTCTTCCAGATCCGAAATTCGGATCAGAACTGCTGGCAAAATTTGTAAATATCCTGATGGTAGATGGTAAAAAATCTACTGCAGAAGCAATCGTATACAGCGCGCTTGAGACCCTGGCTCAGCGTTCTGGTAAAAATGAACTGGAAGCTTTCGAAGTCGCTCTCGACAACGTTCGCCCAACCGTAGAAGTTAAGTCCCGCCGCGTTGGTGGTTCTACTTATCAGGTTCCAGTTGAAGTTCGTCCGGTTCGTCGTAATGCTCTGGCAATGCGTTGGATCGTTGAAGCTGCTCGTAAACGCGGTGATAAATCCATGGCTCTGCGTCTGGCGAACGAACTTTCTGATGCTGCAGACAACAAAGGTACTGCAGTTAAGAAACGTGAAGACGTTCACCGTATGGCAGAAGCCAACAAGGCGTTCGCACACTACCGTTGGTAATCCCTTCGGAGTATTAGTCACCAGGCGGGCGCTTCAGAGAAGCAGCCCGCTCTGGGTAACTTAACTGAACGCCTAAAGATATAAACGAGGAATCAAATGGCTCGTACAACACCCATCGCACGCTACCGTAACATCGGTATCAGTGCGCACATCGACGCCGGTAAAACCACTACTACCGAACGTATTCTGTTCTACACCGGTGTAAACCATAAAATCGGTGAAGTTCATGACGGCGCAGCCACCATGGACTGGATGGAACAGGAGCAGGAGCGTGGTATCACTATCACCTCCGCAGCGACTACTGCATTCTGGTCAGGTATGGCTAAGCAGTACGAACCGCATCGCGTAAACATCATCGACACCCCAGGGCACGTTGACTTCACCATCGAAGTAGAACGTTCCATGCGTGTTCTTGACGGCGCGGTAATGGTTTATTGCGCAGTTGGTGGTGTTCAGCCACAGTCTGAAACCGTATGGCGTCAGGCGAACAAATATAAAGTTCCACGCATCGCGTTCGTTAACAAAATGGACCGTATGGGTGCTAACTTCCTGAAAGTTGTTGGCCAGATCAAAACCCGTCTGGGCGCGAACCCTGTTCCGCTGCAGCTGGCAATTGGTGCTGAAGAAGGCTTCACCGGCGTTATCGACCTGGTGAAAATGAAAGCCATCAACTGGAACGATGCAGACCAGGGCGTTACCTTCGAATACGAAGATATCCCAGCTGCAATGCAGGACCTGGCTGACGAATGGCACCAGAACCTGATCGAATCCGCTGCTGAAGCTTCTGAAGAGCTGATGGAGAAATACCTGGGTGGTGAAGAACTGACTGAAGAAGAGATCAAAAAAGCTCTGCGTCAGCGCGTTCTGAACAACGAAATCATCCTGGTAACCTGTGGTTCTGCGTTCAAGAACAAAGGTGTTCAGGCGATGCTGGATGCGGTAGTTGACTACCTGCCATCCCCGGTTGACGTTCCTGCGATCAACGGCATCCTGGACGACGGTAAAGATACTCCGGCTGAGCGTCACGCAAGCGACGAAGAGCCATTCTCTGCACTGGCGTTCAAAATTGCTACCGACCCATTCGTGGGTAACCTGACCTTCTTCCGCGTTTACTCTGGTGTGGTTAACTCCGGTGACACCATCCTGAACTCCGTGAAAGCGGCGCGTGAACGTTTTGGCCGTATCGTACAGATGCACGCTAACAAACGTGAAGAGATCAAAGAAGTTCGTGCGGGCGACATCGCTGCAGCTATCGGTCTGAAAGACGTGACCACTGGTGACACCCTGTGTGACCCGGATCACCCGATCATTCTGGAGCGTATGGAATTCCCTGAGCCGGTAATCTCCATCGCAGTTGAACCAAAAACCAAAGCTGACCAGGAAAAAATGGGTCTGGCTCTGGGCCGTCTGGCGAAAGAAGACCCATCATTCCGCGTATGGACTGATGAAGAATCTAACCAGACCATCATCGCTGGTATGGGTGAACTGCACCTGGACATCATCGTTGACCGTATGAAGCGTGAATTCAACGTTGAAGCGAACGTGGGTAAACCTCAGGTTGCTTACCGCGAAGCGATTCGCGCGAAAGTTACCGACATTGAAGGTAAGCACGCTAAGCAGTCTGGTGGTCGCGGTCAGTACGGTCACGTTGTGATCGACATGTACCCACTGGAGCCGGGCTCTAACCCGAAAGGTTACGAGTTCATCAACGACATCAAAGGTGGTGTAATTCCTGGCGAATACATCCCAGCCGTTGATAAAGGCATCCAGGAACAGCTGAAAGCGGGCCCTCTGGCTGGCTATCCGGTTGTTGATATGGGTGTTCGTCTGCACTTCGGTTCTTACCACGACGTTGACTCCTCTGAACTGGCGTTTAAACTGGCTGCGTCTATTGCCTTTAAAGAAGGCTTTAAGAAAGCAAAACCAGTTCTGCTTGAGCCAATCATGAAGGTTGAAGTAGAAACTCCTGAAGAGAACACCGGTGACGTTATCGGTGACTTGAGCCGTCGTCGCGGTATGCTGCGTGGTCAGGAATCCGAAGTAACTGGCGTTAAGATCCACGCTGAAGTTCCGCTGTCTGAAATGTTCGGATATGCAACTCAGCTGCGTTCTCTGACCAAAGGTCGTGCATCATACACCATGGAATTCCTGAAGTATGATGATGCGCCTAACAACGTTGCTCAGGCCGTTATTGAAGCCCGTGGTAAGTAATCCACAGGATTAAAACCTAAGTCCCGTGCTCTCTCCACAGGGGAGAGCACTATAGTAAGGAATATAGCCGTGTCTAAAGAAAAATTTGAACGTACAAAACCGCACGTCAACGTTGGTACTATTGGCCACGTTGACCATGGTAAAACTACCCTGACTGCTGCAATCACTACCGTTCTGGCTAAAACCTACGGTGGTTCTGCTCGTGCATTCGACCAGATCGATAACGCACCAGAAGAAAAAGCTCGTGGTATCACCATCAACACTTCCCACGTTGAATATGACACCCCGACTCGCCACTACGCACACGTAGACTGCCCAGGCCACGCCGACTATGTTAAAAACATGATCACCGGTGCTGCGCAGATGGACGGCGCGATCCTGGTTGTTGCTGCGACTGACGGCCCAATGCCTCAGACTCGTGAGCACATCCTGCTGGGTCGTCAGGTAGGCGTTCCTTTCATCATCGTGTTCCTGAACAAATGCGACATGGTTGATGACGAAGAGCTGCTGGAACTGGTAGAGATGGAAGTTCGTGAACTGCTGTCTCAGTACGATTTCCCGGGCGACGATACCCCAATCGTTCGTGGTTCTGCTCTGAAAGCGCTGGAAGGCGAAGCAGAGTGGGAAGCGAAAATCATCGAACTGGCTGGCTTCCTGGATTCTTACATCCCAGAACCAGAGCGTGCGATTGACAAGCCATTCCTGCTGCCAATCGAAGACGTATTCTCCATCTCCGGTCGTGGTACCGTTGTTACCGGTCGTGTTGAGCGCGGTATCATCAAAGTTGGCGAAGAAGTTGAAATCGTTGGTATCAAAGAGACTGCGAAGTCTACCTGTACTGGCGTTGAAATGTTCCGCAAACTGCTGGACGAAGGCCGTGCTGGTGAGAACGTTGGTGTTCTGCTGCGTGGTATCAAACGTGAAGAAATCGAACGTGGTCAGGTTCTGGCGAAGCCAGGCTCAATCAAGCCACACACCAAGTTCGAATCTGAAGTGTACATTCTGTCCAAAGACGAAGGCGGCCGTCATACTCCGTTCTTCAAAGGCTACCGTCCACAGTTCTACTTCCGTACAACTGACGTGACCGGTACCATCGAACTGCCAGAAGGCGTTGAGATGGTAATGCCAGGCGACAACATCAAGATGGTTGTGACGCTGATCCACCCAATCGCGATGGACGACGGTCTGCGTTTCGCAATCCGTGAAGGCGGCCGTACCGTTGGCGCGGGCGTTGTTGCTAAAGTTCTGGGCTAATTAATTATCCCCGAATAAAAAAAGGACGCTTCGGCGTCCTTTTTTGTTTTCTACCACTCAGGTACTGTCACAAAATTACGCATTTTTTGCCTGCTCCCGCCCCGTATTGTGGCGTTTGTGCTATTGTAATCATAACCATTCTCACTTACACTTTGCGCATAATTTGAACGGGAGTCTCTATGTACGTTTGTTTATGTAATGGTGTAAGCGACAAGAAAATACGTCAGGCCGTTCGTCAGTTTCAGCCTCAGTCATTTCAGCAGCTACGCAAATTTGTTCCTGTGGGAAATCAATGCGGTAAATGTGTACGTGCTGCGCGAGAGATCATGCAGGACGAATTGATGCAGATCCCGGAATACAAAGAGATCGCGTAAGCGCCCATCTTTTTTTTGACATCCCTGTAGCCCGATCTACGCTTCAATGAGTGGAAGCGGAGGGACTATATAATGAAAGGTGATGTTAAAATCATAAGTTATCTCAATAAATTATTGGGAAATGAGCTTGTCGCAATTAACCAGTACTTTCTTCACGCGAGAATGTTCAAAAACTGGGGGCTTAAACGTCTGAACGACGTTGAGTACCATGAATCGATTGATGAAATGAAGCACGCTGATAAATATATCGAGCGTATTTTATTCCTTGAAGGTATTCCAAACCTGCAGGATCTCGGAAAGCTGGGCATCGGAGAAGATGTCGAAGAGATGCTGCGTTCCGACCTCAGGCTGGAACTGGAAGGCGCCAAAGATCTCCGTGAAGCCATTGCCTATGCCGACAGCGTACATGACTACGTCAGTCGCGATATGATGATCCAGATCCTGGCCGATGAAGAAGGCCATATTGACTGGCTGGAAACGGAGCTGGATCTGATTGCTAAAATCGGTCTGCAGAACTACCTTCAGTCGCAGATTAAAGTGGAAGAGTAATCACCGTCTTCCAGCCTACGCATAAACCCGCTGCTGCCAGAAATGGCCCAAAAGGCAGTGGGTTTTTTAATGCTCCCTTATCGCCGGTGAGTAACGAAAACACAAGAATGCTAAGTAGCGCCATAAGCGCAGCGAGTAACGCCAGCGTAGGCAGTATGCACCAGCCATGCCACGCACCAAGCGCCGCCAGGTATTTTACATCGCCGTATCCCATCCCTTCACGCCGGCAGATAAACCGATATCCCCAGTAAATAACGGCAAAGCCGACATATCCAGCCATCGCACCCACCACTGCACTTGGCAGAAAATCAGGTTGGACACAGAGCTGGAAGAGCAGGCCCGCCCATAGCAGCGGGCAGAGAAATTTATCGGGAAGCAGTCCGTAGCGAATATCCGCATGTACAAGAAAGGCAGTCAGCGAAAAATAGATCAGCAAAAAGGGGAGGGTGGTTAACATGGCAAAGGCCTCAAAGGGGTTTGAGCGCATCCTCGCTATAATCGGCCTGGTCGGCAATCTATAAAAACGACACTTGCGTAGGGGCTCGAGACAAAGCCTTGAGAAGGGATACATTGCGTAAAAAGTTGCGCGCCCTTACGCATACTGCGCCTCTGGCGCTTAATTTCTAAACGGCACTTGCGTCTTGTCCAGATTTACGTATAATGCGCGGGCTTGTCGTAATTGACGGCGGGTTCAATCAGAACCAGAGTAGCTCATTTTGTTACTCAACAATGCTCCCAATTGGGGAGCTACGTAAGAACGGTTACACTCTCCCATCAATCGTAATGGGTTTGAGGAGTAATCATTTTCGTTTATAAAATAATTGGAGCTCTGGTCTCATGCAGAACCAAAGAATCCGTATCCGCCTTAAAGCGTTTGATCATCGTCTGATCGATCAATCAACCGCGGAAATCGTCGAGACTGCTAAGCGCACTGGTGCGCAAGTCCGTGGTCCGATCCCGCTGCCGACCCGCAAAGAGCGCTTCACCGTTCTGATCTCTCCGCACGTCAACAAAGACGCGCGCGATCAGTACGAAATCCGCACTCACAAGCGTCTGGTTGACATCGTTGAGCCAACTGAGAAAACCGTTGATGCTCTGATGCGTCTGGATCTGGCTGCCGGTGTAGACGTGCAGATCAGCCTGGGTTAATCAGGTCATCGAGCGATTGAGAGGTTGAAACAATGATTGGTTTAGTCGGTAAAAAAGTGGGTATGACCCGCATCTTCACTGAAGATGGCGTTTCTATCCCAGTAACCGTAATCGAAGTTGAAGCAAACCGCGTTACTCAGGTTAAAGATCTGGCTAACGATGGCTACCGCGCTATTCAGGTTACCACTGGTGCTAAAAAAGCTAACCGTGTAACCAAACCAGAAGCGGGTCACTTCGCTAAAGCTGGCGTAGAAGCTGGCCGTGGTCTGTGGGAATTCCGTCTTGCTGAAGGCGAAGAGTTCACCGTAGGTCAGGACATTAGCGTTGAGCTGTTTGCTGACGTTAAAAAAGTTGACGTAACCGGTACCTCTAAAGGTAAAGGTTTTGCTGGTACCGTTAAGCGCTGGAACTTCCGTACCCAGGACGCTACCCACGGTAACTCCTTGTCTCACCGCGTTCCGGGTTCTATCGGTCAGAACCAGACTCCGGGCAAAGTGTTCAAAGGCAAGAAAATGGCAGGTCAGCTGGGTAACGAACGTGTAACCGTTCAGAGCCTGGACGTAGTACGTGTTGACGCTGAGCGCAACCTGCTGCTGGTTAAAGGTGCGGTCCCGGGTGCAACCGGTAGCGACCTGATCGTTAAACCAGCTGTGAAGGCGTAAGGGGATAGCAATGGAATTAGTATTGAAAGACGCGCAGAGCGCGCTGACTGTTTCCGAAACTACCTTCGGTCGTGATTTCAACGAAGCGCTGGTTCACCAGGTTGTTGTTGCTTATGCAGCTGGTGCTCGTCAGGGTACTCGTGCTCAGAAGACTCGTGCTGAAGTAACTGGTTCTGGCAAAAAGCCATGGCGCCAGAAAGGTACCGGCCGTGCGCGTTCAGGTTCTATCAAGAGCCCGATCTGGCGTTCAGGTGGCGTGACCTTCGCTGCGCGTCCACAGGACCACAGTCAAAAAGTTAACAAAAAGATGTACCGCGGCGCGCTGAAAAGCATCCTGTCCGAACTGGTACGTCAGGATCGTCTGATCGTTGTCGAGAAGTTCTCTGTTGAAGCGCCTAAAACTAAGCTGCTGGCACAGAAACTGAAAGACATGGCTCTGGAAGATGTGCTGATCATCACCGGTGAGCTGGACGAGAACCTGTTCCTGGCCGCACGTAACCTGCACAAGGTTGACGTACGCGATGCGACTGGTATCGACCCGGTTAGCCTGATCGCCTTCGACAAAGTCGTAATGACTGCTGATGCTGTTAAGCAAGTTGAGGAGATGCTGGCATGATTCGTGAAGAACGTCTGCTGAAGGTGCTTCGCGCACCGCACGTTTCTGAAAAAGCGTCTACTGCGATGGAAAAAACAAACACCATCGTTCTCAAAGTTGCTAAAGACGCGACCAAAGCAGAGATCAAAGCTGCTGTGCAGAAACTGTTTGAAGTCGAAGTCGAAGTCGTTAACACCCTGGTAGTTAAAGGGAAAGTTAAACGTCACGGACAGCGTATCGGTCGTCGTAGCGACTGGAAAAAAGCTTACGTCACCCTGAAAGAAGGCCAGAATCTGGACTTCGTTGGCGGCGCTGAGTAAGTCGGAGGAGTAATACAATGGCAGTTGTTAAATGTAAACCGACATCTCCGGGTCGTCGCCACGTAGTTAAAGTGGTTAACCCTGAGCTGCACAAGGGCAAACCTTTTGCTCCGTTGCTGGAAAAAAACAGCAAATCCGGTGGTCGTAACAACAATGGCCGTATCACCACTCGTCACATCGGTGGTGGCCACAAGCAGGCTTATCGTATTGTTGACTTCAAACGCAACAAAGACGGTATCCCAGCAGTTGTTGAACGTCTTGAGTACGATCCGAACCGTTCCGCGAACATCGCGCTGGTTCTGTACAAAGACGGCGAACGCCGTTACATCCTGGCCCCTAAAGGCCTGAAAGCTGGTGACCAGATTCAGTCTGGCGTTGATGCTGCAATCAAAGCAGGCAACACCCTGCCGATGCGCAATATCCCGGTTGGTTCTACCGTTCATAACGTAGAAATGAAACCAGGTAAAGGCGGTCAGCTGGCACGTTCCGCTGGTACTTACGTTCAGATCGTTGCTCGTGATGGTGCTTATGTCACCCTGCGTCTGCGTTCTGGTGAAATGCGTAAAGTCGAAGCAGACTGCCGCGCTACTCTGGGCGAAGTTGGCAATGCTGAGCATATGCTGCGCGTTCTGGGTAAAGCAGGTGCTGCACGCTGGCGTGGTGTTCGTCCTACCGTTCGCGGTACTGCGATGAACCCAGTCGACCACCCACATGGTGGTGGTGAAGGTCGTAACTTTGGTAAGCACCCGGTAACTCCGTGGGGCGTTCAGACCAAAGGTAAGAAGACCCGCAGCAACAAGCGTACTGATAAATTTATCGTACGTCGCCGTAGCAAATAATTTTAGAGGATAAGCCATGCCACGTTCTCTCAAGAAAGGTCCTTTTATTGACCTGCACTTGCTGAAGAAGGTAGAGAAAGCGGTGGAAAGCGGAGACAAGAAGCCCCTGCGCACTTGGTCCCGTCGTTCAACGATCTTTCCTAACATGATCGGTTTGACCATCGCTGTCCATAATGGTCGTCAGCACGTTCCAGTCTTTGTTACCGACGAAATGGTTGGTCACAAACTGGGTGAATTCGCACCGACTCGTACTTATCGCGGCCACGCTGCTGATAAAAAAGCGAAGAAGAAATAAGGTAGGAGGAAGAGATGGAAACTTTAGCTCAACATCGCCATGCTCGTTCTTCTGCTCAGAAGGTTCGCCTTGTTGCTGACCTGATTCGCGGTAAGAAAGTGTCGCAGGCCCTGGACATCCTGACCTATACCAACAAGAAAGCTGCGGTATTGGTCAAGAAAGTACTGGAATCTGCCATTGCTAACGCTGAACACAACGATGGCGCTGACATCGACGATCTGAAAGTCGCGAAAATTTTCGTAGATGAAGGCCCAAGCATGAAGCGCATTATGCCGCGTGCGAAAGGTCGTGCAGATCGCATCCTGAAGCGCACCAGCCACATTACTGTGGTTGTGTCCGATCGCTGAGACTCTGGAGACTAGCAATGGGTCAGAAAGTACATCCTAATGGTATTCGCCTGGGTATTGTAAAACCATGGAACTCTACCTGGTTTGCGAACACCAAAGAATTCGCTGACAACCTGGACAGCGATTTTAAAGTACGTCAGTACCTGACTAAGGAACTGGCTAAAGCGTCTGTATCTCGTATCGTTATCGAGCGTCCAGCGAAGAGCATCCGTGTGACTATTCACACTGCTCGTCCTGGCATCGTTATCGGTAAGAAAGGCGAAGACGTAGAAAAACTGCGCAAGGTCGTAGCGGATATCGCTGGCGTTCCTGCACAGATCAATATCGCTGAAGTTCGTAAGCCTGAACTGGACGCTAAATTGGTTGCTGACAGCATCACTTCACAGCTGGAACGTCGTGTTATGTTCCGTCGTGCTATGAAGCGTGCTGTACAGAACGCAATGCGTCTGGGCGCTAAAGGTATCAAAGTTGAAGTTAGCGGCCGTCTGGGCGGCGCGGAAATCGCACGTACCGAATGGTACCGCGAAGGTCGCGTACCGCTGCACACTCTGCGTGCTGACATCGACTACAACACCTCTGAAGCGCACACCACTTACGGTGTAATCGGCGTTAAGGTATGGATCTTCAAAGGTGAGATCCTGGGTGGTATGGCTGCTGTTGAACAACCGGAAAAACCGGCTGCTCAACCTAAAAAGCAGCAGCGTAAAGGCCGTAAATAAGGAGCGTCGCTGATGTTACAACCAAAGCGTACAAAATTCCGTAAAGTGCACAAAGGCCGCAACCGTGGTCTGGCGCAGGGTACGGATGTTAGCTTCGGCACTTTCGGTCTGAAAGCTGTTGGCCGTGGTCGTCTGACTGCACGTCAGATCGAAGCAGCACGTCGTGCAATGACCCGTGCAGTTAAGCGTCAAGGTAAGATCTGGATCCGTGTATTCCCGGACAAACCGATCACCGAGAAGCCACTGGAAGTTCGTATGGGTAAAGGTAAAGGTAACGTGGAGTACTGGGTTGCCTTGATCCAACCGGGCAAAGTCCTTTATGAAATGGACGGTGTTCCGGAAGAGCTGGCCCGTGAAGCCTTCGGCCTGGCAGCAGCGAAACTGCCTATCAAAACCACCTTTGTAACTAAGACGGTGATGTAATGAAAGCAAAAGAGCTGCGTGAAAAAAGCGTTGAAGAGCTGAACGCTGAGCTGCTGAACCTGCTGCGTGAGCAGTTCAACCTGCGTATGCAGGCTGCAAGTGGCCAGCTGCAACAGACTCACCTGCTGAAGCAAGTGCGTCGCAATGTTGCACGCGTTAAGACTTTACTGACTCAGAAGGCGGGTGCGTAATGACCGATAAAATCCGTACTCTGCAAGGTCGTGTTGTTAGCGACAAAATGGAGAAATCCATTGTTGTAGCTATCGAACGTATTGTGAAACACCCGATCTACGGTAAATTCATCAAGCGTACGACCAAACTGCACGTACATGACGAGAACAACGAATGTGGTATCGGCGACAAGGTTGAAATCCGTGAATGCCGTCCACTGTCCAAGACTAAGTCCTGGACGCTGGTTCGCGTTGTAGAGAAAGCGGTTCTGTAATACAGTACGCCTTCTCAATACGAATAAACGGCTCAGCGATGAGCCGTTTATTTTTTCTACCCATATTGCAGAAGCGGTGTTATAATGCCGCGCCCTCGATATGGGGCTTTTTAACGGCTCTGATTTTAGAGTCTCAGGTAGTAGTTGACATTAGCGGAGCACTAAAATGATCCAAGAACAGACTATGCTGAACGTCGCCGACAACTCCGGTGCACGTCGCGTAATGTGTATCAAGGTTCTGGGTGGCTCGCACCGTCGCTACGCAGGCGTAGGCGACATCATCAAGATCACCATCAAGGAAGCAATTCCACGTGGTAAGGTCAAAAAAGGTGATGTGCTGAAGGCGGTAGTGGTGCGCACCAAGAAGGGTGTTCGTCGCCCTGACGGTTCTGTCATTCGCTTCGATGGTAATGCATGCGTTATTTTAAACAATAACAGCGAGCAGCCTATCGGCACGCGTATCTTTGGGCCGGTAACTCGTGAACTTCGTACTGAGAAGTTCATGAAAATTATCTCTCTGGCACCAGAAGTACTCTAAGGAGCGAATCATGGCAGCGAAAATCCGTCGTGATGACGAAGTTATCGTGTTAACCGGTAAAGATAAAGGTAAACGCGGTAAAGTAAAAAATGTTCTGTCTTCCGGCAAACTTGTCGTTGAAGGTATCAACCTGGTTAAGAAACATCAGAAGCCGGTTCCGGCCCTGAACCAACCAGGTGGCATCGTTGAAAAAGAAGCTGCTATTCAGGTTTCTAACGTTGCAATCTTCAATGCGGCTACCGGCAAGGCTGACCGTGTAGGCTTTAGATTCGAAGACGGCAAAAAAGTCCGTTTCTTCAAGTCTAACAGCGAAACTATCAAGTAATTTGGAGTAGTACGATGGCGAAACTGCATGATTACTACAAAGACGAAGTAGTTAACAAACTCATGACTGAGTTTAACTACAATTCTGTCATGCAAGTCCCTCGGGTCGAGAAGATCACCCTGAACATGGGTGTTGGTGAAGCGATCGCTGACAAGAAACTGCTGGATAACGCAGCAGCTGACCTGACAGCAATCTCCGGTCAAAAACCGCTGATCACCAAAGCACGCAAATCTGTTGCAGGCTTCAAAATCCGTCAGGGCTATCCGATCGGCTGTAAAGTAACTCTGCGTGGCGAACGCATGTGGGAGTTCTTTGAGCGCCTGATCACTATTGCTGTTCCACGTATCCGTGACTTCCGTGGCTTGTCCGCTAAGTCTTTCGACGGTCGTGGTAACTACAGCATGGGTGTCCGTGAGCAGATCATCTTCCCAGAAATCGACTACGATAAAGTCGACCGCGTGCGTGGTTTGGATATTACCATTACCACTACTGCGAAATCTGACGAAGAAGGCCGTGCTCTGCTGGCTGCCTTTGACTTCCCGTTCCGCAAGTAAGGTAGGGTTACTGAATGGCTAAGCAATCAATGAAAGCACGCGAAGTAAAGCGCGTAGCTTTAGCTGATAAATTCTTCGCTAAACGCGCTGAACTGAAAGCGATCATTTCTGATGTGAACGCTTCCGACGAAGATCGTTGGAATGCGGTTCTCAAGCTGCAGTCTCTGCCGCGTGATTCCAGCCCGTCTCGTCAGCGTAACCGCTGTCGTCAAACAGGTCGTCCACATGGTTATGTGGGCAAGTTTGGGTTGAGCCGTATCAAACTGCGTGAAGCCGCCATGCGCGGTGAAGTGCCAGGCTTGAAAAAGGCTAGCTGGTAATTACCAATTGAATCACGGGAGTAAAGACAGATGAGCATGCAAGATCCGATCGCGGATATGCTGACCCGTATCCGTAACGGTCAGGCCGCGAACAAAGTTGCGGTCACCATGCCTTCCGCCAAGCTGAAAGTGGCAATTGCCAACGTGCTGAAGGAAGAAGGTTTTATCGAAGATTTTAAAGTTGAAGGCGACACCAAGCCGGAACTGGAACTTACTCTTAAGTATTTCCAGGGTAAAGCTGTTGTAGAAAGCATTCAGCGTGTCAGCCGCCCAGGTCTGCGCATCTATAAGAAAAAAGATGAGCTGCCAAAAGTTATGGCTGGTCTTGGTATCGCAGTTGTTTCTACCTCTAAAGGTGTTATGACTGATCGTGCAGCGCGCCAGGCTGGTCTTGGTGGCGAAATTATCTGCTACGTAGCCTAATCGGAGGAAAGAATGTCTCGTGTTGCTAAAGCACCGGTCGTTATTCCTGCCGGCGTTGATGTAAAAATCGACGGTCAGGTTATTACGATCAAAGGTAAAAACGGCGAGCTGACTCGTACCCTCAACAAAGCTGTTGAAGTTAAACATGCAGATAACGCTCTGACCTTCGGTCCACGTGATGGTTTCGTGGATGGATGGGCTCAGGCTGGTACCGCGCGTGCCCTGCTGAACTCAATGGTTGTTGGTGTTACCGAAGGCTTCACTAAAAAGCTTCAGCTGGTTGGTGTAGGTTATCGTGCAGCTATCAAAGGGAATGCAGTAGGCCTGTCTCTGGGCTTCTCACACCCTGTTGAGCATCCGCTGCCGGCCGGTATCACTGCAGAATGTCCGACTCAAACTGAAATCGTGCTGAAAGGCGCTGATAAGCAGCTGATCGGTCAGGTTGCAGCAGATCTGCGCGCCTACCGTCGTCCTGAGCCTTACAAAGGCAAGGGTGTTCGTTACGCCGACGAAGTCGTGCGTACCAAAGAGGCTAAGAAGAAGTAAGGTAACACTATGGATAAGAAATCTGCTCGTATCCGTCGTGCGACCCGCGCACGCCGCAAGCTCAAAGAGCTGGGTGCAACTCGCCTGGTGGTACATCGTACCCCGCGTCATATTTACGCACAGGTAATTGCACCGAACGGTTCTGAAGTTCTGGTAGCTGCTTCTACTGTAGAAAAAGCTATCTCAGAACAATTGAAGTACACCGGTAACAAAGACGCCGCTGCAGCTGTAGGTAAAGCTGTTGCTGAACGCGCTCTGGAAAAAGGCATCAGCAATGTTTCCTTTGACCGTTCCGGGTTCCAATATCATGGTCGTGTCCAGGCACTGGCAGATGCTGCCCGTGAAGCTGGCCTTCAGTTCTAAGGTAGAGGTGTAAGATGGCTCACATCGAAAAACAGGCTGGCGAACTGCAGGAAAAGCTGATCGCGGTAAACCGCGTATCTAAAACCGTTAAAGGTGGTCGTATTTTCTCCTTCACAGCTCTGACTGTAGTAGGCGATGGTAACGGTCGCGTTGGTTTTGGTTACGGTAAAGCGCGTGAAGTTCCAGCAGCGATCCAGAAAGCGATGGAAAAAGCCCGTCGCAATATGATTAACGTCGCGCTGAACAACGGCACCCTGCAGCACCCAGTTAAAGGTGTTCACACGGGTTCTCGTGTATTCATGCAGCCAGCTTCAGAAGGTACCGGTATTATCGCCGGTGGTGCAATGCGCGCCGTTCTGGAAGTTGCTGGGGTTCATAACGTTCTGGCCAAAGCATATGGTTCCACTAACCCGATCAACGTGGTTCGTGCAACTATTGATGGCCTGGAAAATATGAATTCTCCAGAAATGGTCGCTGCCAAGCGTGGTAAATCCGTTGAAGAAATTCTGGGGTAATTGACCATGGCAAAGACTATTAAAATCACTCAAACCCGCAGTGCAATCGGTCGTCTGCCGAAACACAAGGCAACGCTGCTTGGCCTGGGTCTGCGTCGTATTGGTCATACCGTTGAGCGCGAGGATACTCCTGCTGTTCGTGGTATGGTCAACGCGGTTTACTTCATGGTTAAAGTTGAGGAGTAAGAGATGCGTTTAAATACTCTGTCTCCGGCCGAAGGCTCTAAAAAGGCGGGTAAACGCCTGGGTCGTGGTATCGGTTCTGGCCTCGGCAAAACCGGTGGTCGTGGTCACAAAGGTCAGAACTCTCGTTCTGGCGGTGGCGTGCGTCGCGGTTTCGAGGGTGGCCAGATGCCACTGTACCGTCGTCTGCCGAAGTTCGGCTTCACTTCTCGCAAAGCAGCGATCACAGCGGAAATCCGTCTGTCTGACCTGGCGAAAGTTGAAGGCGGCGTTGTAGACCTGAACACGCTGAAAGCAGCAAACATTATCGGTATCCAGATCGAGTTCGCGAAAGTGATCCTGGCTGGTGAAGTTTCTACTCCGGTAACTGTTCGTGGCCTGCGTGTTACTAAAGGTGCTCGTGCTGCTATCGAAGCTGCTGGCGGTAAAATTGAGGAATAAGTAGCAGATGGCTAAGCAACCGGGATTAGATTTTCAAAGTGCCAAAGGTGGATTTGGCGAGCTGAAACGCAGACTGCTGTTTGTTATCGGCGCGCTGATTGTGTTCCGTATTGGCTCTTTTATTCCGATCCCTGGTATCGATGCCGCTGTACTTGCCAAACTGCTTGAGCAACAGCGAGGCACCATCATTGAAATGTTCAACATGTTCTCTGGTGGTGCTCTCAGCCGTGCTTCTATCTTCGCATTGGGTATTATGCCGTACATTTCGGCATCAATTATTATCCAGCTGCTGACGGTCGTTCATCCGGCCCTGGCAGAGTTGAAGAAAGAAGGGGAGTCTGGACGTCGTAAGATTAGTCAGTACACCCGTTACGGTACTCTGGTGCTGGCAATATTCCAGTCGATCGGTATTGCTACCGGTTTGCCGAATATGCCTGGTATGCAGGGCCTGGTGTTAAACCCGGGCTTTGCATTCTACTTCACCGCTGTTGTAAGTCTGGTTACAGGGACTATGTTCCTGATGTGGCTCGGCGAACAGATTACTGAGCGTGGTATCGGTAACGGTATCTCTATCATTATCTTCGCCGGTATTGTTGCGGGCCTCCCGCCAGCCATCGCCCATACTATCGAGCAAGCGCGTCAAGGCGACCTGCACTTCCTCCTGTTGCTGTTGGTTGCAGTATTAGTATTTGCAGTGACGTTCTTTGTTGTCTTCGTTGAACGTGGTCAACGCCGCATTGTGGTGAACTACGCTAAACGTCAGCAGGGTCGTCGTGTCTATGCTGCACAGAGCACACATTTACCGCTGAAAGTGAACATGGCGGGGGTTATCCCGGCTATCTTCGCTTCCAGTATTATTCTGTTCCCGGCGACCATCGCGTCATGGTTCGGGGGCGGTACTGGTTGGAACTGGCTGACAACAATTTCGCTGTATTTGCAGCCTGGGCAACCACTTTATGTGTTACTCTATGCGTCTGCGATCATCTTCTTCTGTTTCTTCTACACGGCGTTGGTCTTCAACCCGCGTGAAACAGCAGATAACCTGAAGAAGTCCGGTGCATTTGTACCAGGAATTCGTCCGGGAGAGCAAACGGCGAAGTATATCGATAAAGTAATGACTCGTCTGACTTTGGTTGGTGCGCTTTATATTACTTTTATCTGCCTGATCCCGGAGTTCATGCGTGATGCAATGAAAGTACCGTTCTACTTCGGTGGGACCTCACTGCTTATCGTTGTTGTCGTGATTATGGACTTTATGGCTCAAGTGCAAACTCTGATGATGTCCAGTCAGTACGAGTCTGCATTGAAGAAGGCGAACCTGAAAGGCTACGGTCGCTAAATGGTCGCCTGAGAAGTTACGGAGAGTAAAAATGAAAGTTCGTGCTTCCGTCAAGAAATTATGCCGTAACTGCAAAATCGTTAAGCGTGATGGTGTCATCCGTGTGATTTGCAGTGCCGAGCCGAAGCATAAACAGCGCCAAGGCTGATTATTTCGCATATTTTTCTTGCAAAGTTGGGTTGAGCTGGCTAGATTAGCCAGCCAATCTTTTGTATGTCTGTACGTTTCCATTTGAGTATCCTGAAAACGGGCTTTTCAGCATGGTGCGTACATATTAAATAGTAGGAGTGCATAGTGGCCCGTATAGCAGGCATTAACATTCCTGATCAGAAACATGCTGTGATCGCATTAACTTCGATCTACGGCGTCGGCAAGACCCGTTCTAAAGCCATTCTGGCTGCAGCGGGTATCGCTGAAGATGTTAAGATCAGTGAGCTGTCTGAAGAACAAATCGACACGCTGCGTGACGAAGTTGCCAAATTTGTCGTTGAAGGTGATCTGCGCCGTGAAATCAGCATGAGCATCAAGCGCCTGATGGATCTTGGTTGCTATCGCGGTTTGCGTCATCGTCGTGGTCTGCCAGTACGCGGTCAGCGTACTAAGACCAACGCACGTACCCGTAAGGGTCCGCGCAAACCGATCAAGAAATAATCGGGGTGATTGAATAATGGCAAAGGCACCAGTTCGTGCACGTAAACGTGTAAGAAAACAAGTCTCTGATGGCGTGGCTCATATCCATGCTTCTTTCAACAACACCATCGTTACTATTACTGATCGTCAGGGTAACGCATTGGGTTGGGCAACAGCCGGTGGTTCCGGTTTCCGTGGTTCTCGCAAATCCACTCCGTTCGCAGCTCAGGTTGCAGCAGAGCGTTGCGCAGAAGCCGTAAAAGAATACGGCATCAAGAATCTGGAAGTTATGGTTAAAGGTCCGGGTCCGGGTCGTGAATCTACTGTTCGCGCTCTGAACGCCGCTGGTTTCCGCATCACGAATATTACTGATGTGACTCCGATCCCTCATAACGGTTGTCGTCCGCCGAAAAAACGTCGCGTATAACGCTCCGTTTTTTAGGTTAGTTGGAGATAGAAAATGGCAAGATATTTGGGTCCTAAGCTCAAGCTGAGCCGTCGTGAGGGCACCGACTTATTCCTTAAGTCTGGCGTTCGCGCGATCGATACCAAGTGTAAAATTGAACAAGCTCCTGGCCAGCACGGTGCGCGTAAACCGCGTCTGTCTGACTATGGTGTGCAGTTGCGTGAAAAGCAAAAAGTTCGCCGTATGTACGGTGTGCTGGAGCGTCAGTTCCGTAACTACTATAAAGAAGCAGCACGTCTGAAAGGCAACACAGGTGAAAACCTGCTGGCTCTGCTGGAAGGTCGTCTGGACAACGTTGTATACCGTATGGGCTTCGGCGCTACTCGTGCTGAATCACGTCAGCTGGTTAGCCACAAAGCAATCATGGTAAACGGTCGTGTTGTTAACATCGCTTCTTATCAGGTTAAAGCGAATGACGTTGTTAGCATTCGTGAGAAAGCGAAAAAGCAATCTCGCGTGAAGGCCGCTCTGGAGCTGGCTGAGCAGCGTGAAAAGCCAACCTGGCTGGAAGTTGATGCTGGCAAGATGGAAGGTACGTTCAAGCGTCAGCCAGAACGTTCTGATCTGTCTGCGGACATTAACGAACACCTGATCGTCGAGCTTTACTCCAAGTAAAGCTTAGTACCAAAGAGAGGACACAATGCAGGGTTCTGTGACAGAGTTTCTAAAACCGCGCCTGGTAGATATCGAGCAAGTGAGTTCGACGCACGCCAAGGTGACCCTTGAGCCTTTAGAGCGTGGCTTTGGCCATACTCTGGGTAACGCACTGCGCCGTATTCTGCTCTCATCGATGCCGGGTTGCGCGGTGACCGAGGTTGAGATTGATGGTGTACTTCATGAGTACAGCACCAAAGAAGGCGTTCAGGAAGATATCCTTGAAATCCTGCTCAACCTGAAAGGGCTGGCGGTGAGAGTTCAGGGTAAAGATGAAGTTATTCTTACTCTGAATAAATCTGGCATTGGCCCTGTGACTGCAGCCGACATCACCCATGACGGTGATGTTGAAATCGTCAAGCCGCAGCACGTGATCTGCCACCTGACCGATGAGAACGCAGCTATTAGCATGCGTATCAAAGTTCAGCGCGGTCGTGGTTATGTGCCGGCTTCTGCCCGAATTCATTCGGAAGAAGATGAGCGCCCAATCGGCCGTCTGCTGGTCGACGCATGCTATAGCCCTGTAGAGCGTATTGCCTACAATGTTGAAGCAGCGCGTGTAGAACAGCGTACCGACCTGGACAAGCTGGTCATCGAAATGGAAACCAACGGCACAATCGATCCTGAAGAGGCGATTCGTCGTGCGGCAACCATCCTGGCAGAACAACTGGAAGCTTTCGTTGACTTACGTGATGTACGTCAGCCGGAAGTGAAAGAAGAGAAACCAGAATTCGATCCGATCCTGCTGCGCCCTGTTGACGATCTCGAGTTGACTGTCCGCTCTGCTAACTGCCTCAAGGCAGAAGCTATCCACTATATCGGTGATCTGGTACAGCGTACCGAGGTTGAGTTGCTGAAAACGCCGAACCTGGGTAAAAAATCTCTTACTGAGATTAAAGACGTGCTGGCTTCACGTGGTCTGTCTCTGGGCATGCGCCTGGAAAACTGGCCACCGGCAAGCATTGCTGACGAGTAACCGGATCACAGGTTAAGGTTTTACTGAGAAGGATAAGGTCATGCGCCATCGTAAGAGTGGTCGTCAACTGAACCGCAACAGCAGCCATCGCCAGGCTATGTTCCGCAACATGGCAGGTTCACTGGTTCGTCATGAGATCATCAAGACGACCCTGCCTAAAGCGAAAGAGCTGCGTCGCGTAGTTGAGCCGCTGATTACTCTTGCCAAGACTGACAGCGTTGCTAATCGTCGTCTGGCATTCGCCCGTACTCGTGATAACGAGATCGTGGCAAAACTGTTTAACGAACTGGGCCCGCGTTTCGCGAGCCGTGCCGGTGGTTACACTCGCATTCTGAAGTGTGGTTTCCGTGCAGGCGACAACGCGCCGATGGCTTACATCGAGCTGGTTGATCGTTCAGAGAAAGCAGAAGCTGCTGCAGAGTAATCTGCAGTAACGTAAAAAAACCCGCTCCGGCGGGTTTTTTTATATCCGCGATACCACCACTTCTCTAAAATGTCTGTATCAATTCTGTTCAATCCCTGGAGCTGGTAATGTGGTTGCTCGACCAGTGGGCAGAACGCCATATTCGCGATGCCCAAAAAAAAGGTGAATTCGACGATCTCCCGGGAAGCGGCGAACCCCTTGCGCTTGACGATGATTCGCACATCGCGCCTGAACTACGGGCTGGATACCGTTTGCTGAAAAATGCGGGCTGTCTCCCCCCGGAGCTCGAACAGCGCAGAGAAGCTGTTGAACTGGCCGATCTTCTCAGAGAGATCCGCCATGACGATCCACGACATTCTGAACTTAGCCGCCGTCTCGCCCTGCTTGAACTCAAGCTGCGCCAGGCTGGGATGAACACTAATTTTCTTCACGGTGAATACGGTGAAAGATTGATGCAGAGAATAAGCGAGGAGTAGTTATGTACCGCATCGGTGAACTTGCGAAGCTTGCGAACGTTACGCCGGATACCATCCGATATTACGAAAAGCAGCAGATGATCGATCATGAAGTACGTACTGAAGGAGGCTTTCGCCTTTATACCGATAACGATCTGCAGCGCCTGCGGTTTATTCGTTATGCGCGTCAGCTCGGTTTCACGCTGGATTCGATCCGCGAGTTATTATCGATCCGCATCGATCCGGAACATCACACCTGCCAGGAATCTAAAAGCATCGTGCAGGCCCGGCTGGATGAAGTCGAAGCGCGTATACAGGAACTGCAAACCATGCAGCGCTCTCTGCAAAGGCTGAATGATGCCTGCTGCGGTACGGCACACAGCAGCATTTATTGTTCGATCCTCGAAGCCCTTGAACAGGGAGCGAGTGGAGAAACGCAGGGCTGTTGATTTTTAGTTCAACCGGGTCTAGACTCCCGTCGTCATAAACCCTGCTCTGGAGACATTATGAGCCGCTATCAGCACACGAAAGGACAAATTAAGGACAATGCCATTGAGGCGTTACTTCACGACCCGTTATTCAGGCAGCGCGTTGAGAAGAATAAAAAAGGGAAAGGAAGTTATCTGCGTAAAGACAAACATGAAAAACGGGGTAACTGGGAGGCCAGTGGCAAGCAAGCGAACCGCTTATTTACCACTGGCCTTCCTGCTTTTATCTATTGATTAGACGCGGTTATTCTGCTCTTTTAACAGATCGCGGATCTCACTTAACAGCACTTCTTCTTTCGTTGGCGCAGGTGCTGCAGCCGGCTCTTCTTTTTTACGGTTGAGCCTGTTGATCAGCTTGATAGCCATAAATATGGCAAACGCGACAATCACAAAATCAAATACGTTCTGAATAAATACGCCGTAGTGCATTACTACTGCCGGAACATCACCCTGCGCTTCACGCAGCGTGAAAGCGAACTGTTTGAAATCAATGCCGCCGATTAACAACCCTAAAGGTGGCATGATAATGTCAGCCACTAATGATGAAACAATCTTGCCGAATGCCGCACCAATAATGACACCCACTGCCAAATCCACCACGTTCCCGCGCATCGCAAATTCGCGAAATTCTTTAATAAAACTCATTGTTCTCTCCTTGTGCCAGCTGACGAGTTTAAGTTTAACAAATCATTAGCCAATTGCCATTCGGGATAATTAAACATTATGAAAAACAAAAGGCACAGAAATGAGAAGGATAAAGTAAGGGTGCTCTTTCTCGAGCACCCAATTCTTTAAAGGAAGAATGGACTTGGCTGGAATAAACGTTCGACGTCGGTAATAAACTTTTTATCGGTAAGGAACATAATAACGTGATCGCCTTGCTCAATTCGTAAATTATCATTGGCAATCATGACATCATTCCCGCGCACAACGGCGCCGATAATCGTGCCTGGCGGCAGTTTAATTTCGTCGATTGAACGGCCGACGACGCGTGACGTCGTTTCATCTCCGTGAGCAACGGCTTCAATGGCTTCCGCTACGCCGCGGCGGAGCGATGACACACCGACAATATCCGCTTTACGAACATGGCTCAGGAGAGCGGAAATTGTCGCCTGCTGAGGGGAAATGGCAATATCAATAACGCTGCCCTGAACCAGATCGACATACGCCTTGCGCTGAATAAGCACCATGACTTTTTTAGCCCCCATGCGCTTCGCGAGCATGGCGGACATTATATTCGCCTCGTCGTCGTTGGTGACGGCAATAAAGAGATCAACTTGATCGATATGCTCTTCAGCCAGCAACTCCTGATCAGACGCATCACCATAAAATACAATCGTATTTTGCAGTTTTTCCGCCAGTTCAGCAGCACGCTGTTGATCGCGCTCGATCAACTTGACGCTGTAATCTTTTTCCAGCCGATGTGCCAGGCCGGCACCGATATTGCCGCCGCCGACCAGCATAATGCGTTTATAGGGTTTTTCGAGGCGCTGAAGTTCACTCATCACCGCACGAATATGCTGTGAGGCCGCAATAAAGAAGACCTCATCACCGGCTTCGACAATCGTGGAGCCTTGCGGGCGAATTGGCCTGTCGTGACGGAAAATCGCTGCAACGCGCGTATCGATATGCGGCATGTGCTCGCGCATGGTGGAAAGCGCATTGCCGATCAATGGTCCGCCATAATAGGCCTTAACCACTGCCAGGCTCACTTTGCCCTCGGCAAAGTTCACCACCTGCAGGGCACCCGGATATTCGATCAGGCGATAGATATTGTCGATAACCAGCTGTTCTGGCGCGATGAGATGGTCAATGGGGACCGCTTCGGAATTAAACAGTTTTTCAGCATCGCGAACATAGTCCGGAGAGCGAATACGCGCAATTCGGTTTGGCGTGTTGAAAAGCGAGTATGCCACCTGACAGGCCACCATATTGGTTTCGTCAGAACTAGTTACCGCAACCAGCATGTCGGCATCGTCGGCGCCCGCCTCACGAAGAACACGTGGGTGCGAACCATGACCCTGCACCACGCGCAGGTCAAACTTGTCCTGCAAGACGCGCAGACGATCGCCGTTGGTATCAACAATTGTGATGTCGTTGTTTTCGCCAACCAGGTTTTCCGCCAGCGTTCCGCCCACCTGTCCTGCACCCAGAATGATAATCTTCATATCTCGTGACCTGTTCTCAACATCACTCTTTGATTAGCTTAGCGTAAAAGAAGCCATCGCCCTCTTCAGCACCCGGCAGGTTCTGCAGACCCGGGGATTCAGGCGTTCCCGTATCGCGCAGCGCGGCGTCCGGCGTACGTTTAAGGAAGGCCGCGATTTGCTGGCTGTTTTCTTCCGGCAGTACGGAGCAGGTCGCATAGACCAGCGTTCCGCCAGATTTAAGATGCGGCCAAATGGCGTCGAGAATGTCGGATTGCAGTTGGGCAAGTTCCTGAATATCACGATCGCGGCGTAGCCACTTGATGTCCGGATGACGACGAATAACACCTGTTGCAGAGCAGGGGGCATCCAGCAAAATGCGATCGAATTGCGTTTCACCACACCATTCTGCGGGTTTGCGTCCATCGCCCTGCTTAACCTGAGCCTTCATGCCCAGACGCTTAAGGTTGTCGTAGACGCGTGAGAGACGCTGTTCATCTACGTCCACTGCCATCACGCTGGCCTGCGGAGCCACTTCCAGAATATGCGTCGTTTTGCCCCCAGGCGCGGCGCAAAGATCGAGGATCTGCTCACCATTTTTGGGTTCAAGCCAGGTCATGCAACCCTGAGCCGAGGCATCCTGTACGGTTACCCAGCCTTCATCAAAACCGGGTAATGCATGTACCGGTGCCGGTGAGGCTAAGCGTACGGCATCCGGATAGGCTTGATGCGGGAATCCACTCATTCCAGCTTCTTCAAGCAATGCCAGCCATGCGGCTCGGGTGTGGTGATTCCGATTCACGCGTAACCACATTGGCGGACGCTGATTGTTGGCATCGGCAATCTCCTGCCACTGCTGTGGATAGGCTTTTTTCAGGCGCTTCAACAGCCAGTCCGGGTGCAGGAAACGTGCTTCGCTTTGGGCAAATTCAGCCAGAAGCTCTTCCTGCTGTCTCTGGAACTGACGCAGTACTCCGTTGATCAGGCCTTTCAGCTGAGGACGTTTAATCGCAACGGCGCCTTCCACCGTCTCAGCCAGCGCGGCATGAGGTGGGATGCGGGTATGAAGAAGCTGATAAAAGCCCACCATAATCAAATAGTGTACGGTGCGCTGCTTGCCTGTCATTGGGCGTGACATCAGCTTGTTAATCAACCATTCAAGCTGAGAAAGCGTGCGCAGAACGCCAAAGCAGAGCTCCTGAAGCAGGGCTTTGTCTTTATCAGAGACTTTTAGTTGCAGAGGAGGCAGGACGTTACTTAATGACTGGCCCTGCTCGATAACCTGCTCAACGGCCTGAGCCGCCATACTGCGTAGATTTTGTTTTTTCATAACCGTAAAAATAAAAATGCCCGGAAACACCGGGCCTTAAGGATAGATTTGCTCAGGCAAGACGATTGCCCGGAATAAACCATTCGCGGCGGGAATTTAACAGATCCTGAGCGCTCATGGCCTTCTTGCCGGCCGGTTGTAGCGATTCAAGATTCAGGATCCCTTGCGCAGTCGCCACCTGGATCCCGTTCTTGTTGGCGTCAACAATCGTGCCGGGTTCAGCCGTGGTAGTACCGCTAATGACGGAGGCTTTCCAGACTTTCACCGGCTGCTCATCAATCTCCATCCAGCTCATTGGCCACGGATTAAAGGCGCGAATGCAGCGTTCAAGTTGAGCTGCTGACAGGGACCAGTCGAGCCGCGCTTCTTCTTTGCTCAGTTTTTCGGCATAAGTCGCCAGCGCGTCATCCTGAACTTCCGGTTTCGCCGTATTGTCAGCAAGCTGCTGGAGCGTCTCAATAAGCCCTTGTGGACCAAGGTCTGCCAGTTTGTCATACAGCGTAGCGCTGGTATCGTCTGACGTTATGGGGCACGCCAGTTTATACAGCATATCGCCGGTGTCTAAACCTACGTCCATCTTCATGATGGTAACGCCCGTTTCGGCATCACCTGCCCACAGCGAGCGCTGGATAGGTGCAGCACCACGCCAGCGCGGGAGCAGAGACCCATGCACGTTGATGCACCCCAGGCGAGGCATATCGAGCACAGCTTTCGGCAAAATTAAACCGTAAGCCACCACCACCATTACGTCGGCATTCAGGTCAGCAACCAGCTGCTGATTTTCCTGTGGGCGCAACGATGCGGGCTGAAAAACGGGTAGCCCATGCTCTTCTGCCAGCACCTTTACCGGGCTCGGCATCAGTTTTTTGCCGCGACCAGCAGGACGGTCCGGCTGGGTAAAGACGCCAACAACCTGGTGACCAGACGATAACAGCGCGTCAAGATGACGCGCTGCAAAATCAGGGGTTCCCGCGAAGATAATACGTAGTGTTTTAGACACGATGATCCTTGTATCCGGGGGGACGCTATGCGCGAGAACGCAAACGATCCAGTTTCTCTACTTTTTGACGAATACGCTGCTGTTTCAGCGGCGAGAGATAATCGATAAACAGTTTACCGACCAGGTGATCCATCTCATGCTGAATACAAATTGCCAGCAGGTCGTCTGCTTCCAGTTCGAACGGGTTACCGTCACGATCCAGAGCGCGAATTTTCACCTTTTCGGCACGCGGTACTAAAGCGCGCTGTTCAGGAATGGACAGACAGCCTTCCTCAATACCGGTTTCGCCACTCTTTTCGAGTAGTTCAGGGTTGATCAGCACCAGACGCTCATCGCGATTTTCGGAAACATCAATCACGATAATACGCTTATGAATGTCCACCTGCGTCGCCGCCAGGCCAATGCCTTCTTCGGCGTACATGGTATCGAACATATCATCAACGATACGCTGGATTTCTGCATTCACTTCTTTGACCGGTTCAGCGACGATGCGAAGGCGCTCGTCCGGAATATGTAACACTTGCAAAACTGCCATAAATTTCCAGAGTCGTGTTCAGGAGTTGATAAGAATACTCTCTCTATTCTAGACAAATCCCCCATCGATTGACAGCATCAGTGACCAATCGCAATGATTGCGGAGGCCGCTTATGGCAGGGGAAAGGATGACGTCTACCGAAATATGGCTACGGCTAATACACACAGGGTCGCTGTGTGGTGATGTAATGCTGGAAGCGGCTGCGCGACTGCAGAAGCAGGAACACCTCAACGTGCTCGTGGCCAGAAACGCCGGGCTGACAGCAAAGCAGGTTGAACGCTTCTTTGCACTCGATGAGAGCGAGCTGGAACGTAGCCTTATGTGGCTTGAGCAGCCGGGACATCATTTATTAACGGCCAACCATCCCCTTTATCCTCCTTTGCTCCGCACGATTCCTGATTATCCCGGGGCGTTATTCATAAAAGGTAATCCTGAGGCGCTTAATACGGTTCAGCTGGCGGTGGTAGGCAGTCGTGCGCCGTCATGGTACGGCGAGCGATGGGGGAAAATCCTGTGCGAACAACTGTCGCAAAGCGGTTTCACGATCACCAGCGGGCTGGCCTGCGGTATTGACGGCGTAGCCCACAGCGCGGCGCTTTCAGTTAAGCGACGAAGCGTAGCGGTGCTGGGGAACGGTCTTTTTAGCATTTATCCACGCCGGCATCAGGCACTGGCGATGCGGCTTATCGAATCTGACGGCGCTATAGTGTCTGAGTTTCCGCTTTCCGCACAGCCCAGGCCGGCAAACTTTCCGCGTCGTAATCGGATTATCAGCGGGCTTAGCAAAGGCGTGCTGGTGGTTGAAGCGGCGCGCCGAAGCGGTTCGCTGGTCACGGCGCGATGCGCGCTCGAACAGGGGAGAGAAGTCTTCGCCTTGCCTGGTCCGATAGGTAATCCCGGATGCGAGGGGCCCCATTGGCTTATTAAGCAAGGGGCAACGCCGGTAACAGAAGTAGGAGATATTCTTGAAAATTTGCAATATGGGTTGCAATGGCTGCAGGAAGATCCCGAAAAGCGACAATATTCATCAGATCAGGGAAAGGTGGCATTGCCATTTCTCAAGCTCCTGGCTAACGTAGGAGATGAGGTAACACCTGTTGACGTTGTCGCTGAACGTGCCGGCCAACCTGTGCCAGTAACGGTAGCACAGCTACTCGAACTGGAGTTAGCAGGGTGGATCGCAGCTGTACCCGGCGGCTATGTCCGATTAAGGAGGGCATGCCATGTTCGACGTACTGATGTATTTGTTTGAGACTTACATCCATAACGAAGCAGAAATGCGAGTGGATCAGGACAAATTGACACAGGATCTTACCGATGCGGGGTTTGAGCGGGAAGATATCTATAATGCGTTGATGTGGCTGGAAAAACTGGCTGATTATCAGGAAGGCCTCGCCGAACCGATGCAGCTTGCTTCTGACCCATTGTCAGTACGCATTTATACCGCGGAAGAGTGTGAAAGGCTGGACGCCAGCTGCCGGGGGTTCATCTTATTCCTTGAGCAGATTCAGGTGCTGAACCTCGAAACGAGAGAAATGGTGATAGAGCGCGTCATGGCGCTGGATACAGCAGAATTTGAACTGGAAGATCTCAAGTGGGTGATCCTGATGGTTCTGTTTAATATCCCGGGCTGTGAAAACGCCTATCAGCAAATGGAAGAATTACTCTTTGAAGTGAATGAAGGTATGCTGCACTAATTCAATGTGCAGCACCAAGAGTTGTTATGGCCAAATCAGCACTATTCACGGTGCATAAAAGCGAGCCCTGCCCGCAGTGCGGGGCTGAACTTGTTATTCGGTCCGGGAAACACGGCCCGTTTCTCGGTTGTTCACACTATCCGGAATGTGATTATGTCCGTCCCCTGAAAAGCCAGGCGGATGGACATATCGTTAAAATTCTGGAGGGTCAGTATTGCCCACTCTGCGGTGGTGAATTAGCCCTGCGGCAGGGGCGTTTCGGCATGTTTATTGGATGTAGCCGCTACCCGGAATGTGAGCATACGGAACAAATCGATAAGCCTGATGAAACGGCAATTGCGTGCCCACAGTGTCAGCGCGGTCTGTTGGTACAGCGCCGCTCCCGTTATGGTAAGACTTTCCATTCGTGCGATCGCTACCCTGAATGCCAGTTCGTTATCAATTTTAAACCGGTAGCGGGAACCTGCCCTCATTGCAATTATCCGCTACTTATAGAGAAGAAAACGGCGCAAGGCATGAAACGCTTCTGCGCCAGTAAACAATGTGGAAAGCCGGTTACGGCGGATCAAAATAGTGAATAATAACCTGCCATCAGGCTCCATTGCGCATGCTGTGGACGTACTGAAAAAAGAAGAAGTCATCGCCTATCCAACTGAAGCTGTTTTTGGAGTCGGTTGCGATCCTGACAGCGAGATGGCCGTGAGCCGACTGCTTGCCTTAAAACAAAGACCCGTCGAGAAAGGGCTGATTTTGATCGCTGCGAATTACGAGCAGCTTAAACCCTATATCAATGACTCCATGCTGACGCCGGCGCAGCGCGAGACTATCTTCTCCGCGTGGCCTGGCCCGGTGACCTTCGTTTTCCCGGCGCAGCCGACAACGCCTCGCTGGTTAACCGGACGTTTTGATTCCCTCGCCGTTCGCGTAACTGACCATCCGCTGGTGGTTGAGCTGTGTCTGGCATTTGGTAAACCGCTGGTCTCAACCAGCGCCAACTTGACCGGATTGCCACCTTGCCGGACAACCGAAGAAGTACTGGCGCAGTTCGGGAATGACTTCCCAGTCGCTGTCGGTGAAACGGGAGGGCGCCTGAATCCGTCTGAAATTCGCGATGCTTTGACCGGCGAACGTTTTCGCCAGGGGTAATCTCATGGAAACCTATGCTGTTTTTGGTAATCCGATCGCACATAGCAAGTCACCTTTGATCCATCAGCAATTTGCGAAGCAGCTGCAGATAAATCATCCCTATGGTCGCGTACTGGCACCGGTGGATGCATTTATTCCAACGCTGGAGGCTTTTTTCGCCGCGGGCGGTAAAGGCGCGAATGTGACGGTTCCTTTTAAAGAGGAAGCCTTCGAACGAGCGGATGAGCTCACCGAGCGCGCTTCACTGGCTGGTGCAGTCAATACCGTAAAACGGCTTGAGGATGGGCGCCTTTTGGGTGACAACACCGACGGGATTGGTTTACTTAGCGACCTGGAACGACTGTCGTTTATTAAGCCCGGGTTTCGGGTCCTGCTGATTGGTGCGGGTGGCGCATCGCGGGGAGTGCTGTTGCCTCTGCTTTCACTGGACTGCGCGGTGACCATTACCAACAGAACCTTTTCCCGCGCAGAAGCGCTGGCGGCGTTGTTTGCCCATACCGGCAGCGTGAGCGCGGTAGCGCTTGACGATCTTGCCGATCGTGAGTTCGATCTTGTCATCAACGCCACGTCCAGCGGCATCAATGGAGAGATCCCGGCAATTCCCGCTTCTCTGGTCAGCGCGCATATGTACTTCTATGACATGTTTTATCAGAAAGGGAAGACGCCTTTCCTTAACTGGTGCGAACAACACGGCGCGAAACAGTTAGCCGATGGGATGGGAATGCTGGTGGGTCAGGCCGCGCATGCGGTGCTGTTCTGGCATGGCGTGTTGCCTGCGGTTGAACCTGTCATTGAAAAGTTAAAGCAGGAGCTTTCGGCGTGAACCAGGCTATTCATTTCCCGGACAGAGAGAGCTGGGATGAGAGTAAACAAGCGGTTTGTTTTCCGGTGCTGGTGCAGGGTATGCAACTTACCTGTGCCATTCATGGGGAAACGCTGCTGCGTCGTTTTGGCGGTTCAAACCCGATAGCGGTATTTTGCGAAAATCGCTGGGATCTGGAAGAGGAAGCCAGCGATTTAATCCGCGAACAGCAGGAAGACGATCAGGGCTGGGTTTGGTTGTCCTGATCCAGATACTCATTCTTCCACGTAACGTAGTTGTTCGCTGAGTATTTTAACCCTTCGATCTCTGCCTCCTTCAGGGGGCGGATCTGTTTTACCGGGCTTCCCAGATAGAGATAGCCGCTCTCCAGCCGTTTGTTCTGCGGGACCAGGCTACCGGCACCAATCATTACGTCATCTTCTACTATGACGCCATCCAGCAAAATCGACCCCATGCCAACAAGCACGCGATTTCCGATAGTGCAGCCGTGAAGCATCACTTTATGACCGACGGTAACCTTTTCTCCAATGATGAGGGGATTGCCCTCCGGGTTATAGGAGGATTTGTGCGTGACATGCAGAACGCAACCGTCCTGAATGTTGGTACGTGCACCAATCGACACATAGTTAACATCACCCCTGATGGCGACGAGCGGCCAGATGCTGACATCATCGGCTATTCGGACATCACCAATCACCACGCTGCTGGCATCGATCATCACGCGATCGCCTTTTTGGGGGAACAGATCTTTATAAGGACGTAATACTGCGGGCATATCTACCTCTAACAATGGGCGCTATACAGAAGACTTTGATCATATTTTGGGATCGAGGCAAGGCAAAATACGTCAATATTTAAGCAGATCGGGCGGGATTTCAGCGAAAAGAGCGGAAAATCAGCAGTCGGAAAAAAAGATCTAAAAAATACTTGTGCTAAAAAATGGGATCCCTATAATGCGCCTCCATCGACACGGCGGATGTGAATCACTTCACACAACAAGCGGTTCGGTTGAAGAGAAAAAATCCTGAAATAACGGGTTGACTCTCAAAGAGGAAAGCGTAATATACGCCACCTCGCAACGGTGAGCGAAAGCCGCGTTGCACTGCTCTTTAACAATTTATCAGACAATCTGTGTGGGCACTCAAAGTGACATGGATTCTTAACGTCGCAAGACGAAAAATGAATACCAAGTCTCTGAGTGAACATACGTAATTCATTACGAAGTTTAATTCACGAGCATCAAACTTAAATTGAAGAGTTTGATCATGGCTCAGATTGAACGCTGGCGGCAGGCCTAACACATGCAAGTCGAGCGGCAGCGGAAAGTAGCTTGCTACTTTGCCGGCGAGCGGCGGACGGGTGAGTAATGTCTGGGAAACTGCCTGATGGAGGGGGATAACTACTGGAAACGGTAGCTAATACCGCATAACGTCGCAAGACCAAAGAGGGGGACCTTCGGGCCTCTTGCCATCAGATGTGCCCAGATGGGATTAGCTAGTAGGTGGGGTAACGGCTCACCTAGGCGACGATCCCTAGCTGGTCTGAGAGGATGACCAGCCACACTGGAACTGAGACACGGTCCAGACTCCTACGGGAGGCAGCAGTGGGGAATATTGCACAATGGGCGCAAGCCTGATGCAGCCATGCCGCGTGTATGAAGAAGGCCTTCGGGTTGTAAAGTACTTTCAGCGGGGAGGAAGGTGCTGAGGTTAATAACCTCAGCAATTGACGTTACCCGCAGAAGAAGCACCGGCTAACTCCGTGCCAGCAGCCGCGGTAATACGGAGGGTGCAAGCGTTAATCGGAATTACTGGGCGTAAAGCGCACGCAGGCGGTCTGTCAAGTCGGATGTGAAATCCCCGGGCTCAACCTGGGAACTGCATTCGAAACTGGCAGGCTAGAGTCTTGTAGAGGGGGGTAGAATTCCAGGTGTAGCGGTGAAATGCGTAGAGATCTGGAGGAATACCGGTGGCGAAGGCGGCCCCCTGGACAAAGACTGACGCTCAGGTGCGAAAGCGTGGGGAGCAAACAGGATTAGATACCCTGGTAGTCCACGCCGTAAACGATGTCGACTTGGAGGTTGTGCCCTTGAGGCGTGGCTTCCGGAGCTAACGCGTTAAGTCGACCGCCTGGGGAGTACGGCCGCAAGGTTAAAACTCAAATGAATTGACGGGGGCCCGCACAAGCGGTGGAGCATGTGGTTTAATTCGATGCAACGCGAAGAACCTTACCTACTCTTGACATCCAGAGAACTTAGCAGAGATGCTTTGGTGCCTTCGGGAACTCTGAGACAGGTGCTGCATGGCTGTCGTCAGCTCGTGTTGTGAAATGTTGGGTTAAGTCCCGCAACGAGCGCAACCCTTATCCTTTGTTGCCAGCGGTCCGGCCGGGAACTCAAAGGAGACTGCCAGTGATAAACTGGAGGAAGGTGGGGATGACGTCAAGTCATCATGGCCCTTACGAGTAGGGCTACACACGTGCTACAATGGCGCATACAAAGAGAAGCGACCTCGCGAGAGCAAGCGGACCTCATAAAGTGCGTCGTAGTCCGGATTGGAGTCTGCAACTCGACTCCATGAAGTCGGAATCGCTAGTAATCGTAGATCAGAATGCTACGGTGAATACGTTCCCGGGCCTTGTACACACCGCCCGTCACACCATGGGAGTGGGTTGCAAAAGAAGTAGGTAGCTTAACCTTCGGGAGGGCGCTTACCACTTTGTGATTCATGACTGGGGTGAAGTCGTAACAAGGTAACCGTAGGGGAACCTGCGGTTGGATCACCTCCTTACCTTAAAGAACATGCCTTTGCAGTGCTCACACAGATTGTCTGATGAAAAGTAAATAGCAAGGCGTCTTGCGATTGAGACTTACACGTCCCCTTCGTCTAGAGGCCCAGGACACCGCCCTTTCACGGCGGTAACAGGGGTTCGAATCCCCTAGGGGACGCCACTTGCTGGTTCGTGAGTGAAAGTCACCTGCCGTCATATCTCAAAACTCATCTTCGGGTGACGTTTGAGATATTTGCTCTTTAAAAATCTGGATCAAGCTGAAAATTGAAACGACACATCTTAAATGGTGTGTTCGAGTCTCTCAAATTTTCGCAAGTCGATGATGAATCGAAAGAAACATCTTCGGGTTGTGAGGTTAAGCGACTAAGCGTACACGGTGGATGCCCTGGCAGTCAGAGGCGATGAAGGACGTGCTAATCTGCGAAAAGCGCCGGCGAGGTGATATGAACCTTTGACCCGGCGATGTCCGAATGGGGAAACCCAGTGCAATTCGTTGCACTATCGTTAACTGAATACATAGGTTAACGAGGCGAACCGGGGGAACTGAAACATCTAAGTACCCCGAGGAAAAGAAATCAACCGAGATTCCCCCAGTAGCGGCGAGCGAACGGGGAGCAGCCCAGAGTCTGAATCAGCTTGTGTGTTAGTGGAAGCGTCTGGAAAGTCGCACGGTACAGGGTGACAGTCCCGTACACGAAAGCACACAGGCTGTGAACTCGAAGAGTAGGGCGGGACACGTGGTATCCTGTCTGAATATGGGGGGACCATCCTCCAAGGCTAAATACTCCTGACTGACCGATAGTGAACCAGTACCGTGAGGGAAAGGCGAAAAGAACCCCGGCGAGGGGAGTGAAAAAGAACCTGAAACCGTGTACGTACAAGCAGTGGGAGCACCCTTGTGGTGTGACTGCGTACCTTTTGTATAATGGGTCAGCGACTTATATTCTGTAGCAAGGTTAACCGTATAGGGGAGCCGAAGGGAAACCGAGTCTTAACTGGGCGTTAAGTTGCAGGGTATAGACCCGAAACCCGGTGATCTAGCCATGGGCAGGTTGAAGGTTGGGTAACACTAACTGGAGGACCGAACCGACTAATGTTGAAAAATTAGCGGATGACTTGTGGCTGGGGGTGAAAGGCCAATCAAACCGGGAGATAGCTGGTTCTCCCCGAAAGCTATTTAGGTAGCGCCTCGTGAACTCATCTTCGGGGGTAGAGCACTGTTTCGGCTAGGGGGCCATCCCGGCTTACCAACCCGATGCAAACTACGAATACCGAAGAATGTTATCACGGGAGACACACGGCGGGTGCTAACGTCCGTCGTGAAGAGGGAAACAACCCAGACCGCCAGCTAAGGTCCCAAAGTCATGGTTAAGTGGGAAACGATGTGGGAAGGCACAGACAGCCAGGATGTTGGCTTAGAAGCAGCCATCATTTAAAGAAAGCGTAATAGCTCACTGGTCGAGTCGGCCTGCGCGGAAGATGTAACGGGGCTAAACCATGCACCGAAGCTGCGGCAGCGACGCGTATGCGTTGTTGGGTAGGGGAGCGTTCTGTAAGCCGTTGAAGGTGTGCTGTGAGGCATGCTGGAGGTATCAGAAGTGCGAATGCTGACATAAGTAACGATAAAGCGGGTGAAAAGCCCGCTCGCCGGAAGACCAAGGGTTCCTGTCCAACGTTAATCGGGGCAGGGTGAGTCGACCCCTAAGGCGAGGCCGAAAGGCGTAGTCGATGGGAAACAGGTTAATATTCCTGTACTTGGTGTTACTGCGAAGGGGGGACGGAGAAGGCTATGTTAGCCGGGCGACGGTTGTCCCGGTTTAAGCATGTAGGCGGAGGTTCCAGGTAAATCCGGTACCTTTTAACGCTGAGGTGTGACGACGAGGCACTACGGTGCTGAAGTAACAAATGCCCTGCTTCCAGGAAAAGCCTCTAAGCATCAGGTAACACGAAATCGTACCCCAAACCGACACAGGTGGTCAGGTAGAGAATACCAAGGCGCTTGAGAGAACTCGGGTGAAGGAACTAGGCAAAATGGTGCCGTAACTTCGGGAGAAGGCACGCTGATATGTAGGTGAAGCCCCTGCGGGTGGAGCTGAAATCAGTCGAAGATACCAGCTGGCTGCAACTGTTTATTAAAAACACAGCACTGTGCAAACACGAAAGTGGACGTATACGGTGTGACGCCTGCCCGGTGCCGGAAGGTTAATTGATGGGGTTAGCGGCAACGCGAAGCTCTTGATCGAAGCCCCGGTAAACGGCGGCCGTAACTATAACGGTCCTAAGGTAGCGAAATTCCTTGTCGGGTAAGTTCCGACCTGCACGAATGGCGTAATGATGGCCAGGCTGTCTCCACCCGAGACTCAGTGAAATTGAACTCGCTGTGAAGATGCAGTGTACCCGCGGCAAGACGGAAAGACCCCGTGAACCTTTACTATAGCTTGACACTGAACACTGGTCCTTGATGTGTAGGATAGGTGGGAGGCTTTGAAGCGTGGACGCCAGTCTGCGTGGAGCCGTCCTTGAAATACCACCCTTTAATGGCTGGTGTTCTAACGTAGACCCGTAATCCGGGTTGCGGACAGTGTCTGGTGGGTAGTTTGACTGGGGCGGTCTCCTCCCAAAGAGTAACGGAGGAGCACGAAGGTTAGCTAATCCTGGTCGGACATCAGGAGGTTAGTGCAATGGCATAAGCTAGCTTGACTGCGAGAGTGACGGCTCGAGCAGGTGCGAAAGCAGGTCATAGTGATCCGGTGGTTCTGAATGGAAGGGCCATCGCTCAACGGATAAAAGGTACTCCGGGGATAACAGGCTGATACCGCCCAAGAGTTCATATCGACGGCGGTGTTTGGCACCTCGATGTCGGCTCATCACATCCTGGGGCTGAAGTAGGTCCCAAGGGTATGGCTGTTCGCCATTTAAAGTGGTACGCGAGCTGGGTTTAGAACGTCGTGAGACAGTTCGGTCCCTATCTGCCGTGGGCGCTGGAGAATTGAGGGGGGCTGCTCCTAGTACGAGAGGACCGGAGTGGACGCATCACTGGTGTTCGGGTTGTCATGCCAATGGCACTGCCCGGTAGCTAAATGCGGAAAAGATAAGTGCTGAAAGCATCTAAGCACGAAACTTGCCCCGAGATGAGTTCTCCCTGACCCTTTAAGGGTCCTGAAGGAACGTTGAAGACGACGACGTTGATAGGTCGGGTGTGTAAGCGCAGCGATGCGTTGAGCTAACCGATACTAATGAACCGTGAGGCTTAACCTTACAACGCCGAAGCTGTTTCGGCGAAGAGACAGACAACGATTTTCAGCCTGATACAGATTAACAGAATTTGCCTGGCGGCTTTAGCGCGGTGGTCCCACCTGACCCATGCCGAACTCAGAAGTGAAACGCCGTAGCGCCGATGGTAGTGTGGGGTCTCCCCATGTGAGAGTAGGGAACTGCCAGGCATCAAATTTAGCGTGCTGATATGGCTCAGTTGGTAGAGCGCACCCTTGGTAAGGGTGAGGTCCCCAGTTCGACTCTGGGTATCAGCACCACTTTATACTTAGGTTAAAGTTCGGCAAGAAGTAAAAGAATTTGTCTGGCGGCTTTAGCGCGGTGGTCCCACCTGACCCCATGCCGAACTCAGAAGTGAAACGCCGTAGCGCCGATGGTAGTGTGGGGTCTCCCCATGTGAGAGTAGGGAACTGCCAGACATCAAATAAGTGAAAAGGCCATCCGAAAGGATGGCCTTTTTGCGTTTATGCGCCGATAAAACGGTAGGCCGGGTAAGGCGAAGCCGCCACCCGGCAGAGCAAACAACTAATGAATCACCTGCGACAGGAATGCTCGCGTACGTTCTGACTTCGGATGCGCAAAGAACTCATCCGGCGGAGCTTGCTCAACAATCTCCCCGCGGTCCATAAAGATCACCCGGTCGGCCACGGTTCGCGCAAACCCCATCTCATGCGTCACACACAACATGGTCATGCCGGATTGAGCCAGCCCAATCATGGTGTCCAGAACCTCTTTCACCATTTCCGGATCGAGGGCAGATGTCGGTTCATCAAACAGCATAATTTTCGGTTTCATACACAGCGAACGGGCGATAGCCACACGCTGCTGTTGGCCACCCGATATCTGGCCAGGGAATTTATTGGCATGCTCTGCGATACGTACACGCTCCAGGTAGTGCATTGCCAATGCCTCCGCTTCCTTTTTCGGCATCTTTCGTACCCAAATCGGCGCAAGCGTACAGTTCTGCAGAACGGTCAGGTGCGGAAACAGATTAAAGTGTTGAAATACCATTCCTACTTCCTGACGTACGCGTTCGATATTGCGGATATCTTCATTCAGCTCGATACCATCAACTACAATGCGTCCTTGCTGATGTTCTTCAAGATGATTAATACAGCGAATGGTTGTGGATTTTCCGGAGCCCGAAGGGCCGCAAAGGACGATGCGTTCTCCCTGCTTTACCTTAAGATTAATGTCCCTCAGGACATGAAATTGTCCGTACCATTTATTCACATTTTCCAGCGTAATCATCGCGTCGGCGGGTGTCATAGTTATTTGGCTCATAATTTCCTCAGTGCGGTGTACGCCCGGTGTTAAAGCGCTTTTCCAGATGCTGGCTGTAGCGCGACATGCTAAAACAAAAGATCCAGTAGATCAGGGCAGCAAAGACATATCCTTCGGTGGACATACCCAGCCAGACAGGGTCAACGGTTGCCTGTTGCACGCTGCTAAAGAGATCGAACAATCCGATGATGATCACCAGGCTGGTATCCTTGAAGAGGGCAATGATCGTGTTGACCAGACCCGGAATGACCAGCTTGAGTGCTTGTGGAAGAATGACCAGTCCCTGCGTTTTCCAGTAACCGAGAGCCAGTGATTCCGCCGCTTCGTACTGGCCTTTAGGCAACGCCTGCAAACCACCTCGCACAACTTCAGCGACATAGGCGGACTGGAAGAGAATCACCCCCACCAGGGCACGGATCAGCTTGTCGATGGTTGTTCCCTCTGCCATAAACAGCGGCAGCATGACCGACGACATAAACAGGACGGTGATAAGCGGTACGCCGCGCCAGAACTCAATAAAGATAACGGAGAGCACGCGGACGATCGGCATTTTTGAACGCCGTCCCAGGGCCAGTAAAATCCCCCACGGCAGAGCACCGGCTATCCCCACTGATGCGATAATCAACGTCAGCGTCAGCCCGCCCCACTGGCGTGTTTCAACGCGTTCCAGCCCCAGAAAACCGCCATACAGCAGCACCCAGACAATAATCGGATAAACCACCGCCCAGACGGCAATATAGCGTCCACGGTGAGGCAGTTTTTTCCAGAACATGACTGCGACAGAGAGCAGACCGATAACCAGCGCCAGATTAATCCGCCAGCGCTGTTCATGGGGATACAACCCATACATGAACTGACCGAAGCGTTCATGGATAAACACCCAGCAGGCGCCGGCTTTTGTACAGTCTGCCCGGGTTGAACCGACCCAGTTGGCCTGTAAAAACGCCCAATTCAGCAGGGGAGGAATCAACTCCCACATGAGCCACAGGCAGACAATCGTCAGCAGGCTGTTACTCCAGCTGGAGAACAGATTCTTGCGCGCCCAGAGAATGAAACGTCCACCTGTCGAGTTGGCAGGGCGCGAGGAGTGCGACAGTATCGCTTTTGTCATCATAAATCCTTAGCGCTCGACCAGTGCTATACGACGGTTATAGAGGTTCATCAGCAGTGAAATTACCAGGCTGATGATCAGATAGACAGACATCGTGATGGCGATGGTTTCAATGGCTTGTCCGGTCTGGTTAAGCACGGTTCCGGCGAAGAGTGACACCATATCCGGGTAACCAATGGCAGCGGCCAGAGACGAGTTTTTGACAATATTGAGATACTGGCTGGTCAGGGGGGGAATGATGACCCGTAAAGCCTGCGGAATAATGACCTGGCGAAGCGTCACGGTATGGGGTAATCCCAGCGAGCGCGCCGCCTCGTGCTGCCCATAAGGAACTGCCTGGATCCCTGCACGGATAATCTCTGCGATAAAGGCGGACGTATAAATCGACAGCGCCAGCGTCAGGGCTGCCAGCTCGGGAATTAATACCATCCCGCCCTGAAAGTTAAAGCCCCGCAGATGTGGAATATCCCAGTGCAAAGCGGCCCCAAACAGCCAGTGTGCAATTAGCGGCAGGCTAACGATCAGGACAGCTGCCGTGGGCCAGGTTCTACGAAGCTGACCGGTTTTGATCTGATGCTTGCGGTTAAAACGGAATACCCCCGCAGAGAGCGCAAGCGCTATCACAATCGCGCCGATAAAAGCGTACAGCCCTTCACCCGGCTGAGGAGAAGGAATGGACAATCCACGGTTACTCAGGAAAAACAGCTCAAACGCGTCGACGGCCTGACGGGGACCGGGAAGGTTACGCAGTACGGCGAAATACCAGAAGAAGATCTGCAGGAGCGGGGGGATATTACGGAACGTCTCGATATAAACGGTCGACAGTTTCCGCAGGAGCCAGTTTTCAGAAAGACGCGCCAGGCCAATAAAGAAGCCCAGTACCGACGCGAAAACGATACAAAGCGCCGATACCAACAGCGTATTCAGTAAACCGACCACGAACACGCGTCCGTACGTGTCACCTTCCTGATAATCAATAAGGTGCTGAACAATACCAAACCCCGCGCTGCGGTCTAAAAACGCGAAACCGGAGGTAATGCCGCGATTATTCAGGTTGGTGATTGTATTATGGATGAGATACACGGCGATGAGAACAACCGCAACAATAGCAATAATCTGGAATAGCCAGGCGCGGACCGCGGGATGAGAAAAGGATAGCGATCCTTTTACGGCTGAGCGGCGATGGGACATAAAGAAACCTCAGTAACCATGACTCTGGAGTGGGCACTGCCGGAGCAGTGCCCGTTACAGCTATGACTTAACGTACTGGTGGTGCGTACTGAATACCGCCGTTGTTCCAGAGATTGTTCTGGCCGCGTTTGATCTTCAGCGGGCTTTCCAATCCCACGTTGCGTTCAAAGATCTCAGAGTAGTTGCCCACCTGTTTGATGATGTTGTAAGCCCACTTGTTATCCAGCTTCAGATCCTTGCCGAAATCACCTTCTTTACCGAGCAGGTGCGCCATATCAGGGTTGGATGGCTTAGCGGCTTTCTCATCAACGTTTTTAGAGTTGATGCCCATCTCTTCTGCGTTCAGCATGGCAAACAGCGTCCAGCGAACGATAGAGAACCAGTCTTCATCGCCGCGACGAACGACGGGGCCGAGAGGCTCTTTGGAGATCACTTCAGGCAGGACAATCCACTCTGCCGGATTGCTCAGCTTAATGCGTAAGGCATACAGCTGTGACTGGTCAGAGGCCAGCGTGTCGCAACGGCCGGATTCCAGCGCTTTGGCCGATTCATCCGAGCGGTCGAATGTCACCGGGGTGTATTTCATGTTGTTTGCTTTGAAATAATCCGCCACGTTCAGCTCGGTATCGGTGCCCGCCTGGATACAAACGGTGGCGCCATCCAGTTCCTTAGCGCTTTTCAGGCCGGCTTTATTGTGGGTCAGGAAGCCGATGCCGTCATAATAGGTTACGCCCGTAAATGACATCCCCATGCCTGCATCACGGGAGGAGGTCCAGGTGGTATTACGGGAGAGCATGTCGACCTCGCCGGACTGCAGCGCCGTAAAGCGTTCTTTCGCCGTCAGCGGGGTATATTTTACTTTGCTGTCATCGCCAAAAACGGCGGCTGCAACGCCACGGCAGACGTCCACATCAATACCGGTAAATTTGCCGTTCGCATCGGCATAAGAGAAGCCAGGCAAACCGTCACTGATACCGCATTGAACAAAACCTTTCTTTTTAACGGCATCCAGTGTCGTTCCCGCATGGGCTTGACCGGCTACGGCAAACAACATACCTGCAGCGGCCAGGCTGGCTATCATCGTCTTTTTCATAATGCATCCTGTGTGGCGTAATTTATCGTTATAGAGGCGTTTTTAAACGCTTTACCTGTCTGTGGCTTTGGCCAACGTTTATAAAGCAAACGTAATGCCAGTTTTGCGTTCGACAAAATAAGAGACGAGTGAACGCTTAATGCTGAGTGTAGACAGGCTTAAATAAAACGAGCGCCCCGAAACGGTGCGAAATTACAACCTGTGCCACAAATTGGAGCAAAAGTTGCGAGTCGGGTCTGGAAAAAGAAGAGATAGTTTTTAGCGTGAATATTGGCAGGGTATTCAATAATATTAATGTGTGAAAATCATCACGATAGAATAAGTAATTTGAATGAGTATGCAAAAAAGCTGTGACTGACTTCAGGCTTAGATTAATTACGTGAATAAATACGGGGCTATTTTTTTACTTATTTGAAAATACTGCACTCATTAAAAGCAAAAGCGCGGCCAGAGCCGCGCTTTCTCAACAAATTTTACTTGGTCAGGGCAACAATACCCAGCGTCAGACCCGCTACTGCGGCAGCACCGCCGGCGATAGCACCCGCAGTCTCCCAGTTATCCTGGGTGGTGCCTTTCATACAGGTATTGGTATGAACCAGTCGGCCCTGGTCGTCGTAAACCGGTACACATGGAGAGTCGTGCGCGCAACCAGCAAGCAGCGCAGCGAGAAGTGCAACGGAAATGAATCTTTTCATGATGTTACCTCAGTATTATTTCTCGTCCGCTATAAAGCCAGGAGGGCAATTAACGAACTGGAGGTTATTTTACCACCGGGGTAAGTCCGCGTTACACGAGGAATAATCTCAAATTATGTAGTTTGTAAAAATCGTGGAGAAAAATCGATTTCAGGACGAATTAATGGAGAAATTATGAAGGGGTAAGAGAGTGTTTTTACTTAATACAAATCACTGTATTTTTAACATGGCTTTTGCTTAATGCCTAATTCATTGTTTATGTTAAAAATAAAAAAGGCACCAGAGGTGCCTTTTTAGGGAAATGTTAATCTTTATGGCGGGTAAAGCGTCGACGAACAACCACAAAGAAGACGGGCACGAAGAAAATCGCCAGAAGCGTTGCGGAAAGCATTCCCCCCATCACACCCGTACCGACGGCGTTTTGCGCACCGCTCCCGGCCCCGGTGCTGATCACCAGCGGCATGACGCCAAGAATAAAGGCCAGGGACGTCATCAGGATCGGTCGAAGGCGCATCCTGGAAGCTTCCAGCGTGGCTTCAATAATGCCTTTGCCTTCTTTATCCATCAGGTCTTTAGCAAATTCGACGATCAGGATGGCGTTTTTAGCCGATAAACCAATCGTCGTCAGCAGACCGACCTGGAAATAGACGTCGTTGTTTAACCCGCGCAGCGACGCTGCGAGAAGAGCCCCAATGACCCCCAGCGGCACAACCAGCATGACGGAGAACGGAATGGACCAGCTTTCATACAGCGCAGCCAGGCACAGGAACACCACGATCAGTGAAATGGCGTACAGTGCTGGCGCCTGGTTACCCGAGAGGCGCTCCTGATAAGACATCCCCGTCCAGTCATAGCCGATACCGGAAGGTAGTTTTGCCGCGAGGCTTTCCATCATAGCCATGGCCTCACCGGTACTTTTACCCGGGGCTGATTCACCCAGGATCTCCATAGAAGGCATCCCGTTATAGCGTTCCAGACGAGGTGAACCATACACCCAGCGAGCGTTGCTGAAGGCGGAGAACGGGACCATTTCCCCATTCGCGCTGCGTACGTAAAGGTTATTAATATCTCCCGGCAACATACGGAATTTTGCGTCGGCCTGTACGTAGACCTTTTTCACGCGCCCACGATCGATAAAGTCGTTCACATAGGTGCCACCTAAGGCCGTCGAAATCGTCTGGTTGACGTCAGAAAGACTGACGCCCAGCGCCTGCGCTTTCTCCTGATCGACATCCAGCTTGAACTGAGGCGTATCTTCAAGGCCGTTAGGTCGCACGCGAACCAGCAGGTCAGGGTGCTCTTTCACCATGCTAAGCAGCTGATCACGCGCTTGCGTCAGCTGGTTATGCCCCAGGTTCGCCTGATCGATCAACTCAAAATCGAAGCCCGTGGCGGTACCCAGCTCAATAATGGCAGGCAGGTTAAAAGGGAACACGAGGCCATCTTTAATCTGACTGAAGGCTTTTGTCGCGCGACCCACAATGGCTTCAACGCCGTTTTCCGACCCCGGTCGCTCCTCCCAGGGCTTCAGGCTGACGAAGGCAATACCGGCGTTCTGGCCCTGGCCGCTAAAGCTAAAGCCGTTTACGGTAAAGACAGAATCAACGTTCGCTTTCTCTTTGTTCAGATAGTAGTCCTGAACCTGATCAAGGACCTGCTGAGTACGCGTCTGGGTTGCACCCGCCGGGAGTTGAACCATCGTCATAAACACCCCCTGATCCTCTTCGGGCAGGAAGGAGGTAGGCAAGCGCAGGAAGAGCACCGCCATCCCACCGACGATAATGACGTACACCGCCAGATAGCGCCCTGCCTTACTCAAAATACCGCTCACGCTGTTGCTGTAGTGCTCCACGCTTTTATCGAAGAGCGCATTAAACCAGCCGAAGAAACCACCTTTTTTCTCATGATCGTCGCCGGATACGGGCTTAAGCAATGTTGCGCAGAGTGCGGGCGTCAGGATTAGCGCAACCAGAACGGACAACGCCATCGCTGAAACGATAGTCAGCGAGAACTGGCGATAGATTGCCCCCGTCGAGCCGCCAAAAAAGGCCATCGGAATAAAGACCGCCGAGAGCACCATGGCGATCCCGACCAGTGCACCCTGGATCTGCTCCATAGACTTCTGCGTGGCCTCTTTCGGCGGCAGTTTGTCCTCGACCATGACGCGTTCAACGTTCTCAACGACCACGATAGCGTCATCGACCAGCAGACCTATCGCCAGCACCATGCCGAACATCGTCAGGGTATTGATGGAGAAACCGAATGCCGCCAGAACCGCGAAGGTACCCAGCAGAACGACCGGCACCGCGATAGTTGGGATGAGGGTCGCGCGCAGGTTTTGCAGGAACAGGTACATGACCAGGAAGACGAGAATGATTGCTTCAAACAGGGTCTTCACCACTTCGTGAATGGAGATCTTCACAAAAGGCGTGGTGTCATAGGGATAGACCACTTTCAGCCCCTGCGGGAAGAACTGCTGCAGTTGCGCCAGCTTGCTCTTAATGGCTGCCGCAGTGTCCAGCGCATTTGCCCCGGTTGCCAGCTTAATCCCCAGACCGGTTGCCGCCTGCCCGTTGATTTTAGTGACCATATTGTAGTTTTCGCCACCCAGCTCAATGCGAGCCACGTCCTTCAAATGAACCATCGAGCCGTCCTGGTTCACCTTAAGCGTCACGCGGCCAAACTCCTCCGGTGATTTCAGGCGGGTTTGCGCGATGATCGAGGCATTCAGCTGCTGCCCGGGAATGGACGGCGTCCCGCCCAACTGGCCTGCCGCTATCTGGTCGTTCTGCGTTTTCAGCTGGTTGATAATATCCTGCGGCGTCAGCTGGTATTTGTTCATCGCGTTGCTGTCGAGCCAGATACGCATCGCATACTGAGCGCCAAACAGCTGAACGTCACCGACGCCAGACGTTCGGCTGATGGCATCTTTGACGTTCGACGCGACATAGTCAGAGATGTCATTCTGCGTGAGATTTTTGTTGTCTGAAACAAAGCCGGCGACCAGCAGAAAACTGCTGCTGGATTTCTCCACGCCAATCCCTTGCTGCTGTACCTCTTGCGGCAGTAGCGGCATGGCGAGCTGCAGCTTGTTCTGCACCTGCACCTGGGCGATGTCCGGATCGGTTCCTGACTCGAAGGTCAGGGTGATGGTGACGTTACCCGCTGAATCGCTGGTGGAGGACATATACATCAGCTTATCGATACCGTTCATGTTCTGTTCGATAACCTGGGTCACGGTATCCTGCACCGTTTGAGCGTCAGCTCCCGGGTAGGTCGCGGATATCGCCACAGCGGGAGGGGCAATGGTCGGATACTGTGCGACGGGAAGTTTGAGAATGGCCAGCCCGCCTGCAATCATCAAAATGATGGCAAGTACCCAGGCGAAAACCGGTCTCTGAATAAAGAAATTAGCCATGTCGTCGTCCCTTAACCGGCTGGGGTCGTGGTGGTATCCGGCGTGGCGACGACGGTTACCCCGGGTCTGACTTTCTGTAGCCCGCTGACAATCACACGATCACCGTTTTTCAGCCCTTCCGTTACCATCCAGCGATCGCCAATTGCCTGAGGGGCCACGACGGTTCGCGGCTCAACCTGGTTTTTATCGTTCACCACCAGGACGGTTGCATCGCCTCGCGGTGTGCGGGTCACGCCCTGCTGTGGTACCAGAATCGCATCCGGCTGGGTGCCTTCATCAATGCGGGCGCGAACGAACATGCCGGGTAACAGCTGATGCTGAGGGTTACGGAAAATGGCGCGCAGGGTGATCGAGCCGGTACTTTCATCAACCGTGACGTCAGAGAACTGCAATGTGCCTTTCAGCGGATAGGACTGCCCGTTCTCCATCAGCAGTTCAACGCTGCTGGCGGTATCGCCTTTTTGCAGGCTCGTCTGTTTCAGGCGCATAAAATCATTACTGGACTGGGTGACATCGACATAAATCGGATCGAGCTGCTGGACCGTTGCCAGCGCTGCGGCTTGCCCGTTCGTCACCAGCGCCCCTTCGGTCACACTGGATTTTCCGATACGACCATCAACCGGAGAGGTTACTTTGGTGTAGGCAAGGTTGATACGTGCGCTTTCAACGCCCGCTTTTGCGGCAACCACGCTGGCATCTGCCTGCTGAGCCGTCGCTACGGCCTGGTCATACTCCTGCTTACTGACATACCGGGTGCCTACCAGCGGGAGATAACGTTTCACCGTCAGGTGTGCAATATTGGCTGCCGCCTGAGCCTTCGCCAGTTCGCCTTTCGCGCTGTCATAGGCCGCCTGATAGGTCGCAGGATCGATCTGGTAGAGTGACTCGCCCGCTTTTACATCGCTACCCTCCGCGAAGTTGCGGCGAAGAATAATGCCGCTGACCTGAGGACGAACCTCCGCAACGCGAAATGCATCTGTTCTGCCCGGGAGTTCAGTGGTGACAGCCAGAGGCGCGCTTTTCACAATATGCACGCTGACCTGAGGCGCCTGCAGATGCTGTTGTTGATTTTCCTGACCATCGCATCCAGTGAGCAGTACCGTGCAGACAATGAAACCGGATAAAGGCAAGAGTCTGAAATGATTCGTCATTACTGTTCCTTTAAATACCCATTAACCGATATATGCCGCGAATCGGTAGCAGGGGCAGAGGGATAAAAATAAAATGTAGCTGCGTATAATAATGAGGGTATTTAATGTTTTTTAATTTATAAGTGCGAATGACCATGTTTGTAGAAAAAAATAAGAATCAGGCCGGCTTCATTCTGGGATATAGTCAGACATGTTAATCAGGTAAATGAGTTTAATATTTTATAATTATTCATTCCGTCAATTTAATTGATTGGATATATTTGTATTAATTATAAATCAAGAGGGGTGACTTTTTTTGTGCAAAATTAAAACGGATTTTAGTGAATACTTACATTTGCATGAACGCAATATGATCTTTAAACCTTGTGAGTAACGAGTAGTTGCCTATGGCGCGTAAAAAGAAAGAAGAGGCTCAACAAACCCGGCAGCAGCTGATTGAGGCGGCTATCGGACAGTTTGCCACGCGTGGCGTAGCCAGCACGACGCTGACGGATATCGCTGATGCCGCTAAGGTGACGCGCGGTGCGATCTACTGGCACTTCACCAGTAAATCTGAAATATTTAATGCCATCTGGGAACAGCAATTACCGCTTCGCGACATTATTCACGACAGGCTTTCCCTTTCCGATAGTGATGATCCATTGTTAAAACTTCGTGAGCAATTTATTACCGCGCTGCAGTATATTGCCCATGACCCCCGGCAATGTGCGCTTTTACAAATTCTGTATCATAAGTGTGAATTTAGCAGTGATATGATTTCTGAGCGTGAAATCAGAAAGCGTATCGGATTCAACGATGACACGCTACGCGCCGCGCTGGAGACCTGTATTTCGCGAAACATCATTTCGCCACAGGTGAATGTTGATCTCACCTTGATTGTATTCCACGGTTTTTTTAGCGGAATAATCAAAAACTGGTTAATGAATAACGACAGCTTTAATCTTTATCAGCAGGCTCCCGTTCTGGTCGATAGCATACTGGCGACACTCCCGGTTATTCGCGTGTCGCCAGATGGGGGTGCTTACTGTTCAGCGCCAGGTAACATTTCCCCTCGGGCACAAAGTGCCTCTATGGTCTGCGCGCTGACGGGTTTACCTAACAGATAACCCTGAAGGGTGTTACAGCCAAGCTCGGTTAAAAAGGCTTGCTGCGCTTCGGTTTCCACACCTTCAGCCACGACTTTCAGGTTAAGTGTTTTAGCGAGAGCCACAATTGCTGAGACAATAGTGGCATCCTCGCTCTCGCCGCTGAGCTCTTTCACAAACGCCCTGTCGATTTTCAATTCGCAGGCCGGTAATCGCTTGAGGTACAGCAGGCTCGAATATCCGGTGCCAAAATCATCAATGGAAGCCTTCACGCCCGCATCCGTCAGCTCTGTCAGCACGCGTACGCTCTCATCCGGGTTGCTCATCGCCGTGGTTTCCGTCACTTCGAGGATCAACATTTCCGGTGGCACCTGGTGAAGTGCCAGGCAGTCGAGAACCGTTTTAACCAGTGAAGGTTGTTCAAACTGCAGTGTCGACAGGTTTACCGCCATTGACCAGCTTTGATGCCCCTGGAGATGCCATTCCCGCAGCTGGCGGCAGGCTTCATGAATCACCCAGTTGCCAATGGGGACGATTAGCCCCGTTTTTTCCGCCAGCGGCAGAAAAAGGTCCGGCGTCAGTAGCCCCTGCTTAGGATGCTGCCAGCGCAATAACGCCTCGAATCCGAGGACCGGGCCCGCCGGGGCGTGAAATTTTGGCTGATACAGCAGGCGCAGCTCATTGCGATCGATTGCCATCCACAGATCGTTCATTAACTGGAGATGGGTCTGCGCCAGGGTGTTCATGGAGGGCTGGAAAAAGTGGTAACCGTTACGGCCCATATGCTTCGTGTGATACATCGCCGCGTCGGCGTTAAACATCAGCTCACGCTCGGTTTTGCCGTCGTGAGGGTACAGCGCGATACCAATGCTGAGGGTCACTACCAGTTCATAGGGGCTGAGGTTGAACGGGCTATCGATCGCGCGCACCAGCGAATTCGCAAGCGATGCAGCGTCGTCCGGACCTTCTCCCTCTGCCAGCAGAACAAATTCATCACCGCCGATACGTGCAAGGGTGAACTGGCCTTTCAGAAGAAGCAGCAGACGCTGCGTAACTGCGACCAGCAGCCTGTCACCAACATCATGGCCGTAGGCATCATTGATGGCTTTAAAGCCGTCAAGATCCATGAACATCAGGGCAAAGTGGTTCCCTTCACGATCGGCTTTGCTGATGGCCTGATCGAGTCTGTCTTCCAGCAGGATACGGTTGGGCAGGCGCGTCAGGGTATCGTGTAGCGCCAGTTGAGCGAGTTCCCGGTTAGCTTCTGCCAGCGACGAGGCCAGAAGGGCGGTACGTGCCTGAAGGCGGGCATCCAGCATCGACACCAGCAGGGTGATCCCAAGAATTGAGAGCGCGACGACGCTGACCAGCACCGCCAGCCAGCTCCCGTTGATTCCCTCATGGTGAACCATTGTGGACATCGGAAACTGCGCCGCTTTCATCCCGGCATAGTGCATGCCGGCAATGGCAATTCCCATCGTGATGGCGGCACCCATGCGCATCAGCACGACCTGCGCGGCTTCGCGACGCAGGCGGAAGGTGAGCCATAATGCCGCGAGCGAAGCGGCAAGCGCAATCACGACCGACATGGCCACCCACATCTTGTCCCAGATAATCCCGGGCATCACTTCCAGCGCCGCCATGCCGGTGTAATGCATAGCAACAATACCGCTCCCCATCACCAGCGCGCCGGGCAGCAGTCGGCGCAGGCGTAGTTGCTCGCAGCTCACGAGCCATAGCGCAAACAGCGACGAACCCACGGCGATGACCATGGATAACACCGTCAGGGTGGCGTTGTAGCTCATGCTCATGGAGAGGTCCATCGCCAGCATGCCGATAAAATGCATGGCCCATACGCCGATGCCCATAGCAATACCGCCGCCAGCCAGCCAGACGCGGGCAGCGACACCTTCACTCCCGGCGACGCGTGCAGCCATGTTCAACGCGGTATACGCAGCAAGAATGGCAACAACAAAGGAGAGGACGACAAGGATAGGGTTGTATTGGCTGACCAGCATGGACGGTTCTACTCGAGTGTGGGGTTACGCTAGAGCGGTTGAGAAGGGCGAGACATTATCACCGTCAGGTAATGGCTCAAAGGGATTTAAATCCCCGTTTTTAGTGGGTAATAACGGGGTGGTTTGCGCAATCGGGCGGTTAGTCGAGCTCTGAGCAGTTCACGAGTTTCAGCGGATTAACGGAGTTCATATTGCGACACTTATCGGTTTCGGTGCTCATCAGTTCAATCCACTGCATCAGGAGTGTATCGAAAATGAGAACGGAGATTGCAAAGACAACCAGCCACCAGTATTTACGAATCATTGTGTCATTCCGCGAGAAGATCGCCAGTAAGGTGGGGGAAATATACACGAAAAACCGTGGTTGAAAAGCGGGAGAGGCGAAGGTTTACAATGCGTTGACGGAGAAGCGCAGGTAATAAAAAAGGCGCTTCCCCATGCCGAAGAGCGCCTTTTTAAACAAGCATTTAACTGATTAGTATCAGTTCATGCCGTATTTTCAAAACCTACGTTTTTTACCGTTTGGCTATGTTTGATAATGTTCGTCTATCATGCTGATACAAAACAATAAAATTGTTTTTCTGGTTTGCCTTTGTTCATTGCCGTTCATAGAGTAACATTGAGATGTGCAGTCAGTGGTGCAGTCAGTCTCCAATATGAACTAAGGTTTTCTATGGCTGGTGGAACGAACAAATTAAGCGACACGTCGCTTCGTAAAATGCTGGGAAGAGAAAGCCCCGGAGACAGCTTCTATGCTGATGGCGATGGGCTAAGTGTGAAGGTGTCCAGATCGGGCGTATTGACCTGGTATTTCACTTTCCGCATAGGTGGCCGGGAATCAAAATCTCAGCGTATAAAGCTGGGTAATTATCCAGACCTTTCACTTAAAGCAGCTCGTGAGAAACGAGAGCAGTGTCGCGCATGGCTCGCAGAAGGAAAGAATCCAAAGCACCAGTTGAGCGTTACCACTCAGGAAACGTTAAAACCGGTGACGGTCAGGGATGTCCTTGAATACTGGATCAGGGAATATGCCACCCATAACCGCGCTAATGTTGAAAAGCACATTGAGCAGCTCAATAAGCATATCTTTCCTTATATAGGCACTTATCCGCTTTCTATGTGTGAAACTCGCCACTGGTTGGAATGTTTCGCCAGGGTAAGGAACGAAGCGCCTGTAGCTGCTGGCTATCTTTTGCAGATGTGTAAGCAAGCTCTTAAGTTCTGCCGGGTTCATCGGTACGCGGTGAGCAACGTCCTGGACGACCTGACGATCGACGATGTAGGCAGAAAGCAGAATAAGCGCGACCGGGAACATACCAGACAGGAGCTTGCCGATATCTGGCGGGAAAGTACCGGACTGAAATTTAAGCCCTACTACTCAGCGCTTTTACGTCTGCTAGTGGTGTTTGGGTGCCGAACTCAGGAATTGAGATTGTCTCGCGTAAGCGAATGGGATCTAAATGATTGGGTTTGGACGGTACCAAAAGAGCACAGCAAAGGTGGTGAGAAAATACTACGGCCTATTCCCGTAGATATCCGCCCATTTATCAAACAGCTCTTAGAGCAGCACCAAAGCACAGGGCTTTTGCTTGGAGAGATAAAGAAACCGGAAGCTGTCAGTCAGTGGGGAAGGATGTTGTATAAGCGTCTGGGCCACTCTGAACCGTGGACGCTTCACGATCTACGCCGTACGTTTTCCACGACTCTGAACAACATGGGAATTGCTCCGCATGTTGTCGAGCAGCTTCTGGGCCATGCGCTGGGGGGTGTCATGTCCGTTTATAACCGCAGTCAGTATTTACCTGAAAAGCTGGACGCATTGAATAAGTGGATGGATCGTTTAGACCTGCTCTCTGAAAGCCAAAATAATGTTGTTATAATGGCGGTGAAATAATGAAAAGAACCGATGAAAAGAAGTACGAGCTTCCTGAAAGATTATATTATCCGATTGATATTGCTGCGCAAAAATTACATTGCTCTGCGAGAGATATTTTTCATTATGCAGCGACTGAATCGCTAAGATTGTGTTTTTACTGTGATATTGTGCCCGACGAAAATATAGGGCGAATGGTTATGAATGTTCCTTTTGGTTTTCATGAGGATATTGGCAATGCAACTGATATTGTTGATGAGCATTGGCGCATTTCTATTTCTAACATCATTAATAAAGATGGTGATTTTGGTAGAGGGTATAACGTCGAAAAGGTTAAGGGCTTTTTCTATATTGGGCCAATTGACTGCATAGATCTGGAGTTTACAGATGAAGACGACTATTTCTCAGTGTCAGGTATATCTACTGAGCCAGATATTACATCAGAAGAAGCACTTGTAGTTCTCTTTGAAAAGGACTTTAGAATTTCAAAGAGATTTCTTTGCGTAATGGCTGAGCAATTGGAAGACATAAAGCAGGAACCATCTTTCCCGTCTATGGATGAGTCTGGAAAAACAGTTGCTAAAAAAGGCGAGTTAATTAAATGCTTATTACGTCTCATTGATGATATGTCTGATGTAGATTTCGATAATACCCCTGTATCAAAAATCGTAAACATCATAGAAGCAACAGCAGCGAGGAAAGGTGTTGACCTCCCGGAAACCCACCGGCAGACATGGCAGAAATATTTAGGTAGGTGATATCACCACTAGATAATGTGATATCACCCGATCAATTTTAACGTTGTTTTTAAATGCTCTCGAACCTTAGCGAACGAGAGCATTTTTTTATGAACAACATTAAACAACCCCAGCTGCCAGCAGAAAGAGTTATCCGCGAAGCCGAGTGCCGCCAGTTAACAGGCATCTGCCGTACAACCCGCTACATGATGGAAAAAGAAGGTCAATTCCCAGCCCGCCGTAAACTGGGTGGCCGTGCTGTGGGTTGGCTTCTCTCTGAAGTTTCTGAGTGGCAGCAAAGCCGCTGCAAAGCAGCTTAAGGGGGAGGTATGGCACAAAAAACAAAGGCGACCATGCAGGGCCGCCAGTGTAGTACCGAAAACAAAGAACAGAATCAGCATACCAGGCCTATAGCTGGTGGTCAAAGCCTGAGCGCTCCTGTGATTACAGGAACTGCGTCAATGGAGCGGTTACGTGAAACTACCCAGAAATTGGGCTGTTTAGGGTGTACGGCATTGGCGCATACCCAATCTCCCGAAACTTCGGGAGAACTGGAACAGAGTGCCGGGTGTACTGCAATGCAGCATACCCCGGGAAAATCCCGTAGTTTCGACCGTTATCCAGATATCGGGTATCACTCCTTGTCTGCTTACTTGGCCTTCCTGCGCTGGAGTTCGTCACGAACAACGCTGATAAGTTGTCCGATCTCTTCGGAGGCTTTGACTCCAATCTTTTCTGCCTGCGCTAGCGTATCGAGGGAAGAAACAAGGATATTTTCCCCGTTTCCTTCTGCTTGGCGTCGGGCGATCTCCCCGCGCATGGCGGCTACGATGAACGCTGCATTGCTTTCGTCGTTCCGTTTGACGGACTCCATTCCCTCTATGACATCGTGTGGGATGCGGGCGGTTAATGATTGTGACTTCGTGTTTTTGGGGCCTGTAGCCATCTGCAATCCTCCGTATGCTGGTGTAAGACAATATACACAGAATCAGTCTTACACAAAAGCATTGACATGTAAGCCACCTAAAAATAAAGTTACTTACACCTTGGTTGATAATCAGGGTACAGAAAAGACGAAGCCCGCTGGCGCTACCAACACCAACGGGCCTCTAACCAAACCGTTATCTGAGGTAACAGCTATGGCTTTCAAGAAGTCTACCCAAACTCGCCCGGAATTTACATGGAGATTTCTCTCCGCTTCTGAGCACTACCCTACCGCCAAACCATTGGTGATCTACGTCAACGCATCCAGCGAACAGGAGGCCCGCGAGACTATGCCGGGGGTAAACCTCATTTTTGCTGCTCGCCTGCCATTTCATGATCTTCGGGTTGTGGAGGTTTGCCATGCGTGAATTAACCAATAAAAGCACGTCAATAGCCTGTGAACTGGCTGCGTTGTTGATGGTTGTCGAGGAGTGCGACGTAGATCAGGTTGAGCGTGAAAACCTTATCAGTCTGGCCAGACGAGTATCGGATCAACTGGCGGCAAGCATGGTCGAGCAGAATTCAAAGGGGGCGCTCAATGGATAACCTTTATACCTACAAGAGCGATCAAGACTTATTGACCACTGCTCAAGAGGTTTCGGCTCTTCTTTCGTGTGCAGCTTTTGTAGCTATAGCGAACGATGAAAAGAAGCGCATCCACCTGATGGCTTTAATGGATATTGCATCGCGCTTGGCTGATGATCTGGCTAACGCTTTGGATAAGTCATTCGTCCTTCCAGCTGAAGGGGAACGCAAATGATCAGTAACGTGAAATTCAACGAGCTGGCTAACCGCGTTGATCTGCTGGTTGAAAAGATTTTGCATCTTGAGGCACAGGTTAAGTCACTCACCGATAGTCAGGGAGGAGAAATCCCTCCGGGTATGACGCCAGTAGCAACACTGGCCGCTGAATACGGTATCTCAACCAAAAAGGCTGAGGAGTTGGCGAAAAACACAGGGGTGATGCTGGTTAAGCTGAAATCTGGCGGATTTGTTGCGCCTGATGAAAAGTTCAGGGAAGCGGCTCGGCTGGTGTTACGCAGCGCTAAGCGCAAATATGGCTCTGCGTACTGGTTCCATCCTCTGATCGGTAAATTCCAGATGAGCGGGGGCATTCCAAAATGACGGTACAACTGACAGCTGTAGAAACTGTATCTGATGCCCTGTTTACCTGTTCGTATCTGTGGGCGCACGGCAAGCAGTACAGCCGCAGCGATTTGGATAAAGCGCTCCACCAGCATAAAGATCCAACTACCCGTTACGGGAAGCTGGTGGCTCGCCTCAACCAGATAGCAGCAATGCCGTATGAGGAGCTTTGTGATGCCGGGTATCTTGATACTGACCGCAAACAAATGATTACTGCGCGGCGTTCTGTGCTGGTGGAAGAGATAGGCGAAGGGGAAATGAATGCCATGCTGTCTGACGTGCAGCGCATTCACCGCGTCTTCCCTGATGCTGGTGCAAAGTTCAGGACAAAGCTGCCTCTCTCTCGCGGTTCTGAGGGATTTGATATCCGTCAGGACTATATCCTTAAACACTTTCTGCCAGCGCAATCACTGTGCAGCATTTACGGTCCCAGCGGTTCGTATAAGAGTTTTCTCGCCGTGTCGTGGGCCTGTCACATTGCTGCGGGTCTGCCATGGGCTGGGAAGAAGGTCACTTCCGGCGCGGTGCTGTATGTGGTTGGTGAGGGGGGCGTAGGCGTTCCCCGGCGTATAAAGGCTTGGGAGCAGGTGCACGGCATACAGGCAGACAACCTCTGGCTGGTCAATCGTCCGGTGTTTCCTGTGCGCGAGTCAGAGGTAACGGAAGTGCTTCTGGCTGCCAGGCAGATTGAAGCTGAATGTGGTGTGCCGGTTCGCATGGTGGTGATCGATACCCTGGCCCGTTGTTTTGGCGGTAACGACGAGAACGATGCTCGTGATATGGGGGCATTTATTGAAGGGTGTGACGTTATCAAACAGAAAACGGGTGCAACGGTGCTGGTAGTTCACCACTCCGGCAAAGATGAAGGGAAAGGCGCTCGCGGTTCCAGTGCTTTCCGCGCTGCGCTTGATACTGAATTTAACGTTAAGCGTGAAGGGGATGGAAAGGCGCTTATTCTGACCTGTACCAAGATGAAAGACGCGGAGGAGCCAGAACGTAAGGCGTATGACCTGAGAACGGCTGAGCTTTACACCGATGATGATGGTGAGCTGGTTTGCTCTCTGGTGGTACATGATCATCCGAGAGACGCAAGGGAGGTAGAGCCTGAGCTTACCAGCGTGTCACGCCTTAGCGATAACCATCAGGCGCTGTGGCAGGCGGTACGCAGCCGAACAGCAAGCGGTGAGCCTTGTACTATCGCTGTCATTAAAGACGATCTGCGTGCAACGCTGGGTGCAGAGAATGTAAGAAAGTCCTTCTCACGCTGGCTGAACAAGCTGGAGAGTGAGCAAATCATTCGCATTGAAGGTGACAACCTCTATCCGGCAACAATCGACCAAGCGCGGCAGTAAAAGCGGCATGTGCGGCGTTTGGTGCGTTTTTTGACCAATTGCCGCACTTTGCCCCTGTATACACGCGCTAAATGCGGCGGGTAGCTGAAACCCCCGTCATTACTGGCTTTGAGCGTGTTTTTGAAAAATCTGGCGCGGCATTAAGTGTGGCATTAGCAAGAGCGGCGCTAAGTGCGGCATGAGTGGCATTTAAATTATGGCGGTTTAATTATGAGCAAAGAAAGTGAAAAATTGATTGAGCAAATGGAGTCGGAAATAAGGCTTTGTTTTTTGGGCTACCTGCATCCTGATATGCCCCGTGACATTGCAGAGCAGGCTGCCTCGGAAATGGCTACGGAGGCAATAGGCAGAATTATTGAGCATGGTGCCAGCATGGGGCTTTCAGAAGTGGAATCCATGCGCCACTTACTCAGCTCAATGAAGAAGACAGCTAATGTTGTCACACTCGGAAAAACCATCCACTAAAGGACAAATTTCATGACAAGTAAAACTGATGATGTTGTTTATTCGAAGGTTCTGATCCAGAAAATAGTAGAGCACAAAGATACGTTCGGTATACCAGACAGCAAAGCGGAATTACAGCTTATGCCGCTGAGTGAATACCGCGAGATGGTAAAGCGGGAGTCATTCTTTTTCATCGATCACAATGGCTTTCTACGGCATCAATTTTCTGGTGAAGTTATTGCCGCCAGCAAAGAGCAGTTGGATATTCTTATCGGGGAACTGAAAGCGAAGCGAGAGCTTCTTGATGACGCTCTTGACTGCGCTAAAGAATAGATTTGTAAATTAATTGCTCGTTAATTTTCATTACTGTTCATCACTGAAAAATGACGTTTACTTATTAATAAGTATGTATATTTTGAAGAGTGGCACTCAGACGTGAGCCGCCACTGGCCGTTTAATCAAGCTGCGCGAAGTAGCCTGTGGGATGCAGAAAAAGATTAAACGGCCTCACCCTTTCCCGCGCTGGTTTCACGTCTCAACGTTAATTGTTACGGAAACCACTCCATGAAGAAATTACTCGAATTACGCCAGCAGAAAGCCGCACTCAAAACCCAGATGCGTTCCATGCTGGACAAAGCCGACACCGAAAAACGCAGCCTGAACGATGAAGAGGGCAAACAGTTCGACGAACTCCGCGCCCAGGCTGATGCGCTTGAAGTTGAAATTACCCGTCTTGAAGCCGTCGCCGACGATCAGCGCAATCTGCCTGGTACTTCCGTTGAAGGTGAGCCAGTAAGCAACGACGAGCTACGCCACTACATCATGACCGGTGATACCCGCTCTCTCTCCATGCTGGTGCAGGCTGACGGCGGCTATACCGTTATCCCTGAGCTGGACAAAGAGATTATGCGCCAGTTGCAGGATGATAGCGTGATGCGCTCCATCGCAACGGTGAAGACCACCAAAACCAACGAATACCAGAAGCTGGTATCTGTAGGCGGCACTACCGTTAATCGCGGCACCGAAGGTGAACCACGTACCGAAACCAGCACGCCGAAGATGGAGCGCGTTGATATCAAACTCAACCCGATCTACGCCTACCCGAAAACCACTCAGGAGATTCTCGACTTCTCCGAGGTGGACATTCTGGGCTGGCTGTCTTCTGAAATTGCCGACACCTTCACCGCGACCGAAGAGAGTGACTTCGTAAACGGCGACGGTGATAAAAAATCCAAGGGCTTCCTGTCTTACCCTCGCGCGGCCACTGCCGATAAAACCCGTCCGTTCGGTACGCTGGAGAAGATGGAAGCCGCTGACGTTTCCTCTGATGGCCTGATCGACCTGCTGTATAAGCTGAAAGCCAAATACCGCAAAAACGCCGTATGGGTGATGAACTCCAACACCGCAGCCAAACTGCAAAAGCTGAAAAACGGCAACGGGGATTACATCTGGCGCGATCGTCTGGTTGCCGGTTCTCCCGATACGCTGCTGGGCCGTCCTGTTCAGTACCTGGAAACCATGCCGGATGCGGAGGCAGGTAAAGCGTTCCTCGCTGTGGGCGACTTCAAGCGCGGCTACTTCATCGTTGATCACACCACTGGCGTGCGTACCCGTCCTGACAACATCACCGAACCGGGTTTCTACAAGGTGCATACCGATAAATACCTGGGCGGCGGCGTGGTGGACTCCAACGCCATCAAGGTGCTTGAGCTTTCCGGCTCCGGTTCCTGATTTGACGTTTAAGGGGCTTCGGCCCCTTTTTGCCCTCTGTGGAGTCCAGTAATGAAAACAATAGATTTTGAAATCCGTACCTCCGAAGTGAGCGCCAGCAACAAAAAGCTGGTGGGCTATGCCGTGCGCTGGAACAGTCTCTCAGAAATTATCTGGGACGAGTTCCGCGAGCAGTTTGCGCCGGGAGCGTTTAAAGACAGCCTGGCATCCGGTAGCGATGTGCGGGCGCTGTACGAGCATAACTATACCCAGCTGCTGGGGCGTACCAAATCCGGCACGCTGGTGCTGTCCGAAGACGATACCGGGCTGCGCTTCGAGCTGACCCCGCCGAATACCCAGCTTGGCAACGATGTACTGGAGCTGGTGGAGCGCGGGGATATCTCTGGCATGAGCTTCGGTTTTCGTGCGCTGAAAGAGGCGTGGGATATTGCTCAGTCTCCATATCTGCGCACTGTTACCGCTGCCGAACTGCGGGAGATTACCGTTACCTCTATGCCTGCTTATCCTGAGTCTGGCGTGGAAATCGCGCACCGTTCTCTTTTCTCCCAACATCCTGAACTGCGCCGCGCTGGCGATAACCGTCGCCGCTGGGCTGAATTAGCGGGGCTCTGATATGTGGAATATCTGGCCGTTTGGCCGTAAGTCTGAACCCTCCGAACAGCGCAGTATGACCATTGATGAGTGGCTGGCGATGGCAGGGATTCCTAATACCGGATCAGGCGAGCATGTGTCTGCGGGTACTGCGGAATCTCTGCCTGCGGTCATGAACGCCGTATCAGTTATCAGTGAGGCGGTGGCAACAATGCCCTGCTATCTCTACCGCGTCCGTAATGATAATGGTCGTGAGGCGCGAGAATGGCTGAGTAATCACCCAGTGGATTTTCTCCTGAACGAGCAGCCGAACGACTGCCAGACGCCTTACCAGTTTAAACGCACGATGATGCGTCACTGCCTACTTAATGGTAACGCCTATGCGGTGATCCAGTGGGGCCGTGACGGCCAGCCACAATCCCTGCATCCGTATGCGCCGGGGGCGGTTGTTCCTGAGCGTATCGGCCAGCATAAGTACAAATACACTGTTACTGAGCCGTTTAGCGGGGCTGTGCGCACCTATCTACAGGAAGAGATCCTGCACCTGCGTTACTCCACCGATGATGGTTTTCTGGGGCGTTCTCCGATCTCCATCTGCCGTGAGGCGCTGGGTTTAGGTCTGGCACAGCAGCGCCACGGTGCCAGCATTATGAAAGATGGCATGATGGCGGCGGGAGTCATAACCACAGCTGAGTATCTCGACAGCGTAAAGGGCAAGCAGGCTATGGATGCACTGGATCGATATAAAGGCGCTAAAAATGCAGGGAAAGTGCCGATCCTTGAGGGCGGGATGGACTACAAGCAGCTTGGTATGAGCAACCAGGATGCCGAATGGCTGGCCTCTCGCCGCTTCACCATCGAAGACATTGCCCGCATGTTCAACGTGTCGCCTATTTTCCTCCAGGAATACAGCAACAGCACCTACAGCAACTTTAGTGAAGCGAGCCGCGCATTCCTCACCATGACGATGCGCCCGTGGCTGGCTAACTTCGAACAGCAAATCAAATCTGCGCTGCTGGTGGCCTCTCCCGTTCCGGGAACCCGCTATCAGGTGGAGTTTGACTCTGCTGATCTTCTCCGCGCCACGCCAACCGAACGTTATGCCACTTATGAGCGCGGTATTAAGAACGGGATCATGAACCCGAACGAAGCCCGTGAACGTGAGGGGATGCCGCCGCGTGAAGGTGGTGACGAATTCAGCCAGGCATGGAAGCAGGAAGTGAAGATCAGCAAAGACGGCAAGGAGGGGGACGAATGAGAGCCGGAAAGATGAAACGCCGCGTTATCTTTCAGAAGTCTGAATCTCACCGCGACCCGACTGGTCAGGTTATCTATGAATGGGCTGACCTTGCCACAGTCTGGGCTGAAATTCGTGCTATCAGCGGGCGTGAGCGCATGTCTTCCGGGGCACTTTACTCCGAGGCTACAGTGCGAATCTGGACGCGCTACCGCCACGATATAACCGCCGCAAACCGCATTCTGTACCGCTCTCCAAACGTCCGGGGGCAGGTTTACGGCATTGTGGCCGTCATTCCTGATGTGGATCACACCCGGCTTGAGCTGCTGTGCAAGGGAGGCATTTTCAATGAGTGAGTTAATCGGTCTGGAAGAAGCAAAGCTGCATTGCCGTATTGATGATGATTATGAAGACACGCTGATACAGGCGTACATCGAAGCTGCGCTGGAGGTCTGCCAGAAGCATATCGGCAAGCGATTTGATAACGGTTTGGAGTTCACCCCTGCTATCAAGATCGGCTGTCTGATGTACGTTTCTCAGTTGTACGAGTACCGCACGATGATTGGTGACACCGACGCCAAAGAGATACCGATGGCTGTCTCTGCCTTGTGGTCTGTCTACCGAGATGTGGGGGTGTACTGATGCCGTGGCAACCACTACGCCGGTGCACAGAGCCGGGATGCAATAAACGGGTGAAGTCTGGCAAGTGTGACGAGCATAAGCGGGAAGCGTGGCGGGCAGAGGATGCCAGACGCGGCCACCGGCGCGCGCGTGGTTACTCAGCCTCATGGGAGAAGTACCGCGCTCAGTACCTTAAGCGCTATCCGCTGTGCGTTGAGTGTCAGAAGCTGGGCCTCTACGTGCCTGCAAAGATTGTCGATCACATCATCCCTATCAACGGCGGTGATGATGTTCTGTTCTGGCCTGAGTGGAATCACCAGCCGTTATGCCAGGCGCATCATAACCAGAAGACCACACAGCAAGACCCAACCACCAAAGCGAAGCGCAAAGCAGGGCTGTACCGTGAGCAGGAAGATCGTGCAGCCCGTCGCAATGACTGGATGCATGAGGCTGACAATGACTGAGCAGGAACAGCAGCGGCTGATTAGTGGGCTGATAAAGCTGCGCGAGGCATGGCAACCAGCCAGACAGAGAGCGCACACGAAGCCCGTAGCAAAGCGCATGAGCCAGCGTGACCGGGAACTTATGGAATGCTTCCGCAACCGATGACAGGCGGCATGGGCGGGGTGGGGGAGGTTTTAAAGACAAACCCCCTGCTGCAAGGCACCGCCTGCCCCCTCAAATTTTTACGCACGGTGAATTTTTTGAAAATAAAACGCGATGGAAACGAGAAATTTTTATGGCAAGACCACCAAAACCGCCAGCTTATCTTGATGAGTTAGCCGCGCAGCAGTGGAAAGCAAAGGCGAAGCAGCTGGCCGAACGCGGTGATCTGACTCCCGCCGACTGGAACAACCTTGAACTTTTTTGCGTTAACTATTCGATGTACCGCAAAGCCGTTGAAGACCTTGCCAGCCGAGGATTCAGCATTGTTAACAGCCAGGGCGGCGAGAGCCGAAACCCGGCACTGAGCGCAAAGGCCGACGCTGAAAAAATCATGATTAAAATGTCGTCGCTGCTGGGCTTTGATCCGGTAAGCCGCCGCCGGAATCCGGTGGAAACGGAAGAGGAAGACGAACTTGACCGTCTGGAATGACTACGCAAACGCGATAAAAATGGGCGAAATTCCGGCCTGTAAGCGCGTAAAACAGGCCGTGGAAAGGTACTTTTCAGACCTTAATGACCCCCGTTATGAGTTCGATACGGCGACTGTAGAGCGGTTTATTGCGTTCTCGCGGCTCTGTCCACACGTCAAAGGCCCGCTTCGGGGCCAGCCAATAGAGCTTGAGCCGTGGCAGCAGTTCGCCTTTGCTAACCTGATGGGTTTCAAAGTCAGGGAGTCAGGCCGCCGTAAGTACAGCAGCGCATTTATTGAGGTACCGCGTAAGAACGCCAAATCAACCGTGGCCGCCATGCTGGCTAACTGGTTTCTGGTAATGGAGAAGGGCCAGCAGGATATCTACACGGCGGCGGTGAGTCGTGATCAGGCCCGAATCGTGTTCGACGATGCCCGCCAGATGTGCCTGCTGTCAAAACCGCTGAAAAAGCGCGTCAATATCCAGGCGCATAAGGTCATTTTCCCGAAGAGCAACAGCCTGTTAAAGCCGCTGGCGGCGAAAGCGGCCACCATTGAGGGGACTAACCCCAGCCTGGCGATTGTCGATGAATACCACCTTCACCCGGATAACGGCGTTTATTCCGCGCTTGAGCTGGGTATGGGCGCACGTCCGGAGGCGATTTTGTTCGCCATCACGACAGCCGGGAGTAACGTTGTCTCTGCCTGTAAACAGCATTATGACTACTGCTGCCAGATTCTGGCCGGGGAAGAGAGCAACGATTCGCTGTTTGTCCTGATCTACGAGCTGGACGACGAAAGCGAGGTTGAGCAGCCGGAAATGTGGATCAAGGCTAACCCTAACCTGCATGTGTCCGTTGACGCGGCGAAACTGGAATCCACTATCCAGAAAGCGCGGGGCATACCGTCGCAGTGGGTGGAAATGCTGACCAAGCGTTTCAATATCTGGTGCCAGGGCTCCACGCCGTGGATGGGGGCCGGTGCATGGGATGTCTGTGCGCTCGACTACACCGAAGAAGACCTTGCCGGGATGGAGTGCTACGCCGGGTTTGATCTGTCCTCTACCAGCGATATCACCAGCGTAAGCTACGCGTTCCCGTTCGACAGGGAGATCAGACTCCTTACCCGTCATTATCTGCCGGAAGCACAGCTGCTCAACGTCGCCAACAAAAACCGCGCCATCTACCGACAGTGGGTAAAAGCGGGATGGATACGCACCACACCCGGCGACTGCATCGACTATGACCGCATCCGTGACGATATTCTGCGCGACGCTGAAACCTTCAATATCCGGCTGGTGGGTTTCGATACGTGGAACGCCACGCACCTGCGCACCCAGCTACAGGGAGCAGGGCTTGATGTGGAGCCTTTCCCGCAAACCTATCTCAAGTTCAGTCCGGTGGCTAAATCCTTTGAGGTGTTCGTTAACCGTAAGGTGGTGCGCCATCGCGGCGATCCTGTTTTGTCCTGGGCGATTGGTAACGTGGTGATGGAGACGGATGCCAACGCCAACATTAAGCCCAACAAGAAGAAATCCTCCAACAAGATAGACCCGGCTGTATCCGCGCTGATGGCGTTCGGTACCTTCCAGGCTGAGCACGAGGATTTTGCGTTTGATATGAGTGAAAGCCACAAACAGCGTCTCGCTAAGTTTGACGGCATCTGAATCGAGGTAATTTATGGCAACGTTGCGAGAGCTGATTATTAAAATTTCGGCAAACTCACAGTCGTTTCAGGCGGAGATACAGCGGGCCTCTCGTCTGGGGCAAAACTATTACAAAACGATGCAGGATGGAGGTCGAAAGGCATCATCTGCAACGAGAGAAACACAACAGGCGCTGGCGGCGGTATCTGCGCAACTGAGTGAAACCAAAAGGGCCGCTACGGGGCTGGCGGGGGCTTTTGCGGGGGCATTTGCCACCGGGCACCTCATTACGCTGGCCGATGAGTGGAATTCCGTTAACGCGAGGCTAAAACAGGCCTCCACTTCGACGGAAGATTTTTCCAATTCTCAGCGTGCCCTGATGGAGATAAGCCAGAAAACAGGCACCGCATTCAGCGACAATGCCGGACTGTTCGCCCGTTCCTCTGCGTCAATGCGTGAGTTCGGTTATTCGTCAGCCGAAGTGCTTAAAGTGACAGAGGCGGTGAGTACCGGCCTTAAGTTATCCGGGGCCAGTACAGCGGAAGCCAGCTCGGTTATCACGCAGCTTAGCCAGGCTCTCGCGCAGGGCGTGCTGCGCGGTGAAGAATTTAACTCAGTGAACGAGAACGGCGACCGCATTATCAGGGCGCTGGCCGCTGGCATGGGCGTTGCCCGAAAAGACCTGAAAGCAATGGCCGATCAGGGCTTGCTCACGATTGATAAGGTCGTCCCTGCGATTACGAGTCAGCTACAGGCCATGCAGGGAGAGTTTGAAGCCATGCCGAAAACGGTATCCGGCTCTTTCCAGAAGGTGGAAAACTCCTTTATGCAGTGGGTTGGCGGCGCTAACGATGCCTATGGTGCCTCCGCCACGCTGGCTGGAGGTCTGGAATCGCTGGCAGGCAATATTGATACCGTTGCTACCGCTGCAGGTGTGCTTACCGCTGTGGGCGTATCCCGCTACTTTGGCAACTGGACGCAGCAGCTTAAGACGCAAACTGAGCAGCTTATCGCCGCAAGAACAGAGGAAATTTCCCTGACGGCGGCAAAAATTGAAGGTGCAAGCGCTTCTCTGGCGCAGATCACAGCAGATAAGGCCATGCTGGTGAGCAACCAGCAGTCTCTGGTTGCTCAGCTTGAGCTTGCAACGACTGAGAAACAGCGAACGGCTATCCGTGGTCTCCTTGCCAAAAACTCTGCCGATCTGGTGAAGGTCAACCGCTCAGAGATAGCGACGGTGAACGCCCTGGCTGCTGCGAATCAGCGCCTGAATGCCATGACCTCTATCACCCGCACCGCATGGGCTGGCGTGTCTTCTCTGTTTGGTGGGATTCCCGGCATTCTGATGCTGGGGGCTGGCGCGTGGTACGCCTGGTATCAGAATCAGGAGCAGGCCCGACAGTCTGCTATTCAGTACGCGTCCACGCTCGATGGTGTCGTGGAAAAAGCGAAGGAGATGAGCGAGATTCAGCTTCGTGGTTCGATCTCTGACTCCGGGGCATCCATTGACGCGCTGAAAGACAAGCTGGAAGACCTGCGGGCTAAACAAGATGAGGCGGCGGCTTCCATTGCTGAATATACCAAACTGGCCCGCCAGCTTGGCGTTGAGCATGATCAAAATAATGGTTATGTGCGCAATGCTGCCAAAGCGCAGAGGGAATATAACCAAATTTCGCGTGATATTGCCGATACCACGGCTCAACTAAATAAGGTCGTTGAGAGCCAGAACAAGCTACAGGATGAGCTTGCGAACAAGGTTTCTGTCTCTGGGGCTGCTTTCAGAAAGATTCAGCAGGATATTCAGAACGCGATCAACGTTAACGATGCGATGGCGGCTTCCATGTCCGTGACCATCCAGTTTATGGATGAGATGCGTAAGAAGTCTGGCGGGGTTACAGGTAAACCTGAAATTAATAATTCATCCTACGACAAGTTTATTAAACAGCAGGAAGAGAGTATTGCACTGTCCCAGCGTGAGGGAGTGGAGAGAGCAAAGCTCAAGGCGCTACAGGATGCCATCCGACAGGGGGCTATTCGCACGGACAACAGCGGTGCCGTTCTGCCGGGACAGGAAAAACAAATCGCCGCCATTCAGTCCAATGCGGCCACTGATTTTAATCTGCTGGAATCACAAAAGAAGCCCCGCGGTAAAACCTCGGAACAAAAAACTGAGGATGTTTATAACCGTCTCATCAAACAGCAAAAAGAGCAGATCGCCCTGCAAGATCAGAGCTCTGAACTGGCCAAGGTTAAATACCAGGTCAGTCAGGGAGAGCTTGCTGCTCTGACGGAAGCCCAGAAAAAGACGGTATTACAGAATGCTGCGCTAATAGACCAGGTTAAATTGCGTGAGCAACTGCGAAATTACGAAGCCAGCCTTGCTGACAGCAATGCCAGCGCCCGCGCAGCTAATGATGCTCAGCTTATTGGTTACGGGCAAGGAACCCGGTTCCGTGAACGAATGCAGGAACAGTTTAATATCCGCAAGGAATTTGAGCAGAAGAACACCGATCTCCTTCGCCAGCGACAAGCCGATCAAATTAATGAGAACGTTTACCAGCAGGAGTTAGCCCTCAATAAGCGTTACCTTGAAGAGCGCCTGCGCGACCAGGAAGGATATTACGCTGCTTCTGATGCTCAGCGGGATGACTGGATGACGGGCTTGTCTGAAGGCTATGCCAACTGGGTGGATGAAGCGACAGATTACTCTTCCACGGCAGCTGACGGGATGAAGCAGGCGATGGGCGGGGCGGTTACCACCATTACTGACATGCTTAACGGTAACGTAGACAGTTGGAAGGACTGGGGAATAAGTGTTCTCAAAATTGTTGAAAATGTTGCAATCAACATGGCTCTTGCTAATGGTGTTAGCTCGTTAGGCTCATTCTTCAGCTTCGGTGCATCTTCCGCCGCAGCCGCCAGTAGCGGCACCGCTATTCAGAATGCTGGTGCGAACTTCACCTTTAATGCGAAGGGTAATGTTTACGACTCTCCGTCCCTGAGCGCTTACAGCAATGGCGTTTTTCAGACGCCTCAGCTGTTTGCGTTTGCCAAAGGAGCGGGTGTATTTGCGGAGGCTGGACCTGAAGCCATTATGCCGCTTACCCGTGCAGCTGATGGTTCGCTGGGCGTTCGGGCTGTTGGCACTCCTCAGGTCTCCGGTGGTGTGCCTTCAGTTAACTTCGGCGATATCAATATTCAGGGTGGATCACCACAGGCGGCCAGTCAGGGAACAGCCGGTGCCGCTGGCAGACAACTGAAAGATGCCATCACTGGCGTTATTAACGAGCAGGCCAGTATGCCTGGCTCACCATTGTGGCGTTTGATTAAGGGAGTTTAGTTTTTACCGTTCGCTATTGCTCTAATTTGTTCGTCAATTAGTGCAGTCAGTGGTGCAGTCAATCCAATAAAAAAGGCGCTTCCCCATGCCGAAGAGCGCCTTTTTAAACAAACACTTAACTGATTAGTATCAGTTCATGCCGTATTTTTTCAGTTTCTTACGCAGAGTACCACGGTTGATACCCATCATCAGCGCAGCGCGGGTTTGGTTACCGCGGGTGTATTGCATCACCATGTCCAACAGTGGCTGTTCAACTTCAGCCAATACCAGCTCATACAGATCATTAACATCCTGACCATTCAGTTGAGCAAAATAGTTCTTCAGTGCCTGTTTAACCGAGTCACGCAGGGGCTTTTGAGTTACCTGGTCCTGAGAGTTAACGGTAGAAACGGTCAGTACGTCAGAATTTACGCGTTGTTCGAACATAGTTCTGTCAGCTCTTTATTTCATTACGCAAGATTTTCGAAGTATGCCTCCAACGCCTCCAGCTGTACGCTGGCATCCTCTATGGCGTTGAATGTGCGCCGAAACTGGTCATCTGGAGCGTGCTCCTGGAGATACCAGGAGACGTGTTTACGCGCAACTCGGTACCCTTTTGCCTGACCGTAGTGGTCATGCAGTTCCCGAACATGCGAACAAAGCAAGCGCTTAACCTCTGCCAGAGGCAGCGGGGCAAGCAGCTCCCCAGTGTCCAGATAATGCTGGATTTCCCGGAAGATCCAGGGTCTTCCCTGAGCTGCACGTCCTATCATCAGAGCATCAGCTCCCGTATAGTCGAGTACAGCCCTGGCTTTAAGCGGGTCAGTTATGTCGCCATTCGCGATAATCGGAATGGAAACTTTCTGCTTAACTGCCCGAATGCTGTCGTATTCAGCTTCACCGTTGAACAAACAGGCGCGAGTGCGTCCATGGATGGTCAGGGCCTGAATGCCACAGTCTTCGGCCAGTTGGGCAATCTCTACACAGTTACGGTGTTCCGGCGACCAACCCGTGCGAATCTTCAACGTAACAGGAACGTCCACCGCGCTGACAACCGCCGTCAGGATAGCTTTCACCTGGTCGGGGTATTGCAGAAGGGCTGAACCTGCAAGCTTGCGATTCACCTTTTTGGCCGGGCACCCCATATTGATATCAATAATCTGGGCACCACTTTCCACGTTAATCCGCGCGGCATCTGCCATCTCTTCAGGCACGCTTCCGGCAATTTGCACGGTGCGAATACCTGGTTCATCAACGTGCACCATCCGAAGGCGGGATTTATCGCTTTCCCAAACCTGCGGGTTAGACGACATCATCTCGGATACGGTTAAACCGGCTCCCATCTCATAGCACAGCGTCCTGAACGGCCGGTCTGTAATACCTGCCATTGGGGCTGCGATCAGGCGATTTCTAAGCTGGTGGTGTCCGATGCGCATGAGTTAAGAAATGACCATACTGTGACTGCAAGGCGGCGTATATTACGCATTTTTTGCACGAGATGAAAGGCCAAACTTTGAACAATCCACTGTTGTAGATCAAGGAATCGCCACCAAATCTTCCCGTTAAAAATTATTCATTATTTAAATCATTAAGTTATATGATAATGGTTATTTTATGGGCGCTTACAATTTCCCGTAACTTCTCATCATTTCTGAATAAATGCGTCGCTGAAGCGGGATAATCTGCTGTTTTTAGCAGCAGATTTCCCTTCTTCTTTGCGATCTGCGTCGCATTTTAGAACATGATCGTCATGCGAAAAATGCGTGTTATTCGACCACGACGCGCCCATGCAGCGACTGTACCGGACGGTTATTATCGTGATGCATTGTCTGGGTGAATCTGGCAAGTTGTTCTGCAGAAATCGTCATGGGCTGTTTAAGTACAATCCAGGTAACGCCTTCTGAACACGGTGGAGTGGTCAGTGAACCGCTAAAGCGCCAGTACGTTTTATTTTTTGGCAGCAGTTTGTTCAGGTTGAGATCCTGTTTGATGGAGACGTTCTGCTCGGCCTGCTGAGGCATAACGCGCCACAGTTTTTCTAGCTCCGGGTTTGCGGTTCCTTTATCAAACATGACCGCCACCACCGTCAGTTCCCCACTGGCATTTTTATGAACCAGATGCATTTCCATCGCGTATCTCTTGCCATGTACGGTGTTTTCGCTCGGCGCGTGGAAATGGAACTGCTGTAACGTCCAGGTTTGCTTATCGAGAGTAAGAGTATCGCGGGTGTTCGCCTGTTCACCTGCCTGAATGGTATGGCCATTGTTTGTCAGCGTAACAGGGCCATCAACGTAGTGGGTTTGTAGCGGGGAGAGATGGGCGATAGCGGTCGAATCAATATTAATAGGGGACTGGTTCATTCCGCTTTGACAGGTCTTATATGCCTCGTCCAGCTCGCCCCAGTGTTGCGGTGAACCTTCCCCTTCATAGCTCCAGTGTGATGCGAATGCTGAAGCCGAGATCATGCTCAGCGCCAGCAGCGCTGCCTTGCCTGTAACCTGTGTCATCATATTCTTCCGGTGAATTTTTGTAATACAAATCAACATGATTTGTAGGGTTATTTTACCGAAGAATGAACGGGGGAGAGAGGATTATCAGAGGGGGAGAGGCGTGGTCAGATGACCACGCCAGATTCTTATTTTTTACGACCGGTGATGCGGCACCACTCTTCTTTTTCCACTACCGGATCAAGGGCAAAGAGATCGGCGTAGGCTTCACACACGCTGTCGGCCTGGCTCGCCAGGATACCGGAAAGCCCCAGCAGACCGCCCTCAACGGGCAGCACGCTGATTAACGGAGCCAGTTCACGCAGCGGGCCCGCCAGAATGTTTGCGACCACCACATCGGCTTTCATGGCTTCTGGCTGACCATCCGGCAGATACAGCTCCAGACGATCGGAGACGCCGTTACGCTCGGCATTATCGCGGCTGGCCTGAATCGCCTGCGGATCGATATCGATCCCGATGGCTTTTGCCGCGCCCAGCTTCAGGGCTGCAATCGCGAGGATCCCGGATCCACAGCCGAAGTCGATCACGGTCTTACCGTCCAGATCGAGACCATCCAGCCACTGCAGGCACAGGGACGTGGTGGGGTGAGTGCCGGTACCAAACGCCAGACCCGGGTCGAGCATCACGTTGACCGCATTCTCGTCCGGGACGTCGCGCCAGCTTGGGCAGATCCACAGACGTTTGCCGAACTGCATCGGGTGGAAGTTATCCATCCACTCGCGTTCCCAGTCTTTGTCTTCCAGCTGTTCGATTTTATGCACGAAACCCGCGCCCAGCAGAGGATGATTCTCCAGAATCGCGACAACCTCTTTCATATCGGTTTCGGCATCAAACAGGCCAATAACGTCGGTATCACCCCACAGGCGGGTTTCACCCGGCAGCGGCTCAAAGACCGGCGTGTCATGCGTGTCCTGGAAGGTGATAGAGACCGATCCGGCCTCCATCAGCGCATCGCTCAGCTCTTCGGCGTTCGCTCCGGTTGTGTTCAGTTTTAGTTGGATCCACGGCATGTCAAAACTCTTTATTTATCAGTAGAAATCATAGCGGGTTGTGGGACGGGCTGACCGAAACGGTTCCCCACCACAAACGCCAGTAAACTTAGCAGTAACGAAGGCACAATTGGATGGAAGCCCAGGTACTGAATCTTAAACGTTGCGAGGACGGCGTAAAGCACGCCGCCGACAATCATCGCGCTCAGCGCACCGGCGGCATTCGCGCGCTCCCAGTAGAGCCCTAACACCAGAGGCCACAGGAATACCGCTTCAAGCCCACCAAATGCCAGCAGGTTCAGCCAGATGATCATCTCCGGCGGGCGCCACGCGGCTAACAGCAGCAATGCCCCTAACGCCAGAGTAATAACGGCCGACATGCGCTTCAGGCGCCGTTCATTCTCTGCCTGGTCAGGACGCAGGTTCAGATAGAGATCTTTAATGATCGTAGCGGAACTTTGCAGCAGCTGAGCGTTGATGGTCGACATAATGGCGGCCATCGGTGCGGCGAGGAAGATCCCGGCGGCAAATGGCGGCAGTACTTTAACCATCAGGGTTGGGATAACCAGATCGGGTACGGTAAGGTCAGGAATAACTGCCCGACCTAACGCGCCTGCCAGGTGCATACCAAACATCAGGATTGCGACAACGATAGTGCCGATAATGATACCTCTGTGCACGGCTTTGCTGTCTTTGTAAGAGATACAGCGCACGGCGGTATGCGGCAGGCCAATCACCCCAAAGCATACCAACACCCAGAACGAGGTCATAAAGGTTGGCGAAAGGATGTCATCCGCGCCCTGCGGCGAAACCAGTTTTGGATCGATCGCCTCGAGCGTTTCAACCGCATGGCTCAGGCCACCAGCAGCATGCACAATGCCGACCAGCAGAACAAGGGTGCCAACAAGCATCACCATGCCCTGCATTGTATCGTTCAGCACGCTGGCGCGGAATCCGCCAAACGCAGTGTAGAGTGCAATGCTGACGCCGAAGATAATCAGGCCTGTCTCGTAGGGGATCCCGGCAGCCGTTTCCAGCAGGCGCGCTCCACCGATAAACTGCACCGTCATGGCGCCAATAAAGGCCACCAGCAGGCTTAAGCTGGCCAGCCACACCAGTAAACGGCTCTGATAGCGGGCAAAAAGCATATCGTTGAGCGTCACGGCATTATAACGGCGCGCCAGAATGGCAAATTTTTTACCCAGTATCCCCAGCGAGAGCCAGACGGCAGGAAGCTGGATCATCGCCAGCAGCACCCAGCCTAACCCGTATTTATAGGCTGCACCTGGCCCGCCGATAAACGAACTGGCGCTAATGTAGGTCGCGGTCAGCGTCATGGCCAGCACGACGCCGCCCATCGAGCGGCTGCCAAGAAAATACTCGTTCAGGAAGGTGCTCGTCGTTCTTTTACGCATGGCGTAAACGGATAAACCAAACACCACTAACAGGTAAGCGATAAGCGGCAGAATGACTTCAAGCTGCATCATCGTCCTCCAGCGGAATATCGCGATAGATGAATTTCACCATTGCCCAGCACAGCAGGATGAAGACCAGCGGTACCAGCAGACACGCCATTTCGAACCAGTGCGGCAGGCCGGTGATGCCAATAGCGGAGTCAGGTAAGTAAGCAGTTACTAACCATGCTGCGAGATAGAGAAGGGTCAGCCACAGCGCCCAGCGCGCTTCTTTATGGGCCTGAACAAAACGTTTGTCCATTTTTTGTCCCTTGTGGATGAAGAAAGCGGGGATTGTACATGATGAGGCTTTCCAGGCCCCAGAAATAAAAAAGGCCGGATAATCCGGCCTTTTAGCAACACAGGTCTCTTACTTCTCGTTCAGACCGAGTTTTTTCTCCAGATAGTGGATATTAGTTCCACCATTCTGGAAGTGCTCGTCGCTCATGATACGCATCTGCAGATCAACGTTGGTTTTGATACCGTCGATGATCAGTTCCTGCAGGGCGTTTTTCATGCGGGCAATCGCCACGTCACGGTTTTCGCCGTAGCAGATAAGCTTGCCGATCATTGAGTCATAGTACGGCGGTACGGTGTAACCGGCGTAAATATGAGACTCCCAGCGCACACCAAAGCCACCCGGCGCGTGGAAACGCGTGATTTTACCCGGGCTTGGCAGGAAGGTGTTCGGGTCTTCGGCGTTAATACGGCACTCTACCGCATGGCCTTTCACCACAACTTCTTCCTGCTTGATGGACAACGGCTGGCCCGCAGCGATACGCAGCTGTTCTTTGATCAGGTCAACGCCGGTGATCATCTCGGTAACCGGGTGTTCAACCTGAATACGGGTGTTCATTTCGATGAAATAGAACTCGCCGTTTTCGAACAGGAACTCAAAGGTACCTGCACCGCGATAGCCGATATCGACACACGCTTTGGCGCAACGCTCGCCGATGTAGCGACGCAGTTCCGGAGTAATGCCCGGTGCTGGCGCTTCTTCGACCACTTTCTGGTGACGACGCTGCATGGAGCAGTCACGCTCTGCCAGATAGATCGCGTTACCCTGACCGTCAGCCAGCACCTGAATTTCGATGTGGCGTGGGTTTTCCAGGTATTTTTCCATGTACACCATGTCATTGCTGAAAGCGGCTTTCGCTTCTGCTTTGGTCATGGAGATGGACTGCGCCAGTTCAGCATCGCTGCGCACAACGCGCATACCGCGACCGCCGCCGCCGCCGGACGCCTTGATGATAACCGGATAGCCAATGCGTTTAGCATGAGCACGGTTAGCATCCATATCGTCGGTCAGAGGGCCGTCAGAGCCTGGTACGGTTGGAACACCGGCTTTTTTCATCGCGGTGATTGCAGACACTTTGTCGCCCATCAGGCGGATGGTGTCGGCTTTCGGGCCGATGAAGATGAAGCCAGAGCGTTCAACCTGCTCAGCAAAGTTGGCGTTCTCAGAGAGGAAGCCGTAACCCGGATGAATTGCCACCGCGCCGGTGATTTCAGCGGCGCTGATGATAGCCGGGATGTTCAGATAGCTTTTTACGGACGGAGCCGGGCCAATACAGACCGTCTCATCCGCCAGCAATACGTGTTTTAAATCGCGATCCGCGCTTGAGTGCACAGCGACGGTCTTGATGCCCAGTTCTTTACAGGCACGAAGAATACGCAGTGCGATCTCGCCGCGGTTGGCGATAACAATTTTATCCAGCATGTACGCCTCGTTACTCGATGACGACCAGCGGCTCGTCAAATTCAACCGGCTGACCACTTTCGACCAGAATCGCTTTCACAGTACCTGATTTGTCTGCTTCGATCTGGTTCATCATTTTCATCGCTTCAACGATGCACAGGGTATCGCCTACGTTGACTTTCTGACCCACTTCGATGAACGCCTTCGCGTCCGGGCTCGGGGTGCGGTAGAAAGTACCAACCATTGGGGAACGTACGATGTGACCACTGATTTCTGCTGCAGCGGCAGGTGCGGCTTCAGCTGCTGGCGCAACGGCTGCGGAGAGCGCAGGCTGCTGCACTGGCGCAGCATAAGCCTGCTGCATTACCGGGAAGCTAGCGGCTGGGGCTGCACGGCTGATGCGTACAGACTCTTCGCCTTCAGAAATTTCCAGTTCGGAGATGCCTGATTCTTCAACCAGCTCGATCAGTTTTTTAATCTTACGAATATCCATGAGTGGGTTCCGTACTCTTGTTTAGTGTGATTGTGACAAGCGTTTTACCGCTGTCTGTAAAGCGTATGAATAGCCGTCTGCGCCCAGTCCACAGATAACGCCAGCAGCGATATCCGACAGATACGAATGGTGACGGAACGGCTCTCGGGCGTGCACATTACTCAGGTGGATCTCGATAAACGGGATACTCACCGCGAGCAGTGCGTCGCGGATAGCAACACTGGTGTGCGTAAACGCGGCCGGATTGATCAGGATATAGTCCACATTGTCTTTAGCCTGATGAATACGGTCGATGAGTGCGTACTCCGCATTCGACTGAAAATGATCCAAATCCACATTCAGTGACGCTGCTTCCGTTCCCAGACGGTTAACAATTTCACTCAATGTTAGCGTGCCGTACTTCTCTGGCTCACGGGTGCCGAGCATGTTCAGGTTCGGTCCGTTCAAAACTAAGATATGGAACTTATCAGTCATAATGCCGCTATCTCCTGCGATTTTCGGGTAAAAAACAAAATATACCTTCGAAACGCAAATGTCACCTTTTCAGAGGCTTAAAACCGCTGTCAGGCGAACCAAGGTCGCACATTATAACGATTTCGTAGCATTTAGCAGCTAAATACTGGTCTTATCAGGGAAGATTATCAACCGCTATCCGAAAAAGATTTGCGTTTGACGGGTAATCTGCGGGAAAACGCACAGTTTCGCGAACTATCGCAACCACTGGCGGAACTTCTTGTAACGCCATGCCAAAAGCGCCGCGGCCGCCAGTGCATAAAGGATTGGCTGCGGCGAGAGGATCTTCACCGACCACAGGTAATGAATGGGAGCGAGGATCGCGACAAGATAGACGAAGTTGTGCAGAAGCTGCCAGCGCCTGCCCAGTTTTCGCTGCGCATATTGCGTGGATGTCAGCGCTAACGCCAGTAAAACCACCCAGCTCACGATACCCAGCGTCAGATAAGGACGTGTCACCAGTTCGCGGCCAAGCAGCGCCAGATTGTTAATTCCCAGTTCCAGCAGGGCGTAGCTGGTGAGGTGCAGCGTCGCCCAGGCAAAACACCATAGCCCTAACAGCCGACGGGTGCGTATCAATAAGGGCTGTTTAGCGTAGCGCGCCAGCGGCGACACGAGCAAGGTGGCCAGCAAAAATTTCAGAGCCATCCGACCGGTAAAATGCTGGATATCCTTTGCCGGGTCTGCGCTAAAGAGCCCCTGGCTGGCGGCCCAGAACAGCCATATAAAAGGAAGCAGCCCGGCCAGGTGCAGCAGCACTTTCAGCCAGGTAATCTGTTTTGCCGTTAAACGCACTCAGAAATTCTCCCGTAAGTTGAGACCACGGTAAAGCGAAGCCACTTCATCCGCATAGCCGTTAAACAGCAGCGTCGGCTGGCGCTTTACGTCCAGCGCACCGCCGGAACCAATAAACCGCTCGGTTGCCTGCGACCAGCGCGGATGATCCACGTGCGGGTTCACGTTGGCGAAGAAGCCGTATTCGTCCGGGGCCGCCAGATTCCAGGTGGTTGGCGGACGTTCGCGGGTAAGCTTAATGCTGACGATAGATTTAATCCCTTTGAAGCCATATTTCCACGGTACGGTTAAACGGATGGGGGCGCCGTTCTGCGGCGGAAGCGCTTTGCCATAAACGCCAACGGTCAGCAGGGTAAGGGGGTGCATAGCTTCGTCGAGGCGTAACCCTTCCACATACGGATACTCAAGCCCGCCGCCGATAAACCGATCTTTCTGCCCGGGCATCTCGTCAGGCGCATAGCGCGTCTGGAAAGCGACATATTTCGCATTGCTGGTGGGTTCAACCATCGCCAGCAGCTTATGAAGCGGGAAGCCGACCCAGGGCACCACCATCGACCAGGCTTCCACGCAGCGCATGCGATAGATACGCTCTTCGAGCGGGAAGCGGGTAGTGAGATCGTGGTGGTCCAGCGTCAGGGGTTTCGCCACTTCGCCATCAATTTTCAGCGTCCACGGATCGGTTTTGAGGCTCCCCGCGTTGGCGGCAGGATCGGCCTTATCGAGACCAAATTCGTAGAAGTTGTTGTAGCCGGTAACTTTATCTTCCGGCGTGAGCGTCAGCTTGTTTTGCCATTCGGCCGGTTTCGTAAAGGTGAGCGGGGCGCCGGATGGAGCCTTTGGCCGATCGTTGCCTTTAAACCAGTCGAGCAGGTCGGCGTGTGCCGCTGGCGAGAGCGTCAGGGCAGTGGCGCTGATGCCAAGCATTTTCAGGATCTGGCGGCGCTGTAACATAAAGACAGACTCAGACGTTACGTCGGCTTCCGTCAGTTTTCGGTTTTTCATGGCATCCTCCGTCATGCGTTTTTCTAAGCATGACGGAGGAGAGGGATTCGCGCGAATATGTCACGAAAATTTGAAGATTAGGCGATTTTCACCAGCGCACGACCGTGGAACTGGTTGTCCATGATCTTACTGGCGTATTCCGGCGCCTGGCTGAGGGTTATCTCCGTTGCGCTCTGGGTATAGAAAGATTCCGGCAGATCTCGCACCAGCCGTTCCCAGGCTTCATGACGACGGGCCGCAGGGGTCATCACGGAATCCACACCCTGCAGGCGTACGTTACGCAGAATAAATGGCATCACGGTAGTTGGCAGGGCAAATCCGCCGGCCAGACCGCAGGCTGCCACGCATCCGCCGTAGTTCATCTGCGCCAGGACTTTTGCCAGCACCTTATCGCCGACGGTATCCACCGCCCCTGCCCAAACCTGTTTTTCCAGCGGACGGGTTTCGGCAAATTCGTCGCGGCTGAGAATGCGGCTGGCGCCGAGCTGGCGCAGATAGTCATGGGTACTTTCTCGGCCGGAAACCGCAGCGACCTGATAGCCCAGCTTGTGGAGCAGCGTGACAGCCGTGCTGCCCACGCCGCCGCTGGCACCGGTGACGACAATTTCCCCTGACTCAGGGCGGATACCCGCATCTTCCAGCGCCATCACGCACAGCATGGCGGTAAAGCCTGCCGTGCCGACGATCATTGCCTTGCGGCCATCCATGCCTTTCGGCACAGGCACCAGCCAGTCGCCCTTCACGCGCGCCTGCGTTGCCAGCCCGCCCCAGTGATTTTCACCCACGCCCCAGCCGGTGAGCAGTACATGCTGGCCTGGATGGAAGCGCGGATCCTCGCTGGTATGAACCCGGCCCGCGAAATCAATACCCGGCACCATAGGGAAATTTCGGATGATTTTACCCTTACCGGTAATAGCCAGCGCATCTTTATAATTTAAACTGGACCAGTCGATGTCGACGATTACTTCGCCTTCCGGCAGGCGGTTCTCTTCTACCGGCTGCACTGAGGCAAGCGTTTTGCCGTCCTGCTGTTCTAAGATCAAAGCCTGCATACGGTGTCCTCACGACTCAGATGATTGGAAAATAATTTCTGAAGACTATACTCGCTCAGGGAAACGCAGTGCCGATTTAACGCAATAAATTGCCAGATACACCTGATTTGGTAGTATGCCGCATTTGAAATGCAAGTTAGCGCTCACTCGCTACCCCATCAACCCACGGAGTAATCTCAAGGATGCGATTAACGACGAAGTTCTCAGCTTTTATCACCTTGCTGACGGGGCTTACCATTTTTGTCACGCTTCTGGGCTGTTCCCTGAGTTTTTACACCGCCATTCAGGACAAGCTGGTTAACCGGGTACAGTCTGTTGCCTCGGTGATTGATACGCGTCTGCTGACGACGCCGCTACCGGCGCTCTCCCGTGAGCTCGATGAGTTGATGGTACCTGTTGATATTGTTCAGATCGACATTCAGCAGGGAAAGCATCGTGTTTTAAGCCATGAACGGCCGGGAAGTTATCGGCCTGCGGGCGTGGTGAGCCAGTATCGGGAAGTGACGGTGCATTCCCTTAAAAATCCGGGGATGACCATACACATGGTCTACCTCGATCCGATGGCCAGCTATTTTCGTTCCATGATGACCACCGCGCCGCTCACCGTCGCCGTTGCGTTTATCGTCCTGCTGATCTTTCTCGCGGTCCGCTGGCTGCGCCGCCAGCTTTCCGGTCAGGAGCTGCTGGAGATGCGCTCCGTGCGGATCCTGAACGGTGAGCGCGGCCCGCAGGTGCGTGGCTCCGTTCACGAGTGGCCGTCACGCGCCAGCAGCGCGCTCGATACCCTGCTCTCCGAAATCCAGTTTGCCAGCGACCAGCGCAGCCGTATGGATACGCTGATCCGCTCTTATGCGGCGCAGGATAATAAAACCGGCCTTAACAACCGTCTTTTCTTTGATAATCAGCTCGCCACGCTGCTCGACGATTCAGAGAAAGTGGGGACTCACGGGGTGGTGATGATGATTCGCCTGCCCGATTTCGATCTCCTGCGCGACACCTGGGGACAGCGGGCCGCGGAAGAAAACCTCTTTACGCTGATCAACCTGCTCTCCACCTTTATTATGCGCTACCCGGGCGCGCTGCTGGCCCGCTATCACCGCAGCGACTTTGCCGTGCTGTTGCCTCATCGTACGCTGAAGGAATCCGAAAGCATCGCCAGCCAGCTGCTGAAGGCGGTAGATGCGCTGCCGCAGAGCAAAATGCTCGACAGGGACGATATGGTCCACATGGGGATCTGCGCCTGGCGTGGCGGACAATCCACCGAGCAGGTGATGGAACATGCGGAAGCCGCTACCCGCAACGCCGTGTTGCAGGGGGCCAACGGATGGGCGGTTTACGATGACTCGCTGCCGGAAAAAGGGCGCGGCAACGTGCGCTGGCGAACGCTGATTGAGCAAATGCTCAGCCGCGGCGGTCCACGTATTTATCAAAAACCCGCAGTCATGAAAAACGGCAACGTTCATCACCGTGAACTGATGTGTCGTATTTTTGACGGCACCGAAGAGGTCATCTCTGCGGAATATCTGCCGATGGTGCTGCAATTTGGCCTGTCCGAAGAGTATGACCGCCAGCAAATTACCCGGCTGATTCCGTTTTTATCCTTCTGGCCTGAAGAAAACCTGGCGTTGCAGGTCACCGTGGAGTCGTTAATACGCCCACGTTTTCAGCGGTGGCTACGTGATACGTTAATGCAATGCGAAAAATCGCAGCGTAAACACATTATTTTTGAACTTGCTGAGGCCGATGTAGGTCAACACATCAGCCGGTTACGTCCGGTGGTACGTTTGATCAATGCGCTCGGTGCACGCATCGCTGTGACGCAGGCAGGTTTAACGCTGGTCAGCACCAACTGGATCAAGGAGCTGGATGTAGAGTTATTAAAGTTACATCCGGGGCTGGTAAGGAATATTGAGAAGCGTACGGAAAACCAGCTGCTGGTACAGAGTCTGGCAGAAGCGTGCAAGGGTACGCGAACACAAGTATTTGCCACGGGCGTGCGCTCCAGAAGCGAATGGCAGATGTTAATAGCGCGCGGCGTGATGGGCGGTCAGGGGGATTTTTTTGCTGCCTCTCAACCGCTTGACACCAACGTGAAAAAATATTTGCAAAGATACTCTGTTTGACCTGCCGTTTACGCTGTTTTCACGTAGAATATCGCGCCTGTAGCTTTGAGTATGTCGAGCAAAAAGCCAGTGAACGACCTGTAACGGGTTACAAACGTCAGTGGGGAACGCTACTGTTTACTCAGCCCTGAGGGAGTCAGGGGATGTTTTGTAACATCAGGAAACGTACTGCACAAATTTTCACCGTTGCAGATGATTTTTGCGCCTTGTCGCTGCTGCGTGTGGTTGGTAAAGTAAGCGGATTTTGTTTTCCGCCCCAGCTTTCAGGATTATCCCTTAGTATGTTGAAAAAATTTCGTGGCATGTTTTCCAATGACCTGTCCATTGACCTGGGTACCGCGAATACCCTTATTTATGTAAAAGGACAAGGCATCGTATTGAATGAGCCTTCCGTTGTGGCCATTCGTCAGGATCGTGCAGGCTCGCCGAAAAGCGTGGCTGCAGTGGGTCATGACGCGAAGCAGATGCTGGGTCGTACCCCTGGCAACATCGCCGCCATTCGCCCAATGAAAGACGGCGTTATCGCCGACTTCTTCGTGACTGAAAAAATGCTTCAGCACTTCATCAAGCAGGTTCACAGCAACAGCTTCATGCGTCCAAGCCCGCGTGTTCTGGTGTGTGTGCCGGTTGGCGCAACCCAGGTAGAGCGTCGCGCAATCCGTGAATCTGCCCAGGGTGCAGGTGCACGTGAAGTGTTCCTGATTGAAGAGCCAATGGCTGCGGCCATCGGTGCGGGCCTGCCTGTTTCCGAAGCTACCGGTTCTATGGTGGTGGATATCGGTGGTGGTACCACTGAAGTGGCCGTTATCTCTCTGAACGGCGTGGTGTACTCCTCTTCCGTACGTATCGGTGGTGACCGCTTCGATGAAGCCATCATTAATTATGTGCGCCGTAACTACGGCTCTCTGATCGGTGAAGCCACCGCAGAGCGTATCAAACACGAAATCGGCTCTGCGTATCCGGGCGATGAAGTGCGTGAGATCGAAGTGCGTGGCCGTAACCTGGCTGAAGGTGTTCCACGCGGTTTCACCCTGAACTCCAACGAAATTCTGGAAGCTCTGCAGGAACCACTGACGGGCATCGTGAGCGCGGTAATGGTTGCGCTGGAACAGTGCCCACCAGAGCTGGCGTCCGATATCTCCGAGCGCGGTATGGTTCTGACCGGTGGTGGTGCGCTGCTGCGTAACCTCGACCGCCTGTTAATGGAAGAGACAGGTATTCCTGTCGTAGTTGCAGAAGATCCACTGACTTGCGTCGCCCGTGGTGGTGGCAAGGCGCTGGAAATGATCGACATGCACGGCGGCGATTTGTTCAGCGAAGAGTAGTCGAGTTTGAGAGGGTAGCAATTTGCTACCCTTTCTCTCTGACGCGAGAATACGCATAGCCTATGAAGCCAATTTTTAGCCGTGGCCCATCGCTACAGTTTCGCCTTATTCTGGCGGTTCTGGTTGCGCTTGGGGTCATTATTGCCGATAGCCGCCTCGGTACGTTCAGCCAGATCAGAACGTACATGGATACCGCCGTCAGTCCTTTCTACTTTGTTTCAAATGGTCCCCGTGAACTGCTCGACTCCGTTTCTCAAACGCTGTCTTCGCGCGACCAACTCGAACTCGAAAACCGGGCATTACGTCAGGAATTGCTGCTGAAAAACAGCGAACTGCTGATGCTGGGGCAATACAAGCAGGAAAACGCGCGTCTGCGTGAACTGCTCGGCTCGCCGCTGCGTCAGGATGAGCAGAAAATGGTCACGCAGGTGATCTCCACCGTGAACGACCCCTACAGCGATCAGGTTGTGATCGACAAAGGGAGCGTGAACGGGGTGTATGAAGGTCAGCCTGTTATCAGTGATAAAGGCGTTGTGGGCCAGGTTGTTGCCGTGGCCAAACTGACCAGCCGCGTGCTGCTGATTTGCGATGCCACGCATGCGCTGCCGATCCAGGTCCTGCGTAACGACATCCGCGTGATTGCGGCCGGTAACGGCTGTACGGACGACCTGCAGCTGGAACATCTGCCGGCTAACACGGATATTCGCGTGGGGGACGTGCTGGTCACGTCCGGCCTGGGCGGACGCTTCCCTGAAGGCTATCCGGTTGCGGTGGTCTCTTCGGTCAAGCTGGACACCCAGCGTGCCTATACCGTGATTCAGGCGCGTCCAACCGCCGGGTTGCAGCGTCTGCGCTATCTGCTGCTGCTGTGGGGCGCCGATCGTAACGGTGCTAACCCGATGACGCCTGAAGAGGTGCATCGCGTAGCAAACGAGCGCCTGATGCAGATGATGCCGCAGGTTCTCCCGCCTGCGGATTCCATGGGGCCGCCTGCGCCAGTACCGGCGCCGGCAACAGGGTTAACGCAGCCGCTGCCGGATGCGCCGCCACCGCCTAAACTCTCTTCGGGAGGGCAGTAGTGGCAAGCTATCGTAGCCAGGGGCGCTGGGTCATCTGGCTCTCGTTTCTCATTGCACTGTTACTGCAAGTGATGCCCTGGCCGGATGACATTCTCGTTTTCCGGCCAAACTGGGTATTGCTCATTTTACTCTACTGGATCCTTGCCCTGCCGCATCGCGTAAATGTCGGCACAGGTTTCGTGATGGGTGCCATACTGGATCTCATTAGCGGCTCTACGCTTGGCGTGCGCGCCTTGTCCATGAGCATTATTGCGTACCTCGTCGCACTCAAATTCCAGCTCTTTCGTAACCTTGCGCTCTGGCAACAGGCCCTGGTGGTGATGTTATTGTCGCTCGCTGCGGATATCGTTGTTTTCTGGGCAGAGTTTTTAGTGATCAACGTCTCTTTCCGACCGGAAGTGTTCTGGAGTAGTGTAGTAAACGGTGTGCTCTGGCCATGGTTATTCCTGCTGATGCGTAAGGTTCGCCAGCAGTTTGCTGTGCAATAAAAGGTTTCTATGACGTCTTTGTATCTCGCTTCCGGCTCCCCGCGCCGTCAGGAACTCCTGACGCAGCTAGGGGTCTCTTTTGAACGCATCGTTACCGGCATTGAAGAAAAGCGTGCTGAGGGCGAAAGCGCTCAACAGTATGTGTCTCGCCTGGCGCGCGAGAAAGCGCAGGCGGGCGTGGCCAGTGTGCCAAGCGATCTTCCCGTGCTGGGAGCAGATACCATCGTTATTCTGAACGGTGAAGTGCTTGAGAAACCGCGCGATGCCGATCATGCGGCGCGCATGCTGCACAAAATGTCCGGACAAACGCATCAGGTGATGACGGCCGTCGTGCTGGCTGACCGCCAGCACGTGCTGGATTGCCTGGTGGTGACCGAAGTGACGTTCAGAGTACTTACCGACGACGACATCGCCGCTTATATTGCCAGCGGTGAACCGATGGATAAAGCAGGTGCATACGGTATTCAGGGGCTGGGTGGCTGTTTTGTCAGGAAGATTAATGGCAGCTATCACGCCGTAGTCGGCTTACCGCTGGTGGAAACGTATGAGTTGCTGAGCAATTTTAACTCACTGCGTGAGGGAAGGGATAATTATGACGGCTGAATTGTTGGTAAACGTAACGCCATCGGAAACCCGTGTGGCCTATATTGATGGTGGCATTCTTCAGGAAATTCATATTGAGCGTGAAGCGCGGCGCGGAATAGTAGGCAATATCTACAAAGGTCGTGTCAGTCGTGTACTACCGGGTATGCAGGCGGCTTTTGTAGATATTGGACTGGATAAGGCGGCGTTTTTACATGCCTCCGATATCATGCCGCACACCGAGTGCGTCGCGGGCGAAGAGCAAAAGCAGTTTGCCGTGCGCGATATTTCTGAACTGGTACGTCAGGGGCAGGATCTGATGGTGCAGGTGGTGAAAGATCCCCTCGGTACCAAAGGCGCCCGTCTGACCACCGACATCACCTTACCTTCCCGCTATCTGGTCTTTATGCCCGGCGCGTCGCACGTGGGCGTTTCGCAGCGTATTGAGAGCGAAACCGAGCGCGAGCGTCTGAAGAAAGTGGTCAGCGCCTACTGCGATGAACAGGGCGGGTTTATCATCCGTACCGCTGCGGAAGGGATCAGCGAAGAAGACCTCGCGTCGGATGCGGCTTACCTGAAGCGCGTCTGGACCAAGGTAATGGAGCGTAAAAAACGCAACCAGACCCGCTACCAGCTTTACGGTGAACTGGCGCTTGCTCAGCGCGTTCTGCGCGACTTTGCTGATGCGCAGCTCGACCGCATTCGCGTGGACTCGCGCCTGACCTATGAAGCGCTGCTGGAATTTACCGCTGAGTACATCCCGGAGATGCCCGGCCTGCTGGAGCATTATTCAGGGCGTCAGCCGATCTTCGATCTCTATGATGTCGAAAACGAGATCCAGCGCGCGCTGGAGCGTAAGGTCGAACTGAAGTCAGGCGGCTATCTGATCATCGATCAGACCGAAGCGATGACCACCGTCGATATCAACACCGGCGCGTTTGTCGGCCATCGCAACCTGGATGACACCATCTTCAACACCAACATCGAAGCCACGCAGGCGATTGCGCGCCAGCTTCGTCTGCGCAATCTGGGCGGCATTATCATCATCGACTTCATCGATATGAGTAATGAAGACCACCGTCGCCGCGTGCTGCACTCGCTTGAGCAGGCGCTGAGCAAAGACCGCGTGAAAACCAGCATTAACGGCTTCTCACAGCTGGGGCTGGTGGAAATGACGCGTAAGCGTACCCGCGAGAGCGTTGAGCATGTGCTGTGTAATGAATGCCCAACCTGCCATGGACGCGGAACGGTAAAGACGGTTGAGACCGTCTGCTACGAAATTATGCGTGAAATCGTCCGTGTTCATCATGCCTACGACTCCGATCGTTTTCTGGTCTATGCTTCCCCTGCGGTGGCTGAAGCGCTGAAAGGCGAAGAGTCACACGCGCTGGCGGAAGTGGAAATCTTTGTCGGCAAACAGGTAAAAGTACAAATTGAACCGCTCTATAACCAGGAGCAGTTTGACGTCGTGATGATGTAAGACGCAGTACGCTGCGTGACGAAAGCTGACAAGGAGAGATGCGTGAGGCGATTGCCGGGGATTTTATTGCTTACAGGGGCAACGCTGGTCGTGATTGTCGCGTTGCTCGTGAGCGGGCTACGCCTCGTATTACCGCATCTGGACAGCTGGCGTCCGCAGCTGCTGGCTAAAATCGAATCCACTACTGGCGTGCCGGTGAACGTAAGCCAGCTAAGCGCTAACTGGCAGAATTTTGGCCCGACGCTCGATGTCCGGGATATCAACGCCAGCCTGAAAGATGGCGGCCACCTGAAAATCAAACGCGTGACCCTGGCGCTGGACGTCTGGCAAAGCCTGCTGCATCTGCGCTGGCAGTTTCGCGATCTCACCTTTTATCAGCTCCAGTTCCTGACCAATACGCCGCTGTCCGGCGGCGATAGCGGTCAGGGTCTTGAAGCCAACCGCTTCAGCGATCTTTTCCTCCGCCAGTTCGATCACTTCGATCTGCGCGACAGCGAAGTGAGCTTCATTACCCTTTCCGGCCAGCGCGCCGAACTGGCGATCCCTCAGCTGACCTGGCTCAACGGTAAAGAACGTCACCGCGCCGAGGGGCAGGTCAATCTCTCAAGCCTGAACGGCCAGCACGGCGTGATGCAGGTGCGCATGGATCTGCGGGACGATGACGGCCTGTTAAACAACGGCAAAGTCTGGCTGCAGGCCGACGATGTTGACGTGAAGCCGTGGCTGGGTGACTGGATCCAGCAAAATATGCAGCTGGAGACTGCCCGTTTCAGCCTTGAAGGCTGGCTGACCCTGACCAAAGGCGAATTTGCCAGCGGCGATATCTGGCTCAAGCAGGGGGGGGCCAGCTGGAAAGGCGAAAAACAGCAGCATCAGCTTTCCGTCGATAACCTCACCGCGCACGTGACGCAGGAGAAAGAGGGCTGGCAGTTTGCCATTCCGGATACGCGCATCACTATGGACGGCAAGCCGTGGCCGCGCGGTGCGCTGACGCTGGCCTGGATGCCGGAGCAGGACGTCGGCGGTACGGCCAGTAAACGCAGCGACGAGCTGCGCATCCGCGCCAGCAACCTCGATTTGGCGGCCATTGAAGGCCTGCGCTCGATGGCGGCAAAGCTCTCTCCGGACCTGGGCGAGATCTGGCTGGCAACGCAGCCGAGCGGGACGATCGATGCTCTGGGGCTGGATATCCCGCTCCAGGCGACGGAAAAAACCCGCTTCCAGGCAACGTGGAAAGATCTTGCCTGGAAGCAGTGGAAGCTGCTGCCGGGGGCGGAGCACTTTAGCGGCAAGCTGGAAGGTAGCGTGGAAAACGGCAGGCTGACGGTTGATATGCACGACGCCAAAATGCCTTACGAGACGGTCTTCCGCGCGCCGCTGGAAATCGAACAGGGCAGCGCGGTGCTTAACTGGCTCCGTAACGACAAGGGTTTCCAGCTTGATGGTCGCCATATCGATGTGAAAGCCAAAGCGGTGCACGCGCGCGGTGATTTCCGCTATATGCAGCCTGCAGGTGACGAGCCGTGGCTGGGCATTCTGGCCGGGATCAGCACCGATGACGGCTCTCAGGCCTGGCGCTATTTCCCGGAAAACCTGATGGGAAAAGCCCTGGTGGACTATCTCAGCGGCGCGATTCAGGGCGGTCAGGCGGACAATGCCACGCTAGTGTACGGCGGTAACCCGCATCTATTCCCGTACAAACATAATGAAGGCCAGTTCCAGGTGCTGGTGCCGCTGCATAACGCGACCTTTGCGTTCCAGCCCGGCTGGCCTGCGCTGAAAGACCTGGATATCGAGCTCAACTTCCTCAATGACGGGCTATGGATGAAGTCCGACAGCGTGGCGCTGGGCGGCGTGACGGCCAGCAACCTGACGGCCAACATCCCGGATTACTCCAAAGAGAAGCTGCTGATTGATGCTGACATCAACGGTCCGGGCAAAGCGGTGGGACCGTACTTTGAGGAGACGCCCCTGAAAGAGTCGCTGGCGGCGACGCTCCAGCAGCTACAGCTTGATGGCGATGTGAATGCTCGCTTACATCTTGATATCCCGCTGGACGGAGAGATGACCACAGCCAAAGGTGACGTCCGCCTGAAGAACAACAGTCTGTTCATCAAACCCCTTGAGAGCACGCTGAAAAATCTCAGCGGGCAGTTCAGCTTTGACAACGGAAACCTTAAGAGCGAGCCGCTTACGGCCAGCTGGTTTAATCAGCCCGTTAATATCGACTTCACGACCACCGAGGGTGAAAAGGCTTATCAGGTGGCCGTCAATCTGGACGGTAACTGGCAGCCAGCGCGCATGGACGTCCTGCCGAAGCCCATTGAGGCGTCAGTGCAGGGCGCAGTCGCCTGGCAGGGGAAAGTGGCAATTGACCTGCCTTATCACGCGGGCGCCCGGTATAAGGTCGACATCACGGGCGATCTGAAAAACCTTCAGAGCCAGCTGCCTGCGCCGCTGGATAAACAGGCCGGACAGCCCCTGCCGGTAAAGCTGAACGTCGATGGCAACCTGAACAGCTTCGCGCTGACCGGAAGCGCGGGCGGGACAAACCACTTCAACAGCCGATGGCTACTTAACCGCAAGCTCACCCTCGACAAAGCCATCTGGACAACGGATAGCCGCTCCACGCCGCCTCTGCCGGAGCAGGCTGGCATTGAGCTGAATCTCCCGCCGATGGACGGCGCAGAGTGGCTGGCGCTGTTCCAGAAAGGCGTTGGGCAAAACGTTGATGAAACCGCCCAGTTCCCGCAAGCCATTACCGTACGTACGCCGTCGCTGATGCTGGGCGGGCAGCAGTGGAACAACCTGAGCATCGTCTCGCAGCCTGGCGCTAACGGCACGAAGGTAGAGGCCCAGGGCAGAGAGATCAACGGTACTTTGACCATGCGCAATCACGCGCCATGGCAGGCGGCGATCCGCTACCTCTACTACAACCCGGCAAGCGCCGCGAGCGGGAAAGATAAACCGGCAGAGACGTCGCCGCTGAGTAATGTCTCCCGCGTCGATTTTAGCGGCTGGCCCGATCTCCAGCTGCGCTGCGCGGAGTGCTGGCTGTGGGGGCAGAAATATGGCCGTATCGACGGCGATTTCACCATCCAGGCAAATACGCTTACGCTCTCCGGTGGCCTGGTTGATACCGGTTTTGGCCGCATGACGGCCGCAGGGGAATGGGTGAATAACCCGGGCGAGCAGCGAACTTCCCTGAAGGGTGACATTAAAGGCAACAAGCTGGATGCGGCAGCCAATTTCTTTGGTATCAGCACGCCGCTGCGCGGCTCGTCATTTGACGTCGATTACGATCTTCACTGGCGTGACGCCCCGTGGAAGCCGGATGAAGCCTCGCTGAACGGTATTCTGAAAACCCGCTTCGGCAAAGGTGAAATTGCCGACGTGAGCACGGGGCGCGCCGGGCAGATCCTGCGCCTGCTGAGTTTTGATGCTCTGCTGCGCAAGCTGCGCTTCGATTTCAGCGACACCTTCAGCGAAGGTTTCTACTACGATTCCATCCGCAGCACGGCGTGGATCAAGGACGGCGTTCTGCATACTGACGACACGCTGGTGGATGGCCTGGAAGCGGATATCGCCATGAAAGGCTCCGTTAACCTCGTGCGTCGCGAGCTGGATATGGAAGCCGTGGTGGCACCGGAAATTTCCGCGAGCGTGGGCGTGGCGGCGGCCTTTGTGGTGAACCCGATTGTCGGTGCGGCGGTGTTTGCCGCCAGCAAAGTGCTGGGTCCGCTGTGGAGCAAAGTCTCCATTCTGCGCTACCGCATTACCGGTCCGGTAGATAAACCGCAGATTAACGAGGTGCTGCGCCAGCCGCGCAAAGATGCACAGCAATGATTTGACGTGGGCAGGTAATTGCCTCACTCTCAATAAATACGATCTTTATACCGCCACGGGCGGCAACGAACGAGTAGCAATACGATGAGTCTGAACCTGGTAAGTGAACATTTGCTCGCAGCGAACGGCCTGAATCATCAGGACCTGTTCTCCATTCTTGGTCAACTGACCGAACGCCGTCTCGACTACGGCGACCTTTATTTCCAGTCGAGCTATCACGAATCCTGGGTTTTAGAAGACAGCATCATTAAAGATGGCTCTTACAACATCGACCAGGGCGTCGGCGTCCGCGCCGTTAGCGGCGAGAAAACCGGTTTCGCCTATGCCGATCAGATTAGCCTGGCTGCACTTGAGCAGAGCGCGCAGGCTGCGCGTACCATTGTGCGTGATACCGGCGATGGTCGCGTGAAAACCCTTGGAGAAGTGCAGCACTCTGCGCTCTATACCAGCATCGATCCTCTGCAGAGCATGAGCCGTGAAGAGAAGCTGGATATCCTGCGTCGCGTGGACAAAGTCGCCCGCGCGGCGGATAAACGCGTGCAGGAAGTTTCAGCCAGCCTGAGCGGTGTGTATGAACTGATTCTGGTGGCGGCAACGGACGGCACTTTGGCGGCAGACGTTCGCCCGCTGGTACGTCTCTCCATCAGCGTGCAGGTCGACGACGATGGCAAACGCGAGCGCGGCTCAAGCGGCGGCGGCGGTCGTTTTGGCTATGACTGGTTCCTGGGCGACGTTGACGGTGAAGCTCGCGCCGACGCGTGGGCGAAAGAAGCCGTGCGTATGGCGCTGGTGAATCTGAATGCCGTCGCGGCGCCGGCGGGCTCATTCCCGGTGGTGCTGGGCGCTGGCTGGCCGGGCGTGCTGTTGCACGAGGCCGTAGGCCACGGCCTGGAAGGCGACTTTAACCGTCGCGGGACGTCCGTGTTCAGCGGTCAAATCGGGCAGCTTGTCTCCTCTGAGCTGTGCACCGTGGTGGATGACGGCACCATGCGCGATCGTCGCGGCTCGGTGGCTATCGACGATGAAGGTACGCCAGGGCAGTACAATGTGCTGATCGAAAATGGCGTGCTGAAAGGCTACATGCAGGACAAACTCAACGCGCGTCTGATGGGCGTGGCGCCGACGGGCAACGGACGCCGTGAATCTTACGCGCACCTGCCGATGCCGCGCATGACCAACACGTACATGCTGCCGGGCAAATCCACGCCGCAGGAGATTATCGAATCCGTTGATTACGGTATCTTTGCGCCAAACTTTGGCGGCGGCCAGGTGGACATTACCTCCGGTAAGTTTGTTTTCTCCACGTCAGAAGCGTATCTGATCGAGAAAGGCAAAGTGACCAAAGCGGTGAAGGGTGCGACGCTGATTGGCTCCGGTATTGAAGCCATGCAGCAGATCTCTATGGTCGGTAACGATCTGAAGCTGGATAACGGCGTGGGCGTCTGCGGTAAAGAGGGCCAGAGCCTGCCGGTTGGCGTGGGCCAGCCAACGCTGAAGGTGGACAACCTGACGGTGGGCGGCACGGCGTGATTTCCTGACCCTCTCCCCAAAGGGGAGAGGAAACTGCTCCGCGCAGTCTTTTCTCCCTCGTCCTTTTGGAAAAGGTCTACTCTTTCCTTCTCCCCCGCATCCCCTGAAACAGCTCCGCTACGTCCACAAAATACTCGGTCAGATAGTTAATACACACCTGTACCTTGAGCGGGAGTTTGTCTTTTTCGGTATACAGGGCGTACACCGGTCGCGGATCGGACTGGTAGCGCGGGAAGAGGATCTCCAGCACGCCGCTGTTGATCTCGTTGATCACCCACATTAACGGCACGTAGGCGATCCCGGCGCCGGCCACCAGCCAGCGCGAAATGGTCATCGGATCGTTAGTGACAAACCGTCCTTCCGGCAGCAGCCTGGTAGAGATCCCTTCCGGAGCGATCAGCTCAAATTCATTATCGGGCCGCACGCTGTACTCCAGCCACGAGTGGTTGGTGAGATCGGCGGGTTTCTCCGGAACGCCGTACTGCGCCAGATAGCTTTTCGATGCGCAGACCACCATCGGCATGCTGCCCAGCCGTCGCGAGAACAGGCTGGAATCCTGCAACGCGCCGACGCGGATCACCACGTCCAGCCCGTCGGCAATCAGATCCGGCGCCGGGATACCCGTCACCAGATTGACCGTAAGACCGGGATACTCTTTCAGCATATCCGCCGTCATGGCAGCGAGAACATTTTGTGCCATAGTTGAAGAACACCCGATGCGCAGCGTGCCGATGGGGGTGTTGTTGAAGGCATAGAGCTGTTCGTGAACATCCTGCACTTCAAGCAGCATGCGGCGACAGCCCTGATAGTAAATTTTACCCGCCTCCGTCAGCCCAATGCTGCGGGTACTGCGGTTGAGCAGCTTGACCTGAAGCTCATCTTCCAGTTTGGACACCGTCTGGCTGATGGATGAGACGCTCATCTGAAGCTGGCGTGCAGCGGCGGTAAAAGAGCCCAGTTCAACCACTTTGGCGAAGACCGACATGCGTTTTAAACGTTCCATTGTTCACTCTGGCTTAAAAGTGATTTAGATCACATATTATAGATAACAGCATAACAGTTACGTTAATATATTATTAATTACATAACGGCTGCGCCATTCTCGCCCGGCGTTTCTTGCTCTCCTGCGGTGGCGTGCGCTAAAAAATTCTGAAGCCTGCACTCTCTCTTATCAAGGTCAACATGAGTCTGTTTCCCGTTATCGTGGTGTTCGGTCTGTCGTTCCCACCGATATTTTTCGAGCTTCTTTTATCACTGGCGATCTTCTGGCTGGTGCGCAAGGTGTTGGTCCCTACCGGGATCTACGATTTCGTCTGGCACCCTGCATTGTTCAATACCGCGCTGTATTGCTGCCTGTTTTATCTGATATCGCGCATGTTTGTCTGAGGTTGATGTGAAAACGCTAACAAGAAAAATCTCCCGCACTGCCATCACAATGGCGCTGGTTATCCTCGCCTTCATCGCTATTTTCCGCGCCTGGGTTTATTACACCGAATCACCGTGGACGCGTGATGCACGCTTCAGCGCCGATGTGGTGGCAATAGCCCCTGACGTGGCCGGTCTTATCACGGCGGTCAACGTCCACGATAACCAGCTGGTGAAAAAAGATCAGGTTCTGTTCACCATCGACCAGCCTCGTTACCAGAAAGCGCTGGAAGAGGCGGAAGCGGACGTGGCCTATTATCAGGCGCTCGCTGCGGAGAAACGCCGCGAGGCAGGCCGCCGTAATCAGCTGGGCGTTCAGGCAATGTCCCGCGAAGAGATTGACCAGTCCAACAACGTGCTGCAAACCGTGCTGCACCAGCTGGCGAAAGCGCAGGCAACGCGCGATCTGGCGAAGCTCGATCTCGAGCGCACCGTGATCCGCGCGCCGTCCGATGGCTGGGTCACCAACCTCAACGTCTATGCCGGGGAATTCATTACCCGTGGCTCAACCGCCGTGGCGCTGGTTAAACAGAACTCCTTCTACGTGCTCGCCTATATGGAAGAGACCAAGCTGGAAGGCGTGCGTCCAGGTTATCGGGCGGAAATTACGCCGCTCGGCAGCAATCGCGTCTTTAAAGGCACCGTCGACAGCGTTGCCGCAGGGGTGACTAACTCCAGCAGCTCTAACGATGCCAAAGGGATGGCGACGGTCGATTCCAACCTGGAGTGGGTGCGTCTGGCCCAGCGCGTGCCGGTACGTATTCATCTGGATGAACAGCAGGGAAATCTGTGGCCTGCGGGTACCACGGCGACGGTGGTGATCACCGGTGAAAAGGACCGGGATGCCAGCCAGGACTCGTTCTTCCGTAAAATTGCCCACCGCCTGCGCGAGTTTGGTTAATCGCCATGGGTATCTTTTCCATCGCCAGCCAGCACATTCGCTTCGCCGTAAAGCTGGCGTGCGCCATCGTGCTGGCGCTGTTTGTTGGCTTTCACTTCCAGCTTGAAACCCCTCGCTGGGCAGTGCTGACGGCTGCGATTGTCGCGGCGGGCCCTGCCTTTGCCGCGGGCGGGGAACCCTATTCTGGCGCGATCCGCTATCGCGGGATGCTGCGTATTATCGGGACGTTTATCGGCTGTTTCGCGGCGCTGACCATTATTATTCTCATGATCCGCACCCCGCTGCTGATGCTGATGGTCTGCTGCATCTGGGCGGGTTTCTGCACCTGGATCTCGTCTCTGGTGAAAGTGGAAAACTCCTACGCCTGGGGACTGGCGGGCTATACCGCGCTGATTATTATCATCACTATCCAAAGCGAACCGCTGCTGGCCCCGCAGTTTGCGGTGGAGCGCTGCAGCGAAATTGTGATTGGTATTGTCAGCGCGATCGTCGCTGATCTGCTTTTCTCCCCGCGCTCCATCAAGCAGGAGGTCGACCGTGAGCTCGACGCGCTGATTGTTGCCCAGTATCAGCTGATGCAGCTGTGCATTAAGCATGGCGATAGCGAAGAGGTGGATAAAGCCTGGAGCGGGCTGGTACGCCGTACGCAGGCGCTGGAAGGTATGCGCAGCAACCTTAACATGGAGTCCTCGCGCTGGGCCCGCGCGAATCGACGTCTTAAAGCCCTCAACACCGTCTCTCTGATGCTGATTACCCAGGCCTGTGAAACCTATCTGATTCAGAACACCCGGCCGGAAGCGGTCACCGATACGTTCCGCGAACTGTTTGCCGAGCCGGTGGAAACCGTACAGGACGTGCATAAGCAGCTTAAGCGCATGCGCCGGGTGATTGCCTGGACCGGGGAGCGCGACACGCCGGTGACCATCTACACCTGGGTCGGCGCCGCGACGCGCTATCTGCTGCTGAAGCGCGGCGTAATCGGTAACACCAAAATCAGCGCGGCGGAAGAAGAGGTGCTGCAGGGGGAAGTGGTGATCAAGGCGGAATCCGCCGAGCGCCATCACGCCATGGTCAATTTCTGGCGTACGACGCTTGCCTGCATGCTCGGCACGCTGTTCTGGCTGTGGACGGGCTGGACGTCCGGCAGCGGCGCGATGGTGATGATTGCCGTTGTGACCGCACTGGCGATGCGTCTGCCTAATCCGCGTATGGTCGCCATTGATTTCCTTTACGGCACGATTGCCGCGTTGCCGATAGGCGCGCTCTATTTCCTGGTCATCATCCCGTCGACGCAACAGAGCATGCTGCTGCTCTGTATTAGCCTGGCGGTAATGGCGTTCTTTATAGGCATTGAAGTGCAAAAGCGGCGTCTGGGATCGCTGGGGGCGCTGGCGAGTACGATTAACATCATCGTGCTCGATAACCCGATGACCTTCCATTTCAGCCAGTTCCTCGACAGCGCGTTAGGCCAGCTGGTGGGCTGCTTCCTGGCCATGATGGTGATACTGCTGGTGCGGGATAACTCGCAGGCAAGAACGGGCCGCGTGCTGCTGAACCAGTTCGTGTCGGCTGCCGTGTCATCTTTGACAACCAATACCGCGCGCCGTAAAGAGAACCACCTCCCCGCGCTGTACCAGCAGCTGTTTTTGCTGCTGAACAAGTTCCCGGGCGATATCGCGAAGTTCCGCCTGGCGTTAACCATGATCATTGCGCACCAGCGTTTGCGTAACGCGCCCGTGCCGATCAACGACGATCTGTCGGCATACCACCGCCAGCTGCGTCGTACCGCCGATCACGTGCTTTCTGCCAGCAGCGATGACAAACGGCGCCGCTACTTTACGCAGCTGCTTGAAGAGCTCGATATCTATCAGGAAAAGCTCAAGCACTGGGAGGCGCCGCCTCAGGTGACCGAGCCGGTAGGACGGCTGGTGTTTATGCTGCATCGCTACCAGAATGCCCTCACGGATAACTGACTGAAGTAAAAAACCGATGCCAAAAGCGTCGGTTTTTTTGTGGCTATACTTATTCCAGCACGTTCTTACATTTCAGAAAGGGAGAACACATGACGACCAAGGCGCTTCAGGACCACATCCTTTTTCAGACCGGTTATCTGGTCAACGGAATCTGGAAAACGCTGGATACAACCTTTGATGTGCTGAATCCCGCGACCGGCGAGGTCATTGCTAAAGTCGCAAAAGCGGGTAAAGCACAGACCGAAGACGCTATTGCAGCGGCTACCCAGGCCTTCCCGGCATGGCGTGCCAAAACCGCGAAAGAACGCTCGGCGATTCTCTACCGCTGGTACGAACTGATTATTGAGAATAAAAGCTGGCTCGGGCGGTTGATGACCACCGAACAGGGCAAACCCCTGAAAGAAGCGGAGGGAGAAGTCGAGTACGCCGCCAGCTTTATCCAGTGGTTTGCCGAAGAGGCCAAACGCGCGAACGGTGAAATTATTCCGCCGATAAAACCCGGCTCACGCATCCTGGCGACCCGTGAACCCATTGGTGTGGTCGCGGCGATTACGCCGTGGAACTTCCCGATGGCCATGCTCACCCGCAAGTTAGGCCCGGCGCTGGCAGCAGGATGCACCGGGGTCATTAAACCGGCCAATAACACGCCGCTCAGCGCCTTTGCGCTGCTTACGCTGGCGAAACAGGCCGGAGTGCCCGACGGTGTTCTCAACGCCGTAGCCGGGAATACGCATGAAATCAGCGATGCGATTATGGCAAGCCGCGACGTACGTAAAATCTCCTTTACCGGCTCAACCTCCGTCGGCAAAACGCTGGTGCGTAACGCCGCAGAAACCATGAAAAAAGTCTCGATGGAACTGGGGGGAAATGCCCCGTATATCGTTTTTGAGGATGCGGATATCGATGCCGCGGTTAAGGGCGCGATCGCCAACAAGTTCCGCAATGCCGGGCAGGTCTGCGTCAGCGTGAACCGTTTTTATATTCAGGAAACCGTCTACGACAAATTTGTGAATAAACTCGCCGATGCGGTGAATGCGCTGAAGGTGGGTAATGGTCTTGAGGAGGGGGTCGTGGTCGGGCCGCTGATTGAACCTTCTGCGGTAAACAAGGTGCGTGAGCATGTCGACGACGCCGTTGCCCGGGGCGCAACCGTACTGGCAGGAGGTAAGCCTCATCCACTTGGCGGGAATTTCTGGATGCCAACCGTACTGGGCGACTGCCATGAAGGCATGAAGCTGGCAGAAGAAGAGACGTTTGGCCCGGTGGCGGCGTGCTTCCGTTTCACCTCGGAAGATGAAGTTATCCAGCGCGCCAACAACACCCCCTATGGACTGGCGGCTTACTTCTACACCCAGAATCTTTCTCGGGTCTTCCGCGTTTCACAGGCCATCGAGAGCGGGATGATCGGCATCAACGAGTGCGCTGTCTCCACGGAGCTTGGGCCCTTTGGCGGCGTAAAAGAGTCAGGTCTTGGACGAGAGGGCTCCGTGCTGGGGCTGGAAGAGTATCTGGAAGTTAAAACCCTGCATATTGGGGGATTATAATAGACAGGGCGGCATCTGCCGCTCGCCTGGACTGGGTGGCTGGCAATGAAAACCTATACGTTTGATTTTGACGAGATCGACAGTCAGGAAGACTTCTACCGTGAATTTATCCGGGCGTTTGATCTTGAACGAGAAAGCGTGACGAATCTGGATACGCTGTGGGACGTGGTCACCGGCAGTCAGTTGCCGCTACCGCTGGAAATTGAGTTCATCCATTTGCCCGATAAGCTGCGAAGACGTTTTGGCGCGCTGATATTGCTGTTCGATGAAGCGGAAGAAGAGCTTGAAGGGCAGCTGCGCTTTAACGCGCGGCATTGAATGAAAAAAGCCCCTGACCATGAGGCCAGGGGCAAGTCGTATGATGAGATACGACGAGGGTTTATTTATACAGCTCTGCCGTTGCATGCCAGTGGTCACCCTGATTCAGTTCGGTGACGCGATAGCTGCTGGCGCCTGCTTTTTCAGCTTTGGCGGCAAGTTCGTGACGAATATCCATCGGTGAACCGGTGACAGACGTTACGGAGATGCTGCCCATACGCTGTAGATTTTGTGCCTGGTCGGCATTTACCTGCTGTACGGCTGCGCTTGCGCCGAAAGAGAGAACGGATGCCATACCAAGGGTTGCGATGATCAATTTGGTTTTCATAGTCTTTACTCCTGAATAGGGTTTTTTACTCAACGGCGAGAAGGGTTGAACAGCTATTTTTATGCCTGGTGCCGTTGAGTGGAGATTTTCGTCTTCAGTTATTACTAAAACTTATTTGTACAGCTCAGCGGTGGCGTGCCAGTGGTCACCAGAACGCGCTTCGATGATGCGATAGGATGACGCACCCTGTTCTTCCGCTTTTTTGTTCAGCATCTCATGCATGTCCATTGGCGATGTGCCGACCGCGCCGACAGAAACCGTACCGATGGCCTGGCGGGATTGCGCCTGGTCAGCATTGATAAAGTCTGCTGCGAAAGCACCGAATGACAAGACGGACAGGACGCTGAGCGCCGCTACAGTTGATTTGATTTTCATGATTCTTACCTCGTCGAATTTTTTCGTGGGGTCTTGTTTCGTGACCCTCATCACAAAATCAAGTATACACTAATAACGGCAAAAATTAATACCAGACTAATGGTTTCTCTTGTTATTACGTGTTAACCAGCCTGTTTTTTATAACTAAATTGCATAATATTGAACGTTTTTTGTTCGTTTTTGTTGGTTATATCTAATAAAATCATATGGATATCAGTCTTTGATTTTTTGTGCGATTTTTTGATTTAGCATTCACCAGATGAATGTTAATAGGTGGTAAAAAGCACTATTTGTCAAAGTGAAGAGCAGAGGAAAAAAGTGAGAAACGCAGCGGAAGCAGAACGATCCCCGCAGCGGCGCTACGGGGAGAGGGGATTAGAGTTCCTGTTCGAACAGTACCAGAATGGCTTCGTGGAGATCTTTCACGGAGAAACCGCTAGCCGGTGTGGTAAAGATGGTGTCATCACCGGCGATAGTCCCGAGGATACCTTCCGTTTTACCCAGCGAGTCCAGCATGCGGGCAATCAGCTGCGCGGCACCCGGGCTTGTGTGGATCACCACGACGGCGTCGTTATGATCGATATCCAGAACCAGATTTTTGAGCGGGCTGGAGGTGGTCGGCACGCCAAGTTCTGCCGGCAGGCAATAGACCATCTCCATCTTGGCGTTACGCGTACGCACCGCGCCAAATTTCGTTAACATGCGGGAGACTTTCGACTGGTTGATATTATCGAAGCCTTGTTCCTGCAGCGCCTGAACAATTTCTCCCTGAGAACTGAATTTCTCTTCTTTGAGTAGCGCCTTAAAGGCCTTTACTAATTCTTCTTGCTTAGACGAGCTTCGCATAAGTCACCCGGAATATGACGATAGAAACAACATTATTATGCATGTGGATGAATTTTTATGCAAATTATCTACTCAGCGCCAGGCTGAAATAATGTTATGAAAGGGAGTGATTTTATCAGATTTCGTTATCAGAAAACATGCCTAGGTCACGCCACGCAAATAAGCTTAAAAGTAAATTAAATGTTATCAAAATGATGTTGTTTTGGTGGCGGGGCAGGGTGTATTGTAACCACCTCTTAATGCGTTGCCCTCTGTCGTCAGATAGTCTTCTGGTGAGAGATAAAGTCGCGTGACCTCAAATTCTTTAGCTACGAAAATTGTAATTATTTACTTGCTGAATTATGGTCGCCGCAACGGATTTACAGATACTTAAGTTAACCATAATAAGGAGTTTAGGATGAAAGTCGCAGTCCTCGGCGCTGCTGGTGGTATCGGCCAGGCGCTTGCCCTACTACTGAAAACCCAACTGCCTTCAGGCTCAGAACTCTCCCTGTACGATATTGCTCCGGTAACCCCAGGTGTGGCGGTTGACCTGAGCCACATCCCGACTGCTGTAAAAATCAAAGGCTTCTCCGGTGAAGATGCACGTCCTGCGCTGCAGGGTGCCGACGTGGTGCTGATTTCTGCAGGCGTGGCGCGTAAGCCAGGCATGGATCGTTCAGACCTGTTCAACGTCAACGCGGGCATCGTGAAAAACCTGGTGCAGCAGATTGCAGAAATCTGCCCGAAAGCATGCATCGGCATCATCACTAACCCGGTGAACACCACCGTGGCTATCGCGGCAGAAGTGCTGAAGAAAGCGGGTGTCTACGACAAAAACAAACTGTTCGGCGTAACCACGCTGGATATCATCCGTTCCAACACCTTTGTTGCTGAGCTGAAAGGCAAGCAGCCAACAGAAGTGGAAGTACCGGTAATTGGCGGTCACTCTGGCGTCACCATCCTGCCTCTGCTGTCGCAGATCCCAGGCGTGAGCTTCACCGAGCAGGAAGTGGCTGACCTGACTAAACGTATCCAGAACGCGGGCACCGAAGTGGTGGAAGCGAAGGCGGGTGGCGGTTCTGCAACCCTGTCTATGGGCCAGGCGGCTGCGCGTTTTGGTCTGTCACTGGTTCGCGCTCTGCAGGGCGAGAAAGGCGTTGTTGAATGCGCTTACGTTGAAGGCGATGGCGAACACGCTCGCTTCTTCTCCCAACCGCTGCTGCTGGGTAAAAACGGTATCGAAGAGCGTAAATCCATTGGTACGCTGAGCGCGTTTGAACAACACGCGATGGAAGGCATGCTGGATACGCTGAAGAAAGATATCACCCTGGGCGAAGAGTTCGTTAACAAGTAATACGAACCGTCTCCCGGTAAAAAAAACGGAGCTTATCGCTCCGTTTTTTTATGCCTGTCAGTTAGTGGCTGGGTATTCCTGAATCGTCACGTGCAGCGTCAGTTTCTTATCGTTGCGCATGACCTCAACAGGGATGATAGAACCCGGGCGAATTTCTGCCACCTGATCCATCGTCTCCAGCGCAGAGACCGCTGGCGTGCCGTTGACCGAAACAATCACATCGTTTACCTGAATCCCCGCGTTAGCCGCCGGACCACCCGGTGCCACCTCGTTAACCACGATGCCCTGAATCTGATCGATACCGCCGCCCTGGGTATGCATCGGTGCAATTTCGCGCCCGCCGATACCGATATAGCCGCGGATCACGCGTCCGTCGCGGATCAGTTTATCCATAATTTTGGTCGCCAGCTGGAACGGAATGGCAAAGCCGATCCCTTCCGGCGTCTCACCGTCGTTACTTTTATCGAACGAGAGGGTATTGATACCCATCAGCTCGCCCAGCGAGTTGACCAGCGCCCCGCCGGAGTTACCGTGGTTGATGGAGGCATCGGTTTGCAGGAAGTTCTGCCGCCCGGAGGGGTTCAGACCGATACGACCGGTCGCGCTAATTATCCCCTGGGTGATGGTCTGGCCCAGGTTGTAAGGGTTACCGATAGCCAGTACGACGTCACCAATATGCGGGGTACGTTTACGGTTGATCGGGATGACCGGCAAACCGCCCGTGGCGTTAATTTTCAGAACGGCCAGGTCGGTCAGGCTGTCAGAACCAACGAGTAACGCCTCAAACACGCGGCCATCCTGCAGAGCGACGATGATCTGGTCGGCATCGTTAATCACGTGCTTGTTGGTAATAATGTAGCCGCGCTCGTCCATGATCACGCCGGAGCCGAGGGTGCGGATCTCCAGCTGGTTATGGGCTGAGGTATTCAGGCCTCGGTTATAGACGTTAACCACGGCAGGTGCGGCACGGCGGACGGCCTGGTTATAGGTGGCCGGCGTTTCATCCGTGCTATCGAACTGGGGAGCCGACAGTTTATTGAACTGACGTAAAGACGGCAGCGCCAGCAGCAGCAGGCCAGCGACAATCAAACCGATGACAGTAGAACGTAAGAGCTTTAAAAGCATGATGCGCGTGTCGTTAAAAAAGGAACGATTTGCAGCATAACATGAGTTATCCGGACATCACACGCAGCGGTGATGTCCGGGTCGCAAATGCTTAGCGCAACAGAATATAGATGGACTCATTGCCACGCATGACCTGCAGGGCAATAACCGCTGGTTTGCTTTCCAGCACCTTGCGCAGTTCGGCAATAGACTGCACGCGGTTGCGGTTGACACCGATAATCACGTCATCCTGATGCAATCCGGCCTGTGCGGCAGGGCTGCTCTTCTCGACGGTATCGATGCTAATGCCTTTCGTACCGTCCTTCAGCTGCCCGTCGCTCAACGTAGCCCCCTGTAGCGCCGGGGCGATAAGCTCCGCGCTGGCCGAGGACGAGGTGCTCTTATCCAGCGTCACCTCAACGTCAAGCGGCTTGCCGTCACGTATCAGGCCCAGCTTCACTTTGGCGCCAGGTTCCGTCGTGGCAATCCGTGAACGCAGTTCTGCAAAGCTGTTCAACGGTTTGTCGTTCAGGCTGACGATCACATCCCCTGATTTCACGCCCGCTTTTGCCGAGCCGGAGTTTGGCAGCACTTCACTGACAAAGGCCCCGCGCTGTACGTTGATATTGAAGGCTTTTGCGATATCCGCGCTCATCTCCATACCTTTAATACCCAGCAGCCCGCGTTTGATTTCACCGAACTGGATCAGCTGCTGCGCCAGGGTTTTGGCCATATTGCTGGGGATAGCAAAACCGATCCCGATGCTGCCGCCGCCCGGGGCCAGAATAGCCGTGTTAATCCCGATCAGCTCGCCGTTAAGGTTAAGCAATGCTCCGCCGGAGTTACCACGGTTGATTGATGCATCGGTCTGGATAAAGTTTTCCAGCCCTTCCAGGTTGAGACCGCTGCGTCCCAGCGCCGAGACGATCCCGGAAGTTGCGGTCTGCCCTAAGCCAAAGGGGTTGCCCACGGCGACGGCAAAATCGCCGACGCGCAGTTTGTCGGAATCCGCTATGGCAATCTGGGTCAGGTTGCTTGGGTTTTGTACCTGCAGCAGCGCGATGTCGCTCTGGTCGTCGCCGCCGATCAGTTTGGCATCAAATTCACGGCCATCGTTAAGCTGGACGCTGATTTTATCGGCCTGGCTGATGACGTGGTTGTTGGTCAGGATATAGCCTTTTGCCGCATCAATAATGACGCCAGAGCCCAGGCCTTCAAAAGGCTGCGCCTGCTGGTCGGGAGACTCATCGCCGAAATATTTTTTCAGTTCTTCAGGGACGCGTTGGCTTTGTACTGCGGTGCCCTCAACCTGAACGCTAACGACCGCAGGCAACACTTTTTCCAGCATGGGCGCGAGGCTTGGAATGGCCGCCTGGCCAGGCACCTGGGAAGGAATGGCGGCAAATACAGGGACGGACGCCGAGAGAGATAACCCGACACTTAACGCGATAGCGCTCAACAGCTGGTTTTTTTTCTTCATCGATGTTGACTCTCGTAACCTGGAATAAAGGAAAAACGGCCCTAAAAACACGTTGATGTTATTGAATTTTAAACCGCTGAACAATGAGGTGTTTAACTAAATGATAGCTGGGGTCATCAGGAAAGGACGGGCGCAATCGCTGCGCCCGTAAAATAAATTCAGGTTGTGCGATTAATCGCGTTTTACACCGCCGCGCAGCAGGCCGGACGCGCCATCGGAATAGTCGCGAGGCATCTGAACGGGCGCCTGATCGTTACCGGCTTCAGAGTCAGCCAGACGGTTGCGGAACGGGTTGGTTTCCGCGGTCATTTCCGGCAGCAGGCTGCTGGAGCTTTTTGCCATATGTTGATACAGCTGACGATAGTCGGTTGCCATGTTGTCCAGCAGCTCGGCGCTGCGGGCAAAATGGCTGACCAGCTCTTCACGATACTCTTCCAGCTCGGCTTTGTTCTTTTCCAGTTCGTACTGCAGTGACTGCTGCTGACGCAATTTGCGATTACCGAAACGCATGGCCACAGCACCGATGACGATGCCGACGACTAAACCGATTAGCGCATATTCCCAGGTCATGAACTTCTCCCGTTGTCTTGTTGTTCCGTAGGGTGTTGGCTCGGCTCCTGCCTGTGCCTGATAATGCCACTATAACCGCTATTTCTGCAGAAGTGGAATCCTGACGTATCATCGCGTAGTGTAGAACGGCCTTTTTTTCATCAGTCACGTCTGCTGGTGAGCGTTAATTGAAGGAATAACAATAAGATTATGCAAAACCTGTCCCCTGCATCGCGTTATCAACTGGCCCTTAACGAGGGCACTCATCAGCCTGATGACGTTCAACGTGAGGCGGTAAACCGTCTGGAGATGATTTATCAGGAGCTCACGGCAAAACCCGCTGAAGTCGAACAGAACGGTGGGCTAAAGGCGGCATTTGGGCGGTTGCTCGGTAAAAAAGCGCCACAGGCTCACGCGCCGGTACGCGGTTTATATATGTGGGGCGGGGTCGGTCGCGGAAAAACCTGGCTGATGGACCTGTTTTACATGAGCCTGCCTGGCGCACGTAAGCAGCGTCTGCACTTCCATCGTTTTATGCTGCGGGTGCATGAAGAGCTGACCGCACTGCAGGGCAAAAGCGATCCGCTGGAGATTGTGGCCGACAGGTTCAAAGCTGAAACCGACGTGCTCTGCTTCGACGAGTTTTTTGTGTCTGACATCACCGATGCCATGCTGCTAGGCGGCCTGATGAAAGCGCTATTTGCCCGCGGGATCACGCTGGTGGCCACGTCGAATATCCCGCCGGATGAGCTCTATCGTAACGGCCTGCAGCGGGCACGCTTCCTGCCCGCCATCGATGCCATCAAGCAGCACTGCGACATCATGAACGTCGATGCCGGTGTCGATTATCGTCTGCGCACGCTGACCCAGGCGCACCTGTGGCTCTCGCCGTTAAATGCAGAGACCACCCGCGAGATGGATACACTCTGGCTGGCGCTGGCGGGGGCAAAACGCGAGCACGCCCCGGAACTCGAGATTAACCATCGACCGCTGCCCACGCTTGGCGTCGAAAACCAAACGCTGGCGGTCTCCTTTACGACGCTCTGCGTGGATGCCCGCAGCCAGCACGACTACATTGCGCTTTCGCGTCTGTTCCACACCGTGATGGTGCTGGACGTGCCGGTGATGACGCGGCTGATGGAGAGCGAAGCACGGCGCTTCATTGCGCTGGTGGATGAGTTTTATGAGCGCCACGTCAAGCTGGTGGTCAGCGCCGAGGTACCTTTATATGAGATTTACCAGGGTGAGCGGCTGAAATTTGAGTTCCAGCGCTGCCTGTCGCGCCTGCAGGAGATGCAGAGTGAGGAATACCTGAAGCTGGAGCATATGCCATAAATATCACCCTCTCCCTGAGAAGGGAACCTTGTAGGCCGGGTAAGGCGCAGCCGCCACCCGGCATTTTCCACACCCCCGAAAAACCCATTCCAAATCACATTTAAGGGTCGATCTTTGACCTCAACTTCTCTATAATCTTGCGACCCCACGTTACGAGAAGGTTTTTTTCCCGAAACTTTCTATGTGTCGGCATGTGCTATTCGAAGGGGTAGGTTTGCCGGACTTTGTCGTGTGAACCTCAACTGACTAAACGTTTGGGTGTTCACCAACGTGTAACTTATTATTTGGGTAAGCTTTTAATGAAAACTTTTACAGCTAAACCAGAAACCGTACAGCGCGACTGGTATGTTGTTGACGCGACCGGTAAAACTCTGGGCCGTCTGGCTACTGAACTGGCTCGTCGCCTGCGCGGTAAGCATAAAGCGGAATACACTCCGCACGTTGATACCGGTGATTACATCATCGTTCTGAACGCTGATAAAGTTGCTGTAACCGGCAACAAGCGTACTGACAAAGTGTACTATCACCACACTGGCCACATCGGTGGTATCAAAGAAGCGACCTTTGAAGAGATGATTGCCCGCCGTCCTGAGCGTGTGATTGAAATCGCGGTTAAAGGCATGCTGCCAAAAGGCCCGCTGGGTCGTGCTATGTTCCGTAAACTGAAAGTTTACGCAGGCAACGAGCACAACCACGCGGCACAGCAACCGCAAGTTCTTGACATCTAATCGGGATTATAGGCAATGGCTGAAAATCAATACTACGGCACTGGTCGCCGCAAAAGTTCCGCAGCTCGCGTTTTCATCAAACCGGGCAGTGGTAAAATCGTAATCAACCAGCGTTCTCTGGAACAATACTTCGGTCGCGAAACTGCCCGCATGGTAGTTCGCCAGCCGCTGGAACTGGTTGACATGGTAGAAAAACTGGATCTGTACATCACCGTTAAAGGTGGTGGTATCTCCGGTCAGGCAGGTGCGATCCGTCACGGTATCACCCGCGCTCTGATGGAGTACGACGAATCCCTGCGTTCTGAACTGCGTAAAGCTGGCTTCGTTACTCGTGACGCGCGTCAGGTTGAACGTAAGAAAGTGGGTCTGCGTAAAGCACGTCGTCGTCCACAGTTCTCCAAACGTTAATCCATTCTGCTTACGCAGAACGATTGGCGAAAAACCCGCTTCGGCGGGTTTTTTTATGGATAATGCGCAGGTTATCCACAATATCCATGCATATATCTTCTCTTTTTCCACATTTCCAGAATCCCCTCACCACAAAGCCATCAAAATCTGGTAAACTATCATCCAATTTTCTGCCCAAATATCGGTGAATACTCGATTTTTGTTCGTTTCTTGAACAATGTGTTTTCTCTGGGATGGGCGATACAACATCTGGCTGGCCCCTGTTGGGCTGGTAGCAGTAAAAATTCTGAATATACCTGGAGGTTTTCATGGCTGTCGCTGCCAACAAACGTTCGGTAATGACGCTGTTTTCTGGTCCTACTGACATTTATAGCCATCAGGTTCGTATCGTGCTGGCCGAGAAGGGTGTCAGTTTTGAGATCGAGCATGTGGAAAAGGATAACCCGCCTCAGGATCTGATCGATCTCAACCCGAGCCAAAGCGTACCGACGCTGGTGGATCGCGAGCTGACCCTGTGGGAATCCCGTATCATTATGGAATATCTGGATGAGCGTTTCCCGCATCCGCCACTGATGCCTGTTTACCCTGTCGCGCGTGGTGAAAGCCGCCTGTACATGCAGCGTATCGAAAAAGACTGGTACTCGCTGATGAACGTGATTACCAGCGGTTCTGCTTCTGAAGCTGACGCTGCACGTAAACAACTGCGTGAAGAGCTGCTTGCGATCGCTCCTGTGTTTGGTCAGAAACCATTCTTCCTGAGCGATGAGTTCAGCCTGGTGGATTGCTACCTGGCACCGCTGCTGTGGCGTCTGCCAACCCTGGGCGTAGAATTCAGCGGTCCTGGCGCGAAAGAGCTGAAGGGCTATATGACTCGCGTATTTGAACGCGACTCTTTCCTGGCATCTTTAACTGAACCGGAACGTGAAATGCGTCTCGGCCGAGGCTAATGACTGTGGAAATGTCACAACTTACCCCACGCCGTCCGTATCTGCTGCGCGCCTTCTATGAATGGCTGCTGGATAACCAGCTCACGCCGCACCTGGTTGTGGATGTGACGTTGCCGGGCGTGCTGGTTCCAATGGAATACGCGCGTGACGGGCAGATCGTACTGAACATTGCGCCGCGCGCGGTGGGTAACCTGGAGCTGGCAAACGATGAAGTGCGCTTCAACGCGCGTTTCGGCGGCGTGCCGCGTCAGGTTTCCGTACCTCTGGCAGCCGTGCTGGCTATCTACGCGCGTGAAAACGGTGCGGGTACCATGTTCGAGCCGGAAGCGGCGTATGATGAAGATGTTGCCAGCCTGAATGATGACAACGCATCCGATGAGCGCGAAAGCGACACGGTGATGTCACTTATCGATGGTGATAAACCCGATCATCACGACGACAATGACCCTGATGACGATCCGCCTCCGCGTGGTGGTCGTCCGGCTCTTCGCGTCGTGAAATAATCAAACAGGCCCAATCGGGCCTGTTTTGCTTTCTGCCCCTTTTCGCCCCCTCTAATTTCCTGTGTTATGATAAATTGTTTTACTTCTATGGCACCGGACTGCAATGAAACCAACTGATCTTAAAGCTGAAAACTCTGATGAAACTATTGGCCGCAGCCTGCGACGTCGTCCTCTGGCGCGCAAAAAGCTGTCCGATATGGTGGAAGAAGAGCTCGAGCAGATGATCCGCCGCAAAGAGTTTGCTCAGGGAGAACAACTTCCCTCCGAACGTGAGCTGATGGAGTTCTTCAACGTGGGTCGCCCTTCGGTGCGGGAGGCGCTGGCGGCGCTAAAGCGTAAAGGACTGGTGCAGATCAACAACGGTGAACGTGCCCGCGTCTCCATGCCTTCTGCCGATACCATCATCAACGAGCTTTCAGGCATGGCGAAAGATTTCCTTACCCAGCCCGGCGGCATTGCCCATTTTGAACAGCTACGTCTGTTCTTTGAATCCAGCCTTGTCCGTTTTGCCGCTGAATTTGCCACTGACGAGCAAATCGCTCGGCTGACACAAGCGCTGGAGATCAACAGCCAGTCTCTGGATGATAACGCCCTGTTTATCCGTTCCGACGTCGATTTTCACCGCGTGCTGGCGGAAATTCCCGGCAATCCGATCTTTAATGCGATCCACGTTGCGCTGCTCGACTGGCTGATTGCCGCGCGCCCTAAAGTGCCGGATGCCGAGCTGTATAAGCATAATGAAGTCAGCTATCACCAGCATATTGCGATCGTCGATGCGATCCGCCGCCGGGACCCGGATGAGGCCGATCGCGCGCTCCAGACCCATCTCAACAGCGTTTCTGCCACCTGGCACGCTTTCGGCCAACATTCAAAAGCCAAAAAATAACGATCCTTTAGTGAAGCAGATCGCAATATAAGCGTTCTGTATTCCACTGCTGCATAATTGGTCTGGTATAAAAGGTATAAAGGTATGTCGTTATAACAAACACACGATCGATTGAGGTATCTATGGCAATGCAATTACGCGGCGTAATGGCCGCACTTCTGACCCCGTTTACTCAACAACAAATGCTGGATACAGAGAGCCTGCGCCGTCTGGTGCAGTTCAATATTGAGCAGGGCATCGACGGGCTTTATGTGGGTGGTTCAACAGGAGAGGCTTTTGTACAAAGCCTTTCCGAACGTGAGCAAGTCATGGAGATCGTGGCGGAAGAGGCGAAGGGGAAAATTACGCTCATTGCCCATGTTGGCTGCGTCAGCACAGCAGAGAGCCAGCGGCTGGCCACCGCTGCTGCCCGCTTTGGGTTTGACGCCGTGTCCGCCGTCACACCGTTTTACTATCCGTTCAGCTTTGAAGAACACTGTGATCACTATCGTGCAATTATTGACGCTGCAGAGGGGTTACCGATGGTGGTTTACAACATTCCGGCCCTCAGCGGCGTGAAGCTGACGCTTGAGCAGATCAACACCCTGGTCACGCTGCCGGGCGTCGGCGCGCTGAAGCAAACCTCTGGCGATCTCTTCCAGATGGAACAGATCCGCCGTGCGCATCCGGAACTTGTGCTCTACAACGGCTACGACGAGATCTTCGCCTCCGGTCTGCTTGCAGGCGCTGACGGAGGGATCGGCAGTACGTACAACATCATGGGCTGGCGCTACCAGGCAATCGCTAAAGCGGTTCGGGATGGGGATAACGCCACCGCGCAGAGTCTGCAAAGCGAGTGCAATAAGGTTATCGACCTGCTGCTCAAAGCCGGTGTCTTCCGTGGTCTGAAAACGGTGCTGCACTACATGGACGTGGTTTCCGTACCGCTGTGCCGCAAGCCGTTTTCCCCTGTGGACGAAAAATTTGTGCCAGCGTTAAAAGCCCTGGCAGAACAGCTGATGGCGGAAAAACGCTAACGCATTACGCAGGCCGGATAAGGCGCAGCCGCCGTCCGGCAAAACGACAGATAAATCGTCGGGAGAGTGAAATGAGTATATCTACCCAAAGCATCCCGTGGTACCGCCATCTCAGCCGCCCGCAGTGGCGTGCCTTCTCCGCCGCCTGGTTGGGATATTTGCTTGATGGCTTCGATTTTGTCCTGATTGCCTTAGTTCTGACGGAAGTAAAAAGTGAGTTCGGCCTGACGACGGTGGAAGCCGCGAGTTTAATTTCGGCGGCCTTTATCTCACGCTGGTTTGGTGGCCTGCTGCTGGGGGCGATGGGCGATCGCTATGGCCGTAAGCTGGCGATGATAACCAGCATTGTTCTGTTCTCCTGCGGTACTCTGGCCTGCGGGTTTGCGCCAGGCTACGTCACCATGTTTATTGCCAGAATGGTGATTGGCATGGGGATGGCAGGCGAATATGGTTCCAGCGCAACCTACGTGATTGAAAGCTGGCCGAAGCATCTGCGCAACAAGGCGAGCGGTTTTCTGATTTCCGGTTTCTCCGTGGGCGCCGTCATTGCCGCGCAGGTTTACAGTCTCGTGGTCCCCGTCTGGGGCTGGCGTGCGCTATTCTTTATCGGCATTTTGCCCATCGTCTTTGCCCTGTGGCTGCGTAAAAACATCCCGGAAGCGGAGGACTGGCAAGCGAAGCATGAAGGTAAAGCCCCGGTGCGTACGATGGTTGATATTCTTTATCGCGGCAAATACCGCGTAATCAATATTGCCATGACGCTGTTTGCCGGTATGGCGCTGTGGCTCTGCTTTGCCGGGGAGCTAAACAACGTCGGGATGGTGGTCATTCTGGGGCTGCTGTGCGCTGTCGTTTTTATCAGCTTTATGGTGCAAAGCAGCGGCAAACGCTGGCCTACTGGCGTAACGCTGATGGTAGTGGTGCTATTCGCCTTTCTGTACTCGTGGCCGATTCAGGCGCTACTGCCAACCTATTTGAAAACGGAGCTGGCCTACGATCCGGTTACGGTGGCCCGCGTGCTGTTCTTCAGCGGATTTGGCGCGGCGGTGGGCTGCTGCGTAGGCGGTTTTCTTGGCGACTGGCTGGGAACCCGTAAAGCGTACGTCTGCAGCCTGCTGGCCTCGCAGATGCTCATCATTCCGGTGTTTGCGATCGGCGGTGCGAATATCTGGGTGCTCGGGCTGTTGCTCTTTTTCCAGCAGATGCTGGGTCAGGGTATTTCCGGGATCTTGCCTAAACTCATCGGTGGTTACTTCGATACCGACCAGCGGGCGGCCGGGCTTGGATTTACCTATAACGTCGGCGCGCTGGGCGGGGCGCTTGCACCGGTGATCGGCGCGCTGCTGTCGCAACGGATGGAGTTGGGAACCGCGCTGGGATCGCTCTCCTTTGGCCTGACGTTTGTGGTTATCCTGTTGATCGGCCTGGATATGCCGTCTCGCGTTCAGCGTTGGATCAGGCCGGAAGCGCTACGCACTCACGATGCTATCGACGGTAAACCGCTGAGCGGGGCCTTCCCGGCGGGGGCGGTCAAACGCGAGCAGGTGGTGAAATGACGACGCTGGCGATTGATATTGGCGGAACAAAGCTCGCCGCCGCCCTGATTGAGGGACACGTTCTGTCGATGCGTAGGGAGTGCCAGACTCCCGCCAGTCAGACGCCGGGCGCGCTGGAGGAGGCGTTACGTGCCCTGGTTTTACCTCTCGTTACGCATGCCCGTCGCGTGGCGGTGGCGTCGACAGGGATTATTCAAAACGGCGTACTGACCTCCATCAATCCTTCCAACCTGGGCGGGCTGGCACATTTTCCGCTGGTCGCCTTTTTGAAAGCCATCACGCAATTACCGGTGACGGCACTTAACGACGCGCAGGCCGCCGCATGGGCAGAGTTTTGCGCGTTGCACCAGAAACAGGATATGGCATTTCTGACGGTTTCAACCGGCGTGGGCGGCGGTGTTGTGCTCAATGGAAAACTGCAGTCGGGCAGCGGTGGGCTTGCGGGGCATTTTGGCCACACGCTGGCGGATCCAGATGGACCTCTCTGCGGCTGTGGGCGAAGAGGGTGCGTTGAAGCCATTGCCTCAGGGCGAGGTATTGCCGCTCAGGCGAAGGAGGAGCTGGCAGGGCTCGATGCGAAGGCAATATTCAGTCGGGATACACCGCAGGCCCGTAAGCTGGTGGCAAATTCTGCACAAACGCTGGCTCGACTGATCGCTGACGTCAAAGCTGTTACCGACTGTCAGGTTATCGTAGTCGGCGGCAGCGTGGGGCTGGCGGAAGGATATTTGCCCCTGGTGAAAGCCTATTTATCGCAGGAGCCAGAGGTATATCAGGTGGCGCTTCGGGCAGCGCATTATCGCCACGACGCTGGGCTATTGGGTGCGGCGCTGTTAGCAACGGGAGACACGCTATGATGATGGGAGAGCTGCAGTCACTGGCATCGTCGGGCCTGCCCGCCGTACTGGTGAATGCGCTGGCGCTGGCGGTTGCCGCCCGGCCGCAGGAGAAAGCGCCGGGCCACTACGAGGTGCAAGGCAAAGATATCTTTATGAATGTTATGCAGTTTTGCACTCAGAGTCCGGAACAGAAAAAGGCAGAGCTGCACACACGGTATATTGACATTCAGCTCCTGTTGGCCGGTGAAGAGCGGATTCTGTTTGGCGTTGCGGAGTCCGCGCGCGAGTGCGAGGAAATGCATAGCGACGAGGATTATCAGCTTTGCCGTCGCATCGAGGGGGAACAATCGATAGCGTTAAGGCCGGGGATGTTCGTGGTGTTTATGCCGGGGGAACCGCATAAACCGGGGTGTATCACCGACTCGGCGGGAGAGATTAAAAAGGCCGTGGTGAAGGTCCGCGCCAGCCTGTTAACCGCATAAAAAAGCCGGATGGTAATTCCATCCGGCTCGTTTTCTTACACTTCCAGGTAGTTCAGGATCCCGTCAGCCGCTTTACGACCTTCGGCAATCGCCGTTACCACCAGGTCAGAACCGCGAACGATATCGCCACCGGCGAAGATTTTAGGGTTGCTGGTCTGGAATGCGTTGTCGCTGCCTTCTGGCGCAATCACGCGGCCCTGCGAATCCAGCTCAACGCTGTGCTTCGCCAGCCATTCCATGCTGTGAGGACGGAAACCGAACGCCATCACCACGGCATCGGCCGGGATCACGTGCTCAGAACCGGCTACGATCTCGGCGCGACGACGGCCTTTCGCATCCGGTGCGCCCATCTCAGTGCGCGCCATCTTCACGCCGCTCACTTTACCGTTGGCATTCACTTCAATACCCAGAGGCTGGATGTTGAACTGGAACTCCACGCCCTCTTCACGCGCGTTTTTCACTTCGCGTTTAGAGCCCGGCATGTTCTCTTCGTCACGACGATAGGCGCAGATCACGTGTGCCGCATTCTGACGAATGGAGGTACGCACGCAGTCCATCGCGGTATCACCGCCGCCCAGCACCACCACGCGTTTGCCTTCCATGCTGACGAACGGCTCATCGGCGGTTTCACCGTAGCCCATGATCTGCTTGGTGTTGGCAATCAGGAACGGCAGCGCGTCGTACACGCCCGGCGCATCTTCGTTCTCCAGACCGCCGCGCATGGACTCATAGGTGCCCACGCCGAGGAACACGGCGTCGTAATCCTTCAGCAGGTCGTCGAGCTGCACGTCGCGGCCCACTTCCACGTTCAGTTTGAACTCAATGCCCATGCCGGTGAAGATTTCACGGCGACGGGTCATGACCTCTTTTTCCAGCTTGAAGGCCGGGATACCGAAGGTCAGCAGACCGCCGATTTCCGGATGGCGGTCAAAGACCACCGCCTTCACGCCGTTGCGGGTCAGCACGTCCGCACAGGCCAGGCCCGCCGGGCCCGCACCGATGATTGCCACGCGCTTGTCGGTTTGCTTCACGCCGGTCATATCCGGACGCCAGCCCATCTCGAACGCTTTATCGTTGATATAGCGCTCGATGTTGCCGATGGTCACCGCGCCGAACTCGTCGTTCAGCGTACAGGAGCCTTCGCACAGACGGTCCTGAGGGCACACGCGGCCGCACACTTCCGGCAGGGTGTTGGTCTGGTGAGACAGCTCGGCGGCTTCAAAAATACGCCCTTCGTTGGCCAGCTTCAGCCAGTTCGGGATGTAGTTGTGTACCGGACATTTCCATTCGCAGTAAGGGTTACCGCAGGACAGGCAGCGGTCTGCCTGTGCCTTGGCCTGGCCTTCTGAAAACGGCTCGTAGATTTCAACAAATTCAATTTTGCGGATCTTCAGCGGTTTCTTTGGCGGATCAACACGCTGCAGGTCGATAAACTGGTATACGTTCTGGCTCATCTGAATTCCTTACTGCGCCTGCACGCGCAGCTCTGCTGCGCTACGACTACGGTGACCCAACAGGGCTTTAACATCGCTGGACTTCGGCTTAACCAGCGCGAATTTCGCAGAGAACGCCGGCCAGTTTGCCAGGATCTCTTCGCCGCGCGAAGAACCGGTATGCTGCACGTGTTCGGTAATCAAACCACGCAGGTGTTCTTCATGGATAGCCAGCGTATCAACGTCCAGCACTTCTACCAGCTCCGGGTTCACGCGTTTGCGGAACTCACCGTCTTCGTCCAGGACGTACGCAAAACCGCCAGTCATGCCCGCGCCGAAGTTCACGCCGGTTTTACCCAGAACGCAAACAATCCCGCCCGTCATGTATTCACACCCGTTATCGCCAATGCCTTCCACCACGGTGATAGCACCGGAGTTACGCACCGCAAAACGCTCGCCCGCACGGCCTGCTGCAAACAGACGACCGCCGGTCGCGCCGTACAGGCAGGTGTTACCGATGATGCTGGCTTCATGGCTGCGGAAGGCTGAGCCGACCGGAGGACGCACCGCCAGCAGGCCGCCTGCCATGCCTTTACCGACGTAGTCGTTGGCATCGCCGGTCAGGTACAGCTCAACGCCGCCTGCGTTCCATACGCCGAAGCTCTGACCCGCGGTACCGCTGAAGTGCGCGGTAATCGGATCTGCTGCCAGCCCCTGGTCACCGTGCGTTTGCGCGATGTAGCCGGAGAGGGAGGCGCCCACGGAGCGGTCGGTGTTGCGGATATCAAACCAGAACGTTTTGCTCTGCTTGTCGTCCACGTACGGTTTCGCCTGCTGCAACAGCTGCGCGTTCAGCACGCCGTTATCGAACGGCGGGTTGTTCTCGGTGCAGTAGACCGCTTTGCCAGGGTGCGGCTGCGCTGTTTCCAGCAGCTTGCTCAGCTCCAGCTTCTGCTGCTTCGCCGTGAAGCCTTCCAGCTCTTTCAACAGGTCGGTACGGCCAATCAGGTCCACCAGACGCTTCACGCCCAGCTGCGCCATCAGCTCGCGGGTTTCGCGGGCGATGAACTCAAAGTAGTTGGTCACTTTGAACGGCAGACCGTGATAGTGGTTCTTACGCAGCTTCTCGTCCTGGGTAGCAACGCCGGTTGCGCAGTTGTTCAGGTGGCAAATACGCAGGTATTTACAGCCGAGCGCAACCATTGGGCCGGTACCGAAGCCGAAGCTTTCCGCGCCGAGGATCGCCGCTTTAATGATGTCGAGGCCCGTTTTCAGGCCGCCGTCCACCTGCAGACGGATCTTGTGACGCAGACCGTTCGCCACCAGCGCCTGCTGGGTTTCAACCAGGCCAAGCTCCCACGGGCAGCCCGCGTATTTCACGGAGGAGAGCGGGCTTGCGCCGGTACCGCCGTCGTAGCCGGCGATGGTGATGAGATCCGCATAGGCTTTCGCCACGCCGGTAGCGATGGTGCCGACGCCCGGTTCGGAAACCAGCTTCACGGAGATCATCGCCTTCGGGTTGACCTGCTTCAGGTCGAAAATCAGCTGCGCCAGGTCCTCGATAGAGTAGATATCGTGGTGCGGCGGCGGGGAGATCAGCGTCACGCCCGGCACGGAATAGCGCAGTTTGGCGATGTACGGGGTAACTTTATCACCCGGCAGCTGGCCGCCTTCGCCCGGTTTAGCACCCTGAGCGACTTTAATCTGAATCACGTCGGCGTTGACCAGGTACGCAGGCGTCACGCCAAAGCGACCGGATGCCACCTGCTTGATGCGGGACACTTTGTTGGTGCCGTAACGCGCCGGATCTTCACCGCCTTCGCCGGAGTTGGAGTTACCGCCGATGCTGTTCATGGCTTCCGCCAGCGCTTCGTGGGCTTCCGGGCTCAGCGCGCCGATGGACATCGCCGCGGTATCGAAGCGTTTGAACAGCTCGGATGCAGGCTCAACCTCTTCAATGCTGACCGCCTCATCACCCGGGTTCAGGGCAATGAGGTCGCGGAGCGTTGCCGCCGGGCGGTTGTTTACCAGCTCAGCGTACTGCTGGTAATCGCTGTATTCACCGCTCTGAACCGCTTGCTGCAGCGTGCGCACCACGTCCGGGTTGTAAGCATGATACTCGCCGCCGTGAACGTATTTCAGCAGACCGCCCTGATCCAGAGGCTTACGTGCCAGCCAGGCGCGTTTGGACAGGTTCACCAGATCCTGCTGGAAGTCAGCAAAACCGGCGCCGCCGATGCGGCTGACCACGCCCTGGAAGCAGAGGTTGGCGACCTCGTCATGCAGGCCGACCGCTTCAAACAGCTTCGAACAGCGGTAGGAGGCAATGGTCGAGATGCCCATTTTGGACATGATCTTGTACAGGCCTTTGTTGATGCCGTTACGGTAGTTCAGCATCACCGCGCGGTAATCTTTGTCGATCGCGCGGGTATCCACCAGGCGCGCCAGCGTTTCGTAGGCCAGGTACGGGTAGATCGCCGTCGCGCCAAAGCCTAACAGCACGGCAAAGTGGTGCGGGTCGCGGGCGCTGGCGGTTTCCACAATGATGTTGGCGTCGCAGCGCAGGCTCTTGTCGACCAGACGCGTCTGGATAGCGCCAACAGCCATCGGGGCAGGCACCGGCAGACGGTTTTTCGCGATATTGCGGTCGGACAGCACCAGCAGAACGGTACCGTTACGCACCATCTGTTCGGCTTTGTCACACAGCGCATTCACCGTCTCTTCGAGGCTCGCTTCGGTCACGTCGAAGGTAATATCGAGCGTGTCTGCGCGGTAGTGCTCCTCTTTCATGGTGGTGAGCTGTTTAAAATCGGAGTACAGCAGGATCGGCGATTTAAAGGTCAGACGGTGCGCCTGGCCTTCGGCCTCGCAGAAGACGTTCATCTCGCGACCGATGCTGGTAGCCAGCGACATCACGTGCGCTTCGCGCAGCGGGTCGATCGGCGGGTTGGTCACCTGCGCGAACTGCTGGCGGAAGTAATCGTAAATGATGCGTGGCTGGCTGGAGAGTACGGCAAACGGGGTGTCATCACCCATGGATCCGACCGCTTCCTGGCCGTTTTCACCGAGCACGCGAATAACAGAGTCCAGCTCTTCTGCGCTGTAGTTAAACTGTTTCTGGAAGCTTGCAAGCGTATCGTCGTCCAGTTCGCGGCGACCCACTTCTTCATCCGATAAATCTTCGAACGGCACGAGGCGACGCACGTTCTTCTCCATCCACTCTTTGTACGGATGGCGGCTTTTCAGATCGTGATCGGTTTCGGCAGAGTGCAGAATGCGCCCACCGCGGGTGTCGATCACCATCAGCTCGCCCGGACCGACGCGGCCTTTTTCGACTACTTCGTCAGGCTGGTAATCCCAGATACCGACTTCAGAGGCGCAGGTGATGAGCTTGTCTTTGGTAATGACGTAGCGCGCCGGACGCAGACCGTTACGGTCCAGGTTACAGGCGGCGAAGCGGCCGTCGGACATGACGATGCCCGCTGGGCCGTCCCACGGCTCCATGTGCATGGAGTTAAAGTCGAAGAACGCGCGCAGCTCGGGGTCCATATCCGGGTTGTTCTGCCAGGCCGGTGGCACAAGCAGACGCATGGCGCGCACGATGTCCATCCCGCCCGCCAGCAGCAGTTCCAGCATGTTATCCATTGAGCTGGAGTCAGAGCCGGTTTCGTTCACGAACGGCGCGGCATCGTGCAGGTCAGGGATCAGCGGCGTCTGGAACTTATAGGTACGGGCGCGGGCCCACTGGCGGTTACCGGTGATGGTGTTGATCTCGCCGTTGTGCGCCAGGTAGCGGAACGGCTGAGCCAGCGGCCAGCGTGGAACGGTGTTGGTGGAGAAGCGCTGGTGGAACAGGCAAATGGCCGATTCCAGACGCAGGTCCGCCAGGTCCAGGTAGAAGCGCGGCAGGTCAGCCGGCATACACAGACCCTTATAGATGTTCACCAGGTTAGAGAGGCTACAAACGTAGAACTCTTTATCGTCCTGGAGACGTTTTTCAATGCGGCGGCGGGCAATAAACAGACGGCGTTCCATATCACGCGGACGCCAGCCCGCAGGCGCGTTGACGAAAATCTGTTCAATACGAGGCAGCGAGGAGAGGGCGATTTCACCGAGCACCCCTTCGTTGGTTGGCACATTGCGCCAGCCGACAATCGACAGGGTTTCACGCTGAAGTTCTTCTTCGACGATGCGGCGTGAGGCGGCAGCCTTTTCAGGATCCTGGTTCAGGAACAGCATGCCGACAGCGTAGTTTTTGGCTAAACGCCAGCCGCGCTCTTCCGCCACGATGCGGAAGAAACGATCCGGTTTTTGCAGCAGCAGGCCGCAACCGTCGCCCGTTTTACCATCGGCAAGAATAGCTCCACGGTGCTGCATTCGGGCCAGTGCGTGAATAGCAGTACGCACTACCTTGTGGCTAGGTTCGCCTTCTATGTGGGCGATCAGGCCGAAACCACAGTTATCCTTCTCAAGGGATTTATCGTACAACATATCAGTGAACCTCCCCAGGCTCGTCGGGCTTCCCACTGAACTTTACCGTGGCGCACAGGCACAGAAAGAGCATGGCGACGGGGTTTGCGTTTCATACGCGGACCTCGCATTCGCCCTCTTTTTCATCCTTTCGCGCAGGTAAACAAGTTTGAGGACTTGCTTCAGAGGGAATCTCAATTACTGCATAAATATGATGAGCAGGCCGCTCATCCAGAAAGCTTCCAGCGGATTTCCAACTTATCGGGAATTGGTACACAGGTCAAATGGCAATCTTATTTATACAAAAATGTGCTAAAGAGAGTTTATGTCTTTGAAATTAAATGTCATTTAACTATTTTTACATTGATTGTATGCCCTGGCAGGACGCAGCGGAGTGTGATCTGACTCACTATATGAAAGCAGTATTATCAATGTAGCGTGCTGAATAGCCGTTTTATAGCAGAATAATAATCTGGAAATGGCTGCAAACCCGCATAAACCCACTGTTTTTCAGTGGTGGCGCTATAAATGAAAAAAACAATCAGAACATAAGGAAAAGTAATCACGGGTAGCGTGAATGAAATTGCAGTAATCCTGAGTATTTATTCATATAGATAAAAGCCGTCCAGGGCGATTGATCCAGGTCATCGCCGACAGAGGCTAAAAGTGGCAGGCTGGTCCCCTTTCTCCGGGACGGTCTATCAGATTATGCAGTTACAGAAATTAGTCAATATGTTTGGTGGGGATCTTTTGCAGCGGTACGGGCAAAAGGTTCATAAGCTGTCGCTGCACGGCGGGTTTAGCTGCCCGAATCGCGATGGCACCATCGGGCGCGGCGGCTGCACCTTCTGTAACGTTGCGTCCTTTGCTGACGAAGCCCAGCAGCATAAATCTATCGCTGAACAGCTTGTCCATCAGGCAAGCCAGGTGAACCGCGCGAAGCAGTATCTGGCCTATTTTCAGGCCTACACCAGCACGTGGGCGGAGGTGCAGGTGCTGCGCTCTATGTATCAGCAGGCCGTCAGCCAGACTAACATCGTTGGGCTGTGCGTGGGCACGCGCCCGGACTGCGTACCGGACGCGGTGCTGGACCTGCTCAGCGAGTACAAAGAGCAAGGCTACGAGATCTGGCTGGAGCTGGGCCTGCAGACCGCGCACGACAAAACCCTGCACCGTATTAACCGTGGCCATGATTTCGCCTGCTACCAGCGCACCACGCGCCTGGCCCGCGAGCGCGGGCTGAAGGTTTGCTCGCACCTGATTGTCGGCTTGCCGGGTGAAGGGCAGCAGCACGGCCTGGAGACGCTGGAAAAGGTGGTTGAGACCGGCGTGGACGGCATTAAGCTGCACCCGCTGCATATCGTTACGGGAAGCATTATGGCGAAAGCCTGGGAAGCCGGGCGGTTAAGCGGTATTGAGCTTGAGGACTATACGGTGACGGCGGGGGAGATGATTCGCCACACCCCGCCGGAAATTGTCTACCACCGCATCTCGGCCAGCGCCCGCCGTCCAACGCTTCTGGCACCGCTATGGTGTGAGAACCGCTGGACAGGGATGGTGGAAATCGACCGCTACCTGCAGGAGAATGGCGTGCAGGGGACGGCGCTGGGAATGCCTTGGGTTCCAATTTCTGACCGTTAGCGTTTTGCTATAAATAATTTGAATAGTATTAATGAAAACTTATCAATATAAATGAATCCCGTTATTTGTTTATTTGATGAGTTTTATTTATTTAAGTCGCTATGGTTCTTATTCTTTTCAGTTGTGGGTAGTCGTCAGACTATTAATATCGCAGTAAATCCATTTTCTCTTTTCTGTGAGTTATTCACTGGATGAATAATCCGAGTTTCTGTGGTGCTTTTTGATATTTTATTTCGTATTTAAATGCCTTCCTTACAGGCGTAATGTCTTACATCGCCACTCTTAAAAAGGGTATTCCGTATGGAAGGTAATTTATGTTGTTTTAGCTGTCTCAGCGGTATTCATTATCTGGAGATACGTTGATGACAGGTGTAAGAATAAGTCCGTATTGTCCACGCGTTATATCTGAAAACGATATTCCTGTTCACAAAAGTTTGGGCCTGGTAGCCCAGACCCGTAAAGTTGGCGTTCCGCGCCCGATGCCATGCATTGTGATTCTGGTGCACGGTGTGAACGATGTTGGGGAAGCTTATCAGAATCAGGAAAAAGGGATTATTTCCGGGTTAAGCAAGCGGTTGAACCGTTCAGACCTGTATGCGCACGAGTGGAAAGATTTCATCATGTCCCACAACGAAGAGGCGCAAAAGAAAATCTGTGAGCCTGGACGTTCTCCCATTATCCCCTTTTACTGGGGCTATAAGCCGGTTACGCATGAGGAGTGGCGCGCTGACCAGAAGCGTTATCGGGACGAAGTCGGAAAGCTGGGCAGCGACGCCCACATCCCTTACGACGCCTACCAGGAAGATGACGAAACCAAGAAGGCCGCGCTGGGTAATGACAGTAAAGGGGCGTTTGCATTTCAGAACGACTGCTTTAAAAATGCGCTCGATATCAATTTTGCCAAAGGTGGTGGCACGTTTGCCAATGCAACCACCAATATACCGGACATGCTTGGCCCGGGGGCCGGTGGCGTTGCCGTCGCTGCCACCGGTTTTATGACGTTGCATGCAAATGGCGGCGATTTCACCCACCCCATCTTTCCCAACCCGCACCGCATCTATCAGTTTTTTGCCGCTCAGCGGCTGGCGGATTTGATTATTCAAATCCGAAAAGAGCCAGTTACAGAGAACGATGTGATTAACATCGTGGCGCACAGCCAGGGCACTATCATTACAATGCTGGCTAATATGCTGGTGAAGCAGGCTGGTTATGATCCCGTTAACTGCACCATTCTGACCCACTCCCCGTATTCGCTGGAAGAGCGACTATTAGAAAATGCCCAGTCTGGTCATCACCAGACCAGCGCTGCCCGTCAGCAGACATTCAGCAATTTCTGTGCCCTGATGGCAACGCAGTACAAAGGTGGCGAGGTGACTGAGGCAGACATGCTGGCGATGGAGGCCGCTTGCACATTACGAAAACCGTCAGATAACCCATTACGGCAGGATGCTCGGTTCCGACGGGATAATAACGGCAAGGTGTATAATTATTTCTGTCCGAATGACGGAACGGTATCCCTGAAAAACATTCAGGGCATTGGCTGGCGCGGTATCCCGCAAAACATCGCCTGTCATATTCCAAACCTGTATCAGCGGGTCTTTTACCAGCATGGTCATGTCGGTTTCCCGCCAGACAAAACGTGCTTCGAACTGCCCGCAATACAGAAAGGGGATGCGAAATACAGTTCTGTTACGAACGCGATTTACTCTGCTCGTGATGTTGTCATCAATGGCGAAGAATTACCTGAGCCATTTGTATTTGAATTACAGGGTGAGAAAAACCGAAAAGACAACGACCCGAAAACCTGCGATATACCCTATGAAGCTTATATCGATCCAGAAAGTCCCGACGCCTATATTTCGTATTCCGCGAAAGCCCATGCCCTGAGCAGAACAGCCTCAGGCATGTTTCCTATGGATAAATATTATTACCCAACGATGAAGCCAGGCCATTCGCTGACCCCTGACGAGCTGCAAGAGATGACAGTTGAGCGGAAGCACAAAGTGATTCAGGGAGTTGTGTCGGGCGTCGATACGTTCAGAAACCTGACGCTGGTTTGGCTGAAAAACCGCGATGAGCTGGAAGATGAATGGAAGAAAGCTGATCCCGTTGGGTACAGCCAGCACTCCTCCATTGTGATGAGCGAGTATGCACCTTCCCAGGCCATGGCCTTTGATTTAGCCATCGGGCAATGCAAATCTTTTGATTATAAGGCTGGCCGTTTTTGGGAGGATCTTTTGCATCGCGCGGACTGGCGGGATCCGTTGAATAAGAATTTTCAGGCTAAAGAATATTACCGAACAGGAAAACTGGATGATTCTACGACCAAATTTTTTATGAATAAACCTGACGCAATATTACCGAAAGATGAATTTGGAGTAGTGAATAATTATGCTGGTGTCCGACCCCATAAACGCAACAGGATGGAAATTGAATATGGCATTGTTAAGCCTGTTAAGTTCGAAGAAAAAATTATTCTGCAATGGGAAATGCCACGAGCGTTAAATATAAGCCAAATTAACGAAAAGTAGGTATATCACGTGAGCCGGAAATTTTTCATCTTATGGTTAGTATTAGTTATCGGTATCGTGACCATCTGGGCGATGAATCAGCCCTCCGCAGATACCAGTCCTACGCAAATTGTGTACCGTTTTGATGGCCACCGCTACCTGGAGTTGAAAGGCTGGAATTGTGCAGGTGAAATCTGGTATGTCGATACGAAACGGGGGATTCGAACTCAACCCGTAAGCCAGTTTTATCGTATTTTTACCAAAAAATTTATTCATCCTTCAGAACGTTATATTGCGCTGCCAACCTGGGATTCAGCCGGCTCGATTGTGTCTAAAGACTATGGGAAGACATGGTATCCTTCATCGTTCCCGCCCACTGAAAACGAACCTAATGGCGATTCCTCGCCACCCTACGATGCCCTGATATCTTTCACCGTCGTAAACGATCAGGGATTCTTGCAAACCAAACACCGACTATATATGTCATCCAAACCCTATGATGACCCCCGTCTGGCAACAGGGGGGCCGGGGATAACCTATGAAGCTGAGGACGGCTCTGTGCATCATATTAAACCACGCTCTCCGGGAGCGGCATGGGGCATGGTCTACATGACCAAAGAAGGGCTCCAGGGGAGTATTGAGCAATTTAAAATCAACTGGCAAGGACAGCCAGACAAAGTACCAGAAGTGAAAAACTACACCGGCTGGGATCATATGCGCTGCGATATGGATAAGCACTGAGGCGTTTGAATACCTTCCCAAACGGGGGAGGTATTCAAAAAGGCGAATCTCAGGTAAGTATAGGACAGTTTTACTTTATCCCCGCTACCGGCGACGGCCGCCTAACAGACTTCCCAGCATGCCGCGCACTATCTGATTGGTGACCTGCCGCGCCGCGCTTTTCGCCATGGTTTGTACCACGCCGTCGCGCTTGCCGCCGCGCGGCCCGGTGCTGCCGAACAGGATGTCTTTGAGCCCCCCGAGAATACCGTCATCCACGGCGACAGACTGCCCTTTAGCGGCAGGCGCATCCTGGGATTCGGTGGTCGCCTGCACTCCTTTTTGCAGCATCTCGAACGCGGACTCGCGATCAACCTCGTCTTCGTACTTCCCGTAAACCGGAGAGTGGTTAATCAGGCCGTTACGTTCATCGTCGGTAACCGGCCCCATGCGCGAGCAGGGCGCGATCACCATGGCGCGTTCCACCACGGACGGGCTGCCCTTCGCATCCAGGAATGAGATCAGCGCTTCACCGGTGCCTAACGCCTGAATCGCCGCTTCGGTATCAAAGGCAGGATTAGCGCGCATGGTCTGCGCGGCGGCTTTCACCGCTTTCTGATCCTTCGGCGTAAAGGCGCGCAGGGCGTGCTGCACGCGGTTACCGAGCTGGCCGAGCACGTTATCCGGGATGTCCGACGGGTTTTGTGAAACAAACCAGACGCCAACGCCTTTGGAGCGGATCAGGCGAATGACCTGTTCAATCTTATCCAGCAATACCTGCGGCGCATCGTTAAACAGAAGGTGCGCTTCGTCGAAGAAGAAGACCAGCTTCGGTTTTTCCAGATCGCCCGCTTCGGGTAACTGTTCGTAGAGTTCAGAGAGCATCCACAGCAGGCTGGCGGCGTAGAGCTTTGGCATCTGGTAGAGCTTCTCGGAGCTCAGAATGTTGATGATGCCTTTGCCGCTGCTGTCGGTGCGCATCCAGTCTTTGATATCCAGCATCGGCTCGCCGAAGAAGTGTTCGGCACCCTGTTGCTCCAGGGTCAGCAACCCGCGCTGAATGGCGCCCACCGAGGCGCTGCTGATATTGCCGTACTGGTTCTGGAAGGATTTGGCGTTATCGCCGATGTACTGCGTAATGGCGCGCAGATCTTTGAAATCAAGCAGCAACAGCCCCTGATCGTCGGCAATGCGGAAGATAATATTCAGCACGCCGGACTGCACGTCGTTGAGGTTAAGCAGACGGGCCAGCAGAAGCGGGCCGAGGTCGGAGACGGTAGCGCGCACCGGGTGGCCTTTCTCACCAAAGATATCCCACACTACCACCGGATTGTTATGCGGCGTCCAGTCCGTGATGCCAATATTCTTCAGCCGTTCGAGCAGTTTCTCAGAGGCCGTACCTTCCTGAGCCACACCGGTTAAATCGCCTTTCACGTCAGCCATAAAGACCGGTACGCCAATCTCCGAAAGCGACTCAGCCAGCTTTTGCAGGGTGACGGTTTTGCCTGTCCCGGTCGCTCCGGTGATCAGACCGTGGCGGTTCGCCATCGCGGGCAGTAAATACAGCTCTTTTTCCAGCGTCCGGGCAATTAACAATGGTGTACTCATGATGCGCTTCCTCTCTTAGTCCTGGGTGGAGTATAGGCAACCTGACCGCAATTTGGTTGAGTAAATTCCTGACTTTGCGGCGCATTATCCAGCGCGGACTATGCTTTTGCATACGGTTCACAAAAATAGTGGGAAACGATGTCCAGATTCTTCTTTAACGATCGCAAACAGCTGGTCAACGATGCCATTGAAGGCATACTGCTTTCTGCGCCACACGCAAATCTCGTCAAACTTGATATCGATCCGGCCATCAGGATCGTCGCACGCGGCGACTGGGACAAAAGCCGCGTGGCGGTGATCTCCGGCGGCGGCTCAGGCCACGAACCCGCGCACGCCGGGTTTGTCGGCAAAGGGATGCTGACGGCGGCAGTGTGTGGCGATCTGTTTGCCTCGCCGAGCGTGGATGCGGTGCTGAATGCCATTGTGGCGGTCACGGGCGATCGAGGCTGTCTGCTGATTGTCAAAAACTACACCGGCGATCGCCTGAACTTTGGCCTCGCGGCAGAAAAGGCCAAACGCTACGGTCTTAAGGTGGAGATGGCGATCGTGGCGGACGATATCGCGCTGCCGGATAACAAACAGCCGCGCGGTATTGCCGGTACGGCACTGGTGCACAAGATTGCGGGCTATGCGGCGGAGCACGGGAAATCGCTAAGCGAGGTGCGGGATATTGCGCAACAGGCCTGCGATAACCTCTGGAGCCTGGGCGTTGCGATGCAAACGTGCAACCTGCCGGGCAGCGACGAGGAAGAGGGGCGCATTAAGCAGGGCCATGTCGAGCTGGGGCTGGGCATTCACGGCGAGCCCGGTGCTTCCGTCGTGGATACGCAGAACAGCAAAGCCATTATCGACACGCTGGTGACGCCGTTACGCGCGCAGGCGGGAGAAGGGCGGTTTGCGGTATTGATTAACAATCTCGGCGGCGTATCGGCGCTGGAGATGGCGCTGCTGACCAAAGAGCTGGCGCATTCGGCGCTGAAAGAGGAGATCGCGTACCTGATAGGCCCCGCGCCGCTGGTGAGCGCGCTGGACATGAAGGGCTTTTCGCTCACGCTGCTTAAGCTCAACGACTTCTTTGAAAAGGCGATTCACGCCGAGGTCGAAACGCTGGGCTGGCAGAAGCCCGTGGCGTTTGCGCCACTGCGCACCGTGGCGCATACCGCCATTCACGATCGCGTGGAATACACTCCGTCGGACAATCTGCGGGTGGGAGAGTATGTCTCCTCGGTGACGAAAACGCTGCTCCAGCTGGAAAACCGACTGAACGCGCTGGATGCCAAAGTGGGCGACGGCGATACCGGCTCCACTTTTGCGCAAGGGGCGCGGGATATTGCGCAGCGTCTGGAGGATCGCAAGCTCCCGCTTGATAACGTATCGACGCTGCTGTTGCTGGTGGGCGAGCGGCTGGCGACGGTGATGGGCGGATCGAGCGGGGTGCTGATGTCGATCTTCTTCACCGCGGCCGGGCAAAAGCTTCACGATGGTCAGCCGCTGCCCGAGGCATTGCTCAGCGGGCTGGCGCAGATGAAGCAGTACGGTGGGGCAGATCTCGGCGATCGTACACTGATCGACGCGCTGCAACCGGCGCTTGAAGCATTGAAAGGTGGCGATATTCAGGCAGCGGCGCAGGCCGCACAGCACGGTGCCGAAGCAACGGCGAAAATGGCGAAAGCCGGCGCGGGACGTTCATCGTATGTGAATAAAGAGAATCTGGATGGGGTAATGGATCCCGGTGCGGTCGCGGTGGCTGAGGTGTTTAAGGCCCTGGTAGATGCAAAACGGTAACGACCGTTACCGTTTTTCGTGTGTGCGCCCTCTCCCTGTGGGAGAGGGTTGGGGTGAGGGCATCAGGCCGCACATTCCCCGCCTATGTCACATCAAAAATCCGCTTTCAATACCACGCGGTAGCGGGCTTTGCCGTCACGCACGTGCTGGATCGCTTCGTTGATTTTCGACATCGGATACAGTTCGGTGGTCGGGGCCACTTTGGTGCGTCCGGCAAACTTCATCAGCTTGCGCAACTCAAACGGCGTACCGGTCGCGGAGCCTGACACGCTGCGATCCCCGCCGATCAGGGTAAACGCCGGAACCGGCAGCGGCTTCATCACAGCACCTACGGTATGGAAGTTACCGCCGTAGGCCAGCGCCTCAAAGTACGGCTGCCAGTTGAGATCGACGTTAACGGTGTTGATGATCAGGTCAAACTGCCCAGCCAGCGCGTTAAGCGCTTCAGGATCGCGGCTGTTCACGACTTTATCCGCACCCATCGCCAGCACTTCTTTCTCTTTCGCCGGGTTCGAGCTGAATGCCGTGACTTCACAGCCCATCGCGTGAAGCAGCTTGATAGCGATATGGCCCAGACCGCCAATACCAATCACGCCCACGCGGCTGGTGGCGGTGATATGGTGCATCAGCAGGGGTTTGAAGACGGTGATACCGCCGCACAGCAGCGGACCGGCGGATTCGATATCAATGCTGTCCGGCAGCGGGATCACCCATTGCCAGTCGGCGCGCAGTTTGTCGGCAAAACCGCCTTTGTTCAGAATGGTGGGAACGGCGCCTTCGAGGCAGTTGATCTGATTGCCGCTGATACAGGCGTCACAGTGGCCACAGCTGCGTGCCGTCCAGCCAATGCCCACGCGCTGGCCCACTTTCAGCCCTTTGTCCTGCGCGGCGCTACCGAGCGCCACGACGCGGCCAATAACTTCGTGCCCGGCAACCAGCGGATAGCTGGAGAAGCCCCATTCGTTATCGATCATCGAGAGATCCGAGTGGCAGATCCCGCAGTAATCAACCTGTACTTCGACGTCTTCTGCTTTTAGTTCGCCCGCATCGTACTCGTACAGCTCAAGTTCTGCACCCGCCTGCGGTGCGGCGTAGCTTTTTATCTTCGACATCGTGTTTCCCCCGTTGTGGTGTGAACTGAGAGTGTAGAGCATTCATTTTACAGCCGCTTAACAGAAGAGGGCAGGAACGAAAGTTACAGACTTTTCAGCATTCTGACTTCGCAATCAACGTGGCCGGTACAGCCCAGCGGTGCATCGATATGCTCAAAGCCCAGATGTTCATACAGGCCGATGGCCTCTTTGAGGAAAGCGGTTGTTTCAAGGTAGCAGCGTGTAAAACCCTGCTTGCGCGCGTGGTCCAGCGCAATCAGCGCCAGCTTTTTTGCCAGTCCTTGCCCGCGCGCCGTTGGCAGGAAATACATTTTCTGTAGTTCACAGATATCCGGCTCGCTGCAGCTGAGGGGCGCCACGCCGCCGCCGCCCACCACCTGGCCGTTCTGCTCGATTACCCAGTAGGCATGCCCTGGCTGGCTGTAGAGCTGGTAAAGCTCGTCCAGGTTCGGGTCAGCAACCGTGTAGCCTTTGTCAGCCGTCAGGCCATATTCGGCAGAAACGGTGCGGATAACGGCGGCGATAGCCGAATTATCCTGCTCAGCGATCCGGCGCATCGTCGTCGCGACGGGGGTAATCACGCTCATAGCATTACTCATAACAAAAATTGACACATAACTGCTGTTAATAGCACCGCAGAAAGGGGAGTGCAAGCGAGGAGTTTTCAGGAAGGTTACCCCTTACGCCCTGAAGCGTAAGGGGTAAAAGCATTACAGGGCTGCGATAACCGCCTGCTGCTCGATCAGTTTGGTCTTCGCATCGGCGAAAGCAACCAGACGCTCGCGCTCTTTCGCGATGACCGCTTCCGGCGCGCGGGCCACAAAGCCTTCGTTCGCCAGCTTGCTTTCGATTTTGCCAATTTCCACGTCGACTTTTGCCACTTCTTTCGCCAGACGAGCCAGCTCGGCGTCTTTGTCGATCAGGCCCGCCATCGGGATCAGCAGCTCGGCACCGTCGATGATTTTGGTCACGGAAACCGGACCTTTGTCATCCGCAGGCAGCACGGTGATGCTTTCCAGACGCGCCATGGTCTTCAGGAAAGTGTTGTTCTCGGTGACGCGACGAACGACCGCTTCGCTGCAGCCACGAAGCAGCAGCTCCAGCGGTTTGCCAGGGGCGATGTTCATTTCAGCGCGGATGTTACGTACCGCAACGATCGCCTGTTTCAGCCACTCGGTATCCGCGGACGCCGCTTCATCAACCTTGGCCGCATCGAATTCCGGGAACGGCTGCAGCATGATGGTATCGGCGTTGATGCCCGCAATCACCTTCACGCGCTGCCAGATGGTTTCGGTGATGAATGGAATGACCGGATGCGCCAGGCGCAGCAGGCCTTCCAGAACGGTAATCAGCGTGTTGCGCGTGCCGCGCAGTTCCGCCTCAGTGCCGCCGTTCATCACCGGCTTCGCCAGCTCCAGATACCAGTCGCAGAACTGGTTCCAGGTGAATTCATACAGGATGCCCGCCGCGATATCGAAGCGGTAGCTGTCCAGCGCCTCGCGGAACGCTTTCACCGTCTGGTTGAATTCCGCCAGGATCCAGCGGTCTGCCAGAGACAGCGTCATCTCGCCGCCGTTGAAGCCGCAATCCTGATCTTCGGTATTCATCAGCACGAAGCGGCTGGCGTTCCACAGTTTGTTACAGAAGTTACGGTAACCTTCCAGACGCTTCATGTCCCAGTTGATGTCACGACCGGTTGAGGCCAGTGCCGCCAGGGTGAAGCGCAGGGCGTCGGTACCGTGAGACTCGATCCCGTTCGGGAACTGCTTCTCGGTGCGCTTGCGGATTTTCTCAGCCAGCTGCGGCTGCATCATGTTGCCGGTACGTTTTTCCAGCAGATCTTCCAGAGAGATACCGTCAACCATATCCAGCGGGTCAATCACGTTCCCCTTGGACTTGGACATCTTCTGGCCTTCATCGTCGCGGATCAGACCGGTCATGTAGACGGTATGGAACGGAACCTGCGGCTTGCCGTCTTCGTCTTTGATGAAGTGCATGGTCATCATGATCATGCGGGCAATCCAGAAGAAGATAATGTCGAAGCCGGACACCATCACGCTGGTTGGGTGGAACTGACGCAGTGCGTCGGTGTTTTCTGGCCAGCCGAGGGTGGAGAAGGTCCACAGCGCGGAGGAGAACCAGGTGTCCAGAACGTCTTCGTCCTGACGCAGCGCAACGTCCGCGCTCAGGTTGTTTTCCTGACGCACTTCGTCTTCGCTACGGCCAACGTAAACGTTGCCTTCGTTGTCGTACCACGCCGGAATACGGTGACCCCACCACAGCTGACGGGAGATACACCAGTCCTGAATGTCGCGCATCCAGGAGAAGTACATGTTTTCGTACTGCTTCGGCACGAACTGAATGCTGCCGTTCTCAACCGCTTCCACAGCCGGTTTCGCCAGCACGTCGGCACGCACGTACCACTGGTCGGTCAGCATTGGCTCGATAACCACGCCGCCACGGTCGCCGTACGGCACGGTCAGATCGTGAGGTTTGATCTCTTCCAGCAGGCCGAGCGCGTCAACGGCAGCCACGATGGCTTTACGCGCGGCAAAACGCTCCAGCTTCTGGAACTCAGCCGGGATGTCGCTGGAGTAAACGTCGGATTCGTTGCCTTTGGTGTCGTACACTTCTGCGCTTTCGCGGATATCACCGTCGAAGGTCAGAATGTTGATCATCGGCAGGGCGTGACGACGGCCGACTTCATAGTCGTTGAAGTCGTGTGCAGGGGTGATTTTTACGCAGCCGGTACCTTTTTCCATGTCGGCGTGTTCGTCGCCCACAATCGGAATACGGCGGTTTACCAGCGGCAGCACCACGAATTTGCCGATCAGATCTTTATAACGCGGATCTTCCGGGTTAACGGCCACGCCGGTATCGCCCAGCAGGGTTTCCGGACGGGTGGTCGCGACCACCAGGTAATCTTTACCGTCGGCTGTTTTTGCGCCATCGGCCAGCGGATAGCGGATGTGCCACATAGAGCCTTTAGACTCGCGGTTTTCCACTTCCAGGTCAGAGATGGCGGTGCGCAGTTTTGGATCCCAGTTTACCAGGCGTTTGCCGCGGTAAATCAGGTCTTCTTTGTACAGGCGGACGAAGACTTCTTTAACGGCGTTGGACAGGCCTTCGTCCATGGTGAAGCGCTCGCGCTCCCAGTCCACGGAGTTGCCTAGACGGCGCATCTGACGGGTAATTGTGCCGCCGGATTCCGCCTTCCACTGCCAGATTTTATCGATGAACGCGTCGCGACCGTAGTCGTGGCGGGTTTTTCCTTCTTCAGCGGCAATTTTACGCTCAACCACCATCTGGGTCGCGATACCCGCGTGGTCAGTCCCCGCCTGCCACAGGGTGTTTTTACCCTGCATGCGCTGGTAGCGGATCATAGTGTCCATGATGGTCTGCTGGAAAGCATGACCCATATGCAAACTGCCGGTGACGTTCGGCGGCGGGATCATGATGCAGAAGGACTCTTTGCTTTCGTCGCCGTTAGGCTTGAAATAGCCCTGCTGTTCCCAGTGCTCGTAAAGCGGCTGTTCGATATCGCGTGGGTTATATGTCTTTTCCATTATTTCCAGGTTGCCGTATTCAGGTTAAAACCAGCCAGGCGGTACGCTTTATAGCGTTCGCGCGCCAGTTGTTTCAAAGATTCTTCGTAAGGGACAAAGTCTACCACTTCTGTGAAAGCGGTGGCAAAATCTGCAAAATCTATCCGCAGGCTAATCAGAATATCGCGCGCGCTGCTGTTGCGCTTTTGCGGCCAGGCAATTTCAACCGGTGCACCGCCGCGCGGGCCTTCGCCCGACAGGTTATGCGGCACAAAACTTTCCGGCGGGCGCGCCCACAGCGCTTCATCCAGGCGAATCGCCTGCTGTTCATCTTCACAGGCAATCAGAACGCGTTTACCTGCGCGCCAACGTTCTGCGGCAATTTCACACACCAGCTGTTCTACGGCGCTGAGGCCATCCTGATGGGTGTCGTTGTCCAGAAGGTAGAACGTTGCATTCTTCATATATGGGGCTTCTTGTGCTCACTTTAAATGCTTAAGCCGGGCGGCGGCTTCGCCTTACCCGGCCTACGGTTTACTGCCGTTTTGACTTACTCGTCGCCGTTAAAACCTGCGCGGTTCAGCAGGAACTGCGACAGCAGCGCCACTGGACGACCGGTTGCGCCTTTGGCTTTACCGGAGCGCCATGCGGTGCCCGCGATATCCAGGTGCGCCCAGTTGTACTTGCGGGTGAAGCGTGCCAGGAAGCAGCCCGCGGTGATCGCCCCGCCAGGACGTCCGCCAATGTTCGCCATATCCGCAAAGTTAGACTCCAGCTGATCCTGATACTCGTCACCCAGCGGCAGACGCCATGCGCGGTCCCCGGCCTGCTCTGAAGCACCAATAAGCTCGTGCGCCAGCGGATTGTGGTTCGACATCAGGCCGGTGATGTGGTGGCCCAGCGCAATCACACAGGCTCCGGTGAGGGTTGCGACGTCAATCACCGCTTCCGGCTCGAAGCGCTCAACGTAGGTCAGCACGTCACACAGCACCAGACGGCCTTCGGCGTCGGTGTTCAGCACTTCAACGGTCTGGCCGGACATGGTGGTCAGAACGTCACCCGGACGATAGGCGCGCCCGCCAGGCATATTTTCGCAGCCCGCCAGAACGCCGATCACGTTGATAGGCAGCTGCAGTTCCGCGACCATGCGCATCACGCCGTAAACCGCCGCCGCACCGCACATGTCGTACTTCATCTCATCCATGCCTTCGGCAGGCTTGATGGAGATACCGCCGGAGTCGAAGGTCAGGCCTTTACCGACGAGCACAATCGGGCGCGCGTCTTCGGACGGATTGCCTTTGTACTCGATGACGGACATCAGGGATTCGTTCTGCGAGCCGTTACCGACTGCCAGGTAAGAGTGCATCCCCAGCTCTTTCATCTGCTGTTCGCCGATGACGCGGGTAATGACGTTTTTGCTGTAGGCGTCGGCCAGCTGACGCGCCTGAGAGGCGAGGTACGCCGCGTTACAGATGTTAGGCGGCATGTTGCCGAGATCTTTGGCCGCTTTAATGCCGGCCGCGATCGCCAGACCGTGCTGGATCGCGCGTTCGCCGCTGGTCAGCTCGCGACGGGTTGGCACGTTAAAGACCATTTTACGCAGTGGACGACGCGGCTCGCTTTTATTGGTCTTCAGCTGATCGAAGCTGTACAGGCTCTCTTTTGCCGTTTCAACCGCCTGACGCACTTTCCAGTAGGTGTTACGTCCCTTAACGTGCAGTTCCGTCAGGAAGCAGACGGCTTCCATTGAGCCGGTATCATTCAGCGTATTGATTGTTTTCTGAATCACCTGCTTATACTGACGTTCATCCAGCTCGCGTTCTTTGCCGCAGCCAATCAGCAGAATACGTTCTGACAGTACGTTCGGAACATGGTGCAGTAACAGCGTCTGCCCAGGTTTGCCTTCCAGTTCGCCACGGCGCAGCAGGGCGCTAATATAGCCGTCACTGATTTTATCGAGTTGCTCGGCGATCGGGGAGAGTCGGCGTGGTTCAAAGACGCCCACAACGATGCAGGCACTCCGCTGTTTCTCCGGGCTACCGCTTTTTACACTGAACTCCATGCACTACGCTCCTGAATCTTAAAGACAACGGCGGCAGCTACGGATAGAATTGAAACCTTTCGTAACTCATGTCCGCTGTTGTGGTGACTTCGTGTTAATCTTACGTTACTACGGTTTCGACACGTCAGAAAAAGTCCTGAAGCGTGAATCCGCCGGATGTTTTAATCTTAGCGATGATTTCGACGACTCAAGAGAATAAATGACGTTTAAGCCATGAAACAAGCGATTTTCCAGCAAAGAGACGGGTTTTTACGGGCGTATTTAAAGTGATAATCATAAGATATCTGGTGCGGGAGACGCTCAAAAGCCAACTGGCGATCCTCTTCATCCTGCTGCTGATTTTTTTCTGTCAGAAGCTGGTTAAGATCCTCGGTGCGGCCGTTGACGGCGAAATTCCAACTAATCTGGTGCTTTCCCTGCTTGGTTTAGGGATCCCGGAAATGGCGCAGCTCATCCTGCCGCTAAGTCTTTTCCTTGGCCTGCTCATGACGCTTGGGAAACTCTACACCGAGAGTGAAATCACGGTGATGCATGCCTGTGGTCTGAGCAAAGCGGTACTGGTGAAAGCGGCCATGATACTGGCGCTGTTCACGGGTATTGTCGCGGCGGTGAATGTGATGTGGGCGGGTCCCATGTCTTCCCGTCATCAGGACGAAGTGCTGGCCGAAGCGAAAGCCAACCCCGGCATGGCAGCCTTAGCTCAGGGTCAGTTCCAGCAGGCGACCGACGGCAACTCCGTGCTGTTTATTGAGAGCGTTGACGGCAGTAAATTCAACGACGTATTCCTGGCGCAGTTACGTCCCAAAGGTAACGCGCGTCCTTCCGTGGTGGTTGCAGACTCCGGTCAGCTTGCTCAGCGCAAAGATGGTTCTCAGATCGTGACGCTGAACAAAGGCACCCGTTTCGAAGGCACCGCGATGCTGCGCGACTTCCGTATTACGGATTTCCAGAACTATCAGGCCATTATCGGCCATCAGGCGGTGGCGCTCGATCCAACGGATACCGAGCAAATGGACATGCGTACCCTGTGGAATACCGATACCGACAGAGCGCGCGCTGAGTTCCACTGGCGTATTACGCTAGTCTTCACCGTGTTTATGATGGCGCTGATTGTCGTTCCGCTGAGCGTGGTGAACCCGCGCCAGGGACGCGTGCTCTCTATGCTGCCGGCGATGCTGCTTTACCTGATCTATTTCCTGCTGCAAACCTCGATTCGTTCTAACGGCGCGAAGGGTAAGCTGGACCCTATGGTCTGGACATGGTTCGTCAACAGCCTGTACATCTTACTGGCGCTGGGATTAAACCTGTGGGATACGGTGCCTGTGCGCCGCATACGTGCCCGATTCTCGCGTAAAGGAGCCATCTAATGCAGGCGTTTGGCGTTCTTGATCGCTATATCGGTAAAACCATTTTTACCACCATCATGATGACGTTGTTCATGCTGGTGTCGCTCTCCGGTATTATCAAATTTGTCGATCAGCTGAAAAAAGCCGGGCAGGGGAGCTATGACGCGATGGGCGCGGGGATGTATACCCTGCTCAGCGTGCCGAAAGATGTGCAGATTTTCTTCCCGATGGCGGCCCTGCTGGGCGCGCTGCTGGGGCTGGGAATGCTGGCGCAGCGCAGCGAGCTGGTCGTTATGCAGGCCTCGGGCTTTACCCGCATGCAGGTTGCGCTGTCGGTCATGAAAACCGCGATCCCACTGGTGCTGTTGACCATGGCGATTGGCGAGTGGGTCGCGCCGCAGGGCGAACAGATGGCGCGTAACTACCGTGCGCAGGCCATGTACGGCGGCTCGCTGCTCTCGACCCAACAAGGTTTATGGGCGAAAGACGGTAAAAACTTCGTCTACATCGAACGGGTGAAGGGGAATGATGAACTGGGTGGGGTCAGCATCTATGCTTTCGATGACCAGCGCCGTCTGGAGTCAGTCCGCCACGCCTCTTCGGCGAAATTTGACGCCGAACATAAACTGTGGCGTTTGTCCCAGGTCGATGAGTCTGACCTGACCGATCCGAAACAGATCGCCGGTTCTCAGACTGTAACCGGTACGTGGAAGACCAACCTGACGCCCGATAAGCTCGGTGTTGTTGCGCTTGACCCTGACGCGCTCTCCATCAGCGGTTTGCACAACTATGTGAAATATCTGAAGTCGAGCGGGCAGGATGCGGGACGTTATCAGCTCAACATGTGGAGCAAGATCTTCCAGCCAATGTCCGTGGCGGTGATGATGCTGATGGCGCTGTCGTTTATCTTCGGCCCGTTACGCAGCGTGCCGATGGGCGTGCGCGTAGTGACCGGTATCAGCTTCGGCTTTGTGTTCTACGTGCTCGATCAGATCTTCGGTCCGCTGACGCTGGTTTATGGCATTCCGCCGATAATCGGTGCGCTGCTGCCAAGCGCAAGTTTCCTCCTGATCAGCCTCTGGCTGCTGTTGAAACGTTCCTGATCGACCTCTCCTCGCTTCCGGTTAACCGGAAGCGAGGCTAATCTCCTGTTTCATCCCGCACTTTTTCTCACAACCTTCAACGCCTCGCCCTGAATTTGAGTATTATTGAGCGATAAAGTCGTGAAGGGATCCTCTATGAAGCAAATTCGAATGCTTGCCCAGTATTACGTCGACCTGATGATGAAGCTTGGGCTGGTGCGTTTCTCCATGCTGCTTGCGCTGGCGCTGGTCGTTCTGGCCATTGTCGTGCAAATGGCCGTCACCATGGTTCTGCATGGTCAGGTCGAGAGTATCGACGTTATCCGCTCCATCTTCTTTGGCTTGCTCATTACTCCCTGGGCGGTCTATTTCCTTTCCGTGGTGGTTGAACAGCTGGAAGAGTCCCGTCAGCGTCTGTCAAAACTGGTCGATAAACTGGAAGAGATGCGCGAGCGCGACCTGAAGCTCAACGTCCAGCTTAAAGACAACATTGCGCAGCTGAATCAGGAGATTTCAGATCGTGAGAAGGCGGAAGCCGAGCGTCAGGCCACGCTGGAGCAGCTGAAAATCGAAATGAAAGAGCGCGAGGTCACGCAGATCCAGCTTGAGCAGCAATCCTCTTTCCTGCGGTCGTTCCTCGATGCTTCGCCGGATCTGGTGTTTTACCGTAATGAAGATAAAGAGTTTTCCGGCTGTAACCGGGCGATGGAGTTGCTCACAGGGAAAAGCGAGAAGCAGCTGATTAACCTGAAGCCGCAGGACGTTTACTCTGAAGAAGCGGCGGCCAAGGTCATGGAGACGGACGAAAAAGTATTCCGCCATAACGTCTCGCTGACCTATGAACAGTGGCTGGATTACCCGGACGGACGCAAAGCCTGTTTTGAGATCCGTAAGGTGCCCTACTATGACCGCGTGGGGAAACGCCACGGCCTGATGGGCTTTGGCCGCGATATCACCGAGCGTAAGCGCTACCAGGACGCTCTGGAGCGCGCCAGCCGTGATAAGACGACCTTTATCTCCACTATCAGCCACGAGCTGCGTACGCCGCTTAATGGCATTGTCGGGCTGAGCCGTATTCTGCTGGATACCGACCTGACCGCAGAGCAGGCAAAATACCTCAAGACTATCCATGTCTCAGCGGTCACGCTGGGTAATATCTTCAACGATATTATTGATATGGATAAGATGGAGCGCCGTAAAGTTCAGCTTGATAATCAGCCTGTTGATTTCACCAGCTTCCTTGCCGACCTCGAAAACCTGTCCGGCCTGCAGGCGCAGCAGAAGGGACTGAGTTTTGTCATGGAGCCAACCCTGCCGCTGCCGCATAAAGTGGTGACTGACGGCACGCGTCTGCGCCAGATCCTGTGGAACCTTATCAGCAACGCGGTGAAATTTACCCAGAAGGGGCAGGTGGCGGTGCGCATCCGCTATGACGAAGGCGACATGCTGCACTTCGAGGTGGAGGACTCCGGGATAGGTATTCCGCAGGAGGAGCAGGACAAAATTTTCGCCATGTACTACCAGGTGAAGGACAGCAACGGCGGGAAACCGGCGACCGGAACGGGCATTGGCCTGGCGGTCTCTAAACGGCTGGCGAAGAGTATGGGTGGCTATATCACCGTTGCCAGCCAGCCGGGTAAAGGGTCAACCTTCACGCTGACGGTCCATGCGCCGGCGGTGGCGGAAGAGGTTGAAGACACCTTTGAAAACGACGACATGCCGCTGCCCGCGCTGCACGTCCTGCTGGTGGAAGATATTGAGCTGAACGTGATTGTGGCGCGATCGGTGTTGGAAAAACTGGGCAACAGCGTGGATGTCGCGATGACCGGTAAGGCCGCGCTGGAGATGTTTAAACCGGGCGAATACGATCTTGTTCTGCTGGATATTCAGCTGCCGGATATGACCGGGCTGGATATTTCGCGAGAGCTTACGCGTCAGTACGCGGCCGACGAACTGCCGCCGCTGGTGGCGCTGACGGCGAACGTGCTGAAAGATAAAAAAGAGTATCTCGATGCCGGTATGGACGATGTACTCAGCAAGCCGCTGGCGGTGCCTGCTCTGACCGCCATGATTAAGAAGTTCTGGGATACCCGTGATGAAGAGGAGAGCACCATGACGTCTGTTGATAGCGCAAAAGCCCAAACGATACTCGATACCGCGATGCTGGAGCAGTACATCGATCTGGTCGGCCCGAAACTGATTACCGATGGTCTGGCGGTGTTCGAAAAAATGATGCCGGGCTATCTGAGCGTGCTGGAATCAAACCTGACCGCCCGGGACCAGAAGGGCATTGTCGAAGAAGGACATAAAATTAAAGGAGCGGCCGGCTCGGTCGGCTTACGCCATCTGCAGCAGCTGGGTCAACAGATTCAGTCGCCTGATTTACCTGCATGGGAAGATAACGTGGGTGATTGGGTTGAAGAGATGAAACAAGAGTGGCAAAACGATGTGGCGGTGCTTAAAGCCTGGGTCGACGCCAGAAAAAAATGACCCCGGCTTAACCGGGGTGCGCGAATACTGCGCCAACACCAGGGAAATCGTGGCTGCGCCTGTTTTATAAAGTTATTTTCGAAAGGGCGCTGCCTGAAAAATTTAGGCCGCACGCAGATAAGATAGCAAATCTTAAATGGTTTGTTACATGAATCAGTGAAATGTGTGAAGCATAGCGTTTTAATCAAAATTATTAATGTGCTTCAGCAAGTTGCAGAAAAGGATTGTCATGATGAAAAAGATTGGTGTCGTGCTGAGCGGATGCGGTGTTTACGATGGTTCTGAAATACATGAAGCCGTAATCACGCTGCTGGCCCTGGCTAAGCAGGGAGCAGAGGTTATTTGTTTTGCGCCAGACAAAAATCAGGCGGATGTGATTAACCATCTGACCGGCGAGCCGATGGCAGAGACCCGTAATGTACTGATTGAAGCCGCACGTATTGCGCGAGGTGATATCCATCCTCTTATTCAGGCAGACTCTACAGAGCTTGATGCGCTCATTGTGCCGGGTGGGTTTGGCGCGGCCAAAAATCTCAGTACCTTTGCTGCGCAGGGGGCGGAGTGTCAGATCGATCCTCATCTTAAAGCGCTGTCGCAGGCCATGCATGCGGCAGGAAAACCGCAGGGCTTTATCTGCATCGCGCCGGCAATGCTGCCCAGGATTTTTGATTTCCCGCTGCGGCTGACTATCGGGACGGATATTGATACCGCGGAGATCGTGGAGGAAATGGGGGGCGAGCACGTTCCTTGCCCGGTTGATGACATTGTGGTTGATGAAGATAACAAAATTGTCACCACGCCAGCGTATATGCTGGCGAATAATATCGCTGAGGCGGCCTCAGGTATTGAAAAGCTGGTGGCTCGCGTGCTGGTGCTGACTGAATGAGGCGTAAATTTGCCGCAGGCGCAGGAGTGAAACGTTTTCTCTTGCGCATCGTACTTGTGCTGGCGGTATTCTGGGGAGGCGGGCTGGCTTTATTCAGCATTATGCCGGTTCCGTTCTCTGCCGTTATGGTTGAGCGCCAGCTTAGCGCGTGGTTCAGCGGCGATTTCGGCTACGTTGCCCACTCTGACTGGGTGAGCATGGACGAGATCTCACCGTTCATGGGGCTGGCGGTCATCGCGGCGGAGGACCAGAAATTCCCGGAGCACTGGGGGTTCGACGTGGCGGCCATTGAGAAGGCGCTAGCCCATAACGAACGCCATGAAAACCGCGTGCGCGGTGCGTCAACCTTGTCGCAGCAGACGGCCAAAAATCTGTTTCTGTGGGATGGTCGAAGCTGGTTGCGAAAAGGGCTGGAAGCGGGGTTGACCCTGGGAATGGAAACGGTCTGGAGCAAAAAACGCATTCTGACCGTCTATCTGAACGTCGCTGAGTTTGGCGACGGCATATTTGGCGTGGAAGCTGCCGCACAGCGGTATTTCAATAAGCCAGCCAGCCGTCTGAGCATGTCAGAAGCGGCGCTACTGGCCGCTGTGTTACCGAACCCTATCCGCTTTAAGGCTAGTGCCCCATCAGGGTACGTGCGAAGCCGTCAGGCGTGGATTATGCGCCAGATGAATCAGCTGGGTGGAGAGGGGTTTATGCAGCGTAATAATCTTATGTAGAGCGGGTAAGCGCAGCGCTACCCGCCTGAATAGCAGACCTTAATCTTCGTCGAACCCTGCGTTAAACAGGGCAATCACCGCCGCCAGAGCTTCCTCTTCCTGAGGACCGGTGGCTTCAACCTCAATCTGGCGCCCTTTGGCGGAATCCAGCATCAGCAGCGCAATCACGCTGTTCGCTTCCGCTTCGGTACCTTCGTCATTCCGCAGCAGAACCTCGGCATCGAAACCCTGCATCAGCTCGAACAGCTTCATCGCCGGGCGTGCATGCATACCCAGCTTATTGGTGATCTCAACGGTTTGTTTTACGGTCATGTTTTACGTTTTTCCAGCGTGCGATGACGGGACTGAACGTTCTTCCCGCGCGAGCGGAAATAGTCGGCCAGCTGTTCGGCGATATAAACCGAACGATGTTTACCGCCGGTACAGCCAATCGCCACCGTCAGGTAGCTACGATTGTTTGTCTCCAGCATAGGTAACCATAGCTCAAGGTAGCTTCGCGTCTGGTAGATAAAATTGTGTACTTCTGTGTGCCGGTCGAGGAACGCCGCCACCGGCTTATCCAGACCGGTCATTGGACGCAGCTTCGGATCCCAGTGCGGGTTCGGCAGGAAGCGCACGTCGAAAACGTAATCCGCATCGATTGGAATACCGTGCTTAAAGCCGAAGGATTCGAACACCATCGTCAATTCGCGCTCGCGTTTACCCAACAGCCGGGTACGCAGCATTTCCGCCAGCTCGTGAACGGACATCTCAGAGGTGTCGACAATCAGGTCGGCACGGGAACGCAGCGGTTCCAGCAGGTCGCTCTCTTCATCGATAGCGCTCTCCAGAGAGAGGTTCTTGCTGGATAGCGGGTGCAAGCGACGGGTATCGCTGTAGCGGCGGATCAGCGTATTGCGGTCTGCATCAAGGAACAGCAGCTGAGGCGAGAACGCGTCAGGCAGGTTGCTCATGGCCTGTTCGAAGATCTCTGGCGATTCAGGCATGTTGCGAACGTCGATACTGACGGCGGCAGAGGTTTGTCTCTCCGCCAGCGTGCGGGCCAGGTCGGGTAACAACACGACCGGCAGGTTATCGACGCAGTAAAAACCCATGTCTTCCAGGGCGCGCAGAGCAACGGATTTCCCCGACCCTGAACGACCACTGACAATCATCAGCACCATGTTCCGTTTCTCCTCAGGACAACAGATGTGAAGGCCATCTCCTGGTTATGCATCATCCTGATTGCCTTCTGCTTCAGTGATAATTTGATAGAGCTCTTCATCACTTTGGGCCGAGCGCAGTCGACGGCAAATGGTTTTATCGGCCAGACGTTTTGCGACCAGCGACAGCGTATGCAGATGGGTTTTTGTCTGGTCAGCGGGCACCAGCAGCGCGAAGAGGAGATCGACGGGCTGGTTATCAATGGCATCGAAAGCGATGGGTGTTTCAAGCTGCACAAACACACCAACGGCACGCAGGGTATCCTCTTCCAGTTTGCCGTGCGGGATCGCGATGCCGTTGCCGATACCGGTACTGCCCATTTTTTCACGGGTCAGAATCGCTTCGAACACCACCTGCGGCGGCAGGCCCAGCTGTTTGGCAGCCAGTTCACTGATGATCTCCAGCGCACGTTTTTTGCTCTGGCAGTGAACCGCACTGCGGGTACATTCCTGGTTAAGGACATTGCTCAGTTGAAGAGCGGAATCGTTGTTCATCATAATTTCACCTAAGCGCTAACTGTACAAATGGCCTGTTGTGTTTCACAACAGGCCGTCCTGCACCCGTTAACTGCCCGGACAATTAGTGTTGTTTCAGTTTATCTTTATGTTTATTGAGCTGTCGTGCAAGCTTATCAATCAAGCCGTCGATAGCAGCGTACATGTCTTGCCCTTCCGCACTGGCATGCAGTTCACCCCCGTTAACATGCAGGGTGGCATCCGAGATATGAGTCACTTTCTCCACTTTCAACACAATATAGACCTGATTGATCCTTTCGAAATACTGCTCGAGTTTTGCAAACTTCGCGTTCACGAAGTCACGTAAAGCCTCAGTAATTTCGACGTTTTGTCCAGTGATGTTGAGCTGCATAGTGTCTTCCTTATCGGTTGTGTCAGACCAGCTGTTTACGCTGGTTGGACGGCGGAATGGATAAAGACTCTCGATACTTCGCAACAGTACGACGTGCCACCATAATACCCTGATCGGACAGCATGGTGGTTAACTTACTGTCGCTTAGTGGCTTCGCGGGGTTCTCCGCGGCGATTAACTTCTTCACCAGGGCACGAATGGCCGTTGACGACGCTTCGCCGCCGCCCTCGGTATTCACATGGCTGGAGAAGAAATACTTAAGCTCAAAAATACCGCGTGGACTGTGCAGATACTTCTGCGTGGTGACACGGGAAATGGTTGATTCATGCATCTCGACGGCCTGGGCGATATCCGCCAGTACCATCGGTTTCATATACTCTTCGCCCTGCTCAAAGAACGCCTGCTGCTGTTCGACAATACAGCGGCTGACGCGTAGCAGCGTATCATTTCGGCTCTCCAGACTTTTGATCAGCCATCGCGCTTCCTGAAGATTGCTGCGAATATATTGATTGTCGGAGTCGTTACGCGCGCTGGTGCACATGGAGGCATACTGCTGGTTGATTTGCAGGCGAGGGATGCTGTCTGAGTTCAGTTCAACGACCCAGCGGTCATTGTGTTTTCTGACCAGCACGTCCGGGATGACGTACTCGGGCTCGCTGGTCTGGATCGACTGTCCCGGGCGCGGATCGAGCGACTGGATCAGATTCACCGCTTCTTTCAGCACCTCTTCCTTCAGCCGCGTGACGCGCATCAGGCTGCGGAAATCGTGGTTGGCCAACAGATCCAGATGATCGCTGATGATTAAGCGCGCCTCGTCGATCCATGGCGTCTCTTTGCTGAACTGAGAAAGCTGGATCAGCAGACAGTCACGCAGATCTTTTGCGGCCACGCCTACCGGATCGAAACGCTGGATGCGCTTCAGAACGGCTTCGACTTCCTCAAGCTCAATCTCGTCGTCGCCCATGCTTTCCAGAATATCGTCCAGCGTGACGGTCAAATAGCCGGTGTCGTCAACGGCATCAACAATGGACGTGGCAATCGCACGGTCGGTATCGGAGAAGGGGGTGAGTTCCACCTGCCACATCAGGTAATCCTGCAGCGACTGGGTGGTCTCTCCCTGATAGACCGGTAGCTCATCATCCTGGTAGTCTGCACGCGTACCGGAAGGGGTTCCGGCGGTGTAGATTTCATCCCAGCTGGCATCCAGCGGAAGCTCGTCGGGCATCTCTTTTTGTTCGAGTGCATCCGCGGTGTCGAGCGCTTCTGTATCCTGTGACTGCTGAGTATCTACCTCGTCATGAAGATCGGTTTGTTCCAGCAGGGGGTTGCTGTCCAGCGCCTGCTGGAGCTCCTGCTGAAGTTCTAACGTGGACAGCTGCAACAGGCGAATTGCCTGCTGTAGCTGCGGCGTCATCGCCAGTTGTTGGCTGAGCCTTAATTGCAAACCTTGCTTCATGTTCAGAGCATTTTTCTCCGGTTCGGCGTTACGTTACCTCTACCCTATCAGAGTCTGAAGTCTTCCCCAAGATAGACGCGCTTAACATGATCGTCTTCGAGGATCTGCTGCGGCGTACCGTGGGCGATCAGATTGCCCTGGCTCACAATATACGCGCGTTCACACACGGCCAGCGTTTCACGGACGTTGTGGTCGGTGATCAGTACGCCAAGCCCGCTGTCACGCAGGTGTTCAATGATGCGTTTAATGTCGATAACCGAGATCGGGTCAACGCCAGCAAACGGTTCATCCAGAAGGATAAATTTCGGGTTTGCGGCCAGCGCACGCGCAATCTCAACGCGACGGCGTTCACCCCCGGAGAGTGCCTGACCGAGGCTGTCGCGCAGATGCTCAATGTGGAACTCTTCCATCAGCTCGTTGGCACGATCCTGACGCTGCTCGCTGGTCAGATCGTTACGAATTTGCAGGACCGCCATCAGGTTATCGTAAACGCTAAGACGACGGAAAATGGAGGCTTCCTGCGGCAGGTAGCCGATCCCGCGACGCGCGCGCGCGTGCAGCGGCAGAAGGCTGATGTCTTCATCGTCAATGATAATGTTGCCGGCATCGCGCGGCACAATGCCAACGACCATGTAGAAGGTGGTGGTTTTACCCGCACCGTTAGGGCCGAGCAGCCCTACAATTTCGCCGGAGTTGACGGTCAGACTGACATCTTCTACGACACGGCGGCCCTTGTAGGCCTTCGCGAGATTTTTTGCAGTTAATGTTGCCATAACGAATTAGTTACTCTTCTTCTGTGCCGGGGCCTGGCCTTTGCCTTTGTCCTGCAGCTGCGACGGAACCAGTACGGTCGTGACGCGTTTGCCTTTCTCGCTGGAAGCCTGCATTTTTTGCTCTTTCACCAGATAGGTGATCTGGTCGCCGGTAATGTTGCTGTCCAGCTGTTCCAGATACGCGTTTCCGGTCAGGATGACCAGGTCCTTCGCCAGCTCATAGTGCATATGCGAGGCGTGACCTTTCACCGGCTTGCCGTTGTCCTGCATCTGGTAGAAGGTTGCCGGGTTGCCGTAACCATCAATGATCTCTTTGCCCTGCTCGCCACCCGGACGGGTCACGACCACTTTGTCGGCGTTAATTTTGATGGTGCCCTGAGTCATGACGACGTTACCCGTGAAGGTGACGACGTTGCCCTGCATATCGAGAGACTGGGTATCAGACTCGATATGGATCGGTTGGTCGGTATCGCCCGTTACAGCAAGCGCGGGGAGACTGGTCGCCAGCATCGCGCTGGCGATAATTACTTTAAGGCTGAGTTTGTTTGTTTTGAATTTCATAGGAGGTTCTAACCTTTTCAATCAGCTCGGCGTTCTTGCTGCGTAAGTTCCCGCGCATTCTCAAACCGCTGGAATTAAATGTTGTGCCATACAGTGTGACCAGATCCTGCGAGGTCACGTCCTGGGTTACCAGGTTAATCTGGGCATTATCCGTCGTAATTTTTCTCAGTTGCGAGTCAGCGGTCAGGGCGTTGACTTCAACGTGACCATACAGATAAAGCATACGGTCATTTGTCAGTTTTGCCCGATCTGACTTAATTGACCACGTCGGCACTTTGTCCTTATCAAATGTGGTCATGACAGGCTGGGTAAACCACGAAATACCGTCATCTGAAAAATATTCAACATGCTGGGCAATCAGGCGATAGTTAAGCGCGCCTTCCGGGCTGTAGACCACGGTGTCGCTGTGATCGCTTTTATAGGTTGGATCGTTATTGTTGACCACTTCCGTTTGCGTATCGTCGCGATCGGCAAGGTTCACGCCAATCAATACCAGTGCGAAAAGCGAAAGCAAAATGATAATCCAGCGTCTGGTTTTACTCATATCGATTGCCCTTTGGCCTCATCAAGCTTGCCCTGCGCCAGCAAAAGCAGATCGCAGACTTCGCGTACGGCACCACGGCCCCCGTTGATGTGGGTGACATAATCAGCGCGCGGGATCAGCAGCGGATGCGCATCGGCAACGGCGATGCTCAGCCCGACTTCAGTCATCACGGGCCAGTCAATCAGATCGTCTCCGACGTAGGCCACGTTTTCCGGTGCGATAGCCAGTTTACCCAGTAAATCCTTAAACGCCGCCATCTTATCGGATTGACCCTGATACAGATGGGTAATGCCTAAGGTTTCACAGCGGTCTTCTACCAGTTTAGCTTTTCGCCCGGTGATGATAGCCACCTCAATACCCGAGGTGAGCGCACAGCGGATACCGTAGCCGTCGCGAACGTTAAACGCTTTCAGCTCTTCACCATTGTTGCCCATGTAAATCAGGCCATCGGAAAGTACGCCATCCACGTCCAGGATGAGCAGACGAATGTTTTCCGCCTTCGCCATCATCTGGGTGCTGACCGGTCCATAACAGGTTGCAAGGGATGCACCCGCATTACTCATTGTCTTATCCTTCATTACACTACGCCTGCGCGCAGCAGATCATGCATATGTACCACACCCAGCAACTGGTCGCCATCGGCAACCATAACGGAGGTGATATGGCGGGACTGCATCAGGTTCAGCACATCCACCGCCAGCGTACCCGGACGGACGCGGATACCGCCCGGCGTCATCACGTCGGCAATGCCGAGCGTGCGGACATCTACACCCATGTCGAACACGCGACGCAGGTCGCCATCGGTGAAGATCCCCTGAATTTTCATCAGACCGTCGCACACGACCGTCATACCCAGATTCTTACGGGTGATTTCCAGCAGCGCATCACGCAGGGAGGCTTCTTTACTGACGTGAGGGATCTCATCCCCGGTGTGCATAATATCGTTAACCCGAAGCAGAAGCTTGCGCCCCAGCGCGCCGCCCGGGTGGGAAAGCGCGAAATCCTCCGGCGTAAAACCGCGGGCTTCGAGCAGCGCGACGGCAAGCGCATCACCCATGACCAGCGCGGCGGTGGTGCTGGACGTCGGCGCCAGGCCGAGCGGACAGGCCTCCTTGGGCACTTTCACGCACAGGTGAATATCAGCTGCGCGCGCCATGCTGCTTTCCGGACGGCTGGTCATGCAAATAAGCGGTACCTGCAGTCGCTTCAGTACCGGGATCAGCGCCAGAATTTCATTGGACTCCCCGGAGTTGGACAGCGCGATGACGATATCCTGCGGCGTGACCATACCCAGGTCACCGTGCGCGGCTTCCCCCGGATGTACAAAGAAGGAAGAGGTTCCGGTGCTGGCAAACGTTGCCGCCATTTTGCGTCCAATGTGGCCGGACTTACCCATCCCCATCACCACGACTTTGCCGGCACAGTAGAACATCTTCTCACATGCCAGACTAAAATCCTGATTAATGTACTGATCTAACTGCGCCAGACCTTCACGTTCAATCTCCAGAACCTCTTTGCCTGCTTTCTGAAAGTCAAAACCCGGCTGCAATTCTATTTGCGACATAATGCGTTTCCGTTTACCCAGAGAGAAGAGGCGAGAGCCAGTACAGCATCGCCATCCATACGATAAATCCACCCGTCAGCAGCGCGCCTGCGCCTTTGCCGATCTGTCGTTGCCGCCGCCAGCAGAGCAGGGCAAATATCACGCTGACCAATAACATCACACCGTAGTCGCGTGAGAATGCCAGGGGATTAAAGGGCCCTGGCGTAATCAGGGCCGGCAGGCCCATCACAATAGCGATATTAAATATGTTGGAACCGATGATATTACCTATGGCAATGTCATCCTCACCTTTACGAGCCCCCGCAATGGCCGTGGCCAGCTCCGGCAGGCTGGTACCGATGGCAATCACCGTCAGACCAATGGTAAGTTCACTGATGGCGAAATAGTTCGCCAGCACCGTCGCGTTATCCACAACCATGCGCGTTGCCATCGGCATGATGATCAGCGCAACGCCAAGCCAGAGCAGGGCAACAGGCAGCGTGCCTTCTCGCGGCAGTTCGGCGACCTGCTCCCGCGTGAGGCTATCCTGACCCTGCTTCTCAGCCAGGCGGGCGATTTTAACACTATACAGCAGCCAGATGACGGCCAGCGCCAGCAGGAAAATGCCGTCGCTGTAGCTCAGTACACCATCATAAAATACGCAGCCTGCCAGCAGGCTTACGATTAACATTAGCGGCAATTCACGGCGCAGAACATCAGAATGCACGCGAAATGGATGGAGCAGTGCGGCCAGGCCTAAAATCAAGAGTATATTGACGATGTTAGAGCCAATCGCGGTGCCTACTGCCAGGTCTAACTGACCATGCAGCGATGCCGAGACAGAGACGATGATTTCAGGAAGTGACGTTCCCACACTGACAACGGTCATCCCGATGACGACAGGCGGTACGCCCGTCAGGCGACACAGGATAGATGCAGCAAACACTAAACGGTCAGCACTGTAGACCACCAAAAGTAAACCAATTATTAACAGTGCTGTTGCTAAAAGCATCAAAAGTCCTTTCTTCAGGTATACTCGTCGGTCCATCGCACGGGAATGGCTGGACTGCATACAGTCTGAGGCGTAACGAATTCCTAATTTTGACTTTATGCGCCGGAAAAGTAAAACAAATGCCAGCTTTCGCTAACCTCAACGGCTATTATTCTGTAAAAATGCAGAGTTGAGGGCTGATTCAGGCGGCATGCCTTAACGTGAGCAGGGTAATAAAGGAACCATAAATGAGCCAAACGATGGCGAATTTAGTCGATGTTCGCGGCGTGAGTTTTTCTCGCGCCAACAGATTGATATTTGATGATATTTCATTGACCGTACCGCGTGGCAAGATCACTGCCATCATGGGGCCGTCCGGGATCGGTAAAACGACCCTGCTGCGCCTCATTGGTGGGCAAATCCCACCCGATCGCGGTGAAATCCTCTTCGATGGCGAAAACATCCCGGAGATGTCACGCTCGCGTCTGTATACTGTCCGCAAACGCATGAGCATGCTCTTTCAGTCGGGAGCCTTGTTCACCGACATGAATGTCTTTGATAACGTGGCCTATCCGCTGCGCGAGCATACCAGCCTGCCGCCTGAACTGCTGAAAAGCACGGTGATGATGAAGCTCGAAGCCGTCGGTTTGCGGGGCGCCGCGAAGCTGATGCCTTCGGAGCTGTCCGGCGGGATGGCGCGCCGCGCCGCGCTGGCGCGAGCCATTGCATTAGAACCTGATTTAATCATGTTCGACGAACCGTTTGTTGGACAGGATCCCATCACGATGGGCGTGCTTGTTAAGCTCATCTCTGAACTGAACAGCGCGCTTGGCGTCACCTGCATTGTGGTATCTCACGACGTACCTGAAGTATTGAGCATTGCCGATTACGCCTATATCGTGGCGGACAAAAAGATCGTCGCACACGGCAGCGCTCAGGCGCTGCAGGAAAATTGCGATCCGCGCGTGCGGCAGTTCCTCGACGGTATTGCCGATGGCCCCGTGCCGTTCCGATACCCGGCGGGCGACTATCGTGACGATTTACTGGGAATAGGGAGTTAAGCCACTCATGCTGTTAAATGCGTTGGCCGCTCTCGGACACCGTGGCATAAAAACCATCAGGACGTTCGGGCGTGCCGGATTGATGTTATTCAACGCGCTGGTCGGCAAGCCGGAATTCCGCAAGCACGCACCGCTGCTGGTGCGGCAGCTTTATAATGTCGGCGTGCTGTCGATGCTCATCATCATTGTCTCCGGTCTGTTTATCGGTATGGTGCTTGGGCTGCAGGGCTATCTGGTTCTGACAACCTACAGTGCAGAAACCAGCCTTGGGATGCTGGTGGCGCTCTCGCTGCTGCGCGAGCTGGGGCCGGTTGTGGCGGCGCTGCTGTTCGCCGGGCGTGCGGGGTCGGCATTAACGGCTGAAATTGGCCTGATGCGTGCGACCGAGCAGCTCTCCAGCATGGAGATGATGGCGGTCGATCCGCTGCGTCGCGTGATCTCGCCGCGTTTCTGGGCTGGGGTGATCTCTTTACCGTTACTGACTATTCTGTTTGTCGCCGTGGGTATCTGGGGCGGTTCGCTGGTTGGCGTGCACTGGAAAGGCATTGATGCCGGTTTCTTCTGGTCCGCTATGCAGGACGCCATCGACCTGCGGATGGATCTGGTTAACTGCCTGATTAAAAGCGTGGTATTTGCCATTACGGTCACCTGGATTGCATTGTTCAATGGATACGATGCCATCCCGACGTCGGCGGGCATTAGCCGCGCAACAACACGTACAGTCGTACATTCGTCGCTGGCCGTACTGGGTCTGGATTTTGTGCTCACCGCACTGATGTTTGGGAATTGAGTTCATGCAAACGAGAAAAAATGAAATTTGGGTCGGTGTATTCCTGCTGCTGGCGCTACTGGCCGCACTGTTTATCTGCCTGAGAGCGGCGGATATCACGTCTGTGCGCACCGAGCCGACGTATCGCATCTATGCCACCTTCGATAACATCGGCGGGCTGAAGGCGCGTTCACCGGTTCGCATCGGCGGCGTGGTGATCGGACGCGTATCTGACATTACGCTTGATGAGAAAACCTATCTGCCACGCGTCGCGATGGATATCGAAGAGCGTTACAACCATATCCCGGACACCAGCTCCCTTTCTATCCGCACTTCCGGCCTGCTGGGCGAACAATATCTGGCGCTTAACGTCGGCTTTGAAGACCCCGAGCTGGGAACGACTATCCTTAAAGACGGTAGCGTCATTCAGGATACGAAATCCGCGATGGTGCTGGAGGATATGATTGGTCAGTTCCTTTACAGCAGTAAAGGGGATGAGAAAAAATCCGACGCTGCCCCAGCGCAGAGCGAAGATCATACCGACGTCGCACCGACGCCAGGTGCTGCGAATTAATATCAGGAGAAGTCATTCATGTTTAAACGACTGTTAATGGTTGCCATGCTGGTCATCGCCCCTCTAACCGCCGCCCACGCTGCGGATCAGAGTAACCCGTACAAACTGATGGACGAAGCGGCGAAAAAGACCTTCGACCGTCTTAAAAACGAACAGCCTAAAATTCGTGCTAATCCTGATTATCTGCGTGAAGTTGTTGACCAGGAGCTGCTGCCGTACGTGCAGATTAAATATGCGGGTGCGTTGGTGCTGGGACGTTATTACAAAGACGCGACCCCTGCGCAGCGTGATGCCTACTTTGCCGCGTTCCGTGAATACCTGAAACAGGCTTATGGCCAGGCGCTGGCAATGTACCACGGCCAGACCTATCAGATTGCGCCTGAGCAGCCGCTGGGCGATGCGACCATCGTCCCTATCCGTGTGACGATCATCGATCCTAACGGTCGTCCGCCGGTTCGTCTGGATTTCCAGTGGCGTAAAAACAGCCAGACCGGTCACTGGCAGGCGTATGACATGATTGCCGAAGGGGTAAGCATGATCACCACCAAACAGAACGAATGGAGCGACCTGCTGCGCACCAAAGGCATTGATGGCCTGACCGCTCAGCTGCAGTCTATCTCTCGCCAGAAAATTACCCTGGACGAGAAGAAGTAATGTCACAGCAACTCAGCTGGTCGCGTGAAGGCGAGACATTAAAGCTGTCCGGTGAACTGGATCAGGATCTGCTGAACCCACTGTGGGACAAACGCCACGAAGCGATGCAGGGCGTGACGCGTATCGAATTAACCGACGTTACGCGAGTGGATACGGCCGGTGTTGCGCTGCTTGCCCATCTGATTGCCGTGGGGAAAAAGCAGGGGACAAGCGTCACGCTTCACGGCGCGAGCGATAATGTCGTGACCCTTGCGCAGCTCTACAATCTCCCTCAGGACGTACTGCCTCGTTAATATTTTCAGTGCGTTACTTCCGAAAGCCCTGACTGTTTCATCGTCGGGGCTTTTTGCTTGTTTAAGACAACGCCACTTTGCTCTAAGATGTTGGGCTTGTTTTCACTATCAGATGATTAAGAGCCCATGGAAAATCATGAAATCCAGACAGTGCTGATGAATGCACTCTCCCTTCAGGAAGCCCACGTCACTGGCGATGGCAGTCACTTCCAGGTTATTGCTGTGGGTGAGATGTTCGACGGTATGAGCCGCGTGAAGAAACAGCAGGCTGTGTACGCGCCGCTGATGGAATATATTGCGGATAACCGCATCCACGCCCTGTCGATTAAAGCGTTCACCCCGCAAGAGTGGGCACGCGATCGCAAACTAAACGGTTTTTGAGCTGAGGGCGACAGGCCCGCAGCACGGTTGAATTTATAAGAGAGCACACAATGGATAAATTTCGTGTACAGGGGCCAACGCGCCTCCAGGGCGAAGTCACAATTTCTGGCGCAAAAAACGCCGCGCTGCCAATCCTCTTTGCTGCGCTGCTGGCTGAAGAGCCGGTAGAAATTCAGAACGTACCGAAGCTGAAAGATATCGACACCACCATGAAGCTGCTCACCCAACTGGGCACGAAAGTTGAGCGTAACGGTTCCGTCTGGATCGACGCCAGCAAGGTGAACAACTTTTCAGCCCCTTACGATCTGGTGAAAACCATGCGTGCATCCATCTGGGCGCTTGGCCCGCTGGTAGCGCGTTTTGGTCAGGGTCAGGTCTCTCTGCCGGGTGGCTGCGCCATCGGTGCGCGTCCGGTTGACCTGCACATCTTTGGTCTGGAAAAACTGGGCGCCGAGATCAAGCTGGAAGAAGGTTACGTTAAAGCGTCCGTTAATGGTCGTCTGAAAGGCGCGCACATCGTCATGGACAAAGTGAGCGTGGGCGCAACTGTAACCATTATGTCTGCGGCGACGCTGGCAGAAGGTACTACCATCATCGAAAACGCCGCGCGCGAACCGGAGATTGTGGATACCGCCAACTTCCTCGTGGCGCTGGGGGCGAAGATTTCCGGTCAGGGCACCGACCGTATCACCATCGAAGGCGTTGAGCGTCTGGGCGGCGGTGTCTATCGCGTACTGCCGGACCGTATCGAAACCGGTACCTTCCTGGTCGCTGCGGCGATTTCTGGCGGGAAGATTGTTTGCCGCAACGCGCAGCCAGATACCCTGGATGCGGTGCTGGCGAAACTGCGCGATGCGGGTGCGGATATCGAAATCGGCGAAGACTGGATCAGTCTTGATATGCACGGGCAGCGTCCAAAAGCGGTCAATGTGCGTACGGCGCCGCATCCGGCGTTCCCTACGGACATGCAGGCACAGTTCACCCTGTTGAACCTGGTTGCCGAAGGCACTGGCTTCATCACAGAAACCATTTTCGAGAACCGCTTTATGCACGTACCGGAGCTGATCCGTATGGGCGCGCATGCTGAGATCGAAAGTAATACCGTGATCTGCCACGGCGTTGAGAAACTGTCAGGTGCTCAGGTGATGGCAACCGATCTGCGTGCGTCTGCAAGCCTGGTGCTGGCGGGTTGTATCGCGGAAGGTACAACCATCGTGGACCGTATCTATCACATCGATCGTGGTTATGAGCGTATCGAAGATAAACTGCGCGCGCTGGGTGCCAACATCGAGCGTGTGAAGGGCGAGTAATCGTTCCGGCAGCCCCCTGCCAGCAATGACCGGGGGGTTGCTGTTCCTGTCAAAAACGCGTTATTCCTGCGGTTCTCTTTTTACCTTTCTCTGGCGAATCATGCGCGATCTGTCGATAAATTCATGGGTAATGGGATCGTGGTAGCGCGAAGGCCAAATTACCCACGGATGCGTATCCAGCGCCGTCGCGATAATTAACTCTCCCTTGGGCCAGGGGCGGGTGAGGGCGTTTGCCAGAGTGGAAGAACTCAGTCCATGGCGGCGGGACTCTGCTGCCAGTGAAGTGCCTCTTTTGCGCAGTGCGGCAATAATATCAGCCGTGTGCCAGTCGATAAATTTCGTATCCATAACGCCGTCCTTAAGTTCGGATTCACCTACGCCGTTTCTTCTGAAACGACGCGGTTACTATACCCATTTCAACTTCTTGTTCTAAAAAGTTCGCGTTACTTGAAGGGATATTCAGAATAAGACACGGCTTTATTCATGCGGTCTCTAAACCGATGAATTTACATGAACACGGAATTTACAGGTGTGTACTGGAATCTCCCCGCTATCGCTGCGGGGAGAAACAAGGGGATTAACGGTCGCGCTGAACGGCGATGTGGGCAAGACCAATCAGTGCATCGCGCCATGGGCTGTCTGGAATGACCTGAAGCGCTTCGATGGCTTTGTCGGCTTCTTCTTCCGCACGCTGACGCGTCCATTCCAGCGATCCGCAGATAGCCATGGTTTCCAGTACAGGTTCCAGAAGATGGCGGCCATTTCCCTGCTCAATCGCTTCACGGATCATTTTCGCCTGGTCGGCTGTTCCATTGCGCATAGCATGAAGCAGCGGCAGAGTTGGTTTGCCTTCGTTCAGGTCATCGCCCACGTTTTTGCCGAGCGTCTCGCCGTCCGCACTGTAGTCCAGCAAATCATCAATCAGCTGGAATGCCGTACCCAGATAGCGGCCATAGTCCTGCAGGCCTTTTTCCTGTGCTTCGGTACAGTCAGCCAGAATGCCGGAACACTGGGCAGCCGCTTCAAAGAGGCGCGCAGTTTTGCTGTAGATGACGCGCATGTAGTTTTCTTCGGTAATGTCAGGGTCGTTGACGTTCATCAGCTGCAGCACTTCGCCTTCAGCAATGACGTTTACGGCTTCGGACATCACTTCCAGCACTTTCAGTGAGCCCAGGCTGGTCATCATCTGGAAGGCACGGGTATAGATAAAATCCCCCACCAGGACGCTGGCTGCGTTTCCGAAAGCGGCGTTTGCCGTGGCTTTGCCACGACGCATATCCGATTCATCCACAACATCGTCATGCAGAAGCGTCGCCGTGTGAATAAATTCGATGAGCGCTGCGATAGTGATGTGAGCATTTCCCTGATAGCCAACGGCTCTGGCAGCCAGAATAGCAATCATCGGACGAATGCGTTTACCGCCGCCGCTGACGATGTAATAGCCCAACTGATTGATCAGCTGAACGTCAGAGTTGAGTTGCTCCAGGATTGCTGCATTCACACCCGCCATATCTTGCGCGGTTAACTCGTTGATTTTTTCTAAATTCATCGCAAAAGCCGGGCTTTTTATCCTGTTGATCCCATCTTCAATGGGGTAACGAAGGGTTTCGGTTTATCAATAGTAGTGCTGATTGTACTGAAAAAACGGCACAGATAAACGTTACCGTACGTGTTGTGTTTTTTTTCTTCATGTATTGACGGTAGCACTTGTCAAAGGCTCGCGTTTTGCGTAATATTCGCGCCCTATTGTGAATATTTATAGCGCACTCTGATTCATACGAGGATGTGCGCGGAAGCGGAGTTTATATGTACGCGGTTTTCCAAAGTGGTGGTAAACAACACCGAGTAAGCGAAGGTCAGACCGTTCGCCTGGAAAAGCTGGACATCGCAACTGGCGAATCTGTTGAGTTCGCAGAAGTTCTGATGATCGCAAACGGTGAAGAAGTCAAAATCGGCGTTCCTTTCGTTGATGGCGGCGTTATCAAAGCTGAAGTTGTTGCACACGGTCGTGGCGAGAAAGTTAAAATCGTTAAGTTTCGTCGTCGTAAGCACTACCGTAAGCAGCAGGGCCACCGTCAGTGGTTCACTGATGTGAAAATTACTGGCATCAGCGCCTAAGACCTGAGGAGAGATTTAAATGGCACATAAAAAGGCTGGCGGCTCCACACGTAACGGTCGCGATTCAGAAGCTAAACGTCTTGGCGTTAAGCGTTTCGGTGGCGAATCCGTTCTGGCGGGTAGCATCATCGTTCGTCAACGTGGTACCAAATTCCACGCTGGCAACAACGTAGGTTGCGGTCGTGACCACACTCTGTTTGCTAAAGCAGACGGTAAAGTGAAATTTGAAGTTAAAGGCCCGAACAACCGTAAATACATCAGCATCGTTGCTGAGTAAGGTTTTCTCGGTCCGGTAACGGATTAAAGCCCCGCAACCTGTTGCGGGGCTTTTTACATTGGAAACCCGGTAATTTTTTCTGTAGGGAAAACGGGCATGAAGCAGCAGGCCGGCATTGGTATTCTTTTGGCGCTCACTACCGCAATGTGCTGGGGTGCGCTGCCAATTGCAATGAAGCAGGTTCTGGAAGTGATGGAGCCGCCTACGGTGGTCTTTTATCGCTTTCTGATGGCAAGCATCGGCCTCGGGGCCATTCTGGCTATCAAAGGTAAGCTTCCACCCTTGCGGCTTTTCCGCAAACCGCGCTGGCTGGTATTGCTGGCTATCGCGACGGGCGGTCTGTTCGGTAACTTCATCCTGTTCAGCTCTTCCCTGCAATATCTCAGCCCCACGGCGTCGCAGGTGATAGGTCAGCTTTCACCGGTGGGCATGATGGTCGCCAGCGTCTTTATCCTCAAGGAAAAGATGCGTGGTACGCAGATTATCGGGGCGAGCATGCTGCTGTGCGGTCTGGTGATGTTCTTCAACACCAGCCTGATAGAGATTTTCACCCGCCTGACGGATTACACATGGGGTGTAATTTTTGGTGTGGGGGCAGCAACGGTCTGGGTGAGCTATGGCGTCGCACAAAAGGTGTTATTGCGTCGTCTTGCCTCACAGCAGATCCTCTTTTTACTGTACACTTTGTGTACAATAGCATTGCTGCCATTAGCAAAGCCGGGTGTGATTTCCCAGCTTAGCGACTGGCAACTGGCGTGCCTCATTTTTTGTGGGCTGAACACGCTGGTCGGTTATGGCGCGCTGGCCGAAGCGATGGCGCGCTGGCAAGCAGCACAGGTGAGCGCGTTAATTACGCTTACTCCGCTGTTTACGCTGTTATTTTCAGATTTGTTATCAATGGCCTGGCCCGATGTCTTCGTCAGACCGATGCTCAACCTGTTGGGTTATCTCGGTGCGTTTGTCGTGGTTGCGGGCGCGATGTATTCCGCCATTGGTCATCGTCTTTGGGGACGTTGGCGCAAAAATGAAGCGGTTGTAGTAGTCCCCCGCTCAGGCGAATGAGTTACGGAGAGTAAAATGAAGTTTGTTGATGAAGCGACGATCCTGGTCGTGGCTGGTGATGGCGGCAATGGTTGCGTGAGCTTCCGCCGTGAAAAGTATATCCCACGTGGCGGTCCTGACGGCGGCGACGGCGGGGATGGTGGTGACGTGTGGCTGGAGGCGGATGAGAACCTCAACACGCTGATCGACTACCGTTTCGAAAAATCCTTCCGTGCTGAACGTGGCCAGAACGGCCAGAGCCGTGACTGTACCGGGAAACGCGGTAAAGACGTCACCATTAAAGTTCCGGTCGGTACGCGTGTGATTGACCAGGGAACCGGTGAAACCATGGGTGACATGACCAAACACGGTCAGCGCCTGATGGTGGCGAAAGGCGGCTGGCACGGTCTGGGTAACAGCCGTTTCAAATCCTCCGTTAACCGTACACCGCGTCAGAAAACGATGGGTACGCCGGGTGATAAGCGCGATCTGCAGCTGGAGCTGATGCTTCTGGCAGACGTGGGCATGCTGGGTATGCCAAACGCCGGTAAATCGACGTTCATTCGCGCCGTTTCTGCGGCGAAACCAAAAGTGGCGGACTATCCGTTTACCACGCTGGTACCAAGCCTGGGCGTTGTCCGTATGGATAATGAAAAGAGCTTTGTGGTTGCCGATATTCCGGGTCTGATTGAAGGCGCTGCGGAAGGCGCGGGTCTAGGTATTCGCTTCCTGAAACATCTTGAGCGTTGCCGCGTGCTGCTGCACCTTATCGATATCGATCCTATCGACGGTTCCGATCCGGTTGAAAACGCCCGCATCATCGTTGGCGAGCTGGAAAAATACAGCGAAAAGCTGGCGAATAAACCACGCTGGCTAGTCTTCAACAAGATCGACCTGATGGACAAAGCCGAAGCGGAAGCGAAAGCCAAAGCGATTGCTGAAGCGATGGGTTGGGAAGATAAATACTACCTGATCTCTGCGGCAAGCCAGGTTGGCGTGAAAGATCTGTGCTGGGATGTGATGACCTTCATCATTGAGAACCCAATTGTTCAGGCGGAAGAAGTTAAACAGCCTGAAAAAGTCGAATTCATGTGGGATGACTACCACCGTCAGCAGCTCGAAGAGCTGGAAGCGGAAGATGATGAAGACTGGGACGATGACTGGGATGAAGACGACGAAGAAGGCGTCGAGTTCATCTACAAGCACTAATATCTGTCCAAAGCCCCCATTATGGGGGCTTTTTTTATTCCAGCGTTGCAGGCAGCCAGCAGCTGGCGATTAAACCACCTTCTGTGCCATTCTCAAGCGACAGCCTGCCGTGGTGGAGCTGGACGATGCGCTGCACGATACTCAGACCCAGACCGCTGCCGCCGTAGCGCTGGTCTAGACGGCGGAACGGCTCGGTAATGGACTGTCGGTGCGCTTCATCAATCCCTGGACCCTGATCGATAACGCTGATCTGCGTCCCCCCGTCGACCCCGGTTAATGTCACTGTAATCGTTGTCCCTGTCGGGCTGTAGCGCCCCGCATTCTCCAGCAGGTTGCGCAGCATCAGGCGCAGGAGCACGGCGTCTCCCTGAACCGTGAGCGCGCTTTTAGCCGGCCAAATCACCGTATGTTCTTTGGCTTCATGCCCAAGGCCGAGAGGTTCAATGATATTTTCCGTCCAGCTCACGGTTTCGTAGTGGCCGCTGGCCATTGCCTGTCCGGCACGGGCAAGCATCAGCAGTTGCTCAACGGTATGCATGAGCTGATCGATACGGCTAATCAGCGTTGCGGCCTGAGGCGCACCGGACTGCGACATCAGCTCCAGATGGAGCCGGATACCGGCCAGCGGCGTTCTCAGCTCGTGCGCGGCGTCTGCGGTGAAGAGACGCTCCTGCTGAATGGTATTGTCCAGCCGGGCGAGGAGCTGGTTCAGGGAGGTCGTCACCGCGCCGATCTCTTCCATGTCGGAATACATAGGAAGCGGAGTTAAGTTATCCGCCGAACGGTTAGCCAGGCTGTCACGCAGTTTATTCAACGGTCGGGTTATCCAGGTGACCGCCCAGAATGAAAACAGGAGTGTGAAACCGACCATCACCAGAGAAGGGACGAGAAGGGAAGCAATCGCCTCGCGGATCTCTTTTTCTACATGATTATTACGGGCTTTTGCCGACAGCGTTTCATTCACCAGAAAACCAATCTGCTCACGGCTTTCATGCCACAGCCAGATGACGCTTATCAGCTGGAAAAATAAGAGAATGACCGCCAGCAGCACCATCAAACGCCGACGCATGCTGTTCATTTCTGGCTCTCCAGGCGATAGCCAACGCCACGAACGGTTTTGATTCTGTCCTTGCCGAGCTTGCGACGCAGGTTGTGAATGTGGACTTCAAGGGTATTTGACCCCGGATCGTCCTGCCAGGAGTAGATATCCTGCTGGAGCGTTTCTCTGTGCACCGTTTGCCCGCTGCGCATAATCAGACGCGTCAGCAAGGCGAACTCTTTTGGCGTCACCTCTACGGCCTGATCCCGGCGCAGTACCTGCTGGGTTTGCAGATTCAGCGTAATATCGCCGTCGGTCAGTAAGTTATCACTATGGCCCTGATAGCGGCGAATCAACGCTCGTACCCGAGCCTGCAGCTCCGCAAGCGCAAAAGGCTTCACCAGGTAATCATCTGCGCCTGCGTCGAGGCCGGTGATACGATCCTCAATGGCATCGCGTGCCGTCAGGATCAATACCGGGTTGGCGATACCGCGACGTCGCCACTGACTGAGCAGCGTGGCGCCGTCTTTATCTGGCAAGCCCAAATCGAGGATCACCAGGCTGTATTCCCCGCTCTGGATCAGAGAGTCCGCCTCCGCTGCGGTGCCAGCGCAGTCGAGAGCATAGCCTTCATTGGCCAGCCCCAGCGCCAGCCCTTCCTGCAATAACAGATCGTCTTCAACTATAAGTAGTTTCATCGCTAGTTATTCTGGTAGATGTCCTTATAGAGCCTGCTTTCGAAGCGAACAAGCGGAATACGACGATTGCGCTGGTCGGCCGGTTCGACGGCATAGCCGGAAAGATACTGCACGAATGCCATACGTTGTCCGCTGGCCGTAGTGATAAAGCCTGCAAGGTTGTAAACCCCCTGCAGCGAGCCTGTCTTAGCGGATACTTTGCCATCCACGCCGGCAGCGTGAAGCCCGGCGCGATACTGCAGCGAACCGTCATGCCCGGCCAGCGGCAGCATTGAAATAAAGTTTAGCTCAGTGTCATGCTGTGCAATGTACTGAAGCACCTGCATCATCGTGGCCGGCGAGATCAAATTATGACGCGATAATCCGGAGCCATCGACGGCGATGGTATTGCCCAGCTCGATCCCGGCCTGCTGGCGTAGGATCTGACGAACGGCGTCTGAACCCGCGCGCCAGGTGCCCGGCACGCCGAAACGCGCGTGGCCAATCATGCGGAACACGGTGTCGGCAATCATGTTGTCAGACTTTTTCAGCATGATTCGCAGTAAATCGTGCAGCGGCGGAGACTGTTTGCTGGCGATGACCGTGCCGGGCTGGTTGACCTGCGTCTGGCGAAGCAGCGTGCCGGTGTAGGTTATGCCCGCTTGTTTCAGTTCATCTTTCAAAATGGCACCCGCATAGCTTGCACCATCCTGTATCGCAAAGGCCAGCGGCAGCGGATCGGCGCGCTGCGTCAGGCAGCCGGTAAGCGTGAAGCGGTTAAGATCCCCTGGCACGACGTCCAGCTCACAATATTGCGCATCCGGGGAGCCTTTCGCCAGCGTGCGGACCTGGCTGAACATGGTGACCGGGTAGTAGGACGCTATGCGGATAAACGCTAAATCATCCGGCTTTGGTGCGCTGTAAAGCGAAACCGAGAAGCAGTTACGGTCAACGATTGCTGCGGCGGGCGGGGCGCTAAAACATTGTGTCATGTCGTTCCACGGCCAGCCCGGGGCTTTATCGTGGCTGGCAAAGATGGATGTGTCGATCAGCACATTGCCATCAATTTTCTGTACGCCAGATTTTTTCAGTACCGCAACCATATTGCGGATATCCTGGCGCTTAAAGGTCGGATCGCCGCCAAAACGGGCGATAAGATCGCCTTTCAGTGCGCCACCCTCGACGTTACCTTTGGTCTCGAGTGTGGTCGTAAAACGGAAATCAGGGCCGAGCTGGAGCAGGGCGGCGAGGGCGGTGATCACCTTTTGGGTACTGGCAGGCAGCGCCATCTGTTGACTGTGATAGTCAATCTCGGGAGCCTGTGCGCCAACCTTCTGCACCATCAGGGCGAGGTTCGCGCCTGCGGGGAGCTGATTAATGTACTCATCAACATTCGCGGCCTTGGCGGTGAACGTTATACTGGTAGTCAATCCGATGATAAATCTGGAAAATCGCATAATCTCGCGCTAACAACCCGAAAACAAACCGTCATACTACGGTGCATGGCACTGCAAAGTAAACGATGACCCATAGTGAACTTCGCGGTAAAATGCGTATCAAACTGAAAAATTGCTGCTGACCTGGGGCATTGCTCCCGGGTCGGTTTTCTTTTTGCTTCTTGCCCGCTTAGGGGGGCAGGAGCAGGGAACACTGCTCCCAACAGGAATGTTTAAGAGGTATAACAAATGCAAGCTATTCCGATGACCTTACGTGGTGCCGAAAAACTGCGCGAAGAGCTGGATTTTCTGAAATCCGTGCGTCGCCCTGAAATCATCGCCGCTATCGCGGATGCGCGCGAGCATGGCGACCTGAAAGAGAACGCTGAATACCACGCCGCGCGTGAGCAGCAGGGCTTCTGTGAAGGGCGTATTAAAGATATCGAAGCAAAACTGTCCAATGCACAGGTTATTGATATCACCAAAATGCCTAACAACGGGCGTGTGATCTTTGGTTCTACCGTTACCGTGCTGAACCTGGACAACGACGAAGAGCAGACCTATCGCATCGTGGGTGATGATGAAGCTGACTTCAAACAGAACCTGATTTCAGTGAACTCTCCGATTGCTCGCGGCCTGATTGGCAAAGAGCAGGATGATGTTGTCACCATCCGCACCCCTGGCGGTGAAGTGGAATACGAAATTATCAAGGTTGAATACCTGTAATTCGCTTCTCTATTAAGATGTTGATACATTGTAAAGAAAAGAAAAAGGCCGCATAGCGGCCTTTTATCAACTCAAGGAGCATGGCATTTTGCTCGCCTGCTGACAGAAATCCCTCGTTTCACACAGAAAATGTGTTTGATTCAGGATATCCTTAGCGTGGCAGCGAGATTTTACGCTCTTTAGATGGGCGGTAGAGCACCAGCGTTTTACCGATGACCTGTACATTACAGGCGCCGGTTTCGCGCACGATGGCTTCCACGATCAGGTTTTTAGTGTCTCTGTCTTCAGAGGCGATTTTCACCTTGATCAGCTCGTGGTGTTCCAGCGCTTGTTCAATCTCGGCAAGCACCCCTTCGGTCAAACCATTGTTGCCAAGCATCACTACAGGCTTGAGCGGATGTGCCAGACCTTTAAGGTGCTGTTTTTGTTTAGTACTCAGATTCATCGTATATTTTTGCTTACGTTGGGATTGAAAACGGTTCATTCTACCGCCATCTCCCTTATATCGCCAAATAGCTGCGTAGAAATTTACGTCACAGGCAGGTAACGATGAACCAGGACGGAAATGTTAAATGACAGGTAAAAAGCGTTCTGCCAGCTCCAGCCGCTGGCTTCAGGAACACTTTAGCGATAAATATGTTCAACAGGCACAGAAAAAGGGGTTACGTTCCCGTGCCTGGTTTAAACTTGATGAAATACAGCAAAGTGACAAACTTTTTAAGCCGGGGATGACGGTTGTTGACCTCGGTGCGGCACCTGGCGGATGGTCCCAGTATGCGGTTACGCAGATCGGCGGAACGGGCCGAATCATCGCGTGCGATCTTTTACCAATGGATCCCATCGTCGGTGTCGACTTCCTTCAGGGCGACTTTCGTGATGAATTAGTGCTGAAAGCGTTACTTGATCGTGTAGGTGACAGTAAGGTCCAGGTTGTCATGTCAGATATGGCACCAAATATGTGCGGAACACCGGCGGTGGATATCCCCCGCGCCATGTATCTGGTGGAGCTAGCGTTAGAAATGTGTCGTGATGTACTAGCGCCTGGTGGTAGTTTTGTTGTGAAGGTGTTTCAGGGCGAAGGTTTCGAGGAGTATCTTAAGGAAATTCGCTCCCTGTTTGCGAAGGTTAAAGTTCGTAAGCCGGACTCTTCCCGGGCCCGCTCCCGAGAAGTGTATATTGTAGCGACCGGGCGAAAATGATAACCGGTAGATTTCAGGCGAAAGTTTGAATGAAACTGGATATAGAGTATCCTGACGCTGTTTTTAACACAGTTGTAATATGAGGTTAATCCCTTGAGTGACATGGCGAAAAACCTAATACTCTGGCTGGTCATTGCCGTTGTGCTGATGTCAGTATTCCAGAGCTTTGGGCCCAGCGAGTCGAATGGCCGCAAGGTGGATTATTCTACCTTCCTGCAGGAGGTCAATCAGGACCAGGTTCGCGAAGCGCGTATCAACGGACGTGAGATCAACGTTACCAAGAAAGATAGTAACCGTTACACGACTTACATCCCGGTGAACGATCCTAAGCTGCTTGATAACCTTCTGACCAAAAACGTCAAGGTAGTTGGCGAGCCGCCAGAAGAACCAAGCCTGCTGGCTTCTATCTTCATTTCCTGGTTCCCGATGCTGCTTCTTATCGGCGTCTGGATCTTCTTTATGCGCCAGATGCAGGGCGGCGGTGGCAAAGGTGCCATGTCGTTCGGTAAGAGCAAGGCGCGTATGCTGACGGAAGACCAGATCAAGACCACGTTCGCTGACGTCGCCGGGTGTGACGAAGCGAAAGAAGAGGTTGGTGAACTGGTTGAATACCTGCGTGAACCGAGCCGTTTCCAGAAGCTGGGCGGTAAGATCCCGAAAGGCGTGCTGATGGTTGGCCCTCCGGGTACCGGTAAAACCCTGCTGGCGAAAGCCATTGCGGGTGAAGCGAAGGTGCCGTTCTTTACTATTTCAGGTTCTGACTTCGTTGAAATGTTCGTGGGTGTCGGTGCATCTCGTGTGCGTGACATGTTCGAGCAGGCCAAGAAGGCAGCGCCGTGCATTATCTTCATCGATGAAATCGACGCCGTAGGCCGCCAGCGTGGCGCAGGTCTGGGCGGTGGTCACGATGAACGTGAACAGACGCTGAACCAGATGCTGGTTGAGATGGACGGCTTCGAAGGTAACGAAGGTATCATCGTTATCGCGGCGACTAACCGTCCGGACGTACTTGACCCTGCGCTGCTGCGTCCAGGCCGTTTCGACCGTCAGGTTGTAGTGGGTCTGCCGGACGTTCGCGGTCGTGAACAGATTCTGAAAGTTCACATGCGTCGCGTACCGCTGGCGCCAGATATCGATGCGGCAATCATTGCGCGCGGTACCCCGGGCTTCTCCGGTGCGGATCTGGCTAACCTGGTCAACGAAGCTGCACTGTTTGCCGCTCGCGGTAACAAGCGCGTGGTGTCCATGGTTGAGTTCGAGAAAGCGAAAGACAAAATCATGATGGGTGCGGAACGTCGCTCCATGGTGATGACGGAAGCGCAGAAAGAGTCCACGGCATACCACGAAGCGGGTCACGCGATTATCGGTCGCCTCGTGCCGGAACACGATCCGGTGCATAAAGTGACGATTATTCCGCGCGGTCGTGCGCTGGGTGTGACTTTCTTCCTGCCTGAAGGCGACGCGATCAGCGCCAGCCGTCAGAAGCTGGAAAGCCAGATTTCGACCCTGTACGGCGGTCGTCTGGCAGAAGAGATTATCTACGGTGTGGAACATGTTTCTACCGGTGCGTCCAACGACATTAAAGTTGCGACAAACCTGGCGCGTAACATGGTGACGCAGTGGGGCTTCTCCGACAAACTCGGTCCGCTGCTGTATGCAGAGGAAGAGGGGGAAGTATTCCTGGGCCGTTCTGTGGCTAAAGCGAAACATATGTCCGATGAGACGGCTCGTATCATCGATCAGGAAGTAAAATCTCTGGTAGAGCGTAACTACGCACGTGCACGCCAGATCCTGACCGACAATATGGACATCCTGCATTCGATGAAAGATGCGCTCATGAAATATGAGACCATCGATGCACCGCAGATTGACGACCTGATGGCGCGCCGCGAAGTACGTCCGCCGGCAGGCTGGGAAGACCCAGGCGCTTCCAATAATTCTGACAATAATGGCACCCCGCGTGCGCCGCGTCCGGTTGATGAACCGCGTACGCCAAATCCGGGCAACACCATGTCAGAACAGTTGGGCGATAAGTAAGCCACTGCTGTTGAAGCGTTTGTCTGTAACTCAAACCCTGGAGCTTGCTCCGGGGTTTTTCATTTCTGTTTAACGATATAGATACCAGGGATTTCGCCATGAAATTATTCGCTCAGGACTCGCATCTCGATCTTTCACATCCCCATGTGATGGGGATCCTGAATGTTACCCCTGACTCTTTCTCAGACGGCGGCACGCATAACACGCTTATCGAGGCGGTTAAGCACGCGAATTTAATGATTAATGCGGGCGCCACCATTATTGACGTGGGCGGCGAATCGACGCGTCCTGGTGCGGCGGACGTGTCTGTGGAAGAAGAGCTGGCGCGCGTGGTGCCGGTGGTTGAAGCTATCGCGCAGCGGTTTGAAGTATGGATCTCCGTTGATACCTCTAAACCCGAAGTGATTCGTGAAGTGGCGAGAGTGGGCGCTCACATTATCAATGATATTCGTTCACTCACCGAGCCTGGCGCACTGGAAGCCGCGGCAGAGACCGGGTTACCGGTATGCCTGATGCATATGCAGGGTCAGCCGAAAACCATGCAGGAAGCACCGAAGTATGATGATGTCTTTGCCGACGTGAATCGCTTCTTTATTGAACATATTGCGCGCTGCGAACGTGCAGGTATCCCAAAAGAGAAATTGTTGCTCGACCCGGGGTTCGGTTTCGGTAAAAATCTCTCCCACAATTATGCGTTGCTCGCGCGCTTATCGGAATTCCATCACTTTGACCTGCCGCTGCTGGTGGGGATGTCGAGAAAGTCGATGATTGGGCAGTTGCTGAACGTGGGGCCGAGCGAACGCCTGAGCGGCAGCCTGGCCTGCGCGGTGATTGCGGCGATGCAGGGCGCGCACATTATTCGTGTCCATGACGTTAAAGAAACAGTAGAAGCCATGCGTGTGGTGGAAGCCACACTGGCAGCGAAGGAAAACAAACGCTATGAGTAATCGTAAGTATTTTGGTACCGATGGTATCCGTGGGCGTGTAGGCGATGCTCCCATCACCCCTGATTTTGTCCTGAAGCTCGGCTGGGCTGCTGGCAAAGTGCTGGCGCGTCATGGTTCCCGTAAGATCATTATCGGTAAAGACACCCGTATTTCCGGCTATATGCTGGAATCAGCGCTGGAAGCGGGTCTGGCGGCGGCTGGACTGTCCGCGTCCTTTACGGGCCCAATGCCAACGCCTGCAGTCGCGTATCTGACGCGTACCTTCCGTGCGGAAGCGGGGATTGTTATCTCAGCTTCTCACAACCCGTTCTACGACAACGGCATTAAATTCTTCTCCATTGACGGCACCAAGCTCCCGGATGACGTGGAAGAAGCCATTGAAGCCGAAATGGAAAAAGAGATCACCTGCGTTGATTCCGCAGAGCTGGGTAAAGCGAACCGTATCGTTGATGCGGCGGGCCGTTATATCGAATTCTGTAAAGGCACCTTCCCGAATGAGCTGAGCCTGGCTCACCTCAAAATTGTGGTGGACTGTGCAAACGGCGCAACCTATCACATCGCCCCGAATGTCTTCCGCGAACTGGGTGCGAAAGTCATCACCATTGGCTGCGAGCCGGATGGTCTGAACATTAACGAGCAGGTGGGGGCAACTGACGTTCGTGCCCTGCAGGCGCGTGTTCTGGCAGAGAAAGCCGACCTGGGCATTGCGCTGGACGGCGACGGTGACCGCGTGATCATGGTCGACCACGAAGGTAACAAGGTCGACGGCGATCAGATCCTCTACATCATTGCCCGTGAGGGCCTGCGTCAGGGCCAGCTGCGCGGCGGTGCGGTGGGCACGCTGATGAGTAACATGGGCCTGGAACTGGCGCTGAAACAGCTCGGTATTCCGTTTGTCCGCGCGAAAGTGGGTGACCGCTATGTGCTGGAAAAATTGCAGGAGAAGGGCTGGCGCATCGGTGCAGAAAACTCGGGTCACGTGATCCTGCTCGATAAAACCACCACCGGTGACGGTATCGTGGCCGCGCTGCAGGTGGTTGCCGCGATGGCGCGCAACCATATGAGCCTGCACGATCTGTGCAGCGGGATGAAAATGTTCCCACAGATCCTGGTTAACGTACGCTTCACTGCCGGTAAAGGCGATCCGCTGGAAAACGAGAAAGTCAAAGCGGTGATGGCTGACGTTGAAGCGGCCCTGGGCAATCGTGGGCGTGTGCTGCTGCGTAAGTCCGGTACTGAACCGCTGATCCGCGTGATGGTGGAAGGTGAAGACGAAGCGCAGGTAACCGAATTTGCACACCGTATTGCGGATGCTGTGAAAGCTGCATAATTGTGCAAGCTAAATGTATAAAAAGGCGGCTTTTGTCGCCTTTGTTTTAAGCAATTAATGGCTTTTTGCTGTTTTTTTCCGCAGTTGATACAATGCGTCAAAAATGCCCTTGCGAAGGTCATTCGCTTTGGTTAGTATTCACACCCGCTTCAGTGGGAAACAAAAATCCTGCTAATTGGTCGAAGCATTGGTATGCGGCAAATCCGCAAGGAACAAGTTGATTATGTACGAAGCTCTTTTAGTTGTTTTCCTTATTGTAGCCATCGCTCTCGTAGCGCTGATTATGCTGCAGCAAGGTAAAGGCGCTGATATGGGAGCCTCCTTCGGAGCAGGCGCTTCCGGTACGCTGTTCGGTTCAAGTGGTTCTGCGAACTTCATGACCCGCACAACGGCGATTCTGGCTACGCTGTTCTTCATCATCAGTCTGGTGCTTGGCAATATCAACAGCAACAAGACCAGCAAAGGAAGCGAGTGGGAAAACCTGAGCGCGCCAGCGAAAACTGAGCAAACTCAGCCAGCTGCACCGGCTAAGCCGACCAGCGATATCCCGCACTAAGTATTCTGTACCGAGGTGGTGGAATTGGTAGACACGCTACCTTGAGGTGGTAGTGCCCTAACGGGCTTGTGGGTTCGAGTCCCATCCTCGGTACCAATATTCCAGAAGAAAGACGTCGAAAGACGTCTTTTTTTTCGTCTGCATATTCTGAGGTGTGGTTTTGTAGGCCCGGTAAGCGCAGCGCCACCGGGCAAAATGGCGGGTGACGCTGCGCTTACCCGCCCTACGAAAGTCCACAAAAAAGGCGTCCATAGGACGCCTTTTGCACGTTATATCAGCGATTACTTCTTATCGCTGTGCTCCAGATTTTCAACCTGCGGCAGACCGTTACCGGAATTCGCGGAGAGCAGGCCATTCTCAACATAGTTGAACAGCTTCTCGCGGGTATCGGTGATGTCCAGGTTACGCATAGTCAGCTGACCGATACGATCGTCCGGCGAGAACACGGATTCACCTTTCTCCATGGTCAGACGCTCTGCTTTATAGGTCAGGTTGTCAGACACGGTGTTCAGGATGGAGTAGTCGTTACCGCGACGCAGCTCCAGCGTCACTTCGCCGGTGATTGCGCTTGCCACCCAACGCTGCAGCGCATCGCGCAGCATCAGCGCCTGTGGATCGAACCAGCGGCCCTGATACAGCAGTTTACCCAGCTGACGGCCATGAGAGTGATACTGCTCAATGGTGTCTTCGTTGTGAATGCCGGTCAGCAGACGCTCGTAAGCGATGTGCAGCAGCGCCATTCCCGGGGCTTCATAGATGCCACGGCTTTTCGCTTCGATGATGCGGTTTTCAATCTGATCGCTCATGCCCAGGCCGTGACGACCGCCAATACGGTTCGCTTCCAGCATCAGCTCAACATCATCAGAGAAGGTTTTGCCGTTCAGCGCAACCGGATGACCACGTTCGAAACGTACTGTCACTTCTTCAGCCTGGATTTTGACGTTCTCGTCCCAGAACTTCACGCCCATGATCGGGTTAACGATCTTCACGCTTGAGTTCAGGAATTCCAGGTCTTTCGCTTCGTGCGTCGCACCCAGCATGTTGGAGTCAGTGGAGTAAGCTTTCTCGACAGACATCTTATAGTCGAAACCGCAGGCGATCATAAACTCGGACATCTCATGACGGCCACCCAGCTCGTCGATGAAGTCGGTATCCAGCCACGGCTTGTAGATCTGCAGTTCGGCGTTGGTCAGCAGGCCATAACGATAGAAACGCTCAATATCGTTGCCTTTATAGGTACTGCCGTCACCCCAGATGTTGACGCCGTCTTCTTTCATCGCCGCAACCAGCATGGTGCCGGTGACCGCACGGCCCAGCGGGGTGGTGTTGAAATAGGTCAGGCCGCCGGTGGTGTTATGGAACGCACCGCACTGAATAGCCGCGATACCTTCAGCGACCAGTTGCTTACGGCAGTCAATCAGGCGCGCGTTCTCTGCACCATACTCTTTAGCGCGACGAGGAATGGCATCATAGTCGTCCTCATCCGGCTGACCCAGGTTCGCGGTATAGGCGTACGGAACCGCTCCCTTCTGGCGCATCCACAGTAGTGCAGCGCTGGTATCCAGGCCACCTGAGAAAGCGATGCCAATACGTTGTCCAACCGGAAGATGCTTGAGAATAGTCGTCATAGAATAAAACCCTGCTTGATTGACTGATTAGAGACCGCTTTCGCTCTCTTGTGCATTTTTATGCAAAATAAGTGAGTATTCATTTAATCATCTTTTGGCGAAGACCGGAAGAGAGTCGTGCGTTTTTTGTAAAAATTTTGGTCTAATTGATCTGGCGGAAGTTGGGTTGACAGGTGGGGTCAACTATCAATATACTAAACGCCGATTTTACGTCCCGTCTTCGGTACCAAATCCCAGCATTATTTGCAAATTCTGTCCAAAACGCGTAGAATTTGCCACGTTTCAGGCGCGGGGTGGAGCAGCCTGGTAGCTCGTCGGGCTCATAACCCGAAGGTCGTCGGTTCAAATCCGGCCCCCGCAACCACTTTCCCATAAAGTTCTTTTTCAAATATACTGTGAAGACTTAGAGCCTTCGTAGCTGGATTTGAAAAAATTCTTTCGGAAAGTGCTCCAGGCCACAGTTGTGGCTATAGGGTTCAGTTATCTAAAGCCCCGATTTATCGGGGTTTTTTGTTATCTGACTACAGAATAACTGGGCTTTACGCCCTTTTTTTATGTCTTGGGGGTGGGCTTGTCCACATTAGAGCAAAAATTAACAGAGATGATTACTGCACCGGTCGAAGCACTGGGCTACGAACTGGTCGGCATCGAATTCGTTCGCGGCCGTACATCGACGCTGCGCATCTATATTGATAGTGAAGATGGCATCAATGTTGATGATTGTGCTGATGTCAGCCACCAGGTGAGTGCGGTTCTTGATGTTGAAGACCCGATTACCGTTGCGTACAACCTGGAAGTTTCCTCACCTGGCCTCGATCGCCCGATGTTCACGGCCGAGCACTATGTGCGCTTTACCGGTGAAGAAGTGGCTCTCGTTCTGCGTATGGCCGTACAGAACCGCCGTAAATGGCAGGGAATTATCAAAGCCGTTGATGGTGAAATGATCACGGTGACAGTCGAAGGCAAAGATGAAGTGTTCGCGCTGAGTAATATCCAGAAGGCGAACCTGGTTCCCCACTTTTAACAGTCTGGATTGAGGTGAAAAGCCCGCGATGAACAAAGAAATTTTGGCTGTTGTTGAAGCCGTCTCCAACGAGAAATCACTGCCGCGTGAGAAGATTTTCGAAGCGCTGGAAAGTGCACTGGCTACAGCAACCAAGAAAAAATACGAACAAGAGATCGATGTTCGCGTAGAAATCGATCGTAAAAGCGGTGACTTCGATACATTCCGTCGTTGGGTAATCGTTGAAGAAGTGACCCAGCCGACCAAAGAGATCACGCTGGAAGCCGCCCGTTTTGAAGACGAAAGTCTGAACGTGGGTGACTACGTTGAAGATCAGATCGAATCTGTGACCTTCGACCGTATCACCACCCAGACCGCTAAACAGGTTATCGTGCAGAAAGTGCGCGAAGCCGAGAGCGCGCTGGTTGTCGATCAGTTCCGCGATCAGGAAGGCGAAATCATTACCGGCGTGGTGAAGAAAGTGAACCGCGACAACATCTCCCTCGAGATCAAATCCGAAGGGTTGCCGGGTAACGCTGAAGCCGTGATCCTGCGTGAAGATATGCTGCCGCGTGAAAACTTCCGCCCGGGCGACCGTATTCGCGGCGTTCTGTACGCGGTACGCCCTGAAGCGCGTGGTGCACAGCTCTTCGTGACCCGTTCTAAACCAGAAATGCTGGTAGAACTGTTCCGTATCGAAGTGCCGGAAATCGGTGAAGAAGTTATCGAAATTAAAGCGGCGGCTCGCGATCCGGGCTCCCGTGCGAAAATTGCGGTGAAAACCAACGACAAGCGTATCGACCCGGTCGGTGCTTGCGTCGGTATGCGCGGTGCGCGCGTTCAGGCAGTTTCTACTGAGCTGGGCGGCGAACGTATTGATATCGTTCTGTGGGATGACAACCCGGCGCAGTTCGTGATCAACGCAATGGCTCCAGCTGATGTGGCGTCTATCGTTGTTGACGAAGACAAACACACCATGGATATCGCTGTTGAAGCGGGCAACCTGGCGCAGGCAATCGGCCGTAACGGTCAGAACGTACGCCTGGCGTCACAGCTGAGCGGCTGGGAACTCAACGTAATGACCGTTGATGACCTGCAGGCTAAGCATCAGGCTGAAGCCCATGCGGCGATCGATACCTTCACTAAATACCTGGATATTGACGAAGACTTCGCCACTGTTCTGGTTGAAGAAGGATTCTCTACGCTGGAAGAACTGGCCTATGTGCCAATGAAAGAGCTGCTGGAAATTGACGGTCTGGATGAACCAACCGTCGAAGCCCTGCGTGAACGCGCTAAAAACGCACTGACCACCCTGGCACTGGCTCAGGAAGAAAGCCTTGGCGATAAGAAGCCGGCTGATGACCTGCTGAATCTGGAAGGTCTTGATCGTGCGATTGCGTTCAAGCTGGCTGCCCGTGGTGTTTGTACGCTGGAAGATCTCGCTGAGCAAGGCGTTGATGACCTGGCTGATATCGAAGGTTTAACCGACGAGAAAGCCGGCGAGCTCATCATGGCCGCACGTAATATTTGCTGGTTCGGCGACGAAGCGTAATAAACTGTAGCAGGAAGGAACAGCATGACTGATGTAACTGTAAAATCGCTGGCTGCTGAGATTCAGACCTCCGTGGACCGCCTGGTACAGCAATTTGCTGATGCAGGGATCCCGAAGTCCGCTGATGACTCGGTGACCGCGCAAGAAAAACAAACCTTGTTAACGCACCTGAACCGTGAACACGGTTCTACGCCTGACAAGTTAACGCTGCAGCGCAAAACGCGCAGCACGTTAAACATCCCTGGTACCGGTGGCAAAAGCAAATCGGTACAAATTGAAGTCCGCAAGACGCGCACCTTTGTAAAACGTGATCCGCAAGAGGCAGAACGCCTTGCCGCGGAAGAGCAGGCACAGCGTGAAGCGGAAGAACAAGCTCAGCGTGAGGCGGAAGCAGCCGCCAAACGTGAAGCAGAATTAAAAGCTGAACGTGAGGCCGCAGAAAAAGCGAAACGCGACGCAAGTGATAAAGTGAAGCGTGACGCTGCGGAAAAAGACAAAGTGAGCAATCAACAGACAGACGAAATGACCAAAACCGCCCAGGCTGAAAAAGCCCGCCGTGAAAATGAAGCTGCCGAGCTGAAGCGTAAAGCGGAAGAAGAAGCCCGCCGTAAGCTGGAAGAAGAAGCTCGCCGCGTCGCCGAAGAAGCGCGCCGCATGGCAGAAGAAAACGAGAAGAATGGTGTGAATACCGTTGAGCCGACTGAAGACACCAGCGACTATCACGTGACCACTTCTCAGCATGCGCGTCAGGCTGAAGATGATAACGACCGTGAAGTAGAAGGCGGCCGTGGCCGTGGTCGTAATGCAAAAGCAGCGCGTCCGGCGAAAAAAGGCAACAAGCACGCTGAATCCAAAGCTGACCGTGAAGAAGCACGCGCGGCTGTTCGCGGTGGTAAAGGCGGCAAGCGTAAAGGTTCCGCGCTGCAGCAGGGCTTCCAGAAGCCGGCTCAGGCCGTTAACCGTGACGTCGTGATTGGCGAAACCATTACCGTTGGCGAACTGGCGAACAAGATGGCGGTTAAAGGCTCTCAGGTCATCAAAGCAATGATGAAGCTGGGTGCCATGGCGACCATCAACCAGGTCATCGATCAGGAAACCGCACAGCTGGTTGCTGAAGAGATGGGCCACAAAGTTATCCTGCGTCGTGAAAACGAGCTGGAAGAAGCGGTAATGAGCGACCGTGACACAGGTGCAGCGGCTGAACCGCGTGCACCGGTTGTGACCATCATGGGTCACGTTGACCACGGTAAAACCTCTCTGCTTGACTACATTCGTTCTACCAAGGTTGCCTCTGGCGAAGCGGGTGGTATTACCCAGCACATCGGTGCTTACCACGTAGAAACTGACAACGGTATGATCACCTTCCTGGATACTCCGGGCCACGCCGCGTTTACCTCAATGCGTGCTCGTGGTGCTCAGGCGACGGATATCGTTGTTCTGGTTGTTGCTGCAGACGACGGCGTCATGCCGCAGACCATCGAAGCTATCCAGCACGCGAAAGCAGCAGGTGTGCCGGTTGTGGTTGCAGTGAACAAGATCGATAAGCCAGAAGCGGATCCCGATCGTGTTAAAAACGAACTTTCCCAGTACGGTATTCTGCCGGAAGAGTGGGGCGGCGAAAGCCAGTTCGTACACGTGTCTGCGAAAGCGGGTACCGGTATCGACGAACTGCTGGACGCGATCCTGCTGCAGGCCGAAGTTCTGGAGCTGAAAGCCATCCGTAACGGTATGGCGAGCGGTGCGGTTATCGAATCCTTCCTGGATAAAGGACGTGGCCCGGTTGCTACCGTTCTGGTTCGCGAAGGTACGCTGCATAAAGGCGATATCGTTCTGTGCGGTTTCGAATACGGTCGCGTTCGTGCGATGCGTAACGAACTGGGTCAGGAAGTGCTGGAAGCAGGTCCGTCCATTCCAGTGGAAATCCTGGGTCTGTCCGGTGTTCCGGCTGCCGGTGACGAAGTGACCGTGGTGCGTGACGAGAAGAAAGCGCGTGAAGTGGCACTGTATCGTCAGGGTAAATTCCGTGAAGTTAAACTGGCTCGTCAGCAGAAATCTAAACTCGAGAACATGTTTGCCAACATGACCGATGGCGAAGTTCACGAAGTGAACATCGTTCTGAAAGCCGACGTTCAGGGTTCTGTGGAAGCGATCTCCGACTCCTTGCTGAAACTGTCTACCGACGAAGTGAAAGTGAAGATCATCGGTTCTGGCGTAGGTGGTATCACCGAAACCGACGCGACCCTGGCTGCTGCCTCCAACGCTATCCTGGTTGGCTTCAACGTTCGTGCGGATGCATCCGCGCGTAAAGTGATTGAAGCTGAAAGCCTGGATCTGCGCTACTACTCCGTCATCTATAACCTGATCGACGAAGTGAAAGCAGCCATGAGCGGCATGCTGTCTCCTGAGCTGAAACAGCAGATCATCGGTCTGGCTGAAGTACGTGACGTGTTCAAATCACCGAAATTCGGTGCGATCGCGGGCTGTATGGTTACCGAAGGTAACATCAAGCGTCACAACCCAATCCGCGTACTGCGTGACAACGTGGTTATCTACGAAGGCGAGCTGGAATCCCTGCGCCGCTTCAAAGATGACGTTAACGAAGTCCGTAACGGCATGGAATGTGGTATCGGCGTGAAGAACTACAACGACGTTCGCGTTGGCGATATGATCGAAGTGTTCGAGATCATCGAAATTCAGCGTACCATCGCTTAATCTTCGTCGGCTTTTGGGCCGCCACTGCGTTGGCTGCGCTCGTTCACCCCGGTCACATAGTTATCTATGTGACCGGGGATTCACGAGCTTGCCGCCTTGTTGCAACCCAAAATCCTTAGAAGATTAACTAGCGTAGGCCGGGTAAGCGAAGCGCCACCCGGCAATAATTTTAAAAGGGGCTTTTAGCCCCTTTTTTGTCTGGAGAATTTATTATGGCGAAAGAATTTGGTCGCCCTCAGCGCGTAGCGCAGGAAATGCAGAAAGAGATCGCACTCATTCTGCAACGTGAAATTAAAGACCCGCGCGTCGGCATGATGACCACCGTTTCCGGTGTCGAAATGTCCCGCGATTTGGCCTATGCAAAAGTGTTCGTCACCTTCCTGAACGATCAGGACGAAGCGGCAGTGAAAAACGGCATTAAAGCGCTGCAGGAAGCCTCTGGTTTCATCCGCTCCCTGCTCGGCAAAGCGATGCGCCTGCGTATCGTGCCTGAGCTGACCTTCTTCTACGACAACTCGCTGGTCGAAGGTATGCGTATGTCCAACCTGGTGACCAGCGTGGTTAAACATGACGACGAACGTCGTGTTAACCCGGCGGACGACAGCAAGGAGGACTAATGAGTCGTCCTCGTCGTCGCGGTCGCGACGTGCATGGTGTGCTGCTGCTGGATAAACCCCAGGGCGCTTCCAGCAACGACGTGCTGCAAAAAGTTAAGCGTATTTATAATGCCAACCGTGCGGGCCACACCGGCGCGCTCGATCCGCTGGCAACCGGCATGCTGCCGGTCTGCCTGGGAGAGGCGACAAAGTTTTCCCAGTACCTGCTCGACTCCGATAAGCGCTACCGCGTTATCGCTAAACTGGGCCAGCGCACGGATACCTCCGACGCGGATGGCCAGGTGGTGGAAGAGCGTCCGGTGACGTTCAGCGCGGAACAGCTTGATGCTGCGCTGGAGAGCTTCCGTGGAGACACGATGCAGGTGCCGTCGATGTATTCGGCGCTGAAATATCAGGGCAAGAAGCTCTACGAATATGCACGCCAGGGCATTGACGTCCCGCGTGAAGCCCGTCCGATCACCGTGTATGAGCTGCTGTTTATTCGCCATGAAGGCGATGAGCTGGAGCTGGAAGTACACTGTTCGAAAGGGACCTATATTCGCACCATCATCGACGACCTCGGTGAAAAGCTGGGCTGCGGTGCGCATGTGATTTACCTGCGCCGCCTGGCGGTGAGCAAGTACCCGGTGGAGCGGATGGTGACCCTGGAACATCTGCGCGAGCTGGTAGAACAGGCGGAAGCGCAGGGGATCGCGCCGGCAGATTTGCTGGATCCCTTGCTGATGCCGATGGACAGTCCGGCAGCGGACTTCCCGGTTGTTAATCTTCCTTTAACATCGTCCGTTTACTTTAAGAACGGCAACCCGGTTCGTACGGCGGAAGCGCCGCTGGAGGGACTGGTACGCGTGACCGAAGGTGACGAAGGGAAATTCATCGGTATGGGCGAAATGGATGGCGAAGGGCGCGTTGCGCCGCGTCGTCTGGTCGTCGAATATCCGGTCGACGCGTGACGGTGGTAACGGCTCACCTTGCGATAAGCAGGGGAGACGAGTAGAATATCGCCGCTTAACGCCTGGTAAATTGTTTAACAATCTGCGGGGCGTACATGGGATTGCTGAATTAGAGATCGGCATCCTTACATTCTTTATACTTTGGAGTTTGAAAATGTCTCTAAGCGTTGAAGCTAAAGCTAAAATCGTTTCTGAGTTTGGTCGTGGTACTAACGACAGCGGTTCTACCGAAGTTCAGGTTGCACTGCTGACTGCACAGATTAACCACCTGCAGGGTCACTTTGCAGAGCACAAAAAAGATCACCACAGCCGTCGTGGTCTGCTGCGTATGGTTTCTCAGCGTCGTAAACTGCTCGACTACCTGAAACGTAAAGATGTTGCACGCTACACCGCGCTGATCGAGCGTCTGGGTCTGCGTCGCTAATTCTTGCGAGTTTCAGAAAAGGGGGCCTGATGGCCCCTTTTTTCAACCAGACGGCAGCAATTCACTGGAAACTATTGTATTGTTGCTATAAATGATCTTCATTGCAGAGGTTCGCGCGGCTAATGAGAGGCTTCACCCATGGGGGTGTTGGTTGTCATTAGTCGCGAGGATGCGAAGAAGGTCGGGTTAAATCGACAGCACACCGGTGGTGTGCTGTCAAACATTTAAGAAAGGACAGAACTTTGCTGAATCCGATCGTTCGTAAATTCCAGTATGGTCAACATACCGTCACGCTGGAAACCGGCATGATGGCACGTCAGGCTACTGCTGCCGTTATGGTAAGCATGGATGACACTGCGGTATTCGTTACCGTTGTTGGCCAGAAAAAAGCTAAACCAGGTCAGGACTTCTTCCCGCTGACCGTTAACTACCAGGAGCGTACCTACGCTGCCGGTAAAATCCCGGGTGGTTTCTTCCGTCGTGAAGGCCGTCCAAGCGAAGGCGAAACGCTGATTGCGCGTCTGATTGACCGCCCGGTTCGTCCGCTGTTCCCGGAAGGCTTCGTTAACGAAGTACAGGTTATCGCGACCGTTGTTTCCGTTAACCCACAGGTTAACCCGGACATCGTTGCCATGATCGGCGCATCCGCTGCCCTGTCACTGTCTGGTATTCCATTCAATGGCCCAATCGGTGCCGCGCGCGTTGGCTACATCAATGACCAGTACGTGCTGAACCCAACCCAGGAAGAGCTGAAAGAAAGTAAGCTGGACCTGGTTGTTGCGGGTACTGAAGCGGCTGTACTGATGGTTGAATCCGAAGCTGAACTGCTGAGCGAAGACCAGATGCTGGGCGCTGTGGTATTTGGCCACGACCAGCAGCAGATCGTTATCCAGAACATCAACGACCTGGTGAAAGAAGCCGGTAAACCACGTTGGGACTGGCAGCCAGAAGCAGCAAACGACGCGCTGAACGCACGCGTTGCAGCCCTGGCAGAATCTCGTCTGAGCGATGCATACCGGATCACTGACAAACAGGCGCGTTACGCACAGGTTGACGTGATCAAGTCTGAGACTATCGCGACGCTGGTTGCTGAAGACGAAGCGCTGGATGCTAACGAACTGAGCGACATCCTGCACGCTATCGAGAAAAACGTTGTTCGTAGCCGTGTACTGGCAGGCGAGCCGCGTATCGATGGCCGCGAAAAAGACATGATCCGTGGTCTGGATGTGCGTACTGGCGTTCTGCCACGTACTCACGGTTCCGCGCTGTTCACCCGTGGCGAAACGCAGGCGCTGGTTACCGCGACCCTGGGTACTGCACGTGACGCACAGATCATCGACGAACTGATGGGCGAGCGCACTGACAGCTTCCTGTTCCACTACAACTTCCCTCCGTACTCCGTAGGTGAAACCGGTATGGTTGGCTCGCCGAAGCGTCGTGAAATTGGTCACGGTCGTCTGGCGAAGCGCGGCGTGCTGGCAGTAATGCCAGAAGCTGACAAGTTCCCGTACACCGTTCGTGTGGTTTCTGAAATCACCGAATCCAACGGTTCTTCTTCCATGGCTTCCGTGTGTGGTGCTTCTCTGGCGCTGATGGATGCAGGCGTGCCAATCAAAGCCGCCGTTGCGGGTATCGCAATGGGCCTGGTGAAAGAAGGCGACAACTTCGTTGTTCTGTCTGACATTCTGGGTGACGAAGACCACCTGGGTGATATGGACTTCAAAGTAGCGGGTTCCCGCGAAGGTATCTCTGCGCTGCAGATGGATATCAAAATTGAAGGTATCACCAAAGAGATCATGCAGGTTGCTCTGAACCAGGCTAAAGGTGCTCGTCTGCACATCCTGGGCGTGATGGAACAGGCGATTAACGCGCCGCGTGGCGACATTTCTCAGTTCGCTCCACGTATCCACACCATCAAGATCAACCCAGATAAGATCAAAGATGTTATCGGTAAGGGCGGTTCCGTAATCCGTGCGCTGACCGAAGAGACTGGCACCACGATCGAAATCGAAGATGACGGTACTGTGAAGATCGCAGCAACCGACGGCGAGAAAGCGAAATTCGCGATCCGTCGCATCGAAGAAATCACGGCAGAGATCGAAGTGGGCCGCGTCTACGCAGGTAAAGTGACCCGTATCGTTGACTTTGGCGCGTTCGTTGCCATCGGTGGCGGTAAAGAAGGTCTGGTTCACATCTCTCAGATCGCTGACAAGCGCGTTGAGAAAGTGACCGATTACCTGCAGATGGGTCAGGAAGTACCGGTGAAAGTTCTGGAAGTTGATCGCCAGGGCCGTATCCGTCTGAGCATTAAAGAAGCAACCGAGCAGTCTCAGCCAGCTGCTGCGCCAGAAGCACAGGCAGCAGAACAGCAAGGCGAGTAAGTTGCCATTTGCCCTCCGCTTTGCGGAGGGCCTATTATCAGGCAGGACGCCTTGTTAAGCCGCCGGGGGACAGGACGTTCATCCAATAGTTGTCTTCGGGAGTGGGAAATGAAGCCTTTTTTGCGCTGGTGTTTCGTTGCGACAGCTTTAACGCTGGCAGGATGCAGCAACTCTGCCTGGCGTAAGAGCGAAGTCCTCGCAGTGCCATTGCAACCGACTTTGCAGCAGGAAGTGATTCTGGCACGCATGGAACAAATACTTGCCAGTCGGGCTTTAACCGATGAAGAACGCGCACAGCTTTTATATGAGCGCGGAGTGTTGTATGATAGTCTCGGTCTGAGGGCATTGGCGCGAAATGATTTTTCACAAGCGCTGGCTATCCGACCTGATATGCCTGAAGTATTCAATTATTTAGGCATTTATTTAACGCAGGCAGGCAATTTTGATGCTGCCTATGAAGCGTTTGATTCTGTACTTGAGCTTGATCCAACTTACAACTACGCGCACTTGAATCGCGGTATCGCATTGTATTACGGCGGTCGTGATAAGTTAGCGCAAGATGATCTGCTGGCGTTTTATCAAGACGATCCTAATGATCCTTTCCGCAGCCTGTGGCTTTACATCGTTGAGCGGAAGCTCGATGAGAAGCAGGCAAAAGAAGCACTGAAACAGCGCTTCGATAAATCGGACAAGGAACAGTGGGGATGGAACATTGTCGAGTTCTACCTGGGCAACATTAGCGAAGCAACGCTGATGGAACGCCTCAAGGCGGACGCAACGGATAACACCTCGCTCGCTGAGCATCTCAGTGAAACCAACTTCTATTTAGGTAAGTACTACCTAAGTCTGGGGGATATGGACAGCGCTACGGCACTGTTCAAATTAGCGGTTGCTAACAACGTACACAACTTCGTTGAGCACCGTTATGCATTGTTGGAATTATCGCTCTTGGGCCAGGAGCATGACGACCTGGCAGAATCGGACCAGCAATAGCTGACGACATAAACATCAGCCCGTAATCTTTTGATTGCCATCACCTTAACTGGTGAGGGCGTTGTTGTTCGTCAATACACCTACTTTGAGCCGGTTCACACTTTTCAATGAAAATTGCTAATCATTTTCACGATGAGCTAAGTAGACTGGCCGCCATTAATATCGAGGCACTTGTACTACATGGCTGAATTCGAAACCACTTTTGCAGATCTGGGCCTGAAGGCTCCTATCCTTGAAGCCCTTAACGATCTGGGTTACGAAAAACCATCTCCGATCCAGGCTGAGTGTATCCCACACCTGCTTTCTGGTCGTGACGTGCTGGGCATGGCCCAGACTGGTAGCGGTAAAACTGCAGCATTCTCGCTGCCGCTGCTGAACAACATTGATCCGGACCTGCGTGCACCGCAGATCCTCGTCCTGGCTCCAACCCGTGAACTGGCTGTTCAGGTTGCAGAAGCAATGACGGAATTCTCTAAACACATGCGCGGCGTAAACGTGGTAGCCCTTTACGGCGGCCAGCGTTATGACGTGCAGTTACGCGCCCTGCGCCAGGGCCCACAGATTGTTGTCGGTACGCCGGGCCGTCTGCTTGATCACCTGAAGCGCGGTACTCTGGACCTCTCTAAACTGAGCGGCCTGGTACTGGATGAAGCAGATGAAATGCTGCGTATGGGCTTCATCGAAGACGTCGAAACCATCATGGCGCAGATCCCGGACGGTCATCAGACCGCGCTGTTCTCTGCCACCATGCCTGAAGCGATTCGTCGTATCACCAAGCGCTTCATGAAAGATCCTCAGGAAGTGCGTATTCAGTCCAGCGTAACCACTCGCCCGGACATCAGCCAGAGCTACTGGTCTGTGTACGGCATGCGCAAAAACGAAGCGCTGGTACGTTTCCTGGAAGCAGAAGATTTTGATGCGGCGATTATCTTCGTTCGTACCAAAAACGCGACCCTGGAAGTGGCTGAAGCCCTGGAGCGTAGCGGCTACAACAGCGCAGCGCTGAACGGCGACATGAACCAGGCCCTGCGTGAGCAGACTCTGGAGCGTCTGAAAGACGGTCGTCTGGATATCCTGATTGCAACCGACGTGGCAGCACGTGGTCTGGACGTTGAGCGTATCAGCCTGGTTGTAAACTACGACATCCCGATGGATTCCGAGTCTTACGTTCACCGTATCGGCCGTACCGGTCGTGCGGGTCGTGCTGGCCGCGCGCTGCTGTTCGTTGAGAACCGCGAGCGTCGTCTGCTGCGTAACATTGAACGCACCATGAAGCTGACCATTCCAGAAGCTGACCTGCCAAACGCAGAGCTGCTGGGCAAACGCCGTCTGGAAAAATTCGCCGCGAAAGTACAGCAGCAGCTGGAAAGCAGCGATCTGGACCAGTACCGTGCGCTGCTGTCGCAGATTCAGCCTGTTGCTGAAGGCGAAGAGCTGGACATGGAAACCCTGGCTGCAGCACTGCTGAAAATGGCTCAGGGCGAACGTAGCCTGATCGTGCCACCAGATGCGCCGATGCGTCCTAAGCGTGAATTCCGTGACCGTGACGATCGCTTCGAACGTCGTGGCGACCGTAATGACCGTGGCCCACGCGGTGACCGTCCAGAGCGTGGTGGTGAAGACCGTCCACGTCGTGAACGTCGTGACGCGGGTGACATGGAACTGTACCGCATTGAAGTGGGCCGTGATGATGGCGTTGAAGTTCGTCACATCGTTGGCGCGATCGCTAACGAAGGCGACATCAGCAGCCGTTACATCGGTAACATCAAGCTGTTCGCATCTCACTCCACCATCGAGCTGCCAAAAGGCATGCCGGGCGAAGTGCTGCAGCACTTTACGCGTACCCGCATCCTGAACAAGCCGATGAACATGCAGCTGATGGGTGATGCACAGCCACGCCCTGACCGCGGTGGTGAACGTCGTGGCGGTGGTCGCAGCTTCGGTGGCGAGCGTCGTGAAGGCGGCCGCAGCGAAGGTCGCGGTGGTGAAGGTCGTCGTTTCTCCGGCGAGCGTCGCGAAAACCGTGGCCCACGTCGTGAAGAAGGCACCAGCCGCCGTCGTTTCGGTGACGCGTAAGCCTTTCGCTTCTGACGTAAAGTAAAATATACAGCCCCGATATACGCTATCGGGGCTTTTTTTATTCCCTTTGTACTCTTGTACTGGTACAGTGCGTCACATTAAAATGCAGAACCGCATGATTGACTGGAGAAAAGGCTGTATGGCGACACTAACCACCACCCAAACGTCACCCTCGCTGCTTGGCGGCGTGGTGATCATTGGCGGTACCATCATTGGTGCTGGGATGTTCTCCCTGCCAGTGGTCATGTCCGGTGCGTGGTTCTTCTGGTCGCTGGCGGCGCTGGTGTTCACCTGGTTCTGCATGCTCCATTCCGGGCTGATGATCCTTGAGGCGAACCTGAACTACCGCATTGGCTCCAGCTTCGACACCATCACCAAAGATCTGCTGGGTAAAGGCTGGAACCTGGTGAACGGGCTGTCCATCGCGTTTGTGCTCTATATCCTGACCTACGCGTATATTTCGGCGAGCGGCTCGATTCTGCATCACACCTTCTCGGAGATGTCGCTGAACGTTCCGGCGCGTCTGGCTGGGTTGTGCTTTGCGCTGGCTGTGGCGTTTATCGTCTGGATGAGTACCAAAGCGGTGAGCCGCATGACGGCGATTGTATTAGGCGCTAAGGTCATCACCTTCTTCCTGACCTTCGGCAGCCTTCTGGGGCACGTGACGCCCGCCACGCTGTTTAACGTTGCCGAAGTGAACACCTCCTACACGCCGTATCTGCTGATGACGCTGCCGTTCTGTCTGGCGTCGTTCGGTTACCACGGTAATGTGCCGAGCCTGATGAAGTACTACGGCAAAGATCCCCGCACCATTGTGAAGTGTCTGGTCTACGGCACGCTGCTGGCGCTGGGTCTGTATGTTATTTGGCTGCTGGGGACGATGGGCAACATCCCGCGTCCGGAATTTATCGGCATTGCCCAGAAGGGCGGTAACATCGACGTGCTGGTGCAGGCGCTGAGCGGCGTGCTGAACAGCCGCAGCCTGGATCTGCTGCTGGTTATCTTCTCTAACTTTGCGGTGGCGAGTTCTTTCCTGGGCGTGACGCTGGGCCTGTTTGACTATCTGGCGGATCTGTTCGGCTTTGATGATTCTGCGATGGGGCGTTTAAAAACCGCGCTGCTGACCTTCCTGCCGCCGATTGTGGGCGGCCTGCTGTGGCCGAACGGCTTCCTGTACGCCATCGGTTATGCAGGGCTGGCGGCAACTATCTGGGCGGCGATTGTGCCGGCGCTGCTGGCGCGCAAATCACGTAAACGCTTCGGCAGCCCAAAATTCCGCGTCTGGGGCGGTAAGCCGATGATTACGCTGATTCTGATATTCGGCGTTGGTAACGCACTGGTACACGTGCTGTCGAGTTTTAACCTGTTGCCCGTTTATCAGTAAAACGATGGGTTGACCCCCTCACCCCGGCCCTCTCCCATAGGGAGAGGGAGAAAAGCAAAAAACTACCCCACCAACTCCTCTTTCACCTGCATCGCCAGTTCAAACGAATGCAAACGCGCCTGGTGATCGAAAATCTGGCCGTTAACCATAATCTCATCCGCCTGCGTTTCGCGCAGCACCGCGTCCAGCCCGTGACGCACTTTCGCCTTATCGCCAACCAGTGACATGCTCAGCGCCTGCTGCACGCCATACTGCTCGGAGGCGGACCACAGCTGATGCATATTCTCCACCGGCGGTGGAAGCTGGCCCGTCTCACCGCGGCGCAGCTTCACAAAAGCCTGCTGCATTGAGGTAAACAGGAATTCCGCGTCGCGATTGCTGTCGGCCGCAACGATGTTGATACACACCATTGCGTACGGCTTCTCAAGACGCTCGGACGGTTTGAAGTTCGTGCGGTAGAGATGCAGCGCCTGATGCAGCATATCCGGGGCAAAGTGGGAGGCAAACGCAAACGGCAGCCCAAGCTGCGCGGCGAGCTGTGCGCTGTAGAGGCTTGATCCCAACAGCCACACCGGGATCTTCTCACCGTAGCCCGGCACCGGGCGCACGTGCGGGTTCGGATCGCGCGCGTCGAACCAGTCCACCAGCTCGGCCACATCGCGCGGGAAGTTGTCGATATCGCCGCTCATATGGCGACGCAGGGCGCGCATGGTTGGCTGATCGCTGCCCGGCGCACGACCAAGACCCAAATCAATACGCCCCGGATAGAGGGTATTCAGGGTGCCAAACTGCTCGGCAATCACCAGCGGGGCGTGGTTCGGCAGCATCACGCCGCCGGAGCCCAGGTGCAGGGTGGTGGTATTTGCCGCCAGATAGCCGATCAAAACCGAGGTCGCGGCGCTGGCGATGCCAACCATATTGTGGTGCTCGGCCAGCCAGTAGCGGTGATAGCCACGCTTTTCGGCCAGCTGAGCCAGATCCAGAGAGTGCGAAAAGGCTTCTCTTGCCGAGGAGCCCTGAGGGATCGGCGCCAGATCCAGCACCGAAAACGGAATGGTTTTGTCAGTCATAACAGCTCACTTTGTCGACGGTCAATCTTTAATACTGCATTAAATAATGATAACCGTTGTTAACAAAGTGAGCCTTTTTTACGCCTGAAGTTCCAGCCCGGCGAGACGTCTCCAGTAGCCGTTGCAGTCGCTGTTTGCCGTCAGCGGCAGCGGAGCGGCGCCGTTTTCATTGGCGCGGAAGGCGTCCAGCATCGCGAACACGCCGGTATCCAGCGGTGACAGACGCACCATGTCCACCAGCCCGTCCATCGACGCCAGCTCGTTGCCGAGGTTATAGACATAGCCGCTCATGGTCTGAATACCGTTGAGGACAAATACCTGCTGATTCTCCTGCGACAGCATGCTGCGTCCGTTCGGGTACTTGATGCAGCAGGTTTCGCATTCGTCTTTCGGGCGGTCTTCCGAGCGCGCGGTGAAGCAGCGGGCGGAGTAGGCCAGCGGCAGATGGCCGTAGCTCAGCACTTCCACTTCAAACTGATTGCGAATGCCCAGCTCGTCGCACTGTTTAAGCAGGTTTGCCAGCCAGTCGCGGGAGAGCTCTACCGGCATGCACCAGCGCGTCATTCCCTGTTTGAGCAGCAGGCGCAGGGTTACGGCGTTGTAGCAGTTCAGGGCATGGCCCGCGACAAACGGCAGCTTGCGTTCAGCGCACATGTTCACCACGCCCAGATCGCTCGCTTCCAGCAGGAACTCGCCGTTTTCAACGTAGCGCTTCAGCTCGCCCAGTTCGGACGACGCCTGCACAAGCGCGAGCGTGGAGAGCACTACCTGCTTGCCGCTTCCGGCCAGGCCTTTCGCCATATCCAGCCAGTCGCCCACTTTTGTGGCGCGGCGCTTGCTGCACACCGCTTCGCCGAGGTAAATCACGTCGGCGCTGCTGGTCGCGGCCTGTTGGTAAAAATCTTCCAGCGTCTCTTTTGGCCAGTAGTAGAGCACCGGTCCTAATGAATATTTCATGATGATCTCACTGCCATTTACGGTGATACGCGCCCAGCGTGGTTTGCGTGCCTTCGGACATCGATCCGAGCGTCTCCATCCATGCCTGCTGTGGAGCGTAGTTCTGCGGGTCCACCATGCAGCGGTCAATGGCCTGACGCCACACTTTCGCTACCTGGCTCACGTAGGCCGGGCTACGCTGACGTCCTTCGATTTTCACCGAGGCAATATTGGCCGCCAGCAGTTCCGGCAGTAGCTCCAGCGTGTTGAGGCTGGTCGGCTCCTCCAGCGCGTGATAGCGCTCGCCGTCGACCAGATAGCGGCCTTTACACAGGGTAGGATAACCGGCGTTTTCCCCGTCCTGGTAGCGGTCAATCAGCACCTCATTCAGGCGGGATTCCAGCCCCTGTGGGGTCTGCTGCCAGCGGACAAAGCGGGCAGGAGAGCAGGCCCCGACGGTATTCGGCGATTCACCGGTTAAATAAGAGGAAAGATAGCAACGGCCTTCAGCCATGATGCACAGGCTGCCAAAGGCAAAAACCTCCAGCGGCACTGGCGTGACGCGCGCGAGTTGCTTAACCTGATGAATAGAGAGCACGCGCGGCAGCACCACGCGGGCCACGTCAAAGTGTTGATGATAAAAACGCACCGCCTCTTCGTTGGTGGCAGATGCCTGAACAGAGACGTGGCGCTCAATATGGGGATAGCGTTCTGCCGCATACTCAAGCATGGCGAGGTCGGCCAGGATCAGCGCATCGGCACCCAGCTGTGCCGCCATATCCACCGCGCGCTGCCAGCGGGCATAGCCGTCAGGATGAGCAAAGGTATTGATGGCGATATGCAGCTTGCGGCGGTGCTGGTGAACGAAGTTAACGGCTTCCTGAAGCTTTTTCTCCGTAAAGTTGAGGCCAGCAAAATGGCGGGCGTTGGTATCATCCTTCAGCCCGATATAGACCGCATCGGCCCCATTTTCGATGGCCGCCTTAAGCGCCGGAAGGTTTCCGGCTGGGCAGAGCAGCTCCATAATTTATCCTGATGTAGTCGATCGCAAAATTGTTAACGAGCTGGGATTTTAATTAACCCATACGCGACAATTTTTGATTTAAGGCAGCTAATGGCGTATTGATGACACCAATAATGAGGTACGGCTGACGACGGTTTGTTGATTTACGCCGCTATGTTGTGCTTCGGATATGGCAAAATAGCAGGACTATAGATATCAGGGAGTAAAGCTCGTGCTGGATAAACTGCGTTCACGTCTCGTACAATTTGGTCCATCAATGCTGAGCGTGCCGGTCAGGCTGGCGCCGTTCGCGCTTAAACGCCAGGTGCTGGAGCAGGTCCTGAGCTGGCAGTTCCGCCAGGCGCTGCAGGACGGCGAGCTGGAATTCCTGGAAGGCCGCTGGTTAAGCATTGAGGTGCGTGACATCGGGCTGAGCTGGTTTACCTCCGTTGAGAATGACCAGCTGATCGTACGCGAATCCGCCGACGCGGATGTGAGCTTTAGCGCCAACGCCAGCGATCTGCTGATGATCGCCGCGCGTAAGCAGGATCCGGATACGCTCTTCTTCCAGCGCCGTCTGGTGATTGAAGGCGACACGGAGCTGGGCCTGTACGTGAAGAATTTAATGGATGCCATTGAGCTGGAGCAGATGCCAAAAGCGCTGCGCGTGATGTTAATGCAAATGGCAGATTTCGTTGAGGCCGGGCTGAAAACCCCGCCGGACGGTAAACACACTTCAGTAGGTGAGCCATGCTGATTCGAGTCGAAATTGGGATTGATGCGCCGGGGATCGATGCGTTGTTACGCCGCGCCTTTGCGAGCGATGCCGAAGCCCAACTGGTCCACGACCTTCGCGAAGACGGCCTGATTACGCTGGGGCTGGTTGCCACCGATGACGAAGGTCAGGTGGTGGGCTATGTTGCCTTCAGTCCGGTCATCGTTCAGGGCGAAGAGCTGCAGTGGGTCGGCATGGCGCCGCTGGCGGTAGATGAAAGCTATCGCGGGCAAGGTCTGGCGCGCCAGCTGGTCTATGAAGGGCTGGATTCGCTCAATGAGTTTGGCTATGCCGCCGTTGTCACGCTGGGCGATCCGGCGTTCTATGGCCGTTTAGGCTTTGAGCAGGCCGCGCATTACGATCTGCGCTGTCGCTGGCCGGGTACGGAATCCGCTTTCCAGGTCCACCGCCTGGCGGACGACGCGCTCAACGGCGTCAACGGCCTGGTCGAGTATCACGACCATTTCAATCGCTTTTAATCAGGCTCTCGCGTAGCGCCTCAAAGGAGCCGTCTCCGGTCACGAGGCGCTCTTTCTGGCGCTTTGTCAGCTGCTTGATGCGGTATTCCAGCCTGAGCGCCAGCGATCGGTCGCCGACTGCCGCTGAGAAGGCGAGCTGTAATTCCCCTTTCCCCCGCAGCGCTTTTGCCCCTTTCCCCGTTTGATGTTGTAAAAAACGCCGCGCCACATCGGTGGTGATCCCGGTGTAGAGGGCGTTATCAGCGGTTCGGACAAGATAGAGAAACCAGCACACGGTAAACGGATTCAGTATGTTAAGGTGAACGCACCATAGCATGAGAGAGAACGAAAATGGAAACACTGGCCGCCATTAACCGCTGGCTGGCAAAGCAGCATGTTGTCACCTGGTGCGTCTATGACGAGGGGGAAATGTGGTGCGCAAATGCGTTTTACTACTACGATCCTGAGCGCGTGGCTTTTTATGTCATGAGCGAAGACAAAACGCGGCATGCGCAGATGACCGGCCAGCAGGCAAAGGTGGCGGGGACGGTAAACGGCCAGCCGAAAACGGTCGCGCTGATCCGCGGCGTGCAGTTTAAAGGGGAGATCCGTCGTCTGGATGGTGAAGAGAGCGATGCGCGCCGTAAGCTCTACACGCGCCGCTTTCCCGTTGCCGCTGCGCTAAAAGCCCCGGTGTGGGAAATCCGCCTCGATGAGCTGAAATTTACCGACAACACCCTGGGCTTTGGCAAGAAGCTGCACTGGTTACGCGCCGAGCAGGCGTAGCGCTTCGCGGTTAAACGCCGGGAGATCGTCCGGGGTTCGGCTGGTGATCAGCTGGTCTTTGTCGTTGACCACCTCCTGATCGTAAAACTCGGCCCCCGCATTTTTCAGATCGATAACTATCGGTTTCACGGCGGTAAGCTTACGCCCGCGGACCACGTCTGCGCTGATGAGCAGCTGCGGGCCGTGGCAGATGGCAAAGACCGGTTTGCCGGTAGAGACAAAATCCCGGGTGAAGGTCACGAAGCGCTCGTCCCCGCGCAAGGAATCCGGGGAATGGCCGCCGGGTAACAGCAGGGCGTCAAAATCTGAGGGACTCACGTTATCGATGGTCTCATCGATGGTTACGGTCGCCTCGCCCTTATGGCCTGTCACCGTTTTACCCGCCTCTTTCTCAATGGTGATGACCTCATGTCCCGCCTTGCGGAACGCCTCTGCTGGAGAGGTGAATTCTGAATCTTCAAACTCGTCGGTAATCAAGACTGCGATTTTCTTGCCCATGCTTCCTCCGTTGTTTTGGCTTCAGACTGATTTTTCTCCGCTTGTGGTAAATACTTACCCGTAACAGACTTCTAAGTGTGGTCGACGACGCTGAGTTCGCAAACGGACAATTCTGTAAAGGGGAAAAGATGAGTCAGGTATTGATTACAGGTGCTACCGGGTTAGTGGGCGATCATCTGCTGCGGCTGCTGATTCAGGATCGCCGCGTGAACTATATCGCCGCACCGACGCGTCGACCGCTGGCGGACATATCCGGCGTCTTTAATCCGCACGATCCTCAGCTGACCGACGCGCTGGCGCAGGTGCAGGATCCCATTGATATCGCCTTTTGCTGTCTGGGCACCACGCGGCGGGAGGCGGGCAGCAAAGAGGCATTTATCCACGCCGACTATACGCTGGTGGTGGATACTGCGCTCACGGCGAAAAAGCTGGGGGCCAAACATTTTCTGGTGGTCAGCGCGCTGGGCGCCAGTGCCGGGTCGCCTTTCTTCTACAACAAGGTGAAGGGCAAGATGGAGGATGCGCTGATTGCGCAGAAATGGGAGCAGCTGACGATTGTGCGCCCCTCGATGCTGATCGGCCACCGGGACGAACGCCGGTTTAACGAGTCGATATTTGCCCCGCTGTTTCGCATTCTTCCCGGCAACTGGAAATCCATCGAGGCACGGGACGTCGCGCGCGCGATGTTAAAAGAGGGGCTGGCCCCGTCGAAAGCGGGCGTAAACATTATCCCTTCGGCAAAACTGCGTGAAATCGCTCAGGGCGAGGCGTAAACTCCCCCGGCTAATAACCTAATACTCTCCGGGGAATGCTATGACTGGTCAGTCTTCATCTCAGACGGCAACACCTGTTCAGTGGTGGAAGCCCGCACTCTTCTTTCTCGTGGTCATTGTTGGCCTCTGGTACGTGAAATGGCAGCCGTACTACGGCAAAGCCTTCACCGCCGCCGAAACGCACAGCATCGGTAAATCTATTCTCGCACAGGCTGATTCCAGCCCGCTTCAGGCGGCGTGGGACTACGCCATGGTCTACTTCCTTGCCGTCTGGAAGGCCGCCGTCTTAGGCGTGATCCTGGGGTCACTGATTCAGGTGCTTATCCCGCGCAACTGGCTGGTGAAAACCCTTGGGCAGCCGCGCTTTCAGGGCACGCTGCTGGGGACGATTTTCTCGCTGCCGGGCATGATGTGTTCCTGCTGCGCCGCGCCCGTGGCCGCAGGGATGCGCCGTCAGCGCGTGTCGATGGGCGGCGCGCTGGCGTTCTGGATGGGGAACCCGCTGCTCAACCCGGCAACGCTGGTGTTTATGGGCTTTGTGCTGGGCTGGCATTTTGCGTTCATCCGTCTGGTCGCCGGGCTACTGACCGTACTGGTGGTGGCGACGCTGGTGCAAAAACTGGTGAAGGATACTGCCGCAGAACCCGCAGCCGTTGAGCTGGACGTCAGCGAGCCGCAGGGGGAATTCTTTGCGCGCTGGGGCAGGGCGCTATGGCAGCTTTTCTGGAGCACCATCCCGGTCTATATCCTGGCGGTACTGGTTCTGGGGGCGGCCCGCGTCTGGCTCTTCCCGCATGCGGATGGCGCTATCGACAACACGCTGATGTGGGTCATTGCGATGGCCGTTGCAGGCTGTCTGTTTGTGATCCCAACGGCGGCGGAGATCCCGATTGTTCAGACCATGATGCTGGCCGGTATGGGCACCGCGCCGGCGCTGGCGCTGCTGATTACGCTGCCGGCGATCAGCCTGCCGTCGCTTATCATGCTGCGTAAGTCGTTCCCGGCGAAAGCGCTGTGGCTGACCGCAGGGCTGGTGGCGTTGAGCGGGGTGATGGTGGGGAGTATTGCGTTGATGTAAAAAAAGCCCGGTGGCGGTGACGCTTACCGGGCCTACAAAAAAATCCCCTCAAGCGAGGGGATTTTTTTTATTTGATGTAAGTAAACGCGGTGGTGACGTGCTTCACGCCGCTCACCCGGCTGGCGATATCGGCCGCCGCTTTCCCTTCACGGTCGGTCACCAGACCCAGCAGGAACACTTCGCCGTTTTCAGTCGTCACTTTCACATTGGAGGATTTCACCTGGTCCGAACCCAGCAGCTGGGAACGCACTTTGGTGGTGATCCAGGTATCGGAAGAGGCGTCACCCAGGCCAATTGGCTTGCCCTGACGCACTTCGTTAAACACCTCTGTGGTACCTTCTACGCCCATCGCAATCTGTTTCGCACGAGAGGCGAGCTCCAGTTTCGGCGCCTGGCCTGCCAGCAGCACTTTGCCCTGATAAGCCGTCACGTTGATACGCGCTTCTTTCTTGATTTGTTCGTCTTTCGACAGCGCACTGTTGACGCGCAGCTCCAGCGTACCGTCATCCACCTGCGTCCCCACGGAGCGCGGATCGGTCGCTGCTTTGGTGCCCACTGCAGCGGTGCCCACAACGGCCGCAGCGATACATCCCTGAAGCAGTAACGCAGACATAAGGACTGCGAGGGTCGATAAAGCCTTCATAAGAACTCCTTAATCATCCTGGTGAGGGAAAAGCGTGTTATCGATCAAATCACATAAGCAGTTCACCGTGAGCATATGCATCTCCTGAATACGCGCGCTCCGGTGAGAAGGAATGCGGATTTCCACATCCTGCGGCCCAAGCAGACCCGCCAGCTCACCCCCGTCATAGCCGGTTAAGGCCACGATTGTCATGTCGCGGGTGACGGCGGCTTCAACGGCTTTGACAATATCCCGGCTATTGCCGCGCGTGGAGATGGCCAGCAGCACATCTCCGGCGTGACCCAGGGCTCGCACCTGCTTTGCATAAATTTCGTCATGCAGACGATCGTTAGCAATCGCCGTTAAGACCACATTATCGGTATTAAGTGCAATGGCGGGTAAACTCGGGCGTTCTGTTTCAAAGCGATTGATCATGCTGGCAGCAAAATGCTGTGCGTTGGCGGCAGACGTGCCGTTGCCACAACAGAGGATTTTGTTGCCATTAAGCAGGGATTGCACCAGCGTCATTGCGGCACGCGAGATAGCATCCGGAAGGGCTTCCGCCGCGGCAATCTGAGTCTGGATGCTTTCTGTGAAGCACACTTTAATTCTTTCGAGCACGTTATCCCTTTTAAATCTTAATTATGCGTCTTCGCCAAAAGCGTTTTTAAGCCATTCGATCTTATTTCCGGTGAAGGCTATCACATCGAACCGGCAATCCACAGTATCAAAGCTCCCATTATGGCGGGCAAGCCACAAGTGGGCAGTCTGTAATAATTTATGTTGTTTGGCGAGCGTCACGCTGGCGGCAGCACCGCCAAAACGGGAGGACTGTCGAAAGCGGACTTCTACAAACACGATGACCTGACCGTCTTTCATGATCAGGTCGATTTCGCCGCCGCGCCCGCGGACGTTAGCGGCGATAAAGCGCAGTCCTTTGCCTTCAAGCCAGCGACGCGCCTTTAACTCCCACGCATCGCCGGTCTCTTTACGGCTTAACTGGCCGGGACGATTTGCCCCTGCTGGTATTTGAGCCATGATAACTTCCTGTTGATCACGCAGTCCTGAGTCGCGGTCAGATCGCCGGTGTTGCCGTTAAGCTCAAAGCCCGGCACCTGACGCATCTGGGTAAAGTGGTTCGCCAGCGCCCAGGCATCGACACCCATCGCATACAGACGCGCCAGTGAATAATCGTTACGTACGGTACTCAGCGCCTGCTGCATCAGCGCCGGGTTGCTGCCTGCCAGCATCGGGATTTCGCTGTACTGCAGACCGTCCATTTCCAGACGGAAATCCGGGCCTGCGGTGCCCTGCGCGCTGCGCGAGCTGGCGTAGAGCGTTGCGCCGCTCTGGCTGCCGTTACGCATCGCGATCATCGGTTTGATAAAGGCGATCTCCTGCGGCGTGGCAACGATATAGGCCGCATCTACTTTACCGCCACCGCTAATCTGCGCATCGGTAGGTGGGGCAGGGATCGTCAGGCCGCCAATCGTCACGCTCTGCTGCTGCGGCAGGCTTGCGGTGACCGGGCTACCGTTAAGCGCGATACCCGCCCCGCCGTTGACGCCCGCGCGCAGTTCAGAGACGGAACCGAATTTCTGCTGCAGCACCACGCCGCCGCCGAGCTTCTGCCACTCATCGGCAAAGGCATTGGCCACGCGATCGCCCAACGCGCTGCGTGGGATGAGCAGCAGCGGAGCCTGCTTACCCTGCTCGTGAATATGGCGCGCCGCATCGCGGGCTTCATCTTCAGGGGAAAGCGCGAAGTAGCAAATATTGGCCCGGTTCTGAACCTGCTCAGGCTGGTTGAGCGCCAGCACGTTCAGCGTGGTATTGCTCTTCATCAGCTCTTCCACGTTGTTTTTCAGCAGCGGACCGACAACGATGCTCGCCCCGTCCTGTTGAACCTGCGCCAGAACCTGATCAAGCGGCTGCGAGCTGGTGTCGTAAATTTTCAACTCAGCGCCCGGGTTGGCGCTGGTGGTTGCCACGGCCTGCGGCTGCGCAGCAGGTTGGGCCGCGGGTTGTGCAGGCTGCGGTTGAGGCTGTTCTGCCGTTGCGTCAGACGCTGGCGCCGATTGCGTCTCGGCCGGAGCCTGAGTAGCGGGTGCTGTAGTAGCCGGGGCTGCCGCAGCCGGTGCAGCTGTAGCCGGAGGCGTCGTCGGGGCCGTCACCGGGTTTTGCATCGTACCCTGCGCCGGCGCTTGCGCCGTAGTCAGGTCGCTGGTCTCCGCTGCGGACGGGCTGACCACATCATTCACGTTAGCCGCCTGGGCCGCCTGCGCGGGAACCGCGCTGCCGGTTACCGAGGTGGTACCGTTTTTCGCGGCTTCAAAGCCCTGCTGAATGGTACGGCCAAACACCGCCGCCTGGCCGTTGAGCGGCAGAAGCAGAGCGATTTTGCTGGTGGACGCTGGCTTAAAGTTCTGCACGTTCACCAGTTGGGTTGGCAGCATTTTCGCACCCGGGTTTTGCGGGTAGCGCGTCTGCCAGTCCGTAATACCGGCTTTCAGCATCTTTGGATCGCTGCGGTTGTTAAACCACATCTGCTGCAGATCCAGCCAGCCCTGAAGGACGTTTTCATCGGCGTTGATGACCAGCGCCTGCGCCTGTTCCTGGGTCATCGAGGCAAGCGCTTGCCAGGTGGCATCGATATTTTTCTGCTTGTCGGCACCGCCGAGCAGCGGCTCTTGCGCGACGAGGGCGCGGAGCAGCGTCAGGGAAGGGCGCCCCTGCTCCGCGGTAATGCCCGCCTGCCAGAAGCGAGCCTGCTGATTTTTATCCAGCGCGCTCACGTCAATATCCCCGAGGATCTTCTTCGCGGCGGCGTAATCTTTCAGCGCGACCTTCAGCTCGGCAGAGAGCAGGCTCTGCTCACGACGCTGGGCGTCATTAAGATCTTTTGGCAACTGGTTAAACAGTTCGGCTGCCTGCTGGGTTTTACCCTCTTTCAGCAGTGCACGAATGGCGAGTAATTGCCAGTTGGTCTTGGTATCATTTGAACTCTGCGACATTTGTTGCAGATAAAAGCCAGAATCAGCCTGAGCAGAACCCTGAAGATGGGCGGTGCTCTGGTCAGGTGCCTGGGTGCCACAGCCTGCAAAGATCAGGGCTGCCAGCAGAAGAGGCACGCTGCGCGTGGCTTTTTTTCGAAGAAACGTTAACGGTACCATACTGTATCCAGTGATTTTTTTTACGCAATGCTCAATATTAAATCGGCAATACGGACGAAACAATGAAACAACACGAAACGGCAGATAATTCTCAAGGCCAGCTTTATATTGTACCTACTCCTATCGGGAATTTGTCTGATATTACCCAACGTGCGCTCACCGTACTGCAAGCTGTTGATTTAATTGCTGCTGAAGATACCCGCCACACCGGCCTGCTGCTGCAACATTTCGCGATTAATGCCCGTTTGTTTGCTCTGCACGATCACAATGAGCAACAAAAAGCCGAAACGCTGGTGGCGAAGCTGAAAGAGGGGCAGAACATTGCCCTGGTCTCCGATGCCGGTACGCCGCTGATCAACGATCCCGGCTATCACCTGGTGCGTACCTGTCGTGAAGCCGGTATTCGCGTTGTGCCGCTGCCGGGGCCGTGCGCTGCCATTGCTGCGCTGAGCGCGGCGGGTCTGCCGTCTGACCGTTTCTGCTATGAAGGCTTCCTGCCTGCTAAATCCAAAGGCCGCCGTGACGTGTTAAAAGATCTGGAAGCGGAACCGCGCACCCTGATTTTCTACGAATCCACGCACCGCCTGCTGGAGAGCCTGGAAGATATGGTGACCGTGTGGGGAGAAGCCCGCTACGTGGTGCTGGCGCGCGAGCTGACCAAAACCTGGGAAACCATTCACGGTGCCCCAGTGGGTGAACTGCTGGCGTGGGTGAAGGAAGACGAAAACCGCCGCAAGGGCGAAATGGTGCTGATTGTCGAAGGGCATAAGGCGCAGGAAGACGCGCTACCAGCCGACGCGCTGCGCACGCTGGCGCTGCTGCAGGCGGAACTGCCGCTGAAGAAGGCCGCAGCGCTGGCGGCGGAAATTCACGGCGTGAAGAAAAATGCGCTGTATAAGCATGCGCTGGAGCAGCAGGGGGAGTAAGCCCCTGCCGCCTGTTTTGCCGGGTGGCGGCTGCGCCTAACCCGGCCTGCAGATCGTTATGCGTGTTTTAGCTAACTGGCACCGCCTCAAACACCAGCGTTTCCAGCGGCTGCAGCGTAATCACCACCGCGTTTTTATACTCCTCCGGTACGGTTGAATTACTGCCGTACACCGCTTTCAGACGAAACTGCGCCGCGTTTCCTGTCGGGATTTCAAAATCTTTTGTTAAATCCAGGTAGTAGCTTTGCGGCTTATCCGACGGGTTACGCAAGCCGAGAATCGCTTTGTCCTTGCTCCAGGATGCCCAGCCGTAAACCTGCAGCGCGGTTGGATCGCCACCAATCCAGTGTGTATCCACCAGCACGCCGGCGTTTTCCCGCGACCACTTCGCGGCCCGCGCCAGGGTGTCCCACTTCGCCTTATTCAGCATTGAAGGGGTGATATACAGCTCCTGCAGCTGGGTTCCGGTGGCGAAGTAGCTCCAGACCTGATCGGCAAAGTCGCTGTCCGTTTGCACCTTCTCCAGCCCGTAATAGGCGTTTTCCGCGCTAACGATCCCGTGGTACATCAGCGAGTTCAACGGGAACAGCGGCCCTTTGCGAACAATGGAGCGGTACGTTTCCGCATCGCGGTAGGTCATCCACTGCTGCACCGGCGTGCCGGGACCGTACAGGTTGATGTCATCGCCCTGGCGCCAGATGGAATCAGCGTAGAACAGCCAGGACGGGCTGGCGTTGGTACCTGTCGTCAGGTTAATAAACAGATTCGGGTTGGCGCTGCGCATGTTGTGCAGCAGAGCGATAGAGGCGTCAAAATCCGAGGCGAACGGGCTGCCCTTAATATGCGAATTGGCATTACCCATCCCGTCCAGCTTGAACGAGGTAATGTGCTCGTTTTTAATTAGCTTAACGATCTGCTCATTGAAGTTTTTAAAATAGTTTGGGCCTGACAGCGCCAGCTTCCCGTCTACCGTTTCGAAACCGTACTCTTTTGCATGCGAGACGCGAGTGTCGCGCGGTTTGTTATATCCACCCCACGGCGAGAGCCACAGTCCAACGGAGCTGTGCATGCTGTCGGCTTTTTCCCGAACTTTGCTAAAACCGTTGCTGAATGCCGGGCCAAACAGCCAGCGTCCGGTCAGGTCATCCCAGCCATCGTCAAGCAGGAACGCATCCAGCGCCACGCCGCGCCCGGTGATAAATTCCTTATTCCATTCATCCATCCGCCCCAGCACGTCCTGCTCGGAGTACGGGGTAAAGAAGCCGATATCCATCCAGCTGTTGTAGTGTAAATAAGGCTTATACGGACGCGGGCGGACGGCATCAATAAACTGGTTTACGCTGCGGCGCAGCTGGCTGGTCTCCGGGAAGGTGCCGAACCAGATGGTAAAGCTGACCGGCGACTCTGGCTGAATCGGCGTTTTCAGCTCTACGTTGAGATTGGTGGTCGCTTCATAGGCGTAAGTGTTAACGATGGGCTTGTCCGGCAGAATAAAGAACGAGTCTGCGACGATCGGCGAGCTGTTAATCGCCCCGTCTACGTAAGGTGCCTGAGCCTGCTTTTTGGTCGGGAAGAAGGTAATTTTTGCCACGTCTCGCGGCTGACCAACGGCGGCAACGGTGTAGTCGATGCTGGCGTATTTCCCCTTCACCAGGTTCAGCTTCACCGTTACGTTAAAGCCCGGATGGGTGAAATCGATGACCAAGCCGCTGTCCTGCTTTTCGACATGCTTGATTTTAAAATCAGCGGTGTGGATTTTCGTCTCGTCCGGCAGCGTCAGAAAGAACAGCTCCTGCGGCGTGAGCGGATGGTTAGCCCTGGTGTCCTTAACCACTACCGTTGAGTTTGCATCATCAAATGACAGAGCAATATTGTCGTTACCGAGCGCGTAGTTCGCGGCCACCGCGCTATGGGAAACGCACATGGCCAGCACTGAGAGTGCGAGGATTTTTTTCATCAGCGTAAGCTCCTTTTTAATCAGGCTTCTGCCGGAAGCAGCAATCGGTTTGCCGAGCCGCAAACGGCGATCTTGCTTCTGACCACCTCTTTCATGGCGTCCATGCCGACCCGCATATAGAAGCGCGGATCGTTGCCCTGCGGGTTTTCGGCAAACCAGGCCTTAACCGCGTCAGAGAAAGCAATTTTCAGCTCGGTCGCCACGTTGACTTTGCACACGCCCAGCTCGATGGTGCGGCGAACAAACTCATCCGGCACATCGCTCGCGCCGTGCAGCACCAGCGGCACGGTGACCACTTCGCGAATTTCCGCCAGCCGCTGGAAGTCGATTTTCGGGCGTTTGGTATACAGGCCGTGGGCGGTGCCGATGGCGACGGCGAGGCTGTCTACGCCGGTCAGTTCGACGAAGCGTTTTGCCTCCTGCGGATCGGTGAGGAATGCGCTTTCCGCGTCCACGCTCATGTCATCTTCCATGCCGCCCAGACGGCCCAGCTCGGCCTCGACGCTGCAGTCGTTGAGGTGGCAGAAATCGACCACCGACTTCACCAGCTTCACGTTTTGTTCAAACGGGTAGTGGCTGCCGTCGATCATCGCGCTGCGCACGCCCGCGTTGACCTTGCGGCGAATATCGTCCAGCGATTCGTGGTGATCGAGGTGCAGCGCCAGCGGCATGTCGTAGGTGTGGGAGTAGGCGCTGCACAGGGCGTAGATCTCTTCCAGCGCAATATGCTTAAAGGTGCCCGGCGTGCCCGCGAGGATCACCGGCGATCGCATTTCGCTGCACGCTTCGAGGATCGCCTGGATCGTCTCCGCGTTGTGGATGTTGAACGCCGGAACGGCGTAGCCTTTTGCCTGCGCGTCCTGCAGAAGATATTTCGTCGAGATAATACTCATAATCAGATCCTCTTAAGCCTGCCACGGATGAATAACGACGCCCTGCACCACGCGGTTGACCGTCCCGCTGGCCGATGGCGTATCGGGCGTAATGCCTGCGCTAAGCGACTGGGTGAGCGCAAAGACCTGGGCATACATCAGGAAGCAGAACGCCTGTTCCATATCGATAAACGGACGTGAAGGCGGCAGCAGAATGTGCGGACCCGCTTCAATGACCGGATCGTTTTCAGCGGCGATGGCGACGACGCGCAGAGCCTGGCGATCGCGGCGCAGCTCGGCCAGCAGATCCAGATCGTACTGACGCGTATATGGATGGCTGGAGATGAACACCACCACCAGCGTTTCATTGTCTACCAGCGACTTCGGCCCGTGACGGAAGCCCGTAGGGGAGTCGTAAAATGCCGCCAGCTTGCCCGCCGTCAGCTCCAGCACCTTCAGCGCCGATTCGCGCGCCGCGCCCTGCAGGCCGCCGCTTCCCAGATACACGATCCGTTTCCACGGTTCGCTGCCAAAGACGCCGTGGCTGAAATCCCCGAGCGAGGCGAGGATCGCCTGACAGCGATCGGCGACGTCGCGGAAGGTGTGGCTATTGATCGTTTCCGGGGCGAACACGGCCAGACAGCTCGCCATCATGGTGGTGATGCTGCTGGTCATCGCGAACCCGCGATCGTGCGTTTCGGCAGGCATCAGCAGGGCAAAGGCGTTATCGCTGTCGACGGCGTTCTGGTACAGGCTCCCCGCCTCGTTGCAGGTAATGGACAGGTGGTAGCACTCCGGCACGAACTGGTTTGCCAGCTCAACGGCCGCGACGCTTTCCGGACTGTTGCCGGAGCGGGCAAACGAAACCAGCAGCAGCGGGTGCCCAGGGCTGAAGTAGTCCATCGGGTTCGTGACCAGATCGGTTGTCGGGACGGCGGTGAAGTTTTTCCCGGTGTGGCTTGAAAGCCATGGCGCAATGATATCGCCGATAAAGGCGGACGTGCCCGCGCCGGTCAGGACGATCCGCAGATCGCGCTTGCGCAGCAGCGGCGTCAGGAAACTGTCGATCGAAGCACGCAGGTTATCGATGTTGTTGAGCGAGCGGATCCAGCTGGCAGGCTGCTGGCGGATCTCTTCCTCGGTCCAGGTGCCGGTTGTGGTGGCGGTAGTGGTTTGTTGCATAACTCAGTCCTTAGTCGTGTGAATTCCACATCAGACGCTGGCAATCATGGCGCTATCTTTCGTTTCGTTTCACTTGTTCACTTAAGCAGTTAAATAAAATCTATAGAAAAGAAATCGAAACTTCAATGAAAGAAAAGAAATAAAACGAAAAGTGTGATCGTGAAAGGAAAGGGAAAATTTAAGGAAAGGAAAAGAAAGGCCTTACGGTTTCAGGCCGTAAAGCCAAAAGGAGACACAATGAAAGGGCTAAAGGGGGAGAGCCTGGCCCTGAATCCAGATCCGCTGGAGGTGTAAACCCCCGTCCAGCGCAATAATATTGGCGCGTTTGCTCGGGGCTAAGGATCCAAGCTGACCGTCAACGCCCAGCAGCCGGGCAGGGTGCAGCGAGGCCATATGGATAGCGTCTTCGGCGGTGACGCCCGCGTACTCCACCATATTCCTGACCGCGGCATCCAGCGACAGCGTGCTGCCCGCCAGCCCGCCGGAGCCGGTTCGAACCACGCCGTTTTGCATCGTGACCTCTTCACCGCACAGGGTATACCGACCGTCCGGCATACCTGCCGCCTGCATGGCATCGGTAATCAGCACCACGCGATCCTGAGCGCAGCAGCAGCATAAACGCATCGCTCCCGGATGGACGTGGTGGCCGTCGGCAATCAGCTCCAGCCACGCCCGTTTGTCCGTCAGCCCTGCGCCGACCATGCCGGGCTCTCTGTGGTGCAAACCCGTCATACCGTTGTAGCAGTGCACCAGCCCGTCGGCACCCGCATCAAACGCGGCGAGAGTTTGCCGGTACGTAGCAGCGCTGTGGCCCAGCATGACGCGGATACCGCGCTGTTTAAGATGATGAATCGCCTGCAGCGCGCCGGGTTTTTCCGGCGCGAGCGCCACCACCCGTAGCGTGCTCTGTGAAACGTCAATCAGCCTGTCCAGCTCGGCGATATCCAGCTCCCGGAACAGCTCGGGCGGATGCGCCCCTTTGTTCTGGGGCGTAAAGTACGGTCCTTCCAGATAACTGCCCAGGATCTGCGCGCCGGGTCCGCCGGACTGACTGCGCCGGGCGATACGCATCAGTGCGCTGTGGATGGCTTCCATCGGCGCGGTCACGGTGGTGGGCAGAAATGCGCCCACGCCTTCACGCGCTTTATGCATCGCCAGGGTGTCCAGCACGTCGGGCACATCATCCATGACGTCCACGCCCGCGCCGCCGTGGACGTGCGTATCGATATACGCCGGGCAAAGCAGCTCCGCATCGCGCGCCGTAACGCCCGCCGGGATGGGTTCAATCGCCGCAACCGCGCCGCTTTCAATGCGTAGCTGGTGGTCGTCCAGCCAGCCCTGTTCGGTAAGGATCCGTCGCGCGCGCAGCAGCTGGCTCATATCCCTTCCTCAGCCGGAGCTTCCTCGCGACAGCGCCCCAGCTCGTCGACCAGGCTCGTCAGGCCGCGGTGCCCGCACTCCAGCGCCTGCAGACGAAACGCCTCGCTGCTTAATCCGTCGCGCTCCAGCACCATCTCCAGCAGCAGCTGCAGGTTGGTGCCGGTAATCACTTCGCTACCCGGCCTTTGCATCGCGAGCGTTGACGCCACGCGGAACGGCGTGCCGCCGAGCAGGTCGGTGAGAAACACAATATCGTGCTCTGCATCGAGTTCACTCACTGCCTGCTCAAGCTGAGCGGTCAGCCGCGCGGTGGTGGAGGTTTCCGGAAAATCGATGGCAATAAACTGCGGCTGTTCGCCCAGGATCTGCTTCATCGCCTGCTCAAGCCCGCTGGCAAAACCGCCGTGACCCGTCAAAATAATGCCTAACATCGCGACCTCTTTACTTTTACAGGAAGTGACAGAATTTACCGACAACGCCCAGCAGCACGGTGATACCGATCAGCCGCAGCGGGCTCCAGCCGCGGCTTACCAGCCAGAACATGGTCAGGGTGTAGACCAGCGGCAGGAACGCGGGCATCAGCTTGTCGATGACGTCGGCCTGCAGTTTGACGACCGCATCACCCGCCTTGATTTCGAGCGTGGTATTGAGGCGGACGTAGGTTGCCACCAGCGCGCCAATCACCGTCACCCCGACGATAGACGCTGCGTGGCCGACCTTTTTAGTGTTGGCTTTAATCAGCGGAATGGCCGCGACGCCCATCCGGTAAGCGTAGTGCGCCAGGCCAAAGCGCAGACCGAGGTGTACCACGTTAAACAGCACGATAAAGACCACCGCGCCCAGAATCGAACCCTGCAGCGCCAGGCTGGCACCAATACCGCCGCAGATGGGCAGCAGGGTCAGCCAGAACATGGCATCGCCAATACCGCCAAGCGGCGCGCCGACGGCAATTTTGGTGCTCTGGATGCTGTTCACATCCTGCTTGGATCGCTCCATCGCCAGAATGATGCCGATAACAAAGGTCACCAGGAACGGGTGGGTGTTAAAGAAGCCCATATGGCCTTTCATCGCCCGCGCCAGGTCCCGCTTGTTGGTGTGGATCTTTTTCAACGCGGGCAGCAGCCCGTACAGCCAGCCGGAGGCCTGCATACGTTCGTAGTTAAACGAGGCCTGCAGCAGCATGGAACGCCAGGCCACGCGGTTGATATCCTTTTTCGTCAGCTCGGCACCGATGTTCTGGTCTTCGTAGACGTTTTCATTCACGCCGGTCAGCAGCGTCTCTTCGCTTTCAGACACGCCCGGCAGGGTGGTGTGGTTAGATGCCATCTTCGAATTCCTCTTTCTGGGCCGCAGAAGCCGTCGGTTCAGGTGATTTACGCATCAGGTCGATCAGCGCCATCGCCAGCGCGGCCGCCGCAATCGCCAGCACCGGAAGCTTGAGCCAGGCGGCGGCGACAAAACCAATAATGAAGTAAGGGATGTAGACGTTTTTCATCATGATCTTCAGCAGCACGGCGAAGCCGATGGCTGGCATGATGCCGCCCGCGACGCCGAGACCGTCAATCAGACGCGCTGGCAGAACGTCAATGGCGGTTTTCGCATGTTCCGCACCGAAGTAGATTGGCAGGAACGCGCACAGAAAATAGAAGATGCCGAGCGCCAGCAGCGCAAGATAGTTAACCCGTTCAATTCCGTTGGTGTCTGCATTGGCCGCCATGCGATCGCAGCGCGACATGACGCCGGACATCACCGAGAAGAGGAACGTAATCCCCATCTGTACCGCAACGGCAAACGGCACGGCGACACCAACCGCGACTTCTGGCTTCACGCCGGTGCTGATGGCAAACGCGGTCCCCACGATGGTGCCGATAATGACGTTAGGCGGCTGGGCACCGGCGAGCGGGGCCAGCCCCATCCAGACCAGCTCTAACGTACCGCCGGTCAAAATGCCGGTGTGCAGATCGCCCAGAATCAGGCCGACCAGCGGCCCGAGCACCACCGGGCGGTGCATGTGCGTTAACCCGTTAAACATATCCAGACCGGCGATAAAGGCGAGTATGCCCAACCCCAGCGCCTGCAACAGACTGATTTCCATTGTGAATCCCTCAGAGCAGTTTAAAGAGATCCAAAGCAGTTTCTGTTGGAACGCCCTGAACGAAGCATTCCACACCAGCCGCTTTCAGGCCGTTGAACGCGTCAATATCGTTCGCGTCGACAGAGACCGTTTTGGCAATTTGTTGTTTGCCACTGGCGTAGTGCATATTTCCGACGTTGATACGGGTGATGGGTACGCCACCCTCAACCAGCTTCAGAAAATCGGCGGGTGATTTGCAGACCAGCAGGATTTTCTGGCGGTCAGCGGCGCGGTGAATGTTGTCGATGACCTTTTGCAGCGACCAGAAGCGCACGGCGATCCCTTCCGCGAGCACCATTTCCATCAGGTTCTGTTGAACCGGATCCTCAGCGACCTCGTCGTTAGCGACCAGCACCAGGTTTGCCCCCGCAAACCCCACCCACTGCACGCCCACCTGACCGTGGATCAGGCGTTCGTCGATGCGGCATAAGACAATGTTTGGCATAGCGTTTTCCTCTTTTTTAATTATGCGTCTTGAGTCGTTACGCCTTCGCAGGCGGCGTGGTACTGCTGGAGTATGTCCTGAATGTGGTCGATGATGAGTTCCCGTGGCGTTGACTTGAGAGCGCCCTCGCGAACTTTGCTGTACTGCAGCGGCAGGTACTGGCTGATCAGCGGCAGGGGAACAGGCTCGTCTGCCAGGTTACGCACCAGCCGTGCAAAGGCGTCGTCAATTTGGCTGTCAGGCCAGTAGTAGCGCACGCGGTCAGAGTAGCTGTAGCCGCGCGCCAGGCGACGCGCGTTGCCGTCACCGTGGTAATGGCTTTGCCAGTATTCCGGGCGGTCGAGCATGACGTTTTCCAGCACGTGACGCAGGCCGGAGCTGGCTTTTGCCGGCAGCAGCTCCTCTTCAATGGCGGCCAGCGAGAACAGCGCCTCGCGCAGGGCGAAGGTCAGGGCGGGGCCAACTTTCAGAATGGCAAAGTGATCGTTAACCAGCTGGCGCAGCGCCTGCGGCGTCTGGTAGTCGGTGGAGTGCGCTTCAAACACCAGCGTATCGTAGGCTTCAACCATTTTGCTCAGGGCCACGGCTTTCTGCGGCTGATAGTCGCAGACGTGCGCGTGGTCGAACTCCACGCCAGGCTGGACCACCAGGCCAATAATGCGCGGCCAGATGTCGCTTAAGCCTTCCTTTTCGAACGCGTGGCGGTGCGCTTCAAGCGTGGCGCGGGCCGCGTCCGGCGTGGTGACGGCAAGTTCGGTGACCGTCTCGTGCGCGCCACCGGGAACCGGCACTTCCGTGCCGATAACGTAGACCAGATCGGATTCACCAAACTGCTCGCGACAGGTCGCTTCGGCAATCTTCGCCAGGCGTGCGGCGCGTCCGGCGACGATCGCGTCGGTCAGGGGAACCGGGTCGTCCTCGCAGGACATGCTGCAGTCGAGGTGGATCTTTTTGAATCCGGCGGAAACATAGCTTTTGATCAGATCGTCGGCATTTGCCATCGCCTGTTCCGCAGGGAGATTTTGCCAGCGGTTAGGGCCCAGATGATCGCCGCCGAGGATCAGCTGTGACGTCGGAAAACCGAGCGACTCGGCCAGCCGGCAGACAAACGCGTGAAAATCCGCAGGCGTCATGCCGGTATAGCCGCCAAATTGATCCACCTGGTTGGAGGTCGCCTCGATCAGCAGCGGCGTCTGATGCGAATGCGCGTAACGAATTGCAGCTTCAAGTACCAGCGGATGTGCGGAGCAGACGGCATAGATCCCGTTCGAATTCCCTCGTTTATGTTGTTCCACCATTTCTGTCAGATGTTTCACTTTCCTCTCCATTTCGGATGGCAATGATACTTGTCTTTCGTTTTGTTTCATTTAATCCTGCATCATGGTGATATAAAAATAAAACGAAAGATAATAGTTTTCCGATCTGTTTCACAAAAGAAACATAATGAAAGGTTTCAGCGCAGTGTTGGCTTGCGTCTGTACGTAAGGCGGGACTTGCATTCCCGAAAAAGAAAGGCCTTAATAGGCAAAACGAAATGAAACGAAAGACTATTTATTAAGGAGCTCGTATGAGCAGCACCGATTCATCCGCGGAAAAGCGCATCACCGGCACCAGTGAAAGGCGAGAGCAGATCATTCAGCGGTTGCGGGCGCAGGGAAGCGTGCAGGTTAACGATCTGTCTCATCTGTACGGCGTATCGACGGTGACGATCCGCAACGACCTGGCGTTTCTGGAGAAGCAGGGTATTGCCGTTCGCGCCTACGGCGGGGCTTTGATTTGCGAAGGCAATGTACCGGGCGCTGAGCCTTCCGTGGAGGATAAAAGCTCGCTGAATACGGCGGTGAAGCGCAGTATCGCGCAGGCCGCTGCCGCGCTGGTTAAACCCGGGCACCGTATTATTCTGGACTCCGGCACCACGACGTATGAAATCGCCCGCATGCTGCGCCAGCACACGGACGTGATTGCGATGACCAACGGGATGAACGTGGCGAATGCGTTGCTGGAAGCGGAAGGGGTGGAATTGCTGATGACCGGCGGGCACCTGCGCCGTCAGTCGCAATCCTTCTACGGTGACCAGGCAGAACAGTCGCTACAGAATTACCATTTTGACCTGCTGTTCCTCGGCGTTGACGCCATCGATCTCGACCGCGGCGTAAGTACGCATAACGAAGACGAAGCCCGCCTTAACCGCAAAATGTGCGAGGTGGCGGAGCGTATTATCGTTGTCACGGACTCCAGCAAATTTAACCGCTCAAGTCTGCATAAAATCATTGATACGCAAAGGATTGATATGATTATTGTCGATGAAGGCATTCCGGCGGAGAGCCTGGACGGGCTGCGAAAAAGCGGGATTGAGGTGGTGCTGGTTTAAGGGGGCTTTCCCCTCACCCTAACCCTCTCCCCATAGGGGAGAGGGGACCGTTCGGTGCGGTTGGGAATATGAATCACGTCACTGGTGCCGGGTTGAACACCGCCAGCTGATTATGTAATCCCCATTGATCCGAGAAGGTTTTCTTCCGCCCGCTGGCGACATCCAGAATGAAGTGGAACAGCTTCCAGCCCACGTCCTCAATGCTCTCTTCCCCGGTGGCGATGGTGCCCGCGTTGATATCCATTAAGTCATACCAGCGGTTTGCCAGCTCGGTGCGGGTCGCCATCTTGATCACCGGTACCGCCATCAGGCCGTACGGCGTGCCGCGCCCGGTGGTAAAGACCTGCACCGTAATGCCGGATGCCACCTGCTGCGTGCCGCAGACGAAATCGCTGGCCGGCGTTGCCGCGTAGATCAGGCCGCGTTTCGTCGGGCGCTGGCCCGGAGAGAGAACTTCCACAATCGCGCTCTGGCCGGATTTGGCAATCGACCCGAGGGCTTTTTCCACTACGTTGGCCAGGCCGCCTTTTTTGTTCCCCGGTGAGGGATTTGCGCTGCGGTCGGTTTTGCCCATATCGAGATAGCTATCGTACCAGGCCATTTCCTCGAGCAGGCGCTTGCCGACCTCTTCATTAACGGCGCGTGGCGTGAGCAGATGGATGGCGTCACGCACTTCGGTCACCTCGGAGAACATCACCGTGGCGCCGCAGCGCACAAGCAGATCGGACGCATAGCCCACCGCCGGGTTGGCCGTCACGCCGGAGAAGGCATCGCTGCCGCCGCACTGTGTTCCCACTACCAAATCAGACGCCGGGCAGGTTTCGCGCTGGCGCTTGTTGAGCTTGTCCAGATGGCGTTCAGCCACCTGCAGGATATCGTCGACCATTGAGCGGAAACCCACGTGGCGTTCATCCTGCAGGCGCACGATGCTGGCCTCGTCTGCCGGAATGGCTTTCACATCTTCGGTGCCCTGCAGCAGGCGCTCTGGCTGCAATTTTTCACACCCCAGACCGATGACCATCACCTCGCCGCCAAAGTTCGGGTTGAGGGCAATATTGTGGATGGTACGGATAGGCACTACGGCAGCGGGGGCGTTAATCGCCACGCCGCAGCCGTAGAGGTGGTTCAGGCCAACCACGCCGTCGACGTTCGGGTATTTCGGCAGCAGATCGCGTTCGATGATTTTCACCACGTAATCCACTACGCCCGCCACGCAGTGCACGCTGGTGGTAATGCCGAGCAGATTCTTGGTGCCGACGCTGCCGTCCGCGTTGCGGTAGCCTTCGAAGGTATAGCCCTCCAGCGGAGGAAGCGGTTCCGGTACGCGAGTCGCCAGCGGAAGCGTGTTTAGCGGCGGCGCTTCCGGCAGCGCCACCAGCGACTCCTCAACCCAGCTCCCCTGTGGTATAGAGCGAACGGCATAGCCGATGACTTCACCGTAACGTACGATTTCGCTGTTAGCAGGGATATCCACCAGGGCGACTTTATGTCCCTGCGGAATATGCTCAATCAGTTCCAGCCCGTCCGGGAAGCGGGTGCCCGCTTTTAAGCCATTGTCGTTGACAATAATCGCCACATTATCGGTGTCGTGGACTTTTATATAAAACGCCGTCGGCGATGCCTGTCGAATTTCAATGTCGGCCATTGTTCAGTATTCTCCAGCAAAGTGTCTGATAATAAATTCAGCCAATTTTCAAATGGTAGAAATAAATACGCGGCTTTCAGAAATAAAGCATGTCAGCATAGGGGATATGAAAATGTGATCTCGATCGCTCCAGAACCAGTAATGCCTGATTCTGTGCATTAGCGCCCAGCGCCTTGTGCATATGCAAAAAAATTTATCGAAGTATAACGCAATAATTGAGCATTAAAACAATGTGCGGTTGTGGATTGCGTCTTATACTGAATGACGATTTTATAACGCCAAAATACGTCAGAATAATAAATATAATGCTGGTGCGGTGTCTGAATAAATAAAATGATGCTGATATAGGCTGCGAATTAAAAAGGTAAATACGATGAATAACGATATCTTCCCGAATAAATTTAAAGCGGCCCTCGCGGCACACCAGATTCAGATTGGCTGCTGGTCCGCGCTGGCAAACCCTATCAGCACCGAAGTGCTGGGCCTGGCCGGTTTTGACTGGCTGGTGCTGGACGGCGAACATGCGCCGAACGATATCAGCACCTTTATTCCGCAGCTGATGGCGCTGAAAGGCAGCCCCAGCGCCCCGGTAGTGCGCGTGCCCACCAACGAGCCGGTGATTATCAAGCGCCTGCTGGATATCGGTTTCTACAACTTCCTGATCCCGTTTGTGGAGACGGAAGAACAAGCGGCCCTGGCCGTAGCCTCAACGCGCTATCCGCCAGAAGGGATCCGCGGCGTTTCCGTTTCGCATCGCGCCAATATGTTTGGCACCGTGCCGGACTATTTCGCGCAGTCTAATAGCAACATCACCATTCTGGTTCAGATCGAGAGCCAGCAGGGCGTTGATAACGTCGACGCGATTGCCGCCACAAACGGCGTGGACGGGATCTTCGTCGGCCCAAGCGATCTGGCTGCCGCCTTTGGTCATCTGGGTAACGCCGGCCACCCTGACGTGCAGCGCGCGATCCAGCACATCTTTGCCCGCGCCAAAGCTCACGGCAAACCGTGCGGCATTCTGGCGCCGGTTGAGGCTGATGCCCGTCGCTATCTGGAGTGGGGAGCCACGTTTGTAGCCGTCGGCAGCGACCTCGGCGTATTCCGCTCGGCCACGCAGAAATTAGCCGACGCTTTTAAAAAATAACCATCATTGAGGAAACAGATTATGACGCTGAAAGTGGGTTTTATTGGCCTGGGCATTATGGGTAAACCAATGAGTAAGAACCTCATCAAAGCGGGTTACTCGCTGGTGGTATCCGATCACAATCCGCAGGCCGTGGCAGAGGTGATAGCGGCTGGCGCTGAAACGGCCACCACCGCGAAGGCCATTGCCGAGCAGTGCGATGTCATCATCACCATGCTGCCAAACTCACCGCATGTTAAAGAAGTTGCGCTGGGTGAGAACGGCATTATCGACGGTGCGAAGCCGGGCCTGGTGCTGATCGATATGAGCTCTATCGCACCGCTCGCGAGCCGTGAAATCAGCGAGGCATTAAAAGCGAAGGGCGTCGATATGCTGGATGCGCCGGTCAGCGGCGGTGAGCCGAAAGCGATCGACGGCACGCTGTCGGTGATGGTCGGCGGCGATAAAGCCATTTTCGATAGATACTACGACCTGATGAAAGCCATGGCGGGCTCCGTGGTGCATACCGGGGACATCGGGGCGGGTAATGTGACCAAGCTGGCAAACCAGGTGATTGTAGCGCTGAACATTGCCGCCATGTCCGAAGCGCTGACGCTGGCAACCAAAGCGGGCGTCAACCCGGATCTGGTCTATCAGGCCATTCGCGGTGGTCTGGCGGGCAGTACCGTGCTGGATGCCAAAGCGCCGATGGTCATGGATCGTAATTTCAAACCCGGTTTCCGCATCGACCTGCATATCAAAGATCTGGCGAACGCGCTGGATACGTCACACGGCGTGGGCGCACAGCTGCCGCTGACCGCGGCGGTCATGGAGATGATGCAGGCGCTGCGTGCCGATGGCCTGGGCACGGCCGATCACAGCGCGATTGCGTGCTACTACGAAAAACTGGCGAAGGTGGAAGTGGCGCGTTAATCACGCCTTGCCTACACCTTAGGGTGACAGCGGCGCGCAAACCCTCTATACTGCGCGACGAAGCTGACCAGACAGTCGCCGCTTCGTCGTCGTCCCTTTCGGGGGAGACGGGCGGAGGGGAGGAAAGTCCGGGCTCCATAGGGCAGGGTGCCAGGTAACGCCTGGGGGGGAAACCCACGACCAGTGCAACAGAGAGCAAACCGCCGATGGCCCGCGCAAGCGGGATCAGGTAAGGGTGAAAGGGTGCGGTAAGAGCGCACCGCGCGGCTGGTAACAGTCCGTGGCACGGTAAACTCCACCCGGAGCAAGGCCAAATAGGGGTTCACATGGTACGGCCCGTACTGAACCCGGGTAGGCTGCTTGAGCCAGTGAGCGATTGCTGGCCTAGATGAATGACTGTCCACGACAGAACCCGGCTTATCGGTCAGCTTCAACTTCTTAAAAAACCCCGCTTCGGCGGGGTTTTTGCTTTCCTGGTGATGCTGGATGGATAAGCGCAGCGTCGGACAAACGACATCAATTCTCATATTTGCGACATTAAGCACATTTCACTGCTTTTATACCTTTCGTATCGATCCTGTACCTGTATACGATCGCCATCACAAAATTTCGCGCTAAAAAACACACGATTTTTAGTATTGATAATTTGTTATGTTTGTTACTTTTATGATCGCGAATCTTTTCTCGTTTGATATGCATATATTGAAATCAAATACATTTCTCCCGTGAATATGTGACGAATTCCACTCTTTTCCGCAGACCTGAAAATTTGCATCGGAAAAATTTAATAAATTGAAAGAATGTTTCAAACAAATAGCGGTTATTTATTGGCCTTTAATTGCCTGAAAGATCGTCTTTATTGATTTTTTTAATGCTGAGAAATTTATCAAGGTTATCGCCATAAAATAAATTTATTACTACTGCTTTTATTGATCGATATCAGCGTAATGGTGTGGTTGTATTTATTCATGTTATTGATAATAAATGTTTTTTTGGTTTTCGTTGATCCTGTGAAGCGTGCGGAAAAGCAAATTGTGAGTGACAGCACATACCCCCTTAAACACTATTAGGTAGAATCCGCTCCGTCATAGGGAAATAAGCGCAGAATATTATGAACACTATTATTCTACCGAAAACACAGCACCTCGTGGTATTTCAGGAAGTCATTAAGAGTGGCTCCATAGGTTCTGCAGCAAGACAGCTTGGCCTGACGCAACCCGCCGTCAGCAAAATCATCAGCGATATTGAGTCCTACTTCGGCGTGGAAGTGATGGTGCGTAAAAACACCGGCGTAAAACTCACTGCCGCGGGCCAGGTCCTGCTCTCGTACTCAGAGTCGATCACCCGCGAAATGAAAAACATGGTGAGTGAGATTAACAGCCTGAGTTTCAGCACCGTCATGGACGTCTCCTTTGGCTACCCGTCGCTGATCGGCTTTACCTTCCTGTCCGAGATGATCAAAAAATTCAAGGAAGTGTTCCCGAAAGCACGCGTCTCGATGTATGAAGCCCAGCTCTCATCTTTCCTTCCGGCCATTCGCGACGGTCGTCTGGATTTCGCTATCGGCACGCTAAGCGATGAAATGCTGCTGCAGGATCTGCACGTCGAACCGCTGTTTGAGTCCGAGTTTGTGCTGGTCGCCAGCAAAACGCGAACGTGCACCGGCCCGACGACACTGGCATCGCTCACGCACGAGCAGTGGGTGATGCCGCAAACCGATATGGGCTACTACAAAGAACTTCTGACTACTCTGCAAGACAACCACATCAGCATCGAAAACATCGTCCAGACCGATTCCGTCGTCACCATTTATAACCTCGTGCTGAATGCCGATTATCTGACGGTCATTCCCCGCGACATGATTGCCCCGTTCGGTTCCGACCAGTTTATTGTGCTGCCCGTGGAAGATGAATTACCCGTGGCGCGTTATGCCGCCGTGTGGTCAAAAAATTACAGGATTAAAAAATCGGCATCAGTATTAGGGAAGGTGCGAACAAGTTCCTGATATGAGATCATCATATTCATCCGGAGCGCATCCCAGAGGGACATCATGAGCCATCAACTCACCTTCGCCGATAGTGAATTCAGCACTAAGCGCCGTCAGACCCGAAAAGAGATTTTCCTCTCCCGCATGGAGCAGATTCTGCCATGGCAGAATATGACCGCTGTCATCGAGCCGTTTTATCCCAAGGCGGGCAATGGCCGACGGCCCTATCCGCTGGAGACCATGCTGCGTATTCACTGCATGCAGCATTGGTACAACCTGAGCGACGGTGCCATGGAAGATGCCCTGTACGAAATCGCCTCCATGCGCCTGTTTGCCCGATTATCCCTGGATAGCGCCCTGCCGGATCGCACCACCATCATGAATTTCCGCCACCTGCTCGAGCAGCATCAACTGGCCCGTCAATTGTTCAAGACCATCAATCGCTGGCTGGCCGAAGCAGGCGTCATGATGACCCAAGGCACTTTGGTGGATGCCACCATCATTGAGGCACCCAGCTCTACCAAGAACAATGAGCAGCAACGCGATCCGGAGATGCATCAGACCAAGAAAGGCAATCAGTGGCACTTTGGCATGAAGGCCCACATTGGTGTCGATGCCAAGAGTGGCCTGACCCACAGCCTGGTCACCACCGCGGCCAACGAGCATGACCTCAATCAGCTGGGTAATCTGCTTCATGGAGAGGAGCAATTTGTCTCAGCCGATGCCGGCTACCAGGGAGCGCCACAGCGCGAGGAGCTGGCCGAGGTGGATGTGGACTGGCTGATCGCCGAGCGTCCCGGCAGGGTAAAAACCTTGAAGCAGCATCCGCGCAAGAACAAAACGGCCATCAACATCGAATACATGAAAGCCAGCATCCGTGCCAGGGTGGAGCACCCGTTTCGCATCATCAAGCGGCAGTTCGGCTTCGTGAAAGCCAGATACAAGGGGCTGCTGAAAAACGATAACCAACTGGCGATGTTATTCACCCTGGCCAACCTGTTTCGGGTGGACCAAATGATACGTCAGTGGGAGAGATCTCAGTAAAAACCGGAAATAACGCCAGAAATGGTGGAAAAAATAGCCTAAATAGGCTGATTCGATGTGTTTGCGGGAAAAAAATCGGCCCAGATCCGCGAAATTTTAATCAGCGAGTCAGCTTGGGAAGAAATGACCTGCTTATTCGCACCTTCCTTAGTTGAGCTGGCAAAACAGTATTCGTCGATGAATATCGAAAGACGACGATGAATAATAAGTGATTATTTTAAAAACACCCAGAGCTTATCTCTGTAACGCTCTGATACCCTGACTTTGCCTGAAAAGAATGAATTATTATAACGAGGATATTATGCATATTACCTACGATCTCCCGGTAACGATTGAAGATATTCAGGACGCCAGAAAACGACTGGCAGGAAAAATATATAAAACCGGTATGCCGCGCTCGAATTATCTTAGCGAACGCTGCAAGGGCGAAATATTCCTGAAGTTTGAGAACATGCAGCGTACCGGCTCGTTTAAGATCCGCGGCGCGTTTAACAAATTAAGCTCGCTGACCGACGCTGAAAAACGCAAAGGCGTTGTCGCCTGCTCCGCAGGGAACCACGCGCAGGGTGTGTCCCTCTCCTGCGCGATGCTCGGCATCGACGGCAAAGTGGTGATGCCGATGGGCGCGCCGAAGTCTAAAGTGGCCGCGACGCGCGACTACTCGGCGGAAGTTGTGCTGCACGGCGAGAACTTCAACGACACCATTGCCAAAGTCAGCGAAATCGTCGAGATGGAAGGGCGTATTTTTATTCCGCCATACGATGATGCCAAAGTGATCGCCGGGCAGGGCACCATCGGTCTGGAAATTCTCGAAGATTTATACGACGTGGATAACGTTATTGTGCCTATCGGCGGCGGCGGTTTAATTGCCGGGATTGCGACGGCAATTAAATCCATCAACCCCACCATTAATATCATCGGCGTGCAGTCAGAAAATGTTCACGGCATGGCGGCATCGTATCAGGCCGGAGAAATAATGAGCCATCGCGTTACCGGCACGCTGGCCGATGGCTGTGATGTTTCTCGTCCCGGTAATTTACCGTTCGAAATTGTTCGCGAGCTGGTTGATGACATTGTGCTGGTCAGCGAAGACAACATTCGCGACAGCATGATCGCGCTTATTCAGCGTAATAAAGTGGTGACGGAAGGTGCCGGCGCGCTGGCCTGTGCCGCGTTATTAAGCGGCAAGCTCGATCGCTATATTCAGGGTCGTAAAACCGTCTGCATTATTTCCGGCGGCAATATCGATCTCTCCCGTGTTTCCCAAATTACCGGCTTCGTTGACGCATAAAGGTGACCTATGAGCAACACAGAAAGCATTATCGTTGGCCAGACAAAAACGTCCTCCTGGCGTAAGTCTGATACCACCTGGACGCTTGGCCTGTTTGGTACCGCCATTGGCGCAGGCGTGCTGTTCTTCCCCATTCGCGCAGGTTTTGGTGGATTGATCCCTATCCTGCTGATGCTGGTTCTCGCGTTCCCGATTGCGTTTTACTGCCACCGCGCGCTGGCGCGTTTGTGCCTCTCCGGCAGCAACGTCTCGGGCAACATCACCGAAACGGTGGAAGAGCACTTTGGAAAAACCGGCGGGGTGGTGATCACCTTCCTCTACTTCTTCGCTATTTGCCCGCTGCTGTGGATTTACGGCGTCACCATTACCAACACCTTTATGACCTTCTGGGAAAACCAGCTCCAGCTACCTGCGCTGAACCGCGGCGTGGTGGCGCTGTTCCTGCTGCTGCTGATGGCCTTTGTTATCTGGTTTGGTAAAGACCTGATGGTGAAGGTCATGAGCTTCCTGGTGTTCCCGTTTATCGCCAGCCTGGTGCTGATTTCCCTGTCGCTGATCCCTTACTGGAACTCGGCGGTGATTGACCAGGTCAACCTGAGCGATATCGCCTTCACCGGTCATGACGGCATTCTGGTCACGGTGTGGCTGGGTATCTCCATCATGGTCTTCTCCTTCAACTTCTCGCCTATCGTCTCCTCGTTTGTGGTCTCCAAGCGCGAAGAGTACGAGCCGGAGTTCGGTAAAGAATTCACCGAGCAGAAATGTTCCAAAATCATCGGTCGCGCCAGCCTGCTGATGGTGGCCGTGGTGATGTTCTTCGCCTTTAGCTGCCTGTTTACGCTCTCTCCGCAGAACATGGCGGACGCTAAGGCGCAGAACATTCCGGTGCTCTCTTACCTGGCGAACCACTTTGCGTCAATGTCAGGAACCAAATCGACGTTCGCGACGGTACTGGAATACGGTGCCTCCATCATCGCGCTGGTCGCTATCTTCAAATCCTTCTTCGGTCATTACCTGGGCACGCTGGAAGGGCTGAACGGCCTGATCCTCAAGTTCGGCTACAAGGGCGATAAGAAGAAAGTCTCCGTTGGCAAGCTGAACACCATCAGCATGGTGTTCATCATGGGCTCCACCTGGGTTGTGGCCTACGCCAACCCGAACATTCTGGACCTTATTGAAGCCATGGGCGCACCAATCATCGCCTCTCTGCTGTGCCTGCTGCCGATGTATGCCATCCGCAAAGCACCGGCGCTGGCGAAGTACAAAGGGCGTACCGAGAACATTTTCGTTACCGCGGTCGGGCTGCTGACCATTCTGAATATCGTTTACAAACTGTTCTAACCCATTGCTCAGGAAGAGCGGAGTCACATGATGATTGAGTTTCCGGTTGTACTGGTAATTAACTGCGGATCGTCCTCTGTTAAGTTTTCGGTGCTCGACGCCAGCAGCTGCGATGCCCTGATGATGGGCATTGCAGATGGGATCAACACCGAGAAGGCCTTTATTTCCGTGAACGGGGGTGAGCCAGCCAGACTGGCTCACCAGGACTACGAAGGGGCGCTGGCTGCCATCGCCCTGGAGCTGGAGAAGCGTAACCTGATGAGCAGCGTGGCCTTAATTGGCCACCGCATTGCGCACGGGGGAAATCTCTTCAGCGAGTCGACCCTGATCACGGAAGAGGCGATCGCGCAGATCCGACAGGTTTCCCCGCTGGCGCCACTGCATAACTACGCCAACCTGAGCGGCGTGGAAGCCGCAGAGCGGCTGTTCCCGGGCGTGCAGCAGGTGGCGGTATTTGATACCAGCTTCCACCAGACGCTGCCGCCGCAGGCGTATCTGTACGGATTGCCGTACCGCTATTTTGAAGAGCTGGGCGTGCGCCGCTACGGCTTCCACGGCACCTCTCACCGCTACGTGGCCGCGCAGGCGCATACGCTTCTCGGGCTGTCCCCCGATGACAGCGGCCTGGTGATTGCCCATCTCGGCAACGGAGCCTCCATCTGCGCGGTGCGCAACGGCGAAAGCGTCGACACCTCGATGGGGATGACGCCGCTGGAAGGGCTGGTAATGGGGACGCGCTGCGGCGATGTGGACTTCGGCGCGATGGCGTGGATTGCCCAGCAGACCGGCCAGTCGTTCGAGGATCTGGAGCGCGTGGTCAATAAAGAGTCCGGGCTGCTGGGGATCTCCGGCATCTCCTCCGATTTACGTGCGCTGGAGAAAGCCTGGCACGAAGGCAACGAGCGTGCGCAGCTAGCTATCCATACCTTCGTTCACCGCATTGCGCGGCATATCGCCGGGCACGCGGCGTCGCTGCACCGCCTGGATGGGGTGGTCTTTACCGGCGGTATTGGCGAAAACTCGAAGCTTGTCCGCGCGCTGGTGGCGGAACATCTGAAAGTCTTCGGCATCATCCTCGACGACGACAAAAATGCCCTGCCGGGGAGCGCGGGAGAGCGCGTGATCTCCACCGAATCGTCCCGCGTGGCCTGCGCGGTTATCCCTACCAACGAAGAAAAAATGATCGCGCTGGACGCCCTCCGTCTTGGAAAGGTTACCCCGGCCGCGGCTTACGCCTGATAAAGCGAGAAACACATGAAAGTAACAATCGATACGGGCGTCGCGCCCTACAGCGACGCATGGGCCGGGTTTCGCGGTGAAGAATGGAAAAACGCCGTCAACGTCCGCGATTTTATTCAGCATAACTACACCCCTTATGAAGGCGATGAAGCTTTCCTCGCGCAGGCGACGCCAGCAACGACGGCGCTGTGGCAGAAGGTAATGGTCGGCATTCGCCAGGAGAATGCCACCCACGCCCCGGTGGATTTTGACACCAACATTGCCACCACCATTACGGCCCACGGGCCGGGCTATATCGACCAGGATCTGGAGACGATCGTCGGCCTGCAAACCGATAAGCCGCTCAAGCGCGCGCTGCATCCTTATGGCGGGATCAACATGATCCGCAGCTCGTTCGAAGCCTATGGCCGGGAGATGGATCCGCAGTTCGAATACCTGTTTACCGACCTGCGCAAAACCCACAACCAGGGAGTGTTTGACGTCTACTCCCCGGAGATGATGCGCTGCCGTAAATCCGGCGTGCTGACCGGTCTGCCGGACGGCTACGGGCGCGGCCGCATCATCGGTGACTATCGCCGCGTGGCGCTGTACGGGATCGCTTATCTGGTGCGCGAGCGCGAGCTTCAGTTTGCCGATCTGCAGGGCAGGCTGGAGCGCGGCGAAGATCTGGAGGCGACGATCCGCCTGCGTGAAGAGCTGGCGGAGCACAGGCGCGCGCTGCTGCAGATCCAGCAGATGGCGGCGAACTACGGCTTTGATATCTCACGTCCGGCGATGAACGCCCAGGAAGCGGTGCAGTGGGTCTATTTTGCCTACCTTGCAGCGGTGAAATCCCAGAACGGCGGGGCGATGTCGCTGGGGCGCACGGCCTCGTTCCTCGATATCTACATTGAACGCGACATGCAGGCGGGGCGCCTGAATGAAGTCCAGGCGCAGGAGCTGATCGACCACTTCATCATGAAGATCCGCATGGTGCGCTTCCTGCGCACGCCGGAGTTCGACACGCTCTTCTCCGGCGATCCAATCTGGGCGACGGAAGTGATCGGCGGCATGGGGCTGGACGGGCGCACGCTGGTGACCAAAAACAGCTTCCGCTATCTGCATACCCTGCACACCATGGGGCCTGCGCCGGAGCCGAACCTGACGATCCTCTGGTCTGAACAACTGCCGATCGCGTTCAAGAAATACGCCGCTCAGGTGTCGATCGTCACCTCTTCGCTGCAGTATGAGAACGACGATTTGATGCGTGCGGACTTCAACAGCGACGACTACGCCATTGCCTGCTGCGTCAGCCCGATGGTGATCGGCAAGCAGATGCAGTTCTTTGGCGCGCGCGCCAACCTCGCCAAAACGCTGCTGTACGCGATCAACGGCGGGGTGGACGAGAAGCTGAAGATCCAGGTCGGCCCGAAAACCGAGCCGCTGCTGGACGACGTGCTGGATTACGACACCGTGATGGCGAGCCTCGATCACTTTATGGACTGGCTGGCGGTGCAGTACATCAGCGCCCTGAACCTCATTCACTACATGCATGATAAGTACAGCTACGAAGCCTCGCTGATGGCGCTGCATGACCGCGACGTCTATCGCACCATGGCCTGCGGCATTGCCGGGCTGTCGGTGGCCGCGGATTCCCTGTCGGCCATTAAATACGCCACGGTGAAGCCGGTGCGCGACCATACCGGACTGGCGGTCGATTTTGTGATTGAAGGGGACTATCCGCAGTACGGCAACAACGACGACCGCGTGGACAGCATCGCCTGCGACCTGGTGGAGCGCTTTATGAAGAAAATTCAGGCGCTGCCAACCTACCGCAACGCGGTGCCAACCCAGTCGATCCTGACCATCACCTCCAACGTGGTATACGGCCAGAAGACCGGGAACACGCCGGACGGACGCCGCGGCGGCACGCCGTTTGCGCCAGGTGCGAATCCGATGCACGGCCGCGACAGAAAAGGGGCGGTAGCCTCGCTAACGTCGGTGGCCAAGCTGCCGTTCACCTATGCGAAAGACGGGATCTCCTACACCTTCTCCATCGTGCCGCAGGCGCTGGGCAAGGACGAGCTGGTGCGCAAAACCAACCTGGTGGGGCTGCTGGACGGGTACTTCCATCACGAAGCGTCCATTGAGGGCGGGCAGCATCTGAACGTCAACGTCATGAACCGGGAAATGCTCCTCGATGCCATTGCGCATCCCGAGAATTACCCGAACCTGACGATCCGCGTTTCAGGCTATGCGGTGCGTTTTAATGCGCTGACGCGCGAGCAGCAGCAGGATGTGATTTCGAGGACGTTTACGCAATCAATCTGACGACATTCAGGTCTCATGCCCCCTCAACCCTGGGGGCATTTTTTTGCCCGCTAAACATACAAAATTGTTTATATAATTACTCACACATATTCATCCGCTCTTGAAAAACAATACGCCTGCTTTTCCCTATCACAGCATGTAAGGACAGTAAGATGATGAAAATGACCCGTATTGCGCTGGTCGCCGCCTCGCTGGCAGTGTGCAGTTTTACGGTACAGGCCGCGAACGTTGAGGCTGCCCCGTCTCCCTCGCAGGATCCGCTGGTACAGCACCTGAAGCTCAGCAATGAGCAGGTTAAAAAGATTGAAGATCTGCATAAGCAGCTGGAACAAAATGTCAGCAAGATCCCGATGACGGGAGTGAAGGACGGCGCGCTGATCGACATGTTCCAGGCGGGTAAATGGGACGAAAGCACGGTGAAAAGCCAGCTTGCTGCCTTTAGCAAAATTGAAGAGCAGACCCGCTATTACCGCGTGAAATATTACTTCGACGTCAGCCAGGTGTTGACGCCGGAACAGCGTAAGCAGATTAGAACCGATATGGCTAACGCGCTGGCAGAGTGATTTCGTACGTTGCATACGGCGCCGGATGATTCTGCCGTGGCTCGATCGGTTCCCTCTCCCATTGGGAGAGGGTTAGGGTGGGGGCATTCTTTAAACCGGCAAATCAATCAGCAGCGCGCGAAGCGGCGTATCCGCCACCAGGGTGATATTCGCTTCATCACGAATAAACGCCCCGTCGCCGCAGGTGAGCGCTTCTTTCTCTTCCGTGTGCGTCACCGCATGTACCGTACCGTGAATAGACTGTAAATAGGCGCGCGGACCATGAAGCTGGAAGCTCGCCTGTTCACCTTTCTTCAGTTCGATATGGTGCAGCCACACCTGCTGGCGCAGCTGCAGGCTACCTTTACTGCCGTCCGGCGATGCAATCAGCTGCTGCTTATCGCCCGTTAAATCTAACTTCTGCACCAGCGGATTTTCCCGCTCGGGGCAGGCGTCCAGCCACAGCTGCATACGGGTCAGCGTTTTATCTTTGCTGAGGTTATGCTCGCTGTAGCTGATGCCCGGCTGCGTGGAAATTAACAACGCTTCGCCAGCCTTTGCCTGGACATGATTGCCCTCGCTATCGCGGTATTCTGCCTCGCCTTCCAGGATCAGGTTCAGGATATCGACTTTCGGGTACGTACGCGGCTGGAAGGAGGCGCCAGGGGCGAGCACTTCCTGATTCAACACGCGCAGTGAAGCGTAACCGAGGAGTTTAGGGTCAAAGTAGTGTCCAAAGGAAAAGGTGTAGCGGGCCTGCAGCCAACCGAAATCGGCTTGTCCGCACTGTTTAGCTGTTCTTGTCGTAATCATAAACTTGACCTCTCTTTACACTAAAACAATGGTAAAGGTATGGACGCTGCATTGTTAGCCAGATATTCTGCCCGGTATGTTCAAATTTCCTGAATGAGAACGAGATGGCTAAAGAGAGAGCATTGACGCTTGAGGCGCTTCGCGTCATGGACGCGATTGACCGGCGCGGCAGTTTTGCGGCGGCGGCAGATGAGCTGGGGCGCGTTCCGTCTGCGCTAAGCTACACCATGCAGAAGCTGGAGGAAGAGCTGGACGTGGTGCTGTTTGACCGCTCCGGTCATCGAACAAAATTCACCAACGTGGGGCGAATGCTGCTGGAGCGCGGCCGCGTGCTGCTGGAAGCGGCGGACAAGCTCACGACGGACGCCGAAGCGCTGGCGCGCGGCTGGGAAACCCATCTGACGTTAGTTACCGAAGCGCTGGTGCCGACTGAAGCGCTGTTCCCGCTGGTGGACCGCCTGGCGGCGAAGGCCAATACGCAGCTGTCAATCATCACCGAGGTGCTGGCAGGCGCGTGGGAACGTCTGGAGACGGGCAGGGCGGATATTGTGATTGCGCCGGACATGCACTTCCGTTCCTCATCGGAAATCAACTCGCGCAAGCTCTACAGCGTGATGAACGTCTATGTTGCCGCACCCAATCACCCGATTCACCAGGAGCCGGAGCCGCTCTCTGAAGTGACGCGCGTGAAGTATCGCGGCGTGGCGGTAGCGGATACCGCGCGCGAGCGTCCGGTGCTGACGGTGCAGCTGCTGGATAAGCAGCCACGTCTGACGGTGACCTCACTGGAGGACAAACGGCAGGCGCTATTGGCGGGTCTGGGCGTGGCGACGATGCCGTACCCGTTTGTGGAGAAAGATATTGCGGAAGGGCGACTGCGCGTTGTCAGCCCGGAATACACCAGCGAAGTGGATATCATTATGGCGTGGCGCCGCGACAGCATGGGCGAAGCCAAATCCTGGTGTCTACGCGAAATTCCGAAGCTTTTTGCCCACCACAATAAATAAGGATATAGGCCCGGATCGCTGTGCGCCACCGGGCCATTATTTATGCGTCGAGCTTCGGATCCGGACCAAAGCGGTTCTCGCCCGGCGTGCCGCTCTGGCAGTTGAAAATCAAAATCACGATCCAGCCAACAAGCGGGATCAGCAGCAGCAGTAACCACCACGCTGAACGATCGGTGTCGTGCAGCCGACGGAACAGTACCGCCCACGATGGTAGCAGGACTAACAGGCCATAAATGGTGGTCAGTACGCCTTCACCGCCAGCCCGCTCCCAGCCAAGAATTTTATCCACGATGCCCAGCACCATAATCAGGACGAAGTTCACCAGAACGAACATCCAGTACTCTTTGCGGCGGGCACGGCCACCAAATCCAATGTAGTTACGCAGTACTTTTAAATACCAGTCCATTTTTCCTTGCCTCATTAGTCAGTCAATCACTTGTTTTCTAAGCGATCGAGGTAAGGATAGATGGAGATTGTGAATTAAAAAAGGGCATCCATTGATGCCCTTAATATTTATCCAAAACGCACGTCGCGCCCATGCGGTTCTTCCAGGTTCTGCCACGGGCCGATGGAGATAATACCCGTCGGGTTGATGGTCTTGTGGCTGCGGAAATAGTGGGTGCGAATATGGTCGAAGTCGACCGTGTCGGCAATACCCGGCATCTGGTAGATGTCGCGCAGAAAACCATGCAGGTTCAGGTAGTCGCTGATGCGGTGCTTGTCGCACTTAAAGTGGGTGACATAGACCGGATCGAAGCGAACCAGCGTGGTCCACAGGCGAATGTCCGCTTCCGTCAGGCGATCGCCCGTCAGGTAGCGATGCTGGCCCAGGATCTGCTCCAGACGCTCAAGTGATTCAAACACCTTTCCGACCGCTTCGTCATACGCTTCCTGGCTGGTGGCGAAACCGGCCTTGTAGACACCGTTGTTGACGTTGTCGTAAATCCAGCTGTTCAGCTCGTCAATTTTCTCACGCAGCTCAGCCGGATAGTAATCTCCGGCACGGGCGCCGTGCGCGTCAAAGGCGGTATTGAACATGCGGATGATTTCCGCAGACTCATTGCTGACAATCGTCTGGTTTTTCTTGTCCCACAGCACCGGCACGGTAACGCGCCCGGTGTAGTGAGGATCGGCGCGCAGATAGAGCTGGTAAAGGAAATCGTGTTGGTAAAGATCGTCGCCGGTCGCCGCGGGGAAATCACTGTCAAACGTCCAGCCGTTTTCCAGCATCAGCGGGTTCACGACCGAAACCGGGATTAAGGATTCGAGACCCTTAAGCTTGCGCACAATCAGCGTGCGGTGTGCCCACGGGCAGGCAAGCGAAACATAAAGATGATAGCGGTCTTTCTCAGCCGCGAAGCCGCCTTCGCCGCTCGGGCCGGGCGCGCCGTCGGCGGTCAGCCAGTTACGGAAGGCCGAAACTGAGCGCTTGAAGCGACCTCCGGTGGATTTGGTGTCATACCAGACATCCTGCCATACGCCGTCTACGAGTTGTCCCATTTTTTCTCCTCCGTCAGATAGCAAAAGCGAGGAGATGTCTCCTCGCTTTGTGTTTATTCAGTATAGCGTGCTTACCATTTCTTATTCAGAACGCGGTCGATGCTGTATGCACCCGGGCCGGTGACGGCCAGCAGCAGGAAGCCACCCGCGATGGTCAGGTTTTTCATGAACATCAGAGAGTTCACGCCTTCCGCAAAGTTGCTGTGGAAGATGAACGCTGTCAGCACGGTGAAGCCTGCGGTAAACAGCGCGGTGGTACGGGTCAGGAAGCCGAACAGTACCGCCAGGCCGCCGCCGAACTCAAGAAGAATGGTCAGCGGCAGCAGGAACCCCGGAACGCCCATGGCTTCCATATACTGCTGGGTGCCCGCATAACCGGTGATTTTTCCCCAACCTGCCACGATGAACAGAATTGGCATCAGAATACGCGCTACCAGTACACCAACATCTTCTAATTTTTTCATTTTACTCTCCAGGAAACCACATGAGCGGCTGAACATTATTTGTCTGCAATTCCGGGTAGATACCGCGGCGTTGCTGTCGATGGAGAGGATAATAAACGGGGCGGGTGGTAATTGTTAGCAAGGAAAACTGTCAATCTTCTTCAAAGATATTGAGTAAGGGGACGTGCGCGCTGGTGCCTCACCCCAACCCTCTCCCACGGGGAGAGGGCGCAAAAACAAAAAACGGTAACCTGGGTTACCGTTTTGCTTTTATCACCGCAGCTGCTGCTGCCGCAAAGTGGCTTTCACCAGACGCCAGGCGCTCCAGGCGCCGAATCCACGACGTGCCCAGCGGATGAGCATATTTGGATGACGAACCGTCCAGATAGCCATCACGCTGCTTCCGACCAGCGCCCATGAGCGCAGGCTCAGGAAGGTGTTCCAGCCGCGGTCAAACCGTCGCGTCGCGTCAATCCAGTCGCGGCGGCTGGCAGACAGATCCAGCCGTTGCTGCTGGATCTGACTTAACAGGTAAGCTTTTCGCTTCTGACGTTCCGCTTTATCGCTCACGGCTTGTCATCCTCCAGCAGAGCGCGATCGTTTGCCAGCTCCTGGCGCGTATGGCGCAGGAAAGTGGACTTGCGCGCTTTACGCAGCGTCCAGATACCGCCTATCAACGCGGCGACCAGCAGAACGACGGTGGTGGCAATCATCGCGTTAAGACGATACTGCGGATCGATGGCCCAGATGATTAACACCATCAGGCTCATCAGACCAAATGCGGCGAAGAGCATGGTCAGCCCGAGCATCAGCAGCATCTGGAAGAGGTTCGCTTTCTCCTCTTCCAGCTCGACCACTGCCAGCCGGACGCGCGTTTCGGCAATCCCGACCAGCGTCGTTAAAATACGCTGGCCGATGCCGAGGACGTTGTTAGCAGGCCCTTGTGCGTGACGAGGATCTTCCATATCAACGACGCGTCAGAAGGACACCCAGTACCACACCCACTGCGGCACCAATCCCTACACCCGTCCATGGATTATCACGCACATATTCGTCCGCGCGGGCAGCCGCTTCGCGGGTCTGTTTCGCCAGCGCATCACCGGTTTCACCCAGGCGATAGCGGCTCTCTTTCAGCGCTTGCTCCGCCTTGCTGCGCAGCTTGCTGACCTCTTCTTTTGACTTGTCAGCAGAGGAGTTCAGCACCTCTTCAAGGGTATCGGCCAGGGATTTCAGTTCAGCGCGCAGATGTTCAGACGTCGTATCTTTTGACATGATTCTCTCTCCTGTTGAGATTTCCGTTAACTCAATAATCGCGAGCTTCCAGCGCTTTCAGGTCATCCTGCGCTTCTTTCAACTTCTTCTCGCGCTTGGCAATTTTTTCCGCATCTCCTTTCTCTTTCGCTTCCTGCAGGTCGCGACGGCGCTCGGCTATCTCGTCCTTCTGTTCAGCGATTTTCTTCTTGTGGTCGGCACGAAGCTTGCTGTCTGAACAGTTCGCTTTCACTTCGCTCAGCGCTTTTTTAAGACCATCAACACGGTGCTGATTGTTATGCTTTTCGGCATAACCGATCTCACGCTGAATATCCTGTTCTTTCTCCTGACAGAGAGAGTTTGCGAAGGATGCTGTGCTTAAAGAAAAAAGGGCCAGAGCCAGAGTCATGCGGAATTTCATTATCGAAACCTTCCATTGTGTTGCGGCGTTTGCCGCTATCCAAAGTTATGCGGAGTACATTGAGGGGTGCTCCGCGTACTTAAGCATAGTAAGTAAACGGGGGATTCACCAAAGTGAGTGAAAAGATTCGGAATCCTGGAAGTTATCCAAACCGATGCGACGTATCGCGAATCAATGACAGCCATGCTGCAGGTTGGCTGTCATCTTCCTGCTGGGCAATGATATACCCGTGCGGCAGCGTACGATCGAGAACCACTTTCGCGGCGGCACTTTGCGCACGGGAATCAAACTTGATCAGTAAAACGTCGTCCTGCGGGGTAATGCTCTTAAAGCGGATCCCGTTCGCGTCCAGATGATGCCAGACAGAAAAACCGTCAGGCACGCTGGCGCCCTGGTTTACCGGGCGGATGGCCAGCGTCGATTCCTGATGCGAAAGCGCGCTCCATGCCAGCAGCATGGCGCTGAGGACGATCAGCGTAATCACGGCAACGGCAAAACGGCGCAGGGCGAGCGGTGAGATAACCATCGTTAGCCTCTTGCTCCGTATTTCTTCTTCCACAGGACAACCAGTGAGCCAATCAGGCCGAAGACCAGCAGAACCACAGGAAGCAGCATCAGGCAGGACATCAGCTGGTCTTCATATTTCATAAAGACCGGCGTTTTACCCAGCGCATAGCCCAGCGTCGTCAGAATAAGCACCCATAGCAGGCCGCTCATCCAGTTAAAGAACTGGAAGCGCGCGCTGCTCAACCCCGACAGACCGGCAATGGTCGGCAGCAGGGTGCGAACAAAGGCGATAAAGCGGCCAATCAGCAGCGCGGAAAGCCCGTGCTTATGGAAAAGATGGTGCGCCCGCTGGTGATAATGAGCAGGCAGATGCGAGAGCCAGTTCTGGACGATCCGGGTATTGCCCAGCCATCTTCCCTGGATATAGCTCACCCAGCAGCCGAGGCTGGCCGCCACGGTCAGTAATAAAATGGTGTGTGGAAACGCCATCGCCCCTTTGGCACACAGCACGCCGACAAGCACCAGCAAACTGTCACCGGGCAGGAAGGCAGCAGGCAGCAAACCGTTCTCAAGGAACAGGATCATAAACAAGACGAAATAGAGCATGCCAATCATGGAAGGGTTGGCCAGCGTTTCAAAATCCTGCGCCCAGAGGGCATGCAGCAGTTGGGTCAAAAGTTCCATTCAGTGTTCCTGGAAATCGGTTAACGTCACGCCTGTTATCCGGGACAAACAGCACGGCGACGTTGTTGTGATTTCATTATGGTCGCTCGCGGACACATTGCGGTGTGGCCAACACTGTTCCCTGTTAATTGGCTGGTTAGCAAGCACTAACTTACAAAATAAGGAATTGAATCCAATTGTAACAAAGCCCAACGTTCTGCGTCACAGAATTTGCAGGGGTGAGTTGATTTTGGCGTAAGCCCAGGAAGTGAGCGAGGGGATTTACAAAGGCTGACACTATATATGTTTTGCTTACCCACTGAAGCCGGAAGGCGCAACGTAGCGCCTGCCAGCAGAAAGGTCATCTATTTTGCGGCACTGGAAGCCGTATCGAGATGAACAACCGGATTATCGGCAAAAAGATAGCGGTCAGCGTTAAATTCGAAGTCATCGCTGGTTTCGTTGAACAGCATCTGCTTGGTGTTTTCCAGGTGCTGCCACATCGCCAGCTTAGCGGCATGCGGATCTTTACGAATCAGCGCCTTAAGGATTTGGTCGTGATCGTCGCACCAGTTGTCAACGGTACGGGAATCGATATGGTCGTGCAGTTTTTTCCAGTACGGGTTGTGAACGCGCTGAGTCCACATTTTTTCTACGATAGCTGCCAGCGCCGTATTTTGGGTTGCCAGGGCGACCTGAACGTGGAACTGCAGATCCCACTCTGAATCGCGGAAACATTTTTCCTTACGGGCATTCTCCTGGATCTCCATCAGCTTCATGATGTCCTGCTTGGTCACCTGCGTCGCCGCAAACTCAGCAATATTGCTTTCGATCAGCTGGCGAGCCTGGAGCAGCTCGAAGGGGCCATAGCTGGCGAATTCCAGACTTTCGTCCGCGACGGGAGAGTGTTTCGGCAGATTAGAAATCACGTGAATGCCGGAGCCTTTACGTACCTCAACGTAGCCTTCCACTTCCAGCATGATAATTGCTTCACGCACCACGGTGCGGCTGACGCTTTTTTCATCCGCGATAAAGCGCTCGGCGGGAAGTTTATCACCGACAAGATAGACCCCTTGCTCGATGCGATCTTTCAGCTCCGCGGCAAGTTGTTGATATAAACGACGTGGTTCGGTGATTTCCATATGCGCTCCAGGCAGGGTACGGCAGATGATTTGTTATACCACTTTTGCGTGCCACTCTCCAGATTTTGCCATTAAAAAAGCCGCCCGGAGGCGGCTTAGTTGAAACGTATTTTCGCTAACTCTGCGTAGCCGGTTTGCCAATGGACTCTTTCGCCAGCTCCTCTGCCGATTTGCTTTTCAGCACCGTCCAGATAACCACTGCACCCATCAGGTCAAAGATCGCCAGCACCGCGAACAGCGGGCTGAAGCCGATGGTATCCGCCAGCGCGCCGACCACCAGTGCAAACATGGTGCTCGCGGTCCAGGCGGCCATGCCGGTCAGGCCGTTGGCGGTTGCCACTTCGTTACGACCAAAGACGTCAGACGAGAGCGTAATCAGCGCGCCGGACAGGGACTGGTGAGCAAAGCCACCGATGCACAGCAGGGCAATGGCGACATACGGGCTGGTGAACAGGCCGATCATGCCCGGGCCAATCATCAGCAGCGCGCCCATGGTCACCACCATCTTACGGGAAACGATCAGGTTCACGCCAAACCAGCGCTGGAACAGCGGTGGCAGGTAGCCGCCCACGATACAGCCCAGGTCAGCGAACAGCATTGGCATCCAGGCGAACATCGCGATCTCTTTCAGGTTAAAGCCGTAGACTTTAAACATGAACAGGGGGATCCACGCGTTAAAGGTACCCCAGGCCGGTTCAGCCAGGAAGCGCGGCAGGGCGATACCCCAGAACTGACGGGTGCCCAGGATCTGCCAGACGGTCATTTTTTTGCCGTTGTTGGTCTGATGCTGCGCTTCCTGACCGCCAATGATGTATTCACGTTCTTCTTCAGACAGTTTTTTCTGATCGCGCGGGTGTTTATAGAAAACCAGCCACGCCATCGCCCAGGCAAAGCTCAGCACGCCTGAGATGATGAACGCCATCTGCCAGCTGTGCATCACGATGGCCCACACCACCAGCGGCGGCGCTATCATCGCCCCGATGGACGAGCCCACGTTGAAGTAGCCGACGGCAATGGAACGCTCTTTTGCCGGGAACCACTCGGAGCTGGCCTTCAGACCCGCCGGGATCATCGCGGCTTCAGCCGCACCGACCGCACCGCGCGCCAGCGCCAGTCCACCCCAACTGCCTGCCAGCGCGGTTGCGCCGCAGAACACCGCCCAGGCGATGGCGAAGAAGGCATAACCGATTTTGGTACCGAGAATGTCCAGCACATAGCCCGCAACAGGCTGCATGATGGTATAAGCCGCGGAATAGGCAGCAATGATGTAGGAGTATTGCTGCGTGGAGATATGCAGCTCTTCCATCAACGTTGGCGCTGCTGCTGCCACCGTGTTACGCGTCAGGTAGCCCAGCACGGTGCCTAACGTCACCAGTGCGATCATATACCAACGTAACCCTTTAATTTTACGCATCTAAAACCTCATCGTTATGTTATTTCCGCGCCAGAGCACGGCAACCTCTCAACCGTTTCCGGGAGCAGTTGTGTAACGGGAGGGGCGTAACCAGGAGCATGTCCCGGAACGGCCCGAACCTTGCCATAAGTAAGCGTGCATAAGTCGGTATCCGTACCGTTAAACCCGATGTCTCTCACACCGGTAATGCATTCCGTCGGCTTATAGTTTGCGACGGCGAAAAGATAACTTGTCATACAGCTTTAAAAGGTGAGTGACATCACAAATGTATGATTCTTTGTGGGGACATTAATCGTCGCGCGCAAAGCCAGTACTGGCGGGGGTTGCAGAAGGGTTTACTTCATTGAGGGTAATTTATTTGTTGGCGTTTATTGATCTCACTCACGAAAAAAGCTTCGGTTGGTGGAAATTGGTGTGATAACTTTGCAGCATATGAACATACGCTTTCTGCGCTCCCGTAATGAGGAAGACGATAATGACGCCGTTTATGACCGAAGACTTTCTGTTAGATACCGAATTTGCCCGCCGCCTGTACCACGACTACGCAAAAGACCAGCCGATTTTCGACTACCACTGCCATTTACCGCCGCAGCAGGTTGCCGAAAATTATCGCTTCAAAAACCTGTATGACATCTGGCTGAAGGGTGACCACTACAAATGGCGTGCCATGCGCACCAACGGCGTGGCTGAGCGCCTGTGTACCGGCGATGCGACCGACCGCGAGAAGTTTGACGCCTGGGCGGCGACCGTTCCGCACACCATCGGCAACCCGCTTTACCACTGGACCCATCTTGAGCTCCGCCGTCCGTTTGGCATCACCGGCAAGTTGCTTTCCCCAACGACCGCGGATGAAATTTGGGATCGCTGCAACGCGCTGCTGGCGCAGGATAACTTCTCCGCGCGCGGCATCATGAAGCAGATGAACGTGAAGATGGTGGGCACTACCGACGATCCGATCGACTCTCTGGAGCATCATGCCGTTGTCGCCAAAGACACCTCTTTCGATATCAAAGTGCTGCCAAGCTGGCGTCCGGACAAAGCCTTCAACATTGAGCAGGCCACCTTCACCGACTACATGGCGAAGCTGGCGGAAGTGTCGGATACCGACATCCGTCGTTTCGCTGACCTGCAAACCGCGCTGACCAAACGTCTGGATCACTTCGCCGCGCACGGCTGCAAAGTGTCTGACCACGCGCTGGACGTGGTGCTGTTTGCGGAATCAAACGAAGCCGAGCTGGACAGCATTCTGGCGCGTCGTCTCTCCGGCGAAGGCTTAAGCGAGCACAAAGTGGCGCAGTTTAAAACGGCGGTGCTGGTATTCCTCGGTGCGGAATACGCGCGTCGCGGCTGGGTACAGCAGTACCACATCGGCGCGCTGCGCAATAACAACCAGCGCCAGTTCAAACTGATCGGCGCTGACGTGGGCTTCGACTCCATCAACGATCGTCCGCTGGCGGAAGAGCTGTCAAAACTGCTGAGCAAACAGAACGAACAAAACCTGCTGCCAAAAACCATCCTGTACTGCCTGAACCCGCGCGATAACGAAGTGCTGGGTACCATGGTCGGCAACTTCCAGGGCGAAGGGATGCCGGGCAAGATGCAGTTCGGTTCCGGCTGGTGGTTCAACGATCAGAAAGACGGCATGGAGCGTCAGATGACGCAGCTCGCGCAGCTGGGCCTGCTGAGCCGTTTTGTCGGCATGCTGACCGACAGCCGCAGCTTCCTCTCCTATACCCGTCATGAATACTTCCGCCGCATTCTGTGCCAGATGATTGGCCGCTGGGTACACGCGGGCGAAGCGCCAGCGGATATCCAGCTGCTGGGCGAAATGGTGAGAAACATCTGCTTTAACAATGCGCGTGACTACTTCGCCATTGAACTGAACTAAGGCCGTTTGAGGTTGATATGCAATACATCAAAATCCATTCGCTGGATAACGTGGCCGTCGCGCTGACGGATCTCGGTGAAGGCGACGTGGTGACCGTTGATAACCAGAGCGTCACCCTGCGTCAGGCGATCGTTCGTGGACATAAGTTTGCCCTGATCCCCATTGCGAAAGGGGAGAACGTGGTGAAGTACGGTTTGCCCATCGGCCATGCGCTGGCGGATATTGCGCCGGGTGAATACATTCACTCCCACAATACCCGCACCAATCTGAGCGATCTGGACGAGTACAGCTATCAACCTGATTTACCCGCAGAAGAACGTCAGGCGGCGGATCGTGAGGTGCAGATCTACCGTCGCGCCAGCGGCGACGTGGGGATCCGCAACGAGCTGTGGATCCTCCCGACCGTCGGCTGCGTCAACGGGATTGCGCGGCAAATTCAGACGCGTTTCCTGAAAGAGACCAACGATGCTGAAGGGACTGACGGTGTGCATCTGTTCAGCCACACTTACGGCTGCTCGCAGCTCGGCGACGACCACATCAATACCCGCACCATGCTGCAAAACATGGTGCGCCACCCGAATGCGGGCGCGGTGCTGGTGATTGGCCTCGGCTGCGAGAACAACCAGGTGGACGCCTTCCGCGACACGCTGGGCGAGTTCGATTCTGAGCGCGTGCATTTTATGGTGTGCCAGCATCAGGACGACGAAGTGGAAGCGGGCGTTGAACAGCTTCACCTGCTTTATGAGGTGATGCGCCACGACAGGCGCGAGCCGGGCAAGCTGAGCGAGCTGAAGTTTGGGCTGGAGTGCGGCGGGTCAGATGGCCTGTCCGGGATCACCGCTAACCCTATGCTGGGCCGCTTCTCGGATTACGTGATTGCCAACGGCGGCACGACGGTGTTGACCGAAGTGCCGGAAATGTTCGGCGCGGAGCGTATTCTGATGAGCCACTGCCGCGACGAAGAGACCTTTGAGAAGACCGTCACCATGGTGAACGACTTCAAACAGTACTTCATCGCCCACAATCAGCCGATTTACGAGAATCCATCGCCGGGCAACAAAGCGGGTGGAATCACCACGCTGGAAGAGAAATCCCTCGGCTGCACTCAGAAAGCGGGCGCGAGCCAGGTGGTTGACGTGCTGCGCTACGGCGAGCGCCTGAAAACCCACGGTCTGAATCTGCTGAGCGCGCCGGGCAACGATGCGGTCGCCACCAGCGCGCTGGCGGGGGCCGGCTGTCATATGGTGCTGTTCAGTACCGGTCGCGGCACGCCGTACGGCGGTTTTGTGCCAACGGTGAAAATCGCCACCAACAGCGAGCTGGCGGCAAAGAAAAAGCACTGGATCGACTTTGATGCGGGCCAGCTGATTCACGGGAAAGCCATGCCGCAGCTGCTGACGGAGTTCGTGGATACTATCGTGGAATTTGCTAACGGCAAGCAGACCTGTAACGAGAAGAACGACTTCCGCGAGCTGGCGATCTTTAAGAGTGGTGTGACGCTGTAATCGGTGCGGCCTGATGCCCTCACCCTGACCCTCTCCCACGGGGAGAGGGTACAAACACTAAAAACGGCAACCGTTGGTTGCCGTTTTGCATTTACCCTGTAGGCCCGGTAAGACGTAGCGCCACCGGGCTTTTGTTTTTAACTGCGCAGGGCGTTCTTCGCTAAACGCGCGTCTTCCGCCTGACAGGCCGCTGCGGTAAACAGCACGTCGGTAGAGGAGTTCAGCGCGGTTTCGCAGGAGTCCTGCAGCACGCCGATGATAAAGCCGACGGCCACAACCTGCATCGCAATCTCGTTCGGGATGCCGAACATATTACACGCCAGCGGGATCAGCAGCAGCGAACCGCCCGCCACGCCGGATGCGCCACAGGCACACAGTGATGCCACCACGCTCAGCAGCAGCGCGGTTGGCAGATCCACCGGAATGCCCAGCGTATGCACCGCCGCCAGGGTCAGAACGGTAATGGTGATTGCCGCGCCCGCCATGTTCACGGTTGCGCCCAGCGGGATCGACACGGAATAGGTATCGCGGTCCAGGTTCAGCTTCTCCGCCAGCGCCATGTTAACCGGAATGTTAGCCGCAGAGCTGCGGGTGAAGAAAGCATACACGCCGCTCTCGCGCAGGCAGGTCAGCACCAGCGGATACGGGTTGCGGCGGATCTGCCAGAACACCAGCAGCGGGTTGATCACCAGCGCCACCAGCAGCATACAGCCGACCAGCACAACCAGCAGCTGCGCGTAGCCCCACAGCGCGTCGAAACCGGTGGTTGCAAGCGTAGAGGAGACCAGCCCGAAAATACCGATTGGCGCAAAGCGAATCACCAGCTTCACCATAAAGGTCACGGCGTTGGACAGATCGTTGACCAGGTTTTTCGTGGTCTCGTTACCATGACGCAGCGCGAAGCCCAGACCAATCGCCCAGACCAGGATGCCAATGTAGTTTCCGCTCATCAGCGCGGTGATGGGGTTAGAAACCATGCTCATCAGCAGTCCGCGCAGCACTTCGACAATGCCGGATGGCGGCGTGATGTCACCGGCCGCGCTGGTCAGGTGCAGCGTGGACGGGAACAGGAAGCTGAACACCACGGCCGTTAAGGCCGCCGAGAAGGTTCCCAGCAGATACAGGAACAAAATAGGGCGAATGTTGGTTTTTTGTCCGTGCTGGTGGTTGGCAATCGACGCCATGACCAGCATCAGAACCAGTACCGGTGCTACGGCCTTCAGCGCGCCAACGAAAAGGGTCCCGAGCAGCCCCGTGGCCTCCGCCGCAGGTTTTGACACCATCGCCAGCAGAATACCCAGCACCAGCCCGACCAGAATTTGTTTAACGAGGCTGCCCTGCGCCAGGCGCGCGAACAGTCCGCTTGATTGTGTGCTCATACGTATTTCCTGAGTGAAATTGCGTTCCATCCCGGATGTGCTCTTAGTCACATTTATGTCCGGATGTAAGTAAATGTTTGCCTGGTCGAGTATAGGGAATGCGCGAAAGGAAGGAAGCGTAAAATGCTGGATTTTACGTGTTGCGTCATGTTTTTTAACTATTGATTAACGAAAGTGCCGGGTGGCGCTACGCTTACCCGGCCTACATTGCATTTCCCCCTCTCCCAGTGGGAGAGGGGTCGGGGTGGGGGCATCAGCCCTTTTATTCCACCTGCTGCTTCTTATCGTGCTGGCGGTTAACCCAGGTATTGATAATCAGCGTCACGATCAGAATGCCAAACACCACGCCGAGCGAAATGGCGATCGGGATATGGTAGAAATCGACGATCAGCATCTTGATACCGATAAACACCAGGATCACCGACAGACCGTACTTCAGCATTGAGAAGCGCTCCGCCGCGCCCGCCAGCAGGAAGTACATCGCACGCAGGCCGAGAATGGCGAAGAGGTTAGACGTCAGGACGATGAACGGGTCGGTGGTCACCGCGAAGATCGCCGGAATGCTGTCCACCGCGAAAATCACGTCGCTCAGCTCAACCAGAATCAGCACCAGCAGCAGCGGGGTGGCAAACAGCAGGCCGTTCTTGCGCACGAAGAAGTGCTCGCTCTCGATCTTGTCGGTCATGCGCAGATGACCGCGGATCCACTTCACCAGCGGGCGATCGCCAATCGCGGAGCCGTCCTCTTTCGCCAACGCCATTTTGACCCCGGTGAACAGCAGAAACGCGCCGAAGACGTACAGCAGCCATTCGAACTGGGTAATCAGCCAGCTGCCGGCGAAGATCATGATGGTACGCAGAATGATCGCCCCCAGCACGCCGTATACCAGCACGCGGCGCTGCAGGGCCGCAGGCACGGCGAAATAGCTGAACAGCATCAGCCAGACGAAGACGTTATCGACCGCCAGGGCTTTTTCAATCAGATAACCGGTGAGGAAGGCGAGCGCCTGAGGATCGGCCACCGCGCGGCCTTCGGTCGAGGCCAGATACCACCAGAAGGCGGCACAGAAAAGCAGGGAGAGGGTGACCCACACCAGCGACCAGGCCGCAGCCTGTTTCATGGTCATGCCGTGCGCGCCGCGACGCCCCTGCAAAAAGAGGTCGATCGCCAGCATGATGAGCACGACAACCGCGAATCCGCCCCACAACATTGGAGTGCCGACAGAATGCATACTATTTTCCTTACACATAAAAAACAAAAACGGCCATGGTCAGAAGACGATAGCCGTTAGCTTTTTATGCATAGACCTCGCCTTCCGGCAAGGTCTCACTTACAACCACGAAGGTTGCCCGGCGACCGGATGCGGTATTGCACGCATCGTAATGACGATCCACCGACGAAGAAGTTACTCCCCTTTGCAGGTAACAAAATATGTCAGACCATTGGTTTCGTCAATGGTCTGCGCCGTTTCATTACACAGCTTTACGCGATAGCTTCCGCGCTCACGCCGTCAGCCGGGAACACCACGCCTGTCTGACGGCGGATCTCCGTTTGCAGCTTCGCCGTGGTGCGGCTCACCGCAAGGCCTGGATGATTCACTTCGTTGTCTTCCACCAGACGGGCGAAGACCTCTGCCTCATAGAGCATAGTGTTAATATGCTGAGGCTGCGTCAGCTCCTGCGCTTTGCCGCCGCGCGGCACAAAACTCACCTTCTGGCACTCGGAGATCTTCTCGATAACCAGCGAGCCCGCTTCGCCCTGAATTTCGCTCGGCAGCGCGGAATCGCTCACCTTGGAGTGCTGCAGCGTGACGCTGAAATCACCGTAATCCAGCACCGCTACACCGTGTGCATCCACGCCGCTCTCCAGCAGGCTGGCGGTGGCCGTCACGCCATGCGGCTCGCCCCACAGGGCCACGGCAGAGGCCAGGCAGTAGAAACCTATGTCCATAATCGAGCCGTTAGAGAAGGCCGGATTAAAGGTGTTCGGGTTCTCGCCGTCGAGATAGCGCTGGTAGCGCGACGAGTACTGGCAGTAGTTGATAAAGGCTTTACGCACCTTGCCAATTTTCGGCAGGGACTGCTGCAGCAGCAGGAAATTCGGCAGGCTGGCGGTTTTGAAGGCTTCGAACAGCACCACCTGGTTTTCGCGGGCAAGCGCAATGGCCGCTTCCACTTCCTGGATATTTGACGCCAGCGGCTTCTCGCAAATCACATGCTTTTTATGGCTGAGGAACAGCTTCGTTTGCGGGAAGTGCAGGGAGTTCGGGCTGGCGATATACACCGCGTCAATGGCGTCGCTTTGCGCCATGTCATCAAGCGAGGTGAAGAGATGCTCAACGAGGTAATCGTTGGCAAAACTCTGCGCCTGCTCAAGGCTGCGGGAATAGACTGCGGTAAGTTTCAGTTTGCCGGTTTCGTGGGCGGCGTCGACGAACTGGCGCGTGATCCAGTTCGTACCAATGACTGCGAAACGTATCATAAACGTTTACGTACTCCGTAGCGGGGAACCTTTAGCCACTGTAGCACGTCATCATGACAATTCGCGTGCGCTATTCCGCATTACCATTTAACGATAAATGCGTAAGCCATAGTCGGGTATCAAACTCCAGCTGGTGGTACTGCGGCTCCATGTGGCAGCACAGGGAATAGAACGCTTTGTCGTGCTCTTTCTCTTTAAGGTGCGCCAGCTCGTGCACTACGATCATCCGCAGAAACGCTTCCGGCGCGTTACGGAAAACCGTCGCGACGCGGATTTCGGCCTTCGCCTTCAGCTTGCCACCCTGTACGCGGGAGACGGCGGTGTGCAGGCCGAGCGCGTTTTTCAGCACGTGGATCTTGTTGTCATACATCACCTTGTTGATCGGCGGCGCGCTCTTCAGATACCTGCTTTTCAGATCCTGCGTATACTGCCAGAGGGCCTTATCGGTCGCGAAATCGTGGGTGCCGGGATAGCGTTTTTCCAGCACCGCGCCGAGCTTCTGCTCGGCAATCAGGCTGCGAACCTGAGTCAGTAAATGCTCCGGATAGCCCTGGAGATAAGTAAGTTGGTTCATCAACGCCCCAAATCGACAATAAAACGGGTATACTCACGCACCCTTTTCAGGGATACGCCAAATTTTACCATTCAGGAGGGCCGATGAGCCACTTAGACAACGGTTTCCGTTCACTCAACCTTAAACGTTTCCCGGAAACGGATGACGTTAACCCGCTTCAGGCGTGGGAAGCGGCGGATGAATATCTGCTGCAGCAGTTGGATGAGACTGAAATCCGCGGCCCGGTTTTGATCCTGAATGACGCCTTTGGCGCGCTGGGCTGCGCCCTGGCGGAGCACACGCCTTACAGCATCGGCGATTCCTACCTGAGCGAGCTGGCGACGCGTGAAAACCTGCGCCATAACGACATCGAAGAATCCAGCGTGAAGTTCCTCGACAGCACCGCGGACTACCCGCAGGCGCCGGGCGTGGTGCTGATCAAAGTGCCAAAAACCATGGCGCTGCTGGAGCAACAGCTGCGCGCGCTGCGTAAGGTCGTGACGCCGGAAACGCGCATTATCGCGGGAGCCAAAGCGCGCGATATTCACACTTCGACGCTCGAGCTGTTCGAGAAGGTCCTCGGCCCGACCACCACCACGCTGGCCTGGAAAAAAGCGCGCCTGATCAACTGTACCTTCAGCGCACCGGAGCTGGCCGACGCGCCGGAGACCCTGAGCTGGAAGCTGGAAGGGACCGACTGGACCATCCACAACCACGCGAACGTCTTCTCCCGCACCGGGCTGGATATCGGCGCGCGTTTCTTTATGGAACATCTGCCGGAAAATCTGGAAGGTGAGATTGTCGATCTGGGCTGCGGTAACGGCGTGATTGGGCTGACGCTGTTGGCGAAGAACCCGGACGCCAGCGTGGTGTTCAGCGACGAATCGCCGATGGCGGTGGCCTCCAGCCGTCTGAACGTGGAAACCAACATGCCGGAAGCGCTGGACCGCTGCGAGTTTATGATCAACAACGCGCTGTCCGGCGTAGAGCCGTTCCGCTTCAACGCCGTGTTCTGCAACCCGCCGTTCCACCAGAAGCACGCCCTGACGGATAACGTCGCGTGGGAGATGTTCCACCACGCGCGCCGCTGCCTGAAAATCAACGGCGAGCTGTACATCGTTGCGAACCGCCACCTCGACTACTTCCACAAGCTGAAGAAGATTTTCGGCAACTGCGTCACCATTGCGACGAACAATAAGTTCGTGGTGCTGAAGGCGGTGAAGCTGGGACGTCGTCGTTAAATAACCAGTGCAAGCTGGGTGCCCTGCGCAATTGCCCGCCGCGCATCCAGCTCCATCGCCACGTCGCACCCGCCAATCAGATGCACTGTTTTACCGGCCTCGCGCAGCGGATCGGCCAGATCCCGCTTCGGCTCCTGCCCGGCGCATAAAATCACATGATCCACACGTAACAACTGCGGCTCGCCGCCGATCGTGACGTGCAGACCCTCGTCGTCGATCTTCTGGTAGCTGACCGCCGGGATCATCTTCACCCCGCGCGAGAGCAGGGTGGCGCGGTGGATCCATCCCGTGGTTTTGCCCAGCCCTTCGCCCGGTTTGCTGGCCTTGCGCTGCAGCATCACGATCTGGCGCGGGCTTTTCGGCAGCTGCGGCCCTTCCGGGCGCAGCCCGCCGGACTGGTTCAGGCTGGTGTCGATACCCCATTCCACGCAAAACTCGGCAATGTTCTGGCTGGTGGCCTCGCCCGGCTGGCTTAAGTACATTGCGGTATCAAAGCCGATCCCGCCGCAGCCGATAATCGCCACCTTCTCGCCGACCGGCGTTTTGTCACGCAATACATCCAGATAGCTCAACACCTTCGGATGATCGATACCCTCGATCGCCGGCGTGCGCGGCACGATCCCGCTCGCCAGGATCACCTCGTCGAAACCGATCAGATCCGCTGCGCTGACAAACTGGTTAAGCCGCAGATCGACGCCCGTCAGCTCGATCATCCGGCGGTAGTAGCGCAGCGTTTCATAGAACTCCTCTTTGCCGGGGATCTGTTTGGCGATATTAAACTGCCCGCCAATCTCCCCTGCTGCATCAAACAGCGTCACGCTGTGCCCGCGCGAGGCGGCATTCACCGCAAACGCCAGCCCCGCCGGGCCTGCGCCTACCACGGCCAGGCGTTTTTTACTGACCGCCGCAACGATCGGCATTTTGGTTTCATGGCAGGCGCGCGGGTTAACCAGGCAAGAGGTGACCTTGCCGACGAAGATCTGATCCAGACAGGCCTGGTTACAGCCGATGCAGGTGTTGATCTCATCCGCACGGCCGCTTTGCGCTTTGGAGAGCAGTTCGGCATCCGCCAGGAACGGACGCGCCATCGACACCATATCGGCGTCGCCTCGCGAAATCACATCGTCCGCCACCTGCGGATCGTTAATGCGGTTGGTGGTGACCAGCGGAACAGAGACTTTGCCTTTCAGTTTCCGTGTTACCCAGCTGAACGCCGCGCGCGGCACCGGCGTGGCGATAGTCGGGATGCGCGCCTCGTGCCAGCCGATGCCGGTGTTGATAATCGTGGCACCTGCGGCTTCAATCGCCTGCGCCAGCTGCACGGTTTCGTCGAACGTGCCGCCGCCTTCCACCAGGTCGAGCATCGACAGGCGGAAGACGATAATAAAGTCTGCGCCCGCACGTTCGCGCACCGCGCGCACCACCTCCACGGCAAAGCGCATCCGGCGGGCATAGTCGCCGCCCCATTCGTCGTCGCGCTGGTTGGTGCGGGCCGCGAGGAACTCGTTAATCAGGTAGCCTTCTGAGCCCATCACCTCAACGCCGTCGTAGCCCGCCTCGCGGGCCAGCGCCGCGCAGCGGGCAAAGTCGTCGATCAGCGCCAGGATCTCATCGTGGCTGAGGGCGTGAGGTTTAAAGCGGTTGATTGGCGCCTGAATGGCCGACGGCGCGACCAGGTTCGGCTGATAGCTGTAGCGTCCGGTGTGCAGGATTTGCAGGGCGATTTTACCGCCCTCGCGGTGTACCGCGTCGGTCACAATGCGGTGGTGCGGCAGTTGTGACGCATCGTTCAGGACCGCGCCGCCCTCCATGCCCACGCCGGAAGGGGCAGGGGCCACGCCGCCGGTGACAATCAGCGCCACACCGTGGCGGGCGCGCTCGGCATAGAAGGCTGCCAGACGCTCGGCCCCGTCCGGATGCTCCTCCAGCCCGGTGTGCATCGAGCCCATCAACACGCGGTTTTTGAGTGTGGTGAACCCCAGATCGAGAGGGGCGAATAACGACGGGTAGCGGCTCATAGTCTCTTCCAGTGTAAAATTATTGTTATGTGGTCGGATGAGTTACTAATTTAGCCAGCGGGGAGTAAAAGGGAAAAGGCGAATGCAGTGATTGTGATGGGATTCAAATATTGGTGTGGCCTGATGCCCTCACCCTAACCCTCTCCCACGGGGAGAGGGGACGTAATCTCCCTCTCCCTTAGGGAGAGGGCCGGGGTGAGGGGGATGTCCGCACCAGCCCCGGGGCCTGCCACATCGACGTCGTCAGCCCGCTGTCCACCAGCCCGAGCTGGTCCGCGTACACTGCCTGCCATTTCTGCATCATGCCGTCGTACAGCTCGCGGTGCTGCGGGTTCGGCGTGAACTCGCGGCTCCACTTCACCAGCCGCTCGCCCGTCGAGGCCATATCGGCAAACAGCCCGGCGCCCGCGCCGGCGGCAATCGCGCAGCCGAGCGCCGTTGCCTCTTTCACTTCCGGCACGCGCACCGGCAGCCCGGTGACGTCGCTTAAAATCTGACTCCACAGGGCGCCCTTAGCCCCGCCGCCCGCAAACACCAGGCTTTCAAACGTCACGCCGGAGAAGCGCGAGATCTGCGCCAGGTTGCAGGCCGAGACAATCGCCGCGTTCTCCTCCAGGGCGCGGAACAGCGTCGCTTTGTTGCACTTTTCCGGGTCGATGGAGAGGTTAATAAACGACGGCGCGGCGTGGTACCACTGCTTGAAATGCATCGCGTCGGAGAAGATCGGCATCACCCCGTGGGAGCCCGCCGGCACGCGGCTGGCCATCTCTTCCAGCAGGGAATAGGTGTCCATCCCCATCCGCTCGGCAATCAGCTTTTCCTCGGCGCAGAAGGCGTCGCGGAACCAGCGCATGGTCAGCCCGGTGAAGAAGCTGATCGACTCCGCCTGCGCCATACCGGGAATAACGTGTGGGTTCACGCGGATGTTCATGTCGGGGTCGGTGCGCACCTGCGGCAGATTGACCACCTGCTGCCAGAAGGTACCGCCCAGTACCGCCGTCTGGCCGGCGCGGACCACGCCCAGCCCCAGACAGCCCAACTGCACGTCGCCGCCGCCCATCACCACCGGCGTGCCTTCGCGCAGACCGCTCTGCTGCGCGGCCTCTTTGGTAATCGCGCCCAGCACGGTACCGGTCTCTTTCACCGGGGAGAGGATATCGGCGCGTAGCCCGGCCATGTCGAGCAGCGCCGGACGCCAGTCGCGAGAGAAGAGATCCAGCATGCCGGTGGTGCCCGCGTTAGACGGGTCGACCGCCAGCTCGCCGGAGAGCTTCGCCGCCAGCCAGTCGCTGATCATGGTGATGGTCGCGGCCTTGCGGTAAATATCCGGGCGATGGTGCGCCAGCCACAGCAGGCGCGGCATGGCGCTCAGCGCCAGCGTCTGGCCGGAAACCTCATACACCTCGGATTCAAAACGATCGTCGTGGATCTCTTTGAGTTCGGCCACCTCGCGGCTGGCGCGGGCGTCGACGTTGGCGCAGGCCCAGATGGCCTCGCCGTTGCGGTCATACAGCACGATCCCTTCGCGCATTGAGCAGCAGGCGACAGACTTAATATCCGCCGCGCTCAGGCGCGCACGTTCCAGCGCCTGATGAATGCACCGGCAGGCCAGCAGCCAGTTGGTCTCGAGGTCGAACTCCATCGATCCCGGCACGTTCTCCACGCTCAGGTGCTTCCACTCGGCCTGGCCGACGGCAATCTGGTTGCCCTGTAAATCGAAAATAACGGCGCGAACGCTGCCTGTCCCTGCATCTAACGCTAAAAGGTAACTCATGAGCTTGCCTCGTTGTTAGCGCAGGGCCTGCCCGTTACGTCAGGGCCAGCACCGCGCGGGCTGTCGTCTCCTCCGTCACCAGGCCATTGATACGGCGACCCTTCAGTGCGGCATAAATCGCATCGGCTTTCTCTTCTCCTCCGGCCACGCCAACGATGGTGGGCAGCTGCGCCAGTTCATCGAGCGTGACGCCCAGCAGTTCTTTGTGGATCTCCAGCTCCTCAACGCACTCGCCTTCGGCATTGAGGAAATAGCCGAGAATGTCGCCGACCGCGCCTTTGCGGGCGTACATCAGCTGTTCACCTTCGCTGATATAGCCGGATCGCAGTATCGTGGCGTCACGGCGCTGGTTCACTGAACCAATGCCGACCACTGCCACGTCGGCGGCGGTCGCGGCGAGGATCACGTCCCGTACGCTGGTCTCGCGTTTTAAGATCCCGGCAACCTCTGCGGATGACACGCGAAGCGGGGCGGGGATCATGCTGACGCTGCAGGCCGCGTCCAGCTGGCCGATACCGGTCATATACGGCCCGACGCCGCCGGAGAGCGTCACCAGGCGGATCTGCTGCGAGCTGATAAAGCCGCTCAGGTGCTGCAGGCTGCTCATGGTGGTTTCACCAAACCCCACCGCCAGCAGCTGGCCGGGCTCCAGCACGCCCATCAGCGACTGCGCCGCGCCAATGCCGAGCCGCACGTTCATCGGCGGCGTATTTAACGCGGGCATCACGCGCACCAGCTTCAGGCCAAAGCGCTGCTGTAGCTCGGTTTCCAGCGACAGGCAGCCCTCGTAGCGGGAGTTAATCTGCACGCGGATCACCCCTGACTGACGGCCTTTTTCCAGCAGGCGGGAGATCTTCAGGCGCGGCAGCCCGAGCCGCTCGCCGATGTCGTTCTGGGTTAATCCGTCGTGGTAGTAGCACCAGGCCACGCGCGCCACGAGTTCCTCTTCCGCCAGTGCCAGCCCGGCAAACCGTCCTTCTTCCGCAGTGCGTTTATCGCTCATAGTTGAACTCTTATAAAAATTTAGATCATATGTTCGTGATGGCGCGAAGGGAAAGTGTGAGCCACGCGACAAAACGGATCTTTTCGATCGTTTCTGGTTTATCTGTATCTCAATCGATAAAACTGTGATCCCTGCACGGTTGTAAATATAGTTCACCGTCTACGCTTTTGAACATTATTAAATCTAAAAATCATTTGTTCAATAGCGGAGCGATGATGACACCACTTCTCGACGCGCGGAATATCAGCAAGCAGTTCTCAGGCGTGCCGGTCTTGAAAGGCATTGATTTCACGCTGCTTGCGGGCCAGGTTCACGCCCTGATGGGCGGAAACGGCGCGGGAAAATCGACGCTGATGAAGATCATCGCCGGGGTGGAAACGCCGGACAGCGGTGAACTTTCTGTCGAGGGGCAGTCATATGCGCGGCTCACGCCCGCTCAGGCGCACAGGTTAGGCATTTATCTGGTGCCGCAGGAGCCGCTGCTGTTCCCCAACCTGACGGTGCGGGAAAACATCCTGTTCCGCCTGCCGCGCGAACGCGATCTGGAAAAGCGGCTGGCGGAGAAGCTCCAGCAGCTACAGTGCCAGCTTAACCTCGACGCCGCTGCCAGCACCCTGGAAGTGGCGGATCAGCAGATGGTGGAGATCCTGCGCGGGCTGATGCGCAACGCCAGGATCCTGATCCTCGACGAACCCACGGCCTCCCTCACGCCCGGCGAAACCGAGCGGCTGTTCCGCCAGATCCGCGCCCTGCAGGCGCTCGGCGTCGGGATTGTCTTTATCTCGCACAAGCTGCCGGAGATTCGTCAGCTGGCAAGCCACGTCTCGGTGATGCGCGACGGCGCGATGGTGCTGAGCGGTGAAACCGCGGAGTTTGACGACAGCGCCCTGATCGCCGCCATGACGCCGGTAAGCCGGGAGAAATCTCTGAGCGATACGCAAAAGCTGTGGCTGGCGCTGCCGGGCAACCGCCGCACCCAGCCGCAGGATTTCCCGGTGCTGCGCGTTGACGATCTCACCGGGGAAGGGTTTATCGATCTGAGCCTTGAGATCTACGCCGGCGAGATCGTCGGCCTGGCCGGGCTGGTGGGATCCGGGCGCACCGAGTTTGCGGAAACGCTCTACGGCCTGCGGCCGGTACGCGGTGGGCGCGTCTGGCTGGAAAACCAGGAGATCACCGGCGATCCGGTAAGTTCACGCCTGGAAAAAGGGCTGGTTTACCTGCCGGAAGACAGGCAGGTGTCCGGCCTGTTCCTCGACGCGCCGATCCGCTGGAACACGGTGGCGCTGAACGAGCCGTCGCTCTGGCAGCAGCGCAAGCGGGAGTCTGCGGTGGTGGAGCGCTATCACCGGGCGCTGGGGATCAAGCTCAACCATGCGGATCAAACCGTGCGCACGCTCTCCGGCGGCAACCAGCAGAAGGTGCTGCTGGCGCGCTGCCTGGAGGCCAACCCTTTACTGCTGATCGTCGATGAACCGACGCGCGGGGTGGACGTCTCGGCGCGCGCCGACATCTACCAGCTGATAAAAAGCGTGGCGGCGCAGAACGTGGCGGTGCTGATGATCTCAAGCGATCTTGACGAGTTTCCGGGCCTTGCGGACCGGGTGCTGGTGATGCATCAGGGCGTGCTCAGCGGCGAGCTGCCGCGCCACGCCGTCAGCCTCGACAGGATGATGGCGCTGGCGTTTGGAGGGCAATCATGAAGACCTTACTCAAAAACCGCGAGCTGAGCGCGTTTCTCGCCATTCTGGCGCTGTTCGCCGTGCTGGTGGCGCTGAACCCGTCCTACTTCAGCCTGCAGACGCTGGGGATGATCTTCGCCAGCTCGCAGATCCTGATCCTGCTGGCCATCGGCGCGGCGCTGGTAATGCTGACCCGCAATATCGACGTGTCCGTCGGCTCCATCGTCGGGCTGTCCGCCATCGCCGTTGGCGTGGCGCTTAATAGCGGCTACAGCCTGCCCGTTTCCATTCTCTTCGCGATGTCTATTGGCGCGTTGGCCGGGGCGTTCAACGGGTTCCTGGTGGTGGGGCTGCGCATCCCGGCGATTGTCGCCACCCTCGGCACGCTGGGGCTGTACCGCGGCGCGATGCTGCTCTGGACCGGCGGAAAGTGGATTGAAGGGCTGCCGCCCGGGCTGAAATCCCTCTCTGAGCCTGCCGCCATCGGCATTTCGCCGCTCGGCATGCTGGTGTTGATTATCGCCGTCGTGGGCGCATGGACGCTGTCGCGCACCGCGTTCGGGCGTGATTTCTACGCGGTGGGGGATAACCTCGCCGCCGCGCGCCAGCTGGGCGTTGCGGTGAACCGCACCCGCATGATCGCCTTTACCCTGAACGGCATGCTGGCGGCCTGCGCCGGGATCGTTTTTGCCGCGCAGATTGGCTTTGTGCCCAACCAGACCGGCAGCGGGCTGGAGATGAAGGCCATCGCCGCCTGCGTGCTCGGGGGGATTTCGCTGCTGGGCGGCACGGGCACGCTGGTTGGCGCGCTGCTCGGCGCCTTCTTCCTGACCCAAATCGACACCGTGCTGGTGCTGTTCAGGCTCCCGGCGTGGTGGAACGACTTTATCGCCGGGTTGGTGCTGCTGGGCGTTTTGGTGCTCGACGGGCGCCTGCGCCAGGCGCTGGCACGCCATCAGCGGGTGCTGAAGTACGGCCGCTTCCAGCCGGGTAACAAAGGGGGAAAGCACGTCACCCCGTTTCCCAAACGCAAAAAAGAGGTGGCGTAAATGAGGCTTAACTGGGAAAGCGCGCTGCTGATTTTGCTGGTGCTGGAGATCCTGCTCTTTGGCGCCATCAACCCGCGCATGCTCGACATCAACATGCTGCTGTTCAGCACCAGCGACTTCATCTGCATCGGCATTGTGGCGCTGCCGCTCACGCTGGTGATCGTCAGCGGCGGGATCGACATCTCCCTCGGCTCTACCATCGGCCTGTGCGCCATCGCGCTGGGCGTGATGATGCAGGCGGGGTGGCCGATGGCGGTCGCCGTTCCGCTGACGCTGCTGCTCGGCCTGCTGTGCGGATTACTTAATGCCGCGCTGATTCACTACACCGGCATCAGCCCGCTGGTGATCACCCTCGGCACGCTCTACCTCTACGGCGGCGGCGCGCTGCTGCTCTCCGGCATGGCGGGCGCGACGGGCTATGAGGGCATCGGCGGCTTCCCGGACAGCTTCACGGCGTTCGCTAACCTCACGGTGCTGGGTCTGCCGATCCCGCTGGTGCTGTTCGCGGTGATTACCGTTTTCTTCTGGCTGATTACCCACCGCGGGCGCTTTGGCCGTCACCTGTTTTTGATCGGGCAAAACCCGCGCGCGGCGCGCTATGCGGCGCTGTCGGTGAACGGCATGCCCTACGCGCTGTACGGCCTGGTGGGCGTGGCCTCGGCGATTGCCGCGCTGGTGATGGTCTCCTATTTCGGCTCCGCGCGTTCGGATCTGGGGCGTGATTTGCTGATGCCTGCGCTCACCGCCGCCGTGCTGGGCGGGGCCAATATCTACGGCGGGTCAGGTTCGGTTGTCGGTACGGCGCTGGCTGCGCTGCTGGTGGGCTACCTGCAGCAGGGTTTACAGATGGTCGGCATCCCTAACCAGGTGTCGAGCGCACTGTCAGGGGCGCTGCTGGTTGTGGTGGTGATGGGACGTTCGCTGAGTCTGCACCGCGAGTGGGTGCGTTCTCTCTTTAGAAAACTATCCGGAGCGTAAGATGAAAACAAAACTGATAGTCCTGGCAATGGCCCTCAGCTTCGCCTCGGCGCAGGCGGCGGACCGCATTGCCTTTATCCCGAAGCTGGTGGGCGTGGGGTTCTTCACTAGCGGCGGCAACGGCGCGAAAGAGGCGGGGAAAGATCTCGGCGTGGACGTGACCTACGACGGCCCGACCGAGCCGAGCGTCTCCGGCCAGGTGCAGCTCATCAATAACTTCGTCAACCAGGGCTATAACGCCATCATCGTCTCCGCCGTGTCGCCGGATGGGTTGTGTCCGGCGCTGAAGCGCGCGATGCAGCGCGGCGTCAAGGTTCTGACCTGGGATTCGGACACCAAACCGGAGTGCCGCAGCATCTACATCAACCAGGGGACGCCGGAACAGCTGGGCGGCCTGCTGGTTGAGATGGCGGGCAAGCAGGTCACCAAACCGAACGCTAAAGTGGCGTTCTTCTACTCAAGCCCGACCGTCACCGATCAGAACCAGTGGGTGAAAGAGGCGAAGGCCAAAATCGAGAAAGATCATCCGCAGTGGCAGATCGTGACGACCCAGTTTGGCTATAACGACGCCACCAAATCCCTGCAGACTGCCGAAGGGATCTTAAAAGCGTATCCGGATCTGGATGCGATCATCGCCCCGGACGCCAACGCGCTGCCGGCGGCGGCGCAGGCGGCGGAAAACCTGAAGCGGGAAGGGGTGGCGATTGTCGGGTTTAGCACGCCGAACGTGATGCGACCCTACGTTGAGCGCGGCACGGTGAAAGCCTTTGGCCTGTGGGACGTGGTGCAACAGGGCAAAATTGCGGTCAATGTCGCCGATCGCCTGCTGAAAAAAGGCGATCTTAACGTCGGCGACAGCGTGGACGTAAAAAATATCGGCGCGCTGAAGGTCGAACCGAACAGCGTGCAGGGCTACCAGTATGAGGCGAAGGGCAACGGCATCGTGCTGCTGCCGGAGCGGGTGGTGTTCACCAAAGAGAACATCAGCAAATACGATTTCTGACGGGGGAGCAAATGGCTGATTTAGACGATATCAAAGACGGCAAGGATTTTGGCATCGGCACGCCGCAGAAGAATGTGCCTTACACCCTGAAGGGCTGCGGCTCGCTGGACTGGGGCATGAAGTCCCGGCTGGCGCGCATCTTTAACCCGCAAAGCAACCGCACGGTGATGCTGGCCTTTGACCACGGCTATTTTCAGGGGCCGACCACCGGCCTTGAGCGTATCGATCTCTCCATCGCGCCGCTGTTCGGTGAAACCGACGTGCTGATGTGTACCCGCGGCATCCTCAGGAGCCAGGTGCCTGCCGCGACGAACAAACCGGTGGTGCTGCGCGCCTCCGGCGGTAACTCGATTCTTGGCGAACTCTCCAACGAGTGCGTGGCGGTGGCGATGGAGGACGCGCTGCGCCTGAACGTCTGCGCGGTGGCGGCGCAGGTGTATATCGGCAGCGAGTTTGAGCATCAGTCGATCAACAACATCATCAAGCTTGTCGATGCGGGCGCGCGCTACGGCATGCCGACGCTGGCGGTGACGGGCGTCGGTAAAGAGATGGCGCGGGACGCGCGCTATTTCTCGCTGGCCAGCCGCATCGCCGCCGAAATGGGGGCGCAGTTCGTCAAAACCTACTACGTGGACGAGGGCTTTGAAAAAGTGACCGCCAGCTGCCCGGTGCCGATTGTGATCGCCGGGGGCAAAAAGCTGCCGGAGCACGAGGCGCTGGAGATGTGCTGGCGGGCGATCGACCAGGGCGCGTCCGGCGTGGACATGGGGCGCAATATCTTCCAGTCCAGCGCGCCGCTCGCCATGCTGAAGGCGGTGAAAAAAGTGGTTCACGAGAACTGGAACGCCCGCGATGCGTTCCAGTTCTGGCAGGAAGAGAAACAGGGAGAAGCAAAATGAACGTGACGCTGGTTGAGATCAACATCAAGCCCGAGCGGGTGGACGAATTTCTGGAGGTGTTTCGCGCCAACCACGAGGGGGCAATCCAGGAGCCGGGAAACCTGCGCTTTGACGTATTGCAGGACCCGAGGGTGAAGACCCGGTTCTTTATCTACGAAGCCTATAAAGACGAAGAGGCGGTGCTGGCGCACAAGCAAACCCCGCACTATCTGGCGTGCGTGGATAAGCTTGAGGAGCTGATGTCGGAGCCGCGCAAGAAACGCAGTTTTGTGGGGCTGTTGCCGGAGTAGCGGAGTTACCCGACAGAGCCTGTCTGTCGGGTAAACACGTTGTCAGAAATTAACCTTCTGCAGTGTCATTATCAAATTATCAGCACTGTATTTACTCAGTAGCTTTTCATCCACATGGGGGAGAGGGCTTTGCAAAAAGTCCTGAAGACCTTCAAGATCATCCACGTTATAAATAAAGATTCGTGCAGGGTCGTAAAGATCCATGCTTCGAATCGACGCGTTTGTGGTAATTAATTTTTTATTGAAAATAAGTGCTTCCAAAGCACGTAGCGTTAATCCTCGTTGCTCTGGTTTATTGATTTCCAGTAAAGCAGAGGCGTGCTTCACCTTCTCAATGTTTTCGATGTAGCTAAGCCTTTTATTTTGACAGTTGTCCGGATAGCTATCATGATTATTGTATTTATCCAACAGATAAAAATCGGGTTTATAACCGCTATTCTCAAGTTCAGGCGTAAGTATTTTTAGGATTTCTGCACGAATCGGTTCATAGCCTCCAACAAAAAAACAGCGCTTATTCTCGATCTTGCTCTCTTTTTGTAACCGTTGAATTTCATGCAGGCTGAACGGTAAAAATTGCTCAATCATTGCCAGGCTATAGCGTTGGCAGTCAGCTGAGTCAAAACTAAATATTACGTCAAATACCGGGCGAACCGTTTCGATATAGTCTTCGTCTTCTTTGAGTTGACCCAGGAGGCGGCGCTTGCGTGTTAAGGCCACAACCGAATCGCGCAGGATTAAAACTTTTTTGCACTGCATGCTGGCAATATAATCCAGGAAGGGGAAAACGCTATAGCCGTTACAAATTACAATATCATCTGGTTTTATCGCTGATAATTTAACTGCACAATGAAAACGTTTATGCCATTTTTTTAACAGCGTACCGGGCATAAGGGCATTAACTGATTTATAGCGCCGCATAATACGATTAATTTTCATGACGGGATAATCCTTCGCCAGAGAATTAAGCATCATAATTTCAAAATCATTTACCCATTCCAGAAAATAGTAGCGCATGGTCCCTCAAGGTTGATGGTCGATTTTTTCCAAATGATATCCTATTCCAAAGGGAGAATCATTATGCCGGTATGCTGAGGTTGTATTGCTTTTGTAGGCCGGGTAAGCGCTAGCGCCACCCGGCGTTGTTCAGGCCAGCACCAGATCCGCAATTATCGCAGCAAGCGCTTTGCGCGGCTCACCCTGAATAGCCTGAAGGGGGAAGGGTAGCGCGGGCGTTTCCACTTTCCCCAGCATTTCTGCCGCTGCCGCTACCACCCGCAAACTACCATAATGGCGGAACAGCGCCCAAAGCGGCTCCAGCCGCTCGGATTGTGCCGACTCTTTCGAACGGGCAATCGCCAGCGCTGTTTGCGGAAACAACCCGCCGACCACCGAGTACCAGACGTCAAACCCGGCCTGCAGGGCGGAGGCCGCTCGCCAGTCACCGGCGATGCCCAGCGTGACGGTATCCGGAAGACGAGCGCGTACCTGCGCCAGGTCCTCCGGCACGCGGCCAAGCTTTATGGACCCTATATTCGGCAGGGCCGCGGCGGCAAATAACAGTTCATCGCTAAACGAAAAACCAGTCGTGGCGGGATTATCGTAAATGCACAGCGGTACGGAGATCTGGCGGGTCACCGTCTCATAGAGATGAAACACTTCGTCTTCCGTTAATCGCTGGTACGACACGGGTGCCAGCAGTACGCCGGAGACTCCTGCCGATTGCGCGTCGTCAGCCAGACGCAGAATATCGTCCAGCCGCAATGCGCCTATGCTGACGATGACCGGAATGTCATCAGCATGCGCCACCGCGCAGCGTGCGATCCGACCGCGCTTTTCAACGGTCAGATAGGCGTAACTTCCCGTTGAGCCCAAAATGCCCAGTGAATCCACGCCAGCGTCGACCACGGGGCGCAGAAGATTGATGAAGGCGTGCTCGTCAAACGTCCCCTCTTTCAGGGGCGTTAACGGAAACGCGCTTAACCCGTGAAACATCGTGTTGTCCTTCTTTGAAAGTATTAAACGGCTCACTGCCGTCGGCCAGCGAGCCAGAATAAGCAAAGAGATTTCACCGCCAACCAGAATGATGTAGCGAAGACTCACCGCGCGGAAATATCCACCACCGGATTCAGGGGAGCCGTTCACTTCGCCAGGACACGGGAATGGGACAATCAAGTTATTGCATGTGAACGAGGGCTTATCAACCCTGACGGTCGATGAGACGATGGCAGAGTTTCACCGGTAACAACCGCCCGGTGGCGTGTAGCGTCCGGGCCTACAAAAACACAGCCTGGGCTCCGCTTTTTACTTTATTACGCCCGCGATCCTATCCATCAGGTAGGGAAAGAAGGGATTTGACGTGATACGCATTAAGGAGTCCATATCCGCGAGCAAAACGGCACGCTCGCCTCTGACTCTTAAAATTCCAAGGCTGAGCCCATAGCGATTCGGTTCATACGGTTCACTTCCATATAAGGAATCATGTACAGGAAAAGGGAGTGCAACATGTGATAAAGAAAAAACATCTCGCGGATACAGCAGGTTAAGTGGCTGAACGTCTGCTGTTGTTGTGTGTGCTAAGTGTGTCGAAGCCACCATCTTCATGCTCTCTGAAGAGGCGTTTTTGACAATAGTCGTCGTAAAGGTACGCTCTGGCGTTGCCAGCAAATGCGATAGCGCACGATCGGAAGAGTGACGAAAGAGTGCACGAAAATTGACCGCGCGATTAATATCAAATAAAACCAGTTCGCTACCGTTATCCGGTAGGTTTTGATGAAGAACATCCAATACTGCTCTGGTGCTGACCGTGGAATCCAGAACGGATTGAAACGTTAGTACGTGAGGAAATTCTTTCCAGCGCGAACTTGAATTGCGCCGGTTAAGCTCGCGTTTTAATGACTCGGTAAGTAGATAAGCCTGTCGTGCGCCATTCACGGGAAAAGAATTATATTTAAAAGGATTAAATTCGGGGACCAGACCTAACCATGCCGCACGAGAAAAGGCCGGGAGAAAGGCCGTCCATTCGGCCATTCCCGAAAAGCGAGCAAAGCGACTTACCCCTATCATGGGGGAAATAAGGACTATTTGTTGTGGCTTCCTCAAACTACTGTCGTCAAGGGCGTCGAGGGCATATTTCATGGCCAGTGCCCCACCATTTGAAAAGCCAACAATATGCAGAGGCGTACCGGCATTTGTCATTTTCGTCGCCTCGCGCACGGCAAGGCGTGTTGCAGCCAGCCAGTCCTGCCATTTAACATCCGTTAAAGCCCCTGGTACGGTGCCATGGGCAGGTAAACGGATCCCGATTGCGACAAATCCTGCTTGTTGATACAGCCGGGCAATATGCTGCAAACTGTATGGGGAGTCCGTTAGCCCGTGCAATAACACGACTGCACCTCTCGGTTCCGTCTTTGTCTGCATGATGTAGGATCGATTCCAGTCCGTGGGAAGATTATCTGGATACACCGGGCTTAACGAGTTATAACGATTTAAACTCGTTGTATCATGATCGGCTTGCTTCATGACGACATGCTTATGGACCTCCATAAAGAGGGTGTTTTCGGCATTGATATAATCATCCCAGTCGGCTCGATCGATATCTTTTTCACGCAATTCATTCGGGACATACGTATGCCATGGCTGGAGTTCACCGCTACGCTGAAGCCAATAAAACAGGCCTATCATTACGCAAATCATGACGCCAACCAAAATAAATATAAAACGCTTTATTAGAATTAAAGTTTTCTTGCGCATGATTTCTCTAAGCTATGGATAGTATGCAATATGGTTATAACTAAACCAGATACCTGCCGTCATTTTTTAAGAGACAGCATGGTTAACTTTGGATGCATATTACAGTGTTTGGCGTTGCATCATTTATGCTTTTATCCATTGTACAATCAGTAATGAGTTAATGGCGAAATTGATATGGGCGACTATTGATAACATAATAAGAAGTGCGGCTAAAAATAACACTTTTAAATTGAGTGTGCGTCTTTTTTTTAAGTTTTCATCTAGCCATACCATATTTCTTATTTTGTTTTTTTGATATAAGTACATTACTCCCATAGATAAATATAAAACTGGTATGATAATGCTCGCAGAATTTATCTGCAACAAAAGTAATTCACTGCCAATTAATGCAAAAAGCCATGAGATAAATAGTAGCATGATTTCCTCCTCTCAGCTTTTTTTGTTGCTAATATAAAACCAAATCATAAACAGGACATCTAAAAACAACCAAACCCCACCCAGCAGCAAAACGTGTGTGACGGCCCCGGGCCAGAATAAGACTCCAGTTGGCGAAACTGAAAATAAATCTTGTCCCCACAATGTGCGTGCCACAACCATGAATAGTGGCAGTAATAACAGATTGAACAGAAAAAGATATCGGATAAAGCTTGGCTTTTTTTGGCGTTGGATATTCTCTGCCGGAAACATGCTTCCCTCTCTGGTTTCATTGAAAATAAGGACGCATTCTATTCTGGGAAGATAGATGGATTCTAAACGTACTTCATTTTTATAGAGTACACCCAAGACCAAAAGGTTATTGATGAATTGCAACCCAGCAGATTGGTATCTCTTCTTTGTTTGAACTTCATATAACTTCTTCATCTAAAGTAAGTCACCAGTAGGCCCCTGAGAAAGGCTCTGACTTCCATTTTTTAATGTAGATTAGGTGATAACTGATGTTTAAAAAAACACTTACGGTAGTGGCAATTCTTTCAACTCTTTCTGTCAGCGCTAATGCTGCTGAAATTGGTGCCCAGTTAGGTACACAGCATACGGAGTTAAATGCACTGATAGCGCCAGAGCAGACCGGCATTTTTTATACTGCGAACTGGGCGAATAACTATAATGATGGCCGTAATTCAGGCGGTGTTGGCCTGGGCTATCAGGTATCTTTGGGGAAAGCCGATCTTTACGCTGGCGCCAAAGCCATCTATCTGGCGCCTAAAAAAGGCGATAACGGGTTTGCGGCACCTATTGGCGGCGGTTTACGTCTGCATTTTAGCAATGAGCTTTATGCATACGGTGAAGGTTACACGGCGCCGCGCGGCCTGAACAATGCCGTAGAAAATTATGTTGAGGTTGATGCAGGATTGGCCTGGCAGGTACAAGATTCGGTGAAACTCAAAGCGGGTTACCGTCATATTAGCGTCCATGGTAAATCCAGCACACCGAATCACACTTTGCTTGATGGCGCTTACCTGGGGGCCTCACTTAAATTCTAAAATAGACTCACCGCGAGCGATAGGCTCGCGGTGAGTTATTGCATTTTTCCACCTTCAAAAACGTTAATCCCTCTCAATTAGCACCTGTGAGTACGCATTTACAGGTTATAGCGTAACCATCCGAAAAGTACATTTCCATTATTATACGTGCCTGGAATATAGGTGAACTGAAAATTCACTTTTTTATAACTTACCGAAAAAAGCGGGAATACCATAGGCAAAGGGATATAGTTACCCATATCTTTACGCGCCGTTATCCCGGCGGTAACCCCTAACCCAAACCTGAACTCTTTTTGTTGGTCTGGATACCATCCCTTCTCCCATGCATAACCTGTCACCGGTTGCCATTCATTATGTGGGTCTTTAAATACCATCCCATAGATTGCACTCCAGTTGCCCTCGCTATGGTGACGAGAAATACCAACCCCAGCGCCCCAGGGCATTTCGTTATAGCGGTCTGTTTTTTCTTTATCGTACATGAAACGGTTATGCCAGCTAATATAAGGAAGATAGATATCGTGACTGTCATAATCTGTCCACGTTAGCGTGATGTCGGAAACGATTTTGCCTCTCCAGTTCGCTGCATTATCATTTAAATGAGTCTGGCTATACGCTCGCGAGGCAAAAAAAAGCAGCCCACACCATAGTACAACTGAGCAAGTTATCAAAAATAAATGATAAATCCCGCCAATAAAATAGATTTTTTCCTTATAATGTTTCCAGGGTGAGGCGCTTTTCATCGCGAACGCTCCAGTTGATATGGTTAAGTAAAAACTAATTGTTTAAATGATGGTTAAGCTGAGCTATTTAATAAAGCTTTGAAATAGGTGCTAGCTGCTTTAGAGATGGTTAATTGACTAAATACAACTGACTAAGGCAGATTTTTACTCCCCTTAGCCAGTTCAATTTAATTAATGGCTTTTTTCTTAAGGGTTTCGAATTCCTCTTGATTAATAACTCCTTGCTCCAGCATTTTTTTCGCATCCCATATTTGCTCCGCTGGTGATTTACATAGAGTTGCAGCATTGGTATCCAGTCGGTAAGCACGTTGTCTTTTTGCCATTCCTTTTCCTCTCAGAATGAGATAAAAAATTGAGGTGATTAGGGGAATGAAAAGCAAAAGTATTATCCATAATGACTTAAAAAAGCCATTCAATGTATTATCACGAAATAAATCAGTAACTATCTGGAAAATAACAAACAAATAAGCAACGAAAAAGAATAATGAAAAAACAGTTGCTGCCATATTCCAGAATTGCAATAAATGAGTGGTCATGATGTGCCCTTTAAAAATTATACATGGTCATGAGGTAAAAAAGATTGATAAGATTTTGATAAAAACCTAAAAAAACCTGCCGCAAAATATATTCATGCTGAGTTAAAGTACATTAATCCTGTTGTGGCAGGTCTGATAAAGTGATTTAGCGAGCTGGAGAAATAGTTACCTGACCGCGATGGGAGGTGATATTCACACGTTGCCCGACGACAAATTCTCCTTCACGGGCTGGCTGTACTGTGACGAATTCTGGACCATTATCAGGACGAATAAAGAGTTCCACAGCATTATTTCGCGCCATTCCACGTTGTATTGACTGTCCTGCCATCGCACCCGCAACGGTACCACCCGCTGTCGCTAACAGACGGCCGCTTCCGCCGCCAATAGCATTACCAGCAGCACCGCCAATCAAAGCCCCCCCGACCGTACCGGCAGCGCTGTTTCCAGTGTCGCTTTGGATGGTAATATTTCTGACTCCTGTTATTGTGCCATGTGAAAGCGCCATAACCTGACCGGAAAGCGCAGCACTCGCATGATTGGCAGAACCTACGGGCTTTTCCGCACAGCCAACCAATGTAAACAATCCGACGAAAATAAAAACACAGCGTTTAAACATCTTTATTCCTTATTAATAATCAACAGCATCACGAATTAATGGACAAGTCATACAGTGGCCGCCGCCGCGTCCACGGCCTAATTCACTACCAACGATTTCGATGACCTCAACGCCTTCTTTACGCAATCGATCGTTTGTTTTCGTATTACGGTCATAGGCGATAACGACTCCGGGAGACATGGCGACCACATTATTACCGCTATCCCATTGCTGACGTTCGGTGTCGTAAACATTACCTTCAGTTTCAACAACCCTAAGTTTTCCTAAATTAAGTGCTCCGGCAACCACGTCAGTTAACGGTTCTGAATAATGCTCCAGACGCATCCCGCCGGGGGAATCGTCTTTTATCAGTGCAAAGACTTCGATTTGATCAACAATGGCTGGATAGAGCGTCACTAAATCCCGGTCACAAAATGTGAATACCGTATCCAGATGCATCGCCGCTCGGAGTTTAGGCATCGCTGCAATGATTACGCGCTCGACATCGCTAAGCGGGTTTGAAAACAGGGCTGATGCGAGCTGTGCAATCGCCTGATATGACGTACGTTCGCTCATGCCAATTAAAACGGCCTTATTGCCGATAGGCATAACATCACCGCCCTCGAGGGTGGCTGAACCGTGATAACGTGTCGGATCCCCCCACCATGTATTAATCGTCTGACGGGTGAAATCAGGATGGAACTTATAAATAGCGGTAGTCAGTAACGTTTCTTCACGACGCGCCTGCCAGTAAAGTGGATTAAGCGTAACCCCGTTGTAAATCCAGCTGGTTGTATCTCGCGTATAAAGCGTATTGGGTAACGGCGGAAGTAAATATTCACGAAGCCCTGTCGCTCTTCCGACGAGTTCAAGCTCTTCTTTATCTCCCCTCCGTCTATTGAGCAAATCATTTGTTGAAAGCCCACCAATCATAAACTCTGCCAGATGATTTGCTGACAACGAATCCAGGAACGAACGTGTTTCATTAAGTAAACCTAATGGGATTTCATCGGCAGTGATCTGCTGTTCTGTAAGCCAGTTTCGGGCCTGGCGGTTAGCCAGCGTTTCTGCGAGCAGATCATGCATTTCTACAACTTCAACACCACATCCACGCATTTTATTAATAAAGTCGAGGTGATCGTGCCGGGCACGTTCTACCCACATGACATCATCAAATAAAAGTCTGTCGCAATTGCCTGGTGTAAGACGGCTATGCGCTAACCCAGGGGCGCACACCATTACTTTGCGTAATTGGCCGACCTCAGAGTGAACACCGAATGGTACCTCTTGCATATAGACTCCTTAAGGGATTAATTAAATGGTAATACTTCCAGTTACAATTCCATAAATACAGGCCACAGCAGCCAGTGCGATGACGGTAAATAATGTTTTCTCAGTTCCAGAGAATATTTTTTTGCCTTGCTCACGCTTGGCTATGTAATAAAGAAGCGTGCCGGGAGCATAAATGACAGCGGAGAGCAGAACATAAGTTAATCCTCCGGCATAAATCATCAAGGATGCATAGAGGGTGGCAATTAACGAGATCACCAGATCTTTATAATATCCTTTAGAAGAATGCTCATATGTTTCACGTGTAATCACCAGTTTCAGGCTATAAGCTGCAACCAGGAGGTAGGGGATCAGCGTCATTGCGCTGGTAAGTTCAAGCGCTAACTGGAATGCATAATCGCTGAAAAAAGTGATGATTAAAAAAAGCTGTATGGCAATATTGGTCAACCATACGGCTGAAGAAGGAACAAACCAACGGTTCTCACGGGCAAACACCGAAGGCATACTCTTTTTTAATGCTGCAGAATAAATTACCTCTGCGGCGAGTAATGACCAGGAAAGATATGCCCCGAGTACAGAGATAATTAACCCCACGCTGATGAAAATCACACCCCAGCGACCCACTATGCTTTCGAGGACGCCGGCCATAGAGGGTTGCCGTAAAGCTCCCAGTTCGGCTTGAGGCATAACGCCATAAGAAAGCATGGTGACTAACATCAATAAGCACAGAACCCCGATGAAACCGAATACGGTGGCCAGGCCGACGTCTTTTCTGTTAGTCGCATAACGTGAGTAAATACTTGCGCCTTCGATCCCAAGGAATACAAATACAGTCACCAGCATAGTGCTTCTGACCTGGGAAAAGATCGATCTGAGGAGAGGAGGCTCTCCGGCGGCTCCGCCCCAGAAATTAAGCATAAACATATCTTTTTTGAACGCCATTATCAGGATGGCGATAAACACAAAAATAGGGATAATTTTGGCACACGTCGCCAGGGTATTAATGAAAGCAGCTTCTTTAATGCCCCGTAAAACAAGGAGATGGAATGACCATAAAACAATCGATGATACGGCGATCGCGAGCCAGGTGTTCCCTTCACCAAATGAAGGGAAAAAGGCGCCTAATGTGGATTTAATTAAAATAAAATAGGATACGTTACCGATACATGTACCAGCCCAAAAGCCCAGGGCGGAAATGAAGCCGGGATATTCGCCAAAACCGGCCTTGGCATAGCTGAAAACGCCAGCATTGAGTTCAGGTTTCCTTTCCGCAAGGTTCTGAAATACGAATGCCAGCATCAGCATACCGCCGCCAGCTATCACCCAGGCAATCATTGCGCCCAGCCCACCGGTTGCGCGTCCGAATGTCGCAGGTAATGAAAATATACCCGCCCCGATCATTGCTCCAACAACAAGGGTCGTTAAAGACCAAAGCGATAGCGTATTGTTCGCAGTTTTGCTCATAAAGTTTTCTTAAAAATGAAGCTGTAATTGATGAAATGAAAGCTTAGAGGCTGTTAATATACCGTTCCTAAATGAAGCTAACGTTTATGTCATAAAAGACAGTACAGTGTCTGACACCTATTCAGATGGCGCCATTTAGATCGTAGTAATAACCTTCTTCTCGCTGATGTCGGATTTGTCCGCTGTTATAAGGTGCAAGCTTCTTTCTTAAGCGACCAATAAGAACCTCGACAGTATTGTTTTCTTTCCCAATCCAGTCGTGATACAGATGTTTCATTATTTTACGTTTGCTCAAGGCCTGACCTTTGTTCTTCATCAAAAGTTTCATAATCTCGAATTCAAAACCAGTTAGCCTAATTTTTTCTTTATTAATGAAAAGTATTTTACTGTTCAAGTCGAGTTCTAAATTACCAGCAGAAATACGTTTGGAAGGGGTAAGGTAATTTCTGCGTACCAAAACCCAAATTCTAATGATAATTTCTTCAATATGACATGTTCTTACTACATAATCATCCGCTCCGCTTTCAAGCGCTTTCACTTTGTGTTCAATATCGTTACTGCTGTTTAGGATCATAATGCGGATATTACGTCCTTCGCGTCGCCACTTACGAATCGCCTGTAACTCGGTCGTTGAAAGAGTCTCGCATGACATAATTAGCAATTCAGCTTTATTTGAAAACATAAATAGCTCCACTTCCTGAATGCTTGAAGACACATCAGTTAATATGCCTGCTTCCTCAATTTGTGTTTTCAAAAAATGCTGATGTACAATGTTAGGATCTAATATTAGAACACGCATATCTTCCTCTTATCTCATATGCAATATGATAACCTTGTTACATAATTACCGAGTAAAGACGCTTATAGGCCTTTGATAGATCTGATGCGTTTATTATGAATTCAAAAAGATCTTTATCTATAAAGGTTATTAACACCGCCTCTGCAATCAGAGCGATACATAATGCGTATAATAGATAAATAACCATGTTTCACCCCTCGTTTTAGTTGCGTCATTTATTGCGGTTACTGATGTTTAATGAAATAGATTTCTCTGCTTATCAGGTATAAGCATCATCATCTAACGTTCGCTAAATAGTACTTTCTAAAAAAATCGAGGCAATTCTTTTAAGAGGTGAGCAGTAAATACAAAATAATAAATGCCAAAATAAAAGAAGTGCAGGGGAGATGGTGTGAAAAGCAGATGAAGTAGAATTAAATCACATTTAGTCAGGTTTAATAAGGTTTTTATTCTTTAATTCTGTAAGTGGGTGCTCCTGTATAGATTAATATATGGTTTATTTGTTTGCTCTATAGTTTGTCTTTTGTTAAAGAGTAAACGTAGAAAGCGCTCTTGCTTTAACAATTAGTACATCGATAATGCATTTGTAATATTATTATAACGTGCTATGTACTTACGCAGCTGACTCATTTTCGGCAAATAAATATAGAACGCTGTAAATCGCTTATTCGCCAGGTTTCGGTGTCAAGCTTATCTATCTTGTAATGCAAAACAGGTTGGCTTGAGGTGAGTTTTTCAGTCAACTCAGAAGGCGCATTATGCTGAAGATTGGAAACAAATTTACCTTTTGTAACTTTATGGAAGCCGTTTTGAACATCTTTGTCCATCATCATATTCCCAGTGCGATCGACAAGGTACTCTTTACCAAGATAATTCAAGGTGCCGTACTCACTCACCGTTACGAGACCTTCATTTGTAATATGAAAAACTATTTTGATATTGCCGTTTATGCCTTCCCGGGCATTTTTCTCATCTGCACGGTTGATATGTACGGTTGACATACAGTTCATAGGTAAGTAGCTATAAATGCCAACAAGCTTGTGTATGCCCACCACAAGCAATGGGAGTAACAGCAGACTAAGGACAATATTAATTATTGTTAATATTGACGTAGTTTTCGCATTCATGACCTTTCCCTGTATTTACTTTGCCGCATACGGCAATGTGAGTGGAGTATACCATGCTTTTTAAAGGGGCTCTGTTGTCATCAAAATATATTATGCTGGTTTTTTTGGTGCACTGTAAGGCGATTTTCTGACCTAGCGTTGTGTTAAAAAATGCGTCGATATTTTCTTGTTTTATTACATTTACATCACTAAAAACATCGCATAATCCCACGGATTTATATTTATGCAAATTGCTATTGTTTGCGTGGTTTAAATAAAATGTACCGAATGTAGACAGGATCAGGAATGTTAAAATTATTGTGCTGATGTGAAAACTTTTGTTCGAAGAGTATATATTCTTTAGTTTTTCGCGAGTATTGCTGCTGATAGGATTAACAGGAGTGCATTTACAGTGAAGTACAAAACCTTGCTTCGGTATTGTTTCGATTTTGTCTTCAAGTGAAAATTCAAGAAATGCTTTCCGCAATAGCGATATGTTTCGGTTTAAATTATTATCTGATGCAACCAGTCCATGCTCTTCCCACACTTTTTCAAGTAGTTCAGTACGACTTATTTGCCTGTTATTTGCATCAATGAGTGCATTTAATAATCGTGAAGTGGCCAGTGATAGCTCAACTGTATGTTTATTATCGGTTAAAGTGCGTAAGTCATTATTATAATGCACAATACCGTCAAGTAGGTACTCCATCGCCTAAACGCCCTCATAGATGAATATAAGCATTATAATTTGAGCGCTAATCTTATGCAACATTATGATTTTTGTCTGGAAAGATTGATTTTTATGGATGTAAACGCTGATGTTAAACATCAGAGGTTTATTTTTACAATGTAGCCTGAAGGTTGCATTTTTTCACGCATTATTACGCGTTGACAGGAATTTAGATAGCAGAATAAGCAGACTGTCGATTCAGGAAAAATATTTCCCCTCGGGCAGAGGGGAAATATTCATTACGCATCCACACTTATTCTCAGCGCTGCCAGCGCTTTACGCGCCGCTTTCAGCACCTGCTCGCACTGTTCAATCGTCAGCGTCAGCGGCGGTTCAATGCGGATGGTTTTCGAGTTGTTGAGCGTTCCGGCGACCAGCACCCGCTGGCGGAACATCTCGCTCGCGAAGCTATAGCCGGTTTCGTTATCGACAAACTCAATCGCCATCAGCATCCCTTTGCCACGCGCGTCCTGCACCAGGTCCGGATACTCCCGGCCTAGCTGACGGAAGCCGTCCAGCAGCATGTCGCCTTTCTGCTCCGCCTGGGCGGGCAGGTTTTGCTCCAGCAGTACGTTGATGGTCGCCAGCGCGGCCGCACAGGCCAGCGGGTTACCGCCAAAGGTGGTGGTATGGAGGAACGGGTTGTCGAACAGCACCGAGAAGACCTCTTCAGTCGCAACCGTCGCTCCAATCGGCATCACGCCGCCGCCGAGCGCCTTCGCCAGGCACAGGATGTCCGGCTGAACGTTTTCGTGCTCGCAGGCAAACATTTTGCCAGTGCGCCCCATCCCGGTCTGGACTTCGTCGAGGATCAGCAGCGCGCCAAACTCATCGCACAGCTGACGCACGGCGGGCAGATAGCCCTGCGGAGGGAGGATTACGCCGCCTTCACCCTGAATCGGCTCCAGGATCACCGCGGCCACGTCATCGCCGGTTTTACGGCATTCGCTCAGCACGGTGCGCATGGCGTTGATGTCGCCAAACGGCACGTGGCGGAAGCCCGGCAGCAGCGGCATAAACGGTTTGCGGAAGGTGGATTTGGCGGTAGCAGACAGTGCGCCCAGAGATTTACCGTGGAACGCGCCGCTGGTGGCGATAAAGGTGAATTTCCCGCGCGGTGACTGGTACGCTTTGGCGAGTTTAATCGCCGCTTCGACCGATTCCGTGCCGCTGTTGCTAAAGAAGCTGTACTTCAGTTTGCCGGGCGTTAAGGCCGCCAGCGTTTTCGCGAGCATGGCGCGAAGCGGGTCGAGCAGTTCCTGGCTATGGAGAGGTTGTTTCGCAAGTTGATTCTGTACGGCGGAAACCACAACTGGATTACGGTGCCCCACGTTGAAGATACCAAAACCACCCAGGCAATCGATAAACTCCTGTCCCTGGGTGTCGACAAGCGTGTTAAGACTCCCCGCTTGCCACTCTACGGCTCCGTAATCCCCGCCGGCGGTAACAGATTTGCGATACTCCAGAAAACCTGGATTGACGTGCTCTTTAAAGTAATCGATGACCTCTCGGTTAAGTTGTTTCATCTCCTCATGATCGAGCGTTCGCTTCTCAATGAGATTCAGTGCGTGCGCGGTACAGGCAAGAGCCGAGGCGCTGGAAGGTAACCTGTTCAAAATGTGCTCCCGGGGATCGCGTATCACATGATACTGGTTTAAGTATTGCAGGGATTACGCCACTTCAGATGACTTAACGAAAATCGGGATAAACGCCAGGTTAAAATAATGTTGCACAATATTTAATCATGCCGGAGCAACCGAAACGGGATTTAGCGGTACAGGACAGAAAGGATAAATGAGGGCGGAAAACCGCATCTGCACTAAAGAAGTGCATTCGCTGCAACTTAAGTGGGCATTAACTGGTCATGCTTTACAGGTAATTTCTTTGCGAAAGTATTTGAAATCAATGAATTATAAAATCGCACAAAAAGTATGGTTTAAGTCAAATCTGCGATCTTCATCAAGTTTAACAACTAAAGATAAATTGTTTACCGCCGAAAAAACATTGACCCACAAAATTAACATTCAAATAACCTGCAAGGGATGCCCACGATGTCCTCTCCAACCTATGTCACCCAGAATGAATATCCTCTGGACGATGACACCACCTTAATGTCTACCACAGACGTCCACAGCTACATCACACACGCCAACGACACCTTTGTGCAGGTGAGCGGCTACCAGCTCGATGAGCTGACGGGCCAGCCGCACAATATGGTGCGCCACCCCGATATGCCAAAAGCCGCGTTTGCCGATATGTGGTACACGCTGCAGCAGGGCGAGCCGTGGAGCGGAATTGTCAAAAACCGGCGCAAAAACGGTGACCACTACTGGGTGCGTGCGAATGCGGTGCCGATGGTGCGCCAGGGGCTGGTGACAGGCTATATGTCCATTCGCACCAAAGCCACAGCGGAAGAGATTGCCGCCGTGGAGCCGCTCTACCGGGCGCTGAACGACGGAAGCTGTAAGAAACGTATTCATAAAGGGCTGGTGGTTGGAAAAGGCTGGCTGGGCAAACTGCCGGCTATGCCGCTGCGCTGGCGCGTGCGCAGCGTGATGGCGGCGCTTTTTGCCGTTCTCGCCGCCACGCTGATCGCGACCTCCGCCGGGTGGATGCCGCTCGCCGCAGCCGCTCTGGTCATGCTGCTGGGGACACTGCTGTTTGAGCAGCAGATTGTCCGCCCTGTAGAGAATGTGGCGCGACAGGCCCTGAAGGTCGCAACCGGTGAGCGCAACAGCGTGCAGCATCTGAAACGCAGCGACGAGCTGGGGCTGACGCTGCGCGCGGTCGGGCAGCTGGGCCTGATGTGCCGCTGGTTAATCAATGACGTGTCGAGCCAGGTGGTGAGCGTCCGTGACGGCAGCGACAGGCTGGCGCAGGGAAATGAAGACCTGAACGATCGCACGCGTCAGACCGTGGCGAACGTGCAGCAGACCGTCGCGACAATGAACCAGATGGCCGCTTCCGTTCAGAGTAACTCTGAAACCGCCGCCGAGGTGGATAAACTCTCCGTAGCCGCGAGCAGCGCGGCGACGAAAGGGGGCAACGCGATGCAGACCGTGGTCAAAACCATGGATGACATTGCCGACAGCACGCAGCGAATTGGCTCGATTACCTCCCTGATTAACGATATCGCTTTCCAGACCAATATTCTTGCGCTGAACGCGGCGGTTGAAGCGGCAAGGGCAGGAGAGCAGGGAAAAGGTTTTGCCGTGGTCGCGGGCGAAGTGCGCCATCTCGCCAGCCGCAGCGCCAGTGCCGCCAATGATATTCGTAAACTCATTGATGCCAGCGCCAGCAAGGTGCAGTCCGGCTCTGAGCAGGTTCACGCCGCAGGCCGCACGATGGATGATATTGTAGAGCAGGTGAAAAACGTGACGCAGCTTATTGCCCAGATCAGCCACGCGACCTCCGAGCAGGCAACTGGACTGTCAGAGTTGACCCGCGCGGTGGCTGAACTCGACAGCATCACGCAGAAAAACGCCGACCTGGTCGAAGAGAGCGCCCACATTTCTGCGATGGTGAAGCACCGCGCCGGACGCCTTAAGGATGCGGTAACTGTGCTTCATTGAGTCAGTAATGTTCTAAAAAAGCCGTTTATTTCGTAAGGAATAAACGGCTTTTTATTTTCTGGTTGTGACTATTAATGTATTTTATTGTTAATTTAATATTAAATAACTAAAGAAAGTGCCTCAGTTATTTATCCCTGCCTAAGTCAGTTATCCAGAACGCTATTTTGAAAAATACCCCTCCGGTGGTCTGGTAACGATCGATGGAGCAATATTAATAGCCTCTACCTATCCATTGCGACGGTTATGAAATAAAAAACGATCAAACTCATAAAGTTAGCGAAATCGTTACCGATAACAGCGATCGTCTGAGAAATAATCACATCGATGGAGAAAATATGTTCTTACATGACGTAAAGATCGGCACGAAATTATTTCTGGCGTTTGGGTTCTTTATTGTCCTGATGGCGCTCAGCGCGAGCCTGTCTCTGATAAGCCTGAACCGGGCTAATAACGGGATGCAATCGATTATTACCAGCGATTATCCGACCACGGTAAAAGCGAACCAGTTAATCGATAACTTCCAGGAATTTATTAGCACTCAACAGCTGATGCTGCTGGACGAGCAGGGCACCTATACGGGGCAATCTCAGCAGCGCCTGAAAGAGATCAGCGAGCACATCACGGTGATCCTGGGCGAGCTGAACAACGCGCTGCAGGATCAAAAGTCTCAGCAGGTGCTGGCGGAGATCCGCAGCGTGCGCCAGCAGTATCTGGACTCGCGCTACCGCATTTTGCAGGCGGTGCAGAACAACAATCGTGCGGGCGCTATTCAGGAGATGATGACCACCACCCTCGCCGTGCAGCAGGCTTATAAAGCGAAGGTGAAGGAGCTGATTACCATTCAAAACAGCGAGATGCAAAGTGCCGGTGCGCAGGTGGAAGGGGATTTCAGGTCTAACCGACTGCTGCTGATCCTGCTCACGCTCTTTAGCATTGCGGCAGGCAGCCTGATTGGCTGGTTTATCGTGCGCGCTATCACTCGTCCGCTCGGCGAGGCGGTACATTTTGCAAAAGCCATTTCTGAGGGCGATCTCACGGGCAGCATCACGCCACACGGCAAAGACGAAACGGGTCTGCTGCTGCATGCGCTGATGGAGATGAAAACGCGACTGCTGGACATCGTGCAGCAGGTGCAAACCGGCTCGGAGAATATCTCCAGCGCAGCCGCGCAGATTGTCGCCGGGAACCAGGATCTGGCCGCGCGCACGGAAGAGCAGGCAAGTTCTGTAGAACAGACCGCCGCCTCGATGGAGCAGATCACCGCGACGGTGAAAAATACCGCCTCGCATACCGGGGAAGCGACCAACCTTTCGGCCGATGCCGCCACGGTGGTTAAAAACAACGGCGAGATGATGAAGCAGGTGACCAGCAAAATGCGCCTGATTAACGAGACGTCGAACCGGATGTCCGACATTATCGACCTGATCGACGCCATTGCGTTCCAGACCAACATTCTGGCGCTGAACGCGGCGGTGGAAGCGGCGCGCGCCGGCGAGCACGGCCGCGGCTTTGCGGTGGTGGCGGGTGAAGTTCGCCAGCTTGCCCAGAAGAGTGCGTCATCTGCCAGCGAAATCCGCGAGCTGATTGAGAGCTCTACCAGCCAGACCCAGGACGGGATGAACCTGGTTGAAAAAGCGAGTGCGTTGATTAATGGGATGGTCGGCAACGTGGAAGAGATGGACGTGATCCTGCGCGAAATCCGCCAGGCCAGCCACGAGCAGACGGAAGGTATCTCGCAGATTAACAGCGCGATTGGCCTGATTGATGCCACCACCCAGCAGAACTCCGCGCTGGTGGAGGAGTCCGTCGCGGCGGCAGCATCGCTTAACGAACAGGCGATGCACCTGAAGGAGTTGGTGCGCGTCTTCCGCGTGAGCGAGCACGCTCCGGCTTAATCCAGCTGGGAGATCTCAAGCGCCGCGCGGTCAATAACGCCGATAATCTGCTTGAGCTGCGCGTCGCTGAGTTCTCCCTGATTCACCTTCAGGTCTAACACCGCTTTGAAGTTATCCAGCGCCCGCTTCATCTGCGGGTTTTTGCGCAGCTGAAAACCGACGGAACGCGCTTTGATACGCACCTGGATCTGTTCCAGCTGCTCCCGGTTTTCGTCCAGCCAGCGTTGTCCTTCAGCGGTAATCGTAATCGTCTTACGACCGTTCTCTTCTTCCGTAATGGTGATAAAGGTCTGATCCTGAAGATAATCCAGGGTCGGGTAGATCACGCCTGGGCTCGGGGTGTAATTCCCCTGGGTCAGATTCTCGATCTCTTTGATCAGCTCGTAGCCGTGGCTCGCGCTGCGGGTCAGAATATCCAGAATCACCAGCCGCAAATCGCCATGGCCGAAAAAGCGCGGTCGGCGCCCGCCGCTGTCGTGTTCGTGTCGCATAGTAGCTCTCTCAATTTGATATATCTAAACTATATCTAAGATATATTCAGATGCAATCTAAAAGATCTTGCATTTTTCCTTATTAGTAATCATTATCATTTGAAAATTGATTTAGATATATCGTATTCACCAGAAAAGGGTCTAAAAATGGCATCTACCCGTTATCCACAGCGTGTTCGTAATGACCTGCGTTTTCGCGAACTGACGGTGCTCCGCGTTGAGCGCGTCAGCGCGGGTTTCCAGCGCATTGTGCTCGGCGGCGAGGCGCTGGAGGGCTTTAGCTCCCGCGGTTTCGACGACCATACCAAAGTCTTTTTCCCGGCACCCGGGACGACGTTTACGCCGCCGGTGGTCACCGATGAAGGCATCGACTGGGGTGACGGTGTGCGTCCGCAGGCGCGCGACTATACGCCGCTCTACGATGAGGCAAATCATGAGCTGATTCTCGATTTCTTCATTCATGACGGCGGCATTGCCAGCGGCTGGGCGGTCGAGGCGAAAGCGGGCGACAGGCTGACTATCGGCGGCCCGCGCGGTTCGCTGGTGGTGCCGGAGGATTACGCCTGGCAGCTGTACGTGTGCGATGAATCCGGCATGCCCGCGCTGCGTCGACGTTTAGAAAGCATTGCTGAACTGCCGGTTCGCCCGGATGTGCAGGCGGTCGTGACGGTTGGGGATGAATCGTATAAAGACTATCTGGCGCACCTGAGCGGGTTCAATATCACCTGGGTGGTGGGCCATAGCGAGCAGGCGGTCGCAGACCATCTGACGGCGCTGACCGTTCCGGGGGAAGACTACTTCATCTGGCTGACCGGGGAAGGGAAGGTGGTGAAAAGCCTGAGCCGTCAGTTTGAAGCCGACGCCATTGACCCTCAGCTGGTGCGTGCCAGCGCATACTGGCACGCCAAATAATCAGGCTGCCGAATCCAGCTGCGCTTCGCTCACCTGATGTTCGAGCGAGGCGCGGACCTCGTGCAGCGCTTTCTCCTGCTGAGCAAAATACGCTTCCATATTGCTCAGCGAGGAGACCAGCAGCCAGGACTCCTCTTTCTCCAGCTCCGCCAGCTCGTTCACTAAGGTGTCGATCTGCTCGCGGACCTGCGCCATTTTTTTGCGGATACGTTCCAGATCGTTCAGCCTGTCGCTGGCCATCAATGGCTCGAAGCCCTGTTGCAGGCGGGCCACCAGCGAGCGAATGGCTTTCACATCGCCGCGCTGCTTCGCCTGGTTAAGCTGCACCATCATGTTGTTGGCTTCTTCTTTCAGATCGTCCGCCACCAGATCCGGGTGGCAGAGCTTGCTCGCCTGTCGCCAGAGACGCTTGAGTTCGTTCTGGTCCTCTTGCGAAAGATGCTTACCTTTGCGTAGCCGCACTTCGGCATCGTGATGCTGTTCGCGATACTTCTCGTACTCTTCGTTGGCCTCGTCGCGAGCCTGACGCGCAGGCTCCTCTTCGCGCGTTAAGCCGCTCTCCAGCTCCATCGCTTCGGCCAGCAGGTTGGCAATCAGATTGCTTTGCTGTTCCAGATGCTTACGCGCCTCAGCGGCCTGTACGGAATCGGCCGGGAGATCGCGCCAGCGCTGGGTGAGCGTCGCCAGCACCTCTACCGCCTGCGCCATATAGTGCTGGCAGCGACGGTAATCCTCCTCGCGACGACGCGCTTCCGCCTGCTGACGACGCAGGTTCAGCTCCGCCAGCGTTTTACGCAGGGCGAGGATCTGCTGCATCAGCGGCCCGAGGCGTGAGAAATAGAGATCGTTGAACTCATCAAGCTGCTGCACCCGCGCGTTGCGGCGGTCAATCAGATCGCGCAGACGCTCTTCCAGCGCCTTCAGCTCCAGCTTGCTGGCCGCCACCTGCGGGTCGCGCCACGGAGTCACGGCGCGCTGGCCCTGCAGCCTGGCGGTAATGGCCGCCATGGCCGCGGTGTAGTTCTTCTCCTCGAGCGCCACGACGATTGCCTGTAGCTCATCGTCAAACGCTTCATTTTTCAGGCGTGTCAGCTGGCTCTGGATGATGTCGTCATCTTCCAGTTCAATGGCATTTTTAATGATTTCTAGCCGTTTGATCGGTGTGCTCATGATGCCTTTCGCTTTGGCGCTTAAGTATTTGAGTTAAGGTTAGTTGTTGTAAAAGCTACAGGAAATAATACACACGGATGATGATCGGCGCGATGGGGGATTTCTTTAGTTTTGCAGTTTGTGAGGTGGGGAAGTGAGCAGGAGCCTGTAAGGTGGAGGGTGAGGATAGCTCCGTTTCCTGCTCTACCTGTGAAACCATTCTTGGCTATGGGCTTTGCAATTCCTTCAACGCACCTTGTGCGGCATTCTCAATCTGATTGCAGAACGCTTTACCGCCTTCGGGACAGCTATCCGTGGCGTTTCTCACGACTTTATCGAGCTCGCGATCGTTCGTGGTCGTATCGATGTGATTAATCATCCATGACTCAAAAGCGCGATCGTTTACAGATAGCTGCATGAGTTGATGGGAGGTCTTCCAGTTGTTGGCTAACAGCCCGACAATAGTCGCTGATATCCCTTCTGCGATATATCCCTCATCACACTGTCTGTAATTTTTGTAAAAAGAATGGATGCCTTGCCAGTCCTGAATGGCAGAGGCTGCGTTATCTGCCTTGTCCATTTCTTCAACAGAAGTACAGTCATTTGCATAAGCCACGTGCGATATCACTAACATAATCAAAAACAGCTGCATCGTTTTCATATCAAGTTCATTCCCGGTGGGATATAGATATTTTCAAATTTCTGCGTCGCACTCATAGCCGAGCAGCCGCTGTTATTTGATACGGTGATGGTTGAAAGGGAGGATTTAGCCATGTGCTCTTTTATTTTTGGATAAACTGGAGTGATATGTGGTTTATTATTTAATGGTTCAAAGATTAAGCGCTCAGAAGAGCGCTTGTTATAATATGATGCTAACGTTTTGAGTCCTTATCCTTTTCTTGCTTAACCTCATTGATTACATCTAGCATATTGCTTAAGCATTCTCTTGCTGGGGAGCCCGCTTTCTCCAATGCTGGTTTAGCCTTTGCTAAATAGGTTTCAACCTCCGCATTAGTGCTGTGTATCATCATCGGTATGCTACATATCAAAGTGGTTCCAAACCGTTGCTGTAAAGGATCTGGGTTCAACTCAAATTGATTGGTGACATTCAGCACTAATTTGGGGGCGCGGATAAGCGCCATGCTGATGGCGGTCGCCAACTGCTCAGCATGCTCGTCATCCAGATTATCACCAGTGCTTTTAATCTTCGCTGGTAATGCCTGAATGGCTGCCTGGTCAGCGCTGGACACCCGCTTAATATAGATTATCCAGTCACTCTCTGACGCTATACAGGAAGCCGAAATAATGCAGACAATTAGATACAGCGCGTACTTTTTCAACGCACTACCTCAAGCGTACGATCTGACGAAAGAATTATTTTAGAGCGAATGTGAGGCCCCATGATTATGCAGCCCTCGGACGCAAAACCAGGAATGGCTGGTGCCTTTTTCTCGCCATGGATGCGAAACAGCGATCGCCCATAACTCTCGCCAGAGGTTTGTTTAAGGTTAATTGTCATTGGCCCCCTTGTGGATGTATGGCCTCCTATACGATACGTTCCGCGTGGTAATGGTCCCATCCCTCTAACGTGCTGACGGTCTGGATTATTTTTGTTTGTCAGGTTTCCGGAATATCCTCTGCCAATAAGTTTACCTTTATGCCACAGTTCACCGGTACTTTGGTAGTAGATCCATGCCATGAGCTATTCCCCTTATGCGGCGCTGCGTTCTTTCCAGCTATCGGAATGGACAATGTTACCATCCAGATATTTCCATGTTATTTTTTCATATGTCATTTCTATGGCTTCCATATGATCATAATGTGTGAAGTCGGGATCCTTCACATCTTCCATATAAGGCACAATGCAGGTAATACGTGCATTTTCCATAAAAATATTAAAATATTCTTCCTCCTGCCCTTCATAGTTGATTCGATAAAATTTTAGCTCAGCAGATTTAAGAACTCTTCCCGTACTAACGATCTGATAAAGGTAAGGACTTGAGACGTCTTGCGCTTTTGTAAAAACAAAAGGGGAATGTTGGCGTGTGGCTGTTATTTTTCCGGAGTAATCATCTGTAGGTATCTCCACGCCGTGTGATAGTCCGGTTATTTCAATGCTACCTTCGCGTTTATGTACATCAACGCCACCTTTTAACTGCTTCCCTTCTTCGCTGTAAAGCCAGAGATAAACGGGTATAGCCATTCTAATTAACTCCATTTTGCTGACTAATTAGTTTGACATTACTCCTTCATGGTTTTTCTGTTTGTAATATTTCATGTCACTACTGTTACATGTATTCATGCATTAAATGAAGTAATATAAAATATAATGTAAAAATATATATATTTTATAAGTGTCATAAGCCTGATTAAAAACGTTACGATATTGCAATGTTTTTGTGGATGTTGCTTTTTTTGCTGTGAGTAAAAGGGAAATGCATCGTTTACTGATAAGAACAGAGAAGCGAATTATACAGAAGTATAATTCGCTTCTCTGTATCGGTGTATCTTGCGGCAGATCCGTGGGCAGGAGGGGGGGAATAAAACGCTCTCAGCTTACTTCGCTATAGATCCCCACCACGCGTCCCACCGTTTTTATCTCGTCGATACCGCATTCAAAGGGAACCTTGCCGCCCGCCACGTGGAGTTTTTTACCCGGCAGCAGCGTGAGGTCGCGGATGCTGGCGGTGCCTTCAATCTCAACCAGCCACAGGCCGTCGGTTAACGACGCCTCTTTTTCGATAAAGTGCAGCTTCCCCTCCGCGCGGACGGCGATGCCGCGCGTCAGCGGTTTGCTAAAGAAAGCAGCGTCGATACTCAAAATGGAATTTTCTTCCAGCCTCCCGTCACTGAGTGTGAATGTCGCAACCGAAACGGGATCGCCCGGGGCGGGGTTTCCTGCAAACTGCGCACCCTGGCCGGTCATCAGCCAGCGGAGGCTGGCGCCAGTGTCCAGCGCACACTGAACCGCAAAGTCGTAAGAGATGGTACCGCGCGCGTAGCGGTTCTGAAGCGAGCTGGCGGCGATATTAAAGTGTCGGGCCAGCTGGATTTTCTGCGTGAAACCATATACCTGACAGATTCTATCGAGCAATTCTTCATTATTCACTTGAGAATCTAGTATCAAAATATATTCCTTTGGGTGTTTACTAATGCTCATTTGAGTATTAGTATCATTACAAATTCGGGCAATCAGCGGCAGACGTTGGCAAACTGAGGCTAATGATTGCAGGCATTATCAAAATGGGAATCATGCAGCATGGCTTCCGAAATCGCAATCCTCAAACGGCGGAAAAAGCCGTGCTCTGCCCGTTTTGAACGCATTAGCGTGCATACATTTACGCGAGGGGAGATATGGCGATAGAAGCTGCCCGTGCAAGGGTTCCACTAAGCGTGGGGGCGCGTCTTAGCGGGCTTAACCACATCGCTGAACTGCGCGCCCGCTACGGGAGCGATAGCGGGAAAGAGCTGGCACGGTTTATGGCTGACATGCGCGATAAGCGCGATCCCTTTTTTGAGGAGAACAGCAGGGCGCTGGCCGCTCTCTTTTTCCTGGCGAGATTACCCGTCGCCCGTCATGAGTGCGATATCAGCGAGCTGACCACAGAGGAGAAAAGAGCGCTAATTACCGCGATGAATCATTTTCGTGCTGTTGTGAGTTTATTTCCTGAACGGCTGACCATGCCGTTGTAACCCAACCCAAAAACGAATGGCGTAAACCCGCCGGGCACCCTGTTGCCTGAATTTAAGGAGAACGCGTAATGCGACACAGTGAAAACCGCCCTTATCCGATTGGAAGTGAAGAACTGCAACGCCTGCTGATGGAGGCAAAAACAGAGGAACGATGCGCGCGAGCCCTCGCGGTCTCCCTGCGTCTGGAGGCGCTGGCGAGCCATATCTACAAAACCGGTATGAGCGGAGAAGACGTTGCCGAACTTCTGTGCCACGAGGCGGCTCGCTATGAGCGCGAATCCCAGGAGCTGCACTGATGGCCGATTTTATCGATCTTGCGCAGGCGCGCGAGCAGGAGGACAGAGAGCGGTACATTAATCGCGCCCGCAGACGACCCGCATCGCCTTCGCGTTTCCTCTGCGAGGACTGCGAGGCGCCGATACCGGAGGCGCGCCGAATAGCGGTGCCCGGCGTAGCCCTGTGCGTGACCTGCCAGGAGATCGCAGAGATGAAAAATAAACACGTCCGGGGAGGATAAGTTGGCTACGTCATTTGCTTATCCGTGGAACGCCCCACGGTCGGCCATTGCCAGCCCTTATCTCACCCATGCCCAACAGCAGCGCCGCGATCGCCTTTTCGCGGCGCTGCAGCAGGCAAGAATTGCCCTTTCACAGCAGCCCGACTGCGTACGCTTCGAAATCTGGCGCACGGTTGACGCCCTCGAACAGCATCGGGGCAGCCCGCAGGCTAACGCCTTTTTGATCCGCTTCTGCAAAAGGATGTTACCTCGCCTGCGGCGGGTCTCCGATCGCTATGCCTGCACAGGCCTGCACGACGAAGTCTCCAGGGCCGTGTTCGACGGCCATTTCGACACTCAGCTTTTGCAATACCTCGCCTCGCGGATGGTCGAACTGGTGGCCCGCTATAACCGCCTTCCGGATATGTCCCGCGCGGACATCGACCTGCTGGCCGCAGATATCGCCAGCTTTATACGCGGCGAGCTGGCGAATATTAACGATGCTGAAATGGGCGAATACCAGACGCTGTACGTCTGGTATCAGCGCGCCGGACTGATCGCCCGACAGTTCAACGTGTCGCCACCGCACTGGGAGCGGGTGTCGAAGACATTTTTCAACAAAGATGACGTTGCCGCGGCGGTGATCCGCATGTTTTCCGAGGCGTGGTGGCGCGGGCGCCTGCGTCGGGTCGCGGCTGCCTGGCGCGAACATCTGCAGATTGCCCTTGGCAACGTCAGCAAACGGAGAGCGGCGTATGCGAGCAAACGCTGCGTGACCGAGTGGCGCGAGCAGAAGCGCCGCACGCGCGAATTTCTCAAGGGCATGGAGCTGGAAGATGAAGAGGGAAACCGCATCAGCCTGATTGAAAAATACGACAGCTCGGTGGCCAACCCGGCGATACGTCGCTGTGAACTGATGACCCGCATCCGCGGGTTTGAAAATATCTGTGAGGCGCTGGGCTACGTGGGCGAGTTCTATACCTTAACCGCGCCCGCGCAGTATCACGCGACGCTGAAATCAGGCTTCCCCAACGCGAAGTGGAACGGGGCCAGCCCGACGGATACGCAAATCTATTTTACCCGCCTGTGGGCGCGTATCCGCGCAAAACTGCACCGGGACGGGCGCCGTATCTTTGGTATCCGCGTTGCGGAACCCCATCACGACGGTACGCCCCACTGGCACATGCTGATGTTTATGCTGCCGGAAGACGTCGAATGCGTTCGCCGGATTATCGGGGACTACGCGCGGCAGGAGGAGAACGCTGAGCTGCAGAGCGAAAGCGCCAGACAGGCGCGCTTTCACGCGGACGCGATCGATCCGCAGAAAGGCAGCGCTACCGGCTATATCGCCAAATACATCTCAAAGAATATCGACGGCTATGCGCTTGATGGCGAGACCGATAGCGAAAGCGGTGGATTGCTGAAGGAGACGGCGTCCGCCGTGTCGGCCTGGGCAGGGCGCTGGCACATTCGCCAGTTTCAGTTCATCGGCGGCGCGCCGGTAACGGTCTACCGCGAGCTGCGACGTCTGGTGGATACCGAGGCCGCGCGCGGTCTGAGCGTTGAGTTTGCCGCCGTCCAGGAGGCTGCCGACGCCGGGGACTGGGCGGGTTACGTTACTGCGCAGGGCGGGCCGTTTGTGCGTCGCGATAATTTACAGGTGCGCACGCTGTATGAGCCGCGCGCCGGGTTTAACCAGTATGGCGAGGAAACGGTCCGCATCCGCGGCGTGTACGATTCCGCCGTTGGCGCGGGCAGCCCAGTTTTAACCCGACTCACGCAGTGGAAAATTGTGCCGAAGCGGGCCGCGGATCTTAAGGATGTGCCCGTATCCTCTCGGAGTTCTGTCAATAACTGTACGCAGACCGATCTTTCTCAACCCCTCAGCCGACGTGCGAGGCGGGCGTTAGCCGAACGCATCAAATTCATCCGCCCTGGCGCGTCGTCGCCCGTCGTCTTCGCGAGCGACCCGCAGAACGGCGTACCGGAGAAGGTGATCGATGAGATACGGCTCGTCACCGGGATAGCCATCAGCCGGGCAGAAGCCCTGCATCTGATGGCGGGAGGCATCAGCCGCTTTAACGATAAATGGTGCAGGGGCGCAGCTGACGGATCGCTATTTCCGGCACCGTGTTCTTACCAGCAAAAGGCGCGGAAAATCCTTGAACGTATGGGGTATTTAACGGATCTCTTCGCTCAGAGAGCCCGCTAATCTCCATCCATATCATGTACATACCGTGAAGGGTTCTGATTTTTCGCTTCACTCTTTTTATGAATACGTGCTACTGTATGTTTATACAGTATCTCGTAGTGGAGGTTGTGTGGACAGAGAGTTGAACGAGCAGGTCATGATTGAACGAGTCGAGCTGATTGCGCGACTGACGACGGAAGGAACGTGTCAGGAAAGAGATCGTGAGATTGCCCTGAATTTGATTGCTGAGATTGCGCGGGGAAATTTAATCAAGAACAACGCATTTACCGTTGTGTTCTCAGCATCGCCTGTTCCGGAACGAATCAAAAAAGAGGGCAACGTTCGGGTGAACATTACTCTCGATAAAGATCAGCAGATTGGCCATGCCGTCGTGGAGGCCTTTCAGTGCGAACTGACCCGCAGAATACGATCCCTGTTTCCGTCATCGCGGGTGAACGTGAAAATCGGATCGGTGACGGGGGTCGAGCTCCAGGGGCTTGAAAAAGAAGCCGATCGCGAGGCGCTGGACGCTATCCTCCGGGAAGTCTGGGAAGACGAGAGCTGGCGCTAGCCCCGGCGTCATCGCCCGTACCAACACCCTCATTCCTGTTTTGCGCTTCCGTTGAATCACGCTTCGCCGCTCGCGGACGATCTGTTGTGCCCGCGATTGTCCATCTGCCAGCGATAGCGAAAAGCCTGCTGGCCCGGGAAACTCTACGGTACCTGGAAACCGGATGTTGGGAGCGTCTGATGAAAATCTATGCAATGCAGGGGGACACGCTTGATGCCGTTTGCGCCCGCTTTTATGGGCGCACGGCTGGCGTCGTTGAAGCCGTTCTGAAGGCCAATCCTGGCCTCGCGGAGTTAGGCGTTATCTTGCCTCACGGCACGCCGGTAGAGATGCCGGAGGTGAATAGCGCCCCCACAAAAGAATCCGTAAACCTATGGGACTGAGCCTGGAGAAAATCACCACGGTTATCGCCTATTGGCTGGCCGTGGCGCTGGCCTGGTTCGGGGCGATGTCTCCTGAAAAAGTCGCGCTGTACGTGGGGAGTCTGTGCGCCATTTTTACCGCATTAACGAATTACTGGTTTAAGCGAAAAACCTGGCGCTATCTCCAGTCTCTTGGCCTCGATAAGAAGAGTATTCGTGAACTCAATCATTAAGCGTTGCAGCGTCGCCGGCGTGCTGGCCCTGGCGGTGCTGATGCCTGACTTTCAATTACTGAAAACGTCCCCGGAAGGGTTGGCGTTGATTGCCGATCTCGAAGGATGTCGCCTCTCGCCCTACCGGTGTAGCGCCGGCGTATGGACGTCCGGCATTGGCCACACGGCAAACGTTGTGCCGACGCGGGACATTACCGAGCGTGAGGCTGCGGTAAATCTGGTCGCTGATGTGCTCAACGTTGAGCGGCGTCTGGCGGCGTGTGCGCCGGTGGAGATGCCGCCCCGGGTCTATGACGCGCTGGTGAGTTTTACCTTTAATGTCGGCGCAGGCGCCGCCTGCCGTTCGACGCTGGTGTCCTTTATCAAACGTAAACAGTGGCCGCAGGCATGCGGGCAGCTTACCCGCTGGGTGTACGTCAACGGCGTCAAAAATGCCGGTCTGGAAAACCGTCGCGTCCGCGAGAAGGCCTGGTGCATGAAGGGGCTGCCATGAGAACGCTCATGCTGGCGCTGGCCGGGCTGCTGGCCATCACGCTGTGGCTTCGTCATGACAACCTGAACCTGTCCCGTTCCTTAGCCACGGCCAACCGGGTCGCCAGCGAGCAAAAAACGGCCCTCGCCACGCTTAACCAGCAGCTGTCCCTGTCGCAGCGGATGGCCAGAGCAAATGAAAATGCCCAGGTCAGGCTCCGTGAGGAGCTTGTTACCGCGGGCGAGGAGAGGGCAAGACGGGAAGCGACTATCGGGAGATTACTCAATGAAAATGAAGCGTTACGCCGCTGGTATACCGCTCAGCTGCCTGATGCTGTCCGCAGGCTGCACACCCGCTCCGCCTGCGCCTCCGCAGCACATTGTTTACAACGCCTGCCCGAAGGTGAGCCGCTGCCCGATGCCGGGAAGCGAACCCGCCACTAACGGCGATCTCAGCGCGGATATTCGCAGGCTGGAATACGCCCTTATCGCCTGCGCGCTGCAGGTTGAAACCATCAAAGACTGTCAGGATAAACTCGATGCACAAACTCAAGAGCCTGCGTCAGGCATTAATTGACGCGATCCCCCAACTCAATGCCAACCCGGAGCGCCTGCAGATGTCGGTCGGAGGCGGCAATATTGACGCCCGACTGGCCTCCTCGCTCTCCTTTGAAAAGCGGTATGCGCTGAACGCGAAGGTCAGCGGCTTCACCGGCGACAGCGAGGGATTTTTCGTCCCGGTGCTGGCCTGGCTTCGGGAAAACCAGCCGGATATTTTTACCCTCGATGAAGGACGCAAAAACGGCTACACCTTCGCGGTCGTCTTAAACGATGACGATACGATGGATATCACCATCAGCGTGCAATTAACCGAGCGAATTCTTGTTTCCCAGGAGCAGGGCGCTCTGCACGTGACGTATTCCCCCGAGCCGCCGCTGCCGGATCCTGTCACGCGTCCGAAGGCGTTGTACATCAACGGTGAGCTGGTCAGCCAGTGGGAGGAGTAATTTACCCGCGCTGAAGGCCGCCTGCCGCCTGCCGTCTGGACCGCTTGTTGTATCATCCCGCAGAAAACCCCGTCTCGTTGCTGCCGTTCCTCCTGAACGGCATTCTCTTCTCATGAATACATTAACTTCCATGAACGGCATCGCTCGCGCGATCCGCAACCTGATTCGTATCGGTGTTGTGACCGATGTTGACCTCAACAGAGGGCTTTGTCGTGTCCAGACCGGCGGGATGAAAACCACCTGGCTGAACTGGCTAACCTGTCGTGCGGGACGTTCGCGCGTCTGGTGGGCCCCATCCGAGGGGGAACAGGTGCTGCTGCTGGCCATCGGCGGCGAGCTTGATACCGCCTTTGTGCTGCCCGGCATTTTCTCTGACGACCATCCGGCGCCGTCCGGGTCACCTGACGCGTTCCACGTCTCGTTCCCTGACGGCGCGGTGATCGAGTACGAACCCGGGCGCGGGGCGCTGACGGTTGCAGGCATTAAAACGGCCGACATTACCGCCTCTGAATCGCTGACCGCCACCGTGCCGGAGGTGCGGGTGACGTCAACGTCCCGCATCACGCTGGATACGCCTGAAGTGGTGTGTACCAACAGGTTAATTACAGCCTCTCTTGAAGTGCAGAAGGGCGGTGTGATGGCCGGAAATATTGAGCATTCCGGCGGTAAATTCACCTCCAACGGGGTGCAGGTGGATAACCACGCGCACGGCAGTGTGCAAAGCGGCGGAAGCTGGACTAAGGGGACACAATGACGGTGCGTTACAGGGGGATGAACAGGCAGACCGGGCTGAGCATTTCAGAGGCGGAACACATCCGTCAAAGCGTGCGCGACATTCTGGTTACGCCGATTGGCTCACGGGTCATGCGGCGGGATTACGGCTCGCTGCTGGCGGCGATGATCGACAGGCCGCAGAGTCCGGCGCTGCGCCTGCAGATCATGGCCGCCTGTTATTCCGCCATCCAGAAATGGGAGCCGCGGATAAGCCTGACGGCCATCACTTTCGAGCGTTCGGAGAACGACGGGACGTTGTATGTCGATATCACCGGCACGCGCCCGACCTCCGGGCAATCCTTTTCTATCACCATTTCACTGAGTTAAACGCTATGGCTATTGTTGATCTGAGCCAGCTCGCCGCGCCTGATGTCGTGGAGGAGGTGGATTATGAAACGCTGTTGGCAGAACGAAAGGCCACCTTTGTCTCCCTCTATCCGGAAGAGGAGCGAGAAGCGATTGCACGGACGCTGACGCTGGAATCCGAGCCGATTGTGAAGCTGCTTCAGGAGAATGCCTACCGGGAAGTCATCTGGCGCCAGCGGGTTAATGAGGCTGCGCGTGCAGTTATGTTGGCCTATGCCGCAGGCAGCGATCTGGACCAGATTGGGGCAAACGCTAACCTTGCGCGTCTGGTCATTACTCCTGCCGATGACGCCACGTTCCCGCCCACTCCGGCCGTGATGGAGTCCGATACCGATTTTCGTTTGCGCATCCAGCAGGCGCCGGAAGGGCTTAGCGTGGCCGGTTCGACGGGCGCGTATCAGTTCCATGGTCGCAGTGCAGATGGCCGGGTGGCGGACATCTCCGTAATCAGCCCACAGCCGGCGAACGTCACGATCTCAGTCCTTTCTCGGGAGAACAACGGCGTGGCCTCTGAGGAACTGCTCGCCGTTGTTCGCAATGCGCTGAACGATGAGGACGTCAGGCCCGTCGCCGACCGCGTGACCGTCCAGTCGGCCAACATTGTCGACTACAGCATTGCCGCCTCGCTATTTCTCTTCCCCGGCCCTGAAAGTGAGCCTGTGCTTAGCGCGGCAAGGGCCCGTCTACAGGCCTATATCACGGCGCAGCATCGGCTTGGACGCGATATCCGCAAGTCGGCCATTTACGCTGCCCTTCACGTTGAAGGGGTGCAGAGGGTGGAGCTGACCGCACCCGCGGCGGACATCGTGCTTGATGAAACTCAGGCCTCATGGTGCAGCCACTACAGCGTAACCGTGGGGGGAAACGATGAGTAATACCCGCCTTTTACCGGTTGGCTCATCGGCGCTTGAGGTCGCTGCGGCGCGCGCCTGTGCGGACATCGAAAATACGCCCGTTCCGCTGCGCCATCTCTGGGATGCGGACACCTGCCCGGCGAATCTGCTGCCCTGGCTGGCGTGGGCGTTTTCGGTTGACCGCTGGGATGAGAACTGGCCCGAGGCCACCAAGCGGGATGTCATCCGCGCGGCGTGGTTTATTCATGCCCACAAGGGAACGATTGGCGCCGTGCGTCGCGTGGTGGAGCCGCTTGGCTATCTGATTAACGTCACCGAGTGGTGGCAAACCAACGATCCGCCCGGCACCTTCCGCCTTGATATCGGCGTGTTAGACACGGGCATCACCGAGGAAATGTATTACGAAATGGAGAGGCTTATCGCCGATGCGAAGCCTGCCAGCCGCCACCTTATTGGCCTGAATATCATCCAGGACATTCCGGGTTATCTCTATACCGGTGCCCTGAGCTATGACGGCGACATCATCACGGTTTATCCCGGATAAGTGAGAGCAGAATGACAGTGAAATATAAAACGGTTATCACCAAAGCCGGTGCCGAAAAACTGGCTGCCGCGACCGTCCCTAACGGCAAGAAAGTCAATTTTACGGCGATGGCGGTGGGTGACGGTGGGGGCACGTTGCCGGTTCCTGATGCCGGGCAGACGAAGCTGGTTAATGAAGTCTGGCGCCACGCGTTGAATAAAATCAGCCAGGACAATAAAAAGCGTAACTATGTGATCGCAGAACTTCTCATTCCTCCTGAAGCGGGTGGTTTCTGGATGCGTGAGATGGGGCTTTACGATGACACCGGTACGCTGATTGCCGTCGGAAACATGGCGGAAAGTTACAAACCATTGCTGGAGGAGGGATCGGGCCGTGCACAGACCGTGCGAATGGTGATCATGGTCAGTGATATCGCCTCGGTTGAGCTTACGATAGATACGTCTACGATAATGGCGACCCAGGAGTATGTTGATGAGAAGCTAGAAGAGCATGAGCAGTCTCGCCGCCATCCTGATGCCACGCTAACGGCTAAAGGGTTTACTCAGCTTAGTAGTGCGACTGACAGCTCCTCTGAAGCGCTGGCAGCAACGCCGAAAGCGGTTAAAGCTGCCTACGACCTTGCCAGTGGTAAGTATACGGCTCAGGATGCGACCACAGGGCAAAAGGGGATTGTCCAACTCAGTAGCGTAACTGATAGTCAATCCGAGTCTCTTGCGGCGACACCCAGGGCTGTCAAAACGGTCGGCGATGACCTCATTAAACTCAGGAATAGCCTGGGTACCGCCGCGACGAAAAACGCGCAAGAGGCACCTGACGATATTACTCCTGGTCGGTTGCTGGTTAACGGCAATGCAGTGGCTATCAGATCTGTATCTGCAAGAGCCGGTACAGGACTTTCAAATGCCGATGCCCTGCCGTTCAACTCGGTGAGTTTTTGTTATTCGAATGCAACCAATTCGCCGGGTTATGAGGCGACGATTCTCGATGTTGGCGGGCTTGGCGGTTACCGGGTCCAATACGCTGCATCTTATAGCGATGGTGGGAAACAGCTTAAATTCCGGGCTCTTAATGGCGATAACAGTGTATGGGGCGGCTGGACAAAGGTCATAACGAATCATGGCGGAAGTGTTGCGTATTTGTCTGATGCTACTTACTACCAGACGAACTCCACTGGTTGGTACGGAGCGGGTGCTTTTGCCGATCAGTATCAAAACAACGCAGCACCTTTTTTGGTGCCAAAAGGATATCAGTCGCCTAACGGTAATTCTATTTATCTACCTATTATCAAAGGCTTTTCGGAAACGGCAGGTCATGGTTACGGAACAGCGATTAGTTTTGGAGTTTACCGCACGGGTACTAACGCGTTTGGAACAGCAATTATTAATTTAACTGGCGATGCCAGAAACAGTGTTAATTACCAATTTGATATTAGCGGTAATTTTAATGCTCCTGGACAGGTCGGTAGCGGAGGTAATATTGTTGCAGGTCAGGGCCTATTTGAATCTGGCGGCCAGGTACGAGTGTACTCATCAAATAACCCACCCCCTCAGCAGGATTTAAGCCCTTATGCACGACAGGACTGGACGCTGCAATACTTTGTCCGTGATGTCGCAATGGGGGCGGAGGGGGCATTTATTATTACGCAAAACGGTTGGCAGCGGGTACCTGCTGGCTGCGCAATGACGGGGTGGAATGCTGAAGGCCAAAACCCCGGCGGCGATACGATTTTCTACCGCCCAATTCAGAAGTACATGTCTAATATCGGATGGATTACTGTAGGTCATACAGCATGATTACACTTAAAAATTTCGTTCAGTATGAACCAGAATTTAAAGACTTTTTGTTTAACGCTATATTTCTTCAGTCAGATGAGGGGCTTGACTGGTATTACCATATGTCACGCTTTCAGGCCGACACCCTAAAGATATGCTACGACAAAAATAATATTATTCGCTCTTTCAGTAATCAGGTTGATCGCCTCTTTCCTCTTGGTATGTCAGTTTCCGAAGTTGATCAAACAGATGTGCCAGAAGGGCTGAATATACACGGCGAGTGGGTATGGAATGGCACTAAAATTATCCCACGCCAGTTGACCCGAGAGGAATTAATTCAACAGGCGGAAACCAGAAGAGGTGAATTGCTTGCCGAAGCTTCGGATGTTATTGCCCCCCTCCAGGATGCCTCCGATCTCGGTATCGCAGCAGACGAGGAAGCTGCCATGCTGTTACTCTGGAAACGCTACCGGGTGATGCTAAACCGGCTGGATCTCAGCACCTTACCAGACATTCAATGGCCCGAACGCCCAGCCTGACCTCAAACCCTCCATTTTGGAGGGTTTTTCGTTTGTTGTGTAATCCTTTCTCCAACCCCAATACGTCGCATCAATCGCGCGCTCCACAGAAAATAGCCTCACCACTAAACGAAGGAGTTAACCGGATGGGCGATTATCACCACGGCGTGGAAGTTATCGAAATCAACGATGGCACCCGCACCATTTCCACCGTCTCGACGGCAATCATCGGCATGGTCTGTACGGCCAGCGATGCTGACGACAAGACATTTCCTTTAAACGAGCCCGTGCTCATTACCAACGTGCAAAACGCGATTGCGAAAGCCGGCAAGGCGGGGACGCTGTCCGCTTCTCTGCAGGCGATCGCCGACCAGTGCAAACCGGTTGTCGTTGTTGTTCGCGTGGCCGAAGGCACCGCTGAAACCCCGGAAGAGGCGCGCAAGCAGACCGTTTCCAACATCATCGGTACTACTGATGAAAACGGTAAATATACCGGCCTGAAGGCGCTTCTCACGGCGAAAACGGTGACCGGCGTTAAGCCGCGTATTCTCGGCGTGCCGGGGCTGGACTCTCAGGAAGTGGCGACCGCACTGGCCGCCATGTGCCAGAGCTTGCGCGCGTTCGGCTATGTCAGCGCATGGGGATGTAAAACCATCTCTGAAGCGATCAACTACCGCAAAAACTTCAGCCAGCGCGAGCTGATGGTTATCCATCCTGATTTTCTGGCATGGGATACCACCACGAACGCAACGACGACGGCCTGGGCTACCGCCCGTGCGCTTGGCCTGCGCGCCAAAATCGACCAGACAATCGGCTGGCATAAAACCCTGTCAAACGTTGGCGTCAACGGCGTTACGGGCGTAAGCGCTTCTGTTTCCTGGGATCTGCAGGAACAGGCTACCGATGCGAACCTGCTCAACCAGGCTGGCGTCACTACGCTGATTCGCAACGACGGTTTCAAATTCTGGGGGAACCGTACCTGCTCAGACGATCCGTTATTCGTCTTTGAAAACTACACCCGTACCGCACAGGTGCTGGCCGATACCATGGCGGAAGCGCACGCGTGGGCGATGGATAAACCCATCACGCCAACGCTTATCCGCGACATCGTTTCCGGTATTAACGCCAAGTTCCGCGAGCTGAAAACCAACGGCTATATCGTCGACGGCTCCTGCTGGTATGACCCTGAGTCGAACGATGCAACCACCCTGAAAGCGGGGAAACTGTATATCGATTACGACTACACCCCTGTCCCGCCGCTGGAAAATCTGACCCTGCGCCAGCGCATCACCGATACCTATCTGGCTGACCTGTCAGATTCGGTTAACAGCTAAGGAGCTGAAGCATGGCGTTACCACGCAAACTTAAGTATCTGAATATGTTCAACGATGGCCTGAGCTATATGGGCGTTGTTGAGTCTGTGACCCTACCGAAGCTTACCCGCAAGCTGGAGAAGTATCGCGGCGGCGGTATGCCGGGCTCGGTCTCTGTCGACCTCGGCCTGGACGATGATGCCCTGGCGCTGGAGTGGACCGTTGGCGGTCTGCCGGACGCCGCCCTGTGGGCGCAGTATGCCTCTCCGGGCGCGGACAGTGTGCCGCTGCGCTTTACCGGCTCTTATCAGCGCGATGATACCGGCGAAATCTCCGCCGTCGAAATCGTCATGCGCGGCCGTCATAAAGAGTTTGATGGCGGTGAAAACAAGCAGGGCGAGAGCGGCACCACCAAGATGTCCACCGAGTGCGCTTACTACCAGCTGACCATTGATGGCAAAGAGATCATCGAAATCGACATCATCAACATGGTGCTCAAAGTCGATGGCGTCGATCGCCTGGCAGAACACCGTAAGGCCATCGGCCTGTAACCCTTTAACCGGCCGGGATGACCGGCCGGTGAGTTAACTTTCAGAAGAGTAACGAAATGGAAAATATCAACGAGACCGCCATGAACGAAAGTGAAAACCCACATATCGTCACGCTTGATAGCCCCGTTCAGCGCGGCGAGCAAAAAATCGAAAAGGTGACCGTCGCAAAACCCAATGCGGGGACCCTGCGCGGCGTATCGCTGGCGTCGCTGGCGCAATCTGACGTTGATGCGCTGATTAAGGTGCTGCCGCGAATGACCTCCCCAGCGCTGACCGAGCATGAGGTTGCGCGCCTGGACGCCTGCGATCTGCTCTCTTTTGCAGGTAAGGTGATCGGTTTTTTGTCACCGGCTTCGGCTCGCTGAAATTTCCCGAAAATGTGTCGGTCGACGATCTGATGGCGGATATCGCGGTGATTTTTCACTGGCCGCCGTCAGAACTGTACTCCCTTAGCGTGACCGAACTCCTCTTATGGCGCGAAAAAGCGCTACAGCGAAGCGGAAACCACCATGAGTAATAATGTCAGTCTTCAGGAGCTGCTTAAGGCAGTCGACCGGGCAACCCGACCGCTTAACGCTCTCCAGAACGCCAGCCTCACTCTCGCGAGCGATATCCGCGATGCGCAGACGGCGCTGGGGGCGCTCGATGAGCAAGCGGGGCGCATTAACGGCTTCAGAAAAGCAAATGCCCGGCTCGCCACGACGGAGCAGTCGCTTGCTCAGGCGAAACAGCAGGCTGCGGCGCTGGCGGTACAGTTTAAAAACACGCAAAACCCCACCCAGGCGCAGGCTGATGCGCTGACTGCAGCCCGAAAATCGGCAGTCGACCTGAAGCATGAGTACAACAGCTTACGCTACTCGGTGCAGCGTCAGCGCACTGAACTCGCTCAGGCGGGAGTGAACACGCGCACGCTCTCGTCGGATGAGCGTCGTTTAAAAAGTCACATCAGCGAAAAAACGCAGCAGCTTAACCGACAGAGGGATGCGCTGGCCCGCGTCAATCAGCAGCAGGAGCGGCTGAGTGTCGTTCAGAATCGCTACGAGTCAGGCAAACGCGTTACCGCGCGGGTGCGTCAGCTTGCGAATACGGGCGTGGGCATCGCAAAAGCGGGCTTTGACCAGACGTCCCGGTTTATCGCCCCTGGCATCAGCTTTGAAAAGCAGATGTCGGCCATTCAGGCAAACCTTGGTCTGGCGAAGGGGGATTCCCGGCTTGAGGCCATTCGCCAGCAGGCGCGTGAGGTCAGCGCCAGGACCGGAGTACCTGCAGATACGGTCCTCCGGGCACAAACCGAACTGACTCGTTCAGGCTATGACGCCGATGGGCTACTTGCGGCCACCGCGCCAACGGTCAACCTCAGCCTGGCGGGGAGTGTCGACGCGGCTAAAGCGGCCGATATGATCGCCAGCACGCAGGCCGCGTATAGCCTGGCCGATACGGATGCGGGACGCATCGCAGATGTGCTTACGCGCGGTTTTACCTCTTCGAATACCAGCCTCGCTGAGATGGTGGCGGCCGTCACCTCTGCTGCGCCCGCTGCGGATGCCGCCGGTATGGGGCTTGAAGAGACCACCGCGCTGCTGGGCGTTCTGGCAGAAAAAGGAATGAAAGGCGCTGCCGCGGGGGACGCGCTCAGCGCGATGTTGCGCCATGTTCAGACTCCGGATGCCATAAAAGCCGCGGGGGCGCTGGCTTCCGCTGCGGGTGATGGATCGCTTGATGAAAAACGCCAGCAGTTGCAGGGGGCAAAGGGCAGTACCGCGCTCGCGGCTTCCGTGCAGACCGATAATCTTGACGGCGATATCAACCGATTCCAGGCCGCGTGGAACGGGTTGAAGATTGATGTATTTGATAAAGCGGATGGCGCTCTGCGCAACCTGATAACAACCGCAACCGGCTGGCTTGGCACGGCCTCTCTTTGGGTGAATGCCAACCCTGAGCTGACGCAGACCCTCGCCAGCATCGTTGTCGGCGCGCAGGCGTTTGCTGGCGTGCTGGGCGGCGTAGGCACGGTCATCGGCCCGGTTCTGACAGGCGTCAATATGGTTATTACCGCGGCCGGGATGTTGGGAACGGTATTCAGCGTGGTGGGCGGCGCCATCATGACGGTGCTGGGCGCGCTTAGCTGGCCGGTGATTGCCCTTGGCGCGGCGATTGCTGCCGGTGCCTTACTGATTTTTAAATACTGGGAGCCCATCAGCGCCTTCTTTGGCGGGGTGATGGAAGGGCTTTCGACGGCTTTCGCACCGCTGGGGGCGCTGTTCTCACCGGTGATGGCGGTGTTTGACTCTATCTCGGAGAAGCTGGGCGGTATCTGGCAATGGTTCACCGACTTGATTACGCCGATCAAGGCGACGCAGGAAACGCTGGATGGCTGTAAAAACGCTGGCGTGATTTTTGGTCAGGCGCTGGGCGATGCGTTAATGGCACCGCTTGATCTCTTTAATAGCCTGAGCGGCAAGGCCAGCTGGCTGCTGGAGAAGCTCGGCATTATCAAAAACGAGTCGGGCGATCTCGACGCCGCTGCGGCAAAAGCAGAAGCGGCATCCTCACCGTCGGGCAGCGCTTATATTCCAGGCGCGGGGATCTCTGGCGGCAGCCTGGGGTATCAGCCGACCATCGCTACTGGAGGACGCTCTTACGTCGATCAGAGTAAAAGCGAATATCACATCACGCTGCAGGGGGGCACGGCCTCCGGAACGGATCTGACGCGTCAAATCCGGGAGGAAATAGAAAACAGTGAACGTGATAAAGCGAGACAGCGGCAATCCAGCTTTATGTATGTTTGAGGAGAGAGAAAATGTTAATGGTGCTGGGTCTGTTTGTCTTTGAACGACGAACCTTACCGTATCAGTCAATGATATTCACAAAAGACTACCGCTGGGCATCCAGCGCTCGCATCGGGAAACCCAAAGCCTGGCAGTACCTTGGCGAAGGTGAGACATCCTTTAGCCTCTCCGGCTTACTTTACCCGGAACTCACGGGAGGGCGGCTTTCGCTCAAGGCGGTTGAGCTGATGGCAAATGAGGGGCGGGCATGGTCGCTGATAGACGGTACCGGCATCATTCACGGCATGTTTGTCATTGAGAAAGTCACGCACACGCATTCGGATTTTTACAGTGACGGTACCGCCCGAAAAATTGAGTTTACCCTGTCGCTAAAACGCGTGGACGAATCGCTGATGACGACGTTTGGCGACCTGCGAACGCAGGCCTCAGAGCTGGTGGAAAGCGCACGGAATAGCATTGGAGGGCTGGTGGGATGATCACCGAAATGAATATCCGGGCGGGTGGAAAAATCGCCCCTGATTTTATGCTTAAGCTTGACGATCGTGATATCACGCAAAATTTCAGCCATCGTCTTATCAGCCTGACCATGATCGACAAACGGGGGCTGGAAGCCGATCAGCTGGATATTCTGCTGGATGATTCCGACGGGCTGCTGGACTTGCCTGCCCGGGGGGCAAGGCTGTCCTTATGGCTGGGATGGGAGGGAACCCCGCTCGAGGAGAAAGGGGACTTTACGATTGATGCGATTCATTTCCGGGGCGCGCCGGACACGCTTACCATCCGGGGATTCAGCGCAGATTTTCGTGGAAAGCTAAACGTGCGGCGCGAACAGTCGTGGCATGACACGACGATTGGCGCGATAGTCGATACCATCGCTCAGCGTAACCAGTTGACCGCCAGCGTCGCGTCGGGGCTTGCATCCATCGCCATCTCTCATATTGACCAGTCTCAGGAGACAGACGCGGCGTTCCTCTCCCGCCTTGCTGAACGTAATGGAGCATTTGTTTCAATCAAAGCCGGGAAGATAATCTTTATGAAAGCGGGGCAGGCCGTGACGGCCAGCGGCACTCCGCTTTCCTTAATGATGATTGAACGTGGGGATGGAGATAAGCACCTTTTTTCCATAGCTGACCGTGAAAATTATTCCGGCGTAACGGCCAAATGGCTGCAAACGCGTGACCCCAAACAACAAAATCCTCAATTGAGTATTAATCGTCAGTCCGGAGGGCAGCAGACAGAAGCACTGCAGCACCCGGATGCCGCCGCACCGGTAGCGGGAGCAGCAGGCAAGGAGCAGAAACCGCAAGAGAGGCTGGTGGGATCGGCGGAAAACGTATTTGAGCTCACCACGGTTTATGCCTCTGAAGAGCAGGCGCTCAGGGCCGCAGAGGCTAAGTGGCGCGCGCTTCAGCGGGGAACCGTAGAGTTTTCCATCCAGCTTGCCCTGGGACGCGCCGATCTGTTCCCCGAAACGCCGGTGCTGGTAAACGGTTTTAAACGCGTCATCGACGAGCAGGCGTGGATCATCAGCGAGGTGGTGCATACCCTCAACGATAGCGGATTTACCACGCAGCTTAAGCTTGAGCTGAACGTCAGCGACGAAAAATTTACTGTTGATAGTGAGTAATGTAGTTGCTATTGGTTTTATTTTGGGTATTATTGATTCACAAAATGTGAATCAAGTGGAGGGGTACATGTTTCATTGTCCTAAGTGCAAGCACTCTGCGCATGCGCGTACCAGTCGCTATCTAAGTGAAAATACCAAAGAGCGCTATCACCAGTGCACCAATGTGGACTGCAGCTGTACGTTCGTGACGATGGAGTCCGTGGAGCGCCTTATCGCAACCCCGGGCGCCTCTGAGCGTGTCCGAACGGCTTCGCTGAACCACGGTTAGCTGCTCAAAAAAACCAATAAAAAAGCCACTCAGTCGAGTGGCTTAATCATATGATTCTAAAAACAAAATTTGGTGGCCCCTGCTGAAAGAATTTTCACCAGGGGAATTAATCTGTGAACAGAAAAATTAATCAGGCTCAGCCTCGGAGATAAATGGCTTGATCTCCAGGTGAAACAGGAAACCACCAGACAGCAGAGAAAAAATAAAATCAGTCGCCGCCGGTGGCTTGATCAGCCTAGCTGAACAATGGCCGCAGGCGTTCAATCTGACAAACCCCGTCCACTCGCCGTGGGCATAATCGACGACATAACCCCCTTTCCCGATGCTGCTGGCGCTGGCGGCCACTATGCGGTGCTTTACGCTCTGAATAGTAAGCCGTGCGGCGAAATCACCTCAGAAGATCGCCAGCATGCTGTCGAATGTCTGTAAGCAATGAAGCAGGTGAAAGCACAATTTTCTGACCAGGTAGAATATGACCGCGTAAAAAAGTCGAAAGTCTGACTTTAAAAAACTCCACCCTTTTCAACTTTAAAATATTCAGCATATTTATTGGCTTTTTTTATTTATATAAATATTTTATCGGGGTTTCAATCGTTATAAAAAATTACATTTTGATAAAAATAGTGGCTGTAAGGTTTTGTTAATTTCTCAACTAAATGGAATTAATAAAATGGCTGTTCCCGCATATATTTGGCTTTATAACTCTACTGGAACCCTGATTCAAGGGAGTAGCAATGTTCTACTGCGTGAAGGTGCTATTGAAATGCAGAGCTTTAACCACGGCGTGCATATCCCTTACGATAATACTTTTGGGAAACTTACGGGGACGCGTGTGCATGACCAGTTAAGTTTTACCAAAGAGCTCGATAAGGCTACACCTTACCTGAATCGTGCCGTCTGTCAGGGCGAGACACTCCAGCAGGCAATCATTAAATGGTATCGGATTAATGACGCAGGCGTAGAGGAAGAATTCATGCACGTTATTTTGAAAAACGTCAAAGTGGTGGCTGTCACGCCAGTGATGCACAATTTTAAAAACACTGGCGGTCAAATGAATAACCCTACTGAATCCGTGTCGCTGGCGTATGAAAGCATTACCTGGCTATATCTCGACGGGAATATTTCTTACACAGACTCATGGAACCAGCGAGTGGTGGCCTGATGATCAGTTGCCGGGTTGATTTTAACCATCTTTACGACGAGGGGCGCGTAGCCCGTTTGGATGTGGGCGGGGTAGGTTCATTTCCGGTGTTTTCCGGGCTGGGCGATCTCGCCAACAAACCTGAATGTTCGTACATGACAAATGCCACCGTCCCTCCAGGGAGTTACTGGATTGTAGATCGTCCGTCTGGTGGATTATTTTCTCACAGCCAGACATGGTTCAAACACGCATTTACCGGAAATAACTACTACGACTGGTTTGCCCTGTTCCGCAAAGACGGTGTAGTGGATGACTACATGACCTTTGACGTTGACAGTTCGCATCACTATCAGCGGGGTCATTTTCGCCTGCATCCACCGCGTCCAGATGGTTCTGGCATCAGTGAGGGCTGCATCACCTTCTTTCTTTCGCGTGATTTTTACATAGTACGTGCTGCTCTGTTGAAGGCTCACCGGCACCGGATTCTGCAGGGGGATAAACTCTGGGCTTATGGTGATATTACGGTGATTGGTAATGCCTCAGGGAGTTGCGATGTCACGCTCCGCTAAGTGGTCGTTACGCCTGCTGATGTTTCTGACTATCACGTTTGCGCTGATGCTCTCAGGGGTATTCGACCCGCTGGCCGACAGCATGAAATATACCGTCACGAATCTCATGAATTACATCCCGACAGAGAAACTGGAACCTTACCCAGACCGTGTTGAGGATAATTATTTCACGATGTACATCATGTTTAATGCGCTGGTAGCCGCTGTGATCGTTTTTAGCGGGGAAAAGCTTGTCTTATTAGCGCGCAATTCATAAAACAGTTGTGCAGTTCTGACGGGTTATAGCAGGCCCACCACCAGCAACTAACAAACGCCCCGCGTAGGGGCTTTTTTTGGGGAGTTAATTTTACGAATTCGCAGTTAAGTACTCCGTTAAAAGTACACAATTAGCAGTTTCCGGTTTTTCGCTTCAATCCTGATATCTGTAAATGGTTGTTTTATTTGTTGATTGCGTCGTAAAAAACGTATTCGCATTCGGGGAGCTGCGAACTGCACAGCTTACATTTAATCATTTTGGAAACTACCAGCATATTGTGCTCCACCCTGCTTGCAGGGCGATAGTGCAGCTGGCATGCCTGTCAGGCTTGTTTTCTTACGGTAAACCTCATGAATTTTCGTTTTGTGATTTTCAAAAATGGTTTTTGCGTTGATTGCTATGAGCAAAAGGAAAAGGCAGCGTTAACTGATAAGCTTTTCCGGTTGAGTCAACTTTCATTGGCGGATATCCGCCAGCAGGACCGGCATAAGCTCGGATACGAAAAAATCTCCCGTAGCTCATTCAAAGCAGCTATTCCTGCCAATGTAACCGAAGACGTAGAACTTATGGCATTTCGATTTTGCAGTAAGGCACCTATGGTGGGTTACAAGCGTAATGCTACCTTTTACGTTATCTGGCTGGACAGATCATTTATGCTTTATAACCATTCCTGACACGTTCCCATACTGACCATCTGGAACCTCGCTATTGAACTACCACCATCATTAGACTCGTAACAGAAAAGCTAAATATACAGATGTATATTTAGCTTTTCTGTATCGTTTATCTTGCTGCATACCCATCGATAGGAGGTGGAAGATCAATCCCTGAGGCTTTTGTTTTGCGGAACGGCCCGCTTCATCAAATTTTTACACCCGCGAAAATAAAAAAATGAGGTGATGTGATAAAAAGGGCCATTAACTTTATTAGTCATACATGTAAGGCAGTTCACCCGCCAGCATGATTATAGTGTCCCTTGCTTTCATGCCGGTATAGCCCCTGCTCATTGTGTACAGGTGAGCGCTATCAGGGCTATTTTCATAACCCCGAGAGGTTAGAAACTCATTGTATCTTTCACGTTCCTGCTGCCTTTCAATAGACTGAAAGTATAATTCCTGAGGTGTTGGGCGCCGTGGGCTCATGCTTTATCCCTTCGTTGAGTGTGGTTAGAAAGTTTATCTTTTTAACGGCACGTAGTCACGATAGTTAACCATGCTTCCCTTTGCGGAATATCCCGGCATATCCCAAAAAAGCAAAAGGGCCAACGATATCTCGTCAGCCCTTGCTGTATCTGGTGGCCCCTGCTGGACTTGAACCAGCGACCAAGCGATTATGAGTCGCCTGCTCTAACCACTGAGCTAAGGGGCCGTGGCGGTGAATTATAAAGTAACTCCCCGCAGCAATCCAGCCATTCACACCTGCCTGCTGTTTTTATAAACAACGCATAATCAATCCTTTATACTTCTCTGACGATGTATCGAGCGGGAGTAAAGATGATCAACGATATTCTGGCCCCAGGCCTGCGGGTGGTGTTCTGCGGAATCAACCCGGGCAAGTCCTCGGCGCACACCGGTTTTCACTTTGCCCATCCGGGCAATCGCTTCTGGAAGGTGATCTATCAGGCCGGGTTTACCGACAGGTTGCTCAAGCCGGAAGAGGAACAGCATCTGCTGGACACGCGCTGCGGGATCACCATGCTGGTCGAGCGGCCTACGGTACAGGCGAGCGAGGTCAACCTACATGAGCTGCGCAGCGGCGGACGGGAGCTGATCAAGAAGATAGAGGATTATCAGCCGGCCGCGCTGGCGATCCTCGGCAAGCAGGCCTACGAGCAGGCGTTTAGCCAGCGTGGAACGCAGTGGGGCAAGCAGAGCATCACGATTGGCGTTACGCAGGTGTGGGTGCTGCCAAATCCGAGCGGGCTCAACAGGGCGACGCTGGATAAGCTGGTAGAGGCGTATCGGGAGCTGGATGAGGCGCTGATGGTGCGGGGGCTTTAATCCTCTGCGGCCTGATGCCCTCATCCTCTCCCCACATGACTGAGGGATCCCCACAACGTTATGGCAGCACGGAACAGTCCCCTCGCCCCTCCGGGGAGAGGGTTAGGGTGAGGGGAATATACGGCCGTGGTGGTCATTCCGTTCACTTTATGTTCCTTGCTACTCTGTCACGACATGACCTGTGAACGTGCCAGGGTGGCTCAGTCGCCACCACCCTGGCGACCCGGGCTCCCGGCGGTAAATCGCCGCTTCGCGGTGCCCTCGGCTTATTCCTTCCGGCTTATCGGGTACGGGCGGAGGTAACGTCTCTGTAAAGCCCGCCCTCTCGGCGCATCCATGCGCCTCGCCCCGGCCTGCAAGAAACGCCTCAGCGATTTACAGCCGGACCAGAGCATCGCTGAAAGTCTTCACTCGTTCTGAAACAAGGTTATTGCCTCTGCTTATAAATTACTGGGGAGCCCACAGTCCAAAGGGAGAGGGAATAAACAAAAAAAAAGCTCCCGATTGGGAGCTTTTTCACTGTCAGGACCGATTAATCGTCCAGGAAGCTACGCAGCACTTCAGAGCGGCTTGGATGACGCAGCTTGCGCAGCGCCTTCGCTTCGATCTGACGGATACGTTCGCGGGTAACGTCGAACTGTTTACCCACTTCTTCCAGCGTGTGGTCGGTGTTCATATCAATACCGAAACGCATACGCAGGACTTTCGCTTCACGAGCGGTCAGGCCAGCCAGAACGTCGTGCGTCGCAGCGCGCAGGCTCTCGGTGGTGGCAGAGTCCAGCGGCAGCTCGAGGGTGGTATCCTCGATGAAATCACCCAGATGCGAATCTTCATCATCACCGATTGGTGTTTCCATGGAGATTGGCTCTTTGGCGATCTTCAGCACTTTACGGATCTTGTCTTCTGGCATCAGCATGCGCTCGGCCAGTTCTTCCGGCGTCGGCTCGCGGCCCATCTCCTGCAGCATCTGGCGGGAGATACGGTTGAGCTTGTTGATGGTCTCAATCATATGCACCGGAATACGGATGGTGCGCGCCTGATCCGCGATAGAGCGGGTGATAGCCTGACGGATCCACCAGGTTGCGTAGGTGGAGAACTTGTAACCACGACGGTATTCAAACTTATCTACCGCTTTCATCAGACCGATGTTGCCTTCCTGAATCAGATCCAGGAACTGCAGACCACGGTTGGTGTATTTCTTGGCGATAGAGATAACCAGACGCAAGTTCGCTTCAACCATCTCTTTCTTCGCGCGGCGGGCTTTCGCTTCACCGATGGACATACGACGGTTGATGTCTTTAACCTGCTCGATGGTCAGGCCGGTCTCTTCTTCAATCTGATGCAGTTTCTGCAGGCCGCGATGTACGTCGTCCTTCACGTCGTGCAGTTTTTCAGACCACGGCTTGTTCATCGCGATAGCCGCGTTGAACCAGGTTTCGCTGGTTTCGTTGCCGGTGAAGAGGGTGATGAAGTTCTTCTTCGGCATTTTGCACTGCTCAACGCACAGCTTCATGATGATGCGTTCCTGGGTGCGTACGCGATCCATCATCACGCGCATGCTGTTCACCAGGTAGTCGAACTGTTTTGGCACCAGGCGGAACTGTTTGAATACCTCAGACAGTTTCAGGATCTCTTCCTGAGCGGCGGCATGGCTGCGGCCTTTCGCTTTAATGGTGTCACGCGTCACTTCGTACTGGGTACGCAGCTCGGCAAACTTCTCACGCGCCAGCTCCGGGTCGATGCTGTTGTCATCGTCCGCGGTGTCGTCGTCGCTCTCTTCCTCATCTTCGTCTTCGTCATCATCCATCTCTTCCTGAGACAGTTCAGAACCGACGTGAGTGGCGGTAGGTGCCATATCTTCTTCAGCGTTCGGGTCGACAAAACCGGTGATCAGGTCGGACAGGCGCGCTTCTTCTGCTTCAACGCGATCGTACTGCTCCAGCAGATAGGTGATCGCTTCCGGGTACTCGGCAACGGAGCACTGAACCTGGTTGATCCCGTCTTCGATGCGTTTTGCGATGTCAATTTCGCCTTCGCGGGTCAACAGTTCAACGGTACCCATTTCGCGCATGTACATGCGGACCGGGTCAGTGGTACGCCCGATTTCAGATTCCACGCTGGACAGTACCTGTGCAGCAGCTTCTTCCGCTTCTTCGTCAGTGTTGTTGGAGGTTTCAGCCAGCAACAGATCATCGGCATCCGGTGCTTCTTCCATCACCTGAATGCCCATGTCATTGATCATTTGGATGATATCTTCGATTTGATCTGAATCGACAATATCTTCCGGCAGATGGTCATTGACCTCGGCATAGGTCAGATAGCCTTGCTCCTTACCACGTTGGACAAGAAGTTTCAGCTGTGACTGCGGGTTTTGCTCCATAAGACGGTATCCACACTTAATTCGTTTGATTGGTGTCGGCGATGGGGCTGCCAACCTTTAAAGCGAGGGCGTACTTATATTTTTGCCGCTGCCTCTCAGTGCGGCTGCCGGGGGCTTCCCGATCGATATTCGGCACTTAAGCCGTTAAATTTTTTATTTCTTCGCCAGTTCCTGGTTAATCATCCAGAGCTCCCGGCGTTCTTCGCTGCTTAAACCGTGTGTGCGCTCGCGAGCTATCAACTCTTCCTGGCGCAGCTCAAGCATCGAATCAAACATATGGTTGAGTGAGTCGGTGAACGTTTTTTCTGCAATGTCCTTATCTGCTATATCGTCCCACATCGACAATTTTTCAAGGGTAGCGGCCTCTTTTGTGCCGCGATAATGCTCTAAAAGTTGTCCGGTGGTCAGACCTGGCTGAGACAAACACGTGTTGACCAGTTCTGAAAATAAGCCAAGCCCGGGCAATTTTTCGTGGTTTAAACCCGCCAGCGACGGCACCTGCGGCGCAAGCTCGGGGTTTTGGACCAGCAACCCTATCAGTATACGCATGGTTGTGCGTTTTAGCTGAGGCGCGGGCCGAACCGCACCGTTTTCAGCCTGTTTTGGCATTAAACGTTCAAGCTGGCTGTCATCCAGAATGCCGAGCTTGTTGCCTAACTCCTGACGCAGATAGATGCGCAGCGTTTCGCCGGGCACCTGGCTGATTAACGGCAGCGCCAGCGTGCTGAGCTGCGCGCGCCCGTCAGGGGTACTCAAATCGACCTGCGGCATCAGGCTGTTAAACAAAAACGTGGAGAGCGGCTGAGCCTGTTCCATCCGCGCTTCAAACGCAGCTTTGCCCTCTTTACGCACCAGCGTATCCGGGTCTTCGCCGTCGGGCAGAAACATAAAGCGTAGCTGACGCCCGTCGGTCATATACGGCAGCGCGGTTTCCAGCGCGCGCCAGGCGGCGTCGCGCCCTGCACGGTCACCGTCGTAACAGCAGATGACGTTGTTGGTCACCCGGAACAGCAGTTGAATATGATCGGCGGTGGTGGACGTCCCTAACGACGCAACCGCGTAGTTGATGTCATACTGCGCCAGTGCCACGACGTCCATATAGCCTTCGACGACCAGAAGACGCGGAGGTTCCGCATTATTCTGCTGCGCCTCATAAAGGCCGTACAGCTGGCGGCCCTTATGGAAAATATCGGTTTCCGGGGAGTTGAGGTATTTCGGCAGGGCATCACCCAGCACGCGACCACCAAAACCTATTACCCGGCCACGCTTGTCGCGGATCGGGAACATCACCCGTTCGCGGAAGCGGTCGTAGCTTCGTCCCTGGTCGTTAGTGACCAGCATGCCTGCATCGATGAGAGACTTACGATCTTCGCTATTGCCGCCAAAACGCTTTAACACGTTGTCCCAGCCGGGCGGGGCGTAACCAATAGCGAAACGCGTAATGACATCGTCGCTCAGTCCGCGCTTGTTCAGATACTGACGCGCAGGCTCAGCCGCAGATTGCTTAAGAGACTGTTGGTAAAACGAATTCAGGCCATCCATCAGTTGATACAGCGTTTGCCGTTGATGGCGCTCGATCTGACTTGGCCCACTGCCTGCTTCATACGGCACTTCAAGGTTATGCATCGCCGCCAGCTCTTCGACGGTTTCAACGAACTCGAGCTTGTCGTAGTTCATTAAAAAATCGACGGCATTACCGTGTGCGCCACAGCCGAAGCAATGGTAGAACTGCTTTTCACCGTTTACGGTGAAGGAGGGGGTTTTTTCGTTATGGAACGGACAGCACGCATGATAGTTCTTGCCCTGCTTTTTTAGCTTTACCCGCGCGTCGATGAGATCGACGATGTCGGTTCTGGCAAGCAGGTCATTGATGAAAACGCGTGGGATTCTTCCGGCCATATGCCCCAAAATTTTAAGCGACTTATAAACGAAAACAAGCCGCGCATTCCTTCCGGAAGCACGGCCTTACGACTATTACTCTGTCTGTCAATTGAGGGCTGAGGCCCTCAACCAATTAGTACAGACGAGTACGGCGTGCGTTTTCGCGAGCCAGTTTCTTCGCGTGACGTTTCACAGCGGAAGCTTTAGCGCGCTTACGTTCGGTCGTTGGTTTTTCATAAAACTCACGACGACGAACTTCAGCCAGAACACCTGCTTTCTCGCATGAACGTTTGAAGCGACGCAGTGCTACGTCGAACGGCTCGTTTTCACGTACTTTAATTACCGGCATGTAACTCTCACCTTTAATAAATTCGGTTTGCCGCTGGCATCAACGCCAGCTTATTTCAAAATGGTGCGGAATTTTACTGCAAATGCTGCTGCTTTGTAAAGCACCGATGCGATTTTGAAAGGGACTTTAATAAGGGTGAGGAGTATACACGAGCCTTCTTCCTGGGGCGAACAAAGTTTTACATCAACCCGCCCAGGCTCTACACTGCGCGGTATTGAAACGAGGTAAAACAAGTCATGCGTGTACTGGGTATTGAAACATCCTGCGATGAAACCGGCATCGCCATTTACGACGACGAAAAAGGGCTTCTGGCCAACCAGCTGTATAGTCAGGTGAAATTGCACGCTGACTACGGCGGCGTCGTACCTGAACTGGCCTCTCGTGACCACGTGCGTAAAACGGTTCCCCTGATCCAGGCGGCGCTGAAAGAGGCCGGGTTGAGTTCAAATGATATCGACGCTGTGGCCTATACCGCAGGCCCGGGCCTGGTCGGCGCGCTGCTGGTCGGCGCAACGGTTGGCCGTTCGCTGGCGTTCGCGTGGGATGTGCCGGCGATCCCGGTTCACCATATGGAAGGGCACCTTCTGGCGCCGATGCTGGAAGAGAATCCGCCTGAATTCCCGTTTGTGGCGCTGCTGGTCTCCGGCGGCCATACGCAGCTGATTAGCGTAACCGGCATTGGCAAGTACGAGCTGCTGGGCGAATCGATCGACGATGCCGCCGGTGAAGCGTTCGACAAAACCGCCAAGCTGCTGGGTCTGGATTATCCGGGCGGCCCGATGCTGTCAAAAATGGCGTCGCAGGGAACGGAAGGGCGCTTTGTCTTCCCGCGTCCGATGACCGACCGTCCGGGGCTGGATTTCAGCTTCTCCGGGTTGAAAACCTTCGCGGCGAATACGATTCGCAACAACGATGACAGCGAGCAGACCCGCGCCGATATCGCCCGCGCGTTCGAAGATGCGGTGGTGGACACGCTGATGATCAAGTGTAAGCGCGCGCTGGATCAGACCGGCTTTAAGCGTCTGGTGATGGCGGGTGGCGTCAGCGCTAACCGCACGCTGCGCGCGAAGCTCGCCGAGATGATGCAAAAGCGTCGCGGGGAAGTGTTCTATGCCCGTCCGGAATTCTGCACCGACAACGGCGCGATGATCGCTTACGCGGGAATGGTGCGCCTGAACGCGGGCGCAACGTCCGACCTGAGCGTGTCCGTGCGTCCGCGCTGGCCGCTGGCGGAACTGCCGGAGGCGTAATCCCTCACCCTAACCCTCTCCCCACAGGGAGAGGGGATCGTTTGGCTACACCCGCAGCATCCCTTTCTCTTCCAGAAACGCAATAATCGTCGCTAACCCGTCACCCGCCTTCAGGTTGGTAAAGGTCCATGGACGCTCGCCGCGCATGCGGTTAGTGTCGCGCTCCATCACCTCCAGCGACGCGCCGACGTACGGCGCGAGGTCGGTTTTATTGATCACCAGAAAATCGGATTTGGTGATCCCCGGCCCGCCTTTACGCGGGATTTTTTCCCCTTCGGCCACGTCGATCACGTAAATGGTCAGATCCGCCAGCTCCGGGCTGAACGTCGCGCTCAGGTTATCGCCGCCGCTTTCAACGAAGATCAGATCCAGATTGCCGAATTTCTCGCTTAACGCTTCTACCGCCGCCAGGTTCATTGAGGCATCTTCCCGGATGGCAGTGTGCGGACAGCCGCCCGTCTCCACGCCAACGATGCGCTCCGGCTCCAGCGCGCCCGCCTCGGTGAGGATGCGCTGATCCTCTTTGGTGTAGATATCGTTGGTCACCACCGCAAGATGGTACGTGTCGCGCATCGCCTTGCAGAGCGCTTCCAGCAGCGCGGTTTTGCCCGATCCTACCGGGCCGCCCACGCCCACGCGCAGGGGATGTTTGTAATCAGCCATGTTGACTCCTCAGGAACGGAATAGTCGTGAATATTGGGTTTCGTGGCGCGCGGAGGCGATGGCGGACAGCGGCGTTGCTGCCCCCAGCGCGTCGTCGCTACGCAAAAATGCCTGTTCAAGCCCGGCGGCGTAATGGTCGCCCAGTTCGATAATCAGCTGCTGCGCGGCCTGTTGCCCAAACGGCACCAGCTTGACGCCCGCCATGACCGCGCTCTCCATCCAGCTGTAGCCGAGGCTCAGCGCCAGCTCGCGCGCGCTAATGCCCCAGCGCACGCCGAGCCAGGCCATGCCGCAGAGCTGGCTCTGCATAAACAGCGGCAGCCATTCGGGCGGACAGTCTGGCTCCCAGCTTTTAATCAGGCGCGTAAACGCCGCCCCGCGGTTGCGCTCCTCTTCGCGCAGCTCGCGCGTTTCCCGGCAGGCGAGAAGGTATGCCGTCCAGCGTTTGGCCATCGTCAGATCCTGCTGCTCGCAGGCCCGGAATAGCCGAATAAACAGCGGCAGGTCGACGCAGAAAAAGCTCTGCTCCATCTGCTGGATTTGCCAGCGTTTGAACGCGTCGGCGTTGGTGACCCAGCCTGCCTCAACGGCCCACTCCAGCCCCTGCGACCAGGTAAACGACCCGACCGGCAGGCTGCTGCTGGATAGCTGCATCAGGCGCAGCCTCTGGCGGGCGTGCTCCATCAGCTCATCAGCGCCAGCAGGGCAGAGACGATCAGCCCGCCGCCGAAGGTTTTACGCAGGCCGTCGTGACGGCGCAGCAGCAGCCCCGCGGCAAAGCTGGCGCACAGCACTGTGGTGCTGGCGAGCATAAAGCCGCTGGTGAAGAGCCAGAAGCTGTGGCCGGACATCTCCACGCCGTGCGCCCAGCCGTGGAATATCGCCAGGGCAGGTACCGCCAGCAGCAGACGTTTTTCGGTTTTAAACATCATCACGCCGGATACCGCCAGCGAGGCGATAATCAGCATCTCCATGCCGCTGAAGCCGCCGAGCAGGCTGCCCGCAATGGCGCCGACAAGCATCATCCCGAGGGTGGCAAACGGCAGCAGGAGTTTGCGACCGCTCAGGGCCGAGAGCACGCCCGCGCCCGCCAGCATCAGCAGGTGATCGAGCCCCGTCAGCGGGTGGAGAAATCCGGCCTGGAAGCTGTCGGTACCGTGACCGGGATGCGCGAGCGCGGGAACGGAAAAAGCCAGCAGTAACAGCGGTAAATACTTGCGCATGATGGATCCTTAATGTGAATGAGCGTGAGAATGGCTGTGGCTGTGGGCATCGCTGGCGTACGCGCCCGCTTCCGGTTCAAACGGCAGGCTGGCGTAGGTCACGTCCAGCCCGAACTGGCGCAGCATGTCGTCGAGAACGTGGTCGTGGTGATAGCGCAGCTCGCCGGGCATGATCTGCAGCGGCACGTGGCGGTTGCCCAGGTGGTAGCAGGCGCGGGCGAGCAGGAACGGATCGGCGCAGCGCACCACGGAAACCGACTCCGGGGCGGCGATCACTTCGATGACCTCGCTGCCGTCGTCGGTAGTCAGCAGGTCGCCCCCGCGCAGCAGCAGGCCGCGCGGCAGCATCAGCCCGGCTTCGCGGCCGTCGTTCAGCGCTACGCGGGCGCGGCTTTTCACCCGCACGTCAATCGGCAGCGTGACGCTGGCGGTAATCGGATGCGCATGGTCCAGGCGTTGGGTTAAATAGATCATCATCACTCCTCAAAACAGGAAATAGCGTTGCGCCATCGGCAGAACGTCAGCCGGTTCGCTGGTTATCAGTTCACCGTCGACGCGCACCTCGTAGGTTTGCGAGTCGACGGTGATATTCGGCTGCAGGCCGTTGTGGATCATGTCCGCTTTTTTCACCGTCCGGCAGCCTTTCACCACCGCGGTAGCGCTCTGCAGGTTGAGCTGCTGCGGGATGCCGTTCGCACTGGCGGCCTGCGAGATAAACGTCAGTCGGGTAGCGTGGCGCGCGGCGCCCAGCGCGCCAAACATCGGGCGGTAATGCACCGGCTGCGGCGTAGGGATCGAGGCGTTGATATCGCCCATTGGCGCGCAGGCGATCATCCCGCCCTTGACGATGGTGGCGGGTTTGACGCCGAAGAACGCCGGGGACCAGACCACCAGATCCGCCAGCTTGCCCGCCTCAATCGAACCGACTTCATGGGCGATGCCGTGGGTGAGCGCCGGGTTAATGGTGTATTTGGCGACGTAGCGCTTCACGCGGAAGTTGTCGTTCTCGCCGGTCTCTTCCGGCAGCGCGCCGCGCTGGACCTTCATGCGGTGCGCCACCTGCCAGGTGCGGATAATCACTTCCCCGACGCGGCCCATGGCCTGTGAATCTGACGACGTAAGCGAGAACGCGCCGATATCGTGCAGCACGTCTTCCGCGGCGATGGTTTCACGACGAATGCGGGATTCGGCAAACGCCACGTCCTCGGCGATATCCGGATCGAGGTGATGGCAGACCATCAGCATGTCGAGATGCTCATCGATGGTGTTCACCGTATAGGGCAGCGTCGGGTTGGTGGAGGAGGGCAGAATATTCGGGTGCGCGCAGGCGGTGATAATATCCGGCGCGTGGCCGCCGCCCGCGCCTTCGGTGTGGAAGGTGTGGATGGTGCGCCCGGCAATGGCCGCCAGCGTGTCTTCGACAAACCCGGACTCGTTCAGCGTGTCGCTGTGCAGCGCCACCTGAATATCCATCTCGTCAGCCACCTCCAGCGAGCAATTGATGGCGGCGGGCGTCGCGCCCCAGTCTTCGTGGATCTTCAGCCCGATGGCGCCCGCGGCAATCTGCTCGCGCAGGGCGTCCGGGCTGGAGCCGTTACCTTTGCCGAGCAGGCCAATATTCACCGGCAGCGTATCGGCAGCCTGCAGCATGCGGGCGATATACCACGGTCCCGGCGTGCAGGTGGTGGCGTTGGTGCCCGCCGCCGGTCCGGTGCCGCCGCCGATCATGGTGGTGACGCCGGAGACCAGCGCCTCTTCCGCCTGCTGCGGGCAGATCCAGTGGATGTGGGTGTCGATCCCGCCGGGGGTGACGATCTTCCCCTCGGCGGCAATCACTTCCGTTGCCGCGCCAATCGGGATCGTCACGCCGGGCTGAATGTCCGGGTTCCCGGCTTTGCCGACGGCGAAGATCCGTCCGTTCTTGACGCCGATATCGGCTTTTACGATCCCCCAGTGATCGACGATCAGCGCGTTGGTAAGAACCAGATCCACGCAGCCGTCTGCGGTCATCTGCCCCTGACCCATACCGTCGCGGATCACCTTTCCGCCGCCGAACTTGACCTCTTCGCCGTAGACCGTGAGATCGTCTTCCACTTCGATCCACAGCTCGCTGTCGGCCAGCCGCACTTTATCTCCGGTGGTGGGGCCGAACATATCGGCATACGCCCGGCGTGAAATGTCAGCCATGTTTCACCTCGCCCATTACCTCGCCGCGAAAGCCGAAAATGCGCTGCGCCCCCGTGACCTGAACCAGCGTCACTTCCCGCTTCTGGCCGGGCTCGAAGCGCACGGCGGTGCCCGCCGGGATGTTCAGTCGGAAGCCTTTGGTGGCTTCCCGATCGAACTTCAGCGCCGGGTTGACCTCGTAAAAGTGATAGTGCGATCCGACCTGGATCGGCCTGTCGCCGTGATTTTCGACAACCACGCGTTGGGTTTCACGCCCGACGTTGAGGGCAATCGTTCCGGGCTGGATCTGGTATTCACCTGGGATCATCACGCGCTCCTTAGACGATCGGGTTGTGGACGGTGACGAGCTTCGATCCATCCGGGAAGGTGGCTTCGACCTGAATATCCGGGATCATCTCCGGGACGCCCTCCATTACCTGGTCGCGCCTCAGGACGTGGCGGCCCGCCTCCATCAGCGAGGCGACGGTTTCGCCATCGCGCGCGCCCTCCATAATGAAGGCGCTGATCAGCGCGACCGATTCCGGGTAATTGAGCTTTACCCCGCGCGCAAGGCGGCGTTCGGCAACCAGCGCGGCGGTGAACAGCAACAGCTTGTCTTTTTCTCTGGGGGTCAGTTCCATAACGTTTCTCTTATGTCTGCCAGATACGCGGCGAACAGGCATTTTTGGTGGTGAGAAGCGGGCGAAGCGACTGCCAGATGTCGCGCATCACCCGCTGGCAAATCAGGTTGTCGTCGGAGAGAAAACGCACCGACAGCAGATCGTCAGTGAGCGTTGCACCTGCGTAATTCTCCAGCGGTGCGAGCCGTTCGCGCACCGTGTCGAGATGTTCTTCTTTGGCCGGATAGAACAGCAGCGTGCCGAGCCACGGACGTCCGGCGACGGGCGTGAGATCGCCGTCGCTAAGATGCTGACGCTCAATCAGGCGCGGCTCGTCATCTACCCACACCTCCAGGCGGCTCTCCAGCGTGCCGTGGCTGAATGTCTCACCAATCACCGGACGCCCCAGGCAGTACAGCTCCCACGCCAGCAGCGTGCTGGAGGCCTTCAGATGGAAGACGGAGCGCAGCGCGGCATTCGCGCCGGGGAAGATAATGGTGTCCTGCGGCAGCCACTCCAGCGTGGAATCTTCATCGAGGTAAAAATGCTGGTTCAGACGGGCCTGCGGGCCGCTGCTGCGATAGAACTTGCTGGCCCCGGGCATGGTGATGAGCGCGTGGCTTTTGGCGTCCAGCCGAACGGAAATGTTCAGCGTATCGCCGCCCACAATCCCGCCTGGCGGGTGCAGCAGGTAAAGGTGGCAGGTTTCGCCTTCTGGGTAAAACGGACGTTGAACGGTGAGCGGCCCGACGTGGTGGGCGGAGTACAGGAGGGTTTTCTCAGGGGTGTGACAAAACTGCAGGGCAAGCGACGCCTGCCAGCCTTTATACGTATTATCAGTGACCTGAGCTGCTAACATGCTGCATCCATTTCCACACCATCGGGATACGTTTCAGTATGCCCTGGCGGAAATGAAGCCTGTCATATGAGTCGCTTATGGATGGCCAGGCAGGAGAAATACAAAAGCACGGCCGGGGCCGTGCTCTGTATAAGCAATGACGAGACTATTTCAGGTGCTCATGCAACGCTGCACCTGCCTGCTCAAGCGCAACTTTCACCGTTGGCTCCTGGCTCAGCGGGTTAAGCAGGCCGTAGTCGTGGATCATGCCGTTATAGCGCGTGACGGTCACCGGGACGCCAGCCGCATCCAGTTTACGCCCGAATGCTTCACCTTCATCCCGCAGAACGTCCAGCTCCGCTGTCTGGATCAGCGTCTCGGGGAAGCCTTTCAACTGCGCGGTGCTGGCGCGAAGCGGAGAGGCAAGGATATTGTTGCGATCGGCAGCGCTGGGGGTGTAGTTATCCCAGAACCATTTCATCATGTTTTTCGACAGGAAATAGCCATTTTCGAACTGGTTATACGAGGCAGTATCAAAATTCGCATCGGTAACTGGCCAGAGCATGACGTTGTAGCGAATCTTTGGCCCATTGAACTGTTTGGCCTGCAGCGCCACCGAAGCCACCATATTGCCGCCCACGCTGTTACCCACCAGACCCAGACGGCTACCGTCCACGCCAATTTCCTGACCGTGCCCGGCGACCCATTTTGTCGCTTCATAGGCCTGATTAATTGCTACCGGGAAATGGGCCTCAGGTGACGGGGTGTAATCGACGTAAACCGCAGCGGCACCCGAAGCGCGAACAAGATCGCGGATTAAGCGTTCGTGGGTAGCGAAGTCACCCAGCACCCAACCGCCGCCGTGAAAGAACATAAAGGCGGGGAGCGTGCCGCTGGCGTTTTCAGGTTTCACTATTTTCAGTTTGATCGCCTGGCCATTTACCTGGATCGTTTTTTCAGAAACCTGAGCGGGCGGCAGTTTTGCGCCTTGCTGCGCGCCAATCAGTACCTGGCGGGCCTCCTGCGGGGTCATCTGTTCCATTGGCTTACCCTTGCCGGAATTTAAAATATTAAGAAATGCCTGTACGCCTGCGGTCGGGGTTGGGGTATTGGTGGTTTGAGCGGATGCCGCGGCTGACGCGAAGACGGAAGAAACCAGGATGGCGGTTAGTGTTTTCATGGTAGTGCCTCTTTAAGCGTATTTGATCGGATGAGATAACTAAATAGTGCGCTACTTAGTTGTTGGTGTAATGCTTGCGCGCAAGATACTTTTAGTCAAACATTATTTATAATTTTTTTAGGCAACCGATTTGGAGTTGATAGAAAAATGAAAGAAAACAAAACGCTAGACGATTTACTTTGCTTCTCGCTGTACTCGGTCACCAACGCGTTTGTTCGCCAGTATCGCCCCTTACTGCAAGAGATGGATCTGACCTATCCGCAATTCGTTGTTTTGATGGCGCTTTATGAGAAAGACAACATCCCACTTCGCGATCTCAGCGATAAGACGTTTTTTGATTCGGGCACATTGACCCCGCTTGTACAAAAGCTTGAGGCAAAAGGATTCCTCAACCGTATCGCGGTTGTGGGTGATGAAAGGATGAAAAATGTTGTACTGACCGACAAGGCCAAAGACCTTAAGAAACGGGTGATGGCATTGCCGGATCAGATTCGTTGCAGCATGCGGATGAATGACGATGAGCTTGAGACGCTAAAAAAACTCTCCCGAACGCTTCTCGACGATTTGTAATAACCCTTCGGTGGGTTGAACCCACCGAAGTAATGTGTCGTTACCGATAGTCCTCTGCATCCACATCATACCCCGACGGCTCCCAGCGGATTGCCAGCAGCGACGCCAGGCCGATAAACGGCGCCAGCGCAATCGCCCAGAACACGGCGGTATCCAGCGAGGCGACCAGCAGCGGGAACAGAAACAGCGACAGCGTGGAACTGCTGCGCATCAGCGTCTGGTTGAGGCCCACGCCCACGCCGCGCAGCGAGGTTGGGTAGCTCAGCGAGGCAAACGTCATGGTATGCGCGCCCGGGCCGAAGCCCTGACCGAACAGGAATAGCGCCAGCATGGCTACGGCAAGCACGCCTTCAGAGGCACCTTCCGGTCGGCCAATCAGCGCCAGGCCAAGCAATGCGACAAGCTGGCAGGCATAACCCGCAAGCGACATCCGCCAGGCGCCGAAGCGCGGCACGTAGCGTACCGCCAGCAGTCCGCCGACGAAGGCAAACAGCAGGTTAAGCGCCAGAGAAATGAGAATGGTGGTGAGCATCGACTGGACAAAGAAACTGGAGATGATCACCGGCAGGCCAAACGCCACGGCGTTATAGGCAAACGACGAGACGACGGAAAGCAGCGTGGCGAGCGTCGTGCGGCGTAAGTAGACGCCGCGGAACAGGTTCAGATAGTTTGACCATTTCGCTTTATTCACGACGGGTGCGGGCTGGCCGAGCGCGTCCTGCGGCACGTGGGCATTGATGTTATACGACTGGCGTAAAATTGACGCCGCCTCTTTCAGGTTGCCCTGATTCGCCGCCCAGACCGGAGATTCGCTCATATAGCGGCTGCGGATGGCGATAATCACCAGCGCGGGCACCGCGCCAAAGCCGAGAATCAAACGCCACAGCCAGTCGCTGTGGCTCTCCGGAAGCACGGCGTAGAAGAAAAGCACCAGCAGGTAGGAGATGCTGATGGCGGCATACCAGGTGGGGCACCACATCGCGACGCTGGAAGCCTTATTTCCGGGCCCTTTTAGCCTGGCGAACTCGCTTAAAAACGCCATCGCCACGGGAAGGTCGATCCCAACCCCCAGCCCCATCACAAAGCGGGCGCCCGCGAGCACGTATTCGTTCGGGGCCAGCGCACAGGCGATCGCTGCCACCACGAAGAACACCATATCAGCCATAAAAACGCGGTAGCGCCCGATTTTATCCGTGAGATAGCCGCCAAGCAGCGCCCCGACAATGGCACCAAAGGTAATCGCCGAGGCCACCATACCGGTACCAGCGGGCGTCAGGCTAAATTCGCGGGTGATGTCTTTAATGCCAAACGCCAGCGCGCCCAGATCGTAGGCATCGAGGAAAATGCCGCCCAAAGCGATACCGACCACGATACGGGCGTTTGTCCGGCCCTGAGAACCGTCATTAACGAGGCGTGATACATCCGAAGCGCTGCGCACCCACTGAATGTCGCCATCAGGGGGAATACCTGCCGTTGAAAGGGGAGTTGATTCTGTGATTTCAGCCATTTTCTTCTTATGTGGTTGTGTTGTGTCCCTAACAGTTACCACAGGCAGAAGGTGACCAAAATCACATTTGGCTATAAGGCATAACTAACCCTTCGGAGCGTCTTTTTTCTTCCTCTTGAGCTTCGTCCAGATTTTGGTCTCCTGACGACGCCACAGGCGCTGGATATTGTCGTGATGACGCAGCAGGATAAGACAGGAGAGCATCGACACCGGGAAGGTGAACTGGGGTTTGAACCACCAGACGTAGAACGGGGCGATCAGCGCGCTGACGATTGCGCCCAGCGACGAATAGCCGCTCAGAAGAATGGTGAGCAGCCACGTCCCGGCCATTACGCCGGTGAGATCCCAGCCGATAGGTGCAATGGCACCAAAGGCGGTCGCAACGCCTTTACCGCCTTTAAAGCCGAAGAATACGGGCCAGATGTGGCCAACGCAGGCCGCAATCGCAATGAGCCCGAGCCAGAAAGGCGTAACGCCCAGCGCATAGGCGCCCCAGACGGGCAGCATCCCTTTCAGAACATCAAAAATCAAAACCGCTACGGCTGCTCCCTTGCCGCCAATTCGTAGTACGTTGGTCGCCCCCGGATTCCCGGAACCATTTTCACGCGGGTCAGGTAACCCGGCAATGCGGCAGACCAGAATGGCGCTGGAGATTGAGCCGCAAAGATAGGCGAGGAGGATCATTCCAGGCGCGATTGCACTCATAACGCTGTTCCGTTTTGAAAATGTATCTGTATTCTCAGCATCTGTGGATAATACGCATAATTCGCCGGAAGTGGTATCCGGTTTAGCCAAAAAGCAGGCAGGTCGTGATGGATATTGTATTTATAGAGCAACTTTCGGTAATCACCACAATTGGTGTTTACGACTGGGAACAGACCATCGAGCAGAAACTGGTGTTCGATATCGAAATGGGGTGGGATAACCGCAAATCGGCAAAAAGCGATGACGTGAACGACTGTCTGAGCTATGCCGATATCAGTGAAACGGTCATCGCCCACGTTGAAGGGCAACGTTTTGCGCTGGTCGAACGGGTGGCGGAAGAAGTCGCAGAATTGCTGTTGAAAAAATTCAACTCACCGTGGGTGCGCATCAAGCTGAGCAAGCCGGGAGCGGTGGCGCGCGCCGCCAATGTTGGCGTCATTATTGAGCGTGGCACAAATCTGAAAGGAAAGATTTAACGTCATAATAGCTAAACCATTTTAGGTTATACCGGTCTCAAGACTGTATCTTATCGGTTGTCCGTATGGGGCACCGTTTTTTTATATCTTTTTAGGGGTTTATAGATGAGCGATATGCACTCGCTGCTGGTGGCGGCAATACTGGGTGTGGTCGAAGGATTGACGGAGTTTTTGCCGGTCTCCAGTACGGGCCATATGATTATCGTTGGCCATCTGCTGGGCTTTGAAGGCGATACCGCAAAAACGTTTGAAGTTGTGATCCAGCTGGGGTCTATTCTGGCGGTGGTCGTGATGTTCTGGCGTCGCCTGTTTGGCCTGATCGGCATCCATTTTGGTCGTCCGCCTCAGCACGAGGGGGCCGGTAAAGGTCGTCTGTCACTGATCCATATTCTGCTCGGGATGATCCCTGCGGTGGTGCTGGGCCTGGTGTTCCACGACGTCATCAAATCTCTGTTTAACCCGATTAACGTAATGTACGCGCTGGTGGTGGGGGGCTTACTGCTGATCGCCGCGGAAGTGCTGAAGCCAAAAACGCCGCGCGCGGAAGGCCTGGACGACATGACGTATCGTCAGGCGTTTATCATTGGCTGCTTCCAGTGTCTGGCGCTGTGGCCGGGCTTCTCGCGTTCAGGCGCTACCATCTCCGGCGGGATGCTGATGGGCGTAAGCCGTTACGCCGCGTCAGAGTTCTCGTTCCTGCTGGCGGTGCCGATGATGATGGGCGCCACCGTACTCGACGTCTATAAGAGCTATCACTTCCTGACGGCTGGCGACATTCCGATGTTTGCCGTTGGCTTCATCACCGCCTTTATCGTGGCGCTGATTGCCATCAAAACCTTCCTGCAGCTGATTAAGCGTATCTCGTTTATTCCGTTCGCGATCTATCGCTTTATCGTGGCGGCTGCGGTGTACGTGGTCTTCTTCTGACCGATGGCCCTCAGTCTTTAGGCTGAGGGCAATGCTTTTCCTTCCAGTCCGACACCGCCTGAATTCGCCGTTTCGTGAGCTCTTCGCGAATTTCCGGTCCTTTGAATCCCGCTTCGACAACGTCCTTCGTGGGCACCGCTTTCGCTACGTCCCAGGCTTTACGCAGTAACCGTCCCTGCGGGTAATCGCACGCTTCAAACCCGGTACGACCGCGCACGTCAGCTTCGCTGGTGAGCGCAATTTGCTCTACGCGCTGGGGTTTGCGCCAGGCGTCGATGTTATCGAAAAGCTTAACGATGGTGGCCGGTTTCAGGATCGGGAAGGTGTGGATCAGATCGTGGAACTCGGCCACCAGTTTCGCCAGATCGCGGATCTCGTTCGGCACGCGCAGACGCTGGCACAGCCCCTCGACCAGCTTCACCCCTGCCGGGCCGTGCCCGTGGTGGCGAGGCCAGAATTCTTTTGGCGTTAGGCCTTTGCCGAGATCGTGGCACAGGGTGGAAAAGCGCACGTCCACGTCAGGGCTGAGCATGGCGGCCATGCTCAACGTCATCAGCGTGTGTACGCCGGTATCAATTTCCGGGTGCCATTTCGCCGGAGCAGGCACGCCGAACAGCGCGTCTATTTCCGGGAACAGCACCTTCAGCGCGCCGCAGTCGCGCAGGACCTGGAAAAAGACCTGCGGGTTGCGCGTGGTGAGGGCATTTTCCGTCTCTTTCCAGACGCGCTCTGGCGTCAGGTGTTCAAGCTCGCCCGCCTCGGTCATGGCGGTCATCAGCGCCATTGTTTCATCGGCAATACGGAAACTGAGATGGGCGTAACGCGCGGCAAAGCGCGCCACGCGGAGCACGCGGAGCGGATCTTCAGAAAACGCCGGAGAAACGTGACGTAAAAGGCGGTTGCGCAGATCGTCCTGACCGCCATAGGCATCTACGATCTGCCCGTCTTCGTCCTGCGCCAGCGCGTTGATGGTGAGATCGCGGCGCAGGAGATCTTGCTCCAGCGTGACGTCCGGCGCGGCATAGCAGGTGAAGCCCGTATAGCCCGAGCCCGATTTCCGCTCGGTACGCGCCAGGGCATACTCTTCACGGCTTTTCGGGTGCAGGAACACGGGAAAATCGCGGCCTACCTGCTGGTAGCCCGCGTCGAGCATCTCTTCAGGGGTGGCGCCAACCACCACCCAGTCTTTATCTTTGACCGGCAGACCTAACAACGCATCACGTACCGCACCACCGACAAGATAACTCTTCACGCCCAACTCTCCCGTTTTCTCTTTTCCAGAATAATACGTAAGTCTGGCAGAGAAGACGAATTAGTTCATCCAGCGGTCTTTACGCTTGCGGCTTGGGATCAGATGCGGCAGCACCAGACCCAGCACCAGACCCACGCCCAGCACGCCGCCGCCATACATAAACCACTGCATGATGATGGTGCGCTGTTTGTCGTCGAGCTGCAGATTGGCGGCATTCACCTTCTTCTGCGCGACAATCAGCTCGTTTTTCAGTTTCTGGTTCTCTTCTTTCAGACCGTTAATCACACCGTCGCTTTGCGCCACTTTCTGCTGCATTTCAGCGGTGCGCTGGTTCCAGGTGCCGTCGATGTTGTTCAGCTTATCGGTCAGGGTCTTCACCTGGTTTTCCAGATCGGGAACGCGCGTGCGCAGGCTTGGCACGGTGCTCAGCTCTTTCAGCGGGATCCAGGACGTACGGCCGGTACTGTCGCGAACCTGACCATAGTTGGTGTCCGCGTTGGTCTGTAACAGGGTGACTTCCTCGCCGGCATTCACCGTGCCCACGAGGCGATAATTATCTCCGGGGCCACTGCGTACCCAGGTGTTCAGTTCGTCAGAAACGTAACGCTTCTCTTCAGCGTGCACTGCGGTTGCGGCGCTAAAAGCGAGTAAAGTAAGTCCAATCAGGCGTAATTTAAGCATCATTAGTCGTTATTTTCATAAATAGTGGAACGATAGTAGTGGCAACAGTGTCTCTACGCAAAGCATTCGTCAGCAATCAGAATCATCTGTGTCACGACTCTATACATTTACGCCCGCCAAATTGCTCATTGCATGGCAATTTGGCGCAAAATACTATGTACTGACAAACAAATGGCGAGGAAGTTCGCCCTCATTGACGCGTCTGTGACGCCCGCAAAAGTACAAGGCTATGGCTCAAGAAATCGAATTAAAGTTTATCGTCGAAAAAGACAGCGTTGACGCACTCCGCCAGCATCTGCATACGCTTTCCGGCGAACACCATGCACCGGTACAACTGCTTAATATCTATTATGAAACGCCAGACAGCTGGCTGCGTCGCCACGATATGGGGCTGCGCATCCGCGGCGCGAGCGGGCGCTACGAGATGACGATGAAAATTGCCGGCCGCGTGGTCGGCGGTTTACATCAGCGCCCGGAATACAATATCGACATCAGCAAGCCGGAACTTGAGCTGGAACGTTTCCCGGCGGAAGTCTGGCCGGATGGCGAGCTGCCTTCCACGCTGGCGGAACAGGTGCAGCCGCTGTTCAGCACCGATTTCTGGCGCGAGAAATGGCTGGTGACGGAAGGCAAAAGCCGCATCGAAATCGCCCTCGATCTGGGGGACGTGAAGGCCGGTGAGTGCCAGGAGCCGATTTGCGAACTCGAGCTTGAGCTGCTGGAAGGGGACGCAAATGACGTGCTGAAGCTGGCGCGCAGGCTGGTGAACCAGTCCGGACTGCGTCAGGGAAGCCTGAGTAAAGCCGCGCGGGGTTACCATCTGGCCGCCGGAAATGCGCCCCGCGTGCTGAAAGAGACGACCATTTTGCACGTTGCGCCAAAAGCCAGCGTTGAACAGGGGCTGGAAGCCGCGCTGGAGCTGGCGCTTTCTCAGTGGCAATACCATGAAGAGCTGTGGGTGCGAAATGTGAAAAACGCGAAATACCACGTGCTGGCGGCGATTGCCCTGGTGCGCCATACCCTGACGCTGTTCGGCGGTATTGTTCCTCGCAAAGCGAGCGCTCACTTACGTGACCTGCTGACGCAAACCGAAACGCTGATGCTCTCCGACGTATCGGCGCAAACGGCAATCTACAGCCCGCAAGCCGCGACGGCAAAACTGGCGCTGACCGAGTTTCTGGTGACGCGCGGCTGGCGCGCCTTCCTGGATGCGAAAGCGGAGACCAAAATCGCGGAAAACTTTAAGCGTTTCGCGGATATTCATCTTTCCCGTCATGCCGCCGAGCTGAAGAGCACCTTTGCGTATCCGCTCGGCGATCGGTATGGCGATCAGCTTCCTCGTCTGTCGCGCAACATCGACAGCATGCTGCTGCTTTCCGGCGCTTATGACGGCGTTAAAACCCAGGCCTGGCTGGAAAACTGGCAGGGGCTGAAGCATGCCATTGAGACCCGCCAGCATATTGAGATTGAGCATTTCCGTAACGAGGCCATTTCGCAGGAGCCGTTCTGGCTGCACAGCGGAAAACGTTAACTCTGGCAAGGAACCCCTATAATGCCGCTTTCTTCACCGTTACAGCAGCAGTGGCAGACCGTTTGCGAACGTTTGCCTGAGTCATTACCGGCGTCATCGTTAAGCGAGCAGGCGAAGAGCGTGCTCGCCTTCAGTGATTTTGTGCAGGAAAGTATCGCCGCCAACCCGGACTGGCTGGCGGAGCTTGAGAACGCACCGCCGCAGGCGGATGAGTGGCGGCAGTATGCCGGCTGGCTGCAAACCGCGCTCGAAGACGTTACGGATGAAGCGACATTGATGCGCGTCCTGCGCCAGTTCCGCCGTCGGGTGATGGTGCGCATTGCCTGGGCTCAGGCGCTGGAGCTGGTGAGCGAAGAGAGCACGCTGCAGCAGCTAAGCGAGCTGGCGCAAACGCTGATTGTCGCCGCGCGCGACTGGCTCTACGCCGCCTGCTGTAAAGAGTGGGGCACGCCGTGCAGCGAGGAAGGGGTCCCTCAGCCGCTGTTGATTCTGGGGATGGGCAAGCTGGGCGGCTGCGAGCTGAACTTCTCCTCCGACATCGACCTGATTTTTGCCTGGCCCGAGAACGGCTCCACGCGCGGCGGCCGTCGCGAGCTCGACAACGCCCAGTTCTTTACCCGCCTCGGCCAGCGTCTGATTAAGGCGCTGGATCAGCCGACGCAGGACGGTTTTGTTTACCGCGTGGATATGCGCCTGCGCCCGTTTGGCGACAGCGGACCGCTGGTTCTGAGCTTTGCCGCGCTGGAGGATTACTACCAGGAGCAGGGGCGCGACTGGGAGCGCTATGCGATGGTTAAAGCGCGGATCATGGGCGACAGCGACGACGCTTACGCCAACGAGCTGCGCGCCATGCTGCGCCCGTTCGTATTCCGTCGCTATATCGACTTCAGCGTGATCCAGTCCCTGCGTAACATGAAAGGGATGATCGCCCGTGAGGTGCGCCGGCGCGGGCTGAAGGACAACATCAAGCTCGGCGCGGGCGGCATCCGCGAAATTGAATTTATCGTCCAGGTCTTCCAGCTTATTCGCGGCGGCCGTGAGCCGTCCCTGCAGTCCCGCTCGCTGCTGCCGACCCTGAGCGCCATCGAGCAGCTGCACCTGCTTCCGGACGGCGATGCGCAAACCCTGCGCGAGGCCTATCTGTTTCTGCGCCGTCTGGAAAACCTGCTGCAAAGCATCAATGACGAACAGACCCAGACCCTGCCGGGCGATGACCTTAACCGGGCGCGCCTGGCCTGGGGCATGCGCGTGGACGACTGGGCCGCGTTAACCGAACGGCTGGATGCCCATATGGCAGGCGTGCGCCGCATCTTCAACGAGCTGATCGGTGATGACGAAAGTGAATCACCGGACGATGCGCTTTCCGAGCACTGGCGCGAGCTGTGGCAGGACGCGCTCCAGGAAGATGACACCACGCCGGTGCTGACGCACTTAACCGACGACGCGCGCCATCGCGTGGTGGCGCTGATCGCTGATTTCCGTCTTGAGCTGAACAAACGCGCCATCGGCCCGCGCGGCCGTCAGGTGCTGGATCACCTGATGCCGCACCTGCTGAGCGAGGTCTGCTCGCGGGCGGACGCGCCGGTGCCGCTGTCGCGCATGATGCCGCTGCTGAGCGGGATTATCACGCGTACCACCTATCTGGAGCTCCTGAGCGAGTTTCCGGGGGCGCTGAAACACCTGATTACGCTCTGCGCCGCGTCGCCGATGGTGGCCAACAAGCTGGCGCGTTACCCGCTGCTGCTGGATGAGCTGCTCGATCCGAACACGCTGTATCAGCCAACGGCGACGGATGCCTACCGGGACGAGCTGCGTCAGTATCTGCTGCGCGTGCCGGAAGAGGACGAAGAGCAACAGCTGGAGGCGCTGCGCCAGTTTAAGCAGGCGCAGATGCTGCGCGTGGCGGCGGCGGACATTGCCGGAACGCTGCCGGTGATGAAAGTGAGCGATCACTTAACCTGGCTGGCAGAGGCGATCATCGACGCGGTGGTCCATCAGGCGTGGGTGCAGATGGTGGCCCGCTACGGCCAGCCGAAACACCTGGCCGAACGTGAGGGACGAGGGTTTGCCGTGGTGGGTTACGGCAAGCTTGGCGGCTGGGAGCTGGGATACAGCTCCGATCTGGATTTAATCTTCCTGCACGACTGCCCGGTTGACGTAATGACCGACGGCGAGCGTGAAATTGACGGGCGTCAGTTCTACCTGCGCCTGGCGCAGCGCATCATGCACCTGTTCAGCACCCGCACCTCGTCGGGCATTTTGTATGAAGTGGATGCCCGTCTGCGTCCGTCCGGCGCGGCGGGCATGCTGGTGACCTCAACGGAATCCTTCGCCGATTACCAGAAGAATGAAGCCTGGACGTGGGAGCATCAGGCGCTGGTGCGCGCTCGCGTGGTGTATGGCGATCCGCAGCTCAAAACGCAGTTTGACGTCATCCGTAAGGACGTTATGACGACGGTGCGAGAGGGCGCCACATTACAAACAGAAGTGCGGGAAATGCGTGAGAAAATGCGCGCGCACCTCGGCAATAAACACCGCGATCGCTTTGATATTAAAGCCGACGAGGGCGGGATTACCGATATTGAGTTCATTACCCAGTATCTGGTGCTGCTGCACGCCCACGACAAGCCGAAGCTGACGCGCTGGTCCGATAACGTGCGCATTCTGGAGCTGCTGGCGCAAAATGACATCATGGACGAGCAGGAGGCGCAGGCTTTAACCCGCGCCTACACGACGCTTCGCGATGAGCTTCATCACCTGGCGCTGCAGGAGCAGCCGGGGCACGTGGCGCTGGACTGTTTTGCTCATGAACGTGCTCAGGTAACGGCCAGCTGGCAGAAGTGGCTGGTGGAACCGTGCGTAACAAATCAAGTGTGATATTATCGCGCGCAAATTGTGAATCTTTCTGGAGTCAGGAATGAAAGTAACACTGCCAGAGTTTGAACGTGCTGGGGTAATGGTTGTTGGGGATGTGATGCTGGATCGCTACTGGTATGGGCCTACCAGCCGCATCTCTCCGGAAGCACCGGTACCGGTGGTTAAGGTCGACACCATTGAAGAGCGTCCCGGCGGCGCGGCAAACGTGGCGATGAACATTGCCTCTCTGGGCGCGCAGTCGCGTCTGGTGGGCCTGACCGGCATCGACGATGCGGCGCGCGCGCTGAGCAAGTCGCTGGCGGACGTGAACGTGAAGTGCGACTTCGTCTCTGTTCCGACCCACCCGACCATCACCAAGCTGCGCGTGCTGTCGCGCAACCAGCAGCTGATCCGCCTCGACTTTGAAGAAGGGTTCGAAGGCGTTGATCCCGAGCCGCTGCACGAGCGTATCAACCAGGCGCTGGGCAATATCGGCGCGCTGGTACTGTCCGACTACGCTAAAGGCGCGCTGGCGAGCGTGCAAACGATGATTCAGCTGGCGCGTAAAGCCAGCGTGCCGGTGCTGATCGACCCGAAAGGGACCGACTTTGAGCGCTATCGCGGCGCGACGCTGCTGACGCCAAACCTCTCCGAGTTTGAAGCGGTGGCGGGCAAGTGCAAAACCGAGGAAGAGCTGGTTGAGCGCGGCATGAAGATCATTGCTGACTTTGAGCTGTCCGCGCTGCTGGTCACCCGCTCCGAGCAGGGGATGACGCTGCTGCAGCCGGGCAAAGCGCCGCTGCATATGCCAACCCAGGCGCAGGAGGTGTACGACGTGACCGGTGCCGGTGATACGGTGATCGGCGTGCTGGCGGCGACGCTGGCAGCAGGAAACTCGCTGGAAGAGGCGTGCTACTTCGCTAACGCCGCGGCGGGCGTGGTCGTCGGTAAACTCGGTACCTCAACCGTTTCGCCAATCGAGCTGGAAAACGCGGTGCGCGGTCGTGCGGATACCGGTTTTGGCGTCATGACCGAAGACGAGCTGAAGGTGGCCGTCGCCGCCGCGCGCAAGCGTGGTGAAAAAGTGGTGATGACCAACGGCGTGTTCGACATTCTGCACGCGGGTCACGTTTCGTATCTGGCGAACGCGCGCAAGCTGGGCGATCGCCTGATTGTGGCGGTTAACAGCGATGCATCGACGAAGCGCCTGAAGGGCGAAACGCGTCCGGTGAACCCGCTCGAGCAGCGCATGATTGTGCTCGGCGCGCTGGAAGCGGTGGACTGGGTGGTGTCGTTTGAAGAAGATACCCCGCAGCGCCTGATTGCAGGTATTCTGCCGGATCTGTTGGTCAAGGGCGGGGATTACAAGCCGGAGCAAATCGCGGGTAGCGAAGAGGTCTGGGCGAACGGCGGCGAGGTGATGGTGCTCAACTTTGAGGACGGGTGTTCAACCACCAACATCATCAAGAAGATCCAGAAGGACAGTCAGTAAAAAAACGGGCCAGCTGGCCCGTTTTTTTATGTCGGGTGGCGGCTGCGCCTTACCCGACCTACGCGTATATGTATGCCCGGTAAGCGAAGTGCCACCGGGCGATACAACCAGCACTTACTCCTGGTCGTCCACCGGTGGAATAGCCGGTGCCGGCTTCACTTCTTCCGGCGCATTGCGGTTTTCCAGCTCGGTCAGACGCTGTTCCAGCAGCGCCAGCTTCTCGCGGGTGCGCAGCAGAACCTGGGTCTGCACGTCAAACTCTTCGCGGCTGACTAAATCAAGGCGAACCAACTGCGCCTGCAGCGTCTGGCGGATTTTCTTTTCTACGTCATCACCAAATTCACGAATGCCTTTTGGCATAGACTCGTGAACCTGACGCGCGATCTGCTCAATTTTTTTCGGGTCAATCATTGGCGTTTCCCTTGATGGAAAAGTGTTAGTGTCCATTGTAGCGCGTCATGCCCGGGGTAAACAAAATTGTTTGATGCTTATGCATTGCCCAGGATAATCAATAGCGTTATAGTTATCTCGCTTATTCTCAGGGCGGGGCGAAATTCCCCACCGGCGGTAAATCAGCGTGACGCTGAAAGCCCGCGAGCGCTTTGGGTGAAAACTCAAAGGTCAGCAGATCCGGTGTAATTCCGGGGCCGACGGTTAGAGTCCGGATGGGAGAGAGTAACGATCAAGTCGGGCATGGGCCCGCTCACGTTATCTTTTTGCCGCTTATACGGCGCTCCTAAGACTGCCCTGATTCTGGTAACCATAATGTTAATGAGGTTTTTTTACCATGAATCAGACGCTACTTTCCTCTTTTGGCACTTCAACTCAACGTGTTGAACATGCACTGGATGCACTGCGCGAAGGCCGCGGTGTGATGGTGCTTGACGATGAAAACCGTGAAAACGAAGGCGACATGATTTTCGCCGCCGAAAACATGACCGTTGAACAGATGGCGCTGACCATCCGTCACGGCAGCGGCATCGTATGCCTGTGTATTAATGAAGATCGTCGTAAGCAGCTCGATCTGCCGATGATGGTCGAAAACAACACCAGCGCCTTTGGTACCGGTTTTACCGTGACCATTGAAGCGGCGCATGGCGTGACCACCGGTGTGTCTGCGGCTGACCGTCTGACCACCGTACGTGCAGCGATTGCTGATGGTGCCAAACCATCCGATCTGCACCGTCCTGGCCACGTCTTCCCACTGCGTGCACAGGCGGGCGGCGTGTTGACCCGCGGTGGTCACACCGAAGCGACGATCGACCTGGTGACGCTGGCTGGCTTCAAACCTGCTGGCGTGCTGTGCGAACTGACCAACGATGATGGCACCATGGCGCGCGCGCCGGAGTGCATCACTTTTGCCCGCCTGCACAACATGCCGGTGGTCACGATTGAAGATCTGGTTGAGTATCGTCAGGCGCACGAGCGCAAAGCCAGCTGAAAATAAAAACGCCGGGAAGTCCCGGCGTTTTTTTACCCGATTCCTGCAGTCTGCAGCAGAACCAGACTTAATCCCATCACCGACATTCCGCACAGCACGCCATAGCTGGGGTTGTTGTTAGGATCGATCTCCTTCGCCAGCGGCATCAGTTCATCCACCGAAAGCGCAACCATGATCCCGGCTACCGCGGCCATAATCGCCGCCATTACTACCGGAGAGACCAGGCTACCAAGGATCAGCCAGGCCAGTACGCCACCGAGGATTTCGGCCATCCCGGAAATGCCCGCCCAGAACACCGCAGTGCGTTTCGATCCCGTTGCGGCATACACGGGTCCGGCGACGGCCAGTCCTTCAGGAATATTGTGTAAGGCGACCGCCAGCGCGATGCCAAAGCCCATCTCAAGATTGCTGCTGGCCGTCACGTAGGTAGCGACCCCTTCAGGGAAGTTGTGCAGGCTGATGCCAAGCGTTAACAGCACGGCGGTACGCTTGATATTGCGCGGCATGGGCGTCACGTTTTTCTGCATTAAATCCTGCGGATGCGCGTGCGGTAGCATCCGATCGAGGGCAAAGTATCCCAGCAGGCCAAAGACAAACATGCCGTAGCCAAGCAGCGGAGACATGCCTTCTGTGCCCAACGCGGCAGGCAGCATCTCCATCAGGGAGATGAGCAGCATGATCCCGGCAGCAAAGCCCAGTGAGAAGGCCAGTACGCGGTTAGAGGGCTTTTGGCCGAGCACGCCGAGGAGCGCACCGATGAAGGTCGCGGCGCCCGCCAGTATGGTCAGGATCAAGGGGACTGACATGCATTGCTCCTTTTGATAATGATTATCATTAATATAAATGATTCATTTCTGGCAAAGCGAGGGTTAAAACCCGGCTTTACACATTCCTTACATTCAAATTTCCTGATGATGTTCTTCACGCTTATCTGCGTTCATCTTTGCCGGATTGCGCGTAATGTAGCACCATTAAATTGACACCTTCTGTAAGGATATCACCATGACTTCTTCCCGTATGCCAGCCCTGTTTTTAGGCCACGGTAGCCCAATGAACGTTCTGGAAGACAACGTCTATACCCGCGCCTGGCGTCATCTGGGCGAGACGTTGCCGCGTCCGAAAGCGATCGTGGTGGTGTCTGCGCACTGGTTTACCCGTGGGACAGGCGTGACCGCCATGGAAGCGCCAAAAACCATTCATGATTTTGGCGGCTTCCCGCAGGCGCTGTACGACACGCATTATCCGGCCCCCGGCTCGCCTGAGCTGGCGCAAAAGCTGGTAGAGTTGCTGGCACCTGTCCCTGTGACGCTGGATAAAGAAGCCTGGGGCTTTGACCATGGCTCCTGGGGCGTGCTGATTAAAATGTATCCTGACGCGGATATCCCGATGGTGCAGTTGAGCATCGACAGTACTAAACCGGCGGCCTGGCATCTGGAGATGGGGCGTAAGCTGGCAACCCTGCGTGATGAAGGCATCATGCTGGTGGCGAGCGGCAACGTGGTGCATAACCTGCGTACCGCACGCTGGCACGGTGAGAACACGCCGTACCCGTGGGCAACCTCTTTTAACGACTACGTCAAAGCGAACCTGACCTGGCAAGGCCCGGCTGAGGAGCATCCGCTGGTGAACTATCTGGATCACGAAGGCGGTTCGCTCTCTAACCCGACGCCGGAACACTTCCTGCCGCTGCTGTACGTTCTTGGCGCGTGGGATGGTCAGGAACCGGTGACGATCCCGGTCGACGGTATCGAGATGGGGAGTTTGAGTATGCTGTCGGTGCAGGTGGGATAATAAAAGCAAAACGGCAACCTCAGGTTGCCGTTTTTAGTGTTTGCACCCTCTCCCTGTGGGAGAGGGGCGGGGTGAGGGCATCAGGCTGCGGCCTATTCGACAAAAATGTGCGGATAAAACCGTGACAGATCCTGCGTGATCAGCGCGCGATCTTCGCGAATGCCAATCCCGGCCGGCAGATCGTTAATGAGCCAACTGCCAATCAGGGTATAGCTGTCGCCAAATTTCGGCAGCTGCCAGAACTCCTGGACGATCATCCCTTCTTCGCCGTATGGCCCTTCAACCGCTTCCAGCGTCTTGCCGTTTTCGATAATCGAGACGTTTGCCCCTTCGCGGGAGAAGATCGGCTTAACGACGTATTTCTCCATTTGCGGGTAATCATCTTCCGCAAAATAGGCTGGCAGCAGGTTCGGGTGGTTGGGGAACATCTCCCAGAGCATCGGCAGCAGGGCTTTGTTAGAGATGATGCTCTTCCAGGCCGGCTCCAGCCAGCGCACGCCAGCATCTTCCAGCTTGGTGGAAAACATCTCGCGCAGCATGTATTCCCACGGGTAGAGCTTGAACAGGTTGCTGATCACCTGGTCCTGCATATCCGTAAACTGACCTTTTTCACCCAGGCCGATATCCTCGATATAGAGGAATTCGGTCGCCACTTCCGCTTCGGCGGCGCAGTCCTGCAGATACTGAACCGTGCCACGGTCTTCTTCCGTGTCGCGGCAGCAGGCGAGATGGAGCAGGTTAAAGCCATGCTGTTCGCGCAGCTCGGCAAAACGCTCAATCAGCTTTTCCTGCAGGCTGTTAAACTGGTCGCTGCCTTCCGGCAGGTTTCCAGCATTGGCCTGGTCTTCCAGCCAGATCCACTGGAAGAACGCCGCTTCATACAGAGAGGTTGGCGTATCGGCGTTGTTTTCCAGCAGCTTAGGCTCGCCTTTGCCGTCCCACGCCAGATCCAGGCGAGAGTAAAGCGAAGGTTGATTCGTTTTCCACGACTGGCGCACAAAGCCCCAGGTGTGCTTCGGAACGCGGAACTTTGCCATCAGCTCGTCGCTGTCGATGACCTTTTCCACGACCTTCAGGCACATCTGGTGCAGCTCGGCCGTCACCTCTTCCAGTTTTTCCACCTGGGCCAGCGTGAGCTTGTAATAGGCGTCTTCACACCAGTACGGCTCGCCGTACATGGTGTGGAAGTTAAAACCGTACTCTGTGGCTTTTTCGCGCCAGTCCGGGCGCTCGGTGATACTGACTCGTTCCATGATCAGCCGCCCATTGAGCGAGTAGAGGAGGTGCCTGTCGCACTACGCTGCATGCTGGTCTGCTTCGCCACAGATTCACCAAACCCGCCGCGGGTGATGGTGCTGGTCGTCGCAGGCTTCGGCGCCATCGCCGTTTTCGGTACGGTCACGGTGCGGCCAGGGGTCGCTGCGCCGTAGCCTTTGCCGCTGGCATCGGTATATTGACCGTAAGCCGGGCTGGCCGGGTTTTTCGAGCTAAACAGCGGCTGCTGCTGGTAGCCCGCACCGCCGCCCATCAGGCGACCCATCATGTAGCCTGCCATCAGCGGCATCCAGAAGCTGCCGCTGGACTGCGCCTGAGCCTGATTTTCAGGTGCGGTGCCGGCCTGAGCCGGTGCCTGCTGGCACTGACCTTCACCAAACTCCGCCACGCAGTCTTCGCGTGAGGCATATTTCGGCGCGGTACGTTCCGCTTCTTTCAGCGCGCTGGTGTAGGCCGTTTTACATTCGGCCGCTTTACCAGTGGCGGCAGAGCAGTCGTCCGCGTTTTGATACAGCGAAACCGTTTCGTCATTTTTCTCACAGCCTGCCAGCATAAAGACAGCCGTGACCGCCAGCGCAACAGGGGTGAGGTGACGCGCGTTCCAGCTCTTACGGAACGAAGCGTGATTTATAGATTTTGTCCGTTTCATCTTTGTCTTCCAGGACCCAGTGGTAATAACGCTCAGGATAGAGGATGAGTGGTTGAAAATGAAGCGAAGAGGGGCGGAATCAGGGGGATCTTTACGTTGGCTTACGTTCGGATGTGATTCAGATGCGCCCTCTCCCTGTGGGAGAGGGCGGGGCGAGGGCATCAGGCCGCAGTGGACCTGATGACACTCTTAGTTACGGAACGGATTATTGCCTTTGCTGGCGGATGTAGTGGTACGCGCAGCGGCCGGCTGTGCCGCTGGGGTGTTGCTGTTAGCGTTGAAGTTATCAACCGCGGCAACCTGCTCCGGGTTCTCCGGTGCAACGCTGTCCGGAGAGGTGGAGACCGGTTTGCCCAGCGCGCTGTTCAGCATCTGCAGATCTTGCTCGTTCAGCGTACCCAAAGCCTGTTTGATGTTCAGCTGGTTAATCAGGTACTGGTAACGCGCGCTTGAGAGCTGCTGTTTCGCGTTGTACAGCGTGGTGGTCGCGTCGAGCACGTCCACGATAGTACGTGTACCGACCGAGTAGCCCGCTTCCATCGCATCCAGAGAGCTCTGTGCAGACACAACGGCCTGTTTATAGGCGTTGATGCTGCTGATCGAGGCGTTCACGTTGTTAAAGGAGGAACGTACGGTCTGCACCACGTTGCGGTGGGCGCTTTCCAGCTGCTCGCTCGCGCCAACAAAGTTGTACTGCGCCTGTTTCACCTGAGAATTGACCTGGCCGCCCTGGTACAGCGGCAGGGAGAAGCTCAGACCTACTTTGTTCTGACCCATATTGCTGTCGTCATACTGGGACGTATTGGTTTTAGAGCCGCTGTAGGTCGTATCAGAGACACCGGTAGACGCGCTCAGGCTCAGGGTTGGCAGATGACCGTCCTGCGCCTGACGAATTTGCTCGCGGGCCAGGTCCTGGCTCAGACGCGCCTGCAGCAAACTCAGGTTGCGGTTTTCCGCCTCTTTCAGCAGGGCGTTAACGGCCTGCGGTTTATCCGTTTTGAAGCTGTCCACGTTCAGCGACGCCAGCTCAGGATAGTAATTCCCGGTGACCTGACGCAGGGATTCCAGCGCGTTGTCGAGGTTGTTACGCGCGGTCACTTCGTTAGCCAGCACGGTATCGTACTGTGAACGGGCGTTCTGCACGTCGGTGATCGCCACCAGGCCCACGTTGAAACGCTGGGTGGTTTGATCTAACTGGCGGTAAATCGCCTGTTTCTGCGCTTCGGTGTAGGAGAGTGCGTCAATCGCGCTCAGCACGTTGAAGTACGCCGTGGCAGTGTTCAGGATCAGCGTCTGCTGGTCGGTCTGATAGGTCACATCCTGAATACCCGCACTCTTTTCCTGCAGGGTCAGGGCGCGCCATTTGGACATATCAAACAGCGTCTGTGTCAATTGCAGTGAGGCGCTGGTAGCATTGGAGTTTACGCCGTTAGCGTCGCGGAAACCGTTGCTGTAGGTATAATCTGCACCTAAACCTAACTGTGGCAGCAAGGGGCTACGCGCTTCGTTAATCTTTTCAAACGCAGCATCACGATCGGCCGCTGATTTACGTAAATCAGGGTTGCCCAGACGTGCCTGCTGGTAGACCTGTAACAGGTTTTCCGCCTGGCTCATTGCACTGAAGCCCGTCAGGCTCAGGCCGATAAGGATGGGGAGCAATTTCTTCATTTGCATTCCTTGTTGTGAAGCAGTATTAGCGCTGATCTAATTTAAAAATAATTGCCGATTCTAACAGAATCTTCCATACCAAAAGGTTGGCGTAACGTGCCATCTGGCGGTAATTTGCACCAATCTACCATATAGCCTTACAAACGGCAGCCAAACAACAGCCTTGAAATTCACAATTTCATCACCATTGCTACCAGGACTCGACTCATGCAAAAACCAGAAAAGTTGCCCGTGACATTCGCCAAAAACGATGTAGAAATTATTGCACGAGAAACGCTTTATAGCGGTTTTTTTTCAATGGATCTTTACCGTTTCAGGCATCGCCTGTTTAACGGGGAAATGAGCGGCGAAATCAGACGCGAAATTTTTGAGCGCGGGCATGCAGCAGTCTTGCTACCCTTTGACCCAGTGCGTGACGAAGTTGTGCTGGTGGAGCAGATCCGCATCGCCGCTTATGACGTCAGTGAGAGCCCGTGGCTGCTGGAGATGGTGGCCGGGATGATCGAAGAAGGCGAAACGGTTGAAGACGTCGCCCGGCGCGAGGCGCTGGAAGAGGCCGGACTGGTGGTGGGTCGCACCAAGCCGGTGCTGAGCTATCTGGCAAGCCCGGGCGGTACCAGCGAGCGCTTGTCCATTATGGTGGGCGAAGTGGACGCCACGACGGCGGAAGGGATCCACGGTCTGGCAGATGAAAACGAAGATATTCGGGTTCATGTGGTGAGCCGGGAACAGGCTTATCAGTGGGTAGAAGAGGGGAAAATCGACAACGCAGCGTCTGTCATCGCCCTGCAATGGCTACAGCTGCATTATCAGACATTACGAAACGAGTGGAAAAAATGAAGCGCTATACGCCTGACTTCCCAGAAATGATGCGCCTGTGCGAAACCAATTTCGCACAGCTGCGCCGCCTGCTGCCGCGAAACGACGCACCCGGCGAAACGGTAAGCTATCAGGTGAGCAACGCGCAGTATCGGTTAACGATAACAGAATCAACGCGCTACACTACGCTGGTGGAGATTGAGCAAACGGCACCCAGCATTAGCTACTGGAGCCTGCCGTCGATGACGGTGCGTCTCTATCACGACGCGATGGTCGCTGAAGTGTGTTCAAGCCAGCAGATCTTTCGCTTCAAGGCGCGGTATGATTACCCGAATAAAAAGTTGCATCAACGCGACGAAAAGCATCAAATTAACCAGTTTTTAGCCGACTGGCTAAGATATTGTTTAGCACATGGAGCAATGGCGATTCCGGTTTGTTAGCGTCATAAACCTACCTAAGGACACCATTTGGAAAGCCTGTTGAACCTGACTGTTGCTGGTGGGGCGCCAGTCAGGATATTACAAATCACCGATACCCACCTTTTTGCCGAAAAGCATGAGACGCTACTGGGGGTTAACACCTGGGAGAGTTATCAGGCGGTGCTTAGCGCCATTCACGCTGAAAACCGTGCATGCGATCTGATTGTCGCAACGGGCGATCTGGCGCAGGATCAGTCCTCCGCGGCCTACCAGCATTTTGCTGAAGGCATCGCGAGCTTTAGCGTGCCTTGCGTCTGGCTGCCAGGAAACCATGACTTCCAGCCTGCTATGTACAGTTCTCTTCAGGATGCGGGCATTTCGCCGGCGAAATGCGTATTTGCGGGTGAGCAGTGGCAGATCCTGCTGCTTGACAGCCAGGTGTTCGGCGTCCCGCACGGTGAGTTAAGCGAGTTTCAGCTCGACTGGCTTGAGACCAAACTGGCTGCTGAACCTGAACGCCACACGCTGCTGTTGCTGCATCATCATCCTCTGCCGGCGGGCTGCAGCTGGCTCGATCAGCACAGCCTGCGCAACTCCGCAGCGCTGGATCGCGTGCTGGCGAAGTTCCCGCGGGTGAAAAATCTGCTGTGTGGGCATATTCACCAGGAACAGGATCTCGACTGGAACGGACGCCGCATGCTGGCGACGCCATCGACCTGCGTTCAGTTTAAGCCGCACTGCGCCAACTTTACGCTGGATACCATCGCGCCAGGCTGGCGCTGGCTGGAACTGCATGCCGACGGCTCGCTGACCACGGAAGTCTGCCGTTTGACCGGTGCAAAATTCCGCCCGGATACCGCTTCAGAAGGCTATTGATGTCTACGCTCCTTTATCTGCACGGATTCAACAGCTCGCCGCGCTCCGCAAAAGCGACACAGTTTCGCCAGTGGCTGAGCGAGCATCACCCCGACGTTGAGATGATTATCCCGCAGCTGCCGCCTTACCCGGCAGAGGCCGCTGAGATGCTGGAATCTATTGTGCTTGCGCACGGCGGCGAAACCTTCGGTGTGGTCGGTTCATCGCTGGGCGGGTATTACGCCACCTGGCTCTCACAATGCTTCATGCTGCCCGCCGTTGTGGTTAATCCGGCGGTTCGGCCATTTGAGCTGCTGAGGGACTTTCTTGGCGAAAACGAGAACCCCTACACCGGCCAGCAATATGTGCTAGAGTCACGCCATATTTACGATCTCAAAGTTATGCAGGTCGACCCGCTTGAGGCGCCGGATCTCATCTGGCTGCTGCAACAGACGGGTGATGAAGTGCTGGATTACCGCCAGGCAGTGGCGTATTACGCCTCCTGCCGCCAGACTATAGAAGAGGGCGGAAACCATGCTTTCACGGGCTTTGAGAATCATTTCACCCAGATTGTCGATTTTCTTGGACTGCACAGCCACTGACAATCAATGCGAATTGCTAGTTTAAATCATGACGCAAACCTATAACGCTGATGCCATTGAGGTCCTCACCGGGCTTGAGCCGGTTCGCCGCCGCCCGGGGATGTACACCGATACGACGCGCCCAAACCATCTGGGCCAGGAAGTTATTGATAACAGTGTGGACGAAGCGCTGGCGGGCCATGCCAAACGCGTCGACGTTATCCTGCACGCCGATCAGTCGCTGGAAGTCATCGACGACGGGCGCGGCATGCCGGTGGATATCCACCCGGAAGAGGGCGTGCCTGCCGTTGAGCTGATCCTCTGTCGTCTGCACGCGGGCGGTAAGTTCTCCAACAAGAACTACCAGTTCTCCGGTGGTCTGCACGGCGTGGGCATTTCCGTCGTGAACGCCTTGTCCAAACGCGTGGAAGTGAACGTTCGTCGCGACGGTCAGGTCTATAACATCGCGTTTGAAAATGGCGATAAGGTGCAGGATCTGCAGGTTGTCGGCACGTGCGGCAAACGCAATACCGGCACCAGCGTCCACTTCTGGCCTGACGAAAGCTTCTTCGACAGCCCGCGCTTTTCCGTTTCTCGCCTGACGCACCTGCTGAAAGCCAAAGCGGTGCTGTGTCCGGGCGTGGAAATCACCTTTACCGATCACGTTAACAATACCGCACAAACCTGGTGCTACGCCGACGGTCTGAACGACTACCTGTGCGAAGCGGTAAACGGCCTGCCAACGCTGCCGGAAAAACCGTTTGTCGGTAACTTTAGCGGCGATACCGAAGCCGTGGACTGGGCGCTGCTGTGGCTGCCGGAAGGCGGCGAGCTGCTGACGGAAAGCTACGTTAACCTGATCCCGACCATGCTCGGCGGTACCCACGTCAACGGCCTGCGTCAGGGGCTGCTGGACGCGATGCGTGAGTTCTGCGAATACCGCAATATTCTGCCACGCGGCGTGAAGCTGTCGGCGGAAGATATCTGGGATCGCTGCGCCTACGTGCTCTCCGTGAAGATGCAGGATCCGCAGTTTGCCGGCCAGACCAAAGAGCGCCTGTCGTCACGTCAGTGCGCGGCATTCGTCTCCGGCGTGGTGAAAGATGCGTTTACCCTGTGGCTGAACCAGAACGTGCAGGCGGCAGAGATGCTGGCCGAAATGGCGATTTCCAGCGCCCAGCGTCGTCTGCGTGCCGCGAAGAAAGTGGTGCGTAAAAAGCTAACCAGCGGCCCTGCGCTGCCTGGCAAGCTTGCGGACTGTACCGCGCAGGATCTCAACCGTACCGAGCTGTTCCTCGTGGAAGGGGACTCGGCGGGCGGATCGGCCAAGCAGGCGCGCGATCGTGAATATCAGGCGATCATGCCGCTCAAGGGTAAGATCCTGAATACCTGGGAGGTCTCTTCTGATGAAGTGCTGGCCTCGCAGGAAGTGCACGATATCTCGGTAGCGATCGGCATCGATCCGGACAGCGACGATCTGAGCCAGCTGCGCTACGGCAAGATCTGTATCCTCGCGGATGCGGACTCCGATGGTCTGCACATCGCCACGCTGCTGTGCGCGCTCTTCGTGAAGCATTTCAAAACGCTGGTGAAAAACGGTCACGTCCACGTGGCGCTGCCGCCGCTGTACCGTATCGACCTTGGCAAAGAGGTTTACTACGCGCTGACGGAAGAAGAGAAAGCGGGCGTGCTGGAACAGCTGAAGCGCAAGAAGGGCAAACCGAACGTGCAGCGCTTTAAAGGGCTGGGCGAGATGAACCCGATGCAGCTTCGCGAAACGACGCTGGATCCGAACACGCGCCGTCTGGTGCAGCTGACGATCAGCGACGAAGACGAACAGCAAACCAACGCCATGATGGATATGCTCCTTGCCAAGAAACGTTCGGAAGACCGACGCAACTGGCTGCAGGAGAAAGGCGATATGGCGGATATTGAGGCCTGATGCTGAAAAAGCCCTGCGATGCAGGGCTTTTTTTTGCCCGGTGGCGCTGCGCTTACCGGGCCTACGAGCGATCCCCTCTCCCCTTTGGGGAGAGGGTTAGGGTGAGGGGAACGCCCCGCACTGACGTCAAAACTCCATCTTCACCGTCAACTGCACTTCGCGCGGATCGCCAATCTGGTTGCCCAGGTTGTTGGTCGCAATGGACGACGTGTAGTAGGTCTTATCAAACAGATTTTTCACGTTCACCTGCAGCGTCACCGGATACTGTAGCTTCATTTTGTACGCCGCAAACGCATCCGCCACGAAATAGCCCGGCAGATAATAATCCGCGCCGTTGGTTGCGGAACGACGGCTTACGCCGTGCCCGCCGCCGCCCAGCGTCAGGGTATTCCCGGCAAACGCATTGTGAATATCGTAGGTCAGGAACAGGGAGCCGGTATGGCGCGGCACGTTTGGCAGCGGTTTGCCCGCATAGTCCGGGTCTTCCAGCACCTTCGCGTCGGTATAGCCGTAGCTGGCGATAATGTTGGTGTTCTCGGTCAGCGAGCCGGCAAGATCCACCTCCACGCCCTGGGAGCGCACGCGGCCCGCGGTTTTGGCGACGGTTTCATCACCAATGCTTTCGGTGTACAGCACGTTGCGCTTGTGGATATCAAACAGCGCGATATTGGCAGTAATGCCGTCGAACAGGTCAAACTTAGCGCCGATTTCATACGCGTTAGACGTTTCCGGCGGCAGGTCGCCGATGTAGCTCGCAATGGACGACTGCGGCATAAACGTCTGGGAATAGTTGGCAAACAGCGAGACCGCTGGGGTGAGCTTATAAACAAGACCCAGCTTCGGCGTCCACTGGTCGTCGCGGCTGTCGGTGTTCACGTTAAACGGACGGCCTTTCCCCGCATACTGGGTGTAATACTGATAGCGCATTCCGGCGACGGCGATCCACTTATCGGTCAGGTACAGCGCGTCCTGCGCGTAGGCGGAGTAGCTCTCCTGCTTGATGGTTTGATCGCTGTCGGATGCCGAGACGGTGGTGCACTTGCCGAGGCTGCCGTAGCTCGGGTTGTAAATATTGAAATCCTTAACGTTCTTACAGCGGATCATGTCCGTACGCAGCAGATCGTAATTCTCATACGACACGCCGGTCAGGATCTCATTGTAAAAGCCCGCGATGTCCACGTTTCCCTGTAGATCCGCGCGCGTCGTGTGCATACGCTGGGTCGAGCCCTGGGTCGCATCCACGCGGCGGGTCAGGTTGCCGGTTTTTGAATCGTAGGCCATCACGCGGGCCTGGTTATCGCTGTATTTATCCTGGCTGTAGCTGTAGTCGAACTTCGCGGTCCACTGGCTGTTGAGGCGATACTCCGCGTTGAGCTGAGCGAGATCGGACTGGCCGTCGGTCACGTTAAACGGTTCGTCGAAGCGGGTTTTGCGATCGACGTCGACGGCTTTTTTAGTGTTGAGATCGAAGATCGTTCCGCGATCGAACGGCGTTTTATAGTCGCGATGCGAATAGAGCACGGTCACAATGGCATCGTCGCCGAACCAGGTCAGCGACGGGGCGATAAAGGTGCTGCGTTCGTTGCCGAAATTACGCCAGTAATCCTCGTCCTGATATTCGCCCGTCAGGCGATACGCCAGACGCGTGCCGTCAATCGGGCCGGTAACATCAACCTGTCCGGTGCCGCCGCCAAAGCTGGACGAGGTAGCGGAAAGTGAGCCGCCGAAGGTCTTCTCCGGGCGTTTGGTGACGACGTTGATCAGGCCGCCGGGGTCGAGAATACCGTATAGGGTCGAGGCCGGGCCTTTCAGCACCTCCACGCGCTCGGTTGCGGCATTAAAGCTGCGCGGCAGCACGGTGCGCAGGCCGTTGGTCATGAGCGAGCCGTCGCGGTTCGCGCCAAATCCGCGGCGCACGAAGGCATCCTGCGTACCGCCCAGGGTGTTGGTCTGCACCACGTTGCTGACGTTATAGAGCGCTTCATCCAGCGTGGTGGCATGCTGATCCTCCAGCACTTTGTCGCTGACGGTATTGACCACCTGCGGGATGTCCAGCATCGGCATGTTGGTTAACGTCGCGGTGGAGGTATTCAACGGCTGATAGCCATTCGTGGCCTCCGCCGTCGTATTTGGATCGGCGGTGACGGTAAGCGTTTCGCCGTCTTTAGTCGCGGTGTTATCTGCTGCCTGCACCAGCGGCGCCATGAACAGCAGTGAAAAGAGCGCGCGCCCTTTTACCCCAGAGAGTGGAGGTGTGAACGTAGCCATTACATCTGTTATCCCGAAATATCCCGCGAATGACGTTTCGCGGAAAAATGTGTGAGTCATTGCCCTTTACGGTCTGTCCGTTAGCCACGGCGGGCATCGGACATGTAATTGAGAATCATTCAATCATGCGCGAATGTAGTAGTAAATGGAAAAAAGAAAAAATCGGCTACAACGTTTATCCGGGCGTATAAGCGCAGCGGGATAATTATTAACTTATTGAATTAAATGCTTTTGAAAGTCCTTTCTTGTTCATTCCCCCTTAGACTTATCCCTGGTTTTATCAGGGTGTTTCTTCTCTTGACTACTACATGGCGCAGCGTCAAACTCTCAAAAGAGAATGATTTTTATTTATATTTGTTGCGCTTTTTTATTACGTTGGCATTCACGTGGCTCACAACACAAAAAAACCGGGACTGGTTCTGGAGAACCTCTCTGCGGGCTATCAGAAAAAAATCATCGTTGATGATATCTCCCTTGCGATCCCACAGCAGAAAATGACGGTGCTGGTAGGGGCGAACGGCTGCGGAAAATCCACGCTGCTGAGCACCATTGCGCGTTTGCTTCAGCCGCTTGGCGGCGCGGCAGTTCTCGACGGCAAGGCGATCCACGAGCAGCCGACCAAAGCCGTCGCCCGCGAGCTGGGTATCCTGCCGCAGTCTCCGCTGCTGCCGGAAGGGTTAACCGTCTTTGAGCTGGTCTCGCGCGGGCGTTTTCCCTGGCAAAACTTTATGCGCCAGTGGAGCGACGAGGACGAGCTGGCGGTGGAAGAGGCCCTGCGTCTGACCGGAACGGCGGAGTTTGCCCATATGCCGGTGGAAAGCTTATCCGGCGGCCAGCGTCAGCGCTGCTGGATCGCCATGGCGCTGGCGCAGCAAACGCCGTATATCCTGCTTGACGAGCCCACGACGTTTCTCGATCTTCGCTATCAGGTGGAGATCCTGGAACTGCTGCACACCCTGACCCGCCAGCACGGACGTACCGTCGTGGTGGTGCTGCACGATCTCAACTTCGCCGTGAACTACGGCGATTCGCTGGTCTTTTTACGCCAGGGGAAAGTTGAAGGCGTATTGCATGAGGGCGATGCCTGCACGCCGGAGCTGATCAAAGCGGTGTTTGATGTCGACGTGCATATGTCCATAAACCCGTTGACCGGCAAGCCGTTCTTTATGCCGTTTCGCCAGAGCACTGTTCAGCCATGATACGCTCCTCTCTGGCCTTCCCGATCTCCGCACTGCTGCTGGCGCTGGGCGCTATTCTGCACCTGGGCATCGGCGCACGCTTCATCGCCCCGCAGACGGTGGTGGAGGCATTCTTCCATTTCGATCCGCGCAATTTCGACCATAACGTCATTATCAAATTAAGACTGCTGCGCCTCTGCGCCGCGATGGTGACGGGCGCCGCGCTCGGCGTGGCGGGCGTGCTGCTGCAGTCCGTGATCCGCAACCCGCTCGGCGAGCCGCATATTCTGGGACTCAACGCCGGGGCCGCGCTGGGGGTAGTGATTACCAGCGCGCTTGGGCTGTCGCTGCCGTTTGGTCGCCCGCTCGTTGCCGCCGCCGGTGCCGCCGCGCTGTTTTTGCTGGTTCTGATGTTCTCCTCGTCCGGTCGCACCGGGCTTACGCCGATGAAGGTCACGCTGTGCGGCGTGGCGATGTCGGCGTTTGCCTCGTCGATTACCGCCGCGGTGTTAATTCTCGATGAACAGACGCTGCTCGCCATGCGCACATGGCTGGCAGGGGACCTGGCCGGGATCAACGTGCAGACGCTCCGGAGCGCCCTTTGGGCCGCAGCAGCCGGTTTTGTTCTCGCCATCGGTCTGTCGCCCTCGCTCAACATGCTTGCGCTGGGAGACCGAATGGCGCAGGGGCTTGGCGTGTCGCTGCTGAAAACCCGCCTGCTCGCCCTGCTGGCCATAGCGCTGCTCTGCGGCGCGGCCGTCTCTATTGCCGGGCCGATTGGCTTTATCGGCCTGGTCGTGCCGCAGCTCATTCGCCGTCTGGTGTCGGTCGATTTACGCGTGATGGTGCCGCTGTCAGCCCTGTGCGGCGCGCTGGTTCTGCTGCTGGCGGATATCGCCGCCCGCACGCTGTTTACGCCCTGGGAGCTGGCAACCGGCATCATGACGGCCCTGGTCGGCGCACCCGTATTCATCTTTATGGCGTCGAGGATGTTCAAATGAACCAGGCCGGATTCCGCGCGATCCGTATTGGCCGTGTATCGGCGCTGGTTCGCCCGCGGGCGCTGGCGTGCCTGACGCTTTTGGCGCTGGTGGCGTTAAGCCTGCTGGGCTTTGGTCTGACGCACGGATCTCTGCCTGTTCCCACCTCCGCCATCGGGCGCGCGCTGTTTTCTCCTGAGAGTCTGACGGCGGAGACGCGCTACATCGTGATGGATATTCGCCTGCCGCGCCTGCTGATGGCGGTGCTGTGCGGCGCGATGCTCGGCATGGCGGGGGCGGCAATGCAGTCCATCACCCGCAATGGTCTGGCCGATCCCGGGCTTATCGGCGTGAAGGAGGGCTGTAGCGCGGCGGTACTGCTGCTGATTTTTCAGTTCCCGACGCTGGGCCTGGCCTGGCGTCCTCTGGTCGGCATGGCCGGTGGACTGCTTACCGCGCTGCTGGTTATCGGCCTGGCGCGCGATATCTCGCGCCCGCGGTTCATCCTGATCGGCATCGGCGTGTCGTGGGCGTTTGCCGCCGCAATGGGCGTCTTTATCACCACCGCCGACGTGCGGGACGTGCAGACGGCGATGCTGTGGCTGGCGGGAAGCCTGCATGCGGCAAACTGGACGCTGGTGGGGTTAGCCGCGCTCTGGGCTGCCCCCGCGTTTGCGCTGCTGCTTTTTACCGCACGGGCTGCGGACGTGGCGTTGCTCGGCAATCAGGCCGCCGTGGGCCTTGGCGTGCGCATAACCCGGCTGGCGCTGCTGCGGGTTCTCGCCCCGGTGGTGCTGACGGCGGCCTGCGTCTCGTGCGTGGGCGGTATTGGTTTCGTGGGGCTGATTGCCCCGCATATGGCGCGCCTGCTGCTACGCGGTGGGCAAATCGCGCTCCTGACTGGAAGCGCCGTGCTGGGCGCGCTGCTGGTGCTGCTGGCGGATAATGTCGGACGTCTGGCATTCCTCCCGCTGCAGCTGCCGGCGGGAATTGTGATTTCATTGATTGGCGGACCGTTTTTCCTGCTGCTGCTCTGGCAGCGTCGGGACAGATTTTAGGAGACTATGATGCGCGTAATGTTTTCGATGCTGTTGCTGGTGGGGTTCGCGGTGGGTGCGGCGGAGCCGACGCAGACGTTTACTGACGATCTGAACCGAAAAGTGGTGGTGCCGGTTCATCCGAAACGGATTGTCTCTTTACACGATCTGGATATCACCATTCCGCTGATTGAGCTTGGCGTGCCGCCGGTGGCAAGCCATGGCCGCACGCGGCCGGACGGCAGCCACTTTCTGCGCTCCAGCGGCATGTTGACCGGCGTCGACTTCGATAATTCCGACATTAAATTTATCGGCACGGCCGATATCGACATTGAAGCCATCGCCGCCGCAAAGCCTGACCTGATCGTTACCGAGCCGACCCGCAACACCCCGGTGGAACAGCTGGCGAAAATTGCCCCGACGGTGAGCATCGATCATCTCGACGGCGGCGCGCCGGAAATCTACCGCAAGCTGGCTCAGCTGACGGGAACGCAGGCGCGGCTTAAGGTTCTGGAGCGGCGCTATCAGGAGCAGATTAAGGCGCTGAAGGCGACTATTGATACCCGCAAGGTGACCGTGTCCGTGATTCAGGCGAATCAGGGAAAGATTAACGCCATGCACAGCTACCACTCGCTGGGCCGCGTGCTGCGCGACGCCGGGTTCACCTTCCCGCCGCTGATTGAGAGCATCCCGGAAGGAGGGCGCATCGACGTCAGCGCCGAGCGCCTGCCGGAGCTGGATGCCGATTTCGTCTTCGCCACCTGGCGCGGGGATACGGGCGGTAAACCGCAGGACGAGCTGGCGGCGATGGATGCGGTCATGCCGGGCTGGTGTCAGTTCCTGAATGCCTGCCGAACCGGGCATTACGTACTGATCTCGCGTGAAGAGGCCATCTCGAATTCGTACGCCTCGTTAGGGCTGATGGCCGCGCAGGTGCAGTCGCAGATTGCCGGACGTCCGCTGCCGGAGGCGACACGGTGATCCGCAAAGAGAAAGGGCGCGTGGATGTCTATGGCGACCGCTTTCGCGCGCGCGCGCATCAGCTGACGCCGCGTCTGCTGCAGGTTGCACGCTATATTCATGACAACCGAGAAGCGGTGATGGAACAGACCGCGATGGAGATCGCGACGCTGTTGAAAACCTCAGACGCCACGGTGGTCCGCGCCATTCAGGCGCTGGGTTTCGCCGGGCTGCGCGATCTCAAGCAAACGCTGGAGCAGTGGTTTGGTCCGGTGGTCACCTCCAGCGAAAAGATGTCCACCACGGTGAATACGCTCGCCAGCGACGTCAACGCGAGCATTGATTTCGTGCTGGAGGGGCATCAGCACACCTGCGAAGTGTTATCCGAGCCCCACAACCGCTACGCGATGGCCCAGGCCGTCTCTCTGCTGGCGCAGGCGAGGCAGGTCGCCATATTTGGCATTGGCGCCTCCGGCATTCTGGCCGAGTACACCGCCAGGCTGTTCAGCCGAATGGGGTTACCCGCCACGCCGCTTAACCGTACCGGAATAGGGCTTGCCGAGCAGCTGATTGCGCTTCAGCGCGGCGACGTGCTGGTGATGATGGCGCAGAAATCCGCGCACCGGGAGGGGCAAACCACGCTGCGTGAAGCGAAGCGTCTGGGCATTCCAACCATCCTGCTGACCAACGCCCTCGATTCGCGCTTCAGCAAGGAGGCCAGCGTGGTGATTCACGTTCCGCGCGGCGGCGAAAAAGGCAAAATTCCGCTCCACGGCACGGTGCTGCTGTGTCTGGAGATGATTATTTTATCCGTGGCCTCCACCGAGCCGCAGCGCACCATCAAGTCGATGAAGCGCATCAACGAGTTACATCGTGGGTTAAAACCGGGGAAGAAAAGCAGCTGATTTCCCCGGCTCGCGGATCACGCCTTAGGAATACGCAGCGTCTGGCCAGGATAGATTTTATCCGGGCTGGAGAGCATCGGGCGGTTAGCCTCAAAAATCTTATTGTACTTGTTGGCATCGCCGTAGACGGTTTTGGAGATAGCGCTCAGGGTATCGCCGGATTTCACCGTATAGTAGGTGGCTTCATCTTTGGCATCGGTCGCGGTGATGTTGTTCTCAACCTCGCTGACGCCCGCGATGTTCCCGACGGCGACCTGGATTTTTTCTTTCTGCTCCTGGGTCAGCCCGTCACCCGTCACGCTGGCTTTGCCGTCGGTAACGTTAACCTGAACCTTATCTGAACCGGGAATATTGAGTTTTTTGAGATGCTCGGTGATTTTGTCACTCTGGCCTTTATGATCGGTCAGGTTATCCCATAGCTTTTCGCCTGCTTCTTTCACGAAGTTAAAAAGACCCATTCCATCCTCCTGTTAATCATGAAGTCAGAATAAGCATAGCAGTTGAGTTTTAAGCTGATAAAAAACCCGGTAGCGCTGACGCTCACCGGGCCTGGTTCTGTTCGTCCTCTCCCTGTGGGAGAGGGCGGGGTGAGGGGAAACTTAAACCCCTTGCTCCAGAATGCGGATGTGGGTCTCCAGCACGTCACCCTTCACCGCATCGCTCCACGCTTTCATGTGAGGGGTCTGCAGGTGCGCTTCAAGGTGCGCGACGGTTTCCCACTGCTCAACCATGATGATTGAGTCTGGCGCGGTCGCCTGGAAGCTGGCGTCAGTGGCGGCATCCACCATCGGCGCGTAGCCGTGGCAGCCTTCTTCTTTCAGTACGGTCGGGATAATTTTCACGAACTGATCCAGCACCGCCTGACGGTGATGTTGACCTGGACGAGTACGGATTTCTGCGATTACGGTAAGCATGTTTACTACTCCTTTAATTCCAGGCTACCAGTTAAGCAAAAATTTTCGCGAGATGCTTGCGATATTCTGCGATATAGCTCGGGACGTCAGGCATTTTAATCACGTCGTTGACGATAAAGGTCGGCAGCGGATCCATGCCCAGGAACTGGTTAGCCTTGTGGAACGGCAGGTACGCGCCGTCGACGCCCACGCCTTCGAAGAACTGATCTTTATCGGTGAAGGCTTCCAGCGGGGCGTTCCAGGTCAGCGAGAGCATATATTTTTTGCCCTGAATCAGGCCGCCCGAGCCGTATTTTTTGGAGGCGTCAGAGCGGGTGCGGCCATCGCTGGCATACAGTGAACCGTGACCTTCGGTGAACACGTCGTCCATGTATTTTTTTACGGTCCACGGCGCGCCCATCCACCAGCCTGGCATCTGCCAGATCACCACGTCAGCCCACAGGAAGTTCTGCACTTCGGCCTTCACGTCGTAGTTGCTGTCCGCGCGCACGATCTTAACATCATGCCCGGCGTCGCGCAGGAAACCGTCCGCGACCTCGGTCAGGGTGTCATTCAGCTGGCCTTTAGAATGCGCAAATTCTTTTGCACCGTTGATAATCAGGATGTTGCTCATTATTTGTCCTCGATGATGAGAGTATGGCCAGTATTCTACGCGCGAGGACGGTGCGGTAAAATGAGCAAAATGTGCAAAGTCTTTTGCGTTAAACGCAATAATCCCTACCAGCTGACCTTCACTTCAAAACCGCCTTCAGGCGCATTGCTCAGCGAAACGCGCATCCCGTGCAGGGTGGCGATGCGTTTTACAATGGATAACCCCAGCCCGCTGCCCGTGGCATCCTGACCCGGCGGACGATAAAAGCGCTCGCCGACGCGCGCCAGCGCGTCAGGTGAAATGCCTGGGCCGTTGTCGCGCACGGTAAAGCCACGCGCGTCCAGCGTCACGTCCACCACGCTGCCGCGCGGACTGTAGCGAATCGCGTTATCCAGCAGGTTGCGCACCAGCAGGCTCATGAGGAGCTGCTGGCCCGTGCGTGTAACCTCTGGTGCATGGATGTTCAGGCGAAGATCAATGCCCGCCTGCTGCGCCGGATGCCAGATATCCAGCACGGCTGACTGCAGCAAGTCGGCCAGGGGAATCGGTTCGACATCGTCAAGGTTATCCAGCGAGTCCAGGCGCGACAGCGTGAGGAGTTGATCCACCAGCCGGGAGGCGCGGTCGATACCCGCATGTAGCTGCGAAAGGGCTTTGGACTGCGCCTCGGGATCGTCCTGATACAGCTGCGCCACGTCAGTTTGCACCTTCAGGGCCGCCAGCGGGCTGCGTAGCTCGTGGGCGGCATCGGACGTAAAGCGGCGCTCGCGGGTCATCATCTCCTGGGTGCGCGCGAAGAGATGATTCAGCGCGTCGAGCAGGGGGCGCACTTCCGTAGGAAGGCCCTCCGTCGTCAGTTTATCGGTGGCATCCGGCGAGCGGGAGCGCAGGGTCTGCGCCAGCTTTTTCAGCGGCTTCAGCTCCCGACTCAGGAGGACGATCAGCAGCAGCAACATCACGGGCAGCGCCACCAGCCAGGGGGTCAGCTGCGAGCTGACCACGTCCAGCGCCATCTCCTGGCGGTACTCCCACTCCTGGCCGACCACCACGCGGTATTTTCCGTCAGGTGAGGTTAGCCATAAAAAACGCCACTCGTCGTTGTCGCCCTGCAGCTGCCCGTTATCGAACCCGTCGCGGCGATAGTGGTACGGAATATCGCGTCCGTTTTCACCGTCGTTGAGGAGCATTTTGCCGTCGACGGCGTAAATGGCGAAAGCCAGCGCGTCGTCGTCCAGACGACCGTGCTTCACTTTTTTCGGGATCTCGCGCATGCGTTCGGGGGCGCGGATCTCGTCCAGATCCATCGTCAGCAGCCGTTTAGCAAACAGCATCTGCTGGGTATCGAACAGCTTGTCGAGCTTGTGGGTCGTCTGCTGCCAGGCGACCAGGCTGGCGGCAAACCAGGCCGTCAGAGAGAGCAGCAGGAAGAGAAGCGTCAGGCGCAGCTTCAGGCTCAGGCGTTGCGTCAGTTTCATGCGTTACCCAGGGTGTAGCCGATGCCGTGCACGGTGCGGATAAACTCGCTCCCAAGCTTGCGGCGCAAATGATGGACGTGAACCTCGATGGCGTTGCTGGAGACGTCGTCGTCCCAGGTATAGAGTTTTTCCTCGATCAGCTTTCGCGGCAGCACCCGACCGGCGTTACGCATTAACAGCTCCAGCAGCGCGAACTCTTTCGGCTTGAGCGTCAGCGGCTCACCGTCCAGCGTGGCGATGAGACGGGTCGGATCGAGCGTGACCTTCCCGTGACGCAGTTCGCTACGCGCCTGGCCGTGGCTGCGGCGGACCAGCGCTTCGAGGCGGGCACCCACTTCGATCAGCGCGAACGGCTTACAGAGATAATCATCCGCCCCAAGACGCAGTCCCTCGACGCGCTGGTTAAGCGCATCCCGCGCCGTCAGAATTAATACCGGCTCGCTGCGCCCGCTTTCGCGCCACGCGCGCAGAATGTCCAGACCGTCAATTTCCGGCAGCGTCAGATCCAGCACCACGGCATCATAGGGTGCAGAGGAGAGCGCGGCCTGGCCTGTTTTACCGTCGGTAAACCAGTCCACGCTAAAGCCCATTTTGCTTAGCCCCGCCTTGATACCGTCGCCGATTAACCTGTCGTCTTCTACCAGTAAAATACGCATGTTCCCTCCTTGATGCCGTCAGTAAACCCTCTGTAAGCGCCTGCTGTACAGCAATAATAAATAAATTTTTCCCTTAAGAAGTTGTTAAGGATTACCCTGTTAAATGGATTGCGAAACGACATTAAAGGGAGAGATGAAAATGAAAAAATTCGCTGCAATTGCTGCCATCATGATGATGACCACCGCGCCGGTCTTTGCTGCTCAGGGCGGTTTTACTGGCCCATCGGCCACACAGACCCAGACGCAAACTCAGCAGGGCGGTTTTGTCGATAACAACGCTAACCTCACCACCGCGGCAAAAGTGAAAGACCTGAAGGACGATGCCTGGGTGAAGTTGCGCGGGAACATTACCGAGCGCCTGTCCGATGACCGCTACACCTTCCGCGATGAGTCCGGCACGGTCGTAGTTGAGATTGACCACAAGCGCTGGAACGGCGTGACCGTCACTCCGCAGGATAAAGTTGAACTGCAGGGTAAAGTCGATAAAGACTGGAACGAGTTTGAAATCGACGTGAAGCAGGTTATTAAGCTGAACAAATAACCCGAAAAGGGCCGCCTGTGCGGCCCTTTTTCTTTGTGACTCAATTCATCAGATGAGGTAGTATCTGCGGCAATATTGCCTGAAACCCTTCGGTTTCTGAGTTGAGGAATCACACGTAATGAGCGATATGGCAGAGCGCCTCGCGCTACATGAATTCACGGAAAACGCCTACCTGAACTACTCCATGTACGTCATCATGGACAGGGCGTTGCCGTTTATCGGGGATGGCCTGAAGCCCGTTCAGCGCCGCATCGTCTATGCGATGTCCGAACTGGGGCTGAACGCCACCGCCAAGTTCAAGAAATCCGCCCGTACCGTCGGTGACGTACTGGGTAAATACCATCCGCACGGCGACAGCGCCTGTTATGAAGCGATGGTGCTGATGGCGCAGCCGTTCTCTTACCGCTACCCGCTGGTGGACGGGCAGGGGAACTGGGGTGCGCCGGACGATCCGAAATCCTTCGCTGCGATGCGTTATACCGAATCCCGTCTCTCTAAATATGCCGAAGTGCTGCTGGGCGAGCTGGGTCAGGGAACCGTTGACTGGGTGCCAAACTTCGACGGTACGATGCAGGAGCCGAAGATGCTGCCCGCGCGTCTGCCGAACATCCTGCTGAACGGAACCACCGGTATCGCGGTCGGTATGGCGACGGACATTCCGCCGCACAACCTGCGTGAAGTGGCGAAAGCCGCTATTACCCTCATCGAGCAGCCGAAAGCGACGCTCGACGAGCTGCTGGATATCGTGCAGGGGCCAGATTTCCCGACCGAAGCTGAGATCATCACCTCACGCGCGGAAATCCGCAAAATCTACCAGAACGGTCGCGGCTCCGTGCGCATGCGCGCGGTGTGGAATAAAGAGGACGGCGCCGTGGTGATCACCGCGCTGCCGCATCAGGTTTCCGGTGCTAAAGTGCTGGAGCAGATCGCCTCCCAGATGCGCAATAAAAAGCTGCCGATGGTGGACGACCTGCGCGACGAATCGGATCATGAGAACCCGACCCGTCTGGTGATCGTGCCGCGCTCCAACCGCGTGGACATGGAGCAGGTGATGAACCACCTGTTCGCCACCACCGATCTGGAAAAAAGCTACCGCATCAACCTGAACATGATTGGCCTCGACGGACGCCCGGCGGTGAAAAACCTGCTGGAGATCCTCACCGAATGGCTGACCTTCCGCCGCGATACCGTCCGTCGTCGTCTGAACCATCGTCTGGAGAAAGTGCTTAAGCGCCTGCATATCCTCGAAGGTTTGCTGGTGGCGTTCCTCAATATCGATGAAGTGATTGAGATCATCCGTACCGAGGACGAGCCGAAGCCGGCGCTGATGTCGCGCTTTGGCATCAGCGAAACCCAGGCCGAAGCGATCCTCGAACTGAAGCTGCGCCATCTCGCCAAACTGGAAGAGATGAAGATCCGCGGCGAGCAGAACGAGCTGGAAAAAGAGCGCGATCAGCTGCAGGCGATCCTCGCGTCCGAGCGCAAGATGAACACCCTGCTGAAGAAAGAGCTGCAGGCCGATGCAGACGCCTTCGGCGACGACCGTCGTTCTCCGCTGCACGAGCGCGAAGAAGCGAAGGCGATGAACGAGCATGACATGCAGCCGTCCGAGCCGGTCACCATTGTTCTGTCGCAGAGCGGCTGGGTGCGCAGCGCCAAAGGCCACGATATCGACGCGCCGGGGCTGAGCTACAAAGCGGGCGACAGCTTCAAAGCGGCGGTGAAAGGCAAGAGCAACCAGCCGGTGGCGTTTATCGACTCCACCGGCCGCAGCTACGCCATCGACCCGATTACGCTGCCTTCCGCGCGCGGGCAGGGCGAGCCGCTCACCGGCAAGCTGACGCTGCCGCCGGGTGCGACGGTTGACCATATGCTGATGGAAGCCGATGACCAGAAGCTGCTCATGGCGTCCGATGCGGGCTACGGCTTTATCTGTACCTTCAACGATCTGGTCTCCCGTAACCGTGCCGGTAAGGCGCTGATTAGCCTGCCGGACAACGCCCACGTGATGGCGCCGCTGGTGATCGAGAACGAAAGCGACATGCTGCTGGCGATCACCACCGCCGGACGTATGCTGATGTTCCCGGTCAGCGATCTGCCGGAGCTGTCTAAAGGCAAGGGCAACAAGATCATCAACATCCCGTCGGCGGAAGCCGCGAAAGGCGAAGATGGCCTGGCGCATCTCTTCCTCCTGCCGCCGCAGAGCACGCTGACCATTCACGTCGGCAAGCGTAAGATCAAGCTGCGTCCGGAAGAGCTGCAGAAAGTGGTGGGTGAGCGCGGTCGCCGCGGCTCGCTGATGCGCGGCCTGCAGCGCATCGACCGCGTGGAGATTGACTCTCCTGCACGCAGCACCGCGGGTGACAGCGAAGAGTAATGTCGTGATATCCCCCTCTGCCCGGAGGGGGAGTTTCAATAAAATTTCCCGTAAAATCGTTGTTAATTCGTGCGTTGCGATTAACAATACGCGCTCGTAATAAAGTCCTTACCTGGCCACAGGTGAAGTATAATTGTCAGCTGTTGGGGCTTCAGAGGTCGCTATGCTATATATTGTTCGTCTTATTCTTACCGTTATCTACTGCATTCTGGTCTGTATTTTCGGCTCTATTTATTGCCTTTTCAGCCCGCGTAATCCGAAGCATGTTGCCACCTTTGGCCATATGTTCGGTCGTCTTGCGCCGCTGTTTGGTCTGAAGGTTGAAAAACGTCTGCCTGAAGGGGCGGAGAATTTCGGTAACGCCATCTATATCGCCAACCATCAGAACAATTACGATATGGTGACCGCCGCAAATATCGTGCTTCCACCGACCGTGACGGTGGGAAAAAAAAGCCTGCTGTGGATCCCGTTTTTTGGCCAGCTGTACTGGCTGACCGGGAACCTGCTGATCGACCGTAACAACCGCGCGAAAGCGCACAGCACCATTGCGGAAGTGGTGAATCATTTTAAAAAGCGCAAAATCTCAATCTGGATGTTCCCGGAAGGAACGCGCAGCCGCGGCCGCGGCCTGCTGCCGTTTAAAACCGGGGCGTTTCATGCCGCAATTGCGGCAGGTGTTCCAATTATTCCCGTGTGCGTTTCCAATACTTCGAATAAGATTAATCTTAACCGCCTGAATAACGGGCTGGTGATTGTCGAAATGCTGCCACCCGTCGATACCAGCAAATACGGTAAAGACCAGGTGCGCGAGCTGGCAGCGCACTGCCGTGAGCTGATGGCTCAGCATATTGCGCAGCTCGACAAAGAAGTCGCAGAGAGAGAAGCCGCCGGTAAGATTTAATCCGGCGTTGAAGGGAAAACGAATTCCCGCGTTGTTAGTCGTTTCAGATGGAGCTTATATGTCACTCAGTCGGCGTCAGTTTATTCAGGCTTCCGGGATCGCCCTTTGTGCGGGTGCGATGCCGCTGACAGCCAGCGCCGCCGGGCAGCAACAGCCGCTGCCTATTCCGCCATTAATTGAATCTCGTCGCGGTCAGCCGCTTTTCCTGACGCTGCAGCGCAGCCACTGGTCCTTCACCCAGGGGACGCGCGCGCCGGTCTGGGGCATTAACGGACGTTACCTTGGGCCGACCATACGCGTGTGGAATGGCGATGACGTAAAGCTCATCTACAGTAACCGCACCCCTGAAAATGTCGCCATGACCATCAGCGGCCTACAGGTGCCCGGCCCGTTGATTGGCGGCGCGGCGCGAATGATGTCACCCAGCGCCGACTGGGCGCCGGTTCTGCCGATTCGCCAGAGCGCAGCCACCCTGTGGTATCACGCCAACACGCCTAACCGTACGGCGCAGCAGGTTTATAACGGCCTGGCAGGAATGTGGCTGGTGGAAGATGAGGTCAGCAAATCCCTGCCGATCCCGAACCACTACGGCGTGGATGACTTCCCGATTATCATCCAGGACAAGCGTCTGGATAATTTCGGTACGCCGGAATACAGCGAGCCGGGCAGCGGTGGCTTCGTCGGCGATACGCTGTTGGTCAACGGCGCGCAAAGCCCGTATGTCGAGGTCTCGCGCGGCTGGGTGCGCCTGCGCCTGCTCAACGCGTCCAACTCGCGCCGCTATCAGCTGCAAATGAGCGATGGCCGTCCGCTGCACGTGATCTCCGGCGACCAGGGCTTTTTACCGGCCCCGGTGTCCGTCAAACAGCTGGCGCTCTCGCCGGGAGAACGTCGTGAAGTTCTCATTGATATGACCAACGGGGATGAAGTGTCTGTCACCTGCGGTGAAGCGGCCAGCATTGTGGACCGCATTCGCGGGTTCTTTGAACCGTCGAGCATTCTTGTCTCGACCCTGGTGCTGACCCTGCGCCCGACCGGTCTGCTGCCGCTGGTGACCGATAGCCTGCCAATGCGCCTGCTGCCGCAGGAGATCATGAGCGGCTCGCCGGTGCGCAGCCGTGATATCAGCCTGGGCGATGACCCGGGCATCAACGGCGCGCTGTGGGACGTCAACCGCATCGACATTACCGCGCAGCAGGGCACCTGGGAGCGCTGGACGGTCCGTTCAGATATGCCGCAGTCGTTCCATATTGAAGGGGTGGCATTCCTGATCCGCAACGTCAACGGTGCGATGCCGTTCCCGGAAGACCGCGGCTGGAAAGATACTGTCTGGGTGGACGGCCAGGTTGAACTGCTTGTCTACTATGGTCAGCCTTCGTGGCCGCACTTCCCGTTCCTGTTCCACAGCCAGACGCTGGAGATGATGGACAGGGGCTCCGTGGGGCAGATGCTGATCAACCCTGCGCCATAATCCTGACATTCCCGGTTCGCCGGGAATGGTTTATGCCCGCCAGAAAAAGCGCGAGAACAGAATCAGCACCGGGTAAATTTCCAGACGCCCCAGGATCATCGCCGCGCACATCAGCAGTTTTGCCCCCTCTGTTAACGTGCCAAACGTCGACGCCGTCTCCCCAAACCCCAGCCCCATGTTGTTGATGCAGGCGGCGACCGTTGCGAATGCGGTGAACAGGTCGTAGCCCATCAGATTGAGCGACCAGACAAAAAAGCCCGTGATCATGACGTAGAGAAAAAAGAAGCTCCATACCGAGCGCAGGACGCGTTCATTCACTACGCTTTTGCCCACCTTAATGCTCAGCAACGCTCTCGGATGCGCCAGCTGGTTCATCTCCTGAATACTCTGCTTGAACATAATGAGAAAACGCAGGGCTTTGATCCCGCCGCAGGTCGAGCCTACGCAGCCGCCAAAAAAGCTGGCGCTCAACAGCAGGAAAATGGTGTGTGCGGGCCATTGGGCATAGTCGGCGGTCGAAAGGCCGTTATCGGTCATCATCGAACTGGCAAGGAAGAAGGCGTGCACCAGGCTATCCGTGGCGTTGTACATCCCGGCATGCCAGACCTGCCAGGCGGTGATGACAATAATCACCGCGGCGGCGCTCAGAAAGAATTTAACCTCCGGGCTGCGGCGAATCGGTTTCAGGGTGCGTCTGACAATGGCGACGTACCAGAGGGTGAAGTTGAACGCGGAGAGCAGTGAAAACGCCCCGGCGACCAGCTCAATCGCGTGGCTGTCATAAAACCCAATGCTCTCGCTGCGGGTGGAGAACCCGCCCAGCGACACGGTCGACAGCCCGTGACAGAGGGCGTCAAAAAATGACATTCCCGCCAGCCAGTAGGCCAGGGTGCAGGCCACGCCCAGCGCGAAGTAGGTCACCCACAGCGTGCGCGCGGTATCGGCAAGGCGGGGAGTCAGACGCTCCTCCTTGAACGGCCCCGGCATCTCTGACTGATAGAGCTTCATGCCACCAATGCCCAGCAGCGGCAGGACCGCGACGGCCAGCACGATGACGCCTAACCCGCCAATGAAATTCAGCTGTGCGCGGTAATAAAGGTACGACTTAGGCAGGGCGCTGACGTCCCCGATCACCGTTGCCCCGGTGGTGGTGATCCCGGAAACCCCTTCAAAGAGCGCGTCGGCAAAGGAGAGCCGTAGCCCGTCATCCATCCAGAGCGGCATGGCGCTAATGAATGAAAACAGCAGCCAGAACAGCACGATAATCACAAACCCGTCGCGGGTGCGCAGCTGTATGCCGGCGTGACGGGTTGCCCGCCAGGTTAACCCTCCGAGAGTAAAAAAGGTTAAAAAGGTGGTCAGAAAGGCAAAGTAGGTCCGCTCTTTATTCAGCAGGGCGATAACCATCGGCGGCAGCATGGAAAGGCTGTACAGCAGAACCAGAAAACCGCAGAGGTGAAGGACAACCCGCAGCTGGGATACATGTAACGAATCGTTGGGCTTCACGACAGAGCTCCGCGCAATAACACGTTCCGGGGCAAATCACCGGAAAATATAGTGAATATTATGATTCAAAATTATCAGGGCGCCGTATTTTAACGACTTCCCCGAATATCTGCCTGCTTCATGCATCCTTTTCTTCAAATCTGGCGGATGAACAGCGTATAATCCCGCTCCTTTTGTCTATTTTTTCTTCGGAAGCATTATGAGCGCAATTTCCCTGATCCAGCCGGATCGTGACCTCTTCTCCTGGCCCCAGTACTGGGCGGCCTGCTTTGGACCGGCGCCATTCCTGCCGATGTCCCGGGAAGAGATGGACCAACTGGGCTGGGACAGCTGCGACATCATTCTGGTCACGGGCGATGCCTACGTTGACCATCCGAGCTTCGGTATGGCCATCTGTGGCCGTATGCTTGAGGCGCAGGGCTTCCGCGTGGGGATCATCTCCCAGCCTGACTGGAACAGCAAAGACGACTTTATGCGTCTGGGTAAACCCAACCTGTTCTTCGGCGTGACCGCAGGCAACATGGATTCGATGATCAACCGCTACACCGCCGACCGTAAGCTGCGCCATGACGATGCCTACACGCCGGATAACGTGGCGGGCAAACGCCCCGACCGCGCAACCCTGGTCTATACCCAGCGCTGTAAAGAAGCCTGGAAAGACGTGCCGGTGATCCTGGGCGGCATCGAGGCGAGCCTGCGCCGCACCGCCCACTACGACTACTGGTCAGATACCGTACGCCGCTCGGTGCTGGTGGATTCCAAAGCCGATATGCTGATTTACGGTAACGGCGAGCGTCCGCTGGTGGAAGTGGCGCACCGTCTGTCGCAGGGTGAGCCGGTTAGCAGCATCCGCGACGTGCGCAATACCGCCATTATGGTGAAAGAGGCGCTGCCGGGCTGGAGCGGGGTGGATTCCCGCATCATTGATATGCCGGGCAAAATCGACCCGATCCCGCACCCGTACGGCGAAGATCTGCCGTGTGCCGATAACAAGCCGGTTGAGCCGAAAAAAGCGGAAGCGAAGGCTATCGTTGTGCAGCCGCCGCGCCCGAAACCGTGGGAAAAGACCTACGTGCTGCTGCCGTCCTACGAGAAGGTGAAAGCCGACAAGGTGCTCTACGCGCACGCGTCCCGTATTCTGCACCATGAAACCAACCCTGGCTGCGCCCGCGCGCTGATGCAGAAGCACGGCGAGCGCTTTATCTGGATCAACCCGCCGGCGATCCCGCTCTCCACCGAAGAGATGGACAGCGTCTTTGCGCTGCCGTACAAGCGCGTTCCGCACCCGGCGTACGGCAACGCCCGTATCCCGGCGTATGAGATGATCCGCTTCTCGATCAACATCATGCGCGGCTGCTTCGGCGGCTGTTCGTTTACTCTTGTTTTTATGTATTTAGAGTTAAACTCTACTTTTCTATTTTTAGAATTCAAGCTATTCATCGTAATTGAGAGATATCCTTTTAATGTTCAGCAAGCCTGTTAAAAGCACTTTATCTGAACCGCGTTTTGCCTAAATCCTGCTCAATATATACTCTCCCTGAGTTCTGAAATCCTCAAATTCCCCAATCTTAAAGCATTGATACATAGATGATGTCAGATAATGCGCAATCATCTCACCGCCAATATGGATCCGTTCCGGGTGTGGGTATGTCGCCTGTATAGCCCTTTGTTCATTCATCATTACAGGAATTGTCTGCAACAAATCCCCATCCAAGATTTGGCACTCAGGTTTTACTCCTGTTCCGTATTGTAATTGCTCTGATTCGAAATCATGGACTGAGCGATAGGCGAACGAAACGATATTTCCTGTTTCCTCGCAAATTGCGAACTGATAAACACTGGTTGTCACCGTTGAAGAAGAGGGAATTGCATGGTCATGCTTGTATTGTTTCCACAGCCTCCTTAGACAGGCCGATGTATGATAATTGAGATTTTGTATACCTGATACGACCATTCTGGTTGATGCTTCAAGCAACCAGGTGTTAGAAAATCCACCTGCCCCCGTTCCTGCTATGATGGTTCTTAGCTGGGGGATGTAACCTGCTTTGGAAACAAAAGATAACGGCTCCCCATTATCGGTGACGGCAAGGGTATCTGTTACAATCAGTGCTTGTGCTTCGTCTGTATAAAATATCAGTGATGACATATTTTCCTCATCCAGAAAAGACATTACATGAATCACAGAACAGGTCACTACAACCACGTGAAAGGGAGTCAGACCATTTTCCAGAGGTAAATATATTCTTGTGTTTGGACGCGTTGCGGTTCTCTGTAAAAAATATATAGCACAAACAAAAGTCCCCGCAGGGATAAATATAGTTATATGCGCTTTTTCTGCTGGCTTTTACAATTGAAAGTGACAGGTAAACGAAATGTGTTACAGGTTTCTTTTGCTTTTCGTTGGGTTCTGTATATGCGAATTTACCCTGTGTGTTATTTTTGCAATGGACTCAGGCTGTATTCAATCAATTAAGGTTTACTTCTGGCATTAAGATGTATCCGTTGCCTGTTTTTTAAGGGCACGGTTTGTGCCGGGAAATGAAAATCACATCTTAAGTTCTTCACTCAAAGGATTTGTGATGTTTATCACGTATGGTCCGGGTAACGTGTTGAGGTCAATGTATTGCATCGTGATGGTGTCGTTACATCTTTTACTTTCCTCCTGATTTGCATATTCACTCCCGGCAACCTGGTTGTTTGTTTTTTCTTCTTCCGGATTTATAGTGTAGGCATGAGGTGGCGTTTCAGGGCGACAGACTGTGAGGATAATCACTAACATTCATGCGCGTTATGGGCGTGTCAGCAAACTGGATGCAACAGAGCCGAAACTGAAATTTGAACCCGGATTTCTGTATGCTGAAATACCTTATATTAGCGGCATCCAGAATCGAAAACTGAGCCGATATGTACACTTTTATCTTATGGATAAAGCTATCCTGCAGGCCAGGGATTTAAAGCCTTTAGCCCGGGCATTTTTACGCTGGATAAGGTGGCTGGAGGATAACGGACTTGACCCTTTCACCCCGGGAACGTTGAAATACCAAAGCCCTACATATGGCTTCAGGGAGTATCTTCTGGGGGCCGTAAGGCAGGGGCGCATCGCCTCATCCACCGCGGCGGTGTACATCAGCGTTATCCGACGGTTTTACGTATTTCTGGGCAAGTGTGGTGAGCTGGCTGCCAGCTCATTTTTTACGTTGGTCGAAAAAGTCGTTGACGGGCGACGCAAGGTGATAAGTTCGGATCTTGCCATCAGGATAACCAGCACAACAAAAAGGACAATCAACCCACTGAATGATGCAGAGGTTCATATCCTGGATGAGGCACTGAAATCTGAGTCCGGGTTGTTCAGTTTAATGATTGTGCTGATGAAAAATTGTGGGCTACGGCTGGATGAAATGCTGACCCTGCCGTCGTCACTCTTTACTGAAGAGTACCTTGCCAGTGTCCCTGTATCTGAGTTGACCATCAGGGGGCTTCATATTGGTCCGAGATGCGGAGTTCATACGAAGTTTGGGATGACGCGAGAACTCTTCATCACCAGACGATTGTACGAGCAGGTTCTGGATTATCTGGCGGATGAGGAGTATGAAAAGAAGATCCAAAAATGGCGTGCACGACAGGGTGGGGAAGGGCGGCACGAGCCTTTATTTTTAATGGCAAACGGGAAACGGATGTCTGAAAAAGCCTTTTACTCCCGCTGGTACAGTTTTCGCCATCGCCTGGCCCGGTCTGCTCCGGGAAATGTGTTCAGACATAAACCCCATGATTTGCGGGCAACGTTTGCGACCCATTTTTTACGCTCGGCACTGAGTTGCTATCCCGATCAGGCCGCAAATGCGCTGGGTACAGTAAAATACTGGATGGGCCATAAAAGCGAAAATACGACGATGAAATACATCGTCTTTCTTCAGCAAAACCAGATTTCTGATGCAGTCGCCGGGGTCATGGACGCATTGATTGACGGTGCTGCAGGTCGCGATGGAGCCATATATGAGCCGGAGTGAAACGCAGATAACGTGGATGGCCGAAAATGTGCTGTCATGGGAGACGGTCAGCGGACACATCACTCAGCGGGATCTGAACCGATATTATTTACTTGACGTTTATCTTCAGGCTCATTTTTCAGATTATGTGTTGCTCCCCGGATGGTTTAGTGAACATTCGCATCTTGCCCGCCCTGAAAAACGCGATTTTATTGCCTCTCTGAAACGATTTCTTCTGTCTTACCGTCCCGCCGGAAGGTTAACCATTTTCCGTTATCTCAATATGTTTTTTATATGGCAGTCAGTCAATCAGTATGACTATGGCACGGCTGAAGGCGTTGAAATGTATATTAAACATCTCATGAACGATATTCGTCGGCGAAAAATTTCAGTCAGGATGGCAAGACACTACTTGTCCGTGGTCAACCGGTTTTTGCTTACGGGCGGGCAGATTCAGAGGCGGTATGAATATGAATTCTTACCGAAAGGAACGTATCAGCAGCAGGGAAGGGATAGCTATACCAGGAATGAACTTTCCGAGATCCTGAGGCAGTTGTCATCCATGAATGAGTTCCTTGCGGGATGTATCCGGGAGCATATCGCTAAATCGGAAAAAGGGGTGCGGCATTTCTCACCGTCTTTGCTGGCACCTGTTTATGAAGCGTATTTCCGGTATCCGGGAGAGAACGGGGTCAGCAGGGCAGAGATCATCATCAGGGACGTTCTGGAAAATTACTTTCTTACTTCTTTTTTTCTGTTCTGTTACCACACATGGGGAAACACCTCTCAGGTTCTGGGTCTGACGCGGGATGATATACATCTGGATGAAAAGGGCATCAGCACTGATTATGTTTATAAGGGGAGAGCGAATAAGTATATACGTCTGACGATAGGTAAATCGGAGTATGTGACCAAACGTGCGGGCTATTACTGGTTTCTGTCTTTTATCAGGCTCAGGGACGACATCGTTAACTATCTGGTTTCCGCAGATAACTTCCCTCCGGTACAGGCGCTGTTTCTGAGTGAGCCGCAGGTGAAATTCCGTAAGCTTTATTCTCTTAATCCCAGTCATCTGACTAAATTTTCTAACTCTGAGGGGGCGTGGGCCACGATGCGGCAGCTTAATCCCTCGCTTCCATCAATTACCGTTTCTGGCTTGCGCAAAACGTCTGAGCAGTATACGGACAGAACATTAAAGAATGGTCTGATTACGGCGGAAAAAGCACAGCATAACTGGGGCACTTACAGGCGGAATTATGCTGCAGGTAACCCACAGGGGGCGAAGGAAAACTTCAGTGCTGCACTTGATACGCTTATGAATCAGGGGATTGCGACACGTGCGTTATCCGAGCGGGTAAAAGTTGCTGATGAGCTGGGGATCGATCTGCGTGGAAGCGATGAGGGTGTGGATCTTTTATTGAATGGCCTGGGATGTCGATCGCAGGAGCCGCCTACAGATATTGAATTGCGCTTTATAAAAAAGCAAAAACGATTTGGCCGGACACCAAAGGCTTGTGCGGATTTTTCTCATTGTGTCGAATGTTCAAAAAGTTGCGTTGTGGAAACGCTGGAGTCTGTATGGCTCCTGCTGTCATTCAGGCATGCTATCGAGTATGGAAAACCGTTGTACATCGGTTCGGTCAATGCTGTGGAGCGTTATGAAACGTTACTCCTGAAGATTGATTTACGGCTTGGGCTGGTAGATGAGGCGACCCTGAAAAAAGCGCGCGTTAAACTTCAGCGAGAAGGTGTGGCTCCGGTATGGCAGATTTGAAGAAAAAAGAGGTAAGCCGTAGTCGAATGGCGGAGTTTCCTGCCGGAACGCCGCTTCGTTCAGGGGATGAGTTTCCGACTGAGGATATCATCTGTGAGGCACTAGAAAACAAAAGCTTTGAACGTCTGAATAACTGCCTGGTTATCGCCAGCTCAGATGAACATGATATGCGTTTTATCAATGAGGAGACGCTGAATATTTATTTCAGGGATGATGTCTGGACCAATCGCTATGTCAGAACCCATATTGGTGAAACGTTAAGAACCGTTAATTTTTCAGGCATACGGGATCCTGAACTGCGTCTTGAAGCCAAAATCATCTCAGCCAGCCTGCTCTGGATTGTCGGCAGGACCGCGAAGACGCAGTCACTGATCCGGAAATGTGCAAACATTGTGGCGGGAGCCCGTATTATTGAGTCTATGGGGTATCGCAGTCTGTTTCAGCTTCGTTTTCCGCTTGTCCGGAATGCTTTCATTGTAAAGATGAAGGAGGAGGATGAGCACGGCAGGAAGCGTTCTGAAAGAACATTACGTAATTACTTTATGGACCTGGCGGATATCTCGCTGACAGGTCATACCCGTCTTCGAAAATACGGTTACTTTCCTGATATTAGCTTCGACAGTTACAACAGTGTGGATGATTCAAACCAGACATATTGTATGCCTTTCAGTCTTATGATGTCTGTCTGGGAAGGGCTGATTACTGAACTGGATGCTGAAATCAGTGATTTCGATTTTGACGGGTTTTCCCGGCTGTGCGCTATCATAAACGGTTTTTATGATTCGCCTTACTATACGTCGATGCTGGAAGCCCGTAAAAGAGGGACAGCAAAAAGCATACCGGATTACCGGGCCGCGTATTACTACAATATTGTTGCCGGGGAAATTCGGGCGCTTTTCGCGACACTTGGCCCCGGGATGCAGGGCTGGTTCTCGGTACATAAAAATAAGCGCTGGAGATCTGATTTTATTGGCGTTGATCACATAAAGCTGAACACCTGGCATTTTGAGCTGACGTTAAAAGTCATGAATGTGATACAGGCCATGTCGGGGATGAGACACAGCGAAGTGCTTGGCGTGATGCACGGTTCACTGATTTATGATGGTGATATCCTGGGACTTCGTTCGGTGTTGCATAAGTTCGCCCCGGAAGGTGGAAGTCACGAAGACTGGGTTGTTTGTCGCTATGTGGAAAAGCCTTTTCAGCATTTACGCAGAATTAATCAAATCATGACAGGCCTGGACGGGAAGACGCTGGACAATGTTCCATTGTCTTTAAATATCAGGTCGTGGTTCTCGGAGCAAAAACTCTCTTTTATGGGGACGCAGCGCCAGACTGAGTGGGCAAAGAAATTTGTGAAAAGACACCATCTGTTCATCCGACGTGACCATATTGATGAGTTCAGGCTTTTAAATCCAAACATACGTGATGATGAACGCGTTGCGATGGAGATTCGGGAGGGGGCTTTCTGGCCATTGCGAACCCATCAGTTTCGCCGTTCACTTGCTGTACACCTCAGGCGTCTTGATCTGATTTCTACTAATGATCTTATCCGGCAGTTTAAGCACTTAATCAGAGGCATGACGGAGTGGTATATGTCCGGTGCACTCAACGCTTCGCATTTTAGCCGGGCGATCCCTCAGGCATTCGCTGCCGAGATTGAAAGGGTTGATACCGAACTCTCAGCTTCCAGGGCTGTTTCTTATCAGCATGAAGGCCTGCTTTATGGCGAAGGCGGGAAGTTACTGATGTCCCAGAGAGGTGGGCACTTACATCAGATGACGTTTCCTACACTGAAAAAAGCGATGAGCATGGCTAAACGAGGCGGGCAAAAACTGGTATCTCTTGGAAACGGTTTTTATTGCATGAATGGCCATGACTGCGAGTTTAAGGCGGTTGTTCAGTCAGCGTCCTGCAATCCGGGATGTGAGAACATGCTGGCCGGAGCTGATTCTGTTCCCGTGTGGAAACGCAGGATGGCTCATTATGACAACCTTCTGGAGATTGCCGTGCGAAATAATGCTCCTCAGGCTGACAGGGATTTTCTGATGCTTGAGAGAGATTTTTATGCAGATGCTGTCCGCTTTTTTGAAAAGGATGAATAGAGCATGACGAACGAACAGTCGGGGGTTAAAAAAACACAGGCAAGAGCAGAGCAGGCCCTGAGGGAACTGATGTTATCAGGGGAGCGTATCAGCCAGTATGCTGTGGAAAAACGAGCGGGGCTGGCAAACGGCACCCTGAATTATAACTGTCCTGAGTACAGGCAGGTCAGGGAGGCTATCCGCAGTCTGAAAAAAACGTGCCAGGGCACCGCGCCGGTTGATGAGCAGGGCATTGAGCAGCAGATCAAGCTGAAAGAAAAGTATCGCCGTCAGAGAAATGAGCTGAGGGAAGAAATCAAAAAGATGATGGCTGAAAATGTAGAGCTGTTACATAACCTTATACTTTTACAGCAGTATGTCAGGGAGCTTGAACGCAACACCGGGAGGGAGAAAGGGGACGTCATTCCGTTCTCGGGTGGTGTCAGGGACTGAGGCTATACTGAACGGAAGGACGCGAGGTGAATCGCCACGCGTTTAACAGACACCTCAGAGTCATTTAAGATGACTTAAAGAGAGGTGCCCATGAGCGGTAAGCGTTATCCTGAAGAGTTTAAAACTGAAGCAGTCAAACAGGTTGTTGATCGCGGTTATTCTGTTGCCAGCGTTGCAACACGTCTCGATATCACCACCCACAGCCTTTATGCCTGGATAAAGAAGTACGGTCCGGATTCTTCCACTAATAAAGAACAGTCAGATGCTCAGGCCGAGATCCGCCGTCTCCAGAAAGAGCTGAAACGGGTTACCGACGAACGGGACATATTAAAAAAAGCCGCGGCGTACTTCGCAAAGCTGTCCGACTGAGGTACGCCTTTATCCGTGACAACTCCTGTTGCTGGCCTGTTCGCCTGCTCTGTCGGGTGCTGGATGTTCATCCCAGTGGTTTTTACGCCTGGCTTCAGCAGCCGCATTCACAACGCCATCAGGCAGACCTGAGACTGACAGGACAGATTAAACAGTTCTGGCTGGAATCGGGATGCGTCTATGGTTATCGCAAAATCCATCTGGATCTGCGTGACAGCGGGCAACAGTGCGGAGTAAACAGAGTCTGGAGACTGATGAAACGTGTCGGAATAAAGGCTCAGGTCGGATACCGAAGCCCGCGGGCACGTAAAGGCGAGGCCAGTATCGTGTCACCCAACAGGCTCCAGCGACAGTTCAATCCGGATGCTCCTGATGAGCGTTGGGTAACGGACATAACCTACATCAGGACCCACGAAGGCTGGCTGTATCTTGCCGTTGTTGTTGATCTGTTCTCACGCAAAATTATCGGCTGGTCCATGCAATCCCGGATGACAAAGGACATTGTCCTGAACGCACTGCTGATGGCTGTATGGCGGCGTAATCCCGAAAAACAGGTGCTGGTTCATTCGGATCAGGGCAGTCAGTACACAAGCCATGAGTGGCAGTCGTTCCTGAAATCACACGGCCTGGAGGGTAGCATGAGCCGTCGCGGTAACTGCCATGATAATGCGGTTGCAGAAAGTTTTTTCCAGTTGTTGAAACGTGAACGGATAAAGAAAAAGATCTACGGAACGCGGGAAGAAGCCCGCAGTGATATTTTTGATTACATCGAAATGTTTTATAACAGTAAGCGTCGGCATGGTTCTAGCGAACAGATGTCACCGACAGAATATGAAAACCAGTATTATCAACGGCTCGGAAGTGTCTAGATTATCCGTGGCGATTCACTAGGGTTACCTAATTCACCTATGTCTACTTCTGGCACAATGCAGAAATGAGATAGATTTACTTTACCCGCTTCTCGCTCAAAGCTGTCCGTAATCCCCTGCCTGCTTAAAAAAACCGGATTAACGTGTGATGTTTTTACGTTTTCCAGGCAGCCTTCATCGGTAAGTACCTGTCTTACAGACTTCAATGCACTTAGTTAAGAAACATCCTAATCGTCCTTTCGCCGATCGCGAGATCTGTTATGGCAGCTAAACTCGATTGATACCCCAATCCGCCGGGCAGCATTTCCTTTCCGCACGCAAGAAGGAGAAGATCATGAAAGCAGTAATTTACAACGGTCCTTATGATGTAAAAGTAAAAGACGTACCGGATGCGAAAATTGTCCGCCCCACGGATGTACTCGTCCGCATCACCACCACCAACATTTGTGGGTCGGACTTGCACATGTATGAGGGCCGGACCAGCTTTGAACAGGGACGGATTCTGGGTCACGAAAACCTGGGTGAAGTGGTCGAAATTGGCTCAGGCGTTGAACGTATTAAGGTGGGCGACTATGTTTGTCTGCCGTTTAACGTGGGATGTGGTTTTTGCGAAAACTGTGAAAAAGGTCTGACCGGCTTTTGTCTCACTACCAATCCGGGTTCGGCAGGCGCAGCTTATGGTTTTGCTGAAATGGGTCCCTGGGAGGGGGGGCAGGCGGAACTGCTTCGGGTGCCATTTGCCGACTTTAACTGCCTTGTTCTTCCCCCTGATGCGGCAGAAAAAGAAGATGATTATGTGATGCTCTCTGACATTTTTCCTACCGGCTGGCATGCAACAGAACTTGCCGGATTGAAGCCTGGTGAAAGCGTGGCCATTTATGGCGCGGGGCCGGTCGGTTTGATGGCAGCTCATTCGGCGATCATTAAAGGTGCTTCACAGGTGTTTGTGGTTGATACGCACACAGACCGGTTGGCTCTGGCTGAAAAAATGGGGGCGACGGGCATCAATGCTACTGGCGATGAAGCTGTACAAAAAATTCTCGACCTGACGGATGGACGCGGTACGGATTGTGGCTGCGAATGTGTTGGCTATCAGTGCTGTAACAAACATGGCCATGAAGATAACTCTGTCACCATGAACAGTCTTGTTGCGTCGACGAAAGCAACCGGGGGAATTGGTGTGGTTGGCGTCTTTATTCCTCAGGATCCGGGGGCTGAATCGGAGCTTGCCAGAGAGGGTAAGATGCCATTTGATTTTGGGAGTTTCTGGTTTAAAGGACAGGCAATCCGTACCGGCCAGGCGAACGTTAAGGCCTATAACCGTCAGCTGTCTCGCCTCATCCATCACGATAAAGCCAGTCCGGGCAAAATAATTTCTCATCGTCTTTCGCTTGAAGAGGCTCCTGCCGGATATAAGCACTTCGATGAGCGGGATGAAGGATGGACGAAGGTTATCCTTAAGCCTTAAATAGAGTTATCCGGTATGAGAAAGCAAAAACCGGGAAAGAATGTATGACTTTTGACAGGGTGCAATAAAATATCCTGTCAGGGCGTTATTATTCATACTTTCAGCTGCCAGGTGATGCTGCCAACTTACTGATTTAGTGTATGATGGTGTTTTTGAGGTGCTCCAGTGGCTTCTGTTTCTATCAGCTGTCCCTCCTGTTCAGCTACTGACGGGGTGGTGCGTAACGGCAAAAGCACCGCCGGACATCAGCGCTATCTCTGCTCTCACTGCCGTAAAACATGGCAACTGCAGTTCACTTACACCGCTTCTCAACCCGGTACGCACCAGAAAATCATTGATATGGCCATGAATGGCGTTGGATGCCGGGCAACCGCCCGCATTATGGGCGTTGGCCTCAACACGATTTTACGTCACTTAAAAAACTCAGGCCGCAGTCGGTAACCTCGCGCATACAGCCGGGCAGTGACGTCATCGTCTGCGCGGAAATGGACGAACAGTGGGGATACGTCGGGGCTAAATCGCGCCAGCGCTGGCTGTTTTACGCGTATGACAGGCTCCGGAAGACGGTTTGCGCACGTATTCGGTGAACGCACTATGGCGACGCTGGGGCGTCTTATGAGCCTGCTGTCACCCTTTGACGTGGTGATATGGATGACGGATGGCTGGCCGCTGTATGAATCCCGCCTGAAGGGAAAGCTGCACGTAATCAGCAAGCGATATACGCAGCGAATTGAGCGGCATAACCTGAATCTGAGGCAGCACCTGGCACGGCTGGGACGGAAGTCGCTGTCGCTCACAAAATCGGTGGAGCTGCATGACAAAGTCATCGGGCATTATCTGAACATAAAACACTATCAATAAGTTGGAGTCATTACCCTTTTTTCAACTTCTGATGGATGCGAGTGATTGAACTCATACATTAATGTTTTCCCACGAAGTCTTTTTTCAGGTAAGCCTTCGCACATATCGGTAAATAGCTTGCCTGCTTTTATTTTTTCTGTCATCGACATGTTCATTTTTAACATTCCGTCCTGATAAGTTGGTCGGATAAGGCGCTCGCGCCGTATCCGACATTAATTTCTTAAGCGACTTCATTCACCTGGCGACGCAGCAGAGAAAGTGGGCCGGGGCCGCTAAGCGTGAACACGGAAATTAAGGTGAAGCCCAGCGCCACCAGACCCAGCACCAGGTAAGCGCCCTGGAAACCGATGCTTTCATACATATTGCCCGCCAGAATAGACATAAAAATCATCGCCAGTTGCTTAAAGAAGCAGAAACAGACCAGATAAATCGTCGCTGAAAAACGCACTTCAAACTGGCTGGTAATATATTTAAAGCAGCCCACCAGCAGGAACGGTACTTCAAACATATGCAGCGTTTTCAGAATAACCACTTCCAGTGCTGAGGTAGCGAACGATGAGCCAATAATACGTACTGACATAATAGTGCCAGCCAGCAGCAGGGCGTTTTTCCCACCGATGCGATTAATGATCAGTGGCGCAAAAAACATAATCGAGGCGTTAAGTAATTCGCCCATTGTCGTTACGTAGCCAAATACCCGCGTACCCTGTTCACCGGTAGCAAAGAACGAAGTAAAGAAATTAGCAAACTGTTGGTCAAAAACATCGTAGGTGCAGGAAACGCCAATAACATACAGTGACAAAAACCACAGTTTTGGCTGTCTGAACAGTTCCAGCGCCAGCTTAAGGCTAAATGCCGAATGGTTGGCACCTACCGCATTGGCAACCGTGGCAGAAGAGGGCGCATCCGTTTTGGCGAAAAAGAGTAAAACGGCGAGGATGAATGCACAGCCAGAACCCAGCCAGAAAACAAACTGATTATTGATGGTGAACATGATGCCGACAATCGAGGCACACAGCGCCCAGCCAACACAGCCAAACATCCGCGCGCGACCATATTCGAAATTACTGCGACGGCTGACTTTCTCGATAAATGCCTCTACTGCTGGCGCACCGGCGTTAAAACAAAAGCCTAGATAAATACCACCAACAATCGATCCTACTAAAATGTTGTATTGTAACAGTGGCCCGAAGATAAAAATAAAGAACGGCGCAAACATCACTAACATGCCGGTAATAATCCACAGCAGGTATTTGCGCAGCCCGAGTTTGTCAGAAAGCAGACCAAACAGCGGTTGGAATAATAGCGAGAACAGAGAAATAGCGGCAAAAATAATACCCGTATCACTTTTGCTGATATGGTTGATGTCATGTAGCCAAATCGGGAAAAACGGGAAGTAGGCTCCCATGATAAAAAAGTAAAAGAAAAAGAATAAACCGAACATCCAAAAGTTTGTGTTTTTTAAATAGTACATAATGGATTTCCTTACGCGAAATACGGGCAGACATGGCCTGCCCGGTTATTATTATTTTTGACACCAGAGCAACTGGTAATGGTAGCTACCGGCGCTAAGGTGGAATTCCGCCGACACTGACGGGCTCCAGGAGTCGTCGCCACCAATCCCCATATGGAAACCGTCGATATTCAGCCATGTGCCTTCTTCCGCGTGCAGCAGATGGCGATGGCTGGTTTCCATCAGTTGCTGTTGACTGTAGCGGCTGATGTTGAACTGGAAGTCGCCGCGCCACTGGTGTGGGCCATAATTCAATTCGCGCGTCCCGCAGCGCAGACCGTTTTCGCTCGGGAAGACGTACGGGGTATACATGTCTGACAATGGCAGATCCCAGCGGTCAAAACAGGCCGCAGTAAGGCGGTCGGGATAGTTTTCTTGCGGCCCTAATCCGAGCCAGTTTACCCGCTCTGCTACCTGCGCCAGCTGGCAGGTCAGGCCAATCCGCGCCGGATGTGGCGTATTGCTCGCCACTTCAACATCAACGGTAATCGCCATTTGACCACTTCCATCAATCCGGTAGGTTTTCCGGCTGATAAATAAGGTTTTCCCCTGATGCTGCCACGCGTGGACCGTGGTAATCAGCACCGCGTCGGCAAGCGTATCTGCCGTGCACTGCAACAACGCTGCTTCGGCCTGGTAATGGCCCGCCGCCTTCCAGCGTTCGACCCAGGCGTTAGGGTCAATGCGGGTCGCTTCACTTACGCCAATGTCGTTATCCAGCGGTGCGCGGGTGAACTGATCGCGCAGCGGCGTCAGCAGTTGTTTTTTATCGCCAATCCACATCTGTGAAAGAAAGCCTGACTGGCGGTTAAATTGCCAACGCTTATTATCCAGCTCGATGCAAAAATCCGTTTCGCTGGTGGTCAGTTGCGGGATGGCGTGGGGCGCGGAGGGGAGTGTCACGCTGAGGTTTTCCGCCAGACGCCACTGCTGCCAGGCGCTGATGTGTCCGGCTGCTGACCATGTGGTCGCGTTCGGTTGCACTACGTGAACCGTTAGCCAGAGTTGTCCGGCGCTCTCCGGCTGCGGTAGTTCAGGCAGTTCAATCAACTGTTTACCTTGTGGAGCGACATCCAGAGGCACTTCACCGCTTGCCAGCGGCTTGCCATCCAGCGCCACCATCCAGTGCAGGAGCTCGTTATCGCTATGACGGAACAGGTATTCGCTGGTCACTTCGATGGTTCGCCCGGATAAACTGAACTGGAAAAACTGCTGCTGGTGTTTTGCTTCCGTCAGCGCCGGATGCGGCGTGCGGTCTGCAAAGACCAGACCGTTCATGCAGAACTGGCGATCATTCGGCGTATCGCCAAAATCACCGCCGTAAGCCGACCACGGATTGCCATTTTCATCATATTTAATCAGCGACTGATCCACCCAGTCCCAGACGAAGCCGCCCTGTAAACGGGGGTACTGACGAAACGCCTGCCAGTATTTAGCGAAGCCGCCAAGACTGTTACCCATCGCGTGGGCGTATTCGCAAAGGATCAGCGGGCGCGTCTCTCCAGGCAACGAAAGCCATTTTTTGATGGACCATTTCGGCACAGCCGGGAAGGGCTGGTCTTCATCCACGCGCGCGTACATCGGGCAAATAATATCGGTTGCGAAGGTGTCGGCTCCGCCGCCTTCATACTGTACCGGGCGGGAAGGATCGACAGATTTGATCCAGCGATAGAGTGCGTCGTGATTAGCGCCGTGGCCTGATTCATTCCCCAGCGACCAGATGATCACACTCGGGTGATTACGATCGCGCTGCACCATTCGCGTTACGCGTTCGCTCATCGCGGGTAGCCAGCGCGGATCATCGGTCAGACGATTCATTGGCACCATGCCGTGGGTTTCAATGTTGGCTTCATCCACCACATACAGGCCGTAGTGGTCGCACAGCGTGTACCACAGCGGATGGTTCGGATAATGCGAACAGCGCACGGCGTTAAAGTTGTTCTGCTTCATCAGCAGGATATCCTGCACCATCGTCTGCTCATCCATGACCTGACCATGCAGAGGATGATGCTCGTGACGGTTAACGCCGCGAATCAGCAACGGCTTGCCGTTCAGCAGCAGCAGACCATTTTCAATCCGCACCTCGCGGAAACCGACATCGCAGGCTTCTGCTTCAATCAGCGTGCCGTCGGCGGTGTGCAGTTCAACCACCGCACGATAGAGATTCGGGATTTCGGCGCTCCACAGTTTCGGGTTTTCGACGTTCAGACGTAGGGTGACGTGATCGGCATAACCACCACGCTCATCGATAATTTCACCGCCGAAAGGCGCGGTGCCGCTGGCGACCTGCGTTTCACCCTGCCACAAAGAAACCGTCACCCGCAGCTCATCGCGCAGCTCGCCGTACATCTGAACGTCTGCCTCCAGTACAGCGCGGCTGAAATCATCATTAAAGTGAGTGGCTACATGGAAATCGCTGATTTGCGTGCTCGGTTTATGCAGCAACGAGACGTCACGGAAAATGCCGCTCATCCGCCACATATCCTGATCTTCCAGATAACTGCCGTCACTCCAGCGCAGCACCATCACCGCGAGGCGGTTTTCTCCGGCGTGTAAAAATGCGCTCAGGTCAAATTCAGACGGCAAACGACTGTCCTGTCCGTAACCGACCCAGCGCCCGTTGCACCACAAATGAAACGCCGAGTTAACACCATCAAAAATAATTCGCGTCTGGCCTTCCTGTAGCCAGCTTTCATCAACATTAAATGTGAGCGAGTAACAACCCGTCGGATTCTCCGTGGGAACATACGGCGGATTGACCGCAATGGGATAGGTCACGTTGGTGTAGATAGGCGCATCGTAACCGTGCATCTGCCAGTTTGAGGGGACGATGACAGTATCGGCGTCAGGAAGATCGCGCTCCAGCCAGCTTTCTGGTACCGCTTCTGGTGCCGGAAACCAGGCAAAGCGCCATTCACCATTCAGGCTGCGCGACTCTTGGGAAGGGCGATCGGTGCGAGCCTCTTCGCTATTACGCCAGCTGGCGAAAGGGGGATGTGCCGCAAGGCGATTAAGTTGGGTAACGCCAGGGTTTTCCCAGTCACGACGTTGTAATACGACGGCCAGTGAATCCGTAATCATTGTCATAGTTGTATCCTGCGTGAATTGTTATCCGCTCACATTTTCGCATAACATACGAGCCGGACACATAGAGTGTAAAGCCTGGGGTGCCTAATGAGTGAGCTGACTCACATTAATTGCGTTGCGCTCACTGCCCGCTTTCAAGTCGGGAAACTTGTCGTGCCAGCTGCATTAAGGAATCTGCCAACGTGCGGGGAGAGGTGGTTTGCGTATTGGGCGCCAGGGTGGTTTTTCTTTTCACCAGTGAGACGGGCAACAGCTGATTGCTCTTCACCGCCTGGCCCTGAGAGAGTTTCAGCAAGCGGTCCACGCTGGTTTGCCCCAGCAGGCGAAAATCCTGTTTGATGGTGGTTAACGGCGGGATATAACACGAGCTGTCTTCGGTATCGTCGTATCCCACTACCGAGATATCCGCACCAACGCGCAACCCGGACTCGGTAATGGCGCGCATTGCGCCCAGCGCCATCTGATCGTTGGCAACCAGCATCGCAGTGGGAACGATGCCCTCATTTAGCATTTGCATGGTTTGTTGAAAACCGGACATGGCACTCCAGTCGCCTTCCCGTTCCGCTATCGGATGAATTTGATTGCGAGTGAGATATTTATGCCAGCCCGCCAGACGCAGACGCGCCGAGACAGAACTTAATGGGCCCGCTAACAGCGCGATTTGCTGGTGACCCAATGCGACCAGATGCTCCACGCCCAGTCGCGTACCGTCTTCATGGGAGAAAATAATACTGTTGATGGGAGTCTGGTCAGAGACATCAAGAAATAACGCCGGAACATTAGCGCAGGCAGCTTCCACAGCAATGGCATCCTGGTCATCCAGCGGATAGTTAATGATCAGCCCACTGACGCGTTGCGCGAGAAGATTGTGCACCGCCGCTTTACAGGCTTCGACGCCGCTTCGTTCTACCATCGACACCACCACGCTGGCACCCAGTTGATCGGCGCGAGATTTAATCGCCGCGACAATTTGCGACGGCGCGTGCAGGGCCAGACTGGAGGTAGCAACGCCAATCAGCAACGACTGTTTCCCCGCCAGTTGTTGTGCCACGCGGTTGGGAATGTAGTTCAGCTGCGCCATCGCCGCTTCCACCTTTTCCCGCGTTTTCGCAGAGACGTGGCTGGCCTGGTTCACCACGCGGGAAACGGTCTGATAAGAGACACCGGCATACTCTGCGACATCGTATAGCGTTACTGGTTTCACATTTACCACCCTGAATTGACTCTCTTCGGGTGCTATCATGCCATACCACGAAATGTTTTGCGCCATTCGGAGGGGGCACGCCGAAGTGAGATTCAAAATGCCGACGTCAGTTCACAGGTGGGTAATGATACCAACGTGTTGATTTCGTATTTTCACTGACACCAGGATCATCCTGATGTTACAAGGATTGAATGACTACAGATTAAAATAGTCATCAACAGGTTGACAGCATTACCGTTTTTTTCGTCTCATTTTTATCGTATTCGGGTGTCTGTCTGTACCATGCAGACGCTCGCTTTTTGTAATGCCAGCTAAAGAAACAGGCTTAACGTAGGATATTTAATGAGATGGTCACTCCCTCCTTCCCGGTACTATGCTGAGGACAGGCTTTCATTCGGAGAACTATCATGGAAAACATTGCGCTCATTGGTATCGATCTGGGTAAAAACTCTTTCCATATTCATTGCCAGGATCGTCGCGGGAAGGCTGTTTACCGTAAAAAATTTACCCGGCCAAAGTTGATCGAATTTTTGGCGACATGCCCCGCTACAACCATCGCAATGGAAGCCTGTGGCGGTTCTCACTTTATGGCACGCAAGTTGGAAGAGTTGGGGCATTCCCCAAAGCTGATATCACCACAATTTGTCCGCCCGTTCGTTAAAAGCAATAAAAACGACTTTGTCGACGCCGAAGCTATTTGTGAAGCTGCATCGCGTCCGTCTATGCGTTTTGTGCAGCCCAGAACGGAATCTCAGCAGGCAATGCGGGCTCTGCATCGTGTCCGTGAATCCCTGGTTCAGGATAAGGTAAAAACAACCAATCAAATGCATGCTTTTCTGCTGGAATTTGGCATTAGCGTTCCCCGAGGAGCTGCCGTTATTAGCCGACTGAGTACCATTCTTGAGGATAATAGTTTGCCTCTTTACCTCAGCCAGTTATTGCTGAAATTACAACAGCATTATCACTATCTTGTTGAGCAGATTAAAGATTTGGAATCCCAGTTGAAACGAAAGTTGGACGAAGATGAGGTTGGACAGCGCTTGCTGAGCATTCCCTGCGTCGGAACACTGACAGCGAGTACTATTTCAACTGAGATTGGCGACGGGAAGCAGTACGCCAGCAGCCGTGACTTTGCGGCGGCAACAGGGCTTGTACCTCGGCAGTACAGCACGGGAGGTAGGACGACATTGCTGGGAATTAGTAAGCGAGGTAATAAAAAGATCCGAACTTTTTTGGTTCAATGTGCCAGGGTATTCATACAAAAACTGGAACACCAGTCTGGCAAATTGGCCGATTGGGTCAGGGATTTACTGTGCCGGAAAAGCAACTTTGTCGTCACTTGTGCTCTGGCAAACAAGCTGGCCAGAATAGCCTGGGCCCTAACGGCACGACAGCAAACTTATGTAGCATAACGGCAGAAATACACCGGTTTAAAGAATTACTGATCTGGTTTTGCGAATACTGATATTGATGATACTAACGGCCCACCGGCCTGTTGAGGAACCTGTAAAACGGAAAGGCTCATTGAAGCCGTATATTTTCTGGAGGTTCATCAGGCGCGGAACTCATCAAGGCGCGGGAATAAAATCCCATTCAGACGCCGGATAGATTCAAGCAAGCCAACTTGTCGTCAAAATCGGTGTTGCAAAAACGGGAGTGACCATAGATTCCGTTTGCCAAGCGGCCCCCATATTGAATGGCTGACGGTACTGGATTTCGATGAGATAAAAATAGACCGTATTTTTATTGCCAATATTGATGACCCGGTGAAGCGAGCGCTACTTGTTTCTGTGGTGAAAGGGTTACGTGGTACTGGCAAACCACTGGTGTTTGAAGGGGTGGAAACGCCAGGACAGTTTGAATTCGTCCGTTCTCTTGGCCCCGGTTACCTAGTTCAGGGCTGGTATACCGGAAAACCCGAAACAATATCTGCGATGAATATTCAGGGTTAAAACGATACGGGGCCCGGCCCGTATCGGCAACCCGACCCGTCAGCGTATCGCTTTCTGTCTGAAGCCGGTTCAGGTCGGCTTCTATCTGCGCGATGCGGCGGGAGATTTATTCAGAACGACTGCCGAAGTTCATCCGGCGAATCTTATCCAGCTGCGCCTGCAGATGGTCTATTTCGCGCTCCCGGTCGGCCTGCTTTTCCAGCAGGGCGCGGTTCAGCGCTTCCTGTTCGGACAGGCGCTGTTTCAGCAGAAGGATGTCGTCAGGGGGAGGTGTTGTTCATAAGCCCGCATTTTACCAGGCTTATTCAACGACAACCAGGATAAAGAGGCCTACAACATGGTCAGGGACGTAAGCAGTCTTTTAGGCTGCCGCCAGTCGATGCCTTCCAGAAGCATTGCCAGCTGCGCCGGGGTCAGGAACACTTTGCCATCGCGGGCAGAGGGCCAGGCGAAGCGGCCGCGTTCCAGCCGTTTGGTCAGCAGGCACAGCCCGTCGCCGGTGGACCACAGCAGTTTGACCTTACTGCCGCTGCGGCCCCGGAAGATGAAGACATGGCCGGATATCGGGTCATCTTTCAGCATCGTCTGCACCTTTGCGGCGAGACCATTGAAGCCGTTGCGCATGTCGGTGATACCGGCAACCAGCCAGATTTTGGTGCCTGTTGGCAGGTGGTTATCACTTCCTTTATCTGTCCTGTGATGATCCTTATGACTTCGCCAGACTACTTCACCACACACATGGGTCTGCCAGATACCGGTTCGGGATGGATTTCCGCTTCTACGCTGAACACCGTCTTTAGAAGCTCTGGTTTCATCACTGCTTCCGGAGCACCTTGCGCCATCACGCGACCGCTTGCCAGTACCACCAGATGATCGCAATAGCGGCTGGCCTGATTCAGATCGTGGAGTACCGTCACTACGGTTTTCCCCTGCCTTTTGAGTTCAACCATCAGGCGCATCAGTTCAACCTGATGATTGATATCGAGGTAGGTCGTAGGCTCATCAAGAAGAATGAGTGGGGTATCCTGTGCCAGCACCATCGCCAGAAACGCACGCTGGCGCTGGCCGCCGGAAAGCTGGGTTAACCTGCGGTCAGCCAGATTGCGCGTCCGGGTCTGACTCATTGCCACGTTGACCCGCTCGTTGTCTTCCGCGGAGAGTCGCCCCCACAACGACAGCCACGGGCTGCGGCCGTAGGAAACCAGTTCCCGTACAGTGATCCCCTCGGGGGATAAATGGTGTTGCGGCAGTAAAGCCAGGCGGCGAGCCAGCTGGCGGGCGGAAAAACCGGCTATGGGTTTTTCATCAAGCAATATCTCGCCAGAGTCTGGTGTTAACAGGCGAGAAAAACAGTTCAACAGCGTCGATTTCCCGCAACCGTTAGGGCCGAGCAGGGCCGTGATTTTTCCGGCAGGCAGGGCGAGAGAAAGTCCATCCAGCACGGTTTGTGCGCCATAGCTGACGGTCAGATTTTCAGTACGTAATCTCATTTATCGCATTCTCACAAGCAGCCAGACAAACCACGGTGCGCCGATAATGGCGGTCAGCACGCCTGCCGGAAGCTCCAGCGGCGGATGAATGATTCGTGCCAGCAGATCGGCAATGACCAGCAACAACGCGCCCGTCAGGGCCGAAACGGGCATCAGCCAGCGGTGACGCCCGCCGGCGATCCTGCGCACCATGTGCGGCACGACGAGACCAATAAAACTTATCGGGCCACAGACGGCCACGCCGGTTGCTGTCATCGCGACAGCCAGCATCAGCCCCTGGAACCGGGTGCGCTGAACCGACACGCCGAGCGTGGCTGCTCGTGCATCGCCCAGCGCCAGCAGGTCGAGATCGCGACAAAAGCGCAGGCTCAGCGGCAAAAACAGAATGAGCAACGGCACGGCAATCTTCACAAAGTGCCAGTCGCGCCCCCATAAGCTACCCGTCAGCCACAGCAGGGCACTGTTTACATCCTGCGGGTGCAGGAGCATCAGGTAATCCGTCAGGCTCGCCCAGCAGGCGGAAAGCGCCACGCCGGTGAGCGCCAGCTTCATCGGCTGGTGGGTCTTTGCCAGCATCTTCAGCAAGATCAACCCCGCCATACCGCCCGCAAAGGCCAGCAGCGGCAGCACCATCACGGATAGTGATGGCATAAGAAGCAGTGCTCCCACAGAGGCAAGGCTGGCGGCATGGTTAATGCCGAGAATATCCGGTGATGCTAGCGGGTTACGCACAATCCCCTGTACCAGCACGCCCGCCACGGCGAGGGCTGCACCGACAAACAGTGCCAGCAGCAAGCGCGGCAGTCGGTACTCCATCAATACATAATAATGCTCGCGTCCGTCCTGCCAGTCGGTCAGCAGCGCGCGCCACGGCACGGGGATCACCCCCATATGGAGTGATAACAGCGCACAACCTGCCAGGGCAAGGGTGATGAAAATGACCAGCGCAATTTTCATCCTCGCCTCCTCACCAGCCAGACAAAGCAAGGACTGCCAATCAGCGCCAGCACTGCGCCTGCGGGCAGATCGCCGGGGAAGGCCAGCGCGCGTGCGAGTACATCTGCCATCAGCATCAGCGTGGCCCCCAGCAGCATGCTCACCGGCAGTACGTTGCGCTGATCGAAGCCTGCCCAGAAGCGCGCCAGATGTGGCACCAGCAGGCCGATAAACGCCACCGGACCTGCCACACTGACGCACGCGCCAACCAGAAGCAGCACTAACATATTGATGATCAAACGTAGTCTCGGCAGGTTCACTCCCAGCGTATGGGCGGTACTGTCGCTGACGTTGAGCAGGTTCAGTTGATTCGCCAGCAGCAACACGACAGGGACTGCAGTGACCACCACCGGCAAGAGCTGCCAGACATCCTGCCAGTGGGCGTGGGACACTCCGCCTGCCAGCCAGTAAAAGATGCCGTAAGCATGATCTTCGGCCAGCAGCAGGGTGATGCGGGTCAGGGCCATACAAAAGGCCGACAGCGCGATACCCGCGAGGATCAGTTTGTTTCTGTCCTGGGTATGACGAAACCCGCCTCCTGCGGTCATGACCAGCAGCCAGCTCACGCCGCCCCCGCATGCCGCGATGAACGACAGGGAATAGCCTGCAACCGGCGTCGGACTCAGCGCGCTGGTAAGCGCCATAGCCAGCGCCGCGCCGCTGTTAATGCCGAGCAGTGAAGGAGAGGCCATTGGGTTGTGGGTCAGGGTTTGCAGCAGCGTGCCCGCGAGCGCCAGGCTTGCGCCGATCAGAACGGCGACCAGGCTTCGCGGCAAACGAAGGTTTTGCACCAGCGCTTCTGGTAGCGTTGGCGTGTGTCCAGGCAGCAGGGCGCGGATTGCGTCTGCTCCGGAAACAGGAATGGCCGAGTAGCAAAACAGACTCAGCCAGAAAATAATAATAAGTACTGCAACGGGAAGCCCCCACAGCAGCACCGGGTGTTTTAGCGCGGTCATTTCACATCGGTAAGCGGCTGATGGTGGAAGATTTTTACCGTGTCAGCGGCAATACGCTCTGCGGCAAAAATACCGCGCATCCGCGCCCAGGCGTTACTGTCGACTGAAGCAACCTGCTGCTTCTGCGCGGCGGTTAATATCTGCCAGAGCGGATCTTGTTGCCAGCGTTTAACAATGCTCTCTTCGCGATAGTGGGCAACCAGCAGCCAGGCAGGATTGACCGCCAGCAGTTGCTCCAGGCCGATGGACGGCATGGACGCGCCCGCCATCGCAGCGGGAACGTTCAGCCCCAGAGAAGCCAGCACGCTGCCGGTCCAGGTCTCCTGGGTATGCAGGTTGAATAGCTGTTCGCGTGATGTGCCAAAGGCCACGCGTGTCCCTGTGGGAAGCTGGCTGGACCACTGCGCCATCTTCTCTTTATGTTGTTCCAGACGCGCCTGCATCTCTCGTTTTTTACCTACCACTTCGCCGATGATAGCCGCTGAGTGCAAATTTTCAGCGTAGGTTTCGTTGCGGGACTTAAGCAGCAGTACCGGCGCGATTTGCTGCAAGGCAGTGTAAATCCCCGCATGGCGACTGCTGTCGGCAATGATCAGGTCTGGTTTCAGGGCAGCAATGGCTTCCAGGCTCGGCTGCGCGCGCGTTCCGACGGACTGCCACGGTTTCAGGTGCGCACGCACTTCGGGCAGGATGCGTTTTGCATCGTTATCGTCGGCAATACCGATCGGGCTGACGTCCACGGCGGCCAGCGCATCGGCGAACGAGAGTTCCAGCACCACAATCCGTTGTGGCGTTTTATCGAGTGTAAACGTGCCGTGTTCGTCCTGAACCGTGGCGGCAAAGGCGTGGCCGATCACCAGCAGCAGGCCTGCAAAAAGAAAACGGATAAATGCCAACATAGTCACATTCCAGCTAAAAGCCCGGCAAGCCGGGCGTTAACACATCAGAACTTCAACGACCCCTGCATATACAGCGTGCGCGGCTGGCCTGCGTAGATGCCTTTGTTGTTGTCGTCATAAGAGCGGATGAAGTAGTCCTGGTCGAAGATGTTTTTCACACCGAACGCCAGGTTCAGATCTGCCATCTGCGGGCCAAAGTCATACGCCACGCGTGCGCCCCAGAGCATGAAGCCGGGAATGCGGCCGGTACTGCCGTCGGCGCTCTCTTTCACCGTATTGGCGTTATCCGCAAACTGGCTGGACTGGAAATCGCTGTTCAGATTGAACGTCCAGTTGCCCGGCTTGTAGTCCACGCCCAGCGTGCCTTTATGTTTCGGGGAGAATGGCACCTGATTGCCATAGGTGTCGCCTTTCTCGCGGATTTCCGCGTTCACATACGCATAGCTGGCGTAGACGGAAACGTTATCAAGCGTTGGCGTTAGCGTACCCAGGTCGTAACGTGCCTGCGTTTCCAGCCCGGTATGGCGCGTTTTGCCACGTGCAGTGACGGTGTCGTTGGTCTGGTTGGAGTCGTACTGATTGTTAAAGTTAATCAGGAACAGCCCCATTTCCGCCGTCAGCGCGCCGTCATCGTAGCGGGTACCGAGTTCCCAGGTTCGCGCTTTTTCCGGTTCCACATTGCCGCTTTGCACAGCCTTGCCAATCTGGCTGTACTGTACGGTGCCGAACGAGCCTTCAGTGTTTGCATAAAGATTCCAGCTATCAGTCAGGTGATAGAGCACGTTCAACGCCGGAAGCGGTGCGTTATAGCTCACCTCTTCGTGCGTGCCTTTGATGGCGTTGTTCTGGTATGACTCGATATGTTCGAAACGCATACCCGGCGTGATGGTCCAGTTGCCGATGTCGATTTTGTCATCCAGATACCAGGCGTGCGCCTCGGTGCCGGAACGCGTGTCGCGGTCGTAAGGGCTTGAGCCGGACGGCAACTGCCCGCTGCTGGTGGCGGTGTAGTAACGCATTTCATGCGTTGATTCATTCACATAGCGATAGCCCACGCCCACTTCGTGCGCGGAAGGGCCGATCATAAAGCTCTGGCTGTAGCGTGGCTCAATACCGCGCACCCAGTAGATACGCGGCGAGAGGGTGATGCGTTTGCCTTGCTCCAGGTAGCCGCTGCGCAGGGTTTGGGTGTAGAACCCCTGAATGTTGAATTTATGCTGGCTGTCCGGCTGGAACTGGTAGCCCAGGCTCGCCAGCTTGCGACGGCCCCAGAAGCGGTCATACGGGCGGGTGGATTGCCAGCGATCGGCGTCGTAATCCGCGCGGGACAGGCCGCCGGGCATGTCGGCTTCACCATCGTAATATTGCAGCAGGCTGTTGAAGGTGTGCACCTCATTCGGCGCATATTTGCTTTTCAGCATCAGGTCGTCGATGCGGGTGGCGCTGTGCTCGCGCCAGTCACTGCCGCGCGTGCCGGAGTAGAGCAGCGCGGTGCCAAAACCGTTGTCCGCTGTGCCGCCCACCATCAGGTTGTGCGTCTCTTTCGGGTTGTTTTGTGAAGAGGTTGGGCTGAGCTGACCTTCCACCCCCGCCTCGATACCAAAGTCCTGCGGAATGGCGCGGGTAACAAAGTTCACCACGCCGCCCACGCTCTGCGGTCCGTAACGCACCGCACCACCACCGCGCACCACGTCAATGGCATCCATGTTGCCGAGCGAAACGGGAGCCAGTGAAAGCTGCGGCTGACCGTAAGGGGCAAAGGGGACGGGGATGCCGTCCATCAGGACGGTCGAGCGGCTGGCGAGGCGTGGGTTCAGGCCCCGGATGCCAAAGTTCATCGCCAGGTCGTGGCTGCCGGTGCCGTTGTTTTCCGGCGCGCTGACGCCAGGGATGCGGTTAAGCACCTCACGCATGGTGGTTGCGCCGGTTTTGGCGAAATCCTCACGGCGGATCACGTCACGCGCGCCAGCATGTTCAAATACGTCGTTTTCACGCGCATCGCCCAGCCAGTCGCCGACCACGGTCAGGGCATCTTCTTTTGGCGCGGGCGCGGTCTCCAGCGTCCAGCTGTTATTTCTCAGCGGTTTTACCTGCAGTCCGCTGCCGTCCAGCAGTTGTTGCAGGCCGCTCTCGACGTCGTAATCTCCGTGCAGGCCGTTGCTCTGCTTGCCGCGCGTCAGGCTGGCGTCAACCGAGAGGGTAATTCCGCTGTGTGCGGCATACTGATTGAGCGCTTTGTCGAGCGATCCCGGTGCGATATCAACCTGTGCAGCAAAAGCGGAAAACGAGAGACCGGCCAGCGGCAGCAGGCTCAGGCGAATGGCGTTAACCAAAGGTGTTGTTTTACGAAAAACGCGTAACGGCGTCATACCTTCTCCATCATCATTTTTGTTGTGTTCAGCTATGAGTCGAACGAGAAGGGTAAAAAGGACAATCGAAATGAGAATTATTTTTCTTACAGCGGTGAAATGTTTATCCAGTACCGCGTAATAGACTGAATTTTAACGGGAAGCGTTTGAGCGATAACGTTCAGGATCGCATCGGTATTTTTCAGCGGGAACGTCCCGCTCAGGCGCAGCCCGGCAACGGCGGGATCGCAGCGCAGCACGCCGTTGCGGTAACGGCTTAGCGTGGCTATCACCTCACCCAGCGGTTTATCGCTGAAGCTCAGGATGCCCTTCGTCCAGCTTGTACTCTCGTCATCCAGCGGTTTCACTGCGCCAAACTCAGAGGCGCTGAACTGCAGGCTTTCACCAGCGTTCACGATGCGTTTTTGCGCGGGGGCACTGGCGAGAAGCACTTCCACGGCGTGCTGCTGCACGTCAAGCTGCGTGAAATTATCCTGCTGGCGGACGGTAAATTCTGTCCCTAAAGCGGTGAGTTGGCCCTGACGGGTCAGGACGCGGAAGGGGCGTTGCTGCGCATCTTTCGCGGTAGTAATGGCGATTTCACCGTACCAGAGCCGGACGGTGCGCTGATGCGCATCAAAACGCACATCCGCCGCGCTTTGGGTATTCAGCGTGAGCAGGGAGTCATCTTCCAGTTGCTGACGGCTGACTGCGCCTTTGGCGGTGCGGTAATCTGCCCGCAGACCTTCGCCGGTTTCCGACTGCCAGAGTTGCCAGCCTCCGCCAGCGCCGAGCAACAGCAGTAATCCTTTCATCACGTGACGGCGGGTGAGGCGGGTATCGTGCAGCGCCCGGCTGGCAACGTCGCCAGGCACACCGCCAAGCTGGTTGCGCAGGTTTTCAACCTGCTGCCAGGCCCACTGGTTATCCTGATCCTGTTCATACCACTGTTGCCAGCGCGCTTCCTGTTGTGGGCTGACGCGCTCGCCGCTTAGCACGGCATACCAGTGGGAAGCTGAACGCAGCGCCTGACGGCGGGAATCGGTTAACGAAGGATTCATAACCCATGCTCCAGACGAAACAGCAGGCAGTGCTCGACGGCTTTCGCCACGTATTTTTTCACGGAGCTGACGGAAACACCGAGTTTGTGCGCAATCTCGCTGTATGTCAGGCCATCCAGTTGCGAAAGCAGAAACGCTTCACGTGTTTTTCCGTTTAGCCCGTCCAGCATGCTGTCGACGAGTTGTAGGGTCTCGAGCTGGCTTTCGCGTTCCTCAGGTGAAGGCGCTACCCCCTCCGGCATAAGCGCCAGCATCTCCAGATACGCTTTTTCCAGCGCGTTTCGGCGAAACAGGTCCACCATCACGCGTTTGGCGATAGTGCACAGGAAAGAGCGAGGATCGCGGATCGTCGAGAGCGTTTCGCTGCTCATTACCCGCAAAAAAGTGTCCTGGGCAATGTCATCTGCATCAAAGGCAGACTGGAGTTTGCGCGTCAGCCAACTTTTCAACCAGCCGTGATGGGTGCCATAAAGCGACTCGAACGTTAAGGAAGCTGTGGAAGTGGCACGGTCAGACATGCGGAGTGCATCAAAAGTTAATTATCACGTAGCCATATTAATATGAGAATGGTTATCATTACAATTGGAAATAAAATTGTTTCCAATAAACATTTTTAACATGTTGTTTTTCTAAGTGTTATAAGGTAGGTATAAAATGGGATGGATCCTCTGCTTCTGGCATCTGTCGGTCAGAATGACATCATGATGTGGTCTGCTATTATTGACATCCTCCCCGCCCTTTAGGGCGGGGAGGATGTCAACTATGAGTGTTGCCTGAAATGTCGCCAGCCCCCGGTACAGCAGAAGTATCTCGGGCTTTCTGCGTTTGCTCCTGGTGGGTATGGCCCCCGCAAGCGGGGGTTATTGCTAACTGGGTAATGACTCAAAATTATTGATAGTGTTTTATGTTCAGATAATGCCCGATGACTTTGTCATGCAGCTCCACCGATTTTGTGAGCGACAGCGACTTCCGTCCCAGCCGTGCCAGGTGCTGCCTCAGATTCAGGTTATGCCGCTCAATTCGCTGCGTATATCGCTTGCTGATTACGTGCAGCTTTCCCTTCAGGCGGGATTCATACAGCGGCCAGCCATCCGTCATCCATATCACCACGTCAAAGGGTGACAGCAGGCTCATAAGACGCCCCAGCGTCGCCATAGTGCGTTCACCGAATACGTGCGCAAACCGTCTTCCGGAGCCTGTCATACGCGTAAAACAGCCAGCGCTGGCGCGATTTAGCCCCGACGTATCCCCACTGTTCGTCCATTTCCGCGCAGACGATGACGTCACTGCCCGGCTGTATGCGCGAGGTTACCGACTGCGGCCTGAGTTTTTTAAGTGACGTAAAATCGTGTTGAGGCCAACGCCCATAATGCGGGCGGTTGCCCGGCATCCAACGCCATTCATGGCCATATCAATGATTTTCTGGTGCGTACCGGGTTGAGAAGCGGTGTAAGTGAACTGCAGTTGCCATGTTTTACGGCAGTGAGAGCAGAGATAGCGCTGATGTCCGGCGGTGCTTTTGCCGTTACGCACCACCCCGTCAGTAGCTGAACAGGAGGGACAGCTGATAGAAACAGAAGCCACTGGAGCACCTCAAAAACACCATCATACACTAAATCATTAAGTTGGCAGCATCACCGATTTTTTAAACATATAAAATACCATCAATGAAGTGATTAAGAAGTTATAGAGTAACAGAGAATTAATAAGATTCTTTTCTCTGAGACGCCAGAATATTTGTTCTGGCGTCTGATTTTGAGTTTATTTGACTAATGAAAATAGATCATTGAGTGATTCGCTCATCGACGGATGAGTAAATATCTGATCGCGTAATATGCTATAAGGCAGCCCGGCATCCATCACCATTTTCACTATATTGATCATCTCGTGGGAGTCAATACACAGCAGTGATGCTCCTAATATACGTTGGGTTTTATTATCAACAATCGCTTTTAATACCCCACGGGTATCGTTCATCACTCTGGCGCGCGGAATTGCAGCTACAGGCAATGTCACCACCTGAATATCAGCACCACTCTCTCTGGCTTGTTCTTCTGTCATACCAACCCTGGACAGGGGCGGTGTCATAAATACGGAATAAGGCACATTTTTCCGATCATCAGTACTACGTTTGCCTTCACCCAGTAACTCATCACGTACAATGCGGTAATCATCCAGTGATATGTAAGTAAATTGCAGCCCGCCGGTAACATCTCCCATCGCCCAAATATTGTCTGCGGTGGTATGTAATCGCTTGTCAACGACAATTGCCCCGCGCTCGTTTACTGCGATACCGGCATTTTCTGGATGTAACGAAGCGGTAGCCGGTTGACGACCGGAAGCTATTAACAGTGCATCCACCGCCAGTTGGGCGTGCTCGCTATGCACTTGCACTTGATTTTCATGGTGACTGATTCGCTCCACATGGGCATTGAGGATAATATCGACGCCCTGATCGCGTAAAATCGTCGCGATATTATCAGCAATATCCCGATCTTCCCGAGGCAAAAACAGCGAAGCTGCCTCTAAAATGGTTACTTTGCTGCCAAAATTAGCGAACATAGAGGCGAACTCAACGCCAATATATCCGCCGCCCAAAATACCTAAATGCCCAGGCAATTCTTTTAGATTAAGTAATCCGGTGCTGTCATATACACCAGGCGTGGTGGTAATTCCAGGAATTGGCGGAACCACGGCTTGTGCACCGGTATTAATAAAAATTTTCTCGCCATGAATCTCCAAATTTCCCTCAGGCCGATGAACACGCAGGCTATGATTATTGATAAACTCCGCCTGGCCGTCGATCACGTCGATATTGGGCATATCCGCAAGATTATGAAAATTCTTATTACGTAAAAAATTAACCACTTCATTTTTACGCTGTATGGCACGGACAAAATCTGTGTGCTGCTGTGCGTCATGAACCAATGTTTTGGTTGGGATACAGCCGATATTAATACAGGTCCCGCCATACATTGCATTTGATTGTTCGATGAGAGCCACACGCCAACCTGCTTTTGCCAGCGTGACGGCTAATGTTTTTCCAGCCTTGCCAAAACCAATAATAACTGCCTGATATTTATTCATGATGATTTCCTGTCGAAACGCGTTCATTTGACATCATGACTATAGACGCAAAAGGTGATGCTGCCAACTTACTGATTTAGTGTATGATGGTGTTTTTGAGGTGCTCCAGTGGCTTCTGTTTGGCTTTGTTGAATAAATCGAACTTTTGCTGAGTTGAAGGATCAGATCACGCATCTTCCCGACAACGCAGACCGTTCCGTGGCAAAGCAAAAGTTCAAAATCACCAACTGGCCCACCTACAATAAAGCCCTCATCAACCGTGGCTCCATAACTTTCTGGCTGGATGATGAAGCTATTCAGGCCTGGTATGAGTCGGCAACGCCTTCATCACGGGGAAGACCTCAGCGCTATTCTGATCTCGCCATCACCACCGTTCTGGTCATTAAACGCGTGTTCAGGTTGACCCTGCGGGCTGCACAGGGTTTTATTGATTCCATTTTTACACTGATGAATGTTCCGTTGCGCTGCCCGGATTACACCAGTGTCAGCAAGCGCGCAAAGTCGGTTAATGTCAGTTTCAAAACGCCCACCCGGGGTGAAATCGCGCATCTGGTGATTGATTCCACCGGGCTGAAGGTCTTTGGTGAAGGCGAATGGAAAGTCAAAAAACATGGCCAGGAACGCCGCCGTATCTGGCGAAAGTTGCATCTGGCAGTTGACAGCAACACACATGAAATCATCTGTGCAGACCTGTCGCTGAACAATGTGACGGACTCAGAAGCCTTCCCGGGTCTTATCCGGCAGACTCACAGAAAAATCAGGGCAGCATCGGCAGACGGCGCTTACGACACCCGGCTCTGTCACGATGAACTGCGGCGTAAGAAAATCAGCGCGCTTATCCCGCCCCGAAAAGGCGCGGGTTACTGGCCCGGTGAATATGCAGACCGTAACCGTGCTGTTGCGAATCAGCGGCTGACCGGGAGTAATGCGCGGTGGAAATGGACAACAGATTATAACCGTCGCTCGATAGCGGAAACGGCGATGTACCGGGTAAAACAGCTGTTCGGAGGTTCACTGACACTGCGTGACTACGATGGTCAGGTTGCAGAGGCTATGGCCCTGGTACGAGCGCTGAACAAAATGACGAAAGCAGGTATGCCTGAAAGCGTGCGTATTGCCTGAAAACACAACCCGCTACGGGGGAGACTTACCCGAAATCTGATTTATTCAACAAAGCCGGGGAGAGCATGAAAATGATGGATATGAGCGGTCACGATCAGGCCGCAATGTCCCATGAAATGATGCAAAACGGCAATTCTGCTGCCCATCAGGACATGGCTGAAATGCATAAAAAAATGATGAAATCCAAACCTGAGAACACCCAAGAAACTGCTAAGCCATTTTCCGAAATGAACGAGCATGAGAAAGCCGCTGTTGTGCATGAGAAGGCGAATAATGGTCTATCTTCCGTTATTCATCAGCAGCAGGCTGAAAAGCATCGCAGCCAGATCACCCAGAATTAACCCGCAGCTCCACTTGTCAGACCCTCATTTGACGCCGAAGTCACTGGCTTACGCTCCCGTCCGGGAGCGTTTTTTTCCCATATATCAAACTTTAACTCTGAAGAGGTGGAAGTATCTGACCAACACTGTCACGTAACGCCAGATAACTACAAAAACACCTCAGGTGAACGTAAGCGTTAAGTGAGCGCCGTATTGACGGCTATTTATTGGTGAGATCTACGTTCCATGGCAGCAGTTCGGCCACTTTGTTGATGGGCCACTCCGGCAATACGCTCAGGATATGGCGAAGGTAACCCTCTGGATCGATACCGTTCAGCCTGCACGTTCCGATCAGACCATACAGCAGGGCACCACGTTCACCACCATGATCACTGCCGAAGAAGATGTAGTTTTTCTTGCCCAGACAGACCGCTCGTAGCGCGCGCTCAGCAGCGTTATTATCCGGCTCTGCCAGACCATCATCGCAGTAGTAACACAGGGCATCCCACTGGTTCAGTGCATAAGCGAACGCCTCGCCTAACCGGGATTTTTTCGACAGAGTGGCACTTTTCTCCACCAACCAGTCATGCAGGGATATCAGCAACGGTTAACTTCGGGACCGTCTGGCGGCCAGCCGCTGAGATGCCGGAAGGCCGCGTATTTCCTCTTCTATCGCGTATAACTCACTGATGCGCTTCAGAGCCTCCTCTGCTGTGGCCGTCCGGGTGCTGATATAGACGTCATGGATTTTGCGCCGCGCATGAGCCCAGCATGCCGCTTCTGTCAACGGGCCACCTTCACGCTCTGCGCTGAACAACCTGTCGTACCCTGCGAAGGCATCTGCCTGCAGCACGCCATGATAGTGCCGAAGATGTTGCTGAGGGTGTTTCCCCTGTCGGTCCGGTGAGAAGGCGAACCATGCCGCTGGCGGATCTGATGAACCCGCGCTTCTGTTATCACGGACATATGTCCAGATACGCCCGGTTTTCGTCTTCTTTCTGCCCGGCGCCAGCACGGGCACCGGAGTGTCATCCGTATGCAGTTTGCGGCAGTCCATCACGTAGTGGTAGAGGGCTTCATCCAGCGGGGCCATTAACCGGCAGCACGCATCCACCCAGTTGGAGAGCAGCGCACGACTCAGATCCACACCCTGACGGGCAAAGATTTCGCACTGGCGATACAGCGGCAGGTGTTCACAGTATTTGGCCGTTAACACGCGGGCCAGCAGACCCGGCCCGGCGATGCCCCGGTCGATAGGACGTGAGGGCGCTGGCGCTTCAACGACGCAGTCGCATCGGGTACAGGCCTTTTTCACCCTGACCGTGCGGATCACTTTCAGGGCGCTGGAGACCAGCTCCAGTTGCTCCGCGCTGACTTCGCTGAGATAGGCCATATCACTACCGCAACCAGGACAGCTGGTTTCAGCTGGCTCCAGTCTGTTTATTTCGCGGGGAAGATGTTCCGGTAACGGGCGACGATGACGGGACTGGCGCAACTGACGCGGAACCTGCTGATCATTGTCCCGGCCGTTGTAACGATCGCTTTGCTGCTCCTGCTGTTTCAGCAGGGCTTCGGCTTCTTCGACCTGCCGGCGTAGCTTTTCTGAACGGGTACCGAACAGCATTCGGCGCAGTTTTTCTATCTGAGCCCGCAGATGTTCTATTTCACGCTCTTCGTTCTCTATTTTCTCTTCTGCGCGGGCCAGCGCTGAACGCAGGAACGACTCAGTCTCAGCAACGAGACTGAGCTGGCTGTCTTTCTGGCGAAGCGCGTCTTCCAGCGCAGCGATACGGGCGAGATAGTCCTGACTCATGACCCCATTTATAATGCGGTCATGCGCTTTTTACAACATCGTCAGTGAGTTAAGGCGTGCAGTTTTAGGTTTCCGCCAGTCCAGCTTATCGAGGAGCATGGCGAGTTGTGAGCGGGTGATGGCGATTTTGCCGTCGCGTACAGCAGGCCAGACGAACTGTCCCTCTTCCAGACGTTTGGTAAACAGACACAGACCGTCAGCATCAGCCCAGAGGATCCTCACGGTGTCACCTTTACGACCACGGAAGATAAACAGGTGGCCGGAGAACGGATTGTCATCAAGAACATGCTGGACCAGTTCGCCCAGACCATTGAAGGACTTACGCATATCGGTGACCCCGGCAACCAGCCAGATACGAGTGCCTGACGGTAAGGGTATCATCGGCTCCTCCCGCTCAGCTCGCGGATCAGCGTTTTCAGAAGTGCAGGTGATAAATCCCCGGACAGACGCAGGCTGGCACCGCCGACAGTCACCTCGCATGTCATGGCCTCGCGGCAGGCTGGAGCGGCGGGTTCATAGTGCGGCTCAGCATGGTGTGACAGGACCATATCAGGCAGGACAACGGGGATAACAGAGTCTTGCTCTCTGATTGACCGTTGTATTTCATCGGGCAGAAGATGTCTGTAACGCTGGCGCCAGGTAAACAGCAGATTGTCATTAATTCCATTATCCCGCGCCAACCGGGCAACACAGGCTCCAGGCTGATATGAAGTGGTTTACTGAATTTGGCCACCTGAACAGAGGTGATATGCTCACCTCAGAACAACACAGGTGTCATAATGAAAAAAAGAAATTTCAGCGCAGAGTTTAAACGCGAATCCGCTCAACTGGTCGTTGACCAGAACTACACCGTGGCAGATGCAGCCAGCGCTATGGATGTCGGCCTTTCCACAATGACGCGATGGGTGAAACAATTACGTGATGAACGGCAGGGCAAAACACCAAAAGCCTCCCCCATTACCCCGGAACAAATTGAAATCCGTGAGCTCAGGAAAAAGCTACAACGTATTGAAATGGAAAATGAAATATTAAAAAAGGCTACCGCGCTCTTGATGTCAGACTCCCTGAACAGTTCTCGATAATCGGGAAACTCAGGGCGCGTTATCCTGTGGCCACTCTCTGCCATGTGTTCGGGGTTCATCGCAGCAGCTACAAATACTGGAAAAACCGTCCTGAAAAGCCAGACGGCAGACGGGCTGTATTACGCAGTCAGGTACTTGAACTGCATGGCATCAGCCACGGCTCTGCCGGAGCAAGAAGCATCGCCACAATGGCAACCCAGAGAGGTTACCAGATGGGGCGCTGGCTTGCTGGCAGACTCATGAAAGAGCTGGGGCTGGTCAGTTGCCAGCAGCCGACTCACCGGTATAAGCGTGGCGGTCATGAGCACGTTGCTATCCCGAATCATCTTGAGCGACAGTTCGCCGTAACGGAACCAAATCAGGTGTGGTGCGGTGATGTGACCTATATCTGGACGGGTAAGCGCTGGGCGTACCTCGCCGTTGTTCTCGACCTGTTCGCAAGAAAACCAGTGGGCTGGGCCATGTCGTTCTCGCCGGACAGCAGGCTCACCATGAAAGCACTGGAAATGGCATGGGAAACCCGTGGTAAGCCCGTCGGGGTGATGTTCCACAGCGATAGTAATAATGCCGATGTCAGTCTTTACCACCACTTAGTTTGCCGTTTAACCAGATTGGTGTGATTACTGATGCAGTGAAGACCTTCCCGCATCCTGACTCACACAGCGATCGACCTTTTGTGTCCTGCCCTGGACCCGTCGGTTGCCGGAAGCGCCTTCATGCGAGGCATCTCCTCACCGATGCGCGTGACTCAAGAAGGGCCTGACGGCTTGTCTCGTTACTGTCCTGTCCAGGTTATCTGTCTGGAGATTCAACTCTGTTTCCTCACAGGAGCTCTGTCATGGTTGATAAAGTTACCGAAGCTGCCGTTGTGGGTGGCGTGGATACACATAAAGATTTGCACGTTGCCGCTGTCGTAGATCAGAACAATAAAGTCCTTGGGACTCAGTATTTCTCCACAACACGACAAGGTTACCGGCAGATGCTGGCATGGATGACCTCGTTTGGGACATTAAAGCGAATTGGTGTTGAGTGCACAGGTACCTATGGTTCCGGTTTGCTTCGTTATTTTCAGAACGCCGGGTTAGAAGTTCTTGAGGTGACTGCTCCAGACCGGATGGAGCGACGCAAACGGGGTAAAAGTGACACAATTGATGCTGAATGTGCCGCTCATGCAGCATTCTCAGGCATCAGGACAGTTACTCCCAAAACGCGTGATGGCATGATTGAGTCCCTGCGGGTATTAAAAACTTGCCGAAAAACAGCAATATCAGCCCGCAGAGTCGCTCTCCAGATTATCCATTCAAATATTATCTCTGCCCCGGATGAATTACGTGAACAGCTCAGAAATATGACGCGCATGCAGCTCATCAGGACCCTGGGTTCCTGGAGACCTGATGCCAGTGAATACCGCAATGTAACCAACGTTTATCGCATTTCATTAAAGTCCCTTGCCCGACGCTATCTCGAGTTACATGACGAAATCGCTGATCTGGATGTCATGATTGCGGCAATTGTCGACGAGTTGGCACCTGAGCTGATTAAACGTAATGCTATCGGATACGAAAGCGCTTCACAGTTGCTGATCACTGCCGGAGACAATCCTCAACGGTTAAGATCAGAATCAGGATTTGCGGCACTGTGTGGTGTCAGCCCGGTCCCCGTTTCTTCTGGAAAAACGAACCGTTACCGACTTAATCGTGGTGGAGATCGTGCTGCAAATAGTGCACTTCACATCATCGCCATCGGACGCTTACGAACTGACGCAAAAACAAAGGAATATGTCGCCAGGCGTGTAGCCGAAGGACATACAAAAATGGAAGCGATACGCTGTCTAAAGCGATATATCTCCCGCGAAGTTTACACGTTACTGCGCAATCAAAACAGGCGGATCAACAGTATCCCGATAACAGCTTGACTCTTAGAAGGGCGTCCAGGGCAGCCAGTACGGCAGTGACGACTGGCAGCGCTTCTACCGGGCCAATAACCTGGCGCCGAGCATGAGCCGGCGTGGCAACTGCTGGGATAATGCGGTGGCCGAATCGTTCTTCAGTTCGCTGAAAAAAGAACGGATCAGAAAACGCATATATAAAACCAGGGATCTGGCCCGGGCGGATCTTCGATTACATTGAAGTCTTCTATAACCGGTCCCGGCGCCACAGCCACCTCGGCGGCGTCAGTCCGGAGGCCTTCGAACAGGCCTCGTCGTGAGGACAGGATTTGTCTACAGGCGTGGGGTCAGTCCAAACTATAGGGCAGGATCGTCTACCGGGGCGGGGTCAGTCCATCAACGGCTCGGAAGTGTCTAGATTATCCGTGGCTATTCACCGGGGCAAACAGGCCGATCAGGAACGACATAAGAAAGTTCTGTATTACCGACAGGTCAAGAAACTGAGCATAAGAGAAACTGCTGAAGCCACCAGTTACAGTACATCTCAGGTCTGCAGGGTTCAGGCCCTGTTCAGGCCTGAAAATTAAGCACATTTTCTGAGGCTGGAAATCAACTCATGCTGACAGCCTGAGCCTGTTGGCATGGTAAGCAATGTGCTCACCAATAAAGCTGGAAATGAAATAATAGCTGTGGTCGTATCCAGTATGATATCGGAACGACGCATTGAGGTTCATCTCATTGCATACTCTCTCAAGGATTTTGGTGCGCAGTTGCTCTTCATAAAAGGCGTCACTCAGCCCCTGATCAATGAAGATTTCTGGTAATTTTTCACCCTGTAAAATGAGGCTGACTGGATCGTAGGCTTCCCACGTTTTTCTGTTTTCACCCAGGTAAGCGCTAAATGCCTGTTGCCCCCATGGCACCTGAGAAGGCGATACTATCGGGGAAAATGCTGATACGCTCACATATTCACCAGGATTTCGCAGAGCCAGCACCAGAGCACCCAGCCCTCCCATAGAATGACCGGATATAGATTTTCTTGCCGTTGCAGGAAAATGATTCATGACGACATCCGGAAGCTCTCTGAGAATATAGTCATACATCCTGTAATGAACATTCCACGGCTGTTCCGTCGCGTTCAGATAAAAACCGGCCCCCTGGCCAAGATCGTAACTGTCGGCATCCGGGACATTATTACCCCGGGGACTGGTATCCGGGACAACAACGATGACGTTATGCCGGGCTGCATAATGCTGCATACCTGATTTGGTGATGAAATTCTGCTCAGTACAGGTCAGGCCCGACAACCAGTATAGTACCGGCAGTTTTTCTGTTACTGCTTTGGGAGGAAGATACACACCGAAATTCATTTCACAATTAAGGGATTGTGAATAATGCCGGTACACGTTTTGCCAGCCGCCAGAGCTGGCATGCTGCTCAATGAGTTCCATCAGCCGTTATCTCATGGTTATTTCCCCTGACCGAAGCCAGGGGAAGTATCTTTAAATCCGGACGTCAGATAAACGTATACGCCGTGATTTTGTTACCCGCCGGATCCCGCAGGTAGGCAGCATAGGCCCCGGGAAGGTGACCACGCGGGCCAGGTTGACCTTCATCAGCTCCACCGGCGGCAAGGCCGGCAGCATGGAAAGCATCAACCTCTTCCGGGGTGGCAGCAGCGAAGCCGACAGTCACCCCGTTAGCGGAAGGTGCTTCACCGTTGCCCGGACGGGCAATGATAAATGCCGGCTTTTCGCGGCCATAGAGTACCCAGCCGTTGCCAAACGGGCCGAGGTTATTGATACCAAGCGTGCCCAGGACGACATCGTAAAATGCGGAGGATTTCTCGACATCGGCTGCGCCAATGAACACATGAGAAAAGATGCCGTCACCAGAAATTACCGGAGTTGTCATTTTCCACTTCCTTCAGTTTGAGTTGATTAAAATTCTGATGGGATCAGTAATGAATCACTGTCCGGATAGATTTGCCTTCATGCATAAGCTCGAAGGCGTCATTGATTTCATCCAGTGTCATCGTATGGGTTACAAATGGCTCAAGGTCAATATCCCCCTTCATGGCATCCTCGACCATACCGGGGAGCTGAGTGCGGCCTTTTACTCCGCCAAACGCGGAACCTTTCCATACGCGCCCGGTGACCAGCTGGAAAGGACGGGTGGAAATCTCCTGTCCGGCCCCTGCGACACCAATGACAACGGACTGCCCCCACCCACGGTGAGCACTTTCCAGCGCTGCACGCATGACGTTAACGTTACCGATACATTCAAAGGTATGGTCAATACCCCACTTGTTGATATCCAGCAGAACATCTTTAATCGGTTTGTCATAATCATTCGGGTTAATGCAGTCAGTGGCCCCGAACTGACGGGCCAGGTCAAATTTTGTCGGATTAGTATCGATAGCGATAATACGTCCCGCTTTTGCCTGACGGGCCCCCTGTACCGCAGCCAGACCAATTGCCCCCAGACCAAAAATGGCAACTGAATCGCCCGGCTGCACTTTAGCCGTGTTATGGACGGCGCCAATACCGGTAGTCACGCCACAACCCAACAGGCAGACGTGTTCATGGTTCGCCTCCGGGTTAATTTTTGCCAGAGAAACCTCGGCCACAACGGTGTATTCACTGAATGTGGAACATCCCATGTAGTGGTAAAGAGGCTGACCGTTGTATGAAAAGCGAGTGGTCCCGTCAGGCATCAGTCCTTTGCCCTGAGTCTCGCGAACCGATACACAGAGGTTCGTTTTACCGGACTGGCAGAATTCACACTCCCCGCATTCAGCGGTGTAGAGCGGAATAACATGGTCACCCGGCTTCACACTGGTGACGCCTTCACCAACTTCAACGACGATACCGGCTCCCTCGTGGCCGAGAACCACCGGGAAAACGCCCTCAGGGTCATTCCCTGAGAGGGTAAAGGCATCGGTATGGCAGACACCTGTGTGGGTGTTTTTAATCAGCACCTCGCCTTTTTTAGGCGGAGCAACATCAATTTCAACAATCTCCAGGGGCTTCCCTGGTGCAAATGCAACAGCGGCACGTGATTTCATACGTAATATATCCTCAATGTAATAATGGCCTCACCTATTTAAGATAGGCACGAACCAGCTCAATCGTATCGTCAACTGATTTACTGACTTCATGACTGTAGCTGTCATTCTGGTCAAAGGTTTCCCGTATGTGGCTCTCCAGCACCTCTGCCATCAGTCCGTTAGCGGCGCCCCGGACGGCGGCGATTTGCTGGAGAACGGAACGGCATTCAGCGCCACTTTCAAGTGCTCTTTCCAGAGCATCAATCTGACCCCGGATACGGCGAACCCGGGTTAGGACCTTTTTTTTCTCTTCAGGAGTACTGGGCATTGCTTACCTCACTGCTCTGTATTTCTTATACTATAGGGGAGTATTACATTAAGATCAACACATACCCCACTATAGTATAATAAATATATCAGAGCACCGGTAATGACTCCAACTTACTGATAGTGTTTTATGTTCAGATAATGCCCGATGACTTTGTCATGCAGCTCCACCGATTTTGAGAAAGACAGTGACTTCCTGCCCAGCCTTGCCAGATGCTGCCTCAGATTCAGGTTATGCCGCTCAATGCGCTGCGTATATCGCTTGCTGATAACGTGCAGTTCTCCCTTCAGGCGTGATTCATAAAGCGGCCAGCCATCCGTCATCCATACCACGACCTCAAAGGCCGACAGCAGGCCCAGAAGACGCTCCAGCGTGACCAACGTGCGTTCACCGAATACGTGCGCCACAACCGTCCTCCGTATCCTGTCATACGCGTAAAACAACCAGCGCTGGCGTGATTTAGCGCCGACGTAACCCCACTGTTCGTCCATTTCCGCGCAAACAATAACGTCACTGCCCGGTTGTATGCGTGAGTTTACCGACTGCGGCCTGAGTTTTTTAAGTGTCGTAAAATCGTGTTGAGGCCAACGCCCATAATGCGTGCACTGGCGCGACATCCGACGCCATTCATGGCCATATCAATAATTTTCTGGTGTGTACCGGGCTGAGAGGCGATGTAAGTGAACTGTAGCTGCCATGTTTTACGGCAGTGAGAGCAGAGATAGCGCTGATGTCCGGCAGTACTTTTACCGTTACGCACCACGCCTTCAGTAGCTGAACAGGAGGGACAGCTGATAGAAACAGAAGCCACTGGAGCACCTCAAAAACACCATCATACACTAAATCAGTAAGTTGGCACCCTTACCCTGTATAGGTACTCTCTGTTTTTCGTGGCCTGCCTCGCCCACGAATTTCGCCAGTCATGACTTTGCTCCTGCATTTTATTAACGGAAAAGAATAAGTGATTTTGCGCGGAGGCTTCAATCAGTTTATCCCCGGCGGTGACGAGGTGGCCACCTATGCCGACTGGACAGGGGACTGACTATTGCCATAACGCCATCGCAGGTTGCTTCAGTAAACCTGCTAATCCCGTACAATGGCGAATTCGCTATATCCGCTTCTCGCACTTAGCTGCCATAAATCGGCCAGGCAATCACAGGTCATTTCTGTCTCGCAAAGAAGGTGCCGTTTCTGCTTTGCGTTGACACCCCTAAATATTAGAATTAAAAGGAGAGAGTTACTGGAAAAAGGCAGCGGAGGCAGTGACAATCGTGGCTTGAAGCCACTACTCGATGGATGCGGACATGTAGTTGGCGTCATTCGACAAAACTAGCAAACTTCTAATAGTCACCATTTCTCCCGTCTGGCGGGAGTGCTGTCAAATGCCCCCCTCATCTCTGTGTGGGAAATGAAGGGTGAAGGGGAAATAGATGACAGCGTTATTTCTACGCCCAGAATACTGAATACCTTGTACAGACGATCAATACTGGCGCTAGCAGGGTTTGCTTCCAGGCGGGCATAGGTTTGCTGCGTTACGCCAAGCCTCTCAGACACATCTTTTTGCGTGAAGCCCTTGATTTTGCGAAACCCGATTAGCACAGGTCTGAGCTGGTTCAGCGTTTTTATCGGGAACTGATTATTCATAAGTGACCTGCCTCGCAGACTGAGTAGGGAGTACCGCCCTGTAATACAGCAGGTAAGGTGTATTTTGTGTTATACAGACTATAGGCTGTAAAACCTTTATTGAAAAGATGCTGATGTTCCAGGGGCATGCCGAGCATGGACGATTTTCTGCGGGGCGGTATTTCGCTACGGGGGAGATTGCGTTCGGGCAATGTACCGGTGTAAAAAACGTCAATTTTTCAAAACCGCTGTTATCGGGATAAGCTGAAAACTCCGAAGGCAGACACAGCCACGAATAATGTCAGACTTAAGCTCTGTAGCTGTCTTCTTTTGCCTGTAAATAACGTCTAGTTTGACTCTGATGAAGGCTGTACCAGGCAGAGAACATGTCACTCTCGGGGCCGGATGATAAAATGTGTTCAACTGGCTGGGCAGGGTAATAGCGAAGAACGTTCTCTGAAATTCGATTCAGCTCAGCGTAACGTGCGCTGTAGGTATGTATAATCCATTGCATCAATTTTGCATCCGTATTATTCGCAGATTACACACAAGAAGCTTAACAATGGCTGAAAGAGTGAGCAGGGATATGTAACAAAAACAAGGGCTTCAAGATGAACTGGATAAAACCGGAGCAGAGCAAGCCCTGTTCCGGTTTGTCAGGCTTTGGAATTTCTTCCAGGCCCCTGCAGCTAGTCACAACAAACACATTAATGTTTTCATTGCTTCAATTCAATATTATTGTGGCTTTGTTGAATAAATCGAACTTTTGCTGAGTTGAAGGATCAGATCACGCATCCTCCCGACAACACAGACCATTCCGTGGCAAAGCAAAAGTTCAGAATCACCAACTGGTCCACCTACAACAAAGCTCTCATCAACCGTGGCTCCCTCACTTTCTGGCTGGATGATGAGGCGATTCAGGCCTGGTATGAGTCGGCAACGCCTTCATCACGAGGAAGGCCCCAGCGCTATTCTGATCTCGCCATCACCACCGTTCTGGTGATTAAACGCGTATTCCGGCTGACCCTGCGGGCTGCGCAGGGTTTTATTGATTCCATTTTTGCCCTGATGAACGTTCCGTTGCGCTGCCCGGATTACACCAGTGTCAGTAAGCGGGCAAAGTCGGTTAATGTCAGTTTCAAAACGTCCACCCGGGGTGAAATCGCACACCTGGTGATTGATTCCACCGGGCTGAAGGTCTTTGGTGAAGGCGAATGGAAAGTCAGAAAGCACGGCAAAGAGCGCCGTCGTATCTGGCGAAAGTTGCATCTTGCTGTTGACAGCAACACACATGAAGTTGTCTGTGCAGACCTGTCGCTGAATAACGTCACGGACTCAGAAGCCTTCCCGGGCCTTATCCGGCAGACTCACAGAAAAATCAGGGCAGCCGCGGCAGACGGGGCTTACGATACCCGGCTCTGTCACGATGAACTGCGCCGCAAAAAAATCAGCGCGCTTATTCCTCCCCGAAAAGGAGCAGGTTACTGGCCCGGTGAGTACGCAGACCGCAACCGTGCCGTTGCTAATCAGCGGCTGAGCGGAAGCAATGCACGGTGGAAATGGACAACGGAATATAACCGTCGCTCGATAGCGGAAACGGCAATGTACAGAATGAAGCAGTTGTTGGGAGATTCACTGACGCTGCGTGACTACGATGGTCAGGTAGCGGAAGCTATGGCCATGGTGCGTGCGTTGAACAGGATGACAAAGGCTGGGATGCCAGAAAGCGTGCGTATTGCCTGAAAATCCAGCCAGCTACAGGGTCGTTCGCACGAAATCTTATTTATTCAACAAAGCCTATTATTGTGTGAAAGGGATTCCATCGAAATCGGCTTATGCATGCTTAAAACTAAACTGCCCCGGCTGCAGTCATTTGGTTGCTGTGGGCTCTGTACTGTGTCTAATAGTGAAAGAATCTTACGTTATAACGAAGGAAATTGCTGAATGACTCTACGATTGCAGACGGAATCACCCGCTGACCAGGATATGTTTAGAGGCAGCAGTCATGAAAAAGTTGCAGAGAATGTGGCTCAGATCATCAGGACACCTGATGTCAATATTATTGGTCTGGAAGGTGAGCTGGGTTCAGGTAAGTCAACAATATTGAAGTTCCTGCAGAAAAAGCTTAAAGATGATTTTACGTTCATTAACTTTGATGCAGAACGTTACCATCATGGCTCAACTAAAAAAGCGCTTATCGATGTCATCCACCACGGGGTCAGCCTACAATGTCCGGGCTCCCGGGATGTGTTGGATAAGTATAAAAATCTGGCTCTGGGTAACATCGTTGAATACGACAAGAGGGTCAGCAGCAGGCTAAGCTGGTTGACCGTCGTTTTTATTTTACTGTCATTGCTTTCCGTGCAGATGCTTCGTTATGTGCTAACAGACCTTAATCAATATTTTACTAACAAGGAGTCATTATTAGGGTGGCTTTTTTATGTTGAGGTGGCCGCGTTTCTTTCTCCTGCCATTATGGTCGCAGGACTGGCATGCCTGCAGAACATGGAATGGTACAGAAAGAAAGGGTATTCGAGTATTGGTGATTTGTTCAAACGCAACAGTACTGACAGGATTGAAGAGACTTGGCTAGTTAATAAGGAGGTCGGAGCTATTGAGCTGGCTGAAGCTCTGCAGGGATTTACCTCCAAAGAGGTCATTTCCCATGGAGATCGCTTCATCCTTATCATTGATAATCTGGACCGAATCAGTGCAGACAAAGTGAAAGAGCTCTGGAGTGATATGGAGCTTATTGCCGGAGCCACTCATGAACACTTCAGGATAGTGGTGCCCTATTCGGCAAGACAGGTTTCAGCCTCACTTTCTGTGGCGGGTTTCAGCGGGCGTGAGTTTATTGCAAAGCGGATTCCTGTAAGTTTTCAGGTTCCTCCTCTTATTTCGGCAGGATGGCAGGAAGCGTTAAGGCAGTACTGGAAAGAAACAGTAAATGAGGATGCAGGGATAGCGTGCCGGGAAGCAACGGTGTTGCTTGAGCGCTGGAAACCCTCTGAGTATCCTCGTATCACACCGCGATTAATGAAGAAGTTTGTTAATGATATTCATATTCTGAACCTTACCGTTCCTGCAACAGAAGATCATCGCCATATTCTTATTGCTCTCTACTTACTGGTGGTCAGATACGGGGAGCGAGATATTAAAGTATTACTTCGCGATCCCAAAGCTAGTCAGACCGAACCCGGTATTGCTCCGGATGATTTTGACGAGATGCTCTCGCTAACTTATCAACAAATATCCCGAATTTTTAATAACGATACAGAAAGATGGAGCGAATTTCTGATGAGCATCCACTATCAGTCCACGGTGGAGCTTGCCAGGAGCGAGTTGCTTGATACGCCTCTTAAAGACGCGATTGGTGCTATAAATATCCCACGGCTTGAAGAACTGACGGCCTTGTGGGGTTTCGCTGAAGCATGGCAGCGAGTGGCACCACATATTCAGATGCGAGACTGGCTGGTTTCTTATAGCCGGATGGATGAGAAGTGTCAGGCTCTCGCCGAACCGCAACTCAAAGTCGCAGTGCAAATGCTGAATCAGAGTTATGCTGTTTCACTCAGAGAAAAGAATGATGAAGGTTTCGTATTGAGTCTGCAGAAACTGATGGCTGACGGGCGGATAAGCCTAGAGCCTTTCGTCGAAAGGCAAATATCGTTTATTGTGAGTAAACTTGATGAAATTCAGGATTCAGAAAAATTGGAGGCTGAATCCACGAAGACGTTGCTGCAGGAAGCTGATTCATACTCTGTTCTGGCCGGTGAATCACTACTGAATAAAATGGAGAATTTTGTAGATGGCGTATTTTATGTGGAATACCTTGTCAATAATGAAGAGACCTTGTCAAACCTGAAAATTGGCACACTAGATATCGGAAATCACGGTCGGGAGGAGATGTTACGCTATGGAGCTGAGCAACCTCAGATAGACCTTTTTAATCCGGGAATTATCCGGCATATCAATATTGCATCGAAGGCGGTACAGAACGTAATTGGAAAGAATGATGGTACAGGTGGGGCTCAGGTTAGCTCTGCAATAATGACGCTTAAAAATCGTCAGGTTGTTGAGGACGTTATCCATTTCAGAAAAATTGTTCTGAGCCCGGACTGGAATAATAATGTTTTAAATCAATATTATCTTAATAATACGGCGACGAGGAATCTCTTCCCTGCGGAATTTGCTGCACAGGCTGTTGCTCACATGGTGCTCCATGGTAACTATGCCGGTATCGAGTCGTACAGTGAACATATTGGTGAGGAACGGTTTGACCTGGCTTTGGCTGCATATCTTCGTTATCTACGTACTGCCGAGAGTATCTTTATAGCACTTAAGGATAAAAATGTTCTGCCGTACATCAAAAATGCTGTTGGCAGGATTGTTGATTTAGGTCTTCTGGTGAATATACCTGTCCTGAGCTTTGTTAAAGGTCAGTATGACGTCATCAAAGAAGCTACAAATGCAACCTCTCTTTTAATATTTGTGCGAGAGCGTCAAAAAGCACTGTCAGAGAAAATAATTGAGTCTGATGTGAATGCTATGGGTCCAGTATTTCTCCATGACGTATATCAGTCAGGTGAGCAGTTTGATATTTTGAAGAAAAAGCTGAACGCCCTGGCATGTGGAGTATTTAGTTCTTCTGAAAGGCTTATTGAGTGTTTTACGGTTCTTCCTGTGAACATGCGCTTTATCCTTGAACAAATGCAACTTCAGGGGCAGCATATCCGGATGGAAGGTAGTGTGGGTATCTTTGCATCATGGTTCCGTGATGCAGAGCCAGACGTTGTCACAAATGCCGAGAACATTCATTTTCTGTGGTCTTGCCTCGACGATACCCAGAGAGAGACTGTACTTGATGAGTTGCACGATGTCTTACTTGAAAGACATATTCGTATTGACAGCCGTATTGCGATTATTACCCGTTTTCATAATGAGTTGTCGTTTATTGAACCTGAGAAGGCCGTTGAACGCAGGGCTATTGCGGCGCTGTTTAGCGCTTCTGTTGATAATGTATTATTGTCTCAATGGCTTGACCGTCAGACGTTTTCATTTTCATCATGGTCTCCGGAGGACGCCCGTACGGCAACGAGTTGTATAATGAATAACTCGGAGATTTTTCCTCTCATCTGCAGGAATTCACAGTATATTAAAAACAGAATGTTACCAGAGAAAGCGGACGTTACAGAAGATAGTGATACGTTTCCGGACTGAGTTCGTTCTTTAAATCCTATACCTGAAGACCACAGCGGTGGTCTTTGGGAGTTTTTTTATTGCCTGATATACATTAAGCATGTTATATCTTGCTAAGAAATAATCATTCAGGGATTAATCATAACTACTGAAGTTATGTTGTGTTCTTTTCTTTTAAAAATAAATTATTCAGATTTATTTTCTATTGATTTAATGAGGTAGGGAATGACAGAAAGTGCTTTGCTTTTGCGAGAGGCATTTAATGAATCGGTTAACTATATGACATGGTCTTTTTATTCACTGATAACTGCTTACGTTTCGATGGCTTTTTATGATAGAGTTGAGGTTAAGACCCGAATAAATAATTATCTGAATAAGTTACTTTTCGTGATTGCTATGTCCGTTTTTATCCCAAATATGTACTTTGTTTCAATGGTGTTCAGTCAGAAGTTAGGCACCGCAGCTGGCGTTGCGTCATTCATTATTGGGCTACTTTTCATGATGTTAAACTCGGCACCTGTAATTACTGGTATCGTACAGCAGCGCAAAGATTGAGTTTTATGAGGGCTTTGTTGAATAAATCGAACTTTTGCTGAGTTGAAGGATCAGATCACGCATCCTCCCGACAACACAGACCATTCCGTGGCAAAGCAAAAGTTCAGAATCACCAACTGGTCCACCTACAACAAAGCTCTCATCAACCGTGGCTCCCTCACTTTCTGGCTGGATGATGAGGCGATTCAGGCCTGGTATGAGTCGGCAACGCCTTCATCACGAGGAAGGCCCCAGCGCTATTCTGATCTCGCCATCACCACCGTTCTGGTGATTAAACGCGTATTCCGGCTGACCCTGCGGGCTGCGCAGGGTTTTATTGATTCCATTTTTGCCCTGATGAACGTTCCGTTGCGCTGCCCGGATTACACCAGTGTCAGTAAGCGGGCAAAGTCGGTTAATGTCAGTTTCAAAACGTCCACCCGGGGTGAAATCGCACACCTGGTGATTGATTCCACCGGGCTGAAGGTCTTTGGTGAAGGCGAATGGAAAGTCAGAAAGCACGGCAAAGAGCGCCGTCGTATCTGGCGAAAGTTGCATCTTGCTGTTGACAGCAACACACATGAAGTTGTCTGTGCAGACCTGTCGCTGAATAACGTCACGGACTCAGAAGCCTTCCCGGGCCTTATCCGGCAGACTCACAGAAAAATCAGGGCAGCCGCGGCAGACGGGGCTTACGATACCCGGCTCTGTCACGATGAACTGCGCCGCAAAAAAATCAGCGCGCTTATTCCTCCCCGAAAAGGAGCAGGTTACTGGCCCGGTGAGTACGCAGACCGCAACCGTGCCGTTGCTAATCAGCGGCTGAGCGGAAGCAATGCACGGTGGAAATGGACAACGGAATATAACCGTCGCTCGATAGCGGAAACGGCAATGTACAGAATGAAGCAGTTGTTGGGAGATTCACTGACGCTGCGTGACTACGATGGTCAGGTAGCGGAAGCTATGGCCATGGTGCGTGCGTTGAACAGGATGACAAAGGCTGGGATGCCAGAAAGCGTGCGTATTGCCTGAAAATCCAGCCAGCTACAGGGTCGTTCGCACGAAATCTTATTTATTCAACAAAGCCTTTTATGAGTATAGTCAGTTGGGTTTTCATCTGTTTTATCAGACTTAGAAAAATGAAATCTTTCAATTCATTGATTTTAAACGCAAAAAAATTTCTAAATGATCAGAATTATAGGGTGCTCGCTCTGCTCCATTACCGAGCACGAAGGCCGTATTATCCAGAGCCGCTCTGAAGATTCGATCATCAATGAGATCGAAGCTATTCGCGACTCGGTGCCGGGCTTTACCGGCGTGATTTCCGACCTTGGCGGCCCAACCGCGAACATGTACATGCTGCGCTGCAAGTCGCCGCGCGCGGAGCAAACCTGCCGTCGCCTCTCCTGCGTCTATCCGAGCATTTGCGAGCATATGGACACCAACCACGAGCCGACGATCAACCTCTACCGCCGCGCGCGCGACCTGAAGGGCATCAAGAAGATCCTGATCGCGTCCGGGGTACGTTACGACATCGCCGTGGAAGATCCGCGCTACATCAAAGAGCTGGCGACGCACCACGTCGGCGGCTATCTGAAGATTGCGCCGGAGCACACCGAGGAAGGCCCGCTGTCGAAAATGATGAAGCCGGGCATGGGCAGCTACGATCGCTTTAAAGAGCTGTTCGATACCTATTCAAAGCAGGCGGGTAAAGAGCAGTATCTGATCCCATACTTCATCTCCGCCCACCCGGGCACGCGCGATGAAGACATGGTGAACCTGGCGCTGTGGCTGAAGCAGCGTCGCTTCCGTCTGGATCAGGTGCAGAACTTCTATCCGTCACCGCTCGCCAACTCGACGACCATGTATTACACCGGCAAGAACCCGCTGAGTAAGATTGGCTACAAGAGTGAAGAGGTGGTGGTGCCGAAAGGGGATAAACAGCGTCGTCTGCATAAAGCGCTGCTGCGTTACCACGATCCGAAAAACTGGCCGCTGATCCGTCAGGCGCTGGAAGAGATGGGTAAAAAACACCTGATCGGATCGCGACGCGACTGTCTGGTACCGGCCCCGACGCTGGAGGAGATGCGCGAAGCGCGTCGCCAGAACCGCAATACGCGCCCGGCGCTGACCAAGCACACGCCGATTGTGTATCAGCGTTCGAACGGTAATTCGAGTGTGAAGAAGCCCGTGAAGCGCAAAGCGTAAATAAAAAACCCCGGCAAGCCGGGGTTTTTTATGTCGACACGTAGGCCGGGTAAGGCGAAGCCGCCACCCGGCTTTTTTACGCGACTACCCGCCAAACTGATCAGGGTCAGGGCCTAAACGTTTACCCTTATCCAGCTTCGCAATCTCACCCAGCTCTTCTTTGTCCAGACGGAAATCCCAGACGTCGAAGTTCTCGGCGATGCGCGACGGCGTAACCGATTTCGGAATGACCACCAGGCCGTTGTCCAGATGCCAGCGAATGACGATTTGCGCCGGGGTTTTACCGTATTTATCCGCCAGCTCACGGATAATCTTTTGATCGAATACCCCTTCGCCGCCCTGCGCCAGCGGGCTCCAGGACTCGGTCTGGATTTTATGCGTGGCGTTCCAGGCATGAAGCTGGCGCTGCTGCATCAGCGGGTGCAGCTCGATCTGGTTAATCACTGGCGCAACGCCCGTTTCGTCAATCAGCCGCTGCAGGTGATGAACCTGGAAATTACAGACGCCGATGCTTTTCACCAGCCCCTCTTTCTGCAGTTCAATCATCCCTTTCCAGGCGTCAACGTAATGATCGATAGCCGGAACCGGCCAGTGCATCAGCCAGAGATCGACGAAATCGAGCTGGAGTTTCTCCAGGCTCTCCTCCAGCGCTTCGCGGGGCCGTTTTTGATCGTCGTTCCACAGTTTCGTGGTGATGAAAAACTCATCGCGGGGGACGCCGGCGCTGGCCAGTGCCTTACCCACGCCGTCCTCGTTTTTATATGCGGCGGCGGTATCAATGGACCGATAGCCGACTTCCAGGGCTTTATGAATGGCGGAGACGACCTCGTCGTTACCGGCTTTCCATACACCTAGCCCCAGCTGGGGCATCACGTTGCCGTCCTGCAGCTTGATTACGGTTTGGTTTGCCATTTTTCCTCCTTCAGGTGCGCATCGCCGGAGGGTTCCTCCGGCGATGGGTTGTGCATTAAGTCTGGACGAAATGTCAAAAAACGAAAGTCGGGAGGGCAAAAACGCTTAGCGTGCCGCTTCGTAGATGCGACGGCTGACGTCCAGCGTAATGTCGCCGTGCTCGCCCAGGTGGGTCATGCCGTGTTCTTCGAGTTTCGCCAGCAGGGCAGGGATGGAACTGCCGTCCAGACCGTAGCCAGAGAGACGCGTTGGCACGCCCAGACCTTCAAAGAAGCTGCGGGTCGCTTCGATGGCGGCATCAATACGCGCATCGTCAGAACCCTCGGTGATGTTCCACACGCGTTCTGCGTACTGCAGCAGTTTGGCACGCTTGGTGTCCCGCTTTTCGTTCCACAGCGCAGGCAGCACAACGGCCAGCGTTTGCGCGTGGTCCAGACCGTGCATCGCCGTCAGCTCGTGGCCCAGCATGTGGGTTGCCCAGTCCTGCGGTACGCCAGCACCGATCAGGCCGTTCAGCGCCTGCGTTGCCGCCCACATGACGTTGGCACGCACGTCGTAATTTTCCGGCTCTTTCAGCGCTTTCGGACCTTCTTCGACGAGCGTCAGCAGAATGCCTTCCGCGAAGCGATCCTGAATTTTGGCATCTACCGGATACGTGACGTACTGCTCAACGGTATGAACAAAGGCATCGACCACGCCGTTCGCCACCTGACGCGCAGGCAGGGTGTAGGTGTAAACCGGATCCAGGATCGCGAACACAGGTTGAACATGTTCGTTCATGAAGGCCTGTTTGTCGCCGGTGGTTTTGCGGGAGATCACCGCGCCCTTGTTGGATTCAGAGCCGGTGGCCGGCAGGGTCAGCACGGAGCCCATCGGGATGGCGCTTTTAATGTCGCTGCCGCGAGTTTCCAGAATGTGCCACGGATCGATGCCGTCAGCGTAGTGCGCTGCCGCCGCGATGAATTTGGTGCCGTCCAGCACGGAGCCGCCGCCGACGGCCAGCAGGAAGGTGATCTTCTCTTCGCGGGCGATTTTCACCGCGTTCATCAGCGTTTCGTAAGACGGATTTGGCTCGATGCCGCCGAACTCTCGCACGTCCAGACCGTTCAGGGCGCTGTAAACCTGATCCAGCACGCCGGTTTTTTTCACGCTGCCGCCACCGTAGGTGATCAGTACGCGGGCGTCAGCGGGGATCTGGGCGCGCAGATCGGCGATAGCGTCTTTACCAAACAGAATGCGGGTTGGGGTGTGAAGATTAAAGTTGTTCATTGCTCGTTCCCTTTAGTGGGTGAAAAACCGTGGTGGCGCAGAGGGCGACCTGATGCTGCACATTGTGTCTGTCCGGGGCTATCCTCTCAATGCACATTCCTGCCGATGTCTTGCCCATTTCTACAGAGCGCTGGAGAAAGCGCGGAAAACGACGCACACTGTCAACGTCGGAAACCGTACCCGGAGTAACGTAATATGAACCGTGAAGCGATCTGCCATCAGCTCACTGCGCAGATTAAAAGACTGATAGATAAAGAAAATGGTGTCAGCGATCTGCTTCCTGACATTCGCCTGCTTTATGGCACGCAGCCCGGGACGCGCACGCCGGTCATGTACCAGCCGGGCATCGTTTTTCTCTTCTCGGGCCATAAAATTGGCTATATCAACGAGCGCGTGTTCCGCTACGACACCAATGAATATCTGCTCCTGACGGTACCTTTACCCTTCGAATGTGAAACCTTCGCGACAGAGGCCGTTCCGCTGGCCGGTATTCGCGTCAACGTCGATATTCTTCAGCTGCAGGAGCTGCTGATGGAGATTGGCGAAGATGAGTTCTTCCAGCCGTCTATGGCGTCGAGCGGGATTAACTCGGCGACGCTGTCGGAAGAGATCCTCTGCGCTATTGAACGTCTGCTGGACGTGATGGAAAGGCCGCTGGACGCGCGTATTCTGGGCAAGCAGATCGTCCGCGAAATTCTCTACCATGTGCTGCTGGGCCCGGGCGGCGGGGCGTTACTGGCTCTGGTGAGCCGACAGACCCACTTCAGCCTGATAAGCCGCGTGCTCAAGCGTATCGAAAGCCAGTACACGGAGAACCTCAGCGTCGACCAGCTGGCGGCGGAAGCGAACATGAGCGTCTCGGCGTTTCATCATAACTTCAAGTCGGTGACCAGCACCTCGCCGCTGCAGTACCTTAAAACCTACCGGTTGCATAAGGCGCGGATGCTGATGATCCACGACGGCATGAAGGCCAGCGCGGCGGCAATGCGGGTGGGTTACGAAAGCGCGTCGCAGTTCAGTCGGGAGTTTAAGCGCTATTTCGGCGTCACGCCGGGAGAAGATGCATCACGCATCCGAACCATGCAGGGAGCTTAAGCTTTTTCCTCTCTCCCCTATGGGGAGAGGGTCAGGGTGAGGGGATCACGCGCTGCAGTACTTCTTCTTAATCACCACCGCGATGGTTCCCACCAGTCCTGCCACCAGCAGGAACATCGGCAGTACCATCAGGAAGGTCATCACCTGATCTTCATGGTGTTTCACAAAGGGGATCATATTCAGCGCATAGCCGAGCGTGGTGACTACACCCACCCACAGCAGAGCGCTCAGCCAGTTGAAGAACTGGAATCGGCGGTTTGACAGACCGGAAATGCCCGCCATCGTAGGCAGAAGCGTGCGAACAAACGCGAGGAAACGCCCCGCCAGCAGGGCCAGCAGGCCATGCCTGTCGAACATGCAGGTCGCACGCTGATGATATTTATGCGGTAACTGCGCCAGCCAGCCTTTTACGACGCGGGTATTCCCAAGCCAGCGGCCCTGCAGATAGCTCAGCCAGCAGCCCAGGCTGGCTGCAGAGGTGAGAATAACCATCGTTGGCGTGAAGTCCATGACGCCTTTCCCGATTAATGCCCCGGCAAGTAAAAGCAGGCTGTCACCGGGTAAAAACGAGGCTGGCAGTAATCCATTTTCCAGAAACAGTGTTGCGAACATCACGAGGTAAACGATACCGACGACGTGAGGATCCGCCAGCGCGGCAAAGTCGTGTTGCCAGAGCGCCGCGATAATATCTTGAATAACAGCCATGGACTTTCCTGTGGAACAGCAGATATAGCGCTATTGTACTCCCTTATTCGCCCGTCGGGTTTGATCCCGGGCGCAACTCATGCAGACTTTTCTCATCGCCGTGTCCACAAAAGCGTCCAGAGAGTACATTTTCAGCCAGCACTCTACACGATACGCTCGAACCCTGCTGCTAAATCGGCAATCAGATCGTCAACGTTTTCTAAACCGATATGCAGTCGAATCAAGGTACCGCTGAAGTCCACTTCACCGCCGGGACGCAGAGCCGCAACCTGTTCCGGCTGATTAGGCAGGATCAGTGATTCAAAACCGCCCCAGGAGTAGGCCATGCTGAAGAGGGTAAAATTATCCAGATAGCTCGCCAGCTCGTCGTTATTTAGCCGCTTTTTCAGTACGAACGAGAACAAACCGCTGCTGCCCGTAAAGTCACGCTGCCAAAATTCGTGGCCTTTACTGCCCGGTAGCGCGGGATGATTCACGCGCTCAACCTGCGGATGCTGCGCCAGCCATTCGGCCACCTTCAGGCTGCTTTCATGGTGCTGACGCAGGCGAACGCCCAGCGTGCGGAGTCCGCGGCTGGTCATGTAGGCCGTATCTGCATCCACCATCTGGCCCATCAGGTAGGCATTTTCACGCAGCTGATCCCAGCAGCGCGCATTGGAAACCGCGGTGCCAATCATGCCGTCAGAGTGGCCTATCAGGTATTTCGTCGCCGCCTGAATCGAGATATCAACGTCGAATTCCAGCGCTTTAAACAGCACGCCCGCCGCCCAGGTGTTGTCGATCATCACGATCGCCTCTGGGGCTTTGCTGCGCACGGCCTTCACGATAGCCGGCACGTCGTGAACTTCCATGGTGAGCGATCCCGGAGATTCCAGGAACACAATGCGCGTGTTTGGCTGAATAAGTTCGGCAATGCCTTCGCCAATCAGCGGGTCGAACCAGCCGGTCGTTACGCCGAGCTTGCTGAGGATTTTGGTACAGAAGTCCTGGCTGGGTTCATAGGCGGTGTTGGTCATCAGGATATGGTCGCCCTGTTCCACAAACGCCAGAATGGTGTTGGCGACCGCCGCCGCCCCGCACGGGAACAGCGCGCAGCCCGCGCCGCCTTCCAGCTCGCACATCGCCTCCTGCAGCGAAAAATGGGTTAGCGTGCCGCGACGGCCATAAAACAACCCGCCTTTCGCGCGGTTGCGCGTGGCAATTTTTTTCTCCTCAACGGTATCAAACACCAGCGAGGAGGCTCGTTGAATCACGCTGTTGACCGATCCCTGCGTATATTTTTTGCTGCGTCCTGCCTGTACCAGCGTGGTATCAAGATGCTTCTTTGTCATGTTCGCTAACCCTGTTTTTATACGTCTGGACGTCCAGACTACCACGATTGGAAAAAACTGCACCCCGAGGCTTATCGAATAAGCAGAAAATATTAGCAAAAATTCGCATAAGAAATTTTTACTGCGTAAGCGCAAGGAAAGTGAGCGAAAATTACGGCACCATGCAAATACTAATGAGAACTACTATCAATTCGACGACGTTTTGATATTATTACGCTCAGATTTTGTGATTTGCGTCCTGGAGATACAGAGTGGGTAATAATTTGATGCAGACGGATCTCTCCGTTTGGGGCATGTATCAGCATGCTGACATCGTGGTTAAGATTGTGATGATCGGCCTGATTCTGGCGTCCGTTGTCACCTGGGCTATTTTCTTCAGCAAGAGCGCCGAGCTGCTTTCTCAGAAGCGCCGCCTTAAGCGGGAACAGCAGCAGCTGGCAGAAGCCCGCTCTCTGGATCAGGCTGCAGATATGACCTCATCCTTTCACGCGAAAAGCCTGACCACCCTGTTAGTGAATGAAGCACAGAACGAGCTGGAACTCTCCGCTGGCAGTGAAGATAACGAAGGCATCAAAGAACGTACCGGTTTCCGCCTGGAGCGTCGCGTTGCGGCCGTTGGCCGACACATGGGACGCGGCAATGGTTATCTGGCGACCATCGGCGCGATCTCACCGTTTATCGGTCTTTTCGGAACGGTCTGGGGCATCATGAACAGCTTTATCGGTATCGCGCAGACCCAAACCACCAACCTGGCGGTCGTGGCGCCGGGTATCGCAGAAGCGCTGTTGGCGACGGCAATCGGTCTGGTTGCCGCTATTCCGGCGGTGGTCATCTACAACATCTTCGCGCGTATGATTGGCAGCTACAAAGCCACGCTGGGTGACGTTGCCGCGCAGGTTCTGCTGCTGCAAAGCCGCGATCTCGACCTGAACGCCAGCTCGGTTAAGCCGGTGCACGCGGCGTCTAAACTGCGCGCAGGTTAAGAGTATGGCGATGCGTCTAAACGAAAATCTGGACGATAACGGCGAAATGCATGAAATCAACGTGACGCCGTTTATCGACGTCATGCTGGTTCTGCTGATTATCTTCATGGTGGCCGCACCGCTGGCGACGGTGGATGTGAAGGTTAATCTGCCTGCCTCTTCCAGCCAGCCCCAGCCGCGCCCGGAGAAGCCTATCTACCTGTCGGTGAAGGCGGATAAATCCATGTTCCTCGGGAATGACCCGGTGACGGCCGACTCGGTCATCCCGGCGCTGGAGCAGCTTACGGGCGGTAAGAAAGACACCACGGTCTTCTTCCGTGCGGATAAAACCGTTGATTATGAAACCATGATGAAGGTAATGGACACGCTGCATCAGGCGGGTTACCTGAAGATTGGACTGGTCGGCGAAGAGATAGCGGCCTCGAAGTGATAAAGAAGCTGGCGAAAGCCGGCTTTTTTTATACCTGCTGGTTTATGCGTTTTTGCTATCCGTCGGTGCGGTAGAGGGGGTTGCCAGCGCGTCCTCATCAAGCGCAACGCAGGTGACGTTTGAGGTACGGTACTCACCGTCGGACAGCTTGCGCGTCAGGCGCAGGGTGGCGATTTCTCTGGCAAGCAGATATTGATAATTGGCCTCAAGACGTCCCAGAAGCTTCTCTTTCAGTTCTGGCCGCTGCTCTATGATGGCGTTCATCACGGCACCGTAAATTTCTTCTTTGACCTGTAGCGGATAAATTTCACGGCGATTCTGCCATTTCAGACGAACCAGCGTCGCCGGGATCGATACCAGGTCTTGCGTAATACGCGTCATCTCGTCATTTTTTGTGTTTCTCAGCGCGTCGAGATTTTGCTTTAAGATAAATTCATCACTTTTTTTATCTTCTAAAGTCAAATAAACGTCGTTGTTTTTAACTTCTTTCACGTTAATCTTCCCCCAGGCTATAAAAAATTGGGTTGTTTTTTTCGCGCGTAATTAAATTAAGCCAAATTTCATTGCCCGCTTCATTAATTTCTTCGGTTTTCTCGGCCATTATTTGACTTAGTTTCTGGGCATCTATTTCACCCTCGGCCTGCAGGTCATTCAGCAGGTGGACAAAGGCTTCAATTTTTATGGCGCGAAATAAGCGGTCTTTTATATGGCGATCGTGCTCTTCCAGCAACATATTTCGGGATTTGCCAGTTCGGGAAACACCAATTAATATATCGGGCTCGAAATCAGAGAGCTTTCTTTTCCCCTGAGTGAAACTGGCCTCTTTTTCTGCTTCCGTCGGTTGCTGTTCCACAGGCGTAATGTGGTACTTAGCCGGGACGAGATAGTCGGGCAGCATTTTTAATTTCCTTTATTTTCAACAGGGTGGGGTTGGTAAAGGCGTGAGATTCGTTGACAATATCATGAGGCAAATTTAAAATCAAAAAAAATGGAGCCTACCCATGAACAGCATCTTTTTTACGGTCATCACATTACTATTACTGACCGCTGGTGTGCTTTTATTGATGCAGGAGTTCAATAAAACGAAAGTGTCGAAAGACACCAGTGAACCCCCGCAACCTGAACTGATGACAAAAGAGGAAGGGGAAGACCATTTCTCTGTATTGATGAACTCCGTTACGCCTGTCTGGTACTGGCGGGTGAACCACGAATATATCGACTTTTTACACGCGACAATTAAGCGCATGAAAATGTCGGAAATTAATGACACGCCCGGACTGTTTGAGGCGCAGCGTCGCTGTAGCGATCTGAATTCAGCAGTCTATAAATATTATGACAATATTAAAAAGCGCTGCCTTAACGGCGAGAAGGTCTCTTATTCCGATCTGGATGTATTAAATTTGCGCCAGTGTTTTCGCGAGTTCAGTCTGGAAGCCTATCCTGAACTGGTGGCGCTTGTCTGGCCGGAGTACGCACGTCCCGAGGTTAACCCAGACAACGTCTGAGTGACGTACCGTTGAGTTATTGCAAACAGCCAGCGCCGTTGAGATATACTGGGCGCTGGTTTCTTTTGCAAACAGGACTTTATGGAACGCTTTTTTGAAAATGCCATGTACGCCTCTCGCTGGATACTGGCCCCCGTCTATTTTGGCCTCTCGCTGGCACTTATCGCGCTGACGATTAAGTTCTTTCAGGAAATCTGGCATGTTCTGCCGAACATTTTTTCTATTGCCGAAGCGGATTTGATTCTGGTACTGCTGTCGCTGGTGGATATGACCCTGGTGGGCGGGCTGCTGGTGATGGTGATGTTCTCCGGCTACGAGAATTTTGTCTCCCAGCTCGATATCGACGAGCGTAAAGAGAAGCTCAGCTGGCTGGGCAAAATGGATGCTTCGTCGCTGAAGAATAAAGTGGCCGCGTCGATTGTGGCGATCTCCTCTATCCACCTGCTACGCGTGTTTATGGACGCGAAGAACGTGCCGGATAACAAACTGATGTGGTACGTCATCATCCACCTGACGTTTGTGCTGTCTGCGTTTGTGATGGGGTATCTGGATAAGATCAGTAAGAAGTAAACTACATCTAATACCCCTCACCCCGCCCTCTCCCCTTTGGGGAGAGGGTTAGGGTGAGGGGGGAAGGCATCAGACCGCACTATTTATCCGACGACGCCTGCCACAGATTCAACTCCCCATCCGCAACATGCTGGTCAATCCGCTTGAGTTCGTCCTCCGTAAAGCGCAGGTTTTCCAGCGCCTGAACATTCTCTTCCAGCTGTTCCGGGCGGCTTGCGCCAATCAGCACGGATGTCACGCGCGTATCTTTCAGCAGCCAGCTTAGCGCCATCTGCGCCATCGTTTGTCCGCGCGCCTGCGCCATCTCATTCAGCAGGCGAAGGCTGTTCAGGTTGGCGTCGGTCAGCATCTTCTGCGTCAGGCCGCGCGCTTTATTCCCTTCGCGCTGCATGCGTGAACCTTCAGGAATACCGTTCAGGTATTTTCCGGTCAGCAGCCCCTGCGCCAGCGGGGTAAAGGCAATACACCCCGTACCGTTTGCTTCCAGCGCATCCAGCAGGCCGGTCTTATCGACCCAGCGGTTAAGCAGGTTATAGGACGGCTGGTGGATCAGCAGCGGGATCTTCCACTCGCGCAGCAGCTCGGCCATTTTCTGCGTGCGATCGGTCGAGTAGGAGGAAATGCCGACATACAGCGCTTTCCCACTCTGCACGGCGTGGGCCAGCGCGGAGGCCGTCTCTTCCATCGGCGTGTTTTCATCCACGCGGTGGGAGTAGAAAATATCCACGTAGTCGACGCCCAGACGCTGCAGGCTCTGGTCGAGGCTGGCGAGCAGATATTTGCGTGAACCGCCCGAACCGTACGGCCCCGGCCACATGTCGTAACCCGCCTTGGTGGAGATAATCAGCTCGTCGCGGTACGCGGCAAAGTCCTCACGCAGCAGGCGGCCGAAATTCTCCTCCGCGCTGCCCGGCGGCGGGCCATAGTTATTGGCGAGATCGAAATGGGTGATGCCGAGGTCGAAGGCTTTTCGCAGCAGCGCGCGCTGGGCGTCAAGAGGCTGGACGTGGCCGAAACTATGCCACAGTCCCAGCGACAGCGCGGGCAGGCGCAGGCCACTTTTACCGCAATAACGATATTGCATACTCTCATAGCGGCCAGGGTAAGGGTGCCAGGACATGATGTCTCCTTTCTTATTGATGAATTTTTCGAAACAACGTTTTCATCTGAACTTACCACATCGCAAATGACATCCCTAAGCTCGGGCCTAATGATTAACGACTGCTGTGTGACCAGTGAAGCCACGCTAATTAAAAATGATCACAAAACGTTATAATTTCCCTTTTTCCTGCCGATAACGAGAGTAGTACTCGCCTCTGGGCGAACTCACCCTCACGGCAAGGAAGACTTATGAATATGCTCCGTAATTTCACGATCCGTTTCGTCATGCTGACGATTCTCGGGATCTTTTGTTTAATGTGGGCAGGCGTTGGGTTGTACAGCACCTGGTCCCTTTCTCGCGTATCAGATGGCAATGAAGTCGACCGCCAGCTGGTTAAACAGATGACGGTACTCAGCCAGGGTAACGATCAATATTTCCGCTTTGTGACCCGTCTGAGCCGTGCGATGGAAGTCAAAGCCGCAGGCGGCACGCCGGATCTGTCCTCTGCCCAACAGGCGCTGGATAACATGGGCAAGAAACTGGCCGAGATGAAAGCGATCTCCCCAGGCCCGATGGATGAGCAGATCTCTTCCCGGGTGATCGGCTCCTGGCAGGCGCTGCTCGAACAGGGCGTAACGCCGCAAATGCAGCAGGCGAAGCAGGGGGCTCTGGAGGGGTATCGCCAGCAGGCCAACAACGTCACGCCGCCGCTGAGCCGTGCGTTCGGCGCGGCCGCTGAGGAGTTCAACAATGCCGCCGCGAAGTCGCTCGACAGCACCCGCGTGGTGGTGGACGGCCTGACAAGCATGACCCGCACGGTGATTATCGTCGCCACGATTATCGGCCTGCTGATCCTGCTCTTCACCGACCGTTACCTGGTGGCGATGCTGGTCAAACCGCTGGCTCGCATTCGCCAGCAGTTCCGCCAGATTGCCCAGGGCGATCTCAGCCAGCCCATTGAGCCGTTTGGCCGCAACTGCGTGGGGCAGCTGGTGCCGCTGCTGAGCGCTATGCAGGACAGCCTGCGCGAAGCGGTCAGTACGATTCGCTCCGGCAGTGAAAACATCTGGCGCGGCGCGACGGAAATCTCCAGCGGTAACAACGACCTCTCTTCCCGTACCGAAGAGCAGGCGGCTGCGCTGGAAGAGACGGCAGCCAGCATGGAAGAGCTGACCGCCACGGTGAAACTGAACGCGGAAAGCGCGCGTCAGGCCAGCCAGCTGGCCGATGTGGCCTCAACAACCGCCAGCCGCGGCGGCTCGCTGGTGGAAGAGGTGGTGACCACCATGAGCGGTATTTCGGAAAGCTCGAAGAAAATTGCTGAAATCACCAACGTGATCAACAGCATTGCCTTCCAGACCAATATTCTGGCACTCAATGCTGCGGTTGAAGCGGCGCGCGCGGGTGAACAGGGACGTGGTTTCGCGGTGGTGGCAGGCGAAGTGCGCAACCTGGCAAGCCGCAGCGCCAACGCGGCCAAAGAGATTGAAGGGCTGATTACCGATTCCGTTTCCCGCGTAGAGCAGGGGGCGCAGCTGGTGAGCGACACCGGCACCACCATGGATGCGATTTTGCGCGACGTGACGGAAGTGACAACCATCATGAAGCAAATAGCTTCCGCCTCTGAGGAGCAAAGCAAGGGCATTTCGCAGGTCGGGATTGCCATTACCCAGATGGACGGCGTTACCCAGCAAAACGCCTCGCTGGTTGAAGAGGTTTCTGCCGCGGCGGCGGCGCTGGAGCGCCAGACCGAAGATCTTCAGCGCTCTGTGCAGAAGTTCCGTCTGACGGCATAACGCAGCGTATAAGGCCGCCTTGTGCGGCCTTGTATTATTGACGCCTTCCCCATTCAGCCCCTTCTGAAACTGCTATTCTTTTGCTAACCCCACTGACGTTCTGGGCTCTCTTCTTCGAGGTGTTGCTATGAACAGATCGTTATCTGTCATTCCTGTCCTTTCTTGCATTCTTCTGATGCTGTTCTCGGTTTCTGCCAGTGCGACCCAGCAGGCGCAGGAGCGGCGCGTGGCGCGTGATGTCAGGCAGGAAACCCGTGACGCGTCGCGGCAGGTGAAGCAGACCTGCGTGGCGAACAATAACCAGAGCAATCACGACTGCCGTCAGGACAAGCGTCAGATGAAACAGTCCGGAAGACAAAAAGCGCGGGACATTAAGTATTAATGCAACAGGTGAGGCGGCATGCAGGCATGTCTCTTACCGCCTTTTCCAGTAGCGTTTCAGTATGACGCTCGTCATTGATGCTTCGCCCGGCTAGAACTTTAGGGCGTATTTTGACGTGCGTCCCACGCTGGTGCGTTTAACCCTGCAGCTGCAATTCGGGAAATCGGATATCCCGTTGCGGATGCCACTTCCGCAATACGCTTAAATGAAGGATTACCGTTTGGTGAAAGTGATTTATAGAGTGATTCGCGAGAAATGCCTGCACGTTTAGCAATGACGGTCATCCCGCCAGAGGCTTCAATCACATGTCGTAAAGCCAGCATGAACGCCTCATAGCCTCCGGGCTCGTCAATTTCAATAAAAGCCTGATGAAGATATACGGGCGCGAAATCCGGAGCATCTTTCAGGAGCTGTACCATTGCGTCATCATGAAGTACTGATTTAGCCATTCCGATTTCCTCTTATATCCTGCGCTTGTAGTCGTTGAGATACTCAACGGCCCTGTCAATATCTGCATTTTGCTTTTTTTTCGTTCCAGTCAATAGCACCAGACTCACTGCGCCATCTGCCGGATCGAAGACTTCGCTGAAATAGACGCGGTAACCTGACCCCTGGTCAATCCTGAGTTCTGAAACGCTCTCTCTGCATGGCTTGCAATCACCATAGTTACCCGTAGACATTCTGGCGACACGTGTAGCAATCATGGCTTAGCTATGGGATCTTTCACACTTCTCAGATATGCATCAAAAGGGTCGTACCCGTCTGCTGTGATGTAGTGTTTGACCTTAGCTATTATTGTAGCCTGTAGTTTACGATAAGCAAATGCATTGTAATCTTCAGGCTACGACAGGCAACTGTTCACAGGGTTGTGGCAGTGGGGAAGATGTGATTTCTGAAAGCGGATCGCAAAAATGTGAGACCTTGTGCGGAGGAATTACTGCATAACAACGAGGCCGGGCTCGCAGAGCGCTGCCCGGCTGTATTTATCAGTGCGTCGCTTCACCAATCAGCGCGCCCGTGCCCGCACCAACGGCTGCACCTTTCAGCACGCTCTTGCCGGTAAGCGCTGCGGCGCCTGCGCCTACGGCAGCTCCTACCGCGCCGCCCTTACGTGCGTCTTTGCCCTTTTCGCCGTTTTTGAACATGGCACCGGTACCTGCGCCTACAACGGCGCCGCCAACGGTCGATTTCAGATCTTTGCCCGTAGCCGCGCCAATCGCCGCGCCTGCTACCGCGCCGGCGGCAGTTTTGTCGATGGCCATTCCCGAGGTTGAAAAAATGAGGGCGCTGATAACCAGCGTTGTTTTAATAAGTTTCATAACAGATCCTTTGTGACTGCTGTCGGTTGAGACGTTATCTCTCACCGTCTGACAAGAGAAAAACGTCCAGATAGTGCCAGCAAAACCGGTTCAACCATTAAGCTAATCATGCCCTGGGCAGGGATCTCAGTTGCCGGGCGGGGCTCCGCCCGGCGGAACGTTACGCCTGACGCTTATCTTCCGTATTGGTATCGAAGTCGCTTGCCGCATGGCGCTCGTGGAGCTGCTCGTTCAGCTCGCCGCTGGTGCGGTTAACGATGCGGCCGCGCTTCACGGCATGGCGGTTCGCCACATCTTTTGCCCAGCGCTGGACGTTGGTGTACTTCCCGGCGTCGAGGAACTCGGCGGCGTTATAGACGCTGCCCAGCGCCACGCAGCCGAACCACGGCCAGATGGCGATATCCGCGATGGTGTACTCCTCACCCGCCACGTAGCGGCCGCGCGCCAGCTGTTTATCCAGCACGTCGAACAGGCGTTTGGCTTCCATGGTGAAGCGGTCAATCGCGTACTCAATTTTAACCGGCGCGTAGTTGTAGAAGTGGCCGAAGCCGCCGCCGAGGAACGGCGCCGCACCCTGCAGCCAGAACAGCCAGTTCAGGGTCTCGGTGCGTCCCGCCGGATCTTTCGGCAGGAAGTGACCGAATTTCTCTGCCAGATAAAGCAGGATATTGCCGGACTCAAATACGCGCGTTGGCGGGTTCGTGGAGTGGTCACGAAGCGCCGGAATTTTCGAGTTCGGGTTCACCTCAACAAACCCGCTGGAGAACTGATCGCCCTCGCCGATGCGGATCAACCATGCGTCATACTCCGCGCCCGTCACGCCCAGCGCCAGCAGCTCTTCGAGCATGATCGTCACTTTCTGACCGTTCGGTGTCCCGAGAGAATAAAGCTGCAGCGGGTGGGAGCCCACGGGCAGATCTTTCTCATGGGTCGCGCCGGAAATCGGGCGGTTAATATTGGCGAACGCGCCGCCGCCGTTCTTTTTCCATTCCCACACTTTTGGTGGCTGATACGTGTTGTCTGACATGTTGGCCTGCCTTTTGAGTGATGTGTTGAGGCAGTGTAGCAGGAGATTTGTGAAGCGTTTAACGTTGCGAGCGCAATCAATTAACCGCTATTCCTTCCGGCGCTTATATATATCAAATCCGGCATAAGCTTAATCGAAAATCGCATTTTCATAATTAATGCGTAAACCGATAAAGCTGAATATGATGCTTCAACATAAATAAAAAATGCAGTAATAAACACTTTATAAGGCAAGGAGTTAGTGAGATGCGCAAGCTTCTGTTATCGGCAGTGGTGGTTTCGCTCGCGTTAGGCCTGGCGGGCTGTGATGATGCGAAAAATAAAGAGACAAATACGCCCTCAGCGGCAAAAAACGACGCGCCAAAAGAGGGCGGTTCGCTAATAATTGGAATTACCTCCGGCGACCCGTTAGCCGTTAATCCGCTCTATGCCAGTGACCGTACGACGTTAACGATCATGCAGGCGCTCTATGCCCCGCTGTACAGCTTTAATAACGGCAACATTGAGTGGGGCCTGGCGGAAAGCCTGACGCCTTCCGCCGACAACCTGAGCTATACCCTGACGTTAAAACCCAACCTGAAATGGCAGGATGGCCAGCCGCTGACTGCGGATGACGTGGTCTTCACCTTCAACAAGCTGCTGGATGCCAAACAGCACAGCTTCTTCCGCAGCATGTTCACCTACGGCGGCAAGCCTGTTGAGGTGAGTAAGGTTGACGACCGTACCGTTAAGTTCACCCTACCGCAGGTCAGCGCGGCCTTTACCGGCACCCTGGTACAGGTCTACCCGATTCCGCAGCACGTGTTCGCCGGTGAAGGCGACCTGGAAAAGAGCAGCAAAAACGATGCGCCGGTAGGCTCCGGGCCGTTCAAATTCAAAGAGTATCGCGCCGGGCAGTATTACGCCCTGACCCGTTTTGACGATTACTGGAACGGCAAAGCGAAGCTTGATTCGGTCACCTACCGTTTCGCCAAAGACAGCAACGCCGCCAACCTTGCGCTGCAAAACGGGGAAATTAACCTCAAGATGGTTGACCCGCAGGATGTGAACCGCCTGAAAAATACCGGTAAGTTTGACTTCGTGGTCTATCCGGAAGGCCGTCTGGCCTATATGACGTTCAACCAGAACGTGCCGGTGATGAAGAGCAAAGCGCTGCGCCAGGCCATCGCGTATGCCATCAACAAGGACGAGCTCACCCAGACCGCGTTTACCTCGCTGGACTACGCTAAACCGGCGACCTCGTTCCTGACGCCAGATACGCTTTACAAGACGGATGACGTCGAGCAGTACAAGTTCGATCTGCAAAAAGCCAAAGACCTGCTGAAGACGTCCGGCGCGCCGGACAACCTCAAGCTGCGCCTGGCGTATGTGAACACCAACAAAACCCAGGAGAGCATGGCGCTCTACATTCAGCAGGCGCTGAAGGGCATTGGGGTGAACGTGGAGCTGATGCCGCTGGACTCCAACGCCATGTCTCAGCGCAGCCTCGATATGAACAACACCGCGTGGGAGCTGAACCTGGGCGGCTACATCATGGGCTCCGAGCCAGACGGTTACAAATCGCTGTTCATGAGCAACGAAGCCTATAACTACGCGCACTACAAAAATCCGCAGTTTGATGCCCTGTGGGATAAAGGCGCAGTGGAAACCGACGCCGCGAAACGGGCCGATATCTATAAGCAAATTCAGCAGACCGTGGCGAACGACATGACGTACTACCCGATCGCCTACACCAATGCGACCGTCGCGGTGGACAAGCGTTTTGGCGGCACCGAGGAAGCGGAGCCGAAACCGGTCTATCTGTTCCAGGAACTGTCAAAAATCTATCAGAAATAAGTGATTGCCCCGGCCGTCAGGTCGGGGCTTTTGAAAGGGCACGTCGTGAACACACTCCTCACGCGTCGGCTGCTGCAGCTGCTGCCGATGCTGTTTTTTATTTCACTGGTGGCGTTTCTGCTGGTCAAGCTCGCGCCCGGCGATCCGGTGGCGGCGTACATTACGCCGCGTATGGCCCCGGAAGACATCGAGCGTATTCGCCAGAGCCTGGGTCTGGATAAGCCGCTGGTCACGCAGTACGTTCTGTGGCTGAAAAACGTCCTGCAGGGCGATCTCGGCTATTCGCTGATTTACCACCGCCCGGTGCTGGAGATGATTGGCGAACGTATTCCGGCCACGCTGGGGCTGATGGGCGCGTCGCTGCTGATGGCGATCGTGCTGGCGATCCCGCTGGGGCTGCTGGCGGGGGCATTTAAGCACCGCTGGCTGGATCATCTGCTCAATTTATTCGCCTATATCGGCATTTCTGTTCCGATATTCTGGTTCGGCATCCTGCTCATCACCGTTTTTTCCGTGCAGCTTAACTGGTTCCCTAGCATGGGAATGCGCACCATCGGCATGGAGGATAACGGGCTGGATCTGCTGCGTCACGGCGTGCTGCCGTGTATTGCCCTCACGTTCTACAACCTCTCCAGCTACGTGCGCTACATCCGCTCCAACACCATCTCGCAGCTCTCGGCCGACTACGTGCAAACCCAGCTTGCCTACGGCGCGACGCGCTCCAGTATTCTGTTTCGGCACGTGCTGAAAAACGTGCTGCTGCCGGTGATTACCCTGTTCGGCCTGTCGTTCGGAGAGCTGATTGTGGGGGCCTATGTGACGGAAAGCGTCTTCTCCTGGCCGGGTATGGGGCTGCTGGGGATCCAGTCGATCGCCTCGCTGGATTACCCGCTGATTATGGCGATCATCATGCTCTCGTCGATGATGCTGATCGTCGGAAACCTGATCGCCGACGTGCTTTATCGCTTCGCCGATCCCCGCATTCGTACGCTGAGGTAACCCGGATGAGCAGACGCTGGCAGCAGGTTCGTCACCAGCTGCGCCGCAACCGTCCGGCGCAGTTCTCTCTGTTTGTGCTTTTTATTTTCGTTGTCGCCGCGCTCTGTGCTGGCTTAAGCCCGTACGATCCGGATCGGATGGCGCTCGGCGCGCGCACGTTGCCGCCGGATGCCGCGCACTGGTTTGGCACCGACGAATACGGCCGCGACTACTTCACCCGCGCGCTGTATGGCGGCCAGATCTCCCTGATGGTCGGTTTTCTCGCCATGCTCTTTTCCACGCTTATCGGCACGGTGGTGGGAACGGTGAGCGGCTATTTTGGCGGCTGGCTGGATAACCTGATGATGCGCGCCGTGGATATTCTGATGGCTATTCCGGCCTTCTTCCTGCTGCTTGTAGTAAATGCTTACCTCAAGCCGGGCGTGGATAACATCATTCTGATTATCAGCCTGCTGACGTGGATGAACATGTCGCGTCTGGTGCGTGCTGAAACCCTGTCGGTGAAAGAGCGCGAGTACGTGCTTTATGCCCGCGCGTCGGGAGAGCATCCGCTGCGCATTATCGCGCGCCACATCATTCCCGGCGTGCTGCCGACCATTATCGTGGCGGCCACGCTCAATATCGCCTCGGCCATTCTGATGGAGTCAACGCTCAGCTTCTTAGGGCTGGGCGTGCAGGCGCCAGCGGCGTCGTGGGGAAGCATGCTTAACAACGCCCAGTCTTATATTGGCGAAGCGTCGTGGCTGGCGATGTTCCCCGGCATTCTGATCCTGCTGACGGTGTTCAGCTTTAACGTGCTGGGCGATGTGTTCCGTACCGCCTTTGAGCCGGGAGCGAATCGCGATGAGTAAATTATTAGCGCTTGAGAACCTGCAAACCACGTTCCGCACCCGCGAGGGCGAGGTTCACGCGGTGCGCGGCGTGAGCTTTCAGGTTAAGCCGGGGGAAGTTGTCGGCATCGTCGGCGAATCGGGCTGCGGGAAAAGCGTCACCTGCAAGTCGATTATCCAGCTTCTGGGGAGCAACGGACGGATAACCGGCGGCAGCATCCGCTTCCAGAATGAGGATCTGGCGCAGAAAACGCCCGCGCAGATGCGCGCCATTCGCGGCAACGAGATCGCGATGATTTTTCAGGATCCGATGACCGCCCTGAACCCGGTGCTGACCATCGGCAAGCAGATGGCTGAGATTCTGATGCGCAACAAAGGGTTGACCAAAAAAGCGGCCAAAGCGGCGGCCATCGCCATGCTGGAAAAGGTGGGCATTGCCGGGGCGGAACGGCGATACGACCAGTATCCTCACGAGTTCAGCGGCGGCATGCGCCAGCGGGTAATGATCGCCATTGCGCTCTCCTGCAACCCGAAGCTTCTTATTGCCGATGAACCGACCACCGCGCTGGACGTCACCATTCAGGCGCAGATCCTTCGCCTGCTGAAAAGTCTGCAACAGCAGACCCGGACCGCGATTTTGCTGATCACCCACGATCTCGGCGTGGTGGCGCAGGTCTGCAGCCGCGTGGTGGTGATGTACGGCGGGCTGGTGATGGAGGAGGGCAGCGTGGAGGACATTTTTTATCGCCCTGCGCATCCTTACACCCAGGGTCTGCTGGCCTCGCTGCCGCGCCCGGATGAGGTGAATCAGCGTTTATCGCCCATTGAAGGTTCGCCGCCCGGCCTGCTTAACCCGCCGCCGGGCTGTCCGTTCGCGGAGCGCTGTCCGAAGCGCATGCCCCAGTGTGAACGACAGCCTGCATTTTACGCCGCCGGAGAGGGCCATCGCGCCGCCTGCTGGCTATGGGCCGACAAGGAGATTCAGGCATGAATGAACAACAGGCACCCTTAGTGAGCGTGCGCGATCTGCGCAAGCACTATCCGCTCAACGGCGGTTTGCTGCGTAAAGGCGCGGCCGTGAAGGCGGTTGACGGCGTGAGCTTTGATATCCAGCCCGGCGAGACGTTTGGTCTGGTGGGGGAGTCCGGCTGCGGAAAATCCACCCTCGGGCGCGCCATCCTGCGCCTGTTCGATATCACCTCAGGCGAGATCCACTTTGCCGGGCAGGCGATCGCCCACGCCCGTGAAAAAGAGCTCAAGCCGCTGCGCAAGCGGATGCAGGCGATTTTTCAGGATCCTTACTCCTCGCTCAACCCCGGTATGACGGTGCGACAGCTGGTGGCCGAACCGATGCAGATCCACGGCTACAGCCGCGAAGAACAGCGGGAACGGACGGAAACGCTGCTCTACAAAGTGGGGCTCAAGCACGAACACCTTGAACGATTCCCGCATGAGTTCAGCGGCGGGCAGCGTCAGCGCATCAGTATTGCCCGCGCGTTGTCCGTGCATCCTGAATTCGTGCTGTGCGATGAGCCGCTCTCGGCGCTGGACGTCTCGGTGCAGGCGCAGGTGGTGAATATTCTGCAGGATCTGCAGCAGGAGCTGGGGCTAACCTACCTGTTCATCGCCCACGATCTCTCCATGGTGCGGCATATCTCCAGCCGCATTGGGGTGATGTATCTCGGTAAACTGGTGGAGGTGGCCCCGGCGAATGAACTGTATCAACGTCCGGCGCACCCTTACACCCGCGCGCTGCTGGCGGCGGTTCCCCAGCCCGATCCGCGCATCCGCAACCTCGAAGACGCCACCCTGCGCGGCGACATTCCAGGCCCTACGTCCGCGCTGCCGGGCTGTAAGTTCTGCAGCCGCTGCCCGCACGTCATGCCGGTGTGCCAGACGCAGGAGCCTGCCATGCAGGAGATCGCGCCAGGGCATTTTGCGGCGTGCTGGCTGTTTAACATGTAGTTAATGCGCCGCGCAGGTGTATGATAAATGTCCCTCTGTCAGGTTAATTACAACGTGCAGACGACGACAACCCATAAAAAATTGCCGCCTGCCTGTTTTAGGTTGGATACATGCGTAAAGGAAAGTTAAGCAGTGATGCGCCATTCGGGACATTGTTAGGCTATGCGCCCGGTGGCGTGGCGATTTACTCTTCAAATTACGGCAGTCTGGACCCGCGCAGCTACCCGCAGGACGCGGATTTTCGCAGCTATATCGGCAACGAATACATGGGCCACAAGTGGCAGTGCGTTGAGTTTGCCCGCCGTTTCCTGTTTCTCAACTATGGCTTTGTGTTTACCGACGTCGGCATGGCGTGGGAAATCTTCTCCCTGCGCTTTTTGCGTCAGGTGGTGAACGATAACATTCTGCCCCTTCAGGCCTTTGCCAATGGTTCGAAACGCGCGCCGCGCGCCGGAGCGCTGCTGATCTGGCAAAAGGGCGGCGAGTTTCACGAGACCGGCCACGTGGCGGTGATCACCCAGCTTCTCGACGATAGGGTGCGTATTGCGGAGCAGAACGTGATTCACTCCCCGCTGCCGCTCGGGCAGCAGTGGACGCGCGAACTGCGTCTGAGCGTGGAGAACGGGTGTTACACCATCCATGACACCTTCAACGACACGGAGATTCTCGGCTGGATGATCCAGACCGACGACGCGGAACACAGCATTCCCCAGCCGGAAATCGACGGCGAACTGCTGAAAATCAGCGGCGCGCGGTTGAAAAACACACGTCAGTTCGACGGCAAGTGGCTCAACGAAAATGACGCGTTGCAGCAGGCGTATGTTCGCGCCAACGGTCACGTGATCAACAAAGATCCCTGCCAGTACTTCACCATTACCGAAAGCGCGGAACAGGAGCTGATCAAAGCCACCAACGAGCTGCACCTGATGTATCTGCACGCCACGGACAAGGTGCTGAGAGACGACAGCCTGCTGGCGCTTTTCGATATCCCGAAAATCCTCTGGCCTCGCCTGCGCCTCTCCTGGCAGTGGCGTCGCCACCATATGATCACCGGTCGTATGGATTTCTGCATGGATGAGCGCGGCATTAAGGTTTACGAGTACAACGCCGACTCCGCCTCCTGCCATACCGAGGGCGGGCTGATTCTCGAAGAGTGGGTGAAAAACGGCTATCGCGGCAACGGGCATAACCCGGCGGAAGGGCTGCTGGAAGAGCTGACCGGGGCGTGGAAGCACAGCCACGCGCGGCCGTTCGTCCACATCATGCAGGACAACGATGTCGAAGAGGACTATCACGCGCTCTTTATTCAGCGTTCGCTGATGCAGGCCGGGTTCGAGACCAAAATCCTGCACGGGCTGGAGGCGCTCAGCTGGGATGCCGCCGGACAGCTGATCGACGACGAAGGCCGCCACGTCAATTGCGTGTGGAAAACCTGGGCGTGGGAAACGGCGATTGAGCAGATCCGCGAGGTCAGCGAAACCGAATATGCCGCCGTGCCGATCCGCACCGGGCATCCCGAGGGCGAGGTGCGCCTGATTGACGTCCTGCTGCGCCCGGAGGTGCTGGTCTTCGAACCGCTGTGGACCGTGATTCCCGGCAACAAGGCGATTCTCCCGGTTCTGTGGCAGCTGTTCCCGAACCACCGTTACCTGCTCGACACCGATTTTGAGGTTAACGAGCTGCTGAAGCAGACCGGCTATGCCGTCAAGCCGATTGCCGGACGCTGCGGCAGCAATATCGACCTGATTAGCGCCCAGGACGAGCTGCTGGATAAATCCAGCGGCAAGTTTGTTGACCGCAAGAACATCTACCAGCAGCTGTGGTGCCTGCCGAAGGTCGACGGCAAGTACATACAGGTCTGCACCTTCACCGTGGGCGGGAACTACGGCGGGACCTGTCTGCGCGGCGATGACTCGCTGGTGGTGAAGAAAGAGAGCGATATCGAGCCGCTGATTGTGGTGAAGGACTCGCTATAAAAATCCCCCCGCAGGGCTGAGGATTGCCTACAAAATAATGCCTGCACGGACTGCCCCCTCTCCCTTGAGGGAGAGGGCTGGGGTGAGGGGGAACATACGGCTCTGGTGGTCATTCCGTTCACTTTATGTTCCTGGCTACTCTTTAACGACATAACCGGTGAACGTGCCAGGGTGGCTTAGTCGCCACCACCCTGGCGACCCGGGCTCCCGGCGGTAAATCGCCGCTTCGCGGTGCCCTCGGCTTATTCCCTCCGGCTTGTCGGGTACGGGCGGAGGTAACGTCCCTGTAAAGCCCGCCCTCTCGGCGCATCCATGCGCCTCGCCCCGGCCGGAAGGCAAACGCCTCAGCGATTTACAGCCGGACCAGGGCATCGCTGAAAGCCTTTAGTCGTTCTGAAACAAGGTTATTGCTTCTGCTTAAAAAATACGGTGGATCCCTCAGCCCGCAGGGTCTCCTGCGGGGGCTTTACGTTACTGCTCTTCCTCTTCCTGCTGCTCGTTGATCTTCAGATCGATGATGCGGCCAATCTGATCGTGGTACACCGTCAGCAGGTTGTACTGGCTCATCTCGGAGATGATCTGCGGTGAAACATTAAAGCTGCGGGCCAGCTCTTCCTGGTGAAAATAGCCCGGCTGACGCCGCCTCACGTGGGCGCGGCGGCGGTTGTACTGATACCACAAAATCAGCAGCCAGCCGTTGAGCGCGGCGAACAGCAGGTAGAGCAACACCGTATTAAAGGACGCGATAATCACGCTCCAGCGGTGGTCGCTCTCATCGGTTAGCTGCATCCACAGCCGGGCATACAGGAAAAACAGAAATCCTCCCCACGCCACCAGCGTCAGCGCGGCATCGAAAAGACGCGGCAAGAGCCGATGCTCGGTCAAAATTAAGGTATTTTCGTTCATTAAATGCTCCCTTTTCCCCGGTCCGGACTGATCCAGCGCGCGCGGGCGCGCTGGCGTTTAAGCATGACTTTTGGAAATGCGACGAGGGTGGTGAACAGGCCAATCATCCAGTACACCATCGGGAACCAGATCACCCAGAAAAGCGAGCTGGCCACTTTTCGTTCATAGCGCCGCTCGATGTACAAGCTGACCAGGAACTGCAGCAGGCACATCACGCCCAGCAGCAGCCCGGTAAACTCCGGTGGAAAAAGGCTCTCCACGGTCAGCCTGGCGGGAACAGGCGCGACATGGCTGAGGAGGAACAGCAGCACCGTCATCGCATATGCGAAGGCCCACAGCGTTGACAGGGCGTACTCCAGAAACAGTGGCCACATGCGGTGATGCTCCCAGCGCACAATTCTGCGCAGGTTGACCAGAAACACCTCCGCGCCCCCCTGGGCCCAGCGCAGGCGCTGTTTCCACAGGCCCCTCAGCGTCTCCGGCATCAGGATCCAGCACAGCGCCCGCGGCTCAAAAAAGATATCCCAGTGGCGCAGCTGAAGCTTCCAGCTGATGTCGATGTCTTCGGTGATCATGTCCGGGCTCCAGTACCCGACGTCTGCCAGCGCCTGTCGGCGAAACGCGGCGATGACGCCGGAGACGGTAAAGACCCGGCCATAGATCCGCTGCGTCCGCTTGATGAGCCCAATAATGGAAGAGAACTCGCCCACCTGAATGCGCCCAATCAGCGTGGAGCGCGTGCGAATGCGCGGATTACCGGTAACCGCCCCGACGTGAGGGTACTGAATCAGCGGGGCCACCAGATAAGCCGCCGTATCGCGATCGAGCAGGGCGTCTCCGTCAATGCAGACCAGCAGGTCGCCCCGGGCCGCCGCTGCCCCGGCCTTGAGCGCCAGCGCTTTCCCCTGGTTTTCCGCGAGGTTAATCACCCGCAGGCGCGGCTGTTCCTGCGCCAGCTCCTGCAGCACCTGCGCGGTGTTGTCAGAAGATCCGTCGTTGATGGCAATAACTTCTATATTTTCATACCGCTGATCCAGCGCGGCGCTGATGGTCTCCCGGGCATTCCTTCCCTCGTTGAAGCAGGGGATAAGAATGGAGATGAGCGGCTCACCCGCGAGCGTCGGGGCGGGCGTGTCTTTATCCCACGACCAGTGGCGTTCAAGCTGATACCAGAAATAGAGGCCGCCGGTTATCCAGAGCACCGACATAAACAGCGGCCAGAAGAACACAAAATCCAGAATCAGTTCGCCGGTAAAAAGGGCGGCCACGCCTAACGGCAACCCGAATACCAGACATAAAATAGAGAATGCGATAATGCGATCAGTCATTGTCAGGGTACCAGTACGAAGAAAATTCAGGCCTGATGCGCGAGATATCAGGTTGGTTGTTGAGAAAGTCGTCGGGGTAGTAACCGTAGTTTTTGATGCCGTTCAGCTGGAGCACGCGCATCCACTGCGCAAGCTGGCTATCGGCAACGGCGCGCTGCGGTTTCTGGTCCCAGTCCCTGGCCTGCAGCTCGAAAATCGTTTTATCGAGCGCGCCGGGGCGTGCGGCGACCGCTTTAACCAGACGCGTCAGCCAGGCATCGCTCTCGTCTGCCGGAACGGACTCCATCAGCGGCATGGCCATCGGCACCGTCCAGTCATACTCCGCCAGAAAATCATCAAGATTCTGCGCAAACCACGCTTCGCTTTCGGGTTGCAGAATGGGTAAGGCGAACATATTGCGCGCGGTTTTTATCTGCGGGCCACGGATATGCTTCACCGCCAGGCTCAGGGCGTGGGTAAACCCGATAAGCGTCTGGCTTTTCTGACGCGTGGTGTTCTGACCGGCATCGTCCACGTCCGTCAGCGCCGCATCGTCATGGAACAAAATCCCGTTGAAGCTGGCATAGCGGGCCAGATCTTCATAGATGTCCGTCACCTGCTGGCGCACCTGCGGGTCCCACGGGGAGAGCCGGATATAGGGCTCGGTGGCTTCGCGCAGCTTGCCGGTTTGACGATCCCGACGCTGCACGCGAGGCAGGGAAGGATTGAGATCGAACGAGAGCACCGGCATCCACGCGAAGACTTTCACGCCCGCGCGGGTTTGCAGCTGCCAGGAGACAAAATTAAAAAGATCTGCCCGGACCGGCAGACGACGGTTGGGGAAATAGAGCGCCTTGATCCTGCCGTCGCCCTGCGGGTCGGCAAACGCCTGCAGGAAAACATGGCTGATCTTCATGTCGTAGACCCGCTGGATCAGCCTGTTGATGTTTTGGGTCTGCTGGGCAGGATCGGGATCGTAAACGTAGTCGAGATCGACGTGCATGACGCGCACGGGATCGCGCTCCTGAACCTGGCTGATCGTGCTGGCAAACGCCTTGAGCGAGGGATTTCCGGCGATCAGCAGACGGGGAATATTGCCCAGATCCTGCACGTTCCCCAGCCCGTCCTCAAGGGTGAAGGCCAGCCGGTAACCCTGCTGTCTGGCGATAGCGAGCGACGTACCGCTGGCGGCGCCGTAGGGCCAGACCCAGGCGCGCGGCGCTTTGCCCGTCACCTGCGTGATTTTTTCAGTCACTTTACGAACGTCATCGCCGATCCGCTGGCTGAACTGCTGGTCGGTTTCATAGCGGCCCGTCGCTTTGTCATAAAAGCGATTGGCGATGGCCGGCTCGCGGCTGCCCTGCGGGTTGGCCGGAATACCGTAATGCGAGGCCCAGGTGTGCGATCCGATCTCAATCAGCGGGGACCGGCTGAGCTCGCGCACCATGTCCCACGTCGCGAAGCGATCCCGGGGCGTCATCAGGCCGCCGAAGTTAACTTTTTGATTTGCCGGCGTATCCACCCAGCTGCCCACCGGCGCCCACAGCGCAGGAACGTTCCACGCCTGAAGCAGCGGCCAGACGCGGGTGTAAAAGCTGCTGTAGCCGTCGTCAAAACTGAGCAGAACGGCTTTTGGCGGCAGCGTTTTTTTCCCGTCATGCGCGTCAAGAATGTCCTGCACGCTGATGGCGTGGTAGCCGTTGTGCAGAAGCCAGCTTATTTGCTCGTTTAACGCGCTGGTGCGAACGGAGAGATAGCGCTGATCGGCGGCATCGTCTTCAACGTCGTGGTAGGCCAGGACCAGAAACTGGTTCTCCGGCCAGGGTTTACTCGCCTCCAGCTGCGGCCGATCTTTGGGCGCAATGAACGAGATCGCCTGCGCGCAGACGCTCGCGCTGAGGCAGAGCCAGCCGAGGAGTATCAGGCTCACGGAAAAACGTGTGTTCAGCATATTCATCCTTAAAAGCGTAAAGTCGCGTCAAACGTGACGGAGAGATTGCTCTCGCGTTTGCCGTCGTAAGGGCGTTTATCCCAGTTCAGCATCACGCCGGTATCAATGACGTTGTTCCACTGGACGCGCTGTCCGTAACCCAGCAGGGCGATGGCGCCAGCGGACTGATTTTTCTGCCAGTAGCTGCCGCCTCCCGCCACAAACTGCTGGCTCCAGAGGGTGTCGTAATGGCGGACCATCTCATGGTCAACGGCCAGGGCAGCCGTCACGGACAGATCCCGCACCGGGTTGTAATAAAGCGTGTCCCGCAGGCTGTTTTTGCTGCCGGCGATCCCCGGTTCGAGATCCAGCGTCAGGGACGGGGTCTGCCAGAGACGCTCCTTGCCCGTAAGGGTGTATTCCTGGCGACGGTTATGGTCGGAGAAGCGGCTGAGGGCGGCGCTGAACTGGTACTCACGCCGCTCGTTTTGATACCAGCGCACTCCGCCTTCACCCCGGTTGGCGCTAATTCCGTTGCGTAACGCCCGAAGGGGCGTGGTGCGCGACAGGCGTTCCAGACTGCCGCTGACCTGCCAGCTATCGGTCACAAAGTATGTTGTTGCGAGGCGAGCGCCCGGCTTGTTTTCACCGTGATAGCGGTTGCTGGAAAGCTCGGCTTCGAGCTGGAGGTCGCGTGGTCGCCACTCGACGCCGCCCAAAAGGTGACGGCTGGTGCCCTTGCCTTCATCGAAATTACTCTGCGCATAGCGGGTGCCCGCAAACAGCCGCCAGCTGTCCGCTACGGGTGGGCCATAGAGCGTGGCGTCCCAGCTCAGGTCGTGTGTCCCGCTGACGGGGCTATCGGAGTGCAAACCCTTGCTCGCGTTGAGGCGCAGTTCGGACATGTGGTGGACCGTTCTGAGCCTGTCGAGACGTCTGGCGCTGCGATCGTTGGGCGCGCGAGCCAGCACGTCGTCGGCCAGTAAATCCATCTGTCGCCACTCCTGCAGATCCATCGCGACGTAAGCCTGCTGTTGCTCTAGCTCTGTGTTGGACGGCTCCAGCGCCTCCGCTTTTTTCAGCTTTTGCTCGGCCGCGCGCGGCAGGCCCCGCGCCTGAAGCAGGGTGGCGTAGTCAATCTGTAATCCCTGATTGCCCGGCGCCGTTGTCGCCAGACGGTGCGCCAGCTTTTCGGCTTCCGGCAGGGCATTCGTCGCCAGCAAATAGTTAAAGCGGAGCGACTGTCCGGTAAGCCATCGATCGTTCGGCTGAGGGGTTGGGGAGCCGAAATCGTAGCGGGTCCACGGGACGTTGTGGGTCTGGCGCTCTACGTACTGGCGGGCGGACTGATACTGTCCCGTATCCAGCCAGGCGTAGAAAAGCGCGTGCTCTTCGTCCTGCGGGTCGGAAGCGTATTGCGGATAGCGTTGCAGAAGCGAGAAGGCGGCGGCAGCGTTTTGCTCCTGCAGATACGCGGAGATGACCCAGCCGATTGCCCAGCCCGGCACCGGATGCTGGGCTGCCGTAAGATCCTGATATTCGCTAATCACCCGTGGGTAATCAGCATGGGCGTACAGCGCGCCAAGCCTGTCGATACGAGCAAGGACGACGTCTTCCGCCGCCTGCGGCTCTTTTTGCCAGCGAGCAAGCAGAGCGTCGTAACGATTCAGCGTGGATTGCGCAAGCTGCAGGCGCTCCTTTTCTGTTCTCCCAGGCACATCGGCAAGGCGAACCCGTTCTGCAGCGGCATTACGCTCAAGACGACGACGCTCCGCGGGGGACAGCGTTACGCTTTGTGAAAGCTGGAGCGCGGGGGTGTTCACCCGGCTATCCGTTAGCGCGTCGATTAGTTCGCTGAGGAGCGCTTTATTCTCAGGTGCGACATTCAGCGCGCGGGTGTCTGCCAGAAGCCGATCCCAGCTTTTTCCCTGGCGTAACCAGACATACGAGAGCGTCTGGAGATGCGCCTGAGAGGGATTTTCCGCTACCAGCCGTCGGGCTTCCTGCAGGGCAAGCGTATCCATGCGGGCATCGGCCAGGGTTTTGATATAGCCGATACGATAATCATCGTTATCCGGCGCAAGGCTATGCGCCTCTTTCCAGAGCGCCAGGGCCGGCTGCCACGCTTTTTGATTTCGCCTGGACTGCGCGACGGCAGCAACGCCGCGGGCGGGCAGCGGCATATAAATGCCGTAACGCTGCCAGACCTGAATAACCTCGTTATCATGACCCGCCCAGGCTGCAACCTGTAACCAGTCCGCAACTTGTTCAGGCGTCAGGGCATGCTGCTGCTGATAACGCTGAAGATAATCGAGAAACGGCGTGTAATTACCGTTACGCGCCTGTTGAATCTGTTGCTCATAAACGGATTCTGTCGCCTGAGCCAGAACAGGAAAGAGGAATAACAGAAACAATAATGTTGGGGTGCGATAAAAGAATAACGTATTGAAGCGAAGTGAACTTTCCATATCTATTTGCCATTTGTTTATCATGAATCCATTGCATAACACGGCCGCCTTTAAACTCAGGGTTAAAGGCCATAAATGAGAACATTAAATCTGAATGCAGTGATGTTACGGGGTACTTACCTAAAGGTAATTATGGATCCTTATCTTAGTGGACTGGGTGAAAGCTAATGTACACCTGATATGTTGCCGGATAAATATGTTGAAAAGCCGGTGTGTCGTTTTGAGATAATTCTGGATTGAGCGCTTTGTGACGTTTTTATTGAATTAGATGTTTATTTTTAACTCATTGAAATTACTGTGTATTATTTTTATTGTGACAGCTTTGTATATATTTTTAATGGGGTTTGTCTGCCTCAATTAAAGTACTTTCTGGTGCATGTTTGGGAAGTTTCATGACAAAAATTCTTAATGTTTTGAGAAGTGACTTTCCTGCGATTGTTTTTTATTTATAATTAATGGTAGCCATTGAATGATAGTCTACAGGAAGTCTTTCTCATCAATGTCTGTATTGAGGGATGTCCAAAGCCAGAATACATTTATCGTTAATATAACAGCGCTATAAAACGAAGGCGGCCTTCTTTGCGAGGGATCGTGCTTGCTTTAATCTAAAAGGGATGGTTAGTGGCAACTTCAATTGTTTTAGTGACTCAGGATCGCTACCTTGTCAGAGGGATGCGGATATTTTTCCCGGATATTATCCTGCTCGACTCGATTGACAGAAACATATTTGATAACGGTGCAGATGAATATTCTGTATTGATTGATAGTCGTTCTCCGCTCCGTTTATATGATTACCTGATACGCCATCCGGCCAGAACGAAAAAAACAATCTGCTGCGTTATGCTCGATATGCGACACCGGGAGGAGAATCTGCTCAGTATGAAGTTATTTATGAACACGTCGCTGACCGCGCCGGATATGGCGTCGTTATTTAACCTGGTGCTCAATATGAAAGGTCGGCGCCTGACCACGAAGTGGCTGCTTAATTTACGTCTTAGCACGCACGAAGCGATCATGCTGCGGCTGCTGAGGGCAGGGATGCCGATGGAAGCCATCGCCGATGAGCTGAATACGTCGGTGAAAAGCCTCTATCGCAAAAGAACGGCGCTCTCGGAACGGCTGGGGGCGGAGAACTTCAACGAGGCGTGTTTGTTTATCTTTAAAAACAAACTGCTGGACGCAGGTGGGAACGATCCCTAAAGTTGTCAGGAATTCAAAAGCAAAAAACCGCCACGAGGGCGGGTTCGTTAATAAGGTGCGTGGCAACGCGCTTATCTGATACCGGCGGATGTAAGGTGGCAGAAAATGAGCGGGTGGCGGTTGGATTTTTGGGGAGAGGAAACGCGTATTATAATGAAAAACGAATAGTATCTTCTGCTCTTTACCCCCGTTTATGAACTGCCAGAGGCTAAGCCATGTGTTTTATCCTGAGCGGGTGATACCAGAAGGAGACTCCTGGAAGTGATTGAAAAATTTAAAAGGACGTTAGAAATGAATAAATATCTGTCTGGTCTGTGTGTTGTTTTTTTTTATTTTTCTTCAATAGGTTACGCGCACTCTGCGGGGCTAAATAAAGTTCAGGTTAGTATCAAACCCAGCAGCGCTAATGGAGGATATATCCCGGTAATTTCTGATGCAGATGAAATCGAGCCTTCTGATTTCAGGGAGTCGGATCTACAGGAGATGCAGGATAGCCTGAGGAAGGTGAAGTCCGACAACCGCAAGGTCGATGAGCTAACTCAGAAGGTTTTACAGCTTGAGAGAAAGAATTCTGAGCAGGAGAGTAAGATCGAGCGATTGCAAAGAAGCCTTGATGACATGAAGCGGAGCAACGACAACCTTTCAAATCAGGTCAGCAATTTATCCGGCAAAATTAAGTGATAAAAAGAGCCACCGCCTGTATTAACTTACCGGGCTATTAGCGTAAGCGTGCCTGCATTAAAGCCACGCTTAGCAGCGCCCAGAAATCGGCCGAAGCCATATAGCAAAAACCCGCCACGAGGGCGGGTTCTTTAAATAGTGGTGCCCGGACTCGGAATCGAACCAAGGACACGGGGATTTTCAATCCCCTGCTCTACCGACTGAGCTATCCGGGCAACGGGGCGCATTAAACCCGATCTGCCCCGTGGCGTCAACGAAAAATGTTGTTTTCGTTACAGACTGCGCAATCTCTCACCATTTTGCCGCATCATTAAGCGAAAAAGTGCGTCCAGAGCGCGGAGAGCGGCATGGCGAGCAGCAGTGCGGGCAGCATGTTCACCACGGCAAACATCTTGATCCCACAGATGCGCAGCCCGGTAGCCAACAGCAGCAGGCCGCCGACGGCGGTAAAGTCTGCCATCATCGCCGGCGTTGTGAGCGGGAGAATCAGCGTGGCGCAGGTGGCGAGCGCGAGTTGAATAAGCAGCATCGGGATGCAAATCGCCGCCACGGCGACGCCAAGGGTAGTGGCGAAAATGGTGGCGGTGAAGAAATCAAGGAACGCTTTCGCAATCAATATGCTTGGGTCGCCCGTCATCCCTTCCTGCATCGAACCGAAAATCCCGGTGCCGCTGGCGCAAAACAGAATAATGATGGCGACATAGTTCTGAATAAACGTCTCGTGCGTGCCGTGTTTCGCCTTGCCCGGTCGGGTTATCATGTTTTTGGCTCTGCTCACCGCGCTGTTAATGCCTTTTTCCAGATAGCAAAATTCGCCAATCAGCGCGCCGAGCAGGGTGGCCAGCACCATCACCGGCAGGTTGGCGCATTTGATCACGAGAAGAATACCGATCCCTAACGATGCCAGGCCGAATATTGAGGGCATGGAGGTGCGAATACGCTCTGGCAACCGCTGGCTCAGCACGGCGCCGAGTACGCCGCCCAGCAATACGGCGCCTGCGTTAATAAATGGGCCAATAACCAAAGTTAACTCCTGTTATTTAATCATTGATAGTGCATTATTATGGCACGGCAGGGCTGCGCGGGCCTTAGCTTTGGTTGATTTGGTGCATACTGATTCCTTCTTGCACCTCAAAATAAAAGGTGACATTATTGCGCGAATTTTCTCCTCCCTGTCTCACCGCCCGGTGAGGGTAACTGCGCCTATGAAAACCATGAAAATTGCCGTCAGCCGCGAGCTACTTTCAACTGTGTCTACGCACCGCGAAAAGGTGACGCTGGACAGCACTGATTTTACCGATGTGGCGGCCGTCGTCATCACAACGGCTGAAAGTCGCAGCGGCATTCTTGCACTGCTGAAACGCACGGGCTTTCAGCTACCGGTGTTTATTTTCTCGCAGGAGCCTACGGACGTACCCGATGGCGCCACCGCGGTTATATCGGGTAAAGCTCAGGAATTTCTGGAACTGGAGAGCGCTGCCAGCCGTTACGAAGAGAATCTGCTGCCGCCTTTTTTCGACACCCTGAGCCAGTATGTGGAGATGGGCAACAGCACTTTCGCCTGTCCGGGCCACCAGCACGGGGCCTTTTTCAAAAAACACCCGGCAGGGCGACAGTTCTATGATTTCTTCGGTGAGAACGTGTTTCGCGCCGACATGTGCAACGCCGACGTGAAGCTGGGCGATCTGCTGATCCACGAAGGGTCCGCCAAGCACGCGCAAAAGTTCGCGGCAAAAGTGTTCAATGCGGACAAAACCTACTTCGTGCTGAACGGCACGTCAGCGGCAAACAAGGTGGTGACCAACGCGCTGCTGACCCGCGGCGACCTGGTGCTGTTCGACCGCAATAACCATAAGTCTAACCACCACGGGGCGCTGATCCAGGCGGGCGCTACGCCGGTTTATCTTGAGGCCGCGCGTAACCCGTTTGGCTTTATTGGCGGAATTGACGACCACTGCTTTGACGATGCCTATCTGCGGGATCTTATCCGCGAGGCGGCGCCGGAAAAAGCCGACGAGGCGCGTCCGTTCCGCCTAGCGATCATTCAGCTTGGCACCTACGACGGGACGATCTACAACGCCCGCCAGGTGATCGACAAGATCGGTCATCTGTGCGACTACATCCTCTTTGACTCCGCCTGGGTGGGCTACGAGCAGTTTATTCCAATGATGGCGGAAACGTCCCCGCTCTTGCTGGAATTGAACGAGAACGATCCGGGGATTTTCGTGACCCAGTCGGTGCACAAACAGCAGGCCGGATTCTCGCAAACGTCGCAGATCCATAAAAAGGATAACCACATTCGCGGTCAGGCGCGTTTCTGCCCGCACAAGCGGCTGAACAACGCGTTTATGCTGCACGCCTCCACCAGCCCGTTTTATCCGCTGTTCGCCGCGCTGGATGTGAATGCCAAGATCCACGAAGGGGAAAGCGGACGCAGGCTGTGGGCGGAGTGCGTCGAGCTGGGGATTGAGGCGCGCAAGGCGATCATTGCGAACTGTCATATGATCAAACCGTTTATCCCGCCGGTGGTGGCGGGGCGGCCGTGGCAGGATCATCCGACGCACGCCATTGCCAGCGAGCTGCGCTTCTTCAGCTTTGAGCCGGGGGCCAAATGGCACGGCTTTGAGGGCTATGCCCGCGAGCAGTACTTTGTCGACCCGTGTAAGCTCCTGCTGACCACGCCGGGTATCGATGCCGAAACCGGGGAGTACACCGATTTCGGGATCCCGGCGACGATTCTGGCGCACTACCTGCGCGAAAACGGCATCGTGCCGGAGAAATGCGACCTCAATTCGATCCTGTTCCTGCTGACGCCTGCCGAAAGCAGCGAGAAGCTGGCGCAGCTGGTGGCGATGCTGGGCCAGTTCGAACAGCATATTGAAGACGACACGCCGCTGGCGGACGTGCTGCCGACGATCTTCCTGAAATACCCGGTGCGCTACCGGGATTACACCCTCCGCCAGCTGTGCCAGGAGATGCACGATCTCTACGTCAGCTTTGACGTGAAGGATCTGCAGAAGGCGATGTTCCGCAAGGAGAGTCTGCCTGAGGTGGTGATGAACCCGCAGGATGCAAACCGGGCCTATATTCGCGGTGACGTGGAGCTGGTTCGCATTCGGGATGCCGCAGGGCGCATTGCTGCCGAAGGGGCGCTGCCCTATCCGCCGGGCGTGCTGTGCGTGGTGCCGGGTGAAGTCTGGGGCGGGGCGGTACAGCGTTACTTCCTGGCGCTGGAGGAGGGCGTCAACCTGCTGCCGGGCTTCTCGCCGGAGCTGCAGGGAGTTTACAGCGAGAAGGATGCCGACGGGATTAAGCGGCTGTATGGGTATGTATTAAGGTAGCCCCCTCACCCTAACCCTCTCCCCAAAGGGGAGAGGGGATTGTACGGGGCCGTCTTTTCCCCCTCGCCCCTTTGGGGGGAGGGCCGGGTTGAGGGGGAACGTTTCATCAAACCGCACTACGCTTGTACATCCTCCTCGGATGCCCAATCTTGCCGTACAGCATCTCCACCGTCAGAAAACCCGCCTCCACGCAGTGCTCCAGATAGCGCCGGGTGGTCGTTTTGCTTAATCCCGTTTCGCTCACCACCTCATCCACGGTAAAGCAGTGCGTTGCCTTATCGTTAAACAGCGACTGTACCCGCGCCAGCGTATTTTCCTCAATGCCTTTACTGCCGTTGTCCAGGCGGTAGTTTTTCGCCTGAAGCTGATACAGCGAATCCACGTTCTGCTGGTCGACAATCTTCCAGACGCGCTGCTGTTCGGCAAACTGCACGAACCGCTCCAGCGACTGGCTGAGCCGCTTCCAGGAGACGGGTTTGAGGATGTAGTCGAACGCACCGTTGCGAATCGCCTGGCTGCAGGTGTCCATATCGCTGGCGGCAGTAATAAAAATCACCGAGCAGTTGGCGCGGGCCAGCATGGGGTTATTGATAAGCGAGATGCCTTTACCGTCCGGCAGGTAGTTATCCAGCAGCATCAGCTGCGGCTGTTTGCTTTCAAGCTCTGCCTGGGCCGCAGCCAGCGACGAGGCAATGCCTACCAGCCTCAGACGCGGATGTTTGCCTATCAGCTCCGCGTGCAGTTGCGCCAGTTCGTTCTCGTCTTCAACAATCAGTACGTCGATAAGTTCATGTTGCATAGTCGGTGTCTTCCAGTTGCCGGGCGGTTCCCGTGGCCGGGATAAACAAGGAGAAAATGGCGCCGCGCGGGGTATTATCGGCAACTTCTATCGCGCCGCCAGCCTGTGTGACGTAGCTTTCGATCAGATACAGGCCAATCCCATGATCGCCGCGCGTTTTGGTGGTGATGCCGCGTTCAAAGATCCGCTCACGGATCGCCGGTGTAATGCCAACGCCCTGGTCGGCCACTTCAATAATCAGCTCCTGTTCGCTGAGTTTTATCAGCACTTCTACCGGCGCGTGGGGAAGCGGCGACCTCTGTGTTGCTTCGATGGCGTTATCCAGCAGGTTGCCAATAATCGAAATCAGCTCTTGCTCCCCAAGGGGCAGGAACGGTCTGTCCAGCCGACAGCCCGGGTCGAAACACAGCTCGACGCCTTTCTCCCGCGCGCGGGCGGCTTTCCCCAGCAGCAGGCCGCACAGGGTCGGTGAACTGAAGCGCGAAGAGATAAAGTCCAACAGCTCCTGGGCGTGTTCCGACTGCGCCTGAATGTAGCCAATCGCCTCCTCATAGCGACCCATATGCAGCAGGCCGGACAGGGTCGTCATCCTGTTTAACTGCTCGTGGCGCATAATGCGCAGGTTATCGACATAGCGTTTAACCTGGCTGAGCTGGGCGCTTAGCGAGTCGATCTCGTTGCGATCGCGGAAGGTGATCACCCAGCCCTGCAGCGACCCCTCAAGCATGATGTGCACCCGGCTGGCAATCACCGTGAGATCGTTAAAACGACAAATCTCGTCATGGGTATCTTTCGCCAGCATCGTCTGCGTGTCGAAGAACGGGACCGGATCGATCACCTGGCTTATCAGCTGTCCGCGCAGCTCGCGGGCCGGCTGGCTCAGACCCAGCAGCTTGCGCGCCGCCTGGTTGATGACTTCAATCCGCCTTTGAGCGTCAATGGCAATCACCCCTTCATAAATAGACTCCATCATCGCCTTCTGCTGGCGCACCAGCAGGCCGATATCGCGCGGCTCAAGGGAGAAGATCTGCTTCTTGATGCTGCGGGTAAAGAACCAGGAGAAGACAAAGAGAGCGATCAGCAGCAGCACGGCGGCAATCAGGATATTGACCACCTTACTGACGGTAATGGTATCAAGGTAGCTGGTGAGATAGCCTACCGAAACAATGCCGACCACCTGTCCGGCAGCATTGAAAATGGGGGCTTTGCTGCGCAGCGAAATACCCAGCCCGCCTTTGCGGATGGTGGTGGTGCTTTTACCCTGCAACACGGCTTCATTGTCTCCGCCAACCAGGGTTGTGCCCACTCTGTCGGCAAATACGGAGTGAAAAAGATGCTGCCCTTTATTATCACCAATCACAATAAAGCTGGCGTCACTGTGCGCAGAAATCTTCTGCATAAAATCATGGATGGCGTTGATATTCTTTTGTTCAACTTCATTACGCAATGTCGGAATAAGCGCAATCTCTTCAGCCTGTATTTTGGCACGCGTACTCATTTCCTGATAAAGCTGTTTCCCGACGTCGGCATAATAATATCCGCCCAGCAGCGCGAAAAGCACTGAGAAAAAGGCAACCAGCGAAATAAACAGCTTAATCTGGAAAGAGACTTTCATAACTATCACGCGAGGTAGCAGCAAAGATCGCCAATATATCATCTTTTTTCGCGCTGACGCCCGCTTTGCCGAAAACTTGTGATCCCTTGCACAGCGGGCGCTGTAAAAGAGTTAACCTGAAGGCGAACGTACTTCGGGCTGCGCGAGCAAATGTTATTTGTTTGTTCAATTCGGAAAAGAAACCATAAAAACCACGGCCATAAATAAGGTATAAATCACATTAAACAAAAGAAACCATTAAAACCATAGCAGCCATTAAAACTTCGCTTTTAATATGCCATCCCTCACATAAAGTAAGCCTTTGTGACTCTAAGCTGAACGCACAAAATAACCAAGGGGCTTATTATGAGCACAACTGACGATTCTTTCTCTGTTACCCACGACCCGATTGAAATTCAGCAGCCTTCGCTCAAAGAGTGCTGGTGGCATATTATGGATACCTGGAAAGTTGGGATTATTCCTCTGCCGCTGTTCGTTCTGGCGGGCGCGCTGATTGCGATTGATTGCCTGGGCGGAAAACTGCCGAGCGATATCGTGGTCATGGTGGCAACGCTGGCCTTCTTCGGCTTTGCCTGCGGCGAGTTTGGCAAACGCCTGCCGATTGTCGGCAAGCTCGGCGCGGCGGCGATTTGCGCCACCTTTATCCCTTCCGCGCTGGTCTATTATGGCCTGCTGCCGGACGTGGTGGTCGAGTCCACCACCAAATTCTACAAATCCACCAACATTCTCTATCTCTACATCTGCTGCATCATCGTCGGCAGCATCATGAGCATGAACCGCACGGTGCTGATTCAGGGCTTCCTGCGCATCTTCTTCCCGATGCTGTGCGGCGAAATCGTCGGCATGCTGGTGGGGATGGGCGTCGGCCTGGCGCTGGGTCTTGAGCCGTTCCAGATCTTCTTCTTTATCATTCTGCCGATTATGGCGGGCGGCGTCGGGGAAGGGGCGATCCCGCTTTCCATCGGCTATGCCACCCTGCTGCACATGGACCAGGGCGTTGCGCTCGGTCGCGTGCTGCCGATGGTCATGCTCGGCGGTCTGACGGCAATCATCATCTCCGGCTGCCTGAACCAGCTCGGTAAACGCTTCCCGCACCTGACCGGTGAAGGCCAGCTGATGCCTAACCGCGCGAATGCCGATGCAACGGTCTCTCAGCCTGCTTTTTCCGGCAAAGCGGACGTCACCACTATCGCCTCCGGCGCGCTGCTGGCGGTGCTGCTCTACATGCTGGGCATGCTCGGCCACAAGCTGATTGGCCTGCCTGCTCCGGTCGGCATGCTGTTTATGGCGGTACTGGTGAAGCTCTGCAACGGCGCCTCTCCGCGTCTGCTGGAAGGCTCTCAGGTGGTGTACAAATTCTTCCAGACCTCCGTGACCTACCCAATCCTCTTCGCCGTCGGCGTGGCTATCACCCCGTGGCATGAACTGGTGGCGGCGTTCACCGTCAGCAACCTGCTGGTAATTGTCAGCACCGTTTCTGCACTGGTCGCCACCGGCTTCTTCGTCGGCAAAAAGATTGGTATGCATCCGATTGATGTCGCCATCGTCTCCTGCTGCCAGAGCGGCCAGGGCGGTACCGGCGACGTGGCGATCCTGACCGCAGGCAACCGCATGAGCCTGATGCCGTTCGCCCAGATTGCTACCCGTATCGGCGGGGCGATTAACGTCTCTGTCTCACTGCTGATTCTGGGCAACTTCCTCGTTTAAGTTTTCAGGAAAGAACAATGAAACTCGCAAGCTTTTTATACCAGGGAAAACGCAGCTACGGCATCGTCCAGGCCGACGGCGTGATTGATTTAGGCCGCCGTCTCGGCGACCGCTACAGCGACCTCAAGGCGCTGCTGCAGGGCAACGGGCTGGCGCAGGCCACCCGCTACCTGAACGACGCCGTGGACGTGCCGCTGAGCGCCATCACCTTCTTACCGGTGATTGAGCAGCCGGAAAAGATCCTCTGCGTGGGCATGAACTATGCCGACAAGCGCAAGGAGTTTGACCAGCATAATCCGGCCCCGACGCTGTTTGTCCGCTTCCCGGATTCACAGACCGGCCACAACGAGCCGGTGCTGAAGCCGCGCCACTCCAGCGAATTCGACTATGAAGGCGAGCTGGCGGTGATCATCGGCAAAGGCGGGGAGAACATCAGCCGCGACGACGCCCTGCGCCACGTGGCGGGCTACAGCTGCTACATGGACGGCTCCGCCCGCGACTGGCAGCACACCTGGTTCACCGCCGGTAAAAACTGGCGCAAAACCGGCGCGTTTGGGCCGTGGATGGCGACGGCGGATGAGATCCCGGATCCGCACCAGCTTGCGATCCGCACCTGGCTGAACGGCCGCATGGTGCAGGAAGACAACACCAGCAGCATGATCCATAAGGTGGCGGAGCTGATCGAGTACATCAGCACCTTTACCCGCTTAAGCCCGGGCGACGTGATCATCACCGGATCTCCGGGCGGGGTGGGTAAAAAACGCAATCCGCCGCTGTTTATGAAGGAAGGGGATCGCATTGAGGTGGAGATCGAGCATATCGGTCATCTGAGCAACGTGATCGTGGAAGCGCCAGCCGTCGGGCTTGCGGCAGCACACTGAGTAAGGCGGCATGAACAGTCAACCCATCGATTTTCGCCACACGCTGGTGGCGAAACACCCGGAACGCTTAAGCCAGATCCGCTACCTGCTGGCAGACAGCGGCCTTGGCCTGGACAACGACATTACGCTGTTTGTCGAAGCCTGGTCCGGTTCGCAGCTGGTGGGTTGCGCAGGGCTTGCCGCCAACGTCATCAAATGCGTGGCGGTCAACGAGCAGCTTCGCGGCGAGAACCTCAGCGCGCGGCTGCTGGCAGAGGTGGAAAATGCGGCGCTGGAGCGCGGCCATTTTCACCTCTTTCTCTGCACCCGTCCGTGCAATCGGGAGCGCTTTGCCCGCAGCGGCTTCTGGCCGATTGCCCAGAGCGGAAACAACGCCGTGCTGATGGAAAACACCCCGCAGGGGATCGAACGCTACTGCCGTTCCCTGCGCGCGAAGCGCAAGTGCGGGGAGAACGTTGGCGCGATAGTGATGAACGCCAATCCGTTCACCCTCGGCCACCGCCATCTGGTGGAGCAGGCGGCGCAGCGGTGCGACGCCCTGCACCTGTTCGTGGTGCGTGAAGACGCCTCGTTCTTCCCGTTCAGCGCGCGCCTCGAGATGGTGCGCGCGGGCGTGGCGCATCTGCCGAACGTGGTGGTGCATGAAGGCTCGCAGTACATCATCTCCCGCGCCACCTTCCCGGCCTACTTCCTGAAGGAGACCGGCAAAGTGCAGCAGGCGTGGAGCGAGATCGACGTGCTGATCTTCCGGGACTTCATTGCCCCGGCGCTCGGCATCACGCACCGCTTCATCGGATCGGAGCCGTTTTGCGATATCACCCGCCAGTACAACCAGACGCTGCACGACCTGCTGGCCTCGCATATCGAGGTGGTGGAAATGCCGCGCATCAAGGCCACCGGCAACGCTATTTCAGCGTCCGAAGTGCGCCGCTTACTGAAGACACAGCAGTTTTCCCGGATCCGGGAGATTGTCCCGGACTCCACCTTCGCGCATCTCGAAACGCATTACCGTGCGAGTGCGGAAGTCGCTTAACTACCAGGAATTTATCATGAAAATTGTAAGGGAGGCGCTGGCCGGAACGCAGGAGTCCAGCGACCTGATGGTGAAAATCGCTCCCGCTCACGGCGAGCTGGAGATAGTCATCCACAGTGAAGTGATTAAGCAGTTTGGCGAACAAATTCGCCAGGTGGTCAACGACACGTTGCGCGCCATGAATGTGCACCAGGGATTAATTATTATTGAAGACAAAGGGGCGCTGGACTGTGTTATCCGCGCTCGCCTGCAAAGCGCGCTGATGCGTGCAGCCGATGAACAGGCCATCAACTGGGGGGCGCTGAAATGAGCAAACTCCGCCGCAGCATGTTGTTCCTGCCGGGCGCCAACGCTGCCATGCTTTCCACCGCTTTTATCTACCGTCCCGACTCCATCATGTTTGACCTTGAGGACGCCGTTGCCCTGCGCGAGAAGGATACCGCGCGCATGCTGGTGTTCCATGCCCTGCAGCACCCGATGTATCAGGATATCGAAACCGTAGTGCGCATTAACCCGCTCAGCACGCCGTTTGGCCTGCTGGATCTGGAGGCCGCCGTGCGGGCCGGCGTGGACGTGATCCGCCTGCCGAAAACCGACACGCCGGACGATATCTACGAGCTGGAAGGCCACCTCGAGCGTATTGAGCAGGAGTGCGGCCGCGAGGTCGGCTCCACCCGCGTGATGGCGGCGATTGAATCGGCCATTGGCGTCATCAACGCCGTGGCGATTGCCCGCAGCTCTGTGCGCCTCATCGGCATCGCGCTGGCCGCCTTTGACTACGTGATGGACATGCAGACCGAGCGCGGCGACGGCACCGAGCTGTTCTACGCCCGCTGCGCCGTGCTGCACGCCGCCCGCGCGGCGGGTATCGACGCCTTCGACGTAGTGTGGTCAGACGTTAACGACGAGGCCGGATTCCTGCGCGAGGTCGATCTGATCCGCAAGATGGGCTTTAACGGAAAATCGCTGATCAACCCGCGCCAGATTGACCTGCTGCACAACGCCTACGCCCCGACGCAGGAAGAGGTGGATCACGCCAGAAGGGTGATTGAGGCGGCAGAAGAGGGCGAGCGTAACGGCCTGGGCGTGGTTTCGCTTAACGGCAAAATGGTGGATGCACCGATTATTAACCACGCGCAGGTGGTGCTGGAGCGCGCGGCGGCCTCCGGCGTGCGTCGGTAAGGATGAAATAATGAATCAGACAGAACTTCTTCACGTGAATTTTCCCCATCTGCGGGACCTAAAACCGTTTGATACCGCCCACAGCGCCACTCCGTGGCTGGCGGACAGCGACGCGAAGCACAGCCGCAAGCTCTGCGCCTCTGTTGAAGAGGCGGTTAAGCGTTGCGGCCTGCAGGACGGGATGACCATCTCCTTCCACCACGCGTTTCGCGAAGGCGACCGGGTAATCAACACCGTCGTGGCGCTGCTGGCGCGGATGGGCATCAAAAACCTGACGCTGGCTTCCAGCTCGCTGATGACCTGCAACGACGCGCTGATCGAGCATATTGAAAGCGGCGTCATCAACCGGATTTATACCTCCGGCATGCGCGGCAGGCTGGCGGACGCGATCTCCCACGGGCTGATGGACGAGCCGGTGCAAATCCACTCCCACGGCGGTCGCGTGAAGCTGCTCCAGGACGGCGAGCTGAATATTGACGTGGCGTTTCTCGGCGTGCCGTGCAGCGATGAGTTTGGCAACGCCAACGGGACGCACGGCAAATCTTGCTGCGGCTCCCTGGGCTACGCCATGGTGGACGCGCACTTTGCCCGTAAGGTGGTGCTGCTGACTGAAGAACTGGTGCCGTTTCCGAATATGCCCGCCAGCCTGGTGCAGGATCAGGTGGACTACATCGTGCAGGTTGAGAGCGTGGGCGACCCGGCGAAAATCAGCGTCGGCGCGGCGCGCGTCACCAGCAACCCGCGCGAGCTGATGATCGCCCGCTATGCGGCGGACGTCATTGAACACTCCGGCTACTTCAAACCGGGCTTCTCGATGCAGACCGGCTCCGGCGCGGCGGCGACCGCCTGCACGCGCTTTATGGAAGAGAAGATGGAGCGCAGCGGCGTGAAGGCGCGCTTTGCGCTCGGCGGCATCACCGGCAGCCTGGTGGATCTGCACGAGAAGGGGCTCATCGAAAAGCTGCTCGATACCCAGTGCTTTGACGGCCAGGCGGCGGCCTCGCTGGCGCGCAACCCGAACCACGTGGAGATCTCCACCAACGTCTACGCCAACCCCGGCAGCAAGGCGGCAAGCTGCGACCAGCTTGACGTGGTGATCCTCAGCGCCCTCGAAATCGACGTCGATTTCAACGTCAACGTTATCACTGGCTCCGACGGGGTGATGCGCGGCGCGTCCGGTGGACACTGCGACGTGGCCGCCGCGGCAAACCTGACCATCGTCGTAGCGCCGCTGTTGCGCAGCCGCATTCCGACGGTCGTGAAGCGGGTTACCACGCGCCTCACGCCGGGCGAGAGCATCGACGTGCTGGTCACCGACCACGGCATTGCGGTCAACCCGGCGCGCCCGGAGATCCGCGAGCGGCTGCTGGAAGCCAGGCTCAAAGTTGTGGATATCAGCGCGCTTTACGAGCGGGCGATTTCTCTGACGGGCGTACCTAAACCGATTGAATTTACCGACAAAATCGTCGGGGTGATCCGCTACCGCGACGGCAGCGTGATCGACACCGTACGACAGGTGAAGGAGGAAGTGTGATTTTAGCGACACCCGTGCGGGCGGGTGTCAGTCTGGACGAACTGCTGGCGGCGAAAGAGCGCCGCGCAGCGCGCCAGGCTGACATGCTCGAGCACTATCAACAACCGGTGATTTCCCTCACGCTGGTCACGCCAGGGGAGATCAAGGACAGCCTGCGCTATCGCAACACCATGGACGTGGCGCTGCAGATGTGCGACCAGCTGCTGTGGGAAAACCGCTGGCAGGTGCTGGACCGCCAGGTTCTATGGCTCCCGACCGGGCCGGAGGCCCTGTGGTGCGTGGCCCACCCGGCGGCGGAAATCAAAGCGCACTGTTCGGATTTGGAGCAGACGCACCCGCTCGGCAGGCTGTGGGATCTGGACGTGATTTGCCCTCAGCACGGCCACGTCGGGCGTCAGTCGCTGGGGGCAAATTTAAGGCGTTGTCTGATCTGCGACGAGCCCGCTCATGCCTGTTCCCGTTCGCGCGCTCATCCTGTGGAGCAGGTGGTTTCCCGCGTGGAGAAGATGATCGATGACTGGTTTGCTCGCGACTAAACCGCGCCCGGCTGACGTACCCGCGCTTGCCGAAGCGGCGCTGTGGCAGGAGCTGGAGCTGACGCCCAAGCCGGGGCTGGTGGACAAGCTCAATAACGGTTCCCATCGCGATATGGACCACGCGCTGTTCGTCCGCAGCATTGCGGCGATTACGCCGTGGTTTTCGCGCTTTGCCGAGCTCGGTAACGCGCATGCGGATAAACCCGCTGACGCACAGCTTCGCATTATCCGCCCGATGGGGATGGCCTGCGAGCAGGCGATGTACGCCGCGACGAACGGAGTGAACACCCACAAGGGCGGGGTTTTTGCCCTGGGTTTACTGTGCTTCGCCGCCGGGCGTGTGAAACATATCTCCGTAGACAGCCTCTGCTGTGAGGTGAGTAACATCTGCAGCGGGCTGGTGTCGCGGGAACTGGCCGCGCGCGGCGGACAGGCGACGGCGGGCGAGCGGCAGTTTCAGCAGTACGGCTTAACCGGCGCGCGCGGAGAGGCGGAAAGCGGCTTTGCGACGGCGCGTAAGGCGCTGGCGCAGTGGAACGGACAGTCGCTTCACGGCCTGCTGTTGCGCCTGATGGCGGTCAATCAGGACAGTAATCTCGTCTCGCGCGGCGGCATTGAAGGGCTGCGCTACGTTCAGGGCTACGCGCAGGAATTACTGGCGAGTGGCTGGGATCGCGAGGCGTTGCTGAAGATGGATAACGCATTGATTGTACGAAACCTGAGCCCGGGCGGCAGCGCGGATTTGCTGTCTGTGGGGTGGGTGCTATCTGCAATAAAATAGCCGGGTGGCGCTAACGCTTACCCGGCCTGTGAACGGTGTTTTTGTAGGCCCGGTAAGGCGAAGCCGCCACCGGGCACAATACCGCAAAGATTAATGCGCTATTGGCTGCGCACCGTGCGGTTCACGCACGTGCTTGTACTTGAACAGCGCGATGAACGCGAAGAACAGCACCAGCGAGTACGCCGCGAAGATCAGCCACACAGGCTGCCAGTTGGTAATGCCGTTGGTGGTGTACATCTCAACCACTTTACCGCTTACCACGCCGCCCAGAATACAGCCGAAGCCGTTGGTCATCATCAGGAACATACCCTGTGCGCTGGCGCGGATTTCAGGCTTCACCTCTTTTTCCACAAACACCGAACCAGAGATGTTGAAGAAGTCGAAGGCGCAGCCGTAAACGATCATCGACAGCACCAGCAGCACGGTGCCGAACGGGCTTGGGTCGCCGTAGGCGAACAGGCCGAAGCGCAGCATCCATGCCGCGATACTGATCAGCATGACGTTTTTGATGCCGTAGCGGCTCAGGAAGAACGGGATGGTCAGGATGAACAGCGTCTCAGAGATCTGAGAGATGGACATCATCACCGACGCGTGTTCAACGATAAAGCTGCCGGAGAACAGCGGGTTGTTATCGAAGCTGTGCAGGAAGGTGTTGCCGAACATGTTGGTGATCTGCAGCTCTGCGCCCAGCAGCATGGAGAAGATAAAGAAGATCGCCATGCGTTTGTTTTTAAACAGCGCGAACGCGTCCAGGCCGAGCATGGTGCTCCAGCTCTGGTTTTTCTGCTGGTTAGAAACCGGAATGGTTGGCAGCGTCAGGGTGAAGATCGCCAGCAGCACGGAGAGCGCTGCGCCGATATAGAGCTGCATATGGCTCAGTTCGAAGCCCGCGAAGCTCACGCCCCACATCGCCATGATAAAGCCGATAGTTCCCCAGATACGGATTGGCGGGAAATCGGTCACGATATCCATATCCGCGGACTTCAGGCGGTAGTAGGAGATGGTGTTGATCAGGCCAAGCGTTGGCATATAGGCCAGCGAGTTAAGCAGGATCACCATGAACATCGCCCCCGGCGTGGTCACCTGGGCTGCCATAAACAGCGTCCCCGCGCCCACCAGGTGGCAAAGCATGTACAGCCATTTCGCACTCAACCATTTATCCGCCACGATGCCCAGCAGCGTTGGCATGAAGACAGCCGCAATACCGAGCGAGCTGTAAACGGCACCGATTGACGCACCGTCGAACTTGAGCGTCACAAACATATAGGAGCCGAGTGTAGTCAGCCAGCTACCCCACAGGCAGAACTGCAGAAACGACAATATTTTAAGCTGCAGCTTAAGGTTCATGTTACTTTCCTCACAAGTGAGCGGGAGATATGTTGTTATAGGAACATTCAGGGTTGTTATTTGATGCAATTCTATCAGTTGGCAACGATATGTTTTGTTACCTCCCGCAAAAAAATGCAATCCACATTAATTTGCAGTTTGGATTGTGATGCAAATAACATTTTCGTATGGGTGGTGTTGGATAGGTGCGGCCTGATGCCCTCACCCTGACCCTCTCCCACAGGGAGAGGGGAAACAGAACACCTTCTCCCAGAGGGGAGAAGGTGTGCCGATCACCGGCGACGATAGTTCTTCTGCGCCGTATTCACCTTATACAGATAGCGACGGGATTCCGCAGACGGGTGGCGGGTGGTGAGGGTAGAGTAGACATCCCCCGGCGCCATGCTGTTGATGATGTTTGCGGCCTGCACTTTGTCATTCGAGAAGACGCGCAGCACGCTGCCCGCGCCGCCGTTATAGGCGGTGATCACCGCATAGCGGCGTGACGTTGGGTTATCAATTCCGCCCAGGTACACATTGTTCAGCATCGCCAGGTAGGCCGTGCCGGTATCAATGTTGCTCTGCGGATCGAACAGATAGCTGCGGCTCGGCGTGCCGGATTTCCCCTGCGCGCGGAAGACGTCTTTACCGGCGCTGTGCTGCACTACCTGCATCAGCCCCAGGGCGTCGGAACGGCTTACCGCGTAAGGGTTGAACGAGGATTCGGTCTGCATAATCGCCAGGATCAGCGACTCATCCACGCCGTACTTGCGCGAGGCCTGACGCACCATCCCAATGTACTTATGCGCACGCTTGTCTAGGTGGTTCGGGACGAGGTTGATGGTGACGCTGTAGATAATCTTCAGACCGTTAGAGCGGCTTTTCAGGCGCGTCTGCAGCAGGTAGTCGGCAAATTTCGTGGCACGACCTTCCCAGCGGATCGGCTGGCCGGTCTGATCGACAACCTGGCCGTACAGGAACGGCTCTTTCGAGATCGTGATATCGTCGGCATCGGAGTAGAGATCGATAGATCCAGGATCGTCACCCATCAGCAGGGTTTTGACGATCGCCTGACGCAGTCGTGCCGCAGGGTCGGTGCCTGCGATGGTTTCAACCGTGATCGTCCCCTCATCAAAGTTGATGTGGCTTCGGGTCTGATAGGCGTCGGTGTACTTAATGTAGTCCTTCGGTCCGGCAATAAGAACTTCGTTAAATCCCCATATATTCTCGATGTTGTGGGCAAACTGCCCCATCAAAATGTCAAAACCGTTGGTGTCCTTGATCCAGGCTTCGTTGTAATCTTCGCCTTTTTTTGACGAACACGAGACAAGCAACGGCGCAACAAGGGCTAGCGCTAAAAGTTTTTTCATCATTCCGGGAGTGCGTGTTGTGTTTGCTTTAACGGCGGGGTTTCCCCCGCACGCTGTTATTTTTCCGGTGGCGTATAGCCTTCGATGTGCACGTCTTTACCTTCGAACAGGAAGCTCACCATCTCCTGCTCAAGCAGCTTGCGGTGCTCCGGGTTCATCATGCTGAGTTTTTTCTCGTTGATCAGCATGGTCTGCTTTTTCTGCCACTGTCCCCAGGCTTCTTTGGAGATTTCATTGTAGATGCGTTTACCCAGGTCGCCCGGATAAAGCTGGAAATCCTGGCCTTCAGCGTCACGCTGCAGGAAAGTACAAAAAATCGTTCTGGCCATACTCATTCCTCTTTTTCTTGTCGATGCTAAACCATTGCACCGGCACGTAATTGCTGTAACAGGCGCTCCACGGGAGCCGCCAGTCCGACTGATGGCGGTTGCGCTAAGTTATACCAGAGAGCGGTGCCTTCATCCATGCACGAGGCAAATGACGACACGGGAAGCCACATGGGTACAATATCCAGGTGGAAATGGCTGAACGTATGGCGAAACGCGGTCAGCTGCGTCAGGTTATCGGCAGCAATCCCGCGCTGTTTAAGCCATTCACGCAGCAAATCTTCATCTTCAAACTGTGGGAAGCAGTATAGACCACCCCACAGACCGCTCGGTGGACGCTGGGCGAGGAAGACCTCGTCGCCGTGCTGCATCAGCAGCATATAGCCGGTGCGCTCCGGCAGCGTCTGTTTGGGTTTCTTACCCGGATATTGCGCCCATGAATGGTTGGCATACGCCACGCAGAGATTATTCACCGGGCAGAGTTCGCATTTTGGTTTTGAGCGCGTGCAGACCATCGCGCCGAGATCCATCATCGCCTGGTTGAAACGCTCGACGCCGTTAGCCGGGGTGACCGCTTCACTTATTTCCCAGAGACGTTTTTCAACGTCCTTTTTACCCGGCCAGCCGTCGACGGCGTAGCAGCGTGCCAGCACGCGCTTCACGTTGCCGTCGAGGATCGGGAAATGCTTGCCTAAAGACAGGGAGAGAATGGCGCCTGCGGTTGAACGTCCGACGCCGGGGAGATCGGCCACCTCATCGAAGGTTTCCGGGAATTTCCCGTTGTGGCGCATGGCAACCTGCTGCGCGGCCTTGTGAAGGTTACGCGCGCGGGCGTAATAGCCAAGACCGGTCCACAGGTGCAGGACCTCGTCCAGCGGGGCGTTGGCCAGATCGGTCACCGTCGGGAAGCGCGCCATAAAACGCTCGAAGTAAGGGATCACCGTGGCGACCTGCGTTTGTTGCAACATCACCTCGGAGAGCCATACTTTGTAAGGCGTTTTTTCAATTTGCCAGGGCAGGGTTTTACGCCCGTATTTGTCGTACCAGTCCAGCACCTGGGCTGAAAATTGAGAGGCTTGCATGGTCATCGATTCGCATAATCAGGGACGCAGATTGCAGCACAGCGTCAATCTGCTGTAAACCGGATCTTTCCCATGCTTGCATAGAAGCCTTAACTTTGGATAATGCCCGTTTCCCGAACATTCTCACAAGCAGACAACTCTTTTATGAAAAACGACGTCATTTCACCGGAATTTGATGAAAACGGTCGCCCGCTGCGCCGTATTCGCAGCTTTGTCCGCCGTCAGGGCCGCCTGACAAAAGGGCAGCAACATGCGCTGGACAACTACTGGCCGGTGATGGGCGTTGAGTTCAGCGAGCAGCCTCTGGATTTTGCTGAACTGTTTGGCCGTGAAGCACCCGTCACGCTGGAGATCGGGTTTGGTATGGGCACCTCGCTGGTGGCCATGGCGAAAGCGCGACCGGAGCAGAACTTCCTCGGTATCGAAGTCCACTCCCCGGGCGTGGGTGCATGCCTGGCAACGGCCCATGAAGAGGGCGTTGAGAACCTGCGCGTGATGTGTCACGACGCGGTGGAAGTGCTGCATAAAATGATTCCTGACAATTCTTTAACCATGGTTCAGCTCTTTTTCCCTGACCCGTGGCACAAAGCACGTCATAATAAACGCCGTATCGTTCAGGCACCGTTTGCCGAGCTGGTTAAAAGCAAGCTGAAGCTGGGCGGTGTCTTCCATATGGCGACCGACTGGGAACCGTATGCGGAACATATGCTGGAAGTGATGTCGTCGCTGGACGGTTACAAAAACCAGTCTGCGAGCAACGACTATGTACCGCGTCCGGAATCGCGTCCGGTAACGAAATTTGAACAGCGTGGCCACCGTCTTGGTCACGGTGTATGGGACTTAATGTTCGAGAGGGTGAAATAATGGCAAAGAATCGTAGCCGTCGTCTGCGTAAAAAGATGCACATCGAAGAATTCCAGGAAGTGGGTTTCTCCGTTGCGTGGCGTTTCCCGGAAGGCACCAGTGTAGAACAGATCGATCAGGACGTGGATGCGTTCATCAATGACGTGATTGAGCCAAACAAGCTGGCCTTCGACGGTAGCGGTTACCTGGCCTGGGAAGGTCTGATCTGCACCCAGGAAGTGGGTAAATGCACCGAAGAACATCAGGCGCTGGTACGTAAATGGCTTGAAGACCACAAGCTCGAAGATGTCCGCGTCAGCGAACTTTTCGACGTTTGGTGGGACTAATAAAGCAGTAAGGGGCCAGCATTAGCTGGCCCATTTTGTCTGAGGGAGTGTTTAAGATGCGCAAAACGTTGCTCGCTGTTGCTTTGATGGCAACCGGATTCACCGCTCATGCGGATTATCAATGTAGCGTCACCCCGCGTGATGACGTGGTGTTAAGCCCGCAAACCGTGCAGGTCAAAGGCGAGAACGGCAATCTGGTGATTACGCCGGATGGTAACGTGACGTTTAACGGCAAGCCGCAAAACCTGACTGCCGCGCAGCGCGAGCAGGCGAAGGATTATCAGGCTGAGCTGCGTACCGCGCTGCCGTGGATTAACGACGGCGCGCTGACCCGCGTTGAGAAAAGCCGCGTCGCGCTGGATAAGATCATTACTAAAGAAGTGGGTGAGAGCAGCAACATGCGCACCCGCCTGACGAAGCTCGATAAGCAGCTTAAAGAGCAGATGAACCGCATTATCGAGACGCGCACCGACGGCCTGACGTTCCACTACAAGGCGATTGATCAGGTCCGCGCTGACGGGCAGCAGCTGGTGAATCAGGCGATGGGCGGCATCCTGCAGGACAGCATCAACGAAATGGGGGCGAAAGCCGTGCTGAAAGGCGGCGGTAACCCGCTGCAGGGCGTGCTGGGCAGCCTGGGCGGCTTGCAGACCTCCATTCAGAACGAGTGGAAGAACCAGGAAGATGATTTCCAGCAGTTCGGCAAAGACGTGTGTAAACGCGTGGTGTCGCTGGAAGATAGCCGGAAGGCGCTGGTGGGGACGCTTAAGTAAGATCTCTGCGCGTTGGGCCCCTCACCCCGACCCTCTCCCCATGGGAGAGGGTGTAATCGTTCCCTCTCCCTGTGGGAGAGGGTTAGGGTGAGGGCATCAGGCATTGCAGTCGTTGCAGAATAGCTATCAACACCTCCTCCTCATTAGCCCTGAATTCGTTATTCCAGAACCGTAAGACTTCCCATCCGTTCGCATTCAAAAACTCGGTACGTCGTGAATCATACTTCTCTTTGTTCTGATGCTGACCCCCGTCCAGCTCAACGATCAGCTTCGCCTTAAAGCAGGCGAAATCCACGATGTACGGACCAATAGGCATCTGCCGACGAAACTTATACCCAAAGAAGCGACGACCCCTGAGCAAATACCAGAGGCGTAATTCTTCGGGCGTCATTTGTTTGCGGAGTTGTTTTGATTTTTCCATCCCCGCACTCTGCCAGCCTTTCCCTCAGCCGGCAGAGCGGGATACAAAATCCTGAATAAGCCTTCAGGATTCTTCGGCGAGAAACAGCTCAAGAAGGGAGTTTAAGAACAGCTTGCCGTGCTCGGTGATCTGCCAGTATTCCTCACTCTCGGTGAGATACCCCTGGGCCAGCGCTTCGTCGATCTGCGGGCGAATCACCGACTCCGGCAGCCCGGTGTAACGCGCAAATTCCGCGCGCGGCGCGGCTTCCAGCAGACGGAAGCGGTTCATAAAGAACTCAAACGGCTTATCCGCCGCCTCAACGTCGTGCTGACGCTCCAGGTAGCGGCCTTCCATGTATCCGCGCGGGTGGCGGGTTTTGGCGGTGCGCAGAATGCGCCCGTCCGGGAAGGTCACCTTGCCGTGCGCGCCGCAGCCAATTCCCAGGTAGTCGCCAAAGCGCCAGTAGTTCAGGTTGTGCTGGCACTGATAGCCCGGCTTCGCATACGCGGACGTTTCATACTGCTGATAGCCCGCAGCGGTTAGAAGCCTGTGACCCTGCTCGAAGATATCCCAGAGCGCGTCGTCGTCCGGCAGCACCGGCGGGCGGGAACCGAACAGCGTGTTTGGCTCAATGGTGAGCTGATACCACGACAGGTGCGGCGGGTTCAGTTCGATCGCCTGGCGCAGGTCGTCCAGCGCCTCTTCCAGCGACTGATCCGGCAGGCCGTGCATCAAATCGAGGTTGAAGCTGCGAAGGCCCAGCCCGGTCGCCAGATTTGCCGCGCGCTTCGCCTCTTCCGGGCCGTGAATGCGCCCCAGACGTTTTAGCTTCGGCTCGCTAAAGCTCTGCACGCCGATGGAGATGCGGTTTACGCCCGCGCGCTGATAGTCGACAAAACGGTCAGCCTCAACGGTGCCGGGGTTGGCTTCCATGGTAATTTCCGCATCCGCCGCCAGGTTCAGGCGCGCACGCACCCCGTCCAGCAGCGTCTGCATTGCCGGGCCGGACAGCAGGCTCGGCGTACCGCCACCAATGAAAATGGTCTTAACTTCACGTCCCTGTGCGTAAGCGACATCGGCGTCCAGGTCAGCCAGCAGATGCGCAACGTAGTCATCGTGCGGCACTTCGCCCTTCAGCGCGTGCGAGTTGAAATCGCAGTACGGGCATTTCTGCACGCACCACGGGATGTGAATATACAGACTCAGAGGCGGCAAATTAGCCATTACGCAGTGCTTCCAGTAACAGTTTCAGCGCGCGTCCACGGTGGGAAATCGCGCTTTTCTCTTCGCGGGTCAGTTCCGCAGCGGTTTTGCCCTCGGTCGGGACAAAGAAAATCGGGTCGTAGCCAAAGCCGCCGTTGCCAGCTGCTTCATGGGTAATCACGCCCGGCCAGCTGCCGTGGCAGACAATAGGCGTCGGGTCTTCCGCGTGGCGCATATAGACCAGCACGCAGTGAAACTGCGCGGTGCGCTGTTCGTCCGGTACGTCTTTCAGGGCGACAAGCAGCTTTTCCAGATTCTGCTGGTCGGTGGCGTCAACGCCGGAATAGCGCGCAGAGTAAATCCCCGGGGCACCGCCGAGAAAATCCACGGCCAGGCCGGAGTCGTCGGCAATCGCGGGCAGGCCGGTAATCTGCGCGGCGTGACGCGCTTTCAGGATCGCGTTTTCGATAAACGTCAGCCCCGTCTCTTCGGCGGACTCCACGCCCAGATCGGTCTGGGCAACCACGTCCAGCCCAAAATCATTTAATAGCGAGGCCAGCTCGCGCACTTTACCGGCGTTGCCGGTCGCGAGAACAACTTTCTGCATGGTTTAGTCCTGTTCTTTCAGAGCCGCGACTTCCGTCGGGATAGATTGCGGATTAAGGATTTTTACCTGTTTATGTCGCCCAAGTTCACCTTTTTCAATGATGACCTGGCTTTTGGCGACGCGAAACTGTTTTGCCAGATATTTAGTCAGATGCGCGTTCGCCTGACCGTCAACCGGCGGGGCGGTGATGGCGACTTTTAACTCGTCGCCATGCAGCCCGACAATACCGTCACGGCTGGCTTTTGGCTGAATGTACAGCCGCAAAACCAGCCCGTCAGCGCAGGTGCTTACGGCACTCATAGCGCCATCCACAGCCCCGGCAGCAGCATATCGCCCGTGGACTGTAACAGCTCAGCGATCCCCATATTAACCACGTACAGCAGCAGAACCAGGATCATCGGCGAGAAATCAATACCGCCCATCGAAGGCAGCAGGTTGCGAATCGGGCGCAGCAGCGGCTCGGCCAGTTGGATCAGCGCATATTCTACCGGACTACGGCCCTGGCTTACCCAGCTCATGATGGCCATGACCAGCAGCACCCAGAAAATCAGCAGGCCGATGGTTTTGATTAAAATCAGGACCGCCAGCAATCCAGATAATCGGCTGGAAGGTGATGACCATAAACAGCACGATCGCTTTGATAACGCTCAGAATAAACGCCACCAGCAGAGACGAACTGTCGATGGGACCCATCGCCGGGATAATGCGGCGCAGCGGTCCGACAACAGGTTGCGTGATTTTCACGACAAACTGCGAGAACGGATTATAAAAATCACAGCGGGCCCACTGCATCCAGACGCGCAGCAAAAGCGCCATCGTATACAGCTCAAGCACTGTTGAGAGCAGGAAAGTCAACGTCTTCATGGCGTTCCTCAGGTTTCCTTATTATTTTGAGTAGTCGCGCGCACCGAAAATTGCCGTACCGATGCGCACCATAGTGCTGCCTGCCGCGATGGCGGCTTCCATATCATCTGACATGCCCAGTGAAAGCGTGTCTACCGTGTTATAGCGCGCTTTAAGCGCCTCAAATGCTACAGCCATTTGCTGTGCCACGGCAAACTGCCTTTCATAACTTGACTCAGGCACAGGAATTGCCATCAGCCCGCGCAGGGTCAAGCGCGGAAGGGCGGCCACGTCTGTGGCCAGCGTATCCAGCTCACTCAGAGCAATGCCGGACTTGCTGTTTTCATCGCTGATGTTGACCTGAATCAGCACGTTGAGTGCCGGCATTTCTGCCGGACGCTGGTCATTCAGGCGGGTAGCAATACGCAGGCGGTCGATGGTGTGGCACCAGTCGAAGTGCTCTGCCACCAGACGGCTTTTGTTCGACTGCAGCGGGCCAATAAAGTGCCACTGCAGATCCGTATTCCCCTGTTCCTGGAAGTAGCGAATTTTATCCACGCCTTCCTGAACGTAGTTTTCACCAAACGCCCGCTGGCCTGCATCAATAGCTTCTGCGATGGCGCTCGCAGGCTTGGTTTTGCTGACTGCAAGCAGCGTAATTTCTTCTGAAGCACGGCCGCAGCGCGCTGCGGCGGCTGAGATTTTGTCCCGGACCTGTGCCAGGTTATGCGCAATGTCGTTCATTTTCCGAGGAGTAGTCTATGGATGTGGAAGAAATTGTGGCCCTTAGTGTAAAGCATAACGTCTCCGATCTACACCTGTGCAGTGATTCGCCACCGCGCTGGCGCAGATTAGGTCGGCTTGAACCCGCTCCTTTTCCGCCTCCCGATGTCGGAGCGTTATTGAAAGCGTGGCTCAACGATGAGCAGCAGGGGATCTGGTGGGCAAAGGGGCAGGTGGATTTTGCCGCGACGGTAACGGGAGGCCAGCGGCTGCGCGGCAGTGCCTTTAAGCAGATGAGAGGTGTCTCTGTGACGCTGCGGCTGCTGCCGCGAAGCTGCCCACAGCTCTCTTCGCTGGGCGCGCCGCGGGCGATCCCGGAACTGTTGTCCAATGACGCCGGGCTGATTCTGGTCACGGGGGCGACCGGCAGCGGCAAATCCACTACGCTGGCGGCGATGGTCGATTTTCTCAACCACCATGCTGACGGCCATATCCTCACGCTTGAAGATCCGGTGGAGTTTATCTACCAGAGCGAACGTTGTCTGATCCAGCAGCGGGAGATAGGCCAGCACAGCCCGTCATTTGCTGAAGCGCTGCGCAGCGCCTTACGCCAGGATCCGGACGTTATTCTGCTGGGGGAGCTGCGCGACAGCGAAACGATCCGCCTGGCGCTGACGGCGGCGGAAACCGGACACCTGGTGCTGGCGACGCTGCATACGCGCGGGGCATCGCAGGCGATTGAACGGCTGGTCGATACGTTCCCGGCGCAGGAGAAAGATCCGGTGCGTAACCAGCTGGCCGGCAGCCTGCGAGCGGTGCTGGCGCAGAGGCTGCTTCCCGATCTGCAGGGCGGGCGCGTCGCGTTGTATGAACTGCTGGTGAACACTGCGGCGGCGGCGAATTTGATTCGTGAAGGGAAAACGTGGCAACTGCCCGGGATCATTCAAACCGGTCAGCAGGCAGGAATGCAGAACTTTGACCAGAGCCTGGCGGAGAGACGGGCGCAGGGGCGGCTGTAGACCCCTGTGGTTAAAAGCCCTGTTCGAAATAGCTTTCGAGGATAATCACGGCAGAAGCGGAGTCCACGCTGCCTTTGTTGAGCGCACGGAAGCCGCCGTGCTCAAACAGGCCCGCACGCGCTTCGACGGTGCTGAGACGCTCGTCGTGAAGCTTCACGGAGACGCCAAAGCGGCCATGGATTTTATTGGCGAACTTACGCGCCCGGGCGGTAAGCGGCTGTTCTGTGCCGTCCATGTTCAGCGGGAGCCCAACAATCACGTCATCCGGCTGCCACTCTTTGAGCAGACGCTCGATAAGATTCCAGTCTGGCGTGCCGTCATTAGCCTTCAGGGCCGAAAGCGGACGCGCGGTACCGGTGATACGCTGACCCACGGCGACGCCAATGCTTTTGGTACCAAAATCGAAGGCCAGAAGCGTTCCGCTCATCAGGCGTGCCCCGCTACGCCAGGCATGGTCAGGATATCAATGCCAATCAGCTTCGCCGCGTCACGCCAGCGATCGGCGATAGGGGTTTTAAACAGGATATTCATGTCCGCAGGCGCGGTAAGCCAGGCGTTATCAAGGATCTCTTGCTCAAGCTGGCCATTCTCCCAGGACGAATAGCCCAACGCCACCAGCACTTCAGAAGGCTGCTCTGCGGTGCCCAGCGTTTCAAGCACGTCGCGCGAGGTCGTGATAACGGTGTTATCCGAAATTCGAATACTGGAAGAGAATACCGGCGGCGTATGCAGGATAAAGCCGCGATCTTCTGCAAGAGGTCCACCCAGCATCACCGGTTTATCAAGCCGGATTTCTGGCAGTCGCGCTTCAGCCGGTATTTTCAGCTTGTCCAGAATTCCTTCAACCTGAAGATTTTCCAGTGGTTTATTGATGATAATACCCATCGCGCCGTCTTCATTGTATTCACAAATATAAACCACGGCGCGGCGAAAAATCGGGTCCTGGAGAGCAGGCATGGCAATAAGAAAGTGATGCTGTAAATTCATTGTCAGAGGTACTGTTTCCTGGTTTAAAAAGCGACAGCGCCCAGTATGGGGACAAACACAGGCGCTGTCACTAATAGTATTGTTAGGTTATTTCTGTAAACGTTTTTCGATAGCGTCCATCAGCATTCCGGTGATCGAAATCGGGAATTCCGCTTCAATTTCACGAATGCAGGTCGGGCTGGTGACGTTCACTTCGGTCAGACGATCGCCGATGATATCCAGGCCAACGAAGATCAGGCCTTTGGCTTTCAGCGTTGGGCCAACGCGGCGGGCAATTTCCCAGTCGCTTTCGGTCAGCGGGCGCGGCTCACCGCGGCCACCGGCTGCCAGGTTCCCACGAGTTTCGCCACCCTGCGGGATACGCGCCAGGCAGTAAGGAACCGGTTCGCCATCTACCACCAGAACGCGTTTATCGCCGTCTTTAATCGCCGGAATATAGTTCTGCGCCATGCAGTAACGCGTGCCCAGTTCGGTCAGCGTTTCGGCAATCACGCCAATGTTCGGGTCGCTCTCCTTAACGCGGAAAATCGACGCGCCGCCCATGCCGTCCAGCGGCTTCATGATGATATCGCCGTGCTTCTGCCAGAATTCCTTCAGCTGCGCTTTGCTGCGGGTCACCAGGGTTTCCGGCGTCAGGTCAGAGAACCAGGCGGTGTAGAGCTTCTCGTTGCAGTCGCGCAGGCTCTGCGGCTTGTTGACGATCAGCGTGCCTTTCTCTTCTGCGCGCTCAAGGATATAGGTGCTGTAGATGTATTCGGTGTCGAACGGCGGATCTTTACGCATCAGGATGACGTTGAGATCGGCCAGGGCAATATCCTGCTCGGTGCCGAACTCGTACCATTTGTCGTAGTTCTGCTCGACGTTAACGATGCGGGTGCGGGCGCGAGCTTCACCGTTGATCAGGTAAAGATCGTTCATCTCCATATAGTGGAGTTCATAGCCGCGACGCTGCGCTTCCAGCAGCATGGCGAAGCTGGAATCTTTCTTGATGTTAATGTTTGCGATGGGGTCCATCACGATGCCGAGCTTGATCATGTTCTTCTCCGTTAATGCTTCAACCCAGATCGCCAAACCGTACCTGTAGCGCGGTAATGGCCGTGAGTGCCGTTGTCTCAGTGCGCAGAACGCGAGGTCCCAACAGAATATCAGTAAACTGGTAACGTGCCGTCATCGCAATTTCGTCCGCCGACAGGCCGCCTTCGGGGCCAATCAGCAGGCGTACGCGCTCAACGGGCAGGGGCAGCGTATTGATGCTGGCGCTGGCGCGCGGATGAAGATTGAGCTTCAGCCCGCTTTCCTCTTCTGCACACCACTCCTCCAGATCCATCGCCGGGCGGATCTCCGGAATACGGTTGCGGCCACTCTGTTCGCAAGCCGCAATGGCGATTTTCTGCCACTGCTGGATCTTTTTGTTCAGACGTTCCGCATCCAGTTTAACGCCGCAGCGCTCAGAAAAAAGTGGCGTAATGAGGCTTACACCCAGTTCAATGGATTTCTGTATAGTGAACTCCATTTTCTCGCCGCGCGACATCACCTGGCCCAGATGGATGTGCAGCGGTGATTCCCGATCATCCACTTCGCCACGCAGGACGTTAACGTGTACGCTTTTTTTATCAGACCGCGTGATTTCCGCGTCGAAAACCTGGTTCGAGCCGTCGAACAGCTGTATTGCCTGGCCTGCGCCCATGCGCAGCACGCGGCCAACGTGGTTGGCGGCGTCATCAGACAAGGCGATTTCGCGGCCTGCGGTAATCAGTTCAGGATGGTAAATGCGGGGAATGCGCATAGTCAGAAATTCCATGTGTCATGCGATATAAGCGAATTGCCGTAGTGTAGGTTAGCTCTTTTGCGCCTGGCAAGCCCGCTGGACGTAAGGGTTGTGATTCCCCTGGACTCTGGCGATACGTTCGTCGCGCTGGCATTCCCACTCCGTCACCGGGTACTGCTTGTCCCAGGCGTTGAACAGCTGCGTCTGCTGGCGGGAGAGGTTGAGGTCGTAACGGTCACGCATATAGAAGTAGGTGCGGGCAATGCTGCCGCGCGCGCGGGCAGGGGGCTCGGCGACTTTCTCTTTAAAATCAACCTTCATACCGCACTGGCCGTACTGGCCTTCGCCACCGTTCCACTGGCTGTACATGAAATTACCCCGGTCGCCGTTCACTTCACCTACGGCAGGCTGCAGGTTATGCATATCGCTTTCCATCTGGCGATAAACCGGATCTTTGGCGCAGTTTTTACGTCCGCCATCCTGCCAGCACTGGCGCTGGTGGCCAAACTGCCAGGCCGGAACGACATGTTCCCATTCAATGCGACTGGCGCGATTTTCGTTTTTACGCACCTTATAGCCGCAGGACTCAAGGTCAACGACCCCTTTTTTACCCTGCCAGTTAATTTTACAGCCGCAGTAGAAATCGCCCGGCACATCGGCGTTTACCTTCACGCCTGCTGCCTTGGCCTGGGAAAAACTGTTGATACCGTCGGCCAGAGCATGGCCTGAGAGCGCCGTCGTCAGAAAGGCGACCGCGAGAGAAAAATTACGGGACATCTTACACTCCGTGTCAAAACGAGCCCGCAACGTAACGAATGTTGTTCCCGTATGCAATCAGTCAGATCAGGAAAGTTCCTGAAAGTTCAGATGATTATTCCGCAACCAGCGGCTCGCCGCATTTGACGCAGCGGTAGGTCGCCTCGCCGCGCACCACGCGATTATGGCGGCGGACGGTAAGCTGGTGCAGCTGACACTGGCAGCGGTAGGGGAAGGTATTGCGGCGCACCGATTCCAGCTCGAACTGATGGGTGCGGCGTGCCGGAACGCCGAGCACCGCTTCCATCATCCACTTCCACTCCTTGCCGTGGGGCGCGACGCGTCCGAAGTGTTTCCACACCAGCAGATGCGCCAGCTCGTGCGGTACCACTTCCTCGATAAACGCCTGCTGGTTTTCCATCATCAGCACCGGGTTAAGGCGGATCTCATACGGCTCGAGCCAGGCGGTACCCGCCGCGGTTCCGCGCTGCTGATAAACGATCTTAGGTTCAGGGTAATTACGGCCGAGCTTCAGGTTCGCCTGGGCGAGTTTTTCCCGCAGGCAGCGCATAACGGCTTGCTGAAGGGCGATGGGGAGACGGGGTGCTTTCATAGGGGCAGAGCATAAAGCGCGAAGCGGGGAGGCGCAAGAGGCGCCTCCCGCGTGAGGATCAGTCGTGGGCGCCGATTTCGCGCAGCGGACGACCTTTCATCAGGTTACGTTCAATATGTTCCAGAGAAACGTGTTTGGTTTCTGGAACCAGCCAGATTGTCAGCACAATAAAGAAGATATTCAGACCTGCGTAGACCCAGAAGGTGTTCGCGTTGCCCAGGGTATTGAGCATGGTCAGGAACGTTGCGCCGACGATCATGTTGGCAATCCAGTTGGTTGCGGTAGAGCAGGTGATACCAAAATCACGCCCTTTCAGCGGCTGGATCTCAGAGCACAGCACCCAAATCAGCGGGCCAGCGCTCATTGCAAACCCGACGATAAACATCAGCAGCATGCCGACCGCAAAGTACTGGGCGGTTGGTGAGTGAATGCCCACATGCATCATGGTACCGAGGACACCCATACCGGCTGCCATCACCAGGAAGCCCAGCGTCAGCGTTGGCTTACGTCCCCAGCGGTCCACCAGACCGATGGCGATAAAGGTCGCCAGCACGTTGGTCAGACCCACGATGACGGTCCCCCACATTTGTTCGGTGGTGTTGGTATAGCCCGCCAGCTCAAAAATTTTTGGCGCGTAATACATGATGACGTTCATCCCGGTGAACTGCTGCATCACCTGAAGCAGTACGCCAAGGAACACCGCGCGGCGGAAGTTGCTGTTCTCTTTAAACAGCGCCCAGCCGGACTGTTTGACCTTCAGGCTTTCGCGGATCTCTTCCAGCTCGTTTTTCGCTTCGGCGCTGGTATCGCGCAGGCGCATCAGCACGCGTTCGGCATCGTGGAATCGACGTTTGGCGGCGAACCAGCGCGGGCTGTCCGGCAGGAAGAAGACGCCAATCAGCAGCAGAATGGCCGGGATGATGATCACGCCGAGCATCCAGCGCCATGCGCCGCTGTAGCTAAACGCGGTATCGGAAAGATACGCGCCCAAAATACCGATGGTGATCATGAGCTGGTACATCGAAATCATACTGCCGCGGATTTTCTCCGGCGCGATTTCAGACAGGTAAAGCGGGGCGGTATAGGACGCCACGCCCACGGCCAGGCCGAGCAGCACGCGGGAAACCAGCAGGACCTCAACGTTAGGCGCAGCGGCAGAGAAGAGTGAACCGGCAACGAACAGGATCGCGCCGATCATCAGGCTCTTTTTACGCCCGAGCTTGAAGGAGAGCCAGCCGCTGCCGACGGCCCCCACGGCCGCGCCAAACATCATGGAGCTGACCACCCACTCCTGGGTATGAGCGCTGATCTGGAACTCGTCAGTGATGAAAGGTAATGCACCGGCAATGACGCCGATATCCAGGCCAAAAAGTAATCCTGCCAGGGCGGCGAGGAAACAGACGAAGAATGTCATCGCCTTGTTGGACGTACGCCCCTGTTTTTTATTGTCAGGCATTATGCCCTCCAGTTGGGTTATCAGTTTTATTGATGTAAAGGGTAGGTGAGTGACCCGTAAAAATATGTGAGATTAATCACATAGGTGTAATCGGTTACACTAAGGTGCAACCGTAAAAATAATTAAAGCTTTGAAAATATAGAGGTAAACGAGGTGATATGCATCGCGAAAGAACACATTTCAGACTTAACTGAAAGGAGATGTAACAGCAGAAGAATGGCGATCATGCAAAGAGAATATTCTGAAAGCGAGACGCATCCGGTGCGGTGTAATCGGTTCCATATGTGCGCCTTTGTGGCGTCACCCGACAAAAAAAGGCCAGCCCGAAGGCTGGCCTTTTATCACGCAGATGTCAGTCGATTACTTCAGACCGGCAGCTTCACGCAGCAGGGCGGCTTTGTCGGTTTTTTCCCATGGGAAATGTTCACGACCAAAGTGACCGTATGCAGCGGTTTCTTTGTAGATTGGGTGCAGCAGATCCAGCATCTGAATCAGGCCGTATGGACGCAGGTCGAAGAACTCGCGCACCAGCAGAGTCAGCTGTTCTGAAGGCACTTTCTCGGTACCAAAGGTTTCAACCATGATGGAGGTTGGCTCAGCCACGCCGATCGCGTAGGAAACCTGGATCTCACAGCGGTCAGCCAGGCCGGCAGCAACGATGTTTTTCGCCACATAACGCGCCGCGTACGCCGCAGAACGGTCAACTTTAGACGGATCTTTACCGGAGAACGCACCGCCACCGTGGCGCGCCATGCCGCCGTAGGTATCAACGATGATTTTACGACCGGTCAGGCCGCAGTCACCCATTGGGCCGCCGATAACGAAGCGTCCGGTTGGGTTGATGAAGAATTTGGTCGCAGAGCTCAGCCATTCGGTCGGCAGAACCGGCTTGATGATCTCTTCCATCACTGCTTCCTGCAGGGATTTCTGATCGATGTCTTCGGCGTGCTGGGTAGACAGAACCACCGCGTCAATACCGACGATTTTACCGTCGTCGTACTGGAAAGTGACCTGGCTTTTCGCATCAGGGCGCAGCCACGGCAGGGTGCCGTTTTTACGCACTTCAGCCTGACGCTGCACCAGACGGTGTGCGTAGGTGACCGGTGCTGGCATCAGCACGTCGGTTTCGTTGGTTGCATAGCCGAACATCAGGCCCTGGTCGCCCGCGCCCTGTTCCAGCGGATCGGCACGGTCAACGCCCTGGTTGATGTCTGGAGACTGTTTGCCAATCGCGCTCAGAACCGCGCAGGAGTTGGCATCAAAGCCCATATCAGAATGCACATAGCCGATCTCACGCACCGTATTACGGGTGATCTCTTCGATATCAACCCATGCGCTGGTGGTGATCTCACCGCCAACCAGAACCATGCCGGTTTTGACATAGGTTTCGCACGCTACGCGCGCTTTTGGATCCTGCGCCAGGATCGCATCCAGCACCGCATCGGAGATTTGGTCAGCAATTTTATCAGGATGTCCTTCTGATACGGACTCGGACGTAAACAGGTGTTTTGCCATGTTTTATTTCACCTAAGAGGAATTTGGTTAGCTCAAGCTGCTGTGTGGAATAGCCAAAGGAGATAATTCTACCAAGGCCTGCAGGTTTTTGACACTGGCAGTATGAGTGTTAATCAGTATAGATGGATTAACATCTGGATGGCTATTTTAGGTCACTTCTTCGCCCGATTTCCAGTTTTTTTTGACTAACCTCTCACTCAGTTGAAATTGCGGCTGGCAATAATTCCTGACGGCCCCGGCAACACGCACATTTATCTTTTGCTTTTTACCCCTGTTCTCGGTATAAAACGCGGCGCGCGGCTCATATAAAATAAGCGCTCGATGAACTCATCGTGTCGCCACTTCCAGCCGGGTTAAGCAGTGAACTTTTAGCTTTGGCTTGGGGTCCGTTTCAGCAGAGGCGGCCGTGGAGGTGATACGAGATAATGAACCATCGTTTTCCGCTAATTCAGCGCAGCCGTTCTGGCGCGCATTTGATTCCCGCAACCCGCATTTCTAGTCTGCAAACCTGCCGATGTTATACCCATCTCGGCGCTTCTCAGGATTCCAGGGCCGGTCACGCTTTGTGAAAACTGAACAAGGGCGCTCTTGTTAATACAAGAGTTTTCTCGTGGTTTCGCCGAACCTTGTCATACAGAGTTCGGATACGTGTTTTACAATGATATGAATAAGAAACCGGTCGCACGGTCTGGATTTCAGCATACTCTGCTGGGAAACGGAGCCGTTTATGGGTTGTTATCGCCGTATAACGCTGCGATAGTAGTCAACTGTTTTACACTTATTACAAAGAGTTGAGGTTCGCTATGTCTGACGACATGTCTTCTTTTTCGCCTTCGTCAGCGGGCGAACAGGGTGTACTACGTTCTATGCAGGAGGTTGCGATGAGCTCCGAGGAAGCCAGCAAGATGCTGCGCACTTACAATATTGCCTGGTGGGGCAATAACTACTACGACGTTAACGAACTGGGCCACATCAGCGTCTGCCCGGATCCAGACGTCCCTGAAGCGCGCGTGGATCTCGCGAAACTGGTGAAAGCCCGTGAGGCTCAGGGCCAGCGTTTGCCTGCACTGTTCTGCTTCCCGCAGATCCTGCAACATCGCCTGCGTTCTATTAACGCCGCGTTCAAGCGCGCGCGTGAGTCCTACGGCTATAAAGGCGACTATTTCCTGGTTTACCCGATCAAGGTGAACCAGCACCGCCGCGTGATTGAATCCCTGATCCATTCCGGCGAGCCGCTGGGCCTGGAAGCAGGATCCAAAGCGGAGCTGATGGCGGTTCTGGCGCATGCGGGCATGACCCGTTCAGTGATCGTCTGTAACGGCTATAAAGATCGTGAATACATTCGTCTGGCGCTGATTGGCGAAAAGATGGGCCACAAGGTCTATCTGGTCATCGAAAAGATGACCGAAATCGCCATCGTGCTGGAAGAGGCCGAACGTCTGAACGTGGTGCCGCGCCTTGGCGTGCGTGCGCGTCTGGCGTCACAAGGTTCCGGTAAATGGCAGTCCTCCGGCGGCGAGAAATCCAAGTTCGGCCTGGCGGCAAACCAGGTGCTGCAGCTGGTGGAAATCCTGCGCGAGCGCGGTCGTCTGGACAGCATTCAGCTGCTGCACTTCCACCTCGGCTCGCAGATGGCCAATATTCGCGACATCGCCACCGGCGTGCGTGAATCCGCGCGTTTCTACGTTGAGCTGCACAAGCTCGGCGTGAATATTCAGTGCTTCGACGTGGGCGGCGGCCTCGGCGTGGACTACGAAGGGACCCGCTCGCAGTCTGACTGTTCCGTGAACTACGGCCTGAACGAATACGCGAACAACATCATCTGGGCGATCGGCGATGCCTGTGAAGAGAACGGCCTGCCGCACCCGACGGTGATCACCGAATCCGGTCGCGCGGTCACCGCGCACCATACGGTGCTGGTCTCTAACATCATCGGTGTTGAGCGTAGCGAAATCTCCGAGGCAACGCCTCCGGCAGACGATGCCCCGCGTTCCCTGCAAAGCATGTGGGAAACCTGGCAGGAGATGCACGAGCCGGGCACGCGTCGTTCCCTGCGCGAATGGCTGCACGACAGCCAGATGGATCTGCATGACATTCACGTGGGTTATTCTTCAGGCACCTTCAGCCTGCAGGAGCGCGCTTGGGCGGAGCAGCTCTACCTGAACATGTGCCATGAAGTGCAGAAACAACTCGACCCGAGCAACCGCGCGCACCGTCCGATTATCGACGAGCTGCAGGAGCGTATGGCGGATAAGATTTACGTCAACTTCTCGCTGTTCCAGTCGATGCCGGATGCCTGGGGTATCGACCAGCTTTTCCCGGTTCTGCCGCTGGAAGGGCTGAACCATGCCCCGGAACGCCGTGCGGTGCTGCTGGACATCACCTGTGACTCCGACGGCGCCATCGACCACTACGTCGACGGCGACGGTATCGCAACGACGATGCCAATGCCGGAATACGACCCGGAGAACCCGCCGATGCTGGGCTTCTTTATGGTCGGCGCGTATCAGGAGATCCTCGGCAACATGCACAACCTGTTTGGTGATACCGAAGCGGTGGACGTGTTCGTGTTCCCTGACGGCAACGTGGAAATCGAGCTGTCCGATGAAGGGGACACCGTGGCGGACATGCTGGAATACGTTCAGCTGGATCCGAAAAAACTGCTCACCCAGTTCCGCGACCAGGTCAAAAATACCGGGCTGGACGATGCGCTCCAGCAGCAGTTCCTGGAAGAGTTTGAAGCGGGTCTGTACGGGTATACCTACCTGGAAGACGAGTAGGAAAACCTCCCTCTCCCTGTGGGAGAGGGGCGGGGTGAGGGCATCAGACCGCTAAGTCGCTGATGCCCGGTGGCGCTGCGCTTACCTAGCCTACGAACGTAGGCCGGATAAGGCGAAGCCGTCATCCGGCAGAATGCTATACTCACTTGAACCCGTATGCATTACCGGCGATAATTCGCCCCAATAAGCGATTTACGAATCAATCCCTTCCTCGTCGGGTTTAACGACGCGGAGGGGATTTTTTTTCATCTGTTTTTAATGTATCGACTTTAAAAGAGGTCAGGACATGAGCACTTTAGGTCATCAGTACGATAACTCTCTGGTATCTAACGCGTTTGGTTTTTTACGCCTTCCGATGAACTTCCAGCCGTACGACAGCGACGCTGACTGGGTGATCACCGGCGTGCCGTTCGATATGGCAACATCTGGCCGCGCGGGTGGTCGTCACGGCCCGGCAGCGATCCGTCAGGTTTCCACTAACCTGGCCTGGGAGCATAACCGCTTCCCGTGGAACTTCGACATGCGCGAGCGCCTGAACGTGGTGGACTGCGGTGACCTGGTGTACGCCTTCGGCGACGCGCGTGAGATGAGCGAGAAGCTGCAGGCGCACGCCGAGAAGCTGCTCGCTGCCGGTAAGCGCATGCTCTCCTTCGGCGGCGACCACTTCGTGACCCTGCCGCTGCTGCGCGCCCACGCGAAGCACTTCGGTAAAATGGCGCTGGTGCACTTCGATGCGCATACCGACACCTACGCGAACGGCTGCGAGTTCGACCACGGCACAATGTTCTTCACCGCGCCGAACGAAGGTCTGATCGACCCGAACCACTCAGTGCAGATCGGTATTCGTACCGAGTTCGACAAAGACAACGGTTTCACCGTGCTGGATGCGGGCCAGGTTAACGATCGCGGCGTCGACGACATCATCGCTCAGGTGAAGCAGATCGTGGGTGATATGCCCGTGTATCTGACCTTCGACATCGACTGTCTGGATCCGGCATTTGCACCGGGCACCGGTACGCCGGTCATCGGCGGTTTGACCTCAGATCGTGCCATTAAGCTGGTGCGCGGCCTGAAGGATCTGAACATTGTCGGGATGGACGTGGTGGAAGTGGCGCCTGCGTACGACCAGTCCGAGATCACCGCGCTGGCCGCAGCGACTCTGGCGCTGGAAATGCTCTACATTCAGGCAGCCAAAAAAGGCGAATAAGCCTCGCCTTGCGTGAAAAAAAACCTCTCTACTGAGAGGTTTTTTATTGCCTTCAGAACACGTTAAACGGGTATTCCACGTAAGCGCGGATCTCGTCCCCGCCCACGTTGTACTCGCTGGCGTTGCTGGAGACGCGCAGGACGGAGTAGCGCAGTTTCAGCTTCAGATCCTTCGCCGGACCATCCTGCACCTGGTACTGGATCTGGTTAAACCACTCGTGCTCTTTGCCGTTGCTGGTTTCAGAGGTTTTGATGTTATCGCCGCGCACGTAGGCGGTGGTCCAGCTCAGGCCCGGTAAGCCAAGGCCGGCAAAGTCCAGACCGTAGGATGCCTGCCAGGAACGTTCATCTTCGCCGTTAAAATCAGACCAGTAGGAGTTCGCCAGCCAGATGGTGTTACCGCCGTCACCCACGCCGCCCTTGTCGCGATAGCCGCCGTAGTTGTAGCCGGTGCTGCCGCTGCTCTGCTGGTACGCCACTTTGAACGTGTGAATGTCCCAGATGTAGCTCGCCGCCAGGCTCCAGATGGTGTTGCTGCGGCCCGTGTCGAGGCTGTCCGCGTAACCCTGGTCCAGACGGGAGTTATAGCCGTTGAAGTCGAGTACCAGCTGCTGCCCGGTGCTGAACGGCTGTTTGAAGTTCATGCCCAGGTACTGCTTGTTCATTACCTCTTCATTATGAGAGGCGTACAGCGCGCCGCTGAACTGGTCGTTAAACTGATAGCTCGCACCGCCGAAGGAGAGGCTCTTCAGCCCGCTGTCGTGGCGGTCATCGCTTTTACGCTGCTCGTCGGTGAAGTAACCAGCGTTGACTTCCAGACCGTCGATCTCTTTTGAGGTCAGCATGGTGCCGGTGTAGCTTTCAAACAGCAGGCGAGAGCTGTCGGCATTGATGATAGGCAGCTCAGGACGCTGATTCCCGTAGCTCAGTACGGTATTCGAGATGCGCATTTTGGCGGTGGCGCCAAACTTTGCCAGATCGGATTTTGCCCGGCCGTCATCTTCCTGCTTAAAGAAGTCGATGCCGCCCGCGCCGCTCTTGCCACGGCCGCCGTCCAGGCGCACGCCGTATTGAGCAATACCGTCCACGCCAAAGCCCACCAGCCCTTCGGTATAGCCGGATGCAAAGGTGGCGATGATCCCCTGACCCCACTCGGCTTTGTCCTGCTGGCCCTGATGGTAGTCGCGGCTGATATACGCATTGCGTAAAAACAGATCCAGATGGCTGTCGTCAATAAAACCCTGGCTGTCGGATTGCTGGCTTGCAGCGGCAGGTAATGCGGAAAATAAGCTTAAAGCAATTAATGATAATTCTTTTTTCACGGAGGGAACGTCTCTGTCTGGATATAGTAATTTGAATAACTGCGGGCGTGATAATTACCGGAAAAAGAGACCTTTGCAATAATTATGTGACCAGACATTTCAATGCGATAGGGCAGATTTGGCGGGGCTTTCAGGGGTGTTATCGATACGTGCTGTTAAGTTAACAATTCATGCGAAATAAAAAGGAGGCAAAATTGCCTCCTTCTGAAATTATTTAATTCCGTCTGCGGCCATACGGTCGCGAATATGCTGTGCGCGTTCTTCTGAGGCCGGGTGATCGTCAAACATGGAGCTTTGGCGTCCGGCTTCCAGCTTGGCCAGTTTTTCGAAGCTGGTGGCTAAGCCTGATGGATTAATGCCGCGTTTGCGCAACAGATCGTATGAGTAGTCATCCGCCTCGGACTCCTGACGCTGTGAGAACTGAGAGTTAACCAGCTTTTCACCCACGTCCCCAAGCTGTGACTGCGACAGGCTGCCAACGATACCGCCCGCTGAGGCCGCCGCTGCGCGGATGGCATTGGTGCCCAGGGCAACCTGCATCCCTTTCTTCACGTGGCCCAGGGCAACGTGGCCCATTTCGTGGCCGATCACCGCTTCCACTTCGTTGTCGGTCATCATGTCCATCAGTCCGCTATAGACGCGGATACAGCCGTTCGCCATCGCGAAGGCGTTCACGTCTTTCGCCATGTACACCTTGTAGTTCACCGGCTGGCCGTTGATGTTGTCGCCCAGCGCGGAAGCAATCTTATTCAGACGCTGCGTGTAGGTACTGTTAGCCGGCGCAAGCGTGGCTTTTCCGTCCATATCTTTACAGGCCTGGTCGCTCAGCGCTTTCACCTGCGCATCGCTCAGGGAATAGGCCTGAAAGGCCTCTGCGCCTGACGTCATCAGACCGTTAGAATCCATATTCTGACAGCCGCTCAGCAGGAGCGTTGTACCCAGGGCCAGCACTATTGCACGCATTTTCATGAGGTTGCTTCCGTACTCGTTAAACTGAATAAAATCCGAAAAGGGCACCGTCAGCGAAGCCGGTGTCGGGCTAAGTATAAGGAATATCTGCAGGGCCGGGCGAGCAGATTGCGCAACATGCGAGCATGATCCAGAGATTTCTTAACAAGCAAAAGAATGCTCCATGTACATGACTTGCGGCTTGGGTTACATTGTTGGCACTTTTTTCCGGCGTAGCCCAAAACGCGCTGTCGTCAAGGGCATGGCCTTTAACAGTCCGATCTGGAGTTAAAATGTCCTCACGTAAAGAGCTTGCTAATGCTATTCGTGCGCTGAGCATGGACGCAGTACAGAAAGCCAAATCCGGCCACCCAGGGGCTCCTATGGGTATGGCTGATATCGCCGAAGTCCTGTGGCGTGATTTCCTGAACCACAACCCGCAGAACCCGTCATGGGCTGACCGCGACCGCTTCGTGCTGTCCAACGGCCACGGCTCAATGCTGATCTATAGCCTGCTGCACCTCACCGGCTACGATCTGCCAATTGAAGAGCTGAAAAACTTCCGTCAGCTGCACTCCAAAACTCCAGGTCACCCGGAAGTGGGTTACACCGCTGGCGTAGAAACCACCACCGGCCCGCTGGGTCAGGGTATTGCTAACGCTGTGGGTATGGCGATTGCCGAGAAGACGCTGGCGGCGCAGTTCAACCGTCCTGGTCACGACATCGTAGACCACTTCACCTACGCGTTCATGGGCGACGGCTGCATGATGGAAGGCATTTCTCACGAAGTGTGCTCCCTGGCAGGTACCCTGAAGCTGGGCAAACTGGTTGCGTTCTATGACGACAACGGTATCTCCATCGACGGTCACGTTGAAGGCTGGTTCACCGACGACACCGCAGCACGTTTCGAAGCCTACGGCTGGCACGTAGTGCGTGGCGTTGATGGTCACGATGCTGACTCGATTAAACGTGCAGTGGAAGAAGCGCGCGCGGTGACGGACAAACCGTCCCTGCTGATGTGCAAAACCATCATCGGCTTCGGTTCCCCGAACAAAGCGGGTACTCACGACTCCCACGGTGCGCCATTGGGTGATGCGGAAATCGCACTGACCCGCGAAGCGCTGGGCTGGAAACACCCTGCATTCGAAATCCCGTCTGAGATCTACGCTCAGTGGGATGCAAAAGAAGTAGGCCAGGCGAAAGAAGCGGCCTGGAACGAGAAATTCGCTGCCTATGCGAAAGCGTTCCCGCAGGAAGCGGCTGAATTTACCCGTCGTATGAAAGGTGATATGCCGTCTGACTTCGACGCGAAAGCGAACGAATTCATCGCTAAGCTGCAGGCGAACCCGTCTAAAATCGCGAGCCGTAAAGCGTCTCAGAATGCGATTGAAGCGTTCGGCCCATGGCTTCCAGAATTCCTGGGCGGCTCCGCTGACCTGGCGCCATCTAACCTGACCCTGTGGTCTGGTTCCAAGCCAATCAACGAAGATACTGCCGGTAACTACATCCATTACGGTGTACGTGAATTCGGTATGACCGCGATTGCCAACGGTATCTCCCTGCACGGCGGTTTCCTGCCGTACACCTCTACCTTCCTGATGTTCGTTGAATACGCACGTAACGCCGTGCGTATGGCCGCGCTGATGAAACAGCGTCAGGTGATGGTCTACACCCACGACTCCATCGGTCTGGGCGAAGATGGTCCAACTCACCAGCCGGTAGAGCAGGTGGCTTCCCTGCGCGTGACCCCGAACATGAGCACATGGCGTCCATGTGACCAGGTTGAATCCGCGGTGGCGTGGAAATACGGCGTTGAGCGTCAGGACGGTCCAACCGCGCTGATCCTCTCCCGTCAGAATCTGGCACAGCAGGAGCGTACTCCAGAGCAGCTGGCGAACATCGCTCGAGGTGGTTATGTGCTGAAAGATTGCGCGGGCCAGCCGGAGCTGATCTTCATCGCCACCGGTTCTGAAGTTGAACTGGCGGTTGCAGCGTGGGAAAAACTGACTGCCGAAGGCGTGAAAGCGCGCGTGGTTTCCATGCCGTCTACCGACGCGTTCGACAAGCAGGATGCCGCTTACCGTGAATCCGTGCTGCCTAAAGCGGTTTCCGCTCGCGTGGCAGTGGAAGCGGGTATCGCTGACTACTGGTTCAAATACGTGGGCCTGAACGGCGCTATCGTCGGTATGACCACCTTCGGTGAATCTGCTCCTGCAGAACAGCTGTTCGAAGAGTTCGGCTTCACCGTTGAGAACGTTGTCGCGAAAGCGAAAGAACTGCTGTAAATGCTGTTTTGCCCGGTGGCGCGCTAGCGCTTACCGGGCCTACAAATGGCTCGAAAGTAGGCCGGGTAAGCGCTAGCGCGCCACCCGGCTTTTTTGTAGGCATTATTCCACTTAAAATGTGACGCAAGTCATATAGCGCGCTTATTCATCTGGACAGACATTCCTTTTATTCCCCGATTCGCTTATTCTTGCTGAAGCGTTTCAGTCGATTAAATGTTCGACAATTGACCAATCAATCGCAGTTTGTGACAGCAAGGATTCCCCTTCGGGCGTAGCTGGATTACTCTTTCAGCCACCTCAAACTCAGGGATTGCTTTGCAGGAGATCTATGACCGTACGCGTAGCGATTAATGGCTTCGGTCGCATCGGACGTAACGTGGTTCGTGCTTTATATGAATCCGGACGTCGGGCGGAAATAACCGTGGTGGCAATCAACGAACTGGCGGATGCTGCGGGCATGGCGCATTTGTTGAAATATGACACCAGCCACGGACGCTTTGCCTGGGACGTACGCCAGGAAAGAGATCGACTTTTTGTTGGTGACGACGCTATTCGCGTGCTGCATGAGAACAGCATCTCCGGGCTACCCTGGCGTGAACTGGGTGTGGATGTGGTGCTTGACTGTACCGGCGTGTACGGCAACCGCGAACATGGCGAAGCGCATCTTGCTGCAGGCGCGAAAAAAGTCCTGTTTTCTCATCCCGGCAGTAACGACCTCGACGCGACCGTCGTGTTTGGCGTCAACCAGCATGAGCTGCAGGCCGAACACCGCATTGTTTCCAACGCCTCCTGTACCACTAACTGCATTATTCCGGTCATCAAACTGTTAGACGATGCGTATGGCATTGAATCCGGCACCGTGACCACGATTCACTCCGCCATGCATGATCAGCAGGTTATCGACGCCTACCACCCGGATTTACGACGCACTCGCGCGGCGAGCCAGTCAATCATTCCGGTGGATACGAAACTGGCGGCAGGGATCACCCGTATTTTTCCGCAGTTTAATGACCGGTTTGAAGCGATTGCCGTGCGTGTCCCGACGATTAACGTCACCGCAATCGATCTTAGCGTGACGGTGAAAAAACCGGTAAAAGCCTGTGAAGTCAACCTGTTGCTGCAAAAAGCGGCACAGGGGGCATTTCATGGTATAGTTGACTATACGGAATTACCGTTGGTCTCAGTAGATTTTAACCACGACCCGCACAGCGCCATCGTCGATGGCACGCAAACGAGGGTCAGTGGCGCGCACCTTATCAAGACGCTGGTCTGGTGTGATAACGAATGGGGCTTTGCTAACCGAATGCTGGACACCACGTTAGCAATGGCCGCTCAAGGTTTCAGGTAAGACGCATTGTGCGTCTGCAAAACTTTAAGAATCAACGAGAGGATTCACCATGTCTGTAATTAAGATGACCGATCTGGATCTGGCTGGTAAACGCGTTTTCATCCGTGCCGATCTGAACGTGCCGGTTAAAGATGGCAAAGTGACCAGCGACGCGCGTATTCGTGCATCTCTGCCAACCATCGAACTGGCTTTGAAGCAGGGCGCGAAAGTGATGGTCACCTCCCACCTGGGTCGTCCAACTGAAGGCGAGTACAACGAAGAGTTCTCTCTGCTGCCAGTGGTTAATTACCTGAAAGACAAACTGTCCAACCCGGTTCGCCTGGTTAAAGATTACCTGGACGGCGTTGAAGTGGCAGCCGGTGAACTGGTTGTTCTGGAAAACGTTCGCTTCAACAAAGGCGAAAAGAAAGACGACGAAACTCTGTCCAAAAAATACGCTGCACTGTGCGACGTGTTCGTGATGGATGCATTCGGTACGGCTCACCGTGCTCAGGCGTCAACCCACGGTATCGGTAAATTCGCAGACGTTGCGTGTGCCGGTCCTCTGCTGGCTGACGAACTGGAAGCGCTGGGTAAAGCACTGAAAGAACCTGCTCGTCCAATGGTGGCTATCGTTGGTGGTTCTAAAGTTTCCACCAAATTGACCGTTCTGGATTCCCTTTCTAAAATCGCTGACCAGCTGATCGTTGGCGGTGGTATCGCGAACACCTTCGTTGCCGCTCAGGGCCACAACGTGGGCAAATCCCTGTACGAAGCAGACCTGGTTGACGAAGCCAAACGCCTGCTGGGTACCTGTGATATCCCGGTTCCAACTGACGTTCGCGTCGCGACCGAGTTCTCCGAGACCGCAACCGCGACTCTGAAATCTGTCAACGACATCAAAGACGAAGAGCAGATTCTGGATCTGGGCGACGTTTCTGCACAGAAACTGGCTGAAATCCTCAAAAACGCGAAAACTATCCTGTGGAACGGTCCTGTTGGCGTGTTCGAATTCCCGAACTTCCGCAAAGGTACTGAAATCGTTGCTAACGCTATCGCAGACAGCGAAGCGTTCTCTATCGCAGGCGGTGGTGACACCCTGGCAGCAATCGACCTGTTCGGTATCGCTGACAAGATCTCCTACATCTCCACTGGTGGCGGCGCATTCCTCGAATTTGTGGAAGGCAAAGTACTGCCAGCAGTAGCAATGCTCGAAGAGCGCGCTAAGAAGTAAGCCATTCAAGGGCAGGGAAACCTGCCCAATTTTCAGCGCGCTTTTAAGAGCTCGCACCTTTTCTAACGGCCGAAGATACAGGACTAAGCAACATGTCTAAAATTTTTGATTTCGTAAAACCTGGCGTTATCACTGGTGATGACGTACAGAAAGTGTTCCAGGTAGCTAAAGAAAACAACTTCGCTCTGCCAGCAGTTAACTGCGTGGGTACCGACTCCATCAACGCCGTACTGGAAACTGCCGCTAAAGTTAAAGCGCCAGTTATCGTTCAGTTCTCTAACGGCGGCGCTGCGTTCATCGCAGGTAAAGGCGTGAAAACTGACATTCCTCAGGGTGCTGCAATCCTGGGCGCTATCTCTGGTGCGCACCACGTACACCAGATGGCTGAGCACTACGGTGTTCCAGTTATCCTGCACACTGACCACTGCGCGAAGAAACTGCTGCCGTGGATCGACGGTCTGCTGGACGCGGGTGAAAAACACTTCGCGGCTACCGGTAAGCCACTGTTCTCTTCTCACATGATCGACCTGTCTGAAGAGTCACTGCACGAAAACATCGAAATCTGCTCCAAATACCTGGCGCGCATGGCCAAAATGGACATGACCCTGGAAATCGAACTGGGTTGCACCGGTGGTGAAGAAGACGGCGTGGACAACAGCCACATGGACGCTTCTGCACTGTACACCCAGCCAGAAGACGTTGATTACGCTTACACCGAGCTGAGCAAAATCAGCCCACGCTTCACCATTGCAGCGTCCTTCGGTAACGTACACGGCGTTTACAAACCAGGTAACGTGGTTCTGACCCCAACCATCCTGCGTGATTCTCAGGAATACGTGTCTAAGAAACACAACCTGCCGCACAACAGCCTGAACTTCGTCTTCCACGGCGGTTCCGGTTCTTCTGCTCAGGAAATCAAAGACTCCGTAAGCTATGGCGTTGTGAAAATGAACATCGATACCGATACCCAGTGGGCAACCTGGGACGGTATCCTGCAGTACTACAAAGCGAACGAAGCTTACCTGCAGGGCCAGCTGGGCAACCCGAAAGGCGAAGACCAGCCGAACAAGAAATACTACGATCCACGCGTATGGCTGCGCGCAGCCCAGACGTCCATGGTGACCCGTCTGGAGCAGGCTTTCAAAGAACTGAACGCAATCGACGTTCTGTAATTTGAGCTGCTAACAGCATCAGAAGGCCCGCAAATGCGGGCCTTTTTTATGCTTTTTCAATACCCTGTCAGACCTGTTTTTGTGATCTGTTTGGCAAAGCCGGTGCTTTTTGTTTACCCTTTACTGACCTGCCTGTCTCCATGGGGGATGGATTTTGTGTTTTGGTTTAACAAAAGGAAGAATAAATGGAACAACTCGATGTTGTAGACAGCATCAATAACGCCGGTAACTGGCTGGTGCGCAACCAGGCCCTGCTGCTGAGCTATGCCGTGAACATTGTCGCGGCGATTGCCATCATCATCGTCGGGATGATTGTGGCGCGTATCGTTTCGAACGCGGTTAATCGCGTAATGCTGGCCCGTCACATTGACGCCACGGTGGCTGACTTCCTCTCCGCACTGGTGCGCTACGGCATTATCGCCTTCACGCTGATTGCCGCGCTGGGCCGTGTTGGGGTGCAAACCGCCTCCGTGATTGCCGTTCTCGGTGCCGCCGGCCTGGCTATTGGTCTGGCGCTGCAGGGTTCGCTTTCAAACCTGGCGGCAGGCGTTCTGCTGGTCACCTTCCGTCCGTTCCGCTCCGGCGAATACGTTGACCTTGGCGGCATTGCCGGGACCGTGCTGCAGGTGCAGATTTTCTCTACGACCATGCGTACCGTGGATGGCCGCATCGTGGTCGTGCCGAACGGGAAAATCATTGCAGGCAACATTATTAACTTCTCCCGTGAACCGGTGCGTCGTAACGAACTGATTATCAGCGTGGCATACGACTCCGACATCGATCAGGTGAAGTCGCTGATTACTAATATCATTGCTTCAGACGATCGTATTCTGAAAGACAAAGAGCAGACGGTTCGCCTGAACGAGCTGGGCGCGTCCTCCATTAATTTCGTGGTGCGTATCTGGAGCAAAAGCAGCGATCTGCAAAACGTATACTGGGACGTGCTGGAACGCATTAAGCGCGACTTCGATGCCAACGGCATCAGCTTCCCGTACCCTCAGATGGACGTAAACGTCAAAAAAGTCAAAGAAGCCGAATAACTTCCCCCGCGGGCCCGGTAAGCGCTAGCGCCACCGGGCTTTATTCTTATAAGTGCTGCTAATCACCAATTAATATTATCCATTTCCTCTAATGTAATTCGCGCAGTATAGTCTCCTTCCAGAACAATACTGTGAGAATTTCGTCATGTTATCTTATTATTTTCAAGGGCTTGCCTTAGGTGCGGCCATGATCCTTCCCCTTGGCCCGCAAAATGCGTTTGTGATGAACCAGGGCATTCGCCGCCAGTATCATCTGATGATTGCCCTGCTGTGTGCGGTAAGCGATTTACTGCTGATCTGTGCCGGGATTTTTGGCGGCAGCGCATTGCTCATGCAGTCTCCCTGGCTGCTGGCGCTGGTCACCTGGGGCGGCGTAGCGTTTCTGCTCTGGTACGGTTTTGGTGCCCTGAAAACGGCGATGAGCAGCAACCTCGAACTGGCGAGCGCGGAAGTCATGAAGCAGGGCCGCTGGAAGATTATCGTTACTATGCTGGCGGTCACCTGGCTTAATCCGCATGTTTATCTGGACACCTTCGTGGTGCTGGGCAGCCTCGGCGGGCAACTGGACGTTGAGCCGAAACGCTGGTTTGCGCTGGGTACGGTTAGCGCCTCTTTCCTCTGGTTCTTCGGCCTCGCCATTCTGGCTGCATGGCTGGCTCCTCGTCTGCGTACGGCCAAAGCCCAGCGCATCATCAACACTCTGGTAGGGCTGGTGATGTGGTTTATTGCCTTTCAACTGGCAAAAGAGGGGATTCACCACGTTCAGGAATTGTTCAACTAATCCTTGTCTTATGGACAACTGAACAAGACCCGCTAAGCTTGCTGGCATGCGCCCTGTTAATGGGCACTCTTCGCAACATGGAGGAATAACAGTGAAGTTTAAGGTGATGGCCCTGGCGGCATTAGTAAGTTTTGGTGCGGTGTCGGTGCAGGCAAGTGAACTGCCGGATGGCCCGCACATCGTCACTTCAGGCACCGCAAGCGTGGACGCGGTACCCGATGTCGCAACGCTGGCAATTGAAGTCAATGTGTCTGCGAAAGATGCGGCATCTGCCAAGAAGCAGGCTGACGATCGTGTTGCGCAATACCTCTCTTTCCTTGAGCAGAACGGTGTCGGTAAAAAAGATATCAACTCCGCGAACCTGCGTACTCAACCCGATTATGACTACCAGAATGGTAAAAGCATCCTGAAAGGCTACCGTGCCGTGCGTACCGTCGAAGTGACCGTGCGTCAGCTGGATAAGCTTAACTCGCTGCTGGATGGCGCGCTGAAGGCGGGTCTGAACGAAATTCGTTCCGTATCGCTGGGCGTTGCGCAACCGGAAAAATACAAAGACGAAGCGCGTAAAGCGGCGATTGATGATGCCATTCATCAGGCGGAACAGCTGGCTTCAGGCTTTAAGAGCAAGCTCGGCCCGGTTTACAGCGTGCGTTACCACGTCTCTAACTACCAGCCAAGCCCGATGGTACGGATGATGAAGGCTGATGCTGCCCCGGTGTCTGCTCAGGAAACATACGAGCAGCCAACCATTCAGTTTGACGATCAGGTGGATGTGGTGTTCCAGCTGGAGCCAACTCAAACTCAGCAAACTGAGGCGGCTAAGGCGCAGTAATTTGCCCTCACCCTAACCCTCTCCCGCAGGGAGAGGGAATTCAAGCGATTAATCCTGTCTCAACACCTTGTGCCCGTACGCCAGCAGCGCGTCGGTGACGTTGCGCATCATGCGGCTTTCCGGCGCAAAACGGTGCCAGTAGAGCATCCGGCGCTGATACAGCCCCGGCGTCAGGTCAATCAGCTCACCGCTTTTTAACTCTTTCTCAATCTGCAGATGCGGGATCATGCAGCAGGTGGTGCCCTGACGCGCAAGTTGCACAAAGGCTTCAGACGAGTTGACGATATGGCACGGCACGCTGCCCGGCGGCAGATCGAAGTTTTGCTGCAGGAACGCCTGATGCATATCGTCCAGATGGTCGAAAGCCACGGCAGGGGCTTTCAGCAGCGCGGCGCGGGTGACGCCGTTCGGGAAGTAGCGCTCGGCAAAGGCTTTTGAACCCACAAAAAGATAGTCCAGCGCGCCCAACTGATCGACAAGACAGCTTGGCAAGGCCTGAGGCTGGATACTGACCGCCCCAACCACTTCACCGCGACGCAGGCGTTCCTGGGTACGGGTTTCATCCTCAACCTGTAAATTCAGGCGGATAGGGGAGTCCGCTAATACCGGCGCAAGGGCCGGCAGCAGCCAGGTTGCCAGACTGTCGGCGTTGACCGCCAGAGAGAGCAGCAGCGGCGTAGAGCCCGTCTGTTCGTCACCCAGCCACTCGTCTTCCAGCAGTTCAACCTGGCGCAGCAGGGCGAGGAGCTTTTGCCCCTGCTCGGTTGGACGTGGCGGCACGGTACGCACCAGCAGCGGCTGGCCGAACATGTTTTCAAGCTGTTTGATACGCTGTGATACGGCGGACTGGGTGATGCAAAGCTTTTGCGCCGCGCGCTCAAAACCGCGTTCACGAATAACTGCATCAAGTGCCTGTAGTGTTCTGTAGTCCGGACGTTTCATTGCTCTGGCTGGCTCCTTAATTTTGCTTATTCTGCACTATGACACAATTTTCCCTTCGTGGCAGACGAATTCCATTCGACGTGTTCTATAATGCGCCCTGAGTTTTCACACCACAGGCAAAACGATCATGACGCAGGATGAACTGAAAAAAGCAGTAGGATGGGCCGCTCTCCAGTACGTGCAGCCGGGTACCATTGTCGGTGTCGGTACGGGATCAACCGCGGCACACTTTATCGATGCGCTGGGCACGATGAAGGGGCAAATCGAGGGCGCGGTTTCCAGCTCTGATGCTTCCACGGAAAAGCTGAAAAGCCTCGGCATTACCGTTTTCGATCTCAACGAAGTGGATCGTCTGGGGATTTACGTTGATGGCGCGGATGAAATCAACGGCCACATGCAGATGATCAAAGGCGGCGGCGCGGCGCTGACGCGCGAGAAGATCATCGCCTCCGTTGCGGACAAGTTTATCTGCATCGCGGACGCCTCCAAGCAGGTCGACATTCTGGGTAATTTCCCGCTGCCGGTCGAAGTGATCCCAATGGCCCGTAGCGCGGTTGCCCGTCAGCTGGTGAAGCTGGGCGGTCGTCCGGAATATCGTCAGGGCGTAGTCACCGATAACGGTAACGTGATCCTCGACGTTCACGGTCTGGAAATCCTCGACGCGATTGCGCTGGAAAATGCCATCAACGCTATCCCAGGCGTAGTGACCGTAGGGCTATTCGCCAACCGTGGCGCGGATGTGGCGCTGATTGGCACCGCTGATGGCGTGAAAACCATCGTAAAATGATCTGACGGGGGGAGTCCTCCCCCCGCTAAAAAATTTTTGAAAAGCTAAATTCGGTGACTTGTGTCACGTTTTTCCGCCTCTTTTGCCGATCCTGCCGCGTTTGTAAATTTCCATAGCATTTTCCTCTGACATTTTGCTCTGTATGACTTTTCTTCAGAGTGCTGACGCAAACGTTCATATTGCTGCAATAGTTTTTTTTGATATGTTGGCTACAGCGGATTCATATCCAGCACAACATCAGTTCAGACAAAAACAGGGTCGGGTAAATGGCAAAGGTATCACTGGAGAAAGACAAGATTAAATTCCTGCTGGTCGAGGGCGTGCATCAAAAAGCAATCGATAGCCTTCGTGCGGCAGGTTACACCAACATCGAATTTCACAAAGGCGCGCTCGATACCGAAGAACTGAAAGCGTCCATCCGTGATGCCCACTTCATTGGCCTGCGATCCCGTACTCACCTGACTGAAGAGGTTATTGCCGCTGCGGAAAAGCTGGTGGCTATCGGCTGCTTCTGCATCGGTACCAACCAGGTTGACCTGAATGCTGCCGCCAAACGCGGTATTCCCGTCTTCAACGCCCCGTTCTCCAACACCCGTTCCGTGGCGGAGCTGGTGATCGGCGAACTGCTGCTGCTGCTGCGCGGCATTCCTGAAGCGAACGCCAAGGCGCACCGCGGCGTGTGGAACAAGCTGGCATCCGGCTCATATGAAGCGCGTGGTAAAAAACTGGGGATTATCGGTTACGGCCACATCGGTACGCAGCTCGGTATTCTGGCGGAATCCCTGGGCATGCACGTGTTTTTCTATGATATCGAAAGCAAGCTGCCGCTGGGCAATGCGACCCAGGTTCAACACCTGTCTGACCTGCTGAACATGAGCGACGTGGTGAGCCTGCACGTACCGGAAAATGCGTCCACCAAAAACATGATGGGCGCGGAAGAGCTGGCGCTGATGAAGCCGGGCTCACTGCTGATCAACGCCGCGCGCGGCACGGTTGTCGATATCCCGGCACTGGCGGATGCGCTGAAGCGTAAGCACCTGGCGGGCGCGGCCATCGACGTCTTCCCGACGGAGCCTGCGACCAACAGCGATCCGTTTACCTCTCCGCTGTGCGAGTTCGACAACGTGATCCTGACGCCGCACATCGGCGGTTCGACTCAGGAAGCGCAGGAAAATATCGGCCTGGAAGTGGCGGGTAAGCTGAGCAAATATTCCGACAACGGTTCAACGCTCTCTGCCGTGAACTTCCCGGAAGTGTCTCTGCCGCTGCACGGTGGTCGTCGTCTGCTGCACATCCACGAAAACCGTCCAGGCGTGCTGACCGCGATTAACCAGATCTTTGCCGAGCAGGGCGTCAATATTGCCGCGCAGTATCTGCAGACGAACTCGCAGATGGGCTACGTGGTTATTGATATCGAAGCGGATGACGATGTTGCCGAGAAAGCGCTGCAGAGCATGAAGGCGATTCAGGGGACAATTCGCGCGCGTCTGCTGTACTAATTGTGGCGAGGTAAATGCAAAACGGTAACGATAGTTACCGTTTTTTTATGTTTTCACCCTCTCCCTGTGGGAGTGGGCTGGGGTGAGGGCATCAGGCCGCACGTTTGATTCACCATTCCCACAACTTCGACGGCGTCACCACCGCCGGCAACGGCACATCCCACTTCTCCACCGGCAACGCCTCCACGCCCTGACAATCATGCGCATAGCCCACCGGCTGCAACCCGTACTGCTGCCAGTTTTGCAGCGTCCGGTCATAAAAACCGCCGCCCATCCCTAAACGCTGGCCCTGTTCATCAAACGCCACCAGCGGTGTAATCAGCACATCCAGCTGTGACAGCGGGAGCACGTCGCGCACGTCGAGTTTCGGTTCGGTGATTTTCAGGCGATTCACCACCAGTTCGCTGTGCGGGTGGTAGTGCAGAAACAGCAAATTACCTTCGCTGAACGGGTGCAGCACCGGCAGATAGACCTTCTTCCCGGCGCGCCAGAGCTGCTCTATCAGCGGTTGGGTGTCCAGCTCGCCGTCAAACGACAGAAACAGGGCAACCGTGCGCGCCATCACGACAGGGGGATACGCCATCATACGGGCGGCGGCCTGCTGGGCAAAATGCGCTTGCTGATCGGCGGTTAACGCACGGCGGCGCTGACGAATTAACTGACGGATGTCCTGGCGTGAAGCAGAAACTTCAGGGAATTGGGTCATGGTAGTCGGTAGAAGAAAAGAGAGGGAATCTCCGAGATGCCGCCGCAGGCTGTAACCCTTGAACCCTTGGTTCAAGGTGAATGTGTCGTCATAGTTTTAAGGCTTCTCGGACGGACCGAGCATGCTCACCAACCATGGAGCGCCACATTCTTGTGGTATGAAATATCGGCTCAGGGGACTGGCCCGCTTGCGAACATCTCAGAGAAATTTTGTCTTCACAGTTACTCTACCATAGTCAACTGAGAAGTGTTATTCAAACTTTGGTCCCGGTCTTTCGGGATTGCGACCTTGATCAAGCAATGCCTGTTCTATGGTCTGCTGGAGCATTTTAATGCGCTGCTCCATGCTTGCCGCGTAGTCGCGGGTCTTCGCTTTTTCCTGAGTCAGTTCATAGCTGATGTTCAACGCGGCGATGAAAACCAGCTGCTCAGTATTTGTGACTCTAGTGCGTTCTTTTAGATCTTGCAACCGCTGATTCAAATCGTCCGCTGCCTGATTCAAAGCATCCCTTTGTTCAGGCGGACAATTCACTCGCAGTGAACGGCCAAAAATCTGGAGATCGACGGGTTGTGCAGACATGCCACCTTCCTGCTGATTGACTGCGCTGCCTTCGCTTACTGCCCCGGGGGCTGCGAAGGGGCGACACTATAGCTACCCTGATGTGAAGATACAAGCCCTTTTCTGGTATCACCAGGGTCCAAAGTGGTAGCATATCATGAAACTTCCCCCCTTTGATGACGAATGCTCATGTCTATACAGAACGAAATGCCTGGTTACAAGGATTTAAACCAGTTACTGAACCAGCAGGGAATCGGTTTAACCCCTGCCGAAATGCACGGTCTGATCAGTGGCATGCTGTGCGGCGGAAACAGCGACAGCTCATGGCAGCCGCTGATCCACGACCTCACGAATGAAGGGCTGGCGTTTGGTCACGAGCTGGCGGAAGCGCTGCGTAAAATGCACGCTGCAACCAGCGATTCGCTGGAAGACGATGGCTTCCTTTTTCAGCTTTATCTGCCTGAAGGCGACGACGTCAGCGTGTTCGATCGCGCCGATGCGCTGGCCGGCTGGGTAAACCACTATCTGCTGGGGCTGGGCGTGACGCAGCCTAAACTGGATAAAGTGACCGGTGAAGCGGGTGAGGCGATCGACGACCTGCGTAACATCGCCCAGCTCGGCTACGATGAAGACGAAGACCAGGAAGAGCTGGAAATGTCTCTTGAAGAGATTATCGAGTACGTGCGCGTGGCGGCTCTGCTGTGCCACGACAACTTCACGCGCTCTCAGCCGACCGCGCCGGAAGTCCGCAAGCCAACCTTACATTAAGAAAAATAACGCACAGGAGGGTGTCATGGTTATCTCGAGTCAAGAGTATTCGCGCCGCCGTCAGGCGCTGCTGGCAACAATGCAGCCGGGCAGCGCCGCGCTGATTTTTGCTGCGCCCGAAGTTACGCGCAGCGCCGACAGCGAATATCCCTATCGCCAGAGCAGCGATTTCTGGTACTTCACCGGCTTTAACGAGCCGGAAGCGGTGCTGGTGCTGATTAAGAGCAATGACACCCACAACCACAGCGTGATTTTCAACCGCGTGCGCGATCTGACAGCCGAAATCTGGTTTGGCCGCCGCTTAGGCCAGGAGGCCGCACCGGCGAAGCTGGGCGTTGACCGCGCGCTGGCGTTTAGCGAAATCAACCAGCAGCTCTATCAGCTGCTTAACGGCCTCGACGTGCTCTATCACGCGCAGGGTGAATATGCCTACGCCGATGAGATTGTTTTTACCGCGCTGGATAAGCTGCGCAAAGGCTCGCGGCAGAACCTGTCCGCGCCGGCCACGCTGACGGACTGGCGTCCGGTGGTGCATGAGATGCGCCTGTTCAAGTCTGAAGAAGAGCTGAATTTGATGCGTCGTGCGGGCGAAATCAGCGCCCTGGCGCACACCCGCGCCATGGAAAAGTGCCGTCCCGGGCTGTTCGAATACCAGCTGGAAGGCGAAATTCACCACGAATTTAACCGCCACGGCGCGCGTTATCCCTCCTACAACACCATTGTTGGCGGCGGAGAAAACGGCTGCATTCTGCACTACACCGAAAACGAAAGCGCGCTGCGCGACGGCGATCTGGTGTTGATTGACGCCGGTTGCGAATACCAGGGCTACGCGGGGGACATCACCCGTACTTTCCCGGTGAACGGTAAATTCTCACCGGCACAGCGCGCCATTTACGACATTGTCCTGGAATCGCTTGAGACGGCGCTCAGGCTGTATCGTCCCGGTACCTCCATGCAGGAAGTGACCGGCGAAGTGGTGCGCATCATGATTACCGGCCTGGTCAGGCTCGGGATCCTGAAAGGGGACGTAGACACCCTGATTGCTGAAAATGCGCATCGACCGTATTTCATGCACGGCCTGAGCCACTGGCTGGGGCTGGATGTGCATGACGTCGGCGCGTACGGCGCCGACCGTTCGCGCGTGCTGGAGCCGGGCATGGTGTTAACCGTGGAGCCAGGCCTGTATATCGCGCCGGATGCCGACGTGCCTGAGGAGTACCGCGGGATTGGCATTCGTATTGAAGATGACATCGTTATTACCGAAACCGGTAACGAAAACCTGACCGCGAGCGTCGTGAAAAACGCTGACGATATCGAGGCGCTGATGGCAGCGGCACGCGCATGAGCGTGATTATCGTTGGCGGCGGCATGACCGGGGCCACGCTGGCGCTGGCCATTTCGCATTTGACGAAGGGGCAGCTTGCGGTGCACCTGGTGGAAGCCGTCGCTCCGCAGGCAAAGAATCATCCCGGTTTTGATTCCCGCGCTATTGCCCTGGCGCAGGGTACCTGCCAGCAGCTGTCCCGTATTGGCATCTGGCAGGCCATCGCCGATTGCGCGACGGCAATTGAAACCGTTCACGTAAGCGATCGCGGCCATGCTGGCTTTGTCACGCTGGACGCGCAGGATTACCGCATTGACGCGCTGGGTCAGGTTGTTGAGCTGCACGACGTCGGATTGCGTCTGTTCCGCCTGCTCCAGGATGCGCCGGGCGTCACGCTGCATTGTCCGGCGCGCGTGGCCGGCGTGAGCCGCAGCGAGGAGTCGGTCAGCGTAACGCTGGAAAACGGCACCGTGCTTGAAGGCCAGCTTCTGGTCGCCGCGGACGGCTCGCGTTCATCGCTCGGCGCCCAGTGCGGCGTGGAGTGGCGCCAGCAGCCGTACGGCCAGGTGGCGGTCATTGCCAACGTCTCTACCGCAGCAGAACACCACGGCAGGGCGTTTGAACGCTTTACGCAGCATGGCCCGCTGGCAATGCTGCCGATGTCGGACGGGCGCTGTTCGCTGGTCTGGTGCCATCCGCAGGATAAGGCCGAAGAGGTTAAAGCCTGGTCCGACGAACGTTTTTGTTCCGAGCTGCAGAAAGCCTTTGGCTGGCGGCTGGGGCGTATTACCCATGCGGGGAAACGTGCGGTCTATCCGCTGTCGTTAACCACCGCATCGCAATCTGTTTCTCACCGCGTGGCGCTGGTCGGCAACGCCGCGCAGACATTACATCCGATTGCCGGACAAGGGTTCAACCTTGGCCTGCGTGATGTCATGAGCCTGGCGGAAATCCTTGCTCAGGCGTGGGGTGAGCAAAAAGACTGTGGCGCATACCCGGTGCTAAGCCATTACCAGAAGCGACGTCAGGCCGATAAAGAGGCGACAATCGGCGTTACCGACGGCTTAGTCCATCTCTTTGCCAATCGCTGGGCGCCGCTGGTTGCGGGTCGCAACCTCGGGCTGATGGCGATGGAATTATTCATTCCGGCACGTGACGTGCTGGCGCAGCGGACTCTTGGTTGGGTCGCGCGTTAAGGAGTTATCACCGTGCAAAATGTTGATGTCGCCATCGTTGGCGGCGGTATGGTTGGACTGGCGCTGGCCTGCGGTTTACAGGGCAGCGGCCTGCGCGTGGCGGTGCTGGAGCAAAAGCAGCCTCAGGCAGTTGCGCCAGATGCCCCGCCGGAACTCCGCGTCTCGGCGATCAATGCCGCCAGCGAGAAATTGCTGACGCACCTTGGCGTCTGGGCAGATATTGTGGCGCAGCGCGCCAGCTGCTATCACGGCATGGAAGTGTGGGATAAAGACAGCTTTGGTCATATTGCTTTTGATGATGAAAGCATGGGCTATAGCCATCTGGGCCATATCATCGAAAACGCGGTGATCCACCACGCGCTGTGGCAGAAAGCACAGCAGTGCAGTGACGTGACCCTGATTGCGCCTGCGCAGATCCAGCAGGTGGCATGGGGCGAAAACGAGGCGTTTATCACCCTGCAGAGCGGCGACATGCTGACCGCGCGTCTGGTGGTCGGCGCTGACGGTGCCAACTCCTGGCTGCGTAATAAAGCCGATATCCCGCTGACCTTCTGGGACTATCGTCATCACGCGCTGGTGGCAACGATCCGAACAGAGGAGCCGCACGGCGGCGTGGCGCGGCAGATTTTCCACAACGACGGCATTCTGGCGTTCCTGCCGCTTGCCGATCCGTACCTGTGCTCGATTGTCTGGTCCCTGGTGCCTGAAAAAGCCCAGCTGATGCAGGAGGCGACGCTGGATGCCTTTAACCAGGCGCTGTGCATGGCGTTTGATAACCGCCTTGGCTTATGCGCCCTTGAAAGCGAGCGGCAGGTGTTCCCGTTAACCGGCCGCTACGCGCGTCAGTTTGCGGCGCACCGTCTGGCGCTGGTCGGTGATGCGGCGCATACCATTCATCCGCTGGCCGGGCAGGGCGTCAACCTTGGCTTTATGGACGCGGCGGAGCTGGTTGAGGAACTGCGTCGCCTGCACCGCGAAGGCAAAGATATCGGTCAGCATCTGTACCTGCGTCGCTACGAGCGTAGCCGCAAGCACAGTGCGGCGATGATGCTGGCGGGCATGCAGGGCTTCCGCGAGCTGTTTGCCGGCGCGAATCCGGCGAAAAAACTGCTGCGCGATATTGGTCTTAAACTGGCTGATACGCTTCCTGGCGTCAAACCTCAACTTCTTCGCCAGGCGATGGGTCTTAACGATCTTCCCTACTGGTTACGCTAATCTCGATCCCCGTCACACTTTATTTTCCCGGCCTCTGCGCCGGGGAAATTCCCTCGTTTGAAATATTCTAATTTCACGTCATTTTTCGCATTAGAAAATCTAATCTGTGAGATTTTATGTTACGGAAATTCGGCCCGTTTTTCCGCACGAAATATCACCATGTGCTAAATCCTGTTAGATCATTGTTAATTTTGTGCCGGGTTAATCGCATTTTTCCAGTGAATAACTCTGTAGGCTTTTTAGCGTTTTTTGGTCATAAGCTAATGTGATGACCCGTTTTACCTTATGGTTAACCGCCGGTTTAGGTGGTAAGTTCGGGTAAAAGAGAACGTTTGCGTCGGCGCCAGGTAACGGGGCCGACACCGGGTTTCACGGTGAATTTTTCAACGAGGACAAGATGGCTCAACAGACTCCTTTGTACGAACAACACGTGTTTTGCGGCGCCCGCATGGTGGACTTTCATGGCTGGATGATGCCGCTGCACTACGGCTCGCAGATTGATGAGCACCACGCGGTGCGCACCGATGCCGGTATGTTCGACGTGTCCCACATGACGATTGTCGATCTGCGCGGCAGCCGCACCCGGGAGTTTTTGCGTTATCTGCTGGCAAATGACGTTGCCAAACTGAAGACGCCGGGTAAAGCGCTCTACACCGGCATGCTGAATGCCTCGGGCGGCGTGATTGATGACCTTATCGTCTACTACTTCACTGAAGATTTCTTCCGCCTCGTTGTCAACTCCGCCACCCGCGAAAAAGACCTCTCCTGGATCACCCAACACGCCGAACCTTATGCCATCGACATCACCGTCCGTGACGACCTGTCGCTGATCGCCGTACAGGGGCCGAACGCGCAGGCGAAAGCCGCGTCTCTGTTTAACGACGAGCAACGCAAAGCAACCGAAGGCATGAAGCCGTTCTTCGGCGTGCAGGCGGGCGATCTGTTTATCGTCACCACCGGCTACACCGGTGAAGCGGGCTACGAAATTGCCATGCCGAACGAGAAGGCCGCTGATTTCTGGCGTGCGCTGGTGGAAGCGGGCGTGAAGCCTGCGGGTCTGGGCGCGCGCGATACGCTGCGTCTGGAAGCGGGGATGAACCTCTACGGTCAGGAGATGGACGAAGGCGTCTCTCCGCTGGCCGCCAATATGGGCTGGACCATCGCGTGGGAACCGGCTGACCGTGACTTTATTGGTCGTGAAGCGCTGGAGATGCAGCGTGAGAAGGGCACTGAACAGCTGGTGGGTCTGGTGATGACCGAGAAGGGCGTGCTGCGCGGTGAACTGCCGGTGCGCTTTACCGATGCTGACGGCAATCCTCGCGAAGGCGTGATCACCAGCGGTACCTTCTCCCCGACGCTGGGCTACAGTATTGCACTGGCACGCGTGCCGGCGGGCATTGGCGAAACGGCGGTCGTGCAAATCCGCAACCGCGAAATGCCGGTCAACGTGACCAAACCGATTTTTGTTCGCGCCGGTAAGCCGGTCGCCTAATCATTTTTATCAGGAGAACTTCAATGAGCAATGTGCCAGCAGAACTGAAATACAGCAAAGAACACGAGTGGCTGCGCAAAGAGGCGGACGGCACTTACACCGTAGGGATCACCGAGCACGCGCAAGAGCTGCTGGGCGACATGGTGTTTGTTGACCTGCCTGAGGTGGGCACGACCGTTAGCGCGGGCGACGACTGCGCCGTGGCGGAGTCCGTTAAAGCGGCATCTGACATCTATGCCCCTGTGAGCGGCGAAATCGTTGCCGTCAACGACGCGCTGAGCGATTCGCCAGAGCTGGTGAACAGCGAGCCTTATGAAGGCGGCTGGATCTTCAAGATCAAAGCCAGCGACGAATCTCAGGTTGCCGCGCTGCTGGATGCGACCGCGTACGAAGCACTGTTAGAAGACGAGTAATCGTTTATCCCCCTCTCCTTTCGGGAGAGGGCAGGGGCGAGGGTGCCCATCTTCCCCTCGCCCTAACCCTCTCCCAGAGGGAGAGGGAACTTAAATTCACTGCACGTTTCAGGAACCATCGCTCATGACACAGACTTTAAGCCAGCTTGAAAACCGTGGCGCCTTCATTGAACGTCACATTGGGCCGGATGCTCAGCAACAGCAGGAGATGCTGAAGACAGTTGGCGCGGATTCATTAAACGCACTGATCGGCCAGATTGTGCCAAAAGACATCCAGCTTGCCACGCCGCCTCAGGTGGGGGAAGCCACCACGGAATTCGCCGCGCTGGCGGAGCTGAAGGCTATCGCAGGCCTGAACAAGCGCTATAAGTCTTACATTGGCATGGGCTACACCAACGTGCAGTTGCCGCCGGTTATCCTGCGCAACATGCTGGAAAACCCGGGCTGGTACACCGCTTACACTCCGTATCAGCCGGAAGTCTCCCAGGGCCGTCTGGAAGCGCTGCTGAACTTCCAGCAGGTGACGCTGGATCTGACCGGTATGGATATTGCCTCCGCGTCTCTGCTGGATGAAGCGACCGCCGCCGCCGAAGCGATGGCGATGGCTAAGCGCGTGAGCAAGCTGAAAAATGCCAACCGCTTCTTCGTGGCGGCGGACGTGCATCCGCAGACGCTGGACGTGGTGCGCACTCGCGCGGAAACCTTCGGCTTTGACGTGATCGTCGACGACGCTGACAAAGTGCTGGATCATCAGGACGTCTTTGGCGTGCTGCTGCAGCAGGTGGGCACCACCGGTGAAGTTCACGACTACGGCGCGCTGATTGCCGAGCTGAAATCCCGCAAAGTGGTTGTCAGCGTTGCCGCCGACTTTATGGCGCTGGTGCTGCTGACGGCACCGGGCAAACAGGGCGCGGATATTGTCTTTGGTTCAGCGCAACGCTTCGGCGTGCCGATGGGCTACGGCGGCCCGCACGCGGCATTCTTCGGCTCGAAAGATGAATTCAAACGCTCCATGCCAGGCCGTATTATCGGCGTCTCAAAAGACGCTGCCGGTAACTCCGCGCTGCGCATGGCGATGCAGACCCGCGAACAGCACATCCGCCGCGAGAAAGCGAACTCCAACATCTGTACCTCACAGGTGCTGCTGGCAAACATCGCCAGCCTGTACGCCGTGTTCCACGGCCCGGCTGGTCTGATGCGCATTGCCAGCCGCATTCACCGCCTGGCCGATATTCTGGCCTGCGGTCTGCAGCAGAAAGGCCTTAAGCTGCGCCACGCTCACTACTTCGACACCCTGTGTGTGGAAGTGGCGGACAAAGCCGCCGTGCTGGCGCGCGCGAATGCGGCAGAGATCAACCTGCGCAGCGACATCCACAACGCCGTCGGCATTACGCTGGATGAAAGCACCACCCGCGACGATATCCTGAACCTGTTCAGCGTGTTGCTGGATGACGCGCACGGTCTGGACATTGACGCACTCGACAAAGAGGTCGCGCTCGACAGCCGCTCCATTCAGGAAAGCATGCTGCGTAACGATGCGATCCTGACGCATCCGGTGTTTAACCGCTATCACAGCGAAACCGAGATGATGCGCTATATGCACTCTCTGGAGCGCAAGGATCTGGCGCTGAACCAGGCGATGATCCCGCTGGGCTCCTGCACCATGAAGCTGAACGCCGCGGCAGAGATGATCCCGATCACCTGGCCTGAATTCTCCGAGCTGCACCCGTTCTGCCCGCCAGAGCAGGCGGAAGGTTATCATATGATGATCAACCAGCTTTCCGACTGGCTGGTGAAGCTGACCGGTTATGACGCGCTCTGCATGCAGCCAAACTCCGGCGCGCAGGGCGAATACGCGGGCCTGCTGGCGATCCGTCACTATCACGAAAGCCGCAACGAAGGTCACCGCGATATCTGCCTGATCCCAAGCTCTGCCCACGGTACCAACCCGGCCTCTGCCCAGATGGCGGGCATGGAAGTGGTGGTCGTTGCTTGCGATAAGAACGGCAACATCGATCTGGTCGACCTGCGTGCGAAAGCCGAGCAGGCGGGCGACAAGCTCTCATGCATCATGGTGACCTACCCGTCTACCCACGGCGTGTACGAAGAGACTATCCGTGAAGTGTGCGAAGTGGTGCACCAGTTCGGCGGTCAGGTTTACCTCGACGGCGCGAACATGAACGCTCAGGTGGGCATTACCTCTCCGGGCTTTATCGGCGCGGATGTGTCGCACCTGAACCTGCACAAAACCTTCTGCATCCCTCACGGCGGTGGCGGCCCGGGCATGGGTCCTATCGGCGTGAAAGCGCACCTGGCGCCGTTTGTCCCAGGCCACAGCGTTGTGCAGATTGAAGGCATGCTGACTCGTCAGGGCGCGGTCTCTGCGGCACCGTTCGGTAGCGCCTCTATCCTGCCAATCAGCTGGATGTACATCCGCATGATGGGCGCGGAAGGGCTGAAGCAGGCGAGCCAGGTGGCGATCCTCAACGCCAACTATATTGCGACTCGTCTGAAGTCCGCCTTCCCGGTGCTCTATACCGGCCGCGACGGTCGCGTGGCGCACGAGTGCATCCTCGATATTCGTCCGCTGAAAGAGCAGACCGGCATTAGCGAGCTGGATATTGCCAAGCGTCTGATCGACTACGGCTTCCATGCGCCAACCATGTCGTTCCCGGTTGCGGGTACGCTGATGGTTGAGCCGACCGAGTCTGAAAGCAAGGCCGAGCTGGACCGCTTTATCGACGCGATGCTGGCCATCCGCATGGAGATCGACCGCGTGCAGGACGGCGAATGGACGCTGGAAGATAACCCGCTGGTCAACGCTCCGCATACCCAGCATGAGATGGTCTCCGAGTGGAACCACGGCTATTCCCGCGAGCTGGCCGTCTTCCCGGCAGGCGTGGCAAACAAATACTGGCCGACCGTGAAGCGTCTTGATGACGTCTACGGCGACCGTAACCTGTTCTGCTCCTGCGTGCCGATGAGCGAATACCAGTAATATTGTTGGTGTAGTAACGTAGGCCGGGTAAGGCGAAGCCGCCACCCGGCTTTTTTATTGGGAGAAGAAAATGGCAATAGCACTGGTCACCGGCGCCAGCCGGGGCATTGGGAAAGCCACCGCGCTGCAGCTGGCGCGCGAAGGCTACACCGTGGCGGTGAACTATCATCACAACATTAAAGCCGCGACGGACGTGATCAACCAGATCGTTGAAGCGGGCGGTAAAGCCTTTGCCGTCCGCGCAGATATCAGTGATGAAGCCCAGGTGCTGGCGATGTTTGACAGCCTCGATCGTGAAGGCGAGCCGCTTCGTGCGCTGGTCAATAATGCGGGCATTCTGTTTGAGCAATCCACTATCGAGAACCTCTCCGCTGAGCGCATTAACCGCGTCCTGGCGACCAACGTCACGGGCTACTTTCTCTGCTGCCGGGAAGCGGTAAAACGCATGTCCTTCAGGCATGGCGGCAAGGGCGGGGCGATAGTGAATGTCTCTTCCGCAGCGTCGCGTCTGGGGGCTCCGGGTGAATATGTGGATTATGCCGCGTCCAAGGGGGCGGTGGATTCGCTGACAACCGGGCTATCGCTGGAAGTGGCGGCGCAGGGTATTCGCGTCAACTGCGTACGTCCGGGTCTGATTTATACGGATATTCATGCGTCCGGCGGAGAGCCGGGGAGGATGGATCGCGTGAAATCGTTGCTGCCGATGCAGCGTGGCGGCCAGCCGGAAGAGGTGGCGCAGGCGATTGTCTGGCTGCTGAGCGAGAAGGCGTCGTACGTAACGGGCAGTTTTATTGAGTTGGCTGGCGGGAAATAAGCCCCTCACCCTAACCCTCTCCCAAAGGGGAGAGGGGATCAATCGTAGCGCCGCCCGGCGTTAAAGTTTCTCGCCGTTGCTGGCAATCACGCCCTTATACCACTCGAAGCTCTTCTTGCGGGAACGCGACATGTCGCCCGTGCCGTCGTCGTGCTTGTTCACATAGATAAAGCCGTAGCGCTTGCTGTACTGGCCGGTGGTGAACGACACGCAGTCGATGCAACCCCAGGGCGTATATCCCATCAGATCCACGCCGTCGTGCGTCACGGCTTTGATCATCTCTTCCACGTGGGCACGCAGGTAGTCGATACGATAGTCATCGTTGATGCTGCCGTCTTCTTCAACCTTGTCGTAGGCGCCGAACCCGTTCTCCACGATAAACAGCGGTTTCTGATAACGCTCGTACAGTTCGCACAGAGAATAGCGCAGGCCTACCGGGTCAATCTGCCAGCCCCAGTCGGACGCCTTCACGTGCGGGTTCGGCACGCTGCCTTCGAAGCCGGAAATCGCATCGCCGGTACCGCCTTCCGCTTTCACCGCGTTGGTCATGTAGTAGCTGAAACCTAAGTAGTCGCAGGTACCTTCACGCAGGATCTGCTCGTCGCCTGCCTCCATTTTGATGGAGAAGCCACGGCGCTCCCACTCGTTCAGCACGTAGGATGGGTAGTAACCACGCAGTTGGACGTCTGTAAAGACATAGCGCTCGCGCATGGATTCCTGGGCGAACATCACGTCTTCCGGTTTGCAGGAGAACGGATAGAGCGCCACCATGGCCAGCATGCAGCCGACTTTCATCTCCGGATTGATGCGGCGCGCGGCTTTCACCGCCAGGGCGCTGGCCACAAACTGGTGGTGCAGGACCTGGTACATGGTCTCTTCCGGATTGTCATGTTCGGTATAGACCACGCCCGAGCAGCAGTAACCGAACAGCGGCGCGCGCCAGTTGCGCTGGTTATTGATTTCGTTGAAGGTCATCCAGTATTTGACCTTGTTTTTGTAGCGCTCAAAAACCACTTCCGCGAAGCGCACAAAGAAATCGACCACTTTACGGTTGGTCCAGCTACCGTACTCCTGCACCAGGTGCAGCGGCATTTCGAAGTGGGAGAGGGTGATCACCGGTTCGATGTTGTATTTCAGCAGCTCGTCGAACATGTCGTCGTAGAACTTCAGCCCCTCTTCGTTTGGCTGCGTTTCGTCACCTTTCGGGAAGATGCGCGTCCAGGCGATAGAGGTGCGGAAGCACTTGAAACCCATCTCGGCAAACAGCTTGATGTCTTCTTTATAGTGGCCGTGGAAGTCGATAGCCTCGTGGTTTGGGTAGTATTTACCCGGCACTACTTCCTGAGTGATTTCGCGCGGCACGCCGTGCGCGCCGCCGGTCAATACGTCGCAAATGCTTGGCCCTTTGCCGCCTTTGTTCCAGCCGCCTTCAACCTGGTGAGCCGCAACCGCGCCGCCCCATAAAAAATCTTTTGGTAAGGTTAATTTTTTCATCGCTGCTCTTCTCAATAAATGGCTTATTGGCATCGAGTCTAGCAAAGCGAAATTGAATGTCACGATATAACAATTCACAGTAAATGTGATTTGTTACATCAAAAAAACAGGGTGTTTTATTCTGTGAGTTTCTTCGCCAGTTTACGTCCGAGAGATTCCAGAATATAAATGACGGGAATTTGCGTGGTGATGTCGTAGACGCCTGCAATACGCGTCTGAGGAACATGCCAGGAGAGATTAAAGTCCGCCAGTTTTGCGAGACGCGAGTGCTCGTGGCTGGTTATCGAGAGCACCTTGCAGTGATGCAGGCTGAACTGGCTGGCGAAGCGCAGGATCTCCTCGGTCTCGCCCGAGACGGAAAGCACAATCGCCAGCGCATTTTTCGCCATATCATTGGTGACCGGGAAATAAGGATCATCAATATGATTACTGAATTTACCGATATTAGAAAAGAAGCGTGCGCCATATTTTGCCAGCGAACCCGATGTTCCGGCACCGACAAATATAATTCGCTCTGACGATAAAATAATATCAACCGCCTTATCTAATAACGCATCGAACTCTTCATTATTCACGCTTTTAAAAAAGCTGATAATTTCGCTGGCACCGAAGTTTGCCTGCTGGGGCTCGTTCTGTTCAAGATAAAGCTTAAAGCGCACGCGGAATTCAGAATAGCCTTCGCAGTTAAGCTTGCGGCAAAAGCGCAGGATAGTCGTGGTTGAGACGTCTGCCGCATCCGCCAGCTCGCGGATGGTCATGTACATCACTTTGTCACGATTTTTTATGACATAGTTGTAGACCATCATCTCCAGGTTATTGAGACTGGCAATGGCGGAATGGGAGAACATGCTCACAATGGCTACACTCACTCATCAGACTTTTCTTCAGGGAATAATAACATGCAGCCAAACGACATCACTTTTTTTCAGCGTTTTCAGGACGACATTCTGGCCGGACGTAAAACCATCACTATCCGGGATAAAAGTGAATCCCATTTCAAAACCGGCGATATCCTGCGGGTGGGGCGTTATGAGGATGATGGTTATTTTTGCACCATCGAAGTAACGGGAACGTCAACCGTTACGTTCGATACATTGACGCAAAAACATGCTGAACAGGAGAACATGACCCTGGATGCATTGAAAAACGTGATCTCAGAGATCTACCCCAGGCAGAACCAGTTTTATGTGATTGATTTTAAATGTTTATAATTAAAATCGAAACGCACGTTCGCTGAAATTAAAGTGTAACTGTCTGATTATAGTTTAGAAACGTTATGTTTAACTTTATTTTGGCTAACAGGTGTTCACTGGAATCATTCTCAGTTAGCATAGTTATGCGATGAATAATCATCTTTTGTTTTCCCGGAGTTTTGTATGGTGAGTAGACCATTAATCGCACAGGGATATTCGCTGGCTGAGGAAGTAGCCAACAGCATCAGCCACGGCATTGGCCTGGTGTTTGGGATTGTCGGTTTAGTGTTATTGCTGGTGCAGGCGGTGGACGCCAATGCCAGCGCGATGGCCATTACCAGCTACAGCCTTTATGGCGGGAGTATGATCCTGCTGTTCCTGGCCTCGACGCTGTATCACGCGATCCCGCATCAGCGGGCCAAGATGTGGCTCAAGAAATTTGACCACTGTGCTATCTATCTTCTGATTGCAGGCACCTACACACCGTTTTTGCTGGTGGGGCTCAACTCACCGCTGTCGCGTGGCCTGATGATTGTTATCTGGAGCCTGGCACTGCTGGGGATCCTGTTTAAGCTGACCATCGCGCACCGGTTTAAGGTGCTGTCACTGGTCACCTATCTGACAATGGGCTGGCTGTCGCTGATTGTGGTGTATCAACTGGCGCTCAAACTGTCGGTAGGGGGCGTGACGCTTCTGGCCTTAGGCGGCGTGGTGTACTCGCTCGGCGTGATTTTCTACGTCTGCAAGCGCATCCCGTACAACCATGCCATCTGGCACGGCTTTGTGCTCGGCGGCAGCGTATGCCACTTTTTGGCGATCTATTTGTACGTGGGGCAGGTGTAGTTTTTAAACCGTGCGGGCGGTTGCCCTCACCCCGGCCCTCTCCCACAGAGAGAGGGAGGGCACCTGGATACGATTACTCTTCTAACGAATACGGCAGCGGCTCGATGCTCAGCGTGTTCGCATCGTCACGCACGCGGAACACGCTGTCGGCTTCCATGTCGTTGTTCATGACGGCCTGTACCAAAAGACGTCCATCATCCAGCTGTACGGCGGCTAACACGGTGCCGGTGCGGCGCCAGTTATCACCCATCTTCAGCTCTAAGTCTTCACCCGCTTCAGGTACACGGCTGGCATGGCCCGCCAGCGTCCACAGCGCTCGTTTGTTTGCCCCGCGGAATTTTGCACGTGCCACCATCTCCTGGCCGGTGTAACAGCCCTTTTTAAAGCTGATGCCCCCCAGCGCCTGCAGGTTTGTTGCCTGAGGAATGAACTGCGCGCTGTTTGCTGCGTCAATCACCGGCAGACCCGCTTCGATGTTCAGCGCCAGCCACTGCTGACTATTGTTGAGCTGCGCTTCGCCGCGCAGCGCTTCAGTCACGCGATCGGCCGTTGCCGCATCCGTGACTAACAGGAAACGCTCCGCAGGGTGTTCAAACCACAGGATGGAGGTCGCGCCTTCGCTGATCACCTGCTTTTCTGCATCCGGCAGTTCGCTGAAGAGATTTTTCAGCGCCGCACGCGCCTGGAAACCGGCCACTCCCAGCAGGACATGTTCGTCGTCCGGGGCGATAGTGACTTTGGAGAAGACCGCGTACTTCTTCAGCTCTTTGAGCTGGGCCTCTTGCAGGCTGCGGCGCTCAATAAAAGCAAAGCCGTCCTGACGGCGGAAGAGGCGCAGGTTGCTCCACATTTTGCCTTTTGGGTCGCAATGCGCGGCCAGCAGGTGCTGGTGTTCGGTCATCTGACTGACGTCGGCGGTCACCTGGCCCTGCAGATATTTTTCGGCGTCGGCACCGCTGAGCGTTGCCAGCGCCCAGTCATCAAGAGAAATAAGCGTCAGCGGCAGACGCGCAGAGGCGGCGGGCTGGCGAGGAGAAAATGGTGTAAATGCCATAACGATATCCTGAATTGCTTAACGCTTTGATAATGCCTAATGGTAAAAGAGCCTGCAGGCAATGCAAGCGCTTTCAACAGACCATTTGTGCCCTAAACCGGTTATGCGTAGCGCTACGCAAAATAATGTAATCCGCTGTCTTTGTAGGGATTATTCTGGAAGCCTGCTCGGCGATCGCAATATTCCAGTAATGAAACGGTCAAAAACACGTTACACTAGCTGGTGTCCCCGTAGAGAAATAAAGAACACTGAACGGGGTACCGACTGTGCCAAACGTAATGCAGGAAACTGAACATGGATATTAACAACAAGGCCCGTATTCACTGGGCGTGCCGTCGCGGCATGCGTGAACTTGATATTTCCATCATGCCTTTCTTTGAATATGAGTATGACAGCTTAAGCGATGATGATAAGCGTCTGTTTGTTCGCCTGCTTGAGTCTGACGATCCGGATTTATTCAACTGGCTGATGAACCACGGCAAACCCGCCGACACCGAGTTGCAACGGATGGTGCAATTAATTCAAACACGGAATCGGGAACGTGGTCCTGTGGCAATCTGATCTTCGCGTCTCGTGGCGCTCGCAGTGGATGTCTTTATTGATCCACGGCCTGGTTGCGGCCTTTGTTTTACTGATGCCGTGGCCGCTGAGCTATACGCCGCTGTGGCTGCTGTTACTGTCGTTTGTCGTTTTTGACAGCGTACGCAGCCAGCGTCGCATTAATGCCCGTCAGGGAGAGATTAAATTACTGATGGATTCCCGCCTGCGCTGGCAGGGTAAAGAGTGGGATATTCTCGGTATGCCCTGGATGCTCAACTGCGGCATGATGTTACGGTTACGCAAGGTGGACGGCGGGCGTTGCCAGCATCTGTGGCTGGCGGCTGACAGTATGGATGCTGCCGAGTGGCGAGACCTGCGCCGGATGCTGTTGCAACAAACGACGCAGGGGTAGCGCGCGTTAGCTAAACTTTTCAGCCATTTCGCCCAGAATCTGCTCGCACCAGGTTTGCAGGCGCTCATCGCTGAGATCGTACTGGTTGGTTTCATCCAGCGCGAGTCCAACAAACAGCTCGCCGTCGGCGATAATCGGTTTTTTACTGGTAAACTCGTAACCTTCGGTTGGCCAGTAGCCGATAAACGATACTCCTTTCGGCGCCAGCTTGTCATGCAGCATGCCGAGCGCGTCCAGGAACCATTCCCCGTAGCCCAGCTGATCCCCCATGCCGTACATGGCAATGATTTTGCCGTCGAGATTGACCGAATCGAGTTGATCCCAGATGGCTTCCCAGTCTTCCTGTATCTCACCAAAATCCCAGGTTGGGATGCCAAGAATCAGGACATCGTACTGTTCCATCAGCGCGACCGCGTCATCTTTCAGGTTATGCAACGTCACCAGTTCCGGGCCAATGATGTCGCGAATTTTCTCTGCCGCCATTTCGGTGTAGCAGGTGCTGGAACCATAGAACAGACCAATATTCATCGCGTAACTATCTCAATACTTGCTTTGACTTTGCGCGTAGTGTACCAGAAACCGGTCGCAATCAGGCATAATGGCCTGACTGCAAAATCAAAGGGGCTGATGTGGAAAAGGATCTCGCACTGATCGAACAGTTTCTCGACGCGCTGTGGCTGGAGAAAAATCTGGCCGAGAATACCCTTAGCGCCTACCGTCGCGATCTCACCATGCTGGTGGAATGGCTTGCGCACCGGGGGTTATCCCTTGCGAGCGCGCAGCGTGACGACCTGCAGGCGCTGCTGGGGGAACGTATCGCAGGGGGCTACAAAGCTACCAGTTCCGCGCGTTTGCTCAGCGCCATGCGTCGGCTGTTCCAGCACCTCTACCGTGAGAAGATCCGCGAAGACGATCCCAGCGCGCTGCTGGCATCTCCTAAGCTCCCGCAGCGGCTGCCGAAAGATCTCAGCGAAGCACAAGTTGAGAGATTATTACAGTCACCGGCTGTTGACCTGCCGCTGGAGTTACGCGATAAAGCCATGCTTGAGCTATTGTATGCTACCGGCTTGCGCGTTTCGGAACTGGTTGGTCTGACGATGAGCGACATCAGCCTGCGTCAGGGCGTAGTGCGCGTCATTGGTAAAGGAAATAAGGAAAGGCTGGTTCCGCTGGGTGAAGAGGCGGTTTACTGGCTGGAAACGTACCTGGAGCACGGTCGTCCGTGGCTGCTAAATGGTACTTCTATCGACGTCCTGTTTCCGAGCCAGCGCGCCCAGCAGATGACGCGGCAAACGTTCTGGCATCGCATCAAACATTACGCCACACTGGCGGGTATCGACAGTGAAAAGCTTTCGCCGCACGTATTGCGTCACGCCTTCGCGACGCATCTGTTAAACCACGGCGCTGATTTACGCGTGGTGCAGATGCTGCTGGGCCACAGCGATCTTTCCACGACGCAAATTTACACCCATGTCGCGACGGAACGCCTGCGGCAGCTACACCAACAGCACCACCCTCGTGCGTGAGTGCCGACGAATTGTAACAGGATCACATATGAAAAAGACTTTCGCGCTGTTCACCCTGCTGGCAGCCTCATTTACCGGTTTCGCCCATGCGGACGACGCCGCCATCAAACAGTCGCTGGCTAAGCTTGGCGTCACCGGTAGCGATATTCAGCCTGCACCGGTTGCCGGCATGAAAACGGTACTCACCAACAGCGGCGTGCTGTACGTCACCGAAGACGGCAAACACATTATTCAGGGGCCAATGTACGACGTGAGCGGCGCGCAGCCGGTGAACGTCACCAACCAGCTGCTGATGAAAAACCTGAACGCGCTCGAAAAAGAGATGATCGTCTATAAAGCGGCGCAGGAAAAACACGTCATTACCGTCTTCACCGACATCACCTGCGGCTACTGCCACAAGCTGCATGAAGAGATGAAAGACTACAACGCGCTGGGCATTACCGTGCGTTATCTGGCCTTCCCGCGCGCCGGCGTGCAGAGCCAGCCAGAGCAGGACATGAAGGCGATCTGGTGTGCGAAAGACCGCAACAAAGCGTTTGACGACGCGATGAACGGCAAAGGCGTTAAGCCAGCCTCCTGCGACATTGATATCGCTAACCACTATGCGCTCGGCGTGCAGTTTGGCGTGAGCGGTACGCCTGCGATTGTCCTGAGCAACGGCTATGTCGTTCCGGGCTATCAGGGACCGAAAGAGATGAAAGAGTTCCTCGACGCGCACCAGAAACAGTTTGGTGGTAAATAATCCGCGTGAAAGCCCCAATAAAATTGCGCCGCCGCGAGGCGGTTGAACCCGTTGATTTACCGGACGATCTCCCGGCACTGCTTAAGCGCCTCTACGCCAGCCGCGGCGTGCGTCGCGCTGAGGATCTTGAACGCAGCGTAAAAGGGATGCTGCCCTGGCAGCAGCTGAGCGGTATCGAAAAAGCCACCGAAATACTCTACAACGCGCTTCGAGAGGGAACGCGGATTGTGGTGGTAGGGGATTTCGACGCCGACGGCGCAACCAGCACCGCGCTGAGCGTGCTCAGCCTGCGCGCGCTGGGCTGCGATAACGTCACGTATCTGGTACCGAACCGTTTTGAAGACGGCTATGGCCTCAGCCCGGAAGTGGTCGATCAGGCCCACGCCCGTGGTGCACAGATGATCATGACCGTCGATAACGGGATCTCCTCCCATGCGGGCGTCGATCATGCTCATGCTTTGGGGATCCCGGTGCTGATCACCGATCACCACCTGCCGGGCGAAACGCTGCCGGATGCGGAAGCGATTATTAACCCCAACCTGCGCGACTGCGATTTTCCATCAAAATCACTTGCAGGCGTGGGCGTAGCGTTTTATCTGATGCTGGCGTTACGTACCCTGCTGCGCGATAAGGGCTGGTTCGAATCCCGCGGTATTGCCGTACCGAACCTGGCCGAATATCTCGATCTGGTGGCACTGGGTACCGTTGCTGACGTGGTCCCGCTCGATACCAATAACCGTATTTTGACCTGGCAGGGCTTAAGCCGTATCCGGGCAGGCAAGTGCCGTCCAGGGATCAAGGCGCTGCTGGAAATCGCCAACCGCGACCCGCTCAAGCTGGCGGCAAGCGACCTGGGCTTTGCTCTCGGGCCGCGTCTTAACGCAGCCGGAAGGCTGGACGATATGTCCGTCGGCGTGGCGCTGCTGCTGTGCGACAACATCGGTGAAGCGCGCGTGCTGGCCAACGAGCTGGACGCGCTGAACCAGACCCGTAAAGAGATTGAGCAGGGGATGCAGGCCGAAGCGCTGACCCTGTGCGAAAAGCTTGAACGCAGCGGCGATACGCTGCCGGGCGGCCTGGCGATGTACCATCCCGAGTGGCATCAGGGCGTGGTGGGCATTCTGGCGTCGCGTATTAAAGAACGTTTCCACCGGCCGGTGATCGCGTTCGCCCCTGCGGGTGATGGCACGCTGAAAGGCTCTGGCCGCTCAATCCAGGGGCTGCACATGCGCGATGCGCTGGAGCGTCTCGATACGCTGTATCCGGGTCTGATGATCAAGTTCGGCGGCCATGCGATGGCGGCAGGCCTGTCTCTGGAAGAGGCGAAATTCGACGAGTTTCAGCGTCTGTTTGGTGAACTGGTCACCGACTGGATTGACCCGGCCCTGCTGCAGGGAGAAGTGGTGTCAGATGGCGAGCTTTCACCGATTGAGATGACGATGGACGTGGCGCAAATGCTCCGCGATGCCGGTCCGTGGGGGCAGATGTTCCCGGAACCGCTGTTCGACGGTCGTTTCCGTCTGCTGCAGCAGCGCATCGTCGGCGAACGTCATCTGAAAGTGATGGTCGAGCCCGTGGGCGGGGGACCGCTGCTGGACGGCATTGCCTTCAACGTCGATACCTCCATCTGGCCGGACAACGGCGTGCGCGAGGTCGAGCTGGCGTACAAACTGGACATCAACGAGTTTCGCGGTAACCGCACCCTGCAGATCATCATCGACAATATCTGGCCAATTTAGCGGCAGTAATCTCTATAAAAAAGGGCGTGGATTCGGTACAATCCCGCTCTTATCACCGCATTTTGACAAGTCCATAAAAGAAAACAGACCATGTTTGAAATTAATCCGGTAAAAAACCGTATTCAGGACCTCACGGAGCGCTCTGACGTTCTTAGGGGGTATCTTTGACTACGATGCCAAGAAAGAGCGTCTTGAAGAAGTAAACGCCGAGCTGGAACAGCCGGACGTCTGGAACGAACCTGAACGCGCACAGGCGCTGGGTAAAGAGCGTTCCTCTCTCGAAGCTATCGTAGATACGCTGGATCAAATGGCCCAGGGGCTGGAAGATGTTTCCGGTTTGCTGGAGCTGGCCGTCGAAGCCGACGACGAAGAAACCTTTAACGAAGCCGTAGCAGAACTCGACGTGCTGGAAGAGAAGCTGGCGCAGCTGGAATTCCGCCGTATGTTCTCCGGCGAATACGACAGCGCTGATTGCTATCTCGATATTCAGGCAGGTTCTGGCGGTACCGAAGCGCAGGACTGGGCCAGCATGCTGACGCGCATGTACCTGCGTTGGGCAGAAGCGCGCGGCTTCAAAACCGAAATTATCGAAGAGTCTGAAGGTGAAGTTGCGGGTCTGAAATCCGTCACCATCAAGATCATTGGTGATTACGCCTACGGCTGGCTGCGTACCGAAACCGGCGTTCACCGCCTGGTGCGTAAGAGCCCGTTCGACTCCGGTGGCCGTCGTCATACCTCCTTCAGCTCCGCGTTTGTTTATCCGGAAGTTGATGAAGATATTGATATCGAAATTAACCCGGCGGACCTGCGTATCGACGTTTATCGCGCATCCGGCGCGGGCGGCCAGCACGTTAACCGTACGGAATCGGCGGTGCGTATTACCCACATTCCAACCGGGCTGGTAACACAGTGCCAGAACGACCGTTCCCAGCATAAGAACAAAGACCAGGCCATGAAGCAGATGAAAGCAAAGCTTTATGAGCTGGAGATGCAGAAGAAAAATGCTGAGAAACAGGCGATGGAAGACAACAAGTCCGACATCGGTTGGGGCAGCCAGATCCGTTCTTACGTCCTTGATGACTCCCGCATCAAAGACCTGCGTACCGGGGTTGAAACCCGAAACACGCAGGCGGTGCTGGACGGCAGCCTGGACCAATTTATCGAAGCAAGTTTGAAAGCAGGGTTATGAGGAACCAACATGTCTGAACAACAAGCACAGGGCGCTGACGCGGTAGTCGATCTTAACAACGAACTGAAAACCCGCCGCGAGAAGCTGGCAGCGCTGCGCGAGCAGGGCGTGCCGTTCCCGAACGATTTTCGTCGTGACCACACCTCAGACCAACTGCACGCTGACTTCGACGCTAAAGAGAACGAAGAGCTGGAAGCGCTGAACGTTGAAGTGGCCGTTGCAGGCCGCATGATGACCCGTCGTATCATGGGTAAAGCCTCCTTCGTGACCTTGCAGGACGTTGGCGGCCGTATTCAGCTGTACGTTTCCCGTGACGACCTGCCGGAAGGCATCTACAACGAGCAGTTCAAGAAGTGGGACCTGGGCGATATCCTGGGCGCGAAAGGTAAACTGTTCAAAACCAAGACCGGTGAACTGTCTATCCACTGCACCGAGCTGCGTCTGCTGACCAAAGCCCTGCGCCCGCTGCCGGACAAATTCCACGGCCTGCAGGATCAGGAAGCGCGCTATCGTCAGCGCTACCTGGATCTCATCTCTAACGATGAATCCCGTAAGACCTTCAAAATTCGCTCTCAGATCATGGCCGGTATCCGCCAGTTCATGGTGAACCGCGACTTTATGGAAGTGGAAACCCCAATGATGCAGGTGATCCCAGGCGGCGCGTCTGCGCGTCCGTTCATCACCCATCACAACGCCCTGGACCTGGACATGTACCTGCGTATCGCGCCGGAACTGTACCTGAAGCGTCTGGTGGTCGGTGGTTTCGACCGCGTGTTCGAAATCAACCGTAACTTCCGTAACGAAGGTATCTCCGTTCGTCATAACCCAGAGTTCACCATGATGGAACTCTATATGGCGTATGCGGATTACAAAGATTTGATCGAGCTGACCGAATCCCTGTTCCGTACCCTGGCGCAGGACATTCTGGGTACCACCCAGGTCCCTTACGGTGAAGAAGTCTTCGACTTCGGCAAGCCGTTTGAAAAACTGACCATGCGCGAAGCGATCAAGAAGTACCGTCCGGAAACCAACATGGCGGATCTGGATAACTTCGATTCTGCGAAAGCGATCGCTGAAAGCATCGGTATCAAGGTTGAGAAGAGCTGGGGTCTGGGCCGTATCGTGACCGAGATCTTTGAAGAAGTGGCCGAAGCGCACCTGATTCAGCCGACCTTCATTACCGAGTATCCGGCTGAAGTCTCTCCGCTGGCGCGTCGTAATGACGAGAACCCGGAGATCACCGATCGCTTTGAATTCTTCATCGGCGGCCGTGAAATCGGCAACGGCTTTAGCGAGCTGAACGATGCGGAAGACCAGGCTCAGCGCTTCCAGGATCAGGTTGACGCGAAAGCGGCAGGCGACGACGAAGCGATGTTCTTCGACGAAGACTACGTGACCGCGCTGGAACACGGTCTGCCACCAACGGCGGGTCTGGGGATTGGTATTGACCGTATGGTGATGCTGTTCACCAACAGCCATACCATCCGCGACGTGATCCTGTTCCCGGCGATGCGCCCGGTGAAATAAGGCGTGCAGATGTAAAAAAAGCCCCGAAAGGGGCTTTTTTATTGCGCCGCGAAGGCTTTGAGTTTTTCGCGGGCGGTCGTCGCTTCCATGACCATCCACGGGCTAAACGCCCAGGGCGTCGCGTCCAGCGCGCGGAATAGCGCGTCCAGTTCAACCCACTGATAGTCCATCACTTCATCTTCGTTTATCGTCACGTCATTGGTGATGCGGGCGGCGAATACCGGGCAAATTTCGTTTTCCACGATCCCGGACGGGTCGGTTTCCCGATAGCGAAATTCAGGGGCGACGGCGGTGATATCGGTTAGCTCAGCGCCTACTTCAAAGCGGCAGCGGCGAATTATCGCCTGTATCGTCTCTTCGCCGGACTGCGGGTGGCCGCAGACGGAGTTGGTCCAGACGCCGGGCCAGGCTTTTTTGCTTAAGGCGCGCCGGGTGATCAGACATTCGCCGTTTGCGTTAAAAAGCCAGGAAGAGAACGCCAGATGCAGCGGGGTATGTAAGGTGTGCGCGGCATATTTTTCCTGAGTGCCAATCACCATTCCCTGGTCGTTTACCAAAATAACGTGTTCTTGAATACTCATTCATGCTCCAGTGCCAAAATGCCGAGTGGTTCAGCACCATCAGCCGGATCATTATACTGCATTCTTATACGAACGGTTTGGCGCGTAGAGCGGAAAAGGGCATGACCCATATTCGTTTTGGCTGTTATCATAGTGCGCCATTCACGCTGACCGAGGATCTGTTTTGTTTGCAGGAAGCCTGACGAGAAACCCCATCACCGCCATTTTTTGCCTGACGATGACGCTATTGCTGGCGGGCTGTTCAGGGAGCAAATCTTCGGATATGGGCAGCTATTCCGGTTCGGTCTATACCGTTAAGCGCGGGGATACGCTGTACCGGATTTCGCGCGCAACGGGAACCAGCGTGAAGGATCTGGCGCGTCTGAATAATCTCTCACCACCCTACACCATCGAGGTGGGGCAGAAGCTGAAGGTTAGCGGCGGATCGTCCTCGGGTAACAAATCCTCTTCGAAAGGCAAAGCCGCCAAAGTGACGCCGTCCTATCAGGTGCCTCAATCATCCTGGCCGCCGGTCGGTCAGCGCTGCTGGATCTGGCCTGCCAGCGGTAAAGTGGTCGCCCCTTACTCGCTCTCTGAAGGTGGCAATAAGGGTATTGATATCGCGGCTGCACGCGGTACGCCGGTTTATGCCTCCGGAGCCGGGAAGGTGGTTTACGTCGGCAACCAGCTGCGCGGCTACGGTAACCTGATCATGATTAAGCATGGTGAAGACTACATCACGGCCTATGCGCACAACGACACGATGCTGGTCAACAACGGGCAGAACGTCAAAGCCGGGCAGAAGATTGCCACCATGGGCAGCACCGGTACGGATTCGGTGAAGCTGCATTTCCAGATTCGCTATAAGGCGACGGCCATCGACCCGCAGCGTTATCTGCCTGCGCCCGGCAGCAAACCGAAGTGCTAAGTGATTATTTAATCGCCGGTTAGTTGTTAAGAGGCTTGTATGAAGGTGCGTAAGGTCTATAATGCCATACGCACCTCAAAGCGGGCGTAGTTCAATGGTAGAACGAGAGCTTCCCAAGCTCTATACGAGGGTTCGATTCCCTTCGCCCGCTCCAGCGATTTTTTACGCTCAAAATCAGCTAAAAAATCGTTATGTTTCCGGTGCTTAGAGGGAGGCGCTCTGTAAGCGCTGTTGAGAACCCTCTCGACGTTCTACCTTGGTAACTACCGCGATTTGGTGAGTAGTGATCAGGAAGCTTATCAAAACGCTGGCGGTCGTTCCAGTGTCTTACCGCGATAGTCCAACAAGAAAACAAAGCCTTTCACTACGGCTGTAAACCATTCCTGAAACTTTTAACCGTTCCACACTTAGCGCGGTGTCCCGTAACAGCCTGTCGTGATGACACGCCACGGATAAACGAGCAAATGTTGGGAAGCCTAACCAGATCGGGAAAGGATCTGGCTCTGCCGTGGTGTTCACCGAGCCATAAATGATCGGTACTCGATAAGAGAGCGGTTAACCGACAATTCTGATGACACGCCTTCGGCGCTTGATGTTGGTATGCCCAACACGGCGCTAAATGGTTGCTATCGATCAAATTTTCGAAACGTTCAAATTACCAATGATTAAGCGGCAACTGTATAATCCCAGTGAACTTCCTGATTCCACTGGTGATTGATATGTCTGATGATGAATCCAAAAGTAGTAACGTAGCTGATATCGCTAACGCTGTGGCAGCAGTAGCTAAAGAAGTACCAGTTTACCAAGATGCCCTTCAACCAGCAGCACAGGAGGTTGGGAAAGCGCTTGGGACCGTTGCTAAACTCGTCAATGTTGCTTTAGCTCCAGTTAGCGTGTTGGTATGGGGGTATGATCAGATCCGTGAGTTTACTGCTACCAAAGTTGCTGAAAAACTTAAGGCTATTCCAACTGAAAACATCATCACCCCTAAACCTAATATTGCTGTACCAGCTATCGAAGCCTTGCGATATACAGGACATGAGCCAAGTTTAAGTGAAATGTATGCTAATCTTTTAGCCACCGCAATGAATAAAGAGACAGCAAATCAGGCCCACCCTTCATTTGTTGAGATAATTAAGCAAATAACTCCAGATGAAGCGAAGATTGTAAATTTGTTTACTGATCCAAACCGACTGTATCCTTTGCTCCATATCCGACAAGAGTATAAACAAGGGAATGCTGAGGGGCTTCAAGGTGGTTACGATATCATTCCAATCTTTACGGATTTAGGTGAGGTTGCTCAATGTGAGGTACAGAGCAATGTTCCAGCATATATTGTAAATTTATGCAGACTGGGCCTTTGTGAAATTCCTCCAATGAATAAATATACGGACGCTGATGTCTATAGCAAATTGAAAAGCTCACCGATATTGGAGGCGCTGAAGTCATCTACAGAGCAAAGTGGGTTAGTCTATGTTGAAAAAGAAATGCGATTGTCCATCACACCTTTTGGACATCAATTTGCTCAAGCATGCACAAGTGTTGACAGTGGTAGAGCCAATTGACTACGCATACGATAAGAGAATTACACTCATTAGTTTTGGCATAATATCCATTCTATTGAGTATATTCATTTTATTGTTTCACTCTCCAAGTGGAAGCGCTGACTTTTCTCGAGCCATTTTACACGGCCGCTTTGCGGTAATGTAAAGCATCATCTGACTCTGTTCCCCACGTATTGACCGTGGCAGAGTCAGACCGAATCATATCCTCATGTTAAAAGTATCCCCGACTCTATAGCTGATCTGCTGAGTGGAACGATTAGCCTCCTAATAATTTCACTGGATCTGTGGCGAATATCCTAGTATTGCCACTGCGTCACACTGCTTTGCTTGTGTTGCAATTTGCCTCGCTTTATTACAACAGGAGAAACGCTGTCTTTCTGTAGTAAAAAGCCTTGGTATATTGCTTAATAAATCCCTCTTCTTGTTATGGGAATAATTACAAAGGTTATTTAACAATCAATAACAACATGCGCAACAAGTATTAGACCTAAGTGAAACTGCGTTTCGTAACAGGAGGTTATGCAGTAAAGTGGTGAGCGTTAATCTTCAATAAATCTTAGGCAGAAAATGTTATGGCTGGTGTATTGGCAAACACAGCAGCAGTGGTAGGGATTTTTGATAAGGCGGTTAGGAGCACACAGAAGCTGGCGAATAACAGTGATAAACTGGGGCACCCTTAACTTGAGTTAGATAACATGTTTTTTGAACTTGCTAATGCCAAGATCGAAGCCGTAACAATGCAAACTCTTGGGACTGACTCCGCCTCAGATCTTCGTTTTTCTCGCCAAACGAATTCTCCAGATTAAAAAAATGACTTATACCGCCGACCTCGGCTTCTCTGCATTCATCTATTCCGTAGACCCGGTAAGCGAATCGCCACCGGGCCATGGCAGATTAATTATTGACTCATCACCCTTTCGGGAACACCCACACATGCTTCTCAGGCAGCGAAAGATGGCAGTGCTGCGGATCCCGAACCTCATGCCCATACGCACGAATGACAAAATCATCCCCCACCGTGCGGAACAGGTACTCCCAGCGGTCGCCGAGGTACATGCTGGTGAGCAGCGGCAGCTCAAGCTGATTTTCCCCTGGTCCCTCGACTACCGCCACGCGCTCGACGCGGATCACCGCCGTGGCTTCATCACCGCTCTGCACCCCTTCACCGGCCTGGCCCCACAGCACCCAGCCTTTGCCTTCGATACGCGCTTTGCCTTCGCGCACTTCGGTAACCTTGCCGTGCAGGCGGTTGTTGCTGCCCATAAACTCAGCGGTAAACAGCGTTTTCGGCGAGCCGTACATCTCCTGCGGCGTGCCCTGTTGCTCAATTTTGCCGTTGTTGAGCAGCAGGATGCGGTCGGAAATCGACATCGCTTCGTTCTGGTCGTGCGTCACCATCAGCGCCGATAGCCCGAGCTTGATAATCAGCTCGCGCAGGAACACGCGGGCCTCTTCGCGAAGCTTGGCGTCGAGGTTTGAGAGCGGCTCGTCCAGCAAAATTACCGGCGGGTTGTAGACCAGCGCCCGGCCAATCGCCACGCGCTGCTGCTGCCCGCCGGAGAGCTGGTGCGGGTGACGTTTGCCAAGATGGCCCAGACCCAACTGGTCCAGCACGTCCTGCACGCGCTGCTGGATCTCTTTGGCCGGGACTTTGCGCAGCTTGAGCGGATAGGCCACGTTCTCAAACACGGTCTTGTGCGGCCACAGGGCATAGGACTGGAACACCAGCCCCAGGTTACGCTCTTCCGCCGGGACCTCGCTGCGCGGCGTGCCGTCGTAAACTTTATTATTGCCAATGACAATCGACCCCTGCGTCGGTTTTTCCAGACCCGCGACGGCGCGCAGCAGGGTGGTTTTACCGCTGCCGGAGGGGCCTAACAGGGAGACCACTTCGCCGCGCTTCAGGTTCATGGAGACACCTTTTAAAACAGGATTGTCGCCGTAGGTTAAGTGCAGATCGTCAACAGCTAATTCAATCATGTATTTTCACTCCGAAACGAAGGGCAATGCCCAGACCTACCACGACCAGCAGGATGTTAATGAAAGAGAGCGCCGCCACGATATCGATGGCACCCGCGGCCCAGAGGGAAACCAGCATCGAGCCGATGGTCTCCGTGCCGGGTGAAAGCAGGTACACACCCGTTGAATATTCGCGCTCAAAGATCAGGAACATCAGCAGCCACGAACCGATAAGACCGTAGCGGGAGAGCGGGATGGTGACGTGGCGGGTGATCTGCCCGCGCGTCGCTCCGGTGCTGCGCGCCGCTTCTTCAAGCTCCGGCCCCACCTGCAGCAGCGTGGAAGAGATCAGCCTCAGCCCGTAAGCCATCCACACCACGGTATAGGCCAGCCAGACGCTGAAAATGGTGCTGCGCAGCGAACGCAGCCAGACGATGACGTTTTCGCGCATCCAGTCGGTCCAGGCGAACCCGGAAAGCCAGCCGGATTTCAGCGAGTTATCGAGCCACATCGGCAGGAACAGGAACACCCACAGGAACGCCAGACCCGCCAGCAGGCCAGGCACGGCGCGCGGCACCAGCACGCTGTAGTCCAGAAAACGCGTGGTGTTGTCCGGCTTGCGGTGCATGGCAATGCCGACAAACAGGTAGCACACCACGGCCAGCGCGCCGCCAATCACGCCAATCGCCATGGAGTTGACGATGGCGCGCAGCAGGTTGGGCTGTGCCCAGATGGTGCGGAAGGTGTTCAGTGAAAGCTCGTCCCACAGCGAAACGCCCACGCCCCAGTTGGAGATAAACGCGCGCAATACCACGCCGAGCAGCGGAACGCCGATGGTGACGGTGAGCCAGAAGGCAATCACTCCGCCAGCCACCCAGCGCCATTTACCCAGCGGCAGCGCGCGGGCCTGCGAAGCCTTACCCTTCATGGTGACGAAGCGGTTGGCGGTGCGCATCAGGCGACGCTGGAGCATCACCAGCGGGATGGTGATACAGATAAGCACCACGGCAACCGCCGCCATCAGGTTATAGGATGGGGTGCCCATCTTGTTTGTCAGCTTATAGAGATAGGTCGCCAGCACCATGTTGCCTTCCGGGTCGCCGAGGACCAGCATCAGACCGAACACTTCCAGCCCGAGGAAGAACAGCAGCACGGTGGCGTACAGAATGGACGGGCGCACCATCGGCAGGCTGACGGAGGTCATCACCTGCCAGGGCGACGCGCCCGCGGTGCGCGCGGCTTCTTCCACATCGGAGCCCACGCTGCGCAGCGCTGACGAGATATACAGATAGGCGTGCGGGACGTGCGTCAGGCCGGCGATGACCACAATGCTCGACATGTCGTAGATATTCCACGGCACAAAGCCAATCAGCGCCTGAGCCCACTGGGAGAGAAAGCCCACCGGACCGGCGGCCACCACGTAGCCGAAGCCCAGCACCATCGGTGAAACGAAAATCGGGACCAGGATCAGCGGCTCAATCAGCCGGCGACCGGGCAGGTCGGTACGCACCATCAGAAACGCCAGCACGCCGCCCAGCGGAATGGAGATAAAGACCAGCCCGAAAGCAAGAATAAAGCCGCTCTTCAGGGCCTTATAAAAATCAGGATCGGTGAAAATAAACTCAAATGATTCAAAGCTCCACTCTTTTGACGGCGAAAAGAACGGGGCGGACAGGAAGCTCTGGATCACGATAAACGACAGCGGCGTATAGATAACCAGGGCGGTTATCAGCACGACGATGCCTCGCGGCAGGCTTTGGCACTTTCTGCGTAATGTATTCATGGGGTATCCCTGGTGTTGCAGCCCAGAAAAACGAACTCAGTCGATAAGGGAGCGCGGCGGCCTGCGCCGCGCTCAGACGCTTATTTACCGGCGGCGGTACGCCACTCTTTGATGTACTCCAGGCGTTTTTTCGGCTGCAGATATTCCAGCAGCGTTTCATCAACCGGAATTGGCTTCAGCGCGTTGCCGAGGATTTTGGTCAGGCCGTCGATATCATTTTTCCCTTCGATATCGTTACGAATGGAGGGAATATCCGCCTGACTGGCCAGAATGTTTTGCCCTTGTTCAGACAGCACATAGTCCAGCCACAGTTTCGCGGCGTTGCTGTTTTGCGATTGCTGGCTGATGAACGACACGCGCGACAGCACCAGGGTGTAATCTTTTGGATAGGAAATGCCGAGCGACGGATCGTTCTTCGCGCGCGCTTCCGCGTAGGAACCGAGGATGTTGAAGCCGATCAGGTTTTCACCGGAGGAGACGCGCTCCATCATGGTGCCGGTAGACGACTGCACCGATAAACCACCTTTGGCGACGTCGGCCAGGGTTTTGAAGTAATTAGGATCGGCGTTGTGATCCTGAACTGAGAGCATAAAGCCCAGACCCGATTTTTCGATGTCGTAGGTGGTGACTTTGCCCTTGAATTTGTCCGTCTGGCTGGCAATCAGCTTCGCCAGCGCGGCGTGAGAATCCGGCACGTCGCCGGCCGGGATCAGGCGCTTGTTGTAGATAAAGACCACCGGCTCATAGGTGGTGCCGTATGCCTTATCTTTCCAGACCGCCCATTTCGGCAGCTGGCTTTGCTCCGGCGATTTATACTCCATGGCGTAGTCGGTGGCGAGCTTCAGGCCGGTGTCCATAGAGGAGCTCCAGACCACGTCGCCGCTCACGCCGCCGGAGGCCTGTTCGCTGATGAAACGGTTGTACAGCTCGGTGCTGTTCATGTCGTTGTATTCGACTTTAATGCCCGGGTAGGTTTTTTCGAAGCCCTGGATCAGCGGCCCGGCGGCCTTGATGTCGGTGGTGGAGTAAATAACAACTTTGCCCTCTTTCGTTGCGGCATCAACAACTTTTTGATACTCAGCAGGATAGCCCTGCGGCAGTGCAGACAGTGCAGAAGCAGAGAACAGTACAGTAGCGGTAAGCAGAGAAATTCGGAACGTGTTCGACATTATAGTTAACCTTTTAGTTACATTTGAGGAACTAATTGTCAACATAGCGTATCGGGCTCCACCCACAAGAGGGTGAAGCAAGCAATGATTCCGAAGTGTGATTGTCGCCGTCGTTTCAGCAATTAACACCATAAAATCCGCGAACGTTAGCCTGTGAACGGTTCTGGATTACGGTTTATCGGGCGCTTTGCGGTATAACCTTCGCGGATGACCAATATTGCCATACAGCATTTCGATGCTGATTAACCCGCTCTCCACGCAGTATTCAAGGTAGCGACGCCCCGTGGTTTTGCTGATCCCCACGTTTTCCACCACCTCTTCAACCGACATCGCATCGTCGGGATGCTCGGCGAACAGGCGTTTAATCCGTTCCAGCGTTTGGGGTTCAATGCCCTTCGTCGACGGCGTAATGGAGGCTTCCGAGGCGGGCAGATTAAACAGGCGATCCAGCGCATGCTGATCGACCACCTTCACCTGCTGCACGGTGTGGATAAAACGCATAAACCGCTCCAGCGAAGCGTGCAGGCGCTGGAAAAAGACGGGCTTAATCAGGTAGTCAAACGCGCCGCTGCGCATGGCGTGGCTGCAGGTCTGCATATCGCTGGCGGCGGTGATGAAGATCACCGAACACTCATAGCTTTTCAGCAGCGGGTTATCGATGAGCTCCACGCCTTTACCGTCCGGAAGATAGTTGTCCAGCAGGATAAGCCGCGGCTGATGCTGACGAATCAGGCTGCACGCCTGCTCAATCGACGCGGCGATACCCACCACGCGTAAATGAAAATTCTGCTCGATATACTCGCGATGCAGCTCCGCCAGGTGCGGCTCATCTTCAACTATCACAACGTCAAGTGGTCGGGTGGTGCTCATGCTTTAGCCCTGTTGATCGGGGAGTAGAATAGGTATAAACACAGAAAAAATAGTGCCCTGCGGCGTGTTGTCGGTAATCTCAATGCTGCCGCCGGCCTTGTCGATATATCCTGCCACCAGAAACAGACCAATACCGTGCTCGGTGCCCACAATGTCGTTTTCGCTGTCCGGCTTGCTGCTGAACCCCTGGCGGAAAATATGCGGCTTCATCGCATCGTCCACCCCGCAGCCCCGGTCGGCCACCTCGATCAGCAGCTCCTGGTTACGGTCAGAAATGTAGAGTTCTACCGGCGCGTGGACCGGGGCGTTGAGTGTCGCCTCCACGGCGTTATCCAGCAGGTTACCAATAATGGACATCAGCTCCGTTTCGTTGAGCGTGGCGGGCATTCGGGTGAGCTGGCAGGCGGGATCAAACAGCAATTCGATGCCTTTTTCGCGCGCGCTGACGTATTTTCCAAGCAGCAGACCACACAGCGCGGGAGAGGAAAAACGGGCGGAGACAAAGTCCAGCACCCGCTGCGCGCCTTCGGACTGCACCTGGATGTAACGAATCGCCTCGTCATAGTGTTTCATCTGCAGCAAGCCCACCAGCGTGGCGGTCCAGTTCAGCTGCTCGTGGCGCATAATGCGCAGGTTATCGGCATAGCGCTTGATCTGACTGAGCTGGCTGCTGAGGGTGTTGATGTCATTTTTGTCGCGAAAGCTGTAGACCCAGCCGCTTTCAACGCCGGGTTCGACCTCAATGGCTACCCGGTTGACGATCACCTCGCGCTGGTTCAGCACCGCAATCTGGTCGTGGCTCCCGCTGCTCACCGAGGCGTAGCGCTGGGATAAAAATCCCGGCGCCGTCTGCAGAATGTCCTCCAGCGGTTTACCGATAAGTTCTTTCTCATTTTGCCGAATATCCAGCATTTCGCGTGCCGCGCGGTTAATTAAAATCAGCTGCTTCTCGCTATTAACGGCAAATACGCCTTCGTACATGGCTTCTAATAGCGCGCGCTGCTGCAAAACCAGCTGAGCGATATCTTTCGGCTCCAGCCGGAACATCTGTTTTTTTAAATTGCGGGTAAACAGCCAGGAGAAAATAAACAGCAGCAGCAGAAGCGCAGCGCCGTATAGCCCGGACTGCCAGAGAATGCGGGCGTTAATATTGGCAATATACGACGTCAGATAGCCGACCGAGACAATACCAATCACCTGATGCTGCGCGTTGAAGATGGGCGCTTTACTGCGTAGCGACACGCCAATCCCGCCCTGACGCACGGAAATAATGGTTTTGCCCTTTAATACCTCCGCATTATCCCCGCCGATCATCGGTAAATTAATCCGCTCCGGGGATTCCGAATGATAGAGGTGCTGCTCCTCGGTATCGCCAATCACAATGTAGCTGGCATCGCTTTCGGCGCGCAGCGGCTGAATTAAGCGGGCTATTCCCGGAATATCCCTGGCCGCTACCATTGCCGCCAGACCCGGCATCAGCGCGATCTGGCTGGCCTGAACCCGGGCGCGCTGGCCGAGATCGTGGTGGAGCTGACGGTCAATAAAATGAAACAGGATTGTTCCCAGCAGAACTAACAGCAGGCAGGAGAAGCACACCAGCGCTAAAAACAGCTTTACCTGAAAAGAGAGTCTGCGTTTCATTCAACCTGCGGAAGTTATGTAAAAGTGACATTTGCCGAGCCTGACATGGGCCAATAGCGGACGCAATCTGGCGAGAAAAGAGTTGTGACCTGGCTTTTCGTTTTCGGCGTTATAGCCATCAGGATCCCGTAAGGCTATGCTTCATTCAGCACGATAATAATTACAGAGGCAATGTCATGGATAAAGAACTACTGGATGCAGGTTACCGGGCCTATACCGGCGAGAAAATTGACGTTTACTTCAATACCGGGATCTGCAAACACTCAGGTAACTGCGTGCGTGGGAGCGCAAAGCTGTTTAATCTGAAACGTAAGCCGTGGATCATTCCCGATGAAGTGGACGTTGAAACGGTTGTACGCGTGATTGATACCTGCCCGAGCGGTGCGCTGAAGTATCGCCAAAAATAAGCGAGGAACCATGGATATTCTGGAAGGCCATAACAAGTTTTACGTGAATGATGCGAACGGCAATCAGGTCGCGGAGATTGTCTTCGTACCGACCGGCGAGCACCTGAGCATTATCGAGCACACCGATGTGGATGAGAGCCTGAAAGGGCAGGGCGTCGGTAAACAGCTGGTGGCGAAAGTGGTGGAGAAGATGCGCGGTGAGAATCGCAAAATTATTCCGCTGTGCCCGTTCGCGAAGCATGAGTTTGATAAAACGCGGGAATATGACGATATTCGGGCGTAAATAACACCGGCGATGGCCGGTGTTTTTTTATCTTACCTGCTCAAACAGCAATACCATCGCGATCAGCACCATTATCCCTCCTGACGCCATGCTTACCAGACGCGCCGCCTGTGGCCGGGTCGCCAGTACCGCTTTCGAACCATACCCCACCAGCAGATAGACCAGCGTACAGGTGATAAGGTGCATCACGCCGAGCGCGGACATCTGCATCGCTATCGACCAGCTTCCGGTCGGGTCGGTGAACTGCGGAAGCAGCGCCAGGAAAAGTAAAAAAACTTTCGGGTTAAGACCGCTAATGCAGAGCCCTTTCACTGCCCACTGCCTCCAGTTTCCCGCATGATGGGTGGCCTTTTCCGGTGCGGCAGGGTGACGCAACAGTCCGATGCCAAGCCACAGGAGATACGCGGCCCCCGCGACGGTCAGCCCGGTTAACGCCATCGGGTGTTGAGCAATCACTACGCCCACGCCAGCCACCACAATCAGCGTGGCTAACAGATGCCCGGACATTAACCCCATCACCGCCGGTACCACGCGTCGCCCGTTAATCCCGGCGCTAATGGCGTAGGCCCAGTCGGCGCCTGGCGTCATGATAAGCAGAAAAGAAACCACCCAAAAGCCGGCCACAATACTCATTTCCATCGTCCTGAAGACTCCCGCAGTGCGTCAAAGGTTGAGAAAAAGAATATCGCTAACCCTGCGAAATAGGCTTTCAATGTTATGCTCATAACACCGTGAAATTGAGAAAATCTTCCACATGGATAGCATCGATCGAAAAATTCTTGCTGAGCTACAGTCTGATGGCCGCTTATCCCTTACCGAGCTGGCGGAAAGAGTGAATCTGAGCCTCTCGCCGTGCCATCGTCGCGTGCGGGCGCTGGAGCAGAGCGGGGCGATAACGGGATACCGTGCCAGCCTCGACCCCGCCAAAATGGGATTCAACTTCCTGGCGATAGTGTTCGCGACGCTGAAGGAGGGTGACCGTAAGGCGGTTAGCGCGTTTGAAGAAGCGGTGGAAGAGATCCCGCAGATCGTGCTGGCACAGCGCCTGTTTGGCGATCCAGATTATCTGATGCACGTCGTGACCCGCGACCTGCCCGCTTTCCAGAAGCTCTACGACGAGAAGCTCTCCGCCATGCCCGGCGTGCAGCATCTTCGCTCTACGCTTGTCATGAAAACGGTGGTGCAGGACAGGCCTTTTCCGCTGGAATCAGCTGGGCGAGACTGAGAGGCATGCCCGGCAGAACGCCGGGCATGCAGGGCGTTTAGCCGACAAACATCACCGATACGCACAGCACGCCGACGATCAGCGTCAGCAGGTTGCCAATGGAGCGGTACTGTTTCAGGGAGGGGATCAGATACGTCGACAGCGTCGGCATGATAAACAGGATCATGGCGATAAGCGGGCCGCTGATGGCGTAAATCATCGAAATGGCGTTCGGGTTAACGCAGCAGACGGCAAAGGTGATTAACGACACCCCCATAATGGAAATCGCGCGGTTGAAGGCGCGGCTCTTTTTCACGCCTACCTGGTTCAGCGACGACTTCACGATCTCCGTCGCCCCTTCAATCACCCCAAAATAGGTGCCGAGAAACGATTTCGACATCGCAATAATCGCCACGATAATCCCGGAAATGCCCAGCCACGCCGGAGAAGAAGGCATCATCGACAGCGCGGACAGGATCGTTACCCCTTGCTCTTTGGCGGCCACAATGTACGACGGCGGAATTGAGAGCAGGCAGCTGAAGACAAAAAACAGCACGCTCAGGCAGATGATCAGGTAAGCCACCTTCATGATTTTCTTGCATTTATCCATGGCACCGTCGGCAAACTTCTCGCGGCGATCAACGGCAAACGTTGAGATAATCGGGGTATGGCTGAAAGCAAATACCATCACCGGAATCGAAATCCACACCTGGTGCAGCGTATGGCGATCGACGGCCATCTGGCTGGTCAGCAGCGAGGGTTGCCAGCTGCCGATCAGGTAGAGCGAGACAAACAGGAAATAGGCAATCAGCGGAAACACCAGGAAGCCCATCACTTTTATCGTGATATGGCGACCCATCAGGAAGATCAGATTCAGGACCAGCACCACGCCCAGGCTGACCAGCACGCGAACGGCGGTATCCACCGTCAGGTGTTTCGCCAGCTGCTCCGTGAGCGAGTTGGTGATGGCCACCGCATAAATCTGCACCACCACAAAGAAGGCGATGAAATAGAGCGTGGTGATCAGGTTGCCGATCTTCCGGCCGTAATAGTGCGAAACGGCGCCGGTGATCCCTTCGTTGCCTTTCGTTTTCGACGAGAGGATAAATTGCGCCAGCGCTCTGTGCGGCCAGTAGGTTAAGGGATAGGCCACGAGGGCGGTAATAAACAGGACGATTGCGCCTGCGGAGCCCAGCTGAATGGGCAAGAACAGCGTTCCTGCGCCCACGGCCGTGCCATAGAGAGCGAAACTCCAGAGAGTCTCATCTTTTGACCAAATTTTCGACATTAGAGCAACGTATCAACTATCAAACCATCGGAATGGCGTGCAATTTACCATAGTTATGCCTGAAGAGCGCAGTTGCTTCGACGGAGTTTGGCCGGAACGGGCGTCCGGCCAGAGGCGGTTTAGCCTGCCAGGGCGCGCCGTTGCTGGCGACGCTTAAGAAATTTCTCGCGCAGGCTATCGTACGCCCAGTTATAGAACATGGTGTACGGCAGGAAGAACAGGAAGAAACCTATTTCCAGCGTGAATGCCTGAAGCAGGGTAACGCCCAGCACGGCGGCGACAATCGACACGCCAATCACAATAAACCCGCATTCGAACCCCAGCGCATGCAGCGCACGGACTTTTGCGGTACGTTTGACGCGCTGAACGGGCCAGAAACGGTCGAAGCCAAAGTTATAAATAATGTTCCACAGCATGGCGGTGGTGGCCAGAATAATGGTCAATCCCCCCATCTCCACCACGGAACGCTGCATTAGCCACGCCGCCGTAGGGGCGAGGATCGCCGTAGCAATCCCTTCGAAACAGACAGCATGAAAGATCCGCTCCGGCAGCTTACGTTGGAGTGCATCCTGATGTTGCATAGTCATAGACCTCATTAATACGCCGGTATGGGCGTTGATGCAGCCTATTTTTATCGTTAAAGCTGATATATTAAAGATAGTATCCATCGCTAAAGTAGATAGGTTATGCGCTATTCACCCGAAGCCCTTACCGCGTTTGTCGAGACCGTTGCGGCGGGCTCTTTTTCTGCTGCCGCACGCCGGCTGCGTAAAAGCCAGTCGACGATCAGCACGTCGATTGCCAATCTTGAAGCCGATCTCGGTTTCGAGCTGTTTGACCGCTCGGCGCGTCAGCCGGTGTTAACGGTCCAGGGAGAACAGGTGCTGGGCTACGTGCAGGCTATCCTGGCCGCCAGCACGCGGCTGGACGAGCTGGCGGTGTCGCTAACGGCGAAAACGGAAGCGCGTCTGACGTTTGTTCTTTCCGATACCCTTAACCCGGACGTGCTGGAAGAGATGATGAAACAGTTTGACGCGCGTTTTCCCCATACGGAATTCGAATGTCTGATTGGCGAGGAAGAGGACGTGATCGATCTGCTGCAAAAGGAGCGCGCGCAGGTTGGCCTGACGGAAGCGCGCGACGGTTACCCTACGGATATTGGCGTCACCCGGTTGCCGATGCAGACCCGCATGGCGATCTACGTCGCGACCACGCATCCGCTGGCCGGACAACATGACGTTCAGCATGACGAGCTGCACGGCTGGCGGGAGCTGCGGCTCAGCACCTATCTTGAGCGCGAGGCTGAGATCGCGCGCGGGCCCGTCTGGTCAGCGCCGAATTACCTGTTACTCTTGAGTATGGCGGTACAGGGATTTGGCTGGTGCGTGCTGCCGTGTGCGCTGGTGGATGAATTTGCCGCCGCGAAATCCCTGGTACAGCTCAATGTTCCCGGCTGGCCGCGGGCGATCGGCATCGATCTGCTGTGGAATAAACGATCCCCTCCCGGCGTTGCCGGAAGCTGGCTGCGGCAGTATCTGCAGGATGCGCGCTGATCCTTGTGATTAAACTCACTATTTTTAAACAATTAAGATAATTGCCAGTAACAATCCTCTACTATCGTCATGTCATTTAACACAGAGGTCGTGATGAAAGATGTCGTTATAGTGGGTGCGTTGCGTACAGCTATCGGCTGTTTTCAGGGATCGCTCGCGCGTCACTCGGCGGTTGAGCTGGGTAGCGTGGTGGTAAAAGCGCTGGTGGAACGTAGCGGGATCGCAGCACATGAAGTTGATGAGGTGATTTTGGGCCAGGTCCTCACGGCCGGTGCCGGGCAAAACCCTGCGCGTCAGGCGGCGCTGAAGGGCGGGCTGCCCAATACCGTCTCCGCTATCACCATCAACGACGTCTGTGGTTCAGGATTAAAAGCGCTGCATCTCGCGACGCAGGCCATTCAGTGTGGTGAGGCGGACGTGATCATCGCGGGCGGGCAGGAGAACATGAGCCGCGCGCCGCACGTGTTGACCGACAGCCGTACCGGCGCACAGCTGGGCAACAGCCAGCTGCTCGACAGCCTGGTGCATGACGGGCTGTGGGATGCGTTCAATGACTATCATATGGGCGTGACGGCGGAAAACCTGGCGCGCGAGTATGGCATCAGCCGTGAGGTGCAGGATGCCTATGCGCTAAGCTCGCAGCAAAAAGCGCGTGCGGCGATTGATTCCGGTCGCTTTCGCGACGAAATTGTCCCGGTCAGCACGCAGCGTCAGAGCGGCGAGCGTATCCTCGTGGATACCGATGAACAGCCGCGCACCGACGCCAGCGCAGAAGGCCTGGCGAGGCTGAACCCCGCGTTTGAAATGCAGGGCTCGGTGACGGCGGGAAATGCCTCTTCCATTAACGACGGCGCAGCCGCCGTGATGATGATGAGCGAAAGTAAAGCCCTTGAACTCGATCTTCCCGTCCTGGCCCGCATTAAAGCATTCGCCAGCGTGGGGGTTGATCCTGCGCTAATGGGGATCGCACCGGTCTACGCTACCCGCCGCTGCCTGGAGCGCGCGGGCTGGCAGCTTTCGGATGTGGATCTGATCGAAGTGAACGAAGCCTATGCCGCGCAGGCGATCTCCGTCGGAAAAATGCTGGAGTGGGATCCTCTGCGGGTCAACGTTAACGGCGGCGCGATCGCGCTGGGGCATCCTATCGGTGCGTCCGGCTGCCGGATCCTGGTTTCGCTGGTCCACGAAATGAAAAAACGTAATGCCCGCAAAGGGATTGCCACACTCTGTATAGGCGGTGGGCAAGGGGTGGCGCTGGCCATCGAACGCTAACCTCTTCTCGAACAACATGACCTCCTCCGGGAGGTTTTTTTTCGCGTCTTTTTCTCCCGGCGGTTGAATTGTGATCCGAACATCATTTCCGCTATAAACAAAAAATAAAAATGAAACGTTGTTTTAAATATAATTGAAAAGCCCACTTTATGCCGATAGTATGTGCTCATTATGAAAAACGGAACGCTGTTTCGTTTATTTCCGCCTTCGGGCATGACCACATCTGGAGGTTACCGTGGACGTCAGAGAAAGCATCCACAGTGCGCACGCCAAAACGCTCGATACTCAGGGGCTGCGCAATGCATTTTTAGTCGAGCAGGTATTCGAGGCCGACAGGTACACCATGGTTTACAGCCATATCGACCGCATTATTGTGGGCGGGATTATGCCCGTCACGAAAAGCGTCTCCGTGGGCGGTGAAGTCGGTAAACAGCTGGGCGTGAGCTACTTCCTTGAGCGTCGCGAACTCGGCGTGATTAACATCGGCGGGCCGGGCACCATCATCGTAGACGGACACTGCTATGAGATTGGCCATCGCGAGGCGCTGTACGTGGGTAAAGGGGCGAAAGACGTGGTCTTTGCCAGCATCGACGGCAGCAGGCCAGCGAAGTTTTACTACAACTGCGCGCCGGCTCACGCCACCTGCCCAACCAGAAAAGTGACCCCGGCAGACGTCGCGCCTGTGACGCTGGGCGACAACCTCACCAGCAACCGCCGCACCATCAATAAATACTTCGTGCCGGACGTGCTGGAGACCTGCCAGCTCAGCATGGGGTTGACCGAGCTTGCGCCGGGCAACCTGTGGAACACCATGCCGTGCCATACCCACGAGCGCCGCATGGAAGTCTACTTCTACTTCAATATGGATGAGGACGCCTGCGTGTTCCACATGATGGGACAGCCGCAGGAAACGCGCCATATCGTGATGCACAACGAGCAGGCGGTGATTTCACCGAGCTGGTCCATCCACTCCGGCGTAGGGACGAAAGCCTACACCTTTATCTGGGGAATGGTGGGTGAAAACCAGGTCTTTGATGATATGGACCACGTTGCGGTCGGCGATCTGCGCTAGTCGCGGGCGGTGAAGCATAAACCTGCCTGTGAGTGACAGGCTCTGAAAGAGTAAGGAATAAACATGATTCTGGATGCATTCTCTCTGCAGGGGAAAGTGGCGGTGGTTTCCGGGTGTGACACCGGGCTGGGTCAGGGCATGGCGTTAGGCCTGGCGGAAGCGGGCTGCGATATCGTCGGGATTAATATCGTTGAGCCTACGGAAACCATCGAGCGCGTGACGGCTCTTGGGCGCCGTTTCCTGAGCCTGACCGCCGACCTGCGTAAAATCGATACCATTCCTGAACTGCTGGACCGCGCGGTGGCTGAATTCGGTCATATCGACATTCTGGTGAACAACGCCGGGCTGATCCGCCGTGAAGATGCGATCAACTTCAGCGAACGCGACTGGGACGACGTGATGGATTTGAACATCAAGAGCGTATTTTTCATGTCCCAGGCGGCGGCGAAGCACTTTATCGCGCAGGGAAAAGGCGGCAAAATCATCAATATTGCCTCTATGCTCTCGTTCCAGGGCGGCATCCGCGTGCCGTCGTACACCGCGTCCAAAAGCGCCGTAATGGGCGTGACCCGCCTGCTGGCAAACGAATGGGCGAAACATAACATCAACGTGAATGCGATTGCGCCGGGCTACATGGCGACGAACAACACGCAGCAGCTGCGTGCGGACGAGCAGCGTAGCGCGGAAATCCTCGACCGCATTCCGGCAGGACGCTGGGGTCTGCCGAGCGATCTGATGGGGCCGATTGTCTTCCTGGCCTCCTCCGCATCGGATTACATCAACGGCTACACCGTGGCTGTAGACGGTGGCTGGCTGGCGCGTTAATTCCACCCGTATTAAGAACCTCTGCCCGTGGGCGGAGGTTTTTTTGCGCAATAATTGGCTTAGTCCATATCGATAAAGATGAAAAATCCATACTAAAAAATCACTAATGACGGCAATCACACTTTTATTGCTTAAATATTAACTGATTAGTAAAAATACGTGATTATTCGCCACGAGTTGAAATTGTAATATCCATCACAGAACCGTATGCCGTAGCGGAATAATCCATAACTTCGCGATTTCCGGCCTGACACTTTTCCTCGCTTTCTCGTAATTTCAGTTAACGAATTTTGCTGTTGAGGCAGGAAAAATATGACATCGATAAATGACTCTACCCTAATGCCCGCTGCGCTGCGCGATACTCGCCGCATGAACCAGTTTGTCTCCATTGCCGCCGCCGTGGCGGGCCTGTTATTTGGACTGGATATCGGCGTCATTGCCGGCGCATTACCGTTTATTACCGATCACTTTACCCTCAGCAGTCGCCTGCAGGAGTGGGTGGTGAGCAGCATGATGCTCGGCGCGGCCATCGGTGCGCTGTTCAACGGCTGGCTGTCGTTCCGTCTGGGGCGCAAATATAGCCTGATGGTCGGGGCAATTCTGTTCGTTGCCGGCTCCATTGGCTCGGCGTTTGCCGCTAACGTTGAAATCCTCCTGCTCTCCCGCGTGCTGCTGGGCGTCGCTGTGGGGATTGCGTCCTACACGGCGCCGCTTTATCTCTCCGAAATGGCGAGTGAAAACGTGCGCGGCAAGATGATCAGCATGTATCAGCTGATGGTCACGCTGGGTATTGTGCTGGCGTTCCTGTCTGATACCTACTTCAGCTACAGCGGCAACTGGCGCGCGATGCTGGGCGTGCTGGCCTTACCGGCACTGGTGCTGATCGTCCTGGTGATTTTCCTGCCAAACAGTCCGCGCTGGCTGGCGCAAAAAGGGCGTCACGTGGAGGCGGAAGAGGTCCTGCGCATGCTGCGCGATACCTCGGAAAAAGCGCGCGAAGAGCTGAACGACATCCGCGAAAGCCTGAAGTTAAAGCAGGGCGGCTGGGCGCTATTTAAGATCAACCGCAACGTGCGCCGCGCGGTCTTCCTCGGCATGTTGCTGCAGGCGATGCAGCAGTTCACCGGGATGAACATCATCATGTACTACGCGCCGCGCATTTTCAAAATGGCCGGGTTTACCACTACGGAACAGCAGATGATCGCGACCCTGGTGGTCGGGCTGACCTTCATGTTCGCCACCTTTATTGCCGTGTTCACCGTGGACAAGGCGGGCCGCAAACCGGCGCTGAAGATTGGCTTCAGCGTGATGGCGCTCGGCACGCTGATCCTCGGCTACTGCCTGATGCAGTTTGATAACGGCACGGCCTCAAGCGGGCTTTCCTGGCTTTCTGTCGGTATGACCATGATGTGTATCGCAGGTTACGCGATGAGCGCCGCGCCCGTGGTGTGGATCCTGTGCTCCGAAATTCAGCCGCTCAAATGCCGTGATTTTGGCATCACCTGCTCCACGACCACCAACTGGGTATCGAACATGATCATCGGCGCGACCTTCCTGACGCTGCTGGACGCGATTGGCGCAGCGGGAACGTTCTGGCTCTATACGGTGCTGAACGTGGCGTTTATTGGCGTCACGTTCTGGCTGATCCCGGAAACCAAAGGCGTGACGCTGGAACATATCGAGCGCAAGCTGATGGCAGGGGAGAAACTGCGGAATATCGGCGTGCGATCGTAATGCCTGTTTAAGCGTTCAACACAAGTCAGAGTTGGTAAAATGGTTAGTCATTACAATAATAACGTAATGAAATTCACTACCAACTCTGGCAGGGAAGGATGAATAGAGGGATTTGAACTTAGGATAATGTATCATCGGAACACCGCTGTTATTTGCGCAACATGAAACGCATCCTAAAAAGAAGAATGTCTATGTCTGAGATGGATATCAAAAAAAGCACCGATCTTGATTTTCCCCGTTATACCTCCCCGGCAATACACGCTAAAGAAATTGATCTTTTCGGTTTATTAGCGGTCCTTTTGGCGGCCAAAAAACGCATTGTCACCATTACCCTTGCTTTTGCACTGGCGGGGCTGGCCATTTCATTTTTACTGCCGCAGAAGTGGACCAGCAAAGCGGTGATCACTCCGGCAGAACAGTCGCAGTGGAACCCGCTGCGCCAGATGATGGTGGCGTTACAGGTGCTTGATGTGGACGTGAAGATTACCCGTCCGGAAGTCTTTGACCTGTTCATTAAAAAGTTTCAGTCGCAGTCATTGCTTGAAGAGTATCTGAAATCCTCTTCTTACGTGATGTCGCAGCTTAAAGACACGGAGGTGGATCCGCTTGAGCTGCATCGGGCGATAGTCAACATCTCAGACAGAATGGTAGCGGTGAATAACGCTCAGGGAAAAGACGCGGATAAAATCCCCTATGTCTCCTGGACATTAAGCTTCACTGCGCCGACGGCAGGCGATGCGCAAAACGTTCTGGAGGGATATATCGATTATATCGCGGCTATCGTCGAAAAAGAGACGGTACAGAATATCCGCAACCAGATCGCCCTGAAAACGAACGTGGTTGCGCAGCAGCTGGAACTGGATCGCGTCCGTCTGACCAATGTTCATAATACCAACCTGCAGCGGCTGAATTATTCCCTGGAAGTCGCGAATGCCGCCGGCATCAAGAAGCCGGTTTACAGCAACGGGCAGGCGGTAAAAGACGATCCGGATTACTCCGTTGCGCTCGGCGCTGACGGTATCGCGCAAAAGCTGCAGATCGAAAAAAATCTGAAGGACGTGACCGAGCTGAATGCGGATTTCCAGAACCGGGAATACCACCTCGCACAGCTGAAAAAGCTCTCCTTTGCCGATGTTAAACTTGAGCCATTCCGGTACCAGCTCTCTCCTTCCATGCCGGTGAAAAAGGATGGTCCGGGCAAGGCCCTGATTGTCGTTCTGGCGGCGCTCCTGGGCGGCCTGTTTGCCTGCGGTAGCGTTTTACTGCGCGAGGCGATGCTCACCCGTAATCCACTCCCCGAGCCGGTGACGGAATAAACGCTGCAGTTTAAGAAGGTGCTGAACAGAGCGCCTTTTTTTATTGGCATCGGTTGTGTTAAAAGAAGAAACCAACGAAAAGGAGGGATGATGAAAACGATCGGCCTGTTAGGCGGAATGAGCTGGGAATCGACAATCCCTTATTACCGCCTGATTAATGAAGGGGTAAAGCAGCGTCTGGGTGGTCTGCACTCCGCAAGCCTGCTGCTGCACAGCGTTGATTTCCATGAAATTGAAGCCTGTCAGTCGAGCGGTGAGTGGGATAAAGCCGGCGAGATTCTGGCTCAGGCGGCGCTGGGGCTGGAGCGCGCCGGCGCCGACGGTATTGTGCTTTGTACCAATACCATGCACAAAGTGGCGTCGCATATTGAGGAGCGCTGTTCGCTGCCGTTTCTGCATATCGCGGACGCAACCGGGCGTACGATTGCAGCATCCGGGATGCGCCGCGTAGCGCTTTTGGGGACACGCTACACCATGGAACAGGATTTTTATCGTGGACGTTTGCACAGCGAATTTGGGATCGAGAGCCTGATCCCGAATGAAGAAGATCGGGCGCGCATCAATAAGATTATCTTTGACGAGCTCTGCCTCGGTACCTTCACCGAATCTTCCCGCGCGTATTACGTCAGCGTCATCGATAAACTCGCGCAGCAGGGGGCTGAAGGCGCAATCTTCGGCTGCACCGAGATTGGCCTGCTGGTGCCAGCCGAGCGAAGCCCCGTCCCGGTATTCGATACCACCGCCATCCATGCCGCGGATGCCGTGGCGTTTATGCTGTCATAACGGGTTTTGCAGGTCAGGTAATCGAAGCGCCACCTGGCGCGCGTGCTCCGTTAAGTGTTCGGTGAACGCGTCCACCAGCGCGGAAGCCGGACGGTGCAGCGGGCGGATCAGGCTCACGGTGAACGGGACGGAGACGCTAAAGCGGCGGATGACAATCCCGCTTCCGGCATAGTCCAGCGCCGTGAGCGGATTCACCACCGCGACGCCGACCCCTGCACGCACCATCGCGCAAATCGAAGCCGCGCTGTGCGTTTCCACCACCATTCGCCGTTTGACCTGATGCTCGGCAAACAGCGTATCCAGCAGCTGTCTGTAGCTGTCGGTCTGCGAAAGGCTAATGTAGTTTTCCCCGTGGAAATCCTCCGGTGTGAGCACCGCCTTACCGGCAAGCCGATGCCCTGCGGGCAGAACGCACACTTCATCTAACGAGATCAGCTCCGTGCGCGCCGTTCCCGCCGGCGTGGAGAGGGTTTCGGTTAAGCCTAAATCATGACGCTGGGCAGAAAGCCACTCTTCAAGCAGGGGGGATTCCTGAGGCACGATGGTGAGGCTGACCTCCGGGTATCGGGCCAGAAAGGGCTGCAGCAGCATCGGCAAAAAGGATTGCGAAAAGACGGGCAGGCAGACGATCGACAGCTCGCCCTGGCGAAACTCGCGCAGGCTTTCCGCAGCACTCACTATTCTGTCCAGTCCGTACCAGGAGCGCTGGACTTCCTCGAACAGGCGCAACCCCTGCACCGTAGGGTGAAGCCTGCCCCGGGTGCGCTCGAACAGCTTCAGCCCTAGCACTTTCTCGAAGCGGGCCAGCTCGCGGCTCACCGTCGGCTGCGAGGTATGCAGCATCTGTGCGGCTTCGGTGAGATTGCCGGTAGTCATCACGGCGTGAAAAATCTCGATGTGGCGTAAATTGACGGCGGGCATAGGGCACCTGAAAGCAGATTACTGTCCATATCATTTTTGCATAGACTCGCGATAAAACGATATTTTTTATTCTCTTCGCGCTGTGGCGTAATCATCAAAACGCATTTACCCGGAGAAGACCATGCCACGCCCGCTGAACCAGACCGATACCGATTTGAACGCCGACAACCTGCTGCGCCTGCCCGCCGAGTTTGGCTGCCCGGTGTGGGTCTATGACGCGCAGATCGTTCGCGAGAAGATCGCTGCCCTGCATCAGTTTGACGTGGTGCGCTTTGCCCAGAAGGCCTGCTCCAATATTCATATTCTGCGCCTGATGCATGAGCAGGGCGTGAAGGTTGACTCCGTTTCACTCGGCGAAATCGAGCGCGCGCTGGCGGCCGGATACGATCCAAAAGCCGACAGCGACGCGATCGTCTTTACTGCCGATGTGATCGACGATGCGACGCTTGCGCGCGTCCACGAACTGCAGATCCCGGTGAATGCCGGTTCTGTGGATATGCTGGAGCAGCTCGGCCAGGTTTCTCCCGGCCATCGCGTCTGGCTGCGCGTGAATCCAGGCTTTGGTCATGGCCACAGCCAAAAAACCAATACCGGCGGTGAAAACAGCAAGCACGGGATCTGGTATGCCGATATGCCTGCCGCGCTGGAGGTATTACAGCGCTACGGCCTGAAGCTGGTGGGTATTCATATGCACATTGGCTCTGGCGTCGATTATGGCCACCTGGAGCAGGTGTGCGGTGCGATGGTGCGCCAGGTTGTCGACTTCGGCCAGGATCTGGAGGCGATCTCAGCCGGTGGCGGTCTCTCCATTCCTTATCGCGAAGGCGAAGAGGCGATCGATACCGATCACTATTACGGTCTGTGGAGCGCCGCGCGTGACCAAATCGCCGCGCATCTGGGCCACTCGGTGAAGCTGGAAATTGAGCCGGGTCGTTTCCTGGTGGCGGAAGCCGGCGTGCTGGTTTCGCAGGTGCGCAGCGTCAAAGAGATGGGGTCTCGCCACTTCGTATTGATTGATGCAGGCTTTAACGATCTGATGCGTCCGTCCATGTACGGCAGCTATCACCACATTACCGCCCTGGCCGCCGACGGCCGTGATTTAACGCAGGCGCCGCGCGTTGAGACGGTCGTTGCGGGCCCGCTGTGCGAATCGGGTGATGTGTTTACCCAGCAGGAAGGCGGCAAAGTGGAGACCCGCGCGCTGCCAGAGGTCAAACCGGGTGATTATCTTGTGCTGCATGATACCGGTGCATACGGGGCGTCGATGTCATCTAACTACAACAGTCGCCCGCTGCTGCCGGAAGTGCTGTTTGATAACGGCAAGGCACGGCTGATCCGTCGTCGTCAGACCATTCAGGAACTGCTGGCTTTAGAACTCATCTGATGAAAGTAGGGCCCCGTTGTAACCGAATCGCGTAACACCAGCGTGCCGGTAAACGGCGGGATGGCATCGACCGGCTGGTTTTTTGCCAGCCGGATCGCCTGATCGATGGCCGTGACAATCATGTTGTCGATGGGCAGATAAACCGATGAGAGCGCAGGCTCCAGCCATTTCGCGCTTGGGGCATCGTCAAAGCCGAACAGTGAAATATCCTGCGGAATTTTAAGCCCTGCCTGGTGTAACGCTTTGGACGCCCCCAGGGCCATATCGTCGTTACAGGCAAACAGGGCGCTAAACGACACACCGTCGGCAATCAACTCCTTGCACAGCTCGTATCCCCGCGTCATTCCCGCATCGCCGTACTTTATCCGACGCTCGTCCAGGCGAATGCCGTGCTTTTCCAGCGCCTTACGGTAGCCCATCAGCCGCGCTTTCCCGGTTGGGGTGTGGATCGGAACGGTGATACAGGCGATCTCCCGATGGCCCTGGTCGATCAGGTAATCCACGGCCTTAAACGCGGCATCCTGCTGTTCAAAAAATACGCAGCGATCTGGCGCCTGGCTCACTTCGCGGTTAATGACCACCAGCGGCGTTTTCACGGTGTTCATCAGTTTGACGATCGCTTTTTCGCTCATGTAGCGCGTGTAAAGCACGATGGCATCGCACTGGCGATCGGCCAGCATCTGCACCGCCTGTTCTTCCTGTTCCGGCGCGTCGTGACCGTCAGTGACGATCAGCTGTTTCCCGTGAGTTTCCGTCTGCCGCGACGCCTGCTGGAGAAGACGACCAAAGTAAAAGCCGTCGAAGGTCGAGACGACCAGGCCAATGCTGTTGCTGGTCTGGTTAGCCAGCGAACGCGCGAGAAAGTTCGGGCGATAGCCCAGCTCTTCCATCGCAGCAAAGACCTGCTGACGCGTACTCTCTTTAACCTGACCTGTGCCGTTCAGCACGCGCGAGACGGTAGCCTTCGACACGCCCGCACGCAGTGAGACATCCAGCATTGTTGCCATTCTACATTCCTGCTTCCACGTAATGATTTGCAGTTTAACACAGACCTCACGGCGTATAAGCGATGCGGGAAGCGCAAAACTTCTGCCACGATCACGCTTTTTGGTCACGATCCGTCATGCATGCCTGAAGTAAAACGAAATAGTCTGACTCTGGTAAAGTAATCGCCGAACCGAGCTGGGGCGACAGGCCAGCAAATAGATGAGAAAACGCAGGTGAAACGTGAAAAAGATAGCTATCCTCCCGCTTTACCAGGCACCGCACTATGCGGAGCAGGTCACCGACTGGCTCTGGCAGGCCTTTGGCGAAGGGCTTTCCCGGGAATTTTTCCACAGCATTATTGAGCATAGCCAGACGCCGGGAGCATTACCGCTGACCTTTATCGCCGTTGAAGACGAAAAGCTTGTTGGTACGGTAGGGCTCTGGCGCTGCGATTTGATCACGCGTCAGGATCTCTTTCCGTGGCTGGCGGCGCTCTACGTTGACGACGCGTCGCGAGGCAAGGGGCTGGCAGGAAAGCTACAGCAGCACGTTATTACCTGGGCCGCGCAGGCGGGATATGAAGAACTGCACCTCTGGTCTGCCTGCCGCGACTTCTACGAACGTTACGGCTGGCAGTATATCGGTGATGGGCTGGAATACCCCAACACGCGGGTTCACCTCTACCGCTATTCGCTCTGCGTCTCTGAAGGCGATGTAACGGAGTGACGGCGAACCAGCGTCGGGCTAAACAGATGCGTAATATCCGGCGGCTGGCGCTGTTCAGCCAGCGCTAGCGCCAGCTCGGCGGCCTGCGTCGCCATGGTGATAATCGGGTAGCGTACGGTGGTCAGCCGCGGGCGCACGTAGCGAGAGACCAGCACGTCATCGAAGCCAATCAGCGAAATTTCTGCCGGTACCTCAATCCCGTTGTCATTCAGCACTCCCATTGCCCCTGCGGCCATCGAGTCGTTATAGCTGGCAACCGCCGTGAAATTTCGTCCGCGACCGAGCAGCTCGGTCATGGCCTGTTCACCGCCGCTCTCATCCGGTTCACCGTAGGCCACCAGACGATCGTTACACGGCAGGCCGTTTTCGCGCAGGGCGTCGTAGTAGCCCTGCAGGCGGTCTTCCGCATCAGAAATCGGATGATTGGAACAGAGATAGCCAATCCGGGTATGGCCCTGTTGAATCAGATGACGGGTCGCAAGCCAGGCTCCGTAGCGGTCGTCGAGGGCCACACAGCGTTTTTCAAACCCGGGAATAATGCGGTTGATGATCACCATTCCAGGCATCTGCTTCATCAGGTGAATCAGCTCGGCATCCGGGATCATTTTGGCATGAACCACCAGCGCGGCGCAGCGGTGGCGGATCAGCTGCTCGATGGCCTGGCGTTCTTTTTGCTCATTATGATAGCCATTGCCGATCAGCAAAAAATTGCCTGTCTGGTAAGAGACCTGTTCAACCGCTTTCACCATGGCGCCGAAAAAGGGGTCGGAAACATCACCCACTACCAGCCCAATGGTTTCGGTGGACTGCTGGGCGAGCGCACGGGCATTGGCATTGGGATGATAATTCAGGGATTCCATGGCGGTTTGTACCGCCTGGCGCGATGCGTCACTGGCTTTTGGGGAGTCGTTAATCACTCGAGAGACGGTTGCCACCGACACACCTGCCAGACGGGCCACATCCTTTATTGTCGCCATTCATTACCTTCTTATTGGGGGTAAGCGTTTACACACCAAATAGTGTTGCGGAAAAGCGCCGCGCATTCAAGGGGAGCGGATTTTCGCTCTCCACAAACGTGACGCAGGACAACACTGGTAGTGTAATCGTTACACGCGCAGTCATGTCTGAAGAATGTCAATCTGAACCTTTGGTTACACTTTGCGTCAGGCTGTTGCGATTGTCCGATGGCAAGGATGTTAGAGAGGTTGATACAGTCGAAATCCCAGAGGTATTGATAGGTGGAGTCAACTCCGGTTGATTAACACGCTTACACCAGCCTGCGTTTTTACGCAGGTTTTTTTTTGCCTGAAAGTTCAACCTGTAACAGCAATAGAAAATATTCACACCTGGTTGCACTTCGGCTCATTCCCTTGCGTTTTCCTGCTGGCGAAGCGCAGGTCGAACGACCACAATCAAGATCCCAGAGGTATTGATTGGTGAGAATTCTTAGTACGGTTTCGTACTCATCTCTTGCACCAACCTGCGCGGATGCGCAGGTTTTTTTTCGCCTCCACTTTTGCTGTCGCTCCCGTATCACTTCTCGTGTAATCTGCCACCATTTACTATCAACCCTCCACACTGGCTGGCAAAGGGAGTTGAGATGCTATTTGGGTTCTTCCGTACACTCTTCCGTATTCTTTTTCGCATCCGCGTTACTGGCGATGCCCAGGCGCTTCGCGGCGAACGCGTTCTTATCACGCCAAATCATGTTTCCTTTATAGACGGCATTCTGCTGGCGCTATTTTTACCCGTGCGTCCGGTGTTTGCGGTCTATACCTCTATCAGCCAGCAGTGGTACATGCGCTGGCTCACTCCGCTGATTGATTTTGTGCCGCTCGACCCGACAAAGCCGATGATGATTAAGCATCTGGTGCGTCTGGTTGAGCAGGGGCGTCCGGTGGTTATTTTCCCGGAAGGGCGTATCTCCGTGACCGGTTCGCTGATGAAAATCTACGATGGCGCGGGGTTTGTTGCAGCGAAATCAAAAGCGACCGTGGTGCCGCTGCGTATTGAAGGCGCAGAGTTGACCCATTTCAGCCGACTGAAGGGGCTGGTGAAGCAGCGTCTGTTCCCAAAAATCACGCTGCATATTCTGCCGCCCACGTCGTTACCGATGCCGGACGCCCCGCGTGCCCGCGATCGCCGTAAAATCGCCGGGGAAATGCTGCATCAGATTATGATGGAAGCGCGCATGGCCGTGCGTCCGCGCGAAACGCTGTACGAATCTCTGCTTTCCGCGCAGCACCGCTATGGCGCGAAGAAAAACTGCATCGAAGACATCAACTTTACCCCGGATACCTATCGCAAGCTGCTGACTAAGACCCTCTTTGTGGGCCGCATTCTTGAGAAATACAGCATGAAGGGCGAAAAGATTGGCCTGATGCTGCCTAACGCAGGCATCAGCGCGGCGGTGATTTTTGGTGCGGTTTCCCGGGGGCGCATCCCGGCAATGATGAACTACACGGCGGGCGTGAAAGGGCTGACCAGCGCCATCACCGCTGCCCAGATTAATACCGTCTTTACCTCTCGTCAGTTCCTGGACAAAGGCAAGCTCTGGCATCTTCCCGAGCAGCTTACCCAGGTGCGCTGGGTCTTCCTGGAGGATCTGAAAGCGGACGTGACCACCGGCGACAAGCTGTGGATTTTTGCTCACCTGCTGATGCCGCGTCTGGCCCAGGTCAAACAGCAGCCGGAAGATGACGCGATTATCCTCTTCACGTCGGGATCGGAAGGCAACCCGAAAGGCGTCGTCCACAGCCACAAGAGCATTCTGGCGAACGTTGAACAGATCAAAAGCATTGCCGACTTTACCGCGAATGACCGTTTTATGTCGGCGCTGCCGCTGTTCCACTCCTTTGGCCTGACGGTGGGGCTGTTTACGCCGCTGCTGACCGGCGCAGAAGTGTTCCTCTACCCAAGCCCGCTGCATTATCGGATTGTGCCGGAGCTGGTGTATGACCGTAACTGCACCGTTCTGTTCGGCACCTCAACCTTCCTCGGCAACTACGCGCGCTTCGCCAATCCGTATGACTTCTATCGCGTGCGGTATGTGGTGGCCGGTGCGGAAAAACTGCAGGAGAGCACGCGTCAGATCTGGCAGGACAAGTTTGGCCTGCGCATTCTCGAAGGTTATGGCGTTACCGAGTGTGCTCCCGTGGTCTCGATTAACGTACCGATGGCGGCGAAGCCGGGTACGGTGGGTCGAATTCTGCCGGGGATGGATGCGCGTCTGCTGGCCGTGCCGGGCATTGAGGACGGTGGCCGTCTGCAGCTGAAAGGGCCAAACGTGATGAACGGTTATCTGCGCGTGGAAAACCCAGGCGTGCTTGAGGTGCCGACGGCTGAAAACGTCAACGGCGAGGTTGAAACCGGCTGGTACGACACCGGTGATATTGTCCGTTTTGATGAACAAGGCTTTGTACAGATTCAGGGACGCGCGAAGCGCTTCGCCAAAATCGCCGGTGAAATGGTCTCTCTGGAAATGGTTGAGCAGCTGGCGACGGCCGTCTCCGCGGATAAGATGCATGCGACGGTGGTGAAGAGTGATGCCAGCAAAGGCGAGGCGCTGGTGCTGTTTACGACTGACGCTGAGCTTAAGCGCGACAGGTTACTGAGCTATGCGCGTGAACACGGTATTCCTGAACTGGCGGTGCCGCGCGATATTCGCTTCCTGAAGCAGCTCCCGGTGCTGGGTAGCGGGAAGCCCGATTTCGTGACCCTGAAAGGCATGGTTGAAGAGGCGGAACAGCAAAATGCGTGAGTCAGTACACACTAACACATCGCTCAGATCGAAAGGCATGATGGCCGTTATCGCTGCGCAGTTTCTCTCTGCGTTTGGTGATAACGCGCTGCTGTTTGCCACGCTGGCGCTGCTGAAGGCCGAGTTTTACCCCGACTGGAGCCAGCCGATCCTGCAGATGGTGTTTGTGGGCGCTTACATTATCTTTGCTCCATTCGTCGGGCAGGTGGCGGACAGTTTCCCGAAAGGCCGGGTGATGATGTTTGCCAACGGTCTCAAGCTGCTGGGTGCCGCCAGCATTTGCTTTGGCTTCAATCCGTTTATTGGCTACACGCTGGTGGGCATTGGCGCTGCCGCTTACTCCCCGGCTAAGTATGGCATTCTCGGAGAACTGACCACGGGCGATAAGCTGGTGAAAGCCAACGGCCTGATGGAGTCGTCAACCATCGCCGCAATCCTGCTCGGATCCGTCGCGGGCGGCGTACTGGCCGACTGGCATGTCCTGGCGGCACTGGGCATCTGCGCGGTGGTGTATGGCGGGGCAGTTGTGGCGAACCTGTTTATTCCTAAGCTACCTGTGGCTCGCCCGGGACAATCCTGGCGCTTTAAGCCGATGACAGGCAGTTTCTTCAACGCCTGTCGCGTGCTGTGGCGTAACGGAGAAACGCGCTTCTCCCTGATGGGAACCAGTATGTTCTGGGGAGCGGGCGTCACGCTGCGCTTCCTGCTGGTGCTGTGGGTGCCGGTGGCGCTGGGAATTACCGACAACGCGACGCCGACCTATCTTAACGCGATGGTGGCCATCGGCATTGTGGTGGGAGCTGGCGCGGCGGCGAAGCTGGTGACGCTAGAGACCGTAGCACGCTGCATGCCCGCAGGGATCCTGATTGGCGTCGTGGTGCTGATTTTCTCGCTGCAACATGCATTATTGCCTGCGTATGCCCTCCTCATCCTGATTGGTATTCTGGGCGGTTTCTTCGTGGTGCCGCTGAACGCGTTGCTGCAGGAACGTGGCAAGCAGACCGTCGGGGCGGGGAATGCTATCGCGGTACAAAACCTGGGTGAAAACCTGGCGATGCTGTTAATGCTGGGGCTCTACTCGCTGGCGGTAAAAGTCGGTGTGCCGGTGGTGGGGATTGGCGTCGGGTTTGGCGGGCTGTTTGCGCTGGCGATTGCGGGATTGTGGATCTGGCAACGTCGGCGCTGATAAGTGCGGCCTGATGTCCTCACTCTGGCCCTCTCCTACAGGGAGAGGGAGCAAACCCTAAAAACGGCAACGTGCGTTGCCGTTTTGCTTTTATTACGGCGCAGGATACGTATAAACCTGATGCACCGCTTCAATCTCCGCTAATACCTCTTCACTCAGGTTCAGATGGAAACTCTCAATATTGGTTTTCAGCTGTTCCATCGTGGTCGCGCCCAGCAGGGTGCTGGCAACAAACGGCTGACGACGCACGAAGGCCAGCGCCATCTGGGCAGGGTCAAGACCGTGACGCTTTGCGATATCCACATAGGCGGCAACGGCCTTCTGCGTCTGCTCGCCGCTGTAGCGGGTAAAACGGCTAAAGAGGGTATTTCGCGCCCCGGCCGGTTTCGCGCCGTTCAGGTATTTCCCCGTCAGCGTGCCAAAGCCGAGACAGGAATAGGCTAGCAGTTCCACTTCTTCATATTGCGTCACTTCGGCCAGACCCACCTCATAGCTACGGTTAAGCAGGCTGTACGGATTCTGGATAGTGACGATACGCGGCAGATCGTGTTTATCCGCCAGGTGCAGATAGCGCATTACGCCAAAGGCCGTTTCGTTAGAGACGCCAATGTAGCGGATTTTTCCCGCGCGCTGGCACTCGGTCAGCGCTTCCAGCGTTTCCAGCAGCGTTACGGCGGGGGCACTCTCATTCCAGCTGTAGCCGAGCTTACCAAAGCAGTTGGTTGGGCGCTGCGGCCAGTGCACCTGATACAGGTCGAGGTAGTCGGTTTGCAGGCGCTTCAGGCTGGCGTCCAGTGCGGCGCGGATATTCTTACGATCGAGGATCTGATTCGGGCGGATCCCGGTATCGTTGTTGCGCGCGGGACCACTGACTTTTGAGGCAATCACCAGCTTTTCACGGTTGCCGCGTTTTGCCAGCCAGTTACCGACGTAGGTTTCGGTAAGTCCCTGCGTTTCCGGACGTGGCGGAACAGGGTACATCTCCGCGACATCAATCAGGTTAATCCCCTGGCTGACGGCGTAATCGAGTTGTGCATGGGCATCGGCTTCGCTGTTTTGTTCACCAAATGTCATCGTGCCCAACCCCAGTTGGCTTATTTCAAGAGCGCTGTGGGGGATACGGTGATAATGCATAGCCGGCTTCCTCAGTAGACTTATAGACCGCGTCAGGGCGTGCCCGACAAAGGAATATAAACATGGCAGAGGGGAAGCAAAAGGGGAAGAAAAAAATCAAAAAGGCCAGCAAGCGACTGACCTCTCTCTGTTTATCGCTCGATAATTTGCGATACTTCGTCGCGATTGATCTGCATTTTATTGCCTTCCTGGTCGCGGTAGCTGACCAGACCGGTATCATCGTCGACTTCGGGTTTGCCGTCGGTCAGGATCATTCGACCGTCTTTTGTCGCCATAACGTAATCGCTGCTACAGCCCGATACGGCAAACGCTAAACCGACTGCTGAAACTAACACTGCCCATTTTTTCATCGTTATCGTCCTCATCTGGCGCGTATCAAATCATAGTTTAGTTTTAACCTGATATTGCAACAGGAGGAAGCGGTAAAATCTTAAAAAGCAGTCGATTATGTTTGGGAGCTCGCAAAATAAGTAAAAAACTATGTTTTTAGGAGGAAATGACGTGCCAGGAGTGCGCCGGTGAAATTCTTTTTGAGATAAAAACCGCGCGGCAGCGTCAGTATCGGCTCGCCCTGCGCGCCGATTGCCTCGGTAAGCGCTTTACTGTTGGCCGCTTTCGGGCGCAGCTGTAATACTTCTCCGTGCCGGGCGGTGATGCGCTCTACCTGCCCAAGCACGATCATGTCCATCAGCTCTTCCCAGTCCAGACGCAGCTGTTGCTCCTCATCGTCGTTCGGGCACCAGAGCAGCGGCGCGCCAACGCGACGCTCAGCCAGCGGGATCTGACGCTCACCTTCAACCGGCACCCACAACACGCGCTTCAGCTTGTGGCGAACGTGGCTGGTTTCCCACGTCACGCCGGTGTTGCCGGTTAATGGCGCAACGCAGACGAAGGTGGTCTCAAGGGGCTTGCCCTGGCTGTCTATGGGGATGGTTTTTAACTCCACGCCAAGCGCTGCAAAATCCTGCTCGGGTTTGCTCCCTGCGCTGGCGCCCAGCCACAGCTCGAGCAGCATGCCGATCCAGCCTTTATCCCGTTTTAGATCCTTCGGGATCTGAAGCCCTGCCATTGCCGCCAGCTCGCCAAGCGAAAAGCCTGCCAGACGCTGTGCCTGCTGTAGCAACTGGCCCTCGCTGGACGGCGGTGAGAGCAAGGGTGTAAGCAGATGCATGAAGGTAACCTTTTGATTAAAAAATAAACGAAGAAATTGTCCCCTGTGGATAGAGTTTAACTATTTCTGTACCAATATTCCATGTCTATGATTTATAGGTTTTTTTATTGCTTTTAAATCGTTTCACCAGACTCAGAAAACCGGTTGTTCAAATCTGGTCACTGACAATGAACAGGATCTTACACCATGTTATCCACAGAAAAATGGGATAACTGGGCATAACCCTGACTACTGTTTCAATTTACAGCCTTGACGTGCGATGAAAATCGAATTTTCAAACAAATTGTGACTAACTTATTGGCACAATCTGTGGATAAAACCGACGCTGTTCGATCTTTCATCAGTACGACGATCCCTGATGTGATGATCGTCACGCTATTCTGTTTTTTGTTCATAAAAATACATTTAACTTTATGAAAAATATTGAATTATTTGAATGACTCGAAAGCGTTGGCAAAACAGGGTTTGAGGTTGTTCATCGGTAATCAGACACTTCTTCACAACTATATCCACAGAAAAAGTGAATAAAATTCCCTTCACTGCCTCTCATCTGTTTATAACTCAGTACTTATTTGTGAGTTATTCAAATGTTATTAGGTTGCAGCCCTGTAAGAGAGTGGTTTACCGCCTCCCTGTAGTGTGAAACAATCATTCATATATAAGGTTTAATTTGGGGTAGTCCGGTGATTGATGACGATGGCTACCGCCCGAACGTAGGAATAGTAATTTGTAATCGTCAGGGCCAGGTAATGTGGGCCCGGCGATATGGTCAGCACTCCTGGCAGTTCCCGCAAGGCGGGATCAATCCGGGAGAGTCCCCAGAACAAGCGATGTACCGGGAGCTTTTTGAAGAGGTCGGTTTAAGCCGAAAAGATGTTCGCATCCTGGCTTCGACCCGCAACTGGTTGCGTTACAAGTTACCGAAACGTTTGGTGCGTTGGGACACAAAGCCGGTTTGTATCGGCCAGAAACAGAAGTGGTTTCTGTTGCAGTTGGTGGGCAACGATTCAGACATCAATATGCAAACCAGCAGTACGCCGGAGTTCGATGGCTGGCGCTGGGTGAGCTATTGGTATCCTGTTCGTCAGGTCGTGTCATTTAAACGCGATGTTTACCGTAGGGTGATGAAAGAGTTTGCAAGTGTGGTCATGCAGCTTCAGGAGATCCCGCCTAAGCCGCAGAGCGCACCTGCCTGGCGACGTAAAAGAGGTTAAGCTACGCAAATCATGCTCACCCGCTTGCGAGAAATAGTCGAGAAGGTGGCCAGTGCTCCGCGTCTGAACGAGGCGCTGAATATTCTGGTTACTGACATCTGTCTTGCGATGGAGACCGAGGTCTGTTCGGTATATCTGGCCGACCACGATCGGCGCTGCTATTACCTGATGGCGACCCGTGGTTTGAAAAAACCACGTGGACGCACCGTCACGCTTGCATTTGATGAAGGTATCGTGGGCCTGGTTGGGCGGCTGGCTGAACCCATCAACCTTGCTGATGCGCAAAAACACCCCAGCTTTAAATACATCCCTTCCGTAAAAGAAGAGCGCTTCCGCGCTTTCCTTGGCGTGCCGATTATCCAGCGTCGCCAGCTGCTCGGCGTGCTGGTAGTCCAGCAGCGCGAGCTACGTCAGTACGATGAAAGCGAAGAGTCTTTCCTCGTCACGCTGGCCACGCAGATGGCGGCGATCCTCTCCCAGTCCCAGCTTGCCGCGCTCTTTGGTCAGTATCGCCATACGCGCATTCGTGCCCTTCCGGCATCGCCAGGCGTAGCGATTGCGGAAGGCTGGATGGACGCCACGCTGCCGCTGATGGAGCAGGTTTACGAAGCCTCTACGCTTGATGAAGCGCTTGAGCGCGAGCGTCTTACCGCCGCGCTGGAAGAGGCGGCGAATGAATTTCGTCGTTACAGCAAGCGCTTTGCCGCAGGCGCACAGAAAGAGACGGCGGCCATCTTCGACCTCTATTCGCACCTGCTCTCCGACGCGCGTCTGCGTCGTGAGCTTTTTGCGGAAGTGGATAAAGGCTCGGTCGCAGAGTGGGCGGTTAAGAAGGTCATCGAAAAATTTGCCGACCAATTTGCGGCACTGACCGACGGTTACCTGAAAGAGCGGGCTGGCGATCTCCGCGCCCTGGGACAGCGTCTGCTGTTCCATCTCGATGACACCATTCAGGGGCCGAATGCCTGGCCAAAACGGTTTGTTCTGGTCGCCGATGAACTCTCGGCAACGACGCTGGCTGAACTGCCCCAGGACAGGCTGGCCGGTGTGGTGGTGCGCGATGGTGCCGCCAACTCGCATGCCGCCATTATGGTGCGCGCGCTGGGTATCCCAACCGTAATGGGGGCCGACATCCAGCCGTCGGTACTGCACCGCCGTACGCTGGTGGTTGACGGCTATCGCGGTGAGCTGCTGGTCGATCCTGAGCCGGTTCTGCTCCAGGAATACCAGCGACTTATCAGCGAAGAGAATGAATTAAGCAAGCTGGCGGAGGATGACGTTAACCTGCCCGCACAGCTTAAGAGCGGAGAGCGGATCAAAGTCATGCTCAACGCCGGTTTAAGCCCTGAGCATGAAGAAAAGCTTGGCAGCCGCATCGACGGTATTGGCCTGTACCGTACTGAAATCCCGTTCATGCTGCAGAGCGGTTTCCCCTCCGAAGAGGAGCAGGTGGCGCAGTATCAGGGGATGCTGCAGATGTTTAACGACAAACCTGTCACCCTGCGAACCCTCGATGTCGGCGCGGATAAACAGCTGCCCTATATGCCGATCAGCGAAGAAAACCCGTGCCTGGGCTGGCGTGGGATCCGCATTACGCTCGATCAGCCGGAGATCTTCCTGATCCAGGTGCGTGCGATGCTGCGCGCCAATGCGGCGACGGGCAATCTCAGCATCTTACTCCCGATGGTCACCAGCATTGATGAGATCGACGAGTCCCGGCGACTGATCGAACGTGCAGGCCGTGAAGTGGAAGAGATGATCGGCTATGCGATCCCGAAACCGCGGATCGGGGTGATGCTTGAAGTGCCGTCTATGGTCTTTATGCTGCCGCAGCTGGCAAACCGTGTTGATTTTATCTCTGTCGGCACAAACGACCTGACGCAATATATTCTGGCCGTCGACCGTAACAACACCCGTGTCGCCAGTATCTACGACAGCCTGCACCCGGCGATCATTCGCGCGTTAGCGATGATTGCCCGTGAAGCGGAACAGTACGGCATTGATTTACGCCTGTGCGGTGAAATGGCCGGGGATTCAATGTGCGTTGCGATCCTGATTGGTCTGGGATACCGCCATCTGTCGATGAACGGTCGCTCTGTCGCCCGCGTGAAGTACCTGCTGCGGCATATCGACATCAACGATGCCCGCGAGCTGGCTGAACGCAGCCTTGACGCGCAGCTGGCAGCAGAGGTTCGTCATCAGGTCGCAGCGTTTATGGAACGACGCGGTATGGGCGGCCTGATCCGCGGCGGCCGCTAATCATCTTTCTGCCTCTCCCTCCGGGAGAGGGCTCCAGCGCGCATGAAACCCTATACACATCTTTTACATCTCTGGCGCATCCTCCGCGCCCGCCTTGTGCTATGATTCGCAACTTTGGAGCCTCTGCTTACGGCAGAATCGCATTTCTACCGCTGTCCACTTTCAGCGGAATAACAACATCTTGTGGTGACAGATGAACAGTGGTTATCTGCATTTTCCGGAATTTGATCCGGTCATTTTCTCAGTAGGACCTGTTTCGCTTCACTGGTACGGTCTGATGTACCTGGTGGGCTTCATTTTTGCCATGTGGCTCGCTGGCCGTCGCGCCAGTCGTCCGGGCAGCGGCTGGACGAAAAACGAAGTTGAAAACCTGCTCTATGCGGGTTTCCTCGGCGTGTTCCTCGGTGGCCGCATTGGGTACGTGCTGTTCTATAACTTCCCGGTATTCCTGAACGATCCGCTCTATCTGTTCCGCGTGTGGGACGGCGGCATGTCCTTCCACGGCGGCCTGATTGGGGTGATCCTGGTGATGGTGATTTTTGCCAAACGCACCAAACGCAACTTCTTCCAGGTTTCAGATTTTATCGCACCGCTGATCCCGTTTGGTCTCGGCGCTGGCCGTCTGGGTAACTTTATCAACGGTGAGCTGTGGGGCCGCGTCGACCCGAGCGTGCCGTACACGATGCTCTTCCCGGGCTCCCGCGCAGAGGATATCGCGCTGCTGCCATCACACCCGGAGTGGCAGTCCATTTTTGATACCTACGGCGTTCTGCCGCGCCATATGTCTCAGCTGTACGAGCTGGCGCTGGAAGGCGTGGTGCTGTTTATCATCCTCAACCTGTTTATCCGCAAACCGCGTCCGATGGGCGCTGTCTCCGGCCTGTTCCTGATTGGCTACGGCGCATTCCGTATTATCGTCGAGTTCTTCCGTCAGCCTGACGCACAGTTTACCGGCGAATGGGTACAGTACATCAGCATGGGGCAGATCCTCTCCATTCCGATGATTGTCGCGGGTGCCATTATGATGATTTGGGCGTATCGTCGTCGTCCACAGCAACAAATTTCCTGAGGAACCATGAAACAGTATCTTGAATTGATGAAAAAAGTGCTCGACGAGGGCACGCCGAAAAACGACCGCACCGGCACCGGTACGCTCTCCATTTTTGGCCACCAGATGCGCTTCAATCTGCAAGAAGGCTTCCCACTGGTGACGACAAAGCGCTGCCACCTGCGCTCGATCATTCATGAACTGCTCTGGTTCCTGCAAGGCGATACCAACGTTGCGTATCTGCACGAAAATAACGTCTCAATCTGGGACGAGTGGGCAGATGAAAATGGCAACCTGGGCCCGGTTTACGGCAAGCAGTGGCGAGCCTGGCCGACGCCTGATGGTCGCCATATTGACCAGATCACCACCGTGATGAACCAGCTGAAAAACGATCCGGACTCGCGCCGAATCATCGTTTCCGCCTGGAACGTCGGCGAGCTGGATAAAATGGCGCTGGCGCCGTGCCATGCGTTCTTCCAGTTCTATGTGGCGGATGGAAAGCTTTCTTGTCAGCTCTACCAGCGCTCCTGTGACGTGTTCCTCGGCCTGCCGTTTAACATTGCCAGCTATGCGCTGTTGGTCCACATGATGGCGCAGCAGTGCGATCTGGAAGTGGGTGATTTTGTCTGGACCGGTGGGGACACCCATCTTTACAGCAACCATATGGAACAGACGCATCTCCAGCTGACTCGCGAACCGCGTGCTCTGCCGAAGCTGATTATCAAGCGCAAACCGGCATCAATCTTCGACTACCGCTTTGATGATTTCGAGATTGAGGGCTATGACCCGCATCCGGGCATCAAAGCGCCTGTCGCTATCTGATGCGATAAAGCGTGACACAACCGGTGCTCTTTAGCGCCGGTTTTTTTTCGCCTTTATCCCGTTTCCCGAAGCGCTATCCAGAAAGCGTGCAACGCGCTGCAACACTCTCAATTCCTCGGATAACGCCTCGTAAAACGAAGAACCGTCGCTCGTCATGTTCACGGCGCTTCGCCACACTCCCGGTATGAAAAAAGAGAACGGTTTTACGCTTATCGAAACGCTGGTCGCGATTTCGCTTGTCGTTATCCTCAGCGCCTCAGGGCTGTACGGCTGGGACAGCTGGCAGCGGCAGCAGCGGCTGTGGCAAACCGCCAGTCAGGTGCGAGATTACCTGCTGTTTCTGCGCAACCATGCCAACCGCTACAACCGCGACCATCAAATTACCCGTCTGCGGGTGGGAGGCATGGATTGTCTGGTGAGCTCTGCCGCGCAAGGCTGTGAGAAGGGCAGTCCCTTTGTGCTGATACCACTCTGGCCTGAGGTCGCGATCGGCGAGGTAACGCCGTCGCTCGCGTTCTATGGATTAAAGGATACGGCATGGGCAGGGCGGATACGCGTTCAAAGCCGCGCGGGAGAATGGCTGATTATTGTCTCAAATGGAGGACGCATCAGGATGTGTAAGGTCTCTGCGGGAGGTTCATGTCGATGAAGCAGCGAGGTTTCTCACTGACTGAAGTTCTGATTGCCACGGCGATTAGCAGCCTTTTGCTGATAAGCGCATCGCGTTTTTTACCCGGCTTGCAGCGTGCGATCTTAGGGCAATCTGGTCAGAGACAACTGGAGGAAGAGGTCTGGCACCACCTGTTTGCTCTGGGCAAACAGCTTCAGCGTGCGGGGTACTGCGCGGGAAACTGTCAGGGACAGGCGCTGGTGACCGCCAGGCAAGGAAGTTGCGTCATTGTGCGGTGGGATGCCAACAGTAACGGCAGCTGGGATAACAGCGCATCAGAAAATGACAGCAACGGTTTTCGACTGGAGTCTGGTGCGCTTGAAACCCAGCGTGGAGCGACCTCATGTGAAGGAAAAGGATGGGAAAAGCTCACGGACCCGGACAGGCTAGCGATCGCGCATTTTGTGGTGAGGACAGTTGAACATGCCGGTTTTGCGCCAGAGGTGAATATCGAAATGGCGGCGATTCGCAAAGGCGAGAAGGGGGAGCCCTGGCAGGCGTTGTATACGGTCACGGGGTACAACCTGTGAATCGTCAACGCGGCATGTCTTCGCTGGCGATGGTTCTGCTTTTACTGGTGCTCGGTACCCTGATCCTCACCGGTCTCAATCAGCAGCTCACAACCTTTAGCGCGCTCGTTGGCGGTGAGAAAAGTTCGATTCAGCAGCAGGCGACGGTGCAGTCCGCGCTTGAGTGGGGACGAGTTCAGAGCTGGTCGTCGGAGCCACAGGTTCAGTGCAAGAAGACACCGGCGTGGCGAGTGTGTTTGCGCCAGTTGAATGGAGCGCGTGTGCTGCTGATTGCCGGAGACAGCGGCCTGCTGCTTTGGCGCTCAGGAGAGATTGTCGACGGGAACGTTCGCTTTTCGCCTCACGGCTGGAGTGATTTTTGTCCCCTTAAGGAGAGCGCGTTATGCCAGCTGCCGTGAACAGAGAAAAAGGGTTTAGCATGGTTGAGGTACTGCTGGCGATGATGCTGCTGGTGATCGTCGTGACGGCTTTGTCCGGTTATCACCGGGCGCTGGCGGCGCGGTTTACCCTGTTTAATCAGTATCGCCAGCTCTGGCACCATGCCTGGAATCAGTCTCAGCTCTCAACAAATGTTCTCCCGGCAGGCTGGCAGGCCAGTCGGGGGCAGACAACGCACGCAGGATGTGTCAGCATCACGGTCACACTTATTTCTCCTCTGGGGCGGCGCGGTGAGATAACGCGTCTGCATTGCCCGGTTAGCCAGTAGTCGGGAGCGTCTATGTTAAGGGTCTACCACTCAAATCGTCTGGATGTGCTGGAAGCGCTGATGGAATTTATCGTTGAGCGCGAGCGGCTTGACGATCCTTTTGAGCCTGAAATGGTGCTGGTGCAGAGCACCGGTATGGCACAGTGGCTGCAAATGTCGCTTTCCCGTAAATTTGGCATAGCCGCAAATATTGATTTCCCGCTGCCCGCGAGTTTTATCTGGGAGATGTTTGTGCGCGTGTTGCCGGACATCCCGGAGCAGAGCGCCTTCAACAAACAAGGCATGAGCTGGAAGCTCATGGCGCTGCTGCCGGAAATGCTGCAGCACGATGAATTCGCCATGCTGCGCCACTACCTCAATGACGATACCGATAAGCGCAAGCTGTTCCAGCTGGCGTCGCGTACCGCCGATCTCTACGACCAATACCTTGTTTACCGTTCTGACTGGTTAATTCGTTGGGAAGCGGGCGAGCTGGTTGAAGGGCTACCGGAGGCGCAAATATGGCAGGCACCGCTGTGGAAAGCACTGGTAGAGCATACGGAGAAACTTGGGCAGCCTAAGTGGCATCGTGCCAACCTGTACGAGCGGTTTATCTCAATACTCGAGAATGCCCCGGAGCGCCCGGCCCGACTGCCGTCACGCGTTTTTATCTGCGGGATATCCGCATTACCGCCTGTTTATCTGAAGGCGTTGAACGCGCTGGGTAAACATATTGATATCCATATTTTGTTCACCAACCCTTGCCGACAGTATTGGGGGGATATCCTCGACGAACGTTGGCTTGCGCGGCTGGTAACTCGCCAACGAAAGCGCCTTTTTGAAGAACGTTCCGTCCCGCTGTTTAAAGACGGCGCGACTGCCGGTCAGCTTTTTGATGAAGACGGTATCCAGAACCTGCCCAATCCACTGCTTGCCTCGTGGGGGAAGCTGGGGCGTGACTACATTCACATGCTTTCAGACATCACTTCATCAGGCGAAGGCGACGTGGATGCCTTTGTCGACATTACCCCGGATAGCCTGCTGCATCATATTCAGCTGGATATCCTCGATCTGGAAAACCGTGCCGTAATGGGCGTGACGGCGAACGAATTCGAACGTAGCGACAGCAAGCGCAAGCTGGATGTTGACGATCGCAGCATCACGATCCATGTTTGCCATAGCCCTCAGCGCGAGGTCGAAGTGCTTCACGACCAGCTGCTGGCGATGCTGCAGGACGATCCCGAACTGACGCCACGCGATATTGTGGTGATGGTGGCGGATATCGACAGCTACAGTCCCTTCATTCAGGCCGTTTTTGGCAGTGCGACGGGCGAGCGATATCTGCCTTACGCTATCTCTGACCGTCGTGCCCGCCAGTCGCATCCGGCACTGCAGGCCTTTATCACTCTGCTTTCACTGCCGGATAGCCGCTTCATCTCCGAAGATGTCCTGGCGTTACTGGATGTTCCCGTGCTGGCTGCACGCTTTAACATCACTGAAGAGGGGCTGCGCTACCTTCGTCAGTGGGTGAACGAATCTGGCGTACGCTGGGGGATCGATGACGATAACGTTCAGGAGTTCGAACTTCCTCCTACCGGGCAGCACACGTGGCGTTTTGGCCTGACGCGTATGCTGCTGGGCTACGCCATGGAGAGCAGCCAGGGCGAGTGGAATGAGGTGCTGCCTTACGATGAGTCCAGCGGGTTAATTGCTGAACTGGTGGGGCATTTAGCGTCACTCCTGATGCAGCTTAACCGCTGGCGACACGAGCTGATGCAGCCGCGTCCGCTTGAAGCGTGGCTTCCGGTTTGCAGGGCATTGCTTAATGATTTCTTTCTGCCAGACAGTGACACCGAAGCGGCAATGGCACTGATTGAAACGCAGTGGCAGGCGATCATCGACGAAGGCGTGAACTCCCACTATCAGGAGGCCATCCCGCTGTCGCTGTTGAGGGATGAGCTGACGCAGCGGCTCGATCAGGAGCGAATCAGCCAGCGTTTCCTGGCAGGTCCCATCAATATCTGCACCCTGATGCCAATGCGTTCTATCCCGTTTAAAGTGGTCTGTCTGCTTGGCATGAACGACGGCGTTTATCCGCGCGCGCTGGCGCCGCTGGGGTTCGATTTGATGAGCGCAGATCCAAAGCGGGGCGACCGTAGCCGCCGCGATGATGACCGCTACCTCTTCCTTGAGGCGCTCATTTCCGCCCAGAGTAAGCTCTATATCAGCTATATCGGCCGTTCCATTCAGGACAACAGCGAGCGTTTTCCCTCCGTTCTGGTGCAGGAGCTGGTGGACTATATCGGCCAGAGTCACTATCTGCCGGGGGATGAAGAGCGCAACTGCGATGAAAGCGAGAAGAGGGTGAAATCTCATATCACATGTTTCCACAGCCGCATGCCATTTGACCCGGTGAACTACACGCCCAGCGAGCGCCAGAGCTATGCGCAGGAGTGGTTACCGGCAGCGAAAAAGGAGGGGAGTGCGCATACCGATTTCATACAGGAACTTGACCCGCGCCCTGTCGATACCCTGACCTTTGAACAGCTTCAGCGGTTTTGGGCGCATCCGGTGCGCGCCTTCTTCCAGCAGCGATTGCAGGTCAACTTCCGTTCTGAAGAGAGTGAAATTCCTGATGCAGAGCCCTTTACGCTGGAAGGGCTGGAGCGCTACCAATTAAACCTGCAGCTGTTGAATGCGCTGGTTGAAGAGGAAGATGCTGACAAACTTTATCGCCGCTACCGTGCTGCAGGGCAGCTGCCCTATGGGGCGTTCGGGGAAATTGTCTGGGAGGCGCAGTGTCAGGAGATGACCGCCCTGGCAGAGCGCGTAAGAGCGTGCCGACAGCCAGGAAAAAGCATTGAAATCGATCTCAACTGCAATGGTGTACAGCTCACGGGCTGGTTAACCCAGGTTCAGCCGGACGGGCTGCTGCGCTGGCGGCCCTCTATGCTTAGCGTTTCACAGGGTTTGCAACTCTGGCTGGAACATCTTGTCTACAGTGCGGATGGTCATAAAGGTGAAAGTCGGATTTTCGTGCGCAAAGAGGGCGAATGGCGCTTCCCGCCGATGGAGTCTGAGCAGGCGTTACGGTATCTGTCTTTGTACATTGAGGGCTACCGTCAGGGAATGAACAAACCGCTCCTGGTACTGCCGGAAAGTGGCGGGGCCTGGATAAAAGCCTGTTATGACGCACAGAATGATGCGATGTTAACGGATGAGGCGTCACTGCAGAAAGCGCGCAGTAAATTTATGCAGGCCTACGAAGGTAACATGATGGTGCGGGGCGAAGGTGAAGATGTCTGGTATCAGCGCTTATGGCGAACGCTTGAGCCAGAGTACTTTGAGGCCATCACGGAAGAGGCGCAGCGCTACCTGCTGCCGTTGTTTAAATTTAATCAGTCCTGAGCGCTGTATAAAAATTGCGCAGTATGGGGTGTTCATTTATGATGCACTTCTTATCACGGACTGATGTACCCCATAAAGAGATGTTGGCGTGTCCAGCACGCAATGTGTTAATGATGTAGCCGTGATAAAGAGGTAGCACCTTGTTTAAAGCGTTTGTTTTGTTTTTCGCCCTCTGGGTACCTGTCACTCAGGCAGACTCCGGTTGGCAACCCGTTCAGGAAACTATTCGTAAAAGCGAAAAAGATACTCGTCAATATCAGGCTATTCGTCTTGATAACGGCATGACCGTGCTGCTGGTTTCCGATCCGCAGGCGGTGAAGTCCCTCTCGGCATTAGTGGTGCCGGTTGGATCGCTGGAAGATCCTGACGCGCATCCTGGGCTTGCACACTATCTGGAACATATGACGCTGATGGGGTCAAAAAAATACCCGCAGCCAGATAGCCTGTCCGAATTTTTGAAAATGCATGGCGGCAGCCACAATGCCAGTACGGCACCGTACCGCACGGCCTTTTATCTCGAAGTCGAAAATGATGCGCTGGAAGGCGCGGTCGACCGCCTTGCTGATTCCATCGCCGCGCCGTTACTGGATAAAAAATACGCCGAGCGTGAACGCAATGCGGTGAATGCCGAGCTGACCATGGCCCGCACCCGAGACGGTATGCGCATGGCCCAGGTCAGCGCCGAAACCATCAACCCTGCGCACCCGGGTTCGCGCTTCTCCGGCGGTAACCTGGAGACGTTAAGCGACAAACCGAACAGCCCGGTGCTTGATGCCCTGCACGCGTTTCGCGATAAATACTACTCCGCCAACCTGATGAAAGCGGTCATCTACAGCAATAAACCGTTGCCAGAACTGGCAGACATGGCGGCTAAAACGTTTGGTCGGGTGCCGAATAAAAATATCGACCTGCCGCAGATAGACGTACCGGTGGTCACGGACGCGCAAAAGGGCATTGTGATCCACTACGTGCCTGCGCTGCCGCGCAAAGTGCTGCGCGTGGAATTCCGCATCGATAACAACACCGCAAAGTTTCGCAGTAAAACCGATGAGCTGGTGACCTACCTGATAGGTAACCGTAGTCCGGGTACGCTTTCTGACTGGCTGCAAAAACAGGGGCTCGTGGAAGGTATTCGCGCCGACTCCGATCCGGTTGTGAACGGCAATAGCGGCGTGCTGGCGATCTCCGCCACCCTGACCGACAAGGGCCTGGCAAACCGTGACGAAGTGGTGGCTGCGATCTTCAGCTACCTCTCTTTACTGCGTCAGAAAGGCGTCGATAAGCGCTACTTTGATGAGCTCGCGCACGTGCTGGATCTCGATTTCCGTTACCCGTCCATTACCCGCGACATGGATTACGTTGAGTGGCTGGCGGATACCATGATCCGCGTGCCGGTGGAGCACACCCTCGATGCGGTCAATATTGCCGACCGCTATGATGCCGATGCGGTGAAAGCCCGCCTGGCGATGATGACGCCGGAGAATGCCCGCATCTGGTACATCAGCCCGAACGAACCGCATAACAAGACGGCGTATTTTGTCGATGCTCCTTATCAGGTGGACAAAATCAGCGCACAGACCTTCGCCGACTGGCAGAAGAAGTCCGGGGAGATTGCGTTGAAGCTGCCGGATCTGAACCCCTATATTCCGGATGACTTCTCGCTGACCAAAACGAATCAAGATTATCCGCACCCGGCGCTGATCGTTGATGAGCCTACGCTACGCGTGGTGTATACCCCTAGCCGCTATTTCGCAAGCGAGCCAAAGGCCGATGTCAGCGTGGTGTTGCGTAACCCGAAAGCGATGAACAGCGCTAAAAATCAGGTGATGTTCGCGCTCAATGACTATCTCGCCGGGATTGCGCTCGATCAGCTCAGCAACCAGGCGGCCGTGGGCGGGATCAGTTTCTCCACCAACGCCAACAACGGTTTGATGCTCAATGCAAACGGCTATACCCAGCGTTTGCCTCAGCTGTTCCAGGCACTGCTGGAGGGTTATTTCAGCTATACGCCGACGGAAGAGCAGCTTGAGCAGGCCAAATCGTGGTATGCGCAGATGATGGATTCTGCGGAGAAGGGCAAAGCTTACGATCTGGCGCTTATGCCGGCGCAAATGCTGTCGCAAGTTCCTTATTTCCAGAGAGAAGACCGCCGCGCGCTGTTGCCTTCGATCACCTTAAAAGACGTGCTGGCTTACCGTGACGCGCTGAAAACCAACACGCGCCCGGAGTTCCTGATCGTCGGCAACATGAGTGAGGACCAGGCCAAAACCCTGGCAGAGAATGTACGCGCTCAGCTCGGTTCGAAAGGCGACGAGTGGTGCCGAAACCAGGACGTGCTGGTTGAGAAAAAACAGAATGTGATTTTTGAAAAGGCGGGTAACAGCACGGACTCCGCGCTGGCCGCGGTATTTGTGCCAACGGGCTATGATGAATTCGCCAGCTCAGCGCAGAGTGCCGTGCTGGGGCAAATTATTCAGCCGTGGTTCTACAACCAGTTACGCACTGAGGAGCAGCTTGGCTACGCGGTGTTTGCCTTCTCCATGAACGTAGGCCGACAGTGGGGGCTGGGTTTCCTGCTGCAAAGCAGCGATAAACAGCCGGCGTATCTCTGGAAGCGTTACCAGGCCTTCTTCCCGCAGGTGGAAGCGAAACTCCGCGCCATGAAGCCGGAAGAGTTTGCGCAGATCCAGCAGGCCGTCATCGCACAGGTGATGCAGCCGCCGCAGACGCTGGGTGAAGAAGCCTCGCAGCTGAGCAAAGATTTCGATCGCGGTAATCTGAAATTTGATTCGCGTGATAAAGTAGTGGCCGAGATAAAACAGCTGACGCCGCAGAAGGTTGCCGACTTCTTCCATCAGGCGGTCATTAAGCCGCAGGGAATCACTATCCTGTCTCAGGTTTCCGGTAGCCAGAACGGGAAAACGGAGTACGTGAACCCGAAAGGCTGGAAAGTCTGGAAGAGCGTCAGCGCGCTGCAGCAATCTATGCCCTGGAGTAAGAAAGAATGACCGATACCGCTGAGTCCCTTGATCCCTTACGTTTACCTCTGCAGGGTGAACGATTGATTGAAGCCTCAGCGGGAACGGGAAAAACCTTCACTATTGCCGCCCTGTACCTGCGTCTGCTGCTGGGGCTTGGCGGCAACGCCGCTTTTCCACGCCCTTTGAGCGTGGAAGAGCTGCTGGTAGTCACCTTCACCGAGGCTGCCACCGCTGAGCTGCGGGGCCGTATTCGCAGCAATATCCACGAGCTGCGCATCGCCTGTCTGCGTCAGAGCACGGATAACCCCCTCTACGCGAGCCTTCTGGAAGAGATTGCCGATAAGCAACAGGCAGCCCAGTGGCTGCTCCTCGCTGAACGGCAGATGGACGAAGCGTCCGTCTTTACCATTCACGGTTTTTGCCAGCGCATGCTGAGCCTGAATGCGTTCGAGTCCGGCATGCTGTTCGAACAGCAGCTCATTGAAGATGAATCCGTGCTTCGCTATCAGGCCTGCGCGGATTTCTGGCGTCGCCACTGCTACCCGTTACAGCGCGATATCGCCGAAGCGGTACATGCGCTGTGGAAGGGCCCGGAGGCGCTGCTGCGCGCTATCGATCGTTATCTGCAGGGGGAAGCACCGGTCATCAAATCCCCGCCGCCAGCGGATGAAACCCTGGCCTCACGGCATGAAAAAATCATCGCGCAAATTGCCGACATCAAGCAAAAATGGATGGAGTCCGTTGGCGAAATTGACGCAATCATCGAAAATTCCGGGATTGACCGACGCAAGTTTAACCGTGGCAACCAGGGAAAATGGATCGACAAGATCAGCGCCTGGGCGCAGGAGGAGACGCGAGGCTACCAGCTCCCGGACGCGCTGGAGAAATTCTCCCGGCGTTTCCTGGTTGAGCGGACCAAATCCGACGGCATTGTGCCTGAGCATCCCCTGTTTGTGGCGATTGAAACCCTGCTGGCTGAGCCCTTAACGCTCAACGATCTGATGATCACTCGCGCCATGACGGAAATTCGCGACGCCGTCGCGCGTGAGAAACGCCGCCGGGGTGAGCTGGGGTTTGACGACATGCTGAGCCGCCTCGATGCGGCGCTGTGCAGTGAAAATGGCGAAGCGCTTGCCGCCGCGATTCGCACCCGCTTCCCGGTGGCGATGATTGACGAATTTCAGGATACCGACCCTCAGCAATACCGCATTTTCCGCCGTATCTGGCGCCAGCAGCCCGGTACCGCGCTGTTGTTAATCGGCGATCCGAAACAGGCCATCTACGCCTTCCGCGGTGCGGATATTTTCACTTACATGAAAGCCCGTAGCGAAGTTGACGCGCACTACACTCTCGATACTAACTGGCGCTCCTCTCCCGGCATGGTGGAAAGCGTCAATGCGCTCTTCAGCCGCATGGATACGGCGTTTATGTTCCGGGAGATCCCGTTTCAGCCGGTAAAGTTCGCCGAGAAAAATGCCTCGTTGCGCTTCGAGTTCAACGGCGAGACGCAGCCTGCCATGAACTTCTGGCTGCTGGACGGGGAAGGCTGCGGCGTTGCCGACTATCAAAATGCCATGGCCCAGCATTGTGCCGCACAAATCCGCGACTGGCTCAGTGCGGGCGCGCATGGTAAAGCGCTGCTGTGGAAGGGGGATAAACCAAACCCGGTAAAGGCATCCGATATCACGGTGCTGGTTCGCAGCCGTCAGGAAGCCGCGCTCATCCGCGACGCCCTGACGTTACTAAATATCCCCTCCGTCTACCTCTCAAACCGCGACAGCGTCTTTGAAACGCTGGAAGCGCAGGAGATGCTATGGCTGCTGCAGGCCGTGCTGGCTCCGGAGCGGGAAAGCACGCTGCGTAGCGCACTGGCGAGCGCGATGCTCGGGCTGAACGCACGGGATATCGATGCGCTCAACAATGACGAAGCCGCGTGGGATGCCGTGGTGGAAGAGTTTGTTCGCTACCGCGAAAAGTGGCAGAAGCGTGGAGTCATGGCGATGGTGCGCGAGCTCATGGCACAGCGCCACATTGCCGAGAATATGCTGGCGACAGCAGGCGGCGAGCGCCGTTTGACCGATATTTTACATATCAGCGAACTGCTGCAGGAAGCCGGTACGCAGCTGGAGAGCGAACACGCCCTCGTGCGCTGGCTGGCGCAGCAGATTGCCGATCCGAACAGTAATTCGTCCAGCCAGCAGATGCGCCTTGAGAGTGATAAACATCTGGTGCAGATCGTCACCATTCACAAGTCGAAAGGCCTGGAATATCCGCTGGTCTGGCTGCCGTTTATCGCCAATTATCGCGTGCAGGATCAGGCCTTTTACCACGATCGCGAATCTTTTGAGGCGGTGCTCGATCTCAGCAACGCGGAGTCCAGCGTTGAGCTGGCCGAAGCCGAGCGTCTGGCGGAAGACCTGCGCCTGCTTTACGTGGCGCTGACCCGTTCGGTCTGGCACTGCAGCCTGGGCATTGCGCCTCTGTTCCGTCGCCGTGGCGAAAAGACCGGGGAGAGCGATTTTCATCTGAGCGCGCTGGGGCGGCTTATTCAGCATGGTGAACCCAAAGACGCGGCGGGCCTGCGCCAGTGCATCGAATCTCTTTGCACAGAGCATGTTGCCCTGCATATTCCGTCGCAGCCCGACAACAGCCGCTGGCAGATGCCGGAGCTGGGTGAGTCAGAGCTCCATGCCCGCCAGGTTGTACGTACCATTGCCGACGACTGGCGCGTCACCAGCTACTCCGGTTTGCAGCAGCACGGGCAGAGTATTGCGCAGGATCTGATGCCAAAACTGGACGTGGATGCCGCAGGAGCCGGTAGCGTACCTGTTGAGCCGGTGCTCACGCCGCACCAGTTCCCGCGCGGCGCCTCGCCGGGCACGTTTTTGCACAGCCTGTTTGAAGAGCTGGATTTTACCCAGCCGGTATCCGAAGAGTGGGTGCTGAAGATGTTACAGAGTGGCGGCTACGACGCACAGTGGCAGCCGGTTCTCACCGACTGGATCCGCGCGGTACTGCACGCGCCGCTCACGACGCAGGGGATCTCGCTGAACCAGTTGACCGCCAAAGATAAGCAGGTGGAGATGGAGTTTTATCTCCCCATCGCCAGCCCGCTCAGGGCCGAGGCGCTTGATGCGCTGATCCGCGAGTACGATCCGTTATCCGCCGGATGTCCGCCGCTGAACTTCCGCCAGGTGCAGGGGATGCTCAAAGGCTTTATCGACCTGGTTTTCCGCCACGAAGGGCGCTACTACCTGCTGGATTACAAATCAAACTGGCTGGGTGAAAGCAGCGAAGCCTACACCCAGGACGCGATGGCCTCGGCAATGCAAATGCATCGCTACGATCTGCAGTACCAGCTTTACACCCTTGCGCTGCACCGTTACCTGCGCCATCGCATGGCCGATTACCGCTACGAAGCGCATTTTGGCGGCGTAATTTACCTGTTCCTGCGCGGAGTGGATGCTAACGACCCGCATTCCGGCGTCTTTAGCACGCGTCCGGCTGCGGAACTGATTGAAAAAATGGATAACCTGTTTGCTGCAGGCACGGAGGAGGTGGCATGACGATGCAGGCGCTACTGCTGGACGCGGTTGAACAACGATTATTGCGTCACCTGGATGTGCAGTTCGCCATGATGGTGGCAGGCGAGGAGCCGGCCGTCATGCTGGCCGCCGCCATTCTGAGTAAAGACGCGGGGGAAGGGCACGTATGTCTGCCGCTGTCGCGTCTGGCGGTGGATGAGAAAATGCCTCCGGCTTTACAGGCGTGTTTCGCGCTGCTGGGGGACGCAGTGGACTGGCAGGAGATATTACTCGGTTCGCCTGCCGTGAGCGGAGCCGATACCGGGACGCCAATGATCCTTGTCGGCGAGCGTTTGTATCTTAACCGGCTGTGGCGTAACGAACTGACGGTAGCGCGCTTCTTCAGCGAGACCAACGCCCCGCTTCCCTGCGATGAAGTAAAGCTCCGGCAAACGCTGGATACGCTGTTTACCGCTGACGACGCGACAGACTGGCAGAAAGTGGCGGCAGCCGTGGCCTTAACGCGACGGATCTCGGTGATTTCTGGCGGCCCGGGCACCGGGAAAACGACCACCGTGGCAAAACTGCTTGCCGCGCTGATTCAGCTCTCGGGTGAGCAAAAGTGCCGTATTCGCCTGGCGGCCCCCACCGGTAAAGCGGCGGCGCGTCTGACAGAATCGTTAGGCGGCGCGCTGCAAAAGCTGCCGCTAACCGGGGAGCAGCTTGCGCTTTTCCCCAATGAAGCCAGCACGCTGCACCGTTTGCTTGGCGCACAGCCGGGTAGCCAGCGTCTGCGCTATCATGCCGGTAATCCATTGCACCTTGACGTGCTGGTCGTGGATGAAGCGTCGATGATTGACCTGACGATGATGTCGCGTTTGATCGATGCGCTACCGCCGCACGCGCGTGTCATTTTCCTCGGCGATCGCGACCAGCTTGCCTCCGTTGAGGCGGGAGCCGTATTGGGGGATATCTGCACCTATGCCAGCCTGGGATATACCGCTGAACGCGCGCAGGAGTTAGCCCGTCTCACCGGATGTTCGCTCACCTCTGAAAACCATTCGCTGGCAGGGGCTCTGCGCGACAGCCTGTGTCTGCTGCAAAAAAGCTACCGTTTCGGCAGCGACTCCGGCATCGGCCAGCTTGCGGCAGCGGTGAACCGGGGTGACCGGCGCACCACCACTGCGGTGTTTGACGGTACCTTTACGGATATAGAGAAAAAATCGCTGCAAAGCGGGGAAGAGTATCAGGCGATGCTGGACGACGCCCTGCAGGGGTACCAGCACTTTCTGACGGGCGTACAACAGCAAAGTACGCCGGAGCAGGTCATTGCCGCGTTTGGCGAGTATCAGCTGCTCTGTGCGCTGAGGGAAGGCCCCTTTGGCGTCCGGGGTCTCAACGACAGGCTGGAACAGCTGCTGGCGCAAAAACGCAAAATTAACCGTACCCCGCATTCGCGCTGGTATGAAGGGCGACCGGTGATGATCTCCCGCAACGACAGCGCGCTGGGGTTGTTTAATGGGGATATCGGGATTGCGCTCGACTGCGGTCAGGGCCTGCGCGTCTGGTTCCAGATGCCGGACGGGAGCGTGAAGTCCTTCCAGCCCAGCCGTTTACCCGAGCATGAAACCGCCTGGGCGATGACGGTGCATAAATCCCAGGGCTCCGAGTTTAACCATGCGGCGCTGATCCTGCCCACGCAGCTTTCACCCGTCGTTACCCGCGAGCTGATCTATACCGCCATTACGCGCGCGCGTCAGCGCCTGTCGCTCTATACCGATGAACGGGTGCTGGTGCAGGCGATCGCCACCCGAACGGAACGCCGAAGCGGGCTGGGCGCGATATTTGAGTCACTCTGAATAACGCCAGACATCCAGGCCGGGTACGCGCAGCGCTATCCGGCAAGCGTTGTATTATCCCAGGTCAGCCATCAGCACCTTTGAACGACGCTGATAGTTGTACATCTCTTTCTTCGTTTCCGGCAGAGAATCGATATCCACCGGTGTGAATCCGCGCTCCTGGAACCAGTGAATGCTGCGCGTCGTCAGGACGAACAGCTTGCTTAGCCCCATCTGGCGCGCCTGTGCCGCCACGCGTTCAAGCAGCATTTCGCCGCGTGAAGAGCTACGGTAATCAGGATGCACCGCCACGCAGGCCATTTCACCGATCTTCTCTTCCGGGAACGGATAGAGCGCGGCGCAGGCAATGGTCAGGTTATCGCGCTGAATAATGGTGAATTTGTCGATCTCCATCTCCAGCTGTTCGCGCGAACGACGCACCAGAATACCCTGCTGTTCCAGCGGGCGGATCAGCTCCAGAATGCCGCCGATGTCATTGATGGTGGCGCGGCGGATCTGCTCCGCACTCTCCATCACAATCTGCGTACCAATACCGTCGCGGGAGAACAGCTCCTGGAGCAGGGCCCCGTCTTCCTGATAGCTGATCAGGTGGCTGCGGCGCACGCCGCTGCGGCAGGCCTTCACGGCGCCACGCAGGAAGCGGACGGTGCCGGAGTGGTAATCACCTTCGGCTTCCAGCGCTTCCACGCGGGCCTGGGCTTCATTCGGGAAGAGTTCCGGTACGATTGTTCCTTCAGCGTCCACGACGCCCTGGGAGGAGCAGAACCCAATCATTTTTTCCGCCTTCAGCTTGATCGCCAGCTGCGTGGCGATCTCTTCGGACGTCAGGTTAAAGCTTTCGCCGGTCACGGAAACGGCGACCGGGCCCATCAGCACGATGGCGCCGCTGTCCAGCTGGCGGTGAATAGCTTCCTCATCAATACGACGGATACGGCCGCTGTGGCAGTAATCCACGCCATCGTCCACGCCGAGCGGCTGGGCAATGATAAAGTTGCCGCTCACGACGTTGATATGCGCCCCCTGCAGCGGCGTATTGTTCAGGCTCATGGAGAGACGCGCGGTAATATCCAGCTGCAGCAGACCCGCCGCCTGTTTCACCAGCTCCAGGGTTTTGGCATCGGTGACGCGGGTGTGTTTGTGGTAAATCGGCTCGTGGTGGTGAGCGGCCAGGTTGGCGTCGATCTGCGGACGCGCGCCATAAACCACCACCAGGCGGATCCCGAGGCTGTGCAGCAGGCCAATGTCATTGACGATGCTGGAAAAATTTTCATGCTCAATGGCTTCGCCGCCAAGCATGATGACAAACGTTTTTCCCCGATGGGCGTTGATATAGGGAACAGAATGGCGGAATCCCTGGACCAGTTCGGTTCTACGTTCCTTCACCATGGCACAACCCTTAATGAATGTTTATTCGTAATTTCTGTATTTTTATTCGATTATAGCCACGTGTGCAAGTGCAAATTTTCCGCGACCCACAGAAATAGATAAGTAATCCGTGCGTTAGCGTATGATTGTTTACCCTTTTATAGATGACAGTTTATGCGTCATTCGTTAAAGTTTTCGGTCAATCTGGACATTTTGTATATCAATCAGTGTTCTTGCTCGGGAGAAGCATGTCGGGATCCAATTCAGCAATAAGCCGCCGCCGTTTGTTAAAAGGGGCCGGGGCAATGTGGTTGCTTAGCGTCAGTCAGGTCGGTCTTGCCGCCACCAGTCAGGTGGTGGCGGTGCGCGTCTGGCCGTCGTCGACCTATACGCGCGTGACGGTCGAATCCAATCGCGTGCTGAAATATAAGCAATTTGCCCTCAGCAACCCGGAACGCGTGGTGGTGGATCTCGAAGGCGTTAACCTCAACTCCGTGCTGAAAGGGATGGCGGCGCAGATCCGCGTTGACGATCCGTTTATTAAATCGGCTCGCGTCGGGCAGTTTGATCCACAAACCGTGCGCATGGTGTTTGAGCTTAAACAGAACGTTAAGCCGCAGTTGTTCGCCCTGGCGCCCGTCGCGACGTTTAAAGAGCGCCTGGTGATGGATCTCTACCCGGCCAACGCAACGGATATTCAGGATCCGCTTCTTGCCCTGCTGGAGGATTACAACAAGGGCGACTTGCAGCGTCAGGTTCCACCTGCGCAAAGCGGTCCGCAGCCGGGGAAAGCAGGGCGCGATCGTCCGATTGTGATCATGCTCGATCCCGGACACGGCGGTGAAGACTCCGGCGCGGTGGGGAAATACCGCACGCGTGAAAAAGACGTTGTGCTGCAAATTGCCCGCCGCCTGAAGGCATTGATTGATAAAGAAGGTAATATGCGCGCCTATATGACGCGCAATGAAGATATCTTTATTCCGCTGAAGGTCCGGGTGGCGAAAGCGCAGAAGCAGCGCGCCGATTTGTTCGTGTCGATCCATGCGGATGCCTTTACCAGCCGCCAGCCAAGCGGCTCGTCGGTGTTCGCGCTCTCAACCAAAGGCGCGACCAGTACCGCAGCAAGATATCTGGCTGACACCCAGAACGCCTCTGACCTGATTGGCGGCGTGAGCAAAAGCGGTGACCGCTACGTCGACCACACTATGTTCGATATGGTGCAGTCGCTGACCATTAACGACAGCCTGAAGTTTGGTAAAGCGGTGCTGGGCAAGCTGGGCAACATCAATAAGCTGCATAAAAACAGCGTTGAACAGGCCGGGTTTGCGGTACTCAAAGCACCGGATATCCCGTCCATTCTGGTCGAAACCGCGTTTATCAGTAACGTCGAAGAGGAGCGTAAGCTCAAGACGGCAAAATTCCAGCAGGAGGTTGCGGAGTCGATTCTGGCGGGGATACGGGCGTATTTCTCTGACGGGGCGACGCTGGCGCGACGCGGATAACGCTTTCAGCCGGGTAAACGCCCGGCAAATTCACAAACGACAGATACAAAAAAACACCCTTGAGGGTGTTTATTGTTTTAGAAGTGTTGGTTGCGGGGGCCGGATTTGAACCGACGACCTTCGGATTATGAGCCCGACGAGCTACCAGGCTGCTCCACCCCGCGTCCGTCTTTCTACTCGTGTAGAAACTTACTTCTTCAAATTTGATTGGTTGCGGGGGCCGGATTTGAACCGACGACCTTCGGGTTATGAGCCCGACGAGCTACCAGGCTGCTCCACCCCGCGTCCGTCTTTCTACAGTCGTAGAAGATACTTCATCAAATTTTAATTGGTTGCGGGGGCCGGATTTGAACCGACGACCTTCGGGTTATGAGCCCGACGAGCTACCAGGCTGCTCCACCCCGCGTCCGTGGATGCGCACTATACTCGGATAGGTTTGTGATGCAACCCCTTTTTCACATAAATCATGATTTTGTATGCAAATTGAACGACATGGCTCTGTTTGGACTATTTTTTGCGCAAAATTTGCCAAAGGGCATGCGATCGCATTTCATTAGCCCTGGCGGTTTGTTATCTTCATCACGCGGAAATGGGCAACTTAAAGACGAGATATAATGAAAGGACGTTGGGCGAAGTATCTGATGGCGGGCGCAATGGTAGCGATTCTTGCGGCCTGTTCTTCCAAACCGACCGATCGCGGTCAACAGTATAAAGACGGGAAGTTATCCCAGCCTTTCTCTTTAGTTAATCAGCCTGATGCCGTCGGCGCACCGATTAATGCCGGTGATTTCTCCGAGCAGGTCTATCAGATCCGCAACGCGTCGCCGCGTCTGTATGGTACCCAGAGTAGCGTGTATAACGCGGTCCAGGACTGGCTGAAAGCAGGCGGCGATACGCGCAACATGCGCCAGTTTGGTATCGACGCCTGGCAGATGGAAGGGGCCGATAACTACGGCAACGTCCAGTTTACCGGCTACTACACCCCGGTTATCCAGGCACGGCACTCGCGTCAGGGCGAGTTCCAGTACCCGATCTACCGTATGCCGCCAAAACGCGGTCGTCTGCCGTCTCGCGCTGAGATCTACGCCGGTGCGCTAAGCGAAAACTACGTTCTGGCCTACAGCAACTCCCTGATGGATAACTTCATCATGGACGTTCAGGGCAGCGGCTACATTGATTTTGGCGACGGGTCGCCGCTTAACTTCTTCAGCTATTCCGGTAAAAACGGCCACGCCTATCGCAGTATCGGTAAGGTGCTGATCGACCGCGGCGAAGTGAAGAAAGAAGATATGTCGATGCAGGCGATCCGCGAGTGGGGCGAGAAACACAGCGAAGCCGAGGTGCGCGAGCTGCTGGAGCAGAACCCGTCGTTCGTCTTCTTCAAACCGCAAAACTTCGCGCCGGTGAAAGGGGCCAGCGCGGTTCCGCTGATTGGCCGCGCGTCGGTAGCATCGGATCGTTCGATTATTCCTGCAGGCACCACGCTGCTGGCTGAAGTCCCTCTGCTGGACAATAACGGCAAGTTCAACGGTCAGTATGAGCTGCGTCTGATGGTGGCGCTGGACGTCGGCGGGGCAATTAAAGGCCAGCACTTCGACATCTATCAGGGTATTGGCCCTGACGCAGGCCATCGCGCGGGCTGGTATAACCACTACGGACGCGTGTGGGTACTGAAGGCGGCGCCGGGTGCTGGAAACGTATTCAGCGGCTGATTGTGATATTCTGAGCACAATACGGATTACTGTTCAGGGTGAGGAAAACCTCACCCTTTTTACATCTGAGGTTTTATGTCTGTGGTAATCAGCGACGCCTGGCGCCAGCGTTTTGGCGGGACGGCACGTTTATATGGTGAAAAAGCCCTGCAGCTGTTTGCGGATGCGCACGTCTGCGTCGTGGGCATTGGTGGTGTGGGGTCGTGGGCGGCAGAAGCGCTGGCGAGAACCGGTATTGGCGCAATCACGCTGATTGACATGGATGACGTTTGCGTCACCAACACTAACCGTCAAATCCATGCGCTGCGTGATAGCGTCGGCCTGGCAAAATCCGAGGTGATGGCGGAGCGTATTCGTCTCATCAACCCGGAGTGCCGCGTGACGGTGATCGACGACTTTGTGACGGCAGATAACGTCGCGGAGTACATGAGCAAAGGCTACAGCTATGTGATTGACGCCATCGACAGCGTGCGGCCAAAAGCGGCGCTGATCGCCTACTGCCGTCGTTACAAGGTCCCACTGGTGACCACCGGCGGCGCGGGCGGACAAATCGATCCGACGCAGATCCAGGTGGCCGATCTGGCGAAAACCATTCAGGATCCGCTGGCGGCCAAGCTGCGTGAACGCCTGAAGAGCGACTTCAACGTGGTGAAAAACAGCAAAGGCAAGCTCGGCGTCGACTGCGTGTTCTCGACCGAAGCGCTGGTCTACCCGCAGGCGGATGGTTCAGTCTGCGCGATGAAAAGCACGGCGGAAGGGCCAAAACGAATGGACTGCGCCTCAGGTTTTGGTGCGGCCACCATGGTGACCGCCTCCTTCGGCTTTGTGGCGGTGTCTCACGCCCTCAAGAAAATGATGGCGAAGGCGGAACGTCAGGCCTGAGCCTGACGTGCGGCATCCAGTACCGCGTCGCTGAGCGCGATCAACCCCTGACCGCGCGAGGCGCTGAGCTGCGCGCGCAGCCCAAGCTCATCAAATAGCGCCAGCGGCGAATGTGCCAGCAATTCCGCCGCGCTTTTCCCTTCCACAGCGGTCAGCAATACGGCCAGCAGGCCCCGGACGATGCGGCCTTCGCTGTCGCCGAAGAAGTGCAGCGTCTCGCCGGAGACGCTCACGCCCAGCCAGACGCGGTTTTCACAGCCTGCGATCTCTTTCGCCTGCGCTTTAAGATCGTCTGAAAGGGCAGGGAGCTGTTTACCCAGCAGGATCAGCTGTCGATATTTATCTTCCCACTGCTGGAGCGGGGCGAAGGTCTGTCTTAAGGTCTCTTCTGTGATGACGGTGCCAAACGGATGTCCGGCTAAAGCAGCGCTAGTCATTAATCCACCAGTATTTCAAGGGCGCGGTCAACGGCGGCAACCAGCGCGTCGACATCGCTTTGGGTATTATACGGCGCAAACGAGGCGCGCAGCGTACCGTTAACGCCAAGCGCCGCCAGCAGCGGCTGGGCGCAGTGCTGTCCGGCACGCAGGGCAATGCCGTACCCGGCCAGCAGCGTCACCATGTCGCTGTGATGTACGCCCGCAAAATCAAAGGCGAGCAGGCTTGAATCCTGAACGCGGAACGAGCGGAAGCCCGGGCGCTTTTTGAGTTCTTCCTCTGCCAGCGTCGCCAGCCCCCGGCTCCAGCTTTCAGCCTGAACGATGTCTGTTTCTGCCAGCCACTCCAGCGCCGCGCTTAAGCCAATCACACCCGCCACGTTCGGCGTACCGGCCTCCAGGCGATAGGGAACATCCTGAGTTTTGAAGCCATCGAACGACACTTCGGTGATCATTTTGCCGCCACCCAGCCACGGCGTCATTTTTGCCAGCAGTTCAGGCTTGCCGTACAACGCCCCAATACCGGTTGGCCCGTAGAGCTTATGCCCTGAGAAGGCATAGAAATCGATATCAAGCGCCTGCACATCAGCGGGGAAGTGCACCACGCCCTGAGCGCCGTCGACCATCACCACCATCCCGCTTGCATGGGCAATGCAAATAGCCTGAGCCAGGTCCGGGCAACCTCCCGTGACGTTCGACATCTGTCCGAGCGCCAGAATGCGGCTGCGAGGGGTAATCAGTTCGGGGAGACGGGCCACGTCGGGCAGAAGGTCTGCACCCAGTGGAAGCTTCACCACGCGTGCACCCGTTTGCTCGGCCACCATCAGCCACGGCACAAGGTTGGCGTGATGTTCCGCCTCGCTGACGACGATCTCATCGCCCGGCTGAAGCAGCGGGCGCGCGTAGCACTGGGCCACCATATTGATGGCTTCGGTCGTGCCGCGCGTCCAGACGATGTTTTTCCCGCTTTCGGCATTGATCAGGCGCGCGACCTGATCGCGTGCGGCTTCGTAGCGCGCGGTTAATCGCTGGGCTTCGGCAAACTGGCTGCGATGCACGTTCCCGGCGCTCAGGCTGTAGAACTGCTGCGTGGCCTCAATCACCGCCTGTGGCTTAAGGGCGGTGGCGGCGCTATCCAGGTAAATACCGGCATCAGCCAGGGCCGGAAACTGTGCGCGGAACTGCGCAGGACTGAAAGCGTTCATGGGATTCCTCATTTCAATATAGCGATCGTCGCGCAATTTCAGCGGCAGGGCAAGGAGGTTGATATCTATCAGAATTGTCTGCTTATCCTTACGACCTCAAAAAAGCAGGTTATGCTAAATAGTGTTAGGCGGATGTTTTAGCCTGTTATAAATCGAGGTTTGAATAGCATTAATTGCTAAAGGAGAATAATCATGAATAAGACAGCTGCAATCATTTCTGCCTGTGCGTTTACTTTTGCGCTGAGCGCGTGTTCTGGTAACAACTACGTGATGCACACCAACGATGGTCGTTCTATCGTTTCGGAAGGGAAACCGACTACCGATAATGATACCGGGATGATTTCGTACAAAGATGCTAACGGGAACAAGCAGCAGATCAACCGCACGGACGTGAAAGAGATGAAAGAGATCGAGCATTAACAGATCGCAGGCGAAAAAAAAGCACCGCAAATTGGCGGTGCTACATTAATCACTATGGACAGACAGGGTAAATGTACAGGAAGTGAAAAATTGGTAGCGTTGCTACCGTGGTCTGAATCGCAGACCAATTGCAAACACAACAACACAACATCACAACCGTAAGCCAAAAGCCCTTCAGAACACGCATTCCGAAAAAAGCTCTTCGTTCCGGCTCAGGAAGTGCCGCCACTATAGGTATTTGCTGGTAGTTCCTCAACGGACAAATTATAATGGCTCAGATAAAAAAAACTAATAGGTTAAACGTTGTTTCCTGTTTGTTAAAATCCGTTAACATCTAAGCCAGATAACCATGTCAAAGCGATTGCCACCCCTTAATGCATTACGTGTTTTTGATGCAGCAGCACGTCACCTGAGCTTCACCCGCGCGGCAGATGAGCTTTTTGTGACACAGGCCGCAGTAAGTCACCAAATCAAGTCTCTGGAGGATTTTCTGGGCCTTAAGCTGTTTCGTCGACGCAACCGTTCGTTGCTGTTGACCGAAGAGGGGCAGAGCTATTTTCAGGATATTAAAGAGATTTTTTCCCAGCTTACGGAAGCCACGCGTAAGCTGCAGGCTCGGAGTGCAAAAGGTGCTCTGACCGTCAGTTTATTGCCCAGTTTTGCCATTCATTGGCTGGTGCCAAGGCTCTCAAGCTTTAACTCAGCTTATCCGGGGATCGACGTTCGAATCCAGGCGGTAGATCGTCAGGAGGACAAGCTGGCCGATGACGTAGATGTCGCCATTTTTTATGGTCGCGGTAACTGGCCGGGCTTGCGCGTTGAAAAATTATACGCAGAATATCTCCTGCCGGTCTGTTCTCCTCTGCTGTTAACGGGTGAGAAGGCGCTGAAGTCACCCGCTGATCTGGCTCAGCATACGCTTTTGCATGATGCCTCTCGCCGCGACTGGCAAACTTATACCCGTCAATTAGGTCTTACACATATTAACGTGCAGCAGGGGCCCATTTTTAGCCACAGTGCGATGGTGTTACAGGCTGCCATTCACGGGCAGGGCGTGGCGTTGGCGAACAACGTCATGGCGCAGTCCGAAATTGAGGCAGGCCGCCTGGTTTGCCCTTTTAATGATGTACTGGTCAGCAAGAATGCGTTTTATCTGGTTTGTCATGACAGTCAGGCAGAACTGGGTAAAATAGCCGCCTTCCGGCAGTGGATACTGGCGAAAGCGGCAACCGAGCAAGAAAAATTCCGCTTCAGGTATGAGCAATAACGTTTGTGTGCCGGGCACGCATTAACTCAGGACTTAAACATGACCAGCCGATTCATGCTGATTTTTGCCGCGGTGAGTGGCTTTATTTTTGTTGCACTGGGCGCCTTTGGCGCACATGTATTAAGCAAGTCTTTGGGCGCAGTAGAGATGGGCTGGATCCAGACCGGCCTTGAATATCAGGCGTTCCACACGCTGGCTATTTTTGGGCTGGCGGTGGCGATGCAGCGTCGTATCAGTATCTGGTTTTACTGGAGCAGCGTGTTTATGGCGCTGGGTACCGTGTTGTTCAGCGGTAGCCTGTACTGCCTTGCGCTCTCACATTTGCGCCTGTGGGCGTTTGTTACACCTGTCGGCGGCTTCAGCTTCCTGGCGGGTTGGGTATTAATGTTTATCGGAGCTATCCGTCTGAAACGCAAGGGCGTTGTTCATGAATAAGGTTGTTTTATATTGTCGCCCGGGGTTTGAGAAAGAGTGCGCCGCGGAAATTACCGATAAAGCGGCGAAGCGCGAAGTCTTCGGCTTTGCCCGCGTAAAAGAAAACGCGGGCTATGTGGTATTCGAGTGCTATCAGCCTGAAGACGCGGACAAGCTGGCGCGCGAGCTGCCGTTCAGCTCGCTGATCTTTGCTCGCCAGATGTTTGTCGCGGGTGAGCTGCTGAAGGATCTTCCGCCGGAAGACCGCATCACGCCTATTGTCGGCATGCTGCAGGGCGTGGTGGAGAAGGGCGGCGATCTGCGCGTTGAAGTGGCGGATACCAACGAAAGTAAAGAGCTGATGAAGTTCTGCCGTAAGTTCACCGTGCCGCTGCGTGCGGCGCTGCGTGATGCGGGCGTGCTGACGAACTACGAAACGCCGAAGCGTCCGGTGGTGCATATCTTCTTTATCGCACCGGGCTGCTGTTATACAGGCTATTCGTACACCACCAACAACTCTCCCTTCTTTATGGGTATTCCGCGTTTGCGCTTCCCGTCCGATGCGCCAAGCCGTTCCACGCTTAAGCTGGAAGAGGCGTTCCACGTTTTTATTCCGGCAGATGAGTGGGATGAGCGTCTGGCAAACGGCATGTACGCCGTCGACCTTGGCGCGTGCCCGGGCGGCTGGACCTATCAGCTGGTGAAACGCAATATGTGGGTATCGTCCGTTGATAACGGCCCAATGGCGCAAAGCCTGATGGACACGGGGCAGGTCACATGGCTGCGTGAAGACGGATTCCGCTATCGCCCGAACCGTAACAACATCTCGTGGATGGTGTGCGATATGGTTGAGAAACCGGCAAAAGTCGCCGCGCTGATGGCCTCCTGGCTGGTGAACGGCTGGTGCCGTGAGACCATTTTCAACCTCAAGCTGCCGATGAAAAAGCGCTATGAGGAAGTGTCGCAGAACCTCGCCTACATTCAGGAGCAGATGGACGAACACGGTATTAACGTGGAGATCCAGGCGCGTCAGCTGTACCACGACCGTGAAGAGGTGACGGTGCATATTCGTCGCTGGTGGGCTGCGGTTGGCGGACGTCGCGACGAGCGATAGTCCGCTGATTGCCCCTCACCCCGGCCCTCTCCCAAAGGGGCGAGGAGGAAAAGACCGCACCGAGAAGTTCCCTCTCCCCCATGGGGAGAGGGTTAGGGTGAGGGGATATTAACGTTCTAACCGCAGCTGCTGTAAATTCCCGTCCAGCTGTAAATCCGTCTGTAGCGTTGCGATTTCCCGGCAGATAAACGCCATCTCTTTATGCGCCTCCAGCTTCTTGCGCCACTTTTCCGGTACCTCATCCAGACGGGCGTAAATCCCTTCCAGACTCTGAAAATCGGTCAGCAGCTGCGCGGCGCTCTTCGGCCCAATACCGGCGACACCCGGAACCTTAGAACTGCTGATGCCTGCCAGCCCCCAGTAATCCGGCAGTTGTTCAGGCGAGACGCCGAACTCGCTGGCAATAAACGGCGCGTCCAGCCAGCGTTTTTGAAAATAGTCGCGAATGCGGATAGTCGGGGAGAGCAGCTGGCAGTAGCCTTTGTCAGTTGAAACGATAGTGGCCTGATGTCCGGCGCTTGCCACCTTTACGGCCAGGGTGGCCGCGAGATCGTCTGCTTCATTTCCCTGTGCACCCCAGCAGGGAACGCCCCGCTGTTCAAATGCAGCGCGCAGCATGGGCAATTCAGCGTGAAGATCGTCCGGCATCGGGGCGCGTCCGGCTTTGTAGTCGGGCAGACGCTGGTGTCGCCAGCCCGTGTTGCGGGCTTCGTCATCAAATACCGCGACCGCATGGGTGGGCTCACTGTGGCGGATAAGCTGTTCCAGCGCGTGCAGACAGGTGTCTTTACAAGGCGTCCCCTGTACCGCATGGATACGGCGGATCAGGTTAAGAGCATCGACGATAAGTAAATGAACGGCCACAGATAATCTCCCTTCTATCTCATGCGTAAAGGGTAACACTGTCAGCAGCGTGAAACTATGAATGGTGGGGAAAACAGGAAGAAGCCTCGCAAAACGAGGCTTCCTGAGGGGCTTAATCGCAGGTCACGATCTTCATCGCCAGGCCGCCGCGAGAGGTTTCGCGGTATTTGGCGTTCATATCTTTACCTGTTTCGTACATGGTTTCGATAACCTTATCGAGACAGACGCGCGGCTCGCTGGTGCGGCGCAGCGCCATACGTGCCGCGTTCACCGCCTTCACTGAGGCAATCGCGTTACGTTCGATGCACGGCACCTGTACCTGTCCGGCAACCGGGTCACAGGTCAGTCCCAGGTTATGTTCCATGCCGATTTCCGCAGCAATGCACACCTGTGTCGGGCTTGCACCCAGCAGTTCGGCCAGACCCGCCGCCGCCATGGAGCACGCCACGCCGACTTCACCCTGACAGCCCACTTCCGCACCGGAAATAGACGCGTTCATCTTATACAGCGAACCAATCGCACTGGCGACCAGCAGGTAGCGCGCCAGCGAGTTCGCGTTCACTTCACGGATAAACTTGTCGTAGTACGCCAGCACCGCCGGAACGATACCGCAGGCGCCGTTAGTCGGCGCGGTGACCACGCGGCCCCCTGCGGCGTTCTCTTCGTTTACCGCCAGGGCGAACATGTTGATCCAGTCTACAACGGCCATCGGGTCCGTCGTCGTTTTGTCGGTGCTCACCAGCATACGGCGCAGCGCAGCAGCGCGACGCGGCACGCGAAGCTTGCCCGGCAGAACGCCTTCGGTGGTGATCCCGCGCTCAATACCGCCGCGCATCACTTCCCAGACGTTAGTGAAGTGCTGTTCGAGCTCTTCTTTACTGTGAAGTGCCAGCTCGTTTTTCATCATCAGGCCGGAGAGGGAAAGGCCCGTCTCCTGACAGTGACGCTGAAGATCCGCCGCCGTTTTGTACGGATACGGCACTTCGACAGAAGAGGTATTGGTTTGACCAAAGTGGTCTTCGTCGACGATGAAGCCGCCGCCGATAGAGTAATACGTCTGGCTGTATACCGCTTTGTCGCCGGCCAGCGCGGTAATGCGCATGCCGTTTTCGTGCAGCGACAGGTTGTCCGCATGGAAATTCATGCAGTGGTCAACCGGGAATTCAACCTCATGCTCACCGTTCGCCAGCAGCAGGCGACCGTGGGTGTTCACATCCTGGATGAAGCCAGGGATCGCATCAATATCAACGGTATCCGGCAGGTTTCCCGCCAGGCCCATGATAATGGCGATATCGGTATGGTGGCCTTTCCCGGTCAGGGAAAGCGAGCCGTATACATCGACAACCACGCGGGTAACGTCATGCAAGATGCCGCGTGCAATCAAGTCATCCGTGAACTGCTTACCGGCTTTCATTGGTCCGACGGTGTGAGAGCTGGAAGGACCAATACCGATTTTGAAGATATCGAATACGCTAATCATGATGCGTCCATTGCTTTCAGTCAGAGAGGGAGGAGTGCGCCGTCAGAAGACGGCGCGGGTGATAATCAGAACATGGTATACAGGGAGTAGAAGATCGCAGAGATTGCGATAAGACCCATGATAACCACAAAGACGTTGCTCACATGACCGCTGTACTTGCGCATAGCAGGGACTTTCTGAATCGCGTACATCGGCATCAGGAACAGAATCATCGCGATGACCGGGCCGCCCAGGGTTTCAATCATGCCCAGGATGCTTGGGTTCAGGGTCGCTACCGCCCAGGTGGTGAGCAGCATGAACAGTGCAGTGATTTTGTTCAGCTTGTTGATTTCAATGCTCTTGCCTTTACCGCGCAGAGATTTAATCACCATACCGTTGAAGCCTTCACGCGCGCCGAGGTAGTGGCCCAGGAAGGATTTGGTGATGGCGATAATCGCAATGATTGGTGCCATCCACGCAATGACCGGTGCGTTAAAGTGGTTCGCCAGGTAAGACAGAATAGAGATGTTCTGCTCTTTCGCTGCCGCCAGATCCGCCGGGGAGAGGCTCAGTACGCAGCTGAAGACGAAGAACATAACGGTCAGTACCATCATGATGTGAGCGCGCGCCAGGATGCTGGAGCACTTCTTCTCTGCGCCATTACCGTACTCTTCACGTTTCGCCACGGCGAAAGAGGAGATGATTGGGGAGTGGTTGAAGGAGAACACCATCACCGGAATCGCCAGCCAGAGGGTCATCAGCAGGCCGTTACCGGTTGCCGATGCGCTGCTCAGGGACAGGGTTTCCAGCGCTGCGCCGTTCCACTGTGGGATCAGGTAGCAAGCCAGTACCATCAGAGCAATAACGAACGGGAAGACCAGTACGCTCATTGCTTTCACAATCATCTGCTCACCGAAGCGAACGATGGTCATCATGCCCACGATCAGGATCAGAGACAGAATCGCACGCGGAGGCGGCGTCATGTGCAGCTGGTGCATCATGAAGCTTTCAACGGTGTTGGTGATTGCCACGCTGTAGACCAGCAGGATAGGGTAAATCGCGAAGAAGTAGAGCAGGGTAATCAGTTTACCTGCGCCAACGCCGAAATGCTCTTCAACAACTTCAGTGATGTCTTCGCCCGGGTTTTTACCGGACAGCACGAAGCGGGTCAGACCGCGGTGTGCGAAGAATGTCATCGGGAAAGCAATGATAGCCATGATGATCAGCGGAATCAGACCGCCGACGCCTGCGTTGATAGGAAGGAACAGTACACCAGCGCCGATTGCCGTGCCGTAAAGGCCAAGCATCCACATGGTATCCGTTTTGCGCCAACCACTTCGGGATTCAATCGAAGCAACGGTGCTGGTTTGAGTGGTTTCCATCTGTATCTCCTGGAGGAAGCGAATTGTCAGGTTTTTAGTCAAATCCGATGAAAAAGTGCCTGACGGTAATATGAAATTCGTTCAGTGACGGTTTTTTAATAATTTTCGCCCGTAACTATTGGCGGGCGGAAAGATACATTCTAGTTATGAATCTATCAGTGATCGTGATCCCAAATGCAATAATCCACTTATGATGTGGGCATCTTTAGACCATTTATCTGTTAAAAAAACATCAAAGAGAATTTACGGGCGCGAAGGCTACCACCAACGACATGTGTGCTGAAAGACCGCCCCGTGATATAGGTGTCTTTCGCTGTAAAGAAATGGGTTTTTAGTATTTTCTGGCAGGTAATTTGGATTAAGGCTGATAATTTACGGTTGAAAAAACCAGGTAATCGTTTGCGTTTGCGCATAGTTTGTAAAAGACATAAGTGATGCGTATGAATTACCTCGGTAATAAAAAAGCCGGGACGCGCAACAGGGCGACCCGGCTTTGATCAGATGCTGCTGAGCGTTATGTGCAGATTTCGTAGCAAGGAATATAGGCTGAGCCCGGCAGCTTCATGCGGTGCTGGGCGACAAAGCCCTGCAGCATGTCGTCCATGCGGCGCATCATCTCCTGGTCGCCGTGGATCTTGTATGGACCGTACTGTTCAATGGCGCGGATGCCCATCTCTTTCACGTTGCCCGCAACAATCCCGGAGAAGGCACGACGCAGATCGGCAGCCAGGACTTCCACCGGCTGGTCCGGGTAGAGTTTTAGGTTCGCCATATTTTCGTGCGTTGGCTCGAACGGGATCTGCAGGTCCGGCGCGATACGGATTGACCAGTTAAAGCTGTACGCATCGCCGGTATCACGACGGTTTTCTTTTACCAGCGGCATCGCTTTTTTCATCTGGCGCGCCACTTCTGCGGCATCGTCAATGATGATGCGATAGTGACGACGCGCGGCTTCGCCCAGCGTGTGCACGATAAACTCGTCCAGCACGCGGAAGTAGTCGGCGCTCTCTTTTGGCCCGGTCAGGATCAGCGGCAGAACCTGATCTTTGTTGGCCGGGTTCATCAGAATACCCAGCAGGTAGAGCAGCTCTTCCGCTGTCCCTACGCCGCCCGGGAAGATGATAATGCCGTGGGCGATACGGACAAACGCTTCAAGACGTTTCTCGATATCCGGCATGATAATCAGCTCGTTAACCAGCGGGTTAGGCGGCTCAGCGGCAATGATTGACGGCTCGGTCATGCCAATAAACCGTCCCTCTTTGTAACGCTGCTGCGCGTGACCTACTGCGGCACCTTTCATTGGCGCTTCCATCGCACCCGGACCGCAGCCGGTACAGATATTCAGCTCGCGCAGGCCGAGCTGGGTGCCCACCCGACGCGCATAAAGGTATTCAGTTTCGTTAATGGAGTGGCCGCCCCAGCAGACGACCATGTTCGGCGCTTCGCCAACGTGCAGGGCCCGGGCGTTACGCAAAATGGAGAACACCAGGTTGGTGATATGGACCGAGCTTTCCAGGTCTAGATGCTGGAAACGGCCTGCGTTGTGGATCTGCCCGTTAACAAACAGAATGTCACGCAGCACGGCAAACAGGTTAGCCTGAAGTGAACGGATGATGCGCCCGTCGACAAAGGCCTCTTCCGGCGGGTTGATGACTTCAAGCTTCACGCCACGCTCGCGGCGCAGCACGTTGATATCAAAGCTTTCGAAGCGGGACAGCAGTTCTTTACTGTTATCTGTCAGGCTTCCGGAGTTCAGAACGGCAAGTGAACAGTTACGAAACAGTTGATAAAGATCGCTGCTGGCCGTGCGCTTAAGCATGTCCACTTCCAGCTGCGACAACATATCCATTGAGCCAAGCGGGCTAATATGTGTAATCAAGTGAGCTCCTTACGGGACGATTATCGTCTTTCCCTGTTGATTACAATAGCCCTGGCGCGTGACGTTTCACAACCTAAAGCGCGGAAGATACCGCGCATATTGTGAAAATATTTATATTACTGACGCACCAGCCGTCCCGTTGCCGGCACAAAATCGGTGTTGGTGCGCCACGGGTTGATGTCCAGACCGCCCCGGCGGGTATAGCGCGCATAAACGCTCAGTTTTTCTGGCTGGCAGAAACGCTGAATATCGCTAAAGATGCGCTCCACGCACTGCTCGTGAAATTCGTTGTGATGGCGGAACGAGACCAGGTAGCGCAGCAATTTTTCCCGGTCAATTTTCGGGCCGCGGTACTGGATCTGCACCGAGCCCCAGTCCGGCTGGTGGGTGATCAGGCAGTTGGATTTCAGCAGGTGGCTGACCAGCGTCTCTTCAACCACTTTGCCGCTCGCCGCGTTTTCGAGGTAGTCCGCGCTGAATTCATAATTCTCCACCTCGATATCCTGATCGTCGATGCAGGTCCCGTTGAAGTGGGCGACTGGCTGCCCTTCCAGCTCGTGCAGGCGATACAGTGAAACGCTCACCTTTCCCTGCGCGCAGGCGCTCAAATCACGTTCCAGGGTGTGCTGAACGTCGTCCCAGCTGTTGAATTTTGTCTGGTTAAAGCTGTTGAGATAGAGCTTAAAGCTTTTGGACTCGACGAGATTAACGCTGGCGTAATCCAGCTCAACGTGGCCCACTGCCACCTGCGGCAGACCGCGCGCGTTAAGCCACGAGAGTTCGTACAGCGTCCAGATGTCACCGCCGACAAACGGCAAGGCATTCGCATGCAGGCCCAGAGGATCGCGATTCAGGCTGCGCGGCACGCCCTGCAGCAGGCTTGCATCGTAGGTATCGCGGTAATCGGTCGATTTACCCAGCGTTAAGCCGGTTAACGCCTGATGATTTTCGTAAGACATGTTTCATAACCACTTTACAGGTACACTTATGGCCTGAGTTTATCCTGTCTGACAAGAAGAGAGAAATCGGTGGACATCGAAACTGCAAATGCCCTCACTACCTTCACGACCCGCTACTGCGATGCATGGCATGAAAAGCACGGAACATGGCCACAAAGCACTGATTTGTATGGCGTACCCTCGCCGTGCATTATCTCTTCAGTCGACGATTACGTTATCTGGCAGCCAAAACCTTCCGATGGCGAGCAAAATGTAAATGCGGTTGAGCGTGCAATGGACATTGTGGTACAACCAGCGGTTCACGCGTTTTATACCACGCAGTTCGCAGGGGATATGCCCGCGCGCTTTGCTGATATCACGCTGACGCTGTTGCAGACCTGGAGCGAAGACGATCTGCAGCGTGTTCAGGAAAACCTGATTGGTCATCTGGTTACGCAAAAACGCCTTAAGCTTTCTCCGACGCTTTTTATTGCCACGCTGGACAGCGAACTGGATGTGTTATCCGTCTGTAACCTGTCAGGTGAAGTGGTTAAAGAGACTATCGGCACCCGCAATCGCGAGACTCTCGCCCCCTCTCTTGCGGATTTCCTCACCCGACTTGAGCCACTTCTGTAATCCATGCTGCTACAGCGCGTGTGAGAGATCTCTTACAAGGTTTGTGAGAGATCGCTGGAACATTCAGTATTACCTCATTAAATTCAGATTAATAACACTCTATTTTTCAACAGATTAGTTGTTCGTCCTATTATTTTTAGGGAGCCTGTGCGTCTTACAACTCCGGCTGAGTGGGTTGTAAGACGAAGCGGAATAGCGGATTCTATCTCCGTCGACAGGACGCCGACACGAGAAACGAACATCAGGATGATGGCGTTTCTCACGCAGGACTCGTCAGGATGGCGCTGCAGGAAGGCTTCAGGATGAAGCGAAGTGGATAACGCAGGATGCGTAAGGGACACCTCCAGGAAGGAGAATGAGAGCCGGTCAGGATGGTCGGTGGGTCAGGAAGGCCAGGACGTTTCAGGATGAAACAAACGCGTCAGGAAGATGTGTGCAGGATGCATCGGCTTACGGATGACCAGGCCTTCGGGCTTCAGGAAAAGTTGTCACGGATGAGCAGGGAGCACGAATTGTAGCTGGAATGCTGCGAAACGAACCGGGAGCACTGTTTTTACAGTGCTCCCTTTTTTTATTTCTGCCTTCCGCAATGCTATGCTGCGCGCCGTTCACTTTTTCAGTTGAGGTTACAATGACGCAACACGATAGCGTTCGTGCTCAGTTGCACGCCATCGAAGCCCTTTTGCGCCAACATCAGCTGTGGCAGGAGACCGCGCCGCAGCCAGAAGCGTTCGCGAGCACTCAGCCCTTCTGCCTGGATACGCTGGCCCCGTTTGAATGGCTGCAGTGGGTGTTAATTCCGCGCATGCACGCCCTGCTTGAGGGCGGTCACCCGCTTCCGCAGGCGTTTGCTGTCTCTCCCTACTATGAAATGGCGCTCGAGGCGACGCACCCTGCGCGCGACGTGATGCTGGTCGAACTGGAAAAACTGGATGCCCTGTTCGCCGGTGAAGATGCATGACGCTTGAGATCCTCTATCAGGACGAGTGGCTGGTGGCGGTAAATAAACCGTCAGGCTGGCTGGTACACCGCAGCTGGCTCGATCGCGATGAGAAGGTGGTGGTGATGCAGACCGTTCGTGACCAGATTGGCCAGCAGGTTTTTACCGCCCATCGTCTCGACAGGCCGACCTCCGGCGTGCTGCTGATGGGGCTTTCCAGCGAGGCGGGGCGTCTGCTGTCACAGCAGTTTGAACAGCATCAGATGCAAAAGCGCTATCACGCGATCGTGCGCGGCTGGCTGACGGAAGCCGCCACGCTGGACTATCCGCTGGTGGAGGAACTGGACAAAATCGCCGATAAATTTGCCCGCGATGACAAAGGTCCTCAGCCCGCGGTGACGGACTATCGCGGCATGGCGACGACCGAAATGCCGGTGGCAACCAGCAAATTCCCGACCACACGCTACAGCCTGGTTGAGCTTCTGCCTAAAACCGGGCGTAAGCACCAGCTGCGACGCCATCTTGCGCACCTGCGCCATCCGATTATTGGCGACAGCAAACACGGTGATTTGCGCCAGAACCGCAGCGCGGCCGAACACTTTGGCTGCCATCGTCTGATGCTGCACGCCAGCGAGCTGAGCCTGACGCACCCGTTTACCGGCGAGCCGCTGACTATCCGTGCTGGGCTGGACGACGTCTGGATGCAGGCGCTGTCACAGTTTGGCTGGCTGGGACAACTCCCCGAAAATGAAAGGGTTGAGTTTGTACCGGGCAACGTTCAGGATGAAGAGTAAGCGCATTCATTATGGGAAAATAGCATGGCTGAAGTAGGCATTTTTGTCGGGACAATGTACGGCAACTCGCTGCTGGTAGCGGAAGAGGCTGAGGCAATACTCGCCAGCCAGGGCCATAAAGCCACGGTCTATGAAGATCCGGAACTGGCAGACTGGGAAAAGTATAAAGATAAATACATTCTGGTGGTGACCTCCACCACCGGGCAGGGCGATCTGCCGGACAGCATCGTGCCGCTTTTCCAGGGAATTAAAGACCAGCTTGGCTATCAGCCGGACGTGCACTACGGCATCATTGCTCTGGGCGACAGCTCTTACGCTAACTTCTGCGGCGGCGGCAAGCAGTTCGATGCGCTCCTGCAGGAACAGAGCGCCCAGCGCGTCGGCGAGATGCTGCTGATTGATGCCGGGGAGCATCCTGAACCCGAAAGCGAATCGAACCCGTGGGTCGAGCACTGGGCAACTCTCCTTAAATAGTTTTGTAGGCCGGGTCAGGCGTAGCCGCCGCCCGGCGATACATCCCGCTCCAAACGCCAATTCCGTGAACCACCTTCCATTCCCCTGGGCTTATGCCATAAACAACCTCTCATACACCCTTTAATACTGTGTTTCTGCACGGTGAGGTGATGAGGCACTCCTTCATATACTTTTCCGGTCACTATAAAACGGCGTCAGGCCGTACCAAAACGACAAAACACCAATCTCATTCTGATTACCCTACCGGTGCTGTACAGAATGAACCAGGCGAAAGCTATGTTTCAGGAGTGCAACAATGAGTACATTAAGCCACGCAGCGAGCAGCGCTGAAAAGCGCACCAACGCCCGCTACTGGATAGTGGTGATGCTGTTTATCGTCACATCCTTTAACTATGGTGACCGCGCCACGCTGTCGATTGCCGGTTCGGAAATGGCAAAAGATATCGGCCTTGATCCGGTGGGCATGGGTTACGTTTTCTCCGCATTCTCATGGGCCTACGTCATCGGGCAAATTCCTGGCGGCTGGCTGCTGGACCGTTTTGGATCTAAACGCGTCTATTTCTGGTCCATCTTTATCTGGTCGATGTTTACCCTGTTACAGGGGTTCGTCGATATCTTCAGCGGCTTCGGCATTATCGTGGCGCTCTTCACGCTGCGCTTCCTGGTAGGCTTAGCGGAAGCACCTTCCTTCCCGGGGAACAGCCGCATTGTCGCTGCCTGGTTCCCGGCGCAGGAGAGGGGAACGGCGGTGGCGATTTTCAACTCCGCACAGTACTTCGCAACGGTGATCTTCGCGCCAATCATGGGCTGGCTGACGCATGAGGTGGGCTGGTCGCACGTCTTCTTCTTCATGGGCGGGCTTGGGATCGTCATCAGCTTCGTCTGGCTGAAAGTGATCCACGAACCCAACCAGCACCCTGGCGTGAACAAAAAAGAGCTGGAGTACATCGCGGAAGGTGGCGCGCTGATCAATATGGATCAGAAATCCGCAAAAGCAAAAGTCCCGTTCAGCCAGAAATGGGCGCAGATCAAGCAGCTCGTCGGCTCGCGAATGATGATCGGCATCTATCTGGGCCAGTACTGTATTAACGCCTTAACCTACTTCTTCATCACCTGGTTCCCGGTATACCTGGTGCAGGCACGCGGCATGTCGATTCTGAAAGCGGGATTTGTCGCGTCGGTTCCGGCAATCTGCGGCTTCGTCGGTGGCGTGCTCGGCGGAGTGATTTCCGACTGGCTGATGCGCCGGACCGGCTCGCTGAACATTGCGCGTAAAACCCCGATTGTGCTCGGCATGCTGCTCTCCATGACCATGGTGTTCTGTAACTACGTCAACGCCGAATGGATGATTATCGGCTTTATGGCGATGGCCTTCTTCGGCAAAGGCATTGGCGCGCTGGGCTGGGCGGTGATGGCGGATACGGCGCCGAAGGAGATCAGCGGCCTGAGCGGCGGACTGTTCAACATGTTCGGCAATATCTCCGGGATTGTTACGCCTATCGCTATCGGCTACATCGTCGGTACCACCGGCTCTTTCAACGGTGCGCTGATCTACGTGGGTGTGCATGCGCTGGTGGCGGTGCTGAGTTACCTGGTGCTGGTTGGGGATATCAAACGCGTCGAACTTAAACCTGTTGCGGAGCGTGGATGATGACAACGCAATCGAGCCCAACCGTTACGGAGATGAAGGTCATTCCGGTAGCCGGACAGGACAGCATGCTGCTCAACATTGGCGGTGCGCATAGCGCCTGGTTTACCCGTAATATCGTCGTGCTGAAAGACAGCTCAGGGAATACCGGCGTGGGCGAAGCCCCGGGCGGAGAGGTGATCTACCAGACGCTGGTCGATGCCATTCCGCAGGTGGTGGGCCAGGAGGTCGCCCGTCTGAACAAGGTCGTTCAGCGGGTCCATAAGGGCAATCAGTCGGCGGACTTTGATACGTTCGGTAAAGGTGCCTGGACGTTTGAACTGCGCGTCAACGCGGTCGCCGCGCTGGAGGCCGCCCTGCTCGACTTGCTGGGTAAGGCGCTCAATGTCCCGGTCTGCGAACTGCTGGGGCCCGGCAAACAGCGCGATGCGGTTACCGTGCTGGGCTATCTGTTCTACGTTGGCGATCGCAATAAGACCGATCTCCCTTATCTGGCTCGATCCACGGGCGATCACGAATGGTATCGCCTGCGCCACCAGGAAGCGCTCTCCAGCGACGCGGTGGTGCGGCTGGCCGAGGCGGCGCAGGATCGCTACGGCTTCAAGGATTTCAAGCTGAAGGGCGGCGTGCTGCCCGGCGAGCAGGAGATTGAAACGGTCCGGGTGCTGAAAAAACGCTTTGCGGATGCGCGGATCACCGTCGATCCCAACGGCGCATGGCTGCTGGATGAAGCCATTAGCCTGTGCAAAGGGCTGGGGGATGTCCTGACCTATGCAGAAGATCCCTGCGGTGCGGAGCAGGGCTTCTCGGGCCGTGAAGTTATGGCCGAGTTCCGTCGCGCCACCGGGCTGCCTGTTGCGACCAATATGATAGCCACCAACTGGCGTGAAATGGGTCATGCGGTGATGCTGAACGCCGTCGATATTCCGCTGGCGGACCCTCACTTCTGGACGCTTTCAGGTGCAGTGCGCGTGGCGCAGCTGTGCGATGACTGGGGGCTGACCTGGGGCTGTCACTCGAACAACCACTTTGATATTTCGCTGGCGATGTTTACCCACGTTGGCGCGGCGGCGCCGGGTAACCCGACCGCCATCGACACCCACTGGATTTGGCAGGAAGGGGAAGCCCGCCTGACGAAAAATCCGCTGGAAATCATCAACGGCAAGATTGCCGTACCGGATGCGCCGGGGTTGGGCGTGGAGATTGACTGGGATCAGATCCATAAAGCCCATGAGGCGTATAAAAAGCTACCGGGCGGCGCGCGTAACGACGCGGGCCCGATGCAGTACCTGATCCCCGGCTGGACATTTGACCGTAAGCGCCCTGTTTTTGGACGTCACTGATAAAAGGATTACACGATGAGTACTTTTTCTACCCCTGTAGTCACCGCCATGCAGATCGTTCCGGTTGCGGGCCATGACAGCATGCTGATGAACCTGAGCGGCGCGCATGCGCCATTCTTCACCCGCAATATTGTCATTATCAAAGACAATTCCGGCCATACGGGCGTGGGCGAAATTCCGGGCGGGGAGAAGATCCGCCAGACGCTGGAAGATGCCATTCCGCTGGTGGTGGGCAAAACGCTGGGCGAGTACAAAAATGTCCTCAACACCGTGCGCAATACCTTTGCCGATCGCGATGCCGGAGGGCGTGGCCTGCAGACCTTCGATCTGCGCACCACCATTCACGTAGTGACCGGGATTGAATCCGCGATGCTGGATCTGCTGGGTCAGCATCTGGGCGTTAACGTTGCCTCGCTGTTGGGCGAGGGGCAGCAGCGCAGCGAAGTGGAAATGCTGGGCTATCTGTTCTTTGTCGGCGACCGCAGGCTGACGCCATTGCCTTATCAGAGCCAGCAGGATGAACAATGCGACTGGTATCGACTTCGCCACGACGAGGCGATGACCCCGGATGCGGTGGTGCGCCTGGCGGAAGCCGCGTACGAAAAATATGGCTTTAATGATTTCAAACTGAAGGGCGGCGTGCTGGCCGGTGAGGAAGAGGCGGAAGCCGTCACCGCGCTGGCAAAACGTTTCCCGCAGGCGCGCGTGACGCTGGATCCGAACGGCGCGTGGTCGCTTGATGAAGCGATCAAAATTGGTAAGCAGCTGAAAGGCGTGCTGGCGTATGCGGAAGATCCGTGTGGGGCTGAACAGGGCTTCTCGGGCCGTGAAGTCATGGCGGAATTCCGTCGCGCCACGGGGCTGCCGACCGCGACCAATATGATTGCCACCGACTGGCGTCAGATGGGACACACCCTGTCATTGCAGTCCGTCGATATTCCGCTGGCAGACCCGCACTTCTGGACGATGCAGGGGTCGGTGCGCGTGGCGCAAATGTGCCACGAGTTTGGCCTGACCTGGGGCTCGCACTCTAATAACCACTTCGACGTGTCGCTGGCGATGTTCACGCACGTTGCCGCCGCCGCGCCGGGCACGATTACCGCTATCGACACGCACTGGATCTGGCAGGAAGGTAATCAGCGTCTGACTAAGCGGCCGTTTGAGATCATAGGTGGCATGGTGCAGGTGCCTTCCACGCCGGGGCTAGGGGTTGAGCTGGATATGGACCAGGTTATGAAAGCCCATGAGCTGTATCAAAAACACGGTCTGGGCGCGCGCGACGATGCGATGGCGATGCAGTATCTGATCCCCGACTGGACATTCGACAATAAACGCCCGTGCATGGTACGATAAACGCATTGGGACCGCTCCCACGAGCGGTCTTTTACGTGGTGTATGCTTAACGTAATGACTATGCGTAAGGATGGCTTATGAAAATTGTTATCGCACCGGACTCGTATAAGGAAAGTTTGAGTGCGCTTGAGGTTGCGACAGCGATAGAGCGTGGTTTTCGCGAGATCTTTCCCGAGGCGGTTTACGTCAAACTTCCGGTCGCGGACGGTGGCGAAGGAACGGTTGAGGCGATGATCGCGGCAACGCAGGGACGCATTGTACATGTTCCGGTGACCGACCCGCTGGGTGAGCGCGTGGAAGGATTTTATGGCTTATCCGGTGACGAGCAGAGTGCCTTTATTGAAATGGCGGCGGCTAGCGGCCTGGAGCTGGTCGTCCCTTCGCAGCGTAATCCCCTGAAAACCACCTCGTGGGGCACGGGCGAACTTATTCGTCACGCGCTGGACGCGGGCGTTAAGCATATCATCATCGGCATTGGCGGCAGCGCCACCAATGACGGCGGAGCAGGGATGGTGCAGGCGTTGGGGGCAAAGCTGCTGGACGACAGCGGGCAGCCCCTTGGGCAGGGCGGGGGCGAGCTGGGAAAACTCGCGCGTATCGACCTGAGCGGGCTGGACAGACGTCTGGCGGAGTGCCGGATAGAGGTCGCCTGTGATGTGACGAATCCGCTCACCGGTAAGGATGGCGCGTCAGCCGTATTTGGCCCGCAAAAGGGGGCCACGCCCGAGATGATCGTCACCCTGGACAACGCGCTGGCGCAGTATGCGAGAGTCATTGCCCGGGATCTGGATATCGACGTGCTAAACCTTGCTGGCGGCGGCGCGGCGGGTGGCATGGGGGCCGCGCTGTACGCTTTTTGCGGCGCGCAGCTTCGCCAGGGCATTGAGATCGTGACCGATGCGCTACACCTGGCCGACCAGGTGGCCGATGCGGATCTGGTGATCACGGGAGAAGGCCGCATCGACAGCCAGACGATCCACGGCAAAGTCCCGGTGGGCGTGGCGAAAGTGGCGAAACGCTTTAACAAACCCGTCATCGGCATTGCAGGCAGCCTGACGGCGGACGTTGGCGTGGTACACGATCACGGCATTGATGCGGTGTTTAGCGTGATCTACACCATCTGCTCGCTGGAGGATGCGCTGGAAAATGCCAGCGAGAACGTCAGGATGGCCGCCAGGAATATCGCGGCGGTGCTGAAAGTAGGGCAGGGAATGTAGTTCTCCCTCTCCCTGTGGGAGAGGATCGGGGTGAGGGCATCAGGCCGCACCCGCAATTGCAGGCCCGGTAAGCGAAGCGCCACCGGGCTTTTATCTCAGCTTCCCAGCAACTTCGTCGCTTCGCGCGTTACGTTATCCATTTCATCCAGCAGCTCCAGGAACTCCGGTTCAAGCTCCGATTCCGGCGTGCCGGCACGCAGCTGCTGCTCCAGCAGCTGGCAAAGGTTTTTCAGCCGCGGTACGCCGCTGTACCCGCAGCTGCCGTGCAGCTTGTGGATCGCTTCCAGCAGCGCTTCCGGATTTTCACCCACCAGCTGCTCTTCCACCTTATTGCGAATTTCCGGCAGAAACGCGACCAGCATTTGCAGCATTTCGCGGGCTAAATCGGGTTTACCCGCCGCCTGGCGCAGGGCAAGCTGCCAGTCAAAGGTGGCGTTCTGGTTAACGCTGATTTCAACCGGCTCGCTGGAAACCGTGTACGTCCCGCCAATGTGACCCGGCTTATAGCGTAACAGCAGATTATGAAGTTTCTCTTCATCGATGGGCTTCGCCAGATAGTCATTCATTCCGGCGCTCAGCAGCTTCTCTTTCTGGCCGGCCATCGCGTGCGCGGTGACCGCAATGACCGGGGTTTGCTGCTGGTGCGGCAGCTGGTGGATCAGCTCGCAGGCCCGAATGCCATCCATGCCCGGCATCTGAATATCCATCAGGATTAAATCGAACTGCATCTGCTTCGCCTGTTCAACCGCCTGCGCGCCGCTGGTGCACAGCTCAACGTGCTGAACCTGGTCCTCAAGCAATGCGCCAATCAGCTTCAGGTTGGCTTGATTATCATCCACTGCCATCACGCTCATGGGCAATTTTTGCTCATCGTTAATCAGCGGGAGAGCATGCTGGCTAAGACGGCAATACTCCGTGAGCGCGGGCAGGAGGCGGGTCGAGGTGAGCGGCTTCAGCAGACACGCGGCGGCTCCGTCGTTTTTCAACTCCTCTGCATTAATCTGGGCGTGGCAGGGCAGCGCCAGCAGCAGATAGTCGGTCATTGAGGCGGCTTTCGCCAGCCGCTCCTGCTGCATGGTCAGCTCGCCGGTGAAGGTAACCGGGATCCCCATCAGCAGAATATCGTAGTGCTCAACGGCAAGCGCTGAGAAGGTTGGGCTGTAGACCACCTCCAGCGGCGTGGTGCTTAAAATATCGAGCGCGCACTGCGCGGCCGCCGCGTTAGGTTCGACGTAGGCCAGACGCTTGCCTTTCAGGCAGTCCGTCACCGGGCCATCGGTCAGGACATTCGGATTGAGGTCCAGATTAATGTGGAACCAGAAGGTTGAACCACGGTTCGGCTGGCTGTGGAATGAGATATCGCCGCCCATCTCGTTCACCAGGCGCTGGGTGATCACCAGCCCCAGGCCGGTACCGCCATGACGGCGGGAGATACTGGCGTCCGCCTGTCGGAACGCCTGGAACAGACGCGACTGATCCCGCTCAGGAATACCGATGCCGGTATCGCGGATCTGGACTTCAATCTGCACCTTATTGCTGCTGATGGAGCGTTTTTCTACCAGAATGTCGATGTTACCGCTTTCGGTGAATTTAATTGCATTCCCGACAAGGTTGGTAATGACCTGCTGCAGGCGCAGCGGATCGCCAATGACGTTATCCGGCACGTCGTTTTTAATATTAAGCGTCAGCTCAAGGCCTTTGTCGTGCGACGAGTGCGCGAGCAGCGTCACCACCTCATCGAGCGTACTGCGCAGCGGGAACGGAATACTCTCCAGGATCAGCTTGCCCGCTTCCAGCTTGGAGAAGTCGAGCACGTCGTTGATGATCGCCAGCAGGTTGTTGGCCGAACGTTCAATGGTGTGCAGGTGATCGCGCTGAGTCGGGTTAAGCTCGCTTTTCAGCGTCAGGCGGGTAAAGCCGATCACGCCATTGAGCGGCGTACGCAGCTCGTGAGACATATTGGCAAGGAATTCCGACTTAATACGTGCCGCTTCCTGGGCGCGCTTTTTCGCCAGATCCAGCTCAACGTTCTGGATCTCCATCTGCTCCAGCGTTTCGCGCAGGTCGGACGTGGCCTGGTCAACGTTGTGCTGCATCTCTTCGTGATACGCCGCCAGCGACATGGCCATCGAGTTGATGCCGTTCTTCAGCATGTCCAGCTCACCCAGCATAAACCCTTCCACCCGGCTGTCGAGCTGGCCGCGGCGGATGCGGTCAACCGTGTTAACCATGTTGCGGATGGGGCCCGTCACGTCGCGCATCAGGCGCCAGCCGAAGATCAGCGCAATGCCAATGCAGAACAGCATCATCACGCCAGAGATAAAAATTTCTTTGTACTGCTGTAGCCGTACCGACTTGAGATCCAGCTCCAGCGCCACATATCCCAGCATATTGTTGCTGGATTTGGCATCGGATTGCGCAGACTCATCGGGGGAATAGCTTTCCGATACGATCGGCGTGCGCAGGATCATGATATCGCCGCGCCGCAGTACGGTGAGGTGGCGCGGGAATGGCGTACCGTCCGGGATCTTCAGAGCCGCCGGATCGAGATGAAAATTCGAGGTGACAAACAGGCGGTTATGTTCGTCGTAAACGGAAATGGCGCGTACGATGTCCGAGTGGCGGCGGTGGAGCACGCTGATTAACTGACCAATGGATTCGCGGTTTTGCAGGTTCATGCCGTACTCGCTGGACACGGCAAGCGGTTCGATAATGCTGGCACCTGCATCCTCCAGCTGCCGCTGCAAATCGTTATAGCGGTGCACCACAAAGAAGATACTCAGCAGCAAACCGATGAGAACGGTGGGGGCGAGGATCAAAATCATCATGCGCGCGCGCAGGCTGTAGTTGGTCATGGCGTTCCGTTATGGGACAATTAAGATAATTATGTTTATGTGAGAAAAATCTCGGCGATGGCGCAATTCTACTCTGCAAAGCGACGCGTGACGACGCGTCAAATCATTACTGTTGAAGCCACGGACCTCGATCCGTTTGGTCAGGGAGTGGCACGTCATAATGGTAAGGCTCTGTTTATAACAGGTTTACTGCCAACAGAACGAGCAGAAATTACGCTGACGGAAGATAAACGCCAGTTCGCGCGCGGACAGGTTAAGCGTCGCCTCAACGATAGCCCGGAGCGCGTGAAGCCCCGCTGCCCACATTTTGGCGTTTGCGGGGGCTGCCAGCAACAGCATGCGAGCACAGAATTACAGCAAAAAAGCAAAAGCCGCGCGCTGGCGCGTCAGCTTAAACATGACGTTAACGAAATTCTCGCCGATGTGCCCTGGGGCTATCGTCGACGCGCGCGCCTGAGCCTCAGCTATCAGCCAAAAACGGCTCGGCTGGAGATGGGGTTTCGCAAGGCCGGTTCCAGCGACATTGTCGATGTGCAGCAGTGCCCCATTTTGGTGCCCCATCTTGAGGCGTTGCTTCCGGAAGTGCGCACCTGTCTTTCCGGGCTGGACGGCGTTCGCCATCTCGGGCATGTCGAACTGGTCATGGCAAACAATGGACCGCTGATGGTCCTGCGCCATACCGCGCCGTTGTCGAAAAAAGATCGCGAAAAACTGGAACGCTTTTCGCATTCCCACGACCTGGCGCTTTTCCTTGCACCACAAAGCGAGATACTTGAGCAGGTTACCGGTGAGGCGCCCTGGTATGCGTCAAACGGGCTACGCTTAACGTTCAGCCCGCGGGATTTCATTCAGGTGAATGATGGCGTTAACCAGCAGATGGTTGAGAAAGCGCTGACGTGGCTGGACGTTCAGAAAAGCGATCGGGTGCTCGACCTGTTCTGCGGAATGGGCAACTTCACGCTGCCGCTGGCGCGAGAAGCGGCCAGCGTCGTCGGCGTGGAAGGCGTTGAGGCGCTGGTGGTTAAAGGGCAGGAGAACGCGCAGCAGAACGGCTTGCAAAATGTGACATTCTTTCATCAAAATCTTGAGGAAGATGTCACCCAACAGCCGTGGGCAAAGCAGGGCTTTGATAAAATTTTGCTCGACCCGGCGCGTGCCGGTGCCCCGGGTGTGATGGCACATATTATTAAACTCGCGCCGAAGCGTGTGGTCTATGTTTCCTGTAACCCGGCAACGCTTGCCCGGGACAGCGAGGCATTAATCAGCGCGGGTTACCAGATTCAGCGTCTGGCAATGCTGGACATGTTCCCGCACACTGGACATCTGGAATCGATGGTGTTGTTCGAGCACATCTAATTTGTTTGGCTTGTCGACTTCGACAGGCCCAGGTCCCTAAAGGAGAGGACAATGGTTGCGGTAAGAAGTGCACATCTCAATAAAGCTGGGGAATTTGACCCACAAAAATGGATCGCAAGTCTGGGAATTTCCAGCCAGCAGTCGTGTGAACGCTTAACCGAAACCTGGGCCTATTGTCTGCGCACCACGCAGGGGCATCCGGATGCCGATCTTCTCCTGTGGCGCGGCGTGGAGATGGTGGAAATCTTATCCATGCTGAACATGGATATTGAAACGCTGCAGGCCGCGCTTCTCTTCCCTCTCGCGGATGCGGACGTGGTCAGCGAAGACGTACTGCGCGACAGCGTCGGGAAATCCGTCGTCGCGCTGATCCACGGCGTGCGCGATATGGCGGCTATTCGCCAGCTCAAAGCCGCGCATACCGATTCCGTCTCCTCTGAGCAGGTCGATAACGTTCGCCGGATGCTGCTGGCCATGGTGGATGATTTCCGCTGCGTAGTCATCAAGCTTGCCGAGCGTATTGCCCACCTGCGTGAGGTGAAGGATGCGCCGGAAGACGAGCGCGTGCTGGCGGCCAAAGAGTGTACAAATATCTACGCGCCGCTGGCGAACCGCTTAGGGATTGGTCAGCTGAAATGGGAGCTGGAAGATTACTGCTTCCGCTATCTGCACCCGGCGGAATATAAACGTATTGCCAAACTCCTGCACGAGCGCCGTATCGACCGCGAGCACTATATCGAGGAATTTGTCGGCGGGCTGCGCCAGGCGATGAAAGAAGAGAACGTGCGCGCCGAAGTCTACGGCCGGCCTAAGCATATCTACAGCATCTGGCGCAAAATGCAGAAGAAACACCTCGCCTTTGACGAGCTGTTTGACGTGCGCGCCGTGCGTATCGTGGCGGAGCGTCTGCAGGACTGCTATGCCGCGCTGGGGATAGTACACACTCACTTCCGTCATCTTCCCGATGAGTTCGATGACTATGTCGCCAACCCCAAACCGAACGGCTATCAGTCTATCCATACCGTTGTGCTTGGCCCTGGCGGCAAAACGGTCGAGATTCAGATCCGCACCAAACAGATGCACGAAGACGCCGAGCTGGGCGTGGCCGCGCACTGGAAATACAAAGAAGGCACGTCCGGCGGAGCGCGTTCTGGCCACGAAGACCGCATTGCCTGGCTGCGCAAGCTGATTGCGTGGCAGGAAGAGATGGCCGACTCCGGCGAGATGCTCGACGAAGTGCGTAGCCAGGTCTTTGACGATCGCGTGTACGTCTTTACCCCAAAAGGGGACGTTGTCGACCTGCCGGCGGGCTCTACGCCGCTCGATTTTGCCTACCACATCCACAGCGATGTGGGACACCGCTGCATCGGGGCGAAAATCGGCGGACGTATCGTACCGTTCACCTATCAACTGCAGATGGGTGACCAGATTGAAATCATTACCCAGAAGCAGCCCAACCCGAGCCGTGACTGGCTTAACCCGAACCTGGGCTACGTCACCACCAGCCGCGGGCGATCGAAAATTCACGCCTGGTTCCGTAAACAGGATCGTGACAAGAACATTCTTGCCGGCCGCCAGATCCTCGACGACGAGCTGGAGCATATCGGGATAAGCCTGAAAGAGGCGGAGAAATTCCTGCTGCCGCGCTACAACTTTAACGAGCTTGACGAGCTGTTAGCGGCCATTGGCGGCGGTGATATCCGTCTGAATCAGATGGTGAACTTCCTGCAGGCGCAGTTCAATAAGCCAAGCGCGGCAGAGCAGGACGCGGCGGCGCTGAAGCAGCTGCAGCAGAAAACCTACGCCCCGCAGCAGCGCAGCAAAGACAACGGCCGCGTGGTGGTTGAAGGCGTAGGTAACCTGATGCACCACATTGCCCGCTGCTGCCAGCCTATTCCGGGCGACGATATCGTCGGCTTTATCACCCAGGGACGCGGGATTTCGATTCACCGTTCCGACTGTGACCAGCTTGCCGAGCTGCAGTCGCATGCGCCGGAGCGCATCGTGGAAGCGGTTTGGGGTGAGAGCTATTCCGCTGGCTACTCGCTGGTGGTGCGCGTCACTGCCAATGACCGCAGCGGGCTATTGCGCGACATCACGACCATTCTCGCCAACGAGAAGGTCAACGTGCTGGGCGTCGCCAGCCGCAGCGATACCCGCGAGCAGCTTGCCACCATCGATATGACCATCGAAATCTACAACCTGCAGGTGCTGGGCCGCGTGCTTGGCAAACTGAACCAGGTGCCGGATGTGATAGACGCGCGTCGTCTGCACGGCGGTTAAACACACTCTTCTGTAGGCCGGGTAAGGCTTTGCCGCCGCCCGGCTTGTTTTTTTAATGGAAAACACTATGACTCAAATCGACCGCCTGCTCGGCATCATGAAACGCCTGCGCGACCCGGAAAACGGCTGCCCGTGGGACAAAGAGCAGACTTTCGCCACCATCGCGCCTTATACCCTTGAAGAGACCTATGAGGTGCTGGACGCCATTTCCCGCGAAGATTTTGACGACCTGCGCGGCGAGCTGGGCGATCTGCTGTTCCAGGTGGTGTTCTATGCGCAAATGGCGCAGGAAGAAGGGCGCTTTAACTTTGACGATATCTGCGCTGCCATCAGCGACAAGCTTGAGCGCCGTCATCCCCATATCTTCGGCGATGCCACCGCAGGGAACAGCGCTGAGGTGCTGGCCCGCTGGGAGCAGATCAAAAGCGCCGAGCGAGCGGAAAAATCCCAGCACTCGGCGCTGGATGATATTCCACTGAGCCTGCCCGCGCTGATGCGCGCGCATAAAATCCAGAAGCGCTGCTCCGCCGTCGGTTTTGACTGGACCTCCCTCGGCCCTGTGCTGGATAAAGTGCACGAAGAGATTGACGAAGTCATGCACGAAGCGCAGCAGGCGGTGGTGGATGAAGCAAAGCTTGAGGAAGAGATGGGCGACCTGTTGTTCGCGACCGTCAACCTTTCTCGCCACCTGGGTGTAAAAGCGGAAACCGCCCTGCAAAAAGCCAACCTAAAATTCGAACGACGCTTTCGCGAAGTTGAGCGGATTGTCGCCTCGCGAGGCCTGGAAATGAGCGGAATTGACCTCGAAGCGATGGAAGAAGTCTGGCAGGAAGTAAAGCGCCAGGAATCTGATCTCTAACGAGATTTTGCGATCAAGCGCAATTTGTGTGGTTTTTTAAATGACAAGCGCTTGATTTGCGTCAAAAACATTTACCCAAAAGGGGCTATTTTCTCACTCCTTATGTTTGTCATGGCCTGGAATGGAGACGGAGAATGAAAGTTTGTGGCGCTCGCCGTGTTCGGGTATACTACTTTCCCGTCCTGGTTATTCCATCGTTTCACCCTAACTTCTCAGGTTCAGCATGACAACGAACTATATTTTTGTGACCGGCGGGGTCGTATCCTCTCTGGGTAAAGGCATTGCCGCAGCCTCCCTCGCAGCCATTCTTGAAGCCCGTGGCCTCAATGTGACCATGATGAAACTGGATCCGTACATCAACGTCGATCCTGGCACCATGAGCCCAATCCAACACGGGGAAGTGTTCGTTACTGAAGACGGCGCTGAAACCGATCTGGATCTTGGCCACTACGAGCGTTTCATCCGCACCAAAATGACCCGTCGTAACAACTTCACGACTGGCCGCATCTACTCCGACGTTCTGCGTAAAGAGCGCCGTGGTGACTACCTGGGTGCAACCGTTCAGGTTATCCCGCACATCACTAACGCAATCAAAGAACGCATTGTTGCGGGTGGCGAAGGCCACGACGTGGTGCTGGTTGAAATCGGCGGTACCGTGGGTGATATCGAATCCCTGCCATTCCTGGAAGCGATTCGTCAGCTGGCGGTAGATATCGGCCGTGAGCACGCGCTGTTCATGCACCTGACTCTGGTGCCGTACATGGCCGCCGCAGGTGAAGTGAAAACCAAGCCGACTCAGCACTCTGTGAAAGAGCTGCTCTCTATTGGTATTCAGCCAGATATCCTGGTTTGCCGCTCCGATCGCGCGGTTCCGGCGAACGAACGTGCGAAAATTGCATTGTTCTGTAACGTGCCTGAAAAAGCCGTTATTTCAATGAAAGATGTCGATTCCATTTATAAAATCCCGGGCCTGTTGAAATCTCAGGGCCTGGACGATTATATTTGTAAACGATTCAGCTTGAACTGTCCGGAAGCGAACCTGTCTGAATGGGAACAGGTTATTTATGAAGAAGCCAACCCGGCAGGCGAAGTGACTATCGGTATGGTCGGCAAGTACATTGAACTGCCGGATGCCTATAAGTCAGTGATCGAAGCGCTGAAACACGGTGGTCTGAAGAACCGTGTTTCCGTGAACATCAAGCTGATTGATTCGCAGGATGTTGAAACGCGTGGCGTTGAAATCCTGAAAGATCTGGATGCTATCCTCATCCCTGGCGGCTTCGGCTACCGTGGTGTTGAAGGCAAGATCGCCACCGCGCGCTATGCGCGTGAAAACAATATTCCATACCTCGGCATCTGTCTGGGTATGCAGGTTGCGCTGATCGAATTTGCGCGCAACGTAGCGGGAATGGAAAACGCGAACTCTACGGAATTTGTGCCAGACTGTAAGTACCCTGTTGTGGCGCTTATCACTGAATGGCGTGACGAAGAAGGTAACGTCGAAGTCCGTACCGAGAAGAGCGATCTGGGTGGCACCATGCGTCTTGGCGCACAGGCCTGCCAGCTGTCTGACGATAGCGTGGTTCGCAAGCTGTACGGCGAGCCGGTCATCACCGAGCGCCATCGTCACCGCTATGAAGTCAACAACATGTTGTTGAAACCTATTGAAGCCGCGGGCCTGCGTGTTGCGGGCCGCTCCGGGGATGATCAGTTAGTCGAGATCATTGAAGTGCCAAACCATCCGTGGTTTGTCGCCTGCCAGTTCCACCCGGAATTTACTTCAACGCCACGTGACGGGCATCCGCTGTTTGCAGGCTTCGTGAAGGCCGCCAGCGACTACCAGAAGCGTCAGGCGAAGTAAAAAAAGTTAGAACGGCAACGCGTACCTTTGGTACGCGTTGTTTGTCTGGAGTTTTAGTTTAACTTGTACTGAGGAAAATCTAATGTCCAAAATCGTTAAAGTCATCGGTCGTGAAATCATCGACTCCCGTGGTAACCCGACCGTTGAAGCCGAAGTTCACCTGGAAGGTGGTTTCGTTGGTATGGCTGCTGCTCCATCAGGTGCTTCTACTGGTTCTCGCGAAGCGCTGGAACTGCGCGATGGCGACAAATCCCGCTTCCTGGGCAAAGGCGTACTGAAAGCGGTTGGCGCTGTAAACGGTCCTATTGCTCAGGCAATCCTTGGCAAAGACGCCAAAGACCAGGCTGGCATCGACAAGATCATGATCGATCTGGACGGTACTGAAAACAAATCTAACTTCGGTGCGAACGCAATCCTGGCAGTTTCTCTGGCAAACGCCAAAGCGGCTGCTGCTGCGAAAGGTATGCCACTGTTCGAGCACATCGCTGAACTGAACGGCACCCCAGGCAAATACTCCATGCCTGTACCAATGATGAACATCATCAACGGTGGTGAGCACGCAGACAACAACGTTGATATTCAGGAATTCATGATTCAGCCAGTTGGCGCGAAATCCCTGAAAGAAGCGGTACGTATGGGTTCTGAAGTGTTCCACAACCTGGCTAAAGTTCTGAAAGCTAAAGGTATGAACACTGCTGTTGGTGACGAAGGTGGCTATGCGCCAAACCTGGGTTCTAACGCAGAAGCGCTGGCCGTTATCGCAGAAGCAGTAAAAGCTGCTGGCTACGAGCTGGGCAAAGACATCACCCTGGCGATGGACTGTGCAGCATCTGAATTCTACAAAGACGGTAAATACGTTCTGGCTGGCGAAGGCAACAAAGCGTTCACCTCCGAAGAGTTCACTCACTTCCTGGAAGACCTGACCAAACAGTACCCAATCGTATCTATCGAAGACGGTCTGGACGAGTCTGACTGGGCTGGCTTCGCATACCAGACTAAAGTACTGGGCGACAAAATCCAGCTGGTTGGTGACGACCTGTTCGTAACCAACACCAAGATCCTGAAAGAAGGCATCGAGAAAGGCATCGTTAACTCCATCCTGATCAAATTCAACCAGATCGGTTCTCTGACCGAAACTCTGGCTGCGATCAAAATGGCGAAAGACGCTGGCTACACCGCTGTTATCTCTCACCGTTCTGGCGAAACTGAAGACGCTACCATTGCCGACCTGGCTGTGGGTACCGCTGCAGGCCAGATCAAAACCGGTTCTATGAGCCGTTCTGACCGTGTTGCTAAATACAACCAGCTGATTCGTATCGAAGAAGCGCTGGGCGAAAAAGCACCATACAACGGTCTGAAAGAGATCAAAGGCCAGGCATAATTGCTTAAGCCTTAAAATGAAAATGCCAGTCGAAAGACTGGCATTTTTTTTGGCTATTTAAAATCGACCGCCATTTGCTCCGGAATGGTCAGCCCCTGGGTGGTTTGCACGCAGCGGGCGATGTAATCCGTAAACCGGGGGGGCTTCGGCATCCCCATGCTCAGCAGCTTATCGTTGCTGAAGCGCACGTTAAGCGTGGCAAACGCACCGTATAAACGCATGGCTTTCAGCATCAGACGTTCGTTACACGGCCCAAAAATATGTTTCAGCTCGCGGCGCATTCTGACCAGCGTTTCGTAGCTGACCTGCGCATATCTATCCCCGACGGGGGCTTTCTTCAGCGCCTGCGCCATTGCCTGATCGATATCCGCAAAGCGAACGCTGTTCTCTTCTCCCGCAGAAATGTGTACCACTTCTCCCGGACGAGCGTTGCTGTTGAGCAGCATTAACATCGCGTCGGCGCAATAATCCACCGGAACAACGTCGATCCTGTCTTCCATTGAGCACATAAATTTCTGCAGCATCAGGCCCATGCTAAAGACCCAGAAAATGCTGCTCGACGGCGTGCAGCCGTGACGGGTATGGCCGACGACGATGGACGGACGGGCGATGAGCAGCGGCAGGTCAGGGCACTCCTGGCGCATCAGCTGTTCGATGGTTGACTTCGAAAACGTGTATTCCACCAGGTGTTCAGCATTCTCTCTGAATTCCGCACTTTCGGCGACCAGTGAATCCTGCTCCGGCGTGCATGACATTGCGGTGCCGACGTGGAGGAAACGCTGCAGTCCTGTAACCTGCTCCATACGGCGCGCCAGCGCGAGCGTACCTTCAACGTTGACCTTCCAGATCAGCGGGTTATTACCAAATGAGGCCACGGCCGCACAGTTAACCACGTGCGTGACCCGATCCAGACGGGGATCGTTGAGAAAGGCTTCAGGCTGGCTGAGGTCGCCAATCAGGATATTATCCACCTTCAGGGAGGCCAGTTTGTCCTCGGGAACGTTGAACTTGCGCATGTTCTCCAGCACGCGCTCCAGCCCGCTCTGCGGATCGCTGGCGCGCGCAAGCAAAAGGAGTTTTGCAGGTTGATCGCTGGTCAGGATTTTTTCAAGAACTGCACCGCCCAGAAATCCGGTCACGCCTGTAATCAATAACATCTTCATTAATACCGTCTCATTATGATTGATGAGGCGGATTGTAGGCGTGCAAAAGTAAACGGCATTTAAATAATAAAACGCCGAAATCAATGGCGTCTTAAGCTTATTTTAAGGAAAGGGAATCAGGTGGAGATATTGGACACTATCGCAAGGGTAAAAATTCACTCTATTAAAATTTAAATTTTAAACATCTGAATTTAAATGTTTTTATGAGGTCTGCGCCGAATGGTGAACGTAATTCAAAATGTAATAAATATAATAATTTGTTACACCAAACATTTACCGAATAAATGTTTTAAATACCACTTAACTCAAATCAGACAACATAAGTCGCAGGCCGATTTATTTAGCCTGCGAATGATTTTCAGAGCAAAAGGGGAAGCGTGGCGCTGGCTGTTTGTTGACTAACGTCGCCGTAATGACCATCCAGCGCAATCATGGACGTGGTCAGCAGCTCGACCAGCAGCATGACCCCGACCTTAGCATTGAGCGCGCCCGCGCTAAGCGGCCCCTCTGGCTTGGCGGCCACCAGCTGCATGTCGCTCAGGGACGCCAGCGGGCTGCGGGGCGTATTGCTTAGCGCCAGAACCTTAACGCCGCGCTTGCGGGCAAGCTTCACCACGTGGAGTAAATCCCGCGTTGAACCCGAACTGGAGATGGCCACAACCAGCGTATCTTTCGAAAGCGTTGTCGCATTCATGGCCGCGCGATGCATATCGCTAAACAGCTGTGCGGGTTTGCCCAGCCGCAACAGCTTGTAATGCAGATACTCTCCGAGGATCGCGCTGGCCGCGACGCCATAAATCTGCACGGATTGCGCCTGGTGCAGCGCCAGCGCCGCCTTTTCAAGCAGCGCGCGGTCGAGGAGTCTGGCGGTATCCTGCAAGGCCTGCACCGACTCATCCACAACGTTATCAATCTCATCCCCCGCCTGACGCGCGGGCTGGCCCTGCTGAATATCCAGCGCAAGCGCCATTTTAAATTCGTTATAGCCCTTGCAGCCCAGCGTCCGGCAAAGGCGCGTGACGCTGGCTTCGCTGGTGTGGCTCTCGCGCGCCAGTTCAGTGATCGTCAGGTAGAGCACCCGGGCAGGATCGCTGAGGATAAACTCGCCGAGTTTTTGTTGCGTTGGGCTGTACCCGGAAGCCTCCTGGCGGAGCTTCAGCAGCAGATTTTCATGGTCCGACATGCCACGTCCTTAATGTGTTTCGCTGCGACTAGTGTGGCGGAAAGGAGGGGAAAGATGCCAGTCATTTTGAAAAAGTATGATCGGCTTCCTGGTTATTGATGATAATTTTCACTTATATATATTTATGTGGTAAAAATTTTCATCATTTAGTGGGGAGATGAAAACATGATGCAAATGTTCAGTGGTGCTTCTTCGGGGGGATGGTTTGAAAAAGCGCAGCGCTTTGGTAAATCCTTTATGTTGCCTATCGCCGTGCTGCCCGCGGCGGGCCTGCTGCTGGGAATAGGCGGCGCGCTATCGAATCCCAATACGCTGGCGGCTTATCCGTTTTTAGATGTGGGCTGGCTGCAAGCCATTTTCACCATCATGAGCAGCGCCGGTTCAATCGTGTTTGCGAACCTCTCGGTGCTGTTTGCGGTTGGGGTCGCCGTCGGGCTGGCAAAAAGCGATAAGGGCACGGCTGGGCTGGCGGCGCTGCTCGCGTTTCTGGTGATGAATGCCACCATCAACGCGCTGCTGATCATCACCGGTAAACTGGCGCATGAGAATCCGGGCGCTGTAGGGCAGGGCATGACGCTGGGGATCCAGACGCTGGAAACCGGCGTGTTTGGCGGCGTGGTGATTGGACTGGTGACCTGCACGCTCCATCATCGGTTTAATAAAATTGCGCTTCCGCAGTTCCTGGGCTTTTTTGGCGGCTCGCGCTTTGTTCCCATCATCAGCTCGCTGGCGGCGATACTCGTCGGCGCGCTCATGACCGTGGTCTGGCCGCATTTCCAGAAGCTGATTTTTGGTCTCGGCGGGCTGGTTGATGCCACCGGCTATCTGGGCACCCTGCTGTACGGCTTTATTTTACGCATGCTGGGCCCGTTTGGTTTGCACCACATCTTCTATCTGCCGTTCTGGACTACCGCGCTCGGCGGCAGTGAGATTGTTAACGGTCACCTCGTTGAGGGCACACAGCGGATCTTCTTCGCCCAGTTGGCCGACCCGAACACGCAGCATTTCTATGAAGGCACGTCGCGCTTCATGTCCGGGCGCTTTATTACAATGATGTTTGGCCTGCTCGGCGCGTGTCTGGCGATGTACCACACGGCAAAACCGGAGAACAAAAAGCGCGTTGCCGGACTGCTGCTCTCTGCGGCGCTAACCTCGTTCCTGACGGGGATTACCGAGCCTATCGAGTTTTCCTTCCTGTTTATTGCGCCGGTGCTTTACGTCATTCATGCGCTGTTTGACGGGCTGGCGTTCATGCTCGCGCACATGCTGCATATCACCATCGGGCAAACCTTCTCCGGCGGTTTTATTGACTTCGTGCTGTTCGGCATTTTGCAGGGGGAGGCCAAAACCAACTGGATGTTCGTTCCGCTGGTGGGCGTGCCGTGGTTCTTCCTTTACTACTTCACCTTCCGCTACCTGATTAACCGCTTTGATTTTGCCACGCCGGGTCGGGAAAAGGAGGCGATGGCCAATGAGGTGACCTTCTCGCAGAGCGAGCGCGCCGTTGCGGTGATCGCGGGATTAGGCGGAAAAGAGAATCTGGAAGAGGTGGACTGCTGCGCCACGCGGCTTCGCGTCACGGTGAAGGACGGCAGCAAAGTGAATGACGCGGCGCTGAGAGCCACCGGCGCACGCGGCGTTATCATGCGCGGTAACGGTGTTCAGGTCATTTATGGCCCGCACGTCACGATTATCAAAAACGAAGTGGAAGAGATCTTATCGTAATGAAAACTGTACTGGATAACCTGAAGGGAAAACTGGTCGTCTCCTGTCAGGCGCTGGAAAATGAACCGCTTCACAGCCCGTTTATTATGTCGCGGATGGCGCTGGCGGCGGCGCAGGGCGGAGCCGCAGCCATTCGTGCCAACAGCGTAGTGGATATCGAGGCCATTAAGCAGCAGGTGTCTTTGCCTGTTATCGGCATCATCAAACGGGATTACCCGGAAAGCGAGGTGTTTATCACCGCCACGATGAAAGAGGTGGATGAGCTCATGACCGTTTCTCCGGAAATCATTGCGCTTGATGCGACGGCGCGTGAGCGTCCCGGTGGAGAATCCCTGGAAACGCTGGTCACGCGCATCCGCTCACGCTATCCCTCGGTACTGCTGATGGCCGATATTTCCACCTTGGGCGAAGCCGTGACGGCGCAGGCGCTTGGCTTTGACTGCGTCGGCACCACGCTTTACGGCTATACGGCGGAAACGGCGGGCCATTCGCTTCCGGAAAATGACTGCGCGTTCCTGAAGGCCGTGCTGGCCGCCGTTACGGTTCCCGTGATTGCCGAAGGCAACGTGGATACGCCTGAACGCGCGGCCAGATGCCTGGCGCTGGGCGCGCATACGGTCGTCGTCGGCGGCGCGATCACCCGTCCACAGCAAATTACCGAGCGTTTTATGGCGGCGATTGGCGCGCAAAGCACCGATGGAGCATGACCATCCGGCGGGGATCTGCGATACTTATCGTTTATCCCCTTTACTGAGATGACTATGCAGTACCCGATTAACGAGATGTTCCAGACCCTGCAAGGCGAGGGTTACTTTACCGGCGTTCCCGCTATTTTCATTCGTTTACAGGGATGCCCGGTTGGCTGTGCCTGGTGTGATACCAAACATACGTGGGATAAGCTCGCAGATCGGGAAGTGTCGCTGTTTAGCATTCTGGCGAAAACCAAAGAGAGCGATAAGTGGGGCGCGGGCAGTTCAGAAGATCTGCTGGCCATTATTGGTCGTCAGGGCTGGACGGCGCGCCACGTGGTGATCACCGGCGGTGAACCCTGCATCCACGATCTGACGCCGCTGACCGAGCTGCTCGAAAAGAACGGCTACAGCTGCCAGATTGAGACCAGCGGCACCCATGAAGTGCGCTGTTCACACACGACCTGGGTGACGGTATCGCCAAAAGTGAATATGCGCGGCGGGTATGACGTGCTGTCTCAGGCGCTGGAACGCGCGGATGAGATTAAGCACCCGGTAGGGCGCGTGCGTGATATCGAAGCGCTGGATGAACTGCTGGCCACGCTGACGGATGAAAAGCAGCGGGTGATTGCCCTGCAGCCTATCAGCCAGAAAGACGACGCGACGCGCCTGTGCATTGAAACATGTATTGCGCGCAACTGGCGCCTGTCGATGCAGACGCACAAATATCTGAATATCGCCTGATCGTTGCGCGGCCCCGCCTATCGCGGGGCCCGTTCTGAAGGAAGCAATGCCCAGGTGACTCCCGCCGAAGCTAGACAAATTGCGCTGTTGAAGAGTAGCGCATACTGTGCGGCGCTGGCCATTCCCAGCGGCAGCAGCAGCGCATACAGCGACGCGGTAACGGCGATCCCCATTGCTCCGCCCAGTGAACTGCCCATCTTGTAAACCCCTGAGGCCACGCCAACTTTGTTTTCAGGCGCATTCATTACCGCAGTATCCGTTGACGGCGTGGCGTAACACCCCAGCCCCAGGCCAAATAAAATGTTGCTGAGAAAAACGGTGACAATATAGATTTCTTTGCTTAAGAAAGTGCAGGAGATCAGCGTGATACCCGTTGCGGTCAGCAGCGGCCCGGTCATCATCGGCAGGCGCGCCCCGTAACGCTGGAGCAGCTTTTCCCCGACCCGAATCATCGCCAGCACGGTGACCAGATATCCCAGCGTCATGATGCCGGTTTGTAGCGGCGAAAGATGGTGTCCTTGCTGCAGCCAGATACTGGCGATCATCATGGTGCCAATGCAGCCGTTGAGCAAAAAATTTGAGAATACCGACGCGCTGTAGGCCCGGTTTTTAAACAGGGCAAAATCAATCAGCGCCACATCACCTTTACGTCGCCCGGTAAGCACAAAGAAGACCGCTGCCAGCGCGGCGCTACCCAGCACAAGTAGCGATAAAACGCTGCTCCAGCCCCAGCTGTGCCCCTTACTGATAAATAGGTTCAGCAGCACCAGCATGCAGACAAAGCTCACCAGGCCGCTGATATCCAGCTTATGGCAGCTCGCGGCGTCGCTTCGGCTTTCCGGCGTACCGCGGATCAGCAGCAGCGCCGCCACCGCGACCAGCATGGAAAAAACAAAAATCCAGCGCCAGCCGAGCGTGGTGGCAATAGTCCCGCCGACAAACGCGCTCAGGCCGCTGCCGCCCCATGAACCAATGACCCAAAAGCTGATGGCCCGCTGCCGCGCGTTTCCTTCATACCAGGTTTTAATCAGCGCCAGCGTGGCGGGCATGATGCAGGCCGCTGACAGCCCCTGTATCGCTCTTCCCAGCAGAAACAGAACCGGCTCCCACGAGATGAAAAGCAGGGCGCTTCCGACGATGCTCAGCATCAGGCCGATATAGGTCATGCGCATACGCCCAAACTTGTCGGCGAATCCCCCGCAGGCAACGACAAAACAGCCGCTGAACAAGGCGCTGAGGCTGACCGCCAGCGTGAGGGTTTCGAGGGAGATAGTCAGGCTATTTTTCATTGCCGGGACAACGTTAATCACCGACTGCGCAAATAACCAGAACGTCAGAACGCTCATCACAATACCGGCCAGCAGCCGATCGTTACCGGCGTAGGTCGGTGTGCCTGTCAGGGGAACGGTACTCATCGTGCAAGCCTCCGGGGTGGGCGAGAATTAACGCAGATAATGTTCTGTCAACGCGCTCCAGAGTGCCGCGCCGGTGAGGAGAAGCTTGTCGTTAAAGTCATAGCCTGGGTTATGCACCATGCAGCGCTCAGGCTCATCTCCCGCACCGAGGGTGAAGTAGCAGCCGTTGGGATTTTTCTCGAGCATGAACGCAAAATCTTCGCTTCCCATAAAGGCATTCACCGACGAGACGGCATCCTGACCGAACAGGTCGGTCGCTACCGTACGCACCATTTCATTGGCCTGCGGGTTATTCCTTAGCACCGGACTCCCGTTCACGTGACGGATCGTGGCCGTGGCGTTGAAGCTCTCAGCCTGCGCCACGGCGATATCATGGATCCGCTGCAGCACGGTTTGACGCACCGTTTCATCCAGCGTGCGAACGGTCAGCTTCATTAACACCTTGTCGTTGATGATATTCGGAGCATGACCCGCCTGGATGCTGCCCACGGTCACGACGACCGGCTGGAACGGGGTAATATTCCTCGACACAATCGACTGCAGGGCGAGGGTGATGTGGCAGGCAACCAGCGTGGCATCGACGGTGTGTTCCGGAACGGCGCCGTGTCCTCCCACCCCGTTGACTTCAATATGAACGGTATCCGAAGAGGCCATCATGGCGCCATCGCGAAGGCCGATTTTCCCGAGCGGCTGGGAGGGCATATTGTGCAAGCCGAAAATATGGTCGCAGGGGAACTGCTCAAACAGGCCATCCTCCAGCATGACGCGTCCGCCATACAGCAGCTCTTCCGCAGGTTGAAAAATGAGATGTAACGTACCGCTAAAGTTGCGGGTGCGCGCCAAATATTCTGCGGCATAGAGCAGCGTGGTGGTGTGGCCATCGTGCCCGCAGCCGTGGAATTTTCCCTCGACGGTGCTACTCCACGCCTTACCGCTGTTTTCCTGCATTGGCAGTGCATCCATGTCGGCGCGCAGGCCCAGGCTTTTGCTGCTGTTGCCCACCTTCAGGGTGCCAACCACCCCTGTTTTTGCCATTCCCCGGTGGACCTCATAGCCCCATTGTTGAAGGAGTGACGCGACGCGGTCGCTGGTTTTGTGCTCCTCGAAGCCAATTTCGGGGTGTCGGTGGAATTCGCGACGAAGTTCAGTGAACCGATCTTCGGTGTCCCGCAGAGCGTCAACAATTGGATGTGTCATTTTTGTTATCCTTTTCCTGCCAAACGGTGTTAGTTTCGAGTTTATGTCGATCGCATTGCCGGAAAATGCCCTTTTTTGTTGTAAAGCGACGCCTTTTTTCTGATTGTTTTTCATACGATTCAGTTATGACAAAAAATGGCGCATCATTTTTTGTCCATGCGGGGGAGCCGAATGGAGCAGCATGGGAACGAGTTTGCGGTAGTCGTTGAAGACATTCGCCTGCTCACGCAGGATGAAGGTGATTCGCTGACGATACTGTGGGTTCTGGAAGGGTAAGCCGAACTGCAAACCACCGCAGGACGCGAGACGGTGTCAAATAACGGTCTTGCGGTGATAAACCGCTATCAGCGCTGGCGGTTCAGTAGCCAGAGCGCGAACGTGACGCTTCGTGTCGTTCTCTCCGGGCGGTGGGTAATCAAGCTGTACAATGACTTTTTTGCCCATGACTACGCGGTTCCGACAGAGTCCGGTGGAAACTGGCCGCAGTGTGACGAACTTCGGCACCTGCTGCGTCAGCTTCTGGTGGTGACGCTGGTGAACGATCCGCACCGCTTCAGGCTGGAGGCAAATCGCTGGCTGAGCGAGATCCTGCTGCTGCTGATTGGCCGCTTTCAGCAGCCTGCCCGCCAGAAACCCCGGGACCAGCACGCCGACGTCAGCAAGCGCATTGCCCGCGTGCTGGAGCGGATCAACGCCAGCTATACCCGGCGCATTACGCTGGCCGAAATTGCAGCGAGTGAGTTCGTCTCCGAAGCGTGGCTCTCCCGCCTCTTTCGAAAAGAGATGGGTGTCAGTTTTATGCAGTACATCACCGCCCTGCGGCTGGAAAAAGCGGCTGACGCCCTGCGCCTCACCAGCCGTCCTTTGCATCAGATTGCGCTGGAGCACGGGTTTGCCAGCACGCGTATGATGACCGATCGGTTCCGGCGCTATCACAATATGTCTCCGGGCGAGTTTCGTAAGGCCAGGCGGCATCGCTCCGATGCGTCTCCGCTGCGGGCAGGCACGGGCGAGCAGCGCTTTCCCATCGCGGTGGATAGGCTGTTTAGCTTGCTTAGAGGCGCTGAGAACCGCGGCTGGGAACCCGCTCCGCTAACCCACTCTCCGCGTCAGGAGCGAATAGTTGATCTGCAGCAGCTTTATCCGCTCTCGTCCGCGCTGCGCCGCGCGAGGCTGGTCGTCACCCTGCGCGAGCTCGACGATTTACTGCGGGAGGATGTTCGCCAGCATCTGGAGGCGCTTCACGAGGCGATCCCAATTGAGGGGATTGATATCGCTGAACCTTTTCTCAGCAGCCGTCTGTTCGCCACGGGATGGGACGATCCCCATATGGCGGGTTACGCCTGCTGGTACAATCTGCAGCAGCTGTTTACCTGGGTAGCAAAAAAAGGCTGGACGATCCTGCTGCACACGGGGGTCACCACCCGATGCGATCTTCTGAAGCGCTTTTTGCAGCTGTCGGTTAACCGATTTTTACCCGATATTACCGCAGGCTGGCATGTCGTGATGCACTGGTCTCCTCAGGCAAGCGCGGAAACCCAGGAGCACGCCTGGCAGGCTCAGCGGGCGACGGTCGGGGCCTACCTTCCACAGGCAAAGTTTGGGGTGTGGCATCGCTTCTCTCCCGTGGGTACTGAACTCGGCGACGACGCGCTGTTCCATTCTGGCATTCTGGACCAGGCCGATTTCCTCGCCTGTCAGGCGGATGCCAACGAGCTGCTCGATCTGGCGCGGCTGGATCCTGCGCTTCTCTCCTCGTCTGAAAACTATCCCGTGCTGAAGATCCGCCAAATACTCGCCGCCCTTCGCCAGCGGCAGCGCACGCTGCCGGTATGGTTACTCTCGTGGAATACCCTTACCGGGAATACGCGGGCAACCAACGGCTGGTTTTTTCGCGGCGCGCTGCTTATGCAAAATTTACTCGGGCTTTCAGAACAGGTCTGGCTGGCGGGATTCTGGCTGAATTCCGGTTTGCAGGGGGAAGCCAGGACGAACAACACCCTCGATACATCGAGCCTTGCGCTTCAGTATAATCACGGCCTTCCGCGGCCCATCTACTGGGTGCTCTGGCTGTGGCAACGCCTGCGGGGTGAGGTGCTCGTCAACGACAAGAGCGTGCTGCTGCTCCGCCATCAGGGGGGCTATCAGCTGCTGCTGCGTAACGTGGTGGTGTTCAATCCGCTGCTCTCCAGCGAGGAAGCTTTTATCCAACGTTTTCAACAGCAATATCACCTGCAGCTACAGGGGATGCGCGGCGAGTGGCGCATCAGGCGCCATCTGTTCGATCGGCACAATGGTGCGCTCTACCCGTTGCTGGAAGGGGTACGCAGCGACAGCGGGCCTGATGAAGAGATGTGGCGCTGGATTGCGCACAAAGCGCGTCCAACGCTTTCCTTACGCGATGAACGGCTTAATGACGGCTGGCAAATGACAGAATCACTGGAAAGTAACGCGCTCGTGCTCTATGAGTTCATGCCGCTAAACGGGCGTGATGAAGAGGATCACTCCCCTCGATAGATACAGCCAGCGGTGCAGGTCTCTTTGATCATCACTGCGCTCAGCAGCGGCACCAGCGGCTTCATCTGATCCCAAATCCATTTCGCCAGCACTTCGCTGGTCGGGTTTTCAAGGCCCGGGATATCATTCAGGTAGTAATGATCCAGACGATCGTAGGTCGGCTTAAACGCCGCCTTCAGCTCGGCAAAATCCATGATCCAACCGGTATGCGGATCAACTTCACCGGTGATCTCAAGACGCACCATGAACGAATGCCCGTGCAGACGGCCGCATTTATGCCCTTCAGGGACATGCGGAAGGTGGTGGGCGGCTTCGAAGGTGAAATCTTTAAACAGTGTGGTGGACATGATCGCTCTCAGTAATGCGGAAAAAACCGCCGCATAGTACCGGAAAGCACAATTTTTAGCATTAACTAAAACGGCTCTGAAGCCATGCGTCTCGTTAACGGGCTTTTTTTGTGGGTTTTATCGATAATTTTCAGTGGGTTAATTAATCGGTTTTATAGTTAAGTATGACAACTAAAACAGGTTAGTCCATTTGGTTATTTATTATTTCCATCCCTTCTTTAATTGTTATTATCCTCGCCGTTAACCTTATCTTCAGTTTGGATTTATTCGCTTAAAGTCCGCTTGGCTACTGGAACATAACGACGCATGACAACACAGGCCCCACCTTCAAATTTGCTTCCCCTGAACCCGGAGCAACTGGCGCGCCTTCAGGCTGCCACCTCTGATTTTTCTCCCACTCAGCTTGCCTGGGTCTCCGGTTATTTCTGGGGAATGCTCAATCAGCAGCCTGGCGCTGTGGCGGGTGCACCAGTAACGGCCGTTGAAATTCCGGCCATTACGCTGATTTCCGCCTCGCAGACGGGCAATGCGCGCCGCGTGGCCGAAGCGCTGCGTGACGACCTGCTGGCCGCCAAACTGAATGTGAACCTGGTCAACGCCGGCGATTATAAATTTAAGCAAATCGCGTCAGAAAAACTGCTGGTGGTGGTCGCTTCTACGCAGGGCGAAGGTGAACCCGCTGAAGAAGCGGTGGCGCTGCACAAGTTCCTGTTCTCGAAAAAAGCGCCGAAGCTGGATGGCACGGCGTTTGCCGTATTTGGCCTTGGCGATACCTCGTATGAATTCTTCTGCCAGTCCGGTAAAGACTTCGACAGCAGGCTGGCGGAGCTGGGCGCGGAGCGCCTGCTGGACCGCGTTGACGCGGATGTCGAATACCAGACCGCCGCCGCCGAATGGCGTGCCCGCATTGTTGAGGTGCTGAAAGCGCGCGTGCCGAAAGAGACGTCGGCGCAGGCCGCGTTCACCGCGACGGGAGCTGTAAACGATATCCACACCAGCCCGTACACCAAAGAGGCGCCGCTGACGGCGAGCCTGTCGGTGAACCAGAAAATTACCGGCCGCGATTCGGAAAAAGACGTGCGCCATATCGAAATCGATCTCGGCGACTCGGGCCTGCGCTATCAGCCGGGCGACGCGCTGGGTATCTGGTATCAGAACGATCCGGCTCTGGTGAAAGAGCTGGTTGAGCTGCTGTGGCTGAAGGGTGACGAGCCCGTCACCGTTGACGGCAAAACCCAGTCGCTTTCAGAGGCGCTGCAGTGGCATTTCGAACTGACGGTGAATACCCCGAATATCGTCGAAAATTATGCCACCTTAACGCGCAGCGAATCCCTGCTGCCGCTGGTGGGCGACAAGGCGAAGCTGCAGCATTACGCCGCGACGACGCCAATTGTCGATATGGTCCGTTTCTCTCCGGCTCAGCTGGATGCCGATGCGCTAATCGGCCTGCTGCGACCGCTGACGCCGCGCCTGTACTCCATCGCCTCTTCGCAGGCCGAAGTGGAGAGTGAAGTGCATATTACCGTCGGCGTGGTGCGCTACGACATCGAAGGCCGCGCCCGCGCGGGTGGGGCATCAAGTTTCCTGGCGGATCGCGTGGAAGAAGAGGGCGAAGTGCGCGTCTTTATCGAGCACAACGACAACTTCCGCCTCCCGGCGAACCCGGAAACGCCGGTCATCATGATTGGCCCAGGCACCGGCATTGCGCCGTTCCGCGCCTTCATGCAGCAGCGCGCGGCAGATGAAGCGCCGGGTAAAAACTGGCTGTTCTTCGGCAACCCGCACTTTACCGAGGATTTCCTCTACCAGGTTGAGTGGCAGCGCTATGTGAAAGAAGGCGTACTGACCCGCATCGATCTGGCCTGGTCCCGCGACCAGAAAGAAAAAGTATACGTACAAGACAAACTGCGCGAACAGGGCGCAGAGCTGTGGCGCTGGATCAATGACGGTGCCCACATTTATGTCTGCGGCGACGCCAATCGCATGGCGAAAGACGTTGAGCAGGCACTGCTGGAAGTGATTGCCGAATTCGGCGGTATGGATGCCGAAACGGCGGATGAATTTTTAAGTGAGCTGCGCGTTGAGCGCCGTTATCAGCGAGATGTCTACTAATGAGCGAAAAACATCCAGGGCCACTGGTGGTCGAAGGTAAACTGACAGACGCCGAGCGCATGAAGCTGGAAAGCAACTATCTGCGCGGCACCATTGCTGAAGATCTGAATGACGGTCTCACCGGCGGCTTCAAAGGCGACAACTTCCTGCTGATCCGCTTCCACGGTATGTACCAGCAGGACGATCGCGACATCCGCGCCGAGCGTGCCGAGCAGAAGCTGGAGCCGCGTCATGCGATGCTGCTGCGCTGCCGTCTGCCGGGCGGGGTGATCACCACCAAGCAGTGGCAGGCCATCGACAAGTTTGCCGGTGAAAATACGATTTATGGCAGCATCCGCCTGACCAACCGTCAGACCTTCCAGTTCCACGGCATTCTGAAGAAGAACGTGAAGCCGGTGCATCAGATGCTGCACTCGGTCGGGCTGGACGCGCTGGCGACCGCCAACGACATGAACCGTAACGTGCTTTGCACCTCGAACCCGTATGAGTCCGAGCTGCACGCCGAAGCCTATGAGTGGGCGAAGAAGATCTCTGAGCATCTGCTGCCGCGCACCCGCGCCTATGCGGAGATTTGGCTCGATCAGGAAAAAGTCGCGACAACGGACGAAGAACCGATTCTCGGCCAGACCTATCTGCCGCGTAAGTTCAAAACTACGGTCGTGATCCCACCGCAGAACGATATCGACCTGCACGCCAACGACATGAACTTCGTGGCGATTGCCGAAAACGGCAAGCTGATTGGCTTTAACCTGCTGGTGGGCGGCGGCCTGTCCATTGAGCACGGCAATAAGAAAACCTACGCCCGTACCGCGAGCGAGTTCGGCTTCCTGCCGCTGGAGCACACGCTGGCCGTGGCGGAAGCGGTAGTAACCACCCAACGCGACTGGGGCAACCGTACCGACCGTAAAAACGCGAAAACCAAATACACCCTGGAGCGCGTGGGCGTTGAGACGTTCAAAGAGGAAGTGGAGCGTCGCGCAGGCATCAAGTTTGAGCCGATCCGCCCTTACGAATTCACCGGTCGCGGCGATCGCATTGGCTGGGTGAAGGGTATCGATAATAAATGGCACCTGACGCTGTTTATTGAAAACGGCCGTATTCTGGATTATCCGGGCCGTCCGCTCAAAACCGGTCTGCTGGAAATTGCTAAGATCCATAAAGGCGAATTCCGCATTACCGCTAACCAGAATCTCATTATTGCCGGCGTGCCGGAGAGCCAGAAGGCGAAGATCGAGAAGCTGGCGCGCGACCACGGGTTAATGGATGCGGTTAAGCCGCAGCGTGAAAACTCGATGGCCTGCGTGTCGTTCCCGACCTGCCCGCTGGCGATGGCCGAAGCGGAACGTTTCCTGCCGTCATTCACTGACAAGGTAGAAGCGATTCTGGAAAAACACGGTATTCCGGACGAGCATATTGTTATGCGCGTCACCGGCTGCCCGAACGGCTGCGGTCGCGCGATGCTGGCCGAGCTGGGTCTGGTGGGGAAAGCGCCGGGGCGCTATAACCTGCACCTGGGCGGTAACCGTATCGGCACGCGCATTCCGCGTATGTTCCGCGAGAACATTACCGAGCCGGAAATCCTTGATTCCATCGACGAGCTCGTCGGGCGCTGGGCGAAAGAGCGCGAAGCGGGTGAAGGCTTCGGCGACTTTACGGTGCGTGCGGGCATCATTCGCCCGGTGCTCGATCCCGCAAGGGATTTCTGGGAGTAACATCCCGATGGTTTTACAGGTGTTGTAGGCCGGGCAAACGCAGTGCCGCCCGGCAAAACAGGCAAACGAGGTTCTTATGTCCGTACTCGATCTAAACGCCCTTAACGATCTGCCTAAAGTCGAACGCATTCTGGCGCTGGCAGAAACCAATGCCCACCTTGAAAAGCTGGACGCCGAAGGGCGCGTGGCGTGGGCGCTGGAAAACCTGCCGGGAGACTATGTGCTCTCGTCGAGCTTTGGTATTCAGGCGGCGGTCAGCCTGCATCTGGTGAATCAGATCCGTCCGGACATTCCGGTGATCCTCACCGATACCGGCTACCTGTTCCCGGAAACCTACCAGTTTATTGACGAGCTGAAGGACAAGCTCAAGCTGAACCTCAAAGTTTACCGCGCGACGGAAAGCGCGGCCTGGCAGGAGGCGCGCTACGGTAAGCTGTGGGAGCAGGGCGTTGAGGGCATTGAGAAATACAATGAGATCAACAAAGTCGAGCCGATGAACCGGGCGCTGAAAGAGCTCAATGCGCAGACGTGGTTTGCGGGCCTGCGTCGCGAGCAGTCCGGCAGTCGTGCAACCTTACCGGTGCTGGTGGTCCAGCGCGGGGTGTTTAAAGTGCTGCCGATTATCGACTGGGATAACCGGACGGTGTATCAGTATCTGCAAAAACACGGGCTGAAGTACCATCCCCTGTGGGACCAGGGCTATCTGTCGGTGGGCGACACCCACACCACGCGCAAATGGGAACCGGGAATGGCGGAAGAAGAGACGCGATTCTTTGGGCTGAAGCGCGAGTGCGGGCTGCACGAAGGGTAATTCCTTATCCACCCCCTCACCCTCTCCCCTTTGGGAGAGGGTGAGGGGGTGGATAAGCACTAGGCTTTCCCCGCTTTCGCCAGCTCCTTCACCAGCGGCAGCATGACCTTCACCACATCACGACTGCGGTGCTCAATCCGCTGCGGCAGCGCGCTGTCAATGTGCTGCTGATTATCCAGCATCACGTTGTGCCAGCTTGTCCCGTCCGGGAAGGCTTTCGATTTAGCGCGTTGCTGATAGCCATCTTTCTTGCCCAATGCCCAGTTTGTCGCTTCCACGTACAGCACCGGGATGCCCGCCTTATCGAACACTTCCCCGTCGTTGCAGCAGCCCGTTCCTCGCGGATAATCGGGGTTACCGCCAGGGTTGCTGGTGGCAAAAACGCCATGGCTGCGGGCAATCGCCAGCGCCCGGTCGCGCGTCAGTTTCCGCACGGGTCCCGGCGTACTCTGCCCGCTGTTGAAATAAAGTTTATCGCCGACGATCAGGTTATCGAGGTTGATCACCAGCAGCGTATTTTTCTTCTCCTCAGCGCTCATGCGTTTAAGGAGATTCTCAGCGCCGAGTTTGCCCTCTTCTTCACCGCTGGTAGCCACGAAACGAATGCCATACTGGGTTGGAATATCTTTCATCCGCTCGGCCAGTTCGAGCATCACGCCCAGGCCCGCCGCGTTGTCGTCCATGCCCTGCAGCGTCAGCCCGCCGAGGTTGTTATCCGTATCGGCATCGCTCATCGGGGCGTAGGTATCAAGGTGCGCCATAATAATAATCTGTTCAGCCGCGCTACCTTCATGCGCCGCGATAACCGTACTGCCGGTCACGTTATGCCAGTTTTTCGTTTTATTTCGTGAGGTATAGACGTAGCGGCTGTGAAACGACCTGATATCGCTCTGATAGCCCATCCCGGCAAACTGCTGGCGAAGATAGTCCGCGGAGAGCATCTCCGCAGGCGAGCCGGTCATGCGGCCAGGAAAGACGGTGGCAATATGACGCGCCTGCATAGTGGCGATTTCACCATAAGGTTGGTTTTTTGCCTGGGCAGGAAGAATAAAGCAAACGCCGAGCGCCAGGGCAGCAATACGGTGGCGCGTTGCGGAAAACATAGTGAGTCCTTAAAAACAGAGCAAAATATTAACCCGCCTAGTATGAAACTGTGATCGCCCATACACAATTTGAATTGTTCTTAAATGCCCGATATTTCGCATGTTAAGCACTTTTTGGTATTAGCTTTTTCACGGCGTTATTCCATTGAGTAACTACTCATTCCAATTCGTAATTTCATTCGGTCTAAGCCGCCCCCTATAGTCCCTTTATTCCTCGTTGTTAGTGAGTTGTTGCTTGTGGACTATCTGCCCTTATTTGCCGCGATAAAAGAGAAGCCGGTGCTGGTTGTAGGCACGGGTGAAATTGCCGATCGCAAAATCGCGTTTTTGCAGCGCGCAGGGGCGCAGGTGCGGGTAGTGGCAGAAGCGGATTTTGACGAATCACAAATCGATACCGTAGTGCTGGTGATTGCGGCGACCGAAGATCGCGACCTGAACCGGCGGATTTCCGACGCCGCTCAGGCCCGTTACCGCCTGGTGAACGTGGTGGACGACCAGCCGTTATGCTCGTTTATCTTCCCGTCGATCGTTGACCGTTCTCCGCTGCTGGTGGCGATCTCCTCCGGCGGTACCGCACCGGTGCTGGCGCGCGTGCTGCGTGAAAAAATCGAAGCGCTGCTGCCGACCAGCCTCGGGCGCATGGCGGAAAAAGCCAGCTTCTGGCGCAACCACCTTAAAACGCGCCTGACCAGCGTAACGGAACGCCGTCGCTTCTGGGAACGCGTGTTCCGCGGCCGCTTTGCCAGCCTGATGCATGCCGGTAATGAGACGGCGGCGCAGAAAATCCTCGAGGACGAACTGGATAACCCCGGCAGCACGGGCGGGGAGATCATTCTGGTGGGGGCAGGGCCGGGCGATGCCGGACTTCTGACGCTGCGCGGCCTGCAGGTGCTGCAGGACGCGGACGTGGTGTTCTACGACCATCTGGTCACCGACGGCGTGCGCGAGCTGATCCGTCGCGACGCGGAGCAAATCTGCGTCGGCAAACGGGCTGGCGAGCACTCGGTGCCGCAGCACGACACCAACCAGATGCTGGTTGACGCCGCCAAAGCGGGTAAAACCGTGGTGCGCCTGAAAGGGGGCGATCCGTTTATCTTCGGCCGCGGCGGCGAAGAGCTGCAGGCGGCAGCCGAAGCGGGCGTACCGTTTCAGGTGGTGCCCGGCATCACGGCGGCCTCTGCGGTGACGGCCTACGCCGGTATTCCGCTGACCCACCGCGATTACGCCCAGAGCGTCACCTTTGTGACCGGCCACTACAAGGCCGACAGCACGCCGTTCGACTGGTCGCATCTCGCCCAGAGCCGCCAGACGCTGGCGATCTACATGGGCACGATGAAGGCCGCGGACATCAGCGAACAGCTTATTCAGCACGGTCGCGAGGCGACGACGCCCGTTGCCGTCATTTCTCGCGGCACGCGCGTCGATCAGCACGTTGCGACGGGCACGCTTGAACATCTTGCAACCCTGGCGAAAGACGCCCCGATGCCCGCCCTGATCGTGGTGGGTGAAGTGGTGCAGCTGCACAGCACGCTCGCCTGGTTCCAACACACAACCGATACAGAAGGCTTTGGTTCTTCTGTTGTAAATTTGGCTTAAGGAACGGTTATGGACCAAAAACGTCTTACACACCTGCGGCAGCTCGAAGCGGAGAGTATCCATATTATCCGCGAAGTGGCCGCCGAGTTTTCTAACCCGGTGATGATGTACTCCATCGGTAAAGATTCCAGCGTCATGCTGCATCTGGCGCGTAAAGCGTTTTATCCGGGCACGCTGCCGTTCCCGCTGCTGCACGTGGATACCGGCTGGAAGTTCCGTGAAATGTACGAGTTCCGTGACCGTACCGCGAAAGCCTACGGCTGCGAGCTGCTTGTGCATAAAAACCCGGAAGGGGTGGCGATGGGCATTAACCCGTTCGTGCACGGCAGCGCCAAGCACACCGATATCATGAAAACTGAAGGGCTGAAGCAGGCGCTGAATAAATACGGTTTTGACGCGGCCTTCGGCGGCGCGCGCCGTGACGAGGAGAAATCCCGCGCCAAAGAGCGTATCTACTCCTTCCGCGACCGCTTCCACCGCTGGGATCCGAAAAACCAGCGTCCGGAGCTGTGGCACAACTACAACGGTCAGATCAACAAAGGCGAAAGCATTCGCGTCTTCCCGCTCTCCAACTGGACCGAGCTGGACATCTGGCAGTACATCTATCTGGAAAACATCGAAATCGTTCCGCTGTACCTGGCCGCCGAGCGCCCGGTGCTGGAGCGCGACGGCATGCTGATGATGATCGATGACGATCGCATCGACCTGCAGCCGGGTGAAGTGATCAAAAAACAGATGGTCCGTTTCCGTACCCTCGGCTGCTGGCCGCTGACCGGCGCGGTGGAATCCAGCGCGCAGACGCTGCCGGAGATCATCGAAGAGATGCTGGTGTCCACCACCAGCGAGCGACAGGGGCGCGTGATTGACCGCGACCAGGCAGGCTCCATGGAGCTGAAGAAACGTCAGGGTTATTTCTAAGGAGCCGCCATGAACACCACTATTGCTCAACAAATTGCCAACGAAGGCGGCGTGGAAGCGTATCTGCACGCGCAACAACACAAAAGCCTGCTGCGTTTTCTGACCTGCGGCAGCGTGGATGACGGGAAAAGTACCCTGATTGGCCGCCTGCTGCACGACACGCGCCAGATTTATGAAGATCAGCTCTCTTCCCTGCATAACGACAGTAAACGTCACGGCACCCAGGGTGAAAAACTCGACCTGGCCCTGCTGGTGGACGGCCTGCAGGCGGAGCGCGAGCAGGGCATCACCATCGACGTGGCCTACCGCTACTTCTCTACCGAGAAGCGCAAATTTATTATCGCTGACACCCCGGGGCACGAGCAGTACACACGCAACATGGCGACCGGCGCGTCCACCTGCGACCTGGCGATCCTGCTGATGGACGCGCGTAAAGGCGTGCTGGATCAGACCCGTCGTCACAGCTTTATCTCGACGCTGCTGGGGATCAAACACCTGGTGGTGGCGGTCAACAAGATGGATCTGGTCAACTTCAGCGAAGAGAAGTTCGAGGAGATCCGCCAGAGCTACCTGACCTTTGCCGAACAGCTGCCGGGCAACCTGGATATTCGCTTTGTGCCGCTCTCGGCGCTGGAAGGGGATAACGTCGCCTCCCAGAGCGCGAACATGCCGTGGTACAGCGGTCCGACGCTGCTGGAAGTGCTGGAAACCGTTGAAATTCAGCGCGTGGTCGATACCCAGCCGATGCGCTTCCCGGTGCAGTACGTGAACCGTCCAAACCTCGATTTCCGCGGTTTCTCAGGCACCCTGGCGTCAGGCTCCGTGAAGCTAGGTCAGCGCGTCAAGGTGCTGCCATCCGGCGTGGAATCGACTATCGCCCGCATCGTCACCTTCGACGGTGACCTGCAGGAAGCGGGCGCCGGTGAAGCCGTAACGCTGGTGCTGAAAGACGAAATTGATATCAGCCGCGGCGACCTGCTGGTCGATGCGCAGGAAACGCTGGCGGCAGTGCAGGGGGCTTCCGTGGACGTGGTGTGGATGGCAGAACAGCCGCTGACCGCTGGCCAGAGCTATGACATCAAAATTGCCGGCAAGAAAACCCGCGCCCGCGTGGACGGTATTCAGTTCCAGGTGGATATCAACAACCTGACCCAGCGTGACGTCACCGAGCTGCCGCTGAACGGCATTGGTCTGGTCGATCTGACCTTCGACGAACCGCTGGTGCTGGATCCGTATCAGCAGAACCCGGTCACGGGAGGGCTGATCTTTATCGACAGGCTGACCAACGTTACCGTCGGGGCCGGTATGGTTCGCGAACCGATTAAACAGGCTGCCGCGACGTCTGAATTCAGCGCCTTCGAGCTGGAACTGAACGCGCTGGTGCGTAAACACTTCCCGCACTGGGGCGCACGCGATCTGCTGGGAGGCAAGTAATGGCCGCCCATGATGAGAACGTCGTCTGGCATCCTCATCCGGTGACCGTCGCCCAGCGCGAACAGCTCCACGGTCACCGTGGGGTTGTGCTGTGGTTTACCGGGCTGTCCGGCTCGGGTAAATCGACGGTGGCAGGCGCGCTGGAAGAGGCGTTGCATCAGCAGGGCGTAAGCACGTACCTGCTGGATGGCGATAACGTGCGTCACGGCCTGTGCAGCGATTTAGGGTTTAGCGACGATGACCGCAAAGAGAACATCCGCCGGGTGGGCGAAGTCGCCAGCCTGATGGCTGACGCCGGGCTGGTGGTGCTGACCGCGTTTATCTCCCCGCACCGCGCCGAGCGCCAGATGGTGCGCGAACGCGTGGGCCAGGATCGCTTTATCGAGGTGTTTGTCGATACGCCGCTGGAGATTTGCGAAGCGCGCGACCCGAAAGGGCTGTACAAGAAAGCGCGTGCCGGAGAGCTGCGCAACTTCACCGGAATTGACGCGGTATACGAAGCGCCTGAATCGCCTGAAATTCACCTGGAAGGTCAACAATTGGTAACAAATTTAGTAAGCCAATTATTAGACCTGCTCAGGCGGGACGATATTATCAGATCCTGAGGCGGTATCGTTCGGGAGCTGTCTTCCCGAACGATGAGTCACGGTCACAGGATTAGCTATGCGCAACAGTGAACATTACATCACCACCACCGGGTCGGAGCCGCTAGCGACCGACGACGAAACGACCAGGTCATTTCCTGGGGCCATCATTGGCTTCGTCTCATGGCTGCTGGCGCTTGGCATTCCGTTTCTTATCTACGGCGGCAACACGCTGTTCTTCTTTCTCTACACCTGGCCTTTCTTTCTGGCGTTGATGCCCGTGGCGGTTGTTGTCGGCATTGCGCTGCACTCTCTGCTCAACGGCAAGCTCCTCTACAGCACCGTGGTCACGATTGTGACGGTGGTTCTGATGTTTGGTCTGTTATTTTTGTGGCTCATGGGCTAACTTCAGCCATAATTCAAACCGTAACCAACTGTGTAACGATATTGTGCAGGACGATTCTGCGGAAAAAATGTGGTACATTTGCCCGCGATGTTGCGGCATCTCTGTTACCCCGGCGTAGTGCTCTGGGGAAGTCTTGGGATGATGATGCCGTTTTTCAGGGGGCAGGATGGGTAAACTAACGCTGCTGTTGCTGGCTTTGCTAATCTGGCTGCAATATTCGCTGTGGTTCGGTAAGAACGGACTGCACGACTATAGCCGGGTGAGCGATGACGTCGCGGCTCAGCAGGCAACAAACGCCAAACTTAAGGCGCGAAACGATCAACTCTTCGCTGAAATTGATGACCTCAATGGCGGGCAGGAGGCGATTGAGGAACGCGCACGCAATGAACTCAGTATGACTAAGCCGGGCGAAACCTTTTATCGTCTGGTTCCGGATGCGTCTAAACGCAATCAGGGCTCAGCACAAAACAATCGATAATCAGGCCCAGGATTACGACATGGCAGTAACTTTTTCGGACGTATGCGCCGTGGTGCCGGCCGCAGGTTTTGGCCGGCGCATGCAGACAGAATGTCCCAAGCAGTACCTCTCTATTGGCGATAAAACGATCCTCGAGCACGCCGTGGCGGCGCTGCTGGCGCACCCGCGGGTGACGCGTGTGATCATCGCTATCAGCCCTGGCGATGCGCGCTTCGCGCAGCTGCCGCTGGCAAATCATCCACAGATTACCGTCGTTGACGGTGGCGCCGAGCGCGCCGATTCCGTGCTGGCGGGCATTCAGGCCGCCGGAAACGCTCCGTGGGTGCTGGTGCATGACGCGGCGCGTCCTTGCCTGCATCAGGACGATCTTGCGCGCCTGCTGGCGCTGAGCGGAACAAGCGAGGTTGGCGGGATTCTGGCCGCACCGGTGCGCGACACCATGAAGCGCGCCGAGCCGGGAAAACAGGCTATCGCCCACACCGTCGATCGCGTCGATTTATGGCACGCGCTGACGCCACAATTTTTCCCCCGCGAATTACTCCACGACTGCCTAACGCGAGCGCTTAAAGAAGGCGCGACCATCACGGACGAAGCCTCTGCGCTGGAATATTGCGGTTTCCACCCTGAGCTTGTTGAAGGACGCGCTGATAATATAAAAGTGACGCGTCCGGAAGATTTACAGCTCGCGGAATTTTATCTTACCCGTTCGACCCATCAGGAGAAGGCATAATGCGAATTGGACACGGTTTTGATGTACACGCCTTTGGCGGAGAAGGCCCAATTATCATTGGCGGCGTGCGCATTCCCTATGAAAAAGGACTGCTGGCGCATTCTGATGGCGACGTGGCACTGCATGCGCTGACCGACGCGCTGTTGGGCGCTGCCGCGCTGGGTGATATCGGCAAGCTGTTCCCGGACACCGACCCGGCATTTAAAGGCGCGGACAGCCGCGAACTGCTGCGCGAAGCGTGGCGCCGCATTCAGGCGAAAGGCTACACCCTCGGCAACGTCGACGTGACGATTATTGCCCAGGCCCCGAAAATGCTGCCGCACATTCCGCAGATGCGTGTGTTTATTGCAGAAGATCTGGGCTGCCATATGGACGACGTGAACGTCAAAGCGACGACGACCGAGAAGCTGGGCTTTACCGGGCGTGGCGAAGGGATTGCCTGTGAGGCTGTGGCGCTGCTGGTGAAGGCGAGCAAATGACGGACTTCGACAACCTGACATACCTGCACGGTAAACCGCAGGGGAACGGGGTGCTGAAAGCCAGCCCGGAAGATTTCCTCGTGGTGGAGGATCTGGGCTTTGAGCCGGATGGCGAAGGCGAACATATCCTGGTGCGTATTCTGAAAAATGGCTGCAATACCCGCTTCGTGGCCGACGCGCTGGCAAAATTCCTCAAAATTCATGCCCGCGAAGTAAGCTTTGCCGGGCAGAAAGATAAACACGCCGTCACGGAACAGTGGCTGTGTGCGCGCGTTCCCGGCAATACGATGCCTGATTTAAGCAAATTTGAGCTTGAAGGCTGTAAGGTACTGGAATTCGCCCGGCACAAGCGCAAACTGCGTCTGGGGGCGTTGAAGGGGAACGACTTTACGCTGGTGTTGCGTGAAGTGTCGCACCGCGAAGATGTTGAAAAACGACTGAACGCTATCAGTGAACGCGGCGTACCGAACTACTTTGGCGCGCAGCGCTTTGGCATTGGCGGCAGCAACCTGCAGGGCGCGCTGCGCTGGGCGCAAAGCGATGCACCGGTGCGCGACAGGAATAAACGCAGTTTTTGGTTGTCTGCGGCCCGCAGCGCGTTGTTTAATCAGATTGTGAGCGAAAGGCTGAAAAAAACGGACGCGAATCAAGTTGTTGTTGGCGATGCGCTACAATTAGCGGGACGCGGAAGCTGGTTTGTGGCAACGGCCGAAGAAATGGCCGATTTGCAGTCGCGCGTGGACGCAAAAGCGCTGATGATTACCGCCGCGCTGCCCGGTACGGGCGACTGGGGAACGCAGGGCGACGCGCTGGCCGCCGAGCAGTCAGCCGTAGCGGATGCGCCAGAATTGCAATCACTGCTGGTGCGGGAAAAAGTTGAAGCGGCACGCCGCGCGATGCTGCTCTATCCGCAGCAGTTAAGCTGGAACTGGTGGGATGACGTAACCGTCGAGTTACGCTTCTGGCTACCGGCAGGTAGCTTTGCCACCAGTGTTGTCAGGGAACTAATCAACACCTCGGGTGATTATGCGAATATTGCTGAGTAACGATGACGGGATCCACGCGCCAGGCATTCAGACCCTGGCGAAACACCTCCGTGAATTTGCGGATGTGCAGGTCGTGGCGCCCGATCGTAACCGCAGTGGAGCGTCTAACTCTCTGACGCTGGAGTCGTCGCTTCGCACCTTTACCTTTGAAAATGGCGATATTGCCGTGCAGATGGGCACGCCAACCGACTGTGTTTTTCTGGGCGTGAACGCGCTGATGCGGCCGCGTCCGGATATCGTTGTTTCCGGCATTAACGCCGGTCCTAACCTCGGCGATGACGTGATTTACTCCGGCACCGTGGCGGCCGCAATGGAAGGGCGCCATCTGGGATTCCCGGCGCTGGCGGTCTCGTTGAACGGCCATACGCACTACGATACCGCCGCCGCGGTGACCTGTTCGATCCTGCGGGCGCTCGGCCGCGAGCCGTTGCGTACCGGGCGCATCCTCAACATCAACGTGCCGGATCTTCCCCTCGACGAAATTAAAGGCATTCGCGTCACCCGTTGCGGGAGTCGACACCCTGCCGATCAGGTCATCCCGCAGCAGGATCCTCGCGGCAACACGCTTTACTGGATTGGCCCTCCCGGCGATAAGTGCGATGCGGGTCCGGATACCGACTTTGCCGCCGTTGATGAAGGCTATGTTTCGGTTACCCCCCTGCACGTAGATTTAACCGCGTATAGCGCGCATGATGTGGTGTCGGGCTGGCTGGATCGCGCAGGAGTGAACGCGCAATGGTAAACAAACGTGTACAAACTCTTCTGGAACAACTCCGCGCGCAGGGGATCCGCGACGAGCACGTGCTTGAAGCGCTTGCTCAGGTTCCGCGTGAGAAATTTGTAGACGAGGCGTTTGAACACAAAGCGTGGGAAAACGTGGCGCTGCCCATCGGACAGGGCCAGACGATTTCGCAGCCTTACATGGTGGCGCGCATGACGGAGCTGCTGGAGCTGACGCCCGACTCCCGCGTGCTGGAGATTGGCACCGGGTCGGGGTATCAAACCGCGATCCTGGCGCATCTGGTTCATCATGTATGCTCCGTTGAGCGAATTAAAGGTTTACAGTGGCAGGCGCGTCGTCGCCTGAAACAACTTGATTTACACAATGTTTCGACACGACACGGTGATGGATGGCAGGGTTGGAAGGCGCGCGCGCCGTTTGACGCGATCATCGTGACGGCGGCCCCGCCTGAAATTCCTGCGGCCCTGTTGTCGCAGCTGGATGAGGGGGGAATTCTTGTTCTGCCCGTCGGGGACGAGCAGCAGCTTTTGAAGCGCGTTCGTCGGCGCGGCGGCGAGTTTATTATCGACACCGTGGAAGCCGTGCGCTTTGTGCCTCTGGTAAAGGGGGAGTTGGCCTGAGACTCGGAATTATCCAGGGTTATTAAGGCAAATTCAGCGTATGGTGTGGCGCGAAAGATTCGTGTCATCACGGTAAATTTTAAGTCACTGGTAGTTAACACATTCCTGGGGGATAAATGAGCGCGGGAAGCCCTAAATTCACCATCAGCCGTGTTGCGGCATTATCACTGGTTTCGCTCTGGCTGGCAGGCTGTACAAGTTCTAACAACGCGCCTGCGCCCGTCAGTTCTGTCGGCGGAAACAGCGGCTCGGGTAACACGTCCAGCGGAATGTTGATCACTCCTCCGCCTAAAATGGGTACCTCTACGGCGCAACAAAATCCGCCAATCCAGCCGGTTCAGCGTCCAATGACGCAGCCGACACAGATTCAGCCAGTGGAACAGCCTGTTCAGACCCAAAATGGCCGCATAGTCTATAACCGCCAGTATGGGAACATTCCGAAAGGCAGCTATACCGGTGGCAGCACCTATACCGTGAAACGCGGCGATACGCTGTTCTACATTGCGTGGATCACCGGGAACGATTTCCGTGACCTCGCGCAGCGCAATAACGTCCAGGCCCCGTATGGTCTGGAAGTGGGGCAAACGCTCCAGGTTGGCAACGCGACGGGCACGCCGCTTACGCCTGGCAACACCGTTTCAGCGGCCGATGTGACGGCTCAAAATAACAGCGTTAAGCCTGCACAAAAATCCACCACGGTGGTTGCTTCACAACCTGTAATTACGTATTCTGAGGATTCAGGTGATCAGACTGCTAACAAAATGTTGCCGAATAATAAAGGGACTGCGACTGTTGTCACAGCACCGGTGACGGCACCTGTGGTTAGCTCTACTGAACCGACTGCCAGCAGTATGACCTCCAGTTCGCCAATCTCTGCATGGCGCTGGCCAACTGACGGCAAGGTTATCGAGAACTTCTCTTCCTCCGAGGGGGGAAATAAAGGGATCGATATCGCAGGGAGTAAGGGACAGGCTATCATCGCGACCGCTGACGGGCGCGTTGTGTATGCCGGTAACGCTCTGCGCGGTTACGGTAATCTTATTATCATCAAACATAACGATGATTACCTGAGTGCCTACGCCCATAACGACACAATGCTGGTCCGGGAACAACAAGAAGTTAAGGCGGGGCAAAAAATCGCTACCATGGGTAGCACCGGAACCAGTTCTACACGCTTGCATTTTGAAATTCGTTACAAGGGGAAATCCGTAAACCCGCTGCAGTATTTGCCGCAGCGATAATTTGACGGGGCATGCCAGCCAGGGTGTCTCGTTCAGGGATCACGGGTAGGAGCCACCTTATGAGTCAGAATACGCTGAAAGTTCATGATTTAAATGAAGACGCGGAATTTGATGAGAACGGAGTAGAGGCTTTTGACGAAAAAGCCTTAGTAGAAGAGGAACCCAGTGATAACGATTTGGCTGAAGAAGAGCTGTTATCGCAGGGTGCCACACAGCGTGTACTGGACGCGACTCAGCTTTACCTTGGGGAGATTGGTTACTCCCCACTGCTAACGGCCGAAGAAGAAGTCTATTTCGCACGTCGTGCTTTGCGTGGTGATGTAGCCTCGCGTCGTCGCATGATTGAAAGTAACCTGCGACTGGTCGTGAAAATTGCCCGCCGTTACGGCAATCGTGGTCTGGCTCTGCTGGATCTGATTGAAGAGGGCAACTTAGGTCTCATCCGCGCAGTTGAGAAGTTTGACCCGGAACGCGGGTTCCGTTTCTCAACCTACGCGACCTGGTGGATTCGTCAGACCATCGAACGGGCTATTATGAACCAGACCCGTACGATCCGCCTGCCGATTCACATCGTCAAAGAGTTGAACGTTTATCTGCGTACCGCACGCGAGTTGTCCCATAAACTGGACCACGAGCCAAGCGCAGAAGAGATTGCCGAGCAACTCGATAAACCGGTTGATGACGTTAGCCGTATGCTGCGTCTCAACGAGCGCATTACCTCCGTTGACACCCCGCTGGGTGGCGACTCCGAAAAAGCGCTGCTGGACATCCTGGCCGATGAAAAAGACAACGGTCCGGAAGACACCACGCAGGACGATGACATGAAGCAGAGCATCGTCAAATGGCTGTTCGAGCTGAACGCCAAACAGCGTGAAGTGCTGGCACGTCGTTTCGGTTTACTGGGGTATGAAGCTGCGACACTGGAAGACGTCGGCCGTGAAATTGGCCTGACCCGTGAACGTGTTCGTCAGATTCAGGTTGAAGGTCTGCGCCGCCTGCGTGAAATCCTGCAGGGGCAAGGTCTGAATATCGAAGCGCTGTTCCGCGAATAAGCAACCTTTCGTCAAAAAAGGCCCGTCGTGAGACGGGCCTTTTTCTTTTGCGCTACGGCTTAGTTGTTTCGTGCAGCAGACGCCACACTATCCGATCGCCTTCCTGATTGAGCACCGCGGTTGACCAGCGCACGTTGACAGGCAGGTCCGGCCGGGTTTGCGTCTCCCGGTAGTGGAGCACCGCGCCACGATCCCAGCGCTGGATCGTGGATAATTCGTCAATGACGATCTTCAGTCCTGGACGGCTTCCGCGCTGATTTTCCAGAAAACTGGCAAGACCGATATAGTCGATCTGAACGCCGCCCGGTGGGATCATCAAAAAATCCGGGCTGAAGCGGGCGAGCAGGGCGTCGGAATCACCTTCACCTTTGCCTAACCAGTCTTCAAGCGCAATGTGGAGGTCGATAATGTCGTGTTCGAAAGGCGTCATGAATTCTCCTGTCGCAGCTGGGTGAGCACCTGCGTATTGTTAAGACGAAAAATGTACGGTACAGGCAGCAGGGTCATGCCTGCGGCAAAAATAAACATCCCGTGCCAGGCGGCGAGCGGTGGCAGCCAGGCCTGCGCCAGGCTCAGCGCCTGCGCCAGCAGCAGGGCTCCGGCAAAAAAGCTCAGCTGACGATTAAGATTCCACAGCGCGCTGGCATCCGGCATCTCTTCCCGGCGCGTCGTCAGAAAAGCGCTGCTCTGAGCCGTACTGCTGCACAGGCTTCCCCCAGCGCCCATTAAGGTAAACGCAACGGCAGGCAGCAGCGTAGCCGAACTGACGTTAATCAAAAGCAGGATACCCGTCGCCTGCAGCAGGCAGCCGATGACGATCAGCGGTCGGGGGCCGATACGGTTAAAATAGCGTCCCGTTGCCGTGATGGCGATAAACGATGCCACGGACCACGGCAGCATGAGCATCCCCGTTGCGGCTGGGCTCATGTTCGCCACGTGCTGAAGATAAAACATGCCCGTGACGTTCACCCCAATAAACATGCCAGGTACGCAGATATAGACAAGCATGGAAAAACGCAAAAGCGGGTCCGCGAGTAACGGCAGGTTTAGCAGTCTGGCCTCTTTCATCGCGGGCATTTCGTGTTTAAGCCACAGGCAGGCCAAAACAAAGGTCACGACAGCGACCGGTAGCGTGGCGAAAAATATCCATCGCCAGCTTAGCGTCTGCACCAGCAGGCCTCCGATAGCAGGGGAGCAGGCCGGGGCAAGCAATGCCACCAGCATCACCGCCGAGGAGAGTCGGGCACGCTCGTGAGGCTTAAACTGTTGCCAGGTCAGCGCCTGTCCGACGGGGATCAGTAAACCTCCACCCACGCCCTGGAGTACTCGCCAGGCGATCAGACTTTCAAGCGTTGCAGACAGGCCCGCCGCTGCGGAGGCTGCGCTGAACAGAAAAAGCGAGAGCAGGATGACGCGCTTTGGTCCGATGCGGCGCGTGAGCACGCTGCTGAACGGGATCACCAGCGTCAGGCCGGCAATATACCCGTTACTGACCCAGGCGAGGGCTGAAGGCGTGGTGTTAAAGGCGTGAGCCATTGCCGGGAAGGCGACGCTGGCAATAAACATATTGATCAAATCAAGAAAAAAGCCCAGCAGATAAACAACGGCGACTTTGCTGCGATACGTCATGGTGGATCCTCCGGTGAGGTGGCGTATCGTATCGATCCGGGAAGCACGGATAAACCTGACAAAGCGCGATATACTGTCAAAAAAGTTTTGACAGTAAAGGGCGTGATGATGATTAATCTGCAGCGGGCTCAGATGTTTGTCGCGGTGGCCGACACCGGCAGTTTCACTGCTGCAGCCGAGGCAATGGGGCTGACAAAAGCCGTGGTTAGCTTCAATATTCGCCAGCTTGAAGATGAGCTGGGCGTTACGCTGCTGCTGCGCTCCACCCGCCGCCTGACGTTAACCGAGGCGGGCGCGCTCTTTCATCAGCGCAGCGTGGCGCTTCTGAAGGATGCGGAACGGCTGCAGGATGATGTCCGCGCGAATCATGCGGGGCTCACTGGCGAACTGCGGATCACGACTACGCCCGAGTATGGCTCACAGGTGGTGGTGCCGCTGCTGGCCAGGTTTAGCCAGCAGCACCCGGATCTTCGCGTGCGGCACGTTTCGTCGTCCCTGCACGCTGACCTTATATCGGAGCGCTTTGACGTAGCCATCCGTCTGGGAACGCTTGCCGATTCGCGCAACCACGCCGCGCTGATTGCGCACTTCTCCATTCTCCCCGTCGCGGCGCCCGGGTGGCTCGTTAACCATCCGATCGAAACGCTTGCGCACCTTGCCAACGCCGACTGGATTATTCACGAGCGCCTGGCCTCGCCGCTGCGCTGGCAGGTGAAGGATGCCAGCGGTGCGCCTGAAACGCTGGAGATAAAAAAAGCGCCGCGCCTGTTTGCCGACAGCGCTCAGGCCCTTATGGCCTTTGCACTTGCTGGCGGAGGTGTGGCGTTACTGCCGGAATGGCTGGCGCGCGATGCGCTTGATGCGGGAAAACTGGTCCCGGTTTTACCGGAATATACCTTTGCGCAGCAGGGCATCTATGCGGTTTATCCCGATGCCCGGCATGTGTCAGCGAAAGTGCGCACCTTTATCGATTTTATGCGCGCCAGCGTGAATTAATCGTGCATCATCTTTTTGATGAGCGCGGAGAACTGCTCCCGCTCGGCCTTGTTAAGACGTCCTAAAAACGCCTCATCCACCTCGTTGCCAACCGGTTTACAGCCAGCAAGCAGGGCTTCACCTTCTGGCGTCAGGAAGACAAACCGGCGGCGCTTATCAGCCGGATCGTGCTCGCGTTTGACCAGACCGCGCGCCTCCATGCGGCTGAGCATCTCCGCCAGGGTCGCTTTCGTGCTGACCGCCACTTCGGTCAACGCCACCTGTTCAATACCCGGATGCTCGGCAATAGAGCGCATCACCGCATACTGTGGCTTGGTCAGTTCCGGTAAGGCATGTTGCCACTGCGCGGTATGCTGTTGAAAAAGCTGACGTAACAGGTGGAACGCCTCTTGTCTTAGTTCCATGAACACTCCGACGGAAAAAATCTCTCCCCTATGATAGCCGCTATTGCTCTCAATTTTAACGCGGCATCTTTTAGCCATTCGTGTGATCGTATGCGAACGATCTTGTCAGGAAAACGATCCTGGAGTAGCTTATTTATAATGTTCGTGTACGAACAAAATATTGAGGTGATGAATGAGATTGATAGTAGGAATGACGGGGGCAACGGGCGCACCGCTGGGCGTGGCGCTGCTGCAGGCGCTGCGGGAAATGCCGGAGGTGGAGACGCATCTGGTGATGTCTAAGTGGGCAAAAACCACCATCGAGCTGGAAACGCCTTACACCGCGCAGGACGTTGCTGCTTTGGCTGACGTTGTCCACAGTCCGGCTGACCAGGCCGCCACCATCTCCTCCGGCTCGTTTCGTACCGACGGGATGATCGTCATTCCCTGCAGCATGAAAACGCTGGCGGGTATCCGCGCGGGCTACGCCGAAGGGCTGGTTGGACGTGCGGCGGACGTGGTGCTGAAAGAGGGGCGCAAGCTGGTATTGGTACCTCGTGAAACGCCACTCAGCACCATTCATCTTGAGAACATGCTTGCCCTTTCCCGCATGGGCGTGGCGATGGTGCCGCCCATGCCTGCGTATTACAACCACCCGCAAACCGCCGATGACATTACCCAGCACATCGTGACCCGCGTGCTCGACCAGTTCGGTCTGGAGCATAAAAAGGCGCGCCGCTGGAACGGGCTGCGGGAGGCGAAACATTTTGCACAGGAGAATAAAGATGGCATTTGATGATTTGAGAAGCTTCCTGCAGGCGCTCGATGAGCAAGGGCAACTGCTGAAAATTGAGGAAGAGGTTAACGCCGAGCCCGATCTGGCGGCGGCAGCCAACGCGACCGGCCGCATTGGCGACGGCGCGCCCGCGCTGTGGTTCGACAATATTCGTGGCTTCACCGATGCCCGCGTGGTGATGAATACCATCGGCTCCTGGCAGAACCACGCGATTTCGATGGGGCTGCCTGCGAACACCCCGGTAAAAAAACAGATCGACGAGTTCATCCGCCGCTGGGATAAATTTCCCGTCACGCCGGAGCGCCGCGCCAACCCGGCCTGGGCGCAGAATACGGTGGACGGTGAAGACATTAACCTGTTCGATATCCTGCCGCTGTTTCGCCTGAACGACGGTGACGGCGGTTTTTATCTCGATAAAGCGTGCGTTGTCTCGCGCGATCCGCTCGACCCGGACCACTTCGGCAAGCAGAACGTCGGGATCTACCGTATGGAAGTGAAGGGCAAGCGCAAGCTCGGCCTCCAGCCGGTACCGATGCACGATATTGCCCTGCATCTGCACAAAGCGGAAGAGCGCGGCGAAGATCTGCCGATTGCTATTACCCTCGGCAACGACCCGATCATCACCCTGATGGGCGCCACGCCGCTGAAATACGATCAGTCCGAGTATGAAATGGCCGGCGCGCTGCGTGAAAGCCCGTACCCGATTGCCACCGCGCCGTTGACCGGCTTCGATGTGCCATGGGGTTCTGAAGTGATCCTGGAAGGGGTGATTGAAGGCCGCAAGCGTGAAATCGAGGGGCCGTTTGGCGAGTTTACCGGACACTATTCCGGTGGTCGTAACATGACGGTTGTCCGTATCGACAAAGTCTCTTACCGCAGCAAACCTATTTTCGAATCCCTTTATCTCGGCATGCCCTGGACCGAGATTGACTACCTGATGGGACCGGCTACCTGCGTCCCGCTCTACCAGCAGCTTAAAGCGGAATTCCCGGAAGTGCAGGCGGTGAATGCGATGTATACCCACGGTCTGCTGGCGATTATCTCCACCAAAAAACGCTACGGCGGTTTTGCCCGCGCGGTCGGTTTACGCGCCATGACCACGCCGCACGGCCTCGGCTACGTGAAGATGGTAATTATGGTGGATGAGGATGTCGATCCGTTCAACCTTCCGCAGGTGATGTGGGCGCTGTCGTCGAAAGTGAACCCGGCAGGCGATCTGGTGCAACTGCCGAACATGTCGGTCCTTGAACTCGATCCCGGTTCCAGCCCGGCGGGCATTACCGACAAACTGATTATCGATGCCACCACGCCTGTCGCGCCGGACACCCGGGGCCACTATAGCCAGCCGGTACAGGATCTGCCTGAAACCAAAGCCTGGGCTGAAAAACTGACCGCGATGCTGGCAGCACGTCAATAAGGAGGAAAAGATGATTTGTCCACGTTGTGCCGATAAGCATATTGAAGTGATGGCGACGTCGCCGGTAAAAGGGGTCTGGACCGTTTATCAGTGCCAGCATTGTTTGTATACCTGGCGCGATACCGAACCGCTGCGCCGCACCAGCCGCGAGCACTACCCGGAAGCGTTCCGCATGACGCAGAAGGATATTGATGAGGCGCCGCAGGTGCCGACAATCCCGCCGCTACTGTAAAAAAAAGCCCGATGGCGCTACGCTTACCGGGCGATAATATTGTGTGGTCTTTTGCCCGGAGGCGCTGCGCTTACCGGGCCTACGGTTTTGTAGGTCGGGTAAGACGAAGCCGCCACCCGACAAAACAGACCGCAGAAAACTAAACCAGACTCTTCAACCTGTAAATCCACTCCAGCGCCTGACGCGGCGTCAGTGAATCCGGGTCGAGGTTCTCCAGCGCTTCCACCGCAGGCGACGTCTCTTCCGCAGGCACCAGCAGCGACATCTGGGTGCCATCAATCTGCGTCGCCGCCGCATTCGGTGACAGGCTTTCCAGTTCACGCAGTTTCTGACGTGCGCGCTTGATCACGTCCTTCGGTACGCCTGCCAGCGCCGCGACGGCCAGGCCATAGCTCTTGCTCGCCGCGCCATCCTGCACCGTATGCATGAAGGCAATGGTATCGCCGTGCTCCAGCGCATCCAGATGAACGTTCGCAACCCCTTCCATTTTCTCCGGCAGCTGCGTGAGTTCGAAATAATGGGTGGCAAAAAGCGTCATGGCCTTGATTTTATTCGCAAGGCTTTCCGCACAGGCCCATGCCAGGGACAGACCATCATAGGTTGACGTTCCGCGTCCGACTTCGTCCATCAGCACCAGGCTGTGTTCCGTCGCGTTGTGCAGAATGTTTGCAGTTTCGGTCATCTCGACCATGAAGGTTGAGCGTCCGCTCGCCAGATCGTCCGCAGCCCCGACGCGGGTAAAGATGCGGTCGATGGGGCCAATCTCCACGTTTTGCGCCGGGACGTAGCTGCCAATATACGCGAGCAGCGCAATAAGCGCCGTCTGACGCATATAGGTACTCTTACCGCCCATGTTCGGACCGGTAATGATCAACATTCTTCTCTGCGGTGACAGGCTCAGCGGGTTGGCGATGAACGGTTCGTTGAGCACCTGCTCTACCACCGGGTGACGGCCTTCAGTGATGCGAATGCCAGGCTTATCGGTAAAGGTCGGGCAGGTGTAGTTCAGCGTTTCAGCGCGTTCTGCCAGATTGACCAGCACGTCCAGCTCCGCCAGCGCGCTGGCGCTCTGCTGCAGGTCGCCCAGGTGCGGCATCAGCATGTCGAACAGCTCGTCATAAAGCTGTTTTTCCAGCGCCAGCGCCTTGCCTTTCGAGGTGAGGACTTTGTCTTCGTACTCTTTCAGTTCAGGAATGATGTAGCGTTCGGCGTTTTTCAACGTCTGGCGACGCACGTAGTGAATCGGCGCCAGGTGGCTCTGCCCGCGGCTAATTTGAATGTAGTAACCGTGTACCGCGTTATACCCCACTTTCAGGGTGTCGAGCCCAAGACGCTCGCGCTCGCGGATTTCCAGCTTGTCGAGGTAATCCGTCGCACCATCGGCCAGCGCGCGCCATTCGTCCAGCTCCTCGTTGTAGCCCGGGGCAATCACGCCGCCATCACGCACCAGAACCGGAGGCGCATCGATAATGGCGCGCTCCAGCAGTTCGCGAAGCTCGGTAAATTCGCCCATGGTTTCGCGGAGTTTCTGTACCGGCGCGCTGTCAACGTCACTCAGCTGCGCGCGCAGTTCCGGCAGCTGCTGGAAAGCATGACGCATCCGCGCGAGGTCGCGTGGTCTCGCTGTTCGTAGTGCCAGACGCGCAAGGATACGCTCCAGATCGCCTACCTGGCGCAGGACCGGCTGCAGATCGGTATAGCGATCCTGCAGCGCGGCAATCGTCTGCTGACGGCAAAGCAGCGTCTCGGTATTGCGGATCGGCATATGCAGCCAGCGTTTCAGCATGCGGCTGCCCATTGGCGTAACCGTACTGTCGAGGACCGACGCGAGCGTATTTTCTACGCCACCCGCCAGGTTCTGCGTGATCTCCAGGTTACGGCGCGTGGCGGCATCCATGATGATGCTGTCTTGCTGGCGCTCCATAGTGATAGAGCGGATATGCGGCAGGGCGGTGCGCTGGGTATCTTTCACGTACTGCAGGAGGCAACCTGCCGCACACAGCCCGCGCGGGGCATTTTCAACGCCAAAGCCAATCAGATCGCGGGTGCCAAACTGCAGATTCAGCTGCTGGCGCGCGGTATCAATTTCGAATTCCCACAGCGGACGACGGCGCAACCCGCGACGACCTTCAATCAGCGACATTTCGGCGAAATCTTCGGCATAGAGCAATTCTGCAGGGTTGGTGCGCTGCAGTTCGGCAGCCATCGTTTCACGGTCAGCCGGTTCACTCAGACGAAAACGTCCGGAGCTAATATCCAGAGTCGCGTAGCCAAACCCTTTACCGTCCTGCCACAGCGCTGCCAGCAGGTTATCCTGGCGCTCCTGTAACAGGGCTTCATCACTGATGGTGCCAGGCGTGACGATGCGCACGACTTTGCGTTCCACCGGGCCTTTTGAGGTCGCCGGATCGCCGATCTGTTCGCAGATGGCAACGGACTCGCCCTGATTCACCAGCTTCGCCAGGTAGTTTTCTACCGCGTGGTGCGGGATACCTGCCATAGGAATGGGCTCGCCTGCCGATGCGCCACGTTTGGTTAGCGAGATGTCGAGCAGCTGCGATGCACGCTTAGCATCGTCATAAAACAGCTCGTAAAAATCGCCCATACGGTAAAACAGCAGGATTTCCGGATGCTGTGCTTTCAGCTTCAGATACTGCTGCATCATCGGCGTATGTGCGTCGAAATTGTCGATTGTGCTCATGGAGTTATGATGTCCATTTCTTTGAAAATAAACCGTTTTGATGGGCTCAATGGCCGTTTGTTCCTTCTATTGTCGCATGAAAAAAAGGTCCGGCGCAGAAAAATGTCGTGGCTTTACGAGGCATCTTCCGACATTAATTCGATGACAATTTTTCCATGCTCCACGCCCACCCTGACTCGGGAATGGGTTGTAAATCCCGCTTTTTCAAGCCAGTCACCTTTTAAGCTCAACGCCGCATGCACGCTGTAGCGCTTCGGTATCTTGGTATTGCGGTCTTCATGGCGCTTTCTAAAATATCCCACTTTTAAATGGCGATAGGGTTTGCCGATCGCGAGCTCTTGCATAGGGTCTCCAGACAACACGGACAAAGGTCATTTCTGATGCCTGTATAAAATACCAGTGATTGCTAGCCGGTGCAGGGATAAAACTGGAATCAGGCTTCAGGAAACGAAATGCAACCGCTGAAATCCAGTGTTGAAAGGTGTATTATTGATGCACTTTATTGTTCGGTAATCCGCTATGTCCGGTAAACGCATCTCACGAGAAAAAGAGACCATCGCGAAAATGATCGCGCTGTATGAAAAGCATTGCCCGCAGGCATCTCAGGAGGAAGGGCACTATCAGGCGCTCAATGCGTATGCCGATAAGCGCCTGGATAAATGCGTTTTCGGTGAGGAAAAGCCTGCCTGCAAGCAGTGCCCCGTACACTGCTACCAGCCTGCCAGACGTGAAGAGATGAAGCAGGTTATGCGCTGGGCAGGCCCGCGTATGTTATGGCGTTATCCCATCCTGACCGTCCGCCATCTGATGGATGACCGTCGTCCCGTACCGGAACTGCCGGAAAAGTATCGTCCGAAAAAGTGACCGGTTCAGCTTCTGAGCGGGCGGCAAATCACGTTAAGGGCCAGCGCGCTGCAGAGCGGGAAGAGGGCCAGCAGCAGCCAGGGGAGCATCGCCTGCGTTGAGGGCACCAGCGCGCGATCCAGCAGGCTGCCAAACAGCAAATTTCCGGCCAGTACCGCAATGCCTCCGGCGGTGGCGAGTGCGCCGTAGTGCGCCCCCAGCGTGGACTCCTCGGCAAACCGGGGAATCAGGTCCTTAGCCGAGGGTACCAGCAGCATCTGTCCCAGCGTCAACAGCGTCACGAAACAGACCGACGGCAGCAGGCGCAGCCAGCCCTCGGGCGGTTCTGTCGCCGCAAACATCGCCACGCTCGCAAAGGCGGCGGAGAGCAGCAAAAAGCCCACCGGCAGAATTCTCACCGCCCCCACGCGTCGGGCGAAGCGGGCCAGCGGAAGCTGCAAAGTGATGATCAGCACCGAGGCCAGCATAAACAGCGGGCCAAGATCTTTCTCGTTACCACCGGAGCGCTGGATCTCTACCGGCAGCGCCAGATAGAGCTGGTTATAGCTTAACAGCCACGAGCTGTAGGCAATGATAAAGGCGACAAAGCGCGGCTGGCGGAACGTCGTCCACCAGGGCTGTATGTTTAGGGTCTGTGAAAGGCGGGGGGAAGCCGGAAGACAGAAGTGCAGCACCAGTAAGGCAATAATGAAAACCCCTGCACCCGCCAGCGCCACCTGGCGGAAGCCAAGCCCCGTCAGCAGGGCACCGGCAACCGGGCCCAGCACCGCGCCGAGTTCACCGCAGACGGCAAAGAGGGCAAACCACTCCGCCCGGCTACGCTTGCCTCTCGCCTCGCTTTGCGTGCCTGCTTTTGCCAGCAGTGCCTCAATCGAGGGGGAGAACAATGCGCCGCCAATACCGGTCAGGCACGCCCCAAGAATGATGGGCCAGAGTGCGTGCCCGAACGCCAGCAGCAGATAGCCCGCGACGCGAATAATGCACCCGCTCAGGATAACGATTTTCGCGCCAAACCGGTCCGAGAGCGCGCCGCCGACGATAAACATCCCCTGCTGAGAGAACGTGCGCAGGCCGAGGATCAGCCCGATCAGCCCACCGGAGAGCAGCATATCGTCGCGCAGGAATATCGCCAGGAAGGGGACAACGGCGTAAAAGCCGATGTTAAAAACAAACTGGCTACCCAGTAAAACGGGCGGCCAGAGCGTGGTGGCAGGGCGAAGGGGCATCGTTGGTCACTCGCCCCTAAACGATAAAGTGAATGTGTTTTTTGCCATGGAACGGCGAGATCTCGATTTTGGTTTTGACCCGGAAGACATCCCAGAGCAACGACTCGGACAGGATGTCCTGCGGTGTCCCCGTCGCCACAATTTGGCCTTTCTGCATCACAATCAGCGAGTCGCAGAACATCGAGGCGTGGTTGAGATCGTGGATAGCGACAATGCTGGTGACCGGTAATTCGCTGATCAACTGCATCAGCTGCATCTGATGATGAATGTCCAGGTGGTTTGTTGGTTCATCCAGCAGGATTTCCGTCGGGGTCTGGGCCAGCGCGCGGGCAATGTGGACGCGCTGGCGCTCACCGCCGGAGAGGCTCAGCCACCCCTGGTTGCTTTTATCCAGCATATCCACGCGCTGCAGAGCGGCGGTGACGGTTTCGTCATCGTGCGTGCTCCAGTTGGAAAAGGCGGAGTGGTGCGGAATCCGCCCGAGTTTGACCACGTCGCGCACGCGCATGTTGGCGTCAGTCATGCCGTGCTGCTCCACGAAGGCGACCCGGCGGGCCAGCTGCTTTTTGGCAATACGAGAGATGTCCTGGCCGTCCAGCGTCACACAGCCCGCATCCGGGCGACGCAGCCCCGCGAGGATACGTAAAAGAGACGATTTACCGCAGCCGTTAGGGCCAAGCAGTCCTACCGTTTCGCCCCGGGAAACCTTCAGCGAGACGTCATTAACGATGACTTTTTTGCCGACCTTCCAGGTAATATTTTCAGCGCAGATGCTCATCACTTATTCCTTGAGCGGTAGATAATCACGGCAAAGAACGGAACGCCAACCAGCGCGGTGACCACGCCGACGGGCAGGCTTTGCGGCGCAATCAGCATGCGCGAGGCGATATCGGCCAGCACCATCAGGATTGCGCCTGCCAGCGCGCTGGCAATCAGCAGCGTGCGGTGCAGCGGCCCGAACAGGAAACGCATGACGTGCGGCACCACCAGCCCGACAAAGCCGATTGAGCCCGCCATGCTGACGATGGTCGCGGTAATCAGCGCGGTAGTGGTAAAAAGTGCCAGGCGCACCCAGGGAACGGCAATGCCCAGCGACGCGGCGGCGTCGTCACCGAACGTAAAGGCATCCAGCGCCCGGGAATAGTAGAGGCAAATGGCTAACCCAATCAGCACCACGACCAGTGCCAGCTGGAATTCAGGCCAGCGTACGCCGCTGAAGCTGCCCAGCAGCCAGAACATTACGTCGCGCGCCTGCTGGGCACTGGCGGAGGTGCTAATGGTGTAGGCGGTAATGGCGTTAAAAAGCTGCGAGGCGGCGACGCCTGCCAGAATCGTACGTTCATTCCCGCCGCGCGCCCCGTTCGTCAGAAACGCGACAAACGCAAACGCGGCGAACGCCCCGGCAAAGGCCCCGGCAGAGAGCGACACCGCACCGGTGCCGATCCCCAATACGACGACAGAAACCGCCCCGGTCGACGCGCCCGCGGACACGCCGAGCACGTAGGGTTCCGCCAGCGCGTTCTTCAGCAGGCTCTGCAATACGGCACCGCAGATGGCCAGCCCCGCGCCGCAGCAGGCCGCAACCAGCGCGCGGCTCAGGCGAAAGTCCCAGATCACGCTCTCATAGATGCGAGTGAGCGGAACCTCGGTGAGCCCCATTTTATTGCTGATGGCGTAAAACACGTTATCCAGCGGGATGGACAGCTCGCCGACGCTGACGCTCAGGGCTATCACCAGAAATAACAGTACCAGGGCGAGCAAAGCCGAGGTCGTCAGAACCAGGCTCTGCCGGGCCTGAAGAACGGCGGTTGTCATCAGTTCAGCCCCAGCTTTCTGAGCTGTTCGCCGACCTGCTCAGCCCCGTAAATCGTGCGGATCGTCGGGTTCATCGCCTGGCCGTCCATCACCACGATATGGCCTTTTTTCACCGCGTCCAGCTGGCTGACCGCCGGATCGCTCTTCAGGAATTTGATTTTTTCTTCCGCGTTATCCAGCGCCCAGCGGTTGCGGTCCAGGCTGGACACCACAATGACATCCGGATTGGCGGCAATAATGCTTTCCCAGCCTACGGTTGGCCATTCGGTCTCGGACGTAATGGCGTTATGACCGCCCATCAGGCTGGCGATAAACCCGGAGGGGCTATTTTTACCGCCGACGTAGGCGTCAGCAGAAGGGGATGAACTGGAGAACCAGAAGACAAACGAAAGATCTTTTTTACTCTTGCCGAATTCCTTACGCAGGTCGGCCTCGCGTTTTTTGAAATCGGCAATCACGGCCTGACCGCGATCTTCAACGTTAAAGATTTTGGCGAAATCCTCAATCTCCTGATAGAGATATGTCATATCCCACAGTTTCTGGCGGCTGCCGTACATATCGCCGGTGGCTTTTTTGGTCGCACACATGCCCGGGGACACGTAGCTGTTCACGCCCAGGGTCATCAGATCGTCGCGTTTTGCGACCTTGCTTTCCGGCCCCAGCAGCAGCGGTGACTGCGCGGGGACAAAGTCGGGATTTTGCGCAAGCACGGATTCAAGGGTAGGGATTTCGACCGTCAGGGTTTTGATTTTTGCGTTCTGTTCCGCCAGCTGCGGCAGCACTTTCGTCGGCCAGAAGGCGCTGGCCTTCACCTTATCTTCCAGCCCCAGCAGGAGCAGAATTTCGACGGTATTCTGACCCAGAGCCACGACGCGTTCCGGCGCTTTGGTGAATGTCTCTTTATAGCCACAGTTTTCAATGGTCAGAGGATATGTGGTTGCCAGAGCAGAACTGACCGACGCAACCGCCAGGCCTAACGCGCAGATGACCTTCTTCATGAAACGCTACCCTTGATTAATATTATTATTGATGCAAATGAAACTCATTATTAAGGCGGAATTTTATACAGAGGAAACGATTTTGTGTCAATGAGGGACAATTGCGCAGGGTAACGAAAGGCGGTGCCAGAAAAACACCGCCGGATTGGGGGCTTAAACCAGGCTCTCTTTATCAATACCGAGACGCTTCATGCGTGACAGCAGGGTGGTGCGTTTTAACCCCAGGCGCTGGGCGGCACCTTTTGGCCCGGCGACCACGCCGTTGGTCTCTTTCAGCACGCGCATAATGAGCTGATATTCATCTTCTCCCTCTTTCGCTGTCTCGGCGGCGGGCGCGGTTACGTCAGGAAGCGTAACTTCAGGCAGGGAGAGTTGCAGCACGTTTCCGCGCGTCAGCAGCACCGCGCGTTCGATGACGTTTTCCAGCTCGCGCACGTTGCCGGGCCATTCCATCGATGAAAGGGTACGCAACGTCTCGGCAGGAATACTGTCGATGTTTCGCCCCATACGGCGCGCGATCTTCGCGGTAAAGGCTTTAACCAGCAGGGGGATATCATCCGGGCGTTCGCGCAGCGGCGGCAGGAAGATCGGAAAGACGTTCAGACGATAGTAAAGGTCGCTGCGAAACTCGCGGTCGGCGACCATTTTTTTCAGGTCCCGGTTGGTGGCCGCAATCAGCCGCACGTCGGTCTGGATAAGCTTGTTGCTGCCAAGGCGCTCAAACTCCTGCTCCTGCAGGACGCGCAGCAGTTTCGGCTGTAGCTCCAGCGGCATATCGCCCACTTCGTCGAGGAACAGCGAGCTTTTGTCCGCCAGCTCAAAACGGCCCAGCCGCTGGCTGCTGGCCCCGGTGAATGCGCCTCGCTCGTGGCCGAACAGATCGCTTTCCAGCAGTCCCGCAGGCATCGCGGCGCAGTTCATCTTCACCATCCGTCGGCTGTTGCGGTTGCTCAGGTTGTGGATGGCGCGGGCTATCAGCTCTTTGCCCGTGCCGGTTTCGCCCAGAATCAGCACCGTGCTGTCGCTTTGCGCCACCATCTCAACCTGCTTAAGCACGCTGTACATGGCGTCGCTGCGCCCAATGATTTCACCAAACTCGCTGTCCACGTTGTTGAGCTGTTCGGTCAGGGCCAGGTTCTCATCCACCAGCCGCTCTTTCAGACGATGAATTTCCTGATAGGCGAGGGCGTTATCGAGCGCGATGGAAATACGCTCGGCAATCTGGCGCAGCAGCTTCAGGTTGGCGGTGGTGAACACGCCTTCCTCGCACTGCGCCAGCTTTAGCACGCCCAGCATGGTGTTGCCGGACATCAGCGGCAGCAGGCACAGGGTCTGAATTTTATTGCCCCAGGTGTTAAACAGCATCCGCTCGTACGGCGCGACCGGGTCCTGCTCGTTCAGGTTGAGCAGGAGGATCTCTTTGCTTTTGAAGACCCGCTCGGAAAGGGTGCCCGCTTCGTCTACCTCGCTCTGCTCGTGCGCCGGGTTGGCTTCATCGAGATAGTGCGTGGAGTAGATGTTCAGCTTGCCCTTGCGATGCCCGCGCAGCGCAATGCTGATGGCGTCTATTTTGAAATAGTGGTGGATCTCTTTCGAAACTTCGCTGACCAGCTCGTCCATGTCGAGCCGCGACAGCACGGCGTTGGTGATGGCGACCAGAATGCGGAAGTTGTCGCGCTCGCGGCTCAGCAGGTCGTAATCGACGTTATTGGTGACGCGGCTTTGGATTTGCTCCGCGACGACGGCCACAATCTGGGTAAAGGTGTGCAGACGCTCGTATTCCGCCTCGCTCCAGGGCTGGTCGGTCGTGCGGATAAACTCGCAGCCGCCAAAAATCTGGCCCTCAGCCGCCAGCGGCAGCATGCAGTAATGCCCGAAAGGCTGATAGAGGTCGCTCTCCGCCAGCTTCGGCCACGCCTGGCGGAACTCCGCAAAGTTGCAGTGCAGCACTTCAGGCCGGGAGAGTATGCGGCGCACCGGGCCATGCGCCAGATACGTTTCGTCTTCGTATTCAAACGTTTTGCCATTATCACGCGTCGAGTAGTAGCTCGCGCGCTGCGTTCCGCTATGCCAGAGCACAATCGCGGCGCTGTCCGCCAGCGCCGATTGCCTGACCAGCCGCGTCAGGGCATCGCTCAGCGCACCGAGATCGGGCTGCTGTAAAAGTGTGCGCGTGATGTCAAACAGGCCCTGCTGTCCAAGATCGCTCATCGGTGTATACGGCATATTGCTTTCCAATAGAAACTGGCAAAAAAAGAGACATTCAGTGCTGACCGCTTTTGGCGCGGTTCTAGCAAATACGGGGTAAGGGTTCCGCGTGCGGCAGGTCAAGCGTCCGCTTCACGCCATAAAGTCCGGTCAGGCGCACCCCTTTGCGCTCAACCACTTCACCAATCATCGCCGCCTCTTTTCCTGACGGATGAGCCCGCAGCTGTTCAAGAACGGCTTCCGCGGCCGAGCGTTCAACGCCAATCACCAGTTTGCCTTCGTTGGCAAAGTTGAGCGGGTCAAGGCCCAGCAGTTCGCAAAGCCCGCGAACGGCAGGCTTAACGGGCAGGCTGCGCTCGGTGAGTTCAATCCCGTACCCGCAGCTTGCCGCAAATTCGTGTGCCACGGCATTCACGCCGCCTCGCGTGGCGTCGCGCAGGGCTTTCACGCCGGGAATACCCCGCAGCGTCTGGATCAGTGGGGTGAGCACCGCGCAGTCACTGCGCAGTTCCCCGTCCAGCCCCAGACCTTCGCGCAGGTTAAGGATGGTCGCCCCGTGGCAGCCCAGCGTTCCGGTCACGATCAGCACGTCGCCCACGCTAAGCCGCTGCGCCGCCCAGTGAATATCGGCGGGGATCGCGCCCATGCCGGCGGTGTTGATAAATAGCTTGTCGGCCGCGCCGCGCTGCACCACTTTTGTATCGCCGGTGACGATAGCTATCCCGGCCTCGCGTGCGGTCTGCGCCATGCTGTTGACCACTGTCGTGAGCGTCTCCATCGGTAATCCCTCTTCGAGGATAAACCCGCAGGAGAGGTAGCGCGGAACGGCACCGCTGACCGCCACGTCGTTGGCCGTGCCGCAGACGGCGAGCTTGCCGATATCGCCGCCGGGGAAGAACAGCGGGTCAATCACGTAGCTGTCGGTGGAGAAGGCCAGCCTGTCGCCCTGCGCGGTGAGGGTGGCGAGGTCAATGCGCGCCTGGTCTTCCTGTTCGGCGAGCCAGGGGTTGTTGAAGGCTTCCATAAACAGCCGGTTAATCAGCTGCTGCATCGCCTGTCCGCCGCTGCCGTGCGCCATTTCAACCGTATTCATGCTTCACTCTCCTGGTTGCGATACTGATACCACGCGGCACACGCCCCTTCGGAGGAGACCATCAGCGCGCCAAACGCCGTTTGCGGGTTACAGGTATTGCCAAATAACGGGCATTGATGAGGTTTGCATTTACCGGTGAGAACTTCGCCGCAGCGGGCCCGGGGATCGTCGCAAACCTGCTGCGGCTGCGGGCGAAAATGCGCTTCGGCGTCGAACGCGCGATAGGCTGACGTCAGGTGCACGCCGGATTCGGCAATCAGCCCCAGACCACGCCACTCGCTGTCGCCCTCAACGCTGAACACGTCGGCGATCGCCTGCTGCGCCCGTTCATTTCCCGCATCCGGCACCACGCGGCGGTACTGGTTTTCCACCGCGCTCAGGGCCGCTATTTTCTGCTCAACCAGCATGGTCACACCTTGCAGTAGATCAAGTGGTTCGAAACCAGCGACCACTAACGGACGATTGTACTGTTCAGCGATAAAACCGTAGGCGTCTGTGCCAATCACCATGCTGACATGCCCCGGTGCCAGAAAGGCATCAATGCCGTTTCCCGGCTCTTCCAGCAGGCTGCGCAGGGTGGGGATGAGCGTAATGTGCTGGCAGAAGAAGAAAAAATTCCCGACGCCGCGCGCTTTCGCCTGCTGCAGCGTGATGGCGGTGGCGGGCATGGTGGTTTCAAATCCCAGGCCAAAAAACACCACCCTGCGCGCGGGGTTGTCCTCCGCCAGCGTCAGGGCATCCATCGGCGAATAGACGATCCGGATGTCGGCCCCGCGCGCTTTCGCCTGCAGCAGCGAGCCGTTTTTCCCCGGCACGCGCATCGCGTCGCCAAAGGTGCAGAAAATGACGTCGGGCTGGCTGGCAATTTCGATGCAGCTGTCGATGCGCCCCATCGGCAGCACGCACACCGGGCAGCCGGGGCCGTGGATAAACTCGATGTTCTCCGGCAGCAGCTGGTCGAGGCCAAATTTGAAGATGGCGTGCGTATGTCCGCCGCACACCTCCATGATCCGCAACGGGTTTTCCGCCGTGTATTCCAGCAGCGCCGCGCGCGTTTTCAGGTGCCCGATAAGCTGCAGCACCTGCTCCGGCGCGCGGTATTCATCAACGTAACGCATGGCTAACGCTCCTCGCCGTACAGCAGCGCGCCCACGTCAGGCTCCACGTCGAACATGTTTTGCAATGCATCCAGCGTGTCGCGGGCTTCCGCTTCGTTAATCACGCTCATGGCAAACCCTACGTGGACGAGCACCCACTGGCCGAGACGCGATGCGCCCGTTTCATCGCTGCTGCCCACCAGCGTCAGGTCCACGTCGCGCAGGATGCCGCAGACCTCCACTTTGGCCTGGTTCCCGTCAATGGAATGGATTTGTCCCGGTACACCTATGCACATCGTTCACTCTCCAGCCAGTTCAGCCAGGCTTCCATGCCGTCGCCGCGCGTGGCGGAGACCAGCAGGATCTCAATCTCCGGGTTCACTTCCCGGGCGCAGGACAGGCACTTATCCACGTCGAAGTTCAGGTACGGAAGCAGGTCAACTTTGTTCAGCAGCATGATAGACGCGGCGGCAAACATATGCGGGTACTTCAGCGGTTTGTCTTCGCCTTCGGTCACCGAAAGCACCGCCACCTTGTGGCGTTCGCCCAGATCGAAGCTCGCCGGGCAGACCAGGTTGCCGACGTTTTCAATAAACAGAATGCCGTTATCCGCCAGCGGAAGACGTGGGGCGGCGTCGGCAATCATCTGCGCATCCAGGTGGCAGCCTTTGCCAGTATTGACCTGAATCGCCGGGGTGCCGGTTTCGCGAATGCGCGCCGCGTCGTTAACGGTTTGCTGGTCGCCTTCAATCACCGCGCAGGAGACGCGCCCGTTCAGGCGTTTGAGCGTTTCCGTTAACAGCGTGGTTTTGCCGGAGCCGGGGCTGGAGACCAGGTTCAGCACCAGCTGTTTGCGGGCGGCAAAGCGCGCGCGGTTGCGGGCGGCGATCTGGTTATTTTTGTCCAGCACGTTGATTTCCACCTCCAGCATCTGGCGCTGGCTGATGCCCGGCGCGTGGGTACCCGCTTCGCCGTGGCCGTAGTGTAGATCGCCCGCAGCGGAGCGTTGCGGGGCGAAGGTGATACCGGTCAGCGCCGCAGCAGGCCGCGGGGCAGGCGAAAAGGGCGCGGAGCGAAACGCGGAATGGGGACGGTGTTCATCCCCTTCTATATACAGGTTGCCTTCGGCGCAACCGCAGGTGCTACACATACTTTACTCCTTCTCGATTTCGAGGCGTTGGATCTGCATGCCGTCGTCCGCCACGATGCGAAGACCGGTGCTCTGACACTGCGGACAGCGCTGAACCTTTGATGACAGCAGGGTGACGTACTGCTGGCACTGCTCGCACCAGCACTCAGCCTGCTGCTCTTCGATATGGAGCTCGCAGCCTTCCGCCAGCGTGCCGCGACACACCAGCTCAAAACAGAAATTCAGGGCGCTGGGCTCAACGCAGGAAAACGCCCCGACTTTCAGCCAGACGCCGGTGACGCGCTTCGCGTGGTTTTGCACTGCCTGCTGTTCGATAAGTTCCAGAGCCCGCTGGCAGAGGGTGATTTCGTGCATGACGCCTCCTCAATGAATTGCGCCATTGAATGCAATAACGGTGCCAGCTTGATTTTTGTTAAGGCGTGACGATGTCAACGCTGTCGAAATGACACGTCGACACCGCGGCGTTGACAGCAGTTTTGTAATTAAATCTATTTAAAATCAGTAAGATAAAAACTGGCATGGAATCTGCTTAACAGCCGCTATCTCCATTAAACGGATACCTTCTATGACTATTTGGGAAATCAGCGAAAAAGCGGATTACATCGCGCAGCGTCATCAGCAGCTGCAGGACCAGTGGCACCTCTACTGCAACTCTCTGGTTCAGGGCATAACCCTCTCGAAAGCGCGTCTTCACCACGCGATGAGCTGCGCGGCGCAGGGCGACATGCGCTTCGTCCTGTTCGGCCATTTCATCATCAACGTTACCCTGGCGGATAACTTCAACAGCCACACCATTGAGTACCACCTCGAGACAAAAGACGGCGAAAAACAGTGTATTGCGAAGGCGCAGCTGATGGCCGACGGCATGGTGGACGGCCACGTCAGCAACCGCGATCGCCAGCAGGTGCTGGAGCACTATCTGGAAAAAATCGCGCCGGTCTATAACGGCCTGTACGCCGCCGTTGAACACGATCTCCCGGTCAACCTGAAGCAGCTGATGGATGGAAATACCTCAGCGAACGTGGCCTGACTCCTGCGTGTCGAGAAGTGTCGACAAGACAGTTTTTCGTCAAAAATGACTATCACCAGAGGATAACCCGGTGAACCGTTTTGTAATTGCTGACTCGACGGTCTGTATTGGCTGTCGAACCTGTGAGGCGGCGTGCTCGGAAACGCATCGCCTGCATGGGCTGCAGTCCATGCCGCGCCTGCACGTCATGCGTAATGAAAAAGAGTCTGCCCCGCAGCTCTGCCATCACTGTGAAGACGCCCCCTGCGCGGGCGTCTGCCCTGTGAATGCCATCACCCGCGTTGATGGCGCTGTCCAGCTGAACGAAAGCCTGTGCGTAAGCTGCAAGCTGTGCGGCATTGCCTGCCCGTTCGGCGCGATTGAATTTTCCGGCAGCCGTCCGCTGCATATTCCGGCGAACGCCAACTCGCCAAAAGCCCCGCCCGCGCCACCGGCTCCGGCACGCGTAAGCACGCTGCTGGACTGGGTGCCCGGCATTCGTGCCGTTGCGGTGAAATGCGACCTGTGCAGCTTCGATGAGCAGGGTCCGGCCTGCGTGCGCACCTGCCCGACTAAGGCGTTGATTCTGGTTAACATTCGCGACATCGCCCGTACCAGCAAGCGTAAACGCGAGCTGACCATCAACAGTGATTTTGGCGACCTTTCTCTGCTACAGGCGCTTAACGAGGGGGCGAAATGAACGCGGCGATGATGATTACCAGCGCGGTAGCCTGTTTTGCTGGCGCCGCTGTTCTGGCGCTGATCTTCTCATTCCATAAAACCCTGAGCGGCGCGATCGCCGGGCTCGGCGGGGCGGTGGCTAGCCTGATGACGCTGGCAGCAGGCGGCGTTGTCCTGCTCGGCGGCCAGTCCGCTGAGACCGTGATGCCGCTGATTCGCCACAACGTGGAGATCGCGCCCCTGAACGCCATCTGGCTGGTGACGTTTGGCCTGTGCGGACTGTTTATCAGCCTGTTCAATATCGACTGGCACCGCCATCCGCACGCCAGGGCTAACGGCCTGCTGGTTAACCTGCTGATGGCGACTGCGGTCTGCACCGTTATCGCCAGCAATCTCGGCGCGCTGGTGGTGATGGCGGAAATCATGGCGCTGTGCGGCGTGTTCCTGACGGGCTGCAGCGCCTCCGGCAAGCTGTGGTTTGCGCTGGGACGCCTCGGAACGCTGCTGCTGGCGCTGGCCTGCTGGCTGGTGTGGCAACGCTTTGGCACGCTGGACTTCGCTGCGCTCAACGGGCATCCGCTGGGGAACGACGTCTGGCTGCTGGGCACGCTCGGCTTTGGCCTGCTCGCTGGCATCATCCCGCTGCACGGCTGGGTGCCGCAGGCGCATGCGAATGCCTCCGCGCCCGCCGCCGCGCTGTTTTCTGTGGTGGTGATGAAAGTGGGTCTGTTCGGGATTCTGGTGATTACGCTGACCGGCGGACAACCGCCGCTGTGGTGGGGCGTCGTGCTGCTGATTGCGGGAATGGTCACCGCGTTCGTCGGCGGCCTTTACGCGCTGATGGAGCACAACATCCAGCGTCTTCTGGCGTACCACACGCTTGAAAATATCGGCATCATCCTGCTCGGCATTGGCGCGGGGGTGACCGGGCTGGCGCTCAACCAGCCGGCGCTGATTGCCGCCGGGTTTATCGGCGGTCTTTATCACCTCGTCAACCACAGCCTGTTTAAAAGCACGCTGTTCCTCGGCGCGGGAAGCATCTGTTTCCGCACCGGCCATCGGGATATCGAAAAGCTGGGCGGGATTGGCAAAAAGATGCCCGTCATTTCGCTCGCCATGCTGGTGGGTCTGATGGCAATGGCCGCGCTGCCGCCGCTGAACGGCTTTGCCGGGGAGTGGGTGATCTACCAGTCCTTCTTCGCGCTCGGCCAGAGCGACGCATTTATTGCACGCCTGCTCGGCCCGCTGCTGGCGGTCGGTCTGGCGATAACCGGGGCGCTGGCGGTGATGTGTATGGCGAAAGTCTACGGCGTGACCTTCCTCGGCGCGCCGCGCACCCGCGAAGCGGAAAACGCCTGCTGCGCACCGTTGTTGATGGGCGTGAGCGTGGTCGCGCTGGCGCTGTGCTGCATCGCGGGCGGCGTCGCCGCGCCGTGGCTGCTGCCGCTGCTGGGCAACGCCATTCCGCTGCCGCTGACCGTGGCGAATACCACCGTCTCTCAGCCCATGATAGCGCTGCTGCTGATTGGCGCACCGCTGCTGCCGCTCGTCCTGATGCTGTTCTTCAAGCGCGACCGGCTCGCCTCCCGCTCGCGCGGAGCGGCGTGGGCCTGCGGCTACGAACACGAACAGTCGATGGTCATCACCGCCCACGGTTTTGCCATGCCGGTGAAGGAGAACTTCGCCGGCGTGCTGAAGCTGCGCCACTGGCTGAACCCGGTGGGCTGGGTACCCGGCTGGCAGAGCGCCGCCGCGCCCGCGCTGTTCCGCCGTCTGGCGGTCATCGAGCTGGCGGTGCTGGTGGTCATTGTGATTTCACGAGGAGCCTGACATGAGTCTGTTACTGGCAATTCTTCAGGCGCTGGTGCTGTTCGCCGCTGCGCCGCTGCTTTCGGGCATCACGCGCGTGGCGCGCGCCCGGATGCACAACCGTCGCGGGCCCGGGGTGCTCCAGGAGTACCGCGATCTCTTTAAACTGCTCTCCCGTCAGAGTGTGGCCCCGGACGCCGCAGGCTGGGTCTTCCGCCTGACGCCGTTTGTGATGGTGGGCGTGATGCTGACCATCGCCACCGCGCTGCCGGTGGTGACGGTGGCGTCGCCGCTGCCCGTGCTTGGCGATCTGATCACGCTGATTTACCTCTTCGCCATCGCCCGCTTCTTCTTTGCGATTGCGGGCCTGGACACCGGGAGCCCGTTTACCGGCATCGGTGCCAGCCGCGAGGCGATGCTCGGCGTGCTGGTCGAGCCGATTCTGCTGCTGGGGCTGTGGGTTGCCGCGCAGGTCGCGGGTTCCACCCACATCAGCTTTATCACCCACACCGTTTACCACTGGCCGGTGTCCCGCTCGATCCCGCTGGTGCTGGCGCTGTGCGCCTGCGCGTTCGCCACGTTTATTGAGATGGGCAAACTGCCGTTCGATCTGGCGGAAGCCGAGCAGGAGCTGCAGGAAGGGCCGCTTACCGAGTACAGCGGCTACGGCTTCGCGGTGCTGAAGTGGGGCATCAGCCTCAAACAGCTGGTGGTGCTGCAGATGTTTGTCGGCGTCTTCTTCCCGTGGGGGCAGATGACGCACTTCTCCGCGGGCGGTCTGATGCTGGCCGTCGTGGTTGCCGCCTTCAAGCTGCTGGTCGGCGTGCTGGTGATTGCCCTGTTCGAAAACAGCATGGCGCGCCTGCGTTTTGTGGAAACGTCGCGCATCACCTGGGCCGGTTTTGGTTTTGCATTTTTAGCGTTCGTCTCCTTGCTGGTGGCGTGATTAAAGAGAGTATTTATGTCTGAAGAAAAGAAAGGTCAGCAGTATCTCGCCGCGTTGCATCAGACTTTCCCCGGCGTGGTGCTGGAGGAGTCCTGGCAAACTAAAGACCAGGTAACCGTCACCATTAAGGTGAACTATCTGCCGGAAGTGGTCGAGTTTCTGTACTACCAGCAGGGCGGCTGGCTGTCGGTGCTGTTCGGCAACGACGAGCGCCAGCTGTGCGGCAACTATGCGGTGTACTACGTGATGTCGATGGAGCAGGGCGAAAAGTGCTGGCTCACCGTGCGCGTCGAAGTCGACCCGGCTAAGCCGGAATACCCGTCCGTCACGCCGCGCGTGCCCGCTGCCGTCTGGGGCGAGCGCGAGGTGCGCGACATGTACGGCCTGGTGCCGGTCGGCCTGCCGGACGAGCGCCGCCTGGTGCTGCCGGACGACTGGCCGGACGAACTCTATCCGCTGCGCAAAGACAGCATGGACTACCGCCAGCGCCCGGCGCCGACCACTGACAGCGAAACCTACGAATTCATCAACGAGCTGGGCAGCAAGAAGAACAACGTGGTGCCGATCGGCCCGCTGCACGTCACCTCTGACGAACCGGGCCACTTCCGCCTGTTCGTCGACGGCGAGAACATCATCGACGCCGACTACCGCCTGTTCTACGTCCACCGCGGCATGGAAAAGCTGGCGGAAACCCGCATGGGCTACAACGAGGTGACGTTCCTCTCTGACCGCGTGTGCGGCATCTGCGGCTTCGCCCACAGCACCGCCTACACCACCTCGGTGGAGAACGGCATGGGGATCGTGGTACCGGAGCGCGCGCAGATGATCCGCGCCATTCTGCTGGAGGTGGAGCGCCTGCACTCGCACCTGCTGAACCTCGGCCTGGCCTGCCACTTCGTCGGCTTTGACTCCGGGTTTATGCAGTTCTTCCGCGTGCGCGAGGCGTCAATGAAGATGGCGGAGATCCTCACCGGGGCGCGTAAAACCTACGGCCTGAACCTGATCGGCGGGATCCGCCGCGACCTGCTGAAGGACGACATGATCCAGACCCGTCAGCTGGCGCAGCAGATGCGCCGCGACGTGCAGGAGCTGGTGGACATGCTGCTCAGCACGCCAAACATCGAGCAGCGCACCGTCGGCATCGGCCGCCTTGACCCGGAAATTGCCCGCGACTTCAGCAACGTCGGCCCGATGGTGCGCGCCAGCGGCCACGCCCGCGACACGCGCGCCGATCACCCGTTCGTCGGCTACGGCCTGCTGCCGATGACCGTGCACAGCGAGCAGGGCTGCGACGTCATCTCGCGCCTCAAGGTGCGTATCAACGAGGTGTTCACCGCCCTGAACATGATCGACTTCGGTCTCGATAACCTTCCCGGCGGCCCGCTGATGGTGGAGGGCTTTACCTACATTCCGAACCGCTTTGCCCTCGGCTTTGCCGAAGCGCCGCGCGGGGACGATATCCACTGGAGCATGACCGGCGACAACCAGAAGCTCTACCGCTGGCGCTGCCGCGCGGCCACCTACGCCAATTGGCCAACCCTGCGCTATATGCTGCGCGGCAACACGGTTTCCGATGCGCCGCTGATCATCGGCAGCCTCGACCCGTGCTACTCCTGCACTGACCGCATGACCGTGGTCGACGTGCGCAAGAAGAAAAGCCAGGTGGTGCCGTACAAAGAGCTTGAGCGCTACAGCATCGAGCGTAAAAACTCGCCGCTGAAATAAGGACTCGCCATGTTTACCTTTATCAAAAAAGTAATCAAAACGGGCACGCAGACCAGCAGCTATCCGCTGGAGCCGATGCCGGTGGATAAAAACTTTCGCGGCAAGCCGGAGCACAACCCGCAGCAATGCATCGGCTGCGCGGCCTGCGTCAACGCCTGCCCGTCGAACGCCTTAACGGTCGAAACGGATCTCAAAACCGGCGAGCTGGCCTGGCAGTTTAACCTCGGGCGCTGCATCTTCTGCGGCCGCTGCGAGGAGGTCTGCCCGACGGTCGCCATTCGCCTGTCGCAGGAGTACGAGCTGGCGGTGTGGAAGAAGGAGGACTTCCTCCAGCAGTCGCGCTTTGACCTGTGCAGCTGCCGCGTGTGCAGGCGCCCGTTCGCCGTGCAAAAAGAGATCGACTATGCCATCGCGCTGCTGCAGCACAACGGTGACGCCCGCGCGGAGCACCACCGCGAAAGCTTTGAAACCTGCCCGGAGTGCAAGCGTCAGAAGTGCCTGCTGCCGTCCGACCGTATTGATATCACCCGCCATATGAGAGAGGCCAGCTGATGGAAAACCTACTGGGCCCGCGAGACGCTAACGGCATTCCGGTGCCGATGACGGTGGAGGAGTCCATCGCCAGCATGAAGGCGTCGCTGCTGAAAAAAATCAAACGCTCGGCCTACGTCTACCGCGTGGACTGCGGCGGTTGCAACGGCTGCGAGATTGAGATCTTCGCTACGCTGTCGCCGCTGTTTGACGCCGAGCGCTTCGGCATCAAGGTGGTGCCGTCCCCGCGTCATGCGGACATTCTGCTGTTTACCGGGGCCGTCACCCGCGCCATGCGCTCGCCCGCGCTGCGCGCCTGGCAGTCCGCGCCGGACCCTAAAATCTGCATCTCCTACGGGGCCTGCGGCAACAGCGGCGGTATCTTCCACGACCTTTACTGCGTCTGGGGCGGCACCGACAAAATCGTGCCGGTGGACGTCTACATTCCGGGCTGCCCGCCAACGCCTGCCGCGACGCTGTACGGCTTCGCGATGGCGCTGGGCCTGCTGGAGCAGAAAATCCACGCCCGCGAGCCGGGCGAGCTGGACAACCGGCCTGCGGCCATCCTGCACCCGGACATGGTCCAGCCGCTGCGGGTGAAGATTGACCGCACGGCGCGCAGGCTGGCGGGCTATCGCTACGGGCGTCAGATTGCCGATGATTATCTGCGCCTGCTGAGCCAGGGCGACCATCAGGTGGCGCGCTGGCTGGAGGCGGAAAACGATCCGCGTCTCAATGAGATCGTGGCGAACCTGAACAGCATCGTGGATGAGGCGCGTATCCGATGAGTGAAACGGTGGTGTTCAGCCAGCTGAGCCGTAAGTTTATTGATGAGAACGATGCCACGCCGGACGCGGCGCAGCAGGTGGTCTATTACAGCCTGGCGATTGGGCATCACCTCGGGGTGATTGACTGCCTGGAGGCGGCGCTGAGCTGCCCGTGGCCCGAGTACCTGGCATGGATCGCCACGCTGGAGGAGGGCAGTACGGCGCGGCGCAAGATGGAGGGCGTGCCGAAGTACGGCGAGATCGTCATCGACGCCAACCACATTGCGATGCTCGCCAACGCCTTTGACGCTGCGCTCGGCAGGCAAACCCCCGAGCAGCAGTCGTGGAGCAAAACGCTGCTCGGCATGCTGCACTATATTCATCAGGAGAGCGCCATCTACCTGATGGTGAGGAGATTACGTGACTGACGTTTTACTGTGTGTCGGCAACAGCATGATGGGCGACGACGGCGCGGGCCCGCTGCTGGCGGAGATGTGCACCGCGAATCCGCAGGGCAGTTGGGTGGTGATTGACGGCGGCAGCGCGCCGGAAAACGACGTGGTCGCCATTCGCGAGCTCCATCCGGACAGGCTGTTGATTGTGGATGCCACCGATATGGGGCTGAACCCGGGCGAAATCCGCCTGATTGACCCGAACGACATCGCCGAGATGTTTATGATGACCACCCACAATATGCCGCTGAACTACCTTGTCGATCAGATCAGGGACGACGTGGGCGAGGTGCTCTTTTTGGGAATTCAGCCGGATATCGTTGGGTTTTATTACCCGATGACGCCGCCGGTGAAGGAGGCGGTGGAACGGGTCTATTCACGGCTTGCGGGGTGGGTTGGGGATGGAGGTTTTTCTCAGCTCTGAGCAGTGCCAAACCCCTCTCCCTCTCCCTGTGGGAGAGGGCCGGGGTGAGGGCAACAGGCTACTCGAGATCCGCCCCGTTACTCGCAATCACCTTCTTATACCACCAGAACGATTTCTTGCGCTTGCGGTCCAGCGTGCCGTTTCCTGCGTCGTCCCGGTCGACGTACACAAACCCGTAGCGCTTGCTCATCTCGCCCGTTGAGGCGGCCACCAGGTCGATACAGCCCCAGGTGGTGTAACCCATCAGCGGCACGCCGTCCTCAATCGCGTCGCCCATCGCGCGGATATGCTCGCGCAGATAGCTGATGCGGTAGTCGTCGTTAATCTCGCCGTTTTCATCAACGACATCTTTCGCCCCCAGGCCGTTTTCCACCAGGAACAGCGGCTTCTGGTAGCGGTCGTACATCATGTTCATGGTGATGCGCAGGCCGAGCGGGTCGATGCCCCAGCCCCATTCGCTCACCTGAATGTGCGGGTTACGTAGGGACTTCACGATGTTCGCCGCGCTGGTGTTGCCCGCGTTCATGTCCGCCGACGCGCAGCGCGAGGCGTAATAGCTGAACGAGACAAAGTCGACGGTGTTTTTTAACAGCTCGTCGTCGCCGGGATCTTTCACAATCACCACGCCTTTCTCGCGGAACACGCGGGCTGAGTAGGCCGGGTAGCTGCCGCGCGCCTGCACGTCGATAAAGAACAGGTTCTCGCGGTCTTTCTCCAGCGCCATCCACACGTCTTCCGGCTTGCAGGAGTAGGGGTAGAAATTTCCGCCCGCCAGCATGCAGCCGACCTGGTTTTCCGGGTTCACCTCGTGGGCGATTTTGGTCGCCAGCGCGCTCGCCACCAGCTCGTGGTGCGCGGCCTGGTATTTCACCTGGTCTTCGTTTTCGCCTTCCTCAAACACCAGCCCCGCGCCGGAGAACGGGCTGTGCAGCATGATGTTGATTTCGTTGAAGGTCAGCCAGTATTTCACCAGCCCGTTAAATTCTTCAAAGCAGGTGCGGGCGTAGCGGGCGAAGAAATCGACCATCCTGCGGTTGCGCCAGGAGCCGTATTCCGTCACCAGGTGCATCGGCACGTCGAAGTGGCAGAGCGTAACCAGCGGCTCGATGTTGTACTTTTTGCACTCCTCGAACACCGCGCGATAGAAGGCAATGCCCTCTTTGTTCGGCAGCGGCTCGTCGCCGTTCGGGTAGAGGCGGCTCCAGGCAATGGAGGTGCGGAACACCGTAAAGCCCATCTCCGCCATCAGGGCGATGTCCTCTTTATAGCGATGGTAAAAATCAATCGCTTCGTGGCTCGGGTAGAACTCGTCGTCACGCAGCGAAAAACGCTTTTCCTTACCGATCTTCACCGCCAGGCGATTCGCGCCGTGGGGGATCATATCGACGGTCGTTAGTCCTTTGCCGCCTTCACGGTAAGCACCTTCACTCTGGTTGGCGGCAAGCGCGCCGCCCCATAAAAATCCTTGTGGAAAAACAGACATTCTTACCTCGCTTTCAATTTTATGCTTTTGCTGCGTTGTTCTGTACCGGTGCGGTCTGCAGGGCGCGCGCTTTTTCAGCCTCGTCTTCGACCGGGATATCCTCAAACCCTAAAAGCAGGGTCAGAACAAACGACAGCACCACTGCCAGCCCCATCACGCCGAACACCCAGACGATGGTCATCGGGTTGGCCGGGTCGAAGAACTGCACGCTGGTGAACAGCCCCGGTGCCGCCATTGAGTGGCTGGCAAGACCGGCCATGCCGGCGACCGCCCCGCAGATAAAGCCGCTGATCAGGCTCGCAATCAGCGGACGTTTCAGACGCACCGCCACGCCGTACAGGGCCGGTTCAGAGATCCCCGCCATAATGGCGGAGGCTGCCGCCGCCAGCGCCGTCTGGCGCAGCTCCGGGTTTTTGGTTTTCCACGCCACCGCCAGCGACGAGCCGCCGAGCGACAGGTTGGCGCCGATTTCCGACGGCATCACCATCCCTTCCTTGCCCGTTTCGGCAATGGTCTGAATGATGGTCGGCGTAAACACGCGATGCATCCCGGTCATCACCAGCAGCGGCCAGAGCGCGCCCATGATGGCGACGGAGAGCCATCCCAGGTAGCCGTGAATGGTGTAGACCAGCGCGGAGATGGCGCTACCGATCCAGATCCCCAGCGGGCCAATCAGCACGATGGCGAGCGGGGCGGCAATCAGCACGATCAGCATCGGCTTGAGGAAGTTTTTCGTCACCGCCGGGGTAATGCGATCCACCCAGCGTTCGATGTATGACAGGCACCAGGTCATCACCAGCGCCGGGATCACCGTGTAGGTGTATTTCACCGCCGTCACCGGAATAAAGGCGAACTCAACGTGCTCGCCCTGCGCGGCTTTCGCCATCAGCTCGATAAAGCTCGGGTGCACCAGCACGCCCGCGATGGCGATGGCCAGCGACATGTTGGTTTTGAATTTCACCGCCGCCGAGGCCGCCACCATCAGCGGCAGGAAGAAGAAGGCGCCGTCGCCGATGACGGTCAGAATAGTGAGCGTCGGCGCGCCTTTTGGCAGCACGCCGGTCATCTCGAGGATCATCGCCAGCAGCTTGACCATCGAGCCGCCGATGATCGCCGGGATCAGCGGAGACATGGTGCCGATCAGCGCGTCGAGGATCCCGGCGCCAACGCGGCGTAAGGTCAACTTCTGCGGACCTTCCGGCACCGCGGGCTGCAGGTCAGCGGGCAGCAGGCTTACCACTTCGCGGTACGCCTGTGAAACCGTGTTGCCAATAATGACCTGGCACTGGTTGTCGTTGCGTACCACGCCGAGCACGCCGCTGATGCTTTTCAGGCGCGCTGCGTCGGTCAGGCTTTCGTCTTTCAGTACGAAACGCAGACGCGTCATGCAGTGGGTGACGGCGACGATGTTCTCTTTGCCGCCCAGCGCGCTGATAACGTCGTTCGCCAGCGCAGCGTAATTTTTGGCCATCGGATGTGATCCTGTTATTGTTGTGAGACATGTAGGAAACCGGTTCCACATAATCATCATGAGTTTCTATGAATGAAACAAGATCGATTTTTGACCATTTTTTCGTTTCGTGATGTAGATCGCAATGGTGTAGCAAAAGCGTGATTTCGCCGCTGCGACAATTTTTCTGCAGTGCAGTACACTGCGCTCCATCAGATTCAGACGGAATAACAACATGACCACGATGCTTGAAGTGGCGAAGCGGGCAGGCGTTTCGAAAGCCACGGTGTCCCGGGTGCTATCGGGAAATGGCTACGTCAGCCAGGAGACCAAAGATCGGGTGTTTCAGGCCATTGAAGAGAGCGGCTATCGCCCGAATTTACTGGCGCGCAACCTGGCGACCAAACGTACCCAGACGCTGGGGCTGGTGGTGACTAACACCCTCTATCACGGCGTCTACTTTAGCGAACTCCTGTTTCACGCCGCGCGCATGACGGAAGAAAAGGGGCGGCAGCTGATCCTCGCGGACGGCAAGCACAGCGCGGATGAAGAGCGCGAGGCGATCCAGTACCTGCTCGATATGCGCTGCGACGCGGTGATCATCTATCCGCGTTTCCTGAGCGTGGAAGAGATGGATGAGATCGTCGAGAAGTGCGAGCAGCCCATAATGGTGCTCAACCGCCGCCTGCGGAAAAACAGCAGCCACTGCGTCTGGTCAGATCATAAAGCCTCCAGCCAGGAGGCGGTGTCGCAGCTGATTGCGAAAGGGCACCGGGAGATCGCGTTTATCACCGGCTCGCTGGATTCTCCCACCGGGGTTGAGCGTCTCTCCGGCTACCGGGACGCGCTGGCGCAGCACGGTATTCCGCTGCGCGAAGGGCTGATTGCGCAGGGGAAGTGGAACCCCGCCAGCGGCGCGGCGGCGGTATCGGAACTGCTTGCTCGCGGTGAGCGCTTTACGGCGCTGGTGGCAAGCAATGACGATATGGCGATCGGTGCCATGAAGCAGCTGCACGACAGCGGCGTGGCCGCCCCGGACGCGGTGTCGGTGATCGGTTTCGACGATGTGGCCATCGCGCCTTACATCGTGCCGTCGCTTTCCAGCGTGCGTATTCCGGTGACGGAGATGATCAAAGAGACCATCAGCCGCCTGATCTTCATGCTCGACGGCGGTGAGTTTAAGTATCAGCAAACCTTCTCCGGCGAGCTGGTCCTGCGCGACTCGGTTATTGATGGCCCGTACCGCTGATGTCGACAGCTGTCATCGTCATTTATGACGATGACAGCGCCGCCGTAATTTTTAAATTCATATAAAATCAATAGGTTAATTATTGGCACGGTTTATGAATATCTCCGCGCATAACTGTAATGCTGGAGAAGCAGATGAACCGTTTTATTATGGCCGATGCCAGTAAGTGTATTGGCTGCCGTACCTGTGAAGTAGCGTGCGTGGTTTCCCATCAGGCGGAGCAGGACTGCGCCTCGCTCACCCCTGACACCTTCCTGCCGCGCATCCACGTCATCAAAGGCGTGAATATTTCCACCGCCGCCATCTGTCGCCAGTGCGAAGACGCACCGTGCGCGAACGTCTGCCCGAACGGGGCGATTAAACGCGAGAAAGGCTTTGTGCACGTCATGCAGGAGCGCTGCATTGGCTGCAAAACCTGCGTGGTCGCCTGCCCGTACGGTGCGATGGAGGTGGTTGTCCGTCCGGTGGTACGCAACAGCGGCATGGGGCTGAGCGTACGTGCGGAGAAAGCCGAAGCCAACAAATGCGATCTTTGCTATCACCGCGACGCCGGTCCGGCCTGCATGGAAGCCTGCCCGACGCATGCGCTGGTCTGCGTGGATCGCGACAAGCTTGAGCAGATGAGCGCCGAAAAGCGCCGTCGCGCGGCATTCGACACGTCGTCATCGCTGCTGTTCTGAACCGTATGTGCAGTAACGGCGTACAGCTGCGCGTGCGCGGCAAGGTGCAGGGCGTGGGGTTTCGTCCCTTCGTCTGGCAGCTGGCGCAGGCGCTTCAGTTGACCGGTGACGTCTGCAATGATGGAGAGGGCGTGCTGGTGCGCCTCGCGGGTAATGGGGGGGCCTTTACCGCGAGGCTGCATCAGGACTGCCCGCCGCTGGCACGCATTGACCATGTTGAAACGCAGCCGTTTACGTGGGCGCAGGTGCCGGAGGACTTTACCATCCGCCACAGCGCGGGCGGGGCGATGGACACCCAGATTGTTCCCGACGCCGCGACCTGTCCGGCGTGTCTGGCTGAAATGCGCGACCCCGGCGAGCGTCGCTATCGCTATCCGTTCATCAACTGCACGCACTGCGGGCCGCGGTTTACCATTATCCGCGCGATGCCCTATGACCGTCCGGCCACGTCAATGGCCGCATTTTCCCTCTGCGTGCCGTGCGAAGCAGAATACCGCAATCCCGCCGATCGACGTTTTCACGCCCAGCCGGTAGCCTGCCCGGACTGCGGGCCAGCGCTGGAATGGCGTGCGGGCGACCTCACCGCTTCCCGTGAGGCTGCGCTGAGCGCGGCGGTGGCGATGCTGAAAAGCGGCGGCATAGTCGCGGTCAAAGGGCTGGGCGGTTTTCATCTCGTCTGCGACGCGCGTAATCCGCAGGCGGTCGCGGCGCTTCGGGTACGCAAGCAGCGTCCCGCGAAGCCGCTGGCGGTGATGATCCCAAACGCGGACGGCGTGCCGAAGGCGATCCAGACGTTGTTACGCTCATCCGCAGCGCCGATTGTGCTGACCCCAAAAGCCTCGCTTCCCGGGTTTCCCGAAGGGATTGCACCCGGGCTCGATTGTATTGGCATCATGCTTCCCGCTAACCCGCTGCAACACCTTCTGATGATGGACTGCCGGCGCCCGCTGGTGATGACTTCCGGCAACCTCAGCGGCAGACCGCCTGCCATGACCAACCAGCAGGCGCTGGATGAACTCGGCGACATCGCGGACGGCTTCCTGCTGCACAACCGCGATATCCTGCAACGAATGGACGACTCGGTGATGGATCGGGACGGGGCGATGCTGCGCCGCGCGCGCGGTTTTGTGCCCGATGCCATCACGCTGCCTGCGGGTTTCGAGAATATTCCCGCTATGCTATGCACCGGCGCGGAGATGAAAAATACCTTCTGCCTGGCGCGTGGGAACCAGGCGGTGCTGAGCCAGCATTTTGGCGATCTCGGTGACGAGGGCGTCGAAGCGCAGTGGCGCGGCGCGCTATCGCTGATGCAGAAAATTTACGCCTTTCAGCCGAAGCGCGTGGTGTGCGACGCCCATCCGGGCTATCACACGCAACGATGGGCACAGGCGCAGGGGCTGCCCGTTGAAACCGTGCTCCATCATCACGCCCATGCGGCGGCGTGCCTGGCGGAGAACGGCTGGCCGCTCGACGGCGGAGACGCGATTGCCCTGACGCTGGACGGGATCGGCATGGGCGAGAACGGCGCGCTGTGGGGTGGGGAGTGCCTGCGGGTGAACTATCTCGCGTGCGAGCGTCTGGGCGGGCTGCCTGCCGTTGCGCTGCCGGGGGGCGATCTGGCGGCGCGGCAGCCGTGGCGCAATCTGCTCGCCCACTGCCTGGCGTTTGTCCCTGACTGGCAGCAGTACCCGGAAACGCGCGCGGTTCAGCGTCAGAACTGGCCGCTGCTGGCAACGGCGATCCGGCGCGGCATCAACGCGCCGCAGGCTTCGTCCTGTGGTCGCCTGTTTGATGCGGTCGCCTGCGCGCTGGGTATTGAAACCCAATCCTGGGAAGGTGAAGCGGCCTGCCGGCTGGAATCGCTGGCCTCGCAGTGCGCGGGCGTCGACCATCCGGTGACGTTGTCTGTCGACAACCTTGCGCTTTTCTGGCAGCAGTGGCTGGCCTGGCAGGCGGAGCCCTGCGAGCGCGCGTGGGCGTTTCACGACGCGCTGGCAAAAGGGCTGGCGGAACTCGCCGCGCGCCATGCCCGACGCCTGTCGCTGTCGACAATCTGTCTCAGCGGCGGCGTGCTGCACAACCGTCTGCTGCGCGCGCGCCTGCGTCATTATCTTTCTGACTTTACGCTTCTTTTTCCTTCGCGCCTGCCCGCAGGTGACGGAGCGATCTCCTTCGGGCAGGCGGCGATCGCCGCTGCCCGGTCATGTTCACAAAGGACTTAAAATGTTACGACTCTTACGCAATGAACCTCGCGCCGCGCTTCTGCTGCTGGCTCTGGTAATGGCAAACCTGCTGGCCTGGGGATGGGCATGGCAGACCTTTAGCGGCAGCACGGCGCTGATGGCCGCCAGCCTGCTGGCGTGGTGCTACGGGCTGCGTCACGCGGTGGACGCCGACCACATTGCCGCCATTGATACCGTGACGCGTAAGATGATGCAGCAGGGCAAACGTCCGTCCGGCGTGGGGGCGTGGTTCTCGCTGGGACACTCCACCATCGTGGTGCTGGCCTCCATTGCTATTGCCGCCACCGCCACGGCGTTTCAGAAAAACATGGAATGGTTCCACGAAACCGGCAGCCTGATCGGCACCGCCGTTTCCGCCACCTTCCTGCTGGCGATGGCGCTGGTGAACATGGTGATCCTGCGCGGAGTCTGGCGCAGTTTTCAGGCGCTGAAAAAAGGCCAGCCGGTGCAGGGCGACATCACGCTGCCTGCCCAGGGCGGCGTCATGAACTGGCTGTTTGGTAAAACCTTCCGCCTGGTGAATAAAAGCTGGCAGATGTACCTGGTCGGTTTCCTGTTTGGCCTCGGCTTTGACACGGCTACCGAGATTGGCGTGCTGGGGATCTCTGCCGCCAGCGCGTCAAGCGGGATGTCGGTGTGGTCAATCATGGTCTTCCCGGCGCTCTTCGCCAGCGGCATGGCGCTGGTGGATACCCTCGATAACCTGTTGATGGTCGGTGCCTACGGCTGGGCGTTCAACAAGCCGCAGCGCAAGCTCTATTACAACATGACCATTACCGGCACCTCCGTGGTGGTGGCGCTGTTTATCGGCGGGCTGGAAGCGCTGGGTCTGCTGATGGACAAATTTTCCCTCAGCGGCGGCGTGTGGGATCTGATTGGCGCGGTAAACGACAACCTGGGCAACGCCGGGTTTGCGGTGGTCGGGCTGTTTGTCGCCTGCTGGCTGATCTCCATGGTCAACTACCGCTGGCGCGGCTACGACGCGCTGGTGGTACGTTCCTGAACCGGCTCCTGCACGGCGCAACCTCCGCGACTTCCTCAATGGCTGGCGCATAGCGGCATACCGATAAAAAAGATGCTGAAAATGTAGAACTTTTGCGGAATAAATATATTCCGCATTCTTCGCTTGTGTGAAATAACGAGAAAGATAATTGAGTTATTTATAAAAATTCGCCATTATTTGCCTCCTGCTGATGATGTCTTTTCAGACTGAGTCAGCTGCCAATAATAAATCTGGATGATGTTTTTAAGCTGTTTCATATTAAAGCATTTACGAAAATAATAAATAAGGGATTGATGGCGATGATATATCTACTTTGCATTTATTTAATGAATAGAATGCGTAAGAAAAAGCCCCGGAATATCGGGGCGGTGAATAATAAAATTCAAAGGTTAACTCTGCGTAGACTCGTTGTTGGACGGGTAAACGAAGCGCCGCCCGGCAACGAGAGGGTTAAGCAGGTAACAGTTTCAGCAGTGCGAAAGCCTCCTTCATCCGGTCTTCACTAACCACAAAAGCGCGAATCTGACCCTCGTTATCCGCGCCGCGCGCGACCATTCCCTGCGGTTCGAGGGTAATTTGCCAGTTCAGATCCTGACGCTGCGTTTCACCGGCAAGATGCAGCGGTAATTCTGGCGTTTTGACTTTAATCAGCATGGCGGGTAATTTCAGCGGCGCGCTGCCGCCGAGCAGGTTTTTCGCCAGATACATCGCGCTTAATTGAATTGGCTGTAAAAAGGGCAGTACCTGACCGTTAATTTCAGCGCAGTCACCTAACGCGTAAATATCAGGTTGCGTGGTTTGCAGGTAGCTATTTACCTTCACGCCACGCTGTATTTCGGCGCCTGCGCGATGCGCCAGCGCGGTTTCCGGGCGCAGGCCCGTTGCCGCGATTACCACATCCACCTCAACGCTGCGGCTGCGGTCGAGCGTGGCACGAATGCCGCCTTCGGTTTTGCTCAGGCTTTGCAGCTGCGATTTCAACATCAGATGCACCCCCATGTCGGTCAGGCGATGCTGTAAGCGACTGCTAACTTCTACGGGCATCAGCGACGACAGAATGCTTGCCGCGTGGTCGACCAGAGTCACGGATTTACCCGCCCGGCAGAAATCCATCGCCAGCTCGGTGCCTATCAGCCCGCCGCCGACAATCATCACGCGCTGCGCGTCGCGAAGCTCCGTTTCGCTGGCCTGATACTCCTGCTGGCTGTTGAGGGTGATCGTTAGCTCGCGGCCTTCAACCGGCGGCACAAACGCAGAGGCACCCGTGGCCAGCACCAGTTTGTCGTACTGCCAGGTTTTCTCTTTTGCTTTCACCTCGTGGGCGGCAGCGTCGATGTCGGTGACCCAGGTGTAAGGGAACAGACGCAGGTTAAACTGTTCCGCGAACTCCCCCGCCGTCTGACGGGTGAGGTCTTCGGCGCGCTGATGCTGACTAATCACGTGGCTTAGATCAGGCTTGTTGTACTCGTCCATGCTGTCGGCGGCGATCACCGTCAGCGGCACGCTGGCGTCCTGCTTGCGGATGTTTTTCACCAGCTGGCGGGCGGCAAAGCCCGAGCCGATGATGACGATACCGTTGTTCATTTTGCCTCCGTACCCAGTTCGTCAAAGACGTCTTTACCGAGTGAACACTCCGGGCAGAGGAAATTGTCCGGCACGTCACTCCACGGCGTGCCCGGCGCAACGTCCTGCAGCGGTTCGCCCATTTCAGGATCGTAAATCCACTGGCAGACGCTGCACTGCATGCGCGGTCCGGGATCGGCGGTTGCCGCGGCGGCGGCGGCGCAGGTTTCCTGCTGTGCGGTTGGTTTTGCCGCTACTTCCGGCAGCGGAGCGAGCGCCCACTGACGTGCAATGTCACGGCCGTGCTGGCGGCAGATTTCGAGCACGTCGATATCCGGCCGCCATTTCGCCTTCAGGCTGAGGGACATCTCAAAACCCGCATCCTGCAGGCGGGTAGACAGACGGTCTACCGCACCGCCGCTCCAGCCGTGGGAGCCAAAGGCGCTGGCGCGCTTGTTGCGAAAACGCAGACCGGTCATTTCTTCCACCAGACCGGCAATTTTCGGCATCATCACGTTGTTCATGGTGGAGGTGCCCACCAGCACGCCCTTAGAGCGGAAGACGTTGGTCAATACCTCGTTCTTATCGCTGCGCGCCACGTTGAAGATTTTCACCGCCACGTTGGGGTCCACTTCGTTGATGCCCTGGGCAATGGCGTCCGCCATCATGCGGGTGTTGTTGGACATGGTGTCGTAGAAAATAGTGATGCGGTCTTCCTGATAGTCCGCCGCCCATTTCAGGTAGAGCTCCACAATCTGGGTGGGATTTTCACGCCACACCACGCCGTGGGAGGTGGCAATCATGTCCACCGGCAGGTTAAAGCCGAGGATCTCGGTGATTTTTGGCGTCACCAGGCGGCTGAACGGGGTCAGAATGTTGGCGTAGTAGCGCTGGCACTGCTCGAAGAGTTCGGTCTGGTCCACTTCGTCGTTGAACAGGCGCTCGTCGCAGTAGTGCTGGCCGAAGGCGTCATTGCTGAACAGCACCGCGTCGTCGGTCATGTATGTCATCATGCTGTCCGGCCAGTGCAGCATCGGCGTTTCCACAAAGATCAGCTGCTTGCCGTTGCCGATATCCAGCGCGTCGCCGGTTTTAACGGTGTGGAAATTCCACTCCGGATGGTGGTGGTGGCCGTTGATCGAGTCGATGGCGTTGGTGGTGCAGTAGATCGGCGTGTTCGGGATGTAAGACATCAGCTCGGTCAGCGCGCCGGCGTGGTCCTCTTCCGCGTGGTTGATGATGATGTAGTCGATGGCGTCCAGGTCAATTTCGCTGCGCAGGTTCTGCACGAACTCGCGGCTGAACTTGTGATCGACCGTATCGATCAGCACGTTTTTTCCTTCGCGGATGAGATAGCTGTTGTAGCTGCTGCCGCGCAGCGTTTTGTATTCCGTCCCGTGGAAATCGCGCACTTCCCAGTCACGTTGACCGACCCAATGAATGTTATTTTTAACCAGAATAGACATAGCAACCTCTACGTAATACAGCATTTTCAAATAAGATGATTTGCCTATATCAAGTTGCGTGCCAGTTTTTAATTTATTGATTTTACTTAATTAATATTTTTATGATCCGTAATGGGTAGTCATTATGACTATCCAAGGTAGTGTCAATATGACAACATGCATTGTCAAAATGACAGCGAGGTCTCTATGAGCTTTTCCGTAGACGTGCTGGCGAAGATCGCCATTGAGCTGCAGACCGGTATCGGCCATCAGGACCGCTTTCAGCGGCTGATCTCCACGCTGCGCCACGTGCTGGCGTGCGACGCCTCGGCGCTGCTGCGCTACGAGGGGCGGCAGTTTATTCCGCTGGCTATCGACGGGCTGGCGAAGGACGTGCTCGGGCGGCGTTTTACCCTTGAGGGCCATCCGCGTCTGGAAACCATCGCCCGCGCGGGTGACGTAGTGCGCTTCCCGGCGGACAGCGATCTGCCCGACCCGTACGACGGGCTTATTCCCGGACAGGAGAGCCTGAAGGTTCACGCCTGTATCGGCCTGCCTTTATTTGCCGGGCAAAACCTGATCGGCGCGCTGACCCTCGACGGCCTGTCGCCGGACCAGTTCGACACCTTTAGCGACGAAGAGCTGCGCCTGATTGCCGCCCTGGCCGCCGGGGCGCTGAACAATGCCCTGCTGATTGAACAGCTGGAGAGCCAGAACATTCTTCCCGGCAGCCCGGCGGCGTTTGAGCAGGTGACCCAAACGGAGATGATCGGCCTTTCTCCGGGCATGGCGCAGCTCAAAAAAGAGATTGAGATTGTCGCCGCCTCAGATTTGAACGTGCTGATCTTCGGGGAAACCGGCACCGGCAAGGAGCTGGTGGCGAAGTCCATTCACGAAGCCTCGCCGCGCGCGGTGAACCCGCTGGTGTACCTCAACTGCGCCGCGCTGCCGGAAAGCGTGGCGGAAAGCGAGCTGTTTGGTCACGTTAAAGGGGCGTTTACCGGGGCCATCAGCAACCGCAGCGGCAAGTTCGAAATGGCCGATAACGGCACGCTGTTTCTGGATGAAATCGGCGAGCTCTCCCTGTCGCTGCAGGCCAAGCTGCTGCGCGTGTTGCAGTACGGCGACATCCAGCGCGTGGGGGATGACCGAAGCCACAGAGTGGACGTTCGCGTGCTGGCGGCAACGAACCGCGACCTGCGTGAAGCGGTGGTGGCAGGGCAGTTCCGAGCCGACCTGTTCCATCGCCTGAGCGTGTTCCCGCTTACCGTGCCGCCGCTGCGCGAGCGCGGGGACGACGTGGTGCTGCTGGCGGGCTTTTTCTGCGAGCAGTGCCGCCTCAGGATGGGGCTTTCCCGCGTGGTGCTGAGCCCGGGTGCGAGGTCGCATCTGCTGAGCTACGGCTGGCCGGGCAACGTGCGCGAGCTGGAGCACGCGATTCACCGCGCGGTGGTGCTGGCGCGGGCGACGCGTTCGGGTGACGAAGTTGTGATCCACGCGCGGCATTTTGCGCTGCAGGATGAAACCGCACCGGCAATCGCCCAGGCTCTACCAGAAACGGTAAATGAAAATCTGCGCGAAGCCACTGAGGCGTTTCAGCGTCAGATGATTACCCGCGCGCTGGAGCAGAATAACCGCAGCTGGGCGGCGTGCGCGCGGGCGCTGGAGATGGACGTCGCCAACCTGCACAGGCTGGCGAAGCGTCTGGGACTGAAGGGTTAGATAATGCCGGCCTGATAGAAATCCTGCAGGTTGATGGCGCCGCACAGCCTGCCGGAATCATCCACCACCGGTGCGGCGGTGATTTTGCGCTTCATCAGCACTTCTTTGGCTTCAATGGCGCGGCTCCCGGCGTTCAGCGTCAGCCCGCCTTTGGTCATGGCGTCCGACACTTTTGTTTCCAGCCTGCCGCCGCCCACCAGCCAGCGGCGCAGGTCGCCGTCGGTGAACACGCCCTTAACGCTCCCGCCGTCATCGCAGACCGCTACCAGCCCCAGACCGGTGCGGCTGAGTTCCAGCATCGCGTCCATGACGCTGGTATCGAGTTTGACCTGCGGAATGGCATCGTCGGTGCGCATCAGGTGGTGAACCTTGTTGAGCAGGCGTGCGCCGAGCGCGCCCGCCGGATGCGAACGGGCGAAATCTTCTTCGTTAAAGCCGCGCGCCTGCATCACCGCCATTGCCAGCGCGTCGCCCATCATCAGGGTGTTAACGGTGCTGGAGGTCGGGGCGAGGTGCATCGGACAGGCTTCACGCTCAACGGAAATATCCAGCGTCGCCTTGGCGGCCAGCGCCAGCGGCGAGCGGGATTTTCCGGTCATCGCCAGCAGGGCGACCGATTTTTCCTGCAGGCGCGGAATAATCAGGTCCAGCTCTTTGGCCGAACCGGAGTATGAGATAAACAGCATCACGTCGCGGCTTTCTATCATCCCCAGATCGCCGTGCAGCGCCTCTGCCGGATGCACAAAAAAAGCCGGGGTGCCGGTGCTCGCGAGGGTCGCGGCAATCTTTTTGCCGATATGGCCGGATTTACCGATGCCCGCCACGATCACTTTGCCTTCGCAGTGAATAATGGTGTTGGCGGCGCGGACAAAATTCTCGCCCAGACGTTCCGGCAGGCGGCTGGCTTCCTGCAGTTCCAGCATCAGCGTCTGGCGGCCCGTTTCTAACAGAAAATCACTCATCTCTCTCTCCGGTTACGATCACGTCGATTCCTTTCTCTTCCAGCGCTTTCTTGAACGCCGGGTCGATACCCGCGTCGGTAATCAGCTTATCAACGCTTTCAAGGCTACAGACAATGTTGGGGCTTTTGCGGCCAAACTTCGACGAGTCTGCCATCAAAATCACTTCCCGCGCGGCGTTGCACATCGCTTTACTGACGCTGAAAACCTCGTTGAACGTCGTAACGCCTGCGTTCAGGTCGATGCCGTCGGTGCCCATAAAGAGTTTATCAAAGCTGAAGTGGTCGAAGGCATTCTCCGCCAGCTGGCCGTGAAACGACGCCGATTTTTTGCGGAAGGTGCCGCCGGGCATCAGGATGGTCTGCTCGCAGTCGTTCTCCGACAGGGCGTTGACGATGTGCAGGCTGTTGGTCATCACCGTGATGTTGTTAAAGCGGCTGAGCAGCGGAATCATCTGCAGGACGGTGCTGCCTGCATCCAGAATGATGGAATCGCCATCGTGGATAAATTTGACGGCGGCTTCGGCAATCAGCGCTTTCTGGTGGGTATTGATCAGCGTTTTGTGGTCGATAGGCGGGTCCGCTTCGTCCTTATTGAGCACCACGCCGCCGTAGGTTCGAATAACGGCGCCAGAGTTTTCGAGCAATACCAGGTCCTTGCGTATTGTCGTGCCGGTGGTGTCAAAGTACTGGGCCAGATCCTCTACCGAGCATTTTCCCTGCTTTTGCAGATGCTCGAGAATGGCCGCCTGCCGCTGACGAGGTTTCATAGGCGCTTCGTTCCTTAGGTTGCGAAATGATAATTTCGCAAGTCTATAGCTTTCACAACGAAATTATCCATGTTTCAGATTAAGCGCTAATGATAGTGCATTCTGACAGAGTGGATCATGGGGAAAGATCACATCAGGCCGTAATTCCTGCAGCGAAATGCCGTTGATCGCCTGGATTTTCGCCGGACGGGCAAAGACGGTCATGCCGCGCATGATGAGGGAATCGCAGACGTGATTGTTTTCATCCAGCGCAACGGCGACGACCACGCGCGGTTTGAAGCGTCCGCCGGAACGCCCGACCCCGACGCGACCTTTCTGACACAGCGCGTCAAACGCGCGGTTAAACTGGTAGATCTGCCAGCCGCCAAACGCCATCTGGCAGATCCAGGCGAGGGCGGCGACGGTGATGAGTGCGGTAACCATATCGACTCCTTGTTTTGTTCCCTCTCCCGGTGGGAGAGGGTTAGGGTGAGGGCATCAGGCCGCTCGATCAGAACATGACCTGCCCACCCGTCACGTTGATCGACTGCCCGGTGCAGTACGAGGCTTTGGGGCTGGCGTAAAACAGCAGCATGTTCAGCACGTCCTGATAATCGCACCCGCGCTTCAGCGGCACTTTATCGATGTAGTACTGCTCCACTTCCTCAGCCTTGATGCCGAGCTTGGTGGCATACTGCGGCAGCAGGGACTGGAACATCGGCGATTTCAGCAGGTTACCCAGCATCAGCGAATGAACGGTAATGCCGTACTCGGCCAGATCCAGCGCCAGAGACTGCGTCAGCCCCACGCCGCCAAACTTCGCCGCGCTGTAGCCGGAGTTGTGCTTGCTGCCCACTTTCCCTGATTTGGAGTTGATCTGAATGATGCGCCCCTGAATGCCGTCGCGGATCATCAGACGGGAAAACTCGCGGGCGCAGAGGAAATAGCCCACCAGATTCACCTGCAGCGAACGGTCAAAATCCCCCAGTTCGAAATCGCTGATAAAGGCCGCTTTCGCAATCCCCGCGCTGTAGACCAGCAGGTCGGTACGCCCAAAAATCTCGTCCACGCCGCGGGCCAGCGCCATCACGCTCTGCTCGCTGGTGGCGTCGGCACCAAACCCGTACGCCATCCCTTCGCCAAACTCGGTGTTAATGGTGTCCGCCACGCGGGCGGCTTTTTCACTCTGAATGTCCACTACCGCCACGCGGTAGCCCTCTGCGGCAAGCCCACGGCAGAGGAACTCGCCTAAGGTTTGTCCTCCACCAATGACAACGGCAACCTGACTCATGTGTTTCTCCTTAAATTACGCAACAAATTTTAACGTGCAGCCTGGGGTGACAGCCTGCGGAACCGGGCCCGCCACGTGAACCGTGCCGGGATATTCGGCCTGCGGCTGGCCGTCGAAACGCAGGGTGATGTGCCCCAGCTCGCGCAGGTTTTGCTCGGCCACGTCGCCGACGGCGGTCACGGCATAGCGCGCCTCGCCCAGCTCCAGCTGGCTCCCGGCCTTCAGCTCGCCCTTCAGCTCGCCGTGACAGTGGATAAAGCAAAACTCTTCGATATCCGCCGGGGCGCCTTCGCGGAAGGTGATCAGCATCTGGTCGCTCAGCGCGTCAGCCGCGCTCTGGCCGATGCGGGTAATGGTGGTCTGGTAAATCACGGTCATCGCAGGAACCTCTTATTGATAAATAAAGCCGGAGACAAACCAGGCAATCAGCACCGTCGGCGCGCCCGTCAGGAAGCGGCTCACCAGCACCGACGGCACGCCCACGCGCACGGTGTCCTGGCGCGCTTCGGCCAGCGACAGCCCTACGGGGATGAAATCGCACGCCGCCTGGGCGTTAATGGCGAACAGGGCGGGTAGGGCGAGGTGCGGGGGAATGTTCCCCAGACCAATCTGCACGCCAATCAGCACGCCGATGACCTGGGCAATTACCGCGCCAGGGCCGAGGAACGGCGACAGCAGCGGGAAGGAGCAGATCAGCGCCAGCGTCACCAGCCCGAGCGGGTGGCTCGCGAGCGGGGCGAGGCCGTGGGCAATCCAGTCGCCCAGGCCGGACGCCATGATGATGCCGATCAGCGCCGAGACGAATGCCATAAACGGCAGAATGGTTTTCAGCACCGTGTCGATGGTGTCGCGCCCGGACTGGAACAGTACCGCCACGGCGGAACCCATGCCCATCCCGACCTTCGCCAGCAGGCCGTCGCTCTGTTCGGTGATTTTCTTGCTGGTGTCGTACTCGCGCGGGGCCGCTTTTTGCGGCGCGGCAGTGCCATTCACCAGCGTGATGTTGTCCTCCTTCACGCCTGAGACATAAATGTCCTCAAGGATGTACTGTGCCAGCGGGCCGGATTTTCCGGTTGAGTGAATATTCACCGTCGGAATCCGGCGCTTCGGATAGATACCGCAGCGCAGCGTGCCGCCGCAGTCGATTACCGCCACGCCGATTTCCGCTTCCGGCGGCTCGCCTTCCTTGAAGCCGTCGACCGCTTCCCAGCCGGTCAGCTCGCGCAGCCTGTCGACGATTGCCGGGCGCGTGCCTGCGGTGATGTAGACGATCTTTTTGCCTTCGGTGGCGTCGAACTCCAGCGGGCCGCCCCAGCCGCCCGTGCCTTTTTCAATGCGGATCCGGTTCATGCTGTGGCTCCTGAAAGATGGACTTTCTGTTCAAGCTGGATGCCCATTTTTTTCTCAAAAATGGCGGTGGTGAGGTCGGTCACCCAGCCGCGGAAGAAGTTGGTGACCAGGCCAACCAGCAGGTAGCTCACCGCCAGCGGGCCGAGCGGCAGGCCAAGGGTGGTGAGGCCGCTGGCGATCCCAAGATAGACAAACAGCTCGCCGGGGTTAATGTGCGGGAACAGGCCGTTCATCGAATGGCAGCTGTAGGAGGCGGCGGCGTAGTAGCTCGGCTTGTACTTTTCCGGCATGAAGCGGCCGAGGCTTAAGGTCATCGGGTTGCAGAACACGAAGGTACCGATGAACGGCAGTACCAGGTAGCGGGACAGCGGATTCCCGGCACAGCGCTGGGCGAAGCGTTCGATGCGCTGCTGGCCGATAAAGTTGATCAGCGCGTTCATGATCACCAGCAGGCTGATCAGCAGGGGCAGGATCCCGGTCACCATGCCGGTGAACACTTCTCCGCCTTTCTGAAACAGCCCGATGAACCACTCGGCGCCGTGGGTGATGGTTTCTATCATTCTTCTCTCCTGTGGGGCTTTTTTGTTTTTGTCTGACTGGGCTAATAATAATCACTTTGAAAGGTTTTAAAGTGTTAATTGGATCTCACAATGAAAGAAAAATGGATTATTTTGAAAGTTTATTGGTGGGGCGAATGATTTTCGGTGGAAAAAAGCGCGGATTTGCGTGGGGGAGGCGCGTACCGCTTCCTTGAGGTGTTGCGGATGCTTTACCATACTGGGTTCTTATCGAACCCGTTAAATGGATGTCTCATGTTCAAGCGTCGTTATGCAGCGCTGTTGCCTGCGCTTATTCTGCTGTCTGCCTGTAGTAGCAAACCTAAGACTGAAGCCGTTCAGCAAACGGCGGGCGCGCCTTCCGGAGGATTCCTGCTGGAGCCGCAGCACAATATGATGCAGATGGGCGGCGACTTCGCGAATAACCCGGCGGCCGAGCAGTTCATCGATAAAATGGTGAGCAAACACGGCTTTGACAGACAGCAGCTGCATGAAATTTTGTCTCAGGCCAGGCGTCTGGACTACGTGCTGCGCCTGATGGACAGGCAGGCACCAACCGCCCAGGTGCCGAGCGGGCCGAACGGCGCGTGGCTGCGCTATCGCAAACAGTTTATTACCCCGGACAACGTGCAAAACGGCGTAGTGTTCTGGAATCAGTATGAAGATGCGCTCAACCGCGCGTGGCAGGTGTACGGCGTACCGCCGGAAATCATCGTCGGGATTATCGGCGTTGAAACCCGCTGGGGCCGCGTGATGGGGAAAACCCGCATCCTCGACGCGCTGGCGACGCTCTCCTTTAACTACCCGCGCCGCGCGGAGTATTTCTCTTCCGAGCTGGAAACCTTCCTGCTGATGGCGCGCAGCGAGCAGGACGATCCGCTCGATCTGAAAGGGTCGTTTGCCGGCGCGATGGGCTACGGCCAGTTTATGCCATCCTCCTATAAACAATATGCCGTCGACTTTAACGGGGACGGTCATATCAACCTGTGGGATCCGGTGGATGCCATCGGCAGCGTGGCGAACTACTTCAAAGCGCACGGCTGGGTGCCGGGCGGCCAGGTGGCGGTGCAGGCGAACGGTCAGGCGCCGGGGCTGGAAAACGGCTTCAAAACCAACTACAGCATTTCGCAGCTGGCAGCGGCAGGCCTAACGCCAACGCAGCCGCTGGGCAACGCGCAACAGGCAAGCCTGCTGCGTCTGGATGTCGGTACGGGCTATCAGTACTGGTACGGTCTGCCGAACTTCTACGTCATCACCCGCTATAACCACAGTACTCACTATGCGATGGCCGTATGGCAGCTGGGGCTGGCGGTGTCTCAGGCGCGCGTTCCGGCGGCGTCACCGTTTAGTCAGTAAGTTGCTCAGACGGGTAGGCCGGGTAAGGCAACGCCGCCACCCGGCATGGCTGCACGCACGGTGCGGCCTGATGCCCTCGCCCTGACCCTCTCCCACGGGAGAGGGAAATTCTTCAGAAACATTTCGCCACACTCCCTTTTCAAACCCGTCATTTACATCTTAACCGTCTTTCATTATTGTTATGTTATAACATTTAATGTGGTGTCGACATGTCAACGTCCCTTTTTTCTCTGTCTGCTCTGGTTCGGCTTTTGCTGGCGCTGGTGCTTGTTGTCTTTATCGGGCTGGCCGTGCGCTGGGCGGTGGCACTGCCATGATCGTGATGAATGAACTGGTCGCGGGTTATGAACGCCAGCCCGTTACGCGGCCCCTCTCGGGCACCATTGAACGCGGCAGCATGACCGCCATTATCGGCGCTAACGGCTGCGGGAAATCCACGCTGCTGAAAACGCTGGCGGGGTTTATTCCTCCCGTCAGCGGCGGTTTCCGCTGGCAGGGTAAGCGCCCGGTCATCGGCTGGCTGGCACAGCGTCACGCCCTGGAGGCGCAGTTTCCGCTGACCGTACAGGACGTGGTAAGCATGGGCTGCTGGCCGGGCATGTCGCTTTTTTCCGGGTTTCGTCGCGAAACGCGGCTGCGCATTGCCAGCGCGCTTGAGCGCGTCGGGCTTGAGTCCATGGCGCTATCCACCATTGATGAACTCTCCGGCGGTCAGTTTCAGCGCATGCTGTTTGCCCGCGTCCTGGTGCAGCAGGCGCCGCTGGTGATGCTGGATGAACCCTTTACCGGGGTCGATGAAGCCACCTGCAGCGTGCTGATGGATTTGATGCTGGAGATGTATATGCAGGGGCAAACGCTGCTCGCGGTACTGCACGACAGCGAGCGCGTGTCGCGCCATTTTCCGCAGACGCTGCGGCTGGATGCTGACGTTCCCCAGTGGAAAACCGAGCGGGTGAGGGTGGCATGATCTGGCATCTCTTTTTTCAACCGTTCATTGAGTACGGCTTTATGCGTCGCGCGCTGGTGGTTTGCCTGGCGCTCTCCGTCAGCACCACCGCGCTCGGCGTGTTTCTTCAGCTGCGTCGGATGAGCCTGATGGGCGACGCCCTTTCTCACGCCATTTTGCCGGGTGTCGCCGTGGGGTATTTGCTCAGCGGTATGTCGCTGCTGGCGATGAGTATTGGCGGTTTTATCGCGGGAATTACCGTGGCGCTGCTGGCCGGTCTGGTCAGTCGACGCACGCCGCTGAAAGAAGATGCCAGCTTTGCCGGGTTTTATCTTGGCTCGCTGGCGCTGGGGGTCACGCTGGTGTCGCTGCGCGGGTCGAATGTCGATCTGCTGCATCTGCTGTTTGGCTCTATCCTCGCCGTGGACAAGGACGCCGCGCTGTTTGTCACGGGCGTGTGTATGTTCACCCTTATCACACTGGCGCTGTTTTATCGCGGGCTGGTCACAGAAGCGTTTGATACTGCCTGGCTGCAGGTGAACGCCCGCTGGCTGCCTGGCCTGCTGCACGGACTGTTTCTGGCGCTGCTGGTGCTTAACCTGGTGGCTGGTTTTCAGGTGCTCGGCACGCTGATGGCCGTCGGGCTGATGATGCTTCCGGCCGTGGCGGCACGCTGCTGGGTGCGCACGCTACCAGCCTTACTTCTGATGGCGGGGATAAGCGGTATTTTCTGCGCATGGCTGGGGCTGAGCCTCTCCTGGGCGATGAGCCTACCTGCCGGGCCGTCCATCGTGCTCACCGCCAGCGCGCTGTTCTTTATTTCCATTTTACTGGGTACGCGAAGCAGGCTCGCTGGCAGCCTGCGGGCGTATTTTTAACGCAAGGGGAAACGATGAAACGTACAGGATTTGTAGTGGCGCTCGCGCTGGGTATGATGTCGCACGGCGTGATGGCGAAAACGCTGAATGTGGTGACCAGCTTTTCGATTCTGGGGGATATCACGCAGGAGGTAGGCGGTGACCATGTGAACGTGACGACGCTGGTCGGGCCGGACGGCGATCCGCATACCTTTGAACCGTCGCCGAAAGACAGCGCCGCCCTGAGCAAGGCTGATGTGGTGGTGGTGAACGGCCTGGGGCTGGAAGGCTGGCTTGATCGTCTGGTGAAAGCCTCCGGGTTCAAAGGGCAACTGGTTGTCGCCTCAACAGGAGTGAAAACCCACACGCTTGAGGAAGATGGAAAGACTGTGACCGATCCCCATGCGTGGAACAGCGCGGCGAACGGGGCGCTCTATGCGCAAAACATTCTGAACGGGCTGGTGAAAGCCGATCCTGAGGACAAAGCCGCGCTGGAAGCCTCTGGCAAAACGTATATCGCGCAGCTCAGCCAGCTGGATAACTGGGCCAAAACGCGCTTTAGCCAGATCCCGCCGGCGAAGCGTAAAGTGCTGACCAGCCATGACGCGTTCGGCTATTTCAGCCGCGCCTACGGCGTGACGTTTATGGCGCCGCAGGGGCTGTCGTCTGAGAGCGAAGCCAGCGCGGCGCAGGTCGCCGAGATTATCAATCAGATTAAAGCCGACGGCGTGAAAACCTGGTTTATGGAAAATCAGCTCGATCCGCGTCTGGTGAAACAGATTGCATCGGCGACGGGCGCACAGCCCGGGGGCGAGCTTTACCCCGAAGCGCTGTCGGCAAAAGGTGGGGTGGCTGACACCTACGTTAAGGCGTTTCGCCACAATGTGCACACCCTCGCTGAGAGCATGAAATAACCTTTCCACCGCCGGTGCGTCCGTACCGGCTTTTTTCTGAAGCCCCCTCGTAAAACCTGAAGTCCATCCCCACATCTGACGATAAAGTGCTATCTTGTGCAGCACGTTTTTCTGATGCCTGGAGCGAGAATGACTGACCATGAATTGATGCAGCTTAGCGAGATCGTTGGCCTTGCGCTGAAGCAGCGTGGCGCGACAATCACCACTGCGGAATCCTGCACCGGCGGCTGGGTGGCGAAAGCGATTACCGATATTGCCGGCAGTTCCGCCTGGTTTGAACGCGGTTTTGTGACCTACAGTAACGAAGCTAAAGCACAGATGATTGGCGTGCGTGAATCCACGCTTGAACAGCATGGCGCGGTCAGCGAACCGGTGGTAATCGAGATGGCTATTGGCGCGCTCAAAGAGGCGCGGGCAGATTACGCGATTTCCATTAGCGGTATTGCGGGCCCGGACGGCGGCAGCGACGTAAAGCCTGTCGGCACCGTCTGGTTTGGGTTCGCCACCTCCAAAGGGGAAGGTATCACTCGCCGGGAGTGCTTCAGCGGCGATCGCGAAAGCGTGCGTCGTCAGGCAACCGTTTATGCGTTAAAAACGCTCTGGCAACAATTTCTACAAAACACTTGATACTGTATGACCATACAGTATAATTGCACCAACAGAACAGAAATCCACGGTGAAGCACAGTCGCTTCTCCCGGCATGACAGGAGTAATAATGGCTATCGACGAAAACAAACAGAAAGCGTTGGCGGCAGCACTGGGCCAGATCGAAAAGCAATTCGGTAAAGGCTCCATCATGCGCCTGGGTGAAGACCGTTCCATGGATGTGGAAACCATCTCCACCGGTTCGCTTTCTCTGGATATCGCGCTGGGCGCTGGCGGTCTGCCTATGGGTCGTATCGTAGAAATCTACGGGCCAGAGTCCTCCGGTAAAACCACACTGACGCTGCAGGTGATCGCTGCGGCACAGCGCGAAGGTAAAACCTGTGCGTTTATCGATGCCGAGCACGCGCTGGACCCTGTTTATGCTCGCAAGCTGGGCGTGGATATCGACAACCTGCTGTGTTCTCAGCCGGACACCGGTGAGCAGGCGCTGGAAATTTGTGACGCGCTGGCGCGTTCTGGTGCCGTTGACGTTATCGTGGTCGACTCCGTTGCCGCACTGACGCCAAAAGCCGAAATCGAAGGTGAAATCGGTGACTCTCATATGGGCCTCGCGGCACGAATGATGAGCCAGGCGATGCGTAAGCTGGCGGGTAACCTGAAGCAGTCCAACACGCTGCTGATCTTCATCAACCAGATTCGTATGAAAATTGGTGTGATGTTCGGTAACCCGGAAACCACTACCGGCGGTAACGCACTGAAATTCTACGCCTCTGTCCGTCTGGATATCCGCCGTATCGGCGCGGTGAAAGAGGGCGAGAACGTGGTCGGTAGCGAAACCCGCGTGAAGGTTGTGAAGAACAAAATCGCCGCGCCGTTCAAACAGGCTGAATTCCAGATCCTCTACGGCGAAGGGATCAACTTCCTCGGCGAGTTGGTTGACCTGGGCGTGAAAGAGAAGCTGATTGAAAAAGCGGGCGCCTGGTACAGCTACAACGGTGACAAGATTGGTCAGGGTAAAGCGAACGCGATCTCCTGGCTGAAAGAGAACCCGGCTGCGGCGAAAGAGATTGAGAAGAAGGTGCGTGAGCTTCTGCTGAACAACCAGGACTCTAAACCTGATTTCGTGGTCGATGCCGCGGATGCTGAAGAAACCAACGAAGACTTTTAATTCTTTCGTTTAAAATGAAGGGCTGCTGATGCGGCCCTTTTTGCATTTCTGAATCAGCAGGTTTTTTATGAGTGAACCGACAACACGTCGACCCGCGTATGCACGCTTACTGGACCGCGCGGTGCGCATCCTGGCCGTTCGTGACCACAGTGAACAGGAGCTGCGGCGAAAACTGTCGGCTCCGGTGATGAGTAAAAACGGGCCGGAAGAGATTGATGCCACCGCGGAAGATTATGACCGCGTGATTGCCTGGTGCTATGAGCATCATTATCTCGATGACGAGCGCTTTGCCTCACGGTTTCTCGCCAGCCGCGGCCGTAAAGGATATGGGCCCGCGCGCATCCGGCAGGAGCTGAACCAGAAAGGGGTGGCCCGGGAGTCCATCGAAAAAGCGATGCGCGAATGCGATACTGACTGGTGCGAGCTGGCCAGAGAACAGGCGATTCGTAAATACGGCGAACCGCTGCCGCGTGAATTTTCAGAAAAAGTCAAAATCCAGCGCTTTTTGCTCTACCGCGGCTTTCTCATGGAAGATATTCAGGATATCTGGCGTAATTTTGCCGATTGAACGCATGCGGGATTTTACTTCCCACTAAAGAAAACTTATCTTATTCCCACTTTTTCCAGTAGCTGGTCTGTCCAACGGTTTACCGATACAGGCTGGCTACGACATTTCGTTAGCTTGATTTCAGGATAATTATGAGCAAGAGCACCGCTGAGATCCGTCAGGCGTTTCTCGATTTTTTCCATAGTAAGGGACACCAGGTTGTTGCCAGCAGCTCCCTGGTACCGAATAACGATCCGACTCTGCTGTTTACCAACGCCGGGATGAACCAGTTCAAGGATGTGTTCCTTGGTCTCGACAAGCGTAATTATTCCCGCGCCACAACCTCACAGCGTTGCGTGCGTGCGGGCGGTAAACACAACGACCTGGAAAACGTCGGTTACACCGCGCGTCACCATACGTTCTTCGAAATGCTGGGTAACTTCAGCTTCGGCGACTACTTCAAACACGATGCCATTCAATACGCGTGGGAACTGCTGACCGGTGAAAACTGGTTCAACCTGCCGAAAGAGCGTCTGTGGGTTACCGTCTATGAAACCGATGACGAAGCCTACGAAATCTGGGAAAAAGAAGTCGGGATCCCGCGCGAGCGTATTATTCGCATCGGCGATAACAAAGGCGCGCCATACGCGTCTGACAACTTCTGGCAGATGGGTGATACCGGCCCTTGCGGTCCGTGCACCGAGATCTTCTACGATCACGGCGACCACATCTGGGGTGGCCCTCCGGGCAGCCCGGAAGAAGACGGCGATCGCTACATTGAGATCTGGAACATCGTCTTCATGCAGTTCAACCGTCAGGCCGACGGTACGATGGAGCCGCTGCCGAAGCCTTCCGTTGATACCGGTATGGGTCTGGAGCGTATTGCCGCGGTTCTGCAGCACGTCAACTCCAACTACGAGATTGACCTGTTCAGCACCCTGATCAAAGCCGTTGCCGAAGTTACCGGCGCGACCGACCTGAACAACAAATCGCTGCGCGTTATCGCGGACCACATTCGTTCCTGTGCGTTCCTGATTGCCGACGGCGTTATCCCGTCGAATGAAAACCGTGGCTACGTGCTGCGTCGTATCATTCGTCGTGCCATCCGTCACGGCAACATGCTGGGCGCGAAGGACACCTTCTTCTATAAACTCGTTGGGCCACTGATTGGCGTGATGGGTGCTGCCGGTGATGAGCTGAAACGCCAGCAGGCGCAGGTAGAGCAGGTTCTGAAAACCGAAGAAGAGCAGTTTGCGCGTACACTTGAGCGCGGTCTGGCGCTGCTGGACGAAGAGCTGGCAAAACTTAAGGGCGATACGCTGGATGGCGAAACAGCTTTCCGCCTGTACGACACCTACGGCTTCCCGGTTGACCTGACGGCGGACGTTTGCCGCGAGCGCAATATCAAAGTTGACGAAGCGGGCTTCGAAGCCGCGATGGAAGAGCAGCGTCGTCGTGCGCGTGAATCCAGCGGTTTCGGTGCAGACTACAACGCGATGATCCGCGTTGATAGCGCGTCTGAATTCAAAGGTTATGACGCGCTGGAACTGACCGGCAAAGTGACCGCCCTGTTTGTTGACGGTAAAGCCGTGGACAGCATCAGCGCGGGTCAGGAAGCGGTTGTCATTCTGGACAAAACGCCGTTCTACGCGGAGTCCGGCGGTCAGGTTGGCGACAAGGGCGAGCTGAAAGGCAACGGTTTCAGCTTCAGCGTCAGCGACACCCAGAAATACGGTCAGGCGATTGGTCACCAGGGCAAACTGGTTTCCGGTTCTCTGAAAGTGGGCGAGGGCGTACAGGCTAACGTGGATGAAGCTCGCCGCGCGCGCATTCGTCTGAACCACTCTGCAACCCACCTGATGCACGCCGCCCTGCGCGACGTACTCGGTACCCACGTTGCACAGAAAGGTTCTCTGGTTAACGACAAAGTGCTGCGTTTCGACTTCTCGCATTTTGAAGCGATGAAACCGTCTGAAATCCGCGCGGTGGAAGATCTGGTGAACGCGCAGATCCGTCGTAACCTGCCAATCGAGACCCACATCATGGAGCTCGAGGACGCGAAGAAAAAAGGTGCGATGGCGCTGTTTGGTGAGAAATATGACGACCGCGTTCGCGTGCTGAGCATGGGCGACTTCTCTACCGAGCTGTGCGGCGGTACGCACGCATCGCGCACCGGTGACATCGGCCTGTTCCGCATTGTTTCCGAGTCGGGTACGGCGGCAGGTGTGCGTCGTATTGAAGCGGTGACCGGTGAAGGTGCGATTGCCAGCCTGCATGCGCAGAGCGATCAGCTGCACGACATCGCGCAGCTGCTGAAAGGCGATAGCCAGAACCTGGGCGAGAAAGTGCGCGTTGCGCTGGATCGCACGCGTCAGCTGGAAAAAGAGCTGCAGCAGCTGAAAGAGCAGGCTGCGGCGCAGGAGAGTGCAAACCTCTCCAGCAAGGCTGTAGACATTAAGGGTGTCAAACTGCTGGTCAGCGATCTGGCGGGCGTTGAGCCTAAGATGCTGCGTACTATGGTCGACGATCTCAAGAACCAGCTTGGTTCTACCGTTATCGTGCTGGCGACAGTGGCAGAAGGTAAGGTTTCTCTGATTGCGGGCGTCTCTAAGGATGTGACCGACCGCGTAAAAGCAGGGGAACTGATTGGTATGGTCGCTCAGCAGGTGGGTGGCAAGGGTGGCGGTCGTCCGGACATGGCGCAAGCCGGTGGTACGGATGCGGCGGCACTTCCGCAAGCTTTGGCCTGCGTTAAAAGCTGGGTAAGCGCGAAACTGTAATAACTACAAAGCACAAGCAGACGCCATAGCGGTAACGTTATGGCGTCTTGTTCACTGTGCTATCGATAACGATAAAGTCAGGTTGAGTTTGTGTATATCGGCTAAACTTACGTTTAACAGAATGTGATGCCGTGACTGCTTACACTTTACGTGTTTGTCATCGCTTACTTTTTGGCGTTATATGATGGATAATGCCGGGATACAAGAGACCCGACTCTTTTAATCTTTCAAGGAGCAAAGAATGCTGATTCTGACTCGTCGAGTTGGTGAGACCCTCATGATTGGGGATGAGGTCACCGTGACAGTTTTAGGGGTAAAGGGTAACCAGGTACGTATTGGTGTTAACGCTCCTAAAGAAGTATCTGTCCACCGTGAAGAGATCTACCAGCGTATCCAGGCTGAAAAATCCCAGCAGTCCAGTTACTGATATTGTCGCGTCTCGCTGTCGGGCGAGACGCAACCCTCCTGTCATTTTTCCTGCTCAACGTTACCGTTTAATTTCAAACGCTCTCTTTTTAACCACTCCGTTACCTTAAACTCGCCCTTACGCCGCCATTTCTGCAAAGGTTTTCTGTGAAGATGCCTGCAAAATCCGCTTATAAAACACCCTCTTTGCGGCTTTTACATGCGAATTGCGTGTGATTTGTGCAAACGATAAAAGCTTTTGGAAAATTGTTTGACTTATAAGTCCCAGAAAGTAATATATGCGCCACGCAGCGACGAGAAGCTCTTAACGAGTAACTCGAAGCACTCGAAAGAGGCGTTGTGTGGTGAGGTGGCCGAGAGGCTGAAGGCGCTCCCCTGCTAAGGGAGTATGCGGTCAAAAGCTGCATCCGGGGTTCGAATCCCCGCCTCACCGCCATTTTGCATCCGTAGCTCAGCTGGATAGAGTACTCGGCTACGAACCGAGCGGTCGGAGGTTCGAATCCTCCCGGATGCACCATCTATTACTTCATATTGCTTTAGAAGTGATATGAATATCGAGCAGTACAGTAGTAAATCCCGATGCATCCGTAGCTCAGCTGGATAGAGTACTCGGCTACGAACCGAGCGGTCGGAGGTTCGAATCCTCCCGGATGCACCATTTACTATTTCTGAAAGCAGTACCCTGATGCATCCGTAGCTCAGCTGGATAGAGTACTCGGCTACGAACCGAGCGGTCGGAGGTTCGAATCCTCCCGGATGCACCATTATTATTTCTGAAAGTAGTTCCCTGATGCATCCGTAGCTCAGCTGGATAGAGTACTCGGCTACGAACCGAGCGGTCGGAGGTTCGAATCCTCCCGGATGCACCATCTTCTCCTTCTTTGTTTATTCCTTCGACGTTCCGTCAGCAATCACACTCTCAATCAGCGACAAAAATCACCATTTACGATAAAGTAATGCTTTGTTAATCGTTTAGCGAGAGCACGATGTACGCACAGTATGACGGTTTGATCTTCGATATGGACGGCACTCTCCTGGATACCGAACCCACGCATCGTCAAGCCTGGACTGACGTCCTGGGCCGCTACGGAATGCGTTTCGATCTTCAGGCGATGATTGCCCTCAACGGATCCCCCACCTGGCGTATTGCGCAGGCCGTGATTGAACTGAATCAGGCCGATCTCGACCCGCATCTGCTCGCGCGCGAAAAAACCGATGCGGTAAAAGCCATGCTTTTAGATACCGTACGCCCTCTGCCGCTGATTGATGTGGTAAAAGAGTGGCACGGTCGCCGCCCGATGTCGGTAGGAACTGGCAGTGAAAGCTCGATTGCAGAAGCTTTGCTCAATCATCTTGGCCTGCGCCACTATTTTTCTGCGGTGGTCGCCGCCGATCATGTTAAACATCACAAGCCCGCACCGGACACCTTCCTGCTTTGCGCAGAATTAATGGGCGTCCCGGCGGCAAAATGTGTCGTTTTTGAAGACGCCGATTTCGGCATTCAGGCCGCGCGTGATGCCGGAATGGATGCGGTGGATGTGCGCTTACTGTGAGTGACGCGCTGTCACTTGCTTCATTATTCGCCAGCAGTTTTTTAAGCGCCACGCTGTTACCGGGAAATTCGGAAGTGGTGCTGGTGGCGATGCTGTTGTCCGGCGTGAGTCAGCCCTGGCTGCTTGTATTAATAGCAACAATGGGTAATAGCCTTGGAGGGCTGACTAACGTTATTCTTGGGCGTTTCTTTCCGCTGCGCGAAAAATCGCGCTGGCAGGAAAAGGCAGTCGGCTGGCTAAAACGCTATGGCGCTGCCACGCTGTTATTAAGCTGGATGCCTGTAATAGGCGATTTACTGTGTCTGCTGGCGGGATGGATGCGCATCTCCTGGGGACCGGTGCTCTTTTTTTTGTGCCTTGGCAAGGCGTTGCGCTATGTTCTCGTGGCGTGGGCAACACTACAGGGTATGACGTGGTGGCACTAATTGGTGGAATGAATACGCGACCTTCAATCGTCAACCATTACAATTATGCTGAGTAACATTACTTTGACAGGCGGGAGGTCAATTTGATCCCGGACGTATCTCAGGCGCTGGCCTGGCTGGAAAACCACCCTCAGGCATTGAAGGGTATTCAGCGTGGTCTTGAGCGTGAAACGCTGCGCGTTAACGCGGACGGTAGCTTAGCGACGACGGGTCACCCGAAGGCGTTAGGCTCGGCGCTGACACATAAATGGATCACAACCGATTTCGCTGAAGCACTACTGGAGTTCATCACGCCAGTAGAGGGTGATATTGATCATATGCTGACGATTATGCGCGATATCCATCGCTACACCGCGCGCAACATGGGCGACGAACGTATGTGGCCCCTCAGCATGCCGTGCTATATCGAGCAGGGCCAGGAGATTGAGCTGGCGCAGTACGGCACGTCAAATATCGGCCGGCTGAAAACGCTCTATCGCGAAGGGCTGAAAAACCGCTACGGCGCGTTGATGCAGACGATCTCGGGCGTGCATTATAACTTCTCGCTGCCAATGGCGTTCTGGCAGGCGAAATGCGGTGAAACGGATAAAGATGCGATCTCTGAAGGCTACTTCCGCCTGATCCGCAACTATTACCGTTTCGGCTGGGTGATCCCGTATCTGTTTGGGGCCTCCCCGGCGATCTGTTCTTCGTTCCTGCAGGGGAAACCGACCACGCTGCCGTTCGAGAAGACCGAGTGCGGAATGTACTATCTCCCGTACGCCACCTCTCTGCGCCTGAGCGATCTCGGTTATACCAATAAATCGCAAAGCAATCTCGGTATTACGTTTAACGAATTGCACGAATATGTGGCAGGATTGAAGCGGGCGATCAAAACCCCGTCGGAAGAGTACGAGAAAATCGGCCTCGAAAAAGACGGCAAGCGCCTGCAAATCAACAGCAATGTGCTGCAGATTGAAAACGAGCTGTATGCGCCTATTCGTCCTAAGCGCGTAACGCGCAGCGGTGAAACCCCGTCGGATGCGCTGCAGCGCGGCGGGATCGAATACATTGAAGTGCGTTCGCTGGATATCAACCCGTTCTCACCGATTGGCGTTGATGAGCAGCAGATTCGCTTCCTGGATCTGTTTATGGTCTGGTGCGTGCTGGCGGATGCGCCGGAAATGAGTTCAGACGAACTGCTCTGTACCCGTACAAACTGGAATCGCGTGATTCTGGAAGGGCGTAAGCCGGGCCTGACGTTGGGTATCGGCTGCGAAACGGCACAGTTCCCGCTGACCAAAGTCGGCAAAGATCTGTTCCGCGATCTGAAGCGTGTTGCCCGCACAATGGACAGCATTGACGGCGGCGACGCGTATCAACAGATCTGCGACCAGCTGGTGGAATGTTTTGATAATCCGGAACTGACGTTCTCAGCGCGTATTCTGCGTTCTATGATCGATCAGGGCATTGGCGGCACGGGGCGTTCACTCTCAGCGGAGTATCGTGAGATGCTGATGCAGGAGCCGTTAGAAGTGCTGAGCGAAGCAGATTTTGCCGCGGAACGCGATGCGTCCGTGGTGCGTCAGAAAGAGGTTGAAGCGGCGGATACCGAGTCGTTTGAGGCGTTTCTGGCGAAGCAGTCTTAAGCAGAAAAGAAAAAGGCCACATCGCTGTGGCCAAAATATACATCTCTGAATTCAGGGATGATGATAACAAATGCGCGTCTTTCATATACTCAGACGTGCATTCTGTAGAAGAGTTCAGTTTATTTTAAAAAAAATCACTGTCGGAGGTGACGTATGCCGTTATTAGATAGCTTTACTGTCGACCATACCCGTATGGAAGCACCTGCAGTACGCGTGGCGAAGACCATGCACACCCCGCACGGCGACACGATCACCGTCTTCGATCTGCGTTTCTGCGTGCCAAATAAAGAAGTGATGCCAGAGAAAGGCATTCATACCCTGGAACACCTGTTCGCCGGTTTCATGCGTGACCATCTGAACGGCAACGGCGTTGAGATCATCGACATCTCTCCGATGGGCTGCCGTACCGGTTTCTACATGAGCCTGATTGGCCAGCCGGAAGAGAAACGCGTCGCAGATGCGTGGAAAGCGGCGATGGAAGACGTGCTGAAGGTGAAAGAGCAGAACCAGATCCCTGAGCTGAACGTTTACCAGTGCGGTACTTACCAGATGCACTCTCTGGAAGAAGCGCAGGAAATCGCGCGTCACATCATCGAGCGTGATGTTCGCGTTAACAGCAACGAAGAGCTGGCCCTGCCAAAAGAAAAACTGCAGGAACTGCACATCTAGTGCACCTTTTCCCTCTCCCTCCGGGAGAGGGTAGGGTGAGGGTGGTTTAACCCCATGACCACAACCGCAACCTTCTCCTTTACCCATCGTCCCCTCGTTCCGTTCGCCCATGATTACGTTCATGGTGACAGCGAGCCGTGGCATGAGCACGACTGCGCGCAGCTGTTGCACACCCTGAGCGGCGTGGTACGGGTCGATACCGCATCGGGCTGTTGGGTTGTTCCTCCGGGTCGCGGCGTCTGGCTACCGGCGGGGACTCGCCACTCGCTTCGCATCACCGGCAACGTGGCGGCGCGAACGCTGTTCATCGATCCGCTGGCGCGGGCCGATCTCCCGGCCTCCTGTCAGATCGTGCAGATCGCGCCGCTGCTGCGCGAGCTGATCCTCGTCTCTCTTGCTTTACCTGAATCGTACTCGCCCGGCAGCCGGGATGAACGCGTCTATGAGCTTATTCTCGATGAAATCCGCACCATGCCGGTGCTGCCGTTTCATCTGCCGGAGCCGGAAAGCGAGGCGTTACGCCACCTGTGTCTGCTAATCCGGCAAAACGCGGGGGAGAGCTGGGGCAGCGCGCAGGCCGCGAGCATGATGAACATGAGCGAACGCACCCTGAACCGCCATTTTCAGCAGCAGACGGGATTAAGCTACGGCGAGTGGTTGAGAAGGGCGCGCCTGCTGGAAGCCTTAGTGCGGCTGGCGCAGGGCCAGCCAGTGCTGCGCGTGGCGCTGGATCTGGGTTACGGCAGCCACAGCGCCTTTACGGCAATGTTTCGCCGGGTGATGGGCGTCTCTCCCAGCGATTACTTTAAGAACGACTGACGGCGTTTAAAAGTGCCTGAAGCGACGCGCGCGCCACGTCGCTGTCGATGCCCACGCCCCAGCGGCTGCTCCCGTCCTGGAACAGGCAGCGGATGTAGGCCACCGAGCGGCTGTCGCTGCGTTCGCCTAACGTATGCTCGTGATAATCCTTAATCACGAACGGGGCGTTGACCCAGCGGCTCAAGCCGTGAGCGGCGGCGGAGAGCAGACCGTTACCCTGACCTTCCAGCTGACGCGTTCCCCCCTGCGTAGCGATGCTTGCCGTCAAACGCAGCTGGCCGTCCTGCTGGCTGTCGCTGCGGTAGGATTGCAGCGCAAACTGCGGCGTGGCTACCAGGCCGTAGCGGGTGCGGAACAGCTGCCACAGCGCATTCTGCGTCATCTCTTTTCCGTGGCGATCGGTTTCCTGCTGCACGTGCTGGCTGAAATCCTGCTGCAGGGCGCGGGGTAATTTCAGGCCATGATTCTGTTCGATGAGCCACGCGCTGCCGCTTTTCCCTGACTGGCTGTTCACGCGGATCACCGCTTCGTAGGTGCAGCCGATGTCCTGCGGATCGACGGGCAGATACGGCATCTCCCAGCGATCGCCAGGCCTGCGGGCATCAAAGCCTTTTTTGATCGCATCCTGGTGCGAGCCGGAGAAGGCGGTATAGGCCAGCCGGCCTGCCCACGGGTGGCGCGGATGCACCGGCAGCTGGTTGCAGGCTTCCACCACTTCCACGACCCGGTTCATATCGCTAAAGTCGAGATTCGGGCTGATGCCCTGGCTGTAGAGGTTCATCGCCAGCGTCACCAGGCAGACGTTGCCCGTGCGCTCGCCGTTACCAAACAGACAGCCCTCCACGCGGTCTGCCCCCGCCATCACGGCCAGCTCGGCGCTGGCGACGCCGGTACCGCGGTCGTTATGCGGATGTACGCTGATGCAGACATCCCGGCGGCGGCTGAAGTGGCGACAGAAATACTCGATCTGGTCGGCATAGACGTTTGGCGTGCTCACTTCGACGGTGGCCGGTAAGTTGATCACCATGGGCCGTTCGTCGCACGGCTGCCAGATCTCCGCCACGGCTTCACAAATCTCCAGCGCAAACTCCGGCTCGGTAAAGCAGAAGGTCTCCGGGGAATACTCATACTGCCAGCGGGTGTCCGGGTTCTCTTCACACTGCTGACGAATAAGCCGCGTAGATCGCGTCGCCAGCTCGACGACTTGCGCTTTCTCCATGCCGAATACCAGGCGGCGGAACAGCGGGGCGGTGGCGTTATACAGATGCACGGTAGCCTGCTTCGCGCCGCGCAGGGATTCAAAAGTGCGATGGATGAGATCTTCCCGCGCCTGGGTTAATACCTGAATCGTGACGTCATCCGGGATGCGGTTCTCTTCAATCAGCTGGCGAACAAAGTTGAAATCCGTCTGCGAGGCGGACGGGAAGGCGACCTCAATCTCTTTGAATCCGCAGCCCAGCAGCAGATCCCAGAGCTGCAGCTTGCGGGCGCTGTCCATCGGCTCGGCAAGGGCCTGGTTGCCGTCGCGCAGGTCGGTTGAGAGCCAGCGCGGCGCGCAGGTAATGCGTTGCTCCGGCCAGCGGCGGTCGGGCAGGGAAAGGGTCGGATAGGGTTGGTACTTGTCGGCGGGTGTGTTCAGCATAATGCGCTCCTGTTGTCTTTTCACTATCGTGAATTGATTTCAGGAGCGCTGCTTTATCGGAACTGACAATCGCTGTCGCGTTCTGGACAGGGTGCGGTTTTTTGCCGGATGGCGGCTACGCCTTATCCGGCCTACGTTCGTAGGCCCGGTAAGCGAAGCGCCACCGGGCAACTGTCAAAGGACTAGTGCGCCCCACCGCCGCCGCTACCGGCGCCAAACGGTGGTTTAGCAAACCACACCAGCCCCAGCAGGACGATAAAGATCCCCGCCGATATCCAGAAAATCTCGTTGGCCGAGATAATCAGACCCTGGTTGGTGATCTGCTGGGCGATCCAGCCGGACGCCTGCTGTTCCGTCATACCCATTCCCTGAAGCTGGTTGTACATCTCCCGGGAGTTCGGATTGAACGGGTTCACCGCTTCGGTCAGCTGGGCATGGTGCATCGATTCACGGTTCGTCCACAGGGTGGTGGTGATCGACGTACCAATCGAGCCCGCCAGCGTTCGCGTAAAGTTCGACAGGCTCGATGCTGCCGCCATGCGCTCAGGCGGTAAACCGGAAAGCGTGATGGTGGTCAATGGCATAAAGAAGCACGCCACGGCAAAGCCCTGAATAAACTGCGGCCACGCGGACGCGCCAAAGTCCATTCCCGGTTCGAACGTATACGCGCGCCAGTAGAAGCACACGGCGTACATGATAAAGCTGAACGTCACCAGCCGGCGCATGTCGAGCTTGTGGGCGAAGCGGCCAATAATCGGCGACAGCAGAACCGGAATCAATCCAACCGGCGCCGAGGCTAAACCTGCCCAGGTTGCGGTGTAGCCGTATACCTCCTGCAACAGCTGCGGCAGCAGTACAATCGCGCCGAAGTAGAGCATGTAGGCGAGGCTGATACACAGACAGCCTATGGTGAAGTTTCGCGACTTAAACAGCGACAGGTCGACTATCGGGTTATCGTCCGTCAGCTCCCAGACAATCAGGAAGCTCAGCGACACCACCGCGACAATCGTCAGGATGATGATCTCCCGAGAGTTGAACCAGTCCAGCTCTTTGCCCTGGTCGAGCATGACCTGCAGGCTACCGATGCCGACAACCAGCAGTGCCAGACCAATGGCATCGATACGCCGCTGTTCCGTCCGGGTTTCTCTGCCGCGCAGCGACTGGAGCGTCAGCATTACCACGAGGGCGCCAATCGGTACGTTGATGAAGAAGATCCAGCCCCAGTGATAGTTGTCGCTGATATAGCCGCCTAAGATAGGCCCGCAAATCGGCGCGACAATCACGGTCATTGACCACAGCGCCAGCGCGATGGAGCGCTTGGCGGGCGGGTAGTTGTTCAGCAGTAAGCTCTGCGACAGCGGGATCAGCGGCCCGGCAACAATCCCCTGAATGACGCGGAAGAAAATCAGCATCGTCAGGCTGCTGGACATGCCGCACGCCCAGGAGGCAAGAACGAACAATACCGTAGACCAGAGGAACAGCTTCACCTCACCGACGCGCTTTGCCAGCCAGCCGGTAATCGGAATGGAGATGGCGTTTGCCACCCCAAACGAGGTAATGACCCAGGTCCCCTGGCTCAGCGACGAGCCAAGGTTACCGGCGATGGTCGGGATCGCCACGTTTGCGATGGTGGAGTCCAGCACCTGCATGAATGTCGCCAGCGACAGCGCGATGGTCATAATGACCAGCTGCGCGCCTTCCAGCGGTTTTTGCGGCTTTTGCTGTTGCATAACGCTCACCTTCGGATTAACCGGCGTTTGCCTTCACGATGTCATCGATCAACTTGTTGACCGGATCGAGGCTAATTTCACGGGCGTTACTTTCATAAGCCGGGCTGCTGCGCACCTGGCTTGCCAGGATCTGGCCGTCGCGGTTGGCGGTGTCAACCGTCACCAGCGTTGACAGGCCGATACGCAGCGGGTGATCCGCCAGCTGCTTAGCATCCAGTTCGATACGCACGGGCAGACGCTGAACCACTTTGATCCAGTTACCGGTGGCGTTTTGCGCAGGCAGCAGGGAGAAAGCGCTGCCGGTCCCCATGTCCAGACCAACCACTTTACCGGTGTACTTCACGTCATCGCCGTAGATGTCACTGACAACCGTCGCGCTCTGGCCGATACGCATATGGGCAAGCTGCGTCTCTTTAAAGTTGGCGTCGACCCACAGGTTGTCCGCCGGCACAACCGCCATCAGCGGCGTGGTCGGGCTAATCTGCGCCCCAGGCTGAACGGAACGACGGGAGACATAGCCGGTCATCGGGCTGACGATTTTGGTACGCTGCAGGGCAAGCCACGCGTTGCGCACTTCGGTCGCCGCCTGCTGTACGGCAGGCTGGTTTTCCAGGCTGGTGCCCAGCACCATCGCCTGGTTGGCGTTGTACTGTTGAATGGCTACATCCAGCTGTGCCTGAGCGCTGGCAACGGCGTCGCGGGCATGCTGCAGCTCTTCACGGCCAATCAGGTTGGCGGTGCCGAGCGGAACGCGGCGGTTCAGGTCGCTCTGCGCCTGCGCCAGCGCCGTTTTTTGCACGTCGATGTTGGCCTGCAGCTGTTTGCTGTTGATCATCAGCTGGCGGGTCTGACGGACGCTGGAGGCCAGCGCGGTCTGTGCTTTTTCAAACGCCTGCTGGGCGTCGGTTGGATCGAGGGTCACCAACACATCGCCTTTTTGCACAAAGTCGGTATTGTCAGCCCAGACTTTCGTCACGCTGCCCGACACCTGCGCCATAATTTGTACCTGGTTCCCTGCCACGTACGCGTCGTCAGTCTCTTCAGCATGACGCAGTACTAAAAACCAATAGATCCCATATGCCACGGCAATAATGATAAAGAGCAAGGTCAACAGAAGAAGGGCGCTCTTACGTTTGCCTTTCTTGTTGGCCGGTTGCTGCGGGGTAGTGCTCTCCGCATTTGCGCTCATTGTTGTTCTCCACGATCTTCTTATTTTCACATCGGCTGAGCCGACCTGTTGTCAGAAAGGCCAGCACTGTGACGTGCTGGCCTGTCGGTTTTCTTATGAATCTGGAATGGTGAGCGTGTCGTCGCGTTAGCGCAGCGCCTCAAGAACGGCGCCGTCTTCATCCATCTGGTCCAGACGGGTGAGCAGCTTGCGAGTGATGTGCTCAAGCTGGTCGCGCTCGGCGGTGCTGAGGGCAGACCAGAGTTTGTGCAGGCAATTGTGCTGAGGTGGCAGCACCTCGCGCAGGAACTGGTGACCTTTATCGGTCAGTTGCAGATGCAGGCAGCGGCGATCGTTGTCGCTTTCACGGCGCTCAATCCAGCCGCGCTTTTCGAGTTCATCGGCAATACGGGTCGCATTGGTACGGGAGGAGCCCAGCGCGCAGCTCAGTTCGGAAGGCTGAATGCTGTGATTTTCCTGAGACTCCAGCGTAATCAACGCCATAAACAACGTCTCGTTAATCCCTTGAGCTTTCAGCATTTTATTACGGTTTTCCAGTAGCTTACCTTGCATGTGCATGCACAGGCGAGTCAGCAGGATTTCCTGATACGGGAAGTCCTCATGGCGACTGGCGCGGAATTTAAGCATTTGTTCAATGGGCGTAAACGAACTATCCATTTGGGCATAACCTCATTAATTACAGCCGATATAGTAACGATAGTGACAAATAATGTAAATGAATTATTTGTGCGGTTATATCCGCCAAACTTATGTCACCATCAGAAAGCGCCGGGTAAGTCCGTGACCCGGTGAGCACAGAAAGCGTTGGGTGTGAACCCGCTGAAGAGAGGATGTGAGGACGGGGGTCTGAACTATTCATGCCGATTGTAAATATGTCACCCACATTAAAATTTCTGGGATAAATGATTACGTTTACATTAACAGAGTGAAGGGCCTCTTAACACCCTAAGAGGCCAACTCAATGTAAATCTTAGTTAATTGCATCCTGACGGTGATAACCGCGCCACCATACTACCAGGTTGAGGGTAGCGACGATGGCCCCGATCGCGCATACCCCCGACCAGCCCGCATGCTGCCACGCCGACGCTGAAATAAGCGAACCCGCCGCGCCGCCGATGAAGTAGCTGGTCATGTATCCGGCCGTCAGACGGTTACGCGCCTCTGGCTTCACGCGATAGATGACGGTCTGATTGGTGATGTGAACGCCCTGAACGGTGAGATCGAGCACCAGGATACCGACAATCAGCGCCAGCACCGAGATGTGTCCGTACCAGATCGCCGCCCAGGATAGCAGAAGTAAAACCAGCCCTGCGGAGGTGGTCAGGTGGGATTTGCCCTTGTCGGCCAGCCCGCCAGCGGGACGCGCGCCCAGCGCGCCTGCGGCGCCGGCCAGGCCGAACAGGCCAATCACCCCTTCGGAATAGTTGAACGGCGGCGCGGCCAGCAGAAACGCCATCGACGTCCAGAGAATGCTGAAGTTAGCGAAGGTGAAACAGCCCAGCAGGGCGCGGGTGCGCAGAAGCTTGTCCTGTGTAAACAGGCTGAAAACGGAGGCCAACAGCTGAGGATAGTTCAGGTGGTTTTCCTGCTTCACTTTTGGCAGCCCGCGCCACAGCGCCAGCGCCATGATGACCATCAGCACGCTCGCCACCCAGTATACGGTGCGCCAGCCGCCGAGGCTTGCCAGCAGCCCTGCAACGGTACGCGCCAGCAAAATCCCCAGCAGCAGGCCGCTCATGATGGTGCCCACCACCTTGCCGCGTTTTTCCGGGGAGGCGAGGGTTGCGGCGAGCGGGACCAGGATTTGCGCCACCACGGAGAACAGCCCCGTAAGCGCGGTTCCGACGATCATCATTGTCAGCGACTGGCTGCTGGCGGTGATCAGCATCCCACCGGCGGCCAGCAGGGTCATGGAGACAATCAGCATTCGGCGTTCAAACATATCGCCGAGCGGTACCAGGAACAGCAGCCCGGCGGCATAGCCTAGCTGTGCTGCGGTAACGATAAAGCCTGCGGAGCTGGCGGAGAGATTGAACGCGCGGGCGATGGTGTCGAGAAGAGGCTGCGCGTAATAGTTGCTGGCGACCGCCAGACCCGTTGCCACGGACATTAAAAGGATGAGTGCGGGGCTAAGCCCTTGAGCTGTTTTTGTCATTAGTTTCAGGAATCGTTAGTTGAGTGATTATTTTTCCGGAAACCATAATAGCTAATGATTGTGAATAGTGGGGGATTGTTGGGTGATGTATTGTGCGGTTTAGGTGAATGGTGCGGTCTGGTGCCCTCACCCTAACCCTCTCCCACAGGGAGAGGGAACGCTAACAGAGAGCCGGGGTGAGGGAAAATGTTTTACTTCTGCGCTTCAAGCGCCTCTTTCACCCAGCCGTCAAACTGCTGCTGGTGGGCCTTGATCCAGCCGTCGACGTGGCCTTTCACATCCGCTTCAGACGATTTGCCCGCATGCATCATCGCGTTCTGGGCATTGATGTCCGCCAGCGGCAGCTTCATTACCGAGAACAGCTTCGCCGCCGCCGGGTTTTTCTCCGCCCAGGCTTTGTTGGCCACGATATGCATGGTGTTCACCGGGAAGCCGTAGTTCATGCCGTTCGGCAGTTTGGTGTCGATATCCTTCTGCTCGCCCGGAAGGGAGGAGAACGGCACCTGCAGCCACACCACGTCTTTGCCCGGCTTCAGCACGTCGCTCACCCAGTAAGGCGTCCAGGTGTAGTAGATTACCGGTTTACCCTCTTTGAAGCGGGCAATGGTGTCGGCCATCATCGCTGAATAGTTGCCGTGGCTCACGTCGACCGTTTTCGCCAGATCGAAAGCTTTGTTCTGGTGGTTAATCACCGCTTCACAGCCCCAGCCCGGCGAGCAGCCCATCATGTCGGCCTTGCCGTCGCCGTTGGTGTCGAACAGTTTGGCGATCTTCGGATCTTTCAGCTGTTCAATGTTGGTGATGTGGTACTGGTCGGCGGTTTTCTTGTCGATCAGATACCCCTGCGCTGCGCCCGTCACGAAGGTGCCTTCGCGGTAGAACTTCTTGTCGCCACCGGCGGCGGCATACATGTCGTCGTGCAGCGGCTGCCAGTTCACCGCGGTAAAGGTGGCGTCACCGGAGGCAATCGACGTGTAGCCCACGTTGTAATCCACTTCGCTCGGCGTGTTAACCGTGTAGCCCAGCTTCTCCAGCGCGCGGCTGACGATCAGGGTCTGGAAGCTCTCTTCCGAAATGGTGCTCTGCACCGGCTGTACGGTAATGCCTTTGCCAGGCAGGTCAGCCGCAAACGCGCTGGTGGAGACAAGGGTGGCAAACGCTGTGGCAAAAAGTACGTTATGTCGCATCGTTGTTCCTTATTTTGATTTCGTGAAAGGGCGGGTGAGTAACCCGACAGGGCCGGTGGTATACCAGCGACGGTTGCCGCGACTGCGTGAATCACGACCGACGGCCTGGGTCAGGCGGTCAAGGATAATGGCGAGGATCACAATGCCGACGCCGCCGACGGTGGCCAGCCCCATATCGAGACGGCCAATGCCGCGCAGCACCATCTGGCCCAGACCGCCAACAGCGATCATCGAGGCGATCACCACCATCGACAGGGCCAGCATCAGCGTCTGGTTAACGCCCGCCATGATGGTTGGCATCGCCAGCGGGAGCTGAACCTTAAACAGCATCTGGCGCGGGCTGGCGCCGAACGAGCGTGACGCTTCGATCAGGTCCGCAGGCACCTGGTTAATCCCCAGAATGGTCAGACGAATAATCGGCGGCAGGGCGAAGATAATGGTCACCACCACGCCCGGCACGTTGCCGATACCAAACAGCATTACGATAGGCACCAGATAGACGAACGCCGGGGTGGTCTGCATCGCATCCAGCAGCGGACGAATAATCTTCGCTGCCCGCGGGCTGCGCGCCAGCCAGATCCCCATCGGCAGGCCGATGACAATGCAAAAGAGCAGGGCGGTCAGCACCAGCGCCAGGGTGATCATCGCCTGCGACCACGCGCCAATTGCGCCAATGGCAATCAGCGAGATCAGCGTGGCGATCCCCATCCCCGCACTACCGAACTGCCAGGCAATCAGGGAGAACAGGATAATCGCCACCGGCGCCGGCATGCCCAGCATCAGCTGCTGGAAGCCGTTCAGGATGTAATCCACCGGGACGCGTATCCCCTGGAAGACCGGACGGAAGTGGGTGACCACCCAGTCGATCCCCTCTGTGACCCAGCTGTCCAGCGGGATCAGCGTTTTATGGAACGGATCCATGATGTTGAAATGTTCTGGCGCAGGCGCGGGTGCGCTGTTCAGCCAGTCTGCCGCGCCGCCGCCATCGGCAGGAGCGGGCGAGGAACCCCACGCGTCGGTGGATTGCGCAGCGCTGTCCGCTGCCTCAGTGGTGCCCCACGGGTTAGATTGATCGGTCATTGTTTGCCCCCTCGCGATCTAAAGCCTGCAGCAGCATCCGTTTTGAGATGATGCCGACGTACTGTTGTTCCTCACCGACGACCGGCACGGCGCACGGCGCCTGGCCTACGTGAGAGAGCAACTCGCTGAGCGGCGTTTCGGCGTCCACGGCAAGCGGAGCGTCAATTAACGCCGCATCGATTCCCTGGTTCTCAGCGAGAGCTGTTTTCAGGGAGTCGATGGAGACAATGCCAACAAATTTATTGCCGCGTTCAACCAGATATCCGTATTCACGGTCTTCGTCCTGCAGCAGCTTAAGCGCCGAGCGCGGGCCGAAGCCTGGCGTTTTACGGATAATGCCGTTTGGCGTTCGACGGGCAATATCTTTGGCGCTAAAGACCTGGCTAATATCCACGCCGCGGAAGAAGGTGCGGACATAATCGTTCGCCGGATTATTGAGAATTTCATCCGGCGTGCCGACCTGCACCACTTCACCGTTTTGCATAATGGCAATGCGGTCGCCAATACGCATGGCTTCATCCAGATCGTGGGAAATAAAGACAATAGTTCGCTGATGTTTAGCCTGTAATTTTACCAGCTCGTCCTGCATCTCGGTACGAATTAACGGATCGAGGGCGGAGAAGGCTTCATCCATTAATAATATGTCTGGATTAATGGCTAATGCACGGGCTAATCCCACGCGCTGACGCATACCGCCGGAAAGTTCATCCGGATACGCATGCGCATAATTTTCCAGCCCGACCTGACGCAGCGCATCAAGGGCTTTTTCCTGACGTTCCTGAGCCGGCGTGCCGGCTAATTCCATGCCGAAAGCGGTATTATCCAGCACCGTCATGTGCGGCATCAGCGCGAATGACTGGAACACCATTGCAATCTTCTTTCTGCGCACCTCGCGAAGCTCTGCGTCTGATATTCTGGCGATATCCACGCCGTCAATCAGCACCTGTCCGCGGGTGGGTTCAATCAGGCGATTGAGAAGGCGAACCATAGTGGATTTACCCGAACCGGATAATCCCATGATGACAAAAATCTCGCCTTCTTCAATGGCCAGACTGGCGTCTTTAACGCCAAGCGATAGCCCGGTTTTTTCCAGAATTTGCTCTTTCGTAAGGCCTTTCTCAATATATTTGAATGCGCGCTGCGGATGCTCGCCAAATACTTTATAAAGATTTTTCACTTCTAATTTAATTGCCATGCAATAGAGAGTGTCCTGTTATTTGTTTATGCCGATATGATTACCATGGTAAATTGTTAACGGGCATAACCCTAACATACTGAGAATCTGAGACAACCCTGAGTCGGGATGAAGGCAAAATTTTGACGCAAGCGAAACGGCTGAATTTCCCATGAATAAAGGGCTGAGGGCGATTTGAATTTTTCTCAATTTTTTGCTGCTGCATCGTGAAATTTCGCCTGAACCGGAATGATTCAGGCGAATATGACGTGGAAATTACAGTGTAGTTGTTTTGTAAATATTAGAGTGGGAATTGTTGGGTTTATATTAAATTAACGAACGTTAGCGTTCATCAAAAATCCCAGTCTTCATCCTCGGTTTCCACCGCTTTGCCCATCACGTACGATGAGCCCGATCCCGAGAAGAAATCGTGGTTTTCGTCGGCATTGGGCGACAGCGCGGCCAGAATCGCCGGGTTCACCTCCGCCATCTCCGGCGGGAACAGCGCGTCGTAGCCCAGGTTCATCAGCGCCTTGTTGGCGTTGTAGCAGAGGAAGGCCTTCACGTCGTCCTCCCAGCCGGTGCCGGCGTAGAGTTCCTCCGTATAGCTCAGCTCGTTGTCGTACAGATCCATCAGCAAATCGAGCGCAAAGCCTTTAAGCTCCTCGCGCTTCGCCTCGCTGACTTTCTCCAGTCCTTTCTGATACTTATAGCCAATGTAATACCCGTGCACCGCTTCATCACGAATGATGAGCCGAATCAAATCGGCGGTGTTGGTGAGCTTGCCCCGGCTCGACCAGTACATGGGCAGCCAGAAGCCGGAATAGAAGAGGAAAGATTCCAGGAACACGCTGGCGATCTTCTTCTTCAGCGGCTCGTCGGCGCGGTAATATTCCAGAACCAGCTCTGCCTTTCTCTGTAGTGACTCGCTCTCTTCACTCCAGGCGTAGGCTGCGTCCACGTCTTTGGTCTGGCACAGGGTCGAGAAAATCGAGCTGTAGGAGCGGGCATGCACCGCCTCCATAAAGCTTATGTTCGACATCACCGCCTCTTCGTGCGGCGTCAGCGCGTCGCTCATCAGAGCCGGTGCACCGACGGTATTCTGAATGGTGTCCAGCAGCGTCAGGCCGGTAAAGACGCGGATCGTCAGCTGCTGTTCGGCGTGGCCGAGCGTTTGCCAGGCCGGAATATCGTTGGAGAGCGGAACCTTTTCCGGCAGCCAGAAGTTGCTGGTGAGGCGGTTCCACACCTCCAGATCTTTATCGTCCTGAATCTTGTTCCAGTTAACGGCACTCACCCGTGACAGTTTCATCCTTTCTCCTTACAGCGCGCAGGACACGCAGCCTTCGATTTCGGTGCCTTCCAGCGCAAGCTGGCGCAGGCGAATGTAGTAGAGCGTTTTGATGCCTTTCTTCCAGGCGTAGATCTGCGCTCTGTTGATATCCCGCGTGGTGGCGGTGTCCGGGAAGAACAGCGTAAGCGACAGCCCCTGATCCACATGTTTTGTTGCCTCCGCGTAGGTATCGATGATTTTCTCCGGGCCGATCTCATACGCGTCCTGATACAGCGCCAGGTTCTCATTGGTCATAAACGGGGCAGGGTAGTAAACGCGCCCGGTTTTGCCTTCCTTACGAATTTCAATTTTCGACACAATCGGGTGAATGCTCGACGTGGCGTGGTTGATGTAGGAGATCGATCCGGTCGGCGGCACCGCCTGCAGGTTCTGGTTATAAATGCCGTAGCGCATCACGTCGTCACGCAGCAGCTGCCACATCTCGCGCGTCGGCAGGGTAATCCCCGCGCGGGCAAACAGTTCGCGCACTTTTTCGGTTTTCGGCTGCCAGTCGCCTTCAAGATACTGGCTGAAATAGGCTCCGCTGGCGTAACGGGACTGTTCAAAGCCTGCGAATCGCTGGCTGCGTTCGCGCGCCAGCATCATCGAGGTGTGCAGCGCGTGCCAGGTAATGGTGTAGAAATAGAGGTTGGTGAAATCCAGCCCTTCCGGACTGCCGTAGGCGATGCCTTCCCGCGCCAGATAGCCGTGCAGGTTCATCTGCCCCAGACCGATGGCGTGCGACGCGGCGTTACCCGCTTCAATAGACGGTACGCTGCGGATGTGGCTCATGTCCGACACCGCCGTCAGCCCGCGAATGGCGGTCTCCACCGTGCGGCCAAAGTCGGGGGAATCCATAGTGTGCGCAATATTCAGCGACCCGAGGTTGCAGGAGATATCCTTGCCGATGTCCGCGTAGTCCAGGTTTTCGTCGTAGGTTGACGCGCTGTTGACCTGCAAAATCTCCGAGCACAGGTTGCTCATGTTGATGCGCCCGGCAATCGGGTTTGCGCGGTTCACCGTGTCCTCAAACATGATATACGGATAGCCGGACTCAAACTGGATCTCCGCAAGCGTCTGGAAGAAATCGCGGGCATTGATGGTTTTTTTGCGGATGCGATCGTCGGCCAGCAGCTCGTCGTACAGCTCGCTGATGGCCACGTCGCCAAAGGCTTTGCCGTAGATTCGCTCAACGTCATACGGCGAGAAAAGCGCCATCTCGGCATTCTCTTTGGCGAGCTTAAAAGTGATATCCGGGATCACCACGCCAAGCGACAGCGTTTTGATGCGAATTTTTTCGTCGGCGTTTTCACGTTTGGTATCAAGAAAACGCAGAATGTCCGGGTGGTGCGCGTGCAGGTAAACCGCGCCCGCACCCTGACGCGCTCCAAGCTGGTTGGCATAGGAGAAGGCATCTTCCAGCATCTTCATCACCGGGATCACGCCGGAGGACTGGTTTTCGATGCGCTTGATCGGCGCACCCGCTTCACGCAGGTTCGAGAGCAGAAACGCCACGCCGCCGCCGCGTTTGGAAAGCTGCAGCGCCGAGTTCACCGCGCGGCCAATCGACTCCATATTGTCTTCGATACGCAGCAGAAAACAGGAGACCAGCTCGCCGCGCTGGGCTTTGCCACAGTTGAGAAAGGTCGGCGTGGCGGGCTGGAAGCGGCCGGAGAGGATCTCGTCGGCGAGCTGCTCCGCCAGCGCTTCATCGCCCTGCGCCAGCGTCAGCGCCACCATCGTCACGCGATCTTCAAAGCTCTCTAAGTAGCGCTTGCCGTCAAAGGTCTTCAGCGTGTAGCTGGTGTAGTACTTCCACGCGCCGAGGAAGGTCTGGAAACGAAAGCCGCTGGCGTGGGCGCGTTCAAACAGCTTCACCACAAAGGCGCGGTCGTAGCGGGTGAGCGTAAGCGCGTCGTAGTAGCCCTCGTTCACCAGATAGTCGAGACGTTCATTCTGGCTCGCAAACGTCACGCTGTTGGGCCGCACGTGGGCGGCAAAAAAGGCGTCCACCGCCTCACGATCTTTCTCGAACTGAATGCGTCCCTCCCGATCGTAGAGGTTAAGCATGGCGTTTAATGCATGGTAATCCGGTGTCGCCTGAATCACCCGTTCTGCGGTTGTCGTTGCCAAAATTCGTTCACTCCTTTACGCACGTTTTCGACGTCCTGCTGTGTCCCCATCAGCTCAAAACGATAGAGATACGGCACGCCGCATTTTTGAGAAATGACATCCCCGGCGCGGCCGAAGGCATCGCCGAAATTGCGATTCCCCGCCGCGATCACTCCGCGAATCAGCCCGCGGTTGTGAGGATCGTTCAGAAAGCGGATCACCTGGCGAGGCACGGCTCCTGCCGTGCCGCCTCCGCCATAGCTGGGCACCACCAGAATGTACGGTTCATCTACCCGGATCCGCTCCCGCTCGTTCAGCGGAATGCGCACCGCAGGCAGCCCGACGCGCTCAATAAAGCGGAGCGTGTTTTCCGAGCTGCTGGAGAAGTAGACCAGCCCGCTCATGCACGTGTGGCCTGAGCGCTCAGGCGGTTAATCATGTCCGGGCGGAAGCCGGACCAGCTTGTCTCCCCGGCGACCACCACCGGAAGCTGACGAAAACCCTGCTTGCGCAGGGTATCTGCGGCCTCGGGGACCTGGTCAACATTCACCATTTCAAACGCCACGCCGCGGCTTTCCATTGCCCGTTTGGTCGCGTGGCACTGAACACAATCGTTACGAGTGTAAATAATAATGCTCATGATTCGTATTTCCATTTAAAATGAGGGTGTGGCGCGAATCATCGCGTCGGGTTGTGTGTGTATTGCTAAAAGGAATACTAGATGTAGTTGTCTTAAGTTTCAACCATACAAGATATGGGAAATTTAGATTAATATCGCCCCTGTGATGAGCACAGCGGGGCAGGGCAGGCTGTACAGGTTTTTCAGGCTTACGGGCATAAAAAAGCCCCGGCGCCTGAGGCTACCGGGGCAGAATACGCGGGATTATTTACGCAGGCTGAGCAGGGCACCGACGAAGATGCCGACCGCTGCGACGGTTCCCAGAGTACATAGCGGTTTTTCACGCACGAAGGTCGTAGCACAGCTTGCCATATCGCAGGCAGCCTGCGTGGCGCGTGAACGTCCGTTCATACGGGCGCGGGTTTCACGGAGCAGAGACTGAGCCTTACGCTTTGCGGCTTCCGCTTCGTCCTTCGCGTCACTTCCCCAGGACTTCAGCACCTCTTCCAGCGTGTCCGCTAATTGGCTGACATCATTACGAATATCCTGAGCGTCGTCGTTAATATCGTTTCGGTTCGGTCTGTTAAACATACGATCCTCCGTAATTTTGTGTTCCCGTTCAGTTTAGTTCAGAAATTTAATATCTGAAGCGCATCACGCGTTATCGGGCAGTTTATGGACTATTCTGAAAGCCCTGCTATTGCTGAATACTGTAAGGTTGCCGGGCAGGAAAAGATAACGAGGAAAAGATATGTATTTACGACCTGACGAGGTGGCACGCGTTCTTGAAAAAGAGGGATTCACCATGGATGAGGTGACGCCAAAAGCGTATGGATATCGCCGCGGCGAGAATTATGTTTATGTTAATCGCGAAGCAAGAATGGGACGTACCGCTCTCATTATTCACCCGACGCTGAAAGACAGAAGTTTGTCATTTGCTGAGCCTGCCTCGGATATTAAAACCTGCGATCATTATCAGCAATTTCCGCTCTATTTAGGCGGTGAACGGCATGAGCATTACGGTATTCCGCACGGTTTCAGTTCGCGTATGGCGCTGGAGCGATTTTTGAAGGGACTGTTTGGCGACGTACAGTAAATCCGCGACTGGCGTGCGCCAGTCGCTTCACATCACGCTTTTGCCTGGTTGTACTGGCTGACCTTAAACAGGCGGCGGCAGTAGTCGAGGAAATAGCCGTAAACGGCTCCCATCAACATCGAAATGACAATATTCGAACTGACCGCCGCAGCGATCTGGTGCCAGTCTGCACCGACTGTCAGGAGAATGGCCACGTAAACCGGCGACTGGAACGTCACATACGCCAGAACGTCCGCCAGGTTTTTCACCCAGCCTGCTGGGCTGATACGACGCGCGAAACGCATTACCGCATCGCGGTATAAACCGTAAGGCCATGCAATAATAATATTGACCGGGATCGCCACCAGACGAGAAGAAAGCGACTGCTCGAAGGACATTCCGGAGAGGAATATTTCGATCAGCATGTTCACGACGGAACAGTAAACAACCATCGCGAAAGTATCCGCCACCGCGTGGCGCAGGCGAGATTGCGGCGAGAACATGTCTGAACTCCTTGAGAAGAACACAAAAGAAACGATTTTCCTTCAGCGGTTAGTGCTTTAGGTTGGTTTGTTTGGCGTGTATAGCGTATATCTCTGCGTTTGAACTAACAACTAGTTATAAATTTTTATTTAATCGCCTTTTGTCCACAAAATTCTCTAAAGTTGTTCGTTTTTTGTTCCGATCGTTATAATCTGTCTTGTTTGATTGTTTTTGCATTAAAATCAATTAGTTGTATTCGTTAGTGGCGAAAGTCAGGAATCCTCCACCTGACGCGGCGCAGTATGCTGCAATTTGGATTAAAGTTGGCCATTTATATTAATGGAGTGATTGGATTCATCGGTGTCCTGTCAGCACCTTGCGCTATTATTAACAGTGAGTTCTAAATATATTTACACTGATGCCCGTACGGACCCTTGGGTAGATATTTCAACTCAAATGAATTATTCTGTCGGCGATTTATCTATTTACCCCCCAAAGAAAAGGTTTTCAAATAATATGTCTTTGACGTTACAGAATCTTAATAATATCCGAACCCTGCGCGCCATGGCGCGTGAATTATCCCTGGACGTTCTTGAGGAAATGCTGGAAAAGGTCAGGGTCGTTACTGAAGAGAAACGCAGCGAGCTGACGGAATTAGAGCAGCAGCGTGCTGAGCAGCAGGAAAAAATTAATGCCCTGCTGGAGCTGATGAAAGCTGATGGTATTTCACCGACTGACCTGCTGGGTTCTGAACTGGCGCAGACGGGTAAGCCAGCGAAAAAGCGTAAGCCGCGTGAAGCAAAATATCGCTTTATTGACCAGAACGGCGAAGAGAAAACGTGGACCGGCCAGGGCCGCACGCCGAAGCCTATCGCCAGCGCGCTGGCAGACGGTAAATCACTGGATGATTTTCTGATCTAACGAATGAGCCGGGCGGAACACGCCGCCCGGCTGACTGTTCAGCAAACGCCGAAATCGCCTTCTTCGGTATAAGGCGCCACATCGGCGGCTTTCAGCGTATATCTCTCGCCTTGCTCATTGCTGGCCTGGACCGCCACAATGCTGTCACCGTTTACTTCGAGCACTTTCAGTTTCGGGCCGCCTTTACGCGGTTGCACATAATCACCGACAGAAAACATATTACCTCCTCATCGTTTTAGCGATCTTCACCTTAGCCCACGCATGACGCCGGGTACAGCGTATTTCACCGATTACTGCTTATGAGGTACGCCGGTTCCAGGGCATCACCTTGAGCAGTCGCGCCATGCCGCAAAAGCCCGTCACACCGGCGAACAGCAGACCGGCTCCGACAAAGCCGCTGAGCAGGAAAAAGCCGCTGGAGACGCTATAGCCCAGCACCACGCCACAGAGTATTAACAGCCCGGCGGCAATTTGCACCTGACGCATCAGCGGCAGCGGCTGGGACTTGTCTTCGACGGTCGGCAGTCCGGCCTGCTTCCAGCCCTGAATGCCCCCCTCGACCACAAATGCCTCTGTGGGCGCGGCGGCCTGAGCAAGGCGGTCGGCATTCCCCGACGTCCGGGCGCCGGACTGGCAGTGAAAAATCACCGTATCGCCCGCCTGCGCGTTAAGCGCGCCGGGTAAGGTATCCAGCGGCACGGACCGCGCGGCGGGAATATGCTCGCGGGCGTACTCATCGGCATCACGAATATCAATCAGTTTTGCGCCTTCAGCGACGCGGGCATTGGCCTGGCGCGGTGAAAGAAGAGGAAGTGACATGGCGACTCCTTACGGGCAATAAAGGGTTTTCAGGGTGCTGATAAGCTGATGTACCGCATTGTTTTTAATGGAATAGAGAATGCGCTGCGCGTCGCGAGTGCTGTCGATAAGCCCTTCCTCACGCATGCGCGCCAGATGCTGCGACGTGGCGGAAGGACTTAGCCCCGTGGCTCGCGCAAGCTCCCCCGCGCTGGTGCCGGGCGCTCCGCACAGGGTGCAGAGGATCAGCAGGCGACGGGGGTTGCTCATCGCTTTTAAGAGTGTGGCGGCCTGCCCGGCGCTGGCCTGAAGCTGTTCGAGTTCGGTCATAATAGTTTAGCATTTGCTTAATTAAGTAAATGCTAAACTAATCCGATGCATTAAACCAGCGTCAAAAGCGTAAAAGAGGGTAAACGCGAGGCCCGGAACTGGTACAGACGAATAAACTGGCTATGCTTACAGCGTTCTCTTTATTATTTTCAATGGATTAGACTGAACGGAGTGTTTATATGGGATTTTGGCGTATTGTTTTTACGATCCTTATACCGCCGCTGGGCGTGCTGTTGGGCAAAGGGTTTGGCTGGGCGTTTATTATCAACATTCTTCTGACGCTGCTGGGCTACTTCCCCGGCCTCATTCACGCGTTTTGGGTACAGAGCAAAAGCTAGGCGCGCCATAGTAAATCGCTATAGATATCGGTCAGTACCCCCGCTGGACCAAACTGCTGCTTGATCCACCGCGTGACCTGGCCGGTTGCGGCATGCTGCGTGGCGAGCAGCATGCGCGAATCCTGACGCGGGTTATTAATCCGTCGGGTTACCAGCAGCCCCGCGTCTACCGCCTCGCGGGCCATGTATTCCGGCAAAAAGCCAATCCCTTCGCCCAGGATCTGACACTGACATTTGGTGTTAAAGTCCGGGACCAGAATCGCCTCCTGCCCGTGCAGCAGCCAGCCGACCTTTTTGTTAATGGTGTGCGCGGTATCTTCCACCATGATGTTGGGATACAGGCGCAGCTGGCTTTCCGCTATCGGCTCCGGGGTGAATGCCAGCGGATGTTCCGGCGCGATGGCAAACACCCAGCGAATGGCACCGATCTCGGTGTAATCAATCCCGCCACCGTCCAGCAGCGTGTCCGGCGCGCCAATCGCGATGTTGGCCTGGTTGTTGATAATGGAGTCCCAGACGCCGTTGTAGACCTCGGTGGTCACGGTGATCTGACAGGTGGGAAACTGCTTTTTCAGCACCTGCAGCAGCCGCGCGGTATGGCGTGGGGTATACAAAAGCTGGTTGATACAGATGCGCACCCGCGCCTCGATGCCCTGTGAGATGGTATCAATCCCGCGCTTGATGGCGTGAAAGTCGTTAAGCAGATCGGTGGCCTTACGGTAAAAGTAAAACCCGGACTCGGTTAGCTCAATGCTGCGCGTGCTGCGGACAAACAGCACTACGTCCAGCCCGGTCTCCATGCGCTTAATGGTGTAGCTGATAGCAGAGGTCGTCACGCCCAGTTCAGCGGCGGCTTTGCTGAAGCTGCCGAAGCGTGCGGCGGTAGTAAAGGCCAGCAGGTTTTCCTCGGTAAAGATGGAATTCATATCTCACTTCCTTCAGCCATCAGTTTTGAACATATTTTAACAGCGTTGTTACAACGCATTTGAAGCCGATCACAGTTCTGACTCTTTGTCGAAAGCCGCATACAGTAAGGCTTCGTCAGACATAAGCATAATGCAGGCAGAAGCGATAAAAAGCGGGTAAACATAAGAAAAAGGTTGCACAGACGCACGTTTTGACCGGTTTATTGAATTTACCTCAACAATGAATTGACTGTCGATGAATCATTTTTAAGCGGATTCTTTTATGACCAGGCTGTTGCTATTCTCAGGTCAACAGAAATAAAAACATCGGGAGTCTGAATATGTCTGCGAACGAACTCGTTACTGAATTTCTGCTGGCGGCAGAAGAGGGTAATAGCGATGCGCTAAAAGCCTGTCTGGAGAAAGGTGTGGATATTAACGCCACCAATCGCCAGAAAAGAACCGCCGTTATTATTGCCAGCCTGAAAAAGCATTATGACTGCGTGGCGTTATTAATTGCCGCCGGGGCGGATATTGATAAACAGGATCAGACCTGCTTTAACCCCTTCCTGATTAGCTGCCTGACCAACGATATCACCCTGCTGCGCCTTGTCCTTCCGGCAAATCCCGATCTCGACCGTCTGACCCGCTTCGGCGGCGTGGGCATTACCCCTGCCAGCGAAAAAGGGCACGTGGAGATCGTTCGCGAGCTGCTGGAGAAAACGGATATCAACGTCAACCACACCAACTTTGTCGGCTGGACGCCGCTGCTGGAAGCGATCGTGCTTAACGACGGCGGCGCTAAGCAGCAGGAGATCGTGAAGCTGCTGTTGGATCACGGCGCGAACCCGCACATGACCGATAAATACGGTAAAACCCCGCTCGAACTGGCGCGGGAAAAAGGCTTCGATGCAATAGCTGACCTGCTGCTGGCGGCGGGCGCATAACGCATTCGGCCAGCTTTTTCCGGCTGGCCGCTAATTAAAACGCATTTTTACCGACGTGCATTTTGCACGACGGCGGCCCCCTTTTATCCGCGTTCAGGAGAAAATAATGCCCACAAAAATCGTCATAAAAAAGAACACATATTTTGACTCCGTCTCATTAATGTCTGTTTCCACCAAAGCCAATAAATTACCGGGCGTTGAGCAGGCGTTTGTCGCGATGGCGACGGAAATGAACAAAGGCGTATTAAAAAACCTCGGGCTAATAACGCCGGAATTAGCGGAAGCCAAAAACGGCGACCTGATGATCGTAATTAAAGGCGACGCGGCGAATGATGAAACGCTGGCGGCCATCGAAGCGCTGTTCACGCGTAAAGAGAGCGGCGGCACCCATGAAGCGCGCTACGCCACGATTGCCAGCGCCAAAACTCATCGCCCGGAGAGCAACCTCGCGGTGATTTCCGTCAACGGCACCTTCGCTGCCCGCGAAGCGCGCCAGGCGCTGGAAAACGATCTCAACGTGATGCTGTTTTCCGATAACGTGTCGCTCGACGACGAGCTGTCGCTGAAGCAGCTGGCGCACCAGAAAGGGCTGCTGATGATGGGGCCGGACTGCGGCACCGCCATTATCAACGGCGCGGGACTGTGCTTTGCCAACGCGGTGCGCCGCGGACCGATTGGAATCGTCGGCGCATCCGGCACCGGCAGCCAGGAGCTGAGCGTGCGCATTCACGAATTCGGCGGCGGCGTGTCGCAGCTGATCGGCACCGGCGGACGCGATCTCAGCGAGAAAATCGGCGGCCTGATGATGCTCGACGCCATCGACATGCTGGAAGCGGACGACGCGACCCAGGTGATTGCGCTGATCTCCAAGCCGCCGGCCCCTGCGGTGGCGGAGAAAGTGCTGGCCCGCGCGCGCGCCTGCCGCAAGCCGGTGGTTGTCTGCTTCCTCGGCCGCAGCGAACCGCCCGCCGATGAAGACGGCCTGCAGTTTGCGCGCGGCACCAAAGAGGCGGCCCTGAAGGCGGTCCTGCTCACCGGCATCAAAAAAGAGTCCCTCGATCTGCATCCGCTCAACTGGCCGTTGATTGAAGAGGTGCGCGCCCGCCTGACGCCGCAGCAGAAGTACATTCGCGGCCTGTTCTGCGGCGGCACCCTGTGCGACGAGGCGATGTTCGCGTCGCTTGCGAAATTCGACGACGTCTACAGCAACATCCAGCCGGATCCGTCTAAGCGCCTGGGCGACGTCAATGTCAGTAAAGCCCACACCTTCCTCGACTTTGGCGACGATGACTTCACCAACGGCAAGCCGCACCCGATGATCGACCCGACCAACCGCATCAGCCGCCTGCTGCAGGAGGCGCGCGATCCGGAGGTGGGCGTCATCGTGATGGACTTCGTGCTGGGCTTCGGCGCGCATGAGGATCCGGTCGGCGTGATGATCGACGCTATCAAAGAGGCGCAAGCGATCGCGAAGGCCGAAAACCGTCCTCTGGAAATTCTCGGCTACGTGCTCGGCACCGACCAGGATCCGCAGTCGCTGGCGCAGCAGTGCCAGCTGCTGACCGACGCAGGCGTCATCTGGGCCAGCAGCAGTACCAACACCGGATTACTGGCGCGCGAATTTGTCTGCAAAGGGGAGAAAGCATAATGACGACCTTATTCAACCAGCCGCTGAACGTGATTAACGTCGGCATTGCGATGTTCAGCGACGACCTCAAAAAACAGCACGTTCCCGTGACCCAGCTCGACTGGACGCCGCCGGGGCAGGGCAATATGCAGGTCGTTGAAGCGCTCGACCAGCTGGCGGAAAAACCGCTGGCGGAGAAAATTGCCGCCGCCAACCGCATCGCTCTTGAGCGCATTATTCAGTCCCATCCGGTGCTGGTGGGCTATGACCAGGCCATTAACGTGGTGCCGGGCATGACCCGCACCACCATTCTGCACGCCGGTCCGCCTGTCGCCTGGGAGAACATGTGCGGGGCGATGAAGGGTGCGGTCACCGGGGCGCTGGTGTTTGAAGGGCTGGCGAAAGATCTGGACGATGCGGCAAGGCTCGCTGCCTCCGGAGAAATTACCTTCTCGCCGTGCCACGAGCATGACTGCGTGGGCTCGATGGCGGGCGTCACCTCCGCATCGATGTTTATGCACATCGTTGAAAACAAAACCTACGGCAACCGCGCGTTCACCAACCTCAGCGAGCAGATGGCGAAGATCCTGCGCATGGGCGCTAACGACCAGAGCGTGATCGACCGTCTGAACTGGATGCGCGACGTGCTCGGCCCGATGCTGCGCGACGCGATGAAGATCGTCGGCGAAATCGACCTGCGCCTGATGCTGGCCCAGGCGCTGCACATGGGCGACGAGTGCCACAACCGCAACAACGCGGGCACCACGCTTCTTATTCAGGCGCTGACGCCGGGGCTGATTCAGGCGGGCTATCCGGTGGCGCAGCAGCGCGAGGTGTTCGAGTTTGTCGCCAGCAGCGACTACTTCTCCGGCCCGACCTGGATGGCGATGTGTAAGGCCGCGCTGGACGCCGCGCACGGCATTGAGTACAGCACCGTCGTCACCACCATGGCGCGTAACGGATACGAGTTCGGCCTGCGCGTTTCCGGCCTGCCGGGGCAGTGGTTCACCGGCCCGGCGCAGCAGGTGATCGGCCCGATGTTCGCGGGCTATAAGCCGGAAGACTCCGGGCTGGACATCGGCGACAGTGCCATCACCGAAACCTACGGCATCGGCGGCTTTGCGATGGCGACGGCCCCGGCGATTGTTGCGCTGGTGGGCGGGACGGTGGATGAAGCTATCGACTTCTCCCGTCAGATGCGCGAAATCACCCTCGGCGAAAACCCGAACGTCACCATTCCGCTGCTCTCGTTTATGGGCATCCCAACCGCCATCGACATCACCAAAGTCGCGGGCAGCGGCATTCTGCCGGTGATTAACACCGCCATTGCCCACAAAGACGCGGGCATCGGCATGATTGGGGCGGGCATCGTTCACCCGCCGTTTAGCTGTTTTGAAAAGGCGCTGTTGACCTTCCGCGATCGCTACTTTTTATAAGGCATGCATCCATGAAAAACATGAAGCTGGAGTGGAAAAGAGGTGACTGGGCGGCGTATTTCGGGTTGATGACCAACAACCTGACCAATTTGCTGACCATGATGGGGCTGCTCATTTTTGTCGTCGGCATCCCGAAGGAGATTGTTTATGGACGCATCGCGCCAGCCTTCGGGCTGGCGGTGCTGGTGGCGAGTATTTGCTACGCCTGGTTCGGCATGCAGATGGCGCGCGCCACCGGACGAACGGACGTGACCGCGCTGCCGTCCGGCCCGAGCGCGCCGTCGATTTTTACCGTGACCTTCCTGGTCCTGATGCCGGTTTATCAGCAGACCGGCGATGCGGACTTCGCGATCCAGATTGGCCTGGTGTGGTGCTTCGTGGAGGCGATGATCCTCGCGGGCGGTTCGTTTTTAGGGGAAACCATCCGCAAGATGATCCCGCGTACCGTGCTGCTGTCGTGCCTCTCCGGTTTGGGTCTGCTGCTGCTGGCGATGAACCCGATGCTGCAGGCGTTCGAAGCGCCGACCGTGTCGTTTATCGTATTGCTGCTGATCTTCATCAACTGGTTCGGTAAAAAGCCGATTTTCGCCCGTATCCCGACCGGTCTGCTGCTGCTGATTGCCGGTACGGCACTGGCGTGGATCTCCGGTCTGCAAAGCCCGGAAGCGATTAAAGCATCTATGTCATCCTTCGGCTTTAACCCGCCGGAAGTGCACGTGGACAGCTTCATGCAGGGCCTGCCGCACGCGCTGCCTTATCTGGCCTCTGCCGTGCCGCTGGGGCTGGCGAACTACATCTTTGACCTGGAGAACATCGAAAGCGCCCACGCGGCGGGAGATGCGTACCCGACGCGTAAGGTGATGCTGGCGAACGGTCTGGCGTCGATGCTCGGCTGCCTGATGGGGAACCCCTTCCCGGTGACGGTTTACGTCGGCCACCCTGGCTGGAAAGCGATGGGGGCCAGCATCGGCTACACGCTGGCCTCCGGCGTGACCATGTTCATCGTGCCGCTGTTCGGGCTGGGGGCATTTATGCTCGCCATCATTCCGATGACCGCCATCGTGCCGATTCTGGTGTTTATCGGCGTCGTCACCGCCAACCAGGTGGTGAGGGAAACGCCCAAAGTGGAGGTGCCGGTGATCTTCATCTGCCTGTTCCCGTGGATCGCCAACTGGGCGCTGACCATGATGAACAGCGTGATGGGGGCGGCGGGCACCAGCGCGGCGAAGATCGGCACCGACGTGCTGCACAGCAAAGGAATTTATTACGAAGGCCTGGTGCATCTCGGTAACGGCGCGCCGCTCGCCAGCATGCTGTGGGGCTGTATCGCCATCTTCGCCATCATCAACAAGCCGCTGCGCGGAGCCGTTGCGGCCGCGGGTGGAGCGGTGCTGGCGCTGTTTGGGGTGATCCACGCCCCGGTGGTGGGCTTTGCCGAAGGCAGTTCGCTGATGTTCGTTACGGCCTACCTGATGATGGGCGGCATGTTTGTGGTGAAGCATGTGCTGGATAGTCGCGAAGCGGAGAGCGCGGCGGCACCGGTTTCTGAATCCTGATAATGCCTGATGCCCTCACCCTAACCCTCTCCCACAGGGAGAGGGAACGTTAATCCCCTTCCCTGTGGGAGAGGACCGGGGTGAAGGCACCAGAACGCACCTTCGAAAGGAAACAAAATGAAAGAGCTTATGGTCGTCGCCATCGGCGGCAACAGCATTATCAAAGACAACGCCAGCCAGTCGGTTGAACATCAGGCGCAGGCGGTGAAAGCGGTGGCAGAGTCGGTGCTGGAAATGCTGGCCTCCGACTATGACATCGTGCTCACGCACGGCAACGGCCCCCAGGTGGGGCTGGATCTGCGCCGCGCCGAAATCGCCCACGAGCGGGAAGGGCTGCCGCTGACGCCGCTGGCAAAATGCGTGGCGGACACCCAGGGCGGGATTGGCTACCTGATCCAGCAGGCGCTCAACAATCGCCTGGCCGCGCGCGGGGAGCAAAAAGCGGTCACGGTCGTTACGCAGGTGGAGGTGGATAAAAACGATCCGGGCTTTACTCACCCTACCAAACCTATCGGTGCGTTCTTCACCGAGGCGCAGCGCGACGAGCTGCAGCAGGCACACCCGGACTGGCATTTTGTCGAGGATTCAGGCCGTGGCTACCGTCGCGTGGTGGCTTCACCGCAGCCGCTTCGGATTGTCGAGGCGGATGCGATCAAAGCCCTGACGCAAAAAGGCTTTGTGGTGATCGGCGCGGGCGGCGGCGGAATACCCGTGATTCGCAGCGAGCAGGGCGACTACCAGAACGTCGACGCGGTGATTGATAAAGATCTCTCCACCGCGCTGCTGGCACGCGAGATCGATGCCGACGTGCTGGCGATCACCACCGGCGTGGAGAAAGTGTGCATCAACTTCGGCAAGCCGAACCAGCAGGCGCTGGACACCGTCAGCGTGGCGCAGATGACGCGCTACAGGGAGGAGGGCCACTTCCCGGCGGGCAGCATGTTGCCCAAAATCGTCGCCTCGCTGGAATTTTTACACCACGGCGGCAGGCGCGTGATTATCACCTCGCCGGACTGCCTGCCCGCGGCGCTGCGCGGGGAAACCGGTACCCATATTGTTAATGAGGGAAGATAAGATGAGTGAAAACAAAAGCCGCCGCGAATTTATTAGCCAGAGCGGCAAAATGGTCACCGCCTGCGCGCTGTTTGGCGCCACCGGGTCCGTCGCGTATGCTGCTGACTCCGCGAAGCCAACCTGCGAGACGGGCAAACCGATGAGCATCACCGCGAAACATTACTATCTGGACAACGTGCTGCTGGAGGCCGGGTTTAACGTTGACGGCGGCGTGGCGACGAGCACCCGCACCGAGCTGAAAACGCTGGAGATTAAAGACGAGAAGATCGTCGCCCTGCGCGACAACAAGCGCCACGCCGACGCCACGCTGCCGCACTACGATGCGGGCGGCAAGCTGATGCTCCCGGCGATGCGCGACATGCACATTCACCTGGATAAAACCTTTTATGGCGGTCCGTGGCGCTCCCTGAACCGCCCGGCGGGCACCACGATCCAGGATATGATCCGCCTCGAGCAGAAGCTGCTGCCGGAGCTGCAGCCCTACACCCAGGAGCGCGCGGAAAAGCTGATCGACCTGATCCAGTCGAAAGGCTCCACCATCGCCCGCAGCCACTGCAATATCGAGCCGACCTCCGGCCTGAAGAATCTGGAAAACCTGCAGGCGGTTTTATCGCGCCGTAAGCCCGGCTTTGACTGCGAAATTGTCGCTTTTCCGCAGCACGGCCTGCTGCTGTCGAACTCCGAAAAGCTGATGCGCGAGGCGATGCAGGCCGGGGCGCACTACGTGGGCGGGCTGGACCCAACCAACGTCGACGGCGCAATGGAGAAATCCCTCGACGCCATGTTCCATATTGCGCTGGACTACGACAAAGGTGTGGATATCCACCTGCATGAAACCAGCCCGGCGGGCGTGGCGGCGGTGAATTACATGGTCGAGACCGTGGAGAAAACGCCGGAGCTGAAGGGCAAGCTGACCATCAGCCACGCCTTTGCGCTGGCGACGCTCAACGAGCAGCAGGTGGATGAGATCGCGACCCGCATGGCGGCGCAGCGGGTGACCATCGCCTCCACCGTGCCGATTGGCACCCTGCATATGCCGCTGAAGCAGCTGCGCGAGAAGGGTGTGTTCGTGATGACGGGGACCGACAGCGTCATCGACCACTGGTCGCCGTACGGTCTGGGGGACATGCTGGAGAAGGCGAATCTATACGCTCAGCTCTACATCCGCCCGAACGAGCAGACGCTCTCCCGCGCGCTCGGTATTGCCACCGGCGACGTGCTGCCGCTGAACGACAAGGGCGAGCGCGTGTGGCCGAAAGCGCAGGACGACGCCAGCTTTGTGCTGGTGGATGCCTCCTGCTCCGCCGAGGCCGTGGCGCGCATTTCACCGCGCACCGCGACGTTCCATAAGGGCAACCTTGTCTGGGGCTCGGTGGGTTGAGGTGCATTTCTCCCTCTCCCTGTGGGAGAGGGGTGGGGTGAGGGCTTCAGGCCGCACTTCCATAGGTTGGGTAAGGCGAAGCCGCCACCCGACAATGCAGTATACTGCTATGCACATTCTTAAAGAGGGATCTGCCATGGCACAAAACATCTACGACAATCCGGCGTTTTTTGAAGGCTACGCCCAGCTTCCACGCTCGGTGCAGGGGCTGGACGGCGCGCCGGAGTGGCCCGCGCTTAAGGCCATGCTGCCGGATTTAAGCGGCAAATCGGTTGTCGATCTCGGCTGCGGCTACGGCTGGTTCTGCCGCGCGGCGCGCGAGCTGGGCGCTGCTGACGTCACGGGGGTCGATATCTCAGAAAAGATGCTCGCCCGCGCAGCGGAGCTTACCGCTGACCCACAGATTCACTATCAGCGTAGCGATCTGGAATCTCTTAAGCTCAACGAGAACAGCCTCGATCTGGTCTACAGCTCGCTGGCGCTGCACTACCTGCCGGAACTGGATACGCTATTCGCCAGGGTCCAGCGCTCGCTCAAGCCCGGCGGCAGCCTGGTCTTTTCGATGGAGCACCCGATATACACCTGCGCCACCCGTCAGGGCTGGCTGACCGACGATAGCGGCGAGCGGTTCTGGGGCGTAAACCATTATCAGGATGAAGGCAAACGCGTCAGCAACTGGCTGGCGGACGGGGTGGTGAAATACCACCGCACGCTCGGCACCACGCTTAACGCGCTGATCGGGGCCGGATTAACGATAAGCGACGTCAACGAGTGGGGGCCAGCGCAGGCGCAGATTGACGCCTGGCCCGCGCTGGCCGAAGAGGCGGAGCGCCCGATGCTGGTGCTGATCGCCGCCCGTAAGGCTCAGTAACCCACCTTATACACCCGCCCGCTCTGCACGCCTTCCACGCTGCGGCGATAGGCCTGCGCCACGGTCGCGGCGGGAACGCTCTCAAAGCCCGGGAAGAAGCCGTCGTAGGTTTCGACGGATTCAGTGAGTACCGTCGGGCTAATCAGGTTGATGCGGATCCCGCGCGGCAGCTCGCAGGCTGCTGAGCGGACAAACCCTTCCAGCGCCGCATTCACCGTGGTGGCATTTACGCCCTGGGCAATTGGCTCGTGCGCCACGATGCCGCTTATCAGCGTAATAGAGCCGGCTTCGTTCAGATAATGCTGGCCGGTCAGCGCCAGGCGCACCTGTCCCAGCAGCTTGTCCTGCAGTCCCTGGTTGAATTCGCTGTCCTTCATGGTCGCGAGCGGGCCAAAGTAAAGGCCGCCGCTGGCGGACACAATCGCGTCCACCGGGCCGATTTTCTCAAACAGCGCCTGGACGCTCGCCTGCGAGGTGATATCCACCTGCTCGTCGCCCTGCGTGCGGCCGACGCGGATGACCTCGTGGCGACGACTCAGCTCTTCCGTTACCGCACGACCGACCGTACCGCTGGCACCAATAATCACGATTTTCATAGCCGACTCCTTATGTTGTGAGCCTTCATTCTTTAATAAATAAAAATGCAGATAAACTGGGCTAAAGTTAGAAGATTGCTAACCAGAGGTTTGGAATATGGATAAGCTTCGCAGTATGGAGACCTTTATTGCCGTGGTTGAAAGCGGCAGTTTTACCGGTGCGGCGGCTCGCCTGGAGATGTCGGCGGTAATGGTGGGGAAATACGTTGCGCTGCTGGAATCACAGCTCGGCACCCGTCTGCTGGAGCGTAACACGCGGCGCCAGAGCCTGACCGACGCCGGGCGGGTCTATTTCGACGAGGCGAAGCGGGTGCTGGAGCAGGTGGCGATTGCCGAAAGGGCCGTGGAACGCCTGCGCGCCGTGCCGTCCGGCACCCTGCGCGTGACCGCACCCACGTCGTTTGGCGGGAGCGCGATCGCGCCGCTTACGGCCTCTTTTTTACAACGCTACCCGGAGGTGCGCATCGAGCTGGATCTCACCAACCGGATGGTGGACCTGGTGGAGGAGGGCATCGATCTGGCCATTCGCATTGGCGACATTCACAACGACGATCTGGTGGCGAAATACCTCTGCCCTTACCGGATGGTGATCTGCGCCGCGCCGGACTACCTTGCGCGCTACGGTACGCCGCAAACTCCTGCCGATCTGGTGGATCATCTCTGCTTATCCCACAGCGTGTGGACCGCACGCAACGAGTGGCGGCTGCCGGGCGTCGAAGGCGAGGTGCGCTGGAAGCGGGATGCGGTCTTGAGATGCAACGACGGCTACGGGCTGCGGATGGCCGCGAGAGCCGGGGCGGGGCTGCTGCTGCAGCCGGAAGTGCTGGTGGCGGAAGATCTGGAAAGCGGCAGGCTGGTGCGGGTGCTGGAGGCGTATATTCCGGCGCCGAGACCCGTGCATTTGCTGTGGCGTCAGGATTTACGACCTCTCCCTAAGCTAACGGAATTTATCGCCCATATTCTGCTAAGATTGGGCACACTATAAAAAAAGAAGGTATGCAAAGAATGTCTGTGAATAAACTCGCCAGCAGCGCGCAGGGCCTGCAATCATCTGCCATCCGTGAATTATTAAAACATAGCAAAATGGCCGGCGTCATTTCGCTGGGCGGGGGTATTCCTAATCCCGATCTGTTCGATCACGAAGGGCTTAAAATTGCCGCTGATGCCGTATTATCACAGCATTTTGGCGAGGCCTTTCAGTACGGCCTGACCGAAGGCGTACCGGGACTGCGGGAAGAAATTCAGCGCATCTGCGTGGGGCGCGGTATCGCCTGTAAGGCCGATGATGTTGTTATTACTTCCGGTTCACAGCAGTCCCTCGACGTGCTGGCGCGTGCATTAATCAACCCGGGCGATACCGTTGTGGTTGAGCGTCCAACCTATCTGGCCGCGCTGCAGGTCTTCGGCCTGGCGCAGGCGAATTTTGAATCCGTTGGCACCGACGGCGACGGCATGAAGGTCGACGAGCTTGAAGCGCTGGCGGCAAATAAAACCATCAAAGCGGTCTATATTGTTCCGACGTTTGGCAACCCTGGCGGGGTAACCCTTTCTGAGGCGCGTCGCAAACAGCTGGTGGAATTATCTAAGCGCTATGACTTCGTCATTATTGAAGACGATCCGTACAGCGAAATTAATTATACCGATGAAGTTTTCCGCCCGTTAATTGCCCATGCCAAAGATATCGGCAACGAAGAGAACGTGGTGTATACCTCGACCTTCTCCAAAATTCTTGCTCCAGGAACCCGCGTGGGCTGGGTGCTGGTGCCGGAATGGCTGAAGCGCGCAGTAGTAAACCTTAAGCAAACCACCGACCTGCACACCAGCACGCTGTCGCAGCTGATGACGTATGAATACCTGAAAACCGGTCGTCTGCCCGATCAGATTAAAACGATCCGCGAAGCCTATCGCCAGAAATACCAGACGTTCGCAACCGAGCTGGAGGCCGAGCTGGGCGATGTGATGTCGTTCCACAAGCCGAAGGGCGGCATGTTCCTGTGGGCGACTATGAAAAATGGGAGTAATACCACTCGCTGGCTGGAAAAAACGTTAAGTAACGGCGTAGTATTTGTGCCGGGCGAGTTTTTCTACTGCAATGAGCCGGACCATTCAACGCTGCGTATGTCGTTTGTCACGCCAACGGATGAAGAGCTGAAGGAAGCGGTTCAACGCCTGAAAAAATCGCTGTAAAAGACCTGCGCATAATGGCTTTCCTGCCGTTATGCGCAATACGCGTTCAGGGCGGCACGGGCCGCGATCGTCCATGGAAATCGCCATGTTTGAATTTCTGTTCGGTGTCGTTACGCACACGCCCGCCTGGGTGTGGGTGCTGTTTATCTTCCTTATCTCTCGCGGCATTAAAGCCCGCAGGCCCGCCACCGTTACGCTGGAGAGGCTTGCCATCATTCCGGCAATATTTCTAATCTGGGATATCTACGATCTGGTGGTCTACCGCACGCTGACGCCCGGAACTGTCGCATTGTGGACGGCGGGGATCCTCGCCGGGGCCGCGCTGGGGTATTTCCTGATTAAGCAGGCGGTTATCACCCGCGCAGATGCGCCGCGCAGCCTTTACCGTCAGGCAGACTACACCGCGCTGCCGTTTATGATGCTGGCGTTCGGCGTCAAGTATGTGCTGGGCGTGATGAGCGCGGTCTCTCCCCAGACGATGCAGCAGCCCGCCATGAGCGCGCTGGCGATCGTCTCCGGCGGCGTGTTTGCCGGTGTGTTTCTCGGGAAATTTGCGCGTTATATTGGCGTGTATAACAGCGCCGCACCGCGCCCGGTGGAGTAAGATTATTCTGTCGCGTGAGCCAGCGTGCGATCTGAGGCATCACCGCTGAGTGCTCGCGTGACTTCATGGATCTGCCAGATTTTCCCTTCACGCAGCGCGGCAAACAGGTAAACCTCGATCTCTGCCTGACGACCATCAGGATACGTGACCGTCACGATATGCCGGTCAGCCAGAAGTTCGTCATGACAGGCTATCTCCACCACGGTAAAGGCGATCGCGCGGATCTGCGAGCTGACGTGGCTCAGATGCTGGACAAAACCCCGGTAGTCAAGCGCGTGACCGTCCGTAAACTGCTGGTAATCGGGCGTAAATACCTCTGCCGGATCGATATCGCCGTTGAATAAGCGGGTTAACAGGCAGGCCATCTTTTCGCGCTGCGCGGCGTTGTCGGTGTGGGCTATCAGGGACGTGATAATGCTCATGCGGGCTCCTTATATGGTGAATCACCATTATCCTTGACAGCCGAAGTCGCAGTTTCTCTAATACGCCAAAGAATAACGATTTTCGGTCAAAATGATATGGTCAGTGTTGAAACGCTCCTTCATCCCGGCGGGTACCGAACGCCCTGGCACAGTCATCGCACCGGCCAGCTGTGGCGCATTGCAACGGGGCTGCTGGTCATTGAGACGCAGCAGGCGCGTTCGGTCGTACCGGCAAAACACATCGGCTGGATCCCTCCGGATCGGCAGCACGCCGCTTTTTCCGAAAGTGCGATAGAAGGCTGTGCTATCTTTCTTGACCCCGCCGGGTGCGCAATGCTTCCCGATGCGCCCGCGCTGTTCGAGCCCGACGATCTCACCCATGCACTGTTTTCCCGTTTATGCGATGCAGAGAGCGAGTACGATCCGCGAAAGCTTACTTTGCTGCTGGATGAGCTTGCCCTGACGCCCCAGGCTCGCTTTTCTCTGCCCGTGCCGACGGATCCGCGTCTGAAGAACGTGGTCAGCCATTTGCTGCAGTTTGTCGATGATAACCAGACGGTCGAGAGCCATGCTGTTCATGCTGGGATGAGCGTGCGTACGTTCAACCGTCGGTTTAGCGCCCAGACCGGAATGAACTTTGTTAACTGGCGGCAGCTGGCGCGCGTCATGCGGGCAATGGAGTGGCTGGCGGCGGGGAAGCCGGTAGGGTGGATTGCGCTGTCCTGCGGCTACAGCAGCGTCAGCGCATTTATTGAGGTTTTCAGAGCATGGACCGGTAAAACGCCGGGGCAGTGGGTTTGATTTCGCGGTCTGATGCCCTCACCCCAACCCTCTCCCACGGGGAGAGGGAGAAAACCCTGTCCTAAGGTGAAGCCGCCACCCGGCGATTGACTACCGCTCCCGCAGCGCCTCTTTCGCACGGTTAAACGGCTTGATCAGATAATCCAGCACCGTTTTCTCGCCGGTCTTAATGTCCACCGTCGCAATCATCCCCGGCACAATCGAGAAGTGCCTGCCCGCCTTATTCACCAGGTAATCCTGGCTGGTGCGGATAAACAACCGGTAATAGAACACTTCCGGCTTGGCCTCGTCCTGGATGGTGTCCGGAGAGATCGTTTCGACGACCCCGTGCAGGCCGCCGTAAATGGCGTAATCGTAGGCGGTGATTTTAACCAGCGCCTCCTGGTTAGGGTGGATAAAGGCGATATCGCGCGGCGACAGGCGGGTTTCGATCAGCAGGTGATCGTCCACCGGCACAATCTCCATAAGCTCGCCGTTGGGCGGGATCACGCCGCCGATGGTGGTGACCTTGATGTTTTTCACGATCCCGCGTACCGGGGATTTTACCGTCAGACGGGTCACGGAATCCTGGCGGCCTTTGAGGATCGCTGAAACCATATCCACCTCGGCATTGGCCTTGGATAACGCCTCCCGGGCCTGAACGTAATACTGCGAGCGTACGTCGGTGAGCTTCAGCTCCAGATCGCTTTTCTGCCGCTGCAGGCGCAGCACCTCCACGTGGCTGGCGGCGCCGGTTTTGACCAGCCGCTGGGTGATGGCCAGCTCCTTGTTGGCGAGATCTAACGCGGCGCGCAGCTCTCGCTGGGTATCCTCCAGCTGCGCGCGGCGGGAGTTGTAGAGGCGCGTTTCGTCAGCAATCAGATCCGGCCATTTTGCCAGCGAAGGGGGGAACTTCAGCGGGAGATCGTTCACCTCGGCGTACAGGCGGGCGCTGGAGGCCAGTGAGGCCCGGTAGCGCGCCGCGCTTTCGCCGACGTTCGATTCGGAACGCGTCGGATCGAGCCGCGCCAGCACCTGTCCGGCCTGCACCTGATCGCCCTCGTGGACGTTCAGCTCGGTGAGGATCCCGCCGTCGAGAGACTGTAGAACCTGCTCGCGCGAGCTGGGGATTACTTTACCCGAGCCGGTTGATACCTCATCCAGCACGCCAAACCACGCCCAGACGCCCAGTACCACAAACATCAGCAGCGAGAAGATCACGATCCGACGCGCGCCGGTGTAGCCGCTTTCGGAGTCGAGGGCGTTATCCAGATCGTCCATTGCCGCCACGTCACGCTGACTGATTTTCATTTTTCCACTCCCGTCCGGTTGCTGCCTGCTGCTGTTGCTGCTGCATACGGCTGTTGTTCAGCGCCTGGGCCTTTGGCGCGTCCATCACCAGCATTCCCTCTTTCAACACCACGACGCGCTCCACCAGTTCCAGCACCGGTACGCGATGCGTGGCGACAATCAGGGTGCGATGCCCGAGCCAGTCGCCCAGACGCTGGATGAATTCCCGCTCGGTGTGCTCGTCCAGCGACGCGGTGGGTTCATCCATCAGCACAATATTCGGATCGCGCAGCAGCATCCGCGCCAGCAGAATCGACTGGCGTTGCCCGCCGGATAACCCCACGCCGTTTTCCATGATCGGGTAGTCCAGCCCCTTGGGCAGCTTCTGCACGAAGCCTGCCGCGCCGGTCAGCTCCAGCGCCTCGAAAATCTCTTCGTCGGTGGCGCGCGGCATGCCGAGGGTGATGTTTTCGCGCAGGGTGCCGTAAAACAACCGTGCGTTCTGGGTCATAAAGCCGACGTTGCGCCGGACGTCGGCGACGTCGAGATGCGGCAGGCTGAAGTTATCAAGCCGCAGCTCGCCGGCCGCCAGATCCATCCCGCCCGCCATGGCCTGCAGCAGGGTCGATTTGCCCGCGCCGTTGCGCCCGAGGATCGCCACTTTTTCTCCCGGTCGGATCTCCAGCCGGTTAATGCGCAGCGCCATGCGCGGATCGTCCGGCTGATAGCGGAACTGCGCCTGCTCGAAGAGGTAGTGTCCGCGCAGCACGTCCTGGCGGATCGGCGTCTCCTCGCGCTGGTTTTCGGTGGGAAGCTGCATGATGCTGTCCAGCCCCTCTTTTGCCGCTTTGACCTGCTGCCAGCGCGCCAGCACGCCGCACAGCGTCGCCATCGGGGCGATCATGCGGGAGGCCAGCATCGACGCGGCAACCACCGAGCCGGTAGTCAGGGTGCCGTCGATCACCATCGGGGCGCCGACCACAATCACCCCGGCGTAGACCAGGCTCTGAATGGTCATCCCCCAGCTAATCAGGTTCTGCGTCAGCTCGCGGGTGCGCAGGCCGGATTCCGCGGTGATCTGGATATAGCTGTTCCACTGCTGCAAAAAGCGGTTTTCCGCCTGCATCAGCTTGATGTCCTCCAGACCCTGCACGCTCTCCACCAGCACCGCGTTGCGCAGGGTCGATTCATGGGCCGACTGCTTCGCCAGCTCCGCCAGCTTCTTCTGCAGCAGCAGGCCGGGCAGGACCATGATCACCGCCGCGACCGGGGCGATCCACGCCAGCTGCGGGGCGATGATCGCCAGCACCACCACGAACAGTAAAAAGAAGGGCAGATCAACAATCGTCGAGATGGTGGACGAGGTGACCATCTCGCGGATCTGCTCCAGCTCGCGCAGCTGAGAGATAAAGCTGCCGGTGGAGCGGGGGATCGCGCTGTTGCGCAGCCGCAGCGCGTGGCCGAAGACGCGATCTGAAACGCGCATGTCCGAGCGCTTGCCGAGCAGATCCATAATGTGCCCGCGCGCCACGCGCAGCACAAAGCCAAACAGGGTGGCAATCAGCACCCCGATGGTCAGGACGTAAAGCGTCGGATAGGACTGGGCGGGGATCACCCGGTCATAGACCTGCATGGAAAAGACAATCCCGGAGAGCGACAGCACGTTGATAAAGAGGGCGGCCAGCATGACCCAGCTGTAGGGGCGCAGGTCGCGCATCACCAGCCGGTAGAGCCAGTCCGGACGGTATTTTGAGATATAGGCGTCCACGCGGCTGTCCTTCAGCGCGGCGAGGGGACGCAGGGCAATAACGTGGCGGATAGCGGGCAGCATCGCCGTCATCGACAGCCGGTTGGTATAGGTCTCATTGTCAAAAAAGCTGACCTCCAGCGTATCCTCCCCGTCGAAATGCTCGATCACGCCGATCCTGCCGTCGTTCATCGCCACCACTACCGGCAGACGCCAGCTGTTGATCGCCTGCCGATCGTCGGTAAGGAGCTGAAACGACAGCCCCGCTTCGCGGGCCAGCTGGGTGAGGGCGGGCACCATCGGTTTGCCTTTTAGCCACGGCGCGCCCGCGATGAGCGAGCCGGGCGAGCAGGCGACGCGGTAGCGCGTGGCGACAAAACCAAAGGCCTGCGCCCACTGCGCCAGCGCCTCATCCGTCATGTTTTCACCCTGCGGGATTTCGCGCTGCTTCATGGCTGGATCTCCACGGTCTGGATGGTGCGGTTATCAAGATCGAACGCATGACGCAGTTGCCCGGTGTTATACAGGCAGTTGAGCTGCAGCTGGTGCAGCTGACCGAGGGTCTGCTGCTGGGTGAAGCGCGCCTGATAGACCTCCTGCTCGGCGTTGAGCACGTCGAGCAGCGGGCGCGAACCGAGATCGAGATACTGCTGCTGGTACAGTTCGCGGGTGCGGGCGCTGAGGGCTTCCTGGCGGCCCTGAATTTGCAGCGTGCTTTGCAGGCTCATCACCTGGCTGCGGGCTTCCAGCAGCTTCTGGCGGACGTCAAGACGCGTACGCTGAATGGTGGACTGCGCCGCCTCCACCGCGTGTCCGGCAGCGTTACGCCGGGCGGTGAGGCCGCCGCCCTGATAGAGCGGCATCTGCACTTTTACCCAGGCGGAATACTGGGTGCGATCCCGGGTTTCACTCCCCGCGTAGCGATCGTTCATATAGTGACGCACCTCCGGCTCCAGCGAGACGGTGGGCGTCATCTGCGCGTCGGCGTAGTCGAGGTTCGCCTGGGCGACGTTAGCCTGCGCCCAGGCGGCAAGTACCGCGGGCACCAGACGGTCATCCGGCTCGGCGATGTCGCAGCTCCGGCCCAGCTTTTGCGGAAAGTCATTGCTGATTGCGTTCAGGCTGTTCCAGCCGAGAAAGCTCATCAGCGTGGAGCGGGCGCTGTCCAGGCTGGCCTGGTACTGCATCAGCTGGGCGCGCGCGCCTTCAATGCGCGCATCGGTCTGCACCACGTCAGAGAGCGACGTGGCCCCTTCGTCGTTACGCTGGCGGGTCAGCGTGCCAATCGAGGAGAGGGCGTCGAGCTGTTCTTTAGCGGTGTCGACCATCTGCTGTAAGGTTTGCACCTGCACCAGGGCGATGGCGGTATCGTGGGCAATAGTGTCGATACTCACCAGCACGTTGGCCTGCTGCTGGGCAACGCCCGCGCTCTCGGCGCGCACCTGGCTGGCCACTTTGCCAAAGTCGTAGAGCATCTGTGAGAGAGAGCACCAGCGACGGGGTAAAGCCGTTCTGGTCGCCGTCATGGGAATAGCCATTGTCCACGCCGGCATTAATCTGCGGATAGTATTTTGATTTAGCGACGTCCACCTCTTCGCTCTGTTCATAGAGTTTTCCCACGGCTTCGCTGATCGCCGGGTGCCAGGTGACGGCGCGGTTAACGGCATCGCCAAGCTGCAATGAACCGGGTGCGGCTTTGCCGGCCGCAGGGGCAACGCGGCCATTGAGCGAGGGGAGTTCCTGCGTTTCGCGAAGCTGCCCGGTGTTGATGATTGCCGCCGGGTTCGCGCAGAGAGCAGGCATAGATATCAGGCAGCACGAGAGCCACCAGTGAGGCATCTTCATTCCCATGTCATGTCCCTATTAAAAAGAGTATGTCTTTATTATTTATGCCCGGGCGCTGTGCGCCCGGGTCATCTCTTGCAGGTGCTATCAGGTAATGATGTGTTGCTGGTTAACAAGCTCGTCGTATGTGGTCTGAACGTTATCAAGCGTAACGAGTGCAGTATTAGTGTAGGTGGACCCTGCACCATCACGGTCGATGGAGATCACAGTGTTGCTACCGCTTTGTGTGACATGGATATAATTCCCCAACGAGGCGGTATTACCATCCCAGCCCACCAGCAGATCGCCGATGTCGATTTTGTCCCCCTGCGCCAGCGAGAACCCGGTCCAGTGATCGCCCGCGGTGCTGCTGACGTTGCCCGCCGTGGCATTTCCCACCGTACTGTTCAGCACCTGATAAATCAGCGTATCGCCGTAGGCCGTACCGGTGATGGCGTCGTTATGCTCCGAGCTGATGAACTGCGGTGCCATATTGATGGTCAGCGTGGCGGTATCCGTGTTGCCGTTGGCATCGGTCAGGGTGTAGTTGAAGGTCTCCTTCGACGTCATGGTTGAGAGCGATACCCCGCTGTTGAGGGTATAGGTGTAATGACCGTCAGCGCCGATCGCCAGGATGCCGTAATGGCCGGTGATGTTCACCGTTGCGCTGCCGGTATATGGATCCAGCGTGGTGGTCACGCCGTTGTACCCGGTCACGCTCAGGCGGGTATCCACCGAGTGGAGCTGATCCAGCACGCCGCCAGAGTCGGTGCCGTCAAAGATATTGCCGTTGACGGTGTGGCTGCCGGTGACGTCAAAATCACTCAGCGAGTAGGTGGTGCCGTTCACGCTTGGGGTGATGGTGATGGTGATGGTCCCGACGCTCAGCCCCGGTACGCTACCGATAAAGTTCAGCGTATAGGTCCCGGCGTTGAGATCCAGCCCGGTCAGCGGAACGTCGATACTGCCGCCCAGCAGCGAGGCGCCGCTGAAGGAACCGCTGCGGATCACGCCCGACCCGTCGCTGATGGACCAGTTCACCGTCAGTCCGCCCAGCGACAGCAGCGAGGCCACGTTAAAGTGCAGCGACGCGTTGTGCAGCGCGGTGTTCGCGTCGACCACGAAGGTTCCGCTGCCGGAGCCCTGGGTTGACGAGAGCAGCGCCGTCGTCCAGCTGGCGGTGCCCACGGTGGTATCCGAGTAGACCGACGTGTGGTGCACCGAGGTGAGGTCCATCGTGGCGCTGACATCGTTCACCGCATCCATCGCCTGGGCTGTTGGGGTGATGTTGAGCGATGCCGTATCCTTCGAGCCGTCAGGCGCGGTAACGGTGTAGACGAAGGTGTCAGGCGTGCTGATATGGTCCGCCCCCACGCCGCTTCTCAGGGTGTAGGTGTACTGGCCGGACGAATTGATGGTCAGCGTGCCGTATTCCCCCTGAATATCGGTTGTTCCACTGCTGTTGACCGCCACGCCGTTCACTTCGGTGACCACCGTGCCCGCCGGAACAGGGTCATTCGCCAGCACGTCGCCCGTGGTGGTTTCGCTGATGCTCGCCACGCTGTAGACATGATCCTGCAGAACGCTCAGCGTGTAGCCCGTCAGGACGGCGAGCCCCGATGCGGTATTGAGTAAGAACAGGTACTCCCCGGCCGGCAGATTCAGCGTCAGCTGAGATGAGGTGCCCCCCAGCACCGGGGCGCGCAGCCAGCCCGACTCGACGCGAACCTGCTCGAAGGTCTGGGTGGCGTTGTTGAACTTATAGACGTACAGATCGAATACCGACGCCAGCGCCACGCCGCCCACGGAGGCCTGGATGGTCATGGTGCGGGTCGTGCCTTCCTCGACGTTGTAGATAATCGGGTTGGTCATGTCGTCCAGCAGGTTAAGCCCCAGCGTGCTGCCGAGATTAATGCCCACCAGGGTAAAACCGTTCTGAGACGAGGCGCCGTTATTAATCTCGCTCACGGTGGTGTCAAAGGTCAGCGAGGCCGTGTCGTCCACCGCCACAATGCCGTTGATTACCGTACCGGCACCCAGAGACAGCACCAGGTTTGCTGACGCGCTGACGCCGTTATGGGTAATGGTGTAGGTGAAGCTCTCCGTCCGGCCAATGACCGCGGCGCTGGTGTCGGTCAGGCTGTAGGTGTAGCTGCCGTCGCGGTTGATGGTCAGCGTACCGTACTGGCCCTGGATCACCGTGCCGTCGGCGTTCACGCTGGTGGTGACGCCCTGGGCGTTAGTGACCGCGGAGATAGTGGTTCCGGCCGGCGCGTTGTCGCTGCCGGCGGTCGGGTCCGTATCGAGGATCACGTTGCCGTTGAGGCTGGTTTCGCCCGTGACCGTACCCGGACCGGTCTCTTTCACCGCCACGTCGAGGCTGGTGTAGGAGCCGGTTGCCAGCAGGTTGGTGTTGTAGCTGAGCACGCGATAGTCGCCGTCAGCCAGCCCGGTCAGGTTCAGCGAGACGCCGGTTGCGCCGAGGGTCAGGAGATCGGCAAACTGCGGTTGGCCGGTGTCCACCACGGTGGTCCAGGCGCCGTTGACGTAATGCTGAACCACCAGCTCAAGGGTGTTGAGCAGAGAGAGCACCGCTCCCGTGGCGTTGGCGTTCACCACGATATCCGCGCTGCCGCCGCTGCCCACCGTGAAGTTGACCTGGGCCGTATCATTGCCCAGCAGCGTCAGGACGTTGCCGACGGCGCCGACCAGCAGGAAGCCGTAATCGCTGTACTGGCTGTTGGTCACGGTTGCAGTGGTGCTGAGGTTCAGCTCTTCGACGTTATTGCTGGCGGAGAGCGGCACTACCGGCGCAAGGGCGGAGCCCGGCAGCGAGGTGTTGCCCGCGGCATCGGTGGCGGTGATCTGCAGCGTCTGGCCTTCGGTCTGTTTGTTAATGAAAGTGTAGGTGTAGGTGCCGTTGCTGTCCGCAATGGCGGTCACCGTCGAGCCGTCCGCAAGGCGGATCGCGACGGTGCTGCCTGCTTCCGCAGTTCCGGTCAGGACGCTACCGTCGGCGTTGAAGGTTCCGGTTGGCGCCGTTGGGGCGGTCGTATCGACGATAATCGTCGTCACGGCTGACGCCACGCTGGTGTTGCCCGCCGCATCGGTGGCCGTGGCGGTGAAGTTATGCGTTCCTTGCGTCAGCGTGGTGGTTTGCGGCAGGGTCCAGTTTCCGCTGCCGTCGGCGGTCACCGTGCCCACCAGCGTGATGCCATCGTAGATCCGCACCGTGGCATTCGCTTCGGCGGTTCCGCTCAGCGTTGGGCGCGTGTCGTTGGTCGGATTTGTACCGGTCACCGGCCCGGTGACGCTGCCGACATCATCAATGACCGAGCTGATGACCGGTGCGCCCGGCGCGAGGGTATCGACGTTAATTACATACCCGGCGGTAGGCGCGCTCGCGTTGCCCACCGCATCGGTGGCGGTAAAGGTTAAATTGTGCGGACCGTTGCTAAGCGCCGGGGATGGCGTAAAGCTCCACGCCCCGCCGGTCGCCGTCACGCTGCCGATTTGTACGCCGTTATCGAAGATTTTCACCGTTGACCCGGCTTCCGCCGTGCCGCTAAGGGTTGGCTGCGCGTCGTTGGTGAACCCGCCGTTCGCCACCGGCGTCGCCGCATTGCCCACGTCATCCAGAATGCTGGTCAGCACCGGCAGCGCAGGCGGCGTGGTGTCGACGGTGAGGCTGAAGCTGGTGGAGGACACGCTGGTGTTGCCTGCCGCATCCGTCGCCTGCGCGGTGAAGCTGTGCGCGCCTGCTGTCAGCGTGGTGTTGAGCAAGATACTCCAGCTTCCGTTGCCATCCGCGGTGCCTGTTCCGACAAGGGTTGTTCCCTCATAGATGTTCACGGTGGCAAACGGTTCGCTGGTCCCGACAAGGCGCGGAACGGTATCGTCGGTTGTTTGCCCGGACGTGAGCGGGCCGGTGATGCTGCCCACGTCGTCTATCGCCTGGCTGATAACCGGCGCGTTCGGTGCCGCGGTATCAACAATCAGGGTAAAGCCCAGCGAGGTCGGGCTGACGTTGCCCGCTGCATCGGTGACCGTGGCGGTCCAGGTATGGCTGCCGCTGGCCAGCGGCGTTGACGGAGTAAAGCTCCATGCGCCGGTACCGTCCGCCTGAACGGTGCCGACCGGCTGGCCGTTCTCATACACGGTGACAGTGGCGTTTGCGGTGGCGGTGCCGTTCAGCGTCGGCGTGGTGTCGTCGGTGCTCTGCCCGGAAGAGAGCGGGGTTTGAATGCTGCCCACATTGTCACCCGCGGTCGAAATGACCGGCGCAGACGGCACGCCCGTATCCACCGTCAGGTTAAACGGTGCCGTTGCAGTACCCACGTTGCCCGCCGCGTCGGTGGCGTTGAAGGTAATGGCATGCGGTCCGTCGGGCAGATCGGTACCCGGCGTGAAGGTCCAGCTGCCCTGGGCATTGACCACCGCAGTGCCAATTTCGTTGCCATCAACAATCACGTGCACCGTAGAACCCACGTCGCCCGTACCGTTGAAGGTCGGACGCGCGTCGTTAGTGCTGTTACCCGACGTGAGCGTCCCGGTGACCGGGCCGACATCGTCAATCACGCTGGTCACCACCGGCACGCCGGGGCCTGCGGTATCGACGGTGAAGGCGAAGACCGACGAGTTCGCCGAGGCGTTGCCCGCGGCATCCGTTGCGTACGCGCGCAGGGAGTAGCTGCCGTCGTCCAGCGGCGTGGTCGGGGTGAAGGACCAGTTGCCGGTTCCGTCGACAATCGCCGTACCCAACTGCGTACCGTTATTCATGATGTAGATGGTGCTGCCTGCCTGTCCGGTGCCGCTAATCGTCGGGGTGTTGTCGTTGGTCGCCTGCCCGCTGGTCAGGTTGCCCGTGACGCCGCCAGGGACGTTATCACTCACCGTATCCAGCGTTGGAACCGTCGGCGCCGTCAGGTCAACCACCACGCTCCATGGGGCTGAGATTGCGCTGACGTTGCCCAGCGGGTCGGTCGCCCGGACGGTGAAGCTGTGCGAGCCTTCGCCGAGCGCGGTATCAGGGGTAAACGTCCATGCGCCGGTGCCGTCAGCCGTCACCACGGCAATCTGGGTGCCGCCGTCGAAAATGGTCACCACGCTGTTTGCATCCGCTGTCCCCGAAAGGGTTGGCGTGGCGTCGTTCGTTTCGCTGCCGCTAACTACCGTGGTGACGGTGTTACCGACGTTATCCGTGACGTTGGTGATAACCGGCGTGGCGGAAACGGAGTCCACCACGACGGTGAAGCCCGCCGAAGGACCGCTCTGGTTCCCCGCCGGATCGGTCTCGCGGATGGTCAGGACGTTATTACCCTCTGCAAGAACGGGCGTGGTGTAGCTCCAGGTGCCGGTGTTGCCGACCTCCACGCTGCCCAGCAGCACGCCGTTGTTGTAGATGGAGATGGTATCGCCCACCGCGCCGGTGCCGGTGAGGGTCGGCTGGCTGTCGTTGGTGATCTGGCCGCTGGTCAGCGGGCCGGTGACAGGACCCACGTCGTCAATGACCGAGCCAATGGTTGGCGTGCCCGGCGCGGTCAGATCGACGGTGACGCTGGCCGCCGGAGAGCGGCCGCTGGTGGCACCGTTGAGGGTCGCAGTCACCTCAAAGGTGTGCAGCCCCTCGCCAAGCGCGGCTGGCGTATAGCTCCAGTTGCCGCTGCCGTCGGCAGTCACCGTTGTTAATGGCGTCGCGCTACCGTCCTGATAGATTGTTATCAGGCTGCCCGCTTCGGCCGTACCGGTAAGCGTTGGCGTGGTGTCGTTGGTGGTTTTGCCTTTCACATCGCCGGTGACCGGGTCCACGTCATCGACAATAGCCGTGATGACGGGCACCTGTGGCAGGTCGAGCGGTGAATCGGTAACGATAAAGGATGCGCCAGGGCTGGCATTTCCTGCGGCATCGGTGGCGGTCACGGTCAGCGTGGTCGGATCCAGCTGCGCCGGACTCAGCGCAATCGAGAAGCTGCCGTCGCTGGCGGCAACGCCGCTACCAATGACGGTCCCACCGCTGTCTTTCACGGTAATGGTACTTCCTGCCTCGGCGTTACCGGTCAGCGGCGTTCCTTCCTGAGCCAGTGCCATGTTGATCGGGTCGGCAGGCGCGGCGGTATCCACCGTCACGCTCAGCGGTGCTGAATCACCGGAGGAGTTACCCGCTGGATCGCTGGAAGAGACTGTGAACGTATGAGGACCATCCGGCAGCGTCGCGTCGGCAGTCCAGCTCCAGGTGCCGCCCGGCTGGACCGTCACCAGCACTGTAGATGGCGTGCCGTCTACGGAAACGATAACGGTGGTGCCGGGTTCACCGGTCCCGGTAAGGGTTGGCGTGCCGTCCTTCGTGTAGAGCACGTTATTAGACAGCTGGCTGTCAGCTACAGTACTAATGACGGGGATCTCTGGCGCAACGGTATCGAGGGTGACGGTAAAGACCGAACTCAGCGCGCTAAGGTTGCCAGCCGCATCCACACCCGCAACGGTGATATTCAGCGGACCGTCCGTTTGCGTTGGAAGCGTCAGGCTCCATTCCCCGTTAGCCACCACGACACGGCCCACTTCGACGCCGTTGTTGTAGACGATCACCGTCTCACCGTTGACGCCGGTTCCGCCCACTGTCGGTGTGGTATCCGTGATGTAGCCACCGTTAGGCTCACCGCCCACTGCACTAATCACCGGCGTATCCGGCGCCAGGGTGTCCACGATGATCGTAATCGCTGTAGACGGGTCAGAGACGTTGCCCGCCTCATCGGTGGCGGTGGCGGTATAGACGTGGCTGCCCTCCCCAATATTACTGTCAGGACGCCAGCTCCAGTTGCCGCTGCTGTCTACCGTGGCGGTGCCCACGACGGTCGGTGTGCCGTTAACGGTATCAGTGATGTTGATGACGTCGTTCGGCGTGCCGGTGCCGCTCAGGACCGGGCGCGGATCGTTGGTGGTTCCGCCATCGGGAACGGGGCCGGTGATCTGTGTAACGCTGTCGGTGACGGTCGGTGCCGCAGGCGTAGCCGGCGCTTCGGTATCAATGGTGATGGTGACCGGCTGCGACGGGGCGCTTTCGTTGCCCGTGCCGTCCACGTTGGTAACGGTCAGGGTAATGTCATAGGTGCCGCCAGGCAGCGGGGTTGATGGCGTCCATGTCCAGTTGCCGGTGTTGTCCACGACGGCGTCGCCGATTTTGACGCCGTTGTTGTAGATCGTCACGGTATCGCCCGGATTGCCGGTGCCGCTCAGGGTCGGCGTGGTGTCGCGGGTGGTTTCTCCCGGGTTCAGCGGCGTTTCTGTGCCGTCAGGATTGACGGTGATTGCCGGGATATCCGGCGTGGCTGGCGGAACGGTATCTACCGTCAGTTCAAACGGCGTTGAGATGGTGGTATTGCCCGCGGCATCCGTGGCATGCACCGTCAGCGTATGTGAGCCGTCGGTGAGCGGGATAACGGGGGTAAAGCTCCAGCCGCCGCTGCCGTCGAGGGTCGCGGTGCCGAGCAGGGTGGTGCCGTCATAGACGGTGATTACCGTATCTGCCGGGGTGGTGCCCTGCAGCAGCGGCGTGGTGTCATCCGTGGTATCCCCGCTGCTAAGCGTGCCCTGAACGCCGCCGACGTCATCGGTCACGGTGGCGATGGTTGCCGCCGCTGGCGGCGTGGTATCGACGGTCAGGGTGAATCCGCTTGACGGCTGGCTGGTGTTACCCGCGCCATCGGTGGTGACGGCGGTAAAGGTATAGGTGCCGTTAACAAGCTGCGTGGTCGGGGTATAGGTCCACGTGCCGCTGCTGTCGATCACAATCGTTGCGACATCGACGCCGTCCTGGCGAATGGTGACGGTTGAGCCCGGCTCCGCGGTGCCGTTGAGCGTCGGCGTGGTGTCGTTGGTACTGTCGCCAGAAGTGAGCGCGCCGAGGCGCTCCGGCACATCGTCCAGCACCTGGGTAATAACCGGGGCGTCAGGCGCGACGCTGTCAATCGTCAGAGTCCAGGTGTTGGAGACGGGGCTGGTGTTGCCCGCCGCGTCAGTTGCGACGGCGGTCAGGGTATGTGGACCTTCAGCGATCGGGGTGTCTGGGGTAAAGATCCACACGCCAAGGCCATTGGCGACGGTCGTACCAATAGCAACACCGTCCACGCGGAGGGTGACCGTCGCGTTTGGTTCGGCGGTACCGCTGAGCGTCGGGGTGGCATCGTTGGTGGTCTCATTAATATCGAGCGAGCCGGTACGCCCGGGAACATCGTCCACGACTTGTGAAATCACCGGGGCGCCAGGCGCCGTCCCGTCGACGTTAATTGTCCACGAGTCTGATAACCCGCTCGGGTTACCGGCGGGATCCGTCGCCGTTGCCGTCAGCACGTACGTGCCATCGGTCAGCGGTGAGGGCGGCGTAAAGCTCCACTGGCCGGAGGAGGATACAACCACCGTACCGAGGACATCGCTGCCGTTATAAATCGTGATGGTCGAGCCCGCTTCGCCCGTTCCGTTCACGGTCGGGGCCCGGTCGTTGGTGAGGCCGTTCTGGGCCACGGAACCGGTGGTGGCCTGCACGTCATCAATCACCGACACGATAACTGGCGTCTGCGGTGGGGTAATATCCGGTGCCGCCGCGGAGGTGGTTGGACTGGTGTTGCCGGCCGTGTCGGTAGCGTCAGCGGTCAGGATTTCACTGTTAATTTTTGGTGGGGTCAGCGTCAGGCTGAAGTTACCCTGGCTGTCGGCAACAGCTGTGCCAAGGATGACGTTGCCTTCACGAATGGTCACCGTGCTGCCAGCTTCTGCGATGCCGCTGATGGTGCCGCCATCATTCGACACCACGAGATTACCCGGAGCAAGCGGTGGCGTGGTGTCCACTACCAGTACGAACGGGCTGGAGATACTGGTATTGCCTGCGGCATCCGTGGCGTGAACCGTCAGCGAATGCAGGCCGTCGGTGAGTGGAGTCGTTGGCGTAAAGTTCCAGCCGCCGCTGCCGTCAAGGGTGGCGGTGCCGAGCAGGGTTGCGCCGTCATAGACGGTGATTACCGCATCAGCCGGGGCGGTGCCCTGCAGCAGCGGTTTGGTGTCATCCGTGGTATCGCCGCTGCTAAGCGGACCCTGAACGCCGCCGGCATCATCGGTCACGGTAGCGATAGTCGCTGCCGGTGGCGGAGTAATATCGACGGTCAAGGTGAAGCCCTCCGACGGAAGGCTGGTGTTACCCGCCGTATCGGTAGCTACGGCGGTAAAAGTGTGAGTGCCCTCGACAAGCGGCGTGGTGGGCGTATAAGACCACTGACCGTTGCTGTCGGTTAGCACTGTGCCAATATCAGTTCCGTCCAGACGGATAGTAACGGTTGAACCCGGTTCAGCTGTGCCGGTGAGCGTCGGCGTCGTGTCGTTAGTGAGGCCATTCTGGTCCACGGGGCCGGTGGTGGCCTGCACGTCATCAATCACCGACACGATAACTGGCATCTGCGGCGAGGTAATATCCGGCGACGCCGCGGAGGCTGTTGGTCCCGTGTTGCCCGCCGCGTCTGTGGCGTCAGCGGTCAGGATCTCACCGTTAACTTTTGGTGGGGTCAGCGTCAGGCTGAAGTTACCCTGGCTGTCGGCAACCACCGTGCCAAGGGTGATATCGCCTTCACGGATGGTCACCGTGCTGCCAGCTTCCGCGATGCCGCTGATGGTGCCGCCATCATTCGACACCACGAGATTACCCGGGGCAGACGGCGGCGTGGTGTCCACGGTGAAAATGACAGGCACTGAGGCCGTACTCAGGTTTCCGGCGGCATCAGTTTCAGTGACGGTTATGGAGTGTGTCCCGTCCGGGAGCGGGCCGTTCGGCGTGATGCTCCAGGTGCCGTTGGGCTGAACCGTTGTGGTGCCAACCACCACGCCGTTATCGTAAATGGTGATGGTTCCGCCGGGCTCGCCGGTTCCCGCCAGGAGCGGCAGTGAAGCATCGGTAAGCGCGCCCGACGTGATGGTTCCCCTGATAACGCCCGTATCGTCAGTCAGCACAATCGCGGTCGGCGCGTCCGGCGGAGTAAGATCCACCGTCAGGGTAAACACCGGTGAGGCAGGCCCGGTGTTGCCCGCGGCGTCGGTTGCCCGCACGGTAATCTGATGAGTGCTTTCACTCAGGTCAACCGACGGGGTAAAGGTCCAGGTGCCGTTGCTGGCGACGACCGCCGTACCAATAGCGACTCCGCCGTCATAAATCGTCACGGTCGAGCCCGCTTCGCCGGTACCGGTAAGCTGCGGACGCTGATCGTTGGTACTGCCGCCGCTGCTGACGGCCCCCGTCTGCGGAGCAACATCGTCCGTTACGCTGGTGATTGCTGGCGCATCGGGCGCGGTGGTGTCCGGTGCGTTGAGCGTTGTGCCCGGGCTGGTATTCCCGGCGTTATCCGTCGCGGTGGCAGTCACCTGCTCGCCGTTGGTCAACGGTGTGCCGAGAGAGACGGTAAAGCTGCCGTCGCTGCCCGTTTTTCCTGATCCAATAACATTCCCGTTCGCGTCTTTCAGCGTGATGGTACTGCCGGGTTCGGCGGTACCGGTGACGGTTTTACCGTCTGAAGAGAACTTAAGGCCAGAAGGCGCGTTCGGCGGCGTTGTATCCGGATCGGCAGGATCGACGGGTGTGTTGGGGTTGGGGCTATTATTATTGCCGTCATCTCCACCGCCGCCGCCACCGGTGCTTGCCGCCGCCGCGATGCCGCCCGCTGCGACAATGCCGCCCAGAGCCCATGGCCAGATGGCGGCACCACCGGCATCACTCCCGGAAGAGGCAAGCAGCACATCCGTTGAGGCGATAGATTCGTACGTGGCGGCTCCGGTCGGATCTTCAATCCACCATAATGCGCCCTGGCTGTCCTGCAGTACCAGCTGGCTCACGCCCTGCGCGTCCGTGACGTAGAAGTTTTTAAGGGTGATCACCTCGCCGGAGTGCAGCGTAACCAGCAGATCGTTACCATTTCGCGCGAAGTGGGAGACGCTCGCTCGCTCGACATGAAGCTCAACGATAGAGGAATGGCTCAGCGTAACCTGTGTGCCTTCCGTGGTCGTTTCCACGCCAGTAAGTTTTGATATAACAGAGATTTGGCTCATTTAGGCATTACTCCAGCAGATGTATCATGAATGGCGAGCAAGACGAGCCATCTCTGCAGAAGGTAAAGGGCGCCCCCGGCGCAGTCGCTGTTATCAAGCAGCACTGACCGTTGTTTTTAGCGCGCACGATGCCCGCCAGAATTCAGAGTGGCAACATCAGAGCGAATCTAATGACTTATAAAGAGAACAGTTTTTATGGGTGTTTTGTGTCTTATAAAACCCTGTAATTAATAGATGAATTGTTTTCAAGAATATAAAAATGATATAGACAGAAAACGATGGTTGTGCAAATTTAGCTTTCGTAAATAAGTGCCAAAACAATGAAGAGGGCATTAATACATTGAGCTTGTTAATAATTTAACTAGTTTAACTGTTTGTTTTTAATGATTTTGATCTTGCCTTGCGATGTTGATTTTAATTATTATTTACTCAGTATGATAATTGGTAGGAGACATTTTTAATATACTGTAAAACGTTATTGTTTAAGCGCGCTTAATATGCATTTAAGTTAGGGTAACGTTTTTGATATAAGATATATTATATCACTTGCACAATAAAATATATTCTTATGCGGGGTTAAAATTCTGCTATCACGCGAAAATAATAGCGTTAAGGAAAGGATAAAATAACCTGAGTAATTTCCATTGGGGCTACGACAACAGCATGATTTTGCGACAACAATAAAATTATGGGGAGAATGAATAAAAAGCGTCAGTCGGGCGTTTACTGACGTCACTCACTTCTTACCCTGGAGCTTTATATGAACACGACCTCGTTTCGTTTGATCCCGGTGCTGATTTTTTCCCTGCTGTCCCCCCTGGCGCTGGCAATGGGCAATAATAGTACCGAGAGCAAAACGCCCGATTGTCCTTCCGGTCAGGTGTATGACAGCGCCACCCAGAAATGCGTGCCGGACAAGAGCAGCAGCCTCAGCGACCAGGACAAAACCAACTATGCGTACCATCTCGCGAAGAAAGGCGAGTACCAGGCGGCGCTCAACCTGCTTGATTCGCTGAAAAATGGCAATACGGCTGAAGCGTGGAACTATCGCGGGTTCGCCACGCGCAAGCTTGGCCGCACGGACGAAGGGATTGGTTACTACCAGCGCGCGCTGGCTATCGCACCGGATTATGCCAAAGCCCGGGAATATCTCGGTGAAGCGTGGATGGTAAAAGGACGTCCTGACCTCGCGAAAGAACAGCTGAAGGTGATTGCCGGTATTTGTGGCCAGTCCTGCGAGGAGTACCGTGACCTGCAGGCCGCTATCAACGGACATCCGGAATCCTGATTTTCTCGTGGAGGGAAAAGACATCGCTACCAGTGAGGTTCGTCAACAGTTAGCCGCACACCTGCCGCGTCTCTGGCGCTATGGGCTGGTGCTGTCGCGAAACAGGGATATCGCCGAAGAGCTGGTTCAATCCACCTGCGTGCGTGCACTTGAACGGAGCAGCCAGTATACGCCGGGCACGCGCATCGACAGGTGGCTGTTCTCGATACTTCACTCTATCTGGATCTCTGAGCTTCGGGCCCGACACGTGCGTCAGGGGCAGGGATTTGTGGCCAGCGACGAGCTTCTGGCGCCGGATACCCGCGAACAGGATGAGACGCGCCTGCATTACATGAAGGTGATGCAGCGCGTTAACGCGCTGCCTGAAGCCCAGCGCAACGCGGTATTTTTGGTTTATGTCGAAGGCTTTACCTACCAGGAGGCGGCGGAGACCCTGGCGGTGCCTATCGGTACCGTGATGAGCCGGCTGGCGACGGCGCGGGTTCGGCTTGCCAGGTCCGCTGACGCACTGCCTCCGGTAAAGGAGAAACGCTCTTGAACTCGCACCGTTTTGCACCGCCCTATAACGACGACGCTATCGTGGCATGGATAGATGGCGAGATGTGCCGCGCCGACGCGCAGCAATTTGAAGAACAGTTGAAAAGGGACGAACGCCTCTCCGGGCGAACCGCCGAACTGATGAAAAGCAGCCAGGATTTCGCCGGGGCGTTTGCCCCCCTGCTGGATGAGGCACCTCTGGAGACAATGCAGGCGCGTCTGGCGGCGCTTCCCGATTCGCAATCCTCCACGCCGGCTGGCGTCAGCAGGCGGGCGCTGATTGCCGCATCGGTCAGCTTTTTGATGGTCGGATCCGGGCTGGGCTATCTGCTTCGGCCCGCTTCCGCGCCAGCGGATGAGAATGCCCATATTCGCGACCTCGAAGCGCAATATATGTCCCTGTACAGCGTCGAGACGCTGCTGGATATGGACAGCGCAACGCCGGTCCTGCTGCGCGGGCTGGAACGGGCCGCGCAGGACATCGGCATCAAGCTGCGCATGTCGCAGCTTGTCCTGCAGGGAGCAGAGCTGAAAATGGTGCGAATGCTGCGCTATGAAACCACCTCGATCGCGCAGATTGCCTGGATCAACGCCGACTACGGCCCGATGGCGCTCTGTATCTCTCCTGTAGATGAGAAGACGATGGCCTCTCTGCGCCAGGAGCAGCGGCACGGCATGAACCTGGCGTGGTGGCAGGAGGCGGGCTACCAGTTTGTCCTGATTGGCCGAAACCCGCCGTCTCACCTGCGGGGAAACGCGGAGCAGCTACAGCGGCTCATCTCAGGATGACGGCACGTCGTTTGTCTTAATCGCAATGGCGATGGCAATACGATCGTCCACGACCAGCGCAAACTTATCCATCCCGTAGGACGCGCGCGAGATCGCCGTCGTGGCATCCAGCGTAAGGGCCTGCGCGTGCGGGTCTTTCACGACGGCCTCCAGGATCACCGGGCGGGCAATGTTTCGCACGGTCAGCGTGCCGAACACCCTGAACCGCCCATCGCCCTGGGCGACCACGCGAGAGCTGATGAACTCGATAGTCGGGTAGCGCTCGGATTCAAAAAACATGTCGCTTTTCAGCTGCCAGGTGAGCAGCTTGTTTGAGGCTACGAGAGTCGCTACGGGAATGGTGACGTGGATATGGTCGTCGACGTCATTTTCCGGATTGAGCGTCACGGCGCCCGTCACGCCGCTGAACGTCGCCCAGGAGAGGATGCCGCCGAAGGCATGCCAGGATAGCCGAATGGTGGTGTTGTTGGTGTCGATGATGTAGCTCTGCGGGACGGCTAACGCCCACGGGCAGACCAAAATAAGCAATATAAGCAGGCGTCGTAGCATCTCAGGATCTCTTTAGGGGGCGCTGGGAGTAAACGCGTCACACCAGGGATCTATTCGGCTTTTATGCGTCAGGCTGTTTTAACGATATCCACCGAGATTTCGACGGCGGTAACCGGGCCCCGGTTTTCCAGCCAGTGGACCGTATTATGGTCTTCCGGCCAGCCGACGCCGGGACCGTAATCGGTGGCGATACCGTTACGATGATCGGTGATGGTCCCCTCAAGGATAAAAACAGTACCGGGGCGATCGATATGATCGTGCACCGGACCAAAGACCGCACCGGGGGCGAGCGTCACCCTGCGCATGCGAAGCTGACGCCCGTCCATGCCTGCGATCTCCGGGCCCAGATCGACAATGGAGAGTATTTCAACGGTAACGCCCTGGGTTTCTGGTGCGGTGTCTTTGTGGCTCATGACGGTGCCCTCCTGAGACAAGTTTAGCCTTCAGGGAGCAGGGCGGGAGGGAATAAAAAAGGCCGCGTCTGCGGCCTTTCGAAGGGATTACTCAGTGACTTTCTTTTCCAGCTCGCTGGCACCTTCTTTGGTTTTGTTCCAGCCTTTCTCTGCGCCTTCTTTGGTGGCATCCCACCCTTTCTCGGTGCCTTCTTTGGTTTTATGCCAGGCTTTCTGGGAATCTTCGCTGACCTTGCTGCCCAGGCTCTCGCTTTTGCCTTCCGCAGCATGCTTCTGTTTCAGCTTCAGCTCTTCACCTTTGTTCTGCTCTTCGTGCAGTTTTTGCTTAGCCTCGTTGGCGTTTGCGTTCGCCGCCGCGACGGTATCGTCAGTTGCATGTGTGGTCGCAGCAAATACTGGGGAAGCCAGCAGAACGGCAGATAATGCGATAATTGTTTTTTTCATAATATCCTCATTTAACGTTATCGGTTATGAGCGTGATTCAGCATGGCACAGGCGAAACGGGATGGCTTTAGGAAAAAACTGTAATGAGATCAACATGCCCTGATAAGGGGTATTTCGCCTGAGGATTATCCAAAGGATAAAACACCTATTTCAGCGAGGGCGGCGAGGGTCAGGAGAATGAATATTATGACGGTTATGGGTCTGTACATGTCGGGGTTCCTTCCGGGTTGGGCGGCTATTCCGTAGCGCTGGGTGGTGTGGGTAATTTTGCACAGGAGAAGGGGGAAGGGGGAAGGGGGTTGATGTTTGTCAAAGGGATGGATGGAACTGTAGGAATGGGGCACAAAAAAGCCCGCGGGGCTTGCGCCGTGCGGGCTCTTAGGACTTCATCGGATGACTCTGGTAATCACCGATGGAGAATTTTGGCTGGCGTCCCTGTACTTTTAATCATAGTGTATTGATATTTAATGTTTCTGTTTAAATTAATTTCGTTATGGGTTCCAAAAAGGAACCATAAAGTAGAACCACAGTACCTCGCATGGTTCCAACATGCCTAGCGACTTCAAAATAACACCCTCTATGGCATACTAAATGTAAGTGTGGCGGGATATTTAGCGTCTGATTACTGAGGGGGTCAATAAAAACTGCTCTATCTCAAATACTGTAGTGATCCATAAACTTGTCCGTTTGAGTAGATGGTGTACCTCGCCCGTTCAGGCACGGAGTGGCCAATCAGCAGAGTATTCATGTCTGCTATGAGCGATCTGCGGACATTGCTAACAGCCTTCTGTGTGAATCAACGGGGAGCTGGTCATAACCACCCGTGAAATCGTGGATTTTTTATACATTAGAATATAATATTCTCTGATAAATCGCTCAGCGTTGGTAACCCATTGCAGATTTTTTGTGACAGTTCCGAACTCAGAGATTCAGTTGAGTTCAAAGAAGCAGGGATAAATTTGTTCGGTGATGCAGTAGCTGCAAAACTGCGCGTGCGGTGTGCTGATATCTGGTCTTCAGCATCGGTAGCTAAGCTTCCGGGTTTTCTTAAAACAGAATTTTTATGCGAAAATGGATGCGATTACATTACAATTAACCTCACAGAAGGGGTTAAAATGTACTTTGTAAATGGGCATCTAGCCCCCCCCCGGCAGGCAGACAACTCACTTGACTGGGGGCGGGTAACCCGGTTGAAACTGGTTCATATAGGCGAAGATTATGGTTTCTGATAACGGATTTAACCCGGACTGGGTGTCAGCCCCCGGAGATACCATAATAGACCTCATGGACGAACATGGTTTCAACGAAGAAGAGCTCAGTAAAAGAGTTGGCCTTTCCCTGATTAAAGGTCGTGAGTTGATTTCTGGTGAGCTTATTCTCACTGAGAAGATTGCCAACAAGCTTGAATCTCTCTTCGATGTCAGCACGACTTTCTGGCTCAGTCGTGAAGACAAATATCGCCAACATAAAGATGCGATCATTCGCCAAAATAATGAATGGGTTCAGTCTCTGCCTACGTCAGATATGAGTAAACTGGGTTGGATTCCGAAGGGCCTGAGCGGTAATAAAAAAGTCGAGTGTTGCCTGAGCTTTTTCGGCGTTTCATCCGTACCCGAATGGTTTAATTATTATAAAAATAAACAGACTGCTATAGCTTTCAGAAAATCCGAAGCTTTCAGAACGGAAGAAATGGCCGTAATTACTTGGCTCAAGAAAGCTGAATATATTTCGCGGAAACAGAGAACTTATGCATGGGATAAGGAAATACTTAAAGGCAGTCTGGAAGATTTAAGAAAACATTCTCTTGAGCCTGATCCCAAAGTATTTCTTCCTGCGATACGCAGCATACTCGCTGACGCTGGTGTAGCGCTTGTGATCCTGCCAACGCCAAAAGGATGTCCAGCAAGCGGCGCTACCTGTTTTTTTGAACACGGCAAAGCGACACTGATAATGAGTTTTCGGTATCTGAGAGACGATCATTTCTGGTTTACGTTGTTTCATGAGGTTGGCCATCTGGTTCTGCACAACTGTGAACAGCACCGCATAGAAGGAATGAGTGGCCTTTCTGAAAAAGAAGAACAGGAAGCAAACGAGTTTTCCAGCAGCGTCCTGATTCCCCCAGCATACCGTGCAGAGTTTGACACGCTGACTGGGCGGAACTGGAAAAATATTATTAAATTTGCCCGGAAAATTGGTGTATCAAAAGGGATAGTGCTGGGGCAGTTACAGCACGCCCAAAGAATCCCCTTTGATCATTTTGCCAAATTCAAAGTCAAATATAACCGTGAAGATCTGTCCTGAAGTCATCCTCCAAAGTAAACGTGGCGAGAGGGTGATTTCTGCCAGTTGCAAAGAGCATCTTCAAGAATTTGCATTTCAAGCTGCCCCATGTCCATGAAGGCGCTGAGCCTCGCCAGAAGATCGTCCAATACTTTATAATTGGCCGCATTTCTCGCTTCACCGTAAAACAGAAGGTTTGCGCCATCCAGAGGTCCTGTTGCCCCGTTCAGATACAGCGTCCCCGGCTTGGCATCAATAATGCCGAACTTGATGAGCATCGTCAGAAAGTCGAACCTTCCAGCCCGCCCAAATGACAAAACCGCCTTCATGCTCCGGTAAAGAATATCAAAGTACTCTTCCTGACTACTGGATGCGGCTTTGGCTTCAGCAAACCGCGCTTCATGACTACCTGCGTTTCCTACCCACGCGACATATGAGCTGATGACGCGTGGAAGGGGGCGCTTGCAGTCCGGTCTGAGGGATTCGTACTTTCTGTGGTTCCCAAACCTTCTTTTCTGACCGTCTGCCAGCATCTGGCGATAGCAGCCCTCATACCAGGCGTGAAAGGTGTCCACTTCCGCAACCACTTTCTCCCAGGTCCATACATCGCCACCGAGGCCACCGTAAATGTCGGCGCACAACTGCCAACCGTACTTAAGATGTTTGCCAAAGTGGGTAGACAGGAAAATAAGCCAGCACGCCTCATCTACATTCCCTTCATAAACATGCAACCACGCAGCCCGTAGCGGATCAAAGATATCACAGTGGGGATTTCCCCGTAGCGGGGATATCTTATTTCTGCCAATGGCTCCGACGTACTCAATGCGACGCTTGCTGTCGAGTATCTGTGCGGCGAGCGTTGTGATTTTGTCGGGGGTATCTAATCCCTCAAGCGGGGTTTCATGTGTACTGAATGATTTGAGCTGTTCTGAAATTTCATCAATTAGGTCCTGTCGTTTCATTTTTCTCCCTCACAACCACTCAAGATAAATTTTGTAGGACTGATTTTGCAATTTCCCTGCAATGGCCTGAGCAGCTGGCAGGTTCTTATCTTTTTTGCATCTGAATATCGCCAGCATACGAAGGACATCTTTCCAGTATTCACTCAGCCTTAGCGCATCAATATCTGGAATATCGCCCTCACGGATGCGTTTCTCTGCATCAACAATGTTGCATAAGTAGTTAGTTATATCCTCTGTGGGCATTGCTACCATAACTGGTACAGATGGCGCATAACCCTCTTTGAGCGCAGCTTCGATGAGGGGAATATCCTCGATGTAGATGTGCAGACTTGCCGCATAGTGGCGATAAACACCCAAATTTAAACCGAGGGTTTTTGCAATCATTTCCTGAAGCATCGTGAATGCAAATATGTCGTGAACCAGTCCTGCCCGTGCATCGTTAGAGCGCATGAATGTAAACATATCGAGGGAATCATTCCTAATCGCAAACTGGAGCCCGACAGTACAGGGGACATCAACGAAGGGATGGGCTATATCATTTGCGTCAAACAGTTGTATGGCTGCTCGCCTGGATGTGTTGCGTTTTTTTAAAAGCCGGATGACATTCTCAATCTGGTTGATTCCATTCTTGGTACCAAAGAGACGAGGCCCGTAAGCGCCATTAATCGTGCCATCACTTTCTGCAGAATCCCGGTATTTTGAGATGTAATAGCGAATAGATTCGACATCGTCACTGCCCGATAGGTACCACATTAACTCCCCCAGACAGGTGAATATTTTACCCCTGGATTCTGTTCTGCTAATCCGGCAAATCGGATTGTTTAAAATGATGTGTGTACCCAGAATCTCTTTTGTCGGTCCCCGTGTTGTTTCAACAGGAACCCCATCTGACAGGATATTTTCAAACACAGCCCGCATAACATCATCAATCGTGTTTTTCTCAATTTCCATATTTGTCATCCAAGTGAGAGCCGTGGGCAGGGTGCCAGATATCAGTCAGCAAGTAAGAATAATCCCAATTGGTCGTTATACATTCAGGTTGTACATTTTGTCTACAGATTTGAGCTTTGGAGCAAAAAACTGGCTTGTGTAGGCTGAGTCTACTGTGATGACGAGATTGGTTATTTGATCCTGGCCACAGCATTCAGCTCGTTAGCTCAGAGTGAATGCAGATTGTTGTCAGCAACTTATGTTTTTGGTACTCGAACCCGCATAACGAGTCAGATCTTTCCCTTACTTTTATTAATGGCATTGAACCACATCTCCCTTAACGAACCTAAATGCCCCCTCCGGTTCCACCACGGCCAGCCGGGTCGTCAGCCCAGCTGCGCTAACCGGCAGGCTGGTAAGCTCCGCCGAACCGCGAAGTAATGCGTTTCGGGCCCGACAGATTAGGTCTGATGGGTAACGGATGAAATAAAGCCAAACTAATCAATCTCAAAAGGTCGATGCTTAATTTTCTTCCGAGTTGTCAGGAGGATATAAAGTAAAGCAAATGGCTGGTGTGAGTGAGGGATGGATGCTGGGCTTTCATATTTGTACGAGACCCGCCCAGACGTATGTATCATAGATTCAGGGACTCATTAGCATGATCAGAGATTGCATATGTTGATTTATAACGTTTTTGGACGGCATATTGGTGTTCAACGCAAGAATGATCGGTGGCTAGTATTTCGTGCCGACCTGACGGAGAGAAAGTTTTCTCGACTTTATGACATCGCTATTCTAGACGATATGGCAGAAGGTGAGATTGCTGGCTGGGTGACATTTTCCATGAAGCCACTACCGAGCGTTATCCAAATGTGGAGCGCATCGAATAAGGATTTAATGGATAGCATTACATTGAGTCCGCTCCTGGCACGAAGCGGCCGAACTAACTGAGCAGAAGGTCCGCTGTGAGCGAAAAGCGGACATTGACTTTATATCAAAAATGACATTTTGTGGTTGAACCTCGCCACGGCCGGATTTTTACCGAAGGGCGCAGTGGGGAAACCGGCGGGTTCTGTCCTGATAATCACCGCCGATCACTATATCTGACATGCCGTCCAACTGAGGGAGGCACAAGATATAGTGTTGAGCGCCGCAGCGGGGTTCATTCTGCAAAATAAGGATTTTACCGAATTGGCAAATCTATTGGTAAAACCGGCATGGAGACTTAATGCAACTGATTGTAGGGCTTGCTTTTCAAAGAAATTGCTACAATCCTGTGGAGTTAGGATGATTCCTATAAGATACTGTTATCAGTTTCAGGAAGAACTTAGCGGTACATCTATCACTATCATACTTTCATACTTTCAGGAGTCATATGAAAAGCCATGAATATATTGTTATAAGTGGTTTTAACAGGAGTAAGGTAGGTAAAATAATTGGTTCATTAGCTTCTCTGATATCAGGGTTTTTGGTTTTTGTTATTTTAACTTACCTTGAAAATAATTCTTATATTGAGGCGAAATCTGTAATGACCCCAACGGTCTCTTCGCTTATTAGTGCAGGTACAATGTATCTAATTCTCTACTGGATTTTTGACTCAAGGTTATGGAAGTGGAAGTTAATATCAAAAATAATAAATGTCCCGGACCTGTCGGGAGAGTGGGATTGTGAAGGGCGCGGCGAAAACAAGGAAGGAGACGTTTTTTCATGGCATGCTAAAATTAATATATTCCAGTCATGGGATAAAGTTCATATACGGTTGCAAACCTCACAGTCAGGTTCCGACAGCATAGCTGCCTCCATTATATATGATGGAGAAATAGGTTATCGGTTAGTTTACAACTACAGGAATGATCCGAGAATAAACGAAAAAGAGTTAAGTCCGCATATGGGATTTGCAGAATTAATTTTTGATAAAAGCCTGACAACTGCTGATGGCGAGTATTTTAATGGCAGAGGTCGGAATACCTTTGGGACAATGAAGCTAAGGAAGTTATAACATGGCCGATAACTTTTCATCACGAATCGAACGTTTAAGAACGCGAAGAAGAGGGATAAATGAAATATTTGCAATGGACAGCGGGCTTGAAAGCAGAGAGATCTTACTGAATAAATCTCTACAACAAGAAACCTGGGAAAGCAGGGCTTCCGGGAAATCAGCTACGAAATATGCATTAGGTGCCATGCAGGAAGTTGATCCAGTTTATACTAGGGTTAGCATCGAAACAGGGAAAAGGATAGAAAACCAACTATCTAACCGATTGGAAAAAAAGGAAATTACAGCATCCTTTCGTTTGCAGGGTTCTGTACCGCTTAACATCCATATTAAAGGCGTTAGCGATGTAGATATTCTTACTATTGATGAACAGCTATTCGTTTTTTCAAACGAAGGAAGCAAAGCAAATAGTTATGTTTTATCCAAGAAACAAGCTGTAGATGTACTCCAGATCCTACGGGAAGAAATTGAAGATAGCCTCAGGGCTGCTTTCCCGGCTGCAAAGGTTCACACTGAAAACTCTAAAGCAGTAAAAATAACTGGCGGCTCTTTAGCCAGAGATGTGGATGTAGTCCCGGCTGTTTGGTGGAATAATGCCAGATATCAAGATACAGGCAATGAAGTTGACAGAGGTGTGGCAATTTTAAATAAAAAGGATAACCAGCGGATTTATAACACGCCGTTCCTTCATATTAATTATATTGAGAGCCGCTGCAACACAACGCTAGGCGGCTTAAGGAAATCAATAAGATTACTTAAAAATATCAAAACAGATGCGCATGAGGAAAGCATAGAAATAAACCTCAGTAGTTTTGATATTGCATCTATTATGTATCATGCTGATATTGGCAACCTCTTAAGAGGTCACTTCTATGAACTTGCAATACTAAGCGAAACACAGCGCTGGCTTGACTGGTTATGGCATAATTTTGACGAGGCAAAGAAACTGGAGGTCCCTGATGGAACCAGGAAGATATTTGACACTGACGAAAAAAAAGGTGAGCTGCTAAAGTTATCTCTGCAAGTCGATACATTATTGACAGCCGTTCATAATGAAATGAATTCTATTTTTCATAAAGATTCAATCGATGAGGGAATGAGAGAATATTTGAGTAATTCAAAAGTTGATTAGCGTCATAGCCTTTGTTTATTGATAATGAAAATTTATAAATTATTGTTGTATAATTTTAAATATCTTCAGCTGCAAAATCGCATTCAGCTTAACGTTTTAGACCGTCTCATTAGGGACGGTTTTTTTATGTTTAGTTTGGCAGAATTAGCGTTTTACCGAATTCCTGGAAGAGGGGGTAAGAAAACCGCCTGGTAGCGGTTTCAAAGCAAAGTTATAAGATCCGTTGTGAGCGAATAGCGGCCCATGGCTGCGAGGCCGCTCGCAATTTTAACTTCAGCCGATTCGAGTTTTAAACTCATTTATCCATGCAATGAGCTCCAATACATCTTTTTCGAATTCATCGAGTTCAACCGGAACCAGAGGCAGCTCATCGGATTGAGAGTGCTCGTAAACTGAATACTTGGTCATCAGCGCGTCAATAAGATCACAGTCTTCTGCTATTACCTTGGTGATACCCCGCAGCTTCCCTTTAGTATTGACATCACGTCTGAACCGGACAATCACATCATTTAAAAGGACAAATTCTACTATTCGTTCCAAGATTATCCGAAAATCACTGCATGCACTTTTTGCCGTAAGATCATAAACATCGGCATCTGCATCGGCTTGATGCTTTTTGAGCTTAGGGATGACATGATCCCTAATCATATTAAGCGACTTTTCAGGCTTGGCATCCCGCAAGCTGTGTTGCGCCAAGATTCCCGAAATTTTATCTAATCGTCTAAGCGACTGCACGGTATGGTTAATTTTCTCATTAGCCGGATTCTCACTGTGCTTTTTAATTACAGCATCAATGATGGAAACAAGCGAAAGGCGGTGTGTGAAGATTATGACCTGTCTGGTCTTCGCTAACTCGACAAGCCTAGCTACAACCCGCTCTTCGAAGTCTTGATCTAATGACGAAATAGGGTCATCAAAGATGAAGGGGGCTAACTGATTCGAACCAGTCGTATCGGCCAAGAATGCCGCTAATGCAACAATGCGGGCTTCTCCTTCACTGAGTATTACATCAGGAGTGAAGCCAGCTCGTGCCCCGACAAGGGTAAGCCCAAAAGTTATTACTCCTTTACCTTGAGCTTTGCTCTGCGGCACTACCGGCAAACGTCGCCCACCAAGTACCTTTAACTCCGCATCAAAACGGCTCTGATATCCAGCATCAAGCTCAGTTCTCCCTAGTTCGGTACGCTTAGTTGTCAAGGAATTGCTGGCCGTTAGTCTCACAGCTTTATCTAGCAAATTGACCTGCCCCCCGTTGATTAGTACACCCCGATGTTAGTAATGTCTTCATAAGCCACATGAGGACATCCCCATGAAGAAGCGTTTTTCCGACGAACAGATCATCAGTATTCTCCGCGAAGCCGAAGCTGGGGTACCCGCCCGTGAACTCTGCCGCAAGCATGCCATTTCCGATGCCACGTTTTACACCTGGCGTAAGAAGTATGGCGGTATGGAGGTGCCTGAAGTTAAGCGCCTGAAGTCGCTTGAGGAAGAGAACGCCAGACTCAAGAAGCTGCTTGCCGAAGCCATGCTGGATAAAGAGGCGCTTCAGGTGGCTCTTGGGCGAAAGTACTGACGACAGACCAGAAGCGGGAAGCCGTGATGTTGATGTGTGATGCGACCGGTCTGTCGCAACGTCGTGCCTGCAGGCTTACAGGTTTATCCCTGTCGACTTGCCGCTATGAGGCTCACCGTCCGGCTGCTGATGCGCATTTATCAGGGCGCATTACTGAGCTGGCACTGGAGCGCAGGCGTTTTGGCTACCGTCGTATTTGGCAGTTGCTGCGCCGTGAAGGGCTTCATGTTAATCATAAGCGCGTGTACCGGCTTTATCACCTCAGTGGCCTGGGCGTAAAACGCAGAAGACGTCGTAAAGGGCTGGCAACAGAACGTCTGCCGCTGCTCCGTCCGGCGGCGCCCAATCTGACCTGGTCGATGGATTTCGTCATGGACGCACTTTCCACCGGTCGCAGGATCAAGTGTCTTACCTGCGTCGATGATTTCACAAAGGAATGCCTGACGGTCACTGTTGCCTTTGGGATTTCAGGCGTTCAGGTCACGCGTATTCTGGACAGCATTGCACTGTTTCGAGGCTATCCGGCGACGATAAGAACTGACCAGGGGCCGGAGTTCACTTGCCGTGCACTGGATCAATGGGCCTTTGAGCATGGTGTTGAGTTGCGCTTAATCCAGCCGGGCAAGCCAACGCAGAACGGATTTATTGAGAGCTTTAACGGACGATTTCGCGATGAATGTTTGAATGAGCACTGGTTCAGCGATATCGTTCATGCCAGGAAAATTATTAATGACTGGCGGCAGGATTATAACGAATGCCGCCCGCACTCCACGCTGAATTATCAGACACCGTCTGAATTTGCAGCGGGCTGGAGAAAGGGTCATTCTGAGAATGAAGATTCCGACGTTACTAACTGAGTGTTGTATCTAATCGTGGGGGCAGGTCATAACGAGTGTGATAACGGCATAGGTTTTCATAAATAGATTCCTGGCTATAAGGTGAGTTATTGAATCAGACCCGTATTCATCCTGCTTTTATTTTCAGAGAACGTCCACTTGCTGACCGTTTCGCCTTTAAATTCGATTTCCAGCGTTTTGGCCTGCGTCTGTGAACCGCCTGTCAGCAACCCGACCACTGGAATGAATGTGGTGGCATCAAACTGATTGTTATCCATTGAATAAGTCCATTCTTCATTGCCACTATCAAGTGTAGTTTTGGTTTCGGGCTCACCTAATGCGGTAATGATTTCTGATTTCGTCGTTTTATTTTTGATAATTTTCGACTGCAGACTTTGTGATGTTTCTTTTTTTAGATGCTGGTTGCCTGATGTTGAACAGCCAGAAATAAGTAAAGCAGAAATAAAAAACACAGAAATCATGAATCTGTTCATAAGTTCTCTCATATTAATTTTTTATGTTTGCAGTGGTATGAAATTAATATCACCGTATAAAAACAACTCTGTCTGCATATTTCTTTTTAATAATGCAGATAAGAATAATGATGCTGGCAAAAAACGTAATGACTGAGACAGGAGTGCTGCCAGTCAATGAAAATACTAACCAGGCGAGACCGAATGCCACGAATTGAAACAGGAATGCCACACTGAGCGGACTTTCACCATAGGCCACTTTTGCATGGCAGCCTTTGCAAATCTGCACGCCGTGCGGGCTTTGTGTAAAGCAGAAGGGGCAGCTAATCGTTTTATTATCCATCATGACTCCGTGGCCTGATTTAAGGTGATGTATTTTTGAACATTTTCGATGAATGATCCGCTTTAGTAAAATTGCTTGTACCGATCGATGGATCTCTGTTAATAGGTTATAACTATCATAACTAGATTATTGATCTATATAAACGATCAATATTTTGTTGACTATTACTAAAGTATAGACTAGTAAACTTAGGGTGCAGGATGGTGGTTGTTTGTAACTAATTGTTCTTTAGCGGGATTTGTTGTCATGGAATGGCAGGGTATCAGAAGATGCAGGTGCAGGATTTGGTGGAAAGGATGTGCAGTGGCATGTAACAGAGACATGCCCCTGCGCCTGAGAAGTGCCACAATATGGCCGAGAAATACTAGCCACGAATACAGACGACGCTGGCGGGGTATCTGACGAGCTGTATTGTGCAGTTTGCTCCTGAGTTGAATGACACTCACTGTTTCCTGTTGTCGTTCCAGACGAATTTTTTCTTCAAGCTGAAGGATTTTCTCCAGAATCGTTTCCCGGTTTGCAGCCTGTTCTTCAGACTCGCATGATGGTACTGGTACTGGCACAGTCTGCTGTTGCTCTTTTTTCAGTAAAGCCAGGTGCTCTGGTGTAAAATCAATCTGTGTTTGCAGAGAAGACCAGCCATACTTTTTTCCAAGCTGAGACGCTTTAAAGGCAATGCCCTGGTACTGAAATGAAAATCCATTCATTTTTCCCGTCGACGCGATATTGGGTTTACAGGTCACACCTTTCCGTTCCAGCATGTCGATAAAAGTCAGTAAATCGGGACGATGCGTTAAGACATTATCAATCAGGGTCTGCAACTGAGACTTAGGGCAGGGAGCTGCTGTTCGCTCTGCCATCATCAGCTCATTGCGTGAGGGTTTTCTTTTAGCCTGAGGGCGACTACTGATTGCAGGTGTTGTTTCAGTGAGTCCGTGTATTCGCTCCAGCTCGCTGATAATGCGGGTGCTGATGAGATTTTCATTTTTCCCCAGGTACAGTTTTCCACCGACCATGTTAATGCGACTCGCAATGATATGGATATGCTGCCCGTTGGTATCGTCGTGAAGGATATAACAGCGAAGGTGCGTTTCAGTGAACCCCATCCGGGTCATATAATCGTCGGCGAATGCCGCCCACTGTCTGGCTGACAGTGTTTCTCCCCTTGGCAGGCGAAGTGAATTATGCCAGACAGGTTTAGCGACATCGGGACGCAATTGTTTAGAACTTTCAAACTCACTGATAAGCGCAGCCACCGAACTTCCGGCCATATTACCACCGATAATATAAGGCGTGATTTTGTGGTGAGATCCTGACTTAAGGCTATAGAGAACCACACCTGCGAACTGTTTACCCCGCTTTATTTTCTGCATACCTTTCATTGAGTTGGATCCAGAAAGGTTGATGGAATAAGGTGATCCCTGAGAGTTTTGATTTGTCTGCGCAGGGCGAAGAGTTCTGTATGGGTCAGTTCGCTGTCAGGGCTTTTGCTGTCGAGATGATTCAGCAGGCGGTTTAAATCCTGTGAAAGGTTGCCGAGTTTAATCCATGCTTCACGATTGATTTCAGGTAATACCGGTGGGAGTTTGTTGAGGGATGCCATTCTTAGCCATTCCCCTTTTTTATAAGGGCCTCTTTTACTATCGAGAATAGATAATTCTTCTTCGTTTAACCGAACGCTGACGCAGTGAGTTCTAACTTCATTAGGTGAATATTTTGCTGTATGGAATTTACCTCTTCTTGAGCTTCTTGATAGATCTTCTTTACTTTCATTTTTATGCATATCTAACCTTTTTTAAAATGTGTTCATGATCTACAGTTAGCGCATTGGTAAAATAAGTCAAGGCAGTGTCGAAATTTATAAATAAGAGAGGTGGAGCAGATTGCTAATTAGGTAATCTGCTCTGGGTAATAATAGGGTTCATATTAAATTCATTATGACAGTGAGGAGGGGCGGAGGTTACAATCTACGTTTTACTGGCATTAAAGAGATTGTTTGTTTCATAATTTCGCTAAGTTTATTTCTCTCATGTTCTGCTATATATTTACAAATCTCATCATGTCGAATATGCTGTTCCAGTTGTTTTTTATCTATTTTGATATCATTGCGGATAAACCATTTAATGGTTTCAATGTCCCCGCGTAAATCATAACCTCGCAGTACAATATGGCGAAAATGTGTGTTGCTGATATCTGTCTTCTTCTTTAGTTCACTGAAGAAAGAGCTCATTTCATTTTCATTGGCACTTAGATAAACCTGGCAGTTATCAGAGATAGTAAAGTTAAGGTTTTTCTTCTGAAGCAAATCCATTATCTGCAGACTTTCGCTGTTGAGGTAGTTGAAAATTACTGGACTGCTATCCTTCATACTAATATGACGAATGAGCATTTTGGCTTTGAAATCGCCTAATGAATAGCAAATTTCAAAAATACCGTGACCCTGGTTATCTCTGTGGTTTATATCGCAACCGGCCTGTACCATCAAATCAAAGATAGAGTGATTTTTTACGTAAAAAAGTATTGTTCTTCCGCATTTATCCACATTGTTGACATTAATTCCAGCATTGATCAGGGTTTTGCAACAGGATATATTATCAGCTAACGAGCATAAACAGGTTTGGCCTAGACCATTTTTGTGGTGTATATCTACGCCGGAATCAATCAATTTTTTCAGTATGTGAGGATTTCGCTGGTTAAACAAAACATTGTGACCATAGTTGTCAGCATGGTTAAAATCTATTCCTGCTTTAACCAGAGTGTCAATCATTCTTGGGTTTTTACAGTAAAACAGTATATTTCTTCCAAACGAATCCAGTGTATTAATATCGGAGCCTGCATTAATGCAAACCTGAATGTCTTTTGGAGTTTTACAAGAGAGTAATGCATTTATTGCGTTGTTATTCATAATTTTTCTCCTCTGTTAAGCGACTAATCTGATATAGTTGTCATGGTTGGTTTTATATTCCTTTATTTTTTTAATGTCTTCGTAAATTCGAGCGAGTGAAAACCATGAGATCTCTTTCAACATGTTTTTGTTGCTTACATACAAAATGTTACCACCGCGAAATGAAAAAGCATTATGGAATGTACTTTCATTCGTCGTTTTGAGAAATCGAATGAAATTTTTTATTGTCTCTTTTTTGTTCATGTTATAAGAGGTGAATGTATAGATAGAGAATACGGTTAAAATATTTCTCTTCGAGACCATATGTCTTGAGAAATAATCGAAATAAAATCTTTGCTCCTGAGTGTCACTTTTGCAGAAAAAAGAAAATTGTGGATTATATAATCTATAAAGATCTGCGTTCTTTTTTGTTTTGGCGAGATAGTTAGTCAGGCTTGGATAGTTTGTTTTATTCATTTTAGCTCTCCTTTATTTAATTAACAAAGGAAATATATATTATTAAATAAACAAAATGCAAATATATTTTTATATTTATTTAATTAAATAGATATATTTTTATTATATTTCATATAAGGTGTTGTTTTTCATTGTTATATTATTTTTATCAAAAAGTGCTGTGTTTTATTTGATTGATTTGGTTTGAGAGTAGTGATTGATATTGTATGAATTGGCGATGAGGGTGTTTTAAAAAATAAATTTATCAAAGTGCTAAGGTGCAATGTGGGGCTTTGTATTAAATTAATGATGTTAGCGCCCCTTGGCTATCTAACTAAAGGTTAAAGCCAAGGGGAGAGTGTTCAGGCAGATTCAATTCATAATCTTTTTTTTGTAATTGCTTTACAGGTAACTGGTTGAAGCGTTGTTCGTAAAACCTTTTGCTCTCTCTGTGATTTTTCCTGGAGGATTTCTTCATAGAAGTAGCGTTCTTTTAGTGATTCTATATCAACTTTTATATCATGACATATTAACCATTTAATTAGCAGTCTTCCTGCATAGTGAGTCAGTAGATATGTACTGTTTATGTAAAACCAAACATGACTAATGTCTGTCAGTTTCTTTAGTTGTAAAATTAATTTTTTAACGTTGGCATTTGTTGGTGTGATAATGCACTTATCACTTATCTCAAATTCATTTTTTTGCTTTATAAGTAACGACAAGAGCTCAATTGTTTTAAATGTAATGTTCGTGAATACAATTTTTGAACTGTCTTTAAGATGAATATTACGGATAAGAAAACGAATGTAGTTATCGTTTTTAGATTCCCAGTGAGTATATTTACCAGCTATGCTGTGGTTTTCTGACTGCCAGGGAAGGTGCGAACAAGTTCCTGATATGAGATCATCATATTCATCCGGAGCGCATCCCAGAGGGACATCATGAGCCATCAACTCACCTTCGCCGATAGTGAATTCAGCACTAAGCGCCGTCAGACCCGAAAAGAGATTTTCCTCTCCCGCATGGAGCAGATTCTGCCATGGCAGAATATGACCGCTGTCATCGAGCCGTTTTATCCCAAGGCGGGCAATGGCCGACGGCCCTATCCGCTGGAGACCATGCTGCGTATTCACTGCATGCAGCATTGGTACAACCTGAGCGACGGTGCCATGGAAGATGCCCTGTACGAAATCGCCTCCATGCGCCTGTTTGCCCGATTATCCCTGGATAGCGCCCTGCCGGATCGCACCACCATCATGAATTTCCGCCACCTGCTCGAGCAGCATCAACTGGCCCGTCAATTGTTCAAGACCATCAATCGCTGGCTGGCCGAAGCAGGCGTCATGATGACCCAAGGCACTTTGGTGGATGCCACCATCATTGAGGCACCCAGCTCGACCAAGAACAAAGAGCAGCAACGCGATCCGGAGATGCATCAGACCAAGAAAGGCAATCAGTGGCACTTTGGCATGAAGGCCCACATTGGTGTCGATGCCAAGAGTGGCCTGACCCACAGCCTGGTCACCACCGCGGCCAACGAGCATGACCTCAATCAGCTGGGTAATCTGCTTCATGGAGAGGAGCAATTTGTCTCAGCCGATGCCGGCTACCAAGGAGCGCCACAGCGCGAGGAGCTGGCCGAGGTGGATGTGGACTGGCTGATCGCCGAGCGTCCCGGCAGGGTAAAAACCTTGAAGCAGCATCCGCGCAAGAACAAAACGGCCATCAACATCGAATACATGAAAGCCAGCATCCGTGCCAGGGTGGAGCACCCGTTTCGCATCATCAAGCGGCAGTTCGGCTTCGTGAAAGCCAGATACAAGGGGCTGCTGAAAAACGATAACCAACTGGCGATGTTATTCACCCTGGCCAACCTGTTTCGGGTGGACCAAATGATACGTCAGTGGGAGAGATCTCAGTAAAAACCGGAAATAACGCCAGAAATGGTGGAAAAAATAGCCTAAATAGGCTGATTCGATGTGTTTGCGGGAAAAAAATCGGCCCAGATCCGCGAAATTTTAATCAGCGAGTCAGCTTGGGAAGAAATGACCTGCTTATTCGCACCTTCCCTAATATACATCTTCGATTGTGCAAGTGAAACCCGGTAATACATTTCTTCAGCTCAAGATTATAATGGGCTATAACAGTGAATGGTAAATATGTAGGTGTGAAATTATTATCGTGTATTGAGTTTGTATTAGTTATTTTTTTAAAGGCTAATTATTTGTAAGTGAAAAATAAATTTTATTTGACAGGATTACGATGAGTTATATTTTCATTTGATTATAAGTAACGGGGGAATAGTATGGATTTTATTTTTTTTAAAAGTATAATGGCATTGCCAGATCTAACATTAATTATAGAAATAAATCACATCACAGACGTTGACATTATTTAAAAATGATTTATTAATAATGTATGTCATCAAGTGTTTTTGCTGATATGTATCCTGTACTATGTACAGTTTGTTATTTGCCCCATGTATGGGGATACTGGAAAGGCTACTGATTAGTAGCCTTTCGTCCCTTTAAGCAGCAAAAATTTTAAGCTGTTGCGCCAGGACATAATCTCCCCACCACTGCATGAGAGCTACTCGTTCGGTAATATATTCCGCACGATTATATGCAGCGATAATTTCGTCTTTTTTTGAGTGGGCAAGGGCCGCTTCAAGGGCATCTGTCCTGAACTTACCTGACTCTTCCGCTGCCGTTCTTGCAATAGATCGCATCCCGTGGGCAACAAGTTCACCTCCCAAGCCCATACGGATAATTGCTGCATTGGCTGTTTGTTCATGCATATGATTTAAGGGAGCCTTTATGCTGGGAAATACCCACTCGCGGTGCCCACTGATTGATTCCATAGACTTGAGTATCCGAAGAGATTCTTTGCTTAATGGGACCTTATGAGGTTTTTTCATCTTCATAAATTCAGCTGGGATGTTCCACATGCTGTTATCCATATCTATATCAGACCATCTTGCGCGGACAGCTTCACCAGGGCGAACCCATGTGAGAAGTTGCCATTCAATCAGTAGTCTTGTTTCTAAACGGACAGAAGCATTGTTCAGTGCTGCCAGAAAACGAGGGAGTTCAGAGGGGGGTAAGGCAGGCATATTCTGTTTTTTAGGCTTACTGAAACGTTGGCCTAGATTATCTGCGGGGTTAAATTCAATCAGCTCTTCTGTAGCCGCCCAACGGAAGATTTCATTCAACCTGGAAATTAGCCGCCGCAAAGTTTCCAGTACTCCCCGTTGTTCAATTGGATCAAGATGCTGTTTTAAGAGCTTGGGACGGATCTCATTGATTGGCACATTACCCAGACCGGGGAAAATATTTCGTTCAAGGCTCCGCCAGATGTCTTCTGCATGGTCTTGTGAGATGCCAGAGGTCTTTACCTTCTCATCCAACCATTTTCTCGCCACGGCTTGTAATGTGTGTTCTGTGGCATTCTTTAATGCATTAGCTTTATCGTTGTTATGGACTTGAGGGTCCGTGCCATTCGCAAGCAAGGAGAGGTATTCATCACGTAAGGCTCTTGCTCTTGCCAGGGTAAGGTGAGGGTAGGTCCCAAGGCTCATCTTGGTTCTTTTCTTGCTCACTGGCACTGAATACCTGAAATACCAATTCTTTTTCCCACCTGTTGAGAGGGGAGAGATTCGTAGAATCAAGCCATCCCCGTCAAACAAGTTGATTTCTTTGTCTGCTGGCTTGGTGTTTTTGATTTCAGTGTCGGTGAGTTTCTTCGCGATCTTTGCCATTTTGGGACCCTCGATTTTTGGACCCTTTGTCTTGGGTCCCATTTAGGGTGCCATAACTCGTGGTTCTCAGCAATTCTCACTAGACGACAATGGACGTAAAAAAGCCCGCAGAGCTTGTGCTGTGCGGGCTTAGTAGACTTTACTGAACTTCGGTACATCAATATTTGGTGGAGCTGGCGGGAGTTGAACCCGCGTCCGAAATTTCTACATCCTCGGTACTACATGCTTAGTTTGTCTTTACATTCGCACGCCAGCTGCGGACAGACACGCCACTAACGAACTAGCCTGATTAGTTTTAACGCTTCAACCCCAGGCAGGGCTTCCACGCGATCTCTTTTGGGTTTGACCTCTCTTTGATCCCCGTCTTAAGAGCGGAAGCTAGGGAGAGAGGGCTCAGAGCAGGTTATTAAGCTGCTAAAGCGTAGTTTTCGTCGTTTGCGACTATTTTTTTGCGGCTTTTAACGAGGCAAACCGCCCCTCGGCATGCACCTTGGGTTTCGCAAATCCCGTCGAATCCAGAATCAGCCCCAATAGTGTTGAACTAAGTATACCAGATTTCACTTCCTGGATACCAGCCCGGAACGCTAACTTATTGAATAGTACAATAAGTGTGCAGAATCAACGTCCTGCGTTTTTCATAATGCGCGCTTTATCAAGCTGCCACTCGCGCTCTTTCAGGTCAGTACGTTTGTCGTGCTGTTTTTTACCTTTCGCGACGCCAACTTTCACTTTGCACCATGCGTTTTTCCAGTACAGCGACAGGGCTACCACGGTGAAACCTTCACGGTTGATGCGTCCGTAGAGGGATTCCAGCTCACGCTTGTTCAGCAGCAGCTTGCGGGTGCGCGTTGGGTCACACACGTAGTGTGAGGAGGCGACGGTAAGCGGCGTAAAGTTCGCGCCGAACAGGAAGGCTTCGCCATCTTTCAGGATCACGTAGCTATCGCCGATGTTGGCTTTCCCGGCGCGCAGCGATTTTACTTCCCAGCCCTGCAACGCAAGGCCAGCTTCGAATTCTTCTTCAATGAAATACTCGTGGCGAGCACGCTTGTTGAGCGCAATGGTCGCCGAGCCTGGTTTATGTGCTTTTTTCTTCGTCATAAGTGTCGTAAAGCCGTCGGTAATCTGATTTCAAAAAGTCACCTCATTGCGTCCTGTGAGGTCTAACGCGCTATCTTAGCACGAGATGAGGCTTAGCGTTTTTTTAACAGGTGATAAATGTTATTATTTGTCCGTTGTGTGACCATGGGAAATGCTATGCCTCAGATTAGCCGTACTGCGCTCGTGCCTTACAGCGCGGAACAAATGTATCAGTTAGTGAACGATGTTCAGTCCTATCCAGAATTTATTCCGGGATGCACCGGGAGCCGCGTTCTGGAGTCCGGCCCGACGCAGATGACCGCGGCGGTGGATGTCTCCAAAGCGGGGATCAGCAAGACGTTCACCACCCGTAATACGCTGACCAGCAATCAGAGTATTTTGATGCATCTGGTGGATGGTCCGTTTAAAACCCTGATGGGGGGCTGGAAGTTTACGCCGCTGAGCGCTGACGCCTGTCGCATCGAGTTCCAGCTGGACTTTGAATTTACCAATAAGCTGATTGAGCTGGCGTTTGGCCGCATCTTTAAAGAGCTGGCGTCCAATATGGTTCAGGCGTTCACCACCCGCGCCAAAGAGGTTTACAGTGTCGCATAAGATTGCTGTAGAAGTGGTCTACGCGCTGCCGGAGAAGCAGTATCTGCAGCGCGTGACGCTGGAAGAGGGGGCAACCGTTGAGGCGGCTATCCGCGCGTCCGGCATCCTCGAACTTCGCAGCGATATTGACCTGGCGAAAAATAAGGTCGGGATTTATAGCCGTCCGGTGAAGCTGGGTGATGTGCTGAAAGAGGGCGACCGAGTGGAGATTTATCGTCCGCTGATTGCCGACCCGAAAGAGCTGCGTCGTCAGCGTGCGGAGAAAGCGGCTAAGTAGCGTGTTTTCCCCTCACCCTGACCCTCTCCCTGCAGGGGCGAGGGGATAAAAGAAAAACAAAAAGGTGCTCAATGAGCACCTTTTTGCATTTCTGACTTCTGATTACTTGGTCAGGGCAGGCTTGTTGTCGATGTTGGTCAACACACCGGCGCTGCTGAAGGTCAGCGTCAGGGTCTGCTGGGTCGCATCTTCGTGGCCCGGCTTCTGACGGAATACATAGAACCAGGTGTTAGTGCCGAACGGATCGGACATCATCGGGGTTCCCAGTGTATAAGCGACCTGCTGTTGTGTCATCCCCACACGGATTTTGGACACATCGTTAGGGGTAAGGTAGTTCCCCTGGTTGATGTCAGGACGGTAAACCACTTTCTCCAGAGTGGAACAGCCTGCGGTCAACATCAGAAGAACCGCTGCGGCAGCGGTCAGCATTTTACAACGCATAGTGATTTGATTCCTTTTCGGGCCCGAGCAGAACGCGGCTCATATGTAATATGCCGATGATAATAGACCTTGCCCCACTTTGAAACCGGTCTGGCGGCGTTTTTGTTGTTCTGTATGACCCTGAGATCCCGAAAAAGTTTATGCTGCCAGCAGTTCTTTCGCGTTTGCGAGCGTGTTACGGGTGACTTCGCTGCCGCCGAGCAGGCGTGCCAGCTCCTGCAGACGCGCGCGTTTATCCAGCGGCTTCATATGCGTTTCGGTCATTTCTCCGTCGGTTTCTTTGCTGACGATAAAGTGATGATGACCACAGCCCGCGACCTGCGGCAGGTGGGTGACACACATCACCTGCGTTGATTCACCTAGCTGGCGCAGCAGTTTGCCCACTACTGCCGCCGTTGGGCCGCTGATGCCGACATCCACTTCATCGAAAATCAGCGCCGGGGTTTCCATTTTACGCGCGGTAATCACCTGAATCGCCAGTGCAATACGCGACAGTTCACCGCCGGATGCCACTTTGGAGATAGCCTGCAGCGGCTGCCCCGGGTTGGTAGTGACGCGGAACTCGATGCGGTCCGCACCTTCTGCCGTCAGGTGGTTCTCTTCAAAGCGAATATCGATGGTGAAGATACCGTGCGGCATCGCCAGCGTGTGCATGCTGTCGGTGATGTGCTGGCTTAGCTCCTGAGCGTAATGCTGACGGATTTCATGCAATTTTTGCGCTGTCGCCAGCGCCTGTTCATGATGCAGGTTCACCGCGAGAGAGAGGGTCTCCTGCGAGTCAGCCTGATCGTCAAGCTGCTGCTGTTCTTCCAGCAGAGACTGATAGAATTCTGGCAGCTCTTCCGGCGTGACGTGGTGCTTGCGCGCCAGTGAAATTTGACGGGAAATGCGCTGCTCCAGCTCAAACAGACGGTTCGGATCGAGATCCAGACGTTCACAGTAGTGGCGCAGTTCGTCACTGGCTTCGGAGATCTGAATCGCCGCTTCTTCCAGCATATCCAGGACGCCTGAAAGCTTGCTGTCCATGCCGACCAGTTCGGTAATGAGCTGGCGGACGTTATACAGCTGGCTCTGCAGGTTCACGTCTTCGCCATCCGCCAGCAGGTTGAGCGCATTCTGGCTGGTTGAGAGCAGGTGGCCGCTGTTCGCCAGACGTTTGTACTCTTCGTCTATTTGCTCAAACTCACCCGGCTGCGGGTTGAATTCGTTCAGCTCTTTAAGCTGGTACGCCAGCAGCTCCGCACGTGCGGCGCGCTCCTGGCTTTGCTGCTGGTGCTGGGCAAGTTCACGGCAGCTCTGATGCCACTGGCGATAGTGTTCCGCCATAAGCTGAGTAAGCGCGTACTCACCCGCGTAGCCATCGAGCAGCGCTTTCTGCTGTTCAGGTTTGACGAGTTGCTGATACGCGTGCTGACCGTGGATCTGGATAAGCAGCTGGCCGAGTTCGCGAAGCTGGGAGAGCGGGACCGCCGTGCCGTTGATAAAGCCACGTGAACGCCCGTCGCTGCTGATCACGCGGCGAAGTAAACACTCACGTCCATCTTCAAGCTGGTTTTGCTCCAGCCAGCGCTGGGCTGCAGGGGTGTCTTTCAGGGAGAAGCGGGCGCACAGATCGGCACGGTTTGCGCCCATGCGCACCATGTCGCCTTCTGCGCGGCCGCCAAGGCACAAGCCGAGGGCATCAATGGCAATGGATTTACCTGCACCGGTTTCCCCGGTGATCGCCGTCATGCCGCTGTGGAAATCGATCTCAAGCTCACGAACAATGGCAAAGTTGCTGATGGTCAGTTGTGCCAGCATAATTGTTTTCCTGTATGAAAAACCATAACTGTGTTTTCATACAGTATAAACTGGTTTTTTATACAGTAAAGTACTGGATGCAAAATCAGAACAATTTTTTTGACCAGCCAAGCTTCGAGCTTAATGTGTTGAAATAGCTGTAATCTTTCGGGTGAATCAGATTAAGGTGGTAATCACACCGACGAATGAGAACATCTTCACCTTCCTGGATCGGTAGCGCTATCTGGCTGTCGCAGCTGATCTCCAGGTCATTACGGCGGTGCGAGAAGCGCAGACGTATCGTGCTGTCGCCGTTGATGACCAGCGGACGGGCGGAGAGCGTGTGCGGGAACATCGGCACCAGGGTAATGGCATCCAGCGAGGGCGTCAGGATCGGGCCACCGGCAGAAAGCGAGTAGGCAGTTGAGCCGGTCGGAGTGGAGATAATCAGCCCGTCGGAACGCTGGGAGAAGGCAAAGATTTCGTCGATATAAACTTCGAATTCAATCATGTGCGCCACTTTTCCGGGGTGAAGAACTACCTCGTTAATCGCGGTGCTGATGCGCTTCTGGCAGTCCTGCTGGCACACCTGCGCTTCCAGTAAAAAGCGTTTTTCGCTGATATAGTGCCCTTCCAGCACGTCGGCCAGCTGCTGCTGCGCATTGTCCGGGTCGAGATCGGTTAAAAAGCCGAGATTGCCACGGTTGATGCCGATGACCTTAATGTCATAACGCGCCAGCGTGCGGGCCGCGCCGAGCATGTTGCCGTCGCCGCCCACCACCACGGCGAGATCGGCCTGTTGGCCAATTTCCGCCAGCGTGCCGGTTTTGACGCTCTTCAGCTGCAGCTCCTGCGCAATCTGCTGCTCGACCATCACTTCATAGCCTTTGCTACACAACCAGCGATACAACATTTCATGTGTCGTTAGTGCGGTAGGGTGACGCGGATGCCCGACTATCCCAATACACCTGAAATGATTATTCATTTTCTGGAGGTCCTTGTGCCTGATGAATGATGACAATCTGTCTTGTTCCCTTGAATCCCGGAAACTGATCCCCATAATAAGCGAAGTTAGCGAGATGAATGCAGAAAAACGCGGAGAAATTCATGAGTAGTAAAGAACAGAAAACGCCTGAGGGGCAAGCCCCTGAAGAAATTATCACGGAACAGCATGATGAAGTTGAGGCTGTAGAGCCAGACGCATCTGCTGAGCAGGTGGACCCGCGCGATGAAAAAATTGCGAATCTGGAAGCCCAGCTGGTAGAAGCACAGAATCGCGAACGCGATGGTGTTCTGCGCATCAAGGCGGAAATGGAAAACCTGCGTCGCCGTACCGAGCAGGACGTTGAGAAGGCGCATAAATTTGCGCTGGAGAAATTCGTCAACGAACTGCTGCCGGTAATTGATAGCCTCGATCGCGCGCTGGAAGTGGCTGATAAAGCGAATCCGGACAACGCGGCGATGATCGAAGGTATCGAGCTGACGCTGAAATCCATGCTCGACGTGGTGCGTAAGTTTGGCGTTGAAGTGATTGCCGACACCGACGTCCCGCTGGATCCAAACGTTCACCAGGCGATTGCGATGGTGGAGTCCGAAGAGGTGGAAGCCGGTAAAGTGCTGGGCGTGATGCAGAAAGGTTACACCCTGAACGGGCGAACCATTCGCGCGGCGATGGTGACCGTGGCGAAAGCGAAAGCGTAATTCGCTATCCGTAGTGCCGGGTGGCGGTTTCGCCTTACCCGGCCTACAACCTTACTCAGCGATACTTTCGCGTAGGGGTTTTACGGGCAGGACTTTCACCTGCTTAATCATATTATCCTGCACGTCCAGGATATCAATATCATACTGCTCAATCCGCACCCGCGTGCCCGCCGCCGGGATCTCTTCCAGCGCTTCCAGAATCATCCCGTTGATCGTACGAGCCTCATCTTCCGGCAAATGCCAGTTAAAGGCTTTGTTGAGTTCGCGAATGTTCGCGCTACCGTCAATCAGCACCGAGCCGTCGTTTTGCGGGGTGACCTCTTCCGCGAGGGAAGGCGACATTGACGTGGTAAAGTCTCCGACAATCTCTTCCAGAATATCTTCGACCGTCACCAGCCCCTGAATGTCGCCGTACTCATTGACCACCAGGCCGACCTTCTTCTTGTTGCGCTGGAATTTCACCAGCTGCGTGCTGAGCGGGGTTCCTTCCGGCACGTAGTAAATCTCGTCGGCGGCGCGCAGCATCACTTCTTTGGTGAACTCTTTTTTCTCGGTCATCAGACGGTAGGCTTCGCGCACGCGCAGCATGCTGATGGCGTCATCCAGCGAGTCGCGGTAAAGCACAATACGCCCGTGCGGGGAGTGCGTCAGCTGGCGGACGATGGCTTTCCAGTCGTCGTTGATGTCGATACCGACGATTTCGTTACGCGGCACCATGATGTCGTTCACGCTCACTTTTTCCAGATCCAGCACCGACAGGAGCATGTCCTGATTGCGGCGGGAGATCTGCGAGCGGGATTCATTCACGATGGTGCGCAGCTCCTCTTTGCTGAGCGCGCTGCTGATGGTGACATCGGCTTTGATTCCCACCATGCGCATCAGGACGCGCGTAACCATGTTCAGAAGCCAGACCAGGGGCATCATCAGGATCTGCAGCGGTGCCAGCAGGAAGCTGCTCGGGTAGGCGACCTTCTCCGGGTAAAGCGCGGCGATGGTTTTCGGCAGCACTTCGGCAAATACCAGCACCACGAACGTCAGCACGCCGGTGGCAATCGCCACCCCGGCGTTGCCGTACAGGCGCATTCCGACGATAGTGCCGAGGGCGGAGGCAAGAATGTTGACAAGGTTGTTGCCGATGAGCACCAGGCTTATCAGGCGATCCGGCTTGCGGAGCAGTTTTTCAACGCGGCGCGCGGCACGGTTACCCTGTTTAGCACGATGACGTAACCGGTAGCGGTTTAGGGTCATCATGCCGGTTTCCGAGCCGGAGAAATAGGCGGAGATGACCACCATGACGATCAGGATAACGATCAGCGTGGTGGTAGAGATGTGTTCCAGGGGGAACTCCTTTTGTTACTTAGCCAGCAAATTGCTGTATGAAGCGGCTGCCAAAATAGGCAAGGGTGAGAATGCCCGCACCCGCGACGTTGAACCAGACCACGCGACGACCGCGCCAGCCTTCATGATAATGGCCCCATAACAGGACAATATAGACAAACCACGCGATGATAGAGAGCACCGCTTTATCGATATTCTCCACGCTGAACAGGTTCTTCATGTAAAACAGGCCCGTGCAGAGCGTGAGCGTCAGCAGCACCACGCCCACCTGGGTGATATGGAACATCTTACGCTCAATGACCATCAGCGGCGGCATCTCATGATTAAACGCCAGCTTTTTGTTTTTCAGCTGGTAGTCAATCCAGGCGAGCTGCATGGCGTAAAGCGCGGCGATGATCAGCGTCGCGTAGGCAAAGAGCGACAGGCCGATATGGACCAGCATCCCCGGGGTGGCCTCCAGATGCGTAATGAATTCATTAGGCATAAAGGTGGCGAGGGCCAGATTGATCAGCGCGAAGGTATAGACAATCGGCAGCAGCAGCCAGCCGCGATTTTTAGACGCGACGATGGTCATTACCGTACAGATCATCAGGCTGACCAGCGAGCCGACGTTGAGGACGCTCAGGTTTTGCACGCTGCCGTCGCCGGGAATGATGCGTGATTCCAGCGCAAACGCGTGGCTAATCAGTGCGATTACCGCGGAAAGAATAGCCATGCGCCGCCAGCCGCTGTTTTTTTGCAGCAGGCCGGGAACGATCAGCGCGAGGCTGACAGAGTAGGCAACAAGGGCGATCAGTGCGAAAACAGGCATATAGGCATCGACAGTTGTCTTAATAAGAAAGAGAAGCAGTATAACGTTACGTGACGCCTGCTCCAACCGTTGCATAACAACAAAGGCGCCTTCATGTTATACTCCGGCAAAATTCTGTGTATGTGTCGCCCATGGCGGCCCAACGTTTCTACTCAGGCGAGAGACAATGTTTGATAATTTAACCGATCGTTTGTCGCGCACGCTGCGCAACATCAGCGGCCGCGGACGCCTTACTGAAGAGAACATCAAGGAAACGCTGCGCGAAGTGCGCATGGCGCTGCTGGAAGCAGACGTCGCGTTGCCGGTTGTTCGTGATTTTATCAACCGCGTAAAAGAGAAGGCGGTTGGTCATGAAGTTAACAAGAGCCTGACCCCGGGCCAGGAATTCGTCAAAATCGTTCGTAATGAACTGGTTTCGGCGATGGGCGAAGAGAACCAGGTGCTTAACCTGGCGGCTCAGCCGCCAGCCGTGGTGCTGATGGCGGGCCTGCAGGGTGCGGGTAAAACGACCAGCGTCGGTAAGCTGGGTAAATTCCTGCGTGAAAAGCACAAGAAGAAAGTGCTGGTGGTCTCTGCGGACGTCTATCGCCCGGCGGCGATCAAACAGCTGGAAACCCTGGCCGAGCAGGTCGGCGTAGATTTCTTCCCGTCCGACGTGGCGCAGAAGCCTGTCGACATCGTTAACGCGGCGCTGAAAGAAGCTAAGCTGAAATTCTACGACGTGCTGCTGGTGGATACCGCCGGTCGTCTGCACGTTGACGAAGCGATGATGGACGAGATCAAGCAGGTGCATGCCTCTATCAACCCGGTAGAGACCCTGTTCGTTGTCGATGCCATGACCGGTCAGGATGCGGCGAATACCGCAAAAGCGTTTAATGAAGCGCTGCCGTTAACCGGCGTGGTGCTGACCAAAGTGGACGGTGACGCCCGCGGCGGTGCGGCGCTCTCCATTCGTCACATCACCGGTAAGCCGATTAAATTCCTCGGCGTGGGCGAGAAAACTGAAGCGCTCGAGCCGTTCCACCCGGATCGTATTGCCTCCCGTATCCTCGGCATGGGCGACGTGCTGTCGCTGATCGAAGATATCGAGAGCAAGGTTGACCGCGCGCAGGCCGAGAAGCTGGCCAGCAAGCTGAAAAAAGGCGACGGTTTCGATCTCACCGATTTCCTTGAGCAGCTGCGTCAGATGAAAAACATGGGCGGCATGGCCAGCCTGATGGGCAAACTGCCGGGCATGGGCCAGATCCCTGACAACGTGAAAGCGCAGATGGATGACAAGGTGCTGGTGCGTATGGAGGCGATCATCAACTCGATGACCCTCAAAGAGCGCGCTAACCCGGACATCATCAAAGGTTCCCGTAAACGCCGTATCGCAGCCGGTTGCGGCATGCAGGTGCAGGACGTTAACCGCCTTCTGAAACAGTTCGACGACATGCAGCGCATGATGAAGAAAATGAAGAAAGGCGGCATGGCGAAGATGATGCGCGGCATGAAAGGCATGATGCCACCCGGTTTTCCAGGGCGTTAATCGCTTTTGAGATTGCTTTTTGCCCGAAAATGAGTAAAATTTTCGGGCTTTTAATATGACACCCGGGCTCCGTTCCTCGATGGGGCCCGGTTGTTTTATTCACACAAGAGGATGTTATGGTAACTATTCGTTTAGCTCGTCACGGCGCTAAAAAGCGTCCGTTCTACCAGGTTGTTGTAACTGACAGCCGTAATGCACGCAACGGTCGCTTCATCGAGCGCGTTGGTTTCTTCAACCCACTGGCCGCTGGCGCAGAAGAAGAAACTCGTCTGGATCTGGATCGTATCGCTCACTGGGTTGGCCAGGGCGCTACTGTTTCCGATCGCGTTGCTACGCTGATCAAAGCAGCAAACAAAGCAGCTTAATCTGTCACGGTGGTCATGATGAGCAATAAAGCACCTGTTGAACCGATCGTATTGGGAAAAATGGGTTCTTGCTACGGTATCCGTGGTTGGCTCAGAGTGTTTTCCTCCACTGAAGACGCTGATAGCATTTTTGATTACCAGCCCTGGTTTATCCAGAAAGGCGGTAAGTGGGAAGAGGTCGAGCTGGAAAGCTGGCGTCACCACAATCAGGACATCATCATCAAGCTGAAAGGCGTTGACGATCGTGATGCTGCGAATGCACTGACTAATTGTGAAATTGTCGTGGATTCGTCGCAGTTGCCACAGCTGGAAGAGGGCGACTACTACTGGAAAGACCTTATGGGTTGCCAGGTAGTCACTACCGAAGGCTACAGCCTGGGGAAAGTCATCGATATGATGGAAACCGGGTCAAATGACGTTCTCGTCATTAAGGCAAACCTGAAAGATGCATTTGGCATCAAGGAGCGGTTGGTTCCGTTCCTCGATGGACAGGTTATCAAGAAAGTCGATCTCACTACTCAAACCATTGAAGTAGATTGGGATCCTGGTTTTTAAATTCTCCGGATAAACGGTAAAAGACGGCGCTATGTGGATTGGCATAATTAGCCTGTTTCCTGAAATGTTCCGCGCGATTACCGATTACGGGGTAACTGGCCGGGCAGTAAAGAATGGCCTGCTGAGCATCCAGAGCTGGAGTCCTCGTGACTTTACTCATGACCGGCATCGTACCGTGGACGATCGTCCTTACGGCGGCGGACCGGGGATGCTAATGATGGTGCAACCCTTACGGGACGCCATTCACACAGCAAAAGCCGCGGCAGGTGAAGGCGCAAAGGTGATTTATCTTTCACCTCAGGGACGCAAGCTTGATCAAGCGGGCGTGAGCGAACTGGCGACGAATCAAAAGCTGATTCTGGTCTGTGGGCGCTACGAAGGGATAGATGAGCGCGTAATTCAAACCGAGATTGACGAAGAATGGTCTATCGGGGATTACGTTCTCAGCGGTGGTGAGTTACCCGCAATGACGCTGATTGACTCCGTCTCCCGGTTCATTCCGGGGGTTCTGGGCCATGAAGCTTCGGCAACGGAAGATTCCTTTGCCGATGGGTTGCTGGACTGTCCACACTATACTCGTCCTGAAGTGTTAGAAGGGATGGAAGTACCGGCGGTGTTACTGTCTGGAAACCATGCCGAAATACGTCGCTGGCGTTTGAAGCAGTCGCTGGGCCGAACCTGGCTTAGAAGACCTGAACTTCTGGAAAACCTGGCTCTGACTGAAGAGCAAGCAAAGTTGCTGGCCGAGTTCAAAACAGAACACGCGCACCAGCAGCATGAACATGATGGGAATGCGTAATACACTCCCGAATATCAGTTTACCCAGGATAAGAGATTAAATTATGAGCAACATTATTAAGCAACTTGAACAAGAGCAGATGAAGCAGGACGTACCTTCCTTCCGTCCAGGTGACACCGTGGAAGTGAAAGTATGGGTTGTTGAAGGTTCCAAAAAACGTCTGCAGGCATTCGAGGGCGTGGTTATCGCTATTCGTAACCGCGGTCTGCACTCTGCATTCACTGTTCGTAAAATTTCCAACGGCGAAGGCGTTGAGCGTGTCTTCCAGACTCACTCTCCGGTAGTTGACAGCATTGCTGTTAAACGTCGTGGTGCTGTACGTAAAGCTAAACTGTACTACCTGCGTGAGCGTACTGGTAAGTCTGCTCGTATTAAAGAGCGTCTGAACTAAGATTCGCTTAAGCGACATCCTGTTAGAAAGGGCTGGCCGAAAGGCTGGCCCTTTTTTTATCCCTGCGCATTTCTCACGTTAACCCTTTTGTCGTAAATCATTTACAATGCTTGCCTCTTGAATGGAGGGGAAGTGGATAACGTACTGCATCAGCCTAACCGGAAACGCGCAGCGGCATTGACCGCGCTGTTTGCGATCCTGCTGATCGTGGTAGCGCCGCTTATCTCCGTTTCCTTGCAGAAAGATCCCATGAGCGCCATGCCGGGCATGCATCATGACATGAGCATGATGTCGATGGACGAGCATCACGGCGATATGCCGCACACGATGCCTGTCGACCATGCGGAAGCGTGCGGCTACTGCGTGCTGTTAGCGCATGTCCCTGGCGTGATGCTGGCGCTGATCGTCCTGCTCAGCGCGGTGCTGCAGAGGCTTCGCGTTAAGCCGCCGCGCCAGGCGGTCAGTCACTGGCACTTTTTCCCCTGGCTTTACCCTGATACCCGCGCGCCGCCGCGGCAGTCTGCTTTTTCCCTTTAAAAAATAAATCGATAACTTACTGCCTTAAAAAGGAAAAGTATGACTACCTGCACTCCGCGCGCGGCATGGGGAAACCTGCTGCGTCGCCTCCATTTCTACGTCGGGATTTTTGTTGGTCCGTTTATCTTCTTTGCCGCGCTGACCGGTACGCTATATGTGGCGACTCCACAGCTGGAGAATGCGCTCTACCGGCACGCGCTCCACACGAATTCCGTAGGCGAGCTGCAGCCGCTGGCGGAGCAAATCGCCGTGGCGGAAAAAACCGTTGGCTCAGATTTACATTTGCACGCCGTGCGTCCGGGGCTGGCTGAAGGCGAAACTACCCGCGTGATGTTTGCTGACCCGACGCTTGGGCCATCGGAGAACCGGGCTATTTTTATTGATCCGGTAAGCCTGGCGGTGCTGGGAGATATGACGGTATACGGCACCAGCGGGATTTTACCGCTGCGTCAGACCATTGATTACCTGCATACCTCTTTGATGCTGGGCGACGTGGGCCGGCTCTACAGCGAGCTTGCCGCCTCCTGGATGTGGGTTGCCGCGCTGGGCGGTATTGCCCTGTGGTTTTATACCCGACCCAAACGGCGGATCAACAATCGCTTCCAGAATCGTCGTCGCCTGCACGTGACGCTGGGCTGGAGTCTGCTGGGTGGAATGTTGCTGTTCTCTGCAACCGGCCTGACATGGTCTCAATGGGCAGGCGGGAACGTCGATAAGCTGCGGGCAGAGATGAACTGGCTCACCCCGCAGGTGAACACGACGCTTTCCGGCCAACAGGAGAGCGTGGATGAGCATGCCGAACACCGGGGTTATCACGGCAGAATGATGATGCCGGAAATGGCGATGGATCTGACGCAGTTTGACGGAGTATTAAGCGCGGCCCGTAACGCAGGAATTGATGCCAACAGGCTGGAGATCCGCCCGGCAAAAACGGCGGATAGCGCCTGGACCGTGACGGAAATCGATCGCAGCTGGCCGACTCAGGTGGACGCCGTTGCGGTTGATCCTTCTACGATGCAGGTCCTGGACAGAACCCGTTTCGAGGATTTCCCGTTAATGGCAAAACTGACCCGCTGGGGCGTGGATTTCCATATGGGGATCTTATTCGGGCTGGTGAATCAGCTGCTGCTGGTGGCGTTCGGCCTCGCCCTGTGCGTGCTCATCATTTGGGGTTACCGGATGTGGTGGATGCGTCGTCCGGCACGGTCGGCAGTGAGTCCAGTACAGACGCTTTGTCAGAGCTGGCTGGCGCTGTCAGTATGGGGAAGAGGGGTTACGGTGGTAATCAGCATACTGCTGGGGCTGGCCTTGCCGGTCATGGGCGTGAGTCTGGCGCTGTTTGTTCTGGTGGACTGGCTGCGCTGGCGAGCGGCAACCAGGGTGACGCTCGCCGAATCCTCCGCTAAATAACCCTATGGCGTGCTGATCACCACTGCGACGCGGCGGTTTTCAGCGCGCCCTTGCGGGGTACTGTTGCTCGCAACCGGGTATTTTTGACCTAACCCCCGCGTGGTGAGGTTGCTGCGCGGGATATTTGCGCCCTTCGCCCAGGCATCGGCCACGGCATTGGCGCGTTTTAACGACAACGCTTCGTTGTAGCTTTTTTCCCCGTAATTATCCGTGTGACCGTCCATTCGCGCGTGGTTCAGGCCGGTTTCCGCCAGGCGAGAGGCCATGGACTGGATCTGCGTTTCACTTTCCGGGCGCAGTCTGGCGTCATTTTTATCAAACAGGATGGTGTCCGACATGCCAAGCGACCAGTCACCGTTCAGTTCGTTAAAACCGTAAGACTTCATCGCCGAAATTTGCTCAGGAGTAAATTTACCTTCCGGCGGCGACTGACAGCCTGCCAGAACCAGTGAGGCCAGAACTATCGGCGCGAAGTAACGTTTTAACATAGTGTATCCCTTCTAACTTGTTGTTTTCGTACGCTGGTTTTTCACCTGGTACATGTTGCGGTCAGCCCTCTCCAGTAATGCTTCCACGGAAGCATTTTCCCACGCCAGAGCAAAGCCAATGCTGAGTGACATCGATGCTTTTTGTCCGTTATGAAGATCAAACGGACGGATAAACTGCTGCGATAGCGCAGCACAAATATGTTGAACCTCAAGCTCAGAGTGCACGCCGTACAGCACCATGGCAAATTCGTCCCCGCCAAGGCGGTATGCCTGGTGACGTTTGTCGCCAAACTCCATCATCCTGCTGGCGACTTCAATCAGCACGCAGTCTCCTGCCGCATGTCCCCAGGTGTCGTTAATAAACTTAAAATTATCACCGTCGAGGAAGAGCAGGGCCGAGTTCGTTTTGGCAGAAGGGTCGTTCATTAAGGCCGCAATGCTGTTACGAAACGCCGCGCGGTTGGCAAGACCGGTGAGCGGGTCGTGCATGGCGGTACGCAGCAGCTGGGCGTTTTTCGCCTGGAGCTTGAGTTGCCACTCCTCCATCTCATCCAGAAGGCTGTTGAAGTCCTCACCAAACTGGTGAAACTCTTCGATACGGCCGTCTTTCACCCGGCGGGAGAAGTTGCGGTTCGTGCGTACGTCATGCACCACGTCGGTAATGTTCTGCAGGGCCGTGACCATCCCGTGATGCAAAGACTGGGTAATGATGAGCGCGACCACGGCGGCAAAGAGAATGCAGCCGGTCAGTACGGCAAACGACATCCAGATGAAATGGCCGATCAGGCTGTCACGCGCGGTAAGGCGAATTTCGCCGATCGTTGCGCCGTTATGCATGATGGGCTGCGCAACCGGTACGGGAAAAAGCCAGCGGCTGACCAGTGCGCCCAGCGTATCGTTGTTGTCCGCCGGGTTCCACGACCAGTAGGCAAACCGCTTTTTATGCGCGTTAATAACCTCGGCCACGGCAAACTGGCCCTGTTTGCCCAGGGCGGCCAGCGTTTCGTTGGCCGCCAGCGAGTCGTTGAACACCAGCGACGCTTCCAGGCTGTGGCTCATTGTTGCGCCGGTTAATTCGAGATTCTTTTGCGCGTATTGTTTTAACGTCACGACGGAAGCAAAACAGAGCAGCAGCCATATTAACGTCATCGTGATGATGACGCTTATCATGCTGTTTCGCCTCAACGTTCTTTTAAACGTCGGACGTGGCGTTGAAGTGAAATCTTTATCCATGCTGCTTATTCCGTGCAAGCATTAATACATCCGGATTGACTCTTACGCCACTGCGCGTCAATGCATCCAGGTTGACGGCGAACCGTACCTGGCCGCGATCGATTATCAGGCAAAAGGCACTGCCAATTACACATTCCGGATTTTGCTCTGAGATTAATAGCAACGCTCTGCCCTGATATTGACTTATTAATTCAAGTTGTTTTGCCGGTGATTCAGACCCGAAATAGATCGCATCGCACGTCGCGGCCAGGGCTTCCTGATCGTTACGTACAATAACGGGAGTATAAGGTAACTCGCTATGCCCCTCATCGCCGCTGAGGGCGTGCGTATAGTGAGAAGTGGCGTAGACGCAGAGTTTAGGCTGCCCGGAAAGTGACGGCCATCGCGTATAGCTCACAATGCCTGAGACAATCGAGCGTACCGATTTATCCGTTTCCGTAAGCGTGCCTGCCGCCACAGGGCCCACCATAAGGAACAGCGTTAGCACCAGAGTGAGTCGGAAAAAAGAGATCAAGAATAAATTTCTCACCAGAATCCGCCACATCGCTCTGGAAATAGATGTCCTTAAGAGTTGCGGGCAGAATACCATTGTTTATCAGGGCCGTCATTATGTCAGAAATAGCATGAGGCCGACCTAAGTTAAATCCTACTGTTGTTTATTTTCCGGTGGATGAAATTAGATTAATTCAGTCTGCTGGAGCGCATACTTTCATCCATCCCTTGCTGCCATGACGCACGCAGTTTTGCCGCGTTTTCGGCTGTATCGCAACTGGCAGGGAAAGATTTGCCGGCTAATCCCCAGGCGTGAATAAACCCTTCTTCGCAGACTTTCTTCTGACCGTCAGCATAGCCGCGAAGATATTCGCTACGATCAACGTGTGTGTCGTTAAAACTATCGGCCAGGGACTGGTTATCTTTAACCGGCAGGCCATTCATGGCGTCTTCCTTGCCTGCATCAAACCAGGATGGGCTGGTCCAGTCGGGCTGGAAGGTATAAGGATTGATCTGACAGCCGGTTAAAAACAGCGACAACAGCGCGAGAGCAATTGAACGCATAGCCATTCTCCTTTTTTCTTCAGCATAGCCTGGCTAAAGAAAACCTGTCTGTAATTTAAAGTTTACGTTTTTATCGGCTTATTTTTGCAATAAATTGGTATGTGTAAAGTAAAGTATACGTATTTTGGATTGAAATGTTTACTTTTTATGGTATCGTGGTTTCACCTCATTGAGGAAAACAACTATCGCAAACGAGCTTTACAGGATCGCCATCATGCAAAAAGACGCGCTGAACAACGTACATATCACTGACGAACAGGTGTTAATCACTCCGGATCAACTGAAAGCGGAATTTCCGCTGAGCGTCGCGCAGGAGGCTCAGATCGAGCACTCTCGCCAGACCATTTCTGACATTATCGCCGGCCGCGATCCGCGCCTGCTAGTGGTATGCGGTCCTTGCTCCATTCATGATCCTGAAACCGCCATAGAATATGCTCGTCGATTTAAAGCGTTAGCGGAGGAGGTCAGCGATAGCCTCTATCTGGTGATGCGCGTCTATTTTGAGAAGCCACGTACGACCGTCGGCTGGAAAGGGTTGATTAACGATCCGCACATGGATGGCTCGTTTGATGTGGAAGCAGGCCTGAAGATTGCGCGTCGCCTGCTGGTGGAGCTGGTCAGCATGGGGCTGCCGCTGGCAACCGAAGCGCTGGACCCGAACAGCCCGCAGTACCTGGGCGATCTGTTCAGCTGGTCGGCGATTGGTGCGCGTACCACAGAATCGCAAACCCACCGCGAGATGGCGTCTGGCCTGTCGATGCCGGTTGGCTTTAAAAACGGTACCGATGGCAGCCTGGCGACGGCAATCAACGCCATGCGCGCTGCTGCGATGCCGCACCGTTTCGTCGGTATCAATCAGGCGGGCCAGGTATGCCTCCTGCAAACGCAGGGCAACCCGGACGGCCATGTGATCCTGCGCGGCGGGAAAGCACCTAACTACAGCCCGGCGGACGTGGCGCAGTGTGAAAAAGAGATGGAGCAGGCGGGACTGCGCCCGGCACTGATGGTAGATTGCAGCCATGGTAATTCAAATAAAGATTACCGTCGCCAGCCTGCGGTTGCGGAATCCGTGATCGCACAGATCAAAGATGGCAACCGTTCGATTATTGGTCTGATGATTGAGAGCAACATTCATGAAGGCAATCAGTCATCGGAACAACCGCGTAGCGCAATGAAGCACGGCGTCTCCGTGACGGATGCCTGCATCAGTTGGGAAACCACCGATGCGCTGCTGCGTGAGATCCACAAAGATTTGAACGGCCAGCTGGCGACGCGTCTGGCTTAAGAGGTTAGTTATGGTTGCTGAATTGACCGCACTGCGCGATCAAATTGATGAAGTGGATAAGGCGCTGCTGGACCTGCTGGCGCGCCGCATGGCGCTGGTTGCCGAAGTCGGTGAGGTGAAAAGCAAATACGGCCTGCCGATTTACGTCCCGGAGCGCGAAGCCTCAATGCTGGCCTCCCGTCGTAAAGAGGCGCAGGCGCTGGGCGTTTCTCCGGACTTGATTGAAGATGTTCTGCGTCGCGTGATGCGGGAATCCTATTCCAGCGAAAACGACAAAGGCTTTAAAACCCTCTGCCCGTCCCTGCGGCCGGTGGTGATTGTCGGCGGTGCGGGACAGATGGGGCGTCTGTTCGAAAAAATGCTGACGCTTTCTGGGTATCAGGTGCGCATTCTGGAAAAAGAGGACTGGGCGCAGGCACCGGAACTCATGAAGGATGCCGGGATGGTTATCGTCAGCGTGCCGATCCACGTGACGGAGCAGATCGTCGGAAAGCTTCCTCCTTTACCGAAAGACTGTATCCTGGTGGATCTGGCCTCCGTCAAAAATGGTCCGCTGCAGGCGATGCTGGCTGCGCATACCGGCCCGGTTCTGGGTCTGCACCCGATGTTTGGACCGGACAGCGGCAGCCTGGCTAAGCAGGTGGTGGTTTACTGCGACGGTCGTCAGCCGGAAGCCTATCAGTGGTTCCTGGAACAGATTCAGGTATGGGGTGCGCGACTGCACCGCATCAGCGCGGTCGAGCACGATCAGAACATGGCGTTCATTCAGGCGCTGCGCCACTTTGCGACGTTTGCCTACGGTCTGCATCTGGCGGAAGAGAACGTGCAGCTTGAACAGCTTCTGGCGCTCTCTTCGCCTATCTATCGTCTGGAGCTGGCGATGGTCGGGCGTCTGTTTGCTCAGGATCCGCAGCTTTACGCGGACATTATTATGTCCTCCGAGAACAACCTGGCGCTCATCAAGCGCTACTATCAGCGCTTTGGTGAAGCCATTACGCTGCTGGAGCACGGAGACAAGCAGGCGTTTATCGACAGCTTCCGCAAGGTCGAGCACTGGTTTGGCGATTACGCTCAGCGTTTCCAGAGTGAGAGCCGGACGCTGTTGCGCCAGGCAAATGACAGTCGCCAGTAATGCGATGATGTATATACTGAAAGCCAGCATTGCTGGCTTTTTTTATTTTGGGGAACTGTCATGGCCGAACCGCAGCTGCTGTTGAATTACATCGGGCATCTGCCTGAATGCCCGACGTGGAGCGCAGAAGAGCACGCGCTCTACTGGGCTGATATTCTGGAAGGGGAGATCCACCGTTACCATCTGCCAACGGCGGAACACACCGTGCTTTCTTTTCACGAGGAGGTGGGCTGTTTCGCGCTGCGAGAGCAGGGTGGTTTTATCGTTGCGATGCGAACGGGTATCTGGCTGACCGATAAACACGGCCTGCTGCGCCGCAAGGTGTGCGATAACCCCTCTAACCCGCAGCTCGCACGTTTTAACGACGGCGGCACCGATTCTCTGGGGCGATTCTATGCGGGCACGTTTTGGGGGCCGGGAGATTACAACGGTGCCCTGCTGATGCGCATCGACAACGACCTGACGCCGAAAGTGATCCAGTGCGATATTCACGGCCACAACGGCTTAGCGTTTAGCCCGGATAATCAATGGATGTTTACTTCTGATACGCCAAATGGCGTTATTTACCGAACGCCGCTTGATGAGCAGGGCGAACCCGGCAGGCGCGAGGTGTTTCGTCAGTTTAAAGAGGGCGAAGGGATACCGGACGGCGCGGCCATGGATGTGGAAGGCTGCTACTGGAGCGCGCTGTTTGACGGCTGGCGTATTGCGCGTTTTTCTCCGCAAGGGGAGCAGCTGGAAGAATACCGCATGCCGGTGCGTTGCCCGACGATGGTCTGCTTTGGCGGCGATGACATGAAAACGCTGTTTATTACCACCACGCGGGAAAATATGGATGCGGACGAGGTGGCGAAGTATCCGCTCTCCGGCGGCATCTTCACCCTGCCCGTGAACGTGGCAGGGATGAAGAAAAGCCGATTCATCGAACGTTAAGCCGGGTCAACCGGGACCACGTTCTCGCTCGGATAGCAGCCCAGCACTTTCATGGAGCGCGTGATCTCGCCCAGTTCGCGCAGGGCTTTCTGCATGGAAGCAGATTCCAGGTTGGCCTGGATATCAAGATAAAACATCTCTTCCCATGGGTTACCGTGGATTGGGCGTGATTCCAGCCTGGTCATGATCAGGTTGTGATTACGCAGCACCAGCAGGGCTTCAACCAGCGCACCGGCCTGTTGGCCGGTCGCCATCAGCAGCGTGGTTTTGGCCGGCACCTGGTCAGACACATTGATTGCCTTGCGTGCCAGCACCACGAAACGGGTGATATTTTGCGTCTGGTTCGCCAGGTTGCGTTCCAGCACCTGTAAACCATACAGCGCCCCGCCTGCTTCGCTGCCGAGCGCGGCGACGGTTGGGGAGTTAGCCTGCGCCACTTTTTCCATCGCCGCCGAGGTGCTTTCGGTGTACTCAATTTTCCAGTTCGGATAGCGGTTCAGGAACTGGCTGCACTGCTGGAACGGCTGTGGATGACTGTAGACCGTTTCGATCTTGCTCAGGTCCGTTGAGCCGGCGACCAGCACGCAGTGATCGATAGGGATCGTCAGCTCGCCAACCAGCGACAGGCTGGTGTGCTGCAGCAAATCGTAAACGTCGTTGATAGCGCCGGAGCTGGTGTTTTCAATCGGTACGACGGCGTAATCCGCCTGGCCGGTCTCAACCTGATTAAATATGTCGGCAAACTTCGCGCAGCCGCTCTCAATAAATTCTTCGAAATGGCGTGCGGCATACTGACGGGCGGCCAGGTGAGAATAAGAGCCTTTCGGACCGAGGAAGGCGATACGCGCAGAGTGCGGATTGGTTTTGTTCAGATGCTGCTGGAGTAACGCTTGCTGAGTGAGAACGGAGTCTTCGATGATGAGCTGGAACAACCGGGTGATGTAGTGGGCATCGAGGTGATGCGCTTTGCCGAGCTGAATAAGACGTTCCAGCAGATCACGCTCGCGGTCGATATCTCGTACCGGGCGATGGGAGTCCAGCTTGGCTTTGCCCACTTCAACGGCAAGCGCGCGGCGTTCGGCCAGCAGCGCCAGCAGTTTCTCATCCAGCGCGCTGATTTTTACTCGCAGATCCAGTAACGGGTTTTCCGGTGTCATAGTGTTGTCTGTCTCATTTTATCGTTATCAATAAAAAAGGCCCCCCGGTGTGGGAGGCCTTGTTGTTCGTCTTCGCATTCTTTATCACACGACGAAATGCCTCCCGTTCAGGGGAAGGTAAAAAAGAATGCGAAGAAGAACGGCGTAAGTTTCATAAAGTCATCCTGTGATTGATACCGTTAAAGTACCCGCACTGTTTTCACCCTGTCAATAAAAAACAAAAAACGCGCCCGAAGGCGCGTTGGCGGTACACTCAATTTAAAGGATTACTCTTCTTCAACTTCTTCCGCGAAGCTGGCGTCTTTCACCGATGTTGCGGCGCGACGGGCTTCACCTTTGTGTTGCACTTTATTGAGCTGCCGTTCCAGCTTGTTGATCAAATCGTTAATAGCGGTGTACATATCCTCGTGTTTTGCGCTGGCGACCAGATGGCCGTTTGGAGTATTGATAGTTGCGTCAGCGATGAAACCCTGAGGCTCCTTGGACAGGATGATATGTGGATTAATCAAATGAGTTTGCCATTTATCCAGTTTGGCGAGACGGTCTGCGACGTGCTGGCGGATTGCCGGAGTAATTTCCATTTGTTTACTGGTAATGTTCATTGTCATAAATTTTACCTCTTGTCTTTCCGTCTTGGTGATTCCAGCATACCCGACCTAATGTCAAAATGTGTGATTTAGATCACGTTATTTTGTCGGTTTTTGTCAGGGAATCTTTTTTGTGAGGCTGGGCAGGAAGAAGTGAGATTTACCTTGTCGAAGGTAAAAATTGGGGCCATAGTTGACTGGATGTGTTGAGGCTTAAGCGCTTCAGCGACGCGCTAAAATGAATAAAAAAACGGCAGCCTTCGGGCTGCCGTTTTGCATTGAGGCAATATCAGGTGTTGCTGCTGTTCGCGGCGATGATTTTCGCCACTTTTTCAGCCTGAGCGGTCATCTGCATCTGACGGTAAGCATTTTCCATCAGCTTCAGGCCATCGCGCGTTGCCTGGGTATCCGGATAATCACGCAGCATACCTTCTACGCGGTTAACAACGGCAACCCATGCGCCACGGCGGGTATAGTATTCCGCTACAGAGTATTCATATTTCGCCAGACGATCTTTCAGGAACACCAGACGTTTGGTGGCGTCAGTCACGTACTGACTGTTCGGATAGCCGCGCACCAGTTTGGAGAAGTCATTGAAGGCATCACGCGCATGCTGCGGGTCACGGTCGGAACGATCCACGCCGAAGAAGCCCTGCAGCGCACTGTCGTCCAGCGCCATGTTGGTGAGGCCGCGCATGTACATCACGTAGTCGATGTTAGGATGAGTCGGGTTCAGACGCATGAAACGATCGATGGTTGCCTGAGCCAGCGGCAGATCGGCATTTTTATAGTATGCGTAGATGAGATCTAACTGTACCTGCTGCGAATACGGACCAAATGGATAGCGATTATCCAACGCTTCCAGTTGCGTTATCGCCTGTTTCCAGTTACCGTCCTGCAACTTTTGTTGTGCAGTCGCATAGATTTCATTCGGCGGATTGTCAGGGACCTGTTCATTTGAACCGGAGCAGCCCACCAAAGCCAGGCTCAACGTGGCCGCTGCCACCAGATATTTCATGCGCGTCATGACGTTTTGACTTTCCTCAAATGTTTGTCCGGGAGAAACTCTGTTCCTGCTCCCGATTAAGACCAGCTACAATAGCACACTATATTAAACGGCAAAGCCGTAAAACCCAACGTTAAACGAAGAAGCAGTTTATGGCACAACGAGTAGAACTCACCGCAACAGTCTCCGAAAATCAGCTCGGTCAACGCTTAGATCAGGCTTTGGCCGAATTGTTCCCTGATTATTCGCGTTCACGCATAAAAGAATGGATCCTTGACCAGCGCGTGATGGTAAACGGCAAGATCTGGGACAAACCAAAAGAGAAAGTGTTAGGTGGGGAAGCTGTCGCCATCAATGCTGAAATCGAAGAGGAAATCCGCTTCGAGCCGCAGGATATCCCACTGGACATCGTCTATGAAGATGATGACATTCTGGTGATCAACAAGCCGCGCGACCTGGTTGTTCACCCGGGGGCGGGAAACCCTGACGGTACGGTACTTAACGCACTTCTCCATTATTATCCGCCGATCGCGGATGTCCCGCGCGCGGGCATCGTGCACCGTCTGGATAAAGACACCACCGGTTTGATGGTGGTGGCGAAGACCGTTCCAGCTCAGACCCGTCTGGTGGAATCGCTGCAGCTGCGCGAAATCACCCGCGAGTATGAAGCGGTAGCCATTGGGCATATGACCTCTGGCGGAACGGTGGAAGAGCCAATCAGCCGTCACCCAACTAAACGTACCCATATGTCGGTGCATCCGATGGGTAAACCGGCGGTGACGCACTATCGCATTATGGAGCACTTCCGTATTCATACGCGCCTGCGTCTGCGTCTGGAAACCGGGCGTACTCACCAAATCCGCGTGCATATGGCCCACATTACCCATCCGCTGGTGGGGGATCAGGTCTACGGCGGTCGTCCGCGTCCGCCTAAAGGCGCGTCGGATGAGTTCATCAGCGTATTGCGTAAATTCGATCGTCAGGCGCTGCACGCGACCATGCTGCGTCTTTATCACCCTATCACCGGTATTCAGATGGAGTGGCATGCACCTATCCCGCAGGATATGGTGGATCTTATCGACGCCATGCGTGCTGATTTCGAAGAACATAAGGATCAAGTGGACTGGTTATGACCAAACTGATTGTCCCGGAGTGGCCATTGCCTGAAGGCGTGGCTGCCTGCAGTTCAACCCGTATTGGCGGTGTTAGCCAGGGCGCGTGGGAGTCTTTGAACCTCGGTGCGCACTGTGGCGACAACCTGGAACACGTTGAAGAGAACCGCAGACGTCTGTTTGCTGCGGGGAACTTGCCGTCGAAACCGGTCTGGCTGGAACAGGTTCATGGTAACGCGGTACTGAAGTTGACGGGGGAACCCTATGCTTCTAAACGCGCTGATGCCTCTTACAGTAATACTTCGGGAACCGTTTGTGCCGTGATGACCGCCGATTGTCTGCCGGTTCTGTTCTGTAACCGTGCAGGTACCGAGGTGGCAGCAGCACACGCGGGCTGGCGTGGTCTGTGTGAAGGCGTGCTCGAAGAAACTGTCGCCTGCTTTAACGATGAGCCCGCCAATATTATGGCCTGGCTTGGTCCGGCTATTGGTCCTCGCGCTTTTGAAGTGGGGCCAGAGGTTCGTGAAGCCTTTATGGAAAAAGATTCGCAATCGGTTGAAGCCTTCCTGCCTTCGGGGGATAAATATCTGGCCGATATTTACCATCTCGCCCGCCAGCGTCTGAATAACGTTGGCGTGACGCAGATCTTCGGCGGCGATCGCTGCACATTCACCGAAAAGGGTGATTTTTTCTCCTATCGTCGCGACAAGACCACGGGGCGTATGGCAAGTTTCATTTGGCTGATATAACCTAAAGAATCAAGACGATCCGGTACGTGCCGTTTTCTTTTCACATAATTCAGGTCATTAACCTTGAATAATTGAGGGATGACCTCATTTAATCTCCAGTAGCAAATTTGACCTGTTATGGGAGGAGTTATGCGTCTGGATCGTCTTACTAATAAATTCCAGCTTGCTCTCGCCGATGCCCAGTCCCTCGCACTGGGGCACGACAACCAGTTTATCGAACCTCTTCATTTAATGAGCGCCTTGCTGAATCAGGAAGGGGGATCGGTACGTCCTTTATTAACGTCCGCTGGCATTAATGCTGGCCAGTTACGCACCGCTATCGATCAGGCGCTGAGCCGTTTACCGCAGGTAGAAGGTACCGGCGGCGACGTTCAGCCGTCTCAGGATCTGGTGCGCGTGCTGAACCTTTGCGACAAGCTGGCGCAAAAACGTGGGGACAACTTTATTTCGTCAGAGCTGTTTGTTCTGGCGGCGCTTGAATCACGCGGTACCTTGACCGACCTGCTGAAATCTGCCGGTGCGACCACCGCCAATGTGACTCAGGCGATTGAGAAAATGCGCGGAGGTGAAAGCGTGAACGATCAGGGAGCCGAAGACCAACGTCAGGCTTTGAAGAAATTTACGGTCGATCTGACCGAGCGTGCTGAACAGGGCAAACTTGACCCGGTTATCGGCCGTGATGAAGAAATTCGCCGTACGATTCAGGTACTGCAACGTCGTACCAAGAACAACCCGGTGCTGATTGGTGAACCGGGTGTCGGTAAAACCGCCATCGTTGAAGGGCTGGCGCAGCGTATCGTCAACGGCGAAGTGCCGGAAGGCCTGAAAGGCCGCCGCGTACTGGCGCTGGATATGGGCGCGCTGGTGGCCGGTGCGAAGTATCGCGGTGAGTTCGAAGAACGTCTGAAAGGCGTGCTTAACGACCTGGCGAAGCAGGAAGGCAACGTTATCCTGTTTATCGACGAACTGCACACTATGGTCGGTGCGGGTAAAGCGGACGGCGCGATGGATGCCGGGAACATGCTGAAACCTGCGCTGGCGCGTGGTGAACTTCACTGCGTTGGTGCCACCACGCTTGACGAGTATCGTCAGTACATTGAGAAAGATGCTGCGCTGGAACGTCGCTTCCAGAAAGTGTTTGTTGCTGAGCCAAGCGTTGAAGATACCATCGCGATCCTGCGTGGTCTGAAAGAGCGCTATGAACTGCACCACCACGTGCAGATCACTGACCCGGCTATCGTTGCGGCGGCGACGCTTTCACATCGTTATATCGCCGATCGCCAGCTGCCGGATAAAGCGATCGACCTTATTGATGAAGCGGCTTCGAGCATTCGTATGCAGATTGACTCGAAACCGGAAGAGCTGGACCGACTCGACCGACGCATCATTCAGCTCAAGCTGGAACAGCAGGCGCTGAAGAAAGAGTCTGATGAAGCCAGTAAGAAACGCCTGGATATGCTCAATGAAGAACTGGACGATAAAGAGCGCCAGTACTCTGAGCTGGAAGAAGAGTGGAAAGCCGAGAAAGCGTCCCTTTCCGGCACTCAGACCATTAAAGCTGAACTTGAACAGGCAAAAATTGCCATCGAGCAGGCTCGCCGTGTCGGCGATCTGGCTCGGATGTCTGAACTGCAGTACGGCAAAATTCCTGAGCTGGAAAAACAGCTTGAGATAGCGACGCAGTCAGAAGGGAAAACGATGCGTCTGTTACGTAATAAAGTGACGGATGCAGAAATCGCGGAAGTGCTTGCTCGCTGGACCGGTATTCCGGTGGCGCGCATGCTGGAAGGCGAGCGTGAAAAACTGCTGCGCATGGAGCAGGAGCTCCATAATCGGGTGATTGGCCAGAACGAAGCGGTTGAGGCGGTTTCCAACGCCATTCGCCGTAGCCGCGCAGGGCTGTCCGATCCAAACCGCCCGATTGGTTCGTTCCTGTTCCTGGGGCCAACCGGCGTCGGTAAGACCGAGCTGTGTAAAGCGCTGGCTAACTTTATGTTCGACAGCGACGATGCGATGGTGCGTATCGACATGTCTGAGTTTATGGAGAAACACTCCGTCTCACGTCTGGTCGGTGCGCCTCCGGGATACGTAGGTTATGAAGAAGGTGGTTATCTGACGGAAGCGGTTCGCCGTCGCCCTTATTCCGTCATCCTGCTGGATGAAGTGGAAAAAGCGCACCCGGATGTGTTCAACATTCTGCTTCAGGTCCTGGACGATGGTCGTCTGACCGACGGGCAGGGGAGAACGGTCGACTTCCGTAATACGGTTGTCATCATGACCTCGAACCTGGGTTCCGATTTGATTCAGGAACGTTTCGGTGAACTGGACTATAGCCATATGAAGGATCTGGTGCTCGGTGTCGTCAGCCATAACTTCCGTCCTGAGTTCATCAACCGTATTGATGAAGTTGTGGTATTCCATCCTCTGGGTGAGAAACATATTGCGTCGATTGCACAGATCCAGCTGCAGCGTCTGTACAAACGTCTGGAAGAGCGTGGGTATGAAATTCACATCTCCGACGAGGCCCTGAAGCTGCTGAGTGAGAATGGTTACGATCCGGTGTACGGTGCGCGTCCATTAAAACGTGCTATCCAGCAGCAGATCGAAAACCCGCTGGCGCAGCAGATCCTCTCCGGAGAGTTGATTCCGGGCAAAGTTATCCGCCTGGAAGCCAACGACGATCGCATTGTGGCAGTGCAGTAAGTCACAAAACGCAAAAACGAGCCGCTTGCGGCTCGTTTTTGTTTAAAAACCAGGCGAAAATTGAGGTCTGGAGTAAATATTGCCTGAAAAGTGAGCGGTCAGTAAATAATTTTCACTTTACCCTTGCGGCTTCGGAATAACTCCCTATAATGCGCCTCCACTGACACGGAACAACGGCACACACGCCGCCGGGTCAGCAGAGAAAAGCGAAATTAATCGCTTGACTCTGAAGCGGGAAAGCGTAATATGCACACCCCGCGCCGCAGCGAAAAGCGAAGCGGCACTGCTCTTTAACAATTTATCAGACAATCTGTGTGGGCACTCAAAGTGACATGGATTCTTAACGTCGCAAGACGAAAAATGAATACCAAGTCTCTGAGTGAACATACGTAATTCATTACGAAGTTTAATTCACGAGCATCAAACTTAAATTGAAGAGTTTGATCATGGCTCAGATTGAACGCTGGCGGCAGGCCTAACACATGCAAGTCGAGCGGCAGCGGAAAGTAGCTTGCTACTTTGCCGGCGAGCGGCGGACGGGTGAGTAATGTCTGGGAAACTGCCTGATGGAGGGGGATAACTACTGGAAACGGTAGCTAATACCGCATAACGTCGCAAGACCAAAGAGGGGGACCTTCGGGCCTCTTGCCATCAGATGTGCCCAGATGGGATTAGCTAGTAGGTGGGGTAACGGCTCACCTAGGCGACGATCCCTAGCTGGTCTGAGAGGATGACCAGCCACACTGGAACTGAGACACGGTCCAGACTCCTACGGGAGGCAGCAGTGGGGAATATTGCACAATGGGCGCAAGCCTGATGCAGCCATGCCGCGTGTATGAAGAAGGCCTTCGGGTTGTAAAGTACTTTCAGCGGGGAGGAAGGCGTTGAGGTTAATAACCTCAGCGATTGACGTTACCCGCAGAAGAAGCACCGGCTAACTCCGTGCCAGCAGCCGCGGTAATACGGAGGGTGCAAGCGTTAATCGGAATTACTGGGCGTAAAGCGCACGCAGGCGGTCTGTCAAGTCGGATGTGAAATCCCCGGGCTCAACCTGGGAACTGCATTCGAAACTGGCAGGCTAGAGTCTTGTAGAGGGGGGCGGAATTCCAGGTGTAGCGGTGAAATGCGTAGAGATCTGGAGGAATACCGGTGGCGAAGGCGGCCCCCTGGACAAAGACTGACGCTCAGGTGCGAAAGCGTGGGGAGCAAACAGGATTAGATACCCTGGTAGTCCACGCCGTAAACGATGTCGACTTGGAGGTTGTGCCCTTGAGGCGTGGCTTCCGGAGCTAACGCGTTAAGTCGACCGCCTGGGGAGTACGGCCGCAAGGTTAAAACTCAAATGAATTGACGGGGGCCCGCACAAGCGGTGGAGCATGTGGTTTAATTCGATGCAACGCGAAGAACCTTACCTACTCTTGACATCCAGAGAACTTAGCAGAGATGCTTTGGTGCCTTCGGGAACTCTGAGACAGGTGCTGCATGGCTGTCGTCAGCTCGTGTTGTGAAATGTTGGGTTAAGTCCCGCAACGAGCGCAACCCTTATCCTTTGTTGCCAGCGGTTAGGCCGGGAACTCAAAGGAGACTGCCAGTGATAAACTGGAGGAAGGTGGGGATGACGTCAAGTCATCATGGCCCTTACGAGTAGGGCTACACACGTGCTACAATGGCGCATACAAAGAGAAGCGACCTCGCGAGAGCAAGCGGACCTCATAAAGTGCGTCGTAGTCCGGATTGGAGTCTGCAACTCGACTCCATGAAGTCGGAATCGCTAGTAATCGTAGATCAGAATGCTACGGTGAATACGTTCCCGGGCCTTGTACACACCGCCCGTCACACCATGGGAGTGGGTTGCAAAAGAAGTAGGTAGCTTAACCTTCGGGAGGGCGCTTACCACTTTGTGATTCATGACTGGGGTGAAGTCGTAACAAGGTAACCGTAGGGGAACCTGCGGTTGGATCACCTCCTTACCTTAAAGAACCTGCCTTTGCAGTGCTCACACAGATTGTCTGATGAAAAGTAAATAGCAAGGCGTCTTGCGATTGAGACTTTACGTCCCCTTCGTCTAGAGGCCCAGGACACCGCCCTTTCACGGCGGTAACAGGGGTTCGAATCCCCTAGGGGACGCCACTTGCTGGTTCGTGAGTGAAAGTCACCTGCCGTCATATCTCAAAACTCATCTTCGGGTGACGTTTGAGATATTTGCTCTTTAAAAATCTGGATCAAGCTGAAAATTGAAACGACACATCTTAAATGGTGTGTTCGAGTCTCTCAAATTTTCGCAAGTCGATGATGAATCGAAAGAAACATCTTCGGGTTGTGAGGTTAAGCGACTAAGCGTACACGGTGGATGCCCTGGCAGTCAGAGGCGATGAAGGACGTGCTAATCTGCGAAAAGCGCCGGCGAGGTGATATGAACCTTTGACCCGGCGATGTCCGAATGGGGAAACCCAGTGCAATTCGTTGCACTATCGTTAACTGAATACATAGGTTAACGAGGCGAACCGGGGGAACTGAAACATCTAAGTACCCCGAGGAAAAGAAATCAACCGAGATTCCCCCAGTAGCGGCGAGCGAACGGGGAGCAGCCCAGAGTCTGAATCAGCTTGTGTGTTAGTGGAAGCGTCTGGAAAGTCGCACGGTACAGGGTGACAGTCCCGTACACGAAAGCACACAGGCTGTGAACTCGAAGAGTAGGGCGGGACACGTGGTATCCTGTCTGAATATGGGGGGACCATCCTCCAAGGCTAAATACTCCTGACTGACCGATAGTGAACCAGTACCGTGAGGGAAAGGCGAAAAGAACCCCGGCGAGGGGAGTGAAAAAGAACCTGAAACCGTGTACGTACAAGCAGTGGGAGCACCTTCGTGGTGTGACTGCGTACCTTTTGTATAATGGGTCAGCGACTTATATTCTGTAGCAAGGTTAACCGTATAGGGGAGCCGAAGGGAAACCGAGTCTTAACTGGGCGTTAAGTTGCAGGGTATAGACCCGAAACCCGGTGATCTAGCCATGGGCAGGTTGAAGGTTGGGTAACACTAACTGGAGGACCGAACCGACTAATGTTGAAAAATTAGCGGATGACTTGTGGCTGGGGGTGAAAGGCCAATCAAACCGGGAGATAGCTGGTTCTCCCCGAAAGCTATTTAGGTAGCGCCTCGTGAACTCATCTTCGGGGGTAGAGCACTGTTTCGGCTAGGGGGCCATCCCGGCTTACCAACCCGATGCAAACTACGAATACCGAAGAATGTTATCACGGGAGACACACGGCGGGTGCTAACGTCCGTCGTGAAGAGGGAAACAACCCAGACCGCCAGCTAAGGTCCCAAAGTCATGGTTAAGTGGGAAACGATGTGGGAAGGCACAGACAGCCAGGATGTTGGCTTAGAAGCAGCCATCATTTAAAGAAAGCGTAATAGCTCACTGGTCGAGTCGGCCTGCGCGGAAGATGTAACGGGGCTAAACCATGCACCGAAGCTGCGGCAGCGACGCGTATGCGTTGTTGGGTAGGGGAGCGTTCTGTAAGCCGTTGAAGGTGTGCTGTGAGGCATGCTGGAGGTATCAGAAGTGCGAATGCTGACATAAGTAACGATAAAGCGGGTGAAAAGCCCGCTCGCCGGAAGACCAAGGGTTCCTGTCCAACGTTAATCGGGGCAGGGTGAGTCGACCCCTAAGGCGAGGCCGAAAGGCGTAGTCGATGGGAAACAGGTTAATATTCCTGTACTTGGTGTTACTGCGAAGGGGGGACGGAGAAGGCTATGTTAGCCGGGCGACGGTTGTCCCGGTTTAAGCATGTAGGCGGAGGTTCCAGGTAAATCCGGTACCTTTTAACGCTGAGGTGTGACGACGAGGCACTACGGTGCTGAAGTAACAAATGCCCTGCTTCCAGGAAAAGCCTCTAAGCATCAGGTAACACGAAATCGTACCCCAAACCGACACAGGTGGTCAGGTAGAGAATACCAAGGCGCTTGAGAGAACTCGGGTGAAGGAACTAGGCAAAATGGTGCCGTAACTTCGGGAGAAGGCACGCTGATATGTAGGTGAAGCCCCTGCGGGTGGAGCTGAAATCAGTCGAAGATACCAGCTGGCTGCAACTGTTTATTAAAAACACAGCACTGTGCAAACACGAAAGTGGACGTATACGGTGTGACGCCTGCCCGGTGCCGGAAGGTTAATTGATGGGGTTAGCGGTAACGCGAAGCTCTTGATCGAAGCCCCGGTAAACGGCGGCCGTAACTATAACGGTCCTAAGGTAGCGAAATTCCTTGTCGGGTAAGTTCCGACCTGCACGAATGGCGTAATGATGGCCAGGCTGTCTCCACCCGAGACTCAGTGAAATTGAACTCGCTGTGAAGATGCAGTGTACCCGCGGCAAGACGGAAAGACCCCGTGAACCTTTACTATAGCTTGACACTGAACACTGGTCCTTGATGTGTAGGATAGGTGGGAGGCTTTGAAGCGTGGACGCCAGTCTGCGTGGAGCCGTCCTTGAAATACCACCCTTTAATGGCTGGTGTTCTAACGTAGACCCGTAATCCGGGTTGCGGACAGTGTCTGGTGGGTAGTTTGACTGGGGCGGTCTCCTCCCAAAGAGTAACGGAGGAGCACGAAGGTTAGCTAATCCTGGTCGGACATCAGGAGGTTAGTGCAATGGCATAAGCTAGCTTGACTGCGAGAGTGACGGCTCGAGCAGGTGCGAAAGCAGGTCATAGTGATCCGGTGGTTCTGAATGGAAGGGCCATCGCTCAACGGATAAAAGGTACTCCGGGGATAACAGGCTGATACCGCCCAAGAGTTCATATCGACGGCGGTGTTTGGCACCTCGATGTCGGCTCATCACATCCTGGGGCTGAAGTAGGTCCCAAGGGTATGGCTGTTCGCCATTTAAAGTGGTACGCGAGCTGGGTTTAGAACGTCGTGAGACAGTTCGGTCCCTATCTGCCGTGGGCGCTGGAGAATTGAGGGGGGCTGCTCCTAGTACGAGAGGACCGGAGTGGACGCATCACTGGTGTTCGGGTTGTCATGCCAATGGCACTGCCCGGTAGCTAAATGCGGAAAAGATAAGTGCTGAAAGCATCTAAGCACGAAACTTGCCCCGAGATGAGTTCTCCCTGACCCTTTAAGGGTCCTGAAGGAACGTTGAAGACGACGACGTTGATAGGTCGGGTGTGTAAGCGCAGCGATGCGTTGAGCTAACCGATACTAATGAACCGTGAGGCTTAACCTTACAACGCCGAAGCTGTTTTGGCGAAGAGACAGAACAATCAAATTTCAGCCTGATACAGATTTAACAGAATTTGCCTGGCGGCTTTAGCGCGGTGGTCCCACCTGACCCCATGCCGAACTCAGAAGTGAAACGCCGTAGCGCCGATGGTAGTGTGGGGTCTCCCCATGTGAGAGTAGGGAACTGCCAGGCATCAATTAGAAGAACCCCGTACCGAAAGGTGCGGGGTTTTTTGCTTTGTGCTTATCCTCTCTGGCCTTCCTCTTAATCCCTTATCCTGCTAATGGAATGTGTGATCCCTGTCGCAATGTTATTTATAACAAAATTATAACATTTCATTTACGAGGTAATTAAGTCTCCTGGCTCAATACGCCGCTGTTTATGGCAGGAGTATAATCACAATGACAGAAAGCATTACATCAAACGGGACGCTGGCTAACAGTGATACCCGAAGAAGGGTATGGGCAATAGTCAGCGCCTCTTCAGGGAATCTGGTTGAATGGTTCGACTTTTACGTCTACTCATTCTGTTCACTCTACTTCGCACATATTTTTTTCCCATCTGGCAACACCACAACGCAGCTGCTACAAACGGCGGGGGTTTTTGCCGCAGGGTTTTTAATGCGACCCATCGGGGGCTGGTTGTTCGGTCGCATTGCGGATCGTCGCGGCCGTAAGACTTCTATGCTGATCTCGGTGTGCATGATGTGCTTTGGTTCTCTGGTGATCGCCTGCTTACCGGGGTATGAATCGATTGGTACCTGGGCACCGGCGCTACTTTTACTGGCCCGCTTATTTCAGGGATTATCGGTGGGCGGAGAATACGGTACCAGTGCGACCTACATGAGTGAGATTGCACTGGAAGGCCGTAAAGGTTTTTACGCCTCATTCCAGTATGTCACGCTGATTGGTGGTCAACTGCTGGCCATTCTTGTGGTGGTGATCCTGCAGCAAATCCTGACGGACGAACAACTTCACGCCTGGGGATGGCGAATTCCTTTCGCGATGGGCGCAGTACTGGCGGTTGTCGCACTTTGGCTACGCCGTCAGTTAGATGAAACCTCTCAGAAGGAAGTCAGAACGCTGAAGGAGGCTGGAACATTCAAAGGGTTATGGCGTAACCGCAAAGCTTTCCTTATGGTACTGGGCTTTACTGCGGGCGGCTCTCTTAGTTTCTACACGTTCACCACCTATATGCAAAAGTACCTTGTGAACACCACCGGCATGCACGCAAACGTTGCCAGCGTAGTCATGACCGTGGCGCTGTTTATCTTTATGCTCATACAACCTATTGTCGGTGCGCTCTCGGATAAAATCGGTCGACGAACGTCGATGCTGATTTTTGGCGGGCTGTCGGCGTTATGTACCGTACCTATTCTGTCTGCCCTTCAGCACGTGACTTCGCCGTATGCCGCGTTTGCGCTGGTGATGCTGGCGATGGTGATTGTCAGTTTCTATACCTCTATTAGCGGAATACTGAAAGCCGAAATGTTCCCGGCGCAGGTACGTGCTTTAGGGGTAGGGCTCTCTTATGCGGTAGCTAATGCGTTGTTTGGCGGATCGGCGGAGTACGTTGCGTTATCGCTTAAATCATGGGGAAGTGAAACGACATTCTTCTGGTACGTAACGATAATGGGCGCACTGGCCTTTGTTGTTTCCCTGATGCTGCATCGCAAAGGGAAAGGCATTCGACTTTAATAGCGCGCCATCTGCCACACGGCATAGCCGGTCGTTGCGCCGGCGACATCCCAGGCGAAATCTTTCCAGCTCCAGCCGCTCCCTGCGGGGCGGCTATCCCATAGTTCTTTTGATGCTCCAAGACTGACTGAGAACATCAACCCAATTGCCGCACTGCGATCCCGGCTGTATCCCTGATGCTGCGCATATTCATTACCGGCTGCAGACAACATCGCGGAAGCGAGGAAATGCTGGGCTTTATCCTGTCCTGACCAGCTATCGTTGGCCATATGGCTACAGCCGCTCAGAAAGAGGACGCTCAGTAACAGAGGAATACGCATCAACGGGCTCCATAAAAAAGCCCTGCGTGTGGCAGGGCCTGGACATTACAGAATACGGCTGATAAGTCGGTCGATACGAATACGACGTAAGCGGCGGATAAGCTTGCGGACTTTCACCGGGTAATCGGCAATGCTCTGCAGTTCGCGGTAATGATTCACCACAGTGGTATGTGTGCGAATCAGCTCCAGCTCACGTTCACGTTTTGCGGCTAACTCATGCTGCGGGTCATGGATTAGGATAGCGTTTTCCAGATCCAGTCGCCACGCGCGTGGGTTCAGGTTGTTACCGGTCAGCAGCATCCACTCATCGTCGACCCACATTCCTTTCAGATGGTAAGTGTTGTCTTCATCTTTCCAGAGACGCACAACCAGCTGGTCAGTGTTTACGTAATACTGTAAACGGCTCAGGAAACGGCGCAGGTTAATCTCGTAGAGATAAGGCAGCGCACCGATGATTTTGAACGGCTGATCTTCAGGAATGAAGAAGTCGTTTGCAGTTTTATCGCCAACGATGATTTCCACTTTTTTACCGTCGCGCAGCAGCTGAATGATATTACGCACCAGCACGGCAGGAAGGTTGAAGTACGGCGTACAGATGGTGAGTTTCTGCTCTGCACACGGCATCAGATGGAAGATCGTTTTGTTAAGCAGGCTTGATTTGCCCAGCCCTACCAGCGGGGTAACGGATAACTCTTCGTTGTTCGCATCGCCCTGAAAATGATAGACCGCATCACGCAGCTCCTGACGGAAGGCGCGAACATCGTTTTTGATTTCCGGGCTTTTAGGACGCTCGGGATCGTCAAGGCGATTAACACCACGGCCATGGACCAGATTTTTATCAACCCAGTTAAACATGATATCGGCCATCTGCGGATTACGGATCAGATGGTAGCGGTCGTAGCGATATTTATCGAGCTGATGAAGGTAAACATCATTCAGACTTGCACCGCTGTACAGCACGCTGTCATCAATGATGAACCCCTTGAAATGAAGGACGCCGAGCGCTTCACGGGTATTTACCGGGACGCCATAAACAGGCACATCAACGCCAGGATTTTCCTGCGCCGTACGGCAATACCAGTCGGCATTAGTGTTTGAGGCGGCAGCGCCAATACGGCCACGCTGAGCGCGATGCCAGTCTACCAGCACGCGAACATCAAGTTCTGGTCGCTGACGTTTGGCTTCATAGAGCGCGTTCAGGATCCCGCGCCCGCCTTCATCCTGTTCAAGATAGAGCGCCACAATGCAAATGCGTCGCGTGGCGCTGGCAATCTTTTCCAGAAGCGTCTCCCGAAAATGAGCGGGAGCGTAAAAGAACTCTACATCATCAACTGACTGAGAAATCTTCGGTAGTTGAGCAAGGTGTTGTTGATGTTTATTACGCTTAAATTTTGACAACATCACAGTGCGTATCTTCTCTGTTCATTGAAGGGTTGTCTGTACCATGCAAACAACATAAGCGGACAATGATACCACCAGTCCCGTCCAAAGTGGGTAACATTTCCAGTAGCTTACTCGCGTTTGTCTGCTGATGTCAGACTGAGGGACAAGGCCACAATACCTTCGTCCAGCTGAATATCAACGTCAAACCCAAGTTTTCGCGCCAGGGTCACCATACCGCGATTGTTAGGCATAGTAATGCCATTGAGGCGTAACAATCCGTGATCTCGCGTATAACCGATGAGTTTTTCCAGCAGCCGTCTTCCCAGACCCAGGCCTTTAAGATCGGAGCGCACCAGCACCGCAAACTCCGCATCGACGTTATCCGGGTCAGAAATCGCACGCGTGACGCCGAGGATCTCATCCCCCTTATCGGAGCGACGAACGGCAACAAACGCCATTTCTCGATCGTAGTCGATCTGGGTCATATTGGCTAAATCATCGTGGGTAAATTCGTTGATTTCGCTAAAATAGCGATAATAAAGATCCTCTTTCGTGACCTGAGAGATAAAGGCCCGCAGCTGGGGCTCATCTTCCGGCAGGATAGGGCGGAACAAGGCGCGTTCCCCATTCTTCATCTCAACCCACTCCTCCAGCTGCAGGGGATACGGGCGGATTGCCAGACGGCTCTCTCTGTCTCCTTCGAATGGCGCGATATCCAGGGTCACGTCCAGCGCCGTGAACTCATTGCCGGAGGCGAGCAGTGGATGAATGTCCAGCCGCTGGATTTCGGCACAATCCACAATCAGGTTAGAGACCTGCACCAGGAACTGGCTTAACCCGGCAATATCAAGCGGGCGCAGCGCACTCCGGCCACGGATCTTTTTACTTTTGATCGCCTGGATGATCAGATACCGCGCCAGGTTCATGTTCAGCGGCGGTAACGCCACCACGGCCTGCTCCTCCGGGCGCCACTCAACGCCACCTTCCCCCAGCATGATGAGCGGTCCGAAGACGGGATCGTGTTCAACCACCACCCGTAATTCCTGGGCTCCTGCACGGTTGGCCATGCTTTGCACCAGCAATCCGTGGATCCTTGCCTGCGGCCAGGCCATTTTTACCCGGTCGAAAATAGCATCAGCTGCCTGCTGCACCTCAGTCGCCGTACGCAGGTATAACATAACCCCCTGAACATCAGACTTATGCGGGATATCCGGGGAGCGGAGCTTCAGGGCCACCGGATAGCCAATCTGTTCGGCTATATACACGGCCTCTGCGCTGTCGCTGGCGATCCAGGTCGGCAGGGTTTGCATCCCGTAGCTGCCCAGAATGGGCTGGACCTCATGGGTATCAAGCGAGGTCGCGCCTTCTTCAATGGCCTGCTGCAACAGCCGGTGAACGTCGACAGTGTTCGCCGTCAGATTCCCCGGCAAAGCCGGCGTCTCACGCAGCTGTTTCTGGTTGCGGCGATATTCCACCATATGCATAAATGCGGTGATGGTGCCTTCCGGCGTGCGGTAGGTTGGCAGTCCGGCCTCGCTGAACAAGCGCCGTGCCTCCTGAGAGGAAAACTCACCGCACCAGTTGGTGAGCAGGGTAACGTATTTACCGCGTGGATGGTTGCGCACGGCATCAATAAGCGCGCGCGCGCTTTCACTGCCCGGCGCGACCGCGCTGGGGGAGTGGATAATCATCAGCGCATCGAAATCCTGGCTATCCAGCAAAATGGATAACGCCCTGATATAGCGGTCGCTGCTGGCGTCATCGCGCAAATCAAGCGGATTGCCGGGCGTCACGCTGGTCGGAAGCGCTTCTTTCAGGCGCTGCAGCGTCTCTTCACTCAGCGTTGCCAGCTTGCCGAAGCGCCGCCACAGCTCGTCCAGCGCGAGCGCGGCAGGGGCCGCACCGTTACTGACAATCATTAGCTTCTCACCGCGCAACGGGCGCATATGGCTTAACGTCTCAACGGCGGAAAAAAGCTCGTGCGTATCCTGTACCCGCAGCAACCCCGCGCGCTGAATGGCGGCGTCCCAGGCGGGATCCATGCCGGAATGAGAATGCAGCAGACGCTGTGCCGCAGGGCTGCGTCCGCTTTTGATCACCAGGATCGGCTTATTGCGCGAAGCGCTTCGCGAAGCCGAGACAAAACGACGCGCGTCGCTGAGGTGCTCAAGATAAAGCAGGATCGCACTGGTTTTGCCGTCACGCGCCAGAAAATCCAGTAGCTCATCAACGTCGATATCCAGGCTGTCGCCCAGGGCAATGAAGTAGGAGAATCCCATTTCACGCTGCTGCGCCCAGTCGAGGATGGTGTTCGATACCGCAGCCGACTGCGAGATAAACGCCAGTTTGCCTTTGCGGATCGGAACCGGAGAGAAGCTGGCATTTAAGCCCTGCCAGGGGGCGAGCAGGCCCAGACTGTTTGGCCCGAGAATGCGCATTTGATAGCGGCTGGCGCAGGCCAGAAGCTCGGCTTTCTGTTCAGGCGGAGACGAGAGAATTATGCAGGTTTTACACCCTTTCTTGCCGAGTGATTCCAGCAGTTCCGGGTTGCGCTTCGCGTTCGTACAGAGTACGGCAAGATCCGGCACGAAAGGCAGGCTTTGCACATCAGGCCATGCAAGCACTCCCTGAACGGCCTTATAAGATGGCGTGACGGGCATGACGGGGCCATTAAAACCCCCGGCCAGCAGATTGCGCATCATCAGATAGCCAGCACGATCCGGTTTCATTGATGCGCCGATAACGGCAATGGATTTAGGACGAAGTAGCGCTTCTAACCCTCGCTGGCTCATGCAGGCCTCCTGTGAATGCAAGCGACCTGATGATTTTAAACGCTTTCTGGCTCGGGCGCTGTGACGCTGCCCTTATGAACGGTTTTTCCCGCCAGATAGCGCTCCCGGAAGCATGAGAAATGGTTGCCCAGAGCCCCAGCCGCAGCGGTATCTCCCGCTAAATCCAGAAGCGCAATTGCCACTTCGGCGGTGCAGTATTGCCCGTCAGCATGCGCTTCACGCAGGCGGTAGGCGGAGACGCGGGAAAGATCGACAGAAATAACCGGCAGCGCGTCGATATAGGGGCTTTTACGAAACATTTTTCGCGCTTCGGTCCATGTACCGTCCAGCATGATAAACAGAGGTGGTTTACCGGACGGCGGCGCTGAAAGCACCTGGCGCCCCACGCCTGCATAAGACGCGGGGAAAACGACTATCGGCTGATAGTCCTGGCTAGCCACCAGGTCCAGCAGGGCCTGAGGTGGCTCCGTACGGGACCACTGAAACGCGGCGGTATCCGGCAGAATATCGGCGATAAGACGCCCCGTATTGCTGGGTTTCATCGGCTCGGTATCGAACATGACCAGACAAAAACGGCTTTGTGCCGTACTCGGTGCCAGCGTCTCGCACAGACAAACCTTCAGCGGCAGCAGGCAGCGCTGACAGCGGCGAATACGGTTGCCTCGGGCGAGGAACGGTCGGGTGGCGCGCGCAAGGCGTTCGGCGCGTAATTTAAGAACGGCGTTATCAGTCATGGGCGAAATGCAGGAAAAACGCTATTTTCGCAGAGGCGGGAGCGGGGCACAAGACGTGCCCCGAGAATGTTACAGAGACTCGTTTAACCAGCTTTCAAAAGGCGCTTTTGGAACCGCGCCGTTGAGCATATCGATTACTTCACCATTTTTAAAAATCATAATGGTCGGTATGCTGCGAATACGAAAACGGGCGCTCAGTTCGGGTTCGGCTTCGGTATTGACCTTAACGAACCGCATTTTTCCGCTGCGCTCTTCGGCCAAATCTTCGAAAATCGGCGCGAAGCTACGGCATGGGCCGCACCATGGCGCCCAGAAATCGATCACGACAGGAAGATCGTCCTTGAGGAGTTTGTCCAGCGTAGCACCCGTCGCGTTAATGACATCGCCATCAAATAATTCATGGCCACAACGTCCGCATTTCGCACCATCTTCCATCCGATCGTCCGGAATGCGATTAAGAGCCTGACAGTTGGCACATACGGTATTCATAACTAACCTCTGATAGAGCCGTGGGACAGCGGCACAACGCCGATAATGTTTCTAATATGTTACATATTATCAATGAGCCTGTTTGAAACAACAATGCGTTTTATTCAATGAGAACAATAGTCACAGGCTTTTGTACGAAATTATGGCTATGCGCTGGCACATCGGGTAATCTGCGCGCTTCGCGCAGCGCTGGTGGAGAAAAGCATGAACGACGAAATGAAAAACAAAAGCGGCAAGGTCAAAGTGATGTATGTCCGCAGTGATGATGACTCTGATAAACGCACCCAAAATCCGCGTACCGGAAAAGGTGGCGGGCGTCCGGCGTCTTCTCGTGCAGACGGTGGCCGTCGCCCCGCCCGCGATGACAGAAATAACCGCGGTGATGACCGCAAACGTGACGATCGCAAACGCGATGACCGTCCGCGTTCCGACCGCCCGCGCAGTGACCGTCCACGCGACGATCGTCCGCGTGATGACTTCTCACGTGATAACGCCTCCCCGTGGCGCACCGTTTCTCGCGCCCCTGGCGATGAGACGCCGGAAAAAGCCGATCACGGCGGTATCAGCGGTAAAAGCTTTATCGACCCGGAAGTGCTGCGCCGTCAGCGTGCGGAAGAGACTCGCGTGTATGGTGAAAACGCCTGCCAGGCGCTGTTCCAGAGCCGTCCTGAATGTATCGTCCGCGCCTGGTTTATCCAGAGCGTGACCCCGCGCTTCAAAGAAGCGCTGCGCTGGATGGCCGCGAACCGTAAAGCCTACCACGTGGTTGATGATGCCGAGCTGACCAAAGCGTCCGGCACTGAACACCACGGCGGCGTCTGCTTCCTGATCAAAAAGCGTAACGGCACGACCGTGCAGCAGTGGGTCAGCCAGGCGGATGCCGATGACTGCGTGCTGGCGCTGGAAGATGTGGGCAACCCGCACAACCTGGGCGCAATGATGCGCAGCTGCGCGCACTTTGGCGTGAAAGGCGTGCTGTTGCAGGATGCCGCGCTGCTGGAATCCGGCGCAGCGATCCGTACTGCGGAAGGCGGAGCCGAGCACGTACAGCCAATCACCGGCGACAGCGTTCTGGACGCCCTCGAGCAGTTCCGTAAAGCGGGTTATTCCATCGTGACCACCTCGAGCCATGCCGGTACGCCGCTGTTTAAAGCGACGCTGCCGCGCAAAATGGTGCTGGTGCTGGGTCAGGAACGTGATGGTTTGTCTGACGCGGCGCTCTCCAGTGCGGATCTGAGCGTCTCTATCGACGGAACAGGCAATGTGGAAAGCCTGAACGTATCCGTTGCGACCGGCGTACTGCTGGCCGAATGGTGGCGCCAGAATAAGGCATAATCCACTGTGCTTTTTGTATGCCCGGTGAACCGGGCATACAAACTCAAACTACTCGCTCTCTGCCGGTAATACAGGCATCCAGTCAATTGGCTTTTCGCCACGTTTTTCCAGCCACTCATTCGCCAGAACAAAATGATTACTGCCAAAGAAACCGCGATGCGCAGAAAGCGGTGACGGGTGCGGTGCTTTCAGCACGTGATGACGCTGACGGTCAATAATCGCCCCTTTCTTCTGCGCGTGAGAACCCCAGAGTAAAAACACCACCCCTTCACGATGCTCGTTGATAAGGCTGATGACTTTATCGGTAAACGTCTCCCAGCCCAGACTGGCGTGCGAGTGCGCCTGACCCGCCCGTACGGTAAGGACCGTATTCAGCAACAGCACGCCCTGGCGCGCCCAGCTTTCCAGGTAACCGTGGTTTGGCCGGGTAAAACCGGGCACGGTTGCTTCAAGCTCTTTATACATGTTGAGCAGAGAAGGGGGTATAGCCAAGCCCGGACGAACGGAAAACGCCAGCCCATGCGCCTGCCTGGGGCCGTGATAGGGATCCTGACCCAGAATGACCACTTTCACATCGCTCAGTTCGGTGTAGCGAAAGGCGTTGAACACGTCTTTCTGCGGCGGGTAAATCGTCTGTCCGGACTGACGCTCAGCGGCAACGGTGCTGAGCGTATTGATAAAATAAGGCTGCTGCTTTTCTTCTGCCAGCACGTCATGCCAGGTTAAAGGTGTCGTCATCTCGATCTCCTGCGAATCTCAATCTCTGACTAGCTTACCTGTTTCACCCCGGTGAGCAAAATTACGCGCTGAAATACGTGCTAAGTGGTTAAATTTATTTTGAAAAGATGCAGAGTAAGTTGAATTGGTAAAACTGTGAAATTGATCTGAAACAATAAATTCAAACCACACTCTTTATGTGGTTGGTGTTTTTGTTGATTTAAATCAATAAATCACCGGGGTGTGAATGTTATATATACACACAAGAAACAATGGTTTTACTAATTGGCCGCAAGAGGCCGACACCAGTTAATGTAGCCTAAGGGAGGCAACACATGATTACAGGTATCCAGATTACTAAAGCTGCAAATGACGATCTGCTCAATTCTTTCTGGCTGCTGGACAGCGAGAAGAACGAAGCGCGCTGCGTCGTTGCGAAAGCGGGTTTTGCTGAAGATGAAATCGTACCGGTAAACAAACTGGGCGAAATTGAGTACCGTGAAGTTCCTATGGAAGTGCAGCCTGAAGTGCGCGTGGAAGGGGGTCAGCATCTGAACGTTAACGTGCTGCGCCGCGAAACGCTGATGGATGCCGTTGAGCACCCAGAAAAATACCCACAGCTGACCATCCGCGTGTCTGGCTATGCGGTTCGCTTTAACTCACTGACTCCAGAACAGCAGCGCGACGTTATCGCCCGTACCTTTACTGAAAGCCTGTAACGGCTTCAGCAGGGGGGAATAAAAAAGCCGGGGATTTCCCCGGCTTTTTTTACTCTTCAGTTTTCGTCTCTGGTGTGGCAGAGCTTGGCTTACGGCGCTTACCAATATTTTTGGTATCGCGGTGGCGCTGCTTCACACGCGGTTTCTCTTTTTCTTTCTCTTTTCTCTCAGCACGTTTTGCGAGCGCTTTCTTGGACGGTTTACCCGTCATCTTTTCACTCGGCGCACGCGTGGTCGGGCGGAGTTCGTCAATCACGCGCGCTTTCAGCGGCTCATCAACATAGCGGCCAATTTTCTGCAGCAGCAGGTAGTCATGCGCTTCGACCAGTGAAATCGCAATCCCTTTGCGGCCCGCGCGGCCGGTACGACCAATACGGTGCAGGTAGGTATCTCCGCTGCGCGGCATATCGAAGTTAATGACGTGGCTGACGTCCGGGATGTCGATCCCGCGAGCGGCAACGTCAGTTGCAACCAGCACGTTAACGCGACCATCGGTCAGACGCTTAATCCCTTCGGTACGCTTGATCTGCGCCATCTCGCCTTCAAGATAGCAGTTGTTGATCCCGGCGTTACGGAGCATTTCAGCCAGCTCGTGCACGCGCTCGCGCTTGCGCACAAATACGATTGTGCGCAGAGCATCTTCCTGTTTGAGCAGGTGTTTCAGCAATTCGACCTTGTGCTCAAGGTTATCCGCGCGGTAGTACCACTGGTGGATCTTCTTACGCTCACGGGTGGACGGCGTCGCCGAGACTTCCACCGGATCTTCCAGCAGACGCTCTGCGAAGTCTTTGATCGCTTCCCCTTCGAGGGTGGCAGAGAACAGCATCGTCTGGTTACGCCAGCGCGTTTCCCCTGCAATGTGCTCGATATCCTGTGCGAAGCCCATGTCCAGCATGCGGTCGGCTTCATCTAGGATCAGCGTTTCAACCGCGCGGCAGTCGAAGTTCTCTTCTTTAATGTACTGCAGCAGGCGGCCCGTCGTCGCAACGACGATGTCCTGGTTTTCGCTGAACACTTCGGCGTGGTTCATGTACGCAACGCCACCGGTGATGGTAGCGATATCCAGATGAGTATTTGCCGCGAGTTCACGCGCGTGATCGGCAACCTGCATTGCCAGTTCGCGCGTAGGCGTCAGGATCAAAATACGCGGCGGGCCAGATTTTTTACGCGGAAAGTCGAGCAGATGCTGCAACACAGGCAGCAAATAGGCTGCTGTCTTCCCCGTGCCGGTTGGCGCAGAACCGAGCACATCGCGGCCCTCAAGCGCAGGCGGAATGGCCGCTGCCTGAATGGCGGTCGGGCGTGTAAAGCCTTTGCTCTCAAGTGCATTGAGCAGGCTTTCATCGAGTTCAAGTTCGGAAAAAGTCGTTACAGTCATGTTCTACCTCTGTGTGGGGCGCTGATTATAGACGTTACGGCTGTAATCTTCATCTGTTTGTATGGATATCGCTTTTCGGCCACTTCGCTTTCCCCTATGCTACTCCAGTTTCACTTAGAAGGTTGCCCTGACATGTCTCAACTCAAAGCGCAGCTGCGCCGCGATGGTTTTACGTTTAAACAATTTTTTGTCGCTCACGATCGCTGTGCCATGAAGGTCGGTACAGACGGTATTTTACTGGGAGCGTGGGCGCCTGTCGCAGGTGTTAAGCGTATTCTTGATATCGGGACCGGCAGCGGGCTGGTGGCGCTGATGCTGGCGCAGCGTACGGAAGAACATGTCATCATTGATGCCGTCGAACTGGATGCGCAGGCCGCAGAGCAGGCGAGTGACAATATGGCCGAATCTCCCTGGGCAGCCCGAATGAAAGTGGAATGCGCAGATGTGCTCGCCTGGGCGCCTGAACAAACCGCGCGTTACGATCTGATCGTCAGCAACCCTCCCTACTACGAACCCGGCGTTGAGTGCGGGACACCCGAGCGTGAACAGGCGCGTTATACCGGCTCCCTCGATCATAAAGCGCTGCTCACCAGTGCGGCAGAACTCATCTCCGAAGAAGGTTTTTTCTGTGTGGTCCTGCCTGAGAGTACCGGCAACACGTTTATCGGCATCGCGCAGGAGATCGGCTGGACGTTACGTCTGCGTACCGATATTTCGGATACGGAAGGACGACTGCCGCACCGCGTGCTGCTGGCGCTCTCGCCAAAAGAGGGTGAATGCTTTAATGACCGGATGGTGATCCGTGGGCCAGACCAGCGTTATTCCGAAGATTACACTGCTCTGACCCAGGCGTTTTATCTGTTTATGTAAACCTGCGGGGCGAGTATCGACGGGCCGGACTCAGCAAGCTGATCCGGGTAGTCCAGGGTATAGTGCAGCCCGCGGCTCTCTTTACGCATCATCGCGCAGCGGACAATCAGCTCGGCCACCTGCACCAGATTGCGCAGCTCCAGCAGGTTATTGGATACGCGGAAGTTGGCATAATACTCATCAATTTCCTGCTGCAGCATGGTGATGCGGCGCAAGGCGCGTTCCAGACGTTTCGTGGTGCGCACAATCCCCACGTAGTCCCACATAAATAGCCGTAGCTCATGCCAGTTATGCTGGATCACGACCAGCTCGTCCGGATTATCCACGCGGCTTTCATCCCAGGCTGGCAGGTGCTCTGTCTCGCGGGCGTAAGGCATGCGCTTTGTGATATCTTCCGCCGCCGACCAGCCGTACACCAGACACTCAAGCAGCGAGTTAGAGGCCATACGGTTCGCGCCGTGAAGTCCGGTATAGCTGACCTCACCGATAGCATACAGACCGTCTACGTCAGTACGTCCATGATCGTCAACCATTACGCCACCGCAGGTATAGTGGGCCGCTGGCACAATGGGCACCGGGTCGCGCGTTAAATCAATGCCAAGGTTGAGCAGCTTCTCGTAAATCATTGGGAAATGCTGGCGAATGAACGCTGCTGGCTTATGGCTGATATCGAGATACATGCAGTCCACGCCAAGACGCTTCATTTCATGATCGATGGCGCGGGCAACGATGTCACGCGGGGCCAGTTCACCCCGGGCGTCAAAGTCGGGCATAAAGCGGGAGCCGTCAGGGCGTTTCAGATAAGCGCCTTCACCGCGCAGGGCTTCCGTCAGCAGGAAGTTGCGCGCCTGGGGATGGAACAGGGCAGTTGGGTGAAACTGATTAAACTCGAGGTTCGCCACCCGGCAGCCAGCGCGCCAGGCCATCGCGATACCGTCTCCGGAGGCAATGTCCGGGTTGGTTGTGTACTGATACACCTTGGAGGCGCCGCCCGTCGCCAGCACCACAGCCTTCGCCTGACAGGTCTCCACCTTCTCTTTATTACGGTTCCAGACCCAGGCGCCTACCACGCGACGCGTGCCGGGCAGGCCAATCTTGTCAGAGATAATCAGATCAACGGCATTGCTTCGCTCGAGAACCCGAATATTAGGATGGTTCAGCGCTTTGCTGACCAGCGTGGTTTCCACTTCTTTTCCGGTGGCATCCGCTGCGTGCAGGATGCGGCGGTGGCTATGGCCGCCTTCGCGAGTCAGGTGGTAGCTCTCTTCACCGTTGGGTTGAACCTGAGTATCGAACAAGACGCCCTGGTCGATGAGCCACTGAACGCAGTGACGGGCATTGCTGGCGACAAACTCTGCGGCGTGTGCATCCACGATCCCTGCTCCGGCAATGAGCGTATCTTCGACGTGAGACGCAATGCTGTCTGTCTCATCAAATACGGCGGCAATGCCACCCTGGGCATAAAACGTGGAACCTTCACTTATCGGTCCTTTACTCAGAACGATTACGTTTTGATGCTCGGCCAGGCGCAGCGCCAGAGAGAGACCGGCAGCGCCGCTGCCGATAATCAGTACATCACAATGGAGTTCAGGTGTTGTGTTCATGATTGTTGTTTAATTTACTAAACAGTGTTGGGGCAGAATAGCACCTGAATGCGATATATCGCACGTATTTTTTTAGAGGCTGTCGCAATGGCTAAACGCGTAAGCGGAGGTAAACGGAGGGTAAATGAGTGAAATTATTTTGCGAAGCAGATCGTTAGCGTCAGATTTTGTGGTGAAATAAAGCCTGTGTTGCGTTACTCTTCTGGCGGGAAAAAGATGTTTCTTGTCAGAAAGTGGTGCGTATCGTGAACAGACTTATAATGAGAGAAAATGAACGGTCTGCGGCGCGATGAACAAAAACAAAGGCGTTACGGAACTTATTGAAGATCAGACACTCTAATACGGTGCTTGCTCAAAGTGCGGTATTTTTAGAGTGGCGTTTCGATAACGCGTGGAATTTAGGTTTGGGGAGACATTACCTCGGATGAGCGAGCAGTTAACGGACCAGGTCCTGGTTGAACGGGTCCAGAAGGGAGATCAGAAAGCCTTTAACCTACTGGTGGTCCGCTACCAGCATAAGGTGGCGAGCCTGGTTTCCCGCTATGTACCGTCAGGCGATGTGCCTGATGTGGTGCAAGAGTCTTTTATTAAGGCCTATCGCGCGCTGGATTCTTTCCGGGGAGATAGTGCTTTTTATACCTGGCTGTACCGTATTGCGGTCAATACGGCAAAGAATTATCTGGTCGCTCAGGGCCGTCGTCCGCCTTCAAGTGATGTGGACGCAATCGACGCCGAAAACTTCGAAAGTGGCGGCGCATTGAAAGAAATTTCGAACCCTGAGAACTTAATGTTGTCAGAAGAACTGAGACAAATCGTTTTTCGCACGATCGAGTCGCTCCCGGAAGATTTACGTATGGCAATTACGTTACGGGAGCTGGATGGTCTGAGCTATGAAGAGATAGCCGCTATCATGGATTGTCCGGTCGGCACGGTACGTTCACGAATTTTCCGTGCGCGAGAAGCTATTGATAATAAAGTTCAACCGCTTATCAGGCGTTGACGATAGCGGGATACTGGAAAAGGTATTAGGCATGCAGAAAGAAAAACTTTCCGCTTTAATGGATGGTGAAACGGTGGATAGTGAGCTGCTCAACGAGCTGTCTCATTCACCCGAAATGCAAGAGACCTGGGAGAGTTACCATCTCATCCGTGACACCCTTCGCGGTGACACCGGCGAGGTTCTCCATTTCGATATCTCAGCCCGCGTCATGGCGGCGATCGAGAATGAGCCTGTTCATCAGACCACTCCGCTGATTCCTGAAGCTCAACCCGCGCCTCACCAGTGGCAGAAAATGCCATTCTGGCAAAAGGTGCGCCCGTGGGCCAGCCAGCTTACCCAAATGGGTGTGGCTGCATGCGTATCGCTTGCAGTTATTGTTGGCGTCCAGCACTATAATACTCAGTCTGAAACTAATCAGCAGCCAGAAGCGCCAGTGTTTAACACACTGCCGATGATGGGCAAAGCTAGCCCGGTAAGCCTGGGCGTACCGGCTGATGCTTCCGCCAGCGGCGGCCAGCAACAGCAGGTTCAGGAGCAGCGCCGTCGCATTAATGCGATGTTGCAGGATTATGAGTTGCAGCGTCGTCTGCACTCTGAACAGCTTCAGTTTGAGCAGGCGCAGACACAGCAAGCTGCTGTGCAGGTGCCCGGAAACCAAACTTTAGGAACGCAATCGCAGTAATGAAGCAACTTTGGTTCGCCATGTCTCTGATGGCGGGTAGCCTGTTCTTCTCTGCCAACGCCTCGGCTGATGTATCATCCGGGGCGTTGTTGCAGCAAATGAATCTGGCCAGCCAGTCACTCAATTACGAGTTGGCATTTATCAGCATCAATAAGCAGGGCGTCGAGTCGTTACGCTATCGCCATGCCCGTCTTGATAACCAGCCGCTCGCCCAGCTTTTACAGATGGATGGCCCGCGTCGGGAAGTTGTCCAGCGTGGTAACGAAATCAGCTATTTCGAGCCAGGCCTGGAGCCTTTCACGCTGAATGGCGACTATATCGTTGATTCCCTGCCGTCACTCATTTACACCGACTTTAAACGGCTTGCCCCTTACTACGATTTTATTTCGGTAGGGCGTACCCGCATCGCGGACAGACTGTGCGAGGTAATTCGCGTTGTTGCCCGGGACGGAACGCGCTACAGCTATATCGTCTGGATTGATGCCGAAACCAAACTCCCCATGCGTGTTGACCTGCTCGACCGTGACGGTGAAACGCTGGAACAGTTCCGGGTTATCTCCTTCAGCGTGAACAATCAGGTTGGCAACAGCATGCAGAATCTGGCTAAGGCCAGCCTGCCGCCGCTGCTTTCTGTTCCTGCCGGGGATTCCGTTAATTTCAACTGGGTACCTGCCTGGATCCCGCAAGGGTTTAGCGAAGTGTCCAGCAGCCGACGTCAGCTGCCAACGATTGAAACGCCGGTAGAATCGCGCCTCTATTCGGATGGTTTGTTCAGCTTCTCGGTGAATATTAATCGCGCAACGGCAAATAGCGCTGAACAAATGCTGCGTACCGGGCGCCGTACGGTGAGTACAACGGTACGCGATAATGCAGAAATCACCATTGTGGGAGAACTCCCTCCGCAGACGGCGAAGCGCATCTCCGACAGCATTAAATTCAGGGCTGCACAATGATCAAAGAGTGGGCGACGGTTGTCTCATGGCAGAACGGCATTGCGCTGGTGAGCTGCGATGTAAAAGCCTCATGTAATAGCTGCGCATCCCGCGCCGGCTGCGGCAGCCGCGTGCTGAATAAGCTCGGGCCGCAAACATCGCACACGATTTCTGTGCCAAGCGAACAGCCGCTGATGGCGGGGCAGAAGGTGGAACTGGGCATCGCGGAAGGCAGCCTGCTCGGCTCCGCTATGCTTGTGTATCTCTCTCCGCTGGTCGGCCTGTTTATCATGGGCGGCCTGTTTCAGATGCTGTTTGGTACCGATGTGGCCGCTATGTGCGGTGCCGCATTGGGTGGCGTGGGGGGATTCTGGCTTGCCAAAGGGCTCTCACCGACGCTCGCCGCGCGCGAAGAGTGGCAGCCTGTCATTCTCAGCGTTGGGCTGGCGCCAGACCAGCTTCGTGTTGAAACGCTCTCTTCTGAGGCCCGGTGATCCATCGGGCTTTATCTTTTTTTACATCCTAAAACAGAAAACGTCCTTTCTTCACGCTATACCAGTCTCTAAGTGCATTTCCAGGTAGCGAGGATGTAGTGTAGAATGCTGCGTTTTCGCACTGAAAAACGTCAGGCTAAGAACAGCGGCCTCCAGGAATTCGTAAGGCATAATTATTTAACTATATGAAGAACATACGTAACTTTTCGATCATTGCTCACATTGACCACGGTAAGTCGACGCTGTCTGACCGTATTATCCAGATTTGCGGTGGCCTGTCTGATCGTGAAATGGAAGCCCAGGTACTGGACTCCATGGACCTGGAACGCGAACGCGGTATCACCATTAAAGCGCAGAGCGTTACGCTTGATTACAAAGCGGCTGATGGTGAAACCTATCAACTGAACTTTATCGACACCCCAGGCCACGTTGACTTCTCCTATGAGGTTTCACGCTCGCTCGCGGCCTGTGAAGGCGCGCTGCTGGTAGTGGATGCCGGGCAGGGCGTTGAAGCCCAGACCTTGGCAAACTGCTACACCGCGATGGAAATGGATCTCGAAGTTGTGCCGGTTCTGAACAAGATCGACCTGCCAGCCGCCGATCCTGAGCGCGTAGCGGAAGAGATTGAAGATATTGTCGGCATTGACGCGACCGATGCCGTGCGCTGCTCCGCGAAAACCGGTGTCGGCGTCACCGACGTGCTGGAACGTCTGGTGCGTGATATTCCGGCCCCGGAAGGCGATCCGGATGCCCCGCTGCAGGCGCTGATTATCGACTCCTGGTTCGATAACTATCTGGGCGTTGTCTCCCTGGTGCGTATTAAAAACGGCACCATGCGCAAAGGCGACAAAATCAAGGTAATGAGTACCGGACAGGTCTACAACGCCGACCGTCTGGGTATCTTCACGCCAAAACAGGTTGACCGCACCGAGCTGACATGCGGCGAGGTAGGCTGGCTGGTCTGCGCCATTAAAGACATCCTCGGCGCGCCGGTGGGCGATACCCTGACCGGCGCACGTAACCCGGCGGACAAAGCGCTGCCAGGCTTTAAAAAGGTGAAACCGCAGGTTTACGCGGGTCTGTTCCCGGTCAGCTCTGACGACTACGAAAACTTCCGTGACGCGCTCGGTAAACTGAGCCTGAACGATGCTTCACTGTTCTACGAGCCAGAAAGCTCAACGGCGCTGGGCTTCGGCTTCCGCTGTGGCTTCCTCGGTCTGCTGCACATGGAGATCATTCAGGAGCGTCTGGAGCGTGAATACGATCTGGATCTGATCACCACGGCGCCGACCGTAGTCTATGAAGTTGAAACCACCTCGAAAGAAGTGATCTACGTCGATAGCCCGTCCAAGCTGCCGCCGCTGAACAACATTCAGGAGCTGCGTGAGCCTATCGCAGAGTGTCACATGCTGCTGCCGCAGGAATTCCTGGGTAACGTCATTACGCTGTGTATTGAGAAGCGTGGCGTGCAGACCAACATGGTTTACCACGGTAACCAGGTGGCGCTGACCTATGAAATCCCGATGGCGGAAGTGGTACTCGACTTCTTCGACCGTCTGAAGTCGACCTCCCGTGGCTATGCGTCACTGGATTACAACTTCAAACGCTTCCAGGCCTCCAACATGGTGCGTGTGGACGTGCTGATCAACGGCGAGCGTGTGGATGCGCTGGCGCTGATCACCCACAACGACAATGCGCCGTACCGTGGCCGCGAGCTGGTTGAGAAGATGAAAGATCTGATCCCGCGTCAGCAGTTCGATATCGCGATTCAGGCGGCGATTGGCAACCACATTATCGCGCGTTCAACCGTGAAACAGCTGCGTAAAAACGTTCTGGCGAAGTGCTATGGCGGTGACGTCAGCCGTAAGAAAAAGCTGCTGCAGAAGCAGAAAGAAGGTAAGAAGCGTATGAAGCAGGTCGGTAACGTCGAGCTGCCGCAGGAAGCATTCCTTGCCATCCTTCATGTTGGTAAAGACGGCAAATAACCCTAAGGAGTTGGCATGGCGAACATGTTTGCCCTGATCCTGGTCATTGCTACCCTGGTGACAGGTCTGCTGTGGTGTCTGGATAAGTTTATCTTCGCCCCAAAACGTCGTGAACGTCAGGCTGCCGCACAGGCAGCCACTGGAGATGGGATTGACGCGAAAACCCTGAAGAAAGTCGGCCCGAAACCGGGCTGGCTGGAAACGGGCGCCTCGGTATTTCCGGTGCTGGCAATTGTTCTGGTGGTACGTTCGTTTATTTATGAGCCGTTCCAAATCCCATCAGGTTCAATGATGCCAACGCTGCTGATTGGTGATTTTATTCTGGTAGAGAAGTTTGCCTACGGCATTAAAGATCCTATCTACCAGAAAACGCTGATCGAAACCGGTCATCCGAAACGTGGCGACATCGTGGTGTTTAAATATCCGGAAGATCCGCGCCTGGACTACATCAAGCGCGCGGTAGGTCTGCCGGGTGATAAAGTGACTTATGATCCGGTTGCGAAAGAAGTCACCGTTCAGCCGGGCTGCAGCTCCGGTACCGCATGTGAAAACGCGCTGCCAATCACCTACTCAAACGTTGAGCCAAGTGATTTTGTGCAGACCTTTGCCCGTCGTAACGGCGGCGAAGCGACCAGCGGATTCTTCCAGGTACCGAAAGGTGAAACCAAAGAGGACGGCATCCGTCTGGTTGAGCGCAAAGAGACGCTGGGCGATGTGACGCACCGAATCCTCACCGTGCCAATCGCGCAGGACCAGCTGGGTATGTACTATCGCCAGCCGGGCCAGCAGCTGGCGAGCTGGATTGTACCGCCAGGACATTACTTCATGATGGGTGACAACCGCGATAACTCTGCGGACAGCCGTTACTGGGGCTTTGTGCCGGAAGCGAATCTGGTCGGCAAAGCCACCGCCATCTGGATGAGTTTTGAGAAGCAGGAAGGCGAATGGCCGACCGGTGTACGCCTGAATCGTATCGGCGGAATCCATTAATTCTCAATAAATGAACGCGTAGCCGCTTTTATTAGCGGCTACGTGAATTATTTCCACGATAAATCTCTTCGAACTAACGACATCCCCTGTCGTTGTGTATAGAATATTCCCCCGAAGTTTAAGGTTGGCCCTGCAAGGGTGCCACGGCACACGAAACCGCGTTGGTTTTCTCAGGTCGGTTTCGTGTGCTGCATTTTTGACGCATTCATTTATTGGTATCGCATGAACCCCATCGTAATTAATCGGCTTCAACGGAAGCTGGGCTACACTTTTCATCATCAGGAGTTGTTGCAACAGGCATTAACCCACCGCAGTGCCAGCAGCAAACATAATGAGCGTCTCGAGTTTTTAGGCGACTCTATTTTAAGTTTCGTGATTGCGAATGCGCTTTATCATCGTTTCCCGCGTGTGGACGAGGGTGATATGAGCCGCATGCGTGCCACGCTGGTTCGGGGTAATACCCTTGCGGAAATCGCGCGCGAGTTTGAACTGGGCGAATGTCTGCGTCTTGGACCGGGTGAACTGAAAAGCGGCGGCTTCCGTCGTGAATCTATTCTTGCCGATACGGTCGAAGCATTAATTGGTGGTGTGTTCCTGGACAGCGATATCCAGACCGTAGAAAAGCTGATCCTGAACTGGTATCAGACCCGTCTGGACGAAATCAGCCCGGGCGATAAACAAAAAGATCCGAAAACGCGTCTGCAGGAATATTTGCAGGGTCGTCATCTGCCGCTGCCGTCTTATCTGGTGGTACAGGTGCGTGGCGAAGCGCACGATCAGGAATTTACCATCCATTGCCAGGTCAGTGGCCTGAGTGAACCGGTGGTGGGCACAGGTTCAAGCCGTCGTAAGGCTGAACAGGCTGCCGCCGAACAGGCGTTAAAAATGCTGGAGCTGGAATGAGCGAAGATAAAACCTATTGCGGATTTATTGCCATCGTCGGACGTCCGAACGTTGGCAAATCCACCCTGCTGAATAATCTGCTTGGGCAGAAGATTTCTATCACTTCGCGTAAGGCGCAGACCACGCGTCACCGCATCGTCGGCATCCATACTGAAGGCGCGTATCAGGCGATCTACGTCGATACCCCTGGCCTGCACATGGAAGAGAAGCGTGCCATCAACCGCCTGATGAACAAGGCGGCGAGCAGCTCGATCGGCGATGTAGAGCTGGTGATTTTCGTTGTGGAAGGCACCCGCTGGACGCCGGACGACGAGATGGTGCTGAACAAGCTGCGTGACGGCAAAACGCCTGTCATCCTCGCGGTCAACAAAGTTGATAACGTGCAGGAAAAGGCCGACCTGCTGCCGCATCTGCAGTGGCTCGGTAGCCAGATGAACTTTCTCGACATCGTTCCGCTGTCTGCTGAGACCGGTCTGAACGTTGATACCATCGCGGGCATCGTGCGTAAGCACCTTCCGGAAGCGATTCATCACTTCCCGGAAGAGTACATCACCGATCGCTCTCAGCGCTTTATGGCGTCTGAAATCATCCGTGAAAAGCTGATGCGTTTCCTGGGTGCTGAACTGCCTTACTCCGTAACGGTGGAGATCGAGCGTTTCCAGACCAACGAGCGCGGTGGCTACGATATCAACGGCCTGATCCTCGTTGAGCGCGAAGGGCAGAAGAAGATGGTGATCGGCAACAAAGGGGCCAAGATCAAAACCATCGGCATTGAAGCCCGTAAGGACATGATGGAGATGTTCGAAGCGCCGGTTCACCTCGAACTGTGGGTGAAAGTGAAATCTGGCTGGGCCGATGATGAGCGTGCTCTGCGCAGCCTCGGTTACGGCGAAGACCAGTAACTTAAGACGACGAGCATATGGATGGATGGCAGCGCGCCTTTGTCCTGCATAGTCGTCCCTGGAGCGAAACCAGCCTTATGCTGGACGTCTTCACGGAAGAGTCGGGCCGCGTGCGCCTTGTTGCGAAAGGCGCACGTTCCAAACGTTCTAACCTGAAAGGTGCCCTACAGCCTTTCACGCCGCTGCTGGTACGCTTCGGTGGGCGAGGGGAAGTGAAAACCCTGCGCAGCGCTGAAGCCGTCTCCCTGGCGCTTCCTCTTTCCGGCATCACGCTCTATAGCGGTCTGTATGTCAACGAACTCATCTCACGCGTTCTTGAACATGAGACCCGCTTCTCTGAACTTTTCTTCGATTATCTGCACTGTATCCAGGCGCTGGCTGGCGGAACCGGCACGCCCGAACCCGCCTTGCGTCGTTTTGAACTGGCGCTGCTGGGCCACCTCGGATACGGCGTAGATTTTCTGCACTGCGCGGGCAGCGGTGACGAGATAGAAGACACCATGACCTACCGCTACCGCGAAGAAAAAGGCTTCATTGCCAGTATCGTGATAGACAACAGCACCTTTACCGGGCGCCAGCTCCGGGCGCTGTATGAGCGCGAGTTTCCCGATCTGGACACCCTGCGCGCAGCAAAACGCTTTACCCGGATTGCCCTCAAGCCTTATCTTGGCGGCAAGCCCTTAAAGAGCCGCGAATTATTCAGGCAGTTTGTGCCGAAACGTTAATGTTTTACCCCTCACCCCAGCCCTCTCCCGGAGGGAAGAGGGGAAGAGAAATGAACCAAAATACCGAGGATTGTCATGGCTGAATTACTGTTAGGCGTCAACATCGACCACATCGCCACGCTGCGTAATGCGCGCGGTACGGCGTATCCCGATCCGGTTCAGGCGGCGTTTATCGCTGAACAGGCTGGCGCTGATGGCATTACCGTTCACCTGCGTGAAGACCGTCGCCATATCACCGATCGCGACGTGCGCATTCTGCGTCAGACGCTGGACACCCGTATGAATCTGGAGATGGCGGTCACCGAAGAGATGCTGGCGATTGCCTGCGAGACCCAGCCGCATTTCTGCTGCCTGGTGCCGGAAAAACGCCAGGAAGTAACCACCGAAGGCGGTCTGGATGTGGCCGGTCAGCTCGACAAAATGCGCGATGCCTGCAAGCGCCTGGCGGATGCCGGTATCCTGGTTTCTCTGTTTATCGACGCCGATTTCGCCCAGATTAAAGCGGCGGCCGACGTGGGCGCACCGTATATCGAAATCCACACCGGCTGCTATGCCGATGCCAAAAACGACGCCGAGCAGGCCAAAGAGCTGGAGCGTATTGCCAAAGCGGCCACGTATGCTTCAAGCCTGGGACTGAAGGTTAACGCCGGTCACGGCCTGACCTACCATAACGTGAAGGCCATTGCCGCGCTGCCGGAAATGCACGAGCTGAACATTGGCCACGCCATCATTGGCCGCGCGGTGATGAGCGGCCTGAAAGAGGCGGTTTCAGAAATGAAACGCCTGATGCAGGAAGCGCGTCAGTAATGGCCATTCTGGGCTTAGGCACCGATATCGTTGAAATAGCCCGTATTGAAGCGGTGATCGCCCGTAGCGGCGATCGCCTCGCAAGACGCGTGCTGAGCGATAACGAGTGGGCCATCTGGGAAGCGCATCAGCAGCCGGTGCGTTTTCTGGCAAAGCGCTTTGCGGTAAAAGAGGCGGCGGCCAAAGCCTTCGGGACCGGCATTCGTAACGGCCTGGCGTTTAATCAGTTCGAAGTGTTTAACGATGAGCTGGGCAAACCGAGCCTGCGTCTGTGGGGAGAAGCGCAAAAGCTGGCGGAAAAGCTGGGGGTGAATCACATGCACGTGACGATCGCGGATGAACGCCACTATGCCAGCGCGACGGTGATCATCGAAAGTTAAAGTTTGTCCGCGTGGTGCATCAGGACAAACTTATCCCATAGCTGCTCTTCGCTCTCAACGTGGGCCGGATCCTTCAGGATGGTATTCGGGATCGGGCACACTTTCTGACAGGTCGGCGTTTCATAGTGGCCGATGCATTCGGTGCAGCGGTCGCTGTTAATCTCATAAATGCTGTCGCCCATCGAAATGGCCTGGTTCGGGCATTCGGGCTCGCACATATCGCAATTAATGCATTTTTTGGTAATTAACAGCGCCATCAGGAAATTCTCAGAAACAACACAAACCGGGCGGGCATTATAAGCGTCAAACCAGTTTCTTTACCAGTTCTTCGCTGTGACGAATGCGTTCGGGCGCGCGCTCCAGATCCTGCTGCACCAGCGCCATAAACAGCAGGTCCGTCAGCATCATTTGCGCGCTGGTGGACGAGATAGCCGCGCTGCGCGTGGCCTGCTCTTCGGCAATGGTATATAAACAGCGCGTGGCCCGCTGCTGCAGGGCATTCGGGGTAAAACCGGTGATCGCCAGAATTTTACCGCCGACGCGCAGGGCTTCATCGGTTGCCATATTGATTTCACGGCGCTCGCCGGAGTAAGAGATGGCCAGCAGCAGATCGTCAGGATCCATCGCCTGTACGGTCGCCAGCAGGGCGTGCATATCCTGCTCGACGATGGCGTTAAGCCCAATTTTCGTCAGCTTCCAGCCAAAGTTACGCGCCACAAGTCCGGACGCCCCGATACCGGTCAGGATGATGCGCCGCGCGCCGCGCAGCATCGCTACGCTCTCCAGCAGCTTCTCTTCCGTATTCACGTCGAGCGTCGCGTGCATAGCCGCCACGTTCTCTTTGATCAGCTTTTCGCCAACTAGCCGCATCGGGTCATCGCCGCGGATCTGATTATGCACCGGCATTGACTGCGGGTTGGGGTTGCTCACCAGCGCTTCGCTGATCGCCAGCTTGAGGGCGGGGAACCCCTTAAAGCCAATCTTCTGGGCAAACTTCACCACGCTGGACTGGCTCACGCCGGCTTCACTCGCCAGCTGCTGCGAGCTGAGGTGGCGTGCATGATCGGGTTGAGAAAGCAGAAAATCCGCCAGCTTTTTGTCGCTTTGGGCAAAGCCTGCATAACGCTGGCGAATGCGAATTAAACAGTTCATAGGGTCTCCTGGCGAAAATGTGATTATCTGCGCAAATACGAATTTTGCTCGCCTGAATGAATTTTATATTCCATTATAGTGTGATTATTATGAATTAAAAATTCTTGAGGTACAAAAATGAATCTTGGCTCACTTGTTTCTGAAACGCGTAACCCACAAACCATGGATCTGGATGCGCTCTCCACCCTGGAGCTGGTTAACCGCTTTAATCAACAGGATACGCTGGTCGCGCAGGCAGTGAAAGAGACTTTACCCGAGGTGGCGAAAGCGGTCGATGCGGCGGCGGAAGCCCTTAAGGCCGGCGGTCGCATTATCTACATGGGAGCGGGCACCAGCGGGCGTCTTGGGGTTCTGGATGCGTCAGAATGTCCGCCCACCTTTGGGGTGCCGCACGGTCTGGTCGTTGGGCTGATTGCCGGTGGACCCGGCGCGCTGCTGAAAGCCGTTGAGGGAGCGGAAGACAATAAACAGCTGGGCGAGGATGACCTGAAAGATCTGAATCTGACCGCGAATGATCTGGTGGTCGGGCTGGCGGCATCCGGGCGCACCCCGTACGTCATTGGCGGGCTGGAATACGCCAACCGGACGGGCTGCACGACGGTCGCCATCTCCTGTAATCCGGGTTCCCCGATTGCGCAGGTGGCCGCTATCGCTATCTCTCCGGTAGTCGGGCCGGAAGCGCTCACCGGCTCCACGCGTCTGAAATCCGGGACCGCGCAAAAGCTGGTGCTCAATATGATCTCCACCGGCGCGATGGTGAAGTTCGGCAAGGTTTATCAGAACCTGATGGTGGATATGCAGGCCACCAACGTCAAGCTGTTGGACAGAGCCTGCCGCATGGTGATGGAGGCGACAGGCGCAGGCCGTGAAGAGGCAGAGGCGGTGCTCAGGCAGACCGCTCACGATGTTAAACCGGCCATTCTGATGATCCTGAGCGGGCTGGATGCGGCTGCCGCGAGGGCCAAACTCGCTGCGCATAACGGCTTCTTACGGGCGGCATTAGAAAACTAACAGAGGCGTCTATGGACAAAACAGCAGCGCTCGCCAGCGATATCCTGCAGGGGATCGGTGGGGAAAAAAATATTCAGCGTCTCGAAAACTGCATGACGCGCGTGCGCGTCGAGGTGCATAACGACGACCAGCTTGACGTGCCGCGCCTTAAGCAGCTGTCCGGCGTCAGCGGCTACGTGAAACAAGGGCAGCAGCATCAGCTGATCGTCGGGCCGGGGAAAGCGGCGCAGGTTGTCGATGCCATGCGCGCGCTGATGGGCGTTAGCGCGAGCGCGTCGATGGACGATGCGGAGCGCACCAGGGCGCAGGCAAAGGCCAAATACAAAGCCCCCATGAGCGATGCGCTGCGTCAGCTGGCAAACGTCTTCATTCCGCTAATCCCGGCGTTTATTGCCTCAGGCCTGATCACCGGGATCATCAACATCCTCAAGCGACCGGATATTGTGGGGGATTTCGCCACGCAGTATCCGAACCTGCTGGGGATTCTCGGGATCTTCGGCAGCGCTGTTTTCGCCATCATGAACATTCTGGTCGGGGTGAATACCGCGAAGGTGTTTGGCGGATCGCTGGCGATGGGCGGGGTAATGGCGGGCATCTTGTCCAGCCCGCAGCTGGCGCAGATCACGCTGTTTGGCGAGGCGCTCCAGCCGGGCCGCGGCGGGGTGATCGCCGTGCTGCTGGTGGTCATCCTGATGTGCTGGATCGAGAAAAGGCTGCGCGCGGTTCTGCCTGGCTCGATCGAGCTGATTCTCAACCCGCTGCTGACCACGTTAATTACCGGTAGCGTAGCGATTGTGGCCCTCCAGCCGCTAGGCGGATGGATCTCTGAAGCTATCGCTCACGGTGCGTCTCTGGCTATCGACCGAGGCGGTCTGCTGGTTGGCGCTGTGCTTTCCGGTACCTTCCTGCCGCTGGTGCTGACCGGCCTGCACCAGGGGCTGGTGCCGATCCACGTCGAGCTTGTACAGGCGCACGGCTATAACGCGCTGCTGCCTATCCTGTCGATGGCGGGGGTGGGGCAGGTCGGCGCGGCAATTGCCGTACTGATGAAAACTCGCAACGCGCGTCTGAAAAAAATGATTAAAGGAGCGCTCCCGGTCGGACTGCTCGGCATCGGCGAGCCGCTGATTTTCGGCGTTACGCTGCCGCTGGGTAAACCGTTCCTCGCCGCCTGTCTGGGGGGCGCGGTAGGCGGGGCGCTGATCAGCTACTGGAAAGTCGCTACCGTTATCACCTTTGGGCTTTCCGGTTTACCGCTGGCATTAACCATCGTGACCGGAAAAGTGATGCTCTATCTGTTAGGCTATTTAGTAGCGGTGATCGCCGGGTTCCTGTTTACCTGGCTGTTAGGTTTCAACGACCCAGAGGAGTAAGGTTTGGCAAATCACGCGCGTCGCGTTGTCTTTTTCGACCTGGATGGAACGCTGCATCAGCAGGATATGTTTGGTACGTTTATGCGTTACCTGCTGCGGCGTCAGCCTTTGAATGCGCTGCTCGTGCTGCCGCTCTTACCGGTTATCGGTATCGCGCTGCTGCTGAAAGGCCGTGCGGCGCGATGGCCGATGAGTTTGCTGCTGTGGGGATGTACCTTTGGGCACAGCGAAGCGCGGCTCAAGCAGCTCGAAAAGGATTTTGCGCACTGGTTTCGCGGCCACGTCGCCGCCTTTCCGGTGGTGCAGGCGCGCCTGACCAGCTACCTCGACGCTAACGATGCCGACATCTGGCTGATTACGGGCTCCCCGCAGACGCTGGTGGAGCAGGTCTATTTTGATACCCCCTGGCTTCCGCGCGTGAATCTTATCGCCACGCAAATTAGCCGCGGCTACGGCGGCTGGGTGCTGACCCTGCGCTGCCTGGGGCATGAAAAAGTGGTCCAACTGGAGAAACGCATCGGTACGCCGCTGCGCCTGTACAGCGGCTATAGCGACAGCAAGCAGGACAATCCGCTGCTCTATTTTTGCCAGCACCGCTGGCGCGTCACGCCATCAGGCGAACTTCAGCAACTCGAATAGTCTTCTCTAAAACTGGCGTGTATAATGCCGCCCGCTTTTCGACTGGAGTATCAGCCTTTGTCCAACCCTGTACACAATCATGAATACTGGATGCGCCACGCGCTGACGCTGGCTCAACGCGCCTGGGACGAGGGCGAAGTGCCCGTGGGCGCGGTGCTGGTTCATAACAATCAGGTGATTGGCGAAGGGTGGAACCGGCCTATTGGTCGCCACGATCCTACTGCGCATGCCGAAATCATGGCGCTTCGCCAGGGCGGTCTGGTGCTGCAAAACTATCGCCTGCTTGATACCACGCTGTATGTGACGCTGGAGCCGTGCGTGATGTGCTCCGGCGCGATGGTGCACAGCCGGATCGGGACGTTGGTTTTCGGGGCGCGGGATGAAAAAACCGGTGCGGCCGGTTCGCTGATGGACGTGCTGGGTCACCCGGGCATGAACCACCAGGTGAAGACTATCGGTGGGGTGCTTGCACCAGAGTGTTCGGGGCTATTAAGCGATTTCTTTCGAATGCGCCGTCAGCAGAAAAAGCAGCAAAAGGCAGAATTGAAGCTGTAGGACGATTGAGCTCGTCCGGCGCCACGACCGGGTAACTTTGAGCCAGCTGTTTGGCCTCCGTCGCCTCTTTCTCTTTCTCAAGCAGATACCCGACCAGGCTAATCTGATATTTACGGATATTTTCCACGTAGGCGTAGGCTTCATGCCCGCGCGCGTAGCCGTATGTCAGCTTGTTATACCATGGCTTCTGGCTCAGCAGCGGCAGGCGCTGCTTAACGTCTGACCAGCTGTCCGGGTTACCTTTCGTTTTGGCCGTCAACGCTCGCGCATCAAGCATATGCGCGTAGCCCATATTGTAGGCCGCCAGCGCAAACCAGATCCGCTCTTCTTCCGGCACCGTTTCCGGTACTTTGGCCATCATATCCTGCAGGTAGCGCGCGCCGCCGCTGATGCTCTGTTCGGCATCGGTACGGTCATTGACGCCAAGGCTCAGCGCGGTATTTTTGGTTAACATCATCAAACCGCGTACGCCCGTGGGCGACGTGGCCTGGGTGTCCCAGTGGGATTCCTGATACGAAATAGCCGCCAGCAGCTTCCAGTCAATCTCCTGGGCGTATTTTTCGAACAGCGGCTGCAGGTCCGGCAGGACGCTGTCTACCGCGCGCAGGAAGCTGCGGGTATCAACGTAGTCAAAGTCATCGCCGTGCCCGAGGTACTTCTCCTCGAGACGCGCCAGGGTACCGTCTTCATTGATGGTGTTGAAGAAATCAAGCATCGCGGCAGAGAAGGTCTGATCGTCATCAAGCTGGCTAAACCAGGTCACGGGCTGCTCGTCGGTGACGTCCAGCGCCACGGCGATTTCAGGATGCACCCGCTGGAACAGGCTGATCGCGACCGAATCGGCGATGGTGTAGGGCACCTTCTGATCTTTTACCTGCTCCAGCAGCTCCGTCGTGCCGAGTTTCGGATCCACCGTCCAGCTCAGGTCGGGATATTTCTTCTCCTTGAGCTCCCGCAGATCGTCAATCACCACGTGGCCGGGCGCAATCGTCAGCTGCCGATCGTTAATTGAAGCCAGCGAGCGCGGGCGCAGGCTCCCGACGCGGTAAACAAGCTGCTGAGAAACGGAGTAGTAGGTCGGGCCTGGCTGGTAGTTCTTGCTGCGCTCGCTGTTATACACCAGCCCGGCGGCGAGCATATCGGCATCGTCGTTATCGAGGTCGTCAAACAGCTCGTTGATATTCTGGCGGACGGTGATTTTAAGCTTCACGCCAAGATAGTCGGCGAACTGTTGTGCAAGTTCATAATCCAGACCAATGATTTTGCCGTTGACGTCGCTGTAAATCAGCGGGGAGTTGAGGGTACTGACGCGCAATTCCCCCCGCTCCTGAATGGCGGCGATACGGTTTTCGGCTTTGCCGAACCAGGGGATGGAAGGCCAGAGGGCCACTGCCAGCAGCAACGTTACAATGCCGATGAGCAGATAATTAATCTTTAATTTTTTCAATTAGTTAATTCTCTGCGACGCCGGTTGCCTCAGTTTGCTGTAGCCATGTTAATCATAAGGTTTGCCATTGAATGAGCGGCATTTTGCGTAAACTTGCGCCACTTGGCAACCAATTAGAGAGACAGGTCACATCTATTGTTAAATCTCTGTGCAAATTTTATTTCGACGCAAACGGTTTCGTCGGCGCTCAGGATTCTCTATAATGACGCCCGTTTTCCCCCCTTGCGCACACTGTAAGCGCCCCGGCGCTTCGAAGACGAGAGACTTATGATGGAAATTCTGCGTGGTTCGCCTGCACTGTCTGCCTTCCGTATCACTAAACTGCTGGCACGTTTTCAGGCGGCCGACCTTCCGGTAAGCAATATTTACGCTGAGTATGTCCATTTTGCTGACCTGAATGCCCCCCTGAATGCAGAGGAGCGCGTACAGCTGGAACGCCTGCTCAAGTATGGTCCAAGCCTGAGCAGCCATACGCCAACCGGCAAACTGATCCTTGCGACGCCTCGTCCGGGCACCATCTCCCCCTGGTCTTCCAAAGCCACCGACATCGCCCATAACTGTGGCCTGAGCCAGATTAACCGTCTGGAACGCGGCGTGGCGTACTACGTGGAAGCCTCTACCCTGAGCGACGCGCAGTGGCAGGCGGTTGCGGCTGAACTGCACGATCGCATGATGGAGAGCGTATTTGCCTCTCTCGATGACGCGCAGAAGCTTTTCTCTCACCATCAGCCTGCGCCGGTACAGAGCGTAGACCTGCTGGGGCAGGGCCGTCAGGCGCTGATTGACGCCAACCTGCGTCTCGGCCTGGCGCTGGCTGAAGACGAAATTGATTACCTGCAGGATGCGTTTGTTAAGCTCAACCGTAACCCGAACGACATCGAACTCTACATGTTCGCGCAGGCTAACTCTGAGCACTGCCGCCACAAGATTTTCAACGCCGACTGGATTATTGACGGCGAACAGCAGCCGAAGTCGCTGTTCAAAATGATCAAAAACACCATGGAGCAAACCCCTGACCACGTGCTGTCTGCCTATAAGGACAACGCCGCGGTAATGGAAGGTTCCGAGGTGGGCCGCTTCTTCGCCGATCGCGAAGCAGGGCGCTATGACTTCCATCAGGAGCCCGCGCATATCCTGATGAAAGTGGAAACCCACAACCACCCGACGGCGATCTCCCCGTGGCCGGGCGCGGCGACCGGCTCCGGCGGTGAAATCCGTGATGAAGGTGCGACCGGTCGTGGCGCTAAACCCAAAGCGGGTCTGGTCGGTTTCTCCGTCTCTAACCTGCGTATCCCGGGCTTTGAACAGCCGTGGGAAGAAGATTTCGGCAAGCCAGAGCGTATCGTGACCGCTCTGGATATCATGACCGAAGGCCCGCTGGGCGGCGCGGCGTTTAACAACGAATTTGGTCGTCCGGCGCTGAACGGTTACTTCCGTACCTATGAAGAGAAAGTGGACAGCCACAACGGCGAAGAGCTGCGCGGCTACCACAAGCCGATCATGCTGGCGGGCGGGATCGGCAACATCCGTGCCGATCACGTGCAGAAAGGCGAGATCGTCGTCGGCGCGAAGCTGATCGTACTGGGCGGCCCGGCGATGAACATCGGTCTGGGCGGCGGGGCGGCCTCTTCTATGGCCTCCGGCCAGTCTGATGCGGATCTCGACTTCGCCTCCGTGCAGCGCGACAACCCTGAGATGGAGCGCCGCTGCCAGGAAGTGATCGACCGCTGCTGGCAGCTGGGCGACGCTAACCCGATCCTCTTCATTCACGACGTGGGCGCGGGCGGTTTGTCCAACGCCATGCCGGAGCTGGTAAGCGACGGCGGCCGCGGCGGGCGTTTCAACCTGCGCGATATCCTGAGCGATGAGCCGGGCATGAGCCCGCTGGAAATCTGGTGTAACGAATCCCAGGAGCGTTACGTGCTGGCGGTTGCTGCCGACCAGCTGCCGCTGTTTGACGAGCTGTGCCGCCGCGAGCGCGCGCCGTATGCCGTCATCGGTGAAGCGACCGAAGAGCAGCACCTTTCCTTAAGCGACACCCACTTTGACAACCAGCCAATCGATCTGCCGCTCGACGTTCTGCTCGGTAAAACGCCGAAGATGACCCGCGACGTAACCACCCGTAAAGCGGCGGGCAAAGCGCTGGATCGCCAGGGCATCACCGTGGCAGAAGCGGTCAACCGCGTGCTGCATCTGCCTGCTGTGGCAGAGAAAACCTTCCTGGTGACCATCGGCGACCGCACCGTGACCGGTATGGTATCGCGCGATCAGATGGTCGGCCCGTGGCAGATCCCTGTCGCTAACTGCGCCGTGACCACCGCGAGCCTCGACAGCTACTACGGCGAAGCGATGGCTCTCGGCGAACGTACCCCGGTGGCGCTGCTGGACTTCGCTGCTTCTGCCCGTCTGGCGGTCGGTGAAGCGCTGACCAACATCGCCGCGACGCAGATTGGCGATATTAAACGTATCAAGCTCTCCGCCAACTGGATGGCCGCTGCCGGCCACCCTGGCGAAGATGCTGGCCTGTATGAAGCCGTGAAAGCGGTGGGCGAGGAGCTGTGTCCTGCCCTCGGCCTGACCATTCCGGTGGGCAAAGACTCCATGTCGATGAAAACCCGCTGGCAGGAAGGCAGCGAGCAGCGCGAGATGACCTCTCCGCTGTCGCTGGTGATCACCGCGTTTGCCCGCGTGGAAGACGTGCGTCACACCGTTACGCCGCAGCTTGCGACCGAAGACAACGCCCTGCTGCTGATTGACCTGGGTAAAGGCCACAACGCGCTGGGTGCTACCGCGCTGGCGCAGGTTTACCGTCAGCTCGGCGATAAGCCAGCCGACGTGCGTGACGTGGCCCAGCTGAAAGGCTTCTACGACGCGATTCAGGCGCTGGTGGCGCAGCGTAAGCTGCTGGCCTACCACGACCGTTCCGACGGCGGCCTGCTGGTGACCCTGGCAGAGATGGCCTTCACCGGCCACTGTGGCGTGGAAGCGAACATTGCGACGCTGGGCGAAGACCGTCTGGCGGCGCTGTTCAACGAAGAGCTGGGCGCCGTGATTCAGGTGCGCGCGGCGGATCGCGACGCGGTTGAAGCGATTCTGGCGAAGCACGGTCTGGCAGACTGCGTGCACTATCTGGGTAAAGCCGTTCAGGGCGACCGCTTCGTGATTGAAGCAGACGGTCACGCGGTATTCAGCGAAAGCCGCACCACGCTGCGCATGTGGTGGGCGGAAACCACCTGGCAGATGCAGCGCCTGCGTGATAACCCGGAATGTGCCGATCAGGAGCATAACGCGAAAGCGAATGACCAGGATCCAGGCCTGAACGTGAAGCTCTCCTTCGACATTAACGAAGATATCGCTGCGCCGTACATTGCGACCGGCGCGCGTCCAAAAGTGGCCGTGCTGCGCGAGCAGGGCGTCAACTCCCACGTTGAGATGGCGGCTGCCTTCCACCGCGCGGGCTTTGACGCTATCGACGTCCACATGAGCGACCTGCTGGCCGGACGTACCGGTCTGGAAGATTTCCAGGCGCTGGTGGCGTGCGGCGGCTTCTCCTACGGCGACGTGCTGGGCGCGGGCGAAGGCTGGGCGAAGTCCATCCTGTTCAACAGCCGCGTGCGCGACGAGTTCGAAACCTTCTTCCACCGTCCGCAGACCCTGGCGCTGGGCGTGTGTAACGGCTGCCAGATGATGTCTAACCTGCGCGAGCTGATCCCGGGCAGCGAAGCCTGGCCGCGCTTTGTGCGCAACCAGTCTGACCGCTTCGAGGCGCGCTTCAGCCTGGTGGAAGTGACCCAAAGCCCGTCTCTGCTGCTGCAGGGAATGGTCGGTTCTCAGATGCCAATCGCCGTTTCCCACGGTGAAGGTCAGGTAGAAGTACGTGATGCTGCGCATCTGGCTCAGCTGGAGAGCAAAGGCCTGGTGGCGCTGCGCTTTGTCGATAACTTCGGCAAGGTGACTGAAACTTACCCGGCTAACCCGAACGGCTCCGCCAACGGTATTACGGCGGTGACCAGCGAAAGCGGTCGCGCGACCATCATGATGCCGCACCCGGAACGCGTATTCCGTACCGTGAGCAACTCCTGGCACCCGGACAACTGGGGCGAGGACAGCCCGTGGATGCGTATCTTCCGCAACGCGCGTAAGCAGTTGGGTTAAGTTTTAGCCCCACACCCTTCCAGGCCCGGTAAGCGAAAGCTCCACCGGGCTTTTTTATTTGTGTCGCAATTACGCGACAGACCCGTAATCCAACTGTCTCCAAAAGGCGACATTTAACTCATTGATTTATATGTGGCAGTAAAGGTTCCCGTTAAGGTGTTGCTTAACAGCGACACTTAGCCTGGAAATCATTCAACCGATAATTAACAGGCTAAACGAGTAAAACTCATATATTTCAAACTGTTAATATTTTGTTTTGCATTTTGGCACGGGTGTTGCATAATATTAACCAGTGGCTCATTCACCTTCTTATGTCAGCCCCTTCGGGACGCGCTACATAAACTTCGAATGACGCACAAAAAGGTGCCTGCCGTCCAACTACTGATCATAGCGATGCTTTATCAGGCCAGGGCGAAACGTCGAGTTAGGCACCGCCTCATTCCATGACAAAGCCGGGTTTTTACCCGGCTTTGTTGTATCTGAAGGGCAGACTCAGTTACGCTCTGCGTAAATCCCCATTAAGAGAGTAATGCGTTGAAACGCTGGCCCGTTTTCCCCCGCTCCCTGCGGCAGCTCGTCATGATGGCCTTCCTGCTGATCCTGCTGCCGCTGCTGATCCTTGCCTGGCAGGCGTGGCAAAGCCTGAACGCGCTGAGCGCGCAGGCGGCTTTGACCAACCGCACGACGCTCATCGACGCCAGACGCAGTGAAGCAATGACCAACGCCGCGCTGGAGATGGAGCGTAGCTATCGTCAGTATTGCGTGCTTGACGATCGGACGCTGGAAAAGGTTTATCAGAGTCAGCGTAAACGCTACAGCGAAATGCTGGACGCTCACGCGGGGGTCTTGCCTGATGACAAGCTGTATCAGGCGTTACGTCAGGATTTGAACGATCTCGCGCAGCTGCAGTGCAGCAACAGCGGCCCGGATGCCGCCGCCGCCGCGCGCCTCGAAGCATTTGCCAGCGCCAACACCGAGATGGTGCAGTCAACGCGCGCGGTGATTTTCTCTCGCGGCCAGCAGCTCCAGCAGGAGATTGCCGAGCGTGGCCAGTTCTTCGGCTGGCAGGCGCTGGTGCTGTTCCTGGTGAGCCTGGGGCTGGTTCTGCTCTTTACCCGCATGATCATCGGCCCGGTGAAGGGCATTCAGCGTATGATCAACCGTCTGGGGGAGGGGAAATCGCTCGGGGATACGGTAGCCTTTAAAGGTCCCCGCGAGCTGCGATCCGTAGGCCAGCGCATTATCTGGCTGTCCGAGCGCCTGGCGTGGCTCGAATCACAGCGCCATCAGTTCCTGCGCCATATCTCCCATGAGCTTAAAACGCCGCTGGCCAGCATGCGTGAAGGGACGGAGCTGCTGGCGGACGAAGTGGCCGGGCCCCTTACGCCAGAACAGAAAGAAATTGTCGAGATCCTGGATAACAGCAGCCGCAATCTGCAAAAGCTGATTGAGCAACTGCTGGATTACAACCGCAAGCTGGCTGACGGGGCGGTCGTACTGGAAAACGTTGAAATTGAGCCGCTGGTGGATATGGTGATCTCCGCCCACAGCTTGCCAGCAAGAGCTAAAATGATGCATACCGGCGTTGAGCTGAATGCGCCTGCGTGCCTGGCTGAACCCATGCTGCTGATGAGCGTTCTGGATAATCTTTACTCCAATGCGGTGCACTATGGTACTGAATCCGGTAACATTTATATCCGAAGTAATACGAATGGTTCACGGGTGTTTATTGACGTCGCAAACACCGGCACCCCGATCCCCGATGACGAAAAAACCATGATCTTCGAACCCTTTTTCCAGGGGAGTCATCAGCGGAAAGGCGCGGTTAAAGGAAGCGGGCTGGGCTTGAGCATCGCCCGGGACTGCATAAGACGCATGCAGGGTGAGCTAAACATTGCAGCGGACGAACGTTCAGACGTTTGCTTCCGTATCGAACTGCCCGTGAGCCGGAAAAATCAATAAAATGAATCTATGTCTGGTGAGTATGTCACACGTCTTTTTCCGCGCCGTACGCGCGGTGTTTTCCTGCAACACGCTTCGCCTGAGCCTGCCCTGTTTATTTCTGGCAGGGTGTGTTTCCCATGCGCCACAAAGTGCAATTAGCGATAAACAAGAAGATAAATGGCCCGATAACCAGCTGGCAGATTTCCTCTCAACCCGCTGCGACGATATCTGGAACCTGTCAGGACATGACGTTGAAAGCAACCCGCTGTTCTGGCTGCGTGGGATAGATTGCGCCCAGCGTCTTGCGCCGGTAGACGCCCGCTCGAAGGCGGCGATGCTGGATGACGACACCTGGCAGGACGCTTTCAAGCGCGGGATTTTACTCGCAGATGCGAAAATCACCCCCGTTGAACGCCGCGTCAATGTCACCCGGCTGGACACGTTTGTAGTCAATCTTCCTGTGCAGGTACGCCCGGTATACCAGCTCTGGCGCGATGGGCAGACATTACAGCTTCAGCTGTCTGAAGAGCGCTCCCGCTACAGCAAGCTGCAGCAGTCAACCGACAGCGAGCTTGATACGCTGCGTCAACAGCAGCAACATTTACGTACGCAGCTGGATACCACGACGCGCAAGCTGGAAAACCTGACGGATATCGAAAGGCAGCTCTCGTCGCGTAAATATCAGCCGGGGAGTTCATCCGCTGCACCGGACAGCGATACGCCGAAACAAGAGGATGTGAAGCATGACGAGCCGTAAACCTGCCCATCTTTTACTAGTAGATGACGATCCCGGACTGTTAAAGCTGCTGGGGATGCGTCTGGTGAGTGAAGGCTACAGCGTCGTGACCGCTGAAAGCGGGCTGGAAGGACTGAAGATCCTCAGCCGCGAGAAAATCGATCTGGTAATAAGCGACCTGCGGATGGACGAAATGGATGGTCTGCAGCTGTTCGCGGAGATCCAGAAGCAGCAGCCGGGTATGCCCGTGATTATCCTGACGGCGCACGGGTCGATCCCGGATGCGGTTGCCGCGACGCAGCAGGGGGTCTTCAGCTTCCTGACCAAGCCGGTGGACAAAGACGCGCTTTATAAGGCTATCGACAGCGCGCTGGAACACGCCGCCCCGGCGGGGGATGAAGCGTGGCGGGAGTCCATCGTCACCCGCAGCCCCATTATGCTGCGTCTGCTTGAACAGGCCCGGATGGTGGCGCAGTCCGACGTCAGCGTGCTCATCAACGGCCAGAGCGGAACCGGGAAAGAGATCCTGGCGCAGGCGATCCATAACGCCAGCCCGCGCAGTAAAAACGCCTTTATCGCCATTAACTGCGGCGCGCTTCCAGAACAGCTGCTCGAATCTGAACTGTTTGGTCACGCCCGCGGCGCATTCACCGGCGCGGTGAGCAGCCGGGAAGGGCTGTTCCAGGCCGCGGAAGGGGGCACGCTGTTCCTGGACGAGATTGGCGACATGCCCGCGCCGCTGCAGGTCAAACTGCTGCGCATATTGCAGGAGCGAAAAGTTCGCCCGCTGGGCAGCAATCGCGACATTGATATTAACGTACGCATTATTTCCGCTACCCACCGCGACTTGCCAAAAGTGATGGCCCGCAACGAGTTTCGCGAAGATCTCTACTACCGTCTGAACGTGGTGAATCTGAAGATCCCGGCGCTGGCGGAGCGTGCGGAAGACATTCCGCTGCTGGCGAACCATCTTTTGCGCCAGGCGGCCGATCGCCATAAACCATTCGTGCGCGCGTTTTCCACCGACGCGATGAAGCGGCTGATGGCCGCAGGCTGGCCGGGTAACGTGCGCCAGCTGGTGAACGTGATTGAGCAGTGCGTGGCGCTGACCTCCTCACCGGTGATCAGCGATGCGCTGGTGGAGCAGGCGCTGGAAGGGGAAAACACGGCCCTGCCGACGTTTGCGGAAGCGCGGAATCAGTTTGAGCTGAACTATCTGCGTAAGCTATTGCAGATCACCAAAGGCAACGTGACCCACGCGGCGCGCATGGCCGGACGCAACCGCACCGAGTTCTACAAGCTGCTGTCGCGCCACGAGCTGGAAGCAAACGATTTTAAAGAGTAATGCCGTATGGTACTGTGAGCAATCGATTACGAGGCAGCTTACAGGCAAGAGTTTAAGGACCCACCATGAAAAAGATTGATGCGATTATTAAACCTTTCAAACTGGATGACGTGCGTGAAGCGCTGGCGGAAGTCGGCATCACCGGGATGACCGTGACGGAAGTGAAAGGTTTTGGTCGTCAGAAGGGCCACACCGAGCTTTACCGTGGCGCAGAGTACATGGTCGACTTTCTGCCGAAAGTAAAAATTGAAATCGTGGTCAGCGACGATATCGTCGATACCTGCGTGGATACCATTATCCGCACGGCGCAGACGGGCAAAATCGGCGACGGTAAAATCTTCGTCTTTGACGTGGCGCGCGTGATCCGTATTCGTACCGGCGAAGAAGACGACGCCGCGATTTAACAATGCCAACGGTTTTGTAGGCCGGGTAAGGTGCAACCACCCGGCGAAAAAAAGCCCCTCGAACGAGGGGCTTTTTCATTACAGCACCTTATGGGGCCCGAAACATTCATAATGAATGTTGTCTTTGTTCACACCCAGCTCCACCAGCTGCTTCGCGGCATACTGCATAAACGCCACCGGCCCGCAGACGTAGAACTGCATGTCCGGCGCGCTAAACGCCCCTTCCATCAGGCTTAAATTCATCATACCTTCGCTGTCAAATCGTGCGGCCGCGCGGTCTGCATCCGTCGGCAGGCGATACCAGGTGTGCGCGGTGAAGCGCGGCAGGGACGCCCCGAGCGTTTTCACTTCATCAGCAAAGGCGTGTACGTCACCGTTTTCCGCAGCGTGGAACCAGTTGACCTGCGCACCGTGGTTGGCTTTCGCCAGCGTATCAAGCATCGCCAGCATTGGCGTTTGGCCGACGCCCGCAGAGATCAGCGTAACCGGGGTATTCGCTTCAACGGCCATGAAGAAATCGCCCGCCGGCGCGGCCAGATGAACCACGTCGCCCACGTTAGCTTCGTTGTGAAGCCAGTTGGATACCTGACCGCCGTCCTCACGCTTCACCGCAATGCGGTAGCCTTTGCCGTTTGGCTTGCGGGTAAGAGAATACTGGCGGATCTCCTGATGCGGGAAACCTTCAGGCTTCAGCCACACGCCCAGATACTGGCCCGGCTGGTAATCGGCAACCGGCTGTCCGTCCACTGGCTCAAATTCAAAGCTGGTAATCAGCGCGCTGCGCGGCGTTTTCTCAACGATGCGGAAGGCGCGCGTGCCTTCCCAGCCGCCGTTCTTGCTGGCATTTTCGCTGTAGATCTGCGCTTCGCGGTTGATAAACACGTTTGCCAGCACGCCGTAGGCTTTCCCCCACGCGTCCAGCACCTCCTGGCCCGGGCTGAACATCTCGTCCAGCGTTGCCAGCAGGTGGCCACCCACAATGTTGTACTGCTCGGGCTGGATCTGGAAGCTGGTGTGCTTCTGCGCGATTTTTTCCACCGCGGGCAGCAGTGCCGCCAGGTTTTCAATATTGCTGGCGTAGGCCGCGATGGCGTTGAAAAGCGCTTCGCGCTGATCGCCGTTACGCTGGTTGCTCATGTTGAAAATTTCCTTGAGCTCCGGGTTGTGCGTGAACATGCGATCGTAGAAATGGGCGGTGAGTTTAGGGCCGGTTTCCACCAGCAGGGGAATGGTGGCTTTAACGGTAGCGATGGTTTGAGCGTCGAGCATGAGCGCATCCTTCTGATGTGACTTTAATGATGTATTTTAAATGCATCTTATAAAAAATACCCCTGCGTTGTAAATGGTTCTTTGCAAGATGAAAAATATGCATCACAAACCTGAAAAGAAATCCGCTGGAAAGAGCGAGAGCTTTATTCCTCAAACCCTTGCGTGGCGGGTAGGAAAACGTTTGCGTAAAATCGTTTGTCAAGACCTGTTATCACAGAACTAATCAGTTATACTGTTGCCCGTCGTCCAACAGGACTGCCTTTTCAGGCCAAAATTTACTTGTTAGCTGAGTCAGGAGATGCGGATGTTAAAGCGTGAAATGAACATTGCCGATTATGATGCCGAACTGTGGCAGGCTATGGAGCAGGAAAAAGTACGTCAGGAAGAGCACATCGAACTGATCGCCTCCGAAAACTACACCAGCCCGCGCGTCATGCAGGCGCAGGGTTCTCAGCTGACTAACAAATATGCTGAAGGTTACCCGGGCAAGCGCTACTACGGTGGTTGCGAGTACGTTGATATCGTTGAGCAGCTGGCTATCGACCGTGCGAAAGAACTCTTTGGCGCTGACTACGCGAACGTGCAGCCGCACTCTGGCTCTCAGGCTAACTTCGCGGTCTACACCGCGCTGCTGCAGCCGGGCGATACCGTTCTGGGTATGAACCTGGCGCAGGGCGGCCACCTGACTCACGGCTCCCCGGTTAACTTCTCCGGCAAACTGTACAACATCATCCCTTACGGTATTGATGAGTCCGGTAAAATTGACTACGAAGACATGGCGAAGCAGGCTAAAGAGCACAAACCGAAGATGATCATCGGTGGCTTCTCTGCTTACTCCGGTATCGTTGACTGGGCAAAAATGCGTGAAATCGCGGACAGCATCGGTGCTTACCTGTTCGTCGACATGGCGCACGTTGCGGGCCTGATTGCCGCTGGCGTTTACCCGAACCCGGTTCCACACGCTCACGTTGTGACCACCACCACCCACAAAACCCTGGCGGGTCCACGCGGTGGCCTGATCCTGGCGAAAGGCGGTGACGAAGAGCTGTACAAAAAACTGAACTCCGCTGTATTCCCAAGCGCGCAGGGTGGCCCGCTGATGCACGTTATCGCGGCAAAAGCGGTCGCGCTGAAAGAAGCGATGGAGCCTGAGTTCAAGGTTTATCAGCAGCAGGTTGCTAAGAATGCCAAAGCGATGGTGGAAGTGTTCCTGAACCGTGGCTACAAAGTGGTATCCGGCGGTACTGAAAACCACCTGTTCCTGCTGGATCTGGTTGATAAGAACCTGACCGGTAAAGAAGCTGACGCAGCCCTGGGCCGCGCCAACATCACCGTGAACAAAAACAGCGTGCCAAACGATCCGAAGAGCCCGTTCGTGACCTCCGGTATCCGTATCGGTTCTCCGGCCGTAACTCGCCGCGGCTTTAAAGAAGCGGAAGTTAAAGAGTTGGCTGGCTGGATGTGTGACGTTCTGGACAACATCAATGACGAAGCGGTTATCGAGCGCGTCAAAGGTAAAGTTCTGGATATCTGCGCACGCTTCCCGGTTTACGCATAATTCCTCTGCCTGGCAGAAATAAAAAAGGCCGCGCTTGCGGCCTTTTTTTATGGCTTAACGCCGGTCGAGGGAAATGGCTCCAGGTCCGACAATCGCCAGCAAAATAAAGGCGCCAGCAATACTGACGTTCTTATAGAAGTTAATCATATTCGGCACGACCGCATCACCTGTCATATCCCAGTAGTGGTGCCCAATCACCGCGGTTCCGAGGGTATAGAATACAAACAGTACCGCGAGAGGACGGGTGAAAAAGCCCAGGACGATCAGGATAGCGGCAGGCACTTCCATTACCACCGCAATAATGGCCGCCAGCATGGGCATCGGCGCACCCAGCGAGGTCATATATTGTACGGTGCCGCTAAACCCCGTCAGTTTTGGATAACCAAAGATAATAAACAGCACGACAAGCGCGATGCGGCCAATCAGCAGCAGCAGGTGACGTGACTGACCGAAATCTAAATAACGTAGAGTGTTCATAGCTGGCTCATTTTTCAGGGGACCCAATTTAAAATTAATACACAAATCCATAGTCTTCCATTCAGCTTTTCTTCATAAATCAGGCGTTCGCGTGATGTTAAATTCAGACTTCGTGTAAAATTGTCTCTTTTCTTTGGCAAGGGAAATTTATGCAGTGCATATCATGTCAGCAAGAAGAGGCAAATAAAGAATCCGGGCTTTGTAATCAGTGTGAGCGTGCAGACGAAAAGAAAATTAACGGGCTGCTTTATCTCCCGGCGGCGGGCCTGGTGATTAACCTCATCATGACGCCTATTGGAGCATGGAATTACTTTGCGGCGATGTTCCACTTTTTCCAGTCAGGGGGAATTAACCTGTTTGGGGCCGTGGGTATCGCGGTAATGATAATTGATGTGGCACTGACCGCGGCCGCAGGCTGGTATTTCTTTAAAAGAAAGTCGGGTATCCGTAAGATCATCATTCCCTACTATTTAATGGGCGTTGTCTTTATGCTTTATTTTGTGGGCATACCTGCCTGGCTCTTCGACGCAAGGCTGGATACGGCTGATATTCGCAATGCGCTTTCCTCCATTGTTGGCGCATCGATCTGGATCCCCTACTTCCTGGTTTCCAAACGCATTAATCAGGTCTTTGTGCGCTAGACGTTTCGCAGGGCCGCCATGGCCCTGTAAAATGTGCGTGTTATTCACTTGTTAATAGTTGCTTGCGCAGGCTTTGATTTAACGCCAGACTATGGCCTCGATTTCGGGAGGGATTCATGGTCTTGCATTCCACGCGCTGGCTGGCGCTCAGTTATTTCACCTATTTTTTTAGCTACGGTATTTTTCTTCCTTTCTGGAGCGTCTGGCTCAAGGGTATCGGCCTGACTCCTGAGACCATCGGTGTCCTGCTGGGGGCCGGGCTGGTGGCGCGTTTCCTCGGCAGCCTGCTGATTGCCCCGCGCGTCAGCGATCCCTCCTTGCTGATCAAGGCCGTGCGTATTCTTGCTCTGCTGACGCTGGTCTTTGTTGCCTGCTTCTGGGTCAGCCACCAGTTTGCCTGGCTGATGGTGGTGATGGTCGGCTTTAACCTGTTCTTCTCACCGCTGGTGCCGCTAACGGATGCCCTGGCGAACACCTGGCAAAAGCAGATCACCATGGACTATGGCCGCGTGCGCCTGTGGGGCTCTATTGCCTTTGTGATAGGTTCCGCGCTGGTGGGCAAACTGGTCAGCCTTTACGATTACCGCGCCATTCTCGCCCTGCTGAGTATCGGTATTGCCTCAATGCTGCTGGGCATGCTGCTGCGTCCTTCGGTGATGCCGCAAGGGGAAAGCCGCCATCAGGAGAGCGCAGGCTGGCCCGCCTGGCGGAGTCTGGTGGCCCAGAGCTGGCGTTTTCTGGCATGTGTCTGTCTGCTTCAGGGGGCGCATGCGGCATACTATGGCTTCAGCGCCATCTACTGGCAGGGGGCGGGATACTCTGCTTCCGCAGTGGGCTATCTGTGGTCGCTGGGGGTAGTGGCCGAAGTCATTATCTTCGCCCTGAGCAAGAAGCTGTTCCGCCGCTTTGGCGCGCGAGACCTGCTGCTGCTTTCCGCCGTGTGCGGCGTGGCGCGCTGGGGGATTATGGGCTGGACGACCGATCTGCCATGGCTGATAGTGGCGCAAGTCCTTCACTGCGGCACCTTTACAGTGTGCCATCTGGCGGCCATGCGCTATATCGCAGCGCGCGAGGGCGGAGACGTTATTCGCCTGCAGGCCGTCTATTCGGCGGTCGCGATGGGGGGCAGTATCGCGATCATGACGGTCTTTGCGGGGTTCCTCTACCAGCATCTGGGGCATGGGGTCTTCTGGGTGATGGCGCTGGTCGCCTTACCCGCCATCGTTGTTCGTCCTAAAGTGGCCGCTCGCGCCTCGCTATGATTCCAGCATGGCGCGAATATGTTCTTGCTGCTGCGCGTTCAATGTCTCAACGGCATGTATCAGCGGCGGCGAGAACAGCGGCAGGACGGTAGGGTAGGGGGTGATAACCAGCGCGGCTTCGCGCGGTGCCCCCTCTTTCTGGAAAGCCTGCAGCGTCAGATAGCGAATGTTGAGCGGCAGCAGCGTCAGCTCGCGAAGCTGCTGTTCAATCAGGTCCTCGGTGGCTTTATCGTCTCCCGTCAGCAGGATCACCTGTTTTTCGTGCAGATCGGTCTCCTGCATCAGCCAGGCACCGAAAATCACCGCGACAAGACTCATCTCTTCATCTGAAAAACGCAGCCCAAACTCCGCCTCCAGCTCAAACAGCGCTTCCTTTGTGGTGCGTAAGAGCCGGGGATAAAGGCGATGGATCTCCTCCGGCAGGCTATTGTCGATGCCGATCTCAAACAGCGAGCGGTCCAGCGCCTGAGCCAGATGGATATATAGCTGATCGGTCAGCCCTTGCTCATCGCTGAAGTTCATCCCGGTCTGCGAGCGAAAACGAGCGACCATGCGCACGATGGCCCGACGCAAGCGCTGATCCTGCTGGTGTTTATCGAGCACCGGATCGGGCGTGCGGAGCATCATAAACAGCAGGGCCAGAAACAGCTGTTCATCCCCGTGCGCACCCTGCGGCACGCGACGTCTCCAGTGACGCACGATCTCCTGGGCCGTAAAATACTCCCCTCTCGACTGGGTCCAGCTGCGCTGAACGTGAGAAAACTGCGGCGTATTCCCGAGCTGATGCTGAATAAGACAGTATTGCAGATAGAGCTGTAAAAACTGGACGTCGCGGCATTCAAACTGGCGCTGCAGCTTGCGGGAGCAGAAGCCGATCAGCGCCCGCAGGTTCGCATCATCGTAAAGCGGCCGCGCAATGCCGTGTTGTTTAAGCGCGGTTTTTAATGCGGGGGTAAACTGGTGCGAGACAAACTGCGGGCAAAGCCGCAGCGCCCGGCGCAGCCAGTGCAGCAGGCATAAACGCTGATTCAGGGATGTGCCTTCAATCCGGAAGCTGCCGTCGTGGTGCGTGACGATGTCCAGCCGGTGATAGCGCTGGATTTCATCGCGCGTCTCGGCTATATCTTGCCGTGCCATCGCGTCGTCCACCCCGTTGGCAGCAATTATGCTCTGTGCGGTGACGGCAGCATCGGGCAGGTAAAGCATCAAAAGCACCTGGCAGCGGCGCTGCGAACTGGAAAGCACAGATGGAATTTCAAGCGTCGTCATCATCTGTCGGGTATCCAGTGTGAATGTTTGATAAGAATAGCTAAAGGATGAGCGCTGAAAAGCGCGCCGGCAGGCCTTTCACTCAGGATTGCTGGGGAACATCACAGAATTTTTGACGTGAGGAATTGATGCAAACAGTTAAACAAAGTGCGATGGCGTTATTTTTGGCGGTTATCAGCTTCACCGCCAGCGCACACCCTCACAGTTTTATTGACCTCCAGACCGAGCTGGTTACCGACGGCACGCAGCTGAGCGGCCTGAAGATGCGCTGGACGATGGATGAAATCACCTCGGCCGATCTGCTCTATGATGCGGGAAACGCTAAGCCCGGCGATGAAATCTGGAAAAAGCTGGCGGCGGAAGTGATGGCCAACGTGCTCGGCCAGCACTACTTCACGGAATTCTGGCACAACGGGCAGAAGGTCAAATTTCTGAACCGGCCAACGGAATACGGTATGGCGCGTGACGGGCATCAGGCGGTGCTGACGTTTGTGCTTCCGCTGGCGCATCCGCAGCCGCTGGCGGGGCAAACGTACCGCTTTTCTACCTTTGATCCTACCTACTATGTCGACATGCGCTATGACAAAGACGGCGACGTACGGCTGCCGGACGCTCTGCAAAAAAACTGCAAAATTGGCGTGCACACCCCGAAACCCAGCGAAGAGACGCTGAACTTTGCGATCTCGCTTGATAAAGAAGATGCACCCCCTGAGGACATGGAGTTGGGTAAACAGTTCGCGCAGGAGGTGACGTTACAATGTCAGTGATCTCTTCTCCGGTTCGTAAACCGCGCCGCTGGCTGCACCTCTGGCCGCTGGCGCTCTTTCTCCTGCTAGCCGTTTGCGGTTCGCTCTGGCTATGGCAGGCCTGGCCGCAGGTGATGATGAAAAGCATCGTCTGGCAGCGTGAGGTCAACCAGCAGATGAGCGGACTGCTGAAGGCGGTGGCGGAGAACCCGACCAAAGCGGGCGGATCCCTGCTGGCGTTCAGCTTTATCTATGGCGTTCTGCACGCGCTGGGGCCGGGGCACGGCAAAATCGTGATCGCGACCTGGCTCGCCACCCATCCGTCGAAGTTGAAATCGAGTATCGGGCTGACGCTGGCCTCCTCGCTGCTTCAGGGCAGCGTGGCGATTGCGCTCGTCGTTGTCGTGCTTTCGCTGTTGCAGCTTCCCGCGCGCCAGCTGCACATGAGCAGTTTCTGGCTGGAGAAGGGGAGTTACGCGCTGGTCGGCGTGCTGGGGCTGATCCTCTGCTGGCGGGCGCTGAAAAAGCTGCGCGCGCTGCTGCGAAAGCCAACGTTCAAATCCTTTACGCCGCACCACGTTCATGATGAAAACTGCGGCTGCGGGCATCAGCATTTGCCCACGCAGGAACAGTTGCAGAACGGCGACGACTGGCGCGCGCGACTGATGATTGTTCTCTCGATGGGCATGCGCCCGTGTTCGGGGGCCATCATGGTGCTGCTGTTCAGTAAGGTGATTGGCGTGTTTGGCTGGGGAATGCTCTCTGCGCTGGCGATGGCGGCAGGAACGTCTCTCACCATTTCGTCTTTAGCGCTGCTGGTTCATAGCTTCCGTCAGCTGGCGGTCAAACTGAGCGGCAATAAAACGCCGGTGCTGTGGCGGCAGGTAGGGTGGACAACGCTTGCGCTGGCGGGCGGAGTGATTCTGCTGGTGGCGGCGGTGACGATGTGGATGAGCGCGGTGCCGGTGGGAAGGGGATTGCGGCCTTTCTAGCGTACTGAGGGATTTTGTAGGCCCGGTAAGCGTAGCGCCACCGGGCTTAACTAACTGGATTAACGCTTCAGCGCATCGCTCAGTTCATCACGCATGTTTGCCAGCATGGCTTTAACAACGCGTGGGTTACCTGCAACGACGTTGCCGGTAGACATATAGTTATGGCCGCCGGTGAAATCACATACGATGGCGCCTGCTTCACGTGCGATCAGCTCGCCCGCAGCAAAGTCCCACGGCTTCAGAGACAGCTCGAAGTAACCGTCAACGCGGCCGGTCGCCACGTAGGCCAGATCCAGCGCGGCAGAACCGGTGCGGCGGAAGTCAGCGCATTCGGTAAACAGTTTGCCCAGGATATTCATATAGGTGGTCGCGTGCTGTTTCGCCTTGAACGGAAAACCGGTCGCCAGAATGGTGCCGTCCAGATCGCGTGCGTTGCTGCAGCGCAGACGGTAGCCGTTCAGCTGTGCGCCCTGACCGCGGGTAGCGGTGAACAGTTCATTACGCATTGGATCGTAAACAACGGCGACTTCAGTACGGCCTTTAATGCGTACTGCGATAGACACAGAGAAGTGTGGCAGGCGTTTAACAAAGTTGGTGGTGCCATCCAGTGGATCGATAACCCATTGAACATCCTGATCGGTACCTTCATGTTCACCGCTTTCTTCGGTGATGATGGTGTGCTGCGGGTAAGATTTGCGGATCGTTTCGATAATAATCGCTTCTGCGGCTTTATCGACGTTAGTCACGAAATCATTGCTGCCTTTCTGGCTGGTTTCTACGGAGTCTGGCGTTTCGTAGTGTTTGGCAATTACATTACCCGCCTTGCGCGCTGCGCGCACGGCGATGGTCAGCATCGGATGCATCGGTCTCTCTCACTGGATGTTAAAGAACAGGAAAATCGGCGCAGAGTATAGCAGTGGGATCGGATTATGTCTCCCGTTTATGATAATATGCCGGAATATTCTTCAGACGCTGAATTCAGACATTAAAAATTATGCTGCAAAACATTCGAATCGTGCTGGTCGAAACATCGCACACCGGCAACATGGGCTCCGTTGCCCGCGCTATGAAAACCATGGGCTTAACGAACCTGTGGCTGGTTAATCCGCTGGTGAAACCTGACTCGCAGGCTATCGCCCTGGCGGCCGGTGCCAGCGACGTGATCGGCAACGCCCAGATCGTCGATACCCTTGACGAAGCGCTGGCCGGCTGCAGCCTCGTTGTCGGGACCAGCGCGCGTTCACGCACGCTGCCGTGGCCGATGCTGGATCCGCGCGAATGCGGCCTGAAAAGCGTCTCAGAAGCGGAGCAGGCACCGGTTGCGCTGGTGTTTGGCCGCGAGCGCGTTGGCCTGACCAACGACGAGCTGCAGAAGTGCCACTATCACGTCGCCATCGCGGCGAACCCGGAATACAGCTCGCTGAACCTGGCGATGGCGGTGCAGGTTATCGCCTATGAGGTGCGTATGGCGTGGCTGGCGACGCAGGAGAAACAGGTAGAGCCTAAAGAAGAGACGGTCTACCCGCTGGTGGACGACCTTGAGCGCTTCTACGGTCACCTGGAGCAGACGCTGCTCTCAACCGGCTTTATTCGTGAAGGCCACCCGGGCCAGGTGATGAACAAGCTGCGCCGTATGTTTACCCGCGCTCGCCCGGAAAGCCAGGAGCTGAACATCCTGCGCGGGATTCTGGCGTCGATTGAGCAGAAGAATAAAGAGTAGTGTCGATTTCCCCCTCTCCCCGCGGGAAAGGGCTAGGGTGAGGGCATCAGACCGCACCTGGGTTATGAAGGCACGGAACGTTAAATACCTGACTAAAACAGTCAAGTAAATAGTTGACCATTTTAGTCAGGAATGTCAGACTTGGCCCTGCTATGCAATACCCCCATTTTACAATAAAAAACCCCGGGCAGGGGCGAGTTTGAGGTTAAGTAAGACATGAGACTGACATCTAAAGGGCGTTATGCCGTGACCGCGATGCTGGACGTTGCGCTCAACTCCGAAGCGGGCCCGGTTCCGTTGGCTGATATTTCTGAACGACAAGGGATCTCCCTCTCTTACCTGGAACAGCTGTTCTCCAGACTGCGTAAAAATGGACTGGTTTCCAGCGTTCGTGGTCCAGGCGGTGGTTATCTGCTGGGTAAAGACGCGGGCAGTATTGCAGTTGGTGAAGTGATTAGCGCAGTTGACGAATCCGTTGACGCGACCCGTTGCCAGGGTAAAGGCGGCTGCCAGGGCGGCGATAAGTGCCTGACCCACGCGCTGTGGCGCGATCTGAGCGACCGTCTGACCGGCTTCCTGAACAACATCACCCTCGGTGAGCTGGTGAATAACCAGGAAGTTCTGGACGTATCGGGCCGTCAGCACGGCCATGATTCCCAACGCAGCACCCGCGCGCAGGACGCTATCGACGTCAAATTACGCGCGTAATAAAACGATAAGTATTTCAGAATCAGGCCGGGGCGAAGACTCGCCCCGTGTACTCGGTCGTACATCCAGCCGGTTGCCTGATTCCTTGCATTGAAGCGATGTACGGAGTTTAAAGAGCAATGAAATTACCGATTTATCTCGATTACTCCGCAACCACGCCGGTGGACCCGCGTGTTGCCGAGAAAATGATGCAGTGTCTGACCCTGGACGGAAACTTTGGTAACCCAGCTTCCCGTTCACACCGTTTTGGCTGGCATGCTGAAGAGGCGGTTGATATCGCCCGTAATCAGATTGCCGACCTGGTGGGTGCCGACCCGCGTGAGATTGTATTCACCTCCGGTGCGACCGAATCCGACAACCTGGCGATCAAAGGTGCAGCCAACTTTTATCAGAAAAAAGGCAAGCACATCATCACCAGCAAAACCGAACACAAAGCCGTGCTGGATACCTGCCGCCAGCTGGAGCGTGAAGGGTACGAAGTGACTTACCTGGCGCCACAGAGCAACGGGATCATCGACCTGAAAGAGCTCGAAGCGGCCATGCGTGATGACACCATTCTGGTTTCCATCATGCACGTTAACAACGAAATCGGCGTCGTTCAGGACATCGCAACCATCGGCGAAATGTGCCGCGCGCGCGGTATCATCTATCACGTTGACGCGACCCAGAGCGTGGGCAAACTGCCTATCGATCTGAGCCAGCTGAAAGTGGACCTGATGTCCTTCTCCGGCCACAAAATTTATGGCCCGAAAGGGATCGGCGCGCTGTACGTTCGTCGTAAACCGCGTATCCGCATCGAAGCACAGATGCACGGCGGCGGTCACGAGCGCGGCATGCGTTCCGGCACTCTGCCTGTTCACCAGATCGTGGGCATGGGCGAAGCGTACCGCATTGCAAAAGAAGAGATGGAAACCGAGATGGCGCGCCTGCGCACGCTGCGTAACCGTCTGTGGGACGGCGTGAAAGATATGGAAGAAGTGTATCTGAACGGCGATCTCGAGCAGGGCGCACCGAACATCCTCAACGTCAGCTTCAACTATGTTGAAGGCGAATCGCTGATCATGGCGCTGAAAGACCTGGCCGTTTCTTCCGGTTCCGCCTGTACGTCTGCAAGCCTGGAGCCATCCTACGTGCTGCGCGCGCTGGGCATGACCGACGAGCTGGCACACAGCTCTATCCGTTTCTCTTTAGGTCGTTTCACTACCGAAGAAGAGATTGACTACACCATCAAGCTGGTTCGCAACTCCATCGGCCGTCTGCGCGACCTTTCTCCACTGTGGGAAATGTTCAAGCAGGGCGTGGATCTGAACAGCATTGAATGGTCACATCACTAATCGGTACATAAGGAGAATTCAATCATGGCATACAGCGAAAAAGTCATCGATCATTACGAAAACCCGCGCAACGTTGGCTCTTTTGACAACAGCGACGAATCTGTCGGTAGCGGCATGGTTGGCGCACCGGCGTGTGGCGACGTGATGAAGTTGCAGATTAAAGTCAACAATGAAGGTATCATTGAAGACGCGCGCTTCAAGACCTACGGCTGCGGTTCTGCTATCGCGTCCAGCTCCCTGGTCACCGAATGGGTGAAGGGCAAGTCCCTGGACGAAGCACAGGCAATCAAGAACACCGATATTGCTGAAGAACTCGAACTGCCACCGGTGAAAATTCACTGTTCAATTCTGGCAGAAGACGCGATCAAAGCCGCCATTGCGGACTATAAAAGCAAACGTGAAGCAAAATAATTGAGGTTTGAGTATGTCGATTACCCTTAGCGACAGCGCTGCCGCGCGAGTAAGCTCTTTTCTGGCGAACCGTGGTAAAGGCTTTGGCCTGCGACTGGGCGTACGTACCTCCGGCTGTTCTGGTATGGCTTACGTACTGGAGTTTGTTGATGAACCGGCGTCTGATGATACCGTGTTTGAAGACAAGGGCGTGAAGGTGGTGGTCGATGGCAAAAGCCTGCAATTCCTCAACGGCACTCAGCTGGACTTCGTTAAAGAAGGCCTGAACGAAGGGTTCAAATTCACGAACCCGAACGTCAAAGACGAGTGTGGTTGCGGCGAAAGCTTCCACGTTTAACCGCGCGTCATCCGAAACCCCACCGTGGCTTACCCGCTGCGCGTGGGGTTTGTTCTAACAGGCTACCCCTGAGATTGTTATGGATTATTTCACTCTCTTCGGACTACCCGTTCAATACCCGATTGATCTCCAGGCGCTGACGATCCGTTTTCAGGATCTTCAGCGTCAGTATCACCCGGATAAATTCGCCAGTGGTACTCAGGCAGAACAGCTGTCTGCGGTATCGCACTCTGCGACCATCAACCAGGCCTGGCAGACGCTGCGCCATCCGCTGGCGCGTGCAGAATATCTGCTCTCGCTCCACGGTTTCGATCTGGCGAGCGAACAGCATACCGTGCGCGACACCGCGTTTCTGATGGAACAGCTGGAGCTTCGCGAAGAGCTGGATGAGATTGAACAGGCCAAAGACGAAGCGCGTCTGGAAAGCTTCATCACGCGCGTGAAGGGCATGTTCGATACCCGCCATCAGCAGATGGTGGAGCAACTGAACAACGAGACCTGGGACGCGGCGGCAGACACTGTGCGCAAACTCCGTTTTCTCGATAAACTGCGAAGCAGTGCTGAACAACTCGAAGAAAAGCTGCTCGATTTTTAATTTCGGAAGCAATTATGGCCTTATTACAAATTAGTGAGCCTGGCTTAAGTGCCGCACCGCACCAGCGTCGTCTGGCGGTGGGTATCGATCTGGGCACCACCAATTCCCTCGTGGCGACCGTGCGCAGCGGCCAGGCGGAAACGCTGGCCGACGAGCAGGGCCGCCATCTGCTGCCTTCCGTGGTCCACTACCAGCAGCAGGGTCACGCGGTCGGCTATGACGCCCGCGCCAACGCCGCGCGCGATCCGGCCAACACCATCAGCTCCGTAAAGCGCATGATGGGCCGCTCGCTGGCCGATATTCAGACCCGCTATCCGCATCTGCCGTATCAGCTGCAGGCCAGTGAAAACGGCCTGCCGATGATTGCGACCGCGGCCGGTCTGCTGAACCCGATTCGCGTTTCCTCCGACATCCTCAAAGCGCTGGCCGCGCGCGCTACGGCGACGCTCGGCGGCGATCTGGACGGCGTAGTCATCACCGTTCCGGCCTATTTTGACGATGCACAGCGTCAGGGCACCAAAGACGCTGCGCGTCTGGCGGGCCTGCACGTGCTGCGCCTGCTGAACGAACCGACGGCGGCGGCGATTGCCTACGGCCTCGACTCCGGTCAGGAAGGGGTCATTGCGGTTTACGATCTCGGCGGCGGTACCTTTGATATCTCGATCCTGCGCTTAAGCCGCGGGGTATTTGAAGTGCTGGCGACCGGCGGGGATTCCGCACTGGGCGGCGATGACTTCGACCATCTGCTGGCGGACTACATTCGCGAGCAGGCGGGCATCAGCGATCGCAGCGATGCGCGCGTGCAGCGTGAACTGCTGGATGCGGCCATCGACGCTAAAATAGCCCTGAGCGATGCGCAGACGGTTACCGTAAACGTTGCGGGCTGGCAGGGTGAGATCGCCCGCGACCAGTTCAGCGATCTGATTGCCCCGCTGGTGAAACGCACCCTGCTGGCCTGCCGTCGCGCACTGAAAGATGCGGGCGTTGAGGCGAACGAGGTGCTGGAAGTGGTCATGGTGGGCGGTTCGACCCGCGTGCCGCTGGTGCGCGAGCGCGTGGGCGAATTCTTTGGCCGCACGCCGCTGACCTCCATCGATCCGGACAAAGTAGTTGCCGTGGGCGCCGCTATCCAGGCCGATATTCTGGTCGGCAACAAGCCGGACAGCGAAATGCTGCTGCTGGACGTCATCCCGCTGTCGCTCGGGTTAGAAACCATGGGCGGCCTGGTAGAGAAAGTGATCCCGCGTAACACCACTATTCCGGTGGCGCGCGCGCAGGAGTTCACGACCTTCAAAGACGGTCAGACCGCGATGTCCATCCACGTAATGCAGGGCGAGCGCGAGCTGGTGCAGGACTGCCGCTCTCTGGCTCGCTTTGCGCTGCGCGGCATCCCGGCGCTGCCTGCGGGCGGGGCGCATATTCGCGTTACCTTCCAGGTGGACGCCGACGGTCTGCTAAGCGTCACGGCGATGGAAAAATCCACCGGCGTGGAATCGTCCATTCAGGTGAAGCCGTCCTACGGCCTGACCGATGGCGAAATCGCCTCCATGATTCAGGACTCAATGAGCTACGCCGAGCAGGATGTGAAGGCGCGTATGCTGGCTGAACAAAAAGTTGAAGCCGCACGCGTGCTGGAAAGCCTGAACGGCGCGCTCGCTGCCGATGCCGCGCTGTTAAGCGCCGCTGAGCGTCAGGTGATTGACGACGCTGCCGCGCGCTTGAGCGCAGTAGCAGAAGGCAATGACGCTGACGCAATAGAAGAAGCCATTAAAAACGTTGATAAACAAACCCAGGACTTTGCTGCTCGCCGCATGGACAAATCTGTCCGCGTCGCGCTGAAAGGCCAGTCCGTGGACGAGGTTTAATATGCCAAAGATTGTTATTTTGCCTCATGCGGACCTCTGTCCGGATGGCGCTGTTCTGGAAGCGAAGACCGGTGAAACCATTCTCGATGTTGCCCTGCGTGCAGGTATCGAAGTGGAACACGCCTGTGAAAAATCCTGTGCCTGCACCACCTGCCACTGCATCGTGCGTGAAGGTTTTGACTCTCTCGCCGAGAGCACCGAAGACGAAGACGACATGCTGGATAAAGCATGGGGTCTGGAGCCTGACAGCCGCCTGAGCTGCCAGGCCGCGGTGACCGATGAAGATCTGGTCGTGGAATTCCCACGCTACACCATCAACCACGCACGCGAGCATTGATATGGGACTTAAGTGGACAGACAGCCGCGAAATCGGCGAAGCGCTCTACGACGCGAACCCGGATCTCGATCCGAAGACCGTACGATTCACCGACATGCACCAGTGGATCTGCGATTTAGAGGATTTCGACGACGATCCAAACGCATCCAATGAAAAAATTCTGGAGGCGATTCTGTTAGTCTGGTTAGATGAAGCAGAATAATTTCCACGTCATGCTTCACGTTGCCGATGCGTTGGCTGCGCTTGTTCACCCCGGTCACAGAGTTATCTCTGCTCCCGGGGATTCACTCGCTTGCCGCCTTCCTGCAACGCGAATCATTTAGTGGAAAGAGACTCTATGGGCTGCCTTCAGGCGGCCCGTTTGCTAATAAGGATAAATAAAATGACCGAAGCGATGAAGATTACGCTCTCTACGCAGCCAGCCGATGCGCGCTGGGGCGAGAAAGCCACCTACAGCATCAACAACGACGGCATTACCCTGCACCTGACGGGCAACGATGATTTGGGCCTGATCCAGCGCGCCGCGCGTAAAATTGACGGCCTGGGCATTAAGCATGTGTCCCTGGAAGGCGAAGGCTGGGACACCGACCGCAGCTGGGCATTCTGGGCTGGCTACAAAGGGCCGAAAGGCACCCGCAAAATTGAGTGGGCAAACCTTGACGCTGCCGGTCAAAAAGAGCTGGAAAGCCGCCTGCAAATCATCGACTGGGTGCGTGACACCATCAACGCCCCGGCGGAAGAGCTTGGTCCTGAGCAGCTGGCGCAGCGCGCGGTTGACCTGCTGTGCGGCGTGGCGGGCGACAAGATGTCCTACCGCATTACCAAAGGTGAAGACCTGCGCGAGCAGAATTACATGGGTATCCACACCGTGGGCCGTGGTTCTGAGCGTCCTCCGGTCCTGCTGGCGCTGGATTACAACCCAACCGGCGATAAAGCGGCGCCGGTCTTTGCCTGCCTGGTGGGTAAAGGTATCACCTTCGATACCGGCGGCTACAGCCTGAAGCAGAGCGCGTTCATGGACTCCATGAAGTCCGACATGGGCGGCGCGGCAACTATCACCGGCGCGCTGGCGTTCGCCATTACCCGCGGTCTGAACAAGCGCGTGAAGCTGTATCTGTGCTGCGCGGACAACATGGTGAGCGGTAACGCCTTCAAGCTGGGCGACATCATTCGCTATCGCAACGGCAAAAACGTCGAAGTGATGAACACCGACGCCGAAGGCCGCCTGGTGCTGGCCGATGGCCTGATCGACGCGTCTGCCCAGAAGCCAGAGCTGATTATTGACATGGCGACCCTGACCGGCGCGGCAAAAACCGCTCTGGGCAACGACTACCACGCGCTGTTCAGCTTTGACGACAAGCTGGCCGCTCGCCTGCTGGCAAGCGCCGCTGCCGAAAACGAACCGTTCTGGCGTCTGCCGCTGGCCGAGTTCCACCGCAGCCAGCTGCCGTCCAACTTTGCCGAGCTGAACAACACCGCGAGCACGGCGTACCCTGCAGGTGCAAGCACGGCGGCAGGCTTCCTGTCCCACTTCGTTGAGAATTATCACGAAGGCTGGCTGCACATCGACTGCTCCGCAACCTACCGTAAAGCGGCGGTTGAGCAGTGGTCCGCTGGCGCGACCGGTCTGGGCGTGCGTACCGTGGCGAACCTGCTGACGGCTGAGTAATCTTTATTGCCCTCACCCTAACCCTCTCCCAAGGGGAGAGGGGATGGTTTGCTCCCTCTCCCTTGAGGGAGAGGGCCGGGGTGAGGGGAAATGCATCATCTGGAATTGTTATGTCCGAAACCAAAAACGAATTAGAAACCCTGCTGGAGCAGGCGGCGACCGAGCCCGCCCACCGTCCGGCATTTTTCCGCACGCTGCTGGAATCCACCGTCTGGGTGCCGGGAACCGCGGCGGAAGGTGAGCAGGTTGTAGAAGACAGCGCGCTGGATTTGCTGCACTGGGAGAAAGACGACGGCACGTCGGTGATCCCGTTCTTTACCTCGCTGGAAGCTCTGCAGGAAGCGGTAGAAGACGAACAGGCGTTCGTGGTGATGCCGGTGCGTACCCTGTTTGAAATGACGCTGGGCCAGACGCTGTTCCTTAACGCGAAGCTGCCGACCGGGAAAGAGTTTACGCCGCGTGAAATCAGCCATCTGATAGGCGAAGAGGGCAACCCGCTCAGCACCCAGGAAGTGCTGGAAGGGGGCGAAACGCTGCTGCTGTCTGAAGTGGCCGAGCCGCCCGCGCAGATGATTGATTCCCTGACGACGCTGTTCAAAACCCTGAAACCGGTTAGACGCGCGTTTCTCTGCTCCATTAAAGAGCGTGCGGACGAGCAGCCGGTGCTGCTGATTGGTATTGAGGCGGACGGCGATATCGACGACATCATTCAGGCGGCGGGAAGCGTGGCGACCGACACGCTGCCGGGCGACGAGCCGATTGATATCTGCCAGGTGAAGAACGGTGAAAAGGGCATCAGCCACTTTATTACCGAGCACATCACGCCTTTCTACGAGCGTCGCTGGGGCGGCTTCCTGCGCGATCTCAAAACCAACCGCATCATCTGATTACGGCGGGGTGAATATCACCCCGTTGCTTCCAGCAGCAGTAAATCCATCAGCAGCACCAGATTCGACTCAAACGACGTCACCCCCGCGGCTTCGGCGGCGAAGTGTACCGCTTCGTCATAGAGGGCAAAATGCACGTCCGCCATCCCCGCCAGCGTATTGGCTGAGGCGCGGGTAAACGCGACAATCGTCATACCGACGTTTTTGGCAATCCGCGCTTTATCCAGCACCTGCTCGGTTTCGCCGCTGCGCGAGACGGCAATAAACACCTGATAGCGTGAGGCGTTGCTGAGGAAAATATTCCGGCTGTCTCCCGGCCCGGAGATAAACGCCGTTTTGCCCAGCACCTGCAGCTTCTTGGTCAGGTACTCCGCAAACAGATAGGAAAAACCGGCCCCGTAGAGAAAGAAGCTCTCTTTCTGGCGCAGCAGGTCGGCAAACTGCTGGCGCTTCTCCTGCGTGACCCACTGGAAGGTGTGCTGATAGTTGGCGATAAACTGATTAAACAGCACCGGGAGTTCTGGAAGGGAGGGCGCCTGGGCGGCAATATGCGGCGTGTCGGAGAGCAATTGCTTGCAGTGCCAGATAAACTCGCTAAAGCCGCTAAACCCCAGCTTCTGACACAGCCGCATGATGGTGGCGGTGGAAACAAATGTCGCCTGCGCCAGCTCTCGCACCGTGATGTTGCCCACCAGCATCGGGTGCTCCGTGAGGTGGGCGAGGACGCGATACTCCGCGCGGGTCAGCGACGCACCGCGCGTTAACAGCGTGGCCAGGCGGTTATCCATTATTTCGCGGGTTCGACAGGAAGATCGTCCCGCGCACCCCATTCGCTCCAGGCGCCATCGTAAAGCGTGACGTCGTTTACGCCAAGCGTGGCGAGCGCCAGGATCACCACGCAGGCCGTTACGCCGGAGCCGCAGCTGGCAATAATCGGACGGTGTAAATCAACGCCGGCACGGTCAAAAATGGCGCGCAGTTCGTCGGTGGTTTTCAGCTCTCCCTCAAACACCAGATCGCCCCACGGCACGTTCAGCGCCCCCGGAATATGTCCGCGCTTCAGCCCTGGACGCGGTTCATCCGCTTCGGCATTGAAGCGCGGAGCAGGACGGGCATCGACGATTTGCGCCGTTTTTTCATGGCTCACGACCAGCACGTCGGTCAGGCGTTTTACCACGTGCGCGTCGAACGTGGCATCGAATTCGCCTTCCGGAAGCGTCACGTCACCCTGCTGGAGCGGCAGCTCGTCGCGCTTCCAGCCCGCCAGCCCGCCCGCCAGAATCGAGACTTTTTCCACGCCGAAGTTCTTCAGCATCCACCACGCGCGCGGGGCGGAGAAGAGGTTACCTTCATCATAGACAACAAGGTGTTTGTCTTTGCTGACGCCCAGCTCGCGCATCGCCACAGAAAACGCTTCCGGGCGCGGCAGCATGTGCGGCAGGGGAGAGTTGCGATCGGAGAGGGCTTCGATATCAAAAAATACCGCGCCAGGCAGATGCCCTGCACGGTATTCACCGGGCACGTCGCGATGCTCTTGCCCCGGCGGGGCCATACGCGCGTCAATTATCTGAACTTCCGGATCGTCACCGTGCTCAATCAGCCAGTCGGCGGCGACAAAATATGAGGTGGACATGGGTTGCCTCCATTCTTTTCCGTAAAAAAGGATTGTCGGTGTTTTTTCTGACACCGACAAGCAAACCACGTTCAACTCGCGAGCAAGCCCCTATTTTTTCACCGGTTCGCCATCCTGCCAGGCTTTTTGCAGCGCAGGCCAGTAGTCGCGGTTGGCCTCGATCATCTCATCCAGAATCGCTTTCGCGTGTTCCATGGTCGGCACGGTGCGGTTGAGGGTAAACGCCTGCAGGGCTTTCTCATAGCTCCCCTCGATGGTCGCTTTCACCAGCAGCTGCTCAGACGCAAGCTGCTGTTGCAAAAGGGTCTGATGGAACAGCGGCACCTGACCGACGCGAATCGGTTCCGGGCCTTCGGAGGTGATATAAGCGGGCACTTCCACCACCGCATCGTAAGGCAGGTTGGTAATCGCCCCGCGGTTTTCCACCATCACCAGATGGCGGCTTCGCAGGTTAAAGGCCAGCGAGCAGGCGACATCGACGATAAACTCGCCGTGGACGCCCACGTGGAAGGCGTCCGGCAGGATCCCGGTGCGCTTGTATTCTTCGGCAGCGGCGAACAGCTTTTTCTCGCGCCCGTCCATGACTTCATTGGCGCGGGTATAGTCCGGGTTCTGATGCTCGACGATCTGGTTCGGCATCAGGTAGTACTGCAGGTACGGGTTCGGCAGATACTCTGGGAAGTTGTCCATGATCGGCTTAATGTTGCGCCAGGTCTTTACCCATGATGGATCGGAATGCTGCGGATCGGTTTTGGCCGCATCTTCCGTCAGCAGGCCAAACTTCGCGATATGCTTACGCAGCTCGGGAAGCTTGTCTTCGCCGTCCACCAGCACGCGGGTAAACCAGCCGAAGTGGTTCAGGCCGAAGTAGTTCACCTCCAGCCTGCGGCGATCGACACCCAGAATCGCCCCCATATTGCGCATCGCGGCCACCGGCATATCGCAGATGTTCAGCACCCGTGCATTTGGCCGCAGGCGGCGCACGCCCTCCGCGACAATCGCCGCCGGATTGGAGTAGTTCACGATCCAGGCTTTTTCGTGCGCGTAGCGATCCACCAGATCGATAAGCTCCACCATCGGCAGGATCGTGCGCAGCCCGTACGCCAGGCCGCCGGGCCCGCACGTTTCCTGCCCGACCACGCCGTGGCGCAGCGGGATCTTCTCATCCTGCTCGCGCATCTTGTACTGGCCGACGCGCATCTGGGCGAAGACGAAATGCGCGCCGCTGAACGCCACTTCCGGGTCACTGGTAACGGTGAACTTGATGCTCTGGCTGTGGTCGCGAATGACCTTTTCGACGACGGGCGCAATGGTGTTCTGGCGCGCCTCGTCGATGTCATAAAGGCGGATTTCAGCCAGCGGGAAATCCTGCAGGCGCACCATCAGGCTTTTCACAATGCCCGGCGTGTAGGTGCTACCGCCGCCGGCAATCGAAAGAATGAATGGGGGTATAAACATCTTTAGCTCCTTTCAGAGAAACGTCTCAACGGCTTCTCGCATTTTTTTGACGTGCAGCCCGTAGACCACCTGAACGTTGTTACCTTGTTTGATAATCCCTTTCGCGCCAGTCGCCTTGAGCCGCGGCTCGTCGATAATGGCGACGTCCTTCACCGTGACGCGTAAGCGGGTGTAGCAGTTGTCCACCACCTCAATGTTTTCCCTGCCGCCCAGACCCGTCACGATGGATTCGCCCAGCCCGTCGTTATTGCCCTTCGCCTGGTACTCCTGCTTGCTGTAGAGGCGCGTCTCCCGATCGTCATCCTCACGGCCCGGCGTTTTCATGTTGAAGCGCAGGATCAGGAAGCGGAACACCACGAAGTAGAGGGCAAACATGATCAGCCCGACCACGATGTACATCGGCCAGTTGGACTTCTCCGTGCCGAGCGGCAGGTTGTAGAGGATAAAGTCGATAATCCCGTTGGCGCCGATGGCGTGAACGCCCAGCAGCGAGAACAGCATCATGCCGATGCCGGTCAGCACCGCGTGCACCACGAACAGCAGCGGGGCGACGAACAGGAAGGAGAACTCAATCGGCTCGGTCACGCCGACCAGCAGCGAGGTCAGCGCCGCCGGGATCAGAATGGCTTTCGCAATGGCTTTACGCTCCGGCCTGGCGGTCATATACATCGCCAGCGCGGCGGCAGGCAGGCCGAACATCTTGCTGATGCCGCGCGCGTCCCACACCACGGTGCTGCTGAGCTGCTTCACGTCCGGGCAGGCCATCTCGGCGAAATAGATATTGCGCGCGCCCTGATAGGTTGCGCCGCACACCTCCTGCGTGCCGCCCAGCTCGGTATAGAGGAACGGGGTATAAACCAGATGGTGCAGGCCGGTGGGGACCAGAATTCGTTCCAGGAAACCGTAGATTGCCACGCCAAACGGCCCGGAGCCTTTGATGGCCAGCGCCAGGGCGCTAATGCCGTGCTGGGCAAACGGCCACAGTTCACTCATCACCACGCCGAGCAGCATGGAGACGGGAAGCATGACGATGGCGACAAAACAGTGGCCGGAGTAAATCGCCATCGCGCCGTTAAACTGTACGCCGGAGTATTTGTTGTACAGATATCCGGATAGCGCCCCGGTCAGGATCCCGGCAAAAACGCCCATCTCCAGCACCTGCACGCCCAGCACCATGGTCTGTCCGGCCGCTTTCATCTGGGCAACTGGCGCCAGCGCGCCCTGCAGCTGCAGCGTGACGTTCATGGCGTTGATGAACACGATAAAGGTGACCAGGCCAATCAGCGCGGCATAGCCTTTATCACGCGTCGCCAGACCAATCGGGATACCGACGGCAAACACCAGCGCCAGGTTAACCAGCACCGACACGGCAGATTTCGCGATAAGCTGACCAGTATGCTGAATCAGAGGATGTCCAAGAAACGGCAGGTACTCGGCGAGATTACCGTTACCCAGCACGTTACCAAAGGCGATAAACAGACCGACGATCGGTAAGATAAGTACCGGTCCGTACAATGATTTTCCGAAATTTTGTAGAGCGTTCACGGCTCGTTTCATGGCTTTCTCTCTTTTTGAACCGCGCACTCGGGGTGCGTCATGGTCATAAAACTAGCAGCCTTCAGGCGAGCTTAGCCAGCTATCTTCTTGTTTTAAAAACAAATGACTTGAAAGGTAACATGTGACGTTATGTGCTGTGATCGCGGTTCCATCACGGCGTAGCGACGTGATGCCATTCTGCGAGGGGCTTTCCAGATTTTAAAATTGGCCTTTTTGAATTAATGAAACTTGCGGATAATACTTATCCGGACGACGACCAACAGGCTCCATGGGCCAGGGATAAAGGATGAAACCGTTTCGCTTAGCCGCGCTTTCTCTTGCGCTGCTTACCACGTTTACGCTTGTCGGCTGTGATAACAGCGACGATAAACCCCAGGCTGCGGCTCCCGCGGCATCCACCGCATCGACACCGAAAGCCGCGGAAAAGCCCAACGCAGAAACGCTGGCTAAACTGGCTGCCCAGAGTCAGGGAAAAGCGCTGACGTTGCTGGATACCTCTGAAGTTCAGCTCGACGGTGCCGCCACGCTGGTGCTGACCTTTTCTGTTCCGCTAAATCCCGATCAGGATTTCGCCAAAACGGTGCATGTCGTGGATAAGAAAAGCGGCAAGGTTGACGGGGCGTGGGAACTTGCGCCTAACCTGAAAGAGCTTCGACTGCGCCATCTGGAACCTAACCGCAATCTGGTCGTCACCGTTGAACGTGACCTGCAGGCGCTGAACAAGGCGACGTTTGGCATTGATTATGAAAAAGCCCTGACCACCCGTGACATTGAACCCACCGTTGGTTTTGCCAGCCGCGGCTCGCTGCTGCCGGGTAAGGTGGTGGAAGGTCTGCCGGTGATGGCGCTCAACGTCAACAATGTCGATGTCAACTTTTACCGCGTGAAGCCGGAATCGCTGGCCTCCCTTGTCAGCCAGTGGGAGTACCGTAACTCGCTGACCAACTGGGAATCCGATAACCTGCTGAAGATGGCGGAGCTGGTTTACACCGGTCGATTCGATCTTAATCCGGCGCGCAATACGCGCGAAAAATTGCTGTTGCCCCTGAAGGATATTAAACCGCTCCAGCAGTCTGGCGTTTACATCGCGGTCATGAACCAGGCAGGGCACTACAACTACAGCAACGCCGCAACGCTCTTTACCTTAAGCGATATTGGTCTGTCCGCTCACCGTTATCATAACCGCCTGGATATTTTCACTCAGAGTCTGGAAAACGGTGCGGCGCAGTCCGGCGTGACCGTCACGCTGCTGAACGACAAAGGCCAGACTCTCGCTGAGGCGAAAAGCGATGCCGACGGTCATGCGAAGCTTGAAACGGACAAAGAAGCCGCGCTGATTCTGGCGAGCAAAGACGGTCAGACCACGCTGCTTGACCTCAAGCTTCCGGCGCTGGATCTGGCGGAGTTCGATATTGCCGGTAGCCCCGGCTACAGCAAGCAATTCTTTATGTTTGGCCCGCGCGATCTCTATCGTCCGGGTGAAACAGTGATCCTCAACGGCCTGCTGCGCGACAGTGACGGTAAGCCGCTTCCCGATCAGCCCGTGAAGCTTGACGTGCTGCGCCCGGATGGAGAGGTCGCGCGTACGATTGTCGTCAAGCCAGAGAATGGGCTCTATCGCTTTAACTATCCGCTGGACAGCGGAGCGCAGACCGGTATGTGGCATATCCGTGCCAACACGGGCGATAACCTGCAGCGCCTGTGGGACTTCCACGTCGAAGACTTCATGCCCGAGCGTATGGCATTGAACCTGAGCGGACAAAAATCGCCGGTTTCACCGCAGGATAACGTGGACTTTAACGTGGTGGGCTATTACCTGTATGGCGCACCGGCCAACGGTAATTCCCTGCAGGGCCAGCTTTTCCTGCGTCCGCTGCGTGACGCGGTGGCTGCGCTGCCGGGCTTCCAGTTTGGCGATATCGCCGAGGAGAACCTGAGCCGCAGCCTGGATGAAGTTCAGCTTACGCTTGATGAGCAGGGGCGTGGGCAGGTTTCTACCGAAAGCCAGTGGAAAGAGGTGCACTCTCCGCTGCAGCTGATCCTGCAGGCCAGCCTGCTGGAGTCGGGCGGTCGTCCGGTGACGCGTCGCACCGAGCAGGCCATCTGGCCAGCGGCTGAGCTGCCGGGTATTCGCCCTCAGTTCGCCAGTAAAGCCGTTTACGACTACCGCACCGATACCACCGTCAACCAGCCGATTGTTGACGAGAACGGTAACGCCAGCTTCGACATTGTTTACGCCGATGCCAGCGGCGCGAAAAAGGCCGTTTCCGGGTTACAGGTTCGCCTGATTCGCGAGCGTCGGGACTACTTCTGGAACTGGTCAGAGAGCGAAGGCTGGCAGTCTCAGTTCGATCAGAAAGATCTGGTTGAAGGCGAGCAGGAGCTGACGCTCAAGGCCGACGAGACGGGTAAAGTCTCCTTCCCGGTGGAGTGGGGCTCTTATCGTCTGGAGGTGAAAGCGCCTGATGAGATGGTCAGCAGCGTACGCTTCTGGGCGGGATACAGCTGGCAGGATAACAGCGACGGCACAGGGGCTGCACGCCCTGACCGCGTGACGCTGAAGCTGGATAAGCCAGCCTATCAGCCAGGCGATACCATCAACCTGCACATTGCCGCGCCGGCAGCAGGCAAGGGCTATGCGATGATTGAGTCCAGCGAAGGGCCGCTGTGGTGGAAAGAGATCGACGTACCGGCAAACGGGCTTGATCTCGCTATCCCGGTCGACAAAGCCTGGAAACGTCACGATCTTTACCTCAGCACGCTGGTGGTACGTCCGGGTGATAAATCCAAATCCGCCACGCCGAAACGCGCGGTCGGCCTGCTGCATCTGCCGATGGGCGACGAAAATCGCCGTCTGAACATTGCGCTTGATAACCCACAGAAGATGCGTCCAAATCAGACGCTCTCGGTGAAGGTGAAAGCCAGCGTGAAAGAGGGGGCGGTGCCGCAGAAAGTGAATGTGCTTGTATCTGCGGTGGACAGCGGCGTGCTGAATATTACCGATTACGTTACGCCCGATCCGTGGCAGGCTTTCTTCGGTCAGAAGCGCTATGGCGCGGACATTTACGATATCTATGGCCAGGTCATCGAAGGGCAGGGCCGCCTGGCCGCGCTGCGCTTTGGTGGTGACGGTGATGAGCTTAAGCGCGGCGGTAAGCCGCCGGTGAACCACGTCACCATTATTGCCCAGCAGGCACAGCCGGTCACGCTGGATGCCAACGGAGAAGGCACGGTTGCGCTGCCGATAGGAGACTTCAACGGTGAGCTGCGTCTGATGGCGCAGGCCTGGACGGAGGACGATTTCGGCAGCAGTGAAAGCAAGGTTGTGGTGGCCGCGCCGGTCATTGCCGAGCTTAATACGCCGCGCTTCCTGGCAAGCGGAGATACCTCGCGGCTGACGCTGGATATCACTAACCTCACCGACCAGCCGCAAACGCTGAACGTCGCCCTGACCGCGACAGGAAAACTGTCGCTGGAAGGCGGGCAGCCGCAGCCGATTCAGCTGTCTCCTGGCGCACGCAACACCCTGTTTATTCCGGTGCGTGCGCTGGACGGTTATGGTGACGGTGAAGTGATCGCTCAGGTGACCGGCCTGCAGCTCCCGGGTGAGACCTTCGCCCCGCAGCAGAAGAGCTGGAAAATCGGCGTGCGTCCGGCATTCCCGGCGCAGACGGTGAATACCGGTGCCATGCTGAATCCCGGCGAGTCCTGGACCGCACCGGCGCAGCATAGTAACGGTTTCTCTCCTGCTACCCTGCAGGGACAGCTGCTGCTGAGCGGCAAACCACCGCTTAACCTGGCGCGCTATATTCGCGAACTGCAGGCGTATCCGTATGGCTGCCTGGAACAGACCACCAGTGGCCTGTTCCCGTCGCTCTACACCAACGCGGCGCAGCTGACTGCACTTGGCATCAAAGGCGACACCGATGATAAGCGCCGTGCGGCGATTGATATTGGCATCTCCCGTCTGCTGCAGATGCAGCGTGAAGACGGAGGTTTTGCGCTGTGGGATAAAAACGGCCCGGAAGAGTACTGGCTGACCGCCTACGTGACCGACTTCCTGGTGCGCGCGGGCGATCAGGGTTACAGCGTACCTGCCGATGCGGTGAATAACGCCAATAACCGCCTGCTGCGCTACCTCCAGGATCCGGGAATGATGTCCATTCGCTACAGCGATGATACTCAGGCCAGCAAGTTCGCCGTGCAGGCCTATGCCGCGCTGGTGCTGGCACGTCAGCAAAAAGCGCCGCTGGGCGCGCTGCGTGAAATCTGGGATCGCCACGAGCAGGCGGCTTCCGGGTTGCCGCTGATGCAGCTGGGCATGGCGCTCAAACTGATGGGCGATGCACCGCGCAGCCAGCAGGCGCTGGACCTGGCACTCAAAACGCCGCGTAACGACAGCAAAACCTGGATGGCCGATTACGGCAGCCAGCTTCGCGATAACGCTCTGATGCTCTCCCTGCTGGAGGAGTACAAGCTGCTGCCGGATGCGCAGAATACGCTGCTGAATGCTCTGTCTGAACAGGCCTTCAGCCAGCGCTGGCTGTCAACGCAGGAGAGCAATGCGCTGTTCCTGGCCGGACGTTCGCTGCAAACCTTGTCCGGTACATGGCAGGCGAAAACCTCTCTGTCTGAGACCGCATCTGGCGGCGATAAGTCACTGGTACAAAACGTGAGCGGCGACCAACTTGGCGCGCTGCAGGTGACCAATACTGGCACGACTCCGCTGTGGGTGCGTCTGGACAGCACCGGCTATCCGGAATACGCGCCTCAGCCGAGCGCGAACGTGCTGCAGGTTGAACGTCATATCCTGGCAACCGACGGCAGCACTAAATCACTCTCTTCCCTGAAGAGCGGTGAGCTGGTGCTGGTGTGGCTGGAAGTTAAAGCCAGCCAGAACGTGCCGGATGCGCTGGTGGTGGATCTCCTCCCTGCGGGTCTGGAGCTGGAAAACCAGAACCTGGCAAGCAGCAGCGCCAGCCTGCAGGACAGCGGTAGCGAAGTACAGAACCTGCTCAGCCAGATGCAGCAGGCGGACATTCAGCATATGGAATTCCGCGACGACCGCTTTGTGGCCGCCGTGCCGGTAAATGAAGGTCAGCCAGTCACGCTGGTCTATCTGGCGCGCGCCGTGACGCCGGGAACCTATCAGGTGCCGGTCCCGATGGTGGAGTCTATGTACGTTCCGCAGTGGCGGGCAACGGGGTCGGCCAGCGGCCCGCTGATTGTTGTTCCGTAATATGCGAATGGCACGTCTGACACGCTCCCGCTGGCTATGGCTGGCGGGAGCGCTTCTCGTTTTATGGGGGCTGATTGTCGCCGCCGACCGCCTGTGGCCGCTGCCTCTGAAAGAGGTTAACCCCGCCCGGGTGGTGGTGGATGAGAAGGGCACGCCGCTCTGGCGTTTTGCCGATAGCGACGGTATCTGGCGCTACCCGGTTACCATTGAAGAGGTCTCTCCCCGCTACCTTGAGGCGCTGATCCAGTATGAAGATCGCTGGTTCTGGGATCACCCTGGCGTAAACCCGCTTTCTGTCCTGCGCGCTGCCTGGCAGGATCTCAGTTCTGGCAAAGTCGTCTCTGGCGGAAGCACGCTCACAATGCAGGTGGCACGCCTGCTGGACCCACATCCGCGCACCTTTGGCGGCAAAGTTCGTCAGCTCTGGCGGGCGATGCAGCTGGAGTGGCATCTTTCCAAGCGAGACATTCTCACCCTCTATCTCAACCGCGCTCCGTTTGGCGGCACGCTGCAGGGCGTCGGAGCGGCAAGCTGGACCTATCTTGGCAAACCGCCGTCGCAGCTCAGCTATTCCGAAGCGGCGCTGCTGGCGGTACTGCCGCAGGCACCCAGCCGCTTGCGTCCGGACCGCTGGCCTGAACGGGCCGAGGCGGCGCGCAACAAAGTGCTAGACCGCATGGTCACGCAGGGCGTCTGGTCCGCGAAGCAGGTCAAAGAATCACGGGAGGAATCGGTATGGCTGGCGCCCCGGCAGATGCCGCAGCTGGCGCCGCTCTTTGCACGCATGATGCTAGGCAAAAGCCGCGACACTAAAATTGTCACCACGCTGGATGCCGGGCTACAGCGGCAGCTGGAAGAGCTGGCGATGAACTGGAAATCTCGCCTGCCGGCACGCAGCTCGCTGGCGATGATCGTCGTGGATCATACGGATATGAAAGTGCGCGGCTGGGTCGGCTCGGTGGATATTAACGATGACACGCGTTTCAGCCACGTGGATATGGTCAATGCGATCCGATCCCCGGGATCGGTGTTAAAGCCCTTTATTTACGGTATGGCGCTGGACGATGGCCTGATCCATCCCGCCTCGCTGCTCCAGGACGTTCCCAGAAAAACCGGTGATTATCGCCCCGGGAATTTTGACAGTGGGTTCCACGGACCGGTCAGCATGAGTGAAGCGCTGGTGCGCTCCCTCAACCTGCCCGCGGTACAGGTACTGGAAGCCTACGGGCCAAAACGTTTTGCCGGGATGCTGAGCAACGCAGGCTTACCGCTGATCCTGCCTGCGGGGGCGCAGCCGAATCTGTCCCTGATCCTCGGTGGGGCAGGCGCCCGGCTGGTGGATATCACAGCGGCCTACAGCGCGTTTGCCCGACACGGTAAGGCGGGAAGGCTGCGTTTACGGCCGGGCGATCCGCTCATTGACCGTCCGCTGCTGTCGCAAGGCTCGGCGTGGATTATTCGCCGTATTCTGGCGAACGAGGCGCAGCCGCTGCCGGATAATGCGCTACCGCAAATCGCGCCGCTGGCGTGGAAAACCGGCACCAGCTACGGCTACCGTGATGCCTGGGCGATTGGTCTGAATGCCCGTTACGTAATAGGCATCTGGACAGGACGACCGGACGGCACGCCCGTAGCGGGGCAGTTTGGTTTCGCCAGCGCGGTTCCACTCTTAAATCAGGTAAATAACCTGCTTCAGTCACGCTCATCGGTAGACGAGGCCCGCCTGCCGCGCGACCCGCGTCCGGAGAGCGTCGGGCGGGGCGTGATCTGCTGGCCGGGCGGCCAGTCGCTGCCGGAAGGGAGTGAAAACTGTCGGCGTCGCCTGTCGACCTGGCTGCTGGAAGGGAGTGAACCGCCCACGCTGCTATTGCCCGAACAGGAAGGGATACGCGGCATTCGTTTCCCGGTCTGGCTGGATAAAACGGGTAAACGCGTGGCGGCAGATTGCCCTGATGCAACTGAAAAAGTCCTGGATGTCTGGCCGCTGCCGCTGGAGCCGTGGCTGCCGGCGACCGAGCGTCGCGCGGTACGGGTCCCTTCTTCATCAACCACCTGTCCTCCGCTGTCGCAGGACGCACCTGCGCCACTCATCCTGACAGGCGTGCGTGAAGGGGCCGTCATCAAACGTCTGCCGGGGGAATCCCGCGTTTCGCTGCCGCTTCAGGCGACCGGCAATAGCGGTGAGCGCTGGTGGTTTTTGAACGGTGAACCGCTGAATGTGAAGGGAAGAGTTTACACATTACAGCTTGATAAATCTGGCGATTATCAGTTACTCGTTATGGATGAGACCGGTCAGGTCGCGACGGTGAATTTTACGCTGCAGTGATCTGAAAACAGCTTTCAGATGTGAGCTGTTGCTAAAACTCGTCTTATTTTAAAAAAATGTTACCTGAATCCATAGGCAATGGCGCTATTGCTCATTATAATCCGCGCCACACCATACTCAGGTATGAAAAACAACAGAACATTGACAGAGGTTATCATGGCTATTGAACGTACTTTTTCCATCATCAAACCAAACGCGGTGGCAAAAAACGTTATTGGCAGCATCTTCGCTCGCTTTGAATCTGCAGGGTTCAAAATTGTTGGCACCAAAATGCTGCACCTGACCGTTGAGCAGGCTCGCGGTTTCTACGCTGAGCACGAAGGTCGCCCATTCTTTGACGGCCTGGTTGAGTTCATGACCTCCGGTCCAATTGTGGTATCCGTGCTGGAAGGCGAAAACGCAGTACAGCGTCACCGTGACCTGCTGGGCGCAACCAACCCGGACAACGCGCTGGCAGGTACCCTGCGCGCTGACTATGCAGACAGCTTCACCGAGAACGGTACCCACGGTTCTGACTCTGTTGAATCTGCTGCACGCGAAATCGCTTTCTTCTTCGCTGAAGGCGAAGTGTGTCCACGCACCCGTTAATTTAACGGTTTCGTTTACACATTATTTTCGTAAATGCCGCGTCCAGACGTGGCATCCCTGCGCCAGACTTTGTACAATGCAACGCCCCGGATGAGCAGACTGCTTTCCGGGGCGTTTCTATTCAACCCTCCATGGGCCATAACGTGTAACAACGAGGCCGGAAAATATTATGTCTGAATTAGTGAATACCTCCGAAGTCGCCATTCCTGCGGTTCCCAATAAAAATGGAAAAATCAACCTGCTGGATCTGAACCGTCAGCAGATGCGCGAGTTCTTTAAAGAGATGGGCGAAAAGCCGTTTCGTGCCGATCAGGTCATGAAGTGGATGTACCATTACTGCAGCGACAATTTTGATGACATGACTGACATCAACAAGGTCCTGCGCAACAAGCTTAAGGAAGTGGCTGAAATCCGCGCACCGGAAGTGGTGGAAGAGCAGCGCTCAGCGGATGGCACCATCAAATGGGCGATTGCGGTAGGCGATCAGCGCGTTGAGACCGTTTACATCCCGGAAGAAGACCGCGCCACGCTGTGTGTCTCCTCTCAGGTAGGCTGTGCGCTGGAGTGCAAATTCTGCTCTACCGCGCAGCAAGGCTTTAACCGTAACCTGCGGGTGTCAGAAATTATCGGCCAGGTCTGGCGTGCCGCGAAAATCGTCGGTGCGGCAAAAGTAACCGGTACGCGTCCTATCACCAACGTGGTGATGATGGGGATGGGGGAGCCGCTGCTGAACCTGACCAACGTCGTTCCGGCGATGGAAATCATGCTGGATGACTTCGGTTTTGGTCTGTCCAAGCGTCGCGTCACGCTGTCTACCTCTGGCGTTGTGCCTGCGCTGGACAAGCTGGGCGATATGATTGACGTTGCGCTGGCGATCTCCCTGCATGCACCAAACGACGAAATTCGTGACGAAATTGTGCCGATCAACAAAAAGTACAATATCGAAACCTTCCTCGCTGCGGTGCGTCGCTATCTGGAGAAATCCAATGCCAACCAGGGCCGCGTCACCATCGAGTACGTGATGCTTGACCACGTCAACGACGGTACCGAACATGCACATCAGCTGGCTGAACTGCTGAAAGATACGCCATGTAAAATCAACCTGATCCCATGGAACCCGTTCCCGGGCGCGCCGTATGGCCGTAGCTCGAACAGCCGTATCGACCGTTTCTCCAAGGTGCTGATGGAGTATGGTTTCACCACCATCGTGCGTAAAACCCGTGGTGATGACATTGATGCAGCATGCGGACAGCTGGCTGGTGACGTTATTGACCGTACCAAACGTACCCTGCGTAAACGCATGCAGGGCGAGACGATTGCGGTTAAAGCTGTTTGATTATTATGCACTCACGGCGCATTATCTGCGCCGTGAAGCATACTCTTACTGAATAATCAGTCAGATTCGTGATGACTGAACAATAATTACGGTGCGTTTCATCCGACTTTCGGGCAGTATGTAACGACGTAACAACAGTTTAGCCGTACGGGCAGGGCTGTACTGTCATCTCCGGGCTGACAGTCTTATACTCTCTGTTCAAGGTTAACTGACCAGAAGTTTCGCGGTGCGGGTGGCATTGTGACTCACCGGCACCTGAACCCTTATTTTTCACGTACCAGTAGTTGTAGCGAATGAATACTGAAGCCACTCACGACCAACATGAAGCACTCTCCACTGGCGTTCGTCTTCGCAACGCCCGTGAACAACTCGGACTCAGCCAGCAAGCCGTTGCGGAACGCTTGTGCCTGAAGGTTTCCACGGTTCGCGATATTGAAGAAGATAAGGCACCTGCCGATCTGGCTTCAACGTTCTTGCGCGGTTATATCCGCTCTTACGCAAAACTGGTGCATATCCCCGAAAACGAATTACTGCCAATGATGGAGAAGCAGGCACCGGTCCGTGCAGCAAAAGTTGCGCCGATGCAGACCTTCTCCCTGGGGAAACGTCGTAAAAAACGCGATGGCTGGCTGATGAGCTTTACCTGGCTGGTGCTGTTTGTGGTGATCGGTCTGACCGGCGCATGGTGGTGGCAAAACCACAAGGCCCAGCAGGAAGAGATCACCACCATGGCCGATCAATCCTCCGCCGAACTCAACCAGGCCGGAAGTGAGAATGCCCAGAACGTGCCGCTGAATACCGACGGCGCAGCTTCCTCAAGCGAGCCACAGACCGCAGCGCCAGACGCGTCGGCGACCGATGCTGTACAGGCTCCGGCAGCAACGGCTAACACCGCTGCACCGCAGGCTCAGGATCAAAACGCGGTTGTTGCCCCTTCTCAGGCTAATGTTGATACTGCGGCGAACGCGCCTGCGGCTGCTCAGCCTGCGGACAATAGCGCAGCGACTCTGCCAACCAGCCCGGCGGGTACGGCGACAGCAGCCGATCCCAACGCGCTGGTGATGAACTTCAGCGCCGACTGCTGGCTGGAAGTGACTGACGCGACAGGTAAAAAACTATTCAGCGGCCTGCAGCGTAAAGATGGCACGTTAAACCTAACCGGCCAGGCTCCCTATAAACTTAAAATCGGCGCTCCGGCAGCGGTACAGATCCAGTATCAAGGAAAACCTGTCGACCTGAGCCGCTTTATCAGAACTAACCAGGTTGCACGTCTTACCGTTAATGCCGAACAATCAGCAGCACAGTAACAGACGGGCAACGCGGGAGATTTTTCATGCATAACCAGGCTCCGATTCAACGTAGAAAATCGAAACGGATTTACGTTGGGAATGTGCCAATCGGCGATGGGGCACCTATCGCCGTTCAGTCGATGACCAACACGCGCACTACCGATGTAGAAGCGACGGTCAATCAAATCAAAGCATTAGAACGTGTAGGCGCGGACATTGTTCGCGTCTCCGTCCCGACCATGGATGCCGCTGAGGCGTTTAAACTGATCAAACAGCAGGTCAGCGTTCCGCTGGTGGCTGATATTCACTTCGACTACCGCATCGCGCTGAAAGTGGCCGAATACGGCGTCGATTGCCTGCGTATTAACCCGGGCAACATCGGTAACGAAGAGCGTATTCGCACGGTGGTGGACTGCGCTCGCGATAAAAATATCCCTATCCGCATCGGCGTTAACGCCGGTTCGCTGGAAAAAGATCTGCAGGAAAAATACGGTGAGCCGACGCCACAGGCGCTGCTCGAATCCGCGATGCGCCATGTGGATCATCTGGATCGTCTTAACTTTGACCAGTTTAAGGTCAGCGTAAAAGCGTCAGACGTATTTCTCGCGGTTGAATCTTATCGTCTGCTGGCAAAGCAGATCGACCAGCCTCTGCACCTCGGGATCACCGAAGCGGGCGGCCTGCGCAGCGGCTCTGTAAAATCTGCGATCGGTCTGGGGCTGCTGCTCTCCGAAGGGATCGGTGACACCCTGCGCGTCTCGCTGGCGGCCGATCCGGTCGAAGAGATCAAAGTCGGTTTCGATATTCTGAAGTCACTGCGCATTCGCGCGCGTGGGATCAACTTCATTGCCTGCCCAACCTGCTCACGTCAGGAGTTTGATGTGATCGGGACGGTGAATGCCCTGGAGCAGCGTCTGGAAGACATTATCACCCCGATGGACGTCTCCATCATCGGCTGTGTGGTAAACGGTCCGGGTGAAGCGCTGGTGTCAACTCTGGGCGTGACCGGCGGTAACAAGAAAAGTGGTCTCTATGAAGATGGCGTTCGTAAAGATCGTCTGGATAATAGCGACATGATCGACCAGCTTGAAGCCCGCATCCGCGCCAAAGCCGCCATGATGGACGAAACACAGCGTATCAGCGTTCAGCAGGTTGAAAAATAACGTGATGGGAAGCGTGCCGCTTCCCATGTATGATTGAACCCATTCTTTGGGTTTTTTTTGTATATAGAAAGAGAATAAACGTGGCAAAAAACATTCAAGCCATCCGCGGCATGAACGATTATCTGCCTGGCGAAACCGCCATCTGGCAGCGCATTGAAGGCACACTGAAGCAGGTGCTCGGCAGCTACGGTTACAGCGAAATCCGTTTGCCGATTGTAGAGCAGACCCCGTTATTCAAACGCGCGATCGGTGAAGTCACCGACGTGGTTGAAAAAGAGATGTACACCTTTGAGGACCGCAACGGCGACAGCCTGACCCTGCGTCCGGAAGGGACGGCGGGCTGCGTACGCGCCGGCATCGAACATGGTCTTCTGTACAATCAGGAGCAGCGCCTGTGGTATATCGGCCCGATGTTCCGCCACGAACGTCCTCAGAAAGGGCGTTATCGCCAGTTCAATCAGCTGGGTGTGGAAGTCTTTGGCCTGCAGGGCCCGGACATCGATGCTGAACTGATTATGCTGACCGCCCGCTGGTGGCGTGCGCTCGGTATCGCCGATCACGTTTCCCTTGAGCTGAACTCTATCGGTTCTCTGGAAGCTCGCGCTAACTACCGCGATGCGCTGGTGGCGTTTCTGGAACAGCATAAAGAGAAGCTGGACGAAGACTGCAAACGTCGTATGTACAGCAACCCGCTGCGCGTTCTTGATTCCAAAAACGCGGATGTTCAGGCACTGCTGAACGATGCCCCTGCGCTGGGGGATTACCTGGACGACGAATCTCGCGAACACTTTGCGGGCCTCTGCAAGCTGCTTGAAGCGGCGGGTATCGCCTATACCGTGAACCAGCGCCTGGTACGCGGTCTGGACTACTACAACCGTACCGTGTTTGAGTGGGTGACCACCAGCCTCGGTTCTCAGGGCACCGTGTGCGCGGGCGGCCGTTACGACGGTCTGGTTGAGCAACTTGGCGGTCGCGCTGCGCCTGCGGTTGGCTTCGCGATGGGGCTTGAGCGACTTGTTTTGCTGGTTCAGGCAGTTAATCCGGAATTTAAAGCAGATTCCGTTGTCGATATATACCTGGTGGCCTCAGGTGCGGAAACGCAGTCTGCGGCAATACAGCTTGCCGAACGCGTGCGCGATGCGCTGCCGGGCGTTAAGCTGATGACCAACCATGGCGGCGGCAACTTCAAAAAACAGTTTGCGCGTGCCGATAAGTGGGGCGCAAGTATTGCACTGGTGCTGGGCGAGTCCGAAGTGGCTAACGGCGAAGTGGTGGTGAAGGACCTGCGCTCTGGTGAGCAGACAACGGTAACGCAGGACGGCGTTGCGGCGCACTTGCGCACTCTATTGGGCTAAGGAGAAGGACTGCGTGGAAATTTACGAGAACGAACACGATCAGGTCGACGCGATTAAGCGCTTCTTTGTTGAAAACGGCAAAGCGCTGGTTGTTGGGGTTATTTTAGGTATCGGTGCGCTGGTGGGGTGGCGTTACTGGAACAATCATCAGGCAGATTCCGCGCGTGGCGCGTCGCTGTCCTATGAAAATACCGTGAGCGCAATTCGTGCCGATCAGCCGCAAACGCTGGCTGCGGCAGAAAAATTTGCGGCTGACAACAAAAACACCTACGGTGCACTGGCTGCGCTGGAAGTGGCTCAGCAGTACGTTGATAAGAACGAACTGGATAAAGCCGCTGCACAGCTCTCGCAGAGCCTTGCTGCGGCCAGCGATGAGAACCTGAAAGCGGTGATCAATCTGCGCCTGGCACGTATTCAGGTTCAGCAGAAAAAAGCTGACGATGCGCTGAAAACGCTCGATACCATCAAAGGCGAAGGTTTTGCTGCCATCGTTGCCGATCTGCGCGGTGAAGCACTGCTGAGCAAAGGTGACAAAGCGGGCGCGCGTAAAGCGTGGCAAGCTGGCGTAGAGAGCAATGCTTCACCTGCGCTGAGCGAAATGATGCAGATGAAAATAAATAATTTGTCCGTCTGAGAGGGACCCGATGCAATTGCGTAAATTACTTCTGCCAGGACTGCTTTCTGTTACGTTATTGAGTGGTTGTTCACTGTTCAGTGGCGAAGAAGACGTTGTGAAAATGTCCCCACTGCCGACGGTTGAAAACCAGTTTACCCCATCCACCGCGTGGGATGTCTCCGTGGGCAATGGGATTGGTGATTTCTATTCCAACCTTCATCCTGCGTATGCCGACAGCGTTGTCTATGCCGCTGACCGCAAAGGTACCGTGAAAGCGGTGAACGCCGATGACGGGAAAGAAGTATGGTCCGTTAACCTGGCGGAAAAAGACGGCTGGTTCTCCCGTAAACCTGCACTGCTGTCTGGTGGTCTGACCGTTGCCGGTGGTCATGTCTACGTGGGCAGCGAAAAAGCGCAGGTTTATGCGCTGAACAGCAGCGACGGCTCCATTGCCTGGCAAACAACCGTAGCGGGTGAATCCCTGTCTCGTCCGGTAGTAAGCGACGGTCTGGTGCTGATTCATACCAGCAACGGCCAGCTGCAGGCGCTGAATGAAGCTGACGGTCTGGTGAAATGGACCGTTAACCTGGATATGCCTGCGCTCTCTCTGCGCGGCGAATCCGCGCCGGCTACCGCATTTGGTGCTGCCATTGTGGGCGGTGACAACGGTCGCGTGAGCGCAGTGCTGATGCAGCAGGGTCAGATGATCTGGCAGCAGCGTATCTCTCAGGCTACTGGCTCAACGGAAATTGACCGTCTGAGCGACGTAGACACAACGCCAGTCATCGTTAACGGTGTGGTTTACGCGCTGGCCTATAACGGCAACCTGACCGCGCTGGATCTGCGCAGCGGCCAGATCATGTGGAAACGTGAGCTGGGCTCTGTGAACGATTTCATCGTTGAGGGCAACCGCATCTATATGGTCGATCAGAACGACCGTCTGCTGGCTCTGAGCACCGAAGGCGGCGTGACGCTGTGGACGCAAAGCGATCTGCTGCACCGTCTGCTGACTGCTCCGGCACTGTACAACGGTAGCCTGGTGGTTGGCGACAGCGAAGGGTATATGCACTGGATCGATCCGGATAATGGCCGCTTTGTTGCACAGCAAAAAGTCGACAGCTCTGGTTTCCTGACCGATCCGGTTGTGGCCGACGGCAAACTGCTGATTCAGGCAAAAGACGGCACGCTGTACGCGATCACGCGTTAATTACCGGCGGTTGTAGTATACTAAACGGCTCCTGTTCACTCAGGAGCCGTTTTGACATTTTTAAAAACGCCGCAAAAGCGACGTTATTTTGAATTTTATGAGGCTTCAAACATGGTACCTGTGGTCGCGCTTGTCGGGCGCCCTAACGTTGGAAAATCCACTCTTTTTAACCGTTTAACACGCACCCGTGATGCGCTGGTTGCGGATTTCCCGGGGCTGACGCGTGACCGTAAGTACGGTCGTGCAGAGGTGGAAGGACGTGAGTTCATCTGTATCGATACCGGTGGTATTGACGGCACAGAAGACGGCGTTGAAACCCGCATGGCGGAACAGTCGCTGCTGGCGATTGAAGAAGCGGATGTGGTGCTGTTTATGGTGGATGCGCGCGCTGGCCTGATGCCGGCGGACTCCGCTATTGCCAAACACCTGCGTTCACGCGAAAAGCCGACCTTCCTGGTGGCGAACAAAACTGACGGCATCGATGCCGATCAGGCCGTCGCGGATTTCTGGTCTCTGGGCCTGGGTGAAATCTACCCGATTGCGGCATCGCATGGCCGTGGCGTCACCAGCCTGCTGGAAACCGTTCTGCTACCGTGGGTTGATGAAGTGAACCCGCCGGAAGAGGTGGACGAAGACGCTGAATACTGGGCGCAGTTCGAAGACGGAGAAGAGGGCGAAGAAGAGCCTGAAGACGACTTCAACCCGCAGGACCTGCCGATCAAGCTGGCCATCGTGGGTCGTCCAAACGTAGGTAAGTCTACGCTTACTAACCGTATTCTGGGTGAAGAGCGCGTGGTCGTTTACGACATGCCGGGCACCACCCGTGACAGTATCTACATTCCTATGCAGCGCGATGAGCGTGAGTATGTCCTCATCGACACCGCCGGGGTGCGTAAGCGCGGGAAAATCACCGATGTGGTGGAAAAATTCTCCGTTATCAAAACCCTGCAGGCGATCGAAGATGCTAACGTAGTGCTGCTGGTCATCGACGCACGCGAAGGTATCTCCGATCAGGACCTCTCTCTGCTCGGCTTTATCCTCAATAGTGGGCGCTCACTGGTTATCGTAGTCAACAAGTGGGATGGCCTGAGCAATGAAGTGCGCGAGCAGGTGAAAGAGACTCTCGACTTCCGTCTGGGCTTTATCGACTTTGCCCGCGTGCACTTCATCTCTGCGCTGCACGGCAGCGGAGTGGGTAACCTGTTCGAATCCGTGCGTGAAGCGTACGACAGCTCCACCCGTCGTCAGAGCACCGCCATGCTGACCCGCATCATGAACATGGCTGCGGAAGACCATCAGCCGCCGCTGGTGCGCGGCCGTCGCGTGAAGCTGAAATATGCTCACGCCGGTGGTTACAACCCGCCAATCGTAGTAATTCACGGTAACCAGGTGAAAGACCTGCCGGATTCCTACAAGCGCTATCTGATGAACTACTTCCGTAAATCGCTGGACGTGATGGGCACGCCTATCCGTATCCAGTTCAAGGAAGGGGAAAACCCGTTTGCCAACAAGCGCAACACCCTGACGCCAAACCAGATGCGTAAGCGTAAGCGCTTGATTAAGCACATTAAGAAAAGCAAATAAGCTTTACGTGCTTCACGAAAGCCCGCGTTTATCGCGGGTTTTTTTTTGCCCAATCATACCGCCGGTTTTCTCTGTGTGAAGTCAATCACTATTCACTTTTAACCAAGTTTAAATCTAAGAAAGTAGACAATCGTCGAATTTTCATCTTAAAGTCCAGGGGCCGGTACTAGACAAAACTAGCGCCTGGTTATCAAATGGTTAACTAACTTTTCGCCGCATGTAAAAAATCGGCCAGATACGTAACTGGCCGGCGTACCTGCTGGTGTTTACAAGCACGACGACATACCTTTCGGGAGAATTATGCAATCCACTGTTAATCAAAAAGAGAGCCGAACGTTCTTCGGCCATCCGTATCCGCTCGGTTCCCTGTTCTTCACCGAGATGTGGGAGCGTTTCTCGTTTTACGGCATTCGTCCGTTACTGATCCTGTTTATGGCCGCCACCGTCTATGACGGCGGGATGGGCCTGGCGCGTGAAAACGCCTCGGCGATTGTCGGTATCTTTGCCGGTACTATGTACCTGGCCGCGCTGCCGGGCGGCTGGCTGGCGGATAACTGGCTCGGTCAGCAGAGAGCCGTCTGGTACGGTTCGATCCTGATTGCGCTCGGCCACCTGTCGATTGCGCTCTCTGCGGTGATGGGGAACAACCTGTTCTTTATCGGCCTCATGTTCATCGTGCTTGGCTCCGGGCTGTTCAAAACCTGTATCTCGGTGATGGTCGGCACCCTGTATAAAAAAGGCGACGCGCGTCGTGACGGCGGTTTCTCGCTGTTCTATATGGGCATCAACATGGGCTCGTTCATCGCGCCGCTGATTTCCGGCTGGCTGATTAAAACCCACGGCTGGCACTGGGGCTTTGGTATTGGCGGCATCGGGATGCTGGTGGCGCTGATTATCTTCCGCGTGTTTGCCGTTCCGGCGATGAAACGCTATGACGGCGAAGTCGGCCTCGACTCCACCTGGAACAGCCCGGTGGTGAAGCGTAACGGCGTGGGCGTTTGGCTGCTGGCGCTGGCGGCAGGCGTGGCAACGATCGTGACGCTGATTGCGCAGGGCGTGATTGTGATTAACCCGGTCGCGGTAGCCAGCGTGCTGGTCTACGTGATTGCGGCATCCGTTGCCCTCTACTTTATTTATCTGTTTGTTTTTGCGGGCCTGAATCGTAAAGAGCGCGCCAGGCTGCTGGTCTGCTTTATTCTGCTGATCTCCGCGGCGTTCTTCTGGTCCGCGTTTGAGCAGAAGCCAACTTCATTCAACCTGTTTGCCAACGACTACACTAACCGCATGATTGGTGATTTTGAAATCCCGGCGGTGTGGTTCCAGTCAATCAACGCCCTGTTCATCATTCTGCTGGCTCCGGTGTTTAGCTGGGCATGGCCGAAGCTCGCGAGCAAAAACATTCGTCCGAGCAGCATCACCAAGTTTGTTATTGGTATTCTGTGCGCGGCGGCGGGCTTTGGCCTGATGATGCTGGCGGCACAGAACGTGCTGAGCAGCGGTGGAGCGGGCGTGTCGCCGTTCTGGCTGGTGGGCAGCATCCTGATGCTGACGCTCGGCGAACTGTGCCTGAGTCCGATTGGCCTGGCGACCATGACGCTGCTTGCGCCGGAAAGAATGCGCGGCCAGATGATGGGTCTGTGGTTCTGCGCCAGCGCGCTCGGTAACCTGGCGGCGGGCCTGATTGGCGGCCACGTGAAGGCCGATCAGCTGGATATGCTGCCGGATCTCTTTGCTCGCTGCTCCATCGCGCTGCTGATCTGTGCCGCGGTACTGATCGTCCTTATTGTTCCGGTGCGCCGCATGCTGGAAAATGCGCAGACTAAACCGGCAGCTGAAGCCTGATAATGTTCAGCCTACCGGGGCAGTTATCCTGTCCCGGTAAAACCCAACAGGAGAGAATATGTCGATTACCTGCCCGGAATGCCAGGCACCGCTGGAGCCCCAGAACGGCGTAGCGCACTGCGACAGCTGTAATAAAGATATTGCGCTTGAAGCCCGCTGCCCGGAGTGCCATCAGCCGCTCCAGGTATTAAAAGCCTGCGGCGCGGTGGACTATTTCTGCCAGAACGGCCACGGCCTTATCTCTAAAAAACGCGTGGAGTTTGTTCGGGCCGAAGGTTAATCGCAGACGCAGCCTTCGCCTTTCTTCCACAGCTCAACCAGCGACTCTGGCGCTTCCTGCTCCGGCACCAGCACGACGATATCGGCGTAGTGCGCCTGATTTTGCCCGGTCCAGATAATCTGGATGCGGAAATAGCGCTGGTCGCCGCTGCCGGGTGAAGAGGCTTGCCCCGGCGGCTGACCGCGCGGAAAAGCCTGCTCCAGGATGCTCACCAGGCGCTGGCGCTGGGCTTCATTGAGCGAGGAGAGCGCGATGGTGCGCTGTCCGCTCAGCCTGGGGATAAAAGCGACGCCGCCTTCCCGGGCCAGCTCAACCACGGCGTCATCCGTCAGTTCCGGAACCTGCATTTACAACACTCCCACCTGTTCCCAGGCTTGTTTAATGGCCGCTCCAACGTCGCCGCCGGAGCGTTTCTCTCCGTGCGCGATCGTCAGTTTTGCAAAGGCCTCAAAATCCGCATCCTGCGCCAGATTGCGATCGCAAACCGTGTCGTACCAGGCATAACCCGCTTTTTCCCAGGCGTAGCCTCCGATCGCCGTCGCGGCCAGATAAAATGCCCGGTTGGGGATGCCGGAGTTTAGGTGCACGCCGCCGTTATCCTCGCGCGTTTTAATGAAATCTTTCATGTGCGCAGGCTGCGGGTCTTTGCCAAGCAGGGGATCGTCATAGGCGGTGCCGGGTTCAGACATTGAGCGCAGCCCTTTGCCGTTAATCCCTTTCGCCAACAGCCCTTCGCCAATGAGCCAGTCTGCTTTATCGGCGGTTTGCTTCAGATGGTACTGTTTGACCAGCGAGCCAAACACGTCCGACAGAGACTCGTTCAGCGCGCCCGACTGCTCAAAATAGATAAGCCCGGCTTCGGTCTCGGTTACGCCGTGGCTCAACTCGTGCGCCACCACGTCGATGGCGATGGTAAAGCGGTTAAATATTTCCCCGTCGCCGTCGCCAAATACCATCTGCTGCCCGTTCCAGAAGGCGTTCTGGTATTCCCGGCCGTAATGCACGGTGCCGGTCAAAATAAGCCCTTTATTATCGAGCGAATCGCGCTGATATTCTTTCCAGAAGAAGTCATGGGTAATACCCAAATAATCGTAGGCTTCATCCACCGCCACATCGCCGTTCGACGGCTGGCCTTCGTAACGCACCTGCGTACCCGGCAGCTCCTGGGTTTGCTTCGCGTCGTAAATATCGCGCTCCAGCTGCCCGGCTTTATTCACGTGCGGCGCGGCGGGTTTGCCCGGCATGTGGGCCATCAGCGTCTGGACATGGGTTAAGGTCTGACGGGCACAGCGCTGCTGCGGCTCGGAACCGCTTTCGATAATACGACGAAGAATATAAGGGGGAATAACGCTATGAAGATGGGGCATGCTGCTCTCCTTATTAAAAAAAGGGAATAGCAGCAGTATAGTAAGTAACCGACGAAGAATTATCCGGTTTTACGCTGACGCGTCTTTTTCACCGGTTTAATTGATTTCACTTCGCTTTCTACCCAGCCGTCGGAAAGACGCGTCGTCAGCACATCGCCGGTATTCACCTGTTTGGTCTGCTTCAGCACTTTGCCGTCCGTCGCCGTCGTCACGCTATAGCCGCGCGCCAGCGTGGAGAGGGGGCTGACTGCTTCAAGATGGGTCACCGCATTGCCAAAACGTTCGCGGGTGGTGCTCAGCCGCGCCCGGATTGTCTCCGCCAGACGATACTCCAGCTGCTGGATCCGCGTTTGTGCGCGATAAATTTTCGGCTGCGGGTTCTGCTGGTTCAGGCGCTGCGTAACGCGCTGCTGGCGCGATACCGCGCGCTTAAGCTGCGCGTCCACCGCAACGTTCATGCGCTGACGCAGACGATCCAGCACGGTCTGCTGGCGCGCCAGACGCAGCTGCGGATGCTGCTGCTGAAGACGATGATGAAGCTGGGTGAAGCGGCGGTTACGGTTGGCAAGAAAGTAGTCCATCGCCATCTCAAGACGCTGCTGTACGTTCTGAATCTGACGCAGCAGCTCCAGCTGGTTGCGGCTGACCACTTCCGCCGCCGCGGACGGGGTAGGCGCACGCAGATCCGCGACGAAATCCGCAATTGTTACGTCCGTTTCGTGGCCGACGGCGCTCACCACGGGGATAATACTTGCAAAGATTGCCCGCGCCACGCGCTCGTCGTTAAAGCTCCACAGATCTTCCAGCGAGCCGCCGCCGCGTCCGACGATTAAGACGTCACACTCCTGACGCACGTTCGCCAGCTCAATGGCGCGAACTATCTGGCCCGGCGCATCGTCACCCTGAACGGCGGTCGGGTAGATTATGACGGGCAGGGAAGGATCGCGACGCTTCAGCACGTGCAAAATATCGTGCAGTGCCGCACCGGTTTTCGAGGTGATAACCCCAACGCAGTGGGCGGGGGAGGGCAGCGTCTTTTTGTACTGCTGGTCGAACAGCCCCTCGGCAGAGAGCCGGGCTTTTAGCTGTTCATACTTCTGCTGCAGCAGGCCTTCGCCCGCGGGCTGCATGCTCTCGACGATAATCTGATAATCGCCGCGAGGCTCATACAGGGTGATATTGGCGCGAACCAGAACCTGCTGGCCGTGCTGAGGACGAAACGTCACGCGACGGTTGCTGTTGCGGAACATCGCGCAGCGCACCTGGGCGGTGTCGTCTTTTAGGGTAAAGTACCAGTGACCGGAGGACGGCTGCGTGAAGTTAGAGATCTCACCGCTGATCCAGACCTGCCCCATTTCCTGCTCAAGCAGCAAACGCACCGTCTGATTCAGGCGGCTGACGGTATAAATTGAGGGGGATTGAGAGGATAACATGTGAGCGGGATCAAATTCTAAATCAGCAAGTTATTCAGTCGATAGTAACCTGCTGAGAGGCAATCGCAAGCTTTTTTATAAAAAAGTGTAGATGCAATCGGTTACGCTCTGTATAATGCCACGGCAATATTTAACCACCCAGGTCAGAGATATTGCCCATGCTACGTATCGCTAAAGAAGCACTGACGTTTGACGACGTCCTCCTCGTTCCCGCTCACTCCACTGTTCTGCCGAATACTGCCGATCTCAGCACGCAGTTGACTAAAACCATTCGCCTGAACATTCCTATGCTCTCTGCGGCAATGGACACCGTGACTGAAGCGCGCCTGGCTATCGCCCTGGCACAGGAAGGTGGCATTGGCTTTATTCACAAAAACATGTCTATCGAACGTCAGGCCGAAGAAGTTCGCCGCGTGAAGAAACATGAATCCGGCATCGTGTCTGACCCACAGACCGTTCTGCCAACCACCACGCTGCACGAAGTGAAGGCCCTGACCGAACGTAACGGTTTCGCCGGTTACCCGGTTGTGACCGAAGAGAACGAACTGGTTGGCATCATCACCGGTCGTGACGTGCGTTTCGTGACTGACCTGAACCAGCCTGTTAGCGTCTACATGACGCCAAAAGAGCGTCTGGTCACCGTTCGCGAAGGTGAAACCCGCGACGTGGTGCTGGCCAAAATGCACGAAAAACGCGTTGAAAAAGCGCTGGTTGTTGACAGCAGCTTCCACCTGCGCGGCATGATCACCGTTAAAGATTTCCAGAAAGCAGAACGTAAGCCTAACGCCTGTAAAGACGAGCATGGCCGTCTGCGCGTCGGCGCTGCGGTTGGCGCTGGCGCCGGTAACGAAGAGCGCGTTGACGCGCTGGTTGCTGCGGGCGTTGACGTCCTGCTGATTGACTCCTCTCACGGCCACTCCGAAGGCGTTCTGCAACGTATTCGCGATACCCGCGCCAAATACCCTGATCTGCAGATCATTGGCGGTAACGTGGCCACCGGCGCAGGCGCTCGCGCGCTGGCTGACGCTGGCTGCAGCGCGGTGAAAGTGGGTATCGGCCCTGGCTCCATCTGTACTACCCGTATCGTCACCGGCGTGGGCGTTCCGCAGATCACCGCGGTGTCTGACGCTGTTGAAGCGCTGGAAGGCACCGGTATTCCGGTTATCGCTGACGGCGGTATCCGCTTCTCTGGCGACATCGCCAAAGCGATCGCCGCGGGCGCAGCTGCCGTAATGGTAGGCTCAATGCTGGCCGGTACCGAAGAATCCCCGGGTGAAATCGAACTCTACCAGGGCCGTTCTTACAAATCTTACCGCGGTATGGGCTCCCTGGGCGCGATGTCCAAAGGCTCCTCTGACCGTTACTTCCAGACCGATAACGCCGCTGACAAACTGGTACCGGAAGGTATCGAAGGTCGCGTTGCCTATAAAGGCCGTCTGAAAGAGATCATTCACCAGCAGATGGGCGGCCTGCGCTCCTGTATGGGTCTGACCGGCTGTGGTACCATTGACCTGCTGCGTACTAAAGCGGAATTCGTACGCATCAGCGGTGCGGGTATCCAGGAGAGCCACGTTCACGACGTGACGATCACCAAAGAGTCCCCGAACTACCGTCTGGGCTCCTGATAAGTTTCCGCGCCCGGCTTCAGCCGGGCGCTCTGTTTTTGTTTCACTTGCCTCGGAATTAGCGTCAATGACGGAAAACATTCATAAACATCGCATTCTCATCCTGGACTTCGGTTCTCAGTACACTCAGCTGGTGGCGCGTCGCGTACGTGAACTGGGCGTTTACTGTGAGCTGTGGGCGTGGGATGTCACGGAAGCACAGATTCGCGAATTCAATCCAAGCGGCATCATCCTGTCCGGCGGCCCGGAAAGCACCACCGAAGAGAACAGCCCGCGCGCGCCGCAGTACGTGTTCGAAGCTGGCGTGCCTGTATTCGGCGTTTGCTACGGTATGCAGACCATGGCAATGCAGCTGGGCGGCCACGTAGAAGGCTCCAACGAGCGTGAGTTTGGCTACGCACAGGTAGAAGTCGTCACCGACAGCGCGCTGGTGCGCGGTATCGAAGACTCCCTGACCGCAGACGGCAAACCGCTGCTGGACGTGTGGATGAGCCACGGCGACAAAGTTACCGCCATCCCGTCTGACTTCGTGACCGTTGCCAGCACCGAAAGCTGTCCGTTCGCCATCATGGCGAACGAAGAAAAACGCTTCTACGGCGTGCAGTTCCACCCGGAAGTGACCCACACCCGTCAGGGTATGCGCATGCTGGAGCGCTTCGTGCGTGACATCTGCCAGTGTGAAGCCCTGTGGACCCCGGCAAAAATCATCGACGACGCCGTTGAGCGTATCCGCCAGCAGGTTGGCGATGACAAGGTAATTCTCGGCCTCTCAGGCGGCGTGGACTCCTCCGTGACCGCGATGCTGCTGCACCGCGCCATCGGCAAAAACCTGACCTGCGTGTTCGTGGACAACGGTCTGCTGCGTCTGAACGAAGCCCAGCAGGTTATGGACATGTTTGGCGACCACTTCGGTCTGAACATCGTTCACGTGGAAGGCGAGCAGCGCTTCCTGGACGCGCTGAAAGGCGAGAACGATCCGGAAGCCAAACGTAAAATCATCGGCCGCGTGTTCGTGGAAGTGTTCGACGAAGAGGCGCTGAAGCTGGAAGACGTGAAGTGGCTGGCGCAGGGCACCATCTACCCTGACGTGATCGAATCCGCGGCCTCTGCAACCGGTAAAGCACACGTCATCAAATCTCACCACAACGTGGGCGGCCTGCCGAAAGAGATGAAGATGGGCCTGGTTGAACCGCTGCGCGAGCTGTTCAAAGACGAAGTGCGTAAGATCGGTCTGGAACTGGGTCTGCCGTACGATATGCTCTACCGTCACCCGTTCCCGGGTCCGGGTCTGGGCGTGCGCGTGCTGGGCGAAGTGAAGAAAGAGTACTGCGACCTGCTTCGTCGCGCGGACGCGATCTTCATCGAAGAGCTGCACAAAGCTGACCTGTACAACAAGGTAAGCCAGGCGTTCACAGTGTTCCTGCCGGTTCGCTCCGTTGGTGTGATGGGCGATGGCCGCAAGTACGACTGGGTGGTTTCCCTGCGTGCGGTGGAAACCATCGACTTCATGACCGCGCACTGGGCGCACCTGCCGTATGACTTCCTGGGCCGCGTGTCTAACCGCATCATCAACGAAGTGAACGGTATTTCCCGCGTGGTGTATGACATCAGCGGTAAGCCACCGGCTACGATTGAATGGGAATAATTCCCCGCTGAATTAACACCAAAACCCTCTGCTTGTGCAGGGGGTTTTTTATTGCCTTACTTCCCCTCACCCAACCGATACGCCAGCGCCACCACCAGCGACTGCACCAGGCACAGCGTCGCCGACTGCGAGCGAAACGCATCCACCTGAGCCTCCTTCACCACAAAGCAGAGATCGCTGAACGTCGCCAGCGGGCTAATCTGGCTGTCCGTAATCACGATCTGCCGTGCGCCGACGCTGGCGGCGGTTTCGCTGACCATCACCGTCTCTTCCGCGTACGGCGAGAAGCTGATCGACACCACGATGTCGCGCGCCTTAATGCGGCTGATCTGCTCGCGCAGCATGCCGCCCATGCCGTCGAGCAGGATAGGGCGGCACTCGAGATGGCTTAGAGCGTAGGTGAGGTAGGCCGCGACGCTAAAGGAGCGGCGCAGTCCGGCGATGTAGATGGTGTCGGCGTCGGCCAATAGCTGCACCGCGCGCTCCAGCATTTCCGGTTCGGCGCGGGCGGCCAGCTGCTGCAGCGCCTGCGCGTTCGAGCGGGCGAACTCCTGCAGAATATCGAGCGGCGTTTCCGGCACGGCCTCGCTCTCCATCTCGCGGAACAGCCGGGCGCGGTCGCTGTAGCTGGCGGTCTCCTCCACCAGGTTCATACGAAACAGCTGTTTCATTTCGTTGAAGCCGGTGAAGTCAAAGGCGTTGGCAAAGCGGATCAGCGTCGAGGGCGGCACGTCGGCGCGCTCGGCAATGACGGCAACCGTATCAAAGGCCACGCTGTTGGTGTTATCCAGCACGTAGCGGGAGACCTGCTGCAGCCTCTTGCTCAGGCTATCGTAGCGATCGCGGATTTGCTGCTGCAGTTCGTTCAGGCTGGTTGCTGTCGTCATCTTATCCCCCAAATACAGTCTTATGATTCTAAACGCAAAACCGCGTCTTTTAAATGTCGGCCATCCATCTGGCAGCAAAAATGAAACAGAAACTTCAGTCATTTCCTCGCCCGAAATCCTTAATAGCGCACGCTGCACCAGTGTTGTTGGCTGTTAACATAAAAATCCATCCTTGATCACAATAATCAGCATTTATTTTATTTCAACTTAAAATGGAATATTTGTTTCATATATAGTGTTCAGTACACAGTGTTCAGGTAACAGTCACGTATCAACAGCGAGAGGTTAAGGATGGAGACGGTAGCGAATTTTATTCACGGCGAATGTGTCACCGGTTCAGGCCAGCGCGTTCAGGCGATCTTCAACCCGGCCACCGGCGAGCAGATCCGCCAGGTGGTGATGAGTACGGCGCAGGAAACGGAGCAGGCGATTGCCGCCGCGCAGCAGGCGTTTCCGGCGTGGGCGCGCCATGCTCCGCTGAAGCGCGCGCGCGTGATGTTTCGCTTCAAGGCGCTGCTGGAGGAGAACATGGAGCGCCTGGCCCGCATCATCAGCGAAGAGCACGGCAAGGTCTTCTCCGACGCGGTGGGCGAACTGACCCGCGGCCTGGAAGTAGTAGAATTTGCCTGCGGCATCCCGCATCTGCAAAAGGGTGAACACTCTGCGAACGTCGGCACGGGCGTCGACAGCCACTCGCTGATGCAGCCGCTCGGCGTCTGCGCCGGGATCACGCCGTTTAACTTCCCGGCGATGGTGCCGATGTGGATGTTCCCGATTGCGCTGGCGACCGGCAACACCTTCGTGCTGAAACCGTCGGAAAAAGATCCTTCTCTGGCGCTCGCGCTGGCGCAGCTGCTGAAAGAGGCCGGCCTGCCGGACGGCGTGTTCAACGTGGTGCAGGGAGATAAGGAGTCCGTTGACGTGCTCCTGACCGACCCGCGCGTGCAGGCGGTGAGCTTTGTCGGCTCCACGCCGATTGCGGAATACATTTACCAGACCGCATCTGCCCACGGTAAGCGCTGCCAGGCGCTGGGCGGTGCGAAAAACCACTGCATTTTAATGCCGGATGCCGACATGGAGATGGCGACCAACGCCATCATGGGCGCGGCCTACGGCGCGGCGGGCGAGCGCTGCATGGCGCTCTCGGTAGTGCTGGCGGTGGGAGATAAAACCGCCGATGACCTCTGCGCCCGGCTCGAAAAACAGATTGCCGCGCTGCGCGTCGGGCCGGGCCTGGACCAGTCGCCGGAAAACGAAATGGGGCCGCTCATCTCCTCCGCGCACCGCAGCAAGGTGCTGGGCTACATCGACAGCGGGGAAGCGCAGGGGGCGAAGCTTCGCGTGGACGGTCGCGGCTTCAGCGTGAAGGGCCAAGAGCAGGGCTACTTCGTCGGGCCGACGCTGTTCGATAACGTCACCCCGGAGATGACCATCTATAAAGAAGAGATTTTTGGCCCGGTGCTTTCTGTGGTGCGCGTAGCAGATTACGCCAGCGCGGTGGATCTGATTAACCGCCATGAATATGGTAATGGTTCAGCGATCTTCACCCGCGACGGCGGCTGCGCGCGCCGCTTCTGCGAAGAGGTGCAGGCGGGCATGGTGGGCGTCAACGTGCCGATCCCGGTGCCGATGGCATTCCACAGCTTCGGCGGCTGGAAGCGTTCCATCTTTGGCGCGCTCAACGTTCACGGCAGCGACGGCGTGCGCTTCTACACCCGAATGAAAACCATCACCGCGCGCTGGCCGGAAATGCAGCAGGAGACAGGCGCTGCGTTCTCTATGCCAACGCTGGGCTGACAGGAGGTTTTATGCAAACCGAACGTATGACCATGGCCCAGGCGCTGGTCCGGTTCCTTAATCAACAGTACGTCAGCGTGGACGGCAACGAAACGCCCTTCGTAGAGGGCGTCGCCACCATCTTTGGTCACGGCAACGTGCTGGGTATCGGCCAGGCGCTGGAGCAGGACCCCGGTCATCTGCACATCATGCAGGGCTGCAACGAGCAGGGCATTGCCCATATGGCGACGGGATTCGCCAAACAGCACCGCCGTCAGCGCATTTTTGCCGTTACCTCCTCCGTCGGGCCGGGCGCCGCCAATATGGTCACGGCGGCGGCCACCGCCACGGCGAACCGCATCCCGCTGCTGCTGCTGCCGGGCGATATCTACGCCAGTCGCCAGCCTGACCCGGTGCTGCAGCAGATCGAGCAGTATCACGATCTCAGCATCAGTACCAACGACTGCTTCCGTCCGGTCTCCCGCTACTGGGACCGGATTAACCGCCCCGAGCAGCTGATGAGCGCCATGCTAAGCGCGATGCGAACGCTTACTGACCCCGCCAATACCGGCGCGGTGACCATCTGCCTGCCGCAGGACGTGCAGGGGGAGGCCTGGGACTACCCGCTGAGCTTCTTCGCGCGGCGCGTGCATCACATCGAACGCCGTCCGCCCGATCCGCAGCGTCTGGCGCAGGCGCGGGCGCTGATCGCCCGCAAGCGTCGTCCGCTGGTGGTGTGCGGCGGCGGCGTGCGCTATTCCGGGGCGCATGAGGCGTTTCGCGAATTTGTCGAGACGCTGCGGCTGCCGTTTGCCGAAACCCAGGCCGGAAAGGGAGCGCTGGTAAGTGACCACCCACTTAACCTGGGCGGCGTAGGAGTGACGGGCGGAATGGCCGCCAACCAGCTCGCGCCGCAGGCGGATTTAGTGATTGGCGTCGGCACGCGCCTGACCGATTTTACCACCGGCTCCAAGGCGCTCTTTTCCCACCCGGACGTTGAGTTTCTGCTGCTGAACGTGGCCGAGTTTGACGCCCTGAAGCTGGACGCGACCGCGCTGATTGCCGATGCCCAAACCGGACTGCAGGCCTTGACCCACGCGCTCGGGGAGTACCGCAGCGGCTGGGGAGAGGCGATAGCCGAGGTGAAGTCCGTCTGGCGCGAGGAGTGCCGTCGCCTGTGGGATCGCCAGTGGCGCCCTGAAGACGCGCCCGAAGTGGCAGGGCACATGGACGGGCAGCTGGCGGAATACGGCGAGACGCTCAACACCCGCCTGACCCAGACGCGGGTGCTGGGGCTGATCAACCAGCATATTGAAGATAGCGCCATCGTGGTGGGCGCGGCCGGTTCGCTGCCGGGGGATTTACAGCGCCTCTGGCAGGTCAAAACGCCGGACAGCTATCACCTGGAGTACGGCTACTCCTGCATGGGCTACGAGATTGCGGCGGCCATCGGCGCGAAGCTCGCCAGACCCGAACTGCCGGTGTACGCCATGGTGGGGGATGGCTCCTACATGATGCTGCACTCCGAGCTGCAAACCGCCGTTCAGGAGGGCATTAAGATCATCGTTCTGCTGTTTGATAACGCCAGCTTCGGCTGCATTAACAACCTGCAGATGGGGCACGGCATGGGCAGCTTTGGCACGGAAAACCGCCATCGCAACCCGGAAACCGGGCGGCTTGACGGGCCGCTGGTGAAGGTCGACTTTGCGCAAAACGCGGAGAGCTACGGCTGCCGCGCGTGGCGGGTGAACGATGAGCAAAGCCTGCTGGCGGCGCTTGAGGCGTCGCGGGCGCATCCGGGCCCGACGCTGCTGGACATCAAGGTATTGCCGAAGACCATGACCCACGATTACGCCTCGTGGTGGCGAACCGGTGATGCGCAGGTGGCGGCGTCGTCTGCCGTGCGTGAAGCCGCCGAGCAAACGCAGGCCCAGGTGAAAAAAGCCCGTCAGTATTGAGTTTTCCCGCCTTAACGAAATTTTCATTTCATTTTTCTTCTTCCCCCTCACCCTAACCCTCTCCCACTGGGAGAGGGGACGGATCGGTGCGGTTTTTCCTCCCTCTCCCTGAGGGAGAGGGCCGGGGTGAGGGGGAGATGTATGTCCTCCCATGTTGTGAGATTGATAACAAAATTTATCTCATTCATCTCAAAAGTGTTAACCCGCACTCAAAAACATAATTTTCACTATTTATAAAAATGAAATAAATGTTTTATTTATAGAGTCGTTAGTTCACAGCATTCACCAACACCGGGAGCCGTTATGTTTAACATTGCTTTACTGGGCGCTGGCCGAATTGGCCAGGTACATGCAGCTAACATCGCCAGCCACGGCGCGACCACGCTCTGGTCCGTAGTTGACCCGAATCAGGAATTTGCCACCCGCCTCGCCGCGCAGTATCAGGCCCGCCAGCAGAGCCTGGATGAGGCGATGACCGACCCTAACGTTCACGCCGTGCTGATCGCCTCCGCGACCGATACCCACGCGGACCTGATTGAAATGGCCGCCCGCCACGGCAAGGCCATCTTCTGTGAAAAGCCGGTACATCTCGACCTCGCCCGCGTGCGCGACTGCCTGAAGGTGGTCAAAGAGTACGATGTGCCGCTGTTTATCGGCTTTAACCGCCGCTTTGACCCGCAGTTCCGCCGCCTGAAAACCGATGCGCAGGCCGGGCGCATCGGCAAGCCGGAATCGCTGCTGATCGTTTCCCGCGACCCGTCCCCGCCGCCTGCGGAGTACGTCCGCGTCTCCGGCGGCATGTTCCGCGATATGACCATTCACGACTTTGACATGGCGCGCTTCATCATGGGCGAAGAGCCGGTGTCGGTGTATGCCCAGGGCAGCAACCTGGTGGATCCGGCGATTGGCGAGGCGGGGGATATCGACACCGCGTTTATCGTTCTGAAATATGCCTCCGGCGCGATGGCGACCATCGTCAACAGCCGCCGTTCATCTTACGGCTACGACCAGCGCCTGGAGCTGCACGGCTCCGAAGGGCTGCTGTGCGCGGGCAATATTCTTGAAAACCAGGTACAGCATTACGGCAAACAGGGCTGCACCAGCGCGCTGCCGGAACATTTCTTCCTGCAGCGCTACAAATCCGCTTACGCCGCGGAATGGGAACACTTTGTCGCGGTTCTGCGCGGCGAAGCGGTGCCTGACTGCAGCGGCGATGATGGTGAACGTGCGCTGTACCTTGCGGATAAAGCGCTGGAGTCACTGCGCAGCCAGCGCGAGATCGTCCTCTAAACACAACAACCCTACACAGAGAGACATAATAATGAAAAAACTGATCGTAGCCGCCCTCATCGCCATGACGTCCGGGGCCGCCCTCGCCGAAAACGAGCAAATTGTTTTCAGTACGCCAAACCTGGCCATGCCGTTTGAAGTTCACATGCAGCGCACGGCGGTGAAAGCCGCAAAAGAGATGGGCGTGAAGCTTCAGGTGCTGGACGGGCAGGGCAGCTCGCCGAAGCAGGTAGCTGACCTGGAAAACGCCATCACCCGTGGGGCGCAGGGCTTTATCGTCTCCCCGAACGACGTCAACGCGGTCTCCAGCGCGGTGGATGAAATTCAGGATGCGAAGCTGCCGGTGGTCACCCTTGACCGATCCGTCGACAGCCAGAAAAAAGTGCCGCACTTCGGCGCCAACAACTACAAGGGCGGCCAGGCGATTGGCGACTTCGTCAAAACCAAATTCCCTAACGGCGCGGACATCATTCTCCTCACCGGCCAGCCGGGCTCCTCTTCCAATATTGAGCGCACCAAAGGGATCCGCGACAGCCTGAAGGCGGGCGGGGATAAATACAAGATCGTCGCCGATCAGACCGGCAACTGGATGCGTTCTGAAGGGATGCGCATTGTTGAAAGCGTTCTGCCTTCGCTGCCGAAACGTCCGCAGGTGATCCTCTCCGCCAACGACGATATGGCGCTGGGCGCGATTGAAGCCCTGCAGAGCCAGGGCGTGAAGCCGGGCGAAATCCTCGTGACCGGGTTTGATGCGGTGCCGGAAGCGCTGGCCCGCGTGCGCGACGGCTGGCTGGCGGTAACGGCGGATCAGCGTCCGGGCTTTGCGGTGCAGACGGCGATGAGCCAGCTGGTGGCCAACGTGCGCGAGAAGAAAGCCATTACCGGGGCCGACTACCCGCCGACGCTGATCACCAAAGAGAACCTGCAGCAGGCTGAGCGTATCGGTGAGGCCGGTAACTGATTTATCCGCAGCCGCCGCTGGCGCGGCGGCTCACTCTAAAGGAGGAGCAGACCGATGTCGCAACCCTTACTGAAAGTGACCGACCTGGCAAAAAGCTTTTCCGGCGTCTGGGCGCTGAGCAGCGCTCAGCTAACCGTCGGCAGCGGCGAAATTCACGCCCTGCTGGGGGAAAACGGGGCGGGAAAATCCACGCTGCTGAAGGCGCTAGCGGGCGCGCAGCCGCAAACGCGCGGGGATATCTGGTTCAACGGCGAAACGCTGCCGGTGGACGACTCCCCGGTGGAACGCCAGAACAAGGGCATTATCACCATCTATCAGGAGTTCAACCTGCTGCCCAATATGACCGTCGCGGAAAACATGTTTCTCGGGCGCGAGCCGCGTAAACGTAACCTGATCGTCGACGAAAGGGCGGTAAACCAGGAGGCGCAGGTCATTCTCGATTACCTCCAGCTGAACGTTGCGCCGACCACGCCTGTCGCCCGCCTGAGCGTCGCCCAGCAGCAGATGGTGGAGATCGCCCGGGCGCTGACCCTCAACGCCCGGTTAATCATTATGGACGAACCTTCCGCCGCGCTGAGCGACAGCGAGGTGGAAAGCCTGCACCGCGTGGTGCGGGAGCTTAAAAACCGCGGCGTGAGCATTATTTATGTTACCCACCGCCTGCACGAAGTTTTCCAGCTCTGCGATCGCTTCACCGTTTTCCAGGACGGCCGTTTCACCGGCACCGGCGCGGTGGCGGAGACCAACGTTGAACAGCTGATCCGCCTGATGGTCGGACGCGACGTGGCCTTTAACCGCCGCCCCGCCAGCGAAACCCATCACGAGGACAAACCCGTCCGCCTGGCGGTAAAGGGGCTGAGCCGCGAAAAGCCGCCGCTGGATCCGCACGGCATCGCCCTGCACGACATCAGCTTCCACGTCCACGCCGGGGAAGTTCTGGGCATTGCCGGGCTGGTGGGCGCGGGACGTACCGAAGTGGCCCGCTGCCTGTTTGGCGCTGATGCGTTTACCTCGGGCAGCTTTGAGCTGGACGGCGTGCCGTACCAGCCGCGCGACCCGCTGTATGCTCTCGATCAGGGCGTGGCGCTGGTGCCGGAAGACCGCAAAAAAGAGGGGGCGGTGCTGGGGCTGTCGATTCGCGACAACCTGTCGCTCTCCTGCCTCTCCTCGCTGCTGCAGTGGCGCTGGTTCGTAAACACCCGCAAAGAAGACGATCTGATTGAGTCCTACCGCAAGGCGCTGCAGATCAAAATGGTCAACAGCGCGCAGGAGGTGCGCAAGCTCTCCGGCGGCAACCAGCAAAAGGTGATCCTCGCGCGCTGCATGGCGCTCAACCCGCGGGTGCTGATCGTTGATGAGCCGACGCGCGGCATCGACGTGGGGACCAAATCGGAAGTGCACCAGGTGCTGTTTGACATGGCGAAAAAGGGCGTGGCGGTGATCGTGATCTCCTCCGATCTGCCTGAAGTGATGGCGGTGTCCGATCGGATCATCACCCTCAGCGAAGGCCTGGTGACCGGCGAGATCCACGGTGACGACGCTAACGAAGAACGGCTGATGACGATGATGGCCATCAACCACAACGCCCTGAACGCGGCATAACGGAGTTTCCCGTGACGCAGATGATTTCTAAAACGCAGGCCCCGGTAAAACGCGCCGGACGCATCGATCCCATCGCCTTCTTCGAGCGCTTCGGGGTCCTGATTTTCATGATCCTGCTGCTGATCTTCTTCCAGTCGCAGAACAGTAATTTTTTCTCTGAACGCAATATTTTCAACATCCTGACCGAAGTCTCCATCTACGGGATCATGGCCGTGGGGATGACCTTTGTCATCCTGACTGCCGGGATTGACCTCTCCGTGGGCTCCATTCTGGCGGTCTGCGCCATGACCGCGGCGTACGTGATTAAGGGCGACAACTTCACCACCGTCGACCCGAACGCCTGGGGCGGCATGAGCTGGCTGATTGGGCTGGGGATTTGCCTGGCGATGGGCACGGCGATTGGCTTCCTGCACGGTCTGGGCGTGACCCGCCTGCGTCTGCCGCCGTTCATCGTCACCCTCGGCGGGATGACCATCTGGCGCGGCCTGACGCTGGTGATCAACGACGGCGCGCCGATTGCCGGTTTCGATCAGGGCTACCGCTGGTGGGGGCGCGGGGAGCTGCTCGGCATCTCCATTCCGATTTGGATCTTCGCCATCGTCGCCCTCGGCGGCTATCTGGCGCTGCATAAAACCCGCTGGGGCCGCTTCGTCTACGCCATCGGCGGTAACCCGGAGGCGGCGCGCCTGGCGGGGGTGAACGTCAAGCGCGTGCTGGTCAGCGTCTACGTGCTGATTGGCTGCCTGGCGGGGCTGGCGGGCTTCATTCTGAGCGCGCGTCTGGGGAGCGCTGAGGCGGTGGCCGGGATCTCCTTTGAGCTGCGTGTCATCGCCTCGGTGGTGATTGGCGGCACCTCGCTGATGGGCGGCTACGGGCGCATCGGCGGAACCATTATCGGCTCCATCATCATGGGGATTCTGATTAACGGCCTGGTGCTGATGAACGTCTCGGCCTACTACCAGCAGATTATCACCGGATTAATTATCGTTCTGGCGGTGGCGTTTGATACCTACGCCAAGAGCCGTCGCGGCGCACTGTGAGGATCACGATGAAAGAGGTTCGTATTGGATTAATTGGTACCGGGTATATCGGCAAGGCGCACGCTATCGCCTACGCCCAGGCCCCGACGGTGTTCAACCTGCGCGGCAGGCTGGTGCGCGAGATGGTGGCGGAAGTCACGCCGGAGCTGGCGGCAGCGCGCGCGCAGGCGTTTGGCTTCAATCGCTCCACCGGCGACTGGCGGGCGCTGGTGGCCGACCCTGCTATTGACGTGGTGGATATTTGTTCACCCAACCACCTGCATAAGGAGATGGCGCTGGAGGCGATCCGCCACGGCAAGCACGTCTACTCGGAGAAGCCGCTGGCGCTTAACGCCCACGACGCGCGCGAGATGGTCGACGCCGCGAAGCGGGCCGGGGTGAAAACGCTGGTGGGGTTCAACTACATGAAGAACCCGACCGCGCAGCTGGCGAAGGAGATTATCGCGCGCGGCGAGATTGGCGAGGTGATCCACTTCTACGGCACCCACAACGAAGACTATATGGCCGACCCGCTCTCGCCCATTCACTGGCACTGCTTTAAAGAGACCGCCGGGCTGGGGGCGCTGGGCGACCTCGCGGCGCACATCGTCAACATGGCGCAGTACCTGGTCGGGGAGATTGAGCAGGTCTGCGGCGACCTGAAGATCGTGGTCCCGGCGCGTCCGGCGAAGGCCGGATCGTCGGATATGATTGCCGTCGAAAACGAGGATCAGGCCCACGCGATGGTGCGCTTTGCGGGCGGCGCGCAAGGGGTTATTGAAACCTCCCGCGTTGCCTGCGGCCGCAAGATGGGGCTGTCGTACGTCATCACCGGGACGAAAGGCGCCATCAGCTTCACCCAGGAGCGCATGGCCGAGCTGAAGCTCTATCTGCATGACGATCCGGTGAACCGTCAGGGGTTCCGCACGCTGCTCGTCGGCCCGGCGCACCCGGACTACGCCGCGTTCTGCATGGGCGCAGGCCACGGGATTGGCTTTAACGACCAAAAAACGGTGGAGGTGCGCGACCTGGTGGACGGGATTGCCGCCGACGCGCCGATGTGGCCGGACTTCGAAGAGGGCTGGAAGGTGTCGCGCGTGCTGGACGCGATCGCGCTCTCTCACCAGGAAGGCCGCTGGCTGAACGTGAACGACATTGTCTGAGGAGGTATCAACGTGGAAAAGCAGTTTGATGTGATATGCATGGGCCGCGTGGCGGTAGACCTCTACAGTCAGCAGATTGGTGCCCGTCTGGAGGACGCGTCGAGCTTCGCCAAATATCTCGGCGGGTCGTCGGGTAACGTTGCGTACGGCACCGCGCGCCAGGGTTTACGTTCGTCGATGCTGGCGCGCGTCGGCGATGAACATATGGGCCGCTTCCTGCGGGAAGAGCTCAACCAGGTGGGCTGCGATACCAGTCATCTGATTACCGATAAACAACGCCTCACGGCGCTGGTGCTGCTCGGCATTAAAGACCGGGACACCTTTCCACTGATTTTTTATCGCGATAACTGCGCGGACATGGCGATTACCGCCAGCGATGTGGATGAAAGCTACATTGCCTCCGCACGTTGTCTTGCCATCACCGGGACTCACCTTTCTCATCCGCAGACCCGCGAGGCGGTGCTGACGGCGCTGGGCTATGCCCGCCGTCACGGCGTGCGCACGGTGCTGGACATCGACTACCGTCCGGTGCTGTGGGGGCTCACCGCCTTAGGCGACGGGGAAACGCGCTTTATCGCCGCCGATAAGGTCACCCGCGAGCTGCAGGAGGTGCTGCACCTCTTCGACGTCATTGTCGGCACCGAAGAGGAGTTTCACATTGCGGGCGGCAGCACGGATACCCTACAGGCGCTGGAGCAGGTGCGCGCCGTCAGTGACGCTGCGCTGGTCTGCAAACGCGGCGCACTCGGCTGCTCGGTCTATACCGACGCTATTCCGTCCCGGCTGGACGACGGCCTGACGGTGACCGGCGTGCGCGTGGAGGTGCTGAACGTTCTTGGGGCGGGGGATGCGTTTATGTCCGGCCTGCTGCGCGGCTACCTGAACGACGAGGGCTGGGAGCAGGCGTGCCGCTACGCCAACGCCTGCGGCGCGCTGGTGGTCTCGCGTCACGGCTGCGCCCCGGCGATGCCGAGCAAAATCGAGCTGGATGACTATCTTTCACGCGCTGCAGATGTTCCGCGCCCGGATCTTGACCCGCGTCTTAACCATCTCCACCGGGTGACCACCCGCCGCCGCGAATGGCCGGAGCTGTGCGTGATGGCCTTCGATCACCGCAGCCAGCTTGAGGATATGGCGATGCAGTGCGGCGCGTCGCTTAAGCGCATTCCCGCGCTGAAGCAGCTGATCCTGCAGGCCAGCCGCGAGGCGGCGAGCCGCGCCGGGCTGGAGGGCAAAGCCGGCCTGCTGTGCGACGGCACCTTTGGTCAGGACGCGCTGAACGCGATCACCGGGGAAGGGTGGTGGATTGGGCGTCCCATCGAGCTGCCGGGTTCCCGGCCGCTGGAGATGGAGCACGGCAACATCGGCACCCAGCTTATCAGCTGGCCGCAGGAGCACGTGGTGAAGTGCCTGGTCTTCTTCCACCCGGAAGATGCCCACGGCCTGCGCCTGGAGCAGGAGCAGAAAATCGCCGAGGTGTACCACGCCTGCTGCCGGTCCGGGCACGAGCTGCTGCTGGAGGTGATCCTGCCCGCGACCATGCCGCGCAGCGACGAGCTCTACCTGCGCGCCATCTCCCGCTTCTACAACCTCGGCATTTATCCCGACTGGTGGAAGCTGCCGCCGCTCTCGGCCGACGGCTGGACGGCGCTGAGCGAGATTATCGAACGCCGCGATCCGCACTGCCGCGGGGTGGTGATCCTCGGCCTGGACGCCCCGGCGGAACAGCTGCGCGCGGACTTCAAAGCCGCAGCGGGGCAGACGGTAGTTAAAGGCTTCGCAGTGGGGCGCACGCTGTTTGGCGATGCCTCCCGCGCGTGGCTGAAGCACGATATTGACGATGCGCAGCTGGTGACGCGCATCCGGGACAACTACCTGCAGCTTATCGCCTGGTGGCGCGAGCGCGGACACGCATAATGGAGACGAAAATGAGTGTGCAATTAGGCATTAACCCGCTGACCTGGACGAACGACGATCTGCCTTCTCTCGGCGCGGAAACCTCGCTGGAGACCTGTCTGAGTGAAGGTAAAGAGGCCGGTTTTGCCGGCTTCGAGCTGGGCAATAAATTCCCGCGTGAAGCGCGGCTGCTTGGCCCCATCCTGCAGCGTCACGACCTGCAGCTGGTCTCCGGCTGGTACTCCGGTCGCCTGCTGGAGCGCAGCGTGGAGGAGGAGATCGCCGCCGTGCAGTCCCACCTGACGCTGCTGCGCGAGCTGGGGGCGAAGGTGCTGGTGTTTGCGGAAGTGAGCGGCTGCATTCACGGCGAGCAGCAGACCCCGGTGCATCTGCGCCCGCGCTTCCCGCAGGAACGCTGGAAGGAGTACGGCGAGAAGCTCACCGAATTTGCCCGCTATACGCAGCAGCAGGGCGTGCAGATTGCCTACCATCACCATATGGGCACGGTGATTGAGTCCGCCGAGGACGTGGACAACCTGATGATCCACACCGGGGAGGCGGTCGGACTGCTGCTGGATACCGGCCATCTCACCTTTGCCGGGGCCGATCCGCTGGCGGTGGCGCAGCGCTGGGCGTCGCGCATCAACCACGTTCACTGTAAAGACGTGCGCGCCGACGTGCTGGCGGACGTGAAAAACCGCAAAACCAGCTTCCTCGATGCGGTGCTGAGCGGCGTGTTTACCGTGCCGGGCGACGGCTGCGTCGATTACCCGCCGATTATGCGGCTGCTGAAGGCGCAGGATTATCACGGCTGGCTGGTGGTCGAGGCCGAGCAGGATCCGGCGATTGCCCATCCGCTGACCTACGCCCGTCTGGGGTATAACAACCTGAGCCGTCTGGCCCGCGACGCCGGACTGATTTAAGGAGGGAACATGTCACGTCTGTTATCACGCTGGCAGCAGCCGAACGCGGAGGGGCGCACCCAGTCCGTTACGCCGGAAAGCGCGGGGTGGGGCTACGTCGGCTTTGAGGCGTATGAGCTGCAGGAGGGGCAGACGCTGACGCTGCCCGCCGTCAGCGAAGAGCGCTGCCTGGTGCTGGTTGCCGGGCGGGCCTCCATCAGCACGCCTTCCGCGCAGTTTAACGATATCGGCGAGCGGATGAGCCCGTTCGAGCGCATCAAGCCCTGGGCGGTGTACGTCACCCCGCAGGAGACGGTGCAGGTGAAGGCGCTGACGACGCTGGAGCTGGCGGTCTGCGCCGCGCCGGGCAAGGGCACCTATCCGACGCGGCTGATTGCCCCGCAGGATATCGACGCTGAGGCGCGCGGCAAGGGCCACAACCAGCGCTACGTGCACAACATTTTGCCGGAAGACAGGCCCGCCGATAGCCTGCTGGTGGTGGAGGTGTGGACCAACGAGGGCTGCACCAGCTCGTACCCGAGCCACAAGCATGACACGGATAACCCGCCTCAGGAGACCTACCTGGAGGAGACCTACTATCATCGCCTTAACCCGGAGCAGGGGTTCTGCATGCAGCGCGTCTACACCGATGACAGAACGCTGGATGAGTGTATGGCGGTCTATAACCGTGACGTGGTGATGGTGCCGAAGGGCTACCACCCGGTCGCGACGATGGCCGGGTATGACAGCTACTATCTCAACGTGATGGCCGGCCCGGTGCGCAAATGGATGTTCACCTGGGAAGAGGACCACGCGTGGATTAATCGGGATTATCCCGCGGACAGCGGTGGCTAGCGCGGGTTAGCCACCAGAACACCAGCGCCAGCAGGCTGACCGAGGCGCCAAGCAGGCAGACGCCCGGCCAGCCGACACAGGCATACGTCATCGTTGTGCCGAGCGCGCCGAGCCCGCTGCCGACGGCATAAAACAGCATGTAAAGCCCGACCAGCCGGCTGTGCGCCTCGGGACGGGTGCGGAAAATCATGCTCTGATTAGTGACGTGCAGCGCCTGACCGCCCAAATCGAGCAGTATGATGCCGATAAGCAAGATCCCGAGTGAACGGTCCATCAGCGACAAGGGCCACCAGGCTAACAGTAAGATACTCAGCGCCGCCGCGCTGGTGCGTTGGGCATATCCCCGATCGGCCCAGCGTCCTGCCCGGCCAGCCGCCAGCGCGCCCACCGCGCCAGCCAGCCCAAACGCCCCAATCGCTGTATGCGAAAAGTTAAACGGCGGTGCGCTCAGCGGCAGCACCAGTGCGCTCCAGAAAATGTTGAACGATGCAAACATCAGCAGCGCCAGCACGCCGCGTATCTGCAGCACTTTTTCCTGCCGCAGCAGCGTGAGCATTGAGCCAATCAGGCGCGGATAGCTCATCGTGGCAGTGACGGTTGGCAGGGCGGGGAGTCGCCACCACAGAGGTAACGCAATCATGAGCATCAGCGCGGCAGCACAAAGATAAACCCCGCGCCAGCCCGCGATATCGCTGATGCCACCGGCAAAGACGCGAGCGAGCAGCAAACCTGTGAACACGCCGCCCTGTGCCGCGCCGACAACGCGCCCCTGTTCATGGGCCGACGCGGCGCTGGCGGCGTAGGCGATCAGCCCCTGCGTCATGGCCGTGCCCAGCATACCGGTCGCAAGCATACCGATAAGCAGCGCTGAAGAGGACTGTGCCATGCTGACGGAAACCAGCGCCACCACCAGAGCAATCAGCTGTACTGCCATGAGTCGTCGACGATCCACTTTGTCACCCAGAGGAACGACAAGCAAAAGAGCCAGCGCGCAGCCAATTTGTGTCGCGGTCACCACGCCACCCACGGCCGCATGGCTGATGCCGAAATCGTTCGCCAGCGCGTCAAGCAAAGGCTGGGCGTAATAGACGTTTGCCACGCTTAGGCCGCTGGCGGTGGCGAACAGCCAGACCATGCTGCGCGGCATGTCGGCTGAAGGAAGGGCTGACGTCAGTGACATATTCAAAATCCTCGCCTGTGATAACCTGGTTTTAAAATGAAACTGGTTGAATGCTAGGCTAAGCAGTTTTAAAATGCAACTAGTTATAGGGTGGCCTTTGCGAGGAAAACAGGTGATGTCCCGAAATACGGTAAAAGAGGAATATTGTCCCGTTGCCCGCAGCGTTGACCTGCTCGGGGATCGCTGGTCGCTTCTTATTGTGCGTAATGCGTTTGACGGCATGACGCGCTTTGGGGATTTTCAGCGCAGCCTTGGGGTGGCGCGCAACATCCTTTCTGACCGGCTTCGCAAGCTGGTTGAGGCGGAAATCCTGACGTTACAGGGAGCATCGGACGGCACGGCTTATCAGGAATATGTTCTGACCGACAAAGGCGAACGTCTTTTCCCCGTGATCGTGGCGCTGCGTCAGTGGGGAGAGCAAAATCTGTTTGCGCAGGGCGAGCGTCACTCGCTGCTGATTGACAGGCGGACGGGCAGGCCGGTTCCCTTTATGGCGCCAGCAGCGCATGACGGCACTGCGCTGCTGCCGGTGGATACGGAAGTGCAGAAGATCGAATGAGTCACTCCGGTTAATTACTGCTTATCGCCTGCTCAATCGTCCGGGCAACGATCTGCGGCTGGCTGACCATCGACACGTGGCTTGCCGCCACCTCGGCGGTTTTCGCATGGATCGTCTTCGCCATTGCCCGTTCAAGATCGGGGTTGATCATACGGTCATTCTTGCTGACCACATACCAGCTCGGTTTATCATGCCACGCCGCGTGGGCGACCTTTTCACCAAACGCCTCGGCCTTAATCGGCCCCTGCGTGGCCGCAATCTTATATTGAATGGCTGGCTTCACGTCAGGCGCGAAGTCCTTTCTGACGGCTCCTGTCGGCAGGTATAAATAGCCGTCCGCCGATTTAGCAATGCCCGCGCTGCCCGGCGGGGCAGGGAAGCTTCCTGCCAGATCCGCCGTCGACTGGCCGGAATCCGGCGCGAACGCCGCCACGTACACCAGCGATTTTACCCGCGCATCGTTGCCCGCCTCGCTAATCACGGTGCCGCCCCAGGAGTGGCCCACCAGCACCACGTCACCCTCGGCGCGGGCGATGGCCCGCCGCGTGGCCGCAACGTCATCCTTAAGCGACGTGAGCGGGAGCTGGACGGCAATGACCTCGGCGTGCTGTTTCTGCAGCAGGGTAATCACCTTATTCCAGCTGCTGCCGTCGGCAAACGCGCCGTGGACCAGCACCACGCTGGTTTTACTCTGTGCAAAGGCGCTGGCGGAAAGCGCCAGCAGGCCTGCCGTCACTACAGACAGTGCTTTCATCTTCAGACTCCTTAAAAATGGTGGACCGCCGCGTGGGGCGGGACGGTGAATTCAACGGTTTTGTGGTCGAGCGGCTTGTGCGTCGGGTCGGCCAGAATAATTGTCACCTTGTGTTTACCGGCGGGAAGCCCCACCAGGATCAGCGGCTCTCCGCTGGCGTCAGCCCAGTGCCACGGCGCGTCATCCACCACCACGTGAATGTGCCCGATGCGCGGGGTAACCTTGAGCGCTTCGGGGCCGAATACCGGCTCGATGCGCAGGTTTTCGGCACGGTACTGAATAAACACCGCGCCTTTGCTCAGCGGCCCGACAAGCGGGGGATCGACTATCAGCTTTGCGGGCGGCTGCGGCTGCGCCAGCGGCGCAACGGCGGCGGGGCCGTTCACGTCCGCGGCGCTCAGGCTGTCCAGCGGTGTGGCCCGGGCATGGGCTACAGATGCCAGGACAAGCAGGGGGATAAGTGCATAACGACGAATCATGGGTTCTCTCCTCATCGGTTCTGAATGGCGACAGGGAAAGAAAAACATTTTTATGTATCGGAGATATTTGCCGGAGGCGGCGTTTTGTACCCGTTTGTCAGCGTGGCGCTCTGGATACAGTGCGATACAGTTTGCCTGCGTGGACGGCGCACAATCGCTATCGCCAGCCCGGCAATCACCAGCGTCAGCCCCGTTGAAACCCACATTGCACCCGCGATCCCCAGGGTTTTATTCAGCCACGCATAGGCAAACGGTGAGGCTGCCGCCATTAGCTGGCCTGGGATCAGCAGCATCCCCGTGCGGCGGGCATAGCTTTCGGTGCTAAACAGCTCCAGCGGCAGGGTGGCTTTTACGATGGTGACCAGCCCGTTGATGGCGCCGTAGCCCAGCACAAACCCGGCTGCACACCACATAAACAGGGCGCTGCTTATCCCCAGTAGAAAGCAGAGCGGCATGGCGATCGCGGTAAAAAGCGTGAGTTTGAAGGGGGTTAAGCGGGCACCCGCCAGCACTTCCAGCGAGCGGGCGCCCGTCTGGCCGATCCCCCACAGCATGCCGATGGCGACCGGCAGGCCAAAGTGGGCAATAAACTCCGGCAGATGGGTGGATGTGCCGTTAGAGACAAAGGTGATGAGGGCAATGAAGGCAGCATAAAGCCAGGCGTTATGCCGCTCGTTGTTCAGCGGCGGCGCGGTGACCTTTGTCGTCACCGTCAGCCTTTGCCGGGGAAGCGTTCGAATCAGCATCGCGCTCAGCAGGCCGAAGAGAGCATAGACGCGCAGCGCCTCCTGCCAGCTCATGACCTGAAGCAGGGCATCACCCAGCGGCCAGAAAACGGCGGAGGCCAGCCCGCCCGCCAGCGTGACGCGTGAGATCGTTCTTCGCGCCTGCTGCCCGTAGAGGTTTACCAGCGCGGCGAACAGCGCGTCGTACAGCGACAGGCGCATCCCTGTGCCGCCGATAAGCCAGGCGCAGTACCAGCCAAAAAGCGTCTGGGTATACGCCATCCCTGCGCAGCTTGCGGCGATCAGCAACGTGCCGCTCATCACCACTTTCTGACCGCCAAAGCGTGCCAGCAGGCGGGCGACAAACGGAGAAACCGCCGCCATCACCAGCATCGCCAGCGTCAGGCCGAGGTAAATTTGCGGTGATGACCATCCCCGGTCGGCTGAAATCGCCATTGCAAAGGTGCCGGGCATATAAAACGAGATCCCCCAGTTGATAAGCTGATTACATCCCGCCGTGAGGGCGAGGCGGCGTGGCAGGGCGGGTGTTTCCATTGTTTTTCATTCCGTTATGCAGTTGTCCTGAGCATAACTCGCGCGCTATTGTGCTGGCAGGGCAGCAACCTTATGCGCGGTATAAGAGAAACTTTGAATGACAACGCTTAATCTGGGCTATCTCGCCACGTTCCGTCTGGTGATCCAGCGCGGCAGCTTTTCAGCGGCAGCGGATGTGCTGGGTATTTCCCAGCCCGCCGTCAGCCTGCAAATACGCCAGCTGGAGCAATTTCTGCAAACGCGGCTGGTGGAGCGTACCGGGCGAGGGATAAAGGCGACTCCTGCCGGAGAAGCGTTGCTGGCGCATGGGGAGCGTATTCAGCAGGCGGTGGATGCCGCCATTCGGTCCGTGAGCGCATTCAGCCACGATGTGAGCGGCACCATTACGCTTGGCACGGGGGCAACGGCCTGCATCCATTTTCTGCCCCCGCTGCTGGAGAAGCTGCGCCAGGACTATCCGCTCCTGAGCGTGGGGGTGACGACGGGCAACACCCTCGACATCGTCAGGGCCATCGAAGAGAACCGGCTCGATATGGGGCTGGTGACGCTGCCGGTGAGCGGCAGAGCGCTGGACGTCATGCCGGTGATGGACGAAGAGTTTGTCTTTATCGCGTCGCGGGAGCAGCAGGATGCTTTCAGGGACTTTACCCCGGAGGCGCTGCACGCTCAGCCGCTGATTGCCTTTGAATCAGGCAGCGGTACCCGGGCGCTGATCGATGGCTGGTTTGCGGCTAATGGATTAGCGATCGCACCGGTGATGCAGTTTGGCAGCATCGAGGCGATCAAACGCATGGTTCGCGCGGGGCTGGGCTACAGTATTGTGCCGCGAATGGCGGTCGAACAGGATGCCGATCGCGAAGGGCTATGCGTGATGTCGCTTACGCCCATGCTCCAGCGGCAGCTGGCGGTGGTCATGCGGCAGGATAAAATCCTCAGCAAAGGGATCGCGGCCATTATTCGGCTCGTGCAACATCCTGCGGCTGTTTAGCGATCGGTGGTGTCGACGGTCAGGCTGGATTGCTGCGACTGGGTTTTGTCCTGATGGTGGTACCAGGCGCCAATTGAAGAGTAAACGAAGCGGCCAAAGAAAAACAGGAAGCTGATGAGCAGTATGATGCGGGTCATTCGGGTATTAAATTGATGTCGTTTTCGCATACGCGTGACCTGACTCACTCTGTTTTTCCTGGATAAGCCCTTTTGGGCGACAAGGATATTAAGGCACAGCGGGAAGATGGGGTCAATTCTGAAGTGTGTAAATAACCGTCAATGTTTACATTGATTAATGTTATTGAAATTAATTAATGCATTTACCATATTGATAATATGAAGAAAATAATTTCAAAAAAATGCCGCAAAAAGTTATTTGCGTAAAGTAGTTTGATTTAAGTCAACGGCTTCCCGGCCCTGATATTTAAAATCCTTCCTCCATACTGTTCGCCCCGCACGACGCCGGGCGGCGCGTACGTCAGGTTGGATGCCTGTCTTTATTTTCCCTCTGGAGCGAAAGGGGTTTAACCGGGCATCTATGAACATTCTGGCTTTCCTGAAAAAAAATGAAAACCGCTGGTGGGCATTACCGCTTATTTTGCCTGTGGTTTTACTTCCCGTGCTGAGCATCGCGAATACATTCACGCAGCTGGGCGACGGCATTGCGGCACTCTATTATTTACCCCTCTCATTTTTGCTTTCGCTGATGATGTTCTTTGGCCTGGAAGCGCTGCCCGGGATCGTATTATCGCTGTTTATCCGCTATTACCCGTCGGTCGGGATGTTTGAAACCGTCGCGGGGATCCTCCATTTTGTCGTCCCTTTAGTGCTCAGCTGGGGTGGCTACCGGGTGTTTGCGCCCAGACGGAATATGACCGCGTACGGCGACGTGCGGCTGATGGCGCAGCGCATCTTCTGGCAGGCGTTCTGCCCCGCGACGCTATTTCTGGTGCTGTTTCAGTTTGCGGTGTATTTAGGCGTGTATGAGAGCCGTCAGAGCCTTGCGGGATTAAATCCCCTCAATATTCGCACGCTCATCAACTATCAGACGCTGCTGGTCAGCGGGCTAACGGGCGTGCCGCTGAGCTATCTGCTGATCCGCCTGCTTCGACATCCGCGCTATATCAAAAGCCTTCTCTCGCAGATCCGTTCCGAGATAGACAAAAAGGTGACGGTCGTTGAGTTGCTGGTGTGGGCTATCGCGCTTGGCGTGCTGCTTTCGCTGCTGCTGATTCCGATGAATGAGAACAGCTCCATTTTCACCACCAACTACACTCTTTCCCTGCTGATGCCGGTGATGCTCTGGGGCGCGATGCGTTTTGGCTATAAGCTGATTTCGCTTATCTGGACGCCGATACTGCTGGTGTCAATTCACTATTTTTATCGCTATATCCCGGTAAATCCGGGGTATGACATTCAGCTGGCGATCACCTCTTCCAGTTACCTGGTCTTCTCCTTCGTGGTGATTTATATGTCGATGCTGGCAACACGGCAGCGCGCGGCGAACAAACGCTCCCGCAGGCTGGCGCTGCTCGACCCGGTCGTCCATATGCCTAACCTGCGGGCGCTGTCGCGCGATCTGGCGAAAAACCCGTGGTCGGCGCTCTGCCTGCTGCGCATTCCGGAGCTGGAAATTCTGGGCCGAAATTACGGCGTGTTGCTGCGGATTCAGTACAAGCAGCAGCTGGCGCAGTGGGTGAATGGCATTCTCCAGCCCAATGAGCTGGTGTATCACCTGACCGGGTATGACCTGGCGGTACGGCTCAACGCGGAATCGCACCAGCAGCGGATTGAAGCCCTGGACGAGCATATCAAGCAGTTCCGCTTTGTCTGGGACGGCATGCCGCTGCAGCCGCAGGTGGGCGTGAGCTATTGCTATGTCCGGTCCCCGGTTAACCATCTTTATCTGGTGCTGGGCGAGCTGGGTGTGGTTGCCGACCTGTCGCTCTCCTCCAACCATCCGGAAAACCTTCAGCAGCGGGGTGCCGTCCATTTGCAGCGCAACCTGAAGGATAAAGTCGCGATGATGAGCCGCCTGCAAAAGGCGCTTGATAACGACGAATTCACCCTGCTGGTTCAACCCGTTCGCGGCATGCGTGGCGATTGCTATCACGAAGTCCTGCTCCGGATGCCGGATATCAACGGGCTATTGATCTCCCCCGACCAGTTCCTGCCCGTGGCACAGGAGTTTGGTCTCTCTTCTCGGGTAGATTTGTGGGTGCTCGAGCACACCCTGCGCTTTCTCGCCGCGCATCGCGAAAGACTGCCCGGCCAGCGCTTTGCCATTAATCTGGCCCCGTCGACCGTGTGTCGGGTGCAGTTTCCGCTTGAAGTGAGTCGCCTGCTGGCGAAATACGCCATTGAGCCGTGGCAGCTAATCTTTGAAGTGACGGAGTGCAGCACCTTTTGCAATGCGGAGCAGGCGCAACACATCCTCCGGCAGCTACAGAAAATGGGGGTACGTATTGCGATTGATGATTTTGGCACCGGCTATGCGAGCTATGCGCGGCTGAAAAGCGTGGATGCGGATATTCTCAAGATTGACGGCAGCTTTATTCGCAATATCGTCAATAACAGTCTGGATTATCAGATTGTGGCGTCTATCTGCCATCTGGCGCGCATGAAAAAGATGCTGGTGGTGGCGGAGTATGTTGAAACCGAAGAGATACGTAGCGCGGTTCACGCGCTAGGCATCGATTATGTGCAGGGCTATCTGATTGGCAGACCGGTGCCGCTTGAGTCACTGCCGGAAGCAGAGGCGTCCTGCGCGGACGCCTGAACCGTTACGCGGCGACGTCAGCGCTCTCTTCTTCAATCTTAAGCAGCCAGCCGGTGACCGCTTCCCAGTACTGCTGCTCTTTTTCCAGGTCCAGCAGGACCAGCGCGTTCTGGCTGAACCAGTCGTGCGGGAAGCTCAGCGTCCAGTGATGGTCGTCGGTTTTAAGCTTCAGCGTGGGCGGCGTGGTTGTCGCCTGACGCTGGTTATTGAGCAATACGCCAAGGCGCAGGAGCTGAATAAGCGGCAGGAACTGTTTTTTCTTGAACAGCGTAAAGCGCGGCAGGTCGTCGAGCTTGATGGCTTTGCGGTGATAACGCACCAGGGTCGCCATCATGGTTTGCTGCTCCTGGTTGAAGCCAGGCAGATCGCTGTTTTGCAGAATATAGGCCGAATGGCGGTGCATCCCGCTGTGGTTGATGTTCAGCCCCACCTCGTGCAGCATCGCGGCCCATTTCAACAGCGCGGCAAGCTGCGGGTGCGCCAGCTTAGGATTTTGCTCCTGCCACTGTTCATACATCTGTACCGTGGTGTCCAGCACGCGCTTCGCCTGTTCACGGTCGATGTTGTACTGGTTGGCCAGGCTTTGCGCGGTGCGGCTGCGAATATCCTGATGGCGGAAGCGGCCTTCCATCTCATACAGCACGCCTTCACGCAGCGCGCCGTCCGACAGACGCAGCTCTTTTATGGCGAGGGCATCAAACACGCCGCAGAGAATAGCCAGCCCCGGCACGAAGACCGCCTTGCGCTCGTCGGAAAGACCCGGCAGGCTTAAGGCGTCAAAACTTTTATGCTTCAGCACTTCTTCGGTCAGCAACGTCAGGCGTTCGGGCGTGATAAACCCGTCTTTTTCACCCATCGCCAGCAGCACTTCATGCGCCGCCTTGATGGTGCCCGACGCGCCCAGCGCCACGTTCCAGCCCTGAATACGGTACTGCCAGGCCAGGTTTTCCAGCTTCTGGACAGCCGCCATACGCGCGCGCTGGAAGTTCTCGCGGGTGATGGTGCCGCCCGGGAAATACATCTGCGCGAAGCTGACGCAGCCCATACGGCGGCTTTCCACCAGGCGCGGCTCAAAGTCTTCGCCGATCACCAGCTCCGTTGAGCCACCGCCGATATCGATAACCAGCTTGCGGCCTTTTTCCGGCTGGGTGTGCTCAACGCCCATGAAAATCAGACGCGCTTCCTCGTTGCCGGAGATGATCTCAATCGGGTAGGGGATCACTTTTTCTGCCCGCTTAAGGAACTCCGGGGCGTTCAGGGCCTGGCGCAGGGTATGAGTGCCCACGATGCACACGCTGGAGGGCGAGAAGCCCTGCAGGCGCTCAGCAAACAGCGACAGGCAGTTTAACCCGCGCTCCATCGCCTCTTCGCTGAGCATGCTGCGTTCATCAAGACCATCCGCCAGGTGTACGCGCTGCTTCAGACGACCGATGATCTGCAACGCGCCATCCACCTCACGGGCGATGACCATGTGGAAACTGTTAGAGCCAAGATCGACCGCGGCGAATTCCTGCGGGCGTGGGGTCTTATCATTTATCGGCATAGGTTAATCGGGTTGCTCGAGTGATTTGATATAGTCGTAAATCGCCAGTTGCGACCGCACTTTGCGGCGGTTGCCGCGCGGCACATAGCGGTTACTGAGTTCTTTGTCGATATAGCGTGCTTTCACGGTATCGCTGAACAGAATCTCGATGATGTCGAGGATCTGCTGCTTCAGACGCGGATCCAGCAGCGGTGCCGCGACTTCAATACGGTAGTCAATATTGCGCGTCATCCAGTCTGCCGAAGAGAGATAGACCTGTTTATCACCCGCATTATCAAAAATATAGATCCGATCGTGTTCCAGGTAACGGTCAACAATGCTGATCACACGAATATTGTCGCTGATGCCTTCCAGTTCCGGGATCAGCGAGCACATGCCGCGGATCAGCAGGTTAACCGGCACGCCTGAGCTGGACGCCGCGTACAGCCTGTCCACCAGCCCTTTGTCGACCAGGTTGTTAAGCTTCAGCGTGATGCCGGACGACAGCCCTTTTTGGGCATTGGCGATCTCTTTATCGATCATATCGTACAGCAGGCGGCGCGAGTTCTGCGGCGAGACCAGCAGATAGTCAAAGCTCACCGGACGGTACGGGTTTTCGATAAAGTTAAAGACCCGGCGCACTTCGTTAGTAATGCGGGCGTCGGCGGTTAAGAGCGAGTAGTCGGTATAAATTCGCGCCGTTTTCTCGTTAAAGTTCCCGGTACCGATGTGGGCATAGCGCACTACATCGTCACCCTCTTTACGGGAAATCAGGAACAGCTTGGCGTGAATTTTCAGCCCCGGCGCGGAGAAGATGACGTGCACACCGGCTTCCGTCAGACGGCGCGCCCAGTGAATGTTGGCCTCTTCGTCGAAGCGCGCCTGCAGCTCAACCACCACGGTGACTTTTTTGGCGTTGTGCGCCGCGTGGATCATCGCGTCGATGATGCGGGAATCTTTTGCCACGCGGTAGATGTTGATTTTGATCGCCAGCACGCTCGGATCGAACGAGGCCTGACGCAGCAGTTCGAGCACGTGCTCAAACGTGTGATACGGATAGTAAAGCAGCACGTCGCGTTCGCGAATGGCGTCGAATCCGTTGCGGAATTTATCGAACCACAGGTGGCGCAGGCGCGGCAGCGGCTTGTTCACCAGATTGGCTTTGCCGACGTTCGGGAAGCCAATAAAGTCTTTAAAGTTGTGGTAACGACCGCCCGGCACGATGGAGTCATAGCGCGAAATGGTCAGTTTATCGCGCAGCATCTCCACCATGGCGTCCGGCATATCGCGCTGATAGACAAAGCGCACCGGCTCGGCCGTCAGGCGCTGTTTCAGGCTGGAGGACATCAGCTCCATCAGGCTGGCTTCCATCTCGTGCACCAGGTCATATTCGGCGTCACGGGTCATCTTCATCGAATAGGCGTTTAACGCATCGTAATCGAAGAAGCCTTTGAAGATGTCGTCCAGGCAGTAGCGCAGGATGTTGTCCAGCAGGATCATCGGCTTGCGTCTGCGCGGGGTTTCCGGCGGCAGGTTCACAAAACGGGGCACCTTGTCGGACGGGATCTCCAGCAGCGCGTAACGGATAGACTCACCGCGAATAATTTCCACCGCCAGGTAGGTGTAATCATCTTTCAGGAACTGAACCAGATCGGTTTCGCGGTTGATGAGAATCGGGGTAATGTGCTGGCGCAGGTAGTGTTTGAAGTAGTGGCGCAGCCAGTTTTGTTGGTTAACGGAAAGCTGGCGTTCGTTAATCAGGAAGATTTGATTGCGCGCCATCTCCAGCAGCAGTTCGTTATACAGGCCGTCAAATTCCTGATCGGCTTTCAGCACGCGGGACTGGATTTTGCCCAGCAGATGCCGCGAGTGCGAGTTTAAGCCCTGTTCTTCGCTGATGATGATGCGTCTTTTCAGCTCGGCAAAGCGAACCTTGTAGAACTCATCCAGGTTGTTGGAATAAATGCCCAAAAAACGCATGCGCTCGATAAGCGGGTTACTTTTGTCTGCCGCTTCCTGGAGTACACGTTCGTTGAATGCTAACCAGCTTAGCTCTTTCTCGATATATAACTTTTCCTGACCCATTACAGCTCACACTCCAGTTCAATCACAGGACGTGGTAAATCCGTCTCGTCCTTATTATGGCGAGCAATTCCACGATATGTCCAACAGTGCCAGAAAAGTATGACAGTTATTTTTTTTGTTGGGGATTTTAGAAGGTTGGAGAAGGGGATATCGGGTAATGCAATGTACAGGTCGGGTAAGCGCAGCAGCGCCACCCGACATAACAAACTACTCTTCGGCCGCATAACCCTGCGGGGGTAACTTCACGCCGTCCAGCCAGGCTGCACCGTCGCGCATCTCGAGACGCCCGTCGACAAACCAGCTGACCACCAGCGGGTAAATGGCGTGTTCCTGGGTCTGCACGCGTTCGGTCACGTCTTCTTCGCTGTCGCCGTCAAAGACCGGAACTTTCGCCTGCAGGATCACCGGACCGCCGTCCAGCTCGTCGGTAACGAAATGCACGGAGGTACCGTGCTCCTCATCGCCGTTTTCCAGAACCTGACGATGGGTATGCAGGCCGGGATATTTTGGCAGCAGGGAAGGGTGGATATTCAGCAGACGACCGGCGAAGTGTTCGACGAAGGCCGGGCTCAGAATACGCATATAGCCCGCCAGCACGACCACGTCCGGCGCGTAGGCATCAATCTCATGCACCAGCTCGCGGTCAAAGGCTTCACGCCCGGCGAACTGGCTGGCTTCCAGCGCGTGCGCGGGAATGTTCGCTTCCCGCGCGCGCTCAAGGCCGAACGCGTCGGCCTTGTTGCTGAAAACTGCCCGAATGGTGCCATTGATTTTCTTCTGCTTGCAGGCGTCTATGATGGCCTGCAAATTGCTTCCGTTGCCGGAAATGAGCACCACGATGTTTTTCATTCAATGACCACACGCTGTTCGGAATCGGAAGCTTTAATCGTACCGATTTTCCACGCGTTTTCACCTTTTTCAGTCAGCAGCTTAACCGCTTTATCCGCTTCGCTTGCCGGCAGGGCGATAACCATGCCCACGCCGCAGTTAAAGGTGCGGTACATTTCGTGAGAGCTCACGTTGCCCGCGGTCTGCAGCCAGTTAAACACGGCTGGCCACTGCCATGACGATTCGTCGATCACCGCCTGGGTGTTGTCCGGCAGGACGCGCGGGATGTTTTCCCAGAAGCCGCCGCCGGTCAGGTGAGCGATAGCGTGAACGTCGACGTTCTCGATAAGCTCAAGCACGTTTTTCACGTAGATGCGGGTCGGCGCCAGCAGATGGTCAGCCAGCGGTTTGCCGTCAAGCTCGGTCGTCAGCGGGTCACAGCCGCTCACTTCGAGGATTTTACGCACCAGGGAGTAGCCGTTGGAGTGCGGGCCGCTGGAGGCCAGCGCGATCAGCACATCGCCATCGGCCACTTTGCTGCCGTCGATAATTTCTGATTTTTCTACTACGCCGACGCAGAAGCCCGCGACGTCATAATCTTCGCCGTGATACATGCCCGGCATTTCCGCGGTTTCACCACCGACAAGCGCACAGCCGGACTGCAGACAGCCTTCGGCGATACCGTTAATCACGCTGGCAGCGGTATCCACGTCCAGTTTGCCGGTCGCGTAGTAATCGAGGAAGAACAACGGCTCTGCGCCCTGTACCACCAGGTCATTCACGCACATCGCGACCAAATCGATACCGATCGTGTCGTGACGTTTTAAATCCATCGCCAGGCGCAGTTTGGTGCCTACACCGTCAGTACCCGAGACCAGAACAGGTTCACGATATTTTTGCGGCAGCGCGCACAGTGCGCCGAATCCACCCAGACCACCCATCACTTCCGGGCGGCGGGTTTTTTTCACCACACCTTTGATTCGGTCAACCAGCGCATTACCTGCGTCAATATCAACACCGGCATCTTTGTAGCTGAGAGAAGTTTTGTTGGTCACGGCTTAAATCCCCACGCGATTGCATAGCTAGTAAGAAAAATCGGCGCAATTCTAACAGTCCAGGCAAACGTTTGCGAGCCTATTCTGGAGGTGGGGATCTTTTTTTCTGTGTGCCTTATGAATGCAGCCAAACTTGACTCTGTTCACGAAAATGAAACCGGTTTCTGAGAACTGCTTGCAACAGCTATGCCCTTTGCACATCATCGAACTGAAACCGGTTTCTGTAATTGTTTTTGCAGAAAATAACGCAGAATGAGGGAAAGCGAATGTCAGGATTTAAAGCAGATTTTCTGTGGGGCGGGGCCGTTGCGGCGCACCAGCTGGAAGGCGGCTGGAAAGAGGGCGGCAAGGGCGTGAGCGTTGCCGATGTCATGACCGCGGGGGCGCACGGCGTGCCGCGTGAAATCACCAACGGCGTGCTGGAGGGGAAAAATTACCCTAACCATGAAGCCATTGATTTCTACCACCGCTATAAAGAAGACATCAGACTCTTTGCCGAGATGGGGTTCAAATGCTTCCGCACCTCTATTGCCTGGACGCGGATCTTCCCGAAAGGCGACGAGCTTGAGCCTAACGAGGCTGGCCTGAAATTCTATGACGATCTGTTCGACGAATGCCTGAAGTACGGCATCGAACCGGTTATCACCCTGTCTCACTTCGAGATGCCTTTCCATCTGGTCACCGAATACGGCGGCTGGCGCAACCGTAAGCTGATCGACTTCTTCGTTCGTTTTGCAAAAGTGGTTTTCCAGCGCTACCAGCATAAGGTGAAGTACTGGATGACCTTCAACGAAATCAACAACCAGGCTAACTTCCACGAAGACTTTGCGCCGTTTACGAACTCCGGGCTGAAGTACGCGCCGGGTGAAGACCGTGAACCGGTGATGTTCCAGGCGGCGCACTATGAGCTGGTGGCCAGCGCCCTGGCGGTGAAGGCGGGGCGCGAGATTAACCCGTCGCTGCAGATTGGCTGCATGATTGCCATGTGTCCTATCTACCCGCTGACCTGTGCGCCGGACGATATGATGATGGCGATGAACGCCATGCATCGCCGCTACTGGTTCACCGACGTGCACGTGCGCGGCAGGTACCCGCAGCACCTGCTCAACTACTTCGAACGTCGCGGCTTCGCGCTGGATATAACCGAAGAGGATAAAGCCGCGCTGAAGCAGGGCTGCGTCGATTACATCGGCTTCAGCTACTACATGTCCTTCGCCACCAAGGCGACGGCGGACAACCCGCAGCTGGATTACGACGAAAGCAAGAGCCTGGTCTCTAACCCGTACGTCCAGAAATCCGACTGGGGCTGGCAGATTGACCCGGTCGGGCTGCGCTACTCCCTGAACTGGTTCTGGGATCACTACCAGCTGCCGCTGTTTATCGTTGAGAACGGCTTTGGCGCGATCGACGCGCAGGAGAGCGACGGCACGGTGAACGACCAGTACCGTATTGATTATCTGGCCGCCCACATCCGCGAGATGAAAAAAGCGGTGGTGGAAGATGGCGTGGATCTGATGGGCTACACCCCCTGGGGCTGTATCGACCTGGTGTCTGCCGGCACGGGCGAAATGAAAAAGCGCTACGGCTTTATCTTTGTGGATAAAGACAATGAAGGCAACGGCACGCTGAACCGCAGTAAAAAGAAATCGTTCGACTGGTATAAGCAGGTGATTGCCAGCAACGGAGAGCAGCTCTAAGCGCCACCCGGCAGAACCCCGCAAAAAAGCCGGAGCCCAGTCTCCGGCTTTTTTGTCTTTGCTTGATCCCTGTCAAGCAACATGGGTATGGCCTAATCTGAAAAAAGCGGTATAATCCCGCGATTTTTTGCGGACGCCACCTCAGAGGAGAAAGAGAATGAAGATTGTGGAAGTGAAACACCCACTCGTTAAACACAAGTTGGGCCTGATGCGTGAGCATGACATCAGCACGAAGCGTTTTCGCGAACTGGCATCTGAAGTCGGCAGCCTGCTGACCTACGAAGCGACCTCTGATCTGGAAACAGAAAAAGTCACCATCGAAGGCTGGAACGGCCCGGTGCAGGTTGAGCAGATCAAAGGTAAGAAAATTACCGTGGTGCCAATCCTGCGTGCCGGTCTCGGCATGATGGAAGGCGTGCTGGAGCACGTGCCAAGCGCGCGTATCAGCGTGGTGGGTATCTACCGTAACGAAGAAACCCTTGAGCCTGTTCCTTACTTCCAGAAGCTGGTGTCTAACATCGACGAGCGTATGGCGCTGGTGGTTGACCCAATGCTCGCGACCGGTGGCTCTATGATCGCCACCATCGACCTGCTGAAAAACGCGGGCTGTAACAGCATTAAGGTGCTGGTATTGGTTGCTGCTCCGGAAGGGATCGCGGCGCTGGAAAAAGCGCACCCGGACGTTGAGCTGTATACCGCCTCTATCGACCAGGGGCTGAACGAGCACGGGTACATCATCCCGGGGCTCGGCGATGCCGGCGATAAGATCTTTGGTACGAAATAATCGAATAACGATAAATAAGCCGACTTTGATAGTCGGCTTTTTTTTGAATAAAACACCAACAATACTACACAGAGGAAAACACTATGACGCGCCGTGCTATCGGGGTGAGTGAAAGACCGCCGCTTTTACAGACTATCCCGCTTAGTTTGCAGCACCTGTTCGCCATGTTTGGCGCAACCGTGCTGGTGCCAATCCTGTTCCACATTAACCCGGCCACCGTGCTGCTGTTCAACGGCATTGGTACGCTTCTGTACCTCTTTATCTGTAAAGGCAAAATCCCGGCGTATCTCGGGTCGAGCTTCGCCTTTATCTCGCCGGTGTTGCTGCTGCTGCCGCTGGGTTATGAAGTCGCGCTGGGCGGCTTTATCATGTGTGGCGTCCTGTTCTGCGTGGTGTCCTTCATTGTGAAGAAAGCCGGTACCGGCTGGCTGGACGTGATGTTCCCGCCTGCGGCGATGGGCGCAATCGTTGCCGTCATCGGTCTTGAGCTGGCGGGCGTCGCGGCGAATATGGCCGGTCTGCTGCCTGCTGACGGTCAGTCACCGGATTCCAAAACCATTATCATCTCGCTGGTAACGCTGGGCGTAACGGTGTTTGGCTCCGTGCTGTTCCGCGGCTTCATGGCGATTATCCCGATCCTGATCGGCGTGCTGGCGGGCTATGCGCTCTCCTTCGCGATGGGCGTGGTGGATACCACCCCGATCGCTCAGGCCCACTGGTTCGCGCTGCCAACCTTCTATACGCCACGCTTTGAATGGTTTGCTATTTTCACCATTCTGCCTGCGGCGCTGGTGGTGATTGCGGAGCACGTCGGTCACCTGGTGGTGACGGCGAACATCGTTAAGCGCGATTTAATCCGCGACCCGGGTCTGCACCGCTCCATGTTTGCGAACGGTTTCTCCACCATCATCTCCGGTTTCTTCGGCTCGACGCCAAACACTACCTACGGCGAGAACATCGGCGTGATGGCGATTACCCGCGTCTACAGTACCTGGGTTATCGGCGGCGCGGCGATCATCGCCATTCTGCTCTCCTGCGTCGGTAAACTGGCGGCAGCGATTCAGATCATTCCGGTACCGGTAATGGGCGGCGTTTCTCTGCTGCTGTACGGCGTGATCGGCGCCTCCGGTATTCGCGTGCTGATTGAATCCAAAGTGGATTACAGCAAGGCGCAAAACCTGATCCTGACCTCCGTTATCCTGATCATCGGCGTGAGCGGCGCGAAGGTGCACATTGGTGCGGCCGAGCTGAAGGGCATGGCGCTGGCGACCATCGTCGGCGTGGGCCTGAGCCTGATCTTCAAGCTGATCTCGGTCATCCGCCCGGAAGAGGAAATTCTGGACGCGGACGACAGCGAAAAAGCGTCACATTGATCGTATTACCGGGCGAGGGATCGCCCGGTTCTCTCCTTGCAGGTTCCGTGTTAAACTCCATTCCGATTTTACGTAGGATCTCTGGTTGAGGTATTTCTGAACGGACCGGCACAGCTCTCTCTGCCACTCTATCTCCCTGACGACGAAACTTTCGCGAGTTTCTGGCCGGGTGATAACCCCTCTTTACTGGCTGCACTGCAAAACGTGCTGCGCCAGGATCACAGCGGATACATCTATATCTGGTCACGCGAAGGCGCGGGGCGCAGCCACCTGCTGCATGCCGCCTGCGCGGAGCTTTCCGCGCGCGGAGATGCGGTAGGCTACGTGCCGCTGGATAAACGCACCTGGTTCGTACCTGAGGTGCTGGAGGGAATGGAACATCTCTCGCTGGTCTGCATCGATAATATCGAATGCGTGGCGGGGGACGAGCCGTGGGAAATGGCGATCTTTAACCTCTACAACCGCATTCTGGAGTCGGGCAAAACCCGGCTGCTGATCACCGGCGATCGTCCGCCGAGACAGCTCAATCTGGGGCTGCCGGACCTGGCGTCTCGTCTGGACTGGGGGCAAATCTACAAGCTTCAGCCGCTGTCGGATGAAGATAAGCTTCAGGCGTTACAGCTGCGCGCAAAGCAGCGCGGGTTTGAGCTGCCGGAGGACGTGGGGCGCTTCCTGCTCAAGCGGCTGGATCGCGAAATGCGCACGCTGTTTGACACGCTCGATCAGCTCGATCGCGCCTCCATTACCGCCCAGCGCAAGCTGACCATTCCGTTCGTGAAAGATATTCTTAAGCTTTGAGTTTTTTGCCCGGTGGCGGCTGCGTCTTACCGGGCCTACGAAAATTAGACATCCCCCAGCAAGTGCTCAACCAAAAGCGGAATTGGTCTTCCCGACGCCACGCTACGTCCGTTTTCTCGCCACAGCGCCGTACCGCTGATATCCAGATGCGCCCACGGGATCGTCGGCGGGCAAAAGTGGTGCAGCAGCCACGCTGCCGAGGCGCTGATCGCCGCATTGTTGGTCGGCGTGTTGCACAGATCGGCGATGGCGCTGTCGGTCTGTTTTTTCAGCCGCGCATCCAGCGGCAGGGACCACACTTCATCGCCGCTCTGCTTACCCGCCAGCGTCAGCGCCGCGCGCAGCGGTTCATCCTGCGTCATTAATCCGCTCAATTCATACCCCAGCGCCTTCACGACCGCGCCGGTTAAGGTCGCCATATCAATAATATAGCGCGCCTGCGGATGGCGCTGGCTGGCCCAGGCGATGGCGTCCGCCAGCACCAGTCGGCCTTCGGCATCGGTGTTGTTGATTTCAACCGTGATGCCGTTGCAGGCCGTCGCCACCGTGCCGGGCTGCATGGCGTCGGGGCCGATGGCGTTTTCTGCCAGCGCCAGCACGCCCATGATGCGCACGGGTAACCCCAGCTCTGCCACGGTCAGCATCAGGCCCAGCACGTTAGCCGCACCGCACATGTCGTATTTCATGGTGTACATGCCCGCGCCTTCTTTCAGCCACAGGCCACCGGTATCGAAGGTAATGCCTTTACCCACATAGCAGCGCACCGGGCCGTCGTTGACGCCGTCATAATGAATAGCCAGCAGGCGCGGCGGACAGGTCGCCCCTTTGCCAACGGCCTGCAGCAGCCCCAGACCCTGCTCAGCAATAGCCTTTTCGTTCAGCACTTCGCAGCGCAGGGCGGGGAAGGCGGCACAGTGCCTTTGCGCCTCTTCCACCACAAACTGCGGCGTGCATCGGTCGGACGGGATATCCGCCAGACGTCGCGCCGCGACCATGCCGTGGGCGATGGCCTGCTGCTGGCGGAAAACACCCTCCAGTTTTGCCTGCTGTTCCGGCAGGCAGAGGGCGGTGATGTTCGCAAGTCGCACCGCCGATTCATCCGTTTTCTTCAGCTTCAGGTCGCTCAGCCTGTGCGCCTGATTAAAGAGAAAGCGCAGCACCTGCGCCAGCACCACATCGTCGATAGCAGTAACGTCCAGTATCAGCTCGGGGCTGACGGGCGAGGCCAGCAGCGGGCGCAGCGCCGTCAGCAATCCTTCGGTCAGGCTATCCTGCCAGAGGGCATCCGGCAGCAGGGTGATCCGGGCAAACGGGGCGCAGCCAAAGCGGGTGTCAGCGATGCTGGCAGACTCGCGCATTTCCGCGACAAGCGCCGTTTCGGGCAAATGCGTACAGGAGGCGGACGCAATCAAATGGCTTTGCGGAGCAGCGTCAGAAAGCGCGTTGATAAACTGATACGTAATCATCATGATTCCTCAATCGGCGCGCGGATCCGCGCGGCATAGGCCTGCATCCACTCATCGTCTACGGCGTAATAATGCGTTTTCTCCCGCAGGCGTTCGGTACGAAAAACGGTGAGGGGCTGGCGAGCCGTCGCCACCACAAACGAGAACGTTTTGATGTTGGTGGCGGCCCCGAACTCGCCTCTCTTGTTCATGCACACCACGGAAAGATCGCCCGCACGGCCAAAGCGCGACATCAGCTTGTCTTCCAGCTCGAACACCACTGAATCCGCCGCCTGCTGCGGCGTCATACCCTGCGCCATTCGGCGGACAATTTCGTAGCTGGTGCAGCCTTTCATCAGATCTTCACCGACTCCCGTGGCGGTGGCGGCGCCGGTTTCACTGTCGCAGTAAAAGCCGGAACCAATAATGGGCGAATCCCCGAGTCGACCACGTTTCTTCATGAACAGGCCGCTGGTGGAGGTGGCGACGCTCATTGACCCTTGTTTATCGAGTCCGATAATGCCGACGGTGTCATGCCCGTCGTAAGGGCTTAAGCCCTTATCCAGCGTCTCGCGGCAGCGCTTGCGGTAGTGCTGCATGGCGCGGTCAGTGAGCATGGTTTTGTCGGCGAAGCCCTGGCTCAGCGCCCATTCCCGCGCGCCCTGGCCGACAAGCAGGCTGTTGTAGCGCTGGCGGCTTAACGCATGCGCCACGCGCACCGGGTTGGCGATATCCACCAGGTTGCCCACGGCGCCAAACGCCAGCGTATCGCCGTCCATGTAGGCGGCGTCCAGCTCCACCTCGCCATTTTCGGTGGGCAGCCCGCCGTAGCCGACGGATTTATAAAACGGAAAGTCTTCGACGGCGGCGACTGCATCCACCACCGCTGCAGAGACCGGTTTACCCGCAGCCAGCGCTGACGCAGACTCCGTAACGCCTTCAAGCGCCATTCTCCAGGTCGCGATAATTCCCCACATGCTTTACTCCTGTTTTGCAAGGGTGGTGTCGGTTTGCGTAACGGTGGCCATTTCCGCCGCGCGGTACTGTTTGTCCACGATACGCATAAAAGGCAGATACAGCATGGCGCCAATCAGCAGGTTGATAAGCTGCATGACGCTGCCGCTCAGGTGTCCGGTAACGATAAAGCCGCTGATGACCGGCGGCAGCGTCCAGGGAATAAACACCCCGGTGGTGACGGCAACCGCGCCAATCTTCATCGCCGCATACTGCACGGTGACCAGCACCAGCGGCACCAGGTTGAACGGGATGAGCATGATCGGGTTCATGATCACCGGCAGGCCAAACAGGATCGGTTCGTTGATGTTAAACACCGATGCCCCGGCGCCGAGGCGCGCCACTTCACGCATGTTTTTGCTGCGGGCGAAAATCAGCATCGCAATCACCAGCGACAGCGTGGCCCCCGCGCCGCCCATCCAGATCATGTCAAAAAACTGTTCAGTAATAATGTGCGGCGGCGTCGCGCCTGCCTGAATCGCGGCGATGTTGTCGGTCTGGTTCTCCATCCACAGTGGGCGAATGATGCCGTTGATCATCGAGCCGGAGTTAATGCCCACTGACCACAGAATGGTGATGCTGAACACCGTCATCAGCGCGCCAAAGTAAGAGGTGCCGTAGTGGCGCACCGGCGTGGCAACCACTTCGTAAATAAACTGGTGGATGGTGTTGTAGTGGGTGTTTTCAAACACGATGCGGATACCCAGTACCAGAATCATCACCAGCAGGGCCGGGATCAGCGCGGCGAACGACTCCTGCACCGCCGGAGGCACGCCGTCCGGCATTTTGATCACCAGCTTTTTGCGCTTGAGCCAGCAGAACAGCTCCGTCCACAGCAGGGAACCGATCATCGCCACGAACAGCCCTTTGCTGCCAATCCACTCCACCGGAATGACGGTGATACCGCCGTTTTCCGCCACTTTGATAAAGGGTGTCAGGATGAGAAAGGCGACCAGCGCCAGGATACCGCAGGAGATGCGGTCTTCACCGTAGTGTTCCGCCAGGCGGAAGGCGACCAGGAAGCTGATGAACAGCGACATGGTGGAGAACACCGCGTTGAACGGGATTTCTATGATGGCGCTCCAGCTCTCACCAAAGGCCTGAGACATAAACTGCTGATAGGCTTGATTCGGGAACGACGAGATCACCAGCAGAATAGAGCCGACGATGATAAACGGCATGAATGACACGTAGGCGCCGCGAATGGCCCCGAGATGGCGCTGCTGGGCCGTTTTGGCCGCCAGCGGCATCAGTTTTGCTTCAAGAAATCCCAGAACATTGTTCATTGTGAACTCCGTACAAGATTGAGGGGTGTTGTTTGTGTTATGTCTGGGGATTATCAGTGAAGCGTGGCGAGCGAAAGGTGAAATCGGTCACAAAGCAATCGCTGGTGTAATATAAATCTCATAAGATTAGTTTTGAGGATCCTGCGATGGAAATTAAACTGCATGCTAATGCCACCACGACGCCGCGCATCCGTCGCTATCTTCAGCAGTCAGATAAAAGCGACAGAGAGCTTGCTACCGAGCTGGGTATTTCGGTCACTACCGTCAGGCGCTGGCGCAACCGCGAGCAGGTTTCGGATAACCATACGACGCCAAAAGTGATACACAAAGCATTGAGACAGGAGCAGGTTGCGCTGGTCAATGCCCTACGGGATATCACTGGCGCCCCGCTGGACGAACTGCTGCAGATGGTCAATAGCGGACTCGGGATCGCCGTGTCCCGCGCGACCCTGAATCGCTATCTCAAACCGGCTTCGGTAAAGCAGAAGGGCGCGACGTTGCAGGGGAAAAAGGCGCTGAAGGCAGGCATCGTGCCGCAAAAACTCCTGTTACATCATCAGCCTCTGTCGCTGCATATGGACGATGGCGGGGAACAGCATCTGCTGTGGGCGCGTGAACCCGTGAGCGGCTGGTGCTACGCCCGGCTGTACGCGGGCATTTCTCCGCAGCTGCTGGCCCACTGGGCGAACGACGCGCTGGCAGCCTGTCCGGCTGATATTCAATCTGTTGAGACTTTTGGTTTTGAGGTGAAGCTTGAGGAGCGTAATACCACCGTGACAGCGCATCCGCAGCAGTACCGCGCCGTTCAGGTTGCTCTGCCGCTATGTGAAATCATCCCGCGTCTGAGCAGTGAACCGGCAGGCGAGCTGTTGATCCAGCTGTGCAAATTTTACAACCGCGGAAAAGCGCAGAAAAAGCTGGGAGAGAGTACGCCGCAGGCCTTTCTGGAAGCGCTGCGGCATAAGAACTAGAGGATCTCGAGCACGTCTTCCGGCGGGCGTCCAATGCGCGCCTGGCCGTTCGCCACCACAATCGGGCGCTCAATCAGCTTTGGATTTTCAACCATCGCCTGGATCAGCTCAGCCTCGGTGAGACGGCTGTCATCCAGGTTAAGCGACTTATACAGATCTTCTTTCTGGCGCATCAGCTCTCTTGCACTGCCCATTCCCAGCATGTGCAGCAGCTGGCGGAGGGTTTGCGCGTCAGGTGGGGTGTCGAGGTACAGCACCACTTCCGGCTCAACGCCGTTAGACTTCAGCAGGCTCAGGGTATCGCGGCTCTTGGAGCAGCGAGGGTTGTGATAAATTTTTACGGCGTCTGTCATGACGTGAATTCTCCTTTATTACATCTTCTCGTACGGCTTAAAGCGCTGCTGCAGGCCGCGCAGCTGATCGATACGCGCGTCGTAACGGGCCTGCTGGAGGCTGCCGAGCTTGACCTGCGAGCTGGCGCTGCTGAGCGCGGAAATCGCCTGATCGAGGCGGCCCACCAGGGCAAAACCTTCGGCACGCGCCGCCAGCTCCTGATCGCGGTTGCCGAGCTGGGCTTGCGCCTGAGCGAGCAAATCCCAGCCGTTTTGATCGTCTTTATTGTTAAAGGTATAGCGGTTCAGAATGGTCGCCGCTTCGCCAGGCTGACCGCCCTGTAAGTAAGCGTTCGCCAGGTTAAGCTGCAGCACCGGGTTGGTACGGACGTCTTTCGCCCCCTTCAGACGGTTAATCGCATCGGCCGTTTTCTTCTGGCCCAGATCGATATCCGTCGACAGATCGAGGTACCACGGGTTGTTCGGGTCGGCAGCCAGAAGCGGTTGCAGCGCTTTGCGCGCCTCGTCGTATTTGCTGGCTTCCATCGCCTGGAGCGCCTGACCATACTGCGCGGCGTTTTTCTCACGCACGTTGCCTTTCGCCAGGGTATCCAGCAGGTCGCTGGTGAGCTGGTTACGCCCGGAATTGTACATCCCAAGCGTTCTCACTTTCGCCATGTAGAAATCCTGCGAAGACTGAACCACCACCGGACGCATCTGGTTGGCACGGTTACGGGCGTCCGACAGGCGGCTTTCCGGCAGCGGGTGGGTCAACAGAATTTCCGGCGGACGGGAAGAGTAACGCGCCTGATCGAGCAGTTTTTCGAGGAAGCTCGGCATGGCCTGCGGGTCAAAGCCCGAGCGCTGCAGCACCTGAATCCCGATGCGGTCCGCTTCCTGTTCGTTTTGCTGGGTAAAGCTGATCATCCCCTGGCGCGTTCCCGCCAGCGTACCGGTCAGGGCCGCCATCCCGGCCTGCGGGCTGGCCATCGCCAGCAGAATAGAGCCCAGCGCGCCCACCCAGGTGAGGGGGGCGTTACGTTTCTGGTCTTCCATGGCGCGCGCCAGGTGGCGCTGGGTGACGTGCGAAATTTCGTGCGCCATTACCGAGGCCAGCTGGCTTTCGTTGTCAGAGTAACGGAATAACGCCGAATGCAGCACCACGTTACCGCCAAAGAAGGCGAAGGCGTTGATTTCGTCATTATTGATTAAATAGAAGTGGAAGGGCGTTTTTACCGAGTCGGCGTGCGAAACCAGACGCATCCCCAGCCCGTTAATGTACTGTACCAGCAAAGGGTCGTTAATCAGCGGGGCGCTGCCGCGCAGCTGGCGAACATAGTAATCCCCCATTTGCATCTCTTGCCCAATAGAGAGCGTGCTTCCTGCTGTGGTGCCCATGTCCGGCAATGAATCGGACGAGTCAGCAAAAGCGGGCAACACCTGACCGACCGTCACCGCGGCAATCAGTGTTGCAACCAGTGTTTTTCTCAACTGCCTGAACATAACCACTGTCCTGTATGTTGGATGTGCTAATTTGACCGATGAACCGGCATAACGTTCATCTCTGCTGCTCTGCGAGTGTAGCCGTGTTACAGCATGAAGAAAATCCCATTCATCAGGCTTTTGCGGATTGCGATCGGGATACAAAAAGCGAAAGTCTTTTTTGTGACAGTTAGATACAATTCACCGTCTCACTCCCGCCATTCGATTCAGGGAAGGGTTGTATGCTCGAAATGTTAATGCAGTGGTACCGGCGTCGGTTCAGCGACCCGGAAGCCATTGCTTTGTTGGTTATTCTGGTTGCCGGGTTCGGTATTCTGTTCTTCTTCAGCGGCCTGCTCGCTCCCCTGCTGGTGGCGATTGTGCTGGCGTACCTGCTGGAGTGGCCAACGGTGCGCCTGGAGCACATTGGCTGTTCCCGGCGCTGGGCGACCAGCATCGTGCTGGTGCTGTTTGTCGGCATCCTGCTGTTGATGGCCTTTGTGGTGATGCCGGTTGCCTGGCAGCAGGGAATTAACCTGATCCGCGACATGCCAGGTATGCTGAACAAGCTGTCTGATTTCGCCGCCACGCTGCCGCGCCGTTACCCGGCCCTGATGGATGCCGGGATTATCGACGCGATGGCCGAAAATATGCGCGCCCGCATCATGACGATGGGCGATTCGGTGGTGAAGTACTCTCTGGCCTCGCTGGTCGGTCTGCTCACGCTCGCGGTTTACCTTGTGCTCGTGCCGCTAATGGTCTTCTTCCTCGTGAAGGATAAAGATCAGATGCTCAATGCCGTACGCCGTATTCTGCCGCGTAACCGCGGGCTGGCAGGGCAGGTCTGGGAAGAGATGAACCAGCAGATCACCAACTACATTCGCGGCAAGGTGCTGGAGATGATTGTCGTGGGGGTAGCCACCTGGATTGGCTTCCTGATTTTTGGCCTGAACTACTCGCTGCTGCTGGCGGTGCTGGTGGGGCTGTCGGTCCTGATCCCGTACATCGGCGCGTTTGTAGTGACCATCCCGGTTGTTGGGGTCGCGCTGTTCCAGTTTGGGCTGGGGACAGAGTTCTGGAGCTGCTTTGCGGTGTACCTGATTATTCAGGGCCTGGACGGTAACCTGCTGGTGCCAGTGCTGTTCTCCGAAGCGGTGAACCTGCATCCGCTGGTGATTATCTTATCCGTGGTGATTTTCGGCGGGCTGTGGGGATTCTGGGGCGTGTTCTTTGCGATTCCGCTGGCGACGCTGATTAAAGCCGTGGTCCACGCGTGGCCGGATGTGCCGGCGGTGGAAGAGAAGTAGTTTTTGTGCGGCCCGATGCTCTCACTCCGACCCTCTCCTATGGAAGAGGGGGAAAACACTAAAAACGGCAACCTGGGTTGCCGTTTTGCTGTTTATCAGGCGTTCTCTTTCAGCCAGTTCAACACCACGTCGTGGTGGTTGCTGGTTTTGAAGTCGTCAAACACATGTTCAACTTTACCGTCGGCGTCAATCAGGAAGCTGATACGGTGAATGCCGTCGTAGGTTTTACCCATAAACGTCTTCTCGCCCCAGACGCCGAACTGCTCGCATACCTGATGGTCTTCATCAGAAAGCAGCGTGAAGTTCAGCAGCTCTTTTTCAGCAAATCGTGACAGCTTTTCTGGTTTATCCGTGCTGATACCCAGCACTTCCACGCCGACTTTTTTCAAGTCGTCCATGTTGTCGCGTAAGCCGCAGGCCTGTACGGTGCAGCCGGGGGTCATGGCTTTCGGGTAGAAATAGACCAGAACACGCTGTCCCTGGAAGTCGGTCAAATTTACTTGCTCGCCGTCTTGATCCGGTAAGCTAAATTTCGGTGCGATGTCACCGGCTTTCAGTGGGTTCATTACTCAACTCCATCCTGTTCGTGCTGCGAATAATTGACGACGCTTATACTGCCCTGCGCGTTTAATTCTGTACAGAGGGCTTTGAACGCTTGCTCGATATTTGACGCATCCTGTGAGGCAGGGCTGTGCGCGGTAATTTGAATAAACAGCACCGGAAGACCATGGTCATCGCTTGTCTGCGTACGGGATACCAGTTCGGCAATATTCATCTGGTGACTGTCAAAAAGCGCCGTGAAACGCTCAATCAGATGCGGAGAATCAGGCACTTCAACCTGTACCCAGACGGTAGAAGGCAGTGCCGGACGCGGACGCGCGGTGGTGCGCTTCATGACAATCAGCAAATCCAGTTCGGCCCCTTTCAGCGGCAGGGTCGATTCAATCAACGTAATGGCGTTCCATGTCCCGGAAAGCAACATAATAAATGTGAACTCTTCGCCAAGCATCGCCAGACGGCTGTCTTCGATATTACAGCCGCAGCTGCTTACGTGACGGGTGATGGTGTTCACGATACCCGGCCTGTCGGCACCCAGCGCAGTGATAACCAGGTAATGTTGTGATGAGGTTGTCAAACCTGTTCTTCCTTTGCATGGTTAAGTCTTCCTAAGGAAAGCATAAAAAAAACATGCATACAACCGCCTGAGAGCCTCAGGTCGCTTGCTTTTATTACAGTTCCAAACGTAACATTGAGGCTCTTGTTCGCACAGAGGATGGCTCATGTTCACGGGAAGTATTGTCGCGCTTGTTACACCGATGGATGAAAAAGGTAATGTCTGCCGGTCAAGCATGAAGAAGCTCATTGATTACCATGTCGCCAACGGAACCTCGGCGATCGTTTCGGTAGGGACTACCGGTGAATCCGCAACGCTGAGCCACGACGAGCACGGCGATGTGGTGATGCTGACCCTGGAACTGGCGGACGGACGTATTCCGGTCATCGCGGGGACAGGCGCTAATGCAACCGCAGAAGCTATCAGCCTGACCAAACGTTTTAACGACAGCGGCATCGTTGGCTGTCTGACGGTGACCCCATATTACAACCGTCCTACTCAGGAAGGTTTGTTCCAGCACTTCAAAGCCATCGCTGAACATACTGACTTGCCACAAATTCTGTATAATGTGCCGTCCCGTACCGGTTGCGATATGCTGCCGGAAACCGTTGGTCGTCTCTCGGAAGTAAAAAATATTATCGGTATTAAAGAGGCGACAGGGAACTTAAGCCGCGTTCATCAGATCAAAGAGCTGGTTTCAGACGACTTTATCCTGTTGAGTGGTGATGATGCGACCGCGCTGGACTTTATGCAGCTCGGTGGTCATGGCGTGATCTCCGTAACGGCAAACGTTGCGGCGCGCGATATGGCAGAAATGTGCAAACTGGCCGCAGCCGGTCACTTTGATGAAGCGCGTGTCATTAATCAGCGTCTGATGCCGCTGCACAATAAATTATTTGTCGAACCCAATCCGATCCCAGTGAAATGGGCATGTAAGGAGTTGGGACTTGTAGCATCCGACACGCTGCGTCTGCCAATGACACCGATTACCGACCACGGTCGTGACATCGTCAGGGCGGCGCTGAAGCATGCCGGTTTGCTGTAGAGTTTAGGGAGATTTGATGGCTTATTCAGTACAGAAGTCGCGCCTGGCGAAGGTTGCGAGTGTTTCGCTTGTTATGCTGCTCGCTGCCTGTAGTTCAGATTCGCGCTACAAGCGCCAGGTGAGCGGTGATGAATCCTATCTGGATGCGACCCCGCTTGCTGAACTTCACGCACCGGCTGGTATGATCCTGCCGATTCAGAACGGCGATTATAATATTCCCGTGACCAACGGCAGCGGCCCGGTCGGTAAAGCGCTTGATATTCGTCCGCCAGCACAACCTCTGGCGCTGGTCAGCGGGGCGCGTACCCAGTTCACCGGTGATACGGCGTCTCTGATGGTTGAGAGCGCGCGCGGTAGCTCGCTGTGGCCGCAGGTTGTCAGCGTCATTCAGTCGAAGAACTACACTATCGATAAACGCGATGACGCCAGCCAGACGTTAACCACCGACTGGGTCGAATGGAACCGTCTGGATGAAGACCAGCAGTACCGCGGTCGCTATCAAGTCTCCGTAAAACCACAGGGTTACCAGCAGGCGGTTAACGTTAAGCTGTTGAACCTGGAGCAGGCGGGTAAACCGGTTGCGGATGCCGCGTCCCTGCAGCGTTACAGCACCGAAATGCTGAACGTGATTGCCGCGGGTCTGGATAAGACCGCTACCGATGCCGCCAACGCCGCGCAGAGCCGCAACGGCGCGACCTTCGATGTACAAAGCGGTGCGGATGATACCGGCCTGCCAATGCTGGTGGTGCGTGCACCGTTTAACCAGACCTGGCAGCGTCTGCCAGCGACGCTGGAAAAAGTGGGCATGAAAGTGACCGACAGCACGCGTTCAACCGGCAGCATGACGGCAACGTATAAGCCGCTCTCCGACAGCGCATGGCAGGAACTGGGCGCGAAAGATCCTCAGCTTGCCTCCGGTGACTACAAGATTCAGGTAGGCGACCTTGATAACCGCAGCAGTCTGCAGTTTATCGATCCAAAAGGTCACACGCTGACCCAGTCGCAGAACGATGCGCTGGTCGCTGTCTTCCAGGCAGCATTCAGCAAATAAATACGAGGGCTGGTGAATCCAGCCCTTTTTATTTTAGTGCTACGCAAACGTGTGCGTGGCATAATATCCCCAGTTTTGAACACAAATCATCACACCAGGAGTAATGAAGATGCAGAAGCAAGCTGAGTTGTATCGTGGCAAAGCGAAGACCGTATACAGCACGGAAAACCCGGATCTGTTGGTGCTCGAGTTCCGCAATGATACGTCAGCAGGGGATGGCGCACGCATTGAGCAGTTCGATCGTAAAGGCATGGTGAACAACAAGTTTAACCACTTCATTATGACCAAACTGGCCGAAGCGGGCATCCCGACCCAGATGGAAGCGTTGCTGTCCGATACGGAATGTCTGGTGAAAAAACTGGATATGGTTCCGGTTGAGTGCGTTATTCGTAACCGTGCGGCGGGCTCCCTGGTGAAGCGTCTCGGCATTGAAGAAGGTATCGAACTGAATCCACCGCTGTTCGACCTGTTCCTGAAAAACGATGCCATGCACGACCCGATGGTCAACGAATCCTACTGCGAAACCTTCGGCTGGGTGAACCAGAAGAACCTGGCGCGCATGAAAGAGCTGACCTACAAAGCCAACGACGTGTTGAAAAAACTGTTTGATGACGCGGGTCTGATCCTCGTTGACTTCAAGCTGGAGTTTGGTCTGTTCAAAGGCGAAGTGGTGCTGGGCGATGAGTTCTCACCGGACGGTAGCCGCCTGTGGGATAAAGAAACCCTGGATAAAATGGACAAAGACCGTTTCCGTCAGAGCCTGGGTGGTCTGATTGAAGCGTACGAAGCGGTTGCTCACCGTTTAGGCGTTAAGCTCGACTAACTTCCTCACTTGCCAAAGGATGTTTGCATCCTTTGGCGTCTTACCTTTGTTTCCTATGGTAATCTTGCCGTTAACCGCCTACGATCATAGCTATTATAAATGGAATAGTTCGAGGTGGTTATGCGCTGGCAAGGGCGTCGTGAAAGTGACAATGTAGAAGACAGACGCAGTGATGGCGGCGGCGGTCCTTCAATGGGTGGGCCTGGCTTCCGGTTACCCAGCGGCAAGGGCGGTATCATCCTGCTGATTGTGGTTTTAGTCGCGGGGTACTACGGCGTCGATCTCACCGGTTTAATGACCGGTCAGCCGCTGCAACAGCAGCATTCTCAGCGCTCCATCAGCCCGAATGAAGATGAAGCGGCCAAATTTACCTCCGTTATTCTCGCCACAACAGAAGACACCTGGAGTCAGCTGTTTGAGAAGATGGGGCGTACCTACCAGCAGCCGAAGCTGGTGATGTACCGGGGGGCAACCCGCACCGGATGCGGTACCGGGCAATCTGTGATGGGGCCGTTCTACTGCCCGGCAGACGGCACCGTCTATATCGATCTCTCTTTTTACGATGACATGAAACGCAAGCTTGGCGCCGACGGTGATTTTGCCCAGGGCTACGTGATCGCGCATGAAGTCGGTCATCACGTGCAAAAGCTGCTGGGGATTGAGCCAAAAGTGCGCCAGCTCCAGCAAAATGCGTCTCAGGCTGAAGTGAACCGCCTTTCCGTTAAAATGGAACTGCAGGCGGACTGCTTCGCGGGCGTCTGGGGCCACAGCATGCAGCAGCAGGGCGTGCTGGAATCCGGCGATCTTGAAGAGGCGTTAAATGCCGCTCAGGCTATCGGTGACGACCGCCTTCAGCAGCAAAGCCAGGGGCGCGTCGTGCCGGACAGCTTCACTCACGGTACCTCACAGCAGCGCTATAGCTGGTTTAAACGCGGCTTCGACAGCGGCGATCCGGCGCAGTGTAATACCTTCGGCAAAGCGATGTAATGCTGCAGTTTGAACAGCTGATAAGCGAGCTTGAGCGCACCGGCCATCGTCGGCTGGTGGTGCTCAGCGGCGAGGCGCAGTGGACGTTAACCCAGGCGCTGGCCCTGCGTGACGCCTTGCCCGGAGACTGGGTAAGGCTTGACGAACATCCTTCAAAAGCCATCAGCGGTCTGCTGGGACGCGAGTTCCGGCATGCCGTTTTTGACGCCAGCGCCGGGTTTGATGTCGCCGCGTTTGCCGCCCTGAGCGGAACGCTAAGCGCCGGAAGCCTTCTGGTGCTGCGGGTTCCGTCGCTCGACGCGTGGTCCGGGTTGCCAGACAGCGATTCACTGCGCTGGAGCGACAGCGCAGAAGCGATAGCCACGCCGCATTTTGTCCACCATTTCTGCCGGACGATTGCCGCCGATCCCGACGCGATTGTCTGGCTTCAGGGCCGCGCGTTTTCCCTTCCGCCTTTACCCGACGCGCCAGACTGGCAGCCTGCCAGCGGCGCACCGCAGCGCGAGCAGGCTGAGATCCTGGATGTGCTGCAGGGGATGGCGGAGGGCATCGTGGCCGTTACCGCCGCGCGCGGGCGCGGAAAATCAGCCCTGGCGGGCATGTTGCTGAACCGCATTGCGGGCAGCGCCGTGGTTACCGCGCCGTCGAAAGGGGCGACGGATATCATCGCCCGCTTCGCCGGAGAGCGTTTTCATTTTATGGCCCCGGACGCGCTGCTTGCCTCTTCACGCCGGGCTGACTGGCTGATTGTTGATGAAGCCGCTGCTATCCCCGGACCTCTGCTGGAAAAGCTGGCTGTCCGTTTCCCTCGCGTGTTGTTGACCACCACGGTGCAGGGCTATGAAGGGACGGGCCGGGGATTCCTGCTTAAATTCTGCGGTCGGTTTACCGGGCTGCAGCGCTACAGCTTATCTACACCGGTACGCTGGGCGGCGGGCTGCCCGCTTGAGCGGGTTGTCGCCAGCGCGCTGCTGTTTGACGATACGCTGATCGACCGCCGCCCGGAGGGAGAGGTGCGTTTAACCTCCCTGACCCCGGAGGCCTGGGAACGCCGCCCGGCGCTTGCAGCGAGCGTATACGAACTCCTCTGCGCGGCGCATTATCGCACCTCGCCGCTCGATTTACGCCGCATGATGGACGCGCCCGGGCAGCAGTTTGCCGTTGCAGAAACGGACCCGGATATCGCCGGGGCGCTCTGGCTGGTGGAGGAGGGCGGGCTCTCCCCTGAGCTTAGCCGCGCCGTGTGGGCAGGATACCGGCGTCCGCGCGGTAACCTGGTGGCGCAGTCCCTGGCGGCGCACGGCGGCTCTCCGCTGGCGGCGACGCTCAGAGGACGACGGGTCACCCGCATTGCCGTACATCCTCACCGTCAGCGGGAAGGGATTGGCCAGGCGCTTGTTCGCAGCGCCAGCGGCGAAGATTATCTGTCGGTGAGCTTCGGCTATACCGATGAGCTTTGGCGTTTCTGGCAGCAATGCGGCTTTGTGCTGGTGCGGATGGGCAGCCATCGTGAAGCCAGCAGCGGCTGCTACACCGCGATGGCGTTGCTGCCGCAGAGCGAGGCCGGGCGTCAGCTGTGCGAGCAGGCGCAGCGGCGTCTGAAGCGCGATGCGCGGGTGCTATCGGCCTGGAACGGTGAAAAGATCCCCGTGGAAGACGGCTGGGAAGCTACCCTTAATAATGACGACTGGCTGGAGCTGGCGGGGTTTGCTTTTGCGCATCGGGCGTTTTCAACCTCGGTTGCCGCACTGACGCGGCTGTTGTTAACCGTGGACATGCCGCTTCCGGCCCTGCGTGGGAAAATGGAAGGGAAAGTGGAAGACGTCGGGCGAAAAGCGTTGCTGGCAACGTTGCGGAGTGAAACCGCGCAAGCGCTTGAAAGCCTAGATTATCCGCGCTGCCAGCAGTTGAAAGAAGACATTTTGCAATGGCAATTTTTTCAATGACTTCTTCAGTAAAGTGGCATGGTCATTCACGTCGGGAGGCGTAGAATCCAGGTCATCTATTAAGGAGACCACCATGAAACACGACCATTTTGTTGTTCAAAGCCCTGACAAACCGGCTAAACAGTTACTGCTTCTGTTTCATGGCGTTGGCGATAATGCCGTCAATATGGGTCAGATTGGCAGCTGGTTTGCGCCCGTTTTTCCGGAGGCATTGATTGTCAGCATCGGTGGCGTAGAGCCATGTGGTCCGAACGGACGCCAGTGGTTCTCTGTTCAGGGCGTAACGGAAGAGAATCGTCAGGCTCGCATCGACGCCATCATGCCGACCTTTATCGACATCGTCCGCTACTGGCAGCAGCAGAGCGGCGTGGGTGCTGACGCGACCGCGCTGATTGGCTTCTCGCAGGGGTCAATCATGTCGCTGGAAAGCGTAAAAGCGAAGCCGGGTCTGGCGTCACGCGTCATTGCGTTTAACGGCCGCTTTGCGACGTTACCGACAAGCGCGACCACGCAGACCACGATCCACCTGATCCACGGTGGTGAAGACCGGGTGATTGAGCTCTCGCATGCGGTTGCCGCCCAGGAAGCGCTGATTCGCGAAGGCGGGGACGTGACGCTGGATATCGTGGACGATCTGGGCCACGCGATTGACGACCGTAGCATGCAGTTCGCGCTCGATCGTTTGCGCTATACCGTACCGAAGCACTACTTTGATGAAGCGCTCAGCGGCGGTAAGCCGGATAACGATGATATTGTAGAGTTTATGTGAGGTTTCCCCCTCTCCCGGGGAGAGGGGGAACTTAACGATTACTTCTTCTGGTCCTTGTTCGGCCAGTCGTCGTCATCGTCCCACTTGTCGTTAAAATCACGGTGCGGGGGAAGATCCGGTTTGTTGGCGAGAAATTTTTTATGGTCAACGCGCTTAAGATCTTTAATCACGTTCAGCAGTACGCCAACCAGAAAAACTAACACCAGAATCCACCAGTACTTTGAAAGCCAATCCATTCGCTATTCCTCTCAGAGCGTTCGTCAGGCGACGAGTTGCTCCATAATACGTTGATACATACGGGCCAGCAGTTGCAAATCTGCCGCATTGACACACTCATTGATTTTATGAATGGTTGCGTTCACTGGACCCAGTTCGACAACCTGGGCGCCCATACGGGCGATAAAGCGTCCGTCTGAGGTGCCACCCGTTGTCAGCAGCTGTGGCTTAATTTCATTATAGTGCTCGATGGCGTTCACCACCGCATCCACCAGTTTGCCACGCTGCGTCAGGAACGGCTGGCCGGAAAGCCACCACTCCACGGTGTAGCGCAGGTGATATTTTTCCAGCAGGGCGACGACGCGCGCCTTGATCGTCTCATCGGTCAGTTCGGTGCTGAAGCGGAAGTTAAACTGGACGAAGTAATCACCCGGGATCACGTTGTTGCTGCCGGTCCCGGCCTTGACGTTCGCGATCTGCATGCTGGTCGGCGGGAAGAATTCGTTGCCTTTATCCCACTCGATGCCCACCAGCTCGCTCAGCATCGGCGCAGCGCGATGAACCGGGTTATCGGCCAGATGCGGATAAGCAACGTGCCCCTGAACGCCGTGAATGGTCAGGTTACAGGTCAGCGAGCCGCGGCGCCCGTTTTTGACGACATCGCCCACCACTTCGGTACTGGACGGCTCACCAACCAGACAGTAGTCGAGACGCTCGTTACGCGCCATCAGCGCTTCAACGACCTTCACGGTACCGTTATGGGCGCTGGCTTCTTCGTCGGAGGTGATTAAAAACGCCAGACGGTTTTTGTGGTTTGGATGCTGAGCCACAAAGCGTTCTGCCGCCACGACCATCGCCGCCAGCGAGCCTTTCATGTCTGCCGCGCCGCGACCAAACAGCATGCCGTCGCGGATAGTCGGCTCAAACGGCGGGTTGATCCAGCGATCCGCGTCACCGGCGGGAACGACGTCAGTATGCCCGGCAAAGGCCAGCGTTTCACCCTGGCCGCGCCACGCCCAGAAGTTCTGGGTATCGCCAAAATCCATGCGTTCAACGGTAAAACCGATGGCACGCAGGCGCTCAATCATAAGTGCCTGACAACCTGCGTCGTCCGGGCTAAGGGAAGGACGGCGAATAAGCTGCTGAGTCAGCTCAATGACCGGGCATGACATAAACTACACCTCAACGAAAAAAGTCGGAATAATGGGTTTCACTGAAACCCAGCAGCATAGGCTGCCCTGGCGCGCAGAGCAATGGGCGTTTGATAATTGCCGGCATCTCGAGCATCAGTTTTGCCGCGCTGTCGGCGTCGTTGATGCTGGCGCGCAGAGATTCGTCCAGCTTACGCCAGGTGGTGCCGCGCGTGTTCAGCAGTGCTTCCCACCCCAGTTCGCCGATCGCGCTATGCAGAAATTCTGCATCAAGCCCGTCGGCACGGTAATCGTGGAAGCGATACTCCACGCCGTTTGCTTCCAGCCAGCGGCGGGCTTTTTTGATGGTGTCGCAATTTTTAATGCCGTACATCACAATCATGGTGAATCCTTTTGACCTAATGATGATTAAATGTTCAGTAAATTCGAAGATATATCCTTAAGTGGAATATAACACATTCAGGAATCGTCTGGATTTACACTTCTTCTTAATTCAACTCACATCTGTACGCTGAATATTCTTTCACCCTTTAAGCATAGATGTCCATAAAGTTTAAATTTCGAATAAACTCAGCGGGTAAAATAAAACTCACCCGTTTGGAGGGTTATTTCAAAATATTGCCAGCCGTCACAAAAAATTGAGGCCTCTCCGTTCATATTTATCATAAATCCCCGCAGGACGTGGGGTACAATCACAGCAATTGGTTAAATAGTCTTCACAATGATGGTCCGTTTTTGTAGAATGCGCATAATAATAAGAGAGGTTGTTATGATTGAACGTGAACTGGGGAACTGGAAAGATTTTATCGAAGGCATGCTTCGTAAATGACATTCAGTAAGAATTGCAAGAGCACTAAAATAAGTAAAATAACCATAGTGTGAATTAATCACACAATAAAAAGGCGGCCGATAATGCCGCCTTTTTTTATTTCAATCACTTACTCAGCGCGTTCCTTTAGCGGGAAGCGACGACGCACCAGCACAAAGAACAACGGCACGAAGTAAATGGCCAGAATGGTTGCCGAAATCATGCCGCCCATCACCCCCGTCCCGACGGCATGCTGGCTGCTGGAGCCTGCGCCCGTACTGGTTGCCATCGGCAGTACGCCAAAGATGAACGCCAGCGACGTCATCAGGATCGGACGCAGGCGCTGACGGCAGGCGTGCAGCGTGGCGGCCATCAGCTCATGGCCTTTGGCATTCATCTCGTTGGCAAATTCAACGATCAGAATGGCGTTTTTCGCCGATAGCCCAATTACGGTGAGCAGACCCACCTGGAAATAAACGTCGTTCTCGAGGCCGCGCATCCAGGTCGCCAGCAGCGCACCGATAACCCCAAGCGGCACGACCAGCATGACCGAGAACGGGACTGACCAGCTTTCATACAGTGCGGCAAGGCAGAGGAAGACCACCAGCAGAGAGAGTGCGTAAAGTGCAGGAGCCTGTGCTCCGGAGAGACGCTCCTGGTAGGACATGGCCGTCCACTCCAGACCAAAACCGGCGGGCAGCTGCTGCACCAGTTTTTCCATGGTATCCATGGCGGTACCGGTACTGACGCCCGGCGCGGCTTCCCCGACGATTTCAACCGCAGAGTAGCCGTTATAGCGCTCCAGACGCGGCGAACCGCTCTCCCAGTGCGAGGTCGCAAAGGCAGAGAACGGCACCATGCCGCCAGCGTTATTCCTGACAAACCAGCGGTTAATATCGTCCGGCAGCATGCGGAACGGCGCGGCGGACTGGACATACACTTTTTTCACGCGGCCGCGATCCATAAAGTCATTCACATAGCTCGAGCCCCACGCCGTTTGCAGGGTGTCGTTGATATCGTTGATCGAGACGCCCAGCGCCTGCGCCTTACGCTGATCGATATCCACCTGCAGCTGCGGGCTGTCGTCAAGACCGTTGTGGCGAACGCGGGTCAGGTCAGGATCGTTGCCCGCCAGCGCTAACAGCTTATCGCGTGCCGCCATCAGCGCCGTGTGGCCCGCACCGGCGTGATCCTGCAGCTCCATGTCAAACCCGGCAGAACTGCCCAGACCGCTTATCGCCGGCGGGCTGCTGGCGAAGACGCGCGCCTCTTTAATATGCGCAAAGGCTTTTGTCGCACGTTCAATGATGGCGAATGACGTTCCGGTTTTGGTATCGCGCTCGTCCCAGTCCTTCAGACGGACGAACATGCGGGCGACGTTCTGCCCGTTTCCGCCCGGGCCAGAGCCCACGGTGGAGAAGACCGACACAACGTTATCTTTCTCTTTAGTGAAGAAGTACTGCTCCACTTTCTGGACCACTTTCAGCGTCTGCTGCTGCGTTGCGCCGCTCGGAAGCTGCACCGAGGTGGTGAACATACCCCGGTCTTCCATCGGCAGGAACGAGGTGGGGAGATGCATAAACAGCCAGACCATGCCGCCCAGCAGCACAACATAAATCATCATCCAGCGCAGGCTGCGGTGAAGCACTCGCCCGACGGCAGATTCATATCGCGCGGCATTGCGGTTGAACATCCGGTTAAACCAGCCGAAGAACCCTTTTTGGCCGTGATGCTCCCCTTTGTGCAGCGGCTTCAGGATTGTGGCGCAGAGCGCGGGGGTGAGGATCAATGCGACCAGCACGGAGAGCACCATTGCCGAGACGATGGTTATCGAGAACTGGCGGTAGATCGCCCCGGTTGTGCCGCCAAAGAAGGCCATCGGGATAAAGACCGCCGACAGCACCATCGCAATACCGACCAGCGCCCCCTGAATTTGTCCCATGGATTTGCGCGTCGCCTGGCGCGGCGAGAGTCCTTCTTCGCTCATGATGCGCTCGACGTTTTCAACCACCACGATGGCATCATCCACCAGAAGGCCAATCGCCAGCACCATCGCAAACATCGTCAGGGTGTTAATGCTGTACCCGAACGCGTAAAGCACCGCAAAAGTCCCCAGCAGCACCACGGGGACGGCAATGGTTGGGATCAGCGTCGCACGGAAATTTTGCAGGAACAGGTACATCACCAGGAACACCAGCGCGATGGCTTCCAGCAGGGTCTTCACCACGTCCTCGATCGACGCTTTAACGAAGGAGGTTGTTTCATAGGCGACTTTATACTCCAGCCCGTGCGGGAAATACTGTGAAAGCTCGTCCAGACGGTCCAGCACCAGTTTCGCCGTGGCCATTTCGTTCGCGCCGGAGGCAAGCTTTATCCCCAGACCGGAGGCCTGATTGCCATTAAAGCGGCTCAGGTAGTCGTATTTCTCCGCCCCCATTTCCACCGTGGCGACATCGCCGAGACGCACTTCCGACCCGTCCTGATTCACGCGCAGGGTAATGTTGCGGAACTGGTCCGGCGTCTGCAGCAGAGATTGTGAATTAATGGTGGCGTTCAGGGCCTGTTTATCGACGGACGGCGTTCCCCCCAGCTGCCCCACCGCAATCTGGGCGTTCTGGGCCTTGATGGCATTCGTCACGTCGGTTGCCGTCATCTGGACGCTGTTCAGCTTGTTGGGGTCGAGCCAGATGCGCATGGAGTATTGTGAGCCATAGGCGTCGATATCCCCTACGCCGTTGATACGGCTGATGGGATCCTGAATATTACTGGCGACGTAGTCGGCAATGTCCTGTTTATCCATCGAGCCATCTGTCGAGACAAACGCGATGGTCAAAATGTTGGTATCACCAGTTTTACGCACGGTCACGCCCTGATTCTGCACCGCCTGGGGCAGCTTGCGCATGGCCGACTGCAGCTGGTTTTGCACCTGCTGCACCGCTTCGTCCGGGTCCGTGCCCGCCTTAAAGCTCAGGGTCACAGTCGCCTGGCCCGTGGCGCTACTTTGCGAGGACATGTACATCAGGTTATCCAGACCCGTCATGTTCTGCTCGATAACCTGCGTCACGGTGTTTTCCAGCGTTTGTGCGGAAGCGCCGGGGTAGTTTGCCGTTACGCGCACGTTAGGCGGTGCCAGATCGGGGTATTGCTCAACAGGCAGTGAAGTAATCGCCAGGACACCTGTCAGACACAGCAGGATGGCAAGCACCCAGGCAAAAATGGGGCGATCGATGAAAAAATTCGCCATGAAAGAGTGACCTCGTTTTGCTGCACGTCATTATTGTTTATTGCCCGCATAACTTTAGCGGTAAGGCCCAGGCCAAACGTGGAGAAATAAAGGAGATAATGTAAATTATCATGCGCTTTTCCCTGCGCTTCCCTCTTTACCGTTATTTACCCGTTAACGGCGTGGGCGCCGGGAACGTCACGCTGACCAGCGTGCCGCCGTTTTGCGGCTGCGAGAAGTGCAGCATCCCGCCGAGCCGCTGCGCGCGTTCGCGCATAATGTTCAGGCCGTAGTGTCCCGGCGGCTCGCTGGCTTCGCCAATCCCGATGCCGTTGTCACGAATGCTGACGCTGTGCGTACCGTCCATGGCGGTCACGCAGCTGACGGTGATCTCGCTGGCCTGCGCGTGCTTAATGGCGTTCAGCACGGCCTCACGCACGATCTGCAGCAAATGCACCTGCTTTTGCACGTCCAGCGCCAGCGAGGAGAGACGGCAGTCGAGATGCAGCTTCGCCTGCGTCTGGCTCTGAAGGACGTCGAGAGACTCCTGCAGCGCCGCGGGTAAGTTCGCGTGGTTCAGCGTCAGGCGGAAGGTGGTGAGCAGCTCGCGCAGCTGCTGCCAGGCATTGTTCAGCTCGCGGGAGAAGTCGGTGATGATGGTCTGCGCCGGGATATTTTCCTCGGGCACTGCGCGTTTGAGCAGCGCAAGCTGAATGCGCAGATACGACAGGACCTGCGCCAGCGAATCGTGCAGCTCGCGGGCAATGGTGGCGCGCTCTTCCATCAGCAGCAGCTGCTGGTAATGCTTTTGCGCCTGGTTAAAGTACAGCCCGCGCCCGAGCATGGTCGCCACGCTTCTCATCAGCGGAAGGGGAACGCTGTCCGTCTCGCTTTGCCAGCGCAGCTCGCCATAAAGGGTGTCCTGCATCAGTACCGGCAGGTGCTGCAGAGGAATGCCATGTGACTCCGTCCCTTCAGACAGCCGCCAGTCGTCGCTGGTGCGCAGTTCGAGATAATTCATCTGCGTATAGTCATGGACAATCTGCAGGATATGCCGAAAGCAGTGGATGTCTATCTGGCCGGTATTCAGCGCCTGAGAGCATTTGAACAGCATGTCGAGCTGCTGGTGGGCTTCATGCAAATGCCGCGTCTTTTCCGCGACCGAGGCTTCGAGCGAACGGTAGAGCGTAGCCAGTTCGGCGGACATGTGGTTGAAGGCGCGGGAGAGTTGGCCCAGCTCGTTCGGCAGGGCGGTATCCGGCGCCGGGGTTGTAAATTCGCCACGCTCAACCCGTTCGCTGGCCGCCACCAGATTGTTAAGCGGCAATACCACCTGGCGACGGATGCGTCGCAGGGTAAACAGCGTCAGCAGCAGGATCCCGAGAGCGCCCGCCAGCGAGAGCAGGGTCACCGTCTGAATTTTATGTTCGGTGTAGTGCTGAAGGGCGAGCACAAAGGCATCAATGCGGCCAACAAAATCCTCAATGTGGGTTTGATACCACGCGCTGTCGCCGCGGGCGATGCGCGCATCCATTTCCAGCCACGCCACTTGCAGCTGCTGGTAGCGCGCTTTTACATCGTCCGGGACGTACCAGCGGTTCAGCTTCTGCAGGGCAGGCGCGTTCAGCGTCCGTTGCCAGCTGTCGCGATGCGCGACAAGGGAAGGGCTGTTGCGCTGCATCTCGTAGCCCAGACGATAGCTCTGCATGCGCAGCGAACCCGCGATATTAATGGCTTCGGCGTCACGCTGGCTGCTGGCAAGCGTCAGCAGCGCGACGGTGCTGGTCAGCACGGATAAGGCAATTATCGAAAAGAAAGCCCAGGCAAGGCTTCCGGAAACGGGTCGTTTGACGGTCACAGAACGGCTCTCTGAATAAAATTGATCTGCTACAGGTTCACTGTAAATAATTCGGCATTCCGGGCATTTGAACATTGCCCGATCGCGCCGTGATGCGTAAATACCATATTCATATAAAGAATAAGGTTATTGAACCAAAAACAGGTGTGGTTATGAATCGTTTTATTATGGCTAACAGCCAGCAGTGCATCGGGTGTCGCGCCTGCGAAGTGGCCTGCGTGATGGCGCACAACGATGAGCAGCACGTCCTGAGCGAGCGCCATTTTCACCCCCGCATTACGGTCCTGAGGTCCGGCGAGAAGAGTAGCCCCGTCACCTGCCATCAATGTGAAAAGGCGCCCTGCGCGCAAAGCTGTCCGAACGGCGCCATCAGCAAATGCGATGACAGCGTACAGGTGAATCAACAAAAATGCATCGGCTGTAAGGCCTGCGCGGTGGCCTGCCCGTTTGGCACGATGGAGATTATCGTCACCCCGCTCGACAGCGGCGGCGTGAAGGCCTCGGCGAATAAATGCGATCTCTGTCTGACGCGGCCACGCGGCCCGGCCTGTATCGTAAATTGCCCGGCAGACGTTCTCTCCCTCGCGACGCCTGCTGTCCTTGATAATCTGGCAAAATCGCGCCGCCAGCGCACGGCCTGCCTGGAAGCGCAGCCCTGGCATGCGGAGGCCGTCAGAGAAGACGCTTCGCGCACCAAACTGCAGCAGATGCAAACAACCCCGCCACGCGGCGAGCCCGATAAACTCTCTGCCGCAGAGCGCGTGGGCCATTTTAACGAAATTTACCTGCCGTTTCGGGCCGAACAGGCCGCCCGCGAGGCGTCGCGCTGCCTGAAATGCGGCGAGCACAGCATTTGCGAATGGACCTGCCCGCTGCATAACCACATCCCGCAGTGGATCGAGCGCCTCAACGCGGGGGATATCGCCGGCGCGGTCGAGCTTTCTCATCAGACCAACTGTTTACCTGAAATTACCGGTCGCGTCTGTCCGCAGGACCGATTATGCGAGGGTGCCTGCACAATACGTGAAGAGGCGGGATCCGTGACCATCGGTAACATCGAGCGCTATATCTCCGATCGCGCGCTGGCGATGGGCTGGCGACCGGATATGTCCGCCGTCACGCCGTCAGGTAAACGAGTCGCGATCGTCGGCGCCGGGCCCGCCGGGTTGGCGTGCGCCGACGTGCTGGCGCGCCGCGGAGCGAGTGTGACGGTCTATGACCGGCATCCGGAAATTGGCGGATTGCTGACCTTTGGCATCCCGGCATTCAAGCTGGACAAATCGCTGCTCGCGCGGCGCAGAGAGATATTTACCGCGATGGGGATCCGCTTCGAGCTGAACTGCGAGGTGGGCCAGGACGTGTCGATGTCGCAGTTAAAGCAGGATTACGACGCCCTGTTTATTGGCGTGGGAACCTACCGCTCGATGAAGGCGGGTATCCCGCACGAGGACGCGCCTGGGGTCTATGACGCGCTGCCTTTCCTGGTGGGCAACACGCGACACGTTATGGGGCTGGAGGCGACGGCCAGCGAACCGTTCATCGACACCCATGGCTTAAACGTGGTGGTGCTTGGCGGCGGCGATACCGCGATGGACTGCGTCCGCACCGCGTTACGCCACGGCGCGGCGAAGGTAACCTGCGCCTATCGTCGGGATGAGGCCAACATGCCGGGCTCGAAGAAAGAGGTGAAGAACGCCCGAGAAGAGGGCGCGGCGTTTGAATTTAACGTTCAGCCGGTTGAGCTGACGCTGGATCCGAACGGTAAGGTCAACGGTATCCGGATGCTGCGTACCGAGCTCGGTGAACCGGACGCGCAGGGACGGCGTCGGCCCGTTCCGGTAGCGGGCAGCGAGTTCGTGATGGCGGCAGATGCGGTCATCATGGCGTTTGGTTTTAACCCGCACGCGATGCCGTGGCTGCAGGCGCAGGGTGTCGAAACGGATGACCGGGGGCGGATCGTTGCTTCGGTTGAGAGCCGCTACCGTTATCAGACGACTAACCCACAGATCTTCGCCGGAGGCGATGCGGTACGCGGTGCGGATCTTGTGGTGACCGCAATGGCGGAAGGACGTCATGCGGCGCAGGGGATACTCGACTGGCTTGGAGTTAACGCGCCAAAACATCATTAAACCGGCGGGCGACAAAGCGGGATTCACGGCGTAGTATAGGACGACTCATTGTGTTGTGGAGCCCGTATGACCCTGAAAATTGACGTTATCAAAGACAAAATTCTCTCTGAAAACTACTTTGTCCTGCGTAACATCACCTATGACCTTACGCGTAACAACGGTGAGGTGATCCGCCACAAACGCGAGGTCTACGACCGCGGCAACGGGGCAACCATTCTGCTCTATAACCGTGAAAAGCAGAGCGTGGTGCTGATCCGTCAGTTCAGGGTGGCGACATGGGTTAATGGCAACCCTGACGGACGTCTGATTGAAACCTGCGCGGGCCTGCTCGATGATGATGAGCCGGAAGTTTGTATCCGCAAAGAGGCCGTGGAGGAAACCGGCTTCGAAGTGGGCGAGGTCAAAAAGGTCTTCGAGCTGTTTATGTCGCCGGGCGGCGTAACGGAAATTGTGCATTTCTTCATCGCGGAATACAGCGACGCGCAGCGCACTCACCGCGGCGGTGGCGTGGAGGATGAAGATATCGAAGTGCTGGAGCTTCCTTTTGCCCGGGCGCTGGAGATGATGCGTTCAGGCGAAATCAGGGATGGTAAAGCGGTGATATTACTGCAGTATTTACAGACAACCGGGCTGATGAACACCACTTTCGAACGGATATAGCCTGTTTTTCGGGTATATCTGATAAATCCGATTGAGCAGCCCCGGCGGGAACACGAAGATACTGCCCAGTTAAGCGTTTTCGTTCCGGGATTGTGTCATTCATGCGCTACAGCGTCTTTTTGTTTTACCTGTTTTGTGTGCTCCTCGCGCCGCAGGTGCGGGCTGCACCTGCCCAGCAAGCCTTCTCCGACTGGCAGGTAACCTGCAATAACCAGAATTTTTGCCTCGCACGCAATACCGGTGAACACCGTGGTCTGGTCATGACGCTCACCCGTAGCGCCGGGGCGAAAACGGACGCCACGCTGCGTATCGATCTCGGCGGTCTTGATGCGCCCTCGGTCAAAGAGCCAGAGATTGCCCCCCGGCTGCTGCTGGATAACGTTCCCCTGAAGCTGGACAAACAGCGCTGGCAGCTCACGCCCTGGCATCTGAAAACGGACGATGCGGCCACCATCACCGCCTTTCTGAAAAACATCCAGGAAGGGAAGGCCCTGACCCTGCGCGACGGTAAGCAGGTTATTTCACTGAGCGGTCTGAAAGCCGCGCTGCTGTTCATTGATGCGCAGCAAAAGCGCGTCGGCAGCGAAACCGCGTGGATCAAGAAAGGTGACGATCCGCCGTTAAGCGTTCCGCCTGCTCCTGCCCTTAAAAAGGTGGCGGTCGTCAACCCGACCCCGACGCCGCTCTCCCACGCCGAACTGAACGACCTGCTGGACTATGGCACCGGGCGGATGAACGCCAGCCAGTGCTCGCTGGATCCTAACCGTCGGGAAGTACGCGTCACCGCGTTAACCGATGACAAAGCGCTGCTGATCGTTAGCTGCGAGGCGGGGGCCTATAACACGGTCGATCTGGCGTGGCTGGTATCGCGTAAAAAACCGTTCACCGCACGCAGCGTCAGGCTGCGTCTGCCGTTTACGCCGTCAGGCGACGGGAGCGAAATGGAGTTGATGAACGCCAGCTTCGATGAAAAGACGCGCGAGCTGACAACGCTCACGCTGGGGCGCGGTTTGGGCGATTGCGGGATCCAGACGCGCTGGCGTTTTGACGGCCAGCGTTTCCGCCTGGTGCGCTACGCCGAGGAGCCCAGCTGCGACAACTGGAACGGGCCAGATGCCTGGCCCACGCTATGGATCACGCGCTAGTTTTATGCCGGGTGGCGCTGTTGCTTACCCGGCCTACGGTTTGGCGGTTTTGTAGGCCGGGTAAGGCGTAGCCGCCACCCGGCAACGCAGACCGCACTAAATCACGCTCAGCGCCTTCTCCACCACGTTCTCAACGGTAAAGCCGAAGTACGGGAACAGCTTATCGGCAGGGGCGGATTCACCGTAACCCCGCATGCCGACAATCGCCCCTTTGAGCCCGACATACTTGTACCAGTAGTCGGCAATACCGGCTTCCACCGCTACGCGAGCCGCGACGCTGGACGGCAGGACCGATTCACGGTACGCCTCGTCCTGGGCATCAAAAATATCCGTTGAGGGCAGGGACACCACGCGCACCGCGTGTCCTTCGGCAGTCAGTTTCTCCGCCGCTTTCACCGTAATTTCCACCTCGGAGCCGGTCGCAATCAGGATCACGTCCGGCTTGCCGCCGCTGTCCTTCAGGATGTAGCCGCCGCGGGCGATGTTCTTCACCTGCTCCGGGGTTCGCTCAATCTGCGCCAGGTTCTGGCGTGACAGAATCAGTGCCGTTGGGCCGTTGTGGCGTTCTACCGCCAGCTTCCAGCCCACCGCCGCTTCGACCTGATCGCACGGACGCCAGGTGCTGAAGTTCGGCGTCAGACGCAGGCTTGCCAGCTGTTCAACCGCCTGGTGCGTAGGCCCGTCTTCCCCCAGCCCGATGGAGTCATGGGTGTAGACCATAATCTGCCGCGCCTTCATCAGTGCCGCCATGCGCGCCGCGTTGCGGGCGTACTCGACGAACATCAGGAAGGTGGCGGTATACGGCACAAACCCGCCGTGATGGGCGATGCCGTTGGCAATGGCGGTCATCCCGAACTCGCGCACGCCGTAGTGGATGTAGTTCCCGGCAATGTCCTCTTTAAGCGATTTTGAGCCCGACCAGATGGTCAGGTTACTCGGTGCCAGGTCCGCCGAGCCGCCGAGCAGTTCGGGCAGAAGAGGGCCGATTGCGTTCAGGGTATTTTGCGACGCCTTGCGGGTGGCGATTTTCGCCGGGTTGGACTGCAGGTTTTCAATCAGCGCCTGGGTTTTATCGTCCCAGTCCTCCGGCAGGCCGCCGCTCATGCGGCGGGAAAACTCGGCAGCGAGATCCGGGTGCGCTTTTTTGTAGGCGGTAAACTTCTCGTTCCAGGCCTGCTGGGCCTTTTCACCCGCCTCACGGGCATCCCAGGCTCTGTAGATCTCTTTCGGGATCTCAAACGGTGGATGTTTCCAGCCCAGCTTTTGCCGGGTCAGCGCGACTTCCTCCTCGCCCAGCGCCGCGCCGTGCGCCTCCTCTTTGCCCGCCTTGTTCGGCGAGCCGAAGCCGATGACCGTGCGGCAGATAATCAGGGACGGTTTGTCCTTCACGCTCTGCGCTTCCTGAATCGCTTTTTTCACCGCTTCAGGGTCATGGCCGTCGATCTCGTGCACAACGTGCCAGTGATAGGCTTCAAAGCGTTTTGCCGTGTCGTCGGTAAACCAGCCTTCGGTCTCCCCGTCGATGGAGATGCCGTTGTGATCGTAGAAGCCAATCAGCTTGCCGAGCCCCAGCGTGCCCGCCAGGGAGCAGACCTCATGGGAAATCCCCTCCATCAGGCAGCCGTCACCCATAAACACGTAGGTATAGTGGTCGACAATTTCGTGGTCCGGCTGGTTAAACTGCGCCGCCAGCGTGCGTTCGGCAATTGCCAGCCCAACCGCATTGGCCAGCCCCTGACCGAGCGGCCCGGTGGTGGTCTCCACCCCTGGCGTATAGCCAATCTCAGGGTGCCCCGGCGTTTTGGAGTGCAGCTGGCGGAAGTTTTTCAGCTCCTCAAGCGGCAGATCGTAGCCGGAAAGGTGCAGCAGGCTGTAGAGAAGCATTGAGGCGTGACCGTTGGAGAGAATAAAGCGATCGCGATCGTACCAGGTCGGGTCATTGGGGTTGTGCTTCAGAAAGTCGTTCCACAGTACTTCGGCAATATCAGCCATGCCCATCGGCGCGCCGGGGTGGCCGGAATTGGCTTTTTGCACGGCATCCATGCTGAGGGCGCGAATGGCATTGGCTAGCTCTTTACGGGACATAGTTCACTCCGTGGCAAGGTTAAAGTTTGGCGGCGAGAAGATCTTCAAGTTTGCGCTGGTCGACGGCGAACTGGCGGATGCCGTCCGCCAGTTTTTCCACGGCCATGGCGTCCTGATTGTGCTCCCAGCGGAACTCCGCTTCGGTCATGGATTTTGGTTTTGGCAGAACGGTGGAGGTCGGCACCAGCTTGCGGATCACCGTTTCTTCTTTGTCCTGTAGCTCCTGAAGCAGGTTAGGGGAGATGGTCAGACGGTCGCAGCCTGCCAGGGCGAGGATCTGCTCGGTACGGCGGAAGCTGGCCCCCATCACGATGGTTTCGTAGCGGTGCTGTTTGTAGTAGTCGTAGATATTACGGACCGATTTCACGCCCGGATCCTCATCCACCACGTACGGATCCATCGGCTGTTTCGCCTGATACCAGTCGTAGATGCGCCCGACAAACGGCGAGACGAGGAACACACCCGCCTCAGCGCAGGCGCGCGCCTGGGCAAACGAGAACAGCAGCGTCAGGTTGCAGTGGATGCCTTCTTTCTCCAGCACCTCTGCCGCGCGGATGCCTTCCCAGGTGGAGGCCAGCTTGATCAGAATGCGTGATTTATCGATCCCCTGCTCCTCGTACAGTTCCACTAGGCGGCGGGCTTTGTTAGTGCTTTTTTCTTTATCAAACGAGAGGCGGGCGTCCACTTCGGTCGAGACGCGGCCCGGGATGCTTTTAAGAATTTCCGCACCAAAATTAACCGCCAGCTTATCGCTGGCTTCGGCGACCTGCTGCTCCTGCGTTTTCCCGCGCTGTTTACCGTAGGCAATGGCGTCATCAATCAGATGGCTAAAATGGGCAAGCCCGGCCGCTTTGAGCAGTAGCGAAGGGTTGGTGGTCGCGTCCTCCGGCTGATAGTGGCGAATCGACTCGATATCGCCGCTGTCTGCAACCACGGTGGTGAATTTTTTGATGCCGTCTAGCTGGTTCATAAATGATTACTCCTTGGAAATAAAAGAGTTAGATGAGTGCGTTAGTTCACACTTCTGAAAAAATCATGATGGACTTAACAAAAAAGCATAGCAGACGGGGGAGGCATTGCTTTTGAGACGGGTAACATGGCTGTTATAAATTGATAACAATTTTTAATGTGTGATGGTGAGAGTTTGGCTGCCTTCAAAGTTTAGGAGGCGGCCTGAGGCGATACTAGGCGGCACACCAGGGTGTGCATCAGGATCGCTTACGTCACCCTTTTGACCGATACGTGAAAGGAAAAATAAGATGGATGAGCAGTTGAAACAGAGTGCCCTCGATTTTCACGAGTTTCCTGTCCCGGGGAAAATCCAGGTCTCCCCAACCAAGCCGCTGGCAACCCAGCGCGATCTGGCGCTGGCCTATTCGCCGGGCGTGGCTGCACCGTGTCTGGAAATCGAAAAAGACCCGCTGGCGGCCTACAAATACACCGCGCGTGGCAACCTTGTCGCCGTGATCTCTAACGGCACGGCGGTGCTGGGTCTGGGCAACATCGGCGCGCTGGCCGGTAAGCCGGTGATGGAAGGGAAGGGGGTACTGTTCAAGAAATTCGCCGGTATCGACGTGTTCGATATCGAGGTGGACGAACTCGATCCTGACAAATTCATCAACGTGGTGGCCGCGCTGGAGCCGACCTTCGGCGGGATCAACCTGGAAGACATCAAAGCGCCGGAATGTTTCTATATCGAGCAGAAGCTGCGCGAGCGTATGAACATTCCCGTGTTCCACGATGACCAGCACGGGACCGCGATTATCAGCACCGCCGCGATTCTGAATGGCCTGCGCGTGGTAGAGAAAAATCTCTCCGACGTGCGCATGGTGGTCTCTGGCGCAGGCGCCGCGGCCATCGCCTGTATGAACCTGCTGGTGGCGCTGGGTATGCAGAAACACAACATTGTGGTCTGCGACTCCAAAGGCGTTATCTATAAAGACCGCGAGCCGAACATGGCGGAAACCAAAGCGGCGTACGCGGTCGACGACGACGGTAAACGCACCCTGGACGACGTGATTGACGGCGCGGATATCTTCCTAGGCTGCTCCGGTCCGAAAGTACTGACCCAGGAGATGGTGAAGAAGATGGCGCGTGCGCCAATGATCCTGGCCCTGGCGAACCCTGAGCCGGAAATCCTGCCGCCGCTGGCGAAAGCGGTGCGTGAAGACGCCATCATTTGTACCGGCCGTTCGGACTACCCGAACCAGGTCAACAACGTGCTCTGCTTCCCGTTCATCTTCCGCGGCGCGCTGGACGTCGGCGCAACGGCGATCAACGAAGAGATGAAGCTCGCCGCCGTTCACGCCATCGCGGAGCTGGCGCACGCCGAGCAGAGCGAAGTGGTTGCCTCTGCCTACGGCGATCAGGATCTGAGCTTCGGCCCGGACTACATCATTCCAAAACCGTTCGACCCGCGTCTGATTGTTAAAATTGCGCCAGCCGTTGCCAAAGCGGCGATGGACTCCGGCGTGGCGACGCGTCCGATTCACGATTTCGACGCGTACGTCGATAAGCTCACCGAGTTCGTCTATAAAACGAATCTGTTCATGAAGCCGATCTTCTCCCAGGCGCGCGCCGACGCGAAGCGCGTGGTGCTGGCGGAAGGGGAAGAGGCGCGCGTGCTGCACGCCACCCAGGAGCTGATCACCTTAGGCCTGGCGAAACCGATCCTGATTGGTCGTCCGAGCGTGATTGAAATGCGTATCCAGAAGCTGGGCCTGCAGATTAAGCCGGGCGTCGACTTCGAGATCGTGAACAACGAATCCGATCCGCGCTTCAAAGAGTACTGGAGCGAATACTACGCGATCATGAAGCGCCGGGGGATCACCCAGGAGCAGGCGCAGAAAGCGGTGATCAGCAACACGACGGTGATCGGCGCGATCATGGTGCATCGCGGCGAGGCGGACGCGCTGATCTGCGGCACAATCGGCGATTACCACGAGCACTTTAGCGTGGTGCAGGAGATCTTCGGCTATCGCGACGGCGTCCATACCGCCGGGGCGATGAACGCGCTGCTGCTGCCAAGCGGCAACACCTTTATTGCGGATACTTACGTTAACGACGATCCGACCCCGGACGAGCTGGCGGAAATCACGGTGATGGCCGCCGAGACCGTGCGTCGCTTTGGTATCGAGCCGAAGGTGGCGCTGCTGTCGCACTCTAACTTTGGTTCGTCTAAATCCGCGGCGGCCTGCAAAATGCGTCAGACGCTGGACCTGGTGCGCGAGCGTGCGCCGGAGCTGATGATTGACGGGGAAATGCACGGCGATGCCGCGCTGGTGGAAAGCATCCGTAACGAACGTATGCCGGACAGCCCGCTGAAGGGATCGGCCAATATACTGATTATGCCGAACGTGGAAGCGGCGCGTATCAGCTATAACCTGCTGCGCGTCTCCAGCTCTGAAGGGGTGACCGTAGGACCGGTACTGATGGGCGTAGCGAAACCGGTGCATGTGTTAACGCCGATTGCCTCCGTGCGCCGTATCGTGAATATGGTGGCGCTGGCGGTGGTTGAGGCGCAGACGCAGCCGCTGTAATTTTTACCCTCACCCTAACCCTCTCCCAAAGGGAGAGGGCCGGGGTGAAGGGAGGGTTACACCCAGTCCCGAACCTGAATAAACTCACGCAAGGCAGCCTCCGGGCTGCCTTCTTTTGGTTCGTAGCAGTACTCCCAGCGCACCAGCGGCGGCATCGACATCAGAATCGACTCCGTGCGCCCGCCGGTCTGCAGGCCGAACAGCGTCCCGCGATCCCATACCAGGTTGAACTCCACGTAGCGCCCGCGGCGGTAAAGCTGGAACTCGCGCTCGCGCACGCCGTAATCGGTATTTTTACGACGCTCGACAATCGGCAGATAGGCGTCGGTGTAGCCTTCGCCTACCGCGCGCATAAAGCTGAACGCGGTATCAAAATCAGGCGCGTTGAGATCGTCAAAGAACAGCCCGCCGATGCCGCGCTGCTCGTCGCGGTGCTTCAGGTAAAAGTAGTCATCGCACCACTTTTTGAATTTCGGGTAGACGTCTTCGCCAAACGGCAGGCAAAGGTCCCGCGCGGTGGTGTGCCAGTGCACGGCATCCTCTTCGAAGCCGTAGTAGGGCGTTAAATCGAAACCGCCGCCGAACCACCAGACCGGGTCGGCGCCCGGTTTTTCCGCAATGAAAAAGCGCACGTTGGCATGGCTGGTGGGCACGAACGGGTTGTGCGGGTGCACTACGAGCGAGACGCCCATCGCCTCGAAGCTGCGGCCCGCGAGTTCAGGACGATGCGCCGTCGCAGACGCGGGCATGGCGTCGCCGTGAACGTGGGAAAAATTCACGCCCGCCTGTTCGAAGATGCCGCCGTTACGCAGCACCCGGCTGCGCCCGCCGCCACCGGCCTCGCGCTGCCAGGTATCTTCCTGAAATTCACCGCCGTCTGCGGCGGCGAGTTTCTGGCAGATTTCATCCTGCAGCTGCAGCAGGAAGGTTTTGACCAGTTGAGCATCGGGTTTCATCAACGTTTCCTGGAGTGCGCTTTTTGGTTATCGAACCAGTTGAAGTAACTGATAATGCCGGAGGCGATGGCGTTGGCGATCTTCTGACGAAACGCCGTGGTGCCGAGGAGCCGCTCTTCTTCCGGGTTGGTAATAAAGGACGTTTCCACCAGCACGGACGGGATGGACGGCGATTTCAGGACCACGAACGCCGCCTGCTCGGTGCCTTTGCTGTGCAGACGATGCACCGGCTTAATCTTCTTCAGAATATGCGAGCCGAGCGTCAGGCTGTTTTTGATCGTATCCGTCTGCACGAGGTCGAACAGCACCTGCTGTAGCAGGTGGTCTTTGTCAGTGGCTTTCTTCCCGGCGACTTCATCCGCGCGGTTTTCGCGGTCGGAGAGGTATTTTGCCATGGCGCTACTGGCGCCACGGTTGGAAAGCGCAAACACCGAGGCTCCGGCCGCGGAAGGGTTGGTAAAGCCGTCGGCGTGGATCGACATAAACAGATCCGCACCGTGCTGGTGGGCGATCTCAACGCGGTCATACAGCGGAATAAAGGTGTCGCCAGAGCGCGTCAGACGGGCGTCAATGCCGTTGCTGCGTAAAATTGCGCGCACGTTTTTTGCAATTGCCAGCACGACGTGTTTTTCTTTCGACCCGTTTTTGCCTATAGCGCCGGTATCAATACCGCCGTGGCCCGGGTCGAGCATCACCAGGCGCTTCGCGCCCGGCTTTTTGGTTTTCGGTTTGCTGTGTCCGTTACTGGTTTTGAGCGTGCTCTCGTCTTTTGCCTGAGCCTGCTTTGCGATGCCCGTTAACGTTAAGGCCGCCAGCCCCGCTTTGAGAACCTGACGACGCGATGTGAGTGCTTTTAATGGTTTGAATGTGCTCATGCGGCCTGAATACTAAAAAATGGGGTCCTGGTGTTATATCGTATCGTGTTTCCCGTTACGACAGTCCATATTGATAATTGTTTTACTTTTCATTTCAATACGTGACAAAGTGACATTATGCCAAATTTTGGCGAGATTTTCCCCGGTTATTGGCGAAAGGCGAGCTTCGCGCCATAATCACTGTTTTTAAACCCGAAAAGGCGGTTAATACCATGGAGATACGCGTTTTTCGCCAGGAAGATTTCGAAGAGGTGATCACCCTTTGGGAGCGCTGCGATCTGCTGCGTCCGTGGAACGATCCGGAAATGGATATCGAACGTAAGGTGAATCACGACGTCAGTCTGTTTCTGGTCGCGGAAGTCAACGGCGAGGTTGTGGGGACGGTCATGGGCGGTTATGACGGCCACCGCGGCTCGGCCTATTATCTGGGCGTCCACCCCGAATACCGTGGCCGCGGCATTGCCAATGCGCTGCTGAACCGGCTCGAGAAGAAGCTGATCGCCCGTGGCTGCCCGAAAATCCAGATCATGGTGCGGGAAGATAACGACGTGGTGCTGGGCATGTATGAGCGCCTGGGCTACGAGCATTCCGACGTGCTGAGTTTAGGAAAGCGTCTGATCGAAGATGAAGAGTACTGAGATCCACCCGGCAGACTATGACGCGCAGGGCCGCGTCAGGCTGCCTTTTTTATTCTGGTGCGTTCTGCTGCTCCAGGCCCGGACCTGGGTGCTGTTTGTGATGGCCGCCGCGTCGCGCGGGCAGGGCGACACGCTGCTGAATCTCTTTTATCCCGATCATGACGCCTTCTGGCTCGGCTTGCTGCCGGGCGTACCGGCGGTGGTCGTTTTTTTATGCAGCGGACGACGGCATGCGATCCCCCGTTTTTGGGGCGCGCTTCGCTGGCTGCTGGTCCTCGCCCAGGTTGCGCTGCTCTTCTGGCAGCCGGTACTCTGGTGGTACGGTGAACCGCTGACGGGCACCGGCGTTGCGCTGGTGGTTGCCGATATTGTGGCCCTGCTGTGGCTGCTGACCAACCCGCGTCTTCGCGCCTGTTTTGCGCATCAGGATGATTAATCCGGCACTTTTTGCCGATGTCGCACTCCAACAAGCGTTGATTTAACAAGAAAGGACGTTTCAATGAAATCGCTGCGTTTATTTTTATGCGCTCTCCCGCTGGCGTTGACCGGCTGTTCGACGCTCTCCTCCATTAACTGGTCCGCCGCGTATCCGTGGAACTGGTTTGGCTCATCAACGGAAGTGACCGAGCAGGGCGTGGGGAAAATTACCGCCGCGACGGCGCTGGATCAGGACGCTATTCAGGATGCGCTCAGCGGCGATTACCGCCTGCGCAGCGGCATGAAAACGGAGAATGGCAATATTGTTCGCTATTACGAAGCGCTGAAGGGTGACAAGCTTGCGCTGGTGATCAACGGTGACAAAGGCACCGTAAACCGTATCGCTGTGATGGATGAAGATATTCCGACGGCGAGCGGTGTAAAAGTGGGTACGCCGTTCAGCGAACTTTATAAGCAGGCTTTTGGCAACTGCACCAGCCTGCCGTCTGACGACAAAGTCGCGGTGGAATGTAAGGCGGAAGGCAGCCAGCACATCAGCTATGTCTTCACCGGAACCTGGAGCGGTCCGGAAGGACTAATGCCGTCTGACGACACGCTCAAGAGCTGGAAAGTGAGCAAAATACTCTGGAAGCAGTAATTTGCGCCTGAACAAACCGCCTCGCTGAAATCCGGGTATAATAGCCGCCATCAATGCCACGCTGACGTGGCATCTTTATTTCAGGAGGAGCGATGTCTCAGGTTCAGAGTGGCATTTTGCCAGAACATTGCCGCGCGGCGATTTGGATTGAAGCCAATGTTAAAGGGGACGTGGATGCCCTGCGTGCGGCCAGTAAAGCGTTTGTTGATAAGCTGGCAACCTTCCAGGCCAAATTCCCGGAAGCCCACCTCGGCGCCGTTGTTGCCTTTGGCAATAACGTCTGGCGTCAGCTGAGCGGTGGCGAAGGGGCGGAAGAGCTGAAAGACTTCATCCCTTACGGCAAAGGTCTGGCTCCGGCAACTCAGTACGACGTGCTGATCCATATTCTCTCCTTGCGTCACGACGTGAATTTCTCCGTTGCCCAGGCGGCAGTAGCGGCTTTTGGCGACAGCATTGAGGTGCAGGAAGAGGTTCACGGCTTCCGCTGGGTGGAAGAGCGCGATCTGAGCGGCTTCGTCGACGGCACCGAAAACCCGGCGGGTGAAGAGACGCGTCGCGACGTGGCGGTGATCAAAGACGGCGTGGACGCGGGCGGCAGCTACGTGTTCGTGCAGCGCTGGGAGCACAACCTCAAGCAGCTTAACCGCATGAGCGTGCACGATCAGGAGATGATGATTGGCCGCACTAAAGAAGCCAACGAAGAGATCGACGGCGACGACCGTCCAGTAACCTCTCACCTGACCCGCGTTGACCTCAAAGAAGACGGCAAAGGGCTGAAGATTGTCCGCCAGAGCCTGCCGTACGGCACGGCAAGCGGCACGCACGGCCTCTACTTCTGCGCGTACTGCGCGCGCCTGTATAACATTGAGCAGCAGCTGCTGAGCATGTTCGGCGATACCGACGGCAAGCGCGACGCCATGCTGCGCTTCACCAAACCGGTGACCGGCGGCTATTACTTTGCGCCGTCCGTTGAGCGTCTGCTGGCGCTGTAATGTCCTTTCTCCCTCTCCCTGCGGGAGAGGGCTGGGGTGAAGGCATCAGGCCTCACCCTTATTCCCTTTTCTGCTTCTAAATCACCAAACGGTATATAAAACCGTTACTCCTTTCATCCCCGTTATAAATATTATGACTATAAGATAGTCATCACATTTATAAGGGTGCGCAATGGCCGTTACTGTACTGAAAAAAGGAACTCTGGCGCTGGCAGGTTTACTGCTGGTGGCACAGGCGCAGGCGACTGAACTGTTAAACAGTTCGTATGACGTTTCCCGCGAGCTGTTTGCCGCCCTTAATCCCCCGTTTGAACAGCAGTGGGCGAAAGACAATAACGGCGACAAGCTGACCATCAAGCAGTCCCACGCCGGATCGTCCAAGCAGGCGCTGGCGATTTTGCAGGGCCTGAAAGCGGATGTGGTGACCTACAACCAGGTGACTGACGTGCAGATCCTGCATGACAAAGGCAAGCTCATCCCGGCGGACTGGCAGAGTCGTCTGCCGAACAACAGCTCCCCGTTCTATTCCACCATGGGCTTCCTGGTGCGTAAGGGCAACCCGAAGAATATCCACGACTGGAGCGACCTGGTGCGTTCCGACGTGAAGCTGATTTTCCCGAACCCAAAAACCTCCGGTAACGCTCGCTACACCTATTTAGCCGCGTGGGGCGCGGCCGACAAGGCTGACGGTAATGATAAAGCCAAAACCGAGCAGTTCATGACCCAGTTCCTGAAAAACGTCGAAGTGTTTGATACCGGCGGCCGCGGGGCGACCACGACTTTCGCGGAGCGTGGTCTCGGCGACGTGCTGATCAGCTTTGAATCGGAAGTGAATAACATCCGCAAACAGTACGAAGCGCAGGGCTTCGAGGTCGTTATCCCGAAAACCAACATCCTGGCCGAGTTCCCGGTGGCGTGGGTGGATAAAAACGTGCAGGCAAACGGTACCGAGAAAGCGGCAAAAGCCTATCTCAACTACCTGTACAGCCCGCAGGCGCAGACCATCATTACCGATTACTACTACCGCGTGAACAACCCGGACGTAATGAACAAGCTGAAAGATAAGTTCCCGCAGACCGATTTGTTCCGCGTGGAAGATCGTTTCGGCTCCTGGCCTGATGTGATGAAAACGCATTTTGCCAGCGGCGGTGAGTTAGACAAACTGCTGGCGGCGGGGCATAAGTAATGTTTGCAGTTTCGACAAAACGCGTGCTGCCGGGCTTTACCTTGAGCCTCGGGACAAGCCTGCTGTTCGTCTGCCTGATCCTGCTGTTGCCGCTCAGCGCGCTGGTGATGCAGCTTGCTCAGATGAGCTGGGCGCAGTACTGGGACGTGGTCACCAACCCGCAGGTGGTGGCGGCCTACAAGGTGACGCTGCTGTCGGCGTTTGTTGCCTCTATTTTTAACGGCGTGTTTGGCCTGCTGATGGCGTGGATCTTAACCCGCTATCGCTTCCCGGGCCGCACGCTGCTTGACGCCCTGATGGATCTGCCGTTTGCGCTGCCGACGGCGGTGGCGGGCTTAACCCTCGCGTCGCTCTTCTCTGTGAACGGGCTGTACGGCGAGTGGCTGGCGAAATTTGATATCAAAGTGACCTACACCTGGCTCGGTATCGCGGTGGCGATGGCCTTTACCAGCATCCCGTTTGTGGTCCGTACCGTGCAGCCGGTGCTGGAAGAGTTGGGTCCGGAATACGAAGAAGCGGCGGAAACGCTGGGTGCCACGCGCTGGCAGAGCTTCCGCAAGGTGGTTCTGCCGGAACTCTCTCCGGCGCTGATGGCGGGCGTTGCGCTGTCGTTTACCCGCAGCCTCGGTGAGTTCGGCGCGGTGATTTTTATCGCCGGGAACATCGCCTGGAAAACTGAAGTCACCTCGCTGATGATTTTTATCCGTTTGCAGGAGTTTGATTATCCGGCGGCGAGCGCGATTGCCTCGGTGATCCTGGCGGCCTCGCTGCTGCTGCTGTACTCGATTAACACTCTGCAAAGTCGCTTTGGTCGACGTGTGGTAGGTCACTGATGGCGGAAGTTACGCAATTGAAGCGATACGATGCACCCCGCATCAACTGGGGTAAATGGTTTCTGATTGGGGCGGGCGTGCTGGTTTCCGCCCTCATTCTCGTCGTGCCGACGGTTTATATCTTCGTCCAGGCGTTCAGCAAAGGGCTGATGCCCGCGCTGGAAAATCTGGCGAACCCGGATATGCTGCATGCCATCTGGCTGACGGTGCTGATTGCGCTGATCACCGTGCCGGTGAACCTCGTGTTCGGGACCCTGCTGGCCTGGCTGGTAACCCGCTTTAACTTCCCGGGACGTCAGCTGCTGCTGACCCTGCTGGACATTCCTTTCGCCGTATCGCCGGTGGTGGCGGGTCTGGTGTACCTGCTCTTTTACGGCTCCAACGGTCCGTTGGGCGGCTGGCTGGACGAGCATAACCTGCAGATCATGTTCGCCTGGCCGGGCATGGTGCTGGTCACCATCTTCGTGACCTGTCCGTTTGTGGTGCGTGAGCTGGTGCCGGTGATGTTAAGCCAGGGGAGCAACGAAGACGAAGCGGCGGTGCTGCTGGGCGCTTCCGGCTGGCAGATGTTCCGCCGCGTGACGCTGCCGAACATTCGCTGGGCGCTGCTTTACGGCGTGGTGCTGACCAACGCCCGCGCGATTGGCGAGTTCGGTGCCGTTTCCGTTGTTTCCGGGTCGATTCGCGGTGAAACCCTGTCGCTGCCGCTCCAGATTGAGCTGCTGCAGCAGGACTACAATACCATCGGCTCGTTTACTGCCGCAGCGTTACTGACGCTGATGGCCATTTTGACCCTGTTTTTGAAGAGTGTGGTGCAGTGGCGTTTAGAAAATCAGGAAAAACGTCAGCATCAGGAGGGAAATCATGAGCATTGAGATTGCCAATATTAAGAAGTCTTTTGGTCGCACCCAGGTGCTGAATGATATCTCGCTGGATATACCTTCCGGACAAATGGTGGCGCTGCTGGGGCCGTCCGGCTCGGGCAAAACCACGCTGCTGCGTATTATCGCCGGGCTTGAGCATCAGACCAGCGGGCACATCCGCTTTCACGGCACCGACGTGAGCCGCCTGCACGCCCGCGATCGTAAAGTAGGATTTGTATTCCAGCATTACGCGCTGTTCCGCCACATGACCGTGTTCGACAACATCGCATTTGGCCTGACCGTGCTGCCGCGTCGCGAACGTCCGGATACGGCAACCATTAAGGCCAAAGTGACCAAACTGCTGGAGATGGTGCAGCTGGCTCACCTGGCGGACCGTTTCCCGGCCCAGCTGTCCGGCGGGCAGAAACAGCGCGTGGCGCTGGCGCGCGCGCTGGCCGTTGAGCCGCAAATTCTGCTGCTGGATGAACCCTTCGGCGCGCTGGATGCGCAGGTGCGTAAAGAGCTGCGCCGCTGGCTGCGTCAGCTGCATGAAGAGCTGAAATTCACCAGCGTCTTCGTGACCCACGATCAGGAAGAGGCGATGGAAGTTGCGGATCGCGTGGTGGTCATGAGCCAGGGCAACATTGAGCAGGTTGACGAGCCGGAGCAGCTCTGGCGTGAACCGGCGACCCGCTTCGTGCTGGAGTTTATGGGCGAGGTAAACCGTCTTCAGGGTACTATTCGCGGTGGACAGTTCCACGTGGGCGCGCACCGCTGGCCCTTGGGCTATACCTCCGCGCATCAGGGGCCGGTCGATCTGTTCCTGCGTCCGTGGGAAGTCGACGTGAGCCGCCGAACCAGCCTGGATTCACCGCTGCCGGTGCAGGTGCTGGAAGCTAGCCTTAAAGGTCACTACACCCAATTGGTGGTACAGCCGCTGGGCTGGTATACCGAGCCGCTGACCGTGGTCATGCGCGACGACGTGCCGCCGCACCGGGGTGAGCGCCTGTTTGTCGGGCTGCAGCACGCCCGTATTTATCACGGGAAGGAGCGCATCGAGACGCGCGAGGATATTGCTCTGGCGGAGTCAGCCTGATAGGTTATTAGGATGTTTATCGCCCGGTGGCGCTGCGCTGACCGGGCCTACAGTTATCACTGCGTCTTGTAGGCCGGGATCGCTGCGCGCGCCCCGGCTTTTTTATTGAGTAAAAATCGTGAATACACTCGAACACACCATCGGCAACACTCCTCTGGTCAAGCTTCAGCGCATGGGGCCAGACAACGGCAGTGAAATCTGGGTCAAACTCGAAGGCAATAACCCGGCGGGGTCGGTGAAAGACCGCGCGGCGCTGTCGATGATTGTCCAGGCCGAAAAACGCGGAGAAATTAAGCCTGGCGACGTGCTCATAGAGGCCACCAGCGGCAACACCGGTATCGCCCTGGCGATGATTGCGGCGCTGAAAGGCTACCGCATGAAGCTGCTGATGCCGGACAATATGAGCCAGGAGCGCCGCGCCGCGATGCGTGCCTACGGGGCCGAGCTGATTCTGGTTACCAAAGAGCAGGGAATGGAAGGTGCGCGCGACCTGGCGTTAGAAATGGCCGAGCGCGGCGAAGGTAAACTGCTGGATCAGTTCAACAACCCGGACAACCCGTACGCGCACTACACCACCACCGGCCCGGAAATCTGGCAGCAAACCGACGGGCGTATCACCCATTTTGTCTCCAGCATGGGCACCACCGGCACCATTACCGGGGTATCACGTTTTCTGCGCGAGCAGGAAAAAGCCGTCACCATCGTTGGCCTCCAGCCGGAAGAGGGGAGCAGCATTCCGGGCATTCGCCGCTGGCCGGCGGAGTATATGCCCGGCATCTTTAATGCGCAGCTGGTGGATCAGGTGCTGGATCTTCACCAGCGCGAGGCGGAAAATACCATGCGTGAGCTGGCCGTGCGCGAAGGTATCTTCTGCGGCGTCAGCTCGGGCGGCGCGGTAGCGGGTGCGATTCGGGTAGCGCAGGCAAACCCGGGTGCCGTAGTGGTGGCGATTATTTGCGATCGCGGCGATCGCTATCTGTCTACCGGCGTCTTTGGTGAAGAGAGTTATTCGCAGGGGGCGGGGATTTAAGCGTCATGGAGATGATTTTATTCCGGGATAACACCCGGGCGCAGCAAACCGACATTGTCGCCGTGCAGTCGCAGGTGGTTTACGGCAGCGTGGGGAACAGCATTGCGGTACCGAATATTCGTACCCACAGGCTGAACGTTACCGCCGTGCCGACGGTACTGTTTAGCAACACGCCGCACTACGACACGTTTTATGGTGGGGTGATCCCCGACGAGTGGTTCAGCGGCTATCTTAAGGCACTGGAAGAGCGCGACATCCTGCGCGAGCTTAAAGCGGTCACCACCGGCTATATGGGCAGCGCCAGCCAGATCGTCCTGCTGGCTCAATGGCTGAAGGCGGTCAAAGCGCAGCATCCTGACCTGCTGGTGCTGGTCGACCCGGTTATCGGCGATATCGACAGCGGTATGTACGTGAAGCCTGAGATCCCGCAGGCGTATCGGGAACACCTGCTGCCGCTGGCGCAGGGGATCACGCCAAACGTCTATGAGCTGGAAGTGTTAAGCGGCAAACCGTGCCGTACGCCTGAGAGCGCCATCTCTGCGGCGCAGGGACTGCTCTCCGACAGCCTGAAATGGGTGGCGATCACCAGCGCGCCGGTGGCCGATGACCCGGAAAACATCCACGTAGTGCTGGTGACGAATGAAGGCGTGACCGTCAGCGCGCATCCGCGCGTAGAAACCGATCTGAAAGGGACGGGCGACCTGTTCTGTTCAGAGCTGGTGAGCGGAATTGTTGAGGGGAAAACCGTTGCCGACGCCATTCGCATGGCCGGCGATCGGGTGACTGATGTGATGCTCTATACCCAGTCGAAAGGCTACGACGAGCTTATCCTACCGGCATAAACAAAAATGGCGCCCGAAGGCGCCATTTTTCTGTGCGGCAAGAATTACTTCTTGATGCGGATAACCGGGGTTTCACCCACGGTGACGCTGCCAGACAGTTTGATCAGTTCTTTGATTTCGTCCATGTTGGAGATAACAACCGGCGTCAGGGTAGACTTGGCTTTTTCTTCCAACAGTGGCAGATCGAATTCAATTACCGGGTCGCCAACTTTAACACGCTGGCCTTCTTCCGCGATACGTTTGAAGCCTTCGCCTTTCAGTTCAACGGTGTCGATACCGAAGTGAACGAACAGTTCGATACCGCTATCAGATTCGATAGAGAACGCATGGTTGGTTTCAAAAATTTTACCGATGGTGCCGTCAACTGGAGCAACCATTTTGTTGCCAGTTGGTTTGATAGCAATGCCATCACCAACGATTTTCTCAGCAAACACTACATCCGGCACGTCTTCGATGTTGACGATCTCGCCGGAGAGCGGAGCAACAATCTCAATAGTTCCGGAGTCTTTCTTATCATCAGAAACCAGAGATTTCAGTTTATCGAACAAACCCATGATCTTCTCCTAAGCAGTAATTTGGGCCGCATCTCGTGGATTAGCAGATTGTTTTTTCTTCAATGAACTTGTTAACCAGCGTCATTAACTCGTCCGTTGTCGGTTGAGCAAGAGCCTGCTCTGCTAACACCTTCGCATCTTCGAAGTTCGTGTTACGGATAATCTTCTTAATGCGCGGGATGGAAATGGCGCTCATAGAGAATTCGTCCAGACCCATACCCAGCAACAGAAGTGTAGCACGTTCGTCGCCTGCAAGCTCACCACACATGCCAGTCCATTTACCTTCTGCATGAGAAGCATCAATAACTTGCTTGATCAAGTTCAGTACGGACGGTGACATTGGCTGGTAGAGATGTGAAATCATATCATTACCACGGTCAACTGCCAGGGTGTACTGCGTTAAATCATTGGTGCCGATACTAAAGAAATCAACTTCTTTGGCTAAATGACGCGCAATGGTCGCCGCCGCAGGTGTTTCCACCATCACGCCGATCTCGATTGACTCGTCAAACGCTTTACCTTCTTCGCGCAGTTCCTGTTTGTAGATTTCGATCTCTTTCTTCAGTGCACGCACTTCTTCAACAGAGATGATCATCGGGAACATGATGCGCAGTTTACCGAAAGCAGAGGCTCGCAGGATCGCGCGAACCTGGTCACGCAGGATCTCTTTACGATCCATCGCGATACGGATTGCACGCCAGCCCAGGAACGGGTTCTCTTCTTTCGGGAAGTTCATGTACGGCAGCTCTTTGTCGCCACCGATGTCCATGGTACGGACGATAACCGCCTGAGAGCCACACGCTTCAGCCACGGCTTTATAAGCAGCAAACTGCTCTTCTTCCGTTGGCAGCGCGTCGCGGTCCATGAACAGGAATTCTGTACGATAGAGACCGACGCCTTCCGCACCGTTGCGCTCAGCGCCATCAACGTCGCGGACGGTACCGATGTTTGCGCACACTTCTACCTGATGGCCGTCCAGGGTGATGGCTGGCAGGTCTTTCAGCTTAGCGAGTTCCGCTTTTTCAGTCGCAACCTGCTCCTGAACCGCGCGCAGTTTATCGATCTCTTCATTAGTTGGGTTGACGTAAACCAGATTGTTTACGGCATCCAGAATCAGATAGTCGCCGTTTTTCACCTGAGAGGTGACGCTACCGGTACCCACGATGGCAGGCAGTTCCAGAGAGCGCGCCATGATAGAGGTGTGGGAAGTACGGCCACCCGCGTCGGTGATGAAACCGAGGACCTTTTTCAGGTTCAGCTGTGCGGTTTCAGACGGAGTGAGGTCAGCGGCAACCAGGATGACTTCATCCTGAATTGCGCTCAGGTCGATGATGGCCAGACCCAGGATGTTGCGCAGCAGGCGCTTACCGATGTCACGTACGTCAGCCGCACGCTCTTTCAGGTATTCATCATCCAGTTCTTCCAGGGCAGTTGCCTGACCTTCGATAACTTCATGCGCAGCCGCGTCGGCCGTCATGCCTTTATCTTTAATCAGGGCTATGATTTCCTGCTCCAGCTCCTCATCTTCGAGCAGCATGATGTGCCCTTCGAAGATGGCTTCTTTTTCTTCACCGAAAGTTTCGCCAGCTTTAGTTTTGATTGCTTCCAGTTGCGCAGATGCCTTGGCACGACCGCTCAGAAAACGTTCAACTTCCTGATCAACCTTGTCGGCAGAAATTTTTTTCCGGTCGATGACGATCTCGTCTTCTTTCAGCAGCAGTGCTTTGCCGAAAGCGATACCCGGGGATGCTAAAATGCCTGAAATCATAACCCTACCTTACTTGTGACTGATATTTAAAAGAACCCGGAAACTTACTCGAGCTCAGCCATCAGTTTTACCAGATGCTCAACTGCTTTCTGCTCGTCTTCACCTTCTGCAGAGATGGTGACAACGGTGCCCTGAGTCAGGCCCAGAGTCTGCAGTTTGAACAGGCTTTTTGCGCTCGCGCTTTTGCCGTTGGAAGTCACAGTGATTTCAGAAGTGAAGCCTTTTGCTTCTTTAACAAACTGAGCAGCAGGGCGGGTGTGCAGACCGTTCGGAGCGGTAATGGTAACTTCTTGCTGGAACATTGTATTTCCCCAACTTATAGGTTTAGTGTTGTGGAACTAAAGTCTAGCCTGGCGACTGAACTTTAGCCTGTATTGTTAGCGCTGACGTTTCGATCGTCATTAAACATTATGCAGCGAAAGCAAGACTTGAACCAAATCATAAAATCGATTCAGCAAGGCTATTTCATTCACCGATTAATTTCACGCATCAAAATAATTGCTGGTTTAAATACCAGACCCAACGGGGTGAAGCAATGCCAGGAGGGGCAAAAGTTTGAAGCAGGCCACAAAAAAGCACCTGAAAAGGTGCTTTTTTACGCGTTATTAACATGCTGGCACTACTGTTGCAGTTCTTTTTCGGTAAACAGATCGGCAAACAGTGCGGTGCTCAGGTAACGCTCGCCCGAAGAAGGAAGGATAACCACAATATTCTTGTTGGTAAAGGCTTCATCTTCCTGAAGCTTGAGTGCTGCCGCAACGGCTGCACCGGAAGAGATACCCGCCAGAATGCCTTCTTCATCCATCAGGCGACGCGCGGTAGAAATGGCTTCTTCGTTAGTGATGGTCACCACTTTATCGATCAGCTTCAGATCCAGGTTGCCCGGAATGAAGCCTGCGCCAATACCCTGAATTTTATGCGGGCCTGGTTTAAGCTCTTCACCCGCCAGTGCCTGGGTGATAACCGGTGAGTCAGTTGGCTCAACGGCAACGGTGATCAGCTCTTTTTTACCCTTTGTGCCTTTAATATAGCGTGACACGCCGGTCAGCGTACCGCCGGTACCCACGCCGGAAATAAATACGTCAACCTGGCCGTCGGTATCTTCCCAGATTTCCGGACCGGTGGTTTTCTCGTGAATTTCCGGGTTAGCCGGGTTGCTGAACTGCTGCAGCAGCAGATATTTCGCCGGATCGCTGGCCACAATCTCTTCAGCTTTCTGAATGGCGCCCTTCATGCCCTTCGCGCCTTCGGTCAGCACCAGGTTCGCGCCCAGCGCTTTAAGCAGCTTACGACGCTCGATGCTCATGGTTTCTGGCATAGTCAGCGTCAGCTTGTAGCCGCGTGCGGCAGCAACATAGGCCAGAGCAATACCGGTGTTACCGCTTGTCGGTTCCACCAGCTCAACGCCAGGCTTCAGTACGCCACGTTTTTCAGCATCCCAAATCATGTTTGCACCGATACGGCATTTTACGCTGAAGCTCGGGTTACGTGATTCGACCTTCGCCAGAATGCGTCCATTACCGATACGGTTCAGTCGAACCAGGGGCGTATGACCGATAGTCAGCGAGTTGTCTTCATAAATCTTACTCATGGCCTGTCCTTAACTGTATGAAATTGGGATACCGACCCAGCATACCTGTTGAGCAGGTAGGGGGAAGTAAGGAATTCGCATATCTATATACTGCAAGGAAATAATGGGGATCAGTATGGAATAAGGGGCGGCATAAGCCACCCCTGCTTTACACATTTTTGCATTATTTCCATAACGCGTGCTTAGCACGGTAGCAGTCGACCCACATCGCCGTCGCGCCGCAGACGGCGACGGGCATGATGAACAGATTCAGGAAGGGAATCATGGTGAACAGGCTGGTCAGCGCGCCAAACTGCATATTGGCGACCTTCTGACTGCGCAGGGCAGTGCGCATCTCTTTAAACGGCACCTTATGGTTATCGAACGGATAGTCGCAGTACTGGATGGCCAGCATCCAGGCGCTGAACAGAAACCACAGCACCGGCGCCACCGTCTGGCCAATGCCTGGCACAAAGTAGAGGATAAGCAGCACAATCGCGCGGGGCAGGTACCAGGCAAACTTCTGCCACTCGCGCTTCATGATGCGTGGCAGGTCTTTCATGATCCCCAGCACGCCCGTGTCCGGCGGCGTCGCGCCGGTAAGCCGCGCTTCAAGCTGTTCCGCCAGCAGACCGTTAAACGGTGCGGCTATCCAGTTGGCAATCGTCGAAAAGAAGTACCCAAACACCAGCAGCACGGAGATTACCGCCACCGGCCAGAGCAGGTAGTTAAGCCACTGCAGCCAGTCCGGAACGTAACTCATCAGCGACGGGATCCAGCTTTCCAGCTTTGTGAACAGCCACCAGAACGCGCCGCCCATCAGAATAATGTTGATCAACAGCGGCAGAATCACGAAGCGTCGAATCCCCGGCAGGGAGACCAGTTTCCAGCCCTGAGAAAAATACCAGACGCCGCTGCGCGGGGGAGAAGAAGATGTTGAAACCATAGCCAGGCTGTACTCCTTTTTACACAACCAGTGGAATTGCCCGCCTATATTATCCACTTACGGAGCAATGACCAGTTCGGAAATGTTCGAAAAACCAGCAAAAAGCACGATTTCCTTCATCTTTATGCTGTGAATGCTCTGCACACACTTGCACTTGACGTAAACGGCAAATACTCTTAGTGAGTAAATGTTTGCCGTGGTGGCAAGGTGTTAGAACAACAGAGAATATAATGATGCAGGATTTGCGTCTGATATTAATCATTGTTGGCGCGATCGCCATAATCGCTTTACTGGTACATGGTTTCTGGACCAGCCGTAAAGAGCGTTCCTCGATGTTTCGCGATCGCCCACTGAAGCGCATGAAGTCCAGTCGTGACGACGATGACAGTGAAGATGACATCAACGGCAGCGATGACGACGGCGTGGGTGAAGTTCGTGTTCATCGGGTCAATACTGCGCCCGGCGCAGGCCATGGGGAGCATGAAGCGCCTCGTCCTTCGCAGCACCAGTATCAACCGCCGTATGCTTCTGCACAGCCGCGCCAGCCGCCGCAACAGCATGTTTATCAGCAGCCTGCTGCGCCACAGCCGGTTGAACAGCAGCCCGTGCAGCAACAGCCTGCTCAGCCGGTACAACAACCGCAGCAGCCTGTTCACGTACAGCCGCCTCAGCCTGCTCCGGCCCCGCACGTTGAGCCTGAGCCCGTTGTAGAGCCAGAGCCGGTTGTTGAAAAACCACAGCGTAAAGAAGCGGTGATCATCATGAACGTGGCCGCGCATCACGGCAGCCATCTCAACGGTGACGTGCTGCTCAACAGTATTCAACAGGCAGGATTCAAGTTTGGCGATATGAACATTTTCCATCGCCACCTGAGCCCTGACGGTAGCGGCCCGGCGCTGTTCAGCCTGGCCAACATGGTTAACCCTGGTACCTTTGATCCGGAAATGACCGGTGATTTCGTGACCCCGGGCGTCACTATCTTTATGCAGGTACCTTCTTACGGCGACGAACTGCAAAACTTTAAGCTGATGCTGCAGTCCGCTCAGCACATCGCTGACGAAGTCGGTGGCGTGGTGCTTGACGATCAGCGTCGAATGATGACCCCGCAGAAGCTGCGCGAGTATCAGGACCGCATCCGCGAAGTTAAGGAAGCTAACGCGTAATCGTCGCGTTTACTTCAACTCCTCCTCAACCCCCGCCTGTCGGGGGTTTTTTCTCATTGATGGTGCGATATGGACTCAATCGAAAAACAACTCACTGAACTGCGAACCACGCTTCGCCATCATGAATACCTCTATCATGTTATGGACGCGCCGGAAGTCCCGGATGCGGAATATGACCGCCTGATGCGCGAGCTGCGCGAGTTAGAGGCGCAGCATCCAGAGCTCATCACGCCGGATTCCCCCACCCAGCGCGTCGGCGCTGAGCCGCTGGGCGCTTTCAGCCAGGTGCGCCATGAGGTGCCGATGCTGTCGCTGGATAACGTCTTCGATGAAGAGAGCTTCCTCGCGTTTAACAAGCGCGTGCAGGATCGCCTGAAAAGCAGCGACTCCCTCACCTGGTGCTGCGAGCTCAAGCTGGATGGCCTGGCGGTCAGCCTTCTCTACGAAAACGGCGTGCTGGTGCGTGCCGCAACGCGTGGCGACGGTACAACGGGCGAAGACATCACCACCAACGTGCGTACCATCCGCGCGATCCCGCTGAAGCTGCAGGGTGACAACATTCCCGCACGTCTGGAAGTGCGCGGCGAGGTGTTCCTGCCCCAGGCGGGCTTCGAGAAAATTAACGAAGAGGCGCGTCGCACCGGCGGAAAGGTGTTTGCTAACCCGCGTAATGCGGCGGCAGGCTCTCTGCGCCAGCTTGATCCACGTATCACCGCGAAGCGACCGCTTACTTTCTTCTGCTACGGCGTCGGTATTCTGGAGGGCGGCGAGCTGCCGGATACGCACCTCGGACGTCTGCTGCAGTTTAAAGCGTGGGGTCTGCCGGTGAGCAACCGCGTTCAGCTCTGCGACTCGCCGGAAGCGGTGCTGGCGTTCTACCACAAGGTGGAAGAGGACCGCCCGACGCTCGGTTTTGATATTGATGGCGTCGTCATCAAGGTGAATTCACTGGCGCTGCAGGAGCAGCTGGGCTTTGTGGCGCGCGCTCCGCGCTGGGCGGTGGCGTTTAAATTCCCTGCTCAGGAGCAGATGACCTTCGTTCGCGACGTGGAGTTCCAGGTTGGCCGTACGGGGGCGATTACCCCGGTCGCACGTCTGGAGCCCGTGCAGGTCGCGGGCGTGCTGGTGAGTAATGCCACGTTGCATAACGCCGATGAAATCGAACGCCTCGGCCTGCGCATTGGTGACAAAGTGGTGATTCGCCGCGCGGGCGACGTTATCCCGCAGGTGGTTAACGTCGTGGAGTCAGAGCGTCCTGCCGATACGCGCGAGATCGTCTTCCCGACCCACTGCCCGGTGTGCGGCTCCGACGTTGAGCGTGTGGAAGGCGAAGCGGTGGCGCGCTGTACGGGAGGCTTAATCTGTGGTGCGCAGCGTAAAGAGTCGCTGAAGCACTTCGTCTCCCGTCGGGCGATGGACGTCGACGGCATGGGCGACAAGATTATCGATCAGCTGGTTGAGAAAGAGTATGTCCATACGCCAGCGGATCTCTTCAGGCTGACGGCAGGTAAACTGACCGGTCTCGACCGCATGGGACCAAAGTCTGCCCAGAATGTGGTTAACGCGCTGGAAGCCGCAAAAGAAACGACCTTTGCCCGCTTCCTTTACGCGCTGGGCATTCGTGAAGTGGGTGAGGCGACGGCGGCGGGTCTGGCGGCGTACTTTGGTACGCTGGAGGCGCTGGAAAAGGCTAGCATCGACGAGCTGCAGAAAGTCCCTGACGTTGGCATTGTGGTCGCCACGCACGTCTTTAACTTCTTCGCCGAAGAGAGCAACCGTGAAGTTATCGGCAAGCTGCTGGAAGAGGGCATTAAGTGGCCCGCGCCGGTAGTGGTTAACGCCGAAGAGATCGACAGCCCGTTCGCCGGTAAAACGGTAGTCCTGACCGGCAGCCTGAGCCAGCTTTCACGCGACGATGCGAAAGCGCGCCTGGTGGCGCTGGGGGCCAAAGTGGCGGGCAGCGTGTCGAAGAAAACCGACCTGGTGATCGCCGGGGAAGCGGCGGGCTCGAAGCTGGCGAAAGCCCAGGAGCTCGGCATTGAAGTTATCGACGAAGCGGAAATGATGCGTCTGTTAGGAGAGTAACGTGGAGAAAGAACAGCTCGTTGAGATTGCCAATACGGAGATGCCGTTCGGTAAATACAAGGGCCGCAGGCTGATTGATTTGCCGGAGGAGTATCTGCTGTGGTTTGCCCGCAAGGATGAATTCCCGGCAGGGCGACTGGGCGAGCTGATGGCTATCACGTTACTGATCAAAACCGAGGGGCTGACCCAGCTGGTTCAGCCCCTGAAACGTCCTTAAGCCTTCGCGGCGCGGGTCTCTTTCTGCGCCAGCTTTTCAGTCTGGCGCTTGTAGCGACGCGCCAGCACCGCGCAGACCATCAGCTGGATCTGGTGGAAAATCATCAACGGCAGCACCATCATCCCAATCACCGAGGTCGGGAACAGAATATTGGCCATCGGGATACCGTTAGCCAGGCTTTTCTTCGAACCGCAGAAGACAATGGTGATTTCATCCGCTTTGCTGAAGCCGCACCTGCGTGCCACAAAGACGTTTACCGCAATCACAATCGCCAGCAGGACGAGGCTGACCACCACGATAAACAGCAGCGAGCCTGCGCCTACCTTATGCCAGATCCCGTTAACGACCGCTTCGCTGAAGGCGGAATAGACCACCAGCAGAATCGACGACTGGTCGGTTTTTGAGATCCATTTCTTGTGCTTTGCCACGAACGCCCCGGTCCATGGACGGGATAAATGTCCCAGGACAAACGGCAGCAGCAGCTGCAGGCAAATTTTTCCAACCTGCTCGAGATTGCCTTCCGCGCCGTGCATGTTCATCAGCAGGCCCACCAGCAGCGGGGAAACGAAAATCCCTAACAGGCTGGATGCCGATGCCGAGCAGACCGCGGCCGCAACGTTCCCTCCCGCCAGAGAGGTAAAGGCAATGGCGGACTGCACGGTAGCCGGCAGAATACAGAGATACAGGAAACCGGTGTAGAGCGCCGGGTCGACGTTAACCGGCGCCCACCAGGCAAACAGCACTCCGAGGATTGGGAACAGAATGAACGTGCTGCACATCACCCAGAGATGCAGCCGCCAGTGGCTACCGCCGGCAATAATGGCTTCGCGGGAGAGTTTTGCACCGTGCATAAAGAACAGCAGCGCGATGGCGGCCGTCGTCAGCCCTTCAAAAAACGGGACGAAGCCCCCGCGGGCGGGGAAAAACGAGGCCAGTAAAACGGTAACCACCAGGGTAAGCGTGAACGGATCAAGAATACGAAATAGTTTCATAATGACTCCTGAAATCAGATGTCGCTATTGTGCTTTTTTCTATTTGAGAAATAAAATTGATTTATTGCATCCATTCATGAATGAAACAGATGAATTATTCCTTACGTCAGCTTCGTATTTTCGTCACCGTCGCTCACGCCCGCAGCTTTAGCCGGGCAGGCGAGAAGATTGGCCTGAGCCAGTCGGCGGTCAGCCACAGCGTGAAAGAGCTGGAGAATCAGACCGGGGTGAAGTTGCTTGACCGCACCACGCGCGAAGTAGTGCTGACCGAAGCGGGGCAGCAGCTGGCCCTGCGCCTTGAACGGCTGCTGGATGAGCTAAACAGCACGCTCAGAGACGTGGGGAGGCTGGGGCAGCAGCTTTCGGGGACCGTGCGCGTCGCGGCCAGCCAGACAATCTCTGCGCACCTTATCCCGCAGTGTATTGCCGAGGGAAGCCACCGCTATCCGGATATTGATTTTGTCCTGCATGACAGGCCGCAGCAGTGGGTGCTGGAGAGCATCCGCCAGGGCGATGTAGATTTTGGTATTGTGATCGATCCCGGCCAGGCGAGCGATCTGGCGTGTGAAAGCGTACTTTCCGAGCCATTCTTGCTGCTCTGCCGTGACGACGACCCGCTGGCCACGTTGCCGGAAGTCAGCTGGCAGTGTCTGACGGGCGCGAACCTGGTTTTACAGGATTATGCCTCGGGCAGTCGTCCGCTGATTGATTCCGCGCTGGTGAATCAGGGCGTAAAAGCAACGATCGTGCAGGAGATTGGTCACCCGGCGACGCTGTTTCCCATGGTGGAAGCCGGCATTGGCATCAGCGTGTTGCCCGCCCTGGCGCTTCCCCTGCCGCAGGGAAGCCGGCTGGCCGTCAGGCGATTAGCGCCCGTTGTTGAGCGAAAGCTGATGCTGGTGCGGCGAAAAAATCGCTCACTCTCGGGGGCGGCGCAGGCTATCTGGGAAGTGGTGCGTATCCAGGCACAACGATTAACCGAAGCCCGCATACGCGACCCACTGTTTAACGCATCAGAAGATTAGATGTAGATATCAATCTGATTATTGTCTGAAGGGTTATTCACACCTTCCACTTTGCCCAGCTTTTGATCCTGCTTCTTTTGGGCCTCTTCTGCCTGCTGGCGCTGCAGTGAGGCGAGCTGCGCCTGAAGCACTTTGATCTGGGTCTGAATAAGTTCCTGCTGCTTCTTCTTCTCATCAGCGCTGCCGGTGCTGTTCGCCAGCTCTTTTAACTGCTGAGTCAGCTTTTTGATCTTGTCGAGAATGCGGGTGATTTGCGTAGCGATATCGTTACTGCTGGAAGTTCCACTCGCGCCGCTGGTTTGAATCTGTTGGGTTGAAGCCTGAATGGTCGTCATACTTTTTCCTCGCGTTATAAAACAGAGGTATCGGCACTAACGGGATTAGCTTGAGCAAAACTGCCATATCTGGCAGGGAGTTACATCGATACACAATAAGTATTGATGAAGCGATGAAAGTGTACTGCAAGGCGGAAGTAGACAAACTGCAGATAGCAAAAAGGCGCCTTTAGGGCGCCTTTCTACATTGGTGGGTCGTGCAGGATTCGAACCTGCGACCAATTGATTAAAAGTCAACTGCTCTACCAACTGAGCTAACGACCCGAAATGGTGGGCGATGACGGGCTCGAACCGCCGACCCCCTCCGTGTAAAGGAGATGCTCTACCAACTGAGCTAATCGCCCATTTCGGAACTACTGCGATAAGGTGAGAATGGTGGGCGATGACGGGCTCGAACCGCCGACCCCCTCCGTGTAAAGGAGATGCTCTACCAACTGAGCTAATCGCCCAATCTCAATTCTTATCTACACTGCGAGTCTACCGAAGTAGATGGTGGGTGATGACGGGCTCGAACCGCCGACCCCCTCCGTGTAAAGGAGATGCTCTACCAACTGAGCTAATCACCCCCGCTGTGTGGAGTCGCATTATAGGGAGAGTTGAAAATGAGTCAACGCATTTTCTAAAGTTTTTATTCGTTCGTCGTAAAATTAAGCAAAACGATCGCGAAACGGGCAATGGCGCATGATTTCTAAACAAAAATCGCAAACTCGATCACGATAAAGGGATCAACATTGAGGAATCCCCCCACAGTGATAGAATATTGCCCATCGTTTTTTCCCCAGGATTTGCCGATTGCCGGCATCTTTATAACGTAAGGCCATTTCATGAAAATCAAAACTCGCTTCGCGCCGAGCCCGACAGGCTATCTGCACGTCGGTGGTGCACGTACCGCTCTCTATTCCTGGCTTTTCGCACGCCACAACAAAGGTGAGTTCGTGCTGCGTATTGAAGACACCGATCTTGAGCGCTCCACGCCAGAAGCAATTGAAGCCATTATGGATGGGATGAACTGGCTAAATCTGGAATGGGATGAAGGTCCTTACTTCCAGACCAAACGCTTTGACCGCTATAACGCTGTCATTGATGAGATGCTGGTCGCGGGCACGGCATATAAATGCTACTGCTCTAAAGAGCGTCTGGATGAACTGCGTGAAGCGCAGATGGCTAACGGTGAAAAGCCGCGTTATGACGGCCGCTGCCGCCACGACCATAGCGAGCATGCTGCTGACGAGCCTTGCGTGGTGCGTTTCGCTAACCCGCAAGAGGGCTCGGTGATCTTTGACGACCAGATCCGTGGCCCCATTGAATTCAGCAACCAGGAGCTGGACGATCTGATCATCCGTCGTACCGACGGTTCTCCAACCTATAACTTCTGCGTCGTGGTTGACGACTGGGATATGGAAATTACCCACGTTGTCCGTGGTGAAGACCATATCAACAATACGCCACGTCAGATCAACATCCTGAAAGCGCTGAACGCCCCTGTGCCTGTCTATGCGCACGTCTCCATGATCAACGGTGATGACGGGAAAAAACTGTCTAAACGTCACGGCGCGGTAAGCGTTATGCAATATCGCGATGACGGCTATCTTCCGGAAGCGCTGCTGAACTATCTGGTGCGTCTGGGCTGGGCCCACGGTGACCAGGAGATCTTCAGCCGCGAAGAGATGATCGAACTGTTCTCTCTGAGCTCTGTAAGCAAATCAGCGAGCGCATTTAATACCGACAAGCTCCTGTGGCTGAACCATCACTACATCAACACCATGCAGCCTGAATATGTGGCGACGTATCTGCAGTGGCACATTGAGCAGGCAAATATTGATACCCGCACTGGCCCTGAGCTGGCTGACCTGGTGAAACTCCTCGGCGAGCGCTGCAAAACGCTGAAAGAGATTGCCGAAAGCTGCCGCTACTTCTATGAAGAGTTTGATGAGTTCGACGCGGACGCCGCGAAGAAGCACCTCCGTCCGGTTGCGCGTCAGCCGCTGGAAGTGGTGCGTGACAAGCTGGCGGCCCTTTCCGAGTGGACCGCTGAGAATGTGCATCAAGCGATTCAGGCGACGGCAGACGAGCTGGAAGTCGGTATGGGTAAAGTCGGCATGCCACTGCGCGTTGCGGTGACCGGGGCGGGGCAGTCTCCGGCGCTGGATGTGACGGTTCACGCGATCGGCAAATCACGCAGCGTGGCGCGTATTAACAAGGCGCTGGACTTCATCGCTGAACGTGAAAATCAGCAGTAATAACGTTTCAGATAAAAAAACGGCAGGGGAACCTGCCGTTTTTTTATGCATCTTCTTCGGCAATGCCCAAACGCTTAAGAAATCCATGTATCCCTTCGCGCTTCAATAACGCATCCAGACGCTTCTGCTCTGGCTTAGTCATACTCTCCAGCGTCTCAATAATGCCCGGACACAGGTTTGAAGAGGGGACAGTATAGGAAGACGTGGCCTCCGCGAGATGGTACACCGCCTGACGGTTGCGGATCGCCGGGAGGCTCATAATATGTTCTTTCACGCGCGCATCAACATGAATGAGCCTTGCGCGACCGCCTTTCACGCCGTTGAGTCCTTCGGTTTTCCACCTTTTCTGGCGTATCCAGCGATTAACCGTTTGTCTGGCAACGCCCAAACTCTCTGCCAGCTCTTCCGTGGTCATTTTGCTCCGTAATTTTTTCATATCAGTCCCGATCGCGAATCCCTAAACGTTGCAACAAGCCGGTAATCCCTTCCCGCAGTAGCAGCGATGTCATCTGCTTCTGCTCTTCCGGCGTCATTTCATTGGCCAGCGTCAGGAGCAGCGTGTGAAGCGAACTATCATGACTGCTGCCTCCAGGCAGTTCGGATGTTTCGCTTGCCCGACGTGCGCTGCGAATAAAGTCACGGACTTTGTCGTTCACATGTACCAGGCGCGCTTTCCCGCCCTGGACGCCTGGTTTTGGTGACGTAATCCAACCCTCTTTGCGTACCCATTTATTGATGGTCTGGCGGCTATAGCCAGTGAGAAGGGCTAACTCTTCTGGCGTCATTCGTTCCTTGATCATGCAATTTCCTGAATATCAGTAGGGTTAATTAACGGCTCATTTTATAGCACCGTTTTACGTGAAAACGTGACAGGCTTAACTCCTGGCTGCGAGCAGGCTCGCAAAGTGATTCATTTGCATGATTTTTCGGCGATTGAATGGCTGGGATTGATTTTGCCGTTGACACCCCGCGGCGGAATTCATATTATGCCGCCCGTCAACATGACAGCTTTACGATGGGGCTATAGCTCAGCTGGGAGAGCGCTTGCATGGCATGCAAGAGGTCAGCGGTTCGATCCCGCTTAGCTCCACCAAACTCTGAACCCAACAGAGTGCGGTCAGTAAAGTAACATGTGGGGCTATAGCTCAGCTGGGAGAGCGCTTGCATGGCATGCAAGAGGTCAGCGGTTCGATCCCGCTTAGCTCCACCAAAATTGTAAACCCTCGTCAAAAGACGAGGGTTTTTTTTATGTGTTTGTAACACACTCTCCCGCATTTTGTTATCAAAAAGAAGGTATTCCCATACCTCACCTCAATCGGCATCAATTAACCAGTCTAAAAATAGACTTGAACTTGATTCGCGCAATTAATAAACCTATTATCCATCCGGTCAATAATTCTCTCGGAAAATAACGCCCCGGTTAATGAATAGAAAAGCTTACAATAATGTAAAGATATTTATGATTGCTCTGGCTTTATGCCTGATTGCGGTGCCTGTCTCCCGTTATCTTTCTCCCCGCGCAATTGTTAATGGTCACGACGTTTATTTAGCATGGTTACCTTTAAGCGTGATGTTGGCGGTAATCCTGCTATTTGGGCGCAGGGCTATTCTTCCCATTTTGTTAGGTTTTACTGTCACTAATTTATTCTATGTAAATTTAGCACCGCTACAATATTTAGTATTACTGTTCTGTCAGACCTTTGCGTTGTTCGCGGCGTGCGGCCTTCTGCGTATCATGCTGGGTAAGCGTTGGCGTTACTGCATCCCTAACAAGCACATCGGATTACGGATATTCTGGCTCGGTTTTATGGTGCCAATAGGGATTAAGCTGTCAATGTATTTGGCAGGCTATTTGTTTGATTTTCCGGTGACAATTTCGACCTTTTTCGGCGAAGGAACGGTAATTTATAACGTTGTGGATATACAAAGCCTGATATGTGCGGCATTGATTTTTACCATGATGTTCTATTACCCGTTAAGAATGATAATTAATCCTCGTTATGCAATGAGTTTCTGGCGACGAAGCGTGAAGCCCGTGTTTTTTCACAAGAATTCATTATATATTTTTGCCTGGCTGGTGCTTTTAAGTTTCATTCTCATCATTTTATGTGGTCCTTTTGAATCTCCCGTCATTGCGGGCTATTTGATGCCGCTAATTTTTATTCTTTTTACCTTAGCGATAAGCCGACTGACCTATGCGTTGATTTCTCTGCTCTGGGCTGTATCTGCGCTCCTGCTGTTGACCTACAACTACAACTTCCTTAACGGGGTGGAATCGGGCCATTCGCTCTCTTTTATTCTGTCCGTGCTTATCTCGTTCGCGATCTGCCTACTCTATATGTCGCGTATTTACCAGCGCAGCGAGTGGCTTAAGCGGGGCTGGCAGGGGAGGGCGCTCACCGATCCGCTGACCGGATTGCCCAATATTCGTGCGCTGGAGGATTATCTTGAGATTCACCCGGATGCAAAAGTGAGCATTCTGCGTATGGATAACCTGGAATTTTTGAGTCGCCACTATGGGATCCTGATGCGGGTCCACTGCAAACGCACGATCGCCACGTCGCTGCAGCCTCTCCTGCAAAAAGATGAGACGCTCTTCCAGCTCCCCGGAAGCGAGCTTGTGCTGGTATTACTGGGCCCGGGAACCGCTGAGCGCTTACAGCATATGGTTGATCGGCTGAACAGCCGTAAGATTTTCTGGAACAACACCGGGCTGGATATTGAATTTGGCGCGTCCTGGGGAATGGTGGAAAACGGCGAAAAGTTGCACCACACGCTGGGGCAACTGAGCTGGCTGGCCGAGCAATCCTGCGGAACAACAAACAACGTGCTTGCGCTCACGAATAGCCTCGAGGCGGCATCAGGGCAAACGACAGAGCGAGTTCTGATGCTTGCGCGGATTAAGCATGCCCTGGAGGCGGGCCAGTTCCATTTGTACGCGCAACCGATCCAGAAGGCGGACGGGAGCGGCTACTACGAAATTCTGGCGCGTATGGAGAGCGAGGGAGAGATCTTCACTCCTGACCGCTTTATTCCGTTGATTGCCCAGTTCAACCTCAGCCACCGGTTTGATATGTGCGTCATGGAGAAATTACTGCTGTGGCTGCGCGATCACCCTTCAACGCAGGCTGGCGCCCGTTTCTCCGTTAATCTGATGCCGCTCACGCTGATGCAAAAAGAGGTGGCGACCGATATTTGCGCGCTCTTTGAACGCTACGGCGTTGCGCCTCAGTCCGTCGTGATTGAGATTACCGAAGAGCAGGCCTTCTCAAATTCAGGCTGCAGCATCCACAATATTCAGCAGCTGCGGGATTACGGTTTCCGGATTGCCATTGATGATTTTGGTACCGGCTACGCCAACTACGAGCGCCTCAGGCGCCTGCAGGCGGACATCATTAAAATTGATGGCTGCTTTATTAAAGACATTTGTACTGATGATATGGATGCGATGATCGTGCAGTCGATGTGTAATCTGGCGAAGACGAAATCGCTGTGCGTCGTAGCGGAATACGTCGAAACACCGGCGCAGCGGGAGATGCTGCTTCGTTTCGGCGTGGATTATCTGCAGGGCTACCTGATAGGCAAACCCCAGCCGCTGGAAGAATTGCGGGCATAAAAAAACCGGGAGCCAGGCTCCCGGTTTTTGTTTAACGCTAAAGGTTAGAGCACCAGTGCCGCGATAGAAGCAGACAGGACGCTCACCAGCGTAGATCCGTAAACCAGCTTCAGGCCAAAGCGAGAAACCACGTTGCCCTGTTCTTCGTTCAGACCTTTAATCGCGCCCGCGATAATCCCGATGGACGAGAAGTTCGCGAAGGAGACCAGGAACACGGACAGAATGCCTTCCGCGCGCGGAGAAAGCGTACTGGCAATTTTCTGCAGATCCATCATCGCAACGAATTCGTTGGAAACCAGTTTGGTTGCCATGATACTGCCCACCTGCAGCGCTTCGTGAGCTGGCACACCCATCACCCATGCAACCGGGTAGAAGATGTAGCCCAGAATACCCTGGAAGGAGATACCCAGCACCGCTGCGAACAGGGCGTTCAGCGCAGAAATCAGCGCAATGAAGCCGATCAGCATGGCGGCAACGATAATCGCCACTTTGAAGCCCGCCAGAATGTACTCACCCAGCATTTCGAAGAAGCTCTGGCCTTCGTGCAGGTTAGACATCTGGATGTTCTCTTCGCTGGCATCAACGCGGTACGGGTTGATCAGCGACAGAACGATAAAGGTGCTGAACATGTTCAGAACCAGCGCCGCAACAACATACTTTGGCTCCAGCATGGTCATATACGCGCCCACGATAGACATGGAAACGGTAGACATTGCGGTTGCCGCCATGGTGTACATGCGGTTGCGGGACATTTTGCCGAGAATATCTTTATACGCGATGAAGTTCTCAGACTGACCGAGGATCAGGGAACTGACGGCGTTGAAGGATTCCAGCTTGCCCATGCCGTTCACTTTGGACAACAGGAAACCAATTCCACGAATAACGAACGGCAGAACGCGGATGTGCTGCAGAATACCGATCAGCGCGGAGATGAAGACGATAGGACAGAGAACCTTCAGGAAGAAGAACGCCAGGCCTTCGTCGTTCATTTTACCGAAGACAAAGTTGGTCCCTTCATTGGCGAATCCGAGCAGTTTTTCAAACATTTCGGAGAAGCCTTTCACGAAGCCGAGGCCTACGTTGGAGTTCAGGAAGAACCACGCAAGTAAAACTTCAATGACCAGCAGCTGGACAACATAACGGATACGAATTTTTTTGCGGTCTGTGCTGACCAGCAATGCAAGTGCAGTAACGACAACAAGTGCCAGGACAAAATGAAGGACGCGGTCCATATTTGCTCCAAATATGAGGCAGGTTTAATTTTCGTGCACATTCTATGTAACAAGCGAAAAGAAAACGAGATCGAGGACACACTATAGTTACATCCTGTGACGAGTCTCAAAAATAGTGATCCACAATACATTTTTGTTATGTTAGGTAAATGAGTGAAAAGTTAAGTTTGTGTGCTAGTCTTCACAAAAGCGCGCGCGATTTCAGTTTCTGTTAGATCGCCCCACTTACCCGCCCGTCTATCGTTCAAAGCTATCAGAGAAATCACTGTAAACAGCATAAATGATCTTGATAATCATTCTCATTTTGATAGGATTAAACATAGCAAAGGCTATATTTCAGAGGCAGAAATGACAAACAGTCGCGTAGAGGGTAGCAGTGGCAGAGCCGCGCGCAAGTTGCGGTTCGCATTAATGGGACCTGCGTTCATCGCTGCCATTGGCTATATCGATCCAGGTAACTTTGCGACCAATATTCAGGCCGGGGCCAGCTTCGGCTATAAGCTGCTGTGGGTGGTCGTCTGGGCAAACCTGATGGCGATGCTGATTCAGATGCTCTCCGCAAAGCTGGGGATTGCCACAGGTAAAAACCTGGCAGAGCAAATTCGCGACCATTATCCGCGTCCGGCCGTCTGGCTCTATTGGGTTCAGGCGGAAATCATAGCCATGGCCACTGACCTCGCTGAATTTATTGGCGCAGCGATCGGGTTTAAACTGATTCTGGGCGTGTCGCTGTTGCAGGGGGCGGTACTGACCGGGATTGCCACTTTCCTGATCCTGATGCTGCAGCGTCGAGGTCAAAAGCCGCTGGAGAAGGTTATCGGCGGTCTGCTGCTGTTTGTCGCGGCGGCCTATATCGTGGAGCTGATTTTCTCACAGCCGAATCTGGTGCAGCTCGGTAAAGGTATGGCAATCCCAAGCCTGCCAACCTCGGAAGCGGTGTTCCTGGCTGCCGGGGTATTGGGGGCGACTATCATGCCGCATGTGATTTACCTGCACTCCTCGCTGACTCAGCATCTCCACGGTGGGACGCGCAAAGAGCGTTACTCCGCCACCAAATGGGACGTGGCGATTGCCATGACCATCGCGGGGTTTGTCAATCTGGCGATGATGGCTACCGCTGCCGCCGCTTTCCACTTTAACGGCCACACCGGTATTGCCGATCTCGACCAGGCTTATCTCACGCTGGAGCCCTTACTGAGCCATGCTGCCGCCACGATATTTGGTCTCAGCCTGGTGGCTGCCGGTCTCTCTTCTACGGTGGTGGGCACGCTGGCAGGCCAGGTGGTGATGCAGGGGTTTGTCCGCTTCCATATTCCGCTGTGGGTTCGTCGCTCCGTCACCATGCTACCGTCATTTATCGTGATCCTGATGGGGCTCGATCCTACGCGAATTCTGGTCATGAGCCAGGTGCTGCTGAGTTTTGGTATCGCGCTGGCGCTGGTGCCGCTGCTGATCTTTACCAGCAACAAAAACCTGATGGGCGAACTGGTCAACTCGACCCTGGTGAAACGGACCGGGTGGGCCATCGTGGTGGTGGTAGTGGCGCTGAACCTGTGGCTGCTGGTTGGCACCGCGTTGGGTCTCTAAAAGAAAAAGGAGCCGGGAGGCTCCTTTTTGCATTAATGGTGACCGTGGCCATGACCGTGGCCGCGTCCTTTCCCGCCGCGATCCCAGCCGCCGCGACGGTCGTCACGATCGTTCCAGCCTTCGCGGTAGCCGCGCTCATACGCGTTGTCTTTATACCAGCCGCGGTGTCTGCCGTTATCATGTTTCCACCAGCGGTCTCCGCGCCACTCATAGTGACGGTTCCAGTAGTCACGGTCGCGCCAGTAGCCACCGTCCCAGTATCTGCCGTAGTCGTCACGATCGCCAATTTGTAATTTTACTGATGGCAACAGGGTGATTTCGCCCGCATTGGCGATCAGCGGGGCTGAAGCCAGTAATACCGCTGCAAGAATCAGTGACCTGAACATACTCTTTCTCCTTCACGATCGGGGCCCTTGTGGGGCCTGTTAACGCAATATTACGAGTTGGTAAAGCCTCGTTTCATCGCCTCAACTCCGAATTGCTGAATGAGAGCACTTTTTGCTAAAAGTGATTCTATTTTGAGCTGTTCAGGATTGTATCAATACGGACCAGTTCTTCAGCAGTGAAATGGCGGTTTTCCAGCATCCCCACGGCGTCATAAATCTGAGCCGTTTTACTTGCTCCAATCAGCACTGACGTCACGTTCTCATGGCGTAATACCCAGGCCAGCGCCATCTGGGACAACTTCTGACCGCGCTCTTCCGCCATGGCGTTCAGCTTTCTTACCTTCTCCAGCTTCTCTTCGGTGATCTGGTCAGGGTTAAGGAACTGACTGCCGCTTGCCGCGCGTGAGTCTGCCGGAATGCCGTTCAGATAGCGGTTTGTCAATTGTCCACCGGCCAGCGGCGAGAAGGGAATGCAGCCGACCCCTTTTTCCTGCAACACGTTCAGCAGTTCCTCTTCCGGCGCACGTTCAAAAAGAGAGTATTTCGGCTGGTGGATCAGGCAGGGCGTACCGAGATCGTCAAGGATATCAATCGCCTTGCGGGCCAGTTCCGCAGGATAGTTGGATAACCCGACATACAGGGCTTTTCCCTGGCGCACCGCATGGTCAAGCGCTTTCATGGTTTCCAGCAGCGGCGTTTGTGGGTCAGGACGGTGATGATAGAAGATATCCACATACTCCAGCCCCATGCGCTTCAGGCTTTGATCGAGGCTTGCCAGCAGATATTTGCGTGACCCCCAGTCGCCGTAAGGGCCATCCCACATGGTATAACCTGCTTTGGTAGAGACGATCAGCTCGTCTCGCCAGGGCAGGAAATCCTCCTGCAAAATACGGCCGAAATTACGTTCGGCCGATCCCGGCGGCGGGCCATAGTTGTTGGCAAGGTCGAAATGCGTAATGCCCAGATCGAACGCGCGCTGTAAAAGTTGACGGCTGTTTTCGATAAGCGTGGTGTCGCCAAAGTTATGCCACAGCCCAAGCGAGATGGCGGGCAACCTGAGTCCGCTTTGCCCGCAGCGGCGATATTCCATTGTCCGATAACGATTTTTGTCCGGCTGATAACCCATTCTCATGACCTCTGGCGCTGAAGAAAAAATCAGTGTATGCGTTTACATTAACGCGAAAAAAAGCAGCATAGCGCAGCCTTTTTTGTAAAGCATTCTTTCCATGCTCTTCTTATCGCCAATTCTGGACAGTCATCACGCTTATTTAATACTCAAGGTGAGGTCAACATTAGAAGGATACCTGTTCATGCGTACCCCATACTGCGTCGCCGATTACCTGCTGGACCGTCTTACAGATTGTGGAGCCGATCATCTGTTTGGCGTGCCGGGCGACTATAACCTGCAGTTTCTCGACCATGTGATAGACAACCCGGATATCTGTTGGGTGGGCTGTGCCAACGAGTTAAACGCCTCTTATGCCGCGGACGGATACGCCCGATGTAAGGGTTTTGCCGCGCTGCTGACGACATTTGGTGTAGGAGAGTTAAGCGCCATGAACGGCATTGCGGGCAGCTACGCCGAGCACGTTCCGGTGCTGCATATTGTGGGCGCGCCGGGTACGGCGTCACAGCAAAGAGGAGAGTTGCTGCACCATACGCTGGGCGACGGTGAGTTTCGTCATTTTTACCATATGAGCGAACCGATCACCGTTGCACAGGCGATTCTGACCGAACAAAACGCCTGTTACGAGATTGACCGGGTATTGACTACCATGCTCCGGGAGCGTCGTCCCGGCTATCTGATGCTGCCTGCGGATGTGGCAAAAAAAGCCGCCACGCCTCCTGTAAACGCTCTCACTCTCAGGCATGCGCATGCCGATAGCGCCTGCCTGAAAGCGTTTCGGGATGCCGCTGAGAACAAGCTGGCCATGAGCAAGCGTACGGCGCTGCTGGCCGATTTCCTTGTCCTGCGCCACGGCCTGAAGCATGCCCTACAGAAATGGGTCAAGGACGTGCCGATGGCACACGCCACTATGCTGATGGGTAAAGGGATATTTGACGAGCGTCACGCCGGGTTTTACGGCACGTATAGCGGTTCGGCAAGCGCCGGGGCGGTAAAAGAGGCGATTGAAGGGGCAGACACGGTGCTGTGCATCGGGACGCGATTTACCGATACCCTGACCGCCGGCTTCACGCATCAGCTAACCCCGTCACAAACAATTGAAGTTCAGCCTCATGCATCACGCGTTGGTGACGTCTGGTTTACCGGCATCCCCATGCTTCAGGCAATCGAAACGCTGGTGGAGCTGTGTAAACAGCACGTGCACGATGCGCCGGCACCGTCGTCTCAAAGCGCTATGGCCTATCCGCAGCCGGATGGCTCGCTGACGCAGGACAATTTCTGGAAAACGTTGCAGACGTTTATCCGCCCGGGAGACATCATCCTTGCGGATCAGGGCACCTCGGCCTTCGGCGCGATCGACCTTCGTCTTCCGGCTGATGTGAATTTTATCGTCCAGCCGCTGTGGGGATCGATCGGCTACACCCTGGCCGCAGCGTTTGGCGCGCAAACCGCCTGCCCGAACCGGCGCGTGATTGTGCTGACGGGGGATGGCGCGGCGCAGCTCACCATACAGGAGCTTGGCTCGATGCTGCGGGATAAACAACACCCCATCATTCTGGTCCTTAACAACGAAGGATACACGGTGGAAAGGGCGATCCACGGGCCGGAACAGCGATATAACGACATTGCGCTATGGAACTGGACGCAAATCCCGCAGGCTCTGAGCCTTGATCCTCAGGCCCAGTGCTGGCGGGTCAGTGAAGCGGAGCAGCTGGCGGACGTCCTTGAGAAAGTGGCGCACCACGAGCGGCTCTCGCTGATTGAGGTGATGCTGCCGAAAGCGGATATCCCGCCGCTGCTGGGAGCGATCACCAAAGCGCTGGAAGCGCGCAATAGCGCCTGATTACTTGTCGTTTCGCCAGGCCATCATCATCGGTTTGCCCGCCAGCAGGAGCCAGGCGGGCAACATCACGATACAAAGCAGGGGGAAAAGCGTTGAATCCGGTACCACCACCGCAGCCATAAACAGGCTGAGCCACGCGTCGCGCGTGACAACCAGAACCAGCCCCAGAATAGAGCAGGAGACGGTAATGGCCGCAGGCACAGCATCGACGTGTTCGTGCAGCATCAGCCCCAGCGCTACGCCGACAAAGACCACCGGGAAAATGCGTCCACCGCGGAAACCGCAGGCTGCAGCCACCACCAGCGCGGCCAGCTTAATCACGGCAAACAGCAGATAGTCGGAGACGCTAAACACCTGGCTGAAGGCCAGCTGCTGCATCTCGTCCAGACCTTTAAACAGCGTCACCGGCCCGCCGATTACCCCTAAAATACCGAGAATCAAACCGCCGGCCCCCAGAATCAACACCGGGTGTTTGAGCTTATGCATCAGCCTGTGCAGGCGAGGAAGACACCATACCGCCACCATTCCCAGCGCAATGGCGATGGCGACGACGATGGCGCCGCTGAAAATATCCGCTATCTGCATTTGGCCGTAGTGGGGGAGGGAGAGTGAGAAGTGGGGATGGAAAAACAGGCTGGTCGTCAGCGCGCCAGCGGCTGCTGCCATCAGTGGGGCAAACAGCTTATCCCACAGCGGGACGTCGTTATTGCTGCTGAGCGTCTGAGAAAAGATCAGTGCGGCAGCGACGGGCGTGCCGAAAAGCGCCCCGATGGTGCCTGCGGAGGCGAGGATGGTCCAGTCCAGCGCGCCGACGCGGGGCAAAATGCGTGAACCGAGGAAAACCGCCAGGCCAATATTCACCGCCATAATTGGATGCTCCGGCCCCAGGCTGACGCCGCCGGCCAGACCGATAATCAACGCAACGATCAGCCCCGGCAGTGCCGAAGGGGGAACCGGGGCGCCAATCAGCGGTTCCTGCGCCGGATCGGGGCCGGCATGGCCAGGACTGAAGCGGATCGTCAGGCCTACCGCAATACCGGTTAACGTCAGCATCACAACGATCCAGGCTGGAGAATCAGCGGTGACGCCCAGTTTTGTCGGAAGCGCTGTCCATAACATGGCTTGCAGCACCGACGCGACTTTCATCACGACAATGAGCACCAGACTTGAGGCCACGCCAATAATTAGCGCCGGAATTGCCAGCAACAGCATGGTTCTGGCTCGCGGGTGGAGCATGATTATTTCCTTGTACAAAACGGCATTACGTTACTTTGCACATTAAGCTTTATGGCAATAGTGCAAAAGGTGCTGAAACGGTAAAGTTATTCTGTGACGAAGATCGATAATCCATGGGCATTCACCTTATGGCCGTTGTTGTTATCACGCCTTGAATTTACAGTGTCCCAAAGATTTATTCTGACTTTAGCGGAGCAGTAGAAGAATGACAAAGTATGCTTTGGTAGGTGATGTGGGCGGCACGAACGCGCGCCTCGCATTGTGCGATGTTAGTAGCGGTGAGATTTCCCGGGCGAAAACCTATTCCGGGCTGGATTATCCAAGCCTTGAAGCCGTTGTCCGCGTCTATCTGGAAGAGCATCAGGTTAGCGTTGAAGACGGCTGCATCGCGATAGCCTGCCCGATAACCGGCGACTGGGTCGCAATGACCAACCATACCTGGGCATTCTCCATCGCCGAGATGAAAAAAAACCTCGGTTTTTCACATCTTGAAATCATTAATGACTTCACCGCGGTGTCTATGGCGATCCCGATGCTGAAGCCAGAGCATCTGATCCAGTTTGGCGGCGCTGAACCGGTCGAGGGTAAGCCGATTGCGGTTTACGGAGCCGGTACCGGCCTCGGCGTGTCGCATCTTGTGCATGTTGCTCAGCGCTGGGTAAGCCTGCCGGGTGAAGGCGGCCACGTTGACTTTGCGCCTAACAGCGAAGAAGAGGGCATTATCCTCGAAGAGTTACGTGCTGAGATCGGCCATGTCTCCGCCGAGCGCGTTCTTTCAGGTCCGGGGCTGGTGAATCTGTACCGCGCGATTGTGAAATCAGACGGTCGTCAGCCGGAAAACCTGCAGCCAAAAGACGTCACCGAACGCGCGCTGGCGGACAGCTGCATTGACTGTCGTCGTGCCCTGTCGCTGTTTTGCGTGATCATGGGACGTTTCGGCGGCAACCTGGCACTGACTCTGGGCACCTTCGGTGGGGTCTATATCGCGGGCGGGATCGTACCGCGCTTCCTCGACTTCTTTAAAGCCTCGGGCTTCCGCGGCGGGTTTGAAGATAAAGGGCGCTTCAGAAGCTACGTGCAGGACATTCCGGTTTATCTGATCGTGCATGATAACCCTGGTCTGCTGGGCTCGGGTGCTCACCTGCGTCAGGTTCTCGGTCAAATCCTCTGACGTAGAGCCCTCTCCCGCAGGAGAGGGCCTTTTCTTTACAGGTGCATCAGCTGACGAAACTCTTTCACCTTGCTGCGGCTTACCGGCACCTGAAAATCCAGATCTTTCAGACGCAAAATGTAGGTGTTGTTAAACCAAGGTTCGATCTCGCGGATCTTATTTAAATTTACGCAAAACGACCGGTGGCAGCGGAAAAAGTGGGCAGCCGGGAGCTTGCTGCAGAATTCGGTAATGTTCATCGCCATCACGTACGATTCCCGCCGGGTATAGACAAACGTCATCTTTTCGTGCGCTTCGGCGTAGTAGATATCGTTGACCGGGGTCACGATGATGCGCTCGTCTTTGACCAGATTTATGGTGTCGTTTTCGCGTACCGTCGGGCTGGCGGGGGCGGTTTGCTGCTGCCAGGCGGCCTCCAGCTTTTGCAGCATGCTGACAATCCGCGACTCCTGATAAGGCTTAAGAATATAGTCAAAAGCCTCCAGCTCGAAGGCCTCTACGGCGTGCTCTTTCCAGGCGGTAACGAAAACGATAAATGGCTTATGGGCAAACTGATTGATGTTTTGCGCCAGCAATACGCCATCCAGCGACGGGATATTGATATCCAGGAAAATGGCGTCTACCCGGTTATGCTGCAAAAATTTCAGCACGTCCAGACCATCATCAAACGTACCCACAATCTCCATCTGGCTGTGGGTTTTGATAAGCCAGGTGAGCTCCTGCTGAGCCAGGAATTCATCTTCTACGATGATAACTTTCATGGGTTACTCCACCTGGGGCAATAGTGATGTCGTCGTATGCGCGCGAGAGCGCTCATTCGGGACGTAAAAAGCAATTTCGGTGCCCGGCTCAAGACGTTGAATATGCAGCCCGTCGCCGTAAAGCAGCTTGACCCGGTGGTGCACGTTCAGCAGACCGATTTTATTCCCCGGCATCTCGTTAGACTCCACGCGCTCAATGACTTTTGGATCAATCCCGTGGCCGGTATCGCGCACGGCAATCCGCACCCGGTTGCCGCTTTCGGTAACGCTGATGGTGACGACGCCTTTGCCTTTACAGGGCTGAATACCGTGAACAATTGCGTTTTCGACCAGCGGCTGGATAAGCAGGCTTGGGATCACGCAGTTGACCTCTTCATCAATATCGTAAATGACCGTGAGCTTGTCGCCAAAGCGGGCCTGCTCAATCGCGATGTAGTCCTTGATCTGATAAAGCTCTTTTTTGATGTCGATCTGCTCGTCATCTTTCAGTTCGATGTTGTAGCGCAGATAGCGCGACAGGTTAAAAATCAGCTGGCGCGCGGTGTCCGGATTTAGGCGAATGGACGAGGAGATAGCGTTCAGCGCGTTAAACAGGAAATGGGGATTGATTTTACTCTGCAGCGCGCGCAGTTCTGCCTTATTTGCCATCTCGCGCAGCTGTTCCGCCCGCGAAACCTCAAGCTGGGTGGAGATAATCTGCGACAGGCCGATGGCCATCTCCTGCAGCGTTGAGGTGATCTGATGCGCGTGGCAGTAATAAATTTTCAGCGTGCCCGTCACGACGCCTTTCTCCCACAGCGGGATGACCAGCATCGAGTGAATTTCCGGCGTTCGGTGGGCTTCATCATTGTTTTTAATAATGATTTTACCGTAGTTAATCGCCTGTCTGGTGGTCGGGCTTATGGTGTCATCGTTGTCGCGATAGTTGTGCTCCCCGACGCCAACGTAGGCCAGCACGTGATCAATATTGGTGATGGCGACGGCGTCAGCGTGGATGTCGTGGCGAATGATCTCGCAGACCTGACGCAACGATTCCGCGTTCACGTGGCGGAAAAGCGGCAGCGTTTTGTTGGCGATATCCAGCGCCAGCTTGGCCTGACGGGCGGCACTGGCCTCTTTTTCCCCTTCAACGCTTTGCACCAGCAGCACGATAAAACCGATGCACACGCTGCCCAGGATCATCGGAATACCGATTTTCGATACGATATCCAGCCCCAGCGCGGTGGTGGGAGCCCAGACGACGACAAGGATCATGGTCAGCGTTTCGCACACCATGCCGGCGACGATCCCGGCGCGCCAGCGCTGTTTTTTCGGTATTTTGCGGCTGATCCAGCCGGAAAGCACCCCGGCGATAATGCTGGTGATAAAGCACGGCACCGCCGTTACGCCACCGATATCAATCAGGTAGCGGTGCGTCCCGGCAATCAGGCCGGTGATGACGCCGACCCACGGACCAAACAAAATTCCGCCGGACATGACGGCGATAATGCGCACGTTTACCAGCGAACCCTCTACCGGCACGCCTGACCAGGTGCTGAACAGGGCGAACAGCGAAAAGATGGCGGTAACGGCCAGCAGCTCTTTTGGCGAGTGGGCCGATTTGTGCAACAGCTCGCGAAACAGGCGAATGCGAATCAGGAAGAACAGGCAAATCAGCATTAATGCCGCACGATCAAAAACCGCCAGCAGCATAGTGAATATTTCGTGCACGAGTAGACCTGGGAAAACGGGAAAGAACCATGATAAAAAACCTGGCGCGTATTGACCAGCTATCCGTCAGGTTTATCAAATGAGGAAAAACCATAATTTACAAAGGGGATTATCTGGCGATGACCGAGGCGTCCTGTTTTTTTCTGAACGGCGCATCATCAGGTAACTGGTTTGATATCATCCTGTTAAATAACAGCTATCAGACAGCCGATCCCGAAACAGGGGCTTCCGCTTTTAGGCGCAGCCGGGTTCCGGTTTTTAGTCGAGCGCTTTTTTTTCATTTCCCTCTCGACAGCATGATTTTTTTCAGGTTATTTTCTAAACATGCCACATCGGTGGCAGCGTCGCTCGGACGGTCCGGGCGCTAACGTTAATCTGAGGAATCTATGGCTGAATTCAGTCCTGAACGCCGTTTTACGCGTATCGATCGTCTCCCCCCTTATGTTTTCAATATCACTGCTGAACTGAAAATGGCTGCGCGTCGGCGTGGCGAAGATATTATCGATTTCAGCATGGGTAACCCAGATGGCCCAACGCCACCGCATATCGTTGAAAAGCTCTGCACGGTTGCCCAGCGCCCGGATACGCACGGCTACTCAACCTCTCGCGGTATTCCCAGGTTACGTCGCGCGATCTCGCGCTGGTATCAGGATCGCTATCAGGTTGATATCGATCCTGAAAGTGAAGCGATTGTCACCATCGGCTCGAAAGAGGGGCTGGCGCACCTGATGCTGGCCACGCTGGATCATGGCGATACGGTTCTGGTACCTAATCCAAGCTACCCGATCCATATCTACGGCGCGGTGATTGCCGGGGCGCAGGTCCGTTCTGTGCCGCTGGTGGAAGGTGTCGATTTCTTTAACGAACTGGAACGTGCGATTCGCGAAAGCTATCCGAAACCTAAGATGATGATCCTCGGTTTCCCGTCGAATCCAACGGCCCAGTGCGTTGAACTCGATTTCTTCGAGAAAGTTGTTGCGCTGGCTAAGCGTTATGACGTGCTGGTGGTTCACGATTTAGCCTATGCAGATATCGTCTATGACGGCTGGAAAGCCCCGTCGATTATGCAGGTCCCGGGCGCGCGTGATGTGGCGGTAGAGTTCTTTACCCTGTCGAAAAGCTACAACATGGCGGGCTGGCGTATTGGCTTTATGGTGGGTAACAAAACGCTGGTGAGTGCCCTGGCGCGCATTAAGAGTTACCACGACTACGGTACCTTCACGCCGCTGCAGGTCGCCGCTATCGCTGCCCTGGAAGGCGACCAGCAGTGTGTCCACGAGATTGCCGCCCAGTATAAGCGCCGCCGCGACGTGCTGGTAAAAGGGTTGCATGAAGCGGGCTGGATGGTGGAAATGCCGAAGGCGTCTATGTACGTCTGGGCAAAAATTCCGGAGCCGTATGCGGCGATGGGATCGCTGGAGTTTGCCAAAAAACTGCTGCAGGATGCGAAGGTGTGTGTGTCGCCGGGCATTGGCTTTGGTGATTATGGCGACACCCATGTGCGATTTGCCCTGATTGAAAACAGCGACCGTATTCGTCAGGCGGTGAGGGGCATCAAGAGCATGTTCCGGGCCGACGGTCTTCTCACCTCAAAGAGCGTCGCTGAACACCCCGCGTCGTCATGACATAAAAAAACAGGAGCCGATGGCTCCTGTTTTTTTGACAGCATGTTCTTCACTAGATCATCAGGGCAAAGGTTCCGGCCCAGACTAAAACAATCACCGAAATGCCCATAAAGAAATATTTCACGTTTCATCGCTCCGCGTATCTTGTGGTACGCATTTAAAAACAGAGTCCACCTGATTATAGAGAACTGAAATCCGGTTAAAACGGAAATGAGAATTTTCCCGTTACGCCGTTAACTCCAGCTCAGAATTCTGTGCTTTCCTGTTGCCAGACGGCGCTAATGTACGCTTAAAAATGAGAGGTGACAAGAGGGATTTTTTTAAATAATTTCCGTCACTTACGTGTGTCGTGGAACGGCGACAGTTTGATTTCACTTCGCAATAAATTCACTTTGGGCGACGCATTGAAAGACAGTTACTCAGCGGGAAGACAGGTCATTGAAAAGGTTAGTTTCTTAGCGAAACTAACCTGATGAAGGGCTAAATATAGAGTGAGGCTTCGCCAAGAGGGCGGGTTTTGAAACGACGGTGCATCCACAGATACTGCTCGGGCGCACGCATGATTTCAGTTTCGATAACTTTATTGATAAACGCCGCGGCTTCGCACTCATTTTCCGGATAGTTAGCCATTTCAGGAGAGATGTGCAGACGATAGCCTGACTTATCTGCTTTTCTCACCATCGTCACGGTCAGCATGGAGGCGCCCGATAAACGAGAAATGACAAAGGTGCCGTTAGTCGTCGCAACATCTTTCACCGCAAAGAAGGGGGCAAAGCTGCTGCCTTTACGTCCATAATCCTGATCGGGCGCAAACCAGACGGCCTCACCTTTCTTCAGGGCACCGACCATGCCGCGCAGGTTATTACGGCTGATCATCGCCTTATTGGAACGCATGCGGCCTCGCGTCTGCACCCACTCCATCAACGCACTGTTGTGCGGTCTGTAGGTCGCCATCATTGGCTGACAAAGCCCCATCACCCGGCCGCCCAGCTCCAGCGACATAAAGTGAACGCCGACGACCATCACGCCGCGTTTTTGCATCTGCGCGCGTTTAAGGTTATCCAGTCCTTCCACGTCAAACCATTTGCGGACACGCTCATCCGGCCAGAACCAGGCCATTCCGGTTTCAAGCAGCGCCATGCCGATAGACTTGAAGTTTTCCGCGATGAGTTTCTCGCGCTCTTCGGCATTGTACTGCGGAAAACAAAGCTCAATATTTTTACGCGCGATCGATTCGCGACGTTTCAGAAAAACGCGGGAAGCGCTGCCCAGTTTTGACCCCAGCAAGCGCAGGACAGGGTATGGAAGTTGAACCAGCAGCCAGAGCACGCCAAGACCAAACCATGTAAACCAGTAACGTGGGTGTAAAAACGCACGCTGAAATTTGGATTGAGACAAAATAGTAGAACCTATGTGAAGCCTGTAAAGGTAGCGCAGAGTTTGCGATACGACGTGCCGATAAGACCGTTCTTCAAGGTGATGGTTGCAGGCTTTACCGAACTTTACGGCGTTGCCTGGCCACTGCTGATTTGGGTGGGCGGCGTAATGTAGCACCCTTATACGATATGTGCTATTACTCGTTTTTGATTAAAAAAGCGGCGATTCTGGAGGTGTTTGATTTTACACTGTATAAGCTCAAGAAGTGAGAGCGATTTTCATGCCTGAGGGGAGAACTGAAGCCTTTGCGTAAGCAGGAGTGAGCCGACAAAAGAGCAGCAGTGTTTATTTTCGGACCTTAATATACGTTTTATTTTCCCTTCGAATAATAGATAAGAATTTTCTTTGTGAAAATTCTTATCTATTATTCATGCCATAAATCAATTCGTCGCTTGTATTTATTCATTAACCTCTGTCTTTTATCTGCTCGCAATAACCTGTCGCTGTTCATTCATCTTTTTTTGATATCATGCCGTGATGTAAATCAAAACAAAATGGTTTTATTAGCATCTCTCTGTTTGTGATCCTTTTTACGATACAAATATTCGCTTTGCATGAAGAAGGCAGTGTCTTTTACTAAGGCTAAAGGATAATTCGCAATAATGTCTTAGTGGAAAATTCTTAAGAAATTTCTCATTGCGGGTAAATAATCTTTATATTTGATTTTACGTCGATCATTATTCTAATGTTGTGCATCAAGAACGATACCGTGAAGTTGGCGTAGCAAAAACACAGAGGGATGATGAAATGGCTGACAGTTTTCAAAATGAGGTGCCTAAGGCACGTATAAACCTGAAGCTTGACCTGCATACGGGCGGGGCAAGTAAGAAAATGGAATTACCGTTGAAATTACTGGTTGCGGGTGATTTCAGTAATGGTCAGGAGTCTGCTCAAATATCTGAGCGTGAGAAGGTTAACATCACGAAAAATAATTTCGACAGCGTTCTTTCTGAATATTCCCCAAAACTTAATCTAACCGTTAAAAATACGCTGTCCGAGGATGGTGGTGAGGACTCTATTCAGCTGACTTTTCAGAGCATGAAAGATTTTACGCCAGAGCAGGTGGCTGCTCAGATACCGCAGCTGAAAGCAATGCTGGCGATGCGCAACTTGCTGCGCGACCTGAAGGCTAACTTGTTGGATAACCAGACCTTCCGAAAGGAGCTGGAAAAAATCGTTCTGGACCAGTCGCTTAGCGCTGAGTTGCGAAATGAACTATCCGCGCTGGCATCAAGAAAATCGTAACCATCACGCTGTTTTAACGGATTTATCAAGGAATGCTCATGTCTGTACAAAATAATACTTCCGGGAGTGAAAGCGTGGTGCTGGAACGTCCTGCTCCGGGTGGGGTTTACGCCTCCCTGTTTGAGAAAATCAATCTGAGTCCTGTCTCCGAGTTGAGCGCGTTAGACCTCTGGCAAGATGCGCAGGCGATGTCAGATGCGACCGCTGATGAGCGTCTGACTGCAGGTATGCAGGTCTTTCTGGAATGTCTGACCAAAGCAGGCGCGAAGATCGAAAAACTGGATAAAAGCCTGATCGATCATCACATCGCGGAGCTCGATTACCAGATCAGCCGCCAGCTGGACGCGGTTATGCACCACGATGAGTTTCAGGCGGTCGAAAGCCTGTGGCGTGGGGTGAAATCGCTGGTTGATAAAACAGATTTTCGCCAGAACGTGAAAATTGAGCTTCTGAGTATGTCCAAAGAAGATCTGCGCCAGGACTTTGAAGACAGCCCGGAAATCATCCAGAGTGGTCTGTATAAACACACCTACATTGATGAATATGATACTCCAGGCGGCGAGCCGATTGCGGCACTGATTTCCGCTTACGAGTTTGATGCTTCAGCGCAGGATGTCGCTCTGCTTCGCAACATCTCCAAAGTATCCGCTGCTGCACATATGCCGTTTATCGGCTCTGCAGGCCCGAAATTCTTCCTTAAGGAGTCAATGGAAGACGTCGCGGCGATTAAAGATATTGGTAACTATTTTGACCGCGCAGAGTACATCAAGTGGAAATCGTTCCGCGATACTGACGACGCCCGCTACATCGGCCTGGTCATGCCGCGCGTATTGGGACGTTTACCGTATGGCCCGGACACCGTTCCGGTTCGCAGCTTCAACTATGTCGAAGAAGTCAAAGGTCCGGATCACGACAAATACCTGTGGACTAATGCATCATTTGCCTTCGCGTCAAACATGGTACGCAGCTTTATCAATAATGGCTGGTGTGTACAAATCCGCGGCCCGCAGGCTGGTGGTGCGGTTCAGGACCTGCCTATTCATCTGTACGATCTCGGTACCGGCAATCAGGTAAAAATCCCGAGCGAAGTGATGATTCCTGAAACCCGCGAATTCGAATTCGCGAATCTGGGCTTCATTCCTTTGTCCTACTATAAAAACCGCGACTACGCGTGCTTCTTCTCAGCCAACTCCACTCAGAAGCCGGCGCTGTATGACACCGCTGATGCGACGGCGAATAGCCGCATCAACGCCCGTCTTCCGTACATCTTCCTGCTGTCGCGTATCGCCCACTACCTGAAGCTGATTCAGCGCGAGAACATTGGTACCACTAAGGATCGCCGACTGCTGGAACTGGAGCTGAACACGTGGGTCCGCAGTCTGGTTACCGAAATGACCGATCCGGGCGACGAGTTGCAGGCTTCTCACCCGCTGCGCGACGCGAAGGTGGTAGTGGAAGACATCGAAGATAATCCGGGCTTCTTCCGCGTGAAGCTTTACGCCGTGCCGCATTTCCAGGTGGAAGGCATGGACGTCAATCTGTCGCTGGTTTCCCAAATGCCGAAAGCCAAATCGTAAAAACAGGCAGGAAGCTGATGAAAACGGAACAACCGTTATGGGGCAGGGGCATTATGGTCTCTCCCCAGCATTTTCAGCAACAGGTCGCGTATGCGGCCTGGTCTGCCGAATGCATTGCCCGACTGGGCCTCTCCTGTCCATGGGGGGTTATCAACGCCACCTTCGAACCGGAAGCTCTCAGGCTTGGACGTCTGCAGGCCCATCATCTGCATGTCCGTTTTCAGGACGGCACGCTGATTGATACAGATAATGCTGATACCCTGCCACCGGTCCTGTCGCTTGAACGCGAATCGCAGGAGGTGACGGCGGTACTGGCACTCCCGCTGCTGCGGTCGAACGGCGGCAACTGCCTGAAACCCGAAGAAGTGGCCGAGCGTCCGGTGCGATATCGTCAGCGCTGGCGGGATGTGCGCAATGCTTATGGAGATGACACCCGTCAGATTGCCGTAATGCAGCCCGAACTGACCCTGCGTTTTGCGCATCAGAACAACAGCGATTACCTGATTTGTCCGGTCGCCCGACTGCACCAAGACTCGCAGGGTACATGGCAATTAGACGAGACGTTTCTTCCTCCACTGTTGACTCTCCAGGGCAGCCGTTGGCTGGTTACCCAGCTTGAACAACTCATGACCCAACTGCGGGCTCGTCTGTGCCGTCTGATGGCGATGCGGCGTGAAAGCAATGAGCGTATGGCAGACTTCGCCGTGGCCGATGTATCACTGTTCTGGCTGCTCAACGCGCTGAACAGCGCTGAGCCCGTGCTTGGCCAGTTCCAGCGTAACCTGCAAAGCCCGCCGGAGCGTCTGTATCCGGAACTTTCTCGCCTGGCAGGGAGCCTGCTGACCTTCTCTCTGGAACATCAGGTGAGCGCTATACCGATCTGGCACCACGAGCAACTCAATATGGTGTTTCCGCCGCTGTTTGATTTGCTTGGCGATTTGCTTGAAGCCAGCTTGCCGTCCCGCGTGGTGGCCCTGTCACTCGACTATGACCCACGACTGCACTTCTGGCAGGCTCGACTGCATGACCCGCGCCTGCGCGAAGGGGCTGATTACTATCTTTCTGTGCGCTCGCCGATCCCAGTAGCGCAACTGCAGGAACAGTTCCCGCGTCAGTGTAAGGTGGGCAGTCCTGACCATGTGCGGGGGATCGTCAACTCTTCCCGCGTGGGCGTGCCGTTGATGCCATTGCGCCATGTACCAGCCGCCATTCCGCTGCGCCTGGAAAATCAGTATTTCAGTCTCGATCTCTCCCATCCTCTGGCGACTGAGATGCTCCAGAGTGGGACGTGTATGTTTTACGTCCCGGGCATGCTGGGCGAGCCTGAACTTGAACTCTTTGCGGTACTGAGAACATGAGTGAACGTAAACACGGCGCTGCCGTATCTGTTGATATTGACGCACTGCTGCAGAATACCTGGCTGCAGGTTATTAGCCTTCGTCATGGACCGCAGTTTCAGGAAGGTGAAGGTCGGGTTTTGTGGGAGCGTTGTGTCGCTGACGTGGAGCGCGTTCAGCGCGAACTGAAAGCGAGTGAACTCGACGAAGCCAGCTGTGAGCATATCCTCACTGCACAATGTGCATTACTTGACGAGGCGGTCAAAGGGCGCGGTGTAGAGGATGACGCCTGTGTTCAGTGGTATGACATTCCGCTGCAGGGACACTTCCTCGGCACGATGGACGCGGGTGACACCCTGTGTGACAGGATGCGCGATGTGCTGCGCGAACCCACACCAGACGTTGCCGTACTGACCTGCTTCCAGCGGGTAATGATGCTTGGATTCCTGGGGGGCTATCGCGCGCTGAACGATCCTGAACGCCAGAAGCTGGTCAGCGCGCTCAGTGAACATGTCGCGCCGTTCAGCTATCCGCAGACCCACCCTGTTCTGGCAGAAAGCCGTGCCGGGTGGGGAATGGGCGGTTGGCTCGCATCATGGCCTGCACGTATTGGACTAAGCGTGATTTTTCTTGCCGCGCTCTGGTGGGGACTGGATCGTTGGCTCGATCAGATGCTGCTGACCCTGCTGCCGGGAGCCATAAAATGAGTCCTGCACAACAGCGCGGGCTTGCGCTGTGGGCCGCCTTGCTGAGTGCCGTGGTCTGTCTGGCTTTTCTGCCGGTATCCCGGCTGGCTTCAGTGCTCGTTCTGCTGGCGATGCTCGGGATTATCTTCGTGTTCTGGTATATAACCAAACCTCGTGCGGAGCATGACGTCACCCTGCTTCTGGATGACCTTCCTGAATCCTCTTACCGTCAACCCGTGGTGCTGGTTTGTGGCGATCTGCCGCTGACCTGGCCGCAGCAGTCATCAGTACTCATCGTCACGCAGGGATGCTGGATCCGTATTGAGGATCATCAGGAGCTGGAGCAGGTTGCCCGTCAGGTACTGTGGCAGCGTCCGGACTGGGGACGTCAGATGTCGGTGATGGTCAGTGTCTGCCCGCAGCAACACGTTGACAGCGAAGCCCTGACAAGTCGTCTGCTGGCTCTGCGCTGGCAAATCAGCCAGCTGCGTAAAGAAACGGGACATTCTGTGCCATTGATTTTGAATGGTCAGATCGGCAGCGCGATGACGGATGACATGCTCTGGCAGGCCGCTATTCCGGGTGAAGGGTGGACTGTCTGGCGTGAGTCGAGTGCGCCTTGTTCAATTGCCGCGTGGGTCTCCACTGGCGGTGCGCCTGTGATGCAGCAGCAGGTGCTGATGAACAGCCTGATGAGCTGGTTCCATCAGCATGTCCAGGCGGTATTCATCGATGATAATCCTGATGTTCCGGCCATTGCACCTGCAGCGCTGCTGTGGGGAATGGGACCGATTCTTGCCGGAAGCCTTGCATCATCAGCCTGGACGGCGTGGTTATCGCGTCATACCGCCATGCAGCAGGTGACCGGCTGGCAGCCCAGGGGGACGGACAGTAAGGTGATCTCACCCTTACCGGATTTCATCCTGCCGCTGCTACCGGAGGGAAGTGGACTCACTCCTCGGGCCCGCACCTGGCGCTGTGTCCTTGGTCTTTTCACCCTGGCGGCCATCGCCGCGCTGCTCAGCAGTGGCTGGAACAATCGCCAGCTGCTGCATCGCGTGAGCTTCGATATAGCCCGTTATGACAGCCTCTCCATGGATGACTACGGCCTGAAGGCTAGCGCCGTAGCGGCCCTTCGTGAGAATGCGGCGCTGCTGGATGACTATGCACGTAACGGCGTACCGGCCCGACTGGGTCTGGGGCTTTATCAGGGGGAACGTCTACGGATGCCCCTTCTGGAAGCGATCCGCTCGTATGTGCCGCCGCCTTCTAAACCGCAGCCAACCCCAAAACCGATGCCGAAAATTGTGAGGCTCGACAGCATGTCACTGTTCGATTCCGGCAAGTTCGTGCTGAAAGCGGGTTCCACCAAAATGCTGGTGAATTCACTGGTTGGCATCAAAGCGAAGCCCGGCTGGCTGATTGTCGTGTCCGGCCATACCGATAACACCGGTACTCCGCAACTGAACCAGACGCTGTCCCTGAAACGTGCCGAAGCGGTGCGCAACTGGATGCGTGACACCGGCGACGTGCCGGAAAGCTGTTTTGCGGTGCAGGGCTATGGCGAAAGCCGCCCTGTCGCAACCAACGACACCCCGGAAGGGCGTGCGCTTAACCGCCGTGTCGAAATCAGTCTGGTACCGCAGGCAAGTGCCTGTCAGATACCCGGCAAACACCTGGCGCCATCGCAGGATGATGGCGTCTCAGAAAATAAAACGGAGTAATTAACATGGCAATTCCTGTTTATCTTTGGCTGAAGGACGACGGCGGCGCGGACATCAAAGGGTCTGTTGACGTTCAGGATCGTGAAGGCAGCATTGAAGTGGTTGCACAGGAGCATAACCTGTACATCCCGACCGACAACAATACCGGCAAGCTGACCGGCACCCGCATCCACACGCCGTTCCTGTTCACGAAGGATATCGATTCCTCCAGCCCGTACCTGTACAAGGCGGTGACCACGGGTCAGACCCTAAAATCCGCTGAGTTCAAGTGGTACAAAATCAACGACGCGGGCCAGGAAGTGGAGTACTTCAACACCAAACTGGAGAACGTGAAGGTAGTGAAAGTGAATCCTGAAATGTATGACATCAAGGATCCTTCTAAAGAGAAGCACAACCACCTTGAACGCGTTGAACTGCGTTACGAAAAAATCACCTGGACCTACAAAGACGGCAACATCATTCATTCCGACTCCTGGAACGAACGCGCCACGGCGTAATCCTGATGCGGGCAGGTTTTCCTGTCCGCAGTTTTTTGCTGAGTGCCTGAGATGCGGGTACTCAGCAAAGAAAAAAATCTGCCTGCCTGACCTTATGCGCTTTGGTGAACAGCGAGGGGCGGTAGCGTGTCCAGGAACCGACAAAGAGAGAATCTCATGGAAAATCCAGCCATCCTGTTACGTCGTCTGAACCCTTACTGTGCCCGAGCGATGGAAGGTGCAGCTTCGCTCTGTCAGACCCGTGCCCATGCCGAAATTCTGCCGGAGCACTGGCTTCTGAAGCTGCTGGAGCAGGGGGAAGGTGACCTGACGGTACTGGCACGCCGCTACGAGTGGGATATGGATGCACTGTGGCAGGAGTTGCTTGGCTGGCTCGACAGACAACCTCGCTCCGTGCGCCATCGCCCCCAGCTGTCTGATGCCATTCAGACGCTGATGCAGGAAGCCTGGATGATTGCCTCCCTTAACAGCGAAGAGCACATTCGCAGCGTCCATCTGCTGATGGCCCTGGTGGAAAAACCAAAACTGGCAAGTTGTGACGGCCTTTGGCCGTTGTTAACGCTTGCTCAAAGCCAGCTGGAGCGCCTGCGGCCTTTGCTGGATGCGCAATCGGATGAACGTCTGGAAATGCAGCGCGAAGCTGAACTGGCGCAGAGCCACGGTGGTGAGATGGAATTTGTCGGGCGTCCGGTTGGTGTGGAAATGAAAGAGGGGGAACTGAGCCCTGCGCTGCAGAACGCGCTGGATAAATTTACCCTCGATGTCACCGCCAAGGCTAAGGAAGGGAAGATCGATCCTGTGTTTGGCCGCGACACAGAAATCCGCCAGATGGTGGACATCCTTTCTCGTCGCCGCAAAAACAACCCGATTCTGGTCGGCGAGCCTGGCGTGGGGAAAACTGCACTGGTTGAAGGTCTGGCACTGCGTATTGCCGAGGGTAATGTGCCTGAATCCCTGAAAACGGTCACTCTCCGCACCCTTGACCTGGGTCTGCTGCAGGCTGGCGCGGGCGTGAAAGGTGAGTTCGAACAGCGTCTGAAAAACGTTATCGATGCGGTGCAGCAATCACCGTTCCCGGTCCTGCTATTTATTGATGAAGCGCATACTATCATCGGCGCGGGCAACCAGGCGGGTGGTGCAGATGCAGCCAACCTGCTGAAACCGGCGCTGGCGCGTGGCGAACTGCGTACTATTGCGGCCACCACCTGGTCTGAATATAAACAATACTTCGAGCGCGACGCCGCGCTGGAGCGCCGTTTCCAGATGGTAAAAGTGGATGAGCCTGACGATGACACCGCCTGCCTGATCCTCCGTGGACTGAAATCCCGCTATGCCGAACACCACAATGTGCATATTACCGACGATGCGGTTCGTGCGGCAGTTACTCTTTCGCGTCGTTATCTGACCGGACGTCAGCTTCCTGATAAAGCGGTCGATCTGCTGGATACCGCTGCCGCACGCATGCGTATGAGCCTCGACACCGTACCGGAACAGCTAATCCGCCTTCGCGCGAGTATCGCTGCGCTCGACATGGAGAAGCAGGCGTTACTGGAAGATATCGCCATTGGCAATCAGTGTCATGTCGAGCGCTTGAGCGAGATTGAGCAGGAAGAGGTTCGCCAGATAGTCACACTCGACGAACTGGAAACCCAGTACGGTCTGGAGATGAAACTCACCGAGCAGCTACGCGAAAGCCGTCAGGATATATCACGCCAGCGTGAGACTCACAGGCTGCAACAGGAGCTTAACGAGATGCAGCGCAGCACCCCGCTGCTCTCCCTGGATGTAGATGTCCGCACCGTTGCCAACGTGATTGCCGACTGGACAGGCGTGCCGTTGTCTTCGCTGATGAAGGACGAGCAGACCGAACTGCTGACTCTGGAAAATGAAATCGGTAAACGTGTGGTTGGGCAGGATGTGGCGCTTGAGGCTATCGCCCGACGTCTGCGTGCGGCAAAAACAGGCCTTACGTCCGAGAACGGTCCGTTGGGCGTATTCCTGTTGGTAGGACCGAGCGGCGTGGGGAAAACCGAAACAGCGCTTGCGCTGGCCGATGTCATGTACGGCGGCGAGAAATCACTCATTACGATTAACCTTTCTGAATACCAGGAGCCGCACACGGTTTCCCAGCTGAAAGGCTCGCCGCCGGGCTACGTGGGTTACGGCCAGGGCGGTATCCTCACCGAAGCTGTGCGCAAGCGTCCGTACAGCGTGGTGCTGCTGGATGAAGTAGAAAAGGCGCACCGCGACGTGATGAACCTGTTTTACCAGGTTTTCGATCGCGGCTTTATGCGCGACGGTGAAGGGCGTGAAATCGACTTCCGCAACACCGTCATTCTAATGACCTCTAATCTCGGCAGCGACCACCTGATGCAGCTGCTCGACGAACGGCCGGAGGCCAGCGAAGGCGATCTTCACGAGCTGCTGCGTCCGATACTGCGCGCTCACTTCCAGCCTGCGCTGCTGGCCCGCTTCCAGACCGTGATTTACCGCCCCCTCTCGGAAGCAGCCATGCGTACCATCGTGGAAATGAAACTCACACAGGTCAGCAAGCGCCTGCATCGACACTACGGCCTGAGCACGCACATTGATGAAAGTCTTTATGACGCGCTGACTTCAGCCTGCCTGCTGCCAGATACGGGGGCACGTAACGTTGATAGTCTGCTAAATCAACAAATTTTGCCGGTGCTAAGCCAGCAATTACTCACCCACATGGCCGCCAGACAGAAACCAGCGTCGTTACGCCTTAGCTGGAGTGAAGAGGAGGGGATCGGCCTGGAGTTTGATCGGATACAGGGAGTAAACGCATGAGCAACAATCCTCCGTTAAGATTCAGCCATAACCACCACCTTCTGGTGGTGAAGGGCTGTGAGGCCGAACCCGACGTGCTGGCTTTTGAAGGCGACGAAGCCCTGAGCCGACCATTTAGCTACCGTGTTGAGTTCACCAGCCGCGACCACGGCATCAGCAAAGAGATGATGCTGATGAAGCCCGGTTCGCTGACGCTGCAGGCCCCGGTTGACCAGGGTTATGGCATCAAAATCCAGCAGCCGCTGCGGGTGATTCAGGGGGTGGTGACCGGTTTTGAACGCCTCAGCACGTCAAAAGATGAAACCCGCTACGCCCTGACGCTCCGGCCACGCATGGCGCTGCTTGACCGTTCGCACCAGAACGCCATTTACCAGGATATGTCGGTCCCGCAAATCGTGGAAAAAATCCTGCGCGAGCGTCACGGCATGCGCGGTCAGGATTTTCTGTTCTCGCTCACAAAAGAGTATCCGCGCCGTGAGCAGGTGATGCAGTACGGCGAGGACGATCTGCACTTCATCACCCGCCTGCTGGGCGAAGTGGGCATCTGGTTTCGCTTCACCACCGACACGCGCCTGAATATTGATGTGGTGGAGTTTTACGACAGCCAGCAGGGTTACGAGAAAGGCCAGAGCCTGCCGTCGGTGCCGCCGTCCGGGCAGCACTCGCAGGGTGTGGACTCGGTGTGGGGGATGGAAAGCCATCACAGCGTGGTGCAGAAGCAGGTCAGCACCCGTGACTACAACTACCGTCAGGCTACAGAGGATATGAATACTCTGGTTGACGTCACCCGGGGGGATGCGACCACGTACGGGGAAGCGTACCACTATGCCGATAATTATCTGACGCCGGGCAGCGCGTATGACCTCAATCCGGCGCCCGAGTCCGGTGCGTTTTATGCCCGCATCCGGCACGAGCGTTACCTGAATGGCCAGACGCAGACCCGGGCTATCACCAGCAGTCCGGCGCTCTCTCCGGGGATGCTGCTGAAAGTCACCGGCGGGTATGAAGTGGCTGACGTGTTTGCGCATGGCGTGGTCATCACGGCGATGCAGACCCACGCGCGGCGGGATGAAGACTTTAGCCTTCGTTTTGACGGCATTCCGGACAGCCCGGATTTCAGCTTCCGTCCTGAGCCCGGCTCGCGTTCGGTGATGGCCGGGACGCTGCCGGCACGTGTCACAAGCACCACTGAGAACGACACCTACGGCCATATCGATAAAGACGGCCGCTACCGCGTCAGCATGCTGTTTGACAGGGACAGCTGGGAAACCGGGTTCGAGAGCCTGTGGGTGCGCCAGTCCCGCCCTTATGCAGGGGACACCTATGGCCTGCACCTGCCGCTGCTGGCGGGCACCGAAGTGGCGATTGGCTTTGAGGACGGTAACCCGGACCGGCCGTACATTGCCGGCGTGCTGCACGACTCGGCGCACGGCGACCACGTCACCATCCGGAACTACAAACGCAACGTCCTGCGTACCCCGGCGAACAACAAAATCCGCCTCGATGACGAGCGTGGAAAAGAGCACATCAAGGTCAGCACGGAGTACGGCGGCAAGAGCCAGCTGAACCTCGGTCACCTGGTCGACAGCGGGAAACAGCAGCGCGGCGAGGGGTTTGAGCTCAGGACGGACTGCTGGGGCGCGATACGGGCGCAGAAAGGGATATTTATCAGCGCTGACGGGCAGGCCAGGGCGCAGGGTCAGGTGCTGGAGATGCAGGCAGCGATGAGCCAGCTGGAGCAGGCGCGGTCGCTGGCTGTAGCGTTACGCAGCGCGGCAGAAGCGGCGAGGGCTGAACTGGCAGATGTGCAGACGCAGAAGGCGCTGCTGTCAGAGGCGCTGACGGATTTAAAGAAAGCGGCGCTGCTGGTCTCGGCGCCGGAAGGAATAGCGCAGGTGACAGGGAAAAGCCTGCAGCAGTCGGCGGGAGACAACATCATCAGCACCAGCGGCGGGCACACGGATTTCAGCGCACTGAAAAGATTTACCGTGGCGGCCGGGGAGCGGGTAAGTCTGTATGCGCAAAAGCTGGGCATCAAAATGTTTGCCGGCAAAGGGAAGGTGGAGATCCAGGCGCAGGGGGATGAGATGACGCTGGATGCGCTGAAGGATATCCGCATCAGCAGCAGTGAGGGAAAACTCATCATCAGCGCGAAGCAGGAGATAGTGCTGACGAGCGGCGGAGGATATATCCGGATAGCGGACGGAACGGTGGAGTGTGCGGCGCCGGACAAAATCATCGAGCGGGGGGCGGTGTGGCAGAAGTTTGGTGGACAGAGCATAAGCCAGGCAATGCAGAGCTGGGAAAACGCCGAATTTGCCATAACGCCTGAAGTCAGGCGGTTATCGGATGACTCGCCGGTGGCTGGTCTGACGCTGGGTTTAACAGGTGGGGATGGCACGCAGCAAAGTCTGGCAACCTCCGCTTCAGGGGCCACTGCGATGCAGAATAATATTAATATTGATTCTCTCAACGCCTCTTTACTGGATAAAACATAAGGCGTTGCGTTATTTCGAAGTACATCTTCGGGGAAAGCACCGTATTGATTGTCAAGAAGGTCTTTCTGAAGATTATTTTCCTGAACGGAAAAAGGACGGAATTCATGACGGAAGAAAATACGACAGGTAATGAGAGCAGTCCCTCGACGATCTACATAAAACCAGAATGGGATGACAATGGAAAGGTCTACTGGCCTGGCATACAGAATCAGAAAAAATCAGAGAATGCTAAAGCTGTTTTGCTGCAGCCGCCTGTCAAAGCGATCCCCGTTATCTTCCTTCCTGGAGTGATGGGAACCAATTTGATGGGAACTGACGAAGGAAAGGAAAATGACATCTGGCGTGGCGATAGTTTGGGAGGCGTATTTCTTAAATGGGCACGCAAGGATGGTACTGAACGAAGAGAGTTACTTAATCCCGACACTACTAAGGTGGATAATCGTGGGGATATTAACCAGACCCTCTATTCTCCGCTTTCCGATGACGGAAAATTATTTACAACCCGCCGGGAGCGGGGCTGGGGAGAGGTTTTATCCTTCAGCTACGGTAAATTTATAAGCGTTTTCCAGGGGGCGTTGTTGGATGACTGGCAGCAGGATCTTGTTCACTATGGTAAATCAACGTCGGAGAAAAACGGGGTATTAAGTCAGCTGGTCGGCAAATCGCTGTCTGAAGAGAAAGATACTGAAATTACCGGCGAATCCATCCTGACTCAGCAGGAACTGAACCATTTCAAGAACTTTTTATTCCCGGTTCACGTCTATGGCTATAACTGGCTTCAGGATAATAAAACCTCGGCGCAAGGACTGGTTGCCTTTATCGACAGGATTATCAGCCTCTACAAAAATCAGCGCGGCCATGGCATGCCCTTTCCCGCCGGGCAGGAAAAAGTCATTATCGTTACCCATTCCATGGGCGGGCTGGTGGCGCGTTACGCGTCCCAGGTGTTGGGCGCAAAAGATAAGATTCTGGGTATAGTGCATGGGGTGATCCCCGATCTTGGCTCACCGGCAGCGTACCGCCGCATGAAGGTTGGCGCAAAACAGGAAGGCATGGCCGGAGCCGTATTGGGTAATACCGCAGAAGAGCTGATGCCGGTCCTGGCCAGGGCTCCCGCGCCGCTTCAGCTCTTACCTTCGGCGAAATACCTTTCCGGAGCGCCCTGGCTGAGCGTGGAAGGGGCTGGCGAAGACGGCAGCGATGTAAAACTACCGCAAGCGGGGGATCCTTTCGGGGAGATTTACCTCAACAAGACGCTGTGGTACCGCCTGTATGAGTCCGACATTATCGATAAGGATGAAAATATCTACAGTCAAAATTGGAAGGATTATTTCGAACTGATGAAAGATAGTGTTCGTTCTTTTATTACTGAAGTGGATAATAAATATCACACGAATACATTTGCCTTCTACGGTCAAAAGATTGCCTCTGACGGTACGCTGACATGGCAAAAAACCTCCATTACCTACCCGAAAAACAGGCATGATAGTGACAGAAAGCTGCCCAACAACTACCGGGAGATCCCCCTGCCTTTTAATCGTTCTCAGATGTATGTGATCACCTCATCAAATACGCCAGGCGATGGCACGGTTCCGGTGGAATCGCTGAGCGCGATTTGCCGTAACAGCGACATCAAAAGCGTTCTGGCAACATGCGTTGAACATCAGGGAGCCTATGACGTCAGCAGCCTGGATGATATACAGGCCAGGCCTGCCCTGCAGTTTACTCTCAGGGCCATTGTGAAAATGGTCCAGGAGATACCGAACCCATGAAGACCATTAGACAGCTCACAGCGTTATCTCTTATGGCGGGCAGCATGCTTTTTATTGCCCAGGCTACGGCATCCACGCCAGTGCAGAAGGACAGTCCAGTGATAAATAGTTTGTTTGCGCAGACCAAACCGCAGTGCATCGGGCGCTATGTGATTGACGTTCCCGAGTCATTCAACAACCAGCTTCACGATATGATTTTTATCGATGATTTTAAAATTGAAAGTAAACCTCTTTATCCCCCCGCATTTAAACAGCGGGTGCGGCTAAGAGAGCAGGAGCTTAATGAAGCAATAAATAAGCCAGGGAATAATCCAGAAAATGCACCTTTTATAAAACAGATTATTAGAATACATAACGATAAAGGTATTATTTATGATCGAAACAACTTTGGCTCTGCGGATTCATTCCGGTATCTGGAAGCTCATGTTTATGTAAATGGAATCGCTTTTATTATTACTACCAAGATTTTAGACTTGTCTGCAGGTAAGTATGCGTATGAAAAAAAATCATATCTTAATGCTGGTTTTACCGAGGAAGAGACCAACACTAAGCCAGCTAAGCTGGCTGCCCTGCAGTCTCTGATATCACGACTTAGCGGCAGAAAAGATGAAGATATTCCGTCTACTAAAGGCGTGTGTATCCCAAATGGGTTTATCCGGGATGATGGTAGTCAGCATGTTGAAAAAATTACTTTCCAGTATGAAAATGAAGATTTTATTTTAGGTGTATACACAAATAATAAATATCCTGGTTCTGAGGACACCCTGTTTAACCGTAGTGCACAAATTAATGAGGCAATTAAAACGTCAAATCAGTACACTATAAAGAAAGTGGCACTCTCACCGAACGGTATTCCCGCGGAGTCATGGTTGTTTGGTGGTACTCAAACCATGAGAGATACGGTAACGGGGAAAGATGAGAAGAATACATTTTATGATTTTGATTTTAAAGCCAATGAGCGTGATGCTACCGCAGACAAGCCAAAATTTAGCATTGGACTCACCAGCGAGTATAAAAAAACGCGCTACAGCGAAGCGCAGATGATAGAAATCTGGGACCGGCTGGTGAATTCCCTGCGCTATAAATGAAGAAACAAGATGGGTGCCAGTACGTGCCGGCAGGATTAATTTTCCCGGGCTCCATTCGCTGCTTGCGACTGAAGTAGATCATGAAGGTGCCTACGCCGTGGGGGATACCAGTACGGAAAACAGTCTTTCCGTTGCGATGAAGTTCACGTTACGCTCGATTATAAAAATGGCCGGGGAGGTCGCCTCATGCGGGTAAGGCATTTATGGATGGGATTACTTGTTGTCGTCCTTATTCTCTGAACAGCTTTCTGGTTACTCACCCGTTCGTGGCCGGTAACCCCTTTAACGGCAAAGGAAAAACAAATGACGGATAAACTATTTGAACAGACCAGACCTCAGTGCATTGGCCGCTATCTTTTTGATGTGCCCGCTTCATTCAATAACGCTGACGTAGGTCAGGTAAAGATCAATGAAATGAGAATTACCAGCAAGCGGCTGTATCCTCCAGCGTTTGCACAACATATCCAGTTACGTGAACAGGAGTTAAAAAATAGTCCTGCAGTTGATCCCCAGGACCTTCCTTATCTGAAACAGGTATACCGGATAAATGACAATGCAGTCATTTTTGACCGCAATGAAAACGAGAGTGTTCCAGGCTTTGGGAGATTTCTTGAGGGCCATCTTTATAGTAATGGCGTGGCATTCATCGTAACAACTGAGATTACAGACTTGTCCGATCCAAAATATAAAAAGGACAGAGAGGATTATTTAAATAGTGGTTCGAAGGAAAATGATTTAAACGATAAGCCTCAGAAGCTTGCTGAAATGCAAAGCCTGCTATCCCGACTGAAGGGAAGAAAAGACGATGAAGTGCCAACACTGCCTGGTATCTGTATTCCGGAAGGTTTTATTAGTGATGCAAACATGACATCGAAAGATGATATTACTTTTATATATAAGCCAGTTGATTTTGAGATTATCGTTAACAGTTATAATACTCTGGATAAAGACAATACATTACTGGAACGAGGTAATGAAATAAATGCTGCCCTCATCAGGGTTGGTGCCCATACCCTCAAGAAAGGCACTGTAAAGTTGCCAGACATAGATGCAGAAGAATGGCTGATGAAAGGTAAGCAGGATATCTATCAACCGAAAGAGAAAAACGTTAATTACTATACGTTTCAATTTTACGGTAATGAAAAAATGGGTGATTTGAGACATCCTGTATTCTCTATTGAGTTACATAACTCTGGTTTGGAAACGAAAACCTATACGGATTCACAACTGGTTGATATCTGGGACAGAATCACAAGAACGTTCAGGTATCGAACTGGCTCAGCTCCGGTAAACATCAGGGAGTAAATGCATCTTAAATAAGGGAGCGCTCTAAACATATTTTTAATGCTGGTTTTAATTTTGAGATAACCACCCGCTGCTAATCTACAGAATCCTATAAATTAAAATTGCAATTACTTATGCCGGCTGGAGTGAGAAAAGAGCAGCGTGTTGGAATTTGATGTGAAACAGGGAGTGGACGCATGAGTAATAGTCCTCCGTTAAGATTCAGCCATAACCGCCACCTGCTGGCGGTGAAGGGCTGTGAAGCCGAACCCGACGTGCTGGCGTTTGAAGGCGATGAAGCCCTGAGCACGCCGTTCCGCTACCGTATTGAATTCTCAAGTTCTGACCACGCTATCAGCAAAGAGATGATGCTGATGAAGGCCGGTTCGCTGACGCTGGATGCGCTGAAGGATATCCGCATCAGCAGCAGTGAGGGAAAACTCATCATCAGCGCGAAGCAGGAGATAGTGCTGACGAGCGGCGGAGGATATATCCGGATAGCGGACGGAACGGTGGAGTGTGCGGCGCCGGACAAAATCATCGAGCGGGGGGCGGTGTGGCAGAAGTTTGGTGGGCAGAGTTTTAGTCAGGCGGTCCAGAAGTGGGAGAGCAGCGAATTTGAAATGGGGCCTGAAGTGCTGTGGCCCTATTCTGAGACACCTGTAGCGGGTCAGAAAATCAGCCTGATGCACAGCTATGGGACCGTACAGGAGTTAATGACCGCTGCATCCGGCCGTGGGGAAAAGCAAAGCCTGATGGCCCCTGCATTGATGCAAATAAACCTGAAGGATGAGGACTAACCGATGATTGAAGCCACTGATAGCAATAGTGTCCTGCTGGGGTACGACAAGTTTGGTCATCCACTCTATAAGGTCATTGCCACGCCGAAAGACAAGGAGCAATGGCTCAAACTTTATAAGATGCCGGATAGAGTCATCCCGGTTGTGTTTTTACCGGGGGGGATGGGGAGTAATTTGATGAGTCCTGATGGCAAGTCTATCTGGAAGGTAGATGGAACATGGAGTAAGAAATCCTGGTTAGTGCGGGGCGCAGAGAAAGAAAAAAATTACTGGATCCTACCAAAACCGTTGTCGATGCCAGCGGGAAACTCGAGACTGAAAGCCCGGAAGAACTCCTGTTATTTTCATCGCGTCGGGAGAGAGGCTGGGGGGAGGTGGGGGCAATGAGCTACGGCACTTTCCTTCCCTGGCTTCAGGAAGCGCTGAACGATAACCAGACAATGTTAAAAAACAAGACCAGCAAAAATGGCAGCCAGACTCTGCGTGAGAGGCTGATGGATAAACAATTGGGGGCCGAAATTGGCGAGAGTAACCTGACCTCTGACGAAGTGGCGCTGAGCTATCAGTACCTCTTTCCGGTCCATGCGGTGGGCTATAACTGGCTGCAGTCGAACGTGGATTCTGCCCAAGCACTTGCCGGGCGCATTGATAAGATCATTAACGATTACAAAGCCAGCGGACGCAAATGCGAAAAGGTTATTCTGGTGACTCACTCAATGGGAGGGCTGGTTGCTCGTTACTATTCAGAACTGCTGGAAGGTGATTACGGGAAGAAAAATATTCTGGGTATTGTACACGGGGTGATGCCGGATCGTGGTGCCCCGATGGCCTATAAGCGTATGAAAGCGGGAGAGGCAGTGCCGGTTGGTTTAGTGATTGGCAGCAGTGGCGCTGAAATGACCCCTGTACTGGCGCAATCGCCGGGTCCTTTACAGCTCCTGCCTGGCAAAGGATACGGTATGGGCTGGTTTCACGTCGAGGGTCTTCAACAGCCTTTGCCTCAGACAGACCCCTACAAAGATATATACACTGAGCGATCGGCGTGGTGGGGGTTATGTGAGGAGCGCTTTATTAATCCGGATAACAAAAAGATGGATAAGCTCCAGTTGGAAAAAGATTGGCAATCTTATGTAGATATTATTGATGGTAAAGTCAAAAAATTTATAGAAGGGCTTAATGGGCATTACCATGAATATACCTATGCCTTTTATGGAAATGACGGGAAGAAATACCCTTCTTATGCCGAACTGCACTGGAAGGACACAAGTGGAAAACATACCCCAGAAGCTTACCGCTCGCAGGTCAGCGAACAGGGGGAAATATTCTACACGGCGGACAAATTTAACCAGACCATTCGCTATGCAACGCTGGAAACACCGGACCAGGGGTATGTTAGCCGCAAATATGAATTATTACCTCCTGTGGACGACGGTGACGGCACTGTACCGGTCAGAGCGGCAGTGATTAATTCTCCGAAGTTAAAGGCCCAGCTCGGTGTGGGCGTTGACCACGAAGGGGCGTACAAACCTGACAACACCATGGATGCGCGCTGGTTTACTCTTCGCTCAATTATAAGAATTGCACAGCAGGTGAAAAATACAGGGCTTGCTTACCATGAATAAGATAAAACAAAAAGCAATGATCCTGGTCGCCTTCATCGTAGCGGGATATGGGTTGTATCAGTATTTTCGCCCTTACAATCCATTACCGCAGACACTGACGTCATCACAGCAGGTAACCATGAACAAAATAAACGCTGAAATGAAACCTTACTGCGTCGGGCGCTATATGCTCGACCTGCCATCCTCCTTTACGGCTTATAATGACGCTGCACCTCTGGATAACAATATCTGGGCAGCGGTGATTTCCCGGCCTGAGGATATGTATAAAACCTACCTGGCGACGAAGAAAATGTACCACCCGGGTTTTGTGCAGTTAATCGCATTACGTGAAAAGGCGTTACAAAAAAGTAAAACCATAGACGCCCAGGATATGCCGTTTTTAAAAAAAAGTCTGGCCGTTACCCACTGGTATGGATGGTGTTATTTTTGAACGGAATGAAAACGGAGGTGCCGCGGACGCAATGCGCATTCTGGAAGGATATATTTATACCAATGGTGTGGTTATCAAGTTTCAGAAGCAAACGGTCAATGATTCAGCTTCACGTTATGAAAGACAACGAAATGGCGATCCAATTCAAAATTATGTCGCAAGTGACGTCAGCCAGATGCAGTCGCTGATGGCGAGAATTAGTGGCAGGGATAATGACGTTATTCCGACGAAGCCAGGCTCCTGTATCACCCATGCGTTTATTGCCACCGACCCGACGGCAAGGGAACGGGAAGATATCTCCGTTGGGCTTGAAAGTAAGACACTGGAACATATCAGAATTATTCTTTCTACCGATAACTTCACCCGAGAAAAAGACACGGTGCTGGAGAGAGCAGGTGAGATAGAGAGTAACTTGTACCGTGGCCATGTGGAAAGAAAAGGGGCCTTTAGTGTTAACGGGCTGCAGGCCCAGGAGTTTCTGGCAACGGGTTCACAGGCATCTCAGGACGAGCCGCGTTACGGCTTTGATATGTTCATCAATGAAATGACAGCCAGCTACAAGACTCCCAATTTTATTCTGACCCTGGAGAATGATTCCATGCCGCCAACCTCCTACAGCAAGGAGGAAATTATCGCCTTCTGGGACACGATCAGCCGTAGTGTATGTGTGCGCCCCGGCGCGTTTTGACCAGCCGGAAAGGATCACGGATAAATGACATGGAGGCTCCAAAATGGATAAAATAAAACGGAAAGTCATTATTTTTGTTGTTTTGTTCGCACTGGGATTCGGGGTATATCAGTATTTTCGCCCTTATAACCCATCGCCACAAACACTGACGTCATCACAGCAGGTAACCATGAACAAAATAAACGCTGAAATGAAACCTTACTGCGTCGGGCGCTATATGCTCGACCTGCCATCCTCCTTTACGGCTTATAATGACGCTGCACCTCTGGATAACAATATCTGGGCAGCGGTGATTTCCCGGCCTGAGGATATGTATAAAACCTACCTGGCGACAAAGAAAATGTACCACCCGGGTTTTGTGCAGTTAATCGCATTACGTGAAAAGGCGTTACAAAAAAGTAAAACCATAGACGCCCAGGATATGCCGTTTTTAAAAAAAGTCTGGCCGTTACCCACTGGTATGGATGGTGTTATTTTTGAACGGAATGAAAACGAAAGTGTTGCGGACGCAATGCGCATACTGGAAGGCTATTTATATACTAACGGCGTAGTTATTAAATTTCAGAAACAGACCATTAATGATTCTAGCCCTGTATATAATGAGCAACGAAGAGGGCGACCCGCCAGAAACTATGTCACAAGTGACGTCAGCCAGATGCAGTCGCTGATGGCGAGAATTAGTGGCAGGGATAATGACGTCATTCCGACGAAACCAGGTTCCTGTATCACCCATGCGTTTATTGCCACCGACCCGACGGCAAGGGAACGGGAAGATATCTCCGTTGGGCTTGAAAGTAACACACTGGAACATATCAGAGTTATTCTTTCTACCGATAACTTCACCCGAGAAAAAGACACGGTGCTGGAGAGAGCTGGTGAGATAGAGAGTAACTTGTACCGTGGCCATGTGGAAAGAAAAGGGGCCTTTAGTGTTAACGGACTGCAGGCCCAGGAGTTTCTGGCAACGGGTTTACAGGCATCTCAGGACGAGCCGCGTTACGGCTTTGATATGTTCATCAATGAAATGACAGCCAGCTACAAGACTCCCAATTTTATTCTGACCCTGGAAAATGATTCCATGCCGCCAACCTCCTACAGCAAGGAGGAAATTATCGCCTTCTGGGATACGATCAGCCGTAGCGTACGCGTGCGCCCCGGCGCGTTTTGAGTATATATTTTCATACAGCGAAAATTAAAACTTTATCGATAATAATTAAGTGGGGCGCTGTCTTTGTCGCAAACCATTATATTGTCGTAAATTAATTTTTAAAAAGAGGAAGATATGCCTGGAGTTGTTTGCCTGGGTGATGATACCACCCATGGTGGAAAGGTTATTACCGCGTCGTCGACAATGTTTATCAATGGTATTCAGGTTGCCCTGGTTGGTGATTTGGTTTCATGTCCAGAACACGGAGTTAATCCGATAAAAGAAGGTGCTCCCGGAGCGTCAGAAAATGGGGTGAATGTTGTTGTTAATAACTGCATTTGTGCCTGTGGATGCCGGGTTATTAGTTCTCACATCGAAAATACTATTGAGTCTTAATATTATGTGGCCTATCCCCAAAGTACCCGAAAAAAGTACAATTGCCAGTTTGTCATACAAGCGATGGGGTATTGTTCTTATTTCTCTGTTAATCGTTTGTGCTGTTTTTGGTTTTTCTTTGTGGGGAATGGAGGCATATAAGAAAGTAGCATTTCTCCTGCTGCTTCCGGCGTTTTTCATATGGTTATGTCTTTTTGGCGCAGCGCTAAACCGTTATGAGCAGTCAAGGATCGCTCATTCTGCCTGGGAAGAAGAAACTAAAAGAACTAAGGCTTTATGGCAGCGCTGGAGCAGACAGCAGTTGTCAGTACTTGGAAATGTGATCCTTACTCCTGAGGAAAAAGGGGCCGCGACTTTTCTTGGGCCTCTGTCTGATATTCCAGCATATCCGGATAAAGTCAGGTCGTTGTCACATTCCTGGGGCTCCCTTCGTGTTTTGTCTGATACGATCGACAAACAGCTTGAGCAACAGTATCCTGGTTATCGGAAATTTTTGCATATTATTTATGTGTTGCAACCATCCGGTTGGGACAAAAAGAATGTAAGTCAGATTATTCTGTCACAATGGGATCTACTTCCTGAAGTAAATTGTTCCGTTGAGTGTATTGGAAAACTCCACGACAACGTTGATTTTGATGGTTTGATATTAGTTCTTAGCTTCCAGTGCTGGTTGGCAGATATCCCGAGGCAATCCAGCGAAATGGTCTCTGCCCAGCTTATATCATCCTCAAATTTTTCCAGACGACATGCTGTACCGGTACTTGCCGGATTAGGTCGTGTTATGCCTGTGGAAAATGACAGTCTTGAAAAAGATTTAGAAATGCTTTTTGAATACAATCGAATTGATAAAAGTGATTTACGCCATGTCTGGCTTTCAGGTATTCATGCTGAAGTTACTTCAAAGTTGATGCAGTATGCCGATCGATGTCAATGGAAACTTCCAGAGAAACATCCTTTTAACTTTATTGATTTTTCTTTTGGCCCCCCTGGTGAAATGGTATTTCCTGTTTCACTCGCATTGTTGGTTGACGCGGCTCAAAAGACTGAAGCTAACCAATTATTAATTATTCAGGCATCACCTCAGTCCAGACTGCTTTGTTTGATTACCCGGAAACTTACTTATGACTCAGGAAAAGGAATTACAGCCGGCACGTTATGGATTTTGGGGGTATCTTGTTTTAATTATTGGACTTGCTGGTATAACAGCGTTTTTACTGTTTATTAATCAAGATATCTTGCTTAAATATGGATTAACACATCGCCAAATATGGTCAGTTTGGGGGGGGGGATTTGGTTTTTTATTCTTAGGCACTGTTTGCTCTCCTTTTTACTGGCGATGGGAGCAAAGAAAAAAGCAACTCATTTATTTACCACCGGAACCCTCAAGTGCTGAAACTAAAACAACTCCTGATGCGATCACAACCATCAGAGATTATACTTATTTAAAACATCATCTTAAGCTTCGTTGTGGCGTCCTTTGGCGTCGCAAGGTTCGCCTGCTGCTGGTCACCGGCGATGAGGCGGCAATCGAACAACTGGTACCCGGTCTGCGGGAAAGGCAGTGGCTTGAAGGTAACCGTACCGTTCTGATTTACGGCGGCAGTCTGACTGCTGAGCCCGATAAGGAAAAATACAGCGCGCTGCGCAAACTGCGCCGCGGACGCCCGCTGGACGGTATTGTGCGCGTCATGCCGCAGTCGCTTAATCTGACCCCACAAATCAGTGACAACGATTTACGCGGACTGGAAAAAATCAGTGAATTATTGCGTTACGCTGTGCCTGTCTGGCTATGGAAACTGTGCGACAGTGAGTGGGTACAAACCCACCGTACTGAACAGGCCGTGGGTGCTTTCTTCCCACTTCGCGCAAAACCTGACGACATTAGCCGCCAGTTTGAGTTGATGCTGCCTGGATTGCGGGCTCAGGGCGTCAGCCAGGTTGCAGAACACCGGCAGAATGATTTTCTGCTGCGTTTGGGTCAATTCCTGAAAGAAGGTGGCATCAGCCTCTGGGTCCAGCAACTGACACCGTGGCTGTATGCTACTCAACAACAAATCCTGTTGCGTGGCCTGATGTTCAGCCTGGCGCAGAACAGGCCTGTTGAAGAAACCGAAGACACGACAGCAGCAGGCGAAGAAAAGTACATCCCTGAATCACGGCGGCATTCTCTGGTGCTGCCGGTAACCTGGCAGAGGATTATTGATGATTGTACCCGCGTGCGAGGTCGCCGGGTCGGCATGGCATTGGAGCGCACTCTAGCCCGGACACTGATGACCATCATCGGGATTTGGGGAGTCGGGATGTTGCTCTCTTTTGCCCTGAACTACAGTCAGATTTCCTCTGTGGCAGGTCAGGCCCGCAATCTGGTGAAGCATCCCTCGGTCTCGGATTATCAGTTGGCAGCCCTGCATGCCCTGCACAATGACGCGAGTCGCCTGCAGCATCATGTTCGTGACGGTGCTCCGTGGTATCAGCGCTTCGGTCTTGACCATAATCAGCAGTTGCTCAACGCAATGCTGCCCTGGTACGGCGTGGCGAACAATCGGTTAATACGCGACCCGGCAAATGCTGTCCTGATGCAAGAGCTTACAGCCCTGATCAACTCTGCACCCAACAGCGACCAGCGTGCACGGCTGGCGAGGCCGGGTTATGACCAGCTTAAAGCCTGGCTGATGATGGCCCGTCCGGATAAAGTCGACGGCGTGTTTTATGCACAAGCTATGAAAACCGTGCAGCCGACACGAATGGGTGTTTCCACCAGTCTGTGGCAAAGCCTGTCGCCGGATTTATGGTCCTTCTATATCTCTGAACTGCCCAAGCAGCCACAGTGGAAAATCACGCCGGATGAACAGCTGGTCAGCCAGAGCCGCCAGGTGCTGTTACAGCAGATTGGCCGCCGCAATGCTGAAAGCACGCTGTACGAGAATATGCTCAAATCCGTGCGTCGTAACTTTGCCGATGTGTCTCTGGAAGACATGACCAGCGGAACCGATGCGCGGCGGCTGTTCACCACCGATGAAGTAGTGCCGGGCATGTTCACTCGCCAGGCCTGGGAAGGTGGCATTCAGCAGGCTATCGAAAAGGCCGCAAATTCACGCCGGGATGAAATCGACTGGGTGCTGAGCGATTCCCGTAAAGCCGTATCGGCGGACCTCTCCCCGGAAGCGCTCAAAGCACGCCTGACAGAGCGTTACTTCACTGACTTTGCCGGCAGCTGGCTGAACTTCCTTAACAGTCTGCGCTGGAATTCTGCAAACAATATTGCCGATGTGACCGATCAGTTGACGCTAATGAGTGATATCCGACAGTCTCCACTGATTGCCCTGATGAACACCATAGCCTGGCAGGGGCAGACCGGCCAGCAAAGCGAAGGCCTTTCGGACTACATTATCAAATCGGCTAAAGATCTGGTTGGTGGAAAAGACAAACCCGCAATTGACCAGTCTGCGACAGGCCCACAGGGACCACTGGATGAAACTTTCGGTCCGCTGCTTCAGCTTCTCGGCAAAAACACGGGCAGCAACGTCATGTCGGCTGATAACTCACTGAGCCTGCAGACGTATCTGACCCGTATCACCCGCGTGCGTCTTCGCCTGCAGCAGGTGGCCAGCGCCTCAGATCCGCAGGAGATGATGCAAACTCTGGCGCAGACCGTATTTCAGGGAAAAAGTGTGGATCTGACCGACACCCAGCAATATGGCAGTCTGATTTCGGCAAGCCTTGGTGAAGAGTGGAGTGGTTATGGTAGCACGATGTTTATGCAGCCGCTGGCCCAGCCCTGGGAGACCGTACTCCAGCCGTCGGCAGCGAGCCTGAATGACAAATGGAGCCGCTCCGTGGTGGCGAACTGGCGCACCGCCTTTGACGGGCGCTTCCCGTTCGCTGCGAGCAAGAGTGACGCCTCTTTGCCGATGCTGGCAGAGTTCATCCGTAAAGACAGTGGGCGCATAGATCGATTCCTGACCACAGAACTCAATGGAGTGCTTCACAAAGAAGGCAGCCGGTGGGTACCGGATAAGGTCAACAGCCAGGGGCTGAGCTTTAACCCGGCCTTTCTGCGGGCCATTAACCAGCTGAGCGAGTTGTCAGACATTCTGTTTACCGATGGCAGTCAGGGCATCAGCTTTGATCTGCAGGCGCGTCCTGTGCCGCGGGTAGTGGAGACGCAGCTAACAATTGATGGACAAAAGCTGAACTACTTCAACCAGATGGCTGACTGGCAAAGCTTCCGCTGGCCGGGAGACACTTATAAACCAGGAACGATGCTGACATGGACCTCCGTCAATGCAGGCGCGCGTCTGTTCGGGGATTACCGAGGGAACTGGGGCTTTATTCGCTGGCTGGATCAGGGCAAACGGCAGCAGCTTGACCGCAGTCAGTGGATGGTGAGTTTTACCGCCCCGGATGGAAGTACGCTGCAGTGGGTGTTGCGTTCACAGCTGGGCAGCGGGCCGCTGGCATTACTGGCACTGCGCGGCTTCACGCTGCCGGACCAGATTTTCAGCGTTGACAGCGCGGCCACGGCACAGGCTCTGATGGCCAATAAGGAAATCAGTGACATGGATGGAATCGAATAATGAACACTCTTCAGAATCTGGTTGCCGCTTGCCAGGCGGACGAAACTGAGCTGCGGCAGCAGGCACAGGCGCGCACGGAACGCTGGCATCCCTGGCTTTCCCCTATCAGCGATACCCGTCCTGCTGGGGACGAGCCGGGATATGACGATGATTTCCAGCGAATAAGAGAGGAGGTCAATAAACTCTCCGGCATCGATACCGGGCTGATTTGTACGCTTGCCGAAAAACTGCTGACCACCACCGCCAAAGATATCCGTATTGCGACCTATTACTGCTGGGCCCGTCTGCATCAGGACGGAGAAGCTGGCTTTGCCGAAGGGCTTGAACTGCTGGCGGGATTAGTGCAACGCTACGGAGCGCAGCTTTATCCGCAGCGGGAGCGAAGCCGTAAACCGGCGCTGGAGTGGCTTGCAGGCTCTCGTCTGCTTGATAGTCTGTCCTTATGGCCTGAAGTGGTACGCGACGATGCTATGCGCACTACCGGTGCGCTGCTGCTCATCCACAGCAGTCTGGACGCTGAGCCAGAAGCGTCCTGTCCGGATCTGAATGCGCTTTACAGCGCGCTGGAGTCCCGCCTGATGAAGGCCGGTGGCATGGATGCTTTGGTTCCACAGAACGCCAGTAATACCCCTCAGTCACAGACCTCTGTACACACGACAGAGCATGACGCTCCAGCCCTGAGCCGCATCACGTCCGGTCAGGATTTGTTGACTCAGGCCCGTACCCTGGCGGGGTATTTGCGTGAACAACCCGATGGATGGCTTCCCGCACACCGGCTGATGAAAAGCCTGCGTCATGACACGCTGAGAGCGATCCCTGCGCCGGATGCTGAGGGGAAAACGCGCATTGAACCGCCGCGGGCTGACCAGCGGGCAATGCTCAAACGATTGTACCTGCAGCAGAGCTGGCTGGAGATACTGGAACATGCGGACAGCACCTTCTCGCGTGGCGCCAACCACCTCTGGCTGGATTTGCAGTGGTATATCCATCAGGCTCTGGTGAAGTCGGGGCAGGATGTGCTGGCCGACATTATCATCGCCGACCTGAAAGGGCTGCTGCGACGCCTCACCGGGCTTGAAACGCTGGCCTTTAATGACGGAACGCCGTTTGCTGATGAGGTCACGCTAAACTGGATAAATCAGAGCGTGTTGGACGATATGTCCGGCTGGCGTGATGAGCAGGTCAGTGCTGTCAGTGAGACGGGCAACGACATTCTGGCCCTCGAGCCAGAAGCGCTGGAAAAAGCGGATACGGATGGCCTGGATGCCACACTGCATTGGCTGCAGACACGTCCGGGGACGGACTCCATGAAAGACAAATGGTTGCTGCGCCTGCTGATGGCTCGCGTGGCGGAGCAGAAGGGCAAAAGTGAACTGGCCCTGCATCTGCTGGGTGAAATTGATGGTGCAGCTCAGTCAATCACCCTCACGCAGTGGATGCCCGCGCTGTTGTTTGAAGTTAAATTGCGCCGCCTCCGGTTGCTGCGCATGAAAGCCACACGCAGTGAAACCGATAAATCACGGCTTCAGTCTGAGATGGACCAGCTTCTGGCCGGTCTTATTGCGCTCGATCCGGCAAGCAGTGCGGTGCTTTGCGGGTAAAACGCCCGGCCTACCTTTAAAATTCAAATATTCAGGTTCTTATGGACGATTTAACCCTGCGTTATTATGACGCTGAAATGCGCTACCTGCTGGAAGCCGGTGAAGAGTTTGCCCGTGCTCACCCCGAGCAGGCAGCAATGCTCAACCTCGATAAAGCCGGCGCGCGCGATCCTTACGTGGAGCGCCTGTTCGAAGGCTTTGCCTTCCTGATGGGGCGGCTTCGACAGAAGCTTGATGATGACCTTCCAGAACTGACCGAAGGGCTGGTCAGCCTGTTGTGGCCGCATTACCTGCGCACCATACCGTCGATGTCGGTGGTGGAGTTCACCCCTGACTGGCGAGAAATGAAAGAGCATATGCGTATTGTCAAAGGTTTCGAGATTAACTCGCGGCCGATTGGTGAAAAAGGTACGCGCTGCCGATACACCACAACTAAAGAGATAACTCTCCAGCCGCTGTCGCTGGAACACGCTCGCCTGTCTACTGACCCTGACGGGCGTTCGGTCATCAACCTGCGCTTTAACTGCAGCCATCTGGCGGACTGGAGCCGTGTCGATCTCAGCCAGATCCCGTTCTACTTCAATGCTGACGCACCTCTCGCCTGCGCCATGCACGAAGCCTTCACCATGAATGTTGCTCGCCTGTGGCTACGGATGCCGGGTGACATGGACAGAAGACCGCTCGACGGGTACTTCGCCGCGCTGGGATTTGGCGATGACGATGACCTGTGGCCGAAGGGCAACAGCAGCTTTAGCGGATATCAGCTGTTGCTGGAGTACTTCACCTTTCGCGAAAAATTCATGTTCACTGGCCTGCATGGACTGGAGAGCGTCAACTTCCCGGCTGAGCTTCCCTGGTTTGAAATCGACGTGGTGCTGGCAGAACGCTGGGAGCATGACTTTAACTTTACCGAAAAACACCTGCGCCTGAACTGCGTGCCGGTGATTAACCTGTTCCCGCTCGAATCTGACCCGCTGACGCTTAACTCTCTGCAGACCGAATACATGCTGCGCCCGATGCGCGTGCAGGATGGGCACACCGAAATATATGCGGTGGATTCGGTGATGTCATCGAGCCAGCATACCTACGTACCATTTTCAAGCTTTCGTCACAAAGGCGGAATGATGCGCCATGAAGCCCCGGAATATTACTACCACACCCGCGTGCGGCGAGGTTCGTCAGGGCTGTACAATACCTGGCTTATTCTGGGTGGCGAAGCGTTTGATAATCACACCGTTCCGGAAGATGAAAGCTTATCGTTGACGCTCACCGGTACCAACGGCCAGCTGCCGCGACGGGCGTTGCAAAGTACCGTGCTCGATACGGTGATGAAAACTACGTCGGCCAGCATCGTCGTGCGCAACCTGTGTGCACCGACACTGCCCTGTTATCCACCTGCGCAAGACCGCTTCCACTGGCGCGTGCTGAGTCACCTCGGCAGCGGATTCCTGTCGATGATGGATAACGCCGACGTGCTGCGCGGTACCCTCGCGCTGTACGAGTGGACCGACGGCGAGATGAACCGCCGTCGTCTGGAAGCCATCATCGACGTGAAGCACAGTGAAACTGAGCGATTTGAGCAGGGTTACCTGGTGCGCGGCGTGCAGATTGAAGTGACGCTTGACAGCCACGGCTTTGCCGGGCGCGGCGACATCTGTTTGTTCGGCGAGATGCTAAGCCGCTTCTTCGCGCTCTACACTGACATCTATCTGTTTAACCGCCTGATTATTATCCTGCAACCAACCGGAGAGCGCCTGGAATGGGAAGAGAAGCACAACCGCCGCATTCCCGGCTGACACCGCGGCTGGAAGCCGACCTTCACCGCATTAACTTCTATCGATTATGTCAGCTGCTGGAGAAAAACAATCCTGGCAGGCCGCTGATGGGATCGACCAGCCACCCCGCAGATGACCCGGTACGCTTTGCACCGCACCCTGGAATGGGGTTTCCGGTCAGTGAACTGAAGGCTGTCGAATATGATGAGGACGATGACAGCAAGCCGACGGTTATCCGCACGACCTTTATGGGGATGTACGGGGTCGATTCCCCATTGCCAACGGCGTATCTCGATGACATCACCCAGCGCCGGGAAGGACATGAGGCGCTGCAGGGGTTTCTGGATATTTTCAGTCATCGCATCCTGACGCAGTTTTACCGCGTCTGGCGTAAATACTCTTATCCCGCCACGTTTGAGCCCGGCGGAACCGACAGCATTTCACAGTCGTTATTGGGTCTGGTGGGGCTTGGAATACCGGGCACGGCAAATCACATTGCCACGCCAGTGTCGCGCTTTCTGGCCCTGCTGGGAGTTCTGCAACAACCGGGCAAAACTCAGGAAGGGGTGCAGGCACTGGTGAGCCTGCTGGCCCCCGAGACGACGGTGCAGGTGAGTCCGTATTGTCTCCGGCCTGTAGAGATCGACAGGCCGCTGGGTTTTTACGGTGACGAAGATTTTCTGCTTGATGGCAATACGCCGCTGGGTGACGAAGCGATGGATGCCGGCAGCCAGCTGCTGATTGCTCTTGCGACGGACAACGAACAGGAGGCGCAAGGCTGGAAACCGGATGGCCAGTTATTCATGGATTTTCTGGTGATGCTGCGGGTGTATCTGGGCTGGCGGTTTAAGGCCAGAATAACCCTGACGACGTCTGTTCGACTGCTGGCCGTCCCCCCGCTGGGTGAGAACCCTTTCTGGCTGGGAATGAACGGCGTGCTGGGAGCAGAAGATGATAGCCATCCTGATGACATTCCTGAAATCTTTACGACAGAACTGGGCTATTACAGCGGGCTGGAGCCCGCGAAACCACAACAAGGAAACCGACGTGTCACGTACAAATTTAACTAAAACCGCGCGCTGGATGATCCCTCTCATGGCGCTTATTCTGACCGGTTGCGGGGTGACGCAGAGCGTTACCGACGGTACCAAATCGGCGCTTAATTCTGTGTTCTATAAAAAAATTAAAATCCTGCATCTGGATTTCACCGCGCGCGAAGCTCTGAACACAGACTCTCGCGAAAATAACTCGCTGTCTGAGCCTGTCGTGGTCAGGGTTTACCAGCTCAAAGACCGCAAAACCTTTGATAAGACGGTTTATCAGCAATTGCTTCAGGATGATGCCAGCATTCTGAAAGACGACATGCTGGCCAGTCGTAATATCGTGGTAAAACCGGGAGGTGATGCGAGCCTTGATATGCCGATGGAAGAAGAGGCGCAGTTTGTCGCGGTAGTGGGGCTGTTCCGCCATCCGGACATGACCAACGACACCTGGAAGCAGGTTATCAAGCGCAGCGATCTGGATCCCGATAAACCGCGCATTCTTGAAGCCGGCGAGAACCATCTGACGCTGCAACCGCTTAAGGACGACTGATGCCCCAGGGACATAACACGCCTTCGCTGTATGAAATGCTAACCGGAAATTTCAGCGGTGGCCTCGACCTTAAACAGGTCAGTGAAGAAAATCAGGTCATCCTTTCGGTTCTGGACAATATGCAGCGCGTTCTCAACTGTCGCGCCGGCACGCTGGCGCATCTGCCTGATTACGGGCTGCCCGACATGACGAAAATCCTGCAGGGCATGCCCGGAGCGGCTCATGAACTCATGGGCACATTGTCTGCCGTTCTGCTCAAATATGAGCCACGCCTGAAAAAAATAGACGTTGTTCTGCTGGATCAGAACATTCCCGGCGAGCTGCGCTATGCCATTGACGCTGAACTTAAAGGGATTGGCCTGGTGCGCTACGGGACTGAGTTTATGCCCGAAGGACGGGTCCTGTTGCGGCATCTCAGGCAACAGCAGTATCTCGACACAACACCCCGTATATAAGGTCAGATAACACCATGTCAGTAAAATCACAGTTCCTGAAGAAGCTGCAGGCGCGACAACCTTCACCTGTTCCCGCAGTTAGCAAGAGTCAGGCTGATATTGCAGCGTTTCGCCAGCGAATGGCTCAGCTTCAGGATCAAATGGACGCGTGGCTGATAGATACCGGACTGAATGCAGAGGCACTGGCGGTATATGTTCCGGACCTGCTGGTGGAGGGTGGGGCTTTTGATATTTCCGGTATCGTCCTGCGTTATGGTAACCGGGCGGTTAAGTTTATGCCGATATTCCTGTATGGACAGGGAGTTGCAGGCTGTGTCGAGGTGACTTTTTTTTCCGGGTACAGCTCGATTTCTCAAGGACGCCTGTTCATGCGGGTGGGGAGTGTATATGACTGGATCTTTACTCCCCCTGATACATCACCTCAGTCAGGACAACTATTTGATGAAGGTGTTTTTTTCGGTCTGATTTTAGCGCTGCTGCCCTAGCAATAACATTCATTCCTTTATTAGTCATTGCGTTTCTACACGCAAAATTGCTTTACACATCAACTGACGATATTAACCGACACGGATATGCAGGCCCTGCAGAATGACCACACATATAACGTTAAAAACCGGCGGCGACCCGCGTACGCTGCCAGATTATGCCGCCCTCCGCGATGAACTCAGTAAGCTTACACATCCTGCTCGCCCTGATGTGAACTGGCAATATGTCCAAAGACTCTGTCTCTCAATGTTTGAACAGAACGGTGTGGAGTTGCAGACAGCAGCCTGGTACACCCTTGCCCGTACTCACCTGTCTGGATTAGCTGGCCTGAATGAAGGGCTGGCGATTCTGGAGGCCCTGATTAGCCGCCAGTGGGAAACTTTATGGCCGAAGACACAACACGCTCGTATGGAAATCCTTAGCGGCCTGAGCCAGCGCCTGCAGCAGCGCATGCGTATGCATCCATTCAGCAGCAGCCATCTTAGTGAGCTTTATCGTGCTGAAGCGTTACTTACCAGCCTGAGCGCGGTGCTCCAGCGCCTTGAGCTTAAACACCTTAGCCAGCTCGATACGTTACGAACGTTGATACGTTCAAATGCTGAACGGCTGGAAAGCAGTAATGAGACGTCCGATTTGAATGTGAACATGAAGCCCGATAGCGAATCGCCTCTGGATAAAGCCGAACCGATCGAAGAGGTGAAGTGGGTATATGTTGTGCATCAGGAAAATCAGCCGAATGGAGAGGATCGCACGACAGCCCCCGTGTCTGTCAGACAGTGGAAGCTCTTTTTTGCCGGGATGTGTTCCACGCTGGTGGTTTGTATCGCTGTGGCGTGGGGATGGGTTTCTTTTTCCAGACCCGACCCCCTGGCGACTCAGGCTTTTGCCTCTCTGGCTCCGTTACCCGAAGTGCTCACGCCTGTGCAGCAAAACGCGTTAACACTGCGAGGTACTTTACCGTCCACGTTTATCACAGACACGCAGCAGCAGCTTGCCCGCCTGGATAAACTGCCTCCTGACTGGAATATTTCCTACAGCCTTCAGCTGTTAAAGCAGCTCCAGACATTATGGCCGGAGGAGGCGAAACCGCTCACAATGCAGTGGCAGCAAAAATTTAACGCGGCAGCGTTACCTGTCGACGCAATGAACAGCTGGTATCAGGGAATGATGACGCTTCAACAGCTGAGTCATCGGCTGAGTAGCCTGGACGAGCAAAAAGGAAAATACATCACGGTAAGCGAGCTTAAATCCGTAGTTTTTTCGACTATACAGTCATTCAACCAGACGATACCGGCTGAAGAACAACTCAGGCGCCTGTCGCAGCACCCAGCAGGAGATGCGCTTCCCGAAGCTGAAAAGACTCAACTGGAGTTGCGTCTTAAGCAGCTGGCAACGCGTTACGCTCAAATAAAACAGGATTCTTCTGCTCAATGAATTCTGGCGGTGGACAAATGAATGTACTGGAAAAAGCGGGGGGGTAAAGTGTCCCCTGCAGGAATCGAACCTGCAACTAGCCCTTAGGAGGGGCTCGTTATATCCATTTAACTAAGGGGACGAGGCGGCACGAGTATAGCCTTATTTACACTTTGCGTTAAGCGCATCGCCGCCTGACTGCTCAAAGAGTCACCATTCAGGTCGATTTTTTTGTCGATTTATCATCATTTTCCCGTGCCTTAAGCTCAGCTTTGCGTTTGTTCGACATGTCGTTACGAATTTGGGCATGGCTTAACAGCGCGAAGATAAACGTTCCGCCGCAAATGTTTCCCGCCAGCGTCGGAAGGGCAAACGGCCAGAAAAAATCGCTCCAGTGAAGCGTACCGTTAAAGACCAGATAGAGGATTTCAACGGTACCGACCACAATATGCGTGGTGTCAGCCAGCGCAATTAGCCAGGTCATCAATATGATCACCACAATTTTGGCGCTTCCCGCGGAAGGAAACATCCAGACCATCGTGGCGATAATCCAGCCAGAAATGATGGCGTTTGAGAACATCTCGACCGGCGTGTTTTTCATCACGTCCATGCCGATTTTCACAAACGCATCCCGGGTGGGTTCATCAAAGATCGGCATATATTCAAACGCCCATGCCGCGATGCCCGTGCCAATGATATTACCCAGCAGGACCACGCTCCAGAGCCGCATCAATAAACCGAAATTACCGAGTGTGGGGTTTTGCATCACCGGCAGAACGGCGGTCACCGTGTTTTCGGTAAACAGCTGCTGGCGGGCCATGATGACAATAATAAAGCCGAAGGTATAGCCGAGGTTTTCCAGTAAAAATCCACCGGGCACGCCTTCCAGCTGCACATGAAATATCCCTTTCGCAAGAAGAGATGCGCCCATTGATAGCCCGGCAGCGATGGCTGACCAGAAGAGGGCCATCGCGTCGCGCTCCATCTCTTTTTCACCATCCTGGCGTATATGCTCGTGGATGGCCATTGCGCGGGAGGGGAGGCGATCTTCATCAATTTCTATCTTCTCGCCGCGCGCCTTCTCCTCGCTTTCAATTTCAAGCTCCTCAGTGCTCTCGCCAATTTTTTCTTCGCCTACATCTTTCATATCTGCTCCCGGAGGTTGATCTTTCTGTTAAGCGTAGCGGCTTTTGTCGGGATGCCTGTGGGGATGCTCTTAATTTGGCTGCAATGACAACAAAGGTGATACATCTCTTTCAAAGACATTATAAAATTGCCAGCGAAACGAATTCCAAAAGCCAGGCTATGCTGAGATCAGAGTCACGGTGGTTACTGCCCGTAATTGTGCTCATAGACATCGGTAAACGTGCTGTTACAATCACTTGCACGTTTACAGACGGAGCGTCAACGGCTCCGTTACGGATGGCAATCAACGATAGCCATACTGAACAGGGAGATATTTATGAAACTTCGGCTGTCGGCGCTTGCGCTTGGCGCGACGATGCTTGTGGGCTGCGCCAGCTCCGGGGAGCAAACGGGACGCTCCGATCCTCTCGAAGGATTTAACCGCTCAATGTATAGCTTCAACTACAACGTACTGGACCCGTATGTGGTTCGTCCGGTGGCAGTAGCATGGCGCGATTATGTTCCACAACCCGCGCGTAACGGGTTAAGTAACTTTACCAGCAACCTCGAAGAGCCTGCGGTCATGGTGAACTACTTCCTGCAGGGCGACCCGTATCAGGGGATGGTCCACTTTACTCGCTTCTTCCTGAACTCCATTCTGGGGATGGGTGGCTTTATTGATGTTGCAGGTATGGCTAACCAGAAGCTGCAGCGTGAACAGCCGCACCGTTTCGGCAGTACGATGGGACACTATGGCGTCGGGTATGGTCCGTACGTGCATTTACCGTTCTACGGTAGTTTCACCCTCCGTGATGATGGCGGCGATATGGTGGATACGCTGTATCCGGTCCTGTCGTGGCTGACCTGGCCGCTGTCGGTGGGTAAATGGACGGTGGAAGGGATTGAAACTCGCGCGCAACTGCTCGACTCTGATGGTCTGCTGCGCCAGTCTTCTGATCCGTACATTATGGTGCGCGAAGCGTACTTCCAGAATCATGACTTTATTGCCAACGGCGGCAAGCTGAAGCCGGAAGAGAATCCAAACGCGAAAGCGATCGAAAACGAACTAAAAGATATCGATTCGGAGTAAATAAAAAAGGTGAGCAATGCTCACCTTTTTTGATTCCAGCGCGATTAGAACGCGTAGTTGAAGTTCATGCCGTACAGCCAGGCTTTACCTTCGGAAGAGAACTCATACGGACCTTCCTTGAAGTTAACTTTTTGACCGTGCATATAAGATATGCCCGCATCAATAGAAGCATCCTTGTTGAATGCATAGGTCGCACCAGCGCTCAGCCAGAAGCGGTCCTGATCGGGAATCGAGATAGAGCGTTTGTCTGCTGGTACCGGACTATCATCGAAGGCAATACCGGTGCGGAATGTCCAGTTGTCATCCATATAGTAGGTTGTCCCCAGCGCGATGCGGTAAGCATCACGGAAGCTCTCATCTTTATAGAAGAGCGTGTCGCCGTTGCTATTGGTCGCCTTCAGCTCCTGGAACTGGCTCCAGCTGGTGTAGGTCAGGCTATAGTGAACTGCCCACTGTGGCGCCACTTTGTTATAACCTGACAATTCCCACATTTCTGGTAAGTGCAGGCTCAGAGAGCCGCCAGTGGTTTGTCCATTGGTTCCCATCGGAAGACCGAAGTTGCCGAGGATCTGGTTATAAGCAGAAGGGAGGCTGCTTTTGTAATCTCCATCAAAGTCGATTTTTACTTCGGAACGGTAGGTTAAGCCGTAACGGTTGTTTTTATCGAGTTCATAAAGGATACCGGCGTTCCAGCCAAAGCCCCACTCATCGCCCTTCAGATAAGCGATCTGAGTATCTGCTGGGATACCAGCCACACGCTGTGCCAGGGCTGGTGGAAGTGCGCCTGAGCCAGCGACGACTTTGCCCAGGTCGCCCGCGTAACGTTCGATCTTCGCTTTAGCATACACAGCGTCAAAGCCAACGCCGAAACTCCAGTGATTATCCAGACGGTAAGCACCGCTCAGGTTCAGGTTCAGGGTTTCGAGGTCGGTTTTACCGCCAAACGCCCCAGCTGCATAGTCGTTATTGAACTCGGTTGCTAAACCGTAGTTAGAGGTCACGGATGCGCCCCAACCGAACTGGTCGTTAATCGGCGCCACAAAGTGCATGTTTGGAACCCATGCCGTTGGGGCAATGTTATCCGATTTCAGATCGGCACCTGTCGGAGAACGGCCCGAGATATCAACACCTGGATCGACAAAAATTGCTCCGGCAGAGAAGGTCGGACGATCGAACATCATGATCAACGCGGGGTTACGACTCGCGTTACCCGCATCATCAGCAATGGCGCCTTCCCCTGAATACGCGCGGCCAAGGCCAGAGGAAGAAAATTCGTTTAACTGAAAGCCCGCTGACCAGGCGGAAGTGGAGACGAGTGCCACTGCGACTGCCAGCGCAGTCTTGTTGAACAGGGTTTTCTGGCTCATGACCATAACCTCATTGAGTTATTTTTATTCAATAATTGTTACATACCGTAACAGGAGCGCGAAGTGTAGGGTCTGAGGTATGACAGACAAATCAGACCAGTGGCCAGAGTATAGGTCCGACCAGCCTGAATGTTGCAAGTTTGTTTATTAATATTTTCAAACATGTTTCGTGAAACGAGATCTGCTTGGCAAAATTGTGACCATCGCGACTCACCCAAAAGGGTGGTTTTTGTTTTAGATCATTTTTTAGTGTGATATTGGTCACTTAACCGGTTTTGCGCCATTAACGGCTGGAGAGAGCCCGCGCCGGGGCGTAAAATATCAGCATCGTGTTTATCTCGCGCTCTGCGCGAATACAGAGGAAATTGAGCTATGAGTAAATGCAGTGCTGATGAAACCCCGGTTTGCTGCTGTATGGATGTTGGGACCATCATGGACAACTCCGATTGCACCGCGTCTTACAGCCGCGTGTTCACTACCCGCGCTGAAGCGGAAGAGACCCTGACCGCGCTGAGCAAGCGTGCGCGTGACGTTGAATCCGATCCGTGTGAAATCAAGTCAACCTTTACCGAAGTGGAAGGCGGCGTGAAGCTGGACATCGACTTTGTTTTCGCCTGCGAAGCGGAAACGCTGATTTTCCAGCTGGGCCTGCGTTAATTTCTGCGGCCGGAACCCTCTCCCACGGGAGAGGGCTCAAACATCAAAAACGGTAACCTCAGGGTTACCGTTTTGCTTTTATCACGCCGGCATTTTCTTTTTCTTCTCTGTGTTTTAGCTCGCACTTTTTCGTTTCCCCGATTGGCTGAATGTAAAAAAATGGTTAAGACTATTATCAGGTCAGACCACTTTATGTTGGCGAAAATTTTTTACAGGGGAGTGTTATGAGTCAGGCATTACCGCTTATTACCCGTCAGGGCGATCGCATTGCCATAGTCAGTGGATTGCGCACGCCGTTTGCGCGGCAGGCAACGGCGTTTCATGGCATACCGGCCGTTGACCTGGGCAAAATGGTAGTGGGGGAGATGCTGGCTCGCAGCGAAATTCCACCTGAGGTCATCGAACAGCTGGTTTTCGGTCAGGTCGTGCAGATGCCTGAAGCCCCCAATATTGCGCGTGAAATCGTACTGGGTACCGGGATGAACGTCCATACCGATGCCTACAGCGTCAGTCGCGCCTGCGCGACCAGCTTCCAGGCCGTGGCTAACGTCGCTGAAAGCCTGATGGCGGGCACTATTCGCGCCGGGATCGCGGGTGGAGCGGACTCCTCTTCGGTGCTGCCGATTGGCGTGAGTAAAAAGCTGGCGCGCATCCTGGTGGATGTCAATAAAGCCCGCACGACGGGTCAGAAACTCAAGCTCTTCTCGCGTTTACGCCTGCGCGACCTCATGCCCGTGCCGCCTGCCGTAGCGGAATATTCTACTGGCCTGCGCATGGGCGATACCGCCGAGCAGATGGCAAAAACGTACGGCATTACCCGCGAGCAGCAGGATGCCCTGGCGCATCGCTCGCACCAGCTTGCGGCAAAAGCCTGGTCGGAAGGCAAGCTGACCGACGAGGTCATGACCGCCTATATCCCCCCTTACCGTGAACCGCTCGCGGAGGACAACAATATTCGCGGCACCTCAACGCTGGCGGATTACGCAAAACTCCGCCCGGCGTTTGACCGCAAACACGGCACGGTGACGGCGGCGAACAGCACGCCGCTGACGGATGGCGCCGCCGCCGTGATCCTGATGACCGAATCCCGCGCGAAGGAGCTGGGCATCACTCCCCTGGGCTATTTACGCAGCTATGCCTTCACCGCCATTGATGTCTGGCAGGACATGCTGTTAGGTCCGGCGTGGTCCACGCCGCTGGCGCTGGAGCGCGCGGGGCTGACGCTGGCTGATTTAACCCTGATTGATATGCACGAAGCGTTTGCCGCGCAGACCCTGGCAAACGTACAGCTGCTGGCAAGCGAGCGTTTCGCGCGCGACGTGCTGGGCCGCGCCCATGCCACAGGCGAAGTGGATCAGAGTAAATTCAACGTGCTGGGCGGCTCTATCGCCTACGGTCATCCGTTTGCCGCCACAGGGGCGAGGATGATCACGCAAACATTACATGAACTCCGTCGCCGCGGCGGAGGGTTTGGCCTCGTTACCGCCTGTGCGGCGGGTGGCCTTGGCGCAGCAATGGTTCTGGAGGCTGAATAATGGATATGCCATCTGCATTTAATCTGACGGTTCGCCTCGATAACGTGGCCGTTATCACTATTGATGTGCCTGATGAAAAGATGAATACCCTGAAGGCCGAATTTGGTGTTCAGGTGCGCGCGATGCTAAAGCAGATCCGCGACAACAAAGCGATTCGTGGTCTGGTCTTTATCTCTGCCAAGCCGGATAACTTTATCGCCGGCGCGGATATCAACATGATCGCCCGGGCGCAAAGCGCTCTGGAAGCCGAAGAGCTGGCGCGTCAGGGCCAGCAGGTGATGGCGGAGATCGGCGGCCTGCCGATCCCGGTCATTGCCGCAATCCACGGCGCCTGTCTGGGCGGTGGGCTTGAGCTGGCGCTGGCCTGTCACAGCCGGATTTGCACCGACGATGCGAAAACGATTCTGGGCCTGCCGGAAGTGCAGCTGGGCCTGCTGCCTGGCTCCGGCGGAACGCAACGGTTGCCGCGCCTGGTGGGCGTTAGCACGGCACTGGAGATGATCTTAACCGGTAAACAGCTGCGTGCCCGTCAGGCGTTGAAAGCCGGTCTGGTCGATGACGTCGTGCCGCAGTCCATTTTGCTGGAGGCCGCCGTTGAGCTTGCGCTGAAAGGGCGTCAGGCAAAACGTCCTCTGCCGGTACGCGAGCGCGTGCTGGCCGGTCCGCTGGGAAGAACGCTCCTGTTCAACATGGTGGGCAAAAAGACCGAACAAAAAACCAAAGGCAATTACCCGGCGGCAAAGCGGATCCTGGAAGTGATCGAAACCGGGCTGTCGCAGGGCAGCAGCAGCGGCTATGCAGCGGAGGCCAAAGCCTTTGGCGAACTGGCGATGACGCCGCAGTCACAGGCGCTGCGCAGCATCTTCTTCGCCAGCACGGACGTGAAAAAAGATCCGGGCAGCGAGGCGCAGCCTGCGCCGCTGCGTGCCATTGGCGTACTGGGTGGGGGGCTCATGGGTGGCGGAATCTCTTTTGTTACCGCCAGCAAAGGCAAATTGCCTGTACGCATCAAAGACATTAATCCTAAGGGGATCAACCACGCGCTGCAGTACAGCTGGCAGAACCTTGATCAAAAGGTCAAGCGCCGCCATATCAAGGCAAGCGAGCGTGATAAAACCCTGGCGATGATCTCCGGTACGACGGATTACAGCGGTTTTGCGCACCGCGATCTGGTGATTGAAGCCGTGTTTGAAGATCTGGCGCTTAAGCAGCAGATGGTGGCAGACGTTGAGCAACATTGCGCCCCGCATACCATTTTTGCCTCCAATACGTCGTCATTGCCGATTGGCGATATCGCGGCGAAAGCCGCGCGTCCTGAGCAGGTGATTGGGCTGCACTTCTTTAGCCCGGTCGAAAAAATGCCGCTGGTGGAAGTTATTCCGCACGCGACTACCAGTCCGCAAACTGTTGCCACCGTGGTGAAGCTGGCGAAAAAACAGGGCAAAACCCCGATTGTGGTAGCGGACAAAGCTGGCTTCTACGTCAACCGCATTCTGGCTCCCTACATTAATGAAGCAATGCGGTTACTGACGGAAGGGGAGAAGATTGAGCACGTCGACGAGGCGCTGGTAAAGTTTGGTTTCCCCGTTGGCCCAATCCAACTTTTGGATGAGGTGGGAATAGACACCGGCACTAAAATTATACCAGTGCTTGAAGCCGCATATGGCGATCGTTTTAGCCCACCTGCAAACATTGTTTCTGCGATTTTGAAGGACGATCGCAAAGGCAGAAAAAATGAACGCGGTTTCTATCTTTACGGCGCGAAAGGGCGTAAAAGCAGGAAACAGGTCGACCCTTCGGTATATGGACTCATTTCGACTACGGGTCAGGGAAAACTCTCCGCCGTTCAGTGCGCTGAGCGCTGCGTGATGATGATGCTCAATGAAGCGGCGCGCTGTTTTGATGAGCAGGTAATCAAGAGCGCGCGCGATGGTGACATTGGCGCGGTATTTGGCATTGGCTTCCCGCCGTTCCTCGGCGGCCCGTTCCGTTACATGGATACGCTCGGCGCGGGTGAAGTGGTTGCTATCCTGCAACGTCTGGCTTCGCAATATGGTCCACGGTTTACACCGTGTGACGAATTATTACAGATGGCGGAACGCGGCCAGACATTTTGGCCTGCAAGGGAAACTGTCCTCGTAAGCTGAGGTCAAAAAAGGGTAAATCCTGAAGTGAATGACCCTGTTCTGGCGATTTTGTAAACAGAGATTGACTATACTTACGCCATTGAGGTAAAAAACAGCGTTTCATTCACCGAATGGATCAGGCACAATGCCCGGCCATCGGGTTTTCTACCTCTCAGCATTTATCGCGGGTAGTTAACGCCGGTGCTTCTGGTTAACAAAAGCGGTGCAATATGCAAGTTTTTATCATGCGTCACGGCGACGCGGCACTCGATGCCGCCAGTGACTCAGTACGTCCTTTGACCGTCTGCGGCTGCGACGAATCTCGTCTGATGGCGACCTGGCTTAACGGTCAAAAAGTGGACATTGAACGCGTTCTGGTGAGTCCGTTCCTGCGTGCAGAACAGACGCTGGAGGTGGTAGGGGAGTGTATGAACCTGCCGACCAGTGTGGATGTTCTGCCTGAACTCACCCCGTGTGGCGATGTAGGCCTTGTCAGCGCTTATCTTCAGGCGCTGTGCAATGAAGGTGTCGCTTCCGCGCTGGTCATTTCCCACCTGCCACTGGTTGGCTATCTGGTATCTGAGCTGTGCCCGGGCGAGACCCCGCCGATGTTCACGACATCCGCCATTGCCAATGTTTCTCTCGACGAAACGGGCAAAGGCGTATTCAACTGGCAAATGAGTCCGTGCAACCTGAAGATGGCAAAAGCGATCTGACGTGACGTGCGATATGGCGGGTGCAATCTGCTTCCCGCCATTCTGTCAGGGCAACTCTGGCGGCTGCCACTCTTCCACTTCAATCAACACCAGCAACGCGGCATCTCCGCCGTACTCTTTCGGTGCCTGATGAAAAGCCATTACGTGTGGGTGCTGAGCCAGCCACAGCGGCGTCTGTTGCTTCAGAATATGTTTACCGTGACCGTGCATCACGCAGGCGCAAAAAACATGTTCACGGCGACAGGCCGCGATCAACGCGCCCAGCTCCTGTTTCGCCTGCATCTGCGTTAAGCCGTGGAGATCGAGAAACAGCTCCGGCGAGTAATCTCCGCGGCGTAACTTTTTCAGCTCAAAATGGCTGACGTCTTCGCGCACGTACTTCACGGCCCCCTGCGTGTTGAGCAGCGGCTGAAATTCATCTGAAAAGTAGTGGCTGTTATCGGCCTGCTCCTGCAGAAGACGCTTGACCGGGACTTCGCTGATTTTTTTGCGCTGCGGGCGATGGACAATCGTGTCCTGCGTGATTTTCCGCGTCCCGGTCATTAGCTGGCGGAAGAGCGCCTGATCCTCCTCGCTGAGCGATGTTTTCTTTTTCATTCGTCATTCTCATCTCGTATTTCCGATAGTGTACCCGACTAAACGCATTTTTTAACCTCAAGCGGTACGCGTCATTGCTGATTTATCGCCGTCTTCATGGCAAACTAGCCGCCGAAAATTATGCGAGCATGCCCTGGAGGAAAGAGTGGATAAAATATTTGTCGATGAAGCAGTAAACGAGCTGCATACCATACAGGACATGTTGCGCTGGTCGGTTAGCCGCTTCAGCGCCGCCAATATCTGGTACGGACACGGTACCGATAACCCGTGGGATGAGGCCGTGCAGCTGGTGCTGCCGTCTCTCTATCTGCCGCTGGATATTCCTGAAGACATGCGCACCGCGCGCCTGACCTCCAGCGAAAAACACCGCATCGTTGAGCGTGTGATCCGCCGCGTGAACGAACGCATTCCGGTCGCCTACCTGACCAACAAAGCCTGGTTCTGCGGTCACGAGTTCTATGTCGATGAACGCGTGCTGGTGCCGCGCTCGCCGATTGGCGAGCTGATCAACAACCATTTCGAAGGTCTGATTAACCATCAGCCGCAGCATATTCTGGATATGTGTACCGGTAGCGGCTGTATCGCCATCGCCTGTGCTTACGCCTTCCCGGAAGCGGAAGTTGACGCCGTCGATATCTCCACCGACGCGCTGGCCGTGACCGAGCACAACATTGAAGAGCACGGTCTGATTCATCACGTTACGCCGATTCGCTCTGACCTGTTCCGCGATCTGCCGACGCTGCAGTACGATCTGATCGTGACCAACCCGCCGTACGTCGATGCGGAAGACATGTCCGATCTGCCGAACGAATACCGTCACGAGCCGGAGCTCGGTCTGGCGTCAGGCTCTGACGGCCTGAAGCTGACGCGCCGCATTCTGGCCTGCGCGCCGGATTACCTGACCGACGACGGCGTTCTGATTTGTGAAGTGGGCAACAGCATGGTACATCTGATAGAGCAGTACCCGGATGTGCCGTTCACCTGGCTTGAGTTCGACAACGGCGGTGACGGCGTCTTTATGCTGACCAAAGCGCAGCTGCTCGACGCGCGCGAACACTTCAGCATCTATAAAGATTAATCCAGCGGGCTTCGGCCCGTTTCACAACGCTCAAACACAAACAACTACATCGGAGCCGTGATGGCAGGAAACAGTATTGGACAGTTATTCCGCGTGACCACCTTTGGCGAGTCACACGGGCTGGCGCTGGGTTGTATCGTTGATGGCGTACCGCCAGGCATCGAACTGACCGAAGCCGATTTACAGCACGACCTCGACCGTCGTCGCCCGGGCACCTCTCGCTACACCACGCAGCGTCGCGAGCCGGACCAGGTCAAAATTCTCTCCGGCGTCTTTGAAGGTCGCACCACCGGGACCAGCATCGGTCTGCTGATCGAAAACACCGATCAGCGCTCCCAGGACTACGGCGCCATCAAAGACGTCTTCCGTCCGGGCCACGCCGACTACACCTACGAACAAAAGTATGGCTTCCGCGACTATCGCGGCGGCGGACGTTCTTCCGCGCGTGAAACCGCGATGCGCGTGGCGGCAGGGGCGATTGCTAAGAAATACCTGCAGCAGAAATTTGGCATCGTTATCCGCGGCTGCCTGACCCAGATGGGCGACATTCCGCTGGCGATCAAGGACTGGGATCAGGTCGAGCAAAACCCGTTCTTCTGCGCCGATGCCGACAAGCTTGAGGCGCTGGATGAACTGATGCGTGGCCTGAAAAAAGAGGGCGACTCCATCGGGGCGAAAGTGACCGTGGTGGCAGACGGTGTCCCGGCCGGCTGGGGCGAGCCGGTATTTGACCGTCTCGACGCCGACATTGCCCACGCGCTGATGAGCATCAACGCGGTGAAGGGCGTTGAGATTGGCGACGGTTTTGACGTGGTTCAGCTTCGTGGCAGCCAAAACCGCGATGAGATCACGAAGGCAGGCTTCCAGAGCAACCATGCGGGCGGCATCCTGGGCGGTATCAGTAGCGGGCAGCAGATAATTGCCAATATCGCGCTGAAGCCAACCTCCAGCATTACCGTGCCGGGCCACACGATTAACCGCGATGGCGAAGAAGTTGAGATGATCACCAAAGGACGTCACGATCCGTGCGTGGGGATCCGCGCGGTGCCGATCGCGGAAGCGATGCTTGCGATCGTGCTGATGGATCACTTCCTGCGCCAGCGCGCGCAGAATGCGGATGTGACGACCACCATTCCACGCTGGTAAACATGAAAAAAACCGCAATTGCTCTGCTGGCGCTGCTGGCCAGTGGAGCCAGTCTGGCCGCGACGCCATGGCAAAAAATCACCCACCCGGTGGCGGGGAGCGCGCAGTCGATCGGCGCTTTCTCAAACGGCTGTATCGTGGGCGCGCAGGAACTTCCGCTGCAATCGGATACCTATCAGGTGATGCGTACCGACCAGCGTCGTTACTTCGGCCACCCGGATCTGGTGCTGTTCATCCAGCGTCTGGGCAACCAGGTGCATAGCCTGGGGCTGGGGACGATGCTGATTGGCGACATGGGGATGCCTGCCGGCGGTCGTTTTAACGGTGGGCACGCCAGTCACCAGACCGGACTGGATGTTGATATCTTCCTGCAGCTGCCGAAAGCGCGCTGGACCTCCGCCCAACTGCTGAAACCGCAGGCGCTGGATCTGGTGGCGAGCGACGGTAAGCGCGTTGTGCCGTCCCTGTGGACGCGGGATGTTTCCAGCATGATCAAGCTGGCGGCAGAAGATAACGACGTCACGCGGATTTTCGTTAACCCGGCCATCAAGCAGCAGCTCTGCCTGGATGCCGGAACCGATCGCGACTGGCTGCGCAAAGTGCGCCCGTGGTTCCAGCATCGTGCGCACATGCACGTTCGTCTGCGCTGCCCGGCGAATAGCCTGGAATGTGAAGATCAGCCGCTACCTCCGCCAGGCGATGGCTGCGGTGCGGAACTGCAAAGCTGGTTTGAACCGGCAAAACCTGGAACCTCTAAGCCTGAGAAGAAGACACCGCCTCCGTTGCCGCCTTCCTGCCAGGCGCTACTGGATGAGCATGTACTTTAATGGATAATTTCGTCGATCTGTTTATGGTGTCACCGCTGCTGCTGGTGGTGCTGTTCTTTGTGGCCATGCTGGCCGGTTTTATCGACGCGCTCGCGGGCGGCGGCGGGTTGTTAACCGTGCCCGCTCTGCTGGCGGCGGGCATGAGCCCGGCGCAGGCGCTTGCCACCAATAAGCTTCAGGCCTGCGGCGGGTCGCTCTCGGCGTCGCTCTATTTTATCCGCCGTAAGGTGGTGAGCCTGGCCGATCAGAAGCTCAATATCCTGATGACCTTTATCGGCTCCACGTCGGGCGCGCTGCTGGTTCAGCACGTGCAGTCGGATGTTTTGCGCCAGATCCTGCCGGTTCTGGTCATCTGCATCGGCCTTTACTTCCTGCTGATGCCAAAGCTCGGCGAGGAAGACCGCCAGCGTCGTCTGCACGGCCTGCCGTTTGCCCTGATTGCCGGGGGCTGCGTCGGTTTTTACGACGGTTTCTTCGGCCCGGGGGCAGGCTCGTTTTACGCGCTGGCGTTCGTGACGCTGGCCGGGTTTAACCTCGCCAAATCCACCGCCCATGCCAAAGTACTCAACGCCACCTCGAACGTCGGCGGCCTGCTGCTGTTTATCATTGGCGGCAAGGTTATCTGGGCAACCGGGTTTGTGATGATGGCAGGGCAGTTTCTGGGCGCGCGCGCGGGCTCGCGTCTGGTGTTAAGCAAAGGACAAAAGCTGATTCGCCCGATGATCGTTATCGTCTCGGCGGTGATGAGCGCCAAACTTCTTTATGACAGCCATGGACAGGAGATCCTCACCTGGTTGGGGATGCACTAATGAACAGTACGCATAACTACGAACAGCTGATTGAAATTTTCGACGGCTGTTTTGCTGACGATTTTAATACCCGTCTGATTAAAGGCGACGACGAACCGATCTATCTTCCTGCTGATGCAGAGGTTCCGTATAACCGCATCGTCTTTGCCCACGGCTTTTATGCCAGCGGCTTGCACGAGATTTCGCACTGGTGCATCGCGGGGAAAGCGCGGCGCGAGCTGGTGGACTTCGGTTACTGGTACTGCCCGGACGGACGTGATGCCGCCACTCAGGGCCAGTTTGAAGATGTGGAAGTGAAGCCGCAGGCGCTGGAATGGCTATTCTGCGTCGCGGCGGGTTTCCCGTTCAACGTCAGCTGTGACAACCTCGAAGGCGACTTCGAGCCAGACCGTATCGTCTTCCAGCGCCGCGTTCACGCGCAGGTGATGGAATATCTTGAGAAAGGCATCCCCGAACGTCCGGCACGCCTGATCGGGGCCTTACAGAATTATTACCACACGCCGGTTATCACGGCGGAATGCTTCCCTTGGCCGGAAGATCTTTAACAGAGGAAAGAAGATGATCGCAGAATTTGAATCACGCATTCTGGCGTTAATTGATGACATGGTGGAACACGCCAGTGATGATGAGCTGTTCGCCAGCGGTTATCTGCGTGGTCACCTGACGCTCGCGGTAGCCGAGCTGGAAGCGGGGGACGATCACTCTGCCGACGCCGTTCACGCCGAAGTGGCCCGCAGTCTGGAGAAAGCCATTCAGGCCGGAGAGCTCTCGCCGCGCGATCAGTCTCTGGTGTTAGGCATGTGGGACACTTTGTTCCAGCAGGCGAAAGCGAAGTAAGTGTTTCACCTCCCTCTCCCTGTGGGAGAGGGACGGGGTGAGGGCACCAGACCGCACTCTACTTAACCTTCTTCCCCTTCAGCAGTTTCCGTACCCACAATCGATTCGGATTCAGCCCCGCAAGCGTAATCCTGTCCAGCGGAATCGGCTCGCCGCTCATTTGCGCGGCTAACACTTCTGCCAGCAGCGGTGCGGAACAGAGCCCGCGAGATCCTAATCCACCCAGCATAAACAGCTCCGGATACACCGGCGAGGCCGCCGCCGTTTCCTTGCGTTCAGCAAGATCCTGATAGGCCTCAAGCGTCGCATCATAGTCCGGCACATTTCCCGCCATCGGCAGATGATCGCGGGTGGCGCAGCGCACGCCGCAGCGCGCGTCACCCTCGCTGACGTCAACCTCTTTCGCCCACGCCGCATCCGGGAAGCAGTCAATCAGGCGCTGGCGGTTCTGGGCCTGATCCGCTTCGCTGTAGCGCATATCCGTTTCGCCACGATGATAGCTGGCCCCGATGCAGTGGTGGCCGTTAGACGGATTTTGCGGCGTCAGATAGCCGTCATAGCACAGCACCTGACGCAGTTTGCTCAGTTCAGGCGCGGAAGGAATATGGCTTACCTGGCCGCCGACCGGATAAACCGGCAATGACTCTGTCTGGATAAACTGGCTGATGTTATGCCCGTTTGCCAGCACAACGCTGGCATGACTCGCCTCTTTGCCATCGGCAAAACGCAGATCCCAGCGTTCTGTCCGGCTCAACGATTCAACCTTGCGAGCATAATGCGCCGTCAGCCCGCGCGACTGCGCCAGGGCAATGGCTGCCGCGGTCAGTTCAGCCGGGCACAGCCAGCCGCCGAGCGGATACTGAATGCCCCCACACCCGGTTTCCACGCCAGCGGTCTCTGCCACCTCTTGCGCACTTACCGCACGGGCAATCTCGTCAGGCAGACCCAGCGACAGCATCTGCGTGATTTTTTGCTGGCTCTTTTCATCCCAGCCGAGCTGCGTCACGCCGCACCAGTCATGGTCAAACGCCACCGGCAGGGCATCGTACAGGCGACGAGCGAAGGTAAATGCCGCCGGGAAAAAACGGAACAGGGCCGGGTCGTGCGCGCTTAAAAGCGGATAGAGCGCCCCCTGGCGGTTGCCGGACGCGCCGCTTGCTGGCGCGTCGTCAGCACAGTAGAGCGTGACCTGCCAGCCGCGGTGGAGAAGCGCGAGAGACAGCAGGGCGCTGGCGATCCCCCCGCCAACTATCGCCACCTCACGTGATGCGCTGGCGCGGCGCGCAAACCAGGGTGCACTGGCGGGGATATCCAGCGTCTGCTCCATTCTGCCGACCAGCATGTCGCGCTTGCGGCCAAAACCTTTGGTTTTCTGCATGGTAAAGCCCGCCTCCTGCAGTCCGCGGCGGACAAAGCCTGCCGAGGTGAAGGTGGCAAGCGTTGCGCCCGGGCGCGCCAGCCGCGCCATCGCGCTAAACAGATGCTGGCTCCACATGTCTGGGTTTTTGGCGGGGGCAAAGCCGTCAAGGAACCAGGCGTCCACCGTCTGGTTCATCGAATCATCGAGCGTATCGGTCAGGTCATTGATGTCGCCAAGCCATAAATCCAGCGTCACGCGTCCGCCGTCCAGAATCAGACGGTGGCAGCCGCCGATGTGGGGCGGCCACTGCGCCTGAAGCTGCTCCGCCCAGGCTGCAAGCTCTGGCCAGCGCTGATGAGCGAGCCGCAGATCGTGCGCGGTGAGCGGGAATTTTTCGAAACTGATGAAATGTAATCTTTGTAGCGTAGCCTCAGGGTGGGCAGCGTGAAACTGGTCAAACGCCTGCCAGAGGGTCAGAAAATTGAGCCCGGTGCCGAATCCGCTTTCCGCGACCACAAACAGGCTCCGCGGATGCTCCGGGAAGCGGGTGCTGAGCTGGTTTCCGTCGAGGAAAACATAGCGAGTTTCTTCGAGTCCGTTATCATTAGAAAAATAGACGTCATCAAAATCTCGGGAAACAGGTGTACCCTCAGCGTTGAATTCGAGGTTGGCGGGTTGTATAGCGTTTTGTTTCACGTAAGTTACTCGTCTGACAGGCAGTGGCACGATCTTAACGATGTGAGTCCATCGGTGCAAATTTCCGCAGAAAATGTCTGATCGGACTTGTTCGGCGTACAAGTGTACGCTATTGTGCGACTCGAAACTTACTATAGTGCGACTTACAGAGGTATTGAATGAAACGTGCAGTGATTACTGGCCTGGGCATTGTTTCCAGCATCGGTAATAACCAGCAGGAAGTCCTGGCATCTCTGCGTGAAGGACGCTCCGGGATCACTTTCTCTGAAGAGTTTAAAGATTCAGGTATGCGTAGCCACGTATGGGGTAACGTCAAACTGGACACCACCGGTTTGATTGACCGCAAAGTGGTTCGTTTCATGAACGATGCCTCTATTTATGCTTATCTCTCCATGCAGGAAGCGATCAAAGATTCCGGCCTGAGCGAAGAGGTTTATCAGAACAACCCGCGCGTGGGTCTGATCGCCGGTTCCGGCGGCTCATCAAAAGCGCAGGTATTCGGCGCTGACGCAATGCGTAGCCCGCGTGGTCTGAAAGCAGTAGGTCCGTACGTGGTAACAAAAGCCATGGGTTCTGCGGTTTCCGCGTGCCTGGCGACCCCATTCAAAATCCACGGTGTGAACTACTCCATCAGCTCCGCGTGTGCGACTTCCGCGCACTGCATCGGTAATGCTGTTGAGCAGATCCAGCTGGGTAAACAGGACATCGTATTTGCTGGCGGCGGCGAAGAGCTGGGCTGGGAAATGGCCTGTGAATTCGACGCGATGGGCGCACTGTCCACCAGGTACAATGAGACCCCGGACAAAGCCTCCCGTACCTATGATGCGCACCGTGACGGTTTCGTTATCGCGGGCGGCGGCGGTATGGTTGTGGTTGAAGAGCTGGAGCATGCCCTGGCACGTGGCGCGCACATCTACGCTGAAATCGTGGGCTACGGTGCAACGTCTGACGGCGCCGACATGGTTGCGCCATCCGGCGAAGGCGCGGTGCGCTGCATGAAGATGGCGATGCACGGCGTTGACACCCCAATCGACTACCTGAACTCCCACGGTACCTCTACTCCGGTAGGCGACGTGAAAGAGCTGGGTGCGATCCGTGAAGTCTTCGGCGACAACAGCCCGGCAATCTCTGCGACCAAAGCCATGACCGGCCACTCGCTGGGTGCGGCTGGCGTGCAGGAAGCGATCTACTCTCTGCTGATGCTGGAAAACGGCTTCATCGCGCCAAGCATCAACATTGATGAGATGGACGAGCAGGCTGCTGGCCTGAACATCGTGACCAAACCAATGGACGCGACGCTGACCACCGTCATGTCAAACAGCTTCGGCTTTGGTGGCACCAACGCCACGCTGGTTATGCGTAAGCTGAAAGCATAAGTTTTACGTTTGATTCCGGAAGGGAGCCATAAGGCTCCCTTTTTTATGCATTGACAAGCGGCTGATCTCACAGGCAAACTTCACCCCTCAACATTATCCTCACGATAATGCGTAAGCGTTTAACGTCAACCAACGCACCTTAATCCTGATTATCAGGTAGAGGGGGCGTGGCATTTCCCCGCCTTACTCTTCATTTCGGAGTAAAGCATGACTGCAGTAACTCAAACAGAAACAACCTCTTCAGCGAACGTCTCGCTGTTCCGTATCGCTTTCGCGGTATTTCTGACCTATATGACCGTTGGCCTGCCGCTGCCGGTGATCCCGCTGTTCGTTCATCAGGAGCTGGGCTATGGCAACACCATGGTCGGCATTGCCGTTGGCATTCAGTTTTTAGCCACGGTATTGACCCGCGGCTACGCCGGACGGCTGGCGGATCAGCACGGTGCAAAACGCTCGGCGTTACAGGGAATGTTTGCCTGTGGGCTGGCGGGCGGCGCATGGCTGCTGGCTGCTCTCCTGCCGGTAGATGCCGCGTATAAGTTTGCGCTGCTGGTGCTGGGCCGTTTAATCCTTGGCTTTGGTGAAAGCCAGCTGCTGACCGGCACCCTGACCTGGGGAATGGGGCTGGTGGGGCCTGCGCGTTCCGGCAAGGTGATGTCCTGGAACGGTATGGCCATCTATGGCGCGCTGGCCGCAGGCGCACCGCTTGGACTGCTGATCAATAGCCAGTTTGGGTTTGCGGCGCTGGCTGCCACCACGATGGCTTTACCCCTGCTGGCGTGGGCGTTTAACGGCTCGGTGCGTAAGGTGCCCGCGCACAAAGGCGAGCGACCTTCCCTGTGGAGCGTGGTCGGCCAAATCTGGCAGCCGGGTCTTGGCCTGGCGCTGCAGGGCGTGGGTTTTGCGGTGATTGGTACCTTCGTCTCGCTCTATTTTATGAGCCGCGGCTGGGCGATGGCCGGTTTTACGCTTACCGCGTTTGGCGGCGCGTTTGTGCTGATGCGTGTCTTCTTCGGCTGGATGCCGGATCGCTTCGGCGGCGTGAAGGTGGCGGTGGCGTCGCTGGTGATTGAGACTATCGGTCTGCTGCTGCTGTGGAATGCACCCGTGGCATCCGTTGCGCTGCTCGGCGCGGCGCTAACCGGCTGCGGCTGTTCACTGATCTTCCCGGCGCTGGGCGTTGAAGTGGTGAAGCGCGTGGCCCCGCAGGTGCGCGGTACGGCGCTGGGCGGCTATGCGGCGTTTCAGGATATCTCATACGGGGTAACCGGACCGCTGGCCGGGGTGTTAGCCACCTCGTTTGGTTATCCGTCCGTCTTTCTGGCCGGTGCGGTTTCTGCGGTGGTTGGGATCGTGGTCACGCTGGTGGCGTTTCGCAGATCGTAGTTTTTGCCCGGTGGCGCTTCGCTTACCGGGCCTACAACCGCACTAGCCGTAGGCCGGGTAAGGCGAAGCCGCCACCCGGCAGTGTTAAGCAACCAGCCAGAAAATCGCCAGCGCAATTAGTAGCGCAATAAACATCAATCCTGGACGCGCAGAGAGCGTTCTGAACGTCTCGACGACCGGCGCAAACAGCGGGCTGTAGAGCGGCTGAATGTTTCTCACCTCCGGCACGCCGCCCTCACGCTCGGCGCGGCGAACGAAGATTTGATTGAGCAGATCCTGCACCTGCGCGGTGGTCAGAACCGTTTGCGGCGTGGCCTGCCAGTTTTGCTGGGCGTAATCCCGGATGACTTCAAATTCGTGCGGCTCAAGCGGCTGCTTCAGTGCCGCCTGGACGGTATGCAGGGTAGGGGTATTCTGGGTGCTGAGCGTCTGGCGCGCCTGGAGCCAGGTCACCAGATGAGTAAACTGTTTGGCCGGGATTAACTCACCCGCCTTCACGCCGGACAGCTCCAGCATGGATTGCCAGATAAGCTTCGTCGGTTCGCCGGTGGCCGCAGCCAGCTTCGTCACCATCTGCTTGAGCGTGTTGTGCTCGGCTGGCAGCAGCGGACGCTCGGTTGCCGGGCGCACCTGAGGCTGCGGGATTGACAGCTCGTTGTTCTGCAGCAGGGTCAGCACGGTTTTGAGCTGGTCGGGCGTCAGCTGGCCCAGCGCGGTCTGACCATACTGCTGGCGAATAAAATCGCTCACCGCCTGGCGGTTATTACCCTGGCCCAGCAGCTCCGTCAGCTGAGCAACAATCTGGCGCGTGGTGTGGTTCTGCTGCGCGGTATTAATACGCTGGTTCAGGTTTTGCTCGGCCGCAGGGAAATGGCGCGACTGCAGAGGTGCGTCGTTCCTCACGCCTAAATCATGCTTTACCCCGGCCCAGACTTCCGCGTTTTGCTGTGAAGTCAGCGCAATCAGGCGCGTGATCAGTCGCTCCAGCACGGTGCGCTGTTGCGTGGATAGCGGTTGTTCACCGGCAACGTTTGGCGTGACAGGGCCTTCACCCGGAGGGCGTGGCGGCGTACCTGAAATGGGCTGCATCGTCAAAAATCCTTAAAGTCAAAACTCAGCGTAAACCAGGCATACATATATGCCTGGCGGCGAGATTATGGCACACTTGGCAGGTTTTCTTCCTCTCAAACAGGTACTCAGACGTGAAAATCCTCGTTGATGAAAATATGCCTTACGCCCGTGAGCTGTTTAGCCGCCTGGGTAACGTTAAGGCTGTCCCTGGTCGCCCGATCCCGGTCAACGAACTGGATGACGCAGACGCGCTGATGGTGCGCTCGGTGACTAAAGTAAATGAGGCGTTGCTCGCCGGTAAAGCGATTAAGTTTGTCGGAACCGCAACGGCAGGGACCGATCATGTGGATGATAAATGGCTGAAGCAGGCCGGAATCGGTTTTTCCGCAGCGCCGGGCTGTAACGCCATCGCCGTTGTGGAATACGTTTTCTCCTCCCTGCTGATGCTGGCCGAGCGCGACGGTTTTGCGCTGAAAGACCGCACGGTGGGGATTGTCGGCGTGGGTAACGTCGGCGGGCGCCTGCAAAAGCGCCTGGAAGCGTTAGGGATCCGCACGCTGCTGTGCGATCCGCCGCGTAAAGACAACGGCGATGACGGGGATTTCCGCTCGCTGGATGAGCTGGTTGAACAGTGTGACGTGCTGACTTTCCACACGCCGCTGTTTAAAGAGGGGCCGTATAAGTCGCTGCATCTTGCTGACGAGGCGCTGATCCGTCGTCTGAAGACTGGCACTATTCTGATAAATGCCTGCCGTGGTCCGGTCGTAGATAACGCCGCGCTGCTGACATGCCTGAACGAAGGGCAACACCTCAGCGTGGTGCTGGACGTCTGGGAGCCGGAGCCGGATCTCAACGTTGAGCTGCTTAACAAGGTGGACGTGGGCACGGCGCATATCGCCGGTTATACCCTGGAAGGCAAAGCACGCGGTACCACGCAGGTCTTCGAAGCCTACAGCGCTTTTATCGGCCATCCGCAGCAGGTGGCGCTGGATACCTTACTCCCCGCGCCTGAATTTGGCCGCATTACCCTGCACGGCCCGCTCGATCAGGCAACGCTGAAAAGGCTGGTGCATTTGGTGTATGATGTGCGCCGCGATGATGCGCTGCTGCGTAAAGTGGCGGGGATCCCGGGTGAGTTTGATAAGCTGCGCAAGAACTACGTTGAGCGCCGCGAGTGGTCTTCCCTGTATGTAATGTGCGACGACGCGTCGGCGGCGACGCTGCTGCATAAGCTGGGATTTAACGCCGTTCATCACCCGGCGCATTAATGTCTTCTTAATGCTCCCTGTCGGATACTCCGACAGGGACGCTTTTTTATTTCTGGAGTAAACCACCATGTCTGAAGGCTGGAACATTGCCATTTTAGGTGCCACGGGTGCCGTGGGCGAAGCCCTGCTCGAAACCCTTGCTGAGCGTCAGTTCCCGGTGGGCGATATCTATGCGCTGGCCCGTACCGACAGCGCAGGTGAGCATCTGCGTTTTAACGGTAAATCCGTCATGGTCCAGGACGCGGCCGCGTTCGACTGGACGCAGGCGCAGCTGGCGTTTTTCGCCGCGGGCGCTGAAGCGACGGCTGCGTACGTTGAAGAGGCGACTAACGCAGGCTGCCTGGTGATCGACCTGAGCGGCCTGTTCTCAATGGAGCCGGATGTGCCGCTGGTGGTGCCGGACGTGAACCCGTTTGTGCTGGCTGACTACCGCAACCGTAACGTTATTGCGGTTCCGAACAGCCTCACCAGCCAGCTGCTGACCGCGCTGAAACCGCTGATCGACGACGGCGGCCTGTCGCGCATTACCGTCACCAGCCTGCTGTCCGCGTCCGCGAACGGCAAAAAGGCCGTTGACGCGCTGGCCGGGCAGAGCGCGAAGCTGCTGAACGGTATCCCGATTGACGAAGATGATTTCTTTGGTCGCCAGCTGGCGTTCAACATGCTGCCGCTGCTGCCGGACCGCGAGGGCTCCGTGCGCGAAGAGCGTCGTATCGTCGATGAAGTGCGTAAAATTCTGCAGGACGATGGCCTGATGATCTCCGCGAACGTCGTGCAGTCCCCGGTCTTCTATGGCCACGCGCAGATGGTCGGCTTTGAAGCCCTTCGTCCGCTGGCGGCAGAAGAGGCGCGCGACGCGTTTGGCCGCGGTGAAGACATCGTGCTCTCTGAAGAGAGCGAGTTCCCGACCCAGGTTGGCGATGCCACCGGTAGCGCGCATCTTTCCGTTGGCTGCGTGCGTAACGACTACGGCATGCCGGAGCAGGTTCAGTTCTGGTCCGTTGCCGATAACGTTCGCTTCGGCGGCGCGCTGATGGCGGTCAAAATCGCTGAAAAACTGGTGCAGGAGTACCTGTACTGATGTCAGACGTGGAACAAAAGCCGGTCCATAGAATTGCCCTCGGAATTGAGTACGATGGCAGTAAATATTATGGCTGGCAGCGTCAGAACGAGGTGCGCAGCGTCCAGGAGAAGCTGGAAAAAGCGCTCTCTCAGGTGGCAAACGAGCCGATCAACGTCCTGTGCGCGGGACGTACGGACGCGGGTGTTCACGGTACGGGGCAGGTGGTTCACTTTGAAACCACCGCCGTGCGTAAGGATGCCGCCTGGACGCTGGGTGTAAATGCGAATTTGCCTGGTGACATTGCGGTGCGTTGGGTAAAAGCTGTGCCGGATGATTTTCACGCGCGCTTCAGCGCCACGGCGCGTCGCTACCGTTATGTCATCTATAACCAGCGCCTGCGTCCGGCGGTGTTAAGCCAGGGCGTGACGCATTTTTATGAACCGCTTGATGCGGAACGTATGCATCGCGCGGCGCAGTGTCTGATTGGTGAAAATGACTTTACGTCGTTTCGTGCGGTGCAGTGTCAGTCCCGCACGCCGTGGCGCAACGTCATGCACATAAACGTCAGCCGTTTTGGCGCATATGTGGTGGTGGATATCAAAGCCAATGCCTTTGTACATCATATGGTTAGGAATATTGTGGGCAGCCTGATGGAAGTGGGGGCCGGACACCAGCCGGAGAGCTGGATTGCAGACCTGCTGGCAGCGAAGGACAGAACGCTTGCGGCAGCCACGGCGAAAGCGGAAGGATTGTATCTGGTCTCAGTAGACTATCCGGATCGATTTGACCTGCCGAAACCGCCAATGGGCCCGCTATTTTTAGCGGACTAAACAAAGGTGCAATTAGGGCTTAGACAATATGGACGTAATTCGTTTTTTGATTGATTTCATCCTGCATATTGATGTTCACCTGGCGGAGCTGGTCGCGCAGTATGGCGTCTGGGTTTATGCCATTCTGTTCCTCATTCTGTTTTGTGAAACCGGACTGGTCGTTACCCCATTCCTGCCAGGGGATTCACTGCTGTTCGTTGCCGGGGCGTTATCGGCGCTGCCCACTAACGATCTGAACGTGCACCTTATGGTGATACTGATGGTGATTGCTGCCATTGTCGGTGATGCAGTCAACTACACGATTGGACGGGTATTCGGTGAGCGGCTGTTCAGCAATCCGGATTCGAAAATTTTCCGCCGCAGCTATTTAGACAAAACCCATGCGTTTTATGAACGCCATGGTGGAAAAACCATTATCCTTGCGCGTTTTGTGCCTATTGTGCGTACATTTGCACCGTTTGTGGCGGGAATGGGGCATATGTCCTATCGTCATTTTGCGGCATACAACGTGGTTGGCGCGCTGCTGTGGGTACTGCTGTTTACCTACGCAGGCTATCTGTTTGGCGATCTTCCGGTGGTGCAGGAAAACCTTAAGTTACTGATTGTAGCGATTATTGTGCTTTCCGTACTGCCGGGCGTTATCGAAATCATTCGTCACAAACGTGCGGCGGCAAAACAAGCGAAGTAAATGCACGCTGGCGGTTCGACCACTTTTTTATCCAAAGTTTCGGGCTGTTATGTTTTAATGTGCAACATTCATGGTCTGTTGGAGGCAAAAATGGCATTATTCGCCTCTTATAGCAAAACTGGCATACGACCAGGTTCAGGCAGAAAGGTTATCAATGAGCTGGATTGAACGAATTAAAAGCAACATTACCCCAACGCGCAAAGCGAGCATTCCTGAAGGGGTATGGACGAAGTGTGATAGCTGCGGTCAGGTTCTGTACCGCGCAGAGCTGGAGCGCAACCTTGAGGTGTGTCCGAAGTGTGACCACCATATGCGTATGTCGGCGCGCAACCGCCTGCATAGCCTGCTGGACGAAGGCTCTCTGGTAGAGCTGGGTAGCGAACTTGAGCCAAAAGACGTGCTGAAGTTCCGCGATTCCAAAAAATACAAAGATCGTCTGGCCTCTGCACAGAAAGAGACCGGCGAGAAAGATGCGCTGGTCGTTATGAAAGGCACCCTGCATGGGATGCCGGCTGTTGCCGCTGCGTTTGAGTTCTCCTTTATGGGCGGCTCAATGGGCTCCGTGGTCGGTGCGCGCTTCGTGCGTGCCGTTGAGCAGGCGCTGGAAGACAACTGTCCGCTGATCTGCTTCTCTGCCTCCGGCGGTGCGCGTATGCAGGAAGCGCTGATGTCGCTGATGCAGATGGCGAAAACCTCTGCTGCGCTGGCGAAGATGCAGGAGCGCGGTCTGCCGTACATCTCCGTGCTGACCGACCCAACCATGGGCGGCGTCTCCGCGAGCTTCGCGATGCTGGGCGATCTGAACATCGCTGAGCCAAAAGCGCTGATCGGCTTTGCCGGTCCTCGCGTTATCGAGCAAACCGTTCGTGAAAAACTGCCGCCGGGCTTCCAGCGCAGTGAGTTCCTCATTGAGAAAGGCGCTATCGATATGATCGTCCGCCGTCCGGAAATGCGCCTGAAGCTGGCGAGCATCCTGGCGAAGCTGATGAATCTGCCAGCGCCGAACCCGGATGAGCCGCGCGAAGGCGTGGTGGTACCGGATCAGGAACCCGAGGCCTGATAACTGAAAAGGGCAGGGCCGGTTGGCGCTGCCCTTTTGCTTTCTAATCTGTTAATGACAACCGGGCATTATGGAAAATAAAAGCATTCCCCAAGCCACGTCGCCCCTGGCCGCGTGGCTTTCTTATCTGGAAAACCTGCACAGTAAAACCATCGATATGGGGCTTGAGCGCGTAAGCCAGGTCGCCGCGCGTCTTGATGTGCTCAAACCGGCACCTTTCGTGTTCACCGTCGCGGGTACCAACGGTAAAGGCACGACCTGCCGCACGCTGGAATCTATCCTGATGGCCGCGGGTTACAAAGTTGGCGTGTACAGCTCTCCACACCTGGTCCGCTACACCGAGCGCGTTCGCGTGCAGAACAGCGAGCTGCCGGAATCGGCGCATACGGCGTCGTTCGCGGAAATTGAAGCCGCACGCGGTGAGATCTCATTAACCTATTTTGAATACGGCACCCTGTCGGCGCTGTGGCTGTTCAAACAGGCGCAGCTGGATGTCGTGATCCTTGAGGTCGGCCTCGGCGGACGTCTTGATGCGACCAATATGGTGGATGCGGACGTGGCGGTGGTCACCAGCATCGCGCTGGACCATATCGACTGGCTGGGACCGGATCGTGAAAGCATTGGCCGCGAGAAGGCAGGTATTTTCCGGGCGAATAAACCCGCCGTGGTCGGCGAACCGGACATGCCGTACACCATTGCTGACGTGGCAAACGAGAAGGGCGCGCGTCTGCTGCGCCGCGGCGTTGACTGGCAGTATGAGGTTCAGGATAACGGCTGGCGCTTCAGCGATGGGCAGGGCGCCCTGGACAACCTGCCGCTGCCGCAGGTGCCGCAGCCGAACGCGGCAACCGCGCTGGCGGCACTGCGCGCCAGCGGCCTCGTGGTCAGCGAGCGGGCGATCCGCGACGGTATTCAGAGCGCAATTCTGCCCGGGCGTTTCCAGATTGTCAGCGAGTCACCGCGCCTGATTCTGGACGTGGCGCATAACCCGCATGCGGCGGCGTATCTCGCGGGACGTCTCAAATCGTTACCAAAAACCGGGCACGTGCTGGCGGTTATCGGTATGCTTCATGATAAAGATATCGGCGGGACGCTGGCCTGCATGGAGAGTGTGGTCGATAGCTGGTATTGTGCTCCTCTGGAGGGGCCGCGCGGCGCGACGGCTGAGCAGCTGATGGAACATCTCGGCAAAGGCGCAATCTATAGTAGCGTGGCTCAGGCCTGGCATGCCGCGATGGCGGATGCTAAACCAGAAGATACCGTGCTGGTGTGTGGTTCATTCCACACGGTGGCACATGTCATGGAAGTGATGGACGCGGGGAGAACCGGTGGCGAGTAAGTTTCAGAACCGTTTAACAGGAACCATTGTGCTGGTCGCGCTCGGGGTGATTATTCTCCCGGGTCTGCTCGACGGGCAGAAAAAGCATTATCAGGATGAGTTTGCCGCTATTCCGCTGGTGCCGAAACCGGGTGACCGCGATGAGCCTGATATGCTGCCAGCGGCGACGCAGGCGCTGCCTGCTCAGCCTCCGGAAGGGGCGGCGGAAGAGGTGCGTGCAGGCGATGCCGCCGCACCGTCGCTCGATCCGTCACGCCTGGCGGCAGCGAGCAGCAGCGATATCGATCCGGTGCCGGTAGAGCAGCCTAAACCTGTTGAAAAACCGAAGCCGGTTGAGAAGCCGCAGCCGCAGTCGAAACCGCAGCGGGATAAAGCCGCAGAGCAGCTGGCTGCCGCGTCAGAAACCCCGCCGCCGGCAAAACAAGACGCGGCGCCGACCGGAAAAGCTTACGTTGTGCAGCTCGGCGCGCTGAAAAACGCCGATAAGGTCAACGAGGTCGTGAGCAAACTGCGCAGTGCGGGATATCGTGTTTACACTTCACCTTCCACGCCGGTGCAGGGTAAAATTACCCGTATCCTCGTGGGGCCAGAAGCGTCCAAAGATAAGCTTAAAGGTTCGCTCGGTGAGCTGAAGCAGATCTCCGGCCTGAGCGGTGTGGTGATGGGCTACAGCGCGAACTGATAAGATCTACCCCTCACCCTAACCCTCTCCCCAGAGGGGCGAGGGGATGGTTTGCTCCCTCTCCCTTGAGGGAGAGGGCTGGGGTGAGGGGGAATGGCAGACGTCCAAAGAGACGTAATGAGCCAACGGCGTTGAACATTTTTTCAGCGCCTTTTTTATTTACGCGCGGGAAGGAAATCCCTACGCAAACGTTTTCTTTTTCTGTTAGAATTCGCCCCGAACTGGATGACAGGGCGTTAAATCGTGGGACACATATGGTCTGGATTGATTACGCCATCATTGCGGTGATTGGTTTTTCCTGTCTGGTTAGCCTGATCCGTGGCTTTGTTCGTGAAGCGTTATCGCTGGTAACCTGGGGTTGTGCTTTCTTTGTTGCCAGTCATTACTACACTTACCTGTCTGTCTGGTTCACGGGCTTTGAAGATGAACTGGTCCGAAACGGAATTGCCATCGCGGTGCTGTTTATCGCAACGCTGATTGTCGGCGCTATCGTGAATTACGTGATAGGTCAGCTGGTCGAGAAAACCGGTCTGTCAGGAACGGACAGGGTGCTCGGGATCTGTTTCGGAGCGTTACGAGGCGTGCTGATTGTGGCCGCGATCCTGTTCTTCCTGGATACCTTCACCGGGTTCTCCAAAAGCGAAGACTGGCAGAAATCGCAGCTCATTCCAGAGTTCAGCTTCATCATCAGATGGTTCTTTGACTATCTGCAAAGCTCGTCGAGTTTTTTGCCCAGGGCATAAACCCTGAGATGTGGCTTAACGAGGAAAAGACGAATGTGCGGTATTGTCGGTATCGCCGGTTTCATGCCGGTAAACCAGTCGATTTATGACGCGTTAACGGTGCTTCAGCACCGTGGGCAGGATGCTGCGGGTATCATCACCATTGATGCAAACAACTGCTTCCGTTTACGCAAGGCCAATGGCCTGGTAAACGATGTGTTTGAAGCCCGCCATATGCAGCGTCTGCAAGGTAATATGGGGATCGGTCACGTTCGTTATCCTACTGCTGGCAGTTCCAGCGCCTCTGAGGCACAGCCTTTCTACGTCAACTCACCGTATGGCATCACCCTTGCTCATAACGGCAACCTGACCAACGCGCATGAGCTGCGTAAAAAGCTGTTCGAAGAGAAACGTCGCCACATTAACACCACCTCTGATTCTGAAATCCTGCTCAATGTGTTCGCCAGCGAGCTGGATAACTTCCGTCACTACCCGCTGGAAGCAGACAACATCTTTGCTGCCATTGCCGCGACCAACCGCCAGATCCGCGGCGCGTACGCCTGCGTGGCGATGATTATCGGTCACGGCATGGTGGCCTTCCGCGATCCAAACGGCATTCGTCCCCTGGTGCTCGGTAAGCGCGACCTCGGCGATGGCCGTACCGAATACATGGTTGCCTCTGAGAGCGTGGCGCTGGATACCCTGGGCTTCGAGTTCCTGCGTGACGTTGCGCCGGGCGAAGCGGTCTATATCACCGAGAAGGGCCAGCTGTTTACCCGCCAGTGTGCCGATAATCCGGTCAGCAACCCGTGCCTGTTTGAATACGTTTACTTCGCCCGCCCGGATTCCTTCATCGACAAGATTTCCGTCTACAGCGCGCGCGTCAACATGGGCACGAAGCTGGGCGAGAAAATTGCCCGCGAGTGGGACGATCTCGACATCGACGTGGTTATTCCTATCCCGGAAACCTCCTGCGATATCGCGCTGGAGATCGCCCGCATTCTGGATAAGCCATACCGTCAGGGCTTCGTGAAGAACCGCTACGTTGGCCGCACCTTTATCATGCCGGGCCAGCACCTGCGCCGTAAGTCCGTGCGCCGCAAGCTGAACGCCAACCGCGCGGAATTCCGCGACAAGAACGTTCTGCTGGTGGATGACTCCATCGTTCGCGGCACCACCTCTGAGCAGATTATCGAGATGGCGCGCGAAGCGGGTGCGAAGAAAGTCTACCTGGCCTCTGCCGCGCCGGAGATTCGCTTCCCGAACGTGTACGGCATCGATATGCCAACCGCCAACGAGCTGATCGCTCACGGCCGTGAAGTGGATGAAATTCGCCAGATCATCGGTGCCGACGGCCTGATTTTCCAGGATCTGAACGATCTCATCGACGCGGTGCGTGCCGAGAACCCGGAAATTCAGCAGTTTGAATGCTCCGTGTTCAACGGTATTTACGTGACCAAAGACGTTGACCAGCAGTACCTCGACTATCTTGATTCGCTGCGCAACGACGATGCGAAAGCCGTCCAGCTGCAGAACGATCTCGAAAGCTTAGAGATGCACAACGAAGGTTGATGCTCCGGCAGGTGAGGGCGAATGCCCTCACTTGCAACTCCCCGCAAAATCCTGCACAGTCTGCCCTGAAATCAGTAAGGGCGAAAATCATGAAACGACTCATTGTTGGGCTCAGCGGCGCCAGCGGCGCGATCTACGGCGTACGTTTGTTACAGGTTCTGCGTAGCGTGGCGGAAGTCGAGACCCATCTGGTGATGAGCCAGGCGGCGCGGCAGACCCTCTCTCTGGAAACCGATCTCTCCCTGCGCGATGTTCAGGCACTGGCAGACGTGGTTCACGATGCCCGTGATATCGCCGCCAGCATCTCCTCAGGCTCGTTTAAAACGGCCGGCATGGTTATCCTGCCCTGTTCCATTAAAACGCTCTCCGGCATTGTGAACAGCTATACCGACACCCTGGTGACGCGCGCGGCGGATGTGGTGCTGAAGGAGCGTCGTCCTCTTGTGCTCTGCGTGCGGGAAACGCCGCTGCATCTCGGTCATCTGCGTTTAATGACCCAGGCCGCCGAACTTGGGGCCATCATCATGCCGCCGGTTCCGGCGTTTTATCATCGCCCGATCTCGCTGGATGACGTGATTAATCAGACCGTTAACCGCGTGCTGGATCAGTTTGACATCGACCTGCCCGAAGATCTCTTCACCCGCTGGCAAGGGGCCTGATTCTGTGCACAAACAGAGTGCATGAAAAGAGACGTTGCCCTGTTTCAGGGCAATTATGCAACGGCGATCATATCCTCGACATTTAATTCGTTTTTTCCCTTTTTCTCTTTCCGGTTCGTTCGGCAGACCTGCTATCTTTCACCATTAAGGCAATATCGCAACGTTTTATTAACATATTTAACGTCGAAGTTTTGACCAGACGGCAATGTGGCATAAGACCTGCAAGATGAAGCCTGCAACACAACACACAACACAATACATAATAAAATCACGGTACTTGAGGGTAAATGTATGAAGAAGACGGTTCTGGCTCTGTCTTTGCTCGTGGGGTTAAGTGCGGCGGCAGGTAGCTACGCAGCGCTTCCACAGACGGTTCGTATCGGTACAGACGCAACCTACGCGCCATTCTCTTCCAAGGATGCGAAAGGCGATTTCGTGGGGTTTGATATCGATCTGGGAAATGAAATGTGCAAACGCATTGCGGTGAAATGCACATGGGTGGGCAGCGACTTTGACGCGTTAATCCCGTCGCTGAAAGCCAAGAAAATCGACGCCATTATCTCTTCTCTCTCCATCACCGAAAAACGCCAGCAGGAGATTGCCTTCTCTGACAAGCTCTACGCCGCGGATTCTCGCCTGATTGCGCCGAAAGGCTCCCCGATTAAGCCCACCATCGACTCGCTGAAAGGCAAGCATGTTGGCGTGCTTCAGGGTTCGACGCAGGAAGGTTATGCCAATGCGACCTGGCGCGAGAAGGGCGTCGACGTGGTGGCTTACCAGAACCAGGATCTGATCTACTCTGACCTGGCCGCAGGCCGTCTGGATGCGGCATTCCAGGATGAAGTCGCCGCGAGCGAAGGCTTCCTGAAACAGCCTGCGGGTAAAGACTATGCGTTTGCTGGCCCGTCGGTAAAAGACAAAAAATACTTTGGTGACGGCACCGGTATTGGCCTGCGCAAGGATGATACCGAGCTGAAAGCCGCCTTCGACAAAGCCTTTGCAGAGCTGCGTAAAGACGGGACTTACGACAAACTGGCGAAGAAATACTTCGACTTCAACGTATACGGTGAATAATACCTGGCGCTAACGCACCGCAAAGGTGCGTTGCGGGAGTGGTTGACCCAATGCGGTGCATTTGTTGCACCGTATTGGATCGCTTTGTGCATACTTACGCATTTATAATGCAAAAATTCCCGCCTGAAGGGCATTAGTCTTTGCCTGACAGAGGGGATTGATGGCACATTAGCACCACCCCGTCGTCGTAAAAATCCCGTATGAAGACAGTTTGTTGAGGACAAATATGAAAAAACTCGTGTTGTCACTATCTCTGGTACTGGCCTTTTCCAGCGCCACCGCGGCATTCGCAGCCATTCCGCAGAAAATTCGAATTGGTACCGATCCAACCTATGCGCCGTTTGAATCAAAGAATTCAAAGGGTGAACTGGTGGGTTTTGACATCGATCTGGCTAATGAGCTGTGCAAACGCATCAAAGCACAGTGTACCTACGTTGAGAACCCGCTGGATGCGCTGATCCCATCCCTGAAAGCGAAAAAAATCGACGTGATCATGTCCTCGCTCTCCATCACCGAAAAACGCCAGCAGGAGATTGCCTTCACCGACAAACTCTACGCGGCCGATTCTCGTCTGGTGGTGGCGAAATCGTCTGATATTCAGCCAACGCTGGAGTCGCTGAAAGGCAAACGCGTCGGCGTGCTGCAGGGCACCACGCAGGAAACCTACGGCAACGAACACTGGGCGCCGAAGGGGATTGAAATCGTCTCCTATCAGGGTCAGGAAAATATCTACGCTGACCTGACGGCAGGCCGAATTGATGCGGCATTCCAGGATGAAGTTGCGGCAAGCGAAGGCTTCCTGAAAACGCCGGTGGGTAAAGATTACAAGTTTGGCGGCCCGTCTATTAAGGACGTGAAGTTGTTTGGTGTGGGCACCGGTATGGGCCTGCGCAAAGAAGACAACGAACTGCGTGAGGCGCTGAACAAAGCGTTTGCTGAAATGCGCGCTGACGGCACCTACGACAAGCTGGCGAAAAAGTACTTTGATTTTAATGTTTACGGCGGCTAATCGCCCCGTCAAATAACGTGCGGCCCCTCCCGATGTGGGAGGGGAAAAGACACGGTTCCACCACTCACGATACGACAGGGCTCGCGGTATGCTGTACGGATTTTCTGGCGTTATTTTACAGGGCGCGCTTGTCACCCTTGAACTGGCTATCAGCTCCGTGGTGCTGGCGGTGCTGATAGGTCTGGCGGGCGCAGGGGCGAAGCTTTCGGCTAACAAACCGCTGGCGCTCATATTTGAAGGCTACACCACGCTTATTCGCGGCGTTCCCGATCTGGTGCTGATGCTGCTTATCTTTTACGGTCTGCAGATTGCGCTTAACAGCGTAACGGACGCGATGGGCATGGGACAAATTGATATCGACCCGATGGTGGCCGGTATTATTACCCTCGGTTTTATCTACGGTGCCTACTTCACCGAAACCTTCCGTGGTGCCTACATGGCCGTGCCGAAAGGCCATATTGAGGCGGCAACCGCATTTGGTTTTACCTCTTCACAAACGTTTCGTCGGATTATGTTCCCGGCCATGATGCGTTATGCGCTCCCGGGCATCGGCAACAACTGGCAGGTTATCCTCAAAGCGACAGCGCTGGTCTCGCTGCTCGGTCTGGAAGACGTCGTGAAAGCGACTCAGCTGGCGGGCAAGAGCACCTGGGAGCCGTTCTACTTTGCGGTGGTCTGCGGCGTGATTTATCTGGTCTTTACGACCGTCTCCAATGGTGTGCTGCTTCTGCTCGAGCGTCGCTACTCCGTGGGTGTGAAGAGGGCTGACCTGTGATTGAGATTATTCAGGAATACTGGAAATCGCTGCTGTGGACGGATGGCTACCGCTTTACCGGCGTGGCGATTACGCTCTGGCTGCTGATCTCCTCCGTGGTGATGGGCGGTATTCTGGCGGTGTTTCTTGCCATTGGCCGCGTGTCGAACAATAAATTTATCCAGTTCCCGATCTGGCTGTTCACCTACGTGTTTCGCGGTACGCCGCTGTACGTGCAGCTGCTGGTGTTCTATTCGGGGATGTATACGTTTGAGATCGTAAAAGGCACTGAGATGCTGAACGCGTTCTTCCGCAGCGGCCTGAACTGTACGGTGCTGGCATTGACGCTCAACACCTGCGCCTACACCACCGAGATTTTCGCCGGGGCAATTCGCTCTGTTCCTTACGGTGAGATTGAAGCGGCGCGCGCGTACGGCTTTTCCTCGGTGAAACTTTATCGCTGCATTATTCTGCCGTCGGCGCTGCGTATCGCGTTGCCGGCGTACAGTAACGAAGTGATTTTGATGCTGCACTCCACCGCGCTCGCCTTTACCGCGACGGTGCCGGATCTGCTCAAAATTGCGCGCGATATTAACTCCGCGACCTATCAGCCGTTTACCGCGTTTGGCATTGCGGCGGTGCTCTATTTAATTATCTCTTATGTTCTGATAAGCCTGTTCCGTAAGGCTGAAAAACGCTGGTTGCAGCATATAAAACCTTCTTCGACGCACTGAGAAAGATGATGGCTGAGAACAAATTAAACGTTATTGATTTGCACAAACGCTACGGCGAACATGAAGTGCTGAAAGGGGTGTCGCTGCAGGCGAATGCGGGCGACGTGATCAGTATTATCGGCTCATCCGGCTCGGGGAAAAGTACCTTCCTGCGCTGCATTAACTTCCTCGAAAAACCGAGTGAAGGCTCGATTGTGGTGAGCGGGCAGAATATCAATCTGGTACGTGATAAAGACGGCCAGCTGAAGGTTGCAGATAAGAACCAGCTGCGACTGCTGCGTACGCGCCTGACGATGGTGTTCCAGCACTTCAACCTCTGGAGCCACATGACGGTGCTGGAGAACGTGATGGAAGCGCCGATTCAGGTGCTGGGCCTGAGCAAGCAGGAAGCCCGCGAGCGCGCGGTGAAATACCTTGCGAAAGTGGGTATCGACGAGCGCCAGCAGATGAAATACCCGGTGCATCTCTCCGGCGGTCAGCAGCAGCGTGTCTCTATCGCGCGCGCGCTGGCGATGGAGCCCGAAGTGCTGCTGTTTGACGAACCGACCTCCGCGCTGGACCCTGAACTCGTTGGCGAAGTGCTGCGCATCATGCAGAAGCTGGCCGAAGAGGGCAAAACGATGGTGGTGGTGACGCACGAGATGGGCTTCGCCCGAAACGTCTCGAACCACGTCATCTTCCTGCATCAGGGGAAAATTGAAGAGCAGGGGCACCCGGACGAAGTGCTGGCGAACCCGCAAAGCCCGCGTTTGCAGCAGTTCCTCAAAGGATCTCTGAAGTAAAGAGGGCATCAGCCCGCAGTGCAGCCCAATCGCCCGGTGGCGCTTCGCTTACCGGGCCTACGGACTGGGTGTTCTCCCTCTCCCTGTGGGAGAGGGTCGGGGTGAGGGCATCAGACCGCAGTGAAGCCTAATCGCCCGGTGGCGCTTCGCTTACCGGGCCTACTAATTCCGATGCCGGCCGGCATACTCCAGCCGATACACCCAGTCGTCATAGCGCACGCCGTCAATTTCATACGCCTTTTCCAGCACCTGCGTACGCACAAACCCTGCTTTCTCCAGCACGCGCACCGAACCGCCGTTGTCCGCCAGCACATATGCGTTAATCGCTTTTACGCTGGTCTTGTTAAACGCGTAATCGCACACCGCGCGCAGCGCCTCGCTGGCAATCCCTTTTCCCTGCGCGGCAGGCACAACCGTATAGCCGATATCGGCCTCTTCACGATTCTCAGGGCTGATTTGCAGGCCAATATCGCCCAGCGGCGTATCGTCCTCCAGAGAGCGGATCACGAAGACATGCTCCGCCATCAGCCGCGCGGCAAACACGCGGCGGGTCTCTTTTTCCGGCGCGATGGCGGCCATGTAGCGCATGATGCTGCGATCTTCACGCAGCGAGCGGAAGAAAGCCCAGTCAGTGGGTTCGAAAGGAGTGAGGTGAAGCCGGGGAGTGGTGATCGTTGCCATTGTTACGCCATATCTTCGGAACATGGCCTGTCACTGTAACATATTCACCGCACCACATCCCCCAGCGCCTCTTCTAATTCATACCAGCGGAACGCAAACCCGGCCGCTTCCAGCCGTTTTGGCAGCGCCCGCTGCCCGCCTAATACCAGCACAGACGCTTCACCCATCATCAGGCGAATCACCGTGGCAGGCACACGCAATATCGCCGGGCGGTGCAGGGCATGCCCCAGCGCATGGGCAAACTGTTCGTTACGTACCGGATACGGCGCAACCATGTTAAACGGCCCGCGCAGATCGTTATCCAGCAGCCAGAGAATCCCGTTGACCATATCGTCGATATGGATCCACGCCAGGTACTGACGACCATTGCCGATGGGGCCGCCGAGTCCGAGCCGGAAAGGGGGAAGCATCTTCGCCAGAATACCGCCTTTAGGCGCAAGCACGACGCCTGTCCGCAGCAGGCAGACGCGGGTGCGATCGCTCTGCGCCGCACAGGCGATACGCTCCCACTGGGCGCAAAGCTTGTGGGTAAACTCGTTATGCGGCGGCTCTTCCTCGGTCACCACCACCTCACCGAGATCGCCGTAATAGCCTACCGCTGAACCCGAAATCAGCACCGAAGGCGGGGTATGGCTATTGCGGATCATCTCGACCAGCTTTTCGGTAATGTTCCACCGGCTGCTGCATAACAGCTGTTTTTGCTCTTCCGTCCAGCGCTTATCGGCGATGGGTTCACCCGCGAGGTTAATGACGGCGTCGAAGCCGTCCAGATTTTGCTGCTCGGCCAGATTTTTCCAGATATCGATACCCGCCCCCAGCACCTGGCGCGCTTTCTCCGGGCTGCGCGTGACCACGGTAATGTCGTGATGCAAGGCCTGCAGACGCGCAATGAGATGACGACCAATCAGGCCCGTGCCGCCGGTCAGCAAAATCTTCATACAACCTCCAGGGTTACGCCTGGCGTCGCCAGCTTAACGTCATGGAGACGGAATCGGCGTAGCGCAGGGCGTGAAGTTTATCGATCTCAACTTCAGCATAAGTGACCCAGTGATGTTCGCGTGCGATATCGAGCACATCCTGAGTTAATTTTTCCAGCAGAGAGAAGCGGTTATTCTCCACGTACTGAATGATGTTTTTGGTTATTGTGCGGTAGTTCAGCGCGTCGTTGATGTCTTCGCTGGCCCGCGCTTTGTCTGCGGGATAGTGAATTACCACGTTAATGACAATATCCTGACGGTTGGCGATCTCTTCCTCTTTGATACCGATGAAGGTACGTAAGCGTAAATTTTTTATGCGAATAATAGCGTCTGGCTGTGACATTGCAGGTCTTCTCCGTGTCAGTATTTCACGCTCATCATACATGAGAGGCTCGCGGGCACCCAGCCTCATAGAGGGTTAAATCTGCTGGATTTTTTGCATCGCCCGCTTGGTGGCCGGGCGGGTCCGAATGCGCTCAAACCAGTTATTCACCGCCGGGTAAGCGGCCAGGTCAATTCGGTGTTTTTCATGCGTATTCACCCACGGCCAGCAGGCGATATCGGCAATACTGTAATGATCGCCCCCGAGCCACGGCGTTTTCTTCAGCCGACGGTTCAGAACGTCATACAGCCGTTGAGTCTCAACCTGATAGCGTTCGATCGCGTAGGGAATGGGCTGCGGGGCGTAAGCGGTAAAATGATGATTTTGCCCCAGCATGGGCCCCAGCCCGCTCGCCTGCCAGAAGAGCCATTGCAGGGTATGGTGACGCTCGCGCAGTTCGCCGCTCAGCAGTTTGCCGGTTTTCTCCGCCAGGTAGAGCAAAATTTCACCGGATTCAAACAGGCTCAGCGGCCTGCCCCCGTCCGCCGGCTGGTTATCAATAATGGCCGGGATTTTATTATTCGGCGATATAGCCAGAAAGAGAGGGCTGAACTGTTCGCCTTTGCTGATATCCACGCGAATGATCCTGTAATCCAGCTCGGCTTCTTCAAGAAAGAGGGGGATCTTATGGCCGTTTGGGGTAGGGGCGTAATAAAGGTCGATCATTCTCAACTCCTGTCCATGCGAATAGTGGTGCCATGACAAATGAGTATAGGTGGTTGTTGTAAATCGTGAGTTTTCATCAAGTGACAGCGACGCAAAGAGATTATATGTTGAGTAAAAACCCGATCAGCCGATGAGGATGTTATGAACCAGCCCGTAATCACGTTGTGGTCCGATGCGAATTTCTTTTCTCCCTATGTTATGAGCGTATACGTTGCGCTGGCCGAAAAAGGACTCACTTTTACGCTGAAGACCGTTGATCTCGACGGCGGTGAGCATCTCAAGCCACAGTGGCAGGGTTACGACCTGACCCGACGCGTGCCGGTGCTGGAGATTGACGGTTTTGCCCTGAGCGAATCGTCGGCGATTGATGAATATCTGGAAGATCGGTTCGCGCCGCCCGAGTGGGAGCGCATCTATCCTCACGACCTGCAAAAACGCGCGCGGGCGCGGCAGATCCAGGCGTGGCTGCGAAGCGATCTGGTGCCAATTCGCGTGGAACGCTCAACGGACGTCGTGTTCGCCGGGGTGAAAAAGCCAGCGCTCAGCGCTGAAGGTCGTGAAAGCGCGCAAAAACTCATTGAAACCGCCACCTCGCTCCTCGCACACGGCAACCCGAACCTGTTCGGCGAGTGGTGCATTGCCGACGCCGATCTTGCGTTGATGCTAAACCGCCTGATCCTCAACGGCGATGAGGTGCCGCAGCTGCTGGTGGATTATGCCGCGTTTCAGTGGCAGCGTGCCTCCGTGCAGCGCTATGTGGCACTATCTGCCAGGCGCGCGGGCTGATAAGCCCGGACGCTTCAGGTATGATGGGGGCAGTCTGTTTTCCCGAGGAGTGACTGATGAAACTGATGTTTGCGTCGGATATCCATGGATCGCTGCCCGCTACCGAGCGTGTCCTTTCCCTGTTTGCACAAAGCGGCGCGCAGTGGCTGATTATACTGGGGGATGTGCTCAACCACGGCCCGCGCAACGCGCTGCCGGACGGCTACGCTCCGGCGCAGGTCGCGGAAAAGCTCAACCCGTACGCCTCACGAATCATCGCCGTTCGCGGCAACTGCGACAGCGAAGTGGACCAGATGCTGCTGCATTTTCCCCTTACCGCGCCATGGCAGCAGGTGCTGCTGGAACAAAGCCGCCTGTTCCTGACGCACGGGCATCTTTTTAGCCCGGATAATCTCCCGGCGCTCGCGGCTGGCGATGTCCTGGTTTACGGTCATACTCATATTCCGGTTGCTGAAAAGCGCGGTGAGATTTATCACTTCAACCCGGGATCGGTCAGCATACCGAAAGGCGGTTATCCAGCGAGCTATGGCATGCTGGATGGAAATACCCTGCGCGTTATCGCACTTAATGATCAGCAAGTTATTGCGCAGGTAGCGATTAATCCGTAAGTTACACCTCAACTGCAAACGCGCCGAAAGAGCGCTTAGAAGAGAAGGTTTCCCGATGGTGGAGCAGAGTCATTTGGCAAGTACAGAGTGGGTTGACATTGTCAGCGAAGAGAATGAAGTGATCGCGCAGGCCAGCCGCGAACAAATGCGTGCGGAGCGTCTGCGCCACCGCGCAACGTACATCGTTGTGCATGACGGTATGGGCAAAATTCTGGTCCAGCGCCGCACGGACACCAAAGATTTTCTCCCGGGTATGCTGGATGCCACCGCAGGCGGTGTTGTCCAGGCAGATGAAGTGCTGCTGGATTCCGCGCGTCGAGAAGCAGAAGAAGAGTTAGGTATCGCCGGCGTGCCGTTTGCCGAGCACGGCCAGTTCTATTTCGAAGACGAAAACTGCCGCGTCTGGGGCGGGCTGTTTAGCTGCGTCTCCCACGGGCCGTTCGCTCTGCAGGAAGAAGAGGTGAGTGAAGTCAGCTGGATGACGCCGGAAGAGATCACCGCGCGCTGCGACGAGTTCACGCCGGATTCGTTAAAAGCGCTGGCGCTGTGGATGACCCGCAACGCCAAAAACGAATCGACCAAATCAGAGAAAGAGGAAGAGGCTGAGTAATATTCAGCAACTTTCTCTCAGACACAGACTGGACGCGATGGGCTTTTGATCGCGCCAGTCACCGTCATTCAGACGCTCCAGCAACGCTTTCCCGGCTTCAATTCCAATCTTACGATGCGGCACCGCCATCGTCGTCAGCGGCGGCTGACAGACGCGGCTCACGTCGCTATCGCCAAAACCTACCACCGCCAGGTCGTCCGGCACCTTGATTCGCCTGCGCTGGCACTCGTACAGCGCCCCGCAGGCCAGCTCATCTGAGACGCATACCAGCGCATCCAGCTCCGGCCACGCCAGCAGGAATTCAGGCAGCTGTGCCGCGCCTGTCGAGAAGCTTGGCGGCATCGCCGCGTTAATGACCCGGGTTGGCGACATATGGTGGCGAAGCATGGCTTTGTACCAGCCCTGCAGATGCTGCTGGAAAATCCACTGCTCCTGGTTGGCGCACAGCAGGCCAATATTTTGGTAGCCGCGCTTAATCACCATTTCCGTGAGTTCATACATGGCCGCTACGTTATCAATCCCGATATTCATATCAATCGGGTCGGCGCGCATGGCGCCCATCTCCATCACCGGAATGGAGGCGTTTTTCAGCCAGTGGCGAACGGTATCGGTATGTTCAACGCTGAGCAGGATAGCGGCGGCAATATTCGACGCCAGCAGCGTCTCCAGCAACTTCTCCTCCTGCTCAAGACGATGCTGGGACTCTGCCAGCATGATCTGATACCCGGCAGGCTGTAGCACCTGCTGTAGCCCGGCGAACATCTCCGAGCAGCCGGCTTCGGAGAGGTTAGGCACCACCATGGCTATCGTCCACGACGACGCCGAGGCAAGCGCGCTGGCGGCAAGATTCGGCATATAACCCAGCTCCTGCACGGCAGCTTCAATTTTTTCTCGTAGTTTATCGGAAACCTGTTCGGGCGTGCGGAGTGCACGGGACACGGTCATCGTGCCCACACCGGCAAGCTGTGCGACATCGGCGAGTGTCACTTTACCAGTACTGCGCCGTTTTCGGGTTAGAGACATACACCTTCCTGCTGACCAGACGCGTTCTTCATTTCCTTCGCTTGACGTGACAGGCAGTATACGCCTTAAATCCCTTTTTTTGCTGTGATTTAGCGCCGTGATTGCAATTTGATAGCGCTATCACATTTCTGGATGTTAAGTATTGGTAGCGCTATCTTTGTGATCGCGATCGCAGTCATCCAGCGATGTGTTGAATAAAGTTTGCTCATCTTTAGCGTGTAGCGGGAGTAAAAAGTGCTCAAAAAATGGATATATGATACAACCATCACGCTGCAGGATAGCGTGGAAAACTGGCCGCAGGCGCTGGAGCTGTGCGCGAAGCCGCTTATGGATTTGCAGGTGATTGAGCCTGAATACGTCACGGCCATCATCCAGCAGCACCACGCGTTAGGACCCTATTATGTGCTGGCACCAGGGCTGGCGATGCCGCATGCGCGGCCGGAGGAAGGCGCCAAAGGACTGGGGTTGTCTTTATTAAAACTAAAACAGGGCGTCTCGTTTGGTGCCGGTGAGTTTGACCCTATCGATGTGATTATTATGCTCGCGGCACCGGATAAACATAGCCATATCGAAATGATATCCGCACTCGCAGAATTATTTTCCAGCGACGAGGATATGGAGAAACTGCATCAGGCGAATACCCTGGAGGAAATTAAAACGATTATTGACCGCTTCTGATTTAATTCTTTAATCCGATTATTCACAACATTACGCGACAGCGTGATGGGGCGTGCTCTACTCAAAATAAGGGGACAACAATGAAAATCATGGCTATTTGCGGCTCCGGCCTGGGCAGCAGTTTTATGGTCGAAATGAATATTAAAAAGGTGCTTAAAAAACTGGAGATTGAGGCTGAGGTTGAACATTCCGATCTCTCCTCGGCCACGCCGGGCGCGGCCGATCTGTTCGTGATGGCAAAAGACATTGCGGCCAGCGCCAGCGTGCCGGAAAGCCAGCTGGTGGTGATTAACAACATCATCGACATCAACGAACTTGAAGCGCAGCTGCGCGCCTGGTTCGAAAGACAATAACCCTGATAAGGCGAGGTGGATATGTTTATCCTTGAAACGCTGAATTTCGTTGTTGATATTTTAAAAGTCCCTTCGGTGCTGGTCGGCTTAATTGCGCTTATTGGTCTGGTTGCGCAGAAAAAAGCGTTTTCGGACGTGGTGAAAGGGACGATTAAAACCATTCTCGGCTTTATTGTGCTGGGCGGCGGCGCTACGGTGCTGGTGGGGTCATTAAATCCTTTGGGCGGTATGTTTGAGCACGCCTTTACGATTCAGGGCATTATTCCAAACAATGAAGCGATTGTGTCAATTGCGCTGGAGAAATACGGTGCAGCGACCGCGCTGATTATGGCCTTCGGCATGGTGGCGAATATTATCGTCGCGCGCTTTACCCGCCTGAAGTACATTTTCCTGACCGGACACCACACGTTTTACATGGCGTGCATGATTGGCGTGATCCTGACGGTAGCGGGCTTTGAGGGCGTGGGCCTGGTCTTTACCGGCTCGCTGATCCTCGGCCTGATCATGGCCTTCTTCCCGGCGATTGCCCAGCGCTACATGAAGCGCATTACCGGCAACGATGAGATTGCATTCGGCCACTTCGGCACGCTGGGCTACGTGCTGTCCGGCTGGATTGGCAGCAAGGTCGGCAAAGGCTCCCGCTCAACCGAAGAGATGAACCTGCCGAAGAACCTGAGCTTCCTGCGCGACAGCTCGATCTCGATCTCCCTGACCATGATGATTATCTACCTGATCATGGCGGTGAGCGCCGGACGTGAGTACGTGGAGGCCACCTTCAGCGGCGGTCAGAATTACCTGGTCTACGCCATCATCATGGCGATCACCTTCGCGGCGGGCGTGTTCATCATTCTGCAGGGCGTGCGCCTGATTCTGGCGGAAATCGTTCCGGCCTTTACCGGCTTCTCGGAGAAACTGGTGCCGAACGCGCGTCCTGCGCTGGACTGCCCGGTGGTGTATCCGTATGCGCCAAACGCGGTGCTGATTGGCTTCCTGTTCAGCTTCCTCGGCGGGATTGTAGGGTTGTTCATCTGCGGTCAGTTTAGCTGGGTGCTGATCCTCCCGGGCGTCGTGCCGCACTTCTTCACCGGCGCAACGGCGGGCGTGTTTGGTAACGCCACCGGCGGACGCCGCGGGGCAATGATTGGCGCCTTTGCTAACGGCCTGTTGATCACCTTCCTGCCGGTCCTGCTGCTGCCGGTGCTGGGCGCCATTGGCTTTGCCAACACCACCTTCTCGGACGCCGACTTCGGCGCGGTCGGGATTGTCCTCGGCAACCTGGCGCGCTTCCTGTCGCCGCTTGCCATCACCGGACTGGTTGTGGCGTTGTTCGCGCTGCTGGTGGCGTACAACGTCTTCGCGAAAAACAAACCTGCGGGCGGTAACGCGCAGGAAAACACCGGAGCCAAATCATGAATGAGAAAGAGATAACCGAACTCGCGCGTCAGATCCGTCTTGAGACGCTGAAATCCCTGACGCAGCTGGGTTTTGGGCACTATGGCGGCAGTATGTCGGTGGTCGAAACCCTGGCCGTGCTGTACGGTGCGGTGATGAAAATCGACCCGGCGGATCCGGACTGGCCGGAGCGAGACTATTTTGTCCTGTCGAAAGGCCATGCGGGACCGGCGCTCTACAGCACGCTGGCGATCAAGGGCTACTTCCCGGTGGAAGAGCTGAGCACCCTGAACCAGAACGGCACGCGCCTGCCAAGCCACCCGGACCGTCTGAAAACGCGCGGCGTGGACGCCACCACCGGTTCGCTGGGGCAGGGGATCTCCATTGCCGGCGGTATGGCGCTTTCGCACAGGCTGGCGGGGCGACCGAACCGCGTCTTCTGCATCGTCGGTGACGGCGAGCTGAACGAGGGGCAGTGCTGGGAAGCCTTCCAGTTTATTGCCCACCATCGCCTGAACAACCTGACGGTGTTCGTGGACTGGAACAAACAGCAGCTCGACGGCGAGCTGGACGAGATCATCAGCGCGTTCGACCTGGAGGGGAAATTCCGCGCCTTTGGCTTTGACGTGGCGACGGTGAAGGGCGACGACATCCCGGGCCTGCTGGCGGTGACGTCGCGGGTCCCGGCTGCCGACGCGCGTCCGTTAGTCGTCATCCTCGACAGCATCAAAGGGCAGGGGGTGCCGTACCTGGAACAGCTCAGCAACTCGCACCACCTGCGGTTGACCACGGAGAGCAAAGCGGCCCTCAACGAGACGATTCGCCAACTGGAGGCTTCACATGATTAAGGTTGCACCGGCAGGAGAGAAAGACGCCGTTGAGATGCGTAAGGTCTACGCGGGCTTTGTGGCAAAGCAGATTGAGGCGGGAAGCGAGATTATCGCCCTGGAAGCGGATCTGATGAGCTCGATGGCGATGGACGGCGTGGCGCGCGATTATCCGCAGCACGTGATTAACTGCGGCATTATGGAGGCCAACATCATCGGCACGGCGGCGGGGCTGTCGCTTACCGGGCGTAAACCGTTCGTTCATACCTTCACCGCGTTTGCCAGCCGTCGCTGCTTCGACCAGCTGTTTATGTCCCTGGACTATCAGCGCAACAACGTGAAGGTGATTGCCTCGGATGCGGGCGTGACGGCCTGCCATAACGGCGGAACACATATGTCGTTTGAGGATATGGGCATCGTACGCGGTCTGGCGCATTCGGTGGTGCTGGAGGTGACCGACGCGGTGATGTTTAAGGACGTGCTGCGCCAGCTTATCGACCTCGAAGGCTTTTACTGGGTACGCACCATCCGCAAGCAGGCACCGAGCGTGTACGCCCCGGGCTCAACCTTCACCATCGGCAAAGGTAACGTGCTGCGCGAAGGAACCGATATTACCCTGATTGCCAACGGCATCATGGTGGCGGAAGCGCTGGAGGCGGCGCGCCAGCTTGAGCAGGAGGGGGTAAGCGCGGCGGTCATCGACATGTTTACCCTGAAGCCCATCGACCGGATGCTTGTGAAAAACTACGCCGAGAAAACCGGGCGCATCGTCACCTGTGAAAACCACAGTATTCACAACGGGCTGGGATCGGCGGTGGCGGAAGTACTGGTGGAAACCTGCCCGGTACCGATGCGGCGGGTGGGCGTCAAGGAGCGTTACGGACAGGTGGGGACGCAAGATTTCCTGCAGAAGGAGTATGGCCTGACGGCACATGACATTGTATCGGCGGCGCGAGAGCTGCTGTAAATAAAAAAGGCGACCCGTTAAGTGGTCGCCTTTTTGTTGCCCGGTAAGCGCTAGCGCCACCGGGCTTTTTAACATTACTGCTGCTGCGAAGACTGGATCGCGGTCAGAGCGATGGTATAGACGATATCGTCTACCAGCGCGCCACGAGACAGGTCGTTCACAGGTTTGCGCATGCCCTGCAGCATTGGCCCGATGGAGATCAGGTCTGCTGAACGCTGCACCGCTTTATAGGTGGTGTTACCGGTGTTCAGATCCGGGAAGATGAACACGGTAGCGCGACCTGCAACCGGCGAGTTCGGCGCTTTGGATTTCGCAACGTCGGCCATCACGGCGGCGTCGTACTGCAGCGGACCGTCGATCATCAGGTCAGGGCGTTTTTCCTGCGCCAGACGGGTCGCTTCACGCACTTTCTCTACGTCGCTACCAGCACCAGAGGTACCGGTGGAGTAGGAGAGCATCGCTACGCGCGGTTCGATACCGAAGGCAATCGCGGAGTCCGCGGACTGGATAGCGATTTCTGCCAGCTGCTCTGCGGTTGGATCCGGGTTGATCGCGCAGTCACCATAAACGTAAACCTGTTCAGGCAGCAGCATGAAGAACACGGAAGAAACCAGAGAGCTGCCCGGTGCAGTTTTGATCAGCTGCAGCGGTGGGCGGATGGTGTTCGCCGTGGTGTGAACCGCACCGGAAACCAGACCGTCAACTTCGTCCTGCTCCAGCATCAGCGTGCCCAGCACCACGTTGTCTTCCAGCTGTTCGCGTGCAACGGCTTCGGTCATGCCCTTGCTCTTACGCAGCTCAACCAGACGGGCAACGTAGCTCTCGCGAACCACTTCAGGGTCAACGATTTCGATGCCAGCGCCCAGCTCAACGCCCTGAGACGCCGCAACGCGGGTGATCTCATCCGGGTTACCCAGCAGCACGCAGGTCGCGATGCCGCGCTCTGCACAGATAGCAGCTGCTTTAACGGTACGTGGTTCGTCGCCTTCTGGCAGAACAACGCGTTTGCCCGCTTTACGCGCCAGCTCGGTCAGCTGATAACGGAATGCTGGAGGAGACAGGCGGCGGCTGCGCTCGGAGGTTGCAGTCAGGGATTCGATCCAGTCTGCGTTGATGTAGCCCGCAACGTATTCCTGAACTTTCTCGATACGCTCGTGGTCATCAACCGGCACTTCCAGGTTGAAGCTCTGCAGGCTCAGGGAGGTCTGCCAGGTGTTGGTGTTCACCATGAAGACCGGCAGGCCGGTCGCAAACGCGCGTTCGCACAGCTTGCTGACGCGTGGGTCCATCTCGTAGGCACCGGTCAGCAGGATCGCACCGATTTCCACGCCGTTCATCGCGGCCAGGCAGGCTGCAACCAGCACGTCAGGACGATCTGCGGAGGTTACCAGCAGGGAACCTGCGCGGAAGTGTTCCAGCATGTGCGGAATGCTGCGTGCACAGAAGGTCACGGACTTCACGCGGCGGGTGTTGATGTCGCCTTCGTTAACGATAGTGGCGTTCAGGTGACGCGCCATATCGATTGCACGAGTGGCAATCAGATCGAAGCTCCATGGCACCGCGCCCAGAACCGGAAGCGGGCTGGATTCCTGCAGCTTAGCCGGGTCAACTTTGATGACTTTCGCTTTGGAAGAGTCGTCGAAGATCTCGGACAGGTCAGGGCGAGTACGGCCCTGCTCATCCACCGGTGCGTTCAGCTTGTTCACGATCACGCCGGTGATGTTGGTGTTTTTCGCGCCGCCGAAGCTGCTGCGCGTCAGTTCGATACGCTCGTTCAGCTGCTCTGGGGTGTCGGTGCCCTGAGACATCACGAAAACGATCTCTGCGTTCAGGGTTTTCGCGATTTCAAAGTTCAGAGACTGGGCAAACTGGTGTTTGCGCGTCGGGACCAGACCTTCAACCAGCACCACTTCCGCGTCTTGCGCGTTAGCATGGTAGTTGGCGATGATATCTTCCATCAGCACGTCTTTCTGGTTGCTGGACAGCAGAGATTCAACGTGGCTCATCTTCAGCGGTTCAGCCGCTGGCAGATTGGAGTTCTTGCGAACGATGGTGGTGGTCTGGTCTGGCGCATCGCCACCGGCACGTGGCTGGGCAATTGGCTTAAAGACGCTCAGACGAACGCCTTTGCGTTCCATAGCACGGATAACGCCAAGGCTGACGCTGGTCAGGCCGACGCTGGTTCCGGTAGGGATCAGCATAATAGTACGGGACACGGTTTATCCTCTTTCGTTACCGCCGCAATTGGGCGGGTTACAAAACAGCACCGCCAGCATTGCTGGCGGTGTGGAATCAGGCAGTCAGGCGGTGCGCGTCTTGCGCAATGACCAGTTCTTCGTTAGTTGGGATAACGAGAGCAGGGCGGGTGCCTTCTTTGTTGATGAAGCCAGACTTGCCGAAGCGGGCAGCCAGGTTACGCTCGTGATCAACGTCGAAGCCCAGAACGCCCAGTTTGCCCAGGGACAGTTCACGAACCATTGCCGCGTTCTCACCGATACCACCGGTGAAGATAACCGCGTCCAGACGGCCTTCCATCAGCGCAGTGTAAGAGCCGATGTACTTCGCCAGACGGTGGCAGTAAACGTCCATTGCACGTTTAGCGTCTTCTTTCTCTGCGTAGTTGTCTTCAACGTAACGGCAGTCGCTGGTGACTTCGGTCAGACCCAGCAGGCCAGACTCTTTGGTCAGCATTTTGTTGATCTGGTCAACGCTCATGCCCAGGGTGTCGTGCAGGTGGAAGATGATCGCCGGGTCGATGTCACCGGAACGGGTACCCATCACCAGACCTTCCAGCGGGGTAAGACCCATGGAGGTATCAACACATTTACCGTTGCGGATAGCGGAAACAGAACCACCGTTGCCCAGGTGGCAGGTGATGATGTTCAGTTCTTCAACCGGCTTGTTCAGAACTTTTGCGGCTTCCTGAGTCACATAGAAGTGGCTGGTGCCGTGCGCGCCGTAGCGACGTACGCCGTGTTCTTTGTACAGGCTGTACGGCAGGGCATAGAGGTAAGACTCTTCCGGCATGGTCTGATGGAACGCGGTGTCGAATACGGCCACGTTTTTGTCTTTCAGATTCGGGAAGGATTTCAGCGCTTCAGCGATACCGATCAGGTGAGCAGGGTTGTGCAGCGGTGCGAAGGACGCAGAGTCCTTGATGCCCTGGATCACAGATTCGTCGATGACGACGGAGCTGGTGTATTTTTCGCCGCCATGGACGATACGGTGACCAATCGCAGTCAGCTGAGCAGACAGTTCTGGTTTTTGTGCCAGAATAGTGTTAACGATAAAGTTCAGCGCTTCACTGTGAGCGGCGCCTGCACCTAAAGCCGCTTCTTGTTTGCTGCCGTCCATCTTCCACTTGATACGTGCTTCAGGCAGATGGAAACATTCGGCCAAACCAGAGAGGTATTCGTCACCGTTGAGCGCATCGATGATGGCGAATTTCAGTGAGGAGCTACCGCAGTTCAGAACCAGTACTAACTTACTCGACATGGAAGTACCTATTATTGATACGTGGCTAAAAAAACGTCAGTGAGTCTAACAGCGTAACGCATGATGACTCAGACATTTATGATTAACATCATGCCAAACGAACATTGTGGCATGATGGAAGAAATAATTATGATTTTATGCCATTTTGCACAATTTTCAGCCAATGGTATAATATGCAATAATTTGACGAGTTAATGATTCTCGTCTAAGGCCCTATCAGGCTGGCACAGGATACCCGATACGGGGTAGAGATGACAAAATATTTTGAACGTTGTCATAGCTTGTTGTGGTTTTGCACGAAAATTTTAATTTTTATATGTGAAGTTGAGGTACAGCCATGTCGACACCAGAGAACCCGTCCGTAAATTTCTTTAGTCTGTTTCGTCGGGGACAGCATTACGCAAAGACGTGGCCGATGGAAAAGCGCCTTGCGCCGATGTTCATTGAGAATCGCACCATTCGCGCCACGCGCTATGCGATTCGCTTTATGCCGCCAGTCGCTGTCTTTACGCTGTGCTGGCAGATTGCGTTGGGCGGCCAGCTTGGCCCTGCCGTCGCGACGGCGCTCTTCGCATTAAGCCTGCCGATGCAGGGCCTGTGGTGGTTAGGTAAACGCTCCATCACGCCACTTCCCCCATCTATTTTACACTGGTTTTATGAAGTGCGCGGAAAACTGGAGGAGGCCGGGCAGGCGCTCGCCCCGGTTGAAGGCAAGCCGGACTACCAGGCGCTGGCGGACACGTTAAAGCGCGCTTTTAAGCAACTGGATAAAACATTCCTCGATGACTTGTGATTGATCATCGAAACGACGACGAAAAGAAGGCACAGTAACAATCAGTTACCGTGTCTTTTTTTTAAAGTGCAATGCGCTACAGGAGTCGAAAGATGGAAATGACCCATGCTCAACGTCTGATTTTGTCTAACCAGTACAAGATGATGACTATGCTTGATCCCGATAACGCTGCGCGCTACAGCCGCCTGCAAACCATCGTCGAACGCGGTTTTGGTTTGCAAATGCGCGAACTGGACCGCGAGTTTGGCGAGCTGAAAGAAGAAACCTGTCGCATCGTGATCGACATTATGGAGATGTATCACGCTCTGCACGTCTCCTGGACGAATCTCAAAGATCAGCAGTCCATTGACGAGCGCCGCGTGACTTTCTTAGGCTTTGATGCCGCAACGGAAGCGCGTTATCTGAGCTATGTTCGCTTTATGGTGAATACAGAAGGGCGTTATACCCACTTTGACGCGGGCACCCACGGCTTCAACGCGCAGACCCCAATGTGGGAAAAATATCAGCGTATGCTAAGCGCGTGGCACGCCTGCCCGCGTCAGTACCATTTAAGCAGCAACGAAATTCAACAAATCATTAATGCCTGACGGAGGTGCGTGTGCAGTGTAGAGGTTTTCTGTTTGATCTGGACGGTACGCTGGTGGATTCGCTGCCGGTTGTGGAGCGTTCGTGGTGCCATTGGGCTGACCGACATGGCATCGACCATCAGGACGTGCTGAATTTTATCCATGGCAAACAGGCCATCACCTCGCTACGGCACTTCCTGGCCGGACGCTCTGAGGACTAAATTCAGGCGGAGTTCAAATACCTGGAACATATTGAAGCCACGGATACGGACGGCATTACTGCGTTACCGGGCGCGCGCGAATTGCTTGAGCATCTGAACGAGGCGCAGATCCCGTGGGCTATCGTCACCTCAGGCTCCATTCCCGTCGCCCACGCCCGTCATAAGGCGGCAGGTTTACCGAAGCCGGAAGTGTTTATCACTGCGGAGCGCGTAAAGCGCGGTAAACCGGAGCCCGACGCGTTTTTACTGGGCGCTGAACTGCTGGGCCTCGCGCCCACAGAGTGCGTGGTGGTGGAAGATGCGGCCGCTGGTGTACTGGCCGGGCTGAACGCCGGAAGCCACGTTATCGCCGTTAACGTTCCGGCGGGATCTCCCCGTCTGGAGGAGGCAGACTTTGTGCTGGATTCACTGACGGCGCTGGCCGTATCGAAAGCCTCTGACGGGGTTGTAACCGTCTCGCTAAAAATGTAATCACATGATATAGCCCCACATTGCTGGGGCTTTTTTATGGCAAAATTCCTCATCCCCCACTGACAAGGACATGTTGTGAACGGTGAACTGATTTGGGTCCTGAGCCTGCTTTTAATCGCCATCCTTCTTTTTGCAACGGGCAAGGTGCGCATGGACGCCGTCGCCTTGTTTGTCATCGTCGCGTTTGTGCTGAGCGGTACGCTCACGCTGCCGGAAGCCTTCTCCGGGTTTAGCGATCCCAACGTTATCCTGATTGCCGCCCTGTTTATTATCGGTGATGGGCTGGTGCGTACCGGCGTGGCAACCATCATGGGGTCGTGGCTGGTGAAGGTGGCGGGCAGCAGCGAAACCAAAATGCTTATCTACCTGATGGTGACCGTCGCCGGGCTGGGGGCGTTTATGAGCTCAACGGGCGTGGTCGCCATCTTTATTCCGGTGGTGCTGAGCGTCTCCATGCGGATGCAGATCTCGCCGTCGCGCCTGATGATGCCCCTGAGTTTTGCCGGTTTGATCAGCGGAATGATGACGCTGGTGGCAACGCCGCCGAACCTGGTCGTCAACAGCGAGCTTATCCGGGAAGGATTTCAGGGCTTCAGTTTTTTCAGCGTCACCCCGCTTGGGCTGGTCATTCTGGTGTTGGGCGTGGTCTACATGCTGCTGACCCGGTTTGCCCTGAAAGGTGAAAAACAGGACAAAAATAAAGAAGGGTGGAAGCGACGCACCTTCCGCGATCTGATTAAAGAGTACCGTCTCACCGGGCGCGCGCGCCGTCTGGCTATTCGCCCCGGCTCGCCGATGGTGGGACAGCGTCTTGACGACCTGAAGCTGCGTGAGCGCTATGGCGCAAACGTGATCGGCGTGGAGCGCTGGCGTCGTTTTCGCCGGGTGATTGTCAACGTTAACGGGGTGTCGGAATTCCGCGCGCGGGACGTCCTGCTGATTGATATGTCCACCGCGGACGTGGATCTGCGCGAGTTTTGCAGCGAACAGCTGCTGGAACCGATGGTGCTGCGCGGGGAGTATTTCTCCGATCAGGCGCTGGATGTCGGCATGGCCGAAGTATCGCTGATCCCGGAATCGGAACTGCTGGGCAAAACCGTGCGGGAAATGGGATTCCGAACCCGCTATGGCCTGAATGTCGTGGGGCTGAAGCGCGATGGCGTGGCGATGGAAGGGGCGGTGGTGGATGAGCCGATCCTGCTGGGCGATATCTTCCTGGTTGTCGGTAACTGGAAGCTGATAAGCCAGCTCGGGCAAAAAGGGCGCGATTTTGTGGTGCTCAACATGCCTGTCGAGGAGAGCGACGCCTCCCCGGCGCACAGCCAGGCGCCCCACGCGATTTTTTGTCTGGTGCTGATGGTGGCGCTGATGCTGACCGATGAAATCCCCAATCCGGTCGCGGCAATCATCGCCTGCCTGTTGATGGGGAAATTCCGCTGCATTGACGCCGAAAGCGCCTATAAAGCCATTCACTGGCCGAGCATTATCCTCATTGTCGGGATGATGCCCTTCGCCCTGGCGCTGCAAAAAACCGGCGGGGTGGATCTGATCGTTAGAGGCTTAATGGACGTTGGGGGCGGGTATGGGCCGTACATGATGCTGGTCTGTCTGTTTATCATGTGCGCCACCATCGGTCTGTTTATCTCCAACACCGCGACGGCGGTATTGATGGCGCCGATTGCGCTGGCGATGGCCAAATCCATGGGCGTGTCGCCGTATCCCTTTGCGATGATGGTCGCAATGGCGGCCTCCGCGGCGTTTATGACGCCAGTTTCTTCACCGGTGAATACGCTGGTGCTGGGGCCCGGGAATTATAGGTTCAGTGATTTCGTGAAGCTGGGCGTGCCTTTCACCGTGCTGGTGATGGTGGTGTGCGTGGTATTGATACCGGTTCTGTTCCCGTTCTGATAATTTTGCCGGGTGGTGGCTGCGCCTTACCCGGCCAACAACCCGTAGGCCCTGCAAGCGCAGCGCAGCGCTGCGGGGCAAACAGATTACAACGGTGAATCCTGGCTGATCTCATCCAGAGACAGATGGAAGCTCGGCACAAACACCTGCATAAAATAGTCCATCTCTTCGCTGCGGCGGGATTCCAGCGTTTTTTCCAGACGCGTTTTCGCCAGTAAAAATTCGTTATTTCCTGCAGACAGCTCTTCCAGGCACTTCAGGTAGGCGCAGAGCGCGTCGGCCTGTTTGACCAGCGACTTTTCATCTTCCGTGTACTGATGCTCATCGATGAGCGGCTCAAAGATGTCGCGCAACTCGTCCGGCACCATGTCAATCAGCTTCTGCTGGGCAATCTTTTCGATGGCCTTGTATTCCTGCGCAATCTGCGAGTTGAAATATTTCACCGGCGTGGGCAGGTCGCCGGTCAGCACTTCTGACGCATCGTGGTACATCGCCAGCAGGGCAATGCGCTCTGGATTGACCTGACCGTTGAATTTGCGGTTTTTAATGGCGGCCAGCGCGTGAGCGACCATCGCAACCTGCAGACTGTGCTCTGAGACATTTTCCGTGCGGACATTGCGCATCAGCGGCCAGCGGTTGATGAGTTTCAGGCGGGAGAGGTGGGCGAAGAAATGACTCTGACTCATAGGTTACCTTTTGTCTTCACTGCGACAGGCGTTCATTGTGCGGGGAGGGGAGGGAAGATGCAAATCAGGCTACCGAAGTAGCCTGATTTTAAGATTACTGATGGTATCCGGAGAGGAAGCGCCCGAAGCGGCTGATGGCCATTTCGAGATCATCTTCGCGCGGCAGCGTCACGATGCGCACGTGATCCGGCCACGGCCAGTTAAACGCCGTACCCTGAACCAGCAGCACTTTTTCCTGCAGCAGGAAATCGAGCACCATTTTCTGGTCGTCGTGAATATTAAAGCGCTTCGCGTCAATTTTCGGGAACATATAGAGCGCGCCATTCGGCTTCACGCAGGAGACGCCCGGGATATCGTTGATCAGCTCCCACGCGCGGTTGCGCTGTTCATACAGGCGACCACCGGGAACGATGAACTCGCTAATGCTCTGATAGCCGCCGAGCGCCGTCTGGATCGCGTGCTGCGCCGGAACGTTGGCACATAAACGCATGGAAGCCAGCATCTCCAGCCCTTCAATATAGCCTTTGGCGTGTTTTTTCGGACCGTTCAGTACCATCCAGCCCTGGCGGAAACCGGCCACGCGGTAGGTTTTAGACAGGCCGTTAAAGGTGACGGTCAGCAGGTCCGGAGCCAGCGCAGCGATTGAGTGGTGCTGTGCCGCGTCGTACAGGATCTTGTCGTAGATTTCGTCGGCAAAGATGATCAGGTTGTGCTGGCGGGCGAGCTCGACGATCTCCATCAGCAGCTCTTTTGAGTATACTGCGCCCGTTGGGTTGTTAGGGTTAATGATCACTATCCCGCGCGTGCGGGGCGTAATTTTCGCGCGAATATCATCGAGGTCCGGGAACCAGTCGGAAGACTCGTCGCACAGATAGTGCACGGCTTTACCGCTCGACAGTGATACGGCAGCCGTCCACAGCGGATAGTCCGGCGCGGGCACCAGCATTTCGTCCCCGCTGTTCAGCAGCGCCTGCATCGCCTGCACGATCAGTTCGGAAACGCCGTTGCCGATATAGATATCTTCAACGGTAACATCACGCATACCGCGTGCCTGGTAGTGCTGCATGATGGCTTTACGTGCGGAGTAAAGTCCTTTTGAATCGCAATAGCCTTGTGCAGTAGGAAGGTTGCGGATCACATCAACCAGAATTTCATCCGGCGCTTCAAAACCAAATGGCGCAGGGTTACCAATGTTGAGTTTCAGAACCTTGTTGCCTTCCTCTTCAAGGCGTTTTGCCTCTTTCAGAACCGGGCCGCGGATGTCATAACAGACGTTATCTAGCTTGCTGGATTTTTCGATAGGGGACATGAACCTTTAACCTTTTCGCTATTATTGCCACTCCCTGCCGTGGAAGTCAGCACGGAATAATGTACTCCCCCCTCGCTTCGTTTTGAAGGGTGTGCAGTAGAAGATTTTGTGCCGGGAGCAAAATTTTGATAAATCTTTTTCGCTGTGCGTTAGCTTTTTTACTGTCTTAAAGTTGTGCGCATAGCACGATGATAGGTTAAACGTGCTATTCATTTGTCAAAATTCTGTATATTGTGCTGGGAAAAATAAGTGGTGAACCTGACAAGGGTAGCAATCACCCTGCGTGACTTTTCGTAAAACCTGAATGCTTGATACATGTTCCTGTAAAAGCATAATGTGGCTAAAAGTTACTCATGTGAAATTAATGTTAAGTGCCATTAATGAATGGTCTTAATCTAAATTAAAATTTATTTATTATTAACCTATAAAATGCAACTTTAGTTAATTTTAATAAAATTAGTTTAGAAGCTTAACATTCTTCTTTAATCCTCAATATTGCAATAAGACTTATAAATAAAGTGGATTTGGGTTAAGATGTCTTTCAGGAAAGCAGAGGACAGATGCAAGAATTTTGTATATCTGGCACTGACTTTTCGAATTAATTGATTGTTATTGTTGGAGTTATCTCTGGCTGGAATGTGTCGCACATCTCCTGCTACGTTGACAGCGCTGCGATAAAGATGGCAGAAAAGGTGTTATACCTTTAATGTAATTTACATAAACCTGCGAACATCTAAATATCCTGAACGTTTAAGAGAATAAAAATAACGTCATGAAACGTGCTTTCTGACTGTTGATATAAAGCAGCACAATAACTATCTGTCAGGCAGTCTGCCGGGCCGGGATGCGAGGGAAAACCTTCAGAGGGAATTGCTTAACTGTTACACACAGCTTCAACCCGGGCAGCTCCGCACGAGCAACCTGAAAGTGAATAGATATGATAAATGCAAATCGTCCGATAATGAATCTCGACCTCGATCTGCTGAGAACGTTTGTTGCGGTCGCCGATCTCAACACTTTTGCAGCAGCTGCTGCCGCCGTTTGCCGAACTCAGTCCGCCGTTAGCCAGCAAATGCAGCGGCTGGAGCAACTGGTCGGTAAAGAGCTTTTTGCACGTCACGGACGTAATAAGCTCTTAACGGAACACGGTATTCAGCTACTGGGTTATGCCAGGAAAATTCTTCGCTTTAATGATGAAGCATGTATGTCATTAATGTTTAGCAACCTTCAAGGAGTGCTAACGTTAGGCGCATCTGATGAGTCAGCGGATACTATATTGCCGTTTCTTCTCAATCGTATTAGTTCGGTTTATCCGAAGCTTGCGCTTGACGTTAGCGTAAAACGTAATGCCTTTATGGTTGAGATGTTAAATGAGCATAAAGTCGACCTGGTGTTGACGACGCATCGTCCCGGGCAGTTTGATTGCCTGACGCTGCGCACATCGCCTACGCACTGGTATTGTGCAGCCGAGTATGTGCTGCAAAAAGGGGAGCCGGTTCCGCTGGTCTTGCTTGATGACCCGAGCCCGTTCCGCGATATGGTGCTCACGGCGCTGAATGAGGCCAACATTCCGTGGCGTCTGGCGTATGTGGCTTCCACGCTGCCAGCGGTTCGTGCCGCCGTGAAGGCCGGTCTGGGCGTAACGGCCCGTCCGGTAGAGATGATGAGTCCCGATCTGCGCGTCCTGGGGAAATCCGACGGTCTTCCTGCGCTGCCGGATACGGAGTATCTGCTCTGCCACAATTCGTCCAGTCATAATGAGTTGGCCAAAGTGGTGTTCGAGGCGATGGAAAACTACCATAATCCGTGGCAGTTCGAGCGCATTACCTCCGAAGGGGGGGATGATTCCCTGATCGTCGAAGGGGATTTTGAGTGATTGATAGCTCAATATTCTGGTAACAAAATGTAAGTGTAAAAAACAGCCACTCGTGTGATTTTCACATGCAGTGGCTTTTTTTACGCAATAATACCCGCTTATGGCGCAAGGGTTTTCAGGATACTCTCTTATTTATCAATAAGCTGAATACTTTTGCTTAAAACTTGTCCGTTTTCCGTTCTAACTTCGCCCATATCCCTCTCATGTTAAAAAAACAGGAAATATGTTGCCGTTTTCCATGTTGAATTAACAAAAGCGTGTCGCAGATCAAGAAAATACTCCTATTTGGGGGGAGGAATCGTTGGCAAATCCTGTCAAAATAGGAGGGTTATTTTTTTTACTTCCGAAACGGACACGATTCAACAACATACATTTGACGGAAAGTCATGCACCCACCAGGGTTAAAGGGCACCAAATGTTAATGAGAATCGCTCGATGTAATTTAATGTGAAGAAACCTTTGTTAAAGTTGACAATAGGTTATAGAAAGGAGTAAAAAACCCCATCATTTTGCTGTCTACGTCTCATTTCTGACAGTTAGTGTAAGGTTATTTGTTCCTCCCCATGAATCGATGTGATGCCCATCTGCCAGCAAGAGCAGTGTCGTTGGTATCACTTTTGATGAGTAAGCAATGAGTATGTCAACATCCACAGAAGTCATCGCTCATCACTGGGCATTCGCAATCTTTCTTATTGTAGCCATTGGCCTGTGCTGCCTGATGTTAGTCGGCGGCTGGTTCCTGGGCGGTCGCGCCCGTGCAAGGCACAAAAACACACCTTTCGAATCAGGTATTGATTCAGTAGGTTCCGCTCGCTTACGCCTGTCTGCCAAGTTCTATCTGGTAGCCATGTTCTTCGTCATCTTCGACGTGGAAGCGCTTTACCTTTTCGCATGGTCAACGTCCATCCGCGAAAGTGGTTGGGTGGGCTTTGTCGAGGCCGCAATTTTCATTTTAGTGCTACTGGCCGGGCTGGTTTATCTGGTGCGTATTGGCGCGCTTGACTGGACGCCTGCGCGTTCACGTCGTGAACACATCAACCCGGAAAACAGTATCTCTAATCGTCAGCAGTAACAGCGAGGCAATAAGATGGATTATACGCTCACCCGCATAGATCCTAACGGTGAGAATGACCGTTACCCCCTGCAAAAACAGGAGATCGTAACCGACCCCCTGGAGCAAGAAGTCAATAAAAGCGTGTACATGGGCAAGCTCGAACATGCCATGCACGATATGGTCAACTGGGGTCGTAAGAACTCCATCTGGCCTTACAACTTTGGCCTTTCTTGCTGCTACGTTGAAATGGTGACGTCATTCACTGCGGTGCATGACGTTGCGCGTTTTGGGGCCGAGGTACTCCGTGCTTCCCCGCGTCAGGCTGACCTGATGGTGGTAGCCGGTACGTGCTTTACCAAGATGGCACCTGTTATTCAGCGTCTTTATGACCAGATGCTGGAGCCAAAATGGGTTATCTCCATGGGCGCATGTGCAAACTCTGGCGGTATGTACGACATTTATTCCGTCGTGCAGGGCGTAGATAAATTTATCCCAGTGGATGTGTACATCCCGGGTTGTCCGCCACGTCCGGAAGCCTACATGCAGGCGCTGATGCTGCTGCAGGAATCTATCGGTAAAGAACGTCGCCCACTGTCGTGGGTTGTTGGCGATCAGGGTGTGTATCGCGCGAACATGCAGTCTGAGCGCGAGCGTAAACGTGGTGAACGTATTGCCGTCACCAACCTGCGTACGCCTGACGAAATTTAATTTGCGCCTGTAGGCCTGGAGAACACCTTCGCATATCACTACTCAAATAGCGCGAAGCCAGGCTTAACAGTCACCACGGACCATTTGCAATGGTGAACAATATGACCGACTTAACCGCGCAAGAAGCCGCCTGGCAGACCCGGGATCATCTGGATGACCCAGTCATTGGCGAACTGCGCAACCGTTTTGGGCCGGATGCCTTTACTGTTCAGGCTACCCGCACCGGGGTACCCGTTGTTTGGGTGAAGCGTGAGCAATTGCTGGAAGTTGTCGATTTCCTCAAGAAATTGCCAAAACCGTACGTCATGCTGTTTGACTTACACGGCATGGATGAACGTCTGCGTACCCACCGCCAGGGTCTCCCTGCTGCGGATTTTTCCGTTTTCTACCACCTGATCTCAATAGACCGTAATACGGATATCATGCTCAAGGTGGCATTGTCTGAAAACGACATGCATCTGCCGACAATCACCAAACTTTTCCCGAACGCGAACTGGTATGAGCGTGAAACCTGGGAAATGTTTGGCATGACCTTCGACGGCCACCCGCATCTGACGCGCATCATGATGCCGCAGACCTGGACCGGCCACCCGCTGCGTAAAGACTACCCGGCACGTGCAACCGAATTCGATCCGTTTGAGCTGACCAAAGCCAAACAGGATCTGGAAATGGAAGCGCTGACCTTCAAACCGGAAGACTGGGGCATGAAGCGCGGTACCGACAACGAGGACTTCATGTTCCTCAACCTCGGTCCAAACCACCCGTCTGCGCACGGTGCATTCCGTATTATTCTTCAGCTTGATGGCGAAGAGATTGTCGACTGCGTTCCGGACATCGGCTACCACCACCGTGGTGCTGAGAAGATGGGCGAGCGTCAGTCCTGGCACAGCTACATTCCGTATACCGACCGTATCGAGTACCTCGGCGGCTGCGTCAACGAAATGCCATACGTGCTGGCCGTTGAGAAACTGGCGGGTATCGTTACGCCGGATCGCGTTAACGTGATTCGCGTTATGCTGTCAGAACTGTTCCGTATCAACAGCCACCTGCTGTACATCTCCACGTTCATTCAGGACGTCGGCGCGATGACCCCGGTCTTCTTCGCCTTTACCGACCGTCAGAAAATCTACGATCTGGTGGAAGCGATTACCGGTTTCCGTATGCACCCGGCCTGGTTCCGTATCGGCGGTGTGGCACACGATCTGCCGCGCGGCTGGGACCGTCTGCTGCGTGAGTTCCTTGACTGGATGCCAAAACGTCTGGCCTCTTACGAGAAAGCCGCGCTGCGTAACACCATCCTGAAAGGCCGTTCCCAGGGCGTTGCTGCCTACGGCGCGAAAGAAGCGCTGGAGTGGGGTACGACAGGTGCAGGTCTGCGTGCGACCGGTATTGATTTCGACGTGCGTAAAGCGCGCCCTTACTCTGGCTACGAGAACTTCGACTTTGAAGTCCCGGTGGGCGGCGGTGTTTCCGACTGCTACACCCGCGTGATGCTGAAAGTGGAAGAGCTGCGCCAGAGTCTGCGCATCCTTGAGCAGTGCCTCAACAACATGCCGGAAGGCCCGTTCAAGGCGGATCACCCGCTGACGACGCCGCCACCGAAAGAGCGCACGCTGCAACATATCGAAACCCTGATCACCCACTTCCTGCAGGTTTCATGGGGTCCGGTAATGCCGGCGCAAGAATCCTTCCAGATGATTGAAGCGACCAAGGGTATTAACAGTTACTACCTGACCAGTGACGGCAGCACCATGAGCTACCGTACCCGCGTACGTACGCCGAGCTTTGCGCACCTGCAGCAGATCCCGTCCGCCATCCGCGGCAGTCTGGTCTCCGACCTGATTGTGTATCTGGGTAGTATCGATTTTGTTATGTCAGATGTGGACCGCTAATTATGCACGAGAATCAACAACCACAAACCGAGGCTTTTGAGCTGAGTGAAGCAGAACGTGCCGCCATTGAGCACGAGATGCACCACTACGAAGACCCGCGTGCGGCGTCCATTGAAGCGCTGAAAATCGTACAGAAACAGCGTGGTTGGGTGCCGGATGGGGCGATCTATGAGATCGCGAAAGTGCTGGGTATTCCGGCAAGTGACGTAGAGGGCGTAGCCACGTTCTACAGCCAGATCTTCCGTCAGCCGGTAGGCCGCCATGTGATCCGCTACTGTGACAGCGTTGTCTGCCACATCACCGGTTATCAGGGCATTCAGGCTGCGATTGAGAAAAAGCTCAATATCAAGCCGGGCCAGACCACGTTCGATGGACGCTTTACTCTGCTGCCAACCTGCTGCCTGGGTAACTGCGACAAGGGGCCGACCATGATGATTGATGAGGACACTCACAGCCATCTGACGCCGGAAGCGATTCCTGACCTGCTGGAGCAGTACAAATGAAAACTGTAATTCGTACTGCTGAGACGCATCCGCTGACCTGGCGTCTGCGCGATGACAAACAGCCGGTATGGCTCGATGAATACCAGAGCAAAAACGGCTATGCCGGCGCGCGTAAAGCCCTTGGCGGCATGGCGCCGGACGACATCGTTAACGCGGTGAAAGACTCCGGCCTGAAAGGGCGCGGCGGTGCGGGCTTCTCCACCGGTCTGAAGTGGAGCCTGATGCCGAAAGACGAATCCATGAACATCCGTTACCTGCTGTGTAACGCCGATGAAATGGAGCCGGGCACCTATAAAGACCGCCTGCTGATGGAACAACTGCCGCACCTGCTGGTGGAAGGCATGCTGATCTCCGCGTTTGCGCTGAAAGCCTACCGTGGCTACATCTTCCTGCGCGGTGAGTACATCGAAGCGGCGGAAAACCTGCGTCGCGCGATTGCCGAAGCCACCGAAGCGGGCCTGCTGGGTAAAAACATTCTGGGTACCGGCTTTGACTTTGAACTGTTCGTGCACACCGGCGCAGGACGTTATATCTGCGGTGAAGAAACCGCGCTGATTAACTCCCTGGAAGGCCGCCGCGCGAACCCGCGTTCCAAGCCACCGTTCCCGGCAAGCTCCGGCGTATGGGGTAAACCGACCTGCGTAAACAACGTTGAAACCCTGTGTAACGTTCCGGCTATCCTCGCCAACGGCGTGGAGTGGTATCAGGGCATCTCCTCAAGCAAAGATGCTGGTACCAAGCTGATGGGCTTCTCTGGTCGCGTTAAAAATCCTGGCGTCTGGGAACTGCCGTTCGGTACCACCGCACGTGAAATTCTTGAGGACTACGCTGGCGGCATGCGCGATGGCCTGAAATTCAAAGCCTGGCAGCCGGGTGGGGCAGGGACAGACTTCCTGACCGAAGCCCACCTTGATCTGCCAATGGAATTCGAAAGCATTGGTAAAGCAGGCAGCCGTCTGGGTACGGCGCTGGCGATGGCCGTCGACCACGAGATCGGCATGGTCTCGCTGGTGCGTAACCTGGAAGAGTTCTTCGCCCGCGAGTCCTGCGGCTGGTGTACACCGTGCCGTGATGGTCTGCCGTGGAGCGTGAAGATCCTGCGTGCAATCGAACGTGGCGAAGGCCAGCCTGGGGATATCGAGACGCTTGAGCAACTGTGTCGATTCTTAGGCCCGGGTAAAACCTTCTGTGCCCACGCACCGGGTGCCGTCGAACCTCTGCAGAGCGCGATCAAATATTTCCGCGACGAGTTCGAAGCAGGCATCAAGCAGCCGTTCAGTAATACCCATGCGATTAATGGGATTCAGCCGAACCTGCTTAAAGCGCGCTGGTAACGACAAGAATTTTGATTAACGCTCGGTTTCGACCGAGCCAACTGGAAGCATGCTAATGGCTACGATTCATGTAGACGGCAAAGAATACGAAGTCAACGGGGCGGACAACCTGCTGGAAGCTTGTCTGTCTCTTGGCCTCGATATTCCGTACTTTTGCTGGCATCCGGCGCTGGGCAGCGTCGGTGCTTGCCGCCAGTGTGCGGTGAAGCAATATCAAAACGCGGAAGACACGCGTGGTCGCCTGGTGATGTCCTGTATGACGCCAGCCACCGAAGGCACTTTTATTTCGATTGATGACGAAGAAGCCAAACAGTTCCGCGAAAGCGTTGTGGAATGGTTGATGACCAACCACCCGCACGACTGTCCGGTCTGTGAAGAGGGCGGTAACTGCCACCTTCAGGATATGACCGTGATGACCGGCCACAGCTTCCGTCGCTATCGCTTTACCAAGCGTACCCACCGTAACCAGGACCTGGGGCCGTTCATCTCTCACGAAATGAACCGCTGCATCGCCTGCTACCGCTGCGTGCGTTACTACAAAGACTACGCAGACGGTCAGGATCTGGGCGTATATGGCGCGCACGATAACGTCTACTTCGGTCGTCCGGAAGACGGTACGCTGGAAAGCGAATTCTCTGGTAACCTGGTAGAAATCTGCCCGACCGGCGTATTCACCGATAAAACCCACTCCGAGCGTTACAACCGTAAATGGGACATGCAGTTTGCGCCAAGCATCTGCCAGCAGTGTTCCCTCGGCTGTAACACCAGCCCGGGTGAGCGTTACGGCGAGCTGCGTCGTATCGAAAACCGTTACAACGGCACCGTTAACCACTACTTCCTTTGCGACCGCGGTCGTTTCGGCTATGGCTATGTGAACCTGAAAGACCGTCCGCGTCAGCCGGTTCAGCGCCGTGGCGACGACTTCATTACCCTGAACGCTGAGCAGGCGATGCAGGGCGCGGCAGATATTCTGCGTCAGTCGAAGAAAGTGATCGGTATCGGCTCCCCGCGCGCCAGCATCGAAAGCAACTTCGCGCTGCGCGAGCTGGTTGGAGCGGAAAACTTCTATACCGGTATCGCTCAGGGCGAGCAGGAACGTCTGCAGCTGGTACTGAAAGTGCTGCGTGAAGGCGGTATTCATACCCCTGCGCTGCGCGAAATCGAATCTTATGATGCGGTCCTGGTGCTGGGTGAAGACCTGACGCAGACGGGCGCACGCGCGGCTCTGGCGGTTCGTCAGGCGGTGAAGGGTAAAGCACGTGAAATGGCAGCGGCGCAGAAAGTGGCTGACTGGCAGATTGCGGCGATCCTGAACATCGGCCAGCGCGCGAAGCATCCTCTGTTTGTGACCAACGTCGATAACACCCGTCTGGACGATATCGCTGCGTGGACCTACTGCGCGCCGGTTGAAGATCAGGCTCGTCTTGGCTTTGCGATTGCCCACGCGCTGGATAGCAGCTCGCCGGCCGTTGAGCTGGATCGCGACCTGCAGAACAAGGTCGACGTGATTGTTCAGGCCCTGGCGGGTGCGAAAAAACCGCTGATTATTTCCGGTACCAACGCCGGTAGCGCCGAGATCATTCAGGCGGCAGCCAACGTTGCCAAAGCCCTGAAAGGCCGCGGTGCGGACGTCGGTGTGACCATGATTGCCCGTGCGGTGAACAGCATTGGTCTGGGCATGATCGGCGGCGGCTCGCTGGAAGAAGCGTTAAGCGAACTGGAATCCGGTTCTGCTGACGCCGTTGTGGTGCTCGAAAACGACCTGCATCGCCACGCCTCTGCCGCTCGCGTTGACGCCGCGCTCTCCAAAGCGCCGCTGGTGATGGTCATTGACCATCAGCGCACGGCGATTATGGATAAAGCGCACCTGGTGCTCTCTGCGGCAAGCTTCGCAGAAAGCGACGGTACCGTTATCAACAACGAAGGTCGCGCACAGCGTTTCTTCCAGGTTTACGACCCGGCGTACTACGACAGCAACACCGTGATGCTGGAAAGCTGGCGCTGGCTGCACTCCCTGCACAGCACCGTGCAGAGCCGTGAAGTAGACTGGACGCAGCTCGACCACGTTATCGACGCGGTAGTGGAAAAACTGCCTCAGCTGGCAGGCATTAAAGATGCCGCACCTGAAGCAAGCTTCCGCATTCGCGGCCAGAAACTGGCGCGTGAACCGCACCGCTACAGCGGCCGTACCGCGATGCGCGCCAACATCAGCGTGCACGAACCGCGCCAGCCGCAGGATAAAGACACCATGTTCGCCTTCTCGATGGAAGGGAACAACCAGCCGTCTGCGCCGCGTTCGCAAATCCCATTCGCATGGGCACCGGGCTGGAACTCCCCGCAGGCATGGAACAAGTTTCAGGCTGAAGTGGGTGGCTCCCTGCGCCACGGCGATCCGGGCGTGCGTCTGATTGAAGCCTCCGAAACCGGTCTGGACTTCTTCACCACCGTACCGGCGAGCTTCCAGGCGCAGGACGGTAGCTGGCGTATCGCGCCGTACTACCATCTGTTCGGTAGCGACGAGCTGTCCCAGCGTTCACCTGTCTTCCAGACTCGTATGCCGCAGCCGTACATCAAGCTCAACCCGGCGGATGCCGCGAAGCTTGGCGTTAACGCGGGCGCAAACATTGCCTTTAGCTATGACGGCCAGACAATCAGCCTGCCGCTGATTATCTCCGAAGGTCTGACAGCAGGGCAGGTGGGTCTGCCGATGGGTATGCCTGGCATCGCGCCGGTTCTGGCGGGTGCGCGTCTTGATAATCTGCAGGAGGCAAAAGCATGAGTTGGTTAACGCCGGATCTTATCGACATCCTGCTGAGCATTCTGAAAGCGATTGTTATTCTGCTGGTGGTGGTCACCTGCGGGGCGTTCATGAGCTTTGGTGAACGTCGTCTGCTCGGTCTGTTCCAGAACCGTTACGGACCGAACCGCGTGGGCTGGGGTGGTTCACTCCAGCTGGTCGCGGACATGATCAAGATGTTCTTTAAAGAGGACTGGATCCCGCGCTTCTCTGACCGCGTGATCTTTACTCTGGCACCGATGATCGCCTTCACCTCGCTGCTGCTGGCATTTGCTATCGTTCCGGTCAGCCCGACCTGGGTGGTCGCTGACCTGAACATCGGCATTCTGTTCTTCCTGATGATGGCAGGCCTCGCGGTTTACGCGGTGCTGTTCGCAGGCTGGTCCAGTAACAACAAATACTCGCTGCTGGGTGCGATGCGTGCTTCCGCGCAGACGCTGAGCTACGAAGTGTTCCTGGGTCTCTCCCTGATGGGCGTTGTGGCGCAGGCCGGTTCATTCAACATGACCGACATCGTCAACAACCAGGCCGACATCTGGAACGTTATCCCGCAGTTCTTTGGGTTTATTACCTTTGCTATCGCGGGCGTGGCGGTGTGTCACCGTCACCCGTTTGACCAGCCAGAAGCCGAACAGGAACTGGCGGACGGTTACCACATCGAATATTCCGGTATGAAATTCGGTCTGTTCTTCGTGGGCGAGTACATCGGTATCGTCACCATTTCCGCGTTGATGGTAACGCTGTTCTTCGGTGGCTGGCATGGCCCGTTCTTACCGCCGTTCATCTGGTTCGCGCTGAAAACCGCGTTCTTCATGATGATGTTCATTTTGATTCGCGCAGCGTTACCGCGTCCGCGTTACGACCAGGTAATGTCCTTCGGCTGGAAAGTGTGCCTGCCGCTGACGCTCGTCAACTTGTTGGTAACGGCCGCTGTCATTCTCTGGCAGCAGCCATAAGGGGCTATAGACCATGACCTTAAAAGAATTACTGGTAGGCTTCGGTACCCAGGTACGCAGTATCTGGATGATCGGCCTGCACGCGTTTGCCAAACGCGAAACCCGGATGTACCCGGAAGAGCCGGTATATCTGCCGCCGCGCTACCGTGGCCGTATCGTGCTGACGCGCGACCCGGACGGTTCCGAGCGCTGCGTTGCCTGTAACCTGTGTGCGGTAGCGTGTCCGGTAGGCTGTATCTCTCTGCAGAAAGCAGAGACGGTAGACGGCCGCTGGTACCCTGAGTTCTTCCGCATCAACTTCTCACGCTGCATCTTCTGCGGTCTGTGTGAAGAAGCGTGCCCAACCACGGCGATTCAGCTGACTCCAGACTTCGAGCTGGGTGAGTACAAGCGTCAGGACCTGGTGTACGAGAAAGAGGATCTGCTGATTTCCGGTCCGGGCAAATACCCGGAATATAACTTCTACCGGATGGCGGGTATGGCAATCGACGGCAAAGATAAGGGCGAAGCAGAGAACGAAGCTAAGCCTATCGACGTCAAGAGCCTGTTACCGTAAGGAGAGGGCAATGGAATTCGCTTTTTATATCTGTGGCCTTATCGCCATCCTGGCTACGCTGCGAGTGATTACGCACACCAATCCGGTGCATGCGCTGCTGTACTTAATCATCTCCCTGCTGGCCATTTCCGGGGTGTTCTTCGCACTGGGCGCGCACTTCGCCGGTGCGCTGGAAATCATCGTCTACGCCGGGGCCATCATGGTGCTGTTCGTGTTCGTGGTGATGATGCTGAACCTGGGCGGCTCTGAAATAGAGCAGGAACGTCAGTGGTTAAAACCGCAGGTGTGGATTGGTCCGGCAATTTTGTCGGCCATCATGCTGGCGGTGATTGTTTACGCCATTCTGGGGGTCAACGATCAGGGCATCGACGGCACGCCGATTGGCGCTAAAGAGGTCGGTATCACGCTCTTTGGCCCATACGTTCTGGCGGTTGAACTGGCCTCAATGCTGCTGCTGGCAGGTCTGGTTGTTGCTTTCCACGTTGGCCGCGAAGAGCGTGCTGGTGAGGTGCTGAGCAACCGCACTGACGACCGCGCGAAAAGAAAAACGGAGGAGCGCGCATGATCCCCTTAACACATGGACTGATCCTCGCTGCGATTTTATTCGTTCTGGGTTTGACCGGTCTGGTTATCCGCCGCAATCTGCTGTTTATGCTGATCGGTCTGGAAATCATGATTAACGCCTCCGCGCTGGCCTTCGTGGTCGCCGGAAGCTACTGGGGCCAGACCGATGGTCAGGTGATGTACATTCTCGCCATCAGCCTTGCGGCTGCCGAAGCGAGTATTGGCCTGGCGCTGTTGCTGCAGCTCCATCGTCGCCGCCAGAACCTGAACATCGATTCAGTAAGTGAGTTGCGTGGATGAACATGCTTGCCTTAACCATTATTTTTCCGCTGATTGGCTTCGTGCTGCTGGCGTTTTCTCGCGGCCGCTGGTCTGAGAATCTGTCTGCGACCGTGGGCATTGGCTCCGTCGGTCTGGCTGCGCTGGTGACGGCGTATGCGGGTATCGATTTCTTTAACAACGGGCGTCAGCCTTTCAGCGTGCCGCTGTGGACCTGGATGTCGGTCGGTGATTTCAACATCGGCTTCAACCTGGTGCTGGATGGCCTCTCGCTGACCATGCTTTCCGTGGTCACCGGCGTTGGCTTCCTGATCCACATGTTCGCCTCCTGGTATATGCGCGGTGAAGAGGGTTACTCCCGCTTCTTCGCCTACACCAACCTGTTTATCGCCAGCATGGTGGTGCTGGTGCTGGCCGATAACCTGCTGCTGATGTATCTGGGCTGGGAAGGCGTAGGTCTGTGTTCTTACCTGCTGATCGGTTTCTACTACACCGATCCGAAGAATGGCGCAGCGGCCATGAAAGCGTTCGTCGTGACCCGCGTGGGTGACGTCTTCCTCGCTTTCGCGCTGTTCATTCTTTACAACGAACTGGGCACGCTGAACTTCCGCGAAATGGTGGAACTGGCGCCGGCGCACTTCGCTGCAGGCAACAACATGCTGTGGTGGGCAACGCTGATGCTGCTGGGTGGCGCCGTGGGTAAATCCGCGCAGCTGCCGTTGCAGACATGGCTGGCCGACGCGATGGCGGGTCCAACCCCTGTCTCCGCGCTGATCCACGCCGCGACCATGGTAACCGCCGGTGTCTACCTGATTGCGCGTACCCATGGCCTGTTCCTGATGACCCCGGAAATTCTGCATCTGGTGGGTATCGTCGGTGCGGTCACGCTGGTGCTGGCAGGCTTTGCCGCGCTGGTGCAGACCGACATCAAACGCGTTCTCGCGTATTCCACCATGAGCCAGATCGGTTACATGTTCCTGGCGCTGGGTGTTCAGGCGTGGGACGCAGCCATTTTCCACCTGATGACGCACGCGTTCTTTAAAGCGCTGCTGTTCCTGTCATCTGGTTCCGTGATCCTGGCCTGCCACCACGAGCAGAACATCTTCAAGATGGGCGGACTGCGTAAGTCTATTCCACTGGTTTATGTCTGCTTCCTGGTAGGCGGCGCGGCGCTGGCGGCACTGCCGCTGATCACCGCGGGCTTCTTCAGTAAGGACGAAATCCTTGCGGGTGCCATGGCGAATGGTCATATCAATCTGATGGTTGCGGGTCTGGTCGGTGCGTTCATGACCTCCCTGTATACCTTCCGTATGATTTTCATCGTATTCCACGGTAAAGAACAAATTCACGCTCACGCAGGGAAGGGGATTACCCACCACCTGCCGCTGATTGTGCTGCTGGTACTGTCCACCTTCGTTGGCGCGATGATTGTGCCACCGCTGCAGGGCGTACTGCCAGACACCACCGAGCTTGAGCACGGTCGCGTTCTGACGCTTGAAATCACCTCCGGTGTGGTCGCTATCGCGGGCATCCTGATCGCTGCATGGCTGTGGCTGGGCAAACGTACGCTGGTGACTGCCGTTGCCAACAGTGCGCCGGGCCGTCTGCTGGGCACCTGGTGGTACAACGCGTGGGGCTTCGACTGGCTGTACGACATGATCTTCGTTAAGCCGTTCCTGGGCATTGCGTGGCTGCTGAAGCGCGACCCACTGAACAGCCTGATGAATATCCCGGCGATCCTTTCCCGCTTCGCAGGTAAAGGCCTGCTGTACAGCGAGAACGGTTACCTGCGCTGGTATGTGGCGTCCATGAGCATCGGTGCGGTTGTCGTGCTGGCGCTGCTGATGGTGTTGCGTTGATCGTTAAGTGAATTTTATTCGAATTCGTTGAAAATCAGGCCCCTGCTGGGGGCCTTAAAAAGGAATGTAAATCGCCATGTTACTACCCTGGCTAATATTAATTCCCTTCATCGGCGGCTTCCTGTGCTGGCAGACTGAACGCTTTGGCGTGAAGATGCCGCGCTGGATCGCGCTGATCACCATGGGATTGACGCTCGCGCTTGGCCTGCAACTGTGGTTGCAGGGCGGTTACTCACTGACCCAGTCTGCGGGCATTCCGCAGTGGCAGTCTGAGTTCATCCTGCCGTGGATCCCGCGTTTCGGCATTACGATCCACCTGGCGATTGACGGTCTGTCGCTACTGATGGTGGTGCTGACCGGTCTGCTCGGCGTTCTGGCGGTACTTTGCTCCTGGCGAGAAATCGAAAAATACCAGGGCTTCTTCCACCTGAACCTGATGTGGATCCTGGGCGGCGTGATCGGCGTGTTCCTTGCCATCGACATGTTCCTGTTCTTCTTCTTCTGGGAGATGATGCTGGTGCCGATGTACTTCCTGATCGCGCTGTGGGGCCACAAGGCGTCCGACGGTAAAACGCGTATCACGGCGGCAACCAAGTTCTTCATCTATACCCAGGCGAGTGGTCTGGTGATGTTGATTGCCATTCTGGCGCTGGTGTTTGTTCACCACAACGCGACCGGCACCTGGACCTTCAACTACGAAGATCTGCTGAAGACGCCAATGTCCCACGGCGTTGAATACCTGCTGATGCTGGGCTTCTTCATCGCGTTCGCGGTGAAAATGCCGGTCGTTCCGCTGCACGGCTGGCTGCCAGACGCGCACTCTCAGGCACCAACGGCGGGTTCCGTTGACCTGGCGGGCATCTTGCTGAAAACGGCCGCCTATGGTCTGCTGCGTTTCGCACTGCCGCTGTTCCCGAATGCCTCCGCAGAGTTCGCACCGATTGCCATGTGGCTGGGTGTGATCGGTATCTTCTACGGTGCCTGGATGGCCTTCACGCAGTACGACATCAAGCGTCTGATTGCCTACACCTCCGTTTCCCACATGGGCTTCGTGCTGATTGCTATCTACACCGGCAGCCAGCTGGCGTACCAGGGCGCGGTGATCCAGATGATTGCGCACGGTCTGTCCGCAGCCGGCCTCTTCATCCTGTGCGGTCAGCTGTACGAGCGTCTGCATACCCGCGACATGCGCATGATGGGCGGCCTGTGGAGCAAAATTAAATGGCTGCCAGCGCTGTCCATGTTCTTCGCGGTGGCTACCCTGGGGATGCCGGGTACCGGTAACTTCGTCGGCGAATTTATGATTCTGTTCGGCAGCTTCAAAGTGGTACCGGTGATTACCGTGATCTCCACCTTTGGTCTGGTGTTCGCTTCCGTGTACTCGCTGGCGATGCTGCACCGCGCCTACTTCGGTAAAGCGAAGAGCGAAATTGCTGCACAAGAACTGCCGGGGATGTCGCTGCGTGAGCTGTTCATCATCTTGCTGCTGGTCGTACTGCTGGTGCTGCTGGGCTTCTTCCCGCAGCCGATTCTGGATACCTCGCATAGCGCGATGGGCAACATCCAGCAGTGGTTTGTTAATTCTGCTTCTACTACAAGGCCGTAATTCGCCATGACAATAACTCCACAACAACTGATCGCGCTGCTACCGCTGCTGATCGTCGGATTGACGGTGGTGGTTGTGATGCTCTCCATTGCGTGGCGACGCAATCACTTCCTGAATGCCACGCTGTCGGTCATCGGCCTGAACGCCGCGTTAGTCTCTCTCTGGTTTGTTGGCCAGGGTGGGGCGATGGACGTCACCCCGCTGATGCGCGTTGACGGTTACGCCATGCTGTATACCGGTCTGGTGCTGCTGGCGAGCCTGGCAACCTGTACCTTTGCGTACCCGTGGCTCGAAGGCTACAACGACAACAAAGAAGAGTTTTACCTGCTGGTTCTGATTGCCGCGCTGGGCGGCATTCTGCTGGCGAATGCGAACCACCTGGCCGCGCTGTTCCTCGGTATTGAGCTGATCTCTCTGCCGCTGTTCGGCCTGATTGGTTACGCCTTCCGTCAGAAGCGCTCACTGGAAGCGAGTATCAAGTACACCATTCTGTCTGCTGCTGCATCGTCCTTCCTGCTGTTTGGTATTGCGCTGCTGTACGCACAGTCCGGTAACCTCTCCTTTATGGCGCTCGGCAAGAGCCTCGGTGACGGCATGCTGCATGAGCCGCTGCTGCTGGCGGGTCTGGGCATGATGATTGTTGGCCTCGGCTTCAAACTCTCTCTGGTGCCGTTCCACCTGTGGACGCCAGACGTATACCAGGGCGCCCCGGCTCCGGTGTCGACCTTCCTGGCGACGGCGAGCAAGATCGCTATCTTCGGTGTGGTCATGCGTCTGTTCCTGTACGCGCCTGTGGGTGACAGCGAAGCGGTTCGCGTTGTGCTCGGCATTATCGCGTTCGTATCCATCATCTTCGGTAACCTGATGGCGCTGAGCCAGACCAACATCAAGCGTCTGCTGGGCTACTCGTCTATCTCTCATCTGGGCTACCTGATGGTGGCGCTGATTGCGCTGCAGAGCGGCGAGATGTCGATGGAAACCGTAGGCGTGTATCTGGCCGGTTACCTGTTCAGCAGTCTCGGCGCCTTCGGCGTGGTGAGCCTGATGTCCAGCCCGTACCGTGGCCCGGATGCCGATTCACTGTTCTCCTACCGTGGTCTGTTCTGGCACCGTCCGATCCTGTCCGCGGTAATGACCGTGATGATGCTCTCTCTGGCAGGTATCCCGATGACGCTTGGCTTCATCGGTAAGTTCTACGTGCTGGCCGTCGGTGTGCAGGCGCACCTGTGGTGGCTGACCGCGGGCGTGGTTATCGGCTCCGCGATTGGTCTCTACTACTACCTGCGCGTGGCCGTGAGCCTGTACCTGAGCGCGCCTCAGCAGCTCAACCGTGATGCCCCAACCAACTGGCAGTACAGCGCCGGTGGTATCGTCGTGCTTATCTCCGCACTGCTGGTGCTGATCTTCGGTATCTATCCGCAGCCGCTGATTGATATCGTGCAGCGAGCGATGCCGCTGATGTAAAAACAAAAAACCCGCCTCGGCGGGTTTTTTTATGGTTTTCTCCCTCTCCCAGTAGGAGAGGGCCGGGGTGAGGGCACCAGCCCGCACCATGCTTAAGCCAGCTGCTTGCGGCTAATCAACGGCCCGGCAATCTTCTTCATCGAGCGGTCCAGCACTTCCTCAATCACCGACGACAGCTCGTTCAGCTCAAACTTCGCGACGTACCCGTCGGCCTTCACCTTGCGAATGTGGTCTTCGTTGGCGTTGCCGGAAAGGGAAGAGTGGATCACTACCGGAATGTCCTTCAATACCGGGTCGGTTTTGATTTTGCGCGTGAGCGTAAAACCGTCCATCTCAGGCATTTCGAGGTCGGTCAGCACCAGAGCGATCTTATCGGTGATGGGAACTCCTTCAGCCTGCGCCTGTGCGGCCAGCACGCCAATTTTCTCCCACGCGTCTTTGCCGGTGATATGCAGCTGCGCGGGGATCTCCATCGCCTGCAGACCTTTCTCCAGCATCGAGCGCGCCACCTTGGAATCTTCTGCAACGATAGCGACAGCGCCTGGCTTGATATGGAATTTGGTGGTCTTTAGATTCGTGGCGTGCAGATCGTGATTGGCCGGGGTGATGTCATACAGGATCTGCTCAACGTCCAGCACCATCGCCAGATCGTTGGTATCGGTCTTCTCGTCAAGACACGCAATGCTGGTGATGTAGCGACCGCTGACGGCGGTTTCCGCCGCATGCACCTGCTTCCAGTCCAGACGCATGATGTTCTCAACCGATTCCACGGCAAACGCCTGCACGCTGCGCGCATATTCGGTGATCAGCAGGATGTTCAGCCCGGTAGTGGGCTTACAGCCCGCCACGGCGGCCAGGTCAATCACCGGGATCACCTGATCGCGAATATTCACCATTCCCATCAGCGGCGATTTCATCCCGGCGGGTTTCGTGAACTCCGGCATCGGCACAATTTCACGCAGCTTAAAGACGTTAATGCCAAACAGCTCAGATTTATTTTCGTTCAGAGAGGTGCCAAGACGGAACAGCAACAGTTCAAAACGGTTCGACAGGGTCAGATTCGCCCTGTCATCAATATCTTTCTGGAAATTATCCATTCTACCCTCGAGAGAAATGCTGACCTTTTAATCGTTATCGGCATCCTGAGGGAAAAATGAAGGACTAAACGCTAACCTGAGCGAAATCTTCGGCCAGCTCACATTCCGGGAACAGCGCGCGGCACTCTGCCAGCAGCTTTTCGCAGCCCCGCGCGTCGTAGCGCGAGCTGACATGAGTGACGATGAGCCGCCCGACGCCCGCGTCACGGGCAAGCTGTGCCGCCTGTCGCGTGGAGCTATGGCCCCGGCCGTTGGCTTTCTCTTCCATCGCCGTTTCAAGCGTCGCTTCATGCACCATCACGTCCACGCCCTGAGCCAGCGTGAGCGCTGCCGGGCATGGGGCCGTATCGCCAAAAATCGCCAGCTTTTTGCCGGGCTGCGGTGCGGCGAGATAATCCTGGCCGTTAATGACTCGTCCGTCCTCCAGCGTGACGGTCTCTCCGTGCTTAAGACGCTGGAACAGCGGCCCGGGTTTTACGCCGTCGGCCATCAGCGCGGCGGCATCCAGCGCGCCGGGTTTATCATGCGCATCAATACGGTAGCCATAGCACTCCACAGGATGATTGAGCGGTTGAGCAGTAACCCGATAATCCTCGTCATCGAATACCAGCCCTTCGGCAATCTCAACGACCTCCAGCGGATAATCGGTCCATGACCCGCTCAGGCGTAGCGTAGTTTCAACAAATTCACGAATACCCGCTGGCCCGTAAATCGTCAGCGGGTTGGCGTTACCGGCCATCGAGCGGCTGCACAGAAGGCCGGGAAGGCCAAACAGGTGGTCGCCATGCAGATGGGTGATAAAAATTTTATCCAGCTTGCCGGGGTGGTAAGCGGTGTGTAACAGCTGATGCTGCGTCCCTTCACCACAGTCAAACAGCCACAGCCCGCCGCGGGTGGGATGCTTAAGATCCAGCAGGATCGCCGTCACGTTTCGTGAGCGGGTTGGCACGCCAGCGGACGTACCCAGAAAAATCAGTTCCATAACGCAATCAGCCCTTTGCCGAACGGGGAGGGGTTTAGTATAACGTGATGAACCCCAGGAAGGAGACTGACATGATCCAGTGGCAAGATTTACATCATAGCGAACTCACCGTTCATTCACTTTATGCACTGCTGAAGCTGCGCTGTGAAGTGTTTGTTGTAGAACAGACCTGCCCGTATCAGGACATCGATGGGGATGACCTTATCGGTGAGAACCGCCATATCCTCGGCTGGCGGGATAACGAGCTGGTGGCGTATGCGAGGATTCTGAAAAGCGAAGACGATTTTGAGCCTGTCGTCATTGGCCGCGTCATCATCAGCGGCAAGGCGCGCGGTGAAAAGCTGGGCTATCAGCTGATGGAAAAAACGCTGGAGGCGTGCCGGAAACAGTGGCCGGACAAGGCGTTATACCTGGGCGCGCAGGCGCACCTGCAGTCCTTCTACGGCCATTTTGGTTTTACGCCGGTAACGGAGGTATACGATGAAGATGGTATTCCGCATATCGGCATGGCGCGGGAAACGAAGCAGGCGTAATGGCGAGTCGTTGGCTATAGTTAGCGGACTGGTGTACTAACATGGAGAAAAATATGTCATTTCAATCCTGGGATACCCGTATCGACGACGACCTGGCCTTGCTGAGCGAAACGCTGGAAGAGGTGTTACGTTCCTCTGGCGACCCTGCCGATCAGAAATATATTGAGCTAAAAGCCCGCGCCGAGCAGGCGCTGCATGAAGTGAAAAACCGCGTCAGCCATGCCTCAGATACTTACTACTACCGTGCCAAAAAAGCGGTGTACCGTGCCGATGATTACGTTCATGAAAAACCGTGGCAGGGTATTGGGGTGGGTGCTGCCGTGGGGCTGGTGCTGGGGCTGCTGTTAGCCCGTCGTTAAGCCGCTTAACCACTCCCTATACGTGGGTACTGCTATTTATGGCCAGTACCCCGTATAATATGACGTTTTAACAGGGAGAGGTTCGCGTGAATTCGATTTTCCTCGCGCTGGAGCAACTGCGTACCCAGCTTTCGCAAGCGTTACCCGCAGCACCCGGCATACGTCATTTCGACGTCTCTTTCCCGTTAAACGACGCCTTCGATCCCCTCGCCTGGCTGGGCGAGCAGCAGTGTTATCCGCAGTTTTACTGGCAGCAGCGTAACGGCGATGAAGAGCTGGCCGCGCTGGGGGCGGTCACCCAATTTTCCTCTCTGGCATTAGCCTCGCAGTTTTTGCGCGCGCAAAACGCGGCAGGTGATACCCGCATCTGCGGCCTGAACGCCTTTAATCCCGAACAGGGCAGCCTCTTTTTACCGCGACTGCTCTGGCGACGCACCGCCGGCACCGCTACGCTGCGTCTGCAGCTGTGGAGCAACCGCTCGCTTCAGGAGGATGCCCGCGCCGCGCTGGATTTTTTACAGCAGCTCCGTCCTGCGAGATCTATCCGTCCGCTCTCCGTGCGGGTTGAGCACGAAACCCATCAGCCGCAGCAGGCCGAATGGCTGAGACTAATCCGCAGGGCGACGGAGACCATCGCGCGTGGTGATTTTGAAAAAGTGGTGCTCGCCCGGGCAACCGATCTGCAGTTCACGCAGCGCGTTAACCCTATCGCACTGATGGCCGCCAGCCGCGCCCTCAATTTACATTGCTATCATTTCTGCATGGTATTCGACGCCCGCAACGCTTTTCTCGGCTCGACCCCCGAGCGTCTCTGGCGGCGGCGCGGCAAGCTGCTGCGCACGGAAGCGCTGGCGGGCACCGTTGCCAGCCATAGCGATGATAGCCAGGCGCAGCGTCTCGGCGAGTGGCTGCTGAACGACGATAAAAACCAGCGCGAAAATATGCTGGTGGTGGAAGATATCTGCCAGCGTCTTCAGCACTCTACGCAGACGCTTGAGGTACTGCCCCCCCAGGTGGTACGCCTGCGTAAAGTGCAGCATTTGCGCCGCTGTATCTGGACCGAGCTCAAACAGGCCGACGACGAGCAGTGTCTGCTCATGTTGCAGCCGACCGCGGCCGTTGCCGGATTACCCCGACAGCCCGCGCGCGAGTTTATCCAGAAGGTTGAACCCTTTAACCGCGAGTGGTACGCCGGTTCGGCCGGGTATTTATCCCCCGAACAGAGTGAGTTCTGCGTGGCGCTGCGCTCCGCGCGCGTTCAGGAGGACTCCCTGCGGCTCTACGCCGGTGCCGGTATTGTCAGCGGATCTGACCCGGAGCAGGAGTGGCAGGAGATCGAAAACAAAGCCGCCGGATTGCGCTCTCTGCTCCTAAGGGATTAATACAGATTCGCGCAATCCCGATTCATATCAAAATTCCAATTTTTTCTATTATTTATACTGTGTCGCATTCTTGATACCGGACAATCTCATGTCAGTAAGTTCTTTTAACCGACGCTGGGCGGCGGTGATCCTTGAAGCCCTGACGCGCCATGGCGTCAGGCACGTGTGTATTGCACCGGGTTCTCGCTCAACGCCGCTAACGCTCGCGGCCGCAGAAAACCGGGCGTTAATTCACCATACCCACTTTGATGAACGCGGCCTCGGGCATCTTGCGCTGGGTCTGGCGAAAGTCAGCAAAGAACCTGTGGCGGTGATCGTCACCTCCGGTACCGCCGTGGCGAATCTTTATCCGGCCCTGATTGAAGCCGGGTTAACGGGTGAAAGACTGATCTTACTGACGGCCGATCGTCCCCCTGAGCTTATCGACTGCGGTGCCAATCAGGCCATTCGCCAGCCGGGGCTCTTTTCTTCGCATCCTTCGCAGACGATTTCGTTACCGCGTCCCACCCAGGATATTCCGGCAAGCTGGCTGGTCTCCACCGTCGATCACGCCATGGAGACGTTGCGCAGCGGGGCGTTGCATATCAACTGCCCGTTTGCCGAGCCGCTGTACGGCGAGCTGGACGACACGGGTCTTGACTGGCAGCAGTCCCTCGGCGACTGGTGGCAGAGTGAAAAACCGTGGCTGCGCGAGCAGATGCATCTTGAGAGCGCGAAACAGCGCGACTGGTTCTTCTGGCGGCAGAAGCGCGGTGTGGTGATTGCCGGGCGCATGAGCACCGCCGAAGGCAAGCTGGTTGCCGAATGGGCGCAAACCCTTGGCTGGCCGCTGATTGGCGACGTACTTTCCCAGACCGGGCAGCCGCTGCCGTGCGCCGATCTCTGGCTGGGTAACGCGAAAGCGGTCACCGAGCTTGCGCAGGCGCAGATTGTGGTCCAGCTTGGATCGAGTTTAACCGGCAAACGGTTACTGCAGTGGCAGGCCACCTGCACGCTGGAAGAGTACTGGCTGGTGGATTCGCTGGAAGGACGGCTTGACCCGGCGCACCACCGCGGCCGTCGTCTGGTCAGCAGCATCGACGCCTGGCTGACGCTTCATCCGGCTGAAAAACGCAAGCCCTGGGCGGTGGCTATACCGGACCTTTCGCGCCAGGCGTGGGAACTGACCAAAGCGCACTGTGAAGCGTTTAGCGAAGCCGGGCTGGCGCACCGCATTCGTCAGTACCTGCCTGAACAGGGGCAGCTGTTTGTCGGCAACAGCCTGGTCGTGCGGCTGATTGACGCTTTCTCGAAGTTGCCCGCGGGCTACCCGGTGTACAGCAACCGCGGCGCCAGCGGCATCGACGGGCTGATCTCGACGGCGGCGGGCGTGCAGCGCGCCAGCGCGAAATCGACGCTGGCGATCGTGGGCGATCTCTCCGCGCTCTACGATCTCAACGCGCTGGCGCTGCTGCGTCAGGCGTCAGCCCCGTTTGTGCTGATTGTGGTCAACAACAACGGCGGGCAGATTTTCTCCCTGTTGCCAACGCCCCAGAGCGAGCGCGAGCGCTTCTATCTGATGCCGCAGAACGTGCAGTTCGAACACGCCGCGGCGATGTTTAGCCTGAAATACCATCGCCCGGAAAGCTGGGAACAGCTGGACGCGGCGTTAAGCAGCGCCTGGAAACAGCCGGGCGCGACGCTGGTTGAGCTGGTGGTGAACGAGGCTGACGGTGCGCAGGCCCTGCAAAGCCTGCTGGCGCAGGTGAGCCAGCTGTGATCCTCTCGGGCGTGCAGCAGGCCGGTAAGACAGGCTATCCCTGGCTGGTCTTTTTGCACGGTTTTTCTGGAGATTGCCGCGAGTGGCAGAGGGTCGGTGAAGGGCTCGACGATTATCCCCGGCTCTATCTGGATCTGCCGGGTCACGGTGGATCCCGGAATCTGGGCGTGACGGGGTTTGACGAGATGAGCACGTTGCTCACTCAAACTCTGCTTAGTTACAACATACTTAAATTCTGGCTCATCGGGTACTCCCTCGGCGGCCGCATTGCGATGTTCCATGCCTGCCAGCAGCCGAAGGGGCCGCTCGGGGTGATTGTTGAAGGTGGGCATCCGGGCCTGCAGGATGCCGAGGCGCGAAGTGCGCGGCTGGCGTCCGACCGCCGCTGGGCAACGCGTTTTCGCACCGAACCACTGGAGAAGGTGTTCGCTGACTGGTACCAACAGCCCGTGTTCGCCTCCCTCACGGACGCCCAGCGCGAGGCGCTGATTACCCTGCGCAGCCAGAACAACGGCGCGACGCTGGCGATGATGCTCGAGGCGACCTCGCTGGCCGTGCAGCCAGATTTGCGTGCCGCGCTTAGCGCACGTGATTTCTCTTTTGACTATCTCTATGGCGAACGGGATGAGAAGTTCGCGGCCCTTGCCGCGGAAGTGAACGCCGTTCGCCATGCCATTCCAGACGCCGGACACAATGCCCACCGGGAAAACCCCGATGCGGTTATCGCGAGTCTGGCTCAGATACTGTGTTATCGAATAAAGGACACTCTATGATCTACCCTGATGAAAACATGCTTTACGCCCCGGTTGAATGGCAGGACTGCTCCGAAGGCTACACCGACATTCGTTACCACAAATCCACCGACGGCATTGCCAAAATCACCATCAATCGTCCGCAGGTGCGTAACGCCTTCCGTCCGCTGACCGTGAAAGAGATGATTCAGGCCCTGGCGGATGCGCGCTATGACGACAACATCGGCGTGATTGTCCTGACCGGCGAAGGCGATAAAGCGTTCTGCTCCGGCGGCGATCAGAAAGTGCGCGGCGACTACGGCGGATACCAGGACGATGCGGGTACCCACCACCTGAACGTCCTCGATTTCCAGCGCCAGATCCGCACCTGTCCAAAACCGGTGGTGGCGATGGTGGCGGGCTACTCCATCGGCGGTGGTCACGTGCTGCACATGATGTGCGATCTGACCATTGCCGCCGAGAACGCCATCTTCGGCCAGACCGGCCCGAAAGTGGGCTCCTTCGACGGCGGCTGGGGTGCCTCCTATATGGCGCGCATCGTCGGGCAGAAAAAAGCCCGCGAAATTTGGTTCCTTTGCCGTCAGTACAACGCCCAGGAAGCGCTGGATATGGGCCTGGTGAATACCGTGGTGCCGCTTGCCGATCTCGAAAAAGAGACCGTGCGCTGGTGCCGTGAAATGCTGCAAAACAGCCCAATGGCGCTGCGCTGCCTGAAAGCGGCACTCAATGCCGACTGTGACGGTCAGGCGGGTCTGCAGGAGCTGGCGGGTAACGCCACCATGCTGTTCTACATGACCGAAGAGGGTCAGGAAGGGCGCAACGCGTTTAACGAAAAACGCCAGCCGGACTTCAGCAAATACAAACGGAATCCGTAATGCGTCGCGCGCAGGTTTACCGCTGGCAGATACCGATGGACGCGGGCGTGGTGCTGCGTGAACGGCGGTTAAAAACCCGTGATGGCTTCTTCGTGCATCTGCAGCAGGACGAGCGGGAAGGCTGGGGCGAGATTTCACCGCTGCCGGGCTTTAGCCTGGAGTCGCTGGATGACGCGCAGTCAGCATTGCTGGCGTGGGCAGACGCGTGGCGTGAGGGCGCGGATCCGGCGCTGCCGGACGTACCTTCCGCGGCTTTTGGCATCAGCTGCGCGCTGGCGGAGCTGGACGACAGCCTGCCTGAAGAGGCCAACTACCGCGCGGCACCGCTCTGTACGGGCGATCCTGACGAGCTGTTCGCGCTACTTTCCGCCATGCCGGGCGAGAAAGTGGCGAAAATTAAAGTCGGCCTCTACGAAGCGGTGCGCGACGGCATGGTCGCTAACCTGCTGCTGGAGGCGATCCCCGACCTTCATCTGCGTCTGGATGCTAACCGCGCCTGGACGCCGCTCAAGGCGCAGCAGTTTGCAAAGTACGTCAACCCGGCGTACCGCAGCCGCATTGCTTTCCTGGAAGAGCCGTGCAAAACCCGCGATGACTCGCGCGCGTTTGCCCGCGAAACGGGGATTGCCATCGCCTGGGATGAAAGCCTGCGTGAGGACGATTTTGAATTTATCGCCGAGCCCGGCGTCAGCGCGGTGGTGATTAAGCCGACGCTGACCGGCAGCCTGGCGAAGGTGCGCGAGCAGGTCGCGGCGGCGCACGCCTCGGGGCTGACGGCGGTCATCAGCTCGTCGATTGAGTCCAGCCTTGGGCTGACCCAGCTGGCGCGCATTGCCGCCTGGCTAACGCCGAATACGATCCCCGGCCTCGACACGCTGAACCTGATGCAGGCCCAGCTTATCCGCACGTGGCCGGACAGCGCGCTGCCGTGCCTCGACGTCACGGCGCTGGAGCCGTTGTTATGAGTTTTACCGACTGGCCGTGGCGGCACTGGCGCGCGCAGTTTGCTGATAAACCGGCCCTGAAGCTGAACGACGAGGTGCTCAGCTGGCAACAGCTGTGCGCCCGCGTCGACCGCCTTGCGGCAGAGTTTCATCTGCAGGGCGTGGAGGAGGGCGACGGCGTTCTGCTGCTGGCCCATAACCACCCGCAAACTCTGCTTGCGTGGCTGGCCCTGCTCCAGTGCGGGGCGCGTATTCTTCCCGTTAATCCGCAGCTGCCTCGCCCGCTGCTGGACGTGTTGCTCCCGCAGATGACGCTGCGCTTTGCGCTGGTGCTGGACGGTACCTTTGACGGTCTTCCTGCCCTGAGCATGCGCGAGCGCGCGGGGGAATATCGCGTTGCGTGGCAACCGGCGCGGCTGGCGTCTATGACGCTAACCTCCGGCTCCACCGGGCTGCCGAAAGCGGCGGTGCATACCTGCGACGCCCATCTCGCCAGCGCGCGCGGAGTGCTGGCGCTGATGCCCTACGGCGAAGACGACGACTGGCTGCTTTCGCTGCCGCTGTTTCACGTTTCCGGCCAGGGGATTTTATGGCGCTGGCTGCAGGCCGGCGCGCGGTTAACCGTGCGCGAGAAACAGCCGCTGGCGCAGGCTTTGCGCGACTGTACCCACGCCTCGCTGGTGCCGACCCAGCTCTGGCGTCTGCTTAATACCCGTCAGCCTGTCACACTGAAAGCGGTGCTGCTGGGCGGTGCCGCCATCCCTGTGGAGTTGACGCAGCAGGCGCGCGAGCAGGGAATTCGCACCTTCTGCGGCTACGGCCTGACCGAGTTTGCCTCTACCGTCTGCGCAAAAGCGGCGGACGGCGAGCCGGACGTAGGCTATGCGCTGCCGGGCAGAGAGGTGCAGGTAGTTAACGGTGAGGTCTGGATCCGGGCAGAGAGTATGGCCTCAGGCTACTGGCGGGACGGCGAATTGGTTCCGCTGACCAACGCGCAGGGATGGTTCGCCACCCGCGATCGCGGTGAATGGCATGACGGCCGCCTGACGATCCTCGGCCGCATGGATAACCTCTTTTTTAGCGGCGGAGAAGGGATCCAGCCGGAGAGCCTTGAGCGTGTTATCGCCCGCCATCCGCAGATTAACCAGGTGTTTATCGTCCCGCTGGACGACGCCGAGTTTGGACAGCGTCCGGTGGCGGTGGTGGAGTGCGAACCGGGAACGGATATCAGCTGTTTACCTGACTGGATCAGGGATAAGGTGGCGCGTTTTGAGCAACCCGTCCGCTGGCTGCTGTTGCCGACCGAACTCAAAAATGGCGGGATTAAAGTCTCGCGCCGCGCGTTGCAGCAGTGGGTGAACGCCTCGCTGAAGGGATAATAGCCGTTTCAAATAATTACAATCTACTGACCTGCCGCACGCAGAGTGCTTGATCCCCGGGAGACTCCGGTTAAAATCTCGCGGTTTTGGGACTTCTTTATAATAATTGTGCGGGATCACGACAATGAAAAAAGTGGCATTAGTGGGCTTCGGCCTGATGGTTGTATCTGCGGCGGCTAACGCCATCAGCATTAACGGCTCGGCGGGTCAGGATTATACCCACCTGGGCTTTGGCATGGGTACCGAGACTTCCGGTCTGGCGATGACCGGCGGCTGGACGCATAACGATGACGACGGCGACGCGGCGAGCCTCGGCCTGGGTCTGAACGTTCCTCTTGGCCCGTTCCTGGCCACCGTCGGCGGTAAAGGTATCTATACCAACCCAAATGACGGTGACGAAGGGTACGCGGCGGCAGTGGGCGGCGGCCTGCAGTGGAAAATTGGCGACAGCTTCGGCCTGTTTGGTGAGTACTACTATTCGCCGGACTCCCTCTCAAGCGGTATCGAAAGCTATGAAGAGGCCAACGCCGGCGCGCGCTGGACCATCATGCGTCCGATTACCATCGAAGCGGGCTATCGCTATCTGAACCTGGCCGGCAAAGACGGCAACCGCGACAACGCGCTGGCCGACGGCCCGTACGTGGGCGTCAGCGCAGGCTTCTAATCACTCCGGCGCGGCGTTCTGTCGCGCCAGTTTCTCTCTTCTCCACCCCGCGTTTGCGCTATAGTGTTTTGACCAAATAAGCGGGAGAACATAATGATTAACGTGGAGATGTTATCCACCGGCGACGAAGTGCTGCATGGACAAATTATTGATACCAATGCTGCCTGGCTTGCCGATCTTTTCTTTGAGCAAGGATTACCGTTAACGCGCCGCAATACGGTGGGCGACAATCTTGAGTCGCTGGTCGCTATTCTGCGCGAGCGCAGCGAACACTGCGACGTGCTGATTGTGAATGGCGGACTCGGCCCCACCGGTGACGATCTCAGCGCGCTGGCCGCCGCGACCGCAAAAGGCGAAGGGCTGGTGCTGCACGAGGCGTGGCTTTCGCAGATGGAGCGCTTTTTCTCCGAACGTGGCCGCGTCATGGCCCCCAGCAACCGCAAACAGGCTGAAATTCCCGCCAGCGCCGAGCTGGTCGATAACCCGGTGGGTACCGCGTGCGGGTTTGCCATGCAGCTGAACCGCTGCCTGATGTTCTTTACGCCGGGCGTGCCCTCAGAATTTAAAGTGATGGTCGAGCAGCAGATCCTGCCGCGCCTTCGCGATCGTTTTACCCTGCCTGAACCGCCGCTGTGCCTGCGTCTGACCACCTTTGGCCGCTCGGAAAGCGATCTGGCCCAGAGCCTTGACCCTCTCCCGCTGCCGCCGGGCGTCTCCATGGGCTACCGCTCCTCCATGCCGATCATTGAACTCAAGCTGACAGGCCCGGCCGAGCAGAAAGAGGCGATGCTGGCCCTGTGGCCCGAGGTGCAGCGCGTGGCTGGCGAAAGCCTGATCTTTGAAGGGACGGAAGGGCTGCCCGCGCAGATTGCGACGCATCTGCAGTCGCGTCAGCTGAGCGTGACCTTAAGCGAGCAGTTCACCGGTGGCCTGCTGGCGCTGCAGCTGTCGCGCGTCAACGCGCCGCTGCTGGCCAGCGAAGTGGTGCCTTTCCAGCAGGAGACCCTGGCGCAAACCGCCCGCTGGGCTTCCGAGAGAAGGGTGAAGCATTTTGCCGGTCTGGCGCTGTTCGTCGGGGGGCTGGACGAGGAATACCTTAACTTCGCGCTGGCGACGCCGGAAGGCACCTGGGCCCTGCGGGTAAAAATGAGCATCACCCGCCACAGCCTGGCGGTGCGTCAGGAGGTTTGCGCCATGATGGCGCTGAACATGCTGCGCCGCTGGCTGAATGGCAAAGAGGTTGCCAGCGAGCACGGCTGGATTAACGTTGTCGAGTCGCTGTTCATTGAGTAAAACCTGTGCCGGGGCGTTTCGCCCCGGCACTGTTTAGCCCAGCGCCTTCGCCAGCAGGGAGATTGGATGCTCGCAGCGCTTGCTGGTGGACATCTCAATCTGCCACTTGCAGGTTTCGCAGTCCGTCACCACGATATCCGCGCCGCTCTCCTCAATCTGACGGAACAGCGGGGCGCCGATCGCCTGCGACGTTTCATAGTTTTCACGCTTAAAGCCGTAGGTTCCCGCAATCCCGCAGCAGCGCGAATCCAGCACCGTCAGCTCCAGGCCCGGAATTAACCGCAGCAGCTCCAGCGTATAGAGCGACCAGCCCATTTTCTCCATATGACACGGCGTGTGATACACCACTTTCAGGGGTACTTTCCCCAGCGGCAACGTCTGCCCGCTGTCCAGCTTGCGCCACAGGAAGCGTGTTGCCAGCTCGATGTGCTCTCGCAGGCCGGTGTTATCCACGTCCAGCAGATGCGGGTACTCATCGCGCAGGGTGAAGGTACAGGTGGACGAGGTCGCCAGCACCGGTATGCCTTTGTCGACGATGGCTTCACGCAGGGAGGTGACATTGCTTCGAGCCTGACTGCGCGCTTTATCGGTAAACCCGTTAGCAATCAGCGGCACGCCGCAGCACTTCTCTTTGTTCAGTAGCTGAACGCCCGTTCCCATGGCGTTCAGTACCTTCAGCAGATCTTTACCCAACTGCGGGTGGTTGTAGTTCACATAGCAGCCGTGGAAGAAGGCCACCTGATCGGCGTACTGCGCCTGTTCCGCCGCAACGGATTTGTACCAGCGGCGGAAGGTGCCGTGAGAATATTTCGGCAGGCTGCGGTGATGGTCTATCTTCAGCGTGGCATCCAGCAGCTGGCGCACCGGTTTGAGAGAGGTCGCGGCATTCACCAGCGGGGCAAACGGCGTCGAGACGCTGCCCATCAGATCGGTGTGGCTCAGAATAGCGTCACGCAGCGTCGGCTTTTGCGTGCTGTAGCGCGCCCGGGCGCGCTGGATGATATCGCCGATTTTCACATCCGACGGGCAGGCGACTTCGCAGCGTTTGCAGTTGATGCAGTATTTCAGCGCCTCGTCGTACAGCTTGCCGTCCTTCAGGCGCAGACGCTCGCCGTCCGGCCCGGCCTGCTTTGGCCCGGGATAGCGTGGGTTGACCCCGCTCACCGGGCAGACGGTGGTACACAGCGTGCATTTAATGCAGCTTTCAAAACGGGTGTCGTTCATTGTTCAGCCTCCGTGCGCTGGCTAATCTGCTCTGCCACATACAGCGCCGTGACGGCGCAGACTCCGCCACCGCATCCCTGGGCAATGGGATCGTACCCGCCCAGCAGCGAGCCGATGGCAAAGAGATTACTGACGGGCTTACCGGAAAGTTGCGGATGTAACTGGTTATCGACGATCACGCCAAACTGCTGCCAGGGCTGCGGCGAGAAGAAATCGCTCTGATACCAGTCCGCGCGGGAGGCTCGCTGACGAACATCCAGCCCCATGATGGCTTCCCGGATGCCCTCCCGGCTGCTCAGCAGCCCGTTGCTGAAGAAGCTGCCGCTTGCCAGCACCGTATAGCGGGCACGAAGCGGAATATCGTCGTGGTTGCGCGTCCAGATTTCGCTCACCGCGCCGTCGGTCAGGGTGATTTTTTTCACCTCATCACCCGCTATCCACACGCCGCCCTGCGCGACAAACTGGCGCTGGAGCTGGGTATGCAGGCGAATGCCGGGTACGGAAGGGGGAAGGGTTGGCAGCAGGCCGAGCGTGCAGGGCAGACGATCCGAGAGCCAGCGCCAGAGCCGGTTGTCGCGTAAACCGAAGCAGGCGGGCATCAGCAGGGCATCACAGCTATCGCTGAGCGGTCTGAGCGCGTCATACAGCAGCGGCCATTTGTCCTCGTTATCCAGAAAACGGGCGATATTCACCGCGCGAAACTCGCTCGGGTTGTCGCGCAGGACATCAAGCTCAGGAAGCTCTATCTCTGCCGTTTCGGCATTGACGCCCTGACGACAGAGCGACGCGGCCGCGAGATGGGGCTGAAAATCCAGAAAGCCGCTAATGCCCACGACCCGGACGCGTGCGGCATTGAAGGGAGCAACGGGCACTTCTTCCGGGCTGAGCCAGGCAGAGCGCAGGGTGCCGAGCGGGGTGACGCGCTGATGATTGAGCCGGGCGCTTCCCTTCAGACGCGCGCCGCAGTCCGCCAGTAGCGCTTCGGTCTCCAGCGCAAAGCGGTCAATATGCTGGGCGCCAATCAGGTGATACGGGTGCTCCGGCGGCAGCTTGTCGCGGTACGCTTCGTCCACCAGATCCAGAGAGCCCGACGAGAAGTGCAGGGCGCTCTGGCCCCGGGTGATAATGGCGCAGCGAAGACCCTGCTTCGAGAGCTTGATGCCGCAGAGCAGGCCTGCCAGCCCGCCGCCGACGATTACGGTATCAAATTTCATCGCGTCGCTCCTTCTCAAGACCGCAAAGCCCCTGGTAGACCCAGCGGGTAAATTCGCTTTCGCGCAGGGCATCGCCCCAGGCGACAGGCTGAATGCCTTTCCAGCGCTCGTTTAAAAACGCGCTGAGCTGATCGAGCGACTGGGTGGCGGTGGTGGTATGAAAACGCTGCAGCAGCCCGGCGGCACGACAGGCGCACAGTTCGCCCTGACAGGTACCCATTCCCACGCGGGTGCGGCGACGAAGATCGAGCAGGCTTGTGACCGTCAGGCTCTCCACCGCGTACTGCACCTCACCGGCGGTGACGGCTTCGCACTCGCATACCAGGCTGCGGCTCAGGCGTCCTTCACCGAGCCACTGCGGCGTTCTGTCGCCGTGGCGGTAAATCGCGGATCCGCGCAGCGGCGCGGGCAGGGAGATGATTTTTTGCAGCGTTTTTTCGGTGGACTGACGCGAGCCGGGCAGCGGCTGGTCTGCCGTCACGCATGTTTCGGTATTCCCCAGCTTGCGGCAGACGGCATCGGTCGCCCACTCGGCCATCAGGCGGTAGGTCATCAGCTTGCCGCCGGTGATGGTGATAAACCCGTCCATGCCGTCGCGCTCGGCGTGATCGAGCAGCACGATTCCCCGGCTGACGTTACGTCCGCTCGGGTCGTTGTCGCTGGCAACCAGCGGACGCACGCCCGCGTAGGCGCGCAGAATACGCGTCTGCGCCATCACCGGGGCCAGTTTTTCCCCTTCGCGCAGCAGGACGTCGACCTCTTCGGCGGTCACGCGGTTGTAGTCAATCTCGCTGTAATCCACGTGGGTTGAGGTGGTACCGATTAACGAAATGGTGTCGCCCGGCACCAGGATATCGGCATCGGACGGCTTGCGGCAGCGGTTAATCACGTGGTTATTAATGCGGTGGTCGAGGATCAGCAGCGAGCCTTTCGCCGGGAACATGCGCACCGACAGGTCCGCGTATTCCGCGATGCGCTGCCCCCAGATCCCCGCCGCGTTGACCACCACGGCGGCATACAGCTCGCTGTGTTCGTTGTACTGCGTATCAAGGATCCGCACGCCGCAGATACGATTCCCCTCGCGGATAAGCCCGGTCACTTCGTGCCCGGTCAGGATGCGCGCGCCATGCTCGCGGGCGTCCAGCATATTGGCGGCCGTCAGGCGGAAGGGGTCAACGGTGCCGTCAGGCACTTTCACCGCGCCGATAAGCGCCGGGTTAACCGACGGTTCCAGTCGCCGCGCCAGCGCCGGGTCCATGGCCTCAGCCTGAATGCCCGCCGCAGTGCAGGCGGTAATAAAGGTGTCCTGAAAGGCGAGATCATCTTCGGGAAGAGTAATAAAGAGGCCGTTGGTTGGCTCAATGCAGTGGCGGGCGATACGCTTGAGGATCTGGTTTTCAGCAATACATTCGCGTGCGGATTCACCGTCGGTGACCGCATACCGCGCGCCGCTGTGCAGCAGGCCGTGGTTACGCCCGGTTGCGCCCGTGGCGATATCGTGGCGCTCCAGCAGCGTGACGCTCAAGCCGCGAAGGGCGCAGTCGCGTGCGATCCCGGCGCCGGTTGCGCCACCGCCAATGATTATCACATCGCTGTGGCGAGGATCGTGAATGGTCATTGTTTACCCTCTATGTTCGTTTTTTTATCATTTAGCCATATCAATAGTGTGGTTTGTTTGATTTCGAACATAAACGCGCGAAATTCGAAAGTGAAACGTGATTTCATGCGCTTTTTTGCGCATTCTGACATATTTCTGTAACAATCTGTGCGTTGATTCACAGTAACAATCACCGTGATTTCTTAACATCCCCGCCTCTGGAATTCAGGTGCGAGCCACCTGCCCATTCAATTCAAGGCCACGGAGGCTGTTATGCTCAGTATCTTCAAACCTGCGCCGCACAGGGCGCGTCTGCCAGAGGCAGAAATTGATCCGCTATACCGCCGTCTGCGCTGGCAAATTTTCCTGGGAATTTTCTTCGGGTACGCGGCGTACTACCTTGTACGTAAAAACTTCGCGCTCGCCATGCCGTATCTGGTGGAGCAGGGCTTCTCCCGCGGCGATCTGGGTTTCGCGCTGTCGGGGATCTCAATCGCCTACGGTTTTTCCAAATTCATCATGGGTTCCGTGTCGGATCGCTCGAATCCGCGCGTGTTCCTGCCCGCCGGCCTGATCCTGGCGGCCGCGGTCATGCTGTTCATGGGCTTTGTGCCGTGGGCGACGTCCAGTATTGCGATTATGTTCGTGCTGCTGTTCCTCTGCGGCTGGTTCCAGGGGATGGGGTGGCCGCCGTGCGGACGTACCATGGTGCACTGGTGGTCGCAGAAGGAACGCGGCGGCATCGTGTCGGTGTGGAACTGCGCGCATAACGTGGGCGGCGGTATTCCGCCGCTGCTGTTCCTGCTGGGGATGGCCTGGTTCAACGACTGGCACGCGGCGCTCTATATGCCTGCCTTTGGCGCCATTCTGGTGGCGATTATTGCCTTCGCCCTGATGCGCGATACGCCGCAGTCCTGCGGCCTGCCGCCGATTGAAGAGTACAAAAACGATTATCCAGATGATTACAGCAAGGAGCACGAAGAAGAGCTGACCGCCAAACAGATCTTCATGAAGTACGTGCTGCCGAACAAGCTGCTGTGGTACATCGCGGTGGCAAACGTGTTCGTTTACCTGCTGCGCTACGGCATCCTCGACTGGTCGCCAACCTACCTGAAAGAGGTTAAGCACTTCGCGCTGGATAAGTCTTCCTGGGCCTATTTCCTGTATGAATATGCCGGGATCCCGGGCACGCTGCTTTGCGGCTGGATGTCGGACAAAGTGTTTAAAGGCAACCGCGGGGCGACGGGCGTGTTCTTTATGACCCTGGTCACCATCGCGACCGTCGTTTACTGGCTCAACCCGCCGGGCAACCCATCAGTAGACATGGCCTGCATGATCGTTATCGGCTTCCTGATTTATGGTCCGGTAATGCTGATCGGCCTGCACGCGCTGGAGCTGGCGCCGAAAAAAGCGGCGGGCACGGCGGCAGGCTTTACCGGCCTGTTCGGCTACCTCGGCGGTTCGGTCGCGGCGAGCGCCATTGTGGGCTACACCGTTGACTTCTTCGGCTGGGACGGCGGCTTTATGGTGATGATCGGCGGCAGCGTGCTGGCGGTACTGCTGCTCATTGTGGTCATGATCGGTGAGAAACGTCACCACGCGGAAGTGCTGGCGCGTCGTCAATAAGGAGCATTGCGATGAAATTATCTTACGTAACAACCGGCCTGCTGCTGGCGGGCCTGATGACAGGCTCCGCGCTGGCGGCGGATAAAATCGTTATCGCCCACCGCGGCGCCAGCGGCTATCTGCCGGAGCATACGCTCCCGGCGAAAGCGATGGCCTATGCCCAGGGCGCGGATTATCTGGAGCAGGATCTGGTGATGACCAAGGACGACCAGCTGGTCGTACTGCATGACCACTACCTGGACCGCGTGACGGACGTGGCGGAGCGTTTCCCGGACCGCGCGCGAAAAGATGGCCGCTACTATGCCATTGATTTCACCCTGGCGGAGATCCGTTCCCTGAAGTTTACCGAAGGCTTCGAGATCGAAAACGGCAAGAGGGTGCAGGTCTATCCGGGACGTTTCCCGATGGGCAAATCTGACTTCCGGATCCATACCTTCCAGGAAGAGATTGAGTTTGTTCAGGGGCTGAACCACTCAACCGGTAAAAATATCGGCATCTACCCGGAGATCAAAGCGCCGTGGTTCCACCATCAGGAAGGCAAAGACATTGCCGCGAAGACGCTGGAGGTGCTGAAACAGTACGGCTACACCAGCAAGAAGGACAAAGTCTACCTGCAGTGCTTTGACGCCGCCGAGCTGAAGCGCATCAAAACCGAGCTGGAGCCGAAGATGGGGATGAACCTCAATCTGGTGCAGCTGATTGCCTATACCGACTGGAATGAAACCCAGGAGAAGCAGCCGGACGGCAAGTGGGTGAACTATAACTACGACTGGATGTTTAAGCCGGGCGCGATGAAGCAGATTGCGCAGTACGCCGACGGCATCGGGCCGGATTACCACATGCTGGTGGCGGAAGGCTCAGCGCCGGGCCACGTGAAGCTGACGGCGATGGTGAAAGAGGCGCACGCCAGCAGGATGCAGGTACATCCGTATACCGTGCGTGCAGACCAGCTGCCGCCGTATGCCACGGACGTGAATCAGCTTTATGAGGTGTTGTATAACCAGGCGGGCGTGGACGGACTGTTTACGGATTTCCCGGATAAAGCGGTCGAATTCATTCACCGGAAGTAGGTTTGGCAGGTCGGGTAAGGCGAAGCCGCCACCCGACAATCTGGCTCTGCGGCCTGATGCCCTCACCCTAACCCTCTCCCACCGGGAGAGGGGATAAGGACAACATCACATCTCGATCTCTATATCGCCTTTTGCCCGGCAGCAGCAGGGCAAAATTTCCCCTTCGTTGATAAAGGCCAGCGGCTCGGTCAGCCAGTCCACCTGGCCGGCGACCAGGCGGCAGCGGCAGGAGCCGCAGTAGCCGGAACGACACTGGTACTCTACTTCTACCTGATGCGCCTCAAGCGCCACCAGCAGAGAAGGGTGCTCCTCCCGACACAGCACCTCAGTGCCGGAAAGACTTAACGTGACGCGTGACATCAGAGCTGGAAGTTGCTCAGGTCGTCGGTGTTGACTTCAGAATCAATCTGACCGACCAGATAAGAGCTGACTTCCACTTCCTGCGGCGCAACCTGCACGTTATCGGACACCAGCCAGGTGTTGATCCACGGAATCGGGTTAGAGCGCGTCTGGAATGGCAGGTCAAGACCGACGGCCTGCATGCGGATGTTGGTGATGTACTCAACGTACTGGCACAGGATGTCTTTATTCAGGCCAATCATGGAGCCGTCGCGGAACAGGTAGTCGGCCCACTCTTTCTCCTGCTGAGCCGCCAGCACGAACAGGTCGTAGCACTCCTGCTTGCACTCTTCGGCGATTTCCGCCATCTCCGGATCGTCCGTACCGCTGCGCAGCAGGTTCAGCATGTGCTGGGTACCGGTCAGGTGCAGGGCTTCATCGCGGGCGATCAGACGGATGATTTTGGCGTTGCCTTCCATCAGCTTGCGCTCGGCAAAGGCGAAGGAGCAGGCGAAGCTCACGTAGAAGCGGATCGCTTCCAGCGCGTTGACGCTCATCAGGCACAGGTAAAGCTGTTTTTTCAGCGCGCGCAGGTTCACGGTGATGGTTTTACCGTTCACGTTGTGCGTACCTTCGCCCAGCAGATGCCAGTAGCTGGTCATCTCGATCAGCTCGTCGTAGTAATGGGCAATGCCTTCCGCGCGCTTCTGGATCTGCTCGTTGGTGACGATATCGTCAAACACCACCGCCGGATCGTTCACGATGTTGCGGATGATGTGGGTGTAAGAGCGGGAGTGGATAGTCTCGGAGAACGCCCAGGTTTCCACCCAGGTTTCCAGCTCCGGAATGGAGATCAGCGGCAGCAGCGCCACGTTCGGGCTACGACCCTGAATGGAGTCCAGCAGCGTCTGGTACTTCAGGTTGCTGATGAAGATATGTTTTTCGTGATCCGGCAGCGACTGGTAGTCAATACGGTCGCGGGAGACGTCCACTTCTTCCGGGCGCCAGAAGAAGGAGAGTTGCTTTTCAATCAGCTTTTCGAAGATGTCATATTTTTGCTGATCGTAGCGTGCCACGTTGACCGGCTGGCCGAAGAACATCGGCTCTTTGAGCTGGTCGTTTTTCGTCTGTGAAAAGGTGGTATATGCCATGAGTGTGTCCTGTCTTACGAAATAAAGGCGGGGATATCCCCGCCCTTCATTAGATCTTACATGCGCCGCTTTCGCAGCCATCGTCCTGAATTGACGGTACCATGTCGTCCTGCGCGTCTTCCGCACCGTCACGGGTGTTGTGATAGTACAGGGTTTTCACGCCAAATTTGTAGGCGGTGAGCAGGTCTTTCAGCAATTGCTGCATCGGTACCTTGCCGGACGGGAAGCGCGTCGGGTCATAGTTGGTATTGGCAGAGATCGACTGGTCGATAAACTTCTGCATGATACCCACCAGCTGCAGGTAGCCGTCGTTGTTTGGCATTTCCCACAGCAGCTCGTAGTTGTTGCCCAGCGTTTCGTAGTCCGGTACCACCTGACGCAGCACGCCGTCTTTCGACGCTTTGATGCTGACGTGGCCGCGCGGCGGTTCAATACCGTTGGTGGCGTTAGAGATCTGCGAAGAGGTCTCGGACGGCATCAGGGCAGAGAGCGTAGAGTTACGCAAGCCGTGGGTCTTGATGGACTCGCGCAGGCCTTCCCAATCGAGATGCAGCGGCTCGCTGACGATCGCATCCAGGTCTTTCTTGTAGGTGTCGATTGGCAGAATGCCTTTCGCGTAGGTGGTTTCGTTGAACCACGGGCACGCGCCTTGCTCTTTCGCCAGCTCGTTAGAGGCTTTCATCAGGTAGTACTGAATCGCTTCGAACGTCTGGTGCGTCAGATTGTTAGCGCTGCCGTCGGAGTAACGCTTGCCGTTTTTCGCCAGCCAGTAGGCGAAGTTGATCACGCCGATACCCAGGGTACGGCGGCCCATCGCACCGCGTTTAGCGGCCGGGATCGGGTAATCCTGGTAGTCCAGCAGGGCGTCGAGCGCGCGAACCGCCAGCACGGCCAGCTCTTCCAGCTCGTCCAGGCTCTTAATCGCGCCCAGGTTGAACGCGGACAGCGTACACAGCGCGATTTCGCCGTTTTCGTCGTTCACGTCTTCCAGCGGTTTGGTCGGCAGGGCGATCTCCAGGCACAGGTTAGACTGGCGCACTGGCGCAACTACTGGATCAAACGGGCTGTGGGTGTTGCAGTGGTCCACGTTCTGGATGTAAATACGGCCGGTAGAGGCGCGTTCCTGCATCATCAGAGAGAACAGGTCTACCGCCTTCACGCGCTGCTTACGGATGCTGTCGTCTTTTTCGTATTTGGTGTACAGACGCTCGAACTCGTCCTGATCGGCAAAGAACGCGTCATACAGGCCCGGAACGTCGGACGGGCTGAACAGCGTAATGTCTTCGCCTTTCAGCAGACGGGTGTACATCAGCTTGTTGATCTGCACGCCGTAGTCCATGTGACGCACGCGGTTGCCTTCCACGCCGCGGTTGTTTTTCAGGACCAGCAGGCTTTCCACTTCCAGGTGCCACATCGGGTAGAACAGGGTCGCAGCACCGCCGCGCACGCCGCCCTGAGAGCAGGATTTTACGGCCGTCTGGAAGTGTTTATAGAACGGGATACAGCCGGTGTGGAACGCTTCACCGCCGCGAATCGGGCTGCCCAGCGCACGGATGCGACCGGCGTTGATGCCGATACCGGCACGCTGGGAGACGTATTTCACGATGGCGCTGGAGGTGGCGTTGATGGAATCCAGGCTGTCCCCACACTCGATCAGTACGCAGGAGCTGAACTGACGGGTTGGAGTACGCACGCCAGACATGATTGGCGTCGGCAGAGAAATCTTGAACGTGGATACCGCATCGTAGAAACGCTTCACGTATTCCAGACGGGTGTCACGCGGGTAGTTAGAGAACAGGCAGGCGGCCACCAGAATATAGAGGAACTGGGCGCTTTCGTAGATCTCACCGGTTACACGGTTCTGAACCAGGTATTTGCCTTCGAGCTGCTTCACCGCCGCGTAGGAGAAGTTCATGTCGCGCCAGTGATCGATAAACCCGTTCATCTGCTCGAACTCTTCTTCCGTATAGTCTTCCAGCAGATGCGTGTCGTATTTGCCCAGCTCAACCATTTTCACCACGTGATCGTAAAGCTTCGGCGGCTCAAACTGACCGTAGGCTTTTTTACGCAGATGGAAAATCGCCAGACGTGCAGCGAGGTACTGATAATCCGGTGCTTCGCGGGAGATGAGGTCTGCCGCTGCTTTAATGATCGTTTCGTGGATATCAGACGTTTTGATGCCGTCGTAGAACTGAATGTGAGAACGCAGTTCAACCTGGGAGATAGATACGTTGTTCAGTCCTTCTGCTGCCCAGTCGAGAACTCGATGGATTTTGTCCAGATTGATACGCTCGGTAGTACCGTCGCGCTTTGTCACCAGCAGACTCTGATTCATGTGGGTTTTACCTGTCCGTGAAATAAAAAATATCCCCCGTTTATCCACAGATCCGTCTTGTGACTAACTCTGTGGATAAATACTACATGTAGGGGGTTTGCGATAAGAAAAACGCTATATGGTGAGTATTCTAGTATCGAATCTTTTCAGCACAAGGGTTGATTTTGGCGTTAAATTGAGGTTGTGAAAGGGTAAAAAAGGCTAAGTCCTCGTACCGTAAGGCCTGGAAGACATGTCAATAATTAAGAAAAAAAATTCAAAATTTGATCGAGTGCTGATTTCTTCAACGGGAGGTCAGAATTGCGCAACATGATGTCGCGCAATCTTTATAAGAATAACGAATGACGTTAGTCGTTTTTGGCGGTTGTGTGCAACATATAGTTAACATCAACGCCCGGTGCGAGTTTGAATTTATTGGTTAGCGGATTGTAGTGCAGGCCGGTGATGTGCTGCTCTTTGAGCCACGTCTGGTCAACCCAGCTTAACAGCTCCGCAGGCTTGATGAATTTCTTCACGTCGTGCGTCCCTTTCGGCACCATGCGCAGCACATACTCCGCGCCGACAACGGCCATCAGCCAGGCTTTACCGTTGCGGTTGATGGTTGAGAAGAAGACCTGGCCGCCCGGCTTCACCAGTTTTGCACAGGCATGTACCACCGACTGCGGATCGGGTACGTGCTCCAGCATCTCCATGCAGGTCACCACATCGTACTGATGGGCGTGTTTTGCCGCGTGCTCTTCCACGGTTTCCTGCACGTATTCCACCTGTATGCCGGACTCCAGCGCGTGAAGGCGGGCAACCTGGAGCGGTTCAAAGCCCATATCCAGGCCCGTAACATTCGCCCCTTCGCGCGCCATGCTCTCAGCCAGGATGCCGCCGCCGCAGCCGACGTCGAGCACTTTCTTACCGAACAGACCGCCGGAACGCTCCGCGATATAGCCCAGACGCAGCGGGTTAATGCGATGCAGCGGTTTGAACTCACCTTCGAGATCCCACCAGCGGGACGCCACCGCTTCAAATTTGGCAATCTCTTCGTGGTCAACGTTGTGAGCCACCGGGGATTTTTCGGCATTCATGGGCGCTTTTACTCCTTATTTAGCAAGACAAAGGAGTATATCAGGCAATCCCCGTGAATAAAGCGTATAGGTTTACCTCAATCACCTCGGCTGTGTTATAATTTGCGACCTTTGAATCCGGGATACAGTAGAGGGATAGCGGTTAGATGAGCGACCTTGCGAGAGAAATTACACCGGTTAACATCGAGGAAGAGCTGAAGAGCTCCTATCTGGACTATGCGATGTCGGTCATTGTTGGCCGTGCGCTGCCGGACGTCCGCGATGGCCTTAAGCCGGTACACCGTCGCGTACTATACGCCATGAACGTATTGGGCAATGACTGGAATAAAGCCTATAAAAAATCTGCCCGCGTCGTCGGTGACGTCATCGGTAAATATCACCCGCATGGTGATACCGCCGTTTATGACACCATCGTTCGTATGGCGCAGCCATTCTCCTTGCGTTACATGCTGGTAGATGGTCAGGGTAACTTTGGTTCAGTCGACGGCGACTCCGCTGCGGCGATGCGTTATACGGAAATCCGTATGTCGAAAATCGCTCATGAGCTGATGGCCGACCTGGAAAAAGAGACCGTTGATTTCGTCGATAACTACGACGGCACCGAGCGCATCCCAGATGTGATGCCAACCAAGATCCCGAACCTGTTGGTTAACGGTTCGTCCGGTATCGCGGTCGGTATGGCAACCAACATTCCGCCGCACAATATCACCGAGGTGATCAACGGCTGCCTGGCCTATATCGACGATGAAGACATCAGCATTGAAGGGCTGATGGAACACATCCCGGGTCCGGACTTCCCAACGGCGGCGATCATCAACGGTCGTCGCGGTATTGAAGAAGCGTACCGCACCGGCCGCGGCAAGATTTACATCCGTGCCCGCGCCGAAGTGGAAGCGGACGCTAAAACCGGCCGTGAAACCATCATTGTTCACGAGATCCCGTATCAGGTGAACAAAGCGCGTCTGATTGAAAAAATCGCCGAGCTGGTAAAAGAAAAACGTGTTGAAGGCATCAGCGCGCTGCGTGACGAGTCTGACAAAGACGGTATGCGCATCGTGATTGAGATCAAACGCGACGCGGTGGGTGAGGTTGTGCTGAACAACCTGTACTCCCAGACTCAGCTTCAGGTCTCCTTCGGTATCAACATGGTTGCGCTGCACCATGGTCAGCCGAAGATCATGAACCTGAAAGAGATCCTGAGCGCGTTCGTGCGTCACCGCCGTGAAGTGGTGACCCGCCGTACCATCTTCGAACTGCGCAAAGCGCGCGACCGTGCGCACATCCTTGAAGCGCTGGCGGTTGCGCTGGCCAACATCGACCCGATCATCGAACTGATCCGTCGTGCGCCAACCCCGGCGGAAGCGAAAGCAGCCCTGGTTTCCCGTCCGTGGGATCTGGGTAACGTTGCCGCGATGCTGGAACGTGCGGGCGATGACGCAGCGCGTCCAGAGTGGCTGGAACCTGAATTCGGCGTGCGTGACGGTCAGTATTACCTGACTGAACAGCAGGCTCAGGCGATTCTGGATCTGCGTCTGCAGAAACTGACCGGCCTTGAGCACGAAAAACTGCTCGACGAATACAAAGAGCTGCTGGAACAGATTGCTGAACTGCTGCATATCCTGGGCAGCGCAGAGCGTCTGATGGAAGTGATCCGTGAAGAGCTGGAGCTGGTCCGCGACCAGTTCGGCGATGCGCGTCGCACCGAAATCACCGCGAACAGCTCTGATATCAACATTGAAGATCTGATCAACCGCGAAGACGTGGTGGTCACCCTGTCTCACCAGGGCTATGTGAAGTATCAGCCGCTGACCGACTACGAAGCACAGCGTCGTGGCGGTAAAGGCAAGTCTGCAGCGCGTATTAAAGAAGAAGACTTCATTGACCGCCTGCTGGTGGCGAACACCCATGACACGATCCTCTGCTTCTCCAGCCGCGGTCGTCTGTACTGGATGAAAGTTTATCAGCTGCCGGAAGCGAGCCGCGGCGCGCGTGGCCGTCCAATCGTCAACCTGCTGCCGCTGGAAGCGAACGAACGTATCACCGCCATCCTGCCGGTACGCGAGTACGAAGAGGGCGTGAACGTCTTTATGGCGACCGCCAGCGGTACCGTGAAGAAAACCGCGCTGACCGAGTTCAGCCGCCCACGTTCCGCCGGGATCATCGCGGTGAACCTGAACGAAGGCGACGAGCTGATCGGTGTGGATCTGACCTCCGGTTCTGATGAAGTGATGCTGTTCTCTGCGGCCGGTAAAGTGGTGCGCTTTAAAGAGAACGCCGTCCGTGCAATGGGTCGTACCGCTACGGGCGTTCGTGGTATCAAACTGGCTGGCGAAGACAGCGTTGTTTCTCTGATTATTCCGCGCGGTGAAGGGGCTATCCTGACCGTGACGCAGAATGGTTACGGTAAACGTACGGCGGAAGGGGAATACCCAACCAAGTCTCGCGGCACGCAGGGCGTTATCTCTATCAAAGTGACCGAGCGCAACGGTTCCGTTGTGGGCGCGGTGCAGGTAGACGATGCCGACCAGATCATGATGATCACCGATGCCGGTACGCTGGTGCGTACCCGCGTGTCTGAGATCAGCGTGGTGGGGCGTAACACCCAGGGCGTGATCCTCATCCGTACAGCGGAAGATGAAAACGTGGTGGGTCTGCAGCGCGTTGCTGAGCCGGTGGATGACGAAGAGCTCGATTCCATCGACGGTAGCGTTGCGGAAGGCGATGATGATATCGCGCCGGAAGCCGACACCGACGATGACGTAGCGGATGACGCTGACGAGTAATGTCTCCTGATGCAAAAAAGGGCCGGATTCCGGCCCTTTTCTTTTGCACAAGCAGATAAGTCAACGTTGCGACCTGGCGCGTTTACCGCTACCTTAACCACATTCTTTTGACCCCGATGGCGGAGCCTCGCCCCCTTGAAATACCTCGTCTCCTTTCGTACTACGCTGAAAGTTTCTCGCTATCTGTTTCGGGCGCTGGCGCTCTTGCTCTGGCTGCTGGTGGCCTTGTTCTCGGTGTTTTACATCGTTAACGCGCTGCACCAGAAAGAAGCGGAGATCCGCCAGGAGTTTAACTTAAGCTCCGACCAGGCCCAGCGCTACATTCAGCGAACGTCTGACGTGATGAAGGAGCTGAAGTATATTGCCGAAAATCGTCTGACGGCGGAAAACGGCATCCTTGCGCTTCGCGGGCGGAATGACAATACCGAAGTCCCGGACTTCCAGCCGCTGTTCCCGGACTCCGATTGCTCCACCATGAGCAATACCTGGCGCGGGTCGCTGGAATCCCTTGCCTGGTTTATGCGCTACTGGCGCGACAATTTCTCCGCCGCCTATGACCTGAACCGCGTATTCCTGATTGGCAGTGAAAATCTCTGCATGGCTGACTTTGGCCTGCGCGACGTGCCCGTTGAGCGTGACGATGCGCTGAAAAGCCTGCATGAACGTATTGTGAAATACCGCAATGCGCCGCAGGACGAGCGCGGGAATAACATCTTCTGGGTTAGCCAGGGCCCGCGCCCGGGCGTGGGCTATTTCTACGCCCTGACGCCGGTGTATCTGGGCAATCGCCTGCAGGCGCTGCTGGGGATTGAGCAGACCATTCGTATGGAAAACTTTTTCACCCCGGGCAGCCTGCCTATGGGGGTGACCATTCTGGATGAAAACGGTCATCAGCTGATCTCACTTGCCGGGCCGGATAACCGGTTAAACGTCGAACCGCACTGGATGCAGGAGCGGTCGTGGTTTGGCTATACCTCCGGCTTCCGCGAACTGGTGCTGAAGAAGAGCCTGCCGCCTTCGTCGCTAAGTATTGTCTACTCGGTGCCAGTGGACATGGTGCTTGAGCGGATACGCATTCTCATCATGAATGCCATTCTGCTGAACCTGATCGCGGGTGGTGCGCTGTTCACCCTGGCGCGCATGTATGAGCGGAAAATCTTTATTCCGGCCGAAAGCGATGCCCAGCGGCTGGAGGAACACGAGCAGTTTAACCGGAAGATTGTCGCGTCGGCGCCGGTGGGGATCTGCATTCTGCGTACCCAGGACGGAACCAACATCCTGAGTAACGAGCTGGCGCATAACTACCTGAACATGCTGACGCACGAAGACCGCCAGAGGCTGACGCAAATTATCTGCGGCCAGCAGGTTAACTTTGTCGACGTGCTCACCAGCACGCACACCAACCTGCAGATCAGCTTTGTGCATTCCCGCTATCGCAATGAAAACGTGGCGATTTGCGTGCTGGTGGATGTCTCCGCGCGCGTGAAGATGGAAGAGTCTCTGCAGGAGATGGCCCAGGCCGCGGAGCAGGCCAGCCAGTCGAAATCCATGTTCCTTGCCACCGTCAGCCACGAGCTGCGAACGCCGCTGTACGGGATCATCGGTAACCTCGACCTGCTGCAGACCAAAGAGTTGCCGAAAGGGGTCGACAGGCTGGTGACGGCAATGAACAACTCCTCCAGCCTGCTGCTGAAAATCATCAGCGATATTCTCGACTTCTCTAAAATTGAGTCTGAGCAGCTGAAAATCGAACCGCGGGAGTTCTCGCCGCGCGAGGTGATGAACCACATCAGCGCCAACTATCTGCCGCTGGTGGTGCGTAAACAGCTGGGGCTCTACTGCTTTATTGAACCAGACGTGCCGCTGACGCTGCACGGCGATCCGATGCGCCTGCAACAGGTCATCTCAAACCTGCTCAGCAACGCCATCAAATTCACCGACGTTGGCTGTATCGTGTTGCACGTTTGCCGGGCAGGGGATTACCTGAGCATTCGCGTGCGCGACACGGGCGTCGGCATCCCGGCGAAGGAAGTGGTCCGCCTGTTCGACCCGTTCTTCCAGGTCGGGACCGGCGTGCAGCGTAACTTCCAGGGCACCGGACTGGGGCTGGCGATTTGTGAGAAGCTCGTCAGCATGATGGACGGCGATATCTCTGTGGATACCGAGCCCGGCATGGGCAGCCAGTTCACCATCCGCATTCCGCTCTATTCGGCGCAGTATCCGGCAAAAGCGACGGTAGACGGGCTGCGCGACAAGCGCTGCTGGCTGGCGGTGCATAACGCCTCGCTGAATGACTACCTGACGGCGCTGCTTGCCCACAGTGGAGTCAGGGTGTGTCTCTATGAAGGTCAAACACCGGATGTGGACGATGTGCTTATCGCCGACGAGATGCCGGAGCAGCCGTGGCAGGGGAGAGGGTCGGTGCTCTTTTGCCGTCGCCACATCGGCATTCCTGTCGAGCGTGCGCCTGGGGAATGGGTACACAGTGTTGCAACGCCGCACGAGCTGTTGAGCCTGCTGGCGCGCATCTACAAAGTGGAGCTGGAAGAGCGTGACGGCGCGGGCGGATTGCCGTCACCGGAGTCTCTGGCGTCGGTAAATGACGATATGATGATTCTGGTGGTGGATGACCATCCGATTAACCGTCGCCTGCTTGCAGACCAGCTTGGATCGCTGGGCTACCAGTGCAAAACCGCCAATGACGGCGTGGATGCGCTGAATGTGCTGAGTAAAAATCATATTGATATCGTGCTTAGCGACGTCAACATGCCAAACATGGACGGCTACCGTCTGACGCAGCGCATCCGACAGCTGGGCCTGACGCTGCCGGTGGTGGGCGTAACGGCGAACGCGCTGGCGGAAGAGAAACAGCGTTGTCTGGAGTCAGGCATGGACAGCTGTCTGTCGAAGCCGGTGACGCTGGACGTGCTGAAGCAGACATTGTCGATTTACGCGGATCGCGTGAGAAAAACCAGAATATAAAAAAGGCCCGCAAGGGCCTTTTCGTTTTTTCACCCTCTCCCCGCGGGAGAGGGACGGGGTGAGGGCCTCAGGCCGCACACCCGTCCGGGATCAATCCTTGTCCGATGCGCTCAGCGTAACGGAGGAGAGATAGTTCAGCAGAGCAATATCGTTGTCCACGCCCAGCTTCATCATCGCTGATTTCTTCTGGCTGCTGATGGTTTTAATGCTGCGGTTCAGCTTCTTGGCAATCTCGGTCACCAGGAAACCTTCTGCGAACAGGCGCAGAACTTCACTCTCTTTCGGGGACAGGCGTTTGTCACCGTAGCCACCCGCGCTGATTTTTTCCAGCAGACGAGAGACGCTCTCAGGCGTGAACTTCTTGCCTTTCTGCAGCGCAGCGAGCGCTTTTGGCAGATCGGTCGGGGCGCCCTGTTTCAGCACAATCCCTTCGATGTCCAGATCCAACACCGCGCTCAGGATCGCCGGGTTGTTGTTCATGGTCAGAACAATGATCGAGATATCCGGGAAGTGACGTTTAATGTATTTGATGAGCGTGATCCCATCACCGTATTTGTCTCCAGGCATGGAGAGATCGGTAATGAGCACGTGTGCATCAAGCTTTGGGAGGTTATTGATCAGTGCTGTAGAGTCTTCAAATTCACCGACTACATTCACCCACTCGATCTGTTCAAGTGATTTGCGAATACCGAACAGTACAATCGGATGGTCATCGGCAATAATTACGTTCATATTGTTCATGTATAAGGCTACCTTGCTACAGCAAGCTTTTGACGTAGGCGTCAATGTCGCTGATGTATTTTTCAATGCCAGAGGCATCTTTCTCACGAATTAGATGTTCCAGCGTTTCACATAACTGCTTGCCGGGAACCAGATTAAGCATGGCAAACACCCCTTTAAGCCGGTGTGCTGTCTGTGCCAGCGCTGCAAAATCATTCGCAGCGGACTCAGTATACAACCGCTTAACATCATCTGGTACTGTATCAACAAAGAGTGAATAGTATCCGCTGGCGTGAAGCTCGGCATTTTCATTGCCGCCTAACGGTGACTCCGTTATCTCTTCTTGCGCCAGCTGCTCTTCTATTAGTTGTAGTACAGCTTCCTGCATCGCATTGCTTATATTAAAGTTGACGCGCAGCTGGCCAGGGCCGATTTTCCGCACGCCTGACTCATCATCGCTTAAAAGCAAGCCGGAGGCAGTAAGATTAGACGGATTATCAGTTAAAAACAGATCAAATTCTTGACTTGCAAGTCTTTCATCCGGCGTGATGCAGGCCGCTCCCCAGTTTTCTAACTGACGAACGACAATATTGCGGATCTCGTTCGAGGTCACATCGACCATCACCACGACGTCATCCAGCAGACGTTCTTCATCCTCTTCCTGCGGATTGGCCGCCATTTTCACATGCAGAGAATAGCGGGTGCCGAGGGATTCACGGGCTTTGATATTCAGGTGGCCGCCAAGCTTACGCGCCAGCTGATCGCACAGCCAGAAGGTCAGGGCATTGGCCTTGCCGTAGCGATCGCTCTGCGTGTCATTCAGGAACGGGAAGTGCAGATTATCAATTTCACTTGTTGTGACGCCTTCCCCGGTATCCAGGATGCGGAACGTCAGACGATCTTCTGCCGACTCCTCGGTGCTGACTTCAAGGGTGATCTTGCCGATCTGCGTGGTGGTCACGGCGTACTGAATAATCATCAGCAGAATGCGGCGCAGCGCTTCGCGATCGCCGTGGCGTTCGTCATTCGCAGGGAGATTGTTATTGATCAGCAGCTGCAGCCCTTTGCGCTTAATGACGGGCAGCACTTCCGGCACCACTTCATCGATCAGATCCTGGATGGAGAAGAGGGCTGGTGTTCCCTTCCAGAAATCATTTTCCAGCATGTTCGCCAGCTGGATCTCATCAACCATTCTGACCAGCGAATCGGCCTGACAGGCAAGCTGGTGGCTTTCAGAGGTGTTTAACGCCGCCGCCTGGGTCGCCAGCGTTTTTAACGGCTGCTTGAAGGCATCGCCAATGTTCTGCATAAATGCGGCGCGCCCCTGCTGGTTTTTCTCATACAGCCTTTGCGCCTGCTTGAGCTTTTTATTGACCAGCACTTCGCGATCCTGGTCGCGAATGATGAAGATTTGCGTGCGGGGAGCCACCTGGCTGCGGAACTGACGGATCTCGTACAGTTCATTGTTGATGGTGGCCTGAATCACCCCCTGGTGTTGATCCGCCATGGTGGTGATGTTCTGCAGGTTAAGATGCGGCAGCAGATGGTCGGCAATTTTGTTGCTCATCACCGTACGATTCGCCTCCTGGTCGTGAACCAGGACGCCAAGCGGCAGCACGGAAACAATCTCTTCATTCAGTGCACGTAATACGCGCAGCTCATTGCTGGTGCCGGCCGGAACCGCAGAGGCGTCGCTCTGACGCCCCGTCTGGAAACGGAAGGTGCTGTAGCCAAACAGCGCCAGCGCCAGCAGACCGATATTCAGCAGCAGAGGCAGCAGAATATTTTGCAGGGTGTCGAGCAACAGCGTGCCAAACGGCACCTGCCACACCAGACGCATGCCGGTCGAGTTCAGCGATGAGGCAATTTCGATTTTCGAACCGTTAAAGGAGATCGATACGCTCTCTGCGGCCTCTTTGTCGGACGCCGCACGCATGTTCTGGGTGCTGCTGTCTGGCTCCAGGCGGAAGCTGTCGAGCGGCATATCCGGCGGGATTAAATCATTAATCGGTAAATCGAAGGCCACCACCGTCGCCAGATGCCCTGGCTGGTTGAACGTGGTGCGCAGGGTAAAATAATGACCGTTTTGCCAGGCCAGACGACGCAGGGAAGAGAAGCTCTCACGCTCATCAAGGGCGTTCGCCTGCTGCAGCATCTCTGCCCGGCGGGAATCGACGATGCTGCCCACGGTTGTCTCTTTAAAGCCGGACGAGAGATCTTTTAACGGCAGCGTAGAGATCAGGATCATGCTGTTGTCCTGACCGTTCAGATAGTACATCGACCACGGTACCGTTTCGGCCCCCCAGAGGGTATCCAGATAGGTCGAAATACGCTGCGTCATCTCAAGCGTCGCGCTGTCGTGAGAGCCAAAGATAAGGGCCTCGGTCTTACGCTGCGGTTTTTCGAGATAATAGACATCCTGCTTAAGTCGCGTCTCCTGAAGTCCATCCCCGGACGAGGAGGTCGGGGCAGCAGCGATATTGTCGTAAATCTGCCAGGTGGCGTAGCGCCAGGTGTCTATGCGCTTATGCACGGCGTGGGTGATATCCACGACCTGATAGCTCTTATCCTTCAGCCAGGCGTTAACCGCGCTTTGTACCATCACCCCCATGGTGACTAACAGCACAACGATCAAAAGAAGAAAGAAACGGGTGATGCTCCCGGGGAGAAGGGAGAATTTGCTCGGGGCGGTAGTTTCAGTCTGACTCATTGATATCTTTAACCCGTTATGGTCGTGCTCTGTGGCGATAGGGCAGTATAAAGGGTAATAACTGAATTTCCAGCGCGACTGTCCGGGAAGAGGCGACTTTTTCTCCGGACAATATCGGCGGCGGGGAGTGCAGAAAACATGTACAAACTCGCCATGCGCGTACAAATAATCGACCCACGCCGTCAATAAATAGCACGAATTAACAAGAAATTAAGGAAGGTGCGAATAAGCAGGTCATTTCTTCCCAAGCTGACTCGCTGATTAAAATTTCGCGGATCTGGGCCGATTTTTTTCCCGCAAACACATCGAATCAGCCTATTTAGGCTATTTTTTCCACCATTTCTGGCGTTATTTCCGGTTTTTACTGAGATCTCTCCCACTGACGTATCATTTGGTCCACCCGAAACAGGTTGGCCAGGGTGAATAACATCGCCAGTTGGTTATCGTTTTTCAGCAGCCCCTTGTATCTGGCTTTCACGAAGCCGAACTGCCGCTTGATGATGCGAAACGGGTGCTCCACCCTGGCACGGATGCTGGCTTTCATGTATTCGATGTTGATGGCCGTTTTGTTCTTGCGCGGATGCTGCTTCAAGGTTTTTACCCTGCCGGGACGCTCGGCGATCAGCCAGTCCACATCCACCTCGGCCAGCTCCTCGCGCTGTGGCGCTCCCTGGTAGCCGGCATCGGCTGAGACAAATTGCTCCTCTCCATGAAGCAGATTACCCAGCTGATTGAGGTCATGCTCGTTGGCCGCGGTGGTGACCAGGCTGTGGGTCAGGCCACTCTTGGCATCGACACCAATGTGGGCCTTCATGCCAAAGTGCCACTGATTGCCTTTCTTGGTCTGATGCATCTCCGGATCGCGTTGCTGCTCTTTGTTCTTGGTCGAGCTGGGTGCCTCAATGATGGTGGCATCCACCAAAGTGCCTTGGGTCATCATGACGCCTGCTTCGGCCAGCCAGCGATTGATGGTCTTGAACAATTGACGGGCCAGTTGATGCTGCTCGAGCAGGTGGCGGAAATTCATGATGGTGGTGCGATCCGGCAGGGCGCTATCCAGGGATAATCGGGCAAACAGGCGCATGGAGGCGATTTCGTACAGGGCATCTTCCATGGCACCGTCGCTCAGGTTGTACCAATGCTGCATGCAGTGAATACGCAGCATGGTCTCCAGCGGATAGGGCCGTCGGCCATTGCCCGCCTTGGGATAAAACGGCTCGATGACAGCGGTCATATTCTGCCATGGCAGAATCTGCTCCATGCGGGAGAGGAAAATCTCTTTTCGGGTCTGACGGCGCTTAGTGCTGAATTCACTATCGGCGAAGGTGAGTTGATGGCTCATGATGTCCCTCTGGGATGCGCTCCGGATGAATATGATGATCTCATATCAGGAACTTGTTCGCACCTTCCTTAGATCTGTACGGTAAAGTCGATGGTCTGCACTATTTCTCTGACGACAAGAGTGCCGACGGCGACCAGACTTACATGCGTCTTGGCTTCAAAGGCGAAACTCAGGTTAACGATCAGCTGACCGGTTACGGCCAGTGGGAATACCAGATCCAGGGCAACACCTCTGAAAGCGACAACCAGGCCTGGACGCGTGTGGCGTTCGCGGGTCTGAAATTCGCTGACGCGGGTTCTTTCGATTACGGTCGTAACTACGGCGTAATCTACGATGTAACCTCCTGGACCGACGTTCTGCCAGAATTTGGCGGCGATACTTACGGTGCGGACAACTTCCTGCAGTCCCGTGCTAACGGCGTGGCGACCTACCGCAACCAGGACTTCTTTGGTCTGGTGGATGGCCTGAACTTTGCCCTGCAGTATCAGGGTAAAAACGGCAGCGTAAGCGGTGAAAACGACACCGGCCGTAGCCTGCTGAAACAGAACGGCGACGGCTACGGTGCATCCGTGACCTATAACCTGGGTGAAGGCTTCAGCATCGGTGGTGCAATGTCTTCTTCCAAACGTACCGCTGACCAGAACAACACCGCTAACCTGGCGCTGAAGGGCGAAGGCGATCGTGCTGAAGTCTATTCTGGTGGTCTGAAATACGACGCCAACAACATCTACCTTGCGGCGCAGTACTCCCAGACCTACAACGCAACCCGTTTCGGCAATTCTCAGAGCAGCAGCGACATTTACGGCTTTGCTAACAAAGCGCAGAACTTCGAAGTGGTTGCTCAGTACCAGTTCGACTTCGGCCTGCGTCCGTCCGTGGCTTACCTGCAGTCTAAAGGGAAAGACATCGAAGGTTACGGCGATCAGGATCTGCTGAAATATGTTGATGTTGGTGCGACTTACTACTTCAACAAAAACATGTCCACCTACGTGGATTACAAAATCAACCTGGTTGATGAAAATGAATTCACCCGTCAGGCGGGTATCGGTACTGACGATATCGTAGCGCTGGGCCTGGTTTACCAGTTCTAATCGCTTCATCGTGTGACGTAAGGGGCCTGCTGGCCCCTTTTTTGTGTCTCGCAGATTCTCACAACTCACCCGTTTTGGTGTACTCTTGCCGCCCTGGCATGAGGATAATAATGAATGGATATGACTTTTTTACGCGCCAGCTTTCTGGCTATGCTTTTTTTCCTGACCGCGTGTGACGATTCCGCGCCCGTGGCGAAAGCCGACGCACCCGCCGCGACGGTGCTCGAAGGCAAAACGATGGGCACCTTCTGGCGCGTCAGCGTGATGAACCTCGATAAAACACGCACAGATGAGCTACGCGGCAAAATCCAGTCTCAGCTGGATGCCGACGATCAGCTGCTCTCAACCTATAAAAATGACTCGGCGCTGATGCGCTTTAACCTCTCCACCAGCACCTCCCTGTGGCCGGTGAGCGAGGCGATGGCCGATATCGTGACCGAATCTATACGCGTGGGTTATAAAACCAACGGCGCGATGGATGTGACCGTCGGACCCCTGGTAAACCTCTGGGGATTTGGACCTAACAAACAGCCGGTGACCACGCCCGAACAGGCGGCCATTGATGACGCCCGCGCCCGGACAGGGCTGCAGCATCTGACGGTGATCAATCAGTACGGACAACAGTACCTGCAAAAGGATATCCCCGATCTGTTTGTCGATCTGTCGACGGTAGGGGAAGGCTATGCGGCGGATCATCTTGCAGCGCTGATGGCCCAGGAAGGTATTTCCCGCTATCTGGTCTCCGTGGGCGGCGCGCTAGTCAGCCGGGGGATGAACGCCAGCGATAAGCCGTGGCGCGTAGCGATTCAAAAGCCGACCGATCGGCAAAATGCCGTACAGGCGATAGTGGATATCAACGGACATGGCATCAGTACCTCCGGGAGCTATCGTAACTATTACGAGCTTGACGGGAAGCGTATTTCGCATGTTATCGATCCGCAGACCGGCCGTCCCATCACGCATAACCTGGTCTCGGTGACGGTCATCGCCCCAACGGCGCTGGAAGCGGATGCCTGGGATACTGGCTTAATGGTTCTCGGCCCGGAAAAAGCCAAAGAGGTGGTTCGCCAGGAAGGGCTGGCGGTTTATATGATCACCAAAGAGGGCGACGGGTTCAAAACCTGGAGCTCGCCGCAGTTCAATAGCTTCCTGGTGCGCGACAAAAATTAAAAAGCAAGGTTGCGGGTTTTTTATCAGTGGCACTCAGGCAGGCTCTATGTATGCTTACAAGAGGAGCTGATAATGAGAAACTCAACCTTTATTACCGATGAGGATCGCTGGCAGGCCGTGCTGGCCCGCGATCCGCTCGCTGACGAACAGTTTGTCTTCGCCGTGCAGACGACGGGTATTTTCTGCCGCCCGTCATGCCGCGCCCGCCACGCGCTGCGTAAAAACGTCCGCTTTTATCCCGATGCCCAACATGCCGTTCAGGCAGGGTTTCGCCCGTGCAAGCGCTGCATGCCGGACAAACGCGATCCGCAGGCGCAGAAGCTGGCAAAAGTGGAACACGCCTGCCGTCTTCTGGAGCAGGATCCCACGCTAACCCTGGAGGGGCTGGCGCAGCAGGTCGCCATGAGTCCTTTCCATTTCCACCGTCTGTTTAAGTCCGTGACCGGCATGACGCCAAAGGCCTGGCAGCAGGCGGCGCGAGGCCAGCGCCTGCGCACCGCGCTTGCACAGGGAGACAAAATTACCGACGCCGTGCTGGCGGCGGGGTTTCCCGACAGCAGCAGCTATTATCGCAAAGCCAACGATGCGCTGGGCATGACGGCGAAGCAGTACCGCAAAGGGGATGCGGCAGTGCGTTATGCCATCAGCGACTGCTCGTTAGGACGCTGTCTGGTTGCAGAAAGCGAGCGGGGGATCTGCGCGATCCTGCTGGGTGACAGCGATGAAGAATTAGCCGAAGAGCTTGCCGCGCATTTTCCAAAAGCAGCGCATGCGCCGCTGGAAGAGGATTTCGCACAGCGGATCCAGCAGGTGATTGCCAGTATTGATAACCGCGATGTACCACTTGCGCTGCCGCTGGATATTCGCGGAACCGCGTTCCAGCAGCGCGTCTGGCAGGCCCTTCGCAACATTCCCTGCGGCGAAACGGCAAGTTACCGGCAGGTGGCGCAGGCGATTGGCCAGCCCAGTGCGGTACGCGCCGTTGCCGGAGCCTGTGCGGCAAACACGCTGGCGATTGTGATCCCCTGTCATCGCGTGGTTCGGAACGACGGCGCGCTGTCGGGTTACCGTTGGGGCTCGGCGCGAAAGGCGCTATTACTGAAACGTGAGGCGAAACGCCAGGAGGGATAATGCTCGATCTTTTTGCGGATGCTGAACCCTGGCAGGAGCCGCTTGCTCCGGGAGCGGTGATCCTGCGCCGTTTTGCACTCTCCCGTGCGGCGGCGCTTCTTGCCGGTATCGACGAGGTGACGGCGGTTTCGCCATTTCGCCATATGGTGACGCCGGGCGGCTACACCATGTCGGTGGCCATGGCCAACTGCGGCGAACTGGGCTGGGCGACGAACGAGCGGGGCTATCTGTATGCTCCGAACGATCCCGCTACCGGCCAGCCGTGGCCCCCGATGCCCGCGATTTTTCAGTCTCTCTGCCACGAGGCCGCCGTGGCAGCGCAGTATCCTGACTTCCGGCCGGATGCCTGCCTGATCAACCGCTACGCCGTTGGCGCGAAGCTCTCGCTGCATCAGGACAAGGATGAACCCGATCTTCGCGCGCCTATCGTCTCGGTATCGTTAGGTTTGCCTGCCGTCTTCCAGTTTGGGGGATTACGCCGCAACGACCCGCTCAAGCGCATTATGCTGGAACATGGCGATGTGGTGGTGTGGGGCAGGGAGTCGCGGCTTTATTATCACGGCATTCAGCCGCTGAAGCCCGGGGTTCACCCGCTCACGGGCGAGTACCGTTTCAACCTGACCTTCCGTCAGGCGGGGCACAGTAAACTAAAATAAGAATTATTCTTGATGTACACGCAGGGCAGTTTACACTGCTGGCTGATTTTTATTGTCCGGATTGCCTGCATGCAACTACTTCTCCTCGTCTGGCGTCAGTATCGCTGGCCCTTCATCGCAGTAATGGCGTTAAGCCTTGCCAGCGCCGCGCTGGGGATTGGCCTGATCGCGTTTATTAACGTGCGGTTGATTGAAATGACCGACACTTCGCTCTCCGTTCTGCCGGAGTTTCTCGGCCTGCTGCTCCTGCTGATGGCGGTTACGCTCGGTTCCCAGCTGGCGCTGACCACGCTCGGGCACCATTTCGTTTTCCGTTTGCGCAGTGAGTTTATCAAGCGGATCCTCGATACTCAGGTAGAGCGCGTTGAGCAGCTCGGCAGCGCTTCCCTGCTGGCGGGGCTGACCAGCGACGTGCGCGCCATTACCATCGCGTTCGTTCGTCTGCCGGAGCTGGTGCAGGGGATCATTCTGACCTTTGGTTCGGCCGCCTATCTCGCCTGGCTCTCCAGCAAAATGCTGGCGGTGACCGCGCTGTGGATTGTCATTACCATCTGGGGCGGCTTTATGCTGGTGTCGCGCGTCTATAAACACATGGCGGTACTGCGCGAAACCGAAGATAAGCTTTATAACGATTACCAGACGGTGCTGGAAGGGCGCAAAGAGCTCACCCTGAACCGCGAGCGCGCCGAGCATATCTTTAATCATCTCTATATCCCGGACGCGCGCGAATACCGTCATCATATTATTCGCGCCGACACCTTCCACCTGAGCGCGGTGAACTGGTCAAACATCATGATGCTGGGTGCCATTGGCCTGGTATTCTGGATGGCGAACGGCCTGGGCTGGGCGGACACCAACGTCGCGGCAACCTACTCGCTGACGCTGCTGTTTTTGCGCACGCCTCTGCTCTCGGCGGTCGGCGCGTTGCCCACCTTACTGAGTGCGCAGGTGGCCTTTAATAAGCTCAAAAAATTCGATCTCGCGCCGTTCAAGGCCGAATTCCCACGCCCGCAGGCCTTCCCGAACTGGCAGACGCTGGAGCTGCGTAACGTCAAGTTCCGCTATCAGGACAGCGCTTTCTCCGTGGGACCGGTCAACCTGACGATCCGCCGCGGTGAACTGCTGTTCCTCATCGGCGGTAACGGCAGCGGTAAATCTACGCTGGCGATGTTGCTGACCGGACTCTATCAGCCGCAGTCGGGCGAGATTTTGCTGGACGGCAAGGCGCTAAGCGCGGAGAAGCCCGAGGATTACCGCAAGCTTTTCTCGGCGGTGTTCACCGACGTCTGGCTGTTCGATCGGCTGCTGGGGCCGGAAGGGCAACAGGCCAATCCGGCGCTGGTGGAAAAATGGCTGGCGCAGCTGCAGATGTCGCACAAGCTGGAACTTCAGGACGGTAAAATTCTCAATCTGAAGCTTTCCAAAGGGCAGAAAAAGCGCGTGGCGCTGCTGCTGGCGCTGGCGGAAGAGCGTGACATCATCCTGCTGGACGAGTGGGCTGCGGATCAGGATCCGCATTTCCGCCGCGAGTTTTATCAGGTGCTGCTGCCGCTGATGCAGGAGATGGGCAAAACCATTTTCGCCATCAGCCACGACGATCACTACTTCATACATGCTGACCGCCTGCTGGAGATGCGCGACGGCAAGCTGAGCGAGCTGACCGGTGAAGAGCGCGATGCGGCCTCGCGTGACGCGGTGGCGCGTACGGCCTGATGCCCTCACCCTCTCCCACAGGGAGAGGGGATAGATCGTGGCTGTAATGACGCTTTTTTCTCCATCCCGTCCCGTTGTTTATTCTTATTTACATATGCCCGCGCTATGCTTAACCCCAACTCATTTAATGGATTTATGATTGATGTCGGTATTAAAGAAAAACAGCGCCAGACAGCGTGACCAGGAGCGCGCGCGACTCATCTGGCTTCTCACGACCGATAAAGCGGTCACTTCTACGCTTTTAGGCAAACTCACCCTGGCTGAGCAATATGATGTCGGCACCCTGGCCGACGATATTGCTGAGGTAGGTGCGCTGGTTGCTCATTTACCCCCGCCGGATCTGGCGGATACCCTTGAGGCGCTTCCCTCGGAAGAGCGCCACGCCCTGTGGCGTCTGGTGCAGGATCACGAGCGCGGGCAGGTGCTGCTTGAGGCCTCCGAAAACGTCTGGGACGACCTGATCGACGAGATGAGCGACCGGGATATTCTCGACGCGGTGCAAACCCTGGATATCGACGAGCAGATTTACCTCGTTCAGCACCTGCCGCGAAACCTGACCGGCCGCCTGCTGGCGTCACTGCCTGCGGAGGAGCGGGCGCGCGTGCGTCAGGTGATGCACTACGAGAAAAACAGCGTCGGCGCGATCATGGAGTTCGGCGTTATCACGGTGCGCCCGGACGTGACGCTCGGTACCGTGCAGCGCTATCTGCGTCGCCTGGGCAAAATGCCGGACAACACCGATAAACTGTTTGTCACCTCCCGGGATAAAACCCTGCTTGGCGAACTTGAGCTGAAAACCATCCTGCTCAACAGCACCCAGCGGAAGGTGAGCGAGGTGATGGAAAACGAGCCGATGGTCTTCTCCCCGGAAGACGATGCGGAGAAAGCGGCGCGTACCTTCGAGCGTGACGACCTGGTGAGTGCCGCCGTCGTGGATTCCGTCGGCAAACTGATGGGGCGTCTGACCATCGATGAAATCGTTGACGTGGTCTATGAAGAAACCGACAACGACCTGCGCGCGCTCGGCGGGATCAGCGCCGAAGATGATGTCCATGCCTCCGTCGGCAAGGCGGTAAAAACGCGCTGGGCGTGGCTGGCCATTAACCTGTGCACCGCGTTTATCGCCTCCCGCGTGATCGACGGGTTTGAACACACCATTTCGCAGCTGGTGGCGCTGGCCTCGCTGATGCCGATTGTGGCCGGAATCGGCGGCAACACCGGAAACCAGACCATCACCATGATCGTCCGCGCGCTGGCGCTGGAAAACATTCAGCCAGGTAACTTTTCGTGGCTCATTTTTAGAGAGATGGGCGTCGCGCTAATTAACGGCCTGGTGTGGGGCGGGATTATGGGCGGCATCACCTGGTGGCTGTACGACGATATGGCCCTGGGCGGCGTGATGATGCTGGCGATGGTGCTGAACCTGCTGGTAGCGTCGATAATGGGCGTGATTATCCCGCTGACGATGACCAAACTGGGCCGCGACCCCGCGGTGGGGTCGAGCGTGATGATCACCGCCATCACCGATACCGGCGGTTTCTTTATTTTTCTTGGGCTGGCGACGATTTTTCTGCTTTAAGCCGACGCTTAATGCGGGCGGGGAGGAGTGCCATGACGATAATCCCGCCCAGCACGCCAATCGCCAGATTGCCGGTTGATACCGTGGCGGCTACGGTGACCAGCATGACGACCGTTTCTGCAATCGGGGCCGTTTTCACCGTGGCTGGCTGAAGGCTGTGCCAGCTGAAGGTTTTGACGGCAACAATTGCCATAATACCCGCCAGCACCGCCATCGGGATTTTGGCCATCACGTCGCTGAGCGCCGTCACCAGGATCAGCAGCACAATGCCCGCCGCAAAGGTTGAAATGCGGCTTCGACCTTTCCCCATCTCCACGTTGACGATGGTTTGTCCGATCATCGCGCAGCCTGCAATTCCGCCATAAAATCCGGCCAGAATATTACCCACGCCCAGCCCGATGCTCTCACGGCGCTTGCTCGACGGCGTTGCGGTCAGCTCATCCACCAGCTTTGCCGTCAGCAGGGATTCCAGCAGGCCGACAAACGCGATGCTCAGCGCGCACGGCCAGATAATGCTCAGCGTCTGCACATTGAGCGGGACCAGCAGCTCGGTAAGACCCGGCAAACCGCCGCTCATGGAGCCTTCATCGCCCACGGTCGGCAGGATTTGACCGGTTGAAACGGTAAACAAGGTAAGCACAACAATCGCAATCAGCGGGGAAGGGATGCTTTTGATATAGCGCGGCACCCACAGCACGATCAGCAGCGTCAGGACGAACAGGCCCACAATCAGAGGGCTTCGGCTCCAGAAATGCGGTACCTGAGCGAAGAAGATCAAAATGCCCAGGGCGTTAACAAACCCGGTCATGACCGACTGGGGGATAAAGCGCATCAGCCTTGCCATGCCCAGCACGCCAAACAGAATCTGAATCACGCCAGCCATCAGCACGGCGGGAAGAATGTACTGTACGCCGTGCTGATGCACCATCGGACCAATGACCAGCGCCACGGAACCGGCCGCTGCCGTGACCATCGCCGGGCGGCCACCCAGTACCGACAGGGTAAGACACAGCACCACGGAGGCGATCAGGCTGACCTTCGGGTCAACGCCCGCCACCACCGAAAAAGAGATAACCTCGGGGATCAGCGCCAGGGCGGTAATCACGCCTGCCAGCGTTTCACGCGTTAGCCGCTTTGGGGAACGCAGCACGTTGGCTACGCGGTCTTCGGGGGATACAGCAGAATGGGGTAAGGACATAACAGTTCGCTGGTTAGGGCAGGCTTCCGTGCGCGCGATCACAAAACGCAACATACTAGCCAGTAAAACCGCGCTTTACCAGACGCATCGATAATTCCTCACAAACAATCCATCATTAAATTTCACAATTACAATAATTTCGTAACCTTTAAACAATATTTAAAAGTTGTTACCGTGCCCCCGCAGCTTTTTTCACCTGCAATTTCCACGCATCAAGCACTTTTACACTAAGGCATAAATTATGAAAAAAATGACTGCCATGCTCTTTTCTCTGGCCGTGGGGCTTAACACCGTCTCCATGGCGGCGAAAGCTGACGCACCAAAAGAGCAGGAAACGGACGTCCTTTTAATTGGTGGCGGTATCATGAGCGCCACGCTGGGAACCTATCTGCAAGAACTGCAGCCTGACTGGTCTATGACCATGGTCGAGCGCCTTGATGGCGTGGCGCAGGAGAGTTCGAACGGATGGAATAACGCCGGTACCGGACATTCGGCACTCATGGAACTGAACTATACGCCGCAGAAAAAGGACGGTTCCATTAGTATCGAGAAGGCGGTAGAGATCAACGAAGCATTCCAGGTTTCTCGCCAGTTCTGGTCTCATCAGGTCAACAGCGGCGTGATGCACGACCCGCACTCTTTCATCAACACCGTGCCGCACATGAGCTTTGTGTGGGGAGAGCAGAACGTCAACTTCCTGCGCGCGCGCTACGCCGCTCTGCAGCAGAGCACGCTGTTCCGCGGGATGAAATACTCTGAAGACCACGCGCAGATTAAAGAGTGGGCTCCGCTGGTCATGGAAGGTCGTGACCCGAACCAGAAAGTGGCGGCGACCCGTACCGAAATTGGTACCGACGTTAACTACGGTGAAATTACCCGTCAGCTGGTGACGTCTCTGAAGAAAAAAGAGAACTTCAACCTGCAGCTCAGCACCGAAGTGCGCGGTTTCAAGCGCAACGCGGATAACAGCTGGAGCGTGACCGTTGCCGATCTGAAAAACAACGAAGCCGAGCACGTCATTAAGGCGAAGTTTGTCTTTATCGGTGCGGGCGGCGCGGCGCTGAAGCTGCTGCAGGAGTCCGGTATTCCTGAAGCGGACGACTACGCGGGCTTCCCGGTGGGCGGCCAGTTCCTCGTGTCAGAAAACCCGGAAGTGGTGAACCGTCATCTGGCAAAAGTGTACGGCCAGGCTTCCGTTGGCGCACCGCCGATGTCTGTTCCGCACATCGACACCCGTATGCTTGACGGCAAACGCGTGGTGCTGTTTGGGCCGTTCGCGACCTTCTCCACAAAGTTCCTGAAAAATGGCTCCCTGTGGGATCTGCTCAGCGCCACGACCACCTCTAACGTCAAGCCGATGATGGACGTGGGTCTGGATAACTTCGACCTGGTGAAATACCTGATCAGCCAGGTGATGCTCTCTGACGACGACCGCTTCGAGGCGCTGAAAGAGTACTATCCGCAGGCGAAGAAAGAAGACTGGCGTCTGTGGCAGGCGGGTCAGCGCGTACAGATCATCAAGCGCGATCCGAAAGAGGGTGGCGTGCTGCGTCTGGGTACCGAAGTGGTAAGCGATAAGGATGGCACCATTGCCGCGCTGCTGGGTGCGTCGCCGGGCGCGTCTACCGCTGCGCCAATCATGCTGCACCTGATGGAAAAAGTGTTTAAAGACAAAGTCGCCAGCCCGGAATGGCAGGCAAAGCTGAAAACCATTATTCCATCCTACGGCACGAAGCTGAACGGCAACGTGAGCGCGACGGAGCAGGAGCTGGAATACACCAGCCGCGTACTGCAGCTGCAGTACATCAAACCGCAGGCTGCGGATGCTGCGCCAAAAGCGGAGCTGAAGCCTCAGCCGGAAAACAAACCGGTTGCGGATATCGCGCTGTAAGGTAAAAGCAAAACGGTAACATCCGTTACCGTTTTTAGTGTTTTCTCCCTCTCCCGGTGAGAGAGAGTTGGGGTGAGGGCACCAGAGCGCACCCTTTCCGGGTCGGGTAAGGCGAAGCCGCCACCCGACTTATTTTTAACGTACTACGGCTTGTCCGATGTTCTCATCAGCCTTCCAGATGCGATATTTCACTTCTACGTTTTCAGGCGTATAGACCACGATCGGCAGCTTGCTGTTGTAGCGCAGCAGACTGTTGTCACCCAGATACGCCGTTACAAATTTCTTCTCTTTCTTGCCGTCCGGGCAGGCCATCATGGTGGAGACCGGAGAGGTCACTTTGTCAAAGACGTAATAGTCGTAACCCCAGCCTTCCAGGGTTTTGCTTTCCAGCTGACCGCCCAGACGGTGCTGGTTGCAGTCCACTTCCAGCGTCTTACCAATTAACAGTTCCACTTTAAAGTTCGCTTCATCCTGCTGAACCGGCAGCTGAATCACCTGACGCTTCATCCCTTTGTCCGCCTGCGGGTACGGAGCCACTTTTTCCAGCGGCTGCTGTTTTGGGGTTTCGCTGGCGAAAGCGCTGCTGCTGACGCACGCGGCGGCGATGAGGGCGATGGCAAATTTAGGTGCGTTTTTCATTGTCATTCCTTTATGTCAAAACGATCCTGCGCAGGTTAACATAACAACGATGAATGAACGGTGTTATTTACTTACATTTTCACTATGGGTAGCGTTATGCGCTTTTAATTTGCCTGTTTAGTGGTTGTTTATGCTGGTGTGGAGTCAGGTGTCAGTTCGTGTTATTTTAGCCCCTATATATTGTTATTCATCTGTAAAAGGGAAGAGAGATGGTTCGTGCAAAACTGAAAACGCCTGAAGGCCGCAAGTTCCTCCTGGCGCTGCTGGTCGTATTTATGATTGCTGCCGCGTGCGTGGGGCGGGCAACCATTGTTGGCGTTATCGAACAGTACAATATCCCCCTCTCTGCCTGGACAACCAGCATGTATGTCCTGCAGTCGGCGATGATCTTCGTCTACAGCCTGGTGTTCACCGTTCTGCTGGCCATCCCGCTGGGCATTTTCTTCCTGGGCGGACGTGAGAAGCATTAAGCGCTGACTCGCAATAGCTAAGCCATCCTGCCGGATGGCTTTTTTATGGTCTCATCCCACTCTCCTCAGGTTTTTTTAATCCGCGATATCCTATCCTGTAAGCATTCAGGCAACTGTTTTTAAAGCAGGAGCGGTAGATGCGTTCCAGATTTCCAGTGCTCAGCCAGATCCCCAAAGGCGTCTGGGTTGTGGGGGGCGTCAGTATGCTGATGGATATCTCGTCAGAGAGTATTCACAGCCTGCTGCCACTTTTTATGATGACCACCCTCGGTACGAGCGTGCTGTTAATCGGCCTGATTGAAGGGCTGGCGGAGGCCACTGCGCTTTTTATTAAGGTCTTTTCGGGGGCGATCAGCGACTACCTGGGTCAACGTAAGGGGCTGGCCCTGTTAGGGTATGGCCTGGGGGCCCTAAGCAAACCCCTTTTCGCATTAGCGTCCTCTTCCGGGATGGTTTTAGGCGCACGTCTCATGGACCGTACGGGGAAGGGAATACGGGGCGCCCCGCGGGATGCGCTGGTTGCAGACGTCACGCCGCCGGAAATGCGTGGTGCGGCATATGGCCTGCGTCAGTCAATGGATACCACAGGCGCATTTCTTGGCCCATTACTGGCCGTAAGCTTAATGCTGTTGCTGGACAATGATTTTCGCACTGTTTTCTGGATAGCTCTTATCCCCGGTCTGCTTTCAGTTGCCTTGCTCTATTTCGGCCTTCAGGAGCCGAAAACTCCCCTCGAACATAAACGTACTAATCCCATTAAACGAGAGAATTTAAGGCGGCTGGGTAAAGCGTGCTGGTGGGTGATTGGCCTTGGTGCGGTGTTCACGCTTGCCCGGTTTAGCGAGGCTTTTCTCGTCCTTCGTGCGCAGCAGTCGGGCGTTCCTCTGGCCCTTATTCCGCTGGTGATGGTGGTCATGAACGTACTCTATTCCCTTTCGGCTTACCCTTTTGGCAAACTTTCTGATGGCATGAGCCACACCCGACTTCTGCAGTGGGGGCTAATGGTGCTGATTGGTGCAGATGTTGTTCTGGCGCTGAGCAGCCACTGGATGGGAGTCATTTTAGGCGTTGCGCTTTGGGGAATACATATGGGTATGACCCAGGGATTACTGGCGGCAATGATCGCTAAAACCGCACCGCGCGATCTGCGCGGCACGGCTTTCGGTATTTTTAGTCTGGTAAGCGGAGTGGGATTATTAATCGCCAGCGTGGGAGCCGGCGCGATATGGGAAACGTTTGGCGCGGAATATACGTTTTATGCCGGAGCGGTGATTTGTCTGGCTACGCTTGTGTATCTGCGCAAAACGCCGGACGAGGCGAAATAAAAAAACCAGCCATCAGGCTGGTTTTCAGTGTGTTTTTGGTCGGCACGAGAGGATTTGAACCTCCGACCCCCGACACCCCATGACGGTGCGCTACCAGGCTGCGCTACGTGCCGACGCATAAAAAGAATACTACTCGATTCCGTTTTGAATGCAAGGGAATCTGTCGCTAACTGGTTTATTATTAATCAGTTAGCGATGAAGCGCTTCTCATCCGTCAGGACCTGAAGCAGCAGGCTCAGCTGCGGTTTCTGATCTTTTAGCCGTTCACCCTGCAGATTATACGTCTGATAATTCCCGTTGCTGTTCAGCACCAGCGTCAGCTTCGGCGTGGTCACCACCAGCGTATTATTCCCCGCTGCCGTCACCCAGCTGTGGCGGCGCGTGGCGCTGAAGAGATCCTGCCCCTGCGAATACTCGTTTGCTGGCGTGCTGACGTGCAGCAGGCGTTGCATCAGGGTTGTCATCACATCTTTATGCTCGGTGAGCATATTGATGCGCTGCGCCGGTGTGCCTGGCCAGTGGATCACCAGCGGAACCTGCAGATTCGGGCGAGACCAGCTCATACTCTTCGTCTCGTCACCTAGCGGGATGCCATGGCCCGCGGTCACGATCACCACGGTATTGTCCAGCTTGCCCGACTCGCGAAGCGCATCAAGCACGCGGCCTATCTGAGCATCAACATCGCCAGCCGCGCGACCGTAGCGGCGCGCAAAGTCACTCTTATTGCTGTCAGCAAGCGTTGTGCCGTTAAAGGCAACCCATGAGAACCAGCGGTTATCTTCCTGGGCGTAACGCTGCAGCCAGTTTATCCATTGGCTGGCGGTCTGCGCGTCGGACTGTTTTTGCGCCGTCGGCAGTGAGAAATCGGACAGCAGCGCCTGGCGGTAGAGCGGGCTGTTAAAGCCATCGGAGGAGAACAACCCTAACTGATAGCCTTGCTGATTTAGCCCGGTGATCAGCGCCGCAGGCGTGCGGGTAGACAGTACGCCGTCCATGTAGCCAGCTGAAATGCCATAGAAGAGGCCAAAGATGCCCGCATCGGCGGTGTTACCGGAGCTCATATGCTGAGTAAACGAGACGTTCTGACTCGCGAAAGCGGCCAGCGCAGGCATCTGCTTCTCGAAACGGGAATAGTTCAGGCCATCGACGGTGATCAGCAGGACGTTTTGCCCGCGCCCCATATCGCGGTAGTTCAGGTCGCTCAGAGGATACTGAACGCTGACGGCTTCCGGGTTACCCTGCTCGATAAGACGGCGCTGGTACTCCTGCGCATCAAGCAGGCCGTGCTTCTCGAGGAAGCGACGGGCCGTCATCGGGTACGAGAGCGGCAGGTTCGCGCGCTGCATGGTAATAGGGCGATAGAAGTTCGCATCCGCCCAGATATACATGATGTGCGAACTGATAAAGGAGACGAAAAAGAGCGCGGCGACGGGCTTCGCATAATGGCGTCGCCGGGTCAGGCTGCGGAGCTTTTGCCAGCTCCAGGTAGCGAACAGCATCTCAATCAACAGGATCACCGGGACGCTGATAAACATCAGCTGCCAGTCACGGGCCGTTTCGTTCTGGTCGGGGTTAATCACCAGTTCCCAGACGATGGGGTTGAGGTGCAGGTGGAAGCGGGTGAACACTTCACTGTCGATAAGCAGCAGCGTCATCCCGACCGTCGCAAGGATGGCGGACAAGAACCTCATCAGACGCTGCGACATGACGATAAACGTCAGGGGGAACAGGATCAGCAGATAGGTGGCGAAAACCAAAAAGCTAAAGTGACCCACAACGCTCATCCAGGAGTAGATACGCCCGGTTAGCGTTGTTGGCCAGTCTGCGACAAACAGATAACGACAGCCAATGACCGTCGCCAGCAGAATGTTGAATAGGGCAAACCAGTGCCCCCAGCTGACCATCTGGGAGACTTTTTCACGGTAGCGCTGACGATTCGTCACCATAAACTGTTGTTCGTATCCCTTAATGGGCCGGGTCGTTGCTGACGGACGACTGTAAAGCCTGGGCGAACGATTTTGCGATCGCCTGACGCTGAGCCGGAGCAACGCTGGTGTTAATCAGGTTGGTGACCATATTTCCCAAAACCATCAGGGAGAGATCGGTCGGCGTTTTATGTTTTTCCAGTACGTTGACCAGCTCACTGAGCAGTTGTTCAACATGTTCATCACTGTAGCGGGAATGTTGTGGCATAAATCAAAATCAGTTTGTTGATGAAAGGGCAACATATTACCGTAGCAACAGCTTTTTTTCCCCTTTTTTATCTGTTGTTGCACACATGCCCTGGTGGTGGTTGAATACCGCCCGGTCTAAAAGGAGAGTTTATCATGAGTCTGGAAATCAACCAGATTGCCTTGCACCAGCTTATCAAGCGTGATGAGCAAACCCTTGAAGTGGTGCTGCGCGATTCGTTACTGGAACCCACGGCGACCGCGGTGGAGATGATGGCAGAGCTGCATCGCGTCTATAGCGCCAAAAATAAAGCCTATGGCCTGTTCAACGAAGAGAGTGAACTGGCCGATAGTCTGCGCCTGCAGCGTCAGGGCGAAGAGGATTTCCTGGCGTTTAGCCGTGCCGCAACCGGGCGTCTGCGCGACGAACTGGCGAAATATCCGTTCGCCGACGGCGGGATCGTGCTGTTCTGCCACTATCGCTACCTGGCGGTCGAGTATCTGCTGGTTACCGTGCTGAATAACTTAAGCAGCATGCGCGTGAACGAGCAGCTGGATATCAGCTCAACGCATTATCTGGATATCAACCATGCGGATATCGTGGCGCGTATTGATTTGACCGAATGGGAAACCAACCCGGAGTCGACCCGCTACCTGACATTCCTGAAGGGGCGCGTGGGCCGCAAAGTGGCGGATTTCTTTATGGATTTCCTCGGTGCCAGCGAAGGTCTTAACGCTAAAGCGCAGAACAAAGGGCTGCTCCAGGCGGTTGACGACTTCACGGCAGAAGCGCAGCTCGATAAGTCTGAGCGCCAGACCGTGCGTCAGCAGGTCTACAGCTACTGCAACGAACAGCTGCAGGCGGGGGAGGAGATCGAGCTGGAGTCCTTGTCAAAAGAGCTGGCGGGCGTCAGCGAAGTCAGCTTCCAGGAATTCACCGCGGAGAAAGGCTATGAGCTTGAAGAGAGCTTCCCGGCCGATCGCAGTACGCTGCGTCAGTTAACCAAGTTTGCCGGCAGCGGCGGTGGGTTAACCATCAACTTTGACGCGATGTTGCTGGGTGAACGCATCTTTTGGGATCCGGCCACCGATACGCTGACCATTAAAGGTACGCCGCCGAATCTGCGCGATCAGCTTCAGCGCCGCACCTCGGGTGGGAAATAACAGCCATAAAAAAACCCCGCAGAAGCGGGGTTTTTTTTCGACGAGTTTGCGATTACGCGCGAACGAAGTCGATGTGAGTCAGTTTTGGCTTGAACGCGTGACGCTGAACAGCCTGAACTTTCACTTTTTCTTCTTTACCGCCAACAACGATGGTCAGAACTTCGCTGTAGAATTCAGCTTTGGTCTGCAGGTTCCACAGTTTGTCGTGATCCAGTTCGATTGCAACTGGAGCAGCTTCGCCACCGTAAACGATAGCCGGGAACTTGTTAGCGTTACGCAGGCGGCGGCTCGCACCCTTACCCTGCACGTTACGTACTTCTGCTTCGATAGTGAACATTGATTTCTCTCTGTATTTAAAACCCTACTACAGGCGACCCAGCAGCAGGTGAGTGTTCTGCCTCACGGATGTGAAGCGGGCGGCATTTTATACTCAAATGCCCCTCACATCAATGAAAAGTCCCGCTAACCGCGCAATTCGTTGGCGCGACGGAAGCGACCTTCGTAGTCAAAGAGCTTCTCGCGCACCTGCCAGAACTGGCCTTTTTTACGGGCGACGACAAAATCCGGATGGCGCAATAGCATCTGCTGGCGCACGATATCAGCTACGGTTATCCAGCGCAGGGGCACGCCCGGCGTGCGGGTATGCGGGCGGATAAACAGCTGTTCGAAGGCCATTCGCTGGGCAGGCGTCTGAACCCGGAAGCGCTCGCTGACGTCCGCCCCGTCTTCGTCGTAATAGGTGATTTTCAACCACTCGCCTTTTTCATCGGCGCCGGGCTGCAGCGCCATGCCGGAACAGCGCAGCACCAGGGCATCTTTCAGCTTTAGCGCCGCTTTCAGCATGTCGTCCGGGTCAACCAGCACCGCGTCGCATTCCCGGCAGCGGCGGGCGGCAATGTCGTTTTCGGCGTTGCACTGCGGGCAGTTTTTGAACCGGAAGCGGAAATCGCACTGCTCGCGATGCCCGTCATCATCTTCAAACCAGCCCTGACAGCGGCGGCCAAAGTGTTCGATCAGCGTACCGTCGGCGGTGGTTTTTCCCCAGAAGGTGTTGGCAAACCCGCAGGCAGGGCAAAAGACCTGCACGGGCACGTTGTCGCTTTTCCCTTTTGGCGCGCCGACCTCAGGCGTATAGAGATCGTGCGGGTTACCGGCATAATCCAGAATCAGGCAGTCGGTTTTTCCCGGGGCCAGACGCAGGCCGCGGCCAACAATCTGCTGATACAGACTGACCGATTCGGTCGGGCGCAAAATGGCGATCAGGTCGACGTGCGGGGCGTCAAAGCCGGTGGTCAATACCGACACGTTTACCAGATAGCGGAACCGCTGGGCTTTAAAGGCGTCAATCAGGCCGTCGCGCTCCGGGCCGGGCGTTTCGCCGGTGATTAACGCCGCGTCGCCGGCGGGCAATAATCCGGTGATTTCACGCGCGTGCTCAACGGTGGCGGCAAAGATCATTACCCCCTTGCGCGTCGCGGCGAACTCTTCAATCTGGCTGATAATATGCGGCGTAATACGCTTCTGCTTTTTCAGTTCCTGATTGAGATCCGCTTCGCTGAATAAGCCGTTGCTCTGTGCCTGCAAACGGCTGAAATCGTACTGCACCACCGGCATATCCAGCCGTTCAGGCGGCGTCAGGTAGCCATGTTTAATCATGTAGCGCAGCGGAAGTTCGTAAATGCAGTCGCTAAACAGGGCCTTGTCATCACCGCGCACCATGCCGTGATAATGATAGCGATAGATCCAGCCTTTCCCCAGGCGAAACGGGGTCGCCGTCAGGCCCAGCAGGCGCAGGTGAGGATTCACCGCTTTCAGGTGAGCCAGGATTTGCTGGTACTGGCTGTCGTCGTCATCGCTGATGCGGTGACACTCGTCGACGATCAGCAGCGAAAATTCGTTGCGAAACAGGTCCAGATTGCGCGCCACCGACTGCACGCTGCCAAAAACCACTTTGCCGTGGCTCTCTTTGCGCTTCAGCCCGGCGGCGAAAATATCGGCTTCCAGCCCAAGCGCACAATACTTGGCGTGGTTTTGCGCGACGAGCTCTTTAACGTGCGCCAGCACCAGCACGCGACCACGGGCCAGACGCGCCAGTTCGGCGATGACCAGGCTTTTGCCTGCGCCGGTCGGGAGCACAATCGCCGCCGGCTCGCGATGTTTACGGAACCAGGCGAGGGTGGCGTCAACGGCTTCCTGCTGATAGGGACGAAGTGTAAAAGTCATGGGGTCTCGGTTTCGTTATTCCGCACATAGTATGCCACGAAACTTTTTCCCTTGAGTGGCGCAACCAGACCATTATACTGAACCGTTCCAGACTGCTTCTTTTTTCGGACCTGTTGTCCGACTTCCAGCACCATTAAGGCTAAAAAGATTTCATGCGACTTGATAAGTTTATCGCTCAGCAACTCGGCGTAAGCCGCGCTATTGCCGGGCGTGAAATTCGCGCCAGCCGCGTTACCGTGGATGGCGATATTGTGAGAGACAGCGCGTTCAAACTGCAACCTGACCATCAGGTGGAGTATGACGGCAATCCGCTGACCCAGCAGCACGGTCCGCGCTACTTCATGCTCAATAAGCCGGAAGGCTACGTCTGCTCAACGGACGATCCCGATCACCCGACGGTGCTCTATTTCCTCGACGAGCCGGTGGCGCACAAGCTGCACGCCGCAGGCCGCCTCGACATCGATACCACCGGTCTGGTGCTGATGACCGACGACGGGCAGTGGTCGCATCGCATTACTTCCCCGCGTCACCACTGCGAGAAAACCTATCTGGTCACGCTGGAGTCGCCGGTGTCGGATGACACGGCAGAGCAATTCACGAAAGGCGTTCAGCTGCATAATGAAAAAGATCTGACCAAACCCGCCGTGCTTGAGGTGATCGCGCCGACGGAAGTCCGTCTGACCATCAGCGAAGGGCGTTACCATCAGGTGAAACGTATGTTTGCCGCGGTGGGGAACCACGTTGTTGGTCTGCATCGTGAGCGGATTGGTGCGATTGAACTCGATCCCGACCTGGCGCCTGGCGAATATCGCCCGTTAACGGAAGAAGAGATCGCCAGCGTCGGTCTGCCTTCGCACTAATTTCAGGAGAGCTCTGTGACCACCAGGCCACACTCGTCGTTCAAAATCGTCTTCATTCTTGGCCTGCTGGCCATGCTGATGCCGCTGTCTATTGATATGTACCTGCCCGCGCTGCCGGTCATTTCCGCGCAGTTTGGCGTCCCGGCGGGCAGCGCGCAGATGACGCTCAGCACCTATATTCTCGGCTTTGCCCTCGGCCAGCTGTTTTATGGCCCGATGGCGGACAGTCTTGGACGCAAGCCCGTTATTCTGGGCGGGACGCTGGTCTTTGCAGCCGCAGCGGTTGCCTGTGCGCTGGCGCAGACCATCGATCATCTGATTATCATGCGCTTCTTCCACGGTCTGGCGGCGGCAGCGGCAAGCGTGGTGATTAACGCCCTGATGCGAGATATCTACCCGAAGGAAGAGTTCTCCCGCATGATGTCGTTCGTGATGCTGGTGACGACGATTGCGCCGCTGGTGGCCCCCATGGCCGGTGGTGCGGTGCTGGTGTGGTTTAGCTGGCATGTGATTTTCTGGATCCTGGCCCTGGCCGCGCTGCTGGCCTCGGCGATGATCTTCTTCTTTATTGATGAAACGCTTCCCGTCGAGCGCCGTCAGAAATTCCACATCCGTACCACCATCGGCAACTTTGCCTCGCTGTTTCGCCATAAGCGCGTGCTCAGCTATATGCTGGCAAGCGGGTTCAGCTTCGCCGGGATGTTCTCCTTCCTGAGCGCCGGGCCGTTTGTCTACATCGAGCTGAACCACGTTTCGCCGCAGCACTTCGGCTACTATTTCGCGCTTAACATCGTCTTCCTGTTCATCATGACCATCATCAACAGCCGTTTTGTCCGGCGGGTGGGGGCGCTGAACATGTTCCGCGCCGGGCTGTGGATCCAGTTTGTGATGGCTATCTGGCTGGTGGTGAGCGCGTTTCTGGGCGTGGGCTTCTGGGCGCTGGTGGTCGGCGTGGCGGCCTTTGTCGGCTGCGTGTCGATGGTGTCATCTAATGCGATGGCGGTGATCCTGGATGAGTTTCCGCATATGGCGGGCACCGCCTCTTCCCTGGCGGGGACGTTCCGCTTTGGCATCGGCGCTATTGTTGGCGCGTTGCTTTCGATGGCCACCTTTACGACGGCATGGCCCATGCTGTGGGCGATGGCTTTTTGCGCAACCAGCTCGATACTCTTCTATCTTTACGCCAGTCGACCGCGAAAAGCGGCCCACTAAAACACAGAGAAGGCCCGGCAGGGCCTTTTTTGTTGATGCATATCAACCAAACCCCCGTTCGTTTATTCCGTGTTTGTTTATTTTATGTAAAATCTATTTGTGTAAAAAGTCACATCATTGTATTCAAAAAGGTTGAGTTAGATCGCAGAAACGGGTACATATAGCGCCGACGCGAGCCAGGAAACGGATAAAAAAGCGCTGAATAGTGCAGGCTGGCGACGATGTGTTACTATAAATGTAAATAAATTGTGAAGTAAATTTTGCTTCCGGGGAACGAACGTGAATACATTACAACTCTCCATTGTCCATCGCTTGCCCCAGAGCTATCGCTGGTCGACGGGTTTTGCAGGTTCGAAAGTTGAACCGATTCCGCAAAACGTCACGGGCTGTGAAAACTGCCTGGTAGCACTCAAGCTGTTGAGCCCGAGCGACGAAAATGCATGGCGGGTGATGGAGCGACTCAGTCAGGCCCTGACGGATATCGAAGTGGATAGCTCCGTGCTGGAGTGTGAAGGTGAGCCGTGCCTGTTTGTGAAAAGCCAGGACGAATTTGCCGCCACCTGTCGTCTGAAGAATTTTGGCGTTGCCATCGCGGAGCCTTTCTCCGGCCAGTACCCGTTCTGACCGCTAGTCTGCCGACAACAGCTGGCGCGTGTAGCGCTGCGTTGGCGCGCTAAATACGCGCTGGCACTCACCCTGCTCGACCACTTCTCCCTGTCGCAACACAATCACCTGATGGCATAGCGCTCGTACCACCTGAAGATCGTGGCTGATAAATATATAGGCCAGCCTGTGCTTTTCCTGAAGCCCTTTCAGCAGGGCCAGGATCTGCGCCTGAACGGTTCTGTCCAGCGACGACGTTGGTTCATCCAGAATGATCAGCTCCGGCTTCAGGATCAGCGCGCGGGCAATGGCGATACGCTGGCGCTGCCCGCCGGAGAATTCAGCCGGATAGCGGTGGCGCGTCCCGGCATCTAAGCCCACTTCGGCCATCACCCGCATAACTTCCTGCTCTCGCTGCTGAGCGTTCAGGCCGGGCTGATGTACGCGCAGACCCTCTTCGATAATCTGTAACACGCTGAGCCGTGGATTAAGCGAGGAGTTGGGATCCTGAAACACCACCTGCATGCGGGGCCGCACGGGCAGCATCTGGCGGCGGTTCCAGCGGTGCAGCGGCATATCGTCAAAGAGGATCTCGCCCTGCGAGGTAATTAAGCGCAGCAGCGCCAGACCGGTGGTGCTTTTGCCGGAACCGGATTCGCCCACCAGCCCCAGGGATTCTCCCGGGCGCAGCGAGAAGCGGATGTGTTTCAGCACCGGATTCTGGTCGACGATGCGTCGCAAAATACCTTTGCGGATCGGGAACGAGACGGACAGATCCTCAACGCGCAGCAGCGGTGTGCTGTCCGCCTTGAGGGGAACCGGGTCGCCGGAGGGTTCGCTGTCGAGCAAACGCTGCGTATAGGGGTGCTGCGGCGCGCTCAGCAGCGTGGACGCGGTATTCTGTTCAACGCAACGTCCGTTTTGCATCACCGCGACGCTGTCGGCCAGCTTTCTCACAATGCTCAGGTTGTGCGTGATAAACAGCAGGCTCATGTTCAGCTCGTCACGCAGCTCCCGCAGCAGCGTCAATATTTGCGCCTGTACCGTCACGTCCAGCGCCGTTGTGGGCTCGTCTGCAATCAACAGCTCGGGTCGCGTGAGCAGGGCCATGGCGATCATCACGCGCTGGCGTTCGCCGCCGGAGAGCTGGTGCGGAAAATCATTCAGCCGTTTGGCCGCGTTGCGTATGCCTGTTCGTTCCAGACAATCCAGAATTTCTCCCCGCGCGGCCTCTTTGCGCATCCCCCGGTGCAGGGAGAGCACTTCATAGAGCTGTTTCTCCAGGCTGTGCAGCGGGTTGAGGGAAACCATCGGCTCCTGGAAGATCATGGCGATTTTGTTGCCGCGAATACCGCGAAGGGTCTGTTCATCGGCATGCAGCAGCGAGCTGCCGTGAAACAGAATATCCCCTTGCGGGTAGCTCACCGGTGGGGACGGCAACAGGCGCAGGATAGAGAGTGCCGAAACGCTCTTGCCTGAACCCGACTCGCCCACCAGGGCCAGCGTTTCCCCGGTCTGGATCTGCAGCGACAGGTCGGTGACCACGGTGCGCGTCTCGCCCTGCTTTGAAAAAGCAATCGACAGGTTATCAATACTGAGAAGAGGCTGGGTCATTTTATACCGCCTTGTTCGGATCGAAGGCATCGCGCACGGCTTCGCCAATAAAAATCAGCAGCGACAGCAGCACGGCCACGGAAAGAAAGGCGGCGATGCCTAACCACGGCGCCTGCAGGTTGTTTTTACCCTGCAGCAGCAGTTCGCCGAGCGACGGGGAACCCAGCGGTAGCCCGAAACCAAGAAAATCCAGCGAGGTGAGGGTGGTGATCGAGCTGCACAGAATAAACGGCAGGAAGGTGAGCGTTGCCACTACCGCGTTGGGCAGCATGTGGCGGAAGATAATCCCCCGGTCGCTCACGCCAAGCGCCTGCGCGGCGCGAATGTAGTCGAAATTGCGGGTACGCAGGAACTCCGCGCGCACCACGCCCACCAGCGCCATCCAGCCGAACAGGACGGTGATACCTAACAGCCACCAGAAGCCAGGCTGCACCACGCTGGAAAGCAGGATGATCAGAAACAGCGTAGGCATGCCTGACCAGACTTCAATAACCCGCTGGCCCCACAGGTCAATTTTCCCGCCGTAGTAGCCCTGAACGGCGCCCGCCACGACGCCCATTACGCTTGAGAAGATCGTCAGCATCAGCCCAAAGAGAAGCGAGATTCGCGTGCCGTACAGGATGCGCGCCAGCACGTCGCCGCCGTTAGCATCGGTTCCCAGCCAGTTTTGCGCGGAGGGCGGGGAAGGGAACGGAGTCGTGGTGGAAAAGTTAATGCTGTTGGCGCCAAAGCGCACCGGCGCCCAGAGCGCCCAGCCGTGCTGTTCGATCTGCTGGCGAAGCCACGGATCCTGATACTCCGCCGGTGTTGCAAACGGGCCGCCGAAGTCGCTTTCGCTGTAGTTGGCGATAACCGGCACGTACCAGCGGTCGTTAAAATGCACCAGCAACGGCTTGTCGTTGGCGATCAGCTCCGAACACATGCTTAAGGCAAACAGCACGGCAAAAATCCACAGCGACCAGTAGCCGCGGCGGTTGTGGCGAAAGCGGGCCCAGCGGGCCTGGTTGACGGGGCTTAAACGCGGCATCAGCGGCCCTCAAAATCAATGCGGGGATCGACCAGCGTATAGCTGATATCACTGATGATATTCAGCAGCAGGCCAATCAGGGTGAAAATATAGAGTGTGCCAAACATCACAGGATAGTCGCGCGACACGGTAGCCTCATAGCCCAGCAGCCCCAGGCCGTTGAGCGAGAACATCACCTCTATCAGCAGCGAGCCGGTAAAAAACATGCCGATGAACGTGGCCGGAAATCCGGCGATCACCAGCAGCATGGCGTTGCGGAACACGTGCTTCCACATGATCTGCTTCTCGCTCACGCCCTTGGCGCGGGCCGTGACGACGTACTGTTTACGAATTTCATCGAGAAAGGCGTTTTTGGTCAACATGGTCAGGGCCGCGAACCCGCCGATGACCGTGGCCAGCACCGGCAGCGTGATATGCCAGAGATAGTCAGTGATTTTCTGATACCACGGCAGGGAGCTGAAATCGGCGGAGACCAGCCCCCGCAGCGGGAAGAGGTCGAAATAACTCCCCCCGGCAAAAAAGACAATCAGCAGGACGGCAAACAGAAACGCCGGGATGGCGTAGCCGATAATGATGAACGTGCTGCTCCAGATATCAAACCGGCTGCCGTTATACACCGCTTTGCGGATCCCGAGCGGTATAGAGACCAGATAGATAATCAGCGTTCCCCACAGCCCCAGCGTTATCGAAACCGGCAGGCTTTGCTTGATCAACGTTAATACTGACGCACTGCGAAACAGGCTGTCGCCAAAATCAAAGCGGATGTAATCCCAGAGCATCTTGAAATAGCGCTCGTGAATCGGTTTGTCAAAGCCGTAGCGGTGGGTGATCTCGGCGATCACCTCCGGATCCAGCCCGCGTCCGCCGCGATAATGGCTTTCGCTGATATTCCCTACGCCGGTTCGCGCATGGCTCGCGCCCATCCCTTCACTGCCGCCGCCGGGCATGCCGCCGCTGTTGCCAAATTCAATGGCGGCAATCGCCTGATCGACCGGGCCGCCGGGGGCGATTTGCACGATAAAAAAGTTAATCGTGATGATAGCCCACAGGGTGGGGATAATCAGCAGGAGACGACGGAGAAGATAGGCACCCATGATGATTCCTTATCGCCGCTCAGCGGGAAGTCTGGCGGCTTTGTTAACGTCATACCACCAGGTATCAAAGCCCAGGGAGTAGACAGGGCGCACGGCAGGCACGGAGAACTTGTCCCAGCGCGCAAGGCGATCTTCGCCCATATACCACATCGGCAGCATGTAGTAGTTCCAGGTTAAGACCCTGTCGAGGGCGCGTCCGAGAGGCAGGAGCTTTTCTTTATCCCCCTGCGCCGCCACTATTTTGGCAATCAGCGCGTCAATCGCCGGGCTTTTTACCCCCGGCGCATTGTATGAGGAGTCGATGTAGCTGGAGGCCCAGGAGATTTGCAGGTCCGAGCTGGGCCACGGCTGGGCGGGCCACAGGCGCTGCATCATGTCGTAATCACGGCTGCGCATGCGGCTGGTGATCTGCGCGTTATCAACCTGGCGAATGTTCATGGTCACGCCCAGCCGCTCAAGGTTGTGCTTAAACGGCAGTACCCACTGATCGTTGCCCCCGGACGAGAGCAGCAGCTCAAAGCTGAGAGGCTTGCCCGTTTTGGCATCCACACGCTTTTGATTTTTCAGGTGCCAGCCCGCGTCATCCAGCAGTTTGCTGGCCTTCAGCAGGTTGTCGCGGTCGTAACCGTCACCGTTCGACGCGGGCGGCTGAAACACGGTGGTGAAAACCTCCGGCGGTAGCTCCGCTTTCAGCGGGGCCAGCAGGACCAGCTCGTCGGCTTTCGGGTAATCGCGCGCGGCATATTCGGTGTTCTGGAAATAGCTGTTGGCGCGGCTGTAAGCCCCGTAAAACAGCGCTTTGTTCATCCACTCAAAATCAAAGGCCAGGGAAATGGCTTCGCGCACCCGGCGGTCATTAAATACCGGACGCTGAATATTAAACGCCAGCCAGCGGGTGTCCTGGGCAGACTCATTTTTGTGCTCGTCTTTGACGATATAGCCTTTTGCGAAATTTTTGCCGATATAGCGGGTCGCCCAGTTTTTGGCGCTGCTTTCTACGCGTAAATCGAAGGCACCGGCTTTGAACGCTTCAAACGCCACGTTATCGTCGAGGTAGTAATCATAGCGAAGGGTGTCGAAATTCCAGCGCCCGCGATTAACCGGCAGATTTGCCGCCCAGTAGTCTTTAACGCGGGAGTAAACGACATATTGCCCCATTCGCCAGTCGGTGATGCGGTATGGGCCGCCTGCCAGCGGCGGCGTGGAAAGCGGGTCGCTTAGCTTATGATTTTTCCAGAACGATTCAGGCATCACCGGCAGCGAGAACAGGCTAAGCATGTTCTCTTTGTTCGGTTCGCTCAGCTCTATGCGTACGGTGAGCGGCGCGATGGCTCTAACGGATGCGCCTTTATACACGATGCGGAACTGGGGGACGCCTTCGGTCATGAATTTATGGAAGGTGAACGCCACGTCGCTGGCCTTCACCGGCGTACCATCGTGAAAACGTGCTCGCGGATTCAGCGAGATTTCCGCCCAGGCGAAGTTATCGGCGTAACGCACGTTCTCGGCAATCAGCGGATAATAGCTGCCGGGCTCATCATCCGACGTGACGAAGAGCGTATCGTAAAGCGATTCCGTTCGCGCGGCCGCCACGCCGCGCAGGGCGAAGCGGTTGAAGTTGTCGAATGTTCCCGTGGCGGAAAGCGTGACCTTTCCGCCCTTCGGCGCGGCAGGGTTAACGTAATCGAAGTGCGTAAAATTGACCGCATATTTCGGCTCGCCAATCACCGCGAAGGCGATATTTTCTTTGATGGCTTGCGCCTGGCTGGACAGGCTCGTTAGTGCCAACATCAGCAACATGAAGCGCATAAGCATCTCGCGGCGGCTCCCTCTTTTACAGTCCGACTCGGTTAAGCTGAATAATAAGTGACGTCACGGGCAATGTGAAATTAATCACCCCCGGGCGAAATATCAGGCCGCCATTCGCGGAACTGCGCCAGCGGCATCGGGCGGCTAATCCAGTATCCCTGCAGGAAATTAACGCCGTGTTCGCGTAGCCAGGCGGCCTGTTCCGGCGTTTCCACCCCTTCAGCGACGGTCGACATATTCAGTCGTCTTGCCAGCGTCAGGACGGCATCCAGCACCGGCGACGTCACGGTCTCAGTGCCAATTGCATTAACAAAGCCGCGGTCGATCTTGAGATAGTCCATGGTGAAATGCTCAAGATAAATCAGCGCGCTGTGGCCGGTGCCAAAATCATCAATGGCTATCTCAAACCCTTCGTTGTGTAGCCATTCGAAGAGGCTGTTGGCTTCCCGATGATTGAGCATGTCGCGTTCGGTAATTTCCAGCACGATCTGGAAGTAATCCTGCGGCAGTAGCGCTTTGAAGGTGCGCATATCGTCTTTGAAGCTTTCTGCATGCAGATGCCCCGGCGCAATGTTGATGCCCACCTTTGCTCCCGGAGGTAACAGGGTTTGTAACACGGGCGCATCGTGAATGATAAGGTCAAAGAGATGCAGCGTCAGCGGGACAATCAGCTTCTGCGCTTCGGCAAAGTTGATAAACGCGTCCGGCGGAATTTCCCCCATCGTCGGGTGTTTCCAGCGCATCAGCACTTCAAGCCCGGTCATCTGGAGCGATTTAGCATCGACGACGGGCTGATAAACCACATAAAACTGACCGCGCTTAATGGCGCTTAAAATCTCTTTACCCGGGTTGAGGCGAATGCTGAGGATATAGTAATTGAGCGATCCGGCACAAATGCCGCATACCAGCCCGAAGAACAGGGCATAGAGAATTTCATCGCTGGTCCATGCGTCCGCATACAGGTTTATGGTCAGGGGGACGTCTTTCAGCGTCGCGGTTCGGGTCGGCGTTTCGTGCAGATCTTGCGCGTTGACCAGCGTGCCGGACTGCGTTGACAGCGCGTGATCGCCAATGATGATGGCGATGCCGGCAAATTCGTCCTGGCGAGCGGTGTAGAGCAGGTAAGGCGTCAGATTGAGATTCACCGAGGTGAAGACGCCGCCGTCCTTCACTAGCGGGTTACGGTACCAGATGGCAATCGCTGGCTTGTTGGGCAACATTGGGGTGCCTGGAAGCAACGCCATATCAATCTGTTTTTCGATGTGCAGCTCGGGGATCAGCTCCTCCATCGGGGAATTCATCGGCCCCGTGGCAGAAGAGCAGAACGCCATTTTGTCTCTGACCAGCAGAAATGCGCGAACGTTAACGCTAAAGGCAGCGCGCGAGGTAAGTTCCTGATTGACGTCGTGGCAGCTGTTTAACGTGAGCGGCTGGAGCACATCGATAGAATTTTTTAACTCATCGAAATAGCTCTCCATATAGATGCTCACATCGTGGATCAGGGTGTCGAATTTGACTTCCCGCTTGTGGTAGCTCCAGAAAAATTGCAACGAACCCAGGAGCAGGGCGGCGATCAGGCCTGTGATAATGCTGAGGATCAGTATTTTTCGATTGCTGGAGAAATAGCGGGTGAACATAGACGTCGTGATTCCTGAAATGCCGCTGGATGTATTCAGTGTAACGGGCAAAAAAAAACACTGCCGAAGCAGTGCTTTTTTTCATCATATCGCCAGCCAAGGGATAACCAACGATACGATAGTCATATTAACTGCGGGTCAGTACGCGGCGTGCTTCGTTGTAGCGCTTCTTCCAGTAAGGTTCATTCATACTGGAAATGGTCACACCGCTGCTGGTGGAGGCATGTACAAACTGGTCATTACCAATGTAGATGCCAACATGTCGACCTGTAGAACCGGCACGGAACAGGACTAAATCACCGGTGCGCAGTTTAGTACGTGAAATCGACTTGCCCATCTCCTGCTGTTCATAGGTTGAACGCGGAAGATCTAACCCAAATTGCTCACGGAACGTACGCTGTACAAAACCGGAACAATCAATACCTGTTTTTGTGCTGCCGCCAAGACGATAGCGCACGCCTTTCCAGTCAGCATACTGGTCCATAATGCGGGACTTCACGTCCAGATTACGTACCATATTTTCAAATTCATCCTGAGAGGCTTGCAGTGACGAGGAATCTTCCATTCCCACAACACGCGTCTCAGGATGCATATTCTTTGCGGTGTTAGATGTACTACATGCAGACAACAGTACCGCGACTGCTATCGCCGGGATCCCCCGTAAGATATATCTCAGAAACGGTTGAGATTTGACCATTTTGTTTATTATCCCTTGAAGTCCTTAACGACAAATATCGTTATAAAAATGCCAAACGTGACGAGACTAATTATCTGTTCACATTGAGACAATTCTTTCTGGTCACATTTGTGGCTCAGCGCACAAAATTATTCGCCATTGAAATAATTATCTCTATGGGGCAAAACGAGTTCGAGATTAACCGATTGCCTGGGGTAATGCGAGTAAAAAAAGCCTTTTTTTTATAAGAAAATGTGATACAGAAAGTAAAAACATGGAAATGCTCAAAATACCGGCAGATCCGCCGCGTAATCGCGTAATTGATTCATTTTTATCATGAATGTGATGACAGGAATATGACAGTGAGAAACGATCGCGGCGAGAACGCTATCAGGGATCATGTCGATCCCTGATAGCTCACGTTAATTTAGGTTAGTTATTTGTTTAATTATTGTTGCGCCCTGCCGGGAAGATAGCGATCGAACAGCGCTATTATCCTGTCGCTCAGTGGGGTCATTAAACACCACGGCAGCGCAATCAGCGCCACGGAGAGCGAACCGACGGCAATATCGGTAAACCAGTGAGCGCCAATCATTACGCGCGGGAAGGCAAAAACCACAAAAATAATCAGGGCTATGGCAAAGGCTTTTCTGCCAAAATAGCGAAGCATAATGGCGGAAAAAATAAGCAGCATCATACCGTGATCGCCGGGGAAACTGTCCTTCGACGCATCTTTTGTTGGAATATGCAGCAGTTCGCTGACGCGATAAATATCGGTGAAGAATAGCGTTGGGCTTGAGCGCTTAACCGGAATAATCGCGGTTGCCAGCTGGTTAATGGCGACGGCAAACAGCAGCATTACCAGACCGATAATGAGAATACGCCGACGCCCGGCTTTATCCTCTTTCAGCCAGAAAGAGAGCATCAGGCAGCCCATGGCCAGCAGCGAGAAGCCGTCGAAGGCGCGATTGTTGGTAATTGCCACCAGCCACAGGAACGCGTTGCTCTTCACCAGCTCCTGGTTGAAGAAGTGAAAAATGGCAGAATCCAGCGGGAACCAGAAACCATGATCCGCCGGGATATACCAGGAGAAGAAAAGCGCCAGACCGGCGACATTAAGCAGTAATATCAGGGGAAATCGAGTTGTCATAACGTTCTGCATAGAGTGAAAACTGGGGCAACGTTAGCCGCCCGAACTTAAACGAATCCTCAACAGGCTGGACTGGAGGGCATTCCAGTCGGCGTTAACCGCACTAATTAACTCTATTCGGCTGTCAGGCGGCGCCACATTCTGCGTTTCAATAAAGAAATCGTCACCCTGACGGTTGATCCTTACCAGCCCGTCTGGGGTGCGCATGATCCCTTTCACGCGATCGACGGGAGCAAGTCGGGCCCACTCCAGGATCCCAATGGTGTCAAAAACGGTTTCAGCATCAAATATCCATCCGCAGGCCTGATATCCCTGGCCGCTGTTCAGGTTACGACGCCAGCGCTGATGTTCCGGCAGGCTGAGAGCGGCTAAACCCTGCTTAACCGGATGACTGTGCGAATGAGCCGCACTGGCAGGCAGCTCGGTGAGGTTCAGACGAGGAAGGTCAAGCAGGGCGTTATCAATATTCCCCTGTGTGGCCTGCACCCGCGTGCGGTTGCCGCCGAAATGTTGCCACCACGCGTCCAGCGCGGCCTGGCTTTCAGGCGTGGCGCGATCTGCTTTATTCGCGACAATAACGTCAGCCGAGGCGAGCTGATCGCGGAAATTCTCATTGGCCACCGTCTTGTCATCCAGAAGCTGACGCGGATCGAGCAGGCACAGGGTGGCGCGCAGATCGATCCACGGCTCGTAAACCGGGGCGGTCAGTAAATCGAGGATCTGCTTGGGGTGACCCAGCCCGGTGGGTTCAATCAGCAGGCGGTCAGGTTTGCCCTGACGCAGCAGGGTATTAAGCCCGACCTGCATCGGCAGGCCATTGACGCAGCACATGCATCCGCCGGGGATCTCTTTAATCATCGCGCCGCTGGATGACAGCAACGCGCCGTCAATGCCCACCTCGCCAAATTCATTGACCAGCACGGCCCATTTCTCGGCCGGATCTTTATTTGCCAGCAGGTGGAGAATTGAGGTGGTTTTACCGCTGCCGAGAAAACCGGTGATGAGGTTGGTTTTGGTCACGTGCGCTCCAGATGAGAATGGTGATGCTATAACACTATTCTCTCTATCCTGGCGAAAAACGTGACCGGTGAGAAGGGGAAGGGCGAACGGAGATCTCATCCGTTCGCGTTAAGCGCAATAATCGTTAAACATTTAACGTTTCGATAACAGCCTGACGTGCGCCGTGGCGGGTGATGCGCTGGTATGCCTGGCTGACAGCCTCCACAAAGACGCTGTTTTGTGCGAGATCGTGACCAAAGACCTCGCTGAGCCCCAGCAGCGCGTTAACGCGGTCGGTATCGCTGCTGGCGTCAACGATGGCGCGGATTTTATCGCTGAGGGGATCGCGAACGTCAATCGCATTGCCATGGTCGTCGGTACCGCTGACGTAGCGTATCCAGCCAGCCACGCCCAGGGCCAGCAGCGACCACGGTGTATTTCGCTCAAGATGAACGCGGATCCCGTCAAGCATTCTCTGGGGCAGCTTCTGGCTACCGTCCATCGCGATTTGCCAGGTCCGATGCTGGAGTGCCGTGTTGGCAAAGCGCTCCAGCAGGCTATCTGCGTAGGCGGTGAGGTCGACATCCTTAATGCGTAACGTCGGCGCCTGTTCGTCCAGCATCAGCCGACGGGCGGCTTCGCGGAACGCAGCGTCCTCCATGCATTCATTAATATGGGCGTAGCCCGCGAGGTACCCCAGATACGCCAGGAAAGAGTGGCTGCCGTTGAGCATGCGCAATTTCATCTGCTCCCAGGGCAGAACATCCTGCACCATCTGAACGCCCGCTACTTCCCACTCCGGACGGCCGGCGACAAAATTATCTTCCACCACCCACTGAATAAACGGTTCACAGCTGATGGCGCACGGATCTTCAACGCCGAGCGCGTCGGTGATTTCCGCCAGCGAGGCCTCCGTCGCGGCGGGCACAATTCTGTCGACCATCGTCCCCGGAAAGCTCACGTGGCTGTCAATCCATTCAGAAAGCGCTGCGGAACGCTTTTGCGCCATGCCCAGCACCGCGTTTTTCACCACGTGCCCGTTATCAGGGATATTGTCGCAGGAGAGCACGGTAAACGCAGGCAAGCCGCGCTCGCGGCGGCGGTGGAGCGCTTCGACCAGGATCCCGGGTGCGGAATGTGGCTCTGAGGGGTTTTCTAGGTCATGGATTATCCGGGCGTTGTGCAGATCGAGTTTCCCGGTCGCGGGATCGATGCAATAGCCTTTCTCCGTGATGGTGAGCGACACAATCGCAACCTGAGGTTCGCAAAATTTCTCAATAATGGCGGGCAGAGAGTCCAGCTTTGCGTTCAGGCATTCATGGACGGCACCGACGATAATCGCCTCATTGCCTTCTGCCCCTTTCTCCAGCACGGTGAACAGGTGATCCTGCGCGCGCAGCTGGCTCATCAGCACGTCGCCGCTGAAGAGGCTAATCTCACAAATACCCCAGTCGCCGCCTTTTTCATTCAGCACCCGATTTGTTAACAATGCCTGGTGCGCACGGTGGAACGCGCCAAAGCCAAAATGGACGATGCGTGAGCGTAATTGCGCGCGATCGTAGCGAGGTTGCTGAACCCGGGCAGGAAGGGCGGTGGAGGCAATTGTCTTCATGAGATACACACCTGATTAACCATTAATTAACAATGCCAGTGTAAAGTTATATGACAGCAAATAAAATTGGTGAGCCGTAAATATCCCCGTTCTGTGAGTTTGATCAATCAATGTGAGGCGGTATATTGACCCCTGGCGGCAAACATGTATGGTAGTCGTCATTGCAGTAACGCATATTGGTATAACAACTTTAGAGGGTGAGGCAATGGAACAAACCTGGCGTTGGTACGGGCCGAACGATCCGGTTTCTCTTGATGATGTGCGCCAGGCTGGCGCAACGGGTGTCGTCACGGCGCTGCATCATATTCCTAACGGTCAGGTATGGCCGGTTGAAGAAATTCAACAGCGTCAGGCGCTGCTGGCGGAGAAGGGGTTAACCTGGTCTGTGGTAGAGAGCATCCCGGTTCACGAAGACATCAAAACCCATTCCGGGGAGTACCAGACCTGGATTGCTAACTATCAGCAAAGCATTCGCAACCTGGCGGCCTGCGGCATTGATACGGTTTGCTATAACTTCATGCCCATCCTCGACTGGACGCGAACCGATCTTGAATATCAGATGCCGGACGGCTCGAAAGCGCTGCGTTTCGACCAGATCGCCTTCGCGGCGTTTGAGCTGCATATTCTGAAACGTCCCAGTGCCGAAGCGGATTACACCGCGGAAGAGCAGCAGCAGGCGCTTGTGTGGTTTAACGCCGCCAGCGACGCGGACATCGAAAAGCTGACCCGTAATATTATTGCGGGCCTGCCGGGAGCTGAAGAGGGGTATACCCTGGATCAGTTCCGCGCGCGCCTGGCGGAATACGGCGATATTGATAAGCAGCAGCTGCGTGAAAACATGGCGTATTTCCTGCGCGCTATCGTGCCGGTTGCTGAAGAGGCAGGTGTACGCCTCGCCGTGCACCCGGACGATCCGCCGCGTCCTATCCTCGGCCTGCCGCGCATTGTTTCCACAATTGAAGATATGCAGTGGCTGAAAGAGACGGTAAACAGCATCTATAACGGCTTCACCATGTGTACCGGCTCCTACGGCGTGCGGGCGGATAACGACCTGGTGCGGATGATTGAAACCTTTGGCGATCGCATTCATTTCACGCACTTGCGTGCGACCTGCCGCGAGGAGAACCCAAAAACCTTCCACGAGGCGGCGCACCTGGGCGGCGATGTGAATATGGTGGCGGTGGTAGACGCCATTCTGGCGGAAGAGGCGCGTCGCAAGCAGATTGGCGATGTGCGTCCTATTCCGTTCCGTCCTGACCACGGCCACCAGATGCTGGACGATCTGAGTAAGAAAACCAACCCAGGCTATTCGGCGATTGGCCGTCTTAAAGGGATGGCGGAAGTGCGCGGCGTCGAGCTGGCGCTGAAGATGACGAAGTATCCGGAGCTTCTGTAAGCGCTGTTGCCCGGTGGCGCTAAGCTTACGAGGCCTACAAAAAAACCGGCCTGAGAGCCGGTTTTTTTGTTTTTGCAGGTCAGGTAAGGCGAAGCCGCCACCCGACAAATGCCGCAATCAGTCGGCGCGGCCCATATAGCGTTTTTCTTCGATATGGATGCGGATCTTCTCGCCAGCGGAGAGGTATTCCGGCACCTGCACAACCAGGCCGGTCGTCAGGGTAGCCGGTTTGTTGCGGGCACTTGCGGATGCGCCTTTGATGCCAGGTGCGGTTTCAACGATTTCCAGATCGACGGTCTGGGGCAGCTCCAGCGCCAGCAGCACGCCGTCCCAGGTCAGGACCTGCATGTCAGGCATGCCGCCTTCAGGGATGAACAGCAGCTCTTCTTCAATCTGATCTTTGGTGAAGATGTACGGGGTGTAATCTTCTTTATCCATGAACACGTATTCGTTGCCGTCAATGTAGGAGAAATCAACGTAGCGACGGGTCAGGGTCACGGTATCGACGATATCGTCACCTTTAAAGCGCTCTTCCACCTTCAGGCCGGTACGCACATCGGCGAAACGCATTTTGTACAGCGTTGCTGCACCACGGGCGCTGGGTGCCTGAATATCGATATCTTTCACAATCAGCAATTTGCCGTTGTAATTCAGCACCATACCTTTCTTTATTTCGTTCGCTCTTGGCATTGCAGTAATCCTGTTTACGGGAGGTAAAAAATATCGCGCCAAATTACTCGCGCGCGGCCTTTCAGGCAAGAGGAATTCGTGGCTTTTGCTATCAATACGCAAAAGGTGTTACTGTGCGCGCGATGCCCGACTGCGCGGGCGATCGTCAGCGAAAGAGAGCATTTATGGATTGCCGTCCCGATTGTGGCGCGTGCTGTACTGCACCGTCCATTTCAAGCCCCATTCCAGGAATGCCGGAGGGCAAGCCTGCCAATACCCGCTGCGTTCAGCTCTCGGAAACGAACCTGTGCATGATCTTTGGCTCACCGCTGCGCCCGAAAGTGTGCTCCGGGCTTCAGCCCACTGCCGAAATGTGTGGCAGCACGCGAGGGCAGGCGATGACGTACCTTCTTGAGCTGGAAGCGCTCACCGCGCCCTAAACGTCTTTAATTCTCGCCAGACAGCCGATCGTCAGGGTACACATCAACAGCGCAATCCAGAACACAGTGTGATAGTTCCAGATTTCTGCAACGACACCGGCCATTGAGCCCGCGATAATCCAGCCCACGCGGGTGGTATTAGTATAAAGCGTAGTGGCAGAGCCTGCCTGGCCCGGCATCAGATCCTGAAAATAGAGCATACCTATCCCGGCGAGAATGCCAATATAGATGGCGTTCAGCAGCTGTAAAGCCAGCAACAGCCCCGGCGTATTTACCGTCAGCATACCGATATAGAACAGCAGACCGGCGACGGCGGCGATGCGCATTAAAAAACGCTTTCCGAAGCGCTTTGCGTAATAGCCCGCAATGAGCATCGTCGGGATCTCAAGCCCGGCCGCGGTGCCCATCATGATGCCCGCCAGCTTTTCCGACAGGTGCAGTTCATCAATAATAAACAGCGGCATATTGATGATATACAGGCTGTTGGTGCCCCACATCAGCGTACAGATAACAAACAGGAGCAGGGCATCGCGGCGGTTGCGGCGCGGCGCTTCCAGCACGCCCGTTGTCACTTTCGGCTCTTTGCGCATGGTCGGCAGGAAGAACCACACCAGCGCGCCGCACGCCACAAACGCGACTGCCGCGCTCAGGTACATCACCGTAAAGCCAAAACCCATCGCCAGCGCGTAGGCCAGCGGCGGACCAATCACCCACGCCAGCGACACCTGAGCACGCAGGACAGAGCTGAACATCACCGCTTCACGCCCAGTATGGTCGGCGTGTTCGCGGGCAAGGGCGAACAGCTGAGGGTTCGCCGTTGAGCCAAAGCTGCTCAGGAATACCCCGACGAAGAGCAGAATGAAATAGTTGCGGTTCCAGGCGAACAGAACGCAGGCCATGACCCCCAGCAGACAGCAGAAAACGATCAGGCTTTTACGATCGCCTTTTCTGTCGGATCGTCCCGCCAGAAACTGGCTGACCAGGATGCCGATGATGGCGCTTCCGGTAAAAAAGAAGCCGACCATTGCCGGACGAACATGAACCTCATTGGTCAGAAATAAGCTCAGCGTCGGCGTCTGTAACGCGCCGGCAATGCCCGTGAAAAAGGCAACAGTCAGGAAGGCCGCTGAGGTCAAGTCAAAGGGCTTCGGCGAGACGGCCGCAGGGGTGTTATGCATGTTTTATAATTAGCGAGTAGCAGAGAGGGGCGGAGTGTACGCCGTCAGCTAAAAAATAAACAGTGGGTGCGGTCAATGATGCCACGAAAAATCAAAATGGCATTTCATCTTGCATCCTCGTCGGCTGACCTTAGCTGAAACTGACTTGCTGAACTTCAGCAAAATTCAGCTCAATGAAGAAGAAATGTGCTGTATCTCTAAATTCTGATATCAGAAATACGAGTTTACTTGCAAGACATTGCAGAAAGCGCAAGACTTTTTGAAACGTTTCAGCGCTATCTTGTTTTAACAAACGGAGCAGGCTAGCGCATTTTTTCTCATTAAAGCTGAAACGATTCAAGTTCAGCAGGAGTGGAGAACCATGTTCCAGTTATCTGTTCAGGATATCCACCCGGGCGCTCAGGCCGGGGATAAAGAAGAGGCTATTCGCCAGGTTGCCGCTGCGCTTGTGCAGGCGGGTAACGTCGCGGACGGCTATGTAAACGGCATGCTGGCCCGCGAGCAGCAGACCTCAACCTTCCTCGGCAATGGCATTGCCATTCCGCACGGTACAACCGACACCCGCGATCAGGTGCTGAAAACCGGCGTTCAGGTTTATCAATTCCCGCAGGGCGTGCTCTGGGGCGACGGTCAGGTGGCGTATGTGGCTATCGGTATCGCGGCCAGCAGCGACGAACACTTAGGCCTGCTGCGTCAGCTGACGCATGTCCTGAGCGATGACGACGTGGCTGAGCAGCTCAAGTCCGCTACCACAGCTGAAGAGCTGCGCGCCCTGCTGATGGGCGAAAAACAGAGCGAAGCGCTGAAACTGGATAATGAAACGCTGACGCTGGACGTGATTGCCTCCGATCTGGTGACGCTGCAGGCGCTGAACGCGGGTCGTCTGAAAGAAGCCGGCGCGGCGGATGCCACCTTTGTGACGCGCGCGATTAACGATAAGCCGTTGAATCTGGGTCAGGGTATCTGGCTGAACGACAGTGCTGAAGGCAACCTGCGCAGCGCTATCGCCGTGAGCCGCGCGGCCAATGCGTTTGACGTGGAAGGCGAGCGTGCGGCCATGCTGGTGACCGTGGCGATGAACGACGATCAGCCGGTTTCCGTGCTGAAGCGTCTGGGCGATCTGCTGCTGAACAACAAAGCTGAAAAACTGCTGAACGCTGATGCCTCCACCGTGCTGGCACTTCTGACCAGTGATGAAGCGCCGACCGAAGACGTGCAGACCGCTGAGTTCGTGGTACGCAACGAGCACGGCCTGCATGCCCGTCCGGGCACCATGCTGGTGAATACCATTAAACAATTCGAGAGTGAGATCACCGTGGCGAATCTTGATGGCACGGGCAAACCGGCCAACGGCCGTAGTCTGATGAAAGTTGTCGCGCTGGGCGTGAAGAAAGGACATCGTCTGCGTTTCACCGCACAGGGTGCCGATGCTGAACAGGCGCTGAAAGCGATTGGCGACGCCATCGCGGCGGGTCTGGGGGAGGGCGCATAATGAGCAGACGTGTTGCGACTATTACGCTGAATCCGGCTTATGACCTGGTAGGATTTTGCCCGGAAATTGAGCGCGGCGAAGTCAACCTCGTGCGTACCACTGGCCTGCATGCTGCGGGTAAAGGGATTAATGTCGCGAAAGTGCTCAAGGATCTCGGTATCGACGTCACCGTGGGTGGATTCCTCGGTAAAGATAACCAGGATGGTTTTCAGCAGCTGTTCAGCGAGCTGGGCATTGCCAACCGTTTTCAGATTGTTCAGGGCCGTACCCGCATCAACGTCAAGCTGACGGAGAAAGACGGTGAAGTGACCGATCTGAACTTCTCTGGCTTCGAAGTGACGCCGTCGGACTGGGAGCGTTTTGTTAACGACTCTCTGACCTGGCTCGGTCAGTTTGACATGGTTTGCGTCAGCGGCAGCCTGCCGTCCGGCGTCAGCCCGGAAGCGTTTACCGACTGGATGACGCGCCTGCGCAGCCAGTGCCCGTGCATCATTTTTGACAGCAGCCGCGACGCGCTGGTTGCGGGTCTGAAAGCCTCTCCGTGGCTGGTTAAGCCGAATCGCCGCGAGCTGGAGATCTGGGCGGGTCGTAAGCTGCCAGAATTAAAAGATGTGATTGACGCTGCCCATGCGCTGCGCGAGCAGGGTATCGCTCACGTGGTGATCTCTCTTGGTGCAGAAGGCGCGCTGTGGGTTAACGCGTCTGGCGAATGGATCGCCAAACCGCCGTCAATGGAAGTTGTGAGTACCGTTGGCGCAGGGGATTCCATGGTTGGCGGCCTGATTTATGGTCTGCTGATGCGTGAATCCAGTGAACATACCTTACGTCTTGCCACCGCCGTTGCTGCCCTGGCCGTAAGCCAGAGCAATGTCGGTATTACCGATCGTACCCAGTTAGCCGCGATGATGGCGCGCGTTGACTTAAAACCTTTTAACTAACAGCAGGAGAGGAATAATGAAAACGCTGCTGATCATTGACTCCGGTCTCGGACAGGCCCGCGCCTATATGGCGAAGACCTTGCTGGGCGCGGCGGCACAAAAAGCACATCTGGACATTATCGATAATCCAGGCGATGCAGAACTGGCCATTGTCCTGGGTGACAAAATCCCGGCTGACAGTGCGCTGAACGGCAAGAAAGTGTGGCTGGGCGATATTAATCGCGCGGTGGCACACCCGGAACTGTTCCTGAGCGAAGCGAAAGGGCACGCGTCTGTCTACAGCGCGCCTGTCGCGACGGCACCGGCTGCGGCCACGGGTCCGAAACGCATTGTTGCGGTGACGGCCTGCCCGACGGGCGTGGCTCACACCTTTATGGCGGCTGAAGCCATTGAAACCGAAGCGAAAAAACGCGGCTGGTGGGTAAAAGTTGAAACGCGCGGCTCCGTCGGTGCCGGCAACGCGATCACCCCTGAAGAAGTGGCTGAAGCCGATCTGGTTATCGTGGCGGCGGATATCGAAGTGGACCTGGCAAAATTTGCCGGTAAGCCAATGTACCGCACGTCTACCGGCCTGGCGCTGAAAAAGACCGCGCAGGAGTTTGATAAAGCGCTGGTGGAAGCGAAGCCGTATCAGGCAACCGGCGCGCGTCAAACCGCGACGGAAGGTAAGAAAGAGTCTGCAGGCGCCTATCGCCATCTGTTGACCGGTGTGTCTTACATGCTGCCGATGGTGGTTGCGGGTGGTCTGTGTATCGCCCTTTCGTTCGCATTTGGTATTACCGCGTTTAAAGAGCAAGGCACGCTGGCCGCTGCGTTAATGCAGATTGGCGGCGGCTCCGCGTTCGCGCTGATGGTCCCCGTTCTGGCAGGCTTTATTGCCTTCTCCATCGCTGACCGTCCTGGCCTGACGCCGGGCCTTATCGGCGGTATGCTGGCCGTGAGCACCGGTTCTGGCTTTATCGGCGGTATTATCGCGGGCTTCCTGGCCGGTTACGTCGCGAAGCTCATCAGCTCGAAGCTCAAGCTGCCTCAGAGTATGGAAGCGCTGAAACCTATTCTGATCATCCCGCTGATTTCCAGCCTGGTGGTCGGTCTGGCGATGATTTACCTGATTGGTAAGCCGGTTGCGGGCATTCTGGCGGGTCTGACCCACTGGCTGCAAACCATGGGTACCGCGAACGCGGTTCTGCTGGGTGCAATCCTCGGCGGCATGATGTGTACCGACATGGGGGGGCCGGTGAACAAAGCGGCGTACGCCTTTGGTGTTGGCCTGCTGAGTACCCAGACCTACGCGCCAATGGCGGCGATCATGGCGGCAGGTATGGTACCTCCTCTGGCGCTCGGCCTGGCGACGATTATTGCCCGTCGTAAGTTCGATAAAGCGCAGCAGGAAGGCGGCAAAGCGGCGCTGGTTCTGGGCTTGTGCTTCATTACCGAAGGGGCGATTCCGTTCGCGGCTCGTGACCCAATGCGTGTACTGCCGTGCTGTATCGCGGGTGGTGCAGTGACGGGTGCGATCTCCATGGCGATTGGCGCGAAGCTGATGGCACCACACGGCGGTCTGTTTGTCCTGCTGATCCCAGGCGCCATCACCCCGGTCCTGGGCTACCTGCTGGCCATCGTTGCCGGTACGCTGGTGGCGGGTCTGTCATACGCAGTGCTGAAACGTCCTGAAGCGGAAGTTGTGGCGAAAGCAGCGTAAACAAGGTGTCGGGTGGCGGCTTCGCCTTACCCGACCTATAAAAAAGCCGGGTTGCATTATGCACCCGGCTTTTTTTATGCCGCCTGTTCAGCGGTTTGCTGTGCCTTCAGCCAGGCTATCTCTTCTGCCCAGATATCCGGATTGATGGTTTCCAGCACCATCGGAATACCGTCGAAGCGGGCGTCCTGCATAATAAACCGAAACGCATCGTGGCCGATGTTACCTTCGCCCAGGCTGTGGTGGCGGTCAACGCGGCTGCCGAACGCGCTTTTCGCATCGTTCAGGTGCATTCCGCGCAGGTACTTAAAGCCCACTATGCGCTCGAACTCATCGAACGTGTGTTTCGTTGCTTCGGTGGTGCGCAGGTCATATCCGGCGGCAAACGCGTGGCAGGTATCAATGCATACGCCAACGCGGGATTTATCCTCCACGCCGTCGATAATCGCCGCCAGATGTTCGAACCTAAAGCCGAGGTTGCTGCCCTGACCTGCGGTATTCTCAATCACCGCGGTGACGCCTTTGGTCTTGTCCAGCGTGATGTTGATGGACTCGGCAATGCGAGCCAGGCAGGCATCTTCATCGATTTGCATCAGATGGCTGCCCGGATGGAAGTTCAGCAGCGTCAGCCCCAGCTGTTCGCAGCGCTGTACTTCATCAAGAAACGCCTCGCGGGATTTTTCCAGCGCCTCTTCAACCGGGTGACCGAGGTTGATCAGGTAGCTGTCGTGGGGAAGGATCTGGCCTGGCCCATAGTGATACTTCTCACAGGCGGCTTTAAAATCATCAATCACGTCAGCGGTGAGCGGCGCGGCGCGCCACTGGCGCTGGTTTTTGGTGAACAGGGCGAAAGCGGTCGCCTCGATTTCGGCGGCGCGAATGGCGGCATTCGCAAGGCCGCCTGCAGCGCTGACGTGCGCTCCAACATATTTCATAAAAAAACTCCTGCTAACCCGAAACGCTTATGATAGCGGGTTAGCAGGAGAAGGACGAGATGGTTTATGCCATCAGGCTATGGACCGCGAGGTTAATCGCACCGCCGCCGACAATCAGCCAGATGAAGAGTACCAGCGCCATCAGCAGCGGCTTCGCACCGGCTTTTTTCAGCGCGCTAACGTGTGTAGTCACCCCCAGGGCCGCCATGGCCATCGCCAGCAGTACGGTATCCAGCGTCACCAGCATATCCACTACCGATTTGGGCAGCAGGTGGAAGGAGTTAAAGATAGCGACCACGATAAACAGGATCGCAAACCACGGAATGGTGATTTTACTTTTCTGATTACTGTCCGCCGGTGCAAGCTGTTTAACCCGCGCAGCAAGGAAAATCAGGAACGGCGCCAGCATCATCACGCGCAGCATTTTGGCAATCACCGCCGCGTTTTCGGCTTCAGGGTTAATAGCATGTCCTGCCGCCACCACCTGGGCCACTTCGTGCATGGTCGAACCGATATAGATGCCGTAGGTTTCCGGGCTAAACCAGTGGGCAACCAGCGGATACATGGCCGGGTAGAGGAAGATCGCCAGCGTACCGAAGATCACCACCGTCGCCACCGCCACTGTCACCTTGCTGGCTTCGGCTTTAACGACGGGCTCTGTTGCCAGCACCGCCGCGGCCCCGCAGATACTGCTCCCGGCACCGATCAGCCAGCTGGTTTGCTTATCCAGGCCAAAGACTTTCTGGCCGATAAAGCAGGCCAGTAAAAAGGTGCTGGTCAGGGTCAGGACGTCGATGGCAATTCCGCTCACGCCCACGTCCGCAATCTGCGAAAAGGTGAGACGGAAGCCGTAAAGGATGATCCCGAGACGCAGCAGGTGCTGTTTGGCAAAGATCACGCCGCCGTCGCAGGATTTCCAGATGTGTGGGTAAACGGTATTTCCCACGACCATGCCCAGCAAAATAGCCAGCGTCAACGCGCTAAAACCTGCGCCTGCGATAGCCGGGATGCTGCCGCCCCATAATGCTACGGCGGTCACTGCTGCGCTAAGCGCGAGGCCCGGCACGAAGTGCCACACTGTACGATGATGTTGTAGGGTGATTTCTGACATAACCTTCTCCTTTGTCTGGCTAAAGGTTACGGCGCTCTGGCTTAAAAATAAAATTGATTATATACTTATAATCAATCTATATAAGTGGTAAGCAACCATGCACATTACATTGCGTCAGCTGGAAGTGTTTGCCGAGGTGCTGAAAAGCGGCTCGACGACCCAGGCGTCACAAATGCTGGCGCTCTCGCAGTCTGCGGTCAGCGCGGCGTTGACCGATCTTGAAGGACAGCTGGGCGTGCAGCTGTTCGACAGGGTAGGGAAGCGTCTGGTGGTCAACGAGCACGGTCGTCTTCTTTATCCACGCGCGCTGGCGCTGCTGGAGCAGGCTATCGAAATCGAACAGCTGTTCCGCGAAGACAACGGCGCGATCCGCGTCTATGCCAGCAGCACCATTGGGAACTACATTCTGCCGGAAGTGATTGCGCGCTACCGCCGGGATTTCCCGACCCTGCCGCTGGAGATGAGCGTGGGCAATAGTCAGGACGTTATCAACGCGGTGATCGATTTCCGCGTGGATATCGGCCTCATCGAAGGGCCCTGCCATAACGTCGATATCATTGCCGAGCCCTGGCTGGAGGATGAGCTGGTGGTGTTTGCGTCCCCGGCCTCATCGTTATTGCAGGGCGAGGTGACGCTGGAGCGCCTGGCGCAGGCGCAGTGGATCCTGCGCGAGCAGGGCTCCGGCACGCGTGAAATTGTCGATTATCTGCTGCTTTCCCATCTGCCGCATTTCCAGCTAGGGATGGAGCTGGGGAACTCTGAGGCCATCAAGCACGCGGTGCGTCACGGCCTGGGAATCAGCTGTCTTTCCCGGCGCGTCATTGCCGAACAGCTTGAAACGGGGTCGCTGGTTGAAATTCCGGTTCCATTGCCGAAGCTAGTGCGCACGCTATGGTGCATCCATCATCGTCAGAAACACCTTTCCAGCTCTCTGCAGCGTTTTCTGCGCTACTGCGCCATTTAACGTTCCCCGGTGGCGCTTCGCTTACCGGGGCTACGCGCGCCTGTCACCCCACATTTTTATGCTTTACTTATAATCCTGGCCGAGTCATGAAGCTCTCTTATAACTGAGTATTTCTGCCGGAAGGAACGCGGATCGTCTGCTACAATCGCGCCTCATTTATTAAATGGACAGCATTTTCATATGGTTTCAGAAATTAAAACCACAGAAGCGCCCACGCTACGTCGTGAACTCAAGGCGCGTCACCTGACGATGATCGCCATTGGCGGCTCAATCGGTACAGGTCTTTTCGTTGCCTCTGGCGCAACGATTTCGGCAGCAGGCCCGGGTGGGGCGCTCTTCTCTTATATCCTGATTGGCCTGATGGTGTACTTCCTGATGACCAGTCTCGGCGAACTGGCCGCGTACATGCCGGTATCCGGTTCGTTCTCGACCTACGGTCAAAAATACGTTGAAGAAGGCTTCGGCTTCGCGCTGGGCTGGAACTACTGGTACAACTGGGCGGTCACCATCGCCGTTGACCTTGTCGCCGCACAGCTGGTGATGAACTGGTGGTTCCCGGATACGCCGGGCTGGATCTGGAGCGCCCTGTTCCTGGCCGTCATCTTCCTGCTGAACTACATCTCCGTGCGCGGTTTCGGCGAGGCGGAATACTGGTTCTCTTTGATCAAAGTGGCAACCGTCATCATCTTTATCGTCGTCGGTGTGGCGATGATCGTTGGTATTTTCAAAGGCGCAGAACCTGCGGGCTGGAGTAACTGGGCGATAGGCGATGCGCCGTTTGCCGGTGGCCTTTCGGCGATGATTGGCGTGGCGATGATTGTCGGCTTCTCCTTCCAGGGGACTGAGCTGATTGGTATCGCCGCCGGTGAGTCAGAGAACCCGGAGAAAAATATTCCGCGTGCGGTCCGTCAGGTATTCTGGCGTATCCTGCTGTTCTATGTGTTCGCGATCCTGATTATCAGCCTGATCATCCCGTACACCGATCCAAGCCTGCTGCGTAATGACGTAAAAGACATTAGCGTCAGCCCGTTCACGCTGGTCTTCCAGCACGCCGGTCTGCTTTCAGCTGCGGCAGTGATGAACGCCGTTATCCTGACCGCTGTGCTTTCAGCCGGTAACTCCGGGATGTACGCGTCCACCCGTATGCTCTACACGCTGGCATGCGACGGTAAAGCCCCGCGTATCTTCGCGAAGCTGTCCCGTGGCGGCGTACCGCGTAACGCGCTGTATGCCACAACGGTGATTGCCGGTCTGTGCTTCCTGACCTCTATGTTTGGCAACCAGACGGTGTACCTGTGGCTGCTTAACACGTCCGGGATGACGGGCTTTATTGCCTGGCTGGGGATTGCTATTAGCCACTACCGTTTCCGCCGCGGCTTCGTCAAGCAGGGTCACGATGTTAACTCGCTGCCGTATCGCTCCGGCTTCTTCCCGCTGGGGCCTATTTTCGCCTTCATTCTGTGCCTGATCATTACGCTGGGACAGAACTATGAAGCGTTCCTGGCGGACACCATTGACTGGGGCGCCGTGACGGCGACCTACATTGGTATTCCGCTTTTCCTCGTCATCTGGTTTGGCTACAAGCTGACGAAAGGAACAAAATTCGTTCGCTACAGTGAAATGGAATTCCCGGAACGGTTTAAACAATAATCGCACTTCCTCTCTTTTAACCCGCTCATTCGAGCGGGTTTTTTTATGCCCGCATCCTGAAACAAAGATATATTTCTTAACAATTTAATTGATAATAATTATCGTTTGCTTTATCGTTATCAAAAATAAGCGTGTCACCGACCCACCGCAGATGTGGGCGGAAAGGAAGACGCTGTGAGCAATGATGATTTGATTTAGTTGTATTTACCTCATGGAGATATGGAATGTTTAGGTTGAATCCCTTCGTCAGGGGAGGACTTTGTGCGTCCGCAATGTCCCTGGCCCTGCCTGTTATCGCAGCGGAATCCGGCGACACAATGGTTGTAACGGCCTCCGCGACCGAGCAAAACCTGAAAGACGCACCGGCAAGCATCAGCGTAATTACCCAGGAAGATTTGCAGCGCAAACCCGTTCAGAATCTGAAAGATGTGTTACGGGAGGTGCCGGGCGTTCAGCTCACGAGCGAAGGGGACAACCGTAAAGGGGTAAGTATTCGTGGACTGGACAGCAGCTATACGCTGATCCTGATCGACGGCAAGCGCGTTAACTCGCGTAACGCGGTATTCCGCCATAATGATTTCGACCTCAACTGGGTGCCGGTTGACGCCATCGAACGCATCGAAGTGGTGCGCGGACCGATGTCTTCTCTGTACGGTTCCGATGCGCTGGGCGGGGTGGTGAACATTATCACCAAAAAAATCGGCCAGAAATGGACGGGCACCCTGAGCGCCGATTCCACGATTCAGGAACACCGCGACCGTGGAGACACGTACAACGGCCAGTTCTATACCAGCGGTCCGCTGGTTGACGGCCTGCTGGGGCTGAAAGCCTACGGTAGCCTCGCGAAGCGTGAGAAAGACGGTCAGCAGAAATCCTCTACCACGGCGAGCGGTGAAACGCCGCGCATTGAGGGCTTCACCAGCCGCGATGCGAATGTGGAGTTCGCCTGGACGCCGTCTGAAAATCATGACTTTACGGCGGGCTACGGTTTCGACCGTCAGGACCGTGACTCGGATTCCCTCGACAAAAACCGCCTTGAGCGTCAGAACTACTCTCTCAGCCACAACGGTCGTTGGGGCGTCGGCAACAGCGAGCTGAAGGTTTACGGCGAAAAGGTGGATAACAAAAACCCCGGCAACAGCAATCCTATAACCTCCGAGAGCAACGCGGTGGACGGAAAATACGTGCTGCCGCTGGGCGAAATCAACCAGCTGATGACCTTCGGCGGCGAATGGCGTCACGATAAGCTGAAGGATCCTGTCAACCTGACGGGCGGTTCCAGCAGCAGTACGTCGACAAGCCAGTATGCCCTGTTCCTTGAAGATGAGTGGCGTATCTTTGAACCTCTGGCGCTGACCACCGGCATCCGTATGGATGACCATGATACCTACGGCGATCACTGGAGCCCGCGCGCCTATCTGGTTTACAACGCGACCGATACCGTAACGGTGAAAGGGGGCTGGGCCACCGCGTTTAAAGCGCCGTCGCTGCTCCAGCTTAGCCCGGACTGGGTCACCGGCTCGTGTCGCGGTGCCTGTGAGATAGTCGGTAACCCGGATCTGAAACCGGAAACCAGCGAGAGCTTCGAATTCGGACTGTACTATAGCGGGGAAGAGGGCTGGTTAGAGGGCGTGCAGGCCAGCGTCACCACCTTCCAGAATAACGTGGATGACCGCATCAGCATCAGCCGTACGGCCAATGCAAAACAGGCCCAGGGCTACCCTAACTACGTTGGACTGAATGCGGACGGAGAACCAATTTTCCGCTACTACAACGTTAACAAGGCGCGCATCCGCGGGGTGGAAACCGAGCTGAAATTCCCGCTGGCTGACGACTGGAAACTGACCCTTAACTATACCTATAACGACGGTCGTGATATCAGCAACGGCGGCAACAAGCCGTTGTCGGATCTGCCGTTCCACACCGCCAACGGTACCGTTGACTGGAAGGCAACGCAGGACTGGTCGTTCTACGTTCAGGGCAACTACACCGGTGAGAAACGCGCGCTGACCAGCAGTGCACCAACGCCGGGTGGCTATGTCATCTGGAATACCGGCGCCGCGTGGCAGGCGACGAAAAGCGTGAAGCTGCGTGCGGGCGTGCAGAACCTGCTGGATAAAGATCTGAGCCGCGACGATTACAGCTATACGGAAGACGGCCGTCGCTACTTTGTGGGCGTGGATTATAAGTTCTGATGCGGCCAGGGTAAAAGCAAAACGGCAACGTAAATTGCCGTTTTTAGTGTTTGTTCCCTCTCCCTTTGGGAGAGGGCCAGGGTGAGGGCATCAGAGCGCCCGCAGCCGCACTTACCCAAACAAATGCTCCGCATGAAAGCGGAGATGATCCTCAATAAAGGATGCGATGAAGTAATAGCTGTGGTCATACCCCGGCTGAATGCGCAGCGTCAGCGGCCAGTCCTTCTGGCGTGCCGCTTCTGCCAGCACCGCAGGCTGCAGCTGTCCGGCGAGGAACTGGTCCGCATCGCCCTGATCGATAAGCATCGGGATCGCATTTGCCGAGCAGCTGGCCAGCATCAGCGCACAGCTGTCCCATTCCTGCCATTTTGCTTCATCTTCACCCAGATAGTTCGTGAAGGCTTTTTGCCCCCACGGCACCTGCGTTGGGTTCACAATTGGCGAAAATGCCGACACGCTGACGTATTTTCCCGGATTTTTTAACGCCATGATCAGCGCCCCGTGACCGCCCATAGAATGTCCGCTGATGGCACAGCGGTCGCTTACCGCAAACCCGGACTGAATCAGCGCGGGCAGCTCGTCGCGAATGTAGTCATACATGCGGTAATGGTGCGCCCAGGGCTGCTCGGTCGCATTGAGATAAAACCCGGCGCCTTTGCCCAGGTCGTATCCGGCATCGTCGGCCACATCATCGCCACGCGGGCTGGTGTCAGGCATCACCAGCGCAATGCCCAGCCCGGCGGCAATACGCTGCGCGCCCGCTTTGGTGGTGAAGTTCTCGTCGTTGCAGGTCAGGCCTGAAAGCCAGAACAGAACCGGCGGATTTTCCGTCGGCGGCAGGAAAATGCTGAACGTCATCGCACAGTTCAGGACGGTGGAGTCATGCCGCCAGCGCTGCTGTCGACCTTCAAAACAACGGTGCTCCTCGAGCAGTTCCATGCAGGGCTCCTTTATGAGAATGCGTATTCATAAAAACCATAATACAGCCTTTTCATTGACCTGTGAGCAACTTTCACTTTCGCCTGACGCCCAGATGCTGCATCATAAATTTACTTTTCTTTAACAATTGGAGCGGTCATGGCGCTGCGTATTGCGCTCAGTGGGTTTGTCGTGCTGGTGGTGGCGATGGGGATAGGGCGCTTTGCCTTTACGCCTCAGGTACCGCTCATGATTGCTGCCGGACAGCTTACGCTGACCAGCGCGGGTCTGGTGGCGGCGATGAACTATCTGGGCTATCTGGTGGGCGCATGGGATGCAATGCGCGCGCACCGCTTTGTGGAAACGCGCCTCTGGCTTGGCATCACCGGCGCGGTTGCGCTGACGCTGCTCTCCGCGGCGGCGGATAACGCCGTTATGCACGGCCTGCTGCGCTTCGTGATTGGCTGCATGAGCGGCTGGTCGATGGTACTCATTGCTGCCTGGACGAACGAGCGGCTGGGGCTGCTGGGTAAACCGGGCCTGAGCGCCGCCGTGTTTGCCGGACCGGGAGCGGGCATTGCTCTGAGCGGGCTTCTCGCCGTCTATATCCAGGCGAAATCCCTTTCGGCCGGGGCGGCATGGCAAATCTACGGCGTGCTGGCGCTGGTGCTGATTGCGCTGGTGGCGCGCTACCTGCCGCGATCCGGGCAGCTCCATCGCCCCGGCACCGCGCCGGAGCCGCTGGTGCTGACGGCGGATTTAAAGCGCCTGGTCTGGAGCTACAGCCTGGCCGGGTTTGGCTATATCCTCCCGGCGACATTCCTGTCACAAATGGCGGCGGTGCGTTTTCCCGGCAGCCTGTTTGCCCAGTTTGTCTGGCCGATTTTTGGTATCGCCGCCGTGGTGGGCATTGCGCTCAGTATTCTTTTACGCCACACCTCAACGGCTAACCGCAGGCTGGCTATCGTGCTGTGGTTACAGGGGGCTGGCGTGCTGGCGGCCTGGCTGCTGCCGGGGATTGGCGGTTTGCTGACGGGCGGGCTGCTGGTGGGCGGCGGTTTTTTGTGTGCCGTGCAGCTCTCTCTTTTATACGGCCGCGAGCTGGCGCCAAACCATACGCGCTATATGGCAGGCCTGCTCACCACCGGGTATGCGATTGGTCAATTGATTGGCCCGATGACCTCGGCGTTATCAACCTGGCTTACCCACCGGCTGGAGCCCGCGCTGGGGCTGGCGGGTGTTGCGCTGTTCGTCGGCGGAGCGCTGGTCTGGAATCGTCACGCTGAAAGGCAACAGCAATTGCAATAATTATCGTCGTGAATACTGGATTATGTGCGCCGCCTCACGCACAATGAGCGCATACTTTTGCCACAACGAGGGCAAAAGACGCCACACCTGCAGGAGAACAAAATGTCATCACTCAGTAAAGAAGCTGCCCTGGTCCACGAAGCCCTGGTTGCGCGCGGTCTTGAAACGCCACTGCGTCCGCCCGTACAGGATTTGGACAATGAAACCCGCAAGCGTCTGATTGCCGGTCATATGACCGAGATCATGGAGCTGCTGAATCTCGATCTGAGTGACGACAGTCTGATGGAGACGCCGCACCGCATCGCGAAAATGTACGTCGACGAAATTTTCTCCGGGCTGGATTACGCCAACTTCCCGAAAATCACCGTCATTGAAAACAAGATGAAAGTGGACGAGATGGTGACGGTACGCGATATCACGCTGACCAGCACCTGCGAACACCACTTCGTGACCATCGACGGTAAAGCGACCGTGGCGTATATCCCAAAAGATACGGTGATTGGCCTGTCGAAGATCAACCGCATCGTGCAGTTCTTTGCCCAGCGTCCGCAGGTGCAGGAGCGTCTGACGCAGCAGATCCTGACCGCGCTGCAAACGCTGCTGGGCACCAATAACGTGGCCGTTTCTATCGATGCGGTTCACTACTGCGTGAAGGCGCGCGGCGTGCGTGATGCGACCAGTGCAACGACCACGACGTCGCTGGGCGGCCTGTTTAAATCTAGCCAGAATACCCGCCAGGAGTTCCTGCGCGCCGTACGTCACCACAACTAAGTCTTACAGGGCAGGAACCATGGAGCGAAACGTCACGCTCGATTTTGTTCGCGGCGTCGCCATTCTCGGTATCCTGCTGCTTAATATCAGCGCCTTCGGCCTGCCGAAGGCGGCTTACCTCAATCCTGCCTGGTATGGCGACATCACGCGCAGCGATGCCTGGACCTGGGCTGTCCTCGATCTCTTCGCGCAGGTTAAATTCCTCACGCTGTTTGCCCTGCTGTTTGGTGCAGGTCTGCAACTCCTCCTCAAACGCGGTACGCGCTGGATCCAGTCGCGCCTGACTCTGCTGGTTCTCCTCGGTTTTATCCACGGCCTGTTCTTTTGGGACGGCGATATTCTTCTCGCGTATGGGTTAGTCGGGCTCATCTGCTGGCGTCTGATTCGCGATGCGCACAGCGTAAAAAGCCTGTTTAACACCGGCGTGATGCTCTACGTCATGGGGCTTGGGGTCCTGCTGCTGCTGGGGACGATCTCCGGCGAAGCGACGAACCGTTCCTGGATCCCGGATGCCGCTAACCTGCAGTACGAACAGTACTGGAAGCTGAAGGGCGGTACGGAAGCGATAAGCAACCGCGCGGATATGCTGGGGGATAACCTCCTTGCGCTGGGGGCGCAATACGGCTGGCAGCTGGCGGGCATGATGCTGATGGGCGCGTCACTGATGCGCACCGGCTGGCTGAAAGGGGAGTTCAGCCTGCGTCACTATCGGCGAACGGGTGTCGGGCTGGTGCTGATCGGCGTGCTGATTAACCTCCCGGCGATAATCACGCAGTGGCACATCCACTGGGATTACCGCTGGTGCGCGTTCCTGCTCCAGGTGCCGCGCGAACTGAGCGCGCCGTTCCAGACCATCGGCTACGCGGCGCTGATCTATGGCTTCTGGCCAACGCTTTCCCGCCTGTGGATCGTCAGCGCTATTGCCTGCGTGGGCCGCATGGCGTTGAGCAATTACCTCCTGCAAACGCTTCTCTGCACCACGCTTTTCTATCGATTTGGCCTGTTTATGAAATTCGACCGCCTCACGCTGCTGGCGTTTGTTATTCCGGTCTGGGTGATTAACCTGGCGTTTTCTGTTCTCTGGCTACGCTATTTCCGCCAGGGACCGCTGGAGTGGGTGTGGCGTCAGTTAACCGCACATGCTTCAGGGGTATCATTGAGGAACACATCCAGATAACGATCTGGATCACAATCATTAACAAAACGGATGTAAGCGTTTTCATGAGTGTGAGCTTCTTCACGTAGTCCCCTCTCTCTCGCTGCCAAAATAGCCACCTTGCTAAACACAGGGGGTGTCTGTGAGTTGCTGCAATCCTTTGAAGGATGGTGAATATGATCACCATTCGTGACGTCGCCCGTCAGGCGGGCGTTTCTGTGGCTACCGTCTCACGCGTGCTGAACAATAGCGCGCTGGTCAGCCCTGAAACCCGTGAAATCGTAATGAAAGCCGTGACCCAGCTCGGGTACCGGCCAAATGCCAATGCCCAGGCGCTTGCGACGCAGGTCAGCGACACCATCGGCGTGGTGGTGATGGACGTCTCGGATGCCTTTTTCGGCGCGCTGGTCAAAGCGGTCGACGTGGTGGCCCAGCAGCATCAGAAATATGTCCTGATCGGCAATAGCTATCATGAGGCGGAAAAGGAGCGACATGCCATTGAAGTGCTGATCCGCCAGCGCTGTAACGCCTTGATTGTCCACTCAAAAGCTTTGAGCGATGAAGAGCTAACCGGCTTTATGGATCAGATCCCGGGCATGGTGCTGATCAACCGCATCGTCCCCGGCTATGCCCACCGCTGCGTCGGGCTGGATAACGTCAGCGGCGCCATGATGGCGACGAAAATGCTCATCAACAACGGGCATCAGCGGATCGGTTATCTGGCCTCCAGCCATCATATTGAAGATGACGACCTGCGGCGCGAGGGGTGGCAAAACGCCCTGAAAGAGCACGGCATTACGCCGTCAGAAAGCTGGACGGGCACCGGTACGCCGGACATGCAGGGCGGCGAGGCGGCAATGGTGGAGCTGCTGGGCCGCAATCTGCAGCTTACTGCGGTGTTTGCCTATAACGACAGCATGGCGGCAGGCGCCCTGGCGGCGCTGAAAGATAACGGCATTGCGGTGCCACAGCATTTATCACTCATTGGTTTTGATGATATTCCGATTGCCCGTTACACCGACCCGCAGCTGACAACGGTGCGTTACCCCATTGCCTCTATGGCGAAACTGGCGACTGAGCTGGCGTTACAGGGGGCGGCAGGGCTGCTGGATCCGGGCGCAACGCACTGTTTCATGCCGACTTTAGTGCGTCGGCACTCCGTCGCGGCCCGGCAAATTGTGGTTCCGATCACTAACTGATTACATCAGGTGATGTAACCGTTTTCAATCTGTGAGTAAATTCACAGTATCTTAACAAGGCGCTGACTATGATGTCAGCGTTTTAGGGGCTGAAACGCTATGTAACGGTGATTATTCACTTTCACTATAGCCAATGTGCCGCAAACAACGAATAAAACGCATTTCTGGAGCGTTACCGAACACGGAAGATAGAAATTTTATAAGTGAACTTCGGCTGTCAGTAACGTTTTATTAACACCTGCCCGCCGATCGTTATTCACAAGAACTACCCTGCATAAAAAACCGGAGATACCATGAATAAGAAGGTGTTGACCCTGTCTGCCGTAATGGCAAGCATGCTTTTTGGTGCAGCAGCGCACGCTGCGGATACCCGTATTGGTGTGACCATCTATAAATACGACGACAACTTCATGTCTGTTGTACGTAAAGCGATTGAGAAAGATGCGAAAGCAGCGCCAGACGTTCAGCTGCTGATGAACGACTCCCAGAACGACCAGTCCAAACAGAACGACCAGATCGACGTTCTGCTGGCGAAAGGCGTGAAAGCCCTGGCCATCAACCTGGTTGACCCGGCTGCAGCAGGCACGGTTATTGAAAAAGCGCGCGGCCAGAACGTGCCAATCGTCTTCTTCAACAAAGAACCTTCCCGTAAGGCGCTGGATAGCTACGACAAAGCGTATTACGTCGGTACCGACTCCAAAGAGTCCGGTATTATTCAGGGCGATCTGATCGCGAAACACTGGGCGGCGAACCCGAACTGGGACCTGAACAAAGACGGTCAGATTCAGTTCGTGCTGCTGAAAGGCGAACCAGGCCACCCGGATGCTGAAGCCCGTACCACTTACGTTATCAAAGAGCTGAACGACAAGGGTTTGAAAACCCAGCAGCTGGCGTTAGATACCGCGATGTGGGATACCGCTCAGGCGAAAGATAAGATGGACGCGTGGCTGTCCGGCCCTAACGCGAACAAAATCGAAGTGGTTATCGCCAACAACGATGCGATGGCAATGGGTGCGGTAGAAGCGCTGAAAGCACACAACAAATCCTCCATCCCGGTATTCGGCGTAGATGCACTGCCAGAAGCGCTGGCGCTGGTTAAATCCGGTGCGATGGCCGGTACCGTTCTGAACGATGCCAACAACCAGGCGAAAGCGACCTTCGATCTGGCGAAAAACCTGGCCGATGGCAAAGGCGCGGCTGATGGCACCAGCTGGAAAATTGAAAACAAAATCGTTCGCGTACCTTACGTGGGCGTAGACCAGTCCAACCTGGCTGAGTTTATCGGTAAATAAGTTAGCGGTACTGTCTCCACTGGGCGCAATTCGTTGCGCCCTTTTATAACGCGATATGCGAGGCCAACAAGGTATAATTATGGTCAGCACAAATACTCAGTCATCCGGTGAATACCTGTTGGAAATGAGCGGTATCAACAAGTCATTTCCCGGCGTTAAGGCACTCGATAATGTTAATTTAAAAGTTCGTCCTCACTCTATTCATGCCCTGATGGGGGAGAACGGTGCGGGTAAATCAACATTATTAAAATGTCTTTTTGGGATCTATCAAAAAGATTCTGGCAGCATTCTTTTTCAGGGGAAAGAGATCGATTTCCATTCAGCGAAAGAAGCACTGGAAAACGGTATCTCGATGGTTCACCAGGAATTAAACCTGGTGCTGCAGCGTTCAGTCATGGATAACATGTGGTTGGGGCGTTATCCAACCAAGGGTGTCTTTGTCGATCAGGACAAAATGTATCGCGACACCAAAGCGATTTTTGACGAGCTGGATATTGATATCGATCCGCGCGCCCGCGTGGGAACATTATCCGTCTCCCAGATGCAGATGATCGAAATCGCCAAAGCGTTTTCCTATGATGCGAAAATCGTCATCATGGACGAACCGACATCGTCATTAACGGAAAAAGAGGTTAATCACCTTTTTACCATTATTCGTAAGCTAAAAGATCGCGGCTGCGGCATTGTGTATATCTCCCACAAAATGGAAGAGATCTTCCAGCTGTGCGATGAGATTACCATCCTGCGCGACGGTCAGTGGATTGCCACGCAGCCGCTGGAAGGGCTGGACATGGACAAGATCATCGCCATGATGGTCGGCCGTTCCCTGAACCAGCGCTTCCCGGACAAAGAAAACAAGCCGGGCGAAGTGATCCTGGAAGTGCGTAATCTGACCTCGTTACGTCAGCCGTCTATTCGCGATGTCTCCTTCGACCTGCATAAGGGCGAAATCCTGGGGATTGCTGGTCTGGTCGGGGCAAAACGTACCGACATCGTGGAAACCCTGTTCGGTATCCGTGAAAAAGCCGAAGGCACTATTACGCTGCACGGTAAGAAAATTAACAACCACAACGCCAACGAAGCCATTAATAATGGTTTTGCGCTGGTGACGGAAGAGCGTCGTTCGACCGGTATTTATGCCTATCTGGATATTAACTTTAACTCGTTAATTTCTAACATTCGCAATTACAAAAACAAAGTCGGACTGCTGGATAACTCCCGCATGAAGAGCGATACCCAATGGGTTATTGACTCCATGCGCGTGAAAACGCCAGGGCACCGCACCCAAATTGGTTCGCTGTCAGGCGGTAACCAGCAGAAAGTCATTATCGGACGTTGGTTATTAACCCAGCCAGAAATTCTGATGCTGGATGAACCGACCCGCGGTATTGACGTCGGCGCGAAGTTTGAAATTTATCAGCTGATTGCCGAGCTGGCGAAAAAGAATAAAGGGATCATTATTATTTCTTCCGAAATGCCGGAATTGTTAGGGATCACGGATCGTATTCTGGTTATGAGCAATGGTCTCGTTGCCGGTATTGTTGACACCAAAACGACAACGCAAAACGAAATTTTGCGTCTTGCGTCTTTGCACCTTTAAGATCAGGGGCTCCTCATGAGTGCGTTAAATAAAAAAAGTTTTCTCACTTACCTGAAAGAAGGCGGTATTTACGTTGTTCTTTTAGTACTGCTGGCTATCATCATTTTCCAGGACCCTACGTTCTTAAGCCTGCTGAACCTGAGTAACATTCTGACCCAGTCCTCCGTGCGTATTATCATTGCGCTGGGCGTGGCGGGCCTGATCGTAACCCAGGGGACGGACCTTTCTGCCGGTCGTCAGGTGGGGCTGGCGGCGGTTATCGCGGCAACCCTGCTGCAGTCGATGGAAAACGCCAACAAGGTCTTCCCGGAAATGGCCACCATGCCGATTTTCGTGGTGATCCTGATTGTCTGCGCCATCGGTGCGGTGATTGGTCTGATCAACGGTATTATCATCGCCTACCTGAACGTGACGCCGTTTATCACCACGCTGGGTACGATGATCATCGTTTACGGTATCAACTCCCTGTACTACGACTTTGTCGGTGCTTCCCCAATCTCGGGTTTTGACAGCGGCTTCTCGACCTTTACGCAAGGGTTCATCGCGCTGGGCAGCTTCCGCCTGTCGTATATCACCTTCTATGCGCTGATTGCGGTGGCCTTCGTCTGGATCCTGTGGAACAAAACGCGCTTTGGTAAAAACATCTTCGCAATCGGCGGTAACCCGGAAGCGGCGAAAGTCTCCGGCGTGAACGTTGCCCTGAACCTGCTCATCATTTATGCCCTGTCCGGCGTGTTCTACGCCTTCGGCGGGATGCTGGAAGCGGGTCGTATCGGCTCTGCAACCAACAACCTTGGCTTCATGTACGAGCTGGATGCGATCGCAGCCTGCGTGGTGGGCGGCGTCTCCTTCAGCGGCGGCGTGGGTACGGTACTGGGTGTGGTGACCGGTGTGATCATCTTCACCGTCATCAACTACGGCTTGACCTATATCGGCGTGAACCCGTACTGGCAGTACATCATCAAAGGCGCCATCATTATCTTCGCGGTTGCGCTGGATTCACTGAAGTACGCGCGTAAGAAGTAATTGCTCCTCGCGTTATCCAGCCCGCTCACCGAGCGGGCTTTTTTATGCCTTATGCCAGCTGTGACTCCTCTCGGGTCACAATGCGCTCAAACCAGTCGAGTTCAGAGAGTTTGCAGGCGACCCACTGTTCAGAAAAGGCGTCGCCCAGGCTGTCGGTGAGGTACTGACAGCGGGCAAAGGCCTCAATCGCCTCCTGCTGAAACAGCGGCAGCTCGGGACGATCGTGCTGCGGTTCGGGCAAATCCTCGTCGTCGGTGTTTTCCAGCCCGTACAGCATACCGGTCAGGATAGTGGCTGCCACCAGATACGGATTGGCATCGGCCCCGGCCAGCCGGTACTCGATACGACGGTTGTGGTCATCAGAGCAGGGAATACGCAGGGCGGCGGAGCGGGTGTTATAGCCCCAGGAGTTAAATACGGGCTCCGTCAGGTTTTTACGCAGGCGACGAAACGCGTTAACGCCCGGCGCAAGAATGGCGACAGAGGCGGGCATCAGCGCCAGCTGCCCCGCGATGCATAAACGCATCATGCTGTTAAGCGCGTTCACCGGGGAAGCAAAGACGTTTTCGCCGTGACGATTGTTCAGGCTGAAATGGAAGTGCAGGCCGCTGCCGGACAGCTGGCTGAAAGGTTTAGCCATAAAGTTGGCCTGCAGGCCGTGCTTTTCGGCAACGTAACGGGTCAGGCGACGAAGCGCCAGCACGTTATCGCAGACCTCAACCACGCGATGGCTGTGCTTCAGGTTTAATTCGTACTGACCGGACTCGGCTTCTGCCACGATCCCGGACAGCGGGATGCGCTGCAGGTGCGCCAGCTGTTCCACCTCGTCAAACAGTGCCGCATGGGCCGTCGTAGTATCCATATGAAAACAGCCCTGATTTTGCGGATCCCGATCGTCATGCCCCGTCAGATAGAATTCGATTTCCGGGGCAATCACCGGGAAGAGGCCGTGCTGGTGGAAGCGGGCCAGCACCTTCTGCAGTATCACGCGCGGCTCAAGCGGGCAGGGGGTATCGTCGCTGTCTTTCATCGTCAGCAGGATCTGCGCGTTGTGCTGCGGATCCTGCGGGCAGGGGCGCAGGGAGCCGGCGACAGGAACGCAGAGTCGGTCCGGCTCATCATGAAGCGGGGCGGCGATTTTTCCTTTCTGATCCATCGAGTAGACCGAAAGGGGAAAATAACAGCCTTTTTCCAGGCTCAGCATGCTCTCCACCGACAGACGCTTGCCGCGCATCGTGCCGTTGATATCGTTCAGGTAAACGTCTACATGTTTCGTCTGCGGGTAACGTTCCAGATAATCTGCCACTTCCACTGAAATGTTGTGCTGCAGGGCGTCAATTTTTTCATCAAGCCAGAGACCGGAATTGAGTGCGCCAGGAAGTGATAAACCGGGAAAGTTAAAATACGGACGGAGACTTTTGAGGAAAAACGCATTCATTATTGAGTTCATAGTCATTCTTCAATGAAGCCGTAGCGGCAGTGAACTCAGCTTAAAAGAGCCGACGTAAAGGGGAGGTAAAAAGCGTCAGGCCCGGCGTAAAGAAAGTATAAAGGCGGTCCTGTTATTTCTCTTTTTTCTGCATATCAAGCAGCTGCTCGGGCGTGACGGCCGGGTAACCCTGCGCGTCTTCCGGCACTTCGTGCATCGCCGGAATCGGCACCAGCGGGCCTAAAAAGCGCGGTTCGCGTTTGAAGATATACAGATCGGCCAGGGCGCCAAAGCGCGCGCCGAACTCACGGACGCGCACGCTCAGCATGTCCTTTGGCGACGGCACCGCGTAACACTGCGCCTGAATGCCCATATGCAGCGCGATAAACAGCGCGCGCTCGCAGTGGAAGCGCTGGGTGATGATGATGAAGTCGTTGGTGTCGAAGACTTTACGCGTGCGCACGATGGAGTCCAGGGTGCGGAATCCGGCGTAGTCGAGCACGATATCGGCAGGGTCCACGCCCGCGGCAATCAGGTCCTTACGCATCGTCACCGGTTCATTGTAGCTTTGCAGAGCGTTATCGCCGCTCAGCAGCAGGTAGTTCACCTTGCCGCTGTTGTAGGCGTTCAGCGCGCCCTGAATGCGGTAACGGTAATACTGGTTGATCACGCCGGTGCGGTAATACTTGGCGGTGCCGAGCACCACGCCAACCTGACGATAGGGCAGGTCCTGCAGGTCATCAAAGATGTAGGGGGCGGTTTTCCAGCTCATCCAGCGGTCAAGACCCAGCACGATCAACAGCAGTATGCCGACCAGGACAGACAGGCTGTAAAAAACGCGCTTTAACATGGAGATGGCTCGTTCGTGGATGAAATTTAACTCAGGCTACTTTACCCGCCTGGTTAGCGCAAGAAACAGCGACTCAACTGAGGGGTTTTTCAGCAAACTGGCGGGCATTTCTGCCCGCCGGAAGGATTACGCAAGCAGTACGCGGTCAATCGTCGTGCAGCCCAGCGCTTTAAGCGTCGCGGCGGTCGCATCCCACTGAATCAGCGGCGCATCGGCAATTTCTGCCAGAATAGCGCGCTGAATGTCCGGATAGTCATAGCCGTTCAGGCTCAGCAGGTTAAGCGCGCCCTGCAGCGGTGGCAGGGTTGGGTTAAACGCGGCGTTTTCCGCGTAGCTGCCGCTAAAGATCCGGCCATCGCGGCACTGCAGCGCCACGCCGCTCGGGGACTTGCTGTACGGCGTGTGGCTTTTGTTCGCCGCGCGAATGGCCGCCTGGCTCAGGTCATCGCCGGACAGGGCGTAACCGTGGTCCTGCTCGTCCATCAGCAGCGTTTTGATCTCCAGATCTTTCGGGCCAAACGCGTCAGGCAGATAATCCCCCAGCGTGTGCGGCGCGCGGCCTGGCAGATTGATGCGCAGCTGCAGCCCGCTGTTCAGCTCGTTCATAAACTGACGGCAGTGGCCGCAGGGGGTGTAGTTAACGGTAATGGCGCTCAGGGCTTTTTCACCGCGCAGCCAGGCGTGGCTGATGGCGCTCTGCTCGGCGTGAACCGTTTGCTGCATGGTCGCGCCCAGGAACTCCATATTGCCACCGAAGTACCAGGTTCCGCTGACGCCGCGCGCAATGGCCCCGACGTTAAAGTGGGAGAGATCGGCCCGCGCGCAGGCGGCAGCCAGGGGAAGCAGTGCGAAAGCCAGCGCGTCTTCGTCCAGTCCCGTTGCTTGTTTCAGCATCGTGACCTGCTCCGCGGTCAGCAGGGCGGGGAAGTGTGCATCTGCCAGAACGGGAGCCAGGGCTGACTGCAAATTCTCTGCAAGCTGGGCGAAAGCAGCTTGAAAACGTGGGTGCATGGCGTATGCCTCATAAAGGTTAATGGATCGGTAGTTTACGGAGCCGTCAGGGCTTTATATGTGATCCACTTCTCATTATGTATGCAACTTATGAAATCAAAATGAAATTTGCGCGACGCATCGCAAATTTTAGCCCATCACCGCCAGAATCAGCGGGAAAATGAACGGGGCCAGCAGGGAGGTGATAATCCCGCAGATCACCAGCGCCAGGGAGCTAAACGCCCCTTCCTGATAATCCAGCTCCGCACAGCGGGCGGTGCCCAGGGCGTGGGAGGCGGTCCCCATCGACAGCCCCCGTGCCGCTTTAGTATGAATACGCATCCCGTTCAGCAATGTGTGACCAAACACCGCCCCGAGAATACCGACGAAAATGACGCACATCGCGCTGATGGCCGGGATCCCGCCGAGGCTCCCACCGACCGCCATCGCGATAGGCGTGGTTACCGATTTAGGCAGGATCGACGCCGCAATCTGCGGAGAGGCCCCCATCAACAGCGCTACCGACGTGCCGGTGATCATCGCTACCAGGCTGCCCACAAAACAGATGGTAATGATGGATTTCCAGCGGGCGCGGATCTGGTGGAGCTGTTCATATAAAGGAAAGGCGAGCGCCACAACGGCAGGCTGCAGCAGGTCGTTTAAAATTTTGCTGCCGGCAAAGTAGCGTTCGTAGGGAATGCCGGTGAGCAGCAGGAACGGAATAATCACCACCATTGCCACCAGCAGCGGGTTCAGCAATGGCATTTTAAAACGTGCGGCAAGCTTGCGCGCGGCGAAGAACACCGCCAGGGTTAACGGCAGCGACCACCAGATATTGGCCATCATTTTTTTGTTTTCTCCCCGACCACGTTACGTTCGCCATGCACCAGATGCGAACTCCAGCTCACAACCAGGAAAACCACCAGCGTACTGACCGCGCAGGAGACCACAATCGGGCCGAACTGGGCCTTGAGCAAATCAAAATACTGCATGACCCCGACGCCGATAGGCACGAAAAGCAGCGCCATATAGCGAATAAGGACGAAGCAGCCGGGATTGACCCATTTTGCGGGCAGGATTTGCAGCGCCAGCAAAACAAAGAGGATCAGCATACCGATAATGCTGCCGGGAATGACGATCGGCAGCAGCGACGCGATGAAAATCCCGGCATACAGGCAGGCGTAAATCAGGACGAATGCGCGCAGATATTGCCAGATAATGTTCAATGATTTGCTCATGGTGATAGTCCTTGCTGAAACGCATTCATCATACAATTAAACTCAAAAATGTGCCACGGATCACATCATGAAATTTGAGCATACCAGACATTCCAGAATGGAAAGTCGCGCTTTCCACATACATACAGAGCAGATACTATAGCGCGTCTTTTTCCACAGGTACTGCTATGCGTGTTTTACTGGCCCCAATGGAAGGCGTGCTCGACTCCCTCGTGCGCGAGCTTCTGACCGAGGTGAACGATTACGATCTCTGCGTGACGGAATTTCTGCGCGTGGTCGATATGTTGTTGCCGGTAAAATCCTTCTTCCGCCTGTGCCCCGAGCTGCACAACCAGAGCCGGACCTCTTCCGGTACGCTGGTGCGTATTCAGCTGCTCGGCCAGTATCCCGAATGGCTGGCGGAGAACGCCGCCCGCGCGGTTGAGCTGGGCTCTTACGGGGTGGATCTCAACTGCGGCTGTCCGTCGAAGCTGGTTAACGGCAGCGGCGGCGGGGCGACCCTGTTGAAAGATCCTGAGCTGATTTACCGCGGCGCGAAGGCCATGCGTGAGGCCGTGCCTTCGCATTTGCCGGTGACGGTGAAGGTGCGCCTGGGGTGGGACAGCGACGCGCGGCAGTTTGAAATCGCCGATGCGGTGCAGCAGGCCGGGGCCACCGAGCTGGTGGTGCATGGCCGCACCAAAGAAGATGGCTACAAGGCCGAGCGCATTAACTGGCAGGCGATCGGCGAGATCCGCAAGCGCCTCTCCATTCCGGTGATCGCCAACGGTGAAATCTGGGACTACGCGAGCGCGCAGGCCTGTCTGCAGGCCACCGGCTGCGATGCGGTGATGATCGGTCGCGGCGCCCTGAATGTGCCGAACCTCAGCCGGGTGGTGAAATATAACGAGCCGCGAATGCCGTGGGCAGACGTCGTTACGCTGCTGCAAAAATACAGCCGACTGGAAAAGCAGGGCGATACCGGTTTGTATCACGTCGCGCGAATTAAACAGTGGCTGAGTTATTTACGCAAAGAGTACGATGAAGCGCTGGGATTATTTCAGGAGATTCGGACATTACAGACTTCGTCTGATATTGCCCGGGTGATTCAGTCAAAATAATAAGCGTTAAATTGCTCACACTTTTTTAAAGCAGAAAACAGTTCTGGTTTTCAACGTGGCGCGACGGTGTTAAGGTGCCACTGTTTTCAACGCAGGATTGTTACTGGCTAACAGGCAAAACCTAAGCGTTTCACAGCATTTTCGCTGTGGAGCGCTTAGGTTTTTTTTTGCCTCTCGTTTACTCAGGAGAGAAATTTGGCTTAGCGCTTTTTACTGATTTTAAAAAATGAAATATCGACAGGAAATAGAAAAATTTCCTGCGGCCGGTTACGCACAAAATACTCAATCACAGGTTGTTATCATGGCATATAAAAATAAACTCTATGCGCTCGCCTTATTGACGATATCCCCGCTGTCGGTGGCGCAGGACTGGAACGGAACGGTATTAGGATTTGAAGCTCCTCCGGAGCCTGTTCTGGGCGAAATGCTCGGCATACGTAAAATCCTCAACGATAACGGTTTTACCTGGAATCTCGGATATCTGAATGAAATTGGCTGGAACGGAGGCGGTGGCTATAACCACGACTCCCACGTGGCCTATATTGACCAGTTTGCGCTGACCTTCAACCAGGATCTTGAGCGCTGGACCGGTATCCCGGACGCGCGTATCGAAGGGAACATCGTCAACCGTAACCACAATGACGACCTCACCACCAAACGCGTGCAGGACCCGCGCGTTAACTTTAACGATCTGACCCAGGAGAGCTGGGGCGGACAGTCCATTACCCGCCTGGGCTGGCTGACCTTTGCCCGCAGCTTTGACGACCGGCGTCTGACCTGGCGCATCGGGATGATGAACAAGGTGCAAACCTTCGATCAAATCATCCCCTGTGATTTCCAGCTGCTTTCGCAGTGCGGCGGCAAGTCAGCCAACTCGCTGACGTGGAACAACTGGAACGTTCACACCTGGGGCACCACGCTTGCGTATAAATTAACGCCGACGCTGACCTTAAAAGGTGGCGTGATGGAGCAAAATCCCGAGGCCTCCAGCCGCAGCCACGCCTGGAGCTGGTCGACGAAGGGCAGCAAAGGGGTCTTACTGCCGGTTGAAATCGAAGCGCGCCCGCTGATTAACGGCCTGCCGGGCGCGTACAACCTGGGCGTGGTGTTTACCAACGCGCCGCAAACCGATCTCTATCGCGGCAGATCCGGCGGTGCGGGCGCGACGGACCCGAACGGCTTTGATACCCACAGCCGGACCTGGTTCATGTACGCCGGGCTGAACCAGCAGCTTACGCAGCATCAGGATGACCCGAATCGCGGGTTGAGCACCTCTTTCAGCATGAGCCTTGCGGATCAGAGTACCAACTACATGCACCAGGTTTACGCCGCCTCGCTGCGCTACCGCGGGCTGTTTGACGCGCGACCGGAAGACTGGATTGGCTTTGGCTTGACCTGGATTGATATGAGCAGCCAGTACGCCCGCAATCAGCGTTACCTGAACAGCCTGAGCGGCGTTAGCGATTACACCAATCCGGCGTATCATCCGGTGCCGGGCCATTCCCTGAACGGCGAGTTTTACTACCGTTTTCGTCCCGTGCCGTGGCTTGAACTGCAGCCGGGCATTCAGTACTGGCACCATCCCGGCGGCGTATCCCGGACGCAGGATGCCTGGGTGACGGAGCTGAAAACTGTCGTGACGTTCTAGCAATGTCGATCCGCGTCACGTTTCTGATGCGTGATGCATTGAGGCTATGAATGAAACTGATAGAGTGCCAGAACTGGATTGTTACTGCTTAGGCAGGCAAAACCTGATTTTCTGGCATCTGCCGGAGGTCAGGTTTTTTTGTTTCTGGGGTTCAGATGAAAATCGCCAAGATACTCAATAATAACGTGGTGGTTGTTCAGGATGAGCGCGGGCGCGAACAGGTGGTGATGGGCCGTGGGCTGGCCTTTCAGAAGCGCGTCGGTGAAGCGCTGGATACCGCGTTGGTTGAAAAGGTGTTTGCGTTACAAAGCGATGAACTGGTGCGTCGACTCGGGGAGTTGCTGAGTCAAATTCCGCTGGAGGTAATGACCACCTGCGACCGCATCATCGGGCTGGCGGCGCAGCGGCTGGGCAAGCTGCAGGAGAGTTTGTATATCACCCTCACCGACCACTGCTACTTTGCGATTGAGCGGCAGAAGAACGGGCTGGCCATCAAAAACGTGCTGCTGTGGGATATTAAACGGCTGTATCCGAAGGAGTTCGAATTAGGGCAGGAGGCGCGGGCCATTATCGCCAGACGCCTGAACGTCGAGCTGGAGGAGGATGAGGCCGGGTTTATCGCGCTGCATCTGGTCACCGCGCAGCTGAACAGCGAAATGCCGGAAGTGATGCACGTTACGCGGGTGATGCAGGAGATCCTGCAGCTGGTGAAGTATCAGCTGCAGCTTGAGTACGATGAAGACTCGCTCAGCTATCAGCGTTTCGTCACCCACCTGAAGTTTTTTGCCCAGCGGATGCTCACCCGCACCGTGGTGGAAGATGACGACGTCTCGCTGCATACGGCGGTAAAAGACAACTACGCGAAAGCGTGGAAATGCGCCGAGAAAATCGCCCAGCACCTGAACAAAAGCTATCAGCGTGAGCTGACGACCGAAGAAATTATGTTCCTCGCCATTCATATCGAGCGGGTGAGAAAAGAGGGGCGTTAAGCCTCAAAACAGGATTGTTACTGCATCACGCAGGCAAAACCTGAGCGCGGCCTTCGTAAGAAGGACGTTCTCGGGTTTTTTTATTTTTTGTACTCAGTCAACAGGTGCCCGCAGGCATCGGATGTAAGGAAATCGAGATGGAATACCAGGCTTTAGCGAAGGATATTCTCGGCCACGTTGGCGGAAAAGAGAACATCGTCAGTCTTGTACACTGCGCGACCCGGCTTCGCTTCAAACTGAAAGAGAATCAACGGGCGGATGCGGAAGGGCTGAAGAAAAACCCGGGCGTGATCATGGTGGTGGAAAGCGGCGGCCAGTTTCAGGTAGTTATTGGCAACCACGTCCACGACGTCTGGCAGGCGGTGCGCAATGAGGCAGGCCTTACCGATGACGCGCCCGTCGTGGAAGAGAAGGGAGAAAAAGGGAATCTGCTGGGCCGCCTGATTGACATCGTCTCCGGGATCTTCACCCCGTTTATCGGCATTCTCGCGGCCTCCGGTATTCTGAAAGGGCTGCTGGCGCTGGCGGTTGTCTGCGGCTGGCTCACCACCGAAAGCGGCACCTATAAAATCTGGTTCGCCGCCAGCGACGCGCTGTTCTTCTTCTTCCCGCTGGTGCTGGGCTATACCGCCGGGAAAAAATTCGGCGGCAACCCGTTTATTACCATGGTGATCGGCGGGGCGCTCACTCATCCGATGATGATTGCGGCGTTTAACGCCAGCCAGCAGCCGGGCGCGGTATCGGACGCCTTTTTGGGCATTCCTGTCACCTGGTTTAACTACAGCTCGTCGGTGATCCCGATTATTCTCGCCTCGTGGGTGAGCTGCTGGCTGGAAAAACTGAGCACCAGGCTGCTGCCGTCCTCGATGAAAAACTTCTTCGCGCCGCTGATCTGTCTGGGCGTGACCGTGCCGCTGACTTTCCTCGTTATCGGGCCGCTGGCGACCTGGCTGAGCCAGATGCTGGCGAACGGCTATCAGAGTATTTACGTTCTGGCACCGTGGCTGGCGGGCGCGGCGATGGGCGCGCTGTGGCAGGTCTGCGTTATTTTTGGCCTGCACTGGGGGCTGGTGCCGCTGATGATTAACAACCTGGCGGTGCTGGGGCATGACTCCATGCTGCCGATGCTGTTGCCCGCGGTGTTTGGTCAGGTGGGGGCGGCGCTGGGGATCTTCCTGCGTACCCGCGATGCACGTCAGAAAATGCTGGCGGGTTCATCGGTAACGGCAGGGATATTTGGTATTACCGAGCCGGCCGTTTATGGGGTAAACCTGCCGCTGCGCCGCCCGTTTATCTTTGGCTGCGTGGCGGGAGCTATCGGCGGCGCGATTGTCGGCTTCAGCGATACCCACGTTTACTCCTTCGGCTTCGCCAATATCTTTACCATCGCCCAGATGATTCCGCCGGGCGGGGTAAATGCCACGCTGTGGGGCGGTGTGATCGGCACCGCGGTAGCGCTGGTGCTGAGCTGCGGCCTGACGCTGGTGGCGGGCATGCCGGGACGCGCAGCGCCCGAGGCGGTTGTGCCAGCGGGTGAAAACGATGTGCTGGCACCGATGAACGGCACCGTTCTGGCGCTCGACCAGGTGACGGATACCACGTTTGCCAGCGGCCTGCTTGGCAGCGGTGCCGCGATTATTCCCTCCGATAACAAAGTGGTGGCCCCGTTTGCCGGTGTGGTGGCCTCGCTGTTTCAGACCAAACACGCCATCGGCCTGCTCAGCGACAGCGGTATTGAAGTGTTAATCCACGTGGGGATCGACACCGTGAAGCTCGACGGCAAGCCGTTTACCGCCCACGTGAAGGTGGGCGACAGGGTGCAGCCCGGCGATCTGCTGCTGGAGTTTGACCGACAGGCGATTATCGATGCCGGATACGACCTGGCGACCCCGATCATTATCAGTAACAGTGATGAGTATCGTGACGTGGTGACCGTGGCGGCAACGTCCGTCAGTGCCGGTGCGCCGTTACTCAGCGTAAGCCATCAATAACAGGAGAACGTGATGAAAACTTTCCCAGACGATTTTTTATGGGGCGGCGCGGTTGCCGCGAATCAGGTAGAAGGCGCGTATCTGGAGGAGGGGAAAGGGCTGTCCACCTCAGACGTTCAGCCGCAGGGGGTCTTCGGCCCGGTGGTTGAGCGCGTGGCGGGCGACAGCGGCATCAAGGACGTCGCCATCGACTTCTATCACCGCTACCCGGAAGACATCAAACTGTTCGCTGAGATGGGCTTTAGCTGCCTGCGCGTCTCCATTGCCTGGACCCGTATTTTTCCGAACGGCGACGAGCAGCAGCCTAACGAAGCGGGGCTGGCGTTTTACGACCGGCTGTTTGACGAGCTGGCCGCGCACAACATTACCCCGCTGGTGACGCTCTCGCATTACGAAATGCCGTGGGGGCTGGTGAAGCAGTACGGCGGGTGGGGCAGCCGCCAGACCATTGGGTTCTTCGAGCGCTACGCCCGCACCGTGTTTGCGCGCTACAAGGAGAAGGTGAAGCTCTGGCTGACCTTCAACGAGATCAATATGTCTCTGCACGCGCCGATGACCGGCGTGGGCCTGCCGGAAACCAGCAGCAAAGGAGAGGTGTATCAGGCGATCCACCATCAGCTGGTGGCCAGCGCGCTGGCCGTGAAGGCCTGCCACGAGATTATCCCGGATGCCAGAATCGGCAACATGCTGCTGGGCGGCCTGATGTACCCGCTGACCTGCAAACCGGAAGATGTTCTGGAGACGCTGCAGGAAAACCGCGCGTGGCAATTCTTTGGCGACGTGCAGTGCCGTGGCGCCTATCCGGGGTATATGCAGCGCTTCTTCCGCGACAACGGTATTCAGCTTGAGGTAACGGATGCCGACCGCGAGGCGCTGAAATCGACCGTCGATTTTATCTCCTTCAGCTACTACATGACGGGCTGCGTCACCGCGGATGAGGCCCTCAACCAGCAGGCGCGCGGCAACATCCTGAGCATGGTGCCTAACCCGCATCTGGCAAGTTCCGAATGGGGCTGGCAGATTGACCCCATCGGCCTGCGTACCCTGCTAAACGTGCTCTGGGATCGCTATCAGAAGCCGTTGTTTATCGTTGAAAATGGCCTGGGGGCGAAGGATAAACCGGATGCGAACGGCGTGGTGCAGGATGACTATCGCATCAGCTACCTTAATGACCACCTGGTGCAGGTGCGTGAAGCAATTGACGACGGCGTTGAGGTGATGGGCTATACCAGCTGGGGGCCAATCGACCTGGTGAGCGCGTCTAAAGCTGAACTCTCCAAGCGCTACGGCTTTATTTACGTCGATCGCGATGACAGCGGAAAGGGCACGCTGGCGCGCAGCCGTAAGAAAAGTTTCTACTGGTATAAAGAGGTTATTGCTACGAAAGGGGCTTCGCTGAAAGTCTGATATCGGGAACGTTGCCCGGCGCAGAGCCGGGCAAATAGATCAGAAAATCATCTTGAATACGCCGGTGACCACTAAGAGCCCTATCAGAAATATAATTAAAATAACCCACAGTAATATTTTCATTCCTTTCTCCCGCTCATGTATGTCCTGAATAAGTGTAGCAGCGTATTTATATTTGGCGTGAATGCATTGGATTTAATCATTCTCTTTGGGAATAAATTTCCGGGTATTAAAATGTATGACAATTTGCGGATTGCCACGCGTTACTAAAAAAATGAACGATATCGAGCGTAACGTGCGCCTTTATTTTTTGAGTGTATGGCGTAATGAAACGTTCTCTTATTTTATCTCTGAGTGCTCCCTTCGCTTTTATTCTGGCAGCCTGTGCGCCTGAACATGCCACGGTATCTCCCCTTAAAACGCAAACCGCTGCGGCGTCGGTGAATACGGTTCTGAATCATCAGAACTGGCCGAAAAATGAGTGGTGGAAAGCGTATAACGATCCCCAGCTTAATGGGCTGATTGCGAAAGCGTTGAGCGATGCACCGGATATGAAGATTGCCCGTCAGCGCATTATGCTTGCCGAAGCACAGGCCAAAGCCGCAATGGCCGCTGACGGCCCGCAGATTGATTTTTCCGCCGATGCGGAACGCCAGAAAATGTCCGCCGAAGGGCTGATGGGGCCTTTTGCCCTTACCGACCCGGCGGCAGGCACCACCGGGCCGTGGTACACCAACGGCACCTTTGGCCTGACCGCAGGCTGGGAACTCGATCTGTGGGGAAAAAATCGCGCCCGGGTCGAGGCCCGGATTGGCAAAGTGAATGCGCAAAAAGCGGAGCTGGAGCAAACCCGCCAGCTGCTGGCCAGCAGCGTGGCGCGGCTCTACTGGGAGTGGCAAACTCAGGCCGCCGCGGGGGAGGTTCTCGCGCAGATCAAACATGAGCAGGACAACATCATTGGTGCCGATCGCGAACTGTATCAGCATGGGATCACCTCCTCCGTGGAGGGGGTGGAAACTGATATCAACGCCAACAAAACCGAAGAGCAGCTGGCAGAAGTCAACGGGAAGATGAAAGCCGTCGAGGCGCGTCTGGTCGCGCTGACGAATTCTTCCTCCGTAACGCTTACGCGGCATACGCTGCCGACGGTCGACGCCGCGCTACCGTCGACGCTCGGTTATGAATTGCTGGCACGCCGCCCGGATCTTCAGGAGGCACACTGGTATATCGAAGCCTCTATGAGCGAGGTGGAGGCCGCGAGAGCGGCTTTCTATCCTGACGTGAACCTGATGGCGTTCCTACAGCAGGATGCCCTCCATCTGAGCGATCTGTTTCGCGCTTCAGCGCAGCAGATGGGCGTGACCGCCGGGCTGACGCTGCCGATCTTCGACAGCGGCAGGCTGAACGCCAGTCTGGATATCGCCCAGGCGCAAAATAATCTCTCGGTGGCAAACTACAACAAAGCGGTGGTCGAAGCGGTCAATCAGGTGGCGCGCACGGCCAGCGAAGTCGAAACGCTGACGGCGAAGAACCGCCATCAGCAGCAGGTTGAAAAAGATGCGGCGCGGGTTGTGGCGCTGGCGCAGGCGCGTTTCAGCGCGGGGATCGTTGCGGGCTCGCGGGTCAGTGAAGCCAGGATCCCGGCCCTCAGGGAAGACCTCGCCGGATTGTTGCTGAAAGGCCAGTATGTCGACGCCACGCTGCAGCTCACCTCGGCGCTGGGCGGCGGTTATCATCATGGCTAAAAATGGTCATTATCTATACTTACCTCTTTGCAGTTTTTCAGGAGGTGAGTATGACCAGAGTAGCGATAGTGACCGCATCGGATTCCGGGATTGGTAAAACCACGGCGCTGATGCTCGCAGGGCGCGGGTTTGATATTGGCGTCACCTGGCACTCGGATGAAAAAGGGGCGCTGGAAACCTGCCGCGAAGTTGAAGCGCAGGGGCAGCGCGCAGAGGCTATCCATCTTGATTTAAGCACGCTGCCGGAAGGCGCAGAGGGTATTGAAACGCTGATTGCGCGTTTTGGTCGGCTGGACGTGCTGGTCAACAATGCGGGTGCGATGACCAAAGCGCCGTTCCTTGAGATGCCGTTTGACGACTGGCGGAACATTTTCACCGTGGACGTGGACGGCGCGTTTCTCTGTTCACAAATTGCCGCCCGCCAGATGGTGAAGCAAGCGGAAGGGGGGCGGATTGTGAACATTACCTCGGTGCATGAGCACACGCCGCTGCCAGAGGCGAGCGCCTACACGGCGGCAAAACACGCGCTCGGCGGGTTAACCAAATCCATGGCGATGGAACTGGTTAAGCACAACATTCTGGTGAACGCCGTCGCGCCGGGCGCCATTGCCACACCGATGAACGACATGGACGACAGCGAAGTGAAGGAGGGTTCAATGCCGGAAATCCCGCTGGCGCGGCCGGGCCACACCAAAGAGATAGCCAGCCTGGTGGCATGGCTGTGCGACAGCGACGCCAGCTACACGACGGGGCAATCGTTTATTGTTGACGGGGGCTTTATGCTGGCGAACCCGCAGTTTAAGCCGGAGGGGTAGTTTTCCCCTCTCCCTGTGAGAGGGTGTTTTTAGTTCCCTCTCCCTGTGGGAGAGGGTTAGGGTGACGCACCCGGCTACTCCTCATCCCGCGTCTTTTCCCGATGCTTCAGCCACAGCCTGACCCCAATCACCGCCACCACCACCAGAATCAGCCACGCCCAGTGCTTCAGATGCTGGTCGAGATTATGCAGCCACGGGCCAATCACTTCGCCCCCTACGTAGCCGAGCGTCGTAAAGATCATCGCCCAGGCAATCGCACCAAGAACATTGAGCGGCAGGAAAATTTTTGGCGGCAGATGGCTGGCGCCAATCAGTATCGGCCCGATAATGCGAAAGCCATACATAAAGCGCGTGCCGATGACGAACAGATAGGGATGACGTTGAATGAGCCGTTGAGCGCGGCGGATTTTCTTCTGATGCTTTGCGAAACGCTTAAGCAGCGTGGGCCCGAAGCGCAGCCCGAGAAAGTAGAGCAGCTGATCGCCAATCATTCCACCGAGTGCGACCGCTGCGACGACCAGCGGGAATTTCAGCAATCCCTGATGCGCGGCGACGCCGCCTAACAGCGTGATGGTTTCACCTTCTGCCACGCTACCGACGACCAGCGCGGCATATCCATATTGTTCAATGAGTGCGTTAATATCCATTACGTAAATGTTATCTCCCTCTGCTTACCTCGTTTAATCATATACCTCATGAATCAACAGCGGGGAAATCAACGGAAATTTCCCACTGTACAGAAAATAATCTAAAGCCTGCATTATACTTAAGGTATCGCTGACGGGCCGACAACAAGGGGGCGCTATGAACCATGTCTGGGGACTTTTCTCCCATCCCGATCGTGAGATGCATGTCATTAAAAGTGAGAACGAAACGGTCTCGCATCATTACACGCACCACGTGCTGCTGATGGCTGCGGTGCCGGTAATATGCGCCTTTATCGGAACAACACAAATCGGCTGGAACTTCGGTGACGGCACCGTTGTTCAGCTCTCCTGGTTTACCGGGCTCTATCTGGCCATCGTTTTTTATGGCCTGATGCTGGCGGGTGTGGCGGTAATGGGGCGCGTCATTCACTGGATGGCGCGTAACTACCCGCAACGTCCATCGCTGGCGCACTGTATGGTCTTTGCCGGATATGTCGCGACCCCGCTGTTCTTAAGCGGTATTGTTGCGCTCTATCCACTGGTCTGGCTGTGCGCGCTGATCGGTACTATTGCCCTCTTTTACACCGGGTATCTGCTGTACCTGGGGGTTCCAACCTTCCTGAATATCAATAAAGAAGAAGGCCTGAGTTTTTCCAGTTCAACACTCGCTATTGGGGTGCTGGTGCTGGAGGCGCTACTGGCGCTGACGGTTATTCTTTGGGGTTACGGATACCGTCTCTTCTGAGTTCACTGCATTGCTGGCGTAAATGCCAGCAATGCAGCATCTGTTCACGATTATCCGCTGGCGACAACGCCCGGTGACCGCTATGATGCCGAAGCCAGCCTGTGTTTATCCGTTGATACAGGCGGTGTACGTCATGACGTGCGTGAATAATTATCAGAAGTCTCACCATGCTGAAATTCCGAGTCTCTTTACTTAGCCTGGCGCTGCTGCTGGGCGCGTCCGCTGCCGTGCCGGCCGTCGCTAAAACGCCTGCGGTGACCGCCGCTGCTGCTCAGCCGCAAATTGCGTCCGGCAGCGCGATGATTGTCGATCTCAACACCAATAAGGTGATCTACGCCAGCCATCCGGACCTGGTGCGCCCGATCGCCTCGATTACCAAATTAATGACCGCGATGGTGGTGCTTGATGCACATCTGCCGCTGGACGAAAAATTGAAAGTGGATATCAGCCACACGCCGGAGATGAAGGGGATTTACTCCCGCGTGCGTCTGAACAGTGAAATCAGCCGTAAAAATATGCTGCTGCTGGCGCTGATGTCGTCTGAAAACCGTGCGGCGGCGAGCCTGGCGCACCACTATCCGGGCGGCTACGACGCCTTTATCCGCGCGATGAACGCGAAAGCCAAAGCGCTGGGAATGACCAATACGCATTATGTTGAACCGACGGGACTGTCGATCAACAACGTCTCCACGGCCCGCGATCTGACGAAACTGCTGATTGCCAGCAAACAGTATCCGCTGATTGGTCAGCTCAGCACCACCCGTGAAGAGATGGCGACCTTTGCGAACCCGGCCTATACGCTGCCGTTCCGCAACACTAACCATCTGGTATACCGCGATAACTGGAATATTCAGTTAACCAAAACCGGCTTTACCAACGCGGCAGGACACTGCCTGGTGATGCGCACCGTGTTTAACGGTAAACCGGTGGCGCTGGTGGTGATGGATGCCTTCGGCAAATATACCCACTTCGCGGACGCGAGCCGCCTGCGTACCTGGATTGAAACCGGGAAAGTGCAGCCCGTTCCGGCCGCAGCATTGACGTATAAAAAGCAGAAAGCGGAACAGATGGCGACGGCGCAGAACGATTGAGTCGTTTGTGCGCGCTGATGCCCTCACCCCGACCCTCTCCCACAGGGAGAGGGAGAAAACACAAAAAACGGTAACCCAGTTACCGTTTTGCGTTTATTCCGGCAGCGTCCAGTCCCCATCGTTGAGCGAGCGCTGCATAATCACCGTATCCCGCCAGTCACCTTTCTTATAGCCTACGCTGCGCAGCTGACCGACAATCACGAAGCCATGTTTTTTATGCAGCCGCAGCGAGCCGGAATTATTGTTGCCATCTCCCACAACGGCAATCATCTGCCGCCACGGGCCTTGCTCGCAGCGGGCGATTAGCGCATCCATTAATGCCGAACCAAAACCGCGCCCGGTGATGCTGGCATCCACGTAAATCGACTCTTCCAGGGTATAGCGGTAGGCGTGTCGCGGGCGGTAAGGCGTGGCGTAGCAGTAGCCCACCACGATGCCGCGATACAGCGCGATAAGCCACGGCAAACCGCTCTCAGCCACGCTTTTCATACGCTGACGCATTTCGTCGATGGTAGGGGGGACTTCTTCAAATGACGCGCGCCCGTGCAGCACATGCCAGGCATAGATGGCGGTGATGGCATGCACATCATCGGGAAGGGCATCGCGCACTTCCAGTTCGGTCTCGGATAAAACATCAATAGCCGACATGATGTGCCTGCTCCTCGTTATAGAATGCCGGAGAAACGTTCCTCCGGCGTCAGAGCGTCACTCTATTACGATTAAGGCACGCTAAACAATCTCTCAAATTTGGCTGTAGGAATTAATCAGACGCTTGCGTTACGCGCTGCTCCGCATCTGCCTCTTCTTTCCAGTATTTCTTCCGCGTTGTTTTACCAATGCCGGGGTTCATGCTGTTTGTAGGGTCATTCTCGCGATAAAACTGCTTAAGTGCGTCAGGGGCTTTATAAAGATGCCCGACGTTATGTTCCGCAGGATATTGTGCGCCGCGTTCACGCAGCAGGGCGAGCATCTGCTCCTTCAGTTCGTGCGCATCGACCCCTTTTTTGACGATGTAATCCTGATGGAAGACATAACACATAAAGTGGCCGTAATAGAGCTTATGCACCAGCTTGCTGTCGATTTCCGGCGGGAGGTGCTCAAACCACTCGGTGTCGTTACGTCGCAGGGCGATATCCAGCGCCAGAATATCTTCCACCTCTTCGGAATGCACCGCCTGATAACGGATGGCGGCGCCTGCGGCGGCAAAACGATGCAGGAACGCTTTGCTGCCCTCTTCAGGCGTACAGGCAAAGAAATCCCCTTCGGCGGTTTTGAAGAATTCGGTCAGCCAGGACTGCGCTTCGGCAATTCCGTCCCCGGCCATTTTCAGCAGCAGGTGATGCTCGTACTTATCGCGCCAGGTTTTCATTCGCTCCGGCAGATGCGCCGGGAAAACGTTGCCCAGCTTCTGCATAAAGCGGTCGGTGAAGTGGGGTTTGAACAGCGACACTTTCTCCAGCATCGCGTCGGTGCGTCCCTTCATGGTGAAGAAGAACGGCATTTTGTCGGTGCCGAGCTTGTCGATCATCAGGAACGTATCTTTGCCGTAACGCTCGGCGATGTCGTAAATGTCCCGGTGCATGTACTCGCCCGCCACCGGCAGATGGGTAAATTCGCCCAGAATATGACGACGAATTTCGGTCAGAACCTCAGGCTGATTGGTACCGATGTAGAACACCTGCTGCTTTTTCTCCGCCGGGAAGGTATCCAGACGCACGGCAAACACGGCCAGCTTCCCGGCGCAGCCGGAGGATTCAAACAGGCGGTCCGGGTCGGCGTTGTAGCGCGCCGGCGTATCGGCGTCGATATCCCGCACGCGGGTCACGTAGTCGTGATCGTGCGCGTGGCGGCCGTCGTGCTGCACGTCTTCGTCCTTCACGCGATCGTCGTCAAGCTTGCTGAGAATCTGCTCTGGCGTCACGCCGAGATCGATCCCCAGATGGTTCACCAGCGTCAGCTTGCCGTTTTCGTCAATACGGGCAAACAGCGACATCTCGGTGTAGGCCGGGCCGCGCTGCACCAGCGAGCCGCCGGAGTTGTTGCAAATCCCGCCAACCACTGAGGCGCCAATACAGGAGGAGCCAATCACCGAGTGCGGCTCACGGCCCAGCGGCTTAAGCGCTTTTTCCAGGGAGTAGAGCGTCGTGCCGGGGAATGCGAGCACCTGCTCGCCTTTATCCAGCAGGTGCAGCTTGTCGAGGCGCAGGGTGCTGATAATCACGATGTCGCGATCGTAATCGTTGCCGTTCGGCGTGGAGCCTTCGGTCAGGCCGGTATTGGCGGCCTGCATTAAAATAATCTTGTCGGCGGCGACGCAGGCGCTCAGCACGCGCCACAGCTCCAGCAGCGTGCCGGGGAAGACCACCGCCAGCGCCTCACCCTGACCGGAGCGGAAACCTTTGCGGTAGCGGGCGGTTTTGGCCGGGTCGGTAAGCAGGTGAGAGGAGCCAACCAGGCGCGACAGTTCGTTAATAAAAGCCGTGTTATCGTTTGTTCGAACAGAAGACATCTTCCACTCCTTGTGGTGGGGCAAATTTCTCGCTGTAAAGCATAGCGCGATTAACTGTTAAGCGGTCGAGTATTCACGAGAAAAATCAGAGAATAACCCTGCAACGTTTCGAGGGTTTGTGGCACACTGCGCTTTTCGCACGGTATGGCCGAGATCGTCCGGCGGTTATTGATGAGAGAGTAAAACGACATGAAATGGCTATGTTCTGTAGGTGTCGCCGTCAGCCTGGCGCTGCAACCTGCGCTGGCAGAGGATTTGTTTGGTAATCACCCGCTCACGCCTGAAGCACGGGACGCGTTTGTCACGGAATTGCTCAAGAAAATGACGGTTGATGAGAAAATCGGCCAGCTGCGTCTTATCAGCGTCGGTCCGGATAACCCGAAAGAGGCCATCCGCGAGATGATCAAAGACGGGCAGGTAGGGGCCATCTTTAATACCGTCACCCGCCAGGATATCCGCAAGATGCAGGATCAGGTGATGGATCTCAGCCGCCTGAAAATTCCTCTGTTCTTTGCCTATGACGTGGTGCACGGCCAGCGTACCGTTTTCCCGATTAGCCTCGGTTTAGCCTCTTCCTTTAACCTCGACGCGGTGAAAACCGTTGGGCGCGTGTCGGCTTATGAAGCGGCGGACGACGGCCTGAACATGACCTGGGCGCCAATGGTGGACGTTTCGCGCGATCCGCGCTGGGGGCGCGGCTCGGAAGGTTTTGGTGAAGATACGTATTTAACCTCCACGATGGGTAAAACCATGGTGGAAGCGATGCAGGGCAAAAGCCCGGCGGACCGCTACTCGGTGATGACCAGCGTCAAACACTTCGCGGCCTATGGCGCAGTCGAAGGCGGAAAAGAGTACAACACCGTCGACATGAGCCCGCAGCGCCTGTTCAACGACTACATGCCGCCGTACAAGGCGGGGCTGGATGCGGGCAGCGGCGCAGTGATGGTAGCGCTGAACTCGCTGAACGGCACGCCTGCGACCTCTGACTCCTGGCTGCTGAAAGACGTGCTGCGCGACCAGTGGGGCTTTAAGGGCATCACCGTTTCCGACCACGGCGCTATTAAAGAGCTGATTAAACACGGTACCGCCTCCGATCCGGAAGACGCGGTGCGCGTGGCGCTCAAGTCCGGCATCAACATGAGCATGAGCGACGAGTACTACAGCAAATACCTGCCGGGGCTGGTGAAGAGCGGCAAGGTAACGATGGCGGAGCTGGACGATGCCGCGCGCCACGTGCTGAACGTGAAATACGACATGGGGCTGTTTAACGATCCGTACAGCCATCTGGGGCCGAAGGATTCTGACCCGGCAGATACCAACGCCGAAAGCCGCCTGCACCGCAAAGAAGCGCGTGACGTGGCGCGCGAAAGCCTGGTGCTGCTGAAAAACCGCCTCGACACGCTGCCGCTGAAAAAATCTGGCACCATTGCCGTAGTGGGCCCGCTGGCCGACAGCAAGCGCGACGTGATGGGCAGCTGGTCTGCGGCAGGCGTGGCCGATCAGTCCGTGACCGTGCTGACCGGGATTAAGAGTGCCGTGGGTGATAACGCGAAAGTGGTGTACGCCAAAGGGGCGAACGTCACCAACGACAAAGACATCGTCACCTTCCTCAACCAGTACGAGGAAGCGGTGAAGGTCGATCCGCGCACGCCGAAGGAGATGATCGACGAGGCGGTGAATACCGCGAAACAGTCTGACGTCGTTGTCGCAGTTGTGGGCGAAGCGCAGGGTATGGCGCACGAGGCCTCCAGCCGTACCGACATCACCATCCCGCAGAGCCAGCGCGATCTGATCGCCGCCCTGAAAGCCACCGGCAAGCCGCTGGTGCTGGTGCTGATGAACGGTCGTCCGCTGGCGCTGGTGAAAGAGGACCAGCAGGCTGACGCCATTCTGGAAACCTGGTTTGCCGGTACCGAAGGCGGTAACGCCATCGCCGACGTGCTGTTTGGTGATTACAACCCGTCGGGCAAGCTGCCGATGTCCTTCCCGCGCTCCGTCGGGCAGATCCCGGTCTACTACAGCCACCTGAACACCGGTCGCCCGTATAACGCCGATAAGCCGAACAAGTACACGTCCCGTTACTTCGACGAAGCTAACGGCCCGCTGTATCCGTTTGGTTACGGCCTGAGCTACACCACCTTCAAGGTTTCTGACGTGAAAATGTCGGCGCCGACCCTGAAGCGTGACGGCAAAGTTACCGCCAGCGTTGAGGTGACCAACACCGGCAAGCGCGAAGGGGCAACGGTAATTCAGATGTACGTCCAGGATGTCACCGCCTCGATGAGCCGTCCTGTTAAGCAGCTGCGCGGCTTCGAGAAGGTCAATCTGAAGCCTGGCGAAACCCAAACCATCAGCTTCCCGATTGACGTGGAGGCGCTGAAGTTCTGGAACCAGCAGATGAAATACGATGCGGAGCCAGGCAAGTTTAACGTCTTTATCGGGGTGGATTCCGCCCGCGTGAATAAAGGCGAGTTCGAGCTGCTGTAACCTTCCCTCCTTTGCATCCCCCGACTTCCGGGGGATGCGTCTTACGTTATGCTAAAAAGGCATTTTGCCGGGTAAATCCGCTGTTTTAAGCTACGCTTTTCTCTCAAGCCTCTGAAAAAGGCGATAAAAAAATGAGGATAGCGGAATGACGATTGCAAAGGGGATGTTGGGATCTGCGGTGCTGCTGGCGGCACTAAGCCTGCCGTTACAGGCGGCGGAGCCGGTAAAAGTGGGCTCAAAGATCGATACCGAAGGCGCGCTGCTCGGCAATATTATTTTGCAGGTGCTGGAAAGCCACGGCGTGAAAACCGTCAATAAAGTTCAGCTCGGCACCACGCCCGTCGTGCGCGGGGCGATCACCTCCGGCGAGCTGGATATCTATCCGGAATACACCGGCAACGGGGCATTCTTCTTCAAAGATGAAAACGATCCGGCATGGAAAAACGCCAAAGCCGGGTATGAGAAAGTCAAAAAACTCGACGCGGAACAGAACAAGCTGGTCTGGCTGACGCCGGCCCCGGCCAACAACACCTGGACTATCGCCGTGCGCAAGGACGTGGCGGAGAAAGGTAAGCTGACGTCTCTGGCGGATCTCAGCCGCTATCTGAAAGAGAAGGGCGACTTTAAGCTGGCTGCGTCCGCGGAGTTTATCGAGCGTCCTGACGCGCTCCCGGCGTTCGAAAAAGCCTACGACTTCAAGCTCGACCAGGCGCAGCTGCTCTCGCTGGCGGGCGGGGATACGGCGGTAACCATCAAGGCGGCGGCGCAGCAAACTTCCGGCGTTAACGCGGCAATGGCCTACGGCACCGACGGCCCGGTTGCGGCGCTCGGCCTGCAAACCCTGACCGATCCAAAAGGCGTACAGCCGATTTACGCTCCGACCCCGGTCGTACGTGAGTCGGTGCTGAAAGCCTATCCGGAGATTGCAGACTGGCTCAAACCGGTCTTCGAAAAGCTGGATGAAAAAACGCTGCAGCAGCTGAATGCCAGCATTGCCGTCGAGGGGCTGGATGCCAAAAAAGTGGCCGCCGACTTCCTGAAACAACAAGGGCTTGTGAAGTAACGGGAAAGGGCTGTGCCAATAAAATGTCATAACCGCGTACTGATGCTGCTGGCCTGCGTGGCCATCGCGGCGGTCGCGCTGCCGTTTGTGAATGTCGCACCTAACCGTCTGATGTCAGGGGAAGGGCGCTATCTCTGGGAAGTATGGGCGTTCACGCCGTGGTGGCTGGCCGCGGCGCTGGGCGCGTGGGTTGCGCTATCGCTCTGGCAAGGGCGCACGGCGCAGTGGCTGACGCTGCTCCTTGCTGAAGGGCTGTTTATCCTCCTTTTCTGGGGAGCCGGGCAGGCGGCGACGCATATGGCTTCGGCGGAAAGCCCGCTGGCGAGAACCACGGTGGGCAGCGGCCTCTGGCTGTGGCTGGCGCTGTGTCTGCTGGCCAGCAGCGACGCCATTCGTCGACTCATCTCCAGCGCCGTCTGGCGCTGGGTGTTCAACGCGCAGATATGGTGTATTCCCTTGTTCCTGCTGTTCAGCGGTGAACTGAACAATCTCTCGCTGCTGAAAGAGTACGCCAACCGTCAGGAGGTGTTTGATGATGCCCTTGCGCAACACCTGACGATCCTTTTTGGCACGCTGATCCCGGCTCTGCTGATCGGGATACCGCTCGGCATGTGGTGCTATCGTCATCCTTCACGCCAGGACGGGATCTTTGCCGTACTCAACGTGATCCAGACCATACCTTCCGTCGCGCTGTTTGGCCTGCTGATTGCCCCGCTGGCGGGGCTGGTGAAGTCATTTCCGGTGCTGGGAACGCTTGGCATAGCCGGAACGGGGTTAACGCCCGCGCTTATCGCGCTGGTGCTGTATGCGCTGCTGCCGCTGGTGCGCGGCGTGGTCGCGGGCCTGGGCCAGGTCGCGCCGGATGTGCTTGAAAGCGCCCATGCGATGGGGATGAGCGCGCGGCAGTGTTTCTGGAAAATTCAGCTCCCCCTGGCGCTGCCCCTGCTGCTGCGCAGCCTGCGGGTGGTGGCGGTACAAACCGTCGGCATGGCGGTGATAGCGGCGCTGATTGGTGCGGGCGGCTTTGGCGCACTGGTGTTCCAGGGGCTGCTCAGCAGTGCCCTCGATCTGGTGTTGCTGGGCGTGGTGCCCACGATTGCGCTGGCGGTTGTCGTCGACGCGCTGTTTGCCTTATGGCTCGCGCTGCTCAGGAGAAGAGCCAATGATTGAATTTCATGATGTCAGTAAAACCTTTGCCGGTCGCCCGGCGGCGAGCCATCTGAACCTGAACTTTGCCGAGGGGGCTTTTTCCGTGCTGATTGGCACCTCGGGCTCGGGAAAATCCACCACCCTGAAGATGATCAACCGCCTGGTTGAGCATGACAGCGGGGTGATCCGCTTTGCCGGAGAAGAGATCCGCAGCCTGCCGGTGCTGGAGCTGCGCCGCCGGATGGGCTATGCCATTCAGTCTATCGGCCTGTTTCCGCACTGGACGGTGGCGCAGAACATCGCCACCGTGCTGCAGCTGGAGAAATGGGCGCGGGCGAAAATCGCCGACCGGGTGGATGAACTCATGTCGCTCCTGGGGCTGGAGCCCGCGCTGCGCGATCGCTATCCGCACCAGCTTTCCGGAGGCCAGCAGCAGCGCGTGGGCGTGGCGCGCGCGCTGGCGGCTAACCCACAGGTGCTGCTGATGGATGAACCCTTCGGTGCGCTGGATCCGGTCACGCGCGGCGCGCTGCAGGCGGAGATGACCCGCATTCACCGCATTCTCGGGCGCACGATCGTTCTCGTGACGCACGATATTGATGAAGCTCTGCGCCTGGCCGACCATCTGGTGCTGATGGATCATGGCGAAGTGGTGCAGCAGGGCTCGCCGCTTAAGCTATTAACATGGCCGAAGAACGACTTTGTGCGCGAGTTTTTTGGCCGCAGCGAGCTGGGCGTGAGGCTGCTCTCCCTGCGGACGGTCAGCGACTATATGCGTCGGGAGGAGGCGCCGGTCAGCGGCGAACCGCTGCAGGCGCAGATGAGCCTGCGGGATGCCCTCTCGGCGTTTGTCGCGCGCCAGTGCGAGGTATTGCCCGTCTCGGACTCGCGCGGTACGCCATGCGGAACCTTACATTTTCGCGATCTGCTAGCCGGGGAGGTGACGCGTGAAGGCACTGCGTGATCCGCTCCTCTGGCTGGTAGCGCTCTTTGTCGCCTTACTGTTTCTGATGCCCCACAGCGCGGCGCTGTTTAACACTCTTTTTCCGGGGCTGCCGCGGCCGGTTTATCAGCAGGAGAGCTTTATTAATCTCGCCCTGGCGCATCTCTGGCTGGTGGCGCTCTCAAGCGCCATCGCGGTTGTGTTGGGGGTTGGGGCAGGTATCGCGGTTACGCGGCCTGCGGGCAAGGAGTTTCGTCCGCTGGTGGAGACGATAGCGGCGATTGGCCAGACGTTTCCCCCGGTGGCGGTGCTGGCGATAGCGGTTCCGGTGATGGGTTTTGGCCAGCAGCCCGCCATTATTGCGCTGATTTTATACGGCGTATTGCCGGTGCTGCAGGGCACGCTGGCGGGCCTCGCTGCGGTACCGGCGTCAGTGCTGAGCGTGGCAGAAGGGATGGGGATGAGTCGCGGTCAGCGGCTGCGCAAGGTTGAACTGCCGCTTGCGGCGCCGGTTATCATTGCCGGGATCCGCACGTCGGTGATTATTAACATCGGGACGGCGACCATTGCGTCTACGGTCGGTGCCAATACGCTGGGAACGCCGATTATTATCGGCCTGAGCGGGTTTAATACGGCTTATATCGTGCAGGGGGCGGTGCTGGTCGCGCTGGCGGCAATCGTCGTCGATCGCCTTTTTGAGCGGCTGGCTCTGTACCTCAGCCGACACCGCCGCGAACAATAAACGAGTATCCTGCCAGCATCACGCCGCCAATACCGCTCACGGCCATCAGGACAAAAAGGGTAATAATGGCCAGTTTGGTTGCCTTCATCATGTGCTCCTGTTGTTAACGGAACAATTATACGGTGAAGCGCAGCTGTTAATGAACCATTAAATGCCGTTATGGCTCATCCGGGCCAAGGGAATAGACCGGGTAACCATTCTCACGCCATTCCGTCAGCAGCTGCTGCTGCGAGGCGGAGGGCACTTCTCCACACCAGACCAGCAGGGTCTGGCCGTCGAAAAACTCAGGTTTGAGCTGCGCCAGCGAGTGCGCCAGAACATCCACGCGCCAGCCCTTCTGGGTCGCAATCCACGCTTCCAGCCACAGGCGGGTGGTATCGTGCACGTTCCAGCCGACAACCAGCGCATCTTTTCCGGCCTTGTTCTTCGCTGAGGCAAGGCAGACGGCAATGTAGTTGATCAGCACGCCGTCGAGCATGCTGAGCAGCGCCTGCAGGGTGGACTGCTGGCACTGCAGGCGTCGCCGGAGCGGAATGAAAAGATGGCTGATCAGCGTCTGTGCCGGATAGTCGCGGCCCTGCTCTTTTATCCATGCGCGCAGGCGCTGAAGATTGCCCGCCTGGAGGAGTCTCAACAATGTTTCCTGTTGTTCGCGCCAGAGGTGTTGCGTGTCCGGGTCATCATGGCTCAGCAGGGACTTCACTTTGCCGACCTGCACTCCGTTGTCGATCCAGCTTTTAATTTCGCGGATGCGGTCGATATCGGCCTCATTGAAAAGGCGATGCCCACCGTCGGTCCTCTGCGGTTTAAGCAATCCATACCGTCGCTGCCACGCCCGTAGGGTAACGGGATTGATATCACAAAGGAGTGCCACTTCACCTATCGTGTAAAGCGCCATATTCGCCCCCTGGCTTACGCGTTGCCAGCTTAACTGTAGACCCACTTTGACGAACCAGGAAGGATTGATTGATTTTTGAACAAACAATGCGAAGCATGCGCGATATTCAGAAAAAGGTGTGATAACGGACACGATTTTGCGCTTTTTTGGGATGCTTCAAAGAAAGTAAACCCGCATCAGTGTATGTTACGCGTTTTTAGCGTGTGCGGTTTTGAGTATGTACGAGTTTAATCTGGTGCTGCTGTTGCTTCAGCAGATGTGCGTGTTTCTGGTCATAGCCTGGCTGATGAGCAAAACGCGCCTGTTTATCCCGCTGATGCAGGTTACCGTACGCCTGCCGCATAAGCTGCTCTGCTACGTTACCTTCTCTATTTTCTGCATTATGGGGACCTATTTTGGTCTCCATATCGAAGACTCTATTGCCAACACGCGCGCTATCGGCGCGGTGATGGGCGGGCTGCTGGGCGGTCCCGTCGTCGGTGGGCTTGTCGGCTTAACCGGGGGGCTGCATCGCTATTCCATGGGCGGGATGACGGCGCTCAGCTGCATGATCTCGACGATCGTGGAAGGGCTGCTCGGCGGGCTGGTGCACAGCTACATGATCAAACGCGGCCGCCCGGATAAAGTCTTTAGCCCGCTTACCGCCGGTGCCATTACCTTTGTGGCCGAAGTGGCGCAGATGGCGATCATTCTGCTCATTGCCCGTCCGTTTGAGGATGCGCTGCACCTGGTCAGCAGTATTGCCGCCCCGATGATGGTCACCAACACCGTGGGTGCGGCGCTGTTTATGCGCATTCTGCTCGACAAGCGCGCCATGTTTGAGAAGTACACCTCGGCGTTTTCCGCCACGGCGCTGAAGGTCGCCGCCTCGACCGAAGGGATCCTGCGCCAGGGGTTTAACGAAGAAAACAGCATGAAGGTCGCGCAGGTGCTCTACAAGGAGCTGGATATCGGCGCGGTGGCCATAACCGACCGCGAGCGGCTGCTGGCCTTTACCGGCACCGGGGACGATCACCATCTGCCGGGTAAACCGATCTCCTCAGCCTATACGCTGCGCGCCATCGAAACCGGTGAGGTGGTGTATGCCGACGGTAACGAAGTGCCTTACCGCTGTTCGCTGCATCCGCAGTGCAAGCTGGGTTCCACGCTGGTAATTCCGCTGCGCGGGGAAAATCAGCGGGTGATGGGGACTATTAAGCTGTATGAGGCCAAAAACCGTCTGTTCAGCTCCATCAACCGCACGCTGGGGGAGGGGATAGCCCAGCTGCTGTCCGCGCAAATCCTGGCCGGGCAGTATGAACGGCAGAAAGCCCTGCTGACGCAGTCCGAAATTAAGCTGCTGCATGCCCAGGTCAACCCGCATTTCCTGTTTAATGCCCTCAACACGCTCAAAGCGGTGATCCGCCGCGACAGCGATCAGGCCGCGCAGCTGGTGCAGTTTCTGTCGACCTTTTTCCGTAAGAACCTGAAACGGCCGTCCGAGATCGTGACCCTCGCCGATGAGATTGAGCACGTGAATGCGTATCTGCAGATCGAGCAGGCGCGTTTCCAGTCGCGCCTGCAGGTGTCGCTCTCCGTTCCGGACGAGCTGGCGTATCAGCATCTCCCTGCCTTTACCCTGCAGCCTATAGTCGAAAACGCCATTAAACACGGCACGTCACAGCTTCTGGGAACGGGGGAGATAACCATTGCCGCCAGCCGTTTCAACCATCATCTGGTGCTGGATATTGAAGATAATGCCGGGCTTTATCAGCCTTCCGCCTCCGGCGGTTTGGGGATGAGCCTGGTGGATAAACGCCTGCGCGCCCATTTTGGCGACGACTGTGGGATTACCGTCGCCTGTGAGCCAGACCGATTTACCCGTATTACCGTACGACTGCCGCTGGAGGAAAACGCATGTTAAGAGTGCTGATCGTGGATGACGAGCCGCTGGCACGAGAAAACCTGCGCGTTCTGCTGCAGGAGCAGCCAGATATTGAGATTGTGGGTGAGTGCGCGAACGCCATTGAGGCCATCGGCGCGGTGCACAAGCTGCGCCCGGATGTGCTGTTCCTCGATATTCAGATGCCCCGCATCAGCGGGCTGGAGATGGTCGGCATGCTCGACCCGGCGCATCGCCCCTATATCGTGTTTCTGACGGCGTTCGACGAATATGCCGTTAAGGCCTTTGAGGAGCACGCGTTTGACTATTTACTCAAGCCGATTGAAGAGAAGCGTCTGGAAAAAACGCTCACCCGTTTACGCCAGGAGCGAACAGTACAGGACGTCACGCTGCTGCCGGAAAACCAGCAGCCGCTGAAGTTTATCCCCTGCACCGGGCACAGCCGGATTTATCTTCTGCAAATGGATGATGTGGCGTTTGTCAGCAGCCGCCTGAGCGGGGTGTTTGCCACCAGCGCGGAAGGGAATGAAGGATTTACCGAGCTGACCCTGCGCACGCTGGAGAGCCGCACGCCGCTGATCCGCTGCCATCGCCAGTATCTGGTGAACATGGCGCACCTGAAGGAGATTCGCCTGGAAGATAACGGCCAGGCCGAGCTGGTGCTGCGTGCCGGGCAAACGGTACCCGTCAGCCGTCGCTATCTCAAGAGTTTGAAAGAGGCGATTGGGCTGTAAAACTGGTACACTGCGCGCCATTGCATCATCGACATTCGAAGGCTCTATGCTAAGTAACGACATTCTTCGTAGCCTGCGCTACACCCTGAAAGCAAACAATAACGACATGGTGCGCATTCTTGCGCTGTCGGACATGGAATCCACGTCTGCAGGTTTCGATACCTGGATGACCAAAGAAGACGAAGAGGGCTTCGTTCGCTGCCCGGACATTATTCTGTCGGGTTTCCTGAACGGCCTGATTTACGATAAGCGTGGCAAAGATCCGGCTGCGCCAGAACTGGCACTGGAGCGTCGCGTGAACAACAACACGGTACTGAAAAAGCTGCGCATCGCGTTCTCGCTGAAAACGGACGATATCGTGGCGATCATGACGGAGCAAAAATACCGCGTATCCGTGCCGGAAGTGACCGCCATGATGCGCGCGCCGGATCATAAAAATTACCGCGAGTGCGGCGACCAGTTTCTGCGAAATTTCCTGCGCGGGCTGACCCACCGGGTGCATCACCCCAAGGCGTAAAGGCGGTAGGGTGCGGCCTGATGCCCTCACCCCGACCCTCTCCCACGTGGAGAGGGAGAAAACAAAACGCCATAAAAAAAGCCGGAGACAATCTCCGGCTTTTTTGTTATTTCACCTGCTGCCCAGGCTTCGCGCCTTCATCAGGGCTTAACAGGAAGATATCTTTCCCGCCAGGGCCTGCGGCCATTACCATCCCTTCAGAGATGCCGAAGCGCATTTTGCGCGGCGCAAGGTTCGCCACCATCACGGTTTGACGACCGATCAGCACCTGCGGGTCCGGGTAGGCTGAACGGATGCCGGAGAAGACGTTACGCTTCTCCCCGCCCAGATCCAGCGTCAGGCGCAGCAGCTTGTCAGATCCTTCCACGAATTCCGCGTTTTCGATCAGCGCCACGCGCAGGTCAACTTTGGCGAAATCGTCAAAGGTAATGGTCTCCTGAATCGGATCGTCTGCCAGCGGGCCGGTGACCGGTGCCGAAGCCGCCTTCACCTCTTCTTTAGACGCTTCCACCAGGGCTTCAACCTGCTTCATCTCGATGCGGTTGTACAGCGCTTTAAAGGTGTTCACCTTGTGGCCGAGCAGCGGCTGCGCCATGGCATCCCAGGTCAGTTCGGTGTTCAGGAACGCTTCGGCGCGGGCTGCCAGCTGCGGCAGAACCGGCTTCAGGTACGTCATCAGCACGCGGAACAGGTTGATGCCCATGGAGCAGATGGCCTGCAGGTCGGCATCGCGGCCTTCCTGTTTCGCGACAACCCACGGTGCCTGCTCGTCCACATAGCGGTTCGCCAGGTCAGCCAGGGCCATGATTTCGCGCACCGCTTTGCCGAACTCACGGGTTTCCCACGCGTCGCCAATGGTGGCTGCCGCGTCGGTAAAGGTTTTGTACAGGTCAGGATCGGCCAGTTCAGCCGCCATCACGCCGTCAAAACGTTTGGCAATAAAGCCCGCGTTACGGGAGGCCAGGTTCACCACCTTGTTGACGATGTCCGCGTTCACTCGCTGCACGAAATCTTCCAGGTTCAGGTCGATGTCGTCGATGCGGGAAGAGAGCTTCGCGGTGTAGTAGTAGCGCAGGCTGTCCGCGTCGAAGTGGTTCAGCCAGGTGCTGGCCTTAATGAACGTCCCGCGAGACTTGGACATCTTCGCGCCGTTCACCGTCACGTAGCCATGTACGAACAGGTTGGTTGGCTTTCGGAAGTTACTGCCTTCCAGCATCGCCGGCCAGAACAGGCTGTGGAAATAAACGATGTCTTTACCGATAAAGTGATACAGCTCTGCCGTGGAATCTTTCTTCCAGTATTCGTCGAAGCTGACGGTGTCGCCACGCTTGTCGCACAGGTTCTTGAAGGAGCCCATGTAGCCGATTGGCGCGTCCAGCCAGACGTAGAAGTATTTGCCCGGCGCGTTCGGGATTTCAAAGCCGAAGTACGGCGCATCGCGGGAGATATCCCACTGCTGCAGGCCGGATTCGAACCACTCCTGCATTTTGTTCGCCACCTGCTCCTGCAGCGCGCCGCTGCGGGTCCACGCCTGCAGCATTTCGCTGAAGGACGGCAGGTCGAAGAAGAAGTGCTCGGAGTCACGCATCACAGGCGTGGCGCCGGATACCACGGATTTCGGCTCGATAAGCTCGGTCGGGCTGTAGGTCGCGCCGCACACTTCGCAGTTATCGCCGTACTGGTCCGGGGATTTACATTTCGGACAGGTACCTTTGACGAAACGGTCCGGCAGGAACATGCCTTTTTCCGGATCGTAAAGCTGAGAGATGGTGCGGTTTTTGATAAAACCGTTCTCTTTCAGGCGGGTGTAGATCAGCTCCGACAGCTCGCGGTTTTCGTCGCTGTGCGTGGAGTGATAGTTGTTATAGCTGATGTCAAAGCCAGCAAAATCGGTCTGATGCTCCTGACTCATTTCGGCAATCATCTGCTCCGGGGAGATCCCCAGCTGCTGCGCTTTCAGCATGATCGGCGTGCCGTGAGCATCGTCCGCACAGATGAAGTTAACCTCGTGGCCGCGCATTCGCTGGTAACGGACCCAGACATCAGCCTGGATATGCTCCAGCATGTGGCCGAGGTGGATTGAGCCGTTGGCGTACGGCAGTGCGCACGTTACCAGAATTTTCTTCGCGACTTGAGTCATAGTAGGCATTACTTCTTTTAACTGTGAAAAGGGTTTTTGATGTTACCCGAAAGGTAATAACTACGCCAAGTGATAAGGGCATTAATCCATAAATGAATAATTGTTACCTCTGGGGTAAACTTGGTAATTACACGTCTTTTTTCAGAACAACTACAAAGGAGTCGGGATGAGTTCTCTATCCCAGGCCAAATCACCGGAAGCCTTACGAGCAATGGTCGCCGGGACGCTGGCTAACTTTCAGCATCCAACCCTGAAGCACAATCTCACTACGCTGAAAGCGTTACACCACGTTGCCTGGCTGGACGATACCCTGCACATTGAGCTGCAGATGCCGTTCGTCTGGACCAGCGCCTTTGACGCGCTGAAAGAGCAGACCAGCTCTGAGCTGCTGCGCATTACCGGTGCGAAGGCGATCGACTGGAAGCTGAGCCACAGCATCGCCACGCTGAAGCGCGTGAAAAACCAGCCTGGCGTAAACGGCGTGAAAAATATCATTGCCGTCAGCTCGGGCAAGGGCGGGGTAGGGAAATCTTCTACCGCCGTTAACCTGGCGCTCGCGCTGGCAGCGGAAGGGGCAAAGGTCGGTATTCTGGATGCGGATATCTACGGTCCGTCTATTCCGAACATGCTGGGCGCGGAAAACCAGCGCCCCACCTCGCCGGACGGGACCCACATGGCGCCAATTATGGCTCACGGTCTGGCGACCAACTCGATCGGTTACCTGGTGACCGACGATAACGCCATGGTCTGGCGCGGCCCGATGGCCAGCAAAGCGCTGCTACAGATGCTGCAGGAGACGATGTGGCCGGATCTGGATTATCTGGTGCTGGACATGCCGCCGGGCACCGGTGACATTCAGCTGACGCTGGCGCAGAACATTCCGGTCACGGGGGCGGTCGTCGTGACTACGCCGCAGGATATTGCGCTGATCGACGCCAAAAAAGGCATCGTGATGTTCGAGAAGGTGGAAGTGCCGGTGCTCGGTATCGTCGAGAACATGAGCGTGCACATCTGCAGCAACTGCGGTCACCACGAACCTATCTTCGGTACGGGTGGTGCAGAAAAACTGGCTGCGAAGTATCACACTCAGCTGCTGGGGCAGATGCCGCTGCACATTACCCTCCGTGAAGATCTGGACAGCGGAAAGCCGACAGTGGTCAGCCGCCCAGACAGCGAATTCGCGGAAATGTATCGCCAGCTGGCGGGACGCGTTGCGGCGCAGCTTTACTGGCAGGGCGAAGTGATCCCGGGCGAAATCGCGTTCCGCGCGGTGTAACGCCTTCGCGTTGAATTGCCGGGTGGCGCTTCGCTTACCTGGCCTACAACTGGCACTATCACGTAGGTCGGGTAAGGCGAAGCCGCCACCCGACTTTAACCCAACCGATAGTGCATCAAATAATACTCTCCGTCCGGAGAATCACCCGTAGCCTCAATGTGCCAGCCGTGTCGCTGGTAAAACGCGACAGCCCGCGCATTCTTCACCAGGCACTTAAGCGAACCCGTACTGGTAAACGTTTCCTGTAGGTGTTCAAGTAACTCATGCCCGACGCCCATGCTCTGATACTGCGGATCGACAAACAGGTTGTGCAGGAAATTATCGTTCGTCCAGACGGAGGCAAAACCCAGGCGATGACCGTTCTGCGTGGCAACCCAAATCACTTCGTCACGGGTTGCCGCGTCAAAGTCTTCAAGCTGCCAGTCTGCACTGTCCAGCCATGGCCAGGCTTCACGCCGGGCGTGGAGGTAGAGCGTGCGCAGGAAAGGGCGGTCACTTTCCTGCCAGGGGCGAATCACAATTGCGTTAGCGGTGATAGAAAATATCTCCATTGTAGGCTTTGTAGATCTTGCCATCAGCATCGCCGATCAGCACGTAGTTCTCACCCATATAGGTCCAGTGGGTTCCGGCATCCGGAGCCGGCAGGTTACGTAACTGGTACTGTTTGATGGTGTACTCTGGCGTTTGATACTGCGCCGGCGCCGTGTCGCCAATCTTGAATTTCGTAAAGTCAGCGATGAACTCTTGTTCTTCATAGGCCTTGATGCCGGATGGCGCAGCGGCCGTTTGCGGGGCAGCGAATGCGGATCCCGCCAGAGACAGTAATACACCCAGAAGCAGCAATTTACGCTTAGCCATTTTTTCTCCAGTGATATCGTTACAGATACTTTTCGTCTGCAGGTCGTGCAAAGCGGAGCAGACAGTCCATTTTAAGTATCAACGCAGGGTATGTTTGAAAAAAAATGTAACAAAAGTGGACGGTTTTGTGTAGTCGAATGGGATGATGTTTATCACTGTGGTGAATATTGCCTGCTCCTTATATTTTTAAAATTTATTATTTCACTAATTAATTCTGAAAATAACTTTTGACGTCAAAATTGGACTGATGTGTGAATGCTTTCCCTATGAAGACGATTTAATATTGCCTTCAGGTGAAGCGGGCTTACTTCCTTTTTTGTTACAGGTTTGAGTATTGCTTTCGTGTTTTAGAGAGCGGTTTGGCCACGTTTTATAATATCAGAATTTCATATTTCATGAAAATAATCAATTAAATTTCATGGTGTTAGATTTGATCTCTTTGCAAGATTAACGATAAGCGCAACGTTAAAAAGAAATATTTATACAAATGAAAAGTACAACTGCATTTTCGCTGTTATTTCTCACCGTTAGTCAGTTAACGGGGTGTGTATTTGCCCCCGGCCAGAACTTAAGTGTGTCCGGGAAAAAGGTCATTGCGGCGGAATACGTTAATTATAATCTTGATAAGCGCGTGGAAATTTTCCCATTAACGCCGGGATTGATTGAAAAGCTGCGTCCGACCGTATCGAAATCTCAGGCAAATCCTAATCTGGATGAGCAGATCAAAAACTGGGAATACCGTATTGGCACAGGCGACATCCTGACGATCACCGTCTGGGATCACCCTGAATTAACGACGCCCGCGGGACAATATCGTAGCGCAAGCGATGCAGGCAACTGGGTCAACGCCGATGGTACTCTCTTTTATCCCTACGTCGGTAAGCTGCAGGTGGCGGGAAAAACGGTTTCACAGGTACGTGAAGAGATTACAGAGCGACTGGATAAAGTCATTGAGAGCCCGCAGGTGGACGTCAGCATTGCCGCCTTCCGTTCGCAAAAAGCCTATGTCACCGGAGAGGTCGAAAAATCGGGCCAACAACCCATAACGAATATTCCACTGACGGTGATGGATGCGGTTAACGCCGCTGGCGGTCTTTCTGCGGATGCCGACTGGCGTAACGTCGTGCTCACGCATGATGGCAAGGACGCCCGCCTTTCGCTCTATGCGCTGATGCAGCATGGCGATTTGACTCAAAATAAGCTGCTTTATCCGGGCGATATCCTGTTTATTCCCCGGAACGACGCGCTGAAAGTGTTCGTGATGGGCGAAGTGGTCAAGCAGAGTACGCTTAAGATGGATCGTAGCGGCATGACGCTGGCCGAAGCCCTGGGAAATGCTGGTGGACTTAACCAAAATATGGCCGATGCAACCGGCATTTTTGTTATTCGGCAGGTATCCAAAAAAGGCGACACGGACAAAATTGCCAATATCTATCAACTGAATGCGGAAGATGCGTCAGCCATGGTGCTGGGTACGGAATTCCAGCTGGAGCCGTATGACATCGTTTACGTCACTACGGCACCGTTATCACGCTGGAATCGCGTGATCACCCAGCTGGTGCCTACCATCAGCGGCGTCCATGACCTGACCGAAACCGTTCGTTACATCAGATCGTGGCCGCAGTAATGTTTCAGTCAATCTTAGTGGTCTGCACTGGCAATATTTGCCGTTCACCGATTGGTGAGCGGCTGTTGCGTCAGCAATTACCCGGCAAGCAGGTGACCTCAGCAGGTATTTTTGGACTTGAAGGACGCCCGGCGGATGCGGCTGCGCAGGCTGTCGCCTGGCGTCATGGCGTTTCGCTGGAAGGGCATGTTGCCCGAAAGGTGACGCGCAGCCTGCTGCAACAATCCGATTTGATTCTGGTAATGGAGCCAACACACCTCCGTTTTATTGCCGCAATGACTCCGGAGAACCGGGGAAAATCGCTGCTCTTTGGACAATGGCTGGAAACCAGGGACATTCCCGACCCGTATCACAAAAGTCGCGAAGTTTATGAATATGTTTTCGAGCAATTGGGTAAAGCCAGTCAGGAATGGGCTCGTCGTTTGAGTCAACAAGGAATGAAGCCGTAATGTCGTCTTCTAAATCAGATAAATATAGTGCTGCGACACCGCAGAATAATGAAATCGATCTTCTTCAGTTGCTTGCTGAGATGTTTGACAACCGGGTGACGATTGCGTGTGTCACGCTCCTGTTCACGGTATGCGCGGGTATCTACGCGTTCAGCGCCACGCCAGTTTATCAGGCTGATGCCCTGGTACAGGTAGAGGCGAAGCAGAATAACTCGCTGCTCAAGAACCTGACCCCGTTCGAGTCTGAACTCTCGCCAGATGTTGCGCCGGAACTTTTACTCCTCAGATCACGGATGATTCTGGGAGAGACCGTTGATCAATTAGGGCTGACGTACAACGCCAGGCGACGCGTTTTTCCTGTCATTGGGTCTTTGTGGGAACACGTGCGGGGACGTAAATCCGATGAAATAACGATCGGCGCGCTGACTATTCCCCTTCTGGAAGGTAAGCCACAAACGCTTTTACTCACCGTACAGGGAAAAGGGCGGTATCGTCTTGAGGGAAAAACGCTTCAAGCAGAAGGCATCGTGGGGAAAACGCTGGTTAAAGACGGAATGTCGCTTCTGGTGACATCCCTCAGCGCGGAACCAGGCACCCAGTTTACCCTCGAAGCAGTTACAAGGCTTGACGCGATCGGCTCCATTCAGAACAGGCTTACGGTTGTTGAGTCGGCGAAACAGAGCGGTATGATCGCATTAACGTTAATGGGTGAAGACCCCGCCAGGATCGCCACGGTACTTAATACCATTGCTGAAAATTTTCTCAGCCAGAATATTGCGCGCCAGGAAGCGAAAGATTCCCGTAGCCTCACGTTCTTACAGGAGCAATTACCTAAGATCAGCCGGGAACTGGATGAAGCTGAAGCGCGTCTGAATGCCTACAGAGAGCAACGCGATTCTGTCGACTTATCTCTGGAAGCAAAGTCAGTCCTTGATCAGGTTGTTAACGTGGAAAACCAGCTTAATGAGCTGACGTTCCGCGAAGCAGAGGTTTCACAACTTTTTAAAAAGGACCATCCCACCTACCGTGCCCTGCTGGAGAAAAAACAAACGCTTGAACGCGAGCGTGCGCGCCTGAATAATCGCGTCTCAACCATGCCTTCCACGCAGCAGGAAATCTTACGGCTGAGTCGTGACGTTGAATCCGGGCGTACTATATACCTGCAGTTGCTGACGCGTCAGCAAGAGCTGAGTATTTCGCGTTCCAGCACTATCGGGAACGTGCGGATTATTGACCCGGCCATAGCGAAGCCAGATCCGATCAAACCGCACAAAGCGCTCATTATCGTACTGGGTATGCTGATGGGGTTGATGCTCTCTGCCGGAATGGTTTTAGTACGTTCAGCCTTTAAGCGGGGCATTACCTCGTCTGAACAACTGGAAGTGCAGGGGATACCGCTTCTGGCGACGCTTCCGCGCTCGGTATGGCTCTGGAAAAAAACGCACCTGCGCAGGAGAACCCTGTTTGCGTCCCACTGGAAGCACAGGACGTTGAACGTCCCTTTTCTGCCCGTTGACCGCCCGGCAGATATGTTTGTCGAGGCGGTACGCGGGCTGTGCACCAGTCTGCATTTTACCATGATGGATGCCACAAACCGGGTCGTCGTGGTGTCTGGACCCACGCAGGACTGCGGAAAGACGCTGGTCAGCACTTCAATGGCGTCGATTGCCGCTCAGGCCGGACAGCGAGTACTATTTATAGATGCGGATATGCGCAAGGGATATGTCCACAATGTGTTCAAACTGAGCAATCATCGGGGATTATCCTGCGTGCTCGGAGGAGATGTTGAATGGCAGGCGGCTGTTCAACGCGTTGAGAAAGGCGGTTTTGATGTATTGACCTGCGGACCGCAACCTTCACATCCCGTTGAGCTGCTCATGAGTGAACGCTTCCAGGCCGTGATGTTAGAGATAGATAAACTGTATGACATCGTGATTGTCGATACCCCACCTGTGCTTGCCGTAACGGATGCCTTGCTGATAGCCCGAGCAGCGGCGACCACGCTGCTGGTCGCCCGCTTTGGTAAAACTAACGTCAAGGAGATCGAGAACTGCCTGAAGCGTCTGCAGCAAATGGGCGTGCAGGTGAATGGCGCGATCCTCAATGATATCGTGAAATCTGCCGTGCTTTATTACAACTCGGGATATAGCCATTACGACTACGGTTATACCCAGGAATAAACCTGACGCGACACTTCTTTACAGCGAGAAGGCGTATTGCCCGTTAAGATGACCTTCATTAAAACATGAGGTCACAATGGATAACCGCAAAATCAACCGACTGCGCCGCTGGGCGCGGGAAGGGATTATTCTCGTTCTGCTGACGCTGGTCGTGGTGTGGGGCGTTGATCAATATAGAAAACCGACACTCCCCGCCAGTTTTAGCGCAACACCAATGCAGAGCATCGACGGTAACATTCACGATATCTCGGCCCTGAGTCAGGAACGCCCGCTGCTGATTTACGTCTGGGCCACCTGGTGCAGCATATGCCGTTACACGACGCCTTCCGTTAATCAGCTGGCAGAAGAGGGGGGGAACGTGGTGAGCATTGCCATGCGTTCCGGTGATAACACAAAGCTTGAGCGCTGGGTTGAAAAGAAACAGCTGAAAATGCCGGTGATAAATGATGAAAACGGTGCGTTGTCGCAGCAGTGGCAGGTGAGCGTGACGCCGACGCTGGTCATTGTGTCGAAGGGGAATGTGGTCAGCACCACGACGGGCTGGACGAGCTACTGGGGATTAAAATTAAGGATGTGGTGGGCAGGCGTATAAAAATAACCCCTCTCCCGGCGGAAGAGGGGTGCTGTATTACTTAGCCAGAACTTCCTGCGCGGTGCGCTCAACCAGAGACAGCAGGATTTTAATATCTTCCAGCGTCACGGTTGGGTTCAGCAGCGTCAGCTTCAGGCAGGTGACGCCGTTGTGCTCGGTCACACCAACGTTCGCACGGCCGGATTCCAGCAGCGCATCACCAATTTTCTGGTTCAGCAGGGCGATGCCCGCGTCATCCATCTGAACCTGTCCGCGGAAGCGGAACAGAACGCTTGCCAGCTGTGGCTGCATGACCAGTTCCAGAGCAGGCTGCTCTTTCACGTAGGCCGCAACCTGCTGCGCCAGGGTCACGCCGTGATCGATGATCGCCGCGTATTGCTCCTGACCCAGCGCTTCCAGGCTCATCCACAGCTTCAGCGCGTCAAAACGACGGGTGGTCTGCAGAGATTTGGACACCAGGTTAGGCACACCCGCTTCTTCGTCGAACTCAGAGTTCAGGTAGGCCGCCTGATAGCGCATCAGCTCGTAGTGACGCGCTTCTTTCAGCAGGAACGCGCCGCAGCTGATGGTCTGGAAGAACTGCTTGTGGAAGTCCAGGGTGACGGAATCCACCAGCTCGATGCCGTCCAGGTAGTGACGATACTGCTCAGACATCAGCAGCGCGCCGCCCCAGGCCGCATCAACGTGTACCCAGATGTTCTGCTTAGCGGCCAGCTCTGCAATTGCACGCAGCGGGTCAATAGCACCGGCATCGGTTGTACCTGCCGTTGCGACGATCGCCAGAATCTGCTCGCCGTTCGCGTTGCACTGCTCAATTTTCGCCGCCAGATCGGTCAGATCCATGCGGGAAAATTCGTCCGTTTTCACCTGCACCACGGACTGGTAGCCCAGACCCATCAGCGCCATGTTTTTCTGCACGGAGAAGTGTGCGTTTTCGGAGCACAGCACGCGAATTTTGCGCAGATCTCCCACCAGACCGTCCTGCTGAACGGAGTGACCCTGACGCGCGAAGAACGCATCGCGAGCCAGCATCAGGCCCATCAGGTTGCTCTGGGTACCGCCGCTGGTGAAGACACCTGCGTCGCCGGCCTGATAACCCACGCGGGTACGCAGCCACTCGATCAGCTTGATCTCAATAATGGTTGCGGACGGGCTTTGATCCCAGGAGTCCATACTCTGGTTAGTGGCGTTGATCAGCACTTCCGCCGCCTGGCTTACCACCAGACTTGGGCAGTGCAGGTGCGCCACACACTGCGGGTGATGAACGGACAGGCTGTCTTTCAGGAAGAACTCCACGGCGCGTTCAATCGCCGCTTCGTTGCCCAGCCCTTTCGGGTTGAAATCCAGCTTAATACGGTCGCGCAGTTCTGCGACCGTTTTGCCCTGGTACATCTCAGGCTGTTTCAGCCACTGCATCACAGCCTGAGTGCTTTGTTCGATCGCCTGCTGATAAGCTTCAATGCTCTGCGCAGAGGAGAACAAAATTGGGTTTGAATCAGACATCGTAATCAATAACTCCGGTTACGCCGGGCGAACGCCCGCAGCAAGCAGTGCCTGCTCAAATTTATCCAGGAAGATTTTCAGCTCTTCGTCGCTGATCAGCAGAGACGGCAGCAGACGCAGAACGATACCGTTACGGCCACCGCGCTCCAGAATCAGACCGGCTTCGAAGCACTTCTTCTGAATCAGTGCAGACAGCTCGCCGTCGCCCGGGAAGCAGCCCATGTGGTCAGCGGCTTCGTGTGGCTTAACGATCTCAATACCGATCATCATGCCCAGGCCGCGCACGTGGCCGATAACCGGATAGCGTTTCGCCATCTCTTTCAGCTGGCCTTTCAGCCATTCGCCCTGTGCAGCCACTTTGCCTGCGATGTTCTGGTCTTTCAGGATTTTCAGCGTCGTCAGACCGGTTGCCATCGCCAGCTGGTTGCCGCGGAAGGTACCGGTGTGGTGACCTGGCGCCCATGCGTCGAACTGCTTTTTGATACCGAGCACGGCCAGCGGCAGACCGCCACCTACGGCTTTAGACATCACGATGATGTCTGGCTCAATGCCCGCGTGTTCGAAGGCGAAGAATTTACCGGTACGGGCAAAGCCAGCCTGAACTTCGTCGAGGATCAGCAGAATGCCGTGTTCCTGAGTCACTTTACGGATGCGCTGCAGCCACTCAGCCGGAGCCGGGTTCACGCCGCCTTCGCCCTGAACGGCTTCCAGAATCACCGCAGCAGGTTTACGCACGCCGCTTTCAACGTCGTTGATCAGGTTATCGAAGTAGTAAGTCAGCGCTTTCACGCCCGCTTCACCACCGATACCCAGCGGGCAGCGGTATTCGTGCGGGTAAGGCATGAACTGCACTTCTGGCATCATACCGTCAACCGCTTCTTTCGGAGACAGGTTACCGGTCACGGACAGCGCGCCGTGGGTCATACCGTGGTAACCACCAGAGAAGCTGATGATACCGCTACGACCGGTCACTTTTTTCGCCAGCTTCAGCGCCGCTTCAACGGCGTCAGCACCGGATGGACCGGTGAACTGCAGGCAGTACTCTTTGCCCTGACCAGGCAGCAGAGAGAGCAGGTATTCAGAAAACGCGTCTTTCAGAGGCGTAGTCAGATCCAGGGTATGTAACGGCAAGCCGCTGGTAATGACATTTTGGATGCTTTTCAGCACATCAGGATGGTTATGGCCAAGCGCAAGGGTCCCCGCGCCTGCTAAACAGTCAAGGTATTCTTTATTATCTGCATCGGTGATCCACACGCCTTCTGCTTTAGTGATGGCTAAAGGCAGTTTGCGCGGATAACTCCTGACGTTAGATTCAAACTCGGCCTGACGGGCCAGATAGGTTTCGTTGCTTTTGTGGGCATCTACGGTGTCAATACGGACTTTATCCGTCATCATATCACTCCTACAACCGCCGCTTCGTTATGAGCCACGATTGAATAAAAAGTTAAAAAACAGATGGGGGCCTGAAAAAAACGCCGCCAATATAGAGCCTTTTGCCACGGGGCTCAATGGTTAATTTGTTTACTGTTTTGTGACATGGCGCTCAGGGGAAGGGATATCCCCTTTTTAAGAAAGAAAATTGCGCTTTATGATAAAGAAAAACAGACTGTTACGTGTGTTCTGCCCCGACTGTAAATTCATAAAAAAGAGTGTGACAAATCGTGCCATTCGCTGACCAAAAAGGAGGCAGACAGCCTCCTTGTTAGCTTTATTTCTGCGACACCTGCAAAATGCCGTGGTTACGCCCCGTCGTCTTATTCCAGGACGCCGCCGTAATGCCGTTCTCATCAAGGCTTAGCGATATAACAAAACCATTACCGTGAATCTCATAGAAATGAGCATTCAGACGTTTCACGATGGCCTTTTTGCCGTTTATGGTGGCGTTAAAAAAGCCATTTGAAATCGTGGCGTTAACCGCATCCGATGTGAAAGTGGCTTCACGCAAAGGGTCGTGGACCGCAGCTGTTGTGTGCTGTGCCGCATTTTGGGCTTTTGTTTTGTGAATATCACAAGAGCCGTCATTCGCGTTCATCTCAGTACATCCTGAACGTTCTAATTGAGCACGATAGTGCGCGTTAATCGCATGAGCCGGTGTTGTCGCTACCGTCAATATCAGTGCAATCCATATTAATTGAGTTTTCATGGCTAAACTTTTGTCCACCTTATAAAACGCACAGATAATAAGAGACGTACATCATGCCGATCCAAATACCGACACCAATGAGCATCAGATACAGGGTCGCTGAAATAATGATATGTCTGAGCATGTTTTTTCTGTCATCGCTATTCTTGCCGGAGGCAAGCGGGTTATTAACTTAACGGCGTCAGTTAATAATGCTTAAGTTGTATTTAGTTAAAAGCCCATTCCGACGCCAACTGACGCCCCCATATTATTGGCGGTATCATCAGAGAAGCTCACTTTCGCGATGACATGTGAACTAAAGTTAACGGATGCCCCGACGGCAAGGGCGCTTTCATTATTGTACGATGCACCGCCAGCAGAGAACATAACATGCTGATTCGTTTGTACCTGCGGTAAACCTGCCATCGCCATGGCGCCCGAGATACCGGCGTTGGCCTGCTTCTTATTATTATCCACTTCGTCATGCAATGATTTGAATTGCTGATTGGTGTTGTTATTCATTGCCTGTAACGTCTGCTTTGTTGCCTGAAGTTCCTGAGCGGTGGCGGTAACAGCCTGGGTATTATTAGCCACTTTAGTTTGCGTTGCTGCGTCTACCTGCATGTGCGTCACGGTGGTCGTCACGCCATCTTTACCATCTTTACCATCTACGCCGTTAGTGGGTTTAGGGGCATTTTCCAGGCTGTCAAGACGGTTATCTTGCACTTTGTTAACGTTTTCCATATTGATAATTTCTGTGCCGTTCGTCATAACGCCCTGTAAAGCCGCATCGCTTTTTTGATTGGCAGTATCTGCAAGCGCGCCAGCAAGCAAGGCTTTTTGGTAAGCGTCATTTGTGGCTTGCTCAATAACCAAAACACCTAATTTAGTGGATTGAAGGTCGCTATCCACCTGCGTTAAGCGATTTTCAGTTGAGAGATCGCGAGCAATACTATCGACCCTGTTTTGCGTAATTTGGTCTTGATGGTCATTCACAATATCTGTGATTGATGCGTCATCCCAAACGGCAGCAGCAGCGTTGGTAATATTCATGGCGCTACCGGCGACCACCCCAAATACAAAAACAGGAATAACAGATTTATTGAAAAGTTTCATTCGAAGGACTCACATCATTAATGTATAAAAAAACAAAATTAAGCAGAACAGTTTTGGCTTTAGTGGCATGTGGATATCTGTATTTCCGTATGTAAATACTGGATATTCGATGCCCGGACCTTTTTTAGTAGCGTGAATAAACTATCGATTAAACCCAAATTGATGATTTTGATCTAAATCATAAATGATATGAATAAATGAAAGGGCAGGGGGCTGTATCGAGGAGGTTTATTTAATGTATACATTAACTTATGGATTGTGCGATAAATCAAGGGAAGCGTTAAGCTATTGATGAAAGTACAAATGTTTAATAGAGTTAAATAAATTAGTACTTTCTTATTCTTTCATGCGAAAGAAGTTTATCTATCTTATAAAAGCGGAATGAGCACGTAATAAAAAATAATAGTCTCAGCAAAAGTACGTAATAAAGTTTTTCAATAACGTATTAACAATTACTGAACCAGAATTAACTAAAGCGTAATAAATGTTGGCAAATGACGGGAAAGAGCGTCTGGAGATTTCCGCTGTGACAAACGGCGTGATAAATCGAAACTCCTTGCGCCTGGCCTGGGGCCGCGGTTACACTACATAACGTTAATGAGTTTTATAACTCACTGTTTTAAAAGTATTTTGACTCGGGGTGCCCTTCTTTGTGAAGGCTGAGAAATACCCGTATTACCTGATCTGGATAATGCCAGCGTAGGGAAGTCAGATGCCTTCCCGGTCATCGCTTCTTCACGCAAGGCAGGAGCGAAACCATGCAGCCTGACCTGCTCAATTTACGCGTTTTACACTACTTCCGAACCCGTTCTCCGCTGACCCACTGTATGACCAACGATGTCGTACAGACCTTCACGGCCAACGTTTTGCTGGCGCTTGGCGCATCACCCGCGATGGTGATTGAGGCCGAAGAGGCTGAACAGTTTGCCGGCATCGCCGATGCGCTGCTGATTAACGTTGGTACGCTGACCTCGCCGCGTGCCCAGGCGATGCGTCGGGCAATAGAAAGCGCGGTGGCTGCAGGCAAGCCCTGGACGCTGGACCCGGTTACCGCGGGTGCCCTGACGTTCCGCACCCGTTTTTGCCATCAAATCCTTGCCCTGAAACCGGCTGCCATTCGCGGCAATGCCTCCGAAATTCTTGCCCTTGCCGGAATGAGCGCGGGCGGGCGCGGCGTTGATACAACCGATACCGCAGCCAGCGCGGTGCCCGCCGCACAGGCGCTGGCTCGCCAGACCAATGCCGTTGTGGTCGTCACCGGCGAGGTGGATTACATCACTGACGGGCAACGCACCCGCACGATAACGGGCGGCGATCCGTTGATGACGCGCGTAGTGGGAACCGGATGCGCGCTTTCTGCCGTTGTGGCGGCGAGCTGCTCGCTGCCTGGCGACCGGATGGATAACGTCGCTGCCGCCTGCGGATGGATGAAGCGAGCCGGAACGGTGGCCGTTGCGCAGTCACGTGGGCCTGGCAGTTTTGCCAGCGCGTTTCTGGATGCGCTCTATACGCTGGAGGAGCAGGCATGAAACGGATTAACGCCCTGACCATTGCCGGCACCGATCCCAGCGGCGGCGCGGGTATCCAGGCCGATCTCAAAACTTTCTCGGCCCTTGGCGCGTACGGCTGCTCGGTCATTACCGCGCTGGTGGCGCAAAACACGCGCGGCGTGCAGTCGGTCTATCGTATCGAGCCGGATTTTGTTGCCGCGCAGCTGGATTCTGTGTTCAGCGACGTGCGCATCGATACCACCAAGATCGGCATGCTGGCCGAGACGGATATTGTGGAAGCGGTGGCCGAGCGGCTTAAACGCTATCAGGTGCAAAACGTGGTGCTGGATACCGTCATGCTGGCGAAAAGCGGCGACCCGCTGCTCTCCGCCTCCGCCGTGGAGACGCTGCGTACAAAGCTACTGCCGCAGGTGGCGCTTATCACGCCAAATCTGCCGGAAGCCGCCGCGCTGTTAGGCACATCGCATGCGCAAACTGAACGCGAGATGAAAGCGCAGGGAAACGCGCTGTTGGCAATGGGCTGCGGCGCGGTGCTGATGAAAGGCGGGCACCTGGATGATGCCGAAAGCCCGGACTGGCTGTTTACCCGCGACGGCGAAGTACGCTTTACCGCGCCGCGCGTGCAGACCAAAAACACCCACGGCACGGGCTGCACGCTCTCCGCCGCGCTGGCGGCGCTGCGCCCGCGGCATGACGGCTGGGCCGATACGGTGCGCGAAGCGAAAACCTGGCTCTCGGCGGCGCTGGCAAAAGCCGATACTCTGGAAGTGGGTCACGGTATTGGGCCGGTTCATCATTTTCATGCATGGTGGTAACCCAGTATACTGGCAGGAAACACCACGCCTGAGAAAACAGAGATGGAACAAGCGCATACCCGGTTAATCGCTCAACTGAATGAACGGATCGCCGCGCCTGACAACACGCCGCTGTACCTGAAATTTGCCGAAACGGTAAAAAACGCGGTGCGCAGCGGGGTGCTGGAGCACGGGAATATTTTGCCCGGCGAGCGCGATCTGAGCCAGTTAACCGGGGTGTCGCGCATCACTGTGCGAAAGGCGATGCAGGCGCTGGAGGAAGAGGGCGTGGTGACGCGCTCCCGTGGCTATGGCACGCAAATCAACAATATCTTTGAATATTCGCTGAAAGAGGCGCGCGGTTTTTCCCAGCAGGTAGTGCTGCGCGGCCAAAAGCCTAATACGCTGTGGGTCAACAAGCGGGTGGTGAAGTGCCCGGAAGAGGTCGCAAACCACCTGTCGATTCCTCCGGACAGCGAGGTCTTTTTGCTCAAGCGCATTCGCTATGTGGATGACGATGCGGTGTCGATTGAAGAGTCCTGGGTGCCGGTTGGCCTCATTCCCGATCCGGATGCGATTGGCATTTCGCTGTACGACTACTTCCGCAGCCAGAATATCTTCCCGCAGCGCACCCGTTCACGGGTTAGCGCCCGCATGCCGGACAGCGAGTTTCAGGCGCACATTAAGATGGACGAAAAAATACCGGTGCTGGTGATCAAGCAGGTTGCGCTTGACCAACAGCACCGGCCGATTGAGTACAGCATCAGCTACTGTCGCAGCGATCTATACGTCTTTGTGTGCGAGGAATAATTCGTCGCGAGTCGGGGCGCAGTCCCCGCCGCGGTGGCTGACTACCCAGGACGCCACAGCGTTCCCCAGCAGAACGGCGTCTGCCAGTGACCATCCCGCCGCCAGCCCGGCAAGCGTGCCGCCCGCGTGGCTGTCGCCAGCGCCAATGGTGTCCACAACCGTCGCCGGAAACGCCGGAACAACGCCCGAGACGTCACCGTCATACCATGTGGCGCCGTCTTTATCATGCCGCACAATCAGCGCGGCGCCGAAGCGCTGCTGCCACTCCGCACCCAGGTTTTCAGCCGCTACGCCCAGTCGTTCGGCTGCGATCTCCGCTTCCTGACGATTGAGCGACACGATCGGCCTGCAGGCCATAATCCGCGCCATCAGCGCGTCGGGGATATCCGCGATGCGAGGGCCGAAATCGATAAACGCCGTCACGTCCCGCAACCCCTCCAGCCAGCGTGTCAGCAGCTCGCCGCACGGCGAGGCCAGCTGGTAGCCGGATAAGTAGACCAGGCTCTTCGACGGGATGTTAAGCACATCAAGCCAGCGCTGCTGCCACTGGTTCTCCACGCCGCTAAAGGACATAAAGGTGCGCTCGCCGTCTGGCTCCACCAGCGCCAGGCACCAGCCGTTATCGCCGGTTTCGGCCTCGATGGCGCTGTGCAGATCCTGCTTCGCCATGGCGTTGCGGATGATGTCCGCCCATACCCCGTGACCAACGGGCAGGGCGTTTTGCGCTGTAATGCCGAGCCGCTTCAGGGCGATGGCGATATTCAGCGCGCAGCCGCCAATATTCACGCCCTGCTGTTTGAGCTCGATATCGCACCCGCGCCAGGGCAGGGCGTAGGCGTCGGCGATGACGTCTATCACCGCCGCGCCCAGCACCGTCACCGGGCGCGTGGCGTGCAGGGTGTCGAGACGTTGGGCAAATGAACTCATACGCCCTCCCTTTGCTCCCGGTAGTGCAGCAGTTTCTCGCTATAGTGGCCGAAATCGAGCCGGTTGACGGCGTCGAGTTCGGCTTTGAGCGCCGGGTCAATCGCCTGCACGCCATGGAGCGCGCCGCAGATGGCCGTCGCCATCGCGCCAATAGTGTCGGTATCGCCGCCCAGGTTGGCGCATAAAATGGCGCAGCGGTTTGGGTCGGTTCCCGCCAGTTCGACCATCGCAATGGCCGCCGGAACGGACTCAATGGTGCTGGTTCCGGCCCCCACAAGCTGGTAAACCTGCTCGCTGGCGGACTCAACCCCGTTGGCTTCCCGTACGGTCTTAAGCGCCAGCTCAATACGTGCCGCCAGCGACGCGCTGAAGGTGGTGGTTTTCGCCTCCTGCGCGTAGCGGGCGATACCCGGCAGCGCATCGACGATGTTCTGCCAGCTTTCGCCGTCGACGGCGCGGGAAATCGCCCAGGCAATCACCACCGCGCCGGCAATAGCGAGGTCGGATTTATGGGTCGGGCTGGAGGCCAGCGCCACCTGCTCAACAAAGTGTTCCAGACGCGTGGCCGGGAGCAGGCAGCCCAGCGGGGAGGCGCGCATCGCCGCCCCGTTGGTTACGCCGTTGTTGTCCAGTTCGCTAACCGGCTTGCCGTCGCGAATCGCATTAAGCGCGATTTTGGAGGTCGGGCCGAGCACGTTCTTATTAAACGCGTCGAAATCGAGCGCCCAGCGCAGAATATGCTTGCCGATAACGTCCGCGTTAATCTCCCCGTCGCACTCGATGAGCGCGTCCGCCAGGCACAGCGCCATTGAGGTATCGTCGGTGAACTCTGCCTGTTTGAAATAGCAGGCCGCATTATTCTCTGCCGGGCCGGGTAAAAAGCGGTCGATCCAGCCGAAGTGCGCCTTGACGCGCTTTCTCGGCCACAGCTCCGACGGCATGCCCATCGCATCGCCTAACGCCTGCCCGTAAAGGGCACCGAGAACACGTTCTTGTTTCATTTAACTTCCCCTTGTGTCAGCGCGGCATCGCTATCAACCACCTCAATTGCGGCGATCTCTTTATCCGATTCGCGGAAAAACAGCATAAACAGCACGGCAATCACGGCAATCATGATTGCACCAAACGTCCACATTCCGGCCCAGTTGAAGGTCAGCCCATTCACCGGCTCTTTGTATGCGAACATTTTTTCCATCATCACGCCGCCCAGGCGGTAACCCAGCAGGCTACCAAAGCCCTGACAGCACAGCGTAATCAGGCCCTGCGCGGCGGTGCGCATGTGCACCGGCGCTTTTTTGTCCACGTAGATGTACGCGGTGACGTAATAAAAGTCGTAGCTTACGCCGTGCAGCAGAATGCCGAGGAACAGCAGGGCGTAGGTGAAGTACTGTTCCGCTCCGCCGTAAATGAAGAACCCGTAGCGGATGGCGGCGGTAATCAGACCCAGCAGTAAGACCTTCTTAATACCAAAGCGTTTGGTAAAGAACGGCAGGGCGAGCATAAAGAAGATTTCGGAGAACTGGCCGAGCGTCATCCAGCCGGTGGCGTTTTTCATCCCCACTTCGGTGAGATAGCCGTTGGCGAAGATGTAATAGAAGGCCAGCGGCATGGCGAACAGGAACGAGCAGAAGAAGAACACCAGGAAGTTTCTGTCGCGCAGCAGGATCAGCGCGTCCAGCCCGAGCATCACTTTGAAATCCAGCTTGCCGGTACTTTTCGGCGGCGTATTCGGCAGGAACAGGGCAAAGACGCCGAGCAGGGCGGAGCTGGCTGCCGTCATCAGCAGCGGGATGTTGGTGTCGGAAATATCGCTGTAGCCCAGCATCTGCGGCAGGAACCCGCACGCAAGACCGGAGGCGATCCAGCCGATGGTGCCTATCACGCGGATGCACGGGAAATCGGCCTCGACGTCGTCCACGTTGGCAAAGGCGATACTGTTGGTCAGCGCGATGGTTGGCATATAGGTCAGGGAGTAAACCAGCAGCAGCGGGAAGAAGGTGCTGAACTGGGTTTGCTGTGCGGCGAAGTACATCAGAATCGCACCGGCGAACATCAGCGCTGACAGCACTTTCTGCGCGGCGAAGAAGCGGTCCGTCAGCGAGCCGACCAGAATCGGGGAGAGGATCGCGGCAATGGCGGTACAGGCGTAAGACCAGCCGATTTCCCCGGCGGTAAAACCGCTTTTGCTCAGCCACAGCCACAGCGGCACAAACCACGCGCCCCAGATAAACCATTCAACAAACATCATGAATGACAGTTGGACTTTCGTTTTCATTTTTCAATCCTGCATGTCAGAGAGGGTACGCCTTTAACATACCACTCAATAATACCTTTTAAATACCTTTGTGGCGATTGTTTGATCAATGTAACAGTTTTGTTGTACACGAATCGAGCCAGCAGATTGTGCTGAAAAAAAATGCAAAAGGTGGAAAATCTGTTAAGTCGGTACCAGGCTTAGTCTGCCCATAAAAGATGGGACTGGATAAACACACACCGACACGACGTCGGACTTACGGGAGTATCACATGACTGATATTGCGCAGTTGCTTGGCAAAGACGCCGACAGCCTTTTACAGCATCGTTGTATGACCATTCCAGCCGACCAGCTGTATCTGCCTGGTCACGACTACGTTGACCGCGTGATGATCGATAACAACCGTCCGCCTGCGGTCCTGCGAAATATGCAGACGCTTTACAACACCGGGCGGCTCGGCGGCACCGGGTATCTCTCAATCCTGCCGGTGGACCAGGGCGTTGAGCACTCTGCGGGCGCCTCTTTTGCGGCGAATCCTCTCTACTTCGATCCGAAGAACATTGTTGAGCTGGCGATTGAGGCGGGCTGTAACTGCGTGGCGTCGACCTACGGAGTGCTGGCCTCGGTTTCGCGTCGCTATGCCCACCGCATTCCATTCCTCGTGAAGCTGAACCACAACGAAACCCTTAGCTACCCAACCGAGTATGACCAGACCCTTTACGCCAGCGTCGAGCAGGCGTTCAACATGGGCGCGGTGGCGGTAGGGGCGACGATTTACTTCGGCTCCGAACAGTCCCGTCGTCAGATTGAAGAGATCTCCGCGGCGTTTGAGCGTGCGCACGAGCTGGGAATGGTCACCGTACTGTGGGCATATCTGCGCAACAACGCGTTCAAGAAAGACGGCGTGGATTACCATGTATCCGCCGACCTGACCGGGCAGGCGAACCACCTGGCGGCGACCATCGGCGCGGATATTGTGAAGCAGAAAATGGCCGAGAATAACGGCGGCTATAAAGCGGTGAACTTTGGCTACACCGACGATCGCGTTTACAGCAAGCTGACCAGCGATAACCCGATCGACCTGGTGCGCTACCAGCTGGCGAACTGCTACATGGGCCGCGCGGGGCTGATTAACTCAGGCGGCGCGGCGGGCGGTGATACCGACCTGTCAGACGCGGTGCGTACGGCGGTGATCAACAAACGTGCGGGCGGCATGGGGCTGATCCTTGGCCGCAAGGCGTTCAAGAAATCGATGGCCGACGGCGTGAAGCTGATCAATGCGGTTCAGGACGTCTATCTGGATAGCAAAGTCACGATTGCCTGACGGCTCCATCTCCCTCTCCCGGTGGGAGAGGGCATCATCGCGCACCGTGCGAAACATCAGCGCAAAAGCACGCAGTCCGGCGGCAGCCGACACTGTAGCGCGCCGGGCAACACCTCAATGCGGAACTGCGTCCCGCTCAGCGGCTCTCCGTCGAGGTTAAAGGTCATCCCGTGGGGAGCATTCACTTCAAACCACGCTGATTTCCCGGCGATGATATTTGGACTCTCTTCCGGCTGCGTCAGCGTGGTAAACAGCGCGGGCAGCAGGCCGTCGCCAGTGAAAATACGCAGCTGGAGCTGACCGTCATTAATCAGCGCCTCCGGGCACAGCTGCTGTCCGCCGCCCGCCTGACGTCCGTTGCCAATCCCAATTACCAGCGCGTCACCCTGCCACTGAAAATCCTCGCCGCGAATTTCGCAGTGGTCAGGCTTGAGGGTGTCCATGCGCATCAGACCGTGGATCAGGTATGACACGCCGCCCAGCGCCGCCTTCAGCTTTTCCGGCGTTTCGCTGGTGATGCGCGTGCCAAACCCGCCGGTCGCCATATTGATAAAGCAGGTTTTATCATTTACCTGCGCAATATCCACAGCGGTGGCTTTGCCGAGGATCGCCAGCTGGAGCGCCTTCTCCAGCTCTTCCGGGATCCCGGCGCTGGTGGCAAAATCATTGGCTGTGCCGAGCGGTAATATACCCATCATCGGCCGGTTTGCCGGGGGCAGGTCGATAAGCGCTGACGCAATCTCATTGATGGTGCCGTCGCCGCCCCCGGAAATGATGGTGCTGACGCCAAGCCCGAGAGCTTCATTGATATAGCGTGCCGCGTCGCCTTTTTCCCACGTCACCCGAACGTGAATGCGCGCGCCATCGTCACGCAAACCTATGATGGCCTGACGCAGCAGATCGTTGCCCGCACTTTTGCCATTGAGAATCAATAAACTGTCTGGATAGGTTGCCATCCGCGCTGCTCCCTTTTTTAGCGTTAGTAAGAGTGTATAGCAGAGAGGAAAAAAGCGGGTAAGAACAGGATGAAAGGAACAAAATATGCCCGAAAGCGCGTTACACTCCAGCGATGATAGTAACGTAATCACAGGAAAGTGATGATGAATAAAATTTTGGTAAGCGCGTGCCTGATGGGCTTAAAGGTTCGTTACAACGGAAGTGAAAAAGCGCGAATGAACGAGCTGCTCGCTCGCTGGCAGCAGGAACAGCGTCTGGTTATCCACTGCCCTGAACTTGCGGCCGGGCTGACTGTACCTCGTCCTCCGGCAGAGATTATGTCCGCTGATGGCAAAGACGTAATGCACGGGCAAGCCAGAATTAGTGAAAATACAGGGCAGGATGTGACTGAGCAGTATCAGCTTGCAGCCTGGCTCGCGCTACGCGCTGCTCAGGAGTCGGGGTGTAGCGCAGCACTATTAACCGATGGCAGCCCAACGTGCGGCAGTCAGTTTATTTATGACGGATCTTTTCGCGGGATACATAAAGCGGGGAGGGGTGTTGCTGCATCGTTGCTCGCAGAGCATGGGATAGCCGTGTTCTCGGAGGGGCAAATCGACGAACTGATTGCCTGGGTTGAGGAGAGAGAAGGCAAAAAATAAGCCCGCGTAAGGGAGATTACGCAGGCTAAGGAGGTGGTTCCTGGTACAGCTAGCATTTATGGGTTATGTTTTTCAGCGGGGGGATAATACCCGTATTGAACGAAGCGGTATGTGATCCGATTCTAAGAATTATCCCAGCGCGAAAAAATTTCCCTGATTAACTATTTGCCGTGTGGGTTTCGGGTGCTTTCACCGTTGAAGTTACGCATCAGCAGCGCGAACTTCAGCTCCACCTCTTCCGGAACCGGCAGCCAGACGGTATGACCGTCACCCGGCGCCACGTCAATCGCTTCGCCTTTGCCGTTTTCCAGATGTTCCAGCGTAAAGTTCATGTTGCCCTGCGGGGTCATCAGCTCCAGGCTGTCGCCTTTGGTGAATTTGTTTTTCACCGCCACGGCCGCCAGCGCGCCTTTGCGCTCGCCGGTGAAGTCGCCGACAAACTGCTGGCGCTCGGAAACGGAGTAGCCGTGCTCGTAGTTCTGGTAGTCGTCATGGGTATGACGACGCAGGAAGCCTTCGGTATAGCCGCGGTGCGCCAGGCCTTCCAGAGTTTCCAGCAGGCTGGTATCGAACGGTTTACCGGCCGCCGCATCGTCGATGGCTTTGCGGTACACCTGCGCGGTGCGCGCGCAGTAGTAATAGGATTTGGTGCGGCCTTCAATCTTCAGGGAGTGCACGCCCATCTGGGTCAGACGCTCAACGTGGGCGATGGCGCGCAGATCTTTCGAGTTCATGATGTAGGTGCCGTGCTCGTCTTCAAAGGCGGTCATGTACTCGCCCGGGCGTTTGGCTTCTTCAATCATAAACACGCTGTCGGTTGGCGCGCCGATGCCCAGCGTAGGCTCGACGTTGGTCACCGGGATCGGCTCGTGCTTATGCACGATGTTGCCGACGTCATCCTCTTTGCCTTCCTGGACGTTATATTCCCAGCGGCAGGCGTTGGTGCAGGTGCCCTGGTTCGGGTCGCGCTTGTTGATATAGCCGGAGAGCAGGCAGCGGCCGGAGTAGGCCATGCACAGCGCGCCGTGAACGAAGATTTCGATTTCCATATCCGGCACCTGGGTGCGGATTTCTTCGATCTCTTCCAGCGAAAGCTCTCGGGACAGAATGACGCGGGTCAGCCCCATCTGCTTCCAGAACTTCACCGTCGCCCAGTTGACGGCGTTAGCCTGGACGGAGAGGTGAATATCCATCTCCGGGAAGTTCTCCCGAACCAGCATGATTAAACCCGGGTCCGACATGATCAGCGCGTCCGGCCCCATATCCACCACCGGCTTCAGGTCGCGGATGAACGTTTTCAGCTTGGCGTTGTGCGGCGCGATGTTCACGACCACGTAGAATTTCTTGCCCAGGGCATGCGCTTCGTTGATGCCGAGCTGCAGGTTCTCGTGGTTGAATTCGTTGTTACGCACGCGCAGCGAGTAGCGCGGCTGGCCCGCGTAAACGGCGTCGGCACCGTAGGCGAAAGCGTAACGCATATTTTGCAGCGTTCCCGCCGGGGAAAGGAGTTCCGGTTTAAACATGTTTGTTCTCGTTCTGATGACAGGTCAGATCCGCGTGCACCAGGTGCAGCGGTAAGGGGAGATCCCCCACTTTAAGGGCGGGCATTGTAGCGCTGCGGGGCAGGGAGGTAAAGCGCGGGGTCGTATCACCGCTCATCCGGCGCCGACTGAACGCCACTGCTTTTGCTTAATTCGAATCAACCAGATACAGGAAAACTCGCTGATAGTGGAGTCGTATATCACTATTGAGCGTCGTCAAGTCGGCTGTTCAGGCACCTATCCGAACACGTAGCTTGATTAATGCAGAGAAAAAGACGGAATCTGTTTATGAACCGTTACCATTTATCAGGGGAAAAGTATGGCGAGGCTGGATTTCTGTGAGCTTGCTTCTGCAAGCGCAGATACTGCGGATAGCGACCAATTTGAGAAATTCGCAAAGATATTCATGGAAAAAATTTTGGGAGGGGTTGTAACTAAAGGCCCAAGCCGGGGGGCGGACGGCGGCATAGATATACGGGTTGAGTTTGATATTGCCGGACGTCGCATTGCCAAACTGGTTAGCTGCAAACACTATGCTCCGTCTAAAAAGTCCGTTGGCCGCAGTGATGAAGAAGACATTCAGGACAGACTTGCTGAATTTGAATGTGATGAGTTTGTTGGATTCTATTCCACCATTGCATCGTCCGGACTTGAGCAAAAACTTGAGCGACTGAAAGATAAAAAAGGGATTTTGTACCAGATTTATAATTCAGAGGATATTGAAACCTTGTTACTGGAAAATCACGCGGGCTTTCAGTTAGCAAAGCGTTTTTTTCCTCGTTCATTACAAAATATATTACCACAGTTTATTGCCCTACTGCCCACCTTCACATCCCATGATGCAGAACATTACTCTTCAGGTTGGATAGTCCCGGAGGTTTATGGTGACGATGAACCTCGGGTCTACGCCTGTAATGCTGTTTTGGCAGCACAGTATGCAAATGAAAAGGCGATGAATGATATCCATGAACCGATGTTCTTGCAGGCATGGAAAGATGCCGTCCATATGTTTTCAGACTATTTTATTATTCCTGCGGCTGGTATTGACAGTGTAAGCAATATTAATGAATTACCACCGGACTGGAATACATCAGGCGATATAATAAAGTTATCCGCGGGGAAACGATGGGCACTTTTGGCTATCTGGAGTTTTGTTGATGAGGAAAAGGTTAATGCTATTTTGAAGAAAATGCATAAACATCCTTCTCAGCAAGATTTGAATGTTACTGGCTTCGCTTTCCTGGCGATGATAACAGGCACCGAGCGTCGCGACGTATTAGCGCGACTTTTTGCTTATGCTACACCTTTTCGTTTCCCGGTAAGCCCACAGTTTTGATGCCTGGCGTCTCTGCCCCGCCGTGCGGCGGGCACTATTTTCACATTATCCTGCATGCATCCGCTTCCCAGCGATACCCCACGCCATACACCGCGCGAATAAACGACTGCTCGGCGTCCAGCGCCTCCAGCTTGCGGCGCAGGTTTTTGATATGGCTGTCGATGGTGCGGTCGGTCACGACGCGGTAATCGTCATACAGGTGGTTTAGCAGCTGTTCGCGGGAGAAGACTTTTCCCGGCTCGTGGGAGAGGGTTTTCAGCAGGCGGAACTCCGCAGGGGTCAGGTCCAGCAGCTTGCTGCGCCAGCTCGCCTGGAAGCGGCTTTCGTCGACAATCAGCGGGCTTTCGGCGTCCAGCACCTGAAGCTCGCGCTGCGGCCTGCAGCGGCGGAGAATGGTTTTCACGCGGGCGACCACTTCACGCGGGCTGTAGGGCTTGCAGATGTAATCATCCGCGCCAATTTCGAGCCCCAGCAGGCGGTCAATCTCTTCAATTTTGGCGGTGACCATGACGATCGGCACGTCGGAGAAGCGACGAATTTCCCGGCACAGGGTCAGCCCGTCAACGCCCGGCAGCATTAAATCAAGCAGGATCAGATCCGGCGGGGTCTGGCGCACGTATGGCAGCACCTGGTCGCCGTGGCTGATTAGCGATGGAGCGTAGCTGGCCGCACGTAAATAGTCGATCAGCAGCTGCCCAAGCTTCGGCTCGTCTTCCACGATCAAAATGCGCGGCGTGTTTTCGTCAATCGGTAACTCGGTCATACTTCTCTCGATAAATCCCGTTCCAGAGGTAACTCTACTGTAATGCTAACCCCGCCAAAAGGCGAATGGGCGGCGCGGATCGTGCCATTATGCGCCTCAACGATGTTAACGCAAATCGCCAGCCCCAGGCCGGAACCGCCGCTGGCGCGGTTGCGGGAGCCTTCGGTACGGTAAAAACGTTCAAACAATTTTTCCAGCTGCGCGTCCTGCACGCCGGGGGCGGAATCCGCGAAGGTGAGGGCAAAGCGCCCGTTTTCCTGCCTGCCGGAGATATGTAGCCTGCCGCCGCTGTCGGTGTAGCGCAGGCTGTTTTCCAGCAGGTTATTGAATAGCTGCATCAGCCGGTCCTTGTCGCCAAACACCACCGCTCTGTCCGGCAGGGAGAGGTCGATTTTCAGGTTGCGGCTGGCAAACCGCTCGCGGAACGCGCCGCTGATCACTTCCAGAATGTTAATCACGTCTACCGGCGCCTTCTGGTAGGCCAGCGCGCCTTCGTCGGACATGGAGAGCTGGTGGAGATCGTCCACCAGCTTGGTGAGCGTGCCCACCTCCGCCTGCAGAGAGGCCACCGATTCGGGCGTAAACTGGCGCACGCCGTCCTGTATGGCCTCCAGCTCGCCGCGCAGCACCGCCAGCGGCGTGCGCAGCTCGTGGGAGATATCGGCCATAAAGTCGCGGCGCATCTGCTGGTTCTTCTCCAGCGTGCTGGCGAGCTGGTTAAAATCCTGCGCCAGCTTGCCCAGTTCGTCCTGGCTGCGGGTATCGACGCGGGTGGTAAAATCCCCGGCGGCCAGCTTGTGCGTGCCTTCCACCAGCCGTTTCACCGGGGCGAGCAGGCCGCGCGCCAGCGGGAAGGTAGCGAGCGCGGCGAGCAGGGTGGAGAGGGCGACAATCAGCCAGCTTGTCCGGCGCTGCTGGCGGTCAAAGTTGATGTCGGTGTTGCGCGTCAGGCGCTCCACCGGAGAGGCGATAACCCAGCCGACTGTCGCATTGTTGACTTTAATCGCACGACGGGTGCCGTCCGGCGGTATCGGCGCACGCGGACCCACCAGAGTGCGCATGTCCTGATCAATCACCCAGAACTGGGTGCGCCAGCCGTGCGGCGGCATGCCCGGCCCCGGGCGATCGTCACCGGTATCGTGCTCCAGCGAGCGCAGGATCTGGAAAATAAAGCGATCGTTATTGCGCAGAAAACGCCAGTTGCCGTGCTGGGCGTACTGTTCACTCAGCGCATCGCTTAAGCCCTGTAAACGCTGTTCATTGCCATGCTTGATGTAATCAATAAAACCGCGCTCAAAGCTGATCCGCACCGCCCAGTGCATGGTGATCAGCAGGACGATACAGGTGGCAAATATCGCCACGAAGAGCTTGCCGGTAATGCCCGGACGCCAGAATTTCATGAACCACTCCTTTTGCCGCGCCTAATCACGACGTTCTTGCTGGTATCATCCGGCACTCTGGCGAAGATGAAAGCGGGCAGGGCGATGATGACCGCCATGCTGAGATAGGTATACAAAAAGACCTGATGCGCCACCGGCGTGTCGACGCTGAGGTGGTGCTGGCCGTACATGCCGAGCAGTAAACCCGCGATGGTCACCCCGACGCTCATCGAAAGCTGCATGATCATCGACAGCAGGCTGTTGCCGCTGCTTGCCAGATCGTCCGGCAGGTCCTTCAGCGTCAGGGTATTCATCGACGAGAAGCGCATGGAGTTGACGATCCCCTGGCAGAACAGCACCAGCGGCAGAACGTAGTACCAGCCCATCAGCGCCACGGCCATAAACAGCAGACTCACCAGCGCCAGCCCCAGCGTGGCGGTCACCAGCACGCGACGATAGCCAAAGCGGTTCACCACCTGTACCACGATGCGCTTCATTCCCATGCTGCCGAGCACCATCGGGATCATCATCAGGCCCGCGTGGAACGGCGAAAATCCCATTCCGATTTGCAGGAAAACGGGCGTCATAAACGGCAGCATGCCGCTGCCGACGCGCCCGGCGAAGCTGCCGAACAGGCCAAGGCGATAGGTAGGGTTTTTAAACAAGCTCAGGCTGAACAGCGCCTTATCGTTACCTCTGGCATGCCGCAGATACCACAGAATGGCGGTGATGCCGATAACGACCAGCATCCCCAGCGTCAGGGGCGAAATCCCCAGCCCTTTTTGCCCGTCGAGCGCCAGGGTAAGCGTGGCCATGCCCGCCGCCAGCAGGATAAAGCCAAAGAAATCAAAGCGCCGCGTCTGCATTTTGTAGTTCGGCATCAGCGTCAGGGTGGCGATGGCGCCGATGATGCCAACAGGAAGATTGATTAAGAAGATCCAGTGCCAGGAGGCGTACTCCACCAGAATGCCGCCGAGCGCCGGGCCCAGCAGCGGCCCCACCTGACCGGGTAGGGTCACAAAGGTCATCGCCGCCATGTACTGCTCGCGCGGCACGATCTTCATCACCGTTAGCCGCCCGACAGGGACCATCATCGCCCCGCCGACGCCCTGCAGCACGCGCGCCATCACCAGCTGGTCGAGGGTGTTGGCCTGGGCGCAAAACAGCGAGCCGGTGGTAAACAGCACGATGGCGGTAAAGAAGATATTCCGCACGCCCACTTTATCCGCCAGCCAGCCGCTGGCGGGCAGCATGACGGCTACCGTCAGCACGTAGGAGACAATCACCATGTGCATATGCAGCGGGCTCTCCCCCAGGCTTTTTGCCATGGAGGGGAGGGCGGTGTTGACGATGGTCGTATCCAGCGACTGCATAAAGAAGCCGAAAGCGACTATCCATAGCTGCCAGCGAACGTTAGCGGGGAGATCGGTCATTTACTCGGTCACCGTGGTTCTGTTTTTACGCGAGAAGCGCAGCCGCAGGAGGTCGAAGAACAGATAGACCACCGGCGTGGTGTACAGCGTCAGCAGCTGGCTCATCACCAGGCCGCCGACAATGGTGATCCCCAGCGGCTGGCGCAGCTCGGAGCCGTCGCCGCCCGAGATAACCAGCGGCAGCGCGCCAAACAGCGCCGCCAGGGTGGTCATCATGATCGGACGAAAACGCAGCAGGCAGGCCTGGAAGATGGCCTCTTCCGGCGATAGATTGCCGTTGCGCTGGGCGTCCAGCGCGAAGTCGACCATCATGATCGCGTTTTTCTTCACGATGCCGATCAACAGCATGATTCCGATGAGCGCGATCAGGCTGAACGGCGCGCTGAACAGCTCCAGCGCCAGCAGCGCCCCAACGCCCGCCGACGGCAGCGTCGAGAGAATGGTCAGCGGGTGAACGTAGCTCTCGTACAGCACGCCCAGCACAATATAAACCGTGGCGATGGCGGCCAGAATCAAAATCACCTGTGAATTCATCGTCTCCTGGAACACCTGCGCGGTGCCGGCAAAGCTGCCGCGCACGGTGGACGGCACGCCAAGCTGCGTCATCGCGCGGTTAATTGCGTCGCTGGCTTCAGAAAGCGACGAACCGGCGGGCAGGTTAAAGGAGATAGTCGACGCCGCCGATAGCCCCTGGTGGTTCACCGACAGCGGCGCGTTGGCCGGCTGCCAGCTGGCAAAGTAGGAGAGCGGAATCGCCTTGCCGTCGTTGTTAATCACAAACATTTTGTCCAGAGCGCTGATGTCCTGGGTGTAGCGCGGATCGACCTCCATCACCACCTTGTACTGGTTCATCGGCTGGTAGATGGTGGAGATCTCGCGCTGGCCGAAGGCGTTGTTCAGCAGGCTGTTGGCGGCTTCAACGTTAATGCCCAGCCGCGACATGGTTTCGCGGTCGTAGGTCAGGGCCATCTCGGCGCCGTTATCCTGCTGATCGGAGTTGACGTCCGCCAGCTGCGGCAGGGCGGCCAGCGCCTTGCGGATCTTCGGCTCCCACTCCCGCAGGGCGGCTAAATCGTCCGAGAGCAACGTGTACTGATAGCTGGCGTTCGCCTGACGGCCGCCGACGCGGATATCCTGAACGGCCATCAAAAACAGGTTTGCCCCCGGCTCTTTGGCGAGCTTCACCCGCAGGCGGTCAATCACCTGCTGGGCGGTTTCGTTGCGCTCGCCGCGCGGTTTCAGGGTAATAAACATCATCCCGCTGTTGACGCGTGACCCGCCGGTAAAGCCGGTGACATTATCCACGGCTTTGTCTTCACGAATGATCTTCATGAAGTCCTGCAGCTTGCCGCGCATCGCCTGGAACGAAATGCTCTGGTCCGCCTGAATCCCCCCCATCAGCACGCCGGTGTCCTGCTCCGGGAAGAACGTTTTCGGGATGGTGATGTACATCCAGACGTTGAGCACGATGGTGCCGATCAGCACCAGGCCAACCAGCCGCGTATGGTTCAGCACCCACTTCAGCGATTTGCCGTAGCCTTCCTGCATCGCCATCAGGAAGCGACCAAAACCTTTGCGACGAGGCTGCGAGTGCGGTTTGCTGCGCTTGAGCATCCAGCCGCACATCATCGGCGTCAGCGTTAAGGAGATCGCCAGCGAAATGCCGATGGCGACGGAGAGGGTGACGGCAAACTCGCGCAGCAGCCTGCCCGGCAGCCCGCCCATCAGCAGCAGCGGCAGGAATACCGCCACCAGCGACAGGCTCATGGAGAGCACCGTAAAGCCCACCTCGCGCGTGCCCTGCAGCGCGGCCTGAAGCGGCTTCACGCCCGCTTCCAGGTGGCGGGAAATGTTTTCCAGCACCACGATGGCGTCATCCACCACGAAGCCCGTCGCTATCGTCAGGGCCATCAGCGACAGGTTGTTGAGGCTAAATCCGCACAGGTACATGGCGGCAAAGGTACCGATCAGCGAGACCGGCACGGCCACCGCCGGAATAAGCGTCGCGCGGCCGGATCGCAGGAACAGGAAGACCACCAGGATCACCAGGGCGACGGAGATAATCAGCGTTTGCTCCACCTCTTCAAGCGAGGCGCGAATGGTCGGGGAGCGATCCTGGGCAATTTGCAGATCGATTGCTGCCGGGATGGTCTCCTGCAGGTCCGGAAGACGGGCGCGAATGCTGTTCACCGTCTCAATAATGTTCGCTTCCGGCAGCTTGCGGATCATCAGCAGAATGGCCGGTTTCGCGTTGGTCATCCCGGCGTTGCGCACGTCCTGCACCGAGTCGGTAACGCTGGCAACGTCGCTCAAGCGCACCGCCGCGCCGTTGTTGTAGTGAATAATGAGCGGCTGATATTCCGCGGCGGTTTTCAGCTCGTCGTTAGTGTGGATCTGCCAGCGGTGGCTGCCGTCCTCAATCGCCCCCTGCGGTTTGCGGACGTTGGCCGTGCTGATGGCGGAGCGCACGTCATCCAGCGACACGCCCTGGTTGAACAGCGCCTGCGGGTTTAGGCCGACGCGCACGGCGGGCAGGGAGCTCCCGCCGACGCTCACGTCACCGACGCCGTTAATTTGTGAGATGGTCTGCGCCAGCTGGGTAGACGCAAAGTCGTAAAGCTGCCCCTGCGAGTACGTATCCGAGGTCAGCGTCAGGATCATGATCGGCGCATCGGACGGGTTGGCCTTGCGGTAGGTTGGGCGGCTCGGCATCCCGCTCGGCAGCAGGCTTTGTGCGGCGTTGATGGCCGCCTGCACGTCGCGCGCCGCGCCGTTGATATCCCGGTCGAAGCTGAACTCCAGAATGATGCGCGTGCTGCCCAGCGAGCTGCTGGAGGTCATCTCGTTGACCCCCGCAATTCGCCCGAGCGAACGCTCCAGCGGCGTGGCAACCGACGAGGCCATGGTCTCCGGTGACGCGCCCGGCAGCGAGGCGCTGACCATGATCACCGGGAAATCCACCTGCGGCAGGGGCGCTACCGGCAGCAGCCGGAAGCCCAGCACGCCGCAGAGGGTAATGGCGAGCGAGATTAATATCGTCGCCACCGGGCGATAAATGAAGAGGGCGAAAAACTTCACTTATGCCTCCTCTTCACGTTTCGGGAAACGGCTTTTGGTCCACAGCGCCAGACGGTCAAACAGCAGGTAGATCACCGGCGTAGTGAAGAGGGTCAGCACCTGGCTCACCAGCAGACCGCCGACCATGCCGATACCCAGCGGACGGCGCAGCTCCGCGCCGACGCCCGTGCTGAGCATCAGCGGCAGCGCGCCCAGCAGGGCGGCCAGCGTGGTCATCAGGATCGGACGGAAACGCAGCAGACAGGCCTGGAAGATGGCGTCGCGCGGCGACATGCCCTGCTCGCGCTCGGCGGCCAGGGCGAAGTCGATCATCATGATGGCGTTTTTCTTCACGATCCCGATAAGCAGGATAATGCCGATGATGGCAATGACGTCCAGCTCGCTGCCCGCCAGCATCAGCGCCAGCAGCGCTCCCACGCCCGCCGTCGGCAGGGTAGAGAGGATGGTGATCGGGTGGATAAAGCTTTCGTACAGCACACCAAGCACGATGTACATCGCCACGACCGCCGCGACGATAAGCCAGATGGTGTTACCCAGCGCGGCCTGAAACGCCAGCGTGCTGCCCTGGAACTGGGTCTGAATATCGGACGGGAAGCTGAGTTCTTTTTCAGCAGCCTGAATGGCCTCCACCGCTTCGCCGAGAGAATAATTGTCCGGCACGTTGAAGGAAATGGTGGTGGACGGGAACTGATCCAGATGGTTGATCGACAGCGGGGTATAGCGTTCTTCCACCGTGGCGATAGCGCTCAGCGGCACAATGCCGCCGTCTTTGCTGGTCAGGCGCACCGAGTCCAGCCCCGCCAGGCCAGGCGTGTTGTCCGTGTTGTGCTCCAGCACCACGCGATACTGGTTGGCCTGAGTGTAGATGGTGGAGATCAGGCGCTGACCGAAGGCGTTGTACAGGGCGTTGTCCACGTCTGACATGGTAATGCCCAGACGGCTGGCGGTATCGCGGTTGACGTTCACGTACGCCGCCAGCCCTTTGTCCTGCCAGTCGCTGCTGACGTCGGCGAGCTGCGGCAGGGTGTTAAGCTTGTTCACCAGCTGCGGCACCCAGGTGCTGAGCGCGTCCAGCGAGGTGGCCTGCAGCGTGAACTGGTACTGCGTGCGGCTGACCTGAGTATCAATGGTCAAATCCTGAATCGGCTGCAGGTAAAGTTCAACGCCCGGCACCCGCGCGACGGCGTTTTGCAGACGCTCAATGACGGCGTTGACGCGATCGTCGCGTTCATCCAGCGGCTTAAGGTTGATCTGCAGACGCGCGCTATTGAGCGACGGGTTGGTGCCGTCGACGCCCACGTAGGAGGTCAGACTCTCGACCGCCGGATCCTTCATGATGATTTCGGACACCTGCTGCTGGCGCTGGGCCATACTGGCGAAGGAGACCGACTGCGGGGCCTGAAGCGTGCCCTGAATAATGCCGTTGTCCTGGATCGGGAAGAAACCTTTCGGAATGAAAATCCACAGCATCACGCTGAGCGCCAGGGTTCCCAGCGCTACGCCGAGCGTGGCCCACGGATGGTTAAGGACTTTCGCCAGCACGCGTCCGTAGGCGGCAATAATCCGCTCGAACATGCGCTCGGAGGCGCGCGAGAAGCGGTTTTGCTTGCGCAGGGACTCGTGGCTCAGCATGCGGGCGCACATCATTGGCGTCAGGGTCAGCGACACCACGGCGGAGATCAAAATGGCGACCGCCAGCGTCACGGCAAACTCGCGGAACAGACGTCCGACGATATCGCCCATAAACAGCAGCGGGATCAGCACCGCAATCAATGAGAAGGTCAGCGAGATAATGGTAAAGCCGATCTCGCCCGCACCTTTTAGCGCGGCCGCCAGCGGTTTTTCTCCTTTCTCGATGTAGCGCGAGATGTTCTCGATGACCACGATGGCATCATCCACTACGAACCCGGTGGCGATGGTGAGCGCCATCAGCGTCAGGTTGTTAATCGAAAAATCGAGGAACACCATCACCGCAAAGGTGCCGACCAGCGAGAGCGGTACGGCGACGGCGGGAATAATGGTCGCCGGAACGTTGCGCAGGAACAGATAAATGATCATCACCACCAGCGCAATCGCCAGCATCAGCTCGAACTGAGTGTCTGTGACCGACGCGCGAATATTCGTGGTGCGGTCGGAAAGCACCTTCACGCTGACCGATTTCGGCAGACTTTCGATCAGCTGCGGCAGCATGGTGCGGATGCTGTCGGCGGTTTCAATGATGTTTGCGCCCGGCTGGCGCTGCACGTTCATCACGATCGCCTGCTGCTTGTTGGCCCAGGCCCCTAGCCAGCTGTTTTCCGCGCCTTGTTCTACGGTCGCCACGTCGCCAAGACGCACCGGCGCGCCGTTCTGGTAGGCGATAATCAGCTGACGATATTCGTCGGCGGACTGCATCTGGTCGTTCGCCGAGAGCGTGACGGCGCGGGTGGGGCCGTCCAGCGAGCCTTTTGCCGAGTTAACGTTGGCGCTGCTGATGGCGGTGCGGATGGTTTCGCTGGTCAGGCCCAGCGCGGCAATCGCCTGCGCGTTAAGCTTCACGCGCACGGCGGGGCGCTGGCCGCCCGCCAGCGTGACGAGGCCGACGCCGGAGACCTGTGAAATTTTCTGCGCCACGCGCGTTTCGACCATGTCTTCGACCTGGGTCATCGGCATGGCGGAGGAGGTGACGGCAAGCGTCATGATTGGCGGATCGGCCGGGTTCACCTTGCTGTAGACCGGCGGGTTGGGCAGGTCTGACGGCAGCAGGTTGGTGGCGGCGTTGATGGCGGCCTGCACCTCCTGCTCGGCGACGTCCAGCGACAGCGTCAGCTGGAACTGCAGCGTAACGACGGATGCCCCGCCGGAACTCTGGGAGGACATCTGTTTTAGCCCGGACATCTGGCCGAACTGGCGCTCCAGCGGAGCGGTAATGGCGGACGTCACCACGTCCGGGCTGGCTCCGGGATAGAGAGTGACAACCTGAATCGTTGGGTAATCCACCTCCGGCAGCGCCGACACGGGCAGGAAGCGATAGCCGATAATCCCAGCGAGCAGGATCGCCACCATCAGCAGCGTGGTGGCGACAGGACGGAGGATAAACAGGCGTGAAGGCCCGCCTGTAGAGCCTGGGGGCATCACCTGCATCAGGATTTCGCTCCCTGTTTCGCAGGTTCAACCACTTCCACTTTGGCCCCTTCGGTCAGACGGTCAATGCCGTCGGTGACCACGCGGTCGCCTGCGGAAAGGCCGGCGGCGATGACCACCGTCTGGCTGTCCTGGATACCGGTTTTCACCAGGTGCTTGCTGACCTTATTGTCGCTGTTAAGTACCCAGACGAAATTACCTTCGTTACCCATCTGCAGCGCAGCGGTGGGGATCACTACCGCGTTCTCTTCGGTCGCGACCAGCATACGCGCGTTGACGAACTGGTTCGGGAAGAGGGCATCGTCCTGATTGTTAAAGCGCGCCTTCAGCTTGATGGTGCCGGTGGTGGTGTCGATCTGGTTATCCAGGCTGAGCAGGGAACCTTCGCTCAGCTTCTGCTTGTTGCTGCGGTCCCAGGCTTCCACCACCAGCCCCTTCCCGGATTTTTGCGCCTGCACCACGGTCGCAATGTCGCTTTCCGGTAGGGTAAAGACTAAATCAATCGGGTGGGTCTGGGTGATGACCACGATGCCCGTGGTGTCGCCGCTGGAGATCTGGTTGCCGATATCGACCTGCTTCAGGCCCACGCGTCCGTCAATCGGCGCGGTGATGCGGCTCCAGTCCAGCTGCAGCTGGGCGCTGGCCACGGCGGCCTCGTCGGCTTTGATGGTGCCCTGCGTTTCGCTGACCAGCGACTGCTGGGTGTCCAGCTCCTGACGAGATACGAGGTTGGTTTTCACAAGCTGCTGGTAGCGGGCCAGATCGCGGCGGGCGTTGGCGAGCGTGGCTTTGTCTTTCGCGAGCTGCCCCTGCGCCTGGGCGAGGGCGACCTTAAACTGGCTCGGGTCTATTTCGGCCAGCAGATCGCCCGCTTTAACCTGCTGACCTTCCTGGAAGTGAATGGCCATCAGCTGGCCGTCGACGCGGCTACGCACCGTCACGGTGTTGGCGGCGGTAATGGTCCCAAGGCCAGTAAGATAGCGAGGAACGGCTTTATTCACTGCCGTCGCCGCCTGTACCGGCGCCAGCGCGCCGCCGCGCATGCCGTGACGCCCTCCGCCTGCCGGGCGCTGTGCCTGACTATTTGCACCCGCGGGGGCTGCGGAGTTCGCGGATTGACTGTGCCAGTACCAGGCGGCGGCAAGGACCACCACAATGATGCCAGCGGCGATTGCCCAGCGGGATTTGTTACTGCCTTTCATCGTTATACGTTCTCATCCTGAAGACTTCGGGGAATGATACTAGTTTAGTCAGCTAACACAGCGGAAAAATGGAGGAAATATGGAAGACTGTCAGGAATGGTCTGAATGGAGGTAAACGCAAAACGGCAACATCCGTTGCCGTTTTTGGTGTTTTCGCCCTCTGCCTGTGGGAGAGGGCCGGGGTGAGGGCACCAGACCGCACCGCAACAATGCTAGCTAAACATCACCTGCGCCCAGCGTGCCAGGCCTGCGGTGACGGAGCCAAAGTCATCCCCACCGGCAATGGGAATGCCCGGCAGCTGTTCCGCCAGCGCTTTCTTGATCAGGGGCGAGCGGGCGCTTCCCCCGGTCAGGTAAATCACGTCCGGCTTCTCTTTGCCGTTCTCCAGCGCCAGCTGCACCTGCTCCAGAATACGCTGTAGCGGCTGCGCGAGCGCCGTCTCCAGCCCGTCCTGCGAAATCGCGGTGGCCAGATCGTCGCTGATAAACGGCAAGGAGACCGCATGCTCAGCGCGGTCGGAAAGGGCTATTTTGCTCTCTTCGGCAGTGCGCACCACGCGGTAGCTCAGGCGCTGACGCCACACTTTATACAGCAGGGCGACTTTTTCGGCGTCCTGCGCGTCGCGCACCAGATCGTTAAGGAAGCGGCCGTTGGCGGTGCTGTAAAAATCACTCTGCGCAGGCACGTCGTTAATGGCAATCGCGTTCCACCACGGCAGGATCGGCAGGGCGATGCCTTTTTCCGTCTGACCGCCCATGCCGAGCAGCGGCATCAGGCTCTTGAATGCCAGCGCGATATCGAGATCGTTACCGCCTACGCGACAGCCGCTGTGCCCGAGCAGGCTATTTTCACGATCGCGTCGGTTATGCCACTGCGGCCCCATCAGCAGCAGCGAGCAGTCCGTTGTGCCCCCGCCGATATCCACGACTAATACGCGCTTCTCTTCCGTCAGCGTGGCTTCAAAATCCAGCCCCGCGGCAACCGGCTCGTACTGGAACACCACGTCGCGAAAGCCTGCCCGGTGCGCCGCGCGTTCAAGGATCCCCTGCGCCTGCTGGTTGGCCTCGTCGCCGCCCAGCCCCTGGAAGTTGATCGGGCGGCCAATGACCGCCTGGGTAATCGCATCGGAAACCTGCGTCTGCGCCTGATTGCGAATATGCAGCATCATCGCGCACACCAGGTCTTCGAACATCGCCACCTGCTGCGGCTTCAGTCCGCTGGCACCGAGGAAGGATTTTGGCGACTTAACGAAGTAAACCTCTTCAGGATCTTCAATGTAGTGCCCGAGCGAAGAGAGGCCGAACTGCACGCTGGACGGCGAAACGTCGATGTCTTCCTCACGGTTAAAGCTGACCGCCCGGCGCAGCAGCGCCTGGGTCTCCGCCGCCGTGGCCGGAACCTGATGGTGGCGGAACAGCCATTCGCTTACCGCTTCACGCGTCGGCGCGCAGAGCATTGACGGCAGCAGCGTGCTCTCTTTTTCCATTTTCAGAAGCTGTGGCTGTCCGTTTTGCATAATCGCAACCGAGCAGTTTGCCGTACCGTAGTCGAATCCAATAAACACGATGAATCCCCATGCCAGTGAGAAGGGGCGAGACTTTAACGAAATGTCTTCATGGCGACAACAGGAATATGAAAGCAAGGCGAAACAGGACCTTTCCGTTTATGCTGTGGAGAACCCAAAAGGAGAGACGATGTACACCCTGAACTGGCAACCCCCTTACGACTGGCAGTGGATGTTTGGCTTTCTCGGCGCGCGTGCTGTGACGGGCATTGAAACCGTCACACGCGACTACTACGAGCGCAGTTTTGCCTGTGAAGGGCATCAGGGGATATTTCGCGTAACGCCGGATATAGCCACCCATACGCTGACCGTGACGCTCAGTCCGGGGTTAGTTCCGGTTGCGCAGACGTGCCTTGAACGCATCGAGCGCCTGTTCGATCTCGCCTGCAACCCGCAGCACATCGCGGATACGCTGGGCGATCTCGGTGCTGCCCGGCCGGGCTTGCGTTTGCCGGGGGCGATGGACGCGTACGAGCAGGGCGTACGGGCGATCCTCGGGCAACTGGTGAGCGTGGCGATGGCGGCGAAACTGACGTCGCGCGTGGTGGCGCTGTGCGGTGAGCCGATCGCGGATTGTCCGGGGTATCTCTGTTTCCCCACGCCGGACGCGCTGGCGGCAGCGGACCCGCTGGCGCTGAAAGCGTTGGGCATGCCGGTAAAACGCGCGGAGTCGTTAATTCATCTGGCGCAGTCGGTCATCGACGGGACGTTTCCGCTTTTCCCGCCCGAGAATATTGAGGCCGGGATGAAGGCGCTACAGCAGCGGCCGGGGATAGGGCGCTGGACGGCAAACTACCTGGCCCTGCGAGGCTGGCAGGCGAAAGATGTCTTTCTGCCTGATGATTATCTGATTAAGCAACGCTTTGCCGGGATGACGCCCGCGCAAATTCGTCGTTATGCCGAACGCTGGCAGCCGTGGCGCTCTTACGCGCTGCTGCACATCTGGTACACCGACGGCTGGGCACCGTCAGTTGATGGCGAAATAGCTGGTGTTGAGCAGTAGATCCAGCGGCTGCGGCTCGGCGATGGTGTCGCCATAGATAAAATCAATGCCGATGCCGGAGAGCGTATCCATCATGATGGGCTGGTTGCACGGGCCCGCGATGGTTTTCATCCCCAGACGCTGGGCGTGGCCCTGCACAATGGTCACCATCATCTCGTCCATCAGGTTGCCATACACGTTGCTTACCACCTCCGCGTCCAGCATCAGATAGTCGGCCATATTGGCGGTCAGGTGGGTGAAGACGTTCATGTCGCGACCCACCTGGCTGAAGATCACGCGGCAGCCCGCCTGGCGAAGCTTTTGCAGACTCCGCTGCAGGTTTTTATCCGGGCTGCACACCACGTCGGCAGAGATAACCAGATGCAGGAGACGGCCCGGCATCGGGCTTTTATCCAGCAGGTCGAGAAGTTCATCGACCAGCGTTACGCTGGCTAAACCGGCCTCAGAGAGCGGCAGCGCCACTCCCATGCCTTTACTGGCGATCTGGGCGGCTGAGGTGCGGAAAAACTCGCTAAAGATCCGTCTGTCGAGGGCATGTAAAAGCTCAGGCTCTGCCAGGCCCGAGCGGAAGGCATGCTCCTCCTGGACTTCGCCCTGGCTGGTCCACAGGCGTAACGACAGCAGCCAGAAATTACTGCTTTCCGGGATGCGCGGGGAGGCGACGCTGCGGGCAATCATCATCAGGTGATTGTCTTTAATCATGTGCCACTGTTCATCAAGCGACATCATGCTGCGCGTGTTGTGATCCCGCTCCTGCTGGGGTTCGTAAACCGTCACCATGCCGCGCCCGCTGTTTTTCGAGGCATAACAGGCAATATCCGCCTGCGACATCACCTCCGACGCCTGATGGTTATTTTCATCAATCAGCGTGATGCCTGCGCTGGCGCCGATCCGGTGCAGGCGGCCTTCCCACATAAAGTGATAGTCATTGATCGTGTGGATCAGGCGCCCGGCGATATAGCGCGCGCTTTCAATATTGCAGTCCGGCAGCAGTAATCCGAACTCATCCCCACCCAGACGCGCCAGCACGTCGCTGGAGCGAAGCATGGTCAACATCACGGAAGAGAGTTCCCGCAGTAGGGCATCGCCCGCCGCATGGCCAGCCGTATCGTTGACGGCTTTGAAGCGATCGAGATCGATAAAGACCAGGGCATGACGCTGGCGCGTTTCGCGAACGGTCTGCAGGAGGCGTTTGAGATGATTTTCGAAGCTGACCCGGTTTGCCAGATGGGTCAGGGCGTCGTGGGAGGCGCTGTAGCTCAGCTGACGCAGCATTTTGCGCGACTCGGTCACGTCCTGAATCACGATAACCGAGCCAATATTCTGCCCGTCCAGCGTGCTGAGCGGCGTAATGCTGTAGTGAATATCAAAATTACCGCCGGTACGGCAGTTCAGCACCACGTCCTGATCGATATCGGAACGGGACATATCGCCGCTGTGAATATTCTCCATCAGCGGCCCTTTTTCACCAAAGGTGATGTGCAACACCTTCAGGATCGGCTGGCCGATAGCCTCGGTCTGCAGCCAGCCGCTCATTTTCTCGGCCACCGGGTTCATAAAGGTGACGTTCATGTTGATATCGGTACACAGCACCGCTTCACCGATGGAGTCGAGGGTGATGTGCAGACGCTCTTTTTCCTGGAAGAGGGCCTCGTTGAGCTGCTTCACCTCGGTCATATCCATGTTGATCCCGAGCAGCCGTTCGACTTCACCCTGCTTATTGAGCACCCGGTTTGCCAGGGAGCGAATATGGCGCACGCCTTCCTTCACGCGGATGCGGAATTCCAGCTTAAACGGCAGGCGGGAAATCAGCGAGTCCCGCAGCACCTGCTCGGCGTGGGCACGATCTTCCGGCAGCATCGTGTCGTGCCAGAGCTGCCAGGTAGGCTTGATGTGCGGCGGGATTTCATATAGCTCAAACATCCGCTTGTCCCAGCTGATAATGTCTGGCTCCAGATCCCACTCCCAGATGCCGATGCCGCCCGCTTCGTTAGCTAGCGTAATGCGCTCCATCAGGCGTTTGTTGACCCACTCGGTCTGCTTCAGGTCGTTAATGTCTTCAATCTGGGCGATAAAATAGAGCGGCGAGCCGTCGGCATGGCGCACGACGGAGACGGCAAGAAGCGCCCAGACCACTTCCCCGTTGCGGGTGTAATAGCGCTTCTCGAGGGTATAGGTATTGATGTCGCCGTTGACCAGCTGTTCGAGCTGTTCCAGGTCGGTGTGCAGATCTTCCGGCCAGGTGAGCTGCTGGAAGGTCAGCGACTGGAGCTCCGTCTGGCTGTAACCGAGGAAATTGCACAGCGCCTTGTTAGCCTGCAGCCATTTGCCCTCAATGCTGACCAGCGCCATACCGATGGCGGAATACTCCATCGCATTGCGGAAGCGCTCTTCGCTTTCGGTGATGTGCTTGCGCTCTGCGCGGAAGGCGTACATCACCATGGTCATCACGTTGGCAGGCAGGAGCAGCATCAGGAACGGCAGCCAGGGGGCGTTCAGCATCGCCCCGACGTGCTGGGTTGTCAGCGCCACCGGGTTTTGGGCAATCATCAGCGACACAACCATCACGGTGACCAGAAACACCAGGAACGCTTCCATTCGCGTCAGGCGCACGGCGCTCCACATAAGCAAAACGATAACGCAGGTGAAAGGCCACGGCAGCCAGGTGATGGCTGCCCAGCTGAGGGCCAGCGTTACGGCCAGCGTGGTCAGGGTTTCCAGCAGCAGTCTCGGGTCACGGTGGCGCAGCAGATAATGCGGTTTAAATAACAGCCCCAACGGAACCACCGCCAGTGCGCCAATCGCTTCGGACAACACCCAGACGAAGAAATTACGCAGGGGTTCAGGGCCGGGCGCCAGCAGAGACACCAGGACTCCGCCCACCAGCGGCGGTATCACTGCGCTGCCGATGGCCACGCGGATCCAGTCATTCAGATTCTGAAGCGGGTTGTACCACGGGAGCAATTTGCGAAGTAATAGCGCACCGGTAAAAGCTTCAACCACGTTAATTGAGGTGTAGGTGAGGCTTATCGATCCCCACGAAAACAGCATCCAGGTGGCCAGAATATTGCCAAACGAACAGGCCAGGGCGATTCCCGGCCACATTTTTCCTGCATGGCGGTAAAACGCCACCATCATAATGGCGGTGGGGAACCAGAGCGGGGCCAGCAGGGTGCCGAACCGGGTGAGCTCCAGGGAAAATAAGGTAAAGATAAAGGTGACCAGGCCCAGACAGACAAGTCGTATTAAAGGATGTGGGGTGGTAACCAAAACCCGCTGGTATTGTTTATTCATTACCGCTTTATCCAGAGACGCCATGCCGTCAGGGAAGATGTCCGAACGCGTGAATTAGATAATTTGGTTTATGCTAGTACAAACAATTTACAATTCATATGGTGACCGCTCAGAATTTGACACCACAGACTTATTAAATAGAGGCTCCGTGAAAAAAAACGGTTAAACGCTGAAAAAACGTTCATTTAAATTTCACTCAGGGAATAAAGCGCCACTTTTCGGCCAGTCTCGCAGAACCTGTGCTTTCGACTGGTATCACGCCCGCGAAATCCCTATAATTGCCGCGTTTGACGCTCCGGCGTCGTCCTTCCTTAACATCCAGGTTAATCAGGTCGCTAAATTTATGACTGATAAGTCTCATCAGTGCGTCATTATAGGCATCGCCGGCGCATCGGCTTCAGGTAAAAGTCTAATTGCCAGTACGCTTTATCGCGAACTGCGTGAACAAGTAGGTGATGAGCATATCGGCGTCATTCCCGAAGACAGCTATTACAAAGATCAATCCCATCTGTCGATGGAAGAGCGCGTCAAAACCAACTATGACCACCCAAATGCAATGGATCACAGCTTGCTGTTCCAGCATTTAGAAGCGCTCAAGAGCGGCCAGGCGATTGAGCTGCCCGTTTACAGTTACGTAGAACACACCCGCACCCAGGAAACCATCCGCATCGAGCCGAAAAAGGTCATTATCCTTGAAGGCATTCTGCTGCTGACCGACGCCCGCCTGCGCGAATCCATGAACTTCTCGATTTTCGTTGATACCCCGCTGGATATCTGCCTGATGCGCCGCATCAAGCGTGACGTGAATGAACGCGGCCGTTCGATGGACTCCGTCATGGCGCAATACCAGAAAACGGTCCGCCCGATGTTCCTGCAGTTTATTGAGCCATCCAAACAATACGCCGATATCATCGTGCCGCGCGGGGGTAAAAACCGCATTGCTATTGATATCTTAAAAGCGAAAATCAGCCAGTTTTTTGAATAAGCCGCGCGAATTGTGTACCGTTCAGAGATAACCTGGTTTTACCCTGAGCGCTTAACGCCTCAGGGTACGATGCATGAAAGGAGAAAGTGCCATGCGTCTTTGTGATCGCGATATAGAAGCCTGGCTGGATGAAGGCCGTTTGTCTATTACCCCGCGTCCACCCGTTGAGCGTATCAATGGCGTGACCGTTGATGTGCGGTTAGGCAATAAATTCCGTACCTTTAGCGGCCATACAGCACCGTTCATTGACCTTAGCGGGCCGAAGGACGAAGTCAGCGCCGCGCTCGATCGCGTGATGAGTGACGAAATCGTAATCGATGAAGGCGAAGCTTTTTATCTGCATCCAGGTGAACTGGCCCTGGCGGTGACGTTTGAATCCGTCACCCTGCCTCCGGATCTGGTTGGCTGGCTTGATGGCCGTTCTTCGCTGGCGCGACTGGGGCTGATGGTTCACGTGACCGCGCACCGTATCGATCCTGGCTGGTCGGGGCGTATCGTGCTGGAATTCTTCAATGCCGGTAAATTGCCGCTGGCGCTGCGCCCGGGCATGATGATCGGCGCGTTGAGCTTTGAACCTCTGTCAGGCCCGGCAGATCGTCCTTACAACCGTCGGCAGGACGCAAAATATCGCGACCAGCAGGGCGCGGTTGCCAGCCGTATTGATAAAGACTGATCGTTAGTCCATTGAGGATGCCATGAGAAGAGTTCTGACAACGCTGATGATTTTGCTGGTGGTGCTGGTGGCTGGCCTTTCGGCGTTGGTTCTGCTGGTTAACCCTAACGACTTCCGCGCGTATATGGTGCGGCAGGTTGAGGCACGCAGTGGTTATCAACTGAAGCTGGACGGGCCGCTGCGCTGGCACGTCTGGCCGCAGCTCAGCATTCTCTCTGGCCGCATGTCGCTCACGGCGCCGGGGGCGTCCCAGCCGCTGGTGTCCGCAGACAACATGCGCCTTGATGTGGCGCTGATCCCGCTCATTTCCCATCAGCTGCAGGTGAATCAGGTGATGCTGAAAGGCGCGGTGATTCAGCTCACCCCACAAACTGAAGCTGTCCGTGATGCCAACGCGCCGGTGGCACCGCGTGAAAATACCCTGCCTGATGAACCGTCTGATACTGGCTGGTCCTTTGATATTGGCAAACTGAAAGTGGCCGATAGCGTGCTGGTTTTCCAGCATGAGCACGAAGAGCTGGTCACCGTTCGCAACATTAATCTGCAGATGGAACAGGATGAGCACCATCTTGCATCGGTGGAATTTAGCGGGCGCGTGAACCGCGATCAGCGGGATCTGACGCTGTCGTTGAATGCTAATGTGAATGCGTCAGACTATCCGCATCAGCTCACGGCGAACATCCAGCAGCTTAACTGGCAGCTGACGGGGGCCAATCTGCCCACCCAGGGGATCGCCGGTCAGGGAACGCTGCAGGCCGTGTGGCGTGAGGAACAAAAACAGCTGGAGCTGGATAATCTCAACCTGCAGGCAAACGACAGTAGCCTTAAGGGGCAGGCGAGCGTCACCTTTGAAGAGAAGCCGAAGTGGGTGCTGAATCTGCAATTTGACAAGCTCAACCTGGAAAACCTGTTGCCACCTCTGCCAGCCAGCGCCACGGACAGCGAGGCGACGCAGACGGGGCAAAGCCAGGCACCGGTATCACGTCCGGTTATTTCGTCGAATCTCGATCAACCTGACTATAACGCTCTGCGCGGATTCACGGCGGATATTCTGCTGAAAGCCACCAGCCTGCGCTGGCGCGGCATGGACTTTACCGACGTGAGCAGCCAGATGTTTAACCATAACGGTTTGCTGGTGATCTCCGAACTGAGCGGCAAGATGGGCGCAGGACACCTCTCACTGCCCGGCACGCTGGATGTCCGTAAAGACGTTGCCAGCGCCGAATTCCAGCCGCGTCTCGATAACGTTGAGATAGGCACCATCCTGACCGCGTTTAACTACCCGATCTCTCTGACGGGGCAGTTGACGCTGGCGGGGGATTTCTCCGGCACGAAAATTGATGCCGATGCTTTCCGCCGCGAGTGGCAAGGGCAGGCGCATCTTGATCTGAAAAACTCCCGTATGGAAGGGCTTAACTTCCAGCAACTGGTGCAGCAGGCGGTAGAGCGCAGCAGCGATGTGAAGGCCCAGGAGAACTACGACAGTGCCACGCGCCTCGACAGCTTCACCACGGACCTGACGCTGAACAACGGACAACTCTCTCTCGACGGAATGCAGGGTACCTCTTCACTCTTATCAGTAACGGGCGAGGGTAAGCTGGATCTGGTCAAAGAGACGGCGGACACGCGCTTTAACGTGCGGGTACTTTCCGGCTGGCAGGGGGAAAGCAAGCTCATCGACTTCCTGAAAGAGACGCCGGTCCCATTGAGCGTATACGGCAAATGGCAGGCCCTGAATTACAGTCTGCAGGTGGATCAGATCCTGCGTAAGCATCTGCAGGATGAAGCGAAACGTCGACTCAGCGGCTGGGCGGATCGTAATAAAGATTCACAGGACGGCAAGGATGTGAAGAAGCTGCTGGATAAGCTTTGATGCCTGTTGCGCCGGGGGGCGGCTTCGCCTTACCCGGCCTACAAAAACCGAACACCGCAGGCCGGGTGAGCGAAACGCCACCCGGCTTTTTTACACCTCAAAATCCAGTTCTTCCTCTTCCCGCAGCGGTATCAGCTGAACCTTCTGCACGCGATGGTTTTCAATCTGGAGCGTTTTAAGCCGATAGTCGCCGACCTGAACCTCTTCCCCCGGCTGTGGGATACGCTGCAAATACTCCATCAGCAGACCGGCAATGGTGTGGTATTCCCGTTTATCATCCAGCGGCAGCGGCACATACTGCACCAGGTCTTCCAGCGGCATATGGCCGTTAGCCGTCCACGAGCCGTCGGCGTTTTTCTGAATGTCGTGGCGGGCGTCTATCTCATCCACCTCGTTTGGCAGATTACCGGCAATGGTTTCCATCACGTCGCTGAGCGTGACCAGCCCTTCCACCGAACCAAACTCATCCACCACAAAGGCAAAGTGGGTGCGCGCGTTACGGAATTGCTCAAGGGCGGAAAGCAACGGCAGCCCCTCCGGGAAGACCAGCGGCTGGCGAACCAGGGCGCGGAGATTGAGCGGCTCACCGTGGAGCTGCTGCTGGAGCAGATCAATGACGTGTACCACGCCCAGCAGCTCCTCTTCCGCTTCCCCGCCGGTCACCACCACCCGGGTGTGCTGGTTTTTATCCAGCAGGGCGCGAATGTGCGCTTCCGGGGCCGTCAGGTCAATATGCTCAATGTCATGCCGCGTCGTCATAATGCTGCTGACCGTACGCTGGTTCAGATTGAGCACTCGCTCAATCATCCGTCGTTCCTGCGGGTCAAAGATCTGCCCGTCGCTGTGGTCGGCCAGCATGGCGGAGGATTCGGCGTCCAGCTCCGCATCCTCTTTCTTGCCGCTTAACAGACGCATGACCGTGTCGGCTGTGCGCTGACGCAGAGTCTGATTGGCGGAAAGGAAGCGACGGCGGTTGAATATCGCCAACTGGTTAAGCGCTTCAATCATGACGGAGAACCCGATGGCGGCATAGAGGTAGCCTTTCGGAATATGGAAGCCAAAACCGTCGGCCACCAGGCTGAAGCCAATCATCAGCAGGAAGCTCAGGCAAAGGATAACGATGGTCGGGTGACTGTTCACGAAGCGGGTCAGTGCCTTGCTGGCCATGACCATCAGCGTGATGGCAATAATGACCGCGGCCATCATCACCGCAAGGTGGTCCACCATCCCGACGGCGGTGATCACCGAGTCCAGGGAGAAGACCGCATCCAGCACCACGATTTGCGCGACCACCGGCCAGAATTTTGCTCCGCGGCGCTGGGTCGGGTTCTCGCTGTCTTTGCCTTCCAGCCGCTCGTTGAGCTCCACGGTGGCTTTGAACAGCAGGAATAGCCCGCCGAAGAGCATGATCAGATCGCGGGCGCTAAAGCTCAGACCGTGAATGGAGAACAGAGGCTGAGTGAGCGTGACCAGCCAGGAAATAGAGGCCAGCAGCAGTAAGCGCATCACCATCGCCAGCAGCAGCCCCGTTACGCGCGCGCGATCGCGCTGGGAAGGAGGCAGTTTTTCAGCGAGGATGGCGATAAAAACCAGATTATCAATCCCGAGCACCAGCTCGATGACAACCAGCGTAACCAGCCCGGCCCAGATTGAGGGATCGGCAATCCATTCCATAGTAGTAGCAATACCTTCTGTAATATGACTAATGACACAATTCGATCATGGATAAAGCTGTGGGAAAATGCAATGTCAGTATGAGATTTCTCTCAATAATCATTAAATTAAAACTGGCGGGTATAATAGTTTTAATATATCCAGAAAATCGGTATTTATCCGAAATAACAAAATTAAGAAATATCGCATTAAAAGATGTTCAATCATAACGCTGTCAACATAAAGAAATTCTTAAAAATAAAGTGCATTTCTAAATAAATTCTTAAAAGTTGACGTTAGGACCCCGTTTTCTTGCCTGTTTTGGGATTAACTGTTACAAGATTATTAGCCTAAAAAAGGATATCTCCCGTTAAAGATTGATTTTTTTTTTGGCGATTAACGAAATAGTGCCTGCGTATTTTGAATGCTTCATTTATTTCACCAGCAAAAAATTCTTGCGGCTTTTTGCCTGTAATTCATTGTGTTATAGCGTATTGGTAGCTGGAAGCCAAGGGCGGTAGCGTGCCTGAATGTGTGTGGGTGGGCCATGATTACGTTGTCAACAGTGACTGGCCAAATAGCGTTTTTTTTAGGAATGATGCCACTTATATTTTTATTTAATTAGCTACATTCTTAATGCATTTTAGATTCACACGTATTTAAATTGCACAGGATAATTACTCTGCCAAAGTGATAAATAATCAATGATGAACTCCAAAATGAAATTGATGCCATTATTGGTGTCTGTGACTTTGATGAGCGGTTGCACGGTCTTTCCCGGAAGCAATATGTCTACAATGGGCAAGGATGTGATCAAGCAACAGGATGCCGATTTTGATCTCGACAAAATGGTGAATGTTTATCCACTTACGCCTCGTCTGGTCGAACAATTACGCCCACGTCCAAACGTTGCCCAGCCAAATATGTCACTGGACCAGGAAATTGCTTCCTACCAGTATCGCGTAGGGCCTGGAGACGTCATTAACGTGACCGTCTGGGATCACCCCGAACTGACCACGCCAGCGGGCCAGTACCGCAGCTCAAGCGACACCGGTAACTGGGTGCAGTCAGATGGCACCATGTTCTATCCCTACATTGGTAAAGTCCATGTAGCAGGGAAAACGCTTGCCGAGATCCGCAGTGATATTACCGGCCGCTTAGCGCAGTACATCGCCGATCCGCAGGTGGACGTTAATATCGCCGCATTCCGCTCGCAAAAAGCCTATATCTCCGGCCAGGTGAACAAATCTGGTCAGCAGGCCATCACCAACGTTCCTCTGACCGTGCTGGACGCCATTAACGCCGCAGGCGGGTTAACCGACGGCGCCGACTGGCGCAACGTGGTACTGACCCACAACGGGAAAGAGCAGCGCATTTCGCTGCAGGCGCTGATGCAAAACGGCGATCTGACCCAGAACCGCCTGCTTTATCCGGGCGACATCCTCTATGTACCACGCAATGACGATCTTAAAGTCTTCGTGATGGGTGAAGTGAAGAAACAGAGCACCCTCAAGATGGACTTCAGCGGTATGACGCTGACCGAAGCGCTGGGCAATGCTGAGGGTATCGATCTGACGACCTCTAACGCGACCGGTATCTTCGTGATCCGTCCGCTGAAAGGTGAGGGCAGCGCGAAAGGCAAGATTGCCAACATCTACCAGCTGGATATGTCCGATGCGACCTCTCTGGTGATGGCGACGGAGTTCCGTCTCCAGCCATACGACGTGGTGTATGTCACTACCGCACCGGTTGCCCGCTGGAACCGTCTGATCAACCAGTTGCTGCCAACCATCAGTGGCGTTCGCTACATGACGGATACGGCGCGCGACATTCATACCTGGTAATCCGCGATGTTTAACAAAATTCTGGTGGTATGCGTGGGGAACATTTGCCGTTCCCCTACGGCTGAACGGTTGTTGAAACACTACCAGCCCGAACTGACCGTTGATTCGGCAGGGCTGGGTGCACTGGTCGGTAAAGGTGCCGATGAGCGCGCAATGAGCGTGGCGCGGGACCATCACCTCTCTCTCGACGGGCATGTTGCCCGCCAGGTCACTGGCCGCATGTGCCGTGAGTATGACCTGATTCTGGCGATGGAAAAACGCCATATTCAAGCGCTGTGCGATATCGCTCCGGAGATGCGCGGTAAGGTGATGCTGTTTGGACACTGGGACAATGAACGTGAAATCCCCGATCCATATCGCAAAAGCCATGAGGCTTTCGAGGCGGTTTACACCTTACTTGACCAGTCTGCCCAACAGTGGGCGCAGGCACTGAAAGCTCAGCAGGGATAACAATGACAGAAAAAACAAAACCTTCTGCCGCCCCGACTTCGGGCAGTGATGAAATTGATATTGGGCGCCTGGTTGGCACGGTTATCGAGGCAAAGTGGTGGGTGCTGGGCATTACCGCCGTGTTTGCCGCGGCGGCCGTCGTCTATACGCTGTTCGCCACCCCTATCTACAGCGCCGATGCGCTGGTGCAGATCGAGCAGAATACCGGTAACTCGCTGGTGCAGGACATTGGCTCCGCGCTGGCGAACAAGCCGCCGGCCTCTGACGCTGAAATCCAGCTCATCCAGTCACGTCTGGTGCTGGGTAAAACGGTTCACGACCTTGGGCTCGATATCCCCGTCACCAAAAATACCTTCCCAATCTTTGGTGCGGGCTGGGATCGGCTGATGGGCAGAAGCAACGACACGGTGAAAGTCACTGACTTCGTGCTGCCAAAAGGGGCAGCCGATCAGACCTTTACCCTGACGGTGCTTGGCCCGAAACAGTATCAGTTGACCAGCGACGCGGGCTTTAGCGCGCGCGGTGAAGTCGGACAGATGCTGAGCAAAGACGGCGTCAGCATGATGGTCAGTGCGATCAACGCCGAGGAGGGCGGGGAGTTTACCGTCACCAAATTCTCCACGCTGGGGATGATCAACAACCTGCAAAACAACCTGACCGTCACCGAAAACGGTAAGGACACCGGCGTGCTGAGCATGACCTTTACCGGGGAAGATAAGGATCAGATCCGCGACATCCTGAACAGCATTACCCGCAACTACCTTGAGCAGAACGTTGAGCGTAAGTCGGCTGAAGCGGCGAAAAGCCTGGCGTTCCTGTCGAAACAGCTCCCGGAAGTGCGCGCCCGACTGGATGATGCCGAGAACAAGCTGAACGCCTACCGCCAGGATAAAGACTCTGTCGACCTGCCGCTGGAGGCGAAATCGGTCCTCGATTCGATGGTCAACATTGACGCTCAGCTCAACGAGCTGACCTTCAAAGAGGCGGAGATCTCCAAGCTTTACACCAAACGTCACCCGGCCTACCGCACGCTGCTGGAGAAACGCCGCACGCTGGAAGAGGAGAAGGCGAAGCTCAATGACCGTGTGACCGCGATGCCGAAAACGCAGCAGGAGATCGTGCGTCTGACCCGCGACGTGGAGTCAGGACAGCAGGTTTACATGCAGCTGCTGAACAAGCAGCAGGAGCTGAAAATCACCGAAGCCAGTACCGTCGGTGACGTGCGCATCGTCGACCCGGCCATTACCCAGCCTGGCGTACTGAAGCCGAAGAAAGCGCTGATTATTCTCGGCAGCATTATTCTCGGCCTGATGCTCTCCATCGTGGGCGTACTGTTGCGTTCGCTGTTCAACCGCAGCATCGAAAGCCCGCAGGTTCTGGAAGAGAGCGGTATCAACGTCTATGCCAGCATTCCGCTGTCTGAGTGGCAAAAATCCCGCGACAGCGTCAAAACCATCAAGGGCGTTAAGCGTTACAAACAGAGCCAGCTGCTGGCGGTGGGTAACCCGACCGACCTCGCTATCGAAGCGATCCGTAGCCTGCGTACCAGTCTGCACTTCGCCATGATGCAGGCCAAAAATAACGTCCTGATGTTAACCGGCGTTAGCCCGTCAATCGGTAAAACCTTCGTCTGCGCCAACCTGGCGGCGGTGGTCAGCCAGACCAACAAGCGCGTGCTGCTGATCGACTGTGATATGCGCAAGGGCTATACCCACGAACTGCTGGGCACCAACAACGTTAACGGCCTGTCGGAAATCCTGCTCGGCAAAGGCGACATTAGCCAGAGCGCGAAACCAACAACGGTGCCGAAATTTGACCTGATCCCACGCGGTCAGGTGCCGCCTAACCCGTCCGAGCTGCTGATGAGCGAACGCTTCACCGAGCTGGTGGAGTGGGCGAGCAAAAACTACGACCTGGTGCTGATCGATACGCCGCCAATTCTGGCCGTGACCGACGCGGCCGTTGTTGGCCGCCATGCGGGCACCACGCTGATGGTAGCGCGTTACGCGGTGAACACCCTGAAAGAGGTGGAAACCAGCCTGAGCCGCTTCGAGCAGAACGGCATTGAGGTGAAAGGGGTGATCCTGAACTCCATCTTCCGCCGCGCGACCGGGTACCAGGATTACGGGTATTACGAGTACGAATATAAGTCTGACAGTAAATAAAAAAACACACCCCACACCCCTCACCCTAACCCTCTCCCCAAAGGGGAGAGGGGACTGTTCGGTGCTGGATTTGGGGGACGAACGTAATGATAACCACTGGCTGCCTTTCACCCTCTCCCCTTTGGGGAGAGGGCCGGGGTGAGGGGAAAAAATGACCACACAACGCCCTTTAGTTTCAATCTATATGCCGACATGGAATCGTCAGCAGCTGGCGATCCGCGCAATCAAGTCGGTGTTACGTCAGGATTACGATAACTGGGAGCTGATCATCGTTGATGACTGCTCTTCCTCGTATGAACAGCTGCAAAAGTTTGTGACTGACCTCAACGACCCGCGGGTGGTCTATACGCATAACGCCATTAACTCCGGCGCATGCGCGGTGCGTAATCAGGCGATTATGCAGGCCAAAGGGCAGTATCTGACCGGTATCGACGACGATGACGAATGGACGCCGAACCGCCTGTCTATCTTCCTGTCGCATAAAGAACAGCTGGTTACGCACGCTTTCCTGTATGCCAACGACTATGTCTGCCAGGGCGAAGTTTACTCGCAGCCCGCCAGTCTGCCGCTGTATCCGAAATCACCATACTCTCGCCGCCTTTTCTACAAGCGCAACATTATTGGTAACCAGGTCTTCACCTGGGCGTGGCGTTTCAAAGAGTGCCTGTTCGATACCGAACTCAAGGCCGCGCAGGATTACGATATCTTCCTGCGCATGGTGGTGGAATACGGTGAACCGTGGAAAGTGGAAGAGGCCACGCAGATCCTGCACATCAACCACGGGGAGATGCAAATCACCTCCTCGCCGAAAAAGTTCTCCGGCTACTTCCATTTTTACCGCAAGCACAAGGACAAGTTTGACCGTGCCAGCCGTAAATATCAGCTCTTTACCCTCTATCAGATCCGCAATAAGCGCATGAACTGGCGCACGCTGCTGACGCTGCTTTCCGTGCGTAACGGCAAGCGCCTGGCTGACGGGCTTCGGGGGAAATAATGTTTCTGGAAGATTGCCGCGCTAACAGCTGGAGCCTGCGTCCGTGCTGCATGGTTCTGGCGTACCGCATCGCGCACTTTTGCTCGGTGTGGCGTAAGAAAAACGTACTGAACAATATCTGGGCGGCACCCGTGTTGGTGCTGTACCGCATCATCACCGAATGCTTTTTTGGCTATGAAATCCAGGCCGCTGCCACCATAGGCCGCCGCTTTACCATCCACCACGGCTATGCGGTGGTGATCAACAAGTTCGTGGTCGCCGGGGATGATTTCACCATTCGTCATGCGGTCACCATTGGCAACCGTGGGCCTGACAGCCTGGCCTGCCCGGTCATCGGCAATAACGTCGAGCTGGGGGCTAACGTGGTGATCATCGGTGACATCACGATTGGTAATAACGTCACGATTGGTGCTGGCAGCGTGGTGCTGGACAGCATTCCGGATAACGCGCTGGTGGTGGGAGAAAAAGCCCGCGTGAAGGTGATTAAATGAACATTCTGCAATTTAACGTACGCCTCGCAGAAGGCGGAGCGGCAGGCGTAGCCCTGGATCTGCACCAGCGCGCGCTGCAAAAAGGACTTCAGTCGCGTTTTATTTATGGCTACGGCAAAGGCGGCAAGAAAAGCGTCAGCCACGATAACTTCCCGCAGGTGCACAAGCACACGCCGCGTCTGACCTCGATTGCCAACATCGCGCTGTTCCGCCTGTTTAACCGCGATCTGTTTGGCAACCTGAACACGCTTTACCGCACGGTGACCCGCATCACGGGCCCGGTTGTGCTGCATTTTCACGTGCTGCACAGCTACTGGCTGAATCTGGAAGAGGTGGTGGCGTTTTGTCAGAAGGTGCAGGCCCACAAGCCTGACACCCGTTTCGTCTGGACGCTGCACGATCACTGGAGCGTAACCGGGCGCTGCGCGTTTACCGACGGTTGCGAAGGCTGGAAAGATAACTGCCAGAAGTGCCCGACGTTAAGCAACTATCCGCCGGTGAAGGTGGATCGCGCGCATCAGCTGGTGGCCGGAAAGCGTCAGCTGTTCCGCGACATGCTCTCGCTCGGCTGTACGTTTATCTCTCCAAGCCAGCACGTGGCCGATGCCTTCAACAGCCTGTACGGGGCAGGGCGCTGTCAGATTATCAACAACGGCATCGACGTGGCGACGGAAGCCATTCTTGCGGAGCTGACCCCGGTGGCGGAAACCGCAGGCAAACCGAAAATCGCTATCGTTGCGCATGACCTGCGCTACGACGGTAAAACCAACCAGCAGCTGGTGCGCGACATGATGGCGCTGGGGGACAAGATAGAGCTTCATACCTTCGGCAAGTTTTCACCGTTCGAAGGGGCCAACGTGGTGAACCACGGGTTTGAAACCGACAAGCGCAAGCTGATGAGCGCGCTGAATGAAATGGACGCGCTGGTGTTCAGCTCCCGCGTGGATAACTACCCGCTGATCCTCTGCGAAGCGCTCTCAATCGGCGTGCCGGTGATTGCCACCCACAGCGATGCGGCACGTGAAGTGCTGGAAAAATCCGGCGGGAAAACTTTTGCGGAGCAGGAGGTTCTGCCGCTGGTGCAATTGCCGAAGGCGCAGATCGCTCAGGCCGTTTTTGGCACCGACCTGGAATCGTTCCGCAACCGCAGCCGCAAGGCCTACAGTGGACAACAGATGCTGGAGGAGTATGTCTCGTTCTATCAGAATCTGTAGTTATCTGCTGCTGCCGCTGATTTACCTGCTGGTCAACGTTAAGATTGCCCAGCTCGGCGAAAGCTTCCCGATAACCATCGTCACCTTCTTGCCCGTTCTGCTTCTGCTGTATGTCGATAAAATCAACCTGAAGAAGCTGATGATTGCGTTAGGGTTGGGTACGGGCCTGACGCTTTTTAACTATATCTTCGGCCAGTCGCTGGATGCCAGTAAATACGTCACCTCGACCATGCTGTTTGTTTATATTGTCATTATTATCGGCATGGTCTGGAGTATTCGCTTTAAAACGATTTCTCCGCACAATTATCGGAAAATCCTCAGGTTCTTTTATATTGCCGTTGCGTTAATTGTTATGCTTGCTGCCATGGAGATGGCGCAAATTATTCTGACCGGTGGCAGCAGCCTGATGGAGATAATTTCGAAATATCTCATTTACAGTAACAGCTATGTATTGAACTTCATCAAGTTTGGCGGGAAGCGTACTACAGCCCTCTATTTTGAACCGGCGTTTTTCGCTCTGGCGTTAATCTCAATTTGGCTCAGCATCAAACAGTTTGGTATCAAAACGCCTAAGACCGATGCTATGATTCTTGCAGGAATTGTTCTGTCTGGATCGTTCTCAGGGGTAATGACATTTATCCTGTTTTACCTGCTGGAGTGGGCGTTCCAGTACCTGAACAAAGATGCGATTAAGAAAAAACTGCCGCTGGCGATTATCTCTCTGACGGTATTTATGGTAGGCGTGATATTTGCCTTCCCGTACATCTCAGAACGTTTGGGTGATTTGGGAACGGAAGGGTCTTCGTCCTATTATCGCATCATTGGGCCACTGGTGATGGTGGGTTATTCCTTAACCCATATTGATGGGGTAGTAAGATTCGGCTCACTTTACGAATATGTTGCATCATTCGGAATCTTTAACGGTGCGGATGTCGGTAAAACCATAGACAATGGTCTGTATCTGTTAATTATTTATTTTTCGTGGTTCGCCGTACTGTTGACCCTGTGGTATCTGTTTAAAGTTTTCAAAATGATGATTAACGCGTTTGGTGATAACCAGAACTTTCGCGTTCAGCTTTATCTTTTTACTCCGGTGTCGCTGTTTTTTACCGGGTCAATATTTAGCCCGGAATATGCTTTCTTGATTGTCTGTCCGTTTATTCTGCGCAAGGCGCTTAATATTACGAACGTATGACGAAATGAGGTGATTTATGTTTCTTAGCGTCATTACTGTCGCTTTTCGTAATTACGAAGGGGTGGTAAAAACCTGGCGCTCGCTGCGCAACCTGGCGCGCGATCCAAGCCTCACCTTTGAGTGGATTGTGGTCGACGGCGGCTCGAACGATGGCACGGCGGAGTTTCTGGAAAAACTCAACGGTGAGTTCAACTTACGCTACATCAGCGAGAAAGATAAAGGCATCTACGATGCAATGAATAAAGGCATCAACATGGCACAAGGCCGTTATGCCATCTTCCTGAATTCGGGTGACATTTTCCATGATGACGTGGCGCTGTTTGCCCGTCAACTGGCGCGTCAGAAAGAGGATGCCATGTATATTGGCGATGCGCTGCTCGATTTTGGCGACGGACATAAAGTGTGCCGCAGCGCGAAGCCTGGCTGGTATATCTATCACAGTTTACCGGCCAGCCATCAGGCCATTTTCTTCCCGGTAAAAGGTCTGAAAAAACAGCCTTACGATTTGCAGTATAAAGTGTCTTCGGATTATGCACTGGCTGCCAGCCTGTATAAATCAGGTTACCCGTTCCGTCGAATTAAAGGGCTGGTATCTGAATTCTCAATGGGCGGCGTGTCAACGTCTAATAATCTGGAATTGTGCCAGGATGCCAAAAAAGTACAGCGTAAAATATTACGCGTGCCGGCATTCTGGGCGGAATTGTCTTATTTATTACGCGTGCGCACCACGGGTAAAACGAAAGCCTTATATAACAAAGCCTGAATATAAGGAAAAGTAATGCAGGATCTGAAAGGTTTCTCCGTACCGAAAGGTTTTCGGGGCGCGGGCGGTATTAAAGTGCAGCTGTGGTGGGCCGTTCAGGCCACCTTATTTGCCTGGTCACCGCAAATACTGTACCGCTGGCGAGCATTTTTATTGCGCCTGTTTGGCGCAAAAATAGGAAAAAACGTAGTCATCCGACCTTCGGTAAAAATTACCTATCCGTGGAAATTAACGCTTGGGGATTACGCCTGGGTAGGGGATGACGCGGTGTTATATACCCTGGGCGAGATTACGATTGGCGCAAATTCGGTGGTTTCACAGAAATGTTATTTGTGCACCGGCAGCCACGATTTTATGAGTCAGCATTTTGATATTACCGCTTCGCCTATTGTGATTGGCGAAAAATGCTGGCTGGCAACGGATGTTTTTGTTGCACCGGGTGTTTCTGTTGGCGATGGCACGGTAGTCGGTGCCCGCAGCAGCGTTTTTAAATCGCTACCGGCAAATAAAGTTTGCCGTGGCAACCCCGCAGTGGTGATACGCGAACGCGTTGAAACTGATTAAATTCATAAGTAGAGGAATATAAACATGTCTAAAGTCGCTCTCATCACCGGCGTTACCGGGCAGGATGGTTCTTACCTGGCAGAGTTTCTGCTGGAAAAAGGTTATGAAGTGCACGGTATTAAACGTCGTGCGTCTTCTTTCAACACCGAACGTGTGGATCATATCTATCAGGATCCTCACGCGGCGAACCCGAAATTCCACCTGCACTACGGCGACCTGACCGATACCTCCAACCTGACCCGTATCCTGCAGGAAGTGCAGCCGGATGAAGTGTACAACCTGGGCGCGATGAGCCACGTAGCGGTCTCCTTCGAGTCTCCGGAATACACCGCTGACGTTGATGCCATGGGTACGCTGCGTCTGCTGGAAGCGATCCGCTTCCTCGGCCTTGAGAAGAAAACTCGCTTCTACCAGGCATCCACCTCTGAGCTGTACGGTCTGGTGCAGGAAATCCCACAGAAAGAGACCACACCGTTCTACCCACGCTCTCCGTATGCGGTAGCAAAACTGTACGCCTACTGGATCACCGTGAACTACCGTGAATCCTACGGTATGTACGCCTGTAACGGCATCCTGTTCAACCACGAATCTCCACGTCGTGGCGAAACCTTCGTGACCCGCAAAATCACCCGCGCTATCGCCAACATCGCGCAGGGTCTGGAGTCTTGCCTGCACCTCGGCAACATGGATTCCCTGCGTGACTGGGGCCATGCCAAAGACTACGTGAAAATGCAGTGGATGATGCTGCAGCAGGAACAGCCAGAAGACTTCGTAATTGCGACCGGCGTGCAATACTCCGTACGTCAGTTCGTTGAAATGGCCGCGGCACAGCTGGGCATCAAACTGCGCTTTGAAGGTACCGGCGTGGAAGAGAAAGGTATCGTTGTGTCCGTGACCGGCCACGATGCACCGGGCGTGAAGCCAGGCGACGTGATTGTGCAGGTTGACCCGCGCTACTTCCGTCCTGCTGAAGTAGAAACCCTGCTGGGTGACCCAACCAAAGCGCACGAGAAGCTGGGCTGGAAACCAGAAATCACTCTGCAGGAGATGGTTTCCGAGATGGTTGCCAAAGATCTTGAAGCAGCGAAAAAACACTCCCTGCTCAAGTCTCATGGCTACGAGGTTGCCATCGCGCTGGAGTCCTGAGAATGACAAAACAACGTATTTTTGTCGCCGGTCATCGCGGAATGGTGGGTTCCGCGATTGTGCGCCAGCTCGAGCAGCGCGGTGACGTAGAAGTGATTGTCCGCACCCGCGACGAGCTGAACCTGCTCGACAGCCGTGCGGTACAGGACTTCTTTGCTAACGAACGCATTGACCAGGTGTATCTGGCGGCGGCGAAAGTGGGCGGCATTGTTGCCAACAACACTTACCCGGCGGATTTCATCTACGAGAACATGATGATCGAGAGCAACATCATTCACGCGGCGCATTTGCACAACGTGAACAAGCTGCTGTTCCTCGGCTCGTCCTGTATCTACCCGAAAATGGCGAAGCAGCCGATCGCCGAAAGCGAGCTGCTGCAGGGCACGCTTGAAGCAACCAACGAGCCGTACGCGATTGCCAAGATTGCCGGGATCAAGCTGTGCGAGTCCTACAACCGTCAGTACAACCGCGACTATCGTTCGGTGATGCCGACCAACCTGTACGGACCGCACGACAATTTCCACCCGAGCAACTCGCACGTGATCCCGGCGCTGCTGCGCCGCTTCCACGAGGCGACCGCCGAGAACGCACCGGACGTGGTGGTGTGGGGCAGCGGTACGCCGATGCGTGAATTCCTGCACGTGGACGACATGGCTGCCGCCAGCATTCACGTGATGGAGCTGGATCGCGAGGTGTGGCAGGAGAATACCGAGCCGATGCTGTCGCATATCAACGTCGGTACCGGTGTGGACTGCACCATTCGCGAGCTGGCGCAAACCATCGCGCAGGTAGTGGGTTACAAAGGTCGCGTGGTGTTTGACGCCACAAAACCGGACGGTACGCCGCGCAAGCTGCTGGACGTGACCCGTCTGCATCAGCTGGGCTGGTATCACGAGGTGTCACTGGAGCAGGGACTGGCCAGTACCTACCAGTGGTTCCTGGAAAACCAGCACCGCTTCCGGGGGTAACGATGTTTTTAAGTCAGGAAGATTTTGCCACGGTAGTGCGTTCCACTCCGCTCATCTCAATTGATTTGATTGTGGAGAACGAACGCGGCGAGTTCTTGCTGGGGAAACGAACCAACCGTCCTGCACAGGGCTTCTGGTTCGTGCCCGGCGGGCGCGTGCAGAAGGATGAGACGTTGAGCGATGCGTTTAAGCGTCTCACTCTGGCGGAACTGGGCCTGCAGCTGCCGATGGCGGCGGGCCAGTTTTACGGGGTCTGGCAGCACTTCTATGACGATAACTTTTCAGGCACCGGGTTCACCACGCACTACATCGTGCTGGGATTCCGCCTGAAGGTGAGTGAGGCAGACCTGCGTCTGCCTGATTCTCAGCATGACGACTACCGCTGGCAGACGCCAGAGGCGCTGCTGGCCAGCGACAATGTGCACGACAACAGCCGTGCCTATTTCCTGGCCGATCGTCAGTCCGGAGTGCCGGGCTTATGAAAATTTTAGTGTACGGAATCAACTACTCGCCGGAGCTAACCGGCATCGGGAAGTACACGGGCGAGATGGTCGAGTGGATGGCGAGCCAGGGACATGACGTGCGGGTCATTACCGCGCCGCCGTACTACCCGGAATGGAAAGTCGGGGAGCGCTACTCAAGTTGGCGCTACCGTCGCGAAGAGGGTGCAGCGACCGTCTGGCGCTGCCCGCTGTATGTGCCTAAGCAGCCCTCGACGCTGAAACGGTTGATTCATCTCGGCAGCTTTGCCCTGAGCAGTTTCTTCCCGCTGATGGCACAGCGTCGCTGGAAGCCGGATCGCATCATCGGCGTGGTGCCAACGCTGTTTTGCACGCCGGGCATGCGCCTGCTGGGCAAACTCTCCGGCGCGCGCACCCTGCTGCACATTCAGGATTATGAAGTTGACGCCATGCTGGGCCTGGGGATGGCAGGCAAAGGCAAAGGCGGCAAGGTGGCTAAGCTCGCCAGCGCGTTTGAGCGCAGTGGTTTACACAACGTGGATTACGTCTCAACGATTTCGCGCTCGATGATGAACAAGGCGCAGGAGAAGGGCGTCCCGGCGGAGAAGGTGATCTTCTTCCCGAACTGGTCCGAAGTGGCGCGTTTTCGCGACGTGACTGAGCAAGACGCTCAGGCGCTGCGCGCGCAGCTTGGTTTGCCTGAAGATCAAAAAATCATTCTTTACTCAGGCAACATCGGCGAAAAGCAGGGGCTGGAGAGCGTGATTGAAGCAGCCCAACTGCTGAACCAACATCCGTGGACGTTTGTGATTGTCGGGCAGGGTGGTGGAAAAGCGCGGCTGGAAAAAATGGTCGGCGAACGCGGCCTGACCAACGTGAAATTTTTCCCGCTTCAGTCTTACGAGGCACTGCCTGCGCTGCTGAAGATGGGCGACTGCCATCTGGTGGTGCAAAAACGCGGTGCCGCGGATGCGGTGCTGCCGTCCAAGCTGACCAACATTCTGGCAGTGGGCGGCAACGCGGTGATTACGGCAGAAGCCGAAACAGAATTAGGCCAGCTGTGTGACAGCTATCCGGGCATTGCCGTGTGCGTGGAGCCGGAATCGGTCCCGGCGCTGGTAACCGGCATTGAACAGGCACTTGCCATGCCAAAAATGAACACGGTGGCACGTGAATATGCCGAACGCACGCTCGAGAAAGAGAACGTGCTGAGCCAATTTATTGCAGATATACGGGGATAAATCATGAGTCAAACCACTTTGTATCCGGTTGTGATGGCTGGTGGCTCTGGTAGCCGGTTGTGGCCGCTGTCCCGCGTGCTCTATCCAAAACAGTTCCTCTGTCTGAAAGGGGATCTCACCATGCTGCAGACGACGGTAAACCGTCTGCACGGCGTGGAGTGTGAAAGCCCGGTGGTGATTTGTAACGAACAGCACCGCTTTATTGTTGCCGAGCAGCTGCGCCAGCTGAACAAACTTACTGAAAACATCATCCTGGAGCCTGCCGGTCGTAACACCGCGCCTGCGATCGCCCTGGCGGCGCTGGCGGCAAAACGCAGCAGCCCGGACTGTGACCCGCTGATGCTGGTTCTGGCGGCAGACCACGTTATCCAGCAGGAAGACGCATTCCGCGACGCGGTGCGTGCGGCTATTCCTTACGCCGAAAGCGGCAAGCTGGTGACCTTCGGCATAGTGCCGGATCTGCCGGAAACCGGCTACGGCTACATCCGTCGCGGCAGCGTGGCGCCGGGTGAAGGCGACAGCGTGGCGTTTGACGTGGCGCAGTTTGTCGAAAAACCGAATCTTGAAACTGCGCAGGCCTACGTTGCCAGCGGTGAGTATTACTGGAACAGCGGGATGTTCCTGTTCCGCGCCGGACGCTATCTGGAAGAACTGCGCAAATACCGCCCGGATATTCTGAACGCCTGCGAGAAAGCGATGGCGGTGGTGGACCCGGATCTCGACTTCATTCGCGTGGATGAAGAGGCGTTCCTCGCCTGCCCGGAAGAGTCCATTGACTACGCGGTGATGGAGCGCACGGCAGATGCCGTTGTGGTGCCGATGGATGCGGGCTGGAGCGATGTGGGCTCCTGGTCCTCCCTGTGGGAGATCAGCGCCCATACCCCGGAGGGTAACGTCCATCATGGCGATGTCATTAGCCACAAAACGGAAAACAGCTACGTCTACGCCGAGTCCGGCCTGGTCACCACGGTCGGGGTGAAAGATCTGGTGGTTGTCCAGACTAAAGACGCCGTGCTGATTGCCGACCGTAACGCCGTGCAGGACGTTAAAAAAGTGGTGGAGAAGATCAAGGCGGATGGTCGCCACGAGCACCATATTCACCGCGAAGTGTACCGTCCGTGGGGAAAATATGACTCCATTGACTCCGGTGACCGCTATCAGGTGAAACGCATCACCGTGAAGCCGGGCGAGGGGCTGTCGGTACAGATGCACCATCACCGCGCCGAGCACTGGGTGGTGGTGGCGGGTACCGCCAAAGTCACTATCGACGGTGAAGTCAAACTGCTGGGTGAAAACGAGTCCATTTATATTCCGCTGGGGGCGACGCACTGTCTGGAGAACCCGGGGAAAATTCCTCTCGACTTAATTGAGGTGCGTTCCGGCTCGTATCTGGAAGAGGACGATATCGTGCGCTTCCGGGACCGCTACGGGCGGGTGTAGCACTCTGCATTATGCCCGGTGGCGCTGCGCTTACCGGGCCTACGAATGACAAAAAAATTAATTTGGCCATTTAGTGGTCAGGGCCGACTGTTGCCTGAAAAAGGGGTCATCATGGAAAAATTAACCTGTTTTAAAGCCTACGATATTCGCGGCAAGCTGGGCGAAGAGCTGAATGAAGACATTGCGTGGCGCATTGGCCGCGCGTACGGCGAATACTTAAAACCGCAGACCATCGTGCTGGGCGGCGACGTGCGTCTGACCAGCGAATCCCTGAAGCTGGCCCTGGCGAAAGGGCTGCAGGACGCGGGCGTGGACGTGCTGGACATCGGTCTTTCCGGCACCGAAGAGATTTACTTTGCCACCTTCCACCTGGGCGTGGACGGCGGTATCGAAGTAACGGCCAGCCACAACCCGATGGACTACAACGGCATGAAGCTGGTGCGCAAGGGCGCACGCCCTATCAGCGGCGACACCGGCCTGCGCGACGTGCAGCGTCTGGCGGAAGCCAATGACTTCCCGCCGGTGAACGAGGCGAAGCGCGGCAGCTACAAAAAAATCAACCTGCAAAAAGAGTACATCGACCACCTGCTGGGCTACATCAACGTGGCGAACCTCAAGCCGCTGAAGCTGGTGATCAACTCCGGTAACGGCGCAGCTGGCCCGGTGGTGGATGCGCTGGAAGCGCGCTTTAAGGCACTGAACGTGCCGGTGACCTTCGTCAAAGTGCATAACACCCCGGACGGCAACTTCCCGAACGGTATTCCTAACCCGCTGCTGCCGGAGTGCCGCGACGACACCCGTAACGCGGTGATTGAGCACGGTGCGGACATGGGTATCGCCTTTGACGGTGACTTCGACCGCTGCTTCCTGTTCGACGAGAAAGGGCAGTTCATCGAGGGCTACTACATTGTCGGCCTGCTGGCGGAAGCGTTCCTCGAGAAAAACCCGGGCGCGAAAATCATTCATGACCCGCGCCTGTCATGGAATACCGTCGACGTGGTGTCCGCGGCAGGCGGCACGCCGGTGATGTCCAAAACCGGCCACGCCTTCATCAAAGAGCGCATGCGCGAAGAAGACGCCATCTACGGCGGCGAGATGAGCGCCCACCACTACTTCCGTGATTTTGCCTACTGCGACAGCGGGATGATCCCGTGGCTGCTGGTCACCGAGCTGCTGTGCCTGAAGGGGCAGACGCTGGGCGAGCTGGTGCGCGACCGCATGGCGGCGTTCCCGGCGAGCGGGGAGATCAACAGCAAGCTGGCGCAGCCGGCCGAGGCCATTGCCCGCGTGGAGCAGCACTTTGCGCTTCACGCGCTGGAAATTGACCGTACGGACGGCATCAGCATGGCGTTCCCGCAGTGGCGCTTTAACCTGCGCTCGTCCAACACCGAGCCGGTGGTGCGCCTGAACGTGGAGTCCCGTGCTGATACGGCGCTGATGGAAGCCCGAACGAAGGACATTCTGGCGCTGTTGAATCAGTAATAATTGCCCCTCCCGGTGGGAGGGGGAACCGAATACAGGAACAACGATGACGAATCTAAAAAAACGCGAACGAGCGAGAACGAATGCATCGTTAATCTCTATGGTGCAGCGTTTTTCTGATATCACCATCATGGTCGGTGGATTGTGGGCGGTGTGTCGGATCAGCGAGCTGCCGTTCTTATATATGCATCTGCTGATGGCCCTGATTGCGCTGGTCGTGTTTCAAATGATCGGCGGAATGACCGATTTCTACCGCTCGTGGCGCGGCGTCAAAATGACCACCGAACTGATGCTGCTGCTGCAGAACTGGACCTTGAGCCTGATCTTCAGCGCAGGCCTGGTGGCATTCAGCCATGATTTTGACAATCGCCTCGTCACCTATCTCTGCTGGTATCTGTTAACCAGCGTCGGCATGGTGGTGTGCCGTTCCCTGATCCGCTTTGGTGCGGGCTGGCTGCGTAACCGGGGTTATAACCGTCGCTTCGTTGCCGTGGCGGGCGATCTGCCGGTCGGGAAGGTGCTGCTCGACAGCTTCCGCAAAGAGCCGTGGTTAGGGTTGGAAGTGGTGGGGATCTATCACGACGCGAAGCCGGGCGGAGTGCCTGCGGACTGGGCGGGTAATTACGACCAGCTTATTGAAGACGCGAAAGCCGGCAAAATTCACAACGTCTACATTGCCATGCAGATGAGAGACGAATCCCGCATTAAGCAACTGATGCGCGAGCTGGCGGACACCACCTGCTCCGTGATCCTGATCCCGGACGTGTTTACCTTCAACATCCTTCACTCCCGTATTGAAGAGGTGAACGGCGTGCCGGTGGTACCGCTATACGACACGCCGCTGTCGGGTATTAACCGCGTGCTGAAGCGCGTGGAAGATATCGTGCTCTCTTCACTGATCCTGCTGCTGATTTCGCCTGTTTTGTGCTGCATTGCCCTGGCGGTGAAGCTGAGCTCTCCCGGCCCGGTTATCTTCCGCCAGACCCGCTACGGTATGGACGGCAAGCCGATTATGGTGTGGAAATTCCGCTCCATGAAGGTGATGGAAAACGACAAGGTGGTGACCCAGGCAACGCAGAACGATCCGCGCGTGACCCGCGTGGGGAACTTCCTGCGCCGCACCTCGCTGGATGAACTGCCGCAGTTTATCAACGTCTTTACCGGCGGCATGTCGATTGTTGGCCCGCGTCCGCACGCGGTGGCGCACAACGAGCAGTATCGCTCGCTGATTGAGGGCTACATGCTGCGCCATAAGGTGAAGCCGGGCATCACCGGTTGGGCGCAGATCAACGGCTGGCGCGGCGAAACCGACACGCTGGAAAAAATGGAAAAACGTATCGAATTCGATCTGGAGTACATCCGCGAATGGAGTATCTGGTTCGATATCAAGATCGTTTTTCTGACCATCTTCAAAGGTTTCGTGAACAAAGCGGCGTACTAAGATGAGCTTACGTGAAAAAACCATCAGCGGGGCGAAGTGGTCAGCGATGGCGACCATCGTCATCATTGGCCTCGGTCTGGTGCAGATGACCGTGCTGGCGCGCATTATTGATAATCACCAGTTCGGCCTGCTGACCGTCTCGCTGGTGATTATCGCGCTGGCCGATACGCTGTCTGATTTTGGTATCGCCAACTCGATTATCCAGCGCAAAGAGATTAGCCATCTGGAGCTGACCACGCTCTACTGGCTGAACGTGGGGCTGGGGATTTTCGTGTTTGTGCTGGTGTTTCTACTGAGCGATACCATCGCCAGCGTGCTGCACAACCCGGATCTCGCTCCGCTGATGCGCACGCTGTCTTTTGCTTTCGTGGTGATCCCGCACGGACAGCAGTTCCGCGCGCTGATGCAGAAAGAGCTGGAGTTCAACAAGATCGGCATGATTGAGACCAGCGCCGTTCTGGCGGGCTTTACCTTCACCGTGGTGAGTGCCCATTTCTGGCCGCTGGCGATGACCGCTATCCTTGGTTATCTGGTGAACTCGGCCGTGCGTACGCTGCTGTTCGGCTACTTTGGACGTAAAATTTACCGTCCGGGACTGCATTTCTCGCTGGCGTCCGTCTCGTCCAACTTGCGCTTTGGCGCATGGCTGACGGCGGACAGCATTATCAACTACGTGAACACCAACCTCTCGACGCTGGTGCTGGCGCGTATTCTTGGCGCAAGCGTGGCGGGGGGCTACAACCTGGCTTACAACGTCGCGGTGGTGCCGCCGATGAAGCTGAACCCGATTATCACCCGCGTCCTGTTCCCGGCGTTTGCCAAGATCCAGGACGACACCGAGAAGCTGCGCGTCAACTTCTACAAGCTGCTTTCCGTGGTGGGGATTATTAACTTCCCGGTGCTGCTGGGGCTGATGGTGGTTTCCAGCAACTTCGTGCCGCTGGTGTTTGGTGAAAAGTGGAACGGCATCATTCCGATCCTGCAGCTGCTGTGCGTAGTAGGGCTGCTGCGCTCCGTGGGGAATCCGATTGGGTCCCTGCTGATGGCAAAAGCGCGCGTGGACATCAGCTTTAAGTTCAACGTGTTCAAAACCTTCCTGTTTATTCCGGCGATTATCGTCGGCGGGCATATGGCGGGCGCCATCGGCGTGACGCTGGGCTTCCTGCTGGTGCAGATCGTCAATACCGTTCTGAGTTACTTCATCATGATCAAGCCGGTGCTGGGTTCCAGCTACCGTCAGTACATCCTGAGCCTGTGGCTGCCGTTCTATCTCTCATTGCCAACCCTGGCGGTGAGCTACGGCCTGGGCATTATCCTCAGCGGCCATCTGCCGCTGGCCGCGCTGTTGGCGGTGCAGGTTGCCGCGGGGGCGCTGGCCTTCGTCGTGATGATCGTACTTTCTCGCAATGCGCTGGTCGTTGAGATGAAGCGCCAATTTTGCCGTAACGAAAAAATGAAAACGCTGCTTCGCGCAGGCTAGTTATTTAAGAGGCCATTATGAAATTATTAATTCTTGGCAACCACACCTGCGGCAACCGTGGCGACAGCGCCATCCTGCGCGGTTTACTGGATGCAATTAACACCCTTAAGCCTGAGACCGAAGTGGACGTGATGAGCCGTTATCCGGTCAGCTCATCCTGGTTACTGAACCGCCCGGTGATGGGCGACCCGCTCTACAGCCAGATGAAACAGCATAACAACGCCGCGGGCGTGATGGGCCGCGTGAAGAAAGTGCTGCGTCGTCGCTATCAGCATCAGGTGCTGCTTTCCCGTGTGACCGATACCGGCAAGCTGCGCAACATCGCGATCGCGCAGGGCTTTACCGACTTTGTTCGCCTGCTGTCCGGCTATGACGCCATTATCCAGGTCGGCGGTTCGTTCTTTGTCGATCTTTACGGCGTGCCGCAGTTTGAGCATGCGCTGTGCACGTTCATGGCGAAAAAGCCGCTGTTTATGATCGGCCACAGCGTGGGGCCTTTCCAGGATCCGCAGTTTAACCAGCTGGCGAACTATGTGTTTGGCCACTGCGATGCGCTGATCCTGCGCGAGTCGGTCAGCCTCGACATGATGAAGCGCAGCGAAATTGACACCTCAAAAGTTGAGCACGGCGTGGATACCGCCTGGCTGGTGGATCATCAGGACGACAGCTTCCAGGCGAGCTACGCGGTGCAGCACTGGCTCGACGTGGCGGCGAAACAGAAAACCGTCGCAATAACCCTGCGTGAGCTGGCGCCCTTTGATAAACGTTTAGGCACGACGCAGGCGGCGTATGAGAAAGCCTTCGCCGACGTGGTGAACCGCGTGCTGGACAGCGGTTACCAGGTGCTGGCGCTCTCAACCTGCACCGGTATCGACAGTTACAACAAAGACGACCGTATGGTGGCGCTGAACCTGCGTAATCTTGTGAACGATCCGTCCCGCTATCACGTGGTGATGGATGAACTGAACGACCTGGAGATGGGCAAGCTGCTCTCCGCCTGCGACCTGACGGTGGGCACCCGTCTGCACTCCGCCATTATCTCCATGAACTTCGGCACGCCGGCCATTGCCATTAACTATGAGCACAAGTCCGCCGGGATTATGCAGCAGCTCGGTATGCCGGAAATGGCGGTGGATATTCGTCATCTGCTGGACGGATCGCTCGGGGCGATGGTGGGGGACACGCTCGGCCAACTGCCTGCTATCAATGAACGTCTGGCGGTGGCGGTGAAAGCCGAGCGCGAGAAGGGCATTGGGATGGTGAAATCGGTACTCGATCGCGTACGGGAGGGGAAATGAAGGTTGGTTTCTTCTTACTGAAATTTCCGCTGTCGTCCGAAACGTTTGTTCTGAACCAAATCACCGCGTTTATCGATATGGGATATGACGTGGAGATTATCGCCCTGCAAAAGGGCGATACCCAAAACACCCATGCGGCGTATACCCAGTATGGGCTGGAGGCGAAAACCCGCTGGCTGCAGGATGAGCCGTCCGGGAAGCTGAGCAAGCTGCGCCGCCGGGCCAGCCAGACCTTACGCGGGATCCACCGCGCGTCGACGTGGCGGGCGCTGAATGTTTCCCGCTATGGGGCGGAGTCACGCAATCTGATCCTGTCGGCCATCTGCGGGCAAACGGCGCAGCCGTATCGTGCCGACGTGTTTATCGCCCACTTTGGCCCGGCGGGCGTCACCGCTGCGAAGCTGCGCGAACTGGGGGTGATTGACGGTAAAATTGCGACCATCTTCCACGGTATCGACATCTCCAGCCGTGAAGTGCTTAACCACTACACCCCGGAGTATCAGCAGCTTTTCCGACGCGGCGACATGATGCTGCCGATCAGCGACCTGTGGGCCGGACGGCTGAAAAACATGGGCTGTCCGGGAGAGAAAATTGCCGTTTCGCGTATGGGCGTGGATTTAACGCGCTTCACGCGTCGTCCTGTAAAGGTGCCGGGAACACCGCTGCAGATCATCTCCGTCGCGCGTCTGACCGAGAAGAAAGGGCTGCATGTGGCGATTGAAGCCTGCCGCCAGCTGAAAGCGCGCGGGGTGGATTTCCACTACCGCATTCTCGGGATTGGGCCGTGGGAGCGTCGTATGCGCACGCTTATCGAACAGTATCAGCTGGAAGATGTCGTAGAGATGCCCGGCTTCAAGCCGAGCCACGAGGTCAAGGCCATGCTCGATGAGGCGGATGTGTTCCTGCTGCCCTCAGTGACGGGCGCCGATGGTGATATGGAAGGCATTCCGGTGGCGTTGATGGAGGCGATGGCCGTGGGTATACCGGTGGTATCGACCCTGCACAGCGGGATCCCGGAGCTAATTAAGTCGGACCATTCCGGTTGGCTGGTGCCGGAGAATAACGCCATGGCGCTCGCCGATCGATTAGCTGCCTTCAGCGACATCGACCAGCAGGCGCTGGAGCCAGTGCTCCAGAATGCCCGACAAAAAGTTGAAACTGATTTTAACCAGCAGGTGATTAATCGCCAGTTAGCGAGCCTGCTGCAAACGTTGTAACGCCGAGGATGTATGCTGAAAAAGATTACCCGACGCACCTTTGTCTCTTCTCTGTCCGTTCTGGCAGCCACGCCGCTTCTGTCGTCACGCATTGCGCGAGCGACTGCTGGAAAAACGGTCTCTGTTAATCAGTACAATAACAACGACTGGATCGCCGCCTTTAAGCAGGCGTTTACTGATGGCGACACGGTTGTGGTCCCTGCCGGGCTCACCTGCGAAAACATCAATACGGGCATTTTCATTCCCGACGGTAAAACGCTGCTGATCCGCGGGGCGTTAACCGGTAACGGGCGCGGCCGCTTTGTTCTGCAGGAAGGCAGCAAAGTGATAGGTGAAGGTGCGGGCCGCACGGAGAACATTACGCTCGACGTTCGTGGCTCTGACTGCGTTATTAAAGGGCTGGCTATGAGCGGGTTTGGCCCGGTGACGCAGATCTACATCGGCGGCAAGAAACCCAGCGTGATGCGCAATTTGCTGATTGATAACATCAGCGTGAGTCAGGCCAACTACGCCATCCTGCGCCAGGGTTTCCATAACCAGGTGGACGGAGCGCGCATCACCAACAGCAAATTTAGTCACCTGCAGGGCGATGCGATCGAGTGGAACGTCGCCATCAACGATCGCAATATCCTGATCTCCGATCATGTCATCGACAACATCAACTGCACCAACGGCAAGATCAACTGGGGCATCGGCATTGGCCTCGCCGGCAGCACCTACGATAATGACTATCCGGAGAAGCAAACCGTCAAGAACTTCGTGGTGGCCAACATTACCGGCAGCAACTGTCGCCAGCTGGTGCACGTGGAAAACGGGAAACACTTTGTTATCCGCAATATTAAGGCCAAAAATATTACTCCCGACTTCAGTAAAAAGGCGGGAATAGACAATGCCACGGTGGCCATTTATGGCTGTGATAATTTCATTATTGATAATGTCGATATGGTGAACAGTGCCGGAATGTTAATTGGCTATGGGGTGATAAAAGGCGATTATTTGTCCATCCCGCAGAACTTCAAGCTCAACAATATTCACCTCGATAACCGCCAGCTTGCCTATAAATTGCGCGGAATACAGATTTCATCCGGTAACGCGACCTCGTTTGTGGCGATAACCAACGTGGATATGCAGCGTGCTACGCTTGAATTACACAACAAGCCGCAACATCTTTTTTTACGCAACATCAATGTGATGCAGGAAGCCGCTGTAGGGCCCGCCCTGAAGATCAACTTCGACCTGCGCAAGGATGTGCGGGGTAAATTTATGGCGAAAGACGAGACGCTGCTGTCGCTGGCGAACATAAAAGCAGTCAATGAGAAGGGGCAGAGCTCGGTGGATATTGACCGGGTCGACCAGCAGGTGGTGAATGTGGAAAGGCTGAACTTTGCGCTTCCGCACAGATAATAGACAATCGTCAGTTTTGAGACTATTCCTGGCATAAAAACGTGATCGAATCAGAGTACAACTACAGAAATTGGTGATGCGAAGGCGTAACATTGCCTCTGGATTACGGCAAATCATGCTGGCGAAAACAGGTTTAAGAGCTATAATTCGTCAACCATTTTAAGGTGGAAGAAATAATGATTAATTTGAAAGCAGTCATTCCGGTAGCAGGCCTGGGCATGCATATGCTGCCAGCCACAAAAGCCATTCCTAAAGAGATGCTGCCGATCGTCGACAAGCCAATGATTCAATACATTGTTGACGAGATTGTTGCTGCAGGGATCAAAGAAATCGTACTGGTTACGCACTCCTCTAAGAATGCGGTAGAAAACCACTTCGACACCTCTTACGAACTCGAAGCGTTGCTGGAGCAGCGCGTCAAACGCCAGCTGCTGGCGGAAGTACAGTCTATTTGTCCGCCTGGCGTGACCATCATGAACGTGCGTCAGGCGCAGCCGCTGGGTCTGGGTCACTCAATTCTGTGTGCTCGTCCGGTTGTGGGTGACAATCCGTTTATCGTTGTTCTTCCGGACATTATTATCGATACCGCTTCTGCCGATCCGCTGCGTTACAACCTGGCGGCAATGGTGGCACGTTTCAATGAAACGGGTCGTAGCCAGGTGCTGGCAAAACGTATGAAGGGCGACCTCTCCGAGTACTCCGTTATTCAGACTAAAGAGCCGCTGGAGACGGAAGGGCAGGTGAGCCGCATCGTTGAGTTCATCGAAAAACCGGATCAGCCACAGACGCTGGACTCGGACCTGATGGCGGTTGGTCGCTATGTTCTGAACGCCGACATCTGGGCGGAACTGGAAAAAACCGAGCCAGGCGCCTGGGACCGTATTCAGTTGACCGACGCGATTGTCGAACTGGCGAAAAAACAGTCTGTTGACGCGATGCTGATGACCGGCGATAGCTATGACTGCGGTAAGAAAATGGGCTATATGCAGGCGTTCGTGAACTATGGGCTGCGCAACCTGAAGGAAGGGGCGAAGTTCAGAAACCGGATTGAGAAATTGCTGGCTAACGACTGATATTTCAGCCTCGATCTGAACAAACGGCAGTCATTATTTTGGTGTGTTGATCTATAACCAAAATGATGGCTGCCGTTTTTTGTTATTAATGTAATGATTACATAGGGTTATCTGATTTAAATCTCGACCGCTTTGTAGCGATTTGTGCTTGTTTCTGAGGTCGTTTAGGACGACAATTAACGCCAGTTTTTTGTCTGTATCCAGACAAGAAAAATCATTTAATCAAATATCGCTCAGTGCACTGGTAGCTGTTAAGCCAGGGGCGGTAGCGTGCTCAATTTCTGAAACCGTCAGTTAATAAGTGCTCAGGTTTCAGAGCGGCAGTATCCAGACATTTCCAACATACGGAACAGATAACGTGAAAATTCTTGTGACGGGCGGGGCCGGCTTTATCGGCTCAGCGGTTGTACGACATATTATTAAAAATACCCAGGACGACGTCGTCAACGTGGACAAGCTGACCTATGCCGGCAACCTTGAGTCGCTTAGTGAAGTCAGCGATAGCGACCGCTATGTTTTTGAGCATGCGGATATTTGTGACAAAGATACCATGGATCGTATTTTCGCAAAGCATAAGCCTGACGCGGTGATGCACCTGGCCGCTGAAAGTCACGTCGATCGCTCTATTACTGGCCCGGCAGCGTTTATCGAAACGAATATTGTCGGCACTTATGTGCTTCTGGAAGCCGCTCGTGCGTACTGGTCAACGTTGGATGAGCAGGCGAAGAAAGCCTTCCGTTTCCATCACATCTCTACCGACGAAGTGTATGGTGATTTACCGCATCCGGATGAGCATCCGGCATCAACTGAGCTGCCACTCTTCACTGAAACTACCGCGTATGCACCAAGCAGCCCGTATTCAGCGTCGAAAGCCTCCAGTGACCATCTCGTGCGTGCCTGGCTGCGTACCTACGGTTTCCCGACCATTGTCACCAACTGTTCAAATAACTACGGCCCGTACCATTTCCCGGAAAAACTGATCCCGCTGGTTATCCTGAATGCGCTGGACGGTAAAGCACTGCCTATTTACGGGAAGGGTGACCAGATTCGTGACTGGTTGTATGTAGAAGATCATGCACGTGCACTCTACACCGTTGTCACTCAAGGGAAACCGGGTGAAACGTACAACATTGGCGGCCATAACGAGAAGCAGAACCTGGACGTAGTGCATACGATTTGCGATCTGCTTGATGAGATTGTGCCTAAAGAGGGGTCTTATCGCGATCAGATTACGTATGTGGCTGACCGTCCGGGGCATGACCGTCGCTATGCGATTGATGCACATAAAATTGGCGTTGAACTGGGCTGGAAGCCTGAGGAGACGTTCGAAAGTGGAATTCGGAAGACGGTGGAATGGTATCTGAGCAATCAGAACTGGGTTAACAACGTGAAAAGCGGTGCTTATAAAAGTTGGATCGAACAGAACTACGGGGAACGTTCATAATGAATATTCTTCTGTTCGGTAAAACAGGGCAGGTGGGGTGGGAACTCCAGCGTGCGCTTGCTCCATTAGGTAATTTGATTGCGGTAGATGTTCATTCGGAACAGTATTGCGGGGACTTTAGCAATCCGGAAGGGATCGCTGAAACCGTTCGTGCAATTAAACCCGATGTCATTGTCAATGCGGCGGCACATACAGCCGTTGATAAGGCTGAATCTGAGCCGGATTTTGCCAGACTCCTCAACGCAACAAGCGTTGAAGCGATAGCTAAAGAAGCCGCAAAAATAGACGCATGGGTTATTCACTACTCTACCGACTATGTGTTCCCCGGTGATGGTGAAAAGCCATGGCGTGAAACGGATTTGACTGCGCCGCTGAATGTATACGGTGAGACAAAGCTTGAAGGTGAAAAGGCATTACAGGCGCATTGTCCTAAGCATCTTATTTTCCGTACCAGTTGGGTATATGCGGGGAAGGGCAACAATTTCGCTAAAACGATGTTGCGGCTCGCAAAAGAGCGTCAGGAACTCTCCGTAATCAACGATCAATTTGGTGCCCCAACGGGCGCTGAGTTGCTAGCAGACTGTACAGCGCATGCTATTCGTGTCGCAATGATGAAGCCTGAAGTTGCTGGTCTCTACCATCTGGTCGCGTCGAATACGACCACCTGGTATGACTATGCAGCCCTGGTGTTTGATGAGGCCAGAAAAGCGGGTGTTGAGTTGGTTATTGAAAAACTCAATGCTGTTCCAACATCGGCTTACCCGACTCCTGCCCGTCGACCGCATAATTCACGCTTAAACACAGAGAAGTTTCAGGCGAATTTTGGTCTTGTACTGCCTTCCTGGGATATTGGCGTAAAACGGATGCTCACTGAGCTTTTTACGACTCAATCAATTTAATGAGATAAATGCCCTTATATGGGCATTTGGTTTTTATAGAGAAAAATGATGGCTACGCGTAAAGGTATTATTCTGGCCGGTGGTTCTGGCACTCGTCTGTACCCTGTGACCATGGCGGTGAGCAAACAACTACTGCCAATTTATGACAAACCAATGATTTACTACCCGCTGTCAACACTCATGCTGGCAGGGATAAAAGATATTCTTATTATCAGTACTCCACAAGACACACCACGTTTTGAACAATTGCTGGGTGATGGAAGCCAGTGGGGACTGAATCTGCAATATAAAGTACAGCCAAGTCCAGATGGCCTGGCACAGGCATTTATCATCGGTGAAGAGTTTATCGGCGATGACAGCTGCGCTTTGGTGTTGGGTGACAATATCTTCTACGGACATGACCTGCCGAAGCAACTCGAAGCAGCAGTAAATAAAGACGAAGGTGCTACAGTCTTTGCCTATCATGTTAATGATCCTGAGCGCTATGGTGTAGTTGAATTTGATAAGAGCGGCACCGCAATTAGTTTGGAAGAGAAGCCGTTAGAACCGAAGAGCAATTACGCCGTTACAGGGCTGTATTTCTATGATAATGACGTGGTTGAAATGGCAAAAATTCTGAAGCCATCTGCACGTGGTGAGTTAGAAATTACAGATATTAACCGTATTTATCTTGAGCAGGGGCGTCTGTCTGTTGCGATGATGGGGCGTGGGTACGCATGGCTGGATACTGGTACACATCAAAGTTTGATCGAAGCGAGTAATTTCATTGCGACTATTGAGGAACGTCAGGGATTAAAGGTTTCTTGTCCTGAAGAAATTGCGTATCGAAAAGGTTTTATTGACGCTGCACAGCTAAAGAGACTGGCTATACCATTGTCGAAGAATGCTTATGGCAAGTATATGCTTAAATTGGTTGAAGGGATGTGAAATGAACGTAACAATGACTGAAATTCCTGATGTATTAATCCTTGAACCAAAAGTATTTGGTGATAACAGAGGTTTTTTCCTCGAGAGTTTTAACCAGAAAGCCTTTAATGAAATTCTTGGTAGAGAAGTGAACTTTGTACAGGATAATCATTCAAAGTCAGCAAAAAATGTTCTAAGAGGTTTGCATTTTCAATCACAAAATACCCAAGGGAAATTAGTACGCGTGACCGCTGGGGCAGTTTTTGATGTGGCTGTAGATTTACGTAAAACCTCAGAAAATTATGGTCGCTGGGTTGGAGTTGAACTTTCCGCTGATAATAAAAAACAATTGTGGATTCCGCAAGGTTTTGCTCATGGATTTTATGTTTTGGAGGATAATACAGAATTCGTTTACAAGTGTACTGATTATTATAACCCTGCTTTTGAACATTCATTAGCCTGGAATGATGAATCAATTAGGATAAACTGGCCAATACAAGAGGGTATTGAACCTATTATATCTGAGAAAGATAAAAAAGGTCTTTCTCTTAATGAATGTCAGTTATTTTAAAAGTTCATTTACATGAGTTTGATAAGAAACAGTATCTATAATTTGGCTGGTTTTGCGATCCCTACGGTAGTCGCCATTCCAGCTTTGGGACTCTTGGCCAGATTATTAGGACCTGAGGCTTTTGGATTATTCACATTAGTTTTTGCATTAATTGGTTACGCAAGTATTTTTGATGCAGGAATAAGTCGTGCAGTTATACGAGAAATATCACTAAATAGAGAGAATGCTGAAGAACAGAAGAATATTATATCTACCGCGAGCGTGGTTGTTATAATACTAGGTTCAATTGCATTGCTCATAATGGTTCTCTCGGCTACAAAGATTGTTGAGTTACTAAATGTTACTCCGAATCTGATGAGTGAAGCTGTAAAAACATTTATGTTAGTTTCATTTATAATACCTTTCTATTTGTTAAATCAGGTCTGGCTAGGTTATCTCGAAGGATTGGAAAAGTTTGCTAATATCAATATCCAACGAGTAATTTCGAGTACTTGCCTGGCATTATTGCCAGCCTTAATGTGTTTAATCAAGCCGACGCTTATATATGCCGCATACGGATTAATTCTGGGGCGGATAATTTCATTCTTACTTACTGCCTTTATTTGTAAAAAAATCATTTATAGTTCAAGATTTGCATGTAATTTTAAGACCTTAAAAAGGCTTGTCTCCTTTGGCGGATGGATTACCGTTAGTAATATTATCAGCCCGATAATGGCATATTTCGATCGTTTTATTATTTCGCATTTGATGGGGGCATCAAAAATAGCATTTTACACCGCTCCAGCTGAAGGTGTATCACGCTTGATTAATATACCTTATGCATTAGCAAGGGCTCTTTTCCCAAAACTGGCATATTGTTCTGATAAAAAAGAACGAAGATCTCTCCAATTCAGAAGTTATATTATTATAAGTGTAATATGTTTACCTATCGTCATAGTTGGTGTTTTATTCTCGTCGCTGATTATGGGGGTATGGATGGGGGAGGAATATACACATCTGGCTGCTAATGTTTTACAGATACTTTTAGTCGGTTTTTATTTTAATGCGTTAGCTCAAATACCCTATGTTAGCCTTCAGGCTCTTGGCAAAGCAAAAACGACAGCAGCATTGCATTTAATAGAATTAATACCTTACCTTTCATTGTTATCCGTACTGACAGTAAAATTCGGAATAATAGGAACAGCTATTGCCTGGTCGGTGAGGACTTTCTGTGATTTGATACTATTGATTATATTGTCGGGAAGAAAATGAAACAAGTTGACATAGCATTAGCTACTTATAATGGGGAACGATTCATTCGTGAACAGATTGAGTCAATACAAAAACAAAGTTACTCTAACTGGCGACTCTTGATAAGTGATGATGGTTCAACTGACTCTACCATAAGCATTATAAAAGAATTAATGCAAAGTGATAGCCGTATTAACATTGTCAATGATTCCAGGCAGGGAGGGGTCATAAAAAATTTTAATAAGGCTCTGATGCATACTACTGCAGAATATATACTTCTTTGTGACCAGGATGATATATGGCCTTCAGAACGCTTATCAAAACTTGTTAATGAATTATCTTGCATCGAGAGTGAAAAAGTTAATTCGGAAATCATGATATTTACGGATTTATGTCTCATAGATGAAAAAAATAACATCATTTCGGAAAGTTTTTATACGATTAATGAAATTAATCCAGAGAGTAACCTTAAGCAAAGTAAATTATTCTGGAATTCAAGCGTATATGGATGCTCGGTTATTCTGAACCGAAAATTACTTAATGCATCACTACCCATCCCAGAATTTGCTCACATGCATGATCAGTGGTTGGCACTAAATGCAAGTCGAAGCGAAGGCCTTTATTATCTGGAGTACCCTTCAGTTCTTTATCGGCAACATACAGGTAATGTTGTCGGAGGAAGAAAGAAAAGTTGGTTACAAAAAACCAAAAGCTTAAAGAAAAATCTTAAAACAATATCTAAAAACATTGATAATACAATAGCATGTCTTAAGCATGAAGCAAATAAGACCCACGAAGAACACCATATCCATTCTATTGTTTCGTCATTTGCATTCAAAGAGGTTTTACCTTCAGTCTTTTCAGGTAATCGAAAAATTTTCTCTCTATTAATATTTATAGGGTTAATGATAAAAAGATGATATATCTATTATATTTTTTGAGTCTTTTTATGATCTATGCCTTTTTAACTCATAGAAAACAGGCGCTCTTTGTTGCAACGACAATAACATTTTTGTTTGTCGCTTTAAGTTACCCTGCCGGAGGGGACTGGATTGGATATTTTGTTAATTATGACTGTAATGTAAATAACATCTGTGAACCCGGATTTGTTTTATTTGAACCAGGATATGAGCTTATTGTTTATACAGTAGGAATATTGGGCTATCAGTCAATTATAGTGTTTATTGCTTTAATAAACATACTGTTGTTATATCAATATGCGAAATATTTCGAACATGGGTGCTATATTATTATTGCTATTATGAGCATGTTTCTATGGAGTGTGTATATAGAAGCTATTAGGCAAGCAATAGCGATGTCCATAATAATGTATTCGATTAATCATTTAATTTGCAAGAATACAAAAAAATATATTTTATTAGTTCTATTAGCTTCAACGTTTCACACAACTGCGGTGATTGCTTTAATATTTTTAATTCCAATATACTCACGAGTGTTCACAAAAATAATAGGTTACGGCTTGTTAATTTCAGGAGGGCTATTTTTCTTCTTATCAACAACTTTATTGAATTTGGCACTGCTGATTTTACCTGCTGATTCAATTGCTAGTCAAAAGTTAAATTTTTACTTAAATTCTGAACAATATAAACCATTATTATCTGTAGGTTCTGGCACATTATTAGATATCTTATTAATGGTTCTGATAGCTGTAAGTTTTTATCGGATTAAAAAAAATTCGCTATCGAAACATGATCATCTAAATAATGTCATGCTGCTGGGGAGTTGCTTATATATTTCCTTTGCTATTTTTATAGGCAAAATGATGCCGGTTATGACACGTATTGGTTGGTATGGAATGCCGTTTGTATTAATTGTGCTTTATGTGAATATTGGTGAATCATTTTATTATAAAAAATACACTAAAGCAGTAAGAAACAGTTTGAGCAAGTACTTGATATATATGTTTTTTGGATTGCAAATTATTAGGCCATTCACATATGAATATAGTAATTACAATATTTTACATCAACAGACTATATTCCAGAATATTGATGCGCTAGATGATATTTCTCTAAGAGAAGCGGCCAGGAATAAATGTTTAATTCTAACGCATATGGGCTACGGTTATTTATGTAGTATTTGAATGCAATTTTACTTGTGTATAACCAAGTAAATAGCATCCACAGTAGATTTATAACGAGGCCAAAATGATTATTATTGATGGTATTATATTCTCATTGCAAAAGTCAGGTGGGATTTCTGTATATTTTGATGAGCTTCTTCGCTATTTATCAAGGCAACCTGAAGAAGTTTTCCATTTATTATATGAAAATGAGAGTAGCTACACAAAGGAATTACGTGTAAATAAAAACTTTCGTTGGGGTGTGAATTTTGAAAGATTTAGACGAGTAGCAATCAATGGAGGGGTAAATGATATTTTTCACTCAAGTTATTATAGACTGCCCTCAAAAAAATTTTCGGGAAAGGTAATTACAACTGTCCATGATTTCACAGAGAATTTATATCCCAGAGGTCTTAATTCAAAAATTCTTAATGCTCAAAAAAGAAAAGCGATATTAAATAGTGATGGGATAATTTGTATATCTGAAAACACGAAAAGGGATATGCATCATTTCATACCTGAATCAGTAAATATTAAAACCCGCGTTATTTATAATGGCGTTGCTGACTATTCATGCCGCAATACAAATGAGTTATTTGAACCATATGTAGTATTTATTGGTGCCAGGGAAGGTTATAAAAATTTTGAAATGTGTGTTTCTGCCTTACAATATACACCTGAAATAAAACTTATCGTTGTTGGTGGTGGGCGGTTTACTGATAACGAGTTGAGACTATTAGATGATAAAATACCTCGTCGCTATGAACATACAGGGTTCATTTCAGAAAATGAGTTAGAGAGTATTTATCAAAATGCACTTGCATTAGTTTACCCTTCGTTTTACGAAGGGTTTGGTATTCCGGTAATTGAAGCGATGAAGTGTGGATGCCCTGTTATTGCATCTAAATCATCTTCGGTACAAGAGATTGCGGGTGATGCAGCTGTTTTAATTGAAAACATTACAGCAGAAAAGATCTCGCAGAGTCTTATTAAACTTAAGGATCCTGTTGTTCGCAGGCAAATAATAACGTTAGGACTAGCTAACGCTGAAAGGTTTTCTTGGAATAAAATGGCGTTAGAAACTCTAGATTTTTACAACAGCGTAAGAGGTAAAAAATGAAGGTTGCTTTAATCACTGGTATCACTGGGCAGGACGGATCTTACTTGGCAGAGTTTCTCCTGGAAAAAGGCTATGAAGTCCATGGTATCAAACGCCGGGCCTCTTCATTCAATACTGAACGTGTCGATCACATCTATCAGGACCCGCATACTAATAATCCAAAATTCCATCTTCACTACGGTGACCTGACCGATACCTCTAACCTGACCCGCATTTTGTCCGAAGTTCAGCCGGATGAAGTCTATAACTTGGGTGCTATGAGCCATGTGGCTGTTTCATTTGAGTCGCCAGAATACACTGCAGATGTTGATGCTATGGGGACATTGCGTCTATTAGAAGCGATTCGGTTCCTGGGACTTGAAAAGAAAACTCGTTTTTATCAGGCGTCTACTTCTGAACTGTACGGTCTGGTGCAAGAAATTCCGCAGAAAGAGACTACCCCTTTCTACCCGCGCTCTCCGTACGCAGTGGCGAAGCTGTATGCCTACTGGATCACTGTAAACTACCGTGAGTCTTACGGTATGTATGCCTGTAACGGGATTTTGTTCAATCACGAATCCCCCCGCCGTGGTGAAACTTTTGTAACTCGCAAGATTACCCGAGCTATTGCCAACATTGCTCAGGGCCTGGAGAAGTGCTTATACCTTGGCAATATGGATTCTCTAAGGGATTGGGGCCATGCTAAAGATTATGTAAGAATGCAGTGGATGATGCTGCAGCAAGAGCAGCCTGAAGACTTTGTTATTGCTACAGGGAAACAAATCTCTGTCCGCGAATTTGTGCGAATGTCTGCGCTTGAAGCAGGCATTGAGCTTCAGTTTAGCGGTGAAGGAGTTGATGAAATAGCCACTGTGCTAAACGTAACAGGTGACTGTGCACAGGCAGTGAAAGTCGGAGATGTAATTGTCCGTGTCGACCCTCGTTATTTCCGCCCCGCTGAGGTTGAGACGCTGCTTGGCGATCCGACTAAAGCAAAAGAAAAATTAGGGTGGGTTCCTGAAATTACTGTTGAAGAGATGTGTAAGGAGATGGTCAAAAGTGACCTACAAAAGGCTAAGCAGCATGCTCTTTTGAAAGCGAACGGTTTCGATGTGTCCATCTCATTAGAGAATTAAATCATGGGTAAGAGAATATTTGTCGCAGGACATAATGGTATGGTGGGGTCTGCTCTGGTAAGAAAACTTAGCCAGCAGCGGGGTAATGAAGTCATCACTAAAAACCGCGATGAGCTTGATCTTCTTTCTCAGCAAGCAGTGAATGATTTTTTCAAAAATGAGAAAATTGATCAGGTATATTTGGCTGCAGCTAAAGTAGGTGGTATACATGCAAATAATACTTTCCCAGCTGATTTTATTTATCAAAATTTGATGATTGAAAGCAATATCATTCATGCTGCTCATATTAATGATGTTAATGAATTGCTGTTTTTAGGTTCCAGCTGCATTTATCCGCGAGAAGTTCCTCAACCCATGCGCGAGGATGCACTTTTGACCGGTATTTTGGAAAGTACGAACGAGCCATACGCTATCGCGAAAATTGCGGGTATAAAGCTGTGTGAATCGTATAACCGTCAGTATGGACGTGATTACCGTAGTGTGATGCCGACAAATTTATATGGTTATAATGATAATTTTCATGCTGAAAACTCTCATGTCGTTCCGGCACTGATAAGACGCTTCCATAATGCTAAGATTGAAAACCAAGACTCAGTTACCGTATGGGGAAGTGGTACACCTAAGCGTGAATTTTTGTTTGTAGACGATATGGCATCGGCTTCGATTTATGTAATGAATCTGCCGGCAGAGACTTATGTAAAAAATACATCGCCAATGCTTTCTCATATTAATGTGGGCACTGGCATTGATTGCACTATACGTGAACTGGCAGAAACAATCGCATCAGTCATTGGCTTTAAAGGTCAGATTGTTTTCGATGCCAGTAAACCGGACGGGACTCCTCGAAAATTAATGGATGTTGAACGTCTCAGCAATATGGGGTGGAGATGGTCGACATCATTACATGAGGGTCTAACATTAACCTATGAGTGGTTTTTGAATAATCAAAACACCTTTAGAAAATAGGGTCCACAAATGCTTGATTTTGCATTATTCAAAACGATTGTAGAACATACTCCACTCATATCAATTGATCTTATTGTTTATAATGATGAGTCAGATGTATTACTTGGCAAAAGAGTGAATCCGCCAGCACAGAATTATTATTTTGTACCTGGTGGGAGAATATATAAGGATGAGAAGATCGCTGATGCTTTTCATCGAATCTGTCACTCTGAATTAGGCCAGTTCGTTGAATATTCCTCCGCGAAACTTCATGGTGTATACGAGCATTTTTATTCTGATGCTTTTGTTGGGCAGAATATTAGTACACATTATGTTGTATTAGCATTTGAGATTTGTATAGATACAGAGTTGTTGAACCTACCCTCTGCTCAACACAATGAATATTCCTTTATGACGGTTGAACACATCAGGAATCATCCTTGTGTCCACTATTATACTAAGCAATACTTTAGCTAGAAGGTTAAAATGTCTAACACCATTCTTCCCGTAGTAATGGCCGGTGGGACAGGAAGTCGGTTATGGCCTCTTTCCAGGACTTTATATCCAAAGCAATTTCTAACATTGACGTCTTCTTCATCAATGCTTCAAGAGACAATTATGCGTTTGAATGGGGTTGAACATGAAGACCCTCTGATTATTTGTAATGAAGAACATCGATTTATTGTTGCAGAGCAGCTTCGACAACTTGAGTTACAACATAGTGGTATCATTTTGGAGCCTGTAGGTCGAAACACGGCTCCTGCGATTGCACTTGCAGCCTTACATGCTATCAAAAATCAAGATGACCCAATTCTTTTAGTCTTAGCAGCGGATCATGTTATCCAGGATAATTCTGCGTTTCTTGCAGCGGTTGAAAATGCTTTGGATCTTGCTGTTGAAGGTAAACTTGTAACCTTCGGTATAGTTCCTGATAAACCGGAGACAGGGTATGGTTATATAAAGCAAGGTAAGCCGGTTTCAAAACACGCTTTTGAAGTATCAGAATTTGTCGAAAAACCTGATTTGGATACGGCAAAAAGATATCTTGATGAAGGAACATATTATTGGAATAGTGGGATGTTCATATTCAGAGCATCACGCTATATTGATGAATTAAAGCTGTATAGACCTGATATTCTGGATGCTTGTGTCAAAGCACTTGATGGTGCTTCTCTTGATCTTGATTTTACTCGACTTTGCACAAACTCTTTTACCCAATGTCCCGATGAATCAATTGATTATGCAGTAATGGAGCAGACATCCGACGCTGTGGTTGTCCCGCTCGATGCTAACTGGAGTGATGTTGGCTCATGGGCGGCTCTTTGGGAAGTAGATTCTAAAGATAATAATCAGAATGTTATTCATGGCGATGTGATTGCTATTGATACACAGCGTAGTTATCTTTATTCACAACATAGATTAATCAGCGCGGTAGGTTTGGAAGATGTGGTTGTCGTTGAAACCAAAGATGCTATTCTTGTTTCACATAAAGACAAAGTACAATCTGTAAAAAATGTGGTTAATACGCTTAAGTCGCGTTCGCGCAATGAACATCTGCAACATAGAGAATTATATCGCCCCTGGGGAACATCAGATGCTGTTTCTGAAGGAAGTCGTTACCATGTCCGAAAAGTCACAGTGAAGCCGGGAGAACGAACTGCAACCCAAATTCACTACCACCGTGCGGAACATTGGATTGTTGTGACGGGTACTGCTAAAGTATATTATGCTGATAAAACGCAGTTACTGACCGAAAATGAATCCACCTATATTCCAGTAGGTGTATCGCACTCTCTTGAAAATCCTGGCAAGATTCCTTTAGAGATTATAGAGGTTAGAACAGGAGCTTACCTGGAAGATGATGACATAGTGCGACTAGAACAATACACTCACGGTAATAATCATGAAAGTTAGCATTATCACAGCAACTTATAATAGTGTGGCAACCATATCAGATACTTTATTATCTTTGGATTCACAAACATATGATGATATTGAGTATATAATCATTGATGGAGCCTCCCGCGACTCAACTATTGAATTGATTCATAATACATCTCGTCGAGTCACTAAAATCATAAGTGAACCTGATAAAGGTATTTATGATGCTCTTAATAAAGGAATTCAGGCTGCGACCGGGGATATTATTGGTTTCTTACATTCGGATGATTTGCTAGCCTATCCAGATGTAATTACTGATGTGGTGGGTAAATTTAAAGAAAGCCAATGTGATGCAGTATATGGTGATTTAGAGTATGTATCGAAGGACAATGTTAATAATGTTGTCCGTCGCTGGAATAGTGGTGTTTTTAAACGATTTAAAATGCAGTTAGGTTGGATGCCTCCACATCCTAGCTTCTATATGAAGCGAGAACTTTATTTGAAGTGGGGGGCTTTCAATTTGCAATATAAAATATCAGCAGACTACGACTCATTGGTTAGATATTTGTGGGTGAACAGTGCATCCGTGAGCTATTTACCTAAAGTCCTTACAAAGATGCGCGTAGGCGGGATGAGTAACCGCTCTTTTGCTAATATTGTTCAAAAATCCAAAGAAGATATTAAGGTTATGCGCAATAATGGATTGTTATGGCCTATTGTTCTAGTTTGTAAAAATTTTTCTAAACTTCCACAGTTTCTTAAATAATTATGAAAAGACTAACCTGTTTTAAAGCCTACGATATTCGCGGCAAGCTGGGCGAAGAGCTGAATGAAGACATTGCGTGGCGCATTGGCCGCGCATACGGCGAATATTTAAAACCGCAGACCATCGTGCTGGGTGGCGACGTGCGCCTGACCAGCGAATCCCTGAAGCTGGCCCTGGCGAAAGGGCTGCAGGACGCGGGCGTGGACGTGCTGGACATCGGTCTTTCCGGCACCGAAGAGATTTACTTTGCCACCTTCCACCTGGGCGTGGACGGCGGTATCGAAGTGACGGCCAGCCACAACCCGATGGACTACAACGGCATGAAGCTGGTGCGCAAGGGCGCACGCCCTATCAGCGGCGACACCGGCCTGCGCGACGTGCAGCGTCTGGCGGAAGCCAACGACTTCCCGCCGGTGAACGACGCGAAGCGCGGCAGCTACAAGCAGATCAATTTGCAAAAAGAGTACATCGACCACCTGCTGGGCTACATCAACGTGGCGAACCTCAAGCCGCTGAAGCTGGTGATCAACTCCGGTAACGGCGCAGCTGGCCCGGTGGTGGATGCGCTGGAAGCGCGCTTTAAGGCACTGAACGTGCCGGTGACCTTCGTCAAAGTGCATAACACCCCGGACGGCAACTTCCCGAACGGTATTCCTAACCCGCTACTGCCGGAGTGCCGCGACGACACCCGCAACGCGGTGATTGAGCACGGTGCGGACATGGGTATCGCCTTTGACGGTGACTTCGACCGCTGCTTCCTGTTCGACGAGAAAGGGCAGTTCATCGAGGGCTACTACATTGTCGGCCTGCTGGCGGAAGCGTTCCTCGAGAAAAACCCGGGCGCGAAAATCATTCATGACCCGCGTCTGTCATGGAACACCGTCGACGTGGTGTCCGCGGCAGGCGGCACGCCGGTGATGTCCAAAACCGGCCACGCCTTCATCAAAGAGCGCATGCGCGAAGAAGACGCCATCTACGGCGGCGAGATGAGCGCCCACCACTACTTCCGTGATTTTGCCTACTGCGACAGCGGGATGATCCCGTGGCTGCTGGTCACCGAGCTGCTGTGCCTGAAGGGGCAGACGCTGGGCGAGCTGGTGCGCGACCGCATGGCGGCGTTCCCGGCGAGCGGGGAGATCAACAGCAAGCTGGCGCAGCCGGCCGAGGCCATTGCCCGCGTGGAGCAGCACTTTGCGCTTCACGCGCTGGAAATTGACCGTACGGACGGCATCAGCATGGCGTTCCCGCAGTGGCGCTTTAACCTGCGCTCGTCCAACACCGAGCCGGTGGTGCGTCTGAACGTGGAGTCCCGTGCTGACACCGCGCTGATGGAAGAGAAGACGCAAGAAATTCTGGCTTTGCTCCGGAAGTGAGGGTCTGCCGCCAGCGTATATCTGGCGGCTTGACTGTACCTGGATTGTGCAATCAGTGTGACATAGATCAGCAAAAGCTATTCATGTCACCTAATACTGAGTTAACATCTCAACCACATTTCAAGCCGCGCATAAGCCGTGGTGACCACACCTGACAGGAGTATGTAATGTCCAAGCAACAGATCGGCGTTGTCGGTATGGCAGTGATGGGGCGCAACCTGGCGCTCAACATCGAAAGCCGTGGTTATACCGTCTCCGTTTTCAACCGCTCCCGTGATAAGACCGAAGAAGTCATTGCCGAGAACCCGGGCAAGAAACTGGTTCCTTTCTATACGGTGAAAGAGTTCGTTGAGTCTCTGGAAACGCCTCGTCGTATCCTGTTAATGGTGAAAGCGGGCGCAGGTACCGATGCAGCTATCGACTCCCTGAAACCTTACCTCGAAAAAGGTGACATCATCATTGATGGCGGTAACACCTTCTTCCAGGACACCATTCGTCGTAACCGTGAGTTGTCCGCAGAAGGCTTCAACTTCATCGGTACCGGTGTTTCCGGTGGTGAAGAGGGCGCGCTGAAAGGCCCATCCATCATGCCTGGCGGCCAGAAAGATGCGTATGAACTGGTTGCGCCTATCCTGACCAAAATCGCAGCCGTGGCTGAAGATGGTGAGCCTTGCGTAACCTATATCGGTGCGGACGGTGCAGGTCACTATGTGAAAATGGTGCACAACGGTATCGAATACGGCGACATGCAGCTGATCGCTGAAGCTTATTCACTGCTGAAAGGCGGTCTGAACCTCTCTAACGAAGAGCTGGCTGAAACCTTCACCGAGTGGAACAAAGGCGAGCTTAACAGCTACCTGATCGACATCACCAAAGATATCTTCACGAAAAAAGATGAAGAGGGTAAATACCTGGTTGATGTGATTCTGGATGAAGCAGCGAACAAAGGTACCGGTAAATGGACCAGCCAGAGCTCTTTGGATCTGGGCGAACCGCTGTCTCTGATCACCGAATCTGTCTTCGCGCGTTACATCTCTTCTCTGAAAGAGCAGCGCGTTGCGGCGTCTAAAGTGCTGTCTGGCCCACAGGCTAAACCAGCAGGTGATAAAGCCGAATTCGTTGAAAAAGTGCGTCGTGCCCTGTATCTGGGTAAAATCGTTTCTTACGCGCAGGGCTTCTCTCAGCTGCGTGCGGCGTCAGACGAGAACAACTGGGATCTGAACTACGGTGAAATCGCGAAGATCTTCCGTGCGGGTTGCATCATTCGCGCGCAGTTCCTGCAGAAAATCACCGATGCCTATGCTGAAAACGCTGGTATCGCCAACCTGCTGCTGGCACCGTACTTCAAAAAGATTGCGGATGAATATCAGCAGGCGCTGCGTGACGTGGTTGCCTACGCTGTCCAGAACGGGATCCCGGTTCCGACCTTCTCTGCCGCAGTAGCCTACTACGACAGCTACCGTGCGGCCGTTCTGCCTGCTAACCTGATTCAGGCACAGCGTGACTACTTTGGTGCACATACTTACAAACGTACCGATAAAGAAGGCGTGTTCCATACCGAATGGATGGAATAAGTTAACCTAATCGCTGTAATCAAAACCCGGAGCCAGTCTCCGGGTTTTTTTATACAAAAAATGTCGCCTGTTATTCGAAGTAGTCTGAATCTCGCCCCGCTCGTCGTGATTACTCCTGGTTTGCCTTGACAGTTCAGTTTGCCAGGAGGTACAAAGCCCAACAGTTATGTTTATCGCGATGGTCTGGCGGCCATCAGTACAGTTAACTCACAGAAGTCATTAGCGAATGAAAATAACAATCTCCGGAACAGGGTATGTCGGTCTTTCTAACGGCATTCTGATTGCTCAGAATCATGAAGTGGTTGCGCTGGATATCGTGCAGGCCAAAGTGGATATGCTCAATCAGAAAAAATCGCCGATTGTGGATAAAGAAATCCAGGACTATCTCAGCAATAAACCGCTGAATTTCCGCGCCACGACAGATAAAGAAGATGCATACCGCGATGCGGATTACGTCATCATTGCGACGCCTACTGACTACGATCCTAAAACCAACTACTTCAACACCTCAACGGTAGAGGCGGTGATCAAAGACGTTATCGCGATCAACCCTGATGCGGTAATGGTCATTAAATCGACCATTCCTGTCGGTTTTACCAAATCCATTAAAGAAAAGTTCGGTATTGATAATATCTTCTTCTCGCCGGAATTCCTGCGTGAGGGGAGAGCGCTTTACGATAACCTTCATCCTTCGCGTATCGTTATTGGCGAACGTTCTGAGCGCGCTGAACGTTTTGCCGCACTGCTGCAGGAAGGCGCAGTGAAGAAAGATATTCAGGTGTTGTTTACCGACTCCACTGAAGCTGAGGCGATTAAGCTCTTCGCTAATACCTATCTGGCAATGCGAGTAGCTTATTTCAATGAGCTCGACAGCTACGCAGAAAGTCTTGGCCTGAATACTCGCCAGATTATTGAAGGGGTGTGTCTCGACCCGCGTATTGGCAACCACTACAACAACCCGTCATTTGGCTACGGTGGCTATTGCCTGCCAAAAGACACGAAGCAACTGCTGGCAAACTATCAGGCTGTGCCAAATAACCTGATTTCAGCGATTGTTGACGCTAACCGTACACGTAAAGATTTCATCTCCGATTCCATCCTTGCGCGTCAACCGAAAGTTGTTGGTGTGTACCGTCTGATCATGAAGAGTGGCTCCGATAACTTCCGCGCCTCTTCCATTCAGGGGATCATGAAGCGCATTAAGGCGAAAGGGGTTGAGGTTGTCATCTATGAGCCTGCCATGCCGGACGATCAGTTCTTCAATTCCCGGGTGATCCGCGATCTGGATGCCTTTAAGAAAGAAGCCGATGTCATCATTTCAAACCGCATGGCGGAAGAGCTGGCTGATGTAGCGGATAAGGTTTATACCCGCGATCTGTTTGGTAGCGACTGATTCTCTGCTTTATCCTGTAAAAAACCCGGCTGAGTTGCCGGGTTTTTTATTTTCAGACTTTGTAGAAATCGCGATACCAGTCAACGAAGTTCTTCACCCCATCTTTTACCGAGGTTTGTGGTTTAAATCCGATCGCGTCATAAAGTGGCTGGGTATCGGCGCTGGTTTCCAGGACATCCCCGGCCTGGAGTGGCATCATATTTTTTTCCGCTTTTTTACCCAGGGCCTCTTCCAGAGCGGTGATGTAGTCCATCAGCTCTACTGGTGAACTGTTGCCGATGTTGTAAACCCGGTAAGGCGCTGAGCTGCTTGCAGGTGACCCGGTCTCAACGGTCCAGTTTGAGTCAGGCTGGGGAATAACATCCTGCAGGCGAATAATCGCTTCAGCGATGTCATCAATATACGTGAAGTCGCGCTTCATCTTACCGTAGTTATAGACATCAATGCTTTTGCCCTCAATCATCGCCTTTGTAAACTTAAACAGGGCCATGTCCGGGCGTCCCCACGGACCGTAAACTGTGAAGAAGCGCAGGCCGGTGGTCGGCAGATTGTAGAGATGCGAATAGGTATGCGACATCAGTTCATTGGCTTTTTTGGTCGCGGCATAGAGTGAAACCGGGTGGTCCACGGAATCGTCAGTGGAGAAAGGCAGCTTGCGGTTGAGGCCATATACGGAGCTGGATGAGGCATACAGCAGATGCTGAACGTTGTTATGGCGGCAGCCTTCCAGCACGTTGAGATGGCCGATAAGGTTGGCGTCCGCGTACGCGTGAGGGTTTTCAAGGGAGTAGCGCACACCCGCTTGAGCGGCCAGATGAATCACACGATCAAACTTCTCACCGGCGAAAAGCGTGGCCATACCTTCCCGGTCAGCTAATTCCAGCTTGTGAAAGGTGAAACCCTCAGATTTTAACAGTTCCAGGCGTGCCAGCTTCAGGTTGACATCGTAGTATTCATTGAGGTTATCGATACCAACAACCTGATGACCGGCCTCAAGGAGGCGTTTGCTGACATTCGCACCGATAAAACCTGCAGCGCCCGTGACCAAAAATTTCATAGCTTCCCTCATAAACCTTTTTCTTACAGATGCCATAACGCATCACATGGTGCCTATGATAGCGCGAAGGGTCGAAGTTACATAACCCATCTTTCCGATTTAACTCATCGGATTCTTATAGAAAAATCGCCAGTAACAGATAAACTATGCAGACATCATTCTGTTTGCCCTTTTTCATCTGTTAGGGATTGTATGACACAAAACAACAATAGCCAGGTCAGTCGAAGCAATGACCCTGAGCAAATTGATTTACTTGATTTAATGCTGCAGCTGTGGCGTGGGAAGTGGATGATAGCAACCTTTGTTGTTGTTTTTATCGCCCTGGCAATTGGATATTTATCGGTCGCAAAGGAGAAATGGACCTCCAGTGCGATCATTGCGCAGCCTGACGCTGCCCAGATAGCGACCTATTCAAATGCATTGAACATTCTCTACGGTAGTGCTGCACCCTCGATGCTCGACATTCAAACGCGCGCGATTGGCCGTTTTAATTCTTCGTTCTCGGCATTATCTCAGGCGCTTGAGAATCAGGAGGATCCTGAAAAACTGACCATCACTCCGACCTCGACTGCACAGCCGCTACCGCTAAGTGTTTCCTACACCAGTACCTCTGCAGAAGCGGCTCAAAAGCAGCTGGCGCAGTACATTCAGCAAGTCGATGAGCAGACCGCAAAAGAACTGGCCCTGGATCTTAAGGACAATATTAAGGAGCAGATCAAGACTCTGAATGATTCACTTCAAAACCAGGAGAAGGTCGCGCAGGAACAAAAAGATCTTCGTATCAAACAGATTGCTGAGGCGCTGAAGAACGCTGAGGCCGCGAAAATTACCTCTCCACAGCTCCAGCAAACCCAGGATGTCACGCAGGAAACATTGTTCCTGCTGGGAAGCGAAGGTCTGAAGTCGATGATTGACAATGAGGCTTCTCGTCCGTTGGTCTTCTCAACGGCCTATTACCAGACCAAGCGAAATCTGTTGGACATCCAGAATCTGAACGTAAACCCGGACACAATCCACGTTTACCGTTACGTCATGAAGCCGGATCTTCCTGTTCGCCGTGACAGCCCGAAAAAAGCCGTGATTCTGGTTCTTGCCGTTCTGCTGGGTGGAATGATTGGTTCAGGTGTGGTACTTGGCCGTAACGCCTTACGAAACTACAAACCAAAAGCCTGATTTGCAGATTAAAAAAAACCGGGGTATATCCCCGGTTTTTTTATTTGTGACGTTTGCGGAGATTCTCAATCACCGCCGTCAAATCCAGCTCCTGATCCTGCAGCAGCACCAGCAGGTGATACATCAAATCAGACGCTTCATTCGTCAGTTCCTCGCGGTCATGCACCGTCGCGGCCAGCGCGGTCTCAACGCCTTCTTCTCCTACCTTCTGTGCGATACGCTTGGTTCCGCTGGCGTACAGCTTCGCGGTGTAGGAGCTTTCAGGATCCGCCGATTTACGCTCTGCAAGCAGCTGTTCCAGTTGATACAGGAACAACCACTGGTGGCTCGTCTCACCGAAGCAACTGCTGGTGCCTTTGTGACAGGTCGGTCCGATCGGATTGGCCAGCACCAGCAGGGTATCGTTATCGCAGTCAGGCGTTATGCTGGCCACATTCAGGAAATGACCCGAGGTTTCCCCTTTGGTCCACAAACGTTGTTTCGTGCGCGAGAAAAACGTGACTTTGCCGCTGTCGATCGTTTTTGCAAGCGCGTCCTGGTTCATATACCCCAGCATCAGCACTTCCCCTGAGACGGCATGCTGGACAACTACCGGCAGTAATCCGTCCGTTTTTTTCCAGTCCAGCTGCGCCTGTTGTTGCTCTGTTAACATACCCTGATCTCCACGCCCTGGTCGGCCAGGTACGTTTTTAACTCACCAATATTAATAATCTGTTTGTGGAAAACGGACGCGGCCAGCGCACCGTCCACGTTGGCATCGCGGAAGGCTTCCAGGAAGTGTTCCATGGTGCCCGCGCCGCCAGAAGCAATCAGCGGAACGTGGCAGACCGCACGGACTTTTTTCAGCTGCTCGAGGTCATACCCGTTACGCACGCCGTCCTGGTTCATCATGTTGAGGACAATCTCGCCCGCGCCACGCTTCTGCACTTCCTGCACCCAGTCGAGCGTTTCCCACTGCGTCACGCGCGTGCGGCTTTCATCCCCGGTGTACTGGTTTACGTGGTACTTGCCCGTTGCGGCGTCATACCAGGTGTCGATCCCAACCACAATGCACTGCACGCCAAAACGATCTGCAAGGCGGGTAATGAGCTCCGGGTCGGCCAGCGCAGGGGAGTTGATAGAAATCTTGTCGGCGCCAAAGGAGAGAATTTTGGCGGCGTCGTCAGCGGACTTAATCCCGCCCGCCACGCAGAATGGAATGTCGATCACTTCCGCCACGCGTGCCACCCAGCTTTTGTCGACCACGCGGCCATCGCTGGAAGCGGTGATATCATAAAAGACCAGCTCGTCGGCGCCTTCATCGGCATAGCGTTTTGCCAGCGGGACGATGTCGCCAATGATCTCGTGGTTGCGGAACTGCACGCCTTTCACGACCTGACCATCGCGTACGTCCAGGCAAGGGATTATCCGTTTTGCCAGCATTGAATCGCCTCCGTCACAGTAAATTTACCTTCCAGCAGGGCCCGGCCCACAATCACACCCTGAACACCGGTACCGCGTAGCGCGGCCACGTCCTCTATATCACCGATACCGCCAGAAGACTGGAACGCTACCTGCGGATAACGCGCGCAGACCTCTTCATACAGCGAGACGTTGGAGCCCGCGAGCGTTCCGTCCCGGGAGATGTCCGTGCACAACACGTGCTTCAGACCAACGGGAAGATAGATATCGACCAGCTCTTCCAGCGTCACGCCGGAATTTTCCTGCCAACCGCTAACGGCCACCTGCTTATTACCCTGTTCATCAATACGCACGTCCAGCGCCAGGACCAGGGCATCGGCGCCAAAGCGGCGGAACCAGCCTTTCACGGTCTCAGGATCTTTCACGGCGGTTGAACCCACCACCACGCGGGCCACGCCAGCGTCCAGCAGCGCCGCGACGTCATCTTCCGTACGCACGCCGCCACCGACCTGGACGGGCACATCAACACCCGCAACAAGTTGTTTAAGCAGCGGGATCTGGCGTTTCGCCGGGTCTTTCGCGCCCGTCAAATCCACGAGGTGCAGTACCTGCGCACCCTGGGCGGCATAATCCTGCAGACGCGGCAGCGGGTCGTTTCCGTAGTCGCGCTGCTGGCCGTAATCGCCCTGATGCAGACGGACAACCGTACCGTCAATTAAATCTAATGCGGGAATAATCATCACATCTCCAGGAAGTTTTTCAGCAGCTGCGCGCCCGCGGCGCCAGAGCGCTCCGGGTGAAACTGCACGCCGAAGAAATTGTCTTTCTGTACGGCCGCCGTGAACGCCTCACCGTAGGTGCACTGAGCGATCGTATTCACGTTCACCGGCATGGCGTAGCTGTGCACGAAGTAAAAATACGCGCCGTCTTCGATGCCGCGAAACAGCCGGTCGCCCGCTTTGGCGTAAACGCGGTTCCAGCCCATATGCGGCAGAGGCAGGCCGCGATCGGTCATTTTCGGCACGTCTTCGTCAATAATGCCCAGCAGGTCAACGCCGTTGCTCTCTTCGCTGCGACGGCCCAGGATCTGCATGCCCAGACAAATGCCCAGCACCGGCTGGGTACAGGCTTTGATCAGGTCGACCAGCTCGCGTTCGCGAATCTGATCCATCGCCGCCTGCGCGGTGCCCACGCCCGGTAAAAAGAGTTTGTCGGCGCGCAGCACCACGTCCGGGTCACGGCTTACCATCGGCTCATAGCCGTGGCGCGCAATCGCCGATTTGACGGAGTTCAGGTTGGAGCATCCGGTATCCAGAATGACCACGTTCATTACAACACTCCTTTCGACGAGGGAAGGGCGTCACCTTCTACGCGAATTGCCTGACGAAGGGTACGGCCAAAGGCTTTGAAGAGGCTCTCCACGCGGTGGTGGTCGTTCTTGCCCTTGGTCTTCAGGTGCAGCGTCAGGCCCATGGTGTAGGACAGTGAGCGGAAGAAGTGCTCCACCATTTCGGTGCTCAGATCGCCCACGCGCTGGTAGGTGAAATCGGCTTTATACTCCAGGTGCGGACGACCGGAGATGTCCATCGCGCAGCGCGCCAGACACTCATCCATCGGCAGGACAAAGCCGAAACGGTTAATGCCGCGCTTGTCGCCGAGCGCCAGCTTCAGGGCTTCACCCAGCGCCAGGCCGGTATCTTCTACGGTGTGGTGATCGTCTATGTAGAGATCGCCTTTTACCGTAATTTCCATGCGGAAACCGCCGTGGGTAGCAATTTGGTCCAGCATGTGGTCGAAGAAACCGACGCCGGTGTGGATCTTGCTGCCGCCTTCACGGTCCAGCCAGACCTTCACGTCAATCTGCGTCTCTTTGGTGTTGCGCTCAACGTGGGAATAGCGGTCGCGTTTTGTCAGCTGTTCGCCAATCTTCGCCCAGTTAAGGTTGTTACGGTCGTAGCGCAGCCCCGCGATGCCCATGTTTTCCGCCAGCGTAATATCGGTGATGCGATCGCCGATGACATAGCTGTTGGTTTTATCCAGCGCATCTTCAGCCAGATAGCGCTCTACCAGCTTCACCTTTGGCTTACGGCAGTCGCACTCGTCGGCCGGCATGTGCGGGCAAATCAGCACTTCATCAAATACCACGCCCTGAGAGGTCAGCACCTGCATCATCAGATTATGCGGGCCGTCAAAGTCTGCCTGCGGGAAGCTGTCGGTACCCAGACCGTCCTGGTTGGTGATCATCACCAGCTTAAAGCCTGCTTTTTGAAGCTTGAGCAGCACCGGGATCACGTCCGGTTCAAAAGCCAGCTTGTCGAATCGGTCGACCTGAAAATCGGCTGGTGGCTCCGAAATAAGGGTGCCGTCACGATCGATGAAAAGGATCTTCTGGGTCATACTTTCTCCGCTTTCAGGGCGTCAATCACGCGCTGGCTCTCTGCATGTGTGCCTACGGTAATGCGCAGGCACCCGCTCAGGGAAGGTTGTTTATTCTGGTCTCGTAAGATAATGCCCTGATCCCATAAAGATTTAAATACGGCACTCGATGCGGTGAAGCGCACCAGGATGTAGTTAGTTTCCGAGTCGAATACCTGCTCCACGCAAGGGATATCCTTCAGGGCGGCCACCAGATACTGACGTTCCTCCAGAATTTGCGCCACGCGCTCGCGCATCGCGTTGATCCCCTGTGGCGTCAGCGCCTGTGCCGCAATATCGGCAACCGGCGTGGAGAGCGGGTACGGGGCGATCACTTTCAGCAGCAGGTCGATGACCTCTTTATTCGCCAGGGTGAATCCGCAGCGCAGACCCGCAAGGGCAAAGGCTTTTGACAGCGTACGCAGCACGACCAGGTGCGGATACTCTTCCAGCCAGCCAGCCAGCGTCGCCTGCGGGCAGAACTCGATGTAGGCTTCGTCGGCAACAACCAGCGCTTTACCGCGCGTCATCTCCAGCAGGGTGCGAATATCCTGCGGGTTGATAATCTGTCCGGTCGGGTTGTTCGGGCTACAGACAAAGACAACTTTTACGCCATCGAGATTGTCGGCAATGCCCTGCAAATCCAGCTGCCAGTTCTCCAGCGCCTGCACGTTGCGGCACGCCACGCCGAAGGTTTCCGCGCTGACGCTGTACATGCCGTAGGTCGGCTGGCAGTACATCACCGCATCTTTGCCCGGTTCGCAGAAGGCGCGGATCAGTAGTTCAATGCCCTCATCAGCGCCGCGACTGACCAGCACCTGCTCCGGCTTCACTCCCGCATAGTGCGCGTAGTTTTCAATCACGGCCTTCGGCTGACACTCCGGATAGCGGTTCAGCGTTTGCTGCGACAGCTCAAACTGCACCGCCGTCGGGAATTCGTTGGCGTTCAGCCAGACATCTCCTTTGCCTCCGAGACGACGCGCGGACTGATAAGGCGTCAGGCGACGGACATTTTCGCGGGCTAACTCTTCAATGTTCATGCTTGCTCCTTCAGGGCTGCAACGCGCAGCGTAACGGCATTTTTGTGGGCGGTCAGCCGCTCGGCGGCGGCCAGGGTTTCAATAGTAGACGCCAGTGACGCAAAACCTTCTCGGGAGAGCTCCTGCACGGTCATGCGTTTCTGGAAATCAGCCAGGCCCAGGCTCGAACAGGTAGAGGTGTAGCCATACGTGGGCAGCACGTGGTTGGTGCCGGAGGCGTAATCGCCCGCGGACTCCGGTGACCAGTCACCGAGGAACACCGAGCCCGCGCTGGTAATGCTGTCAACCAGATCGCGCGCGTTGCGGGTCTGAATGATCAGGTGCTCCGGGCCGTACTGGTTGGAGATCGCAATACACTGGTCCAGATCGCGCGCCACAATCAGGCGGCTGGCCGCTAGCGCCTGGCGTGCCGTGTCGGCGCGGGGCAGGTCGGCAAGCTGACGCTCCACGGCTTCGCCCACGCGTTTCGCCATATCGGCATCCGGCGTCAGCAGGATGACCTGCGAGTCCGGACCGTGTTCCGCCTGAGAAAGCAGGTCGGAGGCGACGAAGTCCGGCGTTGCGCCGCTGTCAGCAATCACCAGAACCTCAGACGGACCGGCAGGCATATCGATGGCCGCGCCGTCCAGACGCTGGCTGACCTGGCGCTTGGCTTCGGTTACATACGCATTGCCCGGACCAAAAATTTTGTCGACCTTAGGAATGGATTCCGTGCCGAACGCCAGGGCAGAAATCGCCTGCGCCCCACCCACTTTATAGACCGCCTGCACGCCGCACAGCTTCGCCGCGTAGAGGATCTCGTCGGCAATCGGTGGCGGCGAGCACAGCACCACTTTCTGACACCCGGCAATCCGCGCGGGAGTCGCCAGCATCAGTACGGTGGAGAAAAGCGGCGCAGAGCCGCCGGGAATATAGAGGCCGACGGACACAACCGGGCGCGTGACCTGCTGGCATCGCACGCCGGGCAGGGTTTCAACATCCACGGTCTGCAGCTTTTGCGCGTTGTGGAAGGTATCAATGTTTTTCACCGCAACAGCCATGGCCTGCTTGATGTCGTCACCCAGACGATTGCTGGCATCAATGATTTCCTGCTCGGTAACCTGTAATGCACCGACTTCCGTCTTATCAAACTTCGCGCTGTATTCACGCAGCGCGTCATCGCCGCGGGCTTTGACGTTATCCAGGATCTCCGCCACGGTGCGTGAGATGCTTTCTGAGGCGGAAATCGCCGGACGCATCAGCAGCTCGCGCTTCTGTGCGTCGCTACAGGTATTCCAGTCGATGATTGTGTTAAAGCTCATGGCCATTACTCCATCATCTTCTCAATAGGCAGCACCAGGATGGAGCTTGCGCCCAGCGCTTTCAGTTTTTCCATGGTTTCCCAGAACAGGGTTTCGCTGCTCACCATGTGCATCGCCACGCGCTGCTGATCGCCCGCCAGCGGCAGGATGGTTGGGCGCTCAGCGCCCGGCAGGAGGGCAATCACTTCATCCAGACGCTCGGTTGGGGCGTGCATCATGATGTATTTAGACTCACGCGCCTGAATCACGCCCTGAATACGGGTCAGCAATTTGTCGATCAGCTGCTGTTTGGCGTCGGCCATCTCGCCGTCACGCTGAATCAGGCACGCTTTAGAGCGGTAGATCACTTCCACTTCGCGCAGACCATTCGCTTCCAGCGTCGCCCCGGTAGAGACGAGGTCACAGATGGCGTCCGCCAGACCCGCACGCGGCGCCACTTCAACGGAGCCGTTCAGCAGGCAGGATTTAAACTGCACGCCTTTCTGGTCGAGATAACGCTTTAACAGGTGAGGGTAAGAGGTGGCAATACGTTTGCCGTTCAGCGCGGCCGGGCCGTCCCACGCTTCGTCAACCGGCGTAGCCAGGGACAGGCGGCAGCCGCCGAAGTCCAGACGACGCAGGGTGAAGTAACGCGGATCTTCGCCCTGCGCGCGGCGGGTCAGCAGCTCTTCTTCCAGCACGTTTTCCCCGATAATGCCGAGGTCAACGACGCCATCCATGACCAGGCCGGGAATATCGTCATCACGCACGCGCAGAATGTCGATGGGCATGTTTTCAGCCAGAGCAATCAGGCGCTGGGTGTGCAGGTTAATTTTAATCCCGCAGCGGGCCAGCAGTTCGCGTGAATCGTCGCTCAAACGGCCTGATTTTTGAATAGCTATGCGTAAGCGTGAGTTATCTAACATTCTTTATTCCTCGTTAACCTGTTTTAACCTGTCTGAATTCGGTCCAAAAAAAAGCCCCCGGAAGAAGATCTTCCGGGGGCTTTTTCATGCGTTCATGCACCACTGGAAGATCCAAACGTCTTCCAGCACACATCGCCTGAAAGACTAGTCAGGATGATGGTGATGATGGTGGTGTTTAAATTGAACGCGTGTCATATAAATTCTCGATGAATGCTTATTCATTTGATGTCTTTTAACCTAAACCAGTTGTACGACATATTGCAAGGGCTTTTTTTGATCATTAATTCATTTCATATTGATGCTATGAATTGTGTGTTCTTCCGGGCTGGCGTAGCCTTATAAAAGACGAGTAAGAGTCAGGAGAATTCGCATGAAAAAGGTCGCGATTGTCGGTTTAGGATGGCTGGGAATGCCGCTGGCGATGTCATTAGCCGCGAAAGGCTGGCAGGTGACCGGGAGCAAAACCACGGCGGATGGGGTAGAGGCAGCGCGCATGTGCGGTATTGACGGCGTTGAGCTGCGCCTTGAACCGGAGCTGGTGTGTGATGCTGACGATCTGGACACGCTGATGAACGTCGATGCGCTGGTGATCACGCTCCCCGCGCGGCGCAGTGGCCCGGGCGAGTCGTTTTATCTGCAGGCGATGCAGGAGATCGTCGACAGCGCGCTGGCGCACCATGTTCCGCGTATCATTTTTACCAGCTCGACGTCGGTGTATGGCGAAGTTGAGGGCGTGGTGAAAGAGAGTTCCGAGCGCCGTCCAGTGACGGCGAGCGGTCAGGTTCTGAAAGAGCTGGAAGACTGGCTGCATAATCTTCCCGGCACGCAGGTCGATATTGTACGTCTGGCGGGGCTGGTGGGTCCAGGCCGCCATCCGGGACGCTTTTTTGCCGGTAAGTCTGCGCCAGACGGCCAGCATGTCGTCAATCTTGTACATCTTGACGATGTTGTAGGCGCGATTGAGCTACTCTTACAGGCTCCGAAAGGTGGACACATCTATAATATATGTGCACCGTCTCATCCGGCGCGCAGCACGTTTTACCCGCTGATGGCACGTCAGCTGGGCCTGGCGGCGCCGGTTTTCGGTGAGGCAAAGGATGACAGTAAAGGCAAAATTGTTGATGGCAATCGCATTTGTCATGAGCTGGGGTTTGAGTATCAGTATCCCGATCCGCTGGTGATGCCAATGGAATAAGACCCGCAGCGGAGACGATCGCGCACCAGAAGGGGGCGAGCATGAAACCGCTGCTGGATGTTCTTATTATTCTGGATGCTCTGGAAAAAGAGGGGAGCTTTGCCGCTGCGTCAGCAAAGCTCTACAAAACCCCATCTGCGCTGAGCTATACCGTTCAAAAACTGGAAAGCGACCTCAATATCCAGATCCTCGATCGCTCCGGACACCGCGCACGTTTCACCCGTACCGGACAGATGCTGCTGGAAAAAGGCCGTGAAGTCCTCCATACCGTTCGTGAGCTCGAAAAACAGGCCGTAAAACTCCATCAGGGTTGGGAAAACGAGTTGGTTATTGGCGTGGATGATACCTTTCCGTTTTCACTCCTGACGCCGCTGATTGAAGCCTTCTATCAACACCACAGCGTGACCCGGCTTATCTTTATCAACGGTGTGCTGGGTGGCTCCTGGGAAGCCTTGACGCAGGGCAGGGCGGACATTTTCGTCGGTGCACTCCATGAGCCTCCCCAGCTGAGTGATTTTGGTTTTGCCCGGCTGGGCGTGCTCGAGCAGGTATTTGCCGTGGCACCCCATCACCCGCTGGCTCAGGAACCCGAGCCGCTTAACCGTCGCGTGATTAAAGGCTACCGCGCCATCGTGGTCGGGGACAGCTCTCGTCCGGAATGCTCGGTCTCCTCGCAGCTGCTTGATGAGCAGGAAGCCATTACCGTTTTCGACTTTAAAACCAAGCTGGAACTGCAAATAAGCGGCCTGGGCTGCGGCTATTTACCTCGCTATCTGGCGCAGCGGTTTATTGACAGCGGCGCGCTTGTTGAAAAACAGGTACTTGCTCAAAGCAGTAATGAATCGGTGTGGGTAGGCTGGAATGAACAAACTGCCGGGCTTGCAAGCGCCTGGTGGCGAGACGAGATTTTAGCAAATAGTGCTATCGCCGCCGTTTACTCTCAGCCCGGCGTCCAGAAATCAGCCAGTTAGTAAAAAGAAAATTGTCCCATGCTTTGCAAAGTATTGCCTTTTGTATCCGATGTGGGGCAAAATGCGGCCGCTGCAACCAAATGAATAATCGACGATATAAAAGGCGTCGGTTATTTTTTTTTGCATGTACGAAACGAAACTAAAAACCAAGAGGCCGGGCTTCGTACCGGATAGATATTTACTAAAATCCGACAGTTGTTGTCGCTGAGGAAGAAAGAAATGGGGCAATTTTTCGCTTACGTGGCGGTTATCACCGTAAAGGAGAATAACTATGTCGCATAACGCAACTCCAAACACCTCTCGCGTGGAATTACGTAAAACGCTTACGTTGATTCCGGTTGTTATGATGGGCCTTGCCTATATGCAACCGATGACGCTGTTCGATACATTCGGTATCGTATCAGGCCTCACAGATGGTCATGTGCCGACGGCTTATGGCTTCGCGCTGATTGCGATCCTCTTTACCGCGCTGAGCTACGGTAAACTGGTGCGTCGCTATCCGTCTGCCGGTTCCGCCTACACCTATGCCCAGAAATCCATCAGCCCGACAGTTGGCTTTATGGTGGGCTGGTCTTCGCTGCTCGACTATCTGTTCGCGCCGATGATCAACATTCTGCTGGCAAAAATTTATTTTGAAGCGCTGGTGCCGTCGATTCCGTCCTGGATGTTCGTCGTTGCGCTGGTGGCCTTTATGACTGCCTTTAACCTGCGCAGCATTAAGTCCGTTGCCAACTTTAATTCCGTTATCGTTGTGCTTCAGGTTGTCCTGATTGCCGTTATTCTTGGCATGGTGATCTATGGCGTGTTCCACGGCGAAGGCGCTGGTACGCTGGCGAGCAGCAAACCGTTCTGGTCTGGTGATGCGCATGTGATCCCGATGATTACCGGGGCAACCATTCTGTGCTTCTCCTTTACCGGTTTTGACGGCATCAGCAACCTGTCTGAAGAAACGAAAGATGCAGAGCGCGTGATCCCTCGTGCAATCTTCCTGACAGCGCTGATTGGTGGTCTGATCTTTATTTTCTCGACCTATTTCCTGCAGCTGTACTTCCCGGATATCTCCCGCTTCAAGGATCCGGATGCATCTCAGCCGGAAATCATGCTCTATGTGGCGGGTAAAGCGTTCCAGGTTGGCGCGCTGATCTTCTCCACCATTACCGTACTGGCGTCCGGTATGGCCGCGCATGCAGGCGTTGCGCGTCTGATGTACGTGATGGGCCGCGATGGCGTATTCCCGAAAAGCTTCTTCGGCTACGTTCATCCAACCTGGCGTACCCCGGCGATGAACATCATCCTGGTCGGTGCCATTGCGCTGCTGGCGATTAACTTTGACCTGGTGATGGCAACGGCGCTGATTAACTTCGGTGCGCTGGTGGCGTTCACCTTTGTTAACCTGTCGGTTATCTCTCAGTTCTGGATCCGTGAAAAGCGTAACAAGACGCTGAAAGATCACTTCCAGTATCTGTTCCTGCCGATGTGCGGTGCCCTGACCGTGGGCGCGCTGTGGGTTAACCTGGAAGAGAGCTCTATGGTGCTTGGCCTGATTTGGGCGGGTATCGGCCTGATTTACCTGGCCTGCGTCACGAAGAGCTTCCGTAACCCGGTTCCACAGTACGAAGACGTCGCGTAATGACTCGCCGGGTGGCGCTAGCGCTTGCCCGGCCTACAAAACGACACACCCGTAGGCCTGTGCCAGCGGGCAAAAAAAAGCCGGAGACATCGCCTCCGGCTTTTTTTATACCTCTCGCTCAGACAATCTCTTGAGCGTACTGGAACAGGGATTTCAACAGCGCCTGTTTCTCAGCATTTCCTTCATACTGGCCATAAAGCTTTTCCAGCTCCTGGGCATAGCTGTTAAGAAACTCCTGGGTAAAGACATTGCGACGATGCTGCAGCCAGCGATCCTGCTCTGCCTCGTCCAGCGTGCCGGGGAAGTTACGCGCGCGGTAGTTAAACATCAGCTTTTCGATGCGTTTATCGGCGAAAGTAATATCCAGCGCCGGTAAGTTACGCGGCTCGGTTTGCAGAACGATATTCATCGCCGCGCGGTCGGCGTCGCTGAAGAAGCCGTTGTAGAGCTGGGCATCCACGTTTTCAGACGGCACGAACGGCTCCGCCTCGGCAAAGATAGCAACCACTTTCTCGCGCACCTGCGGGTTTTCGCGCAGCACTTTCAGGTTATCGAGGCAGTGCTGACGGTTAATGCCCAGTCTGTCCGCATCTTCCGGGCGCAGCGTATTCGCCTGCGCCAGTACCGGACATTTATTGATATGCACCAGTTTGACCGGCACCGCAGGCAGATCGCCGAGTTCATTCTTCGGCGTGTACAGCCGTTCACGCAGGGTATCGCTGTCGAGCTCCAGCAGCGGTGAAATATCGCCCGCCAAATCCACCATGATGACCGCATTACGGTTGTCCGGATGCCACGCCAGCGGCGCGACCCAGCTGGTATTGCCGCGCCATGCGCCAAACATGCCGGAAATATGCACCAGGGGTTTCATCTGCGGTACGTCGATAAGGGTCATAAGCTTCTGCTTGCTGCGATGGCTGAGCAGATACTCGAACAGTCGTGGCTGCGCGCTTTTCACCAGCTTCGCCATGGCAATGGTGGCATAGACGTCCGCCATCGCGTCGTGGGCATTGCTGTGCTCAATGCCGTTGGCGCGCGTCAGGTGTTCCAGCCGGAAGCTGGTCAGCCCTTCCTCATTTTCCGGCCAGTGAATGCCCTCAGGACGCAGGGCGTAGCAGGCGCGCATGATGTCGAGCAAATCCCAGCGCGAATTGCGGTTCTGCCAGCTCCAGGCATAGGGATCGTAGAAGTTACGATAGAAGATGTTGCGCGTCACTTCGTCATCGAAGCGGATGTTGTTGTAACCGACCACGCAGGTGTTGGGGACGGTAAACAAGTCGTGGATGCGTCGGGCGAATTCTGCCTCGTTAACGCCTTTTTCCCGCGCTTCCTGAGGGGTGATCCCGGTGACCATGACCGCGCCGGGCTGCGGCAGATAGTCATCCGCAGGCTTGCAGTAAAAGACCTCGGGCTCGCCAATGATGTTGAATTCGTCGTCGGTACGGATGGCGGCAAACTGCGCCGGTCGGTCCAGCGCCGGGTGCGTGCCAAAGGTTTCGTAATCGTGGAACAAAAAAGTCGGGCGAGCGGCAGAGTCAGACACCAGTAATACCATCCTGTTAAAAAATGACGTCACTATGGTAAACGATCGTGCGGTTCAGACCGAATAAAAAGCACCGCCGTGACGCAAATTTGCGCGCCAGCTTCAGAGAAAAATCTGCGTTTTGTCACATTTTTTTGCAATTAAGCCAGGTAACGACATCAGAACTCCCGTAAAAAGGTCATCGATTTTTAATGACCTGAGGATATACCGTTGAAACGCCGTCTGTTTATTGCTGTTTCTTTACTCGCTTCGAGTGTCTCATCTGCTTTTGCGGCCGAACCACTGGATTTTTCGCCGCAGCCTCCGGCCATTCAGGCTGGCTCCTGGGTGCTGATGGATTACACGACTGGTCAGATTTTAACGGCGGGCAACGAACATCAACAACGTAATCCGGCGAGCCTGACAAAGCTGATGACGGGCTATGTAGTGGATCGGGCCATTGATAGCCACCGCATTACCCCGGATGACATCGTCACCGTAGGACGTGATGCCTGGGCAAAAGGCAACCCGGTTTTTGACGGCTCGTCGCTGATGTTTCTGAAAGAGGGCGATCGCGTCTCGGTGCGTGATTTAAGCCGCGGTCTGATCGTCGATTCCGGCAACGACGCCTGCGTGGCGCTGGCCGATCACGTGGCGGGCGGGCAGCCGCAGTTTGTGAAGATGATGAACGACTACGTGCAGAAGCTGAACCTGCGCGATACGCACTTTGAAACCGTCCACGGGCTGGACGCGCCGGGCCAGCACAGCTCGGCCTATGACCTGGCCGTACTTTCCCGGGCCATCATTCACGGCGAGCCTGAGTTTTACCATATGTACAGCGAAAAGAGCCTGACCTGGAATGGAATCACCCAGCAAAACCGTAACGGCCTGCTCTGGGATAAGACCATGAACGTGGACGGGTTGAAAACGGGGCATACCTCAGGGGCCGGTTTTAACCTGATTGCGTCTGCCGTAGACGGCCAGCGCCGGTTAATCGCGGTGGTGATGGGGGCGGATAGCCCGAAAGGGCGTGAGGACCAGGCCCGGAAACTGCTGCACTGGGGGCAGCAGAACTTCGATACGGTGCAGATCCTGCATAGCGGTAAAAAAGTGGGGACAGAGCGTATCTGGTACGGCGATAAGGAGCAGGTGAAACTGGGCACCGATCAGGACTTCTGGCTGGCCTTGCCGAAAGCAGAGGTTCCCAATATCAAAGCCAAGTACGTGCTGGATAAAAAAGAACTGGAAGCGCCGATTGCTGCGCATCAGCGGGTCGGGGAGATTCAGCTCTATGACCGCGACAAGGTGGTAGCCCACTGGCCGCTGGTCACGCTGGAAGCCGTTGATAAAGGCGGCCTGTTCTCTCGTCTGAGCGATTATCTGCATCACACGCTTTAACTGCTGCTGAGCAGACTGGCAGGGTTGCGAGTCTGCTCACATAATAAACACTCCTCGTTTGCTGATAATCATAATCCCGTTTTATAGTGTATAAATATACAGTGATGAGCGGAGGCAGTATGGACTACAGCATTACGCAGCAACAGAAACGTAAGATTGCCGGTTTTCATTTGGTCGGCCCGTGGGAACACACGGTAAAACAGGGCTTTGAACAGCTGGTCATGTGGGTCGACGGGCGTCACATTGAGCCGCTGGAGTGGGTGGCAGTCTATTACGATAACCCGGATGAAGTCCCGGCAGAAAAACTACGCTGTGATACGGCCGTGACGGTACCGGATGATTTCGTCATCCCGGAAAACAGCGAAGGCGTCATGATGACGGAAATCGCGGCCGGGGATTATGCCGTGGCGACGGCGCGCGTGGAAAACTACGACTTCGCCACGCCGTGGTATCAGTTCTTCAATTCCCTGCTGCAGGACAATAAGTACCAGATGGCGCTCAAACCCTGCTTCGAGCGCTATCTTAATGACGGCAATGCAGACGGCTACTGGGATATCGAAATGTATATCGCGGTAGAGCATAAAACGGCTTAAGCCTGCTAAATGAAGGGTTTTTCAGCCGGGAGCGATCCGCCCGGCTGAAAACACAGTACAATTGTGATTTGCCGTGTAGCTGGAGAGCGGGTGTGCGTCCCGACAAATCATTAACCCCTTTTGAAATTCGGTTGTACAAACATTACCGCGTGGTGCACGGGTGTCGCATCGCGCTGGCTTTCGTATTGACGTTTGTGCTGGTCCGTTTGCTGGATGTTCCGGAAGGGACGTGGCCGCTGATCACCCTGGTAGTGGTAATGGGGCCCATCTCGTTTTGGGGGAACGTTGTTCCGCGCGCCTTCGAGCGAATTGGCGGGACGGTTTTAGGCTCGGCCCTTGGGCTTATTGCCCTTAAGCTGGAGCTTATCTCGTTTCCGGTGATGCTGGCATGGTGCGGTGCCGCCATGTTCCTGTGCGGCTGGCTGGCGTTGGGCAAAAGACCGTATCAGGCCTTGCTGATTGGGATTACTCTCGCGGTGGTTGTCGGTGCGCCCGCCGGGGATATGACCACGGCGCTGTGGCGAAGCGGGGATGTCATCCTGGGGTCACTGCTGGCCATGCTCTTCACCGGTATCTGGCCGCAGCGGGCTTTTCTGCACTGGCGTATTCAGATGGCGAACTACGTCACCGCCTTTAACCGCGTCTATCAGGCCGGTTTTTCCCCGAATCTGGTCGAACGTCCCCGGCTGGAAAAGCATCTGCAAACGATCCTCAACGATGTGGTCAAAATGCGCGGCCTGATCACGCCTGCCAGCAAAGAAACCCATATTCAGAAATCGATTTTCGAAGCCATCCAGACGGTAAGCCGCAATCTGGTCTGCATGCTTGAACTGCAGATCAACGCGCACTGGGCCTCGCGTCCCAGCCATCTGTTAATGCTGAACGCGCAAACCCTGAAAGAGACCCAGCAGATGACGCAGCAAACGCTCTTGACCATTGCCCATGCGCTCTATGAAGGGAACCCGCAGCCGATACTGGCCAACAGCGAGCGGCTGAATGAGATAGTCGCGGAGCTGAAGCAGTTAATCAATGAACGCCAGAGCGATAACGTGGCGGAAACGCCTATTCATGGCTACGTCTGGCTGAGCATGGAGCTGGCGCGGCAGCTTGAGCTGTTATCGCACCTTATTTGCCGGGCGCTGCGCAAATAAAAGGCTTATGTGACGCCTGCTGCTTCGATTCAGCAGCAATTGGGGTTATGATAGCTTTAAACGATATACTCATTGTCATTCGCAGCCGCTGTCAGTAAGGTTATTGTTACAACGGTTGCCTTAACGAATCCGAATCTCACATTATCAGGGGTGTAAAAATGGAAACTACCAAGCCTTCGTTCCAGGATGTTCTGGAATTCGTCCGCCTGTTCCGCCGCAAAAACAAGCTGCAGCGTGAAATCCAGGACGTTGAGAAGAAGATCCGTGACAACCAGAAACGTGTTCTGCTGCTCGACAACCTGAGCGACTACATCAAGCCAGGTATGAGCGTTGAAGCTATTCAGGGCATCATCGCCAGCATGAAGAGCGACTATGAAGACCGCGTTGATGACTACATCATCAAAAATGCTGAGCTGTCCAAAGAGCGTCGTGACATCTCTAAAAAGCTGAAAGTGATGGGCGAAATCAAAAACGGCGAAGCAAAAAGCGAGTAATCGCAGCGAATAGTGAAAAAGGCTCTCTGGTGACAGAGAGCCTTTTTTTATGATTCAGAACGCGGCTGTAGCTGATAAATCCAGGCCTGAACCTGCTTGCCTTCAAGAGTGGTCACCGTGACCTCAACCCGATCGTAGCCGTCTTCAAATTCGTCCAGCATTTGCCAGTTTGCGGCAAGGTTATCCGAGATAAACAGATAGCCTTCGACGCGGGGGGCGTCAGGGTGGAGCACAATTCCCGGGAAGTCCGCCGCGGCGCCCCAGCCGCGTTCGTAAAACGTGCCGGATACGGAACCGGCCAGCCATTCGCCGCCGATGTTTTCAAGAATATGCGCATTAGAGTGGCCCGGGCGCAGCGTGCCGTAGACAAACAGAGCGTTCATTTTCCCTCATCCGCAAAGCAAAAAGCCTGCTTTAAAAGCAGGCTTTTTAAATTTGGCTCCTCTGACTGGACTCGAACCAGTGACATACGGATTAACAGTCCGCCGTTCTACCGACTGAACTACAGAGGAATCGTTGTGGAGGCTTATCTTAGCGGCGAAAAAAGTTTTGTCAAACCTGATCTTAGGGAAAATCGACTGATTGCTGATTCTGTCGTCAGTTTGTTGTAAATCCACACATCTTTTTCTGGAAAATACTTTGCAGGATTAGCATTTGTCCCCCATCATTTGAAATGGAGTTTCAACTTTTCTCGCTAAGGTCCATTTTGAACGTCACTGCCTCCTTACGCCAGGCGATAACTCGCACGCCATGGTATGCAAAACGTAAAAGCTATCGTGTCCTGTTCTGGCGTGAAATCACCCCTCTTGCCGTGCCTATCTTCCTGGAAAATACCTGCGTTCTGCTGATGGGGGTTTTGAGCACCTTCCTGGTGAGCTGGCTGGGAAAAGAGGCGATGGCTGGGGTTGGGCTAGCGGACAGCTTTAACATGGTGGTGATCTCGTTCTTTGCCGCCATAGACCTCGGGACGACGGTGGTGGTGGCCTTTAGCCTCGGCAAGCTTGATCCCAAACGTGCACGCGAGGCGGCCCGCCAGTCGCTGATGATCATGACCATTTTTTCGATCGTTCTGGCGGCGGTGATCCACTATTTCGGTAAAGAGATTATCGATTTTGTCGCCGGGGAGGCCACGAACGAGGTTAAAGACCTGGCGCTGACCTATCTGGAAATGACCGTCTTAAGCTATCCGGCGGCGGCCATTGCGCTGATTGGCAGCGGCGCGCTGCGCGGGGCGGGCAACACCAAAATTCCGCTGCTGATCAACGGCGGGATGAATATCCTGAATATCATTATCAGCAGCGTGCTGATCTATGGCGTGTTCTCGTGGGAGGGGCTGGGGTTCGTCGGTGCCGGACTGGGATTAACCATTTCACGCTATATCGGTGCGGCAGCCATCATCGGGGTACTGATGGCGGGGATTACCCCCTCCCTGCGTCTGACGCTAAAAAGCTATTTCCGCTCCTTTAATTTCGCCATTATCTGGGAAGTGATGGGGATCGGCATTCCCGCCAGCATTGAATCGGTGTTATTCAACGGCGGGAAGCTGCTCACGCAGATGTTTGTCGCCGGGATGGGCACCGACGTTATCGCCGGTAACTTTATAGCCTTCTCTATTGCCTCGCTGATTAACCTGCCGGGTAACGCGCTGGGTTCGGCATCGACCATTATTACGGGTAAGCGGCTCGGGAAAGGGCAGATAGGCCAGGCGGAGCGGCAGCTGCGGCACGTGTTCTGGCTGTCGACCATTGGGCTGACGCTGATCGCCTGGGGAACCGCGCCGTTTGCCGGGCTGATGGCCTCGTTCTATACCCACGAAGACGACGTTAAAGAGGTTGTTAAGATCCTCATCTGGCTCAACGCGGCCTTTATGCCCATCTGGGCGGCCTCATGGGTATTGCCCGCCGGGCTGAAAGGAGCGCGCGATGCCCGCTTTGCGATGTGGGTATCGATGCTCGGCATGTGGGGATGTCGCGTTGTCGCGGGGTATACACTCGGGGTGATGCTCGGATGGGGGGTGGTCGGCGTCTGGCTGGGGATGTTCCTCGACTGGGCCGTGCGGGGCGCGCTGTTCTACTGGCGGATGGTCAGCGGGCGCTGGCTGTGGAAATATCCGCGAAAAAATGCCTGACAATTGCGCGAAGTGGAGAATAATTCGGCAAACGATCGGAAATGTGCATTCTGCCTTTGACATCATGGGGGAGCATCGATAATATGCGCCCCGTTCACACGATTCCTCTGTAGTTCAGTCGGTAGAACGGCGGACTGTTAATCCGTATGTCACTGGTTCGAGTCCAGTCAGAGGAGCCAAATTTAAAAAGCCTGCTTTTAAAGCAGGCTTTTTGCTTTTCTGCGCAAGGTAAATGCAAAACGGCAACCTTGTTGCCGTTTTTAGTGTGTGCACCCTCTCCCGTGGGAGAGGGTTGGGGTGAGGGCACCAGACCGCACGAAATTACACACCAATCGGCGCTGTCGCTTCCACCAGCCACGGACGCGCATCGCTATTCACCAGAGGTGAAAGCACCTCGCGTACCTGCCGGTGATACGCATCCAGCCACTGCTTTTCCTGCTCGCTCAGCAGATGCAGCTCAACCTGACTTAAGTCGATCGGGATCAGCGTCAGCGAGGCAAATTTGCAGAACCCCGGACGGCTCTCCACAATCTCAACCTGGTTTTCAATACGAATACCGTGGCTGTCGCCCAGATAGTAGCCCGGCTCGATAGTCATGATATTGCCCGCCACCAGCGGCCACGGATTGACCTTTTTGGCGATGCGATGCGGGTTCTCGTGGATCAGCAGCTGGTGCCCCACGCCGTGTCCCGTACCGTGATCGTAATCCAGCCCCATCTCCCACAGCGGGCGACGCGCAAACGCATCCAGCTGATGCCCCTGAGTCCCGGAAGGGAACTGCAGGGTAATGAGCGACAGAAAGCCTCTCAGCACGGCGGTGTAGTGCAGGCGCTGCTGCGGATCGACTTTCCCCCACGCCAGCGTACGCGTGGCGTCGGTGGTGCCGTTAACATACTGGCCGCCGGAATCGTTCAGGTAAAAATGGTCATGGCCGATGGGCTGATTGCTGGCCTCGCTCGAGTGATAGTGGCACATCGCCGCATTGCTCGAAGAGGCGGAGATGGTTGCAAAACTCTGCTCGATGAACCCGGGCTGCTGTTGACGAAACGCAAGCTGCTGCGCCTGCGCGTCCAGCTCGGTGAGCGGTTTTCCTGCCGCCTCGCGCCGCGGCACTTCACGGCTCAGCCAGGCGAGGAAGTTGACCCACGCGGCCCCGTCCTGGTGATGGCACTCGCGATAGCCTGCCAGCTCGACCGGATTTTTAGTCGCTTTCATCAGGGTGATGGGGTCAGTCCGCCAGACAATTTCTCCCCGTGGCTCAACGGCGAAGCGCAGGGCCACCGGCGCGGAATCGGCATCAATCATCACCCGTTTGCCTTCAGCAACCTGCTGGCAGCGTTCAATAAAGGTATCCTGCGGGGCAACGGCGAACGCACTGCGCACACCGTCAGGCAGTGCGCTGAGCTTATTGTCGTTAACAAACCACTCAACGCTACCATCACGGCTGAGCAGCGCGAAGGAAAGAGGAACCGGGCTAAAGGGGATATCTGATCCACGCACGTTTAGCAGCCAGGCGATGTTATCCGGCAGCGTCACGGCGAGGAAATCAGCATTGTGTTCTGCCAGCACGGCGGCGACGCGCTGACGTTTGTCCGCGCTGCGTTCACCGCTGTGTTCAACCGGCATTTCACGGATAAGCCCCGCCGGTGCGGCAGGGCGATCGGTCCATAGCGTGTCAAACGGCGAGGCCTTCAGAGGCACCAGCTCGCACGGCGTGGCTGACAGCTGCTCAAACTCTGAATTGGTCATCAGCAGCGCGTCAAAACCGACGCGCGTTCCTGCCTCAACGTTTTCTGCCAGCCATTCTGCCAGCGGCTCGTTGTGAAGGTGGTGGATCTCAACCTCATCCGTATTGACCTGAACGCGTGCCTGAACCTGATAGCGCCCGTCGACGAACAGCAGCGCTTTGTTTTTCAGCACCAGCGCCACGCCGGCCGAGCCGTCAAAGCCCGTCAGCCAGGCCAGCTTTTCGTCGTAAGGCGCGCAGTATTCGCTCTGCCAGGCATCCGCTCGCGGGACGATCATCCCGTCGAGATGGCTGGCCTCAAGCCAGTGGCGCAGGGCAGAGAGCGGTGATGTGCTGGACATTGTTTTTCCTTATCGTTATTAGCGGAACGGCGGCTCGTTGAAGGTGCGCAGCTTGCGCGAATGCAGCTTGTCGCCCTCCGCGCGAAGTAAATCAATCGCACGAATACCAATCTGCAGATGCTCTGAGATAGCTCCTTCATAGAAACGGTTGGCCTGGCCCGGCAGCTTAATTTCGCCGTGCAGCGGCTTATCGGAGACGCACAGCAGCGTGCCGTAAGGGACGCGGAAGCGATACCCCTGCGCGGCGATGGTGGCGCTCTCCATATCGATCGCCACCGCGCGGCTCAGGTTGAACCGCAGCGCGGAGGCGGAGTAGCGCAGCTCCCAGTTGCGGTCATCCGTTGTGACGACCGTACCGGTGCGCAGGCGCTGTTTAACCTCTTCGCCCGGCATGCCGCTGACCTCTTTGGTAGCGTCATACAGCGCGCGCTGTACTTCGGCGATGCTCGGGATTGGGATATCCGGCGGCAGCACCGCATCAAGCACGTGGTCATCGCGCAGATAGGCGTGAGCCAGCACGTAGTCGCCAATCAGCTGGCTTTCGCGCAGGCCGCCGCAGTGGCCAATCATCAGCCATACGTCCGGGCGCAGTACCGCCAGATGGTCGCAGATGGTCTTGGCATTTGACGGGCCAACGCCGATGTTGATCAGGGTGATGCCCTGACCGTCGGCGGTGATCAGGTGCCAGGCGGGCATCTGGTGCTTTTTCCACGCCAGGTCGGAAATGGCCTGCTCGGGCGCTTCGGTTTCAGCGGTGATCCAGATCCCGCCCGCGCAGGACAGCGCGATATACGGGCTTTCCGGGTCGAGGATCTGGCTGCAGCCCCAGCGGACAAACTCATCGACGTAACGGGTGTAGTTGGTAAAGAGCACGAACGGCTGGAAATGTTCGACTGGCGTACCGGTGTAGTGGCGCAGGCGCGCCAGGGAGAAATCGACCCGGCGGGCATCAAAATGCGACAGGGGAGAAAATTCTGCCGGATGATAAATCCCGTCGGCCGTCTCATCGCCAATCTGGGAAAGCTCGGTGGTCGGGAAGTGGCGGGTCAGCCCCGCGCTCATGGAGCGGTCAAGGGTTAACGCCGAACCGTCAATCACGTAGGGATACGGGATCTCATGCTGGGAGGGCTCAACGGCAATGTGCGCGCCGTAATCCTGGTACAGCAGCGTGAGTTGTTCTTCAAGATACGGGCGGAACAGCGCAGGGCGGGTGACGGTGGTGCTGTAGCAGCCGGAGTGGGTAAAACGCGCGTAGGCGCGGGTTTTGGGATTACTGCTGGCGCTGCCGTCCCAGGTCACAGAGAGCGATGGATAAACAAAAAGGCCCTCGGTTCTGGCCTTTTGGTCGGGAAGTTTCCCTGTTTCGATATATTCGCTGATGGCGCTGCGCAGCGCGTTGACGGACTGTTCATACAGCGCGTCGAGTTTTTCCAGCGCCTGAGCCGGGGTCAGGCTGGAGCCCTTATTATTCATCTCTGTCTCCTTGTTCCACAGGTGTGCGACTCTACCCGATAGTATGTCACACGCCTGTGAAACAAAAGGGAGATCAGCCGTGGCTCGTCTCTTTCATCAGCAGCGCCGTTGCCGCCGACAGCAGGCAGCCGGCGAGCAGATAAATCGCCACGCTGTGCCAGTTGCCGCCGGAGAAGGTCACCAGCGCGGCGGCAATAAACGGCGTAAATCCGCCACCGACCACGCTTGCGACCTGGTAGCCCACGCCCGCGCCGCTGTAGCGGTAGCTTGCGCCAAACAGCTCGGTGAACATCGGCTGCTGCACGCACACCACCATGTCGTGAGCGATGTTGGCGAGCATGATGGCGAAGAAGACAATCCAGAAGATCGACTGCGCCTCCAGCGCCATAAAGAATGGCCAGGCGCTGAGGGTGCCAATCAGCGCCCCGGTGATGTAAACGCGACGGCGGCCAAACCTGTCCGCCAGCCACGCGAAGCAGGGGATTGTCAGGCAGCTGATCCCGCCGACCAGCAGGCCAATATTCAGGAACAGCTCGCGCGGCAGACCGAGATTCTGCGTCGAGTAGTTCAGGGCAAACGCGGTGGCGATATACATCGTCAGCAGCTCGCACAGGCGCAGGGCGATAATTTTCAGAAAAGCGCCAGGGTGCTGAACCAGCGCTTCCATCACAGGCAGACGCTTTTTGGCGAGCGGTTTTTCCCGCTGCTGCTGTTCGAATTCCGCGGACTCTTCCATCCCGTTGCGGATCCACAGCGCGGCGATGACCAGCACGATGCTGAAGATGAACGGAATGCGCCAGCCCCAGCTCAGGAACTGCTCGTCAGTAGTAAGCTGGCTGATTAGCGATACCAGCCCGGTGGAAAGCAGAAGGCCTACGCCGTACCCGACCTGTACGCCGCTGCTGTAAAACGCTTTTCTGTGCTTCGGCGCGCTCTCAACGGACAGCAGCGCCGCACCGCCCCATTCGCCGCCTACGGCGAAGCCCTGGATGGCGCGTAGGGTGACCAGCAGTACCGGTGCCCACCAGCCGATAGAGGCAAACGAGGGGAGAATACCGATAAGCGCGGTGGCGATCCCCATCATCCAGACGGTGAGCATCAGCATGCGCTTGCGGCCCAGGCGGTCGCCGAAGTGGCCGAAGATCACACCGCCCAGCGGGCGAAACAGAAAGCCGACGCCGAAGGTGGCAAACGCGGCGAGCGTGCCCATCGCGGGGCTGACCTGAGGAAAAAACTCGCGGTTAAACACCAGGGCGGCAGTGATGCCGTAAAGCAGAAAATCATACCAGTCGACGACGGCACCCGCGAAGCTGCCTAAGGCTGCGCGGCGGGCACGATTGAGCGAAGGTGTCTCCTCGTTGGGACGATCGGAGATGAGGGTGGAGTCCATAGTTGTCCTGTCCGTACTGATTTTTAATTATTGGTATAAGAAAAGGTCACTCACAAAGCAGCCGCCATATAAACGGAACCTATGAGACTACCGCGACAAAACGCCTGAGAAAACGTTTTTATCTTTCCGGAAGGCGCTGAATAAATAAATTTCATCTACACCTGCGCCGTATAATTATGTCTTCCCGGCTCCGTTAAGTGCTGAATGGTTTACAGTAATAGTGACTGCTGCGCGAGTTAAGCTGAGGGAATAACGATGCAACGCACCTTTTTGGCATTCTTGATGGTCCTGTTTTTATTCGTCGCACCGCTTCATGCGGAGCCCAACGTCTATGGTGAACAGCGTATCAGCGGCTGGTGGAATGCGCTGACGGATGATATCTCCCGGACCTGGGAAGAGCCTCAACGTTACGATCTGTACCTGCCGTTCCTGAGCTGGCACGCCCGCTTTATGTACGACAAGGAAAAAACGGACAATTACAATGAAATGCCGTGGGGCGGCGGGCTGGGCGTTTCCCGCTATAACGAAGAGGGCAACTGGAGCGCGCTGTTCGCGATGATGTTCAAGGACTCGCACAACGAATGGCAGCCCGCGATGGGCTATGGCTGGGAGAAGGGCTGGTATCTGGATAATGCCAAAGATTTCCGCCTCGGGCTCGGTGCCGCGGCGGGCATCACGGCGCGAGATGATTTTGCAAACTATGTCCCGCTACCGTTCATCTTCCCACTTTTTTCGGCCGGGTATAAGCGCGTTACCGTCCAGTTCACCTACATTCCCGGGACTTATAACAACGGTAACGTGCTCTTTGCCTGGCTGCGCTTAGGCTTTTAAAGGGTGATCACCTTTTTTGCCACGGCGTTAGACAATATCAGCATGGAGAAGAGAACAGAGGTAATGAAAGTGAGCACAATCAGCGCCAGCTTCATACCGAGAGAGGTCACCGGTATCAGCGCCGTCAGGAGATGAAACACCGAGTAATGCACAATGTACACGCCGGTCATCGTTTTGCTGATAGCGGCCAGAATGGACTCTTTAAATTCAGCATTGCGGCGAAAGCGCACGCCGTTTGCCGCAATCACCAGCGCGATGATCAAAATGTAAATTTGAGAGCCGGTGAGAATAAAGGCGTTTCTGTCCGCCTTGAACAGCGCGAAGAAGAAGTGGCGCTCGTAAAACCAGGTGAAGAGGTAGATAAACGGGATGGCGACAACCGCCGCCCTGACCACATTTTTGCGGCTAATCCACTCGGCGACTTTCGGGTCGCAGAAGAGTTGCCCCGTCAGATAAAACAGCAGCCACGTCCACAGCCGATACTGTGGTGAAAGAGAAAGGGCGTGCGCCTCAGGATAGAGCGCCGATAGCAGATCGTATCCGTAGGAAAAGAGCAGTAGGGCGGCAATCGCGCCGCAGAACAGCGCTCGCCGCTGGCTGAGCCACTCCACCGCCGGGTGGAAGGTGTAAATCACCACAAACGCAAACACGAACCAGGGCTGGATTAAATACCCGCGCTGATAGGGCTCCCACAGGTAGTAGATCGTTATCCAGAACAGAAAAACAATCACCAGGCTTTTAATTTTACCCAACTGCCAGCGGGTGCCGTGCCGGGATTGTCCGTCGAGATAGCCCGCAACCACAAAAAACAGCGGCGTGGCAATCGTCGAGATAAAGGTTAAAAACCCCAGGATCCAGTGATAGTCATAATCATAAAGATCCCAGGTATTATAGATGGTGAAGAAGGTGACCGCCGTCATACAGCCCTGCGTTTTGATAATGTTCAGCCCTGTCGCATTCATTGTTGTTTGGCTTCGTCCTTACGATGGAAACACGCATAAATCACGGGGAGTACCAGCAGCGTCAGGATTGTAGCAAATCCCAGTCCAAACATAATGACAACGGCCATGCTCTGGAAGAAAACGTCCAGCAGCAGCGGAGCCAGGCCCAGTACGGTCGTGAAAGCGGTGAGCAGGATAGGGCGCAGGCGCGAGGTGGCGGCGTACACGATCGCCTCGTGCTGGTCCTTTTGCGTTTTCTGCTGTTCGATCTCTTCCACCAGCACGATGCCGTTACGGATGAGCATGCCGCTCAGGCTCAGCAGGCCAATCAGCGCCATAAAGCCGAACGGGATACCGGTAATCAAGAATCCAGGCGTGACGCCAATCAACGCCAGCGGCACGGTCAGCCAGATGGCGACGGCATTTTTTACCGAGCTGAACATCAGTACGGTGATAACAAACATCACCAGATACCCGAGAGGTAGCGTAGTGAATAGCCCCTGCTGCGCTTCGCTGGAGTTTTCCGCGTCGCCCCCCCACTCGATGCTGTAGCCGTGTGGCAGGCTAAGGGCATCAATCTGCGGCTTCACGCGGGCGAGAATGTCCCCGGAGGTTTGCTGGCTCAGCGGGTCCGGGTCCGTCTGCACCGTCAGCACCCTCGAGCGGTCGCGTCGAAGGATGAGCGGATCTTCCCACTCCAGTGAGAAGCGGCTGACGACGTTACTCAGCGGGATATACTGCTGCCGCGTCTGGCTCCACACCAGCACGTTGTTCAGGTGATTGGCGTCCAGCCGTTCGCTCTCAGGCGGGCGCACCACGACCGGGAGCAGGTCGCTGCCTTCCCGGTACAGCCCAGCCCGGCTGCCGGAGAAGTTCATCTCCAGCGCGTTATCAACGTCCTGCTTATCTACGCCAAGCTCGCGGCCCAGGGCGGCAACGTACTGTGGGCGGATCACCTTGCTGCGGTTTTGCCAGTCGTTCCTGACGCTGCCCGTGGCCGGGTCGCGGGTGAGGATGTCGTCCACCTGGCTGGCAATCAGGCGCAGCCTGTCAGGGTCGGGGCCTTTAATGCGCACCTCAATGGCGCTGTCGCCGGAGGGGCCAAACATCACGCGCTTGGTGCTGGCGTTGACCTGCGGATAGTTTCGCGCGATGTACTCGTCCACGTGGCGCGTCAGGGCGGAGATGTTGCGCTGGTCGTCCATGCGCACCATGATCTGCGCATAGTTGCTGTACTGGCGCTGTCCGCTGTAGGTCAGAATGAAGCGCATACTTCCCTGACCAATGGTTGAGACGGTGGTCTCCACGCCCGGCTGGCCATTGATCGTCTTTTCAATATCGCTGGTCATTTTCTCAGTCCACTTGATATCGGTGCCGTAGGGTAGCCACAGGTCGACAAAGAAAATCGGCGTATTAGACGACGGGAAAAAGTTTTGCCGCACGGCGCCGAAGCCCCAGACAGAGGCTGCCAGCAGCGCAGCCATCACAATGAGCGTCGGTGCCTTATGGTGCAGCAGCGCGTTAAGCAGGCGCTGGTAGGCGCGGTAGAGGCGTTTGTCGTAAGGATCTGACTCGTCGGTTTTATCGGGCGCGCTGTCGTTTTTAAACAACCACCACTTAATCAGCACCGGGGTGAGGGTGAGCGCAGAGAACCAGCTCAGCATCAGGGAAATCAGCAGCACCTGGAACAGGGATTTACAATATTCCCCGGTGGAATCCTGCGACAGCCCGATAGGGGCAAACGCCAGGATGGCAATCACCGTCGCCCCCAGCAGCGGCAGGGCGGAGCGGCGGATGATGTAGTTCACGGCGGTCAGCAGAGGCGAGCCCTGCTGTCGGGCAATCAACACCCCTTCGACAATCACGATGGCGTTATCCACCAGCATGCTGAGGGCGATAATCAGCGCCCCGAGCGAGATGCGCTGTAGCTCAATGCCACACAGATACATAATCAGCAGCGTGCCCAGCACGTTAAGGGCGAGAGAAACCGCAATGATGATCCCGCTGCGTACGCCCATAAAGATCAGCAGCACGCCGATGACAATCGCCAGCGCCATCAGGAAGTTAATAATAAAACCGTTAACGGAGTGGCCCACTTCGGCTGCCTGATCGTAAAACAGATCTATCTGTATGCCTGCCGGTTTTTCCGCCGACATCTGGCTTAGCTTCGCCTCCAGCGCGTGGCCCACGTCGATAACGTTCACGCCGGGAATAAACGAGACGCCCATGGTGACGGCTTTTTTACCGTTGGCATGGTAGATACTGGCCGGCGATTCGTTCAGCCCGCGCGACAGCGTGGCGATATCCCGCAGACGCGTCGCCGCCCCGGTGCCGGAAGGCGTGATGATGATATCCGCCAGTTCATCAAGATTCTCGAACTCACCGGTCGGGTGCAGGCGAATGGATTCGGTGCCGGAGGTGATTTCTCCTGCGCTGGAAACGACGTTAAGTCTGCTGAGCAGGGCGGAAAGCTGGTTCAGCGTAATGCCGCGCGCGGCCATTTTGGTTAGGGAGATATCGATATTGACCTGTTGGCTAATCGCCCCGCCGATGGCGACCTTCGCGACGCCGGGTATCAGAATTAACTCCCGGCGCAGCTGCTCCGCATATCTCACCAGTTCAGGATTACTGAATTCATCTCCGGAAATGGCGAAGAAGAAGCCGAACACGTCGCCGAAATCGTCATTCACAAAGGGCGTGACGACGCCGGGCGGGAACTGACGCGAGGCATCGCCCACGCGGCGGCGCAGTTCATCCCAAATCTGCGGCAGCTCGTTCGAGTGATAGCGTGAAGCGATGTTAACGGTGATTTGCGACAGACCGTTTGAAGAGATGGAGCTCACGTTGTCCAGATAAGGCAGCTGCTGAAGGGCATTCTCCAGCGGAAGCGTCACCTCCTCTTCAACCTGCTGAGCGGATGCGCCGGGGTAGTGGGTGACCACCACTGCGGTTTTGATGGTAAAGGCGGGATCTTCCAGCCTGCCGATATTCAACAGGGCGAAAATACCCCCGATGCCCAGCAGCAGGATCGTTAGCCAGACGCGAACAGGGTTATTGATAAATTGACGAGAGATATCCATTACAGTCCCCGTTCACGCGTCCAGATACGTACCGGCTGGTTAGCATGGAGCTCCCCAACGCCCGCGGCCACCACGCGTTCGCCTGCCTTAAGCCCGCTGGTAATCACCACCCCTTCGGTGCTCACTTGCCCCACGCTGACCTTGCGGTCTTCGAGATGGAGCGCGTCGCCTTCGCCCGTTACGACCCAGACGTGCGGCTCGTTGCGCGGGCTGTTGTTCGGGTTAAAGACTGCCTCAACCGGTACGACCAGCGCCTGAGCGTCCGCGCCCGCCGGAAGGTTGGTTAAATTGATGGTCACCGTACCGCTTACGCCACCGACGGCGGGAAAATCATCCGGGCGCGGCATGGTCAGTATCACCTGCCAGGTCAGGGTATTACTGTCGCTGCTGCCCGAGTGCTCTTTGTAGACGGCGGTAAATTCCCGATCCGGCATGGCGTTAATTTTCACCACGGGGCGATACTGCGCGTTGCGGATATCAAAGGCCTTAAAGAGGTTTTCAGGGATACTGAACACCACGTCCAGCAGGTCGGTGCGGGTTAACGTGGCAATGGGCTGACCGGGGGACACCACCTGATGGTTTCGGACATGTACGCTGGCCACCGTCCCGCTGAAGGGGGCGACGAGCGTCATCTGATTCAGCTCTTCCCGAGCAATTTGTAGCGCCGCATTCGCCGAATCGCGGTTCGCGCGCTGCACGTCCATTTCTGCTTTCGAAATCGCCTGGCGGCCCGCCAGCGTCTGGAAGCGATCGAATTGCCTCTGGGCCAGCGTCGCCGCCGTTTGTCTGTCGTTAACCCGCTGCTGGGCTTCACTGGCGTTCAGTCTGGCAAGCTGTTGCCCCTGTTTGATGGCTGCGCCCTGACGAACATCGAGCGCTTCAATTTGGCCTGCGCGCTTGAAGGAAAGGTCTGTGGCATCGCCCGATTCAATGCGGGCGGGGAAAACGCGCTGCTGGGCGTGACCGGGAGCCGTCACCTCCGCCACTTTTACCATCCTGGGCAGGGGGGATGCTTGCTTGGGTTTCGGGTCGCACGCCGTGAGCGTTAACAAAACGAACGGTAAAAGAGAGAGGTAGCGGTTCACTGTATTCCCCTAATAAATAACTGTTTTATTTATTCCATAACCTGGACAGGGGTGACACTATTCAGCCAGAACAGTGACGACCATATAGGTAAATAAACCAATCGCCGTGCTGGCGATAATAGCAAGCGCGATAAACATACCCAGGCGGATCAGGCTTAAACCATACATAAATTCCTCCATGAGCCGGAAGCGGTGGCTGACTATGAGCATAGTCTGCGAAAAGATAAATGTTAAATAACCATTATCAGTGGGCAAGCGCTAAACCTGATATTCCTGTGCTACGTTTAATATCATCCATCTCTTTTTACCGTAACTGGCATTAAGGGCAACCCCCTGCATTTAATGCGTTTTTTGCTTCATTCACTCTCGTGTTGGTTATAAAAAGGATGCTCGATATGTATAAAAACATTCTCGTTCCGGTGGATGTCTACGAGACAAGCCTGGCGGATAAAGCGTTGCAGCATGCACAGTTTCTGGCGCAAAGCGCATCGGGTGACATTCATTTACTGCACGTCATGCCCAAATTTTCAGCCGAACTGACGCGCGGTTTTATTTCAGATGCGCGCAAGATGGATGAATATATGATTAATAATTCGAAAGAAAAGCTGTCTGACCTGGTCAAAAAATTGAATCTGCCGGAAGATCGTGTTCATCTCCATGTTCGTAGCGGAAATGTTCGTGATGAGGTTATTAAGCTGGCGGATGAACTTACCGTCGGCGCGATTATTGTCGGCTCGCGAAATCCAAATATTCAAACCCATTTGTTAGGTTCGGAGGCGGCAAGTATTGTCCGTTACGCCCATGTTCCTGTTTTCGTTATTCGTTAATTACATGAAAGCAAGGTGATTTCTGAATAGAACCTGAGGAAGGAACGATGAAAACAGGAAAACCTGAACGTCCGTATTATCAACAAACCGTTGACGAAACCCTGTCGAATATCCACTCCACTCTGGAAGGACTTAGCGGCACTGAGGCATCAGCCCGACTTCAGCAGCATGGTGAGAATGCGTTGCCGCAAAAAAAGGGCAAACCCGCCTGGCTGCGCTTCCTGGCGCATTTTAACGACGTATTGATTTACGTTCTGCTGGTGGCCGCGTTGCTTAAGCTCTTTATGGGCCACTGGGTAGACATGTTTGTGATCCTTGGGGTTGCCATCATTAACGCGCTGATTGGCCATATCCAGGAGAGCAATGCTGAAAAATCGTTGCAGAGCATTCGCAATATGCTCTCCAGCGAAGCCGTAGTGGTACGACAGGGGAATCATGAAACGATCCCCACCACGGCGCTGGTCCCGGGAGATATCGTGGTGATCCGCGCCGGAGATCGTATCCCTGCGGACCTGCGCGTGATTGAAGCGCATAACCTTCGCGTGGAGGAGGCCATCCTGACCGGCGAATCCACCGTTGTTGAGAAAAACAGCGATGCGTTAAGCGGGGAACTGCCCTTAGGTGACCGGTATAATCTGCTCTACTCGGGCACCACCGTCAGCTCCGGCGGCGGTAAAGGCGTGGTGGTAGCAACCGGGGGTGAGACCGAGCTGGGCCACATCAATCAGATGATGTCCGACATTGAAAAGCACCGCACGCCGCTGATGGTGCAGATGGACAAGCTCGGTAAGACCATCTTCATCACTATCCTGGTGATGATGGTGGCGCTGTTTGTCTTTAGCCTCTTGTTCCGGGATATGCCGGTTTCTGAACTGGTGCTGTCGCTTATCAGCCTCGCCGTTGCCGCCGTGCCGGAAGGCCTGCCGGCCATCATCTCCATCATCCTTTCGCTTGGCGTACAGGCCATGGCGCGCCGCAAGGCCATCATTCGCAAGCTGCCTACGGTTGAAACGCTGGGGGCGATGACGGTCATCTGTTCGGATAAAACCGGCACCCTGACGATGAATGAAATGACGGTCAAAGCGGTGATTACCGCTGACACGACCTATCGCGTGGAGGGCGACAGCTACGAACCGGTGGGGAATATTCACCCCGTAGATGACCCAACGCCCGTCAGCGTGACGCAGGGTTCCCTGCTGGAACGCTACCTGCGCACCATTGACCTTTGTAATGACAGCCAGCTGATCAAAGACGAGCAGGGGCTGTGGAAAATCACCGGGGGCCCAACCGAGGGCGCGCTGAAGGTGCTGGCGGCGAAAATCCCGCTCCCACCGCTCGATACCGAAATGCGCAGCAAAATCCCGTTTGATTCACAGTATAAATACATGTCCACCCTGTACCGGCTGGGTGATGAAGAGGTGATTTTAATCACCGGCGCGCCGGACGTCCTGTTCCGCCTCTGCCAGTACCAGCAGACGAATGACGGGCTGCAGCCGTTCGATCAGCCTTACTGGGAAGGGAAGATTGAAGAATATGCCCGGGAAGGTCTGCGCATGGTGGCCGCGGCCTGGAAACCTGCCCGCGAGGGGCAACGCGAGCTGGATCACCCGGACCTGCATGATGGCGTGATCCTGCTGGGTATTGCTGGAATGATGGATCCGCCGCGTCCGGAGGCCATTACCGCCATTGCCGACTGTCTGCAGGCCGGGATCCGCGTGAAAATGATCACCGGCGACCACCCGCAAACGGCCATGAGCATTGGGCAAATGTTGGGGATTGGTAACGCCGCAAGCGCTATCACCGGACGTGAGCTGGAAGCGATGGACGATCCTCAGCTGAGTGACGCCGCGCAGCAGTACGATATTTTCGCCCGAACCAGCCCGGAGGATAAATTCCGCCTTGTGCAGGCCCTGCAAAGTAAGCAGGAAGTCGTGGGCATGACCGGGGATGGCGTAAATGATGCCCCGGCGCTCAAGCGGGCGGATGTGGGTATCGCCATGGGAATCAAGGGAACCGAAGTAACCAAGGAAGCCGCCGACATGGTGTTAACGGACGACAACTTTGCCACCATTGCCAGCGCGGTGCACGAGGGACGCCGGGTTTACGACAACCTGAAAAAGACCATTCTGTTCGTTATCCCCAGCAACATCGCGCAGGCTCTGCTGATCATCATCGCGCTGCTGGCGGGGAACCTGATCCCGCTGACGCCGGTCCTGATCCTGTGGATGAACATGGCCACGTCAGCAACGCTGTCGTTTGGCCTGGCGTTTGAAGCGGGTGAGAAAGACATCATGAACCGGCCACCGCGCAAGGCTAATCTCCATGTGATGGACGGCTATGCCATCTGGCGCGTGGTGTTTGTCGGTCTGATGATTGCCATTAGCGCCTTCGTGCTGGAAGCCTGGCTACAGCCGCGCGGCTATTCGGCGGAATTTATCCGCACCGTGCTGCTGCAAACCCTGGTGACCGCGCAGTGGTTCTACATGCTTAACTGCCGCGTGAATGACGGCTTCTCGCTGAGCAAAGGCCTGCTGGCGAATAAAGGGATTTGGATCGTGAGCGGCGTACTGCTGGCGCTACAGCTTCTTATCATTTACGCACCGTTCATGCAGATGCTGTTTGGCACCGAAGCGCTGCCGTTCCGCTACTGGGTCATCACCTTCCTGATTGGTTTTGTGATGTTCCTTATTGTCGAGGCGGAGAAAGTGCTGACGCGCAGGTGGCGCAAAACCGAAGCGTAATAGCGTAAACTGAGAAAGCCTGCCTGAGTCCGGGCTTTCTCTTTTTTGAGCGCAGAAAACTATGATTCGACTTACCTGGTTCGTCCTTACGCTGTGTGCCGCTGTACCCGGTGCGTTTGCCGTAACCTATACGCTTCCGCCGGAAGGCAGTCGTCTGGTGGGAACCCCGATTATCATCACCGTTCCTGAAGGTAACACGCTGCCTCTGGAAGCCTTTGCCGCGCAGTACGGGCAGGGGCTGAGCAATCTGCTGGAAGCGAACCCGGGCGTAGATCCTTTTTTGCCTAAATCCGGCACCCGGCTGGTGATCCCTCAGCAGCTGATTTTGCCCGACACCGTCCGCGAGGGCATTATCGTGAATGCTGCGGAAATGCGTCTCTACTATTATCCGCCTGGCGGTAATACCGTTGAAGTTCTGCCCATCGGCATAGGTCAGGCCGGACGCGAAACCCCGCGTAACTGGGTGACGGCCGTTGAGCGTAAGCAGGAGGGGCCAACCTGGTCTCCGACGCCGAACACGCGCCGTGCCTATGCGGCAGAAGGGAAAACGCTTCCGGCATTCGTACCCGCCGGGCCGGATAACCCGATGGGGCTGTATGCCATTTATATCGGCAGGCTGTATGCCATTCACGGCACAAACTCGAATTTCGGCATCGGGCTGCGGGTAAGTCAGGGCTGTATTCGTCTGCGTAATAACGACATCAAGTATCTTTTCGATAACGTTCCCGTAGGCACCCGCGTGCAGCTTATCGACAGGCCGGTTAAAGTCACCACCGAGCCGGACGGCAGCCGCTGGGTGGAAGTTCACGAGCCATTATCACGTAACCGCGCGGAGTTTGAGTCAACCCGGAAAGTGCCGCTGCCTATTTCAGCCGCGCAGCGAACGCAGCTGATAAACGAGGGCGCGGGCGCTGAGCTGGAACGGCGGTCGGGGATGCCGGTGAAGCTTGGCATGTAGAGGCATAGTGCGGACTGGTTCCCTCACCCCAACCCTCTCCCACGGGAGAGGGGGCACACACGAGCCCCGTAGGTCGGGTAAGGCGAAGCCGCCACCCGACAATTTTTCGAGATGCAGAAAAGCAAAAAGCCTGCTTTAAAAGCAGGCTTTTCAAATTTGGCTCCTCTGACTGGACTCGAACCAGTGACATACGGATTAACAGTCCGCCGTTCTACCGACTGAACTACAGAGGAATCGTGTGAACGGGGCGCATATTATCGACCTGCGTTCGCCTTGTCAAAGGGTGGATCAACGCCTTTTGATCGTTTGCTGACAAAATCGGCAAAGTGATGTTTTTGACAGCGGAATGCACCGTCATGGTGCGGGTATACCCCTAATGGGGCAGATCATAAACTGCTGTTTCGGTAATAAAACCCCCCTCTGTAATTAGGTTTCCTTATTTTCAGGCGCTTAGCGAACAATTTAGACCGCCTGGTAAAAGTGGCATTCATATTGCAAAACCTGTTCAACAACGACAGCCGGTTCCGGCACAGCATTTCGAACAGGGGGCAAAATGAACTTAAGACGACTGAAATACTTCGTAAAAATCGTCGATATCGGCAGCCTGACTCAAGCGGCAGAAGTGCTGCATATCGCGCAGCCTGCGCTGAGCCAGCAGGTGGCTACTCTGGAAGGCGAGATGGATCAGCAGCTGTTGATCCGCACCAAACGCGGCGTCACGCCAACGGAAGCAGGCAAGATCCTGTATACCCATGCGCGCACCATCCTTCGCCAGTGTGAACAGGCGCAGCTGGCGGTGAATAACGTGGGCCAGACCCTGAGCGGACACGTTTCTATCGGCCTGGCGCCGGGAACTGCCGCGTCCTCTATTACCATGCCGCTGCTGCAGGCCGTTCGCGCCGAGCTGCCTGAGGTGCTGGTCTACCTGCACGAAAACAGCGGCTCCGTGCTGAATGACAAACTGCTCAACGGCCAGCTGGATATGGCGGTCCTTTACGATCGCTCCCCGGTCGCCGGCATCACCAGCCAGCCGCTGCTGAAAGAAGATCTCTACCTCGTGGGGACACGAGACTGTCCGGGCCAGAGCGTAGACCTTACCGCCGTGGCAGAGATGAACCTTTATCTGCCGCGAGACTACAGCGCCGTGCGCGTGCGCGTGGACGAAGCGTTCTCACTGCGCCGCCTGACGGCCAAAATCATCGGTGAAATTGACTCAATCTCCACGCTCACCGCGGCCATTGCCAGCGGAATGGGCGTGACGGTTCTGCCGGAATCCGCAGCCCGCTCGCTGTGCAGCGCGGCGAACGGCTGGATGGCGCGTATCACCACGCCTTCGATGAGCCTGCCGCTGTCGCTGAACATGTCTGCACGCGGTTCGCTGTCGCCGCAGGCGCAGGCGGTAAAAGAGATTTTGATGTCGCTGGTCAGCAAGCCGTCGCTTGAGAACCGTGAACTCCAGCTCGTGAGCTGATATTCCATAAAAGCATAAGATGCTGGTTTTTATTATTTGTTCTGCAGCGCGGCTGACTCTAACAATAGAGCTATGTCAGATGCGCCGGAGTGAATCGTGAATTTCCAGCAACTTAAAATTATCCGTGAGGCGGCCAGGCGGGACTACAACCTGACCGAGGTCGCCAATATGCTTTATACCTCTCAGTCCGGCGTCAGCCGCCATATCCGCGAGCTGGAAGAGGAGCTGGGCATAGAGATTTTTATCCGTCGCGGCAAGCGGCTGCTCGGCATGACGGAGCCGGGTAAGGCTCTGCTCACCATCGCAGAGCGGATCCTCAACGAGGCCAGCAACGTGCGTCGTCTGGCGGATCTCTTTACCAATGACGCCTCGGGCGTACTCACCATCGCTACCACCCACACCCAGGCGCGCTACAGCCTGCCGCCGGTGATTAAAGCGTTCCGCGAACTTTTCCCCGACGTCCGTCTGGAGCTTATCCAGGGCACGCCGCAGGAAATTGAAGTGCTGCTGCAAAACGGTGGGGCGGATATCGGCATAGCCAGCGAACGCCTGAGCAACGACCCGCTGCTGGTGGCGTTCCCCTGGTTCCGCTGGTACCACAGCTTATTACTCCCGGTCGATCATCCGCTCAATCAGGTCTCTCCCCTGACGCTGGAAGACATTGCGAAATGGCCGCTCATTACCTACCGCCAGGGGATCACCGGACGCTCGCGTATTGATGAAGCCTTCAACCGCAAAGGGTTAACGCCGGACGTGGTGCTGAGCGCGCAGGATTCTGACGTGATCAAAACCTACGTCGAGCTGGGTCTGGGCATTGGTCTGGTGGCGGAACAGTCCAGCGGAGAACGCGAGGACGGGAACCTGGTGCGTCTTGATACGCGTCACCTGTTTGACGCTAACACCGTATGGCTTGGCCTGAAGCGCGGGCAGCTGCAGCGCAACTACGTGTGGCGCTTTATCGAGCTCTGCAACGCCGGGCTGTCGGTGGATGAGATTAAACGCCAGGTGATGGAACCGGAAGAAGTGGCGATTGATTATCAGATTTAGGCGCTGGTTTGCCCGGTAGCGCTGCGCTGACCGGGCTCATCGCTTAGTTGAACGGATATTTTTTAAAGACCGCCTGTGATTCAAATGATTCGGCAGCCGCCTGAATCTCTCTAAAATCCGCTGCGTTAACGACGTGCGGAATCATCGACTGAATAAACGTCCAGACAACCGTGCTCGTGACGGCAACCTGATCGGGATCGGCGGAGGCCGGACGCGTCTTCAGCAAGGCATTCCATTCCCTGCAGGCCGCCAGCAGTTGGGTTGTAATGCGTTCGACCCATAAAGCGTGCTGCTTTTCCAACGGGCGCTGGTGGTGTTCATACACATTTTGCACGGCTTTCTCAGCGGCAGCGAGGATAAAGCCCAGCGTCTGAAGATCGTTTGCCAGCGCATCCGGCGCGACGGGCAGGAGCCTCCGCTCGGGTGCGGCCTGAGCCTCGAAATAATTCAGTATCAGCGACGAATCCATCAAACGTACTCCGTTATCCAGAATCAGCGTCGGCGCTTTTACCGCGGGGTTAATTCGGGAGAACGCTTCGAAAGTGCTAAAGACCGACAGCGGCTGGCTTTCAAACTCAACGCCATAAAGCTCAAGGGAGATCGCCACGCGCCGTACATAAGGTGAATCCATCATGCCAACAAGCTTAATCATCGTTCCCGTTTTCCTGTCTCTGTGAAATAACGCGTCATTGAAGAGGATGAACAGACAGTACAATACAAACTTCCTGGCGAATATCTTCCGTATCTTACCGTAAAGGTTAGTATTACTGACATGTGGGCAAGTTGCCGTTATACATCCAGCGCGGATAAAGGAGTGCTTTCATGTCGGATTTTCCACCCATTGCCAGTTTGCGAAGCTTTGAAGCCGTCGCCCGTCTTGGCAGCGTGACGCTGGCGGCGAAAGAACTCCACGTTACCCATTCCGCAATCAGCCAGCAGATCAAACTGCTGGAGGAGATGGTGGGCGTTAAGCTCTTTATCCGTCAGGGACGCGGGGTGCAGATCAACGAAGAAGGGCGGCTATATGCCTTACAGGTACGCGAGGCGTTGAACCATATTGCGGATGCCACCCGGCTTGTACAGGTGAAGCCGAGAAAGCAGGAGCTGACGCTGGCGATGGTGCCGTCTTTTGGATGCCACTGGCTGTTGCCGCGTCTGGAACGCTTTCGGGCGAAATATCCGCTTATCACCCTTCGGATCCAGGCCAGCCTGACGGTCACCAGCCTGCAGCTGGAGGGGATAGACATCTCGATACGGATGGGGAAAGGAAACTGGGAAGGGAGTGAAAGCCAGTACCTTTTTTCCGATGAACTCATTGTGGTGGCCGCGCCTGGCTATAACGACGGTGTGTTGCCCGCTACGCCGGCTGAGATTGCAAAAAGTCATATTATTTTTTCCATGGAGTCGTGGAAAACGTGGTGCGTGAATGCGGGGCTGGAGAAAGAGATCGTGCCTGGCGGTTTATGCATTAACGACTCAAATATCATTATCGAAGCTGTTCGGCTCGGGAAAGGGATCGCGCTGGAGCGCCGCTCTCTGGTTCAGGATGCCATCACCCGGGGTGAACTGGTCCAGCTAACCTCCATTACCGCGCCGTATCCCTGGCCTTACTGGCTTGTGACAGCGCGGTCAACGGAGACGAAGCCGGAGGTGGCTCTATTTGTCGCATGGCTGGATGAGGAGGTGGCGGCCTGGCGGCAGTTGACGGGCTGCTGAACTTTTTTCGATGCTGCTCGTAACAAGATGAATATCCAACAAGGGATACACAGAATTACTCCGGCACGCGTTCAGTATTTCCGTAACCCCACAAGATTCTGCTTTTCCATCTCTGCATAATCATCGCTATAGCTTTGCATATATATAGATTTTGATCTATATTGGATGGGAGGCCTTGTGTGGGCAATTAACACGACGGACAGGTTTGATCGCTGGTTCACTTCGCTTGACGATACCGAACGCGCCAGCGTACTTGCAGCACTGCTTGTTTTGCGAGAGAAGGGGCCGGGTTTATCGAGACCCTACGCTGATACGCTTAAAGGCTTTCGTCACAGCAACATGAAAGAGCTACGTATTCAGAGTAATGGCGATCCCTTGCGGGCGTTTTTCGCCTTTGATCCAAACCGCACGGGTATCGTGCTTTGTGCGGGTAATAAGGTCGGCAATGAAAGGCGATTCTACGATGAGATGCTTCTCGTTGCTGACCGGGAATTCACTCACTGGCTGAATACATTAAAAGAGAGGGAATAGCGCGATGGGAAGAACCCTTGAGCAGCTTATAGCGGATGAAAAGCCGGAGGTTGTCGCCAGCGCTCAGGCGATAGCAACGGATATTTTGCTCAACATTCATCTTGCTGAGTTACGCGAGAAAGTACAAAAAACGCAGGTAGAAATGGCGCAGGCGTTGGGTATCAGGCAACCTACCGTTGCGGTAATGGAAAAGCCCGGGCGCGATTTGAAACTCTCTTCTCTCAAGCGCTACGTTGAGGCGGCGGGCGGAAAGCTGCGGCTTGATGTGGAGCTGCCGGATGGCTCGCACTATGAGTTTGTGCTGTAGGGCAGAAAAGCAAAAAAACCTGCTTCAAAACCGCCAGCATGACCGTCACTCGCGGTGATGAACGAATAGATGCAGTTACTTATGGGTAGAAGTGGGGACATGCTGCTGCATCAATTCAACGATCCAATCGATAAAAACGCGCAGTTTGGCGTTAACGTGGCGGTTCGGCGGAAATGCCAGATACAGGGGCATTGGATCAATACGCCAGTCTTCAAATAGCGGAATCAAGGAACCACATGCCTGATGCGCTGCCGCCATATAGACGGGTAGCGCAATCACGCCTAATCCCGCGAGCCCGGCTTCGAGGTAGGCGTTGCCATCATCCACTGCAAGCACATAGCTTCCCGTGATTTCAATACGTACACTCTCACCGTTCAGTACCAGAGGATCAATCTTACCGGTGCGTGAGGACAAGAATCCCACTATGCGATGGTCCGTGTTTTCCAGCTCTCGCGGGTGCGCAGGGGCGCCGAGGCGTTCCACGTAACTCGGTGCGACGTAAACACCGATTTGCAAATCGCCAACATGGCGTGCGATCAGGGACTGGTCATTGATTCCCCCGCCGCGCACGACGCAATCCACGTTGTCGCCGATCAGATCCACCACCCGGTCACTCACGCCCATGTCGAACTGGATATCAGGGTAGCGCACGTGAAAAGCCGGTAGCGCGGGCACCAGCACCAGGCGGGCGAGAGGAGTGGGCACATCTACCCGTAGCCGTCCTCTGGGCGTAATTGCCGCACTGGACAGGCTGTTTTCAGCATCTTCCATGTCCGCCAGCAGGCGGATGACGCGCTCGTAGTAGACCGCGCCATCAGGAGTCACACCGAGCCTGCGGGTGGTGCGATGGAGCAGCTTTACGCGCAGGCGAGCTTCGAGCTGCTGAATAAGCTGCGTCACCGTGGTTTTGCTCATATGAAGCGTTTGGGCAGCCTTGGTGAAACTGCCAGCCTCCACCACGCGAGCAAAGGCGCGCATCGCATCGAAACGATCCATCCCAGGTCCTCTCTTTTCGCAGATTGTTTGGATATTACAAACAATGATGAACAAAGTCGCTTGTTTATCCGCCCGATCTGGCACCTGTAAAGTGTCTTTATGTTCACCGGGCAGATTTCGCCCCATTACAGAGGCACAAACATGACAACACGCGAAGCAGTTTTTCCATTAGGACGGCAGGCGCTCTTCGAGCGTAATCGCTATTCACCCGCCATCAAATCTAACGGCTTCCTGTTTGTTTCGGGACAGGTAGGTAGCCGGGAGGATGGTTCGCCTGAAGAGGATCTCAACGCGCAGATCCGGCTGGCATTCGATAACCTTAATGCTGTTCTCGCAGCTGCGGGCTGCACGTTCGATGACGTGGTTGACGTTACCCTCTTTGTCGTCGATCCCGAGTCAAACCTCGACGCAATCTGGAGTATCCTGCCAGAATATTGGGGGGAAGCGCCTTACCCTACGTTGACTGGGATCGGCGTGACGTGGCTGTACGGATTCCAGTTTGAGATTAAGGTGATTGCCAGGCTGCCCTAAGCGACAGGAGCTTTTTGCCATACGGCAAATTATCCGAACGCAGAAAAGCAAAAAGCCTGCTTTAAAAGCAGGCTTTTCAAATTTGGCTCCTCTGACTGGACTCGAACCAGTGACATACGGATTAACAGTCCGCCGTTCTACCGACTGAACTACAGAGGAATCGTGTGAACGAGGCGCATAGTAGCGACCTCGGTACGCCTTGTCAAAGGGTGAAAACGCACTTTTGTTTCGTTTGCCGACAATTTCAGCAAATCGCTGATTTTATAGCAAATTCGCGTTGAAATTACACAGCAAAATGCGCCGCCCGCAGGCGGCGCTCAGGATCAGAACAGTACGGAGTAGTTCAGACCAAAGGTACGTCCGCGGCCTTTATAGGTATACAGCCCCGGCGCACCGTAGGTTGGGCTATACAGCCCCGGTGCGCGCTGGCCCCAGGCGGTGGTGTAGTCTTTGTCCAGCAGGTTTTCCACGCTGAAGCTGACCTTACCCACCGGCAGGGCGTAGCTGCCCAGGAAGTCGACCGTGTTATAGCCATCGATCTTCTTGCCGTCGGAGTCTGACACGTCAAAGGTCTGCGTGCTCTGTACGCGCAGGGTCCAGTCGCCCGGCGCCCAGTTGACCCATGCGCTGGCTTTCGACGGGCTGGCGCTGTCGACCGTCAGCTTCTCCCATTTGCCGTTTTCGCGCGTTTCAGACTTGATAGCGTTAAAGTTCGCACCGGTGCTCCAGTCGCTGTCGGTGAAGAAATAGTCCACCTGACCTTCCACCCCGTAGATACGACGCTTGTCGTCTTCCAGGTTGATGGTCATATCCGTCTTGTTGATGGTGATGGTTTTATCCGAGAGCGAGTAATACGCCGCGACCTGCGTGCGCAGGTTATCGCCGGTGTAGCGCCAGCCCAGCTCATAAGCGTTGACCTTGATACCGTCCAGCGTCGAGTCGTTCACGTTGACGCTGTTCAGCAGGCGATAGTGACCGTTGCTGAGCTGATAGGTGCCGGAGCCGTAGTACTTCGCCAGGTCCGGAATTTCGAAGCCCTGGGAGAAGTTAAACCACAGCTGCTGCTGTTCGGTCAGGCGACCGAGGATCCCGGCGTTAAACAGGAAGTTATTGTAATCGGTTTTCCCGCCCGGCACCGCGTCGGCGGAGGTGGCTTTCCCGGTGGCGATGGCCTGCTGCTGGGTATAACCGACAAAGTCGTCCACCTTGTTCTCGGTGTACTGATAACGCACGCCGCCGCTCAGGGTGATGGCGTCAATGTCGTAGCTGGCCTGCAGGAACGGGGCGAGGTTGGTGATGCTGTAGCCCGGGTAACGGCCCACGTTGTAGGCGTTATCCAGCTCCATGCCGCCGCTCGCCGCAGCCTTGCTCAGGTTAAAGAACTGCTGGTTGGCATCGAAGGTTTCGTGGTCGGCATCCACACCCCAGGTCAGCGTCAAATCGTCCACCGGCTTGCTGTTCAGCGTCAGCTTGCCGCCGTAAAAATCGGTTTTCTGCTGGGACGCGCCGATGCTGCTCACCACGCCTTTGGTCAGGGTCGGGAACGGATAATAGGTCAGGCTCTCGTCGCGATAGTAAATCTGCGCGACCAGATCCTGGCCCCAGAAGTCGGTATTGGAATACTGCAGGTTAATCAGATGGCGCTCGGTACCCGGTACGCGGTCAGAATCGAGATTATCTTTGTTGTACGCGGTCGCATCGCCCGTTACCGCCGAGAAGTTCTTCCCGAGATACAGCCCATGCTTGCCGTCGGACTCGCTCTTGTAGTACTGCGTCGTCAGCTGCAGCTGCTGACGATCGTCAATGTTGATGGTGCCTGTGCCCATTACATCAATACGGTCGGAATACTGGAGGCCGGTCTGGGTGTTATCGATAATCACCTCGTTGCCTTTGCCGTCATACCAGCCGCCGTAGCGCTGATAGGACACCGACAGACGACCGGAGGCGTTGTCGTTGCCGCCGCTTACGGCTGCCGACACGTTCTCATCGTGATCGTTGTGGCTGTTAAACCCGCTTTTTGCCCCGGTCTGGAACTCAACCTCGGTATCCGGCTGGCCCTTTTTGGTGACGATGTTCACCAGGCCGCCGGTGCTGCCGCCGCCGTAGAGCGAGGTGGCGCCGGAGATCACTTCGATACGGTCAATGTTGAACGGATCGATAGAGTCCAGCTGGCGGCTGTCGCTGCGGGACGAGTTCAGGCGAACGCCGTCCACCATCACCATCATGGAGCGGCCGCGCAGGTTCATGCCGTAGTTGGTACGGCCCTGGCTGCTGACGTCCATGCCCGGGATCAGCTGCGCCAGCACCTCTTTAATCTCTTTCCCGCCCTGAACCTGCTGCTCAATTTCAGCTCGCTCGATGACCCAGGTGGTCTGCGCCATCTCGGCCACGCTGCGGTGCGCGCGGCTGGCGGAGACAACGATATTTTCTTCCTTTTGTTCTTCCGCCCACGCAGAGGTAGAAAGCATTGCAAGCAAGCAAGGATTTAAAACCCAAAGATGAGAACGTTTCATTGTTATGTTGATCCTGATTGTGTGTGTCAGTACTCGGTGGTTTTTGCTAATGATTTAAAAACCGGGCTGCTGTCCGGGCTGGTGGTGGTGCGCCAGTGGATAACGCCGGGTGTGGTGGCCAGCTCAAACGGCTCGTCGGCATGCGCGCGATTAAGAATTCGCGCCGCGCGCCAGGCCATAAGGCTGAGCTGGGGTTCGGCAATGCCGAGACGGTGCATCCCGGCGTTCACGGCGAACAGGCGGTTGCTCTGCGGACCGTCCCATTCGAGAGTGAAATCATTGTTAATGCAGAAGGCTTCGTCCGTGTCCAGATGCAGGCGGTGAGACAGCGGCGCGAGGAACGCGGGCTGCACGGCGCGGTAGCCAGTGGCGAAAATCACCACGTCGCTATCCAGCTGCTCGCGGCCGCCGTCGAGGTGATGCTGAATGCTCAGGCGATGTCCGTTTTCCTGGCGCGTCAGGGCCGTCACCGAGCGGGACGGCATCAGGTGCGCCCAGGGTTTTTCACGCAGCACTTCGAAGCGGTGGTACATGGCGCGGTAAATCGCCAGCAGGGACTCGGTGGTGATGCCGTCGGAGGTCATCTTCTGCTCGTGCAGCATCTGACGTCGGGCCTCTTCGCCCAGCGTGGAGAAGCTGTCCACGTACTCCGGCGTGAAATACTCGTTGGCAAAGGCGGCTTCATCCAGCGCGTTATAGTTATTGCGGCGCGATACCCAGTTCAGGCTCAGCGGCTGGCCCCATTCGCCGCGGAAGATATTCAGGAAAAGGTCGGCCCCGCTCTGGCCGCCGCCGACGACGGTGACGCGCTTGCCGGTGAGATCCGGCGTGCGCAGCATCATCTCGCTGGCGTGGAAACAGGTATCGTCCTGCGTCGTAACGCAGTCAGGCAGGTTGATCTGTTTGCCAATACCCACGCAGACGTGGCGCGCCAGGAAGCGGTCGCGCTGGGTCACCACCTCAAAGAGGCCGCTTTTCTCATCAAAGCTCACCTGCTGGACCTGCTGGCTGAAGGACAGATTGGTGAGGTTTTCCGCCGCCCAGCACAGGTAGTCCGCAAACTCTTCGCGGGAGACGGTGCGCTGCTCGGTAGTCAGGAAGCGATAGAACTTTTTGCGCTGCACCAGGTAGTTCAGGAAGCTGTGGCGGTTGGTCGGCTCCACGGCGCTGACCAGATCCTTCAGGAAGCTGGTTTGCATGTGGCAGTCCGGCACCATCATTCCCGGGTGCCAGGAGAAGTGCGGTTTACGCTCAAGGAACAGCGAGCTAAAGCCGTCCAGCCCTTCGGCCAGAGCGGCGATGCTGAGGTTAAACGGGCCAATACCAATGCCGATGAAATCATAGGTTTTCATTGCGCTGACTCCCGGGAGGCGAGAAAAAGAGGGTTATCAAGGTCGGTGACGTAGTTCGGCAGCATGCGGCTGCCGCCGTCGTGTTCGGAGAAGGTCAGTTTGACCGGGTTGAGGATCACGCGAATAATCTGCGGCTTGAAGAGATCGAATTTGGCGAAGCGCTCTGCCAGATCCGGGTGCGCCGCCATATAACCCCGTAATACCCCGGCCAGAATCTGGTAGAAGCGCGTTTCGCTCACGCCGCATTGCAGGGTGAGGCGCGAGATAAAGCGCAGCACCGTCACAAAGTTGCCGGTTTGCAGGTCGTGAATGATGTAATCCGCGCTCAGGCGCGCCGTGACGGCCTTCACCTGCTCCGGCAGGCTCTGGGCCTGCGGGAAATCCTCATCAACCAGGCGCATATCGCCCTGGAAATCCTTCAGCAGGATGCGCTGCGGGACGTAATCCTTCATCACCAGCGTCACGTTCTGGCCGTGGGCGATCAGCGCCACGCCGTAGCGGCAGAGCAGGTGATAGAACGGGATCACCGTTGCCTCAAACAGCTTTTCCAGCCATGCGTCGGCGCTTAGCCCCGAGCGTTTAATCCACGCGTCGATCAGCGGGCGCCCGGCATTGTCGGTTTCCATCAGCGCGGCCATCAGCACCGCCTGTTCACCGTCTTCTAAATAACAGGACGGATTCTCGCGCCAGATCACCCCCAGCATCTCCTGATAGCGGTAGGGCGCTTTCGGCAATGCGGCATAGCCCGGATGCGACAGATATCCGGCAGCGGGTTCGCCAAGCACCTGCGCGCCGGAGCGGGCAAGCGTGGCGTCGGTGGCAAACTGCTGCTGAAGCCAGCGCGAGGCCAGCGGCCCGGCGGCAATGTATTTGCCCGGAATGCCGCGATAGCAGGAGGTGTTGTAGATGGTCAGCGGAAGCTTGATGTCATACGGCGCGCGACGGCTGGCGTTGGTGAGCGTGCGCAGGGACTGCTGCGCCAGATACTCGTCGCCAAATTCGCCCAGCTCAACCATCTCTTCGCGCGCCAGCTGCGCCAGGAAATGAATGGCAATCTTCTGCTGCCACTGCCACGGGTGCAGCGGCACCGGCAGCCAGCCGTCGTTGAGACCCAGCGCCTGCCAGCGGGCGTCAAAGCGGGCGCGCTCGGCGTTGTCCATGGCGCTCGCCAGCAGAGCGTTGATCTCGCAATCGGCGTCGCTGCTCCAGACCAGATGCTCCCGCTGAACGGCAACCCAGTGCAGACGAAAACGTCCGCGATACTCGGGCGCGTACTGACGCAGCGCGTCCAGGCCCCAGCCGCGGCGACCTTTGTTGAAAATAAACTTCGGGTGACCGCTCATCAGACACTGTAATTCGTCCGGGTCGAGGTGGATCAGCGCGTCCGCGTCCAGCGCTTCACGCGCCTGCAGCAGCTGCATGTCGCCGCGCAGCGTGGCGTAGAGATCTTCCATATGCTCTGCCGTTTGCGCGTCGCTCATCTCCAGCACCGTCGCCAGCTGCAGCAGCGCGCTTTCCGCTTCGACGGCATCGCCGCTGGCGGCGATCAGGCTGTCCGGGTCGATATGCAGCCAGCCCCAGATCCCGCGCGCGGCGCGAAACTGCCAGGACTCGTTGCCTATGGCGATGCGCCAGACGTCCGACGAAACCGGCTCAGCGCGCAGGGTGCGTTCGTACTCCAGCTCGGCGAGGATCTTCGCCACCATCTCGCGGTTCACTTTCTGCCAGAGCGCGTTCACAGTTCCACCTCGCTGAAGAAGCGGTGGCGCTGGCTCATGATCAGGCGCGAGCGCTTGTGCGGGAAGTCGAACTCTTTCACCGTCTCGAAACCGGCGGAGGCCAGATGGCGGAACAGGCGCTGGTTGTCGAAGCGCGGCTCGGCCACGATGCGCGCGGTGCGCGGTTCATCGAGATACAGATAGTGGCTCAGGCCGCGCAGCCAGCTGCGGATGTACTGCGCGCCGCGCCAGTTCTCTTCGCCCACCAGCATGTGCAGGCCGCGGTCAAACGGCTGCCAGCGGTAGTGGCGGCCAATGCGGTCTTCCGCCGCCCAGTAGAGCTCAAAATAGCCGAACGGCTGGTCGTCGAAGCAGCCGATAACCGGGTAGCAGTAGGTCGAGTCAAGCTGACGACGCAGGTAGCTTTCCTGCTCGGCCTGCGGGCCTGCCATCTCCCAGAAGGCGTTCACGCGCGGGTTGTTCATCCATTGGGTAAAGCGCTCGCCGTCCAGCGCCACGTCGACCACGCGGAAGCTGAGGGTGCGCTTAATTTGCGGATCGTAGCGACGGTACACTTCGCCCTGCGGGCGGTGAGGACGCAGCGGGAAATACAGCTGACGGCTCTCATCAAACTGCATCCCGCCGCTGGCCTGCGGCCGTTCGCCTTTCAGCCACAGCGGCAGCTGCCAGAAGGTTTCGCGTGCCAGATAGTCCCCGTGGGCCAGGCTAAACAGCGCCTGCGCCTGGGGGGCATCCTGCCAGGTCGCCCAGGGCAGGGTAATGCCGGTCAGCGCGGGTGCGGCAACAAACAGCTGATCCAGGGCTTCGACCAGCCAGCCGTCCGGGAGCCCATTCAGACGCTCCAGCACCGCGCTGCCGTCGAGACCCAACGTCAGCGGCAGCGCGCGATCCGTTGCGGTGCAGCGAAAGCCGTAGCCGGAATGGACGATATTCGCGATTGCCATTACGCCTTCTCCTTGTAAAACGGGTTGCTAAAGTCGAAATAGATCACCGCCGGATCGGCGATGGTGTTTTCATTGCGATCGTGCAGGTAGCAGAAGAAGTTGCCTTTGCAGTTCCAGGTCGGGCTGTCGAGCACGTAGTCGAGGCAGCGGGTCTGCTTTGCCGTGCGGCGCAGTTCGGCCAGCGCGTCGTGCACGCGGGACATCAGGTTCTCCTCGCTGTCAAAACCGGCAGCGGCGAGGGCGGCGGTGACGGCAAGGGTAGAGTTCAGCAGCAGGTAATAAGGGAAGTAGCGCAGCAGCTGGCTCTCACCGAAGCGGTTTTCCACCTCCGTTTCGCCCGCCTCTTTCAGCCACGCGTCGGCCCCTTCGGTCCACGCGCTGCCCTGGCAGTCGCGGTAGATCAGCCCGACGGGGAAATCCTGCTGCATCTCAACGAGGATATTTTGCTGGTGCGCCAGCAGGACCAGACCGTAGTCCGCCTCGGCGCTGAACAGCGGGAGCAACACGCGGTCGCAATAGGCGTCCAGCCAGCAGCGGGCGGCCCGGGCGAGCGGTAAATCCAGACGCTGGCTCAGACGGCGCACCGCGGAAGCCAGCAGGCTGTCGCCGCCGTCCGGCGCGGCCTGGGTCAGGCTCACCAGCACGTTGGTCTGGGTGTCTGGCGTATCGAACAGCAGATTGACGCGCAGGGCCATCAGGCTCTCTTCCTGAATAACGCCGCTTTCGTCACGCAGCCCCGCCCAGCCGTCCTCCTGCATCACGCGCATGGTTGGGTAGCGAGCCTGTAAATCTTGCCAGCGTTCCGTTTTCGCCAGGCGCGCCAGGCGCATTCCGCGCTTAACCTCTTTGACCGACAGAGTGCGCACGGAGTTGGTCAGGCGCACGCTGAGGGAGAACTTAATCATGTCGCTGTTGGTTTCGCTGTACAGCGAGCGGGAGGAGCTGGTAGGCAGCCACTGCGCGCCCGCTTCGCCCAGATCCTGCAATGAACCGTTTTCCGCCAGACGCTGGCACCAGTCCTGCTCCAGCAGATAGTCGGCCTGCCATGGATGCATCGGCAGCAGCCAGCGGGTGTCGGTGAAGTGGCCGAGCAGCTCAGGCGCGCTCTGGGCCGCGAAGCGCAGCAGACGCTCGCGCAGGGAGACGTTCAGGCTGTCGCCGGCAACGAGCGTGCTCTCAACGGCAAACCAGCGCAGCGGGAAGCGGGAGGCGAAATCGGGCAGATAGCGACGCGCCTCGGTTTCGTTGAACGGCTCGTGCGACTTCGGTGCAGGGTGAAACGCGTGGCCGACCAGCAGCGCCTGTTCCGCGTCGGCAAACGTCAGCGGCTTATCGCGCAGGTTTGCCCAGCTGTGGCGCAGATCGATCGCCTGCCAGGTGTGCGCATGGCTTTCGAGAACGCGCTGCTTAAAACGCGCCAGCGTATCGGCATCCAGCGATCCTTTAACTGATGGTTTTTCAAGAATTAAATCAACCAGTTGGTCAAATGTGACGGCGTCACCGTCATCACTGTTGCTCTGAATAAGCGTTGCCGGGAAACGGTACTGATGATGCTGGGTGGGAGAGAAATAGCGTACCGGAACCCGAAGCGCCTGGGTTTGGGACAGCGGGATATGAATGTTCGGTAACGCATCCGCAGCGGTAGCGGGGAGATAGCGCCAGTCCTTCGTTTCGCGCAACAGGGCGTTTAAAAAACACTGGGCTGCAACGTCTGTACCGGCAGAGCGGGGCAGAGCACGCATAGATGTACCTCATTCCATGATTGATAATAATTCTCGTTATGATATTCATTCTGTTTACAGTCGCAACCATTTTTGCAATATTTGTTTTCATAAACTTCATAATTTCCACACATTTATTGACACTATGTTCACATTCTCATGCGCGCTGACTCAGAAACATTGACCGAAAACGCCGCCTCAAAAGCCAACTGGCCCCTGGCGTTATGTGCGGGTTTATTAGGTATCGGGCAAAACGGCCTGCTGGTGATGCTCCCGCAGCTGGTGACCCTGACCGGGCTGTCGCTCTCGGTCTGGGCCGGTCTGCTGATGTTCGGATCCATGCTCTTTTTACCGGCCTCGCCCTGGTGGGGACGCCAGAGCGAGCGGCGGGGATGTAAGGCCGTGATGCTGGCCTCGCTGAGCGGCTATCTGGCCAGTTTCGCCGTTATGGCGCTGGTGGTCTGGGCGATGGCGGCCGGAAGGCTGGATACCGTCTGGGGACTGGCGGGACTGATTCTTTCGCGTCTGCTTTACGGACTGACTGTGTCGGGGCTGGTGCCTGCGGCCCAGACGTGGGCTATTCAGCGTGCGGGGCTGGAGAAAAGAATGGCGGCGCTGGCGACGATAAGCTCCGGCCTCAGCTGCGGACGTCTGCTCGGCCCGCCGCTGGCAGCGCTAATGCTCAGCGTCAGCCCGGTGGCGCCGCTCTGGCTAATGGCGATCGCGCCGTTAATCGCGCTGCTGCTGGTGCTTCGCGAAGCCGCAGACCCGCCGCTGCCGCCAGTGGCGCACCAGGCGACCCGCCTGCAGGCCTCGATGCTGCCGTTCCTGCTGCTGGCGCTGCTGCTGGCGGCGCTGGTGAGCCTGATGCAGCTTGGCCTGTCACCGCATCTTAGCCCCCTGCTGGAGGGCAACGCCCGGGAGATCAGCCATCATGTTGCGCTTCTGCTTAGCCTGGCCGCGCTGGCCACGCTCGCGGCGCAGTTTCTGGTGGTCCGCCCGCAGCATTTCACCCCGGTGACGTTGCTCTGCATCGCGGCGGTGCTGATGGTGGCCGGGCTTGGGCTGATGACCGTCGCGGGTTTAACGCTGTTCTACGTGGGGATTGTTATCACTTCACTCGGGGCGGCGATGGCCACGCCGGGCTACCAGCTTCTGCTGAACGACAGGCTGACCACCGGGAAAGGGGCGGGCGTCATCGCCACCAGCCACACGTTAGGCTACGGCGTCAGCGCGCTGCTGGTGCCCGTGGTGACGCGCTTTTACGGCGAGCAGTCTTTGACGGTGGCCGCGTGGGGAATGGCAGTGCTGTTTTTAGCGTTGAGCATAGGGGTACGGTCAACCGAGCGGACCCCTTCTGAAAAGCCTTAATGGATCTGGCGGGAGGAATGGCCGCCAGACTCCTCATTTTGCCGCAGACGCTGGAGCGGATCCTGCTGATAAAACTGGCAGAAACGCTGCCACAGCGCCGGGAAACGGGGCGCGAAGAGCTCGGGCGCGCTAAAGAAATATTCCGACAGCACCGCAAAGCACTCGGCCGGGTCGGTTGCCGCATAGGCGTCAATGCTGGCCGCGCTTTCGCCCACCAGGTCTATTTCATCCTGAATGTTATCCATCGCCGCGTGCAGATCGTGCTCCCAGCCCGCCACCTCGCGAAGCGGGATCAGCGGAACTCCGCTGGCGCGATCGCCGTTGCGGGTATCGAGCTTATGCGCCACTTCATGGATAACCAGATTAAAACCGGACGCATCGAACGAGTCCTGAATGTCGAGCCAGTTCAGGATAATCGGCCCCTGCTGCCAGCTTTGTCCGGACTGCACCACGCGCTGGTTGTGCACCAGCCCGATATCGTCCTGCCATTCGTCATCCACCACGAACGGCGCAGGATAGATAAGCACCTCGTGGAAACCGTCCAGCCACTCAATGCCGAGCTCAAGCACCGGCAGACAGAAAAGCAGGGCGATACGCGCGTTTTTCAGGGGATCGAGTTCGAAACCCTGCAGTGGAACCAGACGTTTTTGCTGTAAAAAACGATCCGCCAGCTGAACCAGTTTCGCTTGTTCATCCGGCTTAAGATTAGCCAGAACAGGGATCGTCAGCGCGTCATCCCATGGCAGCGCCATATCCCGGCCAGCTTCATTCGTTTTCCAGGGCCACTTTATCATCGCTTTGCTCGCAAACTCGTCACTTGAACAAAAATGGGAAAGTCAGGTTTGGTTAAGATGCCAGAAAATCGCTCACTGCGACAATTCCAGCCTGAATAAACTATCATTCGTACGTAGCGGTGGGTAGCGGTTTACGGGCATCACCTTCATTTTGTGAAGTCTGTCGTAGCCTTAACCCACAGGTTCAGTGAAGAAATCAGTACGGTATTGAAAAGATGAGCGATTTCAAAGGTAACAAGCAGAGCCTGCCCAGCCGTGCGTGCGCGCACTGCCAGCGGCCTATGACGTGGCGCAAGAAATGGGCGAAATGCTGGGATGAGGTCAAATACTGTTCCGAGCGCTGTCGCAGGAGCCACCGTTGACCGAACTGCGCCTGATCCTCGGCGATCAGCTTAATCCGCACCACAGCTGGTTTGATGCCTGCAATCCAAATGTCATTTACGTGATGCTGGAGCTGCGGGCAGAAACCGCGTACGTGCTTCATCACGCTCAGAAAGTGATCGCCATTTTTGCGGCCATGCGCGCGTTTGCCACTGCGTTAAAGGAGAAGGGGCATCGGGTGAGGTATGTCCGGCTCTCTGACGACTCAAACCGCGGCGCGCTGGAAGACAATCTCAACGCGCTTGTCGCGCATTACGGCGCCGACAGGGTGATATGGCAGGAGCCCGACGAATGGCGCCTGGATACGCAGCTGCAGGCGTGGGCGAAAGCGGCGTCCGTCGAAACGGCCTGCGTCAGCAGCGAGCATTTCTTCACTACCCGTGAACAGGTGAGCGCGTTCTTTGCGACGCGCAAAAGCTGGCGAATGGAGTACTTTTACCGGGAAATGCGTCGTCAGCACGGTGTACTGTTAACCTCAGAAGGCGAGCCGGAAGGGGGAAAATGGAATTTTGATGCCGAAAACCGCAAACGCTGGTCCGGCGAGCCGCCCGCGCCGGAGGATTCGCGTCCGCGCCACGATTATTCAGCCTTATGGGCGGAGATCCAGCGCTGCGGCGTAAAGACCTTCGGCGAACCGCAGGCCGGGAATTTTCGCTGGCCGCTCAACCGTTCGGAAGCCAAAGCCAGGCTGGATGAATTTATCGCTCACGTGCTCCCCCAGTTCGGCGCCTGGCAGGACGCGATGCACGCTGAGGAACCTTTTCTTTTCCACTCGTTAATTTCATTCGCGCTGAATACCAAAATGCTTAATCCGCGGGAAGTGGTAGCTGCCGCCCAGCAGGCATGGCGTTCGGGCCATGCGCCGCTGCCTGCCGTTGAAGGGTTTATCCGACAAATTCTCGGCTGGCGGGAATACGTGCGTGGGATCTACTGGTCGCAGATGCCGGGCTATCGGGAGCTGAATGCCTTAGACCAGCACGCCCCGCTGCCGGACTGGTTCTGGACCGGCAAGACGCAGATGCGCTGCCTGGCGCATGCCGTTGGACAGTCGCTCACCGAGGCTTACGCCCACCATATCCAGCGCCTGATGGTCATCGGGAACTTTAGCCTGCTCAGCGGCCTGTCGCCGCAGGCTGTTCATGAATGGTATCTGGGTGTCTACATTGATGCCTTTGAATGGGTAGAGCTGCCCAATACCCTCGGGATGAGCCAGTTTGGCGATGGCGGATTGCTGGCCAGTAAGCCCTACGTTTCGAGCGCGTCGTACATTCACAAGATGAGTAATTACTGTCAGGGGTGCCGGTATCAGCACACCCAGCGTACCGGAGAGCTGGCGTGCCCCTTCAATGCCCTTTACTGGGATTTCTTTGCGCGCAACCAGGCGCGTCTGGGTAACAATCCCCGCCTGGGCATCGTCTTTAAACAGCTTGCGGACATGAAGGAAGAGGAGCGGCAGGCCATTGCCGATCGCGCCGGGTATGTTCGCCTGCATCTCAACGAGCTCTGACGTATTTCAACACCGCGCCGGTTGCGGTGGGTCAATAAGACGCTATTATTTTTGACTTTGCTGCGTATTCCCCGACAGGACATCCAGACGCTATGCCCGTGAATTTTGACCTTAACGATCTTTATGCTTTCAGAGCGTTAGTGGAATACGGTAACTTCCGTGTCGCTGCTGAATCTATCTGCTTATCCCAGTCGGCGCTGAGCCGCAGGATTGAAAAGCTGGAAGCCGCGCTGGGAAACCGGCTGTTTGACCGTACCACCCGCCGCGTGGCCCTGACGCTATACGGGCAAAACTTTGCTGAACGCTCCGCGCAGCTGCTCGACAACGTTGAGTCAATGCTGGCGGATGTCGATAAGGTCAGCGAAGAGCGGACGGGGCTGATCACGGTTGCCACGGTACCGTCCGCGGCCTGTTACTTTATGCCCGATGTGATCCGTCGTTTTCAGTCTCGCTATCCGCGCGTTCGCATTAAGCTCATCGACAGCAGCGCGGGGAATGTGATTGACGCCGTGGCCCGAAGCCAGGCGGATTTTGGTATCAGCTTCGCAGGAAACCTGCCGTCTGACATCGAATTTTTCCCGCTGGTGGAGGATGTTTATGTTGCGGCGTGCCGAAAGGATCACCCGCTGGCGCAGAAGAGTCATCTGACGTGGCAGGCCTTTTACCAGCAGGATTATATCTCCCTCGATAAAACGTCAGGTAACCGTAACCTGCTCGATCGGATGCTGGGGGATATCGTTCCCGAACGCCCCAGCGTCTGCGAAACGCGCCACGTTACCACGATGCTCGGTATGGTAGAGGCGGGGATCGGCATTGCTGCCGTTCCCGCCATGTCGATGCCGACGTCAGAGCACACGCTGCTGACGCATCTGCCGCTGGTGGCGCCGGAAGTGAAACGCACCGTGGGGCTTATCCGGCGCCGGGGGCGCATCCAGTCCTACATTGCGGCTGAACTGGAAAAACAGATCACCGAGCAGTATCGCCGGACGTAACGGGGATCATTCCCGTCTTCTGGATGACGTCCCTGGAGGGCGGTGAGGCGAGATAGGTTAGCAGCGCTTTCCCCTCCGCGGGATATTCTGCGTGACGGGTGACCGCACCCGCGAAGCGCGTGATGTACTGCAGATTATCCGGGATTTTCCCGATAAAGGTGACGCCCTGAACCGGCAGCAGCTCGCTCACCTGCTGGAAACCGACGGCGTATTTTCCTTTCGCCACTTCTGAGGCGACCGGGATACGCTCGACCATTGTCGCTTTATCCGCCACTTCCTTTTCAATCCCCAGCTTTTTGAACAACGTCTGGCTGACGTACCTGCCGCTGGCGCTGTCAGAGTAGGCGATGGAGCTGGCCTGCAGCAGCGTTTTACGCAGAGCCGCCTCGCTGCTGATATCAGGGACATCCGCCCCTTTTTTTACCACCATGCCAACGGGGGAGTCCGCGAGTTCCGTTCGCGAACCCGGCTGGGTCTGGCCGGCTTTTTCGAGCTTCTCCAGCGCATCGCCCACCATAATCACCACGTCGGCTTTCTCGCCGCGCGCCAGTCGGTTTGGGATCGCCTGCGGCGTAGCGCCCATTGAGGGTCCGGGAATAATCACGATTTTATCCCCGGTCCGGCGTTCATAGTCCGGGGCCAGCTTTTCCAGGGCGGCCTTGAAGCCGCCTGAAATCATGACCTTCACGTCCTGGGCACAGGCATTAACGCTCAGGAGCGCCAGCACCAGCGCGCTGGCGGTAAAACGATAGGTGCGTTTCATACTGCCCCCTGTGACTTGACGGTGTTTTGCAGCGATACCGCGCGGCGGCGGTAGAGGTAGAGCGTGGCCAGCAGGGCACACACGGCAGCGAAACTCATCCAGTAGCCAGGCGAGGCTTTGTCACCGGTGTATTCAATCAGCGCGGTGGACATGACCGGGGTAAAGCCGCCAAAGACCGCCGTTGCCAGGCTGTAAGCCAGAGAGAACCCCGCCACGCGCACTTCAGCAGGCATAATCTCCGTCAGGGCCGGGATCATCGCGCCGTTGTACAGGCCGTAGAGGAAGGAGAGCCACAGCAGCACGATCAGCATCATGGAGAAGCTGGGCGCGCTCGCCAGCAGCGTCAGGGCAGGGTAGCTGGTCGCCAGCGCAAGCAGGGCCATGGCAATCAGCACCGGCTTGCGCCCGAAGCGATCCGACAGCGCGCCGCCCACCGGCAGCCAGATGAAGTTAGAAATCGCCACCAGGAGCGTGACCAGCAGGCTGTCCGAGGCGCTGAGCATCAGCACCTTTTTGCCAAAAGTGGGGGCGTAGACGGTGATCAGGTAGAACGCGGTGGTGGTCATCGCCACCATCAGCATGCCTGCGACCACCACCTGCCAGTTGCCGAGCAGCGTTTTAAAGACCTGACGCATCTCCAGATGCTGGCGGCGCGCGCTGAACTCTTCCGTCTCCTCCAGCTTGCGGCGCAGGAAAAAGATAAACGGCACGATTAAGCAGCCGAACAGGAACGGGATGCGCCAGCCCCATTCGCGAATGGCGCTCTCCTCCATCAGGGCATTCAGGGCAAAGCCCATCGCCGCGGCGACCATAATGGCGACCTGCTGGCTGCCGGACTGCCAGCTGGTGTAAAACCCTTTGCGCCCCGGCGTGGCGATTTCAGCCAGATAAACCGAGACGCCTCCAAGCTCCGCACCGGTGGAAAAGCCCTGCAGCAGACGGCCCGTCAGCACCAGCAGCGACGCCCACAGACCGATGCTTTGATAAGAGGGGATAAGCACGATCAGGAACGTCCCCGCCGCCATGATGGAAAGCGTGACGATTAGCCCCTTTCTGCGCCCCACCTTGTCGATATATGCGCCAAGCACGATGGCGCCTATTGGACGCATCAAAAAGCCCGCGCCGAAGACGGCGAAGGTCATCATCAGCGACGCAAATTCACTGCTTGCCGGGAAGAACGTGTGGGCGATGTAGGTGGCATAGAAGCCGAAAAGAAAGAAATCGAACTGCTCAAGAAAGTTGCCGGACGTCACGCGAAGTATGGCGCCCGCTTTCGAGCGTACGGTTGCAGGTGAGGTTGAGGAAAACATGGTTATCTCCAGTTTATTGTTGACGTTTTACGCGTCTGTTTTTGAAAACTGGATCAGGATGAGGAAATAGATAAGCGCAAATGCCGCATCGGCTGATGCACTTTTTGCATGAATAGCCTTCGCGGGATAAATACAATTAATGACAACAATAACTTAACAATTAATTGATTTTTTATTCACCACGTTTTGCTAAGTGGCTGATATCACGGTTTTGTGACATGACGCAGGCGCATGTCTTTCTGCGACTGCCGGGCAGCGTTGCGCCACCCGGACTGTCTCGACCTAGCGCTGTGAACAACCCGCGCACTGTTTGTTCTGGATCTGCTGGAAGAAATCGTTGCCTTTGTCATCCACCAGGATAAACGCCGGGAAGTTCTCGACTTCAATTTTCCAGATGGCTTCCATTCCCAGCTCCGGATACGCGACGCATTCCAGGCTCTTAATGCTGTTTTGCGCCAGCACCGCCGCCGGGCCGCCAATGCTGCCCAGGTAGAAGCCGCCGTGCTTATGGCAGGCGTCGGTTACCTGCTGGCTGCGGTTGCCTTTCGCCAGCATGATCATGCTCGCGCCGTGGGATTGCAGTAAGTCCACATACGAGTCCATACGGCCAGCCGTGGTCGGGCCGAGTGAGCCGGACGCGTAGCCTTCCGGCGTTTTGGCCGGGCCTGCGTAGTAAATCGGATGATCTTTAACGTACTGCGGCAGTTCTTCACCGTTGTCGAGCAGCTCTTTCAGCTTCGCGTGGGCAATATCGCGCGCCACGATGATGGTACCGTTCAGCGACAGGCGGGTAGAGACCGGGTGCGCGGAAAGCTGCGCCAGGATCTCATTCATCGGCTTGTCCAGATTGATGCTCACCACGTCGCCTTCGCCCTGCTGGCGCAGTGATTCAGGAATATACTGGCCCGGGTTGTGTTCCAGCTTCTCAATCCAGATCCCGTCGCGGTTGATCTTCGCTTTAATGTTGCGGTCTGCGGAGCAGGAGACGCCCATGCCGATTGGGCAGGAGGCGCCGTGGCGCGGCAGGCGGATCACGCGGATATCGTGGGCGAAGTATTTACCGCCGAACTGCGCGCCGAGGCCGAGGTTCTGCGCTTCCTGGAGCAGTTCCTGTTCGAGCTGAACGTCGCGGAACGCCTGGCCGTGTTCATTACCTTCCGTCGGCAGCGCGTCGTAGTAGCGCGTGGAAGCCAGCTTCACGGTTTTCAGCGTGGCTTCCGCTGACGTACCGCCAATCACAAACGCGATATGGTAAGGCGGGCAGGCCGCAGTGCCCAGGGTGCGCATCTTCTCAACCAGGTAGTTTTTCAGCTTCGCCGGGGTGATCAGCGCTTTGGTTTCCTGATAGAGGTAGGTTTTGTTGGCAGAACCGCCGCCTTTTGCCATGCACAGGAATTTGTATTCGTCCCCGTCCACGCTGTAGAGATCGATCTGCGCGGGCAGGTTGGTGCCGGTATTCACCTCTTTATACATGTCCAGCGCCGCATTCTGCGAGTAGCGCAGGTTATCTTCAATGTAGGTGTTATACACGCCCTGGCTCAGCGCCGCTTCGTCACCGCCGCCGGTCCAGACGCGCTGGCCTTTTTTGCCCATGATGATCGCGGTGCCGGTATCCTGGCAGGTTGGCAGAACGCCTTTTGCGGCAATTTCAGAGTTACGCAGGAACTGCAGGGCAACGTATTTGTCGTTCTGGCTGGCTTCCGGGTCGTTGAGAATGGCGGCAACCTGCTTCTGATGGGAAGGACGCAGCATAAACGCGGCATCATGGAAGGCCTGCTGCGCCAGCAGGGTCAGGGCTTCCGGCTCCACTTTCAGCACTTCCTGACCGTCGAATTCGGCAACGGAGACGTGCTCTTTGGTCAGCAGGTAGTATTCGGTGTCGTCATGGGAAAGAGGGAAGGGGTTCTGATAAAAAAACGGTTTATTCGACATAGTATTGCTCCACAAAAATAAAACCGCCGGAGGAAACGTCCGGCGGTCAGGAATCAGAACATCATGGACATCCACGGATAACCAATCAGCAGCAGGGCCGCCAGGAAGATGGCACCGAAGATGGTGCCGAGGCGCCAGTAGTCTTTGGTTGGCAGGTAGCCGCTGCCGTAGTAAATCGGGCTTGGGCCAGTACCGTATGGGGTGATGATCCCCATCACGCCCAGCGAAGTCACCATCAGCAGAACGAACACTTCCATATTCATGCCAGGGATGGTGGAGGCGATGGTCAGCATCGCTGGCAGCAGCGCCGTGGTGTGCGCTGTGGTGCTGGCAAACAGGTAGTGCAGCAGGTAGAACGCCAGCAGCAGAACGATGGTCGCCACGCCCGGAGAGATACCGCTCATCAGCAGACCGCCTTCTTTACCTAACCAGCTGATAAAGCCGGTAGAGGAGAGGCCATCCGCCAGTGCCACCAGGGTAGCGAACCAGACGAAGGTGTTCCATGCGGCCTTGTTACCGGTGATATCGTTCCACTCCAGCACGCCGGTCCACAGCATCAGACCGACGATGAGCAGGGCCGCCATGGCAGGCTCAATCCACGCGGCGGCGAAGATCCACATCAGCAGAGCACAGCAAACGAACACCAGCAGCAGAATTTCGTTGCGGGACAGTTTGCCGAGTTTTTCCAGCTCGCGGGTCGCCCACAGCGGCACTTCGTTATTCACTTTGACTTCTGGCGGGTAGAACCAGTAGGCCAGCAGCGGCATGGTCAGAATCAGCAGGATACCCAGCGGCAGGAAGGCGAGGAACCAGGTGCCCCAGGAGATATCAATCCCAACCGTACTTTTCACCAGCGCCAGGGCCAGCAGGTTTGGCGCGAGGGCGGAGAGGAACATTGAGCTGGTGATACAGGCGGCGGTGATCGCCACCCACATCAGGTATGAACCAATCTTACGCGCGCTTGGGTCATTAGGTTTTGAACCGTACAGCGGCGGCAGGTTAGCGATAATCGGGTAGATGGTTCCGCCGCTGCGCGCGGTGTTGGACGGGGTGAACGGTGCCAGCAGCAGGTCAGCAAACGTAATGGCGTAACCGAGCGTCAGGCTGCGACGGCCGAGGTACTTCACCAGAATCAGCGCCAGACGGCGGCCGAAGCGGGTTTTGTCATAGCCTGCGGCGAACATAAAGGCACCGAAAATCAGCCAGACGGTAGAGTTACCAAACCCGCTCACCGCCCATTTAAAGGAGGCGCCCGCCAGTTTGAATTTCGGGTCAGCCAGCTGATCGGGGCTGAACAGCACCCACTGGCTGCACAGGGCGATGGCGACCACGCCGGTCAGGCCGATCACCGCACCCGGCAGCGGTTCGAAGATCAGACCGACGATCACGCCGACAAAGATGGCGAAGTAGTGCCATGCGTAAGGCGGCAAGCCTTCAGGAACGGGAACAAACAGCAGCAGTACGGCGACGATGACGGGTAGCGCCATCATCAGCAATCGTTTTGCGTTTCCATTCGATGCCTGGTTCGCCACAGGGGGCGTTACAGCAGTTTTTGTATTCATAGTTTCACGTCTTAAGTTGTCAAAAATTCGGTCACAATGAAAAAGCACTTTATTTAGTTTCTTTGCTTTTTTTAGTTATTAAAGGTGCTTTCTTGTATTTTCAGTAATAGCGATTTAACGCGTTTTCGTGTGCGCTAAATTAAAAAATGATGATGTTTTTATATTGCTCTTTTGAATGCCATAACTATTGATCGCGATCAAAAAAATAGAATTGCAGCGTTATTTTTATGCTTTTATTAATAACCACTCTGGCGTATGTGGTTATTGCCTGTTTTTGGCATATTTTTTATCATTTTTTTAACAGGTAAGATTGTGGTGTGTTTTTAGTGCATTGTTTTTATTGATCTTAATTTTGTTTTGGTGAATTGGTTTTACCATTAATCATTTAACGAATTTTAAATTATTGTGAATGGCTGAATTACAATCGCTAACACCAATGTGTTATTTGTGTTATCGAAGGGATTAAATAGTTTTTTAACTAACGTAATAACTTTAGAAACTAAAAAAATCATTATATTAATATCATGACATCGGCAAATAACGACGAAATAAAAAATCAATCCGATAACGAATTCTTAATTTTTAAAAGTTTGGAGTTTCTATTATGAGCACTAACGAACGCATTCTTAGCCCTTTCACATTACCGAATGGTACTGAACTGAAAAACCGTTTGTTAATGGCCCCTATGACAACCTGTACCGGCTATTTTGACGGCACCGTCACCAGCGAGCTGGTGGAGTACTATCGTGCCCGTTCCGGCAGCATTGGCACCATCATTGTGGAATGCTGCTTCGTCGACGATCTCGGTCTCGCCTTCCCGGGTGCCATCGGTATTGATAATGATGAGAAAGTTGCCGGGCTGGCGAAAATCGCAGAGGCCATTAAATCCAAAGGATCTAAGGCGCTGCTGCAGATCTACCACGGCGGCCGCATGGTCGACCCAAAACTGATTGGTGGCCGCACCCCGGTTGGCCCGAGCGCCGTAGCCGCGCCGCGTGAAGGTGCCGCAACGCCGGTTGCTCTGACCGCAGAAGAAGTGGAAGGCATGATCGGCAAGTTTGGTGAGGCGGTGCGTCGCGCCATCCAGGCCGGTTTCGACGGCGTGGAAATCCACGGGGCAAACACCTATCTGATTCAGCAGTTCTACTCACCGAATTCAAACCAGCGCGATGACGAGTGGGGCGGCAGCCGCGATAACCGCGCGAAGTTCCCGCTGGCCGTGCTGGACATTACCCACAAAATGGTGCGCCAGTACGCGGACGACGCGTTTATTATTGGCTACCGCTTCTCCCCTGAAGAGATGGAAGTCCCGGGCATCCGCTTTGACGACACCATGTACCTGCTGGAAAAACTGGCGGCGCGCGGCGTGGACTATCTGCACTTCTCCGTCGGCGCGACCCTGCGTCCTTCCATTGTCGACACTCAGGATCCAACTCCGCTTATCGAAAAATACTGCGCGATGCGTTCTGAAACGCTGGCGCAGGTTCCGGTCATGGGCGTGGGCGGCGTGGTGAATGCTTCCGATGTGAATGAAGCGCTGGATCACGGTTACGACCTGATTGCCGTTGGCCGCGCCACCATCGCTTATCCGGACTGGACAGACCGCATTGCGGCCGGGGAAAGCCTGGAGCTGTTTATGGACAGCACCAAACGCGAAGAGCTCAGCATTCCTGAACCGCTGTGGCGCTTCTCGCTGGTAGAAGCGATGATCCGCGACATGAGCATGGGCGAATCCAAATTCAAACCGGGTACCTTTGCTGAGAAAGTGCAGGATGACGCTAACGAACTGGTGATTAACGTCAGTCTGGAAACCGACCGCATTGCGGACATTGAGCTGGCCTCCGGCCCGAGCGAAGACGTTGAGTTTGTGACCAGCTTTGAAGAGATCCGTACCCGCATTCTGGATGCCAACACCCCGCACGTGGATGCCATCACCGGCGCAACCAGCCAGAGTGAAGCGGTGAAGAAAGCGGTCTCTAAAGCGATGCTGAAATCCAGCAAAGCGCTGGCCGCGGAAGAGGGCGTCGACCCGAACGAAACCCGCAGCGTGGACGTGGTCGTTGTCGGCAGCGGCGGCGCCGGTCTGGCGGCAGCGATCCAGGCTCACGACGAAGGCGCGAGCGTGCTGATTGTCGAGAAAATGCCGACCATCGGCGGGAACACCATTAAAGCCTCTGCCGGTATGAACGCCGCCGAAACCCGCTTCCAGCGCGTGAAGGGCATTCATGACAGCAAGGAGCTGTTCTATCAGGAAAGCCTGAAAGGCGGCGGCAACAAGAACAACCCGGAACTGCTGCGTCGCTTCGTCGAAAACGCGCCGCAGGCAATTGAGTGGCTGGCAACGCGCGGCATCATGCTGAACGACATCACCACCACCGGCGGGATGAGCATCGATCGTACTCACCGTCCAAAAGACGGTTCTGCGGTGGGCGGCTACCTGATCAGCGGCCTGGTGCGTAACGTCAACAAACGCAACATCGAGGTGATGCTGGATACCTCCGTCAGCGACATCATCTTCGAGAACGGCGAAGTGACCGGCGTACGTCTGACCACCGAAGAGAACGAAACCGTCACCGTGGCAACCAAAAGCGTGATTGTTGCCACCGGCGGCTTCAGCGCCAACAGCCAGATGGTGGTGAAATACCGTCCGGATCTGGAAGGGTTCGTCACCACCAACCACAAAGGGGCAACCGGCGGCGGCATCGCGCTGCTGGAGCGCATCGGGGCGGGTACTGTGGATATGGGCGAAATTCAAATTCACCCAACCGTTGAGCAGAACACCTCGTACCTGATTTCCGAATCCATTCGCGGCGGCGGGGCGATTCTGGTCAATCAGAAAGGGGAGCGCTTCTACAACGAAATGTCGACCCGCGATAAGGTCTCGGCGTCAATCATCGCGCTGCCGGAGAAATACGCATACATCGTCTTTGACGAGCACGTACGTGCCAAAAACAAAGCCGCGGATGAGTACATCGCAAAAGGTTTCGTGACCAGCGCCAGCTCGCCAAAAGCCCTGGCTGAAGCGCTGGGTATGGATTACCACGCTTTCCTCGCGACGCTGGAACGTTACAACGGCTTCGTTGAAAAACAGCATGATGACGATTTTGGTCGTACCACCGCGCTGCGCGCGCCTATCAATGAAGGGCCGTTCTACGCCATTCAGATTGCACCGGGCGTGCACCACACCATGGGCGGCGTGACCATAAACACCGAAACCTGCGTGCTGGACAGCAACCACAACGTGCTGCCAGGCGCGTTTGCGGCCGGTGAAGTGGTCGGGGGGATCCACGGCGGCAACCGTATCGGGGGTAACGCGGTGGCGGATATCATTATTTTTGGTACCCTTGCAGGACATCAGGCGGCGATGCGTTCGAAAAAGCAGTAAGGCCCCTGTGTTGTAGGCCGGATACGCGCAGCGTTATCCGGCATTTTCCCCGGCGGCGCGGTGCCTGCCGGGGCTACATCTGAGGACTCCAGTCATGCCTGATGACCATCGCGTTTACAGTTATTCCGCCGTCCTGATGGGCTCACCCATTCTCCTGAAACTCTTCTCCCACGACGAAGCCCTCGCGTCCCGCGTGTTTCGCCTGATCAAACAGTACGAAGATCTGCTCACCGTTAACCGCGCGCACTCGCAGGTGATGGACATTAACCATGCGGCGGGTCAGCATCCGGTTACCGTCAGTCGACCAGTGTTTGATCTGATCCGCTGTGCAAAAGCGGCAAGTTTGCTCAAGGACAGCGCCTTTAACCTGGCGATAGGTCCGCTGGTGAAGCGCTGGAAAATTGGCTTTCAGGGGGACAGCGTTCCGCCGGCGGAGGAAATCGCGTCGCTGCTGGCGATAACCCGTCCTGAAGATGTCCTTCTTGATGAGGCCAGCAGCAGTGTGTTTTTGACCAGACCGGGGATGGAGATCGATCTGGGGGCCATTGCCAAAGGCTATATCGCCGACAGGGTGCGTGATTACCTGCATAAAGAGGGCGCTGAGCTGGGGCTGATCAACCTCGGTGGAAACATTCAGACGTTAGGCTCGCCGGAAGGGGGCTGGAGCGTGGGGCTGAAAAAACCGTTCGCCGGTGACGCGCTGATCGGCACGATGACCGTAGAGAACCTCTCCGTCGTGACGTCTGGAACCTACGAGCGCTACTTTGAGCAAAACGGCAAGCGCTATCACCATATTCTCGATCCGCGCACCGGCTATCCGCTGGACAACGAGCTGGACAGCGTGACGATTGTTTCGAAAGACTCTATCGACGGCGATATCTGGACTACGCTCATGTACGGCATGGGGGTAGAGAAGGGCTGCGCTGTGCTGCGCTCTCGCCCTGATATCGAAGCGATTTTTGTGACCAAAACAAAAGAAGTGGTGATCTCATCGATGCACCACTTCCGTTTTACCCTGCTGGATAATGACTACCGCGTTACTGACAGTATTGCTTGAGCAGGCCGGTCTGCTCCGGCTGGAGACGATAGCGATACACCGGACGCCCGGTGGCACCATAATGAATGCTGGTGAACAGAATGTTGATTTGCGCGAGCCAAATCAGGTATTTACGGCAGGATACGCGGGAGATATTGACGGCGTTAGCCAGGTCATCGGTAGAAAATTCCGTCTCCGGGTGAGCGTCAATCCACTGGCAAATCGTGCGCAGCGTTTGCGGCGTTAACCCCTTCGGCAGCTTTTTACTGTCCGCCAGTTCCGGCGCCCCACCGTGGATCAGCCGGTCGACGTCGGCCTGCTCATAATACTGGTGCGAACCCATCAGGCTGTGCTTTGCCTTCCAGCCGTTCAGCGCCTCTTCAAAGCGCGGGAACTGGAACGGCTTGATCAGATAATCCACCACCCCGTAATGGATAGAGGTCTGGATCGTGGCGGCGTCGGCAGCCGACGAGATCATAATCACATCGATTGGGCGCCCGGATGCGCGAATAACGGGCAGCAGATCCAGCCCGTTATCCTGCTGCATATAGACATCCAGCAGCACCAGATCGACAGGGTGCCCGGGGTTATTAATGATGGCCTCGGCCTGGTTTAGCGTGGAGGCGACGCCGCAGCAGCTAAAACCTTCAACACGGTTGACATACAGACGGTTGAGGTCGGCTACCATGGCGTCATCATCGACAATTAATACATTTATCACGCGATATTCCTCTCGCTATCCCAGGGGATGTGAACAAAAAATTGGGTAAAAACGCCGGGCTCAGACTCGACGGTGATATCGCCGCCGAGGTTCTGGATTTGCTGGCGCGCAAGGAACAGCCCAACGCCGCGGTTTTCACCTTTTGTTGAGAAGCCCTTTGTAAAAATAGCCTCCAGCTGAGCGGGATCAATGCCGGGGCCATCGTCGCTCACTTCGCAGCTGAGCCAGCCGTTCTGATAATGCAGCAGCAGGCCGATCTCACCTTCCTGCTGTCCTTCCATCGCGTCGAGCGCGTTTTCAATGAGGTTACCCAGCACGGTGATCAGCACCGCGACCTGCTCTTCGCTCGCGGTATCCGGTATCTGGCATTCATCCGCCAGCGTCAGGGTGACGCCCGCTTCTTTCGCCCGATTGATTTTACCCAGCAGGAACCCGGCAATAACCGGGGATTTTACCTTGCTCTGTATCGTACCGATATCCGTCTGGTAATTATGTGCCGTCTGGATGATGTACTCTTCCAGCTTGTCGTAGCGCTTCATGTGCAGCAGGCCCAGGATCACATGCAGTTTATTCATAAACTCGTGCGTATGGCTGCGCAGGGCATCGACGTAGTTAACCATGCCATCAATACGCTGCATCAGCTGGCTGATTTCCGTTTTATCACGGAAGGTGGTGATGGCGCCGATCACCCGATCCTGGCTTTTAACGGGCACCATATTGCACAGCAATAGACGCCCGTTACAGCTGATCTCCTGATCCTGGCGCGCGGCGCCCGTCTTTGAGACTTCGCGCAGGCTGGCCAGCAGGGGGGCGCTGGCGTTTTCGGTCTGCTTGCCGGAAGGGAGAAGCAATATTTCTCTGGCGGTCTGGTTGATCATCGTCACGCGCCCGTGAATATCGACGGCCAGCACCCCCTCGCGAAGCGACTGCAGCATCGCCTGACGCTGTTCGAACAAGGCGGAAATTTCGTAAGGTTCGAGCCCGAACAGGATGCGTTTCAGTACCCGCACCAGACCCCAAATCGCCATGGAGCTCATAAATATACTGAACAAAATGGTCCAGACGGCGTTGAGCCGTCCGCGGGCAATCTGATCTTCCACTTTTTTGAGGGAGATACCGACTACCACCACGCCGATCTGGTCGTGCTGGCTGTCGTAAACGGGGGTGAAGACGCGAAGCGCTTCGGCGAGGGCGCCACGGTTTACGGAGACATTCTCTTTACCTTCCAGCGCAGGTTCCAGGTCGTTGCCAATAAAGTGCAGGCCGATGAGGGCTTCGTTCGGGTGCGAGTAGCGAATTCCCCGCATGTCGGTCACCACGGTGAGCAGCAGATCGTTGCGTTGGGTGACGGCTTTGGCGATGGGCTGAATGATGTCCGCCTGGGGTGGCTGCATCAGGCCGCGCTGGATCTCCGGGCTGTTGGCCAGCGTTCTGGCGATACCCAGAGCCGTATCTTTAACATCATCGCGGGTCGCCCGGGTGATTTGCACGGAGTAGAGCGCAAAAACCACCAGCAGCACAGAGGCAATAATCGCGCACACCATCAGCGTGACCAGGGTGTTCAGCTTCATGGGGCGCTTACGCGTCGTAAGGAAAGGCTGCAAATCGCTCATCAACACTCCGCGATAATTAAGAAAGGGGTAATTATCGCCGATGACGCGCTTTTCTTAAAGCCATGTAAAGGCGTGGATTTGGTCCCCTTTTCGTGACCCTCCTCGCAGGTCGTCTATATAAAACACTTTATAGTGTGTGGGTACTCATAATAAGGAGGCTGTTTATGAGCGTTATGCTTACCGGTTCGGTCAAGGAAAGACGGCACGCCAGCACGATGAATATTGATAGATTGTCCACGCTGGACATGCTGAAAGTCATTCACCAGGATGATGCACTCATTTCTGCTGCTATTACCCCCTGTCTAGATGCTATTGCCCGCGTGGTGGACAACGCCGCCGCGACGCTCAGCCACGGCGGTCGCCTGATTGTTGTTGGCGCGGGGCCGTCAGGGCGCGTAGCGCAACAGGTTGCCGATGAATATGCGCCGGGCAAAACTCCTGTTATGGCCGTTACGGCACAAGAAGGGGAAGGGAGCTACGAGCGCGGCGTTGCCGATCTGCAGGCCATCAAGTTTGCTGAACACGATATGATGCTGGCCGTGACCGTCAGCGGAAAAACGCCGTGGGTCTGGGGGGCAATGCGCCATGCGTGGTCGCTGGGTTCACCGGTCGCCATTGTTACCGGTGATGCGCAAAGCGAAGCCGCGCAGCTGGCAAGCATGGTTATCGCTCCGGAGCTGGGGGCCGATGTCGTCGCAGGCTATATCAACACTAAAGCGGGGATCGCGCAAAAAATGATCCTCTCGATGATCGCCACCGGGCTGGCCGTCCGCACCGGACGGGTTTACAGCAACCTGCGTGTGGATCTTGAGGCAGGCACAACCAAATGGGCTGAACGGCAAATTGCGATTGTAATGGAAGCGGGGGGATGCACTCGGGCCGAGGCAAAATCCGCGCTGGCGAGCTGTAACCATAACTGTAAAACGGCGGTATTGATGGTGCTGACAGGGCTGGATGCATGGAAAGCCCATGAGCTGCTGGCGCAGAATAACGGGTTTATTCGCGTGGCGCTGCAGGAAGCGCCGTAATATTCCCGTGAAGAAGTAAAAAGGCCGCAATCGCGGCCTTTGGTTTTTTGGGGAATTAGAACTGGTAGGTCATGCCTGCGCCAACGATGTCATCTGTTGAGATGCCATTGGCTTCGTAGAAGCGATCGTCGTTGTCCAGCAGGTTGATTTTATAATCAACGTAAGTCGAGAAGTTTTTGTTGAAGCTGTAGGTCATACCGAGATCGATATAGTTCACCAGATCCTGATCAACATAGTTGTAAGTATTACCTGGGTTGTAATCATTGCCGCCAATGTCTTTACCTTTGGAGTAAACCCATGCCAGAGACGGACGCAGGCCGAAGTCGAACTGGTACTGCGCTACGGCTTCAAAGTTCTGCGTTTTGTTGGCGATACCAACCGTCTCACCGCTACCAAATGGCGTCATATTGCGGGTTTCCGCATACATCATGGCCAGGTAAACACCCTGCGCATCATATTTTGCGCCAATGGTCCAGGCTTCAGCGCGTTCGCCTCCTGCATATGGGCTGTAGCGGTTGTCGTTACCTGCACCGTATGCAACCTGTGTGTTCGTGCGGTCGGAAGATGAATATGCCGCACCCAGGCTCAGACCGAAGTCAAAATCATAGGAGGTAGACATACCGAAGCCGTCGCCGTTCTGGAAACGAACATCGTCATGGCCGTTTTTCGTGCCTTCCTGATCTTCTGTTGCATCCTGGCCTTCGTTCGTACCCTGATACTGCAGCGCGAAATTAAGACCCTCAACCAGACCGAAGAAATCCTGGTTACGGTAGGTGGCCAGACCGTTAGCACGACCGTTCATAAAGTTATCGGTCCAGGTGTAAGAGTCACCGCCAAATACAGGCAGCATATCGGTCCAGGCTTCAACGTCGTACACGACGCCGTAATTACGACCATAATCAAATGAGCCGTATTCGCCATATTTCAGGCCAGCATACGCCAGGCGGTTGAACGATTTGTTACCCGCGCCTTCGGTATCGTTAGCGAAGGTTTTGTATTCCCACTGACCGTAACCGATCAGGTCGTTAGCGATCTGGGTTTCGCCTTTGAAGCCAACCTGCACATAGGTTTCGTCGCCGTCGTCGCCGGGGTTGTCAGAGAAGGCATGACGCGCGTCGACTTTGCCGTACAGGTCAACTTTGTTGCCGTTTTTGTTGTACATTTCAGCCGCATTGGCTGCGCCTGCCATTAATAATGCGGGTACCAGAATTGCCAGAACTTTTCTTTTCATTATATATTCCCTTTAAATATAATTTACATGAATATATGTAATCACCCTCCGTAATTACAGGCTTGATACTATTCCAGGGAATGTTATTTAGTTTCGAGAATAAATGTAATTAAATTCTAATAAACATTTCCAGATATTTCTATTAATCTCTTTATTTTTCCTGTGAATTAATTCATTGAATTTATATGGTGTAATTATTATTAAGTATTTCGTGATTCTATTTTTAAATTGATTTAATTCGTCTATGTTATAATTCATGCACTTTTAAACAACAGGATATGACGATGGAACTTGTCCGGTGGCAGCAGCGATTTGAGCGCTGGCTCGAGGAAAACCACAGCACCGACGATACCGCACATGATATTTCGCATTTTCGTCGGGTCTGGATGACGGCGCAAAAAATCATGGCTGACCAGGCGGTGGAGCCGCTGGTGATTCTGACCGCATGCTATTTCCACGATATTGTCAGCCTGCCGAAAAACCATCCCGAACGCGGCCGGTCATCCCAGATGGCAGCGCGCAGGACGTGTGACATTCTGCGCCGCGACTTCCCTGATTTTCCGCCAGAGCACGCAGCCAGCGTCGCGCACGCGATTGAGGCGCACAGCTTCAGCGCCGGGATTGCGCCGCAGAGCATGGAAGCCAAAATTGTGCAGGACGCAGACCGGCTGGAAGCGTTAGGCGCTATCGGTCTGGCGCGCGTCTTTGCCGTCTCGGGCGCGCTGGGCGTGCCGCTTTTTGATGCTGACGATCCCTTTGCCGATGCGCGTATCCTTGACGACCGCGCGTTTGCCCTGGACCATTTTCAGACCAAGCTGCTGCGATTGCCTGATACAATGCAAACGGAAATGGGCCGCGAGCTGGCACGTCACAATGCCGATTTCCTGATCCAGTTTATGGCGAAACTCAGTGCCGAATTACACGGTGACTGCATCGGGCTGGATAGCCAGGTGTTGAGCCGCTTCCGTCGCAGTTTGCGCAACTGAACTGTGGTAATCTGTTCCCAGTCTTTACTCTCCGGTTAAAAGAATGCAGGAAAATCTATCAGTGACAGAGCCCGCGCCCGAGCAGGCTGAGAAATCAACGGCAACGGTGCAGGCGTTGCTGCACCAGCTGTTGGATATCTATGATGCTAAAACGCTGGCCAATATGCTGGTGGCGCACGGCGAGAGCCACTGGAGCCCGGCGATCCTTAAGCGTCTGCTGACCAGCGAACGCGCAGGGCGTCGCCTGAGCGAAGGAGAGTTTCGTTATCTGCAAAACCTGCTTCCGCGTCCTCCTGCCGCGCATCCGAACTATGCCTTCCGCTTTATCGATCTGTTTGCCGGTATCGGCGGTATCCGACACGGTTTTGAAGCTATCGGCGGACAGTGCGTGTTTACCAGCGAGTGGAACAAGCATGCCGTCCGGACCTACAAGGCCAACTGGTACTGCGATCCGCACGAGCATCATTTCAACGCGGATATCCGCGATGTGACCCTGAGCCATAAAAGCGGCGTGAGCGATGAACAGGCCGCCGAGCATATTCGCCAGACGATCCCGGCGCATGACGTGCTGCTGGCCGGCTTCCCTTGTCAGCCCTTCTCGCTGGCCGGTGTCTCCAAAAAGAATGCACTCGGACGCGCCCACGGTTTTGCCTGCGATACCCAGGGAACGCTGTTTTTTGATGTGGCGCGCATCATCGATGCCTGCCGCCCGGCCATCTTTGTGCTGGAAAACGTCAAAAATCTAAAGAGCCACGACGGCGGAAAAACCTTCCGCATTATCATGCAGACCCTGGATGAGCTGGGTTATGACGTGGCCGACTCGCAGGACATGGGCGCGGACGATCCCAAAATCATTGATGGGAAACATTTTCTGCCCCAGCATCGCGAACGTATCGTGCTGGTGGGTTTCCGCCGCGATCTCAATCTCAAGGGGGATTTCACCCTGCGGGATATCCCGTCTCTGTATCCCGAGCGTCGTCCTACCGTGGCCGATCTGCTGGAACCTGTCGTTGACGCGAAATTTATTCTTACCCCGGTGCTGTGGAAATACCTCTACCGCTATGCCAAGAAACATCAGGCGAAGGGCAACGGCTTCGGTTTTGGAATGGTAAACCCCAACGATCCGCACAGCGTGACCCGCACGTTGTCCGCTCGATACTATAAGGACGGGGCAGAGATTTTGATCGACCGAGGCTGGGACAAGGCGCTGGGTGAAAAAGATTTCGACGATCCGCACAACCAGCGTCACCGTCCGCGACGCTTAACGCCGCGGGAATGCGCCCGGTTAATGGGATTTGAGACCCTGCAGGGCTACCGCTTCCGCATTCCGGTTTCGGATACTCAGGCGTACCGCCAGTTTGGTAATTCGGTGGTGGTTCCCGCGTTCGCGGCCGTGGCAAAACTGCTGGCCTCGCGCATCAGACAGGCGGTGGCACTCCGTCAGGGTGAGGCCGTCAATGACGGATGTGCACGATAAGGCCACGCGCAGCAAAAATATGCGTGCCATCGGCACGCGTGACACCGCCATCGAAAAGCGCCTGGCCGGGCTGCTGACGCAGGCGGGGTTTGATTTTCGCGTGCAGGATCCCGCGCTTGCGGGTCGCCCGGATTTCGTCATCGACGCCTGGCAGTGCATCATCTTTACCCACGGCTGTTTCTGGCATCACCACGACTGCTACCTGTTTAAGGTCCCCGCGACGCGCACCGATTTCTGGCTGGATAAAATTGGCAAGAACGTCGAGCGCGACCGCCGGGATCTCAGCGCGCTGATTGCGCAGGGCTGGCGGGTGCTGATCGTCTGGGAGTGCGCGCTGAGAGGCAGATTAAAACTGAACGATACCGATCTGACCGAACGGCTGGAAGAGTGGATCTGCGGCGGCGGCCAGACCGCGCAGATCGACACGCAGGGTATTCACCTGCTTAAGGTTTCTCCACCTCGCAAGGCGTGACCACAGGTTTTGCGGGCAATAAATATTTGCCCAGGGTGACCAGCACGACGGCAAACACGATGATCCCTAAAGCAATCCATTCCACAGGTGAGAGCGTTTCTCCCCCCAATCCCGTTCCGAGCAGCACGGCCGCGACCGGGTTGACGTAGGCATAGCTGGTCGCGACAGCCGGGGAGACGTTGCGGATCAGGAACATATAGGCGTTAATGGCGATGATGGAACCAAACAGCGCCAGGTAGCCTACCGCCAGAAAGCCCGACAGAGGCGGCAGGGTCGTCAGCTTTTCTCCCGTCAGCGTGGAGGCGAGCAGCAGCACAATTCCGGCGGCAAGCATTTCAATCGCCCCCGCCATCATGCCGGTCGGCAGTTCGATACGCGAACCGTAGACGGAACCAAACGCCCAGCTCATCGAGCCAATCAGGATGATGATTGCGCCCCACGGATTCCCGCTCAGGTTACCGCCGCTGTTCAGCAGAATGATGCCGGCAAGGCCAATACCAATCCCCAGCCATTCCAGCTTGCGGGTGTGGATACCAAAAAGGCGGCTAAAGCAGAGGGTAAACAGCGGTACGGTGGCAACGACCACGGCGGCGATCCCGGACGGTACGTTCTGGTGCTCGGCAATCGTTACAAACCCATTTCCCACCGCCAGCAGCAGCAGGCCGATCAGGGCGGCATTCATCATCGGGCGCAGCGGGGGAAGTTTATGCCCGCGCAGCAGCAGGAAGGCCAGCAGCAGCACGCCAGCCGAGAGAAAGCGGATGCCAGCCATCATCAGTGGCGGCCAGCTTTCCACGCCGATGCGAATGACAAAGTAGGTTGAGCCCCAGATGATGTACAGCGAAAAGAGTGCCCCAATGAGCGGTAGCAATTGCCGGAAACGCATAATCCCTCACGACGAAATAAAAAGGTCGCTGATAGTAAACGCGAAAACTATCGCGCTGGCGAGCCCTTTAATTGTGTAGCTGATGTGAATTTTTTGTTGACGTGAGGTGGGTGTTTCCGGGTTTGCGCTTTTGCTCCATACTATTCACTTAATTACCAAAAAATGAAGGATTAAGATTTTGGCAGGAAGTAGCTTATTAACATTGCTGGATGATATTGCGACCTTACTGGATGACATTTCAGTGATGGGGAAACTGGCGGCGAAAAAAACCGCAGGCGTGCTGGGAGATGATTTATCGCTTAACGCCCAACAGGTGAGTGGGGTGAGGGCTAACCGTGAACTGCCGGTGGTGTGGGGCGTGGCGAAAGGCTCCTTCCTGAACAAGGTGATTCTGGTGCCGCTGGCGCTGTTGATCAGCGCGTTTATTCCCTGGGCCATCACGCCGCTGCTGATGATTGGCGGGGCGTTTCTCTGCTTCGAGGGTGTGGAGAAGGTGCTGCACTCCTTTAGCGCGCGCAAGCAGAGCGATACACCGGAGGTGCGCCGGCAGCGTCTTGAAGCGCTGGCCGCGCAGGATCCGAAAACCTTCGAGCGCGATAAGGTCAAAGGCGCTATTCGGACCGACTTTATCCTGTCTGCGGAGATTGTTGCCATCACGCTGGGCATCGTGTCTGACGCGCCGCTCCTGAATCAGGTCCTGATCCTCTCCGGCATCGCCATTCTGGTCACCGTGGGCGTGTACGGCCTGGTGGGACTGATCGTCAAGCTGGACGATATTGGCTACTGGCTGGAAGAGAAAACGAGCGCGGTGGCAAGAGGCATCGGCAAAAGCCTGCTGGTACTGGCCCCGTGGCTGATGAAGAGTTTGTCGGTGGTAGGCACGCTGGCGATGTTTCTCGTGGGCGGCGGGATCGTGGTTCACGGTATCGCGCCGCTGCACCATGCTATCGAACATTTCTCCTCGGCGCAGGGGGCTCTTGTTGCTGCAATTCTGCCCACGCTGCTGAATCTGGTGCTGGGCTTTATCATTGGCGCTATCGTGGTTGCGGCAGTTAAGCTGGTTGAAAAAATACGCGGCACGTCGCACTAATTGTTACCCGTTGTGGGATGCAAAAAGACCATTCCTCGTCTAAATTGAAACAGTTTCACCCTGATACAGGAGGCAGGTATGGTCTTTTTGGTCAGTGATGAAGTTAAGCCTAAGAAGGGCGGCCCACGTATGATTGTGACCGGGTATTCCAGCGGAATGGTGGAATGTCGGTGGCACGATGGCTATGGCATCAAGCGGGAAGCATTTCGTGAAGATGAGCTTCAGCCGGGGGACGGGCAGCACCAGCGGGACAAGGCTTAATCACATAACGCCCGGCTTTGCCGGGCGTTTTTATCTCCAGTACCGGGTGTAAGGCAGCGATCAGGGAGTGTGTGTGCAGCGCGATACCTTTGTTGTAAGAGAATCCTTTTTGCAATGGCTGCATAAGCGTAGCAATCCGGGGTTGATTGTTAATCTCTGTTTTCTGGTGGTTCTGGTATTTTCCACTCTACTGACCTGGCGCGAGGTGGTGGTACTGGAAGAGGCCTACATCTCCAGCCAGCGCAATCATCTGGATACGGTGGCAAGTTCTCTGGACCGGCAGCTGCAGAACAGCGTGGACAGGATGCTGTTTTTCCGTCAGGGCATGCATGATGCGATCGAGACGCCGCTGGCCTTTGAAGTCTTACAGGATGCGGTATCACGCTTTAATACCGTCCGCATGCTCCCAACCTGGCAGATTGCCGTTGATAAAAAGCGCACGCTTCCCATAAACGGGGTCTCGGATGTGTTCGTGGATAAAACCACGCTTCTGAATCGGGACGCTGAGCGCATCAGTCATGAAATTTCTGCCGCGCTCGAAGTGGGGTATCTTCTCAGGCTGGCGTCGTCGAGAGCACAAACGGAAGCGCGGGTGATCTACGTCTCTCGTGCCGGTTTTTTCCTTTCCACGGATACGCTGGACCAGGCGGGGGATATTACCTCCCGCTATTACCATCTGGTCACGCAGCCCTGGTTTACCCAGCAGTCAGAGCAGAACAATCGCGCTCGCGCGGTGCGCTGGTTTATCTCTACCCCGTCATCCTGGACCAATGATGAACGTACGATCACCGCCAGCGTTCCCATCTATTTCGATCGTTACTGGTATGGCGTCGTGGCGATGGATTTTACGTTGGGCACCATGCAGCGTCTGCTGGCCGATGCGACGGAAGACCGAACGGAAGGGGAGTATCAGCTGTACGATACCCGGCTCAATATGATTGCCACCTCTGCCCATACGGAAAACGCGGTTAACCATTTTGACGAACGCGAAACGGCGCAGATTGCGCAGGCGATTGAGCACGCTACCGGCGGCGGGATCCGCCTCGGAAGTCGTTTTGTGAGCTGGGAGCGGCTCGATCACTTCGACGGCGTTGTCCTGCGGATCCACACCCTGCACGAAGGGGTACAGGACGACTTCGGCAGCATCAGTATCGTGCTGGCGCTGATGTGGGCGCTCTTTACCGCCATGCTGTTGATCTCGTGGCTGGTGATCCGCCGCATGGTGAGTAACATGTACACGCTTCAGCACTCGCTCCAGTGGCAGGCCTGGCATGACCCGCTTACCCGGCTGAATAATCGCGGCGCGCTGTTCGACCGCGCAAAATTGCTGGCGGAAACCTGTCGCCAGCAGTCGCTGCCGTTCTCGGTGATTCAGATCGATCTCGACCATTTTAAAAACATCAACGACCGCTTCGGCCATCAGGCCGGGGATAAGGTGCTCTCCCACACGGCAGGGCTGATTGCCAGCGCGTTACGCAAGAATGATGTGGCAGGGCGCGTAGGCGGGGAAGAGTTTTGCGTCGTCCTGCCGGGGATCGGCCTGGAGGAGGCGAGAAGCGTTGCGGACCGTATTCGCTGCCGCATCAACAGTAAGGAGATCCTGGTGAAGAAGAGCACGACCCTGCGCGTCAGCGCGTCGCTGGGGGTCAGCAGCGCGGATGAAGCGGGAAACTACGAGTTTGAACAGCTGCAGTCCGTGGCGGACGTCCGGCTGTATCAGGCCAAACAGAGCGGGCGTAACCGGGTCGTCTGGCGCGATTAAGAGAGAAAGTGATCCAGCCCCTCCTGCCAGCCCTCCGGGCCGGGCTGTCGGGTGTGATAAACCCGGGCGGGGTTATCGTCCCGTAGCGTGATGCCCTCACGGTTAATGCCCTTAATCACTACCGCGAAGTCAACGCTGTCGAGCAGCGGCGCATCATTGGGACCGTCGCCGAGCCCCAGCGTGGTGGGTTCAATCTCTTCCAGCTCGCGGTATTGCTCAATCAGCCAGTTTACCGCAACGTCTTTGCCGCAGCGGGCGTCCAGCACATGCCAGAAGCGCGCGCCCTGCAGGCATTTCAGTCCGACATTCGCCAGCTCTTCTTCAAACTGAACCATTTTCTCGTCGGTATCGCGCCAGATGAGCGTGACGGACGCTTCATGCTTGCGGGCAAGCGCCGAACGGTAGCGCGACAATCCGGTCCACTCGCTGATAACGCGCTCATCCACGTCGTCAAAGGTAGTGAATTTATAGCCCGTCTGCAGGCGTATTTGCTCGATTCGCGGGCGAATATCCCGGTGCGTCATCCCCCTGATCTGGCGCTGAATCTTATCCCAGCGTACGTCAGGCTGAATCACCGCGCCGTTCTCGGCAATAAAAGGCAAGCCTTCAAGCCCCAGATCCAGCTGGAGATCCAGCATCTCTGCCGCGGTCTTGCTGCTGCAAAGAATGACCGGAACCTGATTATCCATCAGCCTGTCCAGCCAGGGCATGGCGGGTTGCCACTCATAGGTGTGAATATCCAGCAGTGAACCATCCAGGTCAGAGAAAATCAGCAATGTATCCCGCAGTGAAGGCATAGCGACTCCTGGTAACAGATGCGTTTCGACCTAAGAAAATTCCTAAAAAATGATTGAGGCGAAAACCGGAGGTAAGAGGGGTGCCCCTGGCAAACCCGCATTCGGCGTGTGTTATTGCTCATAACAAAAAGCATTATGTTAAAAATATTATATTCATCGTAAGAATATATGCTTGTCAGCCAAATTCGTTGGGGATAGTGTGGCATGTACATCAGATTTCCTGGTGTAACGAATTTTCAAGTGCTTCTTGCATAAGCAAGTTTTGATCCCGGTCATCCCCATGACCGGGATTTTTTTCGCCCTACCGATTGGCTTCAGACACGCTAAAGTCGTGAATATCAAGCTCGAAGGCCTCCGCCAGCTCGCGATAGGTGTGATAATCCCTTCCGTTGACAATGACGCGGTCCGAATTATCGTCCGACCGGCGGACTTCTGACTCACTGATCTCATTGATGGCGGCCAGCAGGGCATCGACATCCACCTCGACTTCGCGCTTGATGGTGTCGCTGTACTCTTTATCGGTCTTCATTACGGGGTTCCTCATTCAACCGTGTCCAACGGTAAGTATAGACTGTGCATAAAAACGCCATTCACACCGGGCGGCGATGTGCGTTTTTGCGTTTTGTTCTACACTGGCTCAAAACCAGAGGAGGAATGTATGAAGGTCAACGATCGGGTAACCGTTAAAACGGACGGTGGGCCGCGCCGCCCGGGTGTGGTGCTGGCAATTGAAGAGTTTAGCGAAGGCACAATGTACCTGGTATCGCTTGAAGACTACCCGCTCGGCATCTGGTTTTTTAACGAACTGGGGCATCCGGACGGTATTTTTGTCGAGAAGGCGGAGTAGCACGGCGTCGGGTAGCACATCGCGTGCCCGACAACCTCTCCAGAAGCAAAAATCTCTGGCCAGGCCAGAGATCAAAGGTAGGGTGCACAGGTCTTAAGCGACTAACGCATGTTAACGAAAATCCCGTTCGTCACATTATCGGTCAGGCGTACCACGTGGTAGATCACTTGCTTATTATGCGTTTTAATTTTCCTTTTAATATTTCCTTTGTGTGACGAAACGGTTTTCGCTTTAATATTCATCTGGTCAGAGATCTGAATAGTTCCTTGTCCCGCCATCCACATTCGCAGCATACTTGATTCAGTCCTGCTTAATGATAGGGTGGGTAAGTTAACCGCTCCTACATTTTTAACTTCTTTATTCAAATAATCACCCAGAATGTCATCCAGCGACTCGGGTTTAATCGATTTAGAACTGATCAATAAATTTTTACGGACCAACAAATACTCATCGAAATGGATATTCGCGATCGCCATAAAAACAATAAACAGGGTTTTTGGATGCTGATTAATGATTTGCTTAATGTGCTGACTGTTGGCTGGATCGTGAATGAAACAGTCCTCATTAATAAACACCACGCCTGGTTTTAGTTCGTCACAAGCGGCTGCGAGTTCGTCAACGGTGTGTGCATCGTTGATGTCTCTCTTTCTTACCCCTCTGCTTGCCAGGTACCCGGTTAACCCTAGCCGGGTGTAGCTGCATAAATCCATAATGATCGTTGACATGGCATACCCTCACTCAATGCGTAACGATAATTCACCATCTGCCTGAGAGCTCAAAACAGCCATACGGGATGGAAAAAAATAATAAACCTGTGAGCATGACAAAGACTTTCAGGCGGACTCACTATCCCGTAAAGTTACGTATAATTTGCCAGGAATCTTCTTAAAGTAAAGTAAATATTAAGTATTGTGAGATGGTTAGAAACAATTAAACCGCGTCAGATATATCCTGGAAGATGTTTTACGTGTTTTATTTTAGGAATATCCTCAGAAAGACAATAGCAACAGTGAGGGCTATTATTTGCGTGGCAGCTCGCTGACAATATCCGCTAACAGGTTGAATATCTCGCCGAATAAATGTTCACAGAAGGGAGCGATAAGTGGCATCATTAATGACATTAATAAAATCCCAACCGTCAGCGTCAGCGGAAAACCAATGACAAACACTGAAAGCTGCGGCGCCATTCGGTTGAGTAAACCTAACGCCAGGTTGACGGTCAGCAGCAGGGTGATGATCGGCAGCGCCAGCATCAGCCCGTTGAGGAAAATCAGCCCCGCAGCGCGAGTAAGCGCGAGAAAAGCGTTGCTGTTCACCGGATTTTCGCCAATCGGTAGCGTATGGAACGTATCTACCAGCATGGAGATAAGCCACAGATGGCCGTTGAACGACAGGAACAGCAGCATGGCGAGCAGATCGATAATGCGCGCCAGCACGGGCATGTTGAGATGACTGCCGGGATCGACAAACGTGGCGAACGATAGCCCCATCTGCAGGCCGATCAGTTCCCCAGCGGTACGCACCGCGGCAAAGGCGAGCTGCATGGTAAAGCCGACGGCGACGCCAATCATCACCTGCTGCAGGGCCACCCACACCGCATTCGCTGAGAAGATCGGAATATCCACGGGGGGAAGAGAGGGCGCAACGATAATGGAGATGATGATGCCCAGCCCCACCTTGACCCGCTTGGGTATCGATTTCTCACTGAGAATGGGGGCGGTGGATATCAGCGCCATGATGCGCAGCATCGGCCAGAAATAGACGCCGAGCCACTGAACCCACTGGTCGCTGGTGAAGTGCAGCATCGTCAGGTCAGCCGATGATGTACGGCAGATTGGTAAACAGGTTGCGCATATAGTCCAGCAACAGGTTCAGCATCCACGGCCCGGCCACGATAATCGCCACGAACACGGCGATGATTTTCGGGATGAACGACAGTGTCATTTCGTTAATCTGCGTGGCGGCCTGCAGGATACTGATAATCAGACCGGTAACCAGCGCAACAAGCAGCAGGGGCGCGGCAACGGCAATCGCGATTTTCATCGCTTCCGTGCCCATCATCATGACCGATTCGGGTGTCATTGCCGTTCCTTAACTGTAGAAACTCTGCGCCAGCGAACTGACCAGCAGCTGCCAGCCGTCGACCAGTACAAAGAGCATGATCTTAAAGGGCAGGGCAATGGTCGCGGGCGGCACCATCATCATCCCGAGCGCCATCAGGACGCTGGCGATCACCAGGTCGATAATCAGGAACGGAATAAAGATGGTAAAGCCGATCTGGAACGCGGTTTTCAGCTCGCTGGTGACATAGGCAGGCAGAAGAATACGCATTGGCACCGCTTCCGGTCCCTGCAGCTCGCCGGTGTTGGACAGGCGGGCAAATAGGGCCAGGTCGGCTTCTCGCGTCTGGCGCAGCATAAACTCTCGCAGCGGCTGGGCGCCTTTATCCAGCGCCTCCTGCATGGAGATTTTGTCTTCGCTGAACGGCTGATAGGCGTCGGTATAAATCTTGTCGATAACCGGCGACATAATGAAAAAGGTCAAAAACAGCGCCAGTCCCAGCAGAATCTGGTTTGGCGGCGCGGAAGGGGTTCCCAGCGCGTTTCGCAGCAGACCAAAGACGATGATGATGCGGGTGAAGCTGGTCATCATCAGCAGGATGGCCGGAATAAACGTCAGCGAGGTGATGAACACCAGCGTCTGCACCGGAAGCGACCAGCTTTGTCCGCCGCCCGCGAGAGGGGTGGAGACCAGGCCGGGCAGCTGTGCATAAACCGCGGGAGCAAACAGGCCAACGCCCGCAAGCGTCAGGGATAACAAACGGCGCATCAGGATCTCCCGGAACGCTTAAGCAAACTCTTCATGACGGACTGAAAATCCGCAGGGGCGTCTGCGCGCTCGTCCACCACAACAGGGGCGGGCGGCAGCTTGTGTAATACGCTGATGTTTGAGGCCGTGACGCCCAGGACCAGGCGCGCATCGTCTACCTCGACGATGACCACGCGCTCGCGTGGACCCAGCGTGGTGCTGGCGCTGACCTTCAGGCCGCGGGCACCGGCGGTTTTACCCGCCAGGCCAAAGCGCTTCGCCAGCCATGCGGCGATAAGAATAAAGGCAATAATACCGAACAATGCCCCGCTCACCTGGAGCAGAGGCGAGCCGGGAACGGCAGAAGGCTGTGATATTGTTGCCTGGGTTTTCATGCTTAACGGCTCAGACGACGCATACGTTCAGACGGGGTGATGATATCGGTGATGCGTACGCCGTATTTATCGGCAACCACCACCACTTCACCCTGGGCAATCAGATAACCGTTGATCAGAATATCCAGCGGCTCGCCGGCCAGACCGTCAAGGGCCACCACGGAACCCTGCGTCAGGCGCAGCAGTTCTTTGATGGTCATGCGGGTGCGTCCCAGCTCAACGGTCAGCTTAACCGGGATATCCATAATCAGGTCGATATCCTGCAGCGTGCCGCTGACGTCACCGCCGCCGAGCTGCTGGAATACGGCATCCGCTGCACTTTTGGCCGGGGGTGCTTTTTGCTCGTTTAACGCGTCAGCCCACAGATCGTCCAGTGCTCCGCTGTTCTCATCGGACGGATTGTTCATGTCACTCATTTGGGCTGTTCCTCATTCAGCGAATTCAAAATCGGGTTGATCAAGTGCTCAACGCGTAACGCATACTGACCGTTAATCGTGCCGTACTGGCTTGTCAGCACGGGGACACCATCCACATGGGCAATAATGCGGTCGGGTTTTTCTATCGGCAAAACATCGCCGGGTTGTAATTTCAGGATCTGAGATAACCGCAGCGGGATATCGGCGAAGCTCGCCACCAGCTCAAGCTGCGAATGCTGGACCTGGCGGACCAGGTTTTCACGCCAGTTCTGGTCTTCGTTGCGGGAGTTCTCCAGCGGCGGGTTCACCAGCAGCTCGCGCAGCGGTTCGATCATGCTGAACGGCAGGCAGATGTTGAACTCGCCGGTCAGGTTACCGATCTCCACGTGGAACGGCGTGTTAACGACGATATCGTTCGGGGAGGTGGTGATATTGGTAAATTTCACCTGCATCTCAGAACGGACGTACTCCACTTCCAGCGGGTTAATCGCTTTCCACGCGTCGCTATAAGACTCCAGCGCCAGCTTCAGCATGCGGTTAATGACGCGCTGTTCGGTGTGGGTGAATTCGCGACCTTCTACTTTGGTCGGGAAACGCCCGTCGCCGCCGAACAGGTTATCCACCGCGATGAACACCAGGCTTGGCGAAAACACCACCAGGCCGGTGCCGCGCAGCGGCTTCAGATGAATCAGGTTAAGGTTGGTTGGCACCGGCAGGTTGCGGGCAAACTCATGGTACGGCTGAATGCGGATCGCACCGACCGTGATATCCGGGCTACGACGCAGCAGGTTAAACAGCCCCATACGGAACTGACGTGCAAAACGTTCGTTAATGATCTCCAGCGCCTGCAGACGTTCACGTACCACGCGACGCTGGGTATTCGGGTCATAGGGACGAATATCGCTATCGCCGCCAATACCCGGTTGCGGATCATCATTGTTATCGCTGTCGCCGTTGAGCAGCGCATCGATTTCTGCCTGAGAAAGAATACTGTCGCCCATGTCGTTACCGCAGAATGAATGCTGTATACAGAACGTCAGTGACTTCCTGCTTAGGTTGGCCGTTTACCAGCGGGGTCGCCAGCGTTTGTTTAATGGCGTCGACCAGCTTTTGCTTACCAACATCGGTAGCCAGCGCCGAAGCGTCCTGACGAGAGAACAGCAGCAGAAGGCGGCTACGCACTTCAGGAAGGTAATCGTTCAGACGTGAACGGGTGGCTTCATCTTTCAGGCGCAGCGTAATGCCAACGTAAAGCACGCGATCCGCATCACCCAGATTGACGGTGAAGGTATCCAGCGGGAAGAACACTGGAGCCGGCGGAGGAGGTGCTTCAGCTTTGGCTGCAGCGGTGGTCGGTTCCTGCTGCATACGCCAGTAACTATAGCCCGCGGTAGCGCAGGCGGCGAGCGTGATCAACACCAGCAGCGGGATCCAGATGGAACGCTTACTTTTTTTGGTGATAGCGGAGTCAGTCATCTGATACGAGCTTCCTGTTTCGGTACAGCTTAATAAGGTGATTATCCCGTGTCCTGCTGTCGTCAAAGCGTGGAAAAGACGGGGATAATCACGCTACCTCTGGCGTTTAGGCGAAGATGTCTACGGCACTGTTACCGCGCGCTGCGGACTGCAGGGCGGCAGGGACAGGCAGCAACTCATCGCTCTCTTCAGTAAAACCGCCGTTGTTGCCGGAACGCGAAGCCTGGTGCTGCTGCTGGGATGAGGACTGCTGCTGCCCGGCAAAGCTCTCGCTGCTGACGCTGCTCTGCGCAAGCTGAATGCCGTTTTCCGCCAGCGAGGTCCGCAGTACCGGCAGCGCGGCTTCCAGCGCCGCACGAACGTGGCTGTGTGCAGAGACCATCTGCAGCTGGGCCTGGTTATCATCCAGCTTAAGCGAAATTTGCACCTGACCCAGATCTTCCGGATGCAGGCGCAGCTCGGCCGTCTGCTGGCCCTGTTTGGTGAACAGGGTGATATGCTGGCTCAGGGACTGCTGCCATTCGTGGGTCCCCAGAGGCTGGCTTAACACCGGCGCGATGGCAACGGTGGCGGCCGTCTGACTGGTCGCATGGCTGGACATAATCGGTGCCAGGGTAGCCGTCGGCGATGATGAAGAAGACGAACTGGCGAGCTCCTGCTTCTCTGTCGCCGCGGCCACGGCCGGTGTGGCCGGCGCGTTGCCCTGCAGGGCCGGCTCGTTATTTTTCACCTGGCTCTGATAAGGCGTAGAACTCTGCGCTTTATCGTGGCTTCCCGCTGACGCGTTCAGAGACGGTTGGCCCGGGCCGTTTTGCGAAAGCGTTGCTGAACCCAGGGTTGAGTTGGCGGAAACGCCGTCGCTGCCTGCCTGGTGAGAGGCGGTCGTTTGCTGGTGCGGCAGCATCGCCATCAGCGCGCTTAATCCGGCCAGCTCTTCTTCGCTCAGCTCGCTCTTACCGTCATCTTTGCCGTTTGCCGCATTGAGCGTCTTCAGCGCGTCGCCCTTAGACAGCGGCACCAGCCCGGAAACCAGCGTATCAAGCGACGCGATCGGCGACGTTTCATCGCCTTTCAGCGCGGGCTGGCTTGAGAGCAGGTCGGCAATTTTTGCCTGCAGGGTGGTATCACCTTTGGCGTCCTGTGCCACTTTTGACAGCTTACTGCCGGCGGCTTTCAGATCGGCCAGGGTTAGCGGCGCATCTTTGCCCTTGCCCGTTGCGTCCGAGAGGGCGCCCGCCAGCAGAGAGAGAAAGTCCTGTGCACCGTCGGCGCCTTTCCCCGTTTGCGTGCCGCCTGACAGGTCGCTGTCGCTCATCAGCAGTTGTTGCAGTGTGATCATTCCGGTTTCCTCATTGATGCGCGCTGGGCAAACTCATCCATTTTCTTCTGATCCAGACGGTTTTCCGCCAGGGTCGTTGCCGCGATCTGTCGGTCCTGTAAAGTCTGCCAGGCCTGCAGCCGCTGCTTCTTCTCGCGCCAGAAATTGAGCGCGGTATCGACTTTCTGGGTCCACTGGTTAAGCTGCTGGCGATGCTGATCTATCGCCTTCTCCAGCGTCTGGATAAACTGCTGATAGTTAATCCAGCGCTGGCTGCCAATGCCCTGTGTCATATCGGTATTGAGGTTGGTGCGATATTCATGCTGATAGTCGATCAACATCTTCAACTGTTCTTCAGCCTGCTGGCACCCGCGTCGCATTGCGCCTAGCTGCAATGCGGCATCATCAACTTCTTTTTCAGCCAGATCTTTCAGCGTTGATAACGCGCTGTTTTGCGCCATGACCTTCGCCCTCCACCTGTGTTACACCTGCGGGAAAATCAGCTCCAGTGCCTGAATTGAATCTTCCCAGTCGGCGCGTTCAAAAATGCCTTGTTGCAAAAATGCCTCCAGCTGTGGCCACAGGCTAATCGCCTTGTCGAGCATCGGGTCGCTGCCTTTGGCATACGCCCCCACGCTGACCAGATCGCGGTTGCGCTGGAAGCTGGAAAGCAGTTGTTTGAAGTTACGCACGCGGGCGTAGTGCTTCTCGGTTATCAGCGCCGTCATTGCACGGCTGATAGAGGCTTCAATATCGATGGCCGGATAGTGTCCGGCTTCGGCCAGACGACGCGACAGCACAATATGACCGTCAAGGATCGCGCGCGCGGAATCGGCAATCGGGTCCTGCTGGTCATCGCCTTCCGTCAGTACCGTATAGAACGCGGTGATGGAGCCGCCGCCGCTGATGCCGTTCCCCGCGCGTTCCACCAGCGCAGGGAGTTTGGCGAAGACCGAAGGCGGGTAGCCTTTGGTCGCCGGTGGCTCACCGATGGCCAGCGCGATTTCACGCTGCGCCATCGCGTAACGGGTCAGGGAATCCATGATCAGCAGCACGTGCTTGCCGCGGTCTCGAAAATCTTCGGCGATACGGGTGGCATACGCGGCACCCTGCATGCGCAGCAGCGGCGACACGTCTGCCGGTGCGGCGATGACCACCGAGCGGGCGCGGCCTTCCGCACCCAGAATGTTTTCAATAAAGTCTTTTACTTCACGACCACGTTCGCCGATCAGCCCCACGACGATCACGTCGGCCTGGGTATAGCGCGCCATCATGCCGAGCAGGACGGATTTGCCTACGCCTGAGCCGGCGAACAGGCCCATACGCTGTCCACGTCCCACGGTCAGCAGGGCGTTAATCGGGCGCACGCCGGTGTCCAGCACATGCTCGATAGGGGTACGCTGCAGGGGGTTGAACGGCTGGGTGATCAGCGCGCCGGTTTCGGTGGTGTCCGGGGAGGGCAGTCCGTCGAGCGGTTTCCCGCTGCCGTCCAGCACGCGGCCCAGCAGGGCAGGGCCAAGCGGCAGCTGTTTCCCGCTTTGCAGCCCGTCGCCAGAAATATTTTTGGCATACACGCGCGCGCCGGGCAGAATGCCTTCCACCTCTTCAAGCGGCATCAGGAACAGGCGCTGGCCGTTAAATCCGACCACTTCGCTTTCAACTTCACGCGTTTCCAGACCATCCTGACGCTCAATGACGCAGGTCGCGCCCAGCGGAAGCTGCAGGCCGGTGGCTTCGAGAACCAGGCCGGTGGCGCGCGTCAGTCGCCCATAACGACGAACGGATGGCAGTAGCGCCATCTTCGTCTCAAAGTTGTCGAGCGTGGTGAGCCAGCGGGTGAGGCGCGCGGTCATCAGACGACTCCCGGTGCCGCCAGGCGGCACAGTTCCTGCCAGCGGGTGGCGACGCTGGCATCCAGATCGCCTTCATCGGCAGAGACTTTGCAGCCGCCGTGATGTAGCGACGGGTCGCCGCGCAGACGCCAGCCGTGCAGGTTAAGCGTCGCGCCCAGGCTTTCTTCAACGCGCTGCAGGTCGTCCGGATGGACGCGCAGCTGAGGTTTCCCGCTGAACAGCGGCTCCTGCTGAAGCAGACCCTGAATTTGTTTGATAAGCGCGGTGTTATCCACCACGGGCGTCTGGCCGATGACCTGACGCGCGGCTTCCAGCGCCATCTGCATCAGTCGCGAGGCAATCACGCTGTCCAGCGCGTCCAGGGTGTGCTGAAACTCGCTGACCAGCTGCTGCATGCGGGCATGGATCGGCGCCTGCTGCTGGCGCGCCTGATCGATACCGTGCTCTAACCCTTTCGCCAGACCTTCCTGATACCCCTGCTCGTGGCCTTTCTGGCGGCCTTCGTTCAGACCGGCGTTATAGCCCTGCTCGTGCGCCTGCATTTGCAGCTGCGCCAGCATCTGGGCCTGCTGCTCCTCTTCGGTCAGCTCGGGCTGCTCGACGTCCGGGTCAAGCTCTTCGGTTGCGATGACGGCCGGCGTGAACTCGGAGAGGGGAGGCGCCAGATCGTCCGGCGTCCAGCGCTTCCAGGGCAGCTCATTAGACATAGGTGTCGTCTCCGCTGCCAATCACCATCTCGCCGGTTTCCGCCAGACGACGAACAATAAGCAGAATGGCTTTCTGTTCGTTTTCCACCTGAGACAGACGAACCGGGCCGCGGTTGGCAAGGTCGTCGCGCAGGATATCGGCCGCACGCTGAGACATGTTGCGCAGGAACTTCTCGCGCAGCGGCTGCTCGGCGCCTTTGAGGGCGATAAGCAGCGACTCGGAGTCCACTTCCTGGAGCAGGCGCTGGATGCTGCGGTCGTCCACTTCGACAAGGTTTTCGAACAGGAACATCTCGTCGATGATTTTCTGTGCCAGCTCGCCGTCGAATTCGCGAACCGCCGTAATGACGGCCTCTTCCTGCTGCGTTTTCATCAGGTTGATGATTTCCGCCGCCGTTCTCACGCCGCCCATTTTGCTGCGCTTGAGGTTCTGACCGTCGAGCAGGTTGTTCAGCACTTCGGTCAGCTCCGCCAGCGCGGCCGGCTGGACGCCGCCGAAGGTCGCGATACGCAGCATCACATCGTGACGCAGGCGTTCTTCGAACAGCGCCAGAATATCTGCCGCCTGACCGCGTTTGAGGTGGACAAGGATGGTGGCGATAATCTGCGGGTGCTCGTCGCGGATAAGGTCGGCGGCACTCTGCGGCTCCATAAAGTTGAGCGTTTCGATACCGCTGGCGGTATCGCGCGTTTCCAGAATGTCTTCCAGCAGGCTGGAGGCACGCTCTTCGCCCAGCGCCTTGACCAGCACGGAGCGCAGGTAGTCGTTGGCGTTGATGTTCAGCGCGGCAAACTGTTCGGCTTCCTGTTCAAACTCTGCCAGCACTTCGGTCAGCTGCTTGTTGGAGATCTGACGCACGTTGGCCATGGCCGCACTGAGAATTTGCACTTCTCGCTGGGAGAGGTGTTTAAACACCTCTGCCGCACGATCTTCGCCAATGGTCATCAGCAGGATGACGCTTTTATCGGTGCCCGTAAGCGTATTACTCATGTTCGTTACCCATCCACTGGCGGATGACCAGCGCTACGACGCGCGGATCGTTATCTGACATTTCGCGAATGCGCTGGCTCATCACCTCAGCGCCCATGCGCTGGTTAGCACGACGCTGCTGCAACTGTTCATCTTTGCTGAGGCGCACTTCAACCGCTTCTTCCGTTTCCTGGCGCGCATTCATCTGCTCGCGAGCCGCTTTTTCGGCTTCAGCACGGCGCTGGAGCTGCGGACGAACGCCCTTACGCCACAGCAGCCACGCGACAATCAGCACCAGCAGCCAGCGTCCTGCGGACATCAGCTGGTCGATAAACGCCTGCTGTTGCCAGAAAGGCAGTTCACCGCCGGCCTCATCAACCGAGTTGAACGGTGAGTTCACCACGTTGAGGGTATCGCCGCGCTTCTCGGAGTAACCCATCGCTTCACGGGTCAGGTTTTCAATCTGCTTCATCTGCTCGGCGGTCAACGGCAGCGGTTTGCCGTCCGCCAGCGTTTTGTAGTTAACCACTACCGCAACGGAAAGACGCTGAATATCGCCCACGTTCAGTTTAGTGTGGCGAATCGTCCGATCCACTTCGTAGTTCGTGGTTTCGTTACGGCTGCTGGTGCGCGGACCGGCGTTACTGGTCGTTGAGGTGGTCTGCTGATTATTTTGCTGACCGTTCTGCTGATTGGCCGGCGGCGTAGAGATCGGTGCCGCGTTAGCCGGGGCAGGCTGGTTAGACAGCGCGCCCGGCACGCCGCCTGGGTAGGCACCGCCGACCTGTTCGTTCGAATTGATCTGGCGTGAACGCATCACCGCCTGAGCCGGATCGCCGTTCGGGCTGTACTGCTCTTCAGTTTGTTCTTTATTCGCGAAGTCGATCTGGGCGGTTACCTGCGCGTGCACGTTACTGTTGCCCACTACCGGGCCGAGGATGGCTTCAATACGGCGCTGGAGACGGCTTTCGACATCGGCGGCATACTTCAGCTGCGCGTCATTCAGATCGCGACCGGCGGTATTGGACTGCGTCAGCAGGTGACCGCTTTGGTCGACCAGCGTCACGTTGCCCGGCGGCAGACCGGCGACGGCGCTGGAGACGAGGTGCGTCACCGCGCTGATTTGCCCTTCGTCCAGCGCGCGGCCGGGTTCAAGGTTCACGGTAACGGAAGCTGAAGGTGATTTCTGTTCGCGGACAAATAAAGAAGGTTTAGGCATCGCCAGGTGCACGCGGGCACTCTTCACCGGGCCTAATGTTTCAATGGTGCGGGCCAGTTCACCTTCCAGCGCACGCTGGTAGTTCACCTGCTCGCTGAACTGGCTGATACCGAATTTTTCCTGATCCAGCAGCTCAAAGCCAACCGCACCGCCCTTCGGCAGCCCCTGTTGAGCCAGACGCAGACGCAGCTCGTGCACCTTATCAGCCGGGACCTCAAGCGCACCGCCATTATCGGCAAAGCGATAAGGGATGTTCATCTGGGTAAGCTGGGTGACGATGGCGCCGCCATCCTGATCGGAAAGGTTGCTGTAGAGCGTCCGGTAATCAGGGCTTTTCGCCCACAGGACCATCGCTACAAGGATCGCAATTGCGGCAGCGCCTGCCACGATCAACGGGATTTTAGGATTCGCGCGAAGGCGGTTCATCCACTCGAGTGATTTATTCTGCGGCGCTGTCGATGCTGTTGCACTCATTGCGCACCTCTTAAATCCTGGTGGTTTACGTTATTCGTGTAGAGAAACAAAACTGACTCCCGGGTCGGCAAACACGACAAAAGTTCCATATTGATGGCCCTGCCATTATTTGATGATTCGTGATTTTCTATGCGTCAAATAACCTGGTTTTTTCATGCTATTTACCGCCATTATCTTATTGACAAGCTGTTAGTCTTGACCGCGTAAAAAACCATCCAGGGGAGAGTCATGGCTATACAGGGCATTGAAGGGGTAATCAGTCAGTTGCAGGCAACGGCGATGACGGCCCGTAATCAGAATGTGGCAGATCAGCAGCCGAGCATCAGCTTCGCGGGGCAACTGCATGCCGCTCTTGACCGTATCAGTGATACCCAGACCGCCGCGCGCACTCAGGCCGAAAAGTTTACCCTCGGTGAGCCGGGCGTGGCGCTGAATGATGTGATGACCGATTTGCAAAAAGCCTCGGTTTCCCTGCAGATGGGGATCCAGGTGCGTAACAAGCTGGTGTCTGCGTATCAGGAAGTCATGGGGATGCAGGTTTAAGACCTGTCGATCTTCGCTGGCAGCCGCAGCGCTTTAATGCCACAATATTTTTTTCTTCGAATGCAGGAAAGATGATGAAAAAAATAGCAATTGCTGGCGCGCTGCTGGCACTGACCGGGTGCGTTCAGGTCGATAACTATAACGACGTGATCAAGCATCCTGTCCCGGCGCATCTGGCGGGATACTGGCAGTCGAAAGGGCCGCAAAGCAACATGGTCAGCCCGAAGGCGATTGCCACGCTGGTGGTGACGGAAGAGGGCGATACGCTGGACTGCCGTCAGTGGCAGCGCGTGATTGCCGTGCCGGGTAAAATCATGCTGCGTTCAGACAGTTATTACAACGTGACGCGTAAGCTGGATATCTACCCGCTGGAGCGCGATGGCTCCACGCTTGAGTATGACGGGCTGGAGCTGCAGAAGGTCGACCGCCCAACGGTTGAGTGTACCGATTACCTGAGCAAGAATCCGCTCGAGAGTAAACTACCGTAGCCGTTTATTGCCGGGTGGCGCTGACGCTTACCCTGCGGTTAAAAGCAAAACGGCAACCTCGTTGCCGTTTTTGGTGTTTGCGCCCTCTCCCCATGGGAGAGGGACGGGGTGAGGGCATCAGGCCGCACTTTGCCAGTACTACAACGCATCCTCTATCACCCAAACGCTGACGCTTCCCCCATTACAGGTAAACGTCCCTTCGCCATCCGCCGCCGTGGTGATGGTTTCTTCGCGATTGCCGAGAAAATCCCGCCACGTTTTGTTGCCGTAGTTTTCCCCAAGACAAATCACTTTTTCACCATCATCCCCGTTCGACAGCACTACCACGCAGCCGGGATCGTCTTCCGTACCGCTGCGGCTGAAGGCGATGCAGTTTGGATGGTCGAAAAACAGCGTCTGCACGCCGTGGGCAAAACGCTGGCGCGCGAGGATCAGCTCGTGAAGCTGCTCAATCACCGGCATATCAATATGGTACGTTTCACCGTCTCCTCCCGCATCGTCATAGCTGGCGCCGAAGAGGTCCGGATAAAAGACGCTCGGCACGCCATTTTCCCGCAGCAGGATCAGCGCGTAGGCCAGCGGCTTGAACCAGGCCTCGACCGGTGCTTCAAGCGCCTGCAAAGGCTGGGTGTCATGGTTCGCGACGAGGGTGACCGCATGAAACGGATCGGCTTCTACCAGGGTGCCGGTGAAGATTTGGCCCATGTCGTAATCCCGGCCCTGACGTGACGCCTCGTGGAATTTCATCTGCAGAGGGGCATCAAACAGCATGGTTTTGCCTTCGACCTGGTCAATATAGGCCTGAAGTTTATCCACCTCATGGGACCAGTATTCCGCCACGATAAACAGCGGCTGGTCGGCGACTTCCTGGACGTGCTCAATCCACTCTTTGTAAAACCAGGCGGGAATATGCTTGACGGCGTCCAGACGAAAACCGTCGCAGCGCGTCTGTTCCATGACCCAGCGGGCCCAGTATTTGATCTCCTCGGTCACGGCGTGATTGCGAAAGTCGATATTTTCGCCCATCAGGTAATCGAAGTTGCCCATCTCATCATCAACCTGATCGTTCCAGCCTTCGCCGGTGTAGTCGTTGACGATTTTAAAGATGCCGTCTTCATCGGGGTTTTCAATATGGTCGACGCCGCTGAAGCATTTGTAGTCCCAGATAAACTGTGAGTACTGCCCGGCCCGGGCAGGGAAGGTGTAGCGAGTCCAGGCTTCGCATTCAATGACCTCGTCATCGATTTGCGTGCGGTCCTGTTCGTTCACGCGCTGAACGCGCACGGGCTCTTTTTCATCGGCGCCCATTTTGTGGTTGACCACCACGTCCAGCAGTACGGCAATGTCGTTACTTTTGAGGGCATCAATGGCCTCCAGCAGCTGCGCCTTGTCGCCGTATTTCGTGGCGATACTGCCTTTCTGGTCAAACTCGCCAAGATCGAACAGGTCATAGGTGTCATAGCCGACAGAATACCCGCCGGATGCCCCTTTACAGGCTGGCGGCAGCCAGATCATGTTGATGCCGATTTCGTTAAGATTGGGAGCTAACGCCGTGACCTCTCGCCACAATTCACCGCCAGCAGGGTAGTACCAGTGAAAACATTGTAACAGGGTGGGGTTTTTCATCATCCTTGCTCCAGAAGCCATTGGCAGACTTCTGGAGTATGGATGAAGAAATCATAGTTGTGTGTCGCGGGTAAAACTTTCTGGATAAAGAATATTCCCTGACAGCTTTCCATAGGTAGACGTGATGGATTGCTGTTTACCGGTTTGATCAATCAGATTGCGCAGTTCGTCCATGCGGACTTTCAGCAGTGCCTTTAGCGCATTCTCATTTTCAAGGATCATTTCCAGCAGCGCACGCGCTTGCTCAACCTGAGCCGGAGGGCATGACATGATGGGCGTTTGAGAAATCTTTTCCACCAGTTGAACGTAATGCATTTCCTGCTCGATAAGCGCATCCCATTGACCAGAATGTGCGAGATTTAGCATAGCAATGCTCTGAGCATGTAGCGCCTGCCAGTGGCTAAGCGCTGCGCTGGGATTATTCATCAAAATTATCCTGAAATAGAGGACGCATTGGGGCCGATTTGCTTCCACGCATCCGCAATGTTGTTTAATAAACCCTCGACTTCAACAATTGCGTCTACGTCGTTACTGACATTCGCCAGCAACAAACGTCGAACCATATATTCGTACAAGGAGGCAAGATTACCGGACAATTCGCTCTCAACCTCCATGTTCAGTCCTGCTTTCAAACCGTTGTCGATGATGTTGATGGCTTTGGATAAGGCTTCGCCTTTCTCGCGAATTTGTCCGGCTTCCATGAACAAACGCGCGCGAACAAGGGCGCTATGCGCCCCGTCGAACAACATGACAATCAGCTGGTGTGGACTGGCATTCATGACTGCGCTTTCTACTCCTATCTGCTGATAGGATTGAACACCAGAGGTCTTATACATATCCACTCCTGAAGGCTACGACTACTTTTGTGAGAACTGTTGGGTCAGGTAGTTGGCTGTACTGGTCATTTTGGTGACTAATACGTCCAGACTGGTGAACTGGGTTTTGTAACGCGCCATGGTGGCTTCAATTTGAGCATCCATGGCATCGTAACGTTCGCCCAGCGTTTTCAGCGTTTTGTTGATCCCGTCTTTCGCGTTCTGGATCACCCCGGCGCTGCCGGTACTGGTGCTGAGCATAGTGGTCAGCGTGTTGTTCATCTGGGTCGCCATACCGGTTTTCTTTCCGTCACCGACAAAATACTGCTGTACGGCGTTCGGGTTGTCGGTCAGCGCTTTTTTCAGCTTATCGGTATCGACTTTCAGGTTACCGACGGTACCGTCCGAGCCTTTCACCGGGTCCTGGGTGATCCCCAGCTGGGCCATGATCTGAATGGAGCCGGTCTGCACTTCGGTCAGCAGGCCGCGCAGCTGGGACTGAACCCCGCGCACGTTCGCATCACCGACCAGCGCACCGTTGCTGGTAGACTGGCTGCCGGCGCCTGCATCAACCGGAACATACTTCGTCAGGCTGTTAATGGTGGACTGCAGCGAGTTATACGCCGTGACCCAGTCGGTGATCGCCTTCTGGTTCGCATCCGTTGCGCGTGAAACCTCAAGAGTTTCATCGGCTTTGCTCTCGGCCTTCACCGAGAAGGTCACCCCAGGCAGCGCATCGGTAATGGTATTCGACTGGCGCTCGATGGAGATGTTGTTCACCACCACAATCGCGTTCTGCGCGTCGGTGTTGACCGTCAGCGCGCCCGTTTTGGTGGTTGAATCATAACCAATGGCGCTTTGCAGCTTGGCGTCGCCGGTAACGCTTACCGTCATCGCACCATCCGTACCGGTGGTTTTGGATGACAGCATCAGGCGGTAATCACCGTCTTTCGCTTTAATGACGCTGGCGGTGACGTTGCCGTTCGCTTTATTAATGGCGCTCGCGATGCCGGCCAGCGACGTATCGCCATCCGCCAGGGTGACCTCTAAAGGCGTTTTCGTGCCCGGCTGGGTGATGGTGATTTTACGCGTTGTACCTGTCGTATCGCCCAGCAGATCCGTGTTGTTTGCATAAGAGCCGGTAGTGAGTGCCTGCGCCTTTGCAACCTGGTTAACGTTGACAACAAAGGAACCCACGGACGCGTCAGCCGTTGTCGTGGCGGTAAAGGCCGTGTTGGTGCTGCTAACGGACGTTGAGTTCCAGGTGGTTGCTTTACCCAGTGCAGCCGTGGCAGTCTGCAGCGATGTCATGGCGCTCTGCAGTTTGCCGTAAGCGCTTAACTGTGCGTTATACGTTGATTGCTGGGAAGTAATCGTCGTCAGCTTGGTTTTCTCTGCCGCTTCCAACTGATTATATAAATCCCCGAGTCCTGCAGAACCTATCCCGAGGTTACTGATAGTAGCCATGCATATTTTCCTTAAATACGAAAGTAGTTCAGGACTCTTATCGGCCTCTTAAAGTAAAAGTTTACGATCGTGAGAAAAAAATAATCCAAAGAATAGGCGCGTCCTGGCGGGGTAAATGAAAGGATTGCACTTTAGTGTCATTATCAGCGCATTGAAAACATGAAAAAGTGTGTGCCTTTTTTGTCATCTCTTTGAGCGTTAAAAAAGCGTAAATAATAAGCCTCTGGCAGACCTTAATTGATTTTTTAAAAATAAAATCATTAATAATTAGTATGTTATAATTTTTTCAAAATTGATTCTAAAGTCTTTTGGGGACCCGTCGATAACCTTGTTGACGGTGAGAGACGCTGTGAGTGTTAGGCACCGGACCTAAAACCCAATTTTTGAAGGAAACAAAATTATGGCAGTTATCAATACTAACCTGTTGTCCCTGACCACTCAGAACAACCTGAACAAATCTCAGTCTTCTCTGGGCACTGCTATCGAGCGTCTGTCTTCCGGTCTGCGTATTAACAGCGCGAAAGACGATGCTGCTGGCCAGGCGATTGCAAACCGCATGACCGCTCAGATCAAAGGGATGACTCAGGCAGCGCGTAACGCCAACGACGGTATCTCCATGGCGCAGACTGCTGAAGGTTCTCTGAACGAAATCAACAACAACCTGCAGCGCGTTCGTGAACTGGCTGTTCAGGCAAGCAACGGCACCAACAGCGCATCTGACCTGGCTTCTCTGCAGGATGAAGTTACCGCTCGTCTGGCTGAAATCGACCGCGTTGCGGGCAAAACTGACTTCAACGGCATCAAACTGCTGGACGGCACTGCAGGTACTGCTGGTGTGGTTAAAATTCAGGTTGGCGTTAACGACGGCGACACCATCAACCTGGATCTGAGCGGCGCTAAAGCTGACTCTACTACTCTGGGCGTGAACGCTATCGACCTGAAAGCAATGACCGCTACCGACCTGAACACCATCGACAAAGCTATCGCTACCGTTGATAAAGCACGTTCTGGTCTGGGTGCTGTGCAGAACCGTTTCACTTCTGCAATCAACAACCTGAACAACACCTCTAACAACCTGTCTGCTGCTCAGTCCCGTATCCAGGACGCTGACTACGCAACTGAAGTTTCCAACATGTCCCGCGCGCAGATCCTGCAGCAGGCTGGTACTTCTGTTCTGTCTCAGGCAAACCAGGTTCCACAGACCGTTCTGTCTCTGCTGCGTTAATTTTACGCGTGAAACCCCGCTTCGGCGGGGTTTTTTTATCTCTGCTATTTGAGAATCCGCCTGTGAAACAAATCAGTGTCACTCAACCAAAGCTGGTCGCAGATTTTTCATGTGTCGGTGGGGAATGCCGTGAACATTGTTGCCAGGGCTGGACCATCGCGTTTGATAAATCCTCCGTTAACCGCTACCTGAACAGTAAAAATGCCGCCATTCGTCAGACGGCGAAAACGGCGATAAAAGTCACCAAAAAGCAGTATGGCAACTGGGGCGAGGTGATTTTCCATACGGAAAGTAAAAACTGCCCGTTTATGGATACGGAAAAACTCTGTTCTATTCATAGCGCCATGGGCGCCCAGGCCTTAAGCCCAACCTGTTCGTCGTTCCCGCGGACAAACCGGGTCTATAAAAATGAAATCGAAAAATCGCTGAACCTCTCGTGTCCGGAAGTGACCCGACTTCTGTTGAACGATCGAGAGTCTATGTCGATAATGGAATCCATTAGCGTCCAGCAGGACGTCAATAATGCGCCGATGATTGATTTGAAGGCCAAGGTCATCAATCTCTTCTGCCAGAATATTTTCAGCGTTGAGGGCGTCAGCGTTGAAGAGCAGGTTTACGCCGTAGTGAAATTCCTCATGGTGGCTGAAAAGCTCGATAACATCGCAGAGAATATCGGCACGCTCGAAACGGTCTATTTCTCGCTGGTTAACGAGCTGGTGAGCGGTAAAATCAAAACGGAATTAGGCGGATTTAATCAGAACTACAGCCTGAAATTCGCGTTAATTTCGCTCATCCAGAGCTACTTCACGAAGAAAGTGACAGCCCGCGGCGGTGCGGTATTAAACCGTTATTTTACCCAGCTTTATCAACAATTTGAGTCTGCGGGCGACACCGTCCCGGCTGAGAAGGTCATGGAGAACATCGAGTCTGTCTGGCGCGATGTGGCGGGCAGTTACCTGGCGACCAATGACCATTTATTTAAGAACTTTTTTAAATACAAACTCTGGGAGCAGGGCTTCCCGCAGAACAATGGCCGCAGCATGTTGAATAATCTTTATTTAATCGTTGCGGAGTTCTATTTCCTTAAAACGTTACTTGCCGGTCAGGCGATCGTGGCGGGGAAAATTGAACAAGATAATATTATTGATGTTATTTACAGCTTTCACTCCCTTAGCCAGCATAATCAGGAAGCGGGAAAGCTCTTTCATCAACATATAGATAGCGTCAAACTGGGCGACGATCTTTCATTGTTACAACTGTTAATTTAGCCAGAAAAGTTGCCCCTGTTGTGGGCAACCTCAGAATAACCTCACTTTATCCCCCTTTTTCATCCAATTGAACGCCCTGCAGAATCGGATAATCATGCCGATAACTCAACTAACGCAGGGCTGTTTATCGTGAATTCACTCTATACCGCTGAAGGTGTAATGGATAAACACTCGCTGTGGCAGCGTTATGTCCCGCTGGTGCGTCACGAAGCATTGCGCCTCCAGGTGCGCTTGCCGGCGAGCGTGGAACTCGACGATCTGCTACAGGCGGGCGGTATCGGGTTATTGAATGCAGTTGACCGATACGACGCTCTGCAAGGAACGGCATTTACGACTTACGCAGTTCAGCGTATTCGTGGTGCGATGCTGGACGAGCTGCGCAGCCGCGACTGGGTGCCGCGCAGCGTTCGCCGCAACGCGCGCGAAGTGGCGCATGCGATGGGGCAGCTGGAACAGGAACTGGGACGTAACGCAACGGAAACCGAAGTGGCGGAACGTCTTGGCATTGCTGTTGAAGAGTATCGTCAGATGTTGCTCGATACCAATAATAGCCAACTCTTCTCATATGACGAGTGGCGAGAAGAGCATGGCGATAGCATTGAGCTGGTGACGGACGAGCACCAGCAGGAAAACCCGTTACACCATTTAATGGAAGGGAATTTACGCCAGCGCGTCATGGAGGCTATTGAAGCTCTGCCTGAACGCGAGCAGCTGGTATTGACCCTTTATTACCAGGAAGAGCTTAACCTCAAAGAGATTGGCGCTGTTCTGGAGGTGGGAGAGTCGCGGGTGAGCCAGCTGCACAGCCAGGCCATTAAACGCTTACGAACCAAGCTGGGTAAGTTATAGGTGATTGATTCACCTTAAAAATGCCGCACAACGTATTGACAACCAGGAGTTATCATGACGGTGCAGCAATCTAAAAGACGGCCTTTAAGCCGCTACCTGAAAGACTTTAAACACAGCCAGACGCATTGCGCCCACTGTAACAAGTTACTCGATCGTATCACGCTGGTTCGCCGGGGCGAAATCGTCAATAAGATTGCGATTTCGCGTCTCGACACGTTGATGGACGAAGCAGCATGGCTCGAAGAGCAAAAAGAGTGGGTGGCGCTTTGCCGTTTCTGTGGGGATCTCCACTGCAAAGAGCAAAGCGACTTCTTCGATATTATCGGCTTCAAGCAGTTCCTGTTTGAACAAACGGAGATGAGCCACGGCACCGTTCGCGAATATGTCGTTCGCCTGCGCCGCCTTGGGCAACATCTGACCGTAAACAATATTTCTCGCGATCTGCTGAAAACCGGTTATCTGGATGAAAATCTGGAGCCGTGGCTGCCTGCGACCAGCACCAATAACTACCGAATTGCGCTGCGCAAGTATGCGCAATACAAGGTGCAAATGCCGGGTGCCATAAAGCAGAAAGCCCACGCCGGAACAACTTCTGATATATATTAAAAAAGAATAAGATGTAGCGCAGTCGCCTTTGACGTGGCAGGCGATTTCTCTACACTACGTAAAAATTCCACTATATCGGGGTATTTATGAAATTTGCACTTCTGGGTCGTCAGGCGCTGATGGGTGTTATGGCCGTTGCGCTGGTTGCGGGCATGAGCGTGAAAACGTTCGCCGCAGAAAACCTGCTGAATAAAGTAAAAGAGCGCGGTACGCTGCTGGTCGGGCTGGAAGGAACCTATCCTCCGTTCAGCTTCCAGGGCGATGACGGTAAGCTGACCGGTTTTGAAGTGGAGTTTGCTGAAGAACTGGCGAAGCACCTCGGCGTTAAAGCGTCACTGAAACCGACCAAATGGGACGGTATGCTGGCGTCGCTGGATTCCAAACGTATTGATGTGGTGATTAATCAGGTGACCATTTCTGACGAGCGTAAGAAGAAATATGACTTCTCTACGCCGTACACCGTGTCCGGTATTCAGGCGCTGGTGAAGAAAGGCAACGAAGGCGGAATTAAAACTGCCGCGGACCTGAAAGGGAAGAAAGTCGGTGTCGGTCTGGGTACCAACTACGAAGAGTGGCTGCGCCAGAACGTGCAGGGCGTGGATATCCGCACTTATGATGATGATCCAACGAAATACCAGGATCTGCGCGTGGGCCGTATCGACGCCATTCTGGTTGACCGCCTGGCCGCGCTGGATCTGGTGAAGAAAACCAACAATACCCTGGCGGTAGCGGGTGATGCGTTCTCTCGTCAGGAATCAGGCGTTGCCGTTCGTAAAGGTAACGAAGACCTGGTCAAAGCGATTGATTCCGCGATTGCCGACATGCAAAAAGACGGCAGTCTGAAGGCGCTCTCCGAGAAGTGGTTCGGTGCAGACGTCACGAAATAAGCTTCTGCCGTAAAAAAAGGCGCTTTTAAAAGCGCCTTTTTTATTTCTTTCGCGTCTGCGTGCATAATGAAAAATATCACATTTTGTCAGAGTTACCGGAGAACCCATGTCACTACAGAATTTAACGCGCTTTCCCCGCCTGGAGTTCATCGGCGCGCCGACGCCGCTGGAGTATCTGCCGCGATTTTCTGATTATTTAGGGCGCGATATTTTTATCAAGCGTGACGACGTGACGCCGATGGCGATGGGGGGCAATAAGCTGCGCAAGCTGGAGTTTCTGGCGGCTGATGCACTGCGCGAAGGCGCGGATACGCTCATTACCGCCGGGGCTATCCAGTCCAACCACGTTCGTCAGACGGCGGCAGTGGCGGCAAAGCTCGGGCTCCACTGCGTGGCATTGCTGGAAAACCCGATTGGCACGCGGGCAGAAAACTATCTCACCAACGGCAACCGTCTGCTGCTGGACCTGTTTAACGTGCAGGTCGAGATGGTGGATGCGTTGACTGACCCGACCGCCCAGCTCGACGAGCTGGCGACGCGTCTGGAAGCGCAGGGGTTCCGCCCCTACGTTGTCCCCGTCGGCGGTTCGAACGCGCTGGGCGCGCTGGGGTATGTGGAAAGTGCGCTGGAAATCGCGCAGCAGTGCGAGGGCGCGGTGAGCCTCTCCTCCGTGGTTGTCGCATCCGGCAGCGCGGGCACGCATGCCGGGCTGGCGGTGGGGCTGGAGCAGCTGCTGCCGGACGTCGAGCTGATTGGCGTGACGGTGTCCCGCAGCGTCGCGGACCAGAAGCCAAAAGTGGTCACTTTACAGCAGGCGGTAGCCGCGCAGCTGGAGCTGAAGGCAAAGGCCGATATTCTGCTCTGGGACGACTATTTTGCGCCGGGTTATGGTACGCCTAACGAAGAGGGCATGGAAGCGGTGAAGCTGCTGGCGCGCCTCGAGGGGATACTGCTCGATCCGGTCTATACCGGCAAAGCGATGGCCGGACTGATTGACGGCATTGCGCAGAAACGCTTTAAGGATGAAGGGCCGATTTTATTTGTCCATACCGGCGGGGCGCCTGCGCTGTTTGCCTACCATCCTCATGTCTAAAAATCAGGTCGAAAAATAATAATGCAAGAAAGTATTCAACTGGTTATTGATTCTCTGCCGTATCTGCTGAAAGGTGCGGTATTTACGTTACAGCTCAGTATCGGCGGGATGTTCTTCGGGCTGGTGCTGGGATTTGTGCTGGCATTAATGCGCATGTCACCCATCCTGCCGGTGCGCTGGCTGGCGCGCTTTTATATCTCCGTATTTCGCGGCACGCCGCTTATCGCCCAGCTCTTTATGATCTACTACGGCTTGCCGCAGTTTGGTATCGAGCTGGATCCGATCCCCGCAGCGATGATTGGTCTGTCGCTCAATACCGCGGCGTACACGTCAGAAACCCTGCGAGCGGCGATCTCCTCCATTGACAAAGGGCAGTGGGAGGCAGCTGCCAGTATCGGGATGACGCCATGGCAGACGCTGCGTCGGGCCATTCTGCCGCAGGCGGCACGCGTGGCGCTTCCGCCACTCAGCAACAGCTTCATCAGTCTGGTGAAAGATACCTCCCTTGCGGCAACGATTCAGGTACCGGAACTGTTCCGTCAGGCGCAGCTCATTACTTCGCGCACGCTTGAAGTCTTTACCATGTATCTGGCCGCCTCGCTGATTTACTGGGTGATGGCGACGGTGCTTTCTGCTCTGCAAAACTACTTCGAAAACCAGCTTAACCGCCAGGAGCGTGATCCAAAATGAGTGCTATCGACGTCAAAAACCTGGTGAAAAAATTCCACGGTCAAACGGTGCTCCACGGGATCGATCTTGACGTAGAGCAGGGTGAAGTGGTGGCAATTATCGGACCAAGCGGTTCGGGAAAGACGACGCTGCTGCGTAGTATTAACCTGCTTGAACAGCCGGAAGGCGGCACCATTCGGGTTGGGGATATCACGATTGATACCGGGAAATCCATCAGCCAGCAGAAAGGGTTAATTCGCCGCCTGCGCCAGCATGTCGGCTTTGTATTCCAGAACTTCAATCTCTTCCCTCACCGTACGGTTCTGGAGAACATTATTGAAGGACCGGTCATTGTAAAAGGTGAATCGAAAGAGGACGCGACGGCGCGCGCGCGCGAACTGCTCGCCAAAGTCGGGCTGGCGGGGAAAGAGACCAGCTATCCTCGCCGTCTGTCGGGAGGGCAACAGCAGCGCGTGGCGATAGCGCGCGCGCTGGCGATGCGTCCTGACGTGATTCTGTTTGATGAACCGACCTCTGCGCTCGATCCGGAACTGGTGGGTGAGGTGCTGAACACCATTCGCCAGCTGGCGCAGGAAAAACGGACGATGGTGATCGTGACGCATGAAATGAGCTTTGCACGCGATGTTGCTGACAGAGCCATCTTCATGGATCAGGGGCGGATTGTGGAGCAGGGGCCAGCGAAAAGCCTGTTCGCTAACCCTCAACAGCCCCGAACCCGTCAGTTCCTTGAAAAATTCCTTATGCAGTAGAATTTTTGCACTAATTTGCTCCAGAAAGTTAGGCTGGAGCAAATTATTCTCCCTTCGGGGGCAGTCGTTTGTTTTTTTATTCCATCCGGCCCGGATAAACCTTATCAATAGTAAAGTTAATTGTGCTAATGCCGATATTTTGTAGTTAGAAAAAAGATTTATGTGTTAGGTTATATTCACCATAATAATGATTATCTTTTCAGAGGCTTCATTTAGTAAGTATGAAGGATTCAGACTTTTTCACCTGGCGACGGGATTGCTCCCTCCGGTTTCAGGAATTGACGAATACCGATGAGGTATATCGGGAGCTAGAGCGGCAAACTCAGGCGCTGGAATTCGATTATTACGCGCTCTGCGTGCGGCATCCCGTGCCCTTTACGCGCCCTAAAATCTCTTTGCAGACCACTTATCCAAAGCCGTGGATGGCGCAATATCAATCCGCGAACTATTTCGCTATCGATCCTGTTTTAAAAGCGGAAAATTTCATCCAGGGTCATTTGCCCTGGACAGACGCATTATTTGCCGAGGCGCAGGAATTATGGCATAGCGCCCAGGACCACGGTTTACGCGCGGGAATAACGCAGTGCCTGATGCTGCCTAATCATGCGCTTGGCTTCCTGTCTGTTTCTCGTACTAGTGTACAGGAAGGGCCTTTTGCCCGTGAGGAAATAGAACTGCGGCTGCAAATGCTGGTGCAAATGGCCTTAACTTCTCTGATGCGTTTCGAAGATGGGATGGTAATGCCACCCGAAATGAAATTCAGCAAACGCGAGCGCGAAATTCTGAAATGGACTGCGGAAGGGAAGACGTCAGCGGAAATAGCGATCATTCTCTCTATCTCTGAGAATACCGTTAACTTCCATCAGAAAAATATGCAGAAGAAATTCAACGCGCCCAACAAAACCCAGATTGCTTGCTACGCGGCGGCAACGGGACTGATCTGACAGGATAATACGTTCTGCGTGACAGACGAACAAACGGCTGAATGCACTGCATCCAGCCGTTTTTTGTTACTGGCGGTAGGCTTGTTTGATTTGCTTAACGGTGTTAGCAAATACCGCAGATTCAGCCTGGTCTTCCATCTCCGCGATTTGTTTTTCCATTTTAATGATCACACGACCGGCATCCGCCTGGCCCATCGCCTGCAGCATCAGCGTCAGCAGTGCTTTCAGGCAGTTTACTTCCTGTGCCAGTTCCTGGTTATTCTCCGCAGTGGCAAATTCAGGTGTGCTCATTTATTTTCCTCATTATTTAACGGCGCTAAAGCGCGACGACGAAAGTCAAGGCGGCGGAGTATACCACAAGCTGAAGCAAAAAATGCAGCGGTTGTTTTTTGTACTTTTACGTGGATGTTTAATTGCGTAAACAGAACGTACCGGTAAACTGTACCGTCGTCAAAGGCTATTAATTGTTTATGCCCGGTTCGCTTGCCGTTAATTATTGTTACAAAAATTTGAGATCTGTTTTTTTGCAGGAAAAGCCTGCAAGTTTTTTGTAACTTTTTGAATACAGATGCTTAAAAAAAGCTGCAAAAGCCCTGAATGCATGGTCTCTCTTTCCACGGACTGTACAGCCTAATTTCCAAAAACGAGAGCAAAATCGAATAGCCGGTTTTTTAACGTTTTAATCTTGTGAGGAAAACCGTTAATATAAACCAAATTATCACTCAGTAGCGTTATCCCTATTCTGGAGACATTTCCTTTGATCAACGTCCTTCTTGTTGATGACCACGAACTGGTGCGCGCAGGGATACGACGCATTCTTGAAGATATTAAAGGTATTAAAGTTGCCGGTGAGGCGTGCTGCGGCGAAGATGCGGTAAAATGGTGCCGCACAAACTCGGCCGATGTGGTATTGATGGATATGAATATGCCCGGTATCGGTGGTCTTGAAGCAACACGCAAAATCGCGCGTACCTTTGTCGATACAAAAGTCATCATGCTGACCGTGCATACCGAAAACCCACTGCCCGCGAAAGTGATGCAGGCGGGCGCAGCGGGCTACCTGAGTAAAGGTGCTGCGCCGCAGGAAGTCGTCAATGCAATCCGTTCCGTGTTTGCCGGACAGCGCTACATTGCTTCCGACATTGCCCAGCAGATGGCGCTGAGTCAGATCGAGCCCGAGAAAACCGAATCACCGTTTGCCAGTTTGTCCGAGCGTGAATTGCAGATTATGCTGATGATCACCAAAGGTCAGAAGGTGAATGAGATCTCGGAACAGCTGAATCTCAGCCCGAAAACGGTGAACAGCTATCGTTACCGGATGTTCAGTAAACTGAACATTCATGGTGACGTCGAACTGACGCACCTGGCCATCCGGCACGGTTTGTGTAATGCGGAGACGTTGTTAAGTCAGTGAGTGATGTGTTCGATTCAAAAGCATTTCTGAAAACCGTTACCAGCCAGCCTGGCGTCTATCGCATGTATGACGCTGGCGGTACGGTTATCTACGTGGGGAAGGCAAAAGATCTAAAAAAACGCCTCTCCAGCTATTTTCGCAGTAACCTGGCCTCCCGTAAGACCGAAGCGCTGGTCTCACTCATTCAGAATATTGATGTCACCGTCACGCACACCGAGACAGAAGCGCTGCTGCTTGAGCACAACTATATAAAGCTCTACCAGCCGCGCTATAACGTCCTGCTGCGTGATGATAAATCCTACCCGTTTATTTTTCTGAGCGGCGACACCCATCCGCGCCTCGCCATGCACCGCGGTGCAAAACACGCTAAGGGCGAATATTTCGGGCCGTTCCCTAACGGCTATGCCGTGCGAGAAACGCTGGCGCTGCTGCAAAAAATCTTCCCGATCCGCCAGTGTGAAAACAGCGTTTACCGTAACCGCTCGCGCCCGTGCCTGCAGTACCAGATTGGGCGCTGCCTGGGGCCGTGTGTGGCCGGGCTGGTGAGTGAAGAAGAGTATGCCCAGCAGGTGGAGTATGTGCGCCTGTTCTTAGCCGGAAAAGACGATCAGGTCTTAACGCAGCTGATTGCGCGCATGGAAAAAGCCAGTGCCGCACTTGAGTTTGAAGAGGCCGCACGGATCCGCGACCAAATCCAGGCGGTGCGCAGAGTCACTGAGAAACAGTTTGTCTCGAATACCGGTGACGATCTCGACGTTATCGGCGTAGCCTTTGACGCCGGGATGGCCTGCGTGCACGTGCTGTTTATTCGCCAGGGCAAAGTGCTCGGCAGCCGCAGCTATTTCCCGAAAGTGCCTGGCGGTACCGAACTGGGTGAAGTGGTGGAAACCTTTGTCGGCCAGTTCTATCTGCAGGGGAGCCAGATGCGCACGCTGCCTTCTGAGATCCTGCTCGATTTTAATCTTGACGATAAAACCCTGCTGGGCGAGTCGCTCTCTGAACTGGCGGGGCGTCGGGTCAATGTACAAACCAAACCGCGCGGCGATCGTGCGCGTTATCTGAAGCTGGCACGCACCAACGCGGCGACGGCGCTCACCACTAAGCTATCGCAGCAGTCGACGGTGAACCAGCGCTTAGCGGCTCTGGCGACGCTGCTGAAACTGCCGGAAGTGAAACGGATGGAGTGTTTCGACATCAGCCATACGATGGGGGAACAGACGGTGGCCTCCTGCGTGGTGTTCGATGCTAACGGCCCGCTGCGCGCCGAGTATCGTCGCTATAACATCACCGGGATCACGCCGGGCGATGACTATGCGGCGATGAATCAGGTGCTGCGTCGTCGCTATGGTAAAGCCATAGAAGAGAGCAAAATCCCGGATGTGATCCTGATTGACGGCGGGAAAGGGCAGCTCGGCCAGGCAAAAGCGGTATTTGAATCGCTTGATGTCAGCTGGGATAAAAACCATCCGCTGCTGCTTGGCGTTGCAAAAGGGGCCGATCGTAAGGCCGGTCTGGAGACATTGTTCTTCGAGCCGGAAGGCGAGGGCTTCAGCCTGCCGCCGGACTCCCCGGCGCTGCACGTCATCCAGCACATTCGCGATGAATCACACGATCATGCCATCAGCGGTCACCGCAAAAAAAGGGCGAAGGTAAAAAACACCAGTAGCCTGGAAACGATCGAAGGCGTGGGGCCAAAACGTCGGCAGATGCTGCTGAAATATATGGGCGGATTGCAAGGATTACTCAACGCCAGCATGGAGGAAATTGCAAAAGTGCCGGGTATTTCGCAAGGGCTGGCAGAAAAGATCTACTACTCGTTGAAACATTGAGGGCTCTGTAGCAACATAGAGCTAAATTTTACTGACAACAAACAGTTACCGTCATTATGCAATTTAATATCCCTACGTTGCTCACTCTCTTTCGTGTTGTACTCATCCCGTTCTTTGTACTGGCGTTTTATCTGCCGGTCGTCTGGGCACCTTTCGCCTGCGCATTGCTCTTTCTGATCGCGGCGGTCACCGACTGGTTTGATGGCTATCTGGCCCGTCGCTGGAATCAAAGCACCCGTTTCGGTGCCTTCCTCGATCCGGTGGCAGACAAAGTGATGGTCGCTATCGCCATGGTGCTTGTGGCCGAGCACTATCACACCTGGTGGGTAACGCTGCCTGCAGCAACCATGATCGGCCGTGAGATCATTATCTCTGCGCTGCGCGAGTGGATGGCGGAACTGGGTAAACGCAGCAGCGTGGCGGTCTCGTGGATTGGTAAAGTCAAAACGACGGCGCAGATGGCGGCGCTGGTCTGGATGCTCTGGCGTCCGAACGCCTGGGTTGAATGGGCGGGAATTGGTCTGCTGTGGGTGGCGGCAGTGCTGACGCTGTGGTCCATGCTGCAATATTTGAACGCGGCGCGCGGGGATTTGCTTGATCAGTGATCGTTTCGCCGTAATTTTCAGCAAACGATCCGGGGATGCAAAAAATAACGTTGACTCATAACGTCATATCAGTAGAATGCAACGCATCGAACGGCGGCACAGTCAGCCGGACGATAATGAAATCAAGTGGTTAGATGTTTACTTGATGTTCTGCGGGAATAGCTCAGTTGGTAGAGCACGACCTTGCCAAGGTCGGGGTCGCGAGTTCGAGTCTCGTTTCCCGCTCCAGATTAAAGACATGCGCAGTAGCGGGTGTCACTTTAAAAAGTTTTACGGCGCGTTAGCAAAGCGGTTATGTAGCGGATTGCAAATCCGTCTAGTCCGGTTCGACTCCGGAACGCGCCTCCACTTTCTTCCCGAGCCCGGATGGTGGAATCGGTAGACACAAGGGATTTAAAATCCCTCGGCGTTCGCGCTGTGTGGGTTCAAGTCCCACTCCGGGTACCATGGGAAAACTAGAATAAAATCAATGATAAGCAGTGTCGTATAAACCACCGAAAGGTGGTTTTTTATTATCTGTTTTTCGCCATTGCCATTGTTTCGCCATTCGGCTTCGCCAGAGAAAGAGGGTATTACTGCCCCTCGAACACCAACCAAACGCGTACCACGCTATAGGTTACCAGCTGATTTCATCCCATCCGATGCTTTTCCATGATCTAATTATGGCAGGAAGCAGTCAAGCCTGACCCTCTAACGCCAGGCCCACCAATCGGTGGGCTTTTTGCTGGAGTAAGAGCAATTGAGGTCTTCAACGTTCGTCAAAAACCTTGAGTATCGCAATTCGGTATATAAAGTAACCAAGTACAATGAGAGCACCAGACGCTGCGCCCCAGATAAAACGGGATTCGTCTTTTGAAAATGAAAAGAAATAAATACAGGACAATAGGCCCGCAGAAGCAATTCCCATCCCCAACCCGCGCAGAATTCTGGATGCTATTAGTTTGATAATGTCCTGAGTGTTCATAATCCACCAAAAAAGTATTTACATACTTCGTTAAATTCATGCTTGTTTACATCTGCTACGCTGCATGCGTCAAGAAAAGGTTTCAATTTATCTTCAACAAGAAAATACAGAAGATCCAAATCACCCATACTCTTAAGTCGGTAGTAGAGTGCAGGGTTTTGGTTTTCAAGCTTTCTGGCCGTATAGATAGCTCTTGATGTTTCTGCGCCAATCGTCAGAGCACTTCCGATGACTACGCCAGCGGCGAACGAGGTCATAATACGTGTCGATACGGCAGCACCTAGCTTTACTCCGGTTAGCTCAGCGAATATGAATTTACCAGCCATTACGCCTGTAAAATTTTGTGCAATACCCTGAATACTGTCCATGTTAACTTTTGACATGAACTCTCTGATTACGGCATTAACTATTTTTTGAGCTTCCTGATGAACCGATATCCCTCGTTTGAGCATGTTAGCCATCCTCACTCGATCATCAAAATTAGAATGACGATGAGTCGTGTCCATGAAGTCATATCCGAGGTAATACATACTGACCGGGAAAGAGAGCATTCCTTGGGCTACAGAAGCCAGGAAACCGGAATCGCCAACATCCAGACTTTTCAGCATCCTTTTTGCCAGAGATTTCGCGCTGTCCTATTCAAACCTTCCTTATGGTTTTGCTTGTGAAACAGACAGAATGATAATGAGGATACTACGAAAAAGAAAATGCAAAAGCCCCACCGAGTTGATGGTGAATTGTAGAGTTACACTTTTGTCGAAGCGTCGACGCCATGTAGACGCTGATTTTGAAGCAGCCATTCAAACGCTTGATCTTCCGCTGGATTGTGAGAAAAACTGGATTTAGCTCTTCGAAAATAGTGGCAGCAGAAGTGCAACCATCACCAGTGATTACCTGCGATTACCATATAAAAGAGCCCTACGTATCATGAGCTTATGATACGTTAGGCTCTCTTATAGTTTTTAAAATCCCTCGGCGTTCGCGCTGTGTGGGTTCAGGTCCCACTCCGGGTACCATGGGAAACAAAGAATAATCAAAGCAATAAGCAGTGTCGTGAAACCACCGAAAGGTGGTTTTTTTGTGCCTTTGGCTTAGGGCGAAGTGATCGTATCTCATCATCGTCCCGATCCTGCTGTGCCCGAGAATTTGCTGTTATACCAGAAGGTTAAGCCTGACTCTCTAATAACAAGCCCAGAAAGCAGGGCGATTTTCAGCTAACCTGCAACCAATCTTAAACAAACATTTCACTCGCCAGACACAGGTTGCCGCCGCTGATAAACTGGTTGGTATCCACCCTGGAGAGCGGAAGGTTATTGTCATGCAATATGAAGAACAGCAGCTTATCAACGGCCTTTTCGAGCGTCTAAAACAGACCGGACAACAAAACAGCCAACGGGATGCAGATGCAGAGCGTCAGATCGCTGAATTTGTCAGACAGCAGCCTGCGGCCCCCTACTATATGGCGCAGTCGATTTTGATTCAGGAAGCGGCGCTGAAACGCCTACAGGCCCGGGTTCAGGAGCTTGAAAGCGAATTAGCCGCGCAAAAAAGCAAACCCTCGACGGGCGGCAGTTTCCTCGGCGGCCTGTTTGGTGGCGGGAAAAGTAACCCGCAGCCTGACAACAGCTGGAATGCCCAGCCGCAACAGCCACCGGCGCAGGATTACTCTCGGGCGCCAGCTACTCGCGGCGGCGGTTTTATGGCTGGCGCGCTCCAGACAGCCGCTGGCGTGGCCGGTGGCATAGCGCTTGCCGAGATGCTTACCAGCATGTTCCATCAGTCGCGGCCGGAAGAGATCGTGAACATCATCGAAGAACCGACAATGCCCGTCGGTGGCGAACCGTTTGTCGGTAATCAATACGGCGACGTTAATAACATCTCTGACACCCGTTTCCTCAACCAGAACGATCCGTTAGGCAGTAATAACGACGTCTGGCAGAATGACGATGTAGATGACGACTACAGCAATGACGACGATAGTTTTATTTAACGACGTTATCGTGTAACCACCGAAATGAAGTGAACCCCGAAAGTTAGGTATCCAACTTTCGGGGTTTTGCGTTTCCGGGTCAAAAAAGCCTTCGCGGCTAAGTCTGAAGGCTCATAAATCACATTCTTTTTACTACGTTTCTTACTAACAAACCTGTAAGAATTGCCGGAAGCAATCCAAACAAAGAGGCGATATCGACTAACGTATACTCCAGTTCTTCTATCCCATATGTGCCGAAATGATCCATCACGGAATCAGCCCATTTGGCAGATATCAAATCACACCCCACCTAAATACGCCTTCCTCACCTCCTGATTCCCCAGCAGCTCTTCACCGCTGCCGCTCAGCCGGATCTGTCCGTTAACCATCACATACCCGCGGTCGGAAAGCTTCAGCGCGTGATGCGCATTCTGCTCCACCAGAAAAATAGTCATACCGCTGCGGGCCAGCTCGCGCAGCGTCTGGAAGATTTGTTTCACCACAATCGGGGCTAAGCCCAGGCTGGGCTCATCCAGCAGCAGCAGCTTCGGACGGCTCATCAGCGCCCGGGCGATCGCCAGCATCTGCTGTTCCCCGCCGGACATGGTCATCGCGCGCTGCTTGCGTCCCTCCTTGAGGCGCGGGAAGAGGTCGAACATGGTTTGCATATCCTCAGCGGCAAACTGGCTGCCGAGAGGGATGGTCCCCATCAGCAGATTCTCTTCAACGGTCATATCCGGGAAGATTCGTCTGCCTTCCGGCGCCTGCGCAATGCCTCCGGACGCGACGTAGTGGGTGGATTTATGGCTGATATCTTCGCCGCCGAAAAGGATCTGTCCGCTGCGAATACGGGGCTGGCCAAAGATGGACATCAGTAGTGTCGATTTACCCGCGCCGTTTGCGCCAATCAGCGCCACGGTTTCACCCTTATTGACCTCGAGGGAAACCTGTTTAAGCGCCTGAATGACGCCGTAGAACACGTCCACCTCGCGAAATGCCAGCAGCGGTTCGCTCATTGGTTGACCTCGCTTTCATCCGTACCCAGATAGGCGGCAATAACCTTTTCATCATGCTGGATCTGCTCGGGTTTACCTCTGGCGATGACATCACCGTGGTCGAGCACGATAATGTCGTCCGAAATCTCCATCACCATCCCCATATCATGCTCAATCAGTAGTACCGTGATGTCATGATGATCCCGCAAAAAGCGAATAATGCTGCTGAGCTTATGCGTTTCAACCGGGTTCAGCCCGGCGGCGGGTTCATCCAGACAGATCATTTCCGGCCCGGTGCACATTGCTCGCGCAATTTCCAGACGCCGCTGCTGGCCGTACGACATCTCTCCCGCCAGGCGATTGGCGCACTCCACCAGATCCACCACTTCCAGCCAGTAGAAGGCCCTGTCCAGGGCGTCGCTTTCCGCCCGCCGGTATGCCGGCGTATTTAAGATCCCGGCAAGCAGATTGCGGTTAACGCGCATATGCTGCGCAACCAGCAGGTTTTCTACGACAGACATCTCGCGAAAAAGACGGATATTTTGAAACGTGCGCGCCAGCCCTGCGCGGTTGACCAGATGCGTTCCGCCGAACATTTTGTAGAAAAGACGCTGCCCGAACTGCGCGGGGTTAATCCAGTCTCCCGGCTGGAATTTTTGTCCGAGCACCTGAATAACGTTGGTCGTTTTATGGCGGGTATTAAATAAAATGTTGCCGCCGGAGGCCCTGTAGAAGCCCGTCAGGCAGTTAAACACGGTTGTTTTCCCCGCCCCGTTTGGCCCAATCAGGGCGGTAATTGAGCCACGCTGCACGTCCAGGTTGACGTCGTTTAGCGCCTTAATCCCGCCGAAGTGCATCATCAGATGTTCAACGCGTAATATCGTTCCGTTCATGGCGCGACGCCCTTACGCACGGCAAACCCGCTGCGGTTAATGCGGATCAAACCGCGCGGACGCCAGATCATCATCACCACCATGAGCATGCCAAACAGCAGGACGCGGTACTCGGCAAAACTGCGCAGCAGTTCCGGCGTTACCGTGAGCACAAAGGCGGCCAGCACCACGCCAAGCGTCGAGCCCATCCCGCCCAGCACCACAATGGCGAGGATCAGCGCCGATTCAAAGAAGGTAAAGGAGGTGGGATTCACGAACCCCTGATAGGTGGCGAAGAACACCCCGGCAATGCCCGCGGTCGACGCGCCCAGCGTAAAGGCGGAGAGCTTAACCAGAACATGATTCAGCCCCATCGAGCGGCACGCAATTTCGTCTTCACGCAGCGCTTCCCACGCCCGACCAATCGGCATCCGCGTCAGGCGGTGCTTGATATAGAGCACCAGCATTACCACCAGGAACAGAACCGCGTAGATAAAAATAAACTTCATGTTCGGGTTGTAGGTCAGGTGGAAAAATTCGTGGAAGGGCACGCCGCCTTCTTTCGCGCGTCGTCCAAATTCCAGGCCGAAAAAGGTGGGGGGAGGGGCCGAGACGCCGTTTGGGCCGCCGGTGAAGGTCAGCCAGTTGTTCAGTATCAGGCGAATGATCTCCCCGAACCCGAGGGTGACGATGGCAAGGTAGTCACCGTGCATGCGCAGTACCGGGAAACCGAGCAGGGCGCCTGCGGCGGCGGCCATGATTGCCGCCAGCGGCAGCATGCTCCAGAAGCCTAAGCCGAGATACTGGTATCCCAGCGCCAGACCGTACGCCCCAATTGCGTAGAACGCGACATATCCCAAATCCAGCAGGCCGGCCAGACCCACGACGATATTCAGCCCCAGACCGAGAAGCACGTAGATCAGCCCGAGAATGGCGACGGTCAGCACATATTTAGTGGCGACAAACGGAAAGCAAATCGCAAGGGCAATTACCAAAGGAATAATCCAGCGCATGCGGCTTTTATATTCCGGTGGCCGGACATATACGCCCGCGCTATCGGCTTCGAAGCGCGCCTGGAAACGGGCGCCCGCGGCGGTACCTAAAAAGACGCTCAACAGAAAACGCCCGAACATGACGATGCCAACCATCCAGGCCAGCCGTTGCCCGGCGAAGTTAAAGCTGTACCCGTCCAGCACCACGCCCGCAATGGGGCCGAAAATAATCAGCGCAATCAGTCCGGAAAAAATCGCGTCCAGCATGCAGCGTTTAAGTGAAAAACCGTGTGATGTCATCATTCTCTCCCTCACACTTTGGCCACAATCGGGCGCCCAAGCAGGCCCTGGGGACGGAAAATAAGGATCATGACCAGCAGGCCGAACGAAAAGACATCTTTATAGTCCGAGTTCACCATGCCTGAGAACTGGGCTTCCGCCACGCCCAGGATAAGGCCGCCGAGCATGGCGCCGGGGAGGGAGCCGATGCCGCCGAGTACCGCTGCAGTAAAGGCTTTAATGCCGATCACGAACCCGACGTAGAAATCAAAGGTGCCGTAATTCATGGTGATCAACACCCCCGCCAGACCGGCCATCGCCGCGCCGATCACAAAGACCAGCGAAATGATCCGGTCGGTGTTAATGCCCAGAATGGAGGCCATCTTACGATCCTGTTGTACCGCGCGGCACATCCGGCCCAGCCGGGTATGGTTGATAATCCAGGTGAGCATCAGCATGCCGGCAAACGAGGCAACCAGAATAAACACTTTGGTGTAGGTTATCTGTACGAACCCGTCGCCCAGATGCAGGCGAATCACGCCGTCCAGCATGGTCGGCACTCCTTGCTGACGCGGACCCTGGCTCAGCTGAGCGTAGTTTTGCAGGATAAGCGACATGCCGATGGAGGAGATCAGCGGCGCCAGGCGCGTGGAGTTGCGCAGCGGCTTGTAGGCGATACGCTCGATGGTCCAGCCGTACACCCCGGTTACTACAATGGTGAACACCAGCGTCCCGAGGATCAGCAGTGGGAACGACTGCAGACCGAAGAACGAGAGCAGCGCCAGGCCGATGGCGCAGAGATACGCGGAAATCATATACACTTCGCCGTGGGCGAAATTGATCATCCCGATAATGCCGTACACCATGGTGTAGCCGATGGCGATTAAACCGTAGACGGAGCCCAGCGTTAAGCCATTGATTAACTGTTGCAGGAAGAATGTACTCATCTTAGCGCGCTCGTTTTATAGGCTGCGCGATGCGCGCAGCCGGATGTTTATTACGCGCCGACGGGCAGGCCCGCCGACGTTGAGCGTGACTCCGTCCCGTTACTGCACTTCCTTATATTTTCCTTTGTCGTCCCACTGATAAACCACGTAGTCAGACACTTTCAGATCGCCTTTGCTGTCCCAGGCTTTTTTGCCCATCACCGTGTCGACGGAATTGGCCTTTAGCCACTCGCTGGCTTTGGCCGAGTCCTTGCCGCCGGTGGCCTTGAAGGCTGCGGCAATAGCCTGTACGGAGGCATAGGAGTAGAGGGTGTAACCTTCCGGCTCGAATTTACCGGCGCGGAATTTCTCGATAACCGCTTTGCCGTCCGGGATCAGGCGCGGGTCTTTACCGAAGGTCATGTAAATGCCATTGGTATACTGCGGGCCGCCCGCGGCGGTCACCATCTCTTCGTTGACAATACAGTCGCCGGAGAAGAATTTCGCCTGCACGCCCTGTTCGCGCATCTGGCGAACCAGCGGACCGGCTTCCGGGTGACAGCCACCGAAGAACACGACGTCCGGTTTTTGCGCGCCGATCTTCGTCACCAGCGCGTTAAAGTCTTTTTCACCGCGGGATAACCCCTCGTACATCACATCCTGAACCCCGCGTTTCGCCAGCGCCGCTTTGGTGGCGTCAGCCAGACCCTGACCATAGGTGTCTTTATCGTGAATAATCACCACGCGCTTGGCTTTCAGCTTGTCGATGATGAAGTCGCTGGCAACCTGACCCTGCTGATCGTCGCGGCCGCACATGCGGAACATATCGCTCATGCCGCGTTCGGTGATCAGCGGGTTAGTTGAGCCGGGGGTAATCGCAATAATGCCCGCGTCGCTATACACCTCGGAGGCGGGCATTGTGGAAGAGGAGCAGAAATGGCCGACCACGGCGTTGACTTTATCCTGGTCAACTAAACGGTTGGCGACGGCGACGGCCTGCTTGGGCTCGCAGGCATCATCCCCCTGAACCAGTTTGATCTTCTCGCCGTTAATGCCGCCTGCGGCATTAATGTCTTCAGCAGCCTGCGTTGCGCCATGCCAGTACTGATCGCCATAGGTGGCATTGGGACCCGTGAACGGCCCGGCCACGCCAATCACAATATCTGCCCGGGCGGAAAACGCCGTCACCAGGCAACCGGCCAACACAAGAGAAAGAGGAGTTCTGATAAATTTCAGCGACATTATTATGTTCCTTAGCAAAGAGGTTTTTGCACCACGGCGTAAACCCGAACGCCCGACGGCGCAGCCAATCCGAAACACGAGCAAGAACAAAATGCACTAAACGAACAAGATACAGACGGCATCCTGCATGTACGGCGAGGTATCCCTGCGCAGCGTCGCGCGAAGAACATTAAGCAAAAACGTTGCCAGAATGGTTAACCCTTTGACGGGCTTGTGACATGTCTGAGTATAGAGCGCCGCGTTATGCCGCCTTGCGGGAGGAGAAGAAATTACAGCGGAGATCACATATCGTTAACAATAAAGCCCATAAGTTGTGCAAAGGTCACGATTTGCACGTTTTTGCAGCAATAAAGACCTAAACTTCAGCCCGGAGAGGCGTGAGATATGTGTTAGGATCGTTTCCTTTTGCAGGAGTGTCAGCGATGACTGAAGGCCCATTGAATGAAAGCGAAATGGCGTGGCTTGAAGAGACGTTAATGTCTTACGGTCATGATGATGCGTCCGTGATTGACGTGTCCGAACTGGACGGCATGCTAACCGCGGTGCTTTCCGGTCCTGTTGTCGTTGAGCCAGATGCCTGGCTGGTGGCGGTGTGGGGCGGCGAGAAATATATCCCGCGCTGGAAAAACGATCGGGAAATGAACCGTTTTATCGATCTCTGCTTTAAGCATATGAACGATATTGCCGAGCGCCTGAGCGAGTACCCGGATCAGTTTGAACCTATGTTCGGCTATAACGACGTGGACGGTGAGAGCTATACCGTGGTGGAAGAGTGGTGTTATGGCTACATGCGCGGCGTGGCGCTGACGGACTGGTCAGCCTTGCCGGAAGCCCTGAAGGCCGATCTTGACGTGATTGCGCTGCACGGGACGGAAGAGAACAGCGAAAAGCTGGATGAACTGTCCGAAGAGGAGTACATCTCCAGCATCGAAAGCATCCAGCCTGCGGCGCTGCGCCTGTATAACTACTGGGTAAACAACCCGCAGCAGCCGGAAGCGAAGAAGCCGACGGTGAACGGCACGAAGGTCGGGCGTAACGATCCGTGTCCTTGCGGCAGCGGGAAGAAATTTAAGAGCTGCTGTTTGCACTGAAACATTTTTGTGGCTTTGCTTCGTTCACCTTAAGACCAGTAGAAAATAATACGTTCTTAACCTGTGAACGAGATAAGGGGCCGTCGAGGCCCCTTATCAATCCTCCCGGCTCCGCGGAAAATCGATGCTTCGCACTGCGCTTACCTCCCAACCTTCTGCCTTCAGGTAATGATAACTCTCTGAACTTTGCCGTAAACGATATATATATGGCCAGGCATATCAGACCGTGAATAAGCGCAATGTTTATTGTTGCTCATCGAATACCATTGATCTCTATACCCTGAAGGGCTTAGGGAAGGTGCGAATAAGCAGGTCATTTCTTCCCAAGCTGACTCGCTGATTAAAATTTCGCGGATCTGGGCCGATTTTTTTCCCGCAAACACATCGAATCAGCCTATTTAGGCTATTTTTTCCACCATTTCTGGCGTTATTTCCGGTTTTTACTGAGATCTCTCCCACTGACGTATCATTTGGTCCACCCGAAACAGGTTGGCCAGGGTGAATAACATCGCCAGTTGGTTATCGTTTTTCAGCAGCCCCTTGTATCTGGCTTTCACGAAGCCGAACTGCCGCTTGATGATGCGAAACGGGTGCTCCACCCTGGCACGGATGCTGGCTTTCATGTATTCGATGTTGATGGCCGTTTTGTTCTTGCGCGGATGCTGCTTCAAGGTTTTTACCCTGCCGGGACGCTCGGCGATCAGCCAGTCCACATCCACCTCGGCCAGCTCCTCGCGCTGTGGCGCTCCTTGGTAGCCGGCATCGGCTGAGACAAATTGCTCCTCTCCATGAAGCAGATTACCCAGCTGATTGAGGTCATGCTCGTTGGCCGCGGTGGTGACCAGGCTGTGGGTCAGGCCACTCTTGGCATCGACACCAATGTGGGCCTTCATGCCAAAGTGCCACTGATTGCCTTTCTTGGTCTGATGCATCTCCGGATCGCGTTGCTGCTCTTTGTTCTTGGTCGAGCTGGGTGCCTCAATGATGGTGGCATCCACCAAAGTGCCTTGGGTCATCATGACGCCTGCTTCGGCCAGCCAGCGATTGATGGTCTTGAACAATTGACGGGCCAGTTGATGCTGCTCGAGCAGGTGGCGGAAATTCATGATGGTGGTGCGATCCGGCAGGGCGCTATCCAGGGATAATCGGGCAAACAGGCGCATGGAGGCGATTTCGTACAGGGCATCTTCCATGGCACCGTCGCTCAGGTTGTACCAATGCTGCATGCAGTGAATACGCAGCATGGTCTCCAGCGGATAGGGCCGTCGGCCATTGCCCGCCTTGGGATAAAACGGCTCGATGACAGCGGTCATATTCTGCCATGGCAGAATCTGCTCCATGCGGGAGAGGAAAATCTCTTTTCGGGTCTGACGGCGCTTAGTGCTGAATTCACTATCGGCGAAGGTGAGTTGATGGCTCATGATGTCCCTCTGGGATGCGCTCCGGATGAATATGATGATCTCATATCAGGAACTTGTTCGCACCTTCCTTAGACCAAACAGGCTTAAAAGAAATGAAAAAATATCAGGGGCTGCCCGATAAGGTTCCGGAAGTAAAAGGCTATACCGGCTGGGACCACATGCGTTGCGATATGGATGCAGGAAGGAAAGGATACTAATGAACGGCGTAATTCGACTCAATGACCCGCTGGTGAGCGGCGGGAAAGTAATTAAGGCGTCAGGCGCGCAATTTATGGGCCTGCCCGTGGCTCTGAAAGGCGATGAAGTGACGTGTACGGAGCATAAAGGGACGTTCCCTATTAATGATTGTAACCCAACCTGGACGATGAACGGCCGCGGTGTGGTCGTGGACGGCTGTAAAGCGGCGTGTGGTTGTGCTATCCGGACCACGCTACCTGTTGCGGGGGCTGTGTGATGAACTGGTGGTTGTATCCTGAACAGGACGAATTTAAAGAAGACTACCCCTATCTGGCAGTTTTTATCCTATATGTGATCGTCGTGATTATCGGTATTGCTGTTCGGGCAGTCACCTGGCCGGGTAATAAACATGTTGATCTCGATTTTCTTGCCCAGTCCGTGGTTATTCCGGTTGTTTTTCTGACGGGGTTCGTTCAGATGTGGTCTGTCGTGTATCACGGCATGAGGCACTACATGGAAACGAGGCTGCTGATTGCCGCCCGGCAGGAATACAAGGTTGTCAGCTTTGCCAGGGGGAATATTACCCTTGCTGGCTGGTCCGTACTCACTCCACCAAAGGCAACAAAGGAACTGGCACTGAGAATGCTGAAACTTGAGGGAGAGTTTCCGCTGGCCGCTAAAATGCCGTTGAAAATCGAGCTGGAAGAATCGTTCGATTTCACGAGGGCCGGGCAGGCAGTATCCCGCGTTCTGGAGCCCACGGCAGGGAAACTTTCTCGGTACCAGCAGATTGAAGCGCTGGTGTGGGTTCGGGGCGGGGATGAATCCTGTAGCGATGAACTCCGGCGCGTGCTTGAACGTTCTGCGATCGCGACGAAGAAAATCACTTTTTTACCTGAATGCCCGGACTATACGCAAGTCACGGAATGGATAAATCTGTCGAAAAGCTACGTCGTTCAACGGCTGCTTATCTGTGTCGATCTGCATTCTGACGAAGAAGCATCTAAACAGATGGAAAATGTTACGGCACTTTTCTTCACGAACGACTACGTCAAAACAGCAGGAGAAAAACCGGTTTATTTTTATCAGCCGATGACGGGTGTCACAGACGTAGAAAGTAAAATGCCCGTTTATCTGAGGACAGAAACCGTCAGCAAGCCTAAGCAACTCTGGTATACCGGGTTATCCCGCACAGAGAAGTATCCGCTGCTGGAAGTGCTGGACGAGAACAAAGCGGTGCCGGACAGGCTGGAGCTTGAGGCTTCGCTCGGTGAGCGCTCTGCCGGTTATCAGTGGCTGATGCTGACGCTGGCCGCTGATGCGATTATGTACGGGCAGGGCGATCAGCTTGTGGCCGCGTCCGCACAGAACGATTTTGCCATGGCCGCGCTATCCTCCCGGTTGACCTGCCAACCCGATTACCCCGAAGAAAAAAGATATACGTTGCCGTAGCAAGCTGGCGGGATTGGCGGTCTGATGTTGTTTTTTGGGCTGATGTTAATCATTGCCAGCGCTGGTGACGACGGTAAAACTCTGTCCGGCTGGTTTATAACGATAATGGCGGTTCTGTTAATAAGTTTATTCATTGGGATGGGGGCATTGTTTACCTGGTATTATGGTGACAAAGCTTATGAGCACATGGGGATGTGATGATGAATGAACAAATGATTTTAACGACAGCACACTGGATGGTTATGATCAGGATATAAGGGATTTATTAAAGGGGAATCTTTCCCTATGAAAGCGGATAGTTTCCCCTTAAACCTTTGTTATCCCACTTCCGGCAGCATCCCGGCTGCAATCAACACCTGCACCAGAATAATCACCACCCCACAGCAAAACACCACGCACAGCAGCGGTTTTCCCCCCGCCACGCGGTAACCCTGCTGCGGATGCTGCTGGCGGCTCTTCCATGCCAGCAGGGAAGGGAGCAGCAGGGCCAGGATAGAGAGCGCCACCCCCGCATAGCCCAGCGCCATCACAAACCCGCGTGGGTAAAACAGCGCAAAAGCGAGCGGCGGCAGGAAGGTGATGGCCCCCGTCTGCAACCGTCCGGCCGCGGTATTGCGACGCTGGAACAGGTCGGCCAGATAATCAAACAGGCCGAGCGCCACGCCCAGGAACGAGGTTGCCAGCGCCAGGTCGGCAAACAGGTGTACCGCCAGCTCCACGTGCGGGGAGGTAACAACCTCGCGCAGTGCCAGCAGAAAACCGTTCAGGCCAGCGTGTTGCGACATCAGCCCAATAAAGGTCGAAGAGTCAATGCTGCCCAGCGTCACCAGCTGCCAGAAAATATAGGCGATCAGCGGGATCGCGCTGCCGATAACAAAGACGCGGCGCAGCTTGCGGATATCGCCGTTCATATAGCTGACGATGCTCGGCACGCTGCCGTGGAAGCCAAACGAGGTGAAAATGACCGGGATCGCGGAAAGCGCCAGCCCTTTTTCCAGCGGCAGCGTCAGCAGGTTGACCTTGTGCACGTGCGGGGCCAGCAGCACCAGCATGATAATCAGGAAGAGAATTTTGGCGCTGAACAGAAAGCGGTTAAACAGATCGACCAGCGATGTCCCCACGCAGACCACGCCGCCGCCGATGAGCGCAAAGAAGATAGCCCCCGTCGCCGGGGTAATGTCAGAGCCAAACCAGTCGTTGACGCTGGAGGCGATGAGTTCCCCGGCGCCGCTGATATAGGCGGCGGTCAGGGCGTACATCAGGAACATCATGCTAAAGCCGGTTATCCACTGGCCGTAGCGTCCCAGATAGCGCGACGCAAGCGAACCCAGACCGGTGTCGGCGGGGACGTGCTGGTAAACCTCAAGCAGCAGCAGGGCGGTGTAGCACATCAGCGCCCAGAGCGTACCCAGCAGCAGCAGGGTCATGCCAAATCCCACGCCCGCGGCTGCCAGCGGCATGGCCAGCATTCCTGCGCCAATCGTCGTTCCGGCGACGATAAAAATACTTCCCAGGGTTCTGTTTTTCACGCTTTCCTCTACAACAATGCTTAACCGCGACAAAATCTGCGGCGCAGAGTAAGGGAAAAGCCGTAATTCGTCAAATCACCGTTACAAGTAGTGTAACGAATAATTTACGGATTGTTGGCGCTCTGATCCTTTTTAGGCGGATGCCTACTTCATAAGGGCAATGTTGCTGGGCGACATACCGGCGTAACGTAAACAATAAATATAAATTATCAAATTAAGTGAGGGTTTTATGGCTGGAGAGAATCCCTTCACCGCGGCATGGAGTCGGGGAGGTAACCTGTTGTGCCATGGGCACTGGATAATCAGCTGGCAGAACCAACCCCTGATACTTCCCGAGTCCCGCCGCGAAAAGGATATGGGCACCTGGGCAATCTATTCGGTTATCGATCCTGAAGATGAAACCTTTGCACAAGGCTTACAGGAAGATGAGTGGATCGTTGAGAATGTCGACTGGTTAACGGATATGTTCTTCGAGGTGGGTATTCCGCTGGAGACGTCCAGCTACCGCTATTTTTACCAGGCGGTGAATCCTCATGACTGGCGCTGCACCAGCTGTGCGGGGTGTATGTAAATTAGCGCGGTGCCGGTTTTCGGCACCGCGCTGAAATTAATTCTGCGTATCGAGGGTGGAAAGTTCTTTATCAATAAAGTAAAGACCTTCGCCGGATTTCCCTACCAGAGACAATTTATCCAGTACGGATTTAAACAGCTTCTCTTCTTCGTGTTGTTCAGCGACATACCACTGCAGGAAATTAAAGGTTGGATAATCCTGGCTGGTCATCGCGGCGTGGACCAGTTCGTTAATTTTCTGCGTGATCAGCTGCTCGTGCTCGTAGGTGGCGCGGAAGAGTTCATCGAGAGAATTATACTCAGCAAAAGGTGAAGCCACGGTTTCAATGCGCGGCAGGCTGCCCGTATCCGTAAGATAATCAAACAGACGCTGCATGTGGGTCATCTCTTCCTGAGCGTGACGACGCAAAAACGCGGCCGCACCTTCGAAGCTGTGATAGCTGCACCAGGCGCTCATCTGCTGGTAGAGCAGGGATGAAAAAAGCTCAAGGTTCATTTGTGCGTTGAGCTTGTCGATCATTTCAGTTTTCAGCATGGTGACGCTCCGGATTATTATTTCTGGTTCACAATGAGCGACACTATAATTTGTTATTTAATTATTTGCAAAACGTAAATTTTTTATTTTATTTATTTAAAATACGAATGGGAATAAAACGCATTGGCGATTTTTATAATTTATTAATGAGAATTGTTTTTGTTCGTAATGAAATAAACTGCCAGCAAACGCTGGCAGCGTTGATTAATACCAGGGATTATTTGTCTTAGGGTTAACGGCGTAACCCATACATTTATACTGGATAGTCACGCTCTCGTTCAGGCACAAAGAGCCGCTCGTCAGGGTGCAGGTTTTAATGGGCTGACCATAGGCTGAGGCAGTGGCATACCCCATGCTCTGACACGCTTTTGCCGCAGTGCCGTTATTAACATACTCATCGGAATACGCATTTTGCAGCGCTGCCTGGCCGTAGTCGAGGCGGACGATGCCGTTCGGCGCGTCGCGGCTGCTGACTTCAGCCTGGCGGTTGATACTACACCCCGCGAGCAGCAGGATTGTGCCGGCTACAATGACTCTTTTCATGGTTCGCTCTGAGTGGATGGAAATACCTTATCGTACCCGCAGATGCCCGCTGCAATGCCTGGAATAGCCGGACAATCTGCCCTCACTCTTCGCAACGGGTGAGAGGGGAGCGCTATCAGGCCAAATCCTGATAAGAATGTGATGAGTATCACAAAAAGATTGATTTTTGTGATGGTGGTCATATTATAAGCACGTTGACAATAAAGTTGTATAACAAGTTAATGGAGCATCATCGTGAAACTGCGCAAAATCCTGAAAAGCATGTGGGCCAATTACTGCCGCACGTTCAAAGACGTGCCGCCAGGCGCCATGTTCTGATAAAAAAACCTGCTTCGGCGGGTTTTTTTGTACCTGCAGGCGATGAAGGGAAGATGTCAGGGGGCGTGTTTTGCTACTATGGCGGCCTTTAAATAAGGAGAAAACCCATGTCACAAAACCTGAGCGCCGATCAGGAACTGGTCTCTGACGTTGTCGCCTGTCAGCTGGTTATCAAACAAATCCTTGATGTTCTGGACGTGATTGCGCCGGTTGAAGTGCGCGAGAAGATGTCTACGCAGCTGAAAAACATCGATTTCGCCAGCCATCCTGCTGCCGCTGACCCGGTTACGCTTCGTGCGATCCAGAAAGCCATCGCGCTGATTGAGCTGCGATTCACGCCGCAGGGTGAGTCCCACTAAAGCAGGGAAAGGGGCGACGGCACGTGTCGCCCTTTGATGCTGTTAAAAGAACGTCTGGACCAGCAGGTAGCTCGCCGCGCACGCGCAGCTTACTCCAATCAGCCCAGGCAGAATAAAGCTGTGGTTGATGATAAATTTGCCGATGCGGGTGGTGCCTGAACGGTCAAAGCCGATGCAGGCCAAATCACTGGGATAGGTTGGCAGGACAAAATAGCCGTAGGACGCCGGGAAAAAGGCGATCAGCATTTTCGGGTCGATGCCCAGCATGAGGCCCATTGGCGCAACGGCCGTCAGCGCAGCCGCCTGGCTGTTCACCAGTTTTGACACCAGAAACAGCACAATGGCATACGTCCACGGGTGGCTCTTCACCACGCCTTCCAGCGCCAGCTTTAACTCATCGAGATGCGCCTGGAAAAAGGTATCGCTCATCCACGCCACGCCGAACACCGAGAAGATCGCGACCATACCGGCCTTGAACACCGCGCCGTTGGAAATCGCCGACGCATTAACCTTACAGGCCATCAGCATCACGGCGCCCGCAATTAGCATCATCATCTGAATGACAAGGTTCATCGACAGCGCCGTCATTTTGCCTTTCACCTCAAAGGCGGGGCGCAGTTCAGGGAATGCCCCCAGCAAAACGACCACCGCAATACCGGCAAAGAAAATCCACGTGGACCAGTAGGCCTGTTTAGGGAAACGCTGATTCATTAACGTCTCCGTACCGCCGTAGATAAACTCGCGCTGCTTAGGATCTTTCAGCTTTTCCTGAAACTCTATGTCGTCAGCCAAATCTTTCCCACGGCGTAAACTCCACAGGGCCGCAATGGCTACGCCGAAAAGCGAAGCGGGAACCGACACGGCGAGAATTTCCAGGATCCCCCACGCGTGGCCGATCCCATGCTGGGCCGCCAGGATGGACACCAGCGACACAACGGCAACGGAAACGGGGGATGCCGTAATCGCCATCTGTGATGCCACCGAGGCCACGGCCATGGGGCGCTCCGGGCGGATCCCTTTTTTCAGGGCGATATCCGCAATGATGGGGAACATGGTGTAGACCACATGGCCGGTGCCGCACAGAAAGGTCAGCATCCAGGTGGTGAAAGGGGCGAGCAGGGTGATGTGCTGCGGGTGTTTGCGCAGCAGGCGTTCAGCAAACTGCATCATGACGTTGAGGCCGCCCGCAGTCTGCAGCGTAGCCGCACAGCCTATCACCGCAAGGATGGTCAGCATAACGTCAACCGGCGGTTTACCCGGTTGCAGACCAAAGACAAAACATAAAATAAAAAGACCAATGCCGCTGATTAACCCCAGCCCCATACCGCCGAAACGCGTACCCGTCAGCAGGCAGAGGAGAATGACAACAAACTCAATGGTGATCATGATGCTCCCTCGTCAATGATTATGTAACTAAATAAATCATCACACGTTGTGTGGTTAATCATTGGGAGCCAGATCTGATTTGTTAAATTTCAGGAAAAGCAGAAGGTTGGAGATGGGATGGGGGCCTGCTCCCCGGGACGGAAGCAGGCCAAAAACTCAGTGGTGCTGTACCGCCACAATGTCGAGCAGATGACGGTCGGTTTGCTCAGGACATAAACCCGCCTGCTGCGCATGATGGATCTCATCCGCCAGCGTCTTCAGCAGCATGCCATCCTGCTGCTGCTCTTTGTCCATATCACGTAAGAATTTGAGCGTCGTAATGTCCTGCTGCGCTTTGGCTTCATCGGCCAGTTTGCTGAGCGTACTGCAACGTTGCTCGTACTCTTCAAGCGTTTTCTGAAACAGTTCTTCCAGGCAGGAGTAGTTTTCGTTGATCCCATCAAGGGCTTTAACGACAGGATTTGCCCCTGCGGCTTTCAGAAAATTGAAGACACGCATCATATGGGTGACGTTACTTTGCGCCTGCGAGCGAAAGAATGTAGCAGACCCCGTAAGACTATTCTCGGCACACCACGCACTTAAGTGAAGGTGCAGGTTCGAGGCGTAGAACTCAAGGTTCATCTGCGCGTTAAGTTTTTGCATCATCGTTTGGGTAGCCATACTCATATCCTTATTGACTGTGGGACGTGATGTCCGTTGCTTAACCTGAGCGCCAGGCAAATACGAAGAAAAGAGCAGAAATAGACATTCTGCCGTGACCGAAGTCGACCGAAATTCACTTCCTGTGTTCGATATAAATAAGCATACCCTTGTCTTGAGTCTAAGAAAACTCTTAATCAGGCTGTATTTACCATACATTACAAAGTTTAATATAGTACATAAATACAATTAGCTCGCCATGAATTGAATGTGACTTAATAAGCTAATAATTATGGATTTTTACCATTAAGGCACACTGTTACTCTTTCGGGGATATTAAGTTGGAATATTACTCCGAGAAAAAGAGAAATACGGTTTAATCGTTTCGAATATATGATGTGCCAATAAAATTGCGCTAAATCAATTTCTGCGAAATAACGTTTTTACAGGTGCGTTGTACATCCTTGATGAAAAACATGTTGAACCCCTTTAACGCCAGCTGCGTTTTGCCCGCTGAGGGGCATCAGGGATATCTTGGCTAATCTTATGGATAATTCTGCTTAACCCCTTTCTATTTGTCTGACAAATCCCGCCTTTTTTATGTCATTTTTCGCTGAATTTATGTACGCAATTACTGTAATTCTGCGGTGTGATGGGGCTCTCTTATGGATGATTAATTTCCCGCTAAAACTATCACCAGCAATAACGCTTATGACGAGGTAAGCGCTAATGCCTTGTTTTAAGTCCGATTAAATAAGAAGCACGCACTTATTCCCTACAGAAAAGAATGCTAAAGCTGGAGTTTACCATGCACAAATTTACTAAAGCGCTGGCGGCCATCGGTCTGGCTGCCGTTATGTCACAATCCGCTATCGCTGAGAATTTAAAACTCGGTTTTTTGGTAAAACAGCCCGAAGAGCCCTGGTTCCAGACTGAGTGGAAATTCGCAGATAAAGCCGGGAAAGATTTAGGTTTTGAAGTCATTAAAATCGCCGTGCCTGACGGCGAAAAAACCCTGAACGCCATCGACAGCCTGGCGGCCAGCGGTGCAAAAGGTTTCGTTATCTGTACCCCGGATCCAAAGCTGGGGTCGGCAATCGCGGCGAAAGCGCGCGGTTACGATATGAAGGTCATCGCGGTTGACGATCAGTTCGTTAACGCCAAAGGCAAGCCGATGGACACCGTCCCGCTGGTCATGATGGCGGCGACCAAAATCGGCGAACGCCAGGGCCAGGAACTCTATAAAGAGATGCAAAAGCGCGGCTGGGATGTCAAAGAGACCGCGGTAATGGCTATCACGGCTGACGAGCTGGACACCGCCCGTCGTCGTACTACCGGTTCAATGGATGCGCTGAAAGCGGCCGGCTTCCCGGAAAAACAGATCTATAAAGTCCCAACCAAATCCAACGATATCCCGGGCGCTTTCGACGCCGCGAACTCTATGCTGGTCCAGCATCCGGAGGTCAAACACTGGCTGGTGGTCGGCATGAACGACAACACCGTGCTGGGCGGGGTACGCGCGACGGAAGGCCAGGGCTTCAAGGCGCCTGACGTGATCGGGATTGGCATCAACGGCGTTGACGCCGTCAGCGAGCTGTCCAAAGCGCAGGCTACCGGCTTCTACGGTTCTCTGCTGCCGAGCCCGGACGTTCACGGCTACAAATCCAGTGAGATGCTCTACAACTGGGTAACCAAAGGGGCCGAACCGCCGAAATTTACCGAAGTGACCGACGTGGTGCTGATTACCCGCGACAACTTCAAAGAGGAGCTGGCGAAAAAAGGGCTGGGCGGTAAGTAATACGCGGTGATTGTGCCCCTCATGCTTCGTGAGGGGCCAGACGTACACACTACAGGAATCACGGAGACGTTATGCGACAGTCTGATCCGTATCTCTCTTTTCGCGGCATCGGGAAAACTTTCCCCGGTGTTAACGCGCTGACCGATATCAGCTTCGACTGCTATGCCGGCCAGGTTCACGCCCTGATGGGGGAAAACGGCGCGGGGAAATCCACGCTGTTGAAGATCCTCAGCGGCAACTATGCGCCTACGACCGGCACGCTGGCCATTCGCGGCGAAGAGGTGGCGTTTGCCGATACCACGGCGGCGCTCAATGCCGGGGTTGCGATCATCTATCAGGAGCTGCACCTCATTCCTGAGATGACCGTGGCGGAAAACATCTATTTAGGACAGCTCCCGCACAAAGGCGGCGTGGTAAATCGTTCGCTACTTAATTATGAAGCGGGGCTGCAGCTTAAACATCTTGGTCTGGACGTCGATCCCCAGACGCCGCTGAAATATCTCTCCATCGGCCAGTGGCAGATGGTTGAAATTGCCAAGGCGCTGGCGCGTAACGCCAGAATTATCGCCTTCGATGAGCCCACCAGTTCGCTCTCTGCGCGTGAAATAGAAAATCTGTTCCGCGTGATCCGCGAATTGCGTCAGGAAGGCCGTACGATTTTGTATGTCTCGCACCGCATGGAAGAGATATTTGCCCTGAGCGACGCCATCACCGTCTTTAAAGATGGGCGCTATGTGCGCACCTTTACCGACATGCAGCAGGTTAACCATGACCAGCTTGTTCAGGCGATGGTCGGACGCGAGCTGGGTGATATTTATCACTGGCAGCCGCGTCAGTATGGCCCTGAACGCCTGCGCCTGGACAGCGTCAAAGCGCCGGGCGTGCGCACGCCTATTTCGTTATCCGTTCGCAGCGGCGAAATTGTCGGCCTGTTTGGTCTGGTGGGGGCGGGGCGCAGTGAATTAATGAAAGGCCTGTTCGGTGGTACCCGCATTACCGATGGGCTGGTTTCTATTGATGGTGAACGGGTCGATATCCAGAAACCGGCCCACGCGATCGGGGCGGGCATGATGCTCTGCCCGGAAGACCGTAAAGCCGAGGGGATTATTCCGGTGCATTCGGTACGCGACAACATCAATATTTCCGCTCGCCGCAAGTTTATTCGCGCAGGCTGCCTGATAAACGATGGCTGGGAGTCGAGCAATGCCGACCACCATATTCGCTCTCTGAATATTAAAACGCCGGGTCCGGAACAGCTGATCATGAATCTGTCAGGCGGAAACCAGCAGAAGGCGATTTTAGGCCGCTGGCTGTCCGAAGATATGAAGGTCATTTTGCTGGATGAGCCGACGCGCGGTATCGATGTGGGGGCAAAACACGAGATTTATAACGTGATCTATGAGCTGGCAAAACGCGGCGTGGCGGTGCTCTTCGCCTCCAGCGATCTGCCGGAGGTGCTTGGCGTGGCCGACCGCATTGTGGTGATGCGTGAAGGCGAAATTGCCGGTGAATTACTTCATGAACAGGCGAATGAACAACAGGCGTTGAACCTCGCCATGCCTAAAGTCAGCCAGGCTGTCGCCTGAGTAAGGAGTTAATGATGTCCTCTGTTACTACATCCGGAGCGCCTAAGTCGAAGTCGGCGCTGAGTTTTGGACGTATCTGGGATCAGTACGGCATGCTTGTGGTCTTTGCCGCGCTGTTCCTCGCCTGCGCGATCTTTGTTCCTAACTTTGCCACCTTCATTAATATGAAGGGGCTGGGGCTGGCCATTTCCATGTCCGGGATGGTGGCCTGCGGGATGCTGTTCTGTCTGGCCTCCGGCGATTTTGACCTGTCGGTAGCGTCGGTGATTGCCTGTGCGGGCGTCACGACGGCAGTGGTGATCAACATGACGGAGAGTCTGTGGATTGGCGTTCTGGCCGGTCTGCTACTCGGCGTCATCAGCGGTCTGGTGAACGGGTTTGTTATCGCACGCCTGAAGATTAACGCCCTGATCACCACGCTTGCGACAATGCAAATTGTCCGCGGGCTGGCCTATATCATCTCCGACGGTAAAGCTGTGGGGATTGAAGACGAGCGCTTCTTTACCCTGGGTTACGCCAACTGGCTGGGGCTGCCTGCGCCAATCTGGCTGACCGTGGCCTGCCTGATCCTGTTCGGCTTCCTGCTCAACCGGACCACCTTTGGCCGCAATACGCTGGCGATTGGCGGTAACGAAGAGGCCGCTCGTCTGGCCGGGGTGCCGGTAGTGCGAACCAAGATTATTATCTTTGTGCTCTCAGGGCTGGTTTCTGCCGCTGCGGGAATTATTCTTGCGTCGCGCATGACCAGCGGCCAGCCGATGACCTCTATTGGTTACGAGCTGATCGTCATTTCGGCCTGCGTTTTAGGGGGAGTTTCCCTCAAGGGCGGCATCGGAAAAATCTCATATGTGGTGGCCGGTATCCTGATTTTAGGCACGGTAGAGAACGCCATGAACCTGCTGAATATTTCGCCATTCTCGCAGTACGTGGTGCGTGGCCTGATCCTGCTGGCAGCGGTGATTTTCGACCGTTACAAGCAAAAAGCGAAGCGTACCGTTTAGTCCTTTTCCCCACCTTTTATTGCTCAACTTATAACCATAGTTGACCCCTTAACCGCCTCGCCAGTAATACTGGCGGGGCGGTTGTCAAATGGCGAGCCACGTCACACTGTCTATACTTACATGGCTATGAAAGAGGTAAAGGCGTTTACCTCTCGTAAACCGTAAGGAGGAAAAGGGTGGCTGACTTGTTAACCGCACCGCCTGTACTGCCCGGAAAATATGCTTTCTTTTTTGACCTCGACGGGACGCTCGCCGGGATCCAGCCGCATCCTGACGACGTGGTCGTCCCGGATACGGTGCTAGAGAATTTGCAGCAGCTCTCAAGACTGAACGAGGGCGCATTGGCATTGATTTCAGGGCGCTCAATGGCCGAGCTGGACGTGCTCGCCAGTCCTTACCACTTTCCGCTAGCCGGTGTACACGGAGCGGAGCGCCGCGATATCCATGATCAACTGCACGTTGTATCACTTCCTGAGACCTTAATTAAGGCGTTACACACTCAACTCTCCTCGGCGCTTGAGTCGCTTCCGGGCACTGAACTGGAAGAGAAGGGCATGGCTTTCGCTTTGCACTATCGGCAGGCACCGCATCACGAGGCGGCGGTCTTTGCGATTGCTCGCAGCGTGGCCGATGCACACCCGCAGCTCGCGCTGCAGCCGGGGAAGTGCGTCGTTGAGATAAAACCTGAGGGGATTAATAAAGGTGCTGCTATTGCGGCGTTTATGGCGGAACCGCCATTTAAGGGACGTACACCGGTATTTATTGGCGATGACCTGACCGACGAGGCCGGGTTTCGCGTGGTGAATCAGGCCGAAGGGATCGCCGTCAAGGTGGGGCCTGGTGAAACCGTTGCCGAATGGCGACTGGCGGATGTCGCCAGCGTCTGGCAGTGGATATCTGACATCGCTAACCAGCAACAACAACAAATAGCGCAAAGCAAAGGGGGAAACCATTATGGGTCGCTTAGTCGTCGTCTCTAACCGAATCGCACCGCCTGACGATAAAAAAGCCAGTGCAGGTGGCCTGGCGGTAGGGGTGTTAGGTGCCTTAAAAGCCGCTGGCGGGCTGTGGTTTGGCTGGAGTGGAGAAATCAGTGAAGAAGAGAAACCGCTCAAAAAGGTGACGCGCGGAAACATTACGTGGGCTTCATTTGCATTGAAAGAGAAAGACTATGACGAGTATTACTCGCAGTTCTCAAATGCCGTCCTGTGGCCTGCGTTCCACTATCGTCTTGACCTGGTCAAATTCCAGCGTGAATCCTTCGAAGGCTACTCGCGCGTGAATGCGCTGCTGGCGGATAAACTGCTGCCATTAATCGAAGAAGACGATATTTTATGGATCCACGATTATCACCTGTTGCCCTTCGCGCGCGAGCTGCGAAAAAGAGGGGTAAATAACCGCATTGGCTTCTTCCTGCACATCCCGTTCCCTACGCCGGAAATTTTTACCGCGCTGCCGCCGCATGAAGAGCTGCTGGAGGCGCTGTGCGATTACGATTTGCTGGGCTTCCAGACCGAAAATGACCGCCTCGCGTTCCTTGACTCCGTGTCAGGCAAAGCGCGTCTGGTGACCAAAGGCGGGAAAACCCATACGGCGTGGGGGAAAACTTTCCACACCGAGGTCTATCCAATAGGGATTGAACCTGACGAAATCGCGGAGCAGGCTTCCGGCCCGCTGCCGCCGAAGCTGGCGCAGCTTAAGAATGAACTCAAGCACGTGAAAAATATCTTCTCGGTTGAGCGTCTTGATTATTCCAAAGGGCTGCCGGAACGCTTCCTGGCGTATGAAACGCTGCTGGATAAATACCCGCAGCATCACGGGAAAATCCGCTATACCCAGATCGCGCCGACGTCGCGCGGTGAGGTTCAGGCCTATCAGGATATTCGCCATCAGCTGGAGACAGAAGCAGGGCGCATTAATGGCCGCTACGGCCAGCTGGGCTGGACGCCGCTGTTTTACCTGAATCAACACTTTGACCGTAAGATCCTGATGAAGGTCTTCCGCTATGCGGACGTTGGGCTAGTCACGCCGCTGCGCGACGGGATGAACCTGGTGGCGAAAGAGTATGTGGCTGCCCAGGACCCTGCCGACCCGGGTGTTCTGGTGCTTTCCCAGTTTGCCGGGGCCGCAAATGAGCTCACGTCGGCGCTCATCGTTAACCCTTACGACAGGGATGACGTGGCTAACGCGCTGAATCGCGCCCTGACAATGCCGCTCACGGAACGTATTTCCCGCCATGCTGACATGATGGAAACAATCCGGAAGAACGATATTAACCACTGGCAGGCGCGTTTTATTCAGGATCTCCGGGATATCGCTCCGCAAAGTCATGAAGGCGATCTGCAAAAAAAGATCGCGACCTTCCCTAAACTCGCCTGATTTACTGCTGGGGGGTTAATGCCCCCCAAGCGGCACTAATAGCACATCGACCTGGCTCGACGCGACAATAGATTTCGCCGCGCAGGCTGCCCGCGATAAAAAGCTGTGGTTATGGTTCCCGCAAATCACTAAATCAATATTTTGTTTACGACACATATCGAGAATATGGGCGTTAAGTTCCCCGGTCGCAATAACGGTCTCATAAACAGGATATTGTGCCTTTTCTACTAATTCGCGCAGAAATTGCTGCGTTTCTTCCTGCAGAACCTCGCGAATATCCTCCAGCATGGGGGCGGCCAGCTGATTATACATCTCCGGCTCGGCAGCGAGCGTGATGAGGCTGATGCGGGCATTGTGGGGTCTGGCAATGGAAACTGCCCGGGCGACGAGCTGATGGCTTTCGGGGGAAACTGCAACGGAAACAAGAAGATGGGAGTAACTCATGGCGCACTCCTTGGATGTCTGAAAGACAGCGTTTAACCACCTTTACCGCGAAATCTCCGGTTCTGCAAGAGCAGATTACGACATTAGTGTGAAGCTTATCATAATTATTCATTAATTATTCTTATAAGAAGAATAACTGAAAAATGCGCCTAAATGAAAAAAATTAACAACTTAACGTAAATCACACAAATCCACGCTTGGACTGTTAAATCGTTTTGATGCGTTACAAACTCATTTCGAATGATCACTCCCTGAAACAAATTTTTTGTACTAGCTGCATAACTATATGTTTTTTCACGGTAAGAAAAATGTTTCCAGGAGAGGGGCCTGATGTAAATGTTTCCGCGCGGCGCTTACGGCAGGAAAAGCACGTTGCATGCCAGTTCGGATCACCCTTCTGCATGAGTATTCGTCAATTAAGAATACAAAACAGTACTGATTGTCTAAATATTGAACAAATTACAAGTCATACTGATGGATTTATGGGTCATATTCACTTAAATTGTGTGACGTGGATCACATTTTTTTTTAAATTTGAGGGTGGCTGGATTGTATGTGTCAAAACTGACGAGTAGAGTTTGCGTCGAATTAGGAAAAATCTTAGTTATTTGTAAGAAATGATAAATCATGTAAGAGACGCATTCGCGGTTTCTCTCTTACGGTTTCAGTGAATACAAACCTAAATTCAACTATGCATTTAGCCTTTTCTTTTTTATACCGGGTGATTTCCCGGCGACATCACGGGGTGCGGTCTTTCCGCATAAAAATAATAGTTGGTTATTCGGGATGGGAACAATGCATACATCCGAGTTGCTAAAACATATCTATGACATCAATTTGTCGTATTTACTGCTCGCGCAGCGTTTGATTAGTCAGGACAAGGCGTCCGCGATGTTTCGTCTGGGTATTAACGAAGAAATGGCAACCATGCTGGGCGGCTTAACCCTCCCGCAGATGGTTAAACTGGCTGAAACGAATCAACTGGTTTGCCAGTTCCGTTTCGATGATTCGCAGACAATAACGCGTCTGACGCAGGAATCCCGTGTGGACGATCTCCAACAGATCCATACCGGTATTCTTCTTTCCACTCGCTTGCTTAACGAAATCAGCCAGTCTGATGACGCAGCCCGTAAGAAAAGGGCCTAGCAATGAGCGAGAAAAGCATTGTTCAGGAAGCGCGTGACATACAGTTGGCCATGGAACTGATTACGCTGGGTGCTCGTTTACAAATGCTGGAAAGCGAGACTCAGCTGAGCCGTGGTCGTCTCATCAAGCTGTACAAAGAGTTACGTGGTAGTCCCCCGCCGAAAGGCATGCTGCCGTTTTCTACCGACTGGTTTATGACGTGGGAGCAGAATATTCATGCTTCCATGTTCTGTAATGCCTGGCAGTATCTTCTCAAAACCGGTTTGTGCAGCGGCGTTGACGCCGTGATCAAAGCGTACAAACTTTACCTTGAACAATGCCCACAGCAGGAAGAAGGCCCTCTGCTGGCGCTGACCCGCGCATGGACGCTGGTGCGTTTTGTTGAGAGCGGAATGCTTGAACTGTCGCGCTGCAACTGCTGCGACGGCAATTTTATTACCCATGCTCATCAGCCTGCAGGCAGCTTCGCCTGTAGTTTATGTCAGCCTCCATCCCGCGCAGTAAAAAGACGTAAACTTTCCCGGGATGCTGCCGATATTATTCCACAACTGCTGGATGAACAGATCGAACAAGCTGTTTAACCCGAACGTGTGGGAAAGATTCCAGCAGCGGTAAGCAATTACCGCTGCTTTTTTTTACCCCGCAAACGGTAAACGCTGCGAGCTGGACGTCCTTGCCATAGTCACTAGCGGAAGGATGATGTCGTGCTTATCTTATTAGGTTACCTGGTAGTTCTCGGTACAGTTTTCGGCGGTTACATGATGACCGGCGGGCACCTTGGAGCACTCTATCAACCGGCTGAACTTATTATCATCGGCGGCGCAGGGGTAGGGGCTTTTATCGTTGGTAACAACGGTAAATCGATCAAGGGCACGCTGAAAGCGATTCCGTTGCTGTTCCGTCGCTCGAAATACACCAAAAGTATGTATATGGATCTGCTGGCACTGCTCTATCGCCTGATGGCGAAGTCGCGTCAGCAGGGCATGTTCTCGCTTGAACGGGATATTGAAAACCCGAAAGAAAGCGAAATTTTTGCCAGCTATCCGCGAATTCTTGCTGACGCCATGATGCTGGATTTCATCGTCGACTATCTGCGACTCATCATCAGCGGCAACATGAATACCTTCGAAATCGAAGCGCTGATGGACGAAGAGATTGAAACCCACGAAAGCGAATCTGAAGTGCCGGCCAACAGCCTGGCGCTGGTCGGCGACTCGCTTCCGGCATTCGGTATCGTTGCCGCGGTAATGGGCGTGGTTCACGCCCTGGCCTCGGCGGACCGTCCGGCAGCCGAGCTGGGCGCGCTGATTGCCCACGCGATGGTGGGAACTTTCCTCGGTATTTTGCTGGCGTACGGCTTCATTTCGCCGCTGGCGAGCGTTCTGCGCCAGAAGAGCGCGGAAACCACCAAAATGATGCAGTGCGTGAAGATCACGCTGCTCTCTAACCTCAACGGTTACGCGCCACCCATCGCGGTTGAGTTTGGCCGTAAAACGCTTTACTCCAGCGAGCGTCCGTCGTTTATCGAACTTGAAGAACACGTGCGTGCGGTGAAAAACCCAAACCAACAGACGACAACTGAGGACGCATGAAAAACCAGTCCCATCCGATCGTCATCGTAAAAAAACGCAAGCACAAGGGCGGCGGGCATGGCGCGCACGGCTCGTGGAAAATTGCGTACGCCGACTTTATGACCGCAATGATGGCGTTCTTTCTGGTGATGTGGCTGATCTCCATCTCCAGCCCAAAAGAACTGATCCAGATTGCCGAATATTTCCGTACGCCGCTGGCAACGGCGGTGGCCGGTGGGCCGCGTATCTCTAACAGCGAAAGCCCGATCCCGGGCGGCGGCGATGATTACACCCAGCAGAAGGGTGAGGTGAAAAAAGAGCCGAACATCGACGAGCTGAAAAGAAAGATGGAGCAGGCGCGTCTGAAGAAACTGCGTGGCGATCTCGATCAGCTGATTGAGGCGGATCCGAAGCTGCGCGCGCTGCGCCCGCATCTGAAGATCGACCTGGTGCAGGAAGGGCTGCGTATTCAGATTATCGACAGCCAGAACCGCCCAATGTTTAAAACCGGGAGTGCGGAAGTCGAACCGTACATGCGCGACATTCTGCGTGCCATTGCACCGGTGCTGAACGGCATTCCTAACCGAATCAGCCTGTCAGGACACACGGATGATTTCCCGTACGCCAGTGGGGAGAAGGGATACAGCAACTGGGAGCTTTCTGCCGATCGTGCCAACGCCTCGCGTCGCGAGCTGGTGGCAGGTGGGCTTGATGATGGCAAGGTACTGCGCGTAGTCGGCATGGCCGCAACCATGCGCGTTTCCGACCGCGGGCCGGATGATGCCATCAACCGTCGTATCAGTCTTTTAGTGCTGAACCAGCAGGCGGAGCAGGCCATCCTGCATGAAAACGCCGAAAGTCAGAATGAGTCACTGGACGATTTAAAACAGCCTGGGGCCGTTCCTTCGGCTGCCGTTCCAACATCGCCACCAGCCAATCCGAGGTGATAGCGTGAGCATGGATATTAGCGATTTTTACCAGACATTCTTTGATGAAGCCGACGAATTGTTGGCCGATATGGAGCAACACTTGCTCGATTTGGTGCCCGAAGCACCGGACTCCGAGCAGCTCAATGCCATCTTCCGTGCGGCGCACTCTATTAAAGGCGGAGCCGGAACCTTTGGATTTACCATCCTGCAGGAAACGACCCATTTAATGGAAAACCTGCTTGATGAAGCACGACGCGGTGAGATGCAGCTCAATACCGACATTATCAACCTGTTTTTGGAAACCAAAGATATTATGCAGGAACAGCTCGACGCCTATAAAAGTTCGGCAGAGCCTGATGCCGCCAGCTTTGAATACATCTGTAACGCGCTGCGCCAGCTCGCCCTGGAAGCAAAAGGTGAGGTCGCAGCAGCCGTTGTCCCTGCGGCGAAACTGAGCGTTGTCGATGCGGTTGCTGCCGACGAGGCCGCGCCAGCCGCTGCACAAGCGGGCAAACTGCGCGTTGTGCTGTCACGTCTCAAAGAGAATGAAGTTAACCTGCTGGAAGAAGAGCTGGGTAACCTGGCGAAATTAAGCAACGTGGTAAAAGGCAAAGACAGCCTTGCCGCGACGCTTGATGACGGTATTGGCCAGGACGATATCGTGGCGGTACTGTGCTTTGTTATCGAAGCTGACCAGATCGCCTTCGAAACCGAAACGGCTGCGGTTGACGTCCCTGCCGCTGCGGAAGAGGTGGCCTCTGTCGCTCAGGCCGCCGCACCGGCTGTGGCTCCTGCGGCTCCGGCGCTGAAGGCCGTGCCAAAAGAGGCCGCGGCACCTGGCCGTGGTGAAAAGCCTGCCGCGCGCTCCAGCGAGTCAACCAGTATCCGCGTTGCCGTTGAGAAGGTCGACCAGCTGATTAACCTGGTGGGTGAATTGGTGATCACCCAGTCGATGCTGGCCCAGCGTTCTAACGAACTGGACCCGGTCACGCACGGCGATCTGATCACCAGCATGGGCCAGCTGCAGCGTAACGCCCGCGACCTGCAGGAATCGGTCATGTCCATCCGTATGATGCCGATGGAATATGTCTTCAGCCGCTTCCCGCGTCTGGTCCGCGACCTTGCCAGCAAGCTGAATAAACAGATTGAACTGACCCTGATGGGCAGCTCAACCGAACTGGATAAAAGCCTGATCGAGCGCATTATCGACCCGTTAACGCACCTGGTGCGTAACAGTCTCGACCACGGTATCGAACTGCCGGAAAACCGCATTGCCGCCGGTAAATCCCCGGTCGGCAACCTGATCCTCTCTGCGGAACACCAGGGCGGAAACATCTGCATCGAAGTGACCGACGACGGCGCGGGTCTTAACCGCGAGCGCATCCTGGCAAAAGCGATTTCGCAGGGAATGGCGGTCAATGAAAACATGACCGACGAAGAAGTGGGCATGCTCATCTTCGCGCCGGGCTTCTCTACCGCAGAGCAGGTGACCGACGTCTCCGGGCGCGGCGTAGGCATGGACGTGGTGAAACGTAACATCCAGGAGATGGGCGGCCACGTTGAGATCCAGTCTAAACAGGGTTCCGGCACCACCATTCGCATTCTGCTGCCGCTGACGCTGGCGATCCTCGACGGCATGTCTGTCAAAGTGGCGGACGAAGTCTTTATCCTGCCGCTGAACGCCGTGATGGAATCCCTGCAGCCGCGTGAAGAAGATCTGCATCCGCTGGCGGGCGGCGAGCGCGTCCTCGAAGTGCGCGGTGAATACCTGCCGCTGGTGGAACTGTGGAAAGTGTTCGAAGTGGACGGGGCGAAGACAGAGGCCACGCAGGGCATCGTTGTGATCCTGCAAAGCGCGGGCCGTCGCTACGCGCTGCTGGTCGATCAGCTGATTGGCCAGCACCAGGTGGTAGTGAAGAACCTCGAAAGCAACTACCGCAAAGTGCCGGGTATTTCTGCCGCCACCATTCTGGGTGATGGTAGCGTGGCGCTGATCGTCGATGTGTCGGCGCTTCAGGGTTTAAATCGTGAACAACGTGTGGCGTACACAGCCGCCTGATTAAGTAGAAGGTAATAACATGACCGGTATGAGTAATGTAACGAAACTGGCGGGCGAGCCATCAGGGCAGGAATTCCTGGTATTCACTTTAGGCGATGAGGAGTACGGCATCGATATCCTGAAAGTGCAGGAAATCCGTGGTTACGACCAGGTTACCCGCATCGCTAACACGCCTGCTTTTATTAAAGGTGTCACCAACCTGCGTGGCGTCATTGTGCCAATCGTGGACCTGCGCGTGAAGTTCAGCCAGGGCGACGTTGACTACGACGACAACACCGTGGTGATCGTTCTGAATCTGGGGCAGCGCGTGGTAGGTATCGTGGTGGACGGCGTATCTGATGTGCTTTCCCTGACCTCTGACCAAATTCGTCCTGCGCCGGAGTTTGCGGTCACGCTGTCGACCGAATACCTGACCGGCCTGGGCGCGCTCGGCGAGCGTATGCTGATCCTGGTGAACATTGAGAAGTTGCTGAACAGCGATGAGATGGCGCTACTGGATATCGCCGCGAGTCACGTAGCGTAGGTAAATGCAAAACGGCAACCCAGGTTGCCGTTTTTTGTGTTTGCACCCTCTCCCTGTGGGAGAGGGCTGGGGTGAGGGCATCAGGCCTCACCCTTTTTTTCACCTTACGCTTCCTGCTTTACCAGTTCAGCTTCAGCTTCCCGCGCGCCTTCATTCTGGGACAGCATCGCGGTCGCGATCCCATTCCCCAGCACGTTAATTGCGGAACGGCCCATATCCAGGAAGTGGTCGATCCCCATCAGCAGCAGAATACCCGCCACCGGAATGTTAAAGCTTGGAATGGTTGCTGCCAGCACCACCAGGGATGAACGCGGTACGCCCGCAATCCCTTTCGACGCCAGCATCAGAGTCAGCATCAGCACCGTCACTTCAGAGAAGCTCAGGTGAATGTTGTACGCCTGAGCGATAAACATCGAGGCGAAAGAGCAGTACACCATCGAACCCACCAGGTTGAAGGAGTAGCCAATCGGCAGAACGAAAGAGGCGATGTTGCGCGAGCAGCCAAAGCGCTCCAGCTGCTCCAGCGTTTTCGGGTAGGCGGCTTCAGAGCTGCTGGTGGTAAACGCCACCAGGACCGGGTCTTTCAGCATGCTGACCAGGCGAAACACCTCTTTTTTCAGCACCATGTAGCCCACGGCCAGCAGCACCATGCAGGTGAGAAGAATGGCAACATAGTAGCCGCCAATAAAGGAGGCGTAGTTCAGCAGAATGCCCAGACCCTGCGTGGCAATGACGGATGAAATCGCCGCGAAAATGGCCAGTGGAGCAACGTACATCACGTAACCCGTTACCTTCAGCATGATATGGGAAACCACATCCAGCGCGGCCACCAGCGGCGCGTTGAATTTCTGCCCCAGCGACGCGCCGCCGATGCCGAAGAACATCGAGAACACCACAATCTGCAGGATCTCATTGTTCGACATCGCCCCCGCGATACTGGTCGGAATGGTGTGCGACAGGAACGCTTTCAGCGTCATGCCGCCAACGGCCAGGCCGGTATCTACCGCTTCTGTCGGAACCGTCAGGTTCAGACCGCTTCCCGGATGCTCCAGCGTGACGATGAACAGGCCAACCAGAATTGAGAGCACGGATGAGCTGAAAAACCACACCATCGCTTTGCCGCCAACGCGGCCAATGGTGGAGGTTTCGCCCAGCTTCATAATGCCGACGGTGAGCGTGCTGAAGACCAACGGTGCAATGACCATTTTGATTAGACGGAGGAAAATATCGGTCAGAAGGGTAATATTATCCGACCAGGCTGTGATGGCATCCGCAGATGCATACTCATGAATTGCTGCCCCTGAAAGAATACCCGCCAGCATGAATATCACGATGAAGAGTGTGAGTTTGTTTGCACTTGCCACGAAAAAAGACCCTCTATGCGCTTCAGATGTAGCCCGCATCGATACATATAAATTTTTTATTACGATGCGGGAAATTATTCGGCACATAAATTGACGCAAAGTGTAGGGGGATACAACTCCTTTTTAAGTTTTATTAATTTTGTTGTTAATGCGTCGACGATATATTGTGATCGCTGTCACACTTTAATGGATATATTCTCCCCGGATAGAATAAAATTGCTGCCTGAATTAATTTAACTTTCTGTTATTTATAAGAAAATTGAGTCAATAAGACATATGCCTTATGCGTTAAGGGTCAGGTGGTCGAAGCGATATCCGTAAACTAAATTCTCAATAACCCCCTCAGAGGAACGTTAAGCGGGGCTAACATCTTGAACGACAAAAATAAAATGTGGCAAGGGAATGGAGACGTCTTCTGGAGGGTGGTAAATGAAAAGAAAACTTCTTTTGATCTGCGCAGGCACCTTACTGGCTGCGACAACGGCTCATCAGGCGCTGGCCGTCACCAGCAGCGGCACCATCGGTGCAACGCTGACGCTGACAAACGGGTGTCTGATAAACGGCTCGCCCGCACAAAGTGGCATTAACTTCGGTACGCTCGATTTCGGTACCCATCCGGCAACCTTTTCCACGCTTACGACGCAGCTGAGCGGCGCCAGCGGCGGAAACACCTTCACCATTCAATGTACGACCGCCAGCTATACGGTCGCGATCACAGGTAATACCCACTCCACCGCGCCCGGCTCGGTTGTCGGTTCGCCGGGTACGCCTGAACGCTATCTGGTGAATACGGCCAACGCGGCACAGGGCGTGGCCTACAGCCTGTACAGCGACAGCGGGTTTAACACCGTGATTGCCAATAACGCCGCGCTGCCGATCGCGTCCACGGCAGGCGGGGTGGACAGTTACACCCTGTACGGACGGATTACCGGCGGCGGTAACAGCGTGACGGTCGTCCCGGGGACCTACACCGACACGATTAACGTCAGCGTCACCTACTAGTCCCGAACCGCCATGAAGGCATCTCTCACAGGTCTGCGCAAATGCGCAGAGGGACGCGTGCAGCCTTTTTTCGCGATGATCGTCGGATTGCTCATGATGCCCACGGCGGATGCGGTGACATCCCAGTCCTTTAAGGTCAGCGCGACGATTGTGCCGGGATGCGCGGTGGCCACCGGTAGCGGAGGGCTTCTCGGTACGCTGGATTTTGGCAGCCATAACGGCGTCGAGAGCGCGCCGGTCAGCACCAGCTTTGTGCCAAACGGGGCGTTGTCTATTGCCTGTACGCCAGGCGTGGCGCTGAGCATGAGCATTAATGGCGGTCAAAATTATTCATCCGTTCGTCGCATGAAGCGCGCGAACGGCGTCGATATGGTGCCATACCGGCTCTACAGCAGCAGCTCGCTGGCCGCGAACAGCGAAATTGGCGTCAACCAGGCGATAGCGGTGACCTATACCAACAGCAATAACATCGCGCTGCCGCTTTTTGGCGTGGCGCTACTGACCGGGTTTAGCCCGGCGGGAACCTATTCCGATCAGCTCACCGTGACCTTGTCATGGTAATAAAGGGGGAGTGTTGATGAAGCCATTTTTCAGACCGGTTTGTCTGGCGGGCGCGTTGGGTATGGCGGTTGCTGGCCAGGCGCAGGCGGCTGCCACCATCCTGCTCTGGCCCATCGATCCCTGGCTTGCGGCGGACGCCAACGCCACGGAACTGTGGATCCAGAACCAGGGAAACAGCGCCACGACGATGCAGGTCCGCATCGTGCGCTGGAAGCAGGAGGACGGACACGAGCGCTTTACCGCGCAGCAGGACGTGGTCGCCAGCCCGCCCATCGTCACGATTGGCACGGGCAGCAAGCAGCTCATTCGCCTTATCAAACAGGCTACGGTTCCTGCAGGGGTCGAACAGGCCTATCGCATTATCGTCGATGAAATCCCCCAGCCAGATGCCAAAGCCGAACCCGCCATCGGCCTGAAATTGCAGATGCGTTACTCCATCCCTCTGTTCGTATATGGACAGGGGATCCCGACTATCAAAGAGGGCGCGCATCACGCGCTGGCGGAGACCCAAAACCTGAGCTGGCGGGTGACGCAGGCGGAGGGGAAGCCTGCGCTGGAGGTCAAAAATCGGGGTAATGTCCACGTCAGGCTGAGCCAGGTGGCGCTGGAGCAGGGAGGTCAGAAACGCACGGTGGCGGAGGGATTGCTGGGTTACGTCCTGCCGGGCAGCACCCGCAGCTGGCCTATACCCGCTGGCGTTCGTCAGCCAGAGCGGATGAGCGCGCAGATTAATGCCAGGGACGAACAATGGCAGTCGACGCCCGTCAACTGAAGCCGGCGATGATGATACTGCTATGCGTCAGTTCCGCGACACTGGCCGGACCCGGCGACGACAGTTTACCGCCGCCTCCCCAGGCACAGGCGATAAATGATGAAGCGGTTTTCCAGCTGGCCATCGTGGTCAATCACTACGACACCGGCCTGGTCGTGCCCGTGACGCAGCGTAAAGGCGCTTTCTTTATCTCCAGCGCCGATTTGCTGCGCGCGGGGCTGCCCCCGGCGCACGTTCCCACCGGCGAGGTAAATCTCTCCTCGCTTGCTCAGGTTCGGGTGGAGTACGACAGCGCCGCGCAGCGCCTGCTGCTGACCGTTCCCCGCGACTGGGTGACGGCCCGCGTGACGCCTTTCAGCGCGCAAGCGGCGCAGGCCAAACCTCACTATGGGCGCGGGGCGCTGCTGAATTACGATCTCTACACCAACCACACGGAACATATCGGCGGCCAGGCGTCGATCTGGCATGAGTTCCGCTACTTCAACGAAAACGGCTCGTTTTCCTCGACCGGTTACGCGCGGGAAAATTTCACCGGTAACGACGGCCAGCAGGAAGGGTATGTCCGCTATGACACGACCCTGCTGTTCACCAACGAAGATGACGCGATGAGCTGGAGCGCCGGGGACGTGATCAGCGATGCCCTGAGCTGGAGCTCCAGCGTGCGAATGGGGGGGATAAGCGTCGGGCGGGATTTCTCCCTGCGTCCTGACCTGGTGACATGGCCGCTGCCCGAGTTCGCGGGGGAAGCTGCGGTACCCACTTCGGTCGATCTCTTTATCAACGGCTATCGCTCCGGTTCAACCCAGCTTCAGCCGGGGCCTTTCACCCTGACCAATCTGCCCTATATCAACGGGGCCGGGGATGCGGTACTGGTCACAACGGATGCGCTGGGGCGCCAGGTAAGCACCACGCTACCGTTTTACGTCACCAGCGACCTGCTTAAGCAAGGGCTGAGCGACGGCGCCGTGACGCTCGGCAGCCTGCGGCGTAATTACGGTATCAAGAATTTTGACTACGGTCCGGCAGCCGGCAGCGGCTCGTATCGCTACGGAATGACGGATTGGCTAACCCTCGAGGGCCACGCGGAAGGGGCGCAGGAGCTGGCGCTGGGCGGCGCGGGGACGGTGATAAAACTCGGCCAGTTTGGCGTGGTGAACACCTCTTACTCGCAAAGCCGCATGCGCGGTGATGCGGGCGGGCAAATCAACTGGGGTTACCAGTACAGTACCAGCGAGTTTAGCGTCGCCACCCAGCACACGCGTCGCGACCGCGGCTTTGGCAATCTCGCCCTTTACGACCAGCCGACGGTGTATGACGAAAACGATAAGCCCATCGCCAGCTTTAGCCGTAATACGGACCAGTATTCGCTGACCTTCAATCTGGGACGGTACGGCAACATCGGTGCAGCCTGGATCGGCGTGGAGAGTTTTGACAGCCAAAAAACCGAGCTGCTTAATCTCTCCTGGAGCCGCAACCTGTGGGGGGCGAGCAGCATTTATCTGGCCGGCAGCCGGGATCGGCAGCGGGGAGACTGGACGGTCGCGCTGTCGCTGCAGGTGCCGCTGGGGGCACGCGACAGCGCTGCCGTCACCGTCGAAAACACTCCGGATGCAGGCAGTACCCAGCGCATTAACTACAACCACTCCATGCCTTCTGACGGTGGGTTCAGCTGGAACATGGCCTGGGCCAACCAGTCGAGATCCAGTGATTATCAACAGGGTACGCTGGGCTGGCGCAATAACAATATCGAGCTGCAGGGCGGCGGCTATGGCGAAAGGGATACCATGACCTGGTGGGGCGAGGCGATGGGCGCCATTGTGCTTATGGACGGCGAGCTGTTCGCGGCGAATAAGATCAACGATGCGTTTGTGGTCATCAGTACCGACGGCCACCCTGACGTGCCCGTCAGCTATGAGAACCAGCCCGTCGGTAAAACCAATAACAACGGCTACCTGCTGGTGAGCGGGGTGTCGGCGTATTACCCGCAAGCTACCGGATTGATACTCTGAATCTGCCGGCGGATACCCGTCTGAAAGAGACCGAACGCCGGATCGCGATTCAGCGTCACAGCGGCTATCTGGTCGATTTCCCGATGGAGCAGGAGCGGGTGGCAAGCGTTATTCTGCATGATACGAACGGGAAGGCGTTGCCGGTGGGAAGTCAGGTTCGACGCGCCTCGCGCAGCAATGCGGTGGTGGGGTATGACGGCATCGCCTGGCTGGAAAATCTCAGCGACGTGAACCCGCTGGAGGTGATCGCACCTGACGGGAGGCGCTGCAAGACTACCCTGACCGTGGAGGCCAATCCGGAGCATAAGCTGAGAACCTACGGGCCGCTGATTTGCCGGGAGGCGCCATGACGCGCCTGCTGCTGTTGATCCTGCTGCTGTTCTCCGGCGGCGGCTGGGGGGCGTGTACTGTCAGCACGGTTAATGCGTCGTTTGGCAGCGTCACCTCGTTCGCGCTCAGCGGAACTGGGGAAGTTCAAACCACCGGCACGCTGGTGGTGGCCTGCGATGCCGTGCTGAATCTGCTGACTAGCGACTCGGTAACGCTGACCTACACCGCGGCATCGGTTTCGGGCAGCAGCCGCGCCACGATGAAACGCACGGATAATGCGGCCATCACCGACGTCATCCCCACCCGGCTGTGCGGGTTATCAGGATGCGCGAGCAGCAGCGAGGTACAGATTAGTAAATCGTATACCTGGAGCGGGAATACCCTGCTGGGGTTGCTGGGGTCAAAGCAGTACAACATTCCGCTCTATTTCCGCACCGTCGCCGGGCAAAACGTCACTGCCGGGCCATATCAGGTGCAGTTAACCTTCAGTATTAACTACAGCGTGTGCTCCGTGGGCGCGCTCGGCGTTTGCACAATCAATCAGACGGGAACCGCGACAACCACCATCCTGCTCGATATGACCGTCACCAACGACTGCAGCGCCATGACCACGCCAGATGTGAACTTCAACAGCGCGCCGCTGGTGCAAAGTTTCCCCACCGTCTCGCAGGCGATTGCCGTCACCTGTACCAAAGGAAGTTCGTATACCATCGGCATTAATAACGGCGCCAACGCGCTGAACAACGTGCGGCGGATGGTGAGCGGCAGCAACGCCATGAGCTACGACATCTATAAGGAAGCCACCGGTAACCGCTGGGGCGTCAGCGGCAGCGAGCGCTGGTCCAGCGCGGTATCGTCCCAGGTCAGTAGCGACGGTTTACTGCGCACCTACAACTACACCGCTAAAGTCCTGACCAATCAGGCCACGCCGCCCGCCGGAACCTACACCGACACGCTGATTGTCGACGTGGCGTTTTAACCCCCGCGCTTTTCCCTTTCGCAAATGTAAAGTTCCTGTGGGCTGTGCCGATAACACCGTTAATAAATCTATGAGAAGGTGTTGTATGTTGAACCGTATCCGCGTTGTCACAATGCTCATGATGGTGCTGGTCATTTTCGCACTTCTTCAGCTCATCTCCGGCGGGCTTTTTTTCTCGTCATTAAAACAGAACCAGGACAGCTTCGCGGCCTCGAACGATCTCCGCCTGCAGCAGAGTGAGCTCACGTCGACGTGGGATCTGATGCTGCAAACGCGCATCAACCTGAGCCGCTCGTCCGCGCGCATGATGATGGACCCTAACAATCAGCAGAGCAGCGCGAAAACCGATCTGTTGAAAAATGCCCGTGCCACCCTCGCTGATGCCGCTAAACATTACGACGCCTTTAAAAAGATTACCCCACAGCCTGCAATGGAGCAGGTGAGCCAGAACATTGACGAAAAATACAACGCCTATCATGCCGGTCTGGCAGAGCTGATTCAGTTCCTGGAGAGCGGCAATATGGACGCCTATTTCGCGCAGCCGACGCAGGGGATGCAAAACGCACTCGGCGCGGCGCTGGGGGAATACGCGAAGGCCAGCGGCGATCTCTATCACTCGGCCTTTACGGAAAGCCAGAATGACTACCGCTTTGCGAAATGGCAGATGGCGGTGATGGCGCTGGCGCTGGTTATTGTGCTGGTTGCGGTCTGGTACGGCATTCGCCATATCCTGCTGAACCCTCTCGGCCGCGTCATTGCCCACATTCGCGAAATTGCCGGCGGTGACCTGACCAAAACGCTGACCGTCTCCGGGCGCAATGAGATCACCGAGCTGGCAAACAGCGTTGACCATATGCAGCGTTCGTTAATCGAAACCGTCGCCAACGTGCGCAACGGGTCGGAGGCTATCTATACCGGCACCAGCGAAATTGCGATGGGGAATAACGATCTCTCATCCCGAACCGAGCAGCAGGCTTCCGCCCTGGAAGAGACGGCCGCCAGCATGGAGCAGCTCACCGCGACCGTGAAGCAGAACGCCGATAACGCCCGCCAGGCGTCTCAGCTGGCAGAAAGCGCCTCCGAGACGGCGCAGCGCGGCGGACGCGTGGTGGATGGCGTGGTGAAAACCATGCACGAAATCGCAGACAGCTCGAAGAAAATCGCCGACATCATCAGCGTCATCGACGGCATTGCCTTCCAGACCAACATTCTGGCGCTGAACGCCGCCGTGGAAGCGGCGCGCGCGGGCGAACAGGGGCGCGGGTTTGCCGTGGTGGCCGGGGAAGTACGCAACCTGGCCAGCCGCAGCGCCAACGCGGCCAAAGAGATCAAGTCCCTGATTGAAGATTCCGTCTCCCGCGTGGATACCGGCTCCGTGCTGGTGGAAAGCGCCGGGGAGACCATGAATGACATCGTGAATGCCGTCACCCGCGTGACGGACATCATGGGTGAAATCGCCTCTGCGTCCGATGAGCAGAGTCGTGGTATCGACCAGGTTGCCCTGGCGGTATCGGAAATGGATCGCGTGACACAGCAAAACGCCGCGCTGGTGCAGGAGTCCGCTGCGGCGGCCGCTGCTCTGGAAGACCAGGCGAGCCGTCTGAAGATGGCCGTCTCGGCGTTTCGTCTCGCTTCACTCGCTGGAAACTCGGTCACCCCGCAGGCGACGTATCGCGCGCCAGCCGCTGAATCGGCTGCAAACCGTACGCGCACCGCGACGACCGGACAAGATGAAAACTGGGAAACATTTTGACTGACAATTAAACCGCGGCTGCTTGCCGCTTGATGGGAGCGTGGATGTTAAATCGTATTCGTATCTCGACCACACTGTTTTTGATTCTGATCCTTTGCGGTGTGTTGCAGGTTGGCAGTAACGGGTTGTCTTTTTGGGCGTTTCGCGATGGCTATCAGAATTTGCAGGAAGTTGAGGCGAGTAATCAGCAGCGCTCCGCACTGGCACAAACGCGTGCTGTGCTGTTGCAGGCAAGCACTGCGCTGAACAAGGCGGGAACCTTAACCGCGCTGAGTTATCCGCCGGATGACATTAAAGCGCTGATGGCGACCGCGCGCGACAGCCTGAAGCAGGCTGACGCACAGTTTAAAGCCTTTACGGCGCAGGCCGCCGACAGCGAGAAAGAGAAAGCGCTGAAGGCCGCCATGAAGACGAACTTTGAACAGTGGTATAGCGATCTGGACCACCAGGCGACGTGGCTTGAGAACAACCAGCTTTCGGACTTTATGACCGCACCGGTTCAGGCGTCTCAGGCGGCGTTTGACGGCAGCTTTAACGCGTGGCAGCAGGATATTAACCAGTCTGTTCAGCGTGCCGGTGACCAGAGCCGTCAAAGCTATCACATGTCGGGCATCATCTTTGCGGTGGTGGTGATTCTGGCAGGGCTGCTGACCGGCGGGGCGCTGCTCTGGTCACGCAGGATGATCGTGCAGCCGCTGGCGATTATCAGCAGCCACTTCGACAGTATTGCGAAAGGGGACCTGGCGCGTCCGGTGGCGGTGTTCGGCAAGAATGAAATTTCGGCGATCTTTGCCAGCCTGAAGGCGATGCAGGGATCGCTGCGGGAAACGGTGAGCGACGTGCGGCAGGGCAGCTATGCCATGCACACCGGGATCTCTGAGATTGCGGCGGGGAACAACGATCTCTCGTCCCGCACCGAGCAGCAGGCGGCCTCGCTGGCGCAGACGGCGGCCAGCATGGAGCAGTTGACCGCGACGGTAGGCCAGAACGCCGATAACGCGCGTCAGGCTTCAGATCTGTCAAAACAGGCGGCGATGACGGCGAAGAAAGGCGGTGACCAGGCGTCCCATGTCGCCAGCACCATGCAGGAGATTGCCACCAGCTCGCAGAAAATTGGCGACATCATCAGCGTGATTGACGGTATCGCGTTCCAGACCAACATTCTGGCCCTGAATGCCGCCGTGGAAGCGGCGCGCGCCGGTGAGCAAGGGCGTGGATTTGCGGTGGTGGCGGGGGAAGTGCGTAACCTGGCGAGCCGCAGCGCCAACGCGGCGAAAGAAATTAAGGTGCTGATCGAAGAGTCGGTCTCGCGCGTTCAGCAGGGCTCAACGCTGGTGGATACGGCGGCGAAAACCATGCACGAGATCGTCACCTCCGTGACGCGGGTGAACGACATCATGGGCGAGATTGCCTCGGCGTCGGACGAACAGCGCCGCGGCATTGAGCAGGTTGCCCAGGCCGTCAGCCAGATGGATCAGGTGACGCAACAGAACGCCTCGTTAGTTGAGGAAGCGGCAGCGGCAACCGATCAGCTGGCCAGCCAGGCGGATCGTCTGACCGGACTGGTCGCGGTATTTAATGTGAAAGAGCACGTTGAAACAGTAACAGAAGTCGGGCGGTCGCAGGCCGTGCCAGTTGTATCCTGAATGTAATTAAGAAGGCGCTATGACATCACCAATGCCCCCTGGGCAAACGTCATTATTGTTGCAGATGACACAGCGCCTCGCGCTGTCCGACGCGCATTTTCGTCGGATATGTCAGTTAATCTACCAGCGTGCGGGGATCGTGCTTGCGGATCATAAGCGGGACATGGTCTACAACCGTCTGGTGCGGCGCTTGCGTACGCTGGGGCTGGATGATTTTGGCCGCTATCTGAGCATGCTCGAGGCGAACCAGAACAGCGCAGAGTGGCAGGCTTTTATTAACTCATTAACCACCAACCTGACGGCGTTTTTCCGTGAAGCTCACCACTTCCCGGTTCTGGCCGAGCACGCCCGCCGTCGCACCGGGGAATATCGCGTATGGAGTGCGGCTGCCTCGACGGGTGAAGAGCCGTACTCCCTGGCGATCACCCTTGCCGACACCCTGGGCATGACGCCCGGACGCTGGAAAGTCTACGCCAGCGATATCGATACCGAGGTGCTGGAGAAGGCGCGTAACGGCGTGTATCGCCAGGATGAACTGAAAACGCTGTCGCCGCAGCAGCTGCAGCGTTATTTCATGCGCGGCACGGGCCCGCATGAAGGCCTGGTGCGCGTACGCCAGGAGCTGGCGAACTGCGTCGAATTCGCGCCCGTTAACCTGCTGGATAAGCAGTACAACGTGCCGGGGCCGTTCGACGCCATTTTTTGCCGTAACGTTATGATCTATTTTGATAAAACGACGCAACAGGACATTCTGCGTCGGTTTGTTCCGTTGCTCAAGCCTGACGGTTTACTGTTTGCCGGGCACTCGGAAAACTTCAGCAACCTCGCGCGTGAGTTTAGCCTGCGTGGGCAAACGGTATATGCGCTGAGTAAGGAAAAAGCATGAGTAAAATCAGGGTGTTGTCTGTCGATGATTCAGCGCTGATGCGTCAGATCATGACTGAAATTATCAATAGCCACAGCGACATGGAGATGGTGGCCACTGCGCCCGATCCTCTGGTAGCGCGGGATTTAATTAAAAAATATAACCCCGACGTGCTAACGCTGGATGTCGAGATGCCGCGCATGGATGGCATAGATTTCCTCGAAAAATTAATGCGGCTTCGGCCCATGCCGGTGGTGATGGTCTCCTCCCTGACCGGAAAAGGATCGGAAATCACCCTGCGCGCGCTGGAGCTGGGGGCGGTGGATTTTGTCACCAAACCGCAGCTCGGCATACGCGAAGGGATGCTGGCCTACAGCGAAATGATCGCGGAGAAGATCCGCACCGCGTCGCGTGCGAAGCTTGCTGCCCATACGCCATTGGCCGCGCCTGCGACCCTGAAGGCCGGTCCCTTACTCAGCTCGGAAAAACTGCTGGTCATTGGGGCGTCAACCGGAGGAACAGAGGCAATTCGTCATGTACTCCAGCCATTGCCGCTTTCAAGTCCGGGTATTCTGATCACTCAGCATATGCCGCCAGGCTTTACCCGTTCGTTCGCCGAACGCCTGAACAAGTTGTGCCAGATCAGCGTGAAGGAGGCGGAAGACGGCGAGCGCGTGCTCCCGGGACATGCCTATATCGCCCCGGGCGACAAGCATATGGAGCTGGCGCGCAGCGGCGCTAACTATCAAATCAAAATTCATGACGGACCGCCGGTCAACCGGCACCGTCCGTCGGTGGATGTGCTGTTTCATTCGGTGGCGAAACATGCGGGGCGCAACGCCGTTGGGGTGATCCTGACGGGGATGGGCAACGATGGTGCCGCCGGAATGCTTGCAATGCACCAGGCTGGCGCCTGGACGATTGCGCAGAATGAAGCAAGTTGTGTGGTGTTCGGCATGCCGCGCGAGGCCATCAATATGGGTGGCGTGAGCGAAGTGGTCGATCTTAGCCAGGTAAGCCAGCAGATGCTGGCGAAAATCAGTGCCGGACAGGCAATACGTATTTGACTCAGGAGTATTATTTTATGGCGGATAAAGAGCTTAAGTTTTTGGTTGTGGATGACTTTTCCACCATGCGTCGCATCGTGCGCAACCTGCTGAAAGAGCTGGGCTTCAACAACGTTGAAGAAGCAGAAGACGGCGTTGATGCGCTGAACAAACTGCAGGCTGGCGGGTTTGGTTTTGTTATCTCCGACTGGAACATGCCTAACATGGACGGTCTGGAACTGCTGAAAACCATTCGTGCCGATGCGGGAATGGCGTCTATGCCGGTTCTGATGGTTACTGCAGAAGCGAAAAAAGAGAACATCATTGCCGCTGCACAGGCGGGCGCAAGCGGCTATGTGGTGAAGCCATTCACCGCGGCAACCCTGGAAGAGAAGCTCGGTAAGATCTTCGAGAAACTCGGCATGTGAGGTGATGGAAATGTTGCAACCTGCTATGAAACCCGTTGAAGAACACTCGCCGAGCGATATTATCGTCCGCATCGGCAGCCTGACGCGCATGCTGCGTGACAGCCTGCGCGAGCTGGGTCTGGATCAGGCGATTGCCGAAGCGGCGGAAGCCATTCCTGATGCCCGCGATCGTCTGGACTATGTTGTGCAGATGACCGCTCAGGCCGCGGAACGTGCGCTGAACAGCGTTGAAGCGTCACAGCCGCACCAGGATGCGATGGAAAAGGGGGCGAAAGCGCTGAGCAAACGCTGGGACGAGTGGTTTGAGAATCCTATCGAGCTGGCGGATGCCCGCGAGCTGGTGACGGATACCCGTCAGTACCTGGGTGATGTGCCGGGCCACACCAGCTTCACCAACGCCCAGCTGCTGGACATCATGATGGCGCAGGATTTCCAGGACCTCACCGGTCAGGTGATCAAGCGCATGATGGATGTTATCCAGGAGATTGAGCGTCAGCTGCTGATGGTTCTGCTGGAGAACATTCCGGAACCGGCAGCCCGTCCAAAACGCGAGAACGAAAGCCTGCTCAATGGTCCACAGCTCGACGCCAGCAAGGCGGGCGTTGTGGCAAGCCAGGATCAGGTTGACGATCTGCTGGACAGCCTCGGCTTCTGATTGTTCTGATTACCCTCAGGCTGCGGCGTCAGCCTGAGGGTATTTCGGTTAGCGAAGATCCATCTTCACCGTCACGTTACCTTCAAAGCGGCCCGGGGCCGGGGGGGCATTCGTCGTGCTGACCGGTACAGCCTGAATTTTGACCACACCATTTCCCTGCTCGTCCATTGTTACCGGAAACTCATAGGTACCATCCAGCGCAACGTTCTGACTGTTTTCATCATATACGCGCACCCCGAGATCGTCCCTGTCCAGAAGTTTTGCAATGTACGGCGTACTGCTATCCGCCACGCCCTGATCTGCTGTCAGCGTGAGCTTTATCCGGTCCGTGTTTCCCACTGCGTTATCATCACAGTGGTAGGCAATATCAACGTTTTTGATGGCATAACGTTTTGGCGGTTGCCCTTTGATGACGAATTGCTTGCTGACGATGCTGCCGAACTCAACCTCTATGGTGCTGCCTTCGTTGATAACGCAGCTTAGCGGCGCAGAAAGCGTGCCGCTAAACCAGATATCAGAGACCTGTTCTGCCTGTCCTGAATCGCAGCTTCCCCCCGTGCCGAAATAAAGACAGGCATAGTTTTGCGCGACGATCGTCGAAGGGATAACCTCTTGACCCAGGATGGGTTTTTTAACGTGAAGCAGGATCGCAACGACGTTCCAGCGGAAATTACGCTTTACTGTAGCGGCGTTGCTCGGTTGGGTGCCACTACTGCAAACGTTGGCATCCCCCTCCGTTTTGGCGAGTGCATTCTCGGTAGTGTTACGCATATTAGCTCTGGACGTCGGGTATTCATTGATAGCTAACGGGTTCAGAGAAGTACCGTCCGGAGAGTTGATTGCATCCGCGTAGGCGGTGATATCGGCATCGATCTTATCGGTCAAATAGCCGTATCCGTTTGTTCCCGGATTCAGCGGGCTCCCGGCAAACGTTTTTTCATAGACCATGCTCGAAGAAAACATATTTCCGGGACAGCTGCAGTTGGCCACTATCACCGGTCCATTGCCGACCAGATGATTTGGCACATCATAGTCATGATTGGCAATATTTTCGCTGGACGAAAACTCATGATCGAACGACGTGGTGTAGGCTTGCGGCGCACCGAAGCAGTTACGAAGTAAAGTCACGGCTCCCCTGCACGGGCTGGTTGCGGTCAGGCTCAATGCAGTAGTCAATAAAGCCCAGACGGCCCGTTTCGTGTGTATAGTTTTCATGTGCTTATTCCTGCTGACAAAGCTCGCTAACCGAGCGAATACCGTTAGGGCTTTCGGTTTGGTTGGCTGACTGTTGCGTAATGCTGGCGCGGCACTGTTGGCCCGTGCCGTTGCCCCATTTCACGGTGATCTGCGCGGTCTCTCCAATGCCTGCCAGATAGACGGTGCCGGTTTCATCGACAATACCGCTCATCACCGGGTCGCTACTGGTCGCGATGGCGCCGAACGGAACGGGGAGGCCGTTTGGACGCTTCAGGGTAATCAGCATCCGATAGCCTGTGCGGGCGTCAAATCTGGCCAGCACCGCCGCGTTGCGCGAGGGAATGACGGTGATGGCGGTATCGCTGCTGTCCACATTTTCCGGCAGGCTCGCGGTATCAATACGAATATTGTTCTCCTGGTACGGAGTGAGCGATGGAATGACTGCGTTACCCTGCCAGTCGGTCTGAATACCCCGCTGGTTCAGGAAACGGACGCCAGACGCGTCGTTGGCGTTGACGATAGCAAACTGGCTGCCTAAAGGTTGAGCCAGCGTGACGCCCTGAGGATGGGCAACAATACCGCCGCTAATGCCGTAGTTAAGCTGCTGAGAGTTATCAGTGGAGGCGTAATAGCCTGCGGTCAGGTTGGCGTATTGCGAGCGGTAGCTGCCGTAGACGCTGCTGATATCTTCCCCGTCGTGGTTGGAATGGCTCTGCTGTAACGAGTAGCTCAGACGCTCGTCGTCCAGCAGCGTACCGCTGAGGCCCACGTTTTGCCGCGTATAGCCATTTTTAGTATTGCTGATGTTATAGCTACTCCAGGCGCGTGGCAGCCATCTGGCGAGAGGAATGCTAAACCCTAAAGAGACCATTCTGTCAGACTCTTCGTCGTTGGTTTTGCTGTACGTATAGGCCACGTGATAACTCGTGCCGGCAACAACGGTATTTAATCCAACCGACAGGCTGCACTCTTTTTTAGAGGTGCCCCAGTAATCCTGCTGATAACCATTAAGATACAGACTCACCCCAGCAACGGTTTGGCTCACGCTGGCCTGAATGCGGTTGCGTTTATTGTAACGAAACAGCAGATCGTCTTCGTGACCGTCACGCTTTTGATTGGCGTCGGTAAAGCTGTAATACCCGCGGCTGGTGTATCGGTAGCTGCCGAGGCTGAAGTTGGTATTGGTCGAATCCAGTTTACCGGTATAAAGCAGACGCCATGACTGGCCGGTATGTTGGCTGTTGTCGTCTAGCCGGGTGTCGGCCAGGGTAACGTCAGCCGACAGCGAGCCCAGCGGCCCGAGCGCCAGACCGGCTCCGGTATTGGCGGCGTTATAGTCTTTCGAGAGGGTCAGCCCTCCAAACCAGGTGAGAAGGTTATTTAAACCGTAAATCATGCTTCCCTGGAAAAAGTCGGGTTCCTTTTGGTCGCTCCCGCTTTCAGCACGATAACGGCCTGCGGTCATTTCATACTTCATACGCCCTGGCCGCAGCATAACCGCGATACTGGAGTAGGGCTGCGTAAAGCGATGCTCGGTGCCGTCAGCCTCTTTCACCGTAACGTCCAGATCGCCGCTGTTGGTCGTGGAGTAGAGATCGTTGATTTCGAACGCGCCCGGCGCGACATTTTGCTGATAGATGAGATAGCCGTTCTGGCGCACCGAGATTTCTGCATTTGAACTGGCGATGCCGCGTATGACAGGGGCATAGCCGCGTTGGCTATAGGGAAGCATCTCTTCATCTGACGCAAGGTTGACGCCCCGGTACTGTAAGCTATCAAATACCTCGCCACGCGTGCTGCTTTCCCCGGCCGTGAACTGCGCCTTGAGGGCGTCAACGTCATGCTGCAGGAAGGTATTGATATTTTCCCACTGGTTTTCACTCTCTGAATTGCTCCACGTAGAATAGTTGCGCACTCGCCAGCCACCCAGGTTGGCGCCGGTGCGCAAATTCAGATACTGACTGGTGGCGCTGCTGACGCCGCTGTCCTTATTTTTTGATCCTGAAAAAGCGTAGTCACTGAACAACACGGGAACACCGTCGTCCCAGCGCGAGGGATCGATGTAATCGTGACCGGTCCCACTTAACGCGGCCTGAGGAATACTCAACGCTAATGTCATGGTTGAAAAATCAAGCCGCGCGGAGGCCTGGGGAATATAGTTGCTGATATCTTTGGGCAAAGCCTTATTGGCGGGTAATGCAAGCAAGGCGGGATACCGATCGATAGCAATCCCCCATGCCCGCAGCATATCCGGTGTGAGCTGCGGTATCAGTGACCCTTCCGGCGAGCTGACGTAAGCGATATTGGTGGTGCTCAGGCGGCGTTCGTTCACCTGCACTCGTGAAGAATAGGTGCCGGGTAGCTGAGCATTCGACTTTGAAAAGAGTGAAAGGTCGATATCCTGCTGTGCCAGCATGTCTCCTTCAAGCGATGAGGGAGAGAAACGATACTCACGGGCCAGCGTCGAGAAGCTCGCCATGAGCAAGACACCACCAAGGCAGCGAAGAAGCGGATTCAGTCTAAAGAGCCGCCCGTATGACAAATCAATACGTCCTGTCATCATCGCGGTCTTTTAATCCTGCGCCAGTGTGGAAGTGTATTTTTCTGAAGCATTGCCGTAATCGGTGATGCAGCGCCAGGTGACGCTCGTCCCCTGAGCATTGTCAGGGAGAGGAATGTCAACGCGGGATTTAGGGGCAGCCATATCTGCTTTCTCCACTTTGTGCGAGCCCAGCGCAAGTGAATCAAAGACGCTGTAGAACGCCCCCGCGTTGATGACAGTGAGCTGCTGACCATGACGAGCGAAGCGCAGGTTTTTACAGGTTTCAGAGGGTGTTCCGCTCAGACCTACAGGGCGCCAGAACAGTTTCAGACGCGTTTTATAGATTAACCGCAGGACGTTTTTGTCACCCTCATCTGTAGCCGTGGCAGGAACGGTTCGCACGTTCATATAGAACAGCGACTCTTTATCCCCTGCTAAGGCTGTCCCGTTCCAGGTAATGCGCAGGCTTTGCTCTTTTTGCGGATCGAGCCGAAAGAGAGGCGGAGTTACGATAAACGGTCCGTGCGTTTTACCATCGCCCGTATCCGTCCATGACTGTATTAACCATGGAAGCTCTTTATCATTATTTTGTAAGGGCAGGGCAACTTCCTTTTTCGCGGCATCGTAGATTATGCGTGTGCGACCGATCTGAATACCTGCTGCGTGACAAAAGGTGCTCGTAATAACAGGAATGCATAATAAGACCTGGAGTAAAATGCGCATGGTGAAACCTTTAATAAAGGAGATTGAAGGGGAATGATAATAGTCCGAATCCGGATTCGGACTATTATCAGAGCATGACTCCTTAAACGTCATGAGGCCTAAATCTATTTATATTATGAATGTCAGCAGTGTGTTTATTAACGGTAAAGAATGTTTACCGTCATATCAGCATCTGCCGGACCGGCCGTAACCGCAGCTGCAAATGATTTATAGCGAGCATTAAAATCAGCTTTAATCGTATCTTCGGGTTTTGACGCCAGTTCGATATAGACCTGCCCTTCGGCGCCGTCCATCGTGATGAGCTTATCATCTTTACCCGCCAGGCTGACGGCAACGCCGATACCTGTAGCCGCGGTATCGCCCGTGGTGGTAATTTTACTGACGTCCAGCAGCGTATTGGTCCCGGTCAGGGTTGTTGGGCCGTTAAAGGTCAGCTGTACAGCCGGAAGCCCATCGCTTTTCAACGGGCAGTTCGCTAGCGTAACGGAGAAGGGCATAAGTGCGGTTTCCGTTCCAACATCAGTAAACAACGATATAGGATAGGTACCCAGCGGGATAGTACTGTCCGTGCCATCGTCCCCCTGAATCGTACAGCTTGATTCGATAATTTCACCCGTGAAATGAATAGTGCCGGCATTCATTTCTGCGGCGAAACCATTCATTGACAGTGTTGCAAGGGTTAAGCCTGCAATAATATGCTTTTTCAAATCCATCTTAAATCTTCCTTTAAATAAAAAGTAATATCTGGCATATAATTTGCTTTCTCGTGAAAAGTAAATTATGTCACGCGAAATTATAACATTTAAATTTCTTCTGGTAAGTGAGCTTCAGGACTAATGTTATAATGATTAATCCATTTTTGGATTTTCTCCGGTAATGGATAAATAGATTTTTAATTGGTCTGAATTATTGAATTTACATACTTATATCATTCCTGCAATATTAAGTGGTTAAAATCGACGACTATGTTAATTTTCTTTCGGGATATTTTTTGAATAAACATTTTAAAACTTCGCTTAATTCATTTTGTGATATGAAGCGCATCACAAAAGCCGGAACAATGTTTGTTCGAACATAACGTGTCCTCTCTTCGCTTGCCCAATGTACGGAGTGGCGTTTTAAACTGGATAAAAAGACCCGGTTATAGGGGTTTATCAGCCCATTGATGAAAGGCGGTGCTGGCATGATACCCGTGACGTAATGGGCTGAGCATGCACTGTGGCAGAAGAGAACGACGACAAAACGGAAGCCCCCACACCCCACCGGCTAGAAAAAGCGCGTGAGGAAGGGCAGATCCCCCGATCCCGAGAATTAACCTCCCTGCTGATCCTTATCGTAGGGGTGTGCATTATCTGGTGGGGCGGGGAGTCGCTCGCCCGCAGGCTAGCGGGAATGTTGTCCACCGGCTTACGTTTTGACCACAGCATGGTCAACGATCCGAATCTGATCCTCAGCCAGATTATTCAGCTTATTAAGGGGGCCATGGTCGCGCTGTTGCCCCTGATTACCGGGGTCGTGCTGGTCGCGCTGGTCTCTCCGGTGATGCTCGGCGGTCTGGTTTTCAGTGCCAAATCGCTGCAACCGAAATTTTCCAAACTGAACCCGCTGCCGGGTATTGCGAAAATGTTCTCTGCGCAGACCGGGGCTGAGCTGCTCAAAGCCGTCCTCAAATCGGTGCTGATGGGCAGTTCCGCAGGCTTTTACCTCTGGTACCACTGGCCAGAAATGATGCGTCTTATCAGCGAATCGCCTCTCACCGCGATGAGCAACGCGCTGAATCTGGTCGGGCTCTGCGCGCTGCTTGTGGTGCTCAGCATTATCCCGATGGTGGGTTTTGACGTGATCTTCCAGCTTTATACCCACTTCAAAAAGCTGCGCATGTCGCGTCAGGATATCCGTGACGAATATAAGCAGATGGAAGGTGACCCGCACGTAAAAGGGCGTATCCGCCAGATGCAGCGTGCCGCCGCCCGTCGCCGCATGATGGACGATGTGCCGAAGGCCGACGTCATTGTTACCAACCCAACGCACTATTCCGTTGCGCTGCGCTATGACGAAAACAAAATGAGCGCGCCGAAAGTCGTTGCTAAAGGGGCGGGGCTGATCGCACTCCGTATCAGGGAAATTGGCACAGAACACCGCGTGCCGATCCTGGAAGCCCCTCCGCTGGCGCGTGCCCTGTACCGCCATGCGGATATCGGACAACAGATCCCGGGACAACTCTACGCCGCCGTGGCGGAAGTGCTGGCCTGGGTGTGGCAGTTGAAGCGCTGGCGTCTGGCTGGCGGTCAGCGGCCTGTAAAACCTGAAAACCTTCCGGTGCCTGCCGCGCTGGATTTTATGAACGAGAAGGACACTGATGGCTAATCTGGTGGCAATGTTGCGCCTGCCCGGCAACCTGAAATCGACCCAATGGCAAATCCTTGCCGGGCCGATTCTGATCCTGCTAATTCTGTCGATGATGGTACTGCCGCTCCCGGCGTTCATCCTCGATCTGCTTTTCACTTTCAATATTGCGCTGTCCATTATGGTGCTGCTGGTGGCGATGTTCACCCAGCGTACCCTGGAGTTTGCCGCATTCCCGACCATTCTGCTGTTTACCACCTTGCTCCGACTGGCGCTGAACGTCGCGTCCACGCGTATCATCCTGATGGAAGGTCACACCGGTGCGGCAGCGGCAGGTAAAGTGGTTGAAGCGTTCGGCCACTTCCTGGTGGGCGGCAATTTCGCTATCGGTATCGTGGTGTTCGTTATCCTCGTTATTATCAACTTTATGGTTATCACCAAAGGTGCAGGGCGTATTGCGGAAGTGGGCGCGCGTTTTGTGCTGGACGGGATGCCGGGCAAACAGATGGCGATCGATGCCGACCTGAATGCCGGTCTTATCGCCGAAGATGAAGCCAAAAAACGCCGTTCGGAAGTGACGCAGGAAGCGGACTTCTACGGCTCCATGGACGGTGCGAGCAAGTTTGTGCGCGGTGACGCCATCGCGGGCATTCTGATCATGGTGATTAACGTGGTCGGCGGCCTGCTGGTGGGGGTATTGCAGCACGGGATGGACATGGGCCACGCGGCGGAAAGCTATACGCTGCTGACCATTGGTGACGGTCTGGTCGCGCAGATCCCGGCGCTGGTTATCTCTACTGCGGCGGGTGTGATTGTGACCCGCGTGAGTACCGATCAGGACGTTGGCGAGCAGATGGTGGGCCAGCTGTTCAGCAACCCGCGCGTGATGCTGCTGGCCGCTGCCGTTCTGGGTTTGCTCGGCCTGGTCCCGGGGATGCCAAACCTCGTCTTCCTGCTGTTTACGGCGGGTCTGCTGGGGCTTGCCTGGTGGATGCGCGGTCGTGAAACCAAACCGGCAGCGGAGCCTGTTCAGGTAAAAATGCCGGAGAATACCCAGGCCGTCGAAGCGACCTGGAACGACGTTCAGCTGGAAGATTCCCTGGGAATGGAAGTGGGCTATCGCCTGATTCCGATGGTCGATTTCCAGCAGGATGGCGAGCTGCTTGGCCGTATCCGCAGTATCCGTAAAAAATTCGCGCAGGATATGGGCTTCCTGCCGCCGGTTGTTCACATCCGCGACAATATGGACCTGCCGCCCGCGCGCTATCGCATTCTGATGAAAGGTGTCGAAATTGGCAGCGGTGATGCCTATCCGGGCCGCTGGCTGGCGATTAACCCGGGCACCGCCGCAGGCACGCTTCCGGGCGAGCAAACTATCGACCCGGCCTTTGGCCTGGCCGCTATCTGGATTGAAAGTGCCCTGAAAGAGCAGGCGCAAATTCAGGGGTATACGGTTGTTGAAGCCAGTACCGTGGTGGCGACCCATCTTAATCACCTGATTGGGCAATTCTCGGCAGAGCTGTTTGGCCGTCAGGAGGCGCAGCAGCTGCTGGACCGCGTCACGCAGGAGATGCCGAAGCTGACGGAAGATCTGGTCCCGGGCGTGGTGACCTTAACCACGCTGCACAAGGTGCTGCAAAACCTGCTTGAAGAGAAAGTGCCGATCCGCGATATGCGCACTATTCTGGAAACCCTTGCCGAGCATGCGCCGATACAAAACGATCCGCACGAGCTGACGGCGGTGGTACGCGTGGCGCTGGGTCGTGCGATCACCCAGCAGTGGTTCCCGGGAACCGGAGAAGTGCAGGTTATTGGCCTCGATACGCCGCTTGAACGTCTGCTGCTGCAGGCCCTGCAGGGCGGGGGCGGCCTGGAGCCGGGGCTGGCGGACCGTCTGCTGGCGCAAACGCAGGAGGCGCTGGCGCGCCAGGAGATGCTGGGCGCACCGCCGGTGCTGCTGGTTAATCATGCGCTGCGTCCGCTGCTGTCGCGTTTCCTGCGTCGTAGCCTGAATCAGCTGGTCGTGCTGTCGAATATGGAGCTGTCGGATAACCGTCATATCCGCATGACCGCGACGATTGGAGGAAAATAATGCGTAAATGGCTCTGGATTTTGCTCTTCCCGCTGGCGGCGTACGCTGCCGGGGAGGGCACCTGGCAGGCAAGCAGCATGGGGGTGACCCTCAGCAACCGGGGTGTTGCCATGTCATCTAACCCGCTGGCGCCTGCTGAAGAGGTTTCCGGTCTGATGGGCCTTGTGGTCTGGAATTACCGGCTGATTGGCCCAACGCCCGCAGGGCTGCGGGTGCGCCTCTGCTCTCAGACGCGCTGCACGGAAATCGACGGTGAAAATGGCACGACGCAGGCGTTCAACGGCGTACCGGCCATTGAACCTTTGCGTTTCATCTGGGAAGTGCCGGGCGGGGGGCGCTTAATCCCGGCGCTGAAAGTCCAGAGTAATTCCGTCATCGTGAACTATCGCTAACACCCTGCCTTTTCACCAGCCATCAGGCCATTCTGATGGCTGGCTCTCAAAACTGACCTCTCCTTTTGATCAAATGGAAACGCTGTTTTATAAATCAGTGACGCGCGTGACCCTACTCTTTGTATTTTTGCCATGCACCCTCTCAGGAGTGGCAGAAACAGAAAGGTATCAACAGGTCGATGCATTTACTGTAGCCGTATAAAAGCTCCCGGACGAAGCGTGCTTGCAGGGAGTCTCCTGAAACTGATTAGGGTTGACGGCAATGAAAACACGTAAAATTGGACTCGCGAATTATCTTGCTTACGGGTCAGGTGATTTTCTCGGGGCGGGTACCACCGCCCTGACGGCGGCCTGGCTTTTATATTTTTATACCACCTTCTGCGGGCTTTCACCGATCGAAGCAACGTTCATCTTTGCCGCGGCAAGGGTGCTGGATGCCGTCGTTAGCCCGTTGATGGGCTTTTTAACCGATAACTTTGGTACGACCTGGCTCGGTAAGCGCTTTGGCCGCCGTAAGTTCTTTATTCTGCTGGGGATCCCGTGCGTGTTCAGCTACTCGCTGATGTGGGTTGGGGACATGAGCTTCGGGTACTACCTGCTGACCTATCTGCTGTTTGATATTGTTTACACCATGATTCTGGTGCCGTACGAAACGCTGGTGCCGGAAATGACCGATGACTTTAAGCAGAAAACCAAGTTCTCCGGGGCGCGTATCGCTATGGCCCAGATGTCTGCCATTCTCGCTTCCTTCCTGCCGGGGATCCTGTTGACCTGGTTCGGGAAAGACAACGCGGTTTCCTTCTTCTACGCAAGCCTGGTCTTCTCCGTGCTCTGCGCGCTGATGCTGACCTTCGTCTGGTTCTTCACCTGGGAACGTCCGCGCGAAGAGTGGTCTGAAGCGGCACTGCGTGCTGAAGAAGAGAAGAAGAAGCTGACGATAGGGCAAAGCCTCAACCGCCTGATCGTTGAGCTCAGCTCCACGCTGCGCATCAAGATTTTCCGTCAGCATTTGGGCATGTACCTCGGCGGCTATATCGCGCAGGACGTGTTTAACGCGGTATTCACCTACTACGTAGTGTTCGTGCTGATGCAGGAAGCGTCAGTGGCGTCCAGTCTGCTGGGCACGATGGCCATCTTCCAGTTCCTTGCAGTTATCGCCATGATCCCGCTGTGTATCCGCTTCGGGCCTGCGCCGTCCTACCGCATGGTGGTGGTGCTGTTTGGCCTGGCGTCAATTTCCTACGCCGTGCTCTATTACGCGGGCCTGAGCGACGTTTACGCTCTGCTGTTGCTGATCTCTGCGGTGGCTGGGCTGGGGCGCGGCGGGATCAACTACGTGCCATGGAACACCTACACCTACATTGCTGACGTGGATGAGGCGATCACCGGCCAGCGCCGCGAAGGGATCTTCGCGGGCATCATGACCCTGACCCGTAAGGCGTCACAGGCCGGTGCGGTGATGCTGGTGGGCATTGTGATGCAGATGTCCGGCTTTGTCAGCGGTCAGAAAGTACAGCCTGCGGAAGTGAGCCACACCATTTTGACGATCCTGAGCGTGGGCACCATCCTGGTGCTGTTCTGCGGCTTCCTCGTTTCCCTGCGCTTCAGGCTCAATTTGCAGACCCACAGCACGCTGCGCGAGGAGACCGCGAAAATGCGCGAGTGTGGTCATGCGATGCCTGAGTCAGCGACGCCACACGCCCGCGCCACCGTCGAGATGCTGGCCGGTATGCCCTATGAGTCACTGTGGGGCAATAACAACATCGGTTATCTGAATCGCAACAAGCCAGCGGCACCCTCTCTGAAAGAGCGCGCGGTACTGAATTCGACATACAACAGAGGTTAAGATGATGAAAGTTTGGCCTGTCAAACATAGCCCGTTACTGCGTCAGCCAGAGCGCTTTATCGCCCGGGACGAGCTGAAATCGCTGATTCAAAAGGTGACGCATAGCCTGGTCAATATCCACGACAAAACGGGTGAATTTTTGCTGCGGCTGGACGACGGGCGCGTGATCGACACCAAAGGCTGGGCCGGATGGGAGTGGACGCACGGCGTTGGCCTGTACGGTATCTGGCAGTATTACTGCCAGACCGGCGATGAAAGTATGCGAGACATTATCGACAGCTGGTTTGCCGACCGCTTTGCGGAAGGCGCGACCACCAAAAACGTGAATACCATGTCGCCGTTCCTGACGCTGGCATATCGCTACGAAGAGACCAAAAATCAGGCCTGGCTGCCGTGGCTGGAAAGCTGGGCGGAATGGGCGATGGCCGAGATGCCGCGCACGGAACACGGCGGGATGCAGCACATCACCCTGGCGGAAGAAAACCATCAACAGATGTGGGATGACACGCTGATGATGACGGTGCTGCCGCTGGCGAAAATCGGCAAGCTGCTCAATAAGCCGGAGTACGTTGAAGAGGCGGTCTATCAGTTCCTGCTGCACGTGCAGAACCTGATGGACCGGGAGACCGGGCTGTGGTTCCACGGCTGGAGCTATGACGGTAATCATAACTTTGCCCGTGCCCGCTGGGCGCGCGGCAACAGCTGGCTCACCATCGTCATCCCGGACTTCCTTGAGCTGGTGGATCTGCCGGAAAGCAACGCGGTGCGCCGCTACCTGGTGCAGGTATTGAATGCGCAGATTGCCGCGCTGGCGAAATATCAGGACGACAGCGGGCTATGGCATACGCTGCTCGACGATCCACATTCTTATCTTGAGGCGTCCGCCACGGCAGGGTTTGCCTACGGCATTCTGAAAGCCGTGCGCAAGCGCTACGTTGGCGCGGAGTATGTCGAAGTGGCAGAAAAAGCGATTCGCGGTATCGTCAAAAATATTTCGGCGGAAGGCGAGCTGTTGCAAACGTCGTTCGGCACGGGCATGGGCAGCGATCTTGAGTTTTATCGCCAGATCCCGCTGACGTCTATGCCGTACGGACAGGCGATGGCGATTCTCTGTTTGACGGAATATTTACGGAAGTATTTCTGATAAGAAAAAACCCGGCGCTTGCCGGGTTTTTTGTATTACATGCGTTCTACGGTTTCGATACCCAGGGTATCCAGACCCAGCTTCAGGGTCTTCGCCGTGAGCTGCGCCAGCTTCAGGCGGCTGTTGCGGACCGATTCGTTTTCCGCAGACAGAATAGGGCAGTGTTCGTAGAAGCCGGAGAACAGACCCGCCAGATCGTACAGGTAAGCACACATCACGTGCGGCGTACCGTCACGCGCGACAACCGTCAGCGTCTCTTCAAACTGCAGCAGGCGCGCCGCCAGCTGTGCTTCACGATCTTCCGTGATGGTCACTGCCGCATTCGCCAGTACGCTTTCATCAATGTTCGCCTTACGGAACACCGAGAGCACGCGGGTGTAGGCGTACTGCATGTAAGGCGCCGTGTTGCCTTCAAACGCCAGCATGTTATCCCAGTCGAAGATATAGTCGGTGGTACGGTTCTTGGAGAGATCCGCGTATTTCACCGCACCGATACCCACGGCATTGGCCAGTTTTTCCAGCTCATCGGCAGGCATGTCCGGGTTCTTCTCGGCCACCAGACGGCGGGCGCGTTCCAGCGCTTCGTCCAGCAGGTCGGACAGCTTCACGGTACCGCCCGCACGGGTTTTGAACGGCTTGCCGTCTTTGCCCAGCATCATGCCGAACATGTGGTGTTCCAGCGGAACGCAATCCGGCACGTAACCGGCTTTACGCACGATAGTCCACGCCTGCATCAGGTGCTGGTGCTGACGGGAGTCGATGTAGTACAGCACGCGATCGGCATGCAGCGTCTCGTAACGGTATTTCGCACAGGCGATGTCTGTGGTGGTGTAGAGATAGCCGCCATCCTTTTTCTGGATGATCACGCCCATCGGTTCGCCTTCCTTGTTTTTATACTCATCAAGGAACACCACCGTTGCGCCTTCGCTCTCTACCGCCAGGTTTTTCGCTTTCAGGTCAGCCACAATGCCGGGCAGCATTGGGTTGTAGAGACTTTCGCCCATCACGTCGTCACGGGTCAGGGTGACGTTCAGACGGTTATAGGTCAGCTGGTTCTGAGACATGGTGATGTCGACCAGCTTGCGCCACATCTCGAGGAAGTATTGGTCGCCGCCCTGCAGTTTTACCACATAGCTGCGCGCGCGCTCGGCAAAGGCTTCGTCTTCGTCGTAGTGCTTTTTGGCTTCGCGGTAGAACCCTTCCAGATCCGCCAGCGCCATTTCACCTGCGTTTTCCTGCTGCTGTTTTTCCAGGTAAGCAATCAGCATGCCGAACTGGGTACCCCAGTCGCCCACGTGGTTCGCGCGGATCACCTTGTGACCGAGGAATTCTAGCGTGCGCACCGCGGCATCACCGATGATGGTGGAGCGCAGGTGGCCAACGTGCATCTCTTTCGCAACGTTCGGGGCAGAGTAGTCGATCACGACGGTCTGCGCCTCCGGCTGGGAAACGCCCAGACGGTCAGATTTCAGCGCCGCGTCAACGTGGCTTGCCAGGAATGCAGGCTCAAGGAAGATGTTGATAAAGCCCGGACCGGCGATTTCGGTTTTGCTGGCAATGCCGGAAAGATCCAGATGCGTCAGTACCTGCTCAGCGAGCTGTCGCGGCGGCATGCCCAGTTTTTTAGCCACTGCCATCACGCCATTAGCCTGATAGTCGCCAAACTGTACTTTTGCTGACTGACGAACCTGCGGTTCGCAATCCGCAGGCGCGCCTGCGGCAATCAGTGCCTGACTGACTTTTTCGGAGAGAAGAGCCTGAATATTCACCTGGATACCTTACGTTTTTGATGCGGGCTTACAACCGCCCGCGCCAGTTAAAGAATTTAGGGCGGGAGTATACTGCAAATGCCCTCTGGCGTCAGCATTGCGGGGCCTGAAGATTGCTCAGAATCCAGGCGGTGAAGGTGTGCATAATCATGCAGTCGCAAAAAGCCAGATTCTGCGGTTGGTCAAAACAGGGCAACAGAGTAAATTAGCGGCTTTGCGACATGAAAAGAGAGTGACTTATGGCGAACTGGCAATCCATTGACGAACTGCATGATATTTCCGCAGATTTACCGCGCTTCACCCAGGCGTTCACAGATCTTGCCACCCGTCTTGGTCTGGATATCGCGCCGCTTGAGGCCGATCACATCTCTTTGCGCTGTCATCAGAATGCCACGGCCGAGCGCTGGCGTCGCGGGTTCGAACGGTGCGGCGAGTTGCTCTCCAAGAACATCATCAATGGTCGCCCCATTTGCCTGTTCAAATTGCATGAACCGGTGAACGTGGCGCACTGGCAATTCACCGTGGTTGAACTGCCGTGGCCGGGCGAGAAACGCTATCCGCACGAAGGCTGGGAGCATATCGAAATTGTCCTGCCGGGTGAGCCGGTAACGTTGAACGCGCGCGCGCTGGCCCTCCTTTCCGACGAAGGCTTAAGCAAGCCGGGAATTTTTGTGAAGACGAGTTCACCCAAAGGCGAGCGCGAGCGGTTACCTAACCCGACGCTGGCCGTCACTGACGGACAGGTCACGGTGAAGTTTCATCCGTGGACCATTGAGCAGATCGTTGCCAGCGAAGCGTAAGAGATGTGAGTTCACGCCGGGACTGAAAACGGACGGCGTGTCATGATATTTCGTTTAGTGGAATTTCAGGAGGATTAAATGGCGCTGCTGGAGATTTGTTGTTACAGCGTGGAGTGTGCCGTGACCGCGCAAAAGCACGGGGCTGACCGCATTGAACTGTGCGCGGCACCCAAAGAGGGCGGGCTGACGCCGTCTTACGGCGTGTTGAAGTCTGCTCGTCAGGCCGTCACCATTCCCGTTCACCCGATTATTCGTCCGCGCGGCGGTGATTTTTGTTACACGGCGGGCGAGTTCAATGCCATGCTTGATGATATCGCGCTCGTTCGGGACCTCGGGTTTCCAGGGCTGGTGACCGGCCTGCTGGATGAAGATGGCAATATCGATATACCGCGCATGCGTCAGATTATGAGCGCCGCGCAGGGGCTGGCCGTCACTTTTCATCGCGCATTTGATATGTGTAAAGATCCGCTTCAGGCCTTTGAAACGCTTGGAGAACTTTGCGTGGCGCGCATCCTGACATCGGGTCAGCAGGCGTCAGCTGAAAAAGGACTGCAATTAATTACGGAACTAAAAGCACATTCCGGTGTTCCAATAATAATGGCGGGTGCGGGAGTCCGCGCCAGCAATCTGGAACGGTTTTTAAACGCCGGGGTAGAAGAGCTGCACAGCTCCGCGGGTAAATGGATACCTTCGCCCATGCGTTATCGCAATACAGGATTGTCAATGTCGACGGATGCTGAAGCGGATGAGTATTCACGCTATGGCGTAGAGGGAGAGTCGGTTGCGGAAATGAAGTCGCTGATTGAGCGCCATCACGTGTAGCAACGTACCGATTTTTACCGCGCATCATGTCGCCCAATATGATGCTTGCTTGTACCAGGCCCCTGCAATTTCAACAGGGGCCTTTTTTTGTCTTTCATGTTTCAAGCCGCAGCTGCGTTGGCCGCCTCGCTCACCCCGGTCACTTACTGATGTAAGCTCCCGGGGATTCGCTGCGTAGCCGCCTTGCTGCAACCTGAACTATTTCGGAGAAAACGTGCTAAGAGTAGGCCGGTTAAGGCGTAGCCGCCACCCGGCTAAAAGGCTACGGCTTGGTCGCAATCAACACCGCACGCATTGGAGCCGGATAGCCTTCGATGGTTTTGCTGTGGTCGGCCGGGTCGAGGAACTGCTCCAGCGATTCGGTGATCATCCAGTCGGTGCGGCGCTGTTCCTCGAGCGAGGTCACGCTGACGTCGGCAATCCGCACATCCACAAACCCGCACTTCTCCAGCCAGTTCTTCAGCGCCAGCGCGGAAGGGATGAAGTAAACGTTGCGCATCTGCGCGTAGCGATCGCCCGGCACAAGAACGGCATGTTCATCGCCTTCAATTACCAGCGTTTCCAGCACCAGCTCGCCGCCGCTGACCAGCTGATCCTTCAATTGCCACAGGTGTTCAAGCGGGGAACGACGGTGGTACAGCACGCCCATGGAGAAGACGGTATCAAAGGATTTCAGGGCAGGGAGTTGTTCAATGCCCAGCGGCAGCAGGTGCGCGCGCTGGTCGTTACCCAGCAGCTTGCGCACCGCTTCAAACTGGCACAGGAACAGCTGCATCGGGTCAATACCGACCGCCAGATGCGCGCCCGCGCCAATCATGCGCCACATGTGGTAACCGCTGCCGCAGCCCACGTCCAGTATGGTACGTCCGGTCAGGTCGGAAAGGTGAGGCAGAACGCGATCCCATTTCCAGTCCGAGCGCCATTCGGTATTGATGTTCACGCCGTAAAGTGAAAACGGCCCTTTGCGCCACGGCATCAGGTTACGCATCAGCGTTTCGATGCGGTTGATCTGTCCGGCCGGAAGCGGCTCTTCGCTCTCGGCGGTTACGCTGTGGAGAAGATCCAGACGATGCGGGGTCAGTTCGGGCAGAAACTCCACCGCATTTGACCACTGCTTTAACAGGCCGTGCTGCTGATCGCGCTGCCAGGCGGCAATCTGCGCGGGCAAGGTTTCCAGCCAGTGGGAGAGCTGGTTTTTGGCAATCAGCTGATAGAAGTTACTGAATTCGATCATGCGGATTCTCCCGCTTTCAACGCCACCAGAGAGCCGAAGTTAAAGCACTGGAACCACAGTTCGCTGTGCTCAAATCCGGCTTTGCGCAGGCGCGCTTTGTGGGTTTCTACGGAATCCGTCAGCATCACGTTTTCGAGCATGCTGCGCTTCTGGCTGATCTCCAGCTCGCTGTAGCCGTTCGCCCGTTTGAAATCGTGGTGCATATTGAACAGCAGTTCGCCAACCTCGGCATCTTCGAAGCTGAATTTCTCCGAGAGCACCAGCGCGCCGCCGGGATTCAGCCCCTGATAAATTTTGTCCAGCAGCAGCTGACGGTCTTCAGGCACCAGGAACTGCAGGGTGAAATTCAGCACCACCATCGAGGCGTTATCGATCTCAATATCGCGGATATCGCCTTCCACCACGTCTACCGGAACAGGGGCTTTGTAAGCGTCAATGTGGCGACGGCAGCGCTCAACCATAGCCGGGGAGTTATCGACGGCAATGATTCGGCAGCCTTCGTGGTGAACGTTACGACGAACCGACAGCGTTGCCGCGCCGAGCGAGCAGCCCAGGTCATAGACCTGCGTGCCGGGTTGAACGAAGCGCTCAGCCAGCATGCCGATCATAGAGATAATATTGGAATAACCGGGAACAGAGCGCTGGATCATATCCGGGAAGACTTCGGCTACCCGTTCATCGAAGGTCCAGTCGCCCAGGCTGGCGATAGGCGCGGAAAAAAGCGTGTCGCGATCTGACATAACGTAAAAATCCGGGAAAAATAAAGTGGCGTATTGTGCGCTAATGGAGGGAGAAAACCAACTCCCACGGCATATACCACAGGTTAGCCAGCACCATCAGCAAAAGCGAACACCAGGTCGCACTCATGCCGGAACGACGCCAGCGGATTAAGCGGTGGTGAAAACCGTAATAGTGCATCAGGCGGCCAGCAATAAGAAGCAGGCCACAGATGTGCACCATCCAGGTTTCTGCGCCATTCATCTCCATAAACAGCAGCAGGATTAAGGCTGCGGGGATGTATTCGACCGCGTTGCCATGAATGCGGATAGCGCTTTGTAGCTCGGAAAATCCGCCGTCACCGTAAGAGACGCGGTACAGCGTTCTGAGGCGCACAACATCAAATGAAAACTTAATCAGCAGTAATGCACCTAACACCGCATACAGCGCGCTGACCATACAAACTCCCTGTTTTTGGCAGATGGCACTTCACTATGATAGGGGGTGATATCAGAAAAGAGAAGATTGTTGTGGGATGGAAGGGGCGCTGCCCACGGACGGCACCGCAGCCTGCAAGACCTGCCAAAGAGCATCGACCAGTTCGGGGGCCTGGGCAATATCCGGCGTGTGCAAAAAGAGATACGGCGTGGTGGCGTGTTCCCACGAGGCCAGTTTTTCCAGCCAGACGGCGAACATCGCCTGGTTTTGCTGCATGTTGTCGCTGCCGATAAATCTGACCATTGGGTTATGCGCGGTCACGATGGCGTGGACCGGCACTTTCGGTTTTTTACGCTGAGCTTCAACGATGGCTTCGCTATGGGGGACAGCGCTGTGCACCGGTCGGCTATCGAGGATCACCCGGTTAACGGAACGCTCAAGCAGGCCGCGATTGAGCGCTTTTTCTGCTTCGCCCTTCGCAAAAAATTCAGGATGCCTGACTTCAACGCCGTAGGTGAATTCGCGGGGCAGGGCATCCAGGAACTGCCAGAGCGCAGGCAAATCGCGCGGGCCAAACGTGGCGGGTAGCTGGATCCAGTACTGACCGATGCGGTTCGCGAGCGGCGACATGCGCGTAAAAAACTCTTCGGTCAAATCACCGCAGTTGCGCAGCGCGGCCTGGTGGGAAATGGTGGACGGAAACTTAAAGCAGAAGCGGAAGTCGTCGGTGGTTTGTTCCCGCCAGCGCGCAACAATCTCGGCTTTGGGGAGCGCATACAGGGTGGTGTTACCCTCGACACAGTTGAAGTGCCGGGCATACTCCTCAAGGCTGGTGATGCCAAGGCGCACCCATTTCGGGTGCGACCACTGGGGCAGGCCCACGTACATCATAGCGCGCTGACAATCTCATCCGTGCTGCGCACGCGGCCGATGCGCGGGAAGATATGGGTCATGCTGCCCTGGTGCTGTTCCGCTGAGGCCGCGCTGCAGGCATCTTCGGCGATCACCAGATTAAAGCCCAGCTCCCACGCGTTGCGGGCGGTAGACTCCACGCCGATGTTGGTGGAAATGCCGCACAGGATGATGGTGTCGATGCCGCGACGGCGGAGCTGCAGTTCGAGATCGGTACCGTAAAATGCGCCCCACTGGCGTTTGGTCACTTCAATATCGCTGTCGCGTTTGCCGAGTGCTGCCGGGTACGTCCACCAGTTTTCCGGCAGGGCGCGTGCAGGAACCTGGGCATCAACGGGCTGTTTTAACGCTTCGGCGTAATCAGCGGACCAGCCGACGCGCACCATGACAACAGGCGCACCGCTGGCACGACATGTTTCCGCCAGGCGAGCAGCGCGGTTGACCACATCATCCGCAGTATGCGGGCCACCGGCGAAGGGCAGAATGCCTTCCTGTAAATCAATCACAACAAGTGCGGTTTTACTGGCATCAAGTGTTAACATCGTTACTCCCGTTAAATGAATCACTTCCAGACACCATACGACGTGATGGCCTGTTCCTGGGCGGATAATTTTGTTAATTTTTGTGAGAATGCGCAATAAGAGTGCAGCAAACGACCGCCTGGCCGTGGTTCGCTCTTATCGTCCGGCGGAATTTCCAGTATAATAGCCGCCTTTTTTCATCCAGTTGTGACATACAGAAAGCTGCGACATAGTAGCCTGCATACCAGGCGACATTTAGCCTGCGGCTAATTAAGGGATATCTCATGCGTACAGAATATTGCGGGCAGCTGCGTCAGTCCCACGTCGGACAGCAGGTAACCCTGTGTGGTTGGGTCAATCGTCGTCGTGATCTTGGTAGCCTTATCTTCATCGATATGCGCGACCGCGAAGGTATCGTTCAGGTGTTCTTCGATCCGGATCGCGCAGATGCGTTGAAGCTGGCCTCTGAGCTGCGTAATGAGTTCTGCATTCAGGTTACCGGCACAGTGCGCGCGCGTGACGAGAAAAACGTCAACGCCGACATGGCGACGGGTGCCATCGAAGTGCTGGCGTCCGATCTGGTGATCATCAACCGTGCAGATGCGCTGCCGCTGGACTCCAACCACGTCAACACTGAAGAAGCGCGTCTGAAATACCGCTACCTGGATCTGCGTCGTCCGGAAATGGCTCAGCGCCTGAAAACCCGTGCGAAAATCACCAGCCTGGTGCGCCGCTTTATGGATGACCACGGTTTCCTCGACATCGAAACCCCGATGCTGACCAAAGCCACGCCGGAAGGCGCACGCGATTACCTGGTTCCATCCCGCGTTCATAAAGGCAAATTCTACGCGCTGCCGCAGTCTCCACAGCTGTTCAAACAGCTGCTGATGATGTCCGGCTTCGATCGCTACTATCAGATTGTTAAATGCTTCCGCGACGAAGACCTGCGCGCTGACCGCCAGCCAGAATTTACCCAGATCGATGTGGAAACCTCCTTCATGACCGCCGAGCAGGTGCGTGAAGTGATGGAAGCTCTGGTGCGTAGCCTGTGGAACGACGTGAAAGGCGTTGAGCTGGGCGATTTCCCTATCATGACCTTCGCTGAAGCCGAGCGTCGTTACGGCTCTGACAAACCAGACCTGCGTAACCCGATGGAGCTGGTGGACGTAGCAGACCTGGTGAAAGGCGTTGAGTTTGCCGTATTCGCTGGCCCGGCTAACGATCCTAAAGGCCGCGTAGCAGCGCTGCGTGTAGCGGGTGGTGCTGCCCTGAGCCGCAAGCAGATCGACGACTACGGCAACTTCATCAAGATCTACGGCGCGAAAGGTCTGGCCTATATTAAAGTTACCGAGCGTGCGAAAGGTCTGGAAGGCATCACCAGCCCGGTAGCGAAATTCCTGAACGCGGACATCGTGGAAGCGATCCTTGAGCGCACCGGCGCGCAGGACGGCGACATGATCTTCTTCGGCGCAGACAACAAGAAAGTCGTGGCGGATGCGATGGGCGCGCTGCGTCTGAAGCTCGGCAAAGACCTGAGCCTGACCGACGAAAACAAATGGGCGCCGCTGTGGGTTATCGACTTCCCAATGTTTGAAGACGACGGTGAAGGTGGCCTGACCGCAATGCACCACCCGTTCACCTCGCCAAAAGAGATGACGGCGGCAGAGCTGAAAGCGGCACCGGAAGATGCGGTCGCGAACGCTTATGACATGGTTATCAACGGCTACGAAGTGGGCGGTGGTTCCGTGCGTATTCACAGCGGCGAAATGCAGCAGACCGTGTTCGGCATTCTGGGCATCAACGAGCAGGAGCAGCGCGAGAAGTTTGGCTTCCTGCTGGACGCCCTGAAATACGGTACGCCGCCGCACGCGGGTCTGGCCTTCGGTCTTGACCGTCTGACCATGCTGCTGACCGGCACCGATAACATCCGTGATGTTATCGCCTTCCCGAAAACCACTGCCGCAGCGTGTCTGATGACCGAAGCGCCAAGCTTTGCCAACCCGGCCGCACTGGCCGAACTGGGCATTGATGTGGTGAAGAAGGAAGAGAAAAACTGATATGACATATAAGCTCCCCGTTTCGGTCCTGGTGGTCATTTATGCAGAAGACACGAAGCGGGTGCTGATGTTGCAGCGGCGCGATGACCCTGAATTCTGGCAGTCGGTTACCGGCAGTCTGGAAGAGGGGGAGACCGCGCCGCAGGCCGCCGCGCGTGAAGTAAAGGAAGAGGTCGCCATTGACGTTGCCCGCGAGCAACTGACCCTGAAGGACTGTCAGCGCACGGTGGAGTTCGAAATTTTTAGCCATTTACGTCATCGCTACGCGCCGGGTACCGAGCGCAATACGGAGTCGTGGTTCTGTCTCGCTCTCCCCCATGAACGGGAGATCGTGTTTACCGAACACCTGACCTACCGCTGGGTGAATGCGGCGGACGCCGCCGCACTGACCAAGTCGTGGAGCAACCGGCAGGCGATTGAAGAATTTGTAATTAACGCAGCCTGAGAAGGCGCGATTTTTGGAGAACTTTTTATGGCAGGTCATAGTAAGTGGGCCAACACCAAACACCGCAAAGCGGCACAGGATGCCAAGCGCGGTAAGATCTTTACCAAAATCATTCGCGAGCTGGTGACAGCAGCGCGTCTGGGCGGCGGCGACCCGGCTTCTAACCCGCGTCTGCGCGCGGCGGTGGATAAAGCGCTTTCTAACAACATGACGCGTGACACCCTGAACCGTGCTATCGCACGTGGCGTGGGCGGTGATGAAGACGCGAACATGGAAACCATCATTTATGAAGGTTACGGTCCTGGAGGTACGGCGGTGATGGTTGAGTGCCTGTCCGACAACCGTAACCGTACCGTTGCGGAAGTGCGCCACGCGTTCACCAAAACCGGTGGCAACCTGGGCACTGACGGTTCCGTGGCTTACCTGTTCAGCAAAAAAGGCGTCATCTCCTTCGAGAAAGGCGACGAAGATGCGATCATGGAAGCGGCGCTGGAAGCCGGTGCGGAAGACGTAGTGACCTTCGATGACGGCGCTATCGACGTTTATACCGCGTGGGAAGAGATGGGTGCCGTGCGCGACGCGCTGGAAGCGGCTGGCCTGAAAGCGGACAACGCTGAAGTGTCCATGATCCCGTCTACCAAAGCGGACATGGATGCGGAAACGGCACCAAAACTGCTGCGTCTGATCGACATGCTCGAAGACTGCGACGACGTGCAGGAAGTGTACCATAACGGTGAAATCTCTGATGAGGTTGCAGCGACTCTCTGATGAGAGCCTGTAAACCCTTTACGGGAGACGCGTGATGTCGATTATTCTCGGGATTGACCCAGGCTCACGCGTCACCGGTTATGGCGTTATCCGTCAGGTGGGACGCCAGTTAACCTACCTGGGCAGCGGCTGTATTCGCACCAAAGTGGACGATCTTCCTTCGCGCCTGAAGCTCATTTATGCGGGCGTGTCGGAGATCATCACCCAGTTTCAGCCGGACTATTTCGCCATCGAGCAGGTCTTTATGGCGAAAAACGCCGATTCAGCGCTAAAGCTCGGTCAGGCGCGCGGTGTCGCCATCGTCGCTGCCGTGAACCAGGATTTGCCGGTATTTGAATACGCGGCCCGTCAGGTCAAACAGACGGTGGTGGGGATTGGTAGCGCGGAGAAAAGTCAGGTACAGCATATGGTGCGTACCCTGCTGAAGCTTCCCGCGAACCCGCAGGCCGACGCCGCCGATGCGCTGGCTATTGCGATTACCCACTGTCACGTCAGCCAGAATGCGATGCAAATGAGCGAGTCGCGGCTCAATCTGGCGCGAGGCAGGTTACGATAATGAGAAATCAGGCTGGATAAACATCCAGCCTTTTTTTATTATGTCGACAGTTAAATTCTCCCAGAACGCAGGAGCGTCACGTGATAGGCAGACTCAGAGGCATCATCATTGAAAAACAACCCCCGTTAGTGCTGCTGGAAGTGGGTGGCGTGGGCTATGAAGTCCATATGCCGATGACCTGCTTCTACGAGCTGCCGGACGCGGGCAAAGAGGCGATTGTTTTTACCCAGTTTGTGGTGCGTGAAGATGCCCAGCTGCTGTACGGCTTCAATAACAAGCAGGAACGGATCCTGTTCCGCGAGCTGATTAAAACCAACGGCGTTGGGCCGAAGCTGGCGCTGGCGATTTTGTCCGGCATGTCGGCACCACAGTTCGTGAATGCCGTTGAGCGTGAAGATCCTGCGGCGCTGATTAAGCTCCCGGGCATTGGTAAGAAAACCGCCGAGCGCCTGATTGTCGAAATGAAAGACCGCTTTAAAGGTCTGCATGGCGATCTGTTCACTCCGGCTGCCGATTTGGTACTGACCTCACCTGGCGGCCCTGCGACGGATGATGACGCCGAGCAGGAAGCGGTTGCCGCGCTGGTGGCGCTGGGCTATAAACCTCAGGAGGCCAGCCGTATGGTGAGCAAAATTGCCAAACCGGACGCCAGCAGTGAAACCCTGATTCGTGAAGCGCTGCGCGCTGCATTGTGAGGTAAAGGATGATTGAAGCAGACCGCCTGGTGTCGGCAGGCACTATTCAGGCAGATGACGTGGTGGATCGCGCGATTCGCCCTAAGCTGCTTGATGAGTATATCGGCCAGCCGCAGGTTCGTTCCCAGATGGAGATTTTCATCCAGGCGGCAAAGCTGCGCGGCGATGCGCTCGATCACCTGCTGATTTTTGGCCCTCCCGGTTTAGGGAAAACCACGCTGGCGAATATCGTCGCCAATGAAATGGGCGTCAACCTGCGCACCACCTCCGGCCCCGTGCTGGAGAAGGCGGGCGATCTCGCCGCGATGCTGACCAACCTCGAGCCGCATGACGTGCTGTTTATCGATGAGATCCACCGCCTGTCGCCGGTGGTGGAGGAAGTGCTCTATCCGGCGATGGAAGATTACCAGCTGGATATCATGATCGGTGAAGGCCCGGCCGCGCGCTCCATCAAAATCGATCTGCCGCCGTTTACCCTGATTGGCGCCACCACCCGCGCCGGGTCGTTGACCTCTCCGCTGCGCGACCGTTTCGGCATCGTGCAGCGTCTTGAGTTTTACCAGGTGGCGGATCTCCAGCACATCGTTGGCCGTAGCGCCCGCTATATGGGGCTCGAAATGAGCGAAGAGGGCGCGTTTGAAGTGGCGAAGCGTTCCCGCGGTACGCCGCGTATCGCCAACCGTCTGCTGCGTCGCGTGCGTGACTTTGCCGAGGTGAAGCACGATGGCTCGATTTCCGCGGAGATCGCCGCTCAGGCGCTGGATATGCTGAACGTCGATGCCGAAGGCTTTGACTATATGGACCGTAAACTGCTGCTGGCGGTGCTGGATAAGTTCTTTGGCGGCCCGGTCGGGCTGGATAACCTGGCTGCGGCTATTGGGGAAGAGCGTGAGACGATTGAAGATGTGCTGGAGCCGTATCTGATCCAGCAGGGCTTCCTGCAGCGTACCCCGCGTGGACGTATGGCAACGGTGCGGGCGTGGAATCATTTCGGCATTACGCCACCGGCAATGCCGTAATGTTGTGTTCCCTCTCCCCGAGGGAGAGGGCCGGTGAGGGCTTCTGCGCCCTCCATGTTAATTCGCGGTCTTTTTCATCATACTGAAGATAAACAGCACCGCCGCACTCAGCACCACTGACGGCCCCGCAGGCGTGTCATAGAACGCCGAGAAGGTTAACCCACCCGTTACCGCAATCATTCCGATAATCACGGCTACGCCGGCCATCTGCTCCGGCGTACGGGCAAAGCGACGCGCCGTGGCGGCAGGGATGATCAGCAGCGACGTAATAATCAGCGCGCCGACAAACTTCATTGCGACACCAATCGTTAACGCCGTCACCAGCATCAGCAGCAGTTTTACGCGCTGCAGCTTCACGCCGTCGACAAATGCCAGATCAGGACTGACGGTCATGGCCAGTAAATTCCGCCACTGCCAGAGCAGAATAGCGAGCACCACCACCACGCCAACGGCGATAGCGATGAGATCTTCCGGCGTCACGGCCAGCAGGTCGCCGAAGAGGTAGGCCATCAGATCCACGCGGATGTTCGACATCAGGCTGACCACCACAAGGCCCAGAGACAGGGCACTGTGCGCCATAATGCCAAGCAGCGTATCAATGGCGAGGTGAGGGCGCTTTTCCAGCCAGACCAGACCGGCGGCCAGCAGCAGCGTGACCACAATCACCGCGTAGAAGGGGTTTACATCCAGCAGCAGACCAAAGGCAACGCCCAGCAGAGACGCGTGCGCCAGGGTATCGCCAAAATAGGACATTCTGCGCCAGACAACAAACGAGCCGAGTGGACCCGCGGCGCAGGCAAGCATAATCCCGGCCAGCCAGCCGGGCAGTAACAGTTCAATCATGAGTGTCCATTTCCCCGACGCAGTACGATTCGTCCCTGCAAATCATGGCGATGATTATGATGATGACGGTAAATACCCAGCTGTTCAGCGCCGCGGGGGCCGAACATGGAGATAAACTCCGGATGCATTGACACCACTTCAGGCGTACCGGAGCAGCAGATATGGTGGTTGAGGCACAGCACTTCGTCGGTTTTTGCCATCACCAGATGGAGATCGTGAGACACCATCAGCACGGCGCAATCAAGCTCCCGACGGAGCTGGTCGATCAAATCATAAAGCGCAACCTGCCCATTCACATCCACACCCTGAGTTGGCTCATCCAGTACCAGCAGCTGCGGGCTGCTCAGCAGCGCGCGGGCAAGTAAAACACGCTGAGTTTCACCGCCGGACAGTTTTTGCAGCGGCGCATCGACAAGATGGCCCGCCTGCACGCGTTTCAGCGCCGGGAGAATATCGGCTTTACGGGTGCCGGGGCGCAGACGCAGGAAACGGCTGACCGTCAGCGGCAGCGTGGCGTCGAGGTGAAGTTTTTGCGGCACATAGCCAATACGCAATTTTTCCTCGCGCTTAATCACGCCTTCATCGGGTGCGACCAGACCCAGCACCACGCGCACCAGGGTGGATTTGCCTGCGCCATTGGGACCGAGCAGCGTCAGAATTTTGCCGGGCTTCAGATCGAGCGACACGTCAGAGAGGACGCGGCGCTGGCCGAATGAGACCGAGATATTTTCAAGAGAAACCAATGTCGTCATGTCATTTTAAGCTTGAAGAAGTCAACGAATGTTATAATATCACATTCCACGCATTCACTACGATGATTAGTCGCATTATGTTACATAAAAATACGCTTCTTTTCGCAGCATTATCCGCTGCCCTTTGGGGTACAACCGCACAAGATGTTAACGCTGCGGTTGTCGCTTCGCTTAAACCACTCGGTTTCATCGCGTCCGCCATTGCAGACGGGGTAACGGAAACCCAGGTTCTGCTCCCTGATGGTGCATCCGAGCATGACTATTCCCTGCGCCCGTCGGATGTAAAACGCTTACAAAACGCGGACTTAGTCGTCTGGATTGGTCCTGAAATGGAAGCGTTTATGCAAAAGTCAGCAAAACAGGTTGCTGGCGAAAAACAGGTCGCGATTGCCGAACTCTCCGGCGTGAAACCGTTGCTCATGAAAGGGGCGGATGACGACGGCGACGAACATGACCATCATGCCGCAGACGGCGAAAAAGGTGATGGAGATCACCATCACGGCGAGTACAACATGCATCTTTGGTTATCCCCAGAGATAGCGCGGCTTTCAGCGGTTGCAATCCATGACAAATTAGTGGAACTTATGCCGCAAAGTCGAGCCAAACTAGACGCCAACCTGAAGGATTTTGAGGCACAATTAGCCGCAACCGATAAGCAGGTTGGTAATGAGCTCGCACCGTTGAAAGGTAAAGGGTATTTCGTTTTTCATGACGCCTACGGCTATTACGAAAAACACTACGGTTTGACCCCACTGGGCCACTTCACCGTCAACCCTGAAATTCAGCCTGGTGCGCAGCGTTTACATGAAATCAGAACACAGTTGGTTGAGCAAAAAGCGACATGCGTTTTTGCTGAGCCACAGTTCAGGCCAGCGGTCGTAGAAGCCGTGGCCAGGGGAACATCCGTGCGCATGGGAACCCTTGACCCGCTAGGTACGAATATCCAGTTGAGCAAAGCGAGCTATTCGCAGTTCCTCAGCCAACTGGCGAACCAGTATGCGAGCTGCCTGAAAGGAGATTAACGAGGAAGTGAATACGTGCAACAGATAGCCCGCTCTGTCGCCCTGGCATTTAACAATCTGCCACGACCCCACCGCGTTATGCTGGGGTCGCTTACAGTTCTCACCTTAGCGGTCGCCGTCTGGCGGCCCTATGTTTACCACCCGAGTTCTGCCCCTATCATTAAAACCATTGAGCTTGAAAAGAGCGAAATCCGTTCTTTGCTGCCTGAAGCCAGTGAGCCTATCGACCAGGCGGCTCAGGAAGATGAAGCTATCCCGCAGGATGAGCTGGACGATAAAACCGAGAACGAGGCGGGTATCCACGAATATGTTGTCTCTACCGGGGATACGCTGAGCAGCGTGCTGAACCAGTACGGCATCGACATGGGCAATATCAGCCAGCTGGCGGCTGCGGATAAAGATCTTCGCAACCTGAAAATCGGACAGCAGCTCTCCTGGACTTTAACGGCGGATGGCGATCTCCAGCGTCTGACCTGGGAAATGTCCCGCCGCGAAACCCGCACCTACGATCGCACTGCAAACGGTTTCAAGATGACCAGCGAAATGCAGAAGGGTGACTGGGTTAACAGCGTTCTGAAAGGCACCGTGGGCGCGAGCTTTGTCTCCAGCGCGCGCGATGCAGGCCTGACCAGCGCTGAAATCAGCTCGGTGATCAAAGCCATGCAGTGGCAGATGGATTTCCGCAAGCTGAAGAAGGGCGATGAGTTCTCCGTCCTGATGTCCCGCGAAATGCTGGACGGCAAGCGCGAGCAAAGCCAGCTGCTGGGCGTACGTCTGCGCTCCGAGGGCAAAGATTACTACGCGATTCGTGCCGAAGACGGCAAGTTCTATGACCGTACCGGTACGGGCCTTGCAAAAGGCTTCCTGCGCTTCCCGACGGCAAAACAGTTCCGCGTCTCCTCTAACTTTAACCCGCGTCGTCTGAACCCGGTAACCGGGCGCGTCGCGCCGCACCGTGGCGTTGACTTTGCCATGCCGCAGGGCACGCCGGTACTGGCGGTTGGAGATGGTGAAGTGGTGGTGGCCAAGCGTAGCGGTGCCGCCGGATATTATGTCGCGGTACGTCATGGCCGCACTTATACGACCCGCTACATGCACCTGCGTAAGCTGCTGGTCAAACCGGGCCAGAAGGTGAAGCGTGGTGACCGTATCGCGATCTCCGGCAATACCGGACGCTCTACCGGCCCGCACCTGCACTATGAAGTGTGGATCAACCAACAGGCCGTGAACCCGCTGACGGCGAAACTGCCGCGTACCGAAGGCCTGACAGGTAAAGATCGTACTGATTATCTGGCGCAGGTGAAAGAGGTGATGCCGCAGCTGAGCTTAAACTAAGCCCTCTGTTTTTGTTAAAAAAGCCGGCGCACACTGACGCCGGCTTTTTCTTTTGTGCGTGGACGACTGCCTCGCTACACTATCTGAATAAAATTTTGCGTCATCAGACCCTGGATCCAGCATGGAAACCAAAAAAAACAATATTGAATACATTCCTGAGTTTGAAAAATCCTTCCGCCATCCGCGCAACTGGGGCGCCTGGCTTGGTGTTTACGCCTTTGCGGGGATGGCGATGCTGCCTGCCTCTGTTCGCGATCCCGTTCTCGGTAAAATTGGCCGTCTGGCCGGGCGTTTGGGCAAGAGCGCCCGCCGCCGCGCGCAGATCAACCTTTACTACTGTTTTCCTGAGAAAAGCGACGCCGAGCGCGAGGCAATCATTGATGAGATGTATACCACCGCCCCGCAGGCAATGGCGATGATGGCTGAACTGGCGCTGAAAGGGCCGGATAAAATCGTCGATCGCGTTGACTGGAAAGGGCTGGACATCATCGAGGAGATGCGCCGCAACGACGAGAAAGTCATTTTCCTTGTCCCCCACGGCTGGGGTGTTGATATTCCGGCGATGCTGATGGCGTCTCAGGGCCAGAAAATGGCGGCGATGTTCCATAACCAGGGAAATAAAATCTACGATTTTGTCTGGAATACGGTGCGCCGTCGTTTTGGCGGACGTTTGCATGCGCGTAACGATGGCATTAAGCCCTTCATTCAGTCGGTGCGTCAGGGGTACTGGGGATACTATCTGCCGGATCAGGACCACGGCCCCGAGCACAGCGAGTTTGTCGATTTCTTTGCGACCTATAAAGCGACGCTCCCCGCGATTGGTCGCCTGATGAAAGTCTGTCGTGCCCGCGTGATCCCGCTGTTCCCAGTCTATGACGGCAAAACGCATCGCCTGAGTATTGAGGTTCGTCCGCCGATGGATGATCTGCTGACCGCAGACGACCACACCATCGCGCGTCGAATGAACGAAGAGGTGGAGATACTGGTGGGGCCGCATGCCGAACAGTATACGTGGATACTGAAGCTGCTTAAAACGCGGAAACCGGGTGAAACAGAGCCCTATAAACGTAAAGAGCTTTATCCGAGGAAATAAAAAAAGCCCTCTCCATCTGGAGAGGGCTTTTTAACACAGACGTTATTACTCGACGGTCATAACGCGCGTGGTGTTGGTTGAGCCGATGGTGCTCATCACGTCGCCCTGGGTCACAATGACGATATCACCGGATACCAGATAGCCTTTGTCGCGCAGCAGGTTTACGGCATCGTGCGCCGCAGCTACCCCGTCGTTGGTGCTGTCGAAGTGAACCGGCGTCACGCCGCGGTACAGCGCGGTCAGGTTCAGCGTACGTTCGTGACGGGACATGGCGAAGATCGGCAGACCAGAGCTGATACGAGAGGTCATCAGCGCGGTGCGGCCAGATTCGGTCATGGTGATGATCGCGGTAACGCCCTTCAGATGGTTTGCCGCGTACATCGCAGACATCGCTATCGCTTCTTCCACGTTGTCGAACTGCACGTCCAGACGGTGTTTAGAAACGTTAATGCTTGGGATCTTTTCAGCGCCCAGGCAGACGCGCGCCATGGCGGCCACGGTTTCTGCCGGATACTGGCCTGCAGCGGTTTCCGCAGAGAGCATCACCGCATCGGTACCGTCCAGCACGGCGTTAGCCACGTCCATAACTTCTGCACGGGTTGGCATTGGGTTGGTGATCATCGATTCCATCATCTGAGTGGCGGTGATCACCGCGCGGTTCAGCTGACGTGCGCGACGAATCAGCGCTTTCTGGATCCCTACCAGCTCAGGGTCGCCAATTTCCACGCCCAGGTCTCCACGCGCAACCATCACCACGTCGGATGCGAGGATCACATCGTCCATGGCATCCTGATCGCAAACGGCTTCCGCGCGTTCAACTTTCGCGACGATTTTAGCATCGCAGCCTGCATCACGAGCCAGGCGACGCGCATAGTTCAGATCTTCGCCGCAGCGCGGGAAGGAGACCGCCAGGTAGTCAACGCCGATCAGCGCGGCAGTGACGATGTCCGCTTTGTCTTTGTCGGTAAGCGCTTCTGCAGAGAGGCCGCCGCCCAGTTTGTTGATGCCTTTATTGTTGGAGAGCGGGCCGCCGACGGTGACTTCGGTGAACACTTTCATGCCCTGAACTTCCAGCACCTTCAGCTGTACGCGACCGTCGTCGAGCAGCAGGATATCGCCTGGCACAACGTCAGCCGGCAGGCCTTTATAGTCGATACCGACTTTCTCTTTATCGCCTTCGCCTTTGGCCAGGTTGGCATCCAGCAGGAATTTGTCGCCGATATTGAGGAAAACTTTACCCTCTTTAAAGGTCGATACGCGGATTTTTGGACCCTGCAAATCGCCGAGGATAGCAACGTGGCGGCCCAGTTTGGCTGCGATTTCACGCACTTTATCGGCACGTAACTTATGGTCTTCTGGCGTACCGTGAGAGAAGTTCATACGCACCACGTTGGCGCCGGCAGCGATAATTTTCTCAAGATTATTATCGCGATCGGTGGCCGGGCCTAAGGTGGTTACGATCTTGGTTCTGCGAAGCCTTCTGGACATGTAATACTCCGTTGACTGAAACAACTTTGGTGTTGCGTGAACATTGAATCGGCCTTCATCTGCTGCAAGGCAGCGGAGAGTGGACCGAATGCCGTAAATCGTTACATCGTAATTATTGGTTACGTCTTCGTTATCAACTATCAGGGAACATCGCTCTTTATAAGCAATTCTTTATCAAAACGCGATTCCTTCAGCGCTTCCTTGACCCGCTTCAAGTTATCCCGGAATTTTGCGCCCCGACGTAAGGTAAAACCGGTTGCCAGCACGTCAATCACGGTAAGCTGCGCCAGTCGGGAAACCATCGGCATATAAATGTCGGTGTCTTCCGGCACGTCGAGGGTGATCGCCAGCGTCGCCTCACGCGCCAGCGGCGTGCCTGCCGTGGTGAGGGCAATCACCATGGCATCGTTTTCACGGGCCAGCTGTGCCAGCTCTACCTGACTCTTGGTGCGGCCGGTGTGCGAAATCAGTACCACGACGTCATCTTCACTGCAATTCATACAGCTCATGCGTTGCAGCACAATGTCATCGGAATAAATAACCGGGACGTTAAAGCGGAAAAATTTGTTCATGGCGTCATGCGCCACGGCTGCCGACGACCCGAGACCAAAGAACGCAATCCGCTTGGCCTGGGTGAGCAAATCCACCGCGCGATTCACGGAACTCATGTCCAGAGACTGGCGCACGTGGTCAAGCGAAGCCATGGCCGATTCAAAAATTTTCGCGGTATAGGCATCAACGCTGTCGTCTTCATCCACATTACGATTAACATATGGGGTGCCGTTAGCCAGACTTTGTGCCAGATGCAGTTTAAAATCAGGAAAGCCGCGCGTTTCCAGGCTACGGCAAAAGCGATTGACCGTGGGTTCGCTAACACCCGCTTCCTGTGCCAGAGCGGCGATGCTTGAATGAATCGCCTGAGCGGGAGAGGCGAGAATGACCTCGGCCACTTTTCGCTCGGATTTGCTAAGGTGTTCCAGTTGAAACTGGATTTTTTCCAGCATGTTCATGTTAACAGGATGCTCATGGGTGTAAACGATTTCATAAATTGATGAAACCGTGATTCGATTTAGCCGATATTACCCCTGTGGCTTCCATTAAGGGTAACAATCGACAAGATAATGTTGTTGTTTTTTTTCATTACTTGATCGGTGTCGGGTTTTGCTGTGACCCTGTTGCGCAAAGAAACGACGATTGTTGCGTCATTACGCCGTCGTAATCACCCAGATGGTGAAAAATCGCGGTATCGCACGCGACGATAAGCGCTAATGGTTTCGGGAATGACGTAAAAGCAGTACAGTGCATTGTAATAAAATTACAACGATACCTGGCAGAAGTACCAGGTGATCCAACTGAGGAGAATGACATGGCGGTAACGCAAACAGCCCAGGCATGTGACCTGGTCATTTTCGGCGCGAAAGGCGACCTTGCACGCCGAAAATTGCTGCCTTCCCTGTATCAACTGGAGAAAGCGGGCCAAATTCATCCGGATACCCGTATCCTGGGTGTCGGGCGCGCTGACTGGGACAAGGACGCTTATACCAAAGTCGTCCGCGAGGCGCTCGAAACTTTCATGAAAGAAAAAATTGATGAAAGTTTGTGGGATACCCTGAGTGGACGCCTCGATTTCTGCAACCTGGACGTCAACGACGTCAGCGCGTTTACCCGCTTAGGCGCGATGCTGGATCAGAAAAACCGTGTCACCATTAACTATTTCGCCATGCCGCCAAGCACCTTCGGCGCCATCTGCAAAGGTCTGGGCGAAGCCAAACTGAACGCCAAACCGGCGCGCGTCGTGATGGAGAAGCCGCTGGGTACGTCGCTGGCAACCTCGCGTGAAATCAACGACCAGGTTGGCGAGTTCTTTGAAGAGTGCCAGGTCTACCGCATTGACCACTATCTCGGTAAAGAGACCGTTCTGAACCTGCTGGCGCTGCGTTTCGCTAACTCCCTGTTTGTGAATAACTGGGACAACCGCACTATCGACCACGTGGAAATCACCGTGGCGGAAGAGGTGGGGATTGAAGGTCGCTGGGGTTACTTTGACCAGGCCGGCCAGATGCGCGACATGATCCAGAACCACCTGCTGCAAATTCTGTGCATGATTGCCATGTCTCCACCGTCTGACCTGACGGCTGACAGCATCCGTGACGCAAAAGTGAAAGTGCTGAAGTCACTGCGCCGCATCGACCGCTCCAACGTGCGTGAGAAGACCGTCCGCGGTCAGTACACCGCCGGGTTTGCGCAAGGCAATAAAGTGCCGGGCTACCTGGAAGAAGAGGGCGCGAACAAGTCCAGCAACACCGAGACGTTCGTGGCGATCCGCGTGGATATCGACGACTGGCGTTGGGCGGGCGTTCCGTTCTACCTGCGCACCGGTAAACGTCTGCCGGCCAAATGTTCCGAAGTGGTTGTTTACTTCAAAAACCCGGAACTGAACCTGTTCAAAGAGTCCTGGCAGGAACTGCCGCAGAACAAGTTGACCATTCGTCTGCAGCCGGACGAAGGGGTGGATATCCAGATCCTGAACAAAGTGCCGGGGCTGGATCATAAACACAACCTGCAGACCACCAAGCTGGATCTGAGCTACTCCGAAACCTTCAACCAGACGCACCTGGCCGATGCTTACGAGCGTCTGCTGCTGGAAACCATGCGCGGTATCCAGGCGCTGTTCGTGCGTCGCGACGAAGTGGAAGAGGCGTGGAAATGGGTCGACTCCATCACCGAAGCCTGGGCTGCCGATCAGGATGCGCCAAAACCGTATCAGGCGGGAACCTGGGGACCTGTCGCGTCGGTGGCGATGATCACCCGCGATGGCCGCTCCTGGAACGAGTTTGAGTAAGATAATCCTCTAGCTCGAAAGTGTTATTTTACCGGTAACATGATCTAACACAGCTAGTGGCACAATTTTCAACTTTTAAGCTCCGCGTGGATTCACCCGCGGAGCTTTTTTTATTACACTGCCGGAAGTGATTTTGCCCCTGAGCTCCGGACAGCAAGCGTTTCAGCGTTGTTAACAACTGCCAGCGACTTTGTAAACTCCCGAGCCGGACAGATAATTTAGAGGAGCTTTTATGAATCCGACATTGTTACGCGTAACACAGCGCATTATCGAGCGCTCGAAAGAGACCCGTTCGGCCTACCTCGCCCGGATTGAACAGGCAAAGAGCAGCACCGTCCACCGATCTCAGCTGGCCTGCGGGAACCTGGCGCACGGCTTCGCCGCCTGCCAGCCTGATGATAAAGCGTCGCTGAAAAGCATGTTGCGTAACAATATCGCCATTATTACCTCCTATAACGATATGCTTTCCGCCCATCAGCCCTATGAGGTCTATCCCACTATCATCCGTAACGCGCTGCACAGCGTGAATGCGGTGGGCCAGGTGGCGGGCGGCGTACCTGCCATGTGCGACGGCGTGACGCAGGGGCAGGACGGCATGGAGCTGTCCCTGCTGAGCCGCGAAGTGATTGCGATGTCTGCCGCGGTGGGCCTGTCACACAATATGTTTGATGGCGCGCTGTACCTCGGCGTGTGCGACAAGATTGTCCCGGGCCTGGTGATGGCGGCGCTGTCGTTTGGGCATCTGCCTGCGATCTTCGTCCCGTCCGGCCCAATGGCGAGCGGTCTGCCGAACAAAGAAAAAGTGCGTATTCGCCAGCTGTACGCGGAAGGAAAAGCAGACCGTCAGGCGCTGCTGGAGGCGGAAGCTGCGTCCTATCATGCGCCGGGGACCTGTACCTTCTACGGTACGGCTAACACTAACCAGATGGTGGTGGAGTTTATGGGGATGCAGCTTCCGGGCTCGTCCTTCATCCAGCCGGATGCACCGCTGCGCAAGGCGCTGACCGAGGCCGCGGCCCGTCAGGTCACGCGTATGACCGGCAACGGCAACGAATGGATGCCGATGGGTAAAATGGTTGACGAAAAAGTCATTGTTAACGGTATTGTCGCGCTGCTGGCAACCGGGGGCTCAACTAACCACACCATGCATCTGGTGGCCATGGCGCGTGCGGCGGGCATTCTGATTAACTGGGATGACTTCTCCGAGATCTCTTGTGTAGTGCCGCTGATGGCGCGCCTGTACCCGAACGGTCCGGCGGATATTAACCACTTCCAGGCTGCAGGCGGCGTACCGCTGCTGATGCGCGAGCTGCTGAAAGGCGGACTGCTGCATGAAGACGTAAATACCGTGGCTGGCTTTGGCCTTCAGCGCTACACCCAGGAGCCGTGGCTGAACAACGGCGAGCTGGACTGGCGTGAAGGGGCGAGCGCGTCCCTTGATGCGCAGGTGATTGCCACTATCGACAAACCGTTCTCTCCTCATGGCGGCACCAAAGTGCTGAGCGGCAACCTCGGTCGCGCGGTAATGAAGACCTCTGCCGTACCGGAAGAAAACCAGGTTATCGAAGCGCCGGCGGTGGTATTTGAAAGCCAGCACGACGTATTACCCGCCTTTGACGCCGGTCTGCTTGATAAAGACTGCGTGGTGGTGGTGCGTCACCAGGGGCCTAAAGCTAACGGGATGCCAGAATTACATAAACTTATGCCACCACTTGGTGTATTATTGGACCGCCGTTTCAAAATTGCGTTAGTAACCGATGGACGCCTCTCCGGGGCATCCGGTAAAGTGCCTTCAGCCATCCACGTGACGCCGGAAGCCTACGACGGCGGTTTACTGGCGAAAGTACGCGATGGTGACATGATCCGCGTGAACGGCCAGACGGGCGAGTTAACCCTGCTGGTCGATGACGCCGAGCTGGCTGCACGTCAGCCCCATATTCCTGACCTGAGCGCATCGCGCGTGGGGACCGGACGCGAAATGTTCAGCGCGCTGCGTGAGAAACTCTCCGGTGCGGAGCAGGGCGCAACCTGTATTACGTTTTAAGACGACTTGATTTTAACGATCTGGCGAGAGAAAACTCTGATGAAAAACTGGAAAACAAGTGCAGAAGCAATCCTGACCACTGGCCCTGTCGTGCCGGTTATCGTGGTAAACAAGCTGGAGCACGCTGTACCGATGGCGAAAGCGCTGGTTGCGGGCGGCGTTCGCGTTCTGGAAGTGACCCTGCGCACCGCCTGCGCGATGGATGCTATCCGCGCTATCGCCAAAGAAGTGCCGGACGCCATCATCGGTGCGGGTACCGTTCTCAACGCGCAGCAGCTGGCGGAAGTGACCGAAGCGGGCGCGCAGTTCGCCATCAGCCCTGGCCTGACCGAGCCGCTGCTGAAAGCCGCCACCGAAGGTACCATTCCGCTGATCCCTGGCATCAGCACCGTCTCTGAACTGATGCTGGGCATGGACTACGGTCTGAAAGAGTTTAAATTCTTCCCGGCTGAAGCGAACGGCGGCACCAAAGCGCTGCAGGCGATTGCGGGTCCATTCTCTCAGGTGCGCTTCTGCCCGACGGGCGGTATCTCTCCTGCCAACTACCGTGACTACCTGGCGCTGAAAAGCGTGCTTTGCATCGGCGGTTCATGGCTGGTTCCGGCGGATGCGCTGGAAGCGGGCGACTGGGATCGCATCACCAAACTGGCTCGCGAAGCGGTTGAAGGTGCGAAGCAGTAAGCCACTCGCCGCATGAAAAACGGGCCTTACGGCCCGTTTTTTTATCCTGCAACCTTGACGTTCGCAGCGGCCGCTTTCGCTCTCGCCACGGCGTCGTCAACGTTATCCCCGGTGGCTAATGCCACGCCAAGACGGCGGGTTCCGTCGATCTCCGGCTTGCCGAACAGACGTACCTGCAATCCTGCACCCACCGCCCCGTCGACGTTATCAAACGTGACGTTCTGGCTGGTTAACTGCGGCAGGATCACCGCCGAGGCGGCCGGGCCATACTGACGAACACCGCCGACGGGCAGGCCGAGGAACGCGCGCACGTGCAGGGCGAACTCGGAGAGATCCTGCGAAATCAGCGTGACCATGCCGGTGTCATGCGGGCGAGGGGAGACTTCGCTGAAAATCACCTCATCACCGCACACAAACAGCTCCACGCCGAACAGGCCATAGCCGCCCAGCGCCAGGACGGTTTTACGGGCGATCTCCTGAGCACGCTCCAGCGCCAGGGTGCTCATCTGCTGCGGCTGCCAGGATTCGCGGTAATCGCCATCCTCCTGACGGTGGCCAATCGGGTCGCAGAAATGGACGCCGTCAACGGCGCTGACGGTCAGCAGGGTGATTTCGAAATCAAACTTCACGACGCCTTCGACGATTACGCGACCGGCTCCGGCACGGCCGCCCTGCTGGGCATAATCCCACGCGTTATCCAGGGTGCCGCTGTCGCGAATAAAGCTCTGCCCTTTTCCGGAGGAGCTCATCACCGGCTTAACGATGCACGGGTAGCCAATCTCCTCAACGGCCTGCATGAACGCGGCCTTATCGCCAGCAAAACGGTAGCTCGAGGTGGGCAATCCCAGCTCTTCCGCCGCCAGGCGACGAATGCCTTCGCGGTTCATGGTCAGCTTTGCGGCTTTCGCACAGGGCACTACGCGCTGGCCTTCCTGCTCCAGGGCGATCAGCGTATCGGTGGCGATGGCCTCAATTTCCGGCACGACAAAATCGGGTTTTTCGCGCGTAATCAGCTCACGAAGGGCATCGCCATCCAGCATGTTAATCACATAAGAACGATGGGCGACATGCATGGCGGGTGCGTCGGCGTAACGGTCTACGGCAATGACTTCCACACCTAAACGCTGGCACTCAATGGCGACCTCTTTTCCCAGCTCGCCCGATCCCAACAGCATCACTCGCGTCGCCGCAGGTCGCAGCGCAGTTCCTAAACGAATCATAACAATCCCCCTGAAAAAGTTGCGCGCAGTATAAACGAAAACGTTTGCGTCTGTCTTGCGCAGGGATAAACGCGAGGGCAGAAATTTGCGCTTCTTTAGCCCGACCAGACATTTCCTGACGCCCGCTCGCTTACGCTGTGGAACATGTTCACCGTTAAGTGAGGGAAACCATGTCTGGCTGGTTAAATCAATTGCAATCCCTGTTAGGGCAGAAAACATCGTCTGGCGAACGGGACCTCAGCAAACTGCTGGTACCCGGGGCGCTCGGCGGGCTGGCAGGCCTGCTGGTCGCGAATAAATCCTCACGCAAGCTGCTGGCAAAGTATGGTACAGGCGCGCTGCTGGCCGGCGGCGGCGCCATCGCGGGCACCGTGCTGTGGAATAAATACAAGGACAGGGTACGGACCGCGCACAGCGATGAACCGCATTACGGCGAGCACACCTCGCCGCTGGATCTGCGTACCGAACGGCTCATTCTTGCGCTGGTCTTTGCCGCGAAAAGCGACGGGCATATTGACGATAAGGAACGATCGGCGATCGAGCAGCAGCTGCGCGAGGCCGGTGTTGAAGAGAAGGGAAGAGTGCTGGTGGCGCAGGCGATAGAACAGCCGCTCGAGCCGCAGCGTCTTGCGCAAAGTGTGAAAAATGAGGAAGAGGCGCTGGAGCTTTATTTCCTCAGCTGCGCCGCCATCGATATCGATCACTTTATGGAGCGCAGCTACCTTAACGCTCTGGGCGATGCGTTAAAGATCCCTCAGGACGTGCGCGAGGGTATTGAGCGGGATATCCGGGAGCAAAAACAGGCGTTACAGGGATAGCCGTCGCCGTCGCGACGCTGTTTCGCTTGCATCATGCGTGGGTTTTGCCAACCTTATAGGGTGTAAAACTTAAAAGAATGATGACATGCCACCGAAAGCCCGACGTACTCCTTATGCGATCACCACGCATGGCGATACGCGTATAGACAACTATTACTGGCTGCGGGACGATTCTCGCTCCCGGCCAGAGGTACTCGACTACCTGCACGAGGAAAACGACTATGGCCGCAAGGTCATGTCCAGCCAGCAGACGCTTCAGGACCAGCTGCTGAAAGAAATGGTGCAGCGTATTCCCCAGCGCGATATCTCCGCGCCCTGGACCAAAAACGGCTATCGCTATCGCCATATTTACGAGCCCGGCAATGAGTATCCCATCTACCAGCGTCAGTCGGTGTTAAGCGCCGAATGGGATGAGTGGGATATTCTGCTCGATGCCAACCAGCGGGCCGCCCATAGCGAGTTTTATACCCTGGGCGGCATGTCCATTTCCCCTGACAACGCGGTGATGGCGCTGGCGGAGGATTATCTCTCCCGCCGCCAGTACGGCCTGCGGTTTCGCAATCTGGAGACCGGCAACTGGTATCCGGAAATGCTGGAAAATGTCTCCCCGGATTTTGTCTGGGCGAATGATTCCGAGACGGTCTACTACGTCAAAAAGCACGCGTCGACGCTGCTGCCTTACCAGGTGTGGCGACATACCGTGGGAACAGACTCCGCTGACGACGAGCTGGTTTATGAAGAGAAAGACGAAACGTTCTATGTCAGCCTGCATAAAACCTCCTCACGCCACTATGTGATTATCTTCCTTGCCAGCGCGACGACGTCGGAAGTTCTGCTGCTGGATGCCGAACTGCCCGATGCCCAGCCGCTCTGTTTCCTGCCGCGCCGTAAGGATCACGAGTACAGCCTGGATCACTTCCAGCACAGCTTTTATCTGCGCTCCAATCGCGAGGGCAAAAACTTTGGTCTCTATAAAACCAAAGTGCGCGATGAGCGCAAGTGGGAGGTGCTTATCCCCGCGCGGGATCAGGTGATGCTGGAAGGGTTCACCCTGTTTACCGACTGGCTGGTGGTGGAAGAGCGTCAGCGCGGGCTGACCAGTATCCGGCAAATCAACCGTAAAACCCGGGAAGTGGTGGGGATTGCGTTTGATGACCCGGCCTACGTGACGTGGATTGGGTTCAACCCTGAACCCGAATCGTCGCGGTTGCGCTACGGCTACTCCTCCATGACCACGCCGGACACCCTGTTTGAGCTGGATATGGATACCGGGCAGCGCCAGGTGATTAAACAGACCGAGGTAAAAGGTTTTGAGTCCGAAAACTACCGCAGCGAGCATCTGTGGGTCACCGCCCGTGATGGTGTGGAGGTGCCGGTCTCGCTGGTCTATCACAAAGGCCATTTCCAGAAAGGCAAAAACCCGATCCTGGTGTACGGCTACGGCTCGTATGGCTCAAGCATGGATGCCGATTTCAGCAGCAGCCGGTTAAGCCTGCTCGATCGCGGCTTTGTTTTCGCCATCGCCCATATTCGCGGCGGCGGTGAGCTGGGCCAGAACTGGTATGAAGACGGGAAATTCCTGAAAAAGAAAAACACCTTCAATGACTACCTCGACGTCTGCGATGCGCTGATTGAGCAGGGCTACGGCGCTCCGCAGCTCTGCTTTGGGATGGGGGGCAGCGCGGGCGGCATGCTAATGGGGGCGGCGATCAACCAGCGTCCCGACCGTTTTAAGGGGATTGTCGCACAGGTACCGTTTGTCGATGTGGTCACGACCATGCTCGATGAATCCATTCCTCTTACCACCGGGGAGTTTGAGGAGTGGGGGAATCCGCAGGATGAGATGTACTACCGCTATATGAAAGAGTACAGCCCGTACGATAACGTTGAGGCGAAAGCCTACCCGCACATGCTGGTCACCACCGGTTTGCATGATTCTCAGGTGCAGTACTGGGAGCCGGCAAAATGGGTGGCAAAGCTGCGGGAGCTGAAAACCGATGACAATCTGCTGCTGCTGTGTACCGATATGGATTCCGGACACGGAGGGAAATCAGGGCGATTTAAATCGTACGAAGGCGTTGCCCTGGAATATGCCTTTTTAATAGGCCTGGCGCAGGAAACGCTGCCAGGCCGTGCGGAGCGTTAAGCGTCGCCCAGATAATGTTTCAGCGTTAAGCGCAGTTCCGGGCTCATTCTGTCGAGGTTGTTATACAGCCAGCGCAAATAGCCCGGGTCTTTATCCGCCACCTCGGACACCGGCTTCCCGCGATATTTACCAAAGGTAAACGTGGTCAGCAGCGCGGGACGTCCGGTGATCGTCGCCATGTCATCCGGCGTCCAGCCAGAAATATTCATAATATCAATCAGCAGCGCGGCGGTGATATAGCAGTCATACAGGGCGCGGTGATGGTGAAGCCCCTCAGGGGTACGAACGCTGAGCTTGCGTGACTTGTACAGCGCCATATTGCTGTATTTAATCCCCGGCCACAGACGACGCGCCAGCTTCATGGTGCAAATCCATTCCCCCGGCATTTCAGGCAACACCCGGCGGTCAAAGCTGGCGTTATGCGCGACGTACCACGGGCTACCGTAGTAGTGAGGGATGATCTCTTCGATCCACGGCTTATCCGCCACCATCGATTCGGTAATGCGATGGATAGCCATCGCCTGGGGGCTGATGGGGCGATCGGGACGCACCAGATGGCTCATGGGGTTGACGATTTTACCATCAACCACGTCGACAGAGGCCACTTCCACTATTCCGCCCTGAAGATCGCAAGTTTCGGTATCGATGACGCGCAGCATTGAAAACTCCTGAGCTTAAAACGCCTAGCCTAAAGGAATGATATCGCCTTGCCAACCCTCTCCGCCGAGCGTGCCGGTCACCAGAAGCTCGCCCTTATCCGCGCGCACGACCAGCTGGCCTTTTTCATCCCACAGCGCGCTGCCGCCGCAGGCGTTCGCCATCAGCACCGCAATGGCATATTTATGCGCGAAGCGCTGCAGGTTACTGATGGACTGCCGCCAGCGATTATCCCCCACCGACTGGCAGCTGGTAACAAGCGTTGCCCGGGGATCGAGATTGGGCGAATCGGGATGTGCATCAAGGATGCTAAGGTGTCTATCCCCCGGCACCAGGCTCGCTCCGCGCCCTTGAGGATAGCGCAAAATGCGATGGCGAGCGGGCGAAAACAGCACAAGGCCTTTCTGGCGCTGGCCATTCTGTTCCAGGGGGAGCCCGGCAATAACGGTAATCTGGTGTAGATGTGCCGCGTTGAGCAGCGGCTCCAGCTGCGCGTCATCGGGCGGAGGAGGTAACGTCGGCGCGCCAGAGCCCGTTAATGAGAGTTCAGGGAAAACCAGCAGCTCGCACCGCTGCCGCGCTGCTTCGGCGATGAAGCGCAGGTGGTGCGTAACATGGTCATCTACGGTCTGATGCAGCCCGCCATACTGGGCTGCCGCTATATTCCAATGTGACATCGTGACTTCCTTATACACTGAGTCGCAGAGATTTAAGAATAGACCCATATTTATCAGGGTTTTCTTATCCTGCCAGATTACGCGTAAGGAAGTGTAACGACTCGTTAAGCTTATTTAACTTTAGGCTCGTACGGTAAACGGGAGAGATTGACCGAGGCAAGACGGTGGGCGATGAGTCTTTCGCGGAACCAGTCGCGCAGATGGGCGGGCTGTTCCCGTTCCACGACTTCAGCCACGATGGGCATGTTGTAACGCTCTTTGAACGCGACGCCAGCGGCAGCGAGATCGACATTCACTTTATCCATCTCGTCCTGCGGAAGGGCGGCCAGATTGATCTTCATTACCTTCTCCTTTTTATGCGGCGGCAACGTTACCGCGATTGCACGATGATGACAAGCGGAGGCAGGATGATCCTCGACTCGTTTATTATACAGCGTTATTCTTTAGCATACAGACATAACAAAAAGGAATGATTGGATGGGTTTCTCCGCTTCCCGCGCAGTATGCGCACTGGTTTTTGTGGCCTCGACAATGATGACGCCCTCCGTGCTTGCACATGCGCATCTTAACCAGCAGGTCCCGGCAGCAGACAGCGTGGTGACCGCACCTCAGGCACTTACGCTGAATTTTTCGGAAGGTATCGAACCTGGTTTTAGCGGTGTGGTGGTAACGGATGCGCAAAATCAGGTCATCAAAACGGGAACCGTTACGCGCGACGAAAAGAACAAAGCTCAGCTTACCGTGCCGCTGGAACAAACGCTGGCAGCGGGAACTTACCAGGTGGACTGGCACGTGGTCTCCGTAGACGGCCATAAAACCAAAGGCAGCTATCACTTTAGCGTGAAATAGCATGCTGGCGCTGTGTTATGTCGGGTTACGCTTTATCCATTTCGGGGCGCTGATGCTGGTGTTTGGCAATGCGCTTTATAGCGTCTGGTTTGCGCCTTCCTCTCTCCACCGTCTGCTGTCCCGGCGTTTTCAGTCGCAGCAGAAAGTGGCGGCCCTAGTGAGCCTGGCGGCTGCGGTCCTGATGTTTATGCTGCAGGGTGGATTGATGGGCAACGGCTGGGGAGATGTGTTTGCGCCACAGGTCTGGTTCAGCGTGATGGGAACCCGGTTTGGCGGCGTCTGGCTGTGGCAAATGATCCTCGCTGCGATAACTGTCAGTGCCGCATGGCTCGCGCCGCTGAGAGGTTCGCGTCTGCTGCTGCTCGCAATGGGCCAGCTTATCCTGCTGGCTGGGGTAGGTCACGCGGCGATGAACGACGGTCCGATGGGGGCGCTGCAGCGTCTTAATTATGCTTTTCACCTGGTCTGTGCCGCCACCTGGCTTGGCGGATTACTGCCCCTGCTGTTCTGCATGCGACTGGCGAAAGGGCGCTGGCAGAATGCCGCCATCTTTACCATGATGCGCTTCTCGCGCGTGGGGCATTACGCCGTTGCGGGCGTGCTGCTCTCCGGGGTAATAAATGCACTCATGATACTGGGCCTCGATATTCCCTGGCAGGCTGGCTACGTGCAGTTTTTGTTGTTCAAATGTGCGCTGGTGGCATTGATGGTGGTAATTGCGCTGGCAAATCGGTATTTTCTGGTGCCACGGTTTCGTCCGGAGAGCGGACGAGCACAACAGATTTTTATCAGGATGACACAGGCAGAAGTGGTGCTGGGAGCGCTGGTGCTGGCAACGGTCAGTCTGTTCGCCACCTGGGAAACCTTCTGACAAGGTTAAATATCATATGAAAAAGACAGTACTTTCTCTCATATTGCTGGCCTGTACAGGGAGCGCGTTTGCCGCACCGCAGGTCATCACCGTGAGCCGTTTCGAAGTGGGTAAGGACAAATGGGCGTTCAATCGCGAAGAAGTGATGCTGACCTGCCGTCCAGGCCATGCGCTGTATGTCATCAATCCGAGCACGCTGGTGCAATACCCCCTGAATGATACCGCAGAGCAGCAGGTAGCCAGCGGCAAGAGCAGCGGCCAGCCGATTAGCATTATTCAAATCGATGACCCGTCGCATCCGGGACAAAAAATGAGTCTGGCACCGTTTATCGAGCGCGCCGACAAGCTCTGCTAACGTTCGGGTTTCCAATAAAAAACCGCAGATGCTTGCGAAAGCACTGCGGTTTTTCACATTTAATGATGCTCTGGCGCTTTTTTTCCGACCGCTTTAGCTGTGGACTGGAAAACCTGGCGTCGTCATCTATTCTTAAAAGGCAAGGCGACTTAGCCTGCATTAATGCCAACTTTTAGCGCACGGCTCTCTCCCAAGAGCCATTTCCCTGGACCGAATACAGGAATCGTATTCGGTCTCTTTTTATCTGTATGAAAGTAAACGCGTAATCCCAACGCAATCTTTCTCATACAGTGCGTACATCCTGTACGTCCTGCTAAAACATAACACAACACAGCATGCCGAAGTCCAGCCCTTTTTGTCTGTTTTGTTAAATTTTCGTGTGCAGTCGGATAAAGCAAGAGCCATCGTTAAAAGCGGGACTTAACGGATGCCTCTATTTCATCAAGCAGCTCAAAGCGACGGCGGTATTCGGCACGTTTTTTACTGGCAATCTCTTCAAGAGATTTACGCTCCATTTGCAGCGGCAGCTGCCAGCAGAAGGCCGAAAGCTTTTTACCGTCCAGAGATGCCCAAAATTCATCATAGCTGGCGTGGAAATGGCGGCCTTTGCTCAGGCGATATCGCAACGCGCGGAAAACGTGCCCCTCGTCGCTGACGGCAAAAATCGCCCGGACAGATGACTGCGCAGCCAGCTGAAAAAGAACTTCCATCAACACGCGCTTAGGGAACAGGCCGTGACAGGCGCGGGTGGCCTGTTTAATGACGTCTCGCGATACGCAGCGACGGGGCCCCTGAAGCCCGCCAATGACCATGACTTGTTGACCGTTGCTGCGCGCGACGCTAAAGGTCAGGCTGGCCAGCAGCGTATCCTCGTTGTCGTGTAGCCACAGCGTGCTTTCTCCTTCGCGCTCGGCTTTTCCCGCAGAGGAAGCATTGACCGTATAGGTTACGCCGTCTTTAGCATCGAACTGCACAACGGTTTGCTCCTGCTGGCTCGTCAGGGCCTGAGCGAGGCCGTTCTCTTTCAGGCTATCAATCCAGTAGTAATGGTTGACGATAGCGTCGGCGCGATCGTTAGCCGTCAGGCCGCGCATCAGATATTGTCGGTGGGTCTTGCTGGGCAACGTAATTTGAGAGGCCAGCAGCCTGTCGAAATCGTCGCGACCCGAAAGGGCGTCCAGCATGCGATGGGTGGAGGACCAGAACAGAAGCGAGCGTAAAAGGAACTTCAGACGATATTCGCGTTTGCGCCAGATCGGACCCGGCACGCGTTTGCCGTTCACCAGCTCGGAAATAATATTTGTGCGATGCGGATAAAAAACATCGTTATGCAGGTGCGTATTAGACACGTGAAGACCCTCTTTTTTTATACCCTTATTCTAAAGAGCCAATAAAAAGGGATTAATAGCGCGAGGATCTTTATTTCTGTTTGGTTTACCGTTTGTTTGACTTCGTGATGACCGCGCCTGTCTGTTGCCTTTTCTGCGGCGGCTATACTGTTTAAAGGAGGTCCTATGTATCAGCGAATTGAAGGTGGGATGTGGCGTCACGTCTGGGTTGTCAGCGATATACACGGTTGTTACCAGTGGCTTATGGATGAGCTTAAACGCCGTCATTTTAACCCATATGAGGATTTACTTATTTCAGTCGGGGATGTGATCGATCGTGGCCCTGATAGCGTTAAATGCCTGCAGTTAATTCATGAAAAATGGTTTCGTGCCGTGCGTGGAAACCATGAGCAAATGGCTCTTGACAGTCTGGATAATAACGATTTTTCTCTCTGGACGATGAATGGTGGAATATGGTTTTCGCATCTTGAACGCGACCAGCAACAGCTTGCCCTGTCGTTGCTCGACGCCTGTCGCGATTTACCGCATATCATCGAGATAACCTGTGCGAACGGTCTGAATGTGATTGCCCATGCGGATTATCCGGCCGCGGAATACTGTTGGCAAAAACCGGTTAGCGCCCAGCGCGTCTTATGGAACCGCGACAGGCTGATGGGATTTATGGTGGGCAAAGGAGAGGGCATCAGCGGCGCGGATCATTTCTGGTTTGGGCATACGCCCCTCGACAGAAGATACGATTTTAATAATCTTCACTACATTGATACGGGGGCTGTGTTCGACGGTTACTTCACGCTGGCGCAGCTGCAGTAATAAATAACCCGCCTTCGGGCGGGTTCTCTTTAGGTCAGGCAAGACGCATGACCCAGGCATCGGTTTTACTATCGTAATGCTCACGGTAAAGGACAGAATGTTCGCCATCAAGTATTGCCGGGACGCTGGTGTCTGCATCCCATGCATCGAGCTGCATGCACAAATCCGGGTCGGATTTGCAGGGAATACTTAACGTTCGATCGCCTTGTGCTTCGCCGCGCAGCTCTGCGTCGTCGATCTCAAAAGCGCCAATACGCACGCTGGTTTTCGTCATAGTGCTCTCCGGGTCGGTTGTCAAAATCTGGTATGACCAGTGCGATCACCCATTTTTGATCGTAGACAAGGAGAGCAAAATCGCCAGTAAAAAAATGCGCTTTTTTTCAGGCTGTGCGATCGTTACCGGTAAACAGACGGCCATCCCGAACCAGCTCGCGCGGATAGCTGTTTTTCAGCCTTGAGCCGACTTTTTTTGCCAGCCCCAGCGGATATCCCTGATACGTTACGATCACTTCATCGCCTGACGGCGTGCTGTCCGGATAGACATCGCGGCCACGGTACCACTCTTCGGCTTCCTGATGCGTCAGGGCAAAGGTATTCCCGCATCCGGCAAGGGCGATAACGGCCTCATGCTGCCAGCGATAGCCTTTGTTATGCACTTCCGCCAGGCGGATCCCGATTCGCGAAAAACGGACCTTTCCGATGAGCGGCTCGATCTGTGCCGGGAACAGCCATATCTCTTTATCACGCATCCAGGGGTGCAGACTCTCATCCCAGACCAGCCCAACCTTTTTGGCGGCGGCTTCAAGCTGTGCTGCATCGCGACCTTTAAGGGGAGCAAACGGGAAGTTGCCGACCTTAAATTTAGGCGCGGGCAGGGGAGCAACCGCCTGCGTTTTACGCAGACGCGCCACAAAGAACCCTTCGCAGTCGTAAATCTGCGGGAACACGTGGAGGAAACCCTCCGGCGTGACCGCCTCCTGTGCCGAGGCGAACAGATCGTTAAGCGGCAGAAACTCCACGGCATCCGGGTAGTTCGCTTTCAGCCACAGGCAGACGTCTTCGTTTTCATCGCGGTTTAAGGTGCAAGTTGAATAGACCAGCGTGCCGCCGGGGCGCAACGCGTGAAATGCGCTCTCGATCAGCTCGCGCTGCGTGGCGGCGATCTCAAGGTTGCTTTCCACGGACCAGTTTTTTAACGCATCGGGATCTTTACGCACCACTCCTTCGCCGGAGCAGGGGGCGTCCAGCAGAATGGCATCGAAGGCTTCCGGTAAGGCGGCGCCAAACACGCGTCCGTCAAAGTGCGTCAGGGCAACATTATGAATACCGCAGCGGCTGATGTTGGCATGCAGCACCTTCACGCGGCTGGCGGAAAACTCGTTGGCGAGTATCGCCCCGTGGTTACCCATCCGGGCGGCAATTTGCGTGGTTTTTGAGCCGGGCGCTGCGGCAACATCCATCACGCGTTCAGGCGCATTGCCATCGGCGAACAGGGCGGCCACCGGCAGCATCGAGCTGGCTTCCTGAATATAGAACAGACCGCTCAGATGTTCAGCGGTACTGCCCAGCGGCAGCGAGGCTTCGTCATCGCGTTCGATCCAGAAACCCTCGGCGCACCACGGGACCGGCGTAAGCTGCCAGCCGTACGGCGAGACCAGCGCCAGAAAATCCTCGACGCTGATTTTCAGCGTGTTGACGCGAATACTTCGGCGTAACGGACGCTGGCAGGCGGCGATAAAATCGTCTAACGACAGGTGAGAGGGAAGCACCTCGCGCATCTGCGCCAGGAATTGTTCAGGAAGAAATACGGAGTTTTGAGCCACGGGCACACCACAGGGAAAAGTTCAGGTGCGCAGTGTAACATAAAGGCTCCGGTGCGTTGACACCGGAGCCTGTCAGATTAACGCGGCAGGGCGGTTCCCCATTCACGCCACTCTTTCGGTTCGCTTTCGAGCAGCAGGAAGTGTTTACCCGGCTGCGCTTTTGGCGCCAGCGGCGTGCCCGGCGGCGTGGCAAACGCGATACCGCCGCGAATGAACTGGTTGAAGGTGCCGGTTTTCACCACGCCTCCCGTCAGGCCAAAGTCCAGCGAATAGCCGGACGCCAGCCAAAATACCGAGTTATTACGGACCAGGTGCTGGTAACGCTCGCTGATGCGTAACGCCACCATTACGCGGTCGGAGAGCGTACCGAGCGTCAGGCCCGTGACCGTACCCACTTCAATGCCGCGGAACAGTACCGGGGTGCCGATGCTCAGCGAGCCCGCTTCCGGTACTTCCACCACGATGCTCAGGCCGCCAAGGTAGCGCGAGTCGGTGATCGTGGCTTCCTGCAGCTCGAAATCACGACGGGCATTGCCCTGGCCCGGCTCAACGTTGATGTACGGCTGCAGGATGGTGTCGAGATGCTCAACGCCCGCGGCCGAGATCTGCGGCGTGACCACCGAGAAGCGCGAACCCGTGCGGGCGAAGGTCTGCACATATTCCGGGTACAGCACGGCGGTGGCCTGCACCTCGTTGCGCGAGGTAATCAGCGTCAGCTTCTGGATCTGCCCGATATCAATGCCGAGATAGCGAATTGGCATGCCTTCCGCCAGCTTGCCGGCATCGAACGCGTGCAGGGTAATCTGTCCACCCACGGCGCGTGCGGCGGTTTCGGACGGGAAGAGAATACGCTTATCGCCTTTGCGCAGATTCGCGCCCGCGCCGCTGAGATTATCGAAGCTAATCGCTCCGCGCAGCGCGCGTGAGAGCGGGGAGGCCTGCACGGTCAGCCCGTTACCGTTAAGCTGAACTTTCGCGCCGCCTTCGGCCCAGAAGACGCTGTTTGGCGTCAGCAGCTTGCGGTACTCCGGCTTGATATGCAGTTCGATATCAAACGCATCCGCACGCGGGCGAACGGTGATAACTTCCCCGACCTCAAACTTGCGGTAGAGCACCACGGAGCCCGCCTGTACGTCCGGCAGCGTCTCGGCGCTTAGCGTCAGCGTGGTGGTAGGGAGATCGCTCAGGCTGTTTTCAACCGCTTTCTCCAGGTTGGCATACAGCGGATAGCTGTCGCGAACGGGGCCTTTATCGCCGGGCAGAATGCGGATGCCGCCGTTAACCCATTCGCTGGCGCTGGCGCCGAGGAACTCCACGCCGTCCAGTCCCACCTTCACATCGACGCGACTGTTCACCACGAATTTGCTGTCACCGTGCACCAGGTCGCTGTACTGCGGATCGATGGCGACCGAGAAGGTCACGCCATTCGCGGAGAGCTTACGCTCCAGCACCTGACCGACCTGCACGCCGTGTAAAATTAACGGCTGACCGGCTTCGATTCCGTAACTTTCTGGCGCATTCAGGGTGACGGTCACTACGCCCGGCTTTTGCAGCAGGGATTTATCCGCCGGGGCAATCACGAAGCTATTGCTGGGTTCACCTTCGCCGGGGATGAGCTCAAACGTATTGCCGGTCAACAGCGTGCTGAGGCTGGCATCGTTCAGAGAGAGCTTTGGACTGCGCATTTCGATACGCGTTTTCTCGCGCAGGAGATCGACCACGCTCGGGTCGACAGTCATTTCGCCGGTGACCGAGCCGCCCGGGTTGAGCGTCATTTTGGTGAGCTGACCAACCTGCAACCCCTGATACATCAGCGGCGTCGAACCCGCTTTTAGCCCCTTAGCATCGGGCAGGGCGAGTTTAACGAGCACGCCGCGCTGGCTGTGCGCCAGGTCAGCGTACAATCCAAATGAGTCATCCGCGGTGGCGGGGCTTGAGTTTTCCGGGGAGTCAAAGGCAATGGCACCATTCACCAGCGCGGCCAGACTTTCCAGCTTCACTTTCGCACCGCTCAGGCTGACGTCCGCATCCACGCCGGAGACGTTCCAGAAGCGGCTGCCTTTTTTCACCAGATTGGTGAAACGACGCTCGATCAGCACGTCTATGGTGACGCCCTGTTTATTCGGGTTGATCGCGTAATCGTACACGCGGCCAACCGGGATTTTGCGGAAATAGACCAGCGAACCGCTGTTCAGAGAACCGAGATCCGGCGCCTGCAGATGGATCATTAAATCGCCGTTGTTGAGGCGGTACTTGGGCTGTGTATCCAGGGCAACAAAGTGATCCTGCGGCTCACCTTTACCCGGCATCATGCCAATATAGTTACCGCCCACGAGCGCATCCAGCCCTGACACGCCGGCCAGAGACGCTTTTGGCGTCACCAGCCAGAACTGCGTTTCGCTGCGCAGGGCATCCTGCATGTCAGATTTAATACTGACCCGCACCTGAATCTTGTTCAGCCCTTTTCCAAGGGAGATATCCTGAACCGTACCCACTTCAACCCCCTGGAAGCGAACGGGCGTTCGCCCGGCGACGATGCCGTCGGCGGTCTGGAAATCAATGGTGACGGTACTCCCGCGATCTTCATAGCTCGTCCAGATAAGCCAGCCAGCAATCATCAGGGCGATGACGGGCAGCAACCAGAATGGCGAAATGCGGCGTTTTGTTTTAATTCTCGCTTCAGTCGGCGAAGCGGGGGTTTCCTGACTCATGTGCATCCCAAAGTAAGCGGCTATCCAGCCATTCCACAGCAAGAATAGTCAATATCACCGCAGAGCCGAAATAAAAAGCCGCGGGTCCCATTGTAAAAGCAAGTAGCTGGTCGCGATTGATGAGCGACATCATCAGCGATATCACGAACAGATCTAACATTGACCAGCGGCCAATCCAGGTGACGAACCGCAGCAGCAGAATGCGGGTCCGTAAGCCTTGTTCACATTTAAAGTGAATGCTGATGAGCAGGGTAAACATCACCACCACTTTGGTAAAGGGAACCAGGATACTGGCAATAAAGACGATCGCCGCCACCCCGACGTTGCTGTGCGCAAGGGAGATAATCCCGGAGAGGATAGTATCCTCCTGACGCCCGCCATTCACGTAAATGATGGAAATCGGCAGCATGTTGGCTGGGATCAGAAACACCAGGGAAGCGATCAGCGCGGCCCAGCATTTTTGCAGGCTGTTGTTGCGCCGCAGCCTCAACGGAATGTGGCACCGCGGGCAGCGACCACGCGCGTCGGGCAAGCCGGTATAGTGACATCCCAGACAGACGCGCAGATTTTCATCAGGACGCGTGGCGGGGCGCTGAGGGTAAAATCGCTCCCAGAGCTGTTCAACGTTCAGGTGGATAAGCGTCAGTATGCTCAGCAATACCAGGCTGATGAAAGCAAAGAGTCCGATGCCGGGCTGCAAAAAGGCGTAGTCCTGTACCTTTATCGACGCAACGCCCACGCCCACCAGATAAATATCCAGCATCACCCACTCTTTGAGCTTATCCAGCATCAGCAGCACCGGGCGAAGGTTCATACCGAGAATATTGCCAAACCACAGATAGGCAATGGCGGCGACCAGCACCAGCGGCGCGCCAACGGTGCAGAACAGCACCATGGCAGCGGTGATGGGATCCCCCTGACGGGTCATCTGCCAGATACCCTGCAGCACGTTGGCGTCAATGCGCACGCCAAGCAGGTAGAGTTTCAGCAGCGGTTCGCTCCAGGCGAAGGGCATCAGTAGCAGCATGGTGACGGCCATGGCGGCGAGGCGGGTGAGCGACCAGTCGCGGCCATCGCGAATTTTGGCGTCGCAGCGGGGACAAAAGGCACTTTGGTGCGATTTCATCTTCGGCAACATAAAAAGCGTATCGCACTGGGGGCAACGCTGATAATGTGCACGTGGCAAAGCTTCGCTTACCGTATGGACAGTTATCTTTCTTGTCGGCGTAATTTTGGTTGTTTTTAAGGCCATCAGCTGCGCACAAATAAGTATTGTTGAAAGTTATAATAACTCATGAACGGATTCATCTTGAGCATGAGCGCATTTAATGCTTATTTTAATAGGCTATGCGGTAAATTTGTAAGACAACTAAGTGATTGAATAATGAACAAAACAGAATTCTACGCGGATCTGAACCGCGATTTTAAGGCATTGATGGCGGGTGAGACCAGCTTCTTAGCTACTCTGGCAAATACTAGCGCATTGCTGTTTGAACGTCTCTCTGACGTGAACTGGGCCGGCTTTTACCTCCTGGAAGGTGAAACGCTGGTGCTCGGCCCGTTCCAGGGCAAACTGGCCTGCGTGCGTATTCCGGTAGGGCGTGGCGTATGCGGCACGGCGGTGGCCGAAAATCAGGTCCAGCGTGTGGAAGATGTTCATGCGTTTGACGGGCATATTGCCTGTGATGCTGCCAGTAATTCTGAAATCGTTCTGCCGCTGGTGGTAAAAAATCAGATTATTGGCGTTCTGGATATCGACAGTACGGTCTTCAGTCGCTTTACAACCGAGGACGAACAGGGGCTACGCGAGCTGGTGGCGAATCTGGAAAACGTACTCGCTGCAACCGATTATCAAAAATTCTTTGCGAGCGTCGCAGGATAATCAACGGATAACGTAGCATTTACTGATAGCGTCATTATAATGACGCCTGTTCATGCCTGCGCTTGTTGGCAACGTCCGTTGTAATCAGGAAATTTCATGGAAAATCAACCTAAGTTGAATAGCAGTAAAGAAGTTATCGCATTTCTGGCCGAGCGTTTCCCGCAGTGCTTCAGCGCGGAAGGTGAAGCTCGTCCCCTGAAAGTCGGTATTTTTCAGGATCTGGTGGCGCGTGTTGAAGGGGAAATGAACCTCAGCAAAACTCAGCTGCGTTCCGCCTTACGTCTTTATACTTCGAGCTGGCGTTACCTGTACGGTATCAAACCAGGCGCGACCCGCGTGGACCTCGACGGCAACCCTTGCGGTGAGCTGGACGAGCAGCACGTTGAGCACGCGCGCAAGCAGCTTGAAGAAGCCAAAGCACGCGTTCAGGCACAACGTGCAGAACAGCAGGCGAAAAAACGCGAAGCCGCAGCGGCAAACGGCCAGGAAGAAGCGCCTCGTCGTGAGCGTAAACCACGCCCTGCGCCGCGCCGTCACGATAATAACGATCGCAAACCGCGTGCAGACAAACCAGCAGCAAAAGCCCCGCGTGCCCCTCGTGAAGAGCCGCGCCATACGCCGGTTTCTGACATTAACGCCCTGAGCGTAGGTCAGGCACTGAAGGTAAAAGCGGGTAACAATGCTATGGACGCCACCGTACTGGAAATCACCAAAGATGGCGTTCGTGTACAGCTGACTTCTGGTATGTCAATGATTGTACGCGCAGAACACTTGTTGTTCTGAAACGGAGGCCAAGCCTGGCATGAACACTTTTTTTAAGCTCACCGCGCTGGTGGGCCTGTTTGCCATAACAGGTCACGCTTTTGCAGTGGACGATATCACGCGTGTTGATCAAATTCCGGTACTCAAGGAAGAGACGCAACATGCGACGGTGAGCGAGCGCGTGACCTCACGTTTTACCCGCTCGCACTATCGTCAGTTCGATCTCGATCAGGCCTTTTCGGCCAAAATCTTTGACCGCTATCTGAACTTGCTGGATTACAGCCATAACGTTTTGCTCGCCAGCGATGTCGAGCAGTTCGCTAAGCGCAAATCCGAGGTGGGTGATGAGTTGCGTTCAGGCAAGCTGGATCTGTTTTACGATCTCTACAACCTGTCGCAAAAGCGCCGCTTTGAACGCTATCAGTACGCGCTGAAAGTGCTGGAACGTCCGATGGACTTCACCGGCACTGACACCTTTAACCTGGATCGCAGTAAAGCACCCTGGCCGAAAGATGAAGCCGAGTTGAATGCGCTGTGGGACGGTAAAGTTAAATACGACGAACTGAGCCTTAAGCTGACCGGCAAAGACGAAAAAGAGATCCGTGACACGCTGACGCGTCGTTACAAATTTGCCATTCGTCGTCTGGCGCAGACCAACAGTGAGGATGTTTTCTCACTCGCGATGACCGCCTTTGCGCACGAAATTGATCCGCACACCAACTATCTCTCTCCACGCAACACCGAACAGTTCAATACCGAGATGAGCCTGTCTCTGGAAGGTATCGGCGCGGTGCTGCAGATGGACGATGATTACACGGTGATCAATTCCATGGTCGCGGGTGGCCCGGCGTCCAAAAGCAAAGCGATTAGCGTAGGCGATCGCATTGTGGGTGTAGGACAAACAGGCCAGAACATGGTCGACGTGATCGGCTGGCGTCTCGATGACGTGGTTGCGCTGATCAAAGGTCCGAAAGGCAGCAAGGTTCGTCTGGAAATTCTGCCTGCCGGTAAAGGCACTAAAACCCGTATCGTTACCCTGACCCGCGAGCGTATCCGTCTGGAAGACCGCGCGGTGAAAATGTCGGTGAAAACCGTGGGTAAAGAGAAGGTCGGTGTCCTGGATATTCCTGGCTTCTACGTAGGGCTGACTGACGATGTGAAAGTTCAGCTGCAGAAGCTTGAGAAGCAGAACGTCAGCAGCATTATCATCGACCTGCGCAGTAACGGCGGCGGGGCGCTGACAGAAGCGGTTTCACTCTCCGGTCTGTTCATTCCATCTGGCCCGGTGGTTCAGGTGCGCGATAACAACGGTAAAGTGCGTGAAGATGCCGACAACGACGGTGTGGTCTACTACAAAGGCCCGCTGGTGGTCCTGGTTGACCGTTTCAGTGCTTCGGCGTCTGAAATCTTTGCCGCTGCAATGCAGGACTATGGCCGCGCGCTGATCGTCGGTGAGCCAACCTTCGGGAAAGGTACCGTTCAGCAGTATCGCTCTCTGAATCGTATTTACGATCAGATGCTGCGTCCGGAATGGCCTGCGCTGGGCTCGGTTCAGTACACCATTCAGAAATTCTACCGCGTGAACGGCGGCAGTACGCAGCGTAAGGGCGTAACGCCGGACATCATGATGCCGACAGGCACGGAAGAGACGGAAACCGGCGAGAAGTTTGAAGATAACGCTTTGCCGTGGGACAGCATCAATGCCGCGACCTACGTGAAAGCGGGTGATATGACGCAATTTGGCCCAGAACTGCTGAAAGCGCATAACGACCGCATCGCGAAAGATCCGGAGTTCCAGTACATCATGAAGGACATTGCACGATTCAATGCCCTGAAAGATAAGCGGAATATCGTTTCTCTGAACTATGCGCAGCGTGAGAAAGAGAACAACGAGGATGATGCAACCCGCCTGGCGCGTATCAACGATCGCTTCAAGCGCGAAGGCAAGCCTCTGCTCAAGAAACTGGACGATCTGCCAAAAGATTACCAGGAGCCGGATCCGTATCTGGACGAGACGGTGCATATCGCTCTAGACCTGGCGAATCAGGAAAAAGAGAAACCAGCCGTACAGCCCGCTCCGGCAAAATAACCTCCCAACAGGCACAAGAAATTGTGCCTGTTTCTTTTTGTTCTGCATCCTTCCGTCAGTCAGATTTCCAATTGTGTAAAGTTGTGTCTTTCTGGTGACTTACGCCCGCCGGATGCTTGAAAATAGCCGCAATACCCATACGATGTGGGTAATCGCATAGTGCGTTTTGTTAAACTGAGGTAAAAAGAAAATTATGATGCGAATCGCGCTCTTCCTGCTCACCAACCTGGCGGTCATGGTGGTTTTCGGGCTCGTGCTAAGCCTGACAGGAATTCAGTCGAGCAGCGTTCAGGGTCTGTTGATTATGGCGCTGCTGTTTGGTTTTGGTGGCTCGTTCATCTCCCTGCTGATGTCGAAGTGGATGGCACTGAAATCGGTGGGTGGTGAGGTTATTGAACAGCCGCGTAACGATATGGAACAGTGGCTGATGAACACGGTGGCTCAGCAATCCCGTCAGGCCGGGATCGCCATGCCGCAGGTGGCGATTTACCATGCCCCGGACATCAACGCTTTCGCCACGGGCGCCCGTCGCGATGCGTCACTGGTTGCCGTCAGCACCGGATTGCTGCAGAACATGAGCCGTGACGAAGCCGAAGCGGTTATTGCCCACGAAATCAGCCATATCGCCAACGGTGACATGGTGACCATGACCCTGATTCAGGGCGTGGTGAACACCTTCGTGATCTTCATCTCCCGTATTCTGGCGCAGATCGCGGCAGGTTTTATGGGCGGAAACCGTGATGAAGGTGAAGAGAGCAACGGCAACCCGCTGATCTACTTCGCCGTTTCGATGGTTCTGGAACTGGTATTCGGTATTCTGGCCAGCATCATCACCATGTGGTTCTCCCGCCACCGTGAATTCCACGCGGATGCCGGCTCGGCGAAGCTGGTTGGTCGTGAGAAGATGATTGCCGCGCTGCAGCGTCTGAAAACAAGCTACGAGCCGCAGGAAGCGAACAGCATGATGGCCTTCTGCATTAACGGTAAATCCAAATCGCTGAGCGAGCTGTTTATGTCTCACCCGCCGCTGGATAAACGTATCGAAGCGCTGCGCAGTGGGGAATATCTGAAGTAACGCTAAGAACTCTAATAAGCCGGGCAGGAGAACACTCCGCCCGGCTTTTTTTATGCCTGAACCCTGGGCTGGGTCACGCGCAGTCCGCTGACGACCGCCGCGAGCGAGGCAAGGGCTCCCGCGGTGAGAAGCGCAACATGGTTGCCGTTTTGCCCGGCGAGGTTAAACATCAGGGCGACCAGCGCTGCGCCGCTGCTTTGTCCCAGAAGGCGCGCGGTCCCCAGCATGCCGCTGGCACCACCGCTGCGATGGCGCGGCGCGGAAGTGATGATGGTGTGATTGTTAGGGGACTGGAACAGGCCAAACCCAGCGCCGCACAGGATCATGCGCCAGATGATGTCCAGATCGGTTGGCGATGACGGTAGCAGAGCCAGCGCGAAAAGGCCTGTCGCCATCACCGCAAGCCCCAATGCTCCCAGTAAACCGGCATGGACGCGTTCAATTAAGTAACCTGCCAGCGGCGCCATCACCATGGTCGCCAGCGGCCAGGGGGTTAACAGCAGGCCGGTCTCCACTTCTGAACGGCCGACCACGCTCTGCAGAAAGAAGGGCAAAGATACCAGAGCCAGCATTTGGGCGCAGAACGAGCAGACAGACGTGCAAATGGAGAGGGAAAAAAGGGGAATACGCAGCAGATCGACCGGCAGTAAAGGCACGGGGAGAGTGAGCTGACGGCGAACAAAGAAGAAGCCGATCGCCAGCAGGGCAATGAGCTCCGCGCCGGTAAGCATCAGAGACTGTCCCTGCGCAAAGCCGCTCAGCGCCGTAATCAGCAGGCCAAAGGTCAGGGCATTCATCACCGCACTCGCCACATCAAAGCGCGGCATGGTGCTTTTAGGGCCGTTAGCGGGAAGAAAGCGCAGGGCAAAGAATATAGCGACAATGCCCAGCGGCACGTTAATAGCAAACAGCCATTGCCATGACGCAACGGAAAGGATCGCCGCCGCAATAGTTGGCCCGGCGGCGGAAGAGACAGCGACAATAAACGAGTTTATCCCCATGCCGCGCCCCAGATGACGCTGGGGATAAATTAAGCGGATCAACGCCGTGTTTACGCTCATGAGCGCCGCGCCGCCAAAACCCTGCGCGATGCGGGCAAGCGTCAGGGTATGCAGCGAATCTGAAAGGGCGCATAGCAAGGACGTGAAGGTGAAAACCACCAGACCGCACTGATACACCCGACGGTAACCGAACATATCGCCCAGGAAAGAGAACGAGAGCAGGGAAACCACAATCGCAATCTGATATGCGTTAACGATCCATATCGAACTGGCGGGAGAGGCATGCAGGTCGCTGGCGATGGTTGGCAGAGCAACGTTCGCGATTGCGCCGTCAAGGACGGCCATTGAGATACCGATAATGATGGTCGCTATAGCGCCATACCGCTGGGGTAAAGGCAGGCCATCGGAAAGGGTCTTTTCCATTAGGATTAAAAAAGCTCAGCGTGAAATTATTCTCAGGATAACTATTTTAGCATTGTTACAGCCGCGATATGTCGCAGATTTGTAACGAAGTAAACGCGGATTGATTGCAGGTGACATGACGGGAACTTATAATAAAAACCGGTTCTGATTTTTATAAAACACTCTCTATGAGGTGGTAAATGGCTATTGCGGATTTGGATAAACAGCCAGATTCTGTTTCTTCCGTGCTGAAGGTGTTTGGCATCTTACAGGCGCTGGGGGAAGAGCGTGAAATAGGTATTACAGAGTTGTCGCAGCGCGTGATGATGTCTAAAAGCACCGTATATCGCTTTTTACAAACCATGAAGTCGCTGGGCTACGTTGCCCAGGAAGGCGAATCTGAAAAATACTCTCTGACGCTTAAGCTGTTTGAGCTGGGCGCTCGTGCGCTGCAAAATGTTGACCTGATCCGCAGCGCTGATATCCAGATGCGTGAAATCTCTCGCCTGACCAAAGAGACCATCCATCTCGGTGCGCTGGATGAAGACAGCATTGTTTACATCCATAAAATCGACTCCATGTACAATTTGCGCATGTACTCGCGCATTGGTCGTCGCAACCCGCTCTACAGCACCGCGATTGGTAAGGTTCTGCTGGCCTGGCGCGATCGTGAGGAAGTGAAACAGATCCTCGAAGGCGTGGAATACAAGCAAAGTACCTCGCGAACCGTTACCAGCACAAACGCGCTGTTAACGGTGCTCGATCGCGTACGCGAGCAGGGGTATGGCGAAGATAACGAAGAGCAGGAAGAGGGGCTGCGCTGCATCGGCGTTCCGGTGTTTGACCGCTTTGGCGTAGTAATCGCGGGCTTAAGTATCTCCTTCCCAACCTTACGCTTCTCCGAAGAGCGCCTGCATGAGTATGTGGCTATTCTGCACACTGCCGCACGTAAGATTTCTGAACAAATGGGTTATCACGACTACCCGTTTTAATCTATGCTCGCATAAAAAAACGCCGCATCTGCTGCGGCGTTTTTTATATTAGTCATGTCACCGGCTGATTAGCCATTATCAATCACGACGGATGTCTTTCGCAGGACCGGACAGTTGGTCAAGCCAACGATCCCGCTGTCAGTATGCAAATATTGCGCAGTGCTCACGCCCTGTGCCGTTAAATATTTACATTGAATCCCTAACCCGGCTGCGTTTTCGGTGCTTCCCACAAGCACGCCATAACCCGTGAGCAGAAGGCCAATCCAGACGATAGCCAGTGCAATAATTGTTCGAATAATGAAGCGCATCATTAACCTCTTTTGTCGTTGTTATCATAAAGCTAGCGTAAACGGTTTACACGATGAAACAAGTGCAGGATTCTGAAAAAAGTGCGATGGCGGTACAGTTAGTCCTTGTTTAAGATAAGCGTGTTAACCTCGTTACATCAGGTTTTTAGACGGAGTGTGGAGTGAAAAAAATACGCTGGGTAATTCTGATTATCGTGCTGATAGCGTGCGTGGTGTTATGGACGCAGACGATCAATGTGATGTGCGATCAGGATGTACAGTTTTTTAGCGGCGTTTGCGCAATCAATAAGTTTATTCCGTGGTAATACGCATTTTTTCTCAAGGTGATTTCCTTCCTTCGCGCCAGTGGTAAAATAGACGTTTTTATTGAGGTGGTGAAATGGGTGAGTTACTGAATTCAGGGCTGCTGAATATGGCATCCCTGATGATTTCTTTGGTTGTTCTGCTTGTGGGCCTGGTCATTTGGTTTTTTGTGAACCGCGCCAGCTCTCGTACTAACGAGCAGATTGAACTGCTGGAAGCGCTGCTCGATCAGCAAAAACGTCAGAATGCGCTGCTACGCCGTCTGTGTGAGGCTAACGAACCGGAAGAGAAAGACGCGCCGAAAGACGCGGTCGCTGAAGAAAGCAAAGACGAAGACGACTTTATCCGCCTGGTGGCTGAGCGTTAATCTTTTTATGCTGGGAGGTGGCTGTGGTCTGGAAAAATCCCTGGTATGACCCCTCCCTGAAACATCACACCCCGAACGGTTTTCGTAATACCGATCCTGTCGGACATCAACCCGGCGATCTTGACCGTTGGCGCAAAGCGCGTAAAGAGGCCGGTTTACCGAAGCCACCCGCGCTGGGCTATGAAGACTTTATCCAACAGTGGTGGCAACCGGTTGAGCTTACGCAACCTCATGAAGATGGGGTATGGTGGCTGGGACACGCGAGCGTAATGCTGCAGCTGGACGGCAATATCATCCTTACCGATTCGGTTTTTTCACAGCGCGCTTCTCCACTCCCTTTCCTGGGACCCCAGCGCAAAACGCCTCCCGCGCTGTCAGTCTGTCAACTCAATCAGCTTGATGCGGTCGTCATCTCCCATAATCATTACGATCATCTTGATGATGCGACCATTCGCCGTATTCTCAAGCGCTTCCCCGAGGTCAGTTTTTTTGTTCCGCTGGGCCTGGCCGACTGGTTTCGCCGCCGGGGGGCAAAACGCGTGGTTGAGCTCGACTGGTGGCAGAGCTTCACCTGGCAGGGGATGACGCTGACCGCCGTACCGGCACAGCACTGGAGTATGCGCACGCCATGGAACCGCAATCGCTCATTATGGTGCGGCTGGGTTATGGAAGGTCGACATCATCGTTTCTGGTTCAGCGGAGATACGGGGTATTCGCCTGAACTGCTATTGATACCTGAACGCCTTGGCCATATCGATGCTGCCGCGTTACCAATAGGTGCCTATGCCCCACGATGGTTCATGGCTGTCCATCATATGGATCCGCAATCTGCGGTGGCATTGTGGCAGCAGCTGGGTTGTCCTCTGGCGTTTCCCATTCACTGGGGCGTGTTTGAACTGGCAGATGAAGCCCTTGATGAACCTGTGCGGGAGTTAACTGACGCGCTAGATAATTTAGCACCAGTTAATCATTCTTTCAGGGTACTGAAAGTTGGTGAGTATTTATCCTTATAAGCGAAGCGATAACGTAGTGCATATATTCTGTATGTAAACGCGTGCAGGAATGTTTTATTTTTATCGAAACGTTTTGCTTGCCTTCTTTTGATGCAGAGTCATAAAAATTTCATTATTTTGGTGCATAACACTGTTTATTAGTTGGTGCATTTTAATACAGTTCGGCGCGGGTTATTAACAGTGTTTTTTCTCTGAAACAATTTGGTCGCGTTACAATGATTTAAGCATAAGTTTTCACAAATTGTTCTAACTCAATCAGGACGTAAGATTTCTTTTCGCGTTTGCTGGACGCTTCGTAATGATTGAGCTATGTTAAAAAAGTCTTAGATTACAGCGCTTGTGAAAGCAACGCTGGGTCTTTGTTACGCAGCAGAGCTGTCTGTAAGTGATGCGCATAATTGTGCAAAACCTGACAGGCACTGTTCGAATTTGTGCGGCGGATCGAGACATGTTTAAAAATGGCTTGCCATATTAAACATAGTGTGTGATAACACGTTTTGGGTCAAACGAGGTACAGTTCTGTTTATGTGTGGCATTTTCAGTAAAGAAGTCCTGAGTAAACACGTTGTCGTTGAATACCGCTTCTCTGCCGAACCTTATATTAGTGCCTCATGCAGTAATGTCTCAGTTTTATCTCAGTTAATGCCTGCGGGCTAAGAAAACACTCTAAGGAATTTTGCAAAATGGCAAAGATTAAAGGTCAAGTTAAGTGGTTCAACGAGTCTAAAGGTTTTGGTTTCATTACTCCTGCTGACGGCAGCAAAGACGTGTTCGTACACTTCTCTGCAATCCAGGGTAACGGCTTCAAAACTCTGGCTGAAGGCCAGAACGTTGAGTTCGAAATTCAGGACGGCCAGAAAGGCCCAGCTGCAGTTAACGTAACTGCTATCTGATCGAACCGCTGCTGACTGAAGCGCTTAGCACTTCAATCTCAGACATAAAGCCTCGCATAATGCGGGGCTTTTTTATGTCCCTTATCTTTCAAAATATTACCATTGGCGGTCTTGTTAGTAACTTGTTGCAAAGCTGCGAGGTTAGTAGCACTGTTTTGCCACCTTAAACCCATCTTTTCCCGTTAAATCAGGGCGTTGTTTAACAGTCCTGGGGTTCAGGTGAAGAAGAAATTGATAACCACCGCTGGCAATTTCACGCCAGCGCGTTTTGTGCTGCTCTGTTTAGCTATTTTTTGTAGTCTGGCTTTTTTGCTGGGCCGCGTTGCCTGGCTGCAAATCATCAAGCCTGACAATCTGGTGAAGCAGGAAGATATGCGATCCCTCCGCCAGCTGGCGATTGATGCGCCGCGGGGCATGATAATGGATCGCGAAGGTCGCCCCCTGGCGGTGAGCGTGCCCGTCCGGGCCGTCTGGGCCGATCCTAAAACGGCGCTGGCAAAAGGGGGCGTTGGCATTGACGAACGCTGGCAGGCGTTGGCAAACGCGCTGCATCTCTCCCTGGGCACACTTTCGGCGCGAATCAACGCCAACCCGCAGGGGCGTTTTATTTATCTTGCCCGTCAGGTCGATCCCGCACAGGCGAAGTGGATCGATAAGCTGAATCTGCCCGGTATCAATTTACGCGATGAATCCCGCCGTTTTTATCCTGCCGGCCATGTGGCAGCGAACCTGATTGGCTTCACCAATATTGACGGGCAGGGCATTGAAGGTGTGGAAAAAAGCTTTAACGCGCAGCTGACCGGCAAGGCCGGAGTGCGGCAGGTAAGGGAAGACCGCTACGGTCGCGTGGTTGAAAACCTGACGGAAGTGGCGCCCGCGCCGGCGCATAACATCCAGTTAAGTATCGACGAGCGGCTGCAAACCATCACCGAAGATGCACTCGATAATGCTGTGGCCTGGAACAAGGCCGAGTCTGGCGCATCGGTGCTAATAAATATCCCAACCGGGGAAATACTCGCCATGGCGAGCTATCCGGATTTCAACCCCAATAATCGGGAAGGCGCGACGATAAACGATTTTCGTAATCGCGCGATCAGCGATACGTTCGAACCCGGTTCGACGGTCAAGCCGCTGGTGCTGATGACGGCCCTGCAGCAGGGCCTGGTCCAGCCGGACAGCGTGATTGACACTCACCCGTATACCCTTGACGGGCATCGTATCCGCGACGTGGGCTATTATCCTGAACTGACGATGACCGGGATCCTGCAGAAATCGAGCGACACCGGCGTATCCCGACTCTCCTTGGCAATGCCTGTCCAGCATCTTATTGATACCTATCGAAACTTTGGGTTTGGCACGAATACGGGGCTTGGCTTAACGGGCGAGAGCGCGGGGCTGTTGCCAAATCGTAAATACTGGAGCCAACTCGATCGTGCGACCTTTGCCTTCGGCTACGGGCTGATGGTGACGCCGCTCCAACTGGCGCACGTCTACGCCACGATCGGCGGCTTCGGGCTCGAGCGACCTCTCTCGATTACGCGTATCGATCCACCCGTTATCGGGCACCGGGTCATGCCGGAAGAGATCGCACACGAGGTGGAACACATGATGGAGAGCGTTGCGCTGCCCGGCGGCGGGGGCGTTAAGGCCGCCGTTCGCGATTACCGGGTGGCGGTGAAAACCGGCACGGCGAAGAAAATTGACGACAGCGGAAAGTACGTTGATAAATACGTTGCGTATACGGCCGGCGTTGCGCCCGCCAGCGATCCGCGCTTTGCCCTGGTGGTGGTCATTAACGATCCGCAAAATGGCGCCTACTACGGCGGTGCCGTTTCCGCGCCTGTTTTCAGCGAGATTATGGGTAACGTGCTGCGTCTGGAGAATGTAAAACCTGACGGGTTACCGGCGGGTTCTGACCACCTTATCGTTATGCGTTAACCGGGCGTTTATAACCAGGGCGAATAGCGGTACACTTCGCCCTTTGATTATGCTCCGGAGTCACCATGTCCTTCAGCTGTCCCCTTTGCCACGCCCCCATGACGCATTCAGATAAAAGCTATACCTGTCCGCAGGGGCATCAGTTTGATATGGCAAAAGAAGGCTACGTGAATCTTCTGCCGGTGCAGCATAAGCGCTCCCGCGATCCAGGCGACAGTGCAGAGATGATGCAGGCGCGTCGTGCGTTTCTGGATGCCGGGCACTATCTGCCGCTGCGGGAGACCGTCGCGCAGATGCTGAATGACATCCTGCCGGGTTCAGCCACCGCCATGCTCGATATCGGCTGCGGGGAAGGGTACTACACCGCACGGTTTGCCGGGATCGCACGCGAGAAGGGCGCCTTGACATTCGGTCTGGACGTGTCGAAAGTGGCCATTCGCGCGGCGGCAAAGCGTTACGCGGACGTGACGTTCTGCGTGGCATCCAGCCACCGGCTGCCGTTTGACGATGCCAGCATGGATGCGGTTATCCGCATTTACGCGCCCTGCAAGGCGGAAGAGCTGGCTCGCGTGGTGAAACCGGGCGGATGGGTAGTCACCGTGACGCCGGGCCCGCGTCATCTGATGGAGCTGAAAGGGCTGATCTACGACGAAGTGCGACTGCATGCCCCTCATTCTGAACAGCTGGCCGGTTTTAACCTGAAGCAGGAGCAAAGCGTGGCGTATGAAATGACGCTTAAAGGGGAAGAAGCAACCGCGCTGCTGCAGATGACGCCGTTCGCGTGGCGGGCAAAACCGGAAGTGTGGGAAGCGTTAGCTCTACAATCAATATTTAACTGCCAGACGGATTTCAGTATCCACGTCTGGCAGCGCGAAGATTAACCGGCGAAGTGTGCCCAGAGGATCTGGGCACCAATGCCAATCAGCACAATTCCTCCCAGGATCTCGGCGCGTTTACCCAGCAGCGGGCCGATAAACCGTCCGACCATCATGCCCAGCGTGGACATGATCAGCGTTGCGCAGCCGATGGCCAGCGCGGTGGCGATAATATTGACCTGCAGGAATGCCAGACCGACGCCGACGGCCATCGCATCAAGGCTGGTGGCAATTGCCGTGGTGACCAGCAGCCAGAACCCGTGGCGGTGCTGCGGTTCCTCGTCTTCATCATCACCGCCGCGAAAACCTTCTATCACCATTCGGCCACCGAGAAACACCAGCAGTACGAAGGCAATCCAGTGGTTCCACTCCAGCACGAACTGGCTGGCGAGCATGCCAAGTCCCCAACCGATAAGCGGCGTCAGCGTTTCGATAGCGCCAAAAATGAGGCCGGTACGCAGGGCTTCTGAGAACTTAGGTTTGTGGAGCGTGGCGCCTTTTCCGATGGAAGCCGCAAAAGCGTCCATGGACATGCCAAAAGCGAGGAGGATCGTAGCGGAGATATTCATAACAGGGTCCAGACCGGGGATATCCATATGACACATCACTGCCCCCAGTAAACAGCAGTTAATGTATCTATGGTCTCGCCTGATCGCGCTGCACATAAGATGTGCTGTCAGCGATCCGTACGCGCCACGTTTTTCAACGAGTATGTTGACACGTACATTTCCTGCGAGCAGGAAATCGGCTACTCCCCAACGACGGGCGCAACCTTAACATATTTTGAGAATATAAAACAACAACGAAGAGGCATTATTTAAAATGCTTGGTGATAACGATTTTCATTTGTCTTTAAGCGTGAAAATATCGTTAACAAACAGAGCACAAATTAACGAAAGGGATATAGCTTTGGCTATATTTCTTGCGCAAGATAAACACAGAATATAGCCAGTGCTATATATTTAACTCATTGAGTTTTAACAAGTAACTTGTATATCTTTTCCAGGTCGTCAATATTCTTCACCCGAATAAGCAGGCGGCGTTGTTCTAATTGCATCACCAGCACACCGTCTTCGGATAAATTCATCTCTTTAATACGGTTATATTCTATCCACACATTGGCGAAGAAAAATCCGCGGGATTTAAAAATGATTTTCGGCGTGCGGATCCAGAACAGATAAACCGCCATTAATGCCAGCGCACATAATAACCATGTGGTTAATATTGCACCATGGCTAGTGACGTTATTGTAAATAAGAATAACGATGAGACCCGCGAAGATAAACGCATCCACGCGCCCGCGTCGCAGAAGGGGAAGGGAGAGCAGCGTCTCGCCGTGACGGCGGGGCATGATGAATTCGTCATAGATCGCGTAAGCCAGAAGGGCAGCAATAAATAAAACCAGTACGATGTCCGTGACAGTCATTCATCCTCCAGATAAAAAAACCGGGGGGAAGCCCCCGGTCTATAGCATTGAAACTTACAGACCCAGCAGGCCGACAGCGTAGCCCGCGATACCGATGACGAAGAAGCCAACGATAATCCACAGCGGGTTCACTTTCTTACGCAGCAGCCACATGCAGGCAAAGGTCAACAGCAGCGGTACCAGGCCAGGCATCAGCTGGTCCAGAATCGTCTGCACGGTGGTGACGCGGGTCTGACCATCCTGACCGGTGATGGTCGATACCACCAGCGGGATGTTCACGTGCGTCCACTTGTTAACCAGCGCCCCCATGACAAACAGGCCGAGGATTGACGCCCCCTCAGTCAGTTTTTGCAGGAAGCCGCCGCCCATGTCCTTAACGATGTCCACCCCTTTACGGTAGCCGTAGGCCACGCCGTAGTAACGGGTCAGCAGGCGCACGGCGTTGAACAGGATGAAGAACAGCAGCGGGCCAAGCAGGCTGCCGCTCATCGCGATACCGGCACCCAGCGCCGCGAAGACCGGACGCACGGTACCCCAGAAGATTGGGTCACCGACGCCGGCCAGCGGGCCCATCAGGCCGACTTTGATACCGTTGATGGCACCGTCGTCAATCTCTGCGCCGTTCGCACGCTGTTCTTCCATCGCCAGCGTTACGCCCAGAACCGGAGCCGCTACGTAAGGATGGGTGTTAAAGAATTCCAGGTGACGCTTGATCGCCTGACGGCGCGCTTCGTTGTTTTCCGGGTACAGGCGTTTGATCGCCGGCACCATGGAGAAGCAGAAGCCCAGCGCCTGCATACGTTCGAAGTTCCATGAACCCTGAAACAGGTTAGAACGGATGAACACGCCACGAATATCACCCGGAGTGAGTTTTTTCTCGGTGGTAGTTTTTGTCATATCAACCATTTCGCTCACCTGCTAGTCCAGTTCGTTATCGAGATCGTTGTTACCAGCAGCCTGCGCTGGGGCACCCGCGACGCGGTTATATTTCGGGCTGAGCTGGATGTAGAGAATCGCCATTACCGCACCAATCACACCCAATGCAACCAGGTTGAAGTTGGTGAAGGCAGCGGTCACGAAGCCGAGGTAGAAGAACGGCATCAGATAGCCTGCGCGCATCATGTTGATGACCATCGCATAACCGACGACCACGATCATGCCGCCCGCGATGTTCAGACCGCCGGTGACCACTTCTGGAATGGCGTTCAGCATGCTCTGCACTTCACTGGTACCAACAGAGATCGCCACGATAACCGCCGGGATCGCGATACGCATCGCCTGCAGGAACAGGGATGAAACGTGGATCCACGACAGTGCCGTGAGGTTGCCGTTTTCGGCCGCCTTATCCGCCGCGTGCTGGAAGGCAACGGTGATAGTACGAACGATGATGGTCAGAACCTGGCCAGCTGCAGCCAGCGGGATCGCCAGCGCGATACCGGCACCAATACTCTGGTGACCAGCAATAACCAGAACGGTCGAAATGATAGAGGCCAGCGCGGCATCGGGCGCAACCGCCGCGCCGATGTTCATCCAGCCCAGGGCGATCATTTCCAGGGTACCACCGATGATGATACCGGTTTTCATGTCACCCAGAACGGCCCCAATCAGCGTACAGGCCACCAGAGGGCGGTGGAACTGAAATTCATCAAGTACGGATTCCATACCCGCAATACATGCGACGACGAACACCAGCACAATCTGAAGAGTGGTAATCTCCATTGCACTTCTCCTATTACATAAACTTTATATGAGAACCGGCGCGGGCTTATTTCCCAACTTTGCCGATCAAATCCATCATTTTCAGTTTTTGATCCGTAGAAACCTTACGGGCTTCCAGTTCAATACCGCGCGCATTCAGCTTGTTGAATGCCTCGATATCTTTCGCATCGACTGAAATGGCGTTGTTGACCTGCGTTTTGCCCTGACGGAATGCCATACCACCGATGTTCACGGAGGTGATTTTCACGCCGCCTTCAACAATGCGCTCAACGTCTGTCGGGTTAGTGAACAGGAGCATTACGCGTTCACCCGCATATTTCGGGTTGTTGTAAACGCGGATCATCTTGGCGACATCCACGACGTGCGCGGTAACGCCAGGAGGAGCAACCTGAGTCAGAAGGGTTTTACGTACGGTATCGGCGGCAACTTCATCGCTGACCACGATAATGCGTCGAACGTTGGTCTCTTTGGTCCAGCGCGTCGCGACCTGGCCGTGGATTAAGCGGTCATCAATACGCGCCAGGCCGATGACCATGTAATCGTTCGGGCCCATCGGTTTTGTCGGTGCTGCCGCTTTTGGTGCCGCTGCAGGCGCAGGGGCAGGTTTTTCAACCGGCTGTGCCTTCAGGGCTTTTACCCCTTCGCGACCGGTTTCAACGGCCAGCGCCACCAGCTCATCAAACGCCGGATTGTCGTCGCGCGCCATGAAGGTTTCCACCAGCATGGGAATATTAACCCCGGCGACAACTTCATAGTGCTCTTTATCGACGACAATGCGGCTGGCGGCATTGAATGGGCTGCCGCCCCATGTATCAACGAGAAACAGCACGCCTTTGCTGGTATCCAGCTTCGCGAGTTGAGCGTTGTACTTCTCTATCAGCGTCTCGGCGTTTTCACCGGGAACGAAATCGATCCAGCCGACGTTTTCCTGCTCGCCCAACAGCATCTCTGCCGTTTTGAGTAGCTGCTCAGCAGCCCAACCATGTGTGCCTATGACAATAGCAATGGTCACTTGCTACCTCCTTTTATTATCATTAATACGCCTGCCAGGCAGCCGTACTGAGAATCGTATTGGCGAACCGAATCGATTCAGATAAGGGTTAGAGTTCAAAAAAACTAAGACTTCCGCGAATTATTTTAGATAGTGAAAAAATAATTTATGTGATGAAGATCCGTAATTTAGCCACGCGTGACAGATTTATCTGTAGCGTAAAGCCGCTGTGTTACAGAACTTTGCAAAGGAACGTAAATCTTTGCTAAAAACACATTGTCTCTGATATGTTTAGCCTCCGTTTAATCGTTCAGGAGTATAGGGCTACAGCCCACTATATGGACCGTCACCGACGTCAGTCATCTGCCAGGCCATTTCGCGCCATATTCACCGGCGATCCTCGCCACGTATCGACTCTGTTTGCCTCAGTTTTGCCCACGTTGAGTGGGGCACCGTTTCGTCATTCCTTTAGCAGGAGCTTGTCATGGAATTCTTAATGGACCCGTCAATCTGGGTGGGATTGCTCACGCTGGTGGTGCTGGAGATTGTTCTCGGCATTGATAACCTGGTGTTTATCGCCATCCTTGCGGACAAACTGCCGCCAAAACAGCGTGATAAAGCGCGTCTGATTGGTCTCTCGCTGGCGCTGGTTATGCGACTGGGACTGCTTTCCGTCATCTCCTGGATGGTCACGCTGACCAAACCGCTATTCTCCATCATGGACTACACCTTCTCCGGGCGTGATTTAATCATGTTGATCGGGGGGATATTCCTGCTTTTCAAAGCGACGACGGAGCTACACGAGCGGCTGGAAAACCGTCAGCACGATGACGGGCACGGTAAAGGCTATGCCAGCTTCTGGGTGGTGGTGCTGCAGATCGTGGTGCTTGATGCGGTCTTCTCGCTGGATGCGGTGATCACGGCGGTCGGCATGGTGAATCATCTGCCGGTAATGATGGCGGCTGTCGTTATTGCGATGGCGGTCATGCTGCTGGCCTCGAAGCCGCTGACGCGCTTCGTTAACCAGCATCCAACGGTGGTCGTGCTGTGTCTGAGCTTCCTGCTGATGATTGGTCTGAGCCTGGTGGCGGAAGGTTTTGGCTTCCATATTCCGAAAGGCTACCTGTACGCCGCGATTGGCTTCTCGATTCTGATCGAGCTGTTCAACCAGATTGCGCGCCGTAACTTTATTAAGCAGCAGTCGAATCAGCCGCTGCGCGCCCGTACCGCAGACGCGATTCTGCGCCTGATGGGCGGTCGTCGTCAGGTGAACGTCCAGTCTGATTCCGAAAACCATAACCCGGTTCCGGTCCCGGAAGGGGCGTTTGTGGAACAAGAGCGCTACATGATTAACGGCGTGCTATCCCTGGCCTCCCGTTCGCTGCGCGGCATCATGACGCCGCGCGGGGAGATCAGCTGGGTCGATGCAAACCTGAGCGTCGATGAAATTCGCCAGCAGCTGCTCTCTTCTCCGCACAGCCTGTTCCCGGTGTGCCGCGGTGAGCTGGATGAGATCATCGGCGTGGTGCGGGCGAAAGAGATGCTGGTGGCCCTGGAAGAGGGCGTCAATGTGGAAGCCGTTGCTGCGGCGTCGCCTGCGATTGTCGTGCCGGAAACGCTGGATCCGATCAACCTGCTCGGGGTGTTGCGCCGCGCGCGCGGTAGCTTTGTTATCGTCACCAACGAGTTTGGCGTGGTGCAGGGGCTGGTCACGCCGCTGGACGTGCTGGAAGCGATTGCCGGTGAATTCCCGGATGCCGACGAAACGCCAGAGATCGTTGCCGACGGTGAAGGCTGGCTGGTTAAAGGTACCACCGACCTGCACGCGCTCTCGCACACGCTGGGCCTGGAAAACGTCATCAACGATGAAGAAGACATCGCGACCGTTGCCGGTCTGGTTATCGCGGTTAATGGGCAAATCCCGCGCGTCGGAGATGTTATCGAGCTGGCACCGCTGCACATTACGATCGTTGAAGCCAACGACTATCGCGTTGATATGGTTCGCATTGTTAAAGAACAATCAGCCCACGACGAAGATGAGTAAGCCGGCTTAGCGCAGCGGCATTAAGGGCACGATGTGCCCGTTATGATGCGCTGGCGGGGGCGCGCCTCCCGCCAGCCACTTCGGAAAATCCCGTAGCGGCATGGGCCGCGCATAGAAAAACCCCTGCAGGACAGGTACGCCATGGCGGCGCAAATAGCGCGCCTGCTCCTCCGTCTCGACCCCTTCAGCCACCAGTTCAATATTCAGCCGCTGTCCCAGCGCAATAATCATATCCGTCACCGTCGAGTTCACGGCGTCGGTGCCGATGGCGGTGGTAAACGACTGGTCGATTTTCAGCACGTCCGGGTGAAGCTTTTCAAGCCAGGAGAGGGAGCTGTTCCCGGTACCAAAATCGTCGATGGCCAGCTTCACCCCTTTGCGATGCAGTTCGCGCACGATGCGATAATCCGCATCCAGCAGCGCATCCCGTTCCGTGAGTTCAATCACCAGCTGCTGGCGCGGACAGGCGCTGAACCAGAGGCGGTTCAGGTCCTGTATCAACACCGCGTGACGGAAATGGCTGGCGGCGACGTTAATAGCGATGTGAAAACCGGCGCTGGAAGGGAAGTAGCCTATCTGGCGCACCGTTTCGGCGATGACGTAGCGGGTCAGGGGGACAATCTGGTTATGTTCTTCTGCCAGGGGGATAAACACCTCCGGGGTGATCCAACCCTGACGGGGGTTATTCCAGCGCAGCAGGATCTCCACGCCGGTGCACGCCTGGGTACGGGCATTCACCAGCGGCTGGCAGAAAAGCTCAAATTCCCGCGCCGCAATGCCCATATCGATCTCCCACGTAAAGCTCATCCGGTTTGCCGTTGCCAGCCAGGCGAGATAGCCCAGCAGCAGGCTGAGCATGAGTCCCAGCGGCAGCTGGGCTGGCAGGCTTTTTAAGGCTAATTCTCCAGGCCCTGGCCCGCTGACCGTAATGGTGAAAGGGTTTCGGGTTGACGATTGCCGGAAAAGAGAGCCCTCCTCATCAAACGTCAGGCTGTCGCTGACGCGTTGTCCATAGCGCAGAAAGCGATCGCCTACGGTTAGCGCCACGTCATTAATAAGCGGGCGCTGGGGCTCAAGGATCATTTTGGCAATCAGATCGATATTGATGATTTCGATAACGCCAGCTTCACCGTCCTGAGAGACGGGATACCACTGGATCAATATCGGGCTACCCTTAAGCAGCCACTGGTCGCTCGATAAAATCAGCTTCGCCGTGCTGGCGGGTAATTCTTTCAGGAAGTCGCGAACGGGCACATTGCGGCTCCCGAAAATACTCGAGCAGTACAGGATTCCGTCGTTAATCAGGGCGATGGAGCGTACCGTCTGCAAAATGGCGGCCTGCTTTCGCAGCGCCAGGTGCGCCTGCGGGCAGGGCTGCCCCACCAGGGGCTGCAGCACGCTGCGGCGGTTCTCTAAAGAAAGCAGGACGTTATCAAGGGCGCGAACGGTGTGGCTTGTAAAATCGAGGATCCGCTGTTGGTTAACATTGCGCTGTGAAATAAAGCGAATGCCTAACGTCAGGATGAGCGTGAGGAGCGCAACCGTCACACAGACGATAGCGCGTTTTCGGCGATAGTTTTTAATGATCGTTTGTGCAGTTTGCATGAACGGTCGCCTGATAAGCCACCAGCCACAAAAGCCGGACGCAACAGTAAAAGTGTAGTGGGGAAAGCAGAAGGAGACGAGAAAGAAGAGGGAAATTCGCCCATCCGTTGCAGATGGGCGAAAGGCAGTATTAGTCGCACTGCACCTTAATGGCCAGGCCACCGCGGGACGTCTCGCGGTATTTCGCGTTCATGTCCTTTCCGGTTTCGTACATGGTTTCAATCACCTTATCCAGCGATACGCGAGGTTCGCTGGTACGGCGCATCGCCATCCGTGAGGCGTTGATGGCTTTCACCGAGGCAATCGCGTTACGCTCGATGCACGGCACCTGAACCTGGCCCGCGACCGGGTCACAGGTCAGACCGAGGTTATGTTCCATACCGATTTCCGCCGCCACGCAGACCTGCTCAGGGCTTGCGCCCAGCAGCTCTGCCAGACCGGCCGCCGCCATGGAGCAGGCAACGCCCACTTCACCCTGACAGCCCACCTCCGCACCGGAGATGGAGGCGTTCATTTTGTACAGCGCACCAATGGCACCTGCCGCCAGGAAATAGCGGATATAGATGTCCGGCGTCACGGGCTCAATAAAGTGATCGTAGTAGGCCAGTACTGCCGGAACGATACCGCACGCACCGTTGGTTGGCGCCGTCACGACGCGGCCACCGGCGGCGTTCTCTTCGTTAACCGCCAGGGCAAACATGTTTACCCAGTCGACCACGTTCATCGGGTCGTTGGAGAACTTGTCCGTGGTCACCAGCATACGGCGCAGGGCAGAGGCACGACGCGGTACGCGCAGTGGACCCGGCAGAACGCCTTCGGTGTTCATCCCGCGGTCGATACAGGCGCGCATGGTTTGCCAGACGTTCGCAAAATAGTCTTCAATCTCTTTTTTGCTGTGCAGGGCCAGTTCGTTCTGCATCACCATGCCGGACAGTGAAAGACCGGTCTCTTTGCAGTAGCCCAGCATCTCGGTAGCCGATTTGAACGGGTACGGTACGCTGACGTCGCCGACGCTGTCTTTGCCAAAATGCTCTTCATCCACGATGAAGCCACCGCCGATGGAGTAGTACGTTTTGCTGTAAATCTCTTTTTCACCGCTGTAAGCGTGAATGGTCATGCCGTTTTCGTGCAGCGGCAGGTTGTCGCTGCGAAAACGCATGCCGTCATCCTGCGGGAAATCGACTTCCTGCTGGCCGTTTGCCAGCAGCAGGCGGCCGCGTGTTTCCACGTCGCGGATGAATGCCGGGATGGCATCAATATCAACGGTATCCGGCATATTGCCTGCCAGACCCATAATAATGGCGATATCGGTGTGGTGGCCTTTACCCGTTAATGACAGCGAGCCGTAAACATCCACGGCGACACGGGTAACGCTTTCCAGTAATCCTTTTTCGACCAGATCATCGACGAACTGTTTACCGGCCTTCATCGGGCCAACAGTATGGGAAGACGAAGGGCCAATTCCCACTTTGAACATGTCGAATATACTAATCACTTTCACACTCCTGACAGGGTTACCGGGGTTCCAGTAACGATGTTATAACTGCGCATAGTGTAAGAGGGAACACCGACCTCGGCTTAACTATTCACATGAATTAAACTAATGGTTAACGATGGGTTTTGCTAATAGCGCGACGCGGATCGCAAACCTGCGAAAAAGGGTGGAATGTAAAGTATAGTCAAGGTTTCAGGCCGATCTGCAGCGCCAGTTCACGAATGATGCCCGCCGTCATGCCCCAGACAAAATAATGCTGATACCAGGACAACCAGACCCGATGGTCATGCCCGCGACGATGGATATCCAGCGGATGATAACGGCTTAGCCGAAGCGCCTCTTCGAGCGGCATTTCAAACACCGCGGACACTTCATCGACGCTGGCGTGATACTGCAGGCCAGGCGGGATAATGCCCACCACCGGCGTGACCTGAAAACCGGTGACGCTGTCGACGGGCGGCAGCACGCCGATGACCTCCACAGCCTCCGGCGGAATGGCAACCTCTTCCTGCGCTTCCCGCAGCGCGGCGGCAATCAGCGAGGCGTCGGAGCTGTCAACTGCGCCACCCGGAAAGGCGACCTGACCCGCGTGCTTACGTAAATGGGGAGAACGCTGGGTGAGCAGCAGGCCCGGCTGCGCGCGACGCACGACCGGGATCAGCACGGCCGCCTGACGCTGGTTCAGCGCTTCGCGGTTGACCTGCGGTCGTAATAGCTGAAAGCGAGATAAAAAATCGTCCAGCGTCAGGTTCTCTTTTTCCACCCGTGATTACTCCAGTTGTTTCAGGATACGGTTAACTTTATCAAAGGTTTCCTGATATTCCGCATCGACCTGGCTATCGGCAACAATGCCGCCCCCGGCCGAACAGTAAAGATTTCCGTCGCAGGCCGTCAGCGTGCGAATGGTAATGCTGGTATCCATGGTGCCGCACAGGCTGATATAGCCGATGCTGCCGCACCAGGCGTTGCGGCGGTGCGGCTCCAGCTCATCAATGATCTCCATTGCCCGCACTTTCGGCGCGCCGGTGATGGAGCCGCCCGGAAACGCGGCGCGGAGCAGATCGCAGGCGGTGCGAGAGGCGGGTAGACGCGCGGTAATGGTACTGACCAGATGATGCACCGCCGGGAAAGGCTCGACGACAAACAGTTCCGGCACGCGCACGCTGCCCGGTTCGGCGACGCGGCCAATGTCGTTACGCATCAGATCGACAATCATCAGGTTCTCGGCGCGGTCTTTCGGAGAGGCGGCGAGTTTTTCCGCCTGCTGGCGATCGGCGTCGGGATCGGCAAGACGCGGCAGAGTGCCTTTAATCGGACGGGTTTGAATCGTGCCCTCGGCCAGATGAATAAAGCGCTCGGGTGACAGGCTGAGGATGGCCCCCTGTTCCAGACGGACAAACGCGCTGAACGGCGCCTTGTTGCTGGCGTTAAGACGGGTAAACGCCTGCCACTCATCTCCACGGTATGTCGCCTGGAAGCGCTGGGCGAGGTTAACCTGATAGCAGTCACCGCTTTGCAGATACGCCTGAACGCGCGCGAATTTTTCGGCGTACTCCGCTGCGCTCATATTTGAGCGCCAGCCTGAGGTCAACGTAAACGTCTGTGCCGGTGCAGGCTGTTGCGCCTCAAGCCACGCCAGACGCGCCTGCACGTCATGATGGCTCAACAGGGAAACCGTTTTTTTCTGGTGATCGACTATTAACGCCCAGTCATACAGCCCCACGGCCATGTCGGGCAGGGGAATATCAGCCTGCGCATGCTCCGGCAGCGTTTCGAAACGGCGACCCAGATCGTAACCAAACAGGCCCAGCGCGCCCCCCTGAAAAGGGAGGTCCGGGTTCGGCGCGGCAGATAAGCCCAGCGCGTTAATGGCGTGCTGAAGCTGTACCAGCGGATCGTCCGTTAACGACAGGTCATCGGTTGTCAGCGTCTTTAGCGGATCGGCCACCAGAATGTCGAAGCGGCTATAGGGATGGTCCGCATGGCCGGAATGCAGCAGCATCGCAAACGGAAGATGGCTCAGGCGGGCAAACCAGAATTCAGCGGCGTCTGCACGCCAGGGCAAGGTAATAACAGTGGGGAAGCGCATGTTCATGTGTGGCATACTACCGGGCAGCGTGAAATAATTAGCGCGAATAATTTAGCAGGAGTTGACGATGTTTGCAGGTTTACCTTCTCTGAGCCATGAACAGCAGCAGAAAGCGGTTGAGCGAATTCAGGAACTGATGTCCCAGGGGATGAGCAGCGGACAGGCGATTACCGTTGTCGCAGAGGAGATTCGCGCCAGTCATTCCGGCGAGCGGATCGTGGCGCGTTTCGAAGATGAAGATGAAGATCCAGAAGAGTAATCGGGCCTACACCGCCGCGATAATCTTAATCTCTACCTTATATTCCGGCTTCATCAGCGTGGCCTGTACGGTACAGCGTACAGGCGCGTGACCCGCCACTACCCATGCATCCCAGGCTTTGTTCATCGCCGCGAAATCCTCTTTGTTTGCCAGGAAAATCGTTGCATCCAGAATGCGGGATTTGTCGCTGCCCTGTTTTTCCAGCACCGCGTCAATCTGCGCCAGGGTGTTAGCCGTCTGCTCGAACGCATCCGCGTCCAGGTTAGCCGGTACGCCGGTGTAGTAGAGCGTCTGATTATGGATCACCACATCAGACCAGCGGGCTTCGGCATCAATGCGCACAATTGTCATAAACGTTTCCTCGTTATTTTTCGTCGTCAGGCGGCAAGACTGCCATATTGTTCTCCTGTCGTCACTATTTGGGGTGGCACAGGAGAGGATGGGCTGACATAATCCCTGTGCAAAAATACAGTGAGAGAGCACCGTGGCAGACGATTTTTCCCCTGAAGGTCAATTAGCGCAGGCTATTCCCGGCTTCAAGCCCCGTGAGCCTCAGCGCCAGATGGCGCACGCCGTTGCACGCGCCATCGATAAGGCTCAGCCGCTGGTGGTCGAAGCCGGAACCGGCACGGGTAAAACGTATGCTTACCTTGCTCCGGCGCTGCGCGCGAAGAAGAAGGTGATTATTTCCACCGGTTCGAAGGCGCTGCAGGATCAGCTCTACAGCCGCGATTTGCCCACGGTGGCGAAAGCGCTGAAATATAAGGGGCGTCTGGCCCTGCTGAAGGGGCGCTCTAACTATCTCTGCCTGGAACGTCTTGAGCAGCAGGCGCTGGCGGGCGGCGACCTGCCGGTGCAAACCCTCAGCGACGTTATTATCCTTCGCGCCTGGGCGAACCAGACCGAAGAGGGTGATATCAGCACCTGCGCGAGCGTGCCGGAAGACTCGCCTGCCTGGCCGCTGGTGACCAGCACCAACGACAACTGCCTCGGCAGCGACTGCCCGCTGTATAAAGACTGCTTTGTGGTGAAAGCGCGCAAAACGGCGATGGACGCGGATGTGGTGGTGGTGAACCACCATCTGTTCCTCGCGGATATGGTCGTCAAGGACAGCGGTTTCGGCGAGCTGATCCCGGAGGCGGACGTGATGATCTTCGACGAAGCCCATCAGCTTCCGGACATCGCCAGCCAGTACTTCGGCCAGTCGCTTTCCAGCCGCCAGCTGCAGGATCTGGCGAAAGATTTCACCATCGCTTACCGGACCGAACTCAAAGATACCCAGCAGCTGCAGAAGTGCGCTGACCGTCTGGCGCAAAGCGCGCAGGATTTCCGCTTACAGCTCGGCGAGCCGGGCTATCGCGGTAACCTGCGCGAGCTTCTGGCGGACAAAAACATCCAGCGCGCGCTGCTGCTGCTCGATGATGCCCTCGAACTCTGCTACGACGTGGCAAAACTGTCCCTCGGTCGCTCCGCGCTGCTGGATGCGGCCTTCGAACGCGCCACGCTCTATCGCGGGCGGCTCAAACGGCTGAAAGAGATTAACCAGCCGGGGTTCAGCTACTGGTATGAGTGCACTTCGCGGCACTTCACGCTGGCGCTCACGCCGCTGACGGTGGCGGATAAATTTAAAGAGGTGATGGCGCAAAAACCGGGAAGCTGGATCTTCACCTCGGCAACCCTGTCGGTGAATGACGATCTGCATCACTTCACGGAACGTCTCGGCATTGAGGATGCAGAATCGCTGCTCCTGCCGAGCCCGTTCGATTACGAAAAACAGGCGCTGCTCTGCGTTCCCCGTAATCTGCCGCTGCCGAACCAGCCGGGTGCGGCGCGCCATCTGGCCGCGATGTTAAAACCGATGATCGAGGCCAACAACGGCCGCTGCTTTATGCTCTGCACCTCTCACGCCATGATGCGCGATCTCGCCGAGCAGTTCCGCGCCACCATGACGCTGCCGGTGCTGCTGCAGGGAGAAACCAGCAAAGGCCAGCTGTTACAGCAGTTTGTCAGCGCCGGAAATGCCCTGCTGGTAGCAACCAGCAGCTTCTGGGAAGGGGTGGACGTGCGGGGAGATACGCTCTCGCTGGTGATCATTGATAAGCTGCCGTTTACCTCTCCGGACGATCCGCTGCTGAAGGCGCGCATGGAAGACTGCCGTCTGCGCGGGGGCGATCCGTTTGACGAGGTACAGCTCCCGGACGCGGTGATAACCCTCAAGCAGGGGGTAGGGCGATTAATCCGCGACGTCACCGATCGCGGCGTGCTGGTCATTTGCGATAACCGGCTGGTGATGCGCCCTTACGGGGCGACCTTCCTTGCCAGCCTGCCGCCCGCGCCGCGGACGCGGGACATAAAACGCGCGGTGCGCTTCCTGGCAAACCCAACGGCGGAGTAATTTACCCCGGAGTATGCTAAGATGCGCGCCATTTTGTGACTGACCCTTGCGAGAGCGCGACGACTGATGCGAATTCTGGCTATTGATACCGCGACAGAGGCTTGCTCTGTCGCTCTGTTGAACGACGGTGCTGTTTCTGCTCATTTCGAAGAGTGCCCACGGGAACACACCCAACGCATTCTGCCCCTGGTAAAAGCCATTTTAACCCAGGGCAACACCTCCTTAACCGACCTCGATGCGCTGGCCTTTGGCCGCGGCCCCGGCAGCTTTACGGGCGTACGTATCGGGATCGGCATTGCGCAGGGGCTGGCGCTGGGCGCCGAACTGCCGATGATCGGCGTCTCTACCCTTGCCACGATGGCGCAGGGCGCATGGCGCATGACCGGTGCAACGCGCGTGCTGACCGCGATTGATGCCCGCATGGGCGAAGTTTACTGGGCCGAATACACCCGCGACGAGCAGGGCGTGTGGTACGGCGAAGAGACGGAAGCCGTGCTCAAGCCGGAAGCGGTCACTGAACGACTGCAGCAGCTCTCCGGTGAGTGGGCAACCGTCGGCACCGGCTGGCAGGCGTGGCCTGACATGGCAAACGACACCGGGGTGACGCTGGTGGACGGCAACATGCTGCTGCCGGCTGCGGAAGATATGCTTCCGATTGCCTGTCAGCTGCTCGCAGCAGGAAAAACCGTTGCCGTTGAACACGCGGAGCCGGTTTATTTGCGAAACACCGTCGCGTGGAAGAAACTTCCGGGCCGCGAGTGAATCTCAGTAACAGGAACTGAGAAAAAGGAGTCGCATCATGGCGGTTCAGACTAAAGTAGTACGCCTTATTATGGCAGGCGCGGTTGCCATAGCACTGAGCGGATGCGTTTCCGTTCCTGATGCGATTAAGGGCAGCAGCCCGACGCCACAGCAGGATCTGGTGCGAGTGATGAATGCGCCTGAGCTTTACGTCGGCCAGGAAGCGCGCTTTGGCGGTAAGGTCATCGACGTACAAAACCAGCAGGGGAAAACCCGTCTGGAGATCGCGACCGTTCCGCTGGACAGCGGCGCGCGGCCGGTACTGGGTGAGGCCTCCCGCGGGCGTATCTATGCGGACGTCAGCGGTTTCCTCGATCCGGTCGATTTTCGCGGGCAGCTGGTGACCGTCGTCGGGCCGATTACCGGCGCCGTGCAGGGCAAAATCGGCAGCACGCCGTATAAATTTATGACCATGCAGGTCAACGGGTATAAACGCTGGCGGCTGGCACAGCAGGTGATCATGCCGCCTCAGCCGATGGATCCGTGGATGTGGGGTCCACATCCTTATCGTTACGGCTACCCGGGCTGGGGCTGGTATAACCCGGGCCCTGCACAGGTTCAGACGATCGTTACTGAGTAACTTACTGTTATTGTTAGAAAAGAGACAGCGGCTCAGCCGCTGTCTCTGTTTTTTTACGGATAAAACGAAAAAAAAGAGTGACGCGCTTCGCAACCTTAAATGTGAACAATTAATAAACTGGTACGCTGAGTTAATATAATGTTAACAAACTGTTTATTATCGGGGTTGTGATGACGACGAACACTCATTTCAGAGGTGATGCATTGAAGAAGGTTTGGCTTAACCGTTATCCCGCAGATGTTCCTGCTGAGATCAATCCTGACCGTTATCAATCCCTGGTGGAATTATTTGAGCACTCGGTAAGGCGCTACGCGGACCAGCCCGCATTCGTGAATATGGGCGAGGTCATGACGTTCCGTAAGCTTGAGGAGCGTAGCCGCGCGTTTGCGGCGTATCTGCAGGAAGGGCTGGGGCTGCAAAAAGGGGACCGCGTCGCGCTGATGATGCCGAACCTGCTGCAATACCCGGTGGCGCTGTTCGGTATCCTGCGAGCCGGGATGATTGTCGTCAACGTCAACCCCCTGTACACCCCGCGCGAGCTGGAGCATCAGCTGAACGACAGCGGCGCGGCCGCGATTGTCATTGTGTCCAACTTCGCCCATACGCTGGAAAAAGTGGTCGACAAAACCCAGGTTAAACACGTCATCCTGACGCGCATGGGGGATCAGCTCTCCACCGCCAAAGGCACGCTGGTTAACTTTGTCGTCAAATACGTCAAGCGCCTGGTGCCAAAATACCACCTGCCGGACGCCATCTCCTTCCGCCGCGCGCTGCATGCGGGCTACCGTATGCAGTATGTTAAACCCGAAGTGGTCGCGGAAGATCTTGCGTTTCTGCAATACACGGGCGGGACTACCGGCGTCGCCAAAGGGGCCATGCTTACCCACCGCAATATGCTGGCAAACCTTGAACAGGTGAACGCCACCTACGGGCCGCTGCTGCATCCGGGCAAAGAGGTGGTGATCACCGCGCTTCCGCTGTATCACATCTTTGCGCTGACCATGAACTGCCTGCTGTTTATTGAACTGGGTGGTCAGAACATCCTCATCACCAACCCGCGCGATATCCCGGGCCTGGTGAAAGAGCTGGCGAAATATCCGTTCACCGCCATGACCGGGGTTAATACCCTGTTTAACGCGCTGCTTAATAACAAAGAGTTCCAGCAGCTGGATTTCTCCACGCTGCACCTCTCTGCGGGCGGCGGCATGCCGGTTCAGCAGGCGGTCGCCGAGCGCTGGGTGAAGCTCACCGGCCAGTATTTGCTGGAAGGCTATGGGCTGACGGAATGTGCTCCGCTGGTCAGCGTGAACCCACACGATATCGACTATCACAGTGGAAGCATTGGTCTGCCGGTTCCTTCGACAGAGGCCAAACTGGTCGATGATAACGATAACGAAGTCGCGCCGGGCGAGCCGGGTGAGCTTTGCGTCAGAGGTCCGCAGGTGATGCTGGGTTACTGGCAGCGTCCCGATGCGACCGACGAAATCATCAAAGACGGCTGGCTGCACACCGGTGATATTGCGGTAATGGATGACGAGGGCTTCCTGCGCATCGTCGATCGCAAGAAAGACATGATCCTGGTCTCCGGCTTCAACGTCTATCCGAATGAGATCGAAGACGTGGTTATGCAGCACAGCGGCGTACTTGAAGTGGCGGCTGTCGGCGTCCCTTCCGGCAGCAGCGGTGAAGCGGTGAAGATATTTGTGGTCAAAAAAGATCCTTCCCTGACGGAGGAAGCGCTGGTAACGTTTTGTCGTCGTCAGCTGACGGGCTATAAAGTGCCGAAGCTGGTGGAATTCCGCGACGAGCTGCCAAAATCCAACGTCGGGAAGATATTACGACGAGAATTACGTGACGAAGCCCGTGGCAAAGTAGACAATAAGGCCTGAGCTTCACGCTAATCGCCCAGACGCCGGTTAAGCCGGCGTTTTTTATGGGCGCAAACAAAAGAGAACCCGTTTTGAATTACCAGATGATCACGACCAACGACGAGCTGGCTTCGCTGTGCGAAGTGACGCGCGACTTTCCTGCCATTGCCCTGGATACCGAGTTTGTTCGTACCCGGACCTATTATCCGCAGCTGGGTTTGATTCAGATGTACGACGGTAAACACGTGTCGCTGATTGACCCTCTCGGCATTACCGACTGGACGCCGATGCGTGACCTGCTGCTCGATACCGCCGTGACGAAATACCTGCACGCAGGCAGTGAAGATCTGGAAGTCTTTCTGAACACCTTTGGCATCATGCCCCAGCCGCTGATTGATACGCAGATCCTCGCGGCGTTCAGCGGTCGACCGCTCTCATGGGGCTTTGCCGCCATGGTGGAGGAGTATACGGGTCTGACGCTGGATAAAAGCGAATCCCGTACCGACTGGCTGGCGCGCCCCCTTACCGAGCGTCAGCTGGAATACGCGGCGGCAGACGTGTTTTACCTGCTGCCGATTGCCGGACAGCTGATGAAAGAGGCAGAAGCCTCCGGCTGGCTCGCTGCTGCGCTGGACGAATGCCGTATGACCCAGCAGCGTCGTCAGGAAGTGGTTGACCCGAAAGAGGCCTGGCGCGATATCAGCAACGCCTGGCAGCTGCGTACGCGTCAGCTGGCATGCCTGCAGCTGCTGGCAGACTGGCGCTTGCGTAAAGCGCGCGAGCGCGATCTGGCCGTTAACTTTGTGGTTCGCGAAGAGCATCTCTGGGCAGTCGCGCGCTATATGCCGGGCAGCCTGGGCGAGCTGGACAGTATTGGCCTTTCGGGCAGCGAGATCCGCTTCCACGGTAAAACCCTGCTGGCGCTGGTCGCCAAAGCGCAGGAGCTGCCGGAAGATGCGCTGCCGGAACCGCTGCTGAACCTGATGGACATGCCGGGCTATCGCAAAGCGTTTAAGGATATCAAAGCGTTGGTGCAGGCAGTTGCAACGGAAAGCAAGCTGAGTGCGGAACTGCTCGCCTCACGTCGTCAGATTAACCAGCTGCTGAACTGGCACTGGAAGCTGAAGCCGCAGAGTGGCGTGCCGGAGATGATGGCGGGATGGCGCGGGGAATTGATGGCCGATCGCCTGAATACGCTGCTGGAAGGTTATCCGCGATAAAAAAATATGCCGGGCGATATACCCGGCATATTTCCCCGGTGGCGCTGCGCTTACCGGGGCGACGAAAACACAAACCTACGGACGCGACTCTTCCGCTTCCGGGAGCGTAACGTTCAGCTCCAGAATCGAAATATCCCCGTCTTTTTGTTCCAGCTGCACCGTGACCATCTCCGGGTCAATCTGCACATACTTACAGATCACTTCCAGGATGTCCTTGCGCAGCTGCGGCAGGTAGTGAGGCTCGGCGTCGCTACGGCGACGCTCCGCAACGATAATTTGCAGACGTTCTTTTGCGATGTTGGCGGTGTTCTTTTTCCGCGAGAGAAAAAAGTCCAGTAATGCCATAACTTATCCTCCGAACAGGCGTTTGAGGAAACCTTTCTTCTCTTCTTCAATGAAGCGGAAAGGACGTTCTTCTCCCAGCAGACGGTCAACGGTATCGGCGTAAGCTTTACCTGCATCTGCCATTGTATCAAGGATCACTGGCTCGCCCTGGTTAGAGGCGCGTAACACGGACTGATCTTCCGGGATAACGCCCACCAGCTTAATGCGCAGGATCTCCAGCACGTCTTCCATGCTCAGCATGTCACCTTTGTTCACGCGGCCCGGATTGTAGCGGGTGAGCAGCAGGTGTTCTTTAATCGGGTCTTCGCCATTTTCCGCACGACGGGATTTAGAGGCGAGGATGCCCAGAATGCGGTCTGAGTCACGCACGGATGAAACTTCAGGGTTGGTGGTGATGATCGCTTCATCCGCGAAGTAGAGCGCCATCAGGGCACCTGTTTCGATGCCGGCAGGGGAGTCGCAGACAATGAAGTCGAAATCCATTTTTTTCAGATCGTCGAGCACCTTTTCCACGCCTTCACGGGTCAGGGCGTCTTTGTCACGCGTCTGAGAAGCCGGGAGAATGTAGAGGTTCTCGGTGCGCTTGTCTTTGATCATCGCCTGGTTAAGCGTGGCATCGCCCTGAATGACGTTCACGAAGTCATACACGACGCGACGCTCACATCCCATGATGAGGTCGAGGTTACGCAGACCGATATCGAAGTCGATAACGATGGTTTTCTTTCCCTTCTGGGCCAAACCAGTAGCGATGGCCGCGCTGGAGGTGGTCTTGCCAACGCCTCCTTTACCCGAAGTAACAACAATAATGCGTGCCATAGAAATTCCTTGTTAAAAAGGGATCAATTCAACGGTTGAACGGTCAACGCGTCGTCTGCCAGAAGCAGGCGAGCCGCTTTGCCATAAAATTCGGCTGGGATCTTGTCGCTCAGCCAATATTCACCTGCGATGGACACCAGTTCCGCCGTCAGGTGAGTACAAAATATTTGCGCATCTCGATCGCCACTTGCACCGGCGAGCGCACGTCCACGCATCATACCGTATACGTGAATATTGCCATCTGCAATCAGCTCAGCGCCAGCACTGACGTGGCTTGTAACAATCAGATCACAGTTTGGTGCATAAATGCGCTGACCGGAACGAACCGGCACATCAATCATTCGCGTTTTTGTGACGGTAGTAACGTTTTGCACCGCAGGAGGGGGCGTTTGCACGGCAACGGGTGCCGCACGCGAGGCTTTTTCTTTGCCCTCATTCAGAAGAGGCAGCCCCGCACGCTCAATTTCCGCTTTCAGCTCAGTATCTTTGCAGCCGCTGATGCCCACGATACGCAGTCCGGTCGAGGAGACGGCCTGCTGGAGAAGTTTCCAGTTAACCGGAGCCTCAAGACCGCTGACGTTGATAACAACAGGGGCGTGCTTCAGAAAGGCGGGAGCCTGGGCGATTTTGTCTTCTAACGCCTGACGAATAACCTCGGGTTTTGCATCATGCAAATGTACCACTGATAAGGTGAAGCTACTGCCTTTAAGCTCGATGGGCGTGTTTGACATCCTGGCCTTACTCAATTTGCTATTAACCGCAACCACTCGCTGCGATATTCCGAAGAGTATCAGGCATGTTATAGTCAGGAGTATATTGAGGCAAGCAACCACCCATTAATTCAGAGTAAAAACATGTTTTGTGTGATCTACAGAAGTACAAGCCGTGACCAGACCTATCTTTATGTCGAAAAGAAAGACGATTTTTCACGCGTGCCTGAAGAATTAATGAAGAACTTTGGCCGACCACAGCTGGCGATGCTGTTGCCGCTCGATGGTCGTAAGAAACTGATTAACGCCGATCTGGATAAAGTGAAAACGGCCTTATCCGAGCAAGGCTATTATTTACAGCTTCCACCGCCACCCGAGAATTTATTAAAACAGCATCTTGAGGCGAACGTTAAAAAATAGTCTCAACTGTTTTTGGGCACAACACATCAACCGTTTAGGGGTCGACCATGTATCAACATCATAACTGGCAAGGTGCATTACTGGATTATCCCGTCAGCAAAGTGGTTTGCGTGGGCAGCAACTACGCAAAACATATTCAGGAGATGGGCAGCGCGACGCCAGAAGAGCCGGTCCTGTTTATTAAGCCTGAAACGGCGCTTTGCGATATCCGCCAGCCGCTGGCGCTGCCCCAGGGGCTGGGTTCGGTGCATCACGAAGTTGAACTTGCCGTGCTGATCGGCGCGACGCTGCGCCAGGCCTCAGAAGAACATGTTAAAAAAGCGATTGCCGGATACGGCGTGGCGCTGGATCTGACCCTGCGTGACGTTCAAGGCAAAATGAAGAAAGCAGGGCAGCCGTGGGAAAAAGCCAAAGGGTTTGATAATTCCTGCCCGATTTCGGCGTTTGTGCCGGTGAGCGAATTTACCGGCGATCCCCAGGACACGCCGCTTAGCCTGAAGGTTAACGGCGAGATCCGCCAGCAGGGCACCACGGCAGACATGATCCATAAGATTGTGCCCCTGATCGCCTACATGAGCCGCTTCTTTACCCTTAAACCAGGCGATGTGATCCTGACCGGAACCCCAGAAGGCGTTGGCCCGCTACTCAGCGGTGACGAGCTTGAGGTCGGTTTTAACGGCCTGTCGCTGAAAACTCGCGTGCTGTAACCCCATCTTGCCGCCTGAAGAGGGCGGCAAAACTTGCAACAACGTGCCAGACTCGTTATAAGGTGCGCTTTCTTTTGACGTGTGGACATCCTGATGAACAACATCCCTTTCTGGCAAAGCAAAACTCTCGACGACATGACTGACTCGGAATGGGAATCATTGTGTGACGGCTGCGGGCAGTGCTGCCTGCACAAGCTGATGGATGAAGATACGGATGAAATCTACTTCACCAACGTTGCCTGCAAGCAGTTAAACATTAAAACCTGCCAGTGCCGCAACTATGAGCGCCGGTTTGAATTTGAGCCTGACTGCATCAAGTTAACCCGGGATAATCTGCCGACGTTTGAATGGCTGCCGCATACCTGCGCGTATCGCCTGCTGGCGGAAGGGAAAGGTCTGCCTGACTGGCATCCGCTGTTAACCGGTTCAAAAGCGGCGATGCACGGTGAACGTATCTCTGTGCGCCACATTGCTGTGAAAGAGTCCGAGGTGCGTGACTGGGAAGACCACATCATGAATCACCCGACCCGTTGAGATTAAAAAAACCGCCGAGGCGGGTTTTTTTGTGCTTGTGCGGCCTGATGCCCTCACCCCAACTCTCTCCCACGGGAGAGGGCGCAAGCACTAAAAACGGCAACCTCGGTTGCCGTTTTGCTTTTACCTTCCGAACAGATCGCGTTTCTTCGGTTTGAACGGCTGGGCAATCAGCACCAGCAGCGCCACGACGAAGTAGGCGGCAAAAATACCCACCAGCCACTGCGGCATCTCCAGCGTCAGGAATTCCCACTGACGAACGGAGCAGTCACCGGATGCAACAAACACCTGCGGCAGCCATTTGTCCAGCGGCAGCCAGCTCGGGAAGCGGGCGGCAAAATCACAGGTCATAAACGGTGACGGATGCAATTGCATCATGGTGTGCTGCCAGGAGAGTTCAATTCCTTTCCAGGCGCTGTAGATCCAGATGGCAATACCGGCATAGCGAAGCGGCGATTTTGGGGCAATCGCGCCCACCAGGCCCGCACCCATAATGCCGAATAGCGCGCTGCGTTCGTAAATACACAGTACGCAAGGTTTCAGTCCCATTACGTGCTGGAACCACAGCGCGACCATTTCCAGCGCAAAGGCGGTCAGGGCCATTAACAACCACGCTCCGCGACCGCGGGAGCACTGGTTTAAAAATCTCAACATAATCATTTCCCTGGAACATGCTTAGAAAGCGCAGTGTAAACGAATTCGTTTTTCGCGCCACCTGTACCTGGCGAAATAAAACGTAATTGGATGTTTATCGTGCGAAAAGGCAAACGGGCAGCGAACTGCCCGAGATGCGTAGTTTACTGCGCCGCAAGTATACCCGCTTGTACCAGCCATTGCGTACAGGGAATGAGGGTAATTTTGACGCAAAGCAATCCGACGATCGTGAGCACCAGCGTATAGGGCAGTGCCATCCACACCATCCTGCCATAAGAAAGACGTATGAGCGGCGCGAGGGCGGAGGTCAGCAGGAACAGGAAGGCGGCCTGGCCATTTGGCGTCGCTACCGACGGCAGGTTGGTACCGGTGTTGATCGCCACGGCCAGCAGCTCAAACTGTCCGGCGCTGATAACGCCTTGCTCCATGGCCGCTTTGGCCTCGTTGATGTAGACCGTCCCGACAAAGACGTTATCTGAGATCGACGAGAGCAGGCCGTTAAACAGGTAAAACAGCGAGAGCTGAGCATCCGGTGACGACTGTAATACAAAGGCAATAATCGGCGCGAACAGGTGCTGGTCGATAATCACCGCCACGACGGCAAAGAACACCGCCAGCAGGGCGGTAAACGGCAGGGCTTCGGTAAACGCCTTGCCGATGGCATATTCGTCCGTCACGCCGGTAAAGGTGGTGGCGAGAATAATGACTGACAGGCCAATCAGCCCCACTTCAGCAAGATGGAACGCCAGCGCCGCGATAAGCCAGACGCCGATGATCCCCTGAGCAATCAGTCGTAGCGTCTCCTGGCGCGTCCGCTGGCTTCGGCTCTGCACGTCGAATTTATGCAGTTCCTGACGTACCGGCTCCGGGAGCTGCGCCCCGTACCCAAAGAGGCGAAACTTCTCCACCAGCAGACAGGTCGCCAGCCCGCAGATCAGCACCGGAACGCTCACCGGGGCCATTCTCAGGAAGAAATCACCGAAATGCCAGCCCGCCGCTTTGGCAATGATCAGGTTTTGCGGCTCGCCCACCATGGTCATCACGCCACCCAGGGCGGTACCGACGCCGGCATGCATCATCAGGCTGCGCAGGAAGGCGCGAAACTGTTCCAGTACCTCACGGTTATGCGCCTCGACGTGGCTGTCATCCTGCAGGTCCTCATTTGGGCGAGAGGAGGCCACGCGGTGATATATACCGTAAAACCCAACCGCGACGCTGATCACTACCGCGACGACCGTCAGCGCATCGAGGAAGGCCGACAGGAAGGCGGCGGCAAGGCAAAACGCCAGCGAGAGGAACATTTTCGACGGAATGCTGAGCAGCAGGCGCGTGAAGATGAACAGCAGCAGCTGTTTCATAAAGTAGATACCCGCCACCATAAAGATCAGCAGCAGAAGCACTTCGAGATTAGACGCCAGCTCTGCTTTGACATGCTTGGCGCTGGTCATACCGACGACGACGGCTTCAAACGCCAGCAAACCGCCCGGCAGCAGGGGATAACATTTCAGCGCCATGGCCAGGGTGAAGATAAACTCCGCCACCAGCAGCCAGCCGGCGATAAAGGGATTCACGCTAAAAATGATGGGATTAACGACCAGGAAAACCAACAGTATCAGTTTATACCAGTCAGGAGACTGGCCTAAAAAATTGCGCCATAGTGCGCGCCCAAAAGAAATTTCCACAACAGACGTCCTTCCCGTCAAGTAAGACAAAACATCAGTATACGCAAAAATCACGGCCTGGAGGCGGATAAGGCTGCATTGTAAATTTCACAAAAATGAAACGGCGATCCCTCTTTTCTCTCTTTGCCGCGCTACCTGCTACTGCGTGCCTCTGGTATGATGAGTCCAATTTGCTAAAGCTGTGTAATGGAAATCTCACTATGGTCATTAAGGCGCAGAGCCCGGCGGGTTTCGCGGAAGAGTACATCATTGAAAGCATCTGGAATAATCGTTTCCCTGCGGGGTCCATTCTTCCGGCTGAACGCGAACTCTCTGAACTGATTGGCGTCACTCGCACCACGCTGCGTGAAGTGCTTCAGCGGCTGGCGCGCGATGGCTGGTTGACGATCCAGCACGGTAAGCCTACGAAAGTAAACAACTTCTGGGAAACGTCCGGGCTGAACATTCTTGAAACGCTGGCGCGTCTCGACCATGAAAGCGTGCCGCAGCTCATTGATAATCTGCTCTCCGTTCGCACCAACATCGCGACGATCTTTATTCGTACCGCTTTCCGTCAGCATCCGGAAGACGCCCTTGCGGTGCTGGCCACAGCAAACGAGGTGGAAGATCACGCCGATGCTTTTGCCACCCTCGATTACAACGTGTTTCGCGGCCTGGCGTTTGCCTCCGGCAACCCGGTGTATGGCCTGATCCTCAACGGTATGAAAGGGCTTTATACCCGCATTGGCCGCCACTACTTTGCCAATCCGGAAGCGCGTAGCCTGGCGCTGGGCTTCTACCATAAGCTGAGCAAGCTCTGTACCGAAGGCCTGCACGATCAGGTTTATGAGACGGTGCGCCGCTACGGTCACGATTCCGGTGAAATCTGGCACCGTATGCAGAAAACGCTGCCGGGTGATTTAGCGATTCAGACCCGCTAAAAGAAAAACCTCTCATACGAGAGGTTTTTTTTCGCCCGGTGGCGCTACAGCGTATTCAACCGCGCCGGGCAACGTTCCAGCAGCTCGACGCTCCCGTCTTCATTCTGCTGCTCCAGCTGCACGTCAAAACCCCACAGGCGATGCACGTGCTTCAGCACCTCTTTACGCCCTTTATCCAGCGGCGCGCGATTGTGCGGGATATAGCGCAGCGTCAGGGAGCGGTCGCCGCGCAAATCGACGTTCCACACCTGAATATTCGGCTCAAGGTTGCTCAGGTTGTACTGGGAAGAGAGGCGAGAGCGGATCTCACGGTATCCCTCTTCGTTATGGATAGCGGAAATCTCCAGATAGTTGTTGCGGTCATCGTCCAGCACGGTGAAGAAGCGGAAATCACGCATGATCTTCGGCGACATAAACTGGCTGATGAAGCTCTCATCCTTAAAGTCGCGCATCGCAAAGTGCAGCGTTTCCAGCCAGTCAGAACCGGCGATATCCGGGAACCAGTACTTGTCTTCTTCCGTCGGCGACTGGCAGATGCGCTTAATATCCTGGAACATGGCGAAGCCAAGCGCATACGGGTTAATCCCGCTGTACCACGGGCTGTTGTAGGGCGGCTGGAACACCACGTTGGTATGGCTGTGGAGGAATTCCATCATGAACCGCTCGGTCACTTTTCCCTCGTCGTACAGATGGTTAAGAATGGTGTAGTGCCAGAAGGTCGCCCAGCCTTCGTTCATGACCTGCGTCTGCTTTTGCGGGTAAAAATACTGGCTCACCTTGCGCACGATGCGCAGGATCTCACGCTGCCACGGCTCCAGCAGCGGGGCGTTCTTCTCCATAAAATAGAGCAGGTTTTCCTGCGGCTCGGACGGATAGCGACGCGCTTCGGCGATCGTTTTTTCCTCCTCACGCTTCGGCAGGGTTCGCCACAGCATGTTCACCTGGCTTTGCAGGTACTCTTCGCGGCTTTTCTGCCGGGCTTTCTCCTCCTGCAGGGAGATTTTCTGCGGGCGTTTATAGCGGTCCACGCCGTAGTTCATCAGCGCGTGGCAGGAGTCGAGCAGTTTTTCCACTTCGTCCACGCCGTAGCGCTCCTCGCAGTCGGTAATGTATTTACGGGCGAAGATCAGGTAATCGACGATGGAGCTGGCGTCCGTCCAGCTGCGGAACAGGTAGTTATTCTTGAAAAATGAGTTATGCCCGTAGCAGGCATGCGCCATCACCAGCGCCTGCATGGTAATGGTGTTCTCTTCCATTAAATAGGCAATACACGGATTGGAGTTAATCACAATCTCATACGCCAGCCCCTGCTGGCCGTGCTTATACAGCCGTTCCGTTTCAATAAATTTTTTACCAAACGACCAGTGCGGATAGTTAATCGGCATCCCGACGCTGGAGTAGGCGTCCATCATCTGTTCGGACGTAATGACTTCAATCTGATGGGGATAGGTATCCAGACGATACAGCTTTGCGACCCGGTCGATTTCGGCGAGGTAAACATCCAGCAGCTCGAAGGTCCAGTCGGGTCCATCGCTCAGACGTGTGTTGTCCTTGTTCAGGGAATCAATAGTAGCCATTAGCGCGCCCTCGTTGTGGGTGCTCTCTCTGTCTGGAGAGCCTCCTTTCAAGCATAGATCAACGTGTTAAAAAGCGTGCTGGGGCAGAAATTTTTTCTTTGCGATTTCGCGTTTTTGATACGGCAAAAAAACGGTATGCCTCAGCATATTATGCTGGTTAAAAATAACGCGCAGCAGGAGATCCCAAATTAGCACTATCCCCTGATGCTGGGGGATGTGTGAGGTAAGTCACCATAAAAAAGTCGTATGTTGAATAATATTTTCAACTAGGTTATCAATCTGTAATTAGAAGATTGTTCTTTTGCACATAATGGAGTGGCTATGCGTGTTGTCATACTGGGAAGTGGTGTCGTTGGGGTAACCAGCGCCTGGTATTTAAGTCAGGCGGGACATGACGTAACCGTTATCGATCGTGAATCCGGTCCCGCGCTTGAAACCAGCGCGGCGAACGCCGGGCAAATCTCTCCGGGGTATGCGGCGCCGTGGGCTGCGCCGGGCGTTCCGCTGAAAGCGATTAAATGGATGTTCCAGCGCCATGCGCCGCTGGCCATCAGCCTTGACGGCACGCAGTTCCAGCTGAAGTGGATGTGGCAGATGCTGCGCAACTGCGACACCCGCCACTACATGGAGAACAAAGGGCGCATGGTGCGCCTGGCGGAATACAGCCGCGACTGTCTGAAAGCGCTGCGAGCGTCGACGGGGATTGAGTACGAAGGCCGTCAGGGCGGGACGCTGCAGCTGTTCCGCACCGAGCAACAGTACGAGAATGCCACCCGCGATATCGCCGTGCTGGAAGATGCGGGCGTACCGTACCAGCTCCTTGAAGCCTGCCAGCTTGGCCAGGTTGAACCGGCGCTGGCGGAAGTGGCGCACAAGCTGACCGGCGGCCTGCGCCTGCCGAATGACGAAACCGGCGACTGCCAGCTCTTTACGCAACGTCTGGCGCAAATGTGCGAGCAGGCGGGGGTGAAGTTCCGCTTTAACACCTCCGTCGACAAGCTGCTGTCGGAAGGCGAAAAAATTTACGGCGTGAAGTGCGGCGACGAGGTGATCAAAGCCGATGCCTACGTGATGGCGTTTGGTTCGTACTCCACCGCCATGCTGAAAGGCATTCTCGACATTCCGGTTTATCCGCTGAAGGGCTACTCGCTGACCATTCCGGTGAAAAAAGAGAGCGGCGCACCTGTCTCGACCATTCTGGATGAAACCTACAAAATCGCCATTACCCGCTTCGACAACCGCATTCGCGTAGGCGGCATGGCGGAAATTGTCGGCTTCAACACCGAGCTGCTGAAGCCGCGTCGTGAAACGCTGGAGATGGTCGTGGGCGATCTCTTCCCGCGCGGCGGTTTTGTTGAGCAGGCGACGTTCTGGACCGGCCTGCGTCCGATGACCCCGGACGGCACGCCGATCGTAGGCCGCACGCCGTTCAAAAACCTGTGGACCAATACCGGACACGGCACGCTCGGCTGGACGATGGCCTGCGGATCGGGCCAGCTGCTGAGCGACCTGATTTCCGGGCGCACGCCGGCAATTCCGTTTGACGATTTAAGCGCCGCACGCTATCAATCGGGGTTTACGCCTTCGCGTCCACAGCACCTGCACGGCGCGCATAGCTAAGGAGTTGTCATGTCCCGTCCTGTTCTGGCCCAGCTGAACCTGCAGGCCCTGAAGGATAATCTGCAAATTGTTCGTCGGGCGGCACCGGGTTCGCGCGTCTGGTCGGTGGTGAAAGCGAATGCCTACGGCCACGGTATCGACCGTATCTGGAGCGCGCTGAGCGCGACCGACGGTTTTGCGCTCCTGAATCTGGAAGAGGCCATTCTGCTGCGCGAGCGCGGCTGGAAAGGGCCGATTCTACTGCTGGAAGGGTTCTTCCATGCGGACGATCTGCCGCTGCTGGATAAGTACCGGCTGACCACCAGCGTTCACAGCAACTGGCAGATTAAGGCGATCCAGGATGCGAAGCTCCATGCTCCGCTGGATATCTACCTCAAGGTGAACAGCGGCATGAACCGCCTGGGCTTTCAGCCTGAGCGGGTGCATACGGTCTGGCAGCAGCTGCGCGCCATGAAAAACGTGGGCGAAATGACGCTGATGGCGCATTTTGCCGACGCGGAAAAACCCGACGGCATTGCCGATGCCATGGTCCGCATTGAGCAGGCGGCAGAAGGGCTGGATTGCCCGCGCTCGCTGTCGAACTCGGCGGCCACGCTGTGGCATCCCGAGGCGCACTATAACTGGGTGCGTCCGGGGATCGTTCTCTACGGTGCGTCTCCCTCTGGTCAGTGGCAGGATATCGCCAACAGCGGCCTTAAGCCGGTCATGACCCTGCGCAGTGAAATCATTGGCGTGCAGACGCTGAAGGCCGGGGACACGGTGGGCTACGGCAGCCGCTACCGGGCAAAGGGCGAGCAGCGGATTGGCATCGTGGCGGGCGGTTATGCCGACGGCTACCCGCGCATCGCGCCGACCGGCACGCCGGTCTGGGTCGATGGGGTCCGCACGGGAACGGTGGGCACCGTATCTATGGATATGCTGGCCGTTGACCTGACGCCATGCCCGCAGGCGGGCATTGGCTCACCCGTCGAGCTGTGGGGTAACGAAGTTAAGATTGACGACGTTGCTGCCGCGGCGGGCACGGTGGGGTATGAATTGATGTGCGCACTGGCACCAAGAGTGCCGGTTGTGACGGTGTAACTTATGTCAGCCGGGTGGCGCTAACCCTTACCCGGCCTACGTTCGAGGGTTTTGTAAGCCGGGTAAGGCGAAGCCGCCACCCGGCAAAAAAACTACTCCGCTTCCTCTTCCATCGGCCTCAAACCGACTTTCCGCACCGCGTTATCTTCTTTTTCGGCAACGGTCCAGATCATCCCGGCAAACTCTACCTGATCCCCCACGACCGGGGCAGCGCCAAGCCGCTGCTGGATGATTTCGCCCAGCGTTTGCGGGTTATCACCGTCTTCAGCACCTTCATCCAGGCCGTAAATCAGCGCGACATCCGCAAATTTGGCGCTGGCTTCCAGAATAAAATCGCCGAAGAAGCGCTGGTCCAGCGCCACCGGAGGCGACTGGCTGAACAGCTTGCCCAGCGCCGGCAGGTCACGCTCGCGACCAATCACGCAAAGAATATCCCCCTCGCGCAGGCGGGTGCTGCCGGTAGGGTGCAGCAGGACATTATCGCGGAACAGGGCGGCAATGCGCGTTTCGGTCGGCATGTGCAAATCGCGCAGCGAGGCTCCCACGCACCATTTGTCGGCGCTCAGCTGATAGACAAACTGTTCCCACGGGTTCTCCGGATGAATATCGAGCCCCACGCGGGAGACCGGCCAGCCCACGGGCGGGACCACCACTTTGGCTTTTTTCGCCGCCCACCCGAGCGAGGTTCCCTGGAACAGCAGGGAAATCAGCACCACGAAGAACGCCACGTTAAAGAACAGCCGCGCGTTATCCAGACCGGCCATCATCGGGAACACCGCAAGGATAATCGGCACCGCGCCGCGCAGGCCCACCCAGCTGATAAACACCCGCTCGCGCAGGTTGAAGCCGCGAAACGGCAGCAGGCCTGCAAATACCGACAGCGGACGGGCGAAGAAGATCATCCACGCGGACAGCAGCAGCGCCGGAACGGCGATCGGCAGCAGGTCCGATGGCGTAACCAGCAGGCCCAGCACCAGAAACATGCCGATTTGCGCCAGCCACGCCAGACCGTCGAAGTTCTGCAAAATGGCATGCCGGTTGCGAATAGGGCGGTTGCCCATCAGGAACCCGCAGAGATAGACCGCGAGAATACCGCTGCCGTCCACTGCGGTGGTGACGGCAAAAATGAGAATGCCGCCGCTCAGCGCCAGCAGGGGGTAAAGCCCCGCGGGCAGCGAGATGCGGTTGATCGTCTGCTGTAAGAGGTATCCCCCCGCCAGGCCGATGACGATCCCCAGACCGAACTGCTGCAGGATATGTAACGCAAACATCCAGCTCAGCCCGCTTTCATGCTGCTGAATCATCTCGATAAGCGTAATGGTGAGAAATACCGCCATCGGATCGTTACTGCCGGATTCAATCTCAAGCGTGGAGCCAACGCGTTCGTTAAGCCCTTTTCCGCCGAGCAGGGAAAACACCGCTGCCGCATCGGTTGAGCCCACGATGGCGCCAATCAGCAAACCTTCCATGATATTGAGGTGGAAAAGCCACGCGGCCATCATTCCGGTGAGGCCGGAGGTAATCAACACGCCGACCGTGGCGAGCGACAGCGCAGGCCCTAAGGCCACGCGGAAGGAGCTTGCCTGGGTGCGCATCCCGCCGTCCAGCAGGATCACCGCCAGCGCGAGGTTACTCACCATGTAGGCGAAGGGGTAGTTATCGAAAGGGATACCGCCAATGCCATCAATGCCGGCCAGCATGCCGATGGCGAGGAAAATGACAAGAATAGGTATGCCGAGACGCGATGAAAATGAACTTAATAAAATACTGCTGGTTACAAGGACGGAACCCAAAATGAAAAGGCTGATTATCGCTGCGGCATCCAATGTTCTCTTACTCCCACCTCAATGTTAACGCTGTTACTAAAACCCTAACATATTAACAACGGCAACAGCGTTTTATTAAGGGGGTATAACGGCTTTTTTATGCCTTTATGACAGGATGACCGCTGATGGTCAGCCGACTGCCGGAATCATTGTGGATCAGGGTGGCGTGCGCCCCCAGCGCCAGGGTCACGGTTTGCTGCTCGTGGCCGAAATCGAGACCGGTGATGACCGGAATATCCAGCCGCGAGCGAACGAAGTCGACCATGGTCTCAAGGGAGTAACCCGCGTCATAGTCATTCGGGGCAGAGCCGCTGAAGCTGCCCAGCACAACCGCGGACTGGCGTTCAAGAATACCGGCATGATAAAGCTGCAATAGCATGCGCTCGACGCGGAACGGATGTTCGTTGATATCTTCCAGCACCAGAATGCCGTCCTCGATTTGTGGCATCCACGGCGTGCCGATGAGCGAGACCAGCATCGCCAGGTTACCCCCCCAGAGCTGGCCTTCACACTCCCAGTGCGGTCCATTGCCTTGCCACTCCACGCTGTAGGTAGGGTTACGCAGCGCGCGCCAGAAATGTTCCACGGTGAACGCGTCCAGCTCCGGTGCGCCGAAGTTACCGGCCAGCATCGGGCCGCTAAACGTGATGACGTTATGCAGGGCCAGCAGCCCGAGCTGGATGACGGTGAAATCGCTGTGGCCGCAGATCAGCAGCGGATCCTGCTGCTGGCGCAGCGCCAGCCCCTGCCAGTCAATGCTCTCCAGCAGCCGGCTCGCACCGTATCCGCCACGCACCGCAAGCACAACCCGGTTTTCGCCCGTCAGGTTCACCAGACTATTGATATCATTCAGCCTCTGCGCTTCGGTACCGGCAAAACGCTGCTGGCGGCGGGGGATAATCGTCTGATTTTCTACCTGATGGCCAGATTCCAGCAAACGCTGAACGCCCCGCTGCGCCGCGTCCTGGTTAATGCAGTAGCCCGACGGCGCGATAAGATGAAACTGAGACATGGCAATTCCTTGCTGAATGAGAAACTAATTGTCTATATCATGCCGCTTATACGCTGCCTGCTTCAAGAGGCGGCGCACCGCGATGACCGGCTATAAGGATAGATGACGTGAAATTGAGATGGTTTGCTTTTTTGATTGTGTTGCTCGCTGGCTGTAGTACCAAACATGATTATCAAAACCCGCCCTGGAACCCGGAAGTGCCGGTGAAACGGGCCATGCAGTGGATGCCGATCAGTGAGCAAGCCGGGAAGGCCTGGGGCGTAAGCCCGCGTCTCATCACGGCGATCATCGCGGTGGAGTCCGGCGGTAATCCCACGCTTGTCAGCAAATCCAATGCGGTGGGGCTGATGCAGCTTAAAGCGTCAACGGCGGGGAGAGAGGTTTACCGCTACATGGGCTGGAGCGGCCAGCCGTCGACCAGCGAGCTGAAAAAACCGGAACGCAACATTTCAATGGGCACGGCCTATCTGAGCATTATGGAGCATGGCGTGCTGAAGGGGATTAAGGATCCGGAGGTGATGCAGTACGCGCTGGTGGTGTCTTACGTTAACGGTGCCGGCGCGTTGCTCAGAACCTTCTCCTCTGACCGCAAAGAGGCGATAGAAGAGATTAACGACATGGACAAAGACGAATTCTTTGAGCATGTGGCGAAAAATCACCCGGCACCACAGGCGCCTCGTTATATCTGGAAAGTACAGAAAGCGATGGATGCCATGTAATGCCGCAGACGGGCGGCGGTCACGCTGCCCGATTTCTTCACAGAACTTTATTTGCGCGTTCCCGCGCCTCCCGCTCCAGGGAATAGATAATACGCTGAAGCTCACGCTCTGCGCCGGGCCCGACGTTGAGGAAACGGAAGCTCAGACGCGGCGTGGTGATAGTTTCATTTTTGCTGTCCACGACGGTGCGGTCGCTGATGGCAATCAGCTGCGCATCGAAATAAAAGCGACCCCAGCCCCCCATATCCAGTTCAATTTGCGTAAACCGCATGCCCTCTACCAGCCCGTCCGGTTTCGGCGTATCCATCAGCGCGCCCATGCCGCCGAGCGACAGATCGAAGAGGCGGAAGCGGATCTCTTTTTTGTCCGGCATTTTGGCCTTACAAAAATAGGCGGGGTGAAGCGGGGCGCTGATGCGGAAATATTCACGACGCTGAACAAACCAGAGATTCGTCGGAAGCGGGGTAACAAAAGCCGGCAGTCCCTGATATTCGCTCAGTTCCAGCCGCGACAGGACAAATTCCACTTTGGCGCCCTGCGTTTCGGCCATCACCGCGATATTCTCCGCTTTTAGCGCCGCGCGGTTTTCATACTCCTGACTGCCTAAATCAATCACCAGCCGATCCTGCGAGGCGTCAAGGATCTTGCTGATGAACTGATTATTCGACCAGCTGATGCGCAGCGGCACTTCACCTTTTTGCAGGTCGCGTAATACCCCTAATACAGCCAGCGGATTTTGCTTGAGGAACTGCTCACTGTAATGACTCACGCCGGATGGCTCCTTGATAGATGACGGACTGTCTTAGCGTTATCGGCAATCTGCAATGAAACTTAATACAAACCGGTGAGTTTTTTTTGCCTGTTTAACCAAAGATAAGTCGGTGAGATGAAAATGGTTTTCCGGCGATGACCTATACTTAAGTTAGCTGTGCAGAAGGTTTTCTGCGCACGCGTTAAACCTGCAAGAGGGCATCGCTATGGGTATCATCGCCTGGATTATCTTTGGTCTTATTGCTGGCGCTATCGCTAAACTGATCATGCCGGGAAACGATGGCGGCGGCTTTATTTTGACCTGTGTACTCGGGGTCGTTGGTGCGGTTGTGGGCGGCTGGCTGGCGACGATGTTTGGCTTTGGAGGCAACATAAGTGGTTTCGACCTGCACAGTTTTCTGGTCGCTGTCGTGGGTGCCATTGTGGTGCTGGGCATATTCAGGTTACTGCGACGAGCATAAATTGACATGAACGGCTCTCTGCGGAGGGCCGTTTTTTTGCCGGAGTATTGATTTGCTAATCTAAATGATAATAATTGTCGTTCCGTATTGCATCTAACAACAAGACGACATTATGAATACCTCACGTTTTACGCTTTGCGCCCTGGCAGGGGCCGTCACGCTGGCATTGCAGGTCCCGGCGTTCGCCGAAGAATCCACCATCGTCGTCACAGGTTCAGAGCAGGGCAGCGCGCTGCCGGCCTGGACGAACAGCGCCACGAAATCGGCCGTTGCTGAAAGTAAAACGCCGCAGGTCATCACGACCCTCTCTGCGCCGGAAATTGAAAAGCGTCACGCGAATTCGGTGAATGAAATCCTGCGCTATGCCCCGGGCGTCTCAACCGAGGTGCGGGGAAATACCTCCTACATGAGCGAATATAAAATTCGTGGCTTTACCGTTGACCAGGAGTTCTACAACGGGCTGCAGCTGCCCTATAACGTCACCGGCAATACCAAAGCGCGCATCGATCCGCTGCTGATTGACAGCGTTGATATCCTGAAAGGCCCCTCATCGGTCCTTTACGGCGGCGGTTCGCCGGGTGGGCTGGTGAATATTCAAAGTAAAAAACCGCAGCGGGAAGCGCGGACGGAGATCGGCGTTAACACCGGAAACCGTAATCTGAAAGAGGGCTATCTCGACTCAACCGGGCAGATTGCCGACAGCGACTGGAACTACCGTCTGCTGGGCAAAGCCACGGAAAACGACGATCAGCCGCACACCACCCGGTATGAAAACTACCTGGTTGCTCCGTCCGTCACCTGGCAGCCGGACAGCAAAACCCGCCTCACCCTGGACGCGCTGGCGCAAAACACCCCGAGCCTGACGCCGTCTAACCCGCTGCCGCTCGCCTACCTGCGCTCGAAATATGCGGGCAAGCGCGATTACGCCGGAGATGAGTGGAGCGGGTTTAAGCAGCGTCAGTGGATGCTGGGCTACAGCTTTGAACATGAGTTTGACAGCGGCTGGGGCTTTAACCAGAAGGCGCGCTATTTCGACGTCGATACCCACCAGCGCAGCGTCTACGCGACAGGGACGGGAAGCGAGGTGTATCAGCTCAACCGCTTTGCCTACACCACCGATGAAGACCTTAAGAGCTTCAACATCGATAACCAGGTGACCAAAACCGTTGCGCTGGGCGAGTGGAAACACCACCTGCTGGCCGGGTTTGACTATCAGAAGCTGAACTCCCATTTCCACTATCGCTACGCGTCGGCCACGCCGGGTATCGATATGCGGCATCCTGACTATTCGCAGATCCAGGAAAGCGCGCTGGGGCTCTATACCGCCCAGAAAAACCGTCTCAGCTACCAGCAAAACGGTTACTACCTGCAGGATCAGGTTGAATTTGGCGGCCTCAACCTGCTGGGCAGCCTGCGCTACGACGATTACCGCTCCGTCACTACCAACTACCTGCAAAACGGTGATAAAGCTTGGGTGTCGCAGGATCGCGTCACCAAACGCCTGGGCGCGCTTTACGCCTTCGATAACGGTCTGTCGCCGTTTATCAGCTATTCAGAAGGTTTTGCGCCGGTCTCACCGCAGGGCACGCTCGTGGCGAAAGACGTCAAACCGACCACCAGCAAGCAGGTGGAGGGCGGGGTGAAATATCTGCTGGCCGACTACGCCACCACCTTTACCGCCTCGGTGTTTAACATCCGGCAGAAAAATGTCGTCACCTCCGACCCGGGTTTCCTGAACTATCGTCAGACCGGGGAAGTGGAATCCAAAGGGGCAGAGCTGTCCGCCATCAGCCGTCCGACGGACAGCCTGACGCTGATTGCCAACTATGCGTACACACACGCGATAAACCGGGAAGATGACAAGTACAAAGGTAAACGTCCAACGCAGGTCCCGGAGAATGCCTTCAACCTCTGGGGGGATTACACCTTTGAAAATACGCCGCTGAAAGGACTGATGCTGGGAGCGGGCGCACGCTACACCGGGCCGATGGAAATCTCTCCGGCAAACGATGCGGGAAAACTGGGCGGCACTACGCAGTACGATCTGGCGGCCTCGTACCGGATGGGCGAAATCCTGCCCTCGCTGGCAGGGTTAACGCTCAAAGCCAGCGCGCAGAATATCACCAACAAAGAGACGCTGACCTGCTACGACGCGACCAACTGCTGGATTGGGCGTGACAGGACGTATCAGTTAGGGGCGAGTTATAGTTTCTAAGGAACCAGGGAAACCCCGTCAAAAATGCGCAATCGGACTGCCTCCTCTCCCTTGAGGGAGAGGGCTGGGGTGAGGGGGAACATACGGCTGTGGTGGTCATTCCGTTCACTTTATGTTCCTTGCTACTCTGTAACGATGTGACCGTTGAACGTGCCAGGGTGGCTCAGTCGCCGCCACCCTGGCAACCCGGGCTCCCGGCGGTAAAACGCCGCTTCGCGGTGCCCTCGGCGTATTCCTTCCGGCTTATCGGGGACGGGCGGAGGTAACATCCCTGTAAAGCCTGCCCTCTCGGCGCATCCATGCGCCTCGCCCCGGCCGGAAGGAAATGCCTCAGCGATTTACAGCCGGACCATGGCATCGCTGAAAGCGTTCAGGCGTTCTGAAACAACGTTATTGCTTCTGCTCAAAACTTACTGGCTAACCTTCTCCCGGAGGGAGAGAGACAGCACGCAGGCCGGGTAAGGCGTAGCCGACACCCGGCAATACCCTCACTGTGCAGCAGCTTTCACCGGCGCAGCCTCATCATTCGCCGCAGGCTGATTCTCCGGCACGCTGTCGCACGGTTTTGCTTTCGGACAGACCCGATCCAGCATTTTCAGCGTCACGCCGTTGCTCCAGCCGAAGCCGTCCTGCAGCGGATACTCACCGCCGCCGCCGCCCGTACCGGTTGTCGACACGTCATACTTCTCGACCAGTTTCTTTTCGCGGTCGTAAGTATGCTGAACGTTCTTCAGGAAGCGCCAGGTCACGTCCATTGAGACCTTCTCCTGTCCGTAATTCTGCAGCCCTTCAGCGGCCACCCACTGCAGCGGGGCCCAGCCGTTTGGCGCATCCCACTGCTGGCCGCTATTGACGGTGGTGGTCGCAATACCGCCCGGCTTCAACAGGTGCGATGAAGTTGCCGCGGCGACTTTATCGGCCCGATCCTGCGCCGCCGCCTTCACGTAAAGCGGGAACAGGGCTGCCGCCGTGAGCTGATTGCGTACCTTCTTGCTTTTCAGATCGTAATCCGCGTACCAGCCCTCTTTATCATTCCACAGGTGGCTCTCGATGGCTTTCTGACGCGCCGTCGCCAGCGCCTCGTATTTGCTTGCGCTGGCGGCGTCGCCACCCTCCTGGCTTGCCCGCGCCAGCAGTTTTTCCATCTTGAACATCAGGGCGTTCAGGTCCACGGGGACAATGCTGGTGGTTCGGATGGTGCCGAGCTTTTGCGGATCGTCCATCCAGCGGGAGCTAAAGTCCCAGCCCGAGGCCGCAGCGGAACGCAAATCACGGTAGATCTCGGTCGCAGGCCGGTTAGGGTTACTTTTGGCGGTATTCACGTCGTCAAGCCAGGACTCCGGGCGCGGGGTGTCGCGGTCGTCCCAGTAGCGGTTGAGGATAGCGCCGTCGTCCAGCTTCACCACGCGTTTGTTAGCCTGCCCCGGCTGAAGGGCGTCGACGCCGTCCATCCAGTAGGCATACTCTTTCTCCATCTGCGGGCGGTACTTCTTCAGCGCATCGCTGTCGTGGGTCGCCAGCAGTTCAACCATCATTGAGAAAAACGGCGGCTGGGAGCGGCTCAGGTAATAGCTGCGGTTGCCGTTGGGAATGTGGCCGAAGGTATCAATCTCATACGCAAAGTTATCCACCATGTCGCTGATTTTGTCCCAGTGATCGCTCTCTGCCAGGCCCAGCATGGTGAAATAGCTGTCCCAGTAGTAGACCTCGCGGAAACGACCGCCGGGCACAACGTAAGGTTTGGGTAACGGCAGCAGGGAATCCCATTTGTTGCTGGCTTTATCCGTGGTGCGCGTCAGCACGGGCCAGAGATCGTCGATGTGCTCACGTAAACTTTGTCCAGCAGGCGGAACATATTTTTCCCCTTCCGCAGGGAGCGTAAAGTTCATCTCGACAAAGTGGCGTAAGTCAAAGCTGGACTGCGTGTGCTGCATCCGGTAATCCGCCAGAATCATCAGCGGGTCGCTTTTGGGGACGGCATCCGCGAAGGTTTTCTGATCGGGAAACAGTTTGGCGCTTTGCACATCGTTAAACAGCGGGCCCAGCAAAATATCGGGTGAGGTTGTCTGGGCTGCGGGGCTATCGTCGGCATAACCGAAAGTAGTGACGCCGAGCAGCGCGCCTCCTAACGCAAGGGGCAAGAATGCGGGGCGTAGTGTACGAGGTCTTATCATCAGTTCGTCTCCTGTCTTCACTAAACAGCGTGACCGCTGTTGTCAATCACCTGAAAACCTTAGACGAATATTGCCCGCTTCGCGTTAATAATTGCCTGCCCGTCAGACCTCTTCCGGCGTCTGGCTGGCTTCCCGCAGCGTGCCCGGCGCCTGTCCAATGATGCGCTTAAATGCCCGGCTAAACGCCGCCAGAGAGCCGTACCCCAGCCGCAGCGCGACGGTTTCAATCGGCTGATTTTCGTGGCGAATGTACTGGATGGCCAGCCGCATTCTCAGCTCGCTGAGATATTTTGCCGGGGTGGTTCCCGTCGCGGCCAGGAACCGTTCGGCGAACACGGAACGGGACGTGCCCGCTTCTTTTGCCAGATCCGCCACGCTCCAGTTCAGGCCGGGCTGCTGGTGCATGGCGTAAATGGCCCGGCTCAGGCGCGGGTCACGCAGAACCTGCACCCAGCCGGTGGATTTACCACAGCCGCCTTCAACCCAGCCCCGCACGATTAACGCCGCCACCACGTCCGCCAGCCGCGCAAGGATCCCGGCATACCCGGCCTGACGCGCCGCGGATTCCCGCTCCATCGCCGCCAGCAGCGGATGAATTTCCGGCCAGGTAGACATCAGCCGGCTGACCATCATCACTTCCGGCATCGCCTTGATCAGCGGCTGCATTCCGCCCAGCTCAAAATCCATGCACCCGCTAAAGATAAGGGTGTTCTCGCTCTCAGGGCAGGGCTCGCAGGTGATGGCACACACCGAGCTGCAGATAGGCTCGCTGGGAAAGTCGCTGACAGGGGTAATGGTGGCCCGCTCGTCGGAGAGCAGGGCATGGGAATTGCCGCCTGGAATAAAGAGGGCGTCTCCGCTGCTCAGCTGAAAGGCCGCACCGCTCTCCATTCGCAGCAGGGCGCTGCCGTGGCTCACGAAATGAAACTGCGCTTTGCCGGGCGCCTGATGGAAGGCGACGCCAAACGGCGCGCTGGCCTGGATCCGCCGGTATTTCACCCCTGACAGACGCATGCCGCGTAAAAGTTCGCTGATCAGATCGGGTGACTGTACGGTCATGGCGCAACTCCGGACGAATAATCAATAAGTGGAGATTATATGTCATAGATCGTCCAGGGTGAACCTTCTATGCTTTTGCGACAGTTGTCACATTTTTATAACGGGAGAAAAACAGATGAATTCATGTGTCGCGGCGAGCGAGGCGGTAGCGCCTGCAAAACCCGCCTGGCGGGCCGTCTATTCACTGGGGCTGGGGGTGTTTGGTTTGATTACGGCAGAATTTCTGCCCGCCAGTCTGTTAACGCCGATGGCCGCGAGCCTGGGCGTGAGTGAGGGAATGGCCGGACAGGCCGTCACCGCCACCGCGCTGGTGGCGCTGGTGACCGGACTGCTGATTACGCCGGCGACCAAAAGCATCGACCGCCGCTGGGTGCTGATGTTTTTCTCGGTGCTGCAAATTATCTCCAGCCTGCTGGTAGCCTTTGCGCCCAACCTGCACGTCCTGCTGATGGGCCGCCTGCTGCTGGGGATCGCCATCGGGGGATTCTGGGCGATGTCGACGGCGACCACGATGCGTCTGGTTCCGGCGGATAAAGTGCCGAAGGCACTGGCGGTGATATTTTCCAGCGTATCGATAGCCACGGTGGTCGCGGCGCCGCTCGGCAGCTATCTGGGCAGCCTGATCGGCTGGCGCAACGTCTTTGTTCTCTGCATCCTGCCGAGCATGCTGGCGCTGCTGTGGCAGCTCTGGGTCCTGCCGTCCATGAAGCCGGAGAGCAGCGGCAGCCTGAGTACGCTGTTCCGCGTGCTGCGTCGTCCGGGGATGATCGGCGGCATGCTGGCGACCATCCTGATCTTCAGCGGCCATTTCGCCTTCTTTACCTACCTGCGCCCGTTCCTGGAAACGGTGGGGCAGGCGAGCGTTGAGACCATTTCGCTGATCCTGCTCGGCTTTGGGCTGGCCAACTTTGTCGGCACCTCCGTTGCCGGGCATCTGCTGGCACGCAATCTGCGCCTGACGCTGGCGCTGGTGCCGTTCGCAATGGGCGTTCTCGCGCTCACGATGGTGGCGTTTGGTCATCTGGCGATGCTGGACGGGTTCCTGGTCGCGCTGTGGGGCTTTGCATTTGGTCTGGTTCCGGTGGGCTGGTCAACCTGGCTTGCTACCACCGTTCCGGATGAAGCCGAAAGTGCAGGCGGGCTGCTGGTGGCCTCAATTCAGCTGGCAATCAGTGCCGGTGCGGCCGGGGGCGGGGCGGTATTTGACCTCAACGGTGCCAGCGGCGTATTCGCGGGCAGCGGTCTTTTGCTGGTAACGGCGATGGTAATTGTGTTTATGGGAGTAAAAGTGAAGGCGGAGTGAATTATTTGCCGGGTGAGCGCAAGCGCCACCCGGCATCACGGTAAGACTTACAGCCCTTTCTTATCCATCCACACCGCCAGATCAACCAGACGGTTAGAGAAGCCCCACTCGTTGTCGTACCACGCCAGGATCTTCACCATGTTCCCGCCAATCACCAGCGTGGAAAGCCCGTCGATAATCGAGGAGCGTGGGTCGCCCTGGTAATCGCTGGAGACCAGCGGTTCGTCGCTATAGCCCAGAATACCTTTCAGTGGCCCGCTGGCGGCCGCGTTGCGGAACGCCTCGTTCACCTCTTCGGCGGTTACGTTACGGCTCAGCGTTACCGTTAAATCCACAATCGACACCACCGGCACCGGCACGCGCAGGGAGTACCCGGTCAGTTTGCCGTCAAGGGATGGGATCACTTTCCCCAGCGCTTTTGCCGCGCCGCTTGAGTAAGGAACAATCGACAGCGCCGCCGCGCGCGCGCCGCGCAGATCTTTCTCCGGCTGATCGTGCAGCGCCTGGCTATTGGTGTAGGCATGCGTGGTGTTCATCAGGCCATGCTCAATCCCGAACTGCTGATGCAGCACCTGAGCGGCAGGCGCCAGGCCGTTCGTGGTGCAACTCCCGTTACTCACCACCGCGTGACGGGCTGGATCGTACTGCTCGTGATTAACCCCCAGCACAATCGTCAGGTCGTCGTTCTTCCCGGGGGCGGAAATGATGACGCGCTTGGCGCCGCCGTGGGTGATATGCACCGCCGCTTTTTCCCGCTCGGTAAAGAATCCGGTGGCCTCAATCACCACGTCAACGCCGACGTCACGCCACGGGATATTCGCCGGATCGCGTTCGCTAAATACGGCGATTCGCTGCCCGTCTACCTGCAGCGCGCCGTCTGCCGCTTCAACGGGCGCGGGAAGCGTGCCCAGAAGGGAATCATGTTTCAGCAGGTGGGCGAGGGTTTTACTGTCCGTCAGATCGTTAATGGCCACAATCTGCAGATCCGGGTTGCCCAGCGCCGCGCGCAGGAAATTACGTCCGATACGGCCGAAACCGTTAATACCGACCTTAACCATGGTGCACTCCTTATCTCTGTTGTCTGGAGTCACTGTAGGCGTCAGGCCGGTTGGCGTAAACGACAAAAAAGGATCAGATTACGCCATCTTGCGGCAGTGGAAGCGCTGACGGTACTCGCCGGGCGTGAGGTGAAGCTGTTTCTCAAAGATGCGGCGCAGGTTAATGCTGGTACCAAACCCGCTTTGCTCGGCAACGCGCTCAAGGGAGTCATGGGTCTGCTCAAGCAGCTGGCGGGCCGCGGCCAGACGCGCTTCGGTCACGTAGCGGGCCGGAGAAACTCCCGCGTCGCGGGTAAACACGCGGGTGAAATTACGCGGGCTCATTGCCGCTTTCTCGGCCAGATTTTCCACGCACAGGTCGGCGGTGAGGTTTTGCAGGATCCAGGTTTGCACCTCGCCTATCGGCCCTGCTGTGCCTGGCTGCTTCAGGCTGTAACGGCTGAACTGCAGCTGGCCGCCGGGACGGCGCAGATACATCACCATATCCTGCGCTACGTCGCGGGCGAGGGTAAATCCGTAGTCGTCTTCCACCAGCGCCAGGGTCAGATCGAACCCGGAACTCACGCCGCCGGAGGTCCAGATGGGGCCATCCTGAATATACAGCGGACCGCCTTCGACGCGGATAGCCGGGTACTGGGCTTGCATCGTCTCCAGCAGCCGCCAGTGGGTGGTCGCGCGCCGACCGTCCAGCAGGCCGGTCTGGGCCAGCAGCATCGCGCCGCCGCAAACAGAGGCTACCCGCCGGGCGTGCGGCGCAGCGAGGTGCAGCCAGTCCACCACCGCCGTGCTCTCCTGCTCGTTCATGCCGCGTCCGGTGATAATAATGGTGTCCAGCGGTTCACGCGGATCCAGCTCCGGCAGGCGATAGTCCGCCAGCAGATTCAGGCCGGACTGGCCGTGGATTACCTGGTGAGGCTGGGTGGTGGCGATGATAATCCGGTAGCGCGGCTGCGCAAGCCCTTCCGGATGCAGCCGGTTGGCCTGCATCAGAATATCGGCGATACCGGCGGCCTCGAACAGCATGCCGCCGTCGGGAACAATAATCAGGATCTTCTTCATGTCCTGAAAAGTACCTTTATCACAGAATAAGTCAAGCAGCGCGTGTGCTCCACGTTTCTGGCAAAGCAATGCGATTTAAGTTCTTTGTTATTTCAGGCGTTATCCCCGATCGTCAGAGAATTATCTCTGGCGAAACGGCGTCTGAAGGAATGAGTCAACGAAGCTCCCTCTATTTACATCCGCAACAACGCGAACAAATCCGCCACCTTGCATCGGGTTTCTTATGGCGAAGCGAACTGCCCACCTGGCTGTTAATGTTCACGATTTATGCGGGCTGGTTTGCCACGCTGGCGTTCTGGCAAACGCTCGGCCTGCTGCCCGCCACGCTGCTGCTCATCGGGTTTACCGCCTGGTACATGTCCCTGCAGCATGAGCTGATCCACGGGCATCCCACCCGTTTTGCCTGGCTGAACCAGCTGTTTGGCACGCTCCCGCTGGCGGTCTGGTATCCGTACGGCCTGTACCGGGACTCCCATCTCGCCCATCATCGGCACCATAGCCTGACCCATCCGGTGGATGACCCGGAGTCGTACTATTTTACCGACGAGAGCTGGGCGCGCTTTTCTCCCTGGCAGAAACGGCTTATCAGGGCCCGGAATACCTTTGCCGGACGGCTGATGCTGGCACCGCTGCTGGATATCCTTCAGACGCTGGGCAGCGCCGTGGCGGCATTTCGCCACCTTCACCTGAGGGCGATGGCGATGTGGCTGGTTCACGTTTTGCTGCTGGTGGCGCTCTTCGCCTGGATGACGCGTACCGGTTTTTCACCCGTCTGGTTTGTGCTGGCCGTCAGCTATCCGGCGCTGGCGCTGACCAAGGTCCGATCGTTTTTCGAACATCGCGCGGCGGACGACCCGCTGGCGCGCTCCGTCATTAACGAGGCCGGGTTATTCTGGCGGGTGCTGTTTTTGAATCTCAACTACCATTCAGTGCATCACGATCTGCCGGGCGTTCCCTGGTACGGGCTGAAGGCCATCTACGAGCAAAACCGGGAGGCGTACCAGCAGCGAAACCACGGTTTTCTCGTCAGGGGCTATGGCGAATGGCTGCGTCAGTTCTGGGCCAGGCCCGTCGACGTCACCGTTCATCCCGCAAAACAACAGGGGGAAGGGTATGAGTAAGCTGCTGGCGTTTCCCATGTATGCCGTGGATCGCGCCAATACCCGCGCGCTCTGGGTGGCGGTAAAGGGGCTGCTGGCTGCGCGCGGTGTGACCGTCGATCGCGATCCCGGCTGGCCGGAGTCCGACCTGCTGACCCACTGGCAACAGCCTGCGCTTATCCTCAGCCAGACCTGCGGTTATCCGCTGGTCACGCAGCTCCCGGACGTGCAGGTGGTCGGCTGTTTTCACTACGCGGCACCGGGCTGCGAAGGGATCCAGTACCGCAGCTTTCTGACGGTGCGCGAGGAAGATCGGCACCTCACGCTGGCGGATTTTCGCGGACGTCGGGCGGTCTGTAACTCCCCGGATTCTCAGTCCGGCTACAATGCGCTGCGAAAAAAAGTGGCTCCCCTTGCGAGCGGCGGTCAATTTTTTGCGCAAACGTCGTTTAGCGGCAGCCATCGCCAGTCGCTGATTGATGTGAAACGCGGGGCGGGGGATATCGCGGCCATCGACTGTGTGATCTGGGCACTGCTGCAGCGCCATGAGCCGGAACGCCTTGCGGGACTGGCGGTCATTGACCGCACACCGCTGACGCCGGGACTGCCGCTGATTACCTCGCATAACACCTCGCCTGAAACGCTTAACGCTATTCGCGATGCGCTTCACGAGCTGGTGGATGCGCCGGAATACCGGGAGGTGCGCGACGCGGTGCTGATCGACGGTTTTAGCGAGGTGACGCGCGAGGCCTACGCCTCATTGTCCGCGTGATAAATCTCCTGCGCGTCGGTAAAGCAGCGCAGCGCCAGCGAGGAGACCGGCTTCTGCCTGCGCATAATCAGGCCGACGGGAGCCTCAATGTTCGCGTCGGCGATGGGGACAATCCTGAAGTTGCTGTTCAGCGCCTCCAGCCCGTTGTTCAGCGGCATGACGGCGCAGCACACGCCGCTCTGAACCGCCTGAATGATCTGGAACGTCGAGTCGCTCTCGAAAACGGACGTCGGTTCGATGCCTGCAGATTTAAAGCTGGCCTCCATATGCGCCCGGTAATGCATCCCTTTGGTCAGGAACCCCAGCGGAAAATCCGTCAGGTCGTGCCACGTCAGCGTTGCCTGGCCGAGCTGAAAATGGCGGACGTCGTGCAGCAGGCCCATCTTGGTTTTTGGCAGCTGGATAACGTCAAACAGGCTGGTGTCGATGCTGTTGAGGTAGCAAATTCCCAGCTCAAGCTGATTGCGGCTGACGCCGTCGGCAATCTGCGCTGAGGACATGGAATAGAGGCTGTAGGTCAGCTCCGGGTATTTTCGCGTCAGCAGGCGAATAAAGATCATCGGATCCACGCTCGCCAGCGGCACCATCCCCAGACGTAATTCGCCCACCACCTGGCCTTTACACAGCGCGGCTTCCGCCTGTAACCCGTCGTGCGCGGCAAGCAGGGCACGGGCCCACGCGAGGATGCGTTCACCCTCCGGCGTAAACCCTTCAAAGCGCTGCCCGCGCACGATCAGCACCAGCCCCAGCTCCTCTTCCAGGCTGCGGATGCGCATGGAGAGGGTCGGCTGGGTGACGTTGCACTGCGAGGCCGCTTTACCAAAGTGGCGGGTCTCGTCGAGCGCGATTAAATATTTTAACTGTTTAATATCCATCATTATCTCTGCGCGAGCAGCCTTACAGCATGCGGATCTCTTTCGAGCGCAGGGTGATGCGAACCGGAACGGATTTATACGACGGCGTACCGCTGTCCTTATCCAGATAATCAAGCGGCACCAGCACGTTGGCCTCCGGGTAATAGGCGCCGACGGTGCCCGGCGCGATGTTGTACGCCACCACGGTAATGTCTTTCAGACGCTGAACGCTGCCGGGGAGGGCGGTTTCGATATCCACGCGGTCGCCGTGTTCCAGGCCTGACTGCGCCATATCGTCTTCGTTCATAAACAGCACGTCGCGGCGGCCAAACACGCCGCGGTAGCGGTCGTCCAGAGCGTAAATGGTGGTGTTGTACTGGTCGTGGCTGCGCAGCGTGATTAACCGCAGAACATGCTCACCTTCGCCGCTGGCGTTCTCGTGAACGCCGTCGAACACCGAGAACATCGCTTTTCCCGTCGCCGTTGGCCAGATGCGCTGCGTCGGCGGCAGCGGCATGCGGAAGCCGCCGGGAACGCGGATCCGCGCGTTGTAGTTCTCAAAGCCCGGAATGGTCTGCTCGATCAGATCGCGGATGCGGTCGTAATCCTCAACCAGCGTTAGCCAGTCCACGCGGGTTTCCGGCAGCGTGGCTTTCGCCATGCCGGCGACGATAGCAGGTTCCGAGAGGAGCAACGGCGAGGCGGGCTTCAGCTTGCCGGACGAGGCATGGACCATCGACATGGAGTCTTCGACGGTAATGGACTGACGGCCGGTGGCCTGGAGATCCAGCTCGGTGCGGCCGAGACACGGAAAGATAAAGGTCTCTTTGCCCACCAGCAGATGGGTACGGTTGAGCTTGGTCCCGACGTGCACGCTCAAATCCAGGTTGCCCATCGCCGGAAAACCCCGCTCGTGATCGGGCATCGCGACGGCAAAATTACCCCCGAGGCAGATGAGCGCCTTCGCGCGGCCGTCGATCATCGCCTGCGTGGCCTGCACCGCATCGTGTCCGTGCTGAGACGGCGGCTCAAAGCCGAAAACGTCCTTCAGACGGTTCAGGAAGGCCGGGGTAGGCTTCTCGCTAATCCCGACGGTCCGGTTCCCCTGAACGTTTGAGTGGCCGCGCAGGGGGCAGATACCCGCGCCGGGCTTGCCGATATTCCCGCGCAGCAGCAGCAGATCGGCGATCAGGCGGACGTTTGCCGTACCTTTATTGTGCTGGGTAATGCCCATCCCGTAGGTAATGATGGTGGCATTTGATTTCGCATAGGCGTCGGCCACCTTTTGGAGCGCCGCCTGGCTCAGGCCTGACTCGCGCTCGATCTCGTCCCAGCGGGTTTGCGCGATATCGGCGGCGAATTCCTCAATGCCCTGGGTGTGTTCGGCAATAAACGCATGGTCGAGCACGTCACCCCGTTCGGCCTCCATTTCCAGCAGATGTTTGGCAATGCCTTTCAGCGCGGCGGCATCGCCCCCGGCCTTCACCTGGAAATAGGTCGAGGCGATATCCGTTGAGCCGTAGGTCGCCATTTCAATCACGCTTTGCGGGTCGGCGAAGCGTTCGAGGGCGCGCTCGCGCAGCGGGTTAAAGACGATAATCGGCACGTTGCGACGGGCCAGCTCATGGAGAGTCCCCATCATTCGCGGATGGTTGGTGCCGGGGTTGTGGCCGATGGAAATCACCAGCTCGGTCTTATCGAAGTCGTCCAGCGAGACTGTGCCTTTCCCGATGCCAATCGAACGCGGCAAACCGACACTGGTGGCCTCGTGACACATATTCGAGCAGTCGGGGAAGTTATTGGTGCCGTATTCGCGGGCGAAGAGCTGGAAAAGATACGCCGCTTCGTTAGAGGCGCGTCCGGAGGTATAGAACTCGACCTGGTCCGGTTCGAGCCCGCGCAATACTTCGCCGATGCGTTGAAACGCCTCTTCCCAGTCGACGGGCCGGAAGGTATCGCTTGCCTGGTCATAGCGCAGGGGATGCGTCAGCCGACCGTAGCCTTCCAGTTCAAAGTCCGATTTTGCCAGCAGCGAGGAGACGCTGTTCTCAGCCAGAAACGCGGGGGTAACGCGTTTGCTGGTGGCTTCCCAGGTTACGGCTTTGGCGCCGTTCTCACAGAACTGGAACGTCGACTTGTGTTCTTTATCCGGCCACGCGCAGCCCGGGCAGTCAAAACCGTCAGGCTGGTTGGTGCGCAGAAGCGTGGCGGGAGCATCAAAGGTATCCATTTGGGTACGTACCGCGATGGCCGTCGCTTTTAACGCGCCCCAGCCTCCGGCAGGACCGTCATAGTGTCTGATACCCGGCACCGAGCGTCTTTTCTTATTCATACCCACTCCTGATTTCTTCGGTCACACAACGTCTGAACCCATATAAACGCCGCAACGGACAATAAGTGAAAGCAATGACGACCGGATGGCTATGCGCATGCGGTGTGGAAAAATGCTTTATCTTAAATTCGTTTTATTACAGAGTTTTATCGGATCTGATGCTTAAATATTTAAAGAAATTATAACGAAATTTTATCATTTTAATAATAAATCTTATCTATCAAACGGTAGGCAAGATAGATGGGGCGAGCAGGAGAGGATGTAGCAGCAATAAAATTTCGAATGAAGCCTGTGGGCGGCAGCAATAAACAATGTTCGCAGCTGGCGGGCTATTGCGAGCATTTTCTGCTGCGTTAATGTCAGGATGGTTAACTCAGGCTTAATGATTGACGATTAAAATTCAGGCCTGACGGAGTAATTGTCGCAACGCGAAATATAAAGTTATTTTGAGTCGTGAAATTAACGTCGTGCAACATAAGTGAAATAGTTACCTTCACGTTGTCGCGTGCATTCAATATTAAAGATACCCTTTTAGTGCAACAAATAATTCATGGTTCATATATTCTGCTGACCTCACCAATACGCGAATTCTACTAATTATGGTAGTGGCGATAATAGCCGTATTGCGTTAATGAAAGTGGTTCTCTTTTGTATTTTCCGTATATAAAACATGTGGTTATAATGTTGTGTGGCTAAAAAATAAAAGGGCGTAGGTCGTATCGGGTTTTTTCATAGGATTAATCCTATAATTTTCCGACTGCTTCATTTACCAACAGTTACGTACCGGTAAATATTGAATTGAGACGAAGCTCATGTAAACTTGTTTACCGTTTGTCAAAATATGTCAGGAAGACACTGGGCCTTATTCTGAAGGGCTCGTGCGGTAGCTATGCCCTTAAAATAGTAACGCCCCGAAAATATCCTGGCTATTTTAACAATAGCACCTAAGTCAAACTTCACCCCCTTATCTTCATCATCGAAATATCGCTACGGAAAAGCATATGAAAATGCGCGTACTGTTTTCACTTCTGTTTGTAATGGCGGTGGCGGGCTGTAAAGCGCCGCAGAAACCTGTGATCAACGACGATACGATCGAGACCAGCCAGGTCAACGGCGTGACCTTAACCCACCGTCACGCTGTGGCGCCGCCTGCGGAGTTCAACCCGGTCAACGAACCGTATCGCGCCATGTATCCGGCCTCCCTGATGAGCCGTCCTGACTTCGGCGGCAAAGTTATCCGTACTCTCGACACCGGAAAAACCTACGTGGTGCTGGGTCAGGTTGAACACTACTGGATGGCGCTTGCCGATGAAGGTAACGATCAGCTGATTGGTTACGTCCCGATGCGCGCCGTGATCAAGGCCGACCTGTACGACGCCGCCGTGCGTAAACAGGCCATTCGTCCGAAGGCGCGTAAAAAAGCGACCTGTGTCGACGTCGATGGCAACAGCAAAGCCTGCAAAGACAGCGCTAACGGTACCTGGATCCTGAACTAAACGGCTTGCATGAGCGCATTTTTATGAATAATAAAAATTTTCATAAGCTGTGGTTATTCTTTTACGCGGTGATTTTCGCCCTGGTCAGTGGTTGTACGTCGTCTTCACACAGCGACCCCTCCCGCTACAATCTGCAGTTTCAGGCTCATCCACAAATCAACGAATCTGCGCCGCTTAAGGTTCGGGTGTTGTTGCTGAAATCCGATGCGGATTTCATGTCCAGCGACTTCTACTCCCTGCAGAACAACGCGTCAGCCACGCTTGGCGCGAATCTGCTGAACAGCGACGTGTTCTTCCTGATGCCGGGACAGCTGTCCAAAACCCTCAGCGGGCAAAGCTCTCCGGAGGCCCGCTACATCGGCGTGATGGCGGAGTATCAGATGCTGGATGGCAAAAAATGGCGCGTTTCACTCCCTCTGCCTGTGCCTGGCGAAAATCATATCTACCAGTTCTGGAAATGGTCCGCGGATGAACTTCAGGCCAACGTTTTTCTCGACGTGAACGGCATTCGGGTCATCAGCCAGTAACGCGCTTCAACACAGGAAACACATCATCATGACGAAAGCAGAAAAGGTCGTCTGGACCGAAGGCATGTTCCTGCGTCCACACCATTTTCAGCGGACTGAAAGCTATCTGCTCAACCATGTTCGTGAATGGGGCGCGCTACAGCGGTCGTATCTCTGGGGCTTTCTTGACGTTGAACTGGATGAAGCGATGCTTCGTCAGGGATGCATTGCCCTGAGCTACTGCAGTGGCCTGCTGCCGGACGGCACCTTTTTCCAGGTGCGTAACGGGCGCAACGGTCCTGTACCGCTGAAAATTCCTGACAACCTCACCAACGAAAAGGTGGTGCTCGCGCTGCCTGTTCGTCGCGGCGAGAGAGAAGAGGTGATTTTTAGCGAAGAGCCGGCCTCGCTGGCGCGCTTCATCGCTTTCGAGCAAGAGGTGGAAGACGACAACGCCATGTCGGTGGGGGATGCCACCGTCCAGTTTGGCCGCCTGCGTCTGACCCTGATGCTGGAAAAAGACCTCACGGCGGAATGGACCGCCATCGGCGTGGCGTTTGTGACGGAGAAACGTAACGACAACCACGTGCGGCTCGACAACAGCTACATCCCGCCGATGCTCAACGCCAACAACAGCCCGCAGATCTACAGCATGATCAACGATCTGCACGGTCTGCTGGTCCAGCGCAGCCAGCAAATTGGCGGTCGTCTGCGCCAGCCTGGCCGCTTTAACACCTCCGAACTGATTGAGTTCACGCTGCTGTCGCTGGTTAACCGTCATCTGGGCGAAGTATCTCATTTAAAAACCCTCCCGCTGCTGCATCCCGAAACGCTCTGGCGCAGCTGGCTGCCGTTTGCGACCGAGCTAGCCACCTGGACGTCGCAGCGTACCGCCGAAAGCGTGCTGCCGATTTACGATCATGACGATCTGGCAAACTGCTTCAGCAAACTGATGCTGATGCTGCGTCAGGGGCTGTCGCTGGTGATGGAAGACCACGCGATTCAGCTGCCGCTGAACGAACGCTCCCATGGCCTGAACATCGCTACGGTGCCTGAAACCAGCATGGTGCGCGAGTTCGGCTTCGTGCTGGCGGTAAAAGCCAATGTGCCAGGCGAACATCTGCAAACCCATTTCCCGGCGCAGATGAAGGTCGCGCCGGTCTCGAAAATCCGCGATCTGGTTCAGCTTCAGCTGCCGGGCATTATGCTGCGCGCCATGCCGGTCGCGCCGCCGCAGATCCCGTGGCATGCCGGCTACAGCTACTTTGAACTGGAGAAGGGCAGCGAGCTGTGGCACGAGATGGATAAGTCCGGCGCATTCGCCCTGCATCTTGCAGGGGAGTTCCCGGGGCTGGATATGGAGTTTTGGGCCATCCGTAGCCCGACAGAATAATAAAGCGAGCGCTTAATATGCAGGAACGACAGGACACCGGCAGTGATGCCGCGTTTACCGGGGCCAGTAGCAACAATCAGCTGGTGGCGGCCGCCAATCCGCTGCTCAACGCGATTCCGCAGATCCGTCATTCGGTCTCCCATGACGATCAGGTGGCGTTACGCCAGCGCCTGATCGATGAGATTCGCCGTTTCGAAGTCCGCTGCCAGCAGGCGGGGCTGCCCTACGAAGTGATCGTCGGGGCGCGTTACTGCCTGTGTACGGCGCTCGATGAGGCCGCCGCGCTCACCCCCTGGGGCAGCAGCGGCGTCTGGTCAAGCAACGGTCTGCTGGTGACCTTCCATAACGAAACCTGGGGCGGTGAGAAGTTCTTCCAGCTGCTGGCGCGCCTGTCGCAGAACCCGCGCGAGCATATTCTGCTGCTGGAGATGATCAACTACTGCCTGCTGCTGGGCTTCGAAGGACGCTATCGGGTACTGGATAATGGCCGCACGCAGCTTGAAACCATCAAGCAGCGGCTGTGGCAGATGATCCGCGGCGTGCGCGGCAGCTATCCGCCGCCGCTTTCTCCCCATCCGGAAGATCGTCCGGTGCTGCGCAAGCTCTGGCGGCCGATGGTTCCCCTGTGGGCCTGCGTGGCGCTGGCCGGGTTTATCGCCTGTCTGTTTTATATCGTGCTTAACTGGCGCCTTGGCGATAACACCAACCCGGTGCTGGCGAAGATTTACCAGTCCCAGCTGCCGGAAACCACTATTCAGCAGCCGGCCCGTCAGCTACCAGCGGTGCTGAACCTGCGCGGCTTCCTGAAGCCTGAAATCGAGGCTGGCCTGGTCGCGGTGAAAGACGAAGCGGATCGCAGCGTCGTTATCCTGAAGGGCGACGGGCTGTTTGCCTCTGCCTCTACCGTCGTGCGTGACCGCTATGAACCGGTCATCAACCGCATTGCGCAGGCGATGAATAACGTCAGCGGCAAAATTCTGGTGGTGGGCTACAGCGACAACGTGCCGATCCGCAGCGCGCGCTTTGCCTCGAACTATGAACTCTCTCTGGAACGCGCCCGCTCGGTACAGAAAATGCTGCAGGGAAGCCTCTCTCAGCCTGGCCGCGTGAAAGCGGAAGGGCGGGGCGAGATTAACCCGGTGGCGCCGAACACGACGCCTGAAAACCGCGCCCGTAACCGCCGTGTGGAAATTACTCTGCTGGTGTCGCCTGAAAACACTCAGGCCGAGCTGAACGGATTGCCGCAAGGAAACTAAGGATGCTGACTACACTTCTTTCCATCTTGACCAACCGCATTCTGTGGAGCTTCCTCGGCGTAACGGCGCTTGCGGCGGTGATCTGGATGATTGGTCCCCTGTTGTCCATCGTGGACACCCGACCGCTTGAGTCTGAACAGAACCGCATTATCAGCATCGCCGTGGTCTATCTGCTCTGGGCGCAGGGCCACATTCTGCCGCGCCTGTACAATGCCTGGCTTAACCGCAAGCTGATGGACAAGCTCAAGGAGAACACCGCCAGCCCGGAAGCGGCGGATCCGCAGAAGCGGCTGAACAGCGAGGAGCAGATCCTCGCCAGCCGCTTTGATGAAGCCGCGCAGATGCTGAAAAAAGCGCACTTCAGCAAAGCGGGCCAGGGCGCGCAGTGGACGCAGCGCTTCAACACGCAATATCTCTATCAGCTGCCGTGGTACGTCATTATCGGCGCGCCGGGCTCCGGTAAAACCACGGCGCTGGTTAACTCCGGGCTGCAGTTCCCGCTGGCCGATCGCTTCGGTAAGACCGCGCTGCGGGGCATTGGCGGCACGCGTAACTGCGACTGGTGGTTTACCAATGAGGCGGTGCTGCTGGACACGGCGGGCCGCTATACCACCCAGGAGAGCGAGCAGGTACAGGACGCCGGCGAATGGCTGGAGTTCATCAACCTGCTGCGTAAGTATCGCCGCCGCCAGCCGATCAACGGCGTCATCATCACCATCAGCATTTCTGACCTGCTCACCCAGTCCGCCGAGGCGTCCCGCCAGCAGGCGGTAAACCTGCGCCAGCGTCTGTCCGAGCTGCATGAACAGCTGGGTATTCGCTTCCCTGTCTACGTGATGGTGACCAAGGCCGACCTGCTTAAAGGCTTCCGCGCCTGGTTTGCCGACTACGACAAAGCGCAGCGCGACCAGATCTGGGGCTTTACGCTGCCGTGGGAGCAAACCAAACACGCCGATTACGACCTGATGGGCAACTTCCAGCAGGAGTTTTCTCTGCTGCAGCAGCGCCTCGATGCCGGGCTGCCGGAAACCATGCTGAAAGAGCACGACGCGAAAACCCGCGCCGAAGCGTATCTCTTCCCGCAGGAGTTCGCCGCGCTGCGTCCGCTGCTGGCGGATTACCTGAGCACGGTCTTCGCCCGCTCCAACTTCGAAACCGAGTTCTCTCCGCGCGGGATCTACTTCGCCAGCGGGACTCAGGAAGGCATGCCGTTCGACCGCGTGATGGGCGAACTGAACCGCGCGCTGTCGCTGCCGGAAGGGGGAGAGGCGGATAACTGGGATTCGGTCAGCAAAGAAGCGCCGATCCCGGGGGCAAAAGGTCAGAGTTTCTTCATTAAGAACCTCCTGCAAAACGTCATCTTCCAGGAAGCCGGGATCGCGGGCGAAAACCGCTGGTGGGAGCTGCGCAACCGGGCGGTGATCTGGTCCGGCTACGCGGCGCTGCTGGCCCTGCTGGTGATCCTCGGCGGTCTGTGGCTGACCAGCTATGCCAAAAACAAGGCCTATCTGGAAGAGGTGGATGCGAAGGTGCCGCTGCTGGACCAGCAGAGCAAGTCGCTGCAGAACCAGACCCAGCGTGACCTGTTCGATCTGCTGCCGCTGCTGAACGGTCTGGTGGATCTGCCGAAAAGCGACGCGTTTGATGTGAACGATCCGCCCGTATCCCGCCGTATGGGGCTCTATCGCGGAGATGACGTCAGCGATGCCTCGCAGTCGCTGTACCAGAAAGCGCTGGATCAGATGCTGTTGCCTGCCGTTGCCATGCACATCACCACCTGGCTGCGCAACGACAACGGTAGCGACGTGGAATACAGCTATGAAGCGCTGAAAGCCTATCAGATGCTGTATCAGCCGAAGCACTACGACGGCAAATTCCTGCATTCGTGGGTGATGCTCAACCTGCAGCGAAATCTTCCGCAGAACGTCACGAAGGCGCAGCTGCAGCAGCTTGAATGGCACCTGACGCAGCTGCTGGAACCGAAAATTCAGGCCTCACCGTATGCGCAGGATGAATCTCTGGTGGCCCGCGAAAGAGCGATGATCAATCAGCAGCCGCTCTCCACGCGCGTATACGGTCGCCTCAAACGCCTGCTGGAGCATGATGACAACCTCAAGCCGGTCTCCCTTTCCGACCTGGGCGGACCGCAGAGCGAGCTGGTGTTTTCACGCAAAAGCGGCAAACCGGTGAGCGAAGGCGTGCCGGGTCTGTATACGCCGGACGGTTACTGGAAAAGCTTTAACGGCCAGATTGACAGCGTAACCACCGCTCTTCATGAAGACGACGCCTGGGTGCTGGGGGCCGCGACGGCGCAGGAGGATAAACAGCAGATCGATAACGCCGTGCGCCAGCTCTACATGCGCGACTTTATCGCGAACTGGGATCGCTTCCTCGCCGACATTCAGCTCAATAACAGCGCCGATCTTTCCCAGCGCATCAACACCGCGCGCCTGCTCTCCGGCGCAAACTCGCCGCTGCGCCGCCTGGTGCAGAACCTGAGCCAGGTCCTGACGCTGTCACGCAATGCGCCAGCGCCGGAAGATGCGGATAAAGCGCAGGCGCAGAGCAACCGCGCCACCCGCACGCTGGAAGCGCTGTTCAGCAACAATGACGCTGCGCCGACCCAGGGCGCCGTGGTCACCCAGGCGCCGGAACAGCTGGTCACCGACCACTACGCACCGATGATTGAGCTGGCGCAGCCGCTGGAGAAGGGCGGGAAGACCATCGTGTTTGATGATTTTCTCAAGCAGGTGGATGAGCTCTATCGCTACCTGACCGCGGTTCAGGACGCGGCCAACAGCGGTATGCCGGCACCGGGCGGAGAGGCGATCAGCCGCCTGCAGGCCAGCGCCGGTCGCCTGCCGGGCGGGCTACAAACTATGTTCAGCAATATGGCGGTGGGCGCCAGCAGCGATACCCAGCGCCGCGACCTCGAAAACGTGCGGAAGCGTATTAACGTTGAGGTGGGAGGATTCTGCCGTCAGGCGATCGCCGGTCGCTACCCGCTGGTGCGCAGCGCCAGCACCGAGGTCACCCCTGACGATCTCGCGCGCATGTTTGCGCCGGGAACCGGGCTGATGGACGCTTTCTTCCGCGACAATCTGACCAATAAAGTGGATACCACGCAGGCAAACTGGCGCTTTATGCCGGGCATCGACGGTAAAACGCTGCCGGGAAGCGAAGGGCTGCTGAGACCGTTCCAACAGGCCCAGTCGATTCGCGACGCTTTCTTTGCTAATGGCGCCACGACGCCGTCCTTCAAGGTGACGGTTCGCACCGTGCGAATGGATAACTCCATTCTGAACCTGACGCTGGACGTCGACGGCCAGCTGCTGCGCTACAGCCACGGCCCGCAGGCCGTGCAGATCATGAACTGGCCGGGGCCGGGCGGCACCAACCAGGTACGCATGCAGCTGGGGCTGGCGAACGGCAGCACGGCGACGCTGGTCACCAACGGCGCCTGGGCGCTCAACCGCTTCTTTGATAAAGCGAGCACCAGCCCGGGCGCGGGTAGCCTGAGCCGTCAGGCCACCTTCAACGTCGACGGACATCAGGTCACGCTGGAGTTTGCGCCTAACAGCATTCGTAACCCGTTCCAGCTTCCCCGTTTCTCATGCCCATAACCGCAAGGACAGCCGTATGACGAATACCCCTGCGATGAACCGCTACAGCTGGTATGGCAAGTTACCCAGCGCCGGAGATTTTTTGCAGCGTCGCTTTCCTGACACTTTACAGCGCCAGTGGTCACACTGGTTCCAGGTCGGTCTGCTGGCCTGGCAGCAGGAAGAGCAGCGCAGCGGCGAGCGCCAGTTTCACAAAGCGCCAGTCTGGAATTTTGTGGTACCGCCCATGCTGGGCAGCCAGATGATCCAGATGGGCTGCCTGCTGCCGGGCCGCGACAGCGTTGGCCGCCAGTACCCGGTTTGCCTTCAGCTGAGCTTCGCCCCGTCAGAGTGGTCGACCAGCCTGCTCAGCCAGGCCGAAAGCTGGTACCAGCAGATTGGGCGCCTGGGGCTGCACGCGGTGCGCAACAGTTTTTCCGCCTCGCAGCTGGATGAGATGCTGATGACCATCCCTGCGCCGCAGCCCGTCGAGCCGCAAAAGCGTTCCGACATCCTTGATGTGATTGGCTATGACGAGGACGGCCAGAGCACGCTGGGCTGGCCTCAGGCGGCTGAGTGTTTTGATCCGCTGCGCCAGACCAGCTACTGGTGGACCAACCGCTGCGACGGCTACCCGCTGTACACCCACGTGCACAGCGGTAACTTTACCGGGCAGCTTTTCACCCTGCTGTTCGACCCGGCAGGGGGCGCCCGTCCGGGGCGTCACGGTCTTTATCCGCCCATGTTTGAATAAGCAGGGATCTCATGAATATCGAAGAATTTCTCGCGCCAATAAGCCCCGAAAAACCCTGCGGCGAAAACCTGGAGTACGACGCCGACTTCCAGATCATGAATCAGGCCAGTCAGGGCAAAGCGGAACAGCAGTTTGGCGACACCATTATCCCGGCAGAGCCCGCTGACTGGAACACGGTGGAAAAATACGCCACCAGCCTGCTGACCCGCACCAAAGATCTTCGCGTACTGCTGGCGTTAACCCATGCCTGGACGCGCCGCCGCGGGCTTGCGGGCTACGCGGACGGATTATTGCTGGTGCAGGAGGCGATCGCCCGTTACTGGGAGACGCTCTATCCGCTGCTGGAAGAGTATGGCGAAACCGATCCGTTTTATCGCATTAACGCCCTGGCAGGGTTGAGCGATAAATCCGACCTCACCGTCGCCGTGCGAAACGCCTCGCTGCTGCGTTCAAACGGCGATGAAATTTCGCTCCGGGATGCTCAGGCCCTGCTGGACGGCAGCAAGACGGAATGCCCGGACTATCCCGGCGGCCGTCCACGGCTGATTGACGAGCTGGCCCGCGGCGACCAGCCGGGAACCGCCGCGGTTATCGTCATTAACGAACGTCTGCTGGCGATTCGCGAGCTGCTCACCGGGCATCTCGGTGAAAGCGGCGTGCCCGAGATGGAGCAGCTGCTGAAAACCGTGGGGCTGGTCGCCAGCGCGTGTCAGGTAACCGACATCAGCAAGCTGCTACCGAACCGTGAGGCGCAGGCAGAACCCCAGGCCGAGCAGCAGTCGGCGGCAACGCAGCCCGCTCAGCCGGTCACCGACTGGCGCAGCGTTCAGGTCACCAGCCGCGCCGACGCGCAGCTGATGCTGGAAAAAGCGAAGCAGTATTTTGCGCAGTACGAACCGAGCCACCCCGCACCGCTGATGATTGAACGGGTGCAGCGGCTGTCAGAACTTAACTTTATGGACATTATTCGCGACCTGGCGCCAGACGGCGTTAACCAACTTGAAAACATCTTTGGGCGCCGCGAATAACGCGTCCAGGCATTATGACGACAGGCATGGAGCCTGCCGTTTCACCTTCACCGCGCATCTTTGATGGAGAACATCATGGCAATGAGTAACAGTGGGCAGAAATTCATCGCACGTAACCGTGCCCCCCGCGTGCAGATCGAGTACGACGTAGAGATCTACGGTGCAGAACGTAAGATTCAGCTGCCGTTTGTGATGGGCGTCATGGCCGATCTGGTCGGCAAACCGGTTGAAAATCTGCCGGCCGTCGACGAGCGTAAATTCCTCGAAATCGACATCGACAACTTTGACGAACGCATGAAGGCGCTTAAGCCGCGCGTGGCGTTCCAGGTGGATAACACCCTGACCGGCGAAGGCAAGCTCAACGTGGATCTGACCTTTGACAGCATGGACGACTTCCTGCCGGATGCGGTGGCCCGCAAGGTCGAGCCGCTGAATAAGCTGCTGGAAGCGCGTACCCAGCTCTCCAACCTGCTGACCTATATGGACGGCAAAAACGGTGCGGAAGAGCTGATCGCTAAAATTCTGCAGGATCCGACGCTGCTCAAATCCCTGAGCCAGTTGCCGAAAAATGACGAAAGCGCGAAAGGTAGCGAGGAATAATCGATGAGCAACCAGACTCAACAACACGAGCAGCAGGCGGGTCAGGCGTTCAGCCAGGATGAATTCAGCGCGCTGCTGAACAAAGAGTTCCGCCCAAAAACCGATCAGGCCCGTTCAGCCGTAGAAAGCGCGGTTAAAACTCTGGCGCAGCAGGCGCTGGAAAACACCGTCACTTTCTCCAACGACACCTACCGCACCATTCAGAACCTGATCGCCGGTATTGACGAGCAGCTGTCGCAGCAGGTGAATCAGATCATTCACCACGACGAGTTTCAGAAGCTGGAGAGCGCCTGGCGCGGTCTGAGCTACCTGGTGAACAACACTGAAACTGACGAGATGCTGAAGATCCGCTTTATGAGCATCTCCAAGCAGGAGCTGGGCCGCACCCTGAAGCGCTTCAAGGGCGTGGGCTGGGACCAGAGCCCGATCTTCAAGAAAATCTACGAGCAGGAGTACGGTCAGTTCGGCGGCGAGCCGTTTGGCTGCATCGTCGGCGACTACTACTTCGACCACAGCCCGCAGGACGTTGAGCTGCTGGGCGAAATGGCGCGCATCGGCTCTGCGGCGCACTGTCCGTTTATCACCGGTACCGCACCGGGCGTGATGCAGATGGAGTCCTGGCAGGAGCTGGCTAACCCGCGCGACCTGACCAAGATCTTCCAGAACACCGAATACGCCGCCTGGCGTTCGCTGCGTGAATCCGAAGATGCCCGCTATCTGGGTCTGGTGATGCCGCGCTTCCTGTCGCGCCTGCCGTACGGCATTCGCACCAACCCGGTCGACAGCTTTGATTTCGAAGAGCAGACCGACGGCGCGAACCACAACAGCTACTCCTGGGCGAACGCCGCCTATGCGATGGCCGCCAACATCAACCGCTCCTTCAAAGAGTACGGCTGGTGCACCTCGATTCGCGGCGTGGAGTCCGGCGGGGCGGTGGAAAACCTGCCGTGCCACACCTTCCCGAGCGATGACGGCGGCGTGGACATGAAATGCCCGACCGAGATCGCTATCAGCGACCGTCGCGAAGCCGAGCTGGCGAAAAACGGCTTTATGCCGCTGGTTCACCGCAAAAACTCCGACTTTGCCGCCTTCATCGGCGCGCAGTCGCTGCAGAAGCCGGCCGAGTACCACGACCCGGATGCCACCGCCAACGCGCGTCTGGCCTCTCGTTTGCCTTACCTGTTCGCCTGCTGCCGCTTTGCCCACTACCTGAAGTGCATCGTGCGCGACAAAATCGGCTCCTTCCGCGAGCGCGAAGAGATGGAGCGCTGGCTGAACGACTGGGTCATGAACTACGTCGACGGTGACCCGGCGAACTCCTCTCAGGAGACCAAGTCCCGCAAACCGCTGGCCGCTGCGGAAGTGCAGGTGCAGGAGATTGAAGATAACCCGGGCTACTACGCCGCGAAGTTCTTCCTGCGTCCACACTACCAGCTGGAAGGTCTGACCGTTTCCCTGCGTCTGGTTTCTAAACTGCCGTCGCTGAAGACGAAAGACGCGTGATGAAGACACGGACGCCCCCCTCCCTTGAGGGAGAGGGCGGGGGTGAGGGGGAAAATACCGCTGCGGTGGTTATTCAGTTTTCCTCAAACATCACTGTCCGTAAGAATTCAAAAATTAATCCCCGGTAATGCCGGGCTTATTCGGTTCCAGAATAACGCACGGTAATAATGACTTCACATTCCTTCCGTTATTTCGAAGGAATGTAAGACTGTCAAATGACACGGGTCATTTGATGTGAGGCAGAGGTAAAATATGGACGGTTTTATTCAGCCCCATGCTTTCCTGTTTGCCATATAAGTGCTTTTTCGAAAGCAATATTGTTCATCCACGAAGAGTAGATATTATGGCTATTGATATGTTTCTGAAGGTCGAGGGTGTTACGGGCGAATCTAAAGATTCTAACCACACCGGCTGGACTGATATTACCTCCTTCTCCTGGGGCGCTTCCCAGCCAGGTAATATGAGCGTTGGCGGTGGCGGCGGTGCCGGTAAAGTTAACTTTAACGACCTGCACGTTAACGCGCTGATCGACAAATCCACCACCGCTATCCTGAAACACTGCGCCAGCGGTAAACACCTGACCAAAGTTGAGCTGTCCGTCTGTAAAGCCGGCGGCCAGCAGGTGGAATACTCCCGCATCACGCTGGAAGATGTGCTGGTCACCTCTGTTCAGTACACCGGTGCTGACAACGGCGATACCGTTGGTGTGACCTATGCATTCCAGGCTGCGAAAGTGAAACAGCAGTACTGGGAGCAGACCACGTCTGGTGGTAAAGGCGCTGAAAGCAGCGCTGGCTGGAACATCAAAGAGAACAAAGAAGCGTAATAATAGTGGGCCCGAAAGGGCTCACTTTATCCTGAGCTTCTTATCAAGGAGAAACAAGATGTCTCAAATGCGTCCTGCTTTTGGTGCCGCCTGGAACAGATTCAGAGAAGTGAACATAAGCGTAGAACAGGTTGGCAAATTGTTGGGTGGAAAAGTTCAGCATAATATCGACGCCGGTATTTTTAAAAATGCCTGCCCAATTCGTATGAGCTACGTTTTAAATTACTGTGGCATTCCGATTCCTTCTAACAGTAAATATGCGACAGTGACCGGAAACGACAAAAAGCGCTATATGTTCCGCGTTAAAGATATGATTGCATTTCTACCCACGGTACTGGGCAATGCCGATATGTCTGTCTCTTCTCCTACTCCTGCGCAATTTGCAGGCAAACAGGGCATTATCATCTTCACCGGGCACGGCTGGAGCGACGCTACCGGGCATGTCACACTCTGGAATGGAAATATTTGCTCTGATGATTGCCATTTTCTGGGCTCACCGGGTAATGGTTCATTTATTCCGACCAACGCAACATTCTGGAGCCTGAAATGAAACGTTTATTACTGCTGATCCTGGCTATAAATGCCCCTGCTGTTTATGCCCAAACCCTGCCTGATGTTAGCGCTTTTTCTCAGCAACAAATCTTTGAAAACTGGGTGCAAAATCGATGCATCAGTAAGATTGCGGACAGTAAAAGTCTCAAAGATGATGCAGAGGCCAGTGCAGCCGCATGGCTGGAAGCAAGCAATCTCCCTGCTGAGAATTTTGAAAAAGCTGACAAGGTGATTGTTTCTTTACTGAAAGAGAAAGTAGGCGGTACCGAACCGGGTCAATATCAGGTTTTAAAGTGCAGCTTAATCGCCAACAGCGACGCGATTCGTCCGCTCAAAACCGCAAAATAGAAGCAATGGAATCGCCCCCAAACGCCGCCGTTCTCGCCCCGAGAGCGGCAGCGTTTGAGCGCTAATCATACCAGCAGGAATACGCCATGCGATTCACGATTATTTCTACGAAACCCGGTCATCAGCCGCCGCAAAGCAGCTGTGATTTTTACGCCCCGGGCGGCACCATTGGGCGCGGTACGGATAACAATCTGGTGTTGCCGGACAATGACCGCACCATCTCTCGTCTGCAGGCGATTGTTCACGTTGACGCCCAGGGCGAATGCCGCGTGACCAACCGTGGCAGCGTCACCCGCGTGGTATTAAATGACATTCCGCTGGAGCGAGGGCGTCAGGTTGAGCTGCAGGATGGCGACATTCTCGGTATTGATGACTACCGTATCGAAGTGTCCGAACTGATCCACGATACGCAGCCCGTGAGCCGTATGGCGGCCAGCATGCATCAGCAGGCGCGTCCGGCAGCCGCACCCGCGCCCGCTGCGCAACCGAAGCCGGCGAGCGCCGCACCGCGCGGGAAGGCCGAGCCAACCGCCGTGCCAACGGAGATCTGGGATAGCCTGATGCAGGAGTTCTCCATCTCCGACAGCATCTCCAGCAACCGTACAAAACCGCAGCCTGCTGCATCGCACGATCCGTTCTCCCAGCCTTCGGCCCCGGAGCGTAACGCTGAAGATCCGCTGGCGATGTTCAACGACAGCGATCCAAAGCTCGAGCGTAAGAACGTTGACCCGGACACGCTGTTCAGCGACGAAGCGTTGTTCAAAAAAGAGAGTATTTTTGACGACGTCACCCCGTCAACGCTGGTGCCGCCGGGCGAGACGACCCCCGTCAAGCCAGAAGACGAGGCGACGGACGAACTCGATCCGCTGGCCCTGTTTGGCGGTAAGGCCAGCGCGCCAGCCGCGCGTAATGACGACCCGCTCGGGCTGATGGGCGGCGCGCCGTTAACCCATCCGGATGACATTCTTGCCGAAAAGCCTGCGCCAGTGCCGGAACCCGAGCAGGAAGAGGACGTGCTGGCCGATTCTCCGCTGTTCGCCCCTGAGCCGCAGGAAGAACCGCGTGCTGAAGAAGAGCCCGCGCGACCGGATTACGCAGGCTTCACCATGCCTACGCCACAGGCCGTTGCGCGCAGCAGCGCTCAGGCCCCGAAGGGCCGTCTGCGCATCGACCCGGTCAATAACGCCGCCGCCCCAACCGCTACGGCGAACAGCGGTGAGAAGGGCGAAGTGCTGCAGGGCGAGCTGCTGGAGGCGCTGCTGGAAGGCATGGGTCTGAGCGAAATGCAGCCCATCCCGCAGTTTGACCGGGAAAATATGCGTCAGCTCGGGCAAATCCTCGGTATGTTCTCTCAGGGGACCGTGGCGCTGCTCTCCTCGCGTTCCATTCTCAAGCGTGGCGTGAAGGCCGATATGACCATGGTGCTGGACGATGCCAACAACCCGTTCAAGCTGTTGCCGACCGGCAAAACCGTGCTGATCCAGATGTTCGGCACCCCGATGCCGGGCTTTATGCCGCCGACCAAATCCGTGCGCGACGCGCTTATCGATCTGCAGGCGCACCAGCTGGGCATGATCTCCGGTATCCGCGCCATCATTGCCGCGATGCTGCAGTCCTTTAACCCGGAACAGCTGGAAGAGCAGGCGAAGCAGAACGGGATGACCTCTCGTCTGGCGCTGCCGGGCAGCCGCAAAGCCGCCCTGTGGGACTATTTTGTTCGCAGCTATGGCGAGACGGCGGGCGAAATAGAGGATGACTTCCACACCCTGTTCGGCGAAGCCTTCCTTCATGCCTACGACATGGAGGTGAATCAGTACAAAGACTCACAGAGCGGATCGGAAGACAAATGAATATCGCAACGGCTTCTCTCTCCCGCCAGGGGACGCGCGCCAGCAACCAGGATCAGACGGGAGAAACCATAGGGGAACGTTCAGCCTGCTTTGTCGTCTGCGACGGCATCGCGGGCCTGCCGGGCGGTGAGGTGGCTGCAGAGCTGGCCCGCAACAGCATTATCTCCCGCTTCGATGGCGACAAACATCTTAATGCGCAGCATATCCGCGACTACGTGCAGACGGCGAACCGCACCATCCTCAGCGAACAGCAGGCCGTTCAGGACTATCGCCGGATGGGCACGACGCTGGTCAGCCTGTTCATTGACCGTGATTACGGTCTGGCCTACTGGGCGCACGCCGGAGACAGCCGCCTGTACCTGTTTCGCCGGGGATGGCTGTGGCATGTGACCACCGACCACAGCCTGGTGCAGCAGATGAAAGACGCCGGGCACCAGACCGACGATCTCAACAGCAATCTGCTGTACCTCGCGCTGGGGATTGAAAACGGCGGGCCGGAAGCGAGCTACAGCGACGTGGTGCAGGTTGAAGACGGCGATGCATTCTTACTCTGCACCGACGGGTTCTGGCACGGCGTTAGCGAAGAGCAAATGAAGCAGTCGCTGCATATGGTCAATACGCCGCAGGAGTGGCTGACCTTAATGAACCAAATCATTCAAAAGAATGGCGAACAGGAGGGGAATGCTCAGGATAACTATACTGCCCTGGCGGTATGGATGGGCAACCCTCAGGACACCACTTTGCTGCACACCCTCTCTGACGCAGCACAATTTCTTCCCTGCGGAACTGATTAGACACACAAGGAACGATATGAAACTTTGGCTATCGGGTTTGGCACTTCTGGCGGTCACCTCCACCGCGCAGGCTGAGAATTTCCGCATCGTGCAGTCTCCTGCGCAGAAGCTGGATATCTGGATCGACAACATTAAAGACAACACGCCGCAGAGCTGGTGTAAGCCTGAGGTGGCGCTGCGCATTGTGGCGAATGGTAAGAAAGACGTCTCCGTGCTGGAGAATTTTGTGCCGCGTCTTGGCTCCCTGCTGGAACACCAGTGCAGCAAAGTGAATAAGCTTAGCTGGACGCTCAACGATCCGGCGGGTACCACGCTGGCGCAGGGTACGGCAGGCAAAGCGCAGGACTGGGCGCTGGTGGTGAAACAGGAGCAGGCCGCGCCTGCTGCGACCGTCACCGCAACCCCAGCCAGCGGCGCTCTGCTGCCGCCGGACCAGAACGTGGCTTCCCGCACCGTCGCGGCTGACCGCACGCCGTGGCAGGAATTTACCCTGCAGGACGGCTGCCACCTGCGCACCTTCTGGGAAGGGGGCGCTTCCGCTCCGGCGCTCTTTATTCCGGATTCTGACACCACCCGCTGCGGTAACGGCAGCTGGCTGAGCGGACACACCGTGGTTTCGCAGTCCCGCAACGGCGGACAGAAAGAGATGGCGGTGACCTACATCCATGGCTTCCCGGTGGCGGGTCTGAATCAAAGCGCCGATCCTGAAAACGCGCTGATCACCTCCGTCAACAAAGAGCGCATGGTATTCAGCACCCCAGACAGCGACCAGAGCTGGATGATCCTGCCTTACGATAGCGCCCTGAACAGCTGGAAAAGCAACGGCACCGTAGCGGTGGAGATCTCCCGTGAAATTGCCAGCGATGATGCAAAACTGCAGGCGCGTATTGCGGCGGTGAAAAAAACCTGGAGCGCCTGGGTCGCACCCGGCACGCCGCTGAATATCGTGCTGATTGACACCCTGCGTCCTCAGCTGCGCGATCCGGCCGTTGGCGCATGGCGCGCGGCGAATTAAGGAGTGTCTATGAATACGCTCTATCAACACCTGGCGGGCGAGTCGCTCAGCGACGCGCTGGCGCGCCTTGAAGCTGAAATCAAAGCCCGTCCGGCAGATGCCGACCTCCGCGCCGCGTTCGTGCAGTTTTTAACCCTCAGCGGCAACTGGACGCGCGCGCTGACCCAGCTGAAAAGCTGGCTGGCGCTGAAGCCTCAGGCGAAGCCCACCGTCACGCTGCTGGAGCAATCCATTCAGGGCGAACTGCAGCGCGCGCAGGTGATGGCGGGACAGGCGCGTCCGGCTATGCCTGAAACCCAGTGGCCGTGGCTGACGACCCTGGCCGCGGCGCTGAGCGAGGAGGGCGAGCGCGCCCGGGAACTGCGTCTTGAAGCCCTCGAACAGGCGCAGGCCACTGCGGGTCACATCACACTCGAAAACGAGGAGACGCAGGCTTTCGAGTGGCTGATGGACGGCGATGCCCGTCTCGGCCCGGTCTGCGAAACCATCGTGAACGGCCGTTATTTCTGGCTGCCGTTCAGCGCCATCGCGGAGATCCGTTTCCAGGCGCCCGCCAGCGTGACCGATCTGGTCTGGCGTCACGCCCTGGTGCGCCTGACCGACGGTACGGAGCAGGTGTGTCAGATCCCGGCGCGTTACCCGTTTGCTGCCGATGCCACCGATGCGGTCAGGCTGGGCCGCACCACCGAATGGCAGCCGCTCGACGAAGACGGCACCCTTTACGAAGGCAGGGGCCAGAAAGCCTGGCTGAGCGAGCAAAGCGAATACCCGCTGCTGTCATTAAGCCTCGTGACGTTTGCGACGGATGGAGCCGATGAGTAATCCCGCTGGCGAAGGCGATCTGCTGCGCAGCGGCTGGCAAGCCCGCAGCAGGCAGGAGAAGGTGGGGGCGCGTGACAAAATGCAGCCCTCGCTGCTGGATCGTCTCACCGATAACGACCCGGAAAAAAAACGCGAGTCGGCCAACAGCAATCTGATCACCCACGCCGCCCTGCGCCGCAACGTCCTGCGCGATCTGCAGTGGCTGTTTAACACCATCAACCACGATGCCTCCGGCGACTTGAGCGCCTTGCCGCACGTGAAGCGCTCGGTGGTCAACTTCGGCGTCGCGCCGCTGGCCGGGAAAAGGATGTCGGATATCGAATGGCACGACATTCAACGCAAGCTCACCGAGGCCATCATCAATTTTGAGCCGCGCATTTTGCCGCAGGGGCTGCAGGTCCGCTGCGTGTCGGATACCTCCTCGCTGGATCTGCACAATGTGCTCTCCATCGAGATCAAAGGGCGTCTGTGGTGTGTGCCGTACCCGCTGGAGTTTCTGTTTCGTACCGATGTCGATCTGGAAAACGGCCATTTTGAACTGAAAGATGCGGGGTAATCATGGAAAGTAAACTGCTCGAATATTACAACCGCGAGCTGGCCTATCTGCGCGAAATGGGGGCCGAGTTTGCCGAACGCTACCCAAAAGTCGCCGGACGGCTGGGCATGCGCGGCATCGAAGTGGCGGACCCGTATACCGAACGTCTGATGGAGGGCTTCGCCTTCCTGACCTCCCGCGTGCAGATGAAAATGGACGCGGAGTTTCCGCGCTTCTCCCAGCGTCTGCTGGAGATGATTGCGCCTAACTATCTCGCGCCCACGCCGTCGATGGCGATCGCGGAGATTGAGCCCGACAGCAGCCGGGGCGATCTGAGCAAGGGCTTCATTGTGCCGCGCGGCACAATGATGGACAGCCTGGCGCTGAAAAAAACCGGCGTGACCTGCAGCTATACCACGGCGCACGAGGTCAACCTGCTGCCGCTGAAAATCGACAAGGTCGAGCTGGGCGGCGTGCCCGCCGATCTGCCGCTGGCGCAGCTGGGGCTGAGCCAGCGGCAGATCGGCAGCGCCTTAAGGATCCGCATCGCCTGCGACGGCCCGCAAAACCTCGGACACCTGGATTTCGACCGCCTGGAATTTTTCCTCGGCGGTCCGGATATTGAAGCGCTGAAGCTGCTGGAGCTGGTGATGGAGCACCACGCCGGGATCGTCTGCCAGACGGTCAGCCCGCAGCCGCAGCGACAGCTGCTGGCCTCGGACGCGCTGCGCCAGGAGGGCTTTGAGCCTGACCAGGCTCTGCTTCCCGACGATCTGCGCAACTTTGACGGCTACCGCCTGCTGCAGGAGTATTTCGCCTTTCCGGCCCGCTTCCGCTTCATCAGCCTGAGCGGTCTGGGCACGCTTATCGAACGCTGTGAAGGCGAAAAAGCCTTCGACATCTTCATTCTGCTGGATAAGTCGGATGAACAGCTGGAGCGCGTGGTCGATGCCAGCCATCTGGCGCTGCACTGTACCCCGGTCATCAACCTTTTCCCAAAGGTCGCGGCGCGTCAGAAGCTGAATGAAGGCCAGCATGAATACCATCTGGTGGTCGATAACATTCGTCCTCTGGATTATGAAATTTACGCGGTCAAAAAAATCTATGGCAGCGCGGACGGCCAGCGCGATGACCAGACGTTTCGTCCTTTCTGGAGTACCTGGAGCGGCGATGCGGGCAACTACGGGGCCTATTTTTCCCTGCGCCGCGAACAGCGCGTGCTGTCCGAGCACGCCCTGCGCTACGGCACCCGTACCGGCTATATCGGTTCAGAGGTGTTTGTTTCGCTGGTGGATGAACAGCACGCCCCGTGGCAGGAAAACCTGCGCTATATCTCTGCCGAGGTGCTGTGCACCAGCCGCGACCTGCCGCTGATGCTGCAGCAGGAGCTCGGGCAGTTCATTATGGCCGACTCCATGCCGGTGAAATCCCTCACCCTGCGCAAAGGCCCGACGCCGCCGCGCCCGGCGCTGGCGGAAGGGTTCAGCACCTGGCGACTCATCAGCCAGCTGCAGATGAACTACCTCAGCCTGATGGACAGCGAAAACGAAGACGGCGCGGCCGCGCTGCGCCAGCTGTTAGGGCTGTACGCCAACCTGGCAGAAACGCCCGTTGCGCGTCAGGTGGAGGGGGTACGCCACTGCGTGCTGGAGCCGGTTCACCGCCGCGTGCCTGAACCCGGCCCGGTCGTTTTCGCCCGCGGGATCGGCATCACCCTGACGGTGGATGAGCGAGCCTTTTCCGGCGCCAGCCCGTGGCTTTTCGGCAGCGTGATGGAGCGCCTCTTTGCCCGCCTGGTGTCAATCAACAGCTTTACGGAGTTCACCCTGAAAAGTCAGCAGCGCGGCGAGATTGGCTACTGGGCGCCGCGCATGGGTAAAAGGGCGCTGATATGAGTGACGCTGCCACTGCACCGCTGCGCGTGCATCGCCTGACCCGGCTGCCGGACGCGTTCTGGCAAGGGGTTCGCGAGACGCCCTGGCGCTACGATCTGTTTCAGCTGTTAAGGCGCATTGATGCCCAGGGCGGCGAGCGCTACCCGCTGGGACGCGCGCCGCTGCCGAAATTTGAGCCGCTGCGCATCGGCCAGCAGCCGTCGATGAGTTTTGCGCCGTCGACGCTGGCTCAGGTACGCCAGCGCGAAGAAAGCGGGCTGCATGAGGTGTCTATCCTCAGCTTCGGCCTGTTTGGCCCGAACGGCCCGCTGCCGGTCCACATGACCGAATACGCCCGCGAGCGTATTTATCATCATCAGGACACCAGCCTCAGCGCGTTTGCCGATCTGTTCCATCACCGCCTTGCGCTGCTGTTTTACCGCGCCTGGGCGGATGCGCAGCCGACCGTCTCTCTGGACCGCGCAGACAACAGGCGCTTTGAGGGGTATCTGGCATCGCTGATTGGCATGGGCCAGCCGGGGCAGATGAACAAAGGCAGCCTGAGCTCGCATGCGCGATTTACCCACGCCGGACACCTGACCCGTCACGGGCGGGATCCGGAGGGGCTGGAGAAGATCCTGCGCAACTATTTTAAAGCGCCGGTTAAGCTGGTGAGCAACGTGCCGCAGTGGATGCCGCTTTCCGAGCGCGAGCAGGCGCAGCTGGGAGCACGACGCCGCATGCCGCGCATGGGGGAGTCCGCGTTTCTCGGCGTCGCCGTCCGCGACGTGCAGCACAAGTTTCGCATCGAAATTGGCCCGCTAAGCGCGGAGGAGTACAACCGTTTTCTGCCGGGTGAAGCCTGGGTCACCGAACTGCGCGACTGGGTGCGTCAGTACGCCGGGGTGGAGTTTGAATGGGAAACGCGGGTGATCCTGCGTGAAGACGCGGTGCAGGGCACCACGCTCGGCAGCAATGGGCGATTAGGCTATAACACCTGGCTGGGCCTTCAGCCGCAGCCTGTCCCGCGTGGCGATCTGGTGTATCGCGCAGAGCGGTAATCCTTCCGTATACCGAATCATTGTTAATGGAAACTAACATGTCAGAAATTAGCCGTGCCGTGCTTTTCGGCAAACTGGATACGCTGTTATTTACCTCTCTGGAAAGCGCCACTGCGTTCTGCAAGCTGCGCGGCAACCCGTACGTTGAGCTGGTGCACTGGCTGCATCAGCTGATGCAGCAGCAGGATGGCGATCTGCAGCAGGTCATCCGCCACTTTGCCCTTGATGAACAGCAGCTGACGCGCGATATCGTGGCCGCGCTGGACGTCCTTCCGCGTGGCGCCAGTTCCGTTTCCGATCTTTCTGAACATATCGATAGCGCCGTGGAGCGCGCCTGGGTGTTTGGATCGCTGAAGTTTGGCGTCAGCCGTATTCGCGGCGGCCATTTGCTGATCGGCATGCTTAAAACCTGGAACCTGGCTAACGTGCTGAAAAGCATCTCGTCGCAGTTCACCCGCCTTAACGTCGAGGTGCTGATTGAGCAGTTCGACGCTATCTGCGCCAACAGCAAAGAGACGCAGCAGGCCGCTGCCGCCGCAGACGCACCGGCGGGTACGGTACCGGCGGCGCAGGGGACTCTGGCCCAGTACGGCCAGGACCTGACGGCCCGCGCCCGCGAAGGGAAGATTGACCCGGTTGTCGGGCGCGACGAGGAGATCCGCCAGATGGTGGATATCCTGATGCGTCGCCGCCAGAACAACCCGCTGCTGACCGGGGAAGCCGGGGTCGGGAAAACGGCGGTGGTGGAAGGGCTGGCGCTGCGTATCGCCGACGGCGACGTTCCGGAGCCGCTGCAAAATATTCAGCTGTGGCTGCTGGATATCGGCATGCTGCAGGCTGGCGCAGGCATGAAAGGCGAGTTCGAGGCCCGTCTGCAGGCGCTCATTAATGAAGTCCAGTCCAGCGCCACGCCGATCGTTCTGTTTATCGATGAGATCCACACCCTGATTGGCGCAGGCGGCCAGCAGGGGACCGGCGATGCGGCGAACCTGCTGAAGCCTGCCCTGGCGCGCGGACAGCTGCGCACCATCGGCGCTACCACCTGGGCGGAATACAAAAAGTACATCGAGAAAGACCCGGCGCTGACCCGTCGTTTCCAGACGGTGCAGGTCCACGAGCCGGACGAAGCGAAAGCCATTCTGATGCTGCGCAGCACCGTGTCGCCGCTGGAGACGCATCACCAGGTCCTGCTGCTCGACGAAGCGGTCAGCGCAGCGGTGAAGCTGTCGCATCGTTACATCCCGGCGCGTCAGCTGCCGGACAAAGCCGTTGCGCTGCTCGACACCGCCTGCGCCCGCGTCGCGGTCAGCCAGAGCGCGCCGCCCGCGCAGCTGGAAGACTGCCTGCGCCTCCTTGCCGCGGTGGACGTGGAAATTGAAATCGCTGAGCGCGAAGCGCGCGTGGGAGCCGGTGACGCCGATCGCGTGACCGCTTTACTCGCCGAACGCGACGCGTATGAAACAAAACGCGAAGCCCTGGCCCTGCGCTGGGAAGAAGAGCGCAGCCTGGTGCAGGAGATTATTCGCCTGCGCGCGGCGCTGTTCGCGGCGGGCGATGAGGATAGCACCGAGCTGCGCGGCCAGCTGGCGGAACGGCAGCAGGCGCTGAACGCCCTGCAGGGCGATGAGCCGCTGCTGTTTGCGGCGGTGGATGAAAACGTCGTTGCCGCGGTGGTCTCTGACTGGACCGGGATCCCGCTGGGCCGGATGGTGAAAAATGAGATCGACGCGGTGCTCAACCTCGCCGACACGCTGAACCAGCGCGTTATCGGCCAGCGTCATGGTCTGGACCTCATTGCCCGCCGCGTGAAAACCTCGCGTGCGAAGCTGGACGATCCCAACAAACCGGTGGGCGTCTTTATGCTGTGCGGCCCGTCCGGGGTTGGTAAAACTGAAACCGCGCTGGCGCTCGCCGAGTCTCTGTACGGCGGCGAGCAGAACGTTATCACCATCAACATGAGCGAGTTCCAGGAAGCGCACACCGTTTCCACCTTAAAAGGTGCGCCTCCGGGGTACGTAGGGTATGGTGAAGGTGGCGTGTTGACCGAGGCCGTCCGCCGCCGTCCGTACAGCGTGGTGCTGCTGGACGAAATTGAAAAAGCGCACCCGGACGTCCACGAGATCTTCTTCCAGGTCTTTGATAAAGGCTGGATGGAAGACGGCGAGGGGCGCCACATCGATTTCCGTAACACCATTATTATCCTGACCTCCAACGTCGGCACCGACCTGATTAGCGCCATGTGCGCCGATCCGGAGCTGATGCCGGAGCCTGACGCGTTAAGCGGCGCCCTGCGCCAGCCGCTGCTGGAGGTCTTCCCACCGGCGCTGCTGGGCCGCCTTCTGGTGGTGCCGTACTACCCGCTCAGCGACGAGATGCTGGGGCAGATTGTTCGCCTGCAGCTCAGGCGCATTCAGCGTCGTCTGGAAGAGAATCACAGCATTATTTCTGAGTTTGACGACAGCGTGGTGGAACAGATTGTTCAGCGCTGTACCGAGGTGGAGTCCGGCGGCCGCATGGTGGATGCTATTCTGACCAACACCCTGCTGCCTCAGATGAGCCAGATCTTACTTACCGCCAGCCGCAGCGACGAGCAGTACCGACGTCTGCACGTCACCTGCGAGCAGGGCGAGTTTCACTGTCAGTTTGCCGCGTAATAATCATCAAGAGAACTGTAAAAGATGACGGATAATGATAACAATCGGACTGTCCCAAACGCGCTCCCGGTCGGGTACCGCTTCAACGAGTTTGAAATCAAAGAGGTGATCGGCGGCGGCGGTTTTGGCATCGTCTATCGCGCGTGGGATCACCAGCTCGAACGCACTATCGCTATCAAAGAATTTATGCCTTCCTCGCTCGCCGTGCGCGGCGACGATATGACCCTGGTGCTGCGCAGCGAGCGCTTTGGCAAAGCATTTTCCGCGGGCCTGAACAGCTTTATTCAGGAAGCCCGTCTGCTGGCGCGCTTTAACCACCCGAACCTGCTGCACGTCCTGCGTTTCTGGGTGCAAAACGACACGGCCTACATGGGGACGCTGTTTTACAGCGGCACCACGCTTTCGCGCCTGCGTGAGGAAAAGCCGGAGCTGATCAACGAGGCCTGGATCCGCCGCACGCTGCCGATGCTGTTCGGTGCGATCAAGACCATCCACAACGAAGGCTATCTGCACCGCGACATCTCTCTGGATAACATTCAGATTCAGGATAACGGCCTGCCGGTGCTGCTTGATTTCGGCTCCGCGCGCCGCACCATCGGTAACCTCTCCGACGAAACGGAAACCATGCTGCGCCCGGGCTTTGCGCCGATCGAGCAGTACACCGACGACAACGAAAGCGAGCAGGGCCCGTGGACGGATATTTACGCCCTCGGCGCGGTGCTGCGTACCCTGATTGTGGGCTCTCCGCCGCCGGTCAGCGTGGTGCGCTCAATTCAGGATACCTGCAAACCGCTGGTGGAAATCATGCCGCAGGGCTATTCCATTCCGCTGCTCCAGGCCATCGACCGCGCGCTGGCGCTGCACATGGAGGACCGTCCGCAGTCCATCGACGAGTTCGCCGCGCTGATTGAGATGCCGGTCGCCGGTATCAACGACGTGCTGACGGCGAAAAAGCCCGGCACGATGCTGGTACCGGTGGAGGAGGAACAGCCGGCTTCGCTGCTCGACTGGCGTCGCTATAAGATCCCGGGCATGGTTGCCGCAGGCGTGCTGGTGGGCGTTGTCGCCGGGGCGATGCTGTTCAGCAGCGGTAATGATGCTCCCGAGCAGGCTGCACAGCCACCGGCAGAGACGCGTCCGACTGAAACCGCCGCTAACACGCCGGATGTGAAGCCGGAAACGGCGAAGGTTAACGAGCAGGCGACGGCCCAGCAGACTCCGCCGCCTGTCGAGAGCCCTGTTGCGCTGGTCTATATCCGCATCCTCGACGGCGAAACGCTGAAAGTGAACGGCGAGCCAAAAGCGCTGCGTCCGGCGACCAACGGCTATGCATCGCTCAAGCTGCCGGCCGGTGAGGTGAAGATTGAACTGCAGGGCAACGGAAGAACGCGTGGCCAGACGCTGGATATCACCAAACCGGGCACCTGGCTGGTGAACCCTTAGAATTACGTTCAGTCACAGATGCGAACCTCTTTTCTGCATCGCATAAGCTAGATGGAATAAAGATTATGCTCAACCGAATTACCGTTCAGCTCCCGGTGGAGGGGCTTCTGTTCTGGAAACTGACGGGCCGCGAGGCGATGTCCGAGTCGTTCGCGCTGACGCTGACCGTGCTCGGCACGGACGCGCGCATCGACCGCAGTAAGCTGCTGGGCCAGCCGGTCACGGTGACCATCCCGACGCAGAACCTGCTGACGTCCCGCTATATTAACGGCAAGATTACCCGCGTGGCGGTCAGCGCCGTCGAACTGACGGGCACCCGCTATGCGGTGTACCAGATGACGGTGGAGCCGGACCTGTGGCCGATGAAGCGCGACCGTAACCTGCGTATCTTCCAGGGGCAGACGGTGCCGCAGATTGTCAAAACCCTGCTGGGTGAGCATCAGGTCAACGTTGAGGATAAACTCACCGGCAGCTACCGGGTGTGGGACTACTGCGTGCAGTATCAGGAGTCGAGCCTGGACTTCATCAGCCGCCTGATGGAGCTGGAGGGGATTGCCTATCACTTCAGCCACGAGGCCGACAAACACACCCTGGTACTGACCGATGCCGCCACCCAGCATCAGCCGTTCAGCGGCTATGAGGTCATTCCTTACCACCAGACGCCGTCCGGCGGCAGTACGGACGAAGAGGGCATCAGCCAGTGGGCGCTGGAGGACAGCGTGACGCCGGGGATTTACAGCCTCGACGACTATGACTTCCGCAAGCCGAACGCGTGGCTGTTCCAGGCCCAGCAGAACCCGGCGTCGCCGAAGCCGGGCAGCATTGACGTGTACGACTGGCCGGGGCGCTTTGTGGACAAAGGCCACGGGGAGTTTTATGCCCGTATCCGCCAGGAGCGCTGGCAGGTTGAGCATCAGCAGATTCAGGCCACCGCCACGGCGGCGGGGATTGCGCCGGGCCACACCTTCACCTTAACTAACGCGCCGTTCTTCAGCGACAACGGCGAGTATCTGGTGACGGCGGCGGGCTATCACTTCGAAGAGAACCGCTACGCCAGCGGCGAGGGGGAAACCATTCACCGCACCGATTTTACGGTCATCCCGTCGGCGGTGGTGTACCGTCCGGCGCAGACCACGGCGTGGCCGCGCACCTACGGCCCGCAGACCGCGAAGGTGGTGGGGCCGAACGGCGAGAGTATCTGGACGGACAAATACGGTCGCGTGAAGGTGAAGTTCCACTGGGATCGGCTGGCGAAGGGCGATGACACCAGCTCCTGCTGGGTGCGCGTGTCGAGCGCGTGGGCGGGCCAGGGCTACGGCGGGGTGCAAATCCCGCGCGTCGGAGACGAGGTGGTGGTGGACTTTATCAACGGCGACCCGGACCGTCCGATTATCACCGGGCGCGTGTACAACGACGCGAGCATGCCGCCGTGGGCGCTGCCGGCGGCGGCGACGCAGATGGGCTTTATGAGCCGCACGAAAGACGGTTCCGTCGACAATGCCAACGCCCTGCGGTTTGAGGACAAGGCGGGCGCAGAGCAGGTGTGGATCCAGGCCGAGCGGAATATGGACACCAGCGTTAAGAACGATGAAACGCACAGCGTCGGCGGGGCGCGCAGCCATTACGTGAAGAAAAACGAGCTGCATCGCGTGGAAGCGAACCAGACTCAGGCCGTGAAAGGTGGAACCGAGATCCTGACGGGGAAAGGCAAGCTGGACGCGGCGGTGGAGCAGTACGTTATTGCTTCCGGGACGAAGCTGCGGCTGGTCTCCGGTGAGAGTGCCATTGAGCTGAATGCTAACGGCAAGATTAACCTCATCGGCAAAGAGTTTAACTTCTTCGTGGAAGGGGATGGTTATATCACCACGGGCGGTAAGCTGCATCTGAATACCTCTGGCACCAAGCCGGGCACAACGGCGCCGGGATCAGGGCATAAAGGGGATATTAATGCGGCGGTGCAGGCGAAGTTTTCACCGCAAGAGAGCGCTAGTCGTCCTGCCCCTGCTGCGGCTCCAGCAGCAGGCCAATCGAAACCTGCTCCAGCTTCGGCGTCAACAACAGCCCCGCCTTTGAAAGGGAATTATGTTTATAAAAATAATCCGAATAGCTCAGACGTTATGCCTTTCAATGATGATGTTGTTAAACAAATCAACAAGTCACCGACCCTTCAAACTCAGCTAAAAGATTTGAAAGACAAGGGATGGGCGATTCAACCAGGTGCGACTGGAGGGGGAAGTTATACTGATTCGGATAATAAACTGATCGTTATGGATCCCGAACACATGGAAGACACGGCCAATACAGTACAAACACTGGCTCATGAAGCAGGGCATGCAACATATCCTGTTGCAGCGGACTATTCTAGTAAAGAAAATTTCGTTAACAGCCAGCTTATGGATGAAGGTGGTGCAACCTTGAATAATATCAAAATACAGCGTGAAATTCTGGGAAATGGCGGTATTGATATTGATATAGCAGGAAGCCCGGAAAATCTCAAAGCTTACAATGCAGCCTATGATAAAATGGTAAATGGAGAGCTGTCGCGGGTTGACGCTGCAAAAGCTATAGGTAAAGTCTACGGTAAAGGCGAAATAGCTTCGGGTACCGATCTCAATTACAGCGATTATTACGGGGGTTTCTATGGTAAGTAGAATGACAAAAAATACCATCCTCTTTTTGCTCCCACTATTTTCATCTTTTTCTTACGCAGGACAAACAAACATGAACCAAGATTCGTTATGGCATATTGTTAAAGAACTCAAAACAGTCTGGGGAAAACAGACCGAGGATGTCAGTAAACTTTTCCATCAACCACTGGTCCAAAAAAATCCAGAAGTGAAAGACCGTTATACGTCAGTTCCATTCACATTATCTGATGGAACACGTATCAGCGATTTAGATGTTCGTTTATGGGGAAACGGAGATAATAGTGTTTCACTTGTCTCGTTTGTAATCGAACAGCCTTGCATTACGCTCGAACAAGTCAAAACTCATTTCCCTGATGTTAAAATTTCTAACATTCCTCGTGGGAATACCGCAGGACAATCAGTTGGATACCGAACCGTTGCTGATGAGAGAGGACTTGCATGGGCATTTAGTTTTCCGGTAATGAACCAGGAATGCCTAAATAGAGTCGTTATGTCGCGTTACGATCGTTAATAAGTGTTGTGTTTTCATGCCGGCACGGGTATTTCGCTGCCGGTTTGCAGTATTCGTGAAAAGCGTAATTTACATCAAGTTAGTGACGATAAACGTGAAAAAACACACGCCTATATTTCTTTGTTTTTCCCTGATGTTTAGTTGTCTGAGTAGTATTGTGGTTTTGGCAGAGGCTATGCCGCCCGTTCTGACAAAACAGGATTTTTCCGTGAAGGTCAAAGACCAGTCCATCTCCCTGGGCGACAGATGGGCTTCTAATATCGCGCTTAAATTTGACGTGCCGGTGGAAGGCAGTTTTACCGGTGAGGTTCCTTTTGACGGAACTAATTATAAATTCTTCCAGCATCAAAGGGCTGGGTTAGAAATATTCAGTTCTAATCTCTGGTGGGATAAAGCGGAAAGAAGCGTTGATGATTATATCGTGTCTCAAATTACGGTGACTGCCGAAGGCTTCGCAACGCCGCGTGGTATCCATGTGGGTTCAACGAGAGAGGAATTGAACAGCGCATACGGTACCGGTTAGGTCGACAATGATTCGGGGGAACAGTGGATTACCTACGAGTTGGGTAAAAAAGCGCTCTCGTTTGAGATGAAAGACGGCAACGTTTTGAAAATAACCATGAATTACAACAATGGCTCTTCAGAATAATTTATGACCAAAAAGTATCTGGCAGCCGTATTGTTCACCGCTTTATTGACAGGCGTTGTTGAAACGTCATCGGCGCTTGAATTATCGCAATACAATAAGCTCGATACGGTTAGCCGCATCGTTAACGACAGCGAAGTGACAGACAGTCTCAGGACGCTGCTGGGAAATCATTACCAGACCTTTATTGATAACTTTGATGTCTTCGGTGAACCGCATACCGCGGCAGGCGGCGGATTGTTTGTTGAAGGCTGGCTAAAGGATCTCTACCAGGAGAATGCGTCAGCGCTGGTCATCAATCCTGACGGCAAAATCTTTGCGGCCTGGGTGGTTCCGGAGTCGGACGTTATACAATATCGGTCATCTGATAATAGCCCGGTTATTCATGCCGATATTCAGCAATGGGCCGCCAGATTCAATACGATGCAGTTTGCAAAAAGCAGCCAATCAGGCCTCGCGTTTGACGGGGAGTGGGCTGGAGAATCCGGGAGCGACTCGACGTTAACCATGCGGTTAGCTGAATCAGGCAACCGTATCACTGGGTCTTATTGCTATATATCCCAGAAAGGAAACCGCATAGATTGCCCGGAAGATGATGAGCGTAATCTTACCGGTACTATCGCTGGCAATCGTGCCAATATTGAATTCAACTCATCGTTTGGCGGCCCAGGCGGACGTGCTGTTCTGGCAATAAAGGAGAGTGAAATGGAATGGCGTCTGGTAACGCCTTCACAAAAAGGAAATGATTATACTCCGCTGAGTTATACGTTACGTAAAGCCGCTTCGGTTCATCACGCTGAAACCAGAAAACTGGACACCGAAAAGTTCACTATCTCTCTGATAAACAAGTGCGGGCGTTTCGAGGGTGAATGTGACCAGATGGTTTATCTCGGCGTGCGCAAAAGTGATAACAGTACGATCTCCTTAAAGGGAAAAACGTTGCACGATTCCGCAGGTAAAATAATCGGCTCAACGTACAAGAATGGCGAGATCGTTTATACCGTGACGTATGAGCCCGCGAAATTGGTTGTCAGCAAAGGCAGCCAGGTTTTAGTCGAACAGTCAGGTCAATGGCGTAAATAATAAAACAGCCAGCCAAAGGGCCAGCATGGATTGGCCTTTTTGTTTCTCACAATATTAATCATCCCGAGTTCACTTATGAAATACACCCTCCAGGAAGGTTCGTTTTCCCTTTTTCCTGCTGCCTGGCAGGATAACAGCATGAATATTATTCGCGATGACGAAAGCGGGCTGTCCGTGGTGGTCAGCCGCGGCGTGATTCCCGATGGCAGCGACTACGAACAAGAGTTTCACCGCCAGTGGGATGTGCTGCGTCCTCAGATGGGTGAAATTGCCCAGAGCGAATTCCGGAACGTAAAAGCCGGGCCTGACGGAAAAATTAACGGGCTGGAAGTTGAGACCACCTTTGACCGTAACGGGCAGCGCCTGTGGCAAAAACAGCTGGCCGTTCAAACGCCGGGCAAACCGGTATTGATGATTTTTACCCTCTCGGCACTCAGAGCCTTTACCGAAGAGGACGAGGTGCGCTGGAGCGCGCTTAAGCAGAGTCTGACGCTAAACGACAACCGGAATGTGTAAGGCATGAGCGATAACAACGCGGCCCGTAAGGGCGACGAGATTATTCACTCCAGCATTTTTGCTGACATCACCAGCATTGTGGCGGAAGGTGCCGCCTATGCTGTGATCGGCGCGGCGGTAGGCGCAGCTGCAACCGTAGCAGCGCCATTGCTGGGCGCAGGGGCGGCCGCTGCGGGCGTAGCGGCAATAGGATCCAGCTGTCTGTTAAGCGGGATTATCGGTGGCGTGCTGGCGAACGTGGCGGGTATTACCGACGATATTAGCAACGCCGCTGAGGGGTTAGGCAATGCGCTTTTCCCGCCGTCGCCTGCGGGTAAAATCACTACCGGTTCCAGTAACGTTCTCACCAACGCAATCCCCGCCGCGCGCGCGGCAGGCACGCTGACGCCCGCCGATACGCCGTCTCCTGAGCCGCAGTCGCCGGGCAGCTTTGCCGATTACGCGGGCATGCTGCTATCCGCAGCCGGTCAGTTTGGTAGCGAAATGTGGCAGCCGAGCGTGGCCTCTGCCGCCGCGGGAACCTCGCCGCTGGAAGAAGACAAGGTGGCGTGCGAAAAGCACTCCGGACCGCAGTATCTGGCGGAAGGCTCTAAAAGCGTCTTCATCAACGGGCAGCCTGCGGTGCGTGCCAAAGATCGCACCACCTGCGAAGGCACCGTTTCTGACGACGTCTCCCCGAACGTGATCATCGGCGGCGACACGCTCACGGTCCGCGATATCAAAAGCGGTAAAACGCCGGGTCTGGCGCTGGGGATGATTGCGCTCTCCCTGCTGCGCGGGCGTCCGGGCAAGATCCTGAAAAACATGCCCTGCGCGCTGGCGGCAGCCGGCGGCGGGATGCTGGCCGATATGGCGGTGAATGCCGTGTTTGGCTCCTCGCACCCGGTTCACGCCGCCACCGGCGTGAAGGTGCTGAATGACGACGACGAGCTCGACTTCTCGCTGCCGGGGCGCTTTCCGCTTCGCTGGCAGCGCAGCTACAACAGTCTGACCACCCGGGAAGGGCTGTTCGGTCTGGGTTGGGCAACGACCTTTGACAGCTATCTCACGCTGGAGGACAACAACGCCACCTGGTTCGACGAAACCGGGCGCGAGCTGAGCTTCGAGCTGCCCCCTGTCGACCGCGCGTTTTACAGCATCAGCGAAGGCATTATCATCCGCCGCAATGAGAACGGCGACGTGGCGATTGCCGACGATGACGGCGCGGTGTGGCGTCTGTATAAACCGACCCGGGCGAATCCATCTATCCTGCGTCTGGCCTCCCTCAGCGATGAATACGGCAACGCGCTGCTGACGGAGTGGGACGAGCACGGCAGGCTGGTTGGTCTTCACGACGAGCCGCGGGCGATAGACGTCACCCTGCGCTATGACGATGAACGTTTCCCGCAGCGCGTTACCGCTGCCAGCCATTTCGACGGCAGCCATACATGGCCGCTGATGCAGTGGGGCTACGACGCGCGCGGCCAGCTGGCGAGCGCGACGGACGCCTCCGGCGTGGTGACGCGTGAATACCGCTATAACGAGCACGGGCTGATGGTCTGGCACCGGATGCCGGGCGGTCTGGAGAGCGAATACCGCTGGAAAAAATTCGATCACTGGCGCGTGGTGGAAAACCGCACCAGCACCGGCGACGGGTGCCGCTTTAGCTACGATTTAGCCACCGGGCTGACGACCGTTGAGCACTACGACGGCCAGACGCGCCGCCACTACTGGAACGCGCAAAACCTGATTGTCCGCTACGTTGACGAGCGCGGTGAAAACTGGCTCTACGAGTGGGACGAGAACGAGCTTCTGACGCGTCGCATCGATCCGCTCGGCAATGCCGTTACCTTCGTCTACGACGACATGGGCAACCGGGTTCAGGAGATCGACCCCGACGGCAATACCCGCACTACCACCTGGCTGGAGCACCGCGCGCTTCCTGCGGCCATAATTGAAGCCGAAGGCAGCACCACCCGGTTCTGGTACGACGAACATCACGGCCTTAAGCGCGTGGTGGACCCGATGGGGCAGACCACGCAGCTGCGCCGGGACGAGTTCGGCCAGGTCGTTGAAGAGGTTGATGCCGCCGGAAACAGCCGCTACCAGGAGTACAACGAGGCCGGGCAGATCGTTCGTTCGACGGACTGTTCCGGGCGTATTACCCGCTACCGCTATCACCCGCTGGGCTGGCTGGTGGCCGAGACTGGCGCCGACGGGGAAGAGACGCGATATCGCTACGACGCCGCGGGGCGCCCGGTGCAGCTCGACCGTCCGGAAGGCTGGACGGAATCGCTCAAATGGAACGAACGTGGCCTGCCGGTGAAGCACGCGGGCGCCGACGGGAAAGAGAGTGAGTTCAGATACGATGAGGCGGGGCGCTTAACCGCCACCCGTAATACCCAGGGTGAAGAGGTCCGTCGCCGCTGGGACAGCCGCGGGCGTCTGATTGCCCTGGAAAACGAAAACGGCGAAGCGTATCAGTTCCGCTGGGGCGCGGACTCGCTGCTGCTGGAAGAGGTGGGGCTGGATGGCGTAGCCTCGCAGTATCGCTATGACGCCTGCGGACGCACGATAGCACGCACGTTTGCCGCCGGTCATCCGGAGGCCATCACCCACGCCTTCGCCTGGAGCGCGAGCGGCCAGCTGGTCGCCCGCACCACGCCGGAGGGGCAGACCCGCTACCACTACACGCCGTCCGGACTGTTAAGCCGAATTGGTCTGCATCCTGCGCTTGCAGCCGACGCGTGGACCACCGAGGCAGAGCAGGAGCTCGCCTTTGACTATGACGCGCTCGGTCGCGTGACGCGCGAAGCGGGCGAGCTCGGCGAGCTGGCTTGGGAGTATGACGCGCTGGGCAACCGCACCTCCGTCACGCTTCCCGACGGCCGCGAGCTGAAGCAGTTCTACTACGGCAGCGGGCATCTGCTCAGCATTGCTCTTGATAGGCTGTCGGTCTCCGACTTTACCCGCGACGAACTCCACCGGGAGACCAGCCGCACTCAGGGGCTGCTGACCACCCGCAGCGAATACGATCGTCTTGGGCGACTGCATCGCCGGGACGTCTTTACCGGCAATGCGCAGCGCCCGTCGCCGCGCCGCTGGTCCCGCCGCTGGGATTACGACTACCACAATAACCTGGTGAGGGAAGAGCGGGACGATAACCCGTTCAGCTGGTACCGCTGGCAGTACGACAGCGCCGGGCGCCTGCTCGTTCAGGACGGCACGCTGCCCGGCCAGGAGCAGTGGCGCTGGGACGCTGCCGGTAACCCGCTCGAAGGATCTGCTGAGAAGGTCACGCACAACCACCTGACGCAGCTGAACGGCATTCGCTGGCGCTATGACATCCACGGCCGCACCGTGGAGAAAGATAACGGCCAGACCCGCTGGCACTACCGCTACGACGGCGAACATCGCCTGACGGAGGTCATCAGCCAGCCGCGGGATCGCAACAAACCGCAGACGCAGGTCAGCTTCCGCTACGATCCGCTCGGTCGCCGCATCAGCAAAACGCGGCGCCAGATGCTGGGCGGACAGCCAACCGGCAAGCCGGTCACCAACCGGTTTGTCTGGGAAGGGTTCCGCCTGCTGCAGGAGGTGCACGGGGATGTGCCGCTGACCTACGTCTACAGCGACCAGGACAGCTACGATCCGCTGGCGCGTATTGATGGCGTGGATGCTCCGGAGATCTTCTGGTTCCACTGCCAGCCCAACGGCACGCCGGAGCGGATGACGGATAGTGAAGGGCAGGTGCGCTGGGAGGGGGTGAACAGTGCCTGGGGCAAGCTGCTGCGTGAAAGCGAGACGCAGGTATCAGGATATCCTCAGAACCTGCGCATGCAGGGGCAATACCTGGACCGTGAGACAGGGCTGCACTACAATCTGTTCCGGTATTACGACCCAGACTGCGGACGGTTTACGCAGCAGGACCCGATAGGGCTGGCGGGGGGGATAAACCTTTACCAGTATGCGCCGAATGCGCTGGGGTGGGTGGATCCGTGGGGGTTGTCGAGATGTAAAGCACCGAACGGATATAAAACTGGTGATGTTGATCCACATGGTAATCTTTCGCCTGGTGTAAACAGAGCATCGGGTCATACAAATAGTAAAAATGATGGGTTTGTACAAAGTCACCACCCAATACAGGACGCTTGGGCTAAGAAAAGAATAAACGGTTACCAGAGAAATACTGCACCTGCTACGTTACTTAAGTCCGCATCAGGCAGTCCGCACGCGAATATAAGTTCTGCTCAACGAACTCGTAGAGCTTTGCCGGGAGGTTGGGATACAACATTGAAACAAGAGTTTCATATCAGTTACAAAGAAATGATTGATGCAGGTGTTCCAAAGCAGCAGGCTAGGAAATCGATTAGTGACTCTTATAAATATTTTGACCAGTTAAGAGAGTTAAATAGTAGTAATGTTTATTTTGATATATAACTTATTAATTTATAGGTAATCCGATATGGAAAAACAAGATTTAATCGATCAGTTAAATGAAATTGAAAAATTCATGCACATGCCTTTACCTTCTAAATATAAGCGCTTTATGATTGAGAACGTCAAGGACACTGACTCGTATGAAATTCAACGAGCGAATGGTGATCAACTTTATGTTTTCAATTGTTTTGATTTACTTGAAAGAAATAATACCTATGCAATTCAAGAAGTTGAGCCCGACGTTTTATTGATTGGTCAAGATGGTGATCTTGGGTACTTCTTAAATTTGCGCAAAGGTTCTGATGAGATTTATTCTTTAGATCTTGGAGCGTTAGGAAGCCTAGACATGGATAAAGAAAGTGATAGCATATTTACGCTATAATGTTTTTTTAAAACTAGATCAATGTTTTGGGAAAATCCACACCAAATCGTGAATATTTTCTTTCAAAAGAAATTAAACATAAAAAGAAGTTCATCATATTGCAATTTTTAATGATGTAATCTTTACATTCCGCCCCAGCACTGCGCCGCTGGTCTCTCCGCTCGCATTACGACTACCGCAATAACCTGGTGAGGGAAGAGCGGGACGATAACCCCTTCAGCTGGTACCGCTGGCAGTACGACAGCGCCGGGCGCCTGCTCGTTCAGGACGGCACGCTGCCCGGCCAGGAGCAGTGGCGCTGGGACGCTGCCGGTAACCCGCTCGAAGGATCTGCTGAGAAGGTCACGCACAACCACCTGACGCAGCTGAACGGCATTCGCTGGCGCTATGACATCCACGGCCGCACCGTGGAGAAAGATAACGGCCAGACCCGCTGGCACTACCGCTACGACGGCGAACATCGCCTGACGGAGGTCATCAGCCAGCCGCGGGACCGCAATAAACCGCAGACGCAGGTCAGCTTCCGCTACGATCCGCTCGGTCGCCGCATCAGCAAAACGCGACGCCAGATGCTGGGCGGACAGCCAACCGGCAAGCCGGTCACAACCCGATTTGTCTGGGAAGGGTTCCGCCTGCTGCAGGAGGTGCACGGGGATGTGCCGCTGACCTACGTCTACAGCGACCAGGACAGCTACGATCCGCTGGCACGTATTGATGGCGTTAATGCTCCAGAGATCTTCTGGTTCCACTGCCAGCCCAACGGCACGCCGGAGCGGATGACGGATAGTGAAGGGCAGGTGCGCTGGGAGGGGGTGAACAGTGCCTGGGGCAAGCTGCTGCGTGAAAGCGAGACGCAGGTATCAGGATATTCTCAGAACCTGCGCATGCAGGGGCAATACCTGGACCGTGAGACAGGGCTGCACTACAATCTGTTCCGGTATTATGACCCGGACTGCGGAAGGTTTACGCAGCAGGACCCGATAGGGCTATATGGTGGGTTAAATCTTTACAGCTATGCTCCTAACCCATTAGGTTGGATAGATCCGCTTGGTCTATGTAAGAGAGGGGATCCCTATGCAACTGAGTCTATCTTTAGGGTTCAAGGGGGAACTCCACCAAATGCAAGTCGGGTCAGAATCAAATTAGATTCTGCTAATAACCCAAAAATTCAACGTGGAACCTTAAATATCAGTATTGGAGATAGCTCGCATGCTCAGCATTTCCTTGATATTAGAGGTGGTAATGCAGAAATTGTCTCCTTTAAAGTTCCTAAGTGGATGGCGGATTTCATAGAAGAAAGTGCAATACCTCAGGCCGGTTATCGTACTAATCCGTTAAATCAAGGTGGGTTAGCTCCTAAGCGTGTCGATCCGACAACGCCAGGTAGATCGTATGAATTACCATCAATATGGGCAGAATGGCTTGAAGAAGTAGCGATTCCAGGCTCGGGGAATGTAAAATAGGTTACTATATGAACGTTAATAAAGATGATGAACTCCTTGTAATAGTAAAGAACGAAGGAAGATTTTATTGGTTCGTTGCCTTTAAAGAAATGTGGGTTTTGGACAGAGTTAAATGGATAGACGATTTTGTGAAAAACGGGGTGGAAATAAACCTTCAGGATATCCATAAGGAAAGATATGACATACCAGTAGTAAATGAAAAAAACGCACAGATATTCATTGGTAACTTAATTAAAGATGGTTATTTATACGATAAGGATGATATAGCTGAGGCGTTTTACAATAGGCTGTCAGAAAAAACAACCTGGTGGGATATTTATGATCTAATGCCGGATTTATTTATAGACTTTGAAAGTAAGCGATTATATTCTGAATATGTTGAGAGTATGCATTACCACAAATATGTTCCTGATGGTTGGTTCGGCGAACTTGTTGATTTCTGCAGTGATGGATCGTTACCTCAAGATGAAATGTTCTGGATAAAAAATGAAACAGATTATAGGAGCGTTGTGATCGCTAAAGGGTAAAAATATACTTTCGGCATATCATTTTTATACTATGTAATGTTAGATTCAACACGTTAATTAGTCCTTGTATTAAATGAAAAAAAACCGTTATCAGCCGTTTTGACAAACTTCCATGCAATCTGTGAAAAAGTATATTTGTCTGCACCTCCTAAAGGGACTTTTTATTGCTTAACACTCACTCTTCCAAGGGAAGTCGTCATTGTCTGTAGCTATGCGGTAAAAAACGGCTGGCATGATTGGTTTTTTCCTATGATGCATAACGTGTTGTCCCAATCCGGACCCGCTTATTAAGTTTAAAATACACATAAACGTTATAACAATACCGGGGGACAAAAGAGGAGCTGCATAAGCAGTTCCAACAAAAGGTATAAAACCTAGCTGAGAGGCAAAGGATGACCACGGTTTACATTGTCATTTTGACCTATATAAAACCACTCGATGAAATCGATGAAATCGATGCAGCGATACCTGCTCATGTTGAGTGGCTAAAAAAGGGGTATGCAGAGGGGATTTTTCTGGCGTCCGGTAGACGGAGCCCAAGAAACGGTGGGGTCATTCTCGCGAAATGTGAGAGTCTTGCCTCTCTTGAGGAGCGCTTACGCGAGGATCCTTTTCAGACGTTAAAGCTTGCGACTGTTGAAATCATTCCCTTTGAACCCAGCATGAAAACAGAACTATTAGAAAATGTGTTTTAACCCCGCAATAAAAAAATCCACGCCAGGGCGTGGATTTTTTTCATTAAAAACAACTCAGACGTTAAACAAGAAGTTCATCACATCGCCATCTTTAACGATGTAATCTTTCCCTTCCGCACGCATCTTGCCTGCTTCTTTCGCGCCTTGCTCACCCTTGTAGGTGATAAAGTCTTCAAACGCGATAGTCTGCGCACGAATAAAGCCTTTCTCGAAGTCGGTGTGGATCTTACCAGCCGCCTGAGGCGCAGTCGCACCTACAGGAATCGTCCACGCACGCACTTCCTTCACGCCAGCGGTGAAGTAGGTCTGCAGGTTCAGCAGCTCATAGCCTGCGCGGATCACGCGGTTCAGGCCCGGCTCTTCCAGACCCAGCTCGGCCATGAACTCTTCACGGTCAGCGTCGTCCAGCTCGGCGATGTCGGATTCAACGGCAGCGCAAACCGCCACAACCACAGAACCTTCAGCCGCTGCGATTTCACGCACTTTGTCCAGGTACGGGTTGTTCTCGAAACCGTCTTCGTTAACGTTGGCGATGTACATGGTTGGCTTCAGGGTCAGGAAGCTCAGGTATTTGATCGCCGCCTTGTCTTCTTCAGTCAGGTTTTTCAGCGCGCGCAGCATGCCCGCGTTTTCCAGCTGCGGCAGACATTTTTCCAGCGCAGCCAGTTCCGCTTTCGCGTCCTTGTCGCCGCCTTTGGCTTTCTTCTGCACGCGGTGAATCGCGCGTTCGCAGGTGTCGAGGTCAGAGAGCGCCAGCTCGGTGTTGATGACGTCGATGTCGTCAGCCGGATCCACTTTGTTGTTAACGTGGATGATATTGTCGTTCTCGAAGCAGCGCACAACGTGGCCGATCGCTTCGGTTTCACGAATGTTGGTCAGGAACTGGTTACCCAGGCCTTCACCTTTGGATGCGCCTTTTACCAGGCCCGCGATGTCCACGAATTCCATGGTGGTTGGCAGAATGCGCTGCGGCTTCACGATTTCCGCAAGCTGGTCCAGACGCGGGTCCGGCATTGGCACAACGCCGGTGTTTGGTTCGATGGTACAGAACGGGAAGTTCGCCGCTTCGATACCCGCTTTGGTAAGCGCGTTAAACAGGGTGGATTTGCCCACGTTTGGCAGACCGACGATACCGCATTTGAATCCCATTTCTAAATCACCTTAATATCTTGATAATCAATCCGTTAACGATAACCGACTGATGAAAAGTAAATAACTACGCCTATTATACACGTAACCCGCATGACGCGCGGTAAAAAAGCCGGATCGGGCGGATTATTGCGCTTTGAAAGCGTGTAAGCGGTTTGTCGCTTTGGTTAACCCATCTTTCAGCCAGATTTCGGTGCAGCGCGCCGCTTCGTCTACCGCCTCGTCAATCAGTTTCTGCTCAGAAACCGGGGGCTTACCGAGTACGAAACCGACAACTTTGTTTTTATCGCCCGGATGGCCGATTCCTACGCGCAAACGGTGGAAATTCGGGTTATTGCCCAGCTTGCTGATGATGTCTTTAAGGCCGTTGTGGCCGCCGTGCCCGCCGCCCAGCTTGAATTTTGCTACGCCAGGCGGGAGATCCAGCTCATCGTGTGCGACCAGAATTTCATCCGGATTGATGCGATAAAACGTTGCCATTGCTGCCACCGCTTTACCGCTCAGGTTCATAAAGGTGGTGGGCACCAGTAAGCGAACATCCGCGCCAGCAAGATTGATACGTGAGGTATACCCGAAGAATTTAGGTTCTTCACGCAGGGGAGCACGTAACCGCTCGGCCAGCAGATCGACGTACCATGCCCCGGCGTTATGGCGGGTGGCCGCATATTCTGCGCCCGGGTTGGCGAGGCCGACAATCAGTTTAATCGTCACGATTCAATTCCTAATGGGTTCCAGATCTGGCGCGTAGTTTACTGTCTGGCGCGCCGCTTGACAAAATTCTGCGATCTTCTCGGCGAAATACGAATAATTTCTGATTTGAACAATTAGAATTTCAAGCTGTTCAAAGCCTTATTTGTAAACTTTTGTTTGGGACTTATCTGTAATTGTGATCATTCACGCAACTCATAAAAGGGGCGTTGTCTATACTTTACACACAAGGATTAGGGGCTTTTCCCCTGACAACCCAAAGTTCCGGAGGTGACACATGAAACGCAAAAACGCTTCGTTACTCGGTAACGTGCTGATGGGGTTGGGGCTGTTCGTGATGGTAGCCGGCGTAGGTTATTCCATTTTAAACCAGTTACCTCAGATTGACCTCCCGCAATACTTCGCGCATGGCGCGATATTGAGCATCTTCGTTGGTGCGGTATTGTGGCTCGCCGGGGCGCGCGTGAGCGGACATGAGGAGGTCTGCGATAAATACTGGTGGGTGCGCCACTACGACAAACGCTGTCGTCGCGATCAGCATAAGCACAGCTAGTGCCTGATAAAGAACGCCGAAACGGCTCCCGCGGGAGTCGTTTTTTTTTGCATCAAGGATTGACCCTCACGTAACGTAAGGCTCCAGAGTGGCGCCACTGGCAAAGAAAAAGGAGCAGTTATGTTGATTCAGGTGGGTGAGCTGGCGAAACGCGCCGGGATCACCGTGCGGACATTGCACCACTATGAGCAAACAGGGTTGTTGCTGCCTTCTGCCAGAAGCGCGGCAGGTTACCGGCTTTACAACCTGGCGGATGTCCAGCGTCTGCACATGATCCAGGCGCTGGCAAAAGCGGGGCTGGAACTTGCTGAAATCAGGGATTTCCTGGAACAGGAGTCGCTGTCGTTAACCGAGCTACTCGATGCGCAAATCACGCTGCTGGATAAACAGCTGCGCAGCATACATACGCTGCGCGACCGGCTGGTGGAACTGCGGAGCGGGCTTCTCGACGATGCGACGCCGGATCTGGAATCCTGGCTACAGACTCTGGAGTTAATGAACATGTACGATCGCTGGTTTAGCAAAGAAGAGTTACAGCAGCTGCCGTTTGCGGTGCAGAAGGATGCGCTGGCGGCTATCTGGTCAGGGCTGGTTGCAGAGGCTAAGACGCTTCTGCAGCAACATATACCCGCGACTGACGCGCGGGCGATGGATCTGGCGACGCGCTGGATGGAACGCCTGGAGCAGGACACGGCGGGCAAGCCGGAGTTTCTCACCCGGCTGAACGAGATGCACAGCGTTGAACCGCAGATGCAGGCGCAGACCGGCATCACGCCGGAGATGACGGATTACATCACGCGCGCGTTTGCTGAGTCTAAGCTCTGCATATGGGAGAAGTATCTCACTGCCGAGGAGATGGCCTTTACCCGGGCACACTACTTTGACCGCATGATGGAGTGGCCGCCGCTGGTGGCGAAACTGCATCAGGCGCAGCGGGAAAATATCGATCCCGCCTCGGAGGAGGCGCAAAAGCTGGCTGAAAACTGGCTGGCATTGTTCCAGTCTTACGCGGGCACCAGCCCGGAAACTCAGCAAAAGTTTCGCGCAGCCATGCAGCAGGAGCCGCACCTGATGAAAGGAACCTGGATGACGCCTGCCGTGCTTGCATGGCTCCAGCAGGCGATCGGGGTGATGATGCAGAGACGTTTCTCTGCATCATGAGACTCACAGATCCGCTAACGCGGCTTCACGGTTAGGGTAGAAGGAGAGTCGGCCAGGGATAGGCTGCACGCCCGCGCGCGCCATGGTGCGCAGCGGCTGAAACTCCAGGTTACTCACCCGCAGCTCACAGCCTTCCGGCAGACGTGCCACAAAGCGCTGGAAGGCATCCAGGCCGCCTGCATCCAGCACCGGTACGGCATCCCATTTCAGCACCACAACCCGTTTGCCCGCGATGCGGGACTCCAGATCGCTGAACAGACCTTCCGCCGCGGCGAAGAATAGCGGGCCAATCACGCGCAGCACCAGCACATCGTCAGGCACCTCGACGTTAACCGGGGAAAGGCGCGTCATCTGCGCGATACGGCGCATAAACAGCAGGGAAGCCAGCACGATCCCGACGCTGATGGCGATAACCATATCGAACAGCACGGTCAGCGACATGCAGATCAGCATCACGATGATGTCGTCTTTCGGCGCGCGACGAAGCAGGTTCACCACCTTGTGCGCCTCGCTCATGTTCCATGCCACCATCAGCAGCAGGGCGGCCATGGCGGAAAGCGGTAGCCAGGAGAGCAGCGGGGCGAGGATCAGCAGGGCGAGGATCACCAGCACGGAGTGGATAACCGCCGAAACCGGTGAGGTCGCACCTGCGCGGACGTTGGCCGCAGAACGGGCGATGGCTGCCGTTGCGGTAATACCGCCGAAGAACGGCGCGACGAGGTTGCCTAATCCCTGACCGACCAGCTCGCTGTTGGCTTTGTGTTTGGTGCCGGTCATGCCGTCCAGAACGACGGCGCAGAGCAGGGATTCAATCGCCCCCAGCATTGCCATAGAGAACGCGGCGGGAAGCAGGGCTCGCAGGGAATCCCAGCTTAGGGTGAAGCTGGAGCCGGGCATGTCCCACGGCAGCACCAGCTGCGGTAGCAGTTGCGGAATACCGCTACCCTGTGAACCGTCCGCCAGAACATAGTGGAACTGCGAGCCGATAGTCGCGACGTGACCACCGAGCATATTGACGATCGCCATCACCGCGCAGCCCAGCAGCAGCGCGGGCAGATGGCCCGGCAGACGAATACCGAGGCGAGGCCAGACGATCAGCGTGCCCAGCGTCACAATCCCGATGGCGGCGTCGCCCAGGTTGGCCGTCGGCAGCGCCATAAACAGCGCCCCCACTTTTTGCAGATAGTGCTCCGGTACGTGGGGCATCTGCAGGCCGAGGAAATCTTTGATCTGCATGGTTCCGATGGTAATACCAATCCCCGAGGTGAACCCCAGCGTCACGGAAAGGGGAATATATTCAATCAGGCGACCAAAGCGGGCCAGACCAAACAAAATCAAAAATACGCCCGACATCAGGGTGGCGACCAGCAGGCCTGCCAGACCAAACTGCTGCGAAACCGGGTAGAGGATCACCACGAAGGCGGCGGTCGGGCCGGAGACGCTGAAGCGCGAACCGCCCGTCAGGGCAATGACGATCCCGGCAACGGCCGAGGTGTACAGACCGTACTGCGGCGCAACGCCGCTGCCAATCGCCAGCGCCATCGCCAGCGGGATGGCGATGATGCCGACGGTGACCCCGGCAATCAGGTCACGGACAAAGCGTGACGAGGTGTACTTCTCTTTCCAGCAGGCGTCGATGAGGGCGCGAAAGGGCAGAACATGTGAGGAGGCTACGTTTTTCACAATTATCTATCATCCGTATGCGCATCATCTGTCATATGAATGGCAGGTGAAGGAGGCATTAATCATACAAATAAAACCCGGAGACAAAAAAACCCGCCGCAGCGGGTTTTTCGGCCGTGTTCGATTAGTGTTCGAACATTGCTGAGATGGATTCTTCGTTGCTGATACGACGAATCGCTTCGGCCAGCATCCCGGACAGGGTCAACGTACGCACGTTTGGCAGTGCTTTGATCTCGTCGCTCAGTGGGATGGTATCGCATACCACCACTTCGTCAATGACGGAGTTGCGCAGGTTGTTTACCGCATTACCGGAGAAGATCGGGTGAGTCGCGTAAGCGAACACGCGCTTGGCACCACGCTCTTTCAGCGCTTCAGCTGCTTTACACAGCGTACCGCCGGTATCGATCATGTCGTCAACCAGCACGCAGTCACGGCCAGCAACGTCACCGATGATGTGCATCACCTGAGAAACGTTTGCGCGCGGACGGCGTTTGTCGATGATAGCCATGTCGGTATCGTTCAGCAGCTTAGCGATAGCACGGGCACGTACCACGCCGCCGATGTCCGGAGAAACCACGATTGGGTTATCCAGGTTCAGCTGCAGCATGTCTTCCAGCAGGATTGGGCTGCCGAATACGTTATCAACCGGAACGTCGAAGAAGCCCTGGATCTGCTCTGCGTGCAGGTCAACGGTCAGTACGCGGTCAACGCCGACGCTGGACAGGAAATCAGCGACAACTTTAGCGGTAATTGGCACACGCGCGGAACGGACGCGACGGTCCTGACGGGCATAGCCGAAGTAAGGGATTACAGCAGTGATACGGCCTGCGGAAGCGCGACGCAGGGCGTCGACCATAACAACCAGTTCCATCAGGTTGTCGTTTGTTGGAGCACAGGTGGACTGGATGATGAAAATATCACCACCGCGTACATTTTCGTTAATTTGTACGCTGACTTCGCCGTCGCTAAAGCGACCTACGGCGGCGTCGCCGAGGGAAGTGTACAGGCGGTTGGCAATACGTTGTGCTAGTTCCGGGGTGGCGTTACCAGCAAAAAGCTTCATATCAGGCACGAGAAGAACCTCAGGCATGCGTCCAGTGGTGGATAGCGTTCGCCGCAAACTGTGCGGGCCAGGCGAAGGCTATCCAGGCGGTGTATTAAAGAGCGCGATGCAACGTCTGGAACAGGGTGACGTTGTCACCGAAACTCAGTCTGCGCCAGAATGGTCTGCTGTAGGGGGGAGGTGTTCATCCCACGTGCTACAAAACCATGCAGCCAAACCGGCGCTTGCTCAAGCACCTGACGAGCGGCGGATTCGGTGTCAAATTCAGCAAAGACACAGGCCCCTGTACCAGTCAGGCGCGACGGCGCGTATTCTAACAGCCAGGAAAGCACCGCATCAACCTCGCGAAAACGTTTTCTTGCGATATCCTCGCAATCGTTGCTGAATTCACAATTTAATAACGTTTCTATTGACCTAACCGGGGTATTCCTTTTCAGGTCAGGATCTTTAAAGATGACCGGGGTCGGAATACTCACGCCAGGGTGGGCAACCAGATACCACTTCTCCGGCGGTTCAGCCGGGGAGAGAATCTCACCCACGCCTTCAGCAAAGGCCGCATGACCGCGCACAAACACCGGGACATCCGCCCCCAGCGTCAGGCCCAGGGCTGCCAGTTCGTCCTTCGACAGCCCGCAGCCCCAGAGGTGATTCAGCGCAACCAGCACGGTGGCGGCGTTGGATGATCCACCGCCCAGACCGCCGCCCATCGGCAGGCGTTTCTCGATACGGATATCCGCACCGCTTCCCGCGGGCAGACGGCCCGATTCCGCCGCGGCTTTCATCAGCAGACGCGCGGCGCGCACGATCAGGTTGTCCTCATGCGCCACGCCTTCGACCGGCGTTAGCAGGCAAATCTGCCCGTCCTGGCGCAGTTCAATAGAGATCGTGTCGCCATAGTCAATAAACTGAAACAGCGTCTGCAGGGTGTGGTACCCGTCAGCACGCTGGCCGGTAATGTATAAAAACAGGTTCAGCTTTGCCGGAGAGGGCCAGTGGGTCATCATTTAACGATCCAGTTGTCCATTTTCAGCTTGATACGCTGGCTGCCCTGGGTCAGCTCCATGTTTGATGGCAGCGACGGTTTACTCTTGCTGTCATAGGCGCTGTACACCACTTTCCAGGTTTTGCCGTTCTGGGTGTAGTTCACCTGGCTCAGACGGTACTGGTCGTCAAGGGTGTAGTCAGTTGCCTCCCCCGGCAGGCCAAGGATCCACTGGCGCAGGCTGTTGAGCGGGATTGGCATCCCTGTCAGCTTGCCAATCATCTCTTCGGCATCGGTCGCGGTATAGTGCTGGCCTTTGTTATCGGTGATCTGCGCTTCGCCCGGCTTGGCGATAAGCTCCAGCTCGGTGCTGCCCAGCGGGTTCAGCAGCAGCAGGCGGTAGTTGTCCTGCCCCGTCTGCTGCCAGAAGAAGCGGGCATAAACCTTTTGTTCGTCAGAGAGATAAGCGAAAGCGCCGCGGGTCTGGTACTGGTTCAAATTACGGACGTCCTGCTGGTGCTGACGCCACTGCGGTGAATCAGGGCTTTTGCCCGGGCCTTTTGGTTGGGTGACGGTACACGCGGTCAGAACCAGTGCTGCCAGCGGCAGCAGGCGAATCAGTCGGGTCATAATGAGGACAAATCCTTGAGATACGTTGCAGTTATAACTGTTAATGCTAGCGTCGAAGGGGGCTACCGTCTACGTTCAAATTATCTCAAAGGGTTGTGTAACCTATTACTCCGAAAGGGGGCAGTCCCTTTTATTGATCTCGCGCATCCTGTATGATGCGTTCTGCTAACCTTATTAACGCTGGTACTACTCCCGCTCAACATGACCCTATTAGCACTCGGCATCAACCACAAAACGGCTCCGGTTTCGCTGCGAGAACGCGTGACGTTTTCGCCGGATACGCTTGACCTGGCGCTGGACAGCCTGCTTGCACAGCCTATGGTGCAGGGTGGCGTGGTGCTCTCGACGTGCAACCGTACCGAGCTGTATTTAAGCGTGGAAGAGCAGGACAACCTGCACGAAGCGCTGATTCGCTGGCTATGCGACTACCACAATCTCAATGAAGACGAGCTGCGCAACAGCCTGTACTGGCATCAGGACAACGATGCCGTCAGCCATCTGATGCGCGTCGCCAGCGGGCTGGATTCACTGGTGCTGGGCGAGCCGCAAATTCTGGGGCAGGTGAAAAAAGCGTTTGCGGATTCGCAAAAAGGGCATCTGAAGGCCAGCGAGCTGGAGCGCATGTTCCAGAAGTCGTTCTCCGTGGCGAAGCGTGTGCGAACCGAAACCGACATTGGTGCCAGTGCGGTTTCTGTTGCTTTCGCGGCCTGCACCCTTGCACGCCAAATCTTTGAATCCCTGTCTACCGTCACCGTGATGCTGGTGGGCGCGGGCGAAACCATCGAACTTGTGGCGCGCCATCTGCGCGAGCATAAAGTGAAAAAGATGATTATCGCAAACCGCACCCGCGAACGCGCGCAGGTGCTGGCGGATGAAGTGGGTGCAGAGGTGGTTGCCCTGAGCGACATCGATGAACGCCTGAAAGAGGCGGACATTATCATCAGCTCAACCGCCAGCCCGCTGCCGATTATCGGAAAAGGGATGGTGGAGCGTGCGCTCAAGTCCCGCCGTAATCAGCCGATGCTGCTGGTGGATATCGCCGTCCCGCGCGATGTTGAGCCGGAAGTGGGCAAGCTGCCTAACGCCTATCTCTACAGCGTGGATGACCTGCAAAGCATCATTTCGCACAACCTCGCCCAGCGTAAAGCGGCGGCGGTTCAGGCGGAAACCATCGTCGAGCAGGAAACCAGTGAGTTTATGGCCTGGCTTCGCGCGCAAAGCGCCAGCGAGACCATCCGCGAGTACCGCGGGCAGGCGGAGCAGGTGCGTGATGACCTGACTGCCAAAGCGTTAGCGGCCCTTGAACAGGGCGGCGACGCAAATGCGATTATGCAGGATCTGGCGTGGAAACTGACCAACCGCCTGATCCATGCACCAACCAAATCTCTTCAGCAGGCTGCCCGTGACGGGGATGATGAACGCCTGACTATTCTGCGCAACAGCCTCGGGCTGGAATAGCGCCCTATACCCATTTTCTAAGACAAGGTGCACTTACGCCTATGAAGCCTTCTATCGTCGCTAAACTGGAAGCTCTGCACGAGCGCCATGAAGAAGTACAGGCGCTGCTCGGGGATGCCGGGACCATTGCGGACCAGGAACGTTTTCGCGCGCTCTCGCGTGAATACGCGCAGTTAAGTGATGTTTCTAAATGCTTTACCGACTGGCGACAGGTTCAGGAAGATATCGAAACCGCGCAGATGATGCTCGACGATCCTGAAATGCGCGAGATGGCGCAGGAAGAGTTGCAGGATGCGAAAGCGCGTTCTGAAGAGATGGAGCAGCAGCTTCAGGTGCTTCTGCTGCCGAAAGATCCAGACGATGAGCGTAACGCGTTTGTGGAAGTGCGCGCCGGTACCGGCGGTGACGAAGCGGCTCTGTTTGCCGGGGATCTGTTCCGCATGTACAGCCGCTACGCCGAATCGCGTCGCTGGCGAGTGGAGATCATGAGCGCCAACGAAGGCGAACATGGTGGCTACAAAGAGGTTATCGCCAAGATCAGCGGCGACGGCGTGTACGGTCGTCTCAAGTTTGAATCCGGCGGTCACCGCGTGCAGCGCGTACCGGCCACCGAATCTCAGGGCCGCATTCACACCTCCGCCTGTACGGTTGCGGTGATGCCGGAGCTGCCGGAGGCTGAACTGCCGGATATCAACCCGGCGGACCTGCGTATTGATACGTTCCGCTCCTCTGGCGCGGGCGGTCAGCACGTTAACACCACCGATTCCGCCATCCGTATTACCCACCTGCCGACCGGCATCGTCGTTGAATGTCAGGACGAGCGTTCACAGCACAAAAACAAAGCCAAAGCGTTGTCCGTGCTGGGCGCGCGTATCCACGCAGCCGAAATGGCGAAACGCCAGCAGGCGGAAGCCTCTACGCGCCGTAACCTTCTGGGCAGCGGCGATCGCAGCGACCGTAACCGCACCTATAACTTCCCTCAGGGGCGCGTAACCGACCACCGCATCAACCTGACGCTGTACCGTCTGGACGAGGTGATGGAAGGGAAGCTGGATATGCTGATCGAGCCTATCGTGCAGGAATACCAGGCCGACCAGCTGGCGGCGCTGTCCGAGCAGGAATAATGGATTTTCAGCGCTGGTTACGTGAGGCGGCCGGTGAGCTTTCAGAAAGCGAAAGCCCGAAACGCGACGCCGAAATTTTGCTTGAGCATGTGACGGGTAAAGCCCGCACGTATCTGCTGGCTTTTGGCGAAACCGAACTGACCGCGGAACAGGAAGCGCAGCTCGCCGCGCTGCTTGCCCGCCGTAAAACCGGCGAGCCGGTGGCGCACCTTGTCGGTGAGCGTGAGTTCTGGTCGTTACCGCTTTACGTCTCGGCGGCGACGCTGATCCCGCGTCCGGACACCGAGTGTCTTGTAGAGCAGGCGCTGGCGCGTTTACCGGCGGCGGCCTGCAGCATTCTCGATCTCGGTACCGGGACAGGGGCTATCGCGCTGGCGCTCGCTACCGAGCGGCGCGACTGCGCGGTGACGGCGGTGGACGTAATGCCCGATGCGGTGGCGCTGGCGCAGCGTAACGTGGAACGTCACGGGCTCTGCAACGTGACGGTGCTGCAAAGCAGCTGGTTTGCCGCGCTGGAGAATCGCTCATTTGCGATGGTTGTCAGCAATCCTCCCTACATCGACGAACATGACCCGCACCTTGCGCAGGGAGACGTGCGCTTCGAACCGCTGACGGCGCTCGTGGCCGGCAACGCAGGATTAGCCGATCTCGATCACATTGTGACAATGTCACGAAAACATTTGCTTCCCGGCGGCTGGCTGCTCGTGGAACATGGCTGGACGCAGGGAGAAGCCGTGCGGGCACTGTTTACGCAAGCTGGCTACGCCGCTGTCGAAACCTGCCGCGACTACGGCGGCAATGAACGTCTGACGCTGGGGCAGTGGCTATGAGCCTCTTTACCGTGCTCATTACCGTCCACCTCATTTCCTTTGCGCTGACCATCAGCTTTTTCATCGTCCGTTACTGGTGGCGCTACAGCAACAATCCGCTGACGGATGCCCGCTGGGTGCGTATCGCGCCGCACTGCATCGACACGCTATTGCTCCTTTCCGGTGCCGGGCTCATGTGGAAGACCGGCTATCTGCCATTTACTGATAAAGGTGCATGGCTGACTGAAAAGCTGTTTGGCGTTATCATCTACATCGTTTTGGGTTTTATCGCGCTTGGGCGTCGTCGTCCGCGCAGCCAGCAGGTCGGGTTTATCGCCTTTCTGCTGGGTCTGGTGGTGCTGTACATCATCATTAAACTCGCCACCACAAGAATACCGTTACTGGGGTAAGTCATGAGGTCCTTAGCCGATTTCGAATTTAATAAAGTGCCGCTTTGCGATGGCATGATCCTGATTTCTGAGATGATTCGCGACGATTTTACGTCGCAGTTTGTCTACGATGAGCTGGAGAATCTGGTCAGCCTGGCGCGTGAAGAGATTAATCAGGCTCGCCCGCAAGACTGGCAATTAGAGAAGCTGCTGGAGCTTTTCTACGGCGAATGGGGTTTCTGCGACACGCGGGGCGTGTATCGCCTGTCTGACGCATTATGGCTGGACCAGGTCTTAAAAAATCGTCAGGGCAGCGCCGTGGCGCTGGGTTCTATTTTGCTGTGGGTCGCGCACCGTCTGGATATTCCGCTAGTCCCGGTCATTTTCCCGACGCAGATGATCCTGCGCGCTGAGTGGCTGGACGGTGAAATGTGGCTCATTAATCCCTTCAACGGCGACACGCTGGATGAACATACGCTGGACGTGTGGCTGAAAGGCAATATCAGCCCGGTGGCTGAACTCTTCAACGAAGATCTCGACGAGGCGGATAACGCAGAAGTGATCCGCAAGCTGCTGGATACGCTGAAGTCTGCGTTAATGGAAGAGCGTCAGATGGAGCTGGCGTTGCGCGCCAGCGAAGTGCTGCTGCAGTTCAACCCGGAAGATCCGTACGAAATTCGCGATCGCGGGTTGATCTACGCGCAGCTCGACTGTGAACACGTGGCGCTGAATGATTTGAATTATTTCGTCGAGCAGTGTCCGGAAGACCCCATTAGCGAAATGATTCGTGCGCAGATCAACGCGATCTCGCACAAACAAATTACACTGCATTAATCTTAATTCCGATTCACACCTGAATAAGGCGATCCTATGAAACAAAAAGTGGTTAGCATTGGTGATATCAAGGTAGCAAACGATCTGCCGTTCGTACTGTTTGGCGGCATGAACGTGCTGGAATCCCGCGATCTCGCTATGCGTATCTGCGAACACTACGTGACCGTGACCCAGAAGCTGGGTATCCCGTACGTGTTTAAGGCCTCTTTTGACAAAGCCAACCGCTCCTCCATCAACTCTTACCGTGGCCCGGGCCTGGAAGAGGGAATGAAAATTTTCCAGGAGCTGAAGCAGACCTTTGGCGTAAAAGTGATCACCGACGTGCATGAAGCCTCTCAGGCGCAGCCGGTGGCAGACGTGGTGGATGTGATTCAGCTCCCGGCATTCCTGGCTCGCCAGACCGACCTGGTTGCGGCGATGGCGAAAACCGGTGCCGTTATCAACGTGAAGAAACCACAGTTCGTCAGCCCTGGGCAGATGGGAAACATCGTCGATAAATTTATCGAAGGCGGCAACGATCAGGTCATTCTGTGTGACCGTGGCGCAAACTTCGGCTACGACAACCTGGTTGTCGACATGCTGGGCTTCAGCGTGATGAAAAATGTCTCCGGCCAGTCTCCGGTGATTTTCGACGTGACCCACGCCCTGCAGTGCCGCGACCCGTTCGGCGCCGCGTCCGGTGGCCGTCGTGCCCAGGTGACCGAGCTGGCGCGCGCCGGCATGGCAACCGGTCTGGCCGGCCTGTTCATTGAAGCGCACCCGGATCCGGATAACGCAAAATGCGACGGCCCATCCGCGCTGCCGCTGGACAAGCTGGAGCCGTTCCTGAAGCAGATCAAAGCGATTGACGATCTGGTGAAGAGCTTCGACGAGCTGGATACCAGCAACTAATAAAAAAACCCGCTTCGGCGGGTTTTTTTTATGCTTTCTCCCTCTCCCTGGGGGAGAGGGTTGGGGTGAGGGCATCAGCCCGCACCGGATAAAATTACGCAAATATCGTCATCAGATACGCAATAAACAAGGCCATATGCGCCGCGCCGTTCAGCACGTTGGTACGCCCGGTTGAGAACGAAATCTGGCACAGCAGCAACGAGGCGACCATCACAATCATCTCCGGCGCGCCCAGCGCAAACTGCAGCTCGTTGCCCGTCATAAAGGCAATCAGCGTCACCACCGGTACGGTGAGTGAAATCGTCGCCAGTACGGAGCCGAAGAACAGGTTCATTGCGCGCTGCACCTGATTATTCAACACCGCTTTCAGCGCGCCCAGCCCTTCCGGCGACAGGATCAGCAGCGCCACCAGGAAGCCGGTAAACGCCACCGGCGCGTTCAGCTCGGTTAACAGCGTCTCCAGCGGGTTAGCGTTCATCTTGGTGACGGCAATCACCGCAATCAGATGCACGATCAGCCAAACCGTATGCCACGCGCTGCTGTGGGCAGACGGCTTGCCGTGGTGCGGGTCATCATCGTCGCCGTCATCTTCATGCTCGTACACAAACAGGCTCTGGTGCGTTTTGGTCTGAATCAACAGGAACACGCCGTACATGGCGGCGGAAATCAGTGCGACCAGCAGCGCCTGCCCGGTGGAAAAGTTTGCACCCGGCAGCGCCATCGGGAAGACCAGCACGATAATCGCAAGCGGGAAGAGGGCGATCAAATACTGTTTAATGCCGAACAGGTTCATATACTGGGTCGCAAATTTGCGCCCGCCCAGCAGCAGAGAGAAGCCTACCAGGCCGCCCGTTACAATCATAATGATCGAATAGAGCGTGTCGCGCATCAGCGTCGGCGCGGCATCGCCGGTCGCCATAAGGGCGGAAATCAGGCTGACTTCGAGAATAACAACGGAAAGGCTGAGAATTAACGATCCGTAAGGCTCGCCCAGACGGTGGGCCAGGACGTCCGCGTGGCGAACGACGCTAAACGCGCTGGTTAAGATGCCGACCAGGGCCAGAATATTGATACCAACCACCACTGGCAGTGACTGACTGCTTCCCCAGAAGAGCAGCACAGCCAGTGCCAGAACCGGGAAAATGAGTGACGTCTCCTTGTGGCGGGTCTTTACCGCCTCGTGTGTTGCTGTCATGTGCTTCTCCATCAATGCAGGTGCTTGTAATTATAGATAGATTTTTGAGGTCATTAAATTAACAGAACTCTGTTAAATACCCTTTGTTTTTTACTTAATTTTACCCTTTTTCTTTATTTGCATTTCTGATGTCCATAATGCCGTGTTTTTGTCGAATACTCATTAAATAACAGTCAATTAAAAATATAATGCAGTCATAAATTATTGTCGGGTGGCACCATGGCATATCGTCGTCCACACTTATCTCTTTAACCAAAAGAGAGGTTAGTGATGCCCTATAAAGCGAAACGTGAATTACCGGATAACGTGCAAAACGTGCTGCCCGCCCACGCGCAGGATATCTACAAAGAGGCGTTCAACAGCGCCTGGGATCAGTACAAAGACAAGGACGATCGCCGGGATGATGCCAGCCGTGAAGAGACGGCCCACAAAGTCGCCTGGGCCGCAGTAAAACATGAATATGAGAAAGGAGACGACGATAAATGGCATAAAAAGAAATAGTCGTGAAATGATTCGCTGCCTTCATTTTGACTTTTCAGGCGGTTGAACTTCCGTTGTATTGCAACTGGTCCGCTAATTGCTTATCGTTATTCGACTGCTGGCAAAATGACCAGCACAGAATGCCGGGAAAGCGAATTACAGATGTCGCAAGGAAGCATGCAGTGGCGGAGGTGGAAAGTGTTAACGCGTGATTTCTTAATGAAGGCAGATTGTAAGACGGCATTTGGTGCTATTGAGGAATCGCTTCTCTGGTCAGCTGAACAACGTGCGGCGTCACTCGCTGCCACGCTTGCCTGCCGCCCGGATGATGGCCCGGTATGGATTTTTGGCTACGGCTCCCTGATGTGGAACCCGGCTCTGGAATTTGTCGAATCGGCAACGGGAACGCTGCCTGGCTGGCATCGCGCGTTTTGCCTGCGCCTGACGGCCGGACGCGGCAGCGCGTGCCAGCCCGGGCGCATGCTTGCACTGAAAGAGGGCGGGCGCACCACGGGCGTGGCGTATCGCCTGCCGGATGCCACGCTGGAAGAGGAGCTCACGCTGCTCTGGAAGCGCGAGATGATCACCGGCTGCTATATGCCGAGCTGGTGCAAGCTGGAACTGGACGACGGACGCACCGTCAACGCGCTGGTGTTTATTATGGATCCGCGCCATCCGCTGTATGAAGCGGATACCCGCACGCAGGTGATTGCCCCGTTGATTGCCGCCGCCAGCGGGCCGCTGGGCACCAACGCGCAGTATCTGTTCTCCCTCGATCAGGAGCTGACACGCCTCGGCATGAAGGACGATTGTCTGAATGAGCTGGTGGTGAAGGTGAAGGCGCTGCTGGAAGGGAACCCGCTCAACAGCACGCTGCGACAGGGTTTTGCCTGACAATACGCCCGGCTTGCCGGGCGTTTAAACTTATGCTGCCACGTAGCTGACGGAATGCTCCAGCGACTGGCTGTGGCTATCGATCAGCACATCCCACGTCCCGGTATACGGCACGGTAAGCCAGGCCTTATCGTCCTGTACGGTGAGAATATCCGCCTGGGACTGTTTTTGCGCTTTCGAACTCATCAGATGAATACGACAGCGTTCTGAGCAACGCACCACTACCGTATCCCCGCCAAACAGTTTCAAACTTGTTTTTACCAGTGCCATTTTTTTACCCCGTAGTCTTAAACAACGCTCTCCGTGCTGCCATATCCGAGCGTGATGTTGTTCACAATTCACTCATGGCATAACACCAAAGGGGAGGGGGTGGGATGCTGATTTTGATCAAAAAATGGCATAACGATTAAACAAAAATGACAAAATTCCTCAAAATTTAGGCTGGCGCGCGTTTTACCCGCTAAACGCGCTCCGGAAGAAGATTAAATGCGGAAATGCCCGGCTGTTTCAGCAAGGTCGCCCGCCTGGCTCTGCAGGGCACCCGCGGCGGCGGCGGATTCCACCACCAGTTCGGCGTTCTGCTGAACCATTCTGTCGAGATGGGTCACCGCGTGGTTTATCTCATGAATCCCTTTCATCTGCTCGCTGGTGGCGATGGAGATTTCGCGCATGATGCCAGAGACGCTGCCGATGCTGGAGCGGATCTCATCCATGCTTTCCCCCGCCAGATGTACGTAGCGGGAGCCTGTTGCCACTCTGTCGGTGGTGGAGTCAATCAGGGATTTGATCTCTTTCGCCGCCTGAGCGCTACGGCTCGCCAGGTTACGCACTTCGCCTGCTACGACGGCAAACCCGCGCCCCTGCTCACCCGCACGCGCCGCCTCGACGGAGGCGTTCAGCGCCAGAATGTTGGTCTGGAAAGCAATGCCGTCAATCACGCTGGTGATATCGCCAATTTTTGCCGACGCGACTTCAATAGACTGCATGGTGCTGATCGCCTGCGATACCACCTCGCCGCCGCGCGCCGCGGCCGCTGAGGCCTTGCTCGCCTGGTCGTTGGCTTCTGCCGCCGATTCATTCGACTGCGTCACGGAGGCGGTGATCTGCTCCACGGCGCTGGCCGTCTCGCGTAGGCTGGATGCCGCCTGCTCGGTACGTCCGGAAAGATCCTGGTTACCTGCGGCTATCTCCTGCGCCGCGTTTTTCACCGATTCACTGGCATCCCGGAGCTGCACCATCACCACCGACAGTTTATCGCTGAAGGCGTTAAAGGCCTGGGCAATTTGCGCGACCTCGTCCTCGCCGCTGTCCGGCAGGCGCTGGGACAGATCGTTAGTGCCGTTAGCAATGTTGTGCATCGCGTCGCGAATGTCGGACAAACGCTTGAGCAGGCGGGCAATCAGGAAATGCACAATGGCGGCGCTCAGCAGTGCGAGGATCACCAGCGAAATCCCCGAGGCTTTAAGCAGGGAACGCATGCCGGAGGTGGCGTCACCGCTGTCGAGCGCGACGACTAACAGCCAGTTTGTGCCCGGCACGGCTGTCGCCACGAAGGTTTTTTCAGCGTCGTTTAGCGTTCCGTCGACGGGGTTACCGCTTTTCAGCGCAGCAAAATCAATGCCCTTGATTGTCTCAGCAAACGGTTTCAGCGTGAGGGCAGGATCGTTAGCGGCAATCACGCTGCCGTCACTGTTCAGAAGCAACCCGCTGCTGGCCGGGGTTGGATGGATCCCGCGCACGTTAGCCACCACGCTGTCCATCGCTACATCGCCCGCCACGACCGCTTTGAGCGTGCCATTTTCTTTCACCGGCACGGCGAAGGTAACCACCAGTTTACCGGTCCCCGCGTCAACGTATGGCGCGGTGACAACCGGACCGTCCGTGCTGACCACCTGCTGATACCACGGGCGAATAGTCGGGTCATAGTCCGCCGGAACGCCCGCCGGTTCAGAGAATTTCGCCGTTTTGCTGGCGTAGCCAACATAGACGTTGGTGAATCCACCCGCCTGAGCAAGCTGTTTAAACACCGGAACCGGGTCGTCACTCAGCGCAACGGTCTGCGCGGAGGCGATCACCGTCATCTTGCTTTTTACCCAGTCGGCAATCGCCATGTTATGGCTGGCGCTGGTGCTGGTCAGGATATCGCGCTGGGACTGCTGGTTATCCTGGCGCGTGACCTGGAAGTTGATAACGGTATTAAGGAGAAGGGCGACGACCAGACAGCCTGCCGTCGCCGCGATGATGCGTGCACGAATCGATCTGAACATAAGTGAAATACCTGCTGTGTTGTTTCCATGCCTATCGGCAACCCCGCAGGTAAACTTGATGCTGAAACCGCGTCCATAAGAAAATAATATTTTTATGGGTTTATTATTAAAAAGTTAATACTTTATCGGCGGACAGCGTCCACTCGGCCAGCTCAACCAGCGTACCAATCTCTACGCCAGCAATCAGCGGCAGACCGGTAATGCCGCGGCCGTCGGTGCAGGTCTTGCACAGCTTCACCGGCACGTTTTGCGCGGTGAGGATCTCCAGCATCTGCTGAATGTTATAGCCCTCTGCCGGTTTTTGACCCTTCAGCCCCGCGGTGACCGCGTCCGACATTAAAAAGAGTCTTAACGCCAGGTCGCTCTCTTTTTCACGCAGCGCAATCGCCAGGCGCAGACTGTTGAAAAGGGATTCGCTGCCGTAAGCCGCACCGTTGGCGACGATCACAATCTTTTGCATGTTGACTCCTGTTCTTATAAAGGCACGAATATTGCTTAGCTTTTCCAAGTTTCGCTGTTCTGGAGAGTAAGCATGACATTAATGGCTGGCATTTCGCCAGGCGCTGGCGAATGGCTCGAGCGCGCAAGGATGATGCGCCGGGAGCAGCTCAGCAAGCTGGCACAGCTTGGCGTGCTTGTGCACGGCATTAGCCAACTGGTGCATATGTTACAGTGCGAGCGTGGGGCGTCCAACGTCTGGCTCTGTTCACAGGGTAAGCTCTACGCTCCTGAATGCAAAGCCAGCCGGGCGCTGGTGGATGAAAACCTCGCTGCACTTTATGACATTCTTGAAAAACAGTCGCCGATCCCGGGAAGTACGGTCTGTGAACGCATCGGCGGCGCGCTCCTGAGCCTTGATATGCTTCCCGCGCTGCGCGACGGTGTTATTCAGCAAACGGTAACGGCGCCGCAGGCGATGGAACACTACTCCCGCATGCTTCGCCATCTGCTCAGTATCGTACCGCAGCTCAATGACAGCATTGACGATCCGCAAATCGCCGGGCGTTTTGTTGCCCTTTATAGCCTGATGCAGGGGAAAGAGCTGGCGGGACAGGAACGGGCCCTGGGAGCGATTGGCTTCACGCAGGGCTTTTTCGATGATGTGACTCGCCAGAGGTTGGTTGACCGCATCGACGGGCAGCAGGCCTGCTTTGAAATTTTTCTCTCACACAGCTCTGCTGATGTCCAGACCACCTTTTCCCTGCACTGTCAGCCCGATCGTGAAACGGAGCAGCTACGAAGGGTGGCCTGCACCCGCCAGCCCGCCGCCGATAACGGCCTTACCGCTCTGGCCTGGTTTGCTCTGCAAACCGCGCGCCTTGAGCATCTGCGCACGCTGGAGGAGACGCTCATCGCCGATCTGATGACGGCGGTGGACGAGCGTATTTACCGTAACGATGAGTACGTGCCTCCCGCCGATGAGCAGGACGATCCGCTGATACAGTATCCGGAAAAACCGTTGCTCACCCTGGTGCGCCAGCAGGCGCGCGAGATAGAACAGCTCTCGCGCCAGCTTGCATCGCTGCGCGACACGCTTGAAGAGCGCAAAGTCATTGATAAAACGAAAAGCCTGCTGATGACCCACCAGAATATGAGTGAGGAACAGGCCTGGACGGCGCTGCGCAAAATGGCGATGGACAAGAACCAAAGGATGGTGGATATCGCCCGCGCGCTGCTGATGGTGAAGAATTTATGGCAGATAATACCAAAGGAGTAGCTGCACGGTCAGCGGGCATTTTATGCCTGATTAAGGTGCGTGCAGGCGAGGGGAGTTCGGTTAGCGCCCCGGAAAAAGCGGGTTAAAACCTGGCATTCACTTTGCATTATCAGATTAACCATTTTTGACGATGCGCCAACGGCGGTGCATGCGTCTTCGGGATAAAGGCGTCCACTGGTGCTTCGGCATCGTGGGCGCTTTTTTTTGGTTTTTATTCAGGAGTGGTCATGGCGGATTTGTCGAGACGGCGTTTTTTGCAGGCCAGCGTGCTGGCCAGTGGTGCAATGCTGTTACCGGGTATCATGCAGGCCGCATGGGCGGCAGGCTCGGATAAACCGGAGCAGGAAACGGTGCGCATCGGGTTTATCCCGCTGACCGACTGCGCCCCGGTGGTTATCGCAGCGCTGAAAGACTTTGATAAAAAATACGGCATTACCATCGTGCCCACCAAAGAGGCGAGCTGGGCGGCGGTGCGCGACAAGCTGGTGGCGGGCGAGCTTGATGCCGCGCACATTCTCTACGGCCTGCTGTACGGCCTGGAGCTGGGCATTGCCGGCAAGCCGCAGCAGATGGCAAACCTGATGACGCTTAATCAGAACGGCCAGGCGATTACGCTTTCCAGCGATCTGGCGGAGAAGGGCGTTCGAGACCTTGACGGGCTGAAAAAGCTGATTGGTCAGCAGGCGCCCGGCACCTACACCTTCGCGCACACCTTCCCGACCGGGACGCACGCCATGTGGCTGTACTACTGGCTGGCCAGCGCGGGCATTAACCCCTTTGACGACGTGCGCACGGTAGTGGTGCCGCCGCCGCAGATGGTGATGAACATGCGCATTGGCAACATGGTCGGCTTTTGCGTCGGCGAGCCGTGGAACGCACGTGCCATCAACGACCGCATCGGTTTTACCGCCGCCACGTCGCAGTCCATCTGGGCCGATCATCCGGAAAAAATCCTCGGCACGCGTCGCGACTGGGTGGAGAAAAACCCGCACACCGCGCGGGCGCTGGTGAGCGCGATACTGGAGGCGGCGCGCTGGATCGAAGCCTCCCCGGAAAACAAACGCGAGACCGCGCAGATCCTCTCCCGCCGGGCGTGGCTCAACTGCAAGGAACAGTATCTCACCGGACGCATGCTCGGCGAGTACGACAACGGCCTGGGCCAGCGCTGGCAGGACGCGCACCCGATCCGCTTCTTCAACGAGGGGGCCGTCAGCTACCCATATCTCTCAGACGGCATGTGGTTCTTAACCCAGTTCCGCCGCTGGGGCTTGCTCAAATCCGCGCCGGACTACGCGGGTATTGCACAGCGCATTAACCAGACCGCGGTCTGGCAGGATGCCGCCACGGCGGTGGGGGGCATCAGCACACCGACTTCACCATTACGCAGCAGCACATTGATGGACGGCACCGTCTGGAACGGTACCGATCCGGAAGGATACGCCAGCCGTTTCGCTATTCACCGTAAAGGGGCCTGATTATGCAGCATCTGCAAAAGACGAATTCACACGAGACGCCGGAGAGTGGAGAGGTGATTCTCCTGCCTCCGGTGCAGGTTCGCCGCCGTACGCCGACGTTTGCGCGTCGGATTAATGCGATCCTTCAGCGCATCATCCCGGCGTTTCTCGGTCTGGGACTGCTGGTGGTGCTCTGGCAGCTGGCGGCGATTAACAGCAAAGGTTTCCCGACGCCGCTCAGCACGCTCGATTCCGCCATCACCCTGTTTGCCGATCCGTTTTATCGCGACGGGCCAAACGACATGGGCATCGGCTGGAACGTGCTCGCCTCATTACAGCGCGTGGCGGTGGGGTTTGGCCTGGCCGCGCTCGCCGGGATCCCGCTCGGCTTCCTGATTGGTCGCTTCACCTTTTTCTCTCGCATGTTCGGCCCGCTGATCGCGCTGTTACGCCCGGTTAGCCCGCTGGCCTGGCTTCCCATCGGCCTGCTGCTGTTTCAGAAAGCGGAGCCCGCGTCGAGCTGGACCATTTTTATCTGCTCCATCTGGCCGATGGTGATCAACACCGCCGAAGGCGTGCGGTGTATTCCGCAGGACTACCTTAACGTCGCCCGGGTGCTGCAGCTTTCCGAGTGGACCATCATGCGCCGCATTCTCTTCCCGGCGGTGCTGCCCGCGGTGCTGACCGGGGTGCGTCTGTCCATCGGCATCGCCTGGCTGGTGATCGTCGCCGCCGAGATGCTCACCGGCGGTTTAGGGATCGGCTTCTGGATCTGGAACGAGTGGAACAACCTCAACGTCGAAAACATTCTCATCGCCATCGTCATCATTGGCGTGGTCGGGTTGCTGCTGGAGCAGGGGCTGATGCTGATCGCCCGTCGCTTTAGCTGGCAGGAAAAATAAGGAGCGAACATGAAACCATTAATCCAGGTCCAGGCCGTGAGCCAGCGTTTTTCCACCGCCAGCGGCGAATTTCTGGCGCTGCAGAACGTCTCCTTTGATATCCATGAGGGCGAAACCGTCAGCCTGATTGGGCACTCCGGCTGCGGTAAATCGACGCTCCTTAACCTTATCGCTGGGATCACGCTGCCGACGGAAGGCGGGCTGATTTGCGACAACCGCGAAATTGCCGGGCCGGGCCCGGAGCGCGCGGTGGTATTCCAGAACCATTCGCTGCTGCCGTGGCTCACCTGCTTCGACAACGTGGCCCTGGCGGTCGATCACGTGTTTCGCCACAGCATGAGCAAGGCGGAGCGCCGGGAGTGGATTGAGCACAACCTCGACCGCGTGCAGATGGGGCACGCCCTGCACAAGCGCCCGGGGGAGATCTCCGGCGGCATGAAGCAGCGCGTCGGGATTGCCCGCGCGCTGGCGATGAAGCCGAAAGTCCTGCTGATGGATGAACCCTTCGGCGCGCTGGATGCGCTGACGCGCGCCCATCTGCAGGACTCGGTGATGCAGATCCAGCAGGCGCTGAACACCACCATCGTGCTGATTACCCACGACGTGGACGAGGCGGTGCTGCTCTCCGATCGCGTGCTGATGATGACTAACGGCCCGGCGGCGACCGTCGGGGAGATCCTGCACGTTGACCTGCCGCGCCCGCGTAACCGGGTGCAGCTGGCTGACGACAGCCGCTATCACCACATGCGCCAGCAGATCCTGCATTTCCTCTATGAAAAGCAGCCGAAAGCGGCGTAGCGAGGGGGCTTTGATGCGACTGGTCATTATCGGAAATGGCATGGCGGCCACGCGGCTGATTGCCTCGCTCACCGGGCGTGCTGCCGATCGTTTCGCAATTACCGTCATCGGTGATGAGCCGGAGCATGCCTATAACCGCATCCAGCTTTCGCCGGTGCTGGGCGGTGAAAAAACGGCGGCGGGCATCAGTCTTCAGAATGACGACTGGTACCAGGAACGGGGCGTGACGGTGCTGCGGGGCGAAAAGGCGCTCGCCGTGAACGTGGACGCGCGGGAAGTGCAAACCACTGCCCGCACGCTGGGCTGGGATGCGCTGGTGTTTGCCACCGGATCAACGCCCTTTGTTCCGCCAATTCGCGGCTGCGATGCGCCGCATGTGTTCACGTTCCGTACCCTGGCAGATACCCGGGCCATTCAGGCGATCGCCGGTCCGGCGGTGGTGCTGGGCGGCGGCGTGCTCGGGGTTGAGGCGGCGGCTGCGCTGGCGCGTTCAGGTGACGAGGTCACGCTTGTTCATCGCGGTCCGTGGCTGATGGAGCAGCAGCTGGATGAGCAGGCGGGCGTGCTGCTGGAAGAGGCGCTGGCGGCGCGGGGCGTGCGCTGTGAGCTCGCCTCTGGCATCGCGGCGATTGACGGGAATAGCGTGACGCTGCTGAACGGACGCAGAATCGCCGCCGCGCGCGTGGTGCTAGCGACCGGCGTGCAGCCCAGCGTCACGCTGGCGCAGGCCAGCGGCATTCGCTGCGCGCGCGGCATCGTGGTGGATCGCCAGATGCAAACCTCCGAGCCGGACGTCTACGCCATTGGCGAGTGCTGCGAAATTGACGGTCAGACGTTTGGCCTGGTCGCCCCCTGTCTGGCGCAGGCGGATATCCTTGCCGCCCGGCTGGCCGGAGACGTCACCGCGCCGTTTACCCTGACCGACAGCGGGATGCGCCTCAAGGTGACCGGCGTGGAGCTGTTCAGTCTCGGTCGCGCGGCAGAGCAGGAGGGCGACGTGGTCTGGAGCGCATGGGATCCGCTGACCCGTCACTATCGCCGTTTACTGATCAATCAAGGGGCGCTGGCTGGCGTACTGCTGATGGGCGACTGCCGCAGCGCGGCAACATTTACCGATTTACTGGCAACGGCTGCGCCCGCGCACGCGGACTGGCTGTTCGATCGTTTCACTACGCAACCGCAGGTTGCAGGACAGAATGCTATGACAAAACCTACTCTGGTGGTGGTTGGGCACGGTATGGTCGGCCATCATTTTCTCGAAGACTGCGTTAACCGCAATCTGCATCAGCAGTATCAGATCGTTGTCTTTGGCGAGGAGCGCTATGCCGCCTACGACCGCGTGCATCTGTCGGAATATTTTGGCGGCCGCAGCGCGGCGTCGCTTTCGCTGGTGGAGGAGGATTTCTTTGTCGACAACGGCATTGAGCTGCGCCTGTCGCAGCAGGTCGTCGCTATCGATCGCGACGCGCGCGTGGTGCGCACCGCCAGCGGGCACGAAACCCACTGGGACAAGCTGGTGCTGGCGACCGGCTCATACCCGTTCGTGCCGCCCGTGCCGGGCAACGATTTGCCGGGCTGTTTTGTCTACCGCACCCTTGACGACCTGGACAACATTGCTGCACATGCGGCGGGCTCGCGCCGCGGCGTGGTGATTGGCGGCGGCCTGCTCGGGCTGGAGGCGGCGAATGCCCTGAAGCAGCTCGGGCTGGAAACCCACTTGGTTGAGTTTGCGCCCAACCTGATGGCGGTCCAGCTCGACAACGACGGCGCGGCGATGCTGCGCAAGAAAATTGAGGCGCTGGGCGTCGGCGTTCACACCAGTAAAGCGACAACGGAGATCGCCACGGCGGACAGCGGGCTGGTGCTGCGCTTTGCCGATGGCGAACAGCTGGAAACGGACATGGTGGTCTTTTCTGCCGGCATTCGTCCGCAGGACGCGCTGGCGCGCAGCAGCGGGCTGGCTATCGGCGAACGCGGCGGGATCTGCATTGACGACGGCTGTCGCACCTCCGATCCGGACGTGCTGGCCATTGGTGAATGCGCCCTGTGGGAGGGGAAAATCTTCGGGCTGGTTGCGCCCGGCTATCAAATGGCGCGGGTGGCCGCCGCCGCGCTGGCGGGAGAGGATAAAACCTTCACCGGCGCGGATATGAGCACCAAACTCAAGCTACTCGGCGTGGACGTGGCCTCGTTCGGCGACGCCCACGGGCGCACGCCGGGGGCGCTGAGCTATCAGTGGACGCACGGCCCGCAGCAAATCTACAAGAAAATCGTGGTCAGCCACGACGGCAAAACGTTGCTCGGCGGCGTGCTGGTGGGTGACGCCAGCGAATACGCCACGCTGGTGCAGATGATGCTTAACGGCATCAGCCTGCCGAAAGAGCCGGAAACGCTCATTTTACCCGCGTCGTCAGGCAGCGCGCCGAAAGCGCTCGGCGTGGCGGCGCTGCCGGAAAGCGCGCAAATCTGTTCGTGTCATAACGTCAGCAAAGGCGATATCTGCCGGGCGGTGAGCTCGGGCGCGGCGGATATCGGCGCCGTTAAGCAGTGCACCAAAGCGGCGACCGGCTGCGGGGGATGTAGCGCGCTGGTGAAGCAGGTGATGGAGTTCCAGCTGGCGGAGCAGGGCGTGGAGGTGAAAAAGGACATCTGCGAGCACTTCCCGTACTCGCGCCAGGAGATTTACCACCTCGTGCGCGTCAACCATATCCGCACCTTTGACCAGCTTATCAGCCGCTACGGACAGGGGCACGGATGTGAGATCTGCAAGCCGCTGGTGGGATCGGTGCTCGCCTCCTGCTGGAACGAGTATCTGCTGAAACCGGCACACCTGCCGCTGCAGGACACCAACGACCGCTACTTCGCCAACATCCAGAAGGACGGCACCTACTCCATCGTGCCGCGCATACCCGCAGGGGAAGTGACCGCCGACGGGCTGATCGCCATCGGCCAGATTGCGAAACGCTACAGCCTGTACAGCAAAATTACCGGCGGACAGCGAATCGACCTTTTCGGCGCCACTCTGGAACAGCTGCCTGAGATCTGGCAGGCGCTGGTCGAGGCCGGGTTTGAAACCGGGCACGCTTACGGGAAATCCCTGCGCACGGTGAAATCCTGCGTCGGTTCAACCTGGTGCCGCTACGGGGTGCAGGACTCCACCGGCCTCGCGGTCAGGCTTGAGCACCGCTACAAGGGGCTGCGCGCGCCGCACAAAATCAAAATGGCGGTCTCCGGCTGCACCCGCGAGTGCGCGGAGGCGCAGAGCAAAGACGTGGGGGTGATTGCCACCGATAAAGGCTGGAACCTCTATCTGTGCGGCAACGGCGGGATGAAGCCGCGCCACGCGGATCTCTTCGCCAGCGATCTGGACGACGAAACGCTGATCCGCACCGTCGACCGTTTCCTGATGTTTTACATCCGCACGGCGGATCGCCTGCAGCGCACCAGCACCTGGATGGACAACCTTGAGGGCGGCCTCGACTATCTGCGCGAGGTGATCCTCAACGACAGCCTCGGCATCGCCCACGAGCTGGAGCAGGAGATGGCCCGGGTGGTGGAAACCTATCAGTGCGAATGGCAAACCACGCTCAGCGATCCCAACCGTCTGGCGCTGTTCCGCACGACGGTGAACGAGACCGCGCCGGATGAAAGCAAGCGCTGGCAGGAAATCTGCGGCATCGACGATATCCCCGAGCAGGCGGGCATCGGCGCGCGGCTTGGACGTAAGCCGATTGCGCTCTTCCGCTTTGGCAAAACCGTTTACGCCCTCGACGATCGGGAGCCGGGCGGCGAGGCGAACGTGCTTTCACGCGGCATTCTTGGCGATGCGGCGGGCGAGCCGGTGGTGATTTCACCGCTCTACAAGCAGCGCATTCGCCTGCGCGACGGCTGTCAGGCAGAGAACGGCGAACCCGCGGTGCGCGCCTGGCCGGTGAAAATTGAAAACGGCAAGGTGTGGGTTGGCAGCGACGCCCTGGTAATGCGTGCGGAGGCCTCATGACGGAAACCCGGACAACGTGCCCCTACTGCGGGGTCGGCTGCGGCGTGGTCGCGCGCATGGAAGGTGAAGCGGTTAGCGTTCGGGGAGATGAAACCCATCCAGCGAACCTGGGTCGCCTGTGCGTGAAAGGATCGGCCCTGGGGGAAACGACGGGCTTACAGGGGCGGCTTTTGCGCCCGGTCGTTGACGGCCTTGAGGTGGACTGGGCGCAGGCGCTGAACGCGGCGGGGGAGCGTCTGCGGGAGATTATCGACACATGGGGACCGCAGGCGGTGGCGTTTTACGCCTCCGGACAATTGCTTACCGAGGACTACTACGCCGCCAACAAGCTGATGAAAGGGTTTATCGGTGCGGCAAACATCGATACTAACTCCCGGCTCTGTATGTCCTCGGCGGTGGTGGGCTACAAGCGCGCCTTTGGCGAAGACGTGGTGCCGTGCAGCTATGAGGATGTGGAAAACAGCGATCTGGTGGTGCTGGCTGGCTCGAACGCGGCCTGGACGCATCCGGTGCTCTATCAGCGGCTGGTGCAGGCGAAGCGCAACAACCCGCAGATGAAGGTGGTGGTAATCGATCCGCGCAGAACCGCCACATGTGATATTGCTGACCTGCATCTGGTGCTCGCCCCCGGCAGCGACGCCGGGCTGTTTGTCGGTCTGCTTAATGTGATTCAGGGAACGGATGAGTGGCCTGTTGAGCGCGTGGCGGCGTTTTGCGGCCTCTCGCCGCAGGATATTGGCACCTTTTACGACTGGTTTATGACAGCGCCCCGGGCCATCACGCTCTACACCATGGGGATCAACCAGTCCACCAGCGGCAGCGACAAGTGTAACGCCATCATTAACGTTCATCTTACCAGCGGGAAGTTCAACCGTCCGGGCTGCGGCCCGTTTTCGCTGACCGGACAGCCAAACGCGATGGGCGGACGGGAAGTTGGCGGACTGGCGAACCAGCTGGCGGCACACATGAACTTTGAGCCGGACGATCTTTCGCGGGTGGCGCGTTTCTGGGGAACGGAACGGCTGGCGCAGACGCCGGGCCTGATGGCGGTGGAGCTGTTTGACGCCATTGCCCGCGGTGAGGTGAAGGCGGTGTGGATTATGGGCACCAACCCTGCCGTGTCGCTGCCGGACAGCCACGCGGTGTGTCAGGCGCTGGCGGGCTGCCCGCTGGTGATGGTCTCTGAGGTGATGAACGATACAGATACCAGCCGGTTCGCCCATATCCGTTTTCCGGCGCTGGGCTGGGGAGAGAAGGACGGGACGGTGACCAATTCCGAGCGTCGCATTTCGCGCCAGCGCGCGTTTCTGCCTGCGCCGGGCGAAGCGAAGCCGGACTGGTGGATCGTCGCGCAGATGGCGAAACGGCTGGGCTACGGCGAGGCCTTTGCCTGGCAACATCCGCACGAGATTTTTTGCGAACATGCAGCGTTGACGGCCTTTGAAAATGACGGCGCGCGGGCATTTAATCTTCATGAACTGGCTGCGCTAACCCGTGAGGAGTGGGATCAGCTTGAGCCTTATCAGTGGCCGACGGGGAATTTTCCGCGCCGAAACATCGTTCCCGTTAACCCTCTGTCGCACGGTGCGACGGTCAGCGCGTTGTACCCGCTGATTCTCAACTCGGGGCGCATACGCGATCAGTGGCATACCATGACCCGAACGGGATACGTGGCCAGACTGATGCAGCATATCGCCGAACCGTTTGTTGAGGTTTGCCCCGCAGACGCGGTTCGGTTTTCCCTGTGCGACGGCCAGCTGGCGCGCATCAGCTCGCCGCGCGGCGTGATGGTCGTCAGAGTACGAATCAATGACGGGATACGGGAAGGCGAGGCGTTTGCCCCGATGCACTGGAACGCTGAGTTTTCCCGCCAGGGAAAGGTGAATGCGCTGGTGGAAGGGCGCTGCGATCCGGTTTCTGGCCAGCCGGAGAGTAAACAAACCGCGGTCAGAATTCTGCCGTGGCAGCCCGCCTGGCAGGGGGAACTCTATGCCCGGGAATGGCCGGAAATGCCCTCTTCGGCTTACTGGTGGCGTAAAGCCTCACGCCTGACGGTGGCGGGCGATCAACCGCTGCTGTCGTGGGTAATGGATTACGCCGGCGTCCGGGGCTGGCAGCTGCAGGTTGCGCAAACCGGCGAACGCAGCAGCGTGCTGGCCTGGCATGAAGGCCAGCTGATGCTGGGCTTCTGGGAGGGCACTGCGTTACCGGCGCTGGCGCATACGGTGATTGAAGCCGCTTTTCAATCCCCACCCGTGCTGGCCTCAGAACGTCACGCCTTGCTGAACGGACAGAGCGTCGGGAAGGAAGCGGATCCGGGACGCATCATCTGCAGCTGTTTCAGCGTCGGGGAGAATACGATACGGGAGGCGATCGTTGGCGGGTGTGATTCCGTAACCGCGCTGGGGGCGAAGCTGCGCTGTGGTACGAACTGTGGTTCCTGCGTGCCGGAGCTGAAAGGGCTGTTTCAGGATAATCCTGAAATGTCCGCCAGGACTGCATTTCAGGGCTTATCGCGTTAACATAATAAGAGTTTATTCATAAACACAGGTTCTTATTGACGACGTTGATGGCTGTATCGTCCCGCATTCGTTTGCTGTTTTTACTCCCCCTTCTTACGGTCGGAGCCGTTCACGGTGCGCCGAATTCCTTTATCCAGCAGGCACAAAATCCCTTTGATAATGACGGGGATAATCTGCCTGACCTCGGTATGGCCGCCCCAACCGGGGAGGGGGAAAAACACCTGGCCGAAATGGCGAAAGCCTTTGGTGAAGCCAGCATGACCGACAATGGCCTGACAACGGGCGAGCAGGCGCGTCAGTTCGCGTTTGGTCAGGTGCGCGACGCGGTAAGCGGCGAAGTGAACCAGCAGATTGAATCCTGGCTTTCGCCCTGGGGGAACGCCAGCGTGAACCTACTGGTGGATAACGATGGCAAATTTAACGGCAGCAGCGGGAGCTGGTTTATCCCCTGGAACGATAACAACCGTTATCTGAGCTGGAGCCAGCTTGGCCTGACCCAGCAGACGGATGGCCTGGTCAGTAACGCAGGAATTGGTCAGCGCTGGATCGCCGGGAAATGGCTGCTGGGTTACAACACCTTTTACGATAACCTCCTGGATGAAAACCTGCAGCGTGCCGGGCTGGGCGCGGAAGCGTGGGGGGAAAATCTGCGCCTGTCAGCGAACTATTATCAGCCCTTTGCCGGCTGGCGCGACCGCTCCGACGTCCAGGAGCAGCGTATGGCGCGCGGATATGACGTCACCGCTAAAGCCTGGCTGCCGTGGTTCCATCATCTGAATACCAGCGTGAGCTTCGAGCAATACTTTGGCGATAACGTCGATCTCTTCAACAGCGGAACGGGCTATCACAATCCGGTGGCGGTGAATCTGGGGCTTAACTATACCCCCGTTCCGCTGGTCACCCTGACCGCCGCGCACAAGCAGGGCGAAAGTGGCGAGAGCCAGAATAACCTCGGGCTGAAGCTCAACTATCGCTTTGGCGTGCCGCTGGTGAAGCAGCTTTCCGCCGGTGAAGTCGCCGCCACGCGCTCCCTGCGCGGAAGCCGCTACGACTCGCCGGAGCGCAATAGCCTGCCGGTAATGGAGTTCCGCCAGCGTAAAACGCTGTCCGTCTGGCTGGCAACGCCGCCGTGGGATCTGAAAGGGGGCGAGACCGTTATGCTGAAGCTTCAGGTTCGCAGCGCGAACGGCATTCGTCAGATCCACTGGCAGGGGGATACGCAGGCGCTGAGCCTGACGTCGCCGGCCAAAAGCAACAGCAGCGACGGCTGGAGTGTGATTATGCCTGCCTGGAATGACGGTGAAGGGGCAACAAACCGCTGGCACCTGTCGGCGGTGGTGGAAGATGAGAAAGGCCAGCGCGTCTCGTCCAATGAGATCGTGCTGACAGTCGTGCAGCCGCTGGTCGCATTGCCCGACAACGACCCGCGCTGGAAGCTTCTGCCGGAGGAGTAATCCTTAAAAAATGCGTTCCTGATGCACCCACACCGCGGCTTCAACGCGGGATTTAAGCTTCATTTTCTTCAGCATATGCTTCACGTGCACTTTGACCGTGCTTTCGGTGATGTCCAGGCGGCGGGCGATCATCTTGTTAGGCAGCCCCTGGGCAATGAGTTTGAGAATATCGCGCTCGCGCGGCGTTAACTGGCTGACGTCGCGGTCAGAGGTGGCGCGATTGGCGCGCAGGCTGGCGGCCAGCACCGGCGTTAAGGCTTCGCTGAGAACCATCTCGCCCGCCGCGGCCTGCTGCAGCGCCTTAAGCAAGTCTTCCGGCTCCATATCCTTGAGCAGATAACCATCCGCCCCGCGCTTCAGCGCCGTGACCACATCCTCTTCATGGTTCGACACGCTAAAGACGACGATGCGCCCGGAAAGCGATTTTTCCCGCAGCTTGTCGAGGGTTTCCAGACCGTTCATGCCGGGCATATTCAGATCGAGCAGGATCAGGTCGGGATCGAGGGATTCGGCAAGCTCAATGCCCTGTTCACCGTTGCTGGCTTCGCCCACCACGGTGATATCGGGCGCCATGCTGACCAGCTGTTTCACGCCAGTACGCAGCATCGGATGGTCGTCGATCAGCAGGATGGATGCCGGTTCCTGATTAGTCATGGGTTTCTCCTTGAGCAGTTGTAAGCGGTTTCTCGGGAATAAAGGTGACAACAACTTCCGTGCCGCCCGTCTCTCTCCGGCGAACCTGGCAATCACCGCGCAGGCTTTGGGCGCGGTCTCGCATAATAATTAAACCATAGTGGTTAGTGCGTTCGGCATTTTCCGGCACGCCGCGGCCGTTGTCGTGAACCGTCAGTTTGACCTGATTGTCGTGCTGGCTGACGGTGACCGTGACCGCTGTTGCTTCAGCGTGTTTAAGCACGTTGCTCAGCGCTTCGCGGGCGATCTGCAGCAGATGAATCGCCTGATGGGAAGGGACAAGCCGCGGCGGCAGCTGGTAATCCAGCTTCACCGGGAAGCCAAGCCGGGCGCTAAATTCCTGGCAGCTGGATTCCAGCGCCGGGCGCAGCCCCGGCTCGGTCAGCTGCAGACGGAAGGTAGTCAGCAGCTCGCGCAGCTGTATCCAGGAGGTGTTCAGCTCGTTGCGGATCTGGCTCAGCAGCTGCTTGTTGCTTTCGGGCATCTCCGCATCCTGCATCTGCAGGCAGCTCACCTGCATTTTCATACAGGAGAGCGACTGGGCAATCGAGTCGTGAAGCTCGCGGGCGATGGTCGCGCGCTCTTCCATGACGATCAGCTGCTGCTGCTTTTCCTGATGCCTGTCGAGCGCCAGCGTGGCCGTGAGCTGTTCGACCAGCGTATCAACCAGCTGCTGCTGGTCGTGGCTCAGGTGACGCCCGGCTGGCAGCGTTGCCAGCAGAATACCGTACTGGGTGTGGCTGTCGGTCAGACGCCACTTGAGAGTGGTGCCGCCGGACGTCAGAGGCGGCAGGCCGCGAGGGCAAAGATGGCAGCCTTTGTCATCGCAGGACATATCCGACTGACAGGTAAATTCCTGATGGTTATCTTCGTCTTCCACGTCGTAGACGCGCAGCTCAAGGTCGTGAAGGAGGGTCAGATTTTGCAGGCCGTTCAGCACCGGAGAGAGGCGCTCGCAGAGCGGCACCTGCATGTGCAGACGACGGTTGGCCTGCCACAGGAAGGAGAGGATCTCGTTTTTCTGCTCCAGTCCGGCCGTTTTTTCCTGAACGCGCTGTTCCAGCACCGCGTAGCTCTCGGAGAGCTCTGCCGACATGGTGTTGAGCGCCTGGCCGAGCATGGCCATCTCGTTGCGCCCGCTGATGTGCGTGCGCTGGGTAAAATCGCGTGCGGTCACCGCGCGGGCCATTGCAAGCAGCTGTTTCCACGGGTTCAGCAGCCGCGCGCGCAGCCAGACGATGGTGAAGATCAGCAGCAGCCCCATAAACAGCGCCATTGCGCGGTGCACCATCACCACCCGGTCGATGCGTAATTCGGTTGTCTGGTCAAAAGCGGAGACCAGCGCATCAATACGTGAGACGAACCCCGCGACGTCTTGCGCAACGGTTTCTGTGCTTCGCGCCTGTTTCAGCCCGGGCTGCAGTTGGGTGTGCCAGTAGCCCTGAAGGGCGTTAAGCTGGGATTGCTGACCGGCGCGGATGGCGGCGTTTTCCAGCTCGGGGCTGAAGACCGTGCGCTCCATCTCATCAATCAGGGGCCGATCGTCCTGCGTCAGGGGGACCGACGCCAGCAGGCGATAACTCTGCATGCGTAGCGAGCCTGCCTCGTTGATGGCATGCGCATTACCCTGTACGCCCTGTACCAGCCAGCCGGAGATCGCCATGCCGGTCACGCCGATGGCGGTGGACAGCAAAACAATCAGAGCGAGCTGATTCACGAGCGTCAGCGGAGATAAACATCTTTTTAACATAGAGGTGGCGTGCTCCTGACGTGGCCTGCTTGCAGGAATGGCGCTATTCTGGTGCATACCCTGGAGTATACCCATACCAATAAAGGATTACCCCTAAATTGCCAACGGAGTAGGGGGAAGGAGGTGGAGGTAGCCAGGAACCTTCAGTGCCGTGAAAAACCACGTCTTTTTTACCGAATTTGCCTACTCACTAAGGATAAGACCTTTTTTTGCGCCGCAAATCCTCCCACTTTTCCTTTGATTTATATCAACTTACCGCCGCCCTAAAACCCTAATGTTTGCAGCATCATTCGAGAATCAGAGGTGTCTATGAGTCACTCATCCGCTCCCGAAAGGGAAAATGGTGCCGTTATTACTGACTGGCGTCCAGAGGATCCGGCGTTCTGGCAACAGCGCGGCCATCGTGTAGCCAGCCGGAATCTGTGGATTTCCGTGCCGTGCTTGTTATTAGCGTTTTGCGTATGGATGTTGTTTAGCGCGGTGGCGGTAAACTTGCCGAAAGTCGGCTCCACGTTTACGACCGATCAGCTGTTCATGCTGACCGCGCTGCCGTCGCTGTCCGGCGCGCTGCTGCGTGTACCTTACGCGTTTATGGTGCCGGTGTTTGGCGGTCGTCGCTGGACGGCGTTCAGTACGGGCATCATGATCGTCCCCTGCGTGTGGCTCGGCTTCGCGGTGCAGGATACCTCTACGCCGTTTAGCGTATTTGTGATTATCTCCCTGCTGTGCGGTTTTGCGGGCGCGAACTTCGCCTCCAGCATGGCGAACATCAGCTTCTTCTTCCCGAAAGCGAAGCAGGGCGGCGCGCTGGGTATTAACGGCGGCCTGGGGAATATGGGCGTTAGCGTGATGCAGCTCATTGCCCCGCTGGCGATCTCGGTCTCCATTTTTGCGGCCTTTGGCGGCGGTGGCGTTGAACAGGCGAATGGTTCTTATCTGTACCTGCAAAACGCAGCGTGGATTTGGGTGCCGTTCCTGGTGATCTTCACCCTCGCAGCCTGGTTCTTTATGAATGACCTGTCCGCGTCGAAAGCGTCTCTGAGCGAGCAGCTTCCGGTGCTGAAGCGTGGACACCTCTGGGTGATGGCGCTGCTGTATCTGGCAACCTTCGGTTCGTTTATCGGCTTCTCGGCGGGCTTCGCGATGCTGTCGAAAACGCAGTTCCCGGACGTGCAGATCCTGCAGTTCGCCTTCTTCGGTCCATTTATTGGCGCCCTTGCTCGCTCGTTGGGCGGCATGGTCTCTGACCGCCTGGGCGGTACCCGCGTGACGCTGGTCAACTTCGTCGTGATGGCAGTCTTCTGCGCGCTGCTGTTCCTGACGCTGCCCGCCGACGGACAGGGTGGTAACTTCATCGCCTTCTTCGGCGTATTTATGGTGCTGTTCCTGACGGCCGGGCTGGGGAGTGCATCCACCTTCCAGATGATCTCCGTGATCTTCCGTAAGCTGACCATGGATCGCGTGAAGGCGCAGGGCGGGAGCGAAGAGCAGGCCATGCGCGAAGCGGCGACGGATACGGCCGCAGCGCTGGGCTTTATCTCTGCCATCGGCGCGATTGGCGGCTTCTTTATCCCGAAAGCGTTCGGTATCTCTCTGGATCTGACCGGCTCACCGGCCGGCGCCATGAAAGTTTTCCTCGTCTTCTATATCGCCTGCGTCGTGATTACGTGGCTGGTATATGGCCGTAATACCAAGAAAAATAAGTAAGTGTGATTATCCGTTTACGCGGCCTTCGGGCCGCGTTTTTTTTCCAGCATAATAGTTACAACATACTTACGGCTTTTACGGCAGACGCCTGCGGCGGCACTGTGATCGCCATCGCTTTGCAGGTGGGTCTACCCCTTAATACCTGAGATGTTAAATGTTGACTGGTTTTTTGTACGATAAATTAAAAATAACTATATATTTCATATTGATATGAATTTTTTGAAGATACCGCTTTGGTGGTATTTGGTATAACCCCTCCCCGAAAAGTCCCTCCTCGTCTTGATCGTTATCAATTCTCCCCCTCTTTCAGGGCGTTACCTTCGCTGCAAATCAGCAATGTCGATTTAGAGAGCCACAGGCTCCACACAGGAGATACCCGATGAGCAAATTTTTGGACCGGTTTCGCTACTTCAAACAGAAGGGTGAAACTTTTGCCGATGGGCACGGCCAGGTTCTGGATACCAACCGGGACTGGGAAGACGGTTACCGCCAGCGCTGGCAGCATGACAAAGTCGTCCGTTCGACCCACGGCGTGAACTGTACTGGCTCATGCAGCTGGAAGATTTTCGTAAAAAACGGTCTGGTAACCTGGGAAATGCAGCAGACCGACTATCCGCGCACCCGCCCGGATATGCCAAACCACGAACCGCGCGGCTGCCCGCGCGGTGCCAGCTACTCCTGGTATCTCTACAGCGCTAACCGTTTGAAATACCCGCTGATGCGCAAACGCCTGATGAAAATGTGGCGTGAGGCGAAAGTGCAGCACAGCGATCCGGTGGATGCATGGGCGTCCATCATAGAAGACGCTGACAAAGCAAAAAGCTTCAAGCAGGCTCGCGGTCGCGGTGGTTTCGTTCGCTCCTCATGGAAAGAGGTAAACGAGCTGATTGCCGCCTCCAACGTCTACACCGTTAAAACCTACGGTCCGGACCGCGTCGCGGGCTTCTCGCCGATCCCGGCGATGTCGATGGTCTCTTACGCCTCCGGCGCGCGCTATCTGTCACTTATCGGCGGTACCTGCCTGAGCTTCTACGACTGGTACTGCGACCTGCCGCCGGCGTCTCCGCAGACCTGGGGCGAGCAGACAGACGTGCCGGAATCCGCGGACTGGTATAACTCCAGCTACATTATCGCCTGGGGCTCTAACGTGCCGCAGACCCGTACTCCGGACGCGCACTTCTTTACTGAAGTCCGTTACAAAGGCACCAAAACCGTGGCGGTAACCCCTGACTACGCGGAAATCGCCAAGCTCTGCGATCTGTGGCTGGCACCGAAACAGGGTACCGACGCCGCGATGGCGATGGCGATGGGCCACGTCATGCTGCGCGAATTCCATCTTGATCAGCCAAGCCAGTACTTTACCGACTACGTTCGCCGCTACACCGATATGCCAATGCTGGTCATGCTGGAAGAGCGTGAGGGCTACTATGCCGCTGGCCGCACGCTGCGCGCAGCCGATCTGGTGGATTCGCTGGGCCAGGAAAATAATCCTGAGTGGAAAACCGTTGCCTATAACAGCAACGGCGAGCTGGTGGCGCCAAACGGCTCTATCGGCTTCCGCTGGGGCGAGAAGGGCAAGTGGAACCTTGAGCAACGTAACAGCACCACCGGCGAAGAGACTGAGCTGCGCCTCAGCATGCTGGGCAGCCAGGATGAGATCGCCGAGGTCGGGTTCCCGTACTTCGGCGGTGAAGGTTCCGAGCACTTCAACAAGGTTGAACTGAAAAACGTCCTGATGCACAAGCTGCCGGTTAAGCGCCTGCAGCTGGCCGACGGCTCTACCGTGCTGGTCACCACCGTTTATGACCTGACCATGGCGAACTACGGTCTGGAGCGCGGTCTGGGCGATGAAAACTGCGCAACCGGCTATGACGACGTGAAGGCCTACACTCCGGCCTGGGCGGAACAGATTACCGGCGTGCCTCGCGCGCACATTACCCGTATCGCACGTGAGTTTGCAGAAAATGCGGACAAGACGCACGGGCGTTCGATGATCATCGTCGGCGCGGGTCTGAACCACTGGTATCACCTCGATATGAACTACCGCGGTCTGATCAACATGCTGATCTTCTGCGGCTGCGTCGGTCAGAGCGGCGGCGGCTGGGCGCACTACGTCGGCCAGGAGAAACTGCGTCCGCAGACCGGCTGGCAGCCTCTGGCGTTTGCCCTCGACTGGCAGCGTCCGGCACGCCATATGAACAGCACCTCCTACTTCTATAACCACTCCAGCCAGTGGCGCTACGAAACGGTCACCGCGCAGGAGCTGCTGTCGCCGATGGCGGATAAATCCCGCTACAGCGGCCACCTGATTGACTTCAACGTGCGTGCGGAACGCATGGGCTGGCTCCCGTCGGCGCCGCAGCTGGGCACTAACCCGCTGCGCATTGCGGAAGCGGCGAAGCAGGCGGGCATGTCTCCGGTGGATTACACCGTGAAATCGCTGAAGGATGGCTCAATCCGCTTCGCGGCGGAACAGCCGGAGAACGGTAAAAACCACCCGCGCAACCTGTTCATCTGGCGCTCCAACCTGCTGGGCTCGTCCGGTAAAGGCCACGAGTACATGCTGAAATACCTGCTCGGTACCGAAAACGGCATCCAGGGGAAAGATCTTGGCAAGCAGGGCGGCGTGAAGCCGGAAGAGGTGGAGTGGAAAGACAACGGTCTCGACGGCAAGCTGGATCTGGTGGTGACGCTCGACTTCCGTCTGTCCAGCACCTGCCTGTACTCCGATATCGTGCTGCCAACCGCGACCTGGTACGAAAAAGACGACATGAATACCTCGGATATGCATCCGTTTATTCATCCGCTGTCTGCGGCCGTTGACCCGGCGTGGGAATCAAAAAGCGACTGGGATATCTACAAAGACATCGCGAAGAAATTCTCCGAAGTCTGCGTAGGGCACCTCGGCAAAGAGACCGACGTGGTGACGCTGCCAATCCAGCACGACTCCGCCGCCGAGCTGGCGCAGCCGCTGGACGTGAAGGACTGGAAAAAAGGGGAATGCGACCTGATCCCGGGCGTAACCGCGCCGCACATTATTCCGGTTGAACGCGACTACCCGGCAACCTACGAGCGCTTTACCTCTATCGGCCCGCTGATGGAGAAAATCGGTAACGGTGGGAAGGGGATCGCCTGGAACACCCAGAGCGAAATGGATCTGCTGCGCAAGCTCAACTACACCAAAGCGGACGGCCCGGCGAAAGGCCAGCCTATGCTGAACACGGCGATTGATGCGGCAGAGATGATCCTGACCCTGGCCCCGGAAACCAACGGCCACGTCGCGGTGAAAGCCTGGGCGGCACTGAGCGAGTTTACCGGACGCGATCACACGCACCTGGCGAAGAATAAAGAGGAAGAGAAAATCCGCTTCCGCGATATTCAGGCCCAGCCGCGCAAGATTATCTCCAGCCCGACCTGGTCCGGCCTGGAAGATGAGCATGTGTCCTATAACGCGGGCTACACCAACGTTCACGAGCTGATCCCATGGCGCACCCTGTCCGGCCGTCAGTCGCTGTATCAGGATCACCAGTGGATGCGCGACTTCGGTGAAAGCCTGCTGGTCTACCGTCCGCCAATCGACACTCGCTCCGTAACCGCAGTTATGGGCGCGAAATCGAACGGTAACCCAGAGAAGGCGCTGAACTTCCTGACGCCGCACCAGAAGTGGGGTATCCACTCCACCTACAGCGACAACCTGCTGATGCTGACGCTGTCGCGCGGCGGTCCGATTGTCTGGATGAGCGAAACGGATGCCAAAGATCTGGGTATTGAAGATAACGACTGGATCGAAGTGTTCAACAGCAACGGTGCCCTGACGGCGCGTGCGGTGGTGAGCCAGCGCGTACCAGCCGGGATGACCATGATGTATCACGCGCAGGAACGTATCGTTAACCTGCCGGGGTCAGAAATTACCGAGCAGCGCGGCGGGATCCACAACTCCGTGACCCGTATTACGCCGAAGCCAACCCACATGATCGGTGGCTATGCGCAGCTGGCCTACGGCTTTAACTACTACGGCACCGTAGGATCGAACCGCGATGAGTTCGTGGTGGTACGTAAGATGAAGAATATTAACTGGTTAGATGGCGAAGGTAATGACCAGGTACAGGAGAGCGTAAAATGAAAATTCGTTCACAAGTCGGCATGGTGCTGAATCTGGATAAGTGCATCGGCTGCCATACCTGCTCGGTCACCTGTAAAAACGTCTGGACAAGCCGCGAAGGTATGGAATACGCCTGGTTCAACAACGTGGAAAGCAAGCCGGGCACCGGCTTCCCGACCGACTGGGAAAACCAGGAGAAGTGGAAGGGCGGCTGGATCCGCAAAATCAACGGCAAGCTGCAGCCGCGCATGGGCAACCGCGCGATGCTGCTGGGTAAAATCTTCGCTAACCCGCATCTGCCGGGCATCGACGATTACTACGAGCCGTTTGACTACGACTACCAGAACCTGCACAACGCGCCGGAAAGCAAGCACCAGCCGATCGCCCGTCCTCGCTCGCTGATCACCGGTCAGCGCATGGACAAAATTACCAGCGGTCCAAACTGGGAAGAGATTCTGGGCGGCGAGTTCGAAAAACGCGCCAAAGACCAGAACTTCGAGAACATGCAGAAGGCGATGTACGGCCAGTTCGAAAATACCTTCATGATGTATCTGCCGCGCCTGTGCGAGCACTGCCTCAACCCGGCGTGCGTGGCGACCTGCCCGAGCGGCGCCATCTACAAGCGTGAAGAAGACGGCATTGTGCTTATTGACCAGGACAAGTGCCGCGGCTGGCGCATGTGCATCACCGGCTGCCCGTACAAAAAAATCTACTTCAACTGGAAGAGCGGTAAATCTGAGAAGTGCATCTTCTGCTACCCGCGTATTGAAGCCGGAATGCCGACCGTCTGCTCAGAAAGCTGCGTAGGCCGTATTCGCTACCTCGGCGTGCTGCTGTATGACGCGGACGCGATTGAAAACGCCGCGAGCACCGAGCACGAGAAAGATCTGTATCAGCGTCAGCTGGACGTGTTCCTCGATCCGAACGATCCGAGGGTGATTGAGCAGGCGCTGAAAGACGGCGTGCCGCAGAGCGTGATTGACGCGGCGCAGCAGTCACCGGTGTACAAAATGGCGATGGACTGGAAGCTCGCGCTGCCGCTGCACCCGGAATACCGCACCCTGCCGATGGTCTGGTACGTGCCGCCGCTGTCGCCGATTCAGTCCGCGGCTGACGCAGGCGAACTGGGCAGCAACGGCATCCTGCCGGACGTGGAAAGCCTGCGTATTCCGGTTCAGTACCTGGCGAACCTGTTGACCGCAGGGGATACCCAGCCGGTACTGCGCGCGCTGAAGCGTATGCTGGCGATGCGTCACTTCAAACGTGCGGAAACCGTAGACGGTGTGACCGATACCCGCGCGCTGGAAGAGGTTGGCCTGACCGAAGCGCAGGCGCAGGAGATGTACCGCTATCTGGCGATTGCCAACTACGAAGACCGTTTCGTGGTGCCGAGCAGCCACCGCGAGCTGGCCCGCGAAGCCTTCCCGGAAAAAAATGGCTGTGGCTTTACCTTTGGCGACGGCTGCCACGGGTCAGACAGCAAATTCAACCTGTTCAACAGCCGCCGCATCGATGCCATGGATGTGACCAGCAAAACGGAGCCGCACCAATGATTGAACTCGTCATTGTTTCGCGTCTGCTCGAGTACCCGGATGCTGCGCTTGCGCAGCATCAGCAGGAACTCTTTGATGCACTCGCGTCATCTGAAAACCTGGATAAAGACGATGCCCAGCGGCTTGGTGTTTTCCTCCGCGATCTGCTGGCGCGCGACCTTCTGGATGCCCAGTCGGACTACAGCCAGCTGTTTGACCGGGGGCGTGCGACCTCGCTGCTGCTGTTTGAACACGTTCACGGTGAATCCCGTGACCGCGGTCAGGCGATGGTGGACCTGATGGCCCAGTACGAACAGCACGGCCTGCAGCTCGACAGCCGCGAGCTGCCGGATCATCTGCCGCTGTATCTGGAGTACCTGGCGCAGCTGCCGAAAGAAGAGGCGCTGGGCGGTCTGCAGGATATCGCGCCGATCCTGGCGCTGCTCGGCGCGCGTCTTCAGCAGCGGGAGAGCCGCTATGCGGTGCTGTTCGATCTGCTGGTGAAGCTGGCCAACGCCTCGGTCGACAGTGAAAAAGTGGCGGAGAAAATTGCGGATGAAGCCCGCGATGATACGCCACAAGCGCTGGATGCGGTCTGGGAAGAAGAGCAGGTGAAATTCTTTGCTGACCAGAACTGCGGCGAGTCTGAAATCTCCGCTCACCAGCGTCGTTTTTCCGGCGCGGTTGCCCCGCAATATTTGAATATCTCTAACGGAGGACGGCACTAATGCACTTCCTGAATATGTTCTTCTTTGACATTTACCCGTATATCGCGGGCACCGTGTTCCTGGTGGGAAGCTGGCTGCGTTACGACTACGGCCAGTACACCTGGCGTGCGGCCTCCAGCCAGATGCTGGATCGCAAAGGGATGCATGTGGGCTCTAACCTGTTCCACATCGGTATTCTGGGGATTTTTGCCGGTCACTTCCTGGGGATGCTGACGCCGCACTGGATGTATGAAGCGTGGCTGCCGATTGAGGTGAAGCAGAAGATGGCGATGATCGCCGGCGGTGCCTGCGGCGTGATGACTCTGGTCGGTGGCCTGCTGCTGCTGAAACGTCGTCTGTTCAGCCCGCGCGTGCGTGCCACTACCACCGCAGCGGACATCCTGATCCTCTCCCTGCTGATGGTGCAGTGTGCGCTGGGCCTGCTGACCATTCCATTCTCGGCGCAGCACATGGACGGCAGCGAAATGATGAAGCTGGTCGGCTGGGCGCAGTCCGTGGTGACCTTCCACGGCGGAGCATCCGCGCATCTGGACGGCGTGGCGTTTATCTTCCGCGTTCACCTGGTGCTGGGTATGACGCTGTTTGTGCTGTTCCCGTTCTCTCGTCTGGTGCATATCTGGAGCGCGCCGGTGGAGTACCTGACGCGCAAATACCAGATTGTGCGCGCCCGTCGCTAATTCGCCGTTTTGATACCAACCCCGCACTCGCGGGGTTTTTTTTCGCCCCAGCCCAGGTTATTGCCCGCGGCAGCAAACAGGATCAGCGCGCCGCCCGCGAGCTGCGTCAGGTTCAGCGAGTGTCCGAACATCAGATTATCGACAACGATCGCCACCACCGGATAGATAAACGACAGGGAGCCGGTAATGGGCGTAGGCAGCTTCTGGATCGCGCTGTAGAGCAGCTGGTACATAATGCCGGTATGGACGATGCCCAGCGTCAGCAGGATCGACCAGGGGAAATCACCGGAAAATGACGGCATGCTGGCAAACGGCAAAAGCATCACGACGCCCGTCAGCACCTGGATAAAGGCAATATGCTGCGGCGCAACGGATCTGAGCTTGCGGGCAATAATGGCCGTGACCGCATAGAAGAAAGCCGCGGCCATCGCCAGGCCGATTCCGGCGAGCCATTCACTGCCGTGCGCGCCGGTCAGCTCGCTGGAGAGCAAGATCACCACGCCGCCGAAGGCGAGGAACAGCCAGCCCCATTTCACGAGGCTGACGCGTTCACCTAAAAACATTCCCATTAGGACCAGCATAAACGGCTGGGTGTTATAGACCACCGTCGAAAGACCAATGGAGATCCGCTCATAGGCTGCGAAGAGCAGCAGCCAGTTCACTACGAGCGCTACGCCACCGAGAATGGCCAGCAGGAGCGTGGTGCGGGTGAGGGGACTGAAGGGCTTTTGACTTACCCGGATAAAAATAAAAAGCGCCATTGCCCCGATAAGACAGCGCCAGAACACCACTTCCGTCACCGGCAGACCGCTGAGTAAAACAAACGCACCGATAGAGCCGGAAATTAACATCGCCAGGCTCATTTGCCAGACGCCTTTATGGAAATCACGCATTATCCACCTCCTGATTGTATGACGCTATTGTCGAAAATAGCTGTCGGGTTTTACAGGGATGAGATAAGGTGAAATGCAGTGATGGCTTTTTAAAATTAGGTGAAAAGGATGGAATACCTTCTCGATGATATCGACCGACAAATTTTAGCCTGTCTGGTCGAAGATGCGCGCATGTCTTTGAAGGTGCTCAGCGGACGCATCGGTCTGACTTCCCCCAGCACGGCAGAACGCCTGAAAAGGCTGGAAGAGCGCGGTGTGATTCAGGGGTATGGCGCACGGGTGAATCTGGCGGCGCTGGGGTATACGCTGCAGGCGCTGGTGCGCGTGCGGCCTTTGCCGGGGTTGTTGCATAAGGTGGATAAATACATTCAGGCGATGCCGGAGTGTATTGAGAGCGACAAAGTCACCGGGGAAGATTGCTTTGTGATTAGGCTGGTGGTGCGATCGATAGAGCAGCTGGATGTGTTGCTGGACGGCCTGGCGGAGCATGCCCAGTGCAATACGTCGATTGTGAAGAGTTCGCCGGTGAAGCGTCGTTTGCCGCCGATGTAGGCTTCTGGCTTCTGTCGCCGGGTGGCGGCTGCGCCTTACCCGGCCTACAAAGGCTTCCCCGTTACGGAAATGCATGATGCGTGGTGCGAACAGAAAGTTTGGAGTTATTTGAAAGTGATGGTGGTGGGGGAAGGATTACTCGGCGCGTTGCGCCTCGCCCTTCGGGTCGTTGCCTGCGGCAACGCTTTCTCGCTACGCTCGAATCGAACCTTAATCGAAGCTTCTCATCCTTCCCCGTTACAGAAATGCATGATGCCTGGTGCAAAAAGGAGATTCAGAGTCATTTGAAAGTGATGGTGGTGGGGGAAGGATTCGAACCTTCGAAGTCGATGACGGCAGATTTACAGTCTGCTCCCTTTGGCCGCTCGGGAACCCCACCAGGGGTAATTCAAATTTTGAGGTCATGCTGAGAGATGGTGGTGGGGGAAGGATTCGAACCTTCGAAGTCGATGACGGCAGATTTACAGTCTGCTCCCTTTGGCCGCTCGGGAACCCCACCACGGGGTAATACTTTTTACTGGCCTGCTTCCTGCTGGAAGCGGGGCGCATCATATCAAATGAGGCGCCCCTGTAAAGCATTCCTTTAGGGAAATGAAGCTGTTTGCCTGCTTTTTATCCGTAAAGGCGCAAAGCTAATCAATTCATTTTCCGAAAGATTAAAGAATGATGGTTCTGTTGCCGTAGACAAAGACACGCTGCGCCAGTACCTGATACAGCGCACGGCTCAGCACGTTCTTCTCAACGTCACGCCCTGCACGCATCATGTCCTCGGCCGTGTAGGTGTGATCCACGTGAATCACGTCCTGCATGATGATTGGACCTTCGTCCAGGTTGTCATTCACGTAGTGTGCGGTTGCACCGATGATCTTCACGCCGCGCTCGTACGCCTGGTGGTAGGGACGCGCGCCAATAAAGGCTGGCAGGAACGAGTGGTGAATGTTGATGATCTTGTTCGGGAAACGCGCCACGAATGAAGGCGTGAGTACGCGCATATATTTCGCCAGTACCACGTAGTCCGGGTTATGCGCTTCAATGGCCTGGGCCATCAGATCGTCGTGTTCTTCACGGGAATGACCTTCGTGGCTAACCAGCTCAAACGGAATATCAAAACGCTCGACCAGCGTGCGCAGCGTCTCATGGTTGCCAATGACGGCAGCTATTTCCACGTCCAGACCGCCGTAGTTTGCTTTCATCAGCAGGTCGCCCAGACAGTGTGCTTCTTTTGTCACCAGGATCACGATGCGGCGTCGACCGGCTGGGGTCAGCTCGCGTACGGAACCTTCCGGAAGCGCGCTGTCGAGATCGGCAAGCAGGGTGGTGTCGTTGAAAATACCTTCGAGTTCGGTACGCATAAAGAAGCGGCCGGTACGGTGGTCAACGAACTCGTTGTTCTGCACGATATTCAGTTCATGTTTGTAGCAAATGTTGGTAATTCGTGCGATCAGTCCTTTTTGATCGGGACAGATGGTGCGCAGAACTTTACGTTGTAATGATTGCATCGCCGGGAAATCCTGTTTGTATTTGCGAAGTCTGGGTTGTCAGGCATTACTGCCCGCAACACTTTTTAAATTTTTTACCTGAACCACACGGGCAGGGATCGTTACGACCAAACTGTGGGCGCGTTCCGTCAATATAATACCACTGCCCGCTTTCCTTTAAGAACCGGGAACGCTCGATAATGGCGCCAGGTTTATTATTCTCGGTAAAACGAGCAACAAAGCTGACGTAACCTTCATCAACATGGCTGCCCGTTGAGGATTCATAGACGGTAAGGCCGAGCCACTGCGTGTTCGCGAAGCCGGCTTCGATGTCCTGTCTGAATTCGGCAGCCTGGCAGGAGGGATGCCAGGTTTTAATCAGGTAGTCTGCGTCTTTGATCACAAAAGCAGTGTAACGTGAACGCATGAGGTGTGACGGGTCTGGTGCAACCTGATCGCCAGACAGATATCGCTGGCAACATAGGCTATACTCCAGAGCGCTACCACAAGGGCAGAGTTGAGACACGATTCTCTTCCTGGGACAAATAATAAAGGCGTAAAACGCTTCGGGTAGCACTATGTTAACTGAGCTGTTGCGTTGACGCTATGTCAGGAATCCAGGGGAAGTAAAACAGGGCTAATGAGAAAGGTTAAAATTGGACTGGCGCTGGGCTCAGGTGCAGCCCGGGGATGGTCGCACATCGGCGTGATTAATGCCTTAAACAAGATGGGCATTAACGTAGATATTGTCGCAGGTTGTTCAATAGGATCGCTTGTCGGCTCCGCTTACGCGTGCGGGAAGCTTCCGGAACTCGAGACCTGGGTGCGTTCCTTCAGCTACTGGGACGTCCTGCGTCTGATGGACCTTTCGTGGCAGCGGGGTGGGCTGTTGCGCGGCGAACGCGTCTTTAACCAGTTCCGCCAGGTGATGCCTCTCGAAGACTTTACTGATTGTCAGATGCCCTTCGGCGCCGTCGCGACGAACCTCAGCACGGGACGCGAGCTTTGGCTAACCGAAGGGGATATCCATCTTGCCGTGCGCGCCTCCTGCAGCATGCCGGGGCTCATGGCGCCTGTCCCACACAACGGTTACTGGCTTGTTGACGGTGGCGTCGTGAATCCGGTTCCCATCTCTCTGACCCGTGCAATGGGGGCGGATATCGTAATTGCCGTCGACCTGCAGCACGACGCCCACCTGATGCAACAGGACCTCATGCCGGTCAATCTCCAGAGCGAAGATGCCGAGGGCGAGAAACTGGCCTGGCATGAGCGCCTGCGCGGCAGAATCGGGCGCATGGCCGCGCGACGCTCGGTTGCCGCGCCGACGGCGATAGAAATCATGACCACGTCAATCCAGGTTCTGGAGAACCGCCTTAAGCGCAATCGTATGGCAGGCGATCCGCCAGATATTCTTATTCAGCCTTACTGTCCGCAAATCTCTACTCTTGATTTCCATCGGGCTGAGGCCGCCATCGCAGCGGGCTCGTTAGCCGTCGAAAAGAAAATGGACGAATTGTTGCCTTTTGTGCAAACAGCACGTTAAGCACCTTTTTTTGACTACTTCAGCAAAATCTGACAGGCGATAGTGCCGATCGCATGCCACTATTTAGTTACTGTCAGCCAGGGGAGGAACCATGACGCAGCCATTGGCCGGAAAACACATTTTGATTGTAGAAGACGAGCCCGTTTTCCGATCGCTACTGGATTCGTGGTTATCCTCGCTGGGAGCAATCACTTCACTCGCTGAAGATGGTATCGACGCCCTGGAAAAAATGATCAGCATTACGCCCGATTTGATGATTTGCGACATTGAGATGCCGCGCATGAATGGACTGAAGCTGGTTGAACATCTGCGGAACGAAGGCAACCAGACGCCGATTCTGGTGATCTCTGCCACAGAGAATATGGCGGATATCGCCAAAGCATTGCGTCTTGGCGTCCAGGATATTCTGCTTAAGCCGGTCAAGGATCTGAACCGGCTGCGAGAAACGGTCTTAGCGTGCCTTTATCCGAATATGTTTAATTCCCGGGTAGAGGAAGAGGAGCGTCTTTTCCAGGACTGGGATGCACTGGTGAGTGATCCTCCTGCTGCGGCGAAACTGTTGCAAGAACTTCAGCCGCCTGTACAGCAAACTATTTCACACTGCCGCGTAAATTATCGCCAGCTGGTGGCGGCTGATCAGCCGGGACTGGTACTGGATATTGCACCATTATCTGATTCCGACCTTGCGTTTTATTCTCTGGATGTCACTCGTGCGGGGGATAATGGCGTATTAGCCGCGTTGCTTCTTCGCGCGCTATTTAATGGTTTGCTGCAGGAACAGTTATCGCATCAGGGACAACGACTGCCGGAGTTAGGCAGTTTGCTCAAACAGGTAAACCAGCTTTTTCGTCAGGCTAATTTGCCCGGACAGTTCCCGCTGCTGGTCGGTTATTATCACAGCGGTTTAAAGAATCTGATCCTCGTCTCAGCGGGTCTCAACGCTTCACTGAATACCGGTGAACATCATATTGAGGTGAGCAACGGTGTGCCTCTTGGGACATTGGGTACGGCGTATCTTAATCAAATTAGCCACCGCTGTTCCTCCTGGCAGTGCCAAATTTGGGGCGCCGGGGGACGGCTACGCTTAATGTTGTCCACGGAATAAGCAATTGGATCTTAATTTTAAGATTGCTTTACCTGTGTTTTACGGGGAGTGCTACTATCGCTGCCCAGTTTCATGCGTATTTATCCTAATTGATCGGCAACGCGTTCTTTTCAGACCCGAACTGCGGGGCGAGGCTGATATACTCAACGCGTTATTTATTGCATAAAAGTTCAAAACTTGAACAGCTCAGGAGAATTTGAATGGCTGCCCTAAATTCGAAAGTCAGAAAGGCCGTCATCCCGGTAGCGGGATTGGGGACCAGGATGTTACCAGCAACTAAGGCAATTCCTAAAGAGATGCTGCCTCTGGTTGATAAGCCATTAATCCAGTATGTCGTTAATGAATGTATCGCAGCCGGCATCACTGAAATTGTGCTGGTTACGCATTCATCAAAAAACTCTATCGAAAACCATTTCGATACAAGCTTTGAACTTGAAGCCATGCTGGAAAAGCGTGTTAAGCGTCAGCTGTTAGAAGAAGTTCAGTCTATTTGCCCGCCGCACGTTACCATTATGCAGGTTCGTCAGGGCCTGGCTAAAGGTCTGGGCCACGCTGTGATGTGTGCACATCCTGTTGTAGGTGATGAGCCTGTAGCGGTAATTCTGCCTGACGTAATTCTGGACGAATACGAATCCGATCTTTCTCAGGATAACCTTGCTGAGATGATCAAACGTTTCGATGAAACCGGCAGCAGCCAGATCATGGTTGAGCCTGTTGAAGACGTGACGGCATACGGTGTGGTTGACTGCAAAGGCGTTAACCTTGAACCGGGCGAAAGCGTGCCAATGGTTGGCGTGGTAGAGAAGCCTAAAGCCGACGTAGCGCCTTCAAACCTGGCCGTTGTAGGTCGCTATGTCCTGAGCGCTGAAATCTGGCCTCTGCTGGCGAAAACGCCTCCAGGAGCGGGGGATGAGATTCAGCTGACGGATGCCATTGATATGCTGATCGAGAAAGAGACCGTTGAGGCTTACCATATGAAAGGTAAGAGCCATGACTGCGGTAATAAGCTTGGTTATATGCAGGCGTTCGTTGAATATGGTATTCGCCACAATACTCTTGGTGAAGAATTTAAAACCTGGCTCAAAGAGAGCGTAGGTATTAAGAAATAAGCCACGGTTACATATGTCCGAAACCGGTGAGGCGCTGCCCACCGGTTTTTTTATGCCCTAAACACTTCTGAAACCTGTCTCTAAGTACAGTTATTAAAATTGCCAAATAATGCTTTATGACAGAGTGTAAGGGGTTGTTTGCGACAAATTTAGGTTAAAAAAAATCCCGCATTACGCGGGATTTTTCTGAATACGGTTGGATTAATCCTTGATCAGGAAGTCGTCCAGCTGTTTGCCTTGTTCGTCCATGGCTTTCTTGATAACAGCAGGAGTGCGGCCCTGGCCAGTCCAGGTTTTAGTTTCGCCGTTCTCGTCAACGTAGCTATATTTAGCAGGACGAGCAGCACGCTTGGCTTTAGTACCGGTTTTAGCTGCAGCCATGCTGTTCAGCAATTCATTTGGATCGATACCATCAGCAATCAGCATTTCACGATATTGCTGCAGTTTACGAGTACGTTCTTCGATTTCAGCAGCAGCTGCGCTTTCTTCTTCACGACGTTCATTAACTACAACTTCTAATTTTTCCAGCATTTCTTCAAGCGTTTCGAGGGTGCATTCTCTTGCCTGCGCACGAAGAGTACGGATGTTGTTCAGAATTTTAAGTGCTTCGCTCATTGTAGTAATCTCAAACTTATAATGGGGGGTGGTTTGTTGACCTAATAATAGAGCCATAAATTCAGTTGTGCAATAGCCAGGAATGTAAGGAATTCAAAAAATACTAAATAATGCCGCTATTATTAATTACGCTAACTTAAATTTCATCACCCAACAGTCTCGTTTGTTATCAGCTAACCCGGCTGGACCCGGTCGATTGCATCTTTTTTTTGTGACATTTACCGCAGGAATTATAGTTGCGGCGGAGAAATATCAGCCTTTTGTATTAGTTCCCCACCGTGATGTTAAGACTGTAATAGTTAATAAATAGTGAATTTTAAAGAACGGGGATTCCACTATAAAAAGCAGTGTTATGTTTGGCTGAACATATAACATATTGGCCGGGCAGAAGGAGTTTACTTCATGTTTTAACGGGCTATTTTCATGAAAAGAAGGTCGTGAACTCCGCGCTGAAACGCTTCCTCTGTGTGCTGCATCGCTGATGACCAGACAAATTATGGTACAATGAATCATCGGGAATATTACACATTGATTAGGGTTTTACGGCCAATGGCACAACTTTATTTCTACTATTCGGCAATGAATGCCGGGAAATCCACCGCGTTGCTGCAATCCTCGTACAATTACCAGGAGCGCGGGATGCGTACCGTTGTTTATACGGCTGAAATTGACGATCGCTTTGGCGCAGGGAAGGTGAGCTCAAGAATAGGGCTCTCGTCGCCTGCCAGACTGTTTAACCCGAAAACCGATCTGTTTGAGGACATTCGTACAGAACATGCTTTGCAGCCCATTCACTGTGTTCTGGTAGATGAAAGCCAGTTTCTGACGCGTGAACAGGTTCATGCCCTTTCAGAGGTGGTCGATGAGCTTGATATTCCCGTGCTGTGTTATGGCCTACGTACGGATTTCCGCGGTGAGCTCTTTGCCGGTAGCCAGTACTTGCTCGCCTGGTCGGATAAGCTTGTCGAATTGAAAACAATCTGCTTCTGCGGTCGCAAAGCCAGCATGGTGCTTCGTCTCGACCAGGCCGGGAAACCTTATGCAGATGGCGAGCAGGTGGTGATAGGCGGTAATGAACGCTATGTTTCAGTCTGTCGTAAGCATTATAAAGAAGCGTTGTCTGTAGGCTCGCTGACGGCGATTCAGCACGACAACAGGAAATAACGCCGGCCTTGTTATACAGACATAAAAAAACCCGCCATAAAGGCGGGTTTTTTCTTCTACTTTCAATTAAGCGCTTTTCTTCGCTTTCTTGTCAGCTTTGATGACAGGAGCTTCTGTTTTCACAGCGGCAACGTCACCTTCTTTGAACTCACGACCGTAGAAGGTATCCAGCAGAATCTGTTTCAGCTCGGAGATCAGTGGGTAGCGCGGGTTAGCACCAGTACACTGGTCATCGAATGCATCTTCAGACAGCTTATCTACATGAGCGAGGAAGTCAGCTTCCTGAACGCCTGCTTCACGGATAGATTTAGGAATACCCAGCTCAGCTTTCAGGCTTTCCAGCCATGCCAGCAGTTTCTCAATCTTCGCAGCAGTACGGTCACCCGGTGCGCTCAGACCAAGGTGGTCTGCGATTTCAGCGTAACGACGACGCGCTTGCGGACGGTCATACTGGCTGAAAGCAGTCTGCTTGGTTGGGTTGTCGTTAGCGTTATAACGGATAACGTTGCTGATCAACAGGGCGTTCGCCAGACCGTGAGGAATGTGGAACTGAGAACCCAGCTTGTGCGCCATAGAGTGGCAAACACCCAGGAAGGCGTTCGCAAACGCGATACCGGCGATGGTTGCTGCACTGTGAACGCGTTCACGTGCTACCGGGTTTTTAGAGCCTTCGTTGTAGGACGCTGGCAGGTTTTCCTTCAGCAGTTTCAGAGCCTGCAGAGCCTGACCGTCAGAGAACTCAGATGCCAGCACAGAAACGTAAGCTTCCAGGGCGTGAGTTACCGCATCCAGACCACCGAACGCACACAGTGATTTCGGCATCTCCATGACCAGGTTCGCATCAACGATAGCCATGTCTGGGGTCAGTGCATAGTCAGCCAGTGGATATTTCTGACCTGTTGCATCGTCCGTTACTACTGCGAATGGCGTAACTTCTGAACCGGTACCGGAAGTGGTGGTTACCGCGATCATTTTCGCTTTTACGCCCATTTTCGGGAACTTGTAGATACGTTTACGGATGTCCATAAAGCGCAGCGCCAGTTCTTCGAAGTGGGTTTCAGGATGCTCGTACATGACCCACATGATTTTCGCGGCGTCCATTGGGGAACCACCACCCAGTGCGATAATCACATCTGGTTTGAAGGAGTTAGCCAGTTCAGCACCTTTACGCACAACGCTCAGGGTAGGGTCAGCTTCAACTTCAAAGAACACTTCAGTTTCAACGCCCGCCGCTTTCAGTACAGAGGTGATCTGGTCAGCGTAGCCGTTGTTGAACAGGAAACGGTCAGTCACGATGAGCGCACGTTTGTGGCCATCAGTAATCACTTCATCCAGCGCGATTGGCAGTGAGCCACGGCGGAAGTAGATAGATTTCGGAAGTTTGTGCCACAACATGTTTTCAGCTCGCTTAGCAACGGTTTTCTTGTTGATCAGGTGTTTTGGACCAACGTTTTCAGAGATGGAGTTACCACCCCAGGAACCACAACCCAGAGTCAGGGAAGGTGCGAGTTTAAAGTTGTACAGATCACCGATACCACCCTGAGAAGCAGGGGTGTTAATCAGGATACGTGCAGTTTTCATCATCTGACCGAAGTGGGCAACGCGTTCTGGCTGGTTGTCCTGGTCGGTGTACAGACAAGAAGTGTGACCGATACCGCCCATGGCAACCAGTTTCTCGGCTTTCTCTACCGCGTCTTCGAAATCTTTCGCACGGTACATGGCAAGCGTTGGAGACAGTTTTTCATGTGCAAACGGCTCGCTTTCGTCGACAACTTTCACTTCACCGATCAGGATTTTGGTTGTTGCCGGAACGGTAAAGCCTGCGAGTTCAGCAATTTTGTAAGCCGGCTGACCCACGATGGCAGCGTTCAACGCGCCATTTTTCAGGATAATGTCCTGAACGGCTTTCAGCTCTTTGCCCTGCAGCAGGTAGCCGCCGTGGCTGGCGAAACGTTCACGAACAGCGTCGTACACGGAATCAACAACAACAACAGATTGTTCAGATGCACAGATCACGCCGTTATCGAAGGTTTTAGACATCAGTACAGACGCAACGGCACGTTTGATGTCAGCGGTTTCGTCGATAACAACAGGGGTGTTACCCGCGCCCACGCCGATTGCTGGTTTACCGGAGCTGTATGCGGCTTTAACCATGCCAGGACCACCGGTCGCCAGGATCAGGTTAATGTCCGGGTGATGCATCAGCGCATTGGAGAGCTCAACGGAAGGTTGGTCGATCCAGCCAATCAGATCTTTTGGTGCGCCAGCAGCGATCGCCGCCTGCAGGACAATATCTGCCGCTTTGTTGGTAGCGTCTTTCGCACGTGGGTGTGGAGAGAAGATGATTGCGTTACGAGTCTTCAGGCTAATCAGTGATTTGAAGATAGCTGTAGACGTTGGGTTAGTTGTCGGAACAATACCGCAGATGATGCCGATAGGTTCAGCGATGGTGATGGTACCGAAGGTGTCGTCTTCGGACAGGACGCCACAGGTTTTCTCATCTTTATAGGCGTTGTAGATATACTCGGAAGCAAAGTGGTTTTTAATCACTTTATCTTCCACGATACCCATGCCGGATTCGGCAACGGCCATTTTAGCGAGAGGGATTCGAGCATCTGCAGCAGCCAGTGCGGCCGCGCGGAAGATTTTATCAACCTGTTCTTGGGTGAAATTGGCATATTCACGCTGGGCTTTTTTAACGCGCTCGACGAGGGCGTTCAGTTCAGCGATATTAGTAACAGCCATAATGCTCTCCTGATAATGTTTAAACTCTTTTAGTAAACCAGCGCTCGATACGTCACACAGTATAGACAGAGCCGATACGACTTGCGTAACACAAAGTAAAACAAAGAGTTACTTTATGCGTCAGCACACTAATTTACTAAAAGAGCCTTACCTTAGCATCATCCCTTTTTGTCAGGTGATCTCCCTGGGGGCGTAACCAAGATTACTCACTTCTGAGTACGGAAATCATGATCTGCGTCAATTTTCCCCCAAGCTGATACCTTTCAGCAGGGTTATTTCGTTGAGGTTTTTCAAGTGTTAAATAATTACGTAAGTAATGGAAGTGGCGCTGCCATTGATTATACATATATTTAACATCCTGAAATGGTAACGTTTTGCCGCAGATTTCGAGTGAAGTATGCTAATAAAAAGGGTATCTTCAGCGCGATTTCTCATGACAAATTGTCAGTCCCGGGCATGTGTATAAGCGGAGCAAAACGTGATTCAAACGCTCTTTGATTTTCCAACGTATTTTAAATTTTTTATTGGTTTGTTTGCCCTGGTCAACCCGGTGGGGATCATTCCTGTCTTCATTAGTATGACGAGTTATCAGACGGCGGCGGCCAGGAATAAGACCAACCTCACCGCTAACCTGTCAGTAGCTATCATCTTGCTCACCTCCCTTTTCCTGGGTGACGCCATTCTCCAGCTCTTCGGGATTTCGATTGACTCGTTCCGCATAGCGGGTGGGATCCTGGTCGTGACCATCGCCATGTCAATGATCAGCGGTAAGCTGGGCGAGGATAAACAAAACAAGCAGGAGAAGTCAGAAACTGCCATCCGCGAAAGTATTGGCGTGGTGCCGCTGGCCTTACCGCTCATGGCTGGCCCTGGCGCCATCAGTTCAACCATTGTCTGGGGCACGCGTTACCATAGCCTGATGCACCTGATTGGCTTTTCCGTTGCCATTGCACTTTTCGCGCTGTGCTGTTGGGGAGTATTCCGCATGGCACCCTGGCTGGTGCGACTGTTGGGGCAGACGGGCATTAACGTCATAACGCGTATTATGGGCCTGCTGTTGATGGCGTTAGGGATTGAATTCATCGTTACAGGAATTAAAAGCATTTTCCCCGGTTTGCTGCACTGATATTTCGTATGAAAGAACGGAGCCACGGCTCCGTTTTTTTACGTCATTATCAGTAAATCCTATAACTAAAGTTGAAATGCTCACATATCATAATAAATTCTACTAATAATGTTCATTGGTTGTATTTCAATGAGTTATTAATTCCCGCCAAACCCGCCTGCGCAGAAAACCTTCGATCGAACTGTTATTTTACTCACATGATACTCTGGGGCTTGCTGAGAGATAACCGAAATGATATTAGTAAATTCAACATTCCCCTAGATGAATGTGCTAAATAATAACCAGTTGTTAAATTTTTGTACAAAATCACTCGATGATAGCGCAGCGACGCGCTTGTAGAGAAAATTTTCTCTATCCTATTGAATATCATGTTTTTTTAGTGACATTCGATGTCCGGCAAGGCTGCCCTCAACGATGCGGTACTCACCGTAAAAGAGAATTGCTTAACAAATTTGCAAAATGTATTGGCGCGCGTTTACGCCATTTGATACTTTCCGGCCTAATATTTTGCAGCATAAAACAAGCAGATGAGAATTATTTTCATATGGTTCTCTTCTCAGATATCCAGCGCAGGTCTCAAACAGGGGAGGCCTGTAACGAATCGACGCAAGACGGCCATACGAGCGGTCAGTAATAAAAAAGTCGGTGATAGCAAGCAGTAAAAGAAGAACCTGACAGCAGCAAAAAAAACTCCTGCGCTGTACAGGCCCCAACAGGGGATTACACAGCTGGCGAAGGCCAGTCATTATAATGAGTGGAGTACCAACACAATGTCCATCATCACAAAAAAAAATCTGGTAGCGGCGGGGATTTTAACTGCGCTAATCGCGGGCAACGCTGCAATGGCTGCGGACGTTCCTGCAGGTGTTCAACTGGCGGAGAAACAGACGCTGGTGCGTAACAACGGTGCGGAAGTTCAGTCTCTTGACCCGCACAAAATTGAAGGTGTCCCTGAGTCTAACGTTAACCGCGACCTGTTCGAAGGCCTGCTGGTGACAGACGTAGACGGCCACCCGGCACCGGGTGTAGCAGAAAAATGGGAAAACAAAGATTTCAAAGTCTGGACATTCCATCTGCGTAAAGATGCGAAATGGTCCGACGGTACACCGGTTACGGCCGAAGATTTCGTTTATAGCTGGCAGCGTCTGGCGAATCCAAATACCGCCTCTCCGTATGCGAGCTACCTGCAATATGGCCATATTGCCAATATTGATGACATCATCGCGGGCAAAAAACCTGTTACCGACCTGGGCGTAAAAGCGATCGATGCCAATACCTTTGAAGTGACGTTGAGCGAACCTGTTCCGTACTTCTATAAGCTGCTGGTTCACCCGTCCGTTTCTCCGGTACCAAAATCCGCCGTGGAAAAATTTGGTGAGAAATGGACGCAGCCTGCCAATATCGTCACCAATGGTGCCTATAAGCTGAAAGACTGGGTGGTCAACGAACGTATGGTGCTTGACCGTAACCCGCAGTATTGGGATAACGCGAAAACCGTAATTGACCAGGTGACCTACCTGCCAATCTCTTCCGAAGTGACTGACGTTAACCGCTACCGCAGCGGTGAAATCGACATGACCTATAACAACATGCCGATTGAACTGTTCCAGAAACTGAAAAAAGAGATTCCTAAAGAAGTTCACGTCGATCCGTACCTGTGCACCTATTACTATGAAATCAACAACCAGAAAGCACCGTTTACCGACGTACGTGTTCGTACCGCGCTGAAGCTGGCTCTGGATCGCGATATCATCGTGAACAAAGTGAAAAACCAGGGCGATCTGCCGGCGTACAGCTATACCCCTCCATACACCGATGGCGCAAAACTGACCGAGCCAGAGTGGTTCAAACAGACTCAGGAACAGCGTAACGCGGAAGCGAAGAAACTGCTGGCCGAAGCGGGCTACACCGCAGATAAGCCGCTGACCTTCAGCCTGCTCTACAACACTTCCGATCTGCACAAAAAACTGGCTATCGCCGTTGCCTCAATCTGGAAAAAGAACCTGGGGGCGAACGTCAAGCTGGAGAACCAGGAGTGGAAAACCTTCCTCGACAGCCGTCATCAGGGCACCTTTGATGTAGCTCGTGCTGGCTGGTGTGCGGACTATAACGAACCGACCTCCTTCCTGAACACCATGCTGAGCGACAGCTCGAACAACACCGCTCACTATAAGAGCCCAGCGTTCGACAAGCTGATCGCCGACACGCTGAAGACCACTGACGAAGCACAGCGTAAAGAACTGTACTCTCAAGCCGAGCAGCAGCTGGATAAAGATTCCGCGATCGTTCCGGTTTACTACTACGTTAACGCCCGTCTGGTGAAACCGTGGGTAGGTGGGTATACCGGTAAAGACCCGATGGATAATATCTACGTTAAAAACTTGTATATTATCAAGCATTAATGGCAATGAGTGGGGCGGGCATGCTCGCCCCACGGTGTCTAACCAACGTCACATAATATAGGCACACGCCAGAAGGTACGGGCAATGTTGAAATTTATCCTACGTCGCTGTCTTGAAGCGATTCCAACGCTATTTATTCTCATCACGATTTCCTTCTTCATGATGCGCCTTGCGCCGGGAAGTCCATTTACCGGTGAGCGTACGCTGCCGCCTGAAGTCATGGCGAATATCGAAGCGAAATACCACTTAAACGATCCTATCTCGACCCAGTACTTCAACTACCTGAAGCAGCTGGCGCACGGTGATTTTGGACCGTCATTTAAATATAAAGACTATTCCGTTAACGACCTGGTCGCGTCCAGCTTCCCGGTTTCGGCTAAGTTGGGTGCTGCGGCATTCATTCTGGCCATCGTTTTCGGTGTCACTGCGGGCGTTATCGCCGCGCTCAGACAAAATACCAAATGGGATTATGCCGTAATGGGGGTGGCAATGACCGGGGTAGTGATACCCAGCTTCGTTGTCGCGCCATTACTGGTGATGATATTTGCCATTACGCTGAAGTGGCTGCCTGGTGGCGGCTGGAACGGCGGGGCATTGAAGTTCATGATATTGCCGATGGTGGCATTATCTCTGGCGTACATCGCCAGCATCGCGCGTATCACCCGTGGTTCAATGATCGAAGTGCTGCACTCGAACTTCATTCGTACCGCGCGCGCTAAAGGACTGCCGATGCGTCGGATTATCTTCCGCCACGCGCTCAAACCGGCGCTGTTGCCCGTGCTCTCCTACATGGGACCGGCATTCGTCGGGATCATCACCGGCTCTATGGTTATCGAAACAATCTACGGCCTGCCCGGCATTGGTCAGCTGTTCGTTAACGGTGCGCTCAACCGCGACTATTCGCTGGTGCTGAGCCTGACGATTCTCGTCGGTGCGCTGACCATTCTCTTTAACGCTATCGTCGATGTGCTGTATGCCGTCATCGACCCGAAAATTCGTTACTAACGCTGGAGCACGCCATGATGTTGAGTAAGAAAAACAGCGAGGCGCTGGAAAACTTCAGTGAAAAACTGGAAGTAGAAGGTCGTAGCCTCTGGCAGGACGCGCGCCGTCGCTTTATGCACAACCGTGCAGCGGTTGCCAGTCTGGTTGTTCTGGTGATCATCGCGCTGTTTGTAACCCTGGCGCCGATGCTGTCGCAATTTACCTATTTCGACACTGACTGGGGCATGATGTCCAGCGCGCCGGATATGGAATCAGGCCACTATTTTGGCACGGACTCCTCTGGACGCGACCTGCTGGTGCGTGTCGCTATCGGTGGCCGTATCTCGCTGATGGTCGGTATTGCTGCCGCGCTGGTCGCGGTGATCGTGGGTACGCTCTATGGCTCACTTTCCGGATACCTCGGCGGCAAAATAGACTCGGTAATGATGCGTCTGCTGGAAATCCTGAACTCCTTCCCGTTTATGTTCTTCGTCATCCTGCTGGTGACCTTCTTCGGCCAGAATATCCTGCTGATCTTCGTGGCCATCGGGATGGTGTCCTGGCTGGATATGGCGCGTATTGTTCGCGGCCAGACGCTGAGCCTCAAACGCAAAGAGTTTATCGAAGCGGCGCAGGTAGGCGGTGTGTCCACCGGGAATATCGTGGTTCGCCATATTGTTCCTAACGTGCTGGGCGTGGTGGTGGTTTATGCCTCACTGCTGGTACCAAGCATGATCCTGTTTGAATCTTTCCTGAGCTTCCTGGGTCTCGGCACACAAGAGCCTCTGAGCAGCTGGGGCGCGCTGCTGAGCGATGGCGCAAACTCGATGGAAGTTTCACCGTGGCTGCTGCTTTATCCGGCGGGTTTCCTGGTCGTTACCCTGTTTTGTTTTAACTTTATCGGCGATGGCCTGCGTGATGCCCTCGACCCGAAAGACCGTTAAGGAGCGCCGTCATGACAATTATTGAAACGGCCACTGCGCCACAGGCGCAACAGCAGAATAACCTTTTGCTGGATGTGAAAGACCTCCGCGTGACCTTTAAAACGCCGGACGGGGATGTTACCGCCGTCAACGATCTCAACTTCAACCTGCGCGCGGGTGAAACGCTCGGCATCGTCGGTGAATCCGGATCCGGGAAATCTCAGACCGCCTTTGCGTTAATGGGCCTGTTGGCAGCAAACGGCGTGATTGGGGGCTCTGCGAAATTCAACGGTCGTGAAATCCTTAACCTGCCGGAGCACGAGCTGAACAAGCTGCGCGCCGAACAGATCTCGATGATTTTCCAGGATCCGATGACCTCGCTGAATCCGTATATGCGCGTAGGCGAGCAGCTGATGGAAGTCCTGATGCTGCACAAAGGCCTGGGCAAAGCGGAAGCCTTTGAAGAGTCGGTCAAAATGCTGGACGCGGTGAAAATGCCGGAAGCGCGTAAGCGTATGCGCATGTTCCCGCACGAGTTTTCTGGCGGTATGCGTCAGCGCGTGATGATTGCGATGGCGCTGCTGTGCCGGCCAAAGCTGCTGATTGCCGATGAACCTACCACCGCGCTGGACGTTACCGTTCAGGCGCAAATCATGACCCTGTTGAACGAGCTGAAGCGCGAGTTCAACACGGCGATTATCATGATCACCCACGACCTGGGCGTGGTGGCAGGCATCTGCGACAAAGTGCTGGTGATGTATGCCGGTCGTACCATGGAATATGGCAAAGCGCGCGATGTCTTCTATCAGCCTGCGCACCCGTACTCCATTGGTCTGCTGAACGCGGTACCCCGTCTTGATGCGGAAGGGGAATCCCTGCTCACCATTCCGGGCAACCCGCCAAACCTGCTGCGTCTGCCGAAAGGCTGTCCGTTCCAGCCGCGCTGCCCGCACGCGATGGAAATCTGTAACAGCGCTCCGCCGCTGGAAGAGTTTGCACCAGGCCGTCTGCGCGCCTGCTTTAAGCCGCAGGAGGAGCTGGTATGAACGCATTAGATGAAAAACGCAACGTGCTGCTCGAAATCGCCGATCTTAAAGTGCATTTCGACATCAAAGACGGCAAACAGTGGTTCTGGCAGCCACCGAAGACCCTGAAAGCGGTGGACGGCGTCACGCTGCGCCTGTACGAAGGGGAAACCCTGGGCGTGGTGGGAGAGTCCGGCTGCGGTAAATCGACCTTTGCGCGAGCCATTATCGGTCTGGTCAAAGCCACCGACGGTAAAGTGGCCTGGCTGGGTAAAGATCTGCTGGGCATGAAGCCCGACGAGTGGCGCGAGGTGCGCAGCGATATCCAGATGATTTTCCAGGATCCGCTGGCATCATTAAACCCGCGTATGACCATCGGCGAGATTATTGCCGAGCCGCTGCGGACCTATCATCCAAAGATGTCTCGTCAGGAAGTGCGCGACCGCGTGAAGGCGATGATGATGAAAGTCGGCCTGTTGCCAAACCTCATCAACCGCTATCCGCATGAGTTCTCCGGCGGTCAGTGCCAGCGTATTGGTATTGCCCGTGCGCTGATCCTCGAACCGAAGCTGATTATCTGCGATGAGCCGGTTTCCGCACTGGACGTTTCCATTCAGGCGCAGGTGGTTAACCTGCTGCAGAAGCTGCAGCGCGAAATGGGGCTGTCGCTGATCTTCATCGCGCATGACCTGGCCGTGGTGAAACACATCTCTGACCGCGTGCTGGTGATGTATCTGGGGCATGCCGTGGAGCTGGGCACCTATGACGAGGTGTACCATAATCCATTGCACCCATACACCAGAGCGCTGATGTCCGCGGTGCCGATCCCCGATCCGGATCTGGAAAAGAATAAAACCATCCAGCTTCTGGAAGGGGAATTACCTTCGCCGATTAACCCGCCGTCAGGCTGCGTCTTCCGCACGCGCTGCCCGATGGCCGGGCCGGAATGTGCTCAAACGCGACCGGTTCTCGAAGGCAGCTTCCGACATGCGGTTTCCTGCCTGAAAGTAGACCCGTTATAATCGCAAGGGCTGACATGATGTCAGCCCTTATTTTTGCGAGGTAACTGTGTCGCGTTTATTCACGTTAGCCCGTCGGCGGCTATATCATTTTTTATTCGATCCTGAAACGGTTTCCGGGCGACGCTTTGAAGGTCTGTGCGGTTTATTTGCGCTCCTCAGCGTGGTTGTCATCTTTATTGAATCGGGTGCCGGGACGCAATACCACCTGACGTTTGACGAATGGCATATCTTTGTCTGGCTTGAGCTGGCGATTACCCTGGTTTTTACCGCTGAATATCTCCTGCGGGTAATAGCCTGGCCCAACCCGGCCAGATATGTTTTCAGCTTCTGGGGGTTTATCGATTTAGCCACCATCCTGCCGCTCTATGTTATGTGGCTGTGGCCCGAGATTAGCCTGAGTTATGTCTTTGCCTGGCGAGCGATGCGCGTGATTCGGGTATTACGTATTCTGAAATTACTGCGTTTTATGCCGTCATTACGCGTGTTCTGGAGTGCGATCGTCAGCGCCCGCCATCAGCTTATTTTGTTCTACTCGTTTATTGCCATCGTCATGATTGTTTTTGGCGCGCTGATGTATTTAATAGAAGGGCCTAAATATGGCTTTACGACGCTCAATGCGTCCGTCTACTGGGCCATTGTGACCGTCACGACCGTGGGTTACGGTGATATTACTCCCCATACGCCATTGGGGCGCATCGTGGCGTCCGTGCTGATTTTGATTGGCTATTCGGTTATTGCCATCCCGACGGGACTTATTACCACACACATGAGCAGCGCGTTTCAGAGCCGCAAGCAGCAGCGCAAATGTCCTCATTGCCAGCAGGGCGAACATGAACACGACGCGCGGTTTTGTCACCGCTGCGGCAGTGAATTGCCGGAGTAAATAAAAAAGGCTGCAATCGCAGCCTTTTTTATTATTCACGCCAGAGAATATGGCACAGCTTGTGGTCTTTTTCCCGACAGAGCAGAACGCGGGCGAAAATATCGTTAATTTCGCCGCCGTCTTCATCGGCCAGCCCAATCACCACTTCGGCAAAGAAGTCAGGATTCAGGTCGAAATCCACATGCTCAGCCCAGTCTTCTGAAGGGTCGAACAATTCAGCGCCGCCGCGCTCTTCGAACTGCAGATTGAAGAGGATCACGTCTGCGGGATCGAGGTTATCAACCGCCAGTTCGAGAAAAATGTCATAGGCCTGCTCGAGCGTTTCGTCTTCGGTCAGGCGATTGTTCAGATCCATTTCCATGATGACTACCTGTTTAACATCGTTGGGCACGTTTTACAGCAACGGACTAAAGAAGTAAAACAGTCGTTCGGCAATTCTCTGCCACAGCGGTCGTTTTACCCACAGTCTGGCATCCAGCAGCCGCGAGCGGGAGATATAATCATCCTGCACCGCCGCAAGGTCGCCGCCAAAGCCGGCATCATCAATGACCAGCGTGATTTCAAAGTTTAGCCACAGGCTGCGCATATCCAGGTTGACCGTTCCCACCAGGCTCAGCTCACCGTCGACAAGAACGCTCTTGGTGTGGAGCAATCCGCCTTCAAACTGGTAAATTTTCACCCCTGCGGCCAGCAGTTCGCTGAAGAATGCCCGGCTGGCCCAGCCCACCAGTAGGGAGTCATTTTTGCGTGGCAAAATGATGCTCACATCGACACCGCGCTGCGCGGCGGTACAGATCGCATGCAGGAGGTCGTCGCTGGGGACAAAGTAGGGCGTCGTCATGATCAGATATTCACGCGCCGAGTAGGTTGCCGTCAGCAGCGCCTGATGGATTAAGTCTTCCGGGAAGCCCGGCCCGGAAGCAATGGTATGAATGGTGTGACCGCTGGCCTCTTCAAACGGCATAATATTGCCGTCCGGCGGTGGTGGCAGAATACGCTTGCCGGTTTCTATTTCCCAGTCGCAGGAATAAACGATGCCCATCGAGGTGGCAATCGGCCCCTCCATTCGCGCCATCAAATCAACCCATTGACCTACGCCCGAGTCCTGTTTGAAGAAGCGCGGGTCAACCATATTCATGCTGCCGGTGTAGGCAATATAGTTATCGATCATGATCATTTTGCGATGCTGACGAAGATCCATCCGGCGCAGAAATACGCGCAGGAGATTCACTTTCAACGCCTCAACCACTTCGATCCCGGCATTACGCATCATGCCCGCCCAGGGGCTACGGAAAAATGCCACGCTACCCGCGGAGTCGAGCATCAGGCGGCAATGAATGCCGCGCCGCGCGGCGGCCATCAGCGACTCGGCGACCTGATCAGCCATCCCGCCGGGCTGCCAGATATAAAAAACCATCTCGATATTATGACGCGCCAGCTGAATATCGCGGATTAACGCCTGCATGACGTCGTCGGACGAGGTCAGCAGCTGCAGTTGATTGCCCTTGACGCCGCCAATCCCCTGACGGCGCTCGCACAGCTTAAACAGTGAGGAGGCGACGCTGCTGTTCTCCTCGGCAAAAATATGTTTGCAGGCTTTAAGGTCGTTCAGCCACTTCGCGGTGGAGGGCCACATGGCGCGGGCCCGCTCGGCGCGGCGTTTACCCAGATGAAGCTCGCCGAAAGAGAGATAGGCAATAATTCCCACCAGCGGGAGGATATAAATGATCAGAAGCCAGGCCATGGCAGAGGGTACGGCTCTGCGCTTCATCAGGATGCGTAATGTCACACCCGCGATTAACAGCCAGTATCCCAAAATGACCAGCCAACTCACCACGGTGTAGAAGGTTGTCATAGGTAAAAAAATCCTTTTGAAAGCGTATTGTTATGAGTGTACGCATCAGGATTCATCTGGCAAATAAAAACGCCAGGTAAAAGCGCTGGTTTGCTGCCGGGTTGGGTTTATAATGGCGACTCTGTTAGTTAAAGAGTTGTAGACATGAAGCGCAGTAGAACAGAAGTAGGGCGCTGGCGCATGTTGCGACAGGTGAGTCGTCGCAAGGCTCGTTGGCTGGAAGCTCAATCCCGCCGCAATATGCGTATTCACGCCATCAGAAAATGTGGATTGACCAGGCACCGCAACGCGTTGCTGTTCGCAGTCCAGGATATCTGAAACCATGAGGGCACCGTAACGGGTGCCCGCTGATTTTATAGCGTCTGATTTTTTAGGAATAGCGTATTTGCAGCGATATTCCTGTTGTGTTTAGCAAAAGGAGGGAGAAGTGTTTGCGGAGTTTGGCGTTCTGAATTTCTGGACGTATGTTGTCGGCGCATTTTTTATCGTGCTGGTGCCAGGGCCGAATACCCTGTTTGTGCTAAAAACCGGGATCGGTCACGGCGTTAAAAAAGGGTATCTTGCCGCCACGGGCGTATTTATCGGCGATGCGGTGCTGATGTTTCTGGCCTGGGCGGGCGTCGCGGCATTAATCCAGACCACGCCGGTACTGTTTAATATCGTGCGCTATCTCGGGGCCTTCTATCTGCTCTGGCTGGGCGGCAAAATGCTCTGGTCAGTGGTGAACCGCCAGAAAAATGCGCATGAGAGCGGCCCTGAACCGGCCAGTATGATCATGAAACGTTCGCTGGTGTTAAGCCTGACCAATCCCAAAGCGATTCTGTTCTACGTATCGTTCTTCGTTCAGTTCATTGACGTGAATGCACAGAGCACCGGCACTTCTTTCCTGATCCTCGCGACGACGCTGGAGTTAATAAGCTTTATGTACATGAGCTTCCTGATCTTCTCCGGCGCGTTTGTGACGCGTTATCTGAAAACGAAAAAGAAACTGGCAAAGCTGGGGAACGGGCTCATAGGGCTGCTGTTTGTCGGGTTTGCGGCGAGGCTAGCGTCGCTACATTGATGGTTTGAAAGGCTCCTGAGGGAGCCTTTTTATTATGTTTGACAACACCTCAACTGTTAGTTGTATAGTGCAACTAACCGATGAGGGCACAACATGCACAGCGAAACTCCACTAGTCAGTGTTATTCGACGTTCCTCGCGCCTGATGGTGCGAGAATTAGGCTTTATGGCCTCGACCCTGGCCTCAACGAATTACTCACCGTCGGCCGTCCATACCCTGGTCGAAATAGCCCTACGCAAAGAGATGACGGCGAGTCAGCTGGTGCAGCTGCTGGGGCTGGATAAGTCCAGCGTCAGCCGTATGCTTGCTCGTCTGATTGCCGCGGGTGAGCTCGAGGAGGTTATTTCAGCTGAAGATGCGAGAGCGAAGAGTCTCAGGCTGACCGCGAAAGGTCATGAGACGGTCAGTAAAATTAATACCTTTAGCAACGAGCGCGTAGTCTCAGCAATAAAGAGTCTTGTTCCTGCCCAGCAGCAGACCATTTCTGAAGGACTCTCCCTTTATGCCAACGCGCTGCTGGCGTGCCGTGAAAAGGGCAACGCCACGCGCCCCGACGAACTCACGATAGTTAAGGGGTATATTCCCGGCATGATTGGCCGTGTCGCGGAGATGCATGGGGTTTATTACGCGCGCGAGCACCATTTTGGCCGCTTTTTTGAAGCCAAAGTGGCCGCAGGGGTTGCAGAATTTAGTGACCGCCTGGATAAGCCATGCAACCAGATCTGGCTGGCGGTGATGAACGGCAGGATAATGGGGTCAGTGGCGATAGACGGCGAGGATTTAGCGCCGGGTGAAGCCCATCTTCGCTGGTTTATTCTTGACGATGGCTGCCGGGGACGTGGGGTGGGGAAAAAATTGCTGACCGAAGCGATGCGTTTTTGCGACAGCGTGGGTTTTTCTGCCGTGCATCTCTGGACATTCAATAAATTGACTGCGGCACGACGTTTATACGAATCGTTTGGATTTACGCTCGCCAAAGAGTGGGAGGGCGATCAGTGGGGAACCCTTATAACGGAGCAACAGTTTACCCGGCGCAGAGACGCGTAACCTCTACTATGAAAAAGGCTCCTTTCGGAGCCGCTTTGGTATCAGAACACTTTCTTATACGGTCTGACCGTTACTTTCGCATACACACCTGCGGCAACATACGGATCTGCGTCAGCCCATGCCTGAGCGCTTTCCTGAGATTCAAACTCAGCAATCACAGTGGAGCCGGCAAAACCGGCGGCGCCCGGATCGTTGCTGTCTACTGCGGGCATGGGGCCAGCGGTCAGTAAACGGCCTTCATCCTGGAGCAGCTGCAAACGTGCAAGGTGCGCAGGGCGCACAGACTGGCGTTTTTCGAGCGAATCAGCAACATCTTCAGAGTAAATCACGTAAAACACGGCGAAGCTCCTTAACCGGTAAAAGTGTCAGTTACGTTATGTGAAAGGGCAAACGACTGCAATGTAAAATAAAAACAATGTTAATACCCTGATCTGAATGCGCCTTTTTTGGCCTCTCAGGCGCTAAAGTTGCGCCAGAACAAAGTGTCTTATTGAATATGATTGCTATTTGCATTTAAAATCAGGGTTCGGTTTTTTAACGTTGATGAATATGACTTCGATGACCCTTGATTTACCTCGCCGCTTTCCCTGGCCGACGCTGCTTTCTGTCGTGATTCACGGTGCCGTTGTGGCGGGTTTGCTGTATACCTCGGTTCATCAGGTTATTGAAATGCCCGCGCCCGCGCAGCCGGTTTCGGTGACGATGGTATCGCCAGCGGATCTCGAGCCGCCGCAGGTTGCCCCTCCGCCGCCGCAGCCGGTGGCAGAGCCTGAGCCAGAACCCGAGCCCGTTCCGGAGCCACCGAAGGAAGCCCCGGTAGTGATCCACAAACCTGAACCGAAGCCAAAACCTAAGCCGAAGCCAAAGCCGGTGAAGAAGGTCGAGGAGCGTCCGAAACGCGAGGAACGTCCGGTTGAACCGCGCGCGACCCAGACGGTGGAGAATGCGGCGCCTTCGCGTCCGGTGATGAATAACACCGCAGCCGCGCCTAAGCCGACAGTCAGTGCCCCTGCGGGTCCGCGCGCGCTGAGTCGCAACCAGCCTCAGTATCCGGCGCGAGCGCAGGCCTTGCGTATTGAAGGCCGCGTACGGGTTAAATTTGACGTTACTGCCGATGGCCGCGTGGACAACGTGGAAATATTGTCCGCTCAGCCTTCTAATATGTTTGAGCGCGAAGTGAAATCGGCGATGCGCAGATGGCGCTATGAGGCCGGGAAACCGGGCAACGGACTGATTGTGAATATAGTTTTCCGCCTGAATGGCGGGGCGCAAATGGAATAAAAAAAGCCTCCTGATGGAGGCTTTTTTTTTGCCTGTCAATCAGGCCTGCGGAAGTTGACGAGGTTTGCCCTCGCTGTCCACTGCAACATAAATAAACAGCGCTTCGGTGGCCTTATAACGCTGCCCAATAGGTTCAGAAGAGACTTTCTTAACCCATACTTCGATGTTGATTGAAATAGAGGTGTTGCCGCGTTTGACGCAGCGCGCGTAGCAGCAAACCACATCTCCCACCGCAACCGGGCGCAGGAAGGTCATGCCGTCCACTCGCACAGTCACCACGCGCCCGTGGGCAATCTCTTTTGCCAGAATTGCGCCGCCCATATCCATCTGCGACATCAGCCAGCCGCCAAAAATATCGCCATTGGCATTGGTGTCAGCGGGCATTGCCAGTGTGCGTAAAACCAGTTCGCCCTGCGGGGCGTTAGTTGTTGTCATTGTTTTAACTCGTAACGGAAGACTTCAGGCGGGATGCTACTATGATTTTACAGTGGAGAGAATAGACCAGAACGCCTGTCGTTGACGTTCTGATCAGTCATTAATCAGTGCTTGTCGTCTTGCGGCATGTGGCGATAGATGTATACGCCGCTTAACAGCGTGAAGATAAGGGTCAGCGCAGTCAGGCCAAAGACCTTGAAGTTGACCCATATATTCTGCGGCAGCCAGAAGGCGATATAGATATTGGCAAGACCACAGAGAATAAAGAAGACCGCCCAGGCGATATTCAAACGGGACCAGACTTCCTGAGGCAGCGTCAGCTCTTTGCCCAGCATGCGCTGGATCAGCGGTTTTTTCATCACCCACTGGCTGATTAACAGTGCACCAGCGAACAGCGCATAAATGACGGTCACTTTCCACTTAATAAATTCATCATTGTGGAAGAACAGCGTAAGCCCGCCGAACACGGCGACCAGGACGAACGTTATCAGCGCCATCTTTTCGACTTTACGATAGCGAACCCAGCTGTAGATCAGAACAACAGCCGTTGCAACGATCAGCGCAGTGGTCGCGGCATAAATGTCATACAGCTTATAAAAAGCAAAAAAGACCACGAGCGGTAAAAAATCAAGAAACTGCTTCATTCTGTGATTCCATCTTCTGAACGGGGCGGGTGGCAGCGATGCCGCCCGCCTCAGGATTACTGACGAATTAACATATACAGGCGGAACAGATAGACCAGCAGTACCGCTGAAATCAGATTGCTCAGCGTATTCGCCACTACCGCGCCAACGTTCGGCGTTAATACCGCAAAATTCGGTGCAAACAACAGCAGGAGCGTTTTGGCGAGCAGCCAGCCGATCACGGCGGGAGCCACCAGACGCATATTCGCCCATGCCAGTCTGATGCTGCTGCGCATCGCGGTAAAAATCCCCATCTTATCCTGCACCACCATCACAGGCGCAAATGAAAGCACGATAGCCAGTAAAACACCCGGCACCACGACCAGCATAATTCCCATTTGCACCAGCATGGTGGTTAAAAAGATCAGGATAAACAGCTTAGGTAAGACTGGCGCACTCGCACCAATCGCCCGTAAGGCGCTGACCCGGTGACCCGCCGAGACCAGCTGAATCATCAGCAAAACGCCGCCCGCCAGAACCGCATTACCAATCAGGCCTGAGAACGTTGACGCGGCAGACGCCCGCAGCAGAATCTGTTGCTGCTCCGGCGTCATGTTTTGCACCAGTTCAAACAGCCCCACGCTTCCGGCGAGGTGGTCGCCCTGGCTCAGGCTGGCAATCTGTTCATCACTCGGTGAGAAGGCATGGCCCAGCACCACCGTGATAAAGGCACATAGCAACGCGATCAGTAAAAAGGTTATGAACTGATTGCGGAAAAAGTTTCCCGTGTCACGGTAGACAGACTTCGCCGTGATAGACATGCACTCTCCTTGAGTATTGCAGGTGTTAATTAGCCGGCAATTGTACACCGGATGCACCTGCTGTGGCAGCATCAAGGCTTGTATGGAAAAGCATATCTTTGTAAAGCGGAGGTAATCCAACGCGCGCCCGGGCGCGATTGCAGGCTTCGTTGACCTGCCCATCCTCCCCCGACATGGCAAATTCCCGGCACGGGCTGGGCCGATCCTCATAGATGGAACACCTGGTAGAGACCCCGGGCTCGCCCTGTAGCGCCACGCAGCGGGCCTGCTTTTGGTTTGTGCCACTCATGCAGCGCAGAAAAGGCGTTAGCGGCTCTGTGAGATGAACCGGAACGGTACCGCCGCCATCGCTGGCTTCGGCCCAGTAGAAAGAGACTCGAAAATACGCACAACAGGCTCCGCACGTCATGCACGGGTTGATATCACTCATGGCACACCTGCTAAAGAAGAACGCATCAAATCAACTTGTGAGAGCGATAAATTATCCAGCCGCCAGAGGAAGAGCAAGAGGGGGAAAAGGGAAAATTTTGTAACCGTGAAATGCCAAAAATTGACATGGAAACAACTTATCGCTTTTGGATGTGCAACAAAAAATTAATCCAGATCAATGAATGTTAAGTTACTGGTTTTAATGTGATCTGTAGCAGATCACTTATTACTCATTTGTGAGTATATTCTCATCCGCGATTAAAACCACAACGATGGAGCGGATATGAAAAAATTAGCGGTGGCAGCCCTTGTATTAAGCAGTCTCTCTGGCGGCGCGTATGCGCATGAAGCAGGCGAATTCTTTATTCGTGCCGGTTCGGCTACGGTTCGCCCGACTGAAGGATCGGATAACGTGCTGGGTATGGGCGGTTTTAACGTCAGTAATAACACCCAGTTAGGGTTAACGTTCACCTATATGGCGACGGAAAACGTTGGTGTTGAGCTTCTGGCTGCAACGCCGTTCCGTCATCGCGTAGGTCTGGGCGCAACCGGTGATATCGCTACGGTTCACCATTTACCGCCAACGCTGATGGCGCAATGGTACTTTGGTGATGCCAGCAGCAAGGTGCGTCCTTATATTGGTGCCGGTGTGAACTACACCACTTTCTTCGACGAGAAGTTTAACGATACCGGTAAAGAGGCCGGTCTGACTGACCTCAGCCTGAAAGATTCATGGGGTATGGCGGGGCAGGTCGGTCTGGATTATCTAATTAACCGCGACTGGCTGATTAACGCCTCGGTCTGGTACATGGATATTGATACGGACGTACGCTTCAAAGCGGGCGGTCAGCAGCAAAGTATCAATACTCGCCTGGATCCGTGGGTGTTTATGTTCTCTGCGGGTTATCGTTTCTAATCCCCCGTCAAACTGGCCACAGGGTGGCCAGTTTGCTTTGCTCACTTCAAAACGACGGATAAACCGGCCGCTCATCAAGCTTTACGCAGTGCCTCAGGATATTTTCTCCATCATATAAATAGCTGAAAGCGTCGCTGGACAGGGAATGAAAGAGAATATCGCCGTTGGCAAACGGGATGATTTCGGTATCACCTGCACGTTTATGTCCCGCGCCGGTTTCAAAATGGCCGTGCCATCGTTCCTGGGTATGGTCATAAACGTGCAGAATGACCTCGACAAGTCCTCTTTGCGGACAATTAAGGCGCAGGAAGGTAGAAGAGAAATTCAGGGACAGCGCATGGAAGGGAATCAATAAGGCGAAAACCAGTAAAGCTCGTAAATACATCAAACCGCGAAAACCTCCTTCAAAAGGGAAGTGAGATTTTACTTAAGTCAAAAAACGCGTTTTTGCCGTGGATCAAGATGTCTTATAATTCAATACGATAAAGGCCCCTCGCGAGGCCCTTAGCGATCATTTTTGAATCAAATAGCGAATGGTCGGGCCATCCTGCTGGATATCCAGCACCGTGTAGCCGTGGTTTTTCGCATCCAGCGGAATGTTGTTGATGGACTGCGGACAGTCGCTGACCACTTCCAGAATTTCCCCTTTTTTGAGCTGCGGTAGGGCTTCAAGCGTGGCAACAGCCGGATAAGGGCAGGGTTCACCGACCATATCCAGACGGTAATCGGGCACGATCTCTTTCATGCAGCATTCTCCTGGGTTTCTGTTTTAACACTCGCGCGACGGAAGAAGCGTTTCTCCTGCGCGACAACCAGTAAAAAAGCGACCAGCAGCAGGGCGTAGGTGACCAGCAGGCCACCGAGAGGCCCGAAGGTGTTCAACAGGTTTACCTTGTCCCAACTCGTGGCAAGCGCCGGAGACAGATCGTCCCAGAAGTAAGCCAGGATCGTCGAGCCGATAACATTTCCCAGGCCCACCCACCAGTAATGCACCTGACCTTCAACGGCGCGGTACATCCAGCCGGTTTCACACCCGCCAGCCAGCACGATCCCGAAGCCGAACAGCAGGCCGCCAATGACCGCGTTAGGACCGGCCCACATGATTTTCGGTTCGACGCCGAGCTGAACATAGCTGAAGATACCGATGGCGCTGACCGCCATCCCGGCGATAATCGCCTTTGCCATCATCGTACGGCCGGTGATCCACATATCGCGAAACGCGGAGGTAAAGCAGATCTGCGCGCGTTCAATGAGCAGACCAAAACCCACGCCGAACAGCATCGCCAGGCCGAGTTTGGGCTGATTCATTGCAGTGCAAAGCGCCCAGGCGACCATAGCCAAAAAGACCAGCATACCGAGGCGGAAACGGCGACGCGCCTGGTCTGGGTTCTGGGTTAACGGTGACGCAGCGCTGACTTTTGTCATTTTCACCGGAATGCGGAACAGCGGCAGCAGGGTGAATTTGGCACCGAAGTAAGAGCCGATGGCCGTGGCGACGGCAAAGAACCAGGCGTGAAGCGAAAACTGAGGAATCCCCGTAAAGAAAGCGGCCAGGTTACAGCCCATCGCCAGGCGGGCGCCAAACCCGGCAATGATACCGCCGACCACCGCCTGCATTATGCGAATACGGCTTTTGGGCATCCGCAACTTAACGTTGTTTGCCCACAGCGCCGCCGCGAAACAGCCGCCGAACATGCCGACGATCATCATCCCGTCGATGCGGGTGAGCGGCGTGCCGTCCAGATGAATGAGTTTAAAGTAACCCCACTCTTCGGTATGCACGCCAGCGAGCTGTAGCAATTGACCACCCCAGCGGGTGAACTCGCCGGTCACGGCCCAGAAGGTGCCGGTGATGCCGAAATAGTAGGTAGAGAGAATGCCTGCCGCGATAACGGCCGGAACAGGTGACCAGAACTTAACCAGGTAAGTCTGTTTGAAGGCGTGCCATGACATGAATAAGCCTCTGAACTCAGAAGGTGTAAGTGAATTTAACGGACTGGAATATATATCTTTTTCGTTTGCCTCAAAACCTCTCAAAACCTTTTCTGCAAAATACCGCCTCTTTTTATGACCTTAGTCATTAAACCGTGCTGCGTTTGGATTCTCGGTACGGCTGCGGAATTCAGAGAAGCAAGAGCCGTTGATATACCTGATGTTCTGACAGAGACTCTGGCGGAGTGCGGGTGGATCCCGAATCGGCGTTAACACCAAAAACGCACTCTTATTCAGCTAACCACCTGGCAGATATAAAAACTGCACCTTAAAACGACAGGGCTAAGGTAATTCCCGCGATATGAGTCAAATATATACAAAAGGGTTTGCTTGACGGATGAGTTTTAACAGTACCCCTGCTCAAAAACGACTATTATATGAATCTTTTTTTCAGAATATCCTCATGCTAATTACCTTTGCTAAATTAGAATATTCGCATATGGACTGTTAGTCTTTGATTTTGTTACTTCCGGTTATTAAACGATATCAGACATAGAAGCTGGCAATTCTAAAATTTTTTGTGAATGGACGCCTCCGCTCGTATTATGTACGTCGAAGGCCTGGTGAGGAGAGAGTGTTATGGAAGATGTTGTTTATGTTATCGATGATGATGATGCATATAGGCTGTTTGTGGTTAAATTGTTAATGGCGAAAGGTTATCAAACTTTTGACTTCAAAAATGCCGAAGAATTTCTCTCCTGCCCCATAGTTGATCATCCCTCATGCTTAATACTTGAAATTAACATGCCAGACACTAACGGTTTCGATGTGATAGATGCCCTGAAGGAACGGGGCTGTACAATACCGATAATTATCCTGACTATGGCCGGCTCAATCCCACTCTGCGTACAAGCGATGAAAGCAGGTGTTCGGGACTTTTTGACTAAGCCAGTCGAACCGGAACAATTTATCAATGTCGTGAAAGATGTGCTAATCGAAGCGACTAATAATTTTTTAGAGCAGCAAAGAATATTCGAGCTTTGTAAAAACTATCAGGCATTGACACGGCGCGAGAAGCAGACCTTTGAGTTGGCGATTAATGGCCTGCAAAACAAACAAATTGCGTCTGAACTGGGCATATCAGAAATTACCGTGAAGGTCCATCGACGTCGGGTTATGGATAAAATGCAGGTTCGTACTTTAGCTGATTTGGTCCATGCTGCCGGTACTTTACAAATTGGTAAGTCCCGATGCCCGCCCCGGAAACGTTATTAATAAAGCATAATTGAGGCATTCATCATTACTGGCCTGTCAATTGCGTTCTTAAATAGCAGCCCGCACGTCAGCAGCATGAAGAGTGATAACCAGGAAGGGGAACCGTCTGGCAGGAAGCCAGACGGTAGAGAGGTTATGCTTTACGCGTCGCCGCTTTCATTGCGGTTACAAACGCTTTTAGCTCGGCCAGCATCTGCTCGGGCTTGTCCACATTCTTTTCGATGATCTTCACAATCGCGGAGCCGGAGATGGCACCAGCCGCCTTCGCGTCAATCGCTGCGGTGACCTGATCCGGGGATGAAATCCCGAACCCCTGCAGCGGAGGCGCGGCATGGTACTCGTCCAGCTTCTCCACCAGATGATGCAGCGGCAGGGCGGCTTTATTCTCGGCACCGGTCACGCCCGCGCGGGAGAGCAGGTAGGTATACCCGCGTCCGTAAGAGGCAATCTGGCGCAGCAGTTCGTCATCGGCGTTCGGCGGGCAGATGAAAATCGGGGCGACGTTATGGCGCATCGCTGCCTGACGGAATGGCGCAGACTCCTCAACCGGCACGTCTGCCACCAGAACGGAGTCGACGCCCACGCGCGCGCACTCGGCATAGAACTCATCAATACCGCGGTTAAAGACCAGGTTGGCGTACATCAGCAGGCCGATCGGAATGGTCGGGTGCTTCTGGCGAATCGCCGCCAGCATCTCGAAGCACTGGGTTGGCGTCACACCGGAGGCGAATGCGCGCAGCGTCGCATTCTGGATGGTCGGGCCATCCGCCAGCGGATCGGAGAACGGAATACCCAGCTCCAGCGCGTCGGCCCCGGATTCAATCAGGGTGTCGATAATCTTCAGCGACTGTTCCGGGCCCGGATCGCCCAGGGTGACGAAGGGAACGAACGCGCCTTCCTGGCGCGATTTCAGCTCTGCAAATACGTTATCATAGCGTTCCATCAGATTTCCCCTCGTGCTTTCAGAATATCGTGAACGGTGAAGATATCTTTGTCACCGCGTCCGGAAAGGTTCACCACCAGTAGCTGCTCTTTTTCCGGGTTTTCTTTCATCATTTTCAGCGCGTGCGCCAGCGCGTGCGAAGACTCCAGCGCCGGGATGATCCCTTCGCTGCGGCACAGCATTTTGAAGGCTTCCAGCGCTTCGTCATCGGTAATGGAGACATAGTCAGCGCGGCCGATGCTGTTCAGATACGCATGCTGCGGCCCGACGGACGGGAAGTCGAGGCCGGCAGAAATAGAGTAAGACTCTTCAATCTGACCCTCCTCGGTTTGCATCATCGGGGATTTCATCCCGAAGTAGATCCCCACGCGGCCATGCTTCAGCGGCGCGCCGTGTTCACCCGATTCAATGCCGTGACCGGCAGGCTCGACGCCAATCAGGCCCACGCTGGTGTCGTCGATAAAGTCTGCGAACATACCGATGGCGTTGGAGCCGCCGCCGACGCAGGCGATCACCGCATCCGGGAGGCGACCCTCTTTTTCGAGGATCTGCGCTTTGGTCTCTTCACCGATCATGCGCTGGAATTCGCGCACGATAGTCGGGAACGGGTGCGGGCCAGCCGCGGTACCGAGCATATAGTGTGCGGTTTCATAGCTGCCAGACCAGTCGCGCAGCGCTTCGTTACAGGCGTCTTTCAGCGTCGCGGAGCCGCTGTGCACCGGGATCACTTCTGCTCCCATCAGACGCATACGGAAGACGTTCGGAGACTGACGCTCAACGTCTTTTGCTCCCATATAGATGCGGCATTTCAGACCGAGCAGGGCGCTGGCAAGCGCAGAGGCCACGCCGTGCTGACCCGCACCGGTTTCGGCGATGATTTCGGTTTTGCCCATACGCTTCGCAAGCAGCGCCTGACCCAGCACCTGGTTAGTTTTATGCGCGCCGCCGTGCAGCAGGTCTTCACGCTTCAGATACAGCGTGGTTTTGGTGCCTTCCGTCAGGTTGCGGCATTTGGTCAGCGCGGTCGGACGACCGGCGTAATTTTTCAGCAGGTCGGTAAATTCAGCCTGAAACGCCGGGTCTTTCTGCGCGCTGACAAACGCTTCTTCCAGCTGGCGCAGCGCGGGCATCAGGATTTGCGGGACGTACATCCCGCCGAACTCACCAAAATACGGGTTAAGTAATGTCGTCATCTTCTCTTCCTTAATATGCACGCAGAGTTTTAAAAACCGAGGCCAGCTTGCTGGCATCTTTGATACCCGGCTGGGACTCTACGCCTGAATTGAAATCGAGGCCTGCGCAGCCGGTTTTAGCGGCTTCTACGCAGTTATCCGGGCCTAATCCACCCGCCAGCAGGACGTTGTCCAGCTTTGCGCCGTTCAGCAGCGACCAGTCAAAACGCTGGCCGGTACCGCCCTGGCCGTTATCGAGGACGTATTTATCCACGTGGTTCAGGTTACGCGAGGGCAACGTATCGCCAACGCTTTGCGCTTTCCAGATCTGCACCTGTGGTGCCAGCGCGGCGCGCAGGGCATCGATATAGATCTGGTCTTCATCGCCGTGGAGCTGCACCGCGCTCAGGGATAACGCGTCGGCTTTTGCCGCAACGTCTGCAATATCTGCATTGCGGAAAACGCCCACGTAGCTGAGCGGAGCCGCTGCGATGACCTTACGCGCCTGCTCTACGCTGACCGCGCGAGGAGAGGAATCCACAAAGATCAGCCCGCCATAAATCGCCCCGGCTTCATACGCGGCCTGAGCATCCTGTTCGCGGGTTAAGCCGCAGACTTTGTTTTCACCCAGCAGCACGCGACGCACAGCCGCATTGAGATCGTCATGTTCCATCATGGCGGAGCCAATCAGGAAACCGTTGGCGAAGTGGCTCAGCTCGCGCACCTGGGCGTAGCTGTTAATGCCGGATTCGCTGATCACCGTGACGCCAGACCCCAGACGCGGCGCCAGCTGACGCGTACGGTTAAGGTCAATGGACAGGTCGCGCAGATCGCGGTTGTTAATGCCGACCACTTTGGCTTCCAGCGCAATCGCGCGCTCCAGCTCCTCTTCGTTGCTCACTTCGGTCAGCACGCCCATATTCAGGCTGTGCGCCACGGCGGAAAGCTGGCGATACTGCTCATCGTCGAGCACCGAGAGCATCAGCAGGCAGGCGTCGGCCTGGTAAAAACGCGCCAGCCAGATCTGATATGGGTCGATAATAAAGTCTTTGCACAGGATCGGCTGCGGCGCGATGCCGCTGACGATGGGCAGAAAATCGAAGCTGCCCTGAAAATATTTCTCATCCGTCAGCACGGAGATGGCTGAAGCATGATGCTTGTAAATGCCGGCAATACGCGCCGGGTCGAAATCGTCACGAATAACGCCTTTGGAGGGGGACGCTTTTTTGCACTCAAGAATAAACGCGGTGCGCGTACCCCGCAGGGCGTCATAGAAACGACGGCTGCTCGGGACGACGTCATTCTGGAAACTGGCAAGCGGCTGCTGTTGCTTGCGGGCTTCCACCCAGATGGCCTTATCGGCAACGATTTTCGCTAAAACGGTCTGCATTCTTTACCCTCTTGCCGCAAGTGCGGTAACGCGATCGTAAGCTGCACCGGAGCGCAGTACATCCAGAACTTTTTGAACGTTGGCCTTCAGGTCTTCCTCACCGTGCAAACGCATCAGCATGGCGACGTTGGCAGCAACGGCGGCCTCATGGGCGACCTCTCCTTTACCTTGTAATAAGCGCGTGAGAATGTCACGGTTTTCTTCCGGCGTACCGCCTGCCAGCGCCTCCTGATGGTATGGCGCAAGGCCGAAGTCGGCAGCCTCCAGCTGATAGCTCAGGATTTCACCGTCGCGCAGTTCGGCCACCAGCGTTGGCGCATGAAGAGAAACCTCATCCATACCGCCGCTGTGCACTACGGCGGCACGCTGATAACCCAGCACGCGCAGCGTCTCGGCAATCGGCAGAACCAGTTCCGGGCTGTAAACGCCAATCAGCGCCAGCGGCGGGTGGGCCGGGTTGATCAGCGGGCCGAGCACGTTAAACAGCGTGCGGGTTTTAAGCTGCTGACGAACCGGCATCGCGTGGCGGAAACCGGTGTGGTACTTCGGCGCAAACAGGAAGCAGACGCCCAGGTCATCCAGCGCTTCACGGGAACGCTCGGCGTTCATATCGAGGTTAATACCGAATGCGGCGAGCAGATCGGAAGAACCTGACCGGCTGGACACGCTGCGGTTGCCGTGCTTCGCGACCTTCAAACCACACGCCGCCGCCACGAAGGCGCTGGCGGTGGAGATATTGATGCTGTTACTGCCGTCACCGCCGGTACCGACAATATCCGCAAACTGATAGTCCGGGCGCGGGAACGGGGCGGCATTTTCCAGCAGTGCCGTGGCGGCACCAGCGATCTCCTGCGGGCTTTCGCCGCGCACCTTCATGCTCACCAGCGCGGCTGCCAGCTGCTCAGGCTTCAGCTCACCGCGAACCACGGCGGAGAAGAGCTGATGGCTCTCCTGCTGGCTCAGGGTCTGCGCCTGGTACAGTTTTTCCAGAATCGGCTGCAGGGTGTTGGTCTGCTCCAGCTTCTGTAACGCCCAGTCGAGCGTCTGCTCCAGCAGGCGGGCGCCGTGGGAGGTCAGGATTGATTCCGGGTGGAACTGCAGGCCGCAGACGCGGTCCGCATCGTGGCGCACCGCCATCACCATGCCTTCAAACGAGGCGTTGATCGTCAGCCCGGCGGGAATATTGCTGCCAACCAGCGAATGATAGCGCGCGACCGGGAGCGGGTTCGGCAGCCCGGCAAACATCGCCTGGCCGTCATGTTCAATGCTGGACGCTTTACCGTGCAGGATCTCACCCGCCTGGCCAACGTAGCCGCCGTAGGCTTCAACAATCGCCTGATGGCCGAGGCAGATGCCGACGATCGGCAGTTTCCCGCGCATGCGGGTCAGCAGCTCCGGCATACAGCCCGCTTCGCTCGGCGCGCCTGGCCCCGGGGAGAGCATCAGCACCGGGTTTTGCATGGTGGCCAGACGGTCAATCAGGGTCTGCGCCGGAACGTGGTTGCGGTAGATAACGACGTTGTGGCCATTCGCACGCAGCTGATCTGCCAGGTTATAGGTAAAGGAGTCGATATTATCGAGCAGCAGAATGTCAGCCATCAGAAAATCTCCTGTGCATGGTGTGCGGTAGCAATGGCTCGTAGGACCGCACGGGCTTTACTGCGCGTTTCGTCAGCTTCAGACTGCGGAACAGAATCAAGAACAATCCCGGCACCCGCCTGAACGGTGGCGATACCGTCTTCAACGTAGGCGGAGCGGATTACGATGCAGGTGTCGAGGTCACCGTGGGCGGTGAAGTAGCCCACCGCGCCGCCGTAGCTGCCGCGACGGCGTCCTTCGGCGGCGGCAATCAGCTGCATGGCGCGTACTTTCGGCGCGCCGCTGAGGGTGCCCATGTTCATGCAGGCGCGGTAGGCGTGCAGCACGTCGAGATCGTGGCGCAGCTCGCCGACCACGCGGGAGACCAGGTGCATCACGAACGAATAGCGGTCGACTTTGGTCAGGTCCGCCACGTAGCGGCTGCCGGGAGTACAAATGCGTGCCAGATCGTTACGCGCCAGGTCAACCAGCATCAGGTGCTCGGAGAGTTCTTTATGGTCGGTGCGCATCTCCAGCTCGATGCGGCTGTCCAGATCGCGGTCCAGCGAGCCATCGGCGCGGCGTCCGCGCGGACGGGTACCGGCAATCGGGTAGATCTCAATCTGACGGCTGGTGGCGTCGTATTTCAGCGAGCTTTCCGGCGAGGCGCCGAACAGCGTGAATTCGTTGTCCTGCATGAAGAACATGTACGGGCTTGGGTTACTCTTTTTCAGCACGTCGTAGGCTGCGAGCGGCGACGGGCAGGGCAGCGAGAAGCGACGGGACGGCACGACCTGGAAAATTTCCCCGGCGCGAATCGCTTTTTGCATCTGGCCAACCACGGCGCCGTACTGATCGTCAGTCTGGTTAACGTCGCAGGTCATTTTCTCCACGCGCTGCACCGGCAGCGCGGGTGGTGCTTCCGTCATCTGCTGCTGCAGCTGAGCGATGCAGTGCTCAAGACGGTTTTTCTCAGCGGCAGAGGGCGTGAACAGGCTTGCCTGGATGCGGGTGTATTGCTTCTGGTGGTCGATCACCAGCAGCGTTTCAGCCAGATAGAAGCAATAATCCGGGCAGCGATTGCCCTGCTCGGTTTCCGGCAAATCTTCAAAACCGGCAACCAGGTCGTAAGCAAACAGCCCGCCGAAGAACATCGCCTCACGCTCGTCTTCCGGCACGGTGACCAGATTCTGCAGCAGGCGGAAGGCATCGAAAACGGACAGGGAGCAGAGGCGCGCGTCTTCGTCCAGCAGCTGGCTCACCGGCGGGAAATGCAGAATGCGCATTTCTGGATGACGTTCATTTTCAATGCCCGACGGCAGGGCGGCATCCAGCAGCGGCAGCAGCGATGCGCCATTGTCTGATAATGCCTTGATGGTGACAGTGTCACCTAAAGCGGTAATGCGCAGCGCGCTGTCGACCAGCAGCAGGCTCTTGAGATCGTCCTTGCTGTCGATATCCGCCGATTCCAGCAGCAGCGTTGCCGGACGTGCCCCGCACACCTGATGAAACAGCGCGGTCGGGTTGTGGCGATAGGCCGCCTCGCAGGTCAGCAGTTCGAGATGAGGTTTGGCTGTTTGCATGTTGTTGTTCTCATATTTTGTTCAAAAAAAAAGCCCGCTGGGTAGCGGGCGGGTATCTGTTTGCATTTCGCAGACGCGTGACACTGCCCGAAGATCAGGAAGTGCGCCACCAGCCGTGAAGAGCGAAATGTGCTGTCATTTTCAGATACCTTTCTCGTGTGAACTTGCGTACTAGTTAACTAGTTCGATGGCAAGTTGTCAACCCTTGATTTCAGAATTTCGCGTTAAGTCGGTATCATGGTGTTTTCGGATGTCTCCAACCTGTTATGGGAAGTGCTTTGAGCGATACCACCTACGCCATTATTTATGATTTACACAGCCATACTCAGGCCTCTGACGGCCTGCTGACACCCGAAGCCCTGGTTCATCGCGCCGTTGAAATGCGCGTCGGCACGCTGGCGATAACCGATCACGATACCACTGATGCCATTCCGGCGGCGCGCGCAGAGATTGCCCGCAGCGGGCTGGCGCTGAATCTGGTGTCCGGCGTCGAGATCTCGACCGTCTGGGAAAACCATGAGATTCATATTGTTGGCCTGAACATCGATATAGACCATCCGGCACTTACGGCATTTTTGCAAGAACAAAAAACGCGCCGCAATCAGCGCGCAGAGATGATCGGCGAGCGTCTGGAAAAGGCGCATATTCCGGGCGCGCTGGAAGGCGCGCAAAAGATGGCGAACGGCGGGGCGGTCACCCGCGGTCATTTCGCCCGTTTTCTGGTCGAGGCGGGCAAAGCGACGAACATGGCGGACGTCTTTAAAAAGTATCTGGCACGCGGTAAAACCGGATACGTTCCGCCACAGTGGTGTACAATAAAACAAGCTATTGATGTGATTCATCATTCTGGCGGTAAGGCCGTGCTGGCCCATCCTGGGCGGTATAATCTTTCTGCTAAATGGCTGAAAAGGCTGCTGGCACACTTTGCCGAATGCGGTGGCGAGGCGATGGAAGTCGCCCAGTGTCAGCAGGCGCCCAACGAGCGCGCGCAGCTCGCGACCTATGCCCGCCAGTTCGGCCTGCTTGGGTCACAGGGCTCTGATTTCCATCAGCCCTGCGCGTGGATCGAACTGGGGCGCAAGCTCTGGTTGCCCGCTGGCGTTGAGCCGGTCTGGCAGCTCTGGGAACAGCCGCAGCAAATTGAAGAGAGGGAAGTATGAGTCAGTTTTTCTATATCCATCCGGATAACCCGCAGCCACGTCTGATCAACCAGGCCGTGGAGATCGTCCGCAAAGGTGGCGTGATTGTCTACCCGACCGATTCAGGCTATGCGCTGGGCTGTAAAATTGAAGATAAAGGGGCAATGGAGCGCATTTGCCGTATTCGCCAGCTGCCGGACGGCCATAACTTTACTCTGATGTGCCGCGATCTCTCTGAGCTGTCGACCTATGCGTATGTTGATAACGTGGCGTTTCGCCTGATTAAGAACAACACGCCGGGCAACTACACCTTCATCCTGAAGGGCACGAAGGAAGTACCGCGTCGTCTGCTGCAGGAGAAACGCAAAACCATCGGTATGCGCGTGCCGTCGAACCCGATTGCGCAGGCGCTGCTGGAAACCCTCGGCGAACCGATGCTTTCTACCTCGCTGATGCTGCCCGGAAGTGAGTTTACCGAGTCCGATCCGGAAGAGATCAAAGATCGTCTGGAGAAGGTGGTCGAGCTGATTATTCACGGCGGCTATCTCGGCCAGCAGCCGACCACAGTGGTCGACTTAACCGAAGATGCACCGGAAGTGATTCGTGAAGGCGTGGGTGACGTAAAGCCTTTCTTGTAAAGGTATAAGCAGATATACTACGCGGCCATCAAAGCAGGGCTCAGCCCTCTTTTGACCTGATTCGACGCCTGTGAAGGCGCACAAGATAAATATTAAATCATTTATAATCAATGATTTAATATGTCTCGGGTAATGGTTGTTACCAGCTTGTGTGACAGCCATTAGCCACATCGCGACACTCATCATGTATGTACACCTTTCCCTGCCGTTAATGTCTTCCCTGGTACAAGTCTTTTCTGGATATCAATACCGAGGGTTTATGACTTCTCATTTCCAAAATCTGTTAGTTGCGCATTGTATGTACCCTGGTTAACCTAAGATTAATCCTAATGAATCAAGGGTGAGCATGGCGATCGGGAACAGACAGATTCAAAAGGAATCACCCAAAGAAGAGTTAGATCGCTTGCTGGATGAGCTTGCATTCACGCAAGAGCAGCGGGAGTTTATAGAATCCATGCGGCAAGATAACGGGGATAAAAACAAACAGGAGTAATGTCTATGGCGTGGATCTGTGAAGTGGGCAGCCGTAGTGCTGCCGATATTGCTGTTTGTGTGGTCGGTTCAAGATCAGTAGCCGATCTGTTGGTTTGTAGAGTTGAGTCTCGAAGTGTGTCTCAAGGTATGGATGGGTTATGGTGTGAGGTAACGTCTCGAAGTGTTGCTTCATCGAAAGTTAAGTTTGTCACTTCGCGCTCTTCCGCTGATTTACTTATTTGTTATGTGACATCACGTAGTGTTGCTGGATGGACGAGAGAACATCCACTGAAAGGTAAACTTTGACTAAAGGGAAGTTAGAAATGGGAACTCCGTACAAAGCTCCAACGTACCGTGAAGAAGCTTTCAATTGCCCTCACTGTGATGCGTATGCTAAGCAGGAATGGTATAGCCTCATCTTTGTGAGGTATGGCCATCAGATCAAGGGTGATATGGAGCTGAGCATATGTTCATGTTGTGAGAAATATAGCCACTGGCATGATGAGAAACTGATTGTTCCACGGAGTTCAACGATTGAAATGCCCAATCCTGATATGCCCGAAAACTGCAAAGTGGACTATATGGAAGCCAGGGACATTGTTAGTTTATCCCCTAAAGGGGCTGCCGCTCTTCTGCGTCTTTGTCTTCAAAAGTTAATGATTCATTTAGGTGAACCAGGAAAAAATATCAATGAAGACATCCAATCACTTGTTGCCAAAGGGTTGCCGCCTTTAGTGCAAAAAGCTGCTGACATTTGTCGAATAGTAGGCAATCAGGCGGTTCACCCTGGGGAAATAAGCTTGGATGATGATCCACAACTGGCGCAAAGCTTATTTAGGTTGCTCAATATCATTGTGTCAGAGCAGATAACTCGTCATAAAGAAATCGATGCTATGTTCCAAAATCTACCTGCAAATGCCCTTAAAGGGATTGAAGGTAGAGATAAAGCTAAGGCATAAAGGGGCATTGCGCCCCATAGTAATGGGGAACTTGATCACCAGGAAATCGAGTTTAAAGAATAACTAAGCATCCCTTCCACTGGTTTAATTTGTAAACTGCATAAACGGATATATTGTTTACGAGTTAAGTGGGATTTTTCTTTGTTAGTCGTTTGTTTCGTCTAAGGGTAAGGTTATAATCTGCTCACTTTGATTTTTTAGTAAGGGACTTTTCAATGGCTGATCCGGCTTCTATTGCTGCTATCTCAGGCACTCTAGAACTTGTTAACAAATCCGTTGACTTAGTGCGTAATCTTCGTAAGAAAGGGGATGACGAACTTAATGCCGCAGAAATGCGTAATACGTTGATCGATTTGCTTGATGATTTGGTAGAAGTAAAAAGTGAGTTCGTCAGCCTTAAAGCTGTTTTGCTAAGTAAGGAAGAAGAGATCCAATCTCTTAAAGCACAGCTTGAAGGAAAGAATAAACTTCGTTTCGATGGCAAGATTTATTGGCTGGAAGGAGATAAAACACCATATTGTACTAAATGCTATGAGAAAGACTCATTGGTATTCCATTTAAGGTTTGTTGAAGCCGACCGTAACTGGAATATAAGTGAGCACTGGAACTGTAGAAACTGCCAATCAAACTATTATCTAAGGTAATGGCTATCACTTAAATCATATTTCCCTTTGTTCATTACTAACATAGCAAAAGAGGTTATTATGGAAGTTAAAAAGGTTTCAGTAGAAGACTATAGAGCAGATGACCTGCTCCCCGTTGATTAGTACACCCCGATGTTAGTAATGTCTTCATAAGCCACATGAGGACATCCCCATGAAGAAGCGTTTTTCCGACGAACAGATCATCAGTATTCTCCGCGAAGCCGAAGCTGGGGTACCCGCCCGTGAACTCTGCCGCAAGCATGCCATTTCCGATGCCACGTTTTACACCTGGCGTAAGAAGTATGGCGGTATGGAGGTGCCTGAAGTTAAGCGCCTGAAGTCGCTTGAGGAAGAGAACGCCAGACTCAAGAAGCTGCTTGCCGAAGCCATGCTGGATAAAGAGGCGCTTCAGGTGGCTCTTGGGCGAAAGTACTGACGACAGACCAGAAGCGGGAAGCCGTGATGTTGATGTGTGATGCGACCGGTCTGTCGCAACGTCGTGCCTGCAGGCTTACAGGTTTATCCCTGTCGACCTGCCGCTATGAGGCTCACCGTCCGGCTGCTGATGCGCATTTATCAGGGCGCATCACTGAGCTGGCACTGGAGCGCAGGCGTTTTGGCTACCGTCGTATTTGGCAGTTGCTGCGCCGTGAAGGGCTTCATGTTAATCATAAGCGCGTGTACCGGCTTTATCACCTCAGTGGCCTGGGCGTAAAACGCAGAAGACGTCGTAAAGGGCTGGCAACAGAACGTCTGCCGCTGCTCCGTCCGGCGGCGCCCAATCTGACCTGGTCGATGGATTTCGTCATGGACGCACTTTCCACCGGTCGCAGGATCAAGTGTCTTACCTGCGTCGATGATTTCACAAAGGAATGCCTGACGGTCACTGTTGCCTTTGGGATTTCAGGCGTTCAGGTCACGCGTATTCTGGACAGCATTGCACTGTTTCGAGGCTATCCGGCGACGATAAGAACTGACCAGGGGCCGGAGTTCACTTGCCGTGCACTGGATCAATGGGCTTTTGAGCATGGTGTTGAGTTGCGCTTAATCCAGCCGGGCAAGCCAACGCAGAACGGATTTATTGAGAGCTTTAACGGACGATTTCGCGATGAATGTTTGAATGAGCACTGGTTCAGCGATATCGTTCATGCCAGGAAAATTATTAATGACTGGCGGCAGGATTATAACGAATGCCGCCCGCACTCCACGCTGAATTATCAGACACCGTCTGAATTTGCAGCGGGCTGGAGAAAGGGTCATTCTGAGAATGAAGATTCCGACGTTACTAACTGAGTGTTGTATCTAATCGTGGGGGCAGGTCACGTTTAAACTCTTCGAGGCTCATCGTTCCATTCTGCACAAGGGGAATGAAAGGGCGGATCTGATTCATGATCACTTCTGCTTGCTTTCGGCTATCAGTACCGAGACTCAGACGCACAAAACTTGTTGAATCATTTAGTCTAAAGTTAGTGTAGTATGTGCGCCCACGAATCATTGTGTGTGACAGCTTGTGTGACATGTTGTTTGCCATGCTGTGTACCATGAAATAGTTACAGATCAGTGAGTTAAGTCGATTTATTAGCTAACTCGTTGTTTTAGAAAGTATACCAGACGCCTGTGAAGGCGACACCTGAGGAAGCTCAATGAGCGAGAAGTTACAGAAAGTGCTGGCGCGCGCCGGCCACGGCTCACGCCGTGAAATCGAAGCCATTATTGAAGCGGGTCGCGTGAGTGTGGACGGTAAAATCGCCACGCTGGGTGACCGCGTTGAAATCGTACCGGGGCTGAAGATCCGCATCGACGGTCACCTCATCTCCGTGAAAGAGTCCGCTGAACAGATCTGCCGCGTGCTGGCTTACTACAAGCCGGAAGGCGAGCTGTGCACCCGCAACGACCCGGAAGGTCGTCCGACGGTGTTTGACCGTCTGCCTAAACTGCGTGGCGCTCGCTGGATTGCCGTCGGTCGTCTGGACGTGAACACCTGCGGTCTGCTGCTGTTCACCACCGATGGTGAACTGGCAAACCGTCTGATGCACCCAAGCCGTGAAGTGGAACGTGAATACGCGGTGCGCGTATTTGGCCAGGTTGACGAAAATAAACTGCGCGATCTGTCGCGTGGCGTTCAGCTTGAAGACGGTCCTGCGGCGTTCAAAACCATCAAATTTACCGGTGGGGAAGGCATTAACCAGTGGTACAACGTGACCCTGACCGAAGGCCGTAACCGCGAGGTGCGTCGTCTCTGGGAAGCGGTAGGCGTCCAGGTGAGCCGCCTGATCCGCGTTCGTTACGGTGACATTCTGCTGCCGAAAGGTCTGCCGCGCGGGGGTTATACCGAACTGGATCTGACCCAAACCAACTACCTGCGCGAGCTGGTTGGCCTGACGCCGGAAACCACCTCAAAAGTGGCGGTGGAAAAAGATCGTCGTCGCATGAAGGCGAATCAGATCCGTCGCGCGGTGAAGCGCCACAGCCAGGTGAGCAGCAGCCGCCGCTCCGGGAGCCGTAACAACAACGGTTAATATAAAAGCCCGGTGAACGCACCGGGCTTTTTTCTTTAGTAATCAATTCCAATTTGCGCTTTGATGCCTGCATCAAACGCATGTTTGGCCGGACGCAGCTCGCTGACGGTATCGGCCATCTCCAGAATATCCCGATGACACCCGCGCCCCGTGACGATAACCGTCTGGTGTACAGGACGATTCTTTAGAGCATCCAGCACGGCTTCCAGCGGCAGGTAGTCGTAGGCGACCATATAGGTGATCTCATCCAGCAGAACCAAATTCAGCGAGCGATCGGCCAGCATTCTCTTTGCATGCTCCCAGACGGCGAGACAGGCTGCGGTGTCCGTTTCCCGATTCTGAGTATCCCACGTAAAACCGGTCGCCATCACCTGAAACTCAACGCCGTGAGGCTCAAGCAAATTCCGCTCACCGTTGGGCCATTCGCCTTTGATAAACTGGATGACGCCCACTTTTTGCCCGTGTCCGACGGCGCGCGTCGCCGTGCCGAATGCGGCGGTGGTTTTCCCTTTTCCGTTGCCGGTAAAAACGATGACGATCCCACGTTCGTCCTGGGCTGCGGCAACGCGTGCATCGACCTGTTCTTTCAGACGCTGCTGGCGCTGCTGATGACGTTCTTCACTCATTGCGAAATTCCTGGTTTACGTCCCGGCTGGGCGTCAAAGGTCATCCCGGTTTTGCGGCGGCTGTCGTCGCCCATCAGCCAGAGATAGAGCGGCATAATGTCTGCCGGGGTTTTCAGCTTCTGCGGGTCTTCGCTCGGGAACGCGCTGGCGCGCATTTTGGTGCGCGTACCGCCCGGGTTAATGCAGTTTACGCGCAGATGGCGGCTCTGATACTCCTCCGCCAGCACCTGCATCATGCCTTCGGTCGCGAATTTTGATACGGCATAGGCTCCCCAGTTTGCGCGTCCTTCACGGCCAACGCTGGACGAGGTAAAGACCAGGGACCCGGACTCGGATTTGAGTAATAAAGGAAGCAATGCCTGTGTCAGGAAAAACGTGCCGTTGACGTTGACCTGCATCACCTGCTGCCAGATATCAGGATCCTGTTCATCCATCGGACGAACCTCGCCTAACAAACCGGCGTTATGCAACACGCCGTCAAGTCTCGGATAGTGAGCGCTGATGCGCTGGGCTAATTCCTGGCACACCGCGGGCGTGCAGGTCAGTAAATCGAGTGTATACCACGGGGCAGGCGTGCCGCATTTAGCCTCAACCTCCTGAGCGACGTTTTGCAGTTTTTCTTCGCTGCGGCCGATCAGAATGACGTTCGCGCCATATTCGGCGTATGTCAGGGCCGCCTCGCGGCCAATCCCGTCGCTGGCACCGGTGACAAGAATAATCCGGTTGTGCAGCAGATTTTTTTGCGGTTGATAATGCACGGTGACTCCTCTGGCGACCGGTGACGCAATGGTGCCTTTATAATGACTTTTCGGCTTTATGCCCGAATTCGCCTGATAATTCAATCAGTCTACAGGACGCATTACTGTAAAATTAACATTTTGCAAATATTTAATCTCCGGTCCGGGGATTCCTGAAGGCGCCTCGCAGAGGTAATGTCGCGAGCGAGACGCATGGGCAGGGCTGTTGTACACTGCCGTGAAAGATTCGTGGTTAAATCAAGGTGGAACGCGTGGAATTACTTTCTCAATATGGGTTGTTTTTGGCCAAAATCGCGACGGTGGTGATTGCCATTGCGGTGGTAGCCGTTCTGATTGTCAACCTGACGCAGCGCAAGCGTCAGCGTGGGGAGTTACGCATCACCCGCCTGAGCGAGCAGTATAAAGAGATGCAGGAAGAGATGTCTCTGGCGCTGCTTGATAGTCATCAACAGAAACTCTGGCTGAAAGCGCAGAAGAAAAAGCATAAACAGGAAGCCAAAGCGGCAAAGGCAAAAGCAAAGCTCAATGCGCCGCAGGATAAGGCCACGCCGCTCGTCTATGTGCTCGATTTTAAAGGCAGTATGGATGCGCATGAAGTGTCTTCTCTGCGGGAGGAAGTGACTGCCGTTCTGGCCGTGGCGACACCGCAGGATCAGGTTGTCGTGCGTCTTGAAAGCCCGGGCGGGGTGGTTCACGGTTACGGACTGGCCGCCTCACAGCTGCAGCGCCTGCGTGAAAAACAGATCCCGCTGACCGTGGCCGTGGATAAAGTGGCGGCGAGCGGTGGCTACATGATGGCCTGCGTGGCGGACAAAATTGTTGCCGCGCCGTTCTCCATTATTGGCTCGATCGGCGTGGTCGCGCAGATTCCGAACTTTAACCGCTTCCTGAAAAATAAAGAGATCGATATCGAACTTCACACGGCGGGTCAGTACAAACGTACTCTGACGCTACTGGGGGAAAACACGGAAGAAGGACGTCAAAAATTCCGCGAAGATCTCAATGAAACGCATCATCTCTTTAAAGATTTTGTACACCGTATGCGCCCAACGCTCGATATTGAACAGGTCGCGACGGGCGAGCACTGGTACGGCGTCCAGGCGCAGGAGAAAGGGCTGGTGGATGAAGTTGGAACCAGCGACGATCTGCTGCTCAATCTGATGGAAGGTCGGGAACTGGTGGGCGTGCGCTTTACCCAGCGTAAGCGACTCCTTGACCGCTTTACCAACAGTGCCGCAGAAAGCGCGGACCGCCTGCTGCTGCGCTGGCTACAGCGCGGACAAAAACCGCTGCTGTAAACAAAAACGCGAGGCATATGCCTCGCGCTTTGCGTTAATCGACCAGGTGATATTTCTCTGAAAGCGTATGCGCCAGGTATTTGAACATGTTAAACACGGCGGTGCTTTTCGGGGTCGGTAAACCCTGTTCGTCAAGGAAGTATTCGCCGCTGAAAATCAGCACGCCATTACGCTGCTCTACGCCGGTGGCTTCAATGCCCGCCAGCGTATCTTCATGGTCACGGATAAGCTTGTTTGCTTCGATAAGCAGAGAGGCTCGGTCAATAGGTTGGGTCGTATTCTGCATAATCCACTCCTTAAACAGTGACAATAGTCTACGCCGAGGGCGCTTTGGGGGCAAATTTTCCCTGTAATGTGAGGGGATAAGGTGCAGGGTCCTGGCTGGCGGGATCTGCTTTTGCATGCTAATAAAGTTGCGTAACGAATTTTATCAGGTAGAGTGTGCGCTTTCGTCATTCTGGCAACAGAATTGCTTGACATTCAACCGGGAATTCGTCACGAATTACACGAGATGTGAGAAAAATACCCGAAAACTCAATCACCTGGGCGTCTTCTCATTAACGTCCGGTAAGACAAAGGGGTTGATATCTCCTGACGCAGTCGCAATATCATTGGCTCGTCGTCAGCGGAAGGGAAATCAACGTGCGGCGTATTCCTGGAAGAATTAAATTAGGTAAAGGTGAATATGGGTAAAGCTCTCGTCATCGTTGAGTCCCCGGCAAAAGCCAAAACGATCAATAAGTATCTGGGTAATGACTACGTGGTTAAGTCCAGCGTGGGTCATATCCGCGATTTGCCGACCAGTGGCTCAGCCAGCAAAAAGAGCGCAGACTCTACCTCCACCAAAGGGGCTAAAAAGCCTAAAAAGGATGAACGTAGCGCGCTTGTCAACCGCATGGGTGTTAACCCATGGCATAACTGGGATGCACAATATGAAGTGCTGCCCGGTAAAGAAAAAGTCGTTAACGAACTGAAGCAGCTTGCTGAAAAAGCAGACCACATCTATCTCGCAACCGACCTTGACCGCGAAGGGGAAGCCATTGCGTGGCACCTGCGGGAAGTGATCGGTGGTGATGACAAACGCTACAGCCGTGTAGTGTTTAACGAAATTACGAAGAATGCGATTCGTCAGGCGTTTGAGAAGCCGGGCGAGCTGAATATTGACCGCGTAAACGCACAGCAGGCACGTCGCTTTATGGACCGCGTTGTGGGCTACATGGTCTCTCCACTGCTGTGGAAGAAGATTGCCCGTGGCCTGTCCGCAGGGCGTGTGCAGTCCGTCGCCGTGCGTCTGGTCGTTGAGCGTGAGCGCGAAATTAAAGCCTTCGTGCCGGAAGAGTTCTGGGAAGTCGATGCCAATGTGACCACGCCGGGCGGTGACGCTCTGCCGCTGCAGGTGAGCCATCACAACGACAAGCCTTTCCGTCCGGAAAACCGCGACCAGACCATGGCCGCCGTAGCGCTGTTGGAAAAAGCACGCTATCAGGTGCTGGAACGTGAAGACAAACCGACCAGCAGCAAGCCGGGTGCGCCGTTTATTACCTCTACGCTGCAGCAGGCTGCAAGCACGCGTCTGGGTTATGGCGTGAAGAAGACCATGATGATGGCGCAGCGCCTGTATGAAGCGGGCTACATCACCTACATGCGTACCGACTCAACCAACCTGAGCCAGGATGCGGTCAACATGGTCCGCGGCTACATCAGTGACAATTTCGGTAAGAAATACCTGCCGGAAAGCGCTAACCAGTTCGCCAGCAAAGAGAACTCTCAGGAAGCTCACGAAGCGATTCGTCCTTCTGACGTCTCGGTGTTAGCGGAATCGCTGAAAGACATGGAAGCTGACGCGCAGAAACTGTATCAGCTGATCTGGCGCCAGTTCGTGGCGTGCCAGATGACCCCAGCGCAGTACGACTCCACCACGCTGACCGTCGGCGCGGGTGATTTCCGCCTGAAGGCGCGCGGTCGTATTCTGCGCTTCGACGGCTGGACGAAGGTGATGCCTGCGCTGCGTAAAGGCGATGAAGACAGAACGCTGCCTGCGGTTAATAAAGGTGACGAGTTGTCGCTTGTCGATCTGGTTCCGGCACAGCACTTCACCAAGCCACCTGCGCGCTTCAGTGAAGCGTCCCTGGTGAAAGAGCTGGAAAAACGCGGTATTGGTCGTCCATCGACCTACGCGTCCATCATCTCGACCATTCAGGACCGCGGCTACGTGCGCGTTGAAAACCGCCGTTTCTATGCGGAAAAAATGGGTGAGATCGTCACTGACCGTCTGGAAGCAAACTTCCGCGAGTTGATGAACTACGATTTCACCGCGCAAATGGAAGACAGCCTCGACCAGGTTGCCAGCCATCAGGCGGAATGGAAAAAGGTACTCGACAGCTTCTTCAGCGACTTTACCGACCAGCTTGAAAAAGCGGAGAAAGACCCTGAAGAGGGCGGCATGCTGCCTAACCAGATGGTTCTGACCAGCATCGACTGTCCAACCTGCGGCCGCAAGATGGGGATCCGCACCGCAACCACAGGCGTGTTCCTTGGCTGCTCCGGCTATGCGCTTTCACCAAAAGAGCGCTGCAAAACCACCATCAACCTGGTGCCTGAGAACGAAGTTCTCAACGTGCTGGAGGGTGACGATGCGGAAACTAACGCTCTGCGTGCCAAACGCCGCTGCAAGAAATGCGGCACGGCAATGGACAGCTACCTGATCGATCCAAAACGTAAGCTGCACGTTTGCGGTAATAACCCAACGTGTGACGGGTATGAGATCGAAGAGGGCGAGTTCCGCATTAAAGGCTATGACGGCCCGATTGTGGAATGCGAGAAGTGTGGTTCTGAAATGCACCTGAAAATGGGGCGTTTCGGTAAGTACATGGCCTGTACCAACGACGAGTGTAAAAACACGCGCAAAATTCTGCGTAACGGCGAAGTGGCTCCTCCTAAGGAAGATCCGGTTCCGCTGCCAGAACTGCCGTGCGAGAAATCAGACGCGTACTTCGTGCTGCGTGATGGTGCTGCAGGTGTCTTCCTGGCCGCCAACACCTTCCCGAAATCGCGTGAAACGCGCGCGCCGCTGGTGGAAGAGTTGCATCGCTTCCGCGATCGTCTGCCTGAGAAACTGCGTTATCTGGCCGATGCGCCACAGCAGGATCCGGAAGGCAACAAAACCGTGGTACGGTTTAGCCGTAAGACTAAGCAGCAGTATGTTGCGGCAGAGAAAGAGGGTAAAGCGACCGGATGGTCAGCCTTCTTTGTCGATGGCAAATGGGTTGAAGGCAAGAAATAATCTTCCCTTACCGTAACTTACCTGTAAAAGGGCCGGATTTCCGGCCCTTTTTTATTACCTTGTTATTATTTTTTGTTCCGTACTATACAGTCAGGCTATAAATGATATAGTGGTTATAGTTAACCTGTTTCTTATTATTAAATCGTCTTAAGCGATTGACCGCATGCGCTAAATCGGATGGTCTGGCATGAAATTACAGCAGCTTCGTTATATCGTTGAGGTGGTGAATCATAACCTTAACGTCTCTTCTACCGCCGAGGGGTTGTATACCTCGCAACCGGGCATCAGCAAACAAGTTCGTATGCTGGAGGACGAGTTAGGTATCCAGATATTTGCCCGCAGCGGTAAGCATCTCACTCAGGTGACGCCTGCGGGGCAGGAAATCATCCGCATTGCGCGGGAAGTCCTCTCTAAAGTCGACGCAATTAAGTCTGTGGCGGGTGAACACACCTGGCCGGATAAAGGTTCGCTGTATATTGCCACGACGCACACCCAGGCGCGCTATGCGCTACCCGGTGTGATCAAAGGCTTTATCGAGCGTTATCCTCGCGTCTCTTTGCATATGCACCAGGGCTCGCCAACGCAAATTGCTGAAGCCGTATCCAAGGGGAATGCGGACTTTGCCATCGCCACCGAAGCGCTTCATCTGTATGACGATCTGGTGATGCTTCCATGCTATCACTGGAACCGTTCTATCGTGGTGACCCCCGATCACCCCCTGGCGGGTAAAGGGTCGGTCACTATCGAAGAGCTGGCTCAATATCCGTTGGTGACGTATACGTTTGGCTTTACCGGACGGTCCGAGCTTGATACGGCCTTTAACCGGGCAGGGTTAACGCCGCGCATTGTCTTTACCGCGACGGATGCCGACGTGATTAAAACCTATGTGCGGCTTGGTCTGGGGGTGGGCGTTATTGCCAGCATGGCGGTGGATCCAGTGTCAGACCCTGACCTGGTGCGTCTTGATGCGCATGATGTTTTCAGTCATAGCACCACAAAGATTGGCTTCCGTCGCAGCACCTTCCTGCGCAGCTATATGTATGATTTTATTCAGCGCTTTGCCCCTCATTTAACGCGTGACGTGGTTGATACCGCCGTTGCATTACGCTCAAATGAAGATATTGAAGAGATGTTTAAAGACATCAAACTCCCCGAAAAATAATCACACCCGGTATCTTTCCCTTAGGGAAAGATACCGAAATAACGCCTCAAAGCTAAATTAGAATTATCATCATCTACGCATCCCCTGTCATATAATGTCATTATCCATTTAATTTGTAAGGTTATAATGTCGTGAATTGGCGACAAAAGTAGAAACTAATTTACGCCTTCGCAAATTTTTCTTTTCAATTATTTATTTCTGGTCAAAAGATTGAATATTTCATACCTTCCGGTGCGTAAATTCACTGGCTTTTCGGCTAAAGTTTCTTTAGGATTTATCTCAACAGATGATTAATTGTACCAATTGTTTGGTCCTAAATGATAAGCGATGTCGATTGTATGAGGTTAGCAATGCCTTCAGGAAGTGAAGAACCGCAAAGGGATCCTGCGCTCAAGCGTAAAGCCTGGCTGGCGGTCTTTCTCGTCTCTACCCTGTTTTGGGTGGTGGTTGCTCTCCTGGCCTGGAAATATTGGGGTTAAATATGGCAGTGACGGTACGTACAGAAACGGTAAAACAGATGTGTCAGCATCGTGACAACGGCCACAGAGGGCGTAAAGCACCTGCGACTGTTGTACCCGCGTCCTGGAAACTAACGCCGCAGCAGCAAGCGTTTATTGATGTGTTCGCAGAAGACGAACCCAAAAAACAATAATTTAGTTAATTGCGTAATGATGCAAATAGTCTGAATATCGACTCTGCACTTTCGTACTCTTTAATAAATACACATCAGCAATATAGCACTGAGGACTTACCTCGGAACTTTTAATAAATAATGCCTGGTGTCCCTATGATGAATAACATGACGTCTCACAAATACTGGTCATGGATCGGCGTTTTTACCGTGTCGATTCTGTTCTGGAGTCAGCTCATCTGGTTGGCCCTCCACTAAATTGTAAAACCTCGCTACGGCGGGGTTTTTTGTTTTTCCTTTCTGGACCAATCCTAAATTTATCAATTTGGGTTGTTATCAAAACGTTACGACATCTTTGTGTTATCTTTAATTACGGCCCTGATGATTGTCGGGGCATCTCTGTGATTAAGGAGGAGCTTATGTCGTTAACCCTACGCGAAGCCAGTAAGGATACGTTACAGGCAGAAAATAAAACCTGGCATTACTACAGCCTGCCGCTGGCTGCCAGAACGCTTGGGGACATTTCGCGTTTACCCAAGTCATTGAAAGTTTTACTGGAAAACCTATTGCGCTGGCAGGACGGTGACTCTGTCACCCTCGATGATATCAAGGCGCTGGCAGGGTGGCTGGAAAATGCCCATGCCGACAGAGAAATCGCCTACCGCCCGGCCAGGGTGCTGATGCAGGACTTTACCGGTGTCCCGGCCGTCGTTGATTTAGCCGCGATGCGCGAGGCCGTTAAGCGTCTCGGCGGAGATACGGCAAAAGTGAATCCGCTTTCCCCCGTTGACCTCGTCATTGACCACTCCGTAACCGTTGACCGCTTTGGTGATGACGACGCCTTTGGCGAGAACGTGCGTCTGGAGATGGAACGCAACCACGAGCGCTACGTGTTTCTTAAGTGGGGGCAGCAGGCGTTCAGCCGGTTTAGCGTGGTCCCGCCGGGTACCGGTATTTGTCACCAGGTGAACCTTGAATATCTGGGTAAAGCCGTCTGGAGTGAATTGCAGGATAAAGAGTGGGTCGCCTATCCGGACACGCTGGTGGGCACGGACTCCCATACCACCATGATCAACGGTCTGGGCGTGCTGGGCTGGGGCGTCGGGGGTATCGAAGCGGAAGCGGCCATGCTCGGCCAGCCAGTGTCCATGCTTATCCCTGACGTGGTGGGCTTCAAGCTCACCGGCAAGCTGTTTGAAGGCATTACCGCCACCGATCTGGTGCTCACCGTCACCCAGATGCTGCGTAAGCATGGTGTGGTGGGCAAGTTTGTAGAATTCTACGGTGATGGTCTGGATTCGCTGCCGCTTGCCGACCGTGCCACCATTGCCAATATGGCGCCTGAATACGGTGCAACCTGCGGCTTTTTCCCCATCGATGACGTCACGCTGGAATACATGCGCCTTAGCGGGCGCAGCGAAGAGCAGGTCGCGCTGGTGGAGGCCTATACCAAAGCGCAGGGCATGTGGCGAAACCCGGGCGATGAACCGGTCTTCACCAGCACGCTTGAACTCGATATGGGAAGCGTCGAGGCGAGCCTCGCCGGGCCGAAACGTCCACAGGATCGGGTTGCGCTGAGTGACGTGCCAAAAGCCTTTGCCGCCAGCAATGCCCTGGAAGTGAACGTGGCGCAGAAAGACCACCGTCCAGTCGACTATGTCCTGAACGGACATCAGTATCAGCTCCCGGATGGCGCGGTTGTTATTGCGGCCATTACCTCCTGCACCAACACCTCGAACCCCAGTGTATTAATGGCGGCCGGTCTGTTGGCTAAAAAGGCGGTAGAGCTTGGGCTAAAACCTCAGCCATGGGTCAAGGCCTCGCTGGCACCGGGTTCCAAAGTGGTATCGGATTACCTGGCGCAGGCCAAACTGACGCCGTACCTTGACGAGCTGGGGTTTAACCTCGTGGGCTACGGCTGTACGACCTGCATTGGTAACTCCGGTCCACTGCCTGAACCGATTGAAACGGCGATTAAGCAGGGCGACCTGACGGTAGGCGCGGTCCTGTCCGGTAACCGAAACTTTGAAGGGCGTATTCACCCGCTGGTGAAAACCAACTGGCTTGCCTCGCCGCCGCTGGTCGTGGCGTATGCCCTTGCAGGCAACATGAATATCAACCTGGCGACCGATCCGATTGGGCACGATCGCAAGAATGACCCTGTCTACCTGAAAGATATCTGGCCATCTTCGCGTGAAATCGCGCTGGCCGTTGAAAAGGTCTCAACCGAGATGTTCCGCAAAGAGTATGCGGAGGTCTTTGAAGGCACGCCGGAGTGGAAAACCATCAACGTCGTGGGCTCAGATACCTACGACTGGCAGGATGACTCGACCTATATTCGTCTGTCGCCGTTCTTTGATGAGATGCTGGCCGAGCCGGCACCGCTTAAGGATATCCACGGCGCGCGCATACTGGCGATGCTGGGGGATTCCGTCACGACCGACCATATCTCTCCGGCGGGGAGTATCAAAGCCGATAGCCCGGCAGGCCGTTATCTGCAGAGCCGGGGCGTCGAACGCCGCGATTTTAACTCCTACGGCTCGCGTCGCGGCAACCATGAGGTCATGATGCGCGGGACCTTTGCCAACATCCGCATTCGTAACGAAATGGTCCCGGGCGTAGAAGGGGGCATGACGCGCCATCTGCCGGGGACGGAAGTGGTTTCGATTTATGATGCGGCGGTCAAATATCAACAGGAAGGTACGCCGCTGGCGGTGATCGCCGGGAAAGAGTACGGTTCCGGCTCCAGCCGCGACTGGGCGGCGAAAGGTCCGCGTCTGCTTGGCGTTCGCGTGGTCATCGCCGAATCGTTCGAACGTATTCACCGCTCGAATCTGATTGGTATGGGGATCCTGCCGCTCGAGTTTCCGCAGGGCGTGACGCGTAAAACGCTGGGACTGACCGGGGAAGAGCAGATTGAGATTAGCGGTCTGCAAAACCTGCAGCCGGGGAAAACGGTGCCGGTGAAGTTAACGCGGGCAGACGGGAAAATCGAGGTGCTGGATTGCCGGTGCCGTATTGATACGGCAACCGAGCTGACCTATTACCAGAACGACGGTATTTTACATTATGTGATTCGTAAGATGCTGGATTGATGAAACGAGCCCGGCACCCGTGCCGGGCTTTTTAGCATTACTCTTTCAGCAGATGACCCATTTTGGCGGCTTTGGTATCCAGGTAGTGGGCGTTCTTCGGGTTACGGCCGACAATCAGCGGTACGCGCTCGACGATGTTGATCCCCGCTTCGGTCAGGATCTCCACTTTTTTCGGGTTATTGGTCAGCAGGCGAACTTCGTCCACGCCCAGCAGCTTGAACATATCGGCGCATAAGGTGAAGTCGCGTTCGTCAGCGGCAAAGCCAAGCTGATGGTTTGCTTCAACCGTATCGTAGCCCTGGTCCTGAAGCGCGTAGGCGCGGATTTTATTCAGCAGACCAATATTACGACCTTCCTGACGGTGATAAAGCAGCACACCGCGGCCTTCTTCTGCAATATGAGACAGGGCGGCTTCCAGCTGGAAACCACAATCACAGCGCAGGCTGAACAGCGCGTCGCCGGTAAGACACTCTGAATGGACGCGGGACAGAACCGGTATCTGCCCTGAAATGTCACCATAAACCAGCGCGACATGATCCTGTCCGGTTGCCAGTTCTTCAAAACCCACCATCAGGAAATCGCCCCATGGGGTTGGCAGTTTGGCTTCTGCCACACGTTTAAGCTGCATGTGATTCTCCAGAGTAGGCTGACACGTTTCGTGCCTTTGCCCTGTTTTGCTTTCTGTATCAGTTCATTTTGCCACAAGCTCAGCAGGTTCGCCTAATGGGCACCATGCTATATGAACGTTAAACGCACGATCCGACATATCCACCAGGATGATTAATTTCAGTTATGATTGTGACCGTTAGCGAAAAAGGAGAAGACATGCTTTCAATCGCCAGACGTACGGCAGCAGGTGCGGCCATTTTACTGATTATGCCTCTGGCCGTATGGCTTTCAGGCTGGATGTGGCAGCCCGGGCATAATGCCACGTGGCTGAAAACGTTATACTGGATAACGGAAACGGTCACCCAGCCGTGGGGGATTATTACCCACGTACTCCTCTGCGCCTGGTTTCTGTGGTGCCTGCGCTTTCGTTTGCGCGCGGCGCTGATGCTCTTTGCGATCCTCGGGGGCGCTATCCTTGTCGGCCAGGGCGTAAAGTCCTGGGTTAAAGATCGCGTTCAGGAACCGCGTCCTTTTGTCGTCTGGCTGGAAAAAACGCATCATGTTCCGGTGGATGAGTTCTACAATTTAAAGCGAAAAGATCGTGGCGCGCTGGTGAAAGAACAGCTTTCGGAACAGCAGGATATCCCGAAATTCTTGCGTAAACACTGGCAGAAAGAGACCGGGTTCGCGTTTCCTTCCGGTCACACCATGTTTGCGGCCAGCTGGGCGTTGCTGGGGGTTGGGCTGCTTTGGCCAAGGCGCCGAACGATCACTATCGTGATTTTACTGGTCTGGGCGACGGGAGTCATGGGCAGCCGCCTGCTGCTGGGGATGCACTGGCCGCGCGACCTGGTCGTCGCCACGCTCATCTCATGGCTGCTGATCGTGCTGGCGACCTGGCTCACTGAACGATTCTGTGGCCCGCTAACGCCACCGCCAGAAGAGAAAGAAGAAATTGCCGAAAGGGACCAGACAGACGCCTGACGGTTGATATTCCGCATTTTGCCCATAGATCCATGACCTGCGCGTCACTTTTTCCGTTTCGCGCTCGTCGCTAAAATGGTAGTTTATAAGGCTGATTGCGGTGAATTGAACACACTTTATTCGCTTGAACCACATAACGGGAAGTAATGTGAAATATTTACTCATTTTCTTACTGGTATTGGCGATTTTTGTCATTTCAGTCACGTTGGGTGCACAAAACGATCAGCAGGTGACGTTTAACTATCTGCTGGCTCAGGGTGAGTATCGCGTCTCGAGCCTGCTGGCGGTCTTATTTGCTGCCGGATTTGCCATTGGCTGGCTGGTTTGCGGTCTGTTCTGGCTTAAAGTCCGTGTCTCTCTTGCGCGCGCTGAACGTAAAATTAAGCGACTCGAAAATAACATTGCCCCTGCGTCTGACATCCCGGAAAACTCTGGTGTGCCGGTCGTGAAGGAATAATCGACTATGCTGGAGTTGTTGTTTCTGCTTTTGCCTGTAGCCGCAGCCTATGGCTGGTATATGGGCCGCAGAAGTGCGCAACAAACAAAACAGGATGAGGCCAACCGGCTCTCCCGCGACTACGTTGCGGGGGTGAACTTCCTCCTGAGCAATCAGCAGGACAAAGCGGTAGACCTGTTCCTCGATATGCTTAAAGAGGATACGGGGACGGTTGAAGCGCATCTCACCCTGGGCAACCTGTTCCGCTCGCGCGGCGAGGTCGATCGTGCCATTCGTATTCACCAGACCCTGATGGAAAGCGCCTCGCTGACCTACGATCAACGTCTCCTTGCGGTGCAACAGCTGGGGCGGGATTACATGGCCGCAGGGTTGTACGATCGCGCAGAAGATATGTTCGCGCAGCTGGTGGACGAAACAGATTTCCGCATCGGCGCGCTGCAGCAGCTCCTGCAGATTTATCAGGCCACCAGCGACTGGCAGAAAGCCATTGATACCGCGGAACGTCTGGTGAAGCTGGGTAAAGATAAGCAGCGCGTTGAGATCGCCCATTTCTACTGTGAGCTTGCTCTTCAGCAGATGGGCAACGACGACATGGATAAAGCCATGGCGCTGCTGAAGAAAGGCGCCGCCGCGGACCGCAACAGCGCGCGAATCTCCATCATGATGGGGCGCGTCTTTATGGCGAGTGGCGACTACGCCAAAGCCGTTGAAAGCCTGCTGCGGGTTATCGACCAGGACAAAGAGCTGGTCAGTGAAACGCTGGAAATGCTGCAAACCTGCTATCAACAGCTGGACAAGCAGGAAGAGTGGGTAGCTTTCCTGCGTCGCTGCGTGGAAGAAAATACCGGTGCCACCGCTGAACTGATGCTCTCAGACGTCGTTGAGCAGTATGAGGGAAGCGACACCGCGCAGGTTTATATTACGCGTCAGCTGCAGCGCCATCCGACCATGCGGGTGTTCCATAAGCTGATGGATTACCACCTGAACGACGCTGAAGAAGGGCGCGCCAAAGAGAGCCTGATGGTGCTGCGCGACATGGTTGGCGAACAGGTGCGCAGCAAGCCGCGCTATCGTTGCCAGAAGTGTGGTTTTACCGCGTATACGCTCTACTGGCACTGTCCTTCCTGCCGCGCCTGGTCCACCATCAAGCCAATCCGCGGTCTGGACGGGCAGTAATTTTTTTAAAACACTCCACTTTAGTTACAACATACTGATCGTTTTTCCCATATCCTGAACTCCGTGCGGTTTGTCGGCCTGGCAGGCGCGTAAATGGATCCTGTCAATTTGCGACGTCGGCAGGTAGAATGCTGGCCGTTTATCTGTTCCGCGCCGCTGCGCGCCCATAGACGAAAAGGGCTGGTCATGACGTCTGTTACATCCTCCACTTCCCGCGTAATTACGGATTCTCCTGTTGTTGTTGCGCTTGATTACAATAAGCGTGACGCTGCACTGGCGTTTGTCGACGGCATCGACCCTCGCGACTGCCGTCTGAAAGTTGGCAAAGAGATGTTCACGCTGTTTGGACCGCAAATCGTTCGCGATCTGCAGCAGCGCGGCTTTGACGTTTTCCTCGATCTGAAATTCCATGATATCCCGAATACCACGGCGCACGCCGTTGCCGCAGCCGCAGAGCTGGGCGTATGGATGGTCAACGTCCATGCATCGGGTGGGGCAAGAATGATGACGGCCGCCCGTGAGGCGCTCCTGCCGTTCGGTAAAGATGCACCGTTGCTGATTGCGGTCACCGTTCTGACCAGTATGGACGAAAACGATCTACGCGACCTGGGCGTGACGTTGTCACCCGCCGAGCATGCCGAACGTCTCGCACGTCTGACGCAGCATTGCGGCCTGGATGGCGTCGTCTGCTCCGCGCAGGAAGCGGTACGTTTCAAATCAGCGCTGGGCCAGGATTTTAAACTGGTTACGCCGGGTATCCGTCCTGCAGGCAGCGAAGTGGGCGATCAGCGCCGTATTATGACGCCTGAGCAGGCGCTGGCTGCTGGCGTTGACTACATGGTCATCGGGCGTCCGGTAACGCAGTCTGCCAACCCGGCTGAGACGCTTAAGGCTATCAACGCATCACTGAAAAAGGGGGCGTAATGACCGATTCCAACAGCCGTCTGGTCTATTCAACCGACATCGGGCGTATAGACGAGCCGAAAGCGAAAGTGGAACGTCCGAAGGGGGACGGCATCGTTCGGATCCAGCGCCAGACCAGTGGACGAAAAGGGAAAGGGGTTTGCCTTATCTCCGGCATTGACCTGGATGATGCTGAACTGGCAAAGCTGGCGGCCGAGTTGAAAAAGAAATGTGGTTGCGGCGGCGCCGTGAAAGACGGCATTATTGAAATCCAGGGAGATAAGCGCGATTTAATAAAATCTCTGCTGGAAGCCAAAGGGATGAAAGTCAAACTGGCAGGCGGTTAAAATAAATGAGCCACGGCAAATGCCGTGGCTCGTGTTATATACGTGCGTATGTCAGACCTGAAATGCGTTCAAATATCGCAATACCGGGGAAGGCTTAGATAATAATTATTTGCCAACCTGGTGACCGATAATACCACCGACAGCAGCGCCACCTAATGTACCCAGCGTACTACCATCCGTTAATACTGCACCACCGAGAGCACCGGCACCGGCACCAATAGCGGTGTTACGGTCACGTTTAGACCAGTTAGAGCACGCGCTCAGGGACATTGCTACAGTGATTGCCAGAACAGCGGCGGCTAATTTTTTGCTGGTTAAGGTCATAATACTTTCTCCTGAATTATCGATTCACGGAAAGATGTACACGTTAAGTATAGACGAATCGAATACTTAATTCTGTTCTCCGTGAAAGCTGGTCGCGCAGGCGTTACGTAATCACGCAGGTGATAGTCACTTCCTGTTATATCGCTAACATTAATTTTACGACTTTAATGCAGGTTAAACAGGTAAAAACTCTTAAAGAAGTACCAGGAATCATCTCAGAGAAAGAAGGGCGTATGCGCCCGAAATTCGGGCGCGGAGGGAACTCAGGCGGTCATTTTAATAATATTGACGATCAGCCCGTCATCTTCCAGTTTATTACGGTGCGCGTCGCTCAACCGTTCATCGGTAATCACGCGGCTAAAGCGTGAAACCGGGCCCATCGTATAAGGGTGAACGGCGCCAAATTTAGAGCTGTCGGTCAATACAATGGCTTCACACTCTTTTTCCAGCACGGCATTCACGACGTCAGAGCGCATCATATCCCGGCCGGTAAAACCTGTCTCAGGCTGCCAGCCGTCAATCCCGATAAAGGCCTTGCTGAAATGAACCTGCTGAACATACTGACGGGTCAGCGGGCCAACCATGCTTTCACTTTTTTTCTGGTAAATACCGCCCAGCAGAATCACCTCGCAGCGCGTCTCTTTGAGCAAATGCGCGATATAGCTGCTGACGGTGATGATGGTAACGTCTTTTTGATCGGCAAGCGTGCGCGCCAGCAGGGCATTACTGCTGCCGTTTTCAATAAAAACGGTCTCGCCGTTGTTCACCAGGGACGCGGCAAATTCCGCCAGTTCACGTTTGAGCGCGTAGTTATTCATCATGCGCGTCTCAACGTCATCGCTGTCCAGCGGGACAGCATATCCGTGCGCGCGACGCAGGTAGCTCTGTTTTTCCAGCAGATTAAGATCCTGACGAATGGTGACTTCAGACACGCCAGTGGTTTTAGCGAGATCGACTACGCTTACGCGTCCCTGATCGATGACCATCTGCAAAATGAGTTGTTGTCGGGAATTCATAGCATCCATTTAATAAAGCGAAACGAGGTCGGAGACGGTGGGATTAAACTTCCCACGGCGCTTTTGGCTGTCCGTTTTCTGGCGCATTGTCGGCACCATTCTGAGCAAGAAGTTCAGACTTCAGGATCTCGAGATTACGGATAGCAGAGTGATAATCGCCCGCCACCAGGATATCCAGCACGGTATCAATTCGTTGTGCTACAGCTTGTGCGTCAATAGTCGACATAATCTCACCCCAGGCGCGAAAAGTTAATATTTTCAATGATGCAGAAAATAGGATCAAAAGAGAAGGGAAAAAATGCAATAACTAAATTACATAAACGTAAGTGATAAATTTATTCCCCCTCATGCAGCAGGCTTAATGAGTGGATTAGTCTAAAACTGCGCGCAAGGCGCTTTTTTATAAGAGGAATTAGACTATGACAGTTATCAATCAGCCTACCTGCACACTGTTTACCGATACTGAACGGTTCACGCAGCTGTCAGGGTATTACGAGGCGGAGCGTCACACGGTCTGGATGATGCTGCGGGCTCAGCCACGTCCTTGCTTTAACCATGCGTTAATAGAGGAGATCATGAACTTTTCATGGCTGGTTCGCCAGTCCGGGTTTGCGGTTGATTTTTGGGTAACCGGATCGCTGGTTCCCGAGATGTACAATACGGGCGGTGATTTACAGTTCTTCGTCGAGTGCATTCAGAACGGACGTCGGGAAGCGTTACGGGCGTACGCTCGCGCCTGCGTTGATTGCGTCCATGCGGCCTCGCGAGGGTTTGATACGGGAGCCATCACTCTGGCAATGGTCGAAGGCAGTGCGTTAGGGGGCGGGTTTGAGGCCGCTCTGGCGCACCATTTCGTCCTGGCTCAGCGCGATGCCCGTTTAGGTTTCCCTGAAATTGCCTTCAACCTGTTTCCGGGTATGGGAGGATATTCCCTGGTTGCACGCCGTGCAGGCATGAAGCTGGCGGAGGAACTCATCTACAAAGGGGAATCCCATACGGCTGAATGGTACGAACAGCACGGGCTGGTGGATGTCCTGTTTGAACCGGGACAAAGCTATGTCTCTACCCGAACCTTCATCGATACGCTGCGGCCAAAACTGAATGGCGTAAGGGCGATGCTGCGCGCCCGTACGCGCGTTCTGCAATTGCCCCGCAGTGAACTGATGGACATCACGGAAGATTGGGTTGATGCCGCTTTCTGCCTGGAGCCGAAAGATATCACCTACATGGAGCGTCTGGTCACGCTGCAAAACCGCCATCACGCGGCGGGCCTGCGTAAAGCCAGTTAACGTTGATTTCGCGCTTGATATCGTTTTAGCCATCGCTCGAATGCGGCAGCGGGCATCGGCTTAGCAAACAGAAAACCCTGCCGTTCGTTGACGCCGTTCTTGGTCAGAAAGGCGTCTTCTTTTGCATTTTCCACACCCTCGGCAATCACCTGCAGATTTAACGCCTGCGCCACCGCGACGATAGCGCGCACCAGTGACTGGGAAATAGACTGCTTATGAATATCCCTGACGAAAGATTGATCGAGTTTAATGGCGTCGATCGGGAAGCGGGCGAGCTGCGAAAGAGAAGAGTAACCGGTGCCAAAATCATCCAGATGAATTTGCGCCCCGAGCCGGCTGAACTGCTGGATAACGGACAGCGCCAGTTCTTCGTTCTCGATAAGACAGCTTTCGGTTAATTCGACGTCGATAGGGCAGTATTCAAAATTCAGATCCTTCAGCGCCTGCTTTAAGTCGCTGAAGATAGTCTGGTCTGCCAGCTGTCGCGCAGAGACGTTCACCGCCACGCGCAGGTTTATTCCCTTATCACGCCATTTCGCCACCTGGCGAACCACATCGAGCATCACCCAGCGGCCCAGCGGCACAATCAACCCCGACTCCTCGGCATAAGAGATAAACTCCAGCGGCGGGATCAAGCCGCGTTCTGGTGATTGCCAGCGGACCAGCGCTTCAAGGCTTCTGACTTCTCCGCGCCAGGTTATTTTCGGCTGATAGTGGATCAAAAGCTGATCGTTATCGAGGGCCTTACGCAGGTTGGTATCCAGCCAGAGATACTCAAATACGCGCTGGTTCATCTCGGGCGAGAAGACGCAGAACTTGCCCCGGCCGTTCTCTTTGGCGGTGTACATGGCGGTATCGGCGTTACGAATGACGCTTTCCCGGTCGTTCCCATGCTGCGGGGCGAGGGCGATACCCAGAGAGCAGCCGGTATAAACCTCAATCAGACCAATGCGGAACGGCTGGCGCAGGCGGGTTAAAATGCGCGATGCCATCGCCTCCAGAGAGCCCTGAGAGGTATTGGTGGCCATGACGATAAACTCATCACCGCCAAGTCGCGCCAGCACCTGTTCTTCATCCAGACAACTCAAAATGGCGAGGGCGACAGCCTGCAACAGCTGGTCGCCAAACATATGCCCGTAAGCGTCGTTGACTTTTTTAAAGTTATCCAGATCGAGATACACCACGCCCACCTGCGTGTCGCCGCGGTTGTCGATGGCGTCAGAAATGAGATCGTGGATCGCATTGCGGTTTGGCAGGCCTGTGATGGTATCGGTATTGGCCAGCACGCGCAGCCGCTCCTGAGCGCGGCGCTCCTCGGTAATATCTGTCCCGGAACAGATGAGGAAAATTTCATTTTTACCGCTGCCGCTGTGAACGAATTTGTTTCTGAACAGAAACAGCCGCTGCCCTTTACGCGTTTTGATCCAGCGTTCGACTTCGTAGGAGCTGCCGTTGCGAAAAAAACCGGTAATATTGCGCTTTGAGGCTGCCGCTTCGCTGCGGCTCATAAACAGCTTAAATACGTTCTGACCAATGACTTCTTGCTCTTTCAGGCCGGTGTACTCTTCGCTAAGCCGGTTAAAACGCTGAATATTGCCGTGCTGATCGAGGATAACAATGACGGAGTTGGCCTCGGAGACAACCTGTTCCGCAAAAGAGAGCCCCTGAGCCAGATCGCGCGCCACGGAGGGCGTATCATTCCAGGCGGAAGCGGTGCCTGCCCACTCGTTGCGGGTAATTTTACGGCCCACAAGATGAACCGGGACATCTTCCCCGTACAGGGAGAGCGACATGGAAATGCTGGAGGTAATAACGGTTAAATGACGGATGAGATCGGCCTGTTCATCGTCCAGCGCCACGACCTGAGTGACATCGGCATTTTCGCTGGTGGAAAGGTGCAGAGCGTTGCTGTCAGCTGACAGGCGCCACCACGGGCTATGAGTCCCCATGTAGCGAAACAGCAAATTCTGCTCCAGATCGTCCATCATGTTTTCTCCCGCAGCTGTTCATTAGCGCACAAATTATTCATTTGCTGTCGACTTTTCCGTTGAGAAACAGCGGCAAAACCGAAGTGAACCTGTTGTTTTTCCCTGCTTTCTTATAATAAAACGAGCCAGGTGAAAAAGGATACTGAGCGTATAGAAATTCACGTAACCGAATATAACAACACTCTTTTACTGTAGATAATTATGGCCATTTTGGGCGAAGGGATACTGAAAATAGTAAGGAAAAATAATGATTTTGTGGCGGGGATAAAAAGAAAAATTGTCGGCCCTTCCGGAAAGGAAATGGCCGACAATTGAACCGGTTATCAGGCGACAGGGCGCGCGATAATACTGCGGGTTTCCATGCGAACTTCGGCGATAGTAACGTCAATCACGTCGGTGACTTTGTAAACTGTTTCACCTTTAATTTGCACGGTACCGTTTTCCTGGCTACAGACCATTTCGTCACGAACCGCATGCAGGAACGGCGCAGGAATAAACGCGACAGCACCGTTATCGACCAGGCGGACGCGCATACCTCCGCGGCTGATATCAATGATCTCTGCGGCGAAACGGGTATCCGTACCGGCTTTATCCTGCAGGAAGCGTGCGTACAGCCAGTCTCCAACGTCACGTTCCGCCATGCGGTTCAGGCGGCGGCGATCGGCCATCTGCAGCGTGGTGTCCTCCTGAGGACGAGCAATGGTTTCACCTTTGATAATCGCTTTCAGCAGACGGTGGTTAACCATATCGCCATACTTACGGATCGGCGATGTCCAGGTGGCGTAAGCTTCGAGGCCAAGGCCAAAGTGCGGGCCAGGCTCGGTGCTGATTTCCGCGAAGGACTGGAAGCGACGAATGCGGCTGTCCAGGAAACCCGACGGCTGCGCGTCCAGTTCTTGGCGAAGCTTGCAGAAGCCCGGCAGCGTCAGCACTTCTTCCGGATCAACGTGCACATCGTGAGTCTTCAGCAGGGCCGCCAGCGCTTCGGTATTCGCCGGATCAAAACCGGTGTGGACGTTGTAAATGCCAAAGCCCAGCTTGTCGCGCAGCACGCGTGCGGCGCAGATGTTGGCGGAAATCATCGCCTCTTCAACGATGCGGTTCGCAATGCGTCGCGGTTCGGCCACGATGTCCAGCACTTCGCCTTTCTCGCCCAGAACAAAGCGATAGTCCGGGCGGTCTTTGAACACCAGCGCATGGGTTTTACGCCATTCGCCGCGGTTGAGGCAGATGCGATGCAGCAGACGGATTTGCGCGGCAATGGCGTCCGATTCAGGTTTCCAGCTACCGGTATTTTCAAGCCAGTCGGAGACGTTATCGTAGGCCAGCTTGGCTTTCGATTCGATGGTGGCGGCAAAGAACTCGATATCGTCTTCAATCGCGCCATCTGCGGCGATCGTCATGCGGCAGGCAAGGACCGGGCGCACTTCATTTGGACGCAGCGAGCAGAGATCGTCTGACAATTCGCGCGGCAGCATCGGAATGTTGAAGCCCGGCAGGTAGTTGGTGAACGCACGGATTTTCGCGGCGTCATCCAGCTTGCTGCCTTCGGCAATCCAGGCGGTTGGATCGGCAATGGCGACGGTCAGATGGAGTTTGCCATCGGCGCCTTCTTCAGCGTACAGCGCGTCATCCATATCTTCCGTGCTGGCGCTGTCGATGGTGACAAACTCCAGCGCGGTGAGATCGCGGCGCGTCAAACCTTCGTCCTGCATCTCGGTCGCTACGCCGTTCGGCGCTTCTTTTTCAAGATTATGGCGTGCCAGCGTGACCCACCATGGTACGAAATGGTCGGCGCCAAAGGTGATGAACTGGGTAAGCTCAGCATAAAAACCGCGATCGCCTTTCAGGGGATGACGGCGCATTTCTGCTACGGCCCAGTCACCTTCTTTAAAATCATGCTCAACGCCACGGGCGGCGCGGCAGGGAATGGCATCTTTCAGCAGGGGATGATCCGGCACGATAGCAAGACGATCGTCTTTTCTCTGCACCTTACCCACAAAACGGGTCAGGAACGGTTCGATCAGTTCTTCCGGCTCGGCAGACTCGCGGTCCTTCTCGGTATGAATGACGGCCATGACGCGATCGCCATGCATCACTTTCTTCATCTGCGGAGGCGGAATGAAGTAGCTTTTCTGCGCGTCAACCTCAAGGAAGCCAAAGCCCTTTTCCGTGGCTTTTACGACCCCTTCTGCACGCGGCGTCTGGGAATGCAGTTGCTGTTTAAGCTGCGCTAGCAGCGGGTTGTCCTGAAACATAATGTTCTATTTTCGTAGCCATTGAGCGGCTGACAGTTTTACGCGATTCTCACTGTCTCAGCAAGCGCTCTTTGGGTAATTAGTATGGTTATTCCTCTTTACCAAACGCGACTTTCAAACGATTGAGCCAGCCATCAAACGCGCTCCGGGTAAGCAGCATGATGGCATGTTCACCGGGGAGTCCTTGATCCGTGAGAGGGGTAAACTGCGCGGCGCTGAAGCGGTCCGGAGAGCGCGTCAGCAGTTCGACCGCCGCCGAAAGTGCGGGGGACGTCAGCGGGATCGCTTCGCGGGTGTTTAACAGGATTTCTCCGGTCAGGTCGAGCAGCGACGGCTCGTGGCAAAGGACCGGCGTCAGTGCCTCCAGCGCGGGTTCTGCCTGCCAGCGGGACAGCGACTCAAGCTGATGCGCACTCGCATAGCGCAGCTCGACGACGGGCAACAGCGGCACCCAGGCGGCGTGGCTCGCGGGCAGCGTGTGCGGCTGAATATGATGGCCTGGCAACCAGCGAACGGGGTGTCCTAACAACGCCTGAAAAACCGCGACCACGCGCGCCTGAAAACCAATAAAACCGATAATCTGGTTAATCACCACAATGTCATATATTGACAGGCCAACCTCATCAAGCTGGTTCTGCGCTTTATCATCAATGACATCAGGGGAGCTGGCGAGCTGGCGGGCATACTGCGTAATTTGCGCCAGACGTCGGTTGCTTTCACGCGAGGAGTCCGGGCCGGGAAGCGGGGCGAGGAGGGCGGCGTAATGGTTACAAAGCCGCTGAACGCCACAGGCCTGGGCGACCGTTAGCGCGGTGCTGAGCCGATCGTAGGCGCTGAGCGTATGCAGGCGGTTCACGGGAATCGAGAGCGGAAACAGCTGGTGGCACAAGGCTCTGGCAGGGGTAAGCCAGCCAGAACAGGCGGCGACAATCTCATCAGGCAGGGCTAAATCGAGCAAAAAACGATCGTCGACGTTAGCGGCTTCGGGCACCAGAGGCAGAACATCTGTCTGCGCGTGGTTCGACTGGGTCTCGTGATACCAGTGGCCTTTGCCGGAAAAACGGCGTTGTTCCATGTGCGTTCCTTGATCTCAAAATGGCGATCAATATCCTGGCGTAAGGCAGATAAAGGGAAAAATATTGTTAGGTGATAACAAATAGCAGAACGGAATAACGAAGGGGCGGTGCGGGGGAGAAACTCTCTTCCCGTGCGGGAAGAGAGTCACAGCTTATTTAATTTCCAGCTCGTTCATTGCAGCGATGTTGAAGCCGCCGTCAACGTGAACTACTTCGCCGGAGATACCAGCGGAAAGGTCAGAGCACAGGAATGCTGCAGAGTTACCCACATCTTCAATGGTAACGGTACGACGAATCGGGGTAACCGCTTCGCAGTGTGCCAGCATTTTACGGAAATCTTTAATACCGGAAGCTGCCAGGGTGCGGATAGGACCTGCAGAGATGGCGTTAACGCGCACGCCTTCAGGACCCATTGCGTTCGCCATGTAGCGTACGTTGGCTTCCAGAGAGGCTTTCGCCAGGCCCATAACGTTGTAGTTAGGGATAGCACGCTCAGCGCCCAGGTAGGACAGAGTCAGCAGGGCTGCGCCCGGGTTCAGCATCGCGCGGCAGGATTTCGCCATCGCAACGAAGCTGTAGGAGCTGATGTCGTGAGCGATTTTGAAGCCATCACGGGTAACCGCGTTCACGTAGTCGCCGTCCAGCTGGTCGCCAGGAGCGAAGCCAATGGAGTGAACGAAACCGTCGAATTTCGGCCATGCTTTTGCCAGTTCAGCAAACATGCCGTCGATGCTTTCGTCTTGTGCAACGTCACATTCCAGAACGATGCTGGAACCCAGCTGCGCGGCAAACTCTTCAACACGGCCTTTCAGCTTGTCGTTCTGGTAGGTGAACGCCAGCTCAGCGCCTTCGCGATGCATTGCCTGTGCGATGCCGTATGCGATGGACAGTTTGCTGGCAACGCCAGTCACCAGAATGCGCTTACCGGAAAGAAAACCCATAGCTTTAATCCTTATATTCATTGCTAATTTTGCCTTGTAATTCATAGCGTTACAGGCAGTATTTCAAAATCATTCGAAATTAGCTCGAAATTATAGCCCACTCACAGCCCCTTGTGTCACGATATTTCTCGCTGTTCTCCGAAGACGCTTGCTCCGAAGAATGCGCCGCGGACTCGCGGGGGCTCAAAATTTCAGCATTCGTCCAGTATATCACCCGGCAACAGCTTCGCCTCATCCAACCAGCGAGGAAGCGCGATCCCGCAAGGGTATTCACGCTTTCCTGAGGTTGTCGATGAAGCGCGCGATGACGATAAAGAAAACCGGTACGAAGAAAATGGCGAGAAGCGTACCGCTAATCATCCCGCCAAATACGCCGGTACCGATGGCATGCTGCGTACTGTCGCTCGCACCATTGGCCAGCATCAACGGAACAACCCCTAAGGTGAAGGCTAACGACGTCATCAGAATAGGGCGCAGGCGCTGGCCGGCGGCATGAATGGTTGCCGCCAGCAGGGGCTGCCCCTGGCGATGGAGCTGCCTCGCAAATTCAACAATCAGAATGGCGTTTTTGGCCGACAGGCCGATAAGCGTAATCAGGCCGACCTTGAAGAAAACGTCATTCGTCATGTCGGCAACGGACACCGCTATCACCGCGCCGATAAGGCCCAGCGGAACGACCAGCATGACCGCAAATGGAATAGACCAGCTCTCATACAGGGCGGCCAGCACCATAAACACGACCAGTATCGACAGGACGATAAGGCCCGGAAGCTGAGATTCCGATTTTCTCTCCTGCAATGAGCTCCCTGCCCACTCGCCCGCCATGCCCTGAGGTAAATCTCTGGACAAACTCTCCATAACCTTCATTGCGGTGCCGCTGGACTCTCCCGGCGCCGCATTTCCGGTAATGCGAATAGCCGAATATCCCTGATAACGCGTCAACTGCTGCGGCGCAACGTGCCAGGAAAGCGTGGCAAACGTTGATACCTGCACCATCTGCCCCATCCGGTTTTTCACTGATAATGTCAGTATCTGCTCAGGCTGCATTCGGTAGGGCGCATCGCCCTGAATAATCACCTGCTGAACGCGGCCGTTGTTCGTATAGTCATTAACGTAATTTGAGCCCAGGGTGACGGAGAGCGTCTGGTTGATTTCATCAAACGAGACGCCCATTGCTTCCGCCTTTTCTCTGTCCACCTGGAGCGCAAGGTTTGTTCCTTCCGGCAGACCGTCTATATACACGTCACTCAGTTCAGGGCGCTGGTTGGCCTGCAGGACCAGCGCGTCGGCAGCGCGCTTTAACGCCTCGTAGCCCAGTCCCGCTCTGTCCTGCACGTACCAGGTGAAGCCCGACGAGGTGCCCATATCCGAAATGGCCGGCGGGAGCAGGCTCATCGTGACGGCATCAGAGACGTTTGCCATGCTGGCCTGTATCCGGTCGGCTTCCCCCTGGGCCGTCGAGCCCTGCCGATCTTTCCAGTCCTTCAGCGTGGTGAAGGCCATAGCCGAGTTTGGCCCTGAACCTGAAAATCCAAAGCCCAGGATCATAATGTTGCTTTCAATATCCGGCCGGGCCGCAATTTCCTCTTCAAATTTTTTAACCACGTTGAGGGTGCGCTGCATCGTGGCATCAGAAGGCAGCTGGATTGAGGACATAAAGTAGCCCTGATCTTCGTCCGGCAGAAAAGACGACGGTAGCGAAGACAATCCCAGAAACAGCGCTGCACAAAGCGCAGCGTACAGGAGCAGCATACGCCCGGTTCGCTTCAGAACGGCACCCAGCCCGGCTTCGTAACAGGCGGTGAGCGAACGAAAGCGCACGTTAAACCCGACCGCGAACCTTCCGCCTCCGCTCTTTCCTGCCTTATGCGGCTTGAGTAACGTTGCGCACAGGGCAGGCGTCAGCGTCAGGGCAAGAAACGCGGACAGCAGTATGGAGACCGCCATGGAAATACAAAATTGTCGGTAGATAATCCCGACGGATCCTTCAGCAAACCCCATGGGGATAAAGACGGCGGTCAGCACCAGCGTGATGCCAATAATCGCCGGGGTGATTTCCTGCATGGCTTGCCGCGTGGCGTCACGCGGGGACAGGCTTTTTTCCTCCATCAGACGTTCGACGTTTTCTACGACCACAATGGCATCATCAACGATAATCCCTATCGCCAGCACCATGCCGAACATCGTCAGAATATTGATGGAGTAGCCGCTCAACAGCATCACGGTGAAGGTGCCAGGAAGGGCGACGGGAGCAACAATCGCCGGGATAAGCGTACAGCGTATCTTGTGCAGAAACAGCAGCATAACCAGGAAGACCAGGACCATCGCTTCCACAAATGTCTGAACAACCTTCATGATAGAAAGTTTCACAAACGGCGCGGTATCGAAGGGGATCGTAAACGCCATTCCTTCGGGTAACACCCGGGAAAGTTCGTCGATGCGAGCCCGTACGCCGGAAGCCGTACTCATTGCGTTGGCGCCAGGCGAGAGCTGGATTGCCGCCGCCGTTGTGGGCACGCCATTTTCGCGGATACCAAAAGCGTAGCTTTGCAGACCAGATTCAATCCGCGCAATGTCGGACAGTTTCAGGCGGGCGCCGGATGAGTCAGATTTCAGGGTGATATTCCTGAACGCCTCTACCGAGGAGAGCTGTCCCTTCACTGTGATGGGATACGTCACCCCTTGTCCTGCAGCGGCGGGCTCATCTCCCGTTTTGCCGGGCGAAACCAGGGCATTTTGCTGGCCAACGGCGGTAAGAACATCGCTTACCGAAAGCCCGTAGCCGTGGAGCTTCATGGGATCCAACCAGATGCGCAGCGCTTTTTCGCCGCCAAACAGCTGAACTTTCCCTACGCCGGGCACGCGACGAAGCTCGTCACTGACGTTTCTGGCAAAATAGTCGCTTAAATCGGCTTCCTCAAATTGACCCGTCGCGGACTTAAGCCCCACCATCATTAAAAAGCCAGAGTTAGCGGCCTCGACGTTAATCCCGTTTTGCCTTACCGCCTGAGGTAGACGAGGCTCGACGATCTTAATCTGATTTTGCAGATCCATCTGCGCCAGCTTGATGTCCGTGCCCGGCTTAAACGTGACGGTAATCGATGCCGAACCGGTTGTGTCACTGGATGATTCAAAGTAGAGCAAATTATCTACGCCAGAGATTTCGCGCTCGATTAACGATACCACCGACGTGTTCATGATATCGGGACTGGCCCCCGGATAACTGACGGAAATAATGATTCCAGGCGGTGCTACCGCCGGATACTGCGCAACCGGTAAACGGGGAATAGACAGGAGTCCTGCCAGAACGATAAAAAGCGCTACTACCCAGGCGAAAACGGGGCGTTCAATAAAAAAATGCGGCATTAAATTAACGTCCGGTTACGTGAATTTCATCATCAGTGGATACGCGCTTGCCGATATCCCTGAGCTGCGAAAATTTCTCAAGAAGCTGCGGCGCGTCATCGAGGCTCGTTGCGAACATCCACATATAGGTCATCACCGAGTAAATATGTCCGGCGGTGATGCCGGTTGAGCGCGTCATCCAGACGATGGTCAGCGTAAAAAGCGCGGCAACAAGCACGCCAACCCACAAATAGCCCCACGCCTCGCGGTCAGATAATGCGATACGTAAACGCGCCAGCGTGGAGTAATGTCGGTGAAGCGTGGCCGTGCCTTCCTTATGGACATAATCCACTTCTTTTTCCAGCCGATTATTCAGGCGCATGAACAACCATTCATTTTTACGGGCATATCCTGAGACAAATCCGAGCAGGATAAATACAATCGCAAAGCACATGACGCCGGCCCAAAATTCAATAAACAGCAACATAATTGCGGCACCAAAAAGTGAGCTCAGCGAGGTAATAAGCAGGGGAAGGTGCATTTCAAAGAAATCCACATATTCGCGCGAGAGCGTTACCCTGGCGGCGATCGCCGAATGGTTAAGCTGGTATTTGCGCTGTGCCAGGACGACGGAAACCGCGAGTCCGGCATAAATGCGTGCAAACGTGCGCGTGTCTACGCTTCGTCTGGCCGCACCGATGAACCACATGCAAAGCACCATGAGGCCATACAGCGCGGCGTTAAGCGTTTCACCGGCGAGGATGGCATTTATCGCGATGCCAGCCAGAACGGGATAAAGTAAAAACGTCACGTTTTCGGCCACCACCAGGAAGAAAGTGACAGCCAGTTTTTTCCGGTGCCGTATCGCGAGTTTTTTAAGCGAGCGCATCATACCTGCAGGTTCAGAAGAACGAAAATTATTATTACTGTTCATCATTATGGGTAAGTCATGTCAGACTTTTCAGTGAGTTATTTTTGTGTGAAAGAGTGAGGTAGAGACTCTACCGCGCTCCTGTTTAGCGGACATGGGCGGTTTATGGAGGACGTGTGGAGCAGCGGCTCAAATCATTCTCATAATGAGGTACAGCGGTGCTCCGCCAAAAAAAATGATCAAATAACACTCGTAGTAAAAGATCAGATCTTCGATATCGGGCATCGCGTTTAACAGTACGGTGAACGTAATAATGAGATAGACAAAAATCATCATCAGCCAGAAGGCGACGACGAGTAGCTCAGTCAACGCGCCGGCTTTATTTTGGATCATCAGAGAGACCACTGATAATGCGATGCAGCCATAGATAATGGGTGAAGAGAGCAGCGTCGAGGCGACTTTTTCATCCATTCTGTGCACCAGTACCAGCCAGGTATAAAGTAATCCCCACGACAGCAGCAGGAACAGGGAATATATACCCAGTTTTTTAGGAGAGAAATATTTAGAAAGTTCCATGTTCATTATTTCAGCCAACTTCATAAAATCTTTAAGAAACAGTGGTAATTTGCAACGCGCAATGCACAAAGGACTATGCCTCAATAGCGATTATGCGCGGACATTGTCGAGTCTTTATTGACTGAATGTGTAGGCTGTGTGGAGAAATAACCGGGCATTTAAATCAACCGGGAAATTTTCGTGACCACGGCACTTTTTCGCGGAGGCTGTGTCTTATTGTGCTAAAGATATCTGATAGCGTGCTCAAAGGGATTTCACCCACGGAGATAAAATGCACAAAAATACGCTGATCCTTATTGTTGAAGATGAAGACGAAATCGCCGATATACTGATGAGCTACTTAGAGCGTTCGGGAATGAAAACGCTCCGAGCCAGGCAGGGCGAACAGGCCATAGCGCTCAATCGCCTCCATAAACCGGATCTCATATTGCTGGACATTCACCTGCCCGTATGTGACGGCTGGAGCGTACTTACCACGCTTCGTCAGGAAAGCGCTGTCCCCGTCATTATGGTTTCCGCTCTCGATCAGGATGTCGATAAGCTCATGGGGCTGAGGCTGGGCGCGGATGATTACGTGATCAAACCCTTCAACCCTTCTGAAGTCGTCGCCCGGGTTGAGGCAGTGCTGCGCAGGACAAAACCCGCGCTTCAGCAGGCGGGTTCCCAGCCGCTCAGAACGCCATTTATTACGGTCTACCCGGATGACTTCTACGTGGAAGTCACCGTGGGGGCAGAGGTTGTCTCCCCGGTATTAACGACGACCGAATTTAAATTGCTCACATACCTGGTGAGATATCCGCGAAAGGTCTGCTCACGCGAAGAGCTACTCAACGCGTGTCTGCCGGAAGGGGATACACTCGACAGAACGGTCGATAGCCACATGAGCAAGTTGCGTAAAAAACTGGAGCTGGCCGGCCTATACGGTGTTCCCGAGAGCATCAGAGGCATGGGTTACCGGCTTGGGGAAAAGAAATGAACAAAGAGTCTGTCCTGAGTCGTCAGATCTTAACGTATATGCTGTTGCTGACGTTTACGATCATTGCCATCGCCATACTCGGCTCCTGGTTTTTTTACTCCTTTATTCTGGATCACCTCCCGGGCGGCCCTGCTGCGGGCGATGACGAGCAGATGACGATGTGGGACTGGGCATGGATTGGGACCGCGACTACGATCAGTATGATTATTGCCCTCTTTTTCACGGTCAAACTTTCATCGCGGATACTCACCCCGCTAAACGCGGTAGCGTCCAGCCTGAAAAAGATTTCTCAGGGCGATCTGGACGCCAGGGCATTTTGCGCCAGTTCCCGGCTGGGTGAGATCAATCACCTGGTGACGGATTTCAATGAAATGGCGGAAAAATTGCAGACGCTGGATATTCAGAGGAAATCCTGGAATGCCGCTATCGCGCATGAGCTGAGAACACCGGTCACGATCTTACGCGGACGGCTTCAGGGGTTGGTTGACGGCGTTTTTACCCCGGATCCGGTGCTGTTTAATAATCTTCTCAAACAGACGGAAGGGTTAACCCGCCTGATTGAAGATCTCCGGGTTGTCAGTTCGAATGGCGGGGCGGGATACACGTTATGCCAGTCAAGAACGGATCTAAAAGGGACAATACAGAACGCACTCGATACGTTCATGCCCGAGTTCAGCCGTAAGGCGTTTACCGTCAATACAGACCTGAGGGAGCAGCAGTGCGTATTCGATCCATTACGCATCAATCAGTGTCTGACCGTTTTATTTGATAATGCCTTACACTATTCAACCTCGCGCACGCTCATCGTGAAAAATGGCGTTTCTGATAAAGGCAATTATATCCTTATTCAGGACGGGGGACCGGGCATCCCCAGAGAGTTTCATGATTTCCTGTTTCAGCCCTTTCAGCGCGATAATGGCGCCAGACATGTGAACCCGGAAGGCTGTGGCTTGGGCTTGTCGGTGGTAAAAGCCATCATGCTGGCTCATGGTGGCGATGTTTCCTATACCTTATCGACGCAAAACCACTCGATATTTAAGCTCACCTGGCCCGACTCGTGAGCTTCAGCGGCAGGTCAAATCTGCCTGCCGGCGATAAATGCCATATTTTTCCTAACTTAGCATCCCATTCCTGCGGGGTAATCGTCAGTTTACCGCGTCTTGGGCTTAAGGTTATTTCGCTGAAATAGATTTCATCTTTTTTTAGCATAAGGTCAACGCGGCAGTAGTCAATTCCATCCGCCAGCTCCTGGGAGGCCAACAGTGCCTGACGGAACAAGAGCGGTTCGCCAGGCGTTGCTGAAGTATTCGGATATTCCATCCGGAAGGGTTGTAAGTTCCACTGCCTGTCATAAACGTTGATAAACCCTTTGCCGTTATCATCCGTAAAATCTGCTTCTACATAGTGGGCAACGCCATGAAAACAGTGGATCCTCAGCATTTCGGGTGTCGTGTTTCTGTCAGCATCGTCGAAGAGATCGACAAACGGCTCGCAAAGTATGCTCGGCGTAATGTTTTTGTACTGCCATTCGCGCGTGGTGTAGTAAAGATTTTTCTTTAACGCGAGGCTCAGCTTTTTACACGCTTCTTTTTCATTAAATTGCGCTTTGTTTGTACATATTATTGTGCTGCCGCTGTCATGGTTGCACTTAAGGACGAATTTGTCAGGAAGAATTGAAAAATCAATCTGCGACGGCCGGGTATAAACGCCAATTAATGGCACCGTTTTCACGCGCGTTGTTCTGGAGGAAACGTATGCCCGAACGGCGAGTTTATCCGCAAGCATCGTGTAGAAGTTATTATGGTCATAGACCAGACGATGACATATTTTTTCACTCAACGTCGTGGGCGAGTTAATGTCAGGAGTTTCCCCGGTTGATTTTTTAAGCCTCACGGTATGAAAATGCAGGTCCGTCATTAAAAATGAGCGGCATTTTCTGATGAGATACTCTGTGTATTTTAAAACGTAAGTGGCGGTGTTCATTTCTTCTCCTCCGTAATGTCCGGATATTCTGGAGAAGAACTGTTGATTGATATTGCTTAAAATATGGAGCAGGGATGGAGACGAAAATTAAAGGATTAAATAGCGCACGCAGACTATTTAATCCTTAATTTAATGGGGTAGTTTTTGTGAAGCGTCGCGCTTAGCGGTCCTTTCTCCACGCATCGGCGGTTAATGCTTCACCGAAATGACCGGCAATCAGCCGTTTTGTCAGTTCATGAAGCGGAGAGGCCATCACATCCGCGGTGCTGCCGCGCTCTACCACTTCACCCTGGTGCATGACCATCACCTGATCGCTGATGTGCTTCATCATTCCCAGATGCTGGGTGACGTAGATATACGAGATCCCCTGTTTTTCCTGCAATTCCAGCATCAGGTTAATTAGCTGCGAGCGCATCGACATATCCAGCGAGGCAAGCGCTTCATCCGCAATGATCACTTTTGGCCGCAAAATCAACGCACGCGCCAGACCCAGACGCTGTTTCTGGCCTGGTGCCAGCATATGCGGGTAGTAGCTTTCGTGATCCGGCAACAGCCCAACCATACGCAGGGTTTCAAATACGCGCTTACGGCGCGCCTCTGGCTCCAGGTCGGTGTTCAGACGCAGCGGAAAATCGAGGATCTGCGAAATGCGCTGGCGCGGGTTAAGAGAGGTAGACGGATCCTGGAAGATCATGCGGATGCGCTGGCTGCGGAAAGAGTAGTCGCCGAAGGTCAGAGGATGATCGTCAATCAACACTTCGCCTGCAGTCGGTTCAACCATGCCAGCGAGCATTTTCGCCAGGGTGGATTTCCCGGAACCGTTCTCGCCAATGATCGCCAGGGTCTGTTTTTCACGCAGCGTAAAGCTCAGCGGCTTCACCGCGTCGACAGTTTGACGATGAAACAGCCCAGTGCGGTAGCGAAAGGTCTTACTCAGGTTGCGGACTTCCAGTAAGGTTTCGACCATTTCACTCTCTCTCCATGTTCAGCGGGAAATGACAGGCGTATAAATGATTTTTGGCCCCGGTCAGGCGTGGCGTCTCGATACATTTACGCTGAGCATAGGGACACCGCGGCCCCAGACGACAGCCTATCGGCAGGGATTCCAGCAGCGGAATCGCCCCCGGCAGGGTATTCAGGCGACTCTTATGCGGCATTGCGCTGCCAAAATCTGGAATGGCGCGAATAAGCGCCTGCGTATACGGGTGGTGCGGCGCGGTGATCAGATCTTCACTCGGCGCGGTTTCGACCGTTTGTCCGCAGTACATCACGTCAATTTTATCCGCCCATTTGCTGAGCATTTGCAGGTCATGGCTGATCAGCAAAATGGTGGTGTTGTTATTCTGGTTGAGACGCGACAGCAGGCGGAAAATTTGCGCCTGCGTGGTGGGTTCCATCGCGTTGGTGGGCTCATCCGCAATCAGCAAGCGCGGCTGATTTGCCAGCGCGATAGCAATCATCACTTTCTGACATTCGCCGTCGGTCAGCTCATAAGGGAAGCTGCGCATCGCATCTTTGTGGTCTTTGATCCCGACGCGGTGTAAAAGCTCGATGGCGCGGCGCTTGCGCCAGCCAACGCGTTGCCACCAGCGGCCTTTATAGGTCCAGCCGGGAATGTTCTGCATGAGCTGTTTACCCACGCGTTCGGACGGATCGAGACAGGACTGCGGCTCCTGGAAAATCATCGAGACGTTATGCCCGACCAGCTTACGCCGCTCGCGGGGGGAGAGGCGCAGCAGATCGATATCGTCAAAACGCATACGGTCTGCCGTCACGCGCCAGTTGTCTTTCGCCACGCCGCATATAGCTTTGGCAATCAGACTTTTTCCCGAGCCGGATTCCCCCACCAGCCCGCGAATTTCACCCTCCGCGAGGGTGATACTGATGCGATCGACGGCTTTAACCCAGCCTTCACCGGTTTTGAATTCGATGGTGAGGTTGCGAATATCAAGAAGCGGCATTATTGCACCCCCGCGTTAATTGCACGGCGAATACCGTCGCCCAGCAGGTTGATAAGCAGCACGCTCACCATAATGGCCGCACCCGGCAGCATGACCGTCCACGGCGCCACGTAAATTAACTCCAGCGCGTCGCCGAGCATCGCACCCCATTCGGGCGACGGCAGCTGTGCACCGAGATCGAGGAAGCCGAGCGCCGCGATGTCCAGGATCGCCATCGACAGGGCGCGGGTGATCTCTGTGACCAGCCCGGCGGCGATGTTGGGCAGCACGGCAAACCACAGAATGTTGAAGGTCGTCGCGCCGTCCAGACGCGCGGCAACGACGTACTCTTTTTCGAGTTCATCATGCACCATGCTGTAAACCGAGCGCACGATGCGGGGCAGGATAGCCAGCCAGACGGCGAACATGGCGTGCGACAGGTGCGGACCGGCAAAGGCAACAACGATGATCGCCAGCAGCAGGGACGGAATCGACAGCAGCGTATCCAGAATGTGGTTAAGGACCGCCGAACGCAGGCCATGGGTGGATCCCGCAAAAATACCGAGCGCCAGCCCGCAGATCGTAGCCGCGAGCGTCACCACAAATGCGCCGCCCACCGTCGGGGCTGCACCGCTCAGCAGGCGGCTCAACACGTCACGTCCGAGGTCGTCCGTTCCCAGGAAGAAAGAGACTTCACCGTAGCGCGACCAGGACGGTGGCAGCAGCTGATAGCCAAGGAACTGCTGGTCGATGCCGTACGGCGCAAACCACGAGCCAAAGACGCACAGCAACACCAGGCCGGCGCAGCCGTAAAGGCCGATCATTGCCGTGGTGTCACCATAGAACTTACGCCACACGGTACGCAGCACGCCGGGCGTGCGCTTTTCACTGTATACGCTATCGTAAGGCATACCATTCCTTATGCTTCAATGGGTTAGCCATGGCACCCAGAATATCGGACAACACGTTAACAATAATCACCAGCGAACCAATCACCATCACGCCGGCAGAAATAGCGGCGTAGTCCTGCTGGCGGATGGCGTTAATCAGCCATCGCCCCAGGCCCGGCCAGCTAAAGACCATCTCGGTGATCATGGCCAGCGTCAGCATGGTGGAAAACTGTAATCCCAGACGCGGAATTACCGGCGGCAGCGCGTTGTGCAGGACGTTGCGGCGCAGGATGGTCAGGCGCGACAGCCCGCGCGTGGCCGCGGCTTTGACGTAGTTCTGGTCAAATACCTCAATGGTGCTCAGGCGCATCAGGCGGATCACTTCGGTGGTTGGCGCAACCGCCAGCGTCAGCACCGGCAATACCATATGGCGCAGGGCGCTGACGATCATTTCATGGCGCCACACCGAATCGGACAGCCACGCGTCAATGATGGCAAAGCCCGTCACCGTTTTAACCGTATAGAGCAGGTCAAAACGACCCGAAACCGGCAGCCAGCCCATCGTCAGCGAGAAGAACAGCGTTAGCAGCAGCGCCAGCCAGAAAACCGGGATGGAGAAGCCGAACAGGGCGAGGGCGCTGATAAACTTATCCTGCCATTTATTGCGATAGATCCCGGCCAGCATGCCCACAGGGATGCCGACCATCAGGGCAAAACCGAAGGCCAGAATGCACAGCTCCATCGTGGCCGGGAACACCTCTTTCAGCTGCTGGGAAATCAGCTGCCCGTTAATGCTGGACACGCCGAAATCCCAGTGCAGCAGCCCGTTAAACCAGAACAGCCAGGCATCCCATAGCGACGACCCCTGGAGCGGGGCGTGGGGCGTGAAATAGCTCAGGCTGAAGCCGACAAAGTTCAGGAAAAAGAGCGTCACCAGCAGCAAAAGGAGCCGACGTAAGGTAAAAATAATCATGGTTTTTTCACCTCTTGTTCTTTTTCACGCGACACGCCGGCGAACGAGGCGTTGCCGAACGGGCTCAGCACCAGGCCTTTAATATCATAACGATAGGCCTGAAGGCGCAGGGAAGAGGCCAGCGGCAGCACCGGGAGTTCCTGGGCAAGGATCTTCTGCGCTTCATCATAGGCGTCGATGCGCGAGGCCAGCTGCTGGGAAGCCAGCGCTTTTTGCAGCACGGCGTCAAACTCCCGGTTACACCAGTGGGCGTAGTTGGTCTGCGAATTTATCGCCGCACAGCTTAACAGCGGCCGGAAGAAGCTGTCCGGATCGTTACTGTCGGTCGCCCAGCCGGTCAGGGTTAAATCATGATTCATGTCCATCAGGCGCGCCTCCTGGAAACGGCCCTCAACCGGTACGATGATGACTTTGACGCCCACCTGCGCCATATCTGCCTGCAGCAGTTCGGCGGTCTTGAGCGGGCTCGGGTTCCACGCCTGGGAGCTGGTTGGCACCCAAAGCTGCAGCGTGAGGTTTTCCGCCCCCAGCGCCTTCAGCTGTTCACGCGCTTTTGCCGGATTGTATTCCGTAATTTTAGCTTCACCGTCATAGGCCCACGAGGCGCGCGGTAAAATTGAGGCGGCGGTTTCCGCCGTGCCGTAGTAGATCGACTGCATTAAACGCTGGTTGTTAATCGCCAGCGCCAGAGCGTGACGTACGGCAGGGTTATTCAACGGCGGCTTATCCGTGTTAAAGGCCAGATAGGCGATATTCATGCCCGGGCGTAACGTCAGGCGCAGGCGCGGATCGTCGCGCAAAATGGTGAGCTGGCTGGCCGCGGGCCAGGCGAGTACGTCGCACTCCCCGGTGAGCAGTTTTGACAGACGTCCTGTCCCACCTGAACCGAGATCGACCACCACCTGCGGCATCAGCGGAGTGCCGCGCCAGAAATGCTCATGACGCTGCAGACGAATATATTGCCCGGCGCGGTATTCGGCGAGCTGGAACGGACCGGTGCCAACCGGCTGACGATCGAGCAACTCCTGACGATCTTTTTTTGTCAGGTTCGCCGCGTATTCAGCGGACATGACTGACGCATAGTGGGTCGCCAGGTGCCAGAGGAAGGAGGCATCCGGGCGCGTCAGCGTAAATTCAACCGTGCGGTTGTCCAGCTTGCGCACGCTCTTGACGGTGTCGGCAAACTGCAGGCTGTCGAAATAGGGGAAGTTGCTGCCGTTAACGTTATGCCACGGGTGGTTGCGGTTAAAGATGCGCTGGAAGGTAAAGACCACGTCATCTGCGTTCAGCTTGCGCGTGGGGGTAAACCACGGCGTGCGTTGAAATGCGACGTCATCGCGCAGATGAAAACGGTAGGTTGCGCCGTTATCCAGCACTTCCCAGCTTTCCGCAAGCTCAGGCACCAGACGGTAGGTGTACGGATCAACATCAAGCAGACGGTCGTAAAGCTGCGCGGCCAGGGTATCCACGATCAGGCCGCTGCCCGCTTTTTGCGGATTGAAGGTGTCCACCTGGCCGCTTACGCAATAGACGAAGCCGCTGTCACGAATGTCAGGCTGCGGAGTTAGCCCGGGCGCGGCAAAGGCCAGGCTGCTAAACAGACCGAGAGCAAAAAAGGACGATAAAACCAGACGCATAATTTTTAAGGTTTTTAGGTTTGATCTGCAAAGTGTATCGCACTTACGCATGCTTCGTAAAAATGTCTGCAGGTAAGTGCTGATATTGTCAGCGCATTTGATGCTTTTTGAGCAATGCCCTTAACTGATGGTAGGTCAGACCCAGCAGTTCAGCCGCCCGTTTCTGGTTATATTTCGCCGTCTTCAGGCTTTGCTCCAGCAGCTGTTTCTCCTGTTCGTTCTGGAACTGGCGTAAATCAAGGGGGAGAGTAGGGGCATAGCCTGAAGACGCTGGTGTGGGTAGCGACGGCGCGCTGCGCTGAAAAGGATCGATAATGATGTTGTCCAGCTCCGTCTCGCTGCTGCCGTGACGATAGACGGAGCGCTCCACGACGTTTTTCAGTTCACGGATATTTCCCGGCCAGTGGTAAGCGAGCAGCGTCTCCTGTGCATAATCGCTGAAGCCTGGGAACAGCGGCAGTCCGAGTTCGCGGCACATCTGAATCGCAAACTGGTCTGCCAGCAGCATGATGTCGCTTCTGCGCTCGCGCAGCGGAGGAAGTTGAACGACGTCAAAGGCCAGGCGGTCAAGGAGGTCGGCACGGAATTTCTCCTCCGCCACCATCTCCGGCAGGTTGGCGTTAGTGGCGCACACCAGGCGCACGTTAACCTGCAGCGGCTGGCTACCGCCGACGCGCTCCAGTTCGCCGTACTCAATCACGCGCAGCAGTTTTTCCTGCACCAGCATGGGGGCGGTGGCCAGCTCATCCAGAAAAAGCGTACCGCCGTCGGCGCGCTCAAAGCGTCCGGGATGGCGTTTCTGGGCACCGGTAAACGCGCCCGCTTCATGGCCGAAGAGCTCGGTGTCGAGCAGGTTTTCATTCAGCGCCGCGCAGTTAAGGGAAATAAATGGGCCATCCCAGCGCCCGGACAGGTAATGCAGACGGTTGGCTATCAGCTCTTTCCCCGTTCCACGTTCACCGATGATCAGCACCGATTTATTGAGCGGCGCCAGGCGAGAGACCTGTTCCAGCACTTCGAGAAAGCTGTTTGCTTCGCCGAGTAAATTGTCTTTGTATCCGGGCATGATGAAATTAACCACTCCTTAGCGATATTCACCAGGGAAGAATAGTTCTTCACTGAGCAAAAAGCAATCATGCTTAGTAAAATCAATAAGATAAAAACATGGCATGATGTTTGTATTATCAGTACAGCAGGGCATCGCCCGATAACAGAACTATGAGGATCAGATTATGGGTATTTTTTCTCGTTTTGCCGACATCGTGAACGCCAACATCAACTCACTGCTTGAGAAAGCGGAAGATCCGCAGAAGCTGGTACGTCTGATGATTCAGGAGATGGAAGACACGCTGGTTGAAGTGCGTTCAACCTCCGCCCGCGCGCTGGCGGAGAAAAAACAGCTTACGCGTCGCATTGAACAAGCTACCGCTCAACTGAACGAATGGCAGGAAAAAGCGGAACTTGCGCTGCGCAAAGATAAAGAAGATCTGGCCCGTGCGGCGCTGATCGAAAAACAGAAGCTGGCCGATATGGTCGCGACGCTCGAGCATGAAGTGACGCTGGTGGACGACACGCTCAACCGTATGAAGAAAGAGATTGGTGAGCTTGAAAACAAACTGAGCGAAACCCGCGCGCGTCAGCAGGCGCTGACCCTGCGTCACCAGGCGGCAAGCTCCTCCCGCGACGTGCGTCGTCAGCTGGACAGCGGTAAGCTCGATGAAGCGATGGCGCGTTTTGAATCGTTTGAACGTCGTATCGACCACATGGAAGCGGAAGCCGAAAGCCACGGCATCGGCAAGCAGAAGTCGCTGGATCAACAGTTCGCCGATCTGAAGGCTGATGATGAAATCAGCGAGCAGCTGGCGGCACTGAAAGCCAAAATGAAGCAAGACAACCAATAATAATTCCTGCGGCACCTGAGCGTGCCGCATCATAAGACAAGGAGTACACATGAGCGCGCTTTTTCTGGCCATTCCCCTGACAATTTTCGTGCTGTTCGTTTTGCCGATTTGGCTATGGCTGCACTACAGCAACCGTTCTTCTCGGGGCGAACTCTCCCAGAGTGAACAACAGCGTCTGGTGCAGCTCTCCGACGAGGCGAACAAAATGCGCGAACGCATTCAGGCGCTGGAAGCCATCCTGGATGCTGAGCATCCAAACTGGAGGGACCGTTAATGTCTGGACTGAATCTGAACAAAAAGCTGTGGCGAATTCCACAGCAGGGCATGGTGCGCGGCGTTTGCGCCGGGCTGGCTCACTATCTTGATGTCCCGGTTAAACTTGTCCGCGTGGTCGCGGTGCTATCGATCTTCTTCGGCCTGGCGTTTATTACCCTGGTGGCATACATCGTCCTGTCGTTTGTTCTTGACCCGATGCCGGAAGGAGAACTGGCTGCGGAGGGAGCCCCGACCAGCAGCGATCTTCTCAATGCCGTTGATGAGCAACTCGCCGCCGGTGAGAAGCGGCTACGGGAAATGGAACGCTATGTCACGTCGGATACCTTTACGCTGAGAAGTCGCTTTCGTCAGCTTTAAGAGAGAGATGAGATGAAACAACACTGGCAACAGGCCGGTCAGAAGGTAAAACCCGGCCTGAAAATCGCAGGTAAACTGGTCCTGCTGACCGCGTTACGGTTCGGCCCGGCAGGTGTGGCAGGTTGGGCAATTAAATCCGTTGCCCGCAAGCCGGTCAGAATGGTGCTGGCCGTGGCGCTCGAACCGCTGTTGCAAAAGGTGGCAAAACGGCTTTCTCGCCGCTACTTATCCCAATAATTCCCGTTGGCGTTAGCCCTTTCCCTGACGGGGGAGGGACTGGCGACGGTTAACCGCATTTCCTCTTTTCCCCGTTCTTTCTTTGCGGCAGCTCACAATATTGCGCTGAGCTGCTTTGCAATCACCTTTTTCTCCTTTCTGGTCCGTTGACAGATATTTTTCATGGGAGTAGATTGCCACTCCGTGGGACCGCTACCATGGAAAATGAAATGGATACAAAAATTAAAGAGATCATTAATTTTGTTTACGGGGAAACGTTTTCTGAAGCCCATCTTAATGTGCTGCTGGAAAATATTGCAAAGGCCGCTTCTGTTATTACGGAAAAACGTAAAACGGGTTGGGATGAAAAAGACGTTGTCCTGATCACCTATGCCGATCAGTTTTCAGCGAAAGGGGAGAAGGCGCTGCCTGTTTTTACACGTTTTTATAACAGGTGGCTTTCTCATTCTTTTTCTCATGTCCATCTTTTGCCTTTTTATCCATGGTCTTCGGACGACGGGTTTTCTGTTATTGATTATCATGAGGTTGCACCGGAAACCGGAACGTGGCGAGACGTTGCCGAATTAAAAAAGTCAGCCAGTTTAATGTTTGATTTCGTCTGTAACCATATGTCAGCCAAAAGTAAATGGTTCGCTAATTACCTGAAGCAAATTCCTGGGTATAGCGATTTCTTTATTTCTGTCGATCCTGAAACAGATTTATCCGCAGTGACGCGTCCGCGTGCTTTACCGCTTCTTACGCCTTTCACGCTGCATGACGGCAGCGTGCGACACCTGTGGACCACCTTCAGCGAGGACCAGGTTGATCTCAATTTCGCCTCTCCGCAGGTGCTGATCGCGATGGTCGACGTACTGCTGCATTACCTTATTGAAGGGGCGCGATACATTCGTCTGGATGCTGTAGGCTTCATGTGGAAACTACCCGGAACAAACTGCATCCATCTTGAGCAAACCCATCAGCTCATCCAGCTTTTCCGCGCCATTACCGAGGCTGTCGCCCCGGGAACGGTGATTATCACCGAGACGAACGTTCCGCATAAAGATAACATTGCTTACTTTGGTGACGGTGAAAATGAAGCGCAGATGGTTTACCAGTTCTCTTTGCCCCCGCTGGTGCTGCATGCGGTGCATTGTCAGAACGTCCGGACGCTGAGCCAGTGGGCGGCGTCGCTGACGTTGCCTTCCACGAAAACCACCTGGTTTAACTTCCTGGCCTCGCATGACGGGATTGGTCTGAATCCGTTACGCGGAATTTTACCCGAGCCGGAAATCCTCTCGCTTGTGGAAAAACTTCAGGCTGAAGGGGCGTTGGTTAACTGGAAAAATAACCCGGATGGCACACGCAGTCCTTATGAAATTAATGTGACCTATCTGGATGCATTAAGTACGCGTAACAGTCCTGACAGCCAACGGATTGCCCGTTTTATTCTGGCGCATGCCGTCCTTTTAAGCTTCCCCGGCGTGCCTGCGGTTTATATCCAGAGCATTCTCGGTTCCCGTAATGATTATGCAGGTGTTGAGCGCCTGGGATACAACCGTGCGATTAATCGAGAGAAATACACGGCAGGGCAAATTGATCGCGAGCTTGAAGATAAAAATAGCCTGCGTTCTCAGGTCTATTGCTCGTTAAGCCAGTTAATCGCGCTGCGTCGGGCGGAGAAAGCATTTCACCCTGACAGTGAGGCTTTTTTTAGCGCGTCAGGTGAACATGTTTTAAAAATTGTTCGCGTGGCGGGTTGTGGTGAAAAAATAACGGCGCTGTTTAATTTCAGTGACGGCATTCAAACGGTGGAATCCGATATTCAATCCGGAAATGACTTGATCACCGGAAACGATATTACAGACAAAAAACTGACCCTATATCCATGGCAGGTGTTGTGGATTAAAGAAAACTAAAAAGGACCTTAAAAATGAAAATGCCCAGAATCGTGCTGATTTCAGCACTGGTTTCGTGCGCCTTGTTATCAGGCTGCAAGGACGACAAAAAGACTGCTGTCACTATTGAGTTTATGCACTCGTCAGTCGAGCAGGAGCGCCAGGCGGTTATAACGAAGCTTATCGAAAAGTTCGAGAAAGAGAACCCCGGCATCACGGTGAAACAGGTGCCGGTCGAAGAGGATGCCTACAACACCAAGGTCATTACGCTCGCCAGAACGGGCGCGCTGCCAGAGGTGATTGAGGTCAGCCATGACTACGCGAAAGTTATGGACAAGGAACAACTGCTGGATCGCAAAGCTATCGGCGAAGCCATTAAAGCGGTAGGCGAGGACACCTTCTATGACGGCATTTTGCGTGTTGTTCGTACGGAAGATGGTTCTGCCTGGACGGGAGTGCCAGTCAGCGCCTGGCTATCCGGCGTCTGGTATCACAAAGATGCGCTTGCTGCGGCGGGTATCCAGGAGCCGCATAACTGGGAACAGCTGTTGAAAGCCAGCCAGAGGCTCAACGACCCGGCTAAAAAACATTACGGCATTGCGCTGCCCACCGCCGAAAGCGTGATGACGGAGCAGGCATTCTCCCAGTTTGCGCTTTCCGGCGGCGCGAACGTTTTTGATGCCAAAGGGAATGTCGACATCGATACCCCTGAAATGGCAAAAGCCCTGGCGTTTTATAAAGATCTGGCCGCGACCACCATGCCGGGTTCAAACGACGTCATGGAGATCAAAGATGCCTTCATGAACGGTTCTGCGCCGATGGCGGTGTACTCCACCTACATCCTTCCGGCGGTATTCCAGGACGGAAAACCTGCCAATCTGGGCTTCGTCGTCCCAACAGAAACCTATTCTGCTGTTTACGGCATGGTCACGTCGCTGACGATTACCACCGGTCAAACTGAAGATGAGACTCAGGCGGCTGAGAAATTTGTGACTTGGATGGAGCAGGCTCAAAACGCAACCGACTGGGTCATGATGTCGCCCGGCGCGGCACTGCCGGTGAACAAGCTGGTGGTGGGCACCGATACCTGGAAAAACAACGATGTGATTAAAGCGTTTGGACAACTGCCTTACGAACTGATTGCGCAGTTCCCGAATGTGCAGGTGTTTGGCGCAGTGGGGGACAAAAACTTCACACGCATGGGCGATGTTACCGGGTCCGGCATCATCAGTTCCATGGTGCATAACGTCACGGTGGGGAAAAAAGATCTCAGCAACACGCTTAGTAACAGCCAGAAGCGTCTGACCGATCTGATTTCACAACGATAGGAGCGCTCTGCGGAAGGAAATTATGAAGACGTTGTTTTCTGGTCGTTCAGATATGCCTTTCGCCATGCTGCTGTTGGCCCCCAGCCTGATTTTGCTGGGGGGCCTGGTGGCCTGGCCAATGATTTCCAATATTGAAATCAGTTTCTTACGTCTGCCGCTTAACCCGCGCATTAGCGCTGTGTTTGTCGGGCTGGATAATTACATTCGCATTCTCAGTGATGCAGCATTCTGGCACTCGCTGTGGATGACGTTCTGGTACACCGCGCTGGTGGTGATCGGCAGCACGGGGTTGGGTCTGGCGGTTGCGATCTTCTTTAACCGTGAATTCCGTCTGCGGAAAACGGCACGTTCACTGGTGATTTTGTCCTACGTCACCCCGTCCATTTCGCTGGTGTTTGCATGGAAATACATGTTCAACAACGGCTACGGCATTGTGAACTATCTGGGCGTTGACCTGCTGCATCTGTATGACCAGGCCCCCCTGTGGTTCGACAATCCTGGCAGCAGCTTTGTGCTGGTGGTGCTGTTCGCCATCTGGCGCTACTTCCCGTACGCGTTCATTTCGTTCCTCGCGATTTTGCAGACCATTGATAAGTCGCTGTATGAAGCGGCGGAAATGGACGGCGCGAATGCCTGGCAGCGTTTTCGAATCGTTACGCTGCCCGCGATTATGCCGGTGCTGGCAACGGTAGTGACGCTCCGCACTATCTGGATGTTCTACATGTTTGCGGATGTCTATCTGTTGACGACCAAGGTCGATATTTTGGGCGTCTACCTCTACAAAACGGCATTCGCTTTCAACGATTTGGGTAAGGCTGCGGCGATCTCCGTCGTGCTGTTCGTGATCATCTTCGCGGTGATTCTGCTGACCAGAAAAAGGGTAAACCTCAATGGCAACAAATAAGCGCGTACTGAGCCGTATTGGTTTTTATCTCGGTCTGGCGGTGTTCCTGGTCATCACGCTATTCCCGTTCTTCGTGATGCTGATGACGTCATTCAAGAGCGCGAAAGAGGCCATATCGCTTAACCCGACCATTTTGCCGCAGGCGTGGACGCTGCAGCATTACGTCGACATCTTTAACCCGCTGATTTTCCCGTTTGTGGACTATTTCAAAAACAGCATGGTGGTGTCGCTGATCTCCTCGGTGATTGCCGTGTTTCTCGGCACGCTGGGGGCTTACGCCTTGTCCAAACTGCGTTTTAAAGGCCGCACGACGATCAACGCGAGTTTTTACACCGTCTACATGTTCTCCGGAATATTGCTGGTGGTGCCGCTGTTCAAAATCATCACTGCCCTTGGGATCTACGACACCGAGCTGGCGCTGATTATCACCATGGTGACCCAAACGTTACCGACAGCGGTGTTCATGCTGCGCAGCTATTTCGACACCATCCCGGACGAAATCGAAGAAGCCGCGATGATGGACGGCCTTAACCGCCTGCAAATCATCTTCCGCATCACCGTGCCGCTGGCGATTTCCGGGCTCGTATCGGTGTTTGTCTACTGCTTCATGGTGGCGTGGAACGACTATCTGTTTGCGTCCATTTTCCTGTCCAGCGCCAGCAATTTCACCTTGCCGGTCGGGCTGAACACGCTCTTTAGCACGCCAGATTACATCTGGGGTCGCATGATGGCGGCATCGCTGGTGACGGCGCTTCCGGTGGTCATCATGTACGCCCTGTCTGAACGTTTTATTAAAAGTGGTTTGACCGCCGGTGGCGTGAAGGGCTGAGGCGGCCAATTTTAACAAGGAGTCAGTCATGAAAAAATTAGTAGCGACAGCGCCACGCGTGGCGGCGCTGGTGGAATATGAAGATCGTGCTGTGGGAGCACATGAAGTGAAAATTCGTGCACGCTTTGGCGCGCCAAAGCACGGCACTGAAGTCGTGGATTTCCGCGCGGCAAGCCCGTTTATTGACGAAGAGTTCAACGCGGAGTGGCAGATGTTCACGCCGCGTGAAGAAGGGGCGGCCCGCGGGATCGAATTCGGTAAGTTCCAGCTGGGCAACATGATTGTTGGCGAGATTATCGAATGCGGTGATGACGTCACTGAATATCAGATCGGCGACAGCGTCTGCTGCTACGGCCCGCTGCAGGAAACGGTGATCGTTAACGCGGTGAACAACTACAAGCTGCGCAAAATGCCGCAGGGTGCGTCCTGGAAAAACGCCGTTTGCTACGATCCGGCGCAGTTCGCCATGAGCGGCGTGCGTGATGCCAACGTCCGCGTGGGCGACTTTGTGGTCGTGGTCGGTCTGGGAGCCATTGGGCAGATTGCGATTCAGCTGGCGAAAAAAGCCGGTGCGTCAGTGGTTATCGGCGTTGATCCAATCGAACACCGCTGTGAGATCGCCCGTCGTCATGGGGCAGACCACTGTCTGAACCCAATAGGCACTGATGTCGGTCTGGAAATCAAAAAGCTGACCGGGAAGCAGGGCGCGGACGCGATCATCGAAACCAGCGGCTTTGCAGATGCGCTGCAGTCCGCGCTGCGCGGACTTGCCTACGGCGGCATCATCTCCTATGTAGCTTTCGCAAAACCGTTCGCGGAAGGCTTTAACCTCGGCCGCGAAGCGCATTTCAATAACGCGAAGATTGTCTTCTCCCGCGCCTGCAGCGAACCCAACCCGGACTACCCGCGCTGGAGCCGCAAGCGTATTGAAGAGACCTGCTGGGAATTGCTGATGAACGGTTATCTGAATTGTGAAGATCTGATCGACCCGGTCGTGGCCTTCGACACCACCCCGGAAAGCTATATGAAGTATGTCGATCAGCACCCGGAACTCAGTATCAAAATGGGCGTCACTTTTTAAGCTAAGGACAGCAAATCATGAAGATCGCAACACAAAACCAGGCCTTTTTCCCGACCAGCATCATGGAGAAATTCGAGTACATCAAAGCAATGGGTTTTGATGGCTACGAAATTGACGGCCGCCTGCTGGTGGAAAACCTCGATGAAGTGAAAGCGGCCATCAAAGCTACCGGTCTGCCGGTGACGACAGCATGTGGCGGATACGATGGCTGGATCGGTGATTTCATCGAAGAACGCCGTCTGAACGGGTTACAGCAGATCGAACGCATTCTGGAAGCGCTGGCGGAAGTCGGCGGAAAGGGCATTATCGTGCCTGCTGCCTGGGGGATGTTCACCTTCCGTCTGCCACCAATGACCTCTCCACGCAGCCTGGACGGTGACCGCAAAGCCGTAAGCGCCTCCCTGCGCTGGCTGGATGAGGTGGCGGCGCGCACCGGAACAACCGTCTACCTGGAGCCGCTGAACCGCTATCAGGATCACATGATCAACACCCTGGCTGACGCGCGTCGCTATATCGAAGAGAACGGTCTGAAGCACGTGCAGATCATCGGCGATTTCTATCATATGAACATCGAAGAAGACTCGCTGACGGATGCGCTGCATCAGCACCGCGATCTGCTGGGCCATGTGCACATTGCAGATAACCACCGCTACCAGCCGGGCAGCGGTAGCCTCGATTTTGCCAGCCTGTTCGATCAGCTGCGTGCCGATAACTACCAGGGTTACGTGGTGTATGAGTGCCGTGTTCGCGCCGAGGATCCGGCTCAGGCATACCGGGATTCGCTCACTTACTTGCGTGAATGCTAAGGATGACGAGCGTGATGAGTGCTTCTACACCTTCGCCTCTGCGCGTTGCCATCATTGGCGCCGGGCAGGTCGCGGATAAAGTGCATGCCTCGTATTACGCCACGCGCAGTGATGTTCAGATGGTGGCTGTCATGGACAGCCATCCTGAACAGGCTCTGGCGTTTGCGGAACGTCATGGTATTTCCTCCGTATGGCAGGATGCGCGAGACATGCTCGAGGCGGTTAAGCCGGATGTGGTGAGCGTCTGTTCGCCTAACCGGTTCCATTTCGAGCACGTCATGGCAGCGCTGGAAGCTGGCTGCCACGTGATGTGTGAAAAACCACCTGCTATGACGCCGCAGGAGGCCGATCGGATGCGCATGGCCGCGCGCAAGGCGGGAAAAGTGCTGGCGTATGATTTTCACCATCGCTTTGCTCTCGATACGCAACTGCTGCGTGAGGCTGTGATGAAGGGGGCGCTGGGAGAAATTTATTACACCACTGCGCAGGCGCTACGCCGCTGCGGGGTTCCCGGCTGGGGCGTCTTTACCAACAAAACGCTACAGGGCGGTGGGCCGCTGATTGATATCGGCATCCATATGCTCGATGCCGCGATGTACGTGCTGGGGTTCCCGGCGGTAAAAAAGGTGACGGCACACAGCTTCCAGAGGCTGGGAAACCGTAAAAGCAGCGGCCAGTTTGGCGCGTGGGATCCCACGCAGTTTACCGTTGAAGATGCCCTGTTTGGCACCATTGAATTTTGCAACGGCGGCATTCTGCGTCTGGACACGTCGTTTGCGCTCAATATCCGTGAACAATCCATCATGAACGTCGCATTTTGCGGTGAAAAGGCGGGCGCCATGCTGTTCCCGGCGCACATCTACAACGACGAAGCCGGGACTTTAGTCACCCTCACGCAGCGTGAAGAGGCTGACGATCGGCGTCATATGCGCAGTATGGATGCCTTTGTGCGGCATGTGCATGGAGAGCCCGTCATGATCGCTGATGCAGAGCAGGGGCTGGTTATCCAGCAGCTTGTCGCCGCGCTGTATGAATCTGCAGAAACAGGGGAAAGCGTGACGTTATGCTAAACGTGTCTGTATTAACCGACCCGGGCTTTTGTCCACACAGCCTGAATAAATATGCCTCCATCATGGCCTGCGGTAATGGCTACATGGGGATCCGCGCTACGCACGAAGAAGATTACACCCAGCAAACCAGAGGCATGTATCTTGCGGGTCTCTATCATCGTGCTGGTCGCAACGAGACCACTGAGCTGGTCAATCTGCCGGATATCATCGGTATTGATGTTGAGCTGGATGGCGTCAATTTCACACTCCTGTCAGGCGAAATCCTCGAGTGGCAGCGCGAGCTGGCGTTTGCCAATGGCGAACTTCGTCGCAGCGTCGTCTGGCGCTCGTCTGACGGGAAGCGCTATCGTCTGGAGAGCCGTCGTTTTGTGTCGCTGGTCCAGTTGCCCTTAGTGGCCATGCAGCTTTCCATCACGCCGCTCGATGCCGTCGCGCACGCCGTGCTGCAAACCGGCATTGACGCAACGCAAACGAACAGCGGCAGACAGCATCTTGATGAAGTGTCGGTCAGAGTGTTCGATCAGGAATACATGCAGGGCGTATATGAAACGCAGGACCGCACGTCTGAGATTGCTGTTTCAGCTTATTGTCAGCTCTCAGCGAAGAGCGACAGCTGTTTCACCGCCAAAAATCGTCGTCTCAGCGCCCATCATTCGCTGACGATTGCGAAGGGTGACACTGTCACGCTTGAAAAAATCGTCTGGGTTGCACATCGCAGTGATAAGGCACTGTCGCAGGCCTCTTTCGCTCGCAACGCGCTGGCCGATCTCAAAGTCTATGCGGCAAGAGGCTACGACGCCTTGCTTGAGAGTTCGGCGTGTGCCTGGCAAGAGGTCTGGCGTAACGCTCGGGTGGAGGTTGACTCTACGGAACATCAGGATCAGATGGCGCTGGATTACGCCGTCTGGCATTTGACGACCATGACGCCAGCCCATGATGAGCGAAGCAGTATCGCCGCCAAAGGGCTGACGGGCGAGGGGTATAAAGGCCACGTCTTTTGGGATACCGAAATTTTCCTGCTGCCTTTCCATCTCTTCACGCGTCCCCAGACCGCCCGTAGCCTGCTGCGCTATCGTTGGCTCAACCTGGCCGGGGCGCGGGAAAAAGCCCGTCGCAACGGCTGGCCCGGCGCGTTGTTTCCATGGGAAAGCGCCGCCAGCGGGCTGGAAGAGACGCCGGAGTTCGCGGCTATCAACATCCGAACCGGCACGCGTCAGAAGGTGGCCTCCGCGCTGGCGGAACACCACATCGTGGCGGACATCGCCTGGGCCGTCGTCGCTTACTGGCAGGCGACGCACGATGAGACCTTTATGCGGAATGAAGGTCTGACGCTCTTGATGGAAACCGCTGCGTTCTGGATGGGCCGCGCGACGGAAATTAATGGTCGTCTCGAAATCCATGACGTTATCGGACCTGACGAATACACCGAGCATGTGAACAACAACGCTTATACCAACTATCTGGCCTGGCACAACGTCGCCTGCGCTCGTCAGTTTATGACGATGTTTGGGCGCGAGGATGAAGGTTTTACGCAGAAAGCGACACGGTTCCTGGCGCGCTTATGGCTGCCGGAGGCCAATTCAGACGGTGTGATCCCGCAGGATGATACCTTTATGGCAAAACCTGCCATCGATCTGAGCCGCTACAAAGCCAAAGCGGGTAAGCAGACCATTCTGCTCGATTATTCACGCGCGGAAGTCAACGACATGCAGATCCTTAAGCAGGCCGATGTGGTGATGCTTACCTACCTGTTGCCGGAGCGGTTTACCCCGCAGCAGTGCGCCGCCAATCTGGCGTTCTACGAGCTCCGCACGATCCATGATTCTTCGCTGAGCAAGGCCATTCACGGCATTGTGACTGCCCGCTGTGGTGACGTCGAGGGTGCCTACGCCTTCTGGCGCGATGGCGTCGCCATTGATCTTGGGGACGACCCGCACAGCTGCGATGACGGAATTCACGCCGCTGCGACCGGCGCTATCTGGTCCGGCGTCATTCAGGGCTTTGCCGGTGTGCAGATTGTAGAAGGGGAGCTGCATCTTGCGCCGAAACTGCCAGCTCACTGGCAAAAACTCACATTCCCTCTGCGCTGGCGGAACGCGACGCTGCACTTCACCTATGAAAATGAGGTGTTAACCATAGAAGCTTCGGCACCTGCCACGCTGACGCTGTGGGGCAAAACGCTACATGTATCGGGGCGGAAAATTTGCGCTTATAAGGATTTTCTTACACCTGTGAATGGGACCGCTACCACGGAGAGGAGCCATGATGCTTAAGGCTGTTGTATTCGATCTGGACGGAGTGATCACCGATACCGCACACCTCCATTTTCTGGCCTGGCGTGCAGTGGCGGATGAAATCGGCATCACCTTCGACGAAGCGTTTAACGAACAGCTGAAGGGCATTAGCCGCATGGATTCCCTTCAGCGCATCCTGAAGCATGGCGGGAAAGAGGGGACGTTTAGCGATGAGCAGTGCCTCGCGCTGGCGACGAAGAAAAACGCGCTCTATGTCCAGTCTCTGGCGTCGCTGACGGAGGATTCACTGCTTCCCGGTATTCGCGACGTGCTGGCGGATATCCGTGCGGCGAAGGTCAAAATTGGGCTCGCCTCCGTTTCCCTGAATGCCCCGGGGATCCTGCACGCGCTTGGCATTGATCAGGCCTTCGATTTTTGCGCCGATGCTTCCCGTATTCGCCGCTCAAAACCAGACCCGGAGATCTTCCTCGCCGCCTGTGCAGGCCTGAATGTGCGTCCTGACGCGGCTATAGGTATCGAAGATGCACCTGCAGGCGTTGAGGCGATCAACGCGGCGGGATTGCTATCGGTTGGGATTGGAGCTGGCCTGAACCATGCGGGATTACAACTTCATTCAACGCGGGAATTGACCTGGAAATGCCTGACCGAGTTTTGGGCATCCCGGACGTATTGCTAAGGAATTAACAATGGCTCAACTGTCCCTGAAACACATTCAGAAAATCTATGATAACCAGGTCCACGTGGTTAAGGATTTCAATCTCGAAATCGAAGACAAGGAGTTCATCGTCTTCGTTGGGCCTTCGGGCTGCGGTAAATCCACCACGCTGCGAATGATTGCCGGTCTGGAGGAGATCAGCGCGGGTGAACTGATTATTGACGGGGTGTGCATGAATGACGTGCCCGCCAAGTCTCGCGATATTGCGATGGTCTTCCAGAACTATGCGCTTTATCCGCATATGACGGTCTACGACAACATGGCGTTTGGTCTGAAGATGCAAAAAATTGCGCCTGCGGTTATCGAAGACCGCGTTAACTGGGCGGCACAGATCCTCGGATTACGCGAGTACCTCAAGCGCAAACCCGGCGCGCTGTCCGGCGGCCAGCGTCAGCGCGTGGCGTTGGGCAGGGCGATCGTGCGCGAGGCGGGGGTGTTCCTGATGGATGAACCGCTCTCTAACCTCGATGCCAAGCTTCGCGTGCAGATGCGGGCTGAAATCAGCAAGCTGCACCAGAAGCTCAACACCACCATGATTTACGTGACCCACGATCAGACGGAAGCCATGACCATGGCGACCCGCATCGTGATCTTAAAAGACGGCATTATTCAGCAGGTCGGTGCACCGAAGCAGGTGTACAACGAACCGGCAAACATGTTTGTTGCAGGATTTATTGGATCGCCAGCCATGAACTTTATTCGCGGCGCTATCGACGATCGCTATTTTGTTACGGAAACGCTGCGTCTGGCGATCCCGGAGGACAAGCTCGCTTCACTGAATGCCGCAGGGTATCAGCGCAAAGCCGTGGTCTTTGGGATCCGCCCGGAAGATATTCTCACGCTGCAGAGTCGAGGTGAGAATATCGCGGCGAAAGTCAGCGTAGCCGAACTGACCGGCGCGGAGTTCATGCTTTACGCCACCGTTGGCGGCCATGAGCTGGTTGTGCGCGCTGGCGCTGCGAATGATTATGCCTCTGGGGATAATATCGACATCCAGTTCGATATGAACAAGTGCCATTTCTTCGACGCTGAAACCGAAGCGGCTATTAGATAAGAAAGGTGTTCGCCGGAAATGCAAATTTCCGGTTTTTTTGTTTGTTACTTATAAAGGGAAAATTAAATGAGTACTCTACTAAGAAGTGCTGCGCTCGTGCTGTGCGCAGGGGTTAGCTGTGCACAAGCATCAGAAACAGCGAAACAGTGGGAATTTAATATCGGCGCGATGTATGAAATCGAAAACGTTGAGGGGCAGGGCGACGATAAAGATGGATTATATGAACCTTCCGTGTGGTTTAATGCAACCTGGGATGCGTGGACTATTTCGCTGGCGATGTATCAGGAGGGGCCGGTTGATTACAGCAGTATGACCCGTGGAACCTATTTCGACCGTCCTGAATTTGAATTACGCTATCGCTTTATCGGAACCGATGATTTTACTTTCGGTCTGACCGGTGGTTTCCGTAATTATGGCTACCACTTTAAAGATGAACACGGAGCCAAAGACGGCAGCGCGAATATGCAGCGCTACAAAGTTCAACCTGACTGGGATATTAAATTAACCGATGACTGGCGCTTTGGCGGCTGGTTTGCCATGTATCAGTTTGCCAACGATCTGGAGAAAACCGGTTATTCTGATAGCCGCGTTGAAACCGAAACGGGCTTTACCTGGACCATTAACGAAACCTTTGCGGCTAAAGTGAATTACTATTTAGAGCGCGGTTTCAATATGAACGGTTCGCGTAATAACGGCGAATTCTCCACCCAGGAAATTCGCGCCTACCTGCCTATTTCATTGGGCCAGACGACCTTAACGCCTTATACCCGACTGGGGCTCGATCGCTGGTCGAACTGGGACTGGCAGGACGATCCTGAGCGTGAAGGACATGATTTCAACCGCCTGGGTATGCAGTATGCCTATGACTTCAACAACGGTTTATCCATGACGCTTGAATACGCCTATGAATGGGAAAACCATGACGAAGGTAAAAACGACCGCTTCCACTATGCGGGCGTTGGGGTAAATTACGCGTTCTGACCGAGGGCACGCCAGGGGCGCTAAGCCCCTGATTTTAGCGCAGCGAGGCCGCCAGTAAAAAGTGGGTATCAACGAGAACTTTTTGCGGTGCGGGCTGACCCGCAATACGCCTGAAAAGAAGATCGCAGCTCTCTTCGCCCAGTTTTCGGGTCGGGATATCGAAGCCGCCAGGTGCGGGCGTTAAAATGAGAGACAGCATCGGGTCACTGTATCCGGCGATGACCACCTGCTCCGGGATCATCAGATTCAACTCATCCGCCGCGCGATAGAGGCTAAGTAACTTCATGCTGTCGGTAGCGAATACTGCATCAGGCGGCGTGGGTGAAGACAACAATTCCAGCGCCGCCGTAAGCGCACTCTCATGGGTATAACCGCCATCCCTGATCCAGTCCGGGTTGAGGGCAATATGGTACTTTTCCAGACTGGCTTTATAGCCCGCAAGACGATCGATCGAAACATGATAATCAAGCGGGGCATGCAGACAGGCAATTTTACGGCGTCCGTTTTTAATAAAGGTTTCGGTCAGCGTGGCGCTGTCATGGAAATTATCCGTGTCGACGGAATAAATATTCTGAAACTCACCTTCGACTTTGCCGATAACTACTACCGGTACGCCATACGCATCCAGCGTGGTGAAAAAGGATTCATTTGCCGGTGAGCTCAGCATAATGATCCCTTTGATCATCTTCTGTTTTATTTTATTCACGCATTTCAGCAGATCGTCTTCGCTGCTTTTTGACGTTTGTAAAATAACGTCAAATCCTTCTTCTTCCGCTTTTGCCGTAATGGCATGCAGGACATCTGAGAAAAAAGGATTTCCGGCAGTGGTTTTGGTTGAACGGGTCGAAATAACCATAATGGCATCGAAGCCTGAAGAGGTCAGGGCGCGGGCCAGTTTGTTGGGCTGATAATTTAATTCGTCAATCGCCTTCAGCACTTTTTCACGCGCTTCGGGAGAAATATTCGTTTGTTTATTCAGAACGCGGGAAACGGTTGATTTCGATACGCCCGCAACCCGTGCGATATCATAGATGGTGGGTGACATACACCTTACTCACTCCGGACTGACAGCAATGTCGTTCATCTTACTGGAGAGAAAACGGCAATAGCAATAAATAAGAATTGATAATCAACGATCTGCCCCCATTTATTGTATTCTGAAGCCATGCATTCAAGGCTTCCAGGCAACGAAGGACGGCGATGAAGCGACTTAAAAACGAAATCAATTCACTGGTGAACCGTGGCGTTGACCGCCATCTGCGTCTGGCCGTGACGGGGCTTAGCCGCAGCGGTAAGACGGCGTTTATCACCGCGATGGTAAACCAGCTCCTGAACCTGCACGCCGGCGCGCGTCTGCCGCTGCTCAGCGCGGTGCGGGAAGAACGCCTGCTGGGCGTGAAGCGCGTCCCTCAGCGTGATTTTGGTATTCCACGCTTTACCTATGACGAAGGGCTGGCGCAGCTCTACGGCGATCCGCCCACGTGGCCGACGCCGACGCGAGGGGTGAGTGAGATTCGCCTCGCGCTGCGCTTTCGCTCGAATGAATCCCTGATGCGCCACTTCAAGGATACTTCTACGCTGTACCTTGAAATCGTCGATTACCCCGGTGAATGGTTGCTCGACCTGCCGATGCTGGCGCAGGACTACCTCAGCTGGTCCCGCCAGATGACGGGGTTGTTGCAGGGGCAGCGCGCCGGGTGGTCGGCCAAATGGCGACAGCTGTGCGAAGGCCTGGATCCGCTTGCACCGGCCGATGAAAACCGTCTGGCGGCCATTGCCGAAGCCTGGACGGCGTATTTGCATCAGTGCAAGCAGGAAGGGTTGCACTTCATTCAGCCGGGTCGCTTTGTCCTGCCGGGTGATTTAGCGGGCGCGCCTGCGCTTCAGTTCTTCCCCTGGCCAGACGTGGACGGGGTGGGCGAGTCGAAGCTGGCTCAGGCCGACAGGCACACTAACGCCGGGATGCTGCGCGAGCGTTACAATTACTACTGTGAAAAAGTGGTTAAGGGATTCTATAAAAACCACTTTTTGCGATTTGACCGTCAGATTGTGCTGGTGGATTGTCTGCAGCCGCTCAACAGCGGGCCGCAGGCCTTCAACGATATGCGCCTTGCCCTGACGCAGCTGATGCAAAGTTTCCACTACGGGCAGAGGACGCTGTTTCGCCGTCTGTTCTCTCCGGTAATCGACAAACTGCTTTTTGCGGCCACAAAGGCCGATCACGTCACGGTCGATCAGCATGCCAATATGGTATCGCTGCTGCAGCAGCTGGTGCAGGACGCCTGGCAAAACGCCGCCTTCGAAGGGATCGGCATGGATTGCCTTGGGCTTGCGTCCGTGCAGGCAACGCAAAGCGGGCTGATCGATCTTAACGGCGAGAAAATACCGGCATTACGCGGGAACCGGCTCAGCGACGGTGAACCGCTTACCGTCTATCCGGGGGAAGTGCCTGCGCGGCTGCCGGGTCAGGCCTTCTGGCAGAACCAGGGCTTCCAGTTTGAAGCCTTCCGCCCGCAGGCAATGAGCGTCGATCGGCCATTACCACACATCCGTCTGGATGCGGCGCTGGAGTTTTTGATTGGAGATAAATTGCGATGACGGAACCGTTAAAACCGCGCATAGACTTTACCGGAACGCTTGAGCAGGATCCTCAGGAGGCGTTTAAAACCGCGCAGACCTTCAGCGGCACGCAGGCTGATAACTTTTCCCCGGCCCTGATCGAGGAGCCCGGCGTTGAGGAAGGTCCGGCAGAGGCGGTTGTGGAAGCCGCCCTGCGTCCAAAGCGCAGCCTGTGGCGCAGGATGGTCACCGCCGGGCTGGCGCTGTTTGGCGTAAGCGTGGTTGGTCAAGGCGTGCAGTGGACGATGAATGCCTGGCAAACTCAGGACTGGGTCGCGCTGGGCGGATGTGCCGCAGGCGCGCTGATTGTGGGGGCGGGTATCGGGTCGGTTGCCACCGAGTGGCGGCGGCTCTGGCGTTTGCGCCAGCGCGCGCACGAGCGTGATGAAGCGCGGGATCTGCTCCACAGTCACGGCACCGGCAAAGGCCGCGCGTTCTGTGAAAAGCTGGCCAGCCAGGCCGGAATCGATCAGTCGCATCCGGCGCTTCAGCGCTGGTATGCCGCCATCCATGAAACCCAGAATGACCGGGAAGTAGTGACGCTTTATTCCCATATGGTTCAGCCGGTACTGGATGCCCAGGCGCGGCGCGAGATTAGCCGCTCTGCGGCGGAATCCACCCTGATGATTGCCGTCAGCCCGCTAGCGCTGGTCGATATGGCCTTTATCGCCTGGCGTAACCTGCGCCTGATCAACCGTATCGCGAACCTTTACGGCATAGAGCTGGGTTATTACAGTCGGCTCAGATTGTTCAAACTGGTCCTGCTCAATATCGCGTTTGCCGGTGCGAGTGAGCTGGTGCGCGAAGTGGGCATGGACTGGATGTCGCAGGATCTGGCGGCGCGTCTTTCTGCCCGTGCGGCGCAGGGTATCGGTGCGGGATTGTTGACGGCGCGTTTGGGGATTAAAGCGATGGAGGTCTGCCGTCCGCTGCCGTGGATCGATGGCGATAAGCCCCGTCTGGGAGATTTCAGGCGCGAACTGATCGGTCAGCTCAAAGAGACGCTCAATAAGAAACCCGCTCCGTGAGGTTTTGTTCACTTATCGTGCTGGCTGTCAATATTTGTTGACAGCCATCTTCCCGATCACCGTGTTCTGACATATCATTTTACTGTTATTGGCTTAAAACGGTGAATTTCCCATGCGTCTTGAAGTCTTCTGTGAAGACCGTCTCGGTCTGACCCGCGAATTACTCGATCTTCTTGTTTTACGTAGCATTGATTTACGTGGCATTGAGATCGATCCTGTCGGGCGAATTTACCTCAATTTTGCCGAAATTGAATTTAACACCTTCAGCAGCCTGATGGCGGAAATCCGCCGTATCGCTGGCGTTACGGATGTACGCACCATTCCCTGGATGCCCTCTGAGCGTGAGCACCTGGCCCTGAGCGCGCTGCTGGAGGCCATGCCGGAGCCGTTCCTCTCCCTGGATTTGAAAAGCAAAGTTGAGCGCGTTAACCACGCGAGCTGCCAGCTTTTCGCGCAGAGCCAGGAGAAGCTCAGCAATCATAACGCCGCGCAGCTGATCCCCGGTTTTAACTTCCAGCGCTGGCTGGACAGCAATCCGCAGAACACGCTTAGCGAGCATGTGGTGATTAACGGGCAGAATTTCCTGATGGAGATCACGCCGGTCTATCTGAAAGGGGAAGGGAATACCCGCGTGTTGACCGGGGCGGTGATCATGCTGCGCTCGACGTTACGCATGGGTCGCCAGCTGCAAAACCTCTCCAGTCAGGATGTCGGCGCGTTCAGCCAGATTATTGCCGTCAGCCCGAAAATGCGCCATGTGGTTGATCAGGCGCGCAAGCTCGCAAGCCTGACCGCACCGCTGCTGATTACCGGGGATACCGGCACCGGGAAAGACCTGCTGGCTCACGCGGTGCACCTGGCGAGCCCGCGTGCGGCTAAGCCTTATCTGGCACTTAACTGCGCCTCTATTCCGGAAGATGCCGTTGAAAGCGAGCTGTTTGGCCACGCGCCGGAAGGCAAGAAAGGGTTCTTCGAGCAGGCTAACGGTGGCTCCGTGCTGCTGGACGAAATCGGCGAAATGTCGCCGCGCATGCAGGCTAAGCTGCTGCGTTTCCTGAACGACGGAACCTTCCGCCGCGTCGGTGAGGATCACGAAGTGCATGTGGACGTGCGCGTCATTTGCGCCACCCAGAAAAACCTGGTTGAGCTGGTGCAAAAGGGGATCTTCCGCGAGGATCTCTATTACCGCCTCAACGTCCTGACGCTGAATATTCCCCCGCTGCGCGATTGTCCGCAGGACATCATGCCGCTAACGGAACTGTTCGTCGCCCGCTTTGCCGACGAGCAGGGGGTGCCGCGTCCGAAGCTGTCTGCCGATCTCGGCACGGTGCTCATGCGCTACGGCTGGCCGGGCAACATTCGCCAGCTTAAAAACGCCGTTTATCGCGCGCTGACCCAGCTGGAAGGTTATGAACTGCGTCCGCAGGATATTCTGTTGCCTGATTACGACGCGGGGACGGTATCGGTCGGCGAAGAGGCGATGGAAGGTTCGCTGGACGATATTACCAGCCGTTTTGAGCGCTCAGTGCTGACGCAGCTGTACCGCAGCTATCCCAGCACCCGCAAGCTGGCAAAACGCCTTGGAGTCTCGCACACCGCGATCGCCAACAAGCTGCGCGAGTACGGTTTGAATCATAAGAAAGGCGACGAATAACAAAAAAGCCTCTGTAAAGAGGCTTTTTGCTTTATGGTTATTCCTTCGCCATGGGCGTGTTAACGATTTCTGTTTTTGTCTCTCCCTGAATCGATGCAATCCTGTTTTCGACCTCTTTCACCTGCTGCGGGCTGTGCAGCAGGGTATAGGTCAGGTCAAACTGCGCGCTGGCACCGGGCTGCAGCTGCTTAACCCGCTTCTGCTCGCGTTCAATCGTAACGGGGTAGGCGTAGCTGGTGCCCGGCTCAATGCCCGTGACGTAGCCCTGCTTCAGCGTGTCGGTGTTCTTCCATATGGTCAGCACGGGCAGCTGGCGGGTATCAAACTGGATTGACGCGCCTTTATCTCCGGCTTTATTGACCACCGCCGCAAGCGTTTCGTGGTTACTGTCCGCGAGCGGTTTAATGTTAAAGACCATCTCATCAAAGCCTTTTGTCGGCCCGGCATAGGTTTGCCAGTCGTTAACCCCCGCTTTGGCGTAGTCATTGAATGGGCTCACGCTCGCCGCCGGCGCAAGGAAACGGGCGCCTTCTTCGAGGATCGGCGTGCCGAAGTTGCTGTGATAGATGATTTGGTAATCATGAGGGTAATCCGCATGGTTGGTCAGAACATCATGCAGGCTGAACTGGTTGGTTCCGGGAACGTAACGCAGTTCGGTCATGGTTTGCAGATCCGATTTTTTAAACGTGCTCTCTTTGATCAAACCGCGAACGCGGATCTCATGCGGGGCGGCATCCGCGATTTCAACCTCGACCTGCGAAACAGGGGTATTACCGGCCCTGCCGTGCAGGGTGTAAATTTGCCCGTCAGCGGTGACCGGATGTCCTGTCCACTCATAGCCACAGCGCACCATCATCTCGTTGAAACCATCCAGCCAGCCGAGACCGTTGCGGCTTTCAAGGTTGATGTAGGCCGGATTAACAACCTCTTTAACGGGCGAATTCCACCCCAGTCGGGTGCCAAAGCCTTCAACATGGAGAAGGTTCATCCCGCGGGTCGGGCTCAGGGTAATCGTCAGGCCATCTTTACTGCTAATTATGATGACTTTGCTGCCTTCCTGTTTACCACCGTGTAAGACTTTTTGCTCAATGCTGAACGTTTGATTTTTAACTTTCAGCTCATCACTGGAAATCTTCCAGTTTCCTTTCTCTACGCTGCTTTCAGCGCTTGTCAGCACCCAGGTTTTAGCCGCTGCATGGCCAGAAATCAGTACCGCAAGGAGCGTAAAAGCGAATTTAATCTTCATATATTATCCTTTTTGCTGAAACGATTATTTTCTTTCGTAAGCAAATCTAATGTTTAGACAAAAAGGGAAATGTGATGTGCTTCACTGGGGATGAAAATAGGGGAATTTAACGATTATTATGCGTTGTTGATCACGCTCATGTTACATATTGTCTAAGTTATTGCATGATTAATGTGATTTGTGTGCATTTGTGCTTTAACGATTCAGCTTTGGCGCAATAAAAAACCCCGCCGCGGCGAGGTTGAGAATAAGTTGTATAGAATGCTAAGTACTTATTATGCTTTCAGCACGTCCAGCGCGGCAGTGTAATCCGGCTCGGTGGTGATTTCGTTAACCAGTTCGCTGAAGACAACGGTGTCGTTTTCATCCAGAACCAGTACGGCACGTGCTGCCAGACCTTTCAGTGGGCCTTCCGCGATGCTGACGCCGTATTTCTCGAGGAAATCTGCGCTGCGCAGGGTGGAGAGGGTAATAACGTTGCTCAGGCCTTCGGCACCGCAGAAACGGGACTGGGCAAACGGCAGGTCAGCGGAAATGCACAGCACAACGGTGTTGTCCATTTCAGTCGCCAGCTGGTTGAATTTACGCACGGACGCGGCACAAACGCCGGTGTCAATGCTTGGGAAAATGTTCAGTACTTTGCGTTTACCCGCAAACTGAGCCAGTGTGACGTCAGACAGATCTTTAGCCACCAGGGTAAAAGCCTGCGCTTTGCTGCCAGCCTGCGGAATGGAACCTGCAACAGCAACCGGGTTGCCCTGGAAATGAACGAGTTGTGACATAGATATCTTCCTGTTTACATATAGTTAACGTCGGGGCTAGTGTATGCCATCAGCGGATAACACGGCAAACCAAATTTTTCGCCTTTCCGGGCTGCAAGGAGTCAGTGATGAGAAGCGTTAAGGTCTATGAAGAAGCCTGGCCATTGCATACCCCGTTTGTGATCTCCCGCGGCAGTCGAAGTGAAGCCAGCGTGGTCGTAGTCGAAATCGAAGAAGAGGGGTTTAAAGGCGTTGGGGAATGTACGCCATACCCGCGCTATGGAGAAAGCCCTGCGTCGGTGATGGCGCATATCATGACCCTGGTGCCAGATCTGCAAAAAGGGCTCACGCGCGAGGCGTTACAGCAGCGTTTACCCGCCGGGGCAGCACGTAATGCTATCGACTGCGCGCTCTGGAGCCTTGAGGCCGCCAGGCAGCAGCAATCGCTGACGTCCTTGCTGGGAGCGGCGCTGCCGGAGTCCGTCGTGACGGCGCAAACGGTCGTGATTGGTGAGCCGGAGCAGATGGCCGCCAGCGCAAAAGCGCTCTATGACGCCGGGGCCACGCTGTTAAAAGTGAAGCTCGACGATCGCCTGATCAGCGAGCGGATGGTCGCCATTCGCTCGGCGGTTCCCTCGGCCACGCTGATTGTTGACGCCAACGAGTCGTGGCATCCCGAGGGGCTTGCCGCCCGATGCCAGCTGCTGGCTGACCTGGGCGTGGCGATGCTGGAGCAGCCTCTGCCAGCGAAGGATGATGCGGCGCTGAAGAATTTTATCCATCCGCTGCCCGTCTGCGCGGATGAAAGCTGTCATACCCGCGAGAATTTGAGCGCGCTAAAGGGCTGCTATGAGATGGTCAATATCAAGCTCGACAAGACCGGCGGGCTGACAGAGGCGCTGGCCTTGGCGGCGGAAGCGCAGGCGCAGGGCTTTTCCCTGATGCTGGGATGCATGCTCTGCACATCCCGGGCGATCGGCGCGGCGCTGCCGCTGGTCAATCAGGTCCGTTTCGCCGATCTGGATGGCCCGACGTGGCTGGCGGTTGACGTTTCACCGGCGCTTAATTTTACCAGCGGCGTGCTTCATCTCTGAGGCTGCCAGCGCAGAAGCTCCATCATCGCGTTTAAGTATTTTTCGCTGGCTTCGTCGGAGGAAATCGGCGGGAATTCAGCGGTGATGCAGGGCAGGCTCAAATCGGCGCACCAGCTACCGAACGATCCGGGTGTTTCATAGCCCACGCTGGTGACGAGCGGCAGGGCGAAAGCCTGCGCCAGCCACGCGCCCAGGTCGGAGTGACGCGGATCTTCAATGCAGGCCAGCGGATCGTGGAAGGAGATAACCCATGCGGGGTGGATCTTATGGATAAGCTGGCACAGCGCCTGCGTTTCCGGCTCGGAGCCGGGCTTGTCTCCCGTCAGCAGCACCACGTCCCGCTCCTCGGCGGAGCTGTTCCAGCGATAAACCGTTTCGCCGGCGCGCCAGTTTGCCGCCGGGAAATTACGGTTCAGGTCGACTCCCCTCGCATTCGCCCGTAAACCAAGCTGACAGCCGTCCGGATTGACGGCAAGAATCACGTGGTGACGTCGCAATGAAGGCGTCAGCGTCCGCAGCGCGCAGGAAAGCGTGACGATGGACGAGTTCTCATCTCCGTGCGTGCCGGCAATGATCAAACCGCTGCTGCGATCGGCATCGGGTGCCGGGAACCAGATCAGCGATGCGCCTAAAAATGAGCGGCCATATTGCTCAGCGCCCGGCGGAAAGGCTCCGCGCTCCGCTCGTGGTCGGGTGATTGCCATACGAAATCCTGATAAAGAAGTCTCTACTGGCAGTGTTGTGCAAAACTCGCTGTTAATCAAATAGTTTCCGTAACGGTTGAGAATTGCCTTAAATCACTATTCAGGCGTAAGGTATTTGCATTTCTCTGTTTCGAAACAAATAATTACGCATCTGCTTGTTACCTGAATTTATTAAAGGGGATCATATGAAGCATCCTGTTTCGCGTCTCTGCGCTGCACTGTACCTGTGCGGACTCTCTACACTCTCGTACGCTGCTGATGTGCCCCAGGGCACGGTACTGGCGCAAAAACAGGAGCTGGTCAGGCATATTAAAGACGAGCCTGCTTCGCTCGATCCGGCAAAAGCTGTGGGATTACCCGAGATTCAGGTGATTCGCGATCTTTTCGAAGGGCTGGTGAATCAGAACGAGAAAGGGGAGCTGACCCCGGGCGTGGCGACGCGCTGGCAGAGCAACGATAACCGTATCTGGACGTTTACCCTGCGCGATAACGCGAAATGGTCAGACGGTACGCCCGTCACCGCGCAGGATTTTGTCTACAGCTGGCAGCGTCTGGTTGACCCGAAAACCACGTCTCCGTTTGCCTGGTTTGCGGCGCTGGCAGGCATCAACAACGCGCAGGCCATTATTGATGGCAAAGCGGCGCCAGATACCCTGGGCGTGACGGCGGTGGATGCCAGAACCTTACGCGTCCAGCTGGACAAACCGCTCCCGTGGTTTAGCAACCTGACGGCGAACTTCGCCTTCTATCCGGTGCAAAAAGCGAACGTTGAAAGCGGGAAAGAGTGGACGCGTCCGGGCGCCCTGGTGGGTAACGGTGCGTACGTCCTGAACGACCGCGTGGTGAATGAAAAACTGGTTGTCGTGCCGAATACGCACTACTGGGACAACGCGAAAACTGTCCTGCAAAAAGTGACCTTCATTCCGATTAATCAGGAATCGTCCGCCACTAAGCGCTATCTGGCGGGTGATATTGATATCACCGAATCGTTCCCGAAAAACATGTATCAGAAGCTCCTGAAGGACATTCCGGGACAGGTGTATACGCCGCCTCAGCTCGGAACCTATTACTACGCATTTAACACGCAAAAGGGCCCGACGGCCGATGCCCGGGTTCGTCTTGCGCTGAGCATGACTATCGATCGCCGCATTATGGCAGAAAAGGTATTAGGTACAGGCGAGAAGCCGGCCTGGCATTTCACCCCTGACGTGACGGCGGGTTTCACCCCAGAGCCTTCACCGTTCGAGCAGATGTCCCAGCAGGAGCTGAACGCTCAGGCGAAAACGTTGCTCCAGGCCGCAGGTTACGGTCCTCAGCGTCCGCTGAAGTTGACACTGTTGTATAACACCTCGGAAAACCACCAGAAAATCGCCATTGCGGTGGCGTCCATGTGGAAGAAAAATCTCGGTGTGGACGTCAAACTGCAAAACCAGGAGTGGAAAACCTATATCGACAGCCGTAATACCGGCAATTTTGACGTGATCCGCGCGTCATGGGTAGGCGATTACAACGAGCCGTCGACCTTCCTGTCTCTGCTGACCTCAACCCACAGCGGTAATATCTCGCGTTTCAACGACCCGGCCTACGATAAAATTATCCACCAGGCAACGCTGGAAACCACGGCGAAAGCGCGTAATACGGACTACAACATGGCGGAGAAAATCCTCATGGAGAAAGCGCCTATCGCGCCCATTTACCAGTACACCAATGGTCGTCTGATTAAGCCCTGGGTGAAAGGCTACCCTATTAATAACCCGGAAGACGTGGCGTATAGCCGGACGATGTATATCGAGAAGCACTGATGTTTTATGAGACCCGGCGCGGGAATGCGCCAGGTCTGCAATACGCGGTACGGTTTCATCCGCTATGCGTGGCCCAATGCCGGGTCCCTGTTATTCTAATAGCGCATTAAACTTCGCCAGCCACTGCGGATGCGCGGGCCAGGCGGGAGCCGTCACCAGGTTACCGTCTACATGGGCCTGATCGATGCCGATAGCGGCGTAGTGTCCGCCGCTGAGACGGACCTCAGGCGCGCAGGCCGGGTAGGCGCTACAGGTTCGTCCTTTCAGGATCCCCGCGGCAGCAAGCAGCTGCGGGCCGTGGCACACTGCGGCAATCGGCTTACGCGCGGCGTCAAATGCCTGTACCAGCTTTAAGACGTCCTCATTTAACCGCAGATACTCGGGGGCTCTCCCGCCGGGGATGAGCAGCGCGTCGTAGTCCTGCTCCTTTACGGCTGAAAAATCGGCGTTGAGGGTAAAGCGGTGACCGGGCTTTTCGCTGTAGGTCTGGGCGCCGTCAAAGTCATGGATTGCCGTCATGATGTAATCGCCTTTCGTTTTGTCGGGGCAGACCGCATCTACCTGATGGCCAATCATCTGCAACGCCTGAAAAGGCACCATGGTTTCGTAATCTTCGGCGTAATCGCCAACCAGCATTAGGATCTTCTTGCTCATCTTTCCTCACCTCTATCAATAAAGATGATTAAGATATAGCCTGGCGTGGCTGAATTGCCGGAAATAAAAAAGCCCGTCAGAGCACGGGCAACATAAGCAAATGAATAAGTGATTCGTTATCAACGTTGTTGGAGGATAACGCCGCGTATTTTACGCGGCTGTAAGGGAAGCAGATACCTGACATATTCGGTAGGTGAAACAAGCGATTAATCGTGCGTTACGGTGCGTCGAAGGTCGGGTAAAGGCTATTTTCAAGAAATTCGACGAGATGCCAGATCTCACCGCTAAAAATAAACCAGAAGCCAAATATAATAAGGAGTAAAATAATTAAGGTGAGTATTATTTCTGTTTTTCCCATTGCGGCTTTTACCCACCTGACGCTAATTGATTCGAGGTGGGCATTGTAGCGGGGCTTTTCCGGATACTCCAGTTTCATGCCGCAAGCACTTTATTGCGTCCGTCATTTTTAGCGCGATACAGCGCATCGTCCACACGCTTAAACAGCTCGTCAATACTCTCACCCTGATTGTGCCGCGCTACGCCAATGCTGACGGTAAACCGCGGCAGGCCGGGGATCGTAATGCGGGCAACGGCTGCGCGGACTGACTCGGCAATCTGCATCGCGGTGTCGAGAGAGGTGCGAGGCAGCAGGATAACGAACTCTTCGCCACCCCAGCGGAACACCATATCGCCCTCCCGACTACAGCCTTCCAGCGTCCGGGAAAGGGCGATAAGCACCTCATCGCCTTTCAGATGGCCGAACAGGTCATTAATGTTTTTGAAATGGTCGGTATCCACCAGCAGCAGGCTAAATTGCTGCTGCGCGGGAAGTGTATTCAGGTTGCTTTGATCGGTAATCGAGTAGAACTGGCGCCGGTTGAGTAACCCCGTCATGGAGTCACGTAACGCCGCATGTTCCAGCTCCTGCTCCAGCCTTTTTTGCTCGGTGATATCGTGGATGATGCACAGCATCAGCTTGTCACCGTAGATCTCAATGGGCCCGGCATACGTCTGAACGTGGCGGGTGGATCCATCGGCAAGGCGGTGAACAAAATTGAGCGGCTTATGACCACCGGGCAGCGCGGCAATCGCAGTCATAATGGGCATCACATCTCGCCCCAGCGTATTGATTTCCCAGGTATGCTTACTGCACATGTCATCATGTGAATAACCATAAAAATTGAGCGCGGCCAGATTCGCATCGACGATTTGACCGTCGCGGGCCGGATCGATTAACAGCATCGGGGCGCTGTTGGTCAGAAAAAAGCGCGCATAAAAACCCTGCTTTTTCCGCCGGTAGGTAGCGGAACGGCTGGCCTTCAATCCTGAGAGTATTTGCTGGGAGATGCCCTCGAAAACAATCACATCGCCCCAGGGCGCGTAGTGGGCAAGCGAGAGGCGACAGCTTAACGGCGTATCCTGTCCATCCCGGCTCGTTGTCCAGATTTCGACGATCTCCTGCTCTGTTTTCAGTTCAGATACATACATCGACAGGACGGTTTGCGCACTGGCAGAGTAGATCCCTTTGCGCAGGTCATCGAGCGTTTTATCCCCCATGATCTGCGTTGCGGACACATTCGCAAAAATGATCTTTTCCGACACGGGTGAAACGAGCCACACGGGTGTTTTAATTACATTCAACGCATCAAAACAAGGTTGCGACATAGGCGTTTCCTGTTCATCGACAACATGTGCCTGACAATCATGACAGAATTGACTCGCGTGTACTCCCTTGAAACATACTCCACTTAACCCCGTCAGGCATGATTTTTTTGAGAAATAAATGCGGGGTCCGTTTGAATTTTATTAATGGGTATAATCTGTTTGTCTGAGTTTATCTGCAGCAGTAGCCACGGTACCTGCTCGGCAGGTAAGGGCCGGGAGAAAAGGTAACCCTGCAGGTAATCGCAGCCGAGACGGGTGAGAACCGCCTGCTGTTCTTCCGTCTCGATCCCTTCTGCCACCACGTTCATCTCCATGGTCCGGGCGATACTGATAATGGTTTCAACCAGCTTGTAGCTTTTTTCATTTTCCAGCATCGACGTGACAAAGCTTCTGTAGATCTTGAGCTCTTTTGCCGGAAGCACGCTCAGCATCAGAAGGTTGGAATAGCCCGTCCCAAAATCATCAATCGAGACAACGATCCCCGCGTGATTAAACGCATTGAGCAACTCAATGCTGCGGTCGAGATTTTTAAGCGCGGTGCTTTCCGTTACCTCCAGGATCAGCCGGGACGGAGACAGGCTATATTTTTCCAGCAACGACGAAACGATCTGGAAAATATCCGGCTGTTCAAACTGGATGGGGGATAGGTTGAGCGACAGCGTCCACTGGCTGAAACCTTGCTCAGTCCAGAAATGAAGCTGTCGGCATGCCGCTTCAATGGCCCAGTTACCTACCGGAATAATTAAACCCGTTTGCTCCAGGGAGGGGATAAACAGATTGGGCAGTACAACCCCTTGCTCAGGATGCCGCCAGCGCAGAAGGGCTTCAAAACCGTGAATGGTTTTATCTCCCGCATGCCAGGTTGGCTGGTACCACAGCTCAAACTGATCGCGTTCAAGCGCCTGCGAAAGCTCCTGCAGGAAACCGGGTTTTGCCGGGATCGCCGTTGACATCTCGGCCCGGTAAATCGCCCAGCCGTTGCGGCCCTCTTCTTTGACGCGATGTAGGGCTGCATCCGCCTTGAGCTTTAGCTCGTGCAGCGTTTCGCCATCCTGAGGATAGAGGCTTACGCCCGCGCTGATCGTTGTGCTTAGCGTGTGCCCACAGACAGAAAGAGGGCGTCGCACGTCTTCAAGCAGCGCGGTGACCAGGGCGTTGAGCCTGTCGTCGTCACATTCCGGCACCAGCAGGATAAAGGCGTCGCCTCCCAGCCTTGCCAGGGTCATCTCACGCGTGAGCCAGGCCGTGATGCGCTGCGCGACCGCGATCAATAGCTCATCACCGACCCCATGACCCCATGTATCGTTAACGCGTTTGAAGTGATCGACGTTCAGGAAAATAACCGCAAAGGGCTTTTTGCTCAGCAGCGCGCTGCGCAGACAGTCCTGCATGCGGAGATCCATCTGGTGGCGGTTTGCGAGCCCGGTGAGCGCGTCAAACCGCGCCTGTAGCTCAAGCTGGCGGTTGAGCTGATGCAGATTATCCGTCAGCCGGCTGGTGCGCCGGTGGGAATCGATAAGTGAGATGATTAACATCACCCCGAGCAGGCAGAGCGTGGTGACTGAAACCCAGATGGATAACCCCAGCTCGCCGATCCCGCCCGGGAGGGTATGCGCCATTTCCTGAAACTGCGCGGCACTCATGCCGGTATAGTGCATCGCACAAATCGCGGCAGCCATGACGAAAGCCGCGATAATGCGATCGATAAAAACGCCTTTGCGTTTATCCCGCAGACGAAAAGCCAGCCACAGCGCCGTACCGGAGGCAACAACGGCAATAACCACGGACAACCCCACGAGGCGGCGATCCCAGATGATGCTGCCATCCAGCATCAGGGCCGCCATACCGATGTAGTGCATCGACACCACGCCAGCGCTCAGGATCGCCGTGGCAAAGATCAGTCGAAAGGGAGAAAGTTTTTTGCCCGCGACGGCAATATTAAGTGCCGTGGCCGATGCAACCACCGCGACGCCCAGTGACGCAAGGGTTAACCAGAGGTCGTAGCTCATCATCATGGGCATTTGCATCGACAGCATGCCGATAAAGTGCATCGACCAAATGCCAATGCCCAGCGTGACCCCACCGGCAATACGCCAGAAGAGGGCAGCCTTTCGGCTGGAGAGGGGGATCTTTCCGGCGCTGTCCAGCGCCACAAAGGAGGCGATAAACGCCACCAGATAAGAGATAGCGATTAACACAGGGTCCCACGATATATTGAGCATTATGCAGTCCCACGTCTGAGAGGGTTACCGATTTCGCCTGCCGGGTACATCTTTGTCGGGCAACGAACATGCGCATTTAAACCATATTAGTTATTTATCGTGAAAAATGACCAGTCATATTAATACTCTAAAACTTATTAAGAATATAAAATATATTCTCTTGTTAATATATTAAGCATTGCTAAACAAGAACGAATAACAGTAGCAAAGCTCCTTAAATAGGAAGGCGATCGTATCGTCTTACCGCGGGCGATACTATCGCTTAAGATGGCGGGAAACCAGTATCACAGCATGCTGAGCAAAACATTTTCACTAATACGCTTTTTTTATCTGACTTAAGACAAATCTCAGGATGCTAACGGCGAAACAAAAAACAAGCGTTGTTTGCGATGAAAAACTTCCGGGCCAATGCTATAAGTCTAAGTGCCGACCAAAATATAAAACGTGGGTATTATCATGCTAAAAAATATTAGTGTCAGGACCTTTATTATCGGGTTCCTTTTCTCTCTTTTTTTGGTAAGTGCGGGTGTCGTTGTTCTATTTTCCAGCAATACGTCTCTCTTTATTTCGCTTAATGTCATCAATTTCGTTGCGCTATTTTTGCTCTGGGTCTATATGACGAAGTATCTTGTGACGCCGATCAATACGGTGAAGAGGAGTATTGAGGAGGTGACCGCAGGTAACCTTGGCGTATCTATCCCTGAATTTGGCAATAACTGCGCGGGACGACTCATCCCCGGTATAAACAGCCTTTCCGGCAATATTGCGACGCTGGTGCGGGAGATCAGGGCATCATCGCAAACTGCTATGACCTTATCGGACCAACTCTCGGCACGTAGCGCTCAGCTATCGGTTAAAACCGAGCAGCAGTCTGCGTCTTTGGTGCAAACCGCAGCCAGCATGGAGCAAATGGCCGCGAGCACCAAAAACAATGCCGATAACACCCGCCTGGCGAGCGAGCAGGCAAATGTGGCGACGCTACAGGCGCGCAAGGGCGGTGAGCTCATGGGGCAGGTCGCCAGCAATATGCAGTCCATTACCGAATGCGCGCAGCAGATGACGGAGATTATTTCGTTGATTGACGGCATTGCGTTCCAGACGAATATCCTGGCGCTCAACGCGGCCGTTGAGGCGGCAAGGGCGGGCGATCACGGAAAGGGGTTTTCTGTCGTCGCGGAAGAGGTAAGAAACCTGGCACACCGCAGCGCGGAGGCCGCGAAGAATATCAAAACGCTGATTGAAGTCACCAGCAGTAACGTCACGCAGGGAGCCAGCGTTGTGTCACAGGCAGAGAAAAATATGCATGAAATCGTGACGGGCTCGGGGAATGTCAGCCGCTTAATGGACGAAATTTCCGCATCAACGTCAGAGCAGGAGAAAGGTATTTCTCAGATTACCCTGGCGCTATCGGAGCTGGAGCGGGTCACGCAAAGTAACGTGGCAATGGCAGAGGAACTCAACGGTTCGTCTGATGTACTGCGTAATCAGGTGATTGAGCTGCAGACCCGAACGCGTAATTTCAGACTTGACCAGGGCTCTCCTTCCTTATTATCAGGCGGCTCGCCATCCTTCCTTCAGCGGCCAGAACACTCTCTCTGACAGTACCGTAAAGCCTGGCATGCCAGGCTTTTTTAATGCCCCCGGCCAGAATGTACAATTCCTGAGCGATTTCAGCGCGATGGGATACATAGTTGTTGCTTAACACCTGATGAAAGCTAGACTGACACCGAAAGAGGTAAAAAGGTGGAGGCGCTGTGGAAAGCATTAAAGGATCTGAACTAAACGTTCCAGACGCAGTTTTTGCGTGGGTGCTGGATGGCCGCGGCGGTGCGCGACCGCTGGAAGATAATGATGCGATCGATAGTGCGCATCCCTGCTGGCTACATCTGAACTACACCCACCCGGACAGCGCTGACTGGCTGGCCTCGACGCCGCTGTTGCCCAATAACGTGCGCGATGCCCTGGCGGGTGAAAGCCTGCGGCCCCGCGTGAGCCGAATGGGTGACGGGACGCTAATCACCCTGCGCTGCATTAACGGCAGCACGGATGAACGCCCGGATCAGCTGGTTGCGATGCGTGTCTACATGGACGACGGGCTCATTGTGTCGACCCGGCAGCGAAAAGTTCTGGCGCTGGATGACATCGTCAACGATCTGAAAGAAGGCACCGGGCCGGTCGACTGCGGCAGCTGGCTGGTGGACGTCTGTGACGCCCTAACCGATCATGCGAGTGAATTTATTGAAGAGCTGCACGACAAAATCATCGACCTGGAAGATAACCTGCTCGATCAGCAGATCCCGCCCCGCGGTTTTCTGGCCTTATTGCGTAAGCAGTTGATTGTGATGCGCCGCTACATGACGCCGCAGCGCGACGTGTATGCGCGTCTTGCCAGCGAAAGGCTCGCCTGGATGAATGACGATCAGCGGCGCAGAATGCAGGATATTGCCGACAGGCTGGGGCGCGGGCTGGACGAGATTGATTCCTGTATTGCCAGAACGGCGGTGATGGCGGACGAAATCGCGCAGGTGATGCAGGAGTCGCTGGCGAGAAGAACCTATACGATGTCTCTGATGGCGATGGTGTTTTTACCCAGCACGTTTCTTACCGGGCTGTTTGGCGTGAACCTGGGGGGAATTCCGGGTGGCGCTTATCGCTACGGCTTTACCGCGTTTTGCGTGATGTTAGTTGTTTTGATTGGTGGTGTTGCATGGTGGTTGCATCGTAGTAAATGGCTGTAAATTTACGCTTTTTTCAGTTTTTAACGGGATCAAAACGCTCTTTTAATTGAGCGAAGTCAATAAACATCTATCCCGTAAGGTGCAATATTACTCCCGCAGGTGAATGCAACGTCAAGCGATGGGCGTTGCGCTCCATATTGTCTTACTTCCTTTTTTGAATTACTGCATAGCACAATTGATTCGTACGACGCCGACTTCATAGTCGGCTTTTTTTTGCCTCCTGATTCTCAGCGTCTACCCTAAAAGGGACGACAGCAAATTCTGGAGGGAATGATGAGCATCCTGAACGCTCTGCTACTGCAACAATCACGTCAATCCGATCCCGTCCCCACCGATCCGGTGCCAATGCCCGATCCCATCCCGCGTCCGCAGCCGATGCCCGACCCGCCGCCAGATCAAGAACCGATTAAATTGTCGCATCGAACCGCGAGATCTGCGAGGATACGCGCCATCTGACCGCAAAGATGACCACGAGAGACTACTGTGACCGCTTTTTCTACCCTGAATGTTCTGCCCGCCGCCCAGCTCGATAACCTCAACGAGTTGGGTTACCTCACGATGACGCCTGTTCAGGCGGCCGCGTTGCCCGCCATCCTTGAGGGCCGTGACGTGCGCGTGCAGGCGAAAACGGGCAGCGGGAAAACGGCGGCATTTGGCCTTGGCCTGTTGCAGCATATCGATGCGGCGCTTTTTCAGACCCAGTCTCTGGTGCTGTGCCCGACCCGCGAACTGGCGGACCAGGTCGCGGGTGAACTGCGTCGCCTGGCGCGTTTCCTGCCAAACACCAAGATTTTAACCCTCTGTGGCGGACAGCCGTTCGGCGCGCAGCGTGATTCACTTCAGCATGCGCCGCACATTATTGTCGCAACGCCCGGCCGCCTGCTGGATCACCTGCAAAAAGGCACCGTCTCGCTGGATGCGTTACAAACGCTGGTGATGGACGAGGCAGACAGGATGCTGGATATGGGCTTCAGCGATGCGATTGACGAGGTGATCCGTTTCGCCCCGGCCGATCGTCAAACGCTGCTGTTCTCCGCGACCTGGCCGGAGGCCATCGCCGCCATCAGCGGGCGCGTGCAGAAAAATCCGCTCACCATTGAAATCGACAGCGTAGACGCGCTGCCCGCTATCGAGCAGCAGTTCTTTGAAACCTCGCAGCAGGGGAAAATTTCGCTCCTGCAGAAACTGCTGAGCCAGCATCAGCCTGCGTCCTGCGTGGTGTTCTGTAATACCAAAAAAGACTGTCAGTCGGTCTGTGACGCCCTGAATGCTGCCTGCCAGAGCGCATTGTCTCTGCATGGCGATCTGGAGCAGCGCGATCGCGATCAGACGCTGGTCCGCTTCGCTAACGGCAGCGCCCGCGTTCTTGTCGCAACCGACGTCGCTGCGCGCGGTCTGGACATTAAATCCCTTGAGCTGGTGGTGAACTTTGAGCTGGCGTGGGACCCTGAAGTGCACGTGCACCGTATTGGTCGTACCGCGCGCGCGGGAAACAGCGGTCTGGCGATCAGCTTCTGCGCGCCGGAAGAGGCGCAGCGCGCCAACATTCTCTCTGAGATGCTGCAGATTAAGCTGAACTGGATGAATGCACCGGCCAGCGTCAGCGTAGTGCCGCTGGAGGCTGAAATGGCGACGCTGTGCATTGATGGCGGTAAAAAAGCCAAGATGCGTCCAGGTGACGTATTAGGGGCGCTGACCGGGGATGTGGGTCTGGACGGGGCGGATATCGGCAAGATTGCGGTCCATCCGGCGCATGTCTACGTAGCGGTTCGCCAGGCGGTTGCCCATAAGGCATGGAAGCAGCTGCAAAACGGGAAAATTAAGGGTAAAACCTGTCGCGTACGTCTGCTGAAATAAAGAATGAAGCGTCTCAGACGGTGTTTCTGAGACGCTAATCGCTTACTTCACTTCAAGCACGTTGAGACGCAGCTCTTCAAACTGATTGTCATCTTCTTCCGGCTGCCAGCCCGCTGGCTGCATGGGAATATCTTCCCGATCAAACGCCAGGTCCCCGCCGTTCACAATTTCTGACTCGTGATTGATGCCTTTAAAGTCGAACAGCTCCACGTCCGCGAGATGGGAAGGGACGACGTTCTGCATCGCGCTGAACATGGTTTCGATACGCCCCGGATAACGCTTATCCCAGTCGCGCAGCATGTCGCCAATTACCTGACGCTGCAGGTTCGGCTGAGAGCCGCACAGGTTACATGGAATGATCGGGAAACCTTTAGCCTGAGAAAAACGCTCAATGTCTTTTTCGCGGCAGTAGGCGAGAGGGCGGATCACAATGTGCTTGCCGTCATCGCTCATCAGCTTAGGCGGCATGCCTTTCATCTTGCCCCCGTAGAACATATTGAGGAACAGCGTTTGCAGGATATCGTCGCGGTGATGGCCCAGCGCAATTTTGGTCGCGCCCAGCTCCGTCGCGGTACGATACAAAATGCCGCGGCGCAGGCGAGAGCAGAGTGAGCAGGTGGTTTTCCCTTCCGGGATTTTCTCTTTCACAATACCGTAGGTATTTTCTTCGACGATTTTATACTCAACGCCCAGCTTCTCGAGGTATTCCGGCAGAATGTGCTCCGGGAAGCCCGGCTGTTTCTGGTCAAGGTTGACCGCTACCAGGGAAAATTTCACCGGTGCGCTTTGCTGAAGATTACGCAGGATCTCCAGCATGGTATAGCTGTCTTTACCCCCTGACAGGCAGACCATGATGCGGTCACCTTCTTCAATCATGTTGAAGTCTGCAATGGCTTCGCCCACGTTACGGCGCAGTCGCTTTTGCAGTTTATTCAGGTTGTATTGCTCTTTTTTGTTAATCTCTTGATTTTCTTGCATTTAGTACTACCTTCGGAGCCAGCAGGGGCAAACATTGTATGCCGCGTATGGTACGGATTCCGGCGGCGAATGCCAGCACGTTTTACTGCGGGGTTATAACTGGCGCAGCAACGCCGTTAGCGTGCGGTGTGATTTAAGGACCTCATATAGCATTTTACTCGTGTTAGTTTTCCATATTTGTTATATGACCGAGGGGAACTTATATGGCATAAGAGCGTTAAATGAACATAAAAAGGAATGACTTTATGTCGCTTTATGACCTCAAAACAGAAGCACTTGCCTTACCGGAGACCTGGCACTCTCGTGTATTGGGCCGCATTGGAACTGCAAATCTTAAAGTTTTACTGACCTGCCCCCCGTTGATTAGTACACCCCGATGTTAGTAATGTCTTCATAAGCCACATGAGGACATCCCCATGAAGAAGCGTTTTTCCGACGAACAGATCATCAGTATTCTCCGCGAAGCCGAAGCTGGGGTACCCGCCCGTGAACTCTGCCGCAAGCATGCCATTTCCGATGCCACGTTTTACACCTGGCGTAAGAAGTATGGCGGTATGGAGGTGCCTGAAGTTAAGCGCCTGAAGTCGCTTGAGGAAGAGAACGCCAGACTCAAGAAGCTGCTTGCCGAAGCCATGCTGGATAAAGAGGCGCTTCAGGTGGCTCTTGGGCGAAAGTACTGACGACAGACCAGAAGCGGGAAGCCGTGATGTTGATGTGTGATGCGACCGGTCTGTCGCAACGTCGTGCCTGCAGGCTTACAGGTTTATCCCTGTCGACTTGCCGCTATGAGGCTCACCGTCCGGCTGCTGATGCGCATTTATCAGGGCGCATCACTGAGCTGGCACTGGAGCGCAGGCGTTTTGGCTACCGTCGTATTTGGCAGTTGCTGCGCCGTGAAGGGCTTCATGTTAATCATAAGCGCGTGTACCGGCTTTATCACCTCAGTGGCCTGGGCGTAAAACGCAGAAGACGTCGTAAAGGGCTGGCAACAGAACGTCTGCCGCTGCTCCGTCCGGCGGCGCCCAATCTGACCTGGTCGATGGATTTCGTCATGGACGCACTTTCCACCGGTCGCAGGATCAAGTGTCTTACCTGCGTCGATGATTTCACAAAGGAATGCCTGACGGTCACTGTTGCCTTTGGGATTTCAGGCGTTCAGGTCACGCGTATTCTGGACAGCATTGCACTGTTTCGAGGCTATCCGGCGACGATAAGAACTGACCAGGGGCCGGAGTTCACTTGCCGTGCACTGGATCAATGGGCCTTTGAGCATGGTGTTGAGTTGCGCTTAATCCAGCCGGGCAAGCCAACGCAGAACGGATTTATTGAGAGCTTTAACGGACGATTTCGCGATGAATGTTTGAATGAGCACTGGTTCAGCGATATCGTTCATGCCAGGAAAATTATTAATGACTGGCGGCAGGATTATAACGAATGCCGCCCGCACTCCACGCTGAATTATCAGACACCGTCTGAATTTGCAGCGGGCTGGAGAAAGGGTCATTCTGAGAATGAAGATTCCGACGTTACTAACTGAGTGTTGTATCTAATCGTGGGGGCAGGTCATTACGAATGGATGAACGCTCAGTGATTGAAGAGGTACATGAGTATGACGAGGGGTTACTGGTCATTGATGGACGTCTGGAGCTGGGCGTGAAGGGTAAAAAAATCTCTGTAACGGCTGGACAGCTCTATATCGCTAAAGCTGGCACTCCCCATACTGTAGAAACAGGCAGTTTTGGTACACTGGTTATCATTGATTTACCAGAAACGGAAGTGGCCTCGCTTTAAGCGGCTTGCGATAAGGTCACAGATTGTCAGGATTGTTCGATGTGCTAATCCAAACTTTAATCAGACTAAACGTTATCAACCCCATCACAACGGCAACAGTGGTTACTACAATATAAGATGTCATAAAATAATCTTTTCTGGTAAGGGTCTTCATTTGACTCATTTCTTTTGCATTAGTTCCTGCAAAAAGCAAAATTTTAATGAAAAGAAGTGTCGAGTTTTAGTCTGTGTTGTTTAAATAAAGATGAGAGGGTTATATTTGCAGGTTTTATAAAAAAACGCCTGCATTTAGCAGGCTTTAATAGTAAGGCATTTTTATTTTTTTAATTCAATAGATAAAGCCTAAAAACGCTCACTGAAAATACTGGTGATTTTACTGAGGTTTTATCTTTCCTTTTGTGAAGTACAGAGAACTAGCCGGAAATGCTGATTACAAATGGATTTTTGCGGCATCAAGTATCTTCTGAGAGGTGAGTTCTCTATCAGAGGCAACGTAGACAAAGCTGCGATCGCCGGTTAAAGACGGGAAACCGGCAGACATAATCTGAAGGTGTATTTCTTCACCGTCCGGATATTCTTGTCTTACGGACGTAGTTGCTTGTTGCACTGTGACAACTTTACCTGGTTTCCCATTGAAAAAAACGATTACATTCTTCATAAACCACCCTGTGTTTTTGAGATCTTTCCAAAACTAAAGCAAGCATTGCTTAGCTTTAAAGTGTATGGTGGCACTCCGTAAAATCAGGAGATGCCTATGTCTGGACGTAAAAAAACACAATCCCATCGAAATCATTTAGTCAAATGTTCATGCCCAAATTGCTCTAAAGATTCAGAGCATAGTTTTAATCGCGTGCAAAAGGGCGCTCAACTTGTCTGCCCGTACTGCCACGTTTTGTTTAAATCTACCCAACGATTCTAAACCAAAGTTGTTGACAAAATGAGTTAACTTTGAGTTTTAGACCATTCATGCAGCAGTTCTGCACTTCATCACATTGGTTAGCGTACTCGTTAAGAAAATATGCTGACTGTTGCTATCAATAACAGTCTTATAATCCAGGGCCCGTTTACTCAGGAAACCTTGTTGGTAATCACGGGCCATTGATAAACTTATCTATCTAAAAGAATTACATTTGCAGCAGAAGGGCCTTTATCGCCGCTTAGAATCGCAAATTCGACTTTCTGACCTTCAAATAGTGTATTAAACCTTTCTCCCTGCAGGGCAGAGAAACGAACAAGAACATCTTTACTGCCATCAAGGGGGGAGATAAAGCCAAAGCCTTTATCTTCATTAAACCACTTAACCAGACCTTGAATTCGTGAAGGCATAAATACTCCTTTAAAGACACTTTAAATGATAAGAAATGACTAAAACGTATGGACTCAAAAGGAGGGGATATCAGCGATAGCGCCTGGTTATGAGGACTGCGTGGTAAAATATTGTATTCGGTATTACATCGAACCAACTAAATCATTAAGGCACGGACTGAGTTGATAAGCAAATGTTATTTTAGCCATCCGGATGGCTTTCGCGGCGCATTTCCGGTCACGTTGAATCTGCTGTCAATTTTCGATAAAAAGTCGTCGGCTTGATGTTCGCCTCTGCGAGTCCGGGGCAGGAAAAAGGGTTGTGCGCATTGACCTTGTGAATATATTTGGATTAGGCTATGTATGTTCAGCACCAGACTTTGTTGAATAAATCGAACTTTTGCTGAGTTGAAGGATCAGATCACGCATCTTCCCGACAACGCAGACCGTTCCGTGGCAAAGCAAAAGTTCAAAATCACCAACTGGCCCACCTACAATAAAGCCCTCATCAACCGTGGCTCCATAACTTTCTGGCTGGATGAGGAAGCTATTCAGGCCTGGTATGAGTCGGCAACGCCTTCATCACGGGGAAGACCTCAGCGCTATTCTGATCTCGCCATCACCACCGTTCTGGTCATTAAACGCGTGTTCAGGTTGACCCTGCGGGCTGCACAGGGTTTTATTGATTCCATTTTTACACTGATGAATGTTCCGTTGCGCTGCCCGGATTACACCAGTGTCAGCAAGCGCGCAAAGTCGGTTAATGTCAGTTTCAAAACGTTCACCCGGGGTGAAATCGCGCATCTGGTGATTGATTCCACCGGGCTGAAGGTCTTTGGTGAAGGCGAATGGAAAGTCAAAAAACACGGCAAAGAACGCCGTCGTATATGGCGAAAGTTGCATCTGGCAGTTGACAGCAAAACACATGAAATCATCTGTGCAGACCTGTCGCTGAACAATGTGACGGACTCAGAAGCCTTCCCGGGTCTTATCCGGCAGACTCACAGAAAAATCAGGGCAGCATCGGCAGACGGCGCTTACGACACCCGGCTCTGTCACGATGAACTGCGGCGTAAGAAAATCAGCGCCCTTATCCCTCCCCGAAAAGGTGCGGGTTACTGGCCCGGTGAATATGCAGACCGTAACCGTGCAGTGGCTAATCAGCGAATGACCGGGAGTAATGCGCGGTGGAAATGGACAACAGATTACAACCGTCGCTCGATAGCGGAAACGGCGATGTACCGGGTAAAACAGCTGTTCGGGGGTTCACTGACGCTGCGTGACTACGATGGTCAGGTTGCGGAGGCTATGGCCCTGGTACGAGCGCTGAACAAAATGACGAAAGCAGGTATGCCTGAAAGCGTGCGTATTGCCTGAAAACACAACCCGCTACGGGGGAGACTTACCCGAAATCTGATTTATTCAACAAAGCCTCAGCACCACGCTTTTTCTTAAAATTTTATCCCATTGGAAGGGTTTAACGTGTTCAAGCTTAGCTCATCTCTACTGGCTATTTTCCTGCTGTCAGGCTGTAGCTCCGATCTGGTTCTCAGTCCACCTAAACAACCCGAATACAAGTCAATGCCTGAAATAACCCAGTCTGTGACGCCAACGCAACAGCGTGCAATCATGGCCGGCGAAAGACCAGACTGGTCAGAAAGAACCCCGATCAATACAATAAAGCGATATTAATAGACACTTATCCACCAGGGCTGCCGTTCGGCGGCCTTTTGTTTCCCCTCAATCTGGCTGGCAAGAATATTTCTGACGCCTGGCATGGCAATTATTACGTTATCGACCATGCTTAAGACAATGACAATTCAATCACTTCACCATCGTTGAAGCGGCTACTTCACTTAAATCGAGAAGCCTAAATGCGCCATGCATCTATCCCCGTAGCTGCAGCCACAACAATGTTCTTGCTCGGCGTTTTTATCATCAATTTACAGGTCTGGTATTCTGCACGGGCTGATAGCCTGGCAGAGGCGCACTACGTCGTGCGGAACATGAATGTTATTCTTAAAGAAGCTCGTCATGCGACTGAGATGGCAATGCAACTTGCCGAGAATGAGTGTGATGCTGAAGGGCAATATCGGCTGGGCACCGAGGCGGCATTACAGCCTCACCTGAGAACGATCGTTATTCTGAAAAATGATGCGGTCTGGTGCTCCTCGTTACCGGGAAACCGCGTATTGTTGGTCAACAGCTCAATCCTGCCTGAGTCATCATTGCTCCTCGTCCCTTCGGCCAGTACCGTCAACGGTCTTCCGGTTCTCTTATACCAGACAATTCACGCCGGAAGCCGAATCATCGTTAGCATCAGCGATAGCCATATCCGTGATGCGCTGGATATGCCATTAAATGGCGTTGAATATTCCCTGAGAGTAGGCAATAACCTTTTAGGCCTGACAGGCGATGTTACGACGGCAGACCCTACGAAGAAACAGCTATTAACGGTAAAAGCCTCTGGTTATCCATTCTCGGTTCAATTTAACTCTCCACCTCTTTTTAGCCTTAAGAGATTATTCAATCGAGCCGGAGGCGTGGTGCTATTCCTGCTGATAATATCGTCTCTCTCTGCTTATATTCTTCAACGCTATATTTCTAAGGATGTCTCACCCGAAGAGTCACTGCGCATCGCCATTTACAGAAATGAAATTATTCCGTATTACCAACCCGTTGTGAGCGGCAAAGAGGGAACCTTACGGGGTGTGGAAGTGCTGGCCAGATGGAAGCATCCTCAATCAGGGTTTATTTCTCCCGCATCCTTCATTCCTCTTGCTGAGAAATCCGGTTTAATTATTCCTTTGACTCAGAGCTTAATGAGGCAGGTTGCAATACACATGAATGCTATTGCGACATTGCTGCCTGAAGGGTTTCACGTAGGGATTAACTTCAGCGCTTCTCATATCGTTGCGTCCACCTTTGTTGAAGAGTGTCTCCACTACAAGCGCAGCTTTACTCAACAGGATCTTAACCTTGTCGTTGAAGTGACGGAGCGTGAACCACTCGACATTGATGCACATCTCGTTAATACATTGAATGAGTTACATAACAATGGATTTGCCATTGCGCTGGATGACTTTGGTACGGGTTATTCCGGCCTGTCCTATTTGCAGGATCTGCATATTGATTACATTAAAATCGACCAGAGCTTTGTTGCCAGGGTTAACGCGAATGAGGACTCAACGCTAATCCTTGATTCGGTACTGGAGTTGGCCAAAAAACTCTCAATTAGCATCGTGGCGGAAGGCGTTGAAACAGAAGAGCAGCTCGATTACCTCACACGCAATCATATCCGGTTTTTACAGGGGTATTTCTTTTACAAACCTCTTCCTTTCAAGGAACTGGTCAAAGTTCTCTTGTCGAAGCCAAAAGTTAAGATCAGGGTGGAATAATGTTTGTTTAGTTGTTTCTGAGAAAATAAAAAGGGGGGACATCATCCCCCAAAAAATGCAGACCATTATTGCTTTAACCACGACAATATTTTGTTATGCATTGACCGAATGGTCAAATTAATTGTTTTCAACATTGTTTTTGAAAATATGAAGCGGATGGGCGAACTTGAATATTAGCTGCCTAACGTTTAAGTTGATTCTAGTCAATATTGTCGCACCCCTCTTAAGATTAATGGATGCAATACTTGTTGTTTTGTTAAAACAATGCGCTTACGCTGTGTTTTCGACGTAAGATGTTTCAGGTTAATTTTTTAAGAAAAAAATGCTGGCCGCTAAAGCAAAATGAAATAATGCTTACTTATTACCGCAGTTTAAATGTTAACCAGTAAAGGCCCGGGGCGCAGTTTGCTTTTAGAATAGCCGTCTCACTCTGAGATTTTCGTCAGCTAGCGTATAATGCGTCATCCAAAACTGCTAAACACCCCGTGACTGGTGCTATGACCCTTAATCGCTTTTGTTATTTACTTCTGATTTTCGCTGCGATCGGCAGCCTTCTTACCACCCATCCTCTGTTCATGTGGTTTCTGGCGATCAACGTGATGACGTTGGTCATGTATGGCGCCGATAAAATGGCGGCGAGGAAGGGGATGCGCAGGGTTCCGGAAGCGACATTGCTGGTATTTGGCGTGACAGGTGGCTGGCCTGGCGCCATTGTCGGCCAACAGCTCTTTCGCCATAAAACCGAAAAGCAGCCCTTCAAAAGCTACTTTTTCATCAGCGTCGTCGTCAGCATCGCCATGATGGCGGCCGTTTATCATTTTTCTTCTTATTCTCTTTTATGAGCGTTGGCAGGGACCGTTGACGGTAAGGCATATCTTTAATTCATTCCTTCATCACTGCCAATAGTAGTAGGACTATTCTTAAGTGGTTGCTGTTTTTTGCACAATCTGAATAATACGTGCAACAACACGGACGACAACACCCCATGAAAATAGAATCTCTTATCCTGGCAGTGCTGGTGCTCTTTTCTGCGCCTTCCTGGTCTGCTTTTCAGGAGCGGGAATATAATACCTGGTATATAAAAAATGCGGTCCTTTATGATATGACACAGACATCGGAAGGTTTCCCTGTCATGGTGAGCGTCTCCCAGCCTGGGAGAAAATCCGCTAATTTACTGGTATCTTATATTACTGAAGGCAGCTGTGGTGAGAATAATCTGCCGCTTAATGTGAACGGTAAAGTGCTGCCCGCAAAATATAATTGTGTCCAGATAGGGAAAAACAGAATTGAACATTTTTCAGTGGTGGACGCGGAAAGCGTCAATGGCATGGTGATGCACCTGAGATCTGATTTCACTATTCTCCTGCAAAACGATATCAAAATTTGGGCGGCAAATATCAAAACGCCAAAATATGGACTGGCGCCGAGATTCTAACTATGAAATGCCTGTATTACGACAGGCATTTTTTTAGGATGTAACGCAATCATTTTTAAGTTAATAGTTGTAATGCATTACTATTAAATATTAAAGGTAAGTGGCCTTGGTTTTTTACGTATTTAAACGGACTGTATGCTAAACGGTACAAAACCGCATAAATAATCCTTTCTGACGTTATGGATAAAGCTCATTACCAGACTTACGCTTGCTAGCGGCGTTTTAGTTGTTCAACACATCTTTACTGGTAAGGAGCAGAAAATGTCGCAACGTAATAGTCTGGATTTACTAAGCCGTAAAGAAGGAATGTGTCTGTTAGAGCAAAGCATGGGTTTTGTCTGGCAGGCAGCACTTCGAGCCGTCGCGGTATTAGGCGTCGCAGATCGTCTGGTTGAAGGAAAAAAATCCGTCAAGCAACTGGCGAAGGAGTTGAATGTAGACGTTAACTATCTTCATCGAATCATGCGCTTATTGTCCTCTCGTGGAGTTTTCAACGAATTATCTGAGGCTGAATACAGTCTTAGCCATTCAGCGCAATTCCTCTGTTCTGAGCATGAATTTTCCTTGCGTGCGGCGGTGCTCATGCTGACAGACCCAACATTCTGGCAGCCAGCGGCTAAAATGGATGAGATATTGCACGGCAAACCTGTTTTTAATGATTTGTTTGGCAAGCCTTTTTACGAATACTGGCAGCATGACGACACGATGACTGACAGCAACGTTTTTCATGCGGGTATGGCCTCTATGTCATCCGTAGAAAATGAAATCATCGCAGATAGCTATTCGTTCCCGCAAAACGCCGTGGTTGCCGATATCGCCGGCGGGCTGGGTAACTTATTGCTGGCTGTTTTACGTCGAAATCCGACCCTGACGGGGATCCTTTTTGATCAAAAAGATATGCTTGAGCGAAATCGACTGCACCTGTTAAATGATAATCGTCGATGGGAAACCGTTAATGGGAGCTTTTTTGAAGCCTGTCCTGCAGCGGACATTTATCTGCTTAAGTATATCCTCATGGACTGGCCTGATGAGAAGGCGGTACAGATACTTCAGTGCTGCAGAAATGCAATGAAAGATAACTCCCGCTTATTAATTTTTGAACCGCTTATTAAAAAAGAAAATAATGAACAGGGACGATTTGAAATTGACCTTCTTCTGTTAACAAGCTTTGATGGAGGACGAGCACGAACAGAGTCTGAGTATCAGGCCTTGTTTGAACAGAGCAATCTGAAGCTGAACAAAATAATAGACACCCGTTCGTATCTGTCGATTCTGGAAGTCGTACCTCTCTGAACTGTTTAAATAACAATCACAGAGCATCTGTCCGGCATTTCGTTTTACCGTATTCCTGCTACGCTTGTTTGTTGTACCAGGAGCATGAATATGAAAAACAAAGATGAACAAACCGGATTAGTGGGGCTGGCGATTGGGGCCGCCGTTATTGGGCTGGTTTCAGCGCAAAAACCGATCCATCGCAACAGCATTGTCGATGAACTGGTCAGGCTCGGCAGGCAAAAAGGCGATGGCGTAGAAGATGAGGTTTTCGTTAAGGCTGCCGAGCTGGTGAGAAAAGGGGTATAGCCCATGTCTGAAAGACGAAATGCGAAGTGCCATTGCGGCGCGGTGGCGTTCACCGTTGAGCTTACCGATGGGCTGAACACCGCCCGGCGCTGCAGCTGTTCCTTTTGTCGTATGCGGGGCGCGGTCGTCGTTTCTGCGCCGTTGTCAGGCATTAAGGTGACCAAAGGTGAAGATAAGCTCACCGAGTACCGCTTTAACACGGGAACGGCACGGCATTTCTTCTGCTCGGTGTGCGGGATTTACACGTTCCATCAGCGACGTTCTAACCCAAACGAATATGGCGTTAATGTCGCCTGTTTTGAAAACGTTTCACCTTTTGATTTTCCAGAGGTGAAGGTGATGGACGGCGTTAACCATCCCATGGATGGGGAAAGTGGGGTATTTGGATATCTTTCTTTTCGCGAGAAAGGTGAAGAGCAGGCATGATTGCCGCCTGGCCACTCTTTTACTCCTCCGGCTATAGTAGGCAGTGGGTAACTGAAACAGGAGAAACTATGCTCTGTGTTGAAAAAGACGATCCGCGTGAGGCCCCTGAATCAGGTGATAAAAAGCCTCAACCTGTGAAAAAATAACGCGACATACGCGTTTACCCGCCACCGGCACTGCTGGTGGCTTTTTATTTCCCAGGCAACCCTGTTAACTGCCATCCAGATGGTTTAACAGCGCGCCGAGATGCCCGACGATATCACCAAAATCAAAAATTAACGCCATCCACAGCAATGCTAAAAGGGTAAGTACGGCAAGGGATACACGAGCAAACAACGTTGTTATCCTTAGTGATAAAAGGGCTATCACCGCAGTTTAACCAGCTTACTTTCAACTTTCCCTCAACCAACCCCTTTCTTAAGCTGTCTATTGTGACGAACTTCAAAAAAACAAGCGAGCCCGCATGATTATGCGGGCTCTGACCATCAGAACTGGTAAACCAGGCCTAACGCTACAACATCATCGGTGCTGATGCCGTTGTCTTTGTAGAAGCTGTCATCTTCATCCAGCAGGTTGATTTTGTAATCAACGTAGGTGGACATGTTTTTGTTGAAGTAATAGGTGACCCCTACGTCAGCGTATTTAACCAGATCCTGGTCGCCCTGGCCGTTGCCCAGGTCCTTACCTTTCGACTGCAGGTAGGAAAGGGACGGACGCAGGCCGAAGTCGAACTGGTACTGCGCGGTCACTTCGAAGTTCTGGGTTTTGTTCGCCACGGCGTCGGTATTATCACCATACGGTGTCATATTGCGGGTTTCAGAATACATTGCCGCCAGATAGATGTTATTGGCGTCATACTTCAGACCCGCCGTCCATGCATCAGCCTTTTCTCCACCCGCTGTGGTATTCATGACCTGCTCGTTGGTGCGGTCAGAAGAGGTATACGCGGCCCCTGCAGTAATTCCCATGCCGAAGTCATAGGTTGTGGAGATACCAAAGCCATCACCATTCTCGTGACGCGTGTCGCGACCGTTGTTGGTGCCTTCCTGGTTGTTGCTGGCGTCTTCATTTTTGCCCTGGTACTGCAGCGCAAAGTTCAGGCCCTGCACCAGACCATAGAAGTCGGTGTTACGGTAGGTTGCCACACCGTTGGCGCGGCCGGTCATGAAGTTGTCGGCTTTGGTGTAGGAGTCGCCACCGAACTCAGGCAGCATATCGGTCCAGCCTTCCACGTCGTACAGGACACCGTAGTTACGACCGTAATCGAAGGAGCCTTAGTCACCCACTTTTACACCGGCGAAGGCCAGACGGGTCCAGGACTGATTATCAGACCCTTCCGTGTTATTAGCCTGAATGTTGTATTCCCACTGCGCATAGCCGGTCATTGTGTTGTTGATCTGGGTTTCACCTTTGAAACCCAGACGCATATAGGTTTGATCGCCGTCAGCACCTTTGTTATCGGAAAAGTAGTGCAGACCATCTACTTTTCCATACAGATCTAATTTGTTACCGTCTTTATTATAAATTTCTGCTGCATGTGCAGAACCAGCCATTAACAGAGCCGGAATCATCAGAGCCAGTACTTTTCTTTGCATTGTGATATTCCTTTGCAGTTGTTTTTATTTAATTACCTGTTGAACTTTCAAAATGAGAAAGTTGTCTCATGCTAAATCACTCCCGTGTAAGAGTAATAAAATATAATTGTTACGAACTAAGTAAAATCTAAACCGAATAAAACGGCGGAAATGGTCATTGGTTTGATGAATGATTTAAAAGTAACTATATTAAATTTAAATTATAAATCAGGCGTTAATTAAGCTAATCTAGCCGGCGTTATATGCCTGTAAGATGATTCATCCATAATTAACGTGAATGCTATTAAGGAAACTAAATAGATATTCAATGATTATCTGGATTCGCCCGGTGTGAATACGCCGGGCTTTTTTTATGGCAAAAAAATGCCCGGACAAGCCGGGCAGGGTAACTAGTCGCTGGTCGGTTTTTCGGCTTTACCCGCCATCTGCGCCAGGAAGTCATAGCGTTTTTGCAGATCAGCAGCGGCATCTTTCCAGAGCTGTTCAGCCACTTCCGGCTGCTGGGCGTTAAGGCGACGGAATCGCTGTTCCTGCATTAACGTCTCGGCCAGTGCGTCCGAAGGCGGACGCGAATCCAGCGCCAGCGGTAATTTACCCTCGTCAGCACGACGCGGGTCGAACCGGTAAAGCGGCCAGAAGCCGGTCGCTGTCAGCTGACGCATCTGGTCGTGGCTGAGGGCCAGATCGTAGCCATGCTCTTCACAAGGGCTGTAGGCAATGATCAGCGACGGGCCAGGATACGCTTCCGCTTCCTGAATCGCTTTCACCGTCTGGTTAAGCTGGGCACCCAGCGAGATTTGCGCGACGTAAACGTGACCGTACATCATCATGCTCACGCCGAGATCTTTGCGCGCCTTGCGTTTACCGTGTTCGCCGAATTTCGTTACCGCGCCTAACGGCGTGGCTTTCGACGCCTGGCCGCCGGTGTTGGAATAACACTGCGTATCCAGAACCAGGATGTTGACGTTTTCGGTCAGGCTCAACACGTGATCCAGCCCGCCAAAGCCGATATCGTAAGCCCAGCCGTCGCCGCCAATCAGCCAGATTGATTTTTCGACCAGGGCGTCAGCGTCGGTCAGCAGCTGTTCAGCCCCCGTCACCCCCTGCAGCGCGCGGCGCAGCTCAGCAACCTGCTCACGACGTTCTTCTGGCGTCGCGTCCGCGTGAAGCGCGTCATTGAGCTCCGCGGGGATCTGTCCGGCAAACTGCTCCAGCAGGCGCATCACGCGCGCGCGGTGCTGGTCGACTGTCAGGCGGAAGCCCAGGCCGAATTCGGCGTTGTCCTCGAACAGCGAGTTTGCCCACGCCGGACCGCGCCCATTCGCGTCGGTGGTGTACGGCGTAGAAGGCAAATTGCCCCCGTAGATGGACGAACAGCCGGTAGCGTTGGCAATCAGCATCCGATCACCGTACAGCTGGGTAAGCAGCTTGATATACGGCGTTTCACCGCAGCCGGAGCAGGCGCCAGAGTACTCAAACAGCGGCGTAATCAGCTGTGACGTACGAATATCAATACGTTCCAGTTTGCTGCGATCGATTTCCGGCAAATTCAGGAAGAAGTCATAGTTGACCTTCTCCTCTTCAACGTGCTCCAGACGCGACATCATATTGATGGCTTTGATCTCCGGATCCTGCCTGTCTTTCGCCGGACAGACCTCGACGCACAGGTTACAGCCGGTGCAATCTTCCGGCGCGACCTGCAGAACGTATTTCTGTCCGCGCATATCGCGAGATTTCACATCCAGCGAATGCAGGCTGGCCGGCGCGGCTTCCATCTCTTCCGGTGATACCACTTTGGCTCGAATGGCAGAGTGCGGGCAGGCCGCAACGCAGTGGTTGCACTGGGTACACAGCTCTTCTTTCCAGATGGGGATCGCTTCGGCAATGTTGCGTTTTTCCCAGCGCGTGGTGCCCATCGGCCAGGTACCATCCGGCGGTAGCGCAGAGACGGGCAGGGCATCGCCCAGACCGGCCAGCATCGCCGCCGTCACGGTCTTAACGAAATCAGGCGCCGCATCGGACACCACCGGAGGGCGGTTCGGGCTTGTCGCATTCACCGGCTGCAGCGGAACCTCAAACAACGATTCGCGTGCCAGCGCCAGCGCCTGCCAGTTGCGTTCGACCAGCTCCTGGCCCTTGCTGCTGTAGCTTTTGGCAATCGCGCCCTGCAGTTCCGCCAGCGCGCTGTCGCCCGGCAGGATGTTGGTCAGATGGAAGAAGGCCATCTGCATAACGGTATTAATACGCGCAGCCAGGCCACATTCGCGGGCAATTTTTGCGGCGTTGACCACGTAGAAACGGGCTTTTTTCTGGTTCAGCACCGCCTGAACTTCCTGCGGCAGGCGCCCCCAGACTTCGTCTGCGCCGTACGGCGTATTGAGGAGGAAAATACCGCCGGGCTTCAGGCGCTCGGCCATCTGGTATTTATCGATAAACTGCAGCTGGTGGCAGCCAACAAAATCAGCCTGAGAAATAAGATACGCGGAGCGGATGGGCTGTTCGCTCACGCGCAGGTGGGAAACGGTCAGGCCGCCTGCTTTTTTGGAGTCGTAGACGAAGTATCCCTGGGCGTACCACGGCGTTGAGTTGCCGATGATTTTAATGTTGTTTTTGGTCGCGGAGACGCTGCCGTCGCTGCCCAGACCATAGAACAGCGCCTCAAGTTTGGCGGTCGAGGGCAGGGTATTTTCCGGCAGCGACAGGGACAGGTTGGTCACATCATCATAAATGCCGACGGTAAAGCGCGGCCTGGGTTTCGCTTCGCTTAACTCGTTGAATACCGCCAGCACGCAGTCCGGCCCAAACTCCTTGGAGGACAAACCATAGCGCCCCCCGATAACGCGCGGCAGCGTTTCACGTTCGCCCTGATTAAAGGCTTCTGCCAGGGCGGTCATTACGTCCAGATAGAGGGGTTCCGCCTGCGCGCCCGGCTCTTTGGTACGGTCGAGCACCGCCACAGCGCGGGCGCTTTCAGGGAGAGCCGAAAGCAGATGTTTAGCCGAGAACGGACGATAGAGACGCACCTTAAGCACGCCAACTTTTTCGCCGCGCGTCAGCAGCTCGTCAACCACCTCTTCACAGGTACCAATGGCTGACCCCATCAGCACGATCACCCGTTCCGCCTGCGGATGTCCGTAGTACTCAAACGGTTTGTACTCCCGGCCGGTTGCGGCGGCAAAGTCATTCATTGCCTGTTCAACATGGTCGTAAACCGCGTTGTACCAGGAGTTCGTGGCCTCGCGGGACTGGAAATAGGTATCCGGGTTCGCCGATGTCCCGCGAATAACCGGGTGTTCAGGATTAAGAGCCCGGGCGCGATGCGCGTCGATTTCCGCCTGCGGTAGCAGATTCAGGATAGTATCGTCGGCCAGCGGGACGATTTTATTAATTTCGTGAGAGGTGCGGAAACCATCAAAGAAGTGAATAAACGGCACGCGGCTTTTGAGCGTGGCGATATGCGAAATTAAGGCAAAGTCCTGGGCTTCCTGAACGCTGCTGGCGCACAGCATCGCGCAGCCGGTCTGGCGCACGGCCATCACGTCGGAGTGGTCGCCAAAGATAGAGAGCGCGTGGGTGGCAACGGTACGCGCGGCAACGTGCAGAACGAATGGCGTCAGCTGACCGGCGAGTTTGTAAAGCGTAGGGATCATTAACAGCAATCCCTGTGAGGAGGTAAACGACGTGGAAAGCGCGCCGGTCTGAAGGGCGCCGTGTACCGTGGCAATCGCACCGGCTTCGGACTGCATCTCAACCACTCTCGGGACATCGCCCCAGACGTTTTTTAACCCGTTACCCGCCCAGGCATCCGCCTGCTCGGCCATGGTAGAACTTGGCGTAATCGGGTAGATGGCGATAACTTCACTGGTGCGAAACGCGACTGAGGCAACTGCACCATTACCGTCAATAGTTTGCATAGGACAACACCCTTACATTGCGCAAAAAATAGGGGTCTGTATTACGGCAACAAACCCTGAATATTATCTGTGTATTCTAGCAAACGGGGGATTTTACGATTTTCGCTTTTGTGTCCTTGGTATTCTTGCCATCAATGAGTAGATCAAACTTTTAGCGAAAAAATTGCGAGAAATTGTTTCTGAAGCGCATAAATACGCACTTCCGCTCTCGACGACACGGGATGTGATGCCTATTATGCATAGGTTTCGCATTATTCATGGGGGAGAGAGCATGCGTTCAGCATTTTGGGTAGGGTGTGCCGCGTTATTGTTGTCGGCATGTAGCAGTGAGCCAGTCCAGCAGGCAACGGCAGCCCACGTGGCGCCGGGAATGAAAGCGGCAATGTCCAGTTCAGGTCAGGCCAACTGCGCGATGATTGGCGGTTCGCTGTCTGTCGCCCGCCAGCTTGATGGTTCTGCTATTGGGATGTGCGCCTTGCCAAACGGCAAACGCTGTAGCGAACAGTCGCTTGCCGTTGGAAGCTGCGGTAACTACTGATTATTCTACACGCTTAAACATCAGCGTTTTATCGGCTGTCGCCAGCGTTAACTGGTCCTCAGTCAGGTCGACCTGCGCCCCTTTGCGCAGCATGTCGCCGATGGCCTGATCCAGCTCATTCAGCTGCGGCTCGGTACAGAGCTTGCGCGTCATGGCGAGCGTTTTAACCTTAAGCTCGCCTTCGGACAATTTCCCCTGTCCGTTGAAGCGGTTACACATCTGGCCAGAAACGCTGATGTTATTAACCAGGCTGATATCTGGCAGCGCGCTAAAACCGATCTCAGGTTGCGTTGTCGCGGTCTTCACGGCCTTACCGTTTACGTTTTCCAGCACAAAGCGGTGGTTTTTAAGTTGCTCCGGCTGTACGGAGGCTTTACCCGGATTAACGCAGCCGGTAAGGACAAAACTAATAACGCTTAACGCAATGAGCTTTTTCATTTTTCTTCTCAAACTATAAATACCGTGAATCTTTTTCCAGTGTAACGATACTCTGCCGTGCGTTAATGGGGTTTATCTGAAAGTGCGGGGAGAAGTACCGGGCAACGCAGCGGTTGCCCGGAATGACGTTAATGCGATTTAAATCCTGCCGCCGTCATTAGCATGCGGAAGAGCATACTGACAGCAGCCAGCGCCAGTACGCTGCCGCCCCAGATAATGGCCAGCCACAGTAATCTTTTCCATACCGGTTGTTGCATCAGTGATAACCCTCCCCATGCTGAACTTTGCCGCGAAACACGTAGTAGCTCCAGAAGGTGTAGACCAGAATAACGGGAATGATCAACAGCGCGCCCACCAGCATAAAGCCCTGGCTTTGCGTCGGGGCGGCGGCCTGCCACAGGGTGATCGACGGTGGAATAATATGCGGCCAGATGCTGATCCCAAGCCCGCTAAAGCCGAGGAATATCAGCCCCAGCGTCAGGATAAACGGACGGCTATGGCTGGCGGGATTATTCAGGCAGCGCCACTGGTACAGGCTAAAAATCACCACCAGAGCGGGGACCGGCAGCAGGTAAAACAGATTCGGCAGCGTGAACCAGCGCGCGGCGATGGCCGGTTGCGCCAGCGGCGTCCAGAGGCTGATCGCCGCAATAAACGCCAGCAGCACGATTAACAGCGTTTTCGACACCTCACGCATCTGCTCCTGCAGCGCGTTTTCGCTTTTCATCACCAGCCAGGTAGAGCCTAACAGCGCATAAGCCACCACCAGCCCCGCGCCGCAAAACAGGTTAAACGCGGTAAACCAGTCAAAGGGGCCGCCGGTATAGGCCCGGCCGGTGACGGTAAAGCCGTTAATAACGGCGCCTACCGTCACGCCCTGGGTGAACGTTGCCAGAATGGAACCGCCAATAAACGCCTTATCCCAGAAGGGGCGGTGGGCCGGCGTGGCTTTAAAGCGAAACTCAAATGCCACCCCGCGGAAAATAAGTCCGATCAGCATTAATGTTAGCGGAATGGTCAGGGCATCAACGATCACCGCATAGGCCAGCGGGAATGCGCCGAACAGGGCGGCACCGCCAAGCACCAGCCAGGTTTCATTTCCGTCCCAGACCGGCGCGACGCTGTTGACCATCACGTCGCGATCGTCGGCGTTCTGCGTGGCCGGGAACAGAATACCGATCCCCAGATCAAAACCGTCCATCACGATATACATCAGCGTGGCGAAGACGATGATGACAAACCAGATAATGGAAAGATCGATACCCATTATGGCTGCTCCTTATGTTCAGTTGTGACGGCAGAAAGCGGGCGCGCCGGACGTCCGTCGGACTCGGTGGCGAAAGATTCATGCGGCTGCGGGCCTTTTCGGATGAGGCGCACCATATAGCTGTAACCCACGCCGAATACCGAGGTATAGACGACGAAGAAGGCCAGCAGGCTCACGCTCATATGCAGGTCACCGTGGGCAGATACCGCATCCTTCGTTCGCTGGAGTCCGTAGACCACCCACGGCTGGCGGCCCACTTCGGTGGTGATCCACCCGGCCAGGATGGCAATCAGCCCGGTTGGCCCCATCAGCAGCGCAAACCACAGGAAGGGGCGCGACGAATACACGCGTTTTTTGTAGCGCAGCCAGAGTGCCGTTACCCCGAGCAGCAGCATCAGCATGCCCAGGCCCGCCATAATGCGGAATGACCAGAAGACGATGGTGGAATTCGGACGGTCTTCCTTCGGAAACTCTTTGAGGGCCGGAACCTGTTTATCCAGACTGTGCGTCAGGATAAGACTCCCCAGCGCCGGGATCTCCAGCCCAAAGCGGGTGCGCTCCTGTTCCATATCCGGCCAGCCAAACAGCAGTAGCGGGGTAGGCTCACCCGGCGGATTTTCCCAGTGGCCTTCAATGGCGGCAATCTTGGCGGGCTGGTGCTTTAAGGTGTTCAACCCGTGCATATCGCCAACCATGGCCTGGATGGGGGCGACAATCAGCGTCATCCACAGCGCCATCGAAAACATTGCCCGTATGGCAGGGGTATTATTCCCGCGCAGCAGATGCCATGCCGCGGATGCGCCCACAAACAGGGCGCTGCTCAGGAATGCGGCTATCGACATATGCAGCAGGCGGTAAGGGAAGGAGGGGTTAAACACCACGGCGAACCAGTCCACCGGCACGACCTGACCGTTGACGATCTCATAGCCCTGCGGGGTCTGCATCCAGCTGTTCGACGAGAGGATCCAGAAGGTGGAGATAATGGTGCCCAACGCCACCATGCAGGTGGAGAAGAAGTGCAGTCCCGGCCCGACCTTGTTCCAGCCGAACAGCATCACGCCGAGGAACCCGGCTTCGAGGAAGAAGGCGGTCAGCACTTCATACGTCAGCAGCGGGCCGGTAATGCTGCCCGCAAACTGTGAAAATCCGCTCCAGTTGGTGCCGAACTGGTAGGCCATCACCAGCCCGGAGACCACGCCCATGCCAAAGTTGACGGCAAAAATCTTTGACCAGAAATGGTACAGCGAACGCCAGACCGGATTTTTGGTTTTCAGCCACAGCCCTTCGAGTACGGCAAGATAGCTTGCCAGGCCGATGGTGATCGCTGGGAAAATAATGTGAAAGGATACGGTAAAGGCAAACTGTATCCGTGCAAGGTGAAAAGCATCTAAACCAAACATGCACAGCCTCAATGTCAAACGGTGTGCTGTTATGGTATAGGGGCAACGTTCGGACTATCAGACGCAGAAAAGTGATTTTTAACCATAACAGTTGGCTTAAAACTCATGCTTTAACCATCTGATATACCTCGCGTGAGGTATAAAAACCGTCTTTTTATGAATTTTACGCATAAAACTGCTTGCCTTGTCGTCTGCGCCGTGCGTTAATGACCCTCTGGTTTTGAGTCCAAATAAATATCTGACGTAGTTTTATAAAGCAGTTCTCATCACGTTGTGCCTCTCCGCAGCCTCTCTTGGGTCTTTATCTACTTTCCGATTCGTTTTGTTTAAAACCATTATTGCCCAATCGGCCCATTAGTAATTTACGTTTTTACGTTCACAGGAGAATCCTATGACTTCTTATATTCATTTCCGCTGCCCATGCTGTCATGGCTCGCAGTACCGTACCTCAGTCTTTGATATGTCCGAGAAAAACCCACTCGGCGCGAAATGCATCTTTTGCAAATCGTCGATGATTACGCTCGATCACCTGGCCGCCGCGCGCCAGGCGCAAAGCCACATTACCGAGTACCGTAAGTAATTCGTTTCAAGAACCATAACAGTTAGCTAAATCTTCTCTTTTTCTCCTGCTGATATACACTGTCGGTCACAAGGAGAATTTGATGAAAAAATACCAGAGTCTGGCGCAACAAATTATCTCGCAGATTGAGCTTGGCGTATGGCTGCCGGGCGATAAGCTGCCTTCGCTGCGAGAGCAGGTGGCGAGCAGCGGCATGAGTTTTATGACCGTTGGCCACGCGTATCAGATGCTGGAAAGTCAGGGGCGCATTGTCGCCAGACCGCAGTCGGGCTATTACGTTGCCTCGCGCCCGACCGCACATCAGCCTGCTCCACCTGCCCAGGTGATGCGTGACGAAGTGGTGGATATTAATACCTACATCTTCGACGTCTTACAGGCCAGCCGCGACCCGTCCGTTGTTCCTTTTGCCTCCGCGTTTCCCGATCCCCGACTTTTCCCGCTGCAGCAGCTCAACCGCTCGCTGGCGAACGTCAGCAAAACCGCGACGGCGATGAGCGTGATTGAGAACCTGCCCCCGGGTAACGTCGATCTCCGCCACGCCATTGCCCGTCGCTACGCGCAGCAGGGGATGAATATCTCCCCGGAAGAGATCGTGATCACCGCAGGCGCGCTTGAAGCGCTCAATCTCAGCCTGCAGGCGGTAACCGAGCCGGGCGACTGGGTGATAGTCGAAAACCCGTGTTTTTACGGCGCGCTGCAGGCGCTGGAACGCCTGAAGCTCAAAGCGTTGTCGATTGCGACGGATGTCCGCGAGGGGATTGACCTGAATGCCCTTGAACAGGCGCTGAAGGAGTACCCGGTTAAGGCCTGCTGGATCATGACCAACAGTCAAAACCCGCTTGGCTTCACGCTGAGCGCGGAGAAAAAAGCGCAGCTTGTCGCGCTGTTAACGCAACACAACGTCCCCCTGATTGAAGACGATGTCTACAGCGAGCTCTATTTTGGCCGCGAAAAGCCGCTCCCGGCGAAAGCATGGGATCGCCAGGACATGACGCTTCACTGCTCGTCCTTTTCAAAATGTCTGGTAGCCGGTTTTCGCATCGGCTGGGTTGCGGCAGGAAAACACGCGAGACGCATTCAGCAGCTGCAGCTGATGAGCACGCTCTCCACCAGCTCACCCGTGCAGCTGGCGCTGGTGGATTACCTGGCGACGAAACGCTACGACGCCCATCTGCGCCGGCTGCGGCGTACGCTCGCCGAGCGAAAACAGCAGGCCTGGCAGTCCCTTTTGCGCCATATGCCTGCCGGCGTCAAAATCCACCATAACGACAGCGGCTACTTTTTATGGCTGGAGCTTCCGGCGCAGCTGGATGCGGGGCTGCTCAGCGAAAAAGCCTTAACGCACCACATCAGCATTGCGCCCGGAAAGATGTTTTCCACCTCCGACGCGTGGACACCGTTCTTCCGGTTTAATACCTCCTGGGCGTGGGGAGAGCGAGAAGAGCAGGCGGTCATTCAGTTAGGAAAATTAATTAGCACGATGCTGGAATAAACTTTTCTCCGTTATTTAAATAATCAATTCTTATCCTGATGACGGCGCTGCGAATATTTCGCGGTGCCCTGTCATAGGAAATCTGCATACCGTCTCTCGCGGCTAACTCCTTGTCTATAATCCAGTTAACGGGGAATGCGCCCTCGGTCACACCTTGATGAAATTTCCTGAAGCCGTACGGTGCGGCGCATTTGCGCGGTCTACGTTTAATAAGGGAGATATTTTTACGGCACGGCTGCCGCTAAATTTCATTGCGACAGGAGTAACCCTTATGAGCAAAAAATTTGCCCGCAGCAGCCTGTGCGCGCTCGGCATGACTATCATGACAGCGCAAGCCGCAGAACCACCAAAGGCCATCGGCGACGGGGAAGGTCGACTGGATATTATCGCCTGGCCGGGATACATCGAACGCGGACAGACGGATAAAAACTACGACTGGGTCACCCAGTTTGAAAAAGAGACCGGGTGTGCGGTCAACGTCAAGACGGCGGCCACGTCGGATGAAATGGTCAGCCTGATGGCGAAAGGGGGATATGACCTGGTCACCGCCTCGGGTGACGCCTCTCTGCGCCTGATCATGGGGAAACGCGTTCAGCCCATTAACCCCGACCTCATCCCCAACTGGAAAACCCTCGACGCGCGGATTGTGAAAGGGGAATGGTTTAACGTCGGCGGGAAAGTCTACGGCACGCCATATCAGTGGGGGCCAAACCTGCTGATGTACAACACCAAAACCTTCCCGACGCCGCCGGACAGCTGGAGCGTGGTCTTTACCAAACAGGATCTGCCGGACGGTAAAACCAATCAGGGACGCGTTCAGGCGTATGACGGCCCGATTTATATCGCCGATGCGGCGCTCTTCGTCAAAGCTACCCAGCCGCAGCTGGGGATCAAAGACCCTTACCAGCTTACCGAAGCACAGTATGCCGCCGTGCTGAAAGTGCTGCGCGACCAGCACGCGCTGATCCACCGCTACTGGCATGACACCACGGTTCAGATGAGCGATTTCAAAAATGAAGGCGTCGTGGCCTCCAGCGCCTGGCCGTATCAGGCGAATGCCCTGAAGGCCGAGAACCAGCCCATTTCCACCGTCTTCCCGAAAGAGGGGGTGACCGGCTGGGCGGATACCACCATGCTGCACGCGCAGGCAAAACACCCGATGTGCGCCTACAAATGGATGAACTGGTCGCTGACGCCGAAAGTGCAGGGCGATCTGGCGGCCTGGTTTGGCTCCCTGCCCGTGGTTGCTGAAGGGTGTAAGGCCAGCACGCTGCTGGGTGATAAAGGCTGCGAAACAAACGGTTATAACGAGTTCGACAAAATCATGTTCTGGAAAACCCCTATCGCCGAAGGCGGCAAATTTGTCCCTTACAGCCGCTGGACGCAGGATTACATCGCCATCATGGGCGGTCGTTAATTGCCCGGGAGCAGAACATGACGTACGCGGTAGAGTTTAACAACGTTTCCCGTCTGTACGGCGACGTACGGGCGGTGGATGGGGTCACCATTGCTATTCGTGACGGAGAATTTTTCTCCATGCTGGGGCCTTCGGGCTCCGGCAAAACCACCTGCCTGCGTCTGATCGCGGGTTTTGAACAGCTGTCAGGCGGCACAATTTCTATCTTCGGCAAAGAGGCGAGCGAACTGCCTCCCTGGGAGCGGGATGTGAATACCGTCTTTCAGGACTACGCGCTGTTCCCGCATATGTCGATCCTCGACAATGTTGCCTACGGGCTGATGGTCAAAGGCATCGACAAGAAAAAACGTCATGCGCAGGCCCGTGATGCCCTGGAAAAAGTGGGCCTGAGCTTTGCCATAGCCCGCAAACCTTCACAACTTTCCGGCGGCCAGCGGCAGCGTGTCGCCATCGCCCGGGCGCTGGTCAATGAGCCGCGCGTCCTGCTGCTGGATGAACCCTTAGGTGCGCTCGATCTCAAACTGCGTGAACAAATGCAGTTCGAGCTAAAGAAGCTTCAGCAGGAACTCGGCATCACCTTTATTTTTGTCACCCACGATCAGGGCGAGGCCCTTTCCATGTCAGACCGGGTGGCGGTGTTCAATAACGGGCGCATCGAGCAGGTGGATACTCCTCGCGATCTCTACATGCGTCCGCGCACGCCGTTTGTCGCCGGTTTTGTCGGCACGTCCAACGTCTTTGATGCTGGCCTTGCGCAGAAAATATGCGGCATGGAAGGCAGCTATTCCCTGCGCCCGGAACATATTCGCCTTAATGAGGGCGGAGACGTTCAGGTTCAGGGCATCGTGCAGGCCGTTCAGTATCAGGGGGCGGCCACGCGGCTGGAGCTGAAACTTGCCGATGGCGCCAAACTGCTGGTGAGCCAGGCCAATCTCAGTGAAACCTCGTCGCTGAGCGGCATTGCGCCGGGGCAGGCGGTGATGGCGTCGTGGTCACGCGAGGCGATGATTCGCCTGCACGAGGAGAGGTGAAATGTCTATGAGTGTCGCGCATCCTCCCGCCTCGCACGGCCGCTTAAGCCGCATGACGGCGCTGTTCTGGCGTAAACCGTCGCTCGGTCTGTTCCTGCTTCTGCTCGCGCCGCTCATGTGGTTTGGCATCGTCTATTTAGGATCGCTTCTGACCCTGCTGTGGCAAGGATTTTACACCTTTGACGATTTCACCATGGCCGTCACGCCGGATCTGACCCTGGCGAACATTCAGGCGCTTTTCAACCCGGCAAACTACGACATTATCCTGCGCACGTTAACCATGGCGATTGCGGTGACGATTGCCAGCGCCATCCTGGCATTCCCGATGGCCTGGTACATGGCGCGATACACCCGCGGCAAGTGGAAAGCGTTTTTCTATATCGCTGTGATGCTGCCAATGTGGGCGAGCTACATCGTCAAAGCCTACGCCTGGACGCTGCTGCTGGCGAAGGATGGGGTGGCGCAGTGGTTTCTCAACCATATGGGGCTGGAGCCGATCCTGACCTCACTCCTTACGCTCCCGGCGATTGGCGGCAACACCTTGTCCACCTCCGGGCTGGGACGGTTTCTGGTCTTCGTCTATATCTGGCTGCCGTTTATGATCCTGCCCGTCCAGGCGGCTCTGGAACGCCTGCCGGCCTCGCTACTGCAGGCCTCAGCCGACCTCGGCGCGCGCCCTCGCCAGACCTTTCGCTACGTCGTTCTGCCGCTGGCGATCCCGGGTATTGCCGCGGGCTCAATATTCACCTTTTCCCTGACGCTGGGAGATTTCATCGTTCCGCAGCTGGTGGGGCCGCCGGGCTACTTCATCGGTAACATGGTCTACTCGCAGCAGGGCGCCATTGGCAATATGCCCATGGCCGCCGCGTTCACGCTGGTGCCCATCGTGCTGATTTCACTCTATCTGGCGTTCGTGAAACGTCTGGGAGCATTCGATGCACTCTGAACGCGCACCGCTGTTCCTGAAAGTGGCAGCCTGGGGAGGCGTCATCTTCCTGCACTTCCCGCTGCTGATTATCGCGACCTATGCCTTTAATACCGAAGACGCGGCCTTCAGCTTTCCGCCGCAGGGGCTGACTCTGAAGTGGTTCAGCGTGGCGGCGGGGCGCGGCGATATTATTGAATCCGTGACGTTGTCACTTCAGATTGCCGCGCTCTCCACCGCGATTGCCCTTGTGCTTGGCACGCTTGCTGCAGCGGCGCTGTGGCGAAGCGAGTTTTTTGGCAAGGATGCGATCTCGCTGCTGCTGCTGTTGCCGATTGCGTTGCCGGGGATCATCACCGGTCTGGCACTGCTGACGGCATTCAAAACGATCGACCTTGAGCCTGGGTTTTCCACCATCGTGGTCGGACACGCCACCTTTTGCGTGGTGGTGGTGTTTAACAACGTGATTGCCCGGTTCAGACGCACCTCCTGGAGCCTGGTGGAAGCGTCGATGGATCTCGGGGCTGACGGATGGCAAACCTTCCGCTATGTGGTGCTGCCAAATCTGGGTTCAGCGCTGCTGGCCGGGGGAATGCTGGCGTTTGCCCTGTCGTTTGACGAGATAATCGTCACAACGTTTACGGCGGGACACGAGCGCACGTTACCGCTGTGGTTGCTCAATCAGCTCGGTCGTCCGCGCGACGTTCCGGTCACCAACGTCGTAGCACTGCTGGTGATGCTGGTGACAACTATCCCCATTCTGGGAGCCTGGTGGCTAACCCGCGACGGTGAGAACATCGCCGGCAGCGGGAAATAACAGTGAATTCAACAGGAAAATGCTATGCAAACACAACTGCTGATAGAGGGAAAACTGGTAACCGGAGAGGGAGAAAAACAGCCGGTCTATAACCCGGCCACTGGAGAACTCCTGCTGGAGATTGCCGAGGCGTCAGCGGCTCAGGTCGACGCGGCGGTTCAGGCGGCCGACCGTGCTTTTGCTGAGTGGGGGCAAACCACGCCGAAAACCCGTGCCGAGTGCCTGCTGAAGCTGGCGGATGCGATTGAAGCGCATGGGGAGGACTTTGCCCGGCTCGAATCCCTCAACTGCGGCAAGCCGCTGCACTGTGCTCTGGGTGATGAAATTCCGGCGGTGGTCGACGTTTTCCGTTTCTTTGCCGGGGCCGCCCGCTGTCTGAACGGGCTGGCCGCCGGGGAGTACCTTGACGGCCACACGTCGATGATCCGCCGCGATCCGGTGGGCGTGGTTGCCTCTATTGCCCCCTGGAACTATCCGCTGATGATGGCGGCCTGGAAACTGGCCCCCGCGCTGGCGGCAGGGAACTGCGTGGTGATTAAGCCCTCAGAGATCACGCCCCTGACCGCGCTGAAGCTGGGAGAGCTGGCTAAAGATATCTTCCCGGCAGGCGTTCTGAACGTCCTGTTTGGCCGGGGGAAAACGGTCGGCGATCCGCTGACCGGGCATGAAAAAGTCCGTATGGTCTCGCTGACCGGTTCGATTGCTACCGGGGAACATATCATCGGCCATACCGCGTCCTCCATTAAACGCACCCACATGGAGCTGGGCGGTAAAGCGCCGGTTATCGTCTTTGATGATGCTGACCTGGATGCGGTTGTCGAAGGGGTGCGGACGTTTGGTTTCTACAATGCCGGGCAGGACTGTACGGCGGCGTGCCGGATTTATGCCCAGAAGGGCATCTATGCCGCGCTGGTGGAAAAGCTGGGCGCAGCGGTCGCCAGCCTCAAAATGGGGGCGCCGGAGGATGACTCTACCGAACTGGGACCGCTCAGCTCGGCCGCCCATCTTTCACGCGTCTGTCAGGCGGTCGATGAGGCGAAAGCGCTCGGCCACATCCGCGTTGTCACCGGTGGGACCAAAAAAGAGGGGGCAGGCTACTACTTCCAGCCAACCCTGCTGGCGGGGGCGAAGCAGGACGACGCCATCGTTCAGCGGGAGGTGTTTGGCCCGGTGGTGAGCGTTACCGAGTTTGACGACGAAGCGCAGGTGCTGGCCTGGGCGAACGATTCGCAGTATGGCCTGGCGTCATCGGTCTGGACCAAAGACGTGGGCCGCGCCCATCGTCTGAGCGCGCGCCTGCAGTACGGCTGCACCTGGGTGAATACCCATTTTATGCTGGTGAGCGAAATGCCGCACGGCGGCATGAAATTATCCGGCTACGGCAAAGATATGTCGGTCTACGGGCTTGAGGATTATACGGTCGTGCGGCATGTCATGATCAAACACTAAGCCCGCCACGCCTGGCCGCATGCGCGGCCAGGCGTTCCCCGCGCCCGCCATGAGTGTTACGTAAGATACTCAATTGTTATTGTCCATAATCTTTAAGTGGTTATTCTGTAACGAAAAAACTTGATCTGTATCAACATATGACGCATATTGCGTGCGGTTATTTTTTCGGCTCTGGTATACAGAATGACGTTGTATCAAAAGATGTTGGTTTTTTACGCAATCATGGCTTCCATCTGCGCATTAATTACCTGGTTCCTTTCTAAAGACCGCAAACGTATCCGCCTGCTCAGCGCTTTTCTGGTGGGGTCAACCTGGCCAATGAGCTTTCCCGTTGCGCTGCTGGTCTCGCTTTTCTGAAGCACGCTTCCATTTTTAAAAGATGAATATGGCATTCCAGATACGGTAACTGTATAAATAAACAGTGCATCGTAAAAGGAGTGCTTATGAACAGTTTTTACTCGCAGCAGGCCGGTTGTACCGTGCGCTGGCATGACCTGCCCGGCACCGGCGATCCCGTGGTGTTCATTCACGGGCTGGGCTGCGCCTCTTCCTATGAATATCCCCGTGTCGTTCATGACCCGCAGTTTGGCGCGCGTAGAGCGATTCTCATCGATTTGCCCGGCAGCGGCTACAGCGACAAGCCTGAGCACTACAGCTATAAAACCACCGACCAGGCGAACGTTGTGGCGGAACTGATTGACCATCTAGAGCTGGAGTCCTTTTGGTTATACGGCCACAGCATGGGCGGCAGCATTGCTATCGAAACGGCGGGGCTGCTGGCGTCACGAGTGAAGGGCCTGATGGTGTCAGAGCCTAATTTTCACGCGGGCGGGGGCATGTTCAGCCGGTCTATTGCGGCGCAAACCGAGCAGCAGTTTCTAACGCAGGGCTATGACGCCATGCTCAGCGCGGAAAAAACGGCGTGGGCGGGATGTCTGCAGAGCAATGCGCCATATGCCGTCTGGCGGGGCGCATCGAGCCTGGTGGCGGGCGTTGAACCGGAATGGGAAGCGCAGTTTCTGTCACTTCCTTGCCCGGTAACGTTGATTTTCGGCGAGCATTCTCTTCCGGATGACGATGTGGAAAGTCTGAAGCAAAAGGGCGTCGAGGTGAAAATCATTCCTGCGGCAGGGCATTCAATGTCGTGGGAAAACCCTTCTGCGCTGGCGCAGACGATCGTTGGCTGTATGGCGCGGTGAAAATGGCCCGCATGGCTGCGGGCCGACATCTCAGCGCAATAACGCCTGTAAAGCCCGGCGAGCACCGGGCTGAACATCATGCGGATGCTGGTAATCAATGTTCTCTATCGCGCGGCTATAGAGTGCGACCAGCCAGTCGTATACGTACGAGGTGGCCGCATGCACAGGCTGTTCTCCCAGTCGCGTCAAGCGAGGCTCGGCGCTGCTGACCACTGGCGTAACGAAGATGGCCTGCCCCTTGCGGATGCGGCTTGCCGGACGTGTTGCCACAGGCGTCTGGTCGTAACCCAGCCAGCCAATGAAATTGCCCATCACGGCATGCAGCTGTGCCGCGCTGCTTTTATCCGCTTCGACGATACGCTGAAGCTGTTGAGGCAGATCAAGCCGGTAGCTGGTGACCACCAGCACATCCGCGATTTGCTGTAATACCGAAGGCTCCAGCCCAAGGCGCGCGGCCGTTGCCTCATTGCGGCTCCACTGACGCAGATGATTTATCCAGACTCTGTGCGCCAGACGCGCTTTGTCTTTTGTCTGGAACAGGCCGCTGCTTTCCTGGGTATTCTCGGCAAACAGGTCAATAGTGTCCGTAAACAGCCCGTTCACCTGCTCCTCGCGCGGCTGCTGAACGGCGAGCAGCGTTTCAAAGGCTTTCAGCGGCGGCAGCAGGCCTTCAAGCAGTTCGCCGTGGCGGGCGGCGCTGCTTTGCAGCGTGCGCACCATGTTTTCGGCCTGAGCGCGTCTTGTCCCCGGCTCTTCAACCAGCGGTGCCAGATAGCTCTGCATCAGCGATGAGAGCTCCTGTCGCAGCAAGCCTTTCAGCGTGCCGAGACGCTTCTGTCGCTGCGCGGGCAGCGTGGCCTGAGAGAGCCACTCAATGACGCGCTGCATGCTGTGGCTGTCCAGCGCCTGCAGCGTGCCCCAGCGTAAACCCGGCTTTCCAAGCAGATGCTGTACAGCTTCATCGAGATTCTGTCGGGTGGTAAAGCGGGCGTCGTGAGGGGTAATCGCCCACACCAGCCCCGGCAGGGCCGATTCTTCAGCAGGCTGCGTCTCCTTGACCCAGTTCATCAACACTTTTGCTTTTTTTGCCGTGTGTTCGTGCTGCGCCGTCGCGTTGCAAATCACCAGCACATCCGGCTGAAGCTGTTGACGGTAATGCTCGAGCAGCCACTGGGACTTCGCCTGGCGTAGCGGGTCGGCACGGTTATCTTCAAAAACCGGAATATCAATAATATCGACGTTATCCAGCGCGCCGTTCTCAACCGGCAGCACCAGCTCGCGGGTCAGGAAGGCCAGCACGTCGACGGGGATGCTGATGGCGTTTAGCATTTCACCGCTATTCAGCGGATGAAGCAGCGTCTCCTGCGCGTCCTGAAGATCTAACGTGCCGTCGTGCGTCAGGAACCCTTCACCCGGCAGGCCAAAGCTGTCCACCAGCAGGCTAAGCGGGGCAGCAAGCTCGCCGGCATGGCTGGTCTGGTGCAGCACATGGGCCAGTTTTAACCACTGCTGGGTCAACTCCTGCTGCTCGCCCCACAGCAGCGACCAGACGCTGGCCCGCGTGCTGAGATCGAGAGAAGGCACCAGCCGGGCGAACTCATGCCACAGGGCATCATCAATTTGCTGCTTAGCGGCGGGTACGGTGCTTTGCCAGAAGCGGGCTATCGCACCCACTTCCTGAGCCGTGATACCGGGCACGCCCTGCGGCTGGCGCAGCCCGCGCCATTTCTCCAGACGTGTCTCAATGACCGCCTTATCTACCGCGCGCATCTGCGGATGCAGCGTCGAGCGGGCAATAAACAGCTGTACCAGCTCGGCCTCGGTGACCAGGCTTAGACGCAGCGGGAACGCCTCATCCGCCACCTCCGGGCTTTGCCGGGTGAAGCGGACGGCCATGTTGGTCAGGGCATGTCCCGGATTGATATGCGAAAAATAGTCAAAGGTGCGCTGGCCCGGCGTCACGTTCAGGCGTCCATTACCGCTGCCGCACAGGGATAACAGCAGATGGGCTTTCGCGCTCTGCGAATGACCGTAAAGCCCAATGCTGCTCTGGCGCGTCATGGCGCGTTCAATGGCCTGCTCCCGCGCCTGCGCCGCGTTGATGCGAGCAAGCAGGGCGTCAGCATCGTTATCCAGCACAGGGGCGTTCAGGCGCGTCTCATTAATCCACCCGATTAAGGCCTGAGTGGTGGTCGTCGTCGCTGTCATTTCAGGTATACGCTCCCGCTGTCGATCCAGTAGTGGCTACCGCTATGTCGGCGATCGGCCAGGGTATTCAGTTTGAAGGTTAATGCGTCAGGGGCAACCGGCGTGCCGTCCTGCAGCCAGGCATCGCTCAGCTCGAAGGCCTCAGGACCTTCCTGCTTGCTGCCGCCGCAGAGCTTCAGCCGCACGTTCAGCACGCCGTCACCGGCAATGGCTTTCGCCAGTTCAGCCGAGTTGATGCTGAGCGTGTAGAGCGGCGTGGCGGGCCAGCGCGCGTTCGCCAGCTGGCGGAAGCCGAGGGTAACGTTACCGCGCAGCGGGAAGTGCAGACGCGCGTCGAGCTTCGCGCCCGGCTTATCGAGGTCGATATCCTGATACCAGACGTTTTCCTCGCGCAGGGTATTAACGGTGTTATCCAGCACGCCGAGATACCGCACGGTTGAATACGCGCCAATGTCCGCGGCTTTAAAGTTGAAGCGCGGCAGACGCAGGTCCAGCGCCAGGCTGCAGAGCATGGCCCCCACGGCGGCCGTCGATTTCGGGTTGCCAATGCGCCCCTGCTGGCTGAACGGATACCACTCGTGCACCTGGTATTTATCCAGCCAGACGATACGGTTTACAGGCACCGGCTGCAGATGACGAATCAGCGCCTGAACGCCAGGCAGGCAGCCGGGGCGTCCGGTGATCAGCAGAATATCGCAGCTGTAATGGGATATCGCCTCGCACACCGCGTGAAGCGGCGAGGCCAGCGTAAACTGCCCGGCCAGCATTGCATCCTGCATTTCGCGGAAGTTCACATGCAGCGGCACCGCGAACAGGTCAAACGCGTCTGAACCCGCAGGCAGGGCATGGTCGATCGCCTGCTGCAGATAATTCATTACGTTGCGGGTCGGTTTCTGCGGCAGGAGATCGCCAAAGGTGGCATGCAGACCGGCCAGCGGATCGTCAACGTCGCTCGATTCCCACGCGGCAAGAATAGCGTGGCCAATCGGCATAAAGAGCTGAAGCGCCGTTTGCTGACGGAGTACCGCCTGGGTATCGATGCGCCCGGAGTCGCCGAACAGCGACGCCATCAGCAGCGAAGCGTCCGCGATACCGGACTTCTGCAGCTGCGTTTGCAGCGCGGGCAGCACGTAGCGCTGAATCACGTCCAGAAGCGTGTCGTCGCCCGCGACTTTAAAGCCTTCACGGAACAGCAGCTGCGGGGTGATTTTGACGTTATTGCCGGAGCCGTCATCCAGCTGATAATGGGTGATCGCCATATCCGTTGTGCCGCCGCCGATGTCGATGGAGGCAACGCGCAGCGCGCGGCCCGGCTGGCTACCCGGCTCAGGCTCACGGTCCGGGCGGGCCAGGGAGGCGAAGAAAGCTTCGGTCTGACCGCCAAAGCGTGAGATTGCTTCGTTATACAGCCAGACCAGTTGACCGCAGCTGGCTTCATCCCACTCCATCTGGATTTCAGGAACCGGCACCACGCTTTTATCCTGCTGTTTGCGGGTGACAAAATCCTCATCCTGCGGGTGCCACCCCATCGCTTTCCAGACGATGGCGATGGCTTCAAACATGCGGCGACGGAAAATTTCGCGCTCCTGCTTTGGCATGGCCGAGGGAAGGGTCAGGATCAGGGTGCGCAGCTGGCGCGGCGACGCCGGGAAGCCCAGACGCAGGCGCGTGGCGACGCTGTTGATCTGCCCCAGCGCCTGCGCCAGCAGCTCGCACAGCATGTGCGTCATCAGCGTACTGCGGCTGTACTGCGGCGAGAAGACCGGCAGGCGCTCGTCCTGCGGCAGCGTGAAGAGCGGCTCGCCGTCGTCGTTCATCAGGTTCATCAGCGGAAACGCGGTGGCAAGCGGCTCGCGCTGGGTTTTGCTGTTCATCTGGCTAAAGCGCCAGTCCTGCACGACCGGCGTTTCATCCCACAGGTAGCGACGCGGGCTGGAGATGCCGCTGTTGCCTTCGGTCCCCAGACGCTGCATCGCCAGCTTGCGGGCTTCATCGCCCACGCGAACAATTGACGGCCAGACAAAGGCATCTTCGCGACCGCTTTCAACCGAGAAGTGCTGCTTGCCAAAGCGCGCTTCCGAAAACTCAAGACGGCTGGTGAACAGGGGCGCATTCAGGAACTGCGGCTCGCTTAGCGAGCGGACCTGCAGCTCGGCGGTCTGGCGCAGGCCATCGTTGGCGTCGCCGTGGTCTTCAATAATGACGCCGCAGGTGTGGGTATTGCCCACGTCGAGGATCAGGTCGACCGGAATGGCTGGCGTGCTGAGCGTATGGGTGACAAATTTCACTTCCGGTACGGTGAGCTGTTCACCGAGCATGGTCAGCAGGTTAAGCCAGTGGGCCTGATATTCAAAACTGCGCATCGCCTGCTGCAGGTCGCGTTCAGAGCGGTTCTCAACGCCGTCGGCATACTGGGTAAACGCCTCGCGCAGCCAGCCGTCAATCCAGGTCTGGTCGAGGAAACTTTCAACTTCGTTGTCTCGCCAGGCCAGCGCGAATCGGGTCCCGTTGAGAATATCGTTTTCAACCGGGGACAGGGCGGACGTGGCGTGTTCTGCAATCTGGCTGTCAAGGGCGAGCGTGACGCGGTGCGTATTGCCTGCCGTGTCGGGTGTATCCAGCCTGCGCACCTGAACGCGGGCCCAGTTATCCGGCCCCTCAACGAAGGTTCGCGGCGGGTTGAAGCGCAGGAACGGAACCGGGAGCCAGACGCCGTCCAGCACCGCCAGGGACTGATGCAGCGGGATGGTGGTTTCCGGCTTAACTACTTCAGGCTGCCCGCCGTTCGTCCCAGGCACGGTATAGCGCCCGTTAACCAGGTCGAAATCGAGCCGCAGCAGCGGGCCGTTCGCGGTTTTACGTACGAAGCGCCCGTTGCTGGCGGTATCCTGCGGCGTCAGACCGAAATCAAGGAACTGCACGCCGCTGTTGGCAATAAGCGTGACGCTTTGTTTATAGTCGCAAAGATTTACCAGCATAGGATCAGGCACCTGCTTTCTTGAACGTCAGGGGAACGACGGTATTGGCATCATAACGGGCGCGACATTCTGCGATATCGCTGGCGCCTGCTTTACAGGCAACCTCCGGCATCGGGTAGCGGGAGCCGTCGGTGCAGCGGGCAGTACCGCGACTTTTAATCATCAGCTCGCCGTTGCTGTGCAGGCCGGAGAAGACCTCCGCGCGGCAGACAACGTTGTCGCCATGGACAACCCGGGCGAAGCCTTTATTGTTCTGGATCTGATAGCGCATTGACGGTGGCTTGCCGGTGACCGGATCTTTCACGTCCAGAACCGCACGCCAGGTGCCGTTCAGGAAACGCGTCGATCCCGCTTTCACCTGATTCGCTTCCATCACCATGGCGTCTTTCGGGATGGCGACAATCACCACCGGAGCGGGCTGTGGCGCAGGAGCGGCCGGAGCTGCTTCTTTTTCTTTGCTGGCCACGACCTCTGCCTGATGCAGCGGTAATTTCATGGCCAGCGGCTCAACCGCTTTGATCGGCTTTGGCGCAATCTCTACGGGCTGAGGGGCGGGCACCGGGGCGGGCTCAGCGGAAGGCGACTGTTTTGGCCACAGCAGCGGTGCGGCAATGGCGGCAACGATCGCGACGGCAACCGGCAGCGTCCACAGGGGAACGCGGCGCTTTTTCGCGACGATCGGCACAGCCAGTTCCTGAACGGGTTGCGCAACGGCCTGTGCCGGCTCAGGCTCATACAGATCTTCCGGCGTGATACGCACCACCGTGGAAGGGGCGATCAGCGGTTCGTCGGCGTGTTCGAAGGCCACAACCGGTTCTAGCTCAGGCTCGGGTTCAGGATCTTCAATCACAACGGGGGCAGGCTCAGGGACCAGCGATTCACGCAGGCAGTCGAGGACATCGTCGCGCGCATTTTCATTCAGGTTTACAAACCCCCAGAAGCTGATGACCGGCTTTCCGTCCACCAGGAAAAGGAAGTTTTCACCCGGGAACTGAAACGCCTTTGACAGCAGAGAACCAAAAAGCTGCTGTGCGGTTTTGGGCGACTGGAGGCATTTCTTGCTTAACGACTCAACGCTGGCTAGCGTGTTTTCCAGATAGCGCAGGGCGCGATAACGGTCATCTTCATCGGCCGCTTTCCAGCTGGTTACGCTCCCTTCAACGGGGGAATACCAGTCCACGCGGTCACCGCTGTCGTTGACCTGAGGAATAGCCAGACAGTCGACGATGGCCTGTTGTTTGCGCAACCGGAGCGCTTCCCGGATTTGTAACGCTGATTCAAAAACGGCTTGTCCGCCGCCGCCAACGGCCTGAAAGTCATCCAGGTTACCGCTGCGTAAAAGAGTTTTTGCCACGATTTGATCCCATATACTTCTTCACACCGTTACTTTAACGAAACGAGGAAGCAACCAAACGGGGGAAGAGACGCTAAAAGGACCGATTTCTTGCGGCATAGAAAGTGACGGTTGTGCTTGACGAATAATGGCCCTTAAGGAGAATCACCTTTTGGGGCGCTGGCTGTTAAAACAGCAAAAAACGCGGCTTTAGAATAACCTGATAGTGTTTCGTTATTTGCCAGGTCATATCGCCTGTGCTGTTATTACTGTCTTATATAATAAAACTGTCAGGGTTATAACCATGTCTACAGGGAAAACACTGCTCGCCCTTGCGCTGAGCGCGCTGTTACCAGCCGGTGCCGCATGGGCGGCAAACAACGACACCCTTATTTACTGTTCTGAAGCGTCTCCCGAGTCCTTCAACCCGCAAATCGCCAGCTCTGGCCCGTCTTTTGTGGCCAGCTCTCAGGTGCTTTACAACCGTCTGATCAATTTTGACCCGGTGAAAAACACCCCGGTTCCGTCGCTGGCGGAGTCCTGGACGATTTCGCCGGACGGTAAGACGTATACCTTTGCCCTGCGCAAAGGGGTGAAGTTCAACAGCAATAAATACTTCAAACCGACGCGCGACTTTAACGCCGATGACGTTATTTTCTCGGTTCTGCGTCAGAAAGACCCTAAACACCCGTATCACAACGTGTCGCAGGGCAACTACGAATACTTTAACGATGTCGGTCTCGATAAGCTGATCCAGGACGTTAAAAAGGTCGACGATTATCACGTCCAGTTCACCCTCAGCGAACCCAACGCCGCGTTTCTGGCCGACTGGGGGATGGATTTCGCCTCCATTCTCTCCGCCGAATACGCCGACGCGATGCTGAAAAAAGGCACGCCTGAAAACGTTGACACCTGGCCGATTGGTACCGGGCCTTATGTCCTGCAGCAGTACAAGGTGGATTCGCTGATCCGCTACGTCGCGAACCCGAACTACTGGGAAGGCGAAGTGCCGACGAAGCATCTCATCTTCTCCATCACGCCGAATGTGGAAACCCGTCTGGCGAAGCTGCAGACCAACGAGTGCCAGATCATTCCTGCACCGTCCCCGGTTCAGTTTGACGCCATCAAGAACAACAAAGACCTGACTCTGCACTCGGTCGATGCGCTGAACGTCGGCTATCTGGCGTTCAACACCGAGAAAAAACCGTTTGATAACGTGCTGGTGCGCCAGGCGCTTAACTACGCGACCGACAAGAAGGCGATCGTCAATGCGGTCTTTATGGGATCCGGTACGGTGGCAAAATCGCCGATCCCGCCAAATATGCTGGGCTTTAATAAAGACCTGAAGGACTACAGCTACGATCCTGAAAAAGCGAAAGCGCTGCTGAAGCAGGCGGGGCTGGAGAAGGGGGCGGAAGTCACGCTGTGGTCAATGCCGGTTCAGCGTCCTTATAACCCGAACTCGCGCCGTATCGCAGAGATGATCCAGAGCGACTGGGCGAAAGTCGGCGTGAAGGCCAAAATTGTCTCTTACGAGTGGGGTGAATATCTCTCCGGAATGCGTAAAGGCGAACATGACTCCGCGCTGTTTGGCTGGATGTCCGATAACGGTGACCCTGATAACTTTGCCGACGTGCTGCTGGGCTGCAACAGCATTAAAACCGGATCAAACGCCGCGCGCTGGTGCGATAAGGGTTATGATGCTCTGGTGCAAAAAGCGAAGCTGACCAGCAGCCCGGCCGAGCGCGCGAAACTCTACGGCCAGGCGCAGGAGATCTTCTACCAGCAGGCGCCGTGGATCGCACTGGCAAACGGGAAAACGTTCTATGCGACCCGCAGCAACGTGACCGGATACAGCGTGAGCCTGATGGGCAGCGATTTCTCCAAAGCGAAGCTGAACTAAGCGTTTTATCGCCGGGTGGCGGCTACGCCTTACCCGGCCTACATTTGGCACCCGTAGGCCCGGCAAGCGTAGCGCCACCGGGCACATGACAAGGAGTGACAATGTCACATTTAAGCGAAGTTACCGCCCGTGTGGATGCCGCTATCGAAGAGAGCGTGATTACCCATATGAATGAACTGCTGATCGAATTAAGCGATGACGCTGAGCTCAGCCGTGAAGATCGCTACACCCAGCAGCAGCGTCTGCGTACCGCGATTTCGCACCATGGTAAGCAGCATAAAGAGGAGTTGGACGCGCGTGAGGAACAGCTGACCAAAGGCGGCACCATACTGTAACGATCAAAACTGGCGTCGCGCCACCAGCCAGGCCCCGATGACCAGCATCACCGCGCCGCACGCCGGGCCAATGAGGGCGCGCAGCGGAATGCCGTTGCTTCTCAGCACGTCCATCACCAGCCCGCCAATCAGCTGGCTTGCTACCAGCACGGCGATAGTCGTCGCCGCGCCAACGTTCTGATACCCGCTGATGCTGGCAAACACGAAAAACGACCCCAGCAGCCCCGGAATAAGCGTCCACCAGCGTACCGTTGCGGCCAGCTCGCTGAATCCGGCGACGCCCTGTTTCAGCAGCAGAATGCTGACAAACAGCACAATGCCGACCAGAGAGTTCAGCAGCATCGCGATAAGAATGGTGGAGGAAGACTGGGTGATACGCACCATTAAGGTATTTTGCAATACCAGTCCAATTCCCGCCGCCACCAGAAACGCCAGCGTCAGTGACTGATTCATGGGATAGCGTCCGGATCGCTGCGCTCGTCCAGCTGCAGCTGCATAAAGGTCAAGTCCAGCCAGCGGCCAAACTTGGTTCCCACCTGCGGCATCTGCCCCGTGGTGACAAAACCAAGCGTTTCATGGAGATGAATCGAGGCATGGTTTTGCGCTTCAATACCGGCCACCATTACGTGTTTACCGATGGCGCGGGCCTCGTTAATCAGCGCGACCATTAGCGTGCGGCCAATGCCTTGTCCCTGATGATCCGGGTGGACGTAGACCGAATGCTCAACCGTATGACGGAAACCGTCGAAGGCGCGCCAGTCGCCGAAAGAGGCGTAACCGGTGATAACGCCGTTTTCCTCGCTCACCAGAACCGGGTAACCCGCGAGCGTGCGCGCCTCAAACCAGGCGATTCGGTTATCGGTATCGACGGTTTTATCGTTCCAGATCGAGGCAGTATGCAGCACCGCATGGTTGTAGATTTCGCCTATCGCAGCGCAGTCTTCCTTGCAGGCATGACGAACGATCATGATTAACCCTCTGTGTGTTGTTCACTATAGTGTTACGTTATTCCTACGATATTACACAACCGTATAGCCCGAACGCTACGGCATAAGCCATATTTTTTTGTTATCAAAAGCACATTGAAATGCCTTTCATACACTATAGTATGACGTCATGAACACCATAACAGACACGATGAATCAACGGATTAGCGCAAGAATTCGCCTTGAACGCGAGTCTCGCGGATGGTCCCTGAGCGAGCTTGCTGACCGGGCAGGGGTCTCGCGCGCGATGATCCACAAGATTGAACGCGGAGACAGCAGCCCGACAGCCACCTTGCTTGCTCGCCTGTCCGGCGCGTTTGGCATCAGCATGTCAACGCTTATTGCCCGGGCCGAAATGCAGGAGGGCAAGCTGCTGCGCCTTGCAAACCAGCCCGTCTGGCGAGATCCGCAGACGCACTATCTCCGCCGCCATGTTTCTCCCCGCACCGATCTGCCCATCGACCTTGTTCAGGTTGAACTGCCCGCGGGCAGCGATGTTCCGATGCCTGCATCTTCTTACGCGCTGGCACGTCAGCTTATCTGGCTCCAGTCCGGCGAGCTGGTGTTTCAGGAGGGCGATACGCGCCACGAAATGCACGCCGGAGACTGTCTCGAGCTGGGGCCGCCAAATGACTGCAGGTTCATCAACGAAACGAATGAAACCTGCATCTATCTGGTTGTACGGCTTAACCAGTCTGCCTCGTAATGCTAATGCGATAACGCCGATCGTGAGCCAGGCTGTAATGACATTTGTACCAGAAGGAGATCCCGATGAATCAACCTGTTTCGCAAAATCGCCGCTGGGTACTGGCCTCTCGTCCTCAGGGTGCGCCGGTCGCGGAAAATTTTCGTCTCGAAACGCAGCCTGTTCCCGCCCCCGCTGAGGGACAGCTTTTGCTGCGCACCGTCTGGCTGTCGCTGGACCCTTACATGCGGGGGCGCATGAGCGATGCGCCATCCTATTCACCACCGGTTGAGCTGGGCGCGGTGATGGTGGGGGGAACGGTTAGCCGCGTTGAGCAGTCAAATCATCCCGACTTCAAAGCCGGTGAGTGGGTGCTGGGCTACAGCGGCTGGCAGGAGTATGAACTCTCGGACGGCAGCGGCCTGGTGAAGCTGGGCGAAAATCCGTCACATCCTTCCTGGGCGCTGGGTATTCTGGGCATGCCGGGCTTTACCGCCTATATGGGATTGCTGGATATCGGGCAGCCAAAAGCGGGCGAAACGCTGGTGGTCGCCGCGGCGACAGGCCCGGTTGGCGCGACCGTCGGGCAGATCGGTAAAATTAAAGGTTGCCGGGTAGTCGGCGTCGCCGGTGGGGCTGAAAAATGCCGCCATGCCGTTGAGGTCCTCGGGTTTGACCTCTGTCTGGATCACCACGCGGCCGACTTTGCCGAACAGCTGAAACGCGCCTGCCCGAACGGGATTGACGTCTATTATGAAAACGTCGGCGGGAAAGTATTTGACGCCGTGCTGCCGTTACTGAATACCTCCGCGCGCGTGCCGGTGTGCGGTCTGGTGAGCGGCTACAATGCGACGGGCCTGCCCGAGGGGCCGGATCGCCTGCCGCTCCTGATGGCGACCATCCTGAAGAAACGCATTCGTATGCAGGGCTTTATCATCGGGCAGGATTACGGTCACCGCATTAAGGAGTTCCAGGAAGCGATGGGACGCTGGGTGCAGGAGGGCAAAATTCACTATCGCGAACAGATAACGGACGGGCTGGAGAACGCGCCCGAGGCGCTGATTGGCCTGCTTGAAGGGCGTAACTTCGGCAAAGTCGTGATTCGCGTCGCGAGTGACAATAAATAAACGGCACTATGGCGGGGTTTCCCGCCATATTTATTTGTGAAGATACGATATATTGTCTTTAATTAACGGACATGGCATTTCGCGTCCGCATCCCGGATGGGCCCGAAACCAATAAAAAAACAAATTTTGCTTTTTTGATGTTTTTACGTACTTCCCACCACCAGGCATGACGATACAGGATATATCGGACCGGCGTCGTTTTATTAAAACTGGCGTTTAAAAATAGCATTAAGTTTTAGCTACAGGAATTGAACATGCTTGATTTGGACCACTTAGAAAAAGCCCAAAGGGTCAGTCTTACCATGCAAGTTGAACACAGTTTGAAAGGAGCGTTAATTACAGGCTCACTCAAACCTGGGGCACGACTGATTACGAAAGAGATCGCCGATAAATTAGGAACCAGTATTACCCCTGTTCGCGAGGCGCTGTTGCGCCTGGTGTCATCAGGGGCGTTACACGCCACGCCGGCGCAGGCATTTCTGGTTCCGGAGGTCACGCTGGAGCGCTATAACGAGATTAACGCCATCCGCAAGCAGCTTGAGCCGATGGCGGTCGCCGCGGCCTGTCAGAATATGTCTGATAGCAAACTGGAGGCGTTGCGCAAATTGTCGGATGCCTTTCATGAGGCCATGCGCAACGGGAACGTCCAGCAGGCATTGCATGCGAATCGCGTCTTCCGGTTTACGCTTTATCAGTACGCAGAAATGCCAACGCTTAATGCCTTAATTGAGCAGCTCTGGGTGCGCATCGGGCCCTGTATGAACTATCTGCATCAGGAGCTTAACGACATCAAAGCCTCGACATATCACTATGACGAACTGCTTTCCGCCCTTGAGCGAAGAGATGTTGTTGCCTGCCAGAAGGCGATTGATAAGGTGATTGATGAAGCGAATTTGCTTTTACAGCGACAATATTTTAACTAAGAGATTATTTAGCAGAGCGACTATATTCCGCCCCTAATTATTTATCTGGTGAATAACTCCTGATGGTTTATTGCCATCAGGAGCGTTATTTCATTAATAAGATAAACTTTTCTTTTCGCTTACTCGAAGCGATAAGAGACCGACAGCCCGACCCCGTAGTTACGGCCCGGTGCTGGCTCGTAATAACGACCGTTAGACTCGTTGACAATAACCGAGCCCGCGTACTCTTTATCGAACAGGTTATCGACGCGGCCAAAGACATCCATGCCCCAGCTGCCGTAGTTGAATTTGTACCCGGTGTTCAGCCCGACCACAGTATACGACGGCGCTTTCGCCGTATTCTCGTCGTCGGCCATGATATCGCTCATGTAGCGCACGTCAGAGCCCGCGTACCAGCCTTCTTCCGGCTGCCAGCCAAACGAGGCGTAACCCATGTTGCGGGCAATGCCCGGCATCCGGTTACCGTTACAGTCTGCGTCGCTGCAGACGTTAGTTCGGTAGGTGGCATCCAGATACGTCCATGCCATCTTCAGCTTCCAGTTCTCTGCAAACTGCTGGTCGAGGGAGACTTCCACCCCCTGACGACGGGTTTTACCGGCATTTTTATAGCTGGTACGCCCGCCAGAGCTGGCATCCACCACGATCTCATCATCCGTATCGGTGCGGAACAGCGCCGCGGTCAGCAGGCCATTGCCGATGCGGGTTTTGCTGCCCACTTCATACGTGTTGTTGGTGGACGGCTGCAGGCCGATGTTAAGGCCGCCCTGGTTATCGGCGCGATAGGAAAGCTCGTTGATGGTTGGCGTTTCGAATCCACGCCCTGCGGCAGCGTAGAGGTTCCATGCGTCCGTCACCGCATACTTCACGGAACCGGCCGGGAGCCACTTGTGATAGCTCGCGTCACCGCTGTCATCGCCGTTGCCCGGCGTAACGTAATGGTCGTTGGAATCAAACCAGACCGAGCTGTAGCGCACCCCCGCATCCACAGACAGCTTCTGCGTCAGCTGCCAGCTGCTTTGCAGGTAAGGATCGACGTTCCACATCAGGTTACGTTCGTTTCGACGCTTATCACCCTTCACGCCGTAATCCGGCACGCCGTTGTTCATCACGAAGTTCTCGTATCCGCGACGATCTTCGCTCAGGTTTTCGTAGTTCAGGCCGGTAGTAAAGGTCACCGGCACCAGCAGCTCGCCACGGTGCGTCCAGCGGGTATCGATGCCCTGATAATGACGCTGCATATCAATCACCCCGCCGGAGTGGGAGGGTTTTAGCTGCGGCTGATACGGAATCGACTGGTACTGCGTCATTTCACGTTCGCCGGCGTACATCATTACGCTGAGGTCGTCCTGAGCGCTGAGCTGGCGGTCGTAGCGCAGGCCGGCCTGGGTCTGCTTGATGGTCTTGCGGGTGTTGTACTGATCGCCGCGTGGAGATTGACGCGGGTTATTTTGCCACTCCTGATAGCTCAGACCGCCCGGATCGTTGGCCTTCATGTCCACGCTGTTGAAGATCAGCGTCAGCTTGCTGACGTCGTCAATGCGCACGCCCAGCTTGGCGTTAGCGAGGTTCTTCCGCGCGCCGCTGTGGTCGCGGTAGCCTTTGGTGGTGAAACGGGTGGTGGAGACGGTGTAATCCACGTCCCCGGCGTGGGTGCCGTCACCCATCGCGCCGGTGGCTTTCATGCCATAGCGCCAGGTCCCGTAGCTGCCGTAATAGCTGCTGGCTTCAATGGTTGGCGGCTGCTGCCCGGTCTGGGTGTTGATGTTAATCACGCCGCCGGAGGCGTTGCCGTACAGGGCCGAGAAGGGGCCGCGCAGCACTTCAACGCTCTCCACGCTGGAGAGATCGATGTTGGAGGTCTGGCCCTGTCCGTCCGGCATGGTGGCAGGGATACCGTCGACGTACATACGGATACCGCGCACGCCAAACGTTGAGCGGGCACCAAACCCACGCATTGAAAGCTGGAGATCCTGGGCATAGTTCTGGCGGTTCTGAATTTGCAGTCCCGGGACGCTGCCGAGGGATTCAGACAGGTTGATGCGCGGCGCGGCCTGGCGCATATCATCGCCGTTAACGACGCTGACAGCGGCCGGGGTATCGAGCTCCGATACGGTTTGCGGCGTGGCGCTGACGATCATGGTTTGTTCTTCCGCGCTCATTGCAGTTAGCGGCGCGAAAATAACGGGAACCAGCAGCAGCGGGAGAGAAGCCTTACGGGCAGAAATGATTTTCATGAATAAAACCGGTTGTGGTGTATAAACGAACCAAATGGAACATGTCCATACATGTTAAAGGTTTTGTAAATGTTTTGAAAACTATAACCGCACATTGCGTTAATGAAAGGCGAAGCGCGAAAGAAAAACTCCACATTCAGTCCAATAATGATTACTATTCTCATTATCAAAAGACAATGCCATGACGTTGTCTGCCGGAAGTGATGTCAGCCCAAACCCCTCTTTTCAGAAAAGGAATTGTTATGTCTTTACGTCATCTGTGCTCGCCGCGTCTGAGCCTGTCACTGCTGTCTGCCACTTTACTGCTTGCCGGGACGTTCCAGGTGCATGCCGCCGAAGAGGTGCTGCGTAAAGCGGTGGGCAAAGGGGCGTATGAAATGGCGGTCAGCCAGCAGGAGAATGCGCTGTGGGTGGCGACCTCGCAAAGCCGCAAAACCGATAAGGGCGGAGTGATCTATCGCCTTGATCCGGTTACGCTGGACGTGACGCAGGCGATTCACAGCGATCTCAAACCCTTTGGCGCCACGCTCGACGGCGCGACGCAAACCCTGTGGTTTGGCAACACCCTCAACGGCGCGGTGACGGCCATCGATGCGAAAACGGGCGACGTGAAAGGGCGACTGGTGCTCGATAATCGCCAGCGCAGTGAAACCGTCAAACCGCTGCAGCCGCGCCAGCTGGTGGCGGATGACGCGAGCAACACGATTTACATCACCGGTGTCGGCAAAGAGAGCGTGATTTGGGTGGTGGATGGCGCAACGCTGAAGCTGAAAGAGACCATTGCCAATACCGGTACGTACAGCACCGGCCTGGCGCTGGATGCGCAGGCAAAACGTCTGTACACCACGAATGCGGACGGCGAGCTGGTAACCATTGATACGGCGACCAATAAAATCCTGAGCCGCAAAAAGGTGCAGGATGACGGCAAAGAGCACTTCTACCTGAACATCAGCCTCGATACCGCCGGCCAGCGCGCGTTCCTGACCGATTCAAAACAGCCGGAAGTGCTGGTGGTGAGCCTGAAAGACGGCAGCGTGATGGAGAAGATTGCCGCGCCTGAATCACTGGCCGTCCTGTTTAACCCAACGCGCAATGAGGTTTACGTGACGCACCGTGAAGCCGGTAAGGTGAGCGTGATTGACGCGAAAACGTATAAGGTCACAAAAACCTTCGACACGCCGGTTTACCCGAACAGCCTGGCGCTCTCTGCGGATGGCAAAACCCTGTACGTGACGGTGAAACAAAAATCCACTCGCCAGCAGGAAGCCACTCAGCCTGACGACGTAATTCGTATCGCGCTGTAAGATAAAAAAAGGGAAGGCATTTGCCTTCCCTTTTTAATGCTTACCAGATGCTTAACGCGAGGTTTCTTCCACCAGCGGTGCGTCGTGTTTTTCATCGTCGTGATGAACCGGCGCGGTGCTGTGGATCTCGTGAACGCGCTTACGCACGCCGAACCAGCCGGCAATCAGCAGTACCGCCAGCAGCGGAATCGTTGCGATGGTGTAGGTACCGTTCGGGTAGTCGAACGCCATCAGCACCAGCACGCTGAACAGGAACAGCAGGGTGAGCCAGGAGGTCACCGGTGCGCCCGGCATCTTGAAGCTCACATCAGCCGCTTTGCCTTCTTTGATCGCTTTGCGCAGACGCATCTGGCAGACCACAATGAAAGCCCAGGAGGCGATAATCCCCAGTGCAGCCACGTTCAGAACGATCTCAAATACGCGGGACGGCACCAGATAGTTCAGGAACACGCCAAAGACGTAAACCACCAGCGTTGCCAGAATCCCCGCATAGGGAACCTGCTGCTTGCTCATTTTCGACATGAACTTCGGCGCAGAACCGCCCATCGACATGGAGCGCAGGATACGGCCGGTAGAGTAAAGACCGGAGTTCAGGCTGGAGAGCGCCGCGGTCAGGACCACGATGTTCATGATGCTGCCAACGTAAGGCACGCCCAGCTTAGAGAAGAAGGTCACAAACGGACTCTGACCGGCCTGATAGGCAGTCCACGGGAGCAGCAGAACCAGCAGCACCACGGAACCGACGTAGAACAGACCGATACGCCAGATCACGCTGTTAATGGCTTTTGGCACCATAGTCTGCGGATCTTTACATTCACCTGCTGCGGTACCCACCAGTTCGATGGAGGCGAAGGCGAACACCACGCCCTGAACCAGGACCAGCGCAGGCAGCAGACCGTGCGGGAAGAACCCGCCGTTATCGGTTATCAGGTGGAAGCCGGTGGCATTGCCGTCCAGCGGCTTGCCGCTGCCGAGGAAGACGGTACCCACGACCAGGAACACCACGATGGCCAGCACTTTAACCAGCGCAAACCAGAACTCCATCTCCGCGAACCACTTCACGCCGATCATGTTCATGGTGCCGACAATCGCCAGCGCGCCAAGCGCAAAGACCCACTGCGGCACATCGCCAAACGCGCCCCAGTAGTGCATATACAGCGCAACGGCGGTGATATCGACAATACCGGTCATCGCCCAGTTGACGAAGTACATCCAGCCCGCAACGTAGGCCGCTTTTTCACCGAGGAATTCACGGGCGTAAGAGACGAAGCTTCCGCTGGAAGGGCGATGCAGTACCAGTTCGCCCAGCGCACGAAGAATAAAGAAAGAGAAGATCCCGCACACCAGATAGACCAGGGCGAGAGCAGGGCCAGCCATTTGCAGACGCGCACCCGCACCTAAAAACAGACCCGTTCCGATAGCGCCGCCGATGGCGATCATTTGAACCTGACGGTTGCCCATCGCTTTGTGGTAGCCCTCTTCGTGGGAGTTCAACCAGCGACGTTTAGCAGCATGATGATCGGCTGCGCTTTTATTGCTTGTTTTCATTGAGTTACCTGTTTGCCTGTCTGAACCATTATCGTGATAGTCCTGCCTGGCAGAGCGCAATACAAACGATTGCTTCTGCGCAAACACATGTCGCCTTCCCAGTCATTCTGCGTATGGATAAGGCGAAACATGGCGAGGCATCCTACCTGCAATTCATAAGCGACGCAAAATATAACCGTGCCGAAAGTGATGCACGTCGAAGGAAATCGTGTGGTCAGAGCAGACGGCGATCACAACACGCTGAATCGTGGTGAGTTTTTAGACAAAACATGCGGCGGGTTGATTATTTAATCATCAGAATCTCTTAATTATTACCAGGTGGTAAAGATTTTGACTGCTGCAGAGCATCTAACAGTAACCTGAAAGCGGTAGTGTGCTGGCGACGGCTCGGATAATAAAGGTGATACCCCTCGAAAGTAGGGCACCACGATTCAAGGACCCTGACCAGCCGTCCGTGATTAAGCGCCTCCAGAACCGACGCCTCCGGCACGTAGGCTAATCCGAGTCCATTCTCAGCGGCGTCGATACGCTGCGGCAGGCTGCTCAGCGTAAGCTGCCCCTCAACCCGCACGCGAAGCTCGCGCCCGTCGCGTTCAAATTCCCAGTGATACAGTCCGCCGCGCGTGGGCAGGCGCATGTTGATGCAGCGGTGGTCAGCGAGCTGCTCCGGCGTCTGCGGCACGCCAAAGCGAGCCAGATAATCCCTGGAACCGACCACGGCCATGCGCATATCCGGCGCTATCCGTACCGCAATCATATCTTTTGCCACCTGTTCACCCAGGCGTACTCCCGCGTCGAAACGGCCATCGACGATATCCGTCAGGCCATTGTCGACCGTCACTTCGACGTTAATGTCAGGATACTGCACCATAAACGCCTTCAGGACCGGCCAGAGCACGGCGTCCATCGCGTGTTCGCCGGCGACGATGCGGATAGCGCCTGCGGGTTTGTCGCGTGCGCTGCGAAGCGCCGTGAGTTCCTGTTCGATCTCCAGCAGATGCGGGCTTAAGCGCGTAAAAAGCTGCTCACCCGCGGGTGTCGGAACCACGCTGCGGGTTGTGCGGGTTAACAGGCGAACGTCGAGCCGCGCTTCAAGCTTGCGCATCGCATGACTCAGCGCCGATTGCGAGACGCCCAGCTGCGCCGCCGCGCGCGTAAAGCTGCGCTCGCGGGCGACTACCATAAAAGAGAGGAGGTCGTTGAAATTATCTTTTAGCATCGCGATTGCCTCTATTTATGAATTTCAATCATATTTCCTATCTGATTATGCACGCTAATGCTCCGGATTGCTTTGCGCTACTGTTAACCCAACAGTAAACGAGGAGCATAAGATGAAAATTATTCGCAGCGGATCATTACCTTCAGCAAAAGGGCCGGAAGCCTGGTTCACCGGCACCGTCCGCATTGACGCGCCATTTCAGGCGAGCGAACCTGCCAGCGTCGGCGGGGCAACCGTGACCTTTGAGCCGGGCGCGCGCACCGCGTGGCATACGCATCCCCTTGGGCAAACGCTGATTGTGACGCAGGGTCGCGGCTGGTTACAGGAGTGGGGCAAAGCGGCGGAAACATTGAATCAGGGCGATATCGCCTGGATCCCACCCGGCGTAAAGCACTGGCACGGCGCAAGCGCGCAAACGGCGATGACGCATATTGCCATCGCCGAATCCGTTAACGGCAGCCCGGTTGCATGGCTGGAAAAAGTCACCGACGAGCAGTATCCGAACGGCTAACCGCCAAAAACGGCAATCGCCTGCTGCAGGCGCGTGGTGCGCTGCGTCAGGTGATTCGCGGCGTGAGTGACGTTATCCACCATCCCCGTATTGTTGTGGGTCATTGCGCCGATACGGGAGATGGATGCGTTGATGAGCGTCAGCGCCTGGGTTTGCTCCTGCGTGGCGTGGCCGATCTCCTTAATCAGGGAGGAGACCCGCAGCACGTTGTCGATCATGACCGTCAGCTGCGTTTCGGTTTGTTCTACCTTCTCCACGCCAGAGTTGACGCTGGCGACGTTTTTCTCAATCAGCGCTTTGATCTCTTTCGCCGCCGTCGCGGAGTGCTGCGCAAGATTGCGCACCTCAGCCGCCACCACGGCAAAACCGCGCCCGGCTTCACCCGCACGCGCTGCTTCCACGGCCGCATTCAGCGCAAGAATGTTGGTCTGGAAGGCGATACGATCGATAACGCTGATAATATCGACGATCTGGCTGTTATCCTGCGACACGGATTGCATCATACCGATGGTCTCTTTCATCATCGCTTCACCGCGGTGGGCGCTGTCGCGGGTGCGATCCGCCATCTCCGTGGCTTCTTTAGCCGTTTCTGCCGTCTGCTCCACCGCGCTGGCGATCTCTTCCACCGCTGACGCGGTTTGCTGCAGAAAGTCTGCGGTCTCTTCTGAACGCGTTTGCAGCGCCGCACCTTCTTTCGCGACCTGCTGGCTGATGGTGCCAATCCCGCTGATTTGCGCCCCGACATCGTCAACCAGCGAATTCAGGTTCAAGCCTGATTGATTCACCAGGCGCATCATCAGCCCGATGTCGTCGATCCTGTCAAAATGGTAATAGTCCGTTTTACGTCCTGAAACCACGCGCTGCATCTGTTGCACAATAGATTTTACCGGACGGGCGATCTGCGCATGAAGATAATAGGTCAGGGCAATAAACAGCAGCGCCAGACTTACCGACTGCATAAGTTTATCAGGGAATAAATACACCGCCAGGCAGGAGAGTAACGCCGTCGTCGCAATACCCAGGTGGATGCGTTTACTGGTGCTGAGACATTTAAAGAGCGACATAAACGAAAATAAACCGCGCCGAACCAGTAACCCTTTATAAAAGCGGTAATGTTTTAATTCGTTATTACGCACTTTTGCATACAGTTTTTCACTGGCCGCAATCTCTTCCCGTGCGGGTATATTTCGCACGGAAATATAGCCCGTCAGGGATCCACTCTGCCAGACCGGCGTTACGTTAGCCCGCACCCAGTAGTGGTCGCCATTATGACGACGGTTCTTCACCAGCCCCGTCCAGGTCTCACCCTGCTGCAGGGTATACCACATGTCGCCAAACGCTTCGGCAGGCATGTCGGGATGGCGGATGAGGTTATGCGGCTCACCCAGAAGATGTTCTTCTTTATATCCGCTGGCTTCAATAAAAGCGGAATTAGCATAGGTAATATGGCTTTTGGTATCGGTGGTCGACATTAACGTCGAACCATCGTTAAGTAAATACTCGTTTTGTGTAACGGGACTGTTACGCCTCATGAGTAACTCCATGATGATGTGCAAGAATAAAAAATGCCCGAAAAAAGCTCCGGCAAGATTAATGTGATTATTTTTATATAACGCTCTGCTGCATATTCTGTCTGAAATTATGACTGCCTGAAATACCCGTTGTTCATTATTTTTAATCTGTTAATGCTGGCGAATGTAATAAAAATGAAAATATTTTCAGGGGCGTATTCTGGCGTCGCTGCAAATAAACGACATAACCCAAACTGAAAGAGGGAGATCGTCTCTCAGGATAAATTGCCATGCTGAAATAGCGTTTCGTTAACAGGATGAAAACGCTATGATTTGGTCAGTTTTCGTTATTACAGTGAGGCTGAGGTGAAAATTAACATCATCGGAACCAGCGGGAGCGGAAAAAGCACTCTGGCGAAGCAGATTGCGACCGAACTGGCTATTCCCTATATCGAGATGGACAGACTCTACTGGCGGCCTGACTGGCAGGGAACGCCGGACGATGTGTTTCAGGAAAAGCTGGAGCAGGCGCTACAGGCTTCGCCAGACTGGGTGCTTGACGGCAACTATAACCGCACGCGCCCGGTTAAATGGCGTGACGTCGACGTTGTGGTATGGGTCGATTATGGCTTTGCACGCACCCTCTGGCAGGCCGTCAACAGGGCAGTCAAACGCGCCTGGCATAAACAAGAGCTCTGGCCCGGAACCGGGAACAAAGAGAGTTTCCGGCGCGCGTTCTTCAGCAGAGAGTCCATTCTCATCTGGACGATGAAAACCTGGCGTAACAACCGCACGCGCTATGAAGCCGATCTGCAAAACCCGCAGTATGGGCATATTCGCTTCGTCCGCATTACCCGGCGCGAGCAGGGGAAAACGCTGATCTCCGACTTAAAGTCTTATTCTTAGCATGGTTTTATATATCTGATTTCCGGCAAACTAAATGTAAATTAATTGTTTCTCAGTGGTGAAATGCGCCTTTAATAATGTCGACATGTTAAGTCAAACGAGAACGCAACATGTCATGGCGAATCAGCATTCTGGATAAAAGCCCCATCGCTGAAAACGAAACGGCTGCCGATGCACTGGCGCGTACGCTGGCGCTGGCGCAGCAGGCAGAAAATCTGGGCTATCACCGCTTCTGGATTGCCGAACACCACAACACTCCCCATCTTGCCAGCCCCTCGCCGGAGCTACTGATTGCCTGGATCCTTGGGCAGACAACGCGCATCCGCGTCGGATCCGGCGGCGTGATGCTCCAGCACTACAGCCCTTATAAAGTCGCCGAGAATTTTAACGTGCTGGCCGCGCTGGCGCCCGGCCGCGTGGATCTCGGTGTCGGAAAAGCCCCCGGCGGGCTGCCGCTCTCAACCCGCGCGCTTCAGCAGGGTCTGAATCAACTGGAAAAGGGCAGCTTCGCCGAACAGCTGGCCCAGCTCGATCGCTGGATCCGTCCTGAGCATCAGTCTCATGAAGAGGCCGTTCGCGCCACGCCGCTGCCGCCGCTGCCTGCAGAGGGTTTCCTGCTGGGCGCGAGTATCGATAGCGCGCTGCTGGCCGCCGGGCTCGGCTGGCACTTTGTGTTTGCCGCGCATCTGAACGGTGACCCTGAGCTGCTGCGCGAGGTGGTCTCGACCTGGCGTAAGAACAGCACGCGGGACGTGATTGTGGCGGTACAGGCGATTGTTGCCCCGACGCAGGCAGAGGCGGAAGCCCTGGCGCAGAAGGTTGAAGTGTGGGGCGTTGAGCTGGCAAACGGCCAGCGTGTCACCGTGGCCAGCGAAGAGCAGGCCTACGCCTTTGCGCGCCAGGCGGGCAGCGAGCCAGTGCGCATTGCACGTCGGGCGCAGTCGCTGCTGGCGGGTACGGCTGAGTCGGTGCTCGAACAGCTCAACGCCCTGCATGAAAAATGGGGTATTGACGAATTTATCATCGACACGCCGGTAGCGGAGGGGGCAGCGCGCGTCGCGTCGCTGCGCCTGCTTGCCGAGGCGCGTCTTAACAAGGAGGTCACCGTATGAGCTTTGGCGAACAGCTGATTGCCTGGCGTCGCGAGCTGCACCAGAACCCGGAGCTATCCGGCCAGGAAGTGGAGACCACAACGCGCCTGCGCCAGTGGCTGACGAATGCCGGGATTACCCCGCAGCCTTACGACCTGTCGACCGGGCTGGTGGCGGAAATCGGCTCGGGCAACAAACTGATTGCGCTGCGCGCGGATATCGACGCTCTGCCGATTGAAGAGCGCAGCGGCGTGCCGTTTAGCTCCCAGCGTGCAGGCGTAATGCATGCCTGCGGACACGATATCCACACCAGCGTGATCCTCGGCGCCGCGTTAAAGCTGAAAGAGCGGGAAGCGTCGCTTAACGGCCGGGTGCGGATCCTGTTTCAGCCTGCCGAAGAGAACTTTGGCGGTGCGAAGAGCATGGTGCGGGCCGGTGCCCTGCGTGACGTCAGCGCTATCTTCGGCATGCATAACGAGCCCGGCCTGCCGGTCGGTGAGTTCGCTACCCGCGGCGGGCCGTTTTATGCCAACGTCGATCGCTTCGTGATCCGCATTACCGGTAAGGGCGCGCACGCCGCACGTCCGCACGAAGGCAACGACGCCATCGTGCTGGCGAGCCAGCTGGTAACGGCGCTGCAAAGCGTCGCCAGCCGCAACGTCAACACGCTGGACTCGGTGGTGCTGAGCGTGACGCGCATTGCAGGCGGTAACACCTGGAACGTGCTGCCGGAAAGCGTCGAGCTGGAAGGCACGCTGCGCACCCACCGCACGGAAGTGCAGCAGAATGTGAAGGCCCGCGTGGGCGAAATCGCCGCCGGGTTTGCCAGCGCCTTTAGCGCGCAGATTGACATCACCTGGTATGCCGGGCCCACCGCGCTGGTGAACGACGAGCGCTGGGCCGATTTCGCCACCTCGGTCGCCAGAGAAGCAGGCTATGAAACCCGGCACGCCGAGCTGCATATGGGCGGGGAAGATTTCGCGGTCTATCTGCAGCAGATCCCGGGGGCATTTGTCAGCATCGGCAGCAACAGCCCGTACGGTTTACACCATCCGGCATTCAATCCGGATGAAGCATTAATTGAGCCCGCTGCCCGCTATTTTGCACAGCTTGCGGAAAAAGCCCTGCAACACGTTTAATTCTTAAGAGGTGAATATGTCTGCACATCGTCAACTGCGGCTCGGGACCATTTTGCATGGTGCATCCGGAAATATGTCCGCCTGGCGTCACCCTGAGGCCGTCGCCGATGCCAGCATCAATTTTGATTTCGTCAAAGCGACGGCGTTAAAGGCGGAGGAGGGCAAACTCGATTTTTTATTCGTTGCCGACGGTCTCTATATCAACGAGAAATCGATCCCGCATTTTTTAAATCGCTTTGAACCGCTGACGGTGTTATCCGCTCTCGCCAGCATCACCTCGCGCCTGGGGCTGGTGGGAACCTTATCCACCTCCTACAGCGAGCCTTTCACTACGGCGCGCCAGTTCGCCAGCCTCGATCACCTGAGCAACGGGCGCGCGGGCTGGAACGTGGTGACTTCCCCGCTGGAAGGATCAGCAAAGAACTTCTCTCGCGAAAAACACCCCGAGCACGCGCTGCGCTATCGCATTGCGGATGAGTATCTCGACGTGGTGAAAGGGCTGTGGGATTCCTGGGAGGGCGACGCCTTTGTGCGCAATAAAGACAGCGGTCAGTTTTTTGACCCGGCAAAATTGCATACCCTGGACCACCGCGGTGATTTCTTCCAGGTCGCCGGTCCGCTGAATATTGGGCGAACGCCACAGGGGCGGCCGATTGTCTTTCAGGCAGGCGCGTCGGACGACGGGAAAAAGCTGGCGGCGAAACATGCCGACGCCATTTTTACCCATCACGAAACGCTCGACGAAGCGAAAGCCTTTTACCGCGACGTGAAGCAGCAGCTGGAAAGTAACGGACGCCGCGCGTCAGATTTACATATTTTCCAGGGCGTCAGCGTGATTGTGGGTAAAGACGCCGATGACGTGGAAAACCAGTATCAGACCACGGCGGCGCTGGTGTCGATTAACGATGCCCTCAACTACCTCGGACGCTATTTCGAGCATCACGATTTCAGCCAGTATCCGCTCGACGAGCCGTTCCCGGATATCGGCGACTTAGGCAAAAACAACTTCCGCAGCACCACCGATGAAATTAAGCGTAACGCCCGCGAGCGCAGCTTAACCCTGCGTCAGGTGGCGCTTGAAGCCGCTTCGCCTCGCCCGCGCTTTTCCGGTACGCCGGAAGAGGTGGCCGACGGTCTGCAGGCCTGGTTTGAAGGCTATGCCGCAGACGGCTTCATCATTCAGGGCGGCACGCCGGACACCTTCCCGCGCTTTGTTGACCAGGTGGTGCCTGTTTTACAGGCGCGCGGCCTGTTCCGTTCCGACTACCCGGGCACCACGCTGCGCGAAAGTCTGGGTTTAGACGAACCTAAAAACCAATACACACAACAATAAAAGAGAACCCCTCTATGCAGAAAACAACGCTTATTCTGGCGCTCGCGCTGGCCTTTTCCCCTGCCGTTTGGGCAGAGAATGTGAATATTAACGGCACCGGCGTGAGCATCGAGGCCAATAAAACGCCGGTTAATACCGCTAAAAACAATGATGCGGTGGCACAGCTGCCGAAAGACTATCGCTTTGCCGTCCCGGGGAAATTTACCGTGGCGGTGGCGGGCCTCAATCAACCGCCGCTGACGGTGTTTTCCGATGACAACAAAACGCTGTTAGGGAGTGAAGTGGACGTCGCCCGTCTGGTCGCTGACAGCCTGGGGCTGGAGCTAAACGTGGTGCCGACCTCCTGGGAAGACTGGCCGCTGGGCGTGGCCTCCGGGAAATATGATGCCGCCATCAGCAACATTACCGTCACCAAAGAGCGTAAAGAGAAATTTGACTTTGCCACCTACCGCAAAGATTCCCTCGGGTTCTACGTGAAATCAACCAGCCCGATCAAGTCGCTGCAGAAGGCGGAAGACATCGCCGGGCTGCGGATTATCGTCGGCTCCGGCACCAACCAGGAGTCCATCCTGCTGGCCTGGAATGCCGAAAATCTGAAGAAGGGCCTGAAGCCCTTTACCCCGATCTACACCAAAGACGATGCGGCACAAACGCTGGCGCTGCAGTCGGGGCGCGCGGATGCCTACTTTGGTCCGAACGTGATTGGCGCCTGGAAAGCGGCGCTGAACGGGAAAACCAAACTGGTGGGTAGCGTCGACGGCGGCTGGCCGAAGGCGGCGCACATTGCGGTCACGCTGAAGAAAGGCAGCGGGCTGGTTGAGCCGGTGCAAACCGCGCTGAACGGGGTCATCAAAAACGGCGACTACGACAAAGTGCTGAACCGCTGGGGGGAAGGCGTTGAGCGTATTCCTCAGTCAGAAGTGAACCCGGCTGGCCTGGGCGATTAAGGAGGCGTGATGAGCGAACGATTTCGTGATGTTTCCCCGGAAGACGCCGAGCTTCAGCCCATTATCGAAGGGCTGTTCGGTGAATATGCCGCCCGCTACGGGGACTACTTCTCCAAAGACGCGGAGGTTGAGCTCACCGAATGGTATTTAGCGCCGCAGGGGCTGTTTATCGTACTGGAGCGCGACGGGAAGATTATCGCCACCGGCGCGTACAAACCTTTCGACGAACGCACCGCGGAAATCAAACGCATCTGGACGGACAAAACCCTGCGTCAGCAGGGGCTTGCCGGGCGCGTGGTGCAGGAGCTCGAGCGCAGGGCGGTGCTGGCAGGATACAGCCAAATTTATCTGACAACCGGCTTTCGCCAGCCGGAAGCGGTCAGGCTCTATCTCAGCCAGGGCTACCAGCCGCAGTTCGATCTGAACCGCGATCCGGAAGAGTACAGCCAGCCGCCGTTTGACGGCCGGCTGCGCTTCACCAAAACGCTGGTACGCGAAGCGTTCAGTAAAACCGCATGAGGAACGACGATGAGCAACGTTGAAACCATTAAGGTGGTCCCGGCGCGTTATCCGCTGCGGGCCGTCGGCGCCGCGGTGGCGCTGTTTGTCCTGGCGGTCGTGATTCAGTCCGTGGCCTTTAACCCGCGCTGGGAGTGGGCGGTGTTTGCCCGCTGGTTCTTTGACCCGGTGATCCTTGAAGGTGTCGGGCAGACCCTGCTGCTGACGCTGATCGGCACCGCGCTGAGCGTGGTGTTTGGCGGCATGCTGGCGCTGGCGAGACTCTCTTCATCCTGGCTGCTGAGCAGCCTGGCGTGGGCCTATATCTGGCTGTTTCGATCGCTGCCGCTGATCGTGGTGCTGATCATTCTCTACAACTTTTCCTATCTCTACGACACGCTCTCGCTCGGCGTGCCGTTCACCGGCATCACCTGGGGCAGTTTTGAAACCATCAACGTGCTGGGGCAGTTCTCTACCGCCGTGGTGGGGCTCACCCTGGTGCAGAGCGCCTATACCGCCGAGATCGTTCGCGGTGGTTTCCTCGGGGTCGATCACGGCCAGTATGAGGCCGCCGCCGCGCTCGGTCTGCCGGCCTGGCGCCGCACGGTGCGCATCATTTTGCCTCAGGCGCTGCGCACCATTCTGCCGTCGGGGTTCAATGAAATCATCAGCCTCGCCAAGGGCACGGCGATGGTGTATGTCCTGGCGATGCCGGAGCTGTTCTATACCATCCAGATGATCTACAACCGCACGCAGGAGGTGATCCCGCTGCTGATGGTCGGTGCCGCCTGGTACCTGGCGATCACCACCGTCCTGTCCGCTATCCAGTATGGCGTCGAGCGCGCGCTTGCCCGCAGCGAACGCCGCTCTGCCGTTAACCAGAACCGTGCCACCCGTCGTACCCGTTCCGTCACCACCACGCCAGCACAGGAGCCTATCCATGCAAGCCTCTCCTGAAGGACATATTTCGATTACCGGCGTCAGCAAGTATTTCGGTCGCCATAAGGCGCTCGACAACGTTTCGCTGGAGATCCCGCCCGGGTCCGTGACGGTGATCCTCGGGCCGTCCGGCTCCGGTAAATCGACGCTGCTGCGCACTATTAACCACCTGGAGCGCGTTGACGAAGGCTTTATCCAGATCGACGGGGACTACATTGGCTATCGCCGTCAGGGCGACAGGCTCTATGAGCTGAAGGAGAAGGAGATCCTCAAACAGCGCGTCAACGTGGGCTACGTGTTCCAGAACTTCAATCTCTTTCCGCACCTCACGGTGCTGGAAAACCTGATTGAGGCGCCCATCGCGCATAAAAAGCTCAGCAAAAAAGAGGCGGTGGAAAGGGCGTACAGCCTGCTGGACGTGGTCGGGCTGCGTGATAAAGCCGATGCCTGGTCGCGCCATCTTTCCGGCGGTCAGCAGCAGCGTATTGCCATTGCCCGCGCGCTGGCGCTGCGTCCCCGCGTGATGCTGTTTGATGAGCCCACCTCGGCGCTGGACCCGGAACTGGTAGGGGAAGTGCTGGACGTGATCAAAAAGCTGGCCCGGTCCGGCACCACGCTGGTGGTAGTGACCCACGAGATCGGCTTTGCCCGGGAAGTGGCGGATCAGGTGGTGTTTATGGTCGACGGAAAAATCGTCGAGCAGGGAAGCAGTGACGAGGTATTAAACCGTCCGTCACATGCGCGAACGCGCCAGTTCTTGTCAAAAGTGCTGTAAGGAGCGCCAATGAAATATGGACTTCTGGCGGGGCTGGTCTTCACGACGGCGAGCCACGCCAGTATTGATTTGAAAGCCAACGAGCAGCCTCTGCCGGTGACGGTGGATCGGCAGGCCGTGGCGAAGATCCCCGCCAATTACAAATTCGTTGAGCCGGGTACGCTCACGGTCGCCGTTTCGGCGCTGAATTCTCCGCCGCTGGCGCTGCTGGCCAGCGATAACCGCACGCGCATCGGTAGCGACCCGGATATCGCCCGCCTGCTGGCGGGCAGCCTGGGATTAAAGCTGAAGCTGGTGCCGACGGCATGGGAGGACTGGCCGCTGGGGATCGCCTCCGGGCGCTACGACGTGGCGCTGGTGAACATTGCGGTGACCGAACAGCGTAAAGAGAAGTTTGATTTTGCGACCTACCGCGTCGATTCGCTGGCGTTTTCGGTGAAATCCACCAGCGAGATCCAGTCAATCAAAAGCGCGGAAGATCTGGCCGGGAAGAAGGTGATTGTCGGCTCTGGTACCAATCAGGAACGCATCCTTTTGGGCTGGAACGAAGAGAACAAAAAGGCGGGAAGGGCGCCTGCGCTGCCGGTCTATCTCCACGACGATGCCTCGGGCAATCTCTATATTCAGTCCGGCAGGGCGGACGTGTTCTTTGGTCCGCAGTCGGTATCGGCCTATAAGGCAGCGCTCACGGGCAAAACCCGCGTCGTCGGTTTAGGGCCGAAAAAAGCCTATGTCGCGACCACCACCAAAAAGGGCAATGAGCTGGTGTACGCGCTGCAGGCCGCGCTGGACGGCGCGATTAAGCGAGGTGATTATCAGAAGGTGCTGGCGCGCTGGGGCGAGCAGGGCGAAGCGGTGGCGCAGTCGGAGGTCAACCCGCCAGGGATAACCTACTAATGGTGCTCTATACCCAAAATAATTCGAGTTGCAGGAAGGCGGCAAGGGAACGAATCCCCGGGAGCGTACACTAGTACGTGACTGGGGTGAGTGAGTGCAGCCAACGCACCTGCAACTTGAAGTATGACGGGTATACACTTAGGGTTTTCATCCCTGAGGAGGCAACATGATTAAACTCTATGGCGTACCCGGCTGGGGCTCGGCGATCGGTGAAGTGATGCTAACCTTGGCCGATATCCCCTATCAATTTATCGACGTGGACGGGTTTGACCAGCCCGGTCCGCAGCGCGAGCTGCTGCAAAAGCTCAACCCGCTGTGTCAGGTGCCCACGCTGGAGCTGGAAAATGGCGCCATTATGACCGAAACGGCGGCGATTGCCCTGATGGTGCTCGACAGATGCCCCGATCTCGCGCCGCCCGTGGGGCAGGCCGAACGCCAGCAGTTTCAGCGCTTGCTGATCTGGTTTGTGGCTAACGTCTATCCCACGTTTACGTATGCAGACTATCCCGAACGCTGGGCGCCGGATGCGCCTGAACAGCTGCAGAAAAACTGCATCGAATACCGGAAGTCCCTCTATTTGTGGTTCGAAACTCAGCTCAAGGCCGCCCCGTTTGCGTTGGGGGAACGGCTGACGCTGCTGGATGTGTATATCGCGGTGGCGCGAACCTGGGGGCCACGCCATGACTGGTTTGCGACCAATACGCCGAGGTTTACGGCTATTGCGGACACCGTATGCCAGCTGCCGGAACTGCACAAGGTGTTAAAGGCCAACGGTATTATCTGATAACGTGGAGCCCTGACTCACAACTGGAAGCCTGCATATGCCACACGTAGATATCAAATGTTTTCCCCGCGATTTGAACGACGAACAAAAAGCCGCACTGGCCGAGGATATTGCTGAGGTCATTATTCGCCATTTCAACAGCAAAGACAGCTCTGTCTCCGTTGCGTTGAATCAGGTGAACCAGGAGGACTGGAAAGCGCAGGTCTGGGATACGGAAATAGGCCCGAAGCTGGACGAGTTAATTAAAAAGCCCGGCTATTCAATGTAAGCGCACTTGCCGGGGGGAATTCTCCTCCCCGGTTTTCCCGTCTCGTCTTCCCGCTTTTTCGCAAAAATCGATAAAAATGCGTTTTATCTTATCCGTTACACTTTACGTTTCTGACTGACACATTATTAATCCTTAGGAAAGATCTTCAACAGAATCAATTAAGGACAGACACGTTAAAGGATAATTTTCCCATGACAAAATTACCCCGCTTTTCACTCGCCTTTCTTCATCCCCGTTACTGGCTAAGCTGGGCCGGCATTGCCGCACTGTGGCTCATCATGCTGCTCCCTTATCCGCTGCTGTTCAGAATCGGTCATGGCCTTGGTCGGCTGGCGATGCGCCTGCTTCCTCGTCGCGTCGAGATAGCCCGCCGAAACCTGGAGCTCTGTTTTCCGGAGATGAAAAAGGATGAACGCGAGTCACTGCTGCAGCGTAATTTTGAATCGGTAGGAATGGGGGTAATCGAAACCGGGATGGCATGGTTCTGGCCCGCGTGGCGGGTGAAGAAATGCTTTACCGTGCAGGGGTATGAGCACATGGAAAAGGCGCGGGCAAAGGGTAATGGCGTGGTGCTCGTTGGCATGCATTTTCTCACCCTTGAGCTGGGCGCGCGGATCTTTGGCATGCTTAATCCCGGCATTGGGGTGTATCGTCCGAATAATAACGCGCTGCTGGACTGGCTTCAGACGCGCGGACGCCTGCGCTCCAATAAAACCATGCTCGATCGTCATGATTTAAAGGGCATGATCCGCTCGCTGAAGCAGAATGAGATTTTGTGGTATGCCCCGGATCATGACTACGGTAAAACCAATAGCGTCTTTGTGCCGTTCTTTGCGGTTCCGGATGCCGCCACGACCGCTGGAAGCTATATGCTGGTCAAAAGCGCTAAGCCTGCCGTCATTCCCTTTGTGCCGCGGCGCAGGGCGGATGGCACCGGTTACGAGCTGATCATTCTGGAAGATATCAGTGAGGCGTTGCAGGGCGGCGATAAAGAAGCCGTGGCGACGCAGATGAACAGGGCGATTGAACAGGCGGTACGGATGGCGCCAGAACAGTATATGTGGCTGCACCGTCGCTTCAAAACGCGACCTGAAGGTCAGCCTGACCGGTATGCCCGCCGCAAGAGCGTGGCATCAAGGTCTGATATCCTGTCCGCCGCCGATCTCTCCGATCGGTCAGGCGTCCAGCACTGAGGCAGCGATTCCGCCCTCACCGTGCAGTGAGGGCAGAATCGAGGCTTACAGCGCAGACCGGCGGTACGGCGCATAGTCCGCCTGCCACCAGGTCTTCTCAATACGCGCCATCAGCGTCTCATCATCTATCGCCGGAGCCACGCCCTGTTCAATCGCGGCCCGGGCGACGGCGACGGCAATCTGGCGTGAAACCGTTTCAATCTGATCTACCGGCGGCAGCAATCCGCCTTTTTCCGTGGTGACCAGCGGAGACTGCGCGGCCAGGCTGCGGCTTGCTGCCATCAGCATCTCTTCCGTCACCCGGCGCGCGTTGCAGGCCAGCACGCCCAGCCCCAGGCCCGGGAAAATATAGGCGTTGTTACACTGGGCGATCTCGTAGTGTTCATTCTCCCAGAATACCGGGGCGAACGGGCTGCCGGTGGCCACCAGCGCGGCACCCTGGGTCCAGGCGATAAGATCCTGCGGCTGGGCTTCCGCCCGCGAGGTCGGATTCGAGAGCGGCATGATGATTGGGCGCGGACAGTGGCGATGCATCTCTTTGACAATCTCTTCGCTGAACAGCCCCGGCTGGCCTGAAACGCCGATCATCACCGTGGGATGCGCGTTCTTCACCACGTCCAGCAGGGAAATATTTTGCGAGTCTACCTGCCAGCTGCAAACGGCGTCGCGCGCGGTAAGCAGGTTTTTCTGGAAATCGAGCAGGTTGGTCATGTCGTCGGTCAGCAGGCCGAAGCGATCGACCATAAAGATCCGGCTGCGCGCTTCCGGCTCGGTCAGGCCGTCATCCACCATCAGCGCCACAATTTTTTCAGCTATCCCGCATCCGGCAGAGCCGCTGCCCAGGAAGACCACGCGCTGGTCGCGAATTCGCGTGCCCGCCGCATGCGCCGCCGCCATCAGCGTACCGGCGGTGACGGCGGCCGTGCCCTGTATATCATCATTGAAGCAGCACAGCTGGTCGCGGTAGCGCTGGAGCAGCCTGGTAGCGTTTTTCTGCGCAAAGTCTTCAAATTGCAGGAGCACATTGGGCCAGCGCGCTTTAACGGTGCTGACAAACATATCCATAAACTCAGCGTACTGGTCGTCGCTAATGCGCGGGTGGCGCCAGCCCATGTACATCGGGTCGTCGAGGTGTTGCTGATTATTGGTGCCGACATCCAGCATAATCGGCAGGGTAGAGGCCGGATGGATCCCCCCACAGGCGGTATACAGCGACAGCTTGCCAATTGGGATGCCCATTCCGCCGATACCCTGATCGCCAAGCCCTAAAATACGTTCCCCGTCTGTCACCACAATCACGCGAACGTCGTTGCGCGAAAAGCTTTGCAGCATCTCATCAATACGATGGCGATTCGGCCATGAAATAAACAGGCCGCGCGCTCGTCGATATATCGTGGAGAAATGCTCGCAGGCTTCACCGACCGTCGGGGTATAGATAATCGGTAACGTCTCTTTCAGGTGCGAACGCAGGAGGTTATAAAAAAGAGTTTCATTGGTGTCCTGAATATTTCGCAGGTATACATGACGCGAAATATCGCTTTTAAAATGACAGAACTGCACCCAGGCGCGCTCGGTTTGTTCCTCAATCGTTTCAACGTTGTGCGGCAATAACCCATGCAGATTAAAATTGTCACGCTCTTCTTTAATAAATGCGAGCCCTTTATTTAGCAGCGGATTTTCCAGCAATACGGCCCCGTTATAGGGGGTGTACAGAACTTCTTTCCGGGACATGGTTAACTCCTGAATTTTATATAAAGCAGATTAAGAAATAAAATAGATCATAATGCCTTCGGTCACGACCCCGACGGCAGTGCCAATTAATATGGAAGAGGATGCTGTATCAATATAGGTATCGCTGCGTAAGGCAAACATCCCCGCGGCAATAGCGGAAGGCGTTGCGCCAATAATCACGACCTGCTGCAGTAAGGTATGGCTCAGGCCAAAGGCGATCCCCGCGGCGGCCATCATTGCCGGCTGAATAAGGTTTTTAATACTGATATTGGTAAACGTCTGCACGTTCAGTTTTGGACGTTCACCGTAAAACAACAGGCCGAGGGCAAACAGGGACAGTCCGCCTGAAACTTTGCCAACCATTTCGATAGGCATGCTGAGAATAGAAGGGATTTGCACACCGGCCAGACTGAGCAATACGCCGGAGACCGGGATCCAGACGATAGGATTGCGTGCCGCCTTGATGAGGTTTTGCACGATCATCGCGCCCGGGTGCAGCGCCTCCAGGCCATCTTGACCGTTTTTATCACCCATACGAATCAGGACGATAGTCAGAGGGATCATGATAACGCTGGTAATAATATTGCCAATCAGCACGCCGATAAATCCTTCCGGCCCAATCAAGACCGCCAGGACCGGTGCGCCAAAGTAGGCCATATCGGGAAAGGCGCAAACCAGAGACTGAATGGCGCTGGTTTTGATATCGTGGCGAAAAACGTAGCGCGAAATAAATAGCGTCAGTAAATACGACCCCATTAAACCGACAACTAAAACGGCCATAAAGGTCAGGTTCTTAATTTTATTGGGATCGGTATGCAATGCACCGATAAAAAGATGGAAAGGAAGGGCGAAACGAATCACCACGGTTGCCATGACGTTTGCATCTTCACGCCGGGAATATCCCAGCTTTCCGCTTAGCCATCCAAGTAACATTATAAAGACGAGCGGAAACAGTGACTGTAATAGTAATGAAGGCATAGTATTTCCTGTAGGGTATTTTATGTGTTTTATTGCAGCGCTAATCTAGCGCTTAGAAAGCAGGGCAGGAGTGACAAGGGTCACACTCTCTCTGGTTTTATTAATTTCAAAAAGATTGCATTAGTTGGATAACTAATACTTTCGTCAAATATTGATAAGACGCAAGAAAGCAACATTAGTCGTTATAAATAACTTTAGTTACTTAATGCTGAATTAAGTTATTTAAAAGCAAAGGGCCAGATTGTTCACATTTCTACCCGCAGGTCCATGATAATTTCATCGTGAGCCTGTTTTTAGAAAAGGCCATCTAAGTCTTTATTTATATTTAAGAACATTTATTCGTATCAGGAATAGTTTCAGTTATTCCTTTCTCTGTTTATCCGAACATAAATTCAGGTGATTATATGAAAGATAATCCTGTACCGACTTCAGAACTGTCGACCTCGCGTTTTGCCTTTGGGCTCAATAATACCGAGGTGGGCACGGTCCCGTTGATGCTGTTCGTCGGGATTGCCGCGATTGTGGCGACGTCCGCCTGGGCAGGGCTGCTGCCGAAAAATATGATAGGTGGACTCGCGGTCATCATGACCCTCGGTTTCGCCTTTGCCAAAGTCGGGCGTCAAATCCCGGTGCTGAAAGATATCGGCGGCCCGGCGATCCTGTGCCTGATGGTCCCCTCCGTGCTGGTCTATTTTGGCGTATTCGGGAAACATACCCTTGATACCGTGCATCTGCTGATGAAAGAGGCGAATCTGCTCTATTTCGTCATCGCCTGCCTGGTGGTCGGCAGCATTCTGGGGATGAACCGGGTGCTGCTGATCCAGGGGATGATGCGCATGTTTGTTCCGCTGGTGGCGGGAACATGCATGGCCGTGCTGAGCGGCCTCATTGTGGGCTCACTGTTTGGTTATACGCCTTACCACACCTTCTTCTTCATCATTGTGCCTATTATCGGCGGCGGGATCGGCGAGGGGATTTTGCCGCTTTCCCTGGCCTATTCGGCAATACTGGGGCAGACGCCGGACGTCTACGTTGCGCAGCTGGCACCCGCTGCGGTCGTCGGGAATATCTTCGCCATTATTTGTGCGGGCTCGCTGGCGCGTCTCGGCGCGAAACGTCCTGCGCTTTCGGGAAATGGCATGCTTACGCGGAGTAAAGACGACGCCAGCCTGTTTGCCGGGGCGCAGAGCACGCAGCAGACGGATTTTCATCTGATGGGGGGCGGATTGCTGATGGTGTGCGCGTTTTTCATCGTCGGCGGATTGTTTGAAAAACTGGTACACATTCCCGGCCCGGTGCTGATGATCCTGATTGCCGTTCTGTGTAAATACTTCAGGGTGATCCCGGCCTCAATGGAGCAGGGCGCGCACAGCTGCTATAAATTCGTCTCGGCTGCGCTGGTCTGGCCGCTGATGATCGGCCTCGGGATGTTATACGTGCCGCTTGAGAGCGTGGTGTCGGTCTTCTCGGTGGGATACGTGGTGGTATGCGGCTCGGTCGTGATTGCGATGGCGCTGAGCGGCTACTTTATCGCGTCGCGACTGAATATGTATCCTGTGGAAGCGGCCATTGTGACCTGCTGCCACAGCGGGCTGGGCGGAACGGGGGACGTGGCCATTTTGTCCGCGTCTAACCGGATGTCGCTCATGCCGTTCGCGCAGATTGCCACCCGCATCGGCGGCGCGTCGACGGTGATTTTCGCCACGCTGCTGATGGGGTGGATTATGGCGCACTGATCCGAAACGTCAGGATGCTGAATCGCAACGACATTTTCAGGGTGCCGCTGCGGTTCAGTCCTTTATAAAACTCACCGCGCTGTATAGAATTACCGCATCCACAGTGACGGGATACCACACGATGACCGGAAGAGTTGATTATCAGATTGAAAAATACCTCCTTACTGAAGCCTCCGAACCGGAGCGCCTGACGCGCCAGTGGGCAGAGGTGATGGAGGAGTGTCGTGAGCAAAAGTCCGGTGCTGAGGAGCGGCTGCGCCTCGCGTTGCTTAATGTGGATTACGTCACCAGCTTCGAGCTGCCCTTCAGACTGCTCCTTACCCGTGCGCCCCAGCTGATAGACATTGTCAGAAAAGAGCTTCAGCTCAGTCAGAAAAATGTTCTGTTTAACGGCAAGCGCTTTGGCTGCGTCTATAGCCTGAAAAGGGATCTCGACGGAATACCTGACGAATTTACCTATCAGCTGAAAACGCGTATCCAGCGCAGTGACGCGACAGGATGCAATGAAGCGCCTTACCGGCAAATTGCCCAGCAGGTTAAAGCCCCCCGCGAACGACTTAAGCTGGCGCTGGAAAATGGGTTAGCGATAACGGCACTCGACGGGCTTTTCTGGTTTGGCATTCAGCGCATCGCGGCCGATGTGCAGAGATTACGCAAAACGGGGATGAGGATCGTGACGTCCGACGCCGAGGTGTTTGATACGCTCACCAAAACAACCCGGCGGATCCCTGTTTATAGCCTTGCTCGCCCGGAATGAGTATTCGCCGCTGACCGGTCGACGGCATCAAACATGACGGAAAATTGCGGCCAGTTTTTTTACAGCGTCTTCTATCTCCCTTTCCGTGTAAGCAGCAAATCCCATCAAAAAACCGGTGGACGCGGGAGGACCTGCATATAAATTGGTAAGACCAAGTATATCAACACCCGCGCGGCGGGCGGCGGTGGCTATTTCTTTCTCGGATATGCCGTGCTTCAGGTGACAAGGCATTTGCATTCCCCCCGCAGGCGTTTCACAGGTAACATATTCGGAGAGATATTCGTCCATCATGCTTGCCAGCGCGTCGCGACGAGCAACATAAATACTCCGCATCTTACGAACATAGGCGCCAAAATGGCCTCCCTCCAGAAATTTAGCCAGCGTCAGCTGGGTTATTGAGGCGGTGTGACCATCCATTAATGTCCTCGCCATGGTAAAGGGCTCTATCAGTTCTGAGGGAACAATGGTGTAGGCAATACGTAGCCCAGGGAACAGAGACTTGGTGAACGTGCCGATATAAATTGTCCGGTTGGAAGTATCAAGCCCCTGAAGACTGGCCATTGGCTTGCCTTCGTAGTGAAACTCGCTGTCATAGTCATCCTCAATAATCCAGGCTCCGTAACGGTTTGCCCATTTAACAACTGCCAGTCGTCGGTCAAGAGAGAGCGTCACCCCGGTAGGGTACTGATGAGAAGGCGTAAGGTAGATCGCCCTGGCAGGCTCGGTCAGAGAATTAAGACCGTCAACCGAGATGCCTTTTTCATCAAGAGGAACCGGAATACAGCGAAGCCCTGCAGCGTTGAACGCTTTGTGCGCCCCTTGATAGGAGGGATCTTCAATGACAATGCCATCACCGGCGTCCATCAGCACGTGGGAACAGAGCGCAAGCGCCTGTTGAGAACTTGTCAGAACGATGACCTGTTCTGCCCTCGCACGCGTTCCGCGCTCAAGATTGACGTATTCCGCAATTGCCCGTCGCAGGCGCTCTATACCCTGTGGGGGACTTTGCTCTAATGCCTGATGCTGAAACTCCTTCAGGACCTCTCGCTGAAGACGCTCCCAGATCGGAATGGGAAACATGCGGGTTTCAGGAATGCCGGGCGCAAGGGGGCGAGGGGAGGAAAATTCTCGGATCCCGCCGCTTTCATAAACGATCTTTCCCCGGACGCTGAGTTTTGCTTTTCGTATCTCAGCGGTTGGCTGATGCTGTCGAGGACGGGGTTTTAAAAAACGCGCGCTGGAAGAGACGAAGCTCCCTCTGCCTGTTTGTCTCTCAATAAAACCTTCGGCATGCAGGCTGGAGTAGGCCGCTTCAATGGTATCCCGGGAAACGCTGAGAGAAGCTGCCAGAGCGCGTGAGGCAGGAAGGGCCTTACCGTGAGATAATACCCCTTCCAGTATCAGCGTCCGTATTGCTCTCTGGATCCTTTCATGAAGCGGTAGCGATCCGTTAGCGGGGTCGATAATCCATGCCTTAACCGTTTCAAGCTGTGCGTGCTTAAACATTACGTTGTCCACTTTTCCTGTGTGTCTTTTGATTCTAAAGCAATATTGCATGCAGAAGGATGAAAAATTGGTCTGCCTTGATGGCGAGAATTGGCGGGACAAAACGTGCCATTCAGCGAATACACTCTTCCTGAAACGAATAAACGGGTGACCAAAGAGGCAATATGAATAATACGAGCGTGACAATTGAGTCAGTTAAAGAACATGATTTTGAAAGCTGGATGCCACTGTGGAGTAAATACCAGGAATTTTATAAAGTCGATCTCTCTGGGGCCGTCACTCAACGAACCTGGCAGCGATTTTTCAGCCCCGTTGAGCCGCTATTCTGCGTGGTAGCACGATGTAATGGAGACATAGTGGGTTTTGCGCATTATCTTTTTCACCGCTCGACCTGGGCTGAGAGCGATTACTGCTACCTCGAAGATTTATACGTCTGTGAAACTGTCAGGGGCAAACACATCGGTAAACAGCTAATAGAATATGTTCAGAGAGAAGCGAGAAAACATCACGCCAGCCACCTTTACTGGCATACGCATGAAGCCAACTATCGCGGGCAACGATTGTACGACTGGATTGCGAAGAAAAGTGGAATGATTGAATATCGTATGCAGGTTAGATAAATCCCTTCGCTGACGTAATGCCCCCTCAAATATGTACGGGGCATTTTTCAGGAAAAAACAGGCATGTCCTTATGATTTAGCCTGTAAAAGTATCTCCATCAGCCCCGGAAAGCGGGCATCCAGATCGTCTCTGCGTAACGAAATCATGTTCTCCCGCCCCTGCGGGCGCTGCCAGATAACGCCGCTGTCGCGCAGAACGCGCCAGTGGTGTGTCATCGTGGACTTCACCACGTCTTCCGGACGCAGCGCGTTACAGCTGAGTTCGCTGCCATCGGCGAGCCGGCGAATAATCGACAGCCGGAGCGGATTGCCGAGGGCAAACAGCACATTTTCCAGCAGTATTTGTTCAGTTTCAGGGTGGTTTGGGATCATCGTTTTCCTGCGTTTGGCGTCAGATTGAGCTATATCAACAATAGGTCAACCGTTAAAAAATAGTTCGATAATACTCGTACAATAGGACTATTATAGCAAACGAACGAATGCACGACCATCCTGGTCGTCACAGACAAGTCATAAGACTTAAGGAAATATCATGCCCCGACCCATCCCACTCGAACGTTATCGCAACATCGGTATCTCCGCGCATATCGATGCCGGTAAAACCACCACCACTGAGCGCATCCTGTTTTACACCGGGATGAGCCACAAGCTGGGTGAAGTACACGATGGCGCGGCAACCACTGACTGGATGGCGCAGGAGCAAGAGCGCGGGATCACCATCACCTCCGCAGCCGTCAGCTGCTTCTGGCCGGGTATGGACAGAGGCTATGAGCCGCACCGGATTAACATCATCGACACCCCGGGGCACGTGGATTTCACCATTGAGGTGGAACGTTCCATGCGCGTACTCGACGGCGCCGTGATGGTGTATGACTCCGTGGGAGGCGTGCAGCCGCAGTCGGAAACCGTCTGGCGTCAGGCCAATAAATATCACGTTCCGCGACTGGCCTTCGTCAACAAAATGGACCGTGCGGGTGCCGATTTCTTCCGCGTCGTGCGGATGATGCAGGAGCGCCTGAAGGCCAATCCGGTGCCGATTGTCATCCCGGTGGGCGCAGAAGATCATTTCACCGGCGTGGTGGATCTCATCAAGATGCGCACCATTCTGTGGGACGACGCGACGCAGGGCATGGTGTTTACCTATGCGCCCGTGCCGGACGATTTGGTCAGTACCGCCCAGGAATGGCGGGAAAAAATGGTCTCTGCGGCGGCGGAAGCCAGCGATGAACTGATGGATAAGTACCTGGAAACGGGCGACCTGACGGAAGCGGAAATTATCAAAGGGCTGCGTATTCGCACCATCTCGGGTGAAATTCAGCCGATGCTGTGCGGCAGCGCGTTCAAAAACAAAGGCGTGCAGCGCATGCTCGATGCGGTCATTGAGCTCATGCCGTCGCCGCTGGACGTGCCGGCCATTGATGGCGTGGATGAAAAAGGGCAGCACGCGGAGCGTCATCCGAGCGATGATGAGCCGTTCTCGGCCCTGGCGTTCAAGCTGATGAGCGATCCGTACGTCGGGCAACTGACCTTTATCCGCGTGTACTCTGGCGTGCTGCGCAAAGGCGACGCGGTGTACAACCCGGTGAAAGGGAAGAAAGAGCGCATCGGGCGTATCGTGCTGATGCATGCCAACGATCGTCACGAGGTGGACGAACTGCGCGCCGGAGACATCGCGGCCTGCGTTGGGCTGAAGGATGTGACTACCGGCGACACGCTCACCGATCCTAATGCCGTGATCACGCTTGAACGCATGGAGTTCCCGGACCCGGTTATCTCGCTGGCGATCGAGCCGAAAACTAAGGCCGATCAGGAGAAAATGGGGATCGCGCTGCAGCGTCTGGCGGCGGAAGATCCATCGTTTCGCCTGCATACTGACGAAGAGTCCGGCCAGACCATTATCTCCGGGATGGGTGAGCTACACCTTGAGATCATCGTCGATCGCATGAAGCGTGAGTTTGGCGTCGAGGCCAATATTGGCCGCCCACAGGTAACCTACCGTGAAACCCTGCGTAAAACGGTGAAGGATATCGAAGGTAAATTTGTTCGTCAGTCCGGCGGTAAAGGGCAGTACGGCCATGTGGTGCTGAGCCTGGAACCGCTGGAGCCCGGAAGTGGCTTTAAATTTGAAGATGCCACCAAGGGCGGCGTGGTGCCGCGCGAGTACATCCCGTCCGTTGAGAAAGGGCTGCGGGAAGCGATGAACAGCGGCGTGCTGGCGGGCTATCCGGTCGTTGATGTCAAAGCGACGCTGACGTTTGGCTCGTATCACGACGTCGACTCCTCGGAGATGGCGTTCCGCATGGCGGCGATCCTCGGCTTTAAAGAGGGCGCCCGCAGGGCGGACCCGGTGATCCTTGAGCCGATCATGCACGTGGAGGTGGAAACGCCGGAAGAGTACGCCGGTAACATCATGGGCGATCTCTCTTCCCGCCGCGGCATGGTGCAGGGGATGGCGGAACAGTACGGAAGCCAGATTATTCGCGCTGACGTGCCGCTGGCAGAGATGTTTGGTTATGCCACGACATTGCGCTCGATGTCCCAGGGACGCGCGACGTATACGATGGAGTTCCATCATTTTGCGGAAGCCCCGCGGAATGTTGCGGATGAGATTATTGCGCGGCGTGCGAAGTAATACGGTTACCCTCTCCCTGTAGGGGGAGGGTTTCTCAATCCGGTGCCTTCACCATTTTTCCGCTCGCCACAAACGTCCCGGCCCCAAGATGATGCAGCGTATTCAGCTTATCCCCGTCAAACTGCCAGCGCCCGGCGATAAACGCGCGTTCATCGGCTGCCGCTGAAACCACTTCACCAAACAGCGTATCGTATTTTTCTGCCGCTGAGGTGACGGGTAATAACCGACACTCCATCCACGCCAGACATTTTTCTTCTATCACCGGCAGGCCAAGTTCAGGACCGTTCACGACCGGGATCCCGTAGCAGTTAAATTTGTCCTCATCGCGCCCGCTGACGCTACCGACCGCGTATGTCCAGTTGGCCGCCGCCACGCCGGGGATGACGATGCCAAACTTCCCGCTGCGCTCAATCAGCTCGCGCGACCAGGTGCTTTTATCCACGACTATTGCGATGCGCGGCGGTTCAAACTCAACGGGCATTGACCATGCGGCGGCCATCACGTTGCGTCTGTCGAGGCTTTCATCCCGACTGGTGATAAGCACAGTAGGGCCGTGGTTCAGCAGACGGCTGGCATGACGTAATTCAACAGGGCGAAAGTGGCTCATAGGATCTCCTCATCTACACCGATGAGTATGACGAAAAAGCACGTAAATCAAAGTGGATGCGTAAAATTAGTTTATAAACAGAACATCTCAATCAAAGGAAACTGATGCATGTCCCCATTTCTGACCGCCTATTTTGCCCGCACCGGCTGGGCGCAACCGACGCGGGTGGATATCGATACCCTGCGCGCGCTGCATTTACATCACAACTGTGCGATCCCTTTTGAGAATATTGATGTTGTTCTGCCTCGCGAAATCCAGCTTGACGATCGGTGCCTGGTCGACAAGCTGGTCACCGCACGTCGCGGAGGGTACTGCTTTGAGCAAAACGGCCTGTTCGAGCGCGTCCTGCGTGAAGTCGGGTTTACGGTGCGTAGCGTGCTGGGGCGCGTGGTATTAGCGAATCCGCCGCAAATGCCGCCGCGCACGCACCGCCTGCTGCTGGTTGAGCTTAACGGTGAGCGCTGGATTGCCGACGTCGGCTTTGGAGGCCAGACGCTGACGGCGCCGATTCGCTTGCTCGCTAATGAAGAACAGGAGACGCCGCACGGGCTGTATCGTCTGCTGAGCGAGGGGAACGACTGGGTGCTGCAGTTCCGGCACCACGAGCACTGGCAGTCGATGTACCAGTTTGACCTGACGACGCAGTATTTCAGCGATTACGTGATGGGGAACTTCTGGTCGGCGCACTGGCCGCAGTCGCATTTCCGCCATCATCTGTTGATGTGTCGCCATCTGCCGGAGGGCGGCAAGCTGACGCTAACCAACTTCAACTTTACCCACTGGCAGAATGGCCATGTGGAGGAGCAGATCCATCTTCCCAACGCTGCGGCGCTATACCAGCTAATGCAGGAGCGCTTTGGTCTTGGGGTTGACGATCCGAAGCACGGCTTTACACTGTCAGAATTGACGGCGGTGATGGCAGGGTTTGATACACATCCTCAGGCCGGGAAATAATACGCAGGCCGGGTAAGGCGTCGCCGCTACCCGGCAACATCACTGCTTAGACGGCGTATTAAACAACTCGAGCGTGATTAATTTATCAAGATGGTTGTTAAAGGCGGCTTCGTCCATTTCGGGCATGTTTAAGATATACATTCCGTCAAGACCGCACACCAGACCAATCAAGCGCCAGGCAATATTTTCCGCCCGATCGCCCGGATTTAATGCCCCGGCCTCCGTTCCCGCTTTGATAAGCGCCACCGTTTCCTGGTGCCACATCTCCATGGTCATCACATAGGCGCCTTTGATGTCGGCATCGCGGCTGGCCAGGATCTGCGCCTCACGCCACAGGCGAATATAGGGCTCAAACCTCCCGTCATCGCTGCCGAGCATGGCATGAAGCTGTTCCCGCCAGCCGGCCTGTTTACCCGCGACATCCGCATCCAGCAGCTCGCGAATTAGCCGTACGAAGGCCAGCGATTTTAGTTCGCCGCCGGACGTAAAATGATGATGTACCTGGCCGGTGGCGACTCCGGCCTCGGCGGCAATACGGCGTACCGTCATTGCCGCCAGTCCTTCAGCCAGCGCCACGCGCATGGCGGCCTGTAAGATGGCTTCCCGCCGTTCATCCTTGCTCAGGTATCGCATGTTTACTCACTCTCAATGGGAATGAAACGAGTGTAACAAAAAGCTGGACATGCGTTCAACTTTACGTAGGATCGCATCCTGGACATGTGTCCATGTTTTAAAAGAAAAGGAAATTTATGTTTCGTCAGTGGTTAGCGTTAGTGATTATCGTGCTGGTGTATATCCCGGTGGCGATCGACGCGACGGTGCTGCACGTGGCGGCGCCGACATTGAGCATGACGCTGGGCGCCAGCGGCAATGAATTGCTGTGGATCATCGATATTTACTCGCTGGTGATGGCGGGAATGGTGCTGCCGATGGGCGCCCTGGGTGACCGCATTGGTTTTAAACGACTGCTCATGATTGGCAGCACGCTGTTTGGCCTGTCGTCGCTGGCGGCAGCGTTTGCCCCGTCAGCAGGGTGGCTGATTGCGGCGCGCGCCTCGCTGGCAATCGGCGCGGCGATGATTATTCCGGCCACGCTGGCTGGCATCCGCACGCTGTTTATCGACGCGCGGGATCGTAACATTGCGCTCGGCGTCTGGGCTGCGGTGGGCTCCGGTGGCGCGGCGTTTGGCCCGCTGATTGGCGGTATGCTGCTCGAGCATTTTTACTGGGGATCGGTGTTTTTAATCAACGTGCCGATCGTGCTGGTGGTGGTTTCGCTGGCAGCGCGTTTGGTGCCTCCTCAGAAGGGGCGTCAGGAGCAGCCGCTGAATATCAGCCATGCCATTATGCTGATTGTGGCGATTTTGCTGCTGGTCTACAGTGCGAAAACCGCGCTAAAAGGCGTTCTGTCACCGTGGGTGGTCGCGTCCGCGCTGGTGACCGGCTCGGTGCTGCTGTTTATCTTCGTGCGTATTCAGCTCCGCGCCCGCGTGCCGATGATCGACATGCGTCTGTTCTGCCATCGCATCATTTTAAGCGGCGTGGTGATGGCGATGACCGCCATGATTGCCCTGGTCGGGTTTGAGCTGCTGATGGCCCAGGAGCTGCAGTTTGTTCATGGCTTTACGCCGTTTGAAGCGGGAATGTTCATGCTGCCGCTGATGGTGGCGAGCGGGTTTAGCGGACCGATCGCGGGTGTGCTGGTGGGTCGTCTCGGTCTGCGCATTGTGGCGGCTGGCGGAATGGGGCTCAGCGCCGTCAGCTTTATCGGCCTGTCGATGCTCGACTTCAGCACGCAGCAGCTGCTGGCTTCTGCCCTGATGGTTCTGCTCGGCTTCAGCGCCGCCAGCGCGCTGCTGGCCTCGACCTCGGCGATTATGGCCGCTGCGCCGAAAGAGAAGGCCGCCGCGGCAGGGGCGATTGAAACCATGTCCTATGAGCTGGGCGCCGGGCTGGGGATCGCCATCTTTGGTCTGCTGTTGACCCGCAGCTTCTCGGCGTCGATTGACCTGCCGCAGGGGCTGAACGCCTCGCTCGCAGATAAAGCCTCGTCATCCATTGGTGAGGCGATGAAGGTGGCGCAGGATCTGACCCCGACGCTGGCGGAGTCGGTGATTGAGGCGGCGAAAAGCGCGTTTATCACTTCGCACAGCGTGGCGCTGGGCTGCGCGGGCGGAATGCTGCTGCTGTTGGCAGTGGGGATCTGGTTTAGCCTGGCGAAGGCCAAGCCGCAGTAATACAGGGCGCGCGGTTGGCGCGGGTGGGGCAGATGGGCTATGTTTTTTAAAGGATTATCTGACTCTTGCTGGAAAATATGAGCCCTCGCCACAGCAGTGAACCGTCCCAACCGCTCTCCCGGTTAACCCTGCTTGCAGGAGGCGCGCTGGGCGTCGTTTTTGGTGATATCGGCACCAGCCCGCTCTATACCTTCCGCACGGTGCTGTCGCTCTCTGAGCATGACCCTACGCCCGGCGTCATCCTGGGCCTGCTCTCCCTGATTACCTGGACACTCATCCTGGTAACGTCCATAAAATATGCCGCCTTTGCCATGCGAATTGATAATCATGGCGAGGGGGGCATCATGGCCTTAATGTCGCTTCTGGTGGAGAAAGGCAAAGGCGGGCGCTGGGTTATTTTTGCCGCCCTGATTGGCGCAGCGCTGATTTACGGTGACGGCGCGATAACCCCGGCAATCTCCGTGCTTTCTGCTCTTGAAGGGCTGGAGATGGTCATTCCTGAATCTCAGCCGTACATATTGCCCCTGACGGTGGCGGTCCTGCTGGCGCTGTTTCTTCTTCAGCCTTTTGGTACTGCTCGCATAGGGAAAATATTTGGCCCGGTTATGGCGGTTTGGTTTTTGGCGATTGCTGCGCTGGGCGTGCGGGGGATCGTTCAACATCCCTCGGTATTGCTGGCCCTCAACCCTGCGTACGGCATCGCGTTTTTGTTTTCGAACGGGTACACCAGTTTTCTGGTCCTGGGCGGCGTTTTTCTCTGCGTGACGGGTGCCGAGGCCCTGTATGCAGACATGGGGCATTTTGGCAAAAAGCCCATCTGGCTTGCCTGGTACGGCATCGTCTTTCCTTCGCTGCTGCTCAACTATGCCGGCCAGTCAGCGCTGATTCTGGCCGGTGCCGACAGCAAGCAAAACCTTTTCTACACGCTCTGTCCGCCTGTGCTCCAGGTTCCGCTCATCATTCTTGCCGCGCTGGCGACGATAATCGCCAGTCAGGCGATTATCACCGGCGCTTTTTCCATGACGCGCCAGGCCATACAGCTTGGCTGGTTACCCCGATTACGCATCAAGCAGACGGCGGCGGAAAGCTACGGTCAGATTTATATCGGGATAATCAACTGGCTGCTGATGGGGGTAACCATCGGGCTGGTGGTGTTCTTTAAATCCTCCGATAAGCTCGCCGCCGCGTACGGCATTGCCGTGTCGTTAACCATGCTGATGACCACGGGGCTGCTGTTTGTGGCAATGCGCGAAGTGTGGCGCTGGAGCCTGGCCAGCAGCGCGGTGATTGCCCTCTGCTTCCTGGTGATTGATGCCACCTTCTTATTTGCCAATCTGATTAAGGTCCTGGAGGGCGGCTATATTCCGCTGCTGATGGCCGCAGCGATTTGTACGGTGATGCTGATCTGGCACCGCGGCGTTAAGGCGGTATCCGCATCGGTGGGCGAGAAGGGCGTCAGCGTGGATGCGTTCTTTGCCCAGCTTCAGCAAAAGACGGTGCCAAGAGTGGCTGGCTCCGCCGTCTTTTTGACCCGGACACAGAACAATATTCCGCCGGTCATGCGCTGGCACGTCGCGCGAAACCGGGCGCTTCAGCAGGACGTGTTGTCGCTTACCATTGATATTCTGAATGTTCCCTACGTGGGGGAAGAACAACGCATCAGGGTAGAGCAGCGTGCGCCGGGCTACTGGCACGGCGTGGCGCAGTATGGTTTTATGGAACATCCGGACATCCCGCGTTTGTTGCAGGGGGTCAGCGAGATTAACGCGCTTTTTGCCACGGACGACGCCACCTGGTATGTCGGGCATGAAACCATTGTGGCAGGCGAGGGTGAGGGAGGCATGGCGGCCTGGCAACGGCACATCTTTGCGTTCATGAAGCGCAACTGTACGCACGTCATTAACCACTATCACCTTCCCAGCGATCGGGTTGTCGAAATCAGCCGACGCGTTGCCGTGTAGATTCTGGCGAAAGCAGAGCTCGTCTGCTTTCGCACCGTTCTATTTCTCAAGGGCCGCGGACAGGACGCTATGCAATAGCACATTCGCCCCTTTCTCCGACCACTCCGGCAGGATCCTCTCCGCTTCGTTATGGCTGATGCCTTTCACGCAGGGGATAAAGATCATGCTGGCGGGCGCCATTTTGCTGACATAGCAGGCGTCGTGTCCCGCACCGGAGACCATCGGTTTCGACGAATAGCCCAGTTCCGCCACGGCCTTCTCCGAACGCGCCAGGCATTCGGCATCAAACGCGATGGGTGCGTAGTCAAAAATGCGCTCAACGGCAGCAGCGACGCCGCGCAGGCTGAGGCTTTCAGCAACCTTATGCAGCGCCGCTTCCATGGCTTCCAGAGCCGCCTGCGCCGGATGGCGAAACTCAACGCTGCATTCCACGCGAGACGGCACGACGTTGCGCGAGTTTGGCGTAACCTTCGCCATACCGATCGTCGCGCGTCCGTCCGGCGCATGCCGGTAGCCAATCTCTTCTACCTTCAGCGCCAGCTCGGCAAAGGCGGTCAGCGCGTCGCGGCGGCTGTGCATCGGCGTCGTTCCTGCATGGGCGGCAAATCCGTCCAGCGTCAGGGTAAACCAGCGCTGGCCCATTGCCGCGCGGACTAACCCGATATCGATGGCTTCATCTTCCAGGATCGGACCCTGTTCGATGTGCAGTTCGTAGCAGGCGTGAACGGGAAACGAACGGGCAGGGGTTTCACCCCGGTAGCCAATGCTCTCCAGCGCTTCGCCCACGGTAGTGCCTTCGTTATCCGCGCGGGCATGCGCGTACGCTTCGCTAAACTGTCCCGTCCAGACCCCTGAAGAGAGCATGGCCGGCGCAAAGCGCGCGCCTTCTTCGTTAGTCCAGTTCACCAGCACAACGTCACGTTCAGTTTCAACGTTATGGTCGTTAAGGGTTCGCAGCAGCTCCAGCCCGGCCAGCACGCCGTAAACCCCGTCGTAGTTACCGCCCAGCGGCTGGGTATCCACATGTGAACCCGTCATGACCGGGGCAAGCTGCGGGTTTTTCCCCGCGCGACGGATAAACATATTGCCCATGCTGTCGACGTCGCAGGTGAAACCCGCGTCCAGCGCCCAGTCGCGCAGCAGGTTACGCGCAATACGATCTTCCTCGCTCAGCGCCAGACGGGTCACGCCGCCGGCGGGCGTGCCGCCGATCTGCGCCATCATCTCAAGCGTTGACCACAGCCGTTCGGCGTTGACGCGGATCATGGCTTGTCCTTGCTGCTGCGGTAGCGGAAATCACAGCACGCACCGCCCTGCATGATGGTGGTGGTGCGGGTTAGCTCAACGTCCGGCGCATAGCCAACGATGAATTTTTCATCCCGCGCGCAGGAGAGCAGATGACCAATCTCGCCCAGCCCCATTTCGTGGTACATCTCCGCGTAGCGACAGCGGGTCACGTTGTAGTTGTACTGCTGGTCGTCGGCGTCGATCACCTTCACGTCAAGCGCGTTATCTTTTTCCCACAGATACTGCAGGGCGATGAAGCTCTTTACGTCCGTGCCGTTGGGTTCTTTGCTGGCAAACGCTTTGCCAGCGTCAATCGCGGCCTGCTCAATGGCCTCGCCAATGACCGCCTGGGCGCGGGTTTTCCCTATCTCGCGCACCAGGATTTCATAAATTGGCTTTATAATTTCTGCTTCAATTTTGCGGCGGGCGAGAATGCCCAGCTCGTTATTATCACTCATCACATTGCCCTCGCTGCGTTACTTCGCTTTTGCGCCACCCAGCACGGTTTGCGGCTGCCATTTGCCGTCGACAACTTTGTAAACGGTGAAGGACGGCGATTTCAGGTTACCTTCTTTATCAAACGCGATCTGGCCGGTGACGCCGGAGTAGCTGATGGCGCGCAGGGCGGGCAGATAGTCGGACGGCTCAACGGAGTCTGCTTTTTCCATCGCCGCAACCAGCACGCGGGTGGCGTCATAGGCGAACGGGGCGTGCAGTTCGATATGGGTGTGGTAGCGCGACTGGTAGGCCTGTTCGAATGCCTTTCCACCCGGCATCTGGTCAACGGGCAGACCCGGCTCCAGCGCGACCACGCCTTCGCCTTCTTTCTGCGCCAGCTGCAGGAACGTCTGGCTGACAAATCCGCCTGCGCCCATCAGGGTGGCGTTCGTGCCCAGCTGTTTGATACGACGCGCCAGCGGTGCGGCCTGGCTGTCGACGCCGCCGAAGAAGATCAGATCGGCGTTTTTACTGCGGATGGCGGTCAGCACGGCGCTGAAGTCCACCGTTTTGTCATCAACGTACTGACGATCGACAACCTTCACGCCCTGCGCTTCAAGCGATTTAATAAACTGGTCCGCCAGTCCCTGACCAAAGGCGGTACGGTCGTCGATCACCGCAATGCGTTTGGCTTTCAGCGTATTAACCGCGTACTGACCGGCTAGCTGACCGCCGTCGTCGTCGTGGCCCATCACGCGGAAGCTGGTATCAAAACCCTGTTTGGTATAGGCGTGACCGGTCGCGACCGGTGCCACTTGGGCGATGCCCGCATCGTGATAGACGCGTGCGGCTGGAATACTGGTGCCCGTGTTCCAGTGGCCGACAACGCCCGCCACGCCGCTATCTACCAGACGCTGCGCAACGGCCACGGCGGTGCGCGGGTCGGACTGTAGTTTGAAGGTCACCGCTTTGCCGCCGATGGTCGGGTGCTGCTTGTTAATGTCGTCAATGGCCAGCTGCGCGCCGTTCTCCAGATCCTTACCGATACGGGCAGACGGGCCGGTGAGCGGGCCCGCGAGACCGATAACCACGGTTTCGCTGTCAGCGGCCCACGCGGCCGTCGAGGCAAAACTGCCGAGGAGGATAGCGGCGCTGAGCGCACTGATTTTTACTGTTTTCATTGTATTTCCCTGATGTTGGCTGGTGTGGTTAAACGGGCATTTCGCCCAAATAAATCTGTGCAATCTGGTCGTCATTGAGCAGCGCTTTCGATTCGCCATGATGAACAATGCTGCCGCTGTCCATCACCCACGCGCTGTCGGTGACTTCCAGCGCGAGACGGGCGTTTTGTTCGATGAGCAGCAGGGCAACGCCGCGCTCGCGCAGGCCGGCAATGACGGCAAAAATGTTTTCAACCATCTTCGGCGCGAGGCCCATCGAGGGTTCGTCGAGGATCAGCAGGCGCGGGCGGCTGAGCAGGGCGCGGTTAAGGGCCAGCAGCTGTTGCTCGCCGCCGGACAGCAGCCCGGCAAGCTGATGCTGGCGCTCGCCCAGGCGCGGGAAGCGCTCGAAGATCTCGTTCATCTCGCGCCTGACGGTGACAGTGTCACGCCTGAGCCAGGCACCCATCTGCAGGTTTTCCAGCACCGTCATTCGGGAGAAGATCCCCCGGCCTTCCGGGACCATCACCAGCCCGTCGCGAAGCAGGGTCTCCGGGCTCTGTTTACGCACCGCTTTACCGTTGAATTCAATACGGCCGCTAAAGTTTTCCAGCCCGGTAATGGCGCGCACGGTGGAGCTTTTCCCCGCGCCGTTCGCGCCGATCAGCGTAGCCTGTTCGCCCTCGTGCAGGGTAAAAGAGACATCGCGTACGGCCTGAATGCCGCCGTAATGCACGTCCACACGTTCCACCTTCAGTAATTCAGACATGGGCGTTGCCTCCAAGCCAGGCGGCGATCACTGCCGGGTCTCGACGCACGCTCTCCGGCGTGCCGCTGGCGAGCGTTTTGCCGTAATCAAGCACCGTCAGGCGATCGCAGATGCCCATCACCAGCTTGACGTCATGTTCAATCATCAGCAGGGTTTTGCCGTCATCGCGCAGTCGGATAAGCAGCTCGCCGAGCGCCACTTTTTCCGCCGCGTTCATCCCGGCGGCGGGTTCGTCCAGCGCCAGCAGCAGCGGATCTGTTGCCAGCGCGCGGGCAATCTCCAGACGGCGCTGATGACCATAGGCCAGATCGCAGGCGCGGTAGTGGGCGAACTTCGCAATGCCGGTGTACTCCAGCCAGTGCCAGGCCAGTTCTCGAGTCTGTTTCTCTTCTTCGCGAGCTCGTTTGTGACGGCTCAGCGCGGCCCACAGGCCGTTACGGGTGCGCACGTGGCGGCCCACCATCACGTTTTCCAGCACCGACATGTCGTTAAAGAGGCGCACATTCTGGAAGGTGCGTGCGATCCCGGCGGCGGTGACTTTCTCAATGTGCTTTGGGAAATAGGGCTTGTCGGCAATTGAAAATTCACCGCTGTCCGCCGGATAAAGCCCGGTGATCAGGTTAAAACAGGTGGTTTTTCCCGCCCCGTTAGGACCAATCAGGCCGTAGATCTCGCCCTTGTTCACGGCGATCGAAACGTCATCCACGGCGGTAAGCCCGCCGAAGCGTTTGGACATGTTGCGTACGGTTAACAGACTCATGTATTCACCTCCTTGTGGCGTACCGGCCAGATCCCGGCAGGACGCACCAGCATGACCAGCACCAGCGCCAGGCCGTAGAACAGCTGACGCAGCACTTCCGGGTCAATCAGTACCGTACCGAACAGCGCCTGCTGAACCGGAGCTGCCTGACTGCGCAGCAGTTCCGGCAGGGCGGTAAGCAGTACCGCGCCGAGGATCACGCCCGGAATGTGTCCCATCCCGCCCAGCACCACCATCGCCAGCACGGCAATGGATTCCTGTAACGTGAAGGACTCCGGGGAGACAAAGCCCTGAAACGCGCCGAACAGGGCACCCGCCACGCCGCCAAAAGAGGCACCCATCGCAAAGGCCAGCAGCTTATAGTTACGCACGTTGATGCCCATCGCGCGGGCCACATCCTCATCTTCACGGATGGCGTGCCAGGCGCGACCAATACGGGAATGCTGCAGACGCAGGCAGACAAAAATAATCGCCACAATCACCAGCATCAGCAGGTAGTACCACAGCCACAGGGCGGGCACTTTGAAACCTAACCAGTGGTATACGCCGCTAAACTTCAGGCCGAACAGATTCAGCGTATCCACCCCGGTAATGCCCTTCGCACCGTTGGTGATGTTCACCGGACGGTCGAGGTTGCGTATCAGGATGCGGATGATTTCGCCAAAGCCGAGGGTCACTATCGCCAGGTAGTCCCCGCGCAGCTTCAGCGTGGGAGCGCCCAGTAAAATGCCGCAGACCGCAGCGACGAGCGCCGCCAGCGGAATAATCAGCAGATATGAGGTGTGCAGCCCGTCCGGGAACCAGACGTTGAGGATCGGAAACACCTCCAGCAGGTGCGGCGAGGCCAACAGCGCGGCGAGATAGGCGCCGACCGCGTAAAAGGCGATAAAGCCCATGTCCAGCAGGCCGGTATAGCCCACCACAATATTGAGCCCCAGCGCCAGCATGATGTAGAGCAGGGCGAAGTCGATAACACGCACCCAGTAGTTGCCGCCAAGCTGCGTGGCCACCACGGGCGCAACCAGCAGCGCGAGGCAAAAAAGCGTCATGCCTGACCAGAATTTGCGCGTCGCCGCCGGGGTTTGTAGTTGAAGCGTTGTCATTGTTTCCCTCACGCCCTGTGCGCTACGCGCTCGCCCAGCAGGCCTGCCGGACGGAAGACCAGCACCAGAATCAGAACCATGAAGGCAAAGACGTCCTGATAGTTGCTGCCGAAGACGCCGTGGGTCAGTTCACCCAGGTAACCTGCGCCCAGCGCTTCGATAATGCCGAGCAGGATCCCGCCAATCATGGCGCCACGAATGTTGCCAATGCCCCCCAGCACGGCGGCGGTAAAGGCTTTGATCCCGGGCAAAAAGCCCATCGAGAAGCTGGCGTTGCCGTAGTTGCTCGCCATCATGACGCCTGCCAGCGCGGCGAACACGCCGCCAATGGCGAACGTCAGGGTAATAATGGCATTGGGGTTAACCCCCATCAGCGTGGCAACGCGCGGGTTTTCCGCCACGGCGCGCATGCCCCGGCCCAGGCGGGTGTATTCCACCAATAGCCACAGCCCGGTCATCACCGCCAGCGCCAGGACAACGGTGACGATACCCGTGACAGTGACAATGGCAGGGGGATGTATGTCACTTCCTGACGTCACGGCGATCGGTTCCATGGGCAGGATCTGCGGGAACATCAGCGGGTTGCGCGTCCAGATGATCATCGCCACGGTTTGTAGCAGGACCGAAACGCCGATGCCGGAGATAAGCGGCGCCAGGCGCGGGGCGTTGCGCAGTCGACGATAGGCAAAGCGCTCCACGGCCATTGCCAGCAGGGCGCAAACGGCCATGGCAATCACCAGGGCAACGCCAAGCTGCAACAGCAGCGGCATGTGAGGGAAAGTGGCGTTCAGGGCGTTAATGGAGGAAAGGGTGGTGAGCGCACCGACCATCAGAATATCGCCGTGAGCAAAGTTAATAATGCGCAAGATGCCATACACCATGGTATAGCCCAGCGCGATCAGCGCGTAAATGCTGCCCAGCATCACACCGTTGATCAGTTGTTGTATGAGTGTATCCAACGTCTGTTCCCGCAAAGTCTTTTTTCTGCGGCTACCATCCGATAAATGAATTAAATTGTAAAATACACATATATTATTTCTTATGATAAACCGCTATTGCTTTATCTTTATGATTTATATAAAGATAAAGCAATGGTATTTTCAGGTAAAAAGCCTAAAGAAATCAACATATGAATAAAACAGAACAATCGTCAGCTTTGTCTGCGTATGCAGACAGCCGTCTGGCAAACGACCCGCCGCTTCGCGCCGTCCGGGCCTTTGAGGCCATCGCCCGGCTGGGCAGCGTCACGCTGGCCGCGCAGGAACTGGATATCTCACCGTCGGCGGTCAGTCATCAGCTCAAGGTCCTCGAAGGGTATCTGCAAATGCCGCTGACGGAACGTCAGGGGCGCAGGCTGGTGCTGAGCCAGCACGGACGTGAATATTACCGCTCGATCCGTGCTGCGTTTAACGTGCTGCGCCAGGCAACGGAGCATCTGGCCGAGCAGGCGCAAACGCGTCAGGTCACCATCAGCCTGATCCCGCTTTTTGGCATGGGGTGGTTTATCCCGCGTCTGCCTGATTTTATGCGTGCCAACCCGCAGACCGAGATCAACGTTGTGTATGCCAACCATCGTAACTATCTGAGCGATGCGTCGGATATGTCGATTCGTTTTGGTAACGGCCAGTGGGCGGGCTATCAGAGCGAAAAGCTGATTTCCGGACAGATGGTGCCGGTGTGCAGCCGCGCGTTTTTGCGCATTCATGGCCATATCGATACGCCTGAGCAACTGCTGCAAATGCCGCTGCTGCATGATGAGGAGCGCACCAGCTGGCCGCAGTGGTTTCAGTTGCAGGGGGTAAAACGATCTCTGCGGCGCAGCGGCCCTTTGTTTGAAGACGGACTGTTGACGCTGGCGGGCGTACAGGCCGGGCTGGGCTGCGCGCTGATGCGCGAGCCGCTGATCGCGCCTTATCTTGAGAGCGGCGAGCTGGTTAAGATATTTGACTTACCCATTGACGACGGGCGCGACTATTATCTCTGCACGCGTGCCGATTCAGAGATGACCGAGGACGGTAAGCTGCTGCAAAACTGGCTTCGTCGGGCTGCAGGCGTCGAACCGCTTACGGCGTAAGCAGGCAGTGCTTATCAAGCGCTTCAATTTCCGAACCGCTGTAGCGTGCGTATTGCCCGGTCAGGCCAAAAAAAGCGGGCTGGGTTTCGGTGTAGATTTCCGCGGCGAGCACCAGCCGGCGTCGCTCATCTTCGCCCATCTCAAGCAGCGTCCAGGGAATGAAATAGCGCGACGTGGAGGTCAGTTTGAACCACAGCGGGCAGCCGCAGCCGGGACAGAACCAGCGTTCACCGCGCGCCGATGACGCGAAATGAGAAGGGGCGATAGAGTCTTGCTCAAGAAGCGGTTCGCCCTGCGGCTCAAGATACATGGCAATGCCGCCCGACCACTTCTGGCATTGGGTGCAGTGACATGCGTATACGTCAAAATTATTGAGGCTCACGCTGAACTGACTCATTCCGCACAAGCAGCGTCCTTTGAATATGTGCATGGCGTACTCCTTGTTGACGCCAGAAATCCGTATAAAAAAAGCCAGCCGCATGGGCTGGCCTTTTATCGTGACAAATCTTAGAACTGGTAGGTCAGGCCTACAGCTACGATGTTGTCGGTAGCAACGCCAGTTGCTTTGGTGAAGCTGTTGTCGTCAACCAGGTTGATTTTGTAATCAACATAGGTAGACATGTTTTTGTTGAAGTAGTAGCTCGCGCCAACGTCAACGTATTCAACCAGATCCTGGTCGCCGTATGAACCCAGGTCTTTACCTTTGGATTTCAGGTAAGCGATGGATGGACGCAGGCCGAAGTCGAACTGGTACTGAGCAACAACTTCGAAGTTCTGAGCTTTGTTCGCGATATAACCGTCACCGAAGTTGGTCATGTTGCGGGTTTCAGAGTAGGTGGTTGCCAGATAGATGTTGTTCGCATCGTATTTAAGGCCAGCAGCCCATACTTCTGCGTTCTCACCGCCAGCGTTAACGGTGTTAGCGACGCGACCTGCAGCAACCTGACGGTCAGTACGGTCAGATTTCGCGTAGGTTGCACCGACACCGAAACCGTCCATTTCATAGGTAGAAGACAGACCCCAGCCGTCACCGTTCGCTTCGGTGATGTCGTTACGGTCGTTTTTACCCTGGTACTGAGCGGCAACGTTCAGACCGTCAACCAGACCGAAGAAGTCAGTGTTACGGTAGGTTGCAACGCCAGTCGTACGGCCAGTCATAAAGCCATCGGTCTGAGTCCAGGTATCACCACCGAACTCTGGCAGAACGTCAGTCCACGCGCCGATGTCGTAAGCAACACCGTAGTTACGACCGTAGTCGAATGAACCGAATTCGTTGAATTTCAGACCCGCGAAGGCCAGACGGGTTTTGTTGCCGTCAGAGCCCTGTGATTCAGAACGGTTGCCTTTGAACTCATATTCCCACTGGCCGTAACCGGAAAGCTGATCGTTGATCTGGGTTTCGCCTTTGAAGCCCAGACGAACGTAAGTTTTATCGCCGTCGTTATCAGTATCATCAGAGAAATAGTGCAGACCTGTTACTTTACCGTACAGATCCAGCTTGTTACCGTCTTTGTTATAAATTTCAGCCGCGTTTACAACGCCTGCTGCCAACATGGAAGTCACTGCCACTGCAACTAATTTAAGTTTCATCTTAAATGTTCCTTATAATTTTCTTTGGTATTTCCTGAGCCACTTTGAACGATTTCTAAACGAGGCTGATCGTCAATGGCATGCTATTTTTAAAAATCTTGTAGTCCTATTTCAATAATAAGTTTCAAATTATTAGCAATAATTTCATTTAGTGTGATCGAGATCGGGTAAATGACGATGAAATAGCGTCAAATGATTAGCATTTAATCAATTAATTGCCGGGTTGATTGCTGTGGATATAGTTTCTTTATGGTTTTATAAAAAGTGGTAATTATCGGTATTTCCGTTCATTTTTGAGGGGCGAATGGTCTTTATAGCCGTAATACCTTGTTTTATAGCTTTAATGCACGGAATTTCCGTTCTGAAGGATGAAATAAACAGAAACATACTATTGCACTTTGTGCTATTAATCCTGTGAGTATTTGGACAGTATTAATCACCCGCCGGTGTCAATTTATGTCAATGCGGGAGGGCCGGAATTTACGAAAGGGGGTGGAATATAAACAGAATCTAAACACGTGCTCTACTGTTCATATGAATATTTTGGCGTGCGCTCACATATTAAATTTATGTTAATTATTTGCTGTCGGGATAAATATTCCTCGACAGCAAAACCGACATTATTGTCTTGTTGCGTACCAGCAGAGCAACGACCCGGCACAGACCATCAGCGCGCCCTGCCAGAACGAGAATGAGAGAGGCGAACTCAGCACTGCGGCGGCAAGCGCGGCGGAGAGGACAGGGGTAAAATAGGATACGGCAGCGAGTACCGTGACGTTACCGTGAAGGATGCCAATATTCCATGCGGCGTAACCAAACCCAAGCGCAATACCGCACATGACGAGTTTCACTATCACCGGAAGCGTAAACACCATCTCAGGCTGATCGCTCAGGAAATATTTCACCCACAGGCTCAGCGCGGTCAGCAAAACAAACAGCGTGATGCCGTTTTGTCCTTTCGCAAATTTGCTGGTGACCGTGCAGTAGGCGGCCCAGATAAATGCCCCGGCAAACGCCAGCGCGTAGCTCAGCGGGCTGGAAACGATATTGCGGGTTATTTCATCAAGATGTAAACCCTGTTCACCGCCCAATACCCAGCAGACACCCAGCAATGAGACGGCTAAGCCGGGGATCACCAACAGGGTCGATTTCTGCCCGTTGAACAAGATGGCAAAAACAATGGTCAGGCTTGGCCAAAGGTAATTGACCATGCCCACTTCAATCGCCTGCGATCGCGTTGCGGCATAGCCCAGCGACAGCGCCAGGCATATTTCGTAGCTGACAAATAAAACGCTGCCGGCAATAAGATAGCGGGGTGAAAACCGCCTGATATCAGGAAATCCTACCGTCACCAGACACAGTAATCCGCTGAGGGTGTAAATCATCGCCGCACCACCTACCGGGCCCAGTCCCTCACTCACGCTGCGAATAAGGCCGACCATGGTGCTCCATAACAGTATTGCCGCCAGCCCAATAAGCGTTGCTCTTTTTCTGTCCATTACTTCGCCATTGTAATAACAATCAAAGGAAAAATGTATCGCATTCATCCTGACGCTGTCGCCAATTATTCTCTTAAACCGTTAATCAAAAGGGAGTATTTAACGGTTCCGGGGGTGACTATTAAGGGGGGGAAGGCAGATGACCTTGATTTGACGCAAAAAAATTAGGGGCTTTGCTGTTAGTTTGCGGCGCGAAGTCTTTTCAGATAACGAGGACAACAATGGACGTCAGCCGCAGACAATTTTTCAAAATCTGCGCGGGCGGTATGGCCGGAACAACGGCAGCCATGCTGGGATTTGCTCCCAAAATGGCGCTGGCTCAGGCACGCAACTATAAGCTGCTGCGCGCAAAAGAGATCCGTAACACCTGCACATACTGCTCCGTAGGTTGTGGGCTTTTAATGTATAGCCTGGGCGATGGCGCGAAGAACGCCAGAGAAGCGATTTACCATATTGAAGGGGATCCGGATCATCCGGTAAGCCGCGGCGCACTTTGCCCGAAAGGGGCGGGGCTGCTGGACTATGTACACAGCGAAAACCGCCTGCGCTACCCGGAATACCGCGCACCGGGTTCTGATAAATGGCAGCGTATCTCCTGGGATGAGGCCTTCTCCCGTATTGCCAAATTAATGAAAGCCGACCGCGACGCTAACTTTATTGAAAAGAACGCCCAGGGCGTAACGGTTAACCGCTGGTTATCCACCGGCATGCTGTGCGCCTCGGCGGCGAGTAATGAAACCGGCATGCTGACGCAAAAATTTGTGCGCTCTCTCGGCATGCTGGCGGTAGACAACCAGGCGCGCGTCTGACACGGACCAACGGTAGCAAGTCTTGCTCCAACATTTGGTCGCGGTGCGATGACCAACCACTGGGTTGATATCAAAAACGCTAACGTCGTGGTGGTGATGGGCGGAAACGCCGCGGAAGCCCATCCGGTGGGGTTCCGCTGGGCGATGGAGGCGAAAAACAACAACGATGCGACGCTTATCGTCGTCGATCCGCGCTTTACGCGCACGGCATCGGTGGCCGATATCTATGCGCCAATCCGTTCCGGTACGGACATTACGTTCCTGTCCGGCGTGCTGCTGTACCTGATCGAAAACAACAAAATCAACGCGGAATACGTTAAGCACTACACCAATGCAAACCTGCTGGTGCGGGATGATTTTGCCTTTGATGACGGGCTGTTTAGCGGCTATGACGCCGAAAAACGCCAGTACGATAAAACGTCCTGGAACTATCAGTTCGATGAAAACGGCTACGCGCTGCGTGATGAAACCCTGACGCACCCGCGCTGCGTATGGAACCTGCTGAAGCAGCACGTTTCCCGCTATACGCCGGACGTGGTGGAAAACATCTGCGGCACGCCGAAAGCGGACTTCCTGAAGGTGTGTGAAGTGCTGGCCTCCACCAGCGCCGCCGACAGAACCACAACATTCCTCTACGCGCTGGGCTGGACGCAGCACACCGTCGGCGCGCAGAACATCCGCACCATGGCGATGATCCAGCTGCTGCTCGGCAACATGGGGATGGCGGGAGGCGGCGTGAACGCGCTGCGCGGTCACTCAAATATTCAGGGGCTCACCGACCTTGGCCTGCTGTCAACCAGCCTGCCGGGCTACCTGACGCTGCCGTCTGAAAAGCAGGCGGATCTGCAAACGTATCTTGAGGCCAATACGCCGAAAGCGACGCTGCCGGACCAGGTGAACTACTGGAGCAACTATCCGAAGTTCTACGTCAGCCTGATGAAATCCTTCTACGGCGACGCGGCGCAGAAGGAGAACGACTGGGGCTTTGAGTGGCTGCCGAAGTGGGACCAGGCGTACGACGTCATCAAGTACTTCAACATGATGGATAAGGGCAGCGTCACGGGGTATATCTGCCAGGGCTTTAACCCGGTGGCCTCCTTCCCGGACAAGAACAAAGTCGTTCGCAGCCTGAGCAAGCTGAAGTACATGGTGGTTATCGATCCGCTGGTGACCGAAACGTCCACCTTCTGGCAGAACCACGGGGAATCGAACGATGTCGACCCGGCGTCGATTCAGACCGAAGTGTTCCGCCTGCCGTCCACCTGCTTTGCGGAAGAGGACGGTTCCATCGCAAACTCCGGCCGCTGGCTGCAGTGGCACTGGAAAGGTCAGGATGCGCCGGGCGAAGCGCGTAATGACGGTGAGATCCTCGCCGGGATTTACCACCGCCTGCGCGAGATGTACCGCACCGAAGGCGGCAAAGGCGCTGAGCCGCTGCTGAAAATGGGCTGGCACTACAAGCAGCCGGATCGTCCTGAGTCAGAGGAAGTCGCGAAGGAGAACAACGGCGTGGCGCTGGCGGATCTCTATGACGCCAGCGGCAACCTGGTGGCGAAGAAAGGCCAGCTGCTGAACAGCTTCGCGCTGCTGCGCGACGACGGCACGACGGCGTCGTCCTGCTGGATCTATACCGGCAGCTGGACGGAGCAGGGTAACCAGATGGCCAACCGCGATAACGCCGACCCGTCCGGGCTGGGCAATACGCTGGGCTGGGCATGGGCGTGGCCGCTGAACCGTCGCGTGCTTTACAACCGCGCGTCTGCAGACGTAAACGGCAGGCCGTGGGATCCCAAACGCATGCTGATTCAGTGGAACGGGGCGAAGTGGACGGGGAACGATATCCCGGACTACAACACCGCCCAGCCGGGCAGCAACACCGGGCCGTTCATCATGCAGCCGGAAGGGCTGGGACGCCTGTTTGCCCTCAACAAGCTTGCGGAAGGGCCGTTCCCGGAACACTACGAGCCGATGGAAACGCCGCTCGGCACCAACCCGCTGCATCCAAACGTCATCTCCAGCCCGGTGGTGCGCATCTACGAAGAGGACGTGCTGCGGCTGGGTAAAAAGGACAAGTTCCCGTACGTGGGGACGACCTACCGCCTGACCGAGCATTTCCATACCTGGACCAAGCACGCGCGGCTTAACGCTATCGCGCAGCCGGAACAGTTTGTGGAGATGAGCGAGACGCTGGCGAAGGCGAAAGGCATCGCCAACGGCGACCGTGTGACGGTGAGCAGCAAGCGCGGTTTTATTCGCGCGGTGGCGGTGGTGACGCGTCGTCTCCAAAGCCTGAACGTGCACGGCCAGCAGGTGGAAACCGTCGGGATCCCGCTGCACTGGGGCTTTGAGGGCGTGGCGCAGAAAGGCTACATCGCCAACACCCTGACGCCAAACGTCGGCGATTCCAACTCGCAAACGCCGGAGTACAAGGCGTTTCTGGTCAACATCGAGAAAGCGTAAGGAGCGATTAAATGGCGATGGAAACACAAGACGTTATCAAACGCTCCGCGACCAACCCGATTACCCCCGCGCCCCGCGCGCGGGACTACAAGGCAGAGGTCGCTAAGCTTATCGACGTCTCCTCCTGCGTAGGCTGTAAGGCCTGCCAGGTGGCCTGCTCGGAGTGGAACGATATCCGCGACGAGGTGGGGCACTGCGTGGGGGTCTACGACAATCCGGCGGATCTGAGCGCCAAATCCTGGACGGTAATGCGCTTTAGCGAAACCGAGCAGAACGGCAGGCTGGAGTGGCTGATTCGCAAAGACGGCTGCATGCACTGTGAAGATCCGGGCTGCCTGAAGGCGTGCCCGTCTGCCGGCGCTATTATTCAGTACGCCAACGGGATTGTCGACTTCCAGCAGGACAACTGCATCGGCTGCGGGTACTGCATCGCGGGCTGTCCGTTTAATATCCCGCGACTCAATAAAGAGGATAACCGGGTATACAAATGCACCCTGTGCGTGGACCGCGTCAGCGTCGGGCAGGAGCCTGCCTGTGTGAAAACCTGTCCGACAGGGGCGATCCACTTCGGCACTAAAAAAGAGATGCTTGACGTGGCGCAGGCGCGCGTGGACAAGCTGAAAGCGCGCGGCTACGAGAATGCGGGCATTTATAACCCGCAGGGCGTGGGCGGTACGCACGTGATGTATGTGCTGCACCATAACGACCAGCCGGAGCTGTACCACAACCTGCCGAAGGATCCGGCGATCGATACCTCCATCAACCTGTGGAAAGGTGCGCTTAAGCCGCTTTCGGCGGCGGGCTTTATCGCCACCTTTGCCGGGCTGATTTATCACTACATCGGAATCGGGCCGAACAAAGAGGTGGATGACGACGAGGAGGATCATCATGAGTAAATCGAAAATGATAGTGCGCACTAAGTTTGTTGACCGCGCCTGTCACTGGACGGTCGTGATCTGTTTCTTCCTGGTGGCGGTGTCGGGGATTTCGTTCTTCTTCCCGACGCTGCAGTGGCTGACCGAAACCTTCGGCACGCCGCAGATGGGGCGCATTCTGCATCCGTTCTTTGGCGTGCTGATTTTCGTGGTGCTGATGTTTATGTTCGTGCGCTTTGTCCACCATAACATCCCGGACAAGCAGGATATCCCGTGGCTGAAAGGGATCGTCGAAGTCCTGAAGGGCAACGAACATAAGGTCGCGAAGGTGGGGAAATACAACGCCGGACAGAAGATGATGTTCTGGACCATCATGAGCATGATTTTTGTGCTGCTGGTGACCGGCGTGATTATCTGGCGTCCGTATTTTGCGCACTATTTCCCGATTCAGGTGATTCGCTACGCGCTGCTGATCCACGCCACGTCGGCCATCATCCTTATCCACGCCATCCTGATCCATATGTATATGGCGTTCTGGGTAAAAGGATCGATTAAAGGGATGATTGAAGGGAAGGTGAGCCGCCGCTGGGCGCAGAAACACCACCCGCGCTGGTATCGTGATGTGGAGCGACTGGAAGCGAAACAGGAAAGTACGGAAGGAATGAAGTAAGACCTGCGCCGTCGGCTTTGCCCGGCGGCGCTGCGCTTGCGCTGGCCTACGTTATGTATTGGTCACTAACGCATCTATCGCCGCGATAACAGTACTTCTCGCGCTGCGAAGATTACATACATAATCTTTATTATTTAGTTTCTGTTTCTCCACGTGTGTTATGCCAGCGGTGTTAAGGAAATATCGCTCGAAATCAATATTCACTAAAGGCATCGCGGCATTGATATGTCCACATAGATAGCTATGGTAGCTTAATGGAATAATCAGTCATGTTGATAAATCATCATAATAGTCATGTTGAATTATCATAAAATAAGGCTGGTAGTCCCGTGTTCTTTCTGAAGGGTTACGGTAAACGTCAAACTGAAAGCACATTAAATCCCTCCAAAGAAAGGATCGTCTGATAATAATCCCGCTTTAGCCGTAAATTCATTCATGGCTTTTATGAATTCTTTATCTTGCTGATGCTCTTGTCTTCGCGCCTCTGGTGTACGGGCCTCGCGGGAGACTCCACTCGCCATGCTCTCCCTTTTGCCATAGTCTTTGTTACGGTTTGGCTTCATTTTCAGCTCCTTTGTTGGTGCGGTCATTATCAACCGCAGCCAACAAAAAACAATACCGTATCCCCTGGTAATCTACATTCTGCGAGGCGTATTCCAGTAATTTCAGAACCGCTCTTCCACATACCGGAACGGATATTTTGTGGGTTTGACTTTACCAATTTTACGTTTCGGTAAATCCACCTTTTCGACGTGAATTTCTTTATAAGGAATTTGGGTGAGCAGGTGCGAAATAATATTCAGGCGCACGCGTTTTTTATCTTCTGAACGTGCCACAAACCACGGCGCCCATGCGGTATCTGTCGCTTCAAACATGGCGTCGCGCGCGAGGGTATACTCGTCCCACAGGTTAAAGGACTTAATATCCATCGGCGATAGCTTCCAGATTTTACGACCATCGTTAATACGGTCGCGCAGGCGGCGCTCCTGCTCTTTAGGCGTGACCTCCAGCCAGTACTTCAGCAGGATAATCCCGGCATCCACCATCGCTTTTTCCATCACCGGCGCACCATCAAGAAACTTCTCAACCTGCTCGGGGGTGCAGAATCCCATGACCCGCTCGACGCCCGCGCGGTTGTACCAGCTGCGGTCGAATATGACGATCTCTCCGGCGGCAGGCAGATGGGGAACATAACGCTGAAAATAGAGCTGGGTTTTCTCTTTCTCGGTGGGGGCAGGGAGGGCAACAACGCGAAACACGCGAGGGCTGACGCGCTCGGTTATCGCTTTAATGGTGCCGCCTTTACCGGCACCGTCGCGTCCTTCAAAAACAATACACACTTTTAGCCCTTTTGCGACGACCCACTGCTGGAGCTTAACCAGTTCAACGTGGAGGCGACGTAGCTCTTTTTCATACTCTTTGGTCTTCAGCACGGGTTTAACCAGGCTATCTACGCTCGCTTTGGTCACGGTCGCTGCTTTGGTTTTATTCTGCTTTGCGTTTCCCATGATAATTCTCATCTCCGGATCGGGTGATGTGCTTAGAAGGAACTAACACTTTGAAGTGTAATGCTGGCCTGCAACCTTCGCGGGAATTTTTGACATGTGTGTCAGATAAGCGTGTTTCTCTTCTGCAGGTAACGGGTTAGAATGGTGACAGGTACTGTATGAATAAACAGGTTGGTGTGATGGCATTGATTTTTGAGGGCGAAAAAATCGGTCGTACTCGTTTTACCGGCGAGAAAATAGAGAATGCAATCTTTCGTAACTGCGACTTTTCCGGCACGGATTTAACCAGCACGGAGTTTATTGGCTGTCAGTTCTATGACCGGGAAAGCCAGCAGGGCGGTAAGTTTACTCGGGCGCAGCTTAAAGATGCTATTTTCAAAAGCTGCGATTTATCGATGGCGGATTTCAGGCATTCGAATGCATTAGGCATCGAAATTCGTGAATGCAGGGCGCAAGGGGCTGATTTTCGCGGGACCAGTTTTATGAACATGATCACTACGCGTACCTGGTTTTGCAGTGCTTACATAACAAAAAGCAACCTGAGCTATGCCAATTTTTCGAAGGTGGTTCTGGAAAAATGCGAGTTGTGGGAAAACCGCTGGAACGGTGCGCAAATACTCGGTGCCACCTTCAGCGGCTCGGATCTGTCGGGGGGCGAGTTCCCCTCTTTTGACTGGCGAGCAGCCAATTTTACCCACTGCGATCTGACCAACTCAGAACTGGGTGAACTGGACGTGCGCGGTATTGATTTGCAGGGTGTCAAACTGGACAGCTATCAGATTGCCCAGCTGATGGAGCGGCTTGGCATCGTGGTTTTGGGCTAGCGGTATTCACAACCTTACCTGAATTAATGGATTAACCTGCCAGCCAACGGATTTGAGCTGGCTCACCATACAAGATTATTCAATAATGTCCGTCGCGTGTGATTAACCAGTGGTTGAAGTATGAAAAAGACAATTTTTTCGTTGGCGCTTGGCACATTTGGCCTCGGAATGGCCGAATTTGGCATTATGGGCGTGTTAACCGAGCTGGCACATGACACCGGTATTTCGATTCCCTCCGCCGGGAATATGATCTCGTTTTATGCGTTCGGCGTGGTTATTGGCGCCCCGATTGTGGCGCTGTTCTCAGGCAAGTTTTCGTTAAAGACCACGCTGTTGTTTCTGGTAGCGATGTCCGCTGTCGGCAATGCCCTGTTCACGTTTTCCACGTCCTATCTCTGGCTGGCTGTGGGGCGGCTGATTTCCGGCTTTCCTCACGGGGCTATTTTTGGCGTCGGGGCGATTATCCTGTCTAAAATTGCGCCACCGGGTAGGGTGACGGTCGCGGTGGCAGGGATGATCGCCGGTATGACCGTGGCCAACCTGATGGGCGTTCCGCTGGGGACCTGGCTCGGACATCAGTTCAGCTGGCGTTATACCTTTTTTCTGATTGCCGTGTTCGATGCGCTGGTGATCCTCTCGGTTCTGCTCTGGGTGCCGGACATCCGCGACACTTCAGAAATCAAATTGACCGAGCAGTTCCACTTTCTAAAAAAACCAGAACCCTGGCTGATTTTTGCCGCCACCATGTTTGGCAACGCCGGGGTGTTCGCATGGTTCAGCTTCGTTAAGCCGTTTATGTTTAACGTCTCCGGTTATTCAGAAGGGATGATGACGGCCATCATGATGCTGATGGGGCTTGGCATGGTGTTGGGCAACCTGCTGAGCGGTAAGCTCTCGGGGCGTTTTAGCCCGCTGCGCATTGCGGCCACCACCGACATGGTGATTGTCGCCTCGCTGCTGCTGCTTTTCGCCTTTGGTGAACTGAAAACGGCCTCGCTGGTCATGGGCTTTATCTGCTGCGCCGGGCTGTTCGCGCTCTCTGCGCCGCTACAAATTCTGCTTCTGCAAAATGCGAAGGGCGGTGAGATGCTGGGGGCGGCAGGGGGACAGATGGCGTTTAATCTCGGCAGTGCGATTGGCGCGTACTTTGGCGGGATGATGATTGTCCTCGGCTTTAGCTGGCGTTACGTCACGCTGCCGGCAGCAATACTCTCTTTCTCGGCCATGAGCGCACTGCTGATCTACGGTCACCTGCGGGCCAGACGGGCTCAGGCTAACGCTCGCGCGCTAGCCTGACAGATTTCAGGCAAGCCAGGGCTCACCCAGGGTCAGCATCAGGCGGTTGGCCCAGGCGAAGAACGCGGCGGACTGCACCAGATCAAGCTGCGCTAAGGTATCCAGCCCCTCTTTTTCCAGCGCGGCAAGGTGCAGCGGCGTGGCGGCAGGCGGCGTGACCGACAGCGCCGCCGCAAAATCGATTTCCGCCTGCCAGCGTGCGGATTGCCCCTCGCTCAGGGACCGCCCCGGCCTCACGGCCAGCAGGGCTTCTACCGCCGCGTCATCCTTTGACAGCTGGCTGGCTTTACGCGCATGGACAGATGCGCAGTAAATGCAGCCGTTGATTTTACTGGCGACCGTTGCGGCCAGCTCGCGCTCGGCGCGCGGCAATCCCCCCGATGTATAAAAAATTCCTTTATCCGTTAACGTGCGCTGTTCAAGCACCGGCAGGTTGCGCCCCAGCAGGCGGAAGTAGTCGGAATCGGTATGGCCAAATTTCGCCAGAATGGCAACCTCATCGTCACCGAAGTCCGCCAGCGGTTTGGCCGCTATCCACGGTTCCCATCCCAGCTCCTGCTGGGTAAACGCGACGGGGGCCGCCTTCCCGGTGACCGTTGTTGCGGTCGTGTGCCAGATGCCTGCCGCCACCGGCGCATCGCTTTTGGCGACGGGCCTGTCGTTCAGCAGCCGCAGCCCGGTGATGAGTCGGCTCTGGAAGCTCACAAACGCAATAAGCTGCGCCAGGGTAACAATGCCTTCCTTGCTCCATCCCGCCTGAGTCAGCGCCCTTAACGCTGCGGGCGTCGCTTCGACGGGGGAGAACGTCAGCAGGCGCGCGAAGTTCAGCGCCGGGGTCAGGCGTTCTGAGGTGGGATCGGCCAGGCCAAACCCCGCATAGTGCGCGGCCAGCGCCTCCGCGCTGTGCCACCTGGCGACTTTTGCCGCTACGGCGAAGCGCTCGTCCAGTGCAAAATCAGCATCCTGCTGGCTAAAGAGAATTTCGTAGCTGCCCTGCGCGTGGCGCGTGGCGGCATCACGCGTGGCGCGCGCCTCTGCCAGAGGGGAACCGGGTTTAATTTCCGCCAGCTCGGCGAGAATGTCCTGACTTAACGACATAGGTGTCTCCTCAAAGGATGTGGGGGGCAATACGTTCGGCGATCAGTGCGATGGACCGCAGCGTGTCGCGATGCGTGGGTTCGACCGAATGGACCTGGAATGAGATATCCGTGGCGCGCCTGAGAATGGAGTCAGCATTCAGAGAATTCAGCACCGTATCGGGCGAACCAATATGGGCGTCAAACTGGCGGCGATAATCTGTGACGTTGTCACCTTTAACCACGTGCCCGGCAGCGCGATGCTGCTGGGCCTGTTTCGTGAGGCCCGGCGTCGCGACCCTGAGCGCATAGTCGTCGCTGTCGGCGACGAACGCCGTACGGGAGGCCAAAATGCGCGGTGCGATGCCCGCAGGCAGCGCATCGAGGTAGGCATCCACAATCGGGTTCTGGATCTCGTCGAGCGTTAAATCCAGCCGATCTGCCGGGCGCGGCTGCGTGCGGGAGAGCATTAAACCGTGTCCGGCCCGGGCGGCGCGAACGGCTCCCTCAACAGAGAAGGTGGCAATCCAGATACGGTCGGCCAGCTGCGGCGCAGGCGGGTAAAGGTGGTTATCCGGATGGGTCAGCGAATCCCCGCGCCAGGCGCTCTGGATCACATGCAAATGGTCAGCAAAGGCCGCGCCGCGCTCCTCAAACGTCAGGCCGAACGGCAGGAAAGAGGTTGGCGTGCCGCCAGAACCAAAACCGACCTCAAGACGGCCATCGGCGAGTAAATCGAGCACGGCGGCATCTTCCGCGACGCGCAGCGGGTTTTCCATCGGCAGGGTGATGATGGCCGTGCCCAGTCGGATGGTTTCGGTATGCGCGGCTACGTGCGCCAGAAACAGCAGCGGCGACGGCAGGCCGCCTTCACTTTCGTGGAAGTGGTGCTGGGCAATCCAGGCGCTGTCAAAACCGTGGCGTTCGGCGTGGCGGATCTGTTCAGTTGCCAGACGATAGCGCTCCTTCGGCGTAGCGTCGTCAAGCAGGCGGGTGAAAAATCCCAGGCGTTTTCGCGTCATGCGAACTCCTCCGTAGCGGGTGAAAAATGGGGAATGGCGTCAATCAGCTCGCGGGTATAGTCGTTCTGCGGCGACGCGAATAAGGTTCCGACATCACCCTGTTCGACCACCTGACCGCCGCGCAGCACCGTGACGCTGTGGGCGAGCCGGCGGACGGTAGACAGATCGTGCGTGATAAAGAGGTAGGTCAATCCCAGCTGCTGCTGCAGCTGCTGAAGCAGAGCCAGAATCTGCGCCTGCACGGTGACGTCCAGCGCGGAGGTGGCTTCGTCCAGCACCAGAATGGTCGGTTCCAGGATCAGCGCCCGGGCGATGGCAACGCGCTGCCGCTGTCCGCCTGAAAGCTCCCGGGCGGTGCGGGTCAGGAGTTCGACGGGCAGGGCAACCCGCTGCGCCACCGTCTCCACCCGGGGCTTTCGCTGCGCCTTACCGAGGCGAGAAAAGTTCTTCAGGGGCTCCTCGATGATGTCAAACAGCGTCTGACGCGGGTCGAGAGAGGCAAACGGATTCTGGTAGACAAACTGGATCTTCTGGCGCAGCTGACGGCGTGCCTCGCGGCTGAGCGCGGTGGCTTCAATATCATCAATGATGACCTGTCCGCTGTCGGCCTGTTCAAAACCCAGCAAAATACGGGCGAGGGTGGTTTTCCCGGAGCCGGATTCACCGACCAGCGCATGCGTGCTGCCGCGCCTGACGTCAAACGTTACCCCATCCAGCGCCTGAAGCTGATGACCTTTGCCCAGGGAGAATTGCTTGCTGATGCCGCGGGCGCGAATGGCCGGGGACGCGAGCGGGCGACCGGCCACCGGGGCGATGGTCAGGCGCTGGCCCTGGAGATCGCTCAACAGCTGACGGGTGTAGGCGTGCTGCGGCGTGCGGACGATATCGGCGGTGTTGCCCTGTTCCTGAACCTCGCCATCGCGAAACACCAGCAGCCTGTCCGCGCGCTGTGCGGCCAGCGCCAGATCGTGGGTGACAAACAGAACGGCGGTACCCGATTCCCGGCGCAGGATATCCAGCAGATCGAGAATACGTTTTTGCACCGTCACATCCAGCGCGCTGGTGGGCTCATCGGCAACGATCACGTCCGGACGCAGGGCAATGGCGATGGCAATCAGCACGCGCTGTTTCATCCCGCCGGAGAGCTGATGGGGATACTGCGTCATGCGCTGTTCGGGGTGGCTCAGGCCGACCTTTGTCAGCAGGGCGAGCACCTGCTCGTCGCGCTCGGCGCGGGTCACCTTCTGGTGTAGCTGAATAATTTCTCCGACCTGCACACCGATGGTTTTCACCGGGTTGAGCGAATTACCCGGATCCTGCGGAACCAGGCTAATTCGCGCCCCGCGAAGGGTATCGAGACGCTTTGCGGACCATCGGCTAATCTCCTCGCCGTTGAGCGATATTTTTCCCGCATCGCGCCGGGCGTTATCGGCCAGCAGGCCAATGATCGCCTGCGCCGTGGTCGTCTTGCCGGACCCGGATTCGCCGACAAACGCCAGCATTTCCCCTCGTCCGAGCGTGAAGCTGACGTTATGCACCACCTCTCGCCACTGGCGCGCGGTACGGTAGCTGATCGTCAAATTTTCCACTGAGAGCACGGTCATTAGCGACCTCCGCTGAACTGTTGGCTGATGCGGTTGGTGGCCAGCACCACGGCGATGACGACGACGCCGGGGAAGGTGGTGAGCCACCAGGCGGTAGAGAGATAGTTACGGCCTTCGGCAATCAGTAAGCCCCATTCCGGCACCGGCGGCGGGGTGCCGTAACCGAGAAAGCTCAGCGTGGAGAGCGCCAGGATGGCCTGACCAAACTGCAGCGTGGCAAAGGCGAGGACGGCGGTTAACGCGTTGGGCAGGATGTGTCGCCACAGCACGGCGAAAAACGTCCCGCCGCTGCCGAACGCCGCCTCGACGTAATCCGTGTGGCGGATGCGCACCACTTCACCGCGCGCGAGGCGGGCGAAGCTGGCAATGGAGGCAACGCCTACGGCAATCGCGGCGTTAACGGTGCCAAACCCGAGCAGAATAATCACCGTCAGCGAGAGCAGCAGAGACGGGATGGACAGCAGCACGTCGACGAAGCGCATCAGCAGAGACTCGACGCGTCCGGCGAACGCCCCGGCAATCACCCCTAAACCGGTGCCTACCACCAGACCCATCGTCACGGCGGCCAGCGCCGCGCTCAGGGAATGGGAGGCGCCATAAACGATACGCGTATAAACATCCCGGCCAAGCTGATCGGTTCCAAGCCAGTGTCCCACCTGCGGCGCCAGGCGCTGTGCCCCGGCGATGCCCTCAATCGGGCTGTAGTGGGTTAACAGGCCGGGTGCCACGGCGGCAAAAGCGGCGAGAATAATCACCCCCCATGCCAGCCACAGTCCCGGCTGCCATTCCACGCCCTGCCAGGCAGGAACGCGTTTTCGCGCGGCGGCCGCGTAATCGACCAGACTCATGATGCACCTCCGGTAACGGTTTGCAGACGGGGATCCAGCAGCGGCATCAGCAGATCCACCAGCAGATTGATCAGGACAAAACCGAGGGCGGAAATCATAACCACCGCCTGAAGCACGGCGATGTCCTGATTATTCACCGCCTGCTGGGTCAGCTGCCCGAGCCCGCTGCGGCCAAAAACGGTTTCGGTGATCAGCGCCCCGGCAATCAGCTCGCCCAGCAGCAGCCCGGCAATGTTCAGGACCGGCAGCAGGGCGTTGCCGGTCACGTGACGCCACAGGACGGCGGTTTCACTCAGCCCTTTGGCACGGGCGACGGCGACAAATGGCTGCGTCGCCACCTGGTCCAGGCTGCGCATCAGAATTTGCGCCAGCGGGGCGGAGATCGGGATCGCGACGGTCACGATCGGCAGGAGCAGCCCCTGCAGCGGCGTCGGGTTAATCACCGGGATCAGCCGCAGCTGAAAAGAAAAAAGCTGGATGAGGGCAATCCCCAGCCAGAACGTCGGTAAGGAGATAAACAGGACCGGCAGAGACTGAAGGGTATTGCTCAGCCAGCGCAGACCCGGCAGACGTGATGCAAAGGCCAGCGCAAAGGCCAGCAGGACCGCGAGCACAAACGCGGGCAGGGCGAGGCTCAGGGTATCCGGCAGATTGCTGGCAATCAGCTCGCTGACCGGCACGCCGGCCTGTAGCGAATAGCCGAAATCCCCGCGCAGCATCGCCAGCAGCGTGTGGCCGTACTGCTGCCACAGCGGGCTGTCCGCGCCGTAGGCCACGCGCATCTCCTCGATTTGCGCCGGGCTTAAGCCCAGATCCGGGTTCTGAAATTTAATCAGCACCGCGTCGCCCGGCAGCACCTGGAGCAACACGAACGAGAGGGTAAAGGCGGCCCACAGTACCAGCAGCCCGTGCCCTAAACGTTGAAGAAGTGCGTGGCGCATCGTCAGCTCCTCAGTGTTTCTCAATCCACGCGCCGTAGAACGACGGGCGGCCAACCGCTTCGAAATTCACGCCTTTCAGCCACGGCGCGCCGGCAAAGACCTGCGGCTCCTCGAAAATCGGAATGACGTAGGCGTTATCCAGCAGGTAGCGCTGCGCGTCCCCCGCCAGCTGCAGGCGTTTTTGCGGGTCGACCTCAGCCGAAATGTTCACCAGCAGTTCATTCAGCCTGTCGTCACGGAAGTTTTTGACCTTGTCGCTGGATCCGCCTTTTTGCAGCAGCGCGTCGCGGTTAGCCGGGTAGAACATGCTTTTCACCACGTCCGGATCGGCGCGGCCCACTTCGGAGACGGTTAACGGGGTTTTCAGCGGATCAAGGTTATCCAGCGTGCGGCTGCCTGCATCTCCGGCTTTGACGCTCAGCGCCACGCCCACCTGTCGCCACTGCTGGGCAACCAGCTGCAGAACCTCTTTGTTTTGCGGCTGCGGCAGGGATTCATACACCGTCAGCGCCAGACGCTGGCCGTCTTTGGCGCGGATCCCGTCGCTGCCTGCTTTCCAGCCCGCCTCGTCCAGCAGCTGGTTGGCTTTTGCCGGGTCAAAGGTCAATTTGTCGCTGAGATCGACAAAGCCTGCGGCGGAACCGGCAATCACGGACTTCGCCTGCGGATAGTTGGCCGAGAAGAGGGTCTCGACCACCTGTTTTGCATTGGTGGCATGCAGCAGCGCCTGGCGAACGCGAACATCGGCGACCAGCGGGTTATCCGGGCGGAAGCTGATGCTGTCGTTCACCCCGCGGGTCGGGGCGGCGTATATCTTATAGCCCTGGTCTGTCGCCTGCTTTTCGTCATACGCCTGCACCTGGCGAATAAAGTCGGCCTGACCGGCCAGCAGGGCCCCCACGCGCACGCTGTCTTCCTGGGTCACGATAAACTTGATGCCATCGAGATTAGCGGGCCCCTGCTGCGCCAGGTTTTTCGGCCCCCACTGGTAGTCTTTGCGCGCTTCGAGCGTCACTTCACGTCCCAGCTTCTCGTCCTTCACCACAAACGGGCCGGAACCGATGATATGGCGGGCATCTCCCAGCTCTTCGAAGTTGCGCTTTAGCGTGCTGAGCGAGACCAGACCCGAGCCAATGGTGGCGGTGCCCTGCAGGAACCCCGGCGACGGTTTTTTGAAGTAGAACTTCACGGTCAGCGGGTCGATGACTTCGCTGCGATCGTAGTTATTAATCACTTCTGACACCGGCAGGCGCTGCGCCTTATTGCCTGAACCGTAGGTATCAAAATTTTTCGCCACGGCGTTGGCGTCCAGCGGCGTGCCGTCGGAGAAGGTGATGCCGGGACGAAGCTTAAAGGTGTATTCGGTTTTATCGGCGTTGGTGGTCCAGCTTTCGGCCACCCAGGGTTCGACCTGCAGCGTCTTTGGGTTCTGCCATGTCAGTTTGTCGGTGATTTGATTCAGAATGCCGCCGTTCGGGTAAAAGCCACCGGCAGGCGGATAGAGGTTGGTGTGCGCCTGTTGCTCCAGATAAATCAGCGTGCCGCCTTTGACGGGCGCATCTGCTGCCCAGGCTGCGGTTGTCGCCAGAATCAGCGCCGTCAGCAGCGGCAGACGAAATGGGGTTTGCATGGTGAATTCCTTTGTTATCTTCTTGTTAGCGTCGGATTCATCATCGGGCGCGGGGGAAAACAAGGGAACAAAGGAATTAAGATAAGGATTGCCGGAAAATGGCTATAAAAAAACCGCCCCAGCGAGGAGCGGTAATGAAAAATGAACGATTATGAACGTAGGTCGATCACCATACGGCCGCGGATCTGGCCCTGTTCCATCTCTTTAAAGATGGCGTTGATGTCCTCGATTGGACGCATCGTGACTTTCGGCACCACCTTACCTTCTGCGGCGAACTGGAAGGCTTCCTGCAGATCCTGACGGGTGCCGACCAGGGAACCTACCACCTGGATGCCGTCCAGCACCAGACGCGGAATGTCGAGGCTCATCGCTTCCGGCGGCAGGCCAACCGCGACCACGCGGCCACCGGCACGCACGGCGTCAACGGCTGAGTTAAAGGCCGCTTTGGCGACGGCAGTAACGACTGCTGCATGCGCGCCGCCGGTTTTCTCCTGCACAATTTTTGCGGCGTCTTCGCTGCGGGAGTTGATGGTTAAATCCGCACCCATGCTGGCCGCCAGCTTCAGCTGTTCGTCGTTAACGTCGAGAGCGATGACTTTGGCGTTAAAGACGTTTTTGGCGTACTGCAGCGCAAGGTTGCCCAGACCGCCCAGACCATAGATTGCGATCCACTGGCCCGGTTTAATACCCGACACCTTCACCGCTTTATAGGTGGTGACGCCGGCGCAGGTGATGCTGCTGGCCGCAGCGGATTCCAGACCGTCTGGCACTTTTACGGCGTAGTCAGCGGTGACGATGCACTCTTCCGCCATCCCGCCGTCGACGGAGTAACCGGCGTTTTTCACGTCGCGGCACAGGGTTTCGTTGCCGGTATTACAGTATTCGCAGTGGCCGCAGCCTTCAAAAAACCAGGCCACGCTTGCGCGATCGCCGACTTTCAGCGACTTCACGCCGGGGCCGACTTCTTTTACGATACCAATCCCTTCGTGGCCCAGGATAACCCCGGTTTTATCGCCAAAATCACCGTTCTTCACGTGGAGGTCGGTATGGCATACGCCACAGCATTCCATCTTCAGCAGGGCCTCCCCGTGCTTTAGCGGGCGTAAGGTTTTTTCGGTGACATTAACCTGATGATCCTGAGTGACAACAGCAGCCTTCATGTGTATCTCCTTGTTCATGATGAGTATCTGCATAGCAGGTGTAATACTCCTCAAGGATTAGTGGTTTGGCGCTGTAATGCAAGGCAACGGCAACATAATGTCATTATTTAATCCATTTTCAGAATAAGAATACGGCGTTCCTCTAATAATTTAGGGGGAAAATACTGGCCCGACGAGAGACTCGCCGGGCGCAGACTTACAGCTGTGCCTCTATCTTCTCTATCTCTTTACGCCATTGCGCCTGAAGATGCGGCTTTTGATGCTTCGGCTTACGCGCCAGATCGTCTTCCAGCAGCGTTTCCAGCGCGACCAGCCGTTCGAGCAGATCGTCATACGGCGAGGGTTGAACCGTCGCAGCGTCGATGACGGGCGCGGTGGATGTCGCCAGCCCCGCGCTTTCACGCAGGCGCTCAAACACCGCTTCTGCATCGTGCCACTCGCTCAGCTTTCCCTCTTCAATCAGCCAGAAACGGTTGCAGCTTTGGCTAATTAACTGACGGTCGTGGCTGACCAGCAGCACGCCGCCTTCAAACTGTTGAAGGGTTTGCGCCAGCGCCTCTTTGCCTTCCATGTCCAGGTGGTTAGTGGGCTCATCCAGCATCAGCAGGCTGTAGCGGGCAAGCGTCAGGCCCACGAACAGCAGGCGCGAGCGTTCGCCGCCGCTGAGCGTGCTGATTTTCTGCCCATGGCGGGACCACGGGAACCCGGCGCTGATGAGCGCCATTTTGCGGTTCTGCGGATCCGGTGCAAAAGGCTCCAGCGCGTCGAGCAGCGTGGCGTCATCCGGCAGCTGATTAAGCGTCTGGTCGTAATAGCCTGGCGACACGCGCGGATGGATTTTCAACCCGCTTTCTGCGGACTCATCGGCAAACTGTTGCCAGATAAGCCTCATCAGCGACGATTTGCCGCAGCCGTTACGACCGACAATCGCCACGCGATCGCCGCTTTTTAGCCGCGCCATTTCGATGTTAAACAGCGGCGGTAGCCCGGGCGCAGGCGGGACGCTGAGGTTTTCCATCTCCAGCAGACGGTCGGCCCGCAGCGCGTCGCCGCGCAGGGTTAACGTCCACTGGCTGCCTGCCGTGAGCGCCGTCTGGCTCTCCTTCAGCCGTTCGACCTGTTTTTCCATCTGTTTGGCTTTGCGGGCCAGGTCTTCGTTGTCGTAAACCTTGCCCCAGGTCGCCAGCCGCTTCGCGCTGGCGGTCACGCGGTCAATCTCCTTTTGCTCCGCCTTGTGGCGCTGCGCGTCGCTTTCATCCTTCGCTTCAAGCGCCTTGCGGGCGGCCGTGCAGGGAAGGGCGAAGTAGTGCAGCGTTTTATCGCGCAGGATCCAGCTGCCGTTGGTGACGGCATCCAGCAGCTGTCGGTCATGGGAGACCAGCACGAAGCTGCCTGACCAGTTCTGCAGGAAGTGTTCCAGCCAGAGCATGGTCGGCAAATCAAGGTGGTTGCTGGGTTCATCGAGCAGGAGCAGATCCGGGTCGTGAATCAGCGCCCGCGCCAGCAGCAGGCGGGTGTGCTGCCCGCCGCTCAGCGTGGCTGATTGCAGCGCCATATCCTGAGGCGTGAAGCCCATGCCTGCCAGCAGCGTTTCGGCTTTCCAGCGCAGGCTGTCGCGCTCGGCTAAAGGCAACTGTGCGAGTACTGCATCCAGCATGGTCAGCGGGAAAATGGCGTCCGGGAGATGTTGCTCCACGCGCGCCATCAGGCAGTGCCCGGCCAGCGCGACCGTTCCGGCGGCGGGGGAGTCAGTGCCGTCCAGCACCTTCAGCAGCGTGCTTTTGCCGCAGCCGTTGTCGCCCAGCAGGCCAATGCGGTCGCCTTTTTTCAGCGTAAAGGAGAGTGAGTCGAAGAGCGTGCCAAACGCCGTATCAACGCGTAAAGATTGTGCAGTGAGTAAAGTGCTCATTGTTGCTTACCCAAGAGTTACAGGCATGTTTATGCCTCGTCAAACATCGCTGACGATAACTCAGTAAGCCCGAGAGAAGGGATTTCAGGGGTTGGTGTCTTCGCTCAAGCAGAAGTTATCGCAGCACGATACCGATAACGCTTGAGCTGGTGCGATCACCAAATGTATGTGAAACATTGAAAATTTCACGATACAGCATAATTGGCCTCCTTATATATTCAGTAGGTTAATGGATGAAGGGAGTGTAGCGGGGGAAAAGGGGTTTGGCTAGTGGGGGGCGAATCTAATTCCCTCTCCCTTTGGGAGAGGGTTAGGGTGAGGGGAACATACGGCTGTAGTGGTCATTCCGTTCACTTTATGTTCCTTGCTACTCTGTAACGACATGACCTGTGAACGTGCCAGGGTGGCTCAGTCGCCACCACCCTGGCGACCCGGGCTCCCGGCGGTAAATCGCCGCTTCGCGGTGCCCTCGGCTTATTCCTTCCGGCTTATCGGGTACGGGCGGAGGTAACGTCTCTGTAAAGCCCGCCCTCTCGGCGCATCCCTGCGCCTCGCCCCGGCCTGCAGGAAACGCCTCAGCGATTTACAGCCGGACCAGGGTATCGCTGTAAGTCATCTATTTTCCGGAAGCAAGATCCATCGCTTCGGGTAGAGAAATTACTGTGGTTCCCTCTCCCAAAGGGAGAGGGAATGGTCGGAAGGCAGAATTAAATCGAGGTACGGCGATAGCTACGGTATTCAGGTTTCCAGAAGTTGTCGTCGATAGCCTGCTGCAGCGCGTCGGCAGAGGTTTTCACCGCCACGCCCTGCTGCTGCGCCATTTTACCTACCGCGAACGCGATAGCGCGCGACACCTTATGAATGTCCTTCAGCTCCGGCAGCACCAGTCCTTCACCGTTGTTGACCAGCGGCGAGTAGCCCGCGAGTGTTTCGCTCGCCGACATCAGCATCTCATCGGTAATGCGGGACGCGCCGGAGGCGATCACGCCCAGACCAATGCCCGGGAAGATATAGGAGTTGTTGCACTGGGCGATCGGATAGGTTTTATCCTTCCACACCACCGGGTCGAACGGGCTGCCGGTGGCGACCAGCGCGTTACCTTCGGTCCAGGCGATGATGTCCTGCGGCGTCGCTTCCACGCGGGAGGTCGGGTTGGAAAGCGGCATCACGATAGGGCGCTCGCAGTGCTTGTGCATCTCGCGAATGATCTCTTCGGTGAAGAGGCCGGTTTGCCCGGAAACGCCGATCAGAATATCCGGCTTCACGTTGCGCACTACGTCCAGCAGGGAAAGGACTTCGTTGTCGGTATCCCAGTTTTTCAGGTTCTCGCGCTTCTGCACCAGCTTGTTCTGGAACGGCAGCAGGTTCGGCATAGCGTCGGTCAGCAGGCCGAAACGGTCAACCATAAAGACGCGGGAGCGGGCCAGCTCTTCGCTTAAGCCTTCGCGCTGCGTCTGGGCGATGATCTGCTCGGCGATACCACAGCCCGCAGAGCCTGCGCCCAGGAAGACAATTTTCTGGTAGCTCAGCTGGCTGCCGGCTGCGCGGCTGGCGGCGATAAGCGTACCCACGGTCACGGCTGCGGTGCCCTGGATGTCGTCGTTAAAAGAGCAGATCTCATCGCGATAGCGGTTCAGCAGCGGCATCGCGTTTTTCTGCGCGAAGTCTTCAAACTGCAGCAGAACGTCCGGCCAGCGGTGCTTCACGGCCTGGATGAAGTCGTCGACAAACTGATAGTACTCGTCGTCGGTAATGCGCGGATGGCGCCAGCCCATATAGAGCGGATCGTTGAGCAGCTGCTGGTTATTGGTCCCGACGTCCAGCACCACCGGCAGGGTATACGCCGGGCTGATGCCGCCGCAGGCGGTGTAGAGAGAGAGTTTACCGATTGGGATCCCCATCCCGCCAATGCCCTGGTCGCCGAGGCCGAGAATACGTTCGCCGTCGGTCACCACAATCACTTTTATATTGTGGTTCGGCACGTTCTGCAGAATATCGTCCATGTTGTGGCGGTTCTGATAGGAGATGAAAACACCGCGTGAACGACGGTAGATCTCTGAGAAACGCTCGCAGGCCGCACCCACCGTCGGGGTGTAGATCACCGGCATCATCTCTTCGAGATGGTTCTGCACCAGGCGATAGAAGAGGGTTTCATTAGTGTCCTGAATGTTACGCAGGTAGATGTGCTTGTCGATTTCGGTTTTGAAACCCTGATACTGGATCCACGCGCGCTCCGCCTGTTCTTCAATGGTTTCAACCACTTCGGGCAGTAAACCCAGCAGGTTAAAGCTGCTGCGCTCTTCCATGCTGAAGGCGCTGCCTTTGTTGAGCAGGGGGAATTCGAGTAAAACCGGTCCGGCGTATGGGATGTATAAGGAACGATGTTTTTTCAGTTTGTTGTCCATGTCACTCACTCTTTTTATGAAGATCCGTCCCTGACACTGCTGTTTGTCATCTTTCTGGCCTGTGCGATGGGGTGCGGTCAGGCGGTATTATAAAGGAGCTAAATATTAATTACCGCAACACATAAACAAAAACACCATCGGGATTACCGATGGTGTTCTGGATCTGAGTCTGGAACTTACTTGCCGGCGTGGCGTTTTCTGCCGGTGGCGTGCGTGACCTGCGTTTCGTGGTCGCCTTCAATCACCACTTTACGCTGATTTGAAAGCTTGTAGTTCAGTCCCAGAATATGGCGTGCCTGACGGTTCGATTTCATGTTAACTCCTCAATCCTGTTGATAGTTTTAAGGACCAGTTTGCTTACGCAAACGAAATGTAACCCCTTAGGTTGCAGATCCAGCTTAGCAGGTTTTTACAAGGGTGCGTTTTGCCCGCTGACGACGTAGTTAATAGTCTGCTGGTAGATGTCACTGAGGATGTCATTATCCGTGGATTCCACCCATTTGGTTAGTTCCATCAAAATGTCATCTTCAGTCACAGCACCGTGCTCGGCGTGAAGACCCTGCGCAATCGCGTTAACGAGTTCAGGTTGTGCTGCTGCGGTATTAGCCGGGTAATAAGTAAACATGCTGCCTCCGTGTCGTTGTCTGTTTAATGGTACGGCTCGCAAAAAATTTAATTCATAAACAGAGTGGCAAATATTTTCCCGGTTGTGGTTCAGATTCATCTTAGAAATAAAAATGACATAAGTGCATGCTTTTATGCACTTTTGAAAGGTGTGGCTATATCGACGGGTAACGGCGGGGATATTTTGGCGGGGCTCCTGCTATCGCGGAAATATAGCAGGAGCCGTTTTTAAATTACCACTTCATTTCGCCAGTATTCACTTTGGCGCTTAATTCCAGCGAGCTTTCATCAGCCAGTCCCGGATACTGTTTTTTCAGGGTATTGATAACGCCTGCGGAATCTTTATGCGCGGCTAAAGCCTTTTCAAAGCGCTGCAGATAGTCGCGGGTAAAATCAATCGCGCCAGTGCCCGCTGGAGGAGTGCCCAGGTAGTGGCCCGGGATCACGCGCTCAGGTTTGTGCGCGGCCATATGCTCCAGCGTTTCCTGCCACTGCTTGCGGCTTTCCGGCGTCTGGGTGTCTGCCGTCCAGACGTGAATGCCCCAGGCTACCCCGGTGCCGCCGAGGATCGTTTTTGCTGAGGGGATCCACACATAGGCCGCGTAGCTGTCTGACTGCTCGATATCGACCTTTTCCCCGTCAACCATGAACGTGGTGGAGGCAAGAACCTGCGGGACAACCAGTTCCGTTGGCGCGCCGTCCTTCATCTGCGGCCCCCAGAAGGCGAGCTTGGCATCTTTGGTGGCTTTAATATGGTCAACCACATGCTGCGTGGCCACCACTTTGGCATTCGGGAAGGCTTTGACCAGCGGCTGCAGGCCAAAATAGAAATCCGGATCGCCGGAGGTGATCACAATCTTATTCAGGGTTTTACCGCTGCGGCGGATTTTTTCTACCAGCGCTTCGCCATCCTTCACGCTGAACTGCGCGTCAAACAGCACCGCCTCTTTCGGACCGGAAACCAGCGTGGAGGAGACCGGGAAAATGCCTTTTTCCTGCGGGTTCCAGGTATCAATGGTTAACGGCGCGGCAAAAACAGCCGGTGTTAAAAGGGTGGAAAGCAGGGCAAGGTGAGTGAATTTCATGCTGTTGTCTCTGTTGTTCAGGAATGTGTCTATTGTACGGATATTCGCATTTGCCAGAATTCCTGAAACAAGACATGCTTAGTTTCATAAATCGAGCAGATGGAGCTTTTATGGATCGCGTTATTGCCGCTCAGGTCTACAACCGGATATGCGAGCTGGGCAGTTTGAGCGCGGCGGCCCGCGCGTTAGGCATTTCCCGACCGATGGTGAGCCGCTACCTTGAACAAATGGAGAAATGGGCGGGGACGCGGCTGGTAAACCGCTCCACGCGCAAGCTGACGCTGACCGCGGCAGGGGAAAAGGTGCTGCAAAAAACGCGGACGCTCTCGCAGATTTCGCAGGAAATCGAGGGCCAGTCGGAGAAAGATCTGCCCTCCGGCACGCTGCGGGTGGCCTGCGCCCATTTTACCGCCATGCACCTGATTGCGCCGGTCCTGCCTGAGCTGCTCTCGCGCTACCCGCAGCTCCGCATTGAGCTGGACGTGAACAACCACCCGGTCAGCCTGGTGGGAGAGCGCATTGATGTCGCCGTGCGCATTACCGACAACCCCGAACCCGGCATGATTGCCCGCCGGCTGGGGGAATGTCGCTCGGTGCTCTGCGCCTCGCCGGCGTATCTGGCACAGCACGGTATCCCCGTCAGCCCTGAAGAATTAGCGCAGCACAACTGTCTGCACTACAGCTTTTTTGCCGGGCAGTCCTGGCACTTTCTGACGCCGGAAGGGGAAAGCCTGAGCGTGGCCGTCAGCGGCAACCTGAGCGCCAGCATCTCTTCACTGTTGATGGACGCGGCGATCAAGCACTGCGGTATTGCCATGCTGCCGGAGCGCGAAGCGTCTGCCGCGCTGGAACAGGGATTACTGGTGCCGGTGCTGGAGGCGCTTGAGCCGAAACCGCTTGCCATCCATGGCATTTATCAGTCCCGGGAATACCAGCCTGCCGCGCTGCGCGTATTCCTTGACGAACTGTCGCGCTACCTGGCATAAGAAGGCATTACCTCACCTTTAGCCAGGGAGACGTCGTGCTCCAGAAAATAATATCGGCACCGAGATAACTTTCGCCGAAGCGGACAAATTCCGCTTTGGTGAACGGTTTTCCGGTCTGAGGATTCTTATAGGTCAGGGTCGGTTCCTGAACCGCCATGGCGATGAGCGGCAGCGTCTGTTTATTTTTATGGAAGAAGGGATAGGCATTCTTCATGTGTGCCTTGCGGTTGGGAACAATGTCCGGCCCACCCAGGCCGATGTTGTTGGCGCTGGCATATGCAAACAGTCTCCCCATGTAGTTGTGGTCATTATCCCATTCGCACGGCCAGAAGTTCACGTACTGCACCACGCGTGATTTCTGAAAAGCCTTTCGCGCAAAGGCCAGGTTTTCCATTTCACCCGCGAAATAGCTGTCGCAGGTAAATCCGGCGGGCGGATTTTTTTCGTCGATATCAATGGCGGTTTCGGGCAGGTTTACCCCATACACCTTTCCATCAAAGCGTTTCGCGAGGGCGGCCAGCAGCGCCTGGTAGCGCTGGCGCACGGCAGGATCCCACTGACGCGCCACCCACCCTGAACCGACCGGCTTGCCTTCGCCGGGGTTATCGAACTGCGGCGCAATCCCGCCACCGTACTGCGTGTCGTGCATCAGATAGTCCGGAACGTAGCGGGCGTCCGGCTCAAAGAAACGATCCTGGATTTGAATAAAGAGCTTTTTTCCGGCGGCCTTAACGCGCGCCAGATCCTGTTCAATCCGCGAGAAGTCATAGCTGTCCTTCTCGGGTTCCAGCAGGCGCCAGTTGTAAACGATCTGCACGCCGCCGATATCGCTTCGCGCAACGAGCGGAAACGCCGCGTCGAGATCGCCCGAGCTGGTATAGATAAAGTTCTCCGGCGTTTTCGCCAGTGAAGAGAGCGACAGAGCCAGCGTGGTGACGGCAACGGCCATCCTGATTTTTAGCGCCATATCATTATCCTTTTTGTCGGTACAGCAGGTGAAAGTCCCGGAATTGTCTGTGTTCCAGGGTGGGGCAGATGCGTAGTCTATACTTAACCCTTTGTAAGCCAAAAGGAGAGCAAGAATGACTATTCATAAGCACGGTTCGGCACACTGGTCTGGCGACATTAAGCGCGGAAAAGGAACGGTTTCCACCGAGAGCGGCGTTCTCAATCAGCAGCCTTATGGTTTCAATACCCGCTTTGAGGGCGAAAAGGGGACCAACCCCGAAGAGCTGATTGGCGCGGCACATGCGGCCTGCTTCTCAATGGCGCTGTCGCTGATGCTCGGCGAAGCGGGCTATACCGCCGATTCCATTGATACCACGGCGGACGTCTCTCTGGATAAAACCGACGGCGGCTTTGCCATCACTAAGGTTGCCCTGAAAAGCAAGGTGACCGTTCCAGGCATCGCCCCGCAGCAGTTCGACGGCATTATTCAGAAAGCAAAAGCGGGTTGTCCGGTCTCGCAGCTCCTGAAAGCTGAGATTACGCTGGACTATAAGCTCAATTAAGCCCCAGCCGGGTTTGCGCCCGGCTACCCCTTCAGCGCGGCGGGGAACACCTCCGCCAGCCAGGCGATAAATACCTTCAGTCTGTGCGTCAAATGCCGGTTCTGCGGGTAAACCACATGAAACGGATACGCGGCAGGGCGCCATCCGCCCAGGATCGCCGCCAGCGTTCCCGCCTGCAAATACGCCTTTGCCGAATACTCAAAGGTTTGAACGATCCCCAGCCCCGCCGCGGCAGCCGCCAGATGGGCATTACTTTCATTGACGCCGAGATAGTGCGGAATGTTGATTTCCAGCGCCTCGCCGTTCTGCCGGAAGCGAAACGGAAACGGCCGTCCGGTGACGGGCGAGAGATAGCTAATCAGCTTGTGGCCGTTGCGCAGCTCCTGCGGATAGGCCGGGACGCCGTGATTTTTCAGGTAACCCGGCGTCGCGCAGGTGACCATTTCGGCGTTACCGAGATGACGGGCGATGAGGGTTGAGTCGTCCAGCGGACCGCCGCGGATCACGCAGTCTACGTTACCGCTGATGAGATCGACCGGCCGGTCGGCCACGCCAAGATCGATGCGGATCTCAGGGTAGCGCTGCATAAATTCCGGAAGCAGGGGAATGAGCACGTCCCGGGCGGTGGAGCCGCCCACGTCAACCCGCAAATGCCCTTTTGGCGTCGCGCGGGAAACGCGAAACGAGGTGTCGATATCTTCGATATCAATCAGCACCCTGAGCGCTTTTTCATAATATTCCATCCCTTCAGGCGTCGCGACCACCCGGCGAGTGGTCCGGTGCAGAAGGCGTATCTCCAGGTGCGACTCAAGCGATTTGACCAGCTTGCTCAGCGTGGCGATCGGCATATTCAGCGAGTCCGCCGCGCGGGTAAAGCTGCCGGACTCCACGACCCGCGTAAAGGCGCGCATCGCCATGAGCTGGTCCATGATGACCTCTGATTATTTCTGTATGTGAATAGTCATTTTCATTTTTGCCTGTTTTTCACTAATGCCGCAAGGGCTAAAGTTTGTTCAACGCGAGCGAAAGCGCGCACCGCAAACCCAACAAAAGGTAAATGACATGAACACGACTCTCTCAGGAAAAATCGCACTGGTCACCGGCGGCAGCACCGGTATTGGTCTTGCCACGGCGCAGGAGCTGGCGGCGCAGGGCGCGAAGGTGTACATCACCGGTCGTCGTCAGGCCGAACTGGACGCCGCGGTAGCAGAAATTGCTTCTGACGCCGTGGGCATTCGCGCGGACGTTTCAAAGCTTGCCGATCTGGATGAGGTTTATGCCCGGATAGCCAAAGATGAAGGCCGTCTTGATATCCTGTTCGCCAATGCCGGTGGCGGCGATATGCTGCCGCTGGGCGCGATCACCGAAGAGCAGTTTGACCGTATTTTCGGCACCAACGTCCGCGGGGTGCTGTTTACGGTGCAGAAGGCGCTGCCGCTGCTCTCCGCCGGCTCGTCGATTATTCTGACCGGCTCGACGGTCTCCGTTAAAGGGACGGCCAACTTCAGCGTCTACAGCGCCAGCAAGGCCGCCGTGCGCAACTTTGCCCGCTCCTGGGCGCTGGATTTGCAGGGCCGCGGGATCCGCGTCAACGTGGTGAGCCCGGGCCCGATCAAAACGCCAGGTCTCGGCGATCTGGTGCCGGAAGAACACCGTCAGGGGCTGTACGACGCGCTGGCCGCCCAGGTACCGCTGGGGCGTTTAGGCGCGCCGGGCGAGGTGGGTAAAGCGGTGGCGTTTCTGGCCTCCGACGCGGCCAGCTTTATTAACGCCATCGAGCTGTTTGTGGACGGCGGAATGGCGCAAATCTAATCCAGACTGCGCCAGCAGCGGACGTTACGGCCCTCGCGTGAGGGCTGTAGCGGCTGGGGACGTTCACACCCCTGCGTTGCCATCGGACAACGGTCGCGGAAAAAACAGCCCTCGGGCAGGTGACGGTTGCCGGGAAGCTCCGTTTTGCGTAACGCCAGATTTTCATCCAGCGGTTCACCGGTGCGGGGAACCGAGTCGAGCAGCAGACGGGTATAGGGATGGCGCGGCTCGCCAAGCACCTGCGCGGCGCTGCCCAGCTCCACAATCTGCCCGAGGTACATCACCGCCACCCGGTCGCTCATGTGTCTGACCACCGAGACGTTATGCGAGATTAACACGTAGGTCAGATTACGCTGCTGTTGCAGGTTCACCAGCAGGTTGAGGATTTGCGCCTGCACGGAGATATCCAGCGCGCTGGTGGGTTCATCAAGCACGATAATATCGGGATCGGACGAGAGCGCCCGGGCGATGGCGATGCGCTGGCGCTGCCCGCCGGAGAAGGCGTGCGGAAGCCTGTCGAGGTATTCCGGGCGAATGCCCACCTGCAGCGCCAGATCCTCCGCCAGCTGACGGCGCTCGCGCTCGCTGCTGCGTTTTTGCACCCACACCGGCTCGGTGATGATGCGCCAGACCGGCAATCGCGGGTCGAGCGACGAGAGCGGATCCTGAAACACCATCTGCATGCCGCCTGCGTGGTGAGCCCGCTGGCACGCGCCGGCGCTGGGCTTAAGCATGCCCATCAGCAGCTGGGCCAGCGTGCTTTTCCCGCAGCCGGATTCACCGACAATGCCCAGCGTTTCCCCCCGGCGGATCTGCAGATCGAGCCCGTTGAGGGCATGGACCTGTTCCGTCACGCGGCCCAGCCAGTTTTTGCGCGCCGCAAAGTTCACGTGCACGCTATCCAGTTCCAGCAGTACATCAGACATGGTGTTTCTCCCGTTGTGGATACCAGCAGGCAGCCTGTTGGCCCTCTGCACCGTTGGGCTGTAAGCGCGGCGTTTCGCTGCATTTCGCCCCGGCGGCAAAGCAGCGCTCGCGGAAGGCGCATCCCTGCGGAAGCTGGCTGAGGTTGGGCACCGTGCCGGGGATGGCGGGAAGCAGGTCGCGCGGCTGGCCGTTTTCCGGCGCGCACCGCAGAAGGCCGATGGAGTAGGGATGCACGGGTCGGTGGATCAGCGTTTGCGTGGCACCGCTCTCGATCACGCTCCCGGCATACATCACGTACATCCTGTCGCAGAGCTGCGACACCACGGCCATATCGTGGCTAATAAACAACACCGAGGTCCCGCTGGCCCGCGCCTTGTGCTTCAGCAGGCGCAGCACCTGGAGCTGGACGGTGACATCCAGCGCGGTGGTCGGCTCGTCGGCGATAATCAGCTCCGGCTCGCAGGAGAAGGCAAGGGCGATCATCACCCGCTGGCGCATGCCGCCGGAGAGTTCAAACGGATAACGCTCCATGACCTGCTTCGCGTCCGGGATTTGCATCTCTTCCAGCAGGGCAATCGCCTTCTGCTGCGCCTCGCGCCGCGAAAGCGGCTGATGCTGGCGGATCACTTCCACCATCTGTTTGCCAATCCGCCGCGTCGGGTTGAGGGCGGTCATCGGCTCCTGAAAAATCATCGCCACTCGGGCACCGCGCCACTGGCGAAGCTGCTTCTCGGACGCCGTCAGGACGTTTTCGCCGAGTAACTTCACCTGTCCGTTATGAATGCGGTAGCTCCCTTCCGGCAACAGCCGCATGGCGAGCATGGCGGTCACGGATTTACCCGATCCCGACTCGCCCACCACGCCGACAATTTCGCCCCTGCCGATCTCCAGCGAGACGTGGTTCAGCGCGTGGACCTCACCGCGAAAAATCGGGAAGCTCAGGTGCAGGTCCTCAATACGTAATACCGGTTCGGTCATCACTGTTTTCCTCCCGATTTCGGATCCAGCAGATCGCGGATACCGTCGCCAAACAGGTTAAAGCCTACGGCGGTAATCAAAATTGCCGCACCGGGAAAGGCGCAGTACCACCACTGGTCCAGGACGTAGTTACGGCCAACGGCCACCATCGCGCCCCATTCGGCGGTCGGCTGCTGCGCGCCCAGGCCGATAAACCCCAGCGTGGCGGCCATCAGAATGGCGCTGCCAATGTCCAGTGAAGCCTGCACAATTAGCGGCGGAAGGGCGTTGCGCAGGATATGCCAGCGGATCAAATGCCAGCGGGAGGCGCCAAACGTGCGGGCGGCCTGAACGTAGGTAAACTGGCGCACCACCAGGGTTTGCCCGCGCGCCAGGCGGACGTAAAACGGGATGCGGACAATCGCAATCGCCAGCATGGCGTTGAACAGGCTCGGCCCGAGCGCGGCGGCCAGCGCCATGGTCAGCACCAGGGAGGGAATGGAGAGCATGATATCCATCACCCGCATGATGATGGCGTCGCCGCGCCCGCCCAGCACGCCGGAAAAACAGCCCAGCAGTGAGCCAATGCCGCCCGCAATCGCCACCACCGCCAGCCCGGCGGTAATCGACTGCTGGCTGCCCGTCAGCACGCGGCTGAACAGGTCGCGTCCCACCTCATCGGTACCAAACCAGTGTTGTGCAGACGGCGCCTGCAGGCGGGCAGTCAGATCCAGCGCGTTCGGGTCATTCGGCACGATCCACGGCGAAGCCACCATCAGGAAGAGCATCGCAATCATAATGATGCCGCCAACGATCGTGAGCGGGCTTTGACGCAGCATCCAGAACAGCTTTGCCCAGTTGATGCGTTGTCCGGCGGTTTTAGCCGGGACGGGCGTTTCCTGCGTTAACATCATTCGGCACCTCCGCGCCCGATTCGCGGGTCAATCCACAGGTAAAGCAGATCGACCACCAGATTAACCAGCACGTAGGCCAGCGAAACGACGACGGCAAAGCCCATCACGGCAGGGAAATCGAGCGCCTGAATGGACGTCACCACCCAGGCGCCCATGCCCGGCCAGGCAAAGACGGTTTCGGTCAGCACGGCGCCGTAAAGCAGATCGCCCAGCGCCAGCCCGAGCACGGTAATGGACGGGATCATCGCATTCGGCAGGGCGTAGCGCAGGACGATGTACCAGCCGGGCAGTCCGCTGGCGCGCGCGGTGCGGATGTAGTCCTCGCTGAGCTGCTCCAGCATCGCCGAACGGACCTGGCGCGCCACGATCCCCAGGTGAACAAACGCCAGCGTCAGCGAGGGTAAAATCAGGTGCTGAAGCGCGTTGAAAAAGACCTCACCGTTGCCCTCCAGCAGCGCGTCCAGCAGATAAAAGCCGGTGACGTGCGTCGGCGGATCGAGCCAGTCGTCCAGCCTGCCGCCGCCCGGGAGGATCTGCAGGTGCCCGTAGAACAGCACGATGACGCCCAGCCCGAGCCAGAAGGCCGGCGTGGAGATCCCGGTCATCGCCATTAAACGCACCAGGTGATCCAGCCAGCGGTTGCGGTACACCGCGGACAAAATCCCCAGAGGCACGCCGATGACCAGCGCCAGCAGCAGAGAACAAAAGGCCAGCTCCAGCGTGGCAGGGAAAAAGGCCTTCAGGTCTTCCGCGACCGGGCGTCCGGTACGGATGGACGTGCCTAAATCACCATGGGCCAGAGCGTCCACGTAGCGGCCAAACTGTATATACAGCGGCCGATCCAGCCCTAGCTGCTGGCGGATGTTCTGCACGATTTCGTCGCTGGCACGGTCGCCGGCCAGCAGACGGGCCGGATCGCCGGGGATCAGGTGTGAAATAATAAAGGTGATAATACAGACACCGGCCACCACCAGGATTAACCCCCAGCAGCGCTGGCGCACTATGCTCCAGAACGTCATACGCTTTCCCCCGGCGAGAACCGTTATTTGCTCATGGTGGCGATGTTGAACACCTGCTCGAGCATCGGATTAAAGGTGAAGCCTTTGACCTCTTTGTTCATCGCCAGCTGGTAGTTTTTCTGGAACAGATAAACGTAGGCCGCCTCGTCGATAACCACCTTCTGTGCCTGCTGGTAATCTTTGGTGCGTTCTGCCTGGTCGGTGGTTTTCAGCGCGGCCTGCAGCAGGGAATCGACCTCTTTGTTCTCATAGAACGAGCGGTTGCCCGGCAGCCCTTTTTTGTCCGATTCGAACCAGTAGTTCATGAACATGTACGGGTCAGCAAAGTCCGGGCTCCAGTTGCCGATGGCAATGTCGTAATCGCCTTTTCCGACGCGGTCGCGCATGGTCGCATTGGCCAGTTTTTCCAGCTTGACGTTAATGCCGATCTTGCCAAGGCTGGCCTGAGTGGAGAGGGCGATAGGCTCCCAGTTCGGATCGTTGTCCGAGTAGAGGAAGGTCAGGCTGGCGGGTTTGTCTTTGACCTTCTCCAGCGCCGCTTTGGCTTTGGCCTCGTCAAAGCTGTACTGCATTGCCGTGGCGTCAAAGCCCCACATGCCTTCCGGGATCGGGCCGCGCATCTGCTTGCCGTTGCCGCTCAGAATGCCTTTCACCATCCCCTGGTAATCCGTCGCCCAGGAGATGGCCCGGCGTAAATCCACCTGATTGAGCGGCGCTTTACCGTTGTTGAGATAGAGGTAAGTCACGCGCAGGGACGGGTATTCCGCGACGGCGACTTTACCTTCCTGCTTCAGCGCTGCGAGCTGATCGACCGGCAGGGAGTCGGCAATGTCCAGATCGCCGCGGGAAAGCTGCAGTCGGCGCGAGGCGCTCTCACCGATAATTTTCACCGATACGCGCTTAAAGTGCGGCTTTTCACCCTGCCAGTGAGGGTTAGGGATCAGAATCAGCTGCTGGCCTTTCTGCCAGCTTTTCAGCATAAACGGCCCGGAACCGGCGGTGTTTTGCGCCAGAAAACCGCGCGCATCGTCCGCCGCATTGGCCTTCAGCACCGCCGGGTTAATGATGGACGCCCCGTCGTTTGCCAGCGTGTAGAGGAAAGGCGCGAAGGGCTGGCTGAGGGTGAACTTCACCGTGTGGTCATCGACGGCATCAATTTTCAGATCTTTCGGGAAGGCTTCAGACGGCCCCTGGCCGAGCTTCAGCAGGCGCTCAAAGGAGAGTTTTACCGCCTCGGCGGTGACCGGCGTGCCGTCGGAAAATTTCGCGTTATCCGCCAGGGTAAAGGTCCACTCTTTCTGGTCTTCAGACGCCTTCCAGCCCGTCGACAGATCGCCTTCCACCTCGGTAGAGCCCGGCTTGTACTTGACCAGACGCTGGTAGGACGGATAGGTGACGGTCCAGTCGTTGTTATCAATGGTGATGGCAGGATCGAGCGTTTGCGGGTCGGCGGCTTTGCCGATCGCCAGCATGTCTTTCGGAACGGCAGCCAGCGCCAGCGGGGCGCTCAGGGCCAGCGTGGCGGCGATCAGGGTCGAAACAAGCGATGTTTTCATGGCAGTGCTCCAGGTTTAAAGAGAAGTGTGCGTCAGGGGAAAACAGGCAAAACGGTCGTCAAGCAGCGGGTAGCTGGCGGCGTTCGGCAGTTCGAAGTGCCACCATTCGCTGCTGATACCGACAAAACCACCGCCGAACATGATGGCGTTCAACAGCAGACGGTTGCGCTGGGCGTGCGGCGGCACGGAAGGGTGATACGGATGCGAGCGGTCGTGCATTTCGTCAAAACCGGCACCCATATCCAGCACGGCGTTATGTTCATCCATCAGGGTGACGTCGATGGCCGTACCGCGGCTGTGATTGGAGCCAATCGCCACGTCGACCACGTATTCCGGGTTCGGGCAGGCATCCCACAGCTGGGCCTGCGCCTGCTGCGGCCGATAGGCGTCGTACACCACCAGCTTCAGCCCGGCCAGCGAGGCAATGCTGATGGCTTTTGCCAGCGCGGTGGCCGCGTCGGTATGCAGCAGGCACAGCGCCTCCTGATAGATCGGACGGCCGGTGATGTTGTCGGCGGTGGCGTACTTCAGATCGATATGCAGCGTGGGAAACGTCTTCGCCACATCAATCAGTTCACTCTCTTCGGGCATAGCTCCGCTCCTTTAGCGTTCGAATTGACCAAACTCTTGTTGTAATTGTCGGTTGACCGCCAGACGCGCCGGGAGCGCATCACCAAGCGCTTCCACCACGCCCGACAGCAGCAGGTTGAACAGACAGCTCACGGGGGCAAGCGAATCCCAGAAGTGACCGGTATCGGTTTTCACCTGCAGTAAATCCATCGGGTAATCCCGCGCCCACGGGCACCAGATATCGGTGATTAAGGCCAGCGGAATGCCTTTCTCGCTGGCGACGCGGCAGTACTGGCGGGCCATCGTGGAGTAGGTGCGCGTATCGGTCAGCACGACGTACGGGTGCGAAAAACCCGAGTTGAGGGATTCCACCCAGCTGCCGGAAGCGCCCTCCGAATAGCTCACGCGCGGGCGGAGGTATTCAAGGTGGCTGAAGAAGGCGTTGGCAATCCCGCGCGTGGACTGGATCCCCAGCACAAACACCGCGTCGGCGTGGGCGAGGTTGTGCACCACCTGACGAAAGGCGTCCGTTTGCGCCAGCTGGTACACCTGCGTGATGGCATCCACTTCCAGCGACAGGGCGTGCTGAAGGCGGCTGGAAAGGGGGCGCTGCTGCTGCCAGGAGTCCAGCCGCTCGTTCATGCCCCAGGGCTGATACGGATCGCGCAGGCTCTTTTTGGCATCCTCCAGGTTGCGATACCCCAGCTTGCGCAGGAAGCGTCCGACGGTAATTCCGCTGGTCCCGCTTGCCTGACCGATGCTCTCCGCCGTTTCAAACGGGATTTGCGCGGCGTGCGCCAGCAGCCAGCTTCCGACCCGCTTTTCGCTGGGCGTGAGCTGGCTGAACGTCGCTTCGATACGGCTCAACATCTCCGGTTTCGTCGTCATACCGCCTCGCTGTTAACAGGCTGTCAAAGGCCGAATTTTTGTTACCGGGTTAACAATGCATGACGCGTGCCATGTTCACAGGGCGGGTGAAACCCGCTGTGCAGTAAACTTCATGCAATATTTGTTTAACCAATGATCAACATTTGTGCAGCGTAGTTCACTTTTGGTGCACTGTCTGACGCGGCACATATGAATTTGGTGAATACGTCAGTCCGTTCACATTTTTGATAAGATAGATGTACTGTGAATATAAAAGGGATCCCGGCATGGCAAATTTGCCCTGGCGAGTCAGCGTGCGCCTGATGGCGCTTGCAAAGAAAATAGGGATGGTCGTTGGGATCGTACTGGTCGTCCTGCTGGCGGTTCGGGTCTATCTCTCGCAGCAGGGACCGGAACTGCACCTCTGGCATACCTGGCGGGCCGATGAGATGTCCGTGCGCGAGATGAATAACGCCGATTTTGCCCGGTATATCGCCCGGGAAAACGCCATTTTCGCCGATCTTGATAATGCGGTGACGGCGAAAACAGAGGGCGAGGAACGTACGCCGTTAAACCGCTATTATCGCCAGAGCCTGGTGTGGCCGGGACAGTTTACGCCCGATGCCAACCGCTCCTTTGTGCTGATGCCTGCCGGAAAGCCGCGCGGCGCGGTGGTGCTGCTGCACGGTCTGACGGACTCGCCTTACAGCGTCAGGCGCCTTGCGGTGAACTATCAACAGCACGGCTTTGTGGCCGTGGTCCCGCGCCTGCCCGGGCACGGCACCGCGCCCGGCGCGCTGACGGACGTCGACTGGGAAATGTGGCTCGCGGCGACGCGTCTTGCGGTGCGGGAGGCCACGCGTCTGGCGGGCGAGGCTGCGCCTTTGCATCTGGTGGGTTACTCCAACGGCGGGGCGCTGGCGATGAAATATGCCCTCGATGCGCTGGACGCGCCTTCGCTGCGTAAACCGCAGCAGGTGATACTGCTCTCACCGATGATCGGCGTGACGGCCTTTGCGCGGTTTGCCGGTTTCGCCGGGTTACCGGCGCTGCTGCCGGCGTTTGCCAAAGCGGCGTGGCTGAATATCTCTCCGGAATATAACCCGTACAAATATAACTCGTTCCCGGTGAACGCCGCCCGCCAGTCATGGCTTCTGACGAAGGCCCTGCAGGAGCAAATCGGCCGCGAGGCGCGGGAGAACAGGCTGGCGAATTTGCCGCCGATCCTGGCGTTCCAGTCGGTCATGGATTCCACGGTCAGCACCCGCGCGGTGGTGACCGGCCTGTTTGACCAGCTTCCGGCAAACGGCAGCGAGCTGGTGGTGTTTGACATCAACCAGGCGGCGAGCTTCCGTCCGCTGTTCAAACCGTCGTCGTGGACGGCAACTTCGGCGCTGCTGCCGGTTGCGCAGAGGCGTTACGGTGTCACGATTATTACCAATGCCAGCGAGCACAGTTTCTCGACTGTGGCGAAAATCACTCCGGCAGGCAGCACCCGGGAGACGGTCGTGCCGCTGGCGCAGGCCTGGCCGCAGGATGTCTATTCCCTGTCGCATGTTGCGGTGCCGTTCCCGCCGGATGACGATCTCTATGGCCGTGAGCCTGCGGTGAAAAACCGCTACGGCATCAGCCTGGGGACGATTGCGCTCTGGGGCGAAACCTCCGTGTTGAGCGTCGGAAAAGAGGCGCTGATGCGGGTCACCTCGAATCCGTTCTACGACTATATGCAGGAGAGGATCGACAGCCGAATTGGCAACGGGGAAAAGTAACGTTCCCCTGTGGTGTGAATATGTTAGGTCGCATTGATTAAGTATGTTAAATAGTAGCTTCAAGGCACCTCACTTTCTCATCGGAACCCATTTTTGTGCTGACGACTCTGATTTACCGAAGCCAGTTGAATTTATCCCGCCCCTCCACCGAGCTGCGGGAACTGGTGGAGCGCGCCCGGATCCGCAATGCCAGTCTGAATATCACCGGGGTTCTGCTCGCAAAAGGCAGCGATGTGCTGCAAATACTCGAAGGGTCGGAAGAGAGCGTGCTCAAGCTGTTCCATAAAATCCGTGACGACAAGCGGCACAGTGGAGTGGTTGAGCTGATGCGGGACTATGGCCCGCGCAGGCGCTTCGAACACGTCGGTATGCTGCTGTTCGATCTGCAGACGCAGTCACCGAAAGAGGTGCTGCAGTCGGTTCTGAATTACAGCAAGCTGGAAAGCTATCTCACATCCGATGACCGGGTGTTCAAATTTATCCAGACGTTTATCACAGGCAAACGTCCGGCCCTGTCGGGTGCACGCTACGTACCTGAAAAATGGACGCTTTCATCCGAGGCGTTGCCCTTTGGCGAACACCTGGGGCTGATGGCCAACCAAACCTGTCAGTTTGCGCTCCAGCCCATCGTTGAGCCCTCGGAAGGGAAGATCAGTTCGCTTGAAGCCCTCATTCGCGGCAACGAAGGCGGCAGCCCGGAGCATTTCTTCAGCGCCCTTGACCCGGACAAAATCTACGAAGTCGATCTCCAGACGAAAGCGTATGCCTTTGCTCTCGCGGAAAAGCTGGGCATTGGCAGCCATAAGATTGCGGTAAACCTGCTGCCGATGTCGCTGGTGAATGTCCCCAACGCCGTGGAATTTTTGGTCAGCGAGATAAAAAAACATGGCCTTCAGCCGGAGCAGGTGGTCATTGAAGTGACGGAAAACGAGATGATCTCCGGCTTCAACCAGTTTAATAGCGCCATCAAGCAGCTTCGCGGTGAGGGGATTGGCCTGGCGATCGATGATTTCGGCTCCGGCTATGCCGGTCTTTCGCTGCTGACCCGCTTCCAGTCGGATAAAATTAAGATCGACCGGGAGATAGTCAGCGATATCCACCTCAGCGGCCCGAAGCAGGCGATTGTGCGCTCCATCGTCAGCTGTTGCTCCGATCTCGAAATTACCCTGGTGGCGGAAGGGATCGAGAAGATAGAGGAGTGGTGCTGGCTCGAGTCTGCCGGGATCCGCCGCTTCCAGGGCTTTCTGTTTGCCCGCCCGCAGCTTAATGGCGTCGGTGATATTCACTGGCCGCATCTGGTGCGTTAGCCAATTTTCCTCCCGCGTTATTTCCCCTTCGCACTGCCTGTGCTTAAATAGCTAAAACGGTTTAACATTGTTTAGCTACGAGGAAAGCATGAAAAAAATCTGGGTACTTGGCGATGCGGTAGTGGATTTGCTGCCCGATGGAGAAGGCAGATTGCTGCAGTGTCCCGGCGGCGCACCGGCAAACGTTGCGGTCGGTATTGCCCGCTTGGGCGGCCAGAGCGCCTTTATCGGCAGGGTTGGCGACGATCCCTTCGGGCGCTTTATGGCGAAAACTCTCGCTGACGAGCGGGTCGATGTGAAGTTTTTGCGCCTTGACCCGGCGCACCGCACCTCAACGGTGGTGGTCGATCTGGATGACCTGGGCGAACGCTCGTTTACCTTTATGGTGCGCCCGAGCGCCGATCTGTTTCTCGAATCCGCCGATCTGCCGACGTTCAGCGCCGGGGAGTGGCTGCACGTCTGTTCCATCGCGTTAAGCGCAGAGCCGAGCCGTTCTGCGACGTTTGAGGCGATGGCCGCCATTCGCGAGGCGGGCGGCTACGTCAGCTTCGACCCCAATATTCGCCCAGACCTTTGGCCGGATGAGATCGCGCTACGCCGCTGCCTGGAGCTGGCCCTGCAGAGCGCTGACGTGGTGAAACTCTCCGTTGAAGAACTGGCGTTTCTAACCGGACATGTCGAGGTAAACGTCGGTCTGGACGCGCTGATGGCGCGCTGCCCGGCGCATCTGGTGCTGGTCACCCAGGGAAAAGAGGGGGTGATCGCCTGGCATGACGGCGCCGTGGAGCACTATCCGGCAACGCCCGTTGAGTGTGTCGATACCACCGGCGCGGGCGATGCTTTCGTGGCGGGGCTGCTCTACGGGCTGGCTGCCGGGCAGGACCTGACGCCGGTCATCGCCTTAGCCCAGCGCTGCGGCGCATTAGCCACCACGGCCAAAGGGGCGATGACCGCATTGCCCTGGCAGCACGATCTGTAATACCTTCCTCCACTGGCCGCCATCCGGCGGCCTGAATTGTCGCCTCGATCACACTTACTAAAACGGTTTAGCAAAAAAGATTGCCGATCCAAAATGCAGAGGTTTAGTATCAGCAACCTAAACCGGTTTAGCAATTTAGCACGTTTAATGACTTCTTTTAGGGATGCGACAAAATGTATAAAAAACGCAGACTTGCCGTGATGATAGGCATGCTGGCCGGAAGTACCTCTGTTTTTGCCCAAACGGATATGACAAGTATCGAAGCGCGTCTTGCCGCGATGGAGCAGCGCCTCCAGGCGGCGGAAACGCGTGCGCAGGTGGCTGAGAAACGCGCCACGGATGCGGAACAAAAAACGCAGCAGCTGGTTGCCGCGCAGCAGCAGACGCAAACGACCACCCAGGCGGTGGCGCAGCGCACCACCGCGCTGGAGAAGAAGGCGGATCAAAGCAGCGGGTTTGAGTTCCACGGCTACGCCCGTTCGGGCCTGCTGATGAACGATGCGGCCTCCAGCAGCAAAAGCGGTCCTTATCTGACCCCGGCCGGAGAAACCGGCGGCGCGGTAGGGCGTCTGGGTAACGAAGCCGACACCTACGTCGAGCTGAACCTGGAGCACAAGCAAACTCTGGATAACGGGGCCACCACGCGCTTCAAAGCGATGCTGGCCGACGGTCAGAGAACCTATAACGACTGGTCAGCCGATACCAGCGATCTCAATATTCGCCAGGCCTTCGCGGAGCTGGGCAACCTGCCTGATTTTACCGGCGCGCTGAAGGGCAGCACCTTCTGGGCGGGTAAACGCTTCGACCGCGACAACTTTGATATTCACTGGCTGGACTCCGACGTGGTGTTCCTCGCCGGTACCGGCGGCGGCGTCTACGACGTGAAATGGAACGATTCGCTGCGCAGCAACTTCTCCATCTACGGCCGCAACTTCGGCAGCGTGGAGCAGACCGACAATAACGTTCAGAACTATATCCTCAGCATGAACCACTTCGCAGGACCGTTGCAGCTGATGGTGAGCGGCCTGCGTGCGAAGGATAACGACGACCGTAAAGACACCAACGGCGATCTCATCAAAACCGACGCCGCCAATACCGGCGTTCATGCCCTGGTCGGCTTGCATAATGAGAGCTTTTACGGCCTGCGGGAAGGGACAGCCAAAACGGCGCTGCTGTACGGTCACGGGCTGGGTGCGGAAGTGAAAAGCATCGGTTCCGACGGCGCGCTGCTGTCTGAGGCGGATACCTGGCGCTTCGCAAGTTACGGTGTCACGCCTGTCGGCGGCGGCTGGAGCGTTGCGCCCGCCGTCCTGGCGCAGAGCAGTAAAGATCGCTACGTCAAGGGCGATAGCTATGAGTGGGTGACGCTCAACACCCGCCTGATTAAAGAGGTGACGCAGAACTTCGCCCTGGCGTTTGAGGGAAGCTATCAGTACATGGATTTAAATCCGGAAGGCTATAAGGACCGCAACGCCGTCAACGGCAGTTTCTACAAGCTGACCTTTGCGCCGACGTTAAAAGCGAGCAAAATCGGCGATTTCTTCAGCCGTCCGGAGCTGCGCCTGTTTGCCACCTGGATGGACTGGAGCAGCAAACTGGATCATTACGCCAGCGATGATGCCTTTGGCAGCAGCGGCTTCAACGCCGGCGGGGAATGGAACTTTGGGGTCCAGATGGAAACCTGGTTTTAACCCATCACGCTCCCGCCTGGCGGGAGCGTTTCGCACATCATAAAAAGAAGTCAGGCAGAGGTATCTATGGATTTTAATCAAATCGCCCGCGAGCTTATTCCGCTGCTCGGTGGCAAGGAAAATATCGCCAGCGCGGCGCACTGCGCAACGCGTCTTCGTCTGGTGTTGGTCGATGACGCGCTTGCCGATCAGCAGGCGATCGGCAAGGTCGACGGCGTAAAAGGCTGTTTTCGTAACGCCGGACAGATGCAGGTGATTTTTGGCACGGGCGTGGTCAACAAGGTCTACGCCGCGTTTATTCAGGCTGCGGGGATTAGCGAATCCAGTAAATCTGAGGCCGCGGATCTGGCGGCGCGCAAGCTGAACCCGTTCCAGCGCATTGCCCGTCTGCTCTCCAACATCTTTGTCCCGATCATTCCCGCGATTGTGGCCTCCGGCCTGCTGATGGGCCTGCTCGGCATGGTGAAAACCTACGGCTGGGTCAATGCGGATAACGCTCTCTACATCATGCTTGACATGTGCAGCTCCGCGGCGTTTATCATTCTGCCTATTCTGATCGGCTTTACCGCCGCGCGGGAATTTGGCGGTAACCCGTATCTCGGCGCGACGCTGGGCGGCATTCTGACCCACCCGGCGCTGACCAACGCCTGGGGCGTGGCCTCCGGATTCCACACCATGAACTTCTTCGGCCTTGAGATCGCGATGATTGGCTATCAGGGCACGGTGTTCCCGGTGCTGCTGGCCGTCTGGTTTATGAGCATCGTGGAGAAAAATCTGCGCCGCGCGATCCCGGACGCGTTAGATCTGATCCTGACGCCGTTCCTCACCGTCGTTATCTCCGGCTTTATCGCCTTGCTGATTATCGGCCCGGCGGGGCGCGCCCTGGGCGACGGCATCTCCTTTATCCTGAGCACGTTAATTGAACACGCGGGCTGGCTGGCCGGGCTGCTGTTCGGTGGGCTTTACTCGGTGATTGTGATCACCGGTATTCACCACAGCTTCCACGCGATTGAAGCCGGTCTGCTGGGCAACCCGTCGATTGGCGTGAACTTCCTGCTGCCGATCTGGGCCATGGCGAACGTGGCGCAGGGCGGCGCCTGTCTGGCGGTGTGGTTCAAAACCAAAGATGCCAAAATTAAAGCCATTACCTTACCGTCGGCGTTTTCTGCGATGCTGGGCATCACCGAAGCGGCTATTTTTGGTATCAACCTGCGCTTCGTGAAACCGTTTATCGCCGCGCTGATCGGCGGCGCGGTGGGCGGGGCCTGGGTGGTATCTGTTCATGTTTACATGACCGCCGTTGGGTTGACCGCTATTCCGGGCATGGCCATCGTGCAGGCCAGCTCGCTGCTCAACTATATTATCGGTATGGTGATTGCCTTCGGCGTGGCGTTTACCGTCTCACTGCTGCTGAAATATAAAACGGACTCTGAATAATGACGTTACCTTCCCGCTGGCCTGCGATCCTGCAGGCCGTTATGAAAGGTCAGCCGCGGGCGCTGGCGGATAGCCACTATCCGCAGTGGCACCCCGCGCCGGTGACGGGGCTGATGAACGATCCCAACGGGTTCATCTGGTTTGCCGGGCGCTACCACCTGTTCTATCAGTGGAACCCGCTGGACTGCGAGCATCGGTTTAAATGCTGGGGGCACTGGAGCTCTGCGGACCTGGTGCACTGGCAGCATGAGCCGCTGGCGCTGATGCCGGATGAAGAGTATGACCGCAACGGCTGCTACTCCGGTAGCGCCGTGGACAATCACGGCGTTCTGACCCTGTGCTACACCGGCAACGTCAAGTTCGATGACGGCAGCCGCACGGCCTGGCAGTGCCTCGCCGTGGAACAGCCGGACGGGACCTTTAAGAAGCTGGGGCCGGTGCTGGCGCTGCCGGAAGGCTACACCGGCCACGTGCGCGACCCGAAGGTGTGGCAGCACGACGGGGAGTGGTACATGGTGCTCGGCGCGCAGGATGTGCAAAAGCGCGGCAAGGTGCTGCTGTTTAAATCAGCCGATTTGCACGCCTGGGCGTCCTGCGGGGAAATCGCCGGTCACGGGGTCAACGGCCTGACGGATGCGGGGTATATGTGGGAGTGTCCGGACCTGTTCGCGCTCGACGGAACGCACGTCCTGATCAGCTGTCCGCAGGGGCTGGCGCGCGAGCCGCATCGCTATCTCAACACCTATCCGGCTACCTGGATGAGCGGGGCGTTTGACTATGAAAACGCCGCATTCGATCACGGCGAGCTGCACGAGCTGGACGCGGGCTTTGAGTTTTACGCACCCCAAACGACCCTGGCGGAGGACGGACGACGCATTCTGATCGGCTGGATGGGCGTACCGGACGGGGAAGAGATGCTTCAGCCAACCCGGACACACGGCTGGATGCACCAGATGACCTGCCCGCGTGAATTACGCTATCGCGACGGCAGGCTCTGGCAGACCCCGGCTCGCGAGCTGACTGCGCTGCGTGAAGATGAACAGCGCTGGCAGGGGCGCGCCAGCGAGGCACCGGACCTGGACGCGACGCGCCTGGAGTTCGAGCTGAGCGCAGCGCAGGTGAACGTCGATTTTGGCGGCGCGCTGCGTCTCATGGTCGATGAGCAGGGTATACGTCTTGAACGCGCGAGTCTGAAAACCGGTGAAACGTTGACCCGCTACTGGCAGGGCGACGTCACTCATTTATGCGTTCTCTGCGACCGCTCCAGCGTTGAAATCTTCATCAATCACGGTGAAGGGGTGATGAGCAGCCGCTATTTTCCTGACCATCCGGCCCGGGTGCGATTCGAAGGTGCGTCCGATATCACATTACGCTACTGGTCGCTGCGCGCCTGCATGATAGAATGAGGGTTTTGGCAGCCGGATCTAAGTCGTTGTGAGAAAAACAAAACGCGTCACCATTAAAGACATCGCGGAGCTGGCGGGCGTGTCAAAAGCCACCGCCAGCCTGGTCCTCAACGGGCGCAGCAAAGAGCTTCGCGTGGCGGAAGAGACGCGCGAGCGCGTGCTGGCGATTGCAAAAGAGCACCACTATCAGCCCAGCATTCACGCCCGGTCGCTGCGCGATAACCGCAGCCACACCATTGGTCTGGTGGTTCCGGAGATCACCAACTACGGTTTTGCCGTGTTTTCTCACGAGCTGGAAACGCTGTGCCGCGAGGCGGGGGTTCAGCTGCTGATCTCCTGCAGCGATGAAAACCCGGGGCAGGAGACGGTGGTGGTGAACAACATGGTGGCGCGTCAGGTTGACGGACTGATTGTGGCCTCCAGCATGCTTAACGATGCGGACTACCACAAGCTGAGCGAGCAGCTGCCCGTTGTCCTGTTTGACCGCCACATCAACGACAGCGCGCTGCCGCTGGTGATCACCGACTCCATTACCCCGACGGCGGAACTGGTGGCCGACATTGCGCGCCAGCATCCTGATGAATTCTATTTTCTCGGCGGCCAGCCGCGCCTTTCTCCGACGCGCGATCGTCTGGAAGGGTTTAAGCAAGGTCTGCGAGAGGCCGGCGTGGAGCTGCGCCCGGAGTGGATCATTCACGGCAACTATCACCCGAGCTCCGGTTACGAGATGTTTGCTGAACTCTGCGCCCGTCTGGGGCGTCCGCCGAAAGCGCTGTTCGCCGCCGCCTGCGGGCTGCTGGAAGGGGTGCTGCGCTATATGGGCCAGCACAACCTGTTGCAAAGTGATATCAGATTAGCCAGTTTTGACGATCACTATCTCTACGATTCGCTGACGATCCCGGTGGATACTATTCGTCAGGATAACCGCCAGCTGGCGTGGCACTGCTTTGATTTGATTAGCAAATTGATCGAAGGGGAGACGCCGCAGCCGTTGCAGCGCAAGCTCAATGCCACCCTGCAGCGACGCTATAAGCCAGCGAAATAGCCCGGTTCGATACTTCAATAACTTTAATTAATTTAAGTTTTGGAATGGCCGATAACCATAAGGAATAATTCTCCTTGAGGTATTGGTTTATGTCGTTGAAAAAGTCGTCCCTGATCGTCCTGTTCTCGCTGCTTTTCTTCTTTGTTGTCAGCATTGTCACCAGCGTTGGCCTCATCATAAAAAGTAATAATTCCCTGGATAACGTCAATAAAGAAATCCAGGTTGTGCTGTCTATTATTGACCCCATCAACCACAGCCGTACGCTGCGCGTGCGGGTGATGGAGTATGTGAAGATGGTGGAAGCGGGCAACTCGGCAGACGGGGCTGCAAAGCTAACCGCCGTGAAAGAGGCGCTGACCAAAGCGGACCACGCCTTTGCGGCCTTTATGGCTTCGCCGCGTCTGACGGATGAAGCGCCGCTGGTGACTGCCTATCAGGACGCCTGGCAAAACTACCGCAACCAGGGGCTGGCGCCGCTGATCGATGCCGCCGAGGCGCACGATGTGGCCAAATTTAACGCGCTGATCCCGGAAGTCTCCCGCCTCGACCGCCAGTACGAGATCGTTCTCGACCAGGTCCTTTCCGTCCACCAGAAATACGCCAAAAGCCTGAACGAGGATGCGAGCAGCAATTTCGTCTCCGGCCTGGCGATCATTGCCGCTATCGCCAGCCTGTTTGTGGTGGTGATTGTCGCCGTCAGCCTGCTGATGAAGCGCTTTGTCTTTGCGCCGGTAAACCTGGCGCGCGAGCACTGCAGCCAGATTGCGGCGGGCAAGCTGGACGTTCCGGTACCGGTCAAGGGGAGCGCACATAACGAAATCGATCATCTTATGAGCTCAATGGAGCAGATGCGTCAGGCGCTGCTGGCGACCATCGCCCAGGTGCGCGATGCGAGCCATACCGTAACGCACGCAGCGCAGGAGATTGCCTCCGGGAATATCGACCTGGCGTCACGTACCGAACAGCAGGCTTCCGCGTTGACCCAGACGGCAGCGAGCATGGAAGAGCTGAGCGCGACGGTGGCGAACAATACCGACAACGTTTATCAGGCCGGGAAACTGGTGCAGGACGCGGTGAAAAATGCCCACACCGGTGAAGCGGTGACCCGTGAAGTGATCGACACGATGAACACCATCGCGGCGAACTCGAAGTGCATCGAAGACATTACCAGCGTGATTAACAGCATCGCCTTCCAGACCAACATTCTGGCGCTGAACGCGGCCGTTGAAGCGGCGCGCGCCGGTACGCAGGGACGCGGCTTTGCGGTCGTGGCCAGCGAGGTACGCACCCTGGCGCACAAAAGCGCGGTGGCGGCTAAGGACATCGAGAGCCTGATTGCGCAGTCGGTTTCCAGCGTGAAAAACGGTGCGGAGCTGGTGAGCCGCTCGGGCGAGGTGATTGACTCGATTATTTCGTCAGTGAATAAAGTGAATACGCTGATGGAGCAGATCTCCGTCGCCTCCGAAGAGCAGAGCCGCGGGATCAGCCAGGTCGGCCAGGCGGTGACCGAGATGGACGGCGTCACCCAGCAGAACGCCGCGCTGGTGCAGCAGTCCGCTGCGGCAGCGGCATCGCTGGAAGAGCAGGCGCAGCAGCTTTCGCGGAGTATTTCGAGTTTTAGTTTGCCGGTGCAGGCTTAATTGATGGTAGAAGGCTCCTGAAGGAGCCTTAATAGTGTCTGATATAGTTAGTATTTTATGGCTTGAAATCCCATGAAAAACGTAATAGCTTGTGAGCCTTAGTCGACATAACAACCTGTAAGGTTGGATTCCACCTAGTGGAACACAATGATTTAATTCGTCTATAAATAGAATGCCTTAGTTTGTGTTTAGTTTTCAATTAAATGATTGCAGTTTTTTTAATATTAATTTCTAATATTATATTTCTTAAATGAGGGGCGTTATGTTAAGTAAAATAATAAAAAGTGAAGGTGCAAACAATTCAGAGGCTAAATTAATAAAAATTGCGAGTCAAACCTTTCTTGATCTTTGGTCTTATCCAAACATTTATAGCGATGAAGGCATTAATAAACAAAGGATAGGGAAAGAAGTTTGTGATTTATTAGTCGTGTTTGAAAATAATGTGGTTATTTTTTCTGATAAGAACAATTTCTTTAATGATAGAGTGGATGTCAAGGTCGCTTGGGGGCGATGGTTTAAAAGTTCTGTATTAGATTCATGTAAGCAACTTTTTGGCGCAGAAAAATTCATCAAGAATTTCCCTGAAAGATTGTATGTAGATAAAGAATGTAAAATAGCCTTTCCCGTCAAATTAACAAATGACATGAGGTTTTTTTTAGTGGCTATTACTGGGAATACTGGTGAGTCAGCTAGGAAATATTATGACTCTTATGAGCCAGGAAGTTCAGGTTCTTTAATGAATGAATTTTTTTTGGATGCGAATGAGTGTTTAACTAAGCCTTTCGTCATTGGAGACCTTTATCCTAAGAAGACTTTTGTTCATGTTTTTGATGAAGAAAATCTTAGTTTGATATTTGAACATGTTACCACGATTACAGATTTCGTCAAATACTTATCGGAGAAAGAAAAAGCTATTAGACTTGAAGGCTTAGCTGGCAGTGGGGGGGAGGAATCGACTTTGGCTCTTTATCTGCTAAATAATGAAAAGTTAATTAATGACTCTGTAAAAAAAACAGGTAACAAGTTCGTCATACATGAATATATGTGGAATGAATATATATGCTCTGAGATTGCTGAGTTAAATAATGCTTTTCATAAAGGTAGTTTTTTTTGGGATAGATTAATCCAAAGTTTTTCATCATGTATCTTAGAAGCAAATGTTGGTCTGGGTCAGGAAAATGATTTCCATTCGCATGAAATGGCTTTGCGAGAATTAGCTTCTGAAGGGCGAGCTTCTCGATATATGCTATCGAAGAATTTTATTGAAAAAATCAAACAGGTGCCATCGGGGCGCCGTAGCGCTAGGATAGTGGAGTCTATAGATAATAAAGGGAAGTTTTTTCTCTTTTTATTTATCCCTCGAACAAATGGTCAGAGTTATGAAGAATATAGACAAGAACGGGTCGATTATATTCATTCCTATTCTTTAGTGGCTCAGTATAAATATCGTGAAATCAAGAAGTTAATAGTTATTGCCACAGAAACTAAATATTCTGAGGGACGATCGGAAGATATAATTGCATTTGATTTTAGTGAGAAACTGAACAGGGAAAAAAGATTGCTTGCGCAGAAGTTAATGCGAGAGGATAAAATACTTGATAGCTTTATAAGTAATAATTATGATAGTTATAGACCTGTTACTCCGAACGATCGTGATAACAAAGTGGGGCGAAATGAGCTCTGTCCATGTGGATCAGGTAAAAAATACAAAAAATGTCATTATCTACAATGAGATTTTTTCTCGGTCATATATTGTTTATAGATAAAAATGTGGTTTTTGTTTGATGAAATCATGGGCGGCCTTTGGAGTTATTATTTTATGTCATGTACATTGCAATGTATGTTTAGGTTTAATTAACTTTGAATTTAACTTGGAGTATCAGAACCTATATTATTTGAGGGAGCATCTTAGTAAAATTTATCGGTGATAAAGTTATATGCTATTTGATATTCATATTTATGCGGTGTTTTTACTTACATCATTTGGTTGAATATGCTTGATACCATATTTTTTTATTTTACTATGTTATTTAAATCTACCAAAGATATCTGTTGGCTTTTATAATCCCATGGCGGGAACTTATCCTGACGTATTCATGACCATTGATTAAGTTTTTCATTGCTTCACAAAAATATAGATTGCTAATGGTTATAATTTATCATCAATAACGTTATAAATATCATTCAGTTATGAGTATCGCGCATGATTTTCACATTACGTATACATGCAAATTTGAATTTCTACAGCAATATTTCCCTCCCACATCCGTCTACCTCATCACATGCCATAATCAGTTACTGCACACGAGGTAAACACCATGAGAGATTTTGAACTGCACGGCAGAGGTCACGGGCGCGGATTCGGTCGCCACCGTATGGGTAAGGGTTTAGTCATCGGCGCGGTGATTTTCATCGTGCTCGGCCTGGTGGTGATGACCCTGTGGAACGCCTTGCTCCCGACCATTCTCGGCGTTAAGGCTATTGGCTTCTGGCAGGCGCTGGGCATTCTGGTGCTGAGCCGCATTCTGTTTGGCGGGTTAGGTTTCCGCCCGGGGATGTTTGGCGCGCACCGCCGCATGCACGAGCGCTGGATGAACATGACGCCCGAACAGCGCGAGGCGTTTATTCAGCAGCGCCGCGAAGGGTTTGGTCGCCACGGTCGCGGCCACTGCGGCTGGCACGGTCATCGTGACGATAAGCGCGACGACGCCACGCCAAAAGCGCCGGAAGCAGAGTGAGCGAAATGAAAGCCGGGGAGGCGGGCGGATCCATGCTGATGTCGGCGCTCAATGCCTGCCGCGCCCGGCTGACAGCCTTCATTCGCGGACGGACCTCCGTTCGCGATGATGCCGACGACATTTTGCAGGAAGTCACCTATCAGCTGATGAAAGTGGAGCAGCCGGTCGAAAACGTCGCCGCCTGGCTGTTCCGCGCGGCGCGTAACGAGATGACCGACCGGGCGCGTAAAAAGCGTGAGGTGTCGCTCTCCGGTTATTTTACGGGCGAAGACGACGACGGTTTCCCGGAAGACGAGCTGGCCGAAACCCTGTTCGGCGTACCGCACACGCCGGAAGAGGAGTACCTCAAGACGCTGCTGTGGGAAGAGCTTGGGCAGGCGCTGTCTGAACTCCCGCCGCCGCAGCGCGAGGTGTTTGAAAAGACCGAACTCCACGGCTACAGCATTAAAATGCTGGCAGAGGAGACGGGCGCCAGCGAGCAGGCGCTGTTATCCCGCAAGCACAAGGCGGTGCTGTTTCTGCGCACGCGGCTGCGGGACGTCTATGACGCGCTGACGGGCGAATAGCGGCGACAGACAAAACCTTACACTTCCGGCACTTGTAGATTCATCACTATCGTTTATGATCGGGGCGTCTTGTCACTCTGGAACGTTATGCGCAACCGTCAGCTCCTCGGAAAATGGCTTTTGATCGTCACCTGTCTAGCGATGGCGCTTTGCCTCGTGCAGCGTGCGGTGATGCTCAACCATTTTTTACAGGGACTGGATCCGCAAATTTCACTGAGTGCAGATGCCCCGGCTCAAAGCAGCAGCACCGAACAGCCCGGCCTGTCGCCTTGCCAACTTGGCGCACACTCGCTGCTTTGCGCCCAGCCGCTGTTCTTCGACGGCGCGCTACCGGCCATTATTATCTTCTTCGCGCTGCTGCAGCTGTTTACGCAAGGGCGGGCATTGGCTCCCGCAGAACAGCCCGTTCAGGCACCGCCTCCCCGAATACACCTGAAAAACTGCGTTTTCCGTGAATGAAAATCATCGTCCTCACACGATAATTTTCACTGTTCACGGAGTAAAACATGGTTAACCTCTTCAGGGGATTCGTCTTCCTGTGGCTGTCCTGCATCGGCATTGTCCATGCGGCAGACACCGGCTGGCAGGTTTCCCCACAAAACGATCACGCCCGCATCCGCTTTCAGGCGGAGAGGGAGCAAACGCACGTTAAAGGCCTGCTCACCGTTGAGCTAAAGCCCGGCTGGAAAACCTACTGGCGATCGCCGGGCGAGGGCGGCGTCGCGCCAAAAATCAGCTGGCCGGAAGGCGTAACGGATAGCTGGTCCTGGCCGGTTCCGTCGCGCTTCGATATCTCCGGCATGACCACGCAGGGCTATCACGATAAGGTCGCTATCCCGATTACGCTCGACGGGGTTAAGGGCGACACGCTCGACGGGACGCTCACGCTCTCGACGTGCAGTAACGTCTGCCTGCTGACGGACTACCCGCTGCATCTCGATTTTACCCGGCCGGTGGACGAGGGCTTCCGCAGCGAGTTCGCGCAGGCGATGCGTGCCGTGCCCGGTACGTCAGGCGTATCCGCGGATCTCTCCGCCTGGCTCGCTGGCGACAAGCTGGTGATTACCGGCACGACGGACGGGAAGTGGGATAACCCGGGGATCTACTTTGACCCGCTGGAGGGTGACATTCTTCCCGGCGAGCCGGTCATCAAACACGACGGCAATACGCTTCGGGTGACGGTACCCGTGACCGACGAATGGGGAGACAAGCCCGCCTCGCTGGAGGGCAAGAGGCTGTCGTTTGTGCTGACCAGTGGCGGTCACGCGCAGCAAACCACCATGAGCGTTGGCGCGACGCCCGTAGCGCCCTCTGCGCCTGAAGGGACGGGCAAAATGGTGCTCTTTGCGCTGCTGGGCGGGCTGATCCTCAACCTGATGCCCTGCGTGCTGCCGGTCATGGGGATGAAGCTTAACAGCATCCTGCAGGCGGGATCGGACAGGCGCGCCATCAGGCTGCGCTTTCTGGCCACCAGCGCCGGGATCCTCACCTCCTTTATGCTGCTGGCGGGAATGGTGACCGCGCTGAAGCTGGCCGGGGCGTCGCTGGGGTGGGGCATTCAGTTCCAGAACCCGTGGTTTATCGGCCTGATGGTCGCCGTCACCTTCCTGTTTGCGCTGAACCTGTTTGGCGTGTTTGAGATGCTGCTGCCTTCCGCCGCTACGGGACGGTTGGCTACGGCAGGTGGCGCGGGGATTGGCGGCAGCTTCTGCGAAGGGATGTTCGCCACGCTGCTGGCGACGCCGTGCTCCGCGCCGTTCCTCGGTACGGCGGTCGCCTTTGCCCTTGGCGCACCGCTGCACTCCCTGTGGCTGATCTTCCTGATGCTCGGCGTGGGCATGAGCCTGCCGTGGCTGTTTGTCGCTCTGGTGCCGAAAACGGCCATGCTGCTGCCGAAACCCGGCCGCTGGATGAATACGCTAAAAGTCGTTCTGGGCCTGATGATGCTCGCCTCCAGCCTGTGGCTGGCGACATTGTTAAGCGTGCATCTGGGCGAGGCGGTCAGCCAGATTGTGATGCTGGTGCTCATCGCCGTCGCGCTCGCGCTGTTAGCCCTGAAGGGGCGAAAATCCTCACCGCTGTTCTGGCTCGTGATTATCGCGCTGTCGGCGCTCGGCGGGTATCAGGCGCGCGGCCTGCTTAACGCGCCGCCTGACGCTCCGGCGCAGAATGCCGCTCAGTCCATCCCGTGGCAGCCGCTCAGCGAGGAGGCCATCCAGCAGGCGCTGGCGCAGGGGAAGCGGGTGTTTGTGGATATCTCGGCGGACTGGTGCGTGACCTGCAAAGTTAACGAGCATCGGGTGCTGAATCAGCCGGACGTCATTGCCGCGCTGCGCCAGCCGGACGTGGTGGCCCTGCGCGGAGACTGGAGCCAGCCGTCCGCGTTTATCGCGGATTTTCTGGCGAAGCGAAACCGTTACGCTATTCCGTTTAACGCGGTGTATGGCCCCGGCCTGTCTGACGGCGAAATCCTCTCGCCGCTGCTGGACAAGCGCACCCTCATCACCACCCTGAACAACGCAAAAGGCTAACTGTGTTATGAAAAAAATCCTTATTACGCTTCTGCTCCTGCTGGCCCCGGTTCAGGTGTTCGCTGCCCAGCCGCTGACGCCGGACCAGGAGCAGCGTGCGCAGAAGATGATCGCTGATTTCCTGTTTAACGATCCGAACTCCCCGCGCATCGGCGCGAAAAACCCAAAGCTCACCCTGGTGGTGTTTACCGACTACAACTGCCCGTACTGTAAAAAATTCGATCCGTACCTGGAGAAGATTGTCGAAAAACACCCGGACGTGGCGGTGGTCTTTAAGTTTTTACCTTTCCGCTCGGAAAGTTCGCTGACCGCCGCACGAGACGCGTTAACCCTCTGGCGTGCGCATCCTGAGCAGTTTATGAAGCTGAACCACACTCTGATGGCGAAAAAGGGGTACCACGATGACGCCAGCATTCAGGAGGCGCAAAAGCGGGCGGGCGTGAGCGTCACCGCGCCGGATGACGAGAGCCTGATGACGATCAAGCGCAGCCTGATCGTCGCGGAAAAAATGGGGATCCAGGGCACGCCCGCCACGCTCATCGGCGAGGAACTGTTGCCCGGCTGGGTGCCGTTTGAACAGTTCGACGAAATGGTCAGTGACGCACTGAAAAACCGCTAACCTGAAGGGGGCGGAATGCCCCCGACAAACCGGAGAGGGAAATGAAAAAATTACTGTTACTTTCAGCGCTGGCGACGTCAGGGCTGGTGCAGGCCGCTGAAGCCATACCGGACGTGGTGAAGCACTTCGGCGAGCAGCAGAACATTAAAATCATCAAGAAGCTGGATGCGCCCGGCGGCGCGCCCGCCTGGCTGGGGCAGTATCAGGACATGGGCGTGACGCTCTTTTTAACCCCGGACGGCAAGCACGTCATTTCAGGCTATCTGTACGATGATAAAGGAAAAAACCTCAGCGAAGGCTATTTCCAGAAAGAGATCTACGCCCCGATGGGCCGCGAGATGTGGAAGAACCTCAACGCGGCGCATCCCCTGAAGGAAGGGGCGGATAACGCCCCGCGTAAAGTCTTTGTTTTCGCCGATCCGTTCTGTCCGTACTGCAAGCAGTTCTGGGCCGAAGCGCAGCCGTGGGTGAAGGCGGGCGAGGTGCAGCTCAACACGCTGCTGGTGGCGTTTCTCAACCCCAACAGCGGGCGTAACGCCTCGGCGATTCTGAATGCGAAAGATCCGGTTTCGGCGTGGCGCGAATACGAGCTTTCCGGTGGGAAAAAATTACCGAAGCCAGAGGGCGAGGCTTCCCGTGAGACGGTTGAGATCCTGCAGAAGCACCAGACGCTGATGGACAGCCTGGGCGCTAACGCCACGCCGGCCATTTACTATCTGAATGCGGAAAATGAGCTGCAGCAGGTGGTCGGTATGCCGGACGCGCAGCAGCTTGAGGCGATGTTCGGGCCGAAGCCGTAAAAAAACAGGCAGAAACGGGGCGTTTCTGCCTGATGGCATTTAGCTTCCCCAGCGTCCTTTCAGGTAGTTCACCGCCTGCTGCGTCTGCGGCTGGCTCAGGTAATCTTCCCGGAACAGGATGGTGCCGTTCACGTTGGGCAGCGAATCGTTGAGATCGAGCTGTTTTTTCAGCTCCGGCACGCCGCCCTGAACCGTCCAGTCCGGCTCGTTTCTCGACGGCTCGCCCACCTTGTAGAACGCAATGCCGATATACAGGCGAGTGTGGGTCGGCTTAACGACGTCGGCCCACCATTTGGTCAGCACGTCGTAGCGCGCGGCATCCCGGGAGAAGGGCCAGTAAATCTGCGGAGCGATGTAGTCGAGCAGGCCCTGCTGAACCCACTGACGCGTATCGGCGTAGGATTCATCGTAGGCCGCGGCGCCGCGGGTGTCCGAGCCTGCCGGGTCAAAGGAGCGGTTACGCCACACGCCCGCCGGGCTGACGCCAAACTCAACGTCGGGCTTAGTCTGTTTAATCGCGCGGGAAACCTGGACGATCAGCTGCTGCGTGTTGTGTCTACGCCAGTCGGCCTTTGAGGCAAATCCCTGGCCGTATTGCCGCCAGGTCTGCGAATCATTGAGCGCGGACCCCGGAGATTCGGCGTAAAAGTAATCATCGAACTGCACGCCGTCTACCGCGTAATTCGCCACCACTTCGGTCACCACTTTGGTTATCCAGTCGCGCACTTCCGGAATGCCGGGGTCGAGAACAAAGCGGTCACCCGAGATGCGCACCCACTCAGGGTGCTGGACATAGACGCTGGACGGAGTCTGATAGGAAGTCCGGTTCAGGGCGGCGATGGTTGACGGTTTGGTGTTGGTCGACACGCGGTACGGGTTGAACCAGGCATGGACCTTCATGCCGCGCTTGTGCGCTTCATCCAGCATAAACTGCAGCGGATCGTATCCCGGATATTCGCCGATGTTGCCCGTCAGCATATCCGACCACGGCAAAATTTTTGATGACCAGAGGGCCGTGCTGTCCGGCTTCACCTGGAAAAACACAGTGTTAATACCGAGGTGCTTAAGGTTGTCGAGCTTGCTTATCAGCGCCTGCTTCTGCATCGCGATGCGCTGATCGGCGCTGCGGCCGTTCACCGAGGCTACTGGCGGCCAGTCGAGACGAGAGACGGTTGCCAGCCAGATCCCGCGCATCGGCTCGTTTGCCTGCTGCGTCGGTTTGCTCGCGGTGGGGAGAGGGGTAACCAGTGATTTGGGTGGTTTTGAGGAGCAGCTCACAAGTAAAAGCGCGCAGGCAGCCAGCGCACCAATCCGTTTTACGTGTCGCGTCATTTGCGTATTAGCTCTTGATAATCCGACTGTTGGCCCAGGGATTAAAGGCGGGCTCCGCCTGTTCTGTGCTTACCTCATCGTTGAGGGAGTCCAGATACAGGGCTTCCACTTCCGCGCGCGCCCACGGGGTGCGGCGCAGAAATTTCAGGCTCGATTTAACGCTGGGATCTTTTCTGAAACAGTTAATTTTGATTCGGTCGCCCAGTTCGCTCCAGCCATATTTTGCCACCAGGGCATTGACCATCATCTCCAGCGTTACGCCATGCAAAGGATCTTTGGAAATATGTGCAGTCATAGGTGTCCGGATGTCTCGATTTTTAGGGGATTGGGGTAACCCCTGAAAGGGTACAAGAAAGCAGGGGAAGCGGCAATTTTCCTTTTCTCTCGCTCATTTTATGACGGACTCCGTGCGCTGATTTTCACCAACACTTTTTCCCGCCCTGTTTTCAATCGTAAACCCGATCGATACCTCATCCTGACCCACGGGCGTGGCCGTCAGCTTTTTGACCATCTTTCCCGAATCTGCTGGGATCGTCATCGTCATCATGCCCTTTGCCAGCACCTTATCGCGCTGGGTGATACGCCACGACAGACGGCACTCGCTGCACGGTTTCCAGGTGTCGTTGATGGCCCAGAGACGCACGGTCGCCGCCGTGCCGGATTTCCACTGCGGGGTGACCGGTTCAATAGAAGGCAGAACCGGCTGGTATGCGCGTTTTAACGCGTAAAAACCGGCTTTAGGCTTACGGAGATAGTCCACCACGCCCCAGTTAATGGAGGGCCAGGTCTCGACAAACATAAAGTGAAACAGGGCCGTCACCGGCTGGTAGCGCTGTCGGCGGTAGCTCTCGGCAGCCGTGGCGACGAGCCGCGCCTGATACGCCTGGGTATTGCGGATCATTTCCTGAATGTTGTTTCCGCGCGGGATACCGGCAAATTTAAACGTCTGGAAGGGCTGAAAGTTATGGTATTTCCAGACGCTCCAGCCGGGATCATCAGCGGCGGTGGTTTTTGGCCAGAGATGCGCAGCCGGGATGATGGTTTTTAGCGTTGACAAGCGGGGCAGCGCCTGCGCGCCAAACTCGGTAATGATCCCCGTTTTAGCTGGCGTCAGCAGGTCACGTACGCTACCGAAATACCAGCCCGCCCAGTAGTGCTCCTCAACGGCGGAAAAGCGATGCACGATGCGGGAGGTATCTTCGGCAAGCGTATCCGCTACCCGCTGCGTGAGCTCGCGGTTGAGGTTTTTGTTCCAGTCCGGGAAGCGTTTTTCCATCCACGGCGAATTCCAGGGCGGTTCGTTATGGCCGCCCCAGACGATGATGGCGGGTGAGTTGCCAAACTGTTCGATCATCTCCCGCGTCTGTCGAACCGCATTTTTGGTAAAGGCGTCGCTGCTGTCATAGCCCCACTGCAGCGGAACATCCTGCCAGATCATCATTCCCATCTCATCGGCAACGTCATACAGCGCGCGCCCGGCAACGTGTCCGTGCACGCGAATGGCGTTGGCATTCATGGCTTCTGCCAGACGAAGATCGCGACGATATTTTTCTCGCGTCATGGTGCCGAGCCAGGGAGAACCGATGTAATTGCTGCCCTTAACAAAAAGGCGCCTGTCGTTAATGAGCCAGCCTTTGTTGTCTGGCTGCTCAACGATCTTGCGCAGCCCGGTGCGGGTGACCGCCGTATCCATTAACCCTTTTTCATCCCGTAATGAGACGCGAACCGTATACAGATGGGGTTTCCCGGTGCCGACCGGCCACCACAGTTTTGCCGCAGGCATGGGCAGCGTGACACGCGCGGAATGGGCGCCGTTTTCCAGGTTAACCGGAAAATCTGCCTGGAAGCGCTTACCGTTGAAATTGGCAGGTGTGGCGGTGAGCCGCGCGGTTGCCGGGCCCTGACCGAGCGCGCGATAGCGAATCTCAGCCTTCAGTTCAGGCCTTTTCAGCCCCTGCGACCAGTCAGGCCGAAGGATGATTTCATCCAGGGTGGCGCCCCGGCTCAGATGCAGCCTGACCGGAGCCCAAATGCCGCCAGAGTTGGCGTCCTGTCCTTCCGGCGACCAGGCGCCGCCGGGACGCGTGTCATGCTGATTAAGAATCCCCTTCATGACCGTTTTATGCAACGGCCAGACCTTGTGCGGATCTTCGTAAGGGCTATCCACCCGAACCACTAACTGGTTGTGACGTTGTAACGCGGCGCTGGCGTCCAGCGAAAAGCGCTGAAAATAGCCCTCGTGCTTGCCCAGCGGCTGGCCGTTCAGCGTCACATCGGCAAGGTAATCGACGCCGTCAAACACCAGGGTGCTCATCACGTCGGGCGGTTGAAGGGGTAGCGTAAAGGCGTGCTTATACCACAGCGCGCCCTGACGATCGTACCCCGCGCTGTACCAGTTGGCAGGGACTTTCAGCCCGCGCCAGCCTGACGCGGTAGGAGGCGTGCCGTCGTTGGCATCCTGAACCCGCCAGGTGCCAGCAAGTGACCAGCTGACCGGTGTCGGGTTCGCCGCCAGCGGTGGAATAAACAGCGCAAAGAGCAGCGCGCAGCTACGGGTCATGGTTCGTTTACCCCTCGCGCGTTGAGCCACGCCATCAGGCGCTGCGATTCCATTTGAAGACGCCGGTTTAGCGTCGCAAGCTGTTGCCTGTCCTGCGTGTGCGCCTCGTTCTCCAGCGCCTGCAGCTGACGGGCGAGCAGCCCGAAATCCAGCGTGACGGCTTCTCCGCGCAGCTTGTGGGCCGCGCGGCGCAGCGCTTCGCGGTCATCGTTGTCGATAGCCAGGGCGATCGCTCTTATGGCCTCCTCCAGCCCTTCGCCAAACAGGGCCAGCAGCTCCTGTACAAGGACAGGGTCGTCAGCGCACTGTTTCAGCAGGCGTGCTTCATCAGGAAAAACGGAGGAATCATCATGACGCTCGAGCACGCGAGCAATCTCTTCAGCGAGGCGCTCCTGGCTGATGGGTTTGGCAATGTAGCCGTCGAAGCCCATATTAAGGCAGCGCTCCTTATCCCCCTGCATGGCGTGTGCGGTCATGGCGACGGCAGGCTGAGCCGGTCCGGGCCGGGAGCGTTCCTCCTCGCGAAGCAGGCGAATGGCGGTCTCGCCGTCCATCTCGGGCATCTGAAGATCGATCAGCAGAACGTCCCACACGCCCGTGCGCCAGCGTTCAAGCAGCGCGACGCCGTTGTCGACGATCTGACAGGTATGGCCGAGGCGTTCCAGCAGGCGCGCTGCAACTTTCTGATTAACCAGATTATCTTCAGCCAGCAGGATCCGCAGCACCGTAATGCCCGGGGCGGCGACGGGGGCGGGCGCGGTTTCCCCCACGGTCTTCGGCGCACGTTCAAACGCCGCGGCAATCGCCTGATGCAGCTCGTCCTGGGCGATAGGCTTATGCAGATAGTTTTTGATGCCTATCCGCTTCAGCATATTGATGTCAAAATGTCGGCTCATGGAGCTCAGCATGATGATATGGCTTTCAGAAATCTGCGGCAGAACCGAAAGCTCAAGGGCCAGAGACACGCCGTCCATATCCGGCATCTGCGCATCCAGCAGGATCAGCGGCCAGGCACTCGCTTTAACCCGGTTGATGGCCTCGCTGGCGTTGTTGACGCAGGTGGGTTTTAGCCCCATCTGGCTCAGCATGGCGGCCAGCAGACGAAGGTTGGTTTCGTTGTCATCAACCACCAGCACGGGTTCCCCGTTAAAGCGCTGGCTACGCGGGCGTTCCTCAGGGATAAGACACTGTGTTGAAAGCGGCAGAACGAACGAAAATTCGCTGCCTTTCCCCGGCTCGCTGGTGACCGTCAACTCGCCGCCCATCGCCGCAACCAGTCGCGAAGAGATGGTTAGCCCGAGCCCCGTACCGCCGTAGCGGCGGGTGGTTGAGTTATCCGCCTGGCTGAAGGCTTCAAAAATGGCCTTTTGCTTATCAGCCGGGATACCAATACCGCTGTCGCGCACCCGAAAACGCCAGTGATTCGGGTCATCCCCGGATTCAACGATCAGGATAACTTCTCCCTGGTGCGTAAATTTCAGCGCATTACCCAGCAGATTGGTCAGAACTTGACGCAGCCGGGCACCATCGACCAGCAGCACGTCGGGAACATCGGGTGCAATATCAACCAGAAGCTCGATGCCTTTTTCGCTTGCGCCCGGCATATGCGGGCGAATAAGCGACTGGATAAAGGGGCGGACAGGGACTGGTTCCGCCTCCAGCTCCACTTTGCCAGCTTCAATACGGGAAAAGTCGAGAATATCGTTGATGATATGCAGCAAAGACTGGGCAGAACTCATCACCAGCGTCAGGTAATCGCGCTGATCGGCGTTGAGAGTTGTGTCAAGACACAGCTGGGTCATGCCAATAATGCCGTTCATCGGGGTGCGGATTTCATGACTCATGTTCGCCAGGAACGCGCTTTTCGCCTCATTGGCTTTTTGTGCCTCAAGGGCCGAGGCGAACGCCTGAATTTCAGCCTCTTTGCGCCGCGTAATATCCTGCAGCGTGCCAATAACGCGCTCGGCGTTTCCCTCAATGGAGAGTGTGACCACCTGGCCTGACAGCAGCATCCAGCGCAGTCCTTCGGTAGGATGATGTACGCGAATTTCACATTCAAAGACCGGACGATGATCCTGCTTCGAAGCGTGCAGCGCCTCGCGCAGCGCTGCACGATCGTCCTCGTGGATCTGATTGAGCAGAAAACGAACCGGATATCGCCACTGTGTGCGCGACTGACCCAGCATGGCAAGCAGCGTGTCGTTAACCTGTAACGCGTCGCCGGAAACCTGCCAGTCCCAGATCCCAATATGGATGGATTCCGCTGTCAGCAAAAAATCGTCATGCAGCTGGTGGCGCGCGCGCTGCGCCTCATCCAGCTCCGTAATATCGCTGTGCAGGCTAACAATACCGCCGTCCGCAAGGCGCTGATGCTGGACGAAGATCCGCCGCTGGCCAACTTGCCGCACCTCACAGTGTTTATCCTGCCGACAGTTGCGCACGACCGACTCGCGCAGCGTCTGGCGCAGGCCGGGGTCGACGTTATAAACAGCATCGATAAAGCGTTCCGCCAGCTCAGCAAGGGGCATACCCACCTGCAGCCAGGGGGTGATGACTGGATAAAAAAGGGCCACGTTATCATTCCAGGTCTGCAGGCGCTCATCGCAGTCATAAATCATGACGGCGGCCGGCAGCGCGTTAAGATCGTACGTGAATGAACTCATCGTGATCCTCCCTACTCGCGGTAGTGCAGTTCTGCCTGTCGGCGCAGGTATTCCAGCCCGGGCGCGATAGCCATCGCCCAGGCCGTCAGGATCTCATCGTCGCACTGCGGATCGCGCTCGCTCACCGCGTTCAACATCGCTTCGCGCCAGAGCGCGAAAAATCGTGGGGGAAGGTGCAGGCCGTCGTCGTTTTGCTCCCGCGCCAGACGCTCGAGAAAATCAGGGACGATCAGGGCGCCGTCTACCGCAAGCATGGCGAAGAAACTTTTAAACAGGGTCTGCTGACCTTCACGATCCGGCAGGCTAGAAAAATGCTGCTCCGTCTCGGGTGACATATGGACGAAGGCGTCATAGAACGTCTGAAAAAACGCTGTTTTGTCATTATCCGGAAAGACGCGGTTCAGACTGGATTCAAACAGATCGCGGTAAAACTTCACGGCGTCCTCCTTACGGCGTTTTCGCCCGGCAGACAGTGTCCGACTGGCGTATATTCCTCTGCTACACGGCGCGTAAAGTAGCTCTCTTTCTTAGACCGGCGGGCGTCAAACAGCGGCCCGGCGTTGTGCTTAAAGAAAAGGGCTTCCAGAACCGTGGCATTGGTAGAAAGGGTGAGGGAGGCGTTGGTATCGCCCGTGGCTTCAAGGCGGCCTTCGTACCAGCCTTTCTGCGGATCGTTAAGGTGCTCGGTGACCGACATCAGGACGTCGGTATAAGAGGTATCCCACAAGGCCCACAGCGCAAAAACCGCTTTTGTCGATACCTGCGCGAAGCGGGTGTAATCCCGGCCATCATCGCCAACAGAGTTCCAGGCATAGCCATTTCCCCAGACCGTATCCTGTATATGCCAGGGTGCCTGAGGGAGTGAAAAATCCGCTCTGGCCGTCAGGATCTTATCGGTCTCCCAGCGGCTTTTCTGGCTGAGCCAGACGTTTTCCGCCTGCTTGCGCAGGCGCTTTTGCAGATCGGCCGCAACGCCTTCCGGCTCCCAGCCAAACTCCAGGCCCGGCAGCATATAGGGAAGGGTAGTTATCAGGGAGGGCTGCCACGTGGTACGCGGATCGCGGGCGTCCACGGCAAGCCGCCGCTGGGCGATGATGACGTGGTGCGCCGGGGGCGTAAACGCTTTATCCGGGGAAAACCCCCACAGATGAAACGCCGTCGCGGCATATTCGCTTTCGCCCAGGCGCAGCTCCTCACGGACCACCGGCTGGCCGTTTTGCAGGGAAGAGGACCACAGTTCACCTTCACCATCGATGACCGGACAGAAGTTCCAGCGCAGAATGATTTTATCCAGATACTCGCTGTACTGCGGCTCCCGCTCAGCGGTGAGGCGCAGGGCGAGCATCAGGCGAGCCATGTCGCGTGCGGACCAGCCATTTTTAGCGGGCTTGCCGCCAAAGTCGATCGGCGCCGCCGTCTGGCTGGAATAGAGCCGTCCTGGCGTCCGGGTCTCGGTCAGCATCAGGCGGTTGAGAGTGCCCATCAGCCGCGTCAGGCGGGCGTCATACTCGGCCTCATCAATCAACCCCAGCTCTTTTGCCGCCAGCAGGGCGATAAGCGTATCGCCCATTTGCCAGAGCGTGACGCGTGGCTGTTTGTCGTTTCCGTTGACCAGGCCCGTTTGCGGCTGGGTATTATTGACGAAATAGCGCCAGGCGATCGCCGCCCATTTCTGTTCTTCCGGCGTCAGGGCAGCGATACGCGCGCTGGAGTGCCAGCCGCCATTGATTAGCCAACGCCAGCCAGCCCCCTGATGGCCAAACAGAGCAAAGATGACCACACCTGCGAGGAGTAATCCCGCGAGCCCTCTGGCTATGGTTTTAAGCATTGCGCAGTCACCGGAGGCAGTTTAACCGGCTCGTCCGCGCTGCATGACGCGCACTGACAGGCCTGGCAGGCGGGTTTGGTGCGCTGCGTGACACCGGTCCGGTCGCACCAGCTTTTTACGGCTGGCGTGCTTGTCAGGAACGGGCGGCTGCGCAGGGCGTTGTTCTCTTCAAACTGATCGAGCAGCTTTTGATCCCACAGCGACGGCGCAAAATCCTTGCTTTTCGGGTTGTCGGTATTGAAGGCCAGCAGTTTTCCCTCTTTTTTGAACAGCAGGGCTTCCAGCATGATGCCGTTATTGTTCGCGGTGAACTCCTTGATCGGCCCGTCGCCGTTTTCATACAGCCCTTCGTAGTAGCCTTTTCCCTCTTCGTTGGCATTCTCAATGGTATTCAGCAGGCGGTCGGTATAAGGCGAGTTCCACAGGACCCACATTCCCAGCGCCGCCTTCAGTGAAATCGCAGCAGCGTTAGAGACGAATTGTCCTTTGTCGGTAATGGTGTTCCAGTTGTACCCGTCGCTGAAGACGGTGTCATAGACGAAGTATGGCGCTTTATCGAGCTGGTGCTCAGAGCGCGCGGTGAGGACGCCGGTGATGGTATAGCGGTTCTCCTGAGCCTGATAAACGCGATCGGCAAAGTTTTTCATCCACGTCAGGGAGTAGTCGCGCGGGGCGTTATCCCGATCGGTCGGCTTATCGAAGCCGAACTCCAGACCGTAGAGCAGGTAGGATTCCGTCACCACGTAGTTATGCTGAGACGTATTGCGCGGGTCGCGTGAATCATACGGAACCAGCACGCAGTAAATCTCGGCCAGCTCGTATGGCTGCGGACGGCTGGCTTTACAGGTATTGAACCCCCAAAGCTGGAAACCTGCCGCACCGTACTCTTCATAGCCCAGGCGGCCTTCCTGAACATACTTCGGCTGGCCGTTCTCCAGATAGGCACCGTACAGCGTGCCGCAGGGGTCGATCGCGTGGCTGAAATCCCAGCCGAGCACCACGTTATCAACGCTGTTGCCGTATTCCGGGTAACGCTCTTTGATGATTTTCAGCCAGACCAGCATTCGCCCGATATCGAGGGCCGAGAAGCCAATTTCGCCGGGCTTGTTGGTGTAGTCCACCTTCTGGCCGCTGATGGTGTTATAGGCTTTGTTGGGCAACTCGTTGCGGAACAGCACAAGGGTGTTAAGCGTGGCGAGGAATTTCAGCATCCGGCGGTCGAACTCTGCTTTATCAATGATCCCTAGCTCGCGCGCTGCGGTCATTGCGGCAAGATAGGAAGCGCTGTCCCACATGGTGGTGGAGGGATATTTGTTGACCGCATTCACCAGCCCCGTCGTGGGCTGATAGTTGGAGACGAAATACTGCCAGGCGTTTTTCGCAATGGTCATCTCTCGGGCCGTCAGCTCGCCGCTGCGCGGGGCGTAGCCTGATGCAGGCAGCCCGGTTTCCGCGCGCGCGGTCGAGAGCGCCAGCCAGCAGATCGTTATTCCCGTGAGCAGGTGGAAAAGGATCGGGGATCTTGACTTCATGGCGTTGCTCCTGCGGGAGTGGATGAATGAGTGGCTGTGGAGAAGCAGGCCAGACAAAGCATCTGGCCGTGCGCGATATACGACAGACTTTCCAGCACGATGGCGTTGGTGTCGGCGTCCACGACGCTATTAACGCTGTTATTAAGATTGAAGCCGCGTTGCCAGCCTTTACCCGGCACCAGAAGCGGCAGAACCTGCTGGCGCAGCGCCTCGCTCCAGCTGTTGCGGAACAGGGCATACCAGGCAAACGCGGTGCGGGTGGAGGCGATCGCGACTTTCTCCGGCACTTCGTCACGCAGGGCGCGCGCCTGTACCGGCTGCCTGTTGGGCAGATCGGTAACGTAATCCGGTGCCGGTTCGGCGTAATCCGTGCTGATGGGAGGTTTTGGTGAACGCAGGCCGTGGCGCCGCTGCTGGATCTGCATAATCCGCCACGCAATTTCAGCGCTCTGTGCGTCAAAACCCAGTTCGAGTCCGGTTAGCAGATAGGGCAGACTGATCAGAGAGGTCTGCTTGCCCCAGGGCGTGCGCAGCCCTTCATCGGGAACCATGATCCCGTCCAGGTCGATCATCTTTTGCCCTTCGGGCGGATTGGTGACCGCCAGTCCCGCCGCACTGTCAATCAAGCGCAGCGTATGGCTGGCATAGAGCCGGTAGCCAAAGCTATCTCGCTGCTCGTCGGCAGCCAGCGTCCAGTGATGGAGCGGTACCGCCGCGTGGCTTTGGGTGCTGTTTTCCATCAGCGCGCCGGTGCGCCAGACGCTAAACAGATCGCGGATAGCGGACGCGTGCTGAGGATAGCGCCACAGAATGGTCTGCAGCGCCGTCAGCATGCGACTCAGCCCAATTGCAGAGGCGTCGGGTTTCCCCAGAATTTTGAGGGTGTCCGCATGGTAATACGCGGCAGGGAGGCCTTGTTCATTGAGCGGCAGCTGCCCCAGCGTAAACAGGGCCGCGCTGACCCTCTCGTCAAACTCATCGGTGGAAATGATATTGAGCTGCTCTGCGGCGGCGGTCGCAAACAGGTAGCTCCCTACGCTCCAGAGGCTCAGCCAGGGCTCACCGTCGCTGGCATTTGCCAGGCCATTTGGCTGGGTATTGTTCACATAGTATTGCCAGGCCACCCGCGCCCAGATGGCCTCGTCGTAGGTCAGCTCGCGTTTCGCGGGCAGCGGAGGGAAATCTTTACTGAGCGCGATGCCGCCGCTGCTCTCCACGCGCGAAGGCATTTGTTTCTCAACCCATACCACAATGGCAAAGCCGAGCAGGAACCCCAGCAGAATAGTGAGATAACTGCGCGCGGAAAGCAGGGCATCACGTATTCTCATTGGGTGACCTCATCGTCTTCGGCGGGCGTCCACATGGCTGCGAATATCAGCGGCAGCATGGCGGCGATGTTTACCCCTCCCCAGAAAATATTGATGACGTAGCCGGAAGGATCGTCGACCTGGCCCCGAGCAACCTGAATGCCGCCCCAGATAAGCCCAGCGAGGGTCAGTACCACGATGGCAATCTGCGGCTTCACCAGGTAGAGAAAACGGCCCGTCTGCCTCTCTTTTGGCGTAACGTGAAATTTGATCTGTTCACCCCGCAGCACCGTATTGAGCGCGCGCAGGTTCATGGAAAAGAAGGAGAGGTAGGAGGCCCTGCCGTCCCAGGCCGAAATTCCCCATGTCCCGAACATAAAGGCCAGTTCAGAGAAAATAAAAAAGGGGAGAAAGTGGAGATAGAACGGCGTCGACCAGGCCGATACCGGCGGAATGCCGGTGAACAGATAGATAATGGGCGAGATCAAAAATACCGTGTTCCACACGCAGGCCATATAGGACCAGAAGGTTGTGGCATACATCAGCGTCTGGGGGAGTGAAAGCCTGAAGCGACGACGGCTGAAGATGTTGTCATGGAATAAAATATCCAGCGAGCCGGCGGCGTACTTAAAGCGCTGGATCATCCACGTCAGCATATCCTGCGGAGAGAGCATCTTCGACTCAACGCGCGGGTGCATGACCGAACGCCAGCGTCTTGCGGCGTCACCGTGCAGCAGCACCGAGGTGTAAATATCTTCGGAGACGTGAAACTTGTAGGGCGTGAGTTCGGTGTCGAATGCCACGTGCGGGCGCATCGCCTCCTGTAGCGCGCTCCGCGTTTCGTCATCGCGAATGTCGCGGGTATGGCGATGGATCTCCTCTTCGACGGACCAGACGTAGCTTCTCAGCGCGGCCTGCATAACCGCCTCGCGACGGTGGATGGACGCCGCGCCGCAGCAGAACGCCGCGTTAGCCCAGTTGCGCCGCCGCAGGATCACGTCATAGAACATGCGCGGATCGTTAAAAAACGGGTCGCGGCCAACCGTGACCGGGCCAACACACTTTTGGATCAGCCAGCCCAGGCCATAGCCTACTTTTCCCGCTTTCCGCTGGCCCCAGCGCGACAAACTTTCTCCTTCCGGGAGATCGAAGAACCACTGCGGCGTCTGCACCCAGGCCACGTCCGGGTCGCGGAAATAGCCCAGCGTATGGCTGAGAAGGGTGGGAAATACCCGGGTATCGGCGTCGCAGATGACAAGAAAATCGCCGTCGGTTTGCTCAAGACCATTGCGCAGATTACCGGCCTTAAAGCCGATGTTGGTCTGGCGACTGATGTAATTGACGCCTTCCTCATCGCAAACGGCTTTCATCTCCGGGCGACGGCCGTCATCGAGGACGTGGATCCGGTAGTCAATCGGGTACGGGTAATCCATCTTCAGGGCATCGCGAATGGACAGCCTCACCAGCTCGGTGTCTTCGGAGTAGGTGGCAATGAAAAGATCCACCTTAACGGGACGGGGTTCTACGGCCTCCTCCGGTGCCAGGCAGTCGTTAATCTCGCTCGGAGGCGGACTCTGGGGAGGATCCTGTTCTTTCCATAAGTTGATGGTGAACAGCACGGTGCCGATCCAGGCCAGGGTTTCGGCAAGTACCAGCGGTATGGCGTACCATAAGGCGTCCGTATTCAGGGAAGCGGTCCAGCGCCAGTAAATATAATTTGCGCCCAGAATAAGCGCCGCGACCGCTAACACCTGCCAGGTCATCATTACCCAGCGCGGCGTTTTTAACGGTTCCGGAGGTCGACGATGTTCAAAACGGGAAAAATAAAAATCCATAGTTCCGGCGTTCCTGATTCCGTGAATATGCAGAGCCATTCTGCTGCGCACGCAGTTGCCCAAAAGCGAAAGAAAATAGCGATTAAACAAGATTTAAGATAAGTGTAGAACGCCGAATAAAAGTGTCCAGCGCCGTTTTTATTAATGTGTAGCAACAGTTAATTCGGATTTAATTCTACTTAATACACCTCATCTGCCGGCGATAAATTGCAGTTACTATTCCTTTAGTCTATCTACTTTATTTAGACCTTGATTTTCGTTTTCAGGCAAAGGACACACTATGAGCCATGTTGCGCCGCCGATCGCGCAAGCGGATATAGTAAAATCAACATCATGGCGGTATGCCATTGCAGGTGCCCGGGACCTGAGAATTGACTTTATGCGCGGCATTGCTCTCGTCATGATGGTCGTGGCGCATACGGAGGTCATGTCGATATTTAATATATTCTCCTGGGAGCGTTTTGGATTAACCACAGGTGCAGAAGGTTTTGTCATTCTCTCGGGATTTATGTTGGGGATGTTGAATCGCGCTCGCCTGCAAAAGGTTGTATTACTCACGGTTTCGTGGGGGCTTTATCTCAGAGCGTGGAAAATATATCGTGTAAATATCATTATCATAGTGTCGTTTATTCTCCTGGCCTATATCCCGCATATTAATCTTTTCGAGGTCACTCATTTTACCGACCGCTTTTCGGGTGAAAGCTGGTCGCTTTATCCGGTCACTCCGCAAATAAAAGAGACCTGGTTCAACATTATCCTCTATTTGCAGATTGGCCCCCATCAGACCCAAATTCTGGGGCTGTATATCTTTTTGCTGCTACTGAGTCCGCTATTTTTGGGGATGCTACAGAAGGGTAACGTCTGGTGGCTGCTGGGGGCGTCTCTGCTGGTATACGGCCTGTGGCAGCGGTGGCCGCTCCGGCTGACGCCGTCGGAATTCGAATTTGCCTTTCCGCTGCTGGCCTGGCAATTCATCTTTGTTCTGGGCATGGCCAGCGGGTGGTATAAAGCCGAACTGATCTCTTTCGCACGCACGCCTGCAGGTAAAGTGGTGGTGGTTGCGCTGGTGATAGTGGCGCTCATTCTGGGGTTCATAGCACAGAACCATACCAACCCGTTTATGCCCCCCGCGCTGCTGATGCACGTGATTCCGCCTGACAGCTTCAACACCTTTTATCACACCTGGGCGGCGAAAAATGGGCTGGGCCCGGTGCGGGTGTTAAACGACATCGCCCTGATGGTTACCGTCTATCTGGTGCTGACATACTGCTGGACGCCGCTCAACCGCCTGCTGGGATGGTTTCTTATTCCGTTAGGCCAGCACTCGCTTTATACCTTCATTTTGCATGTGTACGTGGTGCTGCTGGTGAGTCAGTTCATCACCTTCGATTTGTGGCGTCATGCCTGGATAGAAAATACGTTAGTGCATGCTGCGGCACTGGGCATTTTGTGGTTCATGGCAAAATACAACGTCGCAGCACGCTGGATACCTAACTAAGGATGGCGGTTATGCGCGGAAAATGGCTCCTGGCGGGCTTCTTACTCGCCGCAATACCCGCGGCGGATGCGGCGCAAAGCAGTGAGAAAGAGACGTTGCGCGATAAGAACGGCGAGCCCGTTCAGGCAGGCGTATTTACCAGCCGGTGGGGGCGCCTGTTCTCAGGAAATGACAAGAAATTTTCAGGCGCCCTGAGCTTTAGTTCTGGGCTGAAAGAGCAGATGGTGAGCGTGCCCAACAGCTCGGATAGTGCCGCTCAGGCGAAAAAAATTAACCAGACGCTGAACCTTAGCCTGCAGTATTCCCCCTACAGCTTCTGGTTTGCCAATATCACCTCCCGGTTGCCGGTCAGAGATACCACCCGCTATACCGCCGATTTTCGCTACAGCTTCGGCTATGACGACTGGCATGCCAATACGTTCAGCCTGGTCTACGGCAACTACGGCGATAACCACTTCTGGACGTCGGGTAGTCGGAGACACACCTATTTCGAGCAGGGCGCCTTTACGCTGGCCTATAAGTTTTCGCTACCGAAACCGGTTGAAAACTCGCTCCTGATTAATAAAGGCGACTCTATCATTTGCCAGGTCGGGTACAGCTGGGTTCCGCGCTACTACGACCTCAGCAGCGATGACATCCGCAAAAATAAAAACGTCATGCTCGGCGGCTGCGGCTATACCTTCAAACAACATTTCTTCGTTCGCGCAACGGCGTTCTGGTTCCCGGACAGCAGCCAGCAGCAGCCCTGGAACGGCGATTACAGCTACAGCTTTGGCTATGCGGGCTATACGCCGGGTTCGTTCTCCATCCAGTACGCAAACTATGCCGGGACGCGCTATCCGGGGCACGGCAACGGTAACGCAAAATTCAGGGAAGGGACCGTGAGCCTCATCTGGTTCTTACCGCTATAGGAGGGATACATGTCAGCGCTGCACGTGTTAATCGTTGAAGATTCGCTGATTTATCGTAGGTTACTCTCCCGAATGCTCACCCAGTGGGGGTATATCGTGAGCGAGGCGGAAAATGGCGTCGCCGCGCTGGAAATATTGTCCAGCCAGCCGATCAGCATGGTGATAAGCGACTGGGAGATGCCGGAAATGGACGGGCTTACGCTCTGTCAGACGATCCGCAGCCGTCAGTTTGGCCACTATGTGTATATCATTCTGCTCACGGCCCGCGAGAATGCAGGAGATTTAACGCAGGGTTTTGATGCCGGGGCGGATGATTTTTTAAGCAAACCTGTCGAACAGGCTGAGCTACGGGCGCGGCTCCATGCCGGGGTACGTATTTTGACGCTGGAAGCGACCCTTGCGGCGCATAATAAGCGCCTGAGTGAAGCGTTACGCCAGATTGAACAGGATCTTGAACTGGCGGCGCGCGTTCAGCACTCGGTGCTGCCTTCACACCGCCTGCGCTTCGGGGACTACTTTTCCGACTGGCTTTTCTTACCGTCTGCCTGGGTATCGGGCGATGTCTTCAATATTTTTCCTCTGGACTCTCATCTGGGGTTCTATTGCGTGGACGTGTCCGGTCACGGCGTGGGGGCCGCGATGATGTCCCTGGCCGTGGCGCGTCAGTTCCTGCACGGCCGGGTGGTGGACCGTTTTTTGTTTACCGCAGAGGGCGGAATTCAGTCGCCTGCCGAGGTCGTCAGAATACTGAACAGCCGCTTTTGCAGTGAAGAAAACGACATCACCAGCTATTTCACCATCATCTACGGCGTGATCGACCCCGTTAGTGGTCAGGGACTGTTGTGTCAGGCGGGGCATCCTACTCCCGTGATTGTGAACGCAGAGAGTGCCGTCACTTACGTTGGCGAAGGTGGACCGCCTGTCGGACTGATGCCCGACCTGAGCTGGGAGGACGTCGCTTTTACCCTCAATCCAGGGGATCGCTTATGCTTATTCAGTGACGGCATCACGGAGTGTGAGAACAGCGATGGCGAGCAGTTTGGCCCGCAACGTCTGGAACGCTGGCTTCATGAGCATGCCCATCTGCCGGTTGACGAGCTCCTGCCGCGGTTCGGCCAACACCTGACCGGCTGGCGCAATGCAAATAGACATGAACCGACCGCCTTAACCGATGACGTTTCACTGTTAGCGATTGAGCGTCAGGGAGAACAGAATGATTATTAACACTGAACGATTACCGCATGCCAACATTCTTACGCCAGCGGTCCGGCGGCTGGATGCGTCCATTGCCGCGACGTTTAAGGCTACTGTCACGGAAGAAATTGGCAACGATCGTAAAGCCTTAATTGTCGATTTTAGCAAAGTGGACTTTATCGACAGCAGCGGACTGGGGATGCTGGTGTCGTTGTTTAAGCTGATGAACGGTAAGGGCGAAATGGCGCTGTGCTCCCTGAATCCCGGGATCATGAATATGTTCACCCTGACCCGAATGGATCGCATCTTCCGCATCTATCCGGATAAAAACAGCGCGCTTGCGCAGCTGGGGCAGTAGATGCAGACGCCGGAGCATGCGGAATTTCCGGCGGAGCTCGGCTCCCTGACGCCGCTTGCTGGCTGGCTGGGAGACCGTCTGAGCGCGCTTGCCGTTGACGATGAGTGGCGTTTCGCGCTCGACCTGGCCGTCTGTGAAGTGGCGACGAATATTATCCGGCACGCGCTGCATGAGGATGCCTCACGCGCATTTAGCGTAGAGTTCGACATCCGGGACCATAATGTCCGCGTTGTCTTTACCGACGCGGGCGATGCATTCCCGCTGGAGCGGCTTGAGGCCGCCCGACGAGACCGCTTCTGCGAAATCTCGCCGTTACTGGAGAGCGGCAGGGGGCTGATGCTCATTTTGCTGAGCGTCGATCGTTTCTCGGTGGAGAGAAAGGCAGATAAAAATATTGCCACGCTTGATAAGAAAATCAGCGTATGACCTGCTGGCCATACGCCCGAAACTTTCCCTATTTCTTATCAGCGAACAGCTCCGGCGCCCACGGACGCGGATCCACTTCCATAAACGGCGCGCGCTCGAAGCGTTCCTTCAGCGCCCACGGCACCGTGCAGTCAAAGATGGTTTTGCAGGAAATGCCGTTTCCGCGAATCGAAGTGCTGTAATCCGGCGACTGGGACGGATCCAGCTGGTGGCCGCGGATCCCCGGAATATTGGTGATGCTGACATCGCCCTGCATGCGGGTGGTCATCGCCCACAGGATGTCGTCGCTGTCGAAAATATCCACGTCTTCGTCGACAAGAATGATGTTCTTCAGCTCCGAATAGGTGGCTAAGGCAATCAGCGCCGCCTGGCCCTGACGTCCTTCGTCTGACGGCTGGCGCTTTTTCACCTGCAGGATCCCGAGGAATTTACCGCCGCCCGCGGTATGCGCATAGACGTTTTGCAGGAAGCCCGGAATCGCCTCTTCAACGGCATTGCGGATGCTGGCTTCCGTCGGTAAACCGGCCAGGGTGGTATGCTCTTCTCCCGGTCCCACCAGCGTTTGCAGGATCGCGTGGTTTCGCATGGTCACCGCTTTCACTTTGATCACGGGCAGGGACGGGTTCGCCTCGCCGCAGTAGCCCGGGAACTCCGGCATCGCGTGGCCGGTATTGGTGTGCTGATCTTCTCTTACGCGCACGCCCGGAAGCAGTTCGCCCTCGATGATGATTTCCGCCCGCGCGATCGCTTTCTCTTTTACCGCCACGCCCTGCACCAGTTCGACCGGCTGCTGGCGCAGCGCCCCGGCGACGCCCAGCTCGTTGTAGCCAAACGGCGTGGTGGGCGCCTCAAAGCACGCGCCGATATAGATGGCGGGATCGAGACCCATATTGATCGTCACCGGCAGCGGTTTTCCGGCCTCTTCCGCCTTTTTGCGGAAGACTTCGATGTGGCGACCGGCGGCAAGGAACATGGAAAGCTCGTCGCGCTCCTGGACGCAGAGGCGGTGAATGGTGACATCCGTCAGCGAGCTGTCTTCCGGATCGCTTGCCAGCACCAGCCCCAGACAGAAGAACGGGCCGGCATCAATCGGCGTGTTTGTCGGTGCCGGAAGCAGCTTGCGCAGGTCGAAGTCAGGATCGTCTGCGTAGAAAACCTGTTCCTGGCAGGGCGCCTGCGAGGCCGGAACGACAACCGGCGCAACCGGCTTTTTCACCGCCTGGCCGACGTGTTTTGCCAGCTCAGAGGGCTCGCAGCCCAGAAGGAGCGCCGCGCGCTCGCGGCTGGCGTGCATGCCCACCAGGATGCGGGAGCCCGGATAGCCCTTCACGCTGTTGAACATCATGGCCGGTCCCGTACGGGTGGGACGTTTTACCGTGCCGCCCGCGCCTATATGGCGGTAGACTCCCGCCAGCTCCGCGTTGGGATCGACCGGATAATCAGTTTCAAGATACTGCCCTTCGTGGCTCTGAAGCAGGGCGATGGCGCTGCGGAGATCGTTAATCTTGTTTTTCATATTTTACTCCCTCGGTTGAATACCTCCATTTTTATGGCAATGACCAATATCATCAATTGCATCGTTAATGCTAAATTGATAAGTAAATCCATATCAAAAAAGGAAGCGTTCCGTGCAGTTTCGTCAGATGCGCCATTTCATCGTGGTGGCCGAAGAGCTCCACATGCACCGGGCCGCTGAGCGTCTGAACATGGCGCAACCGGCCCTGAGCCAGCAGATAAAGGCGCTGGAAGAACGTTTAGGCGTCACGCTTTTCAGCCGGGCGAACCGCCGCTTAACCCTGACGCCTGCGGGCGAAGCGTTTCTGGTGAAAGCCAGGCTCGCCATTTCCCTCACCGAGCAGGCGGTTCTGGACGCCAGGCAAACGGCAAGGGGCGAGCAGGGGGTATTAAATCTGGGGTGCGTGTCGAGCGCGATGTTTGACGGCAGGCTGCCCGCCGCGCTGCGCCAGATGCATACGCGCTGGCCGGCCATTACCATGTCGCTGGTGACGGGAAACGTGCAGACGCTCTACGCGGCCGTGCAGAGCAACCAGCTCGATGTGGCTATTATCCGGGCGCCGCTGCCGTCGCTGCCTGACGATCTGCAAAGCCGCCCGTTCACGTCAGAGAAAACGGTGCTGGCGCTGTATCGTCAGCATCCGCTGGCGGGATCTTCCGCGCTGACTCTTTCGTCGGTGAAGGACGAAAAGTGGATCTCCCTGCGCGACCCGGAGGGAATGGGGCTGGAACAGTATTTTTATGACGCCTGCAGCGGGGCGGGCTTTCAGCCGGACGTGGTACAAAACGCGACCGACGTGCCCACGGTGATAAGCCTGGTCTCGGCGGGGTTTGGGCTGGCGCTGCTGCCCGCGTCGGCAAAGGCGGTGAGCGTCGAGAACGTGGTTTACGTGGACATCCTCGACCGGCTCCGTGAAAGCGAGCTGACGCTGGTTTGCCACCGGATTATTCGCTCAGAAGTGCTTAAAAAATTCCTGATTACCCTCGATCAGACCTGACGCCCGGCGGCCTGCAGCAGCTGCTCGCGCAGCCAGGCATTCGCCGGATCCTGGCTGTTTTTCGGGTGCCAGTACATGTAGATGGTAATCGGCTGGAGCGGCAGCGGCGGCGCAAAGAGATCCAGCGTGCTGGCAAACTGTTTCAGCATCCGTTCCGGCAGGGTGCACACCAGGTCGGTACCGGCAACAAGCGCAGGCGCCACGGCGTAGCTCTGCGTGGACATCGCGACGTACCGCTGGTAGCCCAGCCCGGCCAGGGTTTGATCGACAAAGCCGGTAAATGGATCTCCCGCCGATGACACCACCAGATGAGAAAGCGCGCAGTAGCTTTCCAGATCTAACGCTCCGGTCCCGCGCGGATGGCCTTTGCGCTGGGCGGTGGCAAACGTATCGTCGAGCAGTTTGCGTCTCACCCAGCCGTCATGGGCGCCCGCGCTTACGCCGATGTAGATATCCACATCTCCGTTTTCCAGCTGCTGCGCCAGTTCGGACATCTGTGGCAGGGCGAAGCGCAGGCGAATATCGGGAGCAGCGGTACCCACCTGGTTAAGCAGCCCGGTGCCCAGCATCAGCGCCGGGTTTTCGTGCAGGGCGATAACAAAGGTCCGGGTACTGGTCTGGGCATCAAACGTAGTGGGGGCAAACAGCGCGCTGATGCCGCGCAGCACGCTCTCCACCTGAGGCTTAAGCGCTTCCGCTCGCGGCGTGGGCAGCACCCCACGTCCATGTGGGGAAGGAATAAACAGCTGTTCGCCAAACAGCGTTCGCAGACGCGCGAGACGAGCGGACAGCGCGGGCTGGCTGATGCCCAGCCGCGCGGCCGCATGGGTGATATTCCTGTCCTGAAGCAGGGCGTCCAGGGTCAGGATCAGGTCTATGTCCATGTCAGGGCTGGGCGTCATCTTATTTCGCGCTGCCGGCGTCCCGGTTGGTATAGGTCACAGGGACCCAGGCATAGCCGCCGTTTTCGCCTTTGGTGACATACCCGATACCCGGGAAAGGCAGATGGGGCGCGGCGACCAGGTCTTTATTTTTCACAAAGTCGGCAAACGCGTGTTCGCGCACGCTTGCGGCTTTGTTCTGATCTTCATCGTAGGTAATGGTCACGTCAGGCTGCGGGAACTGTACCGCCGCGGCATGAATGATGTCGCCTACAAAGGTGATCTTCTCGCCTTTGCTCGTCAGCGTGTAGAAGGCTGAGCCGGGCGTATGGCCGGGATGAACCGTGCCGGTCAGCCCCGGGAGAATCTCCGATGTGCCGCTAAAAGGCACCACTTTACCGGCGTCAAGATAGGGTTTTAAGGTCTTCTGCGCGACGTCAAAGTAGTTCCTGCCGTAGCCGGTTTTTTTCTGATTCTCGTCGTTAAAGAAAAAGTCGACGTCCGGTTTACCAACGAAAACGCGCGCGTTGCTGAACACCACCTTGCCGTCTTTCACCAGGCCGCCCGCGTGATCGGAGTGGGCGTGGGTCAGCAGGACTTCAGTAATGTCCTCGGGTTTTACCCCCTGGGTGGCGAGGCTCTCAATCAGACGTCCGCCGTTGCCGGGGCCAAAGAGCTGGCCTGAGCCCGTATCTACCAGAATTTTATGTCCGGGCATCGCAATCAGGAACGCGTTAATGGACACTTCAGGCGGGTTGGTCTGGAAATTTTTCGCGAGCAGCGCATCGATTTTTTGCGGCGTTGTCCGGCGCAGCAGCTTGTGCAGATCCTGCGCGACGGTCCCGTCCGTAAACGAGGTGACCAGAACGTCGCCGACCTGAACGCTGTATCCGCCCGCCGGTTGTTTAACGACGTGCTGGGGCGTCTCTGCCGCCGCCTGCAGCGCAGGGTAGAAAAGCAATGAACTGGAAATCAGCGTAGAAAGAGCAAGTTTTTTCACGGTAAGCATACGAGTCTCCTTTGAAAGCGCTCATCTTACTTCTTCGTAAAATTATAAGAACCTGCCCAGAAATGATAGGACCTATAAACGCAGTGGATAGCACAGCGCAGAAGCCGGGTGGCGATGCTGCCTTTCCCGGCTCGTAACACGTTATTTTTTCAGAGGTGCGTTCCAGCTGTCCGGCGTGGCTTTGGACCAGGAGCCATAAGCGGCATTTGGCAGCACAATCCAGTCGTTACCGAAGTGTTCCGCGCTGGCCTCAACCAGCTCACGCTGCTGCTCGCTCGGCTTTTTATTTTTAAACTGAACGGCGAAATCCGGCAGGCTGTCGCCAAAAAGCATCACGATCTGCTGCTTTTTGAGGATGCTCTGGCGACGCTCTTCCTTGCTGACCGTGTCCAGAAGCACGCTTTCATCGGACACCTGTGGAAGTCCCAGAGCTTTTAACGTCCTGAGCGTATCGGCTTTGTTTTCCTGCATGCGGTCCGAGACATAATAGATACGGACCTTGCTTTGATTCACATGGTCAAGAAACGCTTTTGCGCCCGGAATTAAGCCGGGTTTTCCCTGTTTCTCCCAGTCGCTCCAGGTGTCCCATTTTGTATAGTCGTGGCACTGCTCCACGTCGCGCACCAGTAGAGGGGTGTTATCCAGCACAGTTTCATCCAGGTCCATTACCACGGCGTAATTTTCAGGCGTTTTCAGCTCTTTTACCTTTTCGTTGAAACGCTCGGTGGCAAACCGATACGTCTGCAGCTGAAGGGCCACGATCTCTGCCGATTTCTGCTGATAGCGCAGCGCCATTTCATACGCTTTGGGTTCACACAGCTCGCCCCCGGCGGCCGTCGCCGCTGCCGTTGCACTCAAAACAGGTAATGCCAGCAGTAATGCCTTAGCCATTGAATTCACACTTCTTTCCTCAACACCGTGGTTAAAATCCCGAAAGCGTAATGAAATTCAATGACAGAAATATGAAGGCCGCGCCGTTAGACCAGCATGTAATACCAGAACAGGGCGATCTCGTCCTTTTCCGGTAAGGCGTTGTAGAGATAACGATCGTATCCGCCCAGGGTAAACCCGTAGTTGCGGTAAAACAGACAGGCAGAAACGTTCACATTTTGTGTTTCAAGCCGTAATCCCGGCGCGTTTACGCTGCGGGCCCACACGTGCGCGGCGGCCATTAATTTTTGCGCGGCGCCGGTTCTGCGTTTCGTGCGTTCCACGGCAATGTAATCCACCGAGATAAACTTATTCCAGCCGATCGACGCGGTAATAAATCCCGCAATTTCCCCGTCATCCGTTTCGGCAATAAGAAATATGGCGTCCGGATTAACGCAGTGGTTTTCAAGGGTTTGGATATCGAGCTCGTAGGTTTTAATCCAGGGCACGGCGACGGCTTCGATATGCAAATCGCAGTGGATAAAGGGCTCTCGCGCAATGTGGCTAATGGTGAAAGAAAAGTCACAGCATTCAAGGCGCGTGAGGTCGGTACTGAGTCCTTTTCGAATCTGCATAGTATTCCCGGTAGTGAGTAATTTCATAAAGAATAGACGAAGCGGTTAAATTCGCTGGCCTAACACACTTTTAATCCTGAACTAAGCTTGTACTTCGTTCCGCGTAAAATGTGGGTCATTCGAGGACAATGAATGGAATTCAGGACATTTCAAAAGCAGTGGGGTGCTGAGTTTATTTCCGATGACGCTGTACGTTTTCGCGTCTGGGCAGAAGGACAGAAAGAACTTACGCTACGTCTGGCGGCCGGCGACGTGCCGATGACGGCAGCTGGCGACGGCTGGTTTCAGGCAGACATATCCGGCGTCACGCACGGTGCAGAATATCAATTTGTTCTGCAGGACGGCATGACGGTGCCCGATCCCGCCTCGCGCGCGCAAAAGGGCGACGTTAACGGCCCCTCCATCGTTATCGATCCCCAACGCTATCAGCCGGTCAACCGGGACTGGGCAGGGCGGCCGTGGGAAGACACGGTTATCTACGAGCTGCACATCGGCACGTTTACCCCGGAGGGCACCTTCCGGGCCGCCATCGACAAGCTGCCGTATCTGGCAGAGCTCGGTATTACCCAGCTTGAAGTGATGCCCGTCTCTCAGTTTGGCGGTACCCGCGGCTGGGGGTATGACGGCGTGCTGCTGTACGCCCCGCACTCAGCCTACGGTACGCCGGAGGATTTCCACGCGTTTATCGACGCCGCGCACGGGCTGGGGCTTTCCGTGGTGCTGGATATCGTGCTTAACCACTTCGGCCCCGAGGGGAACTATCTGCCTCTGCTGTCGCCCGCGTTCTTTGATGCAGATCGGATGACGCCGTGGGGCAACGGCATCGCTTACGAACGCGAGCCGGTGAGGCAGTACATCACCGATGCGCCGCTCTACTGGCTGACGGAGTATCGTCTGGATGGCCTGCGCTTTGACGCCATCGACCAGATTAAAGACAGCGCTGAGACGCACATTCTGGAGGAGATTGCCGCTAAAATCCGCGAGGCGATCCCGCACCGCCACGTTCACCTGACCACGGAAGACAGCCGCAACGTGATTTTCCTGCATCCGCGCGATGAACAGGGCAACACGCCGCTGTTCACCGCCGAGTGGAATGATGACTTCCACAACGCTGCCCACGTGTTTGCCACCGGCGAGACCCACGCGTATTACCAGGATTTTGCCTTTGAGCCGGAGAAAAAGTTCGCCCGGGCGCTGGCGGAAGGCTTTGTCTACCAGGGCGAGATTTCGCTGCAAACCGGCGAATCCCGCGGGGTGGAGTGCCAGACGCAGCCGCCGCAGTTCTTCGTCGATTTTATTCAGAACCACGATCAGACCGGGAATCGCGCCCAGGGCGAGCGGCTGATCGCCCTGGCCGGTGCCGACAAGACGCGGGTGCTGCTTGCAGCGCTGCTGCTTTCCCCCCATATCCCGCTGCTGTTTATGGGCGAGGAGTTTGGTGAAACGCACCCGTTCCTGTTCTTCACCGATTTTCACGGCGATCTGGCAAAGGCGGTGCGGGAAGGGCGCGCGAAAGAGTTTACCGGCCATGCCGGGCACGATGAAACCGTCCCGGATCCGAACGACCTGAACACCTTCATCCGTTCAAAACTCGACTGGAATAAGATTGCCACCGACGAAGGCAAAACGTGGCTGCGCTTCACGCGCCACCTGCTGACGCTGCGTCATCGCCATATCGTTCCGCTTCTGCGTCATGGCGGCGCCGTTGAGGGCAAGGTAATCAAGACCGCGCCCGGCATGGTGGCGGTGAGCTGGCATTTCCCGTCGGGGACGCTCTCTCTGGCGCTGAATATCGGTAATAAGCCCGCCGCGCTGCCCGATCTCGCGGGTGAGACGCGCTTTGCCTGGCCTGAAGTCACTGACGTTTTACCCCCGAACGGTATTGTCGTTCGCTTTGCTGATGGAGAAGCATCGTTATGATCCCTTCCGCCACGTACCGCATCCAGTTTCGTAACGGCATGACCTTCGACCGCGCTGCGGCGCTGGTGCCATACCTGAAAGATCTCGGCATCAGCCACCTCTACGCATCGCCCGTGTTTACCGCCACCGCGGGTTCCACCCACGGCTATGACGTGACCAACCCGAATGAAATCGACCCGGCGATCGGCGGACGAGACGGTTTCGACCGCATGGCCGCGGCGCTTAAGCAGGCCGGCATGGGGCTGATTCTGGACATTGTCCCGAACCATATGTCCACCTCGCTGGAAAACGCCTGGTGGCGAGACGTAATTGAATACGGCCAGCAGAGCCGCTATTTCCGCTATTTCGATATCGACGGGTCGCGCCCGCTAACGCTGCCGTTCCTCGGCGACACCTTTGAGGCGGAGCTGGAGAAGGGGGCAATCACGCTAAAGCGTGACACTGTCACAGGTAAGGCCGCGCTGGTTTACTATGACGCCGAGTACCCGCTCAACCCCGGCACGTACAGCGAGGAGAAAAGCATTGCCGAACTGCACGACGCGCAAAGCTGGCGCCTGATGTCCTGGCGGGAAGCGCCGAAGCAGCTGTCGTGGCGGCGCTTCTTTGAAATAACCGGGCTGGTCGGCGTTCGGGTAGAAGATGAGGCGGTCTTCGACGATACGCACCGGCTGATCCTGGAGCTGGTCCACGCGGGCGTGATGGACGGCCTGCGAATCGACCACGTCGACGGCCTGGCCGATCCGCTGGGCTATCTGCAGCGCCTGCGGCAGAAAACCGGGCCCGACTGCTATATCACGGTTGAAAAAATTCTCGCGAAGGGAGAACAGCTCCCCGCCGACTGGCCGGTATCCGGCACCACCGGCTACGAGTTTATCGCCTCGCTGGCGGAAGTGCTGGTCGACGATGATAACCTGTCGCGCCTGGAGACCATCCACGACGAAACGCTGGGGATAACGGTCGATCGCCACGCGGAACTGCGCGATGCCAAGGGCCTGATGACCGATCGCAATTTTGAGGGTGAGTTCACCACGCTGCTTAACCTTGCTGACGATCTGGCCCGCCGCAATGAGGTTGCGCTGCCGCGCGAGGAGATCCGCCACGCGCTGCGCGAGCTGCTTATCGCCTTTCCGGTCTACCGCACCTACGGCACCCGGGAGGGATTAACCCCGCCTGACGTGGTGCTGCTTAACCGCGTGGTCGCCAGCGTGGAGACGTCTGAAGCGGCGCTGAGCCTGCTTGTGCGCATTCTTACCGGCGACCTGCCGGAAGATTGTCGCGAGTCCGCCGCGCTTTTCAGAACCCGCTTCCAGCAGCTTACCGGACCGCTGATGGCGAAGTCCGTTGAAGATACGCTGTTCTTCCGCCACAACCTCGAGCTGGCGCTCAATGAAGTGGGCACCGACCCGACGCCGCGCGCGTTTTCATTATCCCGCTTCCACCAGGAGATGCGCATTCGTCTGGCCCGACAGCCCGACGCGCTGCTGGGCACCTCCACGCACGATACCAAACGCGGAGAAGACGCCCGGGCGCGACTCTACACCCTGACGGAAGCGCCTGAACGCTGGGGTGAGAACCTGGCCCGCTGGCGACAGATGAACCAGACCCAGGTACGTTTTCTCAATGACGGCACAGCGCCGAACGCCGCCGATACCTGGATGATCTATCAGGCGCTGGCGGGCGTCTGGCCCGCCACGCTGTCTCCGGACGACGCTGAAGGGCTTGCATCACTGGAAGCGCGTTTTATCGGCTTCCTCGAGAAAGCGCTGCGCGAGGCAAAACAGCGCACCGACTGGATCGACAGCAACGAGAGCTATGAGAGCGTGGTGCTGAGCTACGCGCGGCACCTGCTTTCGCCGGACAACGCGCTGTTCCTGCATGATTTTAGCGAGGCGATGCAGCCCTTTATCCGGGCCGGGCTGATGAACAGCCTCAGCCAGACGGTGATCAAGCTGACGGCTCCCGGCGTGCCGGATATCTATCAGGGCAGCGAGGCGCTTAACTTTAGCCTTGTCGACCCGGATAACCGACGGGAGCCGGACTTCAACGCGCTGGTGCACAACCTCAGCGCGGCGGATGCCACGGTGTTTGACAACCCGGCCTGCTGGCGAGACGGGCGCGTTAAGCAGTTCGTTACCGCCACGCTGCTGCGGCTTCGACCACACTACGACGCGCTATTCCGCTACGGCGACTGGCTTCCGCTTAAGGTCTCCGGCGAGCGCGAGGAAAACCTGATCGTCTATGCGCGCGTTGAGGACGAGGAGGCGCTGATTGTCGCCGTGCCGCGTCTGGCTTTTGCTATCACCGATAACCATCAGCTGTGGGTAAATACCGCGGTAGCGATACCCGACGAACTGGTCGGGAAGCGCTATCGGGACCTGTTCAGCGGTGAAAGCCGCATTCTGCAAGAGACGCTGGATTTAACGTCAGAAAAGGGATGTGTACTGGTTCTGCTTACCTGCGAATAATCGTGGAGAACGAAAATGGCAAAGGATATAACGTTTGAAATTCGGGCCGGTCATGGTCAGCAGTTGGGAGCGAATTATGACGGAAAAGGGGTTAACTTCGCGCTGTTCTCCGCTCACGCCGAGCGTGTAGAGCTCTGTCTTTTTGACCCGTCCGGAAAAACGGAAATCGCCCGGCTGGAACTGCCGGAGTATACCCATGAAGTCTGGCACGGCTATGTGCCTGACCTGAAACCCGGTGCGCTGTACGGCTATCGCGTCTACGGCCCCTACGATCCGGAAAACGGTCACCGCTTTAACCCGCATAAGCTGCTTATCGATCCGTATGCCCGTGAACTGGTGGGCGATATCGACTGGAACGACGCCCATTTCGGCTATGAGCTGGGGCATGACGAGTTAGATTTGAGCTTTGATACGCGTGACAGCGCGCCGTTCACGCCGAAATGCAAGGTTATCGACCCGAACGCTTTCGACTGGCAGGACAACAACCGGCCAAACGTGCCCTGGCCGCATACCGTCGTCTATGAGAGTCACGTGAAGGGCTTTACCCAGATGAACCCGGCCATCCCGCCCGAGCTGCGCGGGACGTTTGAGGGGATGGGACACAAAGCCTCGGTCGACTACGTCAAGAGTCTTGGCATCACCTCGGTGGAGCTGCTGCCGGTTCACTGGTTCCCCGACGACCAGCACCTGCTCGACCGCGGCCTGAAGAACTTCTGGGGCTATAACACGCTCGGCTTTTTTGCCCCGGCGTCGCGCTACTACGGCCCGGCGGGGATCCAGGGCTTTCGCGACATGGTACGCGCGTATCACGATGCGGGCATCGAGGTGATTCTGGACGTGGTGTACAACCACACGGCGGAGGGGAATGAGCTTGGCCCCACACTCTCGTTTAAGGGGATTGATAACTATAGCTATTACCGCACCCTGCCGGACCAGCACAGGTACTACATCAACGACACCGGGACGGGAAACACGGTCAACACCTCGCACCCGCGCGTGCTGCAGATGGTGATGGATTCCCTGCGCTACTGGGCGGAATCGATGCACATTGACGGTTTTCGTTTCGACCTGGGGACGATACTGGGCCGCGAGCCGGAAGGGTTTGACCCGCGCGGCGGTTTCTTCGACGCCATATCGCAGGATCCGGTGTTATCGAGACTCAAGCTGATTGGTGAACCCTGGGATATCGGTCCCGGCGGGTATCAGGTCGGCGGTTTCCCGCCGGGCTGGGGTGAATGGAACGACAAATACCGCGATACCGTACGCGAGTACTGGAAGGGCGATAACGTCTCCACCGACTTTGCCGCACGCCTGCTGGGCTCCGGGGATCTGTACGATCTGCGCGGGCGTCGTCCGTGGGCCAGCGTTAACTTCATCACCGCTCACGACGGCTTTACGCTGAATGACCTGGTGTCGTACAACGAGAAGCACAACGCCGACAACGGTGAGGACAATAACGACGGGCATAATGACAATCGCTCGTACAACTATGGCGAAGAAGGGCCGACGGAGAACCCGGATATTATTGCTACCCGCGAACGACAGAAGCGTAATTTCCTGACCACGCTGCTGTTTTCCCACGGCACGCCGATGCTGCTGGCGGGGGACGAGTTTGGCCGCACGCAGAAGGGCAACAACAACGGTTACTGCCAGGACAGCGAGATCTCGTGGATCGACTGGAAGGGGCTATCCGAAAACGACGCAGCGCTGCGCGAGTTTACCCGGCGGTTGATTGCCCTGCGCGCTCAGCAGCCGCTGCTGCGCCGTGAGAGCTGGCGCGACGGGCTGGAGATCCGCTGGTTCAATGCCGGAGGCGGTCCGCAGCAGGCCGAGCAGTGGGACGAAGACTCGACGCTTGGGGTCTCCATCAGCAGGCCGGATCTGCGGCAGGAGGACGGTATCTGGCACGACGTGCTGATGCTGTTCAACCCGTTTGAAGGCACCGTGCCTTTCCAGATCCCGCAGTTTGGCGAAGGGGGATGGGTGCTGGAGTTGTCTACGGCAGATGGCGCTGCCGCCGGGACAGCGTTCACCGAAACCGTAGAGTACGAACTGGCCGGACGCAGTATTACGCTGTTCAGACGTCCTTAGCCCTAGAGTGATGCCGCCGCGCGGGCGGCGGTGTCATACAGGGAGGAGATCGTGCGTAACAGCTGCGCGGTTTCGCCAATCGACTTTCCGGCTATGCCGCTCTCCGCGTGGATCGCAATCAGACATGCTTCCCGCACGTCCCGGTACTTCATGCACAGCGCTTTCCCTTCCTCCGTGGTAGAGAAAAAGAGTTCTTTACCCGCTTTCTCGCTCGTCACGTAGCCCGCTTTGACCAGCTTTTTCAGGGCATAGGTCACCACGTGGGTATCTTCCACGTTGAGGACGAAGCAGATATCGGCCAGCTTTTTCTTGCGGTCGCGGTGGTTCACATGATGCAGCAGCGAGACGTCAAATGCGCCCATATCGGGTTCGCCGGCTGCCGTCATGCAGCGCACCATCCATTTATTGAACGCGTTGCTGGTCATGATCAGCGCGTACTCCAGCTCTGACAGCTCCGCGCAGCGCTCGGACACCAGATGGCGGGAAGAGACGATCCGGCCATCGTTGATATCGTCGCGATCGGGTGAAGCACTCTTTTTCGAGGTCATAACGTTCCTTAGCCAGAAATGTAAACTCATCGATAAAATAAGAACATTTTATTGATAATTTGTTTACATGTTTTTGAGGTTCAGATATAGCTTTTTAGCGCAGGTTTTGTGAAGCCTGCCAACAAAACACAACATCGCTCGCCGCAAATTAAAAAAATAGCCGTCGGCGCGCAACGCTCACTTTCGATAGGGTAAACGTTATGGACGGTACTACGCTGTTGCCGCTGATCGGGATACCGATCGTGGTTATTGGTTTTGCACTGCGCTTCAACCCGCTGCTGGTGGTCGTGGTGGCGGGGCTGGCAACGGGTCTGCTGGTCGGTATGGATTTCGGGATGCTGCTGGAGACCTTTGGCGAAAAGTTCGTGAATAGCCGATCGCTGGCGACCTTCATTCTGATCCTGCCCGTGATTGGTCTGCTGGAATATTACGGGCTCAAGGAGCGTGCCCAGGCCTGGGTGGCGAAGATCGCCAGCGCCACCTCGGCGCGAATTCTGATGCTCTATTTTGTCGCCCGTGAAGGCACCGCCGCGCTGGGGCTGATGTCGCTGGGCGGTCATGCTCAGACGGTGCGCCCGCTGCTGGCGCCGATGGCCGAAGGAGCGGCGCTGAACGAATACGGCGAGCTGCCGCAGCACATCCGCGACAAAATCAAAGCCCATGCCGCCGCGTGCGACAACATCGCGGTCTTCTTTGGGGAAGATATCTTTATTGCCTTCGGGGCGGTGCTGCTGATCGACGCGTTCCTGAAAGAAAACGGTATTCCGGGCATCGAACCGCTGCATATCGGTCTGTGGGCTATCCCAACCGCCATCGCGGCACTGGTTATTCATATGACGCGCCTGCTGCGCCTCGATGCCAGCATCCGTCGCGACGTGATGGCCTGGCGTGCTGAGCAGGACACGCAGGAGGCCGCGCAATGATGACGCTTATTACCATTAACCGCGTGTACTACCTGATCGGCTTCGTCGTGATGCTGCTGGTTGTGATGACCCTGCGCGATCGCGCCAATCCGAAGCGTTTTACCACGGCGCTGTTCTGGTTTTTATTCGGCGGGATCTTCCTGTTTGGCGATCTGATGGTTCAGGAGCTGGGCAAATCGCTGGCGTACCGGATTATCGGCGGGGGCGTTATCGCTATCGCGCTGCTGGCGGGGTTTGGTCTCGTCGGGAAAGGGCACTATAAAATGTCCACCGAAGACGAACGTCTCGCGTCGTCAAACCGCCTTAAAAACTGGCTATTTCTGCCCGCGCTGATGATCCCGGTGGTGACGGTTATCGGGACGCTGTTCCTGAAGGGCGTGTCGATTGGCGGCGTTTATCTTCTCGACCAGAAGCAGCTCACCCTCGCGGCGCTGTGCGTGGCCTGCGTCGCGGCGATCCTCACCGGCTGGTGGCTGACCAAAGGCACGCCGCTGCACGCCATTCGTCAGTCTCGTCGTCTTGTCGATACCATCGGCTGGGCGGTGATCCTGCCGCAAATGCTCGCCATGCTCGGCGGCGTGTTCGTAGCGGCCAACACCGGTGATTCGGTGCAGAAGGTGGTGAGCCTGTTCGTTAACCCGGATAACCGCTTTATGTTGGTGGTGATTTACTGCGTGGGGATGGCGCTGTTTACCATGATTATGGGGAATGCGTTTGCGGCCTTCCCGGTGCTGAGCGCGGGGATCGCCTTGCCGTTTCTGATCAACGTGCATCACGGCAACCCGGCGCCGCTGCTGGCAATTGGCATGTACGCGGGCTACTGCGGCACGCTGATGACGCCGATGGCCGCGAACTTCAATATCGTTCCCGCCGCGCTGCTGGAGCTGAAAGACAAATATCAGGTGATCAAGATCCAGATCCCGACCGCGTTAACCCTGCTGGTGGTGAACGTGTTCCTCATGTATTTCCTCGTGTTTCGCTAAGGAGCTGTTATGGAATTAACGCAACATCAGGCTGACGCGTTTGCCCGCATGCCTTTGACCTATTTGCGCCAGGAATACCCTAACCACATCATGCACCTGCTGAATGATGATGGCGACGTTCTGCCGCCGCGCGAGCTGCACCCGGTTTTCTATGGCTGTTTTGACTGGCACTCGGCGGTACACGGCTACTGGCTGCTGCTGCGCTGCGTGCGCCTCTACCCGGCGCTGCCGTGCCGGGACGCGATCGTCGCGCTTGTCGACGAGCATCTGACCGAAGAGAACGTGGCGAAGGAGCTGGCCTATTTCACCGCGCCGTTCCGCGCCTCGTTTGAGCGCCCGTATGGCTACGGCTGGCTGCTGGCGCTGGCCCAGGAGCTAAAGCAGTCGTCGCTGCCGCAGGCCGCAGGCTGGTATCAAACGCTGGAGCCTTTAACCCAGGATATTCGCGACAGGCTGGTGGATTATCTCGGCAAGCTCACCTATCCGATCCGCGTCGGGACGCACTACAACACCGCGTTTGCCCTGGCGCTGGCGCTCGATTACGCGCGAGCCGTGGAAGACAGCGGGCTCGAACAGGCGATTGTGACGGCGGCGGAGCGGTTTTATCTCGCCGACACGCGTTATCCGGCCCACTACGAGCCCGGCGGTGATGAGTATATTTCCGGGGGGCTGACGGAGGCGCTGCTGATGAGCAAAGTGTCGGAGAGCTTCCCGGCCTGGTTTGACGCGTTTCTCCCGGAGGTGGGCGCCGTTACGGCACTGATGAACCCGGCGGAAGTGAGCGACCGTACCGACCCGAAAATTGCCCATCTGGACGGATTAAACCTCAGCCGCGCCTGGTGCATGAAGCATATTGCCAGAGCCCTCCCTGTTAACCATCCGGCACAACCAGCGCTGCGCGAGGCGGTGACGAAGCATCTGGCCGCAAGCGTAGAGCATGTGGTCGGCAGCCACTACAGCGGCGGGCACTGGCTGGCGAGCTTTGCGCTGCTGGCGCTGGAGTAAACGAACGCACCGTCTTTCTTGCCGGGTGGCGCTGCGCTTACCCGGCCTACATTGTGCAAAGCTTCCTTGTAGGCCCGTGCAAGCGTAGCGCCGCCGGGCGAATCAGGCTGATGCCCGAACCGCAGGGCGCAGCCTAAATTTCTTTGATTTTTAATGCGGTTAATATCTTAATCGGTTATTTTTCAGTCATTTGTCTCGAAACAGATATCTTTTTTACTATCGCAAAAGTGTACGATACGCGGTCATATATCCTTGTGAAAAGAATGGTTAATATGGCTGTTATACCTTTGTTACCAAAAGAAGGAATCGCGCTTGCATTAGCAAACATGAGGATTGCAAGAGCGCATGGTATGAGTAGAAATATGGCTATTCCTACAACCTATCTTTGGTTTTATCAAAAAGTAAGAAATAAGGGGCCATGGGATTACAAGCAGGGACACCCTGAGTTAGCGAACTTTGGGAACTTCAATTATGGTTCGGCTGGCTATGCTGCCGGGATACCATCAGAAACGTTATTGATGGGGGCAGGATGGGCGCAGGAAAGAGCTAAAACCTCCAAAAAGAAATGGGGACACTGGTATCAAAAACCGCCATATGGGGATGATCCTCACGATCAGTTTTGGATAAGTCAAGGGATTGAATATGCAAAGAAACACGGTTATTAAACGGCTTCATTGTTTACTCACAACGATTTTATTGATCGTTGTTTGTGGGTTTCTGACATATCAATACTATTTTAATGCACCTACTCACGATAGCTTTGTCAGCAAACAGAAACTATCTGATACCGTCATGACCTGCCCCCCGTTGATTAGTACACCCCGATGTTAGTAATGTCTTCATAAGCCACATGAGGACATCCCCATGAAGAAGCGTTTTTCCGACGAACAGATCATCAGTATTCTCCGCGAAGCCGAAGCTGGGGTACCCGCCCGTGAACTCTGCCGCAAGCATGCCATTTCCGATGCCACGTTTTACACCTGGCGTAAGAAGTATGGCGGTATGGAGGTGCCTGAAGTTAAGCGCCTGAAGTCGCTTGAGGAAGAGAACGCCAGACTCAAGAAGCTGCTTGCCGAAGCCATGCTGGATAAAGAGGCGCTTCAGGTGGCTCTTGGGCGAAAGTACTGACGACAGACCAGAAGCGGGAAGCCGTGATGTTGATGTGTGATGCGACCGGTCTGTCGCAACGTCGTGCCTGCAGGCTTACAGGTTTATCCCTGTCGACTTGCCGCTATGAGGCTCACCGTCCGGCTGCTGATGCGCATTTATCAGGGCGCATCACTGAGCTGGCACTGGAGCGCAGGCGTTTTGGCTACCGTCGTATTTGGCAGTTGCTGCGCCGTGAAGGGCTTCATGTTAATCATAAGCGCGTGTACCGGCTTTATCACCTCAGTGGCCTGGGCGTAAAACGCAGAAGACGTCGTAAAGGGCTGGCAACAGAACGTCTGCCGCTGCTCCGTCCGGCGGCGCCCAATCTGACCTGGTCGATGGATTTCGTCATGGACGCACTTTCCACCGGTCGCAGGATCAAGTGTCTTACCTGCGTCGATGATTTCACAAAGGAATGCCTGACGGTCACTGTTGCCTTTGGGATTTCAGGCGTTCAGGTCACGCGTATTCTGGACAGCATTGCACTGTTTCGAGGCTATCCGGCGACGATAAGAACTGACCAGGGGCCGGAGTTCACTTGCCGTGCACTGGATCAATGGGCCTTTGAGCATGGTGTTGAGTTGCGCTTAATCCAGCCGGGCAAGCCAACGCAGAACGGATTTATTGAGAGCTTTAACGGACGATTTCGCGATGAATGTTTGAATGAGCACTGGTTCAGCGATATCGTTCATGCCAGGAAAATTATTAATGACTGGCGGCAGGATTATAACGAATGCCGCCCGCACTCCACGCTGAATTATCAGACACCGTCTGAATTTGCAGCGGGCTGGAGAAAGGGTCATTCTGAGAATGAAGATTCCGACGTTACTAACTGAGTGTTGTATCTAATCGTGGGGGCAGGTCACGACCACACAAATTGGTCAAAAAACGCTTGATGAGCTGTTGAATTACACCAATAACAAAATGAAAACCGCTATTGGTACCCGTAAGCCAATTGTGACCACGCCGGGTAAACACAGCCTGATTTTCCGCGGTGCAATTACCGGGGTGAGTTCGCAGAAAGAGGGTCTGCAGTTCTATGAAGTGGTGCCGGTCGCGCTGGTAGTAGCGGGTACGCAGATGGCAACCGGGCATCGCACCATGGACACGCATCTCTTCTTTGAAGGCGAGCTGATCGATGCGGCCACCAACAAACCGGTCATGAAGGTGGTGCGTAAAGGCGAAGGTAAAGATCTGAACAACGAAAGTACGCCGATGACCTTTGCGACGCTGAAGCAGGTAGTTGATGACATGGCGACGGACGCCACCATGTTTGATGTGAAAAAGACCGCGAAATAAAATAAAACGGCCTGCGTAATGCAGGCCTTTTTATTTACGCCATTCGTAAGCGTCTGAACCAGGTTTCTGGTTTGGTAAACATCACCATATTTCCCCCCAGAATCAGCACTAATCCCACGATACCGTTGATATGCCAGACGTAGCCTTCATACACCGTGGAGATGGTCAGCGCCACCAGCGGGAAGAGCAGCGTACTGTAGGCCGCTTTGCCCGGACCGATGCGCCCCACCAGCGTGAAATAGGCGCCAAACGCAATCACCGAACCAAATACAGCCAGATAGAGCAGCGCGCCAACGTAGCTGACGGTCCACTCTGGCGCGAAGCTGTCGCCTCTGAACAGGGCAATGCAGCCCATCACCAGCGTGCCGTAGAGCATCGCCCAGGCGTTGGTGGTCATGGTTTCAAGTCCTCTGCGCTGGTGACGCATGCTGATCATATTGCCCAGCGAGAAGCCGTAGGTGCCGAGCGCGGAGAGGCCAATCCCGGTCAGGAGCGACGCGCTCCAGCCGCTGGCCAGCAGATCGTCCCAGAAGAGGGTGACGATCCCAGTCAGGCCCAGTGCTGCCGCCGTCCAGAAACGCGCGGGCGGGCGCTGCCCGAAGAAAATAAAGCTGTTAATGGCGTTATAGAGCACGGCCATGGAGAAGATCACCGATTCCAGCCCGGTGTTGATGTGCGAGGCTGCGGCGTAAAAACACCAGAAGTTAAAGCAGAAAACGCAGCATCCCTGGAGGATACAAAAAAGGTGATCCCGCAGCGCCAGCTTGCGCAGACGGCGCAGGGCGATTAACACCACCATCATCGTGAGGCTGGCGACGGCGAAACGCCAGAAAATCGAGACGGGCGCCGCTACGGGACCCTGCTGCAGGAAAATCGCAATCCAGGTGGTTCCCCAGATGACCACCACCAGTCCGTATAATAATGCGTTCATACTTTTTCTCTTCTCAAACCACGGAAGCCCGCAGTATGGCGCCGAGATCGGTCAGGGGCTTTCACCGGCTTGCGGTCGACTTGCAAAATCTTGCGCTTTTTTCTTTCCCGGGGGCTGGCAACGGGAGACAACTCTTCTTAGACTGATATTCCAGTCAATCACGCGCTTACGGTCATGTCTCACGCTTACGATACCTTTGAAACGCTTTGCCAACAGAATGCGGTCCTGCGGGAAACCGTCTCGCTGAATTCGGGCATTCAGCTGGCAGCGTGGTACAACAAGCACGATACGATAACGGTAAAAAGTAACCACCATACCCTGAGCCTGTACGTGGCGGATGGCTACGAAAGCTATCAAAAAACGCCGGGCGGCTGGAAGAACGGCGGGGGGCCGGATCGCTTCTGCTTGATGCCAAAAGAGAGCGAATCGACGTGGGATATCCGTGACGACCTGTCGTTTGTGCATCTGTACTGCACCGATGAACACCTGCGCGACGTGGGGGAAAAGATCTGGGACAAGCGCCCGCTTTCGCTGACGCTGGACGAGCGCATTTTTGGTAGCGATCCGAAGATCACCGCGCTTTATCGCCAGTTTTTGCTCGGCTGCGACTGGCAGCAGCACGCCAACCAGCTCACCCTGAGCACGGCCTCTACGCTGCTCCTGACCCATCTGCTGCAAAACTACTCAAACGTTCAGTGGAAGCTGCCGGTCGTCACCGGCGGGCTATCGCCATTCGTGCTGCGCAACGTGCTGGCCTTTATTGAAGAGAACCTCGGGCAACCCCTGACGCTGGCTGAACTGGCGGCGCAGGCCGCCCTCAGCGAATACCATTTTGCCCGCATGTTCCGCCAGTCGACGGGGCTGGCGCCGCATCAGTACGTGATGCAGAGAAGAATGGAAAAAGCGAAGGCGCTGGTGCAGAACACGGCGACGCCGTTGACGGACATCGCCCTTGCCTGTGGGTTTAACTCCGCCAGCCACTTCAGCAACCGCTTTCGCAGCGCGACGGGCATGACGCCTTCGCAGCTACGCGCGGCGAGCGCGTGAAAACAGGGCATAGCACACGCCGCCCAGCACCAGCCCCCAGAATGCCGAACCGATGCCCAGGATCGTGACGCCGCTCGCGGTCATCAGGAACGTGACGATGGCCGCGTCGCGCTCCGCCTCATGGCTAAGTGCCTGATATAAACTCCCGCTGATGGTGCCCAGCAGCGCCAGACCGGCGAGCGTCTGGATCCAGCTGAGCGGCAGAGCGGCCATCAGCCCGGTAATCGAGCCGCCGAAAATCCCCGCCAGCAGATAAAATCCTCCGGCTGCGATGGCCGCCAGCCAGCGTTTTGCGGGATCCGGGTGCGCATCCGGGCTTTGACAAATGGCGGCAGTAATGGCTGCGATACAGATAGAAAAGACGCCAAAAGGGGAAAACAGCAGCGCCAGCGCTCCTGTAACGATGATGAGCGGCGAGACCGCCAGCGGGTAACCGGAGGCCTTCATCGTGGCGAATCCCGGCGCGTTTTGCGATGCCATGGTGACCAGGAAGAAGGGCACGCCAATACTCACCAGGCTGGTGAAGGTGAACGTGGGCGCAATAAACTCGGGCATCACAAGGGAGAACGCGAGTTTATCAGTGACAACGTCACCTCCCGCCCATGCCACGATACCGCCAACCAGCAGCGTGACCACGATGGCATAGCGCGGCGCCAGCGCTTTTGCCAACAGCCACGCCGCAATCATGCTGCCGCACAGCAGAAAGTGACCCTCCAGGTGCGCAAACGCGTGCAGGCCAAACTGCAGCAACACGCCTGCCAGCATGGCGGCAGCAAGCGAATGGGGGATCAGCCTCATCAGACGGGCGAAGAGCCCGGTGATGCCGCAAAGTAAAATGAGCGCATTAGCAAAGATGAACACGCCGATCGTTTCCGGCAACGTCACGCCGTGCAGGCTGGTGGCGAGCAGCGCCGCGCCGGGCGTTGACCAGGCGGTCAGTACCGGCGCTTTGTACCACCAGGAAAGCGTCAGCGTGCTGACGCCCATCCCAATCCCCAGCGCGGTCATCCAGCCTGCGATCTGCTGTGCGCTGGCACCAGCCGCCGCGGCGGCCTGCCAGATGATGGCGGCCGAGCTGGCGTAACCGACCAGCACGGCGACAAATCCAGCCAGTGCGACTGGAACAAGGTGAGAGGAAGGGCGCATGAAAACTCCGTTGTGCGTTATAACGTCCAACATAAGGTAACACTGTGCGCTATAGCGTACAAGTGGTATGCTGATCGCCATCAGGAGGGACCATGGACATCACACTACACCTTGCAACAACGCTGAAAACGCTGCGCCAGGCGCGCGGCTGGAGTTTGTCGAAGCTCGCGGACGAGACCGGCGTGTCAAAAGCGATGCTGGGGCAAATCGAGCGCAATGAATCCAGCCCGACGGTGTCGACGCTGTGGAAAATAGCCACCGGGCTGAACGTGCCGTTTTCCGCGTTCATCACGCCAGAGGCGGACCGGCAGGCGGTGTTTGACCCGCAGCAGCAGGCGATGGTGGTCAAACCGCTCTTTCCGTGGGACGAGACGCTCGGGTTTGATTATTTCTCCATTACCCTGGCACCCGGCGCGCTCAGTGAATCCACGCCGCATGAGGCCGGGGTGATTGAACATGTGGTGGTGGTCAGCGGCGAGCTGGAGATGAAGCTTAACGGCACGTGGCAGACGATTTCTGCCGATTCGGGCGTCCGTTTCGCCGGCGATAAACCGCACGCCTACCGCAACAGCAGCGACCGGACGGTGCATTTTCACTCCCTGATTCATTATCCCCGCTGACGCTACGCAAAACTGTTTCGCTGACGCATACTTCTGACTACAATAGCCGCCATTTTGACCATAACGGATAACGACGAAGTATGCGCCTGCAATCCCATCATCTTGAACTTTTAAGCCCGGCCCGCGACGCCGCCATTGCCCGTGAAGCGATCCTTCATGGCGCTGACGCCGTCTACATTGGCGGCCCTGGCTTCGGTGCCCGCCATAACGCCAGCAACAGCCTGAGCGATATAGCTGAACTGGTGCCGTTCGCCCACCGTTTCGGGGCGAAAGTGTTCGTGACCCTGAACACCATTCTGCATGATGATGAGCTGGAGCCTGCGCAACGTCTGATTACCGATCTCTACCAGGCCGGGGTGGATGCCCTGATCGTTCAGGACATGGGCGTTCTGGAGCTGGATATTCCGCCCATTGAACTGCATGCCAGTACCCAGTGCGATATCCGCACGGTCGAGAAGGCGAAGTTTCTCTCCGACGTCGGCTTTTCGCAGATCGTTCTGGCGCGAGAGCTGAACCTGAATCAGATCCGCGATATTCACCAGGCGACAGACGCGACGATTGAATTCTTTATTCACGGTGCGCTGTGCGTGGCTTACTCCGGTCAGTGCAACATTTCCCACGCGCAGACGGGCCGCAGCGCCAACCGCGGCGACTGTTCTCAGGCCTGCCGTCTGCCGTATACCCTGAAAGACGATCGGGGCCGCGTTGTGGCGTTCGAAAAACACCTGCTCTCCATGAAGGATAACGATCAGACGGCCAACCTGGGCGCGCTGATCGACGCGGGCGTGCGTTCCTTTAAGATTGAAGGGCGCTACAAAGATATGAGCTACGTGAAAAACATCACCGCGCACTATCGCCAGATGCTGGACGCCATTATCGAAGATCGCGGCGACCTGGCGCGCGCGTCGGCCGGCCGCACCGAGCATTTCTTTATTCCGTCGACGGACAAAACGTTCCACCGTGGCAGCACGGACTATTTTGTGAATGCCCGTAAAGGGGATATCGGCGCGTTCGACTCACCGAAGTTTATCGGTTTACCGGTGGGCGAAGTGCTGAAAGTGGCGAAAGATCACCTTGATGTCGAAGTGACGGAACCGCTGGCGAACGGCGATGGCCTTAACGTGATGATTAAGCGTGAGGTCGTGGGCTTCCGTGCCAATACGGTCGAGAAAACCGGCGAGAACCGCTACCGCGTCTGGCCGAATGAAATGCCCGCCGATCTCTACAAGGCGCGGCCGAACGCGGCCCTTAACCGTAACCTCGATCATAACTGGCAGCAGGCGCTGCTGAAAACCTCCAGCGAACGCCGTATCGCCGTGGATATTGAGCTGGGCGGCTGGGAAGAGCAGCTGATTCTGACGATGACCTGCGAAGACGGAATTAGCGTGACGCATACGCTCGATGGCCTTTTCGAGGTGGCAAACAACGCGGAAAAAGCGCTTAACAGCCTGAAGGATGGCGTGGCGAAGCTGGGCCAGACGATTTACTACGCGCGCGCTATCGACGTGAATCTGCCAGACGCGCTATTTGTGCCAAACAGCCTGCTTAACCAGTTCCGTCGTGAAACGGCAGAGATGCTGGATGCCGCGCGCCTGGCACAGTATCCGCGCGCTAGCCGAAAAGCGGAAGCCGTTCCTGCACCCGTATACCCGGAGACACATTTATCCTTCCTGGCCAACGTTTATAACCATAAAGCGCGTGAATTCTATCATCGCCACGGCGTGCAGCTGATCGACGCAGCCTATGAAGCGCATGAAGAGAAGGGCGATGTGCCGGTGATGATCACCAAGCACTGCCTGCGCTTTGCGTTTAACCTGTGTCCTAAGCAGGCAAAAGGGAATATTAAGAGCTGGAAGGCAACCCCCATGCAGCTGGTAAACGGCGATGAAGTTCTGACCCTCAAGTTCGACTGCCGTCCTTGCGAAATGCATGTGATTGGCAAGATGAAAAACCACATCTTCAAAATGCCGCAGCCCGGCAGTATTGTGGCGTCCGTCAGTCCGGACGATCTGATGAAAACCCTGCCAAAACGCAAGGGCAGCTAATTACCGAACGTGCGTGTCCGGTTTGCGCGACTTCTGCCACAGGTGGTGTTCGCGCAAACCCTCCGCCGACTCTTCTGCAGCGCTTCGCAACTCATCGCTGTCGGCTTCATGACGAAGCTGATGCCCTACATTCTTGACCCATAAATATTCGTGTCCTTTGTGTCCGGCCATAAGCTGGCCTGAAAACAGCGCACAAATAAGCATGACGAAAGATAACCCTTTTTTAATCATGGATTCACCGCTGAAAAACAATGCGGAATAATCATGTCGATTATTTCTTAGGGTTATTATTCAATGATTAAAATTAGCGCAAAGAAAATGTCAAATAATGTGCGTTCGAAATAGCGGTTAGGACAGTTCCTAAAAACATCTTAATCTTTGTAAACTACCATTTCTGGTCCACAATTGGAGGTATGCATTACGGATTAATCTTATATAATAGTAATCTTAGGCTAAGGAACAGGTCATTTATAAATGAAAAAAATAATAGCGCTTGCGCTTCTGGCAGTGGCTGTTGGAGCCGCTGCAGGGGTTCGTTATGCAGGTAATGACGAACCAGAATATATTCAATCTGCAGAAATTCGCGTTGGTTCTTATTTAACCAGCGATTATGGTAGCGTTGCCTGCGCCAGCAAAAAAGTGAACGATCAGCGTTGGGAATTAGACTGCACTCATCAGGCGAGAGGAAAAACATTCCAGTTTGCGGTGTATCCCTCTGAAAAAGCACCTTATGGTGTCGCTCGCTCCTTTTATCTGGAAGCCATTAATGACGATGCAAAACAGAGCGCTGAGCAGGGCCTTATGCGTTATTTGCAGATCAATACCCATACTGGTTAATAAGGTTGTTTAGCGTTCGTTAAGACAACAGGTGTTAGATTGTGTGAGATCCGCTGCTCGGCCATGGAGTGTCGGGACGTAGAGACCAAAACACAAATCTATCCATGCAAGCATTTACCGCCATTTTTTGGCGGTTTTTTTTGCGCAGACCGTTGCGATAGGGTTATGGCGTCAGGCGATAATGCGACTGCACCAGGCCCGAAGGGAAGCTGCGGCTTGATACCAGTGTCAAATCAATATCCCGGGACAACGTTCCGAACAGCGGTTTTCCCTCCCCGAGCAGTACAGGTACGATCGTGATCACCATATCGGCTACAAGTCCTTCGCGCAGGAACGACTGGATCACCTGTCCGCCATCAAGATAGACGCGATGAACGTTCTGCGTAGCGAGTTCGTCAAGCACCTCCTTTGGCGTGCGGGATGAGAACTGCACTTTGCCCCTCAGCGCCTCCGGCACGGGCGTATCGGCAAGCCGTCGCGAGAGCACCAGCACGGGACGATCGTAAGGCCATGCGTCAAAGGTCAGTACCTTCTCATAACTCCCTCGTCCCATCACGATGCAGTCTTTGTCCGCGATGAACGCCTCATAACCATGATCTTCCGCCGGATCGTCGCGCTGCAGCAGCCAGTCGATATCGTCATTCTGTCGGGCGATGTAACCATCAAGACTAACCGCGATAAAAACGTGTGTAGTGACCATCAGGTGCTCCGTGTGCCAGTGTAACCCTTAAACTGACGCCTCAGCGTGCAGTACCCGGACGTGAAAATTGTTTGCGATACTGAGCCGGGGAAAGCGCGAACTGCTGGCGAAAATGATGACGCAGTGTCGACGCCTGACCAAACCCGGTCTGTTCAGCGATGCTGTCGATGCTTAACCGGCTGCTTTCCAGATAATCTTTTGCTCTCAGCAGGCGCTCATTGATTAACCAGCGTGCGGGCGTCGTCCCCGTTGCCGCCTCGAAGCGACGAAGGAAGGTGCGCTGGCTCATTCCGACCCGACGCGCGAGGGAGTCGACGCTGTGCGCCTCGATAAGATGCGTGTGCAGAAAATCAAACAGCTGGCCGAGACGCTGGCTTTCCCGCAGCTGCGCCACCGGGCGGGTCAGCTGCTGTGGCTGTGAACCATCCCGGTGAGGGGGAATGACCAGCCGACGCGCCACGCTGTTTGCTGTTTCCATGCCATAATCCCGCCGCACAACGTGCAGACAGAGATCGATTCCCGCCGCGCTGCCAGCGGACGTCAGAATATCGCCTTCGTCCTGGTAGAGTACATCCTCAACCACGTCGATGTCAGGGTAGCGGACTTTCAGCGCGTCAATGTAGCGCCAGTGCGTCGTGGCTTTGCGGCCGTTCAATAGCCCCGTTGCGGCCAGCACAAACACTCCCGAGCAGATGGAGAACAGCTGGCATCCTCGCGCGCTGGCCTGGCGTAGTGCCTCGCAGAGCGCGTCCGGAACCGGTGAATCTATCCCCCGCCAGCCGGGAACCACAATCAGGTCCGCAGACGCAAGCAGGCTTAAATCACCATCGGTAACGATGCGGATCCCGCCTGTTGCCCGAAGTTCACCGCTGTCCACGCTCGCCACGGCAAAACGATACCATTCATCGCCCAGCTCGGGACGCGGCAGGCCGAAGATCTCCACCGCCACGCCAAACTCAAAGGTACACAGACCGTCATATGCCAGCACCACCACCTGCGGGCGGGCAATTTGTCTTAAGTTTGTCATCTTTTTGCTGTTTTCTGGCATAAGCGAACGCATTCACGGGCTGAATTTGTGGATAGAGTAGTGTTAACACAAACGCCAAAGATGAGGAAGGATCATGAGCTATGTTACTGAATTTCCGGCCGCCGAGCCGCAGGAAGCCGTTACCCATTTTCTGCGCCGCCTGAGCGTTGAGACCGACTGCGCGGATGTGCACCATGCCATCGCCAATAATGAGCAGGACTTCGTGCTGCTGCACGTAGTGGGGAGCCCGGAGCAGTTTGCCCGCCGTCACGTACCTGGCGCATTGCACCTGCCGCGGAGCCAGATTACCGCCGAGCGCATGGCCGAATGGCCTGAAGGCACGCTGTTCGTCGTTTACTGCGCAGGGCCGCACTGTAACGGCGCGGACAGAGCCGCGCTCAAGCTTGCGCGCCTCGGGCTGCCGGTCAAAATCATGCTCGGGGGGATCACCGGATGGGAGGATGAAAAGTTCGCCTTTGCCAGCAGCGAAACTGCCGTCGCGCTGTGAACGTGAATTTTTTTCAACACCCGTGAAATTTTCTCGTTTGCCGGCGCCAGTGAGGTATGACATTGTTTTTGGACATTTAGACATCCAGAAGTCTAAAACTTCAAATGATGAATTATCACTGCTGGCAATTATCGCCGGCAGACTGAGGAGATTTTCATGCAACGACACCATGCCCCGTACCGCGCCGATGTAGTCGGCAGTTTCTTACGCCCGGATGCCATCAAACAGGCTCGCCTGAAGTTCGCCAGCGGCGAAATTGACGCCGGACAGCTTCGCGCGGTAGAGGATGATGCCATCCGCCACGTCGTTGAGCAGCAGTGTGCGTGCGGCCTGCATGTGGTCACCGACGGTGAATTTCGTCGTGCCTGGTGGCACTTCGACTTCTTCGACGGTCTGCAGGGCGTTGAGCGTTACGATTCGCAGCAGGGCATTCAGTTCAACGGGGTACAAACCAAAGCCCACGGCGTGCGCGTGACCGGCAAGCTGGGCTTTGGCGACCATCCGATGCTTGAAGATTTCCGCTACCTGAAAAGCATCAGCGGCAATGCTCAGCCGAAGATGACCATTCCCAGCCCCAGCGTGCTCCATTTCCGCGGCGGGCGCAAAGACATCGATGCGACGGTGTACCCGGATCTAAATGACTATTTCGACGATCTGGCGACCACCTGGCGCGACGCCATCCGCGCATTTTACGACGCGGGCTGCCGTTACCTGCAGCTGGACGACACCGTCTGGGCCTATCTCTGTTCGGACGACCAGCGCCGTCAGATCCGCGAGCGCGGCGATGATGCCGATGAGCTGGCACGCATCTATGCCCGCGTCCTGAACAAGGCGCTGGAAGGCAAGCCGGAAGATCTGACCATCGGCCTGCACGTATGCCGCGGTAACTTCCGTTCAACCTGGATTTCCGAAGGCGGCTATGAGCCCGTGGCGGAAGTGCTGTTCGGGACGGTCAACGTTGACGCGTTCTTCCTTGAATACGATAACGACCGCAGCGGTGATTTCGCGCCATTGCGCTTCATTCGCCCGGGCAAGCAGCAGGTGGTGCTCGGCCTTATCACCACGAAAAACGGTGAGCTGGAGAACCCGGAGGGGATTAAAGCCCGTCTGGAAGAGGCGGCAAAATACGTGGCAAAAGAGCAAATATGCCTCAGCCCGCAGTGCGGCTTTGCCTCTACCGAAGAGGGCAACAGCCTGAGTGAATCCCAGCAGTGGGACAAAGTCCGTCTGGTCACGCAGATCGCCAGCGAAGTCTGGTAAAGCCTCTTCCACAGCGCTGCATTATAAAAGTGCAGCGCTGTGCCATTCTGAGTCGTTCTCTTTACATCCTGCGTTCCCCCTCCTGAAATAGCGCTTCCTTCATTCTGGCATCCTTTTTGCTCCTGCTTCGCTGACACATTTTTTCCGCGTCCACGCCGTAACGGACGTTTTCGCACAGCGTTCTTTTTCAGGAGTGAAAATATGCAGCGTCGTACCTTATTAAAAGCCTTTGCGTTATCCGCGTCCGTCGTGGCGATGGGAATGAGTTTTGGCGTGCAGGCGGCCGAGACCATCAAAGTGGGGATCATGCATTCTCTTTCCGGCACCATGGCCATCTCCGAAACGCCGCTGAAAGACGTCGCGCTGATGACCATCGACGAGATCAACGCGAAAGGCGGCGTGCTGGGTAAAAAACTGGAGCCGGTGGTGGTGGATCCCGCCTCAAACTGGCCGCTGTTTGCCGAGAAGGCGCGCCAGCTGTTAAGTCAGGATAAAGTGGCGGTGGTATTCGGCTGCTGGACGTCGGTATCGCGCAAATCCGTGCTGCCGGTCTTCGAGGAGCTGAACGGTCTGCTGTTCTATCCGGTGCAGTATGAAGGCGAAGAGATGTCGCCAAACGTCTTCTATACCGGCGCGGCGCCGAACCAGCAGGCCATCCCGGCGGTGGAATACCTGATGAGTGAAGACGGCGGCGCGGCGAAGCGCTTCTTCCTGCTGGGCACGGACTATGTTTACCCGCGCACCACCAATAAGATCCTGCGCGCGTTCCTGCATTCGAAAGGGGTGGAGGATAAGGACATCGAGGAGGTTTATACCCCGTTTGGTCACAGCGACTACCAGACCATCGTCGCCAACATCAAGAAATTCTCTGCGGGGGGTAAAACCGCCGTGGTGTCGACCATCAACGGCGATTCCAACGTTCCGTTCTACAAAGAGCTGGCTAACCAGGGTCTGAAGGCGACCGACGTGCCGGTGGTGGCGTTCTCCGTGGGAGAAGAAGAGCTGCGCGGGATCGACACCAAACCGCTGGTTGGCAACCTCGCGGCGTGGAACTACTTTGAATCCGTGGATAACCCGACCAACCAGGCCTTCGTGGCGGATTACAAAGCCTATGCCAAAGCGCACAAGCTACCGAATGCCGATACCGTGGTGACCAACGACCCGATGGAAGCTACCTACGTGGGGATCCATATGTGGGCGCAGGCGGTGGAAAAAGCGGGTACTACCGACGTGGATAAAGTGCGTGCGGCGATGGCCGGCCAGTCCTTTAAGGCGCCGTCAGGCTTCACGCTCACCATGGATGCCACCAACCACCATCTGCATAAGCCGGTCATGATCGGCGAAATCGAAGGCAACGGTCAGTTCAACGTGGTGTGGCAGACGGAACAGCCGGTGCGCGCCCAGCCGTGGAGCCCGTTCATCGCCGGAAACGATAAAAAGCCCGACCAGCCGATGAAAACCGCCAGCAACTAAGCCATCACCAGGGAGAAACGTCATGAACGCCATGCGCATGTTCATCGCTCTTGTATGGCTTTCCGGACTGCTGCCAGGGATGGCGCAGGCATCGGATGCCGATCGTTTTGTTGCCGCCAGCCGCAGCCAGCAGGCGGAGTTGCTGACGCAGTGGGCCGAAGCACCGGACGCCGCGAGGCTGCCGCTGCTGCAGGCACTGCAAAAAGAAAATCTCTATACCGACAGTCAAAAGCACGCCTTTGCGCAGCGCAGCGGTCAAATGGTGTCGCTCGGTGACGCTAAGTCGATCGAAGGGGCAGCCAAAGCCGTTCGTTTGACCAACCGGCTGCGTGTGCTGGCCGCCACGGCCATCGCTACGCATCAGCTTGTGAGTGACAGTGTCACCGAAAGGCGGGCGGCGGCTCGTCAGCTTCAGCGGGATGCCCAGCCCGGAATGCTCGCTTTTCTGGAAAAGCGGGTAAACGATGAAACGGACGCGGTGGCACGTCAGGCGCTATTACTGGCGGTGGCGAATCTCCAGCTCTCCAGCCCGCAGGCAGAAGTGCGCCGCAAGGCCGTCGAATTATTAGGGCAGTCCGACGATCCGGACGTTGAGTCCAGACTTACCCCGTTTACCCAGGCACAGACAGAGCCGGATGCCGGGGTGCGCGCCGCCGCACAGGAGAGTCTTAGCCAGATCCAGCATCGACTGATGTGGGGCGATCTGCTGGGCCAGGCGTTTATGGGGCTCTCCCTGGGGTCGGTGCTGCTGCTGGCAGCGCTGGGGCTTGCTATCACCTACGGCCTGCTGGGCGTCATCAATATGGCGCACGGCGAGATGCTGATGCTGGGGGCGTATGCCACCTGGATGGTGCAGCAGGCGATGGCCGGGCTTGCGCCACAGTGGCTGGCGCTCTATCCCGTTATCGCGCTTCCGGTCGCGTTCTGCCTGACGGCGGGCATCGGAATGGTGCTGGAGCGCACCGTGATCCGCCATTTGTACGGTCGCCCGCTGGAAACGCTGCTGGCAACGTGGGGGATCAGCCTGATGCTCATCCAGCTGGTGCGCATGACGTTTGGCGCCCAGAACCTGGAGGTGGCCAACCCGGCATGGCTGTCCGGCGGGGTGCAGGTTTTTGCCAACCTGACGCTGCCGTGGAACCGCATCGTGGTGCTGGGCTTCGTGCTGCTGGTGCTGTTCTTTACCTGGCTCATTCTGAATAAAACCCGTCTGGGGCTGAACGTGCGCGCGGTGACGCAGAACCGCAGCATGGCCGCCTGCTGCGGGGTACCGACAGGTCGCGTCGATATGCTGGCGTTTGGGCTTGGATCAGGGATTGCCGGGTTAGGCGGCGTGGCGCTATCGCAGCTCGGTAACGTCGGGCCGGAGCTGGGCCAGGGCTACATTATTGATTCCTTCCTCGTGGTCGTTCTCGGTGGCGTAGGGCAGCTGGCAGGCAGTGTGGCTGCGGCGTTTGGTCTGGGTATTTTCAATAAAATTCTTGAACCGCAGATGGGGGCGGTCCTGGGCAAGATCGTGATTCTGGTGGCGATCGTGCTGTTTATTCAGAAACGCCCTCAGGGGCTGTTTGCGCTGAAAGGGAGGGTGATTGACTGATGAGCCAGCCGCTGACCTTAACGCTGGCGCGCAAAGCGCCGCGCACAACGCAACTTGCAGGCAGCCTGCTGGTGGTGTGTCTGCTGATATTACCGTTTTTCGCCTTACTGCCTGCGACGCATCCGCTGGCGCTGTCGACCTGGATGCTGACGCTGATTGGCAAGATCCTCTGCTATGCCATCGTTGCGGTGGCGCTGGATCTGGTGTGGGGCTACGCCGGGATGCTCTCTCTTGGGCACGGTATCTTCTTCGCTCTGGGCGGCTACGCGATGGGCATGTACCTGATGCGCCAGGCCGCGGGTGCAGGTCTTCCCGCGTTTATGTCGTTTCTCTCCTGGAGCGAACTGCCGTGGTTCTGGTGGGGAACCCAGCATTTTGCCTGGGCGCTGGTGCTGATTGTGATGGTACCGGGCCTGCTGGCGCTGGTGTTCGGCTGGTTCGCCTTCCGCTCAAAGATCAAAGGGGTCTATTTCTCGATTATGACCCAGGCGCTGACCTATGCCGGCATGCTGCTGTTCTTTCGCAACGAAACCGGTTTTGGCGGCAATAACGGCTTTACCGGCTTCACCACGCTGCTCGGGTTTTCGGTGACGGAAACGACCACCCGTATCGCGCTGTTTCTGGCGACCGTGCTGTTGCTGATTCTGGCGTTGGGCACCGGATTTGCCCTGGCGAAGAGCAAGTTTGGGCGCATCCTGACCGCCGTTCGCGACGCCGAAAACCGCCTGACGTTTTGCGGCTACGATCCGCGCGGGTTCAAGCTGCTGGTATGGACGCTTTCTGCCGTGCTGTGCGGCCTGGCGGGGGCGCTGTACGTCCCGCAGGTGGGCATTATCAACCCTGGCGAAATGTCGCCGACCAACTCGATTGAAGCCGCGATCTGGGTGGCGCTGGGCGGGCGCGGCACGCTGGTCGGGCCGGTGATTGGCGCGGCGCTGGTAAACGGCGCCAAGAGCTTCTTCACCGTCGCGATGCCGGAATACTGGCAGCTGTTCCTGGGGCTGATTTTCATCGCCGTCACGCTGTTTTTACCGCGCGGCGTCTACGGTCTGTTTCGAAAGGGAGAGAAATAATGCAGCCAGCCGAAGGGTTATTTACCCGCCAGTTGCCGGGCGATCGTTACCGTGAACAGACCGACCCGGTGCTGCAGCTTGAGGCCATTAACGTCAATTTTGATGGATTTCAGGCCCTGACCGATCTCTCGCTGAATATCGGCGTGGGCGAGCTGCGCTGCGTGATTGGCCCTAACGGCGCCGGTAAAACCACGCTGATGGACGTCATCACCGGCAAAACGCGGCCAAAGAGCGGCAGGGCGATTTACGATCAGTCCATCGACCTGACCGCGCTGGAGCCTGCGGCCATTGCCCGCCAGGGGATCGGGCGTAAATTCCAGAAGCCCACGGTTTTTGAAGCGCTGACGGTGTGGGAAAACCTGGAGATCGCCATGAAAACTGATAAATCCGTCTGGGCGAGCCTGCGGGCAAAACTCAACGGTGAACAGCGCGACCGCATTGATGAGATGCTGGTTTTGCTGCGCCTTAGCAGCGAGCGCGACCGCCGCGCCGGGCTACTTTCGCACGGACAAAAACAGTTTCTGGAGATCGGTATGCTGCTGGTTCAGGACCCGCACCTGCTGCTGCTGGATGAACCGGCCGCCGGGATGACCGACGCGGAAACCGAATACACCGCCGAGCTGTTCAAAACGCTGGCGGGTAAACATTCCCTGATGGTGGTGGAGCACGATATGGGCTTTGTTGAGACTATCGCCGACCACGTCACGGTGCTGCATCAGGGACGCGTGCTGGCGGAAGGTTCGCTTCGCGAGGTGCAGGCCAACGAGCAGGTGATTGAGGTCTATCTGGGGCGCTAAGGAGCGATGATGTTACAGGTTAACGAACTGAATCAGTACTACGGCGGTAGCCATATCCTGCGCGGCGTGAGTTTTGAGGCCGTCACCGGAGAAGTCACCTGCCTGCTGGGGCGCAACGGCGTCGGGAAAACCACGCTGCTGAAGTGTCTGATGGGGCTGATCCCGGCGAAAACCGGGGACGTCATCTGGCAGGGTAAAAAGATCACCCACAGCAGGCCGCACCAGCGGGTGCAGTCTGGCGTGGCGTACGTCCCGCAGGGCCGCGAGATTTTCCCGCGCCTGACCGTGGAGGAGAACCTCCTGCTGGGGCTATCACGATTTTCCGCCCGCGAGGCGAAGCAGGTCCCGGATGAGATCTGGCAGCTGTTTCCGGTGCTTAAAGAGATGAAGCATCGTCGCGGGGGCGATCTCTCCGGTGGACAGCAGCAGCAGCTGGCGATTGGCCGCGCCCTGGCGAGCCGTCCGCAGCTGCTGATTCTGGACGAACCGACCGAAGGCATACAGCCGTCGGTGATCAAAGAGATCGGCCAGGTGATCCGCACCCTGGCGAACCGAGGCGACATGGCGATCCTGCTTGTCGAACAGTTTTACGACTTTGCCGCCGAGCTGGCCGACAGCTACCTGCTGATGTCCCGCGGCACCATTATCCAGCGCGGGCGAGGCGAAAACATGGAGCAGGAGGGCGTGCGCGGCCTGGTTGCGATTTGAAATGTTATATTATAACATTATCATTCTTATAAAACGGAATGAGGGCGTTACTTTGGCTGCACATATTGGAAAATTTGCCATGACTCTGGGGGCGCTGCTGGTCAGCGGCCAGCTGTTTGCTCACTCGCACGGCCATCAGATGACCGAAGCGGAACAGCGGGCGGCAAACGGCGTGTTTGAGGATAAGGACGTCAAGGACAGAGCGCTGTCAGACTGGGACGGGACCTGGCAGTCGGTCTATCCGTTCCTGCTGGACGGTTCGCTGGATCCGGTGTTTAAACAGAAAGCGCAGAAGGACAAAAGCAAAACCTATGACGAGGTGAAAGCGTACTACCGTAAGGGATATGCAACGGACGTGGATGCCATCGGCATCGAAAACAACGTGATGGAATTTCATAAAGGCAAAGCGGTCAGCCGCTGTCAGTATGATTACAGCGGCTACAAAATACTGACCTACGCATCGGGCAAAAAAGGCGTTCGCTATCTGTTTGAATGTAAGGACGCCGGCAGCAAGGCGCCGAAGTTTGTTCAGTTCAGCGACCACACCATCGCGCCGAAGGCCTCTTCCCATTTCCACATTTTCATGGGCAACACCTCCCACGAGGCGCTGCTGAAAGAGATGGATAACTGGCCGACCTATTATCCGAATGAGATGTACAAAGAGCAGGTGGTAGAAGAAATGCTGCACCACTGATGCTTTATTGCCGGGTGGCGGCTACGCCTCACCCGGCCTGGAAGCGCTACGCCACCTTCGGTGACTCGCACCACGCCTTCACGCTCATCCCACGCAAAATCATCAGCCACGCAATGACGATGGCGACCATCATGATGACAAATAACGACCAGTGCGGCAGGTTGGTCAGAATAATACCGGTGATCATCGGGTTTGCCGCCGCGCCGAGCCAGCCCAGCGCCTGAGCGGAGAAATAGCTTGCCTTCATTCCCGGCGGGGCAATGTTGTCGATCAGCATATATTCGCCCGGTGCATAGATAATCTCACCCAGGGTAAATATGGCGGCAGCGATGCCCCAGTAAACCAGGTTTTCTCCAGAGACCATAAATCCCCCCAGCCCCACGATAAAAAACAGGGTGGCGAGGGTCATCAGCGGGCGAATATTGCTGGCAGAGATCTTGCGGCCCAGCGCGTACTGCAGCGTCACCACCACGGCGGCGTTGACGGGCAGTACCACGGCAACGACCTTCTGCGCAAAATCGCTATCGGCATGGGCGGCCAGAACATACTGCGAAATGCAGCTGGCGAACGATCCGCCCACGTATGACGCGAGCAGGCCAGAGAGCGTATACCAGAACAGCGCGCGGTCTTTAAGCAGCACCGACGGCTGCCAGGGCATCTTCTCCTCTGCGGTATCCAGCGCAACGCTTTTCTGCACGAAGAAATGGATGAATCCGAGCGGCAGCGCGGCGCAGAAGGCCGCCAGCCAGAACGGCAGCTGCAGGCTGTACATCACCAGCAGGGTGCCAATCGGCGGCCCGATCGTCCAGCCAATGTTCAGGAAGCTGTAGTTAAGCGAGAAGACGCGCGCTTTCTGGCTCGTGGTGAGCACGTCGGAGAACCAGGCCTTCAGCACCGTCGAAAAGACGGAATAGGCGCAGTTGATCAGCGCAAAGAACAGTACCACCAGCGTGACGTTATCGACCAGCGGGATCGCGACAAATCCGGCGATGAAGGCCACGATCGCGATCAGCATGTAGCGCTTTTTATCAAACTTATCGGCAAGAATGCCAAATCCCAGGCTGAACACTACGCCGATGGTCAGCGCAATCGTCAGGGCATAACCAATATTCTCAACGCTCATGCTGTAGACGCGCGTGAGATAAATGGTCATAAACGGCAGCGTTGCCCCCCGACCAATGGTTAATAACAATGACGATGCCAGCAGCGCTGCGGTTGAGCGCCTGAGAGATGGTTTCATATTCCTGCCCGACAGTTGCTTATGCTTTTTATGTTGTGTCCTAAAAGGAGTATCACGACATAAGGGGCTTGTATAGCACCTGATTTATCCCTAAGTGCTTCAGCTGCCTGCCAGAATTAATGATCTTCTCGCCGCCCGCTTTTTTCTGTTACCTTGAACTGTTAACAAATAATTAATAATTCAGGGGCAGGGTATGACGCGTAAAGACGGACTGCTGGCGTTGCTGGTGGTCATAGTATGGGGGCTGAATTTTGTGGTCATCAAGCTGGGGTTACACAACATGCCGCCGCTGATGCTGGCCGGTTTGCGTTTTCTGCTGGTCGCATTCCCGGCCATCTTCTTTGTGGCGCGTCCAAAGATCCCCTTTAAACTGCTGCTGGGCTACGGTCTGACCATCAGCTTCGGCCAGTTCGCGTTTCTCTTCTGCGCCATCAAGTTCGGTATGCCGGCCGGTCTGGCCTCGCTGGTGTTGCAGGCGCAGGCGTTCTTTACCATTATTCTCGGCGCCTTCGTATTTAGTGAACGTCTGCAGGGCAAACAGCTGGCGGGCATTACGCTGGCGGTGTTCGGCGTGCTGGTGCTCATTGAAGCCAGCCTGAATGGTCAGCATGTGGCGCTGCTCGGCTTTATGCTGACGCTGGCGGCGGGGCTGAGCTGGGCCTGCGGGAATATCTTCAACAAGCTGATTATGCAGCACGAGGCGCGCCCTGCGGTGATGTCTCTGGTGGTCTGGAGCGCGCTGATCCCGATAATCCCGTTTCTGGCGGCGTCGTTTATTCTGGATGGTCCGGATGTGATGCTGAACAGTCTGGTCGAAATCGATCTGACCACAATCCTTTCTCTTGTCTATCTGGCCTTTGTCGCCACCATTGTGGGCTACGGGATCTGGGGATCGCTGCTGGGGCGCTATGAAACCTGGCGTGTTGCACCGTTATCCCTGCTGGTGCCGGTGGTGGGACTGGCCAGCGCAGCGATTTTGCTGGGTGAAACGCTAAGCGCGCTGCAGCTGTTTGGCGCCGTGCTGATCATGGCCGGGCTGTATATCAACGTGTTTGGTCTGCGGGTTCGTCGGGCGACGCGGGTAAGCGAAAAGGCATAAAAAAAGCCCCGCATCTGCGGGGCAAAAACGAATCAGAGGCCGTGCTGATTATAATAAGGCACGCCTAATTCGTCGGATTTGTCGCTACCAGCACCCATATGATTGAAATCATAAGGCGACTGGTCATGTGCGGACGGCAAAATTATCGTATCAGGATTATTTTGCTGCGTTGCACGAGGGGTTTGCTCCGCGAAGGTCTGGCTGGAGAACAGCACCAGCAAGGCGAGGGCGGCGGAGGCGGTAACTTTCATGATTTCCTCGGTTACGTCTTTACAGGCGATGATTAACTACAGTGTTTTAACGGATACAGGTAGCGGGATTCGCCCGGCACGCTGGTGATTCGGTACTTATGAGGCGGCACGTCGAAATAGTTCTTGAACGTACGCGTCAGAGTTTGCTGCGATTCAAATCCGTAACGCTCCGCCAGATAAAGGATCGGCTCATTGCTTTCTTTCAGTTTCTGGGCAATTTCCGTCAGCTTGCGGCTGCGAATGTATTGACCTAATGAATGACCGGTCTCTTTTTTGAACATCCGTTGCAGGTGCCATTTGGAGTAACCTGAACGCTCTGACACTTTTTCAAGGGAGAGCGGCGATTCCAGGTTATCTTCGATCCAGTCCAAAATGCTATGAATGGTGATAGCGTCAGTATTGCGTCTGGACATCGTCATACCTCTTTTTCTGTTTACGGCAGTATTTTCTTGAGCAAAAGCTCAAGGGTTGCCACTTCATCTGCCGTTAAGTTTTTTGTTAGTTCCTGATGCAGTGTTTGTCCTACTAATTGATGACATTGCTCGCACATGGCCGCGCCATCGCTGGTTAGCTTCACCAGTACGCCGCGTTTGTCATTCGGGTTAGGGCTTCGTTCTATCCATCCTTTGCAGACGAGACGATCGAGCATGCGGGTTAACGCGCCCAGATCGACAGAGAGCACCTTTTTCAGCTCAACCGGTGTAATACACACTTCGCAGCGAATGGAACACAGCACTTTGAACTGTGTTGCGGTGATATCCAGCGGTGACAGATAGTCATTGAGCAGGCGATCTTTTTTCTGATTTACCATATGAATAAGACGACCCAGCGGAACAACGTCGTTAAAGATATCACTGGTGCTTTTCACAATGGTTGCCCTGGCAAGTAGTTAGTCACGGCAGATATTATTGCTCAGGCAAGTATAAGTCAACTGAATGAGTCAGCCGATGCCACGAATTGCTAAAACGTTTCATGAACTTTTTTTGAGGTCTTTCAAATCATATAGATAACTGTGAGTTATCTTTCCAGGACGGAAATAATCGTTGCGTTGCGCCCATGGCTCAATGTCACACTTTCACCCTATAATTGCTGTGTTAAATATGGATAAGGACGACAACGCACTATGTTGGATTTAATAAAAGCAATCAGCCTTGGGCTGGTGGTCTTGCTGCCGTTGGCTAACCCGTTAACGACGGTGGCGCTGTTCCTCGGGCTGGCAGGGAATATGAACAGCGCCGAGCGCAACCATCAGTCGATGATGGCCTCGGTGTATGTGTTTGCCATCATGATGGTGGCTTACTATGCCGGACAGGTGGTGATGAACACCTTCGGGATTTCCATCCCCGGCCTGCGTATCGCCGGGGGGCTGATTGTGGCCTTTATCGGTTTCCGCATGCTGTTCCCGGCGCAAAAAGCACATGAGTCGCCGGAAGCGGCCAGCAAATCGGAAGAGCTGGAAACCGAACCGAGTGCGAATATCGCCTTTGTGCCGATTGCCATGCCGAGCACGGCGGGGCCGGGTACCATCGCGATGATCATCAGCTCCGCCTCAACGGTGCGTGACAGCGCAACCTTCCCGGAATGGGTGCTGACGGTTGCACCACCGCTGATTTTTGCGATTATCGGGGTTATCGTGTGGGCGTCGCTGCGCAGTTCTGGCGCCATTATGCGCTGGGTAGGCAAGGGCGGTATCGAGGCGATTTCCCGGCTGATGGGCTTCTTACTGGTCTGTATGGGCGTGCAGTTTATTATTAACGGCGTGCTGGAAATTATTAAGACCTATCATTGATGTGATTGCCGGGTAAGGCGAAGCCGCCACCCGGCAAGAAGGCTCACCCGTGCTGACCCTGCTCCTCCAGCGCCACCGGCCATTTACGGAAGATGAGCACCGACCAGATCAGCGCCACCAGAGCCGGAATGGCGCCAAGATAGCCAATCGCCGACATTGATACGTGCAGTATTACCTGATTTCCCACCAGCGCGCCCGCGCCAATCCCCAGATTGAAAATCCCTGAGAACAGCGACATGGCGACGTCCGTTGCATCCGGTGCCAGGGCCAGGACCTTCACCTGCATGCCCAGACCAATAATCATGATCGCCACGCCCCAGAACAGGCTGAGGATCGCCAGTTGGCTTTCACTGCCTGCGGCAGGCATCAGCAGCAGCAGGCAGGCCAGCAGCAGACCGATAGCGCAGCTCACCAGCGTCGACGCATGCCGGTTACCCAGCTTACCGAACAGCACGCTGCCAATAATGCCCGCTCCGCCGAGGATCAATAGCAGGACGGTGGCAAAGCTGGCGCTAAAGCCCGCCACCACCTGAACAAAGGGTTCAATGTAGCTGTACGCCGTGTAATGGGCCGTCACCACAATAACGGTAAGCAGGTAGATACCCAGCAGCGCCGGGCGACGCATCAGCAGCGGCAGGCTTTTCAGCGAGCCGGAATGTTCGCTCGGGAGCGCGGGGAGCAGCTTAATCAGGCATACCAGCGTAACCAGCGCGCCCATACCAATGGCGAAGAACGTCGTACGCCAGCCGAAGTATTGCCCTACGATGCGGCCAATCGGCAGACCCAGCACCATCGCCAGTGCGGTACCGGTGGCAATCAGGCTCAGCGCCTGCGCGCGTTTACCCGCTGGCGCGAGTCGAATCGCCAGCGACGCGGTGATCGACCAGAACACCGCATGGGCAAAGGCGATGCCGATACGGCTCATGACCAGCACCGTAAAATTCCATGCCATAAACGACAGCACGTGGCTCGCGATGAACAAGACAAACAGACCGATCAGCAGCCTGCGCCGCTCCATCTGGCTGGTCAAAAGCATAAACGGCAAGGACATCAGCGCCACTACCCAGGCGTAGATGGTCAACATAATGCCCACCTGCGCCGTTTCCATCTGGAAACTTTCAGCGATGTCAGACAACAGCCCAACCGGAACAAATTCTGTGGTGTTAAAAATAAACGCGGCAATGGCCAGCGTGACCACGCGTAGCCACGCAACCCTGCGGGAAACTGTGTTCGTTGTCATAGGGATGTCGGAGATTCGTTGCTGAAAAGAAGAGGAGACGATCTTAAAACGTTGAACGGCGAAAACTCAACCATTATGTGATGCAGATCTCAATATTTACCTTATGAAAGCGGTAGCCGGGAACGCCGTTTTCATTGAATATAAAAGAACAACACAATAAAAACAGGCGGTAAGACAATGCAGGAGATTGATTTTTATTTGGTAGATGCGTTCAGCGATACCTCATTTGGCGGCAATCCGGCCGCCGTTTGCCCGCTCAAGGAATGGTTACCCGATGAGACCTTGCTGAAAATGGCGCAGCAGCATAATCAGTCGGAGACGGCTTTTTTCGTCTGCAGTAAAGGGGGCATTGAGCTACGCTGGTTTACCACGCTTACCGAAGTCAATCTCTGCGGCCACGCTACGCTTGCGGCCGCGCACGTGCTGTTTACCGAGCTGGATTACCCGGATTTGCGGATCCACTTTGATACCGCCTCTGGCCGCCTGACGGTCAGCCGGGAGGGGGAGTGGATGACGCTGGATTTCCCGGCATGTCCAACCCATGAAGAGACACCCCCGCCGGAGATGCTCTCGGCGCTGGGTATCAGCCGCTACGTTGAAGCCCGTAAAGGGCGCGCCTGGCTGATCGTTCTGGATAATCGCCAGCAGGTTGAAGCGCTTGCGCCACGCTTCTCGGCGATGACGCCAGGCGAGCATAAGGTGAGCGTTACGGCGCGCGGTGAGGGGGAATATGATTTTGTCAGCCGCTTTTTCTCACCGGGCGTTTCCGTCCCGGAAGACCCGGTTACCGGCTCCGCGCACACCATGCTGATCCCTTACTGGAGCGAAAAGCTGGGCAAAACCACGATGTTTGCCCGTCAGGTTTCAGCGCGCGGCGGCGATGTACGCTGCGAGCTGAAAGGTTCGCGCGTGCTGATGAGCGGGCAGGCCACGCTTTATCTGAAAGGCACAGTTTTTCTGCGCTAAAAACCCATAACAAGAGAGGAAGAGACAATGCAGGAAATTGATTTTTATCTGGTGGATGCCTTCAGCGACAAAACCTTTGGCGGCAACGCCGCAGCGGTATGTCCTCTGGAAGAGTGGCTGCCGGACGAGACGCTGCTCAAAATGGCGCAGCAGCATAACCAGTCTGAGACCGCCTTTTTCGTGCGCACCGACGGTGGGTTTGAGCTGCGCTGGTTTACCACGCTGGATGAAATTAACCTCTGCGGTCACGCTACGCTTGCCGCATCGCACGTCATTTTCGAATACCTTGATTACCCGAATACCGAAATCACCTTCACCACGCGCTTTGTCGGCGAGCTGACCGTCAAACGCAGCGGCGACTGGCTGACGCTGAACTTCCCCGCGTGGTCGACGGAGGTTGTCGAGACCCCACCTGCGCTGCTGTTTAGCGCGCTGGGCATCACCGCGGCAAAAGAGGTGCGCGTCGGACGCGATTACATGGTGGTGCTGGAGAGCCAGCAGCAGGTAGAAGCGTTAACGCCGGATATTGGGGCAATGCTTCCGCTGGATAAAATGATCTGCGTGACGGCGCCGGGCGATAAATATGACTTCGTCAGCCGCTTTTTCTGCCCGGGCGAAGGGGTGCCCGAAGATCCGGTTACCGGATCTGCCCACAGCATGCTGATCCCTTACTGGAGCGAAAAGCTGGGTAAAACGTCACTCAATGCCCGCCAGGTGTCACACCGTGGCGGGGATCTGCGCTGCGAGCTGAAGGGCGACCGCGTGCTGATCGGCGGTCAGGCCACCCTGTATCTGAAAGGGCGTGTTTTCCTGCGCTAGCCGAGTGAGGCGCCGCCGCATATCACCATCTCCTGACCGGTGATAGCGGCGGCTTCATTGCTAAGTAAGAAATTCACCAGTCCCGCCACCTCCTCTGGGGCGATCAGACGTCCGATTGGCGGACACTTCGGCGGCGAGGTTTCTCTCCCCGGTGCGCTGAGCATCGGCGTTTGGGTAGCCCCTGGCGCGACCACGTTAGCGGTGATCCCGCGCGGGGCCAGCTCCGCCGCCCAGCTTCTGACCATCCCTACCATTGCTGCTTTGGTGGAAACGTACTGCGATCGTCCTGCTGCACCGCGAGAGGTTCTGCTGCCAATCGCCACAAACCGTCCACCTGCGGCCATTGTGGGCGCAAAATGGTTAAACAACGCCTCACAGGCCCGGACGTGGAGTTGCCACAGTGAGGTGCTCACATCGCTTTCGAGCTGGCCCAGGGGCGCAGCGGCCATCATCCCTGCAGCATGGATCACTGCCTGGGGCGTCGCGATGGTTTGCAGGGCGCTGCACAGCGCAGCAGGATCGCTGATATCCACGCGCAGGCCCGTGAAGCCAGGGGCATTCAGCATCACTGCCCGGCGGCTGAGCCCGGTGACCTGCCAGCCTTCCGCCAGTAAACGCTTGACGATGGCTTCACCAATTCCGGAGCTGGCCCCGGTGACGACGGCGTGACGCATGTCAGACCTCCAGCATCGCTCGGGGAATTTTAAATACCGCTTTGCGAACGGTCAGCGGCGCCTCTGCGGCGCACAGCGCCTGGTGGGGTTCTCCCGGACAAAAGACCGCAAAGTCTCCTGCGGCAAGACGGATCCTCACGCTGTGTTCAGCGGGTGAAGTAATAAAGAGATCCGGTTTACGCTCTTCGTCCTCCGGCTTGCCAGTGGGGCGTGCGCCAGCATAAATATGTTCTTCTCCTGCCAGTACAACCTGAATATCGGCCCACTGGCGATGGTACTCCGTATGCCGATCTGCACGTGGCTGCGTCTGCGCCGGACCAATCTGGCAAAACCAGGTTGCATTTTCCGGCTGCCAGCACCCGTCATCGCGTTCGCTGAGCGCCTGCAGCGTGCAGTCCGGACGGGATAGCAGGGCGTACAACGTCGACGGAAGCCCTGCCAGCGGCAGGGCGTTGAGATGACCGATAATCATATGGACTCCTTAACCCATTCCGGGGTCACCCGCACATATTTGATGGCCTGGCGGAAGTAGGTGTACGCGATATGAAGCGCGCCATCGGGCCCCTGTTTGATGCTGGGATAGGAGAATTCGCGGTTCAGCTTTTCCAAAGAGTTGTTGGTCATGCAGTAACCATCCCCCTCGTCCAGATGACGCTGCCACGACCAGCTTTTTCCGCCGTCAGGCGAAATGGCGACGGTCATCGGCGCCCGCGGTGCGCCCCAGAAGGCCGCCCGACCGTGGGTAACAACCGGCTCCTTGCGGTCATCACCATCGTCAATTTCATCGTATAACGAGGCGCGACGTTCCCGCGCCCCGTCGGCGCTAATGGGGTTAAAGACCAGCGCGAGTTCACCGCCCGCAAGCGTGGTCACCTGGATAGAGGAGTTATTATTAGGGAGATCCGTGGGCTCCGGTACGGACCAGCTTTCGCCATTATCCGTTGACTGGCTGTAATAGATATTGTCTGCCCAGCGGCTGCGGAACAGGGCGACCAGTGTGCCGTTGAGCAGGCGGGTAATATTCATATGTACGCAGCCGAGGCTTTCCGGTACTTCAACATCGCGCCACGTTTTGCCGCCGTCTCCGGATATTTTTACCGCGCTGATATCGTCGTTTCCGACCCATTTCTCACCTGGTTGGGTACGGCAATAAAACACCGGGAGCAGCCAGTTACCGTTATCCACCACGACAATCGGCTGGCGGATAAACGTGCCCGGTTTATCGAGCAGGGTAGCGATCTCCCCCCAGGTTTTCCCCAGATCCCGGGACTGGCGATAGCGAACGATAGCCGTATCCTGATTACCTGAGATCTGCGCGGTCCACAGCAGCCACAGGACGTTGTCCGGGGCCAGGAACAGAACCGGGTTCTGTTCGGAACGTGTGGCATCGTCCGACAGTTTTACCGCATCACTCCACTGCTGGCTGCCCGGTGCCAGGCGTGACCCCCACACGGAGATATCGGCAATGCCTTCCTGAGTGCCGCCAAACCAGACGCACATCAGCGAGCCATCCGGCAGCGGCAGCAGATTCGCCGCGTGGTTTTGTGGGCAAGAGGAGGGCAGCATGGCGGTTTGCACGTGCGCATCCTGTTGTGGTCGAACAATCCCGTCGCGGGTTACGGTTACAGACATATCAGACTCCATTATTTTGAGCGGGGGTTGGCGCTTTACCCTGCGCTTTTCCCGGAATGAGGCGATCGATCGCCATGATGACGGCAGGGGTCAGCAAGGCAATGTACATATTGTTGATGCCGAAAGGGTCGCCCAGCAGATACCAGACGGAGGTGACGACGCAGGCGCCAATCAGGCCCGCATTGGCACCGCGGGTGCTGCGGAAGAACGGCGCGTAAAACGCAATAACGGCCACCACGGAAATCGACAGGCGAATGGCGCGGGTAAAGAACGAGAGCTTCAGGACTTCAGGTACCAGCAGAACAAAAATCAGCGGCAGGAAACCAATCAGCAGGGAGATCCAGCGGGTGGCCTTAAACTCCTGATCGGGCGTTGGGTTGCGCATCGGCACGTAAAAGTCTTTTACCACCAGAGAGGCGATAGCCAGCGCCACGGTACTGACGCTGACGAAAATAGACGCCACCAGAGAAGTGGTGACCAGGCCGGCCAGCCACGGGTTCATGTCCTGCAGGAAAATCGGCATTGCATACAGGCTGTTAATTTCCGGGTGCAGGTATTTTGCCGCCACCCCAATCACCGCAATGGCCAGCGCAATCGGCAGGCAGAAGAAGAAGGCGACCCAGGTAGAGCGTTTGGCCGATTTCACGTCTTTGGTGGAGGAGATTGCCTGGATTACAAACTGGGTACAGAAGATAGAGCCAATGGTGCCGATGAGCCAGGCGAAAATGGTCGACGCACCGATGTTACCGTCCCAGGTCCAGTAGAAGGCCGGCATGTTTTCAATCATTGGCGTAAAGCCGCCGGTTTTGGAGAGCGCAAAGCCCATGATAGCGAGGATACCAAAGTATTTCAGCGCGCTGTGCAGTACGGTCACCCAGGCTACCCCCTTCATGCCGCCAAAGGCGAAGTAGAAGGTACTGACGATGGCCGTAATGAAGGCGGCAACGGGCAGGTTGACTTTCAGTACGGTGGAAATAGCCGCTGCGCCGCTGACGTAATTCCCCACGTTAACCAGCAGCAGGGCGTAAATCATGATGACAGAGATAATGTTTTTGGTGCTGTTACCGTATTTTTCAGCAATCGCACCAGAGATAGTGATTTTCCCGGTGTTGTAGATGCGTTTTACCAGCAACAGGCCAAAGAGCGGGAAGCCAATCGCGGCCCCGATGACCGACCATGACGCGGCAAAGCCGTCTTCAAACGCCGCCTGTGCGGTGCCGATGGTGGATTTAGCGCCGATATACTCGGACATCAGCAGGATCCCGACAATAAACGCCGGCATCGCGCGGGAGCCTTCCATAAAATCGCCGGAATTTTTACTGCGGATCCGGAAGGTCAGCCAGGTGGTGAAAAGGATGTAAGCAATAACAATGCCCACAATGATTAGGGTATCTTCAGCGGTAAAATTATTCATCTTTGCCTCTCTTCAGGGCGAGTGAATCCTGGGCACCTCAGGTACCCGGTATTCTTATTGACGAAACCAACGCCGTTTAGTTAAGTGACGTTGTCACTATTCGGCGTATCTGTTGGCACTGCTGCTCGCTAAATGCCACGGCATATCGACTCTCACCGACGTCTTCCCCCATGATCTGCAGTGCTTTTTTGACTGCGGCAGGGGAAAACACCACGTTGTACAGCTCGGTGCGCAGTTGGGTGACGCTCTCCTGCGCAAGGCGGGAACCGTCAATATCCCCCGCGTTAAAGCGTGACCAGATAGCGTTGATGGCCGTCGGCGCCACGTTTGCCAGCCCGGAAATGCAGGCCGAACATCCGTCGACGAAGCCCTGGTGGATAAGCGAATCTGGGCCGTTGAGCACGTCGAATCCATCCATGTCCCTCACCGCATTAAGGAATCCACGCAGGCTTTCATAGCTCCCGGCACTGTCTTTAATACCGACGATGTTGGGATGTTCGGCCAGCGCGCGTGCGGTAGCGGGTTCAATGGTATTGCCGGTACGCGCTGGAATGTTGTACAGAAATACCGGTACGGCTAGCGCGTCGGCGATAGCGGTGTAGTGCGCGACCAGTTCAGACTGTTTCAGCGGAACGAAGTAAGGGGTAATGACGGAAACGGCATCGACGCCCAGCGAGGCGATCTGTTTCCCCAGACGGATGGTTTCGCGGGTCGAAATTTCCCCAATGTGCGCCACGACCGGTGCGCGCCCGGCCACCGTCTCCACGCAGGTGCGGGTGACGGCGATTTTTTCTTCTTCGTTAAGCACGAAGAACTCGCCGTTTGTGCCGCCGCAGAAGATGCCGTTGCCAGCACTGAGTTGACGATCGATCTGTCGTTTCAGGCCCGACAGGCTCAGCGCGCCTTCCGTGTCAAAGGGGGTTACAACGGCCGTTAGCACGCCCCTGATGTTGTTACGCATTACACACTCCTTGGCTATTAATGTTGGGGAAACAGTGTCCGGTAAATCGCCTGCACCTCGTCGTGATTAACCTGACAGGGTGCATTGTTCATGAGCCGCTTAACGTTAAGGGCCGCATCACTGAGGGAGGCGATATCTTCACGCGGTACGCCCAGTGTCTCCAGGTTATCCGGCAGGTTGAGTCTGCGAACCAGCGCGGCAAAGTACTCCACCAGAGCGTGGGATTTTTCTTCGTCTGACAGCGACGTATCCGCGCCGGGCACCAAATCCCAGACTTGCGCAAATTTCGTCACGCAGTGGGGACGAACCACGCGCATGCAGGGCGCCAGCAGAATCGCGTTGGCCACCCCGTGAGGCAGGTGATATTTGCCGCCGAGCGGGTAGGACAGGGCGTGAACCAGGTGCGTGCCAGCATGTGCAATGGCGACCCCGCCGTAGTAAGACGCCCACAGCATCTCCAGTTTCGCCAGCAGATTGCCCGGTTCGGCGCAGGCCGTTTCAATGTTGTTGAGCAGCTTAGACAGGCCCATCAGCGCGGCGTTATCGCTAACCGGATTAGCGACCGTTGAGGTGAAACACTCAATCAGATGGCACAGGGCATCAATCCCGGTGGATGAGGCAATGTGTGCGGGCATGCTGGTCGTCAGCTCCGGCAGCAGGGCGACGTAATCGGGCAGCAGGACGGGGGAGATGATGCCCACTTTCGTGCTTTGCTCCGGTATGGCCAGAATGGCATTCGGCGTCGCTTCCGATCCGGTTCCTGCAGTGGCCGGGATCAGCAGTGACGCGATGCGTGCCACCGGTTTTATGCCTGCGAGCAGGTTGTCCAGCCCCGGAGAAAGCGGGTGACAAAGTACTGAAAGCAGTTTGGCTACATCCAGTACGCTACCACCGCCGAGCCCGACGACCAGCCCAAACGTTCCCTTTAACGTCGAGAGCAGCTGGTTCACGTCGTGATGGGTGGGCTCAGGCGGGACATTGTCGATAATTGTGACGCCGCGCTGCTCCTCTTCGAGGATCGCGCGGATCTGCTTTGCTGCCTCCAGACGCGCAATATTGCCGTCCGTCACCAGCAGGATCTGCGTTTTATCAGTAAGTAATGGCCTGATGGCGGCGATGGCATTCGCCCCGCTAATCAGGGTGCTGTTGATCGTAACCACGCTTTTCTCCTGTCTCTGTATCCATGATTGATTTCGCTCAAGCAAGACGCTTCATGGTCATCGTGTGGCTAAATTTATAATTTATTCGCAAACTGATTAACTTGATCTTGCTCACATATAATCAATCATGATTGAATATAATCATTAACGGGAAAGATTAACCCGAAGTGGGGATGAAAGTGAGCAATGTGAACAGAGTGGTCGTGGTCGTCGCCGATGACTTTACCGGCGCAAATGATGCCGGTGTCAGCCTGGCGCTGTGTGGCAAAAAAGTCAGCGTGGCGTTTCATACACCGTTTACCCAGGCGAGCGATGTGCTGATCGTTAACACCGACTCCCGGGCGCTGAAGGCATCGGAGGCGGCCGAAAGGGTGGCCGCACTCGGGGCTGAAATCGCGGATGCCCGCTGGCTCATTAAAAAGATGGATTCCACGCTGCGCGGCAACGCAGGAGCCGAATCTCAAGTTCTTAAGGCATTAAGCGGCAGGCGGCAGGTGATCGTGGCGCCGGCATACCCGTCAGCAGGGCGGATCACGCGGTACGGCAGGTGTCTGGTAAACGGCGTTCCGGTGAATGAAACCGAATTTGCCAGCGATCCCAAAACGCCCGTCCCGTCTGCCGCTATTGCTGACCTGTTTACCGGGGTGAGCGCTAAAAGCGTGACCGTGAAAATGCTCACTGCCGAACTTGCCCGAGGAACGGAATGGCTCATCGTGGATGCGCACACCGATGAGGAGATGGACGCCATTATCGATGCCGCGTTGGCCTGCTCACAGACGCCGCTGCTGGTGGGCTCTGCTGGACTATGCGATGCGCTGGCCCGTCATCTGGCCCCGGTCCGGCGTAAACAACTGCTGGCCGTCGTCGGCTCGATGAGTGAGATCGCGCAACGACAGATTGCGCTGGCGGTAAGCCAGGCGGACGTCTCGTCGGTACTCATTGATGTGAATGACGCGCTGCGCGGAGACACGTCCGGGTATCTCGAACAGATTGCGCAGGTACTTCAGTCTGGCCATCACTGCATTGTGCATACCTGTGCGGGCCACGAGGCCCGGCATCAGGTCGAGCAACTCTGCCAGCAGCATCGTGTCACTCGCGCAGGCCTGGGCGAAAAAATCTGTACGTTTTTAGGCGAACTGACCCGACAGGTGCTTGCGGCGCAGACGCCTGACGCGCTGTACGTCTCCGGTGGCGACGTGGCGATGGCTGTCGCGAGGGCACTGGACGCTCGGGGGTTTGAGATTACCGGGTGCGTCGCACAGTGCGTGCCAGTCGGAAAATTTCTGGGTTGTGGCTGGCAGCAGCCGGTAATGACCAAAGCAGGGGGCTTCGGAAACGAAGAGACGCTGCTTGAGGTGTTGCATTTTATCGAGGAGAGACTGAGTGACTAAAATTATTGCTGTAACCATGGGTGACCCGGCTGGCATTGGCCCGGAAATCATCATCAAATCCCTCACCGAGGGTGAGTTGTCAGGGGCGCCTGTGGTGGTTGTGGGCTGCGCCAGAACGCTGCAGCGGGTGCTTGAGAAAGGAATCACCGGGCAGGCGGATATCCGCACTATCGAAACGGTCAGCGGCGCGCGCTTTGCCGCTGGCGTGATTAACGTGCTTGATGAACCGCTGGCCGATCCTGATGCACTGAAGCCGGGTATCGTTCAGGCTGAGGCCGGGGATCTGGCTTATCGCTGCGTGAAGCGTGCTACCGAACTGGCGATGGCGGGTGAGGTGAAGGCGATTGCAACGGCTCCCCTGAATAAAGAGGCGCTGCACCTGGCCGGGCATCTCTATCCGGGTCATACCGAGCTGCTGGCGCATCTGACCGACAGCAAAGATTACGCCATGGTGCTGTATACGGACAAACTGAAGGTGATTCACATCACGACCCACATTGCGTTGCGCAAATTCCTTGATACGCTCAATCAGGATCGGGTAAAAACCGTGATTGGGATTGCGGATAGATTCCTGAAACGCGTCGGCTTTCAACAACCGCGCATTGCGGTTGCCGGCGTTAACCCGCATGCGGGTGAAAACGGCCTGTTTGGCGATGAAGAGATCAAGATTGTCGGCCCGGCTATCGACGCGATGAAAGCGCAGGGGGTAAACGTCACCGGACCGTGTCCACCGGATACGGTATTTATGCAATGCCACGAAGGAATGTATGACATGGTCGTTGCGATGTATCACGATCAGGGGCATATTCCGCTAAAATTACTCGGCTTTTATGACGGGGTGAATATCACCGCCGGCTTGCCGTTTATCCGTACCTCTGCGGACCACGGTACCGCATTCGATATTGCCTGGACCGGCAAAGCGAAGTCTGAGAGCATGACGGTGTCTATCCAGTTGGCTATGCAAATTACACGGGAATGATATGAAGGGATATAACCGGTTAGAGCAGATAATGGATTACCTGAAAGGGCACAATCTGGTGACGGTGGATCAGCTGGTGGCAATTACCGATGCCTCTCCGGCGACGATCCGCAGGGATTTGATAAAGCTCGATCAGGAAGGTGTCATTAGCCGCACCCATGGCGGTGTTACCCTTAACCGGTTTATTCCTTCCCAGCCCACAACGCATGAAAAAATGCAGCGCAGTCTGGCAGAAAAACACGCCATCGCCAGCGCGGCGGCAAGCTTTGTTAAAGCGGGCGACGCCATTGTTCTTGATGCTGGCACCACGATGATTGAACTCGCTCGCCAACTTACGCATCTGCCGCTTCGCGTCATCACCAGCGACTTGCACATCGCGCTGTTTCTCTCGGAATTCCGTCAGATTGAAGTGACGATAATTGGCGGGCGTATTGATGATTCGAGTCAGTCCTGCATCGGTGAGCACGGGCGTCGCTTGCTGCAGAACGTGTGGCCAGACGTGGCTTTTGTTAGCTGTAACGGATGGGATATCACCCGCGGCATTACCTCACCAACGGAAGAGAAGGCTGCCTTAAAGCGGGATCTGATTGCCAATGCAAAACGTCGCGTGCTGCTGGCGGACAGTTCCAAGTACGGAGCCTGGTCGTTGTTTAACGTGGCGCATCTTAATACCCTGACGGATATCGTCACGGACAGCAGGCTGGACGAAGCGACACAGGCCGGGTTGAGGGCGTTAGATGTCCAGTTGACGCTGGCGTCATGACATAAGTTAATACTATGAAGCACCCTGGCAGGCCTGCGCTATGTTGAAATTTAGCCTCATAAAAAAGCAAGGAGCCTGCCATGTATTCCATTACCTCTGAATCTGCACGTCACCCGGACATTCTTAGCCTGATCGCGGCGCTTGACCGCTATCAGAGCGAACTCTATCCCGCTGAAAGTAATCATCTGCTCGATCTGGCTGCGCTGCCGGAAGCCTCGCTGATCCTGATGATCATTCGCGACCAGCAGCTTCAGGCCGTTGGCTGTGGCGCTATCGTGCTCAACGGCGACGGTACGGGCGAGATGAAGCGGGTCTATATTGACCCGGCCCATCGTGGCCAGCATCTGGGAGAGACGCTGCTGGCTGCCCTGGAAGATGAAGCTCTGAGCCGTCATTGCCATACGGTACGGCTGGAGACGGGCATCAAGCAGCATGCTGCGGTGCGTCTTTATGAACAGTGCGGATACGATTTGCGCCCGGCGTTTGCCCCGTACGTTGATGATCCGCTCAGCCTGTTTATGGAGAAGGCGCTGGTTGAAGACGTTCGTTTAGCAGCGCTATAAAGGCCTCCAGCTGGCGGGTCATCGCCCCGCGCCGCCACACCAGCCAGGTAGTGAGCCAGCGCCAGTTTTCCGCCAGCGGCCAGGCTTCAACCTGATGATGTCCCGGCATACTCTCCAGCATCGAGCGCGGCATCAGCGCGATACCCGCGCCCGCAATGACGCAGGCGAGCATGCCGTGATAGGACTCCATTTCATGAATGCGGCCGGGCGTGGCTCTGTCCGCATGAAACCAGCTTTCCAGATGTCGACGGTACGAGCAGTTTGCGCGAAAGGCGTAAACGTCGCTGCCGCTGACCTGCGTGGCGCGGGCGACCTCCGCATGACCGGCAGGCGTGACCAGCATCATCTCTTCCCGGTAGACCGGCATTCCTTCCAGCTCCGGGTGCGACAGCGGCCCGTCGACGAAGGCGGCGCTGAGGGTTCCCTCCAGTACGCCATCAATCATCGTCCCGGATGGCCCGGTCGAAAGGGCAAACTGAATGCGCGGATAGCGCTGGTTAAACTGTGCCAGCGTTTCCGGAATGCGCACGGCGGCGGTACTTTCCAGCGCGCCGAGGGCAAATAACCCCTGCGGCTCATCCCCCGCGACAACCATGCGCGCTTCATCCACCAGCGCGAGGATCTGCTTGCTGTAGCGCAGGAAGTTATGCCCGGCCGGGGATAAACGCAAACGCTGGTTCTCACGAATAAACAGCTCAACGCCCAGATCGGCTTCCAGCTGGCGGATGCGGGTCGTCAGGTTAGACGGCACGCGATGCACCTTCTGCGCCGCCTGGGTGATGCTGCCCGTCAGCGCGACGGCGTTAAACATTTCAAGCTGGGTTAAGTCCATAGCATTCTCGTTTCGTGAATAAGGTGGTTAGTATTATTCATTTTTAAGAAATAGCAGAGTGAGCCACAATCAATCAACCGAAATGCGTGGAGAACATCATGAAATATTCATCTGCTACACATGCCCTGTCCGTTAACCCGGCAACGGGGGAAACCCTCGGTGCCTTCGCCTGGGCGACGCCGGAAGAGGTTGAACGCGCGATTTATCAGTCAGACGCGGGGTATCGCCAGTGGCGACGCGAAAGCGTGTCCCATCGGGCGCAGAAGCTGCGGGATCTCGGCGCCGCGCTGCGAAAACGCGCGGAAGAGATGGCGCAGACCATCTCCCGTGAAATGGGGAAACCCATCCTGCAGGCGCGGGCGGAAGTGGCAAAATCCGCCGGTCTGTGCGACTGGTACGCCGAGCACGGCCCGGCGATGCTGCGTGCGGAACCCACGCTGGTGGAAAACCACAACGCTGTTATTGAATACCGTCCGCTGGGGCCGATTCTCGCGGTAATGCCCTGGAACTTCCCGCTCTGGCAGGTGCTGCGCGGCGCGGTGCCGATCCTGCTGGCAGGTAACAGCTATCTGCTTAAGCATGCGCCAAACGTGCTCGGCTCTGCGGATCTTATTGGGCAGATCTTTGCGGATGCCGGTTTCCCTGAAGGCGTATTCGGCTGGGTGAACGCCACCAATGACGGCGTAAGCCAGGCGATTAACGATCGCCGTATTGCGGCGGTGGCCGTCACCGGCAGCGTGCGTGCCGGTGCGGCCATTGGCGCGCAGGCAGGAGCCGCGCTGAAAAAATGCGTTCTTGAGCTGGGTGGCTCCGACCCGTTTATCGTACTTAACGATGCCGACCTGGATCTTGCCGTGAAGGCGGCGGTGGCGGGGCGCTTCCAGAATACCGGGCAGGTGTGCGCGGCGGCCAAACGCTTCATTGTGGAAGAAGGGATTGCGGATACCTTTACCCGCCGCTTCGTCGACGCCGTCGCCGCGTTAAAGATGGGCCCGCCGGAAGAAGAAGAGAACTACCTGGGCCCGATGGCGCGTTTTGGCCTGCGCGATGAGCTGCATCAGCAGGTGCAGGCCACCCTGGCCGAAGGGGCAACGCTGCTGCTGGGCGGAGAGAAAATCAGCGGAGAGGGCAATTACTACGCGCCAACCGTGCTGACCAACGTCACCCCGTCGATGACGGCGTTCCGCCAGGAACTGTTTGGTCCGGTCGCGGCCGTTACGGTAGCAACAGACGCGGAGCACGCCCTTACGCTTGCCAACGACAGCGACTTTGGCCTGTCCGCTACCGTCTTCACCGCTGACGCAGCGCTGGCGGATAAATTCTCCCGCGAACTGGAGTGCGGCGGGGTGTTTATCAACGGCTTTAGCGCCAGCGACGCGCGCGTGGCCTTCGGCGGCGTGAAGAAAAGCGGCTTTGGTCGCGAGCTTTCCCACTTTGGGCTGCACGAGTTCTGCAACGTTCAGACGGTCTGGAAGGATCGCGTGTAATTTATCGCCCGCCTGTGATTTCGGCCCTCATCACGAGGGCCGTTGTCATTTATCTGCAATGGTTCTGTCATTTTCATTTCGTAGACTCGCACGCGTCTAACGCCTTGTTAATGAAGATAATTATGAACCTAACGCAAATTTTTCGCCGTATTGCGCAGCGTCTCACCCCTCGTCACTTTGGCCTGCTGACGGGTATCTTTTGCATTATTGGCCTTTTCTCCGCGCTGCAGCTCTCCTCCTCATTCCTGCTTAACGCTTCCCTGAACGACGCCCAGCGCAACGAGCAGCAAAACCTTCTCGCCTGGCAGCAGCAGAGCAAGCTGGATCTGGCCCGTGTTTCCCTGCTGGCGGCAAGCGACCTGCTTAACCGGTCCGGCGTCTGGTTTATGCAGGATAAAGAGACCGGCTCCGACGGAAGCTGGCACAGCCTGATGGACGATGCGCAAAAGGCGCTGGCGGTTTCTCAGCAGGCGTGGAAGGCCTGGCTGGCGCTGAATCCGCCGAAAGACGACGCCCTGGTGAACAGCTATCAGCTTTTTTACGGCGCGATCAACGAGCAGGCTGAAGGTTTGATTAAGACCAACACCATCGACGCGTTTTTTGCCGTACCGGCTCAGGCGTTTCAGTCTGATTTTAACGACAACTATGCGCGCTATCAGCAGGCAAGCGAGAAGCAGGCCATGCAGGGGCGTCAGAGCTTAATGGCGCAGCTCTCCGGCCTGCAAACGTTGTTCCTGTTTGCGCCGGTGCTGTTGCTTGCCATCGCGGCTGTCGTCTGGTTCGGCATGTCCAGATGGGTGATTACGCCGCTGCGTCGGTTGATAGCGCATATTAACCGGCTGGCGGCAGGGGATCTCTCTGGCACCCCGCCGAACGTCATGCGCTTTAACCGGGAGATAGGTCAGCTTAGCGACAGTATAGCGACTATGCAGCACGGTCTGCAGCAGCTGATGACGCAGGTCAGCCATGCCACCGCCACGATGGTGGAGAACATTGACTCCCTTGCGCAGGGTAACCAGAAGCTGTATCAGCAGTCAGCGCGCCAGGCGAAAGAGCTTGAGGATGTGACGGCGCATATTGCGGCGCTGGAAAGCCATGTGGAAGGGAATACCGGCTATGCCAGGCTCGCCAGCTCGCGGGCCGATGAGGCGCGTCAGGCGGCCGTGGGCGGCGACCGAATGATGTCTACCGTGAATGCGTCTATGCAGGCGATCGTCGACCGATCTTCTGAGATGCGCGGGATCGTGGCGATGATCGACAGCGTGGCGTTTCAGACCAACATTCTGGCGCTGAATGCGGCCATCGAGGCGGCCCATGCCGGAAACCAGGGGCGCGGCTTTGCCGTCGTCGCCAGGGAAGTCGGGCTTTTGGCCAGAAAAAGCAGCCACTCGACGCAGACCATTCAGGAGCTGATCAACCGTTCGCTGCAGGGTATTGAAGACGGTTCCCTTGCCGTTAACCTGATGGAAGAAAATCTGCAGCAGGTCACCAGTCTGGTAGGCAATTTAAGCAGTTTGCTTAATGAGATCTCAACCGCCACGCTCAGCCAGGGAGACAGTATTCACCAGATGACGCGCCAGCTTCAGGCGCTGAATCAGGTCTCTCGTCAGACGGACCTTCTGGTCTCAGACGCCTCGGATGCCTCTGAGCGGCTGCAAAAGCAATCCGATCTTTTATTGCAGGCCGTTTCGCGTTTTCGTCTTAGCGCCTGACGCAATACATAAGCCTCTGTTATACTCGCAGCCCGTTTTAGCCTGAGGGCAAGGAGCAAAGTGTGGCTGCGGTCATCCATAATGACATGTTGGACGAGATTCTGGCGCAGGTTCGTCCGTTAATTGGAAAGGGGAAGGTTGCCGACTATATTCCGGCCCTTGCCTCGGTGAGCGGGAATAAGCTGGGGATTGCTATCTGTACCATCGACGGACAGCGATACCAGGCAGGCGATGCGACTGAGCGTTTTTCCATTCAGTCCATTTCGAAAGTGCTGAGTCTGGTTGCGGCGATGCGCCAGTATGAAGAAGAAGAGATCTGGCAGCGTGTCGGTAAAGATCCTTCCGGCCAGCCTTTTAACTCGCTGCTTCAGCTCGAGATTGAACAGGGTAAACCGCGAAATCCCTTTATCAATGCCGGGGCGCTGGTGGTCTGCGATATGCTGCAAAGCCGCCTCAGCGCACCGCGTCAGCGAATGCTGGAGATTGTTCGCCAGCTCTCTGGCGTTGACGATATTGCCTATGATGCGGTGGTGGCACGCTCGGAGTTTGAACACTCCGCCCGTAACGCGGCTATCGCGTGGCTGATGAAATCCTTCGGTAATTTCCACAACGACGTGGCGACCGTGCTGCAAAACTACTTCCATTACTGCGCCCTGAAAATGAGCTGCGTTGAGCTGGCCCAGACGTTCCTGTTCCTTGCACACCAGGGGCACGCGCCGCATCTCGATCAGGAGGTGGTTTCTCCGCTTCAGGCCCGGCAGGTTAACGCGCTGATGGCCACCAGCGGGATGTATCAAAACGCCGGTGAGTTTGCCTGGCGCGTTGGGCTTCCTGCTAAATCGGGCGTCGGCGGCGGGGTCGTGGCGATTGTGCCACATGAAATGGCGATAGCCGTCTGGAGCCCGGAACTGGATGAAACGGGAAATTCCCTTGCCGGCGTGGCGGTTCTGGAGAAACTGACCCAGCGTCTGGGACGTTCCGTATACTGATGTCCGATCTGGATCCTCTCTTTTCCCGCCTGGCGCGATCGACATTTCGCTCGCGCTTTCGCTTAGGCGATAAGGAAAGACAGTACTGCTGGGACAAAGGCCCCGAAACCATTGATCGGCACGCCGTGGATTTTGTCGAAAAGCGCCTTGCGCCCGCGCACCCCGCTAACGACGGTAAACAGACGCCCATGCGCGGTCACCCGGTATTTATCGCCCAGCATGCCACCGCTACCTGTTGCCGGGGCTGTCTGGCAAAATGGCATAACATTCCACAGGGCGTAACGCTCACGGCGCAGCAACAAAATTATATCGTCAGCGTCATCCACCACTGGCTGGTGCTACAGATGAACGCCTAAATTTGACGAGTTATACTCCCGTGGTATTTGTGTTATAGATGCATCCCAAGTTAGTCCCGATCATGCTGACGACCGCAATAATTGCCATAAGCTTTCATATGGAATGATATTTAATGCGTTCTGCTCTTACCGCTTTCAGGCCGTTCCAGGTTGACACGCCGCTGCGAAATGCAGCGACGATCTTCATCCTTACAACCTTATTCTATTTTGTGGGCGCGGAATTACGGCTCGTTGAGGCCCTGTCTCTGTTCTGGCCGCTGAACGGCGTCATGGCAGGGATCTTCGCCCGCTATGTTTACCTGAATCGCCTGCATTACTATGCGGTATGTTATGTCGCGATGCTGTTGTACGACGCGGTAACGACCAACTGGGGTATGGCCTCCGTAGTGATCAACCTGTCAAACATGATCTTTATCGTCGTCGTCGCCGTGCTGGTTCAGCGCGACAAGCGGCTGATGAAGAAAACCCCCGATCCGCTTAACGCATTACGCCTGTTTAACTACTGTCTGATTGCCGCGCTGCTTTGCGCCTTGCTCGGCGCGGTAGGGTCGGTCGGGATTGACAGTCATACCTTCTGGCCGCTGTTTGCCGACTGGTTTAGCGAGCAGTTCTCAACCGGCGTGCTTGTTGTGCCCTGTATGCTCACGTTACGCATGCCCGGGCGTGAGCTCAGGCTACGTCTGGAGCAGCTGCTGCCGGTGATTGCGCTGATCGTCTCGGTGATCGCGTCGGTGGTGATTGGCGGAGCGGGGAGCCTCTCGTTTCCTCTGCCTGCGCTTATCTGGTGTGCGGTTCGTTACTCGTTGCCTGCAACCTGTCTGCTGACGTTTATCACGGGCGCCGCTGAAATTATTCTGGTCGCCAACTCGATTATTAATATTGCCGTGGCGACGCCGTTTACGACGCCAATGATGTTTTCTGCCCGGCTGGGGATCGCCACGATGGCGATCTGCCCGGTGATGGTTTCCGTCAGCATGGCGGCGATTAATTCCCTGATCCGCCAGGTTTCACTGAGGGCGGATTATGACTTTTTAACGCACGTCTACTCGCGTTCCGGGCTTTATGAGGCGTTAAAGCATGAAGAGACGCACCGGCATACGCGTTTTCTGACCGTCATGCTGCTGGATATTGATTATTTCAAGAGCATTAATGATAACTACGGCCACGAGTGCGGAGATCGCGTGCTGGCGTCGTTTGCCCGACAGGTTCAGCAGGTCGTCGGTGAAGACGGCATGGTGGCGCGCATGGGCGGGGAAGAGTTCGCCGTGGTGGTCAATTCAGGCGACGCGCAGCATGGTTTTGAACTGGCTGAACGTATCCGATCCACCGTTGCCAGTCATCCTTTTACATGGCGTCACCAGACGCTCTATCTGACGGTCAGCATTGGCCTCGGCAGCGGAAAGGCTGAGTCCTGGCAGCTGACCGAGGTCTTCAACAAGCTCATGGCCGAAGCGGACGATCATCTCTATCGTTCCAAAAAAGCGGGTCGAAACCGTACCAGCGCCCGGGTGGCGGACGAGCAGATTGCCGCGCCCTCCGGGAGTGAAACATAGCTGCGTTAATCGTCATAAGGCATTGACGTGAATAGTAAGCGGCTTAACAGGACGTCAGAACACTGACAATGTCTCTGTTTAAGCTACGCTTTTAGTAACGCTTTACGTCAGGAGACATTATGAAAGCACCTGCAACCCCTGAAAATGAAACAGACAGACTCAACTCGCTACGAGAATCAGGTCTGCTTGAGATCGACAGCTCCCCGGCGTTTGACCGCTTAACGCGTCTGGCAAAACGCTTCTTCCAGGTGCCGCTGGCGATGGTCAATCTCATTGATGAGCATTCGCTGATCGTTAAGTCGGCCGACGGTCAGGCACCCGGAAGCGTTCCGCGTAATATCTCATTTTGCGGGCATACGATCCTCACCGAAGCGCCGCTGGTGGTGGGGGATATGCTTCAGGACGATCGCTTTGCGGATAACCCGCTGGTGGCCGGTGAGCCTCGCGTGCGGTTTTACGCGGGCTTCCCGCTGCGCCTGCGCGACGGCGCAAGCGTTGGCTCGCTGTGCCTGATTGATTACGCTCCCCGTGAGTTTTCTGCCGCCGACCTCGCCGTGCTGGGGGACCTTGGCGCGCTGGCAGAGGATGAATTTGCTGCCATCAGCGCGGCGACCACGGATGAATTAACCGGGTTATTCAACCGTCGGGGCTTTAATCAGCTCGTGCGGTTCACGCTTTCCGTTGCCCGACGTCGCGCTGAGCCGCTCACGCTCGGCTGGCTGGATTTGGATCGCTTTAAGGAAATTAACGATCGCTTCGGGCATGAAGAGGGGGATAAGGCGCTGAAAGCGATGGCGCAGCTGATGCGCGCCTCTTTCCGTGAGGCGGATCTGCTGGTGCGTTTTGGCGGGGACGAGTTCGCCGTTCTGTTCGCGGATACGGATGAGCAGGGCGCCTGGATTGCCATGCAGTATCTTGCCGAGCAGGTAGAAAACTATAACGCCCGCAAGCTACATCCCTGGTCTCTCCATTTCTCGTGGGGGCTCAGTGAATTCGATCATAACGGCAACGACCTGCAGCAGTGGTTAAAAGATGCCGATGAAAAGATGTATGCCATGAAACAGCAGCGCCAGCGCGCCCGGTAACATAACAAAAGCGTATGTCCGATCCGTTTGCGTTAAGAAGATGTTAAATGCAGAGTGACGGTATTCAACGTAAGGAAAAACAATGAATACCTCACTGCAAATTAAAAACCTCACCCGAGACGACATTCTCACCCATCTTGATGCGCTGGCCGCGATCCTCGAAAACTGTGTGAGCGGCGGGGCATCCGTCAGCTTTATGCTTCCCTTTAGTCTGGATAAGGCTCGTTCGTTCTGGCGCGGCATCGCTGAAAGCGTAGGGCGCAACGAGCGCCTCGTCCTGGCCAGTATCGACCCGCAGGACGGCGTCATCGGAACGGTGCAGCTGATCGTCGACCAGCCGGAAAACCAGCCGCATCGCGCCGATGTGGCGAAGCTGCTGGTTCACGAGAAAGCGCGCCGGAAAGGTGCCGCGATGGCCTTGATGGAAGCGCTTGAAGCGGAGGCGCGGGCCAGAGATATTTCGGTTCTGGTGCTCGATACCTCCACCGGCAGCGGCGCCGAGACGTTCTACCAGCGCGCCGGCTGGCAAAAGGTGGGGGAGGTCCCGCGCTATGCCCTGATGCCGGACGGCGCCATGACGGCCACCTCCGTGTTCTATAAGTTCTTATGATTATTTTGTACAACTACACCGTGGATTGATCAAAACAGGGTTTCTGGTCGTTAAGTTTTGATAAGTTATCGTACCAATCTTATCAGGCTGTATGACTAATCATAAAAGGAACCCTCTTGTGAACACGCTCAACCGTCGTGATTTTCCCGGTGCTCAATACCCGGAACGCATTATTCAGTTTGGTGAAGGCAACTTCCTGCGTGCGTTTGTCGACTGGCAAATTGACCTGCTAAATGAACATACCGATCTTAACGCCGGTGTGGTTATCGTTCGTCCTATTCAGAGCGACTTCCCGCCGTCGCTGAACACTCAGGATGGTCTCTATACCACTATCATTCGCGGCCTGAACGGGCAGGGCGAAGCGGTGAGCGAGAGCCGTCTAATCCGATCGGTTAACCGGGAGATCGACGTCTACGGCCAGTATGATGCGTTCCTGAAACTGGCGCACAATCCGGATATGCGTTTTGTTTTCTCAAACACCACCGAAGCGGGTATCAGCTACCACGCGGGGGACAGATTCGACGATGCCCCTGCGGTAAGCTACCCGGCGAAGCTGACGCGGCTGCTGTTTGAGCGCTTTAGCCACTTCAACGGTGCAGCGGATAAAGGCTGGATCATCATTCCGTGCGAGCTGATTGACTACAACGGCGATGCGCTGCGTGAACTTGTCCTGCGCTATGCGCGGGAGTGGGCCCTGCCTGCGGCCTTTATCCGGTGGCTAAACGACGCCAACAGCTTCTGCTCTACGCTGGTCGACCGTATCGTGACCGGTTACCCGCGCGACGAAGCGGCCACGATGGAAGCCGAGCTGGGCTATCACGATGGGTTCCTGGACACGGCTGAACATTTCTATCTGTTCGTTATCCAGGGGCCGGCATCCCTTGCACAGGAACTCCGTCTGGATAAGTATCCGTTAAACGTGCTGATTGTCGACGACATCAGGCCCTACAAAGAGCGCAAAGTCGCTATCCTGAACGGCGCACACACCGCGCTGGTGCCGGTGGCATTCCAGGCCGGGCTGGATACGGTGGGCGAGGCGATGAATGATGCAGAGATCTGCGCGTTCGTCGAAAAAGCGATTTATCAGGAGATTATTCCTGTCCTCGATCTGCCGCGTGACGAGCTGGAATCTTTCGCCAGCGCGGTAACTGGGCGTTTTCGCAACCCTTACATCAGACACCAGCTGCTCTCCATTGCGCTTAACGGCATGACGAAATACCGCACCCGCATACTGCCGCAGCTGCTGGCAGGGCAGAAGGCAAGCGGACAACTGCCCGCGCGTCTGACGTTCGCGCTGGCTGCATTGATAGCGTTTTATCGCGGGGAGCGTAACGGGGAGAACTATCCGGTGCAGGATGATGCATTCTGGCTGGAACGTTATCAACAGCTGTGGGCACAGCATCGCGACCAGCAGTTGAGCACCCGTGAGCTGGTGCAATCTGTGCTGAGCCTGAGCGAGCACTGGGAACAGGATCTCACGCAGGTCTCCGGACTTGTCGACCAGGTCACACTGGATCTTGACGCCATTCTCCTGAAGGGAATGCGTGCAGCGGTGAAACCCCTGTGCTAATGACGTCACCCGGCTTCGGCCGGGTTTAATTACATCTTAATTTAGTTACAACATACTATTTGCTCTTTTTTTAAAACCACATGCAACACCGTGCAGTTATCGCCAAGCAGGTCATAAAATTCAATGTTCCGTTAACATGCTTGCAACCGTGAGGGGGATCACGTTTAATAGTCACGCTCTTTTCCTGCTTGAAACTCACTATGATTGTTCGTCCTAAACAGCACTGGCTACAACTGATTTTTGTCTGGCACGGTTCGGTACTTCCCAAAATCTACACCCGATTGCTGCTCAACTTCCTGCTTTCTATCGCCGTTATCCTGATGCTGCCGTGGTATACCTCGCTGGGCATCAAATTTACCGTGGCGCCATTCAGCATTCTCGGCGTGGCGATCGCAATCTTTCTCGGTTTCAGAAACAACGCCTGTTATTCACGCTACGTTGAGGCTCGCCTGCTGTGGGGGCAGCTGATGATAGCGGCACGCTCGCTGTTTCGCGAGGTAAAAAACACCTTGCCTGACGATAAGCATCTGGGGGAATTTGTTCGCCTGCAGATAGCTTTTGCCAACTGTCTGCGTATGACCCTGCGCCGGGAGCTGAACGCCGAACAGCTCTCTCGCTACCTTGCTCCGGATGATTTACGTCAGGTGATGAGCGCCAATTCGCCGGCAAACCGTATTTTACTGATCATGGGGGAGTGGCTGGCCGTGCGGCGACGAAACGGCCAGCTTTCAGACATCCTGTTCCATAGCCTGAACAACCGTCTGAACGATATGTCCATCGTCCTTTCTGGATGCGAGCGTATTGCGACAACGCCGGTACCGTTTGCCTACACGCTGATTCTGCACCGCACGGTGTATCTGTTCTGCATCATGCTGCCGTTCGCGCTGGTTGTAGATCTGCACTACATGACGCCCTTTGTCTCGGCCCTGATTTCCTACACCTTTATCTCGCTGGACACCCTGGCGGAAGAGCTGGAAGACCCGTTCGGCACAGAAGATAACGATCTGCCCCTGGACGCCATCTGCAACATGATGGAACGCGATCTGCTGCAGATGAACGATGAAGAGAACATTCCGGAAAGGCTGATGCCGGATAAGCATTATCAGCTGACCTGACGGGCGTTCCACTCGTCGCGGGTGATTTCCCACAGTTCAGAATCCAGCATGCCGCTGACGTAGGCTTTTTGTTCCGTTCTGATAAGCCGCATGCCGCTACTGTCTGAAATACGCCGGGAGCGGCTATTGGCGGCGGCTTTCGGCGCGCGCAATACGGGTTTGTTTAGGGTATTAAACCAGAAATCCGTCGCGACAATGCTGGCCTCGCGCATGTATCCCTGGCCCTGAAACTCCGGGGCCAACCAGAATCCACGGTTGTTATCTTCGACGTCATACAAACAGATAATACCCATCAACTCATCCGGCACCTCGCGACGGCGGATGCTCCAGAACCAGGCGATCCCTTTTGCCATATCCGGCAGCGCCACGTTGTTGACATAGTTCTCTGCGCCGTTGTCCGGGTAGGGCCAGGGCACAGAAGAGACCATATAGCGGACAATCTCCCAGCGCGGATAAAGCTTTTGTATCTGGGCCGCATCTTCAGCAACCAGAGGCTTTAGCAGTAAGCGTTCTGTCGTGAGCGTCGGTATCGTCATCCGCTGATCTCCATATTTAAGCGTTATGCTTTTGTTTGCGTTCTGGTATTTTCATCTTAACGGCACTCTATCCCAGTGAGCTCTTTTCCCATACTACTAAGAATTGCAGAGGTCATCATGGCATTAAGACGGGCTAACCCGCAGGAAGCCGAAATACTCTGGAATATTCGCAATCAGGCGATTCGTCACGGCTGTAAAACCAGCTACGGCGCCGACGTCATTGCGCGCTGGACGCCGGATCTCATGCCAGAACGCTATCGGCAGATGGTCATTGAATACCCTTTTTACGTGGTGGAAGATGAAAAGGGTGATATTGCGGCAACCGGCTATCTGGATCTGGATACCCACTGTCTGGAGGCGATATTCACCTTGCCCGCTGCATCCGGTAAAGGCATGGCGACCCGGATTATCGAGGCGCTAAAAAATGAGGCCCGCAGCAGGGGGATAGCCCGCCTGAGGCTGGATGCAACGCCTAACGCCCAGTCGTTTTATCAGAAACTGGGGTTTGTGACGCTGAGCGAAACCTATCATCACTCGCGTATGGCGGGGGCTGATTTACGCTGTTTCGAAATGGCGATCGATTTGTAATGTGAGGAACACATGGCTGTCACGGTAAGACCTCTATGCGAAGACGATTACTCCCAATGGCGACCGCTTTGGGATGGCTATACCCATTTTTATGATTGCTACCTCGAGGAATCCGTCACCGCATCGACATGGGAAAGGGCGCTCTCAGCGCATTCCCGGATGTTCTGCCGGGTGGTCGAGAAGGACCAAAAGGTCATCGGTTTCGCGATGTGCATTCTGCATGAAGGAACCTGGTCAACGGCCCCCGTCTGCTACCTGGAAGATCTGTTTGTTGATGCCGACGAACGCGGGGCGGGAGCCGGTAAGGCGCTCATTGATGCTCTGATTGAGGAAGGCAAGCGCGAAGGGTGGTCAAAACTGTACTGGGTCACCCGTGAGAATAACCCGGCGCGTAAACTCTATGACAAATACGGTCAAGCTGACGATTACGTCCGCTATCGCCTCTCCCTTTAAGGCGACAACGCCTGTGTTTGTATCACACTGTATCTGCGTCCCGGATACATACACAGGCTTGCAATAAACCCGCTTTCGCAAATATCCGCTATACATTGCCGTGTTGTTATATCCCCGTGAATTGTACTCAACCGGAGATACCAACATGTTTAGCAAATTCGCATACTCAACTCTCGCACTGACCGTTTCTCTTGGCACCGTGATGTCCTGTCAGGCTGAAGTCACCGGTACAAATTTCGCGGCAGCCTTTGATCATCCACAGCAAATTAACGCCGGCGATCTGAATGTCGGTTATGTCGACATCGGCCCGAAAAATGGCCAGCCGGTTATTTTACTGCACGGCTGGCCGTACGATATTCACAGCTACGCCGACGTTGCGCCCGCGCTGGCGGCAAAAGGCTATCGGGTGATTGTGCCTTCTCTGCGCGGCTACGGCACCACGCGCTTCCTCTCAGCCAAAACGCCGCGCAACGGCCAGCCTTCAGCCATGGCGAAAGATATTGTGAACCTGATGGATGCCCTGAATATTAAGCAGGCGGTATTTGCAGGATATGACTGGGGCGCTCGTACGGCGGATATCGTTGCGGCGCTGTGGCCAGAGCGCGTTAAGTCACTGGTGTCGGTGAGCGGGTATCTCATCAGCAGCCAGCAGATTGGCAAACAGCCGCTGCCGCCAAAAGCGGAGCAGCAGTGGTGGTATCAGTTCTATTTCGCCACCGCGCGCGGTGCTGAGGGCTATGCCAAAAACACGCATGACTTCGCGCGCTTAATCTGGTCTCAGGCCTCGCCTGACTGGAAATTTAGCGATACTGTTTTTAACGCCAGCGCCAAATCCCTCGATAACCCGGATCACGTCGCCGTGACGCTCAGCAACTATCGCTGGCGTTTAGGGCTGGAAAAAGGCGAGCGTAAATACGACAGCTACGAGCAAAAACTCGCTACGCTGCCGAATATCACCGTTCCAACGATTACCATCGAAGGCGGAAACAACGGTGCGCCGCATCCGGCACCTCAGGCCTACGCGGGTAAATTTACCGGTAAATATGAGCACCGCACCTTCGGGGCAAACGTGGGGCACAATCCGCCTCAGGAAGATCCGCAGGATTTCGTCAAGGCCGTCGTTGACGCGGACAAGCTCTGAAATGTGCTATTTTCAGTACGTTAACCTTCGGTCTGGAGATTTCGGTGGAGCATATTGATCATATCCTTGTCGTCGATGACGACAGGGATATTCGTGAACTGATTGTCGATTATCTCGGTAAGTCTGGCTATCGCGCGACGGGCGCGGCCAACGGTAAAGAGATGCGCGTCGTGCTGGATAAACAGCATATCGACCTGGTGGTGCTGGATGTCATGATGCCCGGCGACGACGGCCTTACGCTGTGTCGAGAGCTACGCGTCGGGAAATATAAAGATCTGCCCATCCTGATGCTGACGGCCCGCAATGAGGAGACGGACAGGATCCTGGGTCTGGAGATGGGCGCGGATGACTACGTGGTGAAGCCGTTTGTCGCCCGCGAACTGCTGGCGCGTATCAAAGCGATTTTACGACGTTTTCGCACGATGCCGCCCAATCTGCAGGTGACAGAAGCCGGGCGGCTGGTGATGTTCGGTGAATGGCAGCTTGATACCGTCGCCCGCCACTTAATCGATCCGGAAGGGGTGATCGTGGCGCTCAGCGGGGCGGAGTATCGCCTGCTGCGCGTTTTCCTTGACCATCCTCAGCGGGTGCTGACCCGCGATCAGCTGCTCAACCTCACGCAGGGGCGCGACGCCGAGCTGTTTGAACGTTCTATCGACCTGCTGGTTAGCCGGGTCCGTCAGCGCCTGAACGAAGATGCCCGCACGCCCGCCTATATCAAGACCGTGCGCAGCGAAGGCTACGTTTTTACGATGCCGGTCACCATCAAAGAGGCTAACGAATGAGGTTCTGGCCACGCTCGCTGCTTGCCCGCTTGCTGCTCGTCGTGCTGTCCGGTCTGCTGCTGGCCAACGCCCTGAGCCTGACGCTGGTCATGATTGAACGAATGCACAGCGCCAGAACGGTGATGCTCGGTAATCTGGAAAACGACGTCGCAACCAGCGTCGCCATTTTAGACCGCTTACCGGCCAGCGAACGCGCGGCCTGGCTTCCGCGCCTCGAACGGGGTAACTATCGCTATATTCTGGGGCCGGGAGAGCCCGGCAACGCGCCGACTGATAGGCGTTCGCAGGACGCCATCCGAACCTTAAAAGCGACGCTCGCGACACAGTACCCGCTCAGCTTCACCGCCGTCCCTGGTGCCGTTTCACACATCCAGGCGCATCTGACGCTGCGCGACGGCGCGCCGCTGACCATTGACCTGATCCCGCGCATGCCGCCGGTCGCCAGCTGGTTGCCCGTAGTGCTGATCCTGCAGCTGCTGCTGCTGGCTGCGTGCGCCTGGATTGCCGTGCGGCAGGTGGTGCGGCCTTTTTCACAATTTACCCGCGCGGTGGATTCGCTGGATCCGGCGGCCAGCACGCCAATGACGGAGAAAGGTCCGCTTGAGGTGCAGCGTGCAGCGCATGCCTTCAACGCAATGCAGGCACGCATTCAGTCTTATCTCAGGGAGCGCGCGCAGATCCTTGCCTCCATTTCTCACGATCTCCAGACCCCGATTACCCGCATGAAGCTCCGTGTCGAAATGGCAGGGGAACCAGAACTTCGCGACAAGCTTCTGAACGACCTTGATAACATGACGCGTCTGGTGCGGGAGGGGATTGCGTATGCCCGGTCATCAGAATCGCTGGAAGAGAGCCCGCTGAAGCTGGAGCTAAACGCCTGGGTCAACAGCATCGCCTGCGATTATCAGGACATCGGTAAAAACGTGCAGTTTCAGGCAAGCGATGCCCGCCTGCCAATCGTTACGCGTCCCCAGGCGCTCCGCCGGGTGATGACTAACCTGCTGGATAACGCGCTCAAATTCGGCGAACGCGCTGTAATAGCCATCGATGATTCGTCTGACCGGGAGGTGGTTATCCACATCACGGACGACGGGCCGGGGATCCCTGAAGCCGAGCTTGAGGCGGTTTTACAGCCGTTCTACCGGGTGGAAACATCGCGCAACCGCGATACCGGCGGAACAGGACTCGGACTGGCGATTGCCGCGCAGCTCACCGCTCAGCTTGAAGGAAAGCTCAACCTGACGAACCGGGCCGGAGGCGGACTGGATGTCTCCATTACGCTACCGCGCCGTTAATTGTACGGCTTTGTATCTCCCGGCCTGGGTGATACAGAGTCAGACAAAACCTGCTTTTTTACACATATCCTGAACACATCCGCACGATGAAATAGCCTCACTGCAGCGTCGCAGGACTTGTATTGTGAGGTGTCTATGTTTCTGGTAATCGCTTTTCTGGGCGGGATGATAAGCCTGCTCAGCCCATGTACTCTCCCGGTTATTCCGCTCCTGTTCGCCGGTTTTCAGGGACAGCGACGACATATTCTGGCCCTGCTCGCGGGGATGATCGTGATGTTCACCCTGGTGGCGATGGCCGTCACCGTCGCCAGCGAGTGGATCGCAGAGGCAACCATCGTCGGGCGCTGGATCGCTCTAGTCATTCTGGCCACGGCCGCGCTGGCCTTAATTTTTCCGTCATTCGCCCAGCGTATTGCGGGTCCGGCCGTCAGCGCGGGAAATGTCCTGAACACCCGAAGCGGGCAAACGCGCGGTATGGTATCGGCTTTTCTGGCCGGGCTCGCGGTGGGGCTGCTCTGGTCTCCCTGCGCCGGTCCCATACTGGGCGCCATTTTCAGCATTAATATCGCGGGCCATTCGGCCATTACGACGGGCGCGCTGCTGGCGGCCTACGGCATCGGATGCGCGCTGATGCTGAGCCTGCTCGTTTTCGGCGGCCGCACGCTGATTGCGCCGTTAAGAGCAAAATCGGCGCTGATGGAAAGGCTGCGGCAGGGGGCTGGCGTGGCGATGCTGGCGGCAGTCGTATTTAACGCGACAGGAATGACTTCGCTTCTGAAAGGAGCAAATGGAGTTGCGGATCGTCTGGAGACAACACTTTTGACGCTGGCGAAACCCACTGCCGCGCCGGTGAAGCTCCGGCCGGTCGTGATGACAGAGCCCAGCAGCGAGCTGCCTTCGTTAAGCGGGGGAACAGGGTGGATAAACGGTGACCCTGTCACGTCTGAATCTCTGCGAGGGAAGGTGGTATTAATTGATTTCTGGACGTGGGATTGCATTAACTGCCAGCATACGCTTCCCCATGTGAAAGACTGGGCCACGAAGTATCAGTCTCAGGGGCTGGTCGTGATTGGGGTTCACACGCCGGAATATCCCTGGGAAAAGCCGCTTTCGTCGGTAAAAACCGCGGTGGAGAAATGGCAGCTGCCGTATCGGGTGGTGACGGATAACAACTATCAAATCTGGAACGCTTTCGGGAACCAGTACTGGCCAGCGCATTACTATTTCGATGCCAAAGGCCAGCTACGCTATACCGCCTTTGGCGAAGGAGATTATGCGCAGCAGGAAAAGATCATTCAGCAGCTGCTGAAAGAAGCCAGGTCATAACCCGTCAGGGCTGGCGTTGCGCCACGATAAATAGCCGCGGAAAAGCGAGCAGTATCTGCCCATTTTCCTGGAGCGGATACTGCTCTTCTAGCAGTTCATGGTAGCGTTTCAGGAAACGTTTCTGCTCGCTCTCGTTCAGTTCCTGGAGCCACGGACGCAAGCCGGTGGCACTTACCCAGTCAATAATGGCCTGGTGCGAGCTCATTTTATGGAAATAGGTTGTCCGCCAGATATCCACGTCACAGCCCGCCTCCGACAAGATGTCGTAATAGGCATGCACACCCGGGAGAGGTTCACGGCCGCGGTCAGGGTAGTCTTGCTCCAGCGCCACTTCACGCATCGCTACGTGAGTGGGTTCAAGCCAGTTGTCAGGCATCTGGATCGCTAATACGCCGTTAAGCGTGAGTAAAGAAACGAGATGAGGAAGGAGATCGTAGTGGTCAGGAACCCACTGCAGCGAAGCGTTGGCATAAATCAGGCTCAGCGGCTGGCCAGGCTTGTACTGGCGGATATCGGTCTCTACAAAATGGCAGCCAGGCAATGCGGCTCTTGCTTCCTCGAGCATTGCAGGGGAGTTGTCGACCCCGGTAATGTGCGCCGAAGGCCAGCGATGCTTCAACAGCGCGGTGCTGTTTCCCGGCCCGCAGCCTAAATCAGCGATGGTGGAGACCTCATCCAGAGGAATTCTGGCGAGCAGTTCTGCGGCAGGACGCGTTCTTTCCGCGCCGTATTGCAGGTAAAGAGAAGGATTCCAGTCGGCCATTTTGGTTCTCCGTTTAGCATGCTTCTGCAAGAGTAGCACAGCAGTAAGAACAGAGATAATAGGGAAAAAATAAGAAAAAGGAAATATTACCCCTTAAATTCTTAAGGGGCAATACTTTAATTGTAATTATTTTATAATTATCGTTTTTTAATATTTTATCGGCTAAGTGCTTCTTACGCTCTGTACCCGAAACTATAAATATTAGATAATCATGAATGGATATATCCCTGGTGTTTCGTAGGTCTTTGACCTCCTGGCCACTGAGTTTCACGAGGACTTAGTGGCCGGGTACTTTTCAAGTATAAGGAATACCATGCACAATGAAAGCTGTCCTAAAAGACAGGGGATAATAGTTTCAGGTATTATTATCAGGAATAAGAGCAATGAATTCTGTTATTGAGTTTTTTTTGCATGATTACGATGATTTACCGTCAGCATTAGCCCGCGAACTCTTCCGGCTCAGGAGAAAAACCTTTCGGGACCGACTCGACTGGAAAGTTGAATGCGTTGAAGATATGGAAAAGGATCAATTTGACAACCCAAACACGACATACTTGTTGGGTATGTATGAGGGAGAGTTGTTATGCGGCGCGCGATTCATTAACTCGACGCATCCGACAATGATAAGTGAAATTTTTCACAATTATTTTGCCGAAAACATTATTTTACCGACAGATGTTCCCTGCTGTGAAATTAGCCGTTTATTTTTAGATAAAGAAAGACGAGACTCCTCAAGTCTGCAGGGCGTGCCCGCCAGTAAGGCATTGTTTCTTGCAATGAATATTTATTGCATTAAGAATAAGTATCATGGAATGTACGCAGTAGTCAGTCGTGGTATGTATGCCATTTTTCGCCATGCAAACTGGAAAGTTGAAGTTATTCAACGCGGCTTGTCTGAAAAAGGGGAGGTTATTTACTATATATTTATGCCTGCCAGTATCAACATTATTGAAGACATTATTAGCAAAGATAAATCCAGTCACTGGCTTCGCGAAATGCTGGAGCATTTACGCCACTTATAACCAGTGGCTGAGGCTCAGTCGTCCAGTAATCGTAGTTCTGTTCCAAGTTTAATTGCGTGTCTGGCATTATTCACACCGAGTTTTTTCATTACATTCCCCATATGGAATTTAACGGTGCGTTCAGCAATAGACAAAATAACAGAAATTTCTGCGTAGGTTTTCCCGGCGCTGACCCATTTAAGGATTTGTCTCTCACGTGGCGACAGAAAAACATTCTTTTTCTGTTGGTGCTGGCTATAGAGATTGAGTGTCTTCTGATGCAGTTGAACAAGGAAGCTTAGAAATTGTGGCCGATATTTTTCTATATCAATACCAGAATGCTTAGGACTGATGACGGATAAGACGACAAGATTATTCAGATAGTCATGCAGAGGGAACGTCTGCCCCTGGTAGATATCATACTGGACGCTTTCGTTGAAAATGCGCGTCAGGTTATAACCATCAGACAGGATGACATCACTTTCCCAGAAAAAATCTTCAACACAGCGCAAAGCCCGAATGATAACAGGGTCAATGAACTGATATTTCCTGTCGAGGTAGATATCAAACCACTCGGGGCTGTTATTGATTATCCGCATCTGTGAAGGATCTTTCTTGTTCATAATGGCGTAGGCGAAGACGATCCCTTTGAAATCCTCAAAAAACGCGTCCAGCTCACTCTGAATTAGCGTATTGATCGCTATGTCGTTGTAATATGTATCCTTCACGTGAGTTGCTTGCCTCCTGTTCGAGTGGAGGAGCAAGTATAATATGCTTCGTTATCTGTAGCGAGTCGCATTTTAATCCAGCCAACAGATAAGACAGGCTACCTCAAGTGGTAGCCTGGCCAACGTGTGGCATTTCTAATGGTAAATGCAGATGACTCGGCGAATTTTAGAAGATTATGTCAAATCCCGAAATAGTTCACTAAATATAGTAGGCTGCAAAATTTAGGAGGTTTTCCGCTTTACATTTGAGTAATGGACAAGCGTACCGACCCAGATTCAAATTCAGGATTTTAGCCCGCGGTCTACATAATGCCTTTAAGAGCAATATGATAAAGCAGCATGATGGTTTTACCGTCGACAATCTTGCCTGTTTCAATGCCGCGTAATGCCTCTTCGAGCGTCATTTCCAGCACGTCGATATCTTCTCCCTCAGCCTTGATCCCGCCGCCTGCGCCGGTTCTGTCTTGCGGCTGGTACTCGGCAAGATAAAAATAAAGTTTTTCCGTGACGGAGCCCGGGCTCATATAGGCTTCAAAGATTTTCTGCACGCTCGAAACCTGAAACCCTGTCTCTTCTTCCGCTTCTGCTTTTATGCGGCTTTCGGGATCCATGTTGTCCAGCAGTCCCGCCGCGGCTTCGATTAAATCGTCCTCATGGCCGTTGATAAAGACAGGGAAGCGGAACTGGCGGGTCAGGATCACCGTTTTTTTCTCACGGTTGTAGAGAAGAATAGTCGCGCCGTTGCCACGGTCATAGACCTCTCGTTGCTGTCGTTGCCATTCGCCGTCACGGCGCTGCAGGTCGAAGGTGTACTTTTTAAGGTTGTACCAGTTATCTGACAGGGTTTCACTGTCAATGATGCGCACATCTGCACGTTTTGATTGCACGTTTGTTCCTCCTTACGTAGAGTAATTATCATAAACAGCATTATCGTGCATCTTCAAGATAAAACATGCAATATCAGGAATTCATGATGCTCACCAGTCAGCGAAAACAATTGATCCTCGAAAAGCTCGGCACCGAAGGCCAGGTCCAGTCAAAAGCGCTCAGCATGTTCTTTGATGTCTCTGAAGACACCATCAGGCGTGATTTGCGCGAGCTGGCGGCAGAAGGGCGTTTGCAGCGCGTTCACGGCGGCGCGCTGCCGTCATCTTCTGCTATTGCTCCCTTTGCCGAACGGCAATCCGTGAAAATGGATGCGAAAAAACGGGTCGCCCGCAAAGGCGCGCAGCTGATTTCATCAGGCCAGGTGGTGATCGTTGACGGTGGCACGACTACTTCGGAGCTGATTACGTTTTTCCCTCCAGATCTGCGCATCACGGTGGTTACGCACAGTCCGAGCATCGCCCTGGGGCTTGTGGATCATCCGTCCATCGAGGTGATTCTGATCGGCGGTCGCTTGTATAAGCACTCCATTGTTGCGGTCGGCGCTGCGGCCATCGAAGGCATAGAAAATATTCATGCAGATCTGTTCTTTATGGGCGTGACCGGGATCCATCCTGAGGCGGGGCTGACAACCGGCGATTTCGAAGAAGCGTGCATCAAACGTGCATTTTCCGGCAGAGCCGCGGAGACGGTTGTGCTGGCTTCTCCGGAAAAGATCAACACAGCGTCTTCGTTTGTGATTGGCGATGTGTCGTCGGTGAATACCATCGTCGTGGAAGACAATACCGATAAGGAGTGGATCCGCGCGGTATCGGAAAAGGGAGTATCCGTCGTGTTGACCTCAGAGAGTGAGACTCTCTGATAGCCAGCCTGTGCTCACAGGCTGGCTGGCGGACTGCCTTAAGCCTCAGGAATGTTCTCAAGTGCGGTATAAACCTTCAGGCCATGTTTGCGGGCAACCTCAATGTCCATATCGGCACCTTTAGACGGACCGGCAATACGATAAATGGCATCACATTTAGCTATTAGCCGGTGAGCAACGGGGTACAGCATCGCTTCACTGATTTCATCACCAACCGCTTTCGATCCTGCGGCTTTTGCCAACGGCAAAGCCAGCCATTCGCCAATGACCGGGATGTGACCCCGCTGGTAAACGGCTAGTGCTGCGCTTTCGAGACGCGCCAGATTCTCATCAATACGTGCCTGAACGCCTTCGGTTCCGCTGCGATAGGGGCCGGCAATTAAAATTAGCTGTTGTGTCATAGGTACCTCTGTCAGTGTTATTGCATGAAGTTGCACGTTTACTACCGATACCATACGGGATTGTGGCCGCGTTATGAAATACTTTCGTGCATTATCGTGCAAAAAGATGCATGACAGATCATTTAATCGCTTCTGAGAGAAGGGCTGAGCTACAGACTTTCCGGCGCATGGCACACCGCCTCGATATTATGGCCATCAGGCGAAATGACAAACGCGGCATAGTAATTTTCACCGTATGACCTCAACCCCGGCCCGCCGTTATCACGTCCGCCGGCGCGCAGGGCGGCATGGTAAAATGCATCGACCTGCTGGCGCGTGTCGGCCACAAACGCCAGATGCAGAGGAGCAGGTTTATCATTTGTCTGAAAAAGACAAAGCGAAACGTCGCCTGAACTCATTTCGACACCGTAGTCTGGCGTGCCTTCATCAATGAGTTCTACACCAAGCGGCTTAAGCGCATGGAGGAAGAAGGTTTTACTTTTTTCATAATCACTGACGCCGAATTTCACATGATCGAACATGGTTCCTTCCTTTATGAGATGGAGAGATAACCAGTATAGAAGGAGAGTGGGGCGAACATACGAAAGAACGTGTCAATGAGACAGTCATCAATTTATGCAGTCTTTTCCGATGCCGAAGCGGACAAATGGCATATTTAAAACGTCAGGGTTTGAGCTGGAAAAATAGACCAATCCGGTTCTGTTGTCCCGCGGGTTGTATTTTTTCAACATCTCAAGCTCAATGCCGGTGCTCATAAATGTTTTTCCGTTTTTATCAAACAGGAAGAAACACATCTTATTATCTTTGCCCGGCTCAATACTTTTACCCGACGCGTTATCAAGCGTAACTTTATAGCTGACCATATATTTTGCTTCGCCCGTTGTACTGTCCCATTGGCTTCCCTGAGACTCTTTTTGAGCGAAAATGGTTATCCCGTTGAGCTTGTCGTCATGGCTCTCTTTCTGAGCGGCCAGCGCCGTCCCGGCGGCGGACAACGCTAACGCAAGACAAATTCCTTTAGTCAGGAGACTTCGCATTTTTCTTCCTCTTCATTTTTTACATTGATTCACTTAGCTATAACGCCGAACGCTTTCGTCCAACGAACGTCCAGCGCAGGTAGTCGTAAAGCCAGTTAAACAGCATCGTATAGGGCAGGAAAAACAGCACCAGACCAATCTCAACAAAAAATGCCTCAGCCACGGTCAGGTTCAGCATAACCATTGCCACAGGGATTAAGGAGATGATAAGTCCCGTTTCAAAACCAACCGCATGGATTGCGCGAACGAGAAATGTGCGCTGAAACTGATGTTTTTTCTGCAGGGAGTCAAAGAGCTTATTAAAAATAAAATTCCAGACCGTGGCGGTAAGGGCGGATATCACGGACAACGAGCCTGACTGGAGTACCGACACGTTCATCAGCCAGGCGAGAGACAGCGCGATGATAACGTTGGCCGTCACTTCAAAAATGACAGCATGGAAAACTCTCTCTTTAACACTCTTATTTAATTCAATTTCCATTTGCTTACGGCAGCGTTTTTCAAAAGCTGAAGTATATCAGATGTCTTTCAACCTTTTCTAAACGTGCAGGTTATGTTAAATACACCCCAGGCCTGCTAATGTAGAACGCACGGCCTCGGTAAGGGGGGTCTGCGGTTCATGACCTAAAAAGGCGATCAGTTTTGCATTATCCATCTCTATTGTCTGCTCCCAGAGATAGCGCATCTCCCATCGAGTTCAGGATTTACTGAATCGGGAGGCAGATATTGCCGTATGCATGGCGACGCCGGTGCAGGAGCAACTGATTGCACGTCGGATGGGAAGGGTTGAAATAGGTCTGCATGCCGCGCCAGTCTATCTGTCACGGCGTGGTGCTCCGGAAAGTATTGATGAGTTATTAACCCATACGCTTGTCGGTTTCGATAATTTAACGCCCTTTATTTTACAGGCGCTTAAACAATACCCACAGCTAAACCGCGATCTGTTTACCGTGCGGTCCGACAGTGATATTGCACAATTAAATCTTATTCGCGCAGGAGCTGGTATCGGAATGCGTCAGGTACAGCTGGCTGGTTTTTCTCCGCCGTTGCAGAGGATAATGCCTGATTACTTTGCGTTTCATCTGGACACCTGGCTGGTGATGCATGAGGATTTACGCCAAAGCCGGGCCTGTAAAACGGTGTTTGATTTTCTTGCTGAGGGTTTACAGGCTTATATCAACAGGGCAAAACGGTAAGCCATGCACTGTGAGACGATCAGCGTGACGATAGCAGCACGTGAGAAGATACACTCAGAGGTCATTAGCATTCAGGCCAACGCCCAACGATGCCCATAAAATGCCAGATTCCTTCTGTTCTCATATTGGTGCGCATAATGTATATTATGTTAAATTGAATATGGGCATCAGAGAATAAGCCATAAACCGTTCAGTCAAAACCCTGATATGCGCTTTTTCGCCGTGAATGAACAGGACTGGACGCGGAGAAATTTCCTTAATGTAAGTCATCAGCGGGAAATTCATGAAGGACATCGAAACTCTATGAAGGTGTATACAGACTACCATCCCGTCATCAACATGCTCCATCAAAAGACCAATTTCGTTGATGAGATGTCTGGCACCATGCTCCGTTAACAATACTAGTAACGGGTCGATACCCCCTCTCTGACTTGGACCTTTAAAATGCCTCCCCGACACAGCTGCAACAGCTAAAAACTGTGTTGGCTGACGAAATGGGCAAACCTGTAGGTCTACACACCATGGGTATTCCAGCGGCGATCAGTACCCTCGGGGTAATTGTCAGTTTCGCTATTCCTCAGCTGTGGCTGGGGTATGGCGTACTAGCTGGACTCGACCAGCCAGCGGAACACGTATTCGTCTGGGTTGTCCTGATCGCCCTTCTGTTCGCTGGCCTTAACGGCGTGACGATGTTTATGATTGGCAAAGGCAGCATGCGCGCCGTGCGGTTACACCTTACGCTGGCGGTGATAAGCCTGGTATTAACGGCAGCCTATCTGCTGGTCGCGCTGAGCGGTAGCGCTGCTCCGGGCGTCAGTCTGACCGCGGCGCTAGTGAGTATCGTCATGCTAATGCTTAGCGGCAGCTGTATCCTTTCCACCCCCTTCTATAAGATGCTGCTGTTTACTCTACATAATCGTGCCTGGCGCAAGCTTCTCAGCCAGACGCGTGCTAAAACAGCGCGCTAAGCGTTCATCTCGTAAAAAACCCGCCGCTACCGGCGGGTTTTTTTATGGCTTTTTATGCCTGCGCAACCAAATTAACTTGTACGCCGCCGGAATAATAAACAGCGATAACAGCGGCGCCGTGATCATCCCGCCAATCATAGGTGCCGCTATCCGACTCATGACTTCTGAGCCTGCGCCCGTCCCCCAAAGAATGGGCAGCAGACCGGCAATGATCACCGCGACGGTCATTGCCTTTGGCCGCACGCGCAGCACGGCGCCATGGTAAAGGGCGTCATCCAGCGCCTGTTCTGTGAACGTGTCCCGATGGGACAACGCTGGCTGAGCCTCAACGGCATGACGCAAATACATCAGCATGACCACCCCAAATTCAGCTGCCACCCCGGCCAGAGCGATAAAACCGGTGCCGGTTGCCACAGACATATGGAAGCCCTGCCAGTAAAGGAACCAAATTCCCCCGACCAGGGCGAACGGCAGACTCATCAGGATCAGCAGCGCTTCATCCACGCGACGGAACGCCAGATACAGCAGAATAAAGATGATCATCACCGTCATCGGCACCATCAGCTTCAGTTTCTTGTTGGCGTGTTCGAGCAGCTCAAACTGCCCGGAGAATGAGACGCTGGTGCCCGGCCTCAGCTTTACGTTCTGACTAATAGCCGTCTTAATGTCGTTCACCACCGACACCATATCCCTGCCGCGGGCATCAATATAAATCCAGCTTGCAGGCCGGGCATTCTCCGTTTTCAGCATCGTGGGGCCGGAAACCACGTTGATATCCGCCACATCGCCCAGCGTGATCTGCTGTTTCATCGGCGTCAGGATCGGCATCTGCTTTAACGTGCTCGGGCTGTTCCGGTAGTCCTGAGGATAGCGGATATTAATCGGGTACCGGGCGACGCCTTCCACCGTTTCCCCTACCGTCGCGCCGCCGATGGCCGAGGAGACAAAGAGCTGCACATCGCCCACCGTCATCCCATAGCGCGAGGCTTTTTCCCGGTTGATATCGACGTCAATGTAGCGCCCGCCCTCCAGACGTTCAGCCAGGGCAGACACCACGCCCGGCACCGTTTTGGCTACCGTCTCGATGCTCTGCGCCGTGGCGTCGATATCCGACAGAACGGTACCCGACACCTTGATACCAATCGGGCTTTTGATCCCGGTCGAAAGCATATCGATGCGGTTACGAATGGGCGGAACCCAGAGGTTCGCCAGGCCGGGCAATCGAACGGTCTTATCGAGCTCGTCAATAATCTTGTCAATCGTCATGCCGGACCGCCACTCATTCTCAGGCTTGAGCTGGATGGTGGTTTCCACCATTTCGAGCGGCGCGGAATCCGTTGCCGTTTCGGCCTTGCCGGTTTTGCCAAACACCGAGGCCACTTCAGGTACGGTTTTGATGAGTTTGTCCGTGGTCTGTAACAGCGCGGCCGCTTCTGCCGGAGAAACGCCCGGCAACGTTGACGGCATATACAGCAGATCGCCTTCGTTGATCTTCGGCAGGAACTCGCCGCCCACCTGGCTGAGAGGCCAGATCACCGTGAAGATGGACAAGGCCGCAACCAGCAGGGTTGTTTTTGGCCAGCGGAGCACCTTAATCAGTAGCGGGTGATAGGCTTTAATCAGTAGCCTGTTCAACGGGTTACTGGTCTCAGCGGGAATCTTACCCCGGATCCAGAACCCCATCAGGATGGGGATAACGATGATGGCCAGCGCAGCCGCACCCGCCATGGAGTACGTTTTGGTGAAAGCCAGCGGACCAAACAGCCGCCCTTCCTGCCCCTCAAGAGTAAAGATGGGAATGAAGGATAAGGTGATGATCAGCAGGCTGATAAACAGCGCCGGGCCAACCTCGACAGAGGCATTGGTGATCACCTTCCAGCGGGTGGCGTTATCAATCTGCTCTTCCGGATGCTGGTGATCCCACTCTTCGAGCCGTTTGTGCGCGTTTTCAATCATGACGATGGCGGCATCCACCATCGCGCCGACGGCAATGGCAATGCCTCCCAGCGACATAATGTTGGCGTTCAGCCCCTGGAAATGCATGACGATAAAGGCAATACACAGGCCAAGCGGCAGAGAGATAATCGCGACCAGCGCAGATCGAACGTGCCACAGGAACAGGGCGCAGACGATGGCCACCACGATAAACTCTTCAAGCAGTTTGGAACTCAGGTTGTCGATTGCCCGATCGATGAGCTGGCTGCGATCGTAGGTGGTCACAATCTCAACCCCTTCCGGCAGGCTGGCCTTCAGCGTCTCCAGCTTATCTCTCACCGCCGTGATGACTTCACGCGCATTTTTGCCCGAACGCAGGATCACCACGCCACCCGCAACTTCCCCCTGCCCGTTCAGCTCGGCAATACCGCGGCGCATTTCCGGACCCGTTTGTACGCGGGCGACATCCCGAAGGTAAATCGGTACCCCGTTCTCGCCGGTTTTCAGAACGATGTTATTGAAATCGTCCATCGTCTGCAGATAGCCGCTGGCGCGGACCATATACTCCGCTTCCGCCATTTCAACTGACGATCCCCCCGCCTCCTGGTTAGACGACTCAAGGGCCTGCTTAACCTCCGGCAGGCTAATGCCGTACTGAGCCAGTTTTAACGGATTAACCTGGATCTGATACTGCTTCACCACGCCGCCGACGGAGGCCACTTCGGCCACGTTCGGGATAGTTTTCAATTCAAATTTCAGGAACCAGTCCTGCAATGAGCGCAACTCAGCGAGATCGTGTTTTCCGCTGCGATCCACCAGCGCATACTCAAATATCCAGCCCACGCCCGTGGCATCAGGACCAATTTCAGAGCTCACACCGGCAGGCAGCTTGCCCTGAACCTGGTTCAGATACTCCAGCACGCGCGAACGGGCCCAGTACAAATCGGTGCCGTCTTCAAAAATGACGTACACGTACGAATCGCCAAACTGCGAAAAACCGCGCACGGTCTTTGCGCCGGGAACCGACAGCATGGTGGTCGTGAGTGGATAGGTGACCTGGTTTTCAACAATCTGCGGGGCCTGGCCGGGATAGCTGGTTTTGATAATCACCTGAACGTCAGAGAGATCGGGCAAGGCATCGACTGGCGTGTTAATAATCGTCCAGGTGCCCCAGACGCTGAGGAACAGCGCCCCCATCATGACCAGGAAACGGTTGGCGACCGACCGCCGGATAATCCATTCAATCATCATCGTCTCCTTAATGGCCAGAGTGCGCGTCGCCAGCAGCTTCAGCGTGACGCATGCGCTCCAGCGCGCCGGTAATATTGGCCTCCGAGTCAATCAGGAACAGACCGCTGACCACTACCGACTCCCCCTCTTCCAGTCCGCTACCAATGCCGGACTGCTGCTGAGATTCATGCAGAACGTGGATCCTTTTCGGGACAAAATTCCCGTCCGCATCAACCGTAATAACGCGCTGTTCTTTGCCGGTATCGATAACGGCCTGGGAGGGGATCAGCAGCATTTCCTGGCTTTGGGTGTTCAGCTTCAGGTAGGCATTCATGCCCGGTTTAAGCAGCTCATCCTTGTTATCGACCTGCAGGCGCACCTGCAGCGTACGGGTGGTTGGATCCACGCTCGGCAGAAGACTCCATTTTTCAACCGGGAAGGATTTATCCGGATAAGCCGGTATCGAAACCGCAAACTGCGAGGTCTCTTTCAGCAGATAAGCAATAGACTCAGGCACTGCCGCGCCGATCCAGACCGGATCCATCCCCTGAATTTGCGCCACCACCTTATCTTTGGAAATATTCATGCCGGTACGCAGGTCAAAGGCCGTGATCGCTCCGTCGATCGGCGCCCTGATGGTAAACCGGGTCTGGATAGTGCGGGTCGCACGCAGTCTCTGAATATCATCATCCGGCATACCCGCCAGCCGAAGCCGTTCGAGAACCCCTTTGATTTGCGTCGGCGTTCCGCCGGTACCGGATAACAGCAGAAACTCGCTCTGCGCCTCTACCCAGTCAGGAATGGTTATATCAACGAGCGGCGTGCCTTTCTTCACCTTATCGCCCGTCGTCAGCGGGTACACTTTCTCCACGAAGCCTTCCGCGCGCGCCTGCACAATGACAAACTGATAGTCGTTGTAGCTGACGTTGGCCGGGATGGTCTGGGCATAGTTCAGCGTTCCGCGCGTCACCTTTTGCGTTTTTAATCCCAGGTTCTGAACCTGTGTCGGATCAATACGGATACCGCCACTGCTTTTATTGTCGTTTTCATCCGCATATTTCGGCACCAGATCCATATCCATAAACGGCGATTTACCGGGTTTATCGAATTTTACGTCTGGCTTCATCGGGTCATACCAGAAAAGCACCTTTCTTTCAGAAACGCTATTTTCTGTTTTTTCAGATGAATGAAAAACCTGCCATGCCGTCACCGATATCAGCCCTCCCGCAATAAGGCTGCTGACTATCACGGCAGCATATTTTATTTTTAATGAGGCCATGCCGCGTCTCGCTATTTAATGCTCTTGAGTAAAGAGAGATTGCCCTGCTGAACAAACGAGAAATTCACGTGGCTGCCGACTTTTAAGGCATTAATACTCTCGTCAGCCTGAATAAAGGTAAAACGCATGGTCATCGCGGGCCAGCCAATTTCCGGGATCGCTTCATGGGAAATCGTGACTTTTTTATTCGTGAGATCAATGTCCTTCACGGTGCCGGTTCCCGTGATGACCTGCTCTGAGGTCCCTTCGCTGGCAGCACTCATCATCTCGTGCTGATGAACCTCAGCCTGGAGGCTGGCAGAAAACACAATGGAGATCGCACCAAATACAACGGCCTTAAGTGAATTGCGCATGGTTATTTTCCTGTTTAATTAAATTACGTTATTCGACCCAACCGCCGCCGAGCGCGGTGAAGAGATTAATTTCATTAACCTGCCGGGCATAAATAAGGTCGAGAATATTTTGCTGGGTAGAGAAAAGAGAACGCTCCGCGTCAAGCACTTCGATATAGCTGACCGCGCCGCTGGAATATAACCCTCTGGCACGTTGAAGCGTGATGCGGAGCGAATCCAGATACCGCTGTTGTGCAGCAAGCTGCTGGTTAATGCTGTCCCGCAGCGCGAGCGCGTCGGCAACCTGTTTAAAGGCGGACTGAATTTTTTGTTCGTAATTAACCACCGACTGCTGCTGGCGAATTTCGGCCAGCTTCAGGTTGGCCTTATTTCTGCCCGCATTAAAAATGGGAATTTCGATTTTAGGAATAAAATTCCACATCCCGCTCCCTGACGTGAACAGGCTGGACAACTCCGTGCTTCCGGTTGATAGCCCGCTGGTGAGAGATATGGACGGGAAAAAGGCGGCGCGCGCCGCGCCGATATTCGCATCGGCCGCTTTAAGCTGATACTCCGCTTCCATAATATCCGGGCGCTGCAGCAGTATCGCGGAGGAAAGATGAGGAGGCAGTTTTACCGGGGCGACATCGCTGGCGTTCATGCCTCCGTCGCCCGGGAGCGCGCGATACGAGCCGAGGATAAGCTGCAGGGCATTATTGGCCTGCGCCAGCTCCCCCTCTCTTTTGGCAATCTCTGCCTGCGTGCTTTCGATCTGTCCCCGGGCCTGTTCCAGCGCCAGGACGTTCGTACTGCCCGTCACCAGCTGCTGCTCAACGAATGCATAAGACTGCTGGTAATTTGTCAGCGTATCCTGCGCGATGCGCAGCTGTTTATACGCCAGCTGCTGGTTAAAATAGCTCTGCGACACGTTAGAGACGAGCAGGATATGCACCGCGCGACGGGCCTCTTCGCTGGCGAAAAAGTTTTGTCGGTCGGCATCGCTCATGTTCTTCAGCTTGCCGAAGAAATCGAGTTCATAGCTAAGCGCAAGGCCCGCGTCGTACTGCTGCGCGGTGGGTTTGTCACTTTTCAGCCCGCCGCTGTACGTGATGCCCGAGGAGGCATTCAGCTGAGGATAGCGATCCGCATCCGTCACGTTGAACTGCGCCCGGGCCTCTTCGACCTTCAGGGCGGCCATTTTTAGATCGCGATTGTTCTTCAGGGCTTCCGTAATCAGCCCGGCAACCTGAGGATCGACGAAAAAGTTGCGCCAGCCGGTGTCCTGATACCCAGCCGCCGCGGGCGTCAGGCCGTTACGGGAGAGCGAAAACTGCCGGGGGACAGGTGCTTCCGGCCGCTGGTACTCCGGAGCCAGCGAGACGCAGCCTGCCAGAATAAATACCGTACTGATGCTTAGTCGTTTTAACAGGAACATAACGGTTCAAATAAAGTCCAGAGTAGTTTTAGGGCTACTCTACGCAACGCATCCTGTTTGACGGGTGACAGGATAATGACAATGTTGTCATTTTTAACGTAAGTCATTGTGAACGGTGGCGGGCGCCATAGAATGTCCTCAGCAGCCAGTCAGGGGAGCACGATGAAAATACTGATCGTCGAAGACGAAATGAAAACCGGTGAGTACCTGAGTAAGGGGCTGACGGAAGCGGGGTTTGTTGTAGACCACGCGGATAACGGCCTGAACGGCTACCATCTCGCTATGACCGCGGAATACGATCTGCTGATTCTGGATATCATGCTGCCCGATGTGAACGGCTGGGATATTGTCCGCATGCTCCGCTCGGCCGGTAAAGGGATGCCCATCCTGTTACTCACGGCCCTCGGGACGATTGAACACCGGGTTAAAGGACTTGAGCTGGGCGCGGATGATTATCTGATTAAGCCTTTCGCCTTTGCGGAGCTGCTTGCCCGGGTAAGGACGCTGTTGAGGCGCGGAAATACGGTTATTGCGGAAAGCCAGCTTCAGGTGGCTGACCTGACGGTTGACCTCGTGTCGAGAAAAGTCAGCCGGGCCGGGAGCCGCATCCTGTTAACCAGCAAAGAGTTCAGCCTGCTGGAGTTTTTCATGCGTCATCAGGGTGAGGTGCTTCCCCGCTCCCTGATTGCCTCCCAGGTGTGGGACATGAATTTTGACAGCGACACTAACGCGATTGATGTGGCGGTAAAGCGGCTGCGCGCGAAAATCGATAACGATTTTGAACCGAAGCTGATCCAGACGGTGCGCGGCGTGGGCTATATGCTGGAGGTACCGGATGCGCGTTAAGCTTGCCAGGCGCCCTTTTTCACTTGCCCTGCGGCTGACCTTCTTCATCAGCCTCTCCACGATACTGGCCTTTTTCGCCTTTACCTGGTTTATGCTGCATTCCGTTGAAAAGCATTTCGCCGAGCAGGATGTCAGCGATCTGCAGCAAATCAGCACCGCGATGCACCGCATACTGCAGTCTCCGGTCGATCCTGACCAAAAGAAAATCAGTAAAATCAAAGAGTCGATGGCCAGCTACCGCAACGTGGTCGTCCTGCTCCTGGATCCGCAGGGAAATACCCTGTTCAGCTCGGCGCAAGGGGCGACACTGCGCCCTGCGATGAACACGGCGGATTTTAGCGAACACCGCCGCGCGCAGGATGTGTTTCTCTGGACGGTTGAAGACCCTGCCGAAAACATGCACGCCGGGTCCAACATGAAAATGGAAACGTACCGGATTATCGCCTCCTCAGGCACGGCGACGCTTCAGGGTAAACCCCAGAACTACGTTATGCTGATCGGGCTCTCCATTAATTTTCATCTCCACTACCTTGAGGCGCTGAAAAAAAACCTTCTGGCGATTGCCGCCGTTATCAGCCTGCTGATTATTCTTGTTATCCGCATCGCGGTGCGCCAGGGACATTTGCCCCTGCGTAACGTCAGCAACGCCATTAAAAACATCACCTCCGAAAATCTGGATGCACGACTGGAGCCGACACGCGTTCCGATTGAGCTGGAACAACTGGTCATCTCCTTCAACCATATGATCGAAAAGATTGAAGATGTCTTTACCCGCCAGGCCAATTTCTCTGCCGATATCGCGCACGAGATCAGAACGCCTATCACCAATTTGGTGACGCAGACTGAAATCGCACTGAGTCAGGATCGAACACAAAAGGAACTTGAGGATGTCCTCTATTCCAGTCTTGAAGAGTATAACCGGATGACCAAAATGGTCAGCGATATGTTGTTCCTGGCACAGGCTGATAATAATCAGCTGATACCTGACAGGGTCATGTTTGACCTCAGAGCGGAAGTCATAAAAGTTTTCGAGTTTTTCGAAGCCTGGGCCGAAGAACGCAATATTGCGCTCAAATTTAACGGAATGCCCTGTCTGGTTGAAGGAGATCCGCAAATGTTCAGAAGAGCGATCAATAATCTTTTATCCAACGCCCTGCGTTATACCCCTGAGGGACAGGCAATCACCGTTTCAATAAGAAATCAGGGAAGCTTTTTTGACCTTGTGATTGAAAATCCGGGGAAACCAATCCCTGAAGATCATTTATCAAAGTTGTTTGACCGTTTTTATCGGGTGGATCCGTCCAGACAACGAAAAGGAGAAGGCAGCGGCATCGGTCTTGCGATTGTGAAGTCAATCGTGGAAGCACATCACGGAAGAGTGTATGTGGAATCGGATGTACGCTCGACGCGTTTTATTTTATCCCTACCCAGACTGGAGAAAATAATTCCGGATCCCCAACACTGAGAATAAATATTTAAATGACAGAGATGTCATTAGCCTGTCATGCTGCAAACAGAAGCCATTCGATAAAATCAGTGCGACTTATCAGGAAGATCGGCGGATGCGCACCGCCGAATTATCAGTGCAGGCTGAATGCGATTGTTGTATCCGTGCTTTTACCCTTTCATTGCGACGCTATAACTTCACGCACGTAAAGCGGATATCCTCTGGCCACAGTGCGTTGCTTTGCATACATATCTCTTTAGCGTTTTCGCTGTTTTGCGCCCTGTAGATCATCATCAGGCTGAAGTTGACATCAGGGCTATTGTGAACCTTCCGATAGTGCTCGGCCCAGGACTGGAAGCGAGTTAATAAATCAGGATCTCTTGTCAAATTGAACCGCAGCAGCAGAGCTACGTGGCGGTCAAAATCCAGCCTGTCATGTTGACTCCAGGGATTGAGTAATGTTCCAACAGCCGTGCTTTCATCCCTGGCCAGCGGTGCAAGCCCATGTTGCTCAATAGTGGTCATTTGCACTTCGGTTACGACACCGGTTGCCATAAATATCAAAACGGCACTCGCGGCCAAAACGCGTAATATTCTGTTGGCCGTCATCATGTTGCCCTGGCCGACATTTTTAACCGGCGTCGCTGTTGGGCCGTTAATTCCCAGCAGGATGACAAGAACCAGACCATGCGTCACTGATTGATAGAGCGGATACTCCAGATTCATGTGTAGCGCAATGGGTAATAACATCGCCAGACCAATCCATCGACGCCCTCCCCGACTCCACAGCCTTTTCAGCATGCCGCCGATCATCAGAATCACACCCGCGACGGCAACGAGCCCCCCTTCCATCCATGTATAGAAAAATTCATTGTGTGGATAGAGAATCGTCTTGCTTTCCAGTCCTCGAGTCGCCTGTTGCGCCAATTGGGCGAGTAATGCTTCAAAACTGCCGTAGCCATTGCCGATGACAGGATGGTTCTGGATTAGCTGCCAGGTCAATTGCAATATATACCAGCGTTGACTATCGGAATCACCTTTATCAACCACGCCAGGCGCAAAACCAGGAAATAACCGTGGACCAACATGAAGCGTGACAAGACCCAGAACGATACCCGCTAACATCAGCAACAGAGAAACATAACCGTGGCGACGGCGCGTTTTGTTTGCTGCTACCAGCACGAGCAGGCAGCCCAGGATAGCGCCAAGATAACCTGCCCGGCTTTGCAACAACACCAGCATGGCCGGTAGCATAAACAGTGACAGGGAACAGAAACGCGTTACCCACTTCTGGCGCGTCGTTGTATTAAGCCAAAGGGCACAAACCGTGCCGGTGGCTAAAAAAGAAGCCAGAACGTTTACCTGCTGGAAGATGCCGTACGGGCGTCCGCCGGGCAGCGTCGCCATATCAGTCAATTGATACAGACAGAAAATGGTCTGTAAAAAGGCCGATATCACCATAATCAGCAGCCAGTGACGTCTGATAATGGGCGTTATGGGGCTTTTAAGCAGTTCCAGCCAGACGATGAGCAGCCCCCACAGCGCCATCACTTTCGTCGCGGCGTTCCACTGCCAGGCGGAAGACGGCGACCATAGCAGCGGCAGTGACCACAGAATGGCTCCCGTTATAATCAGTTGGGTGCCAGCAGGATAAATAAATTTCACCCTTCGTTCGGTGAGTGAACCCCACAGCACCATGAGCGCCATCGCGCACCAGGCCAGCAGATTTTGGGGTAACGCCAGTCCGGAGCCCCCCTGATTCGGTAATAGCCAGAGCAGACCACCGCATAACCAGACGCCAGCGATAAAAAGTAGACCGCGGCGCGGTGAATAATAATTACAGTTTATATTTAACATGACTATTTTCATAAAAATCGGGGCGGAAAAAATTTCCGCCCCGTTAAAGGAAAGCAGGATTATTTGGGCATTACTGTTGGGTCATGACCATGACCGCGCTGGCGGTGAACGCGCCGGTGGGAATATCTTTCACCGCCACCGCTGAATCACGAATAGCCTGAAAACCGAGGTCGACCGTATTCGATCCGCTTTTCAGGTTAATTGTGGCTTTGCTGGTTGGGGATACGGCAGCGTTGTTATAAATAATCGCCGTGCCTACCCCATTTGCTGAGGTTTTTACTGCCTGCGTGCTGCCAATGGTAATCGCCGTATAGGTGATATTCATTGAGACGGTGACGTCTCCACCTGTGCAACTCACCGGGATCTTAATATGGTTTGCAGAGCCAGAGCTTGGTGTTGTTGGTAACGTAGCGCGATCCAGCGAGCCCAGGGATACATTCAGAGCATTACCGCTGTTGATGCTACATGAAGTGTTAACTACAGGCGTTGGGGGCAGAATTTGTCCAGTACATCGCCCTATAGTGTTTAAATAATAAATCTTTCCATCAGTACCTTTTAATACATCGCAAGCATCCCAGGAAGAACGCGGTTGCCATCCACAAACCCGACTCCCTCCATTCGTCCCCGGATTAATATCCTGAGAATTTAATGGTTGAGTTGCGTTAATATAGCTGCTGAAAACTGCCCAACAATCTATATTTCCACTAGAGTCAACACCTCTCGCTCCAATGGTATAGTACCCGGAAACTGGTACGTAAAACGTTGATGCCAATTTTATGGAACAGTACCCCTGCCGTAAGGAGTGTTCCTGAGCATCGTATGAATAACTTCGTGGTAAACCACAATTGTTATCGATAGAAAAGCCCATGATCGTCGCAGTCGCACTACCCGAGCTAAGCAGCATGACCATGGCAAAGGTGAAGAGATTTACTATCGACATAATATAGCGATGACACCGTTTATGAATATTCACTTTAATCTCTCTTCATTAAGGATAGGCTAGCATAAAGGTAGACACCGCGGTAAAATTCCCCGGTGTAATGGTTTCCTGCCGCAGATGGGTCGGTTCCCCCTGAATATAGGCCATCAGGGTGAAGGTATTGTCACCGCTGTTCAGTACATGTTCCGGTGTCGGTTTATTAAACGGTACCGCGATACCGTCTTCGGTCTCCACACCAATTGCGATCCCCGCAGCTTCCCCTGTCACCGCTAACAGTCCGGGCAGTTCCGTGCTCTCTGTGCCTTTAAATGTGATAGAGGCTTTACTGGCTATCGATAAATCACAGTCCGTCAGGGTAATGGTGAACGGTACGCCTTTGGTACGGGCATAGGCATACAAATCGGGTTCCATGATCATGTCAAAATCGAAGCTCAGATCGGTAGTTAAGGGGTCCAGCCCGCAGGGCGCGCTGGTCAATGTCCCGCTAAAGTGCAGGTTATCCTCAATCGCCAGAGCGGGCGTGATGGTCAGGCCGGATGCGACAAGTAATGCCGCTATTCCCCGGCTTGTCGCCTTCACGAGTCGAATGTTCATGGTTGTGCCTCAGAAATAATCCGCGGTTAATGTCGCAACGGCCGTAAACGTCTGTTCGCTCAGCACTTTATTCGGATCTTTAACCGGTACAGCGCTTAGCACCAGGGATTGCAGGCCGCCAAGCGTTGTTTTCAGCGGCTGGTTGAGCTTCATCGGCACGCCGTTAGCCTGAATCTGGATACCCAGCCCGTCAGCAGATGTCGTAACGGCGGCGTCATCGAAAATTTCGGCCACCCCGCTCACCTGAATATTGAGTGCGGAATCATCCGGCGCGCCGTGGCAGTCAACGGTATAGGGAATGTCCTGTTTATTGTCGATGCCGTTCACTTTACCCACGCTGATGCTGCCAAACGACACATCGATCACCTCATCGCCTGAAACGGTACAGGGCGTGGTAATGATAAATGTGCCTTTAAAATTGACAGACATCTGATCGCCAACCTGTGCGGCATGCGGCGTCCCGGTCAGCAGCAAACCAGATAAGGTGACAATGTGGAGTATTCTCTTCATAACCGTCTGTTCAATTAAACGAAAGTTGCAATGTGGCAGAAGCCGTGAACGTATCGCCATTTGTCACCTGTTTACTGTTTGTGGTGCTGATTTGTACTAACTGCGCCTCAAGCGTGGGTGGCTTGCTTTGGTCGATGGTGAACCACTTCCCCGACGCCTGCGGGGCGCCATTCACAAGCAGTTCAACACCAAGCATCCCTTTGTCTATCTCAATCACGTCGGTTCCGTTGTAAGCTTTATAGCTGCCCGATAGACTGGCCAATTGCATTTGAAGAAGCCCCGCGGTATCACCGGTACAGGTAAAATCGCTGGTAATCGATTTACGGTAATTCCCATCCAGCGTCATGGTGTCCGTCCCCTCCGGGAGCAATTTCACATCACCAAAGTCGACCGTCAGGCTGTCGCCCTGATTAAACTGACAAGAACCGTTTGCCACCAGAGTGCCATCGATATTGATGTTTAATGAGTAGGTGTCGCCTTTATTTGCCTGGCTTACCGTCGGGACCAGCAGCACCAGTGCGAGGAGCGGTGTACAGGCAAGGCGAATAAACGTCATCACGCGTGAACTAGTCATAACTGATTCCGAAATCAACTGAGGCGCGAAATTCTCCCGCAATCAGCGGGGCGATGGTACGAACAGGGATAACGGTATAGGTCAGCTCATCACTGCCCGTCGTCACAAACTGCGGCTTGCCCCGCATCCCGGGAATAACGATTCTGCCGTTGTTATCCAGAATGCGAAGGCCGACGCCAGACATTCCGGCGATCAGTAATAACGTGGGATCGTCAGGATCCGTCGCGCCCATGAAGCTCACGGTGACCACCGGTTGGGTTTCATCCCATGTCGATGGCCCTATTCGACCGCGACGTTGCAGGCCACCGGTGCTTTCGCAACCGAGAAGACGAAAAACGATTTGTGTCGGATTGCCGGTATCGCCCGGACGTTTCATCGCCCCCAGCGCCGAGTTATCCATTACCACATCCTGCAGCTTTGAACGCATGCTGATCAGGCAACTTCCGTTACGCAGAACGCCATGAACGTGCAATTGACCATTCTCACCCTGGACATTCCAGTCATCGACAGCCAGAGCATTATTCGCCAAGCTGCCGCTCAGAAGCAGACTCAACGCACACGTGCGCGAGTAGCGGTAAATTGCTTTTCCGTTCACAGGTTGCTCTCCTTAACCCGCGTTAACATGGTCCACTGCACAGGTATTCCCCGCACAGTTAAAAACAAGTTTCGGCCGGCCACCGTAATCATTTACGGAAGTCAGTACCGGGTGTGCGCCCAGTGAAGCCGCGGTTGCGCCCAGCGCAATGCTTTCTTTAGGCGCGACCATTACAGGTTTAAAACTCTCGATATCACCGCCCTTCTCTGACGTCGCTGCCGCGACAATCGTCAGGTAGTAAGGCGTGGGATTGCTTAACCGGAATCCTTCACCCTGACGAGTTAAGGTGAGTTTTTTCGCGGCCTCGTTCTCCATCCCGTTTTGTAACTGCAACGCTTCCGGGCGGTAAAAGAGTTTGACGCGGGTTTGCAACGCAAGCTGAAGCGTATTGGGTTTAGAACTCTTCGGTGGAATTTCGCGTACGTTAAAATAAAACAGCGATTCTCTGTCCTGCGGTAACGCCTGGGCGTTATTACCTTGAATTTTCACCTGACCTTTAGCGCCTGGCTCAACGCGTTGCACCGGCGGTAATGCCATAAACGGCGTCTCGGTTTTATTGCCGTTACTGTCCTCAATCCAGGACTGGGCCAGATAAGGCAAGGATTTATTTTGATTCGTTACGGTCACACTCATTGATTTCTGATTGCCGCTATAAATCACCCGGGTGCGATCCAGCGCAATGGCTGCATTTACCTGCTGCGCGACCAATGCCAGTGCGAGTACACCCAGCGTTAGACCGATCTTTTTCTGCACAAAACACATAACTCACTCTCTTTATTACAAAATGATAATGACGGTTTTGCCTGATCCCATCACCACGATCAGCGTGAGAGGCAAGGCAACAACAGATTTTTGATTGTTTCCGGCAGCGATGGCGGCAACTCGATGTAACATTGCACGTCGTTGCCCCAGTACACGTCCATGCGCTCTCCAGGACGTATACCTGAAAGCCAGACGCTGCCGTTTTCGGCGACAATCCCTGTTGTCATGTTGTCTCCATTGCGTACTTCTGCGCCAAACGGCGGTTCGCTGCCGTCAGCCAGTTTGATCACCGCCATGCCCTTCTGCCCGGCGAGAATGCCAAAGGCACGGTAGCCAATAGCGCCTTCCGTTAACGTGTCCTGCACAACTGAACGTGTGGCATCGACGTTTTCCGGCAGGCTGTCCAGATCAACGCTCACGCTGCTTCGGTAGTAGCTGCTAACATCCGCAACGACCGCCTTACCGAAGGCATTGGTACGAACGATCCCCGCCATGCCCTGCACGGGAACGCCTTCCACTCCTGCCGTATCGACGAGCATTCGGGTTCCTCCCGTTGCATTGGTTCTGTGTAGCGCCGCCCCCCTGGCGGTAGCGGTAACGCCTCCTTGTAGCGACAGACTTGCGGCGCTGGTTTTGCTGCCGGTATAGCTGGCATTGGCGGTCACACTTGCGCTATCGCCATCATGAGTAAAGTACCCGCTCCCGGTACCTCGGCCGTCAGTCGTGCTGCCGGCATTAACCTGGTAATAATTGTTGGCGTCAATGCGCTGGTAATAACCCACCGTATTGCTACTGCTGTCTCCGCTGTACTGGCCGTTGTAGCTCACTGTTGCGCCGTTGGACCACGGCACAGACAAGCTCAGATAGACGCCATCATCTTTAGAGTCGTCATATTCTGTTCTGTAGGCAGACAGTGTCAGGCTAATGTTCTTAAACCGACTGACGTCAAAAAAGTTCGATAGCGAAACGTTCCAGGTGTTCGTCGCTTCCCTGTCCCAGTATGTCTGGTGGCTATAGTTCAGAAACGCGCTCATGTTCTGTTCGCGGAACTGTTTATTCATGGTGATGGTGTACAGTTCTTTGTCGCGCCCACCGTTATCGCCGTTGTGATAGCGGCGGTCCAGATACTGAGACATGCTCATAAAGTCACGTTCTGAGAAACGGTAACCCGCAAAGGTCACCTGACTATCAAACTCATCAAAGCGTTTCGAATAGCTGACGCGAAATGATTTACCGCTTAATGTGTCCTGATTCGGAATCGCGGCCCGGGACTGAGTGACGTCAAAGGAAATTGCCCCAAACATCAAGAGATCGCGCCCGACCCCCAGGGAGAGCGCGTTATAGTCCCCTGCCAGTAGCGTTCCGCCATATAATGACCAGCCGCTATTCACGCCCCATGATGCTTCGCCAGTGGCAAAATTTGGCCCCTGAGAATGGTGGTCATAATCAGAGGGTTTCCCCATAGCGACCCGGTAACGTACCAGGCCTGGCCGTGTCAGATAAGGAATGGAGGCGGTATCGACCTGAAAGGTTTGCGTTGCGCCATCCTGCTCTTCCACTTTGACATCCAGTTTTCCGGATACGGCCGAGTTGAGATCCTGAATACGAAACGGACCTGGCGCGACGGTGGTTTCATAAATCACGCGGCCCTGCTGGCTGATAGTCACTTTGGCGTTCGTCTTCGCGACACCTACCACTTCCGGTGCATATCCGCGAAGATTGGGCGGCAACTGGTTATCGTCAGTAGACAGGCTGGCGCCGGTAAAACGGAAACTGTCAAACAGTGAGGAATTTAAATAGTCTTCTCCCAGCACCAGTTTTGCCCGCAGTGCGGTGATGGCCCGATAGGTATAAACCCGGCTCCAGTCCCAGCTTTGCTGTTTTTGACTCTCATTTCCTGTGTTGCGTATGTATTGCGCTTGCCAGTCACCCCGAAGGCGCCAGGCACCCAGATTCGCGCCAGTCGTGCCGTTACCCGTGACGGAATTGGAACGTTGTTCCTGTTGTTTCGACGACGTTGCATTGACGGTGTAATCAAACAGTACGCCCGGAATTCCCTCATCCCAGCGAGAAGGCGGATCCCAGTTTTCGGCCGTATACTCCAGGTATGCCTGAGGAATGCTGAGATAGAGTGTACTTGTCCCCAGATCGGCTCTGGCTACCATTCCTTCCAGAGAATGAAGATTCAGACACTGTCCGTTATGCCACCATGAAACACCTTTAACGATGGACTCTTTCAGGCCAATTTGTAAGACATGCTCGGCTGTGAGGCAAACTTCGCTCCCTTTCGGATCATCTTCAGGCGGGAAATACTCTACCGTCTGATCCGGTATGTCGGTTTTATTGACCTTTAGCGTAAGCTGATACTTGCCGGGCATTAAATAACCCGCCCGGGAAAACTGGCTTAAATCAACATTATTCCGCTCTTTAATGTCGAGTACATCAGTATTAAATTCGACATTATCTTCAGCGTGAACGCCTTTTACTGCCAAAAACGCAAGAATTACACCAACCGCTACAGGGTGTAACTTGCCCAGAAAGATGGTTTTATTGACTTTTTTCATTTTCAAAAGTAATCAACTTTGAAACGTATCGTGGCCGTATACTCACCCGCTTTCAGGCGGTCGCGATTACCCATAAGACGCAACTGGTATTTAAGAATTTGTGAACCGTTGCTCAATGTACCCGGAGGGAGCGCTTTCCCTGGTTGCGCCACATTTCCGGCGACATCCGTAATTTCAAGCCCTACGCCTGATGCGCCGTCAACGGAAAAAAGTCCATCTGAAGATGGACCATCAAACGTCGTCTGGAAATGGGATGACAGGGTTTGCGCATCCTTATTTATATGCAGATTGCAATTGACCAGCGTTAACGAAAAGGGATTTTTATTTCCACGACCATTGTGAATAATTTCACCCACGGTCGTGGTCATCATTTCAATGCTTTGCTCACGATCGACGGTGGCGATAGCGCATGGTGTATCAATTATACTTCCCTGCATATTGACAATGCCGTGGCCTTGATCGGCCTGTGCATGGCGAGGGTTATGTGCCGCCGCCACGCACGGTATCAATATACAGGGAAATATAATCACTCGAAGTCCAGATAATACAATCATTAAAATACGCTCTGGTTTCATGAAAAAAAGTGCCAGTGATTAAGACAATTAACTAATCACCGGCACAATAACAGGGTTAATTACTTGCGTAATAAGTCATGCCGGGATTATGGGTAATCCAGTGCGAAGCTGGCAATAGCCTGGAATTTACCCGGGACGATTGTCGCAGACGCGCCATCACCCTTAAGGAAAGCAGCAAACGTCAGGTCGTTATCACCATTCAGCAGTGCCTGCGCCGGAGAAGCCTGGCCCAGTTTAATCGGAGTACCGGTGTCCGTCGTAATTGCAACAGAAGCGCCTTTCGCGGTGCCCTGAATACCGAGCAGATCCGGGTTAGCCGCAGATGCGGTGCCAGAGAACGTGGTGGTCACTGTCTTTTTGGTTGTCGTATCACACTGTTGCAGTTTGATAGCGAAAACCTGTGGAATAGATGTGCCGCCATCTTCCAGCGCCAGGTTAGAGATCTGACCCAAATCAACGGTTTGGTCAGCACTGTCTGGTGTAATGGAGCAAGGCGCATCAATAATAGAACCCGTAAACGTAACGGTACCATGTCCCTGATCTTTTGCATTCGCATTTGCGATCATAGCACCAGCTATCATCGCAATCGCGAGAGCGATTTTCTTTGCCTTCATATAAGAACTCTCTTCAATAAGATATTGCCCATTTGGGTTCATTGCTTTCTCAGTTTTCTGACAAGAGCAATGTGTATATATTCTTTCCTTTCGATGGGGTCGCTTCAACAACAACACAGTGTCAAATGAGACTCAAAAAAGATTATATAATGGCAAGATATGCAGGCTTGAGGGTTTCAATCCATCTCTGTTCTCGGGCCGCTTATTTCAGAAGAACAAAAAGAATTGACGTTATTTTAGTTACAGGGGAATTGATATGGCTTATTTATATTAGTGGTTAATTTAATAAGACGCAATACGCAGGCGTGCTGGCTAACCGCCGAATAATCCCACCATCACGCGGGGGAAAGCACGATTGGACTTGCCATCGTGAACCCCATCGTCAGCGCACAGCGCGGCACACCTCCAGTACCTTCTCCCTGAGCCAGCGATGCCCCGGATCCCTTTCCATGCGCGGATGCCACATTTGTGACACCGTAATGCTCCGGGTTTTAAACGGCAGTTCAAAGACGTGCACGCGCTCGTTCATCGGCTGATTGAGCAGGTATAACGCCGGCACCATGGCAATCAGATCGGAGGCCAGCGCCACGGATAACGCCGTCGGAAACCCGGGCACCACGCTGGCGATCTTGCGCTTTATCCCCCGTTCCGCCAGCGCGTCATCGACAAACCCGTGCAGCGATCCGTCCGGCGAGGCCACCACATGGCCCCACGCGACATAATCGTCAAGGCTGACGTCGGGCCGTAATGAAAGCGGATGTCCCTTGCGCACCGCGCCAACAAACCGATCCTGGAAAAGCCGCTGCAGCCGTATTTCCGGGCCCATATTGCTCTGCACGCCGATCTCCAGGTCGACCAGCCCCTCACGCAAATAGCGCGAGGTTTTTTCAGGTTTCGGCGAGAAGCGGATGCACACCCCGGGCGCAACGCTCGCCACCGCCGCAATCAGCAGTGGCCCAAACGCCACCACAAAACCGTCGTTGGCTCTGATGGTGAACAGCCGCTCGAGGCTTTCTACCTTCAGCGCGTCGGTGGAGGGCTGCAGCACAGCCCTCGCCTCATGCACGGCGCTTCTGGCGCGGTCCCGCGTGGCTTCGGCCCAGGGCGTCAGCACCATATGACGACCGGCCCGCACAAGAATAGGATCGCCTGTCACCTCCCGCAGCCTGCTCAGGGTGCGGCTCATGGCGGAGGTACTGAGGTTCAAACGTCGCGCCGCGCCCGCCACGCTGGCTTCTGCCAGCAGAACGTCGAGCGCAACCAGAAGGTTAAAATCAGGATCGGACACGGTAGCTCCTCAGATATGGCGTTATATGCAATGATTAAATGCAAATGCTGCGTCTTCCGCCCTGTATACCGCATGATTATAGTTTCGTCATCACGATTCTTATGCGGAGTAACGACGATGACGCTATTTTCAAACCAGCCCGGCGATGAGGGTTTACCCGGGCATGAACGCGCCCGGGTCCTGGCCGCCGTTATGACAACCACGCTGATGGGCGTCTTTGACGGCACCATGATCAACATCGCGCTGCCCTCCATGGCAAGAGCGATGCAGGTGCCCGCGAACGTGGCGGTCTGGTTCGCCAACGGTTATCTGCTGTCAGCGGCGATGACGCTGGCCATTTTCGCCGCGCTGGCGGCGCGCGTGGGCTATCGCCGGGTATTTCTTGCCGGGCTTGCCACCTTTACGCTCACCTCACTCGGCTGCGCGCTGGCAACAACGCCGGAAATGTTAACCGGGATGCGAATTCTGCAGGGCATCGGCGGCGCGGCGACCCTGAGTATCGCTCCGGCGATCCTGCGGTCCGTTTTTCCGGGGCGACTGCTGGGCCGTATTCTGGGGCTGCACGCCCTGCTTATCGCCTCCAGCACGGCGATAGCCCCGGTACTCGGCGGAACAATACTGGACGCCCTGAGCTGGCAATGGCTGTTCGCTATTAACCTTATTCCGGGCAGCATCGCCCTGCTGTTGGCATGGCGGGCCTTGCCGCGGGAATCGGCCGTTGACCGTACTCCCTTTGACGCGCCGGGCGCCGTGCTCTCCGCCGTCCTGTTAGGTTCGGCGATCATGCTGGCCGACAGCCTTCAGCACGTGACGCAACACATTAACCGGCAGGCCGTCTTCTGGGGCGTTCTCGCGCTGGTCAGCGCCTTCGCCTTTACCTGGCGTATCCGGCGCGCGCAACATCCGTTACTGCCCCCGGTGATATTCAGCAACGGGCGCTTCACCCTCGCCGCGCTGACCTCACTGGCCTCGTTTGTCAGTCAGGGCATCACCTTTGTCGCGCTGCCGTTCCTGTTTCAGTGCGTGTATGGCTACAGCCCTGTGGTCTCCGCGCTGCTGTTCACCCCGTGGCCGATTGGCATCGTGCTGATTGCACCGCATGCGGGACGCTGGGCAGATACGATTTCCGCGCCGCTGATCTCGACAATCGGGCTGATGATTTTTGTCGGTGGGCTGATCCTGCTGGCGACGTTGCCGGAAAGCCCTTCCGCATGGAATATCTGCCTGCGCAGTCTGGTTTGCGGGATTGGGTTTGGCTGCTTCCAGAGCCCCAATAACCGGGAGATGCTCTCTAACGTGGCGCGGGAATATGCCAGCTACGCCTCCGGCGTGTTGTCGATTGTGAGGACATTCGGCCAGTGTCTCGGTGCCGCCGCGGTGGGCGTGCTGTTGGCGACGACCGAATCAGACCATGACCGGGCCGTGCATTTTGCGCTGTGGATAGCCGTGATAGCCTCAACGGGATCGGTGTTATTTAGCGTGAGTCGGCTGCGCCCTGCAGTTCGGGCATCAGCGTAAACTGTTGCAGCGCCTTCCGGCGCTGCTCGTTTATAACGCCTACGCTGTAAGGCGTTCATTCCACGCATCAGTGTATTGAATATTTCCGTCCAGGATTTTCCATGTGATTTTTGCGTATCGCAAAGATACATTTTCCAGGTGACCAGTACCGGGACAATCTCTTGTATCATGCATAACTGGAGTTATTGAAATGACTTTCACACCTTCCATAAGAATATTGAAGTATTCCACTTCCTGACCAGCATCATTGATGTGATAGAACTTTAATTCAGCACTTTGAAGCGTTTGACCTGTAGCCACTGCTTTGTATAGATAGGGTGAAGATGAATCAATTGCTTTTGTTAAACTGAAAGCTGAGTGTTGCCTTGTACCTGTAAGTTTACCTGTTGCCTCATCTGTTGGAATGCTCAGGTTATGGATCAGATCTCTAAGCTCTATACTTCCTTCACGGTCTGCAACATCAGAACCGCCACGGATCATTGCTCCACCATCGTCTTTCAAAAAGAGGTGTACTGGTACAGCCATTTCTAAAACTCCTTATGCTAATTAATCTCTTATTCCATTTGCTATGAGGTTAATTACAGGCATGATCGCTACACCATCTGCATAGAACAGATCCGAATTAGTGAATGAATAAACCTTACCTGTGATTTTTATATTTACCGTGTTCCCATAAGCAGAAGCTGTAACATTTCTTGTATTGGCTTCAAGGAACGGCGATCGATCTTTAAGGGCCTTTATAATGTTCCCGCTGTTGTCTTTATCTAAATAGAAGCGGTAAACATCAGACACCGTAGCTCCTCCGTCATCATACTTTGTTATGTACAGTGTGACTGACCTGCCCCCACGATTAGATACAACACTCAGTTAGTAACGTCGGAATCTTCATTCTCAGAATGACCCTTTCTCCAGCCCGCTGCAAATTCAGACGGTGTCTGATAATTCAGCGTGGAGTGCGGGCGGCATTCGTTATAATCCTGCCGCCAGTCATTAATAATTTTCCTGGCATGAACGATATCGCTGAACCAGTGCTCATTCAAACATTCATCGCGAAATCGTCCGTTAAAGCTCTCAATAAATCCGTTCTGCGTTGGCTTGCCCGGCTGGATTAAGCGCAACTCAACACCATGCTCAAAGGCCCATTGATCCAGTGCACGGCAAGTGAACTCCGGCCCCTGGTCAGTTCTTATCGTCGCCGGATAGCCTCGAAACAGTGCAATGCTGTCCAGAATACGCGTGACCTGAACGCCTGAAATCCCAAAGGCAACAGTGACCGTCAGGCATTCCTTTGTGAAATCATCGACGCAGGTAAGACACTTGATCCTGCGACCGGTGGAAAGTGCGTCCATGACGAAATCCATCGACCAGGTCAGATTGGGCGCCGCCGGACGGAGCAGCGGCAGACGTTCTGTTGCCAGCCCTTTACGACGTCTTCTGCGTTTTACGCCCAGGCCACTGAGGTGATAAAGCCGGTACACGCGCTTATGATTAACATGAAGCCCTTCACGGCGCAGCAACTGCCAAATACGACGGTAGCCAAAACGCCTGCGCTCCAGTGCCAGCTCAGTGATGCGCCCTGATAAATGCGCATCAGCAGCCGGACGGTGAGCCTCATAGCGGCAAGTCGACAGGGATAAACCTGTAAGCCTGCAGGCACGACGTTGCGACAGACCGGTCGCATCACACATCAACATCACGGCTTCCCGCTTCTGGTCTGTCGTCAGTACTTTCGCCCAAGAGCCACCTGAAGCGCCTCTTTATCCAGCATGGCTTCGGCAAGCAGCTTCTTGAGTCTGGCGTTCTCTTCCTCAAGCGACTTCAGGCGCTTAACTTCAGGCACCTCCATACCGCCATACTTCTTACGCCAGGTGTAAAACGTGGCATCGGAAATGGCATGCTTGCGGCAGAGTTCACGGGCGGGTACCCCAGCTTCGGCTTCGCGGAGAATACTGATGATCTGTTCGTCGGAAAAACGCTTCTTCATGGGGATGTCCTCATGTGGCTTATGAAGACATTACTAACATCGGGGTGTACTAATCAACGGGGGGCAGGTCAGTCGGTTTAGGCGCAGGATAATAAGTAATCGGCGTCCAGAGAATACTGTCGTAATTAGCTTCGTTATAAGAAGGATCAACCCAACGCAGCGTTGGTTTACCCGTCGCAGACGTCGTCTGCTGCAAGCCGGAATAGTCTTTTAAAAAGCCAGAATATTGTTCGGGAGCCGCAACTTTTGAAGAACAGCCCGCCAACGCCAACAGACCAGTAAGCACTGCAACTTTAAAAAAAGTTTGAGTACGCATGATAGTTTTCCATGTTATCTGCAAGTATGCATTTGAAGTTATAGCAAAAGACCGATGGGTTTGTTGTGACAAAAAATGATGCGGAGAGCACAAATTGCGAAAAGACTGCCCGGAGGCGTGCCGGGCAGTGAAAAATTACTGATTTATATCCAGTTGCCAGAACAGATGTTTGCCAAACGGGTCAATTTCATAGCCCTTCACCTCCTTGCGCACCGGTTCGAAAATGGTTGAATGCGCAATCATCACCGCCGGCATTTGATCATGCATCATTTGCTGAGCCTCTTTATACAGCGCCACGCGTTTATCGCGATCGGTGGTTGATTTTGCTTCCGCGATAATTTTATCGAAGGGCTTATAGCACCATTTCGCCGAATTTGAGCCACCGTTTGCCGAGGTGCAGGTAAAGAGCGGACCGAAGAAGTTGTCGGGATCGCCCGTTGCGGTCGTCCAGCCCATCAGCGCGGCCTGGTGTTCCCCGCCCTTCACGCGCTTAAGGTATTCGCCCCACTCGTAGGTGACGATTTTGGTCTGTACGCCGATTTTCGCCCAGTCGGCCTGAATCATCTCCGCCATGCGTTTCGCATTCGGATTGTACGGACGCTGCACCGGCATCGCCCACAGGTCGACGCTCACGCCGTTGGCAAAACCGGCCTCTTTCAGCAGCGCTTTCGCCTTTTCAGGATCGTAATCGTAATCCTTAAGCTCGCTGTCTGCGCTCCAGACGCCCGGCGGCAGCAGGTTCTTCGCCGCAGTGCCGGTGCCGTGGAAAACCGCATCAATAATGGCCGGCTTATTGATGGCCATCGCCAGCGCCTGACGGACTTTTACGTTATCCAGCGGCGGCTTTTGGGTATTGAACGCCAGAAAGCCGGTATTCAGTCCGGCTTTGCTCATCAGGTTGATGTCCTTGTTCGCCTTCATGCGCGGCAGGTCCGCCGGGTTCGGGAACGGCATCACCTGACACTCGTTCTTCTCGATTTTGGCAAACCGCACGGAGGCATCCGGGGTGATGCTAAACACCAGCCGATCCAGCTTCGATTTCCCCTGCCAGTAGTCGGCAAACGCCGTAAACAGGATCCGCGAATCCTTCTGATACTGCGCCAGCTTAAACGGCCCGGTGCCTATAGGCTCCATATCCACCTTTTCCGGCGTGCCCGCTTTGAGCATCGCGTCGGCATACTCCGCGGACAGGATCGAGGCAAAATACCATGCCAGATCGGCGACAAACGGCGCTTCCGGGTGCGCCAGGGTAAAGCGCACGGTGTGGTCATCAACTTTATCAATGCCGGTAATCAGGCTGCCAAACTCCAGACTTTCGAAGTTGGAGTAGCTGCCGTTAGAGACGTTGTGATACGGATGATTCACGTCTTTCTGGCGCATAAACGAGAAAATCACGTCGTCGGCGTTAAAGTCGCGGGTCGGCGTGAAGGATTTATTGTTCTGGAATTTAACGCCCTTACGCAGATGGAATGTGTAAACCTTACCGTCGTCGCTGACCTCCCAGCGCTCCGCCAGGCTTGGCACCAGCTCCGTGGTGCCGGGTTTGAAATCAACCAGCCTGTTATAGACCGGTACGGCGCTGGCGTCCACGCTGGTTCCCGAGGTGTATAGCTGAGGATTAAAGTTTTCCGGCGATCCTTCGGAGCAATACACCAGCGTTTTCGCGGCGACGGTGGAACTGACCGTGAGTGCTGCGAGCGCCAGCGTTATAGTTGTGAGTTTGCTTTTCATCATTTATTCCTGTCTTTTTAATTCGACGGCTAATTAATTCTTTTGCCATTTCATAAATAACATTAAAGTGATGTGGCAAACACCCGAAAAATAAATAAGGAACAAATCACTATGGGCTCGCCGCTTTCCAGACAATTAACGCACCGTTTTTTCCGCTATCTCGCCATCACCAGCCAGAGCGATCCCAAAGTCAAAACCCTGCCCTCAACGCCGGGCCAGCACGACATGGCGCGGGAGCTGGCGCAGGAGCTGGCACAGCTGGGGTTAGACGATATTGTGATTGATGAATTCGCCACGGTAACGGCGGTTAAAAAAGGCAACGTGCCCGGCGCGCCGCGCATCGGCTTTATAACCCATATTGATACCGTGGACGTGGGATTATCACCGGATATTCATCCACAAATATTAACGTTTACCGGTGAAGATCTCTGTCTGAATAAAGAGAAAGACATCTGGCTGCGGGTTAACGAGCACCCTGAAATTCTGGCTTATCCGAATGAGGAGATTATTTTCAGCGACGGAACCAGCGTATTGGGCGCGGATAATAAGTCGGCGGTCACGGTGGTCATGACGGTGCTGGAAAACCTGACGGCGGAACATCTGCACGGGGATATCGTCGTGGCGTTTGTGCCTGACGAAGAGATCGGCCTGAACGGGGCAAAAGCGCTGGACCTTAAGCGCTTTGACGTCGACTTCGCCTGGACCATCGACTGCTGCGAGCTGGGGGAAATTGTCTACGAGAACTTTAATGCGGCAGCCGCTGAAATCCGCTTTACCGGCGTAACGGCGCACCCGATGTCCGCCAAAGGCGTGCTGGTGAACCCCCTGCTGATGGCGACTGACTACATCAACCATTTTGACCGCCAGCAAACGCCGGAGTGCACCGAGGGGCGTGAGGGCTATATCTGGTTTAACGGCATTCAGGCCGGGCAAAACGAGGCCATTCTTAAGGCCAATATCCGCGACTTTGACAAGGACAGCTTTGCCGCCCGCAAGCAGCAGATTGCCGACGTAGCCGCGCTGGTTGCCGCCCGGTATCCAACGGCCAGGGTGGACTATCGCATTGAAGATACCTACAGCAATATCAGCAATGCGATTGGTGAGGACCGGCGCGCTATCGATCTGATGTTCGAGGCGATGGAATCGCTCGGCATCACGCCGAAGCCGACGCCCATGCGCGGCGGTACCGACGGCGCGGCGCTCTCGGCAAAAGGGCTACTCACGCCGAACTTCTTCACCGGCGCGCATAACTTCCACTCGAAGTTTGAATTCCTGCCGCTGTCGTCGTTCGAAGCGTCTTACAACACGGCCCTGCAGATCTGCCTGCTGGCCGCCCGTTAAGCGGGCTTGCGCGCCAGCATCGTGGCAAAGCGCAGCTTGATGCGGTTACCGTTTTCATCGGTGCGGTGCAGTTCGCCAACGTCTTCGTTGTATTTGAGCAACTTCCAGCCTTCATAGTAGTTGCTCAGCTCACCGCTCTTGAACGCAAACGGGAAGCCGACGGTGCACGGGTAATCCACCGTGTCCATCGCGGCAACAATCAGGTTGTAGCCGCCGGGCTTGGTGCAGCGCTGCATGTTGGCGATAAGACCCGGGATGGTTTTTGACTCCAGGAACATCAGCACCACGGTGGAGAGAATGAAATCGTACTCGCCGTCAAAACTCAGGTTGTTGAGATCTTTAATCGCCGTGTGGAGGTTATCGATCCCTTCTTCCGCCTTAATGCGCTCGATATTCTCGATGCTCATCGGGTTCTTATCCCACGCGGTCACCTCGTAACCGTTGGCCGCCAGATAAAGGCTGTTGCGGCCGTTGCCGCAGCCCAGATCCAGCGTTTTACCGGGTTTCACAATCTCCGCGCTGTACAGCACTTCTGAATGGGTACGGGTTAAGCCATATTTCTCTGTGAAGTAATTCTCATCGACAGTCATTGTTTTCCTGCGTTCTCATAAAGTGAAAGTGCATCCAGGATGCTATTTTAAGGCGTTTACCGTCTGGTTGCCAGCCGCTCGAAAATCGAAAAATTTGCTACGTTTAGTTAAGACGCTTATCAGAGAAATAAAGATGAACAAATATCGCCTCAGCGACGAGACCCGCCTCTGGCAATGGAAAAATGGCGAAACCACCCACGCCACTACGCTGCGGCAGATTATTGCCACGGCGGACTTTAACGACGTGACTGTCGGGACGAGAGGCGGCTGGATTGACGATGAGCGCGCCCTCGCGCAGAACGGCGACTGTTGGATCTACGACGAAAACAGCGTGGTGTTCGCCGGAGCGACCGTGTCCGGCAACGCGCGTCTTACCCTGCCGTGCGTCGTGAGCCATGATGCCCGTATCGGTGACAGCTGCTGGCTGGACGGCGCAGAGGTCAGCCACGGGGCGCGAATAAGTGACAACGTCACCATTCAGCAATCCTGTGTGCGGGGCGAGTGCCATCTCTACGGCGACGCCCGCATTTTGCACAATAGCGTTATCATTGCCGCCAAAGGGCTGACGCCGGACCATGACCAGATCCTGCAAATCTACAATAAGGCGACCGTCAGCCAGTCGCGCATTGTGCACCAGGCGCAAATCTACGGCGAAGCGATGGTGAATTTTGCCTTTGTTGAGCACCGCGCCGAAGTCTTCGACAACGCCATCCTCGAGGGAAACGAACTCAACAACGTGTGGGTGTGCGACTGCGCAAAGGTCTATGGTAACGCCCGCGTGATTGCCGGCTTTGATGAAGATGCCATCCCAACGGTGCGCTACAGCTCGCAGATTGCGGAGAATGCCGTGGTCGAGGGAAACTGCGTCATCAAGCACCACGTTCTGATTGGCGGTCAGGCCTGGCTGCGCGGCGGGCCGATCATGCTGGACGATAAGGTGGTGATCCAGGGACGCGCGCGGATCAGCGGGGATGTGCTCGTCGAGCACCGGGTTGAAATCACCGATGATGCGGTCATCGAAGCCTTTGCCGGGGAGAGCATTCACCTGCGCGGCGAAAAAGTGATTAACGGCGACCAGCGCATCACCCGCACCCCGCTGCTGGGGGCGTTATAGGGCGTAGATCTTACCGTAGATGTTCACATCGTCAAAGCGACCATTCAGGTATTCCGCTTCCCGCAGGCACCCTTCCAGCGTAAAACCGTTGCGTACGGCAACGCCGTTGCTGTGCTGATTCGCCACCCGACACTTGATCACAAAACGGCGGATCTCCCCGCGTACAGCGTAGTAGCGCATAAACGCCTGCAGTGAGCGGGAGAGGATCCCCTGCCCCTGGTGGCCTTCATCCAGCCAGTAGCCGATGTACCCGGTCTTGTTCGTCGGTTCAATCGTGTTGAACGACAGCACGCCAACCAGCGCATCATCCTTGAAGATCAGAAACATTTTGGCGTAGCCGCGCTGGTGCAGCATCTGGTTACTCTGCACGTTGCGGCGGGTATCGTCCTCGCTGCCTACGTGCTGCGCCCAGTCAAAGGCGGTTTGCAGAAAGGTTTTGTTTTTGACGACGAGATTATGCAGATCGGCGGCGTAGCGCTCTTCGACGGCGCGAAGCTCGAGAGCGTCAGATACCGGGATAATTTCGGATTTTGCTGCGGTCATTGCCCCTCACCCTAACCCTCTCCCGGAGGGAGAGGGAATCGATCGTTAACGCATTATCCGGTCGTCAACGTAGTTACGTTTATCCGGCGCCGGTGGGAAATACTGGTACAGCCAGGTTTCACTGATGGCATCGCCCTGGCAGCGCAGGAACAGGCGCATATCCACCGGCTCCGTCGAATCCGAGGTTGGGTACCAGTCAAACAGGATACGATAGCCGTCAAACGGCTCAACGTAGAGGATCTCAACCTGCTTCGCTTCTCCGCTGGAGAGCGTAATCACCGGCTCGATGCCTTTTGGCGCAGCGGCCTTCAGGTCGCCACCGACGAAGTCGATAGCAAAGCGACGGGCCCACACTTTCGGGTAATTTTCCCCCGGTGCCCAGCCTTCCGGGAAGCCGCCCATGCCGGTACGGGTGGCGAAGACGTTGGCCAGCGGAGAGCGCACCGGCGGCATGGCGCTCCAGTACAGACGATATTTAAAGTCCAGCTCGTCGCCCGCTTTCACCGCTTTTTCCGGCTGCCAGAAGCAGACCACGTTATCCAGCGTTTCGCCGGTGGTCGGGATCTCCATCAGGCCAACCGCGCCTTTACCCCAGTCGTTACGCGGTTCAACCCACAGGCTCGGGCGTTTGTTATACCAGCCCATCACGTCCTGATAGTGCGAGAAATCGCGGTCGAGCTGCAGCAGACCGAACCCTTTCGGGTTTTTGTCCATATAGGCATTAAACTGCAGCTTCTGCGGGTTGTTCAGCGGACGACAGATCCACTCCCCGTTGCCGCGCCACATCGCCAGGCGGTCGGAGTCATGAATTTGCGGGTGAATGGTGTCACACATGCGGCGTTCGTTATTGCCGCAGCTGAACATACTGGTCATCGGCGCAATGCCGAGCTGCTTGATGTCCTTCCGCGCGTAGAGGTGGTTTTCCACCTCCATGATCACCTGGCTCTTCTCGCAGTGGATCACGAATTTATAGGCACCGGTGATGCTCGGGCTGTCGAGCAGCGTATAGACGGTAAAAGTCGTGTCGCCTGGCTTGACGGTTTCAAACCAGAAGGAGGTAAAGTCCGGGAACTCTTCCGGGGTGTCGGTAAAGGTATCTACCGCCAGACCGCGCGCGGAAAGACCGTACTGGTAGGTGTCATCCACCGCGCGGAAATAGCTCGCGCCCAGGAAGGAGACGATATCGCGACGCGCCAGCTCAGGCGCCTTAAAGGCGCGGAAGCCCGCAAACCCGAGATCGCTTTGCCCTTCCAGCTGTTTGGTATCCACACCCGTTTCGCCGTAGCTGAACAGCTCCGGACGGAAGTGGATCTCGCGCGCCATAGAGGTCGACTGGTCCAGCGAGAACATCCGCACGCGGCGGCGGAACCCCATCCCCATATGGAAGAACTGCACGTCCAGCTGACGCCCTTCTATGTTGTTCCACAGTGACTGTTTTTCATCGTAGCGGATGGCGTTGTACGCCTGCGGCGTCATGGTGGCCAGCGTCTCCGGCAGCGGGCGCGGCGCGCCACCCCACGGGGTTTTTGCCAGGTCATGCGCCATGGATTGCAGTACGGAGAAGTCGAAACGACGGCTCTGGCCGTCAGCAATGTCAGAGTCGGCAGCGTATGCCGCTTTGGAAAACAGGGAAGCAAGGCCAGATGTGCCGCTCAGGGCTGCCACTGCCAGCGAGCCTTTTAGAAAACGTCTGCGATTCATGCCTGGAAAAACGTCCTTATGGTCGTGTGAATGTGTTTCGCGCTCGGCGAAATGACGGCAAGAAAGAACGCACAGCCTAAACAAAAATGGTTAAGAATCCAATTGTTGGCCGGTGATTATATGAACAAAGTGAGAAATATTTTCTGTCGACCAGAACGGCCCGAAAGTGGTGTAAAGAAAGCCTGGAAAATGTGTAGAAAAATGCCCCGGCGCGACATCGTTCGCCGGGGCTAATGAGGCGGTTATTTTACGCTGACATCGATACCCGGGAAGTACTTATCAGCGAGTTTAGCGATCGTGCCGTCGGCACGTACTTTATCGATCGCGGCATCAAGCTGCTTTTTGGTGGCCTCGTCACCCTTACGCAACCCAAAACCGATCCCACTGCCGAGAATAGTGTCGTCAGACACCGGTTTGCCGATGAAGCCAAACCCTTTCCCCTGCGGCTTGCTGAGGAAACCTGCCTGCCCGGCCGCGGACATGACCAGCGAGGCGTCGATACGGCCATTCAGCAGATCGCCCCAGGCCATATTCTGATCTTTATAAGACACCACGGTGACACCCTGCTTTTCCCAGTGCTCTTTGGCATAGGTTTCCTGGATGGATCCCTGCAGCACGCCGATGGTTTTGCCCTTCAGCCCCTCAGGCGTTGCCTCAACCGCCGTACCTGCCTTGCCGACCAGCTGCGACGGAATACGGTAGATCGGCTGGGTAAAATCAATGCTCTTGCGGCGCTGCTCGGTGATGTTCATCGCCGAGTTGATGGCGTCAAATTTCTTCGCCACCAGGCCCGGGATCAGCGCATCAAAGGAGGTTTCAACCCAGCTGCACTTCAGCGCTGCCGCTTTGCAGATGGCATTCCCCAGTTCAACGTCAAACCCTTCCAGTTCGCCCGCCGCATTGCGGCTCTCAAACGGCGGATATTCCGCTTCCAGCCCGTAACGCAGCTCGGTAGCCGCAAAGGAAGAAAAAGTACACAGCAATCCCATGCCGACAACTAACGCGCGTAATTTCATCTACAACTCCTCAGAGCCTATCTCAGCGTGGTTTAACCCGACACAGGGCCTGGGCACCTGCCCGTAACGTCGCCTCATCTTTCGCAAAAGAGAGACGAATCAATTTATTATCCGTACCGTCCGCATAAAACGCCGACAGCGGAATGGTGGCAACGCCGTACTCAACGATCAGCCGTTTCACCAGCTCACTGTCGCGCTCGTCGCTGAACTGGCTGTAGTCCGCCAGCATGAAGAACGATCCAGCGCTCGGCAGCAGCGTAAACGGCGAATCGGCCAGCAGGCTGTGCAGCAGATCGCGCTTGCGCTGGTAAAACGCCGACAGCGACAGCCAGGTTTGCGGGTCGACCATATGCTCAGCAAACGCGTGCTGCATTGGCGTATCGGCAGAAAACATTAAAAATTGATGCACTTTACAAATCTCGTCCATCAGTACCGCCGGTGCAACACAGTAACCCACGCGCCACCCGGTGACGTGATAGGTTTTTCCGAAAGAGGAAATAATCACGCTGCGCTCCGCCAGCTGCGGGTGCGTGGCCATCCCGTGGTGTGGCTCGCCGTCAAAAACGACGTGTTCGTACACTTCGTCAGACAAAATAATGATGTCGGTATTGCGCGTCAGCGCCGCCAGCTGCTGCAGGTCACTGGCGGAGAAGACCTGACCGCTCGGGTTGTGCGGCGTATTAATGATGATCATGCGCGTGCGCGGCGTGATCGCGGCGCGAACCTCATCCCAGTTGACGGCAAAATCCGGCACGGTGAGCTTGATGGCAATCGGGATTGCCCCCTGAAGACGGACAATCGGCGCGTAGCTGTCAAAGGACGGCTCAAAGTAGATCACCTCATCGCCCGGGTGCACCAGCCCGCTAATCGCCGAATAGAGCCCTTCGCTGGCGCTGGCAGTCACCAGCACCTCGCTGGCAGGGTCGTACTGCGTGCCGTAGAGCGTGGCAATTTTATCGGCAATACGTTCTTTGAGCGGCTGCAGACCGGTCATCGACGCGTACTGGTTATGCCCCGCCTCCATTGCGCGGGTGACGCCCGCAATCAGCTTCGGGTCGCAGGAAAAATTCGGTGCGCCCTGAGAAAGGTTAATCGCGTTATGCTGCGCCGAGAGCTGGCCGATAACGGTAAAAATGGTGGTTCCCACATCCGGCAGTTTGGAGCGCGTTTGCACTGGCGTTCGTAAAGTCATCCTCTTTCCCTTCTCATGGACATTGCATAACTATTCAAACAACATCTGTGCTGTCGGGACAATCGAATTGTTGTCATAATAGCCATGAGAAAAATGCATAGCTGAGGTGTTTTTATGTCGCGCCGTTCGCTCCCCCTTAATGCCATCGACGCATTTTTAGTCACCGCGCGTCACCTCAATCTTACCCATGCCGCCGCGGAACTGTGTCTGACGCAGGGGGCCGTGAGCCGCAAGATAGCCTCCCTTGAGGCGTGGTTTGGCTTTCCGCTTTTTGAGCGCCACGCGCGCGGGCTGCGCCTCTCACCGCAGGGTAGCGCCCTGCTTCCGGAGCTGCAGTCCGCTTTCGAGCAGCTGCTGTCCGTGGCCGACCAGGCCCGCAGCCAGCACAGGGTGATCCGGCTGAAGGCCCCCACCTGCGCCATGCGCTGGCTGGTGCCGCGCCTGCTGGAGGTGGAGCGCGAGCATCCTGATCTGCAGATCGCGCTGACCACCACCACCGATCACAACGTCAATTTCAAAACCGAATCTTACGACGCGGCCATCGTGTTCGGCACGCACATGAGCGCAGGCGATCTGCTGTTCGAAGAGGCGCTCACCCCGGTGATAAGCCCGGTGCGGGCGGGTGTTGCGCTGGGTTCGTTAACATTCCTTCACCCCACAAGGGATAAGACGGACTGGTCGCTGTGGCTGACGAAACAGGAAGGCCCGGGCTTTGCCATGCACAAAAATCAACACTTCGACACGATGGATCTCGCCATTACGGCCGCTATTCAGGGGCTGGGCGTCGCCATCGCCGACGAAACGCTGGTGGCAGAAGATATTCACGCTGGAAGGCTGGTACGGCCCTATGAGACAAGCATAAAAACTGGCGCAAGCTACCGGCTGGTGCTGCGCGAAACGCCAGACGAGGAAAATGGTCTCGCGGCGTTTCGCGCCTGTTTGCTTAATCGAGGCTGACGTGGTGCTTCATTACCCGCTTGAAGAGGCTCATGCGGGCGCGCATAAAGCGGTTTTCAAGCCTGAACGCTGCATGTTTATTCACGCCAATGCGTAACAGAACGTCCCGACCTTTGCGGCACGCGGGCCAGTGCGTCGGCCCGGGCAGGATGTCGCGAGGACCCGCGTCACGCGCAAAGCTCACCCAGTAATCCGCCACGTGGGCAGCAAACTGCAGATCTCGCTCATTGACGTACTGACGCGAAGGCTCCACCTGACCGAGCGTATCGAAGACGTAGGGAACTTCGTTGCCGTGCCAGGCACCGTTGATGTACGTGGCATGTTCCGCCTCTGCGACATAGTCAAACCAGTAGCGCCAGCACAATCCGCCGACGCGCTGCTGGGCCTGCATCACCACGTAGCCCATGGTGGTAAACGCCATGTCGCGGCACACCTGCCTGCCCAGCTCTTCATCGCCTTTCACGCCCGGATAGAGCAATTTAATCAGCCCGAGCCCGAAGCGGCGTTCGCGCCGAAGCTTCTGAATTTGTCCGGCGAGATCGATGCCAAACACCGCCATCACGCTGGCCTCATCGCTGTTGGAGCCAATCATTACCGGCACCGGATGCTGACGGGCGGCGAAAAAGACGTCCAGCATGGCTTCCGGCAGAACACAGTCTCCAGCGATAGGCGCCGGGGCGACGTTCAGCGGCGCGGTGAGCGGCCAAAAGGCCTCGGGTGGGATCGCGCGCAGCTGTTCGGCGGTCGCATTTTCCAGGCCAAAATGGGCGGCCAGCGCTTCCCCCTTCTGCAGTGCCAGCTCGCGCGGCGTGTCAGGTAAGGTGTAACCGCTTTGTACAATCGCCTTATGGAACAATCCAGCTGTCAGCGGAGAGGCCAGCAGCGAGAGCACGCTGCGCGCGCCAGCGGATTCGCCAAACAGGGTCACATTAGCGGGATCGCCGCCAAACCCGGCGATGTTATCCCGCACCCATTCGAGCGCGGCGATCTGATCCAGCAGGGCAAAATTATGCACCACGCGCCCTTCCTCGCCTTCCAGCGCGGGATGGGCGAAAAAGCCGAGATGGCCGAGACGGTAGTTGATCGTGACCACAACCACGCCGCGCGTGGCCAGCGCTTTGCCGTTATACGGCGGCAGGCCTCCGGCACCAATCGTAAACCCGCCCCCGTGCAGCCAGACCATAACCGGCAGCGGCTCGGCGCGCTCTGTTGGGGACCAGACGTTAAGGTAGAGACAATCTTCGGAAAATTGGCCCGGATCGCCGCCGCCTAGCTCCTGACAATACTCGCTGCTTTGCCAGCTTGAGGGCGAGAATGCCGTGGCCTCGCGCAGGCCATCCCAGCGTTCAGGCGGCCGGGGCGAGCGCCAGCGCCACTCCCCCACGGGCGGCGCGGCGTAGGGAATACCGCACCAGAGGTGAACGTTTTCATCGGTTAAACCAGACAGTGCGCCCTGGCGCGTTTCAACCACAGGGGCGGAAGGATTTTGCATAACGACCTTAATTTTTCCATCACACCCCAGCAGAGTAACGATTTCAGAGCAAACCGCAACGCTGTTTGCTGCGCGTTTCAGCCTCCTGGTAGAGCGTAAACTCGTCATACACCGGGCATCCCAGCGCGTCTTCAAATGCATCGCGGCTGGCGTTACCGTGGCTGCGGGCCTGGGTTTCGTTCCCGAGGTTGGACTGGAAAATCCCCGCGGCGCTGACCGGGAGGAAATCTTCGTAGGTGATGGGCTGGGCAACCACCCATCCGCGCTCGATCAGCGGCTGCGGATCGTCTCCGGGACGAAACGCATGCCGATGCGCTTCCCCGGCTGGCGTCAGGCGGTAGCGGAAATAAGCCAGCTCCTGACGGCGCATGAGCATTTCGCTATCCGGGAAGGCGCTAAAGATCTCCCGCAGATGCAGCTGATGGGTCAGGTTATCTTTACCGGTACCGGCCTGGGCGAGGAGGCTATCGTACAGTTCACGGCCTTTCGGGGTCAGCGCCACGCCGCGCTGTTCAATCTCACCGAAGCGCGCGGTGTGGGTGCCTTTATGTTCACCGGCAAACAGCACCGGCTCTTCCAGCGCCTTGAAGCTGGTTTGACGCAATAAAACGGGCACCTCGCGACGCGGCGGCCCTTCGATCAGAATTTTTGGTTCGATACCGTACTTCGGCATCAGCTCCTGCACCCGATCAATGTCCAGCGTGCGCGGCGTGAGATGGTTAATGTGGCAGCCCGGGAAGCAGACCACGTCGGCAATCAGGCGATGCTCGTTGCTCAGGGCCAGATAGGTCTCCCGATCGACCGTCGCGTGACGGTGCCAGCGGAAGGTTTCTAACGCTTCCTGCACAAACTCATGGGCCTGTGCGTCAGAAAACTCCCCTTCCGACTCGTGCAGGTCGATCAGTTCCAGGCAGCGCGGGGTGAAGATGTTGCGGTGAGACAGGATCTCCGCGGCACGCTCGCGCAGCGCGACGTTTTCAATCAGATCAAGACGCAGCAGCGAGGTAAAAATACGAAACGGATTCCGGCACAGCGCCGCATCCTCTATCGGACGAAACGCCGTTGAGTGGACGGGCACCCCCGCCTGAGAGAGATCGTAATAGCTGACCGGGTACATGCCCATAATGGCAAACATACGGCGCAGGGTTGAAAGTTCCTGTGCCGTGCCGACGCGGATCGCCCCGTGACGCTCCACGTTCAGGCGCGCAAGCTCATCGGCGTTAGCCAGTTGTTCATGTAATAGTGGATTATTTTCCAGAACCGCCAGGTTTACGTCCGCAACCAGTTCAAGCAAGGTGCCGTACTGCGGAACTTCCTGCTGGTACATCGCCGACATAGCCTGCGAAAAGTGTTCCCGAATATCATCAGCCGTGATGGTGTTCGCCATGATGTCATGCCTCCAGTGAATATTACCTGGAGTGTAGAGAAACCCGTTCCTTCCGGGGGGAAGAATTTCTGAATTGTGATCTTAAGACGACAGTGGTCAAACCGTGTGCTACTGGTCCCTGAACAGCGCCGAACGGAACCGCCCTTTAAACCTGAACGCTTTTATCCAGGATTTTCCTTATAATTATTTAGGGTTCCGCTTTCTAGCTATAAAGGAGTATTTTTTTGGTCTCTCCTGAATGCCAATTAACCAATTCGAGTAAGCCATTATTTTTATCCTCACCTTTCAAATTTTTAGCTCGAAGTTAGGATTAATCTGAATGGCTGTTTACAAGTCCTTCCTGTCTATCCATATTTCCCTTCTAAGCGAAGCGTAAATTTACAAATATTTAAAAATAACGCAACCGCAAATAGCAAAACGCATTTGACGGATGCCGCAGAGCGACTAGAGTTATTACTCGAACGACGAGTGATACGGAATATTTTCGTATCGTACTGGCATAACCAATATATGACTATGAGGTTTAATATGGCAGAGCATCGTGGTGGTTCCGGTAATTTCGCTGAAGACCGTGAAAAAGCATCAGAAGCTGGACGTAAAGGTGGCCAGCATAGCGGTGGGAACTTTAAAAACGATCCGCAACGCGCTTCTGAAGCGGGTAAGAAAGGGGGACAGAACAGTCACGGCGGAGGCCGTAAATCTGATAACTCCTGATCTTATTTAATACTCTTTTAATAAAACCAGAGAGCATGCTGCGGGCTGAAAAGCTCGCAGTACCCTTTCTTTATTTTACCGGAGCGTAATTATTATGAATATGAAAAGCGTCGAGGATGTCTTTATTCATCTTCTGTCGGATACCTACAGCGCAGAAAAGCAGCTTACCCGAGCGTTAAGCAAGCTTGCCCGCGCCGCCTCCAGCGAGAAGCTGAGCGCAGCTTTTACCGCCCACCTGGAAGAGACGCAGGGTCAGATTGAACGTATTGACCAAATCGTTGAGCAGGAAGACGGTATTAAGATCAAACGCATGAAGTGCGTGGCGATGGAAGGCTTAATTGAAGAAGCCAACGAAGTCATCGAAAGTACGGAAAAAAATGAAGTACGTGATGCCGCACTTATTGCCGCCGCGCAAAAAGTCGAGCATTACGAAATTGCGAGCTACGGTACCCTTGCCACATTAGCAGAGCAACTGGGCTATAAAAAAGCCGTTAAGCTTCTTGCCGAAACGCTGGAAGAAGAAAAAGAGACCGACCTTAAACTCACCGACCTGGCCGTAGGAAATATTAACCAAAAAGCGCAGAAATGACGCAATAATACAGGTTAAATAAAATGAGCATCAGTCCCAGGACAATTAAACGGTGCCATTTAGCGGCAGCCATAATATGGTTCATTCTCGCCATCCCCTCCGTAATATGGTGGAAGAATAGCGTGCTATGGGTCATTATCATCAGTATTTACGCCAATATTGTCGGCCATTTATCTGGCTACAGTGCCGCGCGTGCCGATCAGGCTGCTGAAAGTGAGACCAAATAAGCGAACCCCTAATGAGGATACAATGATGAATCACGTAGAACACTACCATGACTGGCTACGCGATGCCCATGCGATGGAAAAGCAAGCCGAATCTATGCTGGAATCCATGGCCAGCCGTATCGATAATTATCCTGATGTTCGCGCCAGAATTGAGCAGCATATTAATGAGACAAAACGGCAAATTACATTGCTGGAAGAAATCCTCGACCGTAATGATATTTCTCGTTCGGTTTTAAAAGATTCGATGAGCAAAATGGCGGCGCTCGGGCAGTCCATTGGCGGCATGTTCCCATCGGATGAGATCGGCTTTGTTGAATAAATCGAACTTTTGCTGAGTTGAAGGATCAGATCACGCATCTTCCCGACAACGCAGACCGTTCCGTGGCAAAGCAAAAGTTCAAAATCACCAACTGGCCCACCTACAATAAAGCCCTCATCAACCGTGGCTCCATAACTTTCTGGCTGGATGATGAAGCTATTCAGGCCTGGTATGAGTCGGCAACGCCTTCATCACGGGGAAGACCTCAGCGCTATTCTGATCTCGCCATCACCACCGTTCTGGTCATTAAACGCGTGTTCAGGTTGACCCTGCGGGCTGCACAGGGTTTTATTGATTCCATTTTTACACTGATGAATGTTCCGTTGCGCTGCCCGGATTACACCAGTGTCAGCAAGCGCGCAAAGTCGGTTAATGTCAGTTTCAAAACGTTCACCCGAGGTGAAATCGCGCATCTGGTGATTGATTCCACCGGGCTGAAGGTCTTTGGTGAAGGCGAATGGAAAGTCAAAAAACACGGCAAAGAACGCCGTCGTATATGGCGAAAGTTGCATCTGGCAGTTGACAGCAACACACATGAAATCATCTGTGCAGACCTGTCGCTGAACAATGTGACGGACTCAGAAGCCTTCCCGGGTCTTATCCGGCAGACTCACAGAAAAATCAGGGCAGCATCGGCAGACGGCGCTTACGACACCCGGCTCTGTCACGATGAACTGCGGCGTAAGAAAATCAGCGCGCTTATCCCGCCCCGAAAAGGCGCGGGTTACTGGCCCGGTGAATATGCAGACCGTAACCGTGCTGTTGCGAATCAGCGGCTGACCGGGAGTAATGCGCGGTGGAAATGGACAACAGATTACAACCGTCGCTCGATAGCGGAAACGGCGATGTACCGGGTAAAACAGCTGTTCGGAGGTTCACTGACACTGCGTGACTACGATGGTCAGGTTGCAGAGGCTATGGCCCTGGTACGAGCGCTGAACAAAATGACGAAAGCAGGTATGCCTGAAAGCGTGCGTATTGCCTGAAAACACAACCCGCTACGGGGGAGACTTACCCGAAATCTGATTTATTCAACAAAGCCGATGAGATCGTAAAGGGCTCGATCAGCGGCTATGTTTTCGAACAGTTTGAAATCGCCTGTTATACCTCCCTGCTCGCGGCGGCTAAGAAAGCAGGCGACGTCGCCTCGGTGCCGGCCATCGAGACGATTCTGGCGGAAGAGCGCGAAATGGCCGACTGGCTGATCCGCCATATTCCGCAGACCACGGAACAGTTCCTTTTGCGTTCAGACGCATCGGGCGTCGAAGCGAAAAAATAATCCGGGAGAATCGCCATGTTCCGACACGTCAAACAGCTGCAATACACGGTTCGCGTTGCCGAACCGAACCCTGGCCTCGCCAACCTTTTACTGGAACAGTTCGGTGGGCCTCAGGGCGAACTGGCTGCCGCCTGCCGGTACTTTACGCAAGGATTGAGCGATGACGATCCGGGCCGTAAAGATATGCTGATGGATATCGCGACCGAGGAGCTAAGCCACCTCGAAATCATCGGTACTCTGGTCGGCATGCTTAATAAAGGTGCCAAAGGCGCGCTGGCGGAAGGGGTGGAAAACGAGGCCGAGCTGTATCGCTCCATGACCGAAAACGGCAATGACAGCCACATCACCTCCCTGCTGTACGGTGGCGGCACCCCGCTCACTAACTCGGCGGGCGTGCCCTGGACGGCGGCCTACGTCGATACCATCGGCGAGCCAACGGCGGACCTGCGCTCAAACGTGGCAGCAGAGGCCAGAGCGAAAATCATCTATGAACGGCTGATCAACGTGACCGACGATCCCGGCGTAAAGGATGCCCTGGCGTTTCTGATGACGCGCGAGGCGGCGCACCAGCTCTCCTTTGAGAAGGCGCTGCAGTCCATCCGTAATAATTTCCCACCGGGAAAATTGCCGCCAATCGAGGAATTCACCAACAAGTACTACAATATGTCTGAAGGTGGTGAGGTTCGCGGAAGCTGGAACAGCGATAAACATTTCGATTACGTTGAGTCCCCCCAGCCTGCGGTTGACGGCGGCGATGGCAGCGCAAGCGTCACGCTCACGACCGAACAGGCAACCCTGGTCAAGGCGATGTCTGCCCGCACGAAGTCCGATCCACATTCTGACCCGCTGACCGGTGCCGAGCTGGGTGCCGGTAAGACTAAAACGTAATCGGTTTTGCCGGGCAGCCATAAACTGCCCGGCAATTCTCGTGCCCCATCGTTTCAGAGGTACGGACCATGTTCGAACTCGACGCGTTCCATCTGGCCAGAATTCAGTTCGCTTTTACCGTCTCGTTTCATATCCTTTTTCCTGCGATCACCATCGGCCTCGCCAGCTATCTGGTGGTGCTGGAGGGCATGTGGCTGCGCACCAAAAACGACGTCTGGCGATCGTTGTACCATTTCTGGCTCAAGATATTTGCCGTTAACTTCGGGATGGGTGTCGTTTCCGGGCTGGTCATGGCGTACCAGTTTGGCACCAACTGGAGCGGGTTCTCACAGTTCGCGGGCAGTATTACCGGCCCCCTTCTGACCTATGAAGTGTTAACCGCCTTCTTCCTTGAAGCCGGTTTCCTTGGCGTCATGATGTTCGGCTGGAATAAGGTCGGCCCTGGCCTGCACTTCTTTTCAACCTGCATGGTGGCGCTCGGCACGCTGATGTCGACCTTCTGGATCCTCGCGTCCAACAGCTGGATGCATACGCCGCAGGGCTTCACTATCGAAAACGGACAGGTTATTCCGCAGGACTGGCTGGCGATCGTCTTTAATCCCTCCTTCCCTTACCGCCTGATTCATATGGCTATCGCCGCGTTTCTGAGCAGCGCGCTGTTTGTCGGCGCGTCGGGCGCATGGCACCTGCTGCGCGGTAACGATACCCCCGCCGTCCGCACCATGTTTTCCATGGCGATGTGGATGGCGCTGCTGGTCGCCCCCATCCAGGCGGTCGTGGGCGATATGCACGGCCTGAACACGCTTGAGCATCAGCCGGCCAAAATTGCCGCCATTGAGGGACACTGGGAAAATCCGCCGGGCGAGGCCACTCCGCTGCTGCTGTTTGGCCTGCCGGATATGGACGAGGAGCGCACCAAATACGGCCTGGAGATCCCCGCGCTCGGCAGCCTTATTCTGACGCACAGCCTGGACAAGCAGGTCCCGGCGCTGAAGGATTTTCCGAAAGAAGATCGGCCAAACTCGACCATCGTTTTCTGGTCGTTCCGCGTCATGGTCGGGATGGGGCTGCTGATGATTACCCTCGGGCTGATTAGCGTCTGGTTGCGCTATCGCCATCGGCTATACCACTCTCGCCCGTTCCACTTGTTTGCCCTCTGTATGGGGCCTGCCGGGCTGCTGGCGCTGCTCGCCGGCTGGGTCACCACCGAGGTGGGCCGCCAGCCGTGGGTGGTTTACGGCTATCTGCGCACCATCGACGCGGTATCGCTGCACAGCACCCTGCAGATGAGCATCAGCCTGCTGGCGTTCTTCGTCGTTTACTCGTCGGTGTTTGGGGTGGGCTATGTTTACCTCATCCGGCTGATTAAAAAAGGACCGCAGCCTGTCGATACGCTGACGTCAAACACCTCGGGCACGCCCGCCCGTCCGCTGTCTGCCGCTGAGTCTGTTCCTGAAGAGGAGAGAACCTGATGGGCGTCGATATCTCAGTTATCTGGTTTGCCATCATCGTCTTTGCCACGCTGATGTACATCATCATGGATGGCTTTGATCTGGGCATCGGCCTGCTGTTTAACTTCGTGGGCGATGCGAAGGAGCGCGATGTGATGGTCAACAGCGTGGCGCCGGTCTGGGACGGCAACGAGACCTGGCTGGTACTCGGCGGCGCGGGTCTGTTCGGCGCGTTTCCGCTGGCCTATGCGGTGATCATTGATGCGCTGACGATCCCCCTCACCGCGATGCTGATCGGTCTCATCTTTCGCGGCGTCGCCTTTGAGTTCCGCTTCAAAGCCACGCCGTCGCACCGCAAATTCTGGGATTACTCCTTTGCCGGCGGCTCCCTGCTCGCGACCTTCAGCCAGGGCGTGGTGGTGGGCGCCGTGATTAACGGCTTCGACGTTGAGGGGCGGCGTTTCGTTGGCTCCGCGCTTGACTGGCTCACCCCCTTCAATCTCTTCTGCGGTATCGGTCTCGTTGTGGCCTACACGCTGCTGGGCACCACCTGGCTCATTATGAAAAGTGAAGGCGCGCTGCAGGCCCGCATGCGCGAGTTGACCCGCCACGTGCTGCTGGCGCTGATCGTGGTTATTGCAGTAGTGAGCATCTGGACGCCGCTCGGCTGGCAGTACGTGGCCGAGCACTGGTTTACCCTGCCCAACTTCTTCTGGTTCCTGCCGGTGCCTCTGCTGGTTGCGCTTTTCAGCGTGCTGATCTGGCGCCTGACCCGCAACCCGGCCAGCCACTCCCGCCCCTTCCTGCTGACGCTGGGGCTTATTTTCCTCGGGTTTAGCGGGCTCGGCATCAGCCTCTGGCCGAACATTATTCCGCCGCGCATCACCCTGTGGGAAGCCGCGGCCCCGCCTGCCAGCCAGCTGTTTATGCTGGTAGGCACGCTGCTGATTATTCCGGTGATCCTGGTGTACACCGCCTGGAGCTACTACGTCTTCCGGGGCAAAGTGTCGGATACTGAAGGCTATCACTGAGGAACGCTATGACCGACTGGCATACACGAGCCATTATTTATCAGATTGATACCGCGCTATTTTATGATTTGAACGGCGATGGCTGCGGGGACATCGCCGGGATCGCGGCCAAGCTGCGCTATATTCGCCGCATGGGGGCGACGGTCATCTGGATCACCCCGTTTTACCTCACGCCCTTTCTCGATGAAGGCTACGACGTCAGCGACCACCTCCAGGTGGATCCCCGCTTCGGAAAGCTGGCCGATATCATCGCTTTTATCGAACAGGCCCGCGAGCTGGGCATGCAGGTCATTATCGAGCTGCTGATCCAGCACACGTCGGACGCGCATCCCTGGTTCCAGCAGGCCCGCCGTAACCCGGCGTCACCCTATCGTGATTACTACCTCTGGTCGGATAACGACGAGGACGATACGCCCCCCATGTTTCCCGGCGTGGAAAAGAGCATCTGGACCTGGGACGACGAGGCGGGACAATACTACCGACACATGTTTTATCGCCACGAGCCGGATCTAAACCTCACCTCGCCCGCGGTGCTTAAAGAGATTGAAAACATCATCCTCTTCTGGCTCAAGCTTGGCGTGTCGGGATTTCGCCTCGATGCCGCATCCCACCTCACCACCCAGGCAGGGAACGGTGATGAAAAAAAGGGTCTGTGGATCCTCGAGCATATGCGGCGTCTTATCGAAGAGCGCAATCCGGACGCGATCCTGCTTGGCGAAGTTGACGTAGACGTTGAGGCCTATAAAGACTACTTCGGCAAAAACGACCGCCTGAATCTGGTGCTCAACTTCTGGCTCAACAAGTATTTCTACGTCAGCCTGGCCCGCAAAAGCGCCCGCCCGCTGCGCAATGCGGTGAAGAAGATGATCGTCCCGCCTGACTCCTGCTGTTTTGCCAACTGGCTGCGCAACCACGACGAGCTGGATCTGGAAGGCATTAGTCAGAAAGACAAACAGTTTGTCCTCGACACGTTCGCCCCTGATGAGGAGATGAACGTCTATCAGCGCGGGATCCGCCGCCGCCTGGCCCCGATGCTCAACGGCGATCGGAAGCGGCTGGCGTTCTGCCACGCGGTGCTGTTTTCCCTGCCGGGTGTCCCGGTGATGCGCTACGGCGACGAGATCGGCATGGGTGACGACCTGGATCTGGAGGAGCGCTACGCCGTCCGCACCCCGATGCAGTGGGCGGGGTCACAGGGAGGCGGTTTCTCTGCAGCCGACCCTGAAAAATTTATCGCACCGATTATCGACCACGGCCCTTACCGCTATCAGAAAGTCAACGTCGCCGATTCGCTGCTTCACCACAACTCGCTTCTGCACCGGATCATCGATATTGCCAACACCCGCTCGGAGTTCCCCGAAATTGCCGTTGCGCCCTTTCGCCTTATCACAATAGATGATGACGCGGTGCTGGGGCTCTATTACGAGACCGACGAGCGCAGCATCCTGACCTTCGTCAACTTCAGCAACCAGCCGGTGCAGTTCACCGCCAAAGGGATCCGCAACGCCACCTGGACCGCCTGTCTCGAGGACAAGCGCTACGATGACGCGCTGATTTGCGGTAAAACCGTAAAGCTCAGTCTTGGCGGCTACGGCTATCGCTGGTTCTGGACGCACCGTAGCGCGCTGCGCTGATTACAGTTTCCGGCGGGTTATCAGACGCGTCAGCACTATTCCCGCCACCGCGAGGGCGCCCAGCGCCACCTTACCCGGCATGCCGGAGGTGACGGACGGTGCGCGGGTTTTCGCCTCGTTAGTGAAGCGGCCATGGATTTTATGCAGATCGTTAACCGGCTGGTCGAGGTAGTCCCGACGATCCGGCGCGTTGAGATCGTCGGTCATCTGGCCTTCCCACGCCTTTTTCACCATCAGCCGGTCGAGAAAACCGGGGAAGAAAAATTGCCCGACAATTGACTGGATGGTGCTGCTGCCGACCCACAGCTCGCGAACCGGTTTTTGCGCCACCCTGAAGATGGCGCTGGCGGCCACCTCAGGCTCAAAGACAGGCGGCACCGGGCGCATCGCCCAGGCAAACTTGTTCCTCGCCCATTCGAACTGCGGGGTATTGAGCCCGGGCATCTGCACCATCGAAAGCTGAACCCGGCTGTTCTCATGCATCAGCTCGGTACGCACCGCGTCGGTGAACCCGCGGATCGCCGCTTTTGCCCCGCAGTAGGCTGACTGCAGCGGAATGGAACGGTAGGCCAGCGCGGACCCCACCTGGATAATCACGCCCCTGTCGCGCGGAACCATAAGTTCGAGCGCGGCGCGAGTGCCGTTCACGTAGCCGAGGTACGTCACCTCAGTCACGCGGCGAAACTCGTCCGGCGTGAGGGTTCGGAACGGTGCCAGAACGGCCCCCATGGCGTTGTTCACCCAGACATCAATTGCGCCGAGGCGATACTCAATTTCGTTAGCGGCATCCACCACCGCCTGGCTGTCGGCGACGTCCGCCTGCACGGCGTGGGCATTAACGCCAAAGCGCCGTAGCTCCTCCTGGGTAGAGTGCAGGCTGGCTTCATCGCGGGCGATGAGCCCCACGTCGTAACCCGCCTTTGCAAAGTGCAGCGCCGTGGCTTTTCCCACGCCCGCTGTCCCGCCGGTAATCACTATGACAGCCATAGAACCTCCACGTGAGTTTATTCGTTATTCCCGTCCGACAACGTTGTCACCAGTTCAGCCAGCGCGTAATGCACCGCTTTTTCGACCACGTCCTGACAGTCACCGGAGAAAAGCACGGTGCGGGTCTTCGTCTCGCCGCGTATGTTCCACGCAAAGCAGACCGTCCCCGCCGCCGTGCCGTCGTCGCCCCCTTCCGGGCCCGCGTAGCCGCTGATGGCGATGCTGATATCCGCCTGGGCGATGTCGCGGATACTGGCGGCCATTTCGGTTACCGTCTGCTCGCTCACGGCAGTAAACCGCGCCAGCGTCTCAGGGTGCACGCCGAGGATCCGCGCTTTGGCTTCATCGCTGAACACGACCAGCCCAACATCATAAAATTCGGCGGTGTTTTCCTCTGCGCAAAGCGCCACCGAGAGCTTTCCGCCCGTGCAGGATTCCGCGGTGGTTAAGCGAAGCCCGAGATCGGTTAATTTGCTCGCCAGTTTTTTCGTCAGTTCACCCACGGTATTATTGCTGTCGTGAAAAAGATTGCTCATCTTGCCGCCTCTTATTTCTCGAAAGGAATGATTGAAATATGACCATTGCGCTCAAGTATGGCATATTTAATGTCGCTTATTTCCGTAATGCCATTATTTTGACGCGCTGACACCAGAATATCATCACAGGACACGTCAACTTTTTTCAGTTTATCGGCTAACGGCACACCGTTCTCAACAAGAATAACAGGAGTGCCATCCAGAATATTCTCAACCGGCGAGAAATATTTCTTCATCAGCCCGAAAATAATATCCACTACCACCAGCGTGGTAATGGTTATCATCGCGCCGGTCACGGAAAAATCCTGTCCAAGAAGCGCCTGCTGCGTGGCTTCACTAATTATAAGGAGCAGAATGAGATCGAAGCTGGTCATCTGCAGCAGCGCGCGACGCCCGGCCACTTTAAATACCACCACCAGAAACAGATAAATAGCCAGCGCGCGAAAGACCATATCCATATCAGCCTCCTAGGGGTAAATAAATTGCCAGATGTTAATTTCCGGCTCGCTGTTGACGCGGAAGACGGTGTTCCATTTACCGGCTCTGGAAGGTGTCGTGAAGAGTAACACGGAGAAGCTGTCTGTTTTTTTCAGGTTGTTATAGACAAAAAAGAGGGTCTTTCCGCGGCTGAACATAGCATCCGGCTGCGGCCAGACGCTGCCGGGCTCATACGCATCGCTGCTCTCGCTGGCCATGCTGAGGACATACTTCCCCTCCGTTTGCACCGGAAACGCGAGCGCCATCCGCGTCTCTGTCTCCCGTCGCCCAAAGCGTTCATAGTTTATGGTCAATGATTTAGCGGAATTCGTTTTGACCGTGTCGCTGACCATTCCGCTGGAAAAAAAACCGGCAATCGCCGCGACGATAATACCCAGCAGAACAATAAAACCCACCTGACGAAACGCGTATTCAAACGTCAGCAAACGGTAACTCTCATCTATCCCGGGTAACTTTTCATTTTCACGCTTCATGGCCATCGTCACCGTTTCGCTTATTATCCGATAATTTTGATTTCTAACGCGAATGTTTTTAGGACTTATCACATTTGCCACATAAAGGAATAGCAACAATACTTAATAAGTCAAGACACGCAAAATGAAGGATATCGGATGAAATTATCACTTATTTCCGCTTTATTGATATTTCTGGTTCCGGCCGCATGGGCAGATAATAACGGGGGGTTACAAAAAGGCGAAGCGCCACCGCCTCCCCACGCGCTTGATAGCGGATATCGCGGAACCGACGACGCGCGTATTATGACCATCAAGCAGGCAAAAGAATTGCATGATGGCGCGACAATTTCATTACGCGGTAATCTTATTGACGGTAGCGGCGATAAGTTTATATTTCAGGATAAAACCGGAAAAATCGACGTTATTATTCCCCAGGCAGTCTTCGACGGCAGAACGGTAAAACCCGACCAGATGATCAGTATCAACGGTTCGCTTGATAAAAAATCATCTCCTGCCGTCGTCCGTGTCGATCGTTTGCAGAAATAATTCAGCGAAGCGTTAACGCTGCAGTTATCCATCAAATCTCACCCCTTGGCTTAAGGAGTCAGCTATGAGTGATACTAAACAACGTACGAACGCTTACCCGCAGCCCCCGTTCCCGGAACAGCCGCAAACGCCGCCGGGACTGGCATCCGAAATGCAGCCTGTACCCGACCACGGGGAAACAAGCTACAAAGGACATGGCCGCCTGGCCGGCAAAAAAGCGCTGATTACCGGCGGTGACTCCGGTATTGGTCGCGCGGTCGCTATCGCCTATGCTCGTGAAGGCGCTGACGTTGCCATTAACTACCTGCCCGAAGAGGAAAAAGACGCCGCTGAGGTCATCGACCTGATTGAAGCCGAAGGTCGCAAGGCTATCGCGCTGCCGGGGGACGTCCGGGACGAAACCTTCTGTCAGAATCTGGTCGAAGAAGCCGTGTCGAAACTGGGCGGGCTGGACATTCTGGTCAACAATGCCGGCCGTCAGCAGTTCCGTGAATCGCTTGAGGAACTGACCACGGAAGATTTTGACGCAACGTTTAAAACCAACGTTTACGCCCCTTTCTGGATCACCAAGGCGGCGCTGCGCCACCTGAAAGCGTCGTCCGTTATCATTAATACCTCGTCCGTTCAGGCGGTGAAGCCTAGCCCCGTGCTGCTGGACTACGCCCAGACGAAAGCCTGTCTGGCGGTGTTTACCAAATCCTTAGCCAAACAGCTGGGTCCGAAAGGTATTCGCGTCAACGCGGTTGCCCCTGGCCCTTACTGGACGGTACTGCAGTCCAGCGGCGGGCAGCCGATGGAAAAAGTGAAGGAGTTCGGCGGCGACACCCCGCTGGGACGTCCGGGCCAGCCCGTTGAGATTGCCCCGCTGTACGTCACGCTGGCCTCGGATGAATGTTCATTCACGTCCGGCCAGGTGTGGTGTTCCGATGGCGGTGACGGCGTGATCTAAACCGTTAAACGATACCCCTCCGCTATGAGCAATAAATGAACAAGGATGTTCGCTTTTATTCCCCCGCCAAAAAACATGTTGTAACTCAAACAGATCAAATGTTAAAAATATTTTGCTATCAGGTTATCAAAATTAAACAACTTAACTTGTCACCCGCATCGCTCTGTTTTTAACATCGCCTATGGAAAAAAATGGTCTGTTCAGTCAGCGCATACGCTTGCGCCATTTGCATACATTTGTGGCCGTCGCTCAACAGGGAACGCTGGGGCGTGCGGCTGAAACTCTCAACCTGAGCCAGCCTGCGCTCTCAAAAACCCTCAACGAGCTGGAACAGCTGACCGGTGCCCGTCTTTTTGACCGCGGCCGGCTGGGGGCGCAGCTTACCATCGTGGGCGAACAGTTCCTCACGCACGCCGTGAAAGTGCTGGATGCGCTCAATACCGCAGGCCAGTCCCTGCACAGAAAAGAAGAGCAAACCAGTGAGGTGGTGCGCGTGGGTGCTTTGCCTACCGCGGCGCTGGGCATCCTTCCACCCGTTATCGGCCAGTTCCACAAGCAGCAGCGGCATACCACGATTCAGGTCGCTACCATGAATAACACTATGCTGCTCGCGGGGCTGAAATCGGGCGAACTGGATCTCGGAATCGGTCGCATGTCCGACCCTGAGCTGATGGGCGGCCTCAACTATGAACTGCTGTTCCTGGAGTCCCTGAAGCTGGTGGTTCGTCCCGATCACCCCCTGCTGCAGGACACAGTCACATTAAGCCGCGTTATGGAGTGGCCGGTAGTGGTCTGCCCAAAAGGGACAGTTCCCCGCCAGACCGCAGAAACCTTGCTGCAAATGCAGGGGTGTACGCTGCCCTCAGGATGTATCGAAACGCTGTCGGCCTCGCTTTCGCGCCAGCTTACGCTGGATTATGACTACGTCTGGTTCGTCCCATCCGGCGCGGTGAAAGATGATTTACGTCAGGGAACGCTGATTGCCCTGCCGATTACCTCCCCCGGCCCCGGTGAACCTATCGGCATTTTGACCCGCGTAGACACGCCGCTTTCAACGGGCGCGCAGACGCTGCTGAGCGCTATCCGTAAATCAATGCCGGTCTGACACCTTTCTCTTCTCATCCTAACCCTCTCCCCAGCGGGGCGAGGGCATTGTCCTGCGCCCTAATCAATTAATGCGAAATCATTCATTAACAATTGCGTAAAACAATTTAACAGTTTTATCATAGCGGCGAATTCACCAAATGGTTCGCAAAGCATTTTGTAACTCCGAATTCACCCGTATTAATCATTCTTCCCTCCGCATTTATTACCCAACTGGTACATACCCAGCACGACGGGGGGATCTTAAGGAGACAGAAATGGCATTTGGCAGCGCGCCACGTGGGATACCGCGTATCCTGCAGTGGCTTCTTGCCGGACTGATGTTGCTCATCGGTCTGGCGGTCGGCGGGCTGGGCTTTAAGCTCGTCACCGTAGGCGGAAGTGGATACTTCCTGATAATGGGCGTGGTGATGGTGATTGCCGCGATCCTGATTTTCCTCAATCGCAGCAGCGGGATCGTGCTTTACGGCATCGCCTTTATTGCCTCGCTGTTCTGGGCGGTAGGCGATGCGGGCTGGGATTTCTGGCCGCTCTTCTCTCGCCTGTTTACCTTTGCCGTACTGGCCTTCCTCTGCGCCATCGTCTGGCCTTTCCTGCGCGCGGCAAACCACAGCGCCGCGAACAAGGCTCCCGCTTTTGGTGTCGCGGCCGTGCTCGCGGTGGCGATGCTGGTCAGCCTGGGCTGGATGTTTAAGCCGCAGACCCTCGTGGCAGCGAACGAGCCCGTTCCGGTGAAACCCGTCGCCCCCGGCGAGCAGCAAAAAAACTGGGAGCACTGGGGCAATACCACCCACGGCGACCGTTTCGCCGCGCTGGACCAGATTAACAAGCACAACGTCAGCGACCTTAAGGTCGCCTGGGTTGCGCACACCGGCGATATTCCGCAGAGCAACGGCTCCGGCGCGGAAGATCAGAACACGCCATTGCAGATTGGCGACACGCTGTACGTCTGTACTCCATACAGTAAAGTGCTGGCGCTGGACGTGGATTCCGGCAAAGAAAAATGGCGCTACGATTCCAAAGCCACGGCGCCTAACTGGCAGCGCTGCCGCGGTCTGGGCTATTTTGAAGATCATTCCAGCGTGACAACGTCACAGGCAGAAACACAGCCTGCGGCATGCCCTCGCCGCCTGTTCCTGCCGACCACCGACGCCCGCCTGATTGCCATCAACGCGGATACCGGCAAGGTCTGCGAAGATTTCGGCGACCATGGTACCGTGGATCTGAGCGTCGGCATGGGCGAGATCAAGCCCGGATATTATCAGCAGACCTCTACGCCGCTGGTCGCAGGCAATGTTGTCGTCGTCGGCGGTCGCGTCGCGGATAACTACTCAACCGGCGAACCGCCGGGCGTGGTGCGCGCCTACGACGTGCACACCGGTAAGCTGGCGTGGGCGTGGGACCCGGGTAATCCGAACCTGACCGGCCTGCCGCCGGAAGGCCAGACCTACACCCGCGGCACGCCGAACGTCTGGTCAGCGATGTCCTACGACGCTAAGCTGAACCTGATCTACCTGCCAACCGGCAACGCCACCCCGGATTTCTGGGCGGGCGAACGTACCGCGCTGGATGATAAGTACAGTTCCTCCATCGTCGCCGTCGACGCGACCACCGGTCAGGTGCGCTGGCATTTCCAGACGACCCATCACGACCTGTGGGATTTCGACCTGCCTTCCCAGCCGCTGCTGTACGATCTGCCTGACGGTAAAGGCGGCACCACGCCTGTGCTGGTGCAGACCAGCAAGCAGGGCATGATCTTCATGCTTAACCGCGAAACCGGCAAGCCGGTGGCGAAGGTAGAAGAACGTCCCGTTCCGGCAGGTAACGTTGAGGGTGAACGCTACTCTCCGACCCAGCCGTATTCCGTTGGCATGCCGATGATTGGCAACCAGACGCTGACCGAATCCGACATGTGGGGGGCGACGCCTGTCGACCTGCTGCTGTGCCGCATTCAGTTTAAAGAGATGCGCCATCAAGGCGTCTTCACCCCGCCGGGTCTCGACCGTTCCCTGCAGTTCCCCGGCTCTCTCGGCGGGATGAACTGGGGCAGCGTCTCCGTTGACCCGAACAACAGCCTGATGTTCGTCAACGATATGCGCCTGGGCCTGGCAAACTACATGGTGCCGCGCGCTAACGTGGCGAAAAACGCCAGCGGCATCGAGATGGGCATCGTACCAATGGACGGCACCCCGTTCGGCGCAATGCGCGAACGCTTCCTGTCGCCGCTGGGCATTCCGTGCCAGAAGCCGCCGTTTGGTACCATGTCGGCCGTTGACCTGAAAACCGGCAAGCTGGTGTGGCAGGTGCCTGTCGGCACGGTGGAAGATACCGGCCCGCTGGGCATTCGCATGCACATGCCAATCCCAATCGGCATGCCGACGCTGGGCGCTTCGCTCTCTACCCAGTCCGGCCTTCTGTTCTTCGCCGGCACGCAGGATTTCTACCTGCGCGCGTTTGATACCGCCACCGGGAAAGAGATCTGGAAAGACCGCCTGCCGGTCGGCAGCCAGTCCGGCCCGATGACCTACGTGTCGCCGAAAACCGGTAAGCAGTACATCATCATTAACGCCGGGGGCGCCCGCCAGTCTCCGGATCGCGGGGATTACGTTATCGCGTACGCGTTACCCGATAAGCAATAAGATGTGAAAAAGGGACCGAAAGGTCCCTTTTTTGTAGGTCAGATTTTGTAGGTCGGGTAAGCGAAGCGCCACCCGACACTGCCGACAACTCAGAACGTCTCCCAGTTATCCCCGGAAACCGTCGCCGCCGGACGCAACGGCGCGTTCTTCGCCGCTGGCGCAGACGTCACCGCGCGGCCCGACTTTGCACCGCTCAGACGAAACGCCCCGACCGCCTCGGTCAGACGCGCGCCCTGTTCTTCCAGAGACGCCGCCGCGGAGGCTTCTTCCACCAGCGAGGCGTTCTGCTGGGTCACTTTATCCATCTCAGAAATCGCCTGGCTAACCTGCACAATACCGCGGCTCTGCTCGTCGGACGCGGCGGCAATCTCCAGCATGATGTCGGTCACGCGTTTAACCGCTTCGACGATTTCATTCATGGTGTTACCGGCGGCCACGACCTCACCGGAGCCCTGGTCGATCAGCGAGACCGATTCGTTAATCAGGCTTTCGATCTCTTTTGCGGCATTCGCACTGCGGCTTGCAAGGGTTCGGACTTCGCTTGCTACCACGGCAAACCCGCGCCCCTGCTCGCCCGCCCGCGCCGCTTCTACCGCCGCGTTAAGCGCCAGGATATTGGTCTGGAACGCAATGCTGTTGATGACGGCGGTGATCTCGGAGATTTTTTTCGAACTGGTGGAGATATTGCCCATGGTTTTGACCACGCCGGAGACCATCTGGCCGCCGCGGCTGGCTTTCCCGGAGGCATCTTCCGCAAGCTTGCTGGCATGATGGGCGTTATCAGCGTTCTGTTTCACCGTCGCGGTGAGCTGTTCCATGCTTGCGGCGGTTTGCTCAATGGCCGCAGCCTGCTGTTCGGTACGCGAAGAAAGATCGGTGTTACCGGCAGAAATCTCGCTGGTGCCGCGGTAGATCTCCTCCGCCCCCTGACGTACGGTGCCCACGGTGTTTTCCAGCGAGTGCTGCATGGTTTGCAGATCGCGCGTCAGGCGGCCAATTTCGCTGCGCCCGGCCACGTCGTCCGGCATCGTCAGGTCGCCTTTGGCGATATTCTCGATACGTTTCGCTGCACGCTGCAAAGGATTGATTACCGTACGGCGCAGCACGACAAAGGTCATCGCCGTCAGCACCAGCGCCAGCGCAAACGCGCCCACCATAAACATCAGGCCCAGCTGCGTGCGGCTGTGCGCCTGCGCCGTCAGCGCATTGGCACGGTCGGTACGGATCTTAATCGCCTTCAGCAGCACGGCGTTGTAAGCGTCATCCAGCGGGCGCGCCGTTTCGTTTTCGTGGTTGATAATCGCTTCGAACATGCCGTTTTTGGCAAATTTCACCATCGGCTGCATGCCCGAGATATAAGCCTCGTAGCGTGCTTTCAGATCAGCGTCCAGCGCTTCGTCTGAAGAGGTGCGCACCGTACGGTTCATATAGGCGGTAAAGCTATCCTGGGACTGCTTTATGCGCTTTTCCGCCTCGCTGATGTTCTGCTTCATCGCATCCATCTCCGCGATGCGGCTTGCCGCACTGGCGTGGATCAGATTGATACGCGCGGTTCGCAGATGGTTTGAGCTGTTCGACAGCCCCATACGCACCTGAATTTCGGATGTGACATCCTGCTGATCGTTATCGGCCTGCAGCAGGAAATACCCCGCCAGACCCGAGCTCAAGGCGAAGAGAAGAATAATGCCACCGAGAATGGAGGAAAACAGCGGAACCAGCCTGATGTGATGCAAGAAGCTCAGCTTGCGCTGCGCCTGCATCGAAGTAGTGTTGTCCATGACCGTCGACTCTCTTGTAGGTAAGATGCGTAAAAACATGCGTGTTAAATAGTCATCGGCACGGTGGGGATTTAGATTACGGCTAAAAACGCCGCACTGGTCACACTTTAGAGAAGATTATTAAAGAAACGCCAGCGGTGAAAAACCGCTGGCAGAAGAGTTACTTGTCGCCGAAATGAATGACGGTACGGATGGATTTTCCTTCGTGCATCAGATCGAACGCGTCGTTGATCTGCTCCAGCGGCAAACGGTGGGTAATGAACGGGTCGAGCTGAATCTTGCCGACCATAGCATCTTCAACCATACCCGGAAGCTGAGTACGGCCCTTCACGCCGCCAAACGCGGAACCGCGCCACACGCGACCGGTGACCAGCTGGAATGGACGGGTTTTAATCTCCTGGCCCGCGCCGGCCACGCCAATGATGATGCTCTCGCCCCAGCCTTTGTGGCAGCATTCGAGCGCGGAACGCATCACGTTCACGTTGCCGATACATTCGAAGCTGAAGTCAACGCCGCCGTCGGTCAGCTCAACGATGACATCCTGAATCGGTTTTTCGTGATCCTTCGGGTTAACGAAATCGGTCGCGCCCATTTCACCCGCGAGCTTGAATTTCTCCGGGTTGGTGTCGACCGCGATGATACGACCGGCCTTCGCCTGCACCGCGCCCTGAATCACCGCCAGACCAATGCCGCCGAGACCGAACACCGCCACGGTGTCGCCCTCTTTGACTTTTGCCGTGTTATGCACCGCGCCGATACCGGTGGTCACGCCGCAGCCCAGCAGGCAGACTTTATCCAGCGGCGCCTGCGGGTTCACCTTCGCCAGCGAGATCTCCGCGCAAACGGTGTATTCGCTGAAGGTGCTGGTGCCCATGTAGTGATAAACAGGTTCACCGTTATAAGAGAAGCGGGTGGTACCGTCCGGCATCAGCCCTTTCCCCTGGGTAGCGCGAACCGCCTGGCAGAGGTTGGTTTTACCGGATTTACAGAACTTACACTCGCCGCACTCCGCGGTGTACAGCGGGATAACGTGATCGCCCGGCTTCAGGCTGGTCACGCCCTCGCCCACTTCCACCACAATCCCGCCGCCTTCATGGCCGAGTACCGCCGGGAAAACGCCTTCAGGATCGTCACCGGACAGCGTAAACGCATCGGTATGGCACACGCCGGTATGGGTGATTTTGATCAGCACTTCGCCTTTCTTCGGCGGTGCCACGTCGATTTCAACGATTTTCAGCGGCTGGCCGGGACCAAATGCAACTGCAGCGCGAGATTTCATCATGTCTTCCCTTTTTGTCAGGTGTGTGGGTTTATTTTAGATAAGAGCGCAGCAAATGGCCGACTTCTGCCATGCGTACGGCTCGCTGATCCGGCGTGGTTTCCCCCGTCACCAGCTCATCTTTGAGGTGAATTTCAACCATTTCGCCCATCAGGCCATTGGCAGCCCCGCGCACGGCGGCGATTTGCTGCAGGATGGCCAGACAGGGGTCGCCCGACTCCAGCGCGCGTTCAAGGGCATCAACCTGGCCCCGAATGCGGCGGACGCGAGTAAGAATACGTTTTTTATCTTCGGGTGAATGCGGCATACGCCCTCCTGATACTATAGGGGGGTATGGTACCTATTTTATCCTTGATATGTAAACACTCTGTTTTTTATGGTTAATGCGCATTTCATTAACGTTACGTATTACTCCGGCAGCGCTATACCTGAAATCTCAGTACAAATATTAATGAGACGATCCTGCAATGCAACGTCGTGCGCCTGCGGATTAGCCGTCATGCGCTTCATGTGATAGAAATATTTCCCCGTTACGTCAGCCTCAGTATCACGGCTGGCGGCAAGCCAGGCCTGGGTCAGGTGCGCCTGGTCCATATCGTCCGGGGCATGCGGCCCCCCCATCTTTGTCGGCACCCAGCCAGGCTCGAGGCTGTTACTACGCACATCACGCCAGCGACGCGCCAGAGCAAAAGCCAGCATAGCGTCGTGCAATTTACTCTCCGCATAGGCGTCGGCCCCATTCCAGCGACGTTTGCGCCAGAGAATATCATCCAGGTTTGCCCGGGCATGATGATGCATACCCGAACTCAGGTAGACGAGGCGATGCGGACGTTCAATCACCGCGGTGAGGATGTAAGCCGAGAGCGTGTTGATCGCGAAAACGTGCGGCAGCCCGTCGCAGGTCACGCGATACGCTTCATTGTAGCCAACGGCAGCATTGTGGATGACGGCATCGAAGCGTCCCAGGGCGTTGACACGTAATGACGTTTGCCTGGCACCTTCAATTGCCTCCAGGTCACCGACAACGACGGCTTCAGCCTGCGGTAAGGCGCGTTGCGCATCTTCTGCACGGTTCGCATTACGCGCGTGCAACACAACCTGATGTCCTTGTTGAACCAGCAGTTCGGCCGCCATCAGACCCAGGCCTGTGGACGAACCGGAGATGAAAATGCGTGACATATAATTTCTCCAGATTAGTAAACCGACAGCAAAGGCTGCCGGCTCGAATGTTTATTCAGGACTGCTGCATGCGAGACGCGCTCGCAATCAGCGCCCCCAGCAGCGCACAGGCCGCACCAGACAGATATACAGCGGCATAACTAAACTGACCGGCGATCAGGCCAGCTACCGGCCCGGCGATTCCATAAGCGACATCCAGAAATGCAACGAATGCGCCCATTGCACTGCCGCGGTTGGCTTGTGGAACACGTCTCAAGGCTTCGACGCCCAGTGCGGGGAAAACCAGTGCACAGCCCAGTCCGGTAACCAGAGCACCTGCTAGTGCCATCCATTCGTTTGAACCCAACCACAACATTGCCTGGCCAAGCGCTTCAACCACCAGTGACCAAACCGCAACGCGATAGCCGCCTGTTTGGTCTGGCAGATGCCCCAGGGCGAGGCGAATGAAAATAAAACCCAGACCAAACGCAGTCATCACCAGGCCGGCGTTCTGCCAGTGATGTGCCGCAAAGTACAGCGAGGCAAAAGCGGTTAGTCCTGACAACCCAACGCCCTGCAGCATTAATCCCAGCCCTTCGCGCCAGATGCGCCCTACTACGCGATGGAATGGCAGTCGCGGACCTCCAGGCGATATATATGATGTGGTACAAAATGCAACCAGAGCGGCCAACATCGGTGCAGCAATACAGGCAATCATCGCCATTGTGAGGCTGTAATGCTGATATAACGCCATGCCAACAGGAGCACCAATCGACAGCGCCGCGAACATCGCGATGCCGGTCCAGGACATGGACATACCGGCGCGCTGAGGGCCAACTGAGGCAATGGCCCAGGACACACATCCCGTCACGAACTGACTTTCGCCAAAACCGGCCATCAGACGACCTGCGATAACAATGCAAAGGGTTGCAGCAGGCGATAAATCCGTTACCGAAGCCACCAGATACAGCGCCCCTGCTATCGCTGAAAGGATTGTTCCCTGCAGAGCAGAACGTTTACCGCCCTGCTGGTCCGTAACCCGTCCGGCATAGCCGCGGGTGAGCACCGTGGCCAGAAACTGGATGCCGATCACTAGTCCCACCACCAGGTTGCTGAAGCCGAGATGACCATGGATGAACAATGGAATCACCGGCAGTGGCAGTCCGACTGCCAGATAGCCAAAGAAAAGTGCGGCAATAACGCCCGTTTCCGGGCGGGGAAGCAGGACGCGCGGGGTGTTATCCTCCGCAAACCGCTTAATGGCGAGGGCTCCCATGTCATTATCCTTTATGAAATATGATTAAGTGGGTTGAACGGCCCGGTGTATCAGGCCGCTCTGTCATCAGGATGCTTTAAAAAGATCGATGTGATAGCCGCTGGCGTTGAGCAGGTAATCACGAGAAGCGGTTATCTCTGTACTGAGCGCCGCCAGATCAATATCCACCAACTTGCCCGCACGTTTACGAAGCTGGCCGGCCACCATCACGGTATCCACATCAGACCGCTCTATCGCCTGCACGACGGTACCAATTACGTTGGTTACCGGGAAAACAGCGGCTCCGCTGGTGCGAACCATGATAATGTCGGCCTGCTTGCCTGGCGTAAGGGTGCCAATCTGATCCTCCAAACCGGCCGCACGCGCGCCATTAACCGTTGCCGCTTTCAGGACCTCCTCGGCCGTGATGGGTGACGGCACATTGTCCTCACCACGGAAGCGACGGTAGCGCATAGCCGATCGCTGTTGCCCGAACAGAGCATGCATTTCACCGAACATATCGCTGCCAAAGGCAGTATCAAGGTCAATGCCCAGTGCCGGGGTCAAGCCGCGATCGACAGCCTGCTGGTAGGCAAAACTTTCATCGTCGAAGCCAAATAGCGCATCCGACCGTGGATTGACCGTGATGTTTACTCCTGAATCGGCCAGGAGCTTCCAGGTATCCTGAGGAACCCTTGAACAGTGGTTGAAGATGTTATGTGTGCCCAGTACGCCCGGCGTGGCAAACTCAGGGCCTAGATTGGCGAGATCGCCGATGAATTCGGTCAGAATGCGCATGTCGAGTTTGCGAGCGACCTTCCACCAGTCAAGATTGAGCTGACCAAACAGACCAACGTGCACCAGGCTGTCACTTGTATTCCAGCTTCGCGAGAGTCGCTCCAAATCGGCAGGCAAATGCGCCGATGAAGCTTCTTTATCCATTGCTGCACCGACCATATGTAACGCACGGATGCCGCTTTCCTTTAGAGCATCTAATGCTGCATCAGTATGCTCGGGGCTGCGCGAGTTGTGGCAGGCATCAATGATGGTAGTAATACCGGCATCCAGTGAAGCAAGTGCCGTGAGACTGGTACTCAGGTACATGTCCAGGGGACGATAATGTTTGCCCAGTTTCTCTGCGACCACATCAATGTAATCAAACAGATCGTCGACATTTGGCATCATGCGGCGCATTACGCCAAGCCACATATGGTGATGAGCATCCACCAGGCCGGGCATAACGATATGGCCAGCTGCATCAATTACCAGGGCATCATCCGCCTGCAGTTCCGGACCCACAGCTGCGATACGGTCGCCATGGACGAGAACATCGCCCACGGAGAGGTTGGGTATATCGGCATCCAAAGTAAGGATGATGCCGCCTTTAAAAAGAGTGCGCGTCGTTGTCATTTCGTATTCCTCAGGGTTAAGTGATGCAGTTCGTTGCGAGGTTTGCCCAGCCGGGGACAGGGAAAATAGCGCCTGGCAACGAATTGGCTGACACAATAGGTTGCGCACCATTTTTGATAAAGGTAGTTTTATGCAAATTATATTTGAATAAATTCAAAGGTGAGTCTCTATGAGTTTTGACGGAAGGCTACTGTCAGGATTGAGCGTGCTGGCCGCAGTTGTCGAGGCGGGTAGTTTCAGTCGCGCTGGCGAGGTGCTGGGACTGTCCGCTTCTGGCGTGAGCAGATCGATAGATCGCCTTGAAGAGAGGCTCGGTGTGCGTTTGCTAAACCGTACGACGCGTACGATGAACCTGACGAACGAAGGCCGGGCTTTGTATGAGCGCGCCTCGCCACATCTTGAAGGGATTGAAGTTGCGGCAAGCTACGTATCCGGTGCCGCCATTGCTGTACGAGGATCATTACGGGTCAGCGTTAATCCAATCTTTGCTCGTTATATTTTGGCCCCGAAACTGCCTCTTTTGCGCGAACGTCATCCGGAACTGGAACTTACAGTAGTGCAGCAGCCTGACGTAGGGGATCTTGTGACAGAGGGTATAGATGTTGCGGTGCGTTTCGGGCCACAACTCCCCTCAACTATTTCTTCGAAATTGCTCTTTCAGACGCGCGTACTCACTGTGGCATCACCGGCATATCTGAAACGGCATGGTCGACCTGAGCATCCTGAAGAACTAGTCACGCATGAGTGCATTCAGTATATCGATCCTCGCCGCGGGAAACCGTTTGAGTGGGAATTCCGTCGTGATCGCGAAGTACTGGCTATTGATACTCATGGTCATTTGACGACAACCGATGTAGATCTGATGGTGCAATCCTGCGTAAGTGGTGTTGGCATTGCCCAGGTACTTTCACTCAGCGTCACGCAGTTGATCGCTGACGGAATGCTGGTCGAACTTTTTCCGGAATGGCCTGGCGAAACCTATCCGCTGTATATCACGCGGCCATCTCGTCGACTGCCCCCCGCTACTGTCGAAGCCTTTATGGAATTTTGCGCTGAAATTTGCGCAAATCATGCAGCGAATTGAAAAAAGAAGCTATCAGCTGCTGGCCGCACTTCAGCGGCGAGCAGCTGATAGCCTCAGCGATAATCAAAGAATTTGTCTGCTCACAAGCATGGCCCCATTAATTTATTCCTTATTCGAGATTATTTAATCTGCCTCAACATGTACGCTGATGTTCAGCCGTTTTGCTTCCATGGATATCATTTTTTGGGCAAGAACCATATTGCCGCCATGTATTTGATTTATTAAGTGTTGAACGAGAGTCATCATCAAATAATCCTTATTAGCCGGATAAAAATCGATCATATCAATCCCGCTATCCTGCAGCTGCTGGTGCGTAGTTCTCTCCGTTTCAGCAACAATTTTGGCCACGCTGGCCTGCATCTTTTCGATTTGCTCAAATACAATACGGTTTATGATTTCGATTTGTTCTGGCTTTAAGTCCTTTACCATCATTACCTCTCATAAAATTTTGTAGCTAAGAAAATTTGGATTATGACAAACCTAATATAAGTACAGGAAGTGAGTCTTCATTCATCATTTAGCAGTATCTTAGGTACGACGGAACGTTTGCTGTCGCACAACGATATACCGCCAGTATAACCTCTCCATAATCAGCAAGATCGGTCAGGATTTTGGCCGTTCGGTGAGGCAAAGTAGGTCATCAGGAGGATGCAATGAACGATGCAATCAAAACGGCTTACCGCGAGCGCTTCACGACGGTGTGCGACTATATCGCCCAACATCTCGATGAACCGCTCACGCTGGAGAAGCTCAGCGCGTTAGCCTGCTGTTCGCCTTATCATTTTCACCGGCAGTTCCTGGCGTTTAGCGGCCAGCCTTTGTATCGCTATATTCAGTGGCTGCGCCTGCGTCATGCGTCCTGGCGACTGGCGTTTAATCCTCAGGATAAGGTGATTGATATTGCGCTCGATGCCGGGTTCCAGAGCCCTGAATCGTTCAGTCGCGCCTTCAGAAACGCGTTTGGAAAAAGCCCGCGTCAGTTTCGGCAGCAGCCGGACTGGCTGAACTGGCACCAGCGCGTACCGAAAATGACCTTTCAGGAGCAAAAAACGATGGAAATTAAGATTGTCGATTTCCCACAGACCCAAGTGGCAATGCTTCAGCACCGTGGCAACCCGGATCGGGTAAATGACAGCGCGGCGAAATTTATTGCCTGGCGTAAAAGCTCGGGCCTATCGCCAGTACACGAAAGCAGCACGTTTGGTATCGCCTGGGATGACCCGGCAACCACACCCGCAGACGCCTTTCGTTTCGATATCTGCGGCAGTATCTCTGAAGCGATACCAGAAAATGAATTCGGGGTTTGCAGTGGTGAAATCGACGGTGGACGTTACGCCGTAGCCCGCCACACGGGTTCTCTGGATACCATTTCCGCCACGGTGTGGGCGATGTTTCGCGACTGGCTACCGGCCAGCGGCGAAACGCTGCGCGATGCCCCGGTATTTTTCCACTACCTCAACTTCATTCACGAGGTGCCAGAACATGCGCTGCAAACGGATATCTACCTGCCGTTAAATTGACTATCCCTTGTTTCCACCTTTTCCGGGTAGCGCTGAGCTTGCCCGGCATAGGACTCCCTTGCAAACTGCGCCAGCGTTTGCCGTTCCTCCTTGAGATAGCAACTGAAACCCTGTCACTAATGGGCCATCCGCGCCTGCGCGAACGGTGCAAAAAATCAAACACACCTTTAGATAAAGGCCACTTATTCTGGCATACGTTCCCAGGTAGTATTCAGACACATGACGAGTAAAGTTGTGACTTAATAGTCGTAGTACCTCTAATGCAGATAAACCAACCCACGGAGATAAAATGCTGGTATTTTTAACAATGTTTATATTTTCACTGACGCTTTCCTTTTCTCCTGGCCCCGTTAATATGGTGATTATATCGTCTGGTGCCGTTCACGGCTTTAGAAAGACCTTCTCATTTGTCTCCGGTGCAACGATAGGGTTTACGTTATTACTTATCTTTATATGTTTCGGCTTTTACGCTGCAATCGAAAAATATCCAGTGTTTTTCCGGTATCTTAATATTGCCGGTTCTTTATTTATCATGTGTCTGGGCTATAAGATAGCGTCGTCACGGTCCGATATGTCATTAACAAAAACGGATTCACCCGGTTTTATTCAGGGTTTTGTCATGCAGTGGATCAACCCCAAAGCATGGACCGCGTGCGCCTCTGGGGCAGCGATGTTTTCTGAACCCTCTAGCCCTGTGACAGCTCTCGTCTTTATCACGGTCTATTTTTTAGTCTGTTATATGTCGCTTTCAGCATGGGCATTGATGGGAGAAAAAGTATCTGTGCTGCTCAGGAGCACGCGGCAGCTCCGCACGTTTAACGTGTTGATGGGCGGACTGTTGCTTATTACGGCGTGTTACATGCTCTTTTTAGCGTTTTAAACCCGTTATAACGCGTGAAACTCAATCGCGTTATAAATATCATTAATCAATTTGTAGGCAATACTGCTGGTCGACATATTAGAAGGCCATACGGCATAGACTTTCAGCGGTTCTAATGACCAGTCAGGAAGTATTTCCTGCATTTCTCCGCGCTTAACATCCTCTTCGCTTAAATAGCGAGGAGGTGCTGCGAGACCAATTTGTTGTCTGGCAAGGGCATAAGCGGCTTCGACATTATCTACATACACCGTGGGCGTATACGTTACGACGGCCACTTCTCCATTTTTATGTCGAAATTCCCGGTTATTCTGCCTCATATTGAGTCCAATCCATGGCAGTTTCGCCAGGTCATCAGGATGCGTAATCGTCGGGTAATGGCTGAGCAATTCCCGGGACGCAACTACCTGGCGCGGGAGCACAAAAAGATGGCGCGCTTTAAGAGAACTGTCCGGAAGCTCGCCGATTCGAAATGCCACATCGATACCGTCGGCAATAATATCTCTGCGCGTATCGCTATAAGAGATATTCAGTAAAATGCCCGGATGACGTTTTATAAAATCGGCCAGATGGCGGGTAAACGCACTCTTCAGAAAAACGGCAGGAAGAGAAACAGTCAGCTTATTCGCCGTTGAGATCGAACGCTGCTTAAATTCAATGACCCCCTGCTCATACAGCGCCAGCATCGATTTGGCCGTTTCCAGCAAATTGGCGCCATCGTGAGTCAGAGAGAGTTTACGGGTATTTCTGTACAGTAACGCGCAGCCAAGATTTTTTTCCAGCTTTGATAAATGCGCGCTTGCCGTTGCGGTTGTAAGCCCTAACGCTTCCGCCCCACCTGAAATGGATCCTGCCTCAGCAATCTTTGCAAACACTATCAGATAACGGATGTCATCAATCATTTATCGTCCTGTCGCGACGGTGTTCCTGCGAACTACGCGTTTAATCATAGAGTTACGATATCGTACTTTCCTCTCCGGTCGCATCTCTTTTTATCGTTTGGACTTTAGCGCCCTACTCATTTTGCGAGGCGCTGCAGTGTCAACCCGGCGACATCCTCTCCTGGGAGCCGGACAGCCCGTAATGACGCGCCTGCGCCAGCGTTTGCAGCTCCTCCTTAAGCCAGCGCGTTGCGCCCCGCTGGCCGCTGCGTTTATGCGAGTAAATTTTCACCTCAAACGTGCGTATCGAAAACGGTAAAGGAAATATTCTCAGGTCCGCTGCCGCAGCCAGCTTCTCAGCGGCAAAACGGGGGATCGCCATCAGCAGGTCGCTTTCCGCAACGATAAACGGCGCGCTGAGCATCGACGGCGTTTTGATCGCGATTTGTCGGGTATAGCCCAGTTGTTCCAGCCGCACGTCCAGGACGCCCTGCTTCTCATTCCATGGCGTCACCACCAGGTGTCGGGCCGCGAGATACTCCTCCAGCGTGAGACGCGTCCGGCGCGCGTTGCTGATGACCACATACTCATCTTCAAACCAGTCGATCTCTTCCAGCTCCGGGTGCCGGATATCATCCTGAGTGCTGAACCCCAGCGCGAGATCCACCTCGCCCGCCAGCAGTTCCGTCAGCGCAGGGCTGTGCGGCAGATAGCGCAATTCGAAACGCAAACCCGGGGCAGCAAGCTGCAGTTTGTGCATCAGCGCCGGGAAAATGCACAGCGCGGTAAAGTCCGTAATCCCAATTTGTAAGCTTTCGGTACTGCTGGGCGGGTCAAACTCCGGCTGCGGGGTCAGCTCATGATTGAGGAACGACAATGCGGAAGCAATGGAAGGCGCAAGCTGAGTGGCATACACGCTGGGGGACATGCGATGCCCTTCGCGAAAAAAGAGCGGGTCATTAAGGGTGATGCGCAAACGCGACAGCGCATGGCTCAGTGCCGATGTGCTCATCGCCAGCTCGTCAGCGGCCAGCCGAACGGAACGGTGGCGGTAAATCGCGTCGAAAACGGGCAGCAGGTTTAAATCAAGACGCCTCAGTATCGGATGCATAATATTCATCATTTGTTGATTTCATTGCACTTAATTCTTCGGACAATACTCCGTATGCTTAACGCCATCAATCGAAACACAGGAAAAACAATGAGCATCACCATTCGTCAGGCCCGCCCCGAAGATGCAGCGGCAATATACGCCATGATCTACGAGCTGGCGGTGTATGAAAAAGCGCCGGAAGAAGTGGTTACCACGCCGGAGGAGATCCGCGAAACGCTCTTTGGCGCAGGCACAAAAACCGAAGCGTTGATCGCGGAGTTTGACGGCAAGATAGCCGGCTATGCCGTGTTCTTCACCAGCTATTCGACCTGGCTGGGACGCAACGGGATTTATATGGAAGACCTGTACGTTTCTCCGGATTATCGCGGTAAAGGCGCGGGAAGAGCGCTGCTGAAACATATCGCGCAGCTCGCGGTAAAACGGCAGTGCGGCCGCCTTGAATGGAGCGTTCTGGACTGGAACCAGCCCGCCATTGATTTTTACCTGAGCATAGGCGCGCTGCCGCAGTCCGAATGGGTTCGCTATCGTCTTGATAGCGACGCGCTGCTGAAATTTGCCGAATAGCGACACGTGGTACCGGAGAAGATCCCGCCCTGCGGGATCGCTCTGTCCTGCCTTGATCCCGCCTCAACAGATTCTGAATTTATGCTACCCTTCCATAAATTTCATAAACATATTGCAGAACGCCATGACGACAGCCCCTTTTATCCGCCCACAACTTTCCCTGCCAGACGGTGCCGACAGGCTGCTGTTGCATTCCTGCTGCGCCCCCTGCTCGGGTGAAGTGATGGAGGCTATCCAGGCGTCGGGGATTGACTACACGATTTTCTTCTACAACCCCAATATCCATCCGCAGAAGGAATACCTCATTCGGAAGGAGGAAAATATTCGGTTTGCGGAAAAACACGGCGTGCCGTTTGTTGATGCCGATTACGACACCGATAACTGGTTTGAGCGCGCGAAAGGCATGGAATGGGAACCCGAGCGTGGCGTCCGCTGCACCATGTGCTTCGATATGCGTTTCGAGCGTACGGCGCTCTATGCGGCAGAAAATGGATTCAGCGTCATCAGCAGCTCGCTGGGGATCTCCCGCTGGAAAAACATGCAGCAGATAAATGACTGCGGCCAGCGTGCTGCCGCGCGCTATCCGGGTATGGTTTACTGGGACTATAACTGGCGTAAACAGGGCGGCTCCTCTCGCATGATTGAGATCAGCAAGCGGGAGCAGTTTTACCAGCAGGAGTACTGCGGGTGCGTTTATTCACTCAGGGACAGTAACCTGCATCGTAAGTCTCAGGGACGCCCGCTGATTCGCATCGGGAAACTGTATTACGGTCAGGATGACAATGAGAAATAACGGGTTCCCGGTATAGAGATATATCCGAAAACAGCCCTGACGTGTACCGAATTTAGCCTTATGTCTCCCACATCCAGAAAGAGCGGCTATCCTTTAATTATCAACAAAAGGAGGTAAAAATGTCTGATTTCGGTACTGATAAAAACACCCAGTTTGCTGAAGATAAAGCAAAAAATAAATTTGACGAGCTTGCAGGTTCAGCGCAGCAGCAGTTTGGTGAATTCGTCGATTCACCAAAGCATCAGGTAAAAGGTGCGGCTAAAAAATATGCCGCACAGGCCAGCGATGCCGTTTCCGACGTTACTGAAGCTGTCAGAAATAATCCCCTCACCGGCCTCGTCGCAGCGGGTGCGGTAGGTATTGTTCTCGGCCTGCTGCTGGGTCGAAAATAATAAAAGGCCCTTCGGGGCTTTATTTTTTATTAGCTAAAAATCCTGACCATGCGATCTAACTCTTCCTCTTTCACGGCCCGCGACAAATAATATCCCTGAAAGTTTTTGACGCCCAGCGCGACTAATTTTTCAAACTTTTCTTCACTATCAACCCCCTCGGCAATACAGTCCGTTCCGGTCATGTCGCTGTAAATCTGTATCGCTTTAATCAGGTTATAGTCATTGTCGTTTGCCACAAAATGCTCAACGATGTCCCGGTCCAGCTTGAGTCCATCAAAATGCACCTGTCGCACCGGGAACATAGTTTGATGATTAGAGAAGCAGTCATCCAGGAACAATCGACACCCCGTATTACGCAAATGCCGCATGGTTTCAGGGATCCTTTTGTCCTTCGTCACGTCAATATCTTCGGCGAATTCAAAGACCAGCTTCTCGGCCCACTGCGGTTTGAGCAGCATGTCGATAGCTTTCTTTGCCATATCAGGCAATGCATTCCCGGAAGCCAGGCGAGGCGGAATATTCACAGAAAAATAGTATTTACCGTTATACTTATTAATCCCGGACACGGCGGCATGGATGACTAACGCCGTTATTTTTAACCATATCTCATGGTTTGAAATATCCGTGAGAAAACTGGCCGGCTTGACAATTTTACCGTTTTTATTCCAGCGGATCAGTATCTCAAAGCCTACGCCTTTTTTGTCACGATCGGTAATGATCTGATAAGCAGGGAAGATCTCTTTTTTATATAATGCATTAAAAATCTCTGCTTCCTTATCCGTAAACTCCGTATTTTGACTCCGCCGCTTGATACTTCTTTCCGCATTAAAATTGTGCGAGTCGTGTAACCACCGCTTAATTAAGCGTAATTTCAGCACGCCTTCCTTACGGTGCGTATAAACCGTTTTATTAGAAAGCCCCATTTCATCGCACATTTCTTTTACGGACATGCCGCGGTAGAAATTTAATAAAACGTCAATCTCTCTTTTTGTTAGCCATTTTACGTTGTCTTGCGAAGAATTATTATTGTAGCGATCGCGTAATAAGTACGAACGATCTTTAAAAACATGATGGTGCGTTTGAGAACCAGTGACGACATCTGAAACGCGGGCTATGCGAATCAATGATAATTGATAACTATTATTTAAAAGAGTGCCCAGGGTGCGATATAGCCAGCCATCCGGTATGTCGCCATACAGGGTGACGCGTCGAATAACGGGAAGTGCATTGAGCACGGATGCCAGTCGCTTCAGGCTCTCCAGGAGACTGACGATACCTTTTCCGAGAAACACCACAATATGAGCACTCTGATTTATAAGGATATTTTCCAGATCCTGTTGGGATGCCTCATCCCCGTCAAAGTGAATATGCGAAGCCTGTATTCCGTACTGGTTAAGGATCAGACGATATCCCTGGAACGTAAAACCGCAGGCGGAGATGACAAATTTATGTTCATCGCACGCCTCATTTCTGAGAGAAATTGTGTGGGTCATAAACTGCTCCTGGGCACTAAGGCGCCATTTCCATTTGTGAATACGTAAAATTTAACGCACCTGTTATAAACATTAATTTTACAGTACCGCCTCAGGGTAAGAAACAGATATCAGCTGAACTCACAGGAACATCTTTGCGTTAATCACCGTCGTTTAAATGTACTTTTCTTTGCAAATAACAACGGCAAACATCTTATTCTCAGGGTATAATGAAAATTCCGAAAAGAAGAGTGGACACTTCATCTATCGGCTCATTCAAATACGAGAAAAATGCTATGGATAATCACATCTCATCCAGGGCCTTGCTACATCGAAGGGATGTTATAAAGAACAATCCGCGATTCGGTGAGGCAATATTAGAGCACTACACAATTAATGACACCATCTACAAAAAACAACCTTTGTTCTACAAGACAATGCTGCAGGAATCACGATTTAACATTATTCTCTCCATGTGTTGTTTTATTTTTGGAAATCAGGCCGAGTCAGTTTCAGAGATTAAAGAGCTATGCTCTCGCTATAAAATAGCCAGCCCCAACAGCGTGATTGCGATCATTACGATACTGAGAACCACCGGGCGCATCAGGACCTGGCGCTGCACGGATGATCGACGCAAAACGAGAATCGCGCCAACTGAAAAAGGACTCAATGAACTTAAGCGTTATATGTCCGGCGCTTTTTTGCCCGTCAGCATTCTTTATCCGGCATTTAATATTAATGTTAATCTGCTGGATAATGATATTTTGAGAAACAACTTCTTCCGCCGCGCGGCTGAATATCTTTTTCGGGGATTAACGTTCAGAAAGGTGTTGCCTGAGGTGGGATTATTTATTGATAAAGATGGCGGCCGTATGATTATGCTTTATATCTATCTGCAGGCCATGAAAAATAAATCCGCTCACGGTGCGGTCATTGACTATTCAGCCAGCACGCTCGCAAAAGAATTTTTTGTTTCACGCATCCACGTCAACCGAATTATCAAATCGGCACAAGAGGCGGGATATCTTAAAGATCGTGGTGATGGTCGGATGTCGATATACCCGGCGTTTATCGACCTTGTCGAAAATTATGCCGGTTTATATTTTGCGTATGTTACGCATTACATCAACGTTGTGCCTAAAGAGCGACGCCACGCTCACAACGTGACGTCAACCGTATAATCCAGCAGGCGTTCGGAGTCCCGAACGCCATTCCCCTATCGTTCCCGCAGCGCCTCTTTCGCCTTGTTTAGCGGCTTCAGCAGATAATCCAGGATGGTTTTACTGCCGGTTTTAATATCAACGGTGGCAATCATGCCCGGAAAGACCGGAAATTCCTGACCCTGCTTATTGGTCAGATGGTTACTGTCGGTACGAATATAAACGCGATAGTAGTAGACATCCCTTTTCACCTCATCCTGCAGGGTGTCCGGCGAAATCATGGTCACTTCCCCTTCCAGCCCGCCGTAAATGGAGTAGTCATAGGCCGTAATTTTCACCAGCGCTTTCTGGCCAGGATGAATAAACGCCACATCGCGCGGCGAGATTTTCGCCTCGACTACCATCTGATCGTCAAGCGGGACAAGGCTCATCAGCTTGCCGTTCGGCGGGATAACGCCTCCCACGGTCGTAACGTCAATATCCTTCACGATCCCGCGAACCGGGGCATTGAAGGTCAGCCGGGTCAGGGAGTCCTCACGCCCTTTCATCACCGAACGCTGGGCCTCAATCTCCGCATTGGCTTTTGCCAGCTCTTCACGGGCGCGAACGTAATACTGGTTTTTCATCTCGGTGATTTTATTCTCAAGCTCATTTTTTTGACGCTCAAGACGTAACACCTCAACCTTGCTGGCCGCTCCCTGGGTCACTAGCGGTCGGGTTAACGACAGCTCGCGCTGCACCAGCTCGGCGCCCTGACGCAACCCGGCCAGCCCTTTTTCGAGACTTTCACGACGGGACTGATAGAGCGCCGTTTCCTGTTTGACCAGCTCAACGTCGTCATCCAGCTCGTCCGGAAACGCGAGCTCCGTGTCGTTCACCTCGGCCTTCAGGCGCGCAGCGGTTGCCAGCGCCGCATTCAGGCGAGACTCGCTCTCCAGCACGCTCGACTCGGTTTTTGTCCGGTCAAGCTGCGCGAGCTGCTGGCCGCGTTCCACGATGTCGCCTTCGCGCACCATCAGGCTGTGGATGATGCCGCCTTCCAGAGACTGGATGACCTGCTCATGCGAAGACGGTATGACCTTGCCGCTGCCGGTCGTCACTTCATCCAGATGGAACAGGCTTGCCCAGGCGATAAACACCGCCAGCAGGGCGAACAGGGACCATGCCACCAGCGACGAGCGCGGCAGGCGCGGCTCCTTCAGTCGGCTATTGAAACGAGAGAAATCATTCATGCTGCGCCCTCCTCTGCAACCGCCGCCGGCTTCATGGTCACCGTACGCTGCGCGGCTTTCTGCGGCGCCATGCCGTGCTGGTGCAGGATCGCATCGCGCGGGCCGTCCATCACCACCTTGCCGTTTTCCAGCACGATGATGCGATCGACCAGGTCCAGAATCGGCAGGCGATGCGTCGCCACCACCAGCGTCCGGCGTTTACCCAGCCATTTGTGAAGATGCTGAATAAACTGCTTCTCGCTCATTTCGTCCAGCCAGGCGGTAGGCTCGTCCAGCAGCAGGATAGTCGGCGAGGTAATCAGGGCACGCGCCAGCAGCAGCGCCTGACGCTGGCCGCCGGAGAGGCCTGCGCCGCCCTCGTTGATGATGTAGTTCAGCCCCATTTTCTGCTTGCGCACAAACTCCAGCGCGCCGCTGTTAACCAGCGCCTGATGAATCTCATCGTCGGTGGCTAACGGGTTCCCCATCAGGATGTTGTCCCGCACGGAGCCAAAGAACAGCCGGGCCTGCTGGCTGAGCAGCTGCATGTCGCGACGCACGTCGGCCGGGTCCAGATGATTGAGGGCGATATCGTCGAGCAGGATGCTGCCCTGCTGCGGCTCCTGCATGCCCGCCAGAAGCTGTAGCAGCGTGCTTTTACCGGAGCCGTTGCGCCCGAGCACCGCCACGCGCTCTCCGGCGCGGATCTGCAGCTTGCTGATGTTGAGCACGGTTAGTTTCTCTTCCTCGTCGTAATAAAACCCGACGTCCTCAAGGCTATAGTCGCCGCGCAGGTGGGCTTTATGCACCTTCTTGCCGTGCTGCGGATCGTCAATCGGGCGCTGCATCAGGTCGTCCAGCCCCTTGCGCGCCACCTTTGCCGACTGCCAGCGCGAGAGCACGCCTGAGATCTGCGACAGCGGCGCGATGGTGCGCGATGCCAGAATCGAGGTTCCCACCAGCGCACCGGTGGTCATGTCACCGCTGATGACCAGATAACAGCCCACCAGCAGCACCACCGCATAGACGATGGACTGCACCTCCTGAGTCCAGGTGAGCAGCAGGCCCGTCAGCCAGCGCTGCTTCATGCCGACGCTGGCGGCGACGTCGTTGGTGTTGTTCCACTGGTTCTGGAAACGCTGCTCGGCGCGCATCAGCTTGATGTCCTCAATGCCCTGCACCGCTTCCACCAGCGTGGCGTTGCGGATGGCGGATTCACGCATCCCTTCGCTGGAGAGTTTCCCCAGCGGGCGCTGCACCAGCAGGCCGGGGATGAGCAGCAGCGGCACGGCGAGCAGGACCACCAGCACCAGCGGGCCGCCAATCATCCACAGAATAAAGACGAACAGCAGGAAGAACGGCAGATCGGAAATCGCCGCAATGGTGATCGAGGTGATCAGCTCGCGCACCGACTCCAGCTCGCGGATCTGGGCGATAAAGGATCCGGTTGATTTGGATCGCGCGCCGTTTTTAATCCGCAGCGCGTGGGCAAACACGCGTTCAGAAATGCGCAGGTCGGCGCGCTTCCCCACCACGTCAGAAATATGCACGCGCAGCATGCGCATGATGAATTCGAACACGATGGCAATCATCACGCCGCCAAACAGGACCCACAGCGTGGCTTCCGACTGCGACGGTACCACCCTGTCGTACACCTGCATGGAGAAAACCATGCCGGAGAGCGCCAGCACGTTGGCAACCAGCGCCACCAGCATAATGTCGCTGTAGCGTCGCCAGTCCTTCAGCGCCAGCTGCCAGAACCAGTTTTTCTCATAGGGTTTGATGTAGTCGTCCACGCGGGCATCCGGCGTGGACTCGAGCGGGCGCAGCACCATCAGCCCTTTTAACCGCGCCCCGAGCTCATCGCGCGTCAGCGTGGTCTCCAGCCCCGCGTCGCCGCTAAACTGCAGGCTGACGTTGCCTTCGCTGTCCATGCGGTTAATGACCGCGATTTGTCCGCCGGTGAATTCCGCCAGCAGTGGCAGGCGCCACGGATCGAGGGATACCGCTTCAGCCGCCACCATACGCATCCCCAGCCCAAGCTGGCGCGCCATCTCCTCCAGCACCAGCTGGCGCGGAGACTGGCTTTCATGGTTAATCGTGACCCGAACATGCTCCGCTGAGAAATCCAGCCGGTAGTGCTTCGCGATGATGAGCATGCCCTGCAGCCAGGGTTCGTACTGTGGATGTGTCTTCATAATGCTACGTCCTGTCCAGAGCGGTAATTTCGCACTGAAATGATACCTTTACGGAATGATTAAAAATCGAACACTCTCTAAACGAGCCCGCAAAATAATCTTGTGAAATATAGGGTTATCGCTATTCATGTAAAGAAACGCAAAAGGCCGCGAGGATCGCTCCCCGCGGCGTTGTTTTACGCAATTAACAGCTGATGGTTCGCCAGCAGCGTTGCCAGATCCGTCTGCACGCCGTTCAGCGTCACCAGGGTGGTTGGCGAGAACTGACCGCCGGTACCGTCCAGGTCAACCTGGATCTCGGTATTGCTGCCGTTTTGCACCACGCGGATGTAATCGCTGATATTGCCCGCGCTGCTGTCCAGCGTGGCGACGCCGTTCACGTAGCTCGCCGAGCCCGTGCCGGTATAGCCGCTGCCGGAGAGCAGATCGCGCAGGTCAATACGATCCGTGTCCGCGGTCCCTTCCCAGGTGCCGACCGTAAAGCCGTTCACCACGTCGTGACCGTTACCGCCCGTCGCATCCGAGGCGTTGATCAGCTTGTAGAGCAACGTATCGTGACCACCGCTGCCGATGTTGAAGGTGTCGTTTCCGCCGCGCCCTTCGAACTGGTTATCACCGCTGTTGCCGGTAATAACGTCGTCGTAATCCGAGCCGTTGATGCCTTCAATGTTCAACAGTCGCGTGGTACCGAACCCGGTGTTCTGCGCGGTTGAGAGGCGCAAATCAACGTTAACGCCGGAGGTCGCGTTGCGGTAATCCACCACGTCCATCCCGCCGGTGTTGCTCCAGGTGTCGTAGTCGGAGTGGGTATTCCAGCCGCCGGAGCCGTTGTAGGTATAGGTGCCGTCCTCTGCGATAAAGGTGTCGTTATACCCGGTCCCGGTGATGGTCCCGCTGTGGCCGCCGGTGGCGGCTTCGGCCGTCAGGACGTAGCCCTCTTTGCCGTTGCCCGCCTCCAGACCGCTCCAGGTGACGTTATCCGACACGCCGTTGGTGATCTTCAGGATCTCGGCCGAATAGGTTTCATTCGGATCCAGACCGTAGAAGCTCACCAGCGCAGAGGTATCGTTCGACCCGATACCGGACTGGGCGTTGATGATCTGCGAGGCCACCAGCACGCCCGCGGCGTTGTACAGATTGACCGTGTTGCCGTAGTAGGCGTTGATGCCCTCGCTGTCGACAATGTGCAGGTGCATCGCGGTGCCGTCAGCAATGGTTTTGCTGTTTTGCACCAGCACCACCTTGCCGTTCTGCTGAGAGACCAGCAGATCCTGCGCGCCGTCCCAGTTGTAGTCCACCGCCGCCACGCCGGTCGCGTAGGCAATACCGGACGCCAGCTGGCTGGAGGTCCAGGTGGAACCGTAGCCGTTGTTGGTGAACAGGGTCGCCGTCTGCGAGCCGCCGTAGGTGCTGAGCTTGATGATGTCCATCTGCCCGTCGCCGTTCCAGTCCACCGCCACCGACAGATAGCCTGCCGTGGCGTTAGAGGCTTCCACCGCGCTCTTGGTGGCAGAGAGCTTCCCGGTACCGTCGTTGTAGTAAATCACCCCGCCGTTGTTGTTGTAGCTGCTGCCCAGGTACAGATCCATGTAGCCATCGCCGTTGAAGTCCGCCCACGTCATGGACGCCGCCGTGGTGGTATCCGAGGCGTTGACCACAAACACGTTGGTCAGGTTCTGACCGATAGAGAGCGTGCCGTTACCGTTATTGTTGATCACGGTTAACGAGTACGCGCCGCTGCGGTTGGTGTGCTGGACAATATCCACCGTGCCGTCGTTGTTCAGGTCGACGCCGGAAATTTCTCGCCCGGAATCGAACTGACCGTAGAACCCGCCTTCCCCGCCGGTGCCGTCCGGCGACAGAACGCCGTTGTTGTTCACCAGGTAGGTCAGTGAGTCCATACCGGCATCGCCGTACGCCAGATCCAGATAGCCATCCCCGGTTTTATCGTAGGCGATCACGCCGCCGTACCAGATGGTGGTGCCCATCGCCAGCTGGCTGGCGTTATAGGTGCTGCCGTCGTAGGTCCACATCACCTGCGTTGACCCGGCGTAGGTGTTCTCGGTCGCGAAGATGTCCTGCGTGCCGTTACGGTCAAAGTCGGCGGCGGTCTGGCTCACCACGTAGTAGCCGCGGGTGTTGGTCAGCGTATTTCCGGCATAGCTCGAATTATCGCTGCTGGAGTAAGACTGGCCGTTAGCAATGATATTCCACAGACCGCTGCTGTTCATGCCGAGGGTCATGGTGGAGTTGTTGCTGTTCCCCGCCGTGGTTGCCCAGTCGGTATTCACCGAGGTGGTATCAATCACCAGGCTGCCGGTCGCCGTACCGGTGGTATTGCCGTTACCCGCGCTGCTCTTCACCTGCGCCGTCACGCTGTAGCTCGACACGCTCAGCGCATCGCCGTCCGGGATCTGCAGATACCAGGTGTTGTGATCCGGATCGACCACCACCGCGCCGCCGGTCTGGGAGGTGTAGGTTTTTCCGTTCACCGTAACCACCAGGTATTCACCGTTCACCAGGTCAGCGGAGACGGTACCGCTGACAATCGGCGTGGTGTCCGACGTGGTCTGCGCGGTAATCGCCGCCGTGGTGGTCGGGATGCTGGTATCGACGTTCAGCACAAAGCCGTCCGATTCCGTGTAGTTACCGGCCCTGTCGGTGACGCGCACAATGTAGGTGTGGTTGCCGTCGCTGAGGCCGTTGTCCTGGAAGGACCAGCTTGCGCTGCCGTTCATGGTCACCTGGCCGAGCAGGACCCCGTCACGATAGAGCTGCACAATTTCACCGTCGTCCGGGGCGCGGTTAAGCGTACCGTTGATCAGCGGCGAGTTATCGTCCGTTGCCACCGCACTGCCAAAGGTGCCCTGACGCTCGCCTTCGCCGTCGGTATAGCTCACGACCGTGCCTACCGTCGATGGCGGCGTGGTGTCTACCGTCACCACCTGAGATGCAGTGGAGCCGACGTTGCCCGCCTGGTCGATAATCCGCACTTGGTAGGTATAGTCCCCGTCAGGCAGATCGCGGGTATCGGTGTAGCTCCAGCGCTGGTTGGTGACCGTGGTATCGAGCCAGGTGTTCCCGCCGTCCAGGCTGATCTGCACGCGCTCGTCGTTTGCCAGCGCGCTGCCCAGCGAACCGTTGATGGTCAGCGTGGTGTCCATGGTGATGAAATCACTCCCGGACTGGCCGGTATCTTCGCTGATGCTGTCGATGGTGACGCCGTACTGCGGCGCCTGCGTATCCACCGTCACCGCCTGCGAGGTGGTGGCTCCGACGTTCCCCGCCTGGTCAACGACCCGCACCTGGTAGTTATGGCTACCGTCGGTCAGGGTACGGGTGTCGCTGTAGCTCCACTGCGTCCCGCTAACGGTGGCGTACACCCAGGTGCTGCCGCCGTCCATGCTCACCTGCACGAATTCACCCGCGCCGAGCTCTGCGCCGAGCGTTCCGTGCAGCGTGTACGAGGTCGAACTGGTCAGGAAGTCGTTATTGTCGAAGCCGGTATCCACGGTGATGTTATCCACGGTCACCGTAATCGCCGCATCCGGGGCGACCGTATCGACGATCACCTGCTGATGGGCGCTGGCCCCCACGTTGCCCGCCGCATCCACCACGCGAACGTAGTAATCATAGGTCTGGTTACCCAGCGTGCGGCTATCGACGTAGTACCAGCTGTTGCCGGTGACGATGACGTTCTGCCAGGTGACGCCGCCGTCGATGCTGATCTGGGCATATTCGCCGTCGGCCAGCGTCGCGCCGAGCGAGCCGTGCAGCGTCAGGGACGTATCGTTAGTGACAAAGTCGCTGCTGCTCAGGCCGGTATCGTCGCTGATGCTGTCGATGGCGATGGTTTTGCTGGCGTCCGGCGCAACCGTATCAATGGTCACCACCTGGCTGGCGGTGGCGCTGATATTGCCCGCGTCGTCAATCACGCGCAGCTGGTAGTTATAATCCCCGTCGGCCAGCGTGCGGCCATCGACATAGGTCCAGCTCAGGCCGCTGACGCTGACGTCTATCCAGGTAACGCCGCCGTCGAGGCTGATCTGCGCGTGGTCGCCGCTGCCCAGCGCCGCGCCGAGCGTCCCTTTCAGGCTGATCTGGTTGTCGCTGGTGATAAAGTCGCTGCCGGACAGACCCGTATCCTGGGTGATGGAATCAACCGTAATCGTCGTTGCTACAGGCATGGTCAGGTCAATCACCACGTCCTGGCTGTCCGTCGCCCCCACGTTGCCCGCGTTATCGATCACGCGCACCTGGTACTGATGCGTACCGTCCGTCAGGGTACGGCCATCGGTGTAGCGCCAGGTGGTGCCGGTCACGGTCAGGTCAATCCAGGTGGTGCCGCCGTCGAGGCTGATCTGCGCCTTCTCGTTATTGCCGAGCTGCGCGGTCAGCGAGCCGTTGACCACCACCTGAGCATCGTTGGTGATGAAATCACTCGCGCTCAGGCCGGTGTCGTTTTGCAGCGAGTCAATGCTGATGCCCATCGACGGCGCGGTGAGATCCACGGTGACGGTGTGGTTATCGCTGCCGCTGTTGCCGATGGTGTTGCTGACCTGTGCGTTAATCACGTACGAACCGCCGTCCGCCAGCGCGGTCACGTCTGCGCTGCCGACCGTATAGCTCCAGGTGCCGTCATTCTGGACGGTCGCCGTGTAGGTTTTGCCGTTCAGCGTAATGGTCACCGTCTGGCCCGCCGGGGCGTCGGTGGTACCGCTGACGACCAGCGGCGTACCGTGCTCGGCGGCGTTAACGATATCGTCCTGCGCAAAGGTGTTGATGGTGATGGTTGGGACATCGCCGTTCAGCGTCACGTCGTGCGTCGCGCTGCCCGGGTTACCCGCCTTATCGCTCACCGAAGCGGTGATGGTGTAATCCCCGTCGCTCAGGCCGAGGAAATCACGGCCCGGCACGAAGACCGACCAGGATCCGTCCGCCCCGACGGTCGCCTGATAGCTGTGCCCGTTGAAGGAGACGGTCACCGTCTGGCCCTGTTCCGCCGTGGTGGTGCCGCTGATGGTCTGACCCGCCAGCTGCTCCGCGTTGTTGACGATATCGTCATCGGCCACGGTGCTGATGGTCACGGTTGGCGCGACGGTGTCTACCGTTAAGGTGTGCGTGGTCTGGCCGTTATTACCCGCTTTATCGTTGACCGAGGCGGTCACCGTCAGCGCGCCCTGGCTCAGGGCGGCCAGGTCTGCCGCCGGCACGTCGAGCGTCCAGGTGCCGTCGTTTGCCACGGTTGCAGTGTAGGATTTGCCGCCCAGCGTCAAGGTGACGGTCTGACCCGCCTCCGCGCTGGAAGAGCCGCGCACGGTCAGCGGCTGCTGCGCTTCTGCCGCGTTCAGCATATCGTCAGCCGACAGCGTCGCAATGCTCACGACCGGCGCAGTAGTATCCACGCTGATGCCGTGCGTCGCCGACGCGCTGTTGCCCGCGCTGTCCTGCGCCGACACGGATACCTGATAGCTCGCGCCATCGGCCAGCGCGCCCACGTCGGCGGCCGGAACGGTGGTCGTCCAGCTGCCGTCGCTCTGGATGGTGGCCGTATAGCTCTTGCCGTTCAGCGTCACGGTGACCTGCGTACCGCTGGCGAACTGGGCGCTGGAGCCGTTAATCACCAGGGACGAACCGGCTTCAGCCGCGTTAATGACGTCATCTCCGCTAACGGTGTTGATGGTCAGCGCCACGGAGGCGGTGTTCACTACCACATCGTGGGTCTGGGTGCTGCTGTTGCCCGCGCTGTCGGTAATCGTCGCGCTGAGGGTCACGGTGCCGTCGTTCAGCGCGGAAATCACGCTGGCCGGCACGCCCACGCTCCAGTTACCGCTAGCGTCAACGGTGGTGGTGTACTGGTTCGAACCGATGGTGATGACCAGCTTATCGCCGACGCTCGCGCCGGTTGCGGTGCCGCTGACGATCTGCGCCTGCCCGTGCTCCACGCTGTTAATGACGTTATCGCCCGCGACGTCGTTAAAGCTGACGGTCGGCGGCGTGGTATCAAGCGTAATCGCTTTGCCCGCGCTGCCCGGGTTACCCGCGGCGTCGCTCACGCTGACCTGCACGGAGTAGCCGTTATCCGCCAGTGCGGACAGGTCTGTGCCCGGCACGTTCACGTTCCAGATACCGCCCTGCTGCACCTGCGCGGTATAGCTCTTACCGCCCAGCGTCACGGTGACCGTCTGACCGACTTCCGCCGTGGTGGTGCCGGAAATGGCCACGCCCGCAGCCGCTTCGCTGGCGTTAATCACGTTATCGCCTGCGACCGTATCGATGGTCATGGTTGGCGCGGTGGCGTCCACGCTGTACTCCCGGCCCGCCGAGGCGCTGTTGCCGTGCGCGTTGGTGACGCTCACCTGCACGCTGGCATCGCCGTCTTTAAGGCCCGCGAGATCCGCAGACGGCACGGTGGCCGTCCAGTTACCGTCGGCATCGACTTTCGCGGTGTACGTCTTGCCGCCGAAGGTGATGGTAACGGTCTGGTTTTCCTCCACGTTCGAGGTGCTGCCGGACAGCACCAGTTCCGCGCCTTTCTCCGCCGCGTTAATCACGTCGTCGGTGGCAATCGCATCGATGCTGATAGCCACTGCTGACAGATCGACGGTGACATCGTGGCTGATGCTCACCGGGTTGCCCGCCGCGCTCTGGCCTGCAGCGGTCACGGTGACCGTGCCTGCTGCCAGGGCCCCGACGTCCGCCGCCGGGATCGCCGCGCTCCAGGTGCCGTCTGCCAGCACGGAGGCCGCATAGGTTTTGCCGTTGACGGTCACGGTGAGCGTGGTGCCTGCCGCCAGCCCGTCGCTGGAGCCGGTAACGATCAGGTTCTGCCCGTGCTCAATGCTGTTGATCACATCGTCGCCCGCCACGGTATCAATGCGCAGACCCGGCAGGCTGGCGTCTATCACGATTTCGCGCTCGCCCGCGCCGGTGTTGCCGTGGCCGTTGGTGACGGTCGCCGACACGGTCAAATCACCGTTGCCCAGCGCCGTCAGGACGGATTCCGGCACGTTCACGGACCAGGTGAGATCGCTCTGAACCGTTGCGGTGTAGCTGTTGCCGCCGATAGTCACGGTTACCGTGTTGCCCGCTTCCGCGTTCGCTACCTTACCGCTGATGGTCTGGCCTGCGGCCACTTCCGCCGCGTTGATGACGTTATCGCCCGCCACGGTATTGATGGTGACGGTCGGCAGCGCGGTGTCGACCAGCAGGTTCGCCGTATTGCTGACGCTGTTGCCCACGCCGCTGGTCGCAGTCGCGCTCAGTGTGTAGTTGGCTTCGCCCAGACCCGCCAGGTCCGCCGCCGGAACGGTCAGGCTCCAGGTGCCGTCTGCCGCCGTCGTGGCCGCGTAGTTTTTGCCGTTCAGGATCACGGTCACCACGGTGCCTTCCGCGAGGTTGGCGCTGGTGCCGCTGACGCTCAGATCCTGACCTTTTTCCACCGCGTTCAGCACGTTGTCGCCGCTGATGGCGTTGAACGCCACGGACGGCAGGCCGGTATCAACGGTCACGTTATGCGTGCCGGTGCCGGTGTTGCCCGCCGCGTCGGTGACGGACGCCGTGACGGTTACGGTGCCGTCGCTGAGGCCGGAAATCACGCTGGCCGGTACGCCCACGCTCCAGTTCCCCGCCGCGTCCAGCACGGTGGTGTAGGTCTGGCCGCCGATGGTCACGGTGACCTTATCGCCCGCTGCCGCGCCGGTGGCGGTGCCGCTGACGATATGCGCCTGAGCGTGCTCAGCGATGTTAATCACGTCATCGCCCGCCACGGTGTTGATCGTCACCGCAGGAACGGTCACGTCCACCGTCAGAGTGTGATCAACCGACGCCGGGTTGCCCGCCTTGTCGCTGACGCTTGCCGTCACGGTGACGCTGCCGTCGCCGAGCGATGCCAGATCCGCCGCCGGAACGCTCAGCGTCCAGCTGCCGTCCGCGCCTGCGGTTGTGGTGTAGTCTTTGCCGTTCAGCGTCACGGTCACGGTCTGGCCCGCTTCGGCGGTGGTGGTGCCGGATACGGTCAGATCGGACTGCGCTTCTGCGGCATTCAGAATATCGTCAGCCGCAAGGGTGTTGATGGTCACGGACGGCGCGGTCGCATCCACGCTGTACTCGCGGCCCGCCGAGGCGCTGTTGCCGTTGACGTTGGTGACGCTCACCTGCACGCTGGCGTCGCCGTCCTTGAGGTGTACCAGATCCGCAGACGGCACGGTGTAAGTCCAGTTGCCGCTGTCGTCTACTGTCGCGCTATAAATTTTGCCGTTCAGGCTGATGGTCACGGTCTGCCCGGCTTCCACGTTGGTGGTCGCACCGGACAGCACCAGATCCGCGCCCTTCTCCGCCGCGTTAATTACGTCGTCGGTGGCGATGGCGTTGATGCTGATGGCAACGGTCGCCAGATCCACCGTCACGTCGTGACTGATGGTGATCGGATTGCCCGCAGAGCTGTCGCCGGTCACGCTGATTTTGACGGTGCCTTCCGGCCACGCGCTCACGTCGGTGGACGGGATCGCCGCGCTCCAGGTGCCGTCCGCCAGCACCGTGGCCGCATAGTCTTTACCGTTGACGGTGACGGTCAGCGCCGTGCCTGCCGCCAGCCCGTCGCTGGAACCGGTGACGATCAGGTTCTGCGCGTGCTCGATGGTGTTGATCACGTCATCACCCGCGACGGTGTCGACGCGCAGGCCCGGGAGGTTAGCGTCGATAGCGATCTCGCGCTCGCCGGTGCCGGTGTTGCCGTGGCCGTTGGTGACGGTCGCCGTCACGCTCAGGCTGCCGTTGCCCAGCGCGGTCAGCACGTCGGATGGCACGTTCACGGACCAGGTCAGATCGTTCTGCACCGTTGCGGTGTAGCTGTTGCCGCCAAGGGTGACGGTGACGGTATTGCCCGCTTCGGCGTTCGCCACGGTGCCGCTCAGGGTCTGGCCTGCCGCCACTTCCGCCGCGTTGATGACGTTATCGCCCGCCACGGTATTGATGGTGACGGTTGGCAGCGCGGTGTCCACCAGCAGGTTCGCGGTGTTGCTCACGCTGTTGCCTACGCCGTTGGTGGCGGTCGCGTTCAGGGTATAGTTGGCCTGGCCGAGACCGGCCAGATCCGCTGCCGGAACCGTCAGGCTCCAGGTGCCGTCTGCCGCGGTCGTCGCCGCGTAGTTTTTACCGTTGAGGGTCACGGTCACCACGGTGCCTTCCGCCAGGTTGGCGCTGGTGCCGCTGACGCTCAGATCCTGACCTTTTTCTACCGCGTTCAGGACGTTGTCATCGCTGATGGCGTTGAAGGCCACCGATGGCAGACCGGTATCAACGGTCACGTTATGCGTGCCGGTACCGGTGTTGCCCGCCGCGTCGGTGACGGACGCAGTGACGGTTACGGTGCCGTCGCTGAGGCCCGAAATCACATTCGCCGGTACGCCCACGCTCCAGTTCCCCGCGGCATCCAGCACGGTGGTGTAGGTCTGGCCGCCGATGGTGACGGTCACCTTATCGCCCGCTGCCGCGCTGGTGGCGGTGCCGCTGATGATCTGCGCCTGGCCGTGTTCTGCGATGTTAATAACATCGTCGCCCGCCACGGTATTGATGGTCACCGCGGGCGCGGTGATATCTACCGCCAGATTGTGATCCACCGACGCCGGGTTGCCCGCTTTGTCGCTGACCGATGCGGTAACGGTGACGCTGCCGTCGGTTAATCCAGCCAGATCGGCCGCCGGGACGTTCAGCGTCCAGCTACCGTCTGCGCTGACGGTTGTGGTGTAGTCTTTGCCGTTCAGCGATACGGTAACCGTCTGGCCCGCTTCGGCGGTGGTGGTGCCGGATACGGTCAGATCGCTCTTCGCTTCTGCGGCGTTCAGGATATCGTCGGTCGCCAGAGTATTGATGGTCACGGACGGCGCGGTTGCATCCACGCTGTACTCGCGGCCCGCCGAGGCGCTGTTGCCGTTAACGTTGGTGACGCTCACCTGCACGCTGGCGTCGCCGTCTTTCAGACCCGCCAGATCGGCCGCTGGCACCGTGGCGGTCCATTTGCCGTCGGCGCCGACGGTCGCGGTGTAGCTCTTGCCGCCGAAGGTGATGGTGACGGTCTGGTTTTCCTCAACGTTCGAGGTCGCCCCCGAGAGCACCAGATCCGCGCCCTTCTCGGCCGCGTTAATCACGTCATCGGTGGCGATGGCGTCAATGCTGATGGCAACGCTCGCCAGATCCACCGTCACATCGTGGCTGATGGAGACCGGGTTACCGGCGCTGCTCTGGCCCGCAACGGTCACGGTAACCGTGCCTGCACTCAGTGCGCCGACGTCCGCCGCAGGGATCGCCGCGCTCCAGGTGCCGTCCGCCAGCACGGTCGCCGGATAGGTTTTGCCGTTGACGGTCACGGTCAGCGCCGCGCCCGCCGCCAGCCCGTCGCTGGTACCGGTGATAATCAGGTTCTGCCCGTGTTCGATGCTGTTGATCACGTCGTCACCCGCCACGGTATCCACGCGCAGGCCCGGCAGATTAGCGTCTATCACGATTTCGCGCTCGCCCGTTCCGCTATTGCCCACGCCGTTCGTGACGCTGGCTGACACGGTCAAATCACCGTTGCCCAGCGCGGTCAGCACGTCGGACGGCACGTTCACGGACCAGGTGAGATCGCTCTGCACCGTTGCGGTGTAGCTGTTACCGCCAATGGTCACGGTCACGGTGTTGCCCGCTTCGGCATTCACCACTTTACCGCTGATGGTCTGCCCGGCTGCCAGCTCCGCCGCGTTAATGACGTCGTCACCCGCAATGGTGTTGACGATCACGCCCGGCAGAACGGATTCCACGTTCACGGTGTGCGACGTGCTGGTATTATTGCCGACGCTGTCCGTCGCTGAGGCGGTGACGGTATAAAGCGCCTCGCCCAGCTGACCGACCTCGTTCGCCGGAACGGTAGTCGTCCATTTTCCGTTATCGTCCACCTGCGCGCTGTACGCTTTGCCGTTCAGCATCACGGTCACCACCGCGCCTGCCGCCAGGCCGGAAGCCGTACCGGAGATCGTCAGATCCTGGGTTTTCTCGGCGTTGTTGATCACATCGTCACCGGAAACGGTGTCAATGGTCAGCACCGGCGCGGTCAGATTCACCTCTACGCCGTGCGTGGCGCTGTTGCTGTTGCCCGCTTTATCGGTCAGCGCCGCTGTAATGGTGTAATCTCCGGCGGCCAGCGCGGTAACGTCCGCCGCAGGCACGCCCACGCTCCAGTTGCCTGAGGCATCCAGAGTGGCGGTGTACGATTTGCCGTTGAGGGTGACGGTGACTACGTCGCCCGCCGCCGCACCGGTCACGGAACCCGTGACAATCAGTGCCTGCGCATGCTCGGCGCTGTTGATCACGTCGTCGTCGGAAACGGTGTGGATGGTCAGCTGCGGGACGGTGGTATCGACCAGCACGTCGCGATCCGCAGAGGCCGGGTTGCCCGCCTTATCAGACACGGCGGCGCTGATGGTGTAGTTGCCGTCGGTAATGCCGCTCAGATCCGCGGTCGGCACGGTCACGCTCCAGCTGCCGTTTGCCAGCACGGTGGTGGTGTAGTCCACGCCGTTCAACGTCACGGTGACGGTCTGGCCCGCTTCGGCGTTGGTCACGCCGTCAATAACCAGATCCTGCTGCGCTTCGGCCGCATTGATGATGTTGTTGTCGCTTACAATTTCAATAGACACCGTCGGCGCGGTGGCGTCCACGCTGTACTCGCGGCCTGCCGACGCGCTGTTGCCGTTCACGTTGGTGACGCTCACCTGCACGCTGGCATCGCCGTCCTTCAGGCTGCCCAAATCGGCGGACGGTACGGTCGCCGTCCAGTTGCCGCTGGCATCGACCGTCGCGGTGTACGATTTGCCGCCGAAGGTGATGGTGACGGTCTGGTTTTCTTCCACGTTGGAGGTAGAGCCGGACAGCACCAGGTCCGCGCCTTTCTCAGCCGCGTTGATTACGTCGTCCGAGGCAATCGGGTCAATGCTGATGGCGACTGCCGCCAGATCCACCTTCACGTCGTGGCTGATGGAAACCGGATTACCCGCCGCGCTCTGGCCTTCCACGGTCACGGTGACCGTGCCCGCATTCAGCGCGCTGACGTCTGCCGCCGGAATGGCCGCCGTCCAGGTGCCGTCCGCCAGCACGGTTGCGGCGTAGGTTTTGCCGTTGACGGTCACCGTTAACGCCGCGCCCGTTGCCAGGCCTTCGCTGGAGCCGGTAATAATCAGGTTCTGAGCGTGCTCAATGCTGTTGATCACGTCGTCGCCCGCCACGGTATCGACGCGCAGGCCAGGCAGGTTAGCGTCTATAACGATTTCGCGCTCGCCCGTTCCGGTGTTGCCGTGGCCGTTGGTGACGCTGGCTGACACGGTCAGATCGCCGTTCCCGATGGCGGTTAAGACCGTGGACGGCACGTTGACCGACCAGCTCAGATCGTCCTGAACCGTCGCGGTCCAGGTATTGCCGCCGATTGAAATCGTGACAGTGTCACCGCTCGCCGCGCAGCTCACTTTCCCGCTCAGGGTCTGCCCGGCAGCCACTTCCGCTGCGTTAATGACATCGTCCGTGGCGACAGGGTTGATGGTGACCTGCGGCAGCGCGCTGTCGACCAGCACGCTGTGGCCGGTGCTCGCGCTGTTGCCCGCCGCGTCGGTTACGCTCGCCGTCACCACGTAGCTCGCTTCGCCCAGCGCGGAGACGTTTGCCGCCGGAACGGTGATGCTCCAGCTGCCGCTGGCGTCGGTGGTGGCCGTATAACTGATACCGTTCAGGGTCACCGTAATGGTGGTTCCGTCCGGCTGGTTGCTGGTGCCGGACACCAGCAGATCCTGGCCTTTCTCAGTCGCGTTGATCACATCGTCAGCCGCCAGGGTATTGATGGCAATCACCGGCGCGGTCAGGGAGACGTCAAACTCGTGCGTCGCGCTGGTGCTGTTACCGGCTTTATCGGTGAGGGTCGCGGAGATCGTCTGCTCGCCGTTAACCAGCGCGCCCACGTCCGCCGCCGGAACGCCCACGCTCCAGCTGCCGGACGCGTCCAGCATGGCGGTATAGTCTTTGCCGTTCAGGGTCACGGTAATCACGTCGCCCGCCTGCGCGCCCGTGACCTTGCCGGAGACGATCAGCGCCTGGCCGTGCTCGGCAATATTCACGACGTCGTCGCCCGCAACGATGTTGAACGAAATCTGCGGTACGGTGGTGTCGACCAGCACCGAAGAGCCCGCGCTGGCCGGGTTGCCTGCCTTATCGGACACCGTCGCCGTGACAGCCGCGCTGCCGTCGGCGATGCCTGCCATATCCGCCGCCGGAACGTCGAGCGTCCAGCTGCCGTCCGCCTGCACCTGCGCGGTGTACTGATTGCCGTTGAAGGTCACGGTGACCGTCTGGCCCGCTTCGGCAGTAGAGGTGCCGCTCAGGGTCAGATCCTGCGCCGCCTCTGCCGCGTTCAGCATATTGTCATGGCTGATGGTGTTGATGGTCACCGTCGGCGCGGTGGTATCGACGCTGAATTCCTGCGCCGAAGACGCCGCGTTGCCGTTCACGTTGGTGACGGTTACCTGCACGCTGGCATCACCGTCTTTCAGGCCGCTCAAATCGGCTGCCGGAACGGTCCAGGTCCAGTCGCCGCTGGCATCCACCGTCGTGGTATAGGTTTTACCCGCAAAGGTAATAGTCACGGTCTGGCCCGCTTCCACGTTGGATGTGGTGCCGGAAAGCAGAAGATCCTGGCCTTTTTCCGCCGCGTTGAGCACGTTATCGTCGGTCACGCTGCTGATGGTGATGGCAACAGGCGCGAGATCGACGTCCACAACGGTGCCAATAGTCACCGGGTTGCCGGAAGCATCCTGCGCGCCTGCCTTGATATCCAGCGAACCGTCCGCCCACTGGGAGACATCGGCCGCCGGTACCGCCGCCTGCCAGGTGCCGTCCGCCAGCACCGTTGCGGAATACGCTTTACCGTTAATGGTCACGGTCACGGTGCTGCCCGCCGCCAGATCGGTGCTGGTACCGGACACAATCAGGTTCTGAGCGTGTTCAATCACGTTGATCACGTCGTCACCCGCCACGGTATCAATACGCAGTCCCGGGAGCTGGGCGTCGATGGTGAAGTCGTGAGAAGAAGAGCCGGTATTGCCGTGCGCGTTGGTCACGCTGGCGGATACGGTGAGGTCGCCGTTGCCGAGCGCGGTTAACTGGCTCTCGCTTAACTGCAGGCTCCAGGTCAGATCGTCCTGCACGGTAGCCGTGTACGTCTGGCCGCCAAGGATAATAGTGACAGTGTCACCTGCCGCCGCGTTCGTCACCTTACCGGTCAGGGTTTGCCCTGCCGCTACTTCCGCTGCGTTAACGATATTGTCGCCCGCCAGGGTGTCGATCGTTACCACCGGCAGCGAGCTGTCCACCAGCACATCGTGCGAGGTTGAGGCGCTGTTGCCTACGCTATCCGTGACGCTCGCCGTCACGGTGTAATGGGCTTCTCCCAGCGCGCTTACGGCCGAGGCCGGTACGGTCACGCTCCAGTTTCCGCTGGCGTCAGCGGTTGCGGTGTAGTGAATGCCGTTCAGGATCACCGTAATGGTCGTGCCTTCCGGCTGGTTGCTGGTGCCGGAGAGAAGCAGATCTTCGCCCTTCTCGGTCGCGTTGATCACATCGTCCGCCGCCAGCGTGTTGATACCGATGACAGGCGTCACGGTATTCACCACCACATCCAGCGAACTGCTTCCGGTATTACCGGACCTGTCGGTCACGGAGACGTCGATTGTCCAGGTGCCGTCAGTCAGCCCCTGCACGACGGACGCCGGCAGGCCAAGGCTCCAGTTCCCGGCCGCATCCACCACGGTGGTGTAGTCGACGCTGTTAATGGTGATGGTGACCAGATCGCCCGCCGCCGCACCGGTGACGGAGCCGCTCAGGATCTGCGCCTGTGAATGGGCGAGCTGGTTAACGGTGTTGGTGTCGGTGACAAAGTCGTTAATGGTCACCTGCGGTACGGTTGCGTCCACCAGACCCACGCGGTCCGCGCTGCTGGCGTTGCCCGCCACGTCGCTCACGGTGGCCGTCACGGTCACGATGCCGTCCGTCAGGGCACCCACGTCAGCCGCAGGCACGCTCAGCTGCCACGTACCGTCCGCCTGAACCGTGGTCTGATACGTTTTGCCGTTCAGCGTCACGGTGACCGTCTGGCCCGCTTCCGCAGTGCTGGTACCGCTTAAGGCTAAATCCTGCTGCGCTTCAGCCGCGTTGATGATGTTGTCGGCGGTCAGGTTATCGAGCGTAATCGCCGGAGGCTGCGTATCCACCGTGACCACGCGCGAGGCGTCGGCGCTGTTGCCGCTGACGTTAGTGACGCTGACGCTCACCTGCGCGCGCCCGTCGATCAGGCTTTCCATGGCGCTGGCGGGTACGGTCAGGCTCCAGGAGCCATCCTGCTGCACCTGCGCGGTGAAGGTCTGGTCGGCGAATTTCACCACCACGGTCTGCCCCGCCTCCACGCCCTGCGTCTGGCCGGAAAGGGTTAAATCACTGCCTTTTTCTGCCGCATTCAGCAGGTCATCGCCGGAGACGGTATCAATGGTGACCGCCACGGCGTTCAGATCGAGTTCAATCGGGTGTTCAGCCGCAACGGGATTGCCCCAGGCATCTACCGCACTGACGCTAACCGTCATGCCGCCCGCCGTCCAGGCCTGCAGGTCCGCCGCCGGAACGCCGATCTGCCAGCTGCCGCTGGCGTTAACCGCGGTGACGTACTCCACGCTGTTGATAGTGACGATAATCTGCGTGCCCGCGGCCAGATGGGTGCTGGAGCCGGTGACGCTCAGATCCTGCTGCTGTTCGATGGCGTTGATCACGTCATCACCGGAAATGGTGTTCACGCGCAGTCCCGGCAGCTCCGCGTTGATATTGATATCCCGCTCGCCGGTGCCGGTATTGCCGTGCGCGTTGGTGACGGACGCGGTGAAGGTTAAATCTCCGTCGCCGAACGCCTGAAGATCCGCTGACGGGATTTTCACGCTCCAGGTCAGATCGCTGCCAACCGTTGCGGTGTAGCTCTTGCCGCCTGCGGTGATGGAGACGGTATCGCCCGCCGCCGCGCCGGTAACGCGACCGCTGAGGGTTTGATCGACGCCCGCTTCGGCGTTATTGACCAGGTTGTCGCCCGCAAACGTATTGATAATGACCTGCGGAAGAACGGTATCAACCAGCAGATTCGCTTCGGCAGAACCGCTGTTCCCCGCGCTGTCGGTCCCGCTGACGCTGACGGTGTAAAGCGTGTTCGCCAGATTCAGAACGTCGGAAACCGGCACCTGGACCGCCCAGATACCGTTTTCGACGGTGGCCTGATAGCTGACGTTGTTCAGCGTCACGGTGACGGCAGTGCCGTCCGGCAGATTGCTGGTACCGGTCAGGCTCAGCGGCTGCATCGCCTCCTGGGCATTCAGGACGTTATCCTGGCTGATGGCGTCAATCGTAAATTCTGGCGGGTGTCCGCTCAGCGTAATGCCGTGCGTGGCGCTGCCGGTGTTGCCTGCCGCGTCAGTGACGGAAACCGAAAGCGTGTGGTTGCCTTCACCCAGCGCGCCCAGCACGGACGCCGGAACGCCCACGCTCCAGCTGCCGTCCGCCAGCACCACGCCGGTGAAGGTCTGGCCGCCAAGGGTCACGGTGACCACATCGCCCGCGGCGGCACCGCTCGCCTGGCCAGAAATAATGTGCGCCTGGCCCTGCTCGCTGATATTGAGGATATCGTCGCCCGCCACGGTATGGATGGTGACGACCGGCGCGGCGGTATCCACCGTGAAATCTGCCGTCACGGACGAGCCGTTGCCCGCTTTGTCGCTCACGTTAACCGTCAGGGTGTGATTACCCTCATTGAGCGCCTGCACGTCGTTCACATCAAGCGTGACGGACCAGGTGCCGTCGCTGCCCACCGTGGCGTTATAGTTTTTACCGTTCAGGGTGACCGTGACGATCTGACCGGCTTCCGCATTCGTTTTACCGGTCAGGGTCAGCGGCTGGTTGTGCTCAGCCGCATTAATGATGTTGTCCTGCGCGAGGGTATCGACAGAGAGGGTTGGCGCGGTGGTATCCACGCCAATCGTCTGGCTTCCGCTGACGGTGTTACCCGCCGCGTCTTTACCGCTCACGCTAACCGTCCAGGTTCCGTCGCCCAGCGCCTGCGCGTCCGCCGCAGGCACGTTAACACTCCACGCGCCGTCTGCCCCGACTTCAGCCGCGTAGGTTTTGCCGTTCAGCGTCACGGTGAGTTCGGTACCCTGCGCCAGGTTTTTGCTGGCACCGGAAAGCGTAAAGCCCGCAGATTGCTCGCTGGCGTTCAGCACGTTATCGCCCGCCGTGGTGGCCAGCGTAATGGCGGCATCGGCGGTAGAGACCGTCACGGTGATACTGCCCGCAGAGGTGGTTTTACTGCCGTCGATCTGCACGACCGACCAGGTGTGCTCCCCGTCCGTCTGGGTCGGTAATATTACCGTCCACGTGCCGTCTGTACCGACCATGGTGCTGGCAATGGTGCTGCCGCTGCTGTCTTTGATCTGGATGGTCGCGCCCGGCTGGCCGGTACCGCTAAAGGTTGGGGTGCTGTCGTCCGTGATCTCGTTTGCGCTCAGCACGCCCTGCTTGTCACCCGCTTTATCCGACAGCAAGAAGGTCGGCGTGGCGCTTTCAACTTCTTTCGTATTATCAATGACTTTTGTTTTAGTTTCGCCGTCACCGCCGTTTGCCAGCAGAGCCCCGATGGCACCGCCGCCTAACGCCGCTCCCGCAATCCAGCCCCACGGCGCGTCGCTTAAAACGCTTTCCTGCTCGAGGAAAGGTTGAATGCTGCTAATCGGTGTGGCCTGCGCGGTTAATTCAGTCACCGCAGCGCCTGACGCTTCCCCGGCATCGGCAAAAGAAATATGCGTCAGTTCCTGACGGTCGTTGAACACCAGCTCTGACTGATTATGCGTTTCTGGATCTTCTGCGAAATAGTTATTGCAGCGAATAACGCTGCCATCTTTCATATAAATGAGGAGGTCTTTACCCTGGCGGACATAGCGCGCCACATCCTGAGCAGAGCCCTGGATTTCAATCACGCTCGGCGATGAAATAGAGACCGACAAATTTCCTTCGCCGGTTAATTTAGTTTTCTCCGCCGTTTTGCGAATGATGACATCAACAACTTTTATGTTACTCATATTCTTCTCCTTGCAGGTGTACGGATTCCTGTGGATATGTCCACCAGACGGATGTAGCTATCCCTGGGAAAAAACACCCATTATTTTCAGTCTTACTTTGCGCAACACTGCGCGTCTTTTATTAACTCAAGTCGGGTAATTTTGCGGCAGCGTTTTTCTCTATTCCAATAAGCGGCATTAAATTATCAACCGCGGAAGCATAATTAATTGCCGAACTCCAGCCGTCATACTCAGCGATTATTTTCGCAGATGTGGCCTGCCAGACATCCTGCTCAACGCTAAGCAGATCGTTAATGCTCCGCTTGCTAAGGGTGTATTCATTTTTATAAACATCGCGGGCCCGCAGAGCATTTTCAAGCTGTTGCTTCCCCGCCTCCATTCGTCCCCGTGCGCCGGTCCAGTCAGCCTGCGCGACGGAGGCTTTTTGCAGGACATCGAAACGCGCCTGATCGACCTGAGAGGAGGCCATGGCCCGCGCGCCTTCCGCCTGCCGAACGCGAGCAGAAACCGCGCCACCCTGATACAGCGGCGCGTCGATATTGAGCTGTATCTGGTCGTCCCAGTAGGAACGGTTGTCCGATTCATAACGGGTGCGCCCCCCCTTCAGGCTTAGCGTAGGCCAGTGCTGGGACTTCGCCGTTTCCACGCCATACTGAGCCGAGCGTTCCATGTTTTGCGCGGCCATCACTGCCGGTATCAGGGAATAATCGATGCGGTTGAGCGAGTCCGGCTCCACGGCAAGATTCGCGGGCACCGGCGAATAGGCCTCTGCCTGCATCCCGGTTAATACCGCAAGCCTGGCGCGCGCGCTGTTTAAGGCGGCGTGATACTGCGCGACCGTCGCCTGCATGCCGGCAATGCGCGTGCGGGTCTGAAGCTCATCGGAGGTGGAACTCACGCCCGCGTCTGCGCGCAGCTTTGCCAGCTGTTCGACGTTTTTGAGCGCCTGCACGTTATCTATTGCCGCCTGCAGCAGATCGGAATAGCGCTTGACCTCTACGTAGCTCAGCGCCGTTTTTTCCGCCACGTCCGAAAGCGTGCCCATCAGCTGGTAGCGGTAGCTATCGCGCTGGGCGGAGGACTGGCTGATGCTGTTATTGGTCTTGCCAAAATCGTACAGCAACTGCGTCAGGCTCAGCCCCCAGGCGGCTGAATTCTTCAGCGACCCGCTGGAATCGGTGGTCTGGCTGTGCCCTGTACTCCCGTTCAACGATATTTGCGGCATCCAGCCGCTGCGCGCTTCATCTATTTGTGCCTGGCCAATACCTAATTGTGCGGCCTGCTGGCTAATTGACGGATCGCGATCGATAGCAAAAAGAATACTTTCTTTTAAGGTTGTTGTTGAAACGGGGGCAATACCCACCTGCCCACTATTGGCGCAGGCAGTATTTATGGCTATCGAAAATAGTGCCATCGCGGCGGTATATCGAAGTAACATAGAATTTCTCAATATCGTCATTTTATCTCCCTGACTCTGAGTGATACTCATGCAAATACCCAAAAAGAGGTACAGATAATTAGACAAATATCTTCTTTGGTTTCCTCTCCGAATTTTAGGTAATACTCCCCATACCCATGTCCATTGGAGATGAGATCTGCCTGCGTCTTATTTCAATTAAGAATTTACTTATTTCTTAAACTGGTTAGCAGCATAACAAAATGCGATATACCCCACTACACCCACAATGTTAACGCGGTGTTACAGATAAGAAAAAACATGGGGTTTCTGGACAAAACTCTGAAAATGGAGTTTCAAATGAAACATATAAAACCACTGTTATTTAAGGAAAATTCTTAATTCGTAATATGCACATTTTTGCGTTAATTTCAGAGCGGGTCAGACACAAAGATTTTCAAAGAAGTGTCAATTTACGTAGCTTATGGGATATATTTAAAATTAAGCGCCTTTAAAAAACTAATTAAAGCAATAAAAGCCTGCATAATTTTAATTACTCAGCATTTAAACCTACCCAGTGGCAGTACGCTGGTTGTATAAACCAAATCGTTAAATAAAACATAACAATAACATTGTGATTAACATTCAAAAACGGCTTCCTTATACCTGCTTAATAAAATTTTAATAATCACCTATGTGAATCATCACACCGCTGCACATCGTCATGGCCACAATCCCCTTCTCTCTGCGTCAAAATGCTGTATTATGCAAACTATTGCGACATTTTGCAGGAATGTACCCCGATGCACAAAACCGCTCGTCAACGCTATGTCCTGGATATCCTCAGCGAGCAAGGCCAGGCCAGCATCACTGAACTGGCCGAAAAACTTCAGGTTTCAGCGGATACTATCCGTCGGGATCTGACCGATCTGGAAAACCAGGGCCTTGCACAGAAGAACCACGGCGGAGCCATCGCGCTCAACCTCTCCGCCATGAACCGTCAGGGCCGCAACACGCTGCTGCCGGAGACCAAACAGCGCATGGGTAAACAGGTCGCACAGCAGGTTCCACCCGGCTCCACCCTGTTTCTGGATGCCGGAAGCACGGTGATGGCCGTCGCCACCTTTCTTCAGGGGCCACTCACCGTTATTACTCCCTCACTGGATATCGCCCAGCATTTTAGCGACCGGGAAGATATTGAGCTGATCCTGCTCGGCGGGAAATGGGACCACAAGCAGCGACTGTTTGCCGGCAGCGCCACGCTGTCTTTGCTGTCCCGGTATCGGGCAGATATCGCCATTCTTGGAGCATGCGCCATTCATGCCGAGCTCGGGTTGAGCGCCGGTAAAGAAGCGGATGCCGAGGTTAAACGCGCAATGCTCGACGCAAGCCATGCGCACTGGATTGTCGCCGATCACCTGAAAATTAACCGCTGCGAGCCATATCTGGTTTCCGGGTTATCCCGCATCCAACAACTCTTTTTAGATCGTCCCTGGCCTGAGCTTGGGGACCATAGCGCACTGCAGGTTACGGTGTGCGCGAATTAACGTGGAGAAGGTCATGAGTAAAGTTCAAACAATCAACATTGCGCTGATCGGGTATGGATTTGTCGGTAAAACCTTCCATGCCCCGCTGATCCAGTCTGTGGACGGGATTAAGCTGGCCGTGGTCTCTTCTCGTGATGAAGAGAAAGTTAAACGCGATCTGCCGGACGTACAGGTAGTAGCGACACCGGAAGAGGCCATTCAGCATCCTGATATCGATCTGGTGGTGATTGCCTCCCCCAACGCCACCCACGCCCCGCTGGCGACGCTGGCCCTGAACTCGGGGAAACACGTGGTCGTGGATAAGCCTTTTACCCTCGACATGCAGGAAGCCCGCGACCTGATTGCGCTGGCGGATGAAAAGCAGCTGCTGCTCTCCGTCTTCCACAACCGCCGCTGGGACAGCGATTTCCTCGGCATTAAGCAGATTATTAAACAAGGTACGCTCGGCAAGGTTAAACACCTGGAATCGCACATTGACCGCTTCCGCCCGGAAGTGCGCGTGCGCTGGCGCGAGCAGAACGTCCCCGGGAGCGGTCTGTGGTTTGATCTGGGCCCTCACCTGATTGACCAGACGCTACAGCTCTTTGGCCTGCCGGAGTCGGTTCAGGGGAATATCGCGACGCTGCGCGACGGCGCAGAAATTAACGACTGGGCGCACGTGGTCTTAAACTACCCGGAGCATAAGGTCATTCTGCACGCCAGCATGCTGGTTGCTGGCGGTACGGCACGCTTTACCGCCCACGGGGACAAGGGCAGCGTGGTGAAAGCCAGAATCGACCAGCAGGAAGCGCAGCTGCTCGCAGGGGTGATCCCCGGCAGTGAAACCTGGGGCGAAGACGGCGACAGCATGGTGTTCTTTGGGACCGACGGCGCGCCGCAGACGATCCCTACCCCGAAAGGCGATCAGCGCCAGTATTACGTCAACGTACGTGATGCGCTGCTCGGGAAAATCACCAATCCTGTCCACCCTGTTGAAGCACTGGCGGTCATGGCCGTGCTGGAAGCGGCGGTGAAGTCCTCGGAGACGGGGTCAACGCAGCCGCTGGCGTTAACTGCTGAAGAGCGTGCGCTGCTGGGTTAAAAAATAAGCCGGGTGGCGCTGCGCCACCCGGCAAGCGTTAAAGACTACGAACGCTTTTTCGGCATCATGCGCAGGAGGGTATTATCTTTCCAGAAATAGTGATGCATCAGCGCCGCCGCCGCGTGCAGGCCAATCACAAAATAGCCCAGGTTCGCCAGCGTCTCGTGCCACTCTTTCAGCATATCAACCAGGTCGAAATTGGACTCCGCCGCATGCGGCATCGCCAGGCCGAAAGCAAACCAGTCGCTGCCCCGGTTATACATCATCACAATGCCAATCAGCGGCAGCGCAATAAACAGCAGATACACCACCAGGTGGCCAAGATGGGACATCCCCGTCACCATCGCTTTTGGCTTCGGCTGAATCGGTGGCGCGCGGAATTTCAGGCGAACCAGCAGGCGCGTTACCATCAGTACCAGGATACTGATACCGCACGAGACGTGGATCATATTGATCGCTGGACGCGCGGTGCGCGGGAAGAAACCTTTGAACTCCATGGCGCAGTAGGCGACGATGATTAACAGAAATACCAGCCAGTGGATGCCGATTTGCAGGCTTGTATATTTAGTGCGCATGTGATTTCCCGATTAAAAACAGTTACCGCGCCAACATAATCTCCTTTCCTTAAAAATTCATTAACTTTTCTGTATGGTTTTTCAAATACTTCCTCCCGCATGAAGCATCTTCAATTGCCGCCCTGCCCGTGATGGTCTAAGCCTGGATGAGTTCAAACTGTCGCATCGACACGTTTACAGGAGAACACCATGAGTAAAATTGGCATTAACGGCTTTGGACGCATTGGGCGCCTTGTACTGCGTCGCCTTCTTGAAACCCAGGACAGCAATACCGTGGTCGCCATCAACGACCTCACCTCACCGAAAGTGCTGGCCTACCTGCTCAGGCATGATTCCAACTACGGTGGCTTCCCGTGGAGCGTCGATTTCACCGAGGATGCGCTGATTGTGGACGGTAAAACCATTGCGGTGTACGCCGAAAAAGAGGCGAAGCACATTCCGTGGAAAGCCGCAGGCGTGGATATCGTCGTGGAGTGCACCGGTTTTTATACCTCTGAAGAGAAATCACGGGCGCACCTGGACGCCGGCGCGAAGAAAGTGCTGATCTCAGCCCCTGCGGGTGACATGAAAACCATCGTCTACAGCGTGAATGACGACACCATTGACGCCAGTGACACCATTATTTCCGTCGCATCCTGCACCACCAACTGCCTCGCCCCGCTGGCGAAAGCCCTGAACGATGCGTTTGAAATAAAAGTGGGCACCATGACCACCATTCACGCCTATACCGGTACGCAGGCGCTGGTGGATGGCCCGCGCGGGAAAGACCTTCGCGCCTCTCGGGCGGCGGCAGAGAATATCATTCCCCATACCACCGGTGCCGCAAAGGCTATCGGTCTGGTGATCCCGGCGCTCAGCGGTAAGCTCAAGGGCCACGCGCAGCGCGTGCCGGTAAAAACGGGTTCGGTCACCGAACTGGTGGCGATTCTGGGCAAGAAAGTCACCGTTGAGGAGATCAACGCCGCGCTGAAAAAGGCGACGCAGGGCAATAAATCGTTCGGGTATACCGACGAAGAGATTGTCTCGTCCGATGTGATTGGCTCGCATTACGGTTCGGTGTTTGACGCCACGCAGACGGAGGTGTCAGAAGCGGGAGAGCTACAGCTGGTGAAAGCGGTAGCGTGGTATGACAACGAGTACGGTTTCGTGACGCAGCTGGTGCGGACGCTGGATAAGTTTGCGGCGCTGTAATTCTATGCCTTTATTCAGGGCTAATATGAGCAGTGAAGCATCCCCTCTCCCTGTGGGAGAGGGTTAGGGTGAGGGGAACATACCGGTGTGGTGGTCATTCCGTTCACTTTATGTTCCTTGCTACTCTTTAACGACATAACCGGTGAACGTGCCAGGGTGGCTCAATCGCCACCACCCTGGCAACCCGGGCTCCCGGCGGTAAATCGCCGCTTCGCGGTACCCTCAGCTTATTCCTTCAGGCTATCGGGTCGGGCATGAGCCTGCATCCCTGCAGGCCACGCCCTCTCGGCGCATCCCTGCGCCTCGCCCCGGCCTTACGGAAACGCTTCGGCGATATACAGCCGGACCAGGACATTGCTGTAAGCCAAAGGTTATTCTGAAGCGGTTGTTATCGCTTCTGATTACACCCTTAAATCGAGCGCCTGGACAACGCATCCGCGAGGACCGGATCCTGCTGCAGCTGTTTCCACGCGGCAATCACCGCCTCAGGGAATTCAACGTGCGCGATAAAATCCCGCCCGGCCGGACCATAGCCGTTAACGTCATCATACAAACGCGGCAGCTCCCCCAGAACCAGTGAAAGGTAGCGGTCAACGGGCCACAGTCCGCTATTGCCCGCGCTAAATTCAAGGCCCTCTTTGCCATTGTGCAGCGTTGGCGTAAACCCGGGATGGCTTATCCACTGCGGTGATACGGGCTCATCCCGACAAACGCGGGCAAATGTCGCCATCGTTCGGCGCTGCATCGTCGGGTCCTGCACCACCAGCACCCGCCCGATCGCGCGCTGATGCTGTTTCAGCATATTCCAGCTAAAACGCGCATTCTCACCGCAGTTGGTGGAGCGATCTTCAATCCACAGGCGCGCATCGGGGATCTGCCAGAACTCCCGCGCAATGTCGGCAAGAATGCTCGCTTCGGCCCGCCCTTCGACTTGTAAGGTGTGATAACGCGGATGACTGCCGATAGCTGAATATAAAAACGCGGTTGAATGACCAATACCGCCGCTAATCAGGAGCGGGATTTCTCTCTGCGCGGCAATACGGCAGGCCGCCTCAATGGTCGGGATCACCGCGTTCCCTGCCAGGATCACCGCATCGACGTCCGGGTGCAGGCGGCTGTCGCTCAGGTCGTCCTGCGCCAGCCATTCACCGACAGTATTGATGGCCGCCAGGGTGGCATCCGGCAGGATGGGAAAATGGGGCTGAACCATGGTGAACTCCTCATTTATGTCTCTTCAGGGTAGCGGCTTCTTACCGATAACGCAGAGGCGGGCTCTGAAATCAGACGTTGTTTTATCGCCCAAATTGTCATTTTTCTGAAATAACCAGAAACATCCAAAAACAATCGGGTTGCACCTGCATATTATGCTTTTGGTTTTCCATCATACAAAACATCCTGTCGCACATGCTCTCTGCAAAAGCACCCAGCGCTGCTTATTTCACCGTGATCTGACCAGTTTCATCCCCCGTTAGCTTGCCAAATACAACATTCAACCCTAAGTTGCTTAACAATTTCACAACCTTTTTCATCATCGCAGGTTGCACCTGAAGCGCGCCAGGTGACACCTCATACATCATCAACGTGGCGGGGTTTCAGGTCATGACAGAACATGAAAGTACGACGACGGTATTTCGAAAAAATAAGAAGGTGTTAATCGCCAGCCTTACCGGGAGCGCCATTGAATGGTTTGACTATTTTCTCTACGGTACGGCGGCCGCGCTGGTCTTCAATAAGATCTTTTTCCCGATGGTCGACCCGGTGATCGGGCTCATCCTCTCGTATCTCTCTTTCTCATTAACCTTTTTTATTCGCCCCATTGGCGGGGTACTTTTCGCCCATATCGGCGACCGTATCGGCCGTAAAAAAACGCTCGTACTGACCCTCTCTTTGATGGGAGGTGCAACCGTCATGATCGGCCTGCTGCCCACGTATGAAATGATTGGCCTGTGGGCGCCCGCTCTGCTGATCCTGATGCGTATCATTCAGGGGATGGGCATAGGCGGTGAATGGGGCGGCGCGCTGCTGCTGGCCTACGAATACGCGCCCGAAAAACGTAAAGGCTTCTTCGGCAGCATTCCGCAGGCGGGCGTGACCATCGGCATGCTGATGGCGACCTTTATCGTCTCGCTGATGACGCTGTTCAGCGAGGAAGATTTCCTCTCCTGGGGCTGGCGCATTCCGTTCCTGCTGAGTTCGGTTCTGGTGTTGCTCGGCCTGTGGATCCGTAAGGACATCGACGAGACGCCTGATTTCAAGAAGGTAAAACAATCGGGCCAGGTGGCGAAAGCGCCTCTGCGCGATACCCTGAAACATCACTGGCGCGAAGTGCTGATTGCCGCCGGTCTGAAGGTGGTAGAAACCGCGCCGTTCTATATCTTCTCGACGTTTGTCGTGAGCTATGCCACCACGACGCTGACGTATCAAAAATCTCAGGCGCTGGAAGCCGTGACGCTGGGAGCCCTGGTGGCCACGGTGATGATCCCGTTAATGGGGCTGCTCTCGGATAAAATTGGCCGTCAACGCATGTATGCCGCGAGCGTCTTCATCCTGGGTTTGTTTATCGTGCCGTGGTTTATGCTGCTCAATACCGGAACAACCTGGGGCATTGTGCTTGCGACGGTCATCGCCTTTGGCGTGCTGTGGGCACCGGTAACGGCGGTACTCGGCACGCTGTGCTCTGAAATTTTTAGTGCAAACGTACGCTACACCGGCATTACTCTCGGTTATCAGCTGGGTGCCGCGCTGGCAGGCGGTACCGCGCCGCTGATTGCCACCGGACTGCTGGCAAAATATGACGGCGACTGGGTTCCGGTGGCCTGGTATCTTGCCGTCACGGTGGTCATTTCATTAATCGCGATTTTCTGCGCCAGCCGCGTCAAGCGAACGACCCTTCTGCAGGCACAGCCCGAACATCTCTGATCGTTGTCGGCCCGACTCTCGGGCCGCTCTTTTTCCTTAAACTTCCCTTCTACATTTGATTAACATGCGTAAATCATATTCACTTGAATTATCATTTGCGGCAGACGTAGAATCGCTAGCCCGCTAATTATTCAATTATTTCTAAGGTAAACGACGTTATGCGCCTGCCCGAACGCGACCCTTATGCTCCTCGCGAGTGGCAGCCACATGAGAAACCCGCCCTGCTGGGTTCGCCTTCCACACCCGAGCACAGTACGCCAAAACGGATTGCCTACGGCGTCGTTGGCCTGCTAGTGTGCCTGACGGGAGCGCTGGGAAATGCGGTGGTGACCGCCAACCTGCAAAACCTGCAGGGGACCTTCGGGGCCTGGTCGACCGAAATCGCCTGGCTGCCTGCGGTCTACGTCATGACCAACATCTCTATCAACCTGCTGCTGGTCAAGTTCCGCCAGCAGTACGGTCTGCGCGCCTTTACGGAAGGGTTTCTGGTGCTGTACGTGCTGGTCACCTTCTTCCATCTGTTTGTGAACGACCTCAGCTCGGCGCTGATGGTTCGCGCCGCGCACGGCATGGTGGCCGCCGCGCTCAGCTCGCTGGGGATTTACTATCAGATCCAGGCCTGGCCTGCGAAGCACCGCCTGAAGGCGCTCACCATCGGGATTACCGGGTCGTCGCTCGCCATTCCTCTGGCCCGCCTGTTTTCCACCGAACTGCTGCAGCTGGACGAGTGGCGCGGGCTCTATTTCTTCGAGCTGGGGCTGGCGCTGATCTCCCTGGCCTGCGTAATAGCCTTAAAACTGCCGCCGGGCGACAGGCGCAAGGTCTTTGAGAAGAAAGACTTCATCACCTTCTTTTTAATGGCCCCCGGAATGGCCCTGCTCTGCGCCGTGCTCTCGTTGGGCCGCCTTGACTGGTGGTTCGAGGCGCCGTGGATCGGCTGGTCGCTGGCGCTATCGCTGGTGCTAATTGTGGCTGCCATCGTCTTTGAACATAACCGCGCCAACCCGCTGCTGAACACCCGCTGGCTGTCGAGCGGCAGCATCGTCCGTCTGGGGCTCATCATGCTGCTGATCCGTATCGTGCTGGCAGAGCAAAACACCGGGGTCATCGGCTGGCTGCAGTACGTGGGGTTGCAGAACGAGCAGATGACCCACCTGGCGTGGTCCATTTTCGCAGGGATCGTCTGCGGGATTGTCACCAGCTGCCTCACGATTAAGCCGACCAAACTGGCGTGGCCGATTATCACCTCCCTGGCGCTGATGATTGTTGCCTCGCTGCTGGACAGCCAGTCCAACAACCTGACCCGGCCGGATCAGCTGATGCTAAGCCAGTTTCTGCTGGGCTTCGGCAGCGCCTTCTTCCTGGCACCCGCCATGCTGGCCGCCATTGGCGGGGTGATCGCCGACCCGCGCAACCTGGTCAGCTTCTCGGTGATGTTCGGCATGAGCCAGAACCTCGGCGGCCTGCTGGGCTCCGCGATCCTCGGCACCTTCCAGACCTGGCGCGAGAAGTACCACTCCAGCCTGCTGGCGGACCAGCTCACCACGCTCAATCCGCTGGTCAACGAGCGTATCCAGCTTTACACCCAGATGTACCGGAGCCTGATTGGCGACAGTTCGCTGCTGGGAACGCAGGCGATAACGCAGCTGCAAACGGTGACGACGCTTGAGGCGAATATCCTGGCTTACAACGATACTTATCTGCTGACGGCGGGCATCGCTGCCGCCACGCTGGTCTGGATTTTATGGCGCTTGCTGCGCCTGCGCATCACTGCCCGTATGGCGCTTAAAAACGCCACCGGCAACAAATAATTGAAAGAGTTCTGGAGAGTTTATGAGTCAGCAGGATGCCGCCAAAGAGCAGGCCAACACCCGCAAAAATGTGCGCATTGTTTCCGTTTTCACCGCCGCTGCCATCGGTATTGTCGGCGTGCTGGTGATCCTTTATGCGTGGCAGCTGCCGCCGTTCACCCGCCACGCGCAGTTTACCGACAACGCCTACGTGCGCGGTCAGACGACGTTCATCAGTCCCCAGGTGAATGGCTATATCACCGAGGTGAAGGTTCAGGACTTTGTGCAGGTTAAAAAAGGCGACCTGCTGCTGCAGATTGATGACCGTATCTATCGTCAGCGCGTGCATCAGGCCGAGGCACAGCTGGCGATGAAAATTGCCGCGCTCAATAACAACCTGCAGCAGCGTAAAAGCGCCGAAGCGACGATCGCCAAAAACGACGCCGCGCTGAAAAATGCCCGTGCCCAGAGCCTGAAAACCCAGGCGGATTTAAAACGGGTGAAAGAGCTGACGGCTGACGGCTCGCTTTCCATTCGCGAACGCGACGCGGCGCTGGCCAGCGCGGCCCAGGGCAGCGCCGACATCGAGCAGGCCAAAGCCGCGCTTGAGATGTCGCGTCAGGATCTGCAGACGGTAATTGTGAACCGCGGCGCGCTGGAGGCGGATGTCGACAATGCGAAAGCGGCGCTGGAGCTGGCGCAAATTGACCTGCAAAACACCCGCATCATCGCCCCGCGCGACGGCCAGCTCGGCCAGATTGCCGTGCGTCTCGGGGCGTACGTGACCGCCGGGACCCATCTCACCACCCTTGTGCCTCCGCAGCACTGGGTGATCGCCAATATCAAAGAGACGCAGCTGGCGGAGCTGCGCGTCGGCCAGCCGGTAAAATTCACCGTCGATGCCCTGAACAACAAAGCGTATCAGGGCCGCGTGGAGAGCATCTCGCCGGCAACCGGAGTTGAATTCAGCGCCATCACGCCGGACAACGCCACCGGCAACTTTGTCAAAATCGCCCAGCGTATTCCGGTGCGCATCGAGGTGCTCGGCAAGCCTGAGGAGTCCGCCCTGCTGCGTCCAGGCATGTCGGTGCAGGTGACCATTGATACGCGGGAGGGCAAACAATGACCCTTCGCCCGATAGCCGGTCTGGTGCTGGCGGTGACGCTGGCCGGATGCCAGTCCGTCGACGTAAAACCGGCGCAGTCGACGCTGCAAATCCCTGCGCAGTGGCGCGCCGATTCCGGTCCTGCCAGCCCGGCGGAACAGCTCTGGTGGCGCAATTTCCATGACAACAACCTCAACCGCTACGTGGATCGGGCGCTAAAGAACAACAGCGACGTGCTGATCGCCCGCGAGCGAATTAACGAGTATCAGGCGCGGGTCTTTGCGGCCGACGGCAGCCTGTTTCCGTCGCTTGACGCGAGCGTAACGGGGACGCGCGCCCGTTCGCAATCCGCCGCGACCGGGCTGCCGGTCTACGGCACGCTGTACAGAGGTAGCCTGACGGCAAGCTATGACGTGGATATCTGGGGCGTCAACCGCAGCACGGCCAATGCCGCCGAAGCCTCGCTGGAGGCGCAAAAGGCCGCCGCTGCCGCCGCGGATTTGACCGTCGCGTCTTCCGTTGCGTCCGGGTATGTCACCCTGCTCTCGCTTGACGAACAGCTGCGCGTGACCGAATCCACGCTGAAATCGCGCGAAGAGGCATTTAACCTCGCGAAACGTCAGTTTGAGACGGGCTACAGCTCGCGTCTGGAGCTGATGCAGTCGGATTCCGAACTCCGCTCAACGCGAGCGCAGGTTCCCGTGCTGCAGCATCAGATTGCACAGCAGGAGAACGCCTTGAGCCTGCTGCTGGGAAGCAATCCCGGCGCGGTAGCGCGCAGCGAGAGCTTTGAGACGCTAACGCCGCTGACGCTGCCGTCACAGCTGCCTTCTACGCTCCTGAACCGTCGGCCGGATATCGTTCAGGCCGAACGCCAGCTGGTTGCGGCGGACGCCTCGCTTGCCGCGTCGCGCGCGAGCCTGCTGCCGTCGATCAACCTGACCGCGACCGGATCAGTCCAGGATCGCACCCTGTCCGGCCTGCTGGACAACCCGCTTCAGCTCTGGAGCGTCGGGGGCAGTATTCTTGCCCCGCTGCTGAACCGCCAGGCGCTGAATGCGCAGGTGGATATTTCCCAGTCCCAGCGTAACCAGGCGCTGTACGCCTATGAAAAAACCGTGCGTAACGCGTTTGCCGAAGTGAACAACAGCCTTGATGCTATTACGCGCTATCAGGAACAGCTGACCGAGCTGCTTGCCCAGCAGAATGTAGCGCAGGAGACGCTGCGCATTGCGCAGAACCGCAATCGCAACGGCTACTCCTCCTATCTGGACGTGCTGGACGCGCAGCGCACGCTGTACTCGGTGCAGACCAGCGTGGTGCAGGTGAAAAATAACCTGCTGCTGGCGCAGATCGATCTGTACAGGGCGCTGGGCGGCGGCTGGAAGAGCGTGTGAACCGCCTTGCGCGCTGATGCCCTCACCCCGACCCTCTCCCACAGGGAGAGGGAGAAAAATCCAAGGAGTCAATCTATGCAACAACAATGGTCTGCAGTAGATAATTACATGATTTCTTCGCTGATCCCTGACGATGACGTGCTGAGTCAGGTGCTGGAAAACAACAAACGCGCCGGGCTACCCGAACACGATGTTGCGGCCAATCAGGGGCAACTGCTGGCGCTGTTCGTGCGTATGACCCAGGCAAGACGCATTCTTGAGATCGGGACGCTGGGCGCCTATAGCTCAATCTGGATGGCGCGCGCCCTGCCACCGGACGGAAAGCTGGTTACGCTCGAGGCTGACCCGACGCATGCCGATGTGGCCCGCCAGAATATTCACCTCGCGGGGCTAAGCGATCGCATTGAACTAATTGAAGGCCCGGCGCTGAGCTCGCTGGAGAATTTCGGTGACGTTCCGGCGTTCGACCTGATCTTTATCGATGCCGATAAGCCAAACAATCCCGGCTATCTGGAGTGGGCGCTGCACTATTCACGTCCCGGCACGATAATCATTGGCGATAACGTAGTGCGCGATGGCGAAGTGATTAACGGGCAAAGCGACGACGCGCGCGTGCTGGGCGTGCGGCGTTTTATCGAAATTATTGGGGATAACCCGCGCCTAACCGCCACCGCGCTGCAAACGGTGGGGGTTAAGGGATGGGATGGGGTTACGCTGGCAATCGTGAACGGATGAAAATTGTGCGACCTGGTGCCCTCACCCCAACCCTCTCCCACAGGGCTGAGGAATCCCCACAAAATAATGCCAGCACGGACGCCCCCCCTCTCGGCCTGCAGGAAACGCCTCAGCGATTTACAGCCGGACCAGGGCGTCGCTGTAAGTCTTCAATCTTTCTGAAACAACGTTATAGCTTCTGTTTAATCATTACTGGGGATTCCTCAATCCACAGAAAGAGGGAGAAAACCGGGCAAGGGTTTTAACCGGAAATCTGCTCCATCGCCTGCAGAATACGCTTATCCGAAATCGGATAAGGCGTACCGAGCTGCTGGGCAAAGAAGCTGACGCGCAGCTCCTCTATCATCCACCGGATCGCCTGAACGTCTTCATCTTCGCGGCGCGCCGGCGGCAGCTTGTTTAGCCACTGCTGCCACGCCTGCTGAACGCTCTCCACTTTCAGCATCTGCGCGCGATCGCGGTGCGGGTCGATAGCCATTTTTTCCAGACGTTTTTCAATCGCCTGAAGATAGCGCAGCGTATCGCCCAGACGCTTAAAGCCGTTGCCGGTCACGAAGCCGCGATAGACCAGCCCCGCCATCTGCGCCTTCACGTCCGAGAGCCCCAGCGCCATGGTCATATCCACGCGCCCCTTCAGGCGCTTGTTAATATTGAACACGGCGGTAAGGATCTGCTCGACCTGTTTGGCAATCTCCACCACGGTGTCGTTCAGCTCCGCGCGCACCTTTTCATGGAGCTGAGCAAAGCCCTCTTCCGTCCAGACCGGACCGCCCGCCTCGTGGATTAGCTTGTCCACGCCGCAGGAGATGCAGTCGTCAATCAGATCCAGCACCTTGCCGTACGGGTTAAAGTACAGCCCGAGCTTGGCCTTGTTCGGCAGCTTCTCGTGCAGATACTTGATCGGCGACGGGATGTTGAGCAGCAGCAGGCGACGCAACCCGCGCCACATCATCTGCTGCTGTTCCTGCGGATTATCAAACAGTTTGATCGCCACGCTGTCGCGCTCGTCCACCAGCGCAGGCCAGGCTTTGACCTTATAGTTACCGCGCTTCTGTTCGTAGCTTTCCGGAAGCTGACCAAAGCTCCAGATATGCAGCCCGCTCTGCTCGATACCGTCGTCCGCCACCGCAGACAGCGTTTCCTGAACTTTGCCTTTCAGCGCCTCTTTCAGCTCGCTCAGCGAACGCCCTTCCAGCAGCTTTTTGTTTTTATCATCCACCACGCGGAAGCTGATTTTCAGGTGATCGGGCACCTGATCCCAGTTCCAGTCTTCGCGGTCGATGGTGGTGCCGGTCATGCGTCGGAACTCACGCTCGAGCGCGTCCAGCAGCGGCAGCTCCAGCGGCGTGACGCGGCCTAAAAAGGCTTCCGCATAGTTTGGCGCAGGCACAAAGTTACGGCGCACCGGTTTCGGCAGGGATTTAATCAGCGCAATCACCAGCTCGCGGCGCAGGCCGGGGATTTGCCATTCAAACCCGCCCTCATCGACCTGGTTTAGCAGCGGCAGCGGAATATGAACGGTCACACCATCCGCGTCGGCACCCGGTTCAAACTGATACGTCAGGCGCAGCTTGAGGTTGCCCTGATGCCAGAAGTTCGGGTAGTCGAGCTTGCTGACCGACTCCGCCCCTTCTTTAATCAGCATGCTCTTTTCGAAGTTGAGCAGGTCCGGCGTCTCTTTGCTGGCCTTCTTCCACCAGCTGTCGAAGTGGCGGGCGGAGATGACATCGTGGCTGATGCGCTGGTCGTAAAACTCAAACAGCGCCTCATCGTCCACCAGAATGTCGCGGCGGCGGGACTTGTGCTCAAGCTCCTCCACTTCCGCGCGCAGCTTCAGGTTTTCGCGGAAGAAGGCGTGGCGCGTCTGCCAGTCTCCCTCCACCAGCGCGTGGCGGATAAACAGCTCGCGGCTGAGCGCCGGGTCAATCTGGCTGTAGTTGACCTTCCGCGCGGCAACCACCGGCAGGCCGTAAACGGTCACCTTCTCGGTCGCCATCACCGCGCCCTGCGCGCGCTCCCAGTGCGGTTCGCTGTACGAGCGTTTCAGCAGGTGCTGAGCCACCGGCTCCACCCATTCCGGATCGATACGCGCGGCAATGCGCCCCCACAGGCGGCTGGTTTCCACCAGCTCCGCGACCATGGTCCATTTCGGCGGCTTTTTGAACAGGCCGGAACCGGGGAAGATGGAGAAACGGGCGTTACGCGCGCCGGTATACTCCTGCTTTTCGGCGTCCTTCATCCCAATGTGGGACAGCAGGCCGGTCAGCAGCGCGATATGAATCTCGCGGTACTCCGCCGGCTCGCTGTTGACCGGAATGCCCAGCTCTTTCACCACCTGGCGCAGCTGGGTGTAGATATCCTGCCACTCGCGCACGCGCAGGTAGTTGAGGAAATCCACGCGGCACTGACGGCGGAACTGGTTCGAGGAGAGCGCTTTCTGCTGCTCGCCGAGATAGTTCCACAGGTTTACGAAGGCGAGGAAGTCGGACTCTTTGTCGTGGAAGCGACGATGCTTTTCGTCAGACGCCTGCTGTTTGTCCATCGGACGCTCGCGCGGGTCCTGAATGGAGAGCGCCGAGGTAATGATCATCGCCTCGCGCACGCAGCCGTGCTTTTGCGCTTCCAGCACCATACGGGCCAGACGCGGATCCACCGGCAGCTGGCTGAGCTGGCGGCCCAGCGGCGTCAGCTTGTAGACCGTCGCCTGCTCGTCGGTGGTAATGGCGCCGAGCTCTTCCAGCAGACGCACGCCGTCCTGAATGTTGCGTTTGTCCGGCGCTTCGACAAACGGGAACGCGGCGATGTCGCCCAGCCCCAGCGCGGTCATCTGCAGGATAACGGACGCCAGGTTGGTGCGCAGAATTTCCGGGTCGGTAAACTCCGGGCGCGACAGGAAATCATCTTCGGAATAGAGACGAATACAGATCCCTTCCGACACGCGGCCGCAGCGGCCCTTACGCTGGTTAGCGGAAGCCTGGGAGACCGGCTCAATCGGCAGCCGCTGGACCTTCGTGCGGTAGCTGTAGCGGCTGATGCGCGCCGTGCCCGGGTCGATCACGTATTTAATTCCCGGAACGGTCAGCGAGGTTTCCGCCACGTTGGTCGCCAGAACGATGCGTCGCCCGCCGTGCGGCTGGAATACGCGGTTCTGCTCGCTGTTCGAAAGGCGCGCGTAAAGCGGCAGGATCTCCGTGTGGCGCAGGTCGCGCTTGCTGAGCGCATCGGCGGTGTCGCGGATTTCGCGTTCGCCGCTCATGAAGATCAGAATGTCGCCCGCGCTTTCGTTGCCCAGCTCGTCAACGGCGTCGAAGATAGCCTGGAGCTGATCGCGCTCGGTATCATCCGCCTCTTCCACAATCGGGCGATAGCGCACTTCCACCGGATACGTGCGTCCTGACACCTCGATAATCGGCGCATTGTAGAAATGCTTTGAGAAGCGCTCAGGGTCGATGGTCGCGGAGGTGATGATGATTTTCAGATCCGGGCGACGCGGCAGCAGCTCTTTCAGGTAGCCGAGCAGGAAGTCGATGTTCAGGCTGCGCTCGTGCGCTTCGTCAATGATGATGGTGTCGTACTGCATCAGCAGGCGATCCTGCTGGATTTCCGCCAGCAGAATACCGTCGGTCATCAGCTTGACCATGGTGTTATCGCTAACGTGGTCGCTGAATCGCACCTTGTAACCGATGCAGCCGCCCGGCTCCGTCTGCAGCTCTTCGGCAATACGGTTCGCCACGGTGCGCGCCGCCAGTCGACGCGGCTGGGTGTGGCCTATCAGCCCTTTTAGCCCGCGTCCCAGCTCCATACAGATCTTCGGCAGCTGGGTGGTTTTCCCCGAGCCGGTTTCCCCCGCCACAATCACCACCTGGTGGTCGCGGACGGCCTCAAGGATGTCCTGTTTTTTCTGGCTAACGGGCAGGTTTTCCGGGTAGGTAATTGCCGGACGTGCGGCTTCGCGCAGCACAACTTTCCCTGCTGCCTGTTCAATCTCTTTCGCCATCTCCTGGTAAATGGCCTGTTGTGCATCAGGATTTTTAACCTTCTTCACGCCGTGCAGACGGCGGGCGAAGCGCTGTTTGTCGCGCAGCATCAGAGAATCGAGCTGTTGCAGGAGCATCGGGAAGGTCAATTTTTGTTGTTCTGTCATAGCGTTAAAGGGCACTACACGCCCTGATAAACTCTCTTTTTAATGATTGCTATAGAGTACCACAATGACGCCTTTCGCGCCTTATTCAAAAAATTCGAACATAGGCTTCGATATATTGCGCTATCTCTATGGCAGGATTGTGAATAGAGTGTCAACAAGCAACGGGGCAACCCCCTTCAATCAAATGCAAAAACAGGAATCACCCATGAGCAAAGTATTAGTTTTGAAATCCAGTATTCTGGCAGGGTACTCTCAGTCTGGTCAGCTGTCTGATTACTTCGTTGAACAGTGGCGTGAACAGCATTCCGCTGACGAAATCACCGTGCGTGACCTGGCTGCAAACCCAATTCCTGTGCTGGACGGCGAGCTGGTTGGCGCGCTGCGCCCAAGCGATGCACCGCTGTCTCCACGTCAGCAGGAAGCCCTGGCCCTGTCCGACGAGCTGATTGCTGAGCTGCAGGCGCACGACGTTATCGTCATCAACGCCCCAATGTACAACTTCAACATCCCTACCCAGCTGAAGAACTACTTCGACCTGGTGGCGCGCGCTGGCGTAACCTTCCGTTACACCGAGAACGGCCCTGAAGGTCTGGTGAAAGGCAAGCGTGCGATCGTACTGACCAGCCGTGGCGGTATCCATAAAGACACCCCAACCGACCTGGTTGCGCCGTACCTGAGCCTGTTCCTGGGCTTCATCGGCATCACTGACGTGAACTTCGTGTTCGCTGAAGGTATCGCTTACGGTCCGGAAGTGGCGACCAAAGCGCAGACCGATGCGAAAGCCGCTATCGACAGCCTGGTAGCAGCCTAAGACTTCACCCTCTCACCGCCTGGTGGGAGGGTTTTTCTTTTCCCCGCATTTCGTTATCATCCGTTCCCACTCTCCAGCCGGGCGGCCTGATGTCTGCGATTATTGATTCTTTTATTGCCCCACCGTGTCACGACGACATTCAGATCCTCTGGCAGGATGAACATCTGCTGCTGATCGATAAGCCTTCCGGTCTGCTCAGCCTCTCGGGCAAAAATCCGCAAAACCTTGATTCCGTCCATTATCGTCTGGTCCAGACGTTCCCCGGCTGCACGCTGGTACACCGTCTGGATTTCGGCACGTCCGGGCTAATGGTGGTTGCGCGCAATAAGGCCATCAACGCGGCGCTGTGCCAGCAGTTCAGCCAGCGCAGCGTGGAGAAGGTCTACAGCGCCCTGCTTTGCGGCCATGTGGAAAACGACGAGGGAATAATAGACGCGCCGATTGCCAAAGACCCGGCGCTGTTTCCGCTGATGTCGATTTGCGCCATCAACGGAAAACCCGCCCGCTCCCGCTATCGGGTCGTGGAACGTTTTTATCAGGGTACGGGACTGCCGTTAACGCGGGTGATACTGACGCCGGAGACCGGGCGAACCCATCAGCTGCGTATTCACTGCCAGCAGCTGGGGCACCCGATTCTGGGCTGCGACCTGTATGGCGGTCTTGAAGCGCTGGGGGCTGAGGAAACGCCCCGGCTGATGCTGCATGCAAGCGAGTTGAATTTTATTCATCCCGTGAGCGGAGAGCCGGTTAACGCCCGTCACGCCGCCCCGTTCTGAATGCGGTTTACCACATCAAATCGTCAGGGATTTTGAAGTCCGCGTACGGATCGTCTTCGTCCTGCTCTTCCTGGCTGAGCGCGCTGTTTAACACGATGCTGTCGGCATCGCGCTGGGCAATTTTATCGGCCACCACCGCCGGAATAATCGCGTATTCACAGTCGCCGCTGGCGTTGATGACCAGACGGGCAATCGCCAGACGGCCGTTGATCAGCTGAGCCTGAGTTTGCTTGTCGACGTCGATTTTTTTGATCAGATTGCCGTCGGTGAAGTTAAAGGTGATGTTGCCTTTCGCCACGGTGATGCGGTTCATCTCAATCAGTTGCTTCACCTGCGCCTTAAACTCTTTCGCCAGCACGGCCTGCTTCTGCTGCTCGCTCAGCAGCTTGTCGCGCTCGATCTGCGCTTTCTTGTTCTCTTCTACCGCTTCCCGAGCCTCGCGCGCCTGAACGCGTGATTTCTTTGCCGTGCGCTGCACTTTCGCCGCTTTTTTGCTGCTGACCAGGCCCGCTTTCAGCATCTGCTCTTGTAAGGTGAGTTTTGTCATGATTGTTTCTAAACCGATTGGAAATTTTGGGGATTATAGCGGGAATTGCGGAGCCTGTGCCAGAGAAGTAGGCATGGCGCTTTGTCGCCTGAGCTTTGTTTATTCTTTATTCAGCGTTTACTAACGTTACGGCCGCAAGACTGATTAAAAAATGTCAGGTCATTTTCTTAAAAAAAATCAGCAACTCATAAATATGATGTGAGTTGAATATCTGTACCCGCTTCAGGCGTAGGCTGCTTTTCTCTTATTAAAAGAGTAAGGAAAAAATATGGCCTTAAAAGGAACAATGCTGCTTAACGATGCTGACTATGCGCCTTTTAACCTGCACGGCGGTGGCGTGTTTATGGCCCATTCCGGGCAGGGAATTTACAGAAACAATGGATTATGTGGTGCTGTTAAAGGCTCAGGTCCAATTCCCCCTGGGAAATACTGGATTGTTGACAGAGGGACTGGAGGTTTCTTTTCAGGGTTAAAAGCGAAGGTTCAGGATCGGTGGAACAAGGTTAGATCCGGGGCAGAATTTGGCCGCGATGAGTGGTTTGCTTTATACAAGGATGACTGGGGTATCGATGATGGCACCTGGATTGATAACGTCTATCGGGGTTTGTTTCGGCTGCATCCGGGTACGCTATCTGAGGGATGTATCACGATTGCCCATGATTCTGATTACGCATTGATCCGCAATGCTCTGATGAGTACGGAACTTATTCAGGTTCCCTGTATGCGTTCACTGATGGCACGCGGCTGGGTTGAGGTGATTGAAAGTGGCTACATCAACACTTGTCCGTAAATGGGGCATCAGGCTATTCAAAACGGTCTGGTTTCTATGCATCAGCATTATAGTAGGCCGCATATTGGGACCCGCTGAACGCTATCTTGATCATGACGTGGCCTCATCTATATGTGATTTTATTTATGGCGACGTGAATGCTGAAACAATATATGACACATATACCAATATCGATATTTTAATTGTACTGACCCTCGCCACGGTTATTTATCGCTTAACAACACTGCTACTCAAGAAAATAAGGAAATAAAGAATGCCAATTCCTCCCTACATGTGGCTAAAAGACGATGGTGGAGCAGATATTAAAGGTTCCGTTGATGTTCAGGACCGTGAAGGTAGCATTGAGATCATAGGGCTGAGTCATGGCCTAAACCTACCGGTAGACAGCGCTAACGGCAAGATCACCGGCACGCGTCAACACTCATCCATGCGGATTGAAAAGGAAGTTGATATCTCCACGCCCTATCTCTATAAAGCAGCATCTACCGGTCAGGCGCTTAAAAGCGCTGAAATAAAGTTCTATCATATCAATGATGCCGGACAGGAAGTCTGTTATTACACCGTCTTGATGGAGAACGTAAAGGTTACGGGTGTTAACTGCAGCGTGCCGAACGTGAAGATCGCTGCCAACAATAAAATGAACCATGTTGAAAGCGTAAGTCTGCAGTACGAAAAAATCACCTGGCGCATTGTCGACGGCAACATCATGCACAGTGACGCCTGGAACGAACGTCCTACAGCATAACGCTAAGGGGCGCGATGCCCCTTACTCTTCCTATCCTGGCATGTGCGCAACACTGTTCATGAACTTCGCTCATGTTGCATTGAAATTAAGTCACTTCCCCTGCGCCGCGGGCTCAGGCATAAATTATGCATTGGTAACTTCTTAGCAACATGAACTTAGGATGCATAACCACAATGAGCAAAGCTTTCACATATACCCTTAAGCGCAGTTGCTTCGATGAGAATTACAACCCGTCAGAAAATACGCGTACGACCACCAACTTTGCCAACCTGGCGCGCGGGGAAAAGCGTCAGGAAAACCTGCGCAATACGCTGGTGATGATCAACAACCGCTTTAACGCCCTGGCGCGCTGGGATAACCCAAACGCCGATCGTTACGCGGTTGAGCTGGAAATTATCTCTGTCGATTTGAACATTGGCGCGGAAAAACCGTTCCCGGCCATTGAGATTCTGCAAACCACCATTGTCGACAAGAAAAACAACCAGCGTATCCCTGGCATCGTCGGAAATAACTTCTCTTCTTACGTGCGGGATTATGATTTCAGCGTGCGCCTGCTGGAACACAACAAGAACCAGCAGCACTTCAGCATTCCGGAAAAGTTTGGCGAACTGCACGGCAATATTTTCCGCCACTTTGTGAATTCGCCGGAATACAAAGAGAACTTCAGCAAGGGTCCGGTGATCTGCCTGAGCGTCTCCAGCAAAGATACGTATCGCCGCACCGGTAATCAGCACCCCGTGCTGGGCGTGGAGTATCAGCCGGATGGCGAGTCGCTGACGGAACAGTACTTCGCGAAGATGGGCCTGAAGGTTCGCTATTTCATGCCGGAAAACAGCGTGGCGCCGTTCGCGTTCTTCTTTACCGGGGATTTGCTGAGTGACTACACCGATCTGGAGCTGATTGCCACCATCAGCACGATGGAGACGTTCCAGAAAATCTATCGCCCGGAAATTTATAACGCAAACTCGGCGGCGGGACTGTGCTACCGACCGGATCTGAACCAGCAGGATCACTCCTTAACCAAAATTGTTTATGACCGGGAAGAGCGTAGCCGACTGGCGATTGAACAGGGTCGCTTTACCGAAGAATACTTCATTAAGCCTTACCAACACATTCTTGAGCAGTGGTCTGATAACTACACGCTTTAATTCATCAAAAAAGGTCTTTTATTATGAAAACATTGCTCCCGACTTCAACGGCTGGCAGCCTGCCTAAGCCGACCTGGCTTGCACAACCTGAAACGCTGTGGTCACCCTGGAAATTACAGGATCAGGAACTCCTGGCGGGTAAACAGGACGCGCTGCGCCTGTCCCTGGATGAGCAGATCCGCGCGGGTATCGATATCGTCAGCGACGGAGAACAGACCCGCCAGCACTTCGTCACCACCTTTATTGAACACCTGAGCGGCGTGGATTTTGAAAATCGCCAGACGGTGCGCATTCGTAACCGCTACGACGCCAGCGTGCCGACCGTGGTTTCTGCCGTTGCGCGTCAGAAACCGGTATTCGTGGACGATGCGAAATACCTGCGTCAGCTCACGGACAAGCCGATCAAATGGGCCCTGCCCGGGCCGATGACCATGATCGACACCCTTTACGACGCCCACTATAAAAGCCGCGAAAAGCTGGCCTGGGAATTCGCCAAAATCCTCAATCAGGAAGCGCGTGAGTTAGAGGCCGCAGGCGTGGATATTATCCAGTTTGATGAACCGGCATTTAACGTCTTTTTTGACGAGGTGAACGACTGGGGTATCGCCGCGCTGGAGCGCGCCATTGAAGGGCTGAAGTGCGAAACCGCGGTACATATCTGCTACGGCTACGGCATCAAAGCCAATACCGACTGGAAAAAAACGCTCGGCTCAGAGTGGCGCCAGTACGAAGAGGCCTTCCCTAAGCTGCAGACCTCGAATATCGACATCATCTCACTGGAGTGCCACAACTCCCGCGTGCCGATGGATCTGCTGGAGCTGATCCGCGGTAAAAAGGTGATGGTCGGCGCGATTGATGTGGCAACCAACGCCGTTGAAACACCGGAGGAAGTCGCCGATACGCTGCGTAAAGCGCTGCAGTTCGTCGATGCCGACAAGCTTTACCCGTCAACCAACTGCGGCATGGCCCCGCTTTCACGCCAGGTGGCTAACGGCAAGCTGAAAGCACTCAGCGCCGGCGCAGAGATTATCCGCAAGGAGCTCGGCGCGTAATCCCTTACGTTTGCCAGTAGAGCGGCGTGCCGAAAAACGCCACGTAATAATCTATCACCGCCCTGACGTTCAGGGGCGGATGACGTGCGTTAGGATAGATCGCCGCAATATTAAGTTGCTCCGTGTTGATGGCGCACGCCATTTCCGGCATAAGGGCGACCAGCTCCCCCCGCTTCAGCCTGTCGCCAATCAGCCAGTCCGGAAACAGGACGATCCCCATCCCACCCAGCGCGGCAATGAGCAGCGACTCCGCATTATTGGACGTCATCAGCGGCGCGACGGGATAATGCACCCAATTCTCCCCTTTGCGACGCACGAGCCAGCGGTTAGGCCCGGACGAACCGCGATAGACCAGACATTTGTGCTGGCTCAGTTCGGTCGGGTCGGCCGGAATGCCGTGTTGACGCAGATACGCGGGCGACGCGGCGAGGTGGTAGCGCTGCTGCCCAAAAACACGGGCGTGGAACGTCGAATCCGTCAGCGTGCCGATGCGGAAAATGAGATCGGCGGCGTCCCGGTGCGGGTCGATAAAGTCATCGGTCAGCGTTAGCTCTATGGTTAACCGTGGATAACGCTCGGCCAGACCAGCCATGCCGGGCGCAACGTGTCTCTGTCCAAAAAATACCGGCCCATTTATGCGAACCGTGCCGGAGGGTTCGGTCGAACGTTCGTCCAGCTCCCGACGCGCCTCTTCGAAGTTATCGACCATCGCCCGGGCATAGCGGATAAACAGATGCCCGCTTTCCGTGGGGATCACCGCCCGGGTATTGCGATAGAACAGCTGCTGGCCGAGCGCGTCCTCAAGCTGATGAACAATGCGCGACACCTGCGAGGCAGAAATTCCTTCTCGTCGCGCGACGACGGAAAAGTTCTGCGTTTCATAGACGGCAATAAACAGCAGCAGTGAGCGAAGGTTCATGCTTCCGGCATCTGACATTAATGCATTTCCTGCAAAGGTGTTTCCTGCATTATGGCATTTTTCTCACGGGTCTACCGACGTAATCTTCTTCGCCTGAAAACGGAGGATGCGTAATGCAGTTTATTTTGATTTTACTGGTGATTGCCGGCGGGATGGGCCTCTCCGTCGAGGCGGGGCTGCTGGGGCCATTAGGGGGAGAAGTGGGCGATTTATGGGCGACGTTCAGCATTTTTGGCGTCGGCGCCGCGCTGACGTTTCTGCTGATGCTGTTTTTCAGCCCGCGTAACAGCCCGTCGTTTTTCGCCCAGCCCGGCTGGCAGCTGCTCGGCGGCGTGCTTGGCCCTGTTTACGTGGTCATTCTGACGATCGCCACGCCGACCATCGGCATCGCTCTGACGATGATTGGCATTCTGGCTGGTCAGGTTTTTAAAAGCCTGATCATTGACCACTTTGGCCTGCTGGGTACGCCGCACAGGAAGATAAACGCAAAACGTATCGTGGCGCTGGTTTTTATTATTGCGGCACTGGTTCTGGTCGCACAGGGGTGATGATATGACGCTGATAATGATTCTTCTGGCCGTCTGCGGCGGCGCAACGCTGAGCATTCAGGCCGCGATTAACGGGCAGCTCGGCAGCAGCGTGGGCGTTTTCAAAAGCGCGTTTCTGACATTTTCCGTCGGCGCGCTGGTGACCGCCCTGCTCATTTTCTTCTTTGAGCCTAAGCAGGCGGTCACGCTGCTGGACGTGCCGAAATGGCAGCTCCTCGGGGCGATGTTCGGCGTGCCTTACATTGTGATCATGGTCCTGGCGGTGCAGCGCATCGGTACCGCCGTCGCCACGGTGGCGGTGATATTCGGCCAGCTCGCCATGAGTATGTTGATTGATAACTTTGGCTGGCTGGGCAATGCGGCCATTCCCTTTTCGATGAGCCGTCTGGGGGCGGTTGTTTGCCTGGGGATTGCTCTGGCCTTTATATATTCGGGAAGCAAATCCCGCGCCGGAAGCTAAAAAATATTGAGGAACATAAAGTGTACGGAATGACCACAGCCGCCCTATGTTCCCCTCACCCTAACCCTCTCCCCATAGGGGCGAGGGGATAGTTCACTGCTAACATCATCACTCTTTACGGGTAAAGAACAGCGTCACCGTGGCGACGGTGACGCCCAGCTTCTTCATCTCGGTTTTATTAAACAGATGCGTCTCATCCTGCAGGTACATCCAGTCGTCGAAGTTCAGTAGCCAGGTGCTGCCGTTGGCCTTCACGTTCATGCTGTAATGCCAGTTAAAGGCGTTGCCTGCGGACTGTCCCGTGGCAACCCCTTCAATATCCCCTGCCGTACCCTCGTAGCGATCGTTCCCCACGCGGCGAATATGCCAGACCCGCTGCTGCTTCTCGCCGTCGTCGTAAACGAAGTGCTCGTTGAGCGTCAGCGTATCGCCGATAACGTCCCCGGCAATCTCAACGTGAAAGCGGCGGATCTGCTTGCCGCTGCGATCCTGCACCATCCCCCACGCTTCGGTTTTGCCCTGGAAGTAGTGGAAGATATCAAGCCGCGGCTCCTGCTGGCGATACTCGGCCACTTCAGTGCTACAGCCCGCCAGCAGCATCGTGAATGCCAGCGCCATCATCAGGATACGTTTCATTTTTGGCCTCCGATTAACTGCTGACGCAGCTCAGGATATTGCGTGCGGGGATCGAGCCAGATGGCCAGAAAACGGGTGCTGAACGCTTCTGACTGGGGTGGTCCGAGTGGAATAAAAGATGTTTGCGCCGCTGACGCGCGATACCAGAACTGTCCCTGCTTATCGTTGAGGACAAACGCCAGCTGTGAGCCCGGGCGGACATCCGGCCAAAGGGACTGGAGCATCCGCAGCCAGGCTTCGCTTCGGGGTTCCCGCTGCAGAATCCCCTGCGCCTGCCACTGGTCGCGGGTCGCCTCAACCAGATCATCGCGATCGATGTCCCGCGCATAGGTAATAATCAGCGCCTGATCCTGATTATCCCGACCGTAACGCCCGTCCGGGGTGCGCAGCTGAGAGGTATAGACCGTGAACGGACCCCAGGTGAGCGTGGCGTCGCCCACCTTACGCCAGGCAAGCCAGTCGGCGGCCTGGGCAACCGGAACAACCAGCGTCAGCCAAAGCAGCAAAACCATAGATCTCATTTTTGTCTCCCCATCAGCAGGTGGAAAAACAGCATCAACACCAGCCAGCCCGGCGCCATCCAGCTCACGACGATAAAGGTCGGCTCCAGAAATGTGATGGCTCCCAGCCGCTCGCCAATCAGGTACGCCACCGGCCCGCCCACGGCGGCCAGCAGGGTCAGCAGCCAGCCGGGTAGCGTGGTGGTGCGCGTCAGCTGCGTCCAGACGGTGGCGAACATCAGCCACAGTGCCACCATCCAGAGCGGCATCAGGGAGTTGCTCGTGAAGGCAATCAGCCCCGTCAGCGCCCAGAGCGTATCCAGCAGGCTGCCCGCCGCCGCCAGACCAATGGCGTAAAAACGGTATACAGGCGGCAACAGCAGGCACGCCAGGATCGCCAGAGCGATCCAGATAATCAGGCCCTGTTCGCGAAAGAGCACCACCAGCGCCCAGTAGAGATCGAACGCGACGGCCAGCAGGAAGACCTGAATATGACGTCTCATACGCGCTCGGCGGTCAGCTGCACCACGCTGATGGTGCGGGCGTTAAACCCGGCTTCGCAGTAGCCAAAATAGTACAGCCACATGCGGCGGAAACGTTCATCGAAGCCGAGCTTTTCAATCTCCTGCCAGGCGTGGACAAAGCGCTGCCGCCAGTGGGCCAGCGTGCGGGCGTAGTCCGGCCCCATGTCGAAGAGATTGCGCACCACGAAATCGGTGTGGCGCGTCATCAGCTCGTTCATCGCGGTAATGCTCGGCAGGAAGCCGCCGGGAAAAATGTAGCGCTGGATAAAATCGACGCTTTTGCTGTAGTCGCGATAGCGCTGGTCCTGAATGGTAATGGCCTGAATCGCCATCCGCCCTCCGGGGCGCAGCCGCGCCTGACAGGTCCGGAAGAACGTGGGCAGATAGCGTTGCCCGACGGCTTCAATCATCTCTATTGAGACCAGCTTGTCGTACTGTCCGGTGAGGTCGCGATAGTCGCAGAGCAGTACCTCAACGCGATCCTGCAACCCGGCGCGGGCGATCCGCTCGGTCGCCCAGCTATATTGCTCCTGCGACAGCGTGGTGGTGGTCACCCGACAGCCGTAATGACGGGCCGCGTATTCCGCCATCGCGCCCCAGCCGGTGCCAATTTCCAGCAGGTGGTCACCCGGGTTTAGCGCCAGCTGGTCACACAGGCGCGCCATTTTGGCCCGCTGAGCCGCCGTGAGATCCTGCTCGTCAGCCGTAAACAGCGCGCTGGAATAGAGCAGCTCTTGATCCAGAAAATGGGCATAAAAGGTATTGCCCAGATCGTAATGGGCGGCAATATTTTCGCGCGCCTGCGCGCGGGAGTTACGCCGCGTCCAGTGACGTATCCGCTCCAGCGGCCTGCCGAGCAGACGGAAGCCGTTTTCCAGACGACCAAGCACCTCGCCGTTGAGCGCGAGCAGCTCCAGAAGCGGCGTCAGGTTCGCGGTTTCCCATTCGCCATCCATCCAGGCCTCTGCCGCAGCAAGGCTCCCGCCCGTTAACACGCGCCAGTAGACGCCGGGAGAAAGAATTTGCACATCCGCATGCAGCGCGGAGGATGACTCACCAAAATGGAAGGTCTGCGCCCCTTCACGCAGGGTGAGCGAGCCGCCGCGAATGCCGCTTAGCAGACGAAACAGCAGCCAGCGCGCGACGCGGACGTTGCGCGGGATATCGGGTTCTAACGCAAAGACGGGATCGGTCATGAGCGTTCACTCCTGCTGACGGGATGGTTATACAGCGGCACGCGCTTGAGCCACAGGCGCAGCGCCTGCCAGTAAATGGCAAAAACAGTTTTCAGGGTCATAAGCGGGACGCGAACCAAAAGCGAACGCAGCGCCGGGCGCGTCAAAGGCTCCCGGCGCAGGGCCAGCGTGGCGTCAAAGACCTTCGCTTCCTGATGATTTTCAATGTGCATATGTAGCGTGTTGTCCGGGTCGTTAAAGCGCCAGTGGTAGATCATGTCCATCGGGTTAAAGGGGGATACGTGAAACGCTTTTTCCGTCGGCTGCGCATCCTGTCCGTTAACGGCATAGTAATGACGTTCATTCCACGGCGTGTTGCGAACCTCCGCCAGCACCCAGCGCAGCGTCTCCTTCCCGTCGTAGCAGTAGTAAAAGTTGACCGGATTGAAATGAAAGCCGAAATAGCGCAGCTGCGTCAGGAGCATGATCCGCCCGTCCGGACGTTCCCCGATCAGGCTCTCCAGCCTGCTCAGCACGTTTTCTTTGAGCGGCGTACCGAGCGGGTAGTCCGCATCGTGAAACGAAGCGGCGGCAAAGCGATTGCGCCGCACGCCGACGGACGAGAGCTGCGGCAGTTCATCGAGATCCAGCCAGGCCATAAAGACGCTGTAACTGAATTCGTGGGTTTTCGGCTGAAGGCGGCGGTGGCGTAACACGCCGTGGTAGAGGCAGCTGTTCATCTCAGTTCCCCTCTCCGGCCGCTATCGCGTTGACCACGTCCAGCGCGCTGCGCACGCCATCTTCATGAAAACCATTGTACCAGTAAGCCCCGCAGTACCAGCTCCGGTTGTGACCGTTGATCTCGCCGCGCCGCGCCTGCGCCCGCCAGCTTTGCGGGTTAAACAGCGGATGTTCATAGACAAAGCGTTGCACAACGAAGCGTTCATCTACAGGCGCGTCCGGGTTGAGGGTAACGCAGAACAGCGGACTGCCCGCAGGCAGCCCCTGCAGGATGTTCATGTTGTAGGTGACGCAGGCGCTGGCCTGTTCCTCCGCGCTCAGGCGGTAGTTCCAGCTGGCCCACGCGCGCTGCCGCACCGGCAGCCAGCGCGGATCGCTGTGTAAAACGACCTCGTTGCGCTGCCAGCCGATATCGCCCAGCACCTCGCGCTCTGCGGGCGTCGGGTCATCAAGCATCGCCAGAGCGCTGGCGGAGTGGCAGGCAAAAATCACCCGATCGAAGGTATGGCTGCCGTTTTCAAGCTGAAGCGTAACCCCGTGCTCGTGGCGGCTCACCCGCTGCACCGGTGAATTGAGATGCAGATTCAGACGGTCGCCCAGCTTGTCGAGCATGGCGCGGATATACTCCCGCGAACCGCCCGGCACCACGTACCACTGCGGGCGATGGGTGATATCCAGCAGCCCGTGGTTCTGGAAGAAACGTAAGAAAAGCGGCAGCGGGAAACGTTTCATCTCCTGCAGCGACGAGGACCAGATGGCGGCCCCCATCGGCAGAATATAGTGGCGCGCAAAAAACGGCGTGAAGCCGTGCTGTTCCAGAAACGTTTGCAGCGTGGCGTTCGGATCCACCTCCCCGTCCAGCGCCTGTTTTGCCAGGCGGTTAAAGCGTACGATCTCGCCCAGCAGCCGCCAGAATGCCGGATTCACCAGGTTTCGGCGCTGGGCAAACAGCGACGTCAGGGTGTGACCGTTGTACTCCAGCCCCGTCGCCGGGTTGTGCACCGAAAAGCTCATCTGCGTTTTTTGCCCGCTGATGCCCAGCTCGCTGAGCAGACCCATAAAGCGCGGATAGGTGCGATCGTTGTAGACGATAAACCCGGTATCAATCGCGTATGTACCCTGTGGCGTTGAGACGTCAACCGTTGCGGTATGGCCGCCGGGCGTGGCGCCCGCTTCAAACAGGGTCACCTGATGGTGCCCGGCCAGGCGCCAGGCGCAGGTTAGCCCGGCGATGCCGCTGCCGATAATTGCGATGTTCATGAACGCACCATCCTGCGCAGCAGCGCGCGCTGAAGAAATGCCGGTAACCCGGAGAGCGCACGCAAAATAAAGCCGAACCCGGCGGGGAACGCGATATGCATTTTCTCTGCCGCCAGTCCGGTACGGATCGCCTTGACCGCCTCGTCAACGCTCACCCTGCCCGGCATGGCAAAATCGTTTTTGCGCGTCAGCGGCGTATCAACAAAGCCGGGAGAAACCACCGTGACGGCAATACCTTTGGGCTCCCAGTCCAGGCGCAGACTCTCGGCGAACCAGCTCAGGGCCGCTTTGGACGCGCCGTATGCCTCTGCCCGTGGAAAAGGCAGCCAGTGGGCCATGGAACTCACCAGCACCACGCGGTTGCCAGCAGTCAGCTGGGGCTGCAGCGCGTCAAGACAGTTCACCGGGCCGAGGAAATTTGTCGCCATAACCCGCTCCACCAGCGCCGCATCCACCACGCCCCCATCGAGATATTCGCAGGTGCCGGCGCAGAGAATAATCAGATCGGCATAGCAGCCGGTCAGCGCCTGGCGGCAGGCGTCCCTGTCGGTCATATCGAACAGGCGAACGGTGAGATTGGGGCAGATCTGGCGCAGCGCGTCGAGGCGCGCCGGATCGCGACCACAGGCAATCACATGGTAGCCGTCAGCGGCAAAGGATTTCGCCAGCCCGGCGCCAATTCCCGAGCTTGCACCGGTAATCAGCACCGTCTTCATGATTTGACCCTCCGCTTCACACCGCGTACCGCCCAGCCAAGCAGAGGAAGATGTTCGTAGATCATCTCTCCCGCATCGTAATAGTCCCGCTGACGCGTGATGAGATCGTTTTCCGTGTCCACCACCGAGCATCCCGGCAGTTCGAGCGGCTCTCCCCCGGCAATGCGCGGATGCGACCAGTGCATTACCCAGGTCACAGCAAACCGGTTCCCGCTGCACAGCGGCGTATCGATGGTAAAACGGCAATGCTCGACGTTGGCCAGCAGATGGGTGAAATAGCGCTGAAGCGCGAAAATCCCGTCATGCTCGCCAAACGGATCGATAAGCGTGGCATTCGAATGGTAAAGCCCCACCAGCGCGGACGGCGGCTGGCTATCCAGTGCGGCGTAGTACTCAACAAACCGACTCACGACAGAGGGCAAAGTGCTCATGGGTCACATCCTGGCTGTAAACAACGTGGCGTAATCGCATAATTAAAACTTACACAATTAATGTTATTTGTCCAAGTTTGTGGTGATTTATTTTTTATTTTAGATATATATCAATGATTTAAAAACATACAAAAGAGTGAATTCTGTAGACCGGGTAAGGCGTAACCGCCACCCGGCTTTAACTTTCAGGATATCCTTAAGGCAAACTCGCCGGTCTTCTTCCAGGCTTATCCTTTTTATTCATAAGGATGCCCGCATGAAACGTTTCTTTCTCTCCCTTTTCTCCAGCCCGGAATCCTTACTGCAGGTGATGAGCCAGCAGGAAATCATTGAAGCCGTCGAAGATGGCGATCGCATCATTATCGACCAGGACGGGAACGCCTCGGTGAACTACAAAAGCAACGAGGTGCGGCAGGATTTTCTGCGTCACGTCAACATGCTGAAGAGGGCCTGATATGGGAACGGCGATATTTATGGTGCTGATGGTATGCGGGTACTGGTACACCAGCCGCGACCTGTCGACCCGCTTTAAAATCAAGCGCTCCTTTGGCTGGGACGTCTATTTTCTTGTGGCGCTGTACGGCTGTATTTTTGTTCTGCAGGGCGTGATTGCCACCGGTCTGCTCTGGTTGCTCCTGCTCGCCCTTTCTGCGGCCAACAACGCTTTTCACTTTGCCTCTCCGAAATATACCGACTGGCAAATCGACTTTATGAACTGGAGCTTTTTAGGCATTCAGGCGCCGGTGGTCGTGATGCTGGCGTTTGCCATCCTGTTTTGCCTCTACCGCTCTAACTGGGCAGGCAGCGCCAGGCTGGACGGCGAAAGCCGGAAAAAGCTCTACAAACGTCTGGCGCAGTCGAGCGGTATTGAACAGCTGCTGTATCAGTGTATGGAGCAAGGCGAACTGGCGCAGGTCACGCTGCGGTCGAGGAGGATTTACGTCGGCATGATCCACACCGCGACGCTGGAATATGAAAAAACGGCCAATATCGTGCTGATCCCGATGTTAAGCGGGTACAGAGACGCGAAGACGATGAACTTTCGCATCGAGAATAACTACAGCAGGTGGTATGCGGAGCATGACATCACGCTCGACTCCGAACCCCGCAGCGCCATGTCATTCCGGAAGGTGATTTTACTCAATCAGATTGAGAGCCTCTCGCTGTTCGATCCCGCCAGCGCCAGCGCGCTATCGCTGGCACAACGCGACGAAAGCTCTCGCCCTAAAGAGACATCCCCATAATTCTGAGAATGCTCTGCTGTGAAGCGGTTTCGAAAAGGACGTTATTAACGCAGAGCATGCCCTGCTTCTGGTAGAACCGGTACGCTCCCGCATTCTGCTCAAGCACTTCCAGCCAGAGATAGTCTTTCCCCCTGCTCCGGGCCATGTCGGTGATGCTGTTGAACATCACCTGGCCATAGTTCTTGCCGGTCTCGGCGGGATCGAGGTAGAGCTTGTTGAGGAGAACCCCCTTCTTGTCCGTTTCCGGGAGCAGGGCTTCCCAGGTCACTTTCATGAATCCCACTGGCCGATCGGTCTCGGCAACATACCAGGAAACAGCGTTCTCTTTCAGACTCTGTTCAAGTACGGAAAGCGCGTATTCGCCGTCGAGAAAATCCTTCATCTCTGCGTCTGACACCCACAGATGCTGAAAATGGGCGGGATAGATTCGGTATCCCAGCTCGCTTAAAAGCGTTGAATCGGCCCCGGAGGCCTGGCGAATTCGAAGAGTCATGGAAAGTCTCCCTGGTAATCACCCGCGTTGGGCATGTTGAAAGAGGTCCCAGCGGTTGCCATAAATATCTTCAAACACCACCACCGTACCGTACTCTTCCTCACGAGGTTCTTCGCAGAAATGAACGCCTTTGTCTTTCATGGCACGGTAATCGCGCCAAAAATCGTCCGTCTGAAGGAAGAGGAAAACTCTGCCGCCGCATTGATTGCCGATAAAGCTTTCCTGCCTCTCGTTAGAGGCGCGAGCCAGCAAAATATTGCAGTCGCTTTCCGGGTTGGGTGAGACGACCACCCAGCGTTTACCCGGTTGAGGCGTATCTTCTACAAGGGTAAAACCCAGCTTATCCGTGTAGTATTCAATGGCACGATCGTAGTCATCAACCACAATAGCCACGCAGCCAAGGCATCGCTTCTGTGTTCTCATTTTTCGTTTCCTTTAGCCTAAATGGTTATGCTCAGCGCATTCCCACAGAATACGCGCGCATGAAAATATTTCACAGACTGATAAGTCTGTTAAGTCCGCCCCAGGTTCAGACACACCAAAACGGGTGGGTGAAAAACCTCATCCGATCGCGCTACTCTGCCTCTGATGAAGGGATGATGGGTGATAAAAAACATATGGAAATTATTTTGATGCGGCATGGAGAACCTCAGCACAGAGGTGAGCCAAAAGTGTCGTGCAGGGAAATGGCGGAGTGGATCGAGAGCTATAACCGCTCTTCAACGGGCAGCGATAGACCTTTTGAAATGGCTCAAATCCTCGCGTACCGCGCGCTCACGTTTCTCAGCAGCCCTCTCCCGCGAGCCCTCTCATCGTTGAGAACGCTGGGGTGTGAACCGGGCTTAATTGATGAGGTTTTTCGGGAAGCGGAACTGCCGGTATTTCGTATCCCAGGGTTACGGTTATCACCTTTTTACTGGGCGGCGCTGTTTCGCGTTCTTTGGCTCTGCGGCCTGTCTGGCGAAGCAGAGTGCGTAAGCGTCGTAAAAAAACGTGCCGCTAAGGCGGCTGAGATCCTCGTGACGGCGGCTAAGGGCTCCGATGGCCCCGTCTTGCTCATGGGGCATGGGCTCATCAACCGGTTTATTGCAAAGGAACTGATCGCATCAGGCTGGAAAGAACAGACTCGTACGGGTAAGGGGTACTGGGGAGCGGGTGTTTACAGCGTTGTGTAGCGGCACATGCGGAGCCGAGGGTTTTTAATCCTCGGCGCTCGGGTCATCGGGTCTGGCTAAGAATAATGCGATCGAACAGACGGTCACCCAACCAGACGCGCATGCCGATGAGCATCCTGGCATACTTGCCGGCTGCATAGCGCGTACGCGGATGCGGGCTTTTAACGGCGCGGGCAACCACGTCCGCAATCACCTTCGGGTCGCTGCCTCTGCCATTTCCATAAGCATTTTTGACCGAGTTAGCCACGTTCGCTACCAGATGACCGTAAGGGCCACTTGCTGAACGTTTTACAAAATTGCCGCTGACCACATCACCAAAGCCAGTCTCGATTAAACCCGGTTCAACAATCACAACCTTAATGCCAAATTCAGCCACTTCAAGACGCAGACAGTCAGACCATCCTTCGAGCGCATGTTTCGTTGCGTGGTACCAGGCTCCCAGAGGGGTGTAAATCTTCCCTCCTATCGAAGTGATGTTGATAATGTAGCCACTGCGTCTGGCGCGCATGGCCGGGAGCAGCAGCTGCGTAAGGCGGGCTGCGCCAAACACGTTAACCTCAAACTGATAGCGAGCTTCATCAATACCGATCTCTTCTATCGGTCCATAAAGCCCAAAACCCGCATTGTTGACCAGTACGTCAACCCCACCCGTCTGCGACACGATGGTATCCACTGCAGCCAAAATGTCTTCATCACGTGAGATATCCATCCGCAGAGGGCGCGCGCCAAGCTGGGCGAGATCGTTCATTTTCTCAACGCTACGGGCAGCGGCATAAACCTGATAGCCATCCTGAATAAGACGACGGGCGATGACTTTGCCCATACCTGACGATGCACCGGTGACCAGCGCGGTTTTCTTGTCCTGAGTAAACATAAATACCTCGGTGAGTAGACTGTCGTTAGTTTGCCCTCCTTCGGCCCAACGTTAACTAGCGCATCGCGCCACATGACTCGCAAATTGCGCCATCAGAGCGATAAATACGCCTGTGTTTACTCAAGACGCATGGCCATCCTGGCCGCTTCAGGGGTCTGGCCCGTCCAGGCCATAAATGCGCGATAGAATGAGTTAGGATCTTCGAACCCCAGCAAAAATGCGATCTCATACCCGGACAGGCGCGTATTGAGAAGATAATGACGGGCCAGGTGTTCACGACAGGCGTTGACGAGGTTACGAAAATTATCCCCTTCCTGCTCAAGCCTGCGCTGGAGCGTGCGTTTGCTCATTCCCAGGCGCTCCGCCGCTTTTTCAATTGTCGCTTCGTTACCGGGAATAAGTTCCAGGAGTACCGAACGCACGCGCTCGGCGGTCGAGGCCGTGTCATTTAACTGACCGAGACGACGCTGCAGTTCCGGTTCAAATACCTGCCACATCCCCTCATTTACCGTTAAAAAGGGCCGAAGCGCATCAGCTGCGGAAAAGCTGATGGCGGGCTGTTCTCCGTATTGCACGTCAGTACCAAAGAAACAAGAAAAGTGGCTGTTCTGAACCGCTGAGGGTAGCGCAGAAACGCAGATCCGTAAGGGGTTAACCCGTTCGCGGCTTCCCAGCCGCAGAAGCTTGAGCAGGAAACCCAACTCTGCCACCTGCAGAAACACCGGGAGATCCGTCGCAAAAAGCCAGCGCGGTGAAACGGTAAGGTTGCCGTTTTGGTCGACCGTTGTCTCCAGAACCATGGGGGCAATAAGCTGTTTATATCTGGCCAGACGCTGGACAGCCTGCATCATATTGCTACTACAGAGTGCGGCAAAAAGTGGCGGATCAAATATATCCGCAGAGATCGATTCAATAAGTGGTACGGGAAAGGCGGGATCGTTCGTTTCGGCCTCCAGCGCGTTCCAGAAGCGGATGTATTCATCCGTATCGAGTCCGCGCGTTTTTTGCAAAAAGAGATCGTCAGGTAATCCTGCCCTGCGGAGAATGCGTTCTGGCTCAAGCCCCGCGTCTTTCAGCAGCGTTTTCCAGCTTATATCGAGGGCGAAAGTACGGTTATAGGCCATTTGCTCATTCCCGGTGTGAAGGTTATTCAACGCTAAGTGTTGTTGCGTTGTGGACGTTTGTCAGTCGTCACAGGTGTAAACATTATTTGCCCACTGATAACGCTGCGGCTAATGCCCTCTTCAACGAAGTGACGACATCATCCGTATCCATGCCCATCTGTGCATGAATAATTGCGCCGTCAATGAGCAGCATGATTTCATTGACGACGCGCTCATCTGCACTCTTCGTCAGCAAGGCAATAATTTTCTTTGTTTCTGACTTATGACTGCGGCATATCTCTTTTATTTCGCTTTCAATATCTTCCGATTTCGCCTCTGCGCTGGCGTTAATAAACGCACAGCCGTGGAACTCGGGCGAAATAAACCATTCGTAAAGCGTTTCAGATATCGCATCAGCAGGTATTTCGTCTTCATCGAGATGTCGACGCAGCGTGGATTCAAACCAGTTAATCCATATTTCATGCCGATAGCGCAAATAGGCGAGAATAAGCAAGCTCTTACTCGGAAAATGGCGATAGAAAGTCACCTTGGTCACTTTAGACGCTTTAATCAGCGTATCCACCCCCGTCGCCCTGAAGCCCGTGGAATAAAACAGATCGTGCGCCGTGAGTAATATTTTATCACTGACGCTGATTTTTGTATCGTTGCCTGCGGGTTCTGTTTTCACTTTTGGGTAGCCTCAAAAAGAATGTTGACAGCGTTATTTTACAGGCATAGATTAGCGCAAGTAGACAGACCTGTCTACATAATATAACGCTGAGGTAATCGCAATGAACACACGTCCTCCTTTACCGCCCTTCACACGTGAAAGCGCCATCGAAAAAGTCAGACTGGCAGAAGATGGCTGGAACAGCCGCGACCCGGCGAAAGTCGCGCTTGCCTATACGCTGGATACCCAATGGCGTAACCGCGCAGAGTTCGCCACCAACCGTGAAGAAGCCCAGGCGTTTCTGGAGCGGAAATGGAAAAAAGAGCTGGACTATCGTCTGATTAAAGAGCTCTGGGCATTTACTGAGTACCGGATCGCGGTGCGCTATGCCTATGAATGGCATGATGATTCCGGCAACTGGTTCCGCTCTTACGGCAATGAAAACTGGGAGTTTGAGCCGGACGGACTGATGAAGCGCCGCTTTGCCTGCGTAAACGATATGCCGATCAAAGCTTCTGAACGGCTGTTCCACTGGCCGCTGGGCAGACGCCCGGACGATCATCCGTCGCTGAGCGATCTTGGCTTATAGGATATTCGCATCACTCCGGGCCGCCCCGGAGTGATGACCTTACAGCGCGCCCAGCTGTTTCATCAGCGTCAGGTTGTCCTCAATATGCCAGTTAGCTACGATCTTACCGTCACCAATTTCATAAATATCCGTGGCGATGAAATCTATTTTCTGCCCCTGTCCTTTCAGCTTGCCAAAGGTTCCGGTGAAGGTGCCGTGAAAATGTAAATGCGAAACCACGCGATCGCCTGAAATAATCATCTGCTCAACGTCACATCTTAAATCAGGCACGGCTGCGCGAAACGCACGGGAAGCTAAAATAGCGCCTTCCGGCCCCTGCTTACGCCCTTCCGGAGGCGTTTTATCAATAAAGCCTGCCGCCAGGGCATTACGCGCCAGGGTTTCATTACCCGTGTTCCAGAATGAAGCATATTCTCTGGCGACGGCTTCATTCGCCTTTAATTTCGCCTGCGGCAGGCTGTTGTCCACAATTAGCTGCTTCGGCTGCAGCCATTCCCCCTGCGAGGAAATCGCATTGCCCGACAGACCTGCAAAAATAACCATCGCTACAGCCGAATGAAAATACGTCGTATATTTCATGATATCTCTCAATAGAGTATTACATTACCCGCAGTCGATTTCCTGCGGTTCAAATCAGAGAGGGTCAGTTAATTAACGCCCCGCCCTCAATATCAATGACCGCCCCCGTGACAAAGGGATTATCAATGGCGAAAAGATACCCTTGAGCGATGTCCTCCGCCCTTCCCCAGGCTTTGGCCGGCAGGGTTTCCGCCGCGCCAGCGAGCATTTTTTCCCGCGCGGCGGCATCCATGCCCGCGTACGCTTCCGTGTCGGTCAGCCCCGGACTCACGACGTTGACGCGCAGCGGTGAAAGCTCTTTCGCCAGCACTTTTGTCGCGGCCTCAATGGCGGCATTCATCGTCGTTTTAACAATGGCGCCCGCCACGGTGCGACGCGCCACGAACCCGCTGGTGAACGTCAGCGTACCGCGGGGGGCGATGTTCCCGCCGAGATAGCGGGCGACATTGATGCTTCCCCAGAATTTTGTATCAAAGGCCAGCCTTGCCGCGCGGAGATCCAGCCCGGAAAGAAGCCCTCCCGGAGCCTGTGAACCCGCCGTAACGACAATATTATTGACCTCACCCAGCGTTTCACCGAGTGCGACAAGCTCTGCCTCACGGCTGATATCCAGCACGAAGGTATGAACAGACGCGGCGTGGGCGCTCAGCCGGTGGGGTAAATCCGGGTTGGCAATAAACGGCCGTCCGAAGGCAATCAAATCGGCATAGCCGGAAGCAAGGATCTTTTCCGCTTTTTCAAGGTTATAGTTCCCCGCGACGATAAGGGTTCCGCTAAAGGTCTCGCGAAGCGATTGCCGGAACTGCTCAGGTACCTGCGGCGCATCGTCCCAGTCGGCTTCCGCCAGGTGGATGAACGCAATCCCTTTTTGTTCACACCAGGCCGCGAGAGCGAGTATGGCTTCAGTCACCTGCGGATCGTTCATCCCGCGCTGGGTAATAAACGGGGAAAGGCGAATGCCCGTACGCTCGCGGCCAATGGCCTCGGCAATGGCGCTTAGTACCTCCTGAGCAAAGCGGATCCGGTTCGCCAGCGTGCCGCCGTACTCGTCCGTGCGTTTGTTGGAGGTTTGACGCAGAAACTGGTCGATCAGATAGCCGTTTCCGCCGTGAACCTCCACGCCGTCGAACCCGGCCTGAACGGCATTCAGTGCCGCCTGACGATAGTCCGCGATGATGCTGTGAATGTCCTTGCGCGAGAGGGTTCTCGGCTGCGGGCAGTCAACCATTTGGCCTTCGCCCTTTTCGTTCACCACCCACACCTGCGCGTCCGGCGCCAGTGCTGACGGGGCGACGGGCTGACCATCCTGATGAAAGCTGGCGTGCGACATTCGCCCGACGTGCCAGAGCTGCGAAAAAATCACCCCGCCCGCCTGATGCACGGCGCCAGTGGTGAGCTGCCATCCTGAAACCTGCTCAGGCGAATGGATGCCGGGCGTCCATGAGTATCCCTGGCCCTGAGGCGAAATCTGGGTGGCTTCCGTGATAATTAATCCGGCGCTGGCCCGCTGCCGGTAATACTCCGCCATCAGCGCCGAGGGAATATTTCCCGGCTGTAGGGAGCGCGCGCGGGTCATCGGCGCCATAACGATACGGTTTTTCAGGTCCTGCTGACCCAGCCTGTAGCGTTCAAAAAGTGAGATACGTTGCATGTTTTCATCCCTTATGGTTTGGATGAAATCACTTTACAGGCGGCATCTGGTTTTGATAATTACGCTAAAAGCAGATGCACTTTTCGGAAAATATGAATAATGGGTAAACTCGAAGACATGGCGTTACTGGTGGAAGTTGCCGAGGCCGGGGGTCTTTCTGCCGCCGGGCGACGCCTGTCGCTTTCTCCCGCCACCATGACGGCCAGGCTGAAGGCGATTGAGGAGCGTTACCAGACGCGCCTGTTTCACCGCTCAACGCGATCGATCGCGCTGACCCGCGCCGGGGAAGAGTTTTACCATGCCGTGCTGCGCGTGCTGGAAGAAGTGCATCACGCCGAGTCGTTACTGGCGCAAAAGGAAGGCGTGCTCAGCGGCAACATTCGCCTTTCTGCGCCCTCGGACTTTGGCAGACAGTATCTTAGCCCCGCCGTCGTGGAATTCTCACGACGCCATCCCGACGTTAAATTTTTCATCTCGTTAAGAGAACACGTTGAGGACCTGGTCGCTAACCGGCTGGATATGAGCGTGCGTTTTGGCAACCTGCCGGACAGCAGCCTTGTCGTCAGAAACATCCGCCCGAACCATCGGGTGCTGGTCGCCTCCGGGGAGTATCTTAACGAACGCGGCATCCCCGCCACGTTTGCCGATTTAGCTCAGCACCGGTGCCTGGCGCTTGAGTCTCAGGGCGTGGTGATGAACGAATGGCGCTTTGAAAAAGATGGCGAGGAAAGCGTCGTTCGCGTAGAGCCAGCCATGGTGTGCGACGACGGGGCTTTACTTCGCCAGTGGGCACTCAGCGGAGCTGGCATCGCGGGGAAATCGTGGTGGGACGTCAAAGACGATGTTGAAACCGGAAGGCTCACGGTACTGTTTGCCGACAGCTTCACCGGCTTTAGCCGATACGATCGCAAAGATGTCGGCCTGCAGCTTGTTTACCCCCAGCGCAAACTGCAGCCGCTTCAGGTCACGGCTTTTAGCCAGTTTTTTCTCGACTGGCTAAAAAAGCAGTAAAATTAAATCGCGTCAGGCATCTGCGGTTAATTTCTCGCCAAAATAAGAGATGGCGCGCATTTCGCTGACAACCTCAGGACTACTCTGTGAGCGGTTTTCAGGAGGTACAAAATATGAAAAAGCTTCTGATCTGTTGTTTGTTTGGTAATACCGCAAACTCTCTCGCCAAAAAGATGCAGTCTCTGGCAGAACGCGAAGGCTATCCGCTGATGATTAGCGCTGTTGGGCTGGATAACTTCGCCAGCGTCGCTCCCGCTTTCGATGGTTTCCTCATCGCGCCGCACATTCAGTACAAACTCGATGAGATAAAAGAAACGGTGGGCAATACGCGTTCACTCGCCATTATTGAGAGCCTGCCCTATGCCTCTCTCGACGCGAGGAACGTATTGAATTTCGTGAAGGAACAGATGCCTGAACTGGCTGCCTGACAGATAAGGCCGCATCGGTTTTGCGGCCTCCTCTCACCCGGCGATCAAAACGTGTCGACGCAAGGCTGGCCGACCTTATTTAGGGCGTTTTTCAACCTGGCTCTGAGTTCAATTAACGCCGCTTCTTTCTCTTCAAGCTGCTGCAGCTTGCGGCGCAGAGAAGCCTGTTTTTGCTCAGCGGTAAATTTGTCGTCAACCCAGACAGCTAAAACCTCTGCAATTTCGGCTAAGGTAAAGCCCAGCATTTTGGCATGCTTGATCATGTTTAAACGCTGTAAATCGACGGCGGAATAAACTTTGTAGTTATTGCTGCGATTGGGCTGCGGGATATTCTCTAATAGCCCCTGTCGCTCATAGTAACGCACCGTCTCTTTCGACAATCCCGTTTTCGCACACAGTTCACCAATTCGCATCGCGTCGCCCTCACCCTGGAAAAATCACGCTTGACCGTGTACCTAAGTGCACGGTTTATCCTTTGCGGAATACATTAGGGAAACGGGATTAAAGATATGAATTCTTTTGATTATACAGGAAAAACAGCGCTGATTACCGGAGCATCTTCGGGCATAGGCCGTGATTTTGCCCGGCAGCTCGCCGCCCGCGGCGTGGCCTTGATCCTCGTCGCCCGCAGCGAGCCAAAGCTGCAGGCGCTTGCCGCAGAGTTGGTCAGAAAGCACGGCGTCTCCATCACGATTATCGTGCAGGATTTAGTGAAGCAGGAAGCCATTCCCCACATTGTGGAACGGCTTGAAACCTTAAGACGCGTCCCAGACATTCTGATTAATTGCGCCGGGTTCGCCACCTACGGGCCATTCGAAAAGCTGTCAATCGACAGGCAGCGTGATGAGATTAACGTAAACTGCATGGCCCCCGTGGAGCTGACTCACGCCCTGCTGCCGGGAATGCTGCAGCAAGGTTCCGGGGTGATTATTAACGTTGCCTCAACGGCCGCGATGCAACCGGATCCCTATATGGCGATTTATGGCGCAACCAAAGCCTTTCTGCTCTCGTTTTCGAACGCGCTGTGGGGAGAATATCTCTCCAGGGGCATCCGCGTCCTGGCGCTTTGCCCCGGCGCAACGGATACGGCCTTTTTTGATGTGGTGAATGCTGAGGAAGCCTCGGTAGGTAAACGAATGCCCGCTCACAAGGTGGTCACCCTGGCGTTGAAGGCCATGGAGAGTAACCGTAGCTACCTGATTACCGGATGCGGTAACTGGCTTCTGGGGCAGCTACACCGGTTCGTGACGCGCAGGCGTCTGGTGCTTATTGTTGAAAAAATATTGCGCCCGCGCTCGGCTTAAGCAAAAACAGCCCAGTTCAGCGCAAGGGAGTTGCGCTGAAATGCTCGCTTATCGCAGACAGATAGATGCCATAGTGCACGAAAAACAGTGATACACTTACCCCACCTGGTTGATCGTCCCGTCTGAACGTTTCATGATGAATGACGGTAACCAAATCTCAAAATGGTCACTCGTTGTTAATCGAAGCCCGTCACGCTAAGCTTAAATAATGACTAAAAATATGAATCCCCCATCAGCACGTGGTCCCCTTGGCCACGCTGTCAGAGAGCAAATCGTCGAAGCGGCTTTTGAGCACTTCGGTCACTACGGCTATGAAAAAACCACCGTCGCCGAACTGGCTAAATCTATTGGTTTTTCAAAGTCCTACATCTATAAGTTTTTCGATTCCAAACAGGCTATCGGCGAGGTGATCTGCGCTAACCGCCTGGAGCTGATCATGGCGGCAGTGCTTTCCGCCATCGAGGATGCGCCGTCAGCAAGCGAAAAATTACGCCGCCTTTTCAAAGCGCTCACCGAGGCAGGAAGCGAGCTGTTTTTCCACGACCGCAAGCTATACGACATCGCCGCCGTCGCCGCGCAGGAGCAGTGGCCGTCAACCCAAAAATACAGTGAAAGTCTGATGAAGCTGATCGAGAGCATCATTATCGAAGGCAGGCAGGCCGGCGAGTTTGAAAGAAAAACGCCGCTGGATGAGGTCACATTTGCCGTCTACATGGTGATGTGTCCTTACATTAACCCCGTTCAGCTGCAGTACAACCTCGAAATGGCCCCCACGGCAGCCGTGCTACTCTCTTCACTGATTTTAAGAAGCCTGGCCCCCTAATTTGTGACCATTGACAATTTTGGTCACTAGTCAGAGAATGCGGATACCGTCCTGTTACGTCAAAAAGGTTTCCCATGCTCAGGCTCACTTCAGCCCGCGTTGCCGTTTGTCTCCTGCCGTTTGCCCTGGTGGCGTGCGGCGATATTTCCGCGAGTGACGATCCGCGCACAAAGCCACCGCTTGTCAGATCCGCCTCCGTCGAGCTTGCGAACAATAGCGCCCGCGCCTTCACGGGCGTGGTGGTCGCAAGAACGCAAAGCGATTTAGGTTTCAGAGTCCAGGGAAAAATCCTTGAGCGGCTGGTCGACACGGGGCAGACCGTCAAACAGGGCCAGCCCCTGCTGCGCCTGGATCCGGTTGACCTGAAATTACAGGCTCAGGCGCAGCAGCGCGCGGTGGATGCGGCTCAGGCGCGCGCGCGCAAAGCCACCAGCGATGAGGCGCGCTATCGTGGACTTGTGGCGTCCGGCGCGGTGTCTGCCTCGGAGTATGACCAGATCAAAGCGGCGGCCGACACGGCCAGGGCCGATCTCAGCGCCGCCCGGGCGCAGGCCAGCGTGGCGCAAAACGCCACGGGCTATGCCGTACTGCTGGCGGATTCAGACGGCGTGGTCATGGAGACGCTCGCCGAGCCGGGTCAGGTCGTCAGCGCCGGACAGGTGGCGATCAGACTCGCCAGAGCGGGACAGCGTGAAGCGCTCGTCCAGCTTCCGGAAACGCTGCGTCCTGCCGTCGGCAGCGAAGCGCAGGCCACGCTGTATGGCAATGAAAAACATCCTGTCACCGCAACGCTGCGCCTGCTGTCTGACTCGGCCGATGCCGCGACCCGCACGTATGAAGCCCGCTACGTGCTGGATGGCCTGCTGGCGAACGCGCCGCTGGGGGCGACCGTCACGCTGAACATTCAGGACAATAAAGCGGAAGGTCAGGTCATGCAGGTCCCGCTGGCTTCACTCTATGATGCAGGAAAAGGTCCCGGCGTCTGGCGCATTTCCGCCCAGCCGGCAAAGGTCGCATGGACGCCCGTCAGGGTGCTGAGCGTGGGTGAAGATGCGGCGCAGGTCACGGGCGGCGTGAAGCCCGGTGAGAAGATTGTTGCGTTAGGTGCCCATCTTCTGCACGAAGGTGAGGTCGTCAGGCTTGCCGAGCAACGCAATGCCGCCCTGGCGGAGAACACGCCATGAGCGGAAGCCGCTTCAACCTGTCGGCGCTGGCCGTCCGCGAACGTTCAATTACGCTGTTTCTGATCGTTCTGGTTACGATTGCCGGAATTTACGCCTTCTTTGGGCTCGGACGCGCGGAAGATCCGCCCTTCACGGTAAAGCAAATGACGGTGATAACCGTCTGGCCGGGTGCCACCGCGCAGGAAATTCAGGATCAGGTCGCCGAACCGCTGGAAAAACGCCTGCAGGAACTCAAATGGTATGACCGTACCGAAACCTATACCCGTCCCGGCATGGCGTTTATCACGTTGTCATTGCAGGACAAGACCCCGCCAGCCGAAGTGCAGGAGGAGTTCTATCAGGCGCGGAAGAAGCTTGGAGATGAATCGCAGCGACTTCCGGCGGGCGTCATCGGCCCGATGATCAATGACGAATTCTCGGATGTCACCTTTGCCCTCTTTGCGCTGAAAGCGAAAGGCGAACCGCAGCGGCAGCTGGTACGCGATGCCGAAGGCCTGCGCCAGCAGCTTCTGCACGTTCCCGGCGTGAAGAAAGTGAACATTATCGGCGAACAGGCCGAGCGGATTTACATCTCCTTCTCCCACGACCGTCTGGCGACGATAGGGCTCTCACCCCAGGATATTTTCAACGCCCTCAACAGCCAGAACGCGTTAGCCGCGGCGGGCTCCATTGAGACCCGAGGCGCGCAGATTTTTATCCGCCTGGACGGCGCGTTCGATGAACTGCAGAAAATCCGCGATACGCCTTTTGTGGCTCAGGGCAAAACGCTCAAGCTGTCCGATGTGGCAACGGTTGAGCGAGGCTACGAAGATCCCCCGACGATGCTGATACGTAATCAGCATGAGCCCGCCCTTCTGCTGGGCATCGTGATGCGTGAAGGCTGGAACGGTCTGGCGCTGGGAAAAGCGCTGGATGCGGAAACGGCGAAAATAAATGACAGCCTGCCGCTGGGCATGTCCCTGACCAAGGTCACCGACCAGTCCGTGAATATTCGCTCGTCGGTCGATGAGTTCATGATCAAATTCTTCGTCGCCCTGCTTGTGGTCATGGTGGTGTGTTTTATCAGCATGGGCTGGCGCGTGGGTGTTGTCGTTGCGGCGGCGGTCCCGCTGACGCTGGCGGTCGTATTCGTAGTGATGGAAGCCGCGGGGATAAACTTTGACCGCGTTACGCTGGGCTCCCTGATCCTCGCCCTCGGCCTGCTGGTTGATGATGCCATCATCGCCATCGAAATGATGGTGGTGAAAATGGAGGAAGGTTACGACAGAATCAAAGCCTCGGCCTTCGCCTGGAGCCATACCGCTGCGCCCATGCTGGCCGGTACCCTGGTGACGGCCATTGGCTTTATGCCGAATGGCTTTGCCCAGTCGACCGCAGGGGAATACACCAGCAATATGTTCTGGATTGTCGGCCTCGCCCTGATTGCATCGTGGTTTGTCGCGGTGGTGTTCACGCCCTATCTTGGGGTGAAGATCCTGCCGGCGATCCCTAAAGTAGAAGGGGGTCATGCCGCCATCTATAACACGCCTCGCTATAACCGTTTTCGCCAGCTGCTTGCCCGCGTTATCGCCAGAAAATGGCGGGTAGCCGGGTCGGTGGTCGCCATTTTCATTCTTGCCGTGCTCGGTATGGGGCTGGTTAAAAAACAATTCTTCCCGACCTCCGATCGCCCGGAAGTACTGGTTGAGGTGCAGATGCCATACGGTACCTCGATTGAGCAAACCAGCGCCGCAACCGCAAAAATCGAAGCGTGGCTGGGCCAGCAGCCCGAAGCCAAAATTGTCACGGCCTATATTGGTCAGGGTTCGCCCCGTTTTTATCTGGCGATGGCGCCTGAACTGCCCGATCCGTCTTTTGCGAAAATCGTGATCCTGACGGACAGCGAGACATCGCGCGAGGCGCTCAAGCTCCGGCTGAGAGAAGCTGTCGCCAACGGCCTTGCCCCCGAAGCCCGCGTACGGGTAACGCAGCTGGTGTTTGGCCCGTACTCGCCCTTCCCGGTTGCCTGGCGCGTGTCGGGGCCGGATGTCGAACAGGTGCATGACATCGCTGACAGGGTGAAAGCCGTGCTCCAGGCGAGCCCGATGATGAGAACCGTCAACACCGACTGGGGCTCACGCGTTCCCGTCCTGCATTTCACCCTCGATCAAAACCGCCTGCAGGCGACCGGCTTGACCTCCAGTGCCGTTGCCGATCAGCTTCAGTTTCTGCTCTCAGGCGTGCCCGTCACCTCCGTGCGGGAAGATATTCGCTCGGTTGAGGTTATTGGCCGCGCGGCGGGAGACATCCGTCTCGATCCGGCAAAAATCGAGGGTTTCACCCTTGTCGGCAATGCGGGACAGCGCGTTCCGCTGTCGCAAATTGGCAAGATTGAGATCGGTATGGAAGATCCGATCCTGCGCCGCCGCGATCGCACCCCGACGATTACCGTGCGGGGCGACATCGCTAACAATCTTCAGCCACCGGATGTGTCGGTCGCCGTCATGAAGCAGCTCCAGCCGATTGTTGATGCGCTGCCGCCCGGGTACCGAATAGACATGGCGGGTTCGATTGAGGAATCGGGCAAAGCCACGCAGGCAATGATTCCGCTGTTCCCGATCATGATTGCCCTGACGCTGCTGATCATCATTTTGCAGGTGCGCTCAATCTCGGCGATGGTGATGGTGTTCTTAACCGCGCCGCTGGGGCTGATTGGCGTAGTGCCCGTGCTGTTGATTTTCAATCAGCCGTTTGGCATCAACGCGCTGGTCGGCTTGATCGCCCTTTCCGGCATTCTTATGCGCAATACGCTGATCCTGATCGGTCAAATCGATCATAACCAAAAGGACGGTCTCGAGCCGTTCCAGGCGGTGGTTGAAGCGACGGTCCAGCGCGCGCGCCCGGTCCTTCTGACCGCCATAGCCGCCGTGCTGGCGTTCATTCCCCTGACGCATTCGGTGTTCTGGGGCACGCTGGCTTACACGCTGATAGGCGGCACGCTGGGCGGGACGATCGTCACCCTCGTCTTCCTGCCCGCGATGTATGCGATCTGGTTCCGGATCCGTCCTGCGGAACAACGAGTGCAGCACCGTGCAGAAAACGTGTAAACTACCATGAGTAGATAACACTTCTGAGGAAAGCATGGTTGTTAAGCGCTTAAGAAAAGAGGACCGCCGCGTGCAGCTGCTGGAGGTTGCGCGCGGAATCGTTCGTCAGCAAGGTACGGAGGCGCTGACCCTTGGCTACCTGGCCGAACGAGCCAACGTGACCAAGCCTATCCCCTACGATCACTTTGGCGATCGTGAAGGGCTGCTGATGGCGCTGTACCAGGACTATAGCGACCGGCAGCTGGCGAAATTCCGCGAGACGCTGGCGGTCGACAGCAAAACGCTGGAGAAGACGATCCGCTTTTTCAGCGCCGCCTATATCGACTGCGCCATTAGCGCCGGGCCTGAGACCGGGCCGATTGCTGCCGCGCTGTCCGGATCCCACGCGTTGCAGACGTTTCGTGAAGCATGCGTGGCCGAATGTGCCGACTGCCTGCGTACCGCGCTTTCCCCGTTTGTCGCGCTGAAAGGCGTTCAGGGAGAAGCGGTACTGACGGCCATTATTGGCGCCGCGGAGGCGCTCAGTACTGCCGCTGGCAACGGCGTGCTCGCCCGGAACGTGGCGGAAGATACGCTCAGCGGCGCCATGACCGGCGTGCTGGAGACCTACGTGAATAGCACAAAATGATCGCTGGGGGCGGATTGACACCTAAGTTACCAATAGTAATATAGGCGTCAATTCTCACCCATTCGAGGTCGCTATGTCTGCTACAAATGCCATTAATAACGCACTGATCGTGACGGCTCATCCTGTCGACAATTCGTTATCCCATTCGCTGGCAGCCCGTATTGCCGGAAAATTACGCGAGCAAGGTACGCAGGTTGAAATTGCCGATCTGCATGCTGAAGGGTTTAATCCGGCGATGACCCGCGCCGATCTCGATTTGTATCACGGCGATCCGAGCGCCCTTCCTGAAGATATTCTGCGCGAGCAGCAGCGCGTCGAGCGAGCGGATATGCTGGTGTTTGTTTTCCCCGTGTACTGGTGGTCGGTCCCCGCGCTGTTGAAAGGCTGGTTCGATCGCGTATTAACCCTGAACTGGGCGTATAAGGTGGCCGACGATGGCCGGATCGTTGGCAGCTTACGCGATGTTCCCGTCCGCCTGATTGCCACCGGCGGCAGCGATCTCACCGGATTCGACAAACACGGCTATTCGACGGCGATTCAGACGCAGATAATCGAAGGCGTGTTTGGCTTCTGCGGGCTGAAGAACGTTAAGCTCGATATTCTTTACCAGGCAGACGCGGCGACGCCTGAGCAGGTGGAGGAGTTCCTGAAGGGGCTAGAGGACCTTAAATAATCCCGGCTATTCAGTCAGCAAAGGCGTGCACAGCAGGTTACGAGCCTTTGCTGACAGCTTCCTGCCGCTTGATCGTACCCCTACTCAAGTTGGTGTCTTGAAGCAATGAGTTAAGCAACGCTATTGTAGATTCAATTGGTCAACGCAACAGTTATGTGAAAACATGGGGTTGCGGAGGTTTTTTGAATGAGACGAACATTTACAGCAGAGGAAAAAGCCTCTGTTTTTGAACTATGGAAGAACGGAACAGGCTTCAGTGAAATAGCGAATATCCTGGGTTCAAAACCCGGAACGATCTTCACTATGTTAAGGGATACTGGCGGCATAAAACCCCATGAGCGTAAGCGGGCTGTAGCTCACCTGACACTGTCTGAGCGCGAGGAGATACGAGCTGGTTTGTCAGCCAAAATGAGCATTCGTGCGATAGCTACTGCGCTGAATCGCAGTCCTTCGACGATCTCACGTGAAGTTCAGCGTAATCGGGGCAGACGCTATTACAAAGCTGTTGATGCTAATAACCGAGCCAACAGAATGGCGAAAAGGCCAAAACCGTGCTTACTGGATCAAAATTTACCATTGCGAAAGCTTGTTCTGGAAAAGCTGGAGATGAAATGGTCTCCAGAGCAAATATCAGGATGGTTAAGGCGAACAAAACCACGTCAAAAAACGCTGCGAATATCACCTGAGACAATTTATAAAACGCTGTACTTTCGTAGCCGTGAAGCGCTACACCACCTGAATATACAGCATCTGCGACGGTCGCATAGCCTTCGCCATGGCAGGCGTCATACCCGCAAAGGCGAAAGAGGTACGATTAACATAGTGAACGGAACACCAATTCACGAACGTTCCCGAAATATCGATAACAGACGCTCTCTGGGGCATTGGGAGGGCGATTTAGTCTCAGGTACAAAAAACTCTCATATAGCCACACTTGTAGACCGAAAATCACGTTATACGATCATCCTTAGACTCAGGGGCAAAGATTCTGTCTCAGTAAATCAGGCTCTTACCGACAAATTCCTGAGTTTACCGTCAGAACTCAGAAAATCACTGACATGGGACAGAGGAATGGAACTGGCCAGACATCTAGAATTTACTGTCAGCACCGGCGTTAAAGTTTACTTCTGCGATCCTCAGAGTCCTTGGCAGCGGGGAACAAATGAGAACACAAATGGGCTAATTCGGCAGTACTTTCCTAAAAAGACATGTCTTGCCCAATATACTCAACATGAACTAGATCTGGTTGCTGCTCAGCTAAACAACAGACCGAGAAAGACACTGAAGTTCAAAACACCGAAAGAGATAATTGAAAGGGGTGTTGCATTGACAGATTGAATCTACAATAACTAACGTGATAATTCCGCATATAGCGGAATGAATAAACAAAGGTCATTCCATGTATCAGTCAGTTCAGCCAACAACCACCCTCACCACCACCGGCACCTTCGGCGGCGTGGGCGTATCTGTAGCGAACTACTGACAAACAGAACCTCAATCCCCGCCAGCCTGGACGGGGAAATACCTCTCCGTTCACCGCCCTCTGAATGGAGAAAGAAAATGATTTCTGACAATGCTCTCTTAATTATCGACATGCAGCAGGGCCTCTTCCGGGGCCCGGTCTCACCCTGTTCCGCCGATGCCGTTCTGGCAAATATCCGTTTGTTAATAGCCAACGCGCGCCACGCTCGGGTACCCGTCTTTTTTGCCCGCCATGTTGGACCAGACGACTCCCCCTTCTCAGCGCAGGGGCCGTTGACGCAGCTGATACCCGAGCTGGACGTGAAGGAGCAGGATGTTGTTTTCACCAAGCGCCATCCCAGCTGTTTTCGGGATACCGAATTGCTGCGTGAGCTTAATCAGAGAGGCATCAAACAGCTGGTCATTGCCGGGATGAAAACAGAATTTTGTGTCGACACCACCTGCCGGGCCGCGCCGGAGCTGGGCTTCAGGACGATATTGATTTCAGATGCGCATACCACAATGGATAACGCACATTTATCCGCCACTGACATCATTGCGCATCACAACAGCACGCTGGCCGGCCCGTTCGTGATGCTGTCGACTGCCGGCGGCTGGCATTTTAATACGGTCAGTTGAGTTAGCGGGATCGTCTCTTTCTATCCCGGCGCGCCTTTCCGCGCGTCGGGAAAAGTAGAGAAAATTACAGGGTAAAACCTCCGTCACCCACCTGCGCCTGGGCGTACCATTTCATCAGCTCCGCGGTACCGGGCGCGTTCTCAGCCGGTGACCACGGGGCGGTATCGTGCTCCGGAACAGGCTGATAGCCGCCGTGTTTCACCTCGAAAATGACGCCGCCTTTATCCAGCGACAGCACGGCATGCCAGGTACCGGCATCCATCTCCAGCACTTTGCAGTCTTCACCTAACACCACGCGCTGGGTCACGTTACCGCTGTCATCAAAATTCAACACCAGAAAGCGACCGCTCAGAGCCGTCAGCAGTTCAAACGTGTGCGGGTGGCGATGAGGGCGAACATAGGTACCAGGCTCCATCGCGATAGCCAGGCGTTGTACCGGGTCGCTCAGCTCGGGATGTAAATTGCGGTGCGCGCGTAAGCGAGGAGAATTGGCAGCCTGCTCGCTTTGTTGCAGCAGGTCACTGAACGTAATTTGTTTCATATACACCTTTGTGAATGGAGTCAGCGGGCGGCAACCCGATTGCCGCACGACGTTATACCATTCTGGACGGTCGATGAGCGATGGCGTTTGTGAAACAAAACGCTGCAACGTGAGGATGCGCGTGATCGCACTCCAAAGCGCAACATTGAGTAAAACTCACATTGATTCCCACTATTTATCGTTTTTCAAAAGCGACGGCGCTGAAATACCATCCATTCACCCCTGGGATAGAAAAATAAATAATACTAAGCCTGTATGGAGCACCTATGACACTCGATGTTTTATTCCCTGTAATGAATATTATCTCGCCTCATAAATTTAGCGTCCAGGCAAATGTGCATGAGTTGATAACGTTACTTTCAGCAGAAAAGGAAAGCTCAGAGGCGCTATCGCCTTTCCTCCATCGACTGCATCTTTTGGCTTTCGCCCAAAGCAATCCGGGTAACGCCGAAGAGCTGCTCTCAGCACACTTGCCAAAAGAAGATGGGATCCTTCCGCTGCTAGACTTTGCGGACTGGCCAAAGGTGCGTTACGCCGCGTCAGGCGAAGTTCAGACGCGTGAATCGCAGGAGTATTTCCGTGACATGACGTCGGCTGCCAATCTGTTACGCACGGCGCTGATCGACGCAGAGCGCGCAAGGGGGACGCCTGCGCTTTATATTCTGGATAAATTGCTCAACCTGAACAGCGCATTGCCGGAGCGATATAAACAGATGGCGAATATTCCCTACGCATAAATACGCTCAATCTGCGGAATATCCCTCAATAAATATTCCGCCATTTATTAAACCCGCTTTTCGCTATAATCAAGACAGACGATATCCAACGAAGGCAGCACCGGCGCATTAAGGTTAAGCCACGCCAGCAACCGTTCAATACTCTGTCTTCTGAGCGAGTTTTTCGGCCAGACGAGGTAATAGCCATCGCCGGTTGCGATAGCTTCCCTGAAGGGCAGCGCGAGCAGACCGCTTTTCAGCGCGTCGAGCGTGAGGCGGAGATCGGCCATCGCCACGCCGTGACCGTGCATGGCGGCCAGGCTTCCCTGCTCCAGGGTGTCGAATACTATCCCTCGACTCACGTCGAGTCCGGGGAATGACCCCGTTCTTTTCAGCCAGCGCTTCCAGTCCCGTCTGTCCGGAGAGGGATGGATAAGATCGCACTCTGGAAGCTGATGCCGGGCAGATTCAAGCAACGACGGGGTACAAACCGGAATGAGCCATTCACTGAAGAGCAGCCTGCTTTCCGTTGACTCGCCGAAATAGCCATTACCGAGCAGGATCGCACAATCATAGGGCTCACGGCTGAAGTCAACGGTGTCGAAGTCCATCCAGACGCTGGCAATTTCAATTTTTGGCTTCGCGTGGTTCTCGCGAAAGGATTTAAGCACATTCAGAAGCCACCGCATCGTCAGGGTGCTGGGGGCTTTGAGGCGCAGAAGGTGGTTTTCACTTCTGAATGCCCGACAGGCCCACTCAATATTCGAGAAACTTTCGCTGAGCTGTCCGGCCAGAATACGTCCGGCATCACTGACCTCCACTCGCGGCCCCTGGCGTTTAAAGAGCTCACAGTCGAACCACTGTTCAAGCGTCCGGACATGCCTGCTGACCGCGCCCGGCGTGATATTCAGTGCTTCAGCAGCTTTGCTGAAGGAGTTCAGCCGCGCGGCAACTTCAAAAGCGCGCAGCGCATACAGTGGCGGTAAAGACATACGTTCCCTTTCTGTGAGGTTTAGCTATGCAGTGTTTGTATTATCGGCACTCGGTGACCTGTCGCTCAGGTCCTCAGACGGGAACGTCATCAGCAGCTCCCTGAGCAGGGACTCAAGCTGCGCGCGCTGCGCGTCAGACAAGTTGCTCAGCAGCGCATTTTGCGTTTGTGTATGCACGATCAGCGCCTGTTCGATACGCTCCTGCCCGTGCGGCGTCAGGCTTACGAGGGTGCTGCGCTTATCATTCGGATCGGCAATTCGCCTGATAAGCCCTTGCTGTTCTAGATGGCTGAGCCGGTTCGTCATCGCCCCTGAGGTTACCAACAGCGATTTATAGAGCTGCGTGGGGGAAAGGCAGTACGGCTCACCGGCGCGACGCAGCGTGGCGAGCACGTCAAACTCGCCCTCGCGAAAACCAAACTGCGCCATCGCCTGCGCCCGTTCTTTTCCGAGATTCTTCATCAGCCGGAGCATTCGGCCAAAAATTTTCATCGACGAGGCGTCCAGCTCCGGCATGGCGCGGCTCCACTGGCCGACAACGAAGTCTACATGGTCTTGCATTTTCACCCCTGATGGCGTGCGAATTTATCCTGTTGTGCGGTACATCTTACGCAAAAACATATTTTATCTTAACGTTAAGATAAATGCTCGTGCCGATTTGCGCGGGCCATTCACAACCGAAAAGGATTCCACGTTGAAACGCACGTCGCCTTTACTCTTCGCCGTTATCGCTTTTATCGTCGGGCTTAACCTGCGCCCCATTCTGGCTTCTGTCGGACCGCTGTTTTCCGTGCTGCAGCGCGAAGCGGGGCTGACCGCTACGCAATTCAGCCTGCTGACCACCCTGCCGGTCGCGATGATGGGGCTTGCCGCCCTGTTTGGCCCCTGGCTTTTAGCCCGACTCGGCGCCGTTCGGGGAATTATGCTCGGGCTCTTTATCCTGCTTGCGGCCTGTTTGCTGCGCGGTTTTAGCGCCTCACCGGAGAGTCTTATGGGCACCGCGTTACTGGGCGGGGCCAGCATAGGCACGATCCAGGCGTTAATGCCTGCCCTGATTAAAAAGGAATATACGCAAACGGCCAGCACGGTGATGTCGCTCTTCAGCACGGGCATTATGGCCGGAGCGGCAGTCGCCGCCGCCAGCGCCGAGCCGTTGTTTTCATGGCTCACGCTGAAGCCCGCGCTGGCAATGGCCGGGCTGTTAGCGCTGCTTGCGCTGATACTTTGGTTAACCCTGGTTAAGCATCCTCAGGAGGAAAAAACAGCCCACGAAACCGTCACGCTCTCGTCCTCCCGTACAGCACTACTGTTGCTCTTTTTCGGCGTGGGTACGGGCGCCTACACGCTGGTATTGGCCTGGCTGCCCCCGCTTTACATTCAGGCGGGATGGTCCGCACGCAGCAGCGGCTACATGCTGGCCTGGCTAACGTTAACCGAGGTTGTCGCCGGGTTTGCCGTCTCCGCGCTGATCGGTAAATTCCCCGACCGCCGCGTGCCGCTGATCGCCGTATTGCTGTTGCTGCTGGCAGGATTACTGTGTCTGGTCTTTGCGCCGGGTACGACGCCTGTATTATCCACGCTGCTGCTTGGCACCGGGATCGGCGCCCTCTTCCCGCTGTCGCTCATCGTTACGTTCGATCATGCGCGAACACCCGCCCAGGCCGGGAAGTTACTGTCTAAAGTTCAGGGAGGTGGATACATGATTGCCGCGCTTATGCCGCTAATAGCGGGGATCGTTCGCGACAGTTCGTTCTCGCTGACCAGCGCATGGCTGATCATGAGTGCGGGAGTCGTGCTGCTGATCGTCATCGCGCTGAATTTTAAACCCGTCGTGGACGTGCAGGCAGGGTGAATGCAACACCAGAATTGAGAGTCGTATTTCCGCCAATCGTAAGATAAATTCAGGGTGAATTTCACCTCATTCAGGAGTGGATATGTCGCAGACGCTACCAGAAATTGATGTCTTATTTGTCGCCGGGTTCGGGCCCATTTCGCGGGATACGGAGTCCAGCACCGCGTTTTATGTCCAGACACTCGGCCTTCCGCTGAAGCCGATGGAGGGGAACAGCGATTATCTGCTCACTGAAGAGGGTCAGCTGGAAGGCGTGAAGCATTTTGCCGTCTGGCCGCTCGCACAGGCGGCTGCATCCTGTTTTGGAGAAGAACAGTGGCCAGTTGAGCACCCGATACCGCAGGGATGGGTCGAGTACGAGGTTCAGGATCTGGACGGGGCTACCCGCGTTCTGAGTGAAAAAGGCTATCGGCTGCTGGTGGCTAACCGCACGGAACCGTGGGGGCAAACCGTCACTCGCCTGCTCAGCCCGGAAGGCTTGCTTACCGGGCTGACGATTACGCCGTGGCTGCGGGGGTAAATGGGAATTTGTTTGTGACGCTGGTTGCAGACGTGCATACCATAGCGAAGTTGGTCATCTTATCCGCAGCTGACTGTTATTTCGCATTAAGCCAGAAATCATTTAAATATTAGAAATCGCCTCTTTCAGGCTGCCCAAAGTTAAATATTGTTCCTTACGTCAAATAATAAAAAATTACCAAAACTAGCAGTTGATTATTATTGTTATGACTTTTAAGATTTTACCGCAACTCATTGATTAATTTGCTTTAGGGAAATAAAAATGACAAGAAATATCGTTGCGGGAATGATGATGGCCGCGTTTTCAGGGGCAGTATATGCAGGACCAACAATCGTTACACCAGATTTTTCACCGGATAGTTTAGCGGTTTCAGCCTCTGCCGGGATGCTGAGCGGAAAATCTCACGAAATGGTTTATGACGAAGCTACAGGAAGAAAAATTAGCCAACTGGACTGGAAAATAAAAAATGTCGCCATTCTGAAAGGCGATATCACCTGGGATGCTTACTCATTTTTAACATTGAACGCCCGCGGCTGGACGTCCCTGGCATCAGGTTCAGGTCATATGGATGACTATGACTGGATGAATGAAAAACAATCCTCCTGGACAGACCATTCAAGCCATCCGGCCACGAACGTTAACTACGCCAATGAATATGACCTCAACGTAAAAGGGTGGATCCTCCAGGGCGATAACTATAAAGCGGGCGTAACCGCAGGCTATCAGGAAACACGCTTCAGTTGGACGGCGACTGGTGGTACTTACAATTATGATAACGGTGCCTATCAAGGGAACTTCCCGGCAGGCGAACGCGGCATTGGTTATAGCCAGCGTTTTTCTATGCCCTACATTGGCCTTGCAGGACAGTACCGTTTCAATGACTTTGAATTTAATGCCCTCTTCAAATTCAGTGACTGGGTGCGTGCACATGATAACGACGAACATTACATGCGCGATCTGACTTTCCGCGAGAAGACAACAGATTCCCGCTATTATGGTGCCTCTGTTGATGCCGGGTATTACGTCACTCCGCACGCCAAAGTTTTTGCAGAATTTACCTATAGCAGTTACGAAGAAGGTAAAGGCGGTACGCAGATTATTGATACCAATACTGGTGACTCCGGCTCTATTGGCGGGGATGCGGCAGGTATTTCTAACCATAACTATACCATTACAGCGGGCCTGCAATACCGCTTCTAATCCAGGCGAACAACAGTCCATTGTTAAAGCAGACCAGGCCCCTGACGGGGCCTTTTTCGTTACGTTAAGCTAATTCCTTGCCAGGGACACTCCCAGGATACCTGCCATCCAGTCCAGGTGTTGGTGACAGATTCTAGAAGTACAGTAATTGCATATTTACCACCCCACTGGCATCTTCATTTCCTTTAACTGACGCATTACAAAAAATAACAGTTTTAACTCAAAATAATAGATTGTAATATGGTTCCAAATGCTAACAAACAAAGGAGTGACATGCTCTCTCAAAAACTAAGTGACAAAAGATGGATGGGGCTTTCTTAGGGAAGGTGCGAATAAGCAGGTCATTTCTTCCCAAGCTGACTCGCTGATTAAAATTTCGCGGATCTGGGCCGATTTTTTTCCCGCAAACACATCGAATCAGCCTATTTAGGCTATTTTTTCCACCATTTCTGGCGTTATTTCCGGTTTTTACTGAGATCTCTCCCACTGACGTATCATTTGGTCCACCCGAAACAGGTTGGCCAGGGTGAATAACATCGCCAGTTGGTTATCGTTTTTCAGCAGCCCCTTGTATCTGGCTTTCACGAAGCCGAACTGCCGCTTGATGATGCGAAACGGGTGCTCCACCCTGGCACGGATGCTGGCTTTCATGTATTCGATGTTGATGGCCGTTTTGTTCTTGCGCGGATGCTGCTTCAAGGTTTTTACCCTGCCGGGACGCTCGGCGATCAGCCAGTCCACATCCACCTCGGCCAGCTCCTCGCGCTGTGGCGCTCCTTGGTAGCCGGCATCGGCTGAGACAAATTGCTCCTCTCCATGAAGCAGATTACCCAGCTGATTGAGGTCATGCTCGTTGGCCGCGGTGGTGACCAGGCTGTGGGTCAGGCCACTCTTGGCATCGACACCAATGTGGGCCTTCATGCCAAAGTGCCACTGATTGCCTTTCTTGGTCTGATGCATCTCCGGATCGCGTTGCTGCTCTTTGTTCTTGGTCGAGCTGGGTGCCTCAATGATGGTGGCATCCACCAAAGTGCCTTGGGTCATCATGACGCCTGCTTCGGCCAGCCAGCGATTGATGGTCTTGAACAATTGACGGGCCAGTTGATGCTGCTCGAGCAGGTGGCGGAAATTCATGATGGTGGTGCGATCCGGCAGGGCGCTATCCAGGGATAATCGGGCAAACAGGCGCATGGAGGCGATTTCGTACAGGGCATCTTCCATGGCACCGTCGCTCAGGTTGTACCAATGCTGCATGCAGTGAATACGCAGCATGGTCTCCAGCGGATAGGGCCGTCGGCCATTGCCCGCCTTGGGATAAAACGGCTCGATGACAGCGGTCATATTCTGCCATGGCAGAATCTGCTCCATGCGGGAGAGGAAAATCTCTTTTCGGGTCTGACGGCGCTTAGTGCTGAATTCACTATCGGCGAAGGTGAGTTGATGGCTCATGATGTCCCTCTGGGATGCGCTCCGGATGAATATGATGATCTCATATCAGGAACTTGTTCGCACCTTCCTTAGCGAAATTTCAAGACCAAAAAGATCAAAAAATAATCAGTTACAGGCATGGCGTTAGTTATTGATGAGTCTGGCAAACTAACAACGTCAAACCCCGAAAAAATGAATTTAACTTATCAAGGAATAAAAATGAAAATTATCATATCAAGCGTAATAATTGGCGCGTCAGTGTTGTTTTCCTCTGCAATGTTATCAGGAAATATAGAATTTAAGAAACAGAACATTTTAAGCAATGACAACGGTCATGTATCATTAGGAAAAGTTTATAGTGAAAATACATTTCTCAATGTTGAATTAAAAACAGAAAGCGATAACTCAACCATCTTCAAACTTACCGATTTATCTGTCGGTTCTTATCAAGACGGCATTAAGAGAGAAATTCAGTCAATTATTGATGACTATAACAAAGATAAATCCGATGATAAAAAAACAACTAGCGACAAACTATCTTTAAAAGTCCCTGCAACACTTACACTGAAGATTTACAATGTATATCGCGCTGAAAACATTCCGGTGTACAATCTCACAATAGATACCCAGTCCATAAAATTTGGTAAAGAAACCCCAGTGTTAAAGTCCGTACTGGAAGCATCAGACAAAATATTGAAGGATAATAACCAACGAATCCAGGAAACATTTTTCTTGTCGAAAAAATAGAATTATAATTTATAAGCTCGTTATGCCAGCGTGGAGCAACCACTCTACGTTTCTCTTCATCAGCGGGCCGTCAGCTTTTATAAATAATAACGTCCGCTCCCGGCACAACGCGTTAAAAATAGCGTTTAGTCCGTCAGGAACACAGAGCGGGCGTTATCTTCTCTCCGGTGTGAGTGTTTCGTCATGCTCTAAGAGAAAGGTTCGGCTATCAGATACCTTACATCTCCAGTGCCGCAAGAATTGCAGGATCCATTTTCTCTGGCGTAGTCATCGGTGCAAAACGCTTCAGTGGTTTACCGTCGCGGCCGATCAGAAACTTAGTAAAGTTCCACTTAATCCGCCCTCCCAGCACGCCGGGTAATTCGTTTTTCAGATAACGAAACAGCGGGTGCGCTGCGCTACCGTTAACCTCTAACTTCTCAAACATCGGGAAGCTTACGCCGTAGTTGATGTAACATGTTTTCGAGATTTCGTCGGCGCCGCCGGGTTCCTGTTTGCCGAACTGGTTGCAGGGGAAGCCCAGCACCGCTAACCCTCGATCGGCGTATTTCTTGTATAGCGCTTCAAGACCAGCATATTGCGGCGTGAAGCCACACTGGCTTGCAGTATTGACGACCAAAACCACCTTTCCCGCGTAGTCGGCCATAGAGATAAGCTGCCCATCCAGACGTGTGGCAGTAAGTTGATAAAAGCGAGTCATACTGAAATCCTCAAAGCAGGCCGAAAAGTCGCGGTGACCATCAACAGGGCTGCCGCCGTTTAGAAAGTTTACATTCAGGCAGGCTATTTGTGATACATTCCTGGCGCGCTAATGACCACCACACTCGCTATCAGGTATGCAGAACATAACAATAAAAATTCGCTGGCTTCTGCTTACTCTCCCACTCTTCAGCGGTTGTGGCACGCTCTCACAGATGTCCTCCCCGGAAGGTACTCAGGAACTTCTCACCCATGATTCGCTGGATGGCGACGTTGACAGCGTGGTGCGTCACTATATGGCACAAAAATCCGTTCCCGGGATGACGGTCGCGGTGATCCATAATCACGGCTCGCCGCAGTTTTACACCTGGGGCGTAACCGATGCGGTCAATCGCTATCCGGTCAGGCCCGACACCCTGTTTGCTCTCGGCTCGCTCAGCAAAGGGATCACGGCGGAAGTGGTGGCGTGCCTGGTGAATGAAGGGCAACTGAACTGGAACGATAGCCTGGCGACATTGCTTCCACCGGGGACGCCGCTTAGCGCGGATGCACAAAAAATCACCCTGCTTGAACTGGTAACCCACACATCCGGCCTGCCGCGTCAGAATATGGATGTTCCGATGCTTGGAAAATTCATCGGCTATTTAAGCACGGGCGAAAATTTCTATAGCGAGCTGGACAGCGATAACGTGCTGCGCTACCTCGCCGACTGGCGGGCGCCAAAGAATAAAGTGCCGCAATACTCCAATACCGGCTACGCGCTGCTCGGCTATATCCTGAAGCACAAAACCGGCGAAGATATCCAGAGTTTAGCCTCGCGCTATATTTTCCGTCCGCTGCAAATGGCTAACAGCAGCTTTATTCCCCAGCAGCTAAAAGGATACCCGGAGCGTGCGCTCGGCCACGCGGGCGATCAGCCGAAATTTATCCCGCGCGGGCAGCTCACCCCGGACTGGCATTTTTCCAACAACATGGTGGCGGCAGCGAGCTTGTACAGCAACGCCGAAGATCTGGCGACCTATGCCCGCTATCACGTATCGACGACGCATAATCCCTTGCTGGACAGCGTCTTTGCCGAAGTGAGAAATACCGATATTCAACGCCCCGACGGAGTACAGGGTATTGCCTGGACCACCGACTTTATCGGCCTGGAAAAAATCACCTATCAGGTCGGCTATATCGGCGGCTACTCCAGCTTTATCGGCTATGACAAAGAAAAAGGCAATGCGGTGGTGGTGCTGCAAAATACCTTTAACTGGAGTAATTACATTGGCATCGCGCTATTAATGGATATGGCGAAAAAAGACAGCCAGAGCCCTGGCAGCCGCTTTGCGATTAATGGGATCCCAAAACGCGTTTATCAGCAATAATAGTGAACGCCCGCCGTCAAATTCAGGTCTGATGCGCAAGATCTTCGCGAGTCGGCCCCTGAAAGTAGATAGTACTAATATGGCAACTTCGAGGCTGAGTCAGTACAAAACGAATCGTTTCCCAGATTGACCATCCATTCACCAGACGCTCCCCCATTCTTGATTGATTATCGACATGCGCATCTAAACCGGTCAGTTCAAAATCAGGCGGATATAATCCGGTTACCCGAATGTTTTCTTTAGATAAGTGTTCTGACAGTTTCGTTGTAAAGCCGCTGAGCCCGTGTTTGCTGGCAAAAAAAGCGGGATGGGCAATCGAATCTGTAAAGTTCGGAATACCGCACGCAGAGATAACCGCAATGATGTCTGCACTGTCTGAGCGTCTTAAACCCGGAAGCATTGCCTGGGTTAGCAGGATTGAACCTGTCAGGCCTGAACTGACGGTATTGAAGATTTCTGTGCTCGAATGTTCGTCTATTGTCCCGGACAACCACTGAGCAGCATTCAGAATTAAAATATCGATTGGCCTGTCTGAATGTAAGATCTGCGAAGAAAACTGAGAAATGGATTCCGGCAGGGCTAAATCACAGAGATACCCCTTCGCCTCACCACCTTCAGCCGCGATGAGGCTGCAGGTTTTTTGAATATCCACCGCCCGACGGGCGCTAAAATCCACTTCAACGCCCTCTCGGGCAAGCCAGACGCACAGCGCCTGACCAAATCCCCCGCCGCCACCCGTGATAACAGCTCTTTTACCCCTCAGCATAACTCTGTGTCCTCTGTCGTGATGAGTCTGTATCGAGGATTAATAGCATGATGAGGCGGGTAACATCTTCCCGTTAGTGCCGTGGCGCGAACTTCCCGTCCTACACCGCCGACTTCGGCCTTAAATTCTCATCAAACGCCAGCCGTTTCCGGTCAGGCTCAGCCTCGCGCAGCGGCTCCACCTGGTGCATAGTGAGCTTGCAGCGCTCCACCAGCACCTGATACTCCCGCGTGCCCTGCTGCTTCCACGCCAGCTCCTGCTCGCTGAGTTCGCGAATCGCTTTGGCCGGGCTGCCGATAATCAAATGGTTGGCGGGCATCTCCGCTTTCGCCTTCACGAACGCCGCCGCGCCGACGATGCTGTTTTCACCGATGACCGCGCCGTCCATCACCACCGCGTTCATGCCCACCAGCGCATTGCGGCGGATCACGCAGCCGTGGAGAATGGCGCTGTGGCCGATATGCCCGTCCTCTTCCACCACCGTGTCCTGCTCCGGGAAGCCGTGCATCACGCAGTTATCCTGAATGTTGGCACCGTCTTTCACCACGATACGGCCAAAATCACCGCGCAGGCTGGCGTTGGGACCAACATAAACGCCTTTACCCAGAATCACGTCCCCGATCAGCACCGCCGTTGGGTGAACATAGCTCTCGTCCGGCACGACCGGCGTCAGACCGTCAATTTGATAAACTGGCATCTTCGCTCCTTATGCGCTTGTAAGACCACCAAAGCGTTGATAGTAAAGCGTGCCGGGCACGGGCAGTTCGCCCACGGAGGTTTCGCCCTTCTCGCTGACAAACGCCAGCGCCCCCGGCGCGACACGCTGATAGATATTAATGCAGAGCTGTCGGGCGCTTTGCCCCGCCCAGTGAGCGGGCAGCAACTCTTCCGGCAGCAGCGGGTCTTTCAGCACCACGCGACGATAAAAGTGAATCAGCAGCAGCTGGATCTGGAAACAGCGTTCCGGCGTCAGCTCCTCGGGCGCGGCCTCTTTCAGCAGCGGCAGCAGCGGCCGGAACGAGTTGATAAAGGACTCGTACATCGCGTTTTGCTCGGTTAACTGCCAGCACTCTTCCACCCGCGAACGCAGCGCGGCGCGGGAGAGCGCCAGCGGCGAGTGGGCTTCAAAGAAGATCACGTTTTCCGCCACGCCGGCATCGTGAAGCAGAGACTGCACGTCCGCCAGATGCTGCGACGGCGAGGCCATCAGGCTCGGCGCCAGCGTGCCAAACCCCTGCCAGATAAGCTGTTTTTTGACGTCGGCAAGTGTGGCTTTATCGAGACCTTCGGAGAGCAGCAACAGCCATTTTCCGTCCCAGGCGGGCAGTTCCGCGCGGTAAATCTTATTCTCCGCGCGACGCGTCAGGCGAAGCCCTTTATCGCTCAGGCGGTAAAAGCTGCGCCGCCCGATGCGGGAAACGTCCAGCCAGCCCTCTTTGTTGAGGCGAAACAGCGCGGTGCGCACGAAGCGCTCGCCAAACCCCATGCCTTCCAGCAGGGCGGCCAGACTACCGAGCCAAATCTCACCGCCGCGATGGGAAAGCGCGTCACCGTATAACGAGGAGATGAGAGAGGTCCCGCTGACGGGTACGGAGCTGACCGCGTGCTGGATAAAGGCGTCGAGTTTATTCATGTGATTCATTCTGTTGTAATTTTTGTCCTGGATGAATCATAGCACAGGATTCTGGGATAGCCCCTCACCCTGACCCTCTCCCAAAGGGAGAGGGAACTTAGTACTCCCTCTCCCTTTGGGAGAGGGCTGGGGTGAGGGAAATTCAACCGTTGGCCGCAGCTTTACGCAAGTCAAACACCCGGCAGGCTTTGCCCTCCGAGCGCGGGATGCTGCCGCAGTTAACAATCATTACGTCGGTGGAAATTCCCACCATTGACTTAATGCGGTGGCGCAGCTGGTGGCACACCTGACAGCGCTGCTCGTGCGTCAGCGTGAGGCTACTCTCTTTCAGCTCCACCTTCACGGAAAGTGAATCAAGATGCCCGCGACGGTTCACCTCCAGCTGGTAGTGCGGAGAAAGGTGTTCGAACTTGACGATCTCCTCTTCCAGCTGCGACGGGAAGACGTTGACGCCGCGGATGATCAGCATGTCGTCACTGCGCCCGCTGATCCGGTCCATGCGGCGCATGCTGCGCGCGGTTGCCGGAAGCAGGCGCGTCAGGTCGCGGGTCCGGTAGCGGATCACCGGCAGCGCCTCTTTGGTCAGCGTGGTGAACAGCAGTTCGCCCTGCTGACCGTCATCCAGCGGCGTGCCGTCGTTCGGGTTGACGATCTCCGGGTAGAAGTGATCTTCCCAGATGGTCGGGCCGTCGACGGTTTCGATACACTCCATCGCCACGCCCGGCCCCATTACTTCGGAGAGGCCATAGATATCCAGCGCGGTAATGCCTAAGCGTTTTTCGATTTCGCGACGCATGGCCTGCGTCCACGGCTCGGCGCCGAAGACGCCCACGCGCAGGGAACAGCCGCTGGCATCGCCGCCCATCTGGCGCTCCAGCTCCTCAATCAGGTTGAGGCAGTAGGACGGCGTCACCATGATCATATCCGGCTGGAAATCACGGATCAGCTGCGCCTGTTTCTCCGTCTGGCCGCCGGACATCGGGATCACCGTCGCGCCTAAACGCTCGGCCCCGTAGTGCGCCCCCAGCCCGCCGGTAAACAGGCCGTAGCCATATGCAACGTGAATTTTGTCCTTCGCGCTGCCGCCCGCGGCGCGCAGGGAGCGGGCCACCAGATTGGCCCAGTTGTCGATGTCGCCCTGCGTATAGCCGACAACGGTCGGTTTGCCGGTGGTGCCGGATGACGCGTGAATGCGCACCACCTGCTCCATCGGCACGGCAAAGGTATCGAACGGATAGTTATCCCGCAGGTCCTGCTTGGTGGTGCACGGGAATTTGCGGATATCCGCCAGCTCTTTGAAATCGTCAGGGTGAACGCCCGCGGCGTCAAACTTGCGTTTGTACATCGGCACGTTGCTGTAGGCGTGATGCAGCGTCCATTTCAGACGCTCGGTCTGCAGCGCCTGTAACTCGTCAAGGGAGGCCGTTTCAATCGGATCAAGCTTTGTTGTATTTGTCATTGTAGGGTACTCACATTGTTTTTATGCTCAAACACGCTCAAGGATCATGGCAATGCCCTGACCCACACCGATGCACATCGTACACAGCGCGTAGCGCCCGCCGCGTCGGTGCAGTTCATTGCTCGCGGCCAGCGCCAGTCTGGCACCGCTCATGCCCAGCGGGTGGCCCAGCGCAATCGCGCCACCGTTCGGGTTGACGTGCGCGGCATCATCCGGCAGGCCCAGCTGACGCAGCACGCCCAGCGCCTGCGAGGCGAAAGCTTCGTTAAGCTCGACAACGTCCATATCGTTAATGCTAAGCCCGGCGCGCTCCAGCACCTTGCGGGTGGCCGGGACCGGGCCGAGCCCCATCAGACGTGGCTCCACGCCCGCCGTCGCCATCGCCACGATCCGCGTGCGCGGGACTAGCCCCTGCGCCAGCGCCATCTTCTCGCTGGCGACGATCAGCGCCGCCGCGCCGTCGTTGACGCCGGAGGCATTTCCCGCCGTGATCGCCCCGTTCTTACGGAACGGCGTTTTGAGTCCAGCGAGCTGTTCGAGCGTGGTGTCCGCGCGCGGATGTTCATCCACGCAGAACTCCGTGACCGCCCCTTTTTTGCCCGGCACCGGTACCGGCACAATCTCCTGCGCCAGAATGCCGTTCTGCTGCGCCTGCGCGGTACGCTGCTGGCTGCGCAGCGCGAACGCGTCCTGATCGGCACGGCTGATATTTAACAATTCAGCTACATTCTCTGCCGTTTCCGGCATACTGTCAGTTCCGAATTGCTGATGCATGAGCGGATTCACAAATCGCCAGCCGATGGTGGTATCAAAGATTTCCGCCTGACGCTGAAACGCGGCGGTGGCTTTGCCCATCACAAACGGCGCGCGCGACATCGACTCCACGCCGCCCGCAATCAGCAGTTCGCCATCGCCCGCCTTAATGGCGCGGGCAGCAAAACCAATCGCGTCCAGCCCCGACCCGCACAGGCGGTTAATGGTAGTTCCGGACACCGTCTGCGGCAGCCCGGCCAGCAGGGACGACATGCGCGCTACGTTGCGGTTATCTTCCCCCGCCTGGTTGGCGCAGCCGAAGATCACGTCGTCAATCCGCTCGAGGTCGAGCTGGGGATAGCGGGCCAGCAGCGCGCGCAGCGGCACGGCACCGAGATCGTCGGTTCGGACTGCGGCAAGCGCGCCGCCGTAGCGCCCCACCGGGGTTCGAACGCCATCACAAATAAATGCGTCACGCATCTGCCTCTCCTGTCACGTTGCCGCCGATGCGGTGAGATTTCCCGCGAAAAAGGGCGACGGTTTTCTGTTGTTGGTTCTGGATTTCAATGTCGTATACGCCGGTCAGCCTGCCCTGGTGCATCACCCGCGCGGTGGCGGTGAGCGTGTCCCCGGCAAAGCCCGGACGCAGAAAATCAATCGAGCAGCCTGAGGCTACCGCCGCCAGCCCCTGGCTGTTGCAGGCGTAGGCAAAGGCGGTGTCTGCCAGCGAAAAAAGCTGTCCGCCGTGGCAGGTTTGGTGGCCGTTAAGCATCTGCGGGGTGATGGTCATGGTCACCACCGCGTAGCCTTCATCCATGTCGACAATGTCCATCCCCATCGCCTGCGCGCAGGCGTCCCGTTCGTACATCGCGCGGGCGTTATGCCAGGCGTTATGACTCATAGCTACTCTCCAGAAGCGCGCGCTGGCGCAGCAGTGAACAGGGGCGATAGCGCTCTTCGCCGTAATGACGCTGCAGGTTCTCCAGCAGCGTCAGCAGGCGCTGCCAGCCCAGCCGTTCGCCCCAGGCGATCGGTCCGCTCGGGTAGTTCACGCCCAGGCGCATGGCGGTATCGATGTCCTTTTCGCTGGCGACCCCTTTTTGCAGGGCATCCAGCGCTTCGTTGGCAATCATCGCCAGCGTGCGCCAGACCAGCAGGCCGGGATAATCGGCAATTTGCACCACCCGGTTACCCTGCTGCTGCAGGTAGCGGATGGCCTTTTGCGTCGCGGTGTGCGGGTTGCTGGCGGCCGACGCAATCACCGCCACGTCGCGCTCAATGCGGTCCACCACTACCACCGGGCCGTTGAGCCGCAGCGCCAGCGCCTGAGCGGTTTCGCCCTGCGTTTCGATCAGGTACACATCATCAATTTCGGTGACACCGTCACGTCTTCTTTCCACGCGCATCGGGCTGAAGCTGTCTTTCACGGCCGGCACCCACTGCACGGCGGGTTTCTCGCCCTGCCAGTCGTAGACGCCCTTCCCGCTCTTTTTGCCCAGCCTTCCCGCCAGCACCAGCTCCTGCTGGACCAGCGAAGGCAGAAAACGACGCTCCTGCCAGAAGGCGTTAAATACCGAGCAGGTCACCGCGAAATTCACGTCCTGACCAATCATGTCGGTCAGCTCCAGCGGCCCCATCGGGAAACCGCCGCCGTCGCGCAGGGCGGCATCAATCACCTCCGGCGGGGCGACCTGCTCTTCCAGCGCGCGCCAGGCCTCGGAATAGAATGGACGGGCGACGCGGTTGACGATGAATCCCGGCGTTGACTGGCAGCGAACGGGCTGTTTGCCCCAGTTCAGCGCCAGCTCGCACAGCGCGTCTGCCACTTCCGAAGAGGTCGCCAGCCCGCTGACCACCTCCACCAGCTTCATCACCGGCGCCGGGTTAAAGAAGTGCAGCCCTGCGACGCGCTCCGGGTGGTGGACGTCCGCCGCAATCGCCGTGACGGAGATGGAAGAGGTATTGCTGGTCAGCACCGTCTGCGGCGGGCAGATCTCAGCCAGCTGAGCAAACAGCGCCTTTTTCACCTCCAGACGCTCGGAGGCCGCTTCTATGACCAAATCGGCCGCGGCGAGCGCCTCGATATCCGTGACCGGAAGCAGCCGGGCGAGGATCTGGCTCCCGGCATCGGCGGAGAGTTTTCCGCGCGTCACCCGGGAGGCCAGACGCTGGCGGATCCCGTCGATGGCCCGCGATATCGCGTCGCTGGAGATGTCGTAGATCAGCACCTGATGCCCATGGCTGGCGGCGACTTCGGCAATCCCTGCGCCCATCGTGCCGCTGCCGATCACGGCGACAGTACGTATGCTCAGCATCTTATTTCCCCGTAAAGTTCGGCGCGCGCTTCGCCAGGAAGGCGCTGACGCCCTCGCGGTAATCGTCGCTTCGCCCGGCCAGGCGCTGATAGTCGCGCTCGAGATCGAGCTGGGCGTCCAGGGTGTTGGTTTCCGCTGCATTGATTGCCTGCTTGATCAGCCCCAGCCCGAAGGTCGGTTGAGACGCAAAGTGCAGCGCCATCTGCTGCGCGGTGGTGGAGAGCTGTTCGTCATCCACCACCTGCCAGATCATCCCCCAGGCCTGCGCCTGTTCGGCGCTGAGCTTGTCGCCGAGCAGCGCCAGCCCCATGGCGCGGGCGCGTCCGGCCACGCGCGGCAGCAGCCAGGTGCCGCCGCAGTCCGGCACCAGGCCGAGCTTGCTGAAGGCCATCACGAAGCTGGCGGAACGAGCGGCAATGACCATGTCACATCCCAGCGCCAGCGTGGCCCCCGCGCCTGCCGCCACGCCGTTAACGGCACAAATGACCGGTTTCGGCAGCTTTGCCAGGCGGCGCACCAGCGGGTTATAGAAGGTTTCAACGGACATCCCCAGATCCGGCGCCGGGCCGTTGGGGTCGACGTTGCGGTCGTTCAGATCCTGACCGGCGCAAAAGCCGCGTCCCGCCCCGGTGATCAGCAGGCAGCGAACGGTGTCATCACGCTCGGCCTGTTTCAGGCACTCGGCAAGCTGCTGGTGCATCACGTCGTTAAAGCTGTTCAGACGCTCCGGACGGTTCAGCGTAATGGTCATTACGCCCTGCTCAACATGACTGAGAATAAATTCCACAATTAGCGTCCTTTAAAGTCGGGGGTGCGTTTTTGTAAGAAGGCGTCGATGCCTTCCCGGCGGTCTTCGGTGGCAGAAAGCAGCGTAAACAGCTGGCGCTCCTGGGCCAGACCGGCCTGGAGCGGCACCTCCTGAGACTGGCGCAGCGCCTGTTTCGCCGCCTGCAGCGCCAGCGGAGAGTGGCGCGCCATCAGCGCCGCCTGCTTCAGGGCATACTCCAGCGTCAGCGCTGGCGGGAAGACGTCGCTCACCAGCCCGGCGCTCAGCGCCTGCTGCGCGGAGATACTCTCTCCGGTCAGCACCATTTTGCTGGCGAGCGATTTACCGACGCTGCGGATAAGACGCTGGGTGCCGCCCGCGCCGGGCATAATGCCCAGCGTAATTTCCGGCAGGCCGAAACGGGCGTTATCGCCAGCAACGATCGCGTCGCACAGCAGCGCCAGCTCGCAGCCTGCGCCCAGCGCGAAGCCGTTCACGGCGGCAATCAGCGGTTTAGGAAAAGCGTTAATCCGCGCCCACAGCTGCGGGCGAATATCGTTCAGCGTGGCGGGCAGGTCTTTCTCCGCCATTTCGTTGAGATCGGCCCCGGCGGCAAAGCAGCGCTCGCTGCCGTAAATCACGCAGACGGAAATCTCGATGTCAGAAGCCGCGGCCTCCAGCTGTTCCGCAAGCTGCGTCAACAGCGCATTGTTGAGGGCGTTGCGCGCCGCCGGACGGTTTAGCGTCAGCTGTAGCACGCGGCCATGACGGGTAACAGTCAGTTCGCTCATGCCATCCCCTTCGCGTCGAAGTCGACAATCACGTCGGCGGTTAACGGCAGCGACTGGCAGCTCAGCACGTATCCGGCGGCCAGCTCGTCCGGCTCCAGGCTGTAGTTGGTCGCCATATCCACCTTCCCGCGCAGCACTTTGCATTTACAGGTGGCGCACACGCCGCCCTTGCAGGCATACGGAAGATCCGCCCCCTGACGCAGGGCGGCATCCAGGATGCTGTCGTCGTCCGCCGTCAGGGTGATTTCACGATCGCGCCCGTCCTGGCGCACGGTCACTTTCTGTCCTTCCGCCTGGACGTGCACCGCGCGTTTAGCGGTGGTCCCCGGGGTGTTAAAGCGCTCAAGGTGAATGGATTTGTCCGGCATCCCCAGCGCCTTCAGCGTCGCTTCGGCGTCGTCCATCATCGCCGACGGGCCGCAGATAAACGCCTCGTCGTACTGGCGGAAGTTAATCAGGGTTTTCGCCAGCGCCTGCAGCTTTTCCACGTCGATGCGGCCGTAAAGCAGATCGCTGTCCAGCCGCTCCTGGCTGAAGATGGAGACCAGCTGCAGCCGCTGCGTGTACTTGTCTTTCAGGTCCGCCAGCGCCTGGCGGAACATCATGCTCTGGCTGCTGCGGTTGCCGTAGATCAGGGTGAACTGGCTGTTGGGTTCAGTTGCCAGCGTCGCGGAGATAATCGCCAGCATCGGAGTGATCCCGGATCCTGCCGCAATAGCCAGATAGTGGCCTTCACGTTCAGCCCGCGGCTGGTAGCCAAACTGCCCCTGAGGAACCATCACCTCCAGGGCCATGCCCGCTTTGATCTCATCCCGGGCGTAGCGGGAAAAGCGCCCGCCGTCGATGGCTTTGACCGCCACGCTGATTTCGCCCGGGGCGGTACTCCGGCAGATGGAGTAGCAGCGGCGCAGTTCGTCCCCGTCAAGCTTCGTTTTTAACGTCAGGTGCTGGCCGGGACGGAAGCGGTAGGCCTCCTGCAGCGCCTGCGGCACCGCAAAGGTAATGGTCACCGCGTCGCGGGTTTCGGGTTCCACTTTTGCCACTGTTAATGAATGAAACGTTGTCATGGCAGCCTCAAATACATTTGAAATAGTCGAAGGGCTCGCGGCAGGTGTTGCAGCGGTAGAGCGCTTTGCAGGCCGTCGAGCCAAATTCACTGATAAGCGAGGTATCGGTGCTGGCGCAGCGCGGGCAGCTCACCTCCACAGGCGCGTGCGCGTGGCAGCTATGCCCCACGGGCGGACTGATGCCGTACGCCCGCAGGCGCTCGCGCGCGTCGGCGGTCATCCAGTCGGTGGTCCAGGCGGGATCAAGCTGGAGCACAATGTGCACCGGGGTAAACCCGTTCGCGGTCATCGCGTCGCGGATCGCCCCCAGCAGGTGTTCCGTAGCCGGACAGCCCGAGTAGGTTGGCGTGAAGCCAATGACCCAGCCTTCCCCCTGCGCCTTCACGCTGCGCACCATGCCTAAATCGGTGATGGTTAATACCGGCACTTCCGGATCGGGGATCTGGCTTAACAGCGCCCAGATCTGCGGGATTTGCGCGGGCGCGATGTCGACGAGGCGTTGCATAGCGTTCTCCTTTACCACTGCTGACCGGGATACGCGCGCTGGAGATACTGCATTTCCGCCAGCATCGGGCCCAGATGTTCGGTATGCAGCCCCCTCTTGCCCCCGGTGCGGTACGCCACCTCTGCGGGAACCTGCAGGCAGGCTTCATTCAGACCGGCAAACACTTCGCTTTCCCACGGCTGGCGCAGGACGCGCGGGTCAACCGCCACGCCGGAGTCAATCAGCGCCAGCTCGACGTCATCGGCTTCGAACAGCTCCGCCGTAAAACGCCACAGATTGTCGATAGCCTGCTGCATTTTTTGCGCGGACGTTTCGGTCCCGTCGCCCAGACGCACCAGCCAGCCGCGGCTGAAGCGCAGGTGGTAGCGCGCCTCTTTAACCGCTTTGGCGGCGATGGCCGCAAGCTGGCCGTCGCTGCTTTGGGTCAGCCGTTCGTACAGCGCCACGTTCCAGGCATCCATCAGATACTGGCGGGCAATGGTGTCGGCGAAGCTGCCGTTCGGCTGCTCCACCAGCAGGACGTTGCGGAACTGGCGCTCGTCGCGGCCAAACGCCAGCGTGTCTTCATCGCCCTGGCCTTCCCGCTCCGCAGCATAGGTCAGGAAATTGCGCGCCTGCCCCAGCAGGTCGAGGCCGATATTGGCGAGCGCGAGGTCAATTTCCAGCTCCGGCGCGTGGCCGCACCAGGCGCCGAGGCGCTGGGAAAGCACCAGACCGTTGTCGCCCAGACGCAGGGCATAGGCAGTCACTGAATTCATTCTTTGCCTCACATATGCTCGATGCCGTCGGGGATGGTGTAGAACGTCGGGTGGCGGTAAACCTTGCTTTCCGCCGGGTCGAAGAACTCACCGCTCTCTTCCGGCTGGGAGGCGACAATCTCGCTCGCCTTTACCACCCAGATAGAACACCCTTCGCTGCGGCGGGTGTAGGCATCACGCGCATTTTCCAGCGCCATGCGATCGTCGGCGGCATGCAGACTGCCCACGTGACGGTGGGATAACCCTTGTTTGCTGCGTACGAACACTTCGTACAGCGGCCAGTAGACGTTGCTCATCGTGATTCCTCTTAAGCCACTTTGCGGGCGTGTTGTTTTTCCGCGTGCGCCAGTGCGGCTTCGCGCACCCACGCCCCCTCTTCCCAGGCTTTACGTTTCGCGGCCAGGCGCTCGTGGTTGCAGATGCCGCGCCCGTTAATGACCTCGTCAAACTCCTGCCAGTCAATCTCGCCGAAGCGATAATGACCGCTCTCTTCATCAAATCGCAGGTCGGGATCCGGCACCGTCATGCCCAGCATCTCCACCTGCGGCACCGTGTTGTCGACAAAGCGCTGGCGAAGCTCGTCATTGCCGAAGCGTTTGATTTTCCAGGCCAGGCTGCGGGCGCTGTTCGGCGAGTTGTCGTCGTTCGGCCCGAACATCATCAGCGCCGGCCACCAGAAGCGGTTGATGGCGTCCTGCAGCATCTGACGTTGGGCCTCGCTGCCCTGCGCCAGCGCCATGCAGGCCTCAAAGCCCTGGCGCTGGTGGAAGCTCTCTTCTTTACAGATTTTCACCATCGCGCGGGCATACGGGCCGTAGGAGGTGCGGCACAGCGCCACCTGGTTGACGATGGCCGCGCCATCTACCAGCCAGCCGATCACGCCGATATCGGCCCAGCTCAGGGTCGGATAGTTGAAGATGGAGGAGTATTTCATCCTGCCGTCGAGCATCTTCTGGTAGATGTCTTCCCGCGCGCAGCCCAGCGTTTCCGCCGCGCTGTAGAGGTAGAGCCCGTGCCCGGCTTCGTCCTGCACTTTCGCCAGCAGGATCGCTTTTCGGCGCAGCGTCGGCGCGCGGGTAATCCAGTTCCCTTCCGGCAGCATGCCGACAATTTCGGAGTGCGCATGCTGACCAATCTGACGGATCAACGTCTTACGGTAGGCGTCAGGCATCCAGTCCTGAGGCTCAATCGCCGTCTCCTGCGCTATGCGCTGCTCAAACCGTTGTTCTTGCGTCACGTCGTCACCTTTATGATTCGTTAGTTTGCAAATCAAAGCGTAATGTTGAATCACTTTGTTTTTTGAAAGTTACACAAAGGTTAAATATAACCCCAAGAATTGTTTCCTGGTTTTGTGATGTTGCTCGCAAGGCTTTTGTCTCAGGCCTTTCATAAAGCGCCTTCAAGCGGTGAGATTCATCCGGCCAGATCACAACGTTAACAATTCATTAAAAACTCAGCTTGATTTTTATGATTCATGATCAAACTATTAATGAGTAAATTACGTAACACTTGGAGATAAGCGATGCAGCAGTTAGCCAGCTTCTTGTCCGGTACCTGGCAGTCTGGCCGGGGCCGCGAACGCACTATTCATCACGCCATCAGTGGCGAAGCCCTGTGGAGCGTGACCAGCGAAGGGCTGGACATGGCGGCCGCCCGTCGCTATGCGATTGAGCGCGGCGGTGAAGCGCTTCACGAGATGACCTTTATCGAACGTGCGGCCATGCTGAAGGCGGTGGCAAAGCACCTGCTTAGCGAGAAAGAGACGTTCTATGCCCTGTCAGCCCAGACGGGCGCGACGAAGGCGGACAGCTGGGTGGATATTGAAGGCGGCATCGGCACCCTCTTCACTTACGCCAGCCTGGGCAGCCGCGAGCTGCCGGATGACACGCTGTGGCCGGAAGATGAGTTAATCCCGCTGTCGAAAGAAGGCGGCTTTGCGGCGCGCCATGTCCTCACCTCCAAATCCGGGGTGGCGGTGCACATCAACGCCTTTAACTTCCCCTGCTGGGGGATGCTGGAAAAGCTGGCGCCGACCTGGCTTGCCGGCATGCCCGCCATTATCAAACCCGCTACCGCGACCGCGCAGGTGACGCAGGCGATGGTGAAATCCATCGTGGACAGCGGGCTTGTGCCGGACGGCGCCATCAGCCTGATCTGCGGCGGCGCGGGGGATCTGCTCGACCAGCTCGACAGCCAGGACGTGGTGACCTTTACCGGCTCCGCCAGTACAGGGCAAAGCCTGCGCGTGCACCCGAATATTGTGGCGAATTCGATTCCGTTCACCATGGAGGCCGACTCCCTGAACTGCTGCGTGCTGGGAGAGGACGTTACGCCGGAACAGCCGGAATTTGCCCTGTTCATCCGGGAAGTGGTCCGCGAGATGACCGCCAAAGCCGGGCAGAAATGTACGGCCATTCGCCGCATTATCGTCCCGCAGAGCCAGATTGACGCCGTGACCAAGGCGCTGATTGCACGCCTGGAAAAGGTGGTAGTGGGCGACCCGGCGCAGGAAGGGGTGAAGATGGGTGCGCTGGTCAACGCCGAACAGCGCGCGGACGTGCAGGAGAAAGTGGATCGGCTGATCGCCGCTGGCTGCCAGATCCGTCTGGGTGGCAAAGCGGATCTGCAGGCCCCGGGCGCGTTCTTCCCGCCGACCCTGCTGTTCTGCCCGCAGCCGGACGAAACCCCGGCGGTGCACTCAACCGAAGCCTTCGGCCCGGTTGCGACGCTGATGCCGTATCGCAACGCACGCCACGCGATGCAGCTTGCCCGCGCGGGCGGCGGCAGCCTGGCGGGTACGCTGGTCACCGCCGATTCGGCGATTGCCCGCGAGTTTATTGCCGGCGCGGCGCGCGCCCACGGGCGCATTCAGATCCTTAACGAGGAATCATCAAAAGAGTCTACCGGCCACGGCTCCCCGCTGCCTCAGCTGGTGCACGGCGGCCCGGGCCGCGCGGGCGGCGGCGAAGAGCTGGGCGGCCTGCGCGCGGTGAAGCACTACCTGCAGCGCACCGCGATTCAGGGCAGCCCGTCGATGCTGGCCGCCATTGGCAAACAGTGGGTGCGTGGCGCAGCGGTGCAGGAAGATCGCGTGCATCCGTTCCGCAAATACTTCGAGGAGCTACAGCCGGGCGACAGCCTGCTGACGCCGCGCCGCACCCTCACGGAAGCGGACATTGTGAACTTTGCCTGCCTGAGCGGGGACCACTTCTACGCCCATATGGACAAGATCGCCGCGGCAGAGTCGATCTTTGGCGAGCGCGTGGTGCACGGCTACTTCCTGATCTCCGCCGCCGCGGGGCTGTTTGTTGATGCGGCCGTCGGGCCGGTTATTGCCAATTACGGCATGGAAAACCTGCGCTTTATCGAGCCGGTTAAGCCGGGCGATACCATACAGGTGCGTCTGACCTGCAAGCGTAAAACGCTGAAGAAACAGCGTACCGGGGAGGAAAAACCGACCGGCGTGGTGGAGTGGGCGGTTGAGATCTTCAACCAGCACCAGCAGGCCGTGGCGCTCTACTCCATCCTGACGCTGGTGGCGCGCCAGCATGGGGATATTTTATCTTGAGCCTTAACTCTTAATCCGCAGATGTGTTGCGTTAAGAGAAAACATAAACTGGATGGCATTGGGAGACCAAACCATCCAGCCAGCCTGGTCTGGATAAGTTACAACCAGAAACAGTAATCGAATTGACCATATTATTATCAAGGATATTATTTTCTGACGTGAATATTTTCAAGTGCAATTACATGGAAGGTTAATTGAATATGGCAATACCCGTATATCTTTTCTTAACGGACGACGGCGGCGCAAAAATCACAGGCTCAGTGGATATTCGTGACCGCGAGGGAAGCATTGAAGTCACCGGCTTTACCCATAACCTCCGCCTGCCAACGGATCCTTTAACCGGTAAAATCACCAGCAAACGCAACCATGCGCCAATCGTTTTTCAAAAGGAAATTGATTCATCTTCTCCTTACCTGATGAAAGCCGTTGCTACTGGGCAAACCCTCAAAACAGCGGAATTCAGGTGGTATCGCATAAATGACGCTGGTCAAGAGGTAGAATATTACAATATGCATCTCGATAATGTTCGCGTCGTTTCCGTTACGCCATTGATGCATGACACTAAAGACCCGACGAAAGAAAAACACAATCATCTTGAAGTCGTTGAACTACGGTACGACAAAATAACCTGGACATATTGCGACGGTAATTTGCGATTCGCCGATAGCTGGGCAGAGCGTTAACTATGCGTGTGCCTTCATATTCTACTCCATACGATATTGCTTCATTTTCGCCCCCGGGCGTTGACGTTGTCAGCCATATGGTCATCGCTCGATTTCATGGCGGTCCCTCAATGATGACGTACATCTGGTTTTATCAAATGGTGAGAAATCATGGTCCGTGGGACTATAAGCAAGGCCGTTCGCAATACGCTAACTTTGGAAATTTTCATTACGGTGCGGTTGGCGCGGCGGCGGGCATTCCTGATGGAGTGCTGCTACGCGGTGCAGGTACTGCGCAGATCCTTGCTGGCACAAGCGATCCGGTAGAATTTGCTAAATATCATGGTGCCAGTGCTTATGGAGATGACCCTGTTGATCAATTATGGATTAGGGCAGGAATAGATTATGCACGACGTTCGGGATTTTAACTGGCGAATCGTAGTGGCGGTTGTCATTTTTCTGGGGTTTATCTTATACCCTTTCCGCGATCTGTTTACCGTGTATGAAAAATTTCAGGAAAAAATTATCGTTAATGATCGTTTAGCTCTCTACATAACCCAGGTTGAAGCGAGTTCTTTATCCAGAGATACGTTTCACTTTTATCTCTATGATGCGAAAAAAAGCACTGAAGATTTTATGTCTCACGTATCAGATATCAAACCTGTCATGGTTACCAACGATGCTAAAGCCACAGCAACGGTAACAAACGGAGATATTTATCTCCGCGTTCGCGGAAATATTTACTCTTTCACTACAGTTGGGTTCGACGTGCGTATTTATCTGGATAGATCACCTTACTGATCCCATGAAGCCTCTATCTCGGGGATGTGACGTATCCCCGCTCTTTTTTTAACCTGGCAAGACTGGCAAATAACCTGGCAGATGCAGGCAAACGCTTTTCTCATAGGCCTGTCAGGATAAGGCTGTCACAACACAATAAACACAACAAGATGAGGTCTACGATGGGAAGCAATTCTTCTTTTTCTGCCCGTAGAACGGCGCTGGCCATGGCCGTTGCGCTGTGTTGCGCCTGGCAATCCCCTGTTTTCGCCCACGGCAGTGAGGCGCATATGGTCCCGATGGACAAAACGCTGCAGGACTTTGGCGCGGACGTTCAGTGGGATGATTACGCACAGATGTTCACCATTGCGAAAGACGGTGCCTTTGTGAAGGTCAAACCGGGCGCAAAAACCGCCATCGTCAACGGTAAAACCCTCAGGCTCGAGGTGCCGGTGGTGATGAAAGGCAAGAAAGCCTTTATTTCCGATACCTTCATCAACGACGTTTTCCAGTCCGGCCTTGACCAGACCTTCCAGGTAGAAAAACGCCCTCACCCGTTAAACGCGCTAACGGCGGACGAAATTAAGCAGGCCGTTGAGATTGTGAAAGCCTCGGCGGACTTTAAACCGAATACCCGCTTTACCCAGATCGCCCTGGCAGAGCCCGAGAAAGCCAAAGTGTGGGACTTTGTGCTTAACGGTACGGCAGTGGATGCCCCTCGCCAGGCGAAGATCGTCATGCTCGATGGCAAGCACGTTATCGAAAGCGTGGTGGACCTGAAGGATAAAAAAATCCTGCGCTGGGAACCGGTAAAAGACGCGCACGGCATGGTGCTGCTGGATGATTTCACCGCGGTTCAGCAGATCATCAACGAAAGCACCGAGTTCGCCGAGGTGCTTAAAAAACACGGCATCACCGACCCGAAAAAAGTGATTACCACGCCGCTGACCGTCGGCTATTTCGACGGTAAAGACGGCCTGAAGCAGGAAGATCGCCTGCTGAAGGTGGTGAACTATCTGGACGTGGGCGACGGCAACTACTGGGCGCACCCGATTGAGAACCTGGTGGCCGTGGTCGATCTTGAACAGAAAAAGATCCAGAAGATTGAAGAAGGTGCCGTTGTTCCGGTTCCCATGACCCCGCGTCCCTATGATGGCCGCGACCGCGTTGAGACGCCGAAAAAACCGCTCAACATCACTGAGCCGGAAGGCAAGAACTACACCATCACCGGCGATATGGTGCACTGGCAGAACTGGGATTTCCACCTGAGCCTGGACTCCCGCGTCGGCCCGATGATTTCAACCGTCACGTATAACGACAACGGCAAAAAGCGCCAGGTGATGTATCAGGGGTCGCTCGGCGGCATGATCGTCCCTTACGGCGATCCGGACGTGGGCTGGTACTTTAAAGCCTATCTCGACTCCGGCGACTACGGTATGGGCACCCTGACCTCACCGCTGGTGCGCGGTAAAGACGTGCCGTCCAACGCCGTGATGCTCAATGAAACCATCCCGGATTACACCGGCGCGCCGATGGAGATCCCGCGCGCGATCGCCATTTTCGAACGCTACGCCGGGCCGGAATACAAACATCAGGAGATGGGTCAGCCAAACGTCAGCACCGAGCGCCGCGAGCTGGTGGTGCGCTGGGTGAGTACCGTGGGCAACTACGATTACATCTTTGACTGGGTGTTCCATGAAAATGGCACCATCGGCATTGACGCCGGCGCAACGGGTATCGAGGCGGTGAAAGGCGTTCAGGCGAAAACCATGCACGACGCCACAGCCAAAGACGACACAAAATACGGCACGCTGATCGACCATAACATCGTGGGCACCACGCACCAGCATATCTACAACTTCCGTCTTGATATGGACGTGGACGGCATCAATAACAAGCTGGTGGCGATGGATCCGGAAGTGAAGCCGAATACCGCCGGGGGCCCGCGCACCAGCACCATGCAGATCAATCAGTACGATATTAATACCGAGCAGCAGGCGGCGCAGAAGTTCGACCCGGGCACCATTCGGCTGCTGAGCAACACCAGTAAAGAGAACCGCATGGGCAACCCGGTCTCGTACCAGATTATCCCTTACGCGGGCGGTACGCACCCGGTGGCGACCGGCGCGAAATTTGCCCCGGACGAGTGGATTTACCATCGCCTGAGCTTTATGGACAAACAGCTGTGGGTGACTCGTTACCACCCGGATGAGCTCTACCCTGAAGGAAAATTCCCGAACCGCTCCGTACACGACACGGGCCTGGGGCAGTACAGCAAGGATAACGAGTCGCTTAACGGCCAGGACGACGTGGTCTGGATGACCACCGGCACCACCCACGTCGCCCGCGCGGAAGAGTGGCCGATAATGCCGACGGAATGGGTGCATACCCTGCTTAAACCGTGGAACTTCTTCGACGAGACGCCAACGCTCGGGAAGAAGAAAGACGAAAAATAACCACCCGCCGGGCAATCGCCCGGTTTTTTTTGCCCCAGCGTTTGAGGATCGTCCTGGCTTGCTTATAGTTACTGATATCTCACCTGCATGATTTATCCCCCGGACGGGAAAGGGCTTTATGGAAAAAAGAAAAAAACCGACACTTGAACGGGCAACCTGGCCAACGCGCCATGCTATGGTCATGCACGGGCTGGCGATGAACCTGCCGTGGCTGGCCTTCGTGAATATCAGCTTCGCGGTGATGATTCTGCTGCGACACGTCCTGCTTAATACCAGCGATCCCCTTTATCCCCACTCGCCGCAGCTGACGAGAATGGTCGATGCCTCCATGCTCGGCATTATCATCCTCTCAGCTGCGCTGATCCTCATGGCCTGGCGACGCATCGCCGGCATCAGCGTGGTGCTGTTTATCTGCAGCGCCATCTGGTCGGTCTCCTGCTTCTGGTTTATCACCCAGCTGCTGCTCCCGCACGTCTGGCCGCTGTGCGTCATTTTATTACTCGCGGGCTTAACGGCGCTCTATTTTTATCCTGAAGGGCTACTCGCCTTTGTGCTCCCGCTCTGGATCACCCTGCCGGTAGCAAGCTGGATACGGAACGATGGCCTCAACCTTCACTTTTTTGTTATCTGGAGCGTCTTTACGCTGATCCTGATCTGCGGGCGTTTCATCCTGCTGAGCTGGTTTGACGAGGCCTGGCGACGTAACCAGCAAAATCAGCTGCTGATCTCCAGGCTGGATGCGCTGGCGCATCAGGATCCGTTAACCAAAACCGCCAATCGCCGGAAAATGGAAGTGGTGCTGGAGAACGCGGTTGAGCAGAAAAAAACCTTCTCGGTGATCATGCTGGATATCGACTATTTCAAACGCTACAACGACACCTACGGGCACCAGGCGGGTGACGACTGCCTGACGCGCGTGGCGCGGGTGCTTAAGCAGTCGGTGCGCACGCCTGATGATGTGGTGTCACGCTACGGCGGCGAGGAGTTTGTGGTGATCCTGTTTAACTGTCCGGAAAACATCGCAGAAAAGGTGGCCTTACGTATTCAGGACGGCCTGCGCACAGAAGCTATACCACACAGCGCGTCAACCGTTAGCGATCGTGTCACCGTGAGCATGGGGATTGCAAGCATGGCGGAAGGGTTAGCGGGCACCGAGATCATCGCCCGCGCCGATGCGGCGCTGTACCGGGCGAAAGAGGCCGGACGGGATCGGTGGTCGCTTTAATTAAAGCCGGGTGGCGGCTACGCCTTACCCGGCCTGCAAAATTCGCCCGGTGCGGCTGGATGCCCTCACCCTGACCCTCTCCCATGGGAGAGGGAACAAACACTAAAAAGGCAACCTCCAGGTTGCCTTTTGCTTTTACTAGTAGCGCACGCAAACCGATTTGGTTTCACACCAGCCGTCCAGCCAGTCCGGACCGAAGTCGCGTCCGGTGCCGGACTGCTTCATGCCGCCGAACGGCAGGTTGGCGTCAATCAGCGTATGGCTGTTCACCCAGACGGTGCCCGCCTGCAGCCGGTCGGTGTACTCCAGCGCCTTGCTGATATTCTGCGTCCAGACGCTGGCAGTCAAGCCATATTCGGTGTCGTTTGCCAGCTGGAGCGCCTCTTCCCCGTCGGCGACGCGTACCAGGTTGACCACCGGGCCAAACACCTCTTCACGGGTCAGGCGCAGTGAGGCATCCGGGTTCACCACCAGCGTAGGCGAAACGTAATAGCCTTTGCCTTCCGGCCCCCGGTTACCGACGATCAGCTCCGCGCTGCGCGACTTCGCTTCGTCAAGGAAGGTCTGCACCTTGTCGCAGTGCGCGCGCGACACAAGCGGGTTGATAAACGCCTCCGGCGACATGCCCGGCCCGACGCTCAGGGATTTCACCGCCTGCTCAAACCCGCTGACCAGCGTGTCAAACAGCGGCGCTTCAATATAGATGCGCGAGCTCGCCGCGCACACCTGCCCCTGGTTCAGGAAGCTGCCGGTCATCAGGCCTTCGATTACCCACGCCGGGTCCGCGTCTTTCAGTACAATGGCCGGGTTTTTCCCGCCCAGTTCCAGAGTCACCCCGGTTAGCGTATCCGCCGCCGCGCGGGCGATTTGCTTACCCGTCGCCGTTGAGCCGGTAAAGCTCACCTTTGCAATATGCGGATGCGAGGTCAGCGCTGCGCCGCACACCGCGCCGCTCCCGGTCACCACGTTGAACACCCCGTCCGGAATACCCGCTTCGCTTGCCAGCTCCGCCACGCGCAGCATGGTCAGCGGCGTGGTCTCTGACGGCTTGATGACAATAGAGCAGCCGGCGGCCAGCGCAGGCATCACTTTCCACATCCCGATCATCAGCGGGAAGTTCCAGGGCACAATCCCGGCCACCACGCCAACCGGCTCTTTACGCGTCCACGCCTGATAGCGGGCGCCCTGCGGCAGCGGAATGGAAAGGTCGAGGGTTTTACCCGTAATTTTGGTGGTCAGCCCGGCGGTATAGCGCATCCAGTTCAGGGTACAGCCGACTTCAAACATGCGGGAAATGTTGATGGATTTGCCCTGCTCCAGCGTTTCAAGCTGGGCCAGCTCTTCGCTGTGCTGTTCGACCAGATCGGCGAAATGAAGCAGGACCCGCTCGCGCTCCGCCGGCAGTTTTCCGGCCCAGCTGCGGGCGACAAACGCGCGCCAGCCGGACATGACGGCACGATCAACGTCGTCGACGCTGGCATCGGCAGTCGAGGCAATGACCTCGCCCGTGGCCGGGTTGAAGACGTTCAGCCGCTTTTCACTGTCCGACGCGGCCTGACGCCCTTCAATCCACAGGCCATGCTGTCGGTCTAAAAATTGTTGTACGGCAGGCTGAATGGCCACCTGTGATTCAGACATAGGATACTCCTTCGTTATTCTTCGCAGGGTGTCCATCCAGTCTAAGTGGGGTTTTGCGTTCTCGCTTTTGTCTCTGTGACATTCGCTTTGCCACCTGTGACAGGCTCCGCAAATCGCGATAATTGCCGCTTATATCGCTGTTACCGGTGAGTGTTCTTTCCTATAGTCAGCCTCATAGCTCTGACAAAATGCAACACAAATGCAACAATGCGAAAACGTTGACGGTGCAGTGAGAGAAACGATGGCGTGTGCAAGCGAGCAGGAACAGTATCAGCAGTGGCTGGCGCAAATTAACCAGGTTTGCGGGCGTTTTAACGCGCAGCCCACCGGGGGGAAATTCTTCGGCGAGCTGGAGACCAGCTATGCGCGCAGCCTGAAGCTCAGCACCGTGACCGCAGGCGGGGTTAACCTGTTCCGCTCCCGTCAGGAGATTGCTCAGAGTAATGATGCCTGGTTCTATACCGTGTTCCAGCTCGAAGGCAGCGCGGAAATTGAGCAGGATGACCGTCGCGCGCTGCTCAGAACCGGTGATATCACGCTGATTGACGCGTCGCGTCCCTGCTCGATCAACTGGCGGGAAAAATCCCGCCAGATTTCGCTGCTGGTTCCCCGCCAGATTATTGAGCAGCAGTGTCGTTTCCAGGAGATAAGCTGCGCGACCGCCCTTTCCCGCACCTTGCCCACGGTACAGCTGAGCCATCGCCTGCTGATGGAGAGCATGAACAATGCCGACCTGAGTGACCGGGAGAGCGAAGCGGCGCTCGAGGCGATGATCTGTCTGCTGCGCCCCGCTTTCCAGCAGCGTGAAATCATTCAGCCGCGCAAGGAGCGCCAGTTCCAGCATGTGGTGGCGCTGATTGACGACCATATTCAGTCTGAATCGCTGCGCCCGGAATGGATTGCCGCCGAGAGCGGCATGTCCGTGCGCAGCCTTTACCGCATGTTTGCCGAGAAGGGGCTGGTGGTGGCGCAGTACATCAAAAACCGTCGTCTGGATCTCTGCGCGCAGGCACTGCAATCTACCGGTGATGATGAAAAGCTGGCGGGTATTGGCTACAGCTGGGGGTTCACCGACCATAGCCATTTTTCTACGGCGTTTAAGCAGCGTTTTGGCGTCTCGCCGGGTGAATACCGCAGGCGCTACCGCTAACTACTTTTTGAGCCATTTTCCGTTAATGCCCTTCACGTATTCGCCCGGCTGCGCGCGGGCAACCAGTTTCTGACCGGCCATTTTAGCCACTTCATCGACCGGCAAATTATTGCTGTCAGCCAGCTTCTGGTAGTTTTCCGCGCGCGCCGCATTGATACGATTGACCAGCGCCAGCGTTTCCGCGTCCTGTTGAATCGGGGCAAGATAGCCGCTCAGGGTTTCCCCCACGCGCCCCTGCGCCCGGGCATCGTTTAAGGTCAGCGCAGCCGCCTGCACGTTCATCCCCAGCGCCAGTAAAATCAGAGCTAATCGTTTCATGGCATCCTCAGAACAGATCGCTGCGCGATTTCAGCAGTGTTTCGACGTCTTTATCGACCTTAATATGGATTTCATGTTCGATTTTGACATTCATATTGATAGTAATCGGCTCCTTTGGCGCAGCGACTTCAATGCGCGGCGTACAGCCGGTCAGTAGCGCGGTAACGGCAACGGTGAGCACACCAGCCATCTTTTTCATTGTTGTTCCTCACTTTCCTTGCTAGTCAAACTGCGGGGAGCAGGTATCGCCGCATGTTGCTCAAACCAGGTTTGCAGGTTGTCCCCAAAGCGCAGGCTGCGCCAGAGGGTAAAGACATTCTCATCATGGGTATAGTTCAGGTTGACGGAGCTGCTTTTGCCATCCACCCGGCTGGTCCCCTTGATGGTCGCCTGCATGGTTAATTCACCCAGATTATCTAAATTGATTCTCGTCCACGAACGCGAAATTTCCATATAGCGGAGCCAGTTAATCGCCGCGCCCGCCACCATATTATCTTTCACGATGGCGTCGGCCGTATCTTTGTCGATGCGCAGCGTCATTGGCCCCGGGTTGGTCAGCCAGCCATCTTTTATGATCCATTTTTCATTATCCAGCCAGAACGGCAGCGCCCCGCTCACCGGCCCTGACATGGCAAACTGTTTCGGATTGACGGCGCTGATCAGCTCGCTGGAGGAGATATTGTCCACGCGCAGCAGGGCCGGATCGTGCTGAGGCATCCGCAGCTGCTGCATGGTGATCTTCCCGCCGAGGGTTTCCACCTTCACGTTGGTGAGGAGCAGCGGATTGTCCTCCGTCCAGGGATAGTCCCCCTGTAGATCGGCGGTAATGTTGCGCGCGGTCACCAGGTTTTCCACTTCGCCAATGCGCAAGGTGACCGGACCGCGCGTGCCGAGGGACCAGGTTCCCTCGCTGAATCGGAACGGCAGCACAAAATCGACGCCGTTAATCTGGTTATCCGGCATCCAGGCGCTGCCGGATTTCAGCACGCCGTGCCCACCGGCCTCAAAGCCCTGATCGACCGCCGCCGAGAAGGCGACCTGCGCGTAAAGCTCCCCGTCGCGCAGCGTCATTTTCCAGTCCGGCGGGATCAGCGGCTGGAAGACGGTGAGCGACTGTTTCGGCCACCAGGCCTGCCCGCGAAGGCGCACGCCATCCCAGCGTCCGTTCACCTGTACCGGGCCGATTTTGTCCGCATGGAGGTCGCCCTTAAACTGGAAAATGGTCGGGTCGGTACCGTCGACGCTGAAGGTCAGGACCGAGGGCGGCAACGCGCTGCCGCCGGAGAAACGGGTTTGCCCGGCGTTGAGCGACAGCGCGCCGCTGAAGGCCGGTTTTTCGGGGTCACGAAGCCAGCGCACCGGCCGATCCAGCACCAGACGCGGCTTGCTGACCTCCATCGTGCCGTACTGGAGCTTGTCAAAACCGGTGGAGAGCGCCGTCAGCTCAATAAGATTGTCGCGCCACTCGCCTTTCCCGGCGACATCCCAGCGGGCATGCATCGGCGTAAAGCCGCCTTTTCCCCAGTAGCGCCACTGCCACAGACCGTTATCAGGTAAAAAGTCGTTGGCCTGGCCGTCCAGGTGGAGTTCAAAATCACCCATCTGGTTTTCATGAGCGCGCAGAATCGCCTGTAATCGACCGTCCACGCCCTTCTGCGTCAGCTTCACGCCCGCCAGCGGCCAGCGGATTTCATCGATATCGAGTGAGTCAATGATGCGCCCGCGCGAGCGGAGCAGCGCGCCCGGCTCAAAGGCCAGCTGCGGTTCATACAGGCTGCCGGTCAGCGTTGCGGGCAATTTGGCGTAAAGAATAAGATCGTTTTGCTTCGCCTCGCCGCTCAGATGCAGGGGCATGTCGCTGTTTTCCATGCCGAGCCTGCCGGGCCCAATGTTCAGTACCGCGTTGCCTTTCCCCGCATCGCCTTGAGTAAGCACATTCAGCCGTCCGGTCAGGGTGGTTTTATCGAGCCCCTGCTGCCAGTTGTCGGCGCGAAGAGACACCCGGCCGCTCAGCGGCATCCCCGAGAGATCCCAATTCCAGCGCCCGTCGCTGATGTTCAGCTGCTCCGCCGTGACCTGCCACGGCAGGTCGAGCAGCGGATCGGGATTGTCCCGCGCCATCACCACCAGCTGTCCCTGATTGTCTTCCCAGTCCAGATCGGCATCGACCAGAGGCGTCAACTGTGGCACGTTAAAGGTCGCGACCGCGTGGCCTTTCACCGGCACGCCATCCGGCACCAGCGGCAGGGTAAACTCGCCCACCAGCTTAATCGGCTGCGGCTGGTCCGGGAGCTGTACATCGAACTGGCTGACCGAGAGCGTCTGACCGCGCAGCGTGCCTTTAATGCTGACCTGCTCGCCTTTATAGGCAATCTCCTGAATGGACGGCGTCAGCGACGCATGCAGCTCGCCCTGCCACTGCTGCCAGGGCGACAGCGTCAGACGGTGAACCGTGATCCAGGTATTCGGTAATACCGCCTGCCACTGTGCCAGCGTTTTGGGGGCGACCGTTGAGGGTGCAGACTGGGGAATTTTGCTCAAACAGACGGAATTGAGATCCAGAGCGCCGACATCCAGCTTCCAGCGGCTCGGATGTGACAGCGTAACGTTATCGATGCGGGCAATTTCGCAGTCTTCAACCAGATAGCGAAGATCGGGGATCACCAGCGCGTGGCGGGTAAGTTTCGGACTCTCTTCGAAAGCGATGCGCGTCCCGACGGGCAGCCAGATCCCGGCGAGCGTCGGTACCCACTGAGCGAGCGTCATCAGCAGCGTCAGCGGCAACAGTATGAACAGCAGTAAAAGCGCAAGAGCGGCTTTGTATTTACCCTTCATGGGCAGTTAATATCCTGATTTAGCGAAAGAATTAAGCCGGCAGTGCCGATCATTGTCGCATGTTTAGCGGTTGAGTTGAAGTTAACGCCAAGATTAAGGATAGATGCTGTAAATAGTATGAGGTAACTTTTTTGCTATGCGGAACCTAAAGAACACAATTTAGATTCAGTGGGTTACGCATAATTTCAGGCGAAGAAGCCGGAATAACTGCGTAATTAATACCTGTTCCTGGGCACTGCCAGCAGGTAAAGCATTGCGAATATCAATGACCCCCAGTACACCGAGTCGTACCGCCAGGGATCAAAATCGATATGTAAAAAACCGCTAACAAACTCATAGCCGTTGGCAAAAACGTTAATCTGGATGGCTGCAATGGCTATCACAAACAGCATATAGGCAATGAACAGTGGGTGTTTTCTTAGCCGGGTAATCTTCTGTTTCCCGAAATATAAAAAGAAAAAAACTACTATAGATACAATGAAATAGTACAAAGCGGGCAGCATTGGCGGAGATAAGGACAACCCCAGTTGTTGCGACATGCATCATTCTCCCTCTTTATCAGAAACTCACCCGGTTCCTAATATCGTCCCATCACATCCAGAAGGATTGCAGTTTTCACATCCTCTTGCCATTCTTTAACGTAATTCAGACAGGCTTTTTTCGCATCCTCAACCCACTGCATTTTTCTCTACACGCCCTAACCAGATTCACGCCAAAGATTCCTCGTAGCAAGAATATCATGGAGTTAGGGTGCACATATGCTCTAGAATAATTGATAGAACTTATTGAATTCAATAATATTTTATAAATTGTAAGATAATTTTAATCATGCTAACGTGAATGCAAAATCACTGGAGAAAGTCTTATGAAACTCGCGGTATATAGCACAAAGCAGTACGACAAAAAGTATCTGCAACATGTTAACGAGGCTTACGGGTTTGAGCTTGAATTTTTCGACTTTCTGCTGTCCGAAAAAACCGCCAAAACGGCGCACGGCTGTGAAGGCGTCTGCATTTTTGTTAACGACGACGGCAGTCGCCCGGTGCTGGAAGAGTTGAAAAAACAGGGGGTGAAATATATCGCCCTGCGCTGCGCGGGCTTTAATAACGTGGACCTCGACGCGGCGAAAGAGCTGGGTCTGAGGGTGGTGCGCGTCCCGGCGTACTCCCCGGAAGCGGTCGCGGAACATGCGATTGGCATGATGATGTCGCTCAACCGTCGTATTCACCGCGCTTATCAGCGTACCCGTGATGCCAACTTTTCTCTGGAAGGGCTGACCGGCTTTACCATGTACGGCAAAACCGCGGGCGTGATCGGCACCGGTAAAATCGGCATCGCCGCCCTGCGCATTCTGAAAGGCTTCGGCATGCGTCTGCTGGCGTTCGATCCGTACCCGAGCGCCGCTGCGCTGGAGCTGGGCGTGGAATACGTCGACCTGCCGACCCTGTTCTCGCAGTCTGACGTGATCTCCCTGCACTGCCCGCTGACGCCGGAGAACTACCACCTGCTCAACCAGGCGGCGTTTGACCAGATGAAAGATGGCGTGATGATCATCAACACCAGCCGCGGCGGGCTGGTTGACTCTCAGGCCGCTATCGAAGCGCTGAAAACCCAGAAAATTGGCGCGCTGGGAATGGATGTGTACGAGAACGAACGCGATCTGTTCTTTGAAGACAAGTCGAATGATGTGATCCAGGACGACGTGTTCCGCCGCCTGTCTGCCTGTCATAACGTGCTGTTTACCGGACACCAGGCGTTTCTGACTGCCGAAGCGCTGATCAGCATTTCAGAAACCACGCTGGGTAACCTGCAGCAGCTGGAAAAGGGCGAAGCGTGCCCTAACGAACTGGCGTAAGCGTGACGCCGGGTGGCGTCTATGCCCCACCCGGCGTACTGTCTGTTTCCCAGGTCCGGTGCGCAAAGCACCACCATAGCAGTACGGCCACCAGCGCAATCGCGCTCAGGACGCTGAATGCTGTGGCAAATGAGTAATGACCCGCAATCGTGCCGGTTAACGCCGGGCTCATGGATGCCCCAACCCCCTGCATCAGCATCACCACGCTCTGCCCGGCATTGACGTGCCCGCTCCCGCGCAACAGCACCACGATAAAAGACGGTACCGCGACGCCCAGAATCCCTGCGGCCAGCCCGTCGAGGATTTGTACCGGGATCATCATGAGCGGCGCGTCCGTAGACGCCGCCAGCTGATTAGACTTGAGATAAATGACAGGGAATAAGTGAGATAATTATGGGAAGAACTGGGTCAACATGGGAAGAGACTGGATGGAATATGCAATAACGTTACAGTATGTGAAAATCAGACCGGCCCGAAAAAAAACAGAACTCGCGCCAGCCTGATTGCAGATGTTACTCCTTTTTCCCCGTATCGGCATCGGGTTCACCATCAAACAGTTTGCCCTGCATCCGATACAGTTCTTCTTTTCTGACCCGCTTCACCACGCTGTAGACCCACTGTAGCGAAACACCAAATTTGCGGGCCAGTTCGTGATGGTTGCGTCCGTCAAACTCCAGGAAGATTTCCCGGTCGCGCTGGCTGACCTTCCAGACCATGCCCATCGGAAAATAGACGTTTTGCCCACCCCAGACCTGCATCATGCGGTTCGCAACAGCCTGACCAATCTGGTCGGCAACTGCGGGTTCGATATCAATAATCTCGCGGACGGTCTCAGAAGTGTGCTGTGCCAGTTCTACCAACAGTTCCGGCCCTTTACTACGAAACTGATTCAGGTCGCTCATTGCTTCACTCCCGCAGCTCTGCGCTGCCACTTCTTCAGTTTCTCAATAACGCTACTTGCCTGCTCATTGCTGAGCCAGCGTAACGCGCTGATGCCCGTTTCCCGTTTAACCCACAACGCCAGCGCCTGCTCTGAACAGTCACGGACGGTACCCGCCGCTGTCATTTCAAGCCAAAGCGCACGGATTTTCTTTGACTGGGGATGGTTATCCAGCGGTAAGCCGGACCTGGCTTTTCCGGCAGGCTTAATGCGAAAGCCTTTCTTTTTCATGGATTCCAGCACGCGGTTGAGCTGCGGGGTATCCATCCCTTTGGTTGAGGCTTTGCCGGTCAGACCCTGTAGCATCTGGCGGTAGGTGTCCTCATCCATCTGGAGGTCATTGCGGGCAATATGGATGAGTTGAATAAGACGCTGCTTAGTCATCATCGTCGCTCCTTTTACCTGCGCCACCGATATAATCGACATATAAAGGAAGCGCTACAGGCCAGCACAGGAACATAACAGCCCAACTGATCCAGTGTGCGGCACCGTTGTAACGTGAGTAAAAACCTGAGCGGCGGTGCAGTTCAGCAGTACACCACCCCACGAGACCATACCAGAACAGGGCACATACAATAGATTCAGCCATCATAAGCCACTCCCCAGCTTCCGCTGTTCCTGCCCGCTGACAGGCTGATGCAGGCGGACGTTTTCCCCTTCTCTGTAACCGATGTGGCGGGACATGTCCGCGTCACGTGATTTCCCGGCCCCACGGCCCGTGGTTGTGCCTGAGTCAGGGTATTTTTGTTCAAGCCAGAGGCTTGCCAGCTCCCGTTCTTCGCGGGACATAGCAAATAAATGAACCTCGCTGCGCACGGCCAGAACCCATCCTTCTGCAAACTTGTCACCACGACTGGTCTTGGTCGTGTTTTTGATTCTTTTATTCTGCTGTCGAATATAGTTTTTACGGGCCACGATTAATTGTCTGGCCAGTACCTCCCATGTATATGAGGCCAGTTCAACCCGGTCTTTATTACCGTAAAAACCAACGCTGGGTTTAAAGCCGGAGTGAATAATAGACTTAACGCCAAATGCTACCTGGATAATATCCAGCAGACCCAGCATGTATCGCGGCGGGTTAACGCTACCTGCTGCCCAGTAGTTACTGACGCTTTCATCAATATCACTGAGTGCGAGGTCAGCCTGGGTGATGTTATAGGCCTGCATCAGTTTCTGGGCGCGTTGCAGGGCCAGTGCAGCTTCATGAGGGTTGTCGGATTTCGCCAGCGCCAGCAGCTTTTTTAACTTCTCCAGCAGTTTTTCATTATTCTGAGGCATAAGTCACCCCCAGACGTTCGGCAAGGCGTTCCAGCTTTTTCTGTTTATGAAAGTCAATCATCAGGCCCATCCCGTTGAGGCGGAACTGCTCAATCATGATTTCAACGTCAGCCAGCTCCCCAGCCAGATCAACTTCATTGCCCAGTCCGTTCATGTTGCGGGCGGCAGCAGCGGCCAGTTCGGCGGCTTCTTCCATCAACTTCAGCGCCTGTGCTTCAGGGCCAAAGGTTTTCAGGGCCAGATTGTAGATCGTCGAACGGTTATATAATTTCATGCCTTTCATTGTTTTGCCTCGCAGGGGATGAACTCCATGGCCGGGACTTCGGTGTAGTAATGCTGGCTGCAGTGCGGGCATACCAGCGTGATGAGGACGGCTGGAACATGGTATTTGCCAGAGGTAATGACGCTGGCGTCGCTGAACTTCAGAGTGGTGATACCTTTCTTACAGTTGGAACATTTGATGGACATGATTTATTCCTCAATACTGTTTTCGGCGTGCAGAAGCCCACGGCGCTGACGCCGAAATAAAAAAGAAATTGAATTAAAATTAAATGGCAGCGATATCTAACGGAATATTAATTAGCTTCCCGTGTTTATCTTTCTCCCGGAAATTAATATAGGTTTTGGACATGGCCACCTGCAGTGATTCCGATATGGCCTCCATTGCCCGGTTCCAGCGCTCGTCCTGAATCTTGACGCGACGCAGGGAAAGAATGCGTCCGGTGTTAAGCTGGCCCTCTTTGTCCACCTGAAAAGCATCGCTGATGATGGCCCGCAGGTTGGCGTTCGCGCCTTCCGACCACTCGGTGACGCATTCGTCTATCAGGTCTTTGGCAATCTGCAGTTCTGGCCCGAAGGTCAGGGTTTCCTGCACGCGGATGGTGATCTGCTGAGCACCGTCGAAGCTGCTGAAGGTCACGTTGCCTTTGGCACCGCCGCGCGTTCTGCCGTACTTCTCGGCCACAAGGTCAAGCCAGGCATAGCACTCGTCAAAGGCACGACGCTTGAAGTCGCTGAGTTCATCACGCTTAATCTTCGCGGCGGCAACCTGTTCTTTAACGAAAGAGTCCATCGCAAGGTCATAGTCAGACACCTGGTCAACCGGCACCAGACGCCCCTTGCGGTCTTTCATGTAGTCTTCTTTATTTACTTCGCTCATCTCTGTTCACCTTATGGTTAATGTAATGACTCTGACCAGGTAATGCGGCAGCCATGCAGTTCAAAGACGCCCTGACGGAAGCGCCCTGAGCCGTCATGACCAACATGGGTATAACTTGCCTTGCCCTGCTCCAGCAGGCGGGCACAGTGCCCGTTGCGGGCGATACGGATAACCGGCTTACTACCCGCAATCATGACGCTCTGCACGGTAGTATTCATGGCGTTGAGCGCCATAATGGCAGACTGCACCTTGTTCATCTGCTGGTTGATATCGGCGATGGATTTCATGATTAAACCCCTTTGACGACGTCGGCGTTGACTTGAGGAACCCCGATTTCAGCGGCCAGATTCATGGCCGCTATCACCAGGTTACTGACGGCCAGCGGATACAGCAGGCTGACCATGCTTTTTCGGTTGCTGCCCAGATTGCTCAGGCGGGCGCGGATGGCATCCACTGCGCTGGCGTCCATGATGTCGGCCAGCTGCTTACCGGCACGTTGCAGTTTGAACGCCAGAAACTCTTCCAGGCTGTTGTCCAGCGGCAGCAGTTCAACCACCTCGCAGCGCTGGACGACCTCACGGACTTCCATGTTGCGTTCAGACAGTTTGTCCGCCAGTTCAGGCTGGCCAATCAGCACGATGGACAGCAGTTTTTTAAAGCCTGATTCCAGCTCGAAGAAGCGTTTGAGGTGCTTCAGCGTCGGGATGGGCAGGCTGTGGGCCTCCTCAATCACCAGAACGTGACTAAAGCCCGCCTGACTGCTGTCCTTCAGGACGCGGTGCAACTGGCGGAAACGGGCGTCCTGGCTGCGTTTGATGCTCTCCAGCGGCGCGATGGTGCTGATGATGGCCTCGGCGATGGCTGCCGCCTTGAGGGTTTTGCCCTTCACGTCGTTGTCCTCCATGGCGATGATGTATGGCTCGATAACAATCACCGGCGCGTTCTCGCGGTTGACGCGTTCAATCAGGTCGCGGCGCAGCGTGGATTTACCCGCGCCAGACTCGCCGATAACCGCCAGAAAGCCACCGTGGCGGGCGGTCTGGAACAGCGCCTCACGCACGTAGCGGATATCCGGCGTGGTGAACACATCGTCCGCGCCCTGCATGGCCTCATCGGCGAACGGGTCACGGAAAAGGCCAAACGCTTTTTTGGTTGCTGGAAATAACACCTGCTTTTTGAGTAACATGTTCTCTTCCTCACTGAGGTTGGTTTTATCGGTAGTACCCGCTGTACGGGGCGTGACAGCGCCCTGTGCAGCATCAAAACTTTTCGCTGTATCAATCCCCTGACTTTCCAGATACAACGCCAGACGCTGGCGTACCTCTTCGGGGCTGGTGCGTGGCCACTCGTTATGGTTCACAATCTGGGCCAGCGTGGCCTCGGAAACGGCGACGGCTCTTGCCACTACCGCCTGCGGGATACGGGCCTCTTTCAGTTGTTGCTTCAGTACCAGCATGTCTTCCCCCTCAGTTGCCGTTAACGATGCTGATAACGCTGTTGTGGGCCGGAGCGGTCAGGATGACCATCACTTCATCCAGTGCGGCTTCCGGTACGCCTTCCGGGTACCGTGCTGTTAACTGGCGGTAACATTCCGGCGTCCAGGTATGGCCGTTCGCGCTGAACTTCTCGCGCAGGGCTTTCGCGGCCTCCACATGGGTCAGCGGACGCTGCTCAATACGCGGGCCGCGCACGTCTGAAGCCTGACCGCGCTTAGGCATATAGGCCGGAAGCGTGGTGTCGTCGATATGTTTATACGGGTCAAGTCGCCCGCCAAACGGCAGCGCCTTCGCCTTGCGTGCAGCAGCTGCATCGGCGGCGTTATCCGTGCCGGTGACCAGCTCTTCGATTTCTTTTGCCGCCGTCTGCGCCGGGGTCTCAGGCAGGGCTTTGTAGCTTTCGCCAAATACCGCCGCGCTCTCGGCAAAGCCGAACTCGTTCTTTCTGACCTCTTCGACCAGGAAGAACGTCTCGTGGCCGTCTTCGCCGGTCAGCACTACCTGCGCAACATCGCTGCGCCACGGGTTACGGGTAATCATCAGTTTTTCACCGACCATCACGCCCGGCACCGTCGAAACATCAAACTCTGCGCCCCGGAACGGTACACGCAGTTTTGATGTGACCTTGCGGCTTTCCGGCGCAGCCACCGCCAGTTCGCGGCATACCTCGACGGAAGGTGCTTTCTTCAACTGCTCTGCGGTGATTTTCAGCCAGATATCCGTGCGGGTTTTACCGTGGCGGCTGTGAACAGCCGTGGCGTTAAAGTGGCTGCGCCATTTCACCGCCAGCGCGTTCAGCTCTTCCAGACTGTGAACCGGCTGGAACTTGAGACCCGGCTCCAGCTTGCGTTCGATAATGTCACGCGCCTTTTCCACCTGCCCGGTGGCGCGGGCGTTATGTGGTTTGTGCGCTATCAGGTCGATGCCCAGCGAACGGCACATATTTTTTGTCATGCCAGCGGTGTTCGCCGAGCCGGGGTCGAGGTAGAGTATTTTCGGCACGCCGTGCAGCACGTCAGCGCCACCACGCTCCTGCATGGCGTTGATAAGAACAGAACAGAGGTTCTCACCGGATTCAGCCCCCATCACGTACTCAACGTAAATCCAGCCGCTGGTATGGTCGGTAATCTCATAACTCCACACGCGGTCACTGGCGATGCGGGCGATGTTGGCGGGCTTGTTCTTGTAGAACTTCGCGCTGTCCATTACCTGCAGCCCTTTATGACCGTTGCTCAGGTAGTAAAGCGTACAAAGCGAGGCATCAATCTCCCAGACATGGTTGGGATGAAGGCTGGCCATCTCGGACGACGGGGCCGGGGCGTCAAGCTGTTCAGGGTGCAGACCATAGTTACGCAGGGCGCGGCTGATGGTGTCCTCGGACAATGGGAAAAACTCGCCGGTGGCCTCGTCCGTTCTGCCTGCAGTGATAAAGCCGTTTGACCGCAGGGTCTCCACCGCATCTGCGATGGAATACAGGCGTTTGCCGTTCTTACGGGTGGCCTCGCGCAGCGTGGCTGATATCAGCGCGGCTTCGTCGCGGCTCAGGGCGCTGCGCCCGGCATCGGCGCGTTTTTTACGTTTGTCAGTCACTGATACCTCCTTCAGCTTGCGCAGCAGGGTGGCGCGGGACATGCCTAGTTCAGCGCAGGCGGCGTCGTATATCGCACCGCGCTTACCATGCCCCGCGTCACGTGCCGCGCGGGCAACATAAACCAGTCGTTCAGTCAGGGCGGCACTCATCGGTTATGCCTCCTGCCCGTTAATCTGTGGCGTCGGGTCAGTCAGCCATGAAGGGGCAGCGTTACCTGTCGGCTCATCCGGCAGGTCAAATGTGGAGCGCAGGCTACGCGCGGTGCTTTCCAGCTGGCAGACCAGACCGGCCATAAAGTCTCTGGGGGTATCAATCATGTTTTCAGCGCAGTATGCGCACAGGGTCTCAAAGGCGCTGGACAGTCGAACCGCGATGGCAGATTCCGCCTCAACCGCTAACGCCGTCACTTCCGCGCGTAACTTCTTCACTTCTTCGTCAGGCTTAGGTGGCTGGATACGGGATTTCTTCTCCAGTTTTGTGGAAAGCGAGTCGATTTTTTCGTTTTTGTCGGCCAGCACGCGCTGTTGCGCTGCGCTGGTTTCGCGGGCTTCGCGAAGAGACTGGCGCAACTCACGTACCGACATGCGATCAACATCATCTAGCGTCAGGCCTGCCACTGTGCCGCCATCTGCTAATTGAGCCAGTTCTTCATCATCTTCCAGCATTAGTTCGTATAACTTTGAGCGCCCTAAAAGCGAAAACGTTTTCGCTTTTGACTCCAGTTCTGGAGATAGAAATTTGAGTGCGGCCTGCGCCATTTTTTGCGCAATGCGAGGTTCGATGCCGAGATGCTCCCTGACAATCTCAACAAACTCGCCATGCGGCTCATTCTCTTTAAGGATAATCAGCCGCTTACCAGCCTCCAGCATGGCTTCAGCACTCTGAGCCATGTAGAAGCGTGTCTCGTGAACGATGCGGTCACGTTCATATGGCAGGCCATCACCGAACTGCTGCATGATTTCAAGGCGATGTTCGGTCATGGCATTAAGATTGACGCTGAGACCATCGGTCAGCGGTACATCTTCCACTAGTTCAACTGGTTGTGATTTTGTGCGTCCCATTTCAACTCCTTAGCGACTGCCAGCCATAACACGCTGGTTGATTTCATTGATACGATCCTGCGCCCGTGCCATTTCGGTACTGTGCGCCATGGCGATTTGTAAGAGCTGGACTCCAGGGGCAAAACGCCCGTTATCCAGTTTCAGGGCCAGTCCTTCTTCGATAAGGGTATTCAGCGCACGATTGATATTCGCCGGTGACTCACCCAGAGCCGATGCCAGTTCACCGTTAGAAACACCGTTCAGAGCGTGACCGCGTAAAGCTTTAAGGACACGCAAAATACGGGTACCTGAGCTTGATGTATTTGGTTTACTCATGACGCCTCCTTGAGGATGCCGGGGGTAACTTCTTTGCCTATTGCGACCGAAAGGTCTCGCAAAATCCGATAAGTCAAACGACCGCGTGGAAGTTCGCTTTTTCCTGCCCAGCGACTGACAGCTTGGGTGACTGTTCGTGGCTCATAGCCCGCGTTAAGCGCGAACTGGCGCAAGCTACTGCCTCGTTCAACCAGCCGTGCCCGAACTTGTTGTTTGTTCATATGCACCGTGTTCCTGTTGGGTTATGATGTACTCTATTGGGTCTATTGTACGCACCCAAACGGGTATGTCAAATCGAGATATGTTCAAATGAGTATAAAAGAGAGATTGCGCGAAGCGATGGATGCTAAAAGCTTGACAATAAAGGCATTGTCAGACTTGTCGAAAATTCCATATCGCTCACTTCAAAACTATCTGCGTGGAGAGAGAGAACCTAATGCGGAGGCTCTTGTTGCGTTAAGCACCCATTTGAACATATCAATAGATTGGCTACTTACTGGTAAAGGGGAAGCTGTTGGGGTAGAGAAAGCACAGCCAGCTAATCAGGAGCAGCATTTCAACCAGTCTGATCTGAAGTTATTGGAACTGCTCAACCAACTGGAGCCAGAGGTGCGAAAAGAGTTGCTGCGAGGCGCTGAGGAAAAACAGCGAATGATTGATATGGAAAAACAGCTTAAGGAGCTGTCCGCAGCGTTCGATAGATTAAAAAATACGGGTTAATCTGTTCCCATTAAGAACATTAGAGGTATAAGGACATGACTATGCGCAAATTATTTTTACCGTTGATATTAGTTTTATCTGGGTGTGGAGATAATACCGATCCTGCTGATACGTCCACCACAGCTAAGGAGCACACGGTTTTTAGCGTTGAAACAGATAATCCGGTTATAAAACGCGAATTACCGTTTATTCGCCAACAACTCCCCGGCCTGGATAAGTACGCGGACAGTTTTGAAAAAATCGAAGTATCCGAGGATAGCGAACGCCCGGTGACAACGGTGCAGTTTCATATTAAAGATGAAAATAATATTCCAAGTGACTACATAGCCTCTGGTCATAATTGTTATTTGTTCATATCAAATAATGCCCACGAAGTGAAAATATCTAAATCAGCATGTCAGGCTGTTTTTTTCGATAAAACGGATGTTCCCGGTGGAGACCTGACCGTGAAACTTGATAAGGAAAAAGTTCCTATGACAGATGATGGTAAGACCCCGCGAGCAGGTTGTTTGAAGGCTTATTCACCAGAGCCAGATAATGATTATTGGACTTGTCCAAGGCAGGGTTAAATGTTTAGGTGGTGCTGCAGATGCACCACCACCTTTAACTACCTCTTTCAAAAATTACAAATTACCAGCTCTTTCTTCGGGCTGGGTTTGCCTGTTACCTTAAGGTTGTAGCTGATATCAATCGACTGCATGTTCAGACCGTTGAATGCCTGCCGCATTTCCGGGATATCGTTCACCGATATAATCATCGTCCCTTTGATCCTTCGCGCTAAATCTGCCATGTGATCATAGTTTTCCAGCCCGAACTCCACACCATAGCCTTCCGTTCCCCAGTACGGTGGGTCACAGTAGAACAGCGTATGCGGGCGATCATATCGCTCTATGCACTGGTGCCAGTCCAGATGCTCTATCAGCGTTCTGGACAGGCGCAGGTGTGCCATCGATAGTTCTTCCTCAATACGCAGCAGATTGAAGCGCGGCGCACTGGTTGTAGAGGTACCGAATGTGTGATCGGCGACCTTGCCTCCAAATGCCTGTTTCTGCAGGTAGTAGAACCGGGCCGCCCGCTGAATGTCGGTGAGCGTTTCTTCCGGCGTATCCTGCAGCCATTTGTAAATCTGACGGCTGACCAGCGCCCATTTGAACTGGCGGACAAACTCTTCCAGGTGATGTTTTACCACCCGATACAGATTCACCAGCTCACCGTTGATATCGTTAATGACTTCGATCTTGCTGGGTGTCTTAAGAAAATAGAGCGCAGCTGCCCCGCAGAACGGCTCCACATAGCAGGTATGGGCCGGGAACAGCGGCAGAATATGCTTAGCCAGACGACGTTTGCCGCCAATCCAGGGGACGATGGGTAAAGATTGTTCTTTCATTATCCGTAAGCCTTTTGCAATCAGTGAAAATATGGCAGGCTAGTCTGGTCTCGCGAGACTGACTGAACCCTGGTCGGCTCACAGTGCATACCTGTGGGTTGATGACCAGTCCGGTGTTCGAGCACCGGGCTGGTCGTTCTTTCACTGTCAGGATGAGGTTTAGGGATAACTGTTTTCTATTAACGCAATTTACTGGATGTGTAACCTACGTGCAGTGTTAGTTAGATAAGGATTGTTTTCTGAATGGGTACGTATTACACACTTGATTCCGCTAATCGTCTGCCTTCGCCTTGCCATGTAATTACCGGAAAATACGAACCTGAAGTGCCGGAGCTGGCCGCTTTCCTTCATCAGATGTATCCCGATGGTCTTTCCAAGCACGGTCATAACTATCTCTATAACCCCGGTCCTAAAATGGAAGATGACAGTGGAGTCAGCAGAAGTCTGCTGGTCGGTCTGGTGTTTGAGTTAGTTCGCCGTAGCCATTTTCCTGACAAACCTTCCCGCTATCAGTCACTGTTTGCCTGTCAGCATCTGAGTGAAGTCAGGAAGTTCCGGGAATTACTGGCCGATGAGAGAGGCGAAGAGGAAATCAGAACGGCACCGATATATGAAGCCCTCACAGATGAGCCGGTGCATCGCGGAGATATGAGGTTATTGAACAGTGATTGCCCGGTGCTGGAACTTTATCACCGGGCCTGGCTTTACTGGTCGGGAGAAGCGGCCCCGGTTAAGACTGGTGAGGAAGAACCGTTCTGGGAACTGCTGATTCCGCTTCCAGTATTCGTTGGTCGCAGGATAACTGAGTAGCAGGATTAGGTGCGGCTTTATATCGTGATGTCGCCGCCACATTGCCAATCATCATGACGTTGTTTTCTCCGCTGGCGAAATAACTTCTTCTCTCTTCAAGTGCAACCAGCGCGTTTTTCAGTTCTGCAATCGCTTCGGTTGGGCAACATGCATCCACGCTCAGCGTGTAAGTTTTATTTTTCTCTCCGGTTCTGATCCCAAAGAGGAACCCTTTTTTAAAACCGGGCTGTTTCGGTTCAGTCATCGTGCTTGCCTCCCCTGTGTTTTGTGTGCCACCATTCTGGCCGCTTCCCTCTGCGAACACTTATAACGCGCTTTAAAATCCGTATCCCGCCACATTTGTGATGCTGTCTCCCACACAACAAGGAGACACTCATGAAAAACCTGAAAAAATTCATTCCCCCTGTTAAAAAGCCCCGTCTCAGCGGCTGGCTGCTGACCTCTGTGCTGTTGCTCGGCACCATCGGTCTGGTATCGCCTCAGCAGCTGCCGGTGGTTATCTACAAGCTGTCACTCATCACGCTGGCAGCTGTGCTGGGCTACTGGCTTGACCGTTCGCTTTTTCCCAAATCCCGCCCCGGTCAGTACCTGAAGCACGATGACAGGCTGATGGCTGATGGTCGCTTCCCCGTCCAGACTGGCCTTCACCTGGTCTTTTCCGCTGCGCTAATCCGCCGTGCGTTGATTGTTGCATCGGTCTGTCTGGCCGTGGCTACGGGGCTGTGACCATGAACTGGCCTCAAATCACCCTCATCATCCTGCTCGCCTTTGGTCTGGGCGTAACCGCCATCAAGCATGGCGAGCCACGCAACGATAAATACAGCTTCTGGTGGCAGCTCGCTGGCAACCTGGTGATTGCCTGGCTGCTCTGGTGTGGCGGTTTCTTCAGTCAGGCCCGCGCAGCCCAGCCGCCACAGGCCGCTCTGCAGTATCGCGACGATGTGATCCGTAATGCCCGGCTTGAATGGGGACTGTCTGCGCCGGTGGCCGATTTCGCCGCGCAGCTGCATCAGGAAAGCGGCTGGCGACCTGATGCGGTCTCGCCGGTTGGCGCTCAGGGGCTGGCGCAGTTTATGCCCGCCACCGCTGACTGGATAAGTCAGCTGATGCCGGGGCTGAACAGCCGTGAGCCGTTTAATCCGGCATGGGCCATCCGGGCGCTGGTCAGCTATGACCGCTGGCTGTGGCAGCGCGTCAGCGCCGCCAGCAACTGTGAGCGTATGGCCATGACGCTGTCGGGCTATAACGGCGGTCTGGGCTGGGTACAGCGGGACAAACGGCTGGCCTCACAGAAAGGGCTGGACAGTGCCCGCTGGTTTGGCCATGTCGAGACGGTGAATGCCGGACGCAGCGCCGCCAACTGGCGTGAGAACCGCCATTATCCGCAGCGTATCCTGCGGGAGCTGGCTCCGCGCTATCTCACATGGGGAGGCAGCAGCTGTGTGGAACCTGGTTAAAAGATTACCGTGGCGCGGCATGGTGCTGGCGCTTGTTCTGGTGGCTGCTCTTTATGGACTGAACCGCTGGGGCTATCACGACGGTTCTGAGGACGCAAAACGTGACGGTGACGCAGCGCTCAGTCGGCTGCAGTCAGCGTTTGATACCTACAAAACCGAACAAACGATGCTTGAGAACGCTGCGCTGCGGGCCTGGGCAAAGCGGTATCAGGATCAGGTTGCCGCAGGCCACCAGGCCGAAGCCAGTTACCTTGAGCAGATTGCTCAGCTTGAGAGCCAGAACAAACAATTACAGGGGCAAATTAACGATGTCACACAGCGCTGGATTGATGAAAAAGGCAAGAGCCATCCCATTGAGTGCGTGTTTACTCGCGGTTTCGTGCGCCAGTACAACACCGCGCTCGGATATGACAACGCATCCGTCGACACCGGTCATTCAGACACAACTGCCGCCGCTGACACCGGCACTCGCGCAGCGTCCGGGCAACCTGAAGCCGCTGACGCCTGGCTACGCGACTCAGGCGTCTCCCAGCGTGACGTCCTCGCCAACATCATCGACAACGCGAAGCAGTGTCGCATCTGGCGCGGCCAGATAAACGGGCTGCTGGACGAACGGGAAGGATTACATAAATGACGTTGCAGGTTGAATTCTGGACGGTGGTGGGCTTTCTCATCACCTTCATGAGCTTTGTCGGCGGTATGGCCAAGTGGCTGTTCAGTAAAGCGGAGGAGCGTCAGGCGGCGCGGTTCGCCTCCCTTGAGCAGTCGCTGCAACAGTCCGCCTCCAACTGGGGCGAGCTGGAAAAAGAATTTATGCGGTTTAAAGCGGATTTACCGCTGAACTACGTCCGCCGCGAGGATTACATCCGTGGCCAGACGGTCATCGAGGCCAAGCTGGACGCACTCTACAACAAACTGGAAGTGGTACAGCAGTACCGTCATACAGGAGGTCACCATGGTTGATATCGCCCGCGTGCGCCGGGAATCCCTGCGCTGGAGTCTGCTGGTTGCTCTGAACAAAACCCGCCCGTATACCGCCAGCGAGACGCTGCTGCTGGATGTATCCCGCGCCATCTACCCGGACACCACGCCGCTGGAGCTGCGCCGTGAGCTGGATTATCTGGCCGACCGCAAGATGGTAGATCTGGAGAAAAAACCCTCCGGTGACTGGTTTGCCGACCTGACCCGCCTCGGCGTTGACCTGGTGGAATACACCGTGGAATGCGGCCCCGGCATCGCCCGCCCGGAAAAGTACTGGAGTGAATGATGGCCAGACGCAGCACGATAGAAAAGCTGCCGGAAGATGTGCGTCGCTGGCTTGAGCGGGCGCTGACTGAATCCGGCTTCAGTGGGTATAACGAGCTGGAGTCCCTGCTGCGTGAGCAGGGTTACGTCATCAGCAAATCGGCTATCCATCGCTATGGCCAGAAGATTGAGCGCCGCTATGGTGCCATCCGTGCGGCTACCGAAGCGGCCCGCATGCTGACCGAGGGAGCTGCTGACGATCAGGATGCGCGTTCGGAGGCGGTGATCGCCCTGATTCAGACCGAGCTGTTCGAGAGCATCGTCCAGCTGCAGGAAGCGGAAGAAGGCGAAGTCGACCCCAAAGAGCGCGTGGCGCTGCTGTCGAAGGTGGCGAAGAACGTGGCCACGTTGTCCCGCGCGTCCGTCAACCTCAAGAAGTTCCAGTCTGAAGTTCGGGCCAGAGCGCAGCAGGCGGCCAGCAACGCCGAGAAAATTGCCCGTAAGGGTGGACTGTCAACCGATGCAGTACAGGCGCTGCGCCGTGAAATTCTGGGGATTGCCACATGAGTCAGCTTGCTCCCGTTTTGCCTGATACCTCGGCGCTGGATATCCCCGCCGTTCTGATGCCTTACCAGCAGCGCTGGGTGGCTGACACCTCTCCGCTTAAGGTGATTGAGAAGAGCCGCCGTACCGGTATCACCTGGGCTGAGGCGTCCGATGATGTGCTGACCGCAGCCTCTTCAGCACCTGCGGGCGGGATGAACGTGTATTACATCGCCTATAACCAGGACATGACCGTCGAATATATCCAGGCGTGTGCGATGTGGGCGCGGGCATTCAACTATGCCGCCAGTGAAATCGAAGAGGGTTTCTGGGAGGAGGACGAAGACGACAAGCACATCAAGACCTACACCATCAAGTTTCCCGACTCCGGTTTCCGCGTTGTCGCGCTCTCCAGTCGACCGTCGAACCTGCGTGGCCGTCAGGGCATCATCGTTATCGATGAAGCGGCGTTCCATGAGCAACTGGACGAGCTGCTGAAGGCGGCGCTGGCGATGCTTATCTGGGGCGGTAAGGTGCGTGTTATCTCCACCCATGACGGTGACGATAACCCGTTCAATACGCTTATCGGTGATATCCGGGCCGGGCGTCAGGGGGGCAGCGTACACCGCATTACTTTCCAGGAGGCTGTGTCGGAGGGACTGTTCCACCGCGTCTGCCTGCGTACCGGGAAAGAATGGTCGGAAGCGTCCGAGCAGGCGTGGATGGCATCGGTATACAAATTCTACGGTGCCGGTGCATCGGAGGAGCTTGACTGCGTTCCGGCCAACGGCGGCGGAGCCTGGCTGTCCCGCGCCCTGATTGAGTCCCGTATGTCGGCAGGCACGCCAGTGTTGCGTCTGACCTGCCCGGAGGGCTACGAACTGAAGCCCGACGACGTCCGCTGGAGCGAGACGCAGGACTGGCTGGACGAACACCTCAAACCATTGCTTGAAGCACTACCTGCTGACGCACGTTCTTTCCTGGGGAGAGATTTTGGCCGCAGCGGTGACCTGTCGGTGGACTATCCCCTGCTGCAGGAGAAGAACCTGGTGCGTCGCGTACCGTTCGTGCTGGAGCTGCGCAACGTGCCGTTCAAACAGCAGGAGCAAATCGCGTGGCATCTGATGGACGGCCTGCCAAACCTGATGGGCGCGGCGCTCGATGCCCGTGGTAACGGCTCTTACCTCGCCGAATACGCAATGCAGCGCTACGGCTCCAGCCGGGTTAAGCAGGTGATGCCAACTGAAAACTGGTACCGCGAGCATATGCCGCCGGTCAAGGCTGCGCTGGAAGATGGCAACCTGGTGGATTTACCGAAGGATGAAGACACGCTGGATGACCTGCGGGCCGTTCAGGTGGTCAACGGCGTTCCCCGCGTGCCGGAACAGCGCTCAAAAGCGAAGTCTGACAGTGGCAAGCGTCACGGGGATTCAGCCATCGCACTGGCGCTGGCGTACTTCGCCAGCCGTGAAATTAACAAAGGGCCGGTGAAGGCAAGCTCACGCCGTCGTCGTCAGGCGGCCCGTATGCTGGAGGATTACTGATGGCCCGTGGACTCTGGGTTTCACCCAATGAGTTTGTCTCTTTTGCCGAACCCACTAAAACGCTGACGGAGCAGATCGCCTCGCGCAGCCGCTCCATCGACTTCTTCGGGCTGGGAATGTACCTGCCTAACCCTGACCCCATTCTGAAATCTCAGGGCCGGGATATCCGCATCTATCGTGAACTGCGTACCGACCCGCTGGTTGGTGGCTGCATCCGCAGGCGTAAGGCGGCTGTCAAGTCGCTGGAGCGTGGTCTTGAGCGCGGTCATGCTCCGGCGCGGGTATTCAGCTTCATCCGGGATATGCTCGACGATCTGGATTTGTCACGCATCATCGGCGAGATGACCGACGCCGTTCTCTACGGATATCAGCCCTGTGAGATCATGTGGGGGCGTTCTGTTAAATCCTGGGGCATCGCCGATATCGTGGGTAAGCCGCCAGAGTGGTTCCAGTTCGACAATGACAACCTGCTGCGCTTTCGGGCAAAAGACGCCGGGCTGGAAGGCGAGCCGGTACCGCTGAACAAGTTCGTGGTACCGCGTCAGGACGCGACCTACGACAACCCGTATGGCTTCCCTGACCTGTCGATGTGCTTCTGGCCCGTGACATTCAAAAAAGGCGGCATGAAATTCTGGGTGCGCTTTGCCGAGAAGTACGGCTCACCGTGGGTTATCGGTAAGCATCCGCGCGGGACGGCCCAGGGTGAGATTGACCTGCTGCTGGACTCCATGGAGGCAATGGTGGAAGACGCGGTGGCCGCTATCCCTGACGATTCCTCCATTGAAATTAAGGAGGCCGCAGGCAAGGCCGACAGTAGCGATATTTATCAGAACCTGATCACGCTTGCCCGCAGTGAAATCTCCATCGCCCTGCTGGGGCAGAACCAGACCACCGAGGCCAACAGTAACCGCGCCTCCGCGCAGGCCGGACTGGAGGTCACCGATGATATCCGTGACGCTGACGCTGATATCGTGGAAAGCGCGGTGAATCAGGCCATCAGGATGGCGGTATCGATGAACTTTGGCGATGTGGCCAGCCCCGTCTGGAAGATGTGGGAACAGGGAACGGTCGATGATACCCAGGCGACCCGCGACGAGAAACTCAGCCGCGCCGGTGTGGTCTTCACCCCGCAATACTTCAAGCGTGAGTACCAGCTGCAGGACGGCGATATTGACGAGACACCACCGTCAGAGCGCCAGAAGAACACGCTGCCGCTGTCGTTCGCCGAGGCCATAGATGCTGATATTCAGGCCCAGCAGGACCTCGATGATGCGCTGGATATTCTGATGAACGGTGGCACCTTAAATGGCGTACTTGCGCCGGTGCTGGAGCCGCTCTTTAACCAGGTGAAAGACGGCGTTAACCCGTCTGAGCTGCTGGGGGCGCTGGCTGAACTGTACCCGCAGATGAATGCGGATGACCTGCAGGAACGGCTGGCCCGTATCATGTTTGTTGCAACTGTCTGGGGGCGTCTGCATGAGCGTGACAACGGCTGAACTGGCGTACTGCATGACGCTGCCCCCAAAACGGGCTGTCAGCTACCTGAAGTCCAAAGGGTATAGCTTCACGTGGGACTGGGAGGAGATGTGGCAGGATGCCCATGCCCGCGCCTTTACCGTCGCCAAAGTGACCCGCCTTGATATCTTGGAAGATATCAGGAGCGCCCTGCAGCAGGCACTGGATGAGGGCAAGACTGACCGCTGGTTCCGCCAGCAGCTGGAGCCGGAGCTGCAGCGCAAGGGATGGTGGGGGCCACGTGACACCACAGACCCGGTAACGGGCGAGCCGGTCACCATCCAGCAGGGCAGCCCGTGGCGGCTCGACACCATCTTTCGTACCAATATGTCCGTACTCTACAGTGCCGGTCGCTGGGCGGAGCAGATGGAGAACGTCGACGACAGGCCGTACTGGATGTATACCGGCATCAACGACAGCCATACCCGCAAGAGCCATCTGGCGCTGCATGGTCTGGTGCTGCGCTATGATGACCCGTTCTGGCAGGCGTTCTACCCGCCGAACGGCTGGCGCTGCCGCTGTGGTGTCATTGCCCTGAGCGCAGCCGATGTGCGTGCCCGTGGCCTGAAGGTGTCAGATTCTGGCTCAGCCATGGGATGGGAGCTGAAGCTGGTCTCAGAGAAAACAGGCGAGATGCAGAACGTCGCCACCTTCAATACCGGCACCACGAAGGTGGCCACCGACGTCGGCTGGTCTTACGCGCCGGGGGCAGCATACCGTCCCGACCTTGCCCGCTATCAGGGTACGCTTCAACCGCTGGCACAGCAGGAACTGAGAGGATAACGATGGCTTCCGATAACCTGGTCAATATCACCATTAACGATGAATCCCTGCGCCGGAGCCTCCGTGCGCTGGACCTGGCTGCCACAGACCTGGAACCCGCGATGCGTAAAATCGCCGGAACCCTGCTGGCTGAGACACAGTTTAACTTTCTCGATGAGGGGCGTCCGGGGTGGACTCCCTCGCTGGCAGCGCAGGAGCGCGACGGGCAAACACTGCAGGATACCGGGCGTCTGATGGGGTCAGTATCAACCGACCATGACGACCGGCAGGCAGCGGTTGGCACTAATGTCGTTTATGGGCCGATTCACCAGTTCGGTGGTAAAACGGGGCGTAATGAGTCCGTTGAACTTCCGGCCCGTCCGTTCCTGCCGCTGACAGGGGACGGTGAGCTGCAGCCTGAAGTGGTTGTCCCCATCCTCGATACGATTGTCCGCCATCTTGAAGCAGCGGCCCGTCGCTGAGTTTTGTCTCTGCAGGCGGGTGATTTATCATTGCCAGCCGCTGAGGGGCTGTATTACCTTTATAAAGGCTTTACAGCCCCCGCTTTGCACCACTATTTGCCCGCAGCGTGACATTCCCCGTACTGATACCCCCGATTTTTTCTAAAGCAGATTAAAAGCGCTGCTGATGCTTTTTCCACAGACTGTCCCCGACAACGTAACGCGGGACAGCAAAATGCCAGCCATTCACATTTTTAAAGCCGGTACTCATACCGATATGCACGGCACGAAACTGCCGTTCACGCAAAGCGATCTTGCCGCCTGCGTGAAAGCCTATGACCCGTCCGTCCATGAAGCACCACTCGTTATTGGCCACCCCAAAACGGAAGACCCGGCGTGGGGCTGGGTGAAATCCCTGTCACTTAACGGCGGCGATCTGCTGGCAGAGCCTGACCAGCTCGACCCGCAGTTTGCCGAACTGGTGGGCAACGGACGCTTCAAGAAGGTCTCCGCCTCATTCTATCTCCCTGACTCACCGAACAACCCGAAGCCCGGCACGCTTTACCTCCGTCATGTCGGCTTTCTGGGGGCGCAGCCACCTTCCATTAAGGGGCTGAAGCAGGTCTCGTTTGGTGAGAAAGAAGAAGGCGTCGTGGAGTTTGCCGACTGGAGTGATATCACCAATGCCTCTTTATGGGGCCGTCTGCGCGATTTTCTGATCGCCCAGTTCGGGCTGGACGAGACCGACAAGGTGCTTCCTTCATGGCAGGTTGACTCCCTGCGCGAAGAGGCTTACCGCGACACCGGGAAGTCTGAACCGGACTTCAGTGAACACAATCCCAACCCTCAACAAGAGAACAGCACCATGACTGAAGAAGAAATCAAAGCGCTTCAGGCGGAAAACACGCGTCTGAAAGCGGAAGCCACCCAACGGGCGGAACAGGAAGCAAAGACCAGGCAGGACAAGCTGCACGCGGACAACGTCTCCTTTGCCGAGAAGCTGGTCGGCGCGGGTCGCCTGACCCCGGCAGCAAAACCGGTTGTTGTTGCCATTCTTGACGCGGTCTCTACAGGTGACAAGCCGGTTGAGTTTGCCGAAGGCGATACCCGCACCCCGCTGGCCACGGCGTTTAAGACGCTGCTGGACAGCACTGATCCGGTACTGAATTTCAGTGAGCATGCGACCAAAGACCGCGTGAGCACGGATATCAAAACGACGTCAGCGGAGTTTGCTGAAGCCGACCCGGAACGTCTGGCGCTGCATCAGAAAGCGCTGGAACTGTCGAAAAAAGAAGGCATCAGCTACGACGCTGCTGTCTCCCGCTGCCTGTAATTAAGGAGAGAACATGTCTGACTATTTAAAGGGTAAGCGCGTCGTTGACCCGGTGCTGACCAGCATCGCACGCGGTTATAAAAATGCCGCGTTCATCGGCGAACGCATCTTCCCCATTGTCCTTACCGATAAGGAAGGTGTGACCGTGCCGACCTTCGGTAAATCCGCTTTTGTGGAGTACGACACCGAGCGTGCCGTGGGGGCTGACAGTAACGTTCTGGTGCGCGAGAAAACCGGCAAGCTGGACCTGGTTCTCAACGAGCACGATCTGGCCGCGCCGGTGGACTATCGCGAGCAGGCAGAGTCGATGTTCAACGAAGAGGCCAAAGCCATTCGCCGTGTGACGAGCGGCGTCAACCTCAAGCGAGAACTGTATGCGGCCCGTCTGGCCCAGGACAAGAACGTCTATCGCGCGGCTAACGTCAAAGCGCTGGCCGCTGCCGACCGCTGGGGTGGTGGCAAGGGTGACCCGATTGGCATCATTGAAGGCGGGATCGAAGCGGTGCGTAACGCCACCGGCCTGCGTCCGAACCTGATGACCATGGGGGCAAGCGTCATGTCGCTGCTGAAGTTCCACCCGGCGATTCAGGCCGCGATTGGGGCCAACGAGCGCAAGCGTATCACCATCGAAATTCTGAAAGACCTTTTCCAGCTGGAAGATGTGGCGATCGGCGAGCCGGTCTCCATGGCCTCCATGAAAGACGCGCAGAACAAGGACAAAGTCCCGACCGATATCTGGGGCGACAACCTGATGCTGCATTACGTCGGCAAACCCCAGCCGGGCACCGACAGCGCCGACGAAAACGAACCGTCCTTCGGTTACACCCTGCGCCGGAAAGGGATGCCAGTGGCGGATAAATACGACGGCGTCGGCGGCAAAGTGAAGTACTGCCGTTATACCGATATCTACAAAGTCGCCGTGGTCGGTGGCGATGCCGGGTATCTCGTCACCAACATCGTGAAATAAGGAGACGGTCATGGGTACAACTCAACAGGTCATTCTGACCACCACCGTGACGGCCAGCGCGGCGCTGACGCAACAGCGCTTTGTCGGTGCCGATAATGGCCCCTGTCAGGCCGGAGCCGTCGCGCTTGGCGTGGCAGAGGTGGATGCCGCTGCCGGTGATGTAACGCCAGTCAACGTACTGGGTATTGTTGCAGTCGAGGCTGGTGCTGCGATTGCTAAAGGGCAGAATGTCCAGTCGGATGAGAATGCCTGCGCCGTTCCCCAGACAGCCGCATCAGGCGAGACCCCGGCGGGTATTTCTGCCGGGATTGCGCTGGATGAGGCTCTGGCCGAAGGCGACGTTATCCGCATCCTGCGCGGTGTGTGATATGTACTGCACCCTCGCGGATTTGCTTGAACAGGTTCCTGAGCGGACGCTAATTCAGCTCACCAATGAGGAGCTGGACTTCGACTCGCCCGCGACGGTGAAAACTGAGGTGATGGACAGCTGTATTCGCTATGCCGATGAGCTGATTGATGCCCATCTGCGCGGACGCTATACCCTGCCGCTGGCGGAGATACCGACCGTTCTGCGCGACATTGCCATCACGCTGGTGCGTTACCGGCTCTACACCCGCCGCCCGGAAGGCGCAGTCCCGGATACCGTGAAGGATGACCACAAAGAGGCCCGGCGTCAGCTTGAGGCCATCCGCGACGGAAAACTCACGCTGGGGCTGCAGTCGACTCAGAAAGACGTGCCTGAGTCCGGTGAAATCCGGGCACGGGCACGCCGCCCCACCTTTGGCGGGCGCGACGGCTTACTGGAGAAATACTGATGAACGTTCTGCCCGTCCTCGATGCAGTACTGACCCGGTTACGGGAGAAGCTGCCGCAGCTGCAGGTGGAGTACTTCCCGGAGAAACCGGCTGAATATCGCCTGAATCATCCGGTTGGGGCGCTGCTGGTGAGCTATGCCGGGTCGCGCTTCGATAAGCCGAATGATATCGGTGCGGTACTCCAGCCTCAGACTATCCAGCTCTGCGTCACGGTGGTCTTCCGCCAGCTCAACGGTAAAAGAGGCGCGATTGATGTTCTGGATGCAGTCCGTCGCATCCTCGGTGGCTACACCCCGCCGAACTGCCGCCGTCGCATCTGGCTGACCCGCGAGGTATTTATCGGTGAGGTCAAGGGGCTATGGCAGTACGCCCTCGACTTTGCCACTGAAAGTGTCTTTATCGAAGACAGCGATTTACCGTCCGGCCCGCTGTTAACCGAAGTGAACTATGAGGAAAGCGAGTGATGAAAGAATACCGCTATTCCGGCCCGGCCAGCGGCGTCACGCTGTCGGACGGAACCGAAATCCTGCTCTGGCCGGGGAAGAATGTTTCCCTGCCGGAGGAGCATGACTATGTGAAGGTACTGGTGGCGCTGAAGCATCTGACACCGGTATCTGAAGAGACTAAACCCGCCAGCACACCGGTTGTGCAGTCACCAAAGCGCAGGAACGTCGGCGACAACGATGTGAAAACGGAGGACTCCCATGGCAGCTAACTATCTGCATGGCGTCGAAACCATTGAGGTGGAAAACGGTGCCCGCCCGGTAAAAACGGTGAAGTCTGCCGTCATTGGCCTGATTGGTACCGCCCCGATGGGGGACGTCAATACGCTGGTGCAGTGCCTGTCTGAGAAAGATGCCGCGGCGTTTGGCAGCCAGCTCACCGGCTTTACCATTCCGCAGGCGCTGGATGCGATCTACGACCATGGGGCAGGCACCGTTCTGGTCATTAACGTGCTTGATCCGGCTGTGCATAAAACTGCTGTGGCCGATGAAGATGTAACGTTCGACAAGGCGACGGGCAAAGCGAAGCTGGCTAATCCGGTGGTCGCGCAGCTGGTACTGAAACCGGACAGCGATGGCCAGCCTTATGTGGAAGGTCAGGACTACTCGCTTGATGCACAGACCGGGGTGATTACCAACCTCGGTAAGAGCATCGCGGCAGATGCAACGGTGAAGGCCAGCTATAACTATGCTGATCCCACTAAAGTCACCCCGGCTGATATCATCGGTGCCGTTAATGCGGCGGGCAACCGTACCGGCATGAAGCTGCTTAACGACAGCTTCAACCTGTTTGGCTACTTCGCAAAAATCCTGATTGCCCCGGTCTTCTGCACCCAGAACAGCGTCTCGGTTGAGCTTATCGCCATGGCTGAGAAGCTGGGCGCGGTGACCTACATCGACGCGCCGATTGGTACCACTTTTGCTCAGGCTCTGGCGGGGCGTGGCCCGGAAGGCACCATTAACTTCAACACCAGCTCCGACCGCGTCCGTCTGTGCTACCCGCACGTCAAGGTGTACGACGCGGCCACCAACAGCGAACGGCTGGAGCCGCTGAGCCAGCGTGCTGCAGGTCTGCGTGCAAAGGTCGACCTGGACAAGGGCTACTGGTGGTCGTCCTCCAACCAGGAGATTCTGGGTATCACTGGTGTGGAGCGCCAGCTGTCAGCAATGATTGACGACCCGCAGAGTGAGGTGAACCTGCTCAACGAACAGGGCATCACCACGGTCTTCAGCAGCTACGGCAGCGGCCTGCGTCTGTGGGGCAACCGTATGGCGGCATGGCCAACGGTCACCCATATGCGCAACTTTGAGAACGTTCGCCGCACCGGTGATGTGATCAACGAGTCCCTGCGTTATTTCAGCCAGCAGTACATCGACATGCCGATTACCCAGGCGCTGATTGATGCGCTGACGGAGTCGGTCAACGCCTACGGTCGCAAGCTGATTGGTGACGGTGCGCTGCTGGGCTTCAGCTGCTGGTTTGATCCGGCCCGCAACGAAGAGACGGAGCTTGCCGCCGGTCACCTGTTGCTGAGCTACAAATACACGCCACCACCACCGCTGGAGCGACTGACGTTTGAGACCGAGATCACCTCGGAATATCTGTTAACCCTGAAGGGGAATAGCTGATGGCAAAGATTGAGATCAACCGCATCACGAATGCCAACATCTACCTGGATGGCGCTAACCTGCTGGGCCGGGCCGAGGAGGTCAAACTCCCGGACGTCTCCATGACCATGCAGGAGCATAAGGCGCTGGGGATGGTGGGCAAAGTGGAACTCCCGGCAGGCTTCGACAAGCTGGAGGGTGAGATCAAGTGGAACAGCTTTTACCGCGACGCGATGCTGTCTGCTGCGAACCCGTATAAGTCGCTGGCGCTGCAGTGCCGTTCCAGCGTCCAGCGCTACAGTTCGCAGGGGCTGATTGACGAAATCCCGCTGGTCACATTCCTGACGATCATGTTCAAGAAGAACCCGCTGGGGACGTTCAAACAGCACGAGAACGCCGAGTTCTCCAGTAGCTTCACCTGCACGTACATCAAGCAGGTACTGGATGGTGAAGAGCTGCTGGAGCTGGACTATCTGGCCAACATCTTCCGCGTCGGCGGCGTTGACCAGTTGACTGACTACCGCATCAATATCGGGGGCTGACGGTGACCGTCGAGATTGAAGATAAAGGCGGGAACTGTGGTTCGATTGGCATGGGAAATGGTACGTGGTTTACCATCCTTGATATTCCGGGGGTGGAAAACCTTTTTAATACCCAGAAAACCAATGACCCGATTGACTGCACCCGCTCTAAAGCACGGAAGCTGGCTGACCTGATTGAGGAATGGGAGCCACCTGACCACTGGTTCACCGGCATCGGCAAATCTGAAGGAAAGGCGCTTCTCATCGCCTTCCTGCGTAACTGCAAAGGCTTTCGCACTCACTGATATCACAGGGGCTTCGGCCCCTTTCTTCTTAATCCCCTTTAATATCCGTCACGTCCACCTCCAGACATACTGCTCTGAACTTACACAGGAGCACGATCATGTCACAGACCCAATCCGATACTTTTAAGCTGTCTTACCCCTTCACCACCGCAGCAGGCACCAGAGTGGAGCAGGTTGAACTGAAACGCCTGACGGTCAAAGACCTGAAGCAGGTGCGCAAAATCAGTAAAGACCCGGCTGACTGGGACGAACCGCTCATTGCCCGTAGCACCGGTATTCTCCCCGAAGACCTCGATAACATGGATCTTGCCGATTACATGGAGCTGCAGAAACGATTTCAGCAAGTCACTGGGCTGGGCAAGAGCGACGAAAACGCTGATGCAGGCGCAGGGGCTGCTGGCGAGGTGGTTTAGATTTCAGCCGGGGGAGATTGATGCCCTCGATACTGACGATCTGGAGATGTGGCTGGAGCAGGCTGAAGAGCAAATCAAAAGCGAGTTCGGCGACAATCAGTAACGACTCATCACTTAACAGCCGCCCCTCGCGGCTGTTCTGCATGGCTCTCAGACATTTTCCTTCCGTTTTTCCGCTTTCAGAGGATAACAACCGTGGCCAGTGAATTTTCAGTCGGCGTCATTATTGGCGGCATTGTCGGGAGCAGCTTCCGCTCAGCCGTCAGTGGCACCCGACGCGCCCTAGATTCCCTGGGCGATACATCCCGACGCCTGCAGGAACGCCAGAATGCCTTAACTCGTGCAACTGAACGTTATGGCCAGTTAGGCTCTTCCCGGATGCAGCGCCTCAACAGCGAACTGCTGCGGGTAAGCCGCACAATGGAGCAAATTGAACGCCAGCAGCGCCGTCTGTCAGCAGTATCAGCCACCAGTGACGCGCTGAAAGCTAACCGCATGGCGCTCTATGGCCAGGGAGCAGAGACTTATGGTATCGCCCGAACGCTGGGCGCACCGGTCATGGCCTCTGTCAAACAATATTCATCGTTTGAATCCCAGCTACGCGATATCAGTGTCACCGGTGATCTGGATTCAAGGCAGGAACAGGCCATCGGTACTGCCATTCGTCGGGCATCCCTGCAGGTCAATCAGCTCCAGGAATCTCTGTTGAGCGGCGTTGGTCAACTGGTTGCCGATGGCATGAATCCGCAGCAGGCAGCGACCTTTGCCGGGATGCTCGGTAAAGCGGCCACGGCCACCAAAGCAGATATGACTGACCTCGCAAAAATGACCTACGCCTTTAGCGATGCGCTGAAAATTACCGATGCCAAAGAGCTGGAGCAGGCGTTTGGGATTGCGGCAACCGGGGCCAAGCTAGGCTCGTTTGAGCTGAAGGATATGGCGAAAGCGTTACCCGGTATGGCCAAAGCCTTCGCTGCACGTGGTATTTACGGCAAAGACGCCATAACCCAGATCGTAGCCAGTCTGGAAGTGGGTAAAGGCAGCGGCTCAGCGGAAGAGGCCGTCACCAATATGTCAAACTGGCTGGCGGCAATGGGACGCGGAGATACCACGCAGAAATACGCTAAGGCTGGCGTGGATTACCAGGGATCAATGCAAAATTATGTAGCCCAGGGGTTCTCTCAATATGAAGCCTCCCTGATGATTGCCAACCGGTTTATCGACGGTAAAGGCAAGGCATTTGTGCAGCAATGGAAGGCGGCAGGCTCAAGAGGCGATCAGGAAGGCCAGCAGAAGCTGATGGAGTCCTTCGGACTGGCGGAAGTCTTTACCGATATCCAGACCGTGAACCATCTACTGTCTATGCGTCAGGGCTGGGATAAGTACCAATCTAACAAGCAGGAAATGAACACTCCCTCTGCAATGTCTACGCTGGACAAGGATGCAGCGAAACAAAATGATACGCTCGAAGGACGTTGGCGCAGAACGCAGATTGGGTTTAACGACTCGGCCATTAGCATCGGAGAATCATTACGTCCGGCGTTGATCCAGCTGGGGGAAACATTCATCCCCTTAATGAACAGCGTTGGAAAATGGATTGCGGCTAATCCGCAACTCGTGAGCGGCACAATTCAAGTGATTGGCGCATTACTTGCGTTCAAGATGGCAACCATCGGCCTCAAGCTCGGGCTGAATCTCCTTATTTCACCTTTCGTCAACGTCTGGAAAAATGCCGTGCTCCTGCGGGCCAACTGGCTTCGCCTGACACTCGCGCTGGGTGAAGGCGGCAAACTTCGCTGGCTGGTGACCGGCTTCAGCTCCGTCGCCAGAGGAGCCAGAACACTGGGTGGTGTGCTCTCCGGGGGGCTGGTCCGCGGCATTATGATCGCCGGGCGTGCCGTTCTCTGGATTGGCCGGGCACTGCTGATGAATCCCATTGGTCTTGCTATCACCGCCGTCGCGGCGGCGGCTTATCTTATTTATCGTAACTGGGGGGCTGTCAGCAGTTGGTTCAAACAGCGCTGGGCTGACATTAAAGAGGCTTTTAACGGCGGTATCATGGGGATTGGTAAGCTGCTGATTAACTGGTCGCCGGTTGGTCTGCTCTATAAAGCCTTTGCGGCTGCGCTGAAATATCTCGGCGTTGATCTGCCAGCGAAGTTCACTGACTTCGGTGGCCATCTTATCGACGGGCTGATAAACGGCATCAAAAACAAATGGGAGTCGCTCAAAACCACCGTCACAGATATGGGCGACAGTGTCGGCGGCTGGTTCAAGGAAAAGCTGGGCATTCATTCGCCGAGCCGCGTGTTTATAGGCTTTGGTGACAATATCGCGCAGGGTGCCGCTATCGGCCTGCAGCGTACCACACCACTGGCAGCGCTCGCCGGACAACGCCTGGCAACAGAGATGACTCCCGATGTTCCCCGTATCCCGTCGCCGGAAATCATGGCAGCGGGATATTCAGGTCGTGGCGCAATTGCAACTGGCGGCGGAACATCTGGCGGTATCCAGGTCAGCTTTAATCCTCAGTTTTTCCTCAATGGCAAAGAAACCGCAGCGCCTGACGGGTTGACCGGCGCACTGAATATGAGCCTGCATGAGCTGGAGAAAATGCTGGATCGTCTGCTGGCTCAGCAACAACGCAGGAGGTACAGCTGATGTTTGCAGTTCTGGGTGATATTGAGTTTGAACTGATTACCTACTGGGATGGCTTCGAGGCCACGTTCGGCGTCGATTATGCGGAACATGCCCGCATAGAGGGTAAGCCCGGCCTGCAGTTCGTCGGCGACAAGCTGGACGAAATCCAGATAAGCCTGGTCTTCCATCAACATTATTGTGTGCCCGACGTGGAGCTGGCGAGACTGAGAACGGCCATGAAAGCCCATCAGGCGCTGGCACTGGTTTTCGGCAACGGTGACTATCGCGGCTGGTTTGTGATTACCGACGTGACCGCGACCAGCGAGCAGACCGACAGCACAGGCAACGTGCTGGCCGTCAATGCCACCGCGTCTCTCCGGGAGTACATTGGCGACCCGAAAAACCCGCTGCAGCCGCCTGCAATACGCACCCAGGTTCCCGGCGTCGGAGCGGTCTCCGGTGCTGTTCCTTCACCTTCCGGGGTGGCCCAGTACGTTCGCGACGGCGTCAATTATGCCAAACAGGCGCAGTCTGTTCTCCAGACCACTATCAGTGCCGTTCGGGTGGCGCAGAAGATGAAGGATAACCCCGCCGTCGCACTGACCCGCGTGCCGGGGCTGATGACCGGACTGGGCAACGTGTCCGGGACATTAGGTCAGAGCGTTCCGGCGTTTAATGCTCTCTCTGAATCCATGCCCGATGCCATCAGTCTGGCCAGAGCCACCAGTGATGCGGCTACATATGTACAACAGGCACAGTCTTCGCTGAGCGGCGTGGACGGCAGCAATATCGCGGCAGCGCTGGATGCTGTTTCCGGGCAGCTTAACTCCGCCAGCACCACCTTCACTCGTATGTCGCCGGGGTTAAGCACCATGGCAGCTAAAATTCTGGCGAGGAGTGTGTGATGTTTCTTGAACATGTCACCCGTGACGGAGAGCGCTGGGACTCTCTGGCATGGCAGTACTACGGCGACCCACTGGGCTATCCCCGGATAATTGCCGCCAATCCGCACGTGGCCATTACGCCGGTGCTGCCCTCCGGGCTGTTGTTACTGATCCCGGTTATCGAGGCTGAAGAAGCCACCACAGAAGAGGATATTGCCCCATGGCTGAGATAAACAGCACTGCACAGGCCGCATCAGCGTTAACCGGCGTCAGCGATGTTCTGAGTCCGGTATTCACGCTGTGGTATCTGCAGAAGAACATCACCACCGATATCGCCCCCTTTGTCACCCGCGTAACCTACAGCGATAACATCAAAAGCGAGTCCGATACCATTGAGGTGGAGCTGGACGACACCGATGGCCGCTGGCTGGATAAGTGGTATCCGGGCAAGGGTGACACGCTGACGCTGAAAATGGGTTATCAGGGCGAGAAGCTGCTGTCCTGCGGTACGTTCTCGATAGACGAGATCGAGGTGAGTTCGCCCGCGTCCGTTGTCGCTATCCGGGGCGTGGCCACGTCGGTCAACAACGCCCTGCGGACAAAATCCAGTCGTGGTTTCGAGAGCACCACGCTGGCGGCCATCGCCGGGCGGATTGCCAAAAAGCATCAGCTGAAGCTGGTTGGCAGTATTGAGTCCATCAAAATTGACCGCGTTACACAGTATGCTGAAACGGACGTGGGCTTCCTGCGTCGACTGGCCAGCGAGTATGGTTATGCCGTGAAAGTGGTCAGCGACCAGCTAATTTTCTCTCATCTGGCCACGCTGCGCGATCAGGAGCCGGTAAAACAGTTGAAGCCACAGGATGTGGCCAGCTTTTCCCTGCGTGACACCATCAACCGCGTCTACAAATCCGCAAAGGTAAAACACCAGAAGAGCAGCGATAAAAAGCTGATCGTCTACGAAGCTGATGGCGGTACCAGCGAAAGCGACAAACAAACCAAAGGCGGTAAGGTCACCAGTGCCGACTCACTGAAGGTCAACAGCCGCGTCAGCGACCCGGACAGTGCCCGGATTAAAGCGGATTCGGCGCTGGCCAGGCATAACGAATACCAGCAGAACGGCTCCCTGACGCTGATGGGGACGCCTCAACTGACTGCAGGCAACAAAATTGAACTGGTGGGTTTTGGACAGTTATCCGGGCCATGGCTGATAACCACTGCCCGCCATGCGTTTGACCGCAACAGCGGCTATATCACCGAACTGGAGGTGGCGCGAGGGCCGGTCACGCAGGGCAAGGCGAAGAAAGGTAAAAAGACCGGCAAGAGTCAGACACTGACCGTCTATAAACCGGACGGCAGCACATCTACGGTAACAAAGGAGAAGAAATAATGGCAGGCGTCACCCGTCAGGTCGGTACGGTCAGCGCCGTCGATGCCGACAAGGTTCAGGCCCGCGTTCGTCTGCCTGAGTGCGATAACCTGCGCACTAACTGGCTTAACGTACTCCAGCGCAACACCCAGGATAACAAGGATTACTGGCTCCCTGACGTGGGGGAGCAGGTTGAGGTGCTGCTCGATGCCAACGGCGAGGATGGTGTCATTCTGGGCGCGGTGTATTCAGACGTCGATAAGCCACCGTTCAGCGACAAAAACGTCCGGGGCACGAAATACGCGGATGGCGCAGAGTTCAGCTATAACCGCGCGACCCATACGCTGACGGTCAAAGGTGGTATCGAGCGCGTAGTAATCGAGGTTGCGGTGGGTATCAGTCTGAAGGGGAAAACCATTGATTTGACCGCTGACACCACCACGGTGAACGGCAACCTTGAAATCAACGGCAATGCCCACTCAACAGGCAGCATGCTGTCTGATGGCCAGAACTCTAATCACCACTCCCACTGACCTTCTTAAACGCCTTTAATATCGGCGTTCCCGCGCAGGGGCAATACTGCCCCCATGAAAACAACCTCCGTATTCTGGCAACCGGCCCTGCAGGCCCCCGGCGAAATCGTTCGGGGGCTGGATGATATCTGGCAGGCCATTCAAATCATCCTGCGTACTCCTCGCGGTAGCGACCCGCATCGCCCGGAGTTCGGCAGCAATCTTCACCTTTATATCGACTGGCCCATCGACCGGGCTATTCCGCATGTGGTGCGCGAATCCGTCGATGCCATTCGCCGCTGGGAGCCTCGCTGCCAGCTTATGTCGGTTAAACCCGCCGTCGACGGCGAACATCTTACGCTCCGGGTGAGCTGGAAAGGCTCTGACGGACAGCCCCGGACTCAGGAGCTTTTATGGCGCTGACAGAACCCGATTTTATTGAACGCGATGCCGACAAAATCACGGCTGAAATGATTGCTCAGTACGAAGCCGCGACCGGCAAGACGCTGTACCCCGCCCAGGCTGAGCGCCTGCTGATTGACTTGTGGGCATACCGCGAAATGCTGGTCAGGGTAGCGGCGCAGGAAGCGGCCAAACAGAATCTGGTCGCCTTTGCCCGTGAGCCGATGATTGATTACCTCGGTGAACTGGTCGGTGTTTACCGCCTTGCCGCGCAGCCTGCCACCACAACTCTCCAGTTCTCCGTGGATGAGGCACTGGCCATTGATGTGCTGATTCCGGCAGGCACCCGCGTCAGCGCTTCCGACAGCATTATTTTTGCCACCGAAACGGACGTGGTGCTGAAAGCCGGATTGCTGCTGGTCAATGCCACGGCCACCTGTACCGAACCGGGAGCCGCTGGCAATGGCTGGCAACCTGCGCAGGTCAGTCAGTTGCTCGATGAGATTGATAACGTCGACCTGCAGGTGACCAATCTGATGGCAAGTTCTGGCGGTTCAGAGCAGGAAGACAATGACAGGCTCCGCGAGCGTATCAAACTGGCCCCGGAGTCATTCACCAACGCCGGAAGCCGTATGGCATACCGCTTTCATGCCATGCAGGCCCATCCCAACATCGTCGATGTTGCGGTGCTTTCCCCGGTTCCCGGCACCGTAGAACTGTATCCGCTGCTCAGCACCGGCCTGCCGGACGACAGCATCCTCACGCTGGTAGAGAGTTTCTGCTCGGACGAAAAAGTCAGGCCGCTCACTGATACCGTGCGGGCTAAAACACCTGTTCAGGTGGATTACGCCATTGAAGCCAACATCACTATCTATCGTGACCAGGATGCCAACTCGATAAAGGACAGCGCCAACAGCGCCATACAGAACTGGGTAGCGTCTCGTACCGCCACGCTGGGGCGCGATATTGTCCCCAGTCAGATTATCAGCGTGCTGTCCGTTGCCGGAGTGTATCAGGTCGAACTGGTGACACCGGTGCTGAAGGTAGTGGCAGAAAACGAATGGGCAAACTGTACGGCGATCACTCTTAACATGACTGGAGTGTCTGATGGCTGAGCCGCTACAACTCCCGCCGCCGCTTGAGGGTGATATCAGTCTCAGAACGCTGGGAAGACTGGCCGGGCGGCTGGATAACATCGACCTGAGCGTACTGATGGTCTATCTCGTCGATATTGTCGACAGTTCCGCGCTGCCATGGCTGGGCGAGCAGTTCTCACTGTTTGGCGATGGCTGGGAGCTGGCGGAATCTGACGATGTTCGCCGCATGCTTATCAAATCCGCTATCGAGCTGCACCGCTACAAAGGGACGCCGTGGTCAATCAGGGAAATTATCCGCCGTTTCGGCTTCGGCGAAGTGGATCTGATTGAAGGTACTGGCCAGATTGGCTACGACGGCAAACACACTTACAACGGGCTTTTCGTTCATGGCGATGCGGAAGCCTGGGCGGTATATCGCGTCATCCTTCAACAGCCCATCACTAACGATCAGGCGGCGCTGTTACGCCAGACGCTCGCTGCTTTTGCTCCGGCCCGCTGCCATCTGGCAAGCTTGGAGTATCAGTCTGTCGCCATTCGCTACAACAACACCGTCAACTATGACGGCAGCTATAACCACGGGAGCAGTTAATTATGGCAAACCTACCTGAAACCCCGCAGTGGGAAGAAGGCATCTACCAGATTGAGGTCTCTGACCCCGTTCTGGGTGGGCCTGACGGAATTTCTAACCGTCAGGGTAAACAACTGGCCAGCCGCACGCTGTACCTGAAACAACAGGTTGAGAAAGGCGGTACAGACCTTGCGAAACACATCGCGGCAGCAGACCCGCATACCCAGTACGCACCGAAAGCCAGCCCGACATTCACCGGCACGCCAACAGCGCCTACGCCTGCAAATAGCGACAACAGCAAGAAGCTGGCGACGACGGAGTTTGTGGCCAAAGCACTTGCGGCGCTTGCAGGCAGCGCCCCTGAGACGCTGGATACGCTCAAAGAGCTGGCTGATGCCCTTGGTAACGATCCAAACTTTGCAACCACGGTCCTGAACAAGCTGGCGGAGAAGCTGGCCAAAGACCAGAACGGCGCAGATATTCCTGACCCGGCGCTCTTTGTCAAAAACCTTGGTTTAGGGGAAGGCTCTGCGTTGCCTGTCGGCGTACCTGTTCCATGGCCATCTGCAACACCGCCCACGGGGTGGCTCAAGTGCAACGGTGCGGCATTTTCGTTAGCGCAATATCCACGGCTGGCTGTTGCTTATCCCACTGGCACTCTCCCGGATTTACGTGGTGTGTTTATTCGCGGCTGGGATGACGGGCGAGGTCTTGACAGTGGCCGTGCCATTTTGTCTTACGCTGCTGATAAAATGAGAAAGCATACTCATGGATTTTTATTTGGTAATGGGGATGGAACAGCAACCCCTGCCGTACATGAACAATCAAGGAAAGCAGCAGCAACAACTTACTATGCGGTTTCGGGAAGCAGTGGTGTGTATATAACTGAAGAAGGCCAGAATGAGACAGCTCCATGCAATACCGCGTTTAACTACATCGTGAGGGCAGCATAATGTCTCAGGCAGAATTAAACAGCGAACTGATTGCCATCGTAGCCGGTGATGTCATCGTATTTAACTATGACGGTGAAACGCGAGAATACCTGTCTTCGTCAGTTGAGTATCTGGCGGCAGGTGTCGGCATCCCAGCCAATTCATGCGTGGATGCGCCTGACAAAATCAAAGACGGCTTTACTGTTTGCCGAACGGCAGATGGCAAAGCCTGGGAGTATGTTGTCGATCATCGCGGTGAGGTTGTTTACAGCACAAAAACAGGCGAGAAAATTTCCATCACCGTACCGGGTGATTATCCGGAGGATACCACTACGCAGGCCCCTGGCACACTCTATGATAAGTGGAACGGCAGCGAATGGGAGACCGACACAAATGCACAGCACGCTGCGGCTGTGGAAGAGGCCGAACAGCAGATAAACGCGTTGCTTGCTGAGGCAACGACGATTATTGCTCCACTGGCAGATGCTCAGGCTGGAGGCTATATCGATGATGCTGACGTGCCACGCCTGGCTGAATGGCAGCGGTACCGCTATAAACTGACTAAAGTCGATACCAGTACCGCGCCTGCCATTACCCTCCCAACAAAGCCGGGGGTATAGGCCATACGGGTTTTGTTGTATCAACACGCATCAGCAAGACCCGGTATTTTTTCCATTCTGACAGTGCAGTCGATTCTTCATCTGTTGCCATGCCTAAATCAACAGCATCCTGAAGCGGCGCGATAGAGTTATTAGCCTGAGCCATTAATGCGGACTTCTGCCTCTCAGCTTTAGCAATTAATTCTTCAGTCGTTGGTGGTGGTGGATCTGTTAGCACAGGAAAGCCGTCTGCATTGCTCGAAATATATTGTCCGTTACTTTGCCCATCAAGTAACGCTTCCCAATACTCAACGCTTATTTCGACAACATCATCAGGCGCGGTGTCTGCACTGGTAAAAAAGCCTTTTTGTGACCCCGAATAATAATATTTTTCCATTTTTTAATCCCCTATGGCTATCCAATAAGCGTAGTGCCCCGTTCCCTGAGCAGGCATTGAGTTCATTAATGCAAACTGCGATGGTGAAACAGGAAGCGCAGCAAATCCGGGAATGACCGATACACCAGAGCGGGCATTATCGTAGGATGTTACAACACTGTAGTTTGAACTGCTGAAGGAGACCGGAAGCGTGATATTTACCGGCGCACCTAAAAAACCAGACATCGAGATTCCAATCTGAATGATTGTACCATCTGGCAGTTTTCGCCACCGATTCGACCCCGGTGTTCTTTGCCATGCTGACATATCCGGTATCTGATTCGCGCCAGTGCCCACGTCCCGTTTTGCCGCTTCTTTCAAACCAAGGTTTTTGGAAAAGCGGTTACACATAGCGAAATCTGTAAAAATCCTCCCACCGCGACTTAGAGGAGGAGAATTGATGGCCGTCATTGGTTATATCCGCGTATCAACAATCGACCAGAACAGCGATTTACAGCGTAATGCACTCACAAGCGCAAACTGTGAACGCATTTTTGAAGACCGTATGAGCGGAAAAGTTGCCAGCCGTCCCGGTTTGAAACGTGCTTTAAAGTGCGTTAATAGCGGGGATACCCTGGTCGTGTGGAAACTGGACAGGCTGGGGCGCAGCGTTAAGAACCTGATCGCACTGATATCAGAGTTACATGAACGCGGTGCCCACTTCCGCTCTTTAACAGACAGTATTGATACCAGCACTGCCATGGGGCGTTTCTTTTTTCACGTGATGTCGGCACTGGCGGAGATGGAACGTGAGCTGATCGTCGAACGAACGCTGGCCGGGCTGGCAGCAGCCAGGGCACAGGGACGCGTAGGTGGAAGGCCCAACGCATTAAAAGCGCGTGAGCGAGAGCAGATTGGGCGGCTATTGGCGAAGGGGCACACCCGCCAACAGTTGGCCATTATTTACGGGGTAGGGTTATCGACGCTTTACCGGTATTTTCCGGTAGATGGTCAGAGGAAGGATGACGCAGTAGGATTGTAATTCTTTTGCGAATATTGAAACGCCGCAGCGATGCCATTTATCTCACGGAAAGGGGCGCATTTATCGCGCGGCGCATCAGCCAGCGCCGCGCGCACCGGCATCACCAGCAGCGCCAGCATAATTAAGCGCCAGTAGCCGTAGCGGTCTATTCGGTTAGCGACCCAGATGGCGACGGGGATCATCACGGCCTGGGAGATGATAACGGTGCCCGCCGCGTACAAACCGGGGTTGATCGAGGCGGGCGCGGCGGCCACCCTCATGCTCAGCATCGGCAGCAGCGCGGCGTTCGCCAGGTGAAACAGCAGCAGCGTCAGTCCGGTCACGAACAGCGCCCGGTTTTTTATCAGCACGGCAAATCCGGGAACCGGCAGGCTCGCTGAAGAAGAGAGTCCTCGTGCGGCGTCGTTGTCGATATCCCCGTTGCGAATGGCAAGCAGCGCGCAGAGCGTTAACAGCGTGGTACAGGTCATCAGCAGGAAAATCCCGCCGACGCCCCAGTACCACGCAATGCCGCCTGCAATCAGTGCGGTAACAAAGTTGCCGCCGTGATTGAACGCCTCATTTTTGCCCATCTGCGCGCTGAACCCGCCCTGACCGGTCAGCCCCAGGGTAATTCCGGCGATCAGCGGACCGACAAACGCCGCACAGATACCGGTGACGATTTGCGAAACAGCGACAATGCCGCTCTGCTGGCTAAACCACAGCAGGAGCGTGCTAAGGGTGATGAGCAGGCACACCAGCGCCAGCACGGTCCGCTTGCTGCGCGAGGTGTCGGTGATGAATCCCGCCGGCAGCGTAGCGAGTAGTCCCGCCAGCCCACCGGCCGTCATCAGGATGCCGATATCATCGGGGGTCCAGTGGCGTTCGGTCAGAAAAATACCGAGAAAAGGACCGAGGCCATCGCGGACATCCGCAATGAAAAAACTTGTCAGGCACAATGCCCGCAGCGAACGAAGAGACATACTTCCTGCCTTTGTCTGTTATCGCCTGTAAAAAAGAAAATGTAGTATACCGGGTATTTTTGAAAATCAGATGACGTCTTAAAAAAACATGCTTTCCGAACTTAAACAATTCATAACGGAGTCTGTTTTTTCGCTTTACTCATTATCGCCCCTGACTATACTGGCAATAAATTTTCACAGGAGTCCTTCGTTGGAAAGTTATTTTATCGTCGATACGAAGGTAAGCTAGCGCGATTTTCTCGCTGCTTACCTGAAACGGTGGGCAGCAATCCTCTTTAAGCGATTGTATCCCGACACAGTAAGAACCACTCAATTTGTGGGGAATCGCATGTTCATGTTTACTCATTCACTCTTTCCGCCACCGTTGTCCTGACACGCTTAGCATTTAAACGGCGTTATGATGTGCTTAGCAAAGCACTGACGCTTATTATTTAATAACGTTAACAGGCGACAGGCTGATGTTCCCTTATATCTCTCATCTGCTCGCAGCGATGCTGCTGGGCGCAATTATTGGCGCGGAAAGACAGTGGCGCCAGCGTATGGCCGGGCTTCGTACCAATGCACTGGTTGCCACGGGTGCGGCAGTGTTCATTTTAAGTTCGGTATCGACTTCTCCTGATAGCCCGGGGCGTATCGCAGCGCAGATCGTCTCCGGAATCGGCTTTCTTGGCGCAGGCGTCATTATGCGTGAAGGAATGAATATTCGTGGTTTGAATACCGCCGCAACGCTGTGGTGCTCGGCCGGAATTGGTGTACTGTGCGGATTAGGCCAGTTCTGGAATGCCGCTATGGCCAGCCTAATTATTCTCTGCGCTAACATATTGCTTCGCGAAGCCGCGCAGCGAATTAATCAACTGCCCGTGCTACATGAAGGCGAAAAATGCTATGTCCTTAAAATCACCTGTAATGATGAGCATGAAGATGCGGTGCGGCAAAGCGTCGTAAACATGGCGAAAGAGTTGACGTTAAGTCTGAAAGCAATTTATTCCGCTACGGCGCAAACAGAAGGTAAAACTGAAATTCGCGCGGAGGTGATGACCCGGGAGGAATACCGAAAATTACTCGATCTGATTATGGGGAATATGGGCGGAAATAAAATTATCGCGTCCGTCAGCTGTCACGCAATATGAACAAGGTACCGGGCATTGCGCCCGGTTGAGGCTTTGGCGTTTTGCAGAAAACGGACCGTGACGCGGAGAGATTCATCCCCGAATGCCCCTGTTCGTTGTCACGCCACGTTAGCGAGATCAGGGCAGGTTCCACTGTACGCCTATCACATAACCGAAATTTGTACTCGTTATGACAGCTTGCTCTCTGTTTTCCTGAAATTAACGGTCTACCCTGAATTGTGTGAAAAACACTCAGGAGGGACAAATGTATAATTCAATTTTGGTTCCAATTGACATTTCGGAGGATAGCCTGACGCACATGGTTATCCCCTTCGTTCAGGCACATACAGCACTTAACACAGCTAAAGTTCACTTTCTTACCGTCATTCCATCGCTTCCGTATTATTCATCATTAGGCCTGGCCTATTCGGTAGAAATGCCGAAGCTGAAAGAGTTCCAGCACGCGGCCTTAGCGAAGCTGGATGAAATCGTTAAGCAATTCAAAATTCCTCCAGACAAGGTACAGACTCACGCCGTGACGGGATCTCCAAAGGATCAAATCCTTAAGCTCGCTGACACGGTCGATGCCGACCTGATTATCATCGCTTCCCATAAACCTGACATATCGACGTATCTGTTGGGTTCGAACGCTGCGGCAGTGGTTCGGCATGCGAAATGCCCTGTCCTGGTCGTGAGATAGAAAGCGGCGTTTACGCTCGTGAATACGAACGGATAGCGGATAACAAAAACCGGGCGCGAAGCCCGGTTTTTCATTTACGCAGCCCTGAGTGAAAGCGCGATTTAGAGATTTACTCTGTTGGCGTTTAAATTTAAGTCCGTAATGGCGGCCGGTTTTCCAAGTAAGTAGCCCTGAACTTCATCACATTTATTTTTTTTCAGAAAAGACAGCTGTTCGGCGGTCTCCACCCCTTCTGCGGTTACCGCCATGGAATAGGCTTTCCCCAGGTCGATAATTTTCTCCACGACTGACTGGTTCTGCGGCGAGTCCCCCAGGGTAAAAATAAAGCTCTTGTCGAGCTTAAGCCCGTCAAACTGAAACTTCCGCAGATAGCTCAGAGAGGCATAGCCGGTACCGAAATCGTCAATCAGAATGCGGACGCTCATTTTTTTGAGAGACTTCATGGTCTGCAAGGTTTTTTCCGGGTCGGAAAGCGTGACGTTTTCAGTGACTTCAATTTCCAGCCGGTTGGGTTCAAGCCCCGTTTCGTGAAGGATCTCTTTTATCCTTTCGGCAAGATCGCTTGCCTGGAATTCGATAGCAGAAATATTGACGGAGACCGATAATCCCGGCAATTTGTCTTTCGTCTCCGTACTGGCTTTGCGTATGACCCAGTTGCTCAGGCTAATAATCAGCCCGGTTTCTTCTGCCAGCGGAATAAACTGATCGGGCATTATGGTCCCCCGAGCCGGGTGCTGCCAGCGCACCAGCGCTTCGACGGCATCAATAGTAGAATACCTGAGGTTATAACGCGGCTGGTAAACCAGGTAGAGCTGTTCTTCGCGAATCGCGGTCTTGAGTTCTAATTCCAGTTTCCTGCGTTCGGTCAACTTTTCCGACATATCCGGGCGGTAATAGACCCATCGGTTTCTGCCGGATTGTTTCGCCTGATACAGCGCAATATCCGCGTAGCGGAGAAGATCGTTTGCGCTGCTGCTATCCCGGGGAGCCAGCGCAATGCCCATGCTTACGCCTATCGCCACATCATTGCCCTCAATGGCGAAAGGACGGTTAAGCTCTTGCACGATGCGACGACACACCTCCTCAATCTGGTCTTGCTGGCTGGTGTTGCCGAGGAGAAGCATAAATTCATCCCCTCCCTGCCGTGCGACAAAATCACCTCGACGAACGCAATTTTTAAGACGTGAAGCGACCTCGCCAAGCAGGGCATCGCCGGTGGAGTGCCCGAAAATATCATTGACGGGTTTAAACTTGTCTAAATCAAGGCAAATCATGGCAAAGGGATAGTGGTTAAGGTCTTCTTTCGCTAACTTGCCAGCCAGAAATTCCTTAATATGATACCGGTTCGGCAGACCGGTTAATTCATCATGGCGTGACAGGAACTCCACGCGTTTTGTTGCTTCAACTTCCTGAGAAACGTCGGTTGCCGCGCCTCGCAACACCACCGTTCCATCAGGCTGAGCAGAAAATTTTGCCAGAAGCGTGCAATATGAGGTGGATTGTTGCGCGTGAGTATAAGGACAGTTTTTAAATTCAAAGCGTTCGGTTAAGTCCCGCTGCCTGGCGCAGTCATGTGATAATCCGCTTGTCGACGGAAAGAGTTCATCCAACCTGCGGCCTATCCATTTGCTATTTTCATATCCCGTTATTGTAGAAAAACGACCCGAAAGCCACGTTATCCTTAACGATAAATCTGTTTCCCAGAACCAGTCGCTGGTTGTTTCACTGACGTCCCGAAATCGTTTTTCACTCGTAATAAGATTCAACCGCGCCTGCTCGAGGAGAAACGTATTTTCGTCAAGCATTCTCGCCTTGTGCATAATATGGCGCATTAATATCACCGTCATCAATACCGTCAGAACGACTGAAAGAATGAGCAATGGCAAAAAATAAATTATTAACGCCTGGCCGGGATTTTCACCGTCCCAGATAATTTTCACATCCCCATTCTGGGTGCTTAAGGTAAATTCTGTCTGATTATTTATTTGAGAAGTGGCTGTAGCGGGAGAAGTACGAACGTTCTGGATACCGGCATCCTGCCCAATCGTGAGGAGTTTTTTAGCCGTTAACTTGTCTATAAACACCATTGTCGACGGTTTTCCGGGCATGGTTTGCACGCTCGTATCATCGCCCGTCGTTATCCATTCCGCAGAAACAATGGCCGGCACGGAATCGATAAGCGCTAGCACAGAAACCGGCACTCCCTTTTTTATACTCAACTCATGGAGTAAACGGTCTTTGGTTGATTTGTCTAACCAGCGCTCCAGCTCCTGAAGCTTCAGCTTCCCGTCAACGACGCTGTATCGCGTGCTCCCTTCCGGCGAGAGAACAAACACCCCTTCGTAGCCAAAGTTGTCATACAGGGATTTGCCCAGGTTCTGCTTATCCCATGCCCAGTGAACGTCAGTGTTCAGATGAAGATGTTTGTAGGCATCTCCCCACTCGGCATTGTCTTTCAAATGACTTCGCATGCTTTCCTGGCGGGTATCGAGGGCTTTCCTTAACAAAAATTCATCGTGCTTGTCGCTGATTTCATTCACATTATCTTTTATTATTAGCAGGGAAATTATTGCCGCAATAAAAATACTTATCAACAACGTTACAATATAGGTAAAGGTTTTATTTATCAGGCCTTTAGAAGGCTCGGTGTCGGTGAAGCCCGGATTGTTCAGAGGTAGGGTCATCTTTCGCCTTCTTAACTGCTAGTACGTCGATTTGTATGCCACTTTCATTTATCGGCACAAAATAACAAAAATTTATAGCTAAAAATCTGAGATTAAAGAATATTTGATTTCTCTAAACCAGATCAAATTATTAATCATTAACTCTTTTACTACCTAAACTCGATAAATTAAATATACTGTCCGAAGTAAGTTTTAATCTCACCTGTTTTATTTATAAAGAACGCATATTAAAACTTTTTTTGCAGAAGACGTTACAAGCACGTTGGAGCCTATAAAAAAACCGGGCGTAAAGCCCGGTTCTTTTTTCAGACGAGACTGGCTCTATTCGCTCAACCCGCGATTTTCCAGCATCGGTTCAATCTTCGGATCGTGCCCGCGCCACTGCCGATAAAGTTCAGCCAGATCCGTGCTGTTACCACGGGACAAAATCGCCTCGCGGAATTTTTGCCCGTTTTCACGAGTCAGGCCGCCCTGTTCAACAAACCACTGATAGCCGTCGTCCGCCAGCATTTGCGTCCACAGGTAGGCGTAATATCCCGCCGCGTAGCCGCCGCCGAAAATATGGGCAAAATAGCTGCTGCGATAGCGCGGCGGAACGGCGGGCAGATCCAGCCCCTCTTTTTGCAGTGCTGCCGCTTCAAACGCGTCAACGCTCGAAACGGCTTCGCTAATCCCGTGCCAGTTCATGTCCAGCAGCGCGGCAGCCAGCAGCTCCGTCATGTCATAACCCTTGTTGAAATGGGTCGCGTTGAGCATGCTTTCACGCAGCGCCTCCGGCATCGGTTCACCGGTTTCGTAATGGCGGGCGTAGTGGGTAAACACCTGTGGATGGCTGGCCCAGTGTTCGTTGATCTGCGACGGGAATTCAACGAAATCGCGCGGCGTATTGGTCCCGGAGAGCGTGGCGAAACGCTGGCTGGCAAACAGACCGTGCAGCGTATGGCCAAACTCGTGGAACAGGGTGATCACGTCATCCCAGGAGAGAAGCGCAACGCCGCCGTTAGCCGGTTTTTGGTAGTTACAGACGTTGTAGATCACCGGACGGGCAGCTAGCTCGAAGGATTGCTCGACGAAATTCCCCATCCAGGCCCCGCCCTGCTTGGAATCGCGGGCAAAGAAGTCGCCGTAAAACAGCGCCATGCCCTCACCGGTGTGGTCGAAAATTTCCCAGACGCGGACGTCCGGGTGATACACCGGGATATCGAAGCGCTCCACAAAGCGGATGCCAAACAGCTGGCTTGCGGCCCAGAATACGCCGTCGTGCAAAACGGTATTGAGCGCAAAATAGGGTTTGATTTGCGATTCATCGAGGGCATATTTTGCCTGACGCACGCGCTCGGCATAAAAGGCCCAGTCCCAGGCCTGCACGGTGAAACCGCCCTGTTCGTCATCAATCACTTTCTGAATATCGGCCTGCTCGCGCTCAGCACGGGCACGGGCGGCAGGCACAATGCCGCGCATAAAGGTCAGCGCGGCGTCCGGAGTTTTCGCCATCTGGTCGGCGATGCTCCAGCTGGCGTAATCCTCAAAGCCCAGCAGGCGGGCCTGCCGCGCACGCAGCGCCGTAAGGCGGAGGATCAGATCGCGAGTGTCGTTTTCATCCCCTTTCTGGGTGCGCGTCCAGCCAGCGTTGAACAGGTTTTCGCGGGTCTGACGATTGCGCAGCGCGGAAAGCGCGGGCTGCTGGGTCGTGTTCAGAAGCGGGATCAGCCAGCGATCGTTTAGCCCTCGCTCCGCGGCAGCCTGCGCCGCGTCGGCAATCTCGCTGGCGCTGAGTCCATCAAGCTGGTGCGCGTAATCCACCACCAGCCCGCCCGTCTTATCGGCAGCCAGCAGACGCTGGTTGAACTGGCTGGTCAGGGTCGCCGCCTCGGTATTCAGCGCCTTCAGCTCGGCTTTTTCCGTTTCATTGAGACGCGCGCCGGCCAGAATAAACCGCTGATACGTCTCCTCGACCAGCCGGCGGGATTCGGCGTCCAGCGCGGCACGATCCTGCCAGACGCTCTCCACGCGGGCGAAAAGCACGTCATTCAGCCAGATGTCGTTCGCCAGCGCGGCAAGCTCGGTGGAGAACTCTTCCTCAAGCTCCTGCAGGTACGTATTGGTATTCGCGGAGGTCATGGCGAAGAACACGCTGCTGACGCGCGAGAGCATGGCACCGCTTTTCTCCAGCGCCAGCACGGTGTTGGTGAAGTCCGGCGCAGCGGTTTGGGACACAATGGCGTCTACGTCCGCCCGCTTCTGGCGAAGCGCTTCATCGAAGGCCGGGCGATAGTGATCGTCGGTGATTTCATCAAAATGGGGGGCCTGATAGGGCAGCAGGCTGATGTCAAAAAAGGGATTCGTGGCCGTCATCTTTCGCTCCTGAGTACGGGTATCCTCCCAGAGTAGGCCAGGCCGCCATCCCCTGCAACGCCGTCATACAAATGTTGCCTTAACGCACCCTCTGCGGCCGTGCTATGTTAGTACAACACAAAAAGCGTTGAGGAACAGTGAGATGATTATTTTAGTTACCGGGGCAACGGCAGGTTTTGGTGAAAGCATCACGCGTCGCTTCGTCGCCAACGGGCACAAGGTTATTGCCACGGGCCGTCGTCAGGAGCGCCTGCAGGAGCTGAAGGACGAATTAGGCGACAGCATCCTGACCGCGCAGCTGGACGTGCGTAACCGCGCGGCCATTGAAGAGATGATTGCCAACCTGCCCGCCGAGTGGCGCGCCATCGACGTGCTGGTCAACAATGCCGGTCTGGCGCTGGGCATGGAGCCAGCCCACAAAGCCAGCGTTGAAGACTGGGAAAACATGATCGACACCAACAACAAAGGGCTGGTCTATATGACCCGCGCGGTGCTGCCGGGCATGGTCGAGCGCAACCGCGGCCACATTATCAACATTGGCTCCACCGCCGGAAGCTGGCCTTACGCAGGCGGCAACGTCTATGGCGCGACGAAAGCGTTTGTGCGCCAGTTCAGCCTTAACCTGCGTACCGACCTGCACGGCACCGCCATTCGCGTCACCGATATCGAGCCGGGTCTGGTGGGCGGCACCGAGTTTTCCAACGTGCGTTTCAAAGGGGATGACGCAAAAGCGGGCAAAACCTACGAAAATGCTAACGCGCTGACGCCGGAAGATGTGACCGAAACGGTCTGGTGGGTGGCGACGCTGCCAAAACACGTCAACATCAATACCGTGGAAATGATGCCAGTCAGCCAGAGTTTTGCAGGACTTAGCGTCCATCGTGGCTAAATCCGCCCTTCCCGGCCTGCGGGCCGGGTCTGTTTCGGGTTATAAAAGAATGGTAGTATGTTCAGGCTAACTCTCTGAGAAATGACAACTCATGGCCGCTGAATCGCAACTCAATCCCACCCAGCCCGTTAACCAGCAAATCTATCGCATTTTGCGACGTGATATTGTCCATTGCCTGATCCCACCGGGAACGCCGCTTTCTGAAAAAGAGGTCTCCGTGCGTTTTGACGTTTCCCGTCAGCCGGTACGTGAAGCGTTTATTAAGCTTGCTGAAAACGGACTGATTCAGATCCGCCCGCAGCGCGGCAGCTACGTGAACAAAATTTCACTCTCTCAGGTACGCAACGGCTGTTTCGTTCGCCAGGCCATTGAATGTGCGGTGGCGCGCCGCGCCGCAACGCTTATCAACGACAACCAGTGTTACCAGCTTGAGCAGAACCTTCACCAGCAGCGTATTGCGATTGACCGTAAGCAGCTCAATGATTTCTTCCAGCTTGATGATGAATTCCACCAGAAGCTGGCGCAGATCGCGGATTGTCAGCTGGCCTGGGACACCATCGAGAACATCAAGGCCACCATTGACCGCGTGCGCTATATGAGCCTCGATCACGTCTCCCCGCCGGAAATGCTGCTCCGACAGCATCATGATATTTTCAGCGCGCTGGAAAAACGCGACCCGGACGGTGTGGAAAAAGCGATGACGCTGCATCTGCAGGAAATTAGCGAATCCGTGCAGCTTATTCGTCAGGAAAATAGCGAGTGGTTTAGCGAAGAGTAATATTCGCCGCCCCTTTCGGGTGCGGCGGCGTGATTAGCGAACGACTAACACCGGGATCGTGGCGTAGCGCAGAATAGATTCCGCATTTGAACCCAGCAGATGAGTGGTGATGCTCGGGTTTTTCGACCCGATCACAATCGCATCATATTCCCCCTCCTTGCTCAGCTTGATAATTTCATCCCGGACGTTGCCAAAACGCACCATGCTGTGAATATTCTCTGGGGCGATATCGAACAGTCTTTTTAACTCGTTCATTTTCTTACCGGATTCTGCGGTCATATACTCTTCAAACTTTTTAATATCGGCGTTGAACCCGCGCAGCAGAGACCGGCTGCTGGCAGGCAGAATGTTGACCAGGGTAATCGACGCGCCCTCTGCCTTTGCAAGGTTTGCCGCGTGGCGAACCGCTTTGTCGCTCAAATCCATTTCAAACACGTCTACAGGCATCAAAATGCTCTTATACATAAGCCTGACTCCTTATTCCGATGAAGGGTTATTTCCTGCACACAGGATGACATCGGGAATATAAACCAACCCTCAACGCTTCCCTGTCGAAACTATCAATTAATGAAAATAATGGTCCACTTTGTAAATTACCGTCCTGAACCGTCAGCGCCAGACGAAATAAAGAAAAAAGTGTGATTTTGATCAAAAACAAAAACATGAAGCGCGGACAGGCGTATTTATATGCCCCGTGAACGGCATAACCCGAAATAGCGCCGTAACGAACAGGTTAGAGAGGAGAAAATACCATGATGACATACGACCGTAACCGCAATGCAATCACCACCGGCAGCCGCGTCATGATTAGCGGCACGGGCAAAACCGGCGTGATTAAAGCGATCCACAGCGACGGGCTGGATGCCGCGCAGGTGCGCCGCAGCAAAACGGTTGAAGTGGAAGGATGCGAAGGTAAGTTCGAGCCGATTGAGCTGATTCGCCTTGGGATGCACTAAGCTGTGCGCAGCCATGCCGCCGCGCACGGCGGCATGTGCTGAATTACCGTTGAGACGCGTACTGCGCCACGGTCGCTTTCGCGCCTTTTTGCAGCAGCGCCCGGTACGCGGTCATCACCGCAGCAACGAAGCGCGGCTCCTGCGGTAACTCTTTACCAAAGATGGCCTCAATGCCGAGCAGCGCGTTAACCCGACTTTCCCCTTCCGCACTTCCCTTCACCGCCGTCTGAATCACCGCCAGCTGCGGATCGCTCACGTCGATGGCGTTACCCTGCTCGTCCACGCCGCTAACATAACGCATCCACCCTGCCACGCCCAGCGCCAGCAGTGGGAAAGGCTTCTGATGCACCAGGTGCCAGCGCACGGAGTCCAGCATACGCTGCGGGAGCTTCTGGCTGCCGTCCATCGCGATTTGCCATGTCCGATGGCGCAGGGCCGGGTTGCTGTAGCGGGCAATCAGGAGATCGGCATAGCGACCTAAATCAACCCCCTTCACTTTCAGCGTGGGCGCCTGCTCGTTAAGCATCAGCGTATGCGCGGCGAGGCGGTAGTTCTCATCTTCCATACAGTCGTTGATATGCGGGTAACCGGCCAGATAGCCCAGGTACGCCAGGAAGGAGTGGCTGCCGTTGAGCATGCGCAGCTTCATCTCTTCAAACGGGATCACGTCTGACACCAGCTCGGCACCGGCTTTTTCCCACTCTGGACGTCCTGCCACAAAGTTATCCTCGATCACCCACTGGCGGAACGGTTCACAGGCGACCGCCGCCGGGTCACGCACGCCGGTCAGCTGCTCAATTTTATCCAGCGTATCGGGAGTGACCGCCGGCACGATGCGATCCACCATGGTTGACGGGAAGGTGACGTTAGCCTCGATCCAGTCCGCCAGCTCGCCGTCTACCGCTCGGGCGTAAGCACAGGTCACATTGCGCATCACGTGGCCGTTCTCCGGCATGTTGTCGCAGGACATCACGCTAAACGCGGGCAGACCCGCCGCTTTGCGACGCGCCAGCGCTTCCACCACCACGCCCGGCGCGGATTTCGGCTGGTGCGGGTTTTGCAGGTCGGCGACGATAAACGGGTGATCGAGCATCAGTTGTCCTGTCGCCGGCGAGTGGCAGTACCCTTTCTCGGTGATGGTCAGCGAGACAATTGCCACCTGCGGTTCGCACATCGCCGCCAGCACGCACTCCAGCCCGTCGACCTGTGCATGCAGCGCTTTTTTAACCACGCCAACCACGCGGGATGTCCATGCGTCAGCAGACATCTCCGCCACGGTGTACAGGTTATCCTGCGCGTTCAGATCGGCAATCTGCTGCTCGCCGCCAATCAGGTTAACCTCACAGTAGCCCCAGTCGCTGCCGTGCTCAGCGGCGAGGATGTCGGCGTATACCGCCTGGTGCGCCCGGTGAAAGGCGCCAAAACCCAGATGAACAATGCGTGGTTGAAGGCTGTCGCGATCGTACTGAGGCAGCGTCGCGTTGGCCTGTAATAAGGTGTTTTCCATGATTAAGACTCGTTAATTAGAAAGCCGTGGACCGCTGCCACGCCTTCAGAAGCGGCAGCGCCTGCTGACTACACCAACTAGAATGGCAGTTGGGGTAAAAAAGTAACTGCCATCAACCATACTGATACTGCCGTTTGAAATTTTGATTTATATTAACTTTTGCTCATGTGGTGTGACATAAAGCTAAAGTTGTGTGACAGGTCACGCAAGTTATGAACCACTAGCGCCGCGAGGAGACCGCGCCGTAACCCACACTCTCTTCTGGTGCGGACTCCGCTGCGTCTTGCGCCGCGCTCAAATCACGGTCGCGCACTTCCGGCATCAGGATCGCCGAGACCAGCCCAATCGCGGAATAGGCCACCAGCATGGCGACAATCGGCCACCAGGAGCCGGTCATATTGCAGAAGATCCCCGCCAGCACCGGACCAAAGCCCACCGCCACCAGACCGCCCGCCTCTTTCGAGATAGCCATGCGGGTAAAGCGATTTCGCGAGCCAAACATCTCCGCCATGGTGATATTTTCCAGCGCAAACAGCCCCAGCACGGCGAAGTTATGGATAACGATGATCGAGAGCATGATTGTCCCCGGCGCATAGCTCTTATCGACGATGATCGACAGCATCGGATACGCGAGAAGAATGGCGGAGATATTGAGGATAATGTACGGCAGACGGCGCCCTACTTTATCGGAAAGCCAGCCCAGCAGCGGAATGGAGATAAACCCGAGAATGGAGCTTATCATCAGCGCGTCGGTAGGGATGGCTTTATCGAACAGCAGCGTCTGGACCAGATATCCGGCAAGGAACGTCTGGATCAGACCCGAGTTGCCCGCCTGGCCAAAACGCAGGCCGGTAGCCAGCCAGAAGGATTTACTTTTTACCATTGAACCGAGCGAAGTGTCCGGCTGCACGCTTTGCGCGTCGTTCACTTTCTCAAACACCGGGCTCTCTTTCAGGTTCATTCGCAGCCAGATGGCGAAAATCATCACCACGACGCTGGCGAGGAACGGCACGCGCCAGCCCCAGGCAATCAGCTCTTCACGGTCGAGGGCAAAGAACATTACCGCCCAGATCGCCGTTGCGCTCAGCGTCCCGCAGTTTGTGCCCATCGCCACCAGCGAGGAGATGATGCCGCGTTTGCCTTTCGGCGCGTACTCCGCCAGCATGGTCCCGGCCCCGGAGATCTCCGCCCCGGCTCCCAGGCCCTGGATGATACGCAGCGTCACCAGCAGAACGGGAGCAAAAATCCCGATCTGCGCGTAGGTCGGCAGGACGCCAATCAGCGTGGTGCAGATCCCCATCATGGTGATGGTGATAAACAGCACCTTCTTACGGCCAATGCTGTCGCCCATTCTGCCGAAGATAAAGGCGCCGACAATGCGTGCTATGTAGCCTGCGCCGTATGTCCCCATCGCGAGGATCAGCGCCATCGCGGCGGACTGTTCCGGGAAGAAGATCTCGTGAAAGACCAGGGCAGCCCCCAGCGAGTAAAGCTGAAAGTCCATAAACTCCAGGGCGGTGCCCAGCCAGCCGGAGACGGCGGCTTTCACCAGATCGGAGGTGGTTCTTTGAGGTTGTGCTTGCGTCATAATGGCTATCTCTGAAGGGTAAGATGCGTACCACATAGAGCCTGTCTGCGCAGGCTCTTAACCGCGTAAATGATTATTGCCCGAACGTGAGCAAGACTTTGCAGCACTGCCGCTGGTCTTTCTCAAACAGCTCAATGGCGTCTGTTACATGGTGATAGTCAAAGGCATGAGTGATCAGTTTTTCCGGGTCGATCAGCCCCTTCTTCAGCCAGTCGATGACGACCGGGAATTTGTTGGCATTGAGGCGCGAGGAGAAGATCGCCAGCTCTTTGCCGGTGATGCCCTGCTGAACAATCTGGCTCGGCTCGCTGGAGAAGCCCATCAGCACGATGCGCGCAGCCGGTGAGGCCAGGGTTATCGCCTCCTGCAAAATCGACGGATGACAGGCGGCATCAATGATTAACGTCGGCTTGATGCCTTTTTCGTCCAGCGCGGTCTGCAGCGACCGCTCGCCGTTATTCAACACCCAGTCCGCACCGCTGCGCTGGGCCATTTTCAGGCGTTCGTCGATGCGGTCAACCACGATAACCTGCTTCACCTTATAGACGCCCTTCAGCGCCTGCACGGTGACCAGCCCCATCGGCCCTGCGCCGTAAATCAGCGCGACGTCCTGCCCGTTGGGGCAGGCCTGTCCCGTCACGTTGGCGGCGATGGTGAAGGGCTCAACCATGACGGCGTGTCTATCCGGAATGTCATCGGGGATAGGCCAGGCATTTCTAGCGGGTACCGCCGCGTATTCGCTGAAGCCCCCGTCGCGGTGTACGCCCAGCACCACCAGCGAGGTGCAGACGTTCGGTTTTCCGACGGAACACGGATAACAGTGTCCGCAACTGATCACCGGTTCGACCGAGACGCGCTGGCCCAGACGGGCGCCGTCTACGCCCTCGCCCACGGCGTCAATCACGCCAAAAAACTCGTGCCCGATCGTGCGTGGATACTTCGCAAACGGGTTATGGCCGCGATAGATGTGGCTGTCCGAACCGCAGATCCCCGCCAGCGTGATTTTGACGCGAACTTCACCCGGGCCTGGCTGCGGAAGTGGCCGCTCTTCAATCACCAGTTCGTTCGGCTGTTGAATCACTACGCTTTTCATCGTTCGCTCCTCGTTTACCAGTTCCACAGCGTGCCGTCTTCAAGACGGGCCACCGGCAGATAGGCCGGATCGTAGGGGTATTTCGCCGCCAGATTTTCATTAAACTGGATGCCCAGCCCCGGCTTGTCGCCCGGATGCATGTATCCGTTATCAAAGCGCCAGCTGTGCGGGAAGACTTCCAGCATCTGTTCGGAATAGCCCATATATTCCTGGACGCCGAAGTTTGGCACCCACAGGTCGAAATGCAGCGCGGCGGCGTGGCATACAGGCGAGAGATCCGACGGACCGTGCGAGCCGGTTCGCACCTGGTAGAGCGAGGCGAAGTCCGCGATGCGACGCATTCCGGTGATCCCGCCCGCGTGGGTAATGGTGGTGCGGATATAGTCGATGAGCTGCTCTTCGATGAGCTGCTTGCAGTCCCAGATGCTGTTAAACACTTCGCCCACGGCAATTGGCGTGACGGTGTGCTGGCGAATGAGGCGGAAGCAGGCCTGGTTTTCCGCAGGCGTTGGATCTTCCATCCAGAACATGCGGAATTCTTCAATGCTCTTGCCGAAGCGCGCCGCTTCGATTGGCGTCAGGCGGTGGTGCATGTCGTGCAGAAGATGTTCATTGAAGCCGAATTTACTGCGCACCGCGTCGAACAGCTTCGGTGTGAAATCGAGGTATTTTTCGGTCGACCACAGCTGCTCTTCCGGCCAGTCGCCTTTGGTCGCAGGCTCGTAGGCCAGCCCCTTCCCTTTGGCCATGCCGTAGGTGGTTTTCATGCCCGGCACGCCGCACTGCACGCGGATCGCCTTGAAGCCCATCTCTTTATGGCGGGCGTAATCTTCCAGCACGTCGTCAATGGTATGACCGGTGGTGTGGCAGTAAACCATCACGCCTTCGCGGGATGCGCCGCCCAGCAGCTGGTAGAGCGGCATGTTGGCCGCTTTGGCTTTGATGTCCCACAGCGCCATGTCCACGGCGGAGATGGCCGACATGGTGACCGGACCGCGACGCCAGTAGGCGCCTTTATAGAAGAACTGCCAGACGTCTTCGATGCGGTGCGCATCGCGGCCAATCAGCTGCGGGCAGAGGTGGTCTTTCAGGTAGGAAGCAACGGAGAGTTCACGCCCGTTCAGCGTAGCGTCACCGAGGCCGACAATCCCCTCGTCGGTGGTGATTTTAAGGGTGACAAAGTTCCGCCCCGGGCAGGTAACAAACACGTCAGCCGCGACAATCTTCATAATTCCTTTCCTTACATCATTCGTTGTGATGCTGGAAACTTACCCACTAACCAGACTACCATACAAGTATAATGATCATAAAATCGGCTAACGATCACAAAACCGGGGGATCAGGCCCGTCCCCATCCCGCCACAATAATCAGCATTCCGCACAGGGCAACCAGCGCGCCGGCCCAGTCGTACGCGCTGAGCCTGACGCCGTCCACCACGCGCAGCCACAGCAGCGCGGTACAGACATAGACGCCGCCGTAAGCGGCGTAGACGCGGCCGCTCGCGGCAGGATGCAGCGTTAACAGCCAGACAAACAGGGCCAGCGCGACGCTTGCCGGGATGAGCAGCAATACGGCTCCCCCCTTCTTCAGCCAGAGCCAGGGCAAGAAGCAGCCGATGATTTCGCATAGCGCGGTGGCAAAAAAAAGCAGCGTCGTTTTGAGCATATTTCACGTCAGGTGAGGATTTATTTAGACATCATACCTGATGATATCCTTTACTTTTCCATACCTGCTCCGCGGGTATGCCGTCTTTTCGCTTTGGTGTAGAATCTGTTCGGGATAACTTGATTATCTGCACCCGTTTAAAAGGAAACGCTATGACCACATTAAGCAAACGCCTTTGTCTGACAGCCCTGCTGGCGCTGTCATCGTTCGCCTTTGCCGCCTCTGCGACAGCGGAAACCAGCAAGCTCATAATTGAGTCTGGTGACAGCGCGCAAAGCCGCCAGAACGCCGCTATGGACAAAGAACAATGGAATGACACCCGCAGCCTTCGCCACAAGGTCAACAAACGTGCTGAGAAAGAGTGGGATAAAGAAGATGTCGCTTTTGACGCGCGCGATAAGTGCCAGCAAAGTGCAAACGTCAACGCCTACTGGGAGCCAAACACCCTGCGCTGCCTGGATCGCCGCACTGGCCGCACGGTAGCCCCGTAATGTCGGCGCCCTGCGACGTTAAGCTTCGTCCGCTGGAGCGTGAAGACCTGCGCTTCGTCCACCAGCTCGACAATAACGCCAGCGTGATGCGCTACTGGTTCGAAGAGCCGTACGAGGCTTTTGTTGAGCTGTCCGATCTCTACGATAAGCACATTCACGATCAGAGTGAACGTCGTTTTGTGGTGGAGTGTGAAGGCGAAAAAGCCGGACTTGTGGAGCTGGTTGAAATCAACCATGTTCACCGTCGGGCGGAGTTTCAGATCATCATCTCCCCTGAACATCAGGGAAAAGGCCTTGCCTCACGGGCAGCGAAGCTGGCGATGGATTATGGATTCAACGTTCTGAATCTCTACAAGCTTTACCTGATTGTGGATAAAGAGAACGAGAAAGCGATCCATATCTACCGCAAGCTGGGCTTTATGGTGGAAGGCGAGCTGATTCACGAGTTCTTTATCAACGGCGAATACCGCAATACCATTCGCATGTGCATCTTCCAGCATCAGCACCTGGCCGGACACAAGCCGTCAGGCGCCAGCCTGCTGAAACCGACCGCGCAGTAACCTGCGCGGTTTTATTCTCAGTAGTATTCAATCGTGTTTTTGATGGTGTATTTGCGCTCAACGGCAGGTTTGACGCTATCGTCCGTGATCGTCAGGTCGCAGCTCACCGGATTATTGTGTCGATCGTAATCGCAGCTCTGCTTCACGTTGCCCAGCGGCTTATCATTCAACATGCTCACCGCCGAGTAATCCATTCTTTTGCGAACGTCTTTAGACGGCGTCGACTGGACGGACAGATGCTGATCCCCGGAGACGGTGGTTTTGCCCAGCGGGTAGCCGTCCGCATCGTAGCGATACTTCACTTCCATCTCTTTGCCGTGCGCCGCCACCACAAAACCGTTGTCGTCGGTATCCCAGGTTATCCCGGCTGACGGCAGTTCGGCCAGCTGGCATTTCCCCTGCAGCTTCACTTTTCGCTGCTGGGTTTCTGCATCAAGGTAGTAATTGGCATCCAGCACCAGCGCCACGCCGGTATTGGCCTCCAGGTCGTGCAGCTCAAGGGTATCGAAACACCCTTCCGTAGACACGGTGCCGGTGACCCGTTTGGACACTTCGCCCTTCTCGTTGAACAGCGTCTGGGTAAAGTCTTTCACCGGGCCGCGCAGCGGATCAAAATCAAATTCGTTCGAGAAACTCGCCATTTCGGGCGTAAACGACAGCGGCGCGGAGCTGTTGTCGCACCCCACCAGTGTTGCTGCCAGTAGCGTTATCGCTGCGTATTTCTTCACATTTATTACCGTGCAGGGAGATTATTCCCAATCATATTAGCAAATACAGTTGTTTACACGAAGCCTGCTAAAATTAATCTCTACACAGAGAAAAGGAGCTACAGATGAAACGGTTACCCTGGATTACCGCCCTGCTGTTAATGAGTGTCTCAACGGCCGCGCTGGCGGCACCGGATTCCTGCGAGCGCGTGAAAAGCGACATTCAGCAGAAAATTATCAACAACGGTGTGCCTGAATCAGGTTTTACGCTGAGCATTGTGCCGAACGATCAGGCCGACCAGGCGGGCACGCAGGTGGTAGGCCACTGCGCCAACGACACCTTTAAAATTTTGTACACCCGTTCAGGCAACGGGGCTGCTGAAGCGCAGTAATTTACCCTCAATTCCCTTTGATTTGATGAGGATTAAGATTTAATACCCCCAAATCAGTAACACTCACCCCATCATTAGCCCGGTTATCATTTCGGGAAAAATAATACGTAATTATAATGATGGGGTGAGCCATGTCCGATACTGAACATCACGGCGGGATTAGCCGTCGAACTCTCGTGAAATCTACGGCAATAGGGTCTCTGGCGCTGGCCGCCGGTGGGATCTCGCTTCCTTTTGGTTTAAAAAGCGCCGCCGCGGCGGTGAAGAACGCCGTCCAGCCTGTTGAAGATAAAGTGGTGTGGGGCGCCTGCTCGGTCAACTGCGGCAGCCGCTGCGCGCTACGTCTGCACGTCCGCGACGACGAAGTGTACTGGGTCGAAACGGATAACACAGGTGAAGATATTTACGGTAACCATCAGGTGCGCGCCTGCCTGCGCGGGCGTTCTATTCGCCGTCGGATCAATCACCCTGACCGTCTCAACTACCCGATGAAACGCGTGGGCAAACGCGGTGAAGGCAAGTTCGAGCGCATCACATGGGATGAAGCGCTGGACGCCATCACCGCCAGCCTTAAAAACGTGGTCAGCAAATACGGCAACGAAGCGGTTTATATTAACTACTCCTCCGGGATTGTCGGCGGCAATATCACCCGCTCCTCCCCTTACGCTTCGCTGGTGGCGCGCCTGATGAACTGCTACGGCGGTTTCCTGAGCCACTACGGCACCTACAGCACGGCGTAAATCGCCTGCGCCATGCCCTACACCTACGGCAGCAACGACGGGAACAGCACCTCTGATATTGAAAACAGCAAACTGGTGGTGATGTTCGGCAATAATCCGGCGGAAACGCGCATGAGCGGCGGCGGGATTACCTATTATCTGGAGCAGGCCCGCGAGCGCTCAAACGCGCGAATGATCGTTATCGACCCGCGCTATACCGATACGGCAGCCGGACGCGAAGATGAATGGATCCCGATCCGTCCGGGTACCGATGCCGCACTGGTGGCGGGTATTGCCTGGGTTTTGATCGACGAAAACCTGGTCGACCAGACTTTTCTCGATAAATACTGCGTTGGCTACGATGAAAAAACGCTGCCGGAAGGCGCGCCCGCTAACGGCCACTACAAAGCGTACATTCTCGGCCAGGGCGATGACCGCACGGCGAAAACGCCGGAGTGGGCCTCACGCATCACCGGTATTCCGGCGGATCGCATCATCAAGCTGGCCCGGGAAATCGGCTCCGCGAAACCGGCCTATATCTGCCAGGGCTGGGGACCACAGCGCCAGGCGAACGGCGAGCTGACGTCCCGCGCCATCGCCATGCTGCCTATTCTGACTGGAAACGTGGGGATTAGCGGCGGCAACAGCGGCGCGCGTGAGTCGACATACACCATTACCATCGAACGTATGCCGATACCGGATAACCCGGTCAAAACGCAAATCTCCTGCTTCAGCTGGACGGACGCCATCGCCCGCGGACCGGAGATGACCGCCCTTCGCGACGGCGTGCGTGGGAAAGATAAGCTGGACGTGCCGATTAAGTTCATCTGGAACTACGCGGGCAATACCATCATCAACCAGCACTCCGATATCAATAAAACCCACGATATCCTGCAGGATGAAAGCAAGTGCGAAATGATTGTCGTCATCGACAATTTCATGACCTCGTCAGCGAAGTATGCCGATATCGTGCTGCCGGACCTGATGACCGTCGAGCAGGAAGATATCATTCCTAACGATTATGCGGGAAATATGGGCTACCTGATTTTCCTCCAGCCCGTGACCGCGCCGAAGTTCGAGCGTAAGCCGATCTACTGGATCATGAGCGAAGTGGCGAAACGCCTCGGGCCGGATATCCATCAGAAATTCACCGAAGGACGCACGCAGGAACAGTGGCTGCAGTTTCTGTATGCCAAAATGCTCGCGAAAGATCCTCAGCTTCCGTCATATGACGAGCTGAAAAAAATGGGCATCTATAAGCGCAAAGATCCGAACGGACACTTCGTGGCCTATAAAAAATTCCGCGAGAACCCTGAAGCCAATCCGCTGAAAACGCCATCGGGCAAGATTGAAATTTACTCCAGCAAGCTGGCAGAGATTGCGGCCACCTGGGAGCTGGCAAAAGATGAGACCATCAGCCCTCTGCCCGTCTACGCATCGACCTTTGACGGCTGGGATGCACCCGAGCGCGCGCAGTTCCCGCTGCAGCTTTTCGGGTTCCACTTCAAAGCCCGTACCCACTCGAGCTACGGTAACGTCGACGTGCTGAAAGCGGCCTGCCGCCAGGAGGTGTGGCTTAATCCTGTCGATGCCGAAAAACGCGGCATTAAGAACGGCGATACGGTGCGCGTCTTTAATAGCCGCGGCGAGGTGCGAATTGAAGCGAAAGTGACGCCGCGCATCATGCCCGGCGTGAGCGCCATGGGCCAGGGCGCCTGGCACGATGCCAATATGAGTGGCGATCGTATCGACCACGGCTCCTGCATCAACACGCTGACGACCCATCGTCCTTCTCCGCTGGCAAAAGGCAACCCGCAGCACACCAATCTCGTGCAGATTGAGAAAGTGTAGAGGGTGAAACACGAGACCCTGGTTTATTCTGTGGTCAGTATTATCGGTTAACACAGTCGCGCGGGCGTCATCCGCGCGAGCAAGGAAGGTTTAATGAAAGACGTCTCACATAGTGAATCGTTCGCGTTCAGCGCCCGGGTGCTGGGCGCGCTGTTTTATTTCGCTCCGGACAGCGAGCAGGCCGCGCCGCTGGTGAAAGCGCTCACCGCTGGCGAATGGGTTCAGGACTGGCCCCTGCCTGCAGAAACGCTGCAGCCCGTTGCCGATACGTTTGCCTCATCTTCCGATGAGCCGCTGGCGGACGCCTGGCAACGGCTGTTTATTGGTCCGTATGCCCTACCCGCTCCGCCGTGGGGTTCCGTCTGGCTGGACCGTGAATCCGTATTGTTTGGCGACTCGACCCTCGCGCTGCGCCAGTGGATGCGTGAGAACAATATCGCGTTTGAGATGCAGCAGAATGAGCCGGAAGATCATTTTGGTACTTTGCTGCTGCTGGCGGCGTGGCTGGCCGAGAATGGCCGCGAAGCAGAGTGCGCTCAGCTTCTGGCGTGGCACCTGCTGCCGTGGAGCACCCGCTTCCTGTCGGTGTTTGTGGAAAACGCCGGGCATCCCTTTTATACCGCACTGGGCAGGCTTGCGCAGCTGACGCTCGCGGACTGGCGAGCCGGGCTGCTTATTCCGGTTGCGGAAAAAACGCTGTATCGCTAAGGGATGCGGCTTGCTCGCGGTTGGCGGGCAAGCCTTTAGCTTATACCTCGCTACCTGATTCACTCGCACTCTCTTTGCTTTGAATGAACCGAAGTGCCAGATAGAGGTCTGGCGCCAGAATCATGTCATCATCATTCATTGTTGGCCGGCTATCTTTAAACCAGCGCGTTAATTCCGTTTTTCTGCCCGCAAGGATTAACGTAATCTGTCGACCTTTCAGATCGCGCTTTAACTCATTTATGGTTGCCAGAACGCTGATGTCTGAATAGGTGAAGCAAGCAACGGCATCAATGACCACCCATTTAGGCTGTACTGCTGCACCATCAACCAGGTTCAATACCCGACGTTTAAAATAAGCCACGTTAAAATAGGTCAACGGTGAGTTAAATCGATACATCAGCACGCCCGGGACCATTTTAATATCGGTTGTATTACCTAATGAGTGAATCATGCCATCGTCGTCAGTTCCCAGTAAGTGCTCAGAGGGACGAAACACCGTACGCAGGAACTGTAACAGGCCAAGCAACACCGCAAGGCCGATCCCCTGGATAACGCCGATAATTAACACACAGCCAAACGTGAAGAAGGCCAGGCGAAATGCCTGTTTATTTCTACGCCTCAGGTTCCATAACCCGCGCAGATCAATTAATGACCAGGATGCGTACATCAAAACAATACCTAATGCAGATACCGGAATAAATTGTAATGGCTGAGTGAAAAACACCACTACGATACCGATGAGTAAGGCTGCGACGATGGAAACCAGCTGGCTTTTCCCACCCACTGAATCATTAACCGCGGTCCGGGAATCGGCTCCACTGATAGCAAACCCCTGAGATAATCCCGACATGAGGTTCGCAATCCCCAGTGCCCGGAACTCTGCATCAGCATTAATTTCATAGCCATTTTTCGCGGCGAAACTGCGGGCGGTCAGCATCAGGCTGACAAAACTGACCAACGCCAGGTTCAGCGCCGGGATCACTAAATCACGCATAGGACCGGGCTGGAACGCGCCCCAGTTAACGACGGGTAAACCAGGCTGGAAGCCTTCTCCCCCAATAGTGGCAATACCATACTGTTGTGCAGATGTCGCCCATACCAGTAACGTTGTCATCACAATGGCAATCAACGGTGCTGGCCAGTGGCTGCGATACGTTTTGATCGCCATTAAAATAATTAACGTTAAAAGCGATATGCCAACGGTTAATAAATGGCTTTCTGAAAGACGGCCTGGCAAGGCCATTATTTTCTCAATAACCTGCGCTTCGTCGAGTTTTATCCCCAACACCTTGCCTAATTGCCCGACAATAATCGTCACGGCAACGCCATTAAGCAAACCCGTAAGGATTGGATGAGAAAGCAGATCGGCAAGTGCGCCCAGGCGGAATTTACTGGCAAGCAGGCACCACCCACCCATCATCAACGTCATGATAATGGTCAGCTGCCAGTGCAGTTCGGGATTACCTGCAGAAAGAGGAAACACGACGGCCGCAATCACCGCGCAGGTCGTGGCATCAGGGCCCACAATAAGCTGACGTGAAGAACCAAAGAGTGCATACGCTATCATCGGTAAAACGCAGGAATAGAGCCCCACTATTGCCCCAACACCCGCCAACTCAGCATAAGCAATAGCCACCGGAAGCGCGACAGCCGCAACGGATAAGCCAGCTTTAACATCATTTTTTAGCCAGCTTTTATCGTAGGCTAACAAAGTTTGTAAACCTGGCATGTAGTTTAACAATTGTTTTCCGAACACGTTGTTCTCCGGACAGGAATATTAGCCACGTCATGCTGGCACACTTCTCAGTGAGGTTCTGGCTTTCAAATGCTCCGGATTAAGGCCGCCACTATTCAGAATCTAATAACAGTTCAACTATTTATTATTCTGACTGGTGTTAAACATAGTTCAAAAACGACCGCTTGTGACTATTCTTCGCATGGGAACGTATCGGCTTCAGAAGAATAATGCTGACAAACGCATGCCAGCTTATGCCCGTCAGGATCGCGCAGATAGGCAACATAAAAATCGGGGCCGTACGCGGTTCGTGTCCCTGGCATGCCTTCACTCTTTCCTCCCGCAAGAAGGCCTGCTGCATGGAAACGTCTGACAAGCTCCGCGTTAGCTGCACGGAATGCGAACATGGTCCCGTTTCCCGCCGTTGCGGGTTGTCGGTCAAAGGGAGGACAAATACAGAAGCTAAACCCCTCATCTGGATTATTTTCATCTCCCCACATTGCCCAGTCCTTGGTCCAGGCAGGCAAACGTGAATAGCCAAGCACTTTAAAAATCGCGTCATAAAACGCCGCGGCGCGCTGAAGATCATTTGTACCTATAGTGATATAAGTCAGCATCTTGTCACATCCTCTTTGCCTTTTTCTGAACAGCGATTATACCTCAGAGGCTATGATTTTAGCGGCGGCAAAAAGGCTGATTTTCACTCGTGTAAGCGCTTGGGGTAAGGGTTCGCAGAACATGTTCTATCGTAATTTCAGCCCCCAATCCGTGACGTGAATATCTCGAGTTTTGGTATGTATGCTAAAATTTATCCAGCTGAAGATCGAAAACAGTCCTTATAATTTCAGTACGTTAGCTAAAGTGAGCGAATATGGATAATATTCCACATAAGCAGACAGATCGGAAAAGATGGCCCACATGGCTGTGGTGCGGAAGTTTTTATCTTTTTACGTTGCATTGCTCTGCAGATGAAATAAATCTGTATTCAATAAATACCGGCTCATACGTTTATCATCTGACGCATAATCGAGGACAATACACGGAGAACTTTGAAAATAAGTTCATATCCGTTGAGAGGAAATTCTCGGATACGTCGAAATACAGTCTTGTGCTAGGGACAATGAAAAACAGCTTTAATGACAGATGCCTGGCTGCCGGCGTAAGAAGAGACTGGGCTGGATGGGATAACGGTTGGGTTTTTAAAGGAATCTATGGCTATGTAGGTGAATTTTTCTTTGATACTTTCGATGATTGTGGTGACCATGGTTCATACCATGATTTTAAAAAAGCAACGGGGATAGGATTTTCGCCCTATATATATCATGGGTTCCAGTATAATTTTACGTCTTATTTTGGAATGGATGTGGGTATTATCATACCTTCCGTGTTTGTCATTACGGCACAATGGAGCTTTAGATAAATCCGTCAACCACGTGTGCAGTGCTGTAACTTTCTGCAAAGGGAACCGCCCCGCCATCTCAACCGGAGCGGCTTAAATTACCGCAAATGCGTGCTCAAAACGTTAAGCCACCGCAGCCAACATCAAAAACTGTACGTCACCTTCAAACTCCCCGTGGGCGATGTTTTGCGTTGCACAATGGGGCTATCACCCGCATCCCCCGTCAGCTGCGTAACGCCCGCTGAGGCAAGGACGCTCCAGCGCGAGGTGAGCCTGTGGGTCCAGTCCAGATTCATCGACCAGGCATAAATCCCGGCCCCGGCGTCATGTCGGGCAAAGCCCGATGCGCTCGACTGGGCGGCGCTGACCCCATAGTAGGTCTGCATATACTTGCCTGATCCCCAGCTGCCGGTCAGCGCCAGCGTCACCTCATTTTTTGGTGAGGTGTAGAACGGGCTGGAAATGCCGAAATGAACCGCTTCACCGTTGTCTCTTTCTGAAACCGGTACCTCTGCCTGCATCTGCAGGTGAAGCCAGTCGGTCACCCTGTACTCCAGCCCGGGCACAACGATTGCCGAGCCTTTTATCTCGCCCATTCCTCGCAGCTCGTCGCTGCCGGAGCTGATGGAATCGCTGCTCACGTCTTTATCTTTACGGCCAACTCGATAGCTCAGCGCGGCGCTGTAGTCCAGGTTGCCGATGTTGTTGCCGTAACCGATCCCTCTCGTGGTGCCGATAAAAAAGCCGTTTGCCATGGCGTAGTCCACCACCTGAGCCGCACTGACGCGGGTTTTATCGGAACCCGAGTAGCGCGGCGCGACGTCCACGCCGCCCCCCAGCGTTAAGACGTTACCCTGACTCTGTTCTGCCGCCAGCGCAGGCATGGCCAGTAACGCCAGAACGAAGCCCGGCACGAGGTTTTTCAGGCTGCGGCCCGGAAGTAAATGGGGGAACGAATGACGCAGTTCGATGTTTCTCATTAAAGAAGCCCTTCTGGATTCAAATGATGACGATGCATGCGGTTAACCGCCAGAACGCCCATTTTGAATACCGACCCTAAGGTTCTTATGAGCCGAACATGAAGAAACACTGAAGCGCGAGCAGGCGCTGTAAACCGGGCAGGTTTCCTGATACCGTTTTTTTCTTAAGATGTTCTTCATTCACGGTTGATACAGTTGCCAGTGTGAAAATTTTACTAATCGAAGACGACCTGGATCTCGGCAACGGCGTACGTATCGCACTCTCGGATCAAGGATTTGACGTCATATGGGTACGCCGCAAAGAGGATGCGCTGCATCAGCTGGACGTCTGCGTGCCGGAACTTATTTTGCTCGACCTGGGGCTGCCCGACGGCGACGGCATGAGCCTGATGGCGCGTTTGCGTCAGCAGCTCAAGGGGATCCCGGTCATCATCCTGACGGCGCGAGGTACGCTGCAGGATCGCCTGTGCGGGCTGGATGCCGGTGCGGACGACTATCTCGTCAAGCCTTTTATTCTCGCCGAGCTGCTGGCGCGAGTCAGAGCCCTGGCGCGGCGCAGCTACGGTTTCGAGAATGAAGCGATAGAAATTCGAGGCTTATCGCTTCATGTTCCGACGCGCCGCGTGACGGTGAGCGCGCGCCACGTAGACCTGACGGCGAGTGAATATGCGCTGCTGGAAACGCTGATGCTGCGCGCTGACCGCGTGATTACGCGGCGGTTTCTGGAAGAACGGATATTCGGCAACAAAGAGAACCTCAGCAATGCGCTCGATGTGCATATGGGAAACTTGCGGCGAAAAATCGGCGACGGCTATGTGCGGACGGTGCGGGGCGTCGGGTACGTCATTGATACCGTCTCCATTCAAAAGGTGACCGGTTAATGCAAAACGTCTGGTATCACCTGAGGCGTCCGACGCTGGTGCGCCGAATTATCATCGCCCAGATGCTGCTGCTGACCCTGCTGTGGTGTCTTTTTCTAACCTTCATTCTGTGGGAGGACCTGCGCAGCCCTCCCATCCTCACGGGCAGTAAAACATACGAAACCGTTTTTACCCTGGTTGAGCGTATGGACGGACGTCCGCAGGATCGTACCGCCGTGCTGGAAGCCTTTAGCCAGGCCCTGCGGGAAGGTTACGGCGGAGGGGAAGATCCCGTGCTGTCGATTAACCTCATCGTTCGCAAGAATAATGCCGTTATTTTTGCCTCCGACGGTGCACCTGCGGGGATAACAAACACCCGGTTCGGCGAACTGGAGCACGTACAGAGTGAAGATCGTACCTGGACCAGCCGCACCCTTAAATCCCCTCACTCTGACGTGGAGGTCACCCTCTTCACGCCAGCCAGCGGCTGGAACTTCTTTATCTATCTGAACTCACGCGGTTACTACATCCTGCCGCTGCTGGTCTGCTTCCCTTTTCTTCTGTTTCCCGCGTGGCTGTCAATCCGCATTGCGATGCGCCCCTGGAACAAGGTGGTCAATGAAATTACGCTACGCACGCCTGACGATCTCTCCCCTTTAAAAGCCGTTCCCGGACACAGGGAGCTTCGCCAGATGGTGGATGCGATCAATGACTTCCTTGCCAGAGTGCGTGAAAGCGCGGAAAGGGAACGGGTTTTCATTGCGGATGCCGCGCACGAGCTGCGTACCCCCCTCGCGGCGATGCGCATCAACGTGGAAGCGCTGCAGTCCTGGGTCATCAGCGAGAGCCAGCAGGAGCTGCTTGCGGGGGTGATTCGCAGCAACAGCCGGGCAGCGCGTCTCGTCAACCAGCTGCTGCTGATGATGCACAGCGAAGCGCGCATTGATACGGAAATGGAGACCGTGCCGCTGACGACGCTCATCCAGGAGCGAATGGCCGAGCTGGAACCGCTGGCGTCTGCGCGCAGGATTGAGCTGGAATTCTTCGCCGAGGATGACATCTGGATCCCCGGCGTCAGGGAACGCCTGGTGTCGCTTATTGATAACCTCATTGAGAACGCCGTGAAGTACAGTCCCGAGGGCGGGCGGATTCAGGTCGATGTCTGCATAGCAGATGGCTTCGCGCGGCTTCGCGTTTCAGATGCAGGGCCCGGTATTCCGGTTGAACTGCGCGAGCGCGTGTTCGACCGGTTTTTCCGCGACCCCAATCAGGTGCAAAGCGGGAGCGGGCTGGGGCTTGCCATCGTCAAAGCGGTGGCGCAGCAACACAACAGCAGCGTAAACCTGAGTACTTCCGCTGAAGGTGGCCTGATGGTGACGGTTGACCTCCCGAACCGCACGTTTTGCTAAATCAGAACAGGGGGTTCGATCGCAAATGCCGCAGATTGCTTCAAAATAATTACCGTATTTGTTATATTGTTGTTTATTGCTTATTCACCTCTGCGGTGCCAAAAAGAACAAGATTCACCGCAACCCAGGACAGAGAAATGTTAGATTACCGCTTCCCGACAGCTTTGCAGATGGTTCTCAGCGTAGCGATGGCGGAGCAATTGGGTGAACGTTCCACGAGTGCGATTCTGGCCTACGGCCTGGAAGCGAACCCGAGCTTCATCCGCAAATTGATGGTTCCGCTGACGCGTGACGGCATTATCGTCTCAACGCTTGGCCGTAACGGCTCAATTCATCTTGGTCGCCCGCCGGAAGAGATCACCCTGCGCGACATCTACCTTTCGGTTATCGAAGATAAAAAGCTGTGGGCGTCGCGCCCTGACGTGCCGGCCCGCTGCGTGGTCAGCGCTAACGCCTGCTGGTACTTCAAATCGATATCCGAAGAAGCCGAGGAGGCTTCGTTAGCGGTACTGGCCCGCCATACCGTGGCAAGCGCCCTGGAAGCGGTCAAAAACGCCGACAGCAGCGGATGGGATCCGCTCCCCGACCTTATTGCCCAGTATCAAAAAACGTCGTAACGATCTTGCCGGCTGGCGCTGCGCTTACCCGGCCCATATTCAGATGTAAAAAAACCGCCTTCACAGTGAAGGCGGTTTTTTATTATCTGCAGCATTCCTACGCGGGCAGAACGTCCCTTTCCTCTTCTTTCCCGCGCGTCACGAATTTACGCAGCGTCACGTAAAACACCGGCGTCAGGAACAGACCAAACAGCGTCACGCCCAGCATCCCGGAGAAGACCGTGATCCCGGTGACGCCGCGCACTTCTGCGCCCGCGCCGTGGCCGAGGATCAGCGGAATAGTCCCGGCAATAAAGGCGATGGAGGTCATCACAATCGGACGTAAACGCAGGCGGCACGCCTCCAGCGCGGCTTCCATAATGCCTTTGCCCTGAATTTCCAGCTCGCGGGCAAACTCCACGATAAGAATCGCGTTTTTACACGCCAGCCCCATCAGCACCACCAGCCCCACCTGCACGAAGACGTTGTTATCGCCACCGGTCAGCCAGACGCCAAACAGCGCGGAGAGCATGGTCATCGGCACGATAAGGATCACCGCCAGCGGCAGCGTCCAGCTTTCATACAGCGCCGCCAGGACCAGGAACGCCAGCAGCACCGCGACCGGGAAGACGATCAGCGCCGTGTTGCCCTGCGTCGCCTGCTGGAAGCTCAGGTCCGTCCATTCAATGTTCATCCCGTTTGGCAGGATCTGCTTAGACATGGCGTCCAGCTGCGTCATCGCCTGCGCAGACGAAAGCACGCGCGGGTCGGCATCGCCAATCAGATCTGCCGCCGGGTAGCCGTTGTAGCGGATCACCGGATCCGGGCCGTAGGTGGTCGTGATTTTCACCATGCTGCCAATCGGCACCATTTCGCCCTGGCTATTACGGGTGCGCAGATTCGCAATATCTTCCACGCTGTCGCGGAACTGCCCGTCGGCCTGCGCCATCACGCGCCAGGTACGGCCGAACTGGTTGAAGTCGTTCACGTACGACGAGCCAAGATAGGTTTGCAGCGTACCGAAAAGATCGGTCAGCAATACGCCCTGCGCTTTCGCCTTATCACGGTCTACCTGCACGTCCAGCTGCGGAACGTTAGCCTGGTAGGTTGAGATCGGGAAGTGCATTCCCGGCGTCTGCATAATCGCACCGGACATGGTGTTTACCGCATTTTGCAGCGCGCCATACCCCAGACCGCCGCGATCCTGAATGTACAGAGAATAGCCCGACCCCTGACCCAGCCCTAAAATCGGCGGTGGCAGAATGGAGAAGCCAAAACCTTCCTGAATTTGCGCGATTTTCGCGTTGATCTCAGCGTTAATTTCCGCCGCAGTATGTTTGCGCTGGTCGAATGGCTTCAGGCCGAAGAACACCGTCCCGGTATTCGGCGTGTTGGTGAACTGCAGCGCGTTCAGCCCCGGGAACGCAACCGCGTAGTCCACGCCTTCGGTATTCATCCCGATTTCGCTCATTTTGCGGATCACCGCGTCGGTGCGCGCCAGCGAAGAACCTTCCGGCATCTTCACGCCGCCAATCAGGTACAGCTTATCCTGCGTCGGAATAAACCCGCCGGGAACCGCTTTAAACATGACGCCAGCGGCACAGAGCAGCAGCAGATACACCACAAATACCGAGCCGCGTCGTCCCAGCGTTTTGCCCACCAGCCCCTGATAGCCGTTCGAGCTGCGGTGGAAAAAGCGGTTAAACGGACGGAAAATCCAGCCGAACAGACGATCGATAAGCCGGGTCGGGAAATCCTTCGGCGCGCCGTGCGGTTTTAACAGCAGTGCCGCCAACGCCGGAGAGAGCGTCAGCGAGTTAATCGCTGAAATCACCGTAGATATCGCGATCGTCACCGCAAACTGCTTGTAGAACTGACCGGTAACGCCCGAGAGAAACGCCATCGGCACAAACACCGCGCACAGCACCAGCGCAATCGCGATAATCGGCCCGGACACTTCGCGCATCGCCTGATGCGCCGCCGCAAGCGGAGCAAGCCCCTCTTCTATGTTTCGCTCGACGTTTTCCACCACCACGATGGCATCGTCCACCACGATACCGATGGCCAGCACCAGCCCGAACAAGCTCAGGGTGTTCAGCGAGAAGCCGAGCAGGTAGAGAATGCTGAAGGTACCCACCACCGAAACCGGCACCGCGATCAGCGGAATGATCGACGCGCGCCAGGTTTGCAGGAACAGGATCACCACCAGCACTACCAGCACCACCGCTTCCAGCAGCGTTTGCACGACCGCACGGATGGAGTCGCGCACGAAAACGGTTGGATCGTAAGGTGCCGCCCACTTCATATCTGCCGGGAAGCGCGTGGACAGTTCGTCCATTTTCGCGCGCACCGCGTTAGACAAATCAATGGCGTTCGCCCCCGGCGACTGGAAGATACCAATCCCGACCGCGTCTTTATTGTTCAACTGGGAGCGCAGCGCATAGCTGCCGGACCCCATTTCGATACGCGCCACGTCGCGCAGGCGGACGACCGTACCGTCCTGCGTCGTTTTCAGGACAATATTGCCGAACTCTTCTTCGGTATGCAGACGCCCTTGGGCGTTAATGGAGATCAGGAAATCGCTCTCTTTCGGCAGCGGCTCGGCGCCAAGCTGCCCGGCGGATACCTGAACGTTCTGCTCCTGCATCGCCGTGACCACGTCCGACGCGGTCAGCCCGCGGGCCGCCACCTTGTTGGGATCCAGCCAGACGCGCATCGCGTACTCGCCCGAGCCGAAAATCTGGATCTGGCCGACGCCGGGCAGACGCGCCAGCTCGTCCTTCACCTTCAGCGTGGCGTAGTTACGCATATACAGGGAGTCGTACTTACCGTTGGGCGAAAACAGATGCACCACCAGCGTCAGCGTCGGGGACTGTTTCTGGGTGGTAATGCCCAGGCGCCGCACGTCTTCCGGCAGACGCGCTTCGGCCTGCGCGACGCGGTTTTGCACCTGCACCTGCGCCTGATCCGGATCGGTACCCGGACGGAAGGTGACGGTGGTGACCAGCACGCCGTCGGAGCCCGCGACGGACTTCATGTACATCATGTTCTCAACGCCGTTGATCGCCTCTTCAAGCGGCGTCGCCACGGTCTCGGCAATCACTTTCGGGTTGGCACCCGGGTACTCCGCGCGCACCTGCACGCTTGGCGGCACGACGTCAGGATATTCGCTCACCGGCAGCAGCGGGATGGCGATTAACCCTGTGATAAAAATCAGAATCGACAGCACCGCGGCAAAGATCGGCCTGTCGATGAAAAAGCGGGAAAAGTCCATGGATGGATTCTCAGGTCAAGGGATCAGTTGAGGGCGCTGGTGGCGGTCATGGCAACGGTTTTCGCGTTAACCGGCATCCCCGGCATAAACACTTTTTGTAAACCCTCGACGATGACTTTATCGCCAGGGTTCAGCCCCTGCCGCACGATGCGTAAACCGTCTGCCAGACGGCCCGGCGTGATGTCGCGGCGCTGCGCTTTCCCCTCTTTATCGACGATATAAACGTACTTACGATCCTGATCGGTCAGCACCGCTTTGTCGTCGATAAGCGTGGCTTTGAACTCCGCGCTGCCCGGCAGGCGTACGCGGGCAAAAAGTCCCGGCGTGAACTGACGCTGCGCGTTATCCAGCAGCGCGCGCATACGGATGGTGCCGGTACTCGGCGTCAGCTGGTTATCCAGGAAGTCCACTTTACCCTGGTGGGGATATCCCTCCTCGCCCGTCAGGCCAATCTCAACCGGAAGCGCCGTGTGATTGCTGGACGCCCCCTGCCCGCTGCGGGCCAGATTCTGGTAGTGAAGGTAGGTCGACTCGTCCACGTCAAAGTAGACGTAAACCGTTTTCTGCGAGACCAGCGTGGTAAGAACGCTGGCGGTGTCACCCGCAGTCACCAGGTTTCCGCTGGTGATCAGCGCCCGGCTGGCGCGACCGTCGATAGGCGCGGTGACTTTGGTGAAGTCCAGGTTGAGCTGCGCGGCGTCAACTGCTGCCTGCGCGGCGCGAATATCGGCCTGCGCCTGAGTGGCGGCCGAACGACGCTGCTCCCACTCTTCGCGGGAGACAACGTTGGTATTGACCAGCTTATCGGTACGATTAGCCTCACTTTGCGCCAGGCTAGCCTGCGTTTTAGCTCTCGCCAGGTTCGCCTGCGCCTGTTCCAGCGCCGCGCGATAGGTTCGGTCATCAATCGTGAACAGCACCTCGCCCTTCTTCACTTCCTGGCCGTCGGTGTAATTCACTTTATCAATGTAGCCGGAAACGCGCGGACGGAGCTGAACGCTCTCCACCGCTTCAATCCGGCCGTTAAAGCTATCCCACTGGCTAATGGATTTCACCACCACGTCAGCAGCGCTGACGGCGGGCGCAGGCGGCGCGGCGTTTTGCGCGACGCTGTTGTCGCATCCGACGAGCAGCACGGAGAGCAACATGGCCCCCAGCGCGTTCAGATGAAAGTTACCCCAGGTTTTTTGCAGGCTCATTATTTTTATTCCGGTAATTGTCGCCGCCGGGCAAGACGCAGCAGGAGGCACTGCACCACTTCCTTTGTCCGGTGGCTATCTCAAGGCCATTTGTGTCGTTCATCGCCACAAAACTGTAACAGTTGCGAATACACTATCGCGGCGATTGTAGGAAGGCGCTTAACTAAGTGCAAGAATAATTGTTGCACTTTATGTGCTATTTGAGCGGATGTGAAAAGACCCGTTTCGGTCAGGGATTTAAATGCAACAATAAAACTTGCAATTAATACAAAAAAGCGCCACCTTTTAATGCAACAGACAAAGATACTTTTTGACAGGCAGCGTGGGAGTAACCAGATGAACACTGGCGCATTTATGCATGATTTACTCGACTGGATCGACAACAACCTGGATAGCCGTCTGGACATTGAGTCCGTCGCCAGGCGTTCCGGCTACTCAAAATGGCACCTCCAGCGCCTCTTCAAAGAGCATACGGGCTATCCCCTCGCCGGGTATATTCGCGCGCAAAAGCTGCAAAAATCGGTTGAGCGGTTATCCCACAGCGATGAACCGATTCTGAACGTGGCGATCGCGCTGGGCTTTGACTCCCAGCAGTCCTTCAACCGCAGCTTTAAGCGTCAGTATGGTCAGGCGCCTGGGGCATGGCGACGGAGTATGAGTGGCCCGGAAACACAGCAGCTTCGCCAGTAATGCATATTTTGCTGCAACATCGATCTGTTGCTGTTATACTGTATATAAATACAGTATAGCGAGGTGCACGATGGCTGTTGAAACAAAATTTGTTGTCGTAAGAAAAGGTGAAGAGAAAATGACATTTGCCAGTAAGAAAGAGGCTGACGCTCACGACAAGCTGCTCGATATGGCAGATGCGTTCACCGACTGGCTGTTGCAAAGCGGAATGCAGATGGATGAAACGCAGGCTGAAAATCTTGGCCTGTATCTCGCCGAGCAGAAAGAGACCGTGCAGCATATTCTGCGTACCAGCAAGCTTCCCGATCTCACTGCTCCAGCTGTAGCGGATAAAACAGAATCCGACGCGGCTGACGCCAAAAAAATCAGGGCGGTGAAAGCGGCCTGATTGCCAGAAAATCATCACCGTTCTGGAAGCCGTAAGCAGATAACTGCTTACGGCTTTTTGGCTGTCTGTAGTACTCTCCTGCTGATTGATGTTAACGATACCATCGTTCCAAAGCAGGAGATGATGCACTTACATAAAAAAATAGTAAGTTAATCAACCTTTCGGGAAGATGACGTGGGTTCAGTCCTTTTAATATAATTTAGAAATATTCATTTTTGTGATTAGAAATCCATACGAGGCTTGAGTCACGATAGTCGTCGTTAGTGGATGCTATCAGCGAGCATTTATCTGCATTACCATCAGCGGTGTAAGCACAGCTTTGCTTCACCATGAAAGTGATGTCCTCTCTTTTCGACACTAATTCTGAGTCAAGGAATTGCGCACTCCCGGATGGGTAAACGATGTGTTCATCTTTTGGATCTTTGTAGTTTATTATGCGAACGGGGAATTGGCTGTTATGATATTCATATCGCTCTACAACTTCGCCCGTATCTTTGTCCATTATTTTTTCCAGCAAGCCACGTATATTATAACTGAGTAAGTAATTACCCTTTTCATTCTCAAGCTCAGTAATTTCGCAGCGCTCATTTATTTTTCCGGTAATACGCTGGCCTTTAAGTGACGTCAGTAAGCCATCTTTATTGACCAAATGAAACTCTCGATCATTTGCCTTGTCAACCATGTTGATACTCGTAAAGCATCCGCTGCGATCATATCTAACTTCTGTCATAACCTGAAGTTTACCTGTAACATCCCGCATCCACTGGAGGCTATGTTTTACGTTCCCGGTTGTTGCATCATGATCGAATAAAAGAGCAGCATTTAAGACCGCCGGTTTGAATTGAGTAAATGCCGCGACATCAAATGATAACGTCAATAATAATAGATTTAAAAAAACACCTGCTTTCATAAGTCATCCCTTTATTAATAAAATAGTCTTCAACGATGATGTGAATTCGCGCTCTTATATTTTACGAATAATCAAAGCGTTTCCATGCCACCCGTTAAGTGTCTGCTTTTTGTTCTAGTCAATCGATACAAGAGTCCCTCATTTTTTGTGTGCACTCGCTTTCCGACGGATCTCAATCATCCTGATATACATATCACGCAACTCCTTATTCTGCTTGATTACCATTTCTTTGGGCAAGGATTCTCTCTCATGATTCCATTCATCAACGACACCCTGGCACGCCAGATAAGCGTCATTAACAATATTTTCAGCTGGAATCATCGTGTTGATATAGGGAATGGTATGTTTGTTCAGGCATACAGAGACAGGTGGGCCATAATCATGTTCTTCGGCATGTAGGGTAATAGCAATAAGGAGGATAAACAATGTTAGAAATCTCAACTTCTTTTTCCTCTGATAAATACTGTTTCGTCAAATGACTGTCTTCCGGGGAGTTATCGACTTTGTGCAAAAAATCTTTAGTTACCCAAGGAAGTTATTATCCTGTGACCTGCCCCCACGATTAGATACAACACTCAGTTAGTAACGTCGGAATCTTCATTCTCAGAATGACCCTTTCTCCAGCCCGCTGCAAATTCAGACGGTGTCTGATAATTCAGCGTGGAGTGCGGGCGGCATTCGTTATAATCCTGCCGCCAGTCATTAATAATTTTCCTGGCATGAACGATATCGCTGAACCAGTGCTCATTCAAACATTCATCGCGAAATCGTCCGTTAAAGCTCTCAATAAATCCGTTCTGCGTTGGCTTGCCCGGCTGGATTAAGCGCAACTCAACACCATGCTCAAAGGCCCATTGATCCAGTGCACGGCAAGTGAACTCCGGCCCCTGGTCAGTTCTTATCGTCGCCGGATAGCCTCGAAACAGTGCAATGCTGTCCAGAATACGCGTGACCTGAACGCCTGAAATCCCAAAGGCAACAGTGACCGTCAGGCATTCCTTTGTGAAATCATCGACGCAGGTAAGACACTTGATCCTGCGACCGGTGGAAAGTGCGTCCATGACGAAATCCATCGACCAGGTCAGATTGGGCGCCGCCGGACGGAGCAGCGGCAGACGTTCTGTTGCCAGCCCTTTACGACGTCTTCTGCGTTTTACGCCCAGGCCACTGAGGTGATAAAGCCGGTACACGCGCTTATGATTAACATGAAGCCCTTCACGGCGCAGCAACTGCCAAATACGACGGTAGCCAAAACGCCTGCGCTCCAGTGCCAGCTCAGTGATGCGCCCTGATAAATGCGCATCAGCAGCCGGACGGTGAGCCTCATAGCGGCAAGTCGACAGGGATAAACCTGTAAGCCTGCAGGCACGACGTTGCGACAGACCGGTCGCATCACACATCAACATCACGGCTTCCCGCTTCTGGTCTGTCGTCAGTACTTTCGCCCAAGAGCCACCTGAAGCGCCTCTTTATCCAGCATGGCTTCGGCAAGCAGCTTCTTGAGTCTGGCGTTCTCTTCCTCAAGCGACTTCAGGCGCTTAACTTCAGGCACCTCCATACCGCCATACTTCTTACGCCAGGTGTAAAACGTGGCATCGGAAATGGCATGCTTGCGGCAGAGTTCACGGGCGGGTACCCCAGCTTCGGCTTCGCGGAGAATACTGATGATCTGTTCGTCGGAAAAACGCTTCTTCATGGGGATGTCCTCATGTGGCTTATGAAGACATTACTAACATCGGGGTGTACTAATCAACGGGGGGCAGGTCACCTGCTGTAGTGACTGCTGACACAAAACCTGACAGATGAAGGTTTTAATGACTTGATATCAGTTTAGAAATCACCCCGTTGAGCTCACAATTCATAGCAGGCGTAACCTTAAAACTATCCGCTTCTATGCTAAACCTACCAACCACAAAACCTGGTAGCTATACAAACACGCAAGACTGTTAAGTTAATACACTTCCCCCTCTCTGAGGAAATACGCATGACCCCACATCCGCTACACCACATCATCGAATCTTGTGACCACGCCATCACCACCAAAAACTATGACGCGCTGATGGAATACTACGCCGAAGACGCGGCTCTGGTCGTTAAGCCCGGCATGACGGTGAAAGGCAAAGAAAACATCCGCAGCGCGTTTATTGCCATCTCGGATTATTTCCAGGACCAATTGATTGTGGAACAAGGAGAGATGCAGGTGATCGAAGGCGGTGACAATGCCCTCGTTATCATGGAAACCGTTCTGCGTTTTCCTGATGGTCAGGGTGGAATAACGGAAATGTCGCGCCGCGCGACCTATGTCTTTCGGCAGGAAAGCGACGGTCGCTGGCTTTGTACTATCGACAACTCCTACGGTACATCGCTTCTGGATTCGGTAAACGCATCACGTTAATCACGGCTTCAAAGGGGCGCTGCCGCCCCTCCACGCCAGCCCCTTAATGCGCAGTAATGCGCGGCTCCTTCACAAACTCAGCCAGCAGCCACACCATATCGTGCAGCAGGCCCGTCAGCTCTTTCGCTACGTGAGCGGGTAGCGTTCCCCCCATAACGGCTTGCGTCAGCGCCAGAACATAGTCCACCTGCGTTAAGGTGTCCTGCCAGCAGTCGGGCACGCAGGAGTTGGTTTTCTCACCCATGATCAACTGTTCAATCAGGTATGGCGGAAGATCGACATCACAGAGTTCACGCAGCCTGCGCAGAGCCTGAAGGAGACGCTCGCACAGCGCAGTACGCCTCGCGACATCATCGGTTTCGACCAGCACGCTCACCAGCGCGGCGCAGTTGTCGGCGACGACAAAAAGATCGGCATCGGCCGGAAGCGGTCGGGAGATACGTTGCAGAATGACGTTTTCGTCAGATGGAAGGTAAGTCAGGGTTGGGATAGTCGCCATCGTAAGGCATCCTCAGTGTATAAATTGGGTGAACCACCCGATGAGTTCCTACGCTCGAGGGGGTAGCGCTGACAGAGGTAGGAATACCGCCCACAGAGAAAACGGCCAGCCTTGCGGCTGCTCCGTCAGCGCCACCGCAATTTTAACGAGATCGGCGCTGTCGCGACATATAAATATCGCTCTGTAGATGCGGGTTCCTACGCCCGATTGCGGATGTGCCGCAACGCAGGCACTTTACGACCGCGACCCGTTGAGGAAAAGACATAACGCTGAATTTCATAAGGTTACTTTGCGGTTTGCGAGGCGCCTTCCAGAATGACAACGCTGCCCTAAATTTTAAGGGTATCAATCACCGCTCTCGCTGGGCTTTGACTCCCGGCAGTCCTTCAACCGCAGCTTTAAGCGTCAGTATGGTCAGGCGCCTGGGGCATGGCGGCTAAGTATTGGCTGTCGTGAAACGTTAACCGAACGTTTTTAGGGTCAACGAACTTACCGTCGGCGGTAACATAGGCGCTATTAACCACTTCTCCACTTTCTTTGTCTGTTAACGCAATATGCGGTGCGTCGTGCAGTATGTTTTTATGACCCCACTCCATCAAAGAGAAAAGAATCGGCGCAAGGCTGCGGCTTTTGGCGGTGAGAACATACTCATACCGTTCACGCGCCCCTTCTTCCTGATAAGGGATTTTGCAAAGCAGGCCGAGTTCAGTCATTTTTTTTAACCGGTTCGCCAGCGTCTGCCTGGTGATTTTTGTATGATCCCGTATCGTTTCAAAGCGTGTTACCCCATAAAACGCCTCTCTCAGAATCAACAAAACCCATTGATCGCCAAGAAGCTCAGCGGCCGCCGCTAACCCACAAAGCTCAGGTAATAAGTACGGTAATGATTTATTTTTTTTGACATCTCTTCGTTTGCCTCGCAACCTGAGTATGATTTAAAGACTCAGTTATTTAAGGAGAATACAATGCCCTTCGTAAATGTGCAAACCATTAAAGGAATTATGAATTCGGAGCAAAAAAAAGAACTGCTACGTCGTATGACTGACCTTATTGTTGAAATTGAGGGAAACGGCGACCCTGAATTCCGGCGTTCAGTATTGATCCGTATTGACGAGCATGAACCGGAACAGTGGAGTCTTGGGGGAATACAGCCCACATCTGAAATGATTGCTGCAAAACTTGCCTCACCACAGCGGTCCTGATTTATTTTTAGGCTTAGCTCACCGGCGGGCAGTTTGAATGTCCGCTCTCGTGATGTTATGCCGCCCTAAATTTTCAGCGTATCGATCACAGCCCTCAGGGCAGGCGACACGTTGCGGTGCGGATAATAGAGATACAACCCGTCCATGCGCAGGCTATAGCGCTGCAACACCCGGATAAGCGTTCCGCGCTCCAGATCGTCAGCCACTAGCTCCACCGGGACATAGGCCAGCCCAAGCCCCAGCCGGGCGGCCTCGGCTTCCATGTAGCTGTCAGACAGCGCCCATTGCCCCTCTGGCCGATGGGTGATTTTTTTCCCGTCCTGCACCAGTTCCCACTGATAGTCACTACCGTCGGCAAACTGGTAAGCAATGCAGGGATGAGCCACTAAATCGGCTGGTGTCTGCGGAAAACCGTAGCGTCTGAAGTGTTCCGGGGCAGCCACCGCGGCCATTTCCATATCAGGCGTGATACGCACTGCAATCATTCCCTGCCCCACTTCCGGCCCCAGTCTGACACCCGCATCGAACCGCTCGGCGATAATGTCGACGAAGCGGCTTTCATTCATCAGTTCCAGCCTGATGTCCGGGTAACGCTGTTTAAAAATGGCGAGCTTTGGCAGCAGACACTTATCGATAGCGTGCTGGCTGGCATTAATACGCACCGTGCCGGACGGCGTCTGACGATAGTGTGCCAGGGTCGCCAGACCCGTATCGAGCGTATCGAATGCAGACTCGGCGGTCTGATAAAGCTGTTCCCCGGCATGGGTGAGCGAGAGCTTGCGCGTGGTGCGGACCAGAAGTTGAACGCCCAATCGCTGTTCCAGCTCGCGAACCGAGCGGCTGATCCCGGATTGCGCCAGCCCAAGCCGAAGCGCGGCCGCCGTGAAGCTCCCCTCCCGTACCACCTGCATGAACAGGTACAGCTCATTATAGTTTTCCCGTTTCGCCATCATCCCCACCCATTTATAACAATATGATATGAATCCTAGCAGCTTTCGCCCTCTAATCAGCACTATTTCTGCTAACTATAATGACCGCAACACAACAACCCAGGGTTCATTTCTATGAAAACATTTACCCAAAAACTGTCCGTTGCGATGCTGCTATGTGCATCATTAAGTGGAGTGACAACAATGAGTTATGCAGAAACCACCAACCCAAACGCGCCTGTTTCGATGGTGAGCACATGGGATAAAACCTTCGCCGAAAGTGACAAAGTCGATCACCGTAAGGTGTCCTTCCAGAACCGATACGGGATCACTTTGGTAGGCGATCTGTATCTTCCCAAAAACCGCGGCGACCGCAAGCTGGCGGCGATTGCGGTCAGCGGGCCATTTGGCGCGGTCAAAGAGCAGTCCAGCGGCCTGTATGCGCAAACCCTGGCAGAAAATGGGTTTGTGACCCTGGCGTTCGATCCGTCCTATACGGGCGAAAGCGGTGGCCAGCCGCGCAACGTAGCGTCTCCGGATATCAACACCGAAGACTTTAGCGCGGCGGTGGACTTCCTTGGGTTGCAGAAAGAGGTTGATCGTAACCGCATTGGTATTCTCGGCATCTGCGGCTGGGGCGGTATGGCGCTCAACGCAGCATCCATGGACACCCGCGTGAAGGCGGTCGCCACCAGCGTGATGTATGACATGAGCCGGGCGATGGGCCACGGCGTGGGTGACGGGAAAGATCGCTATTCAACGTCTGACCGCCGTGCCGTTCTGCAGTATCTGAACGCACAGCGCTGGAAAGATGCTGAGAACGGTACCTTCGCGCACGGCGGCCATGACATTTATGTCGATGAGAACGGTAAGGTGACGGCAGCTGAACGTATTCTGCCGGAGACGTTACCTGACAACCCGAATCCGGTACTCAAAGAGTTCTTTGACTACTACCGTATGCCGCGCGGCTTCCATGCGCGCTCCGTCAACTCCACCGGCGCGTGGACCGCGACCACGCCATTATCATTTATGAATATGCCGCTGCTGAGCTACGCCGGGGAAATTACTATCCCAACGCTTATCGTAACCGGTGAAAAGGCACACTCCCGCTACTTTGCTGAAGATGCTTTTAAAGCGGTCGGCAGCAAGCAGAAGGAACTGGTGATTGTTCCGGGCGCAAACCATGTCGATCTCTACGATAATGCTGCCGGGAAGATCCCCTTCGGCCAGTTTGAGCAGTTCTTCAAAACCAACCTGAAATAAATCTCTACGCCACTCGCCCTATACGGGTGGCTCTTTGTGAAATCTGACTATGTCTACACTGAGCCGCACCACATCACAGAACACAGAGCATGCACACTGGAGTGGCGTTTTTGCCATGACCCTGTGCGTATTTATCTTGATTGCCTCGGAATTTATGCCCGTCAGCCTGCTTACCCCCCTTGCCAGAGATTTGGGCGTTACGGAGGGTCTCGCTGGCCAGGGGATCGCGATTTCCGGCGCGCTGGCGGTGCTGACCAGCCTCTTCCTTTCCCGGCTTGCCGGGAATATAAACCGCAAACACCTTCTTCTGGGCATGACGCTCCTGATGGCGCTCTCGGGGATGATTATCGCTTTCGCCCCAAACTATCTGGTTTACATGACAGGCCGCGCGCTGATCGGTATCGCTATAGGCGGGTTCTGGTCCATGTCTGCCGCAACGGCCATTCGCCTTGTTCCGCCGCATAAGGTTGCGCGCGCGCTGGCCATTTTCAACGGCGGTAACGCGCTGGCAACGGTGGTGGCCGCCCCGCTTGGCAGCTATCTTGGGGGCATTATTGGCTGGCGCGGCGCATTTCTTTGTCTGGTGCCCGTGGCGAAAGTCGCGTTCATCTGGCAGTGTTTAAGCCTGCCTGACATGAACGCGCGTAAAAACGGTACATCACGAGGAAGTGTTTTTCGGTTATTCCGCCAGCCTGCCGTTTCCGTTGGTCTGCTGGCCTGCGGCCTGTTCTTTATGGGGCAGTTTGCGCTGTTTACCTATCTGCGCCCGTTCCTTGAAACCGTCACCCGGGTGAGCGGAGTCGGGCTGTCGCTGATTTTGCTCACCATAGGCGTTGCGGGTTTTGTGGGCACCCTTTTCGTTGCCCTGGTGCTTAATGCCGCGTTTTACATAACGCTGATCGCGATCCCTCTACTGATGGCGGCCATCGCAGTCGCGTTGATTCTCGCCGGGCATAACGTGTGGATTGTGGCCCTGCTGTCAGGCCTATGGGGGATGCTGGCAACATCAGCACCGACGGGGTGGTGGACGTGGATTGCGCGAACGCTGCCGAAGGATGCTGAAGCCGGCGGTGGACTGATGGTTGCGGTGATCCAGCTCGCCATTGCGCTCGGCTCAACGGCGGGCGGTATAGCGTTCGATCGTTATAGCTGGCAGAGCACGTTTGCATTGAGTGGCATAGTGCTCCTCTTTGCGGCAGCGCTAACGTTTCTGCTTTCGCGTCTTCACAAATAACGCGCCGGATGATTTTTTGACGCTTTTCTTCACCGTTCGTGTATTGTTTTTAAACAATAACATCCATTAAAGGACACCTGCGCAATGATTACCATCCTCGGCAAAACCACCTCCATCAACGTTCGTAAAGTGCTCTGGACCTGCGAAGAAGCAGGCATAGCCTATCAACAGGAAGATTACGGCAGCGGTTTTGCCTCAACGGAAACGGATGCCTTTCGCGCCCTGAACCCTAACGCCATGGTGCCGGTGCTGATTGATGGCGATTTCGTGCTGTGGGAGTCCAATTCCATCTGCCGTTATCTGGCGCGCAAGGCCGAACGTCACGATCTGCTGCCCGCTGAACCGCAGGCCTGCGCCAACGTTGAGCGCTGGATGGACTGGCAGGCCACTGAATTTAACAACGCCTGGCGCTATGTCTTCCCGGCGCTGGGGCGTAAAAACCCGGACTTTAACGACCCTGAGCGCATTGCGGCGGGAATCAAAGAGTGGAACCACTGTGTCACCATTCTGGAAAACCAGCTGCAGCGCACCGGTGCCTTTGCGGCAGGCGAAACGTTTACCCTTGCGGACGTGGTGCTTGGGCTGTCGGTGAATCGCTGGAAGATGACGCCGTTTAATAAACCTGACGTGCCGGCGATTGAGGCCTGGTTCGAGCGACTCAACCAGCGCCCGGCGTTTTTGCGTCACGGCAATAACGGCATGATTTAAAATTTACGCCCCCATGTTGAGCAAGGCTATTTTATTTAATTACGAAACCCTGAAAGTCGTCAGAGGGAATAATAATTAAGCCATATCCTGGACAGCCCGTTGCACTGCTTTGCTAGCCTGAATAGTCAGGCAACGCTCAACCTGGAGGTATTCTTGCTGATTAGACTCAAGAAAGAACGAACGCATAAGGAGGATCGCCGGCTTGCTCTCTGGCTGGCGACCTCGGCAGGTTTACTAAACGCCATCGCCCTCGGGGCATTTGGTTTTTTCCCCTCACACATGACCGGCAACACATCACAGTTATCCAGCGAAGTCTCCTCCACCGATCTCAGCGATATTATTTTCTTCGGCTCGATTATTCTCTCTTTTGTCGCAGGCGCCATTATTGCGCGCGCGATCGTGATATGGGGGATTATCCATAACGTCAGGCTGGTTTTTTGCCAGATCCTGTTTGTCGAGGGGATATTACTGACCGGCGTCTCTTTCTACGAAATGTATTTTCATGCCCTCACCAGCAACCGCGAGATAATTCTTTTTCTCTGCTTTCTGATGGGCATTCATAATTCTACCTCCACGCAGCTTTCCGGCGGACGGGTGAGATCGACGCACATTACCGGCACGCTGACGGACGCGGGGATCTCCCTGGCCTCGGTACTGGTGGCGATGCTGCGCAGGGATTGCTCCAAAGATACGGCGGCGCAAAAAAGCCAGCTGAAAACCCACTTAACCACCCTTTTCTCGTTTATTACGGGCGGTATCGCGGGGCTGCTGCTGTTCAGGTGGATCGGGTTTAACGCCATGCTGGCGCTCGGGTTGATGCTCGCCGTGGTCGCTATCGTTTCAATTATCACCGTCTCGACGCGGGTTCGACGGGTTCGTGCCTCTCTGTGAAGTTAATGACCGATATCCGGCGTATGAGCCCTTTAGATGTGACACCGTCACATCTAAAGATTCGCTTTAGGACTATTCTGCCTGACCCTCAATCAGCCCTTATGCCATCAGGCCTAACACAAGGTTGTCACTGTTTTCATAGGGTTACTGATTTTACCCCTTCGCTGGAACCCTTCCCAAACGCTTGCTATAGGTGAAATACCCCTGCCGAAACATGGCATAACAACAGGCAACCGATGGTTGCTATAACGCATGCGCACAGGGAGACACACCGCAATGCACCCATTACTCAAACGTTCGCTGCTGTTTGTCGGCGCCATTATCGTGGTTCTCGCCCTCCTCGTCTGGGGCATTGGGCTGGAAACGATCAGGGCGCGCCAGGTTGACCTGGTTTATCTCGGGCAACAGCACATGATTCTGGTTTTCTCATCGATGTTTTTTGCCCTGCTGGTGGGTATTCCAGCCGGTATTCTGCTGAGCCGCCCGGCCGCGCGGGGTATCGCCGAATATGTGATGCAAATCTTCAACGTCGGCAATACGCTGCCGCCGCTGGCCGTTCTGGCGCTGGCGATGGTGGTGATTGGCATTGGCGATACGCCCGCCATCATCGCCCTGTTCCTCGCCTCGCTGCTGCCGATCGTGCGCAATACCTACGCCGGGCTGTGCTCGGTCCCGCCGTCGCTGCTGGAAGCGGCAAACGGCATCGGGATGACCAAATGGCAGCGTTTGCGTCAGGTTGAGCTGCCTGCCGCCTGGCCGGTCATGCTCTCGGGGATCCGCATCGCCACCGCCATTAACGTCGGTACCGCACCGCTGGCGTTCCTGATTGGCGCCAGCAGCTACGGCGAGCTGATTTTCCCCGGCATTTACCTGAACGATTTCCCGACCCTGATCCTCGGCGCGGCGGCCACCGCCCTGTTCGCCCTGATCCTCGATACCCTGCTGGCGGCGCTGGGTCGCGTGATGAGTCCCCATCTCGCTCGATAACAATAACAAGGAGCTTTTATGAGACTGATATCCGGCCTAACGGCGATGTGTGCCGCGGCGCTGTTCACCGGCCAGGCGATGGCGGCCCCGCTGATTCTGGCGACCAAGAGTTTTACCGAGCAGCACATTCTCTCGGCGATGACCGTGCAGTACCTGCAGAAAAAAGGTTTCCAGGTCCAGCCGCAAACCAACATTGCCACGGTGATCTCCCGCAACGCGATGATCAACAAGCAGATTGACATGACCTGGGAGTACACCGGCACGTCCTTGATCATCTTTAACCATATCAACAAGCGCATGTCGCCGCAGGAGTCTTACGAGACGGTGAAACGCCTGGACGCAAAGCACGGTCTGGTCTGGCTCAAGCCCGCCGACATGAACAACACCTACGCTTTCGCCATGCAGCGCAAGCGCGCCGAGGCGGAACACATCAACACCATGTCGGAGATGGTGGCGAAGATTGAGCAGATCCGTAAAACCAACCCGGGCAAAAACTGGCTACTTGGCCTGGACCTGGAATTTGCCGGGCGCAGCGACGGCATGAAGCCGCTTCAGGCGGCCTACAGGATGGATCTGGACCGCCCGCAAATCCGACAGATGGACCCCGGTCTGGTCTATAACGCGGTGCGCGACGGCTTCGTTGACGCCGGTCTGATTTACACCACCGACGGGCGCGTGAAAGGCTTCGACCTCAAGGTGCTGGAAGATGATAAAGGCTTCTTCCCGAGCTACGCGGTGACGCCGGTGGTGCGTAAGGACACGCTGGAGGCCAACCCCGGGCTGGAAGAGGCGCTCAACACCCTCTCGGCGCAGCTCAACAACGACGTTATCACCGAGCTGAACAAGAAGGTGGATATCGACCATCAGTCACCGCAGCAGGTCGCCCGCGATTTCCTGCGTAGCAAACAGCTGCTGTAGGAGGCGCTATGGAGACGATTCACTACATTCTGGACAACTGGGATTACCTCTTAACCCTCACCCTTCAGCACCTGTGGCTGGTGGCGCTGGCCGTAGGTTTAGCCATCATCATCGGCGTACCGCTGGGCATTCTGATTGTCCGCCACAGGTGGCTGGCGACGCCGGTGCTGGGGATAGCCACCATCGTGCTGACCATTCCGTCCATCGCCCTGTTTGGGCTGATGATCCCGCTGTTTTCGCTGATCGGTCAGGGAATTGGCGCCCTGCCCGCGATTACGGCGGTGTTTCTCTACTCGCTGCTGCCGATTGTGCGTAACACCCATACGGCGCTCGACAGCCTGCCGCCGGGCCTGCGCGAAGCCGGACGCGGCATCGGCATGACCTTCTGGCAGCGGCTGCGCTGGGTTGAGATCCCGATGGCACTGCCGGTGATTTTCGGCGGCATCCGCACCGCCGTGGTGATGAATATCGGCGTGATGGCGATTGCCGCCGTGATCGGCGCGGGCGGACTGGGCCTGCTGCTGCTCAACGGCATTGGCGGAAGCGATATTCGCATGTTGATTGCGGACGCGCTGATGATTTGTCTTTTAGCGATTGTGCTCGACTGGCTGCTGCACCGTCTGCAGGTGGTTCTGACTCCAAAGGGGATTCGATAATGATAAAACTGGAAAACCTCACCAAACAATTTTCACAGAAGCACGGACAGACCTTTAAGGCCGTCGACAACGTTAACCTGACCGTGCCCGAAGGGGAAATGTGCGTCCTGCTCGGCCCGTCCGGCTGCGGAAAGACCACCACCCTGAAGATGATTAACCGCCTCATTACCCCAAGCAGCGGGACGATCCTGATCAACGGTGAAGACACCAGCGGGATGGACACCGTCACCCTGCGCCGCAACATCGGCTACGTGATCCAGCAGATTGGCCTGTTTCCGAATATGACCATCGAAGAGAACATCACCGTCGTGCCGCGCATGCTGGGCTGGGATAAAGCGCGCTGCAAAACCCGCGCCGAAGAGCTGATGGATATGGTGGCGATGGATCCGCATAAGTTCCTCAACCGCTACCCGCGCGAGATGTCCGGCGGCCAGCAGCAGCGTATCGGCGTGATCCGCGCCCTGGCTGCTGATCCTCCGGTGCTGCTGATGGATGAACCCTTCGGCGCGGTGGACCCGATCAACCGCGAGGTGATCCAGAACCAGTTCCTGGAGATGCAGCGCAAGCTGAAAAAAACCGTCATGCTGGTGAGCCACGATATCGACGAAGCCCTGAAGCTCGGCGACCGTATTGCGGTGTTCCGTCAGGGGAAAATCGTGCAGTGCGCCAGCCCGGATGAACTGCTGGCGAAACCGGCGAATGAGTTTGTCGGCTCGTTTGTCGGCCAGGACCGGACGCTGAAGCGTCTGCTGCTGGTAACGGCTGGCGACGTCACCGACCAGCAGCCGACCATTACGGTGCGGGGCTCTACTCCGCTTCCCGAAGCCTTTGCGACCATGGATGATAACGACATTCGTGCCGTGACGGTGGTCGACGAGCACGGCAAACCGCTGGGCTTTGTGAAGCGTCGCGAAGCGCGTAACGCGAGCGGTACCTGCGCCGACATCCTGCATCCGTTCCGCATGACCGGCAAAGCGGAAGACAACCTGCGCGTGGTGCTTTCACGTCTGTATGAGAGTAATACCAGTTGGATGCCGATCGTGGATGAGGACGGTCGTTACAACGGCGAGATTTCGCAGGACTATATTGCCGAGTACCTGAGCTCCGGACGCACGCGCCGGGCGCTGAATATTCATAGCGACACCTAACCTTTCTGGCCGGGCATCGCCCGGCCTTTTCGCACGCAGACCTTTTGCTAACCCTGCGATTTCCCGCCACAATATCGTATCGTCCCCGTAAAAACGCACCCCATGCAACGTCTTCATACCTACCCCGACATCCGCGCGATGTTTCGCCGACTGCTGATTGCCACCGTCACCGGCGCGCTGGCCGCGCTGGCCGTTGCGGTATTCCGCCACAGCATGTACCTGCTGGAGTGGCTGCTTCTCAGCAACGACAGCGGCAGCCTGGTGAATGCCGCCGCGTCGCTCTCGCCCTGGCGACGCGCATTGACGCCGGCGCTGGGCGGGCTGGCTGCCGGTCTGCTGCTCTGGGGATGGCAGCGTCTGACCGCGCAGCGGCCTCATGCCCCTACCGATTACATGGAGGCGCTGGAGACCGGAGACGGCCAGTTTGACTACGGCGCCAGCCTTGTGAAATCCCTTGCCTCGCTGCTGGTCGTTGCCAGCGGAAGCGCCATCGGGCGTGAAGGGGCGATGATCCTGCTTGCCGCCCTCGCCGCCTCCCTATTCGCCCGGCGCTTTACGCCCAAATCCGAGTGGAAATTATGGATAGCCTGTGGCGCCGCCGCCGGGATGGCCAGCGCCTACCATGCTCCGTTAGCCGGAAGCCTGTTCATCGCGGAAATTCTGTTTGGCACGCTGATGCTGGCCTCGCTCGGCCCCGTGGTGATTGCGGCGGTGGTGGCGCTGCTTACGACGCAGCTCCTGGCTCCGGGCGCGGGTACGCTTTACGCGGTCCATCTGAGCGGCATCCTTACCGCGGCCGATTATGCTCTTCTCGTCGCGATGGGGCTGGTGGCGGGCCTCTGCGGACCGCTGCTGATGTGGCTGATGGACGTCAGCCACGGGCTTTTCCTGCGCCTCAAGCTTTCGCCGCCGTGGCAGCTGGCGCTGGGCGGTGCGATCGTCGGGCTGCTTTCTCTCCTCACGCCTAAGGTGTGGGGGAATGGCTACAGCGTGGTTCAGGCTTTTCTGCTCGCGCCGCCGCTGCTTTCGGTGATTGCCGGGGTGTTCATCTGTAAGCTGCTGGCGGTGCTGGCGAGTAGCGGATCGGGCGCGCCCGGAGGGGTGTTTACGCCTACGCTGTTTGTCGGGATGGCAACAGGGATGCTGTTTGCGCAGCTGTTCGCGCTGTGGCTGCCGGGCTCTGAGACGGCGATTTTGCTGGGGCTGGCGGGGATGGTAACGCTACTTGCCGCGACCACGCATGCGCCCATTATGTCGGCGTTGATGGTCTGTGAAATGACCGGGCAGTATCTTTTACTGCCCGGCCTGCTGGTCGCCTGCGTGGTCGCGTCCGTGCTGTCGCGGACGTTACGCCACGACTCGGTCTACGGTCAACACGCCACCGAGGGCAGAGAGATCGATGTACTGCGCTAGCTCGCGCTGCTCGGCGCGCGGTAGATAAGGCAGTTCACCCACCAGCGGTCCGGGCAGTTTTTTGCTCAGCACGTCGATAATCTCCGCGTAGTGCGCCAGGCCCGGGTTGATGCGGTTTGCCACCCAGCCAATCAGCGGCAGGCCGTCATTGGCAATCGCCTGGGCCGTCAGCAGCGCGTGGTTGATGCACCCTTCCTGGATACCCACCACCATCACCACCGGAAGCTGCTCCTGCACGACCCATTCAGAAAGCGGGCGCAGGTCGTTCATCAGGCTGCGCCAGCCGCCCGTCCCTTCCACCACCACGTGATCAACCTTCTCGCTCAGGTTCGCCAGTCCGTTGGACAACAGGGGATAATTAATCAGGCCGCTGTGCGCTACGCTGCTCTCCTCTTCGCTTAACGCAATGGGATTGACCGCGTGATAAGGCAGTTCCAGCGACGAGACGCTTTGCAGCACCAGGGCGTCTTTATTACGCAATCCCTCTGGCGTCTCTTTACTCCCTTTTGCGACCGGTTTGTACCCTGCCACGCTTTTACCGCTTGCTGCCAGCGCCTGCAGCAATGCGCGGGATACGACGGTCTTGCCGACAGAGGTATCTGTACCAGTAACAAAGAAACGCTTAAGCATGACTCACTCCACCTCTTGGGTATGCTTCGAAAATATAAACCAGGTAAATAATTCAGTGGAGGAAGTCTACGGGATGCATGCGCTACCCGGCTTGAGATAGCGCAATTTTTCTTACATCAGCGGAAAAGAGTTAACCCTGTAACAGGCGGATCAACAGCGAGCCGTTATACATGGCATCTTTGACCAGCGCCGCGCCGGCCATGGTTCCCTGGTTGGAAAACTGTGTGCTTTCTACCGCAATATTTTTGCTGTAGGCGGGAAGCGACTGCTGATGGATACAGGCCGAGATTGCAGGGAAGAGGATCTCCGCCGCCTGGCTCAGCGGTGAGCCAATCAGGATTTTTTGTGGATTGAAGAGGTTCACCATAATGGCCAGAATGCGGCCAACGTTATTACCCACGCCGGTAATAATGTCCTTCGCCAGCAGATCGCCCTGGCGCGCGGCGGCGCAGAGGGAATCCACCGTTAAGGGTTGTCCGTGCAGCGAGGAGCTCATGGACTGGCTGAGCCTGACCTGCGCCAGCTCAAGCACGCTTTCCACGCTGGCAATGGTCTCCAGACAGCCGTGGTTCCCGCAGTAGCAGCGCTTGCCGTACGGATCGACCTGGGTGTGGCCAATTTCCACCAGGCTACTGCTCCCGGCGTGGAGAAGACGTCCGTCGGTAATCACGCCCGCCCCAACGTTATGGTCGATGACCACCTGAATCACATCCCGCGCGCCGCGCGACGCGCCAAACAGCGCCTCCGCCATCGTCCAGGCGCTGATGTCATGCTGAATATAGACCGGCACGCCGGTATGATTTTTCAGCACCTCACCCAGCGGCATCTCTTTAACATCGTCGTAAAACGGCATGCGGTGAACAATACCATTTTCGGTATCAATAATTCCCGGCATGGTGATGGCAATCGCCGTTAAGCGTTCAAGCCGCTGCTGATGGCGGATAAAGAAGTGATCGATATGCGAGACAATCGCGTCGAGGAGCGGTTCCTCCGCGTTGAGCGGCAGTTCAAGCCGGTCTTCCACCACCAGCTTGCTGCTCAGGTCGCGCAGCGCAAGGAAGATCTCCCCCCGGCTGATGCGCAGTGAGAGGTAGTGCCAGGCTTCCGTTTCAACCACCAGCCCGACTGCCGGACGGCCACGGCTGCCCGGTTCCTGAATTTCCGTCTCCTGAACCAGGTGCGCTTCCAGCATCTCGCGGACAATCTTGGTGATACTGGCAGGTGCCAGTTGTGCCAGGCGCGAAAGATCGATACGCGAAACCGGACCAAGCTGATCAATCAGGCGATACACCGCGCCAGCGTTGGTCTGCTTAATCTGATCGATATGCCCTGGCTGACTATCAGCAACCACCTCGTACTCCCTTATTTTCGAGCTTCGAAATAAACTGTTTGCTATGGTGAAGCACTTCCATGGCCGTCGTCAAATATTTACTTAGCCATGTGATTTACCGCACATTTTTACCCTCTTTTCCGTGAAAATGCCGCCCGGCAGAGGCGCTCATTAGCTGCTGTTTGAAGCGCTGTGCGGCATGGCTCTGTTCACGGTGTTTTGACCACACCAGCCACATTTCGGAAACGGCATCCTCTTCGGCAATGGTCACCCAGCGCATTTCGCGCAGCTGCACCCGCTTAAAGGAGGCCGGAAGAATAGACACGCCCAGACCGGCCGCGACCAGGCCGATAATGGTCATCGCTTCCCCTACCTCCTGGGTGATGACCGGGGCAAGATCGTAGCGGCGCATCAGCCCCAGGATATCGTCATACAGGCCCGTCCCGACCTGCGGGTCAAAAAAGACAAACGGCTCTTTTGCCAGCTCTGCCAGCGAGACCGCCGGACGCGACGCCAGCGGGTGATCGTGCGGGATCATGGCCATCAGCGGCTCGCGCAGGATCACCTCCCACGCCAGCGTGTCCGGCAGCTGGGTATTACGCATCAGCCCCAGATCCAGCGAACCCTCATTCAGCGGCGCAATCTGCTCGCGGGTATTGATTTCGCGCGTCTGAATATGAACATCCGGAAAGTGGCGACGGAATGACGAAAGGGTCTCCGAGACGGCGCTGATGAACGGCGCGGACGAGGTAAACCCGATTCGCAGCTCTCCGGCTTCTCCGAGATAGAGCCGTTCTGCACGGGCGGCGGCGTCATCGACCATGCTCAGAATTTGTCGGCTGTCGATCAGGAACTGCTTACCCGCCGCCGTCAGGCTCACGCTGCGGTTGGTGCGGGCCAGAAGGCGCGCCCCGACCTGCTGTTCCAGGATCTGAATCTGCTGGCTTAACGGTGGCTGAGAGATATTCAGCCGTGCCGCCGCGCGGCCAAAATGCAGCTCCTCGGCAACGGCGACAAAGTAGCGAAGATGACGCAGCTCGATATTCATATTTTTAAAGTATCATTTGAGATTATTAATATATTAGACAGAATATTTACATTTTCCTACCCTGAACATGTGGTCATACCCGTCACCAGAAATCACGGGGATGTTTAAGCAAGGAAACAGTGTGAGCCGTACAACGACTATTGATATCGATCCGGCAAGAGATATCAATGATTTACCCGCAGCACCGCAGCCGGTCCAGTTCATTAAACGTGGTACCCCCCAATTTATGCGCGTCACGCTGGCGCTCTTTTCCGCCGGTCTGGCGACCTTCGCCCTGCTCTATTGCGTTCAGCCGATCCTGCCCGTTCTCTCTCATGAGTTTGGCGTATCGCCTGCCAGCAGCAGCGTTTCACTCTCTATTTCTACCGGCATGCTGGCGATTGGGCTGCTCTTTACCGGGCCGCTGTCCGACGCCATTGGCCGTAAACCGGTGATGGTGACCGCGCTGATGCTGGCGTCGGTCTGTACGTTACTCTCGACCATGATGACCAGCTGGCACGGCATTCTGGTAATGCGCGCGCTGATTGGGCTCTCGCTCAGCGGCGTGGCGGCGGTCGGGATGACCTACCTCAGCGAGGAGATCCACCCGAGCTTTGTTGCTTTCTCTATGGGGCTTTACATCAGCGGGAACTCGATTGGCGGAATGAGCGGCCGCCTGCTGAGCGGGGTGTTTACGGACTTCTTTAACTGGCGTATTGCGCTGGCGGTAATCGGATGTTTTGCGCTGGCATCGGCCCTGATGTTCTGGAAAATTCTGCCGGAATCGCGTCATTTCCGGCCGACATCGCTACGCCCGAAAACGCTGTTTATCAACTTCCGCCTGCACTGGCGCGACAAAGGTTTGCCGCGCCTGTTTCTGATGGGATTCCTGCTGATGGGCGCCTTCGTCACGCTGTTTAACTATATTGGCTACCGCCTGATGCTCTCGCCGTGGCATCTGAATCAGGCCGTTGTCGGTTTGCTTTCTGTGGCCTATCTCACCGGCACCTGGAGCTCGCCAAAAGCCGGGGCGATGACCGCACGCTATGGACGCGGGCCGGTACTGCTGGTATTCACGGGCGTGATGTTACTCGGCCTGCTGCTGACGCTATTATCCTCGCTGTGGTTCATCTTTGCCGGGATGCTGCTCTTCTCCGCCGGGTTCTTCGCCGCCCACTCGGTCGCCAGCAGCTGGATTGGCCCGCGCGCGCGTCGCGCCAAAGGACAGGCATCATCGCTGTATCTGTTTAGCTATTACCTGGGTTCCAGCATCGCCGGGACCCTCGGCGGCGTGTTCTGGCATTACTACGGCTGGAACGGCGTGGGCGGGTTTATCGCACTGATGCTGTGCGCGGCGCTGCTGGTGGGCACCAGTTTGCATAAACGTCTGCATTAACATTCCAGCGCCTTCGTGTTTAAATCAAGCCGATGCTAATTTTTGTCATCGGCTGATTCAGACACGAGGACTTCATGAAAAACAATAACTACCAACAACTCACCCGCACCTTCCAGCGTCTCTCCCGCTTCTCTCACCTCTCCTCCATCGCCAGCTGGGACATGTTCACCATGATGCCGCCGGGCGGCAGCGCCGCGCGCGGCCAGGCGCTGGCGGAGATGAGCGTCCTGCAACACCAGATCCTGACCGATAAAAAAGTCGGCGACCTGTTAGCGGCGGCGGCAGGTGAAGATCTGAATGATGTCGAACAGGCCAACCTGCGCGAAATGACGCGCCACTACCAGCAGGCCACTCTGCTGCCGGAATCGCTGGTGGAAGCCAAATCCCTGGCGGGCAGCAAGTGTGAACACGCCTGGCGTACTCAGCGTCCCGCCAACGACTGGCAGGGTTTTTCCGCCAACCTGAAAGAGGTGGTAAAACTCAGCCGCGAAGAGGCTCGCCTGCGGTCTGAAGCCAAAGGCTGTACGCCGTACGACGCGCTGCTGGATATTTTTGAGCCCGACATGACCAGCGCGCGTCTGGACGTTCTGTTCGGCGATATGAAGTCCTGGCTACCGGACCTGCTGGCAAACGTGGTGGAAAAACAGGCTCAACGGTCGTTTATTCCCCCGCAGGGCCCCTTCCCGACGGCCACACAGCGTGAGCTGGGCCTGGAAGCCATGAAGATGCTTGGCTTCGATTTTAACGGCGGTCGCCTGGACGTGAGCGCGCACCCGTTCTGCGGCGGCGTCCCGGAAGACGTGCGCATCACCACGCGCTATGACGAAGATGAGCTGCTCAGCGCGCTGTTTGGCGTGATCCACGAAACCGGACACGCCCGCTACGAACAAAACCTGCCGCGCGCGTGGGCAGGACAGCCGATTGCCCTGGCGCGCTCAACCGCGATCCATGAGTCACAGAGCCTGTTCTTTGAAATGCAGCTGGGGCGCAGTGAAGCTTTCCTCAGGCATCTCCTCCCTGCGGTACACGCCCGCTTTGGCAGCCAGGCGGCGTTTAGCGAAGAGAACTTTATTGCCTGGAACCAGCGCGTGAAACCTGGCTATATCCGCGTCGATGCGGACGAAGTGAGCTACCCGGCGCACGTGGTGCTGCGCTATGAGATTGAGCGCGCGCTGATCAACGGCGAGATAGAGGTGGACGATATTCCCGCCCTGTGGGATGAGAAAATGCAGGCCTGGCTCGGATTATCCACCAAAGACAACTACCGCAACGGCTGTATGCAGGATATCCACTGGACCGACGGCGGTTTTGGTTACTTCCCGTCATACACGCTTGGCGCAATGTACGCCGCGCAGCTGTTCCATGCCGCCAGAACCGCACTGCCGGGTCTGCAGGCCTCCATCGCCGAAGGCGATTTTTCCGCACTCTTTGAGTGGCTGCGTCAGAACATCTGGCAGCACGGCAGCCGCTTCAGCACGTCGCAATTAATCACCCAGGCGACGGGTGAAGATCTGAATATCCGTTACTTCCGCGAACATCTGACCTCGCGCTATTTGTAATCTGTTTGGCCGGGGTGAGGGAGCTCCAGTAAAAGAACCGTATGTTCCCCCTCACCCCAGCCCTCTCCCTCAAGGGAGAGGGAGTCGTCCGTGCAGAACCCCGGCAATGTACATACGGTTACACGCCGATACCAATCACTCACGGAAACCTCGAATTTACAGGGATATAGTTATTTCAACGGCCCCGCAGTGGGGTTAAATGAAAAACCAAATTCGAGGGTATGAGAATGAATAAAGTATTAGCTCTGGTTGTTGCCGCTGCTATGGGTCTGTCTTCTGCTGCATTTGCTGCTGACACTACCGCAACTGCAGCACCGGCTGCCGCGCCTGCTGCAACCACCACCGCTGCGCCAGCAAAAGCGGTTCATCATAAGAAACATCACAAAGCTGCAGCGAAAAAAGAAGCCGCTGCACCAGCAACCGCAGCACCAACCGAGCAGAAAGCTCAGGCTGCCAAAAAGCACCACAAAAAAGCCGCTAAACCGGCTGTAGAGCAGAAAGCGCAGGCTGCTAAAAAGCACCACAAAAAAGCAACCAAACCGGCTGTAGAACAGAAAGCTCAGGCTGCTAAAAAGCACCACAAAAAAGCGACCAAACCAGCTGTAGAACAGAAAGCTCAGGCTGCTAAAAAGCATCACAAAAAAGCAGTAAAACACGAAGCTGCTAAACCAGCTGCACAGCCAGCTGCGTAAGAGTACAAGCTTAACCGTGCCCTTCGGGGCACGTTGGTAAACCGGCGCTGAACCGGAACAGGTTCCGCGCCGTTTTTTTATTTCCGGAGGGCGTATGCTGCGACGCTATCGGTTTGAGCTGATTCTGATCCTGCTTATTTTATGCGCGCTCATCGCCAGCCATTTTTATCTTTCCTGATTGTAGCACGCTGATTTTACTCCCACTTTAGCGCTGTCCCGTCTATAGTATTTTCATAGGGTTCACTTTTAATAATCATAATTACCCCCACCAGAGTGTGATATGCGTAAATCTGTTGTGTTGTTACTGGGAACGTTTGGTCTTTTTTCTGGATTCTCACATGCGGATGATGGCGGTGATGACACCATTAGCGCGAAAGAGCTAAAGACGCTTTTTTTCGGTCATGACGATCGTACGCGCGTCGCCGATCCCACCCAGGCCCCCTGGGATGCTATAGGCCAGCTTGAAACCGCCAGCGGTAACTTATGTACTGCGACGCTGATCACCCCACAGCTTGCCCTGACGGCAGGCCACTGCCTGTTAACGCCGCCAAACGGCAAGCCGGATAAAGCGGTTGCCTTGCGGTTTGTGTCGCAAAAAGGGACCTGGCGCTATGAAATCCACGGCATTGAGGGAAGGGTTGATCCGTCTCTCGGCAAACGCCTGAAGCCGGATGGCGACGGCTGGATAGTGCCACCGGCGGCCGCCTCGTGGGATTATGGCCTGATCGTTTTACGCTACCCGCCTTCGGGCATTACGCCGCTGCCGTTATTTGACGGCGACAAGGCCGCCCTCACCGCCGCGCTGAAAGCCGCCGACCGAAAGGTGACGCAGTCAGGCTATCCTGTCGATCATCTGGATACGCTTTATACGCACACCGACTGTATTGTGACGGGCTGGGCGCAAACCAGCGTACTCTCGCATCAGTGCGATACGTTGCCGGGTGACAGTGGTTCACCGCTGATGCTGAAAAGCGACAAGGGCTGGCAGTTGATTGGTGTCCAGAGCTCTGCCCCGGCGGCAAAAGACCGGTGGCGCGCCGACAACCGCGCCTTGTCCGTTACCGGTTTTCGCGACCAGCTGGAAGCGCTGGCTACACAGTAAGCCAGCGCGGAGGCCTGAAACTAAGGATCGCAACGTTATCAGGCGAGTTTTATCATGATCATGCCGGCAAGCAGCAAGATGAGCCCCATCCAGCCCTTGTTGTTTAAGCGCTGGCCGAAGAGCACCCAGCCTGCGGCCAGCGTGGCGGCGATACCAAAACCGCCCCACAGCGCATAGGCCACCGACAGGTCGATCCCTTTTACCGCCTGGGACAGGGCGCTGAACGCCCCCAGAACCGCGGCAATCGACATCAGGCCGTACAGTTTACGGCGAAAACCATCCGAGAATTTCAGCAGAACGTTCGCCAGGATTTCCAGCACGATGGCGAGCCCCAGCCAGGCCGCATGAACCCACTCAAACTGTTGCATGGTTCTGCTCCTTCTGCTGTTTGCCAGGCTTACGGGTACCCGATTTAATCAGCACAATACCCGCGACCAGCGTCGTTAATCCGGCGACCTTCATTGTTGTTAATGTTTCGTCAAATATCAGCACGCTGAACAGCGTAATCAACAAAATACCGATCCCTTCCCACAGTGCATACGCGACGCCCAGCGCAATTTTTTTCACCGCAAACGAGAGGAAAATATAAGAAAGCGAAATCATCACCAGCATCAAAATAAAACCGGTGTTGCCATCGCTGACGCTTGCCCATTTCATAGACAGCGTGCCGGTAATTTCAGCGACGATAGCCAGCGCTAATAGGATCCAGTAAAACATGTTTTTCTCCTGCTTGAGAATATAATCCATCGTGGCCCACTGCATGCAGCAAACCCAAAAAAAACGAATTGAAATCAGATAGCTAAGCTCTTAGCGCCAGCTCAGGCAGAAGGAATGACTATAGTGCGGTGCGCCAGTGTTGCTCACCAGAAAGCAGGCAGAAGGAGGTGGAGTAGACAGCGGTATTGTTTGAAGAGTACGTCCTGAACATATTGTCCATAAAATTACAATTATCCGCGTTGTTGCTTCTCGTCTTTGCGGATGAAAATTGTCCTCGGTAGTTAAACACACCAGATTTGTACCATAAGCCAGGATTTTACTCAAAGTCTTTGCAATTCTTTACCCATACCGTTTGATTTTGGTTAGTTTATTGCAACGCCTTTCACCTTTATTATAAATATAAAGAAAAATTCGGAGTCACCATGGCTAAACCCATTATTACCCTGAACGGGTTAAAAATTGTCATCATGCTGGGCATGCTGGTGATCATACTGACAGGCGTTCGTTTTGCCGCCGACATTATTGTGCCCTTTATTCTGGCCCTGTTTATCGCGGTGATTCTTAACCCGCTGGTGCAGCGCATGACGCGCCTGCGCATCCCGCGCGTGCTGGCAATCACGCTGCTTATCAGCATCATCATTGTGGCGATGGTCTTGCTGGTGGCGTATCTGGGGACCTCGCTCAATGAGCTGGCGCGAACGCTGCCGAAGTACCGTTCTTCGCTGGCGATACCGCTGCTCCAGCTGGAACCCTGGCTGCAGCGCGCGGGTATCGAAGTCTCGGTTGAGGAGCTCCTGAAATATATCGACCCCAACGCGGCCATGACGATCGTCACCAGCCTGCTGGCGCAGCTTTCCAATGCCATGACCTCCATTTTCCTGCTGTTTTTAACGGTGGTGTTCATGCTGCTGGAGGTGCCGCAGCTGCCGGCAAAGCTGCAGCAGATGATGGTCCGTCCGGTTGAAGGCATGGGGGCGATTCAACGCGCGCTGGACAGCGTCTCCCGCTATCTGGTGCTGAAAACGGCGATTAGCCTGGTCACGGGCGGTGTCGTCTGGGCGATGCTTCTGGCGCTGGACGTTCGCTTTGCCTTTGTCTGGGGGTTACTGGCGTTTGCGCTTAACTACATTCCCAACATCGGCTCCGTGCTGGCGGCGATCCCCCCTATCCTTCAGGTGCTGGTTTTCAGCGGGTTTTATGACGCGCTGATCCTGCTGGCCGGCTATCTGGTCATCAACCTGGTGTTCGGTAACATTCTTGAGCCACGCATGATGGGGCGAGGGCTGGGACTCTCCACGCTGGTGGTCTTTTTGTCCCTGATTTTCTGGGGCTGGCTGCTCGGGCCCGTTGGAATGCTGCTCTCCGTCCCGCTGACCATTATCGTCAAGATTGGCCTGGAACAGACGGCGGGCGGGCAAACCATCGCCGTGCTGCTGAGCGATATGAGCCATAAATAGCGGTCAGTCCGCCATCGACAGGAGGGGCTTGCGGGTCCTTCCCCCTTCGCGATACGTACCGATCGCCCTCCGCCATTCCGCCAGCGGATACACCGTGACGTCGCTGTACCCGCTGGCGGGCAAATTAAGCCAGATGCGGTCAAACTCCGCGCGCCACGCCTCAGCGCTGAGCGCATCCAGACCGTTTCGGATATGGAACCACGCCACGCGCGGCGCGGGCCGTTGCTGTCTGAACGTTTGCCCGGAGAGCAGCCCGTAGCAGACAAACATGCCCTGCTCGGGCATCGCGCTGAGGATCGCTTCCGCCAGCGGCCCGCCGGTGGCATCGTAGACGACGTCAGCACGCGCGGCGACGGTGCCAATCCGCTGCGCGTCATGCTGCGCGACGGGAATGATACCCATCGCCTCCAGCCGTTCAGCGTGAACGGAGGAACGGTGGATCCCGTACACGGCTTCCGCTCCTGCCTGACGTGCCCATTGCCCCAGCAGAATGGCGCAATCCGACCCGGCAGCCGTCAGCAGCACCCGCTTTCCTTCAGGCGGATAGCGGGTAAGCATCATCTGCGCCGCCAGCGGGTTGATATAGGCCCGTGCGGCCAGATGTGCGTCAACAGCGTCCGGAACGGGGATAGCATACTCTGCCGGGCAATCAACATAGCGCTGCCAGGTGCCTTGACCGCGCAGCGGCAGGACGCGTTTACCCAGCAGATGCGCAAAGGACGCGGGCGCGTCGGTGACAATGCCGACACCTTCATACCCCGCTACCGCCGGTAACGGGGTTCTGTGGCGGTAGGCGCCGGTAATGGGAATAAGATCGGACGCGTTCACGGGAGAAAACAGCATTCGCACGCGCAGATGACCCGGCGCAAGCGCCCCCAGCGGCGCGGTTTCAGATTGCAGAACGGTTTCTGGCTCGCCAAAACGGCGGTACCAGAGGGCCAGATTTTCCATTACGATCTCACGGCTGATAGCGGAACGACTACTCGCGCCAGCCCATTGCCGGTGCGACGTGTTTGAGAATAGACTCAATCACGTGCGCATTGTAATCCACACCGAGCTGGTTCGGCACGGTCAGCAATAACGTATCGGCTTCGGCAATCGCGTCGTCCTTTTTCAGCTGTTCAATCAGCTTGTCCGGCTCCGCCGCATAGCTGCGCCCGAAGATCGCGCGCGTTTTCTCATCAAGATAGCCCACGCTATCGCTGTCGTTGCGGCTGGCACCGAAATACATCCGGTCGCGGTCGTCCATCAGCGCAAAAATGCTGCGGCTGACCGACACCCGCGGCTGGCGCGTATGCCCTGCCTCTTTCCAGGCCTGACGGTACGCGCGGATCTGTTTTGCCTGCTGAATATGGAACGGCTCGCCGGTTTCATCGTCCTTCAGGGTTGAACTTTGCAGGTTCATTCCCAGCTTTGCGGCCCATACGGCCGTCGCATTGGAACCGGCGCCCCACCAGATACGCTCGCGCAGCCCTTCAGAATACGGCTCCAGGCGCAGCAGCCCAGGCGGATTCGGGAACATAGGCTGTGGGTTAGGTTTGGCAAACCCTTCACCGCGCAGCACCTCAAGCAGCACCTCGGTATGACGGCGCGCCATATCCGATTCGTCTTCTCCTTCCTGCGGGACATAGCCGAAATGGCGCCAGCCATCAATGACCTGCTCCGGCGAGCCGCGGCTGATGCCAAGCTGCAAACGACCGCCGGAAATCAGATCCGCCGCGCCCGCATCTTCAGCCATGTACATCGGATTTTCATAGCGCATATCAATCACGCCAGTACCGATTTCGATGGTTTTCGTTTTTGCGCCTATTGCCGCCAGCAGAGGGAACGGCGAGCTAAGCTGTCGGGCAAAGTGGTGCACGCGGAAATACGCGCCGTCTGCCCCCAGCTCTTCAGCCGCCACGGCTAAATCGATGGACTGCAGCAGCGTGTCTGCCGCCGAGCGCGTGCCGGACTGCGGAGAAGGCGTCCAGTGACCAAAGGATAAAAATCCGATCTTTTTCATAACCATTTTTCCTGATAATACGTTGCGTTCTGTCCACTTTACGCATTACCCGATATGAATAAATGCCGTTTATTTAACGGAAAGCATCAAATAAATTGACAGAATAGCGTGGTTCTTCATTCCGCCCCATAATGGGATATAATCTTCCCCACTCTTTTCATGGCAGGTAAAACCGGCAATGGCTTTGATCCCCAAAAACTACGCGCGGCTGGAAAGCGGCTATCGCGAAAAAGCATTAAAAATCTATCCCTGGGTCTGCGGACGCTGCTCGCGCGAGTTTGTCTATTCAAATCTGCGTGAACTCACGGTTCACCATATCGATCACGACCATACCAACAACCCGGAAGATGGCAGCAACTGGGAGCTGTTGTGCCTGTTTTGCCACGATCACGAACATTCGAAATACACCGAAGCGGATCAGTACGGCACCACCGTGGTGGCCGGGGAAGACGCGCAAAAAGACGTGGGCGTCGCCACGTTTAACCCGTTTGCCGATTTAAAAGCGATGATGGATAAGAAGAAATAATCCTCTCGCCCCCTCGTGCTCCTCGAATTTAAAAGGTCCAGGTGATAGCGGCGGTTGCAGCCCCCTCATTGCGCCGCATCACGATCGGGCTGTTATTCGCACGATCGCCCAGCCAGGTATAGTCCGCACTCAGCACCGTCCCCCAGTGGGCATCGAACTGATGGCTCCAGGTCAGGCTGGTGTCGACGCCATAGAATCCACCCGGCGCAGCATAGCGGCGATAGCCGGTGCGGCGGCTCTGCTGCTCGCTGACTCCATACCAGGTATTCAGATAACGGCTGTCGCCAAACAGGGCCGCTGACTGAAAGGCAACCGTATCCTGATTATTTTGTAAGGGGATTAGCGTCACGGAGGCCTGATAGCTTGCCCCCTGGATGTCCGTTAACGGCAGCGTCGCTTTGCCTTCCATACTCAGCCATGGCGCGGCCTGCCAGCCCACGGCAAGGCCGGTATTCAGGGTGGCTTCAATGTCCCCCATCCCTTTCAGATTGTTTGCGCCCTCACGCCAGCCAGAATTTTTCTCAGCCCTTCCGAAGTCATAGCCCAGCGTGTGTTCGAAATACCAGCCGCTGTCGTTTTGCAGGTCATATCCCACCCCTTTTTGCGCATCAATAAAGAAAGCGCCTTTGCGTCCCTGCAGCACAGGAACCACCTGCCACACCTGCTTGTCTGAGCCTGAGTAACGCGGGGCATACTGCCCCCCAAGCCCGACGGTGAGGGAATCGGACGCGGTGCCATCCTCCGCCTGCGCGCCGGAAGCCACGGCCATCAGAAGCGGGACGGACATATACAGGACTTTTTTTATCGCTATCATACTGCTCTCCATACGGACGCTGGCGCCTCCTGATACGGAGGCGGCCACACAACGTTGGCGCAGTATGATTTGGCTGAATCAATGAATCGTCGGGATAGTGTTAAGAAATGGTCAAGGTGAACGGATGTTGTCCAGAAGAGTGCTGATTATTGAAGATGACGCCGATGCGGCTGGCGTGCTCGAGGCCTATTTACGGCGGGAAAATTACGACGTGACCATTACCGGAGACGGTCATTCCGGGCTGGATATGGCGCAGCGGTGGAAGCCCGACCTCATTCTGCTGGACGTGATGCTGCCGGGGCTTAACGGCACCGAGGTGCTGGCTGGCCTGCGTCGTAAAAGCGATGTGCCGGTGATCATGGTCACGGCCATGGGGGATACCCCTGACCGCATTGGCGCCCTGCGATACGGTGCCGATGATTACGTTGTGAAGCCTTATCATCCGGGCGAAGTGGTGGCTCGGGTGCAGGCGGTGCTGCGGCGCAGCAGTAAAAAAGAGAAGGACGAAGCAATCCTTCGCTGGCAAACGCTGGAGGTGGACGTGGCCGCCATTGTGGCGAGCGTGGATAACGGCGGCGACGCGCCCGTGATGCTCGATCTTACGCCAACGGAATTCTCGCTTCTGGCAACGCTGCTGCGATCTCCGGTGCACCCGTTCTCCCGCCAGTATTTACTGGAGCACTGTTTGCCGGAAAGCGAGGCGCTGGAGCGCGTGGTGGACACCCATATTTATAACCTGCGTAAAAAACTGGAAGCGGCGGGGATCTCCGGCGTGCTGATCAACGTTCGCGGCGTGGGTTACAGGTTCAGACAGCCATGATTAAAAATCAGCACTCCTCTCTGTGGCGCTGGATTTGCGCGCGTATCCTGGCGCTGGCTATCGGCAGCGTGATCGTCATTGCCACCTGCATGTGGCTACGCTATGCGGTTCAGAACTACTGGATAATGGGCAAAATGCCAGCGGCGGTCCGCCAGGAGTTTCTGACGCTCAGCCAGAACCCGCAGGCCAATCCGGCCCGCTTCCACTCGATTGTGGACACCTGGTGGGGCCTGAGCTATTCCACGCCGTCTATCGCCTCAGCCGACTGGGCCACGGTGGCCCTGCTGGTGCTGGTGATGATCCCGTTTATCGTGGTGATGGGGCTCAAACACGCCCGGCCGCTGGCGCTGCAGTTCAGCCGCCTTCGCGATGCGGCAAAGGATGTCGCCGACGGGCAGTTTGGCCGTCAGGCGGAACTGATCGAGGATGCGCCGGCGGAAATGGTCAGCTTTGCGACCGACTTTAACTCCATGACGGGACAGCTCGCCCGCTATGAAAAAGAGCTCCGCGCCTCGCACGTCGCGATGGCGCACGAGCTGCGCTCGCCCCTGACGGCCGCCATCGGGCGTCTGCAGGGCATGTTAGACGGCGTGTTTGATGCCAGCCCGGCGCAGCTCGGCATGGTGATGAAACAGCTCCAGCACCTCAACCGCCTCACCGATGAGCTTCACCTTCTGTCGCTCGCCGACGCGGGTAACCTCGTGCTGGAGGACCAGCCGTTTTGCCTCGATGAGCTGATTCAGGAGCGGGCTGCCTGGATCATGCCCGAGGCTGACGCGCATCATTTTCGGATAACGCTTCGCAACCCGCGCACCAGCCCCTTCAGAGGCGATGCGTTCCGTCTTGGACAGGTCGTTACCATCCTCATGGAAAATGCGCTACGTTACGGGCGCGAGGGAGGCCACCTTGAGGTGGCGCTGCACTACGCCAGCGGTCATTACATCCTCGAATTTACCGATGACGGGCCGGGCGTGTCGCCCCAGTTCTTACCGGAAATGTTTAAACGCTTTAGCCGCGAGGAGCAGTCCCGCGCGCGGCATTCCGGCGGCAGCGGCCTCGGTTTGTCCATCGCCCGGGCGATTTGCGAGGCGCATGGGGGTGAGATTAGCGCGTCATTGCCGGAAACCGGCGGCCTCGCCGTGCGCATTTTGTTGCCCTGGCACCCGTCCGGTAATGAAAATATCCACTCTTGATAAAGCCTTGACAGAACGTCGAATCTTTCTCGACGTAGCGCGCGTTTAATAACGCCATTCCCTTTATGGAGCGGCGTTATGTCAGACGAATTTTTTCTCTCCCTCCGCCACTGCCTGCATCATTTGTACGGCGTGGCGCGCACCCTTTCCTGGCTGCATTTTCTTCCCCTGGCCCTGCTTGCGCTGGCGATTTTTCCGCTGACCGGCTGCGGTGATAAACACGAAAATAAGCCCGACCCTGCGCGAGCGGTACGCTACGTCGTCGTCGGGGCCGCCCAGACCCTTCCCGCGCTGGAAAGAACCGGTGAGATCCATGCCCACGATGAAACGACCCTGAGCTTTCGGACCGGGGGCCGAATACTGACGCGCAGCGTTGATATTGGCGACCGGGTCACTGCCGGACAGCTGCTGGCCACGCTTGACAATACAACCGGGAAAAACCAGCTCGACGGCGCTGAGGCCGACTGTGAAGGTGCCAAAGCCTCGGCGCAGGTCGCCGCGCTTAATGTTAGTCGAATGCAAAAGCTCATGCCAACGGGTGCTATCGCCCGCACGCAGCTCGACAGCGCCCGTGCCGACTGGCTTGTCGCCCGCGCGCGCTTAAAAAGCAGCGAGGCCGCGTGGCGAAATGCCCGCGAAAGCCTCGGCTGGACGCGCCTGATCGCGCCGCAGGCGGGCGTCATCACGGCCGTGAACGCCTCTGCGGGGCAGGTTGTCAGCGACGGTCAGTCCGTACTGACGCTGGCAACGGGTGAAGCCCGCGACGTGGCGTTTGATATTGCCACTCCGGATGCGATTCCGCCTCTGGATAAGACAGAATTGCGGGTTTCCCTCCTCAGCGACCCGTCGGTACAGGCGTCTGCCGCGCTGCGGGATATCACCCCGCAGGCCGATCCTCAGACCCGCACCTGGCGCGTCAGGGCCACCCTGCAAAACCCGCCGGCGGCCATGGCGCTGGGCGCCAGCGTAACCGTCACGTTGCCATCGTCTGCCCCGCGCGGCTACACCCTCCCCGCGTCAGCACTGACCCGCGTCGGCGACAAACCGGCCGTATTTGTGATTACCCCGCAGTCGCGGGCGCAGCTGCGCGCGGTGGTGCCCGCGAGCTATACGGCCACCTCCGTCATGATTGCCTCCGGCCTTGAGCCGGGCGACCGGGTGATTACGGCGGGCGTGAGCACATTGCGGTCCGGCGAGCCGGTGGTGCCTGGGGAGGTTCAGCCATGAATACCGGACCGGAAGCCAAATTTAACCTCTCCGCCTGGGCGCTGAAGAACCAGCAGATGGTCAGCTTTTTCATGCTGCTGGTAATTGCGATGGGCGTGTTTTGCTATGAGAAGCTGCCGCGTAACGAAGATCCGGCTTTTACCATTAAAACGGCCGTCGTCTCCGCGCAGTGGCCGGGAGCCTCCGTGGCGGATACCACCCGCCTGCTGACCGATACGCTTGAAAAAAAGCTGCAGGAAACGCCCTGGCTGGACTATCTCGAAAGTGAAACCCGTGCCGGACGCACCGTTATTCACGTCAACCTCCGTGACGATACGCCCCCGCAACGCGTGCCGGATATCTGGTATCAGGTTCGCAAAAAAATGCAGGACATCGCGCCGTCCCTGCCTGAAGGGGTGCAGGGCCCTGCCGTGGACGACGAGTTTGACGACACGTTCGGCACAATTTACGCCTTTATTCCCGAGGGTTTCACCCTGCGGGAGGTGCGGGATCGCGCAGAGACAATTCGTCGCGAGCTGATGTCCCTGCCGGATATAGGCAAAACCACCCTGCTGGGCGAACAGCAGGAGCAGTGGGTTCTCGCCTTTTCTCCGGCGCGCCTGGCCGGGATGGGGCTTGATATTCAGGAGGTTGCCGACGCCCTCCGGGCGCAAAATGCGGTTGTCCCGGCAGGAACGATGCGTACCGAAAAAGAGAACATGGCGATCAAGGTCAGCGGGGCGCTCACGACCGAAGAGAGCTTACGCGCCGTCACGCTGCACGTGAACAATCGCTATATTCCGCTGACCGACATTGCCACCGTCACCCGGGAAATCGCCGAGCCACCGGCCCCGGCCTACCGGGTAAACGGCAAGCCGGCTATCGGGCTGGCGGTGTCGATGGCGCCAACGGGCAACATGCTGCGTTTCGGCGCTGCGCTGAATGCCAGAATGGCGGCCCTCAGCGCCGGGCTGCCGCACGGTATCGAGATGGTGAAAGTTGCCGATCAGTCAGCGGTGGTCAGTGACGCGGTAAGCGGATTTATCCGGGTGCTTATCGAAGCCGTTATTATCGTGCTTGCGGTTTCATTTGTCTCGCTGGGCTTACGGGCCGGACTGGTCGTGGCGACGGCCATCCCGCTGGTGCTCGCCATGACGTTTGCCGGCATGATGCTCGCAGGCATCGGCCTTCAGCGCATCTCGCTCGGGGCGCTGATCATTGCCCTGGGCCTGCTGGTGGATGACGCCATGATCGCCGTTGAAACGATGGTCTCGCGGCTGGAAGCGGGGGATTCCCGTCGGCATGCGGCCACCCATGCGTTCAAAACGACGGCCTTCCCGATGCTCACCGGTACTCTGGTGATGATTGCCGGCTTTATTCCCGTTGGTTTTGCGGCCTCCAGCGCCGGTGAATACTGCTTTTCCCTGTTTGCGGTGGTGCTCATTGCCCTGCTCTGCTCCTGGGCCGTCGCGATCCTGTTTTCGCCGCTGACGGGCACGTGGCTGCTGCCGGAAAAAGTCAGACATCACGCGGCAGGACCCGGCAGGATCGCGCGCGGGTACGGACGACTTTTACGCCTGGCGCTGCGTCACCGGCTCGCTACCGTGCTGTTCGCCCTTTCCGCGCTGGGGCTGTCAGCGTACGGCACGACGTTTATGCAGGGCGAGTTTTTCCCCGCATCGGACCGGCCTGAGCTGCTGGTCAGCCTGACGCTTCCGGCCAACGCGTCGCAGCCGGAAACGCTAAGAGAGGTGGAAAAGCTGGAAAAGGCGCTGGCCGGCAACGGCAACATCGATCGCTATTCGACGTACGTCGGGTCGGGCGCCATCCGTTTTTACCTGCCGATGGACGTGCTGCTGGAAAATGAAAATATCGCCCAGATGGTCGTGGTGGCTAAGGATCTTGAGGCGCGGGATCGTCTGCATGCGCAGTTCAACAGGCTCCTGGCGACGCAGTTTAGCGACATCATCACGCGCGTGTCGCCCCTTGAGCTGGGGCCGCCCGTCGGCTGGCCCATCAAATACCGGGTGAGCGGGCCGGATTATCTGCAGGTTCGGGCGTTGGCGAACCGTCTCACGGACGCGATTGGCCGCTCCCCGTTCTCACGCGACGTTAACCAGACGGCCGGAGAGCCTGAAAGGGTCATCACCCTTAAGGTGAATCAGACGGCGGCCAGGGCGGCGGGAATATCGTCAGAAAGCCTCGCCCGCACGCTGAACACCGTCTGGTCCGGCAGCGTTGTCACCTCCATCAGGGATAACGACCGCCTTGTCGACGTGGTGCTGCGGGCCACGGACGATGCACGTCACAGCACCGCCACCCTCTCCTCGCTCACGATTCAGGGGAATGACGGTAAAAAAATTCCGCTAAGCGCCGTCGCGACGCCGGTCTGGGGCGTGGACGATCCGGTCATCTGGCGTCGCCAGCGCGTGCCCTTTATCACGGTGCAAACGGACCTTGCCCCGGGCCTGAAGGCTGAAGCGGTATCCGTGGCGCTGCGTCCGGCGGTCGACAAGCTGCGCGCGAGCCTGCCCGCAGGTTACAGCATTGAAGAGGGCGGCGCGGTTGCCGAATCGGACAAGGGGAACAGCTCCGTCTTTACCGTTCTTCCGGTAACGCTGGTCCTCATGCTGTTGCTGCTGATGCTTCAGCTGCGGCGATATTCCCGGATGCTGCTGGCCCTCCTGATGGCCCCGTTTGGCCTGCCGGGGATCGTGCTGGCTATGCTGCCCGGCGGCACGCCGATGGGGTTTGTCGCGCTGCTGGGCGTCATCGCCCTGGCGGGGATGATCGTGCGCAACGCGGTGATACTGATTAGCGAAGTTGACAGCAATCTTGCTCAGGGGATGGCAATCGATGCCGCAATTATGGCGGCCGCGGAACACCGGGCCAGACCCATCTCTCTGACCGCCTGCGCCGCCATTCTGGGCATGATCCCGATCTCTCATCAGGTCTTCTGGGGGCCAATGGCCTATGCCATTATCGGCGGGCTGCTGGTCGCGACGCTGGTGACGCTGACCGTGTTACCCGCGTCGTTTAGCCTGCTGTTACAGTGGGGAGCTCAGCGCAACGCCGCAGAAGACGGACTGCGCTGAGGCTCCACCGTTTCCCGGCAGATTACGCGGCGGTCAGCGCAAAACGGTCTTTCAGGACATGGCGGATTTCCTCCTCCGCCAGCTGCCGCGTTTCAGTGCCGTTCGCCGTGATGGTTTTCAGCACATCGCCCAGCAAAATCTGGCGTCCCTCCGGGCTGTGCTGCACCACCACCCTCTTCTGCACAAAGATGGCATCCGGGTGCGTGGAGTTAAGGTAGTTGGCCGGAACGAAATCAATCCATTCCTGAGGGGTGAGATCAAAGCCGTACTGCCGGGCCCACTCTCCCTCAACCTTCGCCTCAAGCAAATACTCACCCTCCGCGCTGCGGCTCAGTCGGAACGTGTCGAAATCCTGTACGATCTCAACATCAAGCGTGTCCAGCGCCATCGGCGCACGAATACCGTAGCTGCCGAAACCGAGGTCGCAAAGCCACTGTCGGCTATCTACCTCAGCAACGATCGCCATGTGGGTTTTCGGCCGCCGCGCGGGGTAGAACATCGGGCGCGCCGCCACGAAGCGGTAAGGGATCCCTAACGCCTCCAGCGCCATGGCAAAAAGCCCGTTTACCTCATAGCAGTAGCCGCCGCGCCCCTGCGTTAACACCTTATCGGCGATATCGTCTGGCGCAAGCGAGACAACTTTGCCCGCCTGTACGTCCAGATTTTCAAAGGGAACGGAAAAGAGCTGATGGCGCATGAGTGCATGCAGGGTGACCGTATCGGCACCCGCCGGTCCGGTATAGTTTATGCGTTTGAAATAGGTGGAAATGTTGAAGTTATCGCTTTGCATAATGCCTCCTTGTCCTGAACATGCCGGACACTATAGATGGCGCGCATCATTGGCTGTATAGTCAGTTTTATCGAAAATTAGCCTGAACAGTTCCCCATGTCTGCCCCGTCCCGGTCCTCTCCTCACTATCGCCGTATTGCGGATATGCTGCGTTTTACCATTACGTCCGGCGCGCTGCGCGCCGGTGACAGGATGATCTCCGCGCGCAAACTGGCCGAACGCGAGCGCGTTAGCCTTCCGACGGCGCTGGAGGCCCTCCGCTGCCTTGAGGCTGAGGGGCTGATCGTTGCGCGCCCGCGTTCAGGCTATTACATCCGTCAGACCAGCCAGCCTCCGCGCGCGGAGCCCGCGCGTTCCTCGCCGGGCCCGGTCCCCGTCACCATGTCCGCCGTGGCCCGGTCGCTGTTCAGCAGTGCAGAAGCCCGGCTGATCCCGCTGGGCGCCGCCCTGCCCGATCCCGCGTGGCTGCCGGGAGATGCGCTGCAGCGGGCGTTGCACTCTGCGGGCCGTCGTCTGGACGCGCATGGACAGAGCTACAGCCTGCCTCCGGGAAGGCGGGATTTGCGAAGCAAGATTGCCGCGCGCTCTGCCCAGTGGGGAGCCCGGTTCGGCGCGGACGATCTCATTATTACCGCAGGCGCGACGCAGGCGCTGCGCCTGGCACTTCGGGCCGTGTGCCAGCCGGGTGATGTCGTGGCGATTGAGCAGCCAGCCTACTTTGGTACGCTCCTGCTGCTGGAGGATTTAGGCCTGAAGGCTTTAGCGATCCCCACCGACCCTGTAGAAGGCCTGCTGCTGGAACCGCTGGCGGACGCTATTCGCTGCCACCGCCCCGCGGCCGTTCTGGCCTCGCCCACGGTGCAAAATCCTTTGGGTGCCAGCATGCCCGTCGCGCGCAAGCAGGAACTGGTTGCCCTGCTTGAAGAGGCTGAAATTCCTTTAATTGAGGACGATGTTTACGGTGATCTGGTCGGCGAGGGGCAACGCCCTCCGGCCTGCAAGGCGTTCGACCTGAGCGGGAATGTGATCTACTGCAGTTCCCTGTCTAAAACGCTTGCGCCCGGATGGCGAATCGGCTGGATCGCCGCCGGACGCTACTCCCCGCAGGTCTTACAGGCCCGCATGGCCGGAGAATGGGCTGGCGCCCCGCTGCTGGAAGCGGCGATGAGCGACGTTCTGGCGAGCGGCGACTACGATCGCCATCTGCGGCGGCTGAAGCGCCGGATCTCAGAGGGCGTTCGCGCCGTCGTGGCGCAGGTCAAGGCGAGCTTTCCGCCCGGTACGCGCGTTAACGTACCCGCTGCCGGTTTCCTGCTGTGGGTTGAACTGCCTCAGCGGGTCAACGCGCTGGAGGTGCACCGTCGCGCGCTGGCGCTGGGTATTGGCGTCAGCCCTGGCCCCCTGTTTTCACCTGCCGCAGAACTCACGCACTTTCTGCGGCTAAACTGCGCAAACGAACCCACGCCCCGCCTGCTGATCGCCGTAGAACAGATTGGCGCGCTGTGTCACGAGCTGGCCGCCCGGCAGGGATAATTTCACAGATTGAGGATTGATCGTTCTTTAACGACTGCTTCAGGATTGGCACTTTTTACCGCTGCCAGAAAAGCCGTGAAGTTGTGATTCCAGAGGGTGAGATTGTTATAAAACTGTACTTGCTTTTCATTAGCACCATCACGGTAAATAACAATCCAGACCCGTCTGCTATTTATTTCGGTATTTCCCGGCCCGATTTTAATGATGTTAGCCAGCGCAATCTTACGGGTGGCGTTTTTTTTAACTTCATATAAAAACAGGTCATCATAAAACCAGGTTTTACCTGCATTCCCGCCAAATATTGAGGGGTTGGCAGATATCTTTTTCATCCCGTTACAGTCTGAAATGATGCGTTTTGCCTGGCGAATGCGTCTGACAAAAAAGCTTAACAGAATGAAAAGCGCAATGAGGGGCAGCGCGACTGATATCATTTTTAAACTCTCGTGCATCCCTCTGCCCCACCATACCTTTTTTATTAACGCGTGAGTATAACGCGCCGATCGTTGATGACAACAACCCTTACGGTCAGGGAATAATCCGCGCGGCTCTCAACTGCGCGAACAGGCGGAAAAACATCGCATCGGTCGCCTGCATTTGCGTAAAGCCCGTCCTGCGCAGCTTGCTCCCGTCACCAAACATGTCGTAATTCCAGCCAAAGACAAAATCGGCAAACCGCCCGTCGCTCAGCTGCAGAATATCCGCTTCCACCAGCCGCTCTTCGGCAAGCTCGCGCCATACGCCGCGATAGTCGTTAAACAGCTGATGAAATGACAGCCTCACCGGCGGCGCAGAGTCCAGTTCAAACCAGCGTGCGATGCGCGGCCACAGCTCGCTCCAGCGCCAGATATCGCCATTGTTTACGTTGAACGCCTGATTCTGTGCCGCAGGTGACGCGGCGGCCCACACCGTGGCCTCGGCCAGCAGCCCGGCGTCGGTATGGTCAACGATGCTGTGCCAGGCCTGTTCCGTACCGGGAAAACGCAGCGGTAACCCCAGCGCCTTGCACAGGGAGGCGTACAGGGCGATGCTCAGCGCAAGGTTCATGGCATTACCCGGTACCGCGCTCCCCACCACGCCCGGCCTGATGGCATTCCAGTGCCAGCGTTTTCCCCGCTGAAACTGGCTGAGCCACGCGAGCTGCGCGGCGTTAAATTCGGCACCCGGCACGCCGGGATCGCTTTCCCGCGCCGGGGTTTTAAACGGCCCCAGATGCGCACCATAGACTTTGTATCCCTGCATCAGGCTTACCGTCTGCAAAGGCGCCGTTTTTTCGAGGGTGCTGACCAGATTACGCAGCATGGTGACGTTCGGCTCAACCATGTCCGTCCAGTTCGCCGCATTCGCCCAGGCGCTGTAAAAGATGTGGGTGACACCGTTCAGGGCGTGCAGCGCCCGTGCGGTATCCTTCGCATCCAGTAAATCGACGTTCACCACGGGAATGCCGTCCGGATGGGTTACCTCGCGGCGACTGAGGCCAATCACCTCCCACTGATGGTGCAGGAGCGTATTGACCAGCTGTCTGCCGACAATGCCGCTGGCCCCCGCGACCAGGGCGACGTTGTGTTGCTGCATCTTATTCATGGTGTTTCTCCGGAAAGGGTGACAGACGCAGTGTGATCTATTATTTTTTCTGGAGATATCCCCTGAAACCGATGGCACTTATAAGCAGAATCATTAAATGAATAATAAGCTCACCGCCATTTCTACCTTTCTACGCGTCGCTGAAGCGGGCTCGTTTTCAGCGGCCGCCCGTCAGACCGGTATTAAGCAGTCCGCCGTCAGTCAACAGATCGCGGCGCTTGAGGATGAGCTTGGCGTGGTGCTGGTGCACCGTACGACGCGTACGATGAAGCTGACCGAACAGGGTGAACGTTACCGGCGAGATATGCAGCTTGTGCTGGACGCTATGGGGGAAGCGGAAAGGCGTTTACATCCTGCCGATCATCGCGTTCAGGGACGCGTCCATGTCCAGTTGCCGAGCGGCCTGGGGCAGATCATTTTGCCGCATCTGCTGGCGCTACAGCGCCTGCATCCCGAACTGCAGCTGATGATTTCCCTGGATGACCGCCTTGCCGATCTGGTGACGGAGGGCGTGGATGTCGCGATACGGCTGAGCAGCGAGCCTCCGCAGGCGCACGCGGCTCGCGTGCTGGCGCGTATTGAAGCCGCGCTGTTTGCCGCTCCCGGTTCTCAGGCGGTACACACCGTCAGCGAACTGACCACGCTGCCACACGTACGGTTCAGCGGTATTCCGCTGGATGCCCCCCTGCGCCTGATTTCTGACGAGGAAACGGTCGAGGTCAACGTGAATACCGTTTTCCGTGCCAACACCAGCGACGCGCTGCTGCAGGCGCTGGAGTCAGGCATCGGTATCGGCGGCATGCAGCGACCGCTCGTGGCCAGGGCGCTGCAGGCGGGCACGCTGGTACCGGTGCTGCCCGACTGGCGGTTACCCGATCGCTTCCTCTATGCTGTCTATCCTGATGCCCGCTTTATTCCGCAGCGCGTCAGAAAGGTCGTCAGCGTGATTGAGCAGTTGCTGCCTGAAATACTGAAGAAAAACTGATTGTTTCTGCCGTAAATGACGTGCATTTTTCAACCGCCAGGAATAGAGTATTTTTACCGTATCCTCCTCTTTCTGGAGCACTTATGCCGGATTATCGTTTTTTCCAAAAAGGCCCGAACCTGATTGCGATCGAGAGCGCAAACACCGATGCGGCCGCTCAGCTCATCGCTCAGGGGTTTGAAAAACAGTTTGAGGAGATTGGCGCCGCGGATGAAAAAGAGGCGCTTACCCGCCTTGCGGATATCCGTAAAAATAACGAGATCGATCGCTATAACTTCCTGGCCGGAGCGGGCGAAATGCCGCTGATCGGCGCGCTGGCGGCTGCGGCAACCTGGTTGGTGCAAAAGAAATAACGCAACCATCTTCTACTTCGCCACCGGCAAATCGGCGTACCGCGTCGTATAGGCCGGTGACAGCATCTCACGCTTCATCGCCCAGGATTTCTCAATACCCTGCCCGGCGAACCATATCTTCCCTTTACCGGAATGATTTACGCTGTCCATCATCTCCATCAGCGCCGCGCTGTTGGCGCGCAGGCGATTATCATCAAACAAATTAAGCTGGGCGACGCCGCTGCTGAAAAAGTCCGCCAGCATGACCCCGGCTTTCATATAGCGATAGCCGTCGAGCCATATGCGCCCCAGCGCCTCCGTGGCGGCGCGGATGATATCGCGCGAGTCATTGGTGGGCGTCATCAGGGTGACAGAAGCCTGATTGCCGTAATAAATTTCGTTGTCCGCATGCGGGCTGGTGCGAACAAATACGCTGATAAAACGACAGTATTGATGCTCGCCGCGCAGTTTTTCCGCAGCGCGTTCCGCGTAGGCGCAAATAGCCTGGTGCATCTCTTCATATTGGGTAATACGGTGTCCAAACGAACGGCTACAGATGATTTGCTGCTTCGTGGGGGTGAACTCCTCCAGATCAAGACAGGGCTCACCGCGCAGCTCGCGGGCCGTACGTTCCAGTACCACGTTGAAATGTTTGCGGATGACCCAGGACGACGCTTCCGCCAGCTCCAGCGCCGTGGTGATCCCCATAGCGTTGAGCTTTTTCGTGATGCGCCGCCCTACTCCCCACACCTCCTCTACCGGAACCTTTTCCAGCAGCTTACGCTGCCGCTCGCGGCCTGAGAGATCGACCACGCCGCCAGTGCCGGACCATCGTTTCGCCGCATAGTTGGCCAGCTTTGCAAGGGTTTTGGTCGGGGCAATACCGACGCCAACGGTTAGGCCCGTATTTTTTAAGACCTCTGTGCGCATCTGGTGACCGAACGCTTCCAGCGACAGGCAGTGGCTGACCCCTGAAACGTTCACGAACGCCTCATCGATGGAGTAAATCTCGATTGCCGGGGCGAGATCGGTCAGCGTCTGCATGACCCGACTGCTGAGATCGGCATACAGCGCATAGTTCGAGCTAAAGACGTAAACTTTTGACGGGTATAGCTTTTCTTTGAATTTAAAATACGGCTCACCCATTTTTATGCCGAACTGCTTTGCCTCCCGCGACAGCGAAATAATGCAGCCGTCGTTATTGGACACCACCACGATGGGTTTCCCCTGCAGATCGGGGCGGAAGACCTTCTCGCAGGAGGCGTAAAAGCTATTCACATCAACCAGCGCGAACATGTTTATGCGTTTTGAGCGTGTGGGTGACGACGCCGAAGATCTGCAGCTCCTCTTCGGACTGAAAGGTAATCGGCTGATAGCGGGCATTATGCGGCAGAAGTCTCAGAACCGGACGGGTCTGTAGCTCTTTCACCGTAAACTCACCGGCGACCGACGCCACGACGATATCACCGTGTTCGGCATTTAACGAGCGATCGACCACCAGCAGATCGCCGTCGCCGATCCCCGCCCCAATCATGGAGTCTCCACTCACCTTGATAAAATAGGTCGCACTGGGGTGTCTGACTGCCAGCCGGTTAAGATCGAGACGATCCTCCACATAATCCTGCGCCGGGCTGGGAAAACCACAGGCCACGCGCTCTAAAAACAAAGGTAATTCAATGTTTTGTTTTGGGTGATAAGAAAAGAGAGTGTCCATAATGCCTTTCTCGCCAGGTACTGTATATAAATACAGTATTACGAATTATGGACAAGGATCAAGGTCATTTCCAAAGGCGAACCCAAACGCGTTGAAGTTTGAGCGGTTTTAATTTAGCAACATCGTCCGCCGATAACCCGCCCCCACGGTTCTCCCCGGAATGCATTAAGAGACGCGCCAATATAAGTCATTAAAAAGTCATATAGCAAATACTTCACAATGACTTATTTGTAAATTAAATCACTATCAAATCACTGCACGTTGACTTTTAAGTCAGATAAAAGCATATTTTACCGAACGAATTAACAAGACTTACTGGAGAATATTTTCAATGCCAGCCCGTGACTATCCAGACAAGCGTGTTGCACGCGGTCTGGCAAAGGAGGCCGATCTCAGGATGTTGAGCGCCCGCATCGATCCCGATCTGATGGAGTACATCAGAACCACCGCCTTTGAGACGCGTAAGAGCAAGCAGGAGATTGTGGCGGAAGCATTAGCGCTGCACAGGCAGAAAAGTCAGACAGGAGCCTAAGCGCGCAAAGCCGGAAGCATCCTTCAGGCTTTGCGCGTGTCACCTTTAATCCATCAGCGAATTCAGCGTTTCCAGTGCTTCAGGCGGCAACCGCAGCTCCCCCGCCGCGAGGTTTTGCCGTAAATGCGCTACGGAAGAGGTGCCAGGGATCAGCAGAATATTCGGGGAACGTTGCAGCAGCCATGCCAGCGCAACCTGCATTGGCGTGGCGCCAAGTGAATCCGCGACGGTCTTCAGCCCGGAAGATTGCAGTGGCGTAAAGCCGCCCAGCGGGAAGAACGGCACATACGCGATCCCCTGCTGCGCCAGCAGATCCACCAGCGCGTCGTCACCCCGGTTCACAATGTTGTACATGTTCTGCACGCACACCACCGGCACCATCTTCTGGGCTTCCGCAACCTGGGTTGCCGTGACGTTGCTCAGGCCAATATGACGCACCAGACCCTGCTGCTGTAATTCGGCCAGGGTGGAGAGCGGTTCCGTAATCGACCCTTCCGCCGGCCCGTGCGCGCTGAACATGATCCGCAGATTCACCACGTCCAGCACGTCCAGCTGTAGATTACGCAGGTTGTCATGCACCGCCTGCGTCAGTTCCTGCGCGGAAAAGGCCGGCAGCCAGGCACCTTTGTCGTTGCGGCGGGCACCAATCTTGGTGACGAGCGTCAGATCGTCCCGGTACGGGTGAAGCGCCTCGCGGATAAGCTGGTTAGTGACATGAGGACCATAAAAATCACTGGTATCAATGTGGTTCACCCCCGCCGCCACCGCTTCGCGCAGCACGTCCAGCGCGGCCTGCTTATCCTTCGGTGGGCCAAAGACGCCCGGCCCGGCGAGCTGCATCGCACCGTAGCCCAGTCGTTTTACCGTCCGCGTCCCGAGCGCGTACGTCCCGCTTTTATCAATGCTGCTCATGTTAACCTTCCTCATAAAAATGATCCGGATTTACAACAGGTTCCTTACCGGAGCCCTTAGTTAAGCGCGAGTTAAATTAAAGTTTAAATTCTATACGACGATAGTATTGGTGTACCTCTGCATCCTTTCTAACGGACGACCGCTATGCTGAAAAATTTGCACGTGATTACCGGTATTATCTTTGCCCTCACCATATTCTGTCTGCTGCAAGTTGTCACGGGAGGGTTGTTCTACTCTGCCGTTAGCAACGATCGCCATAACTTCCAGAATTCCGGCGTGCTCAATGCCCAGCAGGAAAGCCTGAGCGACAGCGTAAACACGCTGGTGAAAACACGCGTCACCGTCACCCGCGTGGCGATCCGCTACCTGAAAAACCAGCGCGACCCGGCTTCCCTTGCAGCGATCAATAAACTGCTTGGCACCGCAGCCGACTCGCTGGCAAAAGCCGAAGCCTATAACAAAGAGTGGCAGAAGCTGCCGCAGGTTAACGGCCAGGAGGCGGCATTAACCGACGAGATGCAGAAGTCCTGGAACCAGATGCACGAAGTGATGCGCTTATCGATTGAGTATCTGCGTGCCGACAACTACCAGGCCTATGGCGATCTGGACGCGCAGCAGGCGCAGGACGAGATGGAAGCGGTCTATAACCGCTGGCGCGCCGAAAACAACACCCTGCTGAAGGCCGCAACCGAAGAGAACCAGAGCAGCTTCACGCAGATGCAGTGGACGCTGGCGGCTATTCTGCTGGCCGTTATCGCGGTTCTGGTGGTCATCTGGCAGGGTTTACAACATCTGCTGTTAAAACCCCTCCACTCCATTATGAACCATATTCGCGCCATTGCAGGGGGCGACCTGACGCAGGAGATCGCTATCTCGGGTCGCAATGAGATGGGCCAGCTGGCCGCCGGCCTGCATGAGATGCAGCAGTCGCTGGTGACCACCGTCAGCGCCGTACGGGGAAGTACGGATTCCATCTACACCGGCGCAGGCGAAATTGCTGCGGGGAGCAACGATCTTTCCGCCCGCACCGAGCAGCAGGCCGCCTCGCTGGAAGAGACCGCCGCCAGCATGGAAGAGCTGACCGCGACGGTTAAACAGAACTCCGATAACGCCCGTCAGGCCACGCTGCTGGCGAAAAACGCCTCTGAAACGGCCGCGCGCGGCGGTCACGTCGTGGATAACGTGGTTCGCACCATGAACGAAATCGCCGACAGTTCGCAGCAAATTGCGCATATTACCGGCGTGATCGACAGCATCGCGTTCCAGACCAACATTCTGGCGCTTAACGCAGCGGTGGAAGCGGCACGCGCCGGGGAACAGGGCCGTGGTTTTGCGGTTGTTGCAGGTGAAGTCCGTACGCTGGCGAGCCGCAGCGCGCAGGCGGCGAAAGAGATCAAAGGGCTTATCGAGAACTCCGTCAGCCGGGTGAATACCGGTTCTGAGCAGGTCAGCGAGGCTGGCACCACCATGAAGGAAATTGTCGCCGCCGTGACCCGCGTGACCGATATTATGGGTGAGATTTCATCTGCCTCTGACGAGCAGAGCCGCGGCATTGAGCAGGTGAGCCTGGCCGTTTCGCAGATGGACAGCGTGACGCAGCAAAACGCCGCGCTGGTGCAGGAGTCCGCCACAGCGGCTGCCGCACTGGAAGATCAGTCCGAGCAGCTGCGCCAGGCGGTAGCCGCGTTTCGCCTGAACGGCAAAGAAAAAGCGGTCGCCCCGCGCCCGGCCAATCTGAAAACGCCACAGCTGCTGCGCCCGGCAACAACAACCGCCTCTACCGACAGCAACTGGGAAACGTTCTGAGTCACCGGCGGGCGAGGAGATCGCCCGCTAGCGGCTGCGCTTGGCGTGCCGCTCCCAGTTTTCCTGTTTTGCCTCATCCGATTTTCGCAGTGAAACATAACATGCCCCGCTGCCGCCGTGATGCGGCAGCGCCACGCAGAAGGCCTGCACTTCCTCGAACTCGGTTAACCAGCGCGCAAGATAGCTGCGCACCACATTGGGATGCGAGTTCTGCTCGCGCCCTTTCCCGTGAATGATAATCAGATTGCGTAACCCGTCGCGTCCGGCCTGGCGAATAAAAGAATAGAGCATCTGACGGCAGCGTTCGGCGGGCTGACGCAGGAGGTTTAAGCTGGCCTGGCGGGCGTATTTACCCGTGCGCAGCTTATCAATAACGCCCTGCTGTACCCCTTCGCGCTGGAACGCCAGCGGTTCTTCCAGGGGAAGCACGTCAAGAAAATCCAGCGTCAGGAAGTTATCCAGCTGTTCGCTATCCACCTCCTCGCGCGTCCGCGTATTGCGGCTGGGCTGCCAGTGAATATCCGCGCAGCGCTTCAGGGGCTGGACATCTTCCATGGCGTCAAGAAAAAATGATTTGTCGTCAGGGTTCATGGACATCCTCCGGCTACATCTGAGGACTGTACTATACCTGCGCCAGAGACCGGCCTCAATCACCGTTACAGGGCGATGCGTGGCAATAATATTAACCTGATGAATATATATAGTAATTATTAAATAAACTTAAATCAGACTTAACTAAAATTTCAGCAAAGATAAAATACGTGATTTATGTTAAAATTTCGTGAAATCAATCACTCGCCCGCCTTTCATTTTTCGGGAAAGGTGTTATACCTAAATATACCTGCCTCATGGAAATAATACTCAGGATTGGCGAAAGGACGTACTGCTGTGTGTACTATAGGGTCTGTCTGATGTCGGGCAGATCCTGTTTTTTTAATCTGTATTTCACGCGACGACTATTTTCCTCACCTCCCTTCTGAACTGCGTAATTAATGACTCAGCAAGGGGAGTCTGACGTGAATCACGACGCTGAATTAAATAATAGGTTGCTTTAGGAAGCGATTCGACAACCGGCAGCATGACCAGACGGTGTGCCAGCAGCGGGTCACAGCCTAGCTCCTGCGGCAATATGCTTAAAAAATCACTTTGCGCGACCAGGCTAATACAGGAAGAAAATGTTTCGCAAACCACACCAATTCGCGGTATTTGCGAACGATCGCTAAATACCTCCTCTAATTGCTTATAATAACTTCCCCGCGGCGTCGGCATTGTCCAGTTATAATGCAGAAGTTCATTAATTGAAGTTGCCCCCATTGCCGGGTGACCTTCCCGACAAAATACCGCAAACGGTTTTTCGAAGAGCTTTTCAAACGTAAATTCCTGGTCGTAAGGTCCCTGATAATAGGTATTGATGGTGAAGTCCAGCTCGCCCTGGCGTAATTCATTGATCATCGACACCAGCTGCCCTTCCATAATCCGCACCTTGACCTGCGGATGCTGCGCATGAAAGCGGGTGATAACGGCGGGCATCAGCGTGCGTGAAACGCTGGCCCCCATCCCGATGTTGATCTGCCCGGCCAGCTCCCCCTGCCGCTGACGGATATCATCCTGCGCCGCGCGCAGCTCTTCCAGAATCAACCTGGCGCGCTGGTAAAAGCCCTCACCGCATTCGGTCAACGCGACGCCTTTACTCCTGCGCACGAAAAGCTGCGCCGCCATGCCCTCCTCCAGCTCTTTGATGGATTTGGTCAGCGCCGGCTGGGAAAGATTCAGCGTCCTGCTGGCACCGCGAATGCTGCCCTGACGCGCAACCTCAACAAACGCCCGGATTTGATGAAATTTAATCTGGAATGTCATAACCCGACCGATAACCGTTGTTTATCAGAGTAAAGAAACTGTCATCTACTTTAATGGAAAGGGATGTGCGAGGGTAATTCCTGAACGGTTAAAACTGTGAAAAATCGGTTAGTGATAAGTAAAAACTATCACAGCGTGAAGCAGTTCACATATTTTAATGATGACAGGAACAGATATGGACACACTGGCGCAGTACATCCAGACATTATCCCCGCAGCTGAGCGCATGGCGTCGCGATTTTCACTATTTCGCGGAATCCGGCTGGGTAGAGTTTCGAACGGCCGCGAAAGTCGCGGAAATCCTCGATTCGCTGGGTTACGAACTGGCGATGGGCCGCGACGTCGTCGATGCCGAAAGCCGGATGGGGCTGCCCGATGCCGCTACCCTGGCGCAAGAGTTTGCCCGCGCGCAGGCGCAGGGCGCGCCAGAGAAATGGCTGGCGCCGTTTGAGGGCGGGTTTACCGGCATTGTGGCGACCCTCAATACCGGACGTCCTGGACCGACCCTGGCGTTTCGCGTCGACATGGATGCCCTTGATTTAAGCGAAGCGCTGGATGAAAGCCATCGCCCGTTCCGCGACGGGTTTGCCTCCTGCAACGCGGGCATGATGCACGCCTGCGCGCACGACGGCCACACCGCTATTGGTCTGGGGCTGGCGCAGGTGCTTAAGCAGAATGACGCGCAGCTCAACGGCACCATCAAGCTGATCTTCCAGCCTGCCGAAGAAGGCACCCGCGGCGCGCGCGCCATGGTTGCCGCCGGGGCGCTGGACGACGTGGACTATTTCACGGCCATCCATATTGGTACCGGCGTCCCTGCCGGAACGGTGATTTGTGGCAGCGATAACTTTATGGCCACCACCAAGTTTGACGTGAACTTTACCGGCGTTGCCGCACACGCGGGCGGTAAACCGGAGGACGGACGTAACGCCCTGCTCGCCGCCGCGCAGGCCGCCCTCGCCCTGCACAGCATCGCCCCGCACAGCGACGGCGCCTCTCGGGTGAACGTCGGAGTGATGCAGGCGGGCAGCGGACGCAACGTGGTGCCCGCGAATGCCCTGATAAAGGTTGAAACGCGCGGCGAAAGCGAAGCGATTAATCAGTATGTCTTTGAACGCGCGCAGGCGGTTATTACCGGCGCAGCGGCGCTCTACGGCGTGAGCGCCGAGATGCGCCTGATGGGCGCCGCAACCTCCAGCGCGCCGACACCGGCGTGGGTGGATTATCTGCGCGAACAGGCGAGCCGGGTTTCCGGGATTATTCACGCCATCGATAAGGTGAAGGCGCCAGCGGGTTCCGAAGACGCCACGCTGATGATGGCCCGCGTGCAGGAGAACGGCGGCATGGCGTCCTATATGGTGTTCGGCACGGATTTGAGCGCCGGACATCACAACGAAAAATTCGACTTCGATGAGCAGGTCATGGCGATTGCCATTGAAACGCTGGCGCGAACTGCGCTCAATTTCCCGTGGACGCGAGGTGTGTAATGCAGGAGAACTACGCTTTTATTGCCGATGCGATCGACACGCGATGTCGGACGTTAACCGATATTGCCGACGCGATCTGGGATCGTCCTGAAACCCGCTTCGAAGAGTTCTGGTCCGCCGAACGGCTGGCCAGCGAGCTGGAGGCCGAGGGCTTCACGCTGACGCGCGAGGCCGGCGGTATTCCAAATGCCTTTATCGCCAGCTTCGGCAGCGGGAAACCGGTCATTGCCCTGCTGGGCGAATACGACGCGCTGGCCGGGCTAAGCCAGCAGGCGCACTGCGCGACGGCGCAATCCGCCACGCCGGGGGCCAACGGCCACGGCTGCGGGCATAACCTCTTAGGCACCGCGGCGCTTGCGGGCGCGGTGGCGGTGAAAAGCTGGCTGGAGCAGCACGGCGGCAGCGGAACGGTGCGTTTTTATGGCTGTCCCGGCGAGGAAGGTGGCTCCGGGAAAACCTTTATGGTGCGCGAAGGTCTGTTTGATGACGTCGATGCCGCCGTCACCTGGCACCCGGAAGCCTTCGCCGGGATGTTTAACGTCAGCACGCTGGCGAATATTCAGGCAGCCTGGCGTTTTCACGGCGTGGCGGCGCATGCGGCCAACTCCCCTCATCTGGGGCGCAGCGCGCTGGACGCCGTGACGCTGATGACTACCGGCACCAACTTCCTCAACGAACACATCATTGAGAAAGCGCGCGTCCATTACGCCATTACCGATACCGGCGGGATTTCACCCAACGTGGTGCAGGCGCAGGCTGAGGTGCTGTACCTGATCCGCGCCCCGGAGATGGCCGATGCGCAGCAGATCTACGAACGCATCGATAAAATCGCCCAGGGCGCGGCGATGATGACCGAAACCACCGTTGAGTGTCGCTTTGATAAAGCCTGCTCCAGCTACCTGCCAAACCGCACGCTCGAGGCGGCGATGTATCGCGCCCTGCAGCACTACGGCACGCCGCTCTGGACGGAGGAAGAACGCGCCTTCGCCCGCGAGATCCGCGCCACCCTGACGCCCAACGATCTGCAAAACAGTCTGAAAAATATTGCCGCGACGGGCGGTGATGCGGGTAAAGCCTTTGCCCGGCGTCATCAGGAGACGCTGCTGGTGGATGAAGTCGCGCCTTACGCCATCACCGACAACGTGCTGGCGGGTTCAACCGACGTGGGCGACGTCAGCTGGAAAATGCCGGTCGCCCAGTGCTTCAGCCCCTGCTTTACCGTCGGCACGCCGCTGCACACCTGGCAGCTGGTGGCGCAGGGACGTACCTCCATTGCCCACAAAGGCATGCTGCTGGCCGGAAAAGTGATGGGCGCAACCGCGCTTAACCTGCTGCAGGACGCGGCGCTGCTGAAAAAATGCCGTGAAGAGTTCGAACAACAAATACAAGAAAAACCGTACGTGTGTCCGATCCCACAGGGCGTGACACCGTCACCTTTAAAATAAAAAAACACAACACAACAACACTCCCGAGGAACGCCCATGAGTATGTCTTCCATACCTTCGCATTCCCCATCCGGTAAGCTCTATGGCTGGGTTGAAAGGATCGGCAATAAAGTGCCGCACCCTTTCCTGCTGTTTATCTATCTGATTGTGATTTTAATGGTCGCCACCGCCGTGCTCTCCGCCTTTGACGTGAGCGTGCGCAGCCCGGCCGACGGCAGCCTGGTGGCGGTAAAAAACCTGCTCAGCGTTGACGGGCTGCACTGGTTTTTACCCAACGTCATCAAAAACTTCAGCGGCTTCGCCCCGCTGGGCGCCATTCTGGCGCTGGTGCTGGGCGCCGGGCTGGCTGAACGCGTGGGCTTGTTGCCTGCATTAATGGTGAAGATGGCTTCCCACGTCAGCGCGCGTTACGCCAGCTATATGGTGCTGTTTATCGCCTTCTTCAGCCATATCTCCTCCGACGCCGCGCTGGTGATCATGCCGCCGATGGGGGCGCTGATTTTCCTCGCCGTCGGGCGTCACCCCGTGGCGGGCCTGCTGTCGGCGATTGCGGGCGTGGGCTGTGGATTTACCGCCAACCTGCTAATCGTCACCACCGACGTGCTGCTCTCTGGCATCAGCACGGAGGCGGCAAAGACCATCGATGCGGCAATGCACGTCAGCGTGATCGACAACTGGTACTTTATGGCCAGCTCGGTGATTGTCCTGACGATTGTCGGCGGGCTGATTACCGATAAAATCATCGAGCCGCGGCTGGGTAAATGGGAAGGCCGTAGCGATGAAAAGCTGGAGACCCTGAGCAAAGAGCAGCGCTTCGGCCTGCGCGTGGCGGGCGTGGTCTCGCTGGCCTTTATCGCGCTGGTGGCGCTGATGGTGGTGCCGGAAAACGGCATATTGCGCGATCCGGTTAAACATACCGTCCTGCCCTCGCCGTTTATTCAGGGCATCGTGCCGCTGATTATTCTGTTTTTCTTTGTCGTCTCGCTCGCCTACGGTATCGCGACCGGCAAAATCCGCCACCAGGGCGATCTGCCGCAGCTGATGATCGAGCCGATGAAGGAGATGGCGGGCTTTATCGTGATGGTGTTCCCGCTGGCGCAGTTTGTGGCGATGTTTAACTGGAGCAACATGGGCAAGTTTATGGCAGTGGGCCTGACCGACGCGCTGGAGGCGGCCGGGCTAAGCGGCGTACCGGCGTTTGTCGGCCTGGCGCTGCTGTCATCCCTGCTGTGCATGTTTATCGCCAGCGGCTCCGCCATCTGGTCGATTCTGGCCCCCATCTTCGTGCCGATGTTTATGATGCTGGGTTTTCATCCTGCATTTGCCCAGATCCTGTTCCGCATCGCGGACTCCTCGGTGATTCCGCTGGCGCCGGTTTCGCCGTTTGTTCCGCTGTTTTTAGGCTTCCTGCAGCGCTATAAACCCGAGGCCAAACTGGGTACCTACTATTCGCTGGTTTTACCCTACCCGCTTATCTTTTTAGGGGTATGGCTGGTGATGCTGGTGGCATGGTATCTTGTCGGCCTGCCGATTGGGCCGGGGATTTACCCGAGGCTGAACTAAAGGAATGAGGATGCTGAGATTACTCGAAGATAAGATTGCGACGCCGCTCGGGCCGCTGTGGGTGATCGCGGACGAGCAGTTCTGCCTGCGCGCCGTCGAATGGGAAGAGCACAGCGACCGCATGGAAGAACTGCTCCATGTTCACTACCGCTCACAGGGGTATGAACGTATCCGCGCCACCAACCCGGGCGGGCTGAGCGACAAGCTTGCGGCCTACTTCGAAGGCGATCTCAGCATCATCGATACTCTGCCGACCGCCACGGCAGGCACGCCTTTTCAGCGCGAAGTGTGGCAGGCGCTGCGGTCCATTCCCTGCGGGCAGGTCATGCATTACGGCCAGCTCGCGGAACAGCTAGGCCGCGCAGGCGCCGCACGCGCGGTGGGTGCCGCTAACGGCTCTAACCCGGTCAGCATCGTGGTGCCCTGCCATCGCGTCATTGGCCGCAACGGTACCATGACAGGCTATGCCGGCGGCGTGCAGCGCAAAGAGTGGCTGCTGCGTCACGAAGGGTATCTCCTGCTCTAGCTTCCAGGCTTTTTGTGCTTAATTTTCTACCGGTTAGGCTAAAAATCCATAATCAAGCTGTGGAATTTCAAGAAGATGGCGACACGTTGCCGTCTCTTGTCCTTATTGAGGGTTTGTCAGGCTTACGTACTTACCAAAAAGATGTTAAAATTGACCAATATCAATTAAGGCTTGAGCAAACCTATGATCCCGGAAAAGCGAATTATACGACGCATTCAGTCTGGCGGTTGTGCTATCCATTGCCAGGATTGCAGCATCAGCCAGCTCTGTATCCCGTTTACCCTGAATGAGCATGAACTCGATCAGCTTGATAATATCATCGAGCGCAAAAAGCCTATTCAGAAAGGGCAGACGCTGTTTAAAGCGGGAGACGAACTGAAATCGCTCTATGCTATCCGTTCTGGCACCATCAAGAGCTACACCATCACCGAACAGGGTGATGAGCAGATCACCGGCTTCCATCTGGCGGGCGACCTGGTGGGCTTTGATGCCATCGGCACGGGCCATCACCCGAGCTTTGCTCAGGCACTCGAAACCTCAATGGTTTGCGAAATCCCGTTTGAAACTCTGGACGATCTGTCCGGTAAGATGCCTAACCTGCGTCAGCAGATGATGCGTCTGATGAGCGGTGAGATCAAAGGCGATCAGGACATGATTCTGCTGCTTTCTAAAAAGAACGCAGAAGAGCGCCTGGCCGCGTTTATCTACAACCTCTCCCGCCGCTTCGCCGAGCGTGGCTTCTCGCCGCGTGAGTTCCGTCTGACGATGACGCGTGGCGATATCGGTAACTACCTGGGCCTGACCGTGGAAACCATCAGCCGTCTGCTGGGCCGTTTCCAGAAAAGCGGGATGCTGGCCGTTAAAGGTAAATACATCACTATCGAAAACGGTGAGGCGCTGGCCGTTCTTGCCGGGCACGCCCGCAACGTAGCGTAACTCTCCGCATGTTGATGACCAGACTGATAAATTCTTGTGATTTATTGGTCTGGTATAATCACTCCCGTTTCAAGATATTTTCACCGTAGCACGTCCCCACACAGCACCCAAAAGGTTCTCGTTGAGGTTATGAATTGAGAGAAAGTTTGTTTTTCGTTTCAGTCGTGATTGCCTCTGTGACCTTTCTCTTCATCTGGATCATGCTTGTCGGCCCAATGAAGGGGGAGGAAAAAACCTACGTTCAGGACTCCACGACCTTTGCAATAGCGGTGATGGTGCTGCTGTTTATTGCGTTTATCGCGGTGACGACGACGGTGCTTTTCCTCTGATAAATTTTCATGAATTATTGATCTGGCAAAACCTCCCCTCTGTTTCATTCAGGATATATAGGTTACTCTTTTAATTACAGACTGTGGTGACAGTAGTAAGGAGACCTGTATGGCCAAGTATCAAAACATGCTGGTAGCTATCGATCCGAATCAGGACGATCAGCCGGCATTACGACGTGCTGTGTATTTACATCAACGGATTGGTGGCAAAATCAAAGCGTTTTTGCCGATCTATGACTTCTCGTATGAGATGACCACCCTTCTGTCGCCTGACGAGCGCACCGCTATGCGTCAGGGCGTCATCAGCCAGCGTACCGCGTGGATCCGTGAACAGGCGAAGTATTACCTGGAAGCGGGTGTGCCCATTGATATTAAAGTGGTCTGGCATAACCGACCTTTCGAAGCCATCATCCAGGAAATTGTCGCCGGTGGGCACGACCTGCTGCTGAAGATGGCGCACCAGCACGACAAGCTGGAGTCCGTGATCTTCACCCCGACCGACTGGCACCTGCTGCGCAAATGTCCTTGCCCGGTCTGGATGGTGAAAGACCAGCCGTGGCCTGAAGGCGGGAAAGCCGTTGTGGCGGTAAACCTCGCGAGCGAAGAGGATTACCACAACTCGCTGAACGAGAAGCTGGTGAAGGAGACCATCCAGCTTGCCGACCAGGTGAATCATACCGAAGTGCATCTGGTTGGCGCCTATCCGGTCACGCCGATCAATATCGCCATTGAGCTGCCTGAATTTGACCCGAGCGTGTACAACGACGCGATCCGCGGTCAGCATCTGCTGGCCATGAAAACGCTGCGCCAGAAATTCAGCATTGATGAGAAAATGACTCACGTGGAAAAAGGGCTGCCTGAAGAGGTCATCCCGGATCTGGCGGAACACCTGCAGGCGGGGATTGTGGTGCTGGGCACCATTGGCCGGACCGGTATTTCTGCCGCCTTCCTCGGCAACACCGCCGAACAGGTGATCGACCATCTGCGCTGCGACCTGCTGGTCATTAAGCCGGATGATTACCAGACGCCGGTTGAGCTGGACGATCCGGAAGACGATTAACGTGAAAAAACGGCAGTGTTTCCCCTGCCGTTTAACTATGTACAACGCACAAACAATATCACTGTTGGTTGTGAACTTTCATCTCACGCAACAACGCATACAGAATGATATTCTGGTCGTTTATTGGTAGGTAAAGTTAACCAACACAGTACTGGTAACTGTGCCAGGCTGTACACCACCCACGGACGTGTACATCCGCGCCGCAAGCGGAAACGTGGCGCTTTTGCCAGTGGTATCAACATCCACCGTCATAGTGCTGTTGTTTGACAACACCACGCTGTGATCGGCATCTTTCGCCATTTCAATAGCAATATTTTTGGCGGCACTGGTCTCAGGCTCCGTGTTGGCAAAGAGCGTCGCGTCGTTCTCATCCGCAGTGCCGGTGAAGGTTACCGTGCTGCGTTTCGTTCCTTCCGGGCAGTTATTGAGCAGCAGCGAGAAACTCTGCCACTCGCCTGCATCGTTAGCGAACTGAAACTTCGTTCTGCCTAATGTACCCAGATCAACCTGCTGGCCGCTGCTCAGGCTAGTGCTGACAGAACACGCCGCAGCAATAACTTTGCCGGTAATATTCACATCAGCCGCCAGCGCTTCGCCTGTCGACAAAGCGATCATAACCAAAAATAAGGCCTGACGAAGGTGGTGTTTTTGCATAATGGCTCCCCTGCCTTTTATCCTTGCCTTATCAGTTATAGGTAAAGTTCATCAACACCGTGGTGCTGATATTTCCTGGAGTAGTCCCCCCGCTTTTGCTGTAAGCGCGCGCCTGCAGCGGAAAGGTCGCATTTTTACTCGCGTCTACATCTACCGTCATGGTGGCGCCTTTACCGACGTCCGTGCCCGCCGTTTTGTTCTGCAGCTCTACGGCGACGTTAGTCGCGTAACCTTCTCCGGTCGCGTTAGCGTACATGGTGTCGCTGCCACTATCTTTGGTGCCGTCAAATGTCGCCGTCACCGATGTCGTTCCCGCGGGACAATCGCTTAATACTATGTCTTTAGTAACATACGTGGAAGCAGCACCGGCGGCATTTAGCGTCGCTGCAGAAATCTCCTGACCGAGGTCGATGTTATAAGTTGAACCTACGCCAGTGGTGCAGGCAGCGGCTGTGACTTTACCAGTGATATTGATGGTTGTGTCGGAAGCGTTGGCAGTTAACAACAGTGAAGCTGTAATTATTGCAACAGTTAATCTAAAAACATTAATATTCATACTCTCGACTCTTTAAAAGAAGATTAAAAAAATCTTTTAACTTGAAATTAACGACAATCAATTATAAACAATTGTTGCATATACAGTAGATACGACATCCCCCGCAGGAACAGTATCAACAAGAGAATAATAGCGCGCAGTCATGGGATAACTCAGATCACCATTTAATTCGCCGATCGTCGTTAATTCTCCCACTGAAGCAGATACTGGGTTACCCTCTCGATCCAAAATCTGAACGCCGACGCTTGAACCCGTTATGCTATCATTATTTAAAAATACGCCATTGGCATTATCCACCATAGCAGAACCGGTAAATGACAACGAAATATTTGAGGCGCTTTTACAATTAAGCGAAATATTGAACGTCGTATCACCGTACGTTGTTCCTGTACCCTTAAGCTTACCAGATGTCACTGATGCAAGCGTTACAGGTATAACCGATTTAGTTACCGTACATGCAGGATTAGTCGGTTTTATAGGTATAGCCTGAAGCAAGACGATATCATAAAATGCCTTTCCATCAACAGTGACATGCCCTAATGGTTGCGGCAATAGATCTGTCGGAATTACTGTCGCCCCTGTTTTTATCAGTTCAAAATATACACTTCCGCCTGCAACATACGTACTGCCAGAATTATAAGGATAAGTAGTTGTTACTGGAAAATAACCATTAAAATTACTTGGCCAACCGTTGATTTTTATCCTGTAAGATACTCCCGGTATGCTTGTAGCATAATAGTTGCCATTTGCCTCACCTTCACCAAACATTTTCCACGTGTAAGTACCGCCTAAACTTTTAGTACAACCATCGTAAGGAATAGGTACAGATGGCCATGAAAGTGTTGCACTAGCTAATACTGTTCCAACAGGAAGTGCAGTATCAATACTAATCATAGCCGGAGGTGTTACTATTGCCTGAGCAGCAGAACAACCCCATGAAAACTTACTATACCCCATAATAAAAATCATAAAGACTAAAATGGTACGTATAAACTTAGCGAACCCACCGATTCGATTAATAATAATTTTACTGTGCATGCTATTACCTTGTACTTTCATTTATCTAACGGCATAATTCAGTTAAAATAGTCACAGCTGCATGGCTATCAGGAATTGAATATGAGGCTTGGCACTGTTCATTTGAACCATTACCCCATTTGATAAGTAACGAACCTTGTGCATCTAACCCCGTCAGATAAACCTGTCCGTTATCCCCAACGATATAACCTGGCGAATCTTTCGAATCTTTGACAGTAGCCATTGCCCCAAACGGCACATTTTCCCCGTTGGCTAGTTTTAAGCTCATTAATGCGCGATAACCCACGCTGGCCTTATAATTGGCTCGTACTACCGCACCACGAGTCGGGATCACCGTCTGGTTGGTAATAGCCACTTCGGTATCATCGCCAAAGGACTGGGTATCCAGTGTAATGTCGTTTTTACGGTACGGGCTGACGTAAGGTACCAACGCGTAACCACGGAAGTCCGTGCGCACGCCGGTTTGCGAGGAGACATTTACCCCCTTCGCGCCTGGCGCCGCCACCAGCGCTACGGTTTCGCTCATCGGCTGGCCCAATGTAACGCCATTTTCATGCACCAATACGCCGCCCTGCACGCCGTAGTTCATACGTTCACTGTACTGGTCGTAGCCATAACCCGCCGTCAGCTCGCCATAGGTTGAGCGCCAGTCAGCGTTGGCACTGCCGCTGTTGCCCTGGCCTTTGGTGCCGTAACCTTCCTGCACGCTCCAGCTCAGGTTGTTTTGCTCAAGCGTCGTCCCGCCCACGCTGACGCTGTGGTTGGTGTTGCCTTTTTTGCTGGTATTGACCATATAGTTAACGTACTCATTGCGAGACTGACCAAGCAGCAGGCTCATCGGTACGCTAATGCTCATGGAGAAGAGCTGGTCATTATCGTAAATACGTCCACCGTCCTCCGATCCGTAATTCGCCGTAGAGTTACGGTTGTAGGTGTAGCTCAGGTTATAGCTAATGCTGTTCCAGGAGTTGTTATAGCTAACACCATACGATTCCATGCGCCGGTCAGTATTCCAGTAATCCTCGCGTACCGCCGTCAGCCCCATGTTGCCCGCATCTTCCCACAAATCCTGTGACACGCTTAGCTCCGCGCGGTTGCGACGGCGTTCAATCAGTGGATAGCTGTTGCCGCTGGTATAGGTATCCAGTACCTCCTGCATGCCCCAGTAGCCAGCTGTCGCGTAGCGGTAGCCGGCGATAGTGAAGTTGGTGCCGGTATCAACAATGTTTTTGCTGTAACGCACGCGCCAGGACTGACCGCTTTCTTTCGGTTGATCCTTCATGGTCGACCAGGCCTGGGTCACATCAACAGAAAGCGCGCCGATATCCCCCATGTTTTTACCCAGCCCCAGCGCCACCGACTGGTAAGGACTGGCGAACTGACCACCGCCATAGGCTGTAAAACCGGCAGGAAGACCGTATATGGCCGTGCCTTCACTCAGAGGAGTTTCATCCACGCTGTTGTCATAAGAGCGATAAACCCCGCTCATCAGGCTAAATTTGAACCGACCTTCACGTTGAAGGACTGGCAGCGATGCGAACGGCACCACCATTTGCTGTTCGCTTCCATCGGACTCTTTGATCGTGACGTACAGATCGCCTGACCCGCCAGTAGGGTACATGTCGTTTATTTCAAAAGCCCCCGGTGAAACAGAGGTCTGATAAATGATGTAGCCGTTCTGACGAATGGTGACCTGCGCGTTGGTTCGCGCAATGCCTCGAACAACTGGCGCGTAGCCACGTAAACTGTCCGGTAACATCTCGTCGTCAGAAGCCAACTCTATACCACGGTACGAAATGCTATCAAAAACATCAGCCCCAGTACTGCTGTCACCCGCGGTAAGCTGGGCCTTTAAAGGAATGATGTCACGTTGCAAATAGGTATAAACCGTATCCCAGTGGCTATCCGTCTCACCTCCCGGACCTCCGGTCGAGCTACGATTCCAGGTGGTATAATTGCGCAGACGCCATGAACCCATATTTAGCCCCGGGCGCAAATTGACATATTGATTGTTGCCGTCATAGCCCTGCCCGCTCTTCGCATAATTACTGGAGCCGCTCGCGCTGTAATTTAGTAATAGCGCAGTGATCCCTTCATCCCACTGTTTAGGGTCCACCCAGCCGCGAGCGGAGTTGGTGACCGCCGATTGCGGGAATGTAAGCAGCAATTGCTGTTTGTCAAAGCGAAATTCAGTGTTGGCCTGGGGCACTGCGGAGATATTGGCGCAATCACTTCCTGCTTTGCCAAGCAACGGGAATTTTTTAACCAGCACGCCCCAGGTTTCCAGATCGTTAACAGCGAGGCACGGTTGCAACGTTTCCTGACCGTCAGCGCTTTTAACCATACGAAATTCAACGTTGCGGGTTTCCATCTGATTGTTATTCAGATAAATATCCACGCGGTAGGTGCCCGGAAGTTGTCCGCCTTTATTTTCAAAGGCAGACAGATCAACCGGTTTTTGGCCCGGCGCGCCCAGTTCGAGCAGTTCCGGGTTAAAGTAGTCTCTGGCGTGGGCAGTAGTCGTAATAATTCCGGTCATCGCGAGTTGAGTGGCAATAAAATAAGCGACCGGTCTTAAACGCATACGGCGACTGTTTTCATTATTCATTTATGGCTCCGTTACTACGGGAAGCTAGCGCTGCCCGACTTCCTGTAAAATGCATTGCACTATCCTTAATGACCCTGGCCATGTTCCGGGCCCGTACCGCCGTAATCGGTAATCAGCTTCCAGGTGATATTACCTGCTGCACCTGCCGGAACAGGGAAACTGGTGCTGCTCATAGGAGCGACATAAGTGGCTTCTTTTACTTCACGCCCGCCAACTTTTACTTCCTGGAAATTCATGTAGTAAGCAGAGGCATTGTTCACGGTCAGACGATTCCCATTTAGCGTCCAACTGATCTTGCCGTTCTCTTTTTCCGGCGACCCTTTAAGCAACGATTGCGGACGATAAATCAGCTTAATGCGGCTTTTTACAGCGATTTGCAGCGTGTTGCCGCTCTCTTTTTTCACTCCGGCGGGAATAGATTTAACGTTCAGCCAGTAAAGCGACTCGCGGTCTTCAGGCAAATTGCCACCTGTACGAACGACGCGAAGCGTGTTCTGCTGGTTAGCTTCAAGACGGAATAGTGGCGGCGTCACGATAAAAGGGGCTTTATCAGCGCCACCATTTTGGGTTTCGGCCCAGGACTGTATGAGATAGGGGCTGACATCCGAGTTGGTGACGTTCAGTGAAGCCTCCTTCTTACTTCCCTCATAAATGAGTCGCGTACCGCCAATAGTCACGCCACCAGCCTCGACCGCCTGGGCAAGGCTGCAAGAAAGGAACAGTGGAAGGGAAAGTATTTTGATCCAGGTTTTCATTTGCGGGTTAACTCCGGGAAAAATCAGGCCGGTTTCACCGGCCTGTATTACCCCAACCCATCACGAAATTCGTGAAAGGCAGGAAGAACTTAGTTGTAAACGATAGTAAAGTTAGTAGTGCTGTTCGCCGGACCGGAGGTCACTGCGGAACCGACCTTCAGATAGCGCGCGGTAAATGCCAGGCTGTTGGCACCGGTTTTCAGGTCATAGGAGGAAGACGCCGCATGAAGCGGAACCACTGTGTTCTTCGCATCGGTGATCTGAATGCCCACGCCGGTAGCGACGCCGTCTTCCTGAGTCAACTGCAGCGCAGTGCTGTCATTATTAGCAGCGGTACCGTCAAATTTTACGGCAGCTGTTTTGGCGCTGTCAGGGCAACTGGTCAGTTCGATTTTAAAATCAGTCGGAGCCGCAGTATCGCTTCCATCAAAGGCTTTACTGGATACGGTTCCCAAAGTCACTGACAGTGGGTTAGATACTGTATTAGTGACAGTACAAGCGTCATCAGTAATTTTTCCGATGAAGTTAATTTTCCCATCATCAGCGTGAGCTGAAATAGCCGCCAGACTAAAAGCAGAAATAATCGCTGCGGCCGTTAATTTTACTTTCATTATAGAATCAATCCTTTTCATATAAGTGAGAACAGCCCCATCAAAAACTTGACGAAGTCATTCATTTTAAAATATTAAATAGCCCTTTCACGGGTGAAATAATTCTATACAGGGTAAAAAATGGCATCAACTTCTTAAAAGTCCAAAGATAGACTTACTTTTGATGTTGATAAGGCTTCCTTTATTTTCGGCTTTAGTTGTTTGGGAAATACTAATTCATGGCTGATGATTATCCCCTCAACAGGGGCTTTCACAAGGAAACTGACTCTAAAAAAACCAGTAGTATCAGAAAGATAAACGGATCACAGAAAGCTCTTACATTCGTTCTGATGTCTCTTTCAGCCTGTTTATATCGACATTGCTTACGCGGATCTCAACAGACATCCGTTATGCGCTATATCGATGACCGCTGCATTATATCCAGAAGAATAATTGTGCACATATTGGCAGCGCTTCGGAAAGGGCACTTTTCTTCATAACGAGAGGAAAAAACTTTATAAATAAATTAGCGGTGAAAATTTAATGCCCCCCATCAGCCACATTGGATAAATAAATCATACTGTAAAAAATAATCGGACACATATCTAATAGATAACAAAATAATTGCTGAAATGTGTTTAAATCAAACATTCCTTTATGCTAAGCCTTTGTCGGAAAATCTCTCATCTTTCGAAGCATCCTGGCCCATTTCGAAAATAAGACGATCTGTACTATTAATGAGTGGTGAACAGGTCTGTTACCTGATAACTACCGGTACAACTGGAATTTATCGCAAAACTGATAATCTTAGGATTGTCACAATACCTGGCCCTGCCATAAATGACTTAGCTGTTAAGGACGTCTGGATCATAACGTAAGAAACATGCCAGATAGCCAGCACGCCTCGAAAAGAAGCACATCGGTTGGTTGCATAGCATGGTTAGGGTAGATTTTAGCTAATCAATATGATGATTTTTACAAAAAACCTGTAACTGGAGTAGAAAACTTAGCACCCTAACAGCTTATAGGGGGCTTTGTTGAATAAATCAGATTTCGGGTAAGTCTCCCCCGTAGCGGGTTGTGTTTTCAGGCAATACGCACGCTTTCAGGCATACCTGCTTTCGTCATTTTGTTCAGCGCTCGTACCAGGGCCATAGCCTCCGCAACCTGACCATCGTAGTCACGCAGCGTCAGTGAACCCCCGAACAGCTGTTTTACCCGGTACATCGCCGTTTCCGCTATCGAGCGACGGTTGTAATCTGTTGTCCATTTCCACCGCGCATTACTCCCGGTCATTCGCTGATTAGCCACTGCACGGTTACGGTCTGCATATTCACCGGGCCAGTAACCCGCACCTTTTCGGGGAGGGATAAGGGCGCTGATTTTCTTACGCCGCAGTTCATCGTGACAGAGCCGGGTGTCGTAAGCGCCGTCTGCCGATGCTGCCCTGATTTTTCTGTGAGTCTGCCGGATAAGACCCGGGAAGGCTTCTGAGTCCGTCACATTGTTCAGCGACAGGTCTGCACAGATGATTTCATGTGTTTTGCTGTCAACTGCCAGATGCAACTTTCGCCATATACGACGGCGTTCTTTGCCGTGTTTTTTGACTTTCCATTCGCCTTCACCAAAGACCTTCAGCCCGGTGGAATCAATCACCAGATGCGCGATTTCACCCCGGGTGAACGTTTTGAAACTGACATTAACCGACTTTGCGCGCTTGCTGACACTGGTGTAATCCGGGCAGCGCAACGGAACATTCATCAGTGTAAAAATGGAATCAATAAAACCCTGTGCAGCCCGCAGGGTCAACCTGAACACGCGTTTAATGACCAGAACGGTGGTGATGGCGAGATCAGAATAGCGCTGAGGTCTTCCCCGTGATGAAGGCGTTGCCGACTCATACCAGGCCTGAATAGCTTCCTCATCCAGCCAGAAAGTTATGGAGCCACGGTTGATGAGGGCTTTATTGTAGGTGGGCCAGTTGGTGATTTTGAACTTTTGCTTTGCCACGGAACGGTCTGCGTTGTCGGGAAGATGCGTGATCTGATCCTTCAACTCAGCAAAAGTTCGATTTATTCAACAAAGTCCTTATAGGGTTATCTGTAATCTATGATGTGAATGGGTAAGTGAACCGGAATTCGCACGTCCTGCCCTCATAGAGGGTATATTCGTGAGAAGCCCCATAAATCACGTAGTGGCGGCATGAAAGCTCTTTCTGGCCTCAAAGCTGAGAGGATACATATAATTTAATAATGGACGCCTTATATCGATAACTCGCCTACCGCAGAAGTATTGACGCTCCAGATTAAAGACTACTATTGCCATTACCCATATAAGACTACTTTTTCTGTGCTTCGCCCTGATTCCGGTACAGTACCGAACTCAGGGCGTGTCAGCCGCCAGCTAATGAACACGAAGGTTCACTTTAAGACCAGGCGGTTTTTTCGTTTTAACGCAACTTACAGCGCTTTCAGAATCGCATCCACGCTGGCTTTAGCATCGCCGAACAGCATGTGGGTGTTCTCTTTGAAGAACAGCGGGTTCTGAACCCCGGCATAGCCGGTATTCATGGAGCGTTTAAACACAATCACGTTCTGCGCCTTCCATACTTCCAGAACAGGCATACCAGCGATTGGGCTACCCGGGTCGTCCTGTGCCGCAGGGTTAACGGTATCGTTGGCGCCAATGACCAGCACGGTGTCGGTGTCGGCGAAATCATCGTTGATCTCATCCATTTCCAGCACGATGTCGTAAGGCACTTTCGCTTCCGCCAGCAGCACGTTCATATGGCCCGGCAGACGCCCTGCCACCGGGTGAATACCAAAGCGAACCTTGATGCCGCGCGCGCGCAGCTTCTCGGTGATTTCCGCAACCGGATATTGCGCCTGCGCCACCGCCATGCCGTAGCCCGGAGTGATGATCACGGAGTGCGAATTTTTCAGCATGTCTGCGGTATCTTCCGCAGAAATTTCACGGTGCTCACCCACTTCTTCATCCGCACTGGAAGAAGACCCATCGGTCCCGAAACCACCGGCGATAACGCTGATGAACGAGCGGTTCATCGCCTTACACATGATGTAAGACAGGATCGCACCGGAAGAGCCCACCAGCGCACCGGTGACGATCAGCAGGTCGTTGCTCAGCATAAAGCCTGCCGCCGCTGCCGCCCAACCGGAGTAGGAGTTCAGCATCGAGACAACCACCGGCATATCCGCACCGCCGATGGACGCCACCAGGTGCCAGCCAAACGCCAGCGCGATGATGGTCATCACCAGCAACGCCAGTACCTGCAGGCCCACGCTTTCGGTACGCACGAAGACCACCAGCAGAACAAACGACACCACCAGCGCCGCGAGGTTCAGCTTATGACGGTTTGGCAGCATCAGCGGTTTAGAGGAGATCTTCCCGCGCAGCTTGCCGAACGCGACAATGGAACCGGTGAAGGTCACCGCACCGATGAAGATACCGAGGAACACTTCCGTCAGGTGGATATTCACCAGAATCGGTTCCAGGCCCGGTTCGTGATACAGGTAGCTGTTGAAGCCCACCAGCACCGCCGCCAGACCCACGAAGCTGTGCAGAATGGCAACCAGCTCCGGCATCTCGGTCATTTCAACGCGTTTTGCCAGGCGAATACCAATCGCGCCGCCGATGATCATCGCCACCAGGATCCACGCCACGTTGCCGGTATCCGGCCCGAAGATGGTGGCAATCAGCGCAATCGCCATCCCGGCGATACCAAAGTTATTACCCTGCTGAGACGTTTCGTGTTTGGAAAGCCCCGCCAGACTGAAAATAAACAGGATTGCAGCAACAATGTATGCGGCTGTCACTAATCCTCCAGACATATGCTACCCCTTAGCCTTTACGAAACATTTTCAGCATGCGCTGAGTCACGGTGAAACCACCGAAAATATTGATACTGGCGATCAGCACCGCGATAAAGCTCAGGAAGCTGATCCAGCCGCCGTGGCCAATCTGCAGTAACGCCCCCACCACGATGATCCCCGAGATGGCGTTGGTTACCGACATCAGCGGCGTATGCAGCGCATGGGAGACGTTCCACACCACGTAGTAGCCCACGACGCAGGAGAGCGCGAAGACGGTAAAGTGGCCGAGGAACTCTTTTGGTGCGACGTCAGCCAGCCAGCCGAACAGAATAATCACCAGCGCCATGATCGCGTATTTGCGCCACGGAGAAGCCGGTTTGGCGGGTTCTTTTGGCTCAGGTGCCGCTTTCGTTGCCGCCTGAGGCTGAGCAGAAACCTGAATAGGCGGCGCAGGCCAGGTAATTTCACCTTCACGAACCACCGTGACGCCGCGCACAACCACATCGTCGAAATCAACGGTGACGTTGCCGTCTTTCTCTTTGCAGAGCAGCTTCAGCAGGTTGACGAGGTTGGTGCCGTACAATTGAGAAGACTGCGTAGGCAGGCGGCCCGGCAGATCGGTATAGCCGATCACCTTCACGCCGTTAGCGGTCGTGGTTACCTGATTTGGAACGGTATATTCACAGTTACCGCCGTTTTGAGCGGCCAGGTCGACAATCACGCTGCCCGGCTTCATGGAGTCAACCATCTCACGGGTAATCAGCTTCGGCGCCGGTTTACCCGGGATAAGCGCGGTGGTGACAATAATGTCGACATCTTTCGCCTGGGCGGCGAAGAGTTCCATTTCGGCTTTGATAAAGGCTTCGGACATCACCTTCGCGTAACCGTCGCCGCTGCCTGCTTCTTCCTTGAAATCCAGCTCAAGGAATTCGGCGCCCATACTCTGGACCTGTTCCTTTACTTCAGGACGGGTGTCAAAGGCGCGTACGATAGCGCCCAGGCTGTTTGCCGCACCGATTGCGGCAAGGCCCGCCACGCCTGCGCCAATCACCATCACTTTCGCCGGAGGGACTTTACCCGCGGCGGTGATTTGACCGGTAAAGAAGCGACCAAACTCGTGGGCCGCTTCAACAATAGCGCGGTAGCCGGCAATGTTTGCCATGGAGCTTAAGGCATCCAGCGACTGCGCGCGCGAAATGCGCGGTACGGAGTCCATCGCCATCACGGTCACGCCGCGGGCCGCCAGTTTCTCCATCAGCTCCGGGTTTTGCGCAGGCCAGATGAAGCTCACCAGGGTCGTTCCCGGATTGAGCAGCGCAATCTCACTCTCTTCCGGTGCGTTGACCTTCAGAATCACCGGCGACTGCCAGACGTCAGCACCGTCGACCACTTCCGCGCCGGCCTGGATAAAGGCCTCGTCATCGAAACTCGCCAGTTTGCCCGCGCCGCTTTCAACCGCGACCGTAAAACCCAGTTTAAGCAGTTGCTCCACCGTTTTCGGTGTTGCCGCTACGCGGGTTTCATTGGCTAACCGTTCTTTTGGTACCCCAATACGCATAGTTTTCCCTTCCATCGGTTTTTGATGATGGTTTATCGATAAATGCCCGCGGTTTGTATCAATTTTCGCCATACGCGCAAGCGACGAGAGATGATTAACCCCGGAAAATAAAGCAGTAACAAACTGTCTATAACCTACTGAAAATAGCGCCCGTGATCTACCGCCAGAAAACACTATTTCTTACTTTATCTGTGAAAAATAAGCGATCGGCGTCACTGACAGTGATATTTACCTTAAATTTACTGCCAGAACCGATAAAACGCGCAAGCGAAGCGGTAAAAACATGATATAGCGCCATAAGAGAACAACTTGTTAACATTAAATTAACTTGTAAAAGTCATATGCTTTATCAGTTTTACTTGTCAAACGCGTGTTTTTTCAACACATCACTAAATGTTATCGAATTCGGTGATTCAGTAAGCACAGGCAGTGAAAAATGGCGCAGACAGCGACGGGTTTTAAATGCAATAATCGGGACCGTCTCAAATTAACAACAATACCAGTACATGGTTTGCGCAAGGCGAAGGATCATTTTTATGAAGCTTAAGAACACACTCCTGGCGTCCGCACTTCTTTCCGCGACCGCCCTGTCTGCGAATGCCGCAACAGAGTTAACGCCGGAGCAAGCGGCAGCGTTAAAACCTTTTGACCATACGGTCATTGTGGGTCGTTATAATTCTATTGGCGACGCCGTCGCCGCTGCATCAAAAGCCGCAGATAAAAACGGAGCGGCCTCGTTTTATGTGGTTGACCAGTCCGATTACGGCAACAGCGGTAACCAGCGCGTGACCATTGCGCTGTTCAAAGACAATGCGCCGAAAGCTGACGCACCAAAAAACCGCGTGATCAACGGTGTTGTTGAACTGCCGAAAGATCAGGCGATTGAGTTGGAACCTTACGACACCGTCACCGTTCAGGGCTTCTATCGCAGCCAGCCTGAAGTGAACGATGCCATTACCAAAGCCGCGAAAGAGAAAGGGGCCTACTCTTTCTTCATCGTGCGTCAGGTCGATGCTAACCAGGGTGGCAACCAGCGTATTACCGCGTTCATCTATAAAAAAGATGCGAAAAAACGTGTTCTGCAGAGCCCGGATGCCATCCCGGCGAATTCAGAAGCAGGTCGCGCGGCGCTAGCTAAAGGCGGCGAAGAAGCGAAGAAAGTTGAAATTCCAGGCGTAGCAACGACGGCTGCTCCAAGCGCTGAAGTGGGCCGTTTCTTCGAAACGCAGTCCACGAAAGGTGGCCGTTATTCCGTTACGCTGCCGGACGGTACCAAAATTGAAGAGTTGAACAACGCCACTGCAGCGCAGATGGTGCCGTTCGACAGCATCAAGTTTACCGGCAACTACGGCAACATGACGGAAGTCTCTTACCAGGTCGCGAAGCGTGCGGCGAAGAAAGGGGCGAAGTACTACCACATCACCCGCCAGTGGCAGGAACGTGGTAACAACGTGACCATCAGCGCCGATCTGTACAAGTAACAACATCGTTTACGAAAGGCGGCGCAATGCCGCCTTTTTTTGTTACTTTTTTTGAATTTCTGCCTCACGTCATTGCATGCATTCGTTACACTCCGTAAAATCCCGCGCCTTAGTGTGATCCACCATTTTTATGCGCCTGAGCGAAATAATTATTCTGGATTTTGACCTTTCATAACAGGAAGCCAATGGAAAAGAAACTTGGCCTGAGTGCTCTGACTGCACTCGTTTTAAGCTCAATGCTGGGTGCAGGCGTATTCAGTTTGCCGCAAAATATGGCCGCCGTCGCCAGCCCTTCCGCGCTCATCATTGGCTGGGGCATTACGGGTGTCGGCATACTGCTGCTGGCCTTCGCGATGCTGCTGCTCACCCGCATTCGCCCCGATCTGGACGGCGGCATTTTCACCTATGCGCGTGAAGGTTTCGGCGAGCTGATTGGCTTCTGTTCCGCATGGGGATACTGGCTGTGTGCCGTTATCGCCAACGTCTCTTATCTTGTAATCGTCTTCTCGGCGCTCAGTTTCTTTACCGATACGCCTGAGCTGCGCCTCTTTGGCGACGGGAATACCTGGCAGTCTATTGTGGGCGCCTCGGTGTTGCTGTGGTTCGTCCACTGGCTGGTGTTGCGTGGCGTACAAACGGCCGCCAGCATCAACCTGGTGGCGACGCTGGCGAAACTGGTTCCGCTCGGCCTGTTTATCGTTCTGGCCTTTATTGCGTTCCGTATGGACGTTTTCAAGCTTGATTTTAGCGGCGTTGCGCTGGGCGTTCCCGTCTGGGAGCAGGTGAAAAACACGATGCTGATTACCCTGTGGGTGTTCATCGGCGTAGAAGGCGCGGTCGTGGTTTCTGCCCGGGCCAGAAATAAACGCGATGTGGGCCGCGCCACGCTGCTGGCTGTACTGGCCGCGCTGGGGGTCTATTTGCTGGTGACGCTGCTGTCGCTGGGCGTGGTGGCGCGTCCTGAACTGGCTGAAATGCGTAACCCGTCAATGGCAGGCCTGATGGTGAAAATGCTCGGTCCCTGGGGCGACGTGGTGATTGCCGCAGGGCTGATCGTCTCCGTCTGCGGCGCTTACCTGAGCTGGACCATCATGGCGGCTGAAGTGCCGTTCCTGGCCGCGACGCACAAGGCGTTTCCACGCCTGTTCGCCCGTCAAAACCAAAACAGCGCGCCGTCGGCATCGCTCTGGCTGACCAACATCAGCGTTCAGGTCTGTCTGGTGCTGATCTGGCTCACAGGTTCTGACTATAACACCCTGCTGACCATCGCCTCGGAGATGATTCTGGTACCCTATTTCTTAGTGGGTGCGTATCTGTTAAAAATTGCCACACGCCCGGCGCATTATGTCGTGGGTGTCGGAGCCTGTATTTACGGCCTGTGGTTGTTGTATGCTTCCGGGCCTATGCATCTGCTGCTGTCGGTGGTGCTGTACGCACCGGGTCTGCTGGTGTTTATCTACGCCCGCCGCACGCATCAGCTGGAGAACGCGCTGAAACGCCGTGAAATGGCATTAATTGGACTGTTACTGGTTGCTGCCCTGCCGGCAACCTGGATGTTAATGGGTTAGCATCGCCTTTCCCATTGTTGAACTGTAAAGGAGAATACGATGGGAAATGCACCGCTTCGCCCAATACTGATTACCGGTGGAGGCCGCCGTATCGGCCTCGCCCTCGCCCATCACTTTCTCAACCTTCGCCATCCGGTCATTGTCAGCTACCGTACGGAATACCCGTCGATTGAAGGGTTACGCAAAGCCGGGGCGGTCTGCATTCAGGCTGATTTTTCGACTGATGAAGGCATTCTGGCTTTCGCGGAAAAGGTAAAAGCCGCCACGACGGGACTGCGCGCCGTGATCCATAACGCCAGCGCATGGCGAGCCGAAAAACCCGGTACGTCACTCAGCGAAACGCTCTCCTCCATGCTGCAGGTCCACGTCAATGCCCCTTATCTGCTTAACCACGCTCTGCAGGATCTGCTCCGCGGCCATGGGCACGCGGCGGGCGACATTATTCACTTTACCGATTATGTGGTTGAGCGAGGCAGCGACAAGCACATCGCCTACGCGGCCAGCAAAGCCGCGCTGGATAATATGACACGCTCGTTTGCCCGCAAGCTCGCGCCCGAGGTGAAGGTGAACGCCATCGCCCCGGCGATGATTTTGTTTAACGAAAACGATGATGCAGAGTATCGTCAGCAGGCGCTGAATAAGTCGCTCATGAAAATCGCCCCGGGCGAGAAAGAGGTCATCGATCTTGTGGATTATCTGCTCACCAGCTGCTACGTCACCGGCAGAACCTTTGCCGTGGACGGCGGCCGACCGCTGCGCTAGTGAAAGCGGCTCCAGAAGAAAATTAACACCCAGGCGCTGAGTCCCCAGCAGACCACCGCCCCGCTCAGCGCCAGGGGAAGACGCAGAAAACCGGTGAAATACCACAGCGAAAGCAGGTAGAGAAAATACGGAATGATAGACCACATGCCAAACACGATGGTTGTGCGTAACGCTTCCGTGCCCCGCTCAGAAGCCACGATATAGTGGGCAATCAGCGCAAAGGTCGGGAACAGCGGGATTAGCCCGGCAATGTAGTAGTTTTTCGTTTTTGCCAGAATGCCAATCAGTAACACCACCAGCGCGCCCAGCGCGGCTTTGATCGCCAGCCCCATACTTTTTCCTATAACAATCAAATAACATTAAGAGCCAGAATAACGGAACCGGCGTTAATTTTGAAAGATTAATGGAAGGTTAAGGTTCCGCGGTGTATGTTGGCTTTTTTCACGAAAACAGACGCTGTATGAATAAGATTGTTTATGTTGAAGACGAACCCGAGGTCGGGCAACTGATCGCCGCCTATCTGGGTAAACATGATATGGACGTCATTGTTGAACCTCGCGGCGATCGTGCCGAAGAGGTGGTCGTCCGTGAAAACCCGGATCTGGTGCTGCTGGATATCATGCTGCCAGGCAAAGACGGCATGACGCTCTGCCGTGACCTGCGCGCCCGGTGGGAGGGCCCTATCGTTCTGCTCACTTCACTGGACAGCGATATGAACCACATTTTGTCGCTGGAGATGGGCGCAAATGACTACATTCTGAAAACCACACCGCCTGCCGTCCTGCTTGCCCGCCTGCGCCTGCATTTGCGCCAGCACGCCAGCATCGAACGCGAAGCGCCCGCGCCGTCTCTGACGCCGCACAAAGCGATGCGCTTCGGTACGCTGTCTATCGACCCTATTAACCGCCAGGTGCTGCTCTCCGGCGAGCTTATCGCCCTCTCCACCGCAGACTTTGACCTGCTGTGGGAGCTGGCAACGCACGCAGGGCAAATTATGGACCGCGACGCGCTGCTGAAAAACCTGCGTGGCGTGAGCTATGACGGAATGGACCGCAGCGTTGACGTGGCGATTTCGCGTCTGCGCAAAAAGCTGCAGGATAACGCTACCGAGCCCTACCGCATTAAAACCGTGCGTAACAAGGGTTATCTGTTTGCCCCGCACGCCTGGGAAACCTGACTCCGTTATCCGGTTAGCATAACTTGCGCGAAATGAAGGGATTAAACACCGATGCCCTCTCTTTCGCGCGTTTATTTATCCGTTTGCGCAACAATTGACTTGCTAAGCACGCGAACTATTCCATAATTAAGTCTCCCACTCTCCTTTCTTCAGCTCGCCCCGACTGCATGTAGACTCGCTTTCACCGCGAAGCGTTACGATATCTCTCCCATACAATCTTGAAATGAGGATTTAAGCCTATGGCATATGTATAGCTACAATCAGGTAGAAGCCATCAAAACCAATCTCGAGTGGATTGTTAATCAGGCAGCCCTAAGGCGCGCCTCTCCCTCGCGCTCCGATCAAAAAGCGCTTTTTGACCTGCTGGAACTTATCCAGTCTTTCGAAATACTCCTGGATTTAATTAACGAATTCGGTACCGATGTGATTGATACGCACATTGCAGAAGGCCTGGCCGTGACGGAAAAACTCATCGCCAAGGTAAAAAACAGCGCGAAAGCCATGTAACACGCGCGACAGACGTGAAAAACGGGAAGGGTTTTCATGTATATTCTGCACATAGCGTTTTTTCGGTGAGACCCAATGAAAAAGCTGTTTGTGCAGTTTTATCTTTTACTGTTTGTCTGCTTCCTGGTCATGACCATGCTGGTCGGGCTGGTCTATAAATTCACCGCCGAACGTGCGGGCAGGCAGTCGCTGGACGATCTGATGAAAAGCTCGCTCTACCTGATGCGCAGCGAGCTCAGAGAGATCCCCCCACACGACTGGGCGAAAACCCTCAAAGAGCTGGACCTGAATCTGTCGTTCGATTTACGCATCGAGCCGTTGAAAGATTTCGATCTGGATCCGCCCGCTATGCAGCGTCTGCGCGACGGGGACATCGTCGCGCTGGATGAGAAATACACCTTTATCCAGCGCATACCGCGCAGCCATTACGTGCTGGCCGTCGGGCCGGTGCCCTATCTCTACTATCTCCACCAGATGCGTCTGCTGGACATGGCGCTGATGGCTTTTATCGCCATTTCGCTCGCGTTTCCGGTTTTTATCTGGATGCGCCCGCACTGGCAGGACATGCTGAAGCTGGAATCCGCCGCGCAGCGTTTTGGCGAGGGGCATTTTACCGAACGCATTCACTTCGACAGCGGTTCCAGCTTTGAACGTCTGGGCGTGGCTTTTAACCAGATGGCCGATAACATCAATGCCCTGATCGCCAGTAAGAAGCAGCTGATCGACGGCATTGCGCACGAGCTGCGCACGCCGCTGGTTCGCCTGCGCTACCGTCTGGAGATGAGCGAGAATCTGACTGACGCGGAGTCTCAGGCGCTTAACCGCGACATCGGCCAGCTTGAGGCGCTGATTGAGGAGCTGCTGACCTACGCGCGCCTCGATCGTCCGCAAAACGAGCTGAACCTCAGCACGCCGGATCTGCCCGCGTGGCTGCAAACCCACATCGATGACGTTCAGAGCGTGAACCCGCAGCGCACGCTGTTAACGCGCGTCACGCCGGGTGATTACGGCGCGCTCGATATGCGCCTGATGGAGCGCGTGCTGGACAATCTGATGAACAACGCCATGCGCTACAGCGAAAGTACGCTACAGATCGGACTGGATTTGCAGGGCAATCAGGCCAGCCTGACGGTGGAGGATGACGGTCCGGGGATTGCCCCGGAAGCGCGAGAAACCGTGTTTGAACCGTTTGTCCGCCTCGACCCCAGCCGCGATCGCGCCACTGGCGGATGCGGCCTGGGGCTGGCGATTGTTTACTCTATCGCGCAGGCGATGGGCGGGACGGTGCATTGCGAAGAGAGCGAGCTCGGCGGCGCGCGCTTCTGCTTTAGCTGGCCGGTGTATCATAACATCGCCCTTCCCGTCCCTGCCTGACCTTAACCGCACGCTGGCCTGACCCGGCGTGCTGTGCTATATGATAAGTATGTTGTAACTAACGAGAGTGCTTATGGCGACTTACGATCTCCTCGAACGGCTGAACAGCACGTTTCGGGAAATAGAACACGAGCTCCTGACCCTGACCGAACGTCTGCAGAGCTGCCGCCTGCTGGCCGCGCGCGTCTTTACCCTGCCCGAGGTGGCTAAAGGGGCCGAGCACGACCCGCTGGACACCATCGAGGTTGAACAGCACATCGGCAGCGCCGCCCTTGAGCTGGCGCTGAAGCACTATCGCCGACTGTTTATCCAGCAGCAGTCAGAAAACCGCAGCAGTAAGGCCGCCGTGCGTCTGCCCGGTGTGATCTGCCTGCAAACCGATGCGACAACGCGTGACGCGCTGGAAAGCCAGATTACCCATATCAACACCCTGAAAGCGGCCTTTGAAAAGATCGTTACCGAAGAGTCCGGCCTCGCCCCTGCCGCCCGGTTTGAATGGGTGCACCGTCAGCTTCCGGGGCTGATTACCCTGAACGCCTATCGCACGCTGACGGTACTGCGTCACCCCGCCACGCTGCGCTTCGGCTGGGCGAATAAGCACATCATTAAAAACTTCACCCGGGATGAGATTCTGGCGCAGCTGGAAAAAAGCCTGAAGACGCCGCGCACCGTCGCACCGTGGTTGCGCGAGCAGTGGATTGAGCGCCTGGAGCAGGAGTACCACAGCATCGCCTCGCTTCCGGCGGACGCGCGCCTCAAGATAAAGCGCCCGGTGAAGGTGCAGCCTATCGCCCGCGTCTGGTATTCCGGCCAGCAAAAACAGGTTCAGCATGCCTGCCCTACGCCGCTGATTGCGCTTTATGATGCCGATCAGGGGGCCATCGTGCCGGATATTGGTGAGTTGCTGAATTACGATGCTGAAAATGTCCAGCACCGTTACCGACCTCAGGCGCAGCCGCTGCAGCTGATTATTCCGCGGCTGCACCTGTACGTGGCGGGATGACTATTTCAGGCTGCCGACCATCGCCTCAGGGCGCACCCAGGCATCGAAATCCTCCTCCGTGAGATAGCCCAGCGCCAGGGCGGAGGCTTTCAGCGTCAGCCCCTCTTTGTGCGCTTTTTTAGCGATCTCGGCGGCCTTGTCGTAGCCGATATGGGTATTCAGCGCCGTCACCAGCATCAGTGATTCATTGAGCAACTGGCTGATACGCTCGCGATTCGGCTCAATCCCTACCGCACAGTGCTCGTTAAAGCTCTCCATCCCGTCCGCCAGCAGACGAATTGATTGCAGAACGTTATGGATCACCATCGGACGATAGACGTTCAGCTCGAAGTTGCCGGACGCACCGCCCAGGTTGACGGCCACGTCGTTGCCCAACACCTGACAGCAGAGCATGGTCATGGCTTCGCACTGGGTCGGGTTCACTTTACCCGGCATGATGGAGCTGCCCGGCTCGTTTTCCGGAATACTGATTTCACCGATGCCGCAGCGCGGACCCGAGGCCAGCCAGCGCACGTCGTTGGCGATTTTCATCAGCGAGGCCGCCAGCCCTTTCAGCGCGCCGTGGGTGTGGACCAGCGCATCGCAGGTCGCCAGCGCTTCGAACTTATTGGGCGCCGTGACGAACGGCTGCCCGGTGATGTTTGCCAGCTCCTCCGCCACGCGCACCGCGTATTCAGGATGGGTGTTTAACCCGGTCCCGACCGCCGTTCCGCCGAGCGCCAGCTCCGCCAGGTGCGGCAGGCTGTACTCAATATGCTTCAGGTTATGTTCCAGCATCGCCACCCAGCCGGAAATCTCCTGGCCGAGCGTCAGCGGCGTGGCGTCCTGCAGGTGCGTACGGCCAATTTTGACGATGTCGCGGAAGGCCTGCGCTTTCTCGTTGAGCGTGGATTTCAGGACGTTGAGCTGCGGGATTAGCTGCTCGCGGATAGCAATCACCGCCGCCACGTGCATCGCCGTCGGAAAGACGTCGTTAGAACTCTGGCTTTTGTTGACGTCATCGTTCGGATGGACCTTACGCTCCATGCCGCGCACGCCGCCCAGCAGTTCGCTGGCCCGGTTCGCCAGCACTTCGTTCATGTTCATGTTGCTCTGGGTGCCGGAACCGGTCTGCCAGATGGCGAGGGGGAATTCGTCGGGATGCTTACCCGCCAGCACTTCGTCGGCGGCGTTGATGATGGCGGTCGCTTTTTCTGCCGGCAGCAGGCCTAAATCCTGGTTCACTTTAGCGGCGGCGCGTTTGGTGAGCGCCAGCGCCTGAATCAGCGAGACGGGCATTTTTTCGGTCGAAATACGGAAGTGCTCCAGCGAACGCTGGGTTTGCGCGCCCCATAGCTTGTCGGCCGGGACGTCGATGGCGCCCATCGAATCTTTCTCATGGCGTACCGTGGTCATTACTTTCTCCTTGATAACAAAAGAGGGATTGCTCACATGCTTAAGGGATAAGTATTGATGACTTCTGAGAAACGATATGGCGCTTTGTGCGCTCTTTTTGATGTCGGGTGGCGCTGACGCTTACCCGACCTACCAGACTCGTAGGCCGGGTAAGGCGCAGCCGCCACCCGACAATTTACAGAATTACTTCACGCACGCCGAGCACTGGGACGACTGGATCTGCTTGAAGAAGTCGTTGCCTTTGTCATCCACCAGGATAAACGCCGGGAAGTCTTCCACTTCAATTTTCCAGATCGCTTCCATACCCAGTTCCGGGTACTCCACGCACTCCAGGCTCTTAATGCTGCCCTGCGCCAGAACCGCAGCCGGGCCGCCGATGCTGCCGAGGTAGAAGCCGCCGTGCTTGTGGCAGGCGTCCGTCACCTGCTGGCTGCGGTTGCCTTTCGCCAGCATGATCATGCTGCCGCCGTTGGCCTGCAGCTGGTCAACGTACGAGTCCATACGCCCTGCCGTGGTTGGGCCTAACGAGCCGGACGCGTAGCCTTCAGGCGTTTTCGCCGGGCCGGCGTAGTAGATCGGGTGATCTTTAATGTACTGCGGCAGCCCTTCGCCGTTGTCCAGACGCTCTTTCAGCTTCGCGTGCGCGATGTCGCGACCCACGATGATCGTGCCGTTCAGCGAGAGACGGGTCGAGACCGGATACTGCGAAAGCTGCGCCAGAATCTCTTTCATCGGACGGTTCAGGTCAACGCGAACCGCTTCACCCTCACCCGCTTTGCGCAGCTCTTCCGGGATGTATTTGCCCGGGTTGTTTTCCAGTTTTTCGATCCACACGCCTTCGCGGTTGATCTTCGCCTTGATGTTGCGATCCGCAGAGCAGGACACGCCCATCCCGACCGGACAGGAGGCACCGTGACGCGGCAGACGGATCACGCGCACGTCGTGGGCAAAGTATTTACCGCCAAACTGCGCGCCGAGGCCCAGATTTCGCGCCTCTTCCAGCAGTTCCTGCTCAAGCTGCACGTCGCGGAACGCCTGGCCGTGCTCGTTACCTTCGGTAGGCAGGCCGTCGTAGTATTTAGTTGAGGCCAGCTTGACGGTTTTCAGCGTGCTTTCCGCCGACGTACCGCCAATCACAAACGCGATATGGTACGGCGGGCACGCCGCGGTGCCGAGGGTGCGCATCTTTTCAACCAGGTAGTTCTTCAGCTTGCCCGGGGTGAGCAGCGCCTTGGTTTCCTGGTAGAGATAGGTTTTGTTGGCTGAACCGCCGCCTTTGGCGATGCAGAGGAATTTGTACTCGTCACCATCGACGCTGTAGAGATCGATCTGTGCTGGCAGGTTGGTGCCGGTGTTGACCTCTTTATACATATCCAGCGCCGCGTTTTGCGAATAGCGCAGGTTATCTTCGGTGTACGTGTTGTAGACGCCGTGCGCCAGGGCCGCTTCGTCACCGCCGCCGGTCCAGACGCGCTGGCCTTTTTTACCGACGATGATCGCCGTGCCGGTGTCCTGACAGGTAGGCAGAATACCTTTCGCGGCGATGTCTGAGTTACGCAGGAACTGCAGGGCAACGTATTTATCGTTTTCGCTGGCCTGCGGGTCGCTCAGGATATCGGCAACCTGCTGCTGGTGCGCAGGACGCAGCATAAACGAGGCGTCGTGGAAAGCGTGCTGCGCCAGCAGCGTTAGCGCCTGAGGATCGACCTTGAGGATCTCTTGTCCTTCAAACTCAGAGACGGAGACGTGATCGCGGGTTAACAGGTAATACTCGGTCCGATCCTTACTGAGGGGGAAAGGATCCTGATAATGGAAGGGTTTATTCGACATTGGTCTCTCACTTACTGCTTCGGTCTGTTTATTCAGGGCAGATGTTCCGCTGCCCGGCTTAAAAGCGAGTCAGCTTATCCTACACAATTTTTTAACAAAAACTGAGACTAGTACGACTTTTTACATCCACAGGTTACTTCCATGAGGTTTATTGCTTTAATACCCGGAGTTAATTCCACAATTGAATCAGGGCTTGATAATGCAAAAACTCATTAACTCAGTGCAAAACTACGCCTGGGGAAGTAAAACTGCGTTAACGGATCTCTACGGTATCGCGAACCCGAACAACCTGCCGATGGCAGAACTGTGGATGGGGGCGCACCCGAAGAGCAGCTCAAAAATTGAAGACGCCAGCGGCCAGGTACGCAGCCTGCGTGACGTGATTGATGCCGATAAAGCCGCGCTGCTGGGCGACAAGGTGGCTCAGCGCTTTGGGGAACTGCCGTTCCTGTTCAAGGTGCTGTGCGCCGACCAGCCGCTCTCCATCCAGGTTCACCCGAACAAGAAAGCCTCTGAAATCGGTTTTGCGAAAGAGAACGCGGCGGGTATTCCGTTGGACGCCGCCGAGCGTAACTACAAAGATCCTAACCACAAGCCGGAGCTGGTGTTCGCGCTGACGCCGTTCCTGGCGATGAACGCGTTCCGCGAGTTTTCAGAGATCGTCTCCCTGCTGCAACCGGTCGCGGGTGCCCACAAGGCTATCGCCCACTTCCTTGAAAACCCGAACGCGGACGCGCTGAGCCAGCTGTTTGCCAGCCTGCTGAATATGCAGGGTGAAGAGAAATCTCACGCGCTGGCGGTACTGAAAGCGGCTCTGGGCAGCCAGCAGGGTGAACCGTGGGAGACTATCCTTCTGATCTCCGAATTCTACCCGGACGACAGCGGCCTGTTCTCCCCTCTGCTGCTGAACGTGGTGAAGCTGAACCCGGGCGAAGCGATGTTCCTGTTTGCCGAAACCCCGCACGCCTACCTACAGGGCGTGGCGCTGGAGGTAATGGCCAACTCAGATAACGTGCTGCGCGCGGGCCTGACGCCGAAATACATCGATATTCCTGAGCTGGTTGCCAACGTGAAGTTTGTGGCGAAACCTGCCGCGGAACTGCTGACTCAGCCGGTGAAAAACGGCGCAGAGCTGGACTTCCCGATTCCGGTTGAAGATTTTGCTTTCTCCCTGCACGACCTGAGCCAGGCCGAAACTGCCATCGCGCAGGAAAGCGCGGCGATTCTGTTCTGCGCCGAGGGCGAAGCAACGCTGCGCAAAGGCGAACAGCGTCTGGTGCTTAAGCCCGGTGAGTCAGCATTTGTTCCAGCCAATGAGTCTCCGGTCAGCGTAAGCGGCACCGGTCGTCTGGCGCGCGTTTTCAATAAGCTTTAAGCACTTACTGAATTTTTTAACAACTCTTGCTAAGCTAGTTGCAGGCTTAATATCTCCAGGCGGTTTTTACCGCCTGGTTTCATTTTAGGGATAGTCGCAATGAAAAAATCGGTCGTAGCGGTTGGAGTGATTGTAGCGTTAGGCGTGGTCTGGACGGGTGCCTCCTGGTTTACCGGGAAACAGCTGGAAGGCCGTCTGGCTGAGATGGTGGCGCAGGCTAACGGAGAGATTAAGCGCAGCGCGCCGGAGGCGGGCCTTGAGCTGAGCTACCAGAATTATCATCGCGGCGTGTTTACCAGCCGTATGCAGCTGGTGGTGAAGCCGGTTGCCGGTGCTGAAAACGGCTGGCTGAAACCGGGCCAGAGCGTGGTGCTGGATGAGGTGGTGAGCCACGGTCCGCTGCCGCTGGCGCAGCTGAAGTCCTTTAACCTGATCCCGTCGATGGCGTCCGTTCATACCGTGCTGGTGAATAACGACGTCACCAAACCGCTGTTTGACCTGGCGAAGAATGAATCGCCTTTCGACATTAATACCCGAATTAGCTATGCCGGTGACACGAGTTCCAATATTGCCCTGAAAGCGCTGAACTACGAGAAAGAGAATGAGAAAGTCGCCTTTAGCGGCGGCCACTTCAAACTCGATGCCGACCGCGACGGAAACGTGTTCTCCCTGACGGGTGAAGCGGAAAGCGGCCTGGTCAATGCCGTGAACGAATATAACCAAAAGGTTCAGCTCACCTTCAACAACCTGAAAGCCGACGGCAACAGCCGAATGACCGATTTCCAGGAGCGTATCGGCGATCAGAAACTCTCTCTCGACAAGGTAGCCATTGCGGTTGAAGGAAAAGAGATGGCCGTGCTGGAAGGCATGGACGTCAACGGCAAATCCGACGTTTCCAAAGACGGTAAAAGCATCAACACGCAGTTGGATTACACGCTGAAGAGCCTGAAGGTGCAGAATCAGGATCTGGGCACCGGCAAGCTGTCGCTGAAGATCGGCAATATCGACGGCCAGGCGTGGCACGAGTTTAGCCAGAAATACAGCAAAGAGAGCCAGGCGCTGCTGACCGATGCCGCACTCCAGCAGAACCCTGAGGTGTATCAGCAGCAGGCGATGGCGGTACTGTTCAACAACCTGCCTGTCCTGCTGAAAGGCGAGCCGGTGATCACCGTTGCGCCGCTGAGCTGGAAAAACAGCAAAGGCGAAACCAGCTTTAACCTGTCGCTGTTCCTGAAAGATCCGGCAACCGCAACGGGTGCACCGCAGACGCTGGCGCAGGAAGTGGATCGCAGCGTGAAGTCGCTCGACAGCAAGCTGACCATCCCGATGGATATGGCGACCGAGTTTATGACCCAGATTGCGAAGCTGGAAGGCTACGGCGATGAAGACGCCGGCAAGCTGGCGAACCAGCAGGTGAAAGGTCTGGCGGCCATGGGCCAGATGTTCCGCATCACCAAAGTGGAAAACAACACGATCTCCACCAGCCTGCAGTACGCCAACGGCCAGGTAACGCTCAACGGCGACAAGATGCCGCTGGAAGAGTTCGTCGGCATGTTTGGTATGCCGACTCTGGGGATACCAGAACCGGCTGAACCGGCAGCGCCAGCCGAACCGGCGGCACCGCAGCAGTAAACAGAAAAACCCCTCACATGAGGGGTTTTTTTATGCCCGCTAACTTTTCCATCCCGCCAGGAAATCCAGCAGAAGTGCGTTCACTTTCTCTGGCTGCTCCTCCTGCGGCAGATGGCCGCACTCATCAATCCCCTGCGCCCGCAGGTTATCCGCCATTTCGGCCCAGACGCTTTCCATATCGAAAAGCTTGCCGACCGCATGAAAATCATTACCCCACAGCGACATTACCGGGCAGGTGATTTTCACCTCAACGTCAGCCATATCCTGCGCCACATCCTCTGCGTTGGCACGATAGTCAGCCATTGCGCCACGCACCGCACCCGGCGCCTGATACGCCCGAACATAGGTGTCAAACGCCTCGCCGCTAATGGTCGAGGGATTGTAGGTCCAGTCCGAGAAAAAGTGGCGCAGCCAGATATGCTCCCGACCCGCAATCAGCGCTTCCGGCAGGTCTGGCACAAGATGAAACAGGAAGAACCAGTACGCACGCGCAATCGACGCATTCAGATCGCGCGCCACAATACGCGTTGGCACGTTATCCATCACCACCAGTCGATCCACCAGCTCAGGGTAATCTTTTGCAAACCGCGTCGCGACGCGCGCGCCGCGATCGTGCCCCACCAGCACCACTTTCTGTAAACCCAGGACACGCATCAGCTCCCGGATGTCCCGCGCCATGTTGCGCTTATCATAGCCAGAAGCAGGTTTATCCGTTTCGCCATACCCGCGTAAATCCGGTGCAATCACGCGGTAGTGCCGGGAAAGTACGGGTATCTGGTAGCGCCAGGCATAGTTTGTTTCAGGAAAACCATGCAGGAGAATAACCGGTGCACCTTCACCCTCTTCGACCATAAACTGACGGATACCGTTTGCCGTTACGGTGTAACTTTTCATGCTCGTCACCTCACTTTATTTCAGCAGAGGCACGTTGGCCGCACGTTGATAAGGACCGTAATTGACAGGATTCCAGCTATAGCCCTGCTGCCAGGCGGTGATATGACCGATACCGGGGAAAGGCAGATGCGCTGCGGCCATCCACTCACCGTCTTTTGCCAGCGCGTTAAACTCCTGCGCCCTGGATGAGATGGCTTTTTTCGGATCGACATCAAAGCGAATAGACACTTCAGGGTGCGGGAACTGGACGGCAGGAGCATGAATCAAATCCCCAATGAAGTTGATAGCCGTCCCCTGCGACGCGAAGCGATAAACGGTACTGCCAGGCGTATGCCCAATGGCATATGCCGTCTGGACTTCCGGGACAGGCGAAGCTGGCGGGACGAAGGTTTTAAGGTGCCCGGCGGCTTTATACGCAGACAGCGCATGCCTGGCGATAGCGAAATACTCCCTCGCATTAGCCGGCGCGCTCGCTTCTTTTGCGGGATCAAGCCAGTAGTCGGCCTCCCCCTGCGGTACGTAGACGGTGGCATTGGGGAACAACGCCTTACCCTCTGCATCGCTCAGGCCGCACACGTGGTCAAGATGCAGGTGGGTCAGGAAAATGGTATCAACCTGCTCGGGACGGTACCCTGATGCGTTCATATTGCTGACCAGCTGACCGGCCGTTTCCGCCATGCAGTGGCCACCCCCGCTGTCAATCATGACCAGGTGTTTACCGGTATTCACCAGAAAGGCGTTAAAGGCGGTAGGCATGCGTTCGGCATCAATTTTGTGTTGAGCCAGCAGTTCGCGAACCTTGTCGCCTGAGAGCCCGTGTAGCAAGGCTGGCGAAAGATCGTTATAGCCGTCGAACAGCGCCGTCACCTCATATTCCCCGACCGCCAGACGATAATAGCCCGGAACCTGCTGTTTAACCTGCGCCGGGGCATCTGCCCACGATGTGCTTGCCAGGAGCAGGCCGCTGAGCGCCAGAACCGTTTTCAACTTTTTCATCTTCACTCCAGATTGATATTTTTCAGGTTGTGAAGAGACTATGGCAGCGTAACGATAAATAATGTAGATATATACTTTGATAAGTCAGCATAACGAAAATCGATACAATGAAACTGGAAGACGTTGAAGTGTTTGTCGAAGCCATCAAGGCGGGTAGCCTGGCGGGCGCCGCGCGTCGGCTCTCTGTGAGCGCCATGGCGGCATCACGGTCTCTTAATAATCTTGAGGCTGAACTTGGGGTCAGGCTGGTGCACCGCACCACGCGTTCCCTCTCACCCACCAGCGATGGGGCCGTTTTTTTGCCCCATGCGCAGGCGTTGCTGGAAGATAAAAATAACGCGCTGGCCGATCTGTTTCCCGAGGGGACGCACCTTTCCGGACGACTGCGCATTACCGCCTCAGCGGGGTTTGGCCGTAAGATCGTTGCTCCCATGCTGACCCGGTTCATGCAGCAACATCCCGCCCTGCAGGTCGATTTACTCGCAACCGACGAACAGGTTGATATTGTCGGAAAAGGCATAGACGTGGCGTTACGCATTGCGCCGCTGCGCGATAACCGGCTGGCTGCCCATCGCCTGTGTCACAACCCTCGCGATCTCTGCGCCAGCGCGGCGTATCTTGCCGCGAATGGCTATCCAAAATCGTTTAACGATCTGGCGGCACACAGCTGTCTGACCACGTCAGATACCGTCCACTGGTCATTCGAACAGGGTGAACAGCGCTACAAACAAAAGGTGTCGGGCCGATTCTCCGCGAACTCTATTGAGGCCATTTTCGAAGCCTGCCTGGGAGGGTTGGGGATCGCCAATTTATCCCGCTGGTACGTAGAGCCGGCGTTCAGAGAGGATAAACTCGTGCGGATCGTCCTGGAGGATGCCCACCCGGAATCGCTGGCCGTTTGGGCGGTTTACCCGACCTCCCGGCTGATCCCGGCTAAAGTACGAAAGTTTGTGGAAGCGCTGGAAGCCGAACTGTTGCTCAATCCGCTAACGCAACCCGCCTGATATTATTTTACCGTCACCAGCCGCGCCGCCACAATCTGGTGTCCGGCCTGAACGTCCGTGTTGTCGATGCGCTGCATGATCCTGTCCGCCAGCGTGTAGCCCATCTCCCGCGCAGGGGTGGTAGCCCAGACGATCGGCAGATCGTCTAGCGCGTTTTCACCGACGTCGGCGAACGCCCCCAGCGCCACCTGATGGCCGAAGAAGGTTTCCACCCCGCCCTCGCCGCTCTGACGCCCGGCGCGGATCAGGCCAAACCAGGCGCCCATGGCAATCACATCGTTGTAGCAAATCACGGCGCTGATCGTCGGACTGCTGCGCAGCAGCGCGCCTATCGCTTCCGCCGCTTTCTTCTGGCTGGATTCACACTCCACGACCCATTCGCTGTGGAACGGCAGGCCGTATTTAATCAGCGTCGCGCAGTAGCCGCCGACCCGCTCGGCGCGGGTCAGGGACGAGCTTTTCCCGCCGAGCCACGCAATGCGCTGGTGTCCGCGACGAATAAGATGCTCGGTCAGCATTTGCGCGGCCTGCATGTTATCCGGGCGCAGCGTATCGGCCTCGTCGAGGTAGCTGGCGCGCGAAGCAAACACCAGCGGCACGCCTTTTTCGGCGGCGCGCTCGCACAGCTCGCTGCCCACGCCCGACGCTCCGGCGACGATTACCCCGTCAACACCCTGATTCAGCAGCATATCGAGCCGGGAAAGAAGCTGATCGGCCTCGCGACCGCCGTGCAGAAGAAAGACCATCCGCCCCTGCGCTTCAAGCGCTTCGGTTAACCCGGCGGTCAGCTCCGCATAGAAAGGTGACGTCAGGTCGCGAACAATCAGGCCAATCACTCCGCTTTGCCCGCCGCGCAGCGCCGACGCCTGACGGTTACGCACAAAACCCAGCTGCTCAACCGCCTCGTTAACCCGCTGACCGGTCGCAGGAGAGATGCGCCCTTTTCCGCTTAGCACCAGAGAAACGGTGCTGACGGAAACGCCCGCCGCCAGCGCGACATCGTTGATGGTGATTTTTTTCGCTACAGCCATGTGTTGGCGTGACTCCCTGAAATGAGATCGGTAAAACGTTTTATCAATACGTTATCTTTATACTACCAGTCAAAGCCTGAGAATGTGATTTAGCGCGCACTAAACTTTGATAAAACGTTTTATCTTCTCGCAGCATTGAAGCAGGCAAACTGATTTTAACAATAAAGGAGTCGTTTTATGACGGCGAAAGCAGCACAAAAAATATCGCTGTGGGAATTTTTCCAGCAACTGGGTAAAACCTTTATGCTGCCCGTGGCACTCCTCTCGTTCTGCGGGATCATGCTCGGGATCGGCAGCTCGCTGAGCAGTAAAGACGTCAACACGCTGATCCCGTTCCTCGGTACCCCAGTGCTGCAGGCGATCTTCATCTGGATGAGTAAAGTCGGCTCCTTTGCGTTTAGCTTCCTGCCCGTGATGTTCTGTATTGCTATCCCGCTGGGCCTGGCGCGCGAAAATAAAGGCGTCGCGGCGTTTGCCGGGTTTGTGGGTTACGCCGTGATGAACCTGGCGGTTAACTTCTGGCTGACCGCGAAAGGCATTCTGCCGACCACCGACGCCGCCGTGCTGAAAGCCAACAACATTCAGAGCGTGATCGGCATCCAGTCTATTGATACCGGGATCCTCGGGGCAGTGATCGCGGGTGTGATTATCTGGATGCTGCACGAGCGCTTCCACAATATCCGGCTGCCGGATGCCCTGGCCTTCTTCGGCGGTACCCGCTTCGTGCCGATTGTTACCCTGGTGGTGATGGGCCTGTTTGGTCTGATCATTCCGCTGATCTGGCCGGTCTTTGCGATGGGCATCAACGGCATTGGCCGCATCATCAACGGCGCGGGAGATTTCGGTCCGATGATCTTCGGCACCGGCGAGCGTCTGCTCCTGCCGTTTGGCCTGCAGCATATCCTGGTGGCCCTGATTCGCTTCACCGAAGCGGGCGGTACGATGGAGGTATGCGGTCACGACGTGAGCGGCGCGCTGACCATCTTCCAGGCGCAGCTGAGCTGTCCGACCACCCACGGCTTCTCGGAAAGCGCCACCCGCTTCCTGTCTCAGGGTAAAATGCCTGCCTTCCTCGGCGGCCTGCCGGGTGCCGCGCTGGCGATGTACCACTGCGCGCGCCCGGAAAACCGTCATAAAATTAAAGGCCTGCTCATTTCCGGCGTGATCGCCTGCGTCGTGGGCGGAACCACCGAGCCAATCGAATTCCTGTTCCTGTTCGTCGCACCGGTGCTGTACCTCATCCACGCGGTGCTGACCGGTCTGGGCTTTACCGTGATGGCGGTGCTGGGAGTGACCATCGGCAACACCGACGGCAACGTGATCGACTTCGTGGTGTTCGGGATCCTGCACGGCCTGTCCACCAAGTGGTACCTGGTGCCGGTCGTGGCGGCTATCTGGTTTGCGGTTTACTACGGCATCTTCCGCTTCGCCATCACCCGCTTTAACCTGAAAACGCCTGGCCGCGATACCGATACGGCGAGCAGCGTTGAACAGGCGGTTGCCGGGACCGTGGGCAAATCCGGCTACAACACACCGGCCATTCTGGCGGCGCTGGGCGGCGCGGATAACATCACCTCGCTCGATAACTGCATCACCCGCCTGCGTCTGTCGGTGGCGAATATGTCAAAAGTGGATACCAACGCCCTGAAAGCCAACCGGGCCATCGGCGTGGTACAGTTAAATCAGCACAATTTGCAGGTGGTTATCGGCCCGCAGGTCCAGTCGGTGAAGGATGAGCTGGCAACCCTGATGCGAACAGTTGAAGCCTGATGCCTCAGCCCCCTCTCATGAGGGGGTTTTACTTTAAGGACTCACGTCATGTTTGATTTTTCTACCGTCGTGGATCGACACGGCACCTGGTGTACGCAGTGGGACTACGTCGCCGACCGCTTTGGCGCGGCCGATCTGCTGCCCTTCACCATCTCGGATATGGATTTCGCCACCGCGCCCTGCATTACCGACGCGCTGCATCAGCGCATTAATCACGGCGTGCTGGGCTACAGCCGCTGGAAGAACGATGAGTTTCTCGCCGCCGTCGCGCACTGGTTCCAGCAGCGCTTTAACAGCACGATTGATACGGAAACCGTCGTTTATGGTCCTTCCGTAATCTACATGGTGTCAGAGCTGATTCGTCTCTGGTCACACCCCGGCGACGGCGTAGTGGTTCACACCCCGGCATACGACGCGTTTTACAAAGCTATTGAAGGGAATGCGCGTCATGTGGTGCCCGTGGAGATGGAAAAGCACGCCGCAGGCTGGCAGGGAAATATGGCTGCGCTGGAAGCGGCCCTGGCAAAACCTGAAAACAAAATTTTGCTGCTGTGCAGCCCGCAAAACCCAACCGGCAAGGTCTGGACGCGGGACGAGCTGACGCAGATGGCTGAACTGTGCGCACGCAATGACGTGGCGGTTATCAGCGATGAAATTCATATGGACATGGTGTGGGGAGAGCATCGTCACACGCCGTGGAGCGCTGTGGCGCGCGGCAAATGGGCGCTTCTCACCTCCGGCTCGAAAAGCTTTAATATTCCGGCGCTGACGGGCGCTTACGGCCTTATTGGTGATGAGGAGAGCCGTAACGGTTATCTCAGCGCGCTAAAAGGCCGGGACGGACTCTCTTCCCCTTCCGTGCTGGCAGTGACGGCACATATCGCCGCCTATCAGCAGGGAGCGCCGTGGCTGGATGCCCTGCGGGGATATCTGGAAGAGAATCTGTTGTATATCGCGCAGGAGGTAAACCGCGCCTTTCCGAAACTGAACTGGCAGCCGCCCGAAGCGACCTACCTGGCCTGGATTGACCTGCGCCCGCTGAACATTGACGATCGGGCGCTACAAAAAGTGCTGATCGAGCAGCAAAAAGTCGCCATCATGCCGGGATATACCTACGGCAAAGAGGGAAACGGCTTTGTTCGCCTGAACGCCGGCTGTCCACGCAGCAAGCTGGAACAAGGGGTGCAACGCCTCATTACCGGGATTAACACGCTCCTGTAATCAATTTGCGCAACGGAATATTCCCTTGCGCAAATAGCTTTTTACCCCGTTTTGTTTTTATAATATGGCGCACTTTAACCAGAAAAGAGTGCGACCATGATTGATACACGCCTGCCTTTAACTGATATTCATCGTCACCTTGACGGTAACATTCGTGCCCAAACCATCCTCGATCTTGGCCGCCAGTTCAATTTAACGCTTCCTGCGCAGACGCTTGAGTCGCTGATCCCTCACGTACAGGTGACCTCCAATGAACCGGACCTGGTCAGCTTCCTGAGCAAACTCGACTGGGGCGTGAAGATGCTGGCCTCGCTGGATGCCTGCCGCCGCGTGGCGTTTGAAAACATTGAAGATGCGGCCCGTAACGGCCTGCATTACGTCGAGCTGCGCTTCTCGCCGGGCTATATGGCGATGACCCACAACCTGCCCGTTGCAGGCGTGGTGGAAGCCGTGATTGAAGGCGTCCGCGAAGGATGTAAAACCTTCGACGTTCAGGCCCGTCTGATTGGCATTATGAGCCGTACGTTCGGCGAAGCCGCCTGCCTGCAGGAGCTGGAAGCGCTGCTGGCCCATCGCGATGCCATCACCGCCGTCGATCTCGCCGGTGACGAGCTGGGCTTCCCGGGCAGTCTGTTCCTCTCCCACTTCAACCGCGCGCGCGATGCCGGCTGGCACATTACCGTGCATGCGGGTGAAGCGGCTGGCCCGGAAAGCATCTGGCAGGCCATCCGCGAGCTGGGCGCCGAGCGTATTGGTCACGGCGTGAAGGCGGTAGAAGATCGCGCCCTGATGGATTTCCTGGCGGAGCAGCGTATCGGGATTGAGTCGTGCCTGACGTCTAACATTCAGACCAGCACCGTCGCAACGCTGGCGCATCATCCGCTGAAAACGTTCCTTGAACACGGCGTGCTGGCCTCGCTGAACACGGACGATCCGGCAGTACAGGGCGTGGATATCATCCACGAGTACAACATCGCCGCACCGCAGGCGGGGCTGAGCCGCGAGCAGATCCGTCAGGCGCAGATCAACGGGCTGGAGATCGCTTTCCTGACGCCTGAAGAGAAGCAGGCGCTTAAAGATAAAGTGGCTCGCGGTTGAGCATTTGCCGGGTGACGGCTACGCCTTACCCGGCCTACAAAAATATTTAAAATTATGCCAGACAGAGCGTGGCGCGATGTTTAGCAGATTCAATACCCAGCTCAATCAGCTCCATAATCTGAATCGCCTGGCTGGCCGGAACCGGATTTTCGCCCGTGCCGTTCAGCGCATCGCGGATGCCCGCGTAATAGGCCGGATAGTTGCCCGGGATCGTCAGCAAGGTCTCCTCTACCAGTTCCTCACCTTCCACCCGCGTTACCACGCCGTCGCGCATATCATAGCCCCAGTCTTCCTGCGGCAAACGTTCACCGCTTTTCAGCCGGTCCTCCTGCGGATCGAGGCCAAACTTCACGTAGCTCCCGCGCGTGCCGTGAATAATGTAGCGGGCCGATTCCGCGGCCGCGACCATCGTGCCGTGCAGCACAATCCGCCGCTGCGGGTAGCTGAGCACCGCGTGGAAGTAATCGGTCGTCTGCGCTCCGGGCCGGAGCTGGGCCAGATCGACCGTCATGCTCACCGGCAGACCAAAAAGATTGACCGCCTGATCCAGCAGATGCGGGGCTAAATCGTACCAGATGCCGCTGCCTGGACCAGCCTGCTCGCGCCAGCGGTTTCGTACCTGCGGACGGAAGCGGTCAAAGTGCGATTCAAAGAAGAGGATTTCCCCTAGCGTGCCTTCACTGAGAAGCCTTTTTACCGTCAGAAAGTCGCTGTCCCAGCGGCGGTTATGAAACACCGACAGCAGCCTGCCGAGACTCTTTGCCAGCGCATTCAGCTCGCGAGCCTGAGACAGCGTGACGGTAAAGGGCTTATCGACCACCACGTGTTTACCGGCCTCCAGCGCGGCCTTTGCCAGCGGAAAGTGGGTGTCGTTCGGGGTGGGGATAACGATTAAATCGATATTCGGATCGTTGAAAAGGTGTTTTGGCTCAGAGACAACCGGCACGGAAGGCCAGTCGGCATGGACTTTAGCGGCATCGCTGCTGGATACCGCAGCCAGGGTCATCCCCGGCGTTCCGGCTATCAGAGGCGCATGAAACGTTTTGCTTGCATACCCGTAGCCGATAAGCCCAACGCGTATATTATCACTCATAGTGCCGTCCTCTTTTATGACGTTCTTATTTCACACTGGCTAGCCTGGCATTACCACAGATTAATAATGTGCCATATGACTTAAAATAGCAGGTTGTACGGGTTGTTTTTGTTACATAGTATTAACTCACTGATTTTGTTTAAGGGAACCGTTCCCAAAGCGCTTGCCGTCGGGGAAACGTCGCTGTAACATTTGCGACCTGTATTTATGGATAAAGTACAACTACGAATCATGACGTCAATTATTAATCGAATCATTGAATTAGCGGGATGGATTGTTCTTGGGGTTTCGGTCATTTTGCTGGGTGTTGCCAGCCATATCGATAACTACCAGCCGCCGGAGCCTGTCACAGTCGCCCAACCTAAGTAACCGGTTACTGCAATAAAGAGTGACATAATATGTCAGTTACTTATTGCCAGCCCTGGTGAACACGGTTAACCTTCTCTTCCAGGCATCGTCTGATGCCTGAATTTCAGCAAAGAAAACTCCTAATTTCGTCGCGTTACCTGAGTGGGCTGTTTACGTCTTTATTAATCCGTTTATTATTCGAACGAATTACCTTAACTGGTATTACTCACTTTTATATGGAAACTTATTAATATGACAGTTCAGGACTATTTATTAAAATTTCGCAAGATCAATTCGCTTGAGAGCCTGGAAAAACTGTTTGACCATCTGAACTACACCCTGTCGGATAATCAGGACATCATTAATATGTATCGCGCCGCTGACCATCGCCGTGCGGAGCTGGTTTCCGGAGGTCGTTTGTTCAACGTGGGTGAAGTGCCTAAGTCCGTATGGCGTTACGTTTTATAAGAAAGTAGCCATCCGCGCGAAATGTTATATACTCTCCGCCCTGCAAACTGGCTGTACAACATTTCGCGCAGATTATGGGAGAGTTCATGACCGCAACGCCTGGAGAACGCATTGGAGGCTGGTTAATCGCCCCACTGGCATGGCTGCTGGTTGCCTTATTAAGCGCATCGCTTGCGCTGCTGCTGTATACCACCGCACTGATTACCCCTCACGCCATCCAGACACTGATGTCGCAAAGCGTGCTGAATATTGCGATGTGGTTTGTGTCGTTCGTTTTCGCAATTGGAATGTGGTACTACACCCTGTGGTTGACCATCGCTTTCTTTAAGCGCCGCAAAAGTGTACCTAAACACTACATTATCTGGCTGCTGATTTCGGTTCTGCTGGCGGTGAAAGCCTTTGCTTTTTCGCCCGTATCAGACGCTCTGGCCGTTCGTCAGCTGCTTTTCCCGTTACTGGCCGCCGCGCTGCTGGTCCCCTATTTCAAGCGTTCGACGCGGGTAAAAAACACCTTCGTGAACCCGTAATAACCTTACAGATAACCTGTTGTCGCCTGCGTGAGTTTGTCCGATAATAGGCGGCTTTTTTATTTCAGGCTAAATAATGACCGATTACTTACTGCTCTTTGTCGGCACCGTGCTGGTTAACAACTTCGTTCTGGTGAAGTTCCTTGGCCTGTGCCCGTTTATGGGCGTGTCCAAAAAGCTGGAAACGGCGATGGGCATGGGGCTGGCGACAACCTTCGTCATGACGATGGCGTCCATCTGCGCGTGGTTGATTGATACCTGGATCCTCATCCCGCTGGGGTTAATCTATCTTCGTACGCTGGCTTTTATTCTGGTCATTGCGGTTGTTGTGCAATTTACTGAAATGGTGGTGCGTAAAACCAGCCCGGCCCTCTATCGCCTGCTGGGTATCTTCCTGCCGCTGATCACCACCAACTGTGCCGTTCTCGGCGTTGCGCTGCTGAACATCAACCTTGGACATAACTTCATGCAGTCGGCGCTGTACGGTTTTTCCGCCGCCGTCGGTTTCTCATTTGTTATGGTCCTCTTCGCGTCGATTCGCGAGCGTCTGGCGGCAGCGGATATCCCTGCTCCCTTCCGCGGTAACGCGATTGCGCTGGTGACCGCGGGTTTAATGTCTCTGGCCTTTATGGGCTTTAGTGGTCTGGTGAAGTTGTAATGAATGCTATCTGGATTGCCATCGCCTCTATCAGCGTCCTGGGGTTGGTGTTTGGCCTTATCCTGGGTTACGCCTCCCGCCGTTTCGCGGTAGAGGACGATCCTGTTGTTGAAAAAATTGATGAGTTGCTGCCGCAAAGCCAGTGCGGGCAGTGCGGCTACCCGGGCTGCCGTCCCTATGCCGAAGCGGTAGGGATTCAGGGTGAAAAAATTAACCGCTGCGCCCCCGGCGGCGAAGCGGTGATGCTGAAAATCGCGGCCCTGCTTAACGTCGATCCGCAGCCCGTTGATGGCGATGCGGAGGTGCAGGAGCCGGTTCGCGCCCTCGCCGTGATCGACGAGGCAAACTGCATCGGCTGTACCAAATGTATTCAGGCCTGCCCGGTTGACGCCATTGTTGGCGCCACCCGCGCCATGCACACCGTCGTGGCGGATCTGTGCACCGGCTGTAACCTCTGCGTGGCCCCCTGCCCGACGCAATGTATCGAGCTGCGCCCGGTTGAAACGACTACCGAAAGCTGGAAGTGGGATCTTCAAACCATTCCGGTTCGCACCATTCCTGTGGAACAACATGCTTAAGTTATTTTCTGCTTTCAGAAAAGAGAAGATTTGGGACTTTGACGGCGGTATTCATCCGCCGGAGATGAAAACCCAGTCCAACGGCACGCCGCTGCGTCAAATTCCGCTGGCGACGCGTTACGTCATGCCGCTCAAGCAGCATATTGGCGCTGAGGGCGAGCTGTGCGTGAAAGAAGGCGATACGGTTCTTCGCGGTCAGCCGCTAACCTTTGGCCGTGGACGCATGCTGCCGGTGCACGCCCCCACCTCCGGTAAAGTGGTAGCGATTGCCCCTCATACGGTGCCCCATCCGTCCGCTCTATCGGAGCTGAGCGTGATCATTGAAGCCGACGGCGAAGACCGCTGGATTGAACGTGACGGCTGGAGCGATTACCGCAGCCAGAGCCGCGAAGCGCTTATTGAGCGTATTCATCAGTTCGGCGTCGCCGGGCTGGGCGGTGCGGGCTTCCCGACCGGCGTCAAGCTGCGCGGCGGTGGCGATAATATCCAGACGTTGATTATCAACGCCGCCGAGTGCGAGCCGTATATCACCGCCGACGATCGTCTGATGCAGGATTGCGCCGCTCAGGTGGTGGAAGGCATCCGCATCCTGGCGCACATTCTTAAGCCGCGGGAAGTGCTGATTGGTATCGAAGACAATAAACCGCAGGCCATCTCGATGCTGCGCGCCGTGCTGGCGGGCAGTCACGATATTAGCCTGCGCGTTATCCCGACCAAGTACCCTTCTGGCGGCGCAAAACAGCTGACGCAAATTCTCACCGGTAAGCAGGTGCCGCACGGCGGACGCTCTTCGGATATCGGCGTGCTGATGCAAAACGTCGGCACCGCCTATGCGGTGAAACGCGCGGTGATTGACGGCGAGCCGTTGACCGAACGCGTGGTGACGCTGACCGGCGAGTCGGTTTCCCGTCCGGGCAACGTCTGGGCGCGTCTGGGTACGCCGGTGCGCCATCTGCTGGAACAGGCTGAATTTTGCCCGACCAGCGACCAGATGGTGATCATGGGCGGCCCGCTGATGGGCTTTACGCTGCCGTGGCTGGACGTTCCGGTAGTGAAAATCACGAACTGTCTGCTCGCCCCTTCCCCAACCGAAATGGGTGAAGAACAGGAAGAGAAAGGTTGCATCCGCTGCAGCGCCTGTGCCGATGCCTGCCCGGCGGATCTGCTCCCGCAGCAGCTGTACTGGTACAGCAAAGGCCAGCTGCACGACAAGGCAAAATCCCATAACCTGGCCGACTGCATTGAATGCGGCGCCTGCGCCTGGGTCTGCCCAAGCAACATTCCGCTGGTGCAATACTTCCGTCAGGAGAAGGCCGAGATTTATGCCATTTCCATGGAAGAAAAACGGGCCGCGGAAGCCAAGGCACGTTTCGAAGCGCGTCAGGCGCGACTGGAGCGCGAAAAAATCGCCCGTCAGGAACGCCATAAGCAGGCCGCCGTTCAGCCTGCCGGGAAAGATCAGGATGCGATTAACGCCGCACTGGCGCGCGTTCGTGAGAAAAAAGCCGATGCCGCCCAGACGGTAGTGATCCAGGCCGGGGAAAAACCGGATAACAGCGAAGCTATTGCCGCTCGCGAAGCGCGAAAGGCTGCGGCTCGCGCGCGTCAGGCGGAAAAAGCGCAAACGGTTCAGGCAGATACTGAGATCGACCCGCGTAAAGCGGCCGTTGAAGCGGCGATTGCGCGCGCCAAAGCCCGCAAATCGGGTGAGCAAAGCGTGGTCATCGAGCAGGATGCGGTCGATCCGCGCAAAGCCGCGGTTGAAGCGGCGATAGCCCGGGCTAAAGCCCGTAAGGCTGCGCAGCAGGCGCCAGAGGCAGTATCAGAAGCAGAAGCACCACCGGTCGACCCGCGTAAAGCCGCCGTAGAAGCAGCGATTGCCCGCGCCAAAGCCCGTAAGGCAGCGCAGCAGGAAGAGCAGCCGCAGGCCGCCAACGATGACCCGCGCAAGGCCGCCGTCGCCGCCGCCATTGCGCGCGTTCAGGCGAAGAAAGCCGCACAGCAAGCCGTAAACGAGGATTAAATGGTTTTCAGAATCGCAAGTTCCCCCTACACCCACAACCAGCGTCAGACATCACGCATTATGATGCTGGTCTGCCTGGCCGCGCTGCCGGGCATTGCCGTTCAGTGCTGGTTTTTCGGCTGGGGAACCCTGTTCCAGATAGCCCTGGGCTGCGCCAGCGCCGTCGCGGCGGAAGCACTCGTCCTGAAGCTGCGTAAGATGGCGGTGTCACGCATTCTGGCTGACAACTCCGCGCTGCTGACCGGCCTGCTGCTCGCCATCAGTATTCCGCCGTTTGCCCCGTGGTGGATGGTCGTGCTCGGTACCGTGTTTGCCGTGATCATTGCCAAACAGCTGTACGGCGGGCTCGGCCATAACCCGTTTAACCCGGCGATGATTGGCTACGTGGTGCTGCTGATCTCCTTCCCGGTGCAGATGACCAGCTGGCTGCCGCCGCACGAGATTGCGGCCACGGTTCCGGGCTTTATGGATGCCCTGCACGTTATCTTTACCGGCCATACGGCGCTCGGCGCTGACATGAACGCGCTGCGTATGGGCGTGGACGGCATCAGCCAGGCGACGCCTCTCGATACCTTTAAAACGTCCCTGCATGCCGGGCACAGCGTTGAGCAGATTATGAAATCCGCGATTTACAGCGGCATGCTGGCGGGTGCGGGCTGGCAGTGGGTCAACCTGGCGTATCTGCTGGGCGGCCTGTTCCTGCTGCAGCAGAAAGCCATTCGCTGGCATATTCCGGTCAGCTTCCTCGTGACGCTGGCGGTTTGCGCCACGCTGGGATGGGTATTCTCTCCTGAATCACTCGCCAGCCCGCAGATGCATTTGCTCTCCGGTGCGACCATGCTGGGTGCCTTCTTTATCCTGACGGACCCGGTTACGGCGTCAACGACTAACCGCGGCCGCCTGATCTTCGGCGCGCTGGCAGGCCTGCTGGTATGGCTGATCCGCAGCTTTGGCGGTTACCCGGACGGCGTCGCGTTTGCCGTCCTGCTCGCCAACATTACCGTTCCGCTCATCGACTATTACACGCGTCCGCGCGTGTACGGCCATCGCTAAGGGTTTCGCCATGTTAAAAACGATGCAAAAACACGGCGTCACGCTGGCTGTCTTCGCCGCGGTTCTGACCGGGCTGACGGCCCTGGTTAACTCGTTAACCAAAACGACCATCGAAGAGCAGGCTTCAAAGCAGCAAAAGGCGCTGTTCGATCAGGTGATCCCATCAGATTTCTACGATAATGACCTGCAAAAGAGCTGCTTTGTGGTAGACGCGCCGCAGCTTGGGAAAGGCTCTCACCGCCTCTTTATTGCCCGCAAAGGGGATAAACCGGTAGGCGCGGTGATGGAAGCGACGGCGCCCGACGGCTATTCCGGCGCCATTCAACTGCTCGTCGGCAGCGATTTCTCCGGCACAATACTGGGTACCCGCGTGACGCAGCATCATGAAACGCCGGGCCTGGGCGATAAAATTGAAACCCGTCTGAGCGACTGGATTTTGCACTTCGCCGGTAAAGTTATCCATGGCGAAGGGGATACCGCGTTTGCGGTGAAGAAAGATGGCGGCGAGTTCGACCAGTTCACCGGCGCGACCATCACGCCGCGCGCCGTGGTGAACGCCGTAAAACGAGCCGGGCTGTATGCCGAAACGCTGCCCGCGCAAATCAACAATCTTCCGGCCTGTGGGGAGTAATCATGAGCCAGGTTAAAGAGGTTATTGTCCAGGGGTTGTGGAAGAACAACTCCGCTCTGGTGCAGCTTCTGGGGATGTGCCCACTGCTGGCGGTAACGTCCACCGCCACCAACGCGCTCGGTCTGGGTCTGGCAACCACGCTGGTGCTGACCCTGACCAACCTCTCCATCTCCGCCCTGCGCCGCTGGACGCCGTCGGAAATTCGTATTCCGATTTACGTCATGATCATTGCGTCTGTTGTTAGCGTCGTACAAATGCTCATCAACGCTTACGCATTCGGCCTGTACCAGTCGCTTGGGATCTTTATTCCCCTTATCGTCACCAACTGTATCGTCGTTGGCCGTGCGGAAGCGTTCGCGGTGAAAAACAGTCCCGCCATGTCGGCGCTGGATGGTTTTTCCATTGGAATGGGCGCCACCTGCGCCATGTTCGTGCTGGGCTCGCTGCGCGAGATCCTCGGTAACGGTACGCTGTTTGACGGCGCAGATGCGCTGCTGGGCGGCTGGGCCAAAGCGCTGCGCGTTGAAGTGTTCCACACCGATACGCCATTCCTGCTGGCAATGCTGCCCCCTGGCGCGTTTATTGGCCTTGGCATGATGCTGGCGATAAAATACCTGATTGATGAGAAACGTAAGCGCCGCGCGGCTGAGCGTAGCGTTCTGGAAGGGACACCCGAGAAGGCTTCATGAATAAAGAAAAGCGCATTGCGATCCTGACCCGTCTGCGGGACGAGAACCCGCATCCGACGACGGAGCTGAACTTTACCTCCCCGTTTGAGCTGCTGATCGCGGTGTTGCTCTCTGCGCAGGCGACCGATGTGAGCGTCAATAAAGCCACTGCCCTGCTCTATCCGGTCGCCAATACGCCAAAAGCCATGCTGGAGCTGGGCGTGGAAGGCGTGAAGTCCTATATCAAAACCATCGGCCTGTTTAACAGCAAAGCCGAGAACGTCATTAAGACCTGCCGGATCCTGCTGGAACAGCACGGGGGCGAAGTACCGGAAGATCGCGCCGCGCTGGAAGCCTTACCGGGCGTGGGGCGTAAGACTGCGAACGTGGTGCTCAACACCGCGTTTGGCTGGCCGACCATCGCCGTGGATACGCATATTTTCCGCGTGTCTAACCGGACTAACTTCGCGCCGGGGAAAAATGTTGAGCAGGTCGAAGAGAAGCTGTTAAAGGTGGTTCCGGCCGAATTTAAGGTTGATTGCCATCACTGGCTGATTCTGCACGGTCGCTATACCTGTATTGCCCGTAAGCCTCGCTGCGGCTCCTGCATTATTGAAGATCTCTGCGAATACAAAGAAAAAGTGTATCCCTGATCGTCACAACCCTTACCAAAAGAAGGGCTACCAGGCACCCTTCTTTTGGCCGTTATTTGTCCGTCTTTCGTTCCCCCTGACCTGTCACTTGTTCGGTTGTTTAACGCTCAAACAGGTTAATACTTTTTTCATAGCCAAAAATTTCTATACATCTGTGATCGCGATCACCCTGATAACTTCATGTTGAATTTTTGTTGTCAAAACCCGCCTAAACCCTTTGTCTGACAAGATACTCTCCTTCCATTGCCGAAGATAAGACCAGCTATTTTTCAGAATATGGGCTATATCACTGCGATAAGCGGCAAATAGCAGAACATATCGCCAAAGGCCGGTTGAAGTGGGTTATTGCCAGTCGAAAAAACTACCTTTAATCATCGTATGAAATTTAACGCTGAATAACATTTATATGAACCGACGATTATACCACTTCAGATATATGTAACAGATTATTACAAATGTATTGCCAGATGGGGCAGGATAGTGAACATTACCCGCCGTTTCTCCTCCCAATATAACTATAAGGCGTATGGACGACGGCCATCACGCTATGAACACCCCCGTTAATATGGGATGTAAAAAAAGAGGTATATGTGTCTACTGCAAACAATAAACCAACAGATGAAAGCGTAAGTCTTAACGCTTTTAAACAGCCTAAAGCGTTCTATCTCATCTTCTCTATCGAGTTATGGGAGCGTTTTGGTTATTACGGCCTGCAAGGGATCATGGCGGTTTACCTGGTAAAACAGCTGGGTATGTCCGAAGCCGATTCCATCACGCTGTTCTCTTCCTTTAGTGCTCTGGTGTACGGTCTGGTCGCAATTGGCGGCTGGCTGGGTGATAAAGTCCTCGGGACTAAACGTGTCATCATGCTGGGCGCCATTGTCCTGGCGATTGGCTATGGTCTGGTTGCATGGTCAGGGCACGATGCCGCTGTCGTGTATATGGGTATGGCGACGATTGCCGTCGGTAACGGTCTGTTCAAAGCAAACCCGTCTTCCCTGCTCTCTACCTGCTACAGCAAAGACGATCCGCGTCTGGACGGTGCATTTACCATGTACTACATGTCCATCAACATCGGTTCGTTCTTCTCTATGCTGGCAACCCCATGGCTCGCGGCGAAATTCGGCTGGAGCGTGGCGTTCGCGCTGAGCTTCGTCGGTATGCTGATCACCGTGGTGAACTTCCTGTTCTGCCGCAGCTGGGTTAAAGACTACGGTTCAAAACCTGACTTCGAGCCTGTTCATATGGGCAAACTGCTGGCCACCATCGTGGGCGTTGTTGTCCTCGCGGCAATTGCCACCTGGCTGCTGCACAACCAGGGTATCGCCCGTGCCGTTCTGGGCGTGGTTGCGCTGGGTATCGTGGTTATCTTTGCGAAAGAAGCGTTCGCCATGCAGGGTGCTGCCCGTCGCAAGATGATTGTAGCGTTCATTCTGATGCTGGAAGCGATTATCTTCTTCGTGCTGTACAGCCAGATGCCAACCTCACTGAACTTCTTCGCCATTCGTAACGTTGAGCACTCAATTCTGGGCATCGCGTTCGAACCGGAACAGTATCAGGCGCTGAACCCGTTCTGGATCATGATTGGTAGCCCGATTCTGGCCGCTATCTATAACAAGATGGGCGACCGTCTGCCAATGCCGCACAAGTTTGCGATCGGTATGGTGCTGTGCTCCGGCGCGTTCCTGGTGCTGCCGCTGGGTACCAAATTTGCCACCGACGCGGGTATCGTGTCCGTTAACTGGCTGATCCTGAGCTACGCGCTGCAGTCTATCGGTGAGCTGATGATCTCCGGTCTGGGTCTGGCGATGGTTGCACAGCTGGTGCCGCAGCGTCTGATGGGCTTCATTATGGGTAGCTGGTTCCTGACCACTGCCGGTGCGGCAATCATTGCGGGTAAAATTGCGAACCTGATGGCTGTGCCTGAAAACGTCACTGACCCACTGGTCTCCCTGAACGTCTACGGCACCGTGTTCATGCAGATTGGTATCGCTACTGCGGTTATTGCAGTTCTGATGCTGCTGACCGCGCCGAAACTGAATCGTATGACTCAGGACGACGACAAGACGGCTGAAGCGACCAAAACCGCTACCGCGTAAGATTATTGAGAAACGACGAGCCGCTAATGCATATTAGCGGCTTTTTTTTTGTCCGTTGGCGCACTAACATAGCTGAAACCTCAGCAAAAAGGAGTTACCGATGAAACTGTTCTACAAACCGGGCGCGTGCTCTCTTGCTTCCCACATCACCCTGCGCGAGAGCGGCAAAGATTTCACGCTGGACGGCGTTGATCTGATGAAAAAGCGTCTGGAAAATGGCGATGATTTTCTTGCCATTAACCCCAAGGGACAAGTTCCGGCTCTCTTGCTGGATGACGGTACTCTGCTGACCGAAGGCGTCGCGATTATGCAGTTCCTGGCCGATAGCGTACCCGATCGTCAGCTGCTGGCACCGGTCAGTACCATTTCTCGCTATAAGACGCTGGAATGGCTGAACTACATTGCGACCGAACTGCACAAAGGTTTTACGCCGTTGTTCCGCCCGGATACGCCAGAGGAGTTCAAACCGACCCTGCGTGCGCTTCTTGAGAAAAAGCTGCAGTACGTTAACGAATCGCTGAAAGACGAACAGTGGATTTGTGGTTCGCGCTTCACGATTGCCGATGCGTATCTGTTTACCGTGCTGCGCTGGGCGCGCGCGGTTAAGCTGAACCTGGATGGGTTAGACCATATCGCATCGTATATGAAACGCGTGGCAGAGCGTCCTGCGGTGGCTGCGGCGCTGAAAGCGGAAGGTTTGAACTAACCGAGCGGCCTGTGTTGCCGGGTGGCGCTGACGCTCACCCGGCCTACAATTTTTGGCCGGTTATAACCGGGTTGCGCTGAAATAGTGCTCCGGCTTCGCGATACGATCCTGTGCCGCAACCACCTGCAGTTCATATTCCTGCATCTCTTTCGTCGCAATCATGATTTCGTACACCGCCGCGGTAACGTGCTCCAGCGCGTCGCGCATCGTCGCCCCCTGCAGCAATTTCACCAGCAGCAGACCGCTGGTGACATCCCCGACCCCAACCGGCTGGCGCAGGCCGAAATCCACCAGCGGACGGCTGATATGCCAGGCGTCCTCTTTCGTCACCAGAAGCATCTCAAAACGGTCCTGACTCAGCCCTGCGCGCGCGAGGTGTTTTACCAGTACAACTTCCGGCCCCTGAGCGATCAGCTCACGAGACGCGCTTACTGCCTCTTCAACGCTGTTAACCGGATGCTCGCAGAGAATTTCGAGTTCGACCAGGTTTGGCGCAATGATATCGCTGGCGGGAAGCGCGTGGCGGACGTGAAACTCTGCAACGCCAGGCGCCACGATGCAGCCTTTCTCCGGGTGGCCCATAACGGGGTCGCAGAAGTATTTTGCCGCCGGGTTTGCGGCTTTCACCTGTCGTACGATGCCGAGGATATGCTCCCCCTGCTCCGCTGAGCCGAGGTAGCCGCTCAGCACGGCGTCACAGCGTTTAAGCTGGTCGATATCGGCAATCCCCTGCACAACCTCGCTGAGGTGCGAAGGCGGCATTACGCAGCCGGTCCATTTGCCGTATTGCGTGTGGTTAGAGAACTGTACGGTATTAAGGGGCCAGACGTTGACGCCGAGGCGACGCATCGGGAATTCCGCAGCGCTATTGCCAGCGTGTCCAAAAACAACGTGGGACTGAATGGCGAGGATGTTCTTCATTTTTTTCTTACCAAACCCTGAAAAAACAAAAGGGGCGTGGTTTCCCACGCCCCTGGAGACTGTTAATTATTTCCAGCAGACAAGGCAGTAGTTTTTCTTACCGCGACGCAGCAGCGTGTAGCGGCCATACAGACGGTCACCGTCAACGAAGGTGTATTCCGGGTCGGCCTGTTTCTCACCGTTGATGGTGATAGCGTTAGACGCGATGGTTTTACGCGCCTGACCGCGCGAAGGCTGGAGCTCAGAGTCCACCAGCGCCTGCATCAGGTCAGCCCCTTTTTCCATCTCAACCATCGGCACGCCGTCCTGCGCCAGCTGTTCGAAGTCCGCTTCGCTCAGATCGCTCAGGGTACCGTTGAACAGGCTAGCGGTAATGCGTTTTGCCGCGGCCAGACCTTCTTCACCGTGAACCAGTTTGGTCACTTCGTCCGCCAGCACGTACTGCGCGCGCGGCGCTTTACCGCTGTTCTTGTCTTCTTCTTCCAGAGCATTGATCTCTGCGATATCCATGAAGGTAAAGAACTTCAGGAAGCGATAAACATCGGCATCCGCCGTGTTGATCCAGAACTGGTAGAACTTGTACGGGCTGGTTTTCTTCGGATCGAGCCATACTGCGCCGCCCTCAGTCTTACCGAATTTGGTGCCGTCGGCTTTGGTGATCAGCGGAACGGTCAGACCGAAGACCTGGTTCTGGTGCAGACGACGGGTCAGGTCGATACCGGAGGTGATGTTACCCCACTGATCGGAACCGCCAATCTGCAGGGAAACGCCGTGCAGCTTGTTCAGGCAGGCAAAGTCATAACCCTGCAGCAGGTTGTAGGAGAACTCGGTAAAGGAGATACCCTGGTCGTCACGGTTCAGACGCTGCTTCACGGCCTCTTTGTTAATCATCTGGTTAACAGAGAAGTGCTTGCCGATGTCGCGCAGGAAGGTCAGCACGTTCATGCTGCCAAACCAGTCGTAGTTGTTCGCGGCAATGGCAGAGTTATCACCACAGTTGAAGTCGAGGAACGGTGCAACCTGTTTGCGGATCTTATCCACCCACTCCTGCACGGTATCTTCGGTGTTCAGTTTACGCTCAGCGGCTTTAAAGCTTGGGTCACCAATCAGGCCGGTCGCGCCGCCCACCAGCGCAACAGGCTTGTGGCCCGCCATCTGGAAGCGTTTCAGGCATAACAATGGAACAAGATGCCCCAAATGCAAGCTGTCAGCGGTGGGATCGAAGCCGCAATAGAGCGCGATCGGGCCTTGCGCCAGTCGCTCTGCTAACGCTTCCTCGTCCGTCACCTGGGCCACGAGGCCCCGCTCTTGCAATTGTTTAATCAAGTTACTGCTTGCCATCAAATTCTCCATGTATAAACGACTGCACCTTTGCCGGTACACGACTTTTCGCCTGATGCGAAAGGAACATAGAATAAAGCGCAAGCGCGGTGTGCGCTAGCGCTTAAATCAACAAATTTCGGGGATTATGGTGCCAGTCTGTCGATTTTCCAGCCGCCATTCTCGCGCTGGTATAAAAAGCGGTCGTGCAGGCGATGTTCGCCCCCCTGCCAGAACTCTATTTGCTCAATCGGGATGCGGAACCCGCCCCAGAAACTTGGCAGAGGAATTTCACCCTGCTGGAACTTCTGTTTCAGCTCCAGGAATTTACTTTCCAGCACGCCGCGGGCAGAAATTCGGCTGGACTGTTTTGATACCCAGGCGCCAATCTGGCTGTCGCGCGGGCGGCTGTGGAAATACTTCACCACTTCCAGCGTCGAGAGACGTTCCGCTTTGCCGGTGACCATTACCTGACGTTCCAGCATGTGCCAGGGGAACAGCAGGCTAATACGCGGATTGTTTTCTAAATGGTGCGCCTTGCGGCTGCCGAGGTTGGTATAGAACACCAGCCCTTTCTCGTCATAATGCTTGAGCAATACGATCCGCTGATACGGTTGACCGTTTTCATCCACCGTTGCGACGACCATGGCCGTGGGGTCAGCGAGTTTCGCTTCGCAGGCCTGTTTCAGCCAGCGTTCAAAAAGCACGAGGGGTTCAGCGGGAAGATCCTGGCGACGCAGGCCGCCTTTAGTGTATTCACGGCGCAGATGCGCAATTTGCTGCAGTTCGTCGTTATCTGACATGGCGTTAGCTGACATTGAGAGTGGGTGGCGCTATTGTGCGCCGCCCCTGTAAAAATCTCAACGCTTCGGATTTTCGAGCTGGCAATTGTTCAGCACAATGCGGTCGCGTTTGTAGACCGTGGCGCTGTCGCCTTTCGACCAGAAGACGTAGATACCGTCGGAATAACGCGCGCCGGAGGCTGACATCCCCTGCTTCAGCGTCAGCAATTTATTGTCATAAACAAAACTGGCTTCCTGGCGTGGATTGTTCAGCTTTACGGTCAGCGGTTTTTCGTCACAGCGATACTCCAGCGTATCGGTCTGCATGCGCTCAAGGAGCTGGTTGTAGACGCTGCATCCTGACAGCAACAAAGGAGCGGCAATAAGAAGAAGTTTTTTCATGGGCGTATTCCGAAGACTTTCCTGGTCCTGGAGGGCATGGCTGCCCTCCTGTTTCGTTCCATTCTAACGACGACGCGACGCGCTGAATTTCAGTTAACTCTGATTATGACGAGGATTTGCCGGGAAAATCGCCCCGAGGACGCTCGCCTCACGCGCGCCGGTTACCGACGGCAAGTTGCCCGGCAGTCCCGCAATGGTGCGCCAGGCAAGCCAGGCGAAGGCCAGCGCCTCCATATCATCCCCGCTGATGCCGGCCTCATCGGTCGTGGTCACTTCGGTACCCGGCAGTAGCCCCGCAAGACGCGCCATCACCAGCGGGTTGCGGCTTCCTCCGCCGCACACCAGCAGGCGTTCACATCCGCCGCTGAGCAGAACCTGTTCGGAGATCGACACGGCCGTCAGCTCGGCAAGCGTCGCCTGGACATCCTGCGGCGCGAGCGCCGGGAATGGCGCCAGCTGACGCTCAAGCCATCCCAGGTTGAAGTATTCACGCCCCGTGCTCTTAGGTGCCGGCAGGGCAAAATATGGATCGCTCAGCATCGACTGCAGCAGCGGAATAATCACTTTCCCCCCGCTCGCCCACTCGGCGTTTTTATCATACGGTTGTCCGCACTGCCGCCAGATCCAGGCATCCATTAACATATTGCCCGGGCCGGTATCATAGCCGCGTACGGGCTGCCCCGGGATGAGCATCGACAGGTTGGCAATCCCACCAATGTTGAGCACCATACGCCGTTCTGAAGGGTGCGCCAGTAACGCCTGATGGAACGCGGGTACCAGCGGCGCGCCCTGCCCGCCAAGGGCGATATCGCGACGACGGAAATCGCCAACCACCGTCACGCCCGTCTTCGCCACAATCTGGTTGTTATCGCCGATTTGCAGTGTATGCGGGGCATCGCCGCCGGGCTCATGCCAGACCGTTTGTCCGTGACACCCGATGGCCACCACGTCCTGCGGGCGAAGATGTTCTTTTTGCATCAAAGCCTGCACCGCATCCGCAAACAGCGCCCCCAGGCGAACATCAAGCTGTCCAAGCTGGGAGAGGGTAAGCTGCTGCCCCTGACAGATATTCAGGATATCCTCTTTCAGTGAAATGGGGATTGGCCAGGTCAGGCTCGCCTGCTGCGCCACCATGTTTTCGTCAATGGCGGCCAGAACGACATCTACCCCATCCAGACTGGTGCCTGACATCACACCAATGTAGCGACCCGATTTCATGCGCTTTCCTTACGTTGCGTGGGCTAAGGATATCCACTCAACCATAAACGGCGCAGCTTTGCCATCCGGCGATAATATTTTTTAACAATGTCAGACGGGTAACGCGGGCGGATCCTGTTTATGTCTCGTTAAGTCAAATTCAAGTACAATTCTCTTATTGTTAGTGCAAAGATATGAACTATGGCCCCTTATGCCATATAATTTAGCCATAACGGATGCCCCCAATCGGGCGTTTTTGGTGAACAGGAGATTCAAATGATTTTACGTGTACTGGGCGTTTCGCTGATTGGTTTAACTCTGGCTGGCTGTGTGAATGACAGTTCACTTTCTGGCGACGTTTACAGCGCTTCTGAAGCGAAACAGGTTCAGAACGTGACTTACGGTACCGTTGTTAACGCACGTCCTGTACAGATCCAGGGTGGTGATGAAAGCAACGTAATGGGTGCAATCGGCGGTGCCGTTCTGGGTGGTTTCCTCGGTAATACCGTCGGTGGCGGTACAGGTCGCTCGCTGGCAACAGCCGCAGGCGCCGTTGCGGGTGGCGTAGCCGGCCAGGGCGTTCAGGGTGCGATGAACAAAACCCAGGGCGTAGAGCTGGAAATTCGTAAAGACGACGGCAGCACGATCATGGTTGTACAGAAACAAGGCAGCACTCGCTTCTCTGCAGGCCAGCGCGTTGTGCTGGCAAGCAACGGTAGTCAGGTGACCGTTTCTCCACGTTAATTAAAAATGGATGTGGCCATCGTGCCACATCCATTTACAATATATATCACTCCCACAAATATATTTACAAAATATATTCACCACGCCTATTATTTACCACGGCATATATTGTTTCTGCGCAAAGTATTTAGCGCGCTAATTGATTAAACTCTTCGCATCTCTTTATTCATTATAAATTTGTAAAAATCTATGCTTGCGAATTGTCTCTCCCAAAAGAGCCGTTATATCGCGTTCTGTCTCGGTTGCCTTTTTGTAATCGGGATATTACACGCGCTGTTTTTAAAACTCGTTGAATGGGTTCCGTCCTTTTCACCGCTTTTATTCCCTACGCTCACTATTTTTCTTCTGGTGTTTCACCTGTTTATTGCCTGTTTTATGGCAATGAAATACTGGTGTGACAAAAGACGGTTGTATCTGCTTGCAATCGCCTTTGCCTTTGCCGGGTCGGCATCGCTGATGGTCGGAACGCTGTCCAGCTTTCCCGCCTGGCTGGATCTCTATCAGTTCAATGTGGTGAACTACAACGATGCGATGATCTTCTATATGTTCCGCCATCTCCTAATCGCGGTGCTTTTTATCGTTTCGGCAATACTCTTTACCACGCGCAATTGTCCCCTTTCACGGCTGGCGCATATCGCTATTGTCAGCGCCGAGTTTCTCTTTACCGCCTTTGTCGTCGGGGTGGCCTGGATGTATTCCAGTCATTCTTCCTTTTTATCCATCGATCTTGTGGATAATGAAACTCGTGAGTTTATGGTTCTCTGGAGCCACTTTATTAATATTGCATTGATTGCAGTCTGGGTGGTCACATTAGCCACGCTGATGTTTATTACGCGTATACGCAATTTATTCTGGGTGGGCGGTAATTTTCTGTGCGTCTGCTATATCGTCACGCTCTCAATGCTGGTAGCGGGTGGACATGTCGAAGGGATATCCTGGTACCGCGCGCGATTATTTGAAACTGTCGCCACGCTGCTGATCATTTTTGTTCTGCTCTACGATGTTTTCAGGCTGTATCGCGACTCGCACATAAAGTATGAGCAGTCCTATCAGAACTCAATTCGCGACCCGCTCACGCGCCTGTATAACCGCAGTTATTTTTATGAATCATTAAAGCAGGCGCTGGATATCGCCAGACCCAGCCGTCCGGTTTCCGTCATCGTCAGCGATCTCGATCGCTTCAAGCGTATCAACGACACGTACGGACATCTTCAGGGCGACAAGGTCCTGCAGTTTGTTGCTAATCTGCTGATGGATTCCGTGCGCCCCCAGGACATCGCGGCCCGTATCGGTGGTGAGGAGTTTGTTCTGATGCTGGCCAACACCTCATCAGACGCGGCGTACCAGGTGGCGGAACGCATTCGGTTAAATCTGAGCAGCTTCGATAACGCCAGCAGCGGCGGTCAACTACCTGAGCCAATCACCATCAGCATGGGGGTGTTTACGGCGACGTCAGCCGCAGTAGCCGCAGAAACGTGCGTGGAAAATGCCGACAAAGCGATGTATGAAGCGAAGGAGACCGGCCGTAACCGCGTGGTGGTCTTTAAATAAAAAAAGGCCTTGCTGCTGCAAGGCCTGGTTGTTTGTCAGTCGCGCGACTGCAGCTCATGGATGTTTTGCTCGAGGCGCCCAATGAGGCTGATGAGCATTTCCAGCTCCGCCGGTGAAACGCCTGACAGGATCTCACCGCGCGTCTTCGTAATCACGGCTTCCATTTCCGTGATGATAGGCGCCGCTTTCTCGGTGAGTTTAATCCGCTTGGCGCGACGATCGCTGGCGCAGGTTTGCCGCGAGATCAACCCCTTCTCTTCCAGCTGGTCAAGCGTGCGCACCAGCGACGGCTGCTCAATGCCTATCGCTTTTGCCAGTTGAATTTGCGACTGATCGGGCGGCAGCTGGTGAATGTTGTGCAGCGTGACCCAATGCGTCTGTGTGAGTTCCAGAGGTTTCAGGCGATGGTCAATCAGAGCACGCCAGACGCGTACCAACCTTGCCAGATCAGAACCTAATGGCGATTCCAATTTCATCTCCTTATAATTAGCTTGCTAAGTTATTATACTGATTTTAGAATAGTGTGCAGCATTTGTATTGCCAAAACAAATGCAATACTGCATTCATCCAACTTAAAAGTATGACTTACACTGAATTGTGATGCTTCATCATACTAAGACAAGCCGACGCGGCATTCTGTTCACTGCAAAGGATTTCTGCCCGTGACGTTTTTTCATCGCTCAGAGGGTTTACCCCTTCAGGACCTGATCTTCGGTGCGTCAGTCTATTTTCCTCCCCTGTTTAAGGCCGTTCTGGTCGGCTTTATGCTCTGGCTCATCGCGCATCGCCTGCTCCGCGACTGGATGTATTCCGGCGAAATCTGGCATCCCATGCTGATGGATCTTTCCCTGTTTGCCCTTTCCGTATGCCTGGGCCTTGCCGTTTTGACTGTGTGGTGAATATGTCCCTTAAAACGCTAAAGTACTTTTCCACCCTGCTTGTCCTTGCCCTTGCGCTGGTGGCGGGCTGGTGGATGTGGAATTTTTATATGCAATCGCCCTGGACGCGTGACGGCAAAGTTCGCGCTGAGCAGGTCAGCATTACCCCTCAGGTGTCGGGAAGTATTACGGCGCTGTTGGTTAAGGATAACCAGTTCGTCAAAAAGGGAGACATTTTATTCCGCATCGACGACACCCCGTACCACATTGCGATCCTGAACGCCCAGGCGCAGCTGGCGAAAGCCCAGTCGGATCTGGCAAAGGCTAACAACGAGGCCAACCGCCGCCGCCACCTGTCGCAAAACTACATCTCAGCGGAAGATTTAGACACCGCCAACATCACCGTAAAGGCCATGCAGGCGAGCGTCAACGTAGCCGAAGCCACGCTGAAGCAGGCCCAGTGGGAGTTGACCCAAACGGTGATTACCGCGCCGGTTGACGGGTGGGTAACCAACCTTTCCGCTCGCGTGGGGAATTATGCCACCACGGGACAACCCGTTTTTGCCCTCGTCGACAGCCACTCCTTCTACGTGGTGGGCTATTTTGAAGAGACCAAGCTTCGCCATATTCGCGAGGGATCGCCTGCCGCCATTACGCTTTACAGCGGCTCGCAGAAGTTACAGGGTCACGTATCCAGCATTGGCCGCGCCATTTACGATCAAAGCGTCGAAACGGATTCCGGTCTGGTGCCGGACATAAAGCCGAACGTCCCCTGGGTGCGTCTGGCCCAGCGCGTTCCGGTTCGCGTGGAGTTTGACCGTTTACCGCAGGACATTACCCTTGTGTCCGGCACCACCTGCACTGTCTCCATCGGCAACCGGTGATGAAGCTGCAGAGTCTCTCCTGGCAAAATACACCGTGGATGAAAGCGACGCGTCCCCAGTGGCGCTACGCGCTGCGTAACGGCATTGCCATGTGTCTTGCGCTGACTGTGGCTTATTACCTGAACCTGGATGAACCCTACTGGGCGATGACGTCTGCGGCGGTGGTCAGTTTTCCGACGGTCGGCGGAGTGATCAGTAAAAGTCTTGGCCGCATCGCAGGCAGCCTGCTGGGCGCCACCGCGGCGCTAATTATCGCCGGCCATACGCTGAACGATCCGTGGCTGTTCCTGCTGAGCATGGCCGCATGGCTGGGGTGCTGTACCTGGGCCTGCGCCCATTTTACCAATAACGTCGCCTACGCATTCCAGCTGGCGGGCTATACCGCCGCCATCATCGCCTTTCCGGTGGTTAACGTGCTCGACACCACCGAGCTGTGGGATATTGCCCAGGCGCGCGTTTGTGAAGTGATTGTCGGGATCCTCAGCGGCGGCTTCATGATGATGATCCTCCCCAGCACATCCGACGGCACCGCACTTATCACCGCGCTCAAAACCATGCATACCCGGTTACTGGAACACGCGAGTCTGCTGTGGCAACCGGATACCAGCGATGACATCCGCCTCGCGCATGAAAAGGTTATCGGGCAGATCCTGACGATGAATCTGTTGCGCATTCAGGCGTTCTGGAGCCACTACCGCTTTCGCCGCCAGAACACACTTCTTAACTATCTGCTGCACCAGCAGCTGCGCATGACCAGCGCCATCTCCAGCCTTCGCCGGATGCTGCTCAACTGGCCGACGCCGCCTGAAAACACCCGTGCCGTGATTGAAACGCTGCTCGCGGCCCTTGCGCGCCCGGATGCGGACATTTACACCGTAGCGCGGATTATCGCCCCGCTTGCTCCGGTTGATGAGTACGACTACCGCCATCGCGCCTTCTGGCAGCGCCTGAACTACTTTTGTCGGCTGTACCTGCGCAGCAGCCGCTGGATTACGGCCGTCGAAAACGCGACCCCATTGACGGAGTTTAACGTCCCCGGCAGCCCGGCACTCGCGCGCCATACCGACTATCTGGAAGCGCTGTGGAGCGGTTTTCGCACCTTCTGCGCGCTGATGCTGGTGGGTGCATGGAGCATTACCACGCAGTGGGAGTCCGGTACGGCAGCCCTGACGCTTGCCGCCATCAGCTGCGTGCTTTATTCCGTAGCGGCCTCGCCGTTCAACTCGCTTACGCTCCTGCTGCGCACGCTGTTGCTGCTGTCGCTGTTCAGCTTCGTGGTGAAGTTTGGCCTGATGGTGCAGATAAGCGATCTGTGGCAGTTCCTGCTTTTCCTGTTTCCCCTGTTAACCACCATGCAGCTTCTGAAGCTGCAAATGCCTAAGCTGGCGGGCCTCTGGGGACAGCTGATTGTCTTTATGGGCTCGTTTATCTCCGTGACGAATCCACCAGTTTATGATTACGCCGATTTTCTCAATGATAACCTGGCGAAGATCCTCGGCGTGGGGCTGGCGTGGCTGGCTTTCGCGGTGTTACGTCCCGGCTCCGATGCACGCAAGAGCCGCAGGCATATCCGGGAGTTACGCAGAGGGTTTGTCGACCAGCTCAGCCGTAAACCGCATCTGGGTGAAAACGAGTATGAATCTCTGGTCTATCATCACGTCAGTCAGCTGAATAACAGCCAGGACGGGCTGTCCCGGCGCTGGCTGCTGCGCTGGGGCGTGGTGCTGTTGAACTGCTCGCACGTGGTCTGGCAGCTTCGCGCGTGGGAAACGCGTTCCGATCCGCTGTCGCAGGTTCGGGATGTTTGCATCTCCCTGCTGCGCAATGTGATGAGCGAGCGCGGTGTCCAGCAGCGGCCGCTGGAAACCACGCTGAATGAGCTGCAGCGGATCTGCGATACGCTGGCACAGCATCATCTGCCCGCAGCCCGTGATTTGGCCTCGATAATCTGGCGCCTGCACTGCTCGCTCTCGCAGCTGGAACAGGCACCGCCACCGGGAACGATTGGGGATCAGATCACGCCGCACGCATAGCGTGCCCCGCCGCCGCCGAGCGGTTTAGGGCTATCGGACATATTGTCGCCGCCGACGTGGATCATCAGCGCTTTGCCTTTCACCTCATCCAGCTTTTTCAGTCGCGGCGCGACGACAGGATCGGTGGCTTTACCGTCGTTATTCACCACCAGCACTGGCAGATCGCCTAAATGCCCCATTCCATCCGGGCCTTCATGTTTGCCGGAATGCTGCGGATCGAGGTGGCCTCCTGCCGCTTCCGCAGCAGACGGTTTACCTTCTTTTAAAGCTGGCTGACAGCTGCCTTTGGCATGAACATGGAAACCATGTTCACCGGGAGGGAGAGCTTTGAGGTTGGGGGCAAACTCCAGTCCTTTATCGGTTTCAGTGATTTTCACCGTTCCGATGGACTGACCCACACCCTGTGGGGTGACGAGATTCATTTCCACTTCGTCACTGGCTGCCTGCGCCCCTGCGCAAACAACCAGCGTGACCAGTGCAAGAGCAAAACGCTTCATATGACCTCCGCGGGTTATTTTTTGCCCCTTAAGTGTATACCAGGGGCAAAGATTTCACCGGAAAGTCACCTTCAGGCGGTTTATGGTACGTCGTAACCCAGCGCGGCCTTACGGATGCGGAACCACTGCTGACGGGTCATCTCCAGCTCTTCAGCGGCCAGCGCAGAACGCACGCGTTCTATTTTGCCGGAGCCGATAATAGGCAGAGGTTTTGACGGCAGGCGCAGGATCCATGCGTAAACAACCTGTTCGATGCTCTCCGCGTTCAGTTCGCGGGCGATGGTTTCAAGCTCGTTGCGCAGCGGCTGGAATTCATCATCATTAAACAAGCGTCCGCCCCCCAGGCAGGACCACGCCATCGGGCGAATGCGCAGCTGCTGCAGCTGATCGAGCGTGCCATCCAGCAGCAGCGGCTGGTGTACCGGGGAGATCTCAACCTGGTTGGTGGCCAGAGTAAACGGCAGACGAGACTGAAGCAGCGCAAACTGTGCCGGGGTAAAGTTAGAGACGCCGAAGTGACGCACTTTCCCACTCTGGTGTAGGTTCAGGAAGGCTTCCGCCACCTCATCGGCATCCATCAGCGGGTCGGGGCGGTGGATTAACAGCAGGTCGATACGATCGGTCGCCAGATTGACCAGCGACTGCTCGGCGCTCTTGATGATATGCGCGCTGTCGGTGATGTAATGACCGAGGGCGTGTTCAGGTTTTGCCGTGGTGGCAATCCCACACTTCGTGACGATCTCCATGCGATCGCGCAGCGCAGGAACCAGCTTAAGCGCCTCGCCGAACGCGGCCTCGCACTGGTATCCACCGTAAATATCCGCATGATCGACCGTGGTGATACCTAAATCAAGGTGCTCTTCAATAAAGCTCGCCAGCTGGAGGGGAGACATATTCCAGTCCATCAGGCGCCAGTAGCCCATGACAAAACGGGAGAATTCTGGCCCCTGGGGGGCAAGGGTAATTCGCTGAACCATAACATTTTCCTCAAGGACGTAATGTCATGAGTATACGCAATTACCGTGTTAAAAAAGTGAAGGTTGCTGGGGTTCTTCGGTTTCACCCGCTTTGTTTGCGCGTATTTTGCGCAGAAGACGCTGTCGGCAGAGGCGTAACACCTCCTGCTTTTGCGTGTCGCTAAAGTTTTGCCAGTTAAAACGCTCATCGCGGGTACGCATGCACCCGCGGCAATATCCGCGTTCATCGACCTGACAAATACCCCGGCACGGGCTCTGGATGGGAAAAAACTCCAGCTGCTCTGCCACACTCACCTCCCGAAAGCTCCTCTCACCTACAGTGAAGACGTTAATCGCATCACGTGCAAGGCCTATATCACAGATTTGTGGCATTAAGGTTTCACTAATCTTCCCTCTCTATACTCGGCCCATCATGACAATAACGGGTTTACCGATCGATGTGGTTAATCAAAAAGTTACAATGTAACGACATTAAATTTACTCTGGGCTGTGCACTCTTTTTTACTCTGCTGAACGGACTGTTTATCCAGCGCAGCTGGGCCATTATCGGCCCAGTCCATCTGCACGACTTCCTCTTTGCCGCCTCCGTACCGCTGGTGCTGTTTTGCGGCTGGGTGATTGTCTTTAGCCTGCTTAACATCCCGTATCTCCGCAAGCCGCTGCTGATTGTACTGACGATCGGATGCGCCGCGGCAACCTACTTTATGTACACCTACGGCGCGGTGATCGATCAGAACATGATTGTGAACGTGTTCGAAACCAACTCTCAGGAAGCGACCGCCCTGGTGACCCCGCAGATGATTCTGTGGATTGTTATAGCCGGCATCGTTCCCTCCGTGGTGCTGGCGTTGACCCGGATTCGTACCGGAAAATGGTGGTACGCGCTGCTGACGCGCGTTGCCGCGATGCTCGGCGCTCTGCTGGTGATTATCCTGATTGCCGCGCTGTTTTATAAAGATTACGCGTCGCTGTTCCGCAATAACAAAAGCATCGTCAAAATGGTCACTCCGGCGAACTACGTCAGCGCCGTGGTGAAGTACAGTAAAATGCGCTGGTTTGCCGGCGACCAAACGCTGGTGCACATTGGTGAAGATGCCCATAAAGGGTCACTGATTACCGGTCAACAAAAGAAAACCGTTCTGGTGCTTGTCGTCGGCGAAGCCTCTCGCGCGGCAAACTACTCCCTGAACGGTTACGAACGCGAAACCAACCCGGAGCTGAAAAAGCAGGACGTGATTAACTTCCCGCAGGCCTCCTCGTGTGGTACCGAAACCGCAGTTTCCGTTCCCTGCATGTTCTCCGGTATGACGCGCAGCAAATACGATGCCGACCTGGCTCACCATCGCGAGGGACTGCTCGACGTGCTTAAGCATGCGGGTATCAACCTGCTATGGCGCGACAACGACGGCGGCTGTAAAGGCGCCTGCGATCGCGTGCCGCATACCGATATGACGCAGTGGCAGCTGGATCAGTTCTGCAAAGACAAATCCTGTATTGACGATGTGAACTTCTACCGTCTGGACAACGTGCTGGATGGCGTGAAGCAAGATACGGTGCTGGTTATCCACCTGATGGGGAGCCACGGTCCGGCATACTATCGCCGTTACCCGGACAACTTCCGTAAATTCACCCCAACCTGCGACACCAATGAAATTCAGGATTGCGATCATCAGGCGCTGATCAATACCTATGACAACACCATCCTCTATACCGACAGCATGGTCAGCAAAACCATTGATGCGCTGAAAGCGCGCCAGTCGAGCATGAACACCGCGCTGATTTATCTCTCAGATCACGGTGAATCGCTGGGCGAAAGCGGTATTTATCTGCACGGTACGCCTTATATGCTGGCGCCGGAGCAGCAAACGCATATTCCGTTTATGTTCTGGCTGTCACCGGATTACGCGAAAAACTTTGGCATCAACGAACAGTGTTTGCGTGACCATGCAGCAAAAAATGCGGTTTCCCAGGACAATTTATTCTCAACCGTATTGGGTATGATGGACGTGAAATCAACGGTTTATCAACCGCAGCTGGATATACTGAGCGCATGTCGCCAGTAAACTCGCTTGCATTAGACCGAACGGTCTATTAGAGTGCGGCCATGAGCAGAAATACTGAACACGATACCCGCGAACATTTACTGGCAACCGGCGAGCGACTTTGCATGCATCGCGGGTTTACCGGTATGGGGTTGAGCGAGCTGTTAAAAACCGCTGAGGTTCCGAAGGGGTCGTTTTATCACTACTTCCGGTCCAAGGAGGCTTTTGGCGTAGCGATGCTGGAGCGTCATTATGCTGGCTACCACCAGCGTCTGGCGATCCACTTTGCGTCGGGTGAAGGTAACTACCGGGATCGTGTTCTGAACTACTATCAGGAAACGCTGAACCAGTTCTGTCAGCAGGGCATTATTAGCGGATGCCTGACCGTTAAACTGTCTGCAGAAGTGTGCGATCTTTCTGAAGATATGCGCACGGCGATGGATAAAGGTGCCCGCGGCGTTATCGCCCTGCTGGCCCAGGCGCTGGAGAAAGGCCGCGATGAAAAAACGCTGGCCTTTTCCGGCGAACCGTTAACCCAGGCGCAGGTGTTATATGCGCTCTGGCTAGGCGCTAACCTGCAGGCAAAAATTTCGCGCAGTGCCGTGCCGCTGGAAAGCGCGCTGGCACATGTGAAAAACAGCATTACTGCGCCTGGCATTTAGCAGGCGTTTTTATTTACCCAACTACTAGTCGACTGGTCTACTCAGGAGTCTTTATGTCAGCTGAAAAATTATTTATCCCCTTAAAAGTGGGTGCCGTCACTGCGCCAAACCGCGTGTTTATGGCTCCGCTTACCCGTCTGCGCAGTATTGAGCCGGGCGACATCCCAACTCCACTGATGGGTGAATACTATCGTCAGCGCGCAAGCTCTGGCCTGATCATCACGGAAGCCACGCAGATTTCCGCTCAGGCTAAAGGTTATGCGGGTGCGCCGGGTCTTCACAGCCCGGAACAGATCGCCGCATGGCAGAAAATCACCGCGGGCGTTCACGCTGAAGAGGGCCGCATTGCGGTCCAGCTGTGGCATACCGGTCGTATCTCCCATAGCAGCATTCAGCCTGGCGGCCAGGCTCCGGTCTCCGCTTCGGCCCTGAGCGCAAATACCCGTACGTCCCTGCGTGATGAAAACGGCAATGCGATCCGCGTGGATACCTCTATGCCGCGCGCGCTTGAGCTGGATGAAATTCCGGGTATCGTGAACGACTTCCGCCAGGCCGTGGCCAACGCCCGTGAAGCCGGTTTTAACCTGATTGAGCTGCACTCCGCGCATGGCTACCTGCTGCACCAGTTCCTGTCACCGTCGTCTAACCACCGCACCGACCAGTACGGCGGCAGCGTTGAAAACCGCGCTCGACTGGTGCTGGAAGTGGTTGACGCCGTATGCCAGGAGTGGAGCCCGGATCGTATCGGGATCCGCGTCTCTCCAATCGGTTCTTTCCAGAACGTCGACAACGGTCCGAACGAAGAAGCCGATGCCCTGTACCTGATCGAAGAACTGGCTAAACGCGGCATCGCCTATCTGCACATGTCCGAGCCGGACTGGGCTGGCGGTAAGCCTTACACGGACGCTTTCCGTCAGAAAGTGCGCGAGCGTTTCCACGGGGTGATCATCGGTGCGGGGGCTTATACCCCGGAGAAAGCCGAAGATCTGATCGGCAAAGGGCTGATCGATGCCGTCGCGTTTGGCCGCGACTATATCGCCAACCCGGATCTGGTTGCCCGTCTGCAGAAAAAAGCGGCCCTGAACCCGCAGCGCCCGGAAAGCTTCTACGGCGGCGGCGCGGAAGGCTACACCGACTACCCTTCTCTGTAATCTCGCCGTTGTTCATTGATAGCGGCGATACTTCGCCGCTATACTAAAACATCGTTTCTGTTCAAAAAGACAGTCTATTCCATTGGTTAATGAGGAAATTATGCGCCTACTTCACACCATGCTGCGCGTTGGCGACCTGCAACGTTCCATTGATTTCTACACTAACGTCCTGGGCATGAAGCTGCTGCGCACCAGCGAAAACCCGGAATACAAATACTCGCTGGCGTTTGTGGGTTACGGCCCGGAAACGGATGAAGCGGTGATCGAGCTGACCTACAACTGGGGCGTAGACAGCTATGAGCTGGGCACCGCCTACGGCCACATCGCGCTGGAAGTGGACAACGCGGCCGAAGCGTGTGAGCGCATTCGCAGCAACGGCGGTAACGTTACGCGCGAAGCGGGCCCGGTAAAAGGTGGCACCACCGTGATTGCGTTCGTGGAAGACCCGGACGGTTACAAAATCGAGCTGATTGAAGCCAAAGACGCGGGTCGCGGTCTGGGCAACTGATCCCTCAGGGCGCAACATGCGCCCGTAGTTTTACTGCATCACCCTGCAAAATTTGCCATAATGCGCTCTGCTTTTTCCCCTTGTAAGAGACCCTGATGTCCGATAACGCTCAATTTAGCGGTCTGTGCGACCGTTTTCGTGGTTTTTATCCCGTTGTCATTGATGTAGAAACAGCCGGATTTAACGCTAAAACCGATGCGCTGCTCGAAATTGCCGCCATCACGCTGAAGATGGATGAACAGGGCTGGCTTACACCGGACACCACGCTGCATTTCCACGTTGAACCTTTCGAAGGGGCAAACTTACAGCCGGAAGCGCTGGCGTTTAACGGTATCGATCCGCATAACCCGCTGCGTGGTGCAGTCAGTGAATATGATGCGCTGCACGCCATTTTCAAAATGGTGCGTAAAGGCATGAAAGAGAGTAACTGCAGCCGCGCCATTATGGTGGCCCATAACGCCACCTTCGATCACAGCTTTACCATGGCCGCCGCCGAGCGCGCCGCGCTTAAACGCAACCCCTTCCACCCTTTTGTGACCTTCGACACCGCCGCACTGAGCGGCCTGGCCCTGGGACAAACGGTGTTATCAAAAGCCTGCATCACGGCGGGTATACCTTTTGACGGTACGCAGGCGCATTCCGCTTTATACGACACGGAGCGCACCGCAGAGCTGTTCTGTGAGATCGTCAACCGCTGGAAGCGTCTGGGCGGCTGGCCGCTGCCGATGGGCGACAGAGAAGAATAAAAAAAAGCGACCTTATCAGGTCGCTTTTTTATTTGCGCAGAAAATTACTCTGCGTCCGGCTCTTCGGTTTTGTACTTCGCCGCCGTCTCTTTGATCAGCTGCTGCAGTTCGCCGCGCTGATACATTTCAATCAGGATATCGCAGCCGCCAACCAGCTCACCGTCAACCCACAGCTGTGGGAAAGTCGGCCAGTTAGCGTACTTAGGCAGCTCAGCGCGGATGTCCGGATTCTGCAGGATATCAACGTAAGCAAAACGCTCACCACAGGCTGACAGCGCCTGAACCGCTTGTGCGGAGAAGCCGCAGCTTGGCAGCTTCGGAGAACCTTTCATATACAGCAGAATCGGGTTTTCAGCGATCTGGCGCTGGATTTTTTCAATAGTGGTGCTCATGTCTTGCTTCCTTTAACTTCTGTTACGGCATTCGTCTGACATTGTAGCGGTTCAGACTGGCATCGGAAAATAACATTTTTGTCACGTTTATACATTCTACCCCGAGTCACGAAAAGTTGCATTGCAAATGGTGTTTACCCCTGCTGCGGTCAGGGTTTTGCTTAGGGAGTGGGTAAATGTGCGACAGAACGATGAATTTTTTTGCACTTGCTAACGAAACACGATTGTAGATTGAAAAATGCTATTAACTTTCTGGGTTTTTATAGATTAGAATCGACGGGCTTTGTAAATCACACGCGGGTATTATTGATGACCTGCATTTATCAGGGGACTGCCCAGTGGCGCGGATAAATAAAATCTCGATCACGCTCTGTGCTTTACTGTTTACTTCACTCACTTTCACGCCAGTGGCAAACGCCTCTCAGCAGGCGCGGCATTCTGCTGTACAAAAAAACCATCTGGTGAAAGCCACAGATCGTAAGAAAAAAACCACCGCTAAGAACGACAAGAAAAAAACACCGGCTCAGACGAAACAGACCGCTTCCAGCAAGACGAAAACAAAACCTTCCCGCACTGCCCACTCCGCTAAAAGTAAAGCTTCGCAAACCGCCGCTAACCTCGTTACTGAAAAATGCATCACGCGTAAAGGCCACAAGGCGAAATGCACGAAGGTCACGAAAATAGCTGAAGTGCATAAAGTGCGTGTACAGAAAGCGCAAAAAACCGCGATGAACAAACTGATGGGGCAGATTGGCAAACCTTATCACTGGGGTGGCAGTTCGCCGCGTACCGGGTTTGACTGCAGCGGCCTCGTCTATTACGCCTATAAAGATCTTGTCAAATTCCGCATTCCTCGTACCGCCAATGAGATGTACCACCTGCGCGATGCCTCACCGGTTGACCGCGGTGAGCTGGAAAACGGCGATCTGGTGTTCTTCCGCACTCAGGGTCGCGGCACGGCTGACCACGTTGGCGTGTATGTCGGCAACGGGAAGTTCATCCAGTCTCCACGTAGCGGCCAGGATATTCAGATCACCTCTCTCAGTGAAGACTACTGGGTACGCCACTACGTCGGCGCGCGTCGCGTGATGACGCCGAAAACCATTCGCTAACCCCTGCCCTGCCACATCCGTGGCAGGGTAAGTTCCTCTTTTGCATACCCTTTCAATTTGCTATCCTGTCCATGTTGTCTGTGTGGTTATTGGCAACACAAAATACAATAAGGAGAGAAGCAATGTCGTTCGAATTACCTGCACTACCGTATGCAAAAGACGCCCTGGCACCGCACATTTCTGCGGAAACCCTGGAATATCATTACGGCAAGCATCACCAGACGTACGTCACCAACCTGAACAATCTGATCAAGGGTACCGATTTTGAAGGCAAAACGCTGGAAGAGATCGTCCGCAGCTCAGAGGGTGGCGTGTTTAACAACGCGGCTCAGGTGTGGAACCACACCTTCTACTGGCACTGCCTGGCGCCGAATGCCGGCGGTGAACCTGCCGGTGAACTGGCTATCGCTATCAACGCCGCATTTGGCAGCTTCGCGGATTTCAAAGCGAAATTTACCGATGCAGCCATCAAGAACTTCGGTTCTGGCTGGACGTGGCTGGTTAAAGAGGCGGATGGCAAACTGGCTATCGTGTCCACTTCAAACGCGGGTACCCCGCTGACCACCAGCGCTAAGCCGCTGATGACAGTGGACGTATGGGAACACGCTTACTACATTGACTACCGCAACGCGCGTCCGAACTACCTGGAGCACTTCTGGGCACTGGTTAACTGGGACTTTGTTGCGAAGAACTTCGCCGCGTAAGAGACACGCAGAAGGGTTCGCCCTTCTGCGTTTTTGGTTTATTCCGCAGCGCAGGCTGCTTCAGGCTGTTTACGACCCGACATCATCACCAGCAGCAGGCCGAGCGCGGCAATAATCGCCCCCATCACAGGCACAAAGCTGTATCCCAGACCACCTGAAATCACGGCCCCACCGGCCGCGGCGCCCAGGGCATTACCCAGGTTAAACGCACCGATATTCACGGAAGATGAAAGTCCCGGCGCCTCGTGCGCGACACGCATCACGCGCATCTGCAGCGGCGGCACCACGGCGAAAGTGGCGGCTCCCCAGACGACCATCGCAATCGCGGCCCCAAACTCATTACGCGCCAGCCACGGAATGGCAACCATGATGACAATCAGCAGGGTTAAGAAGCCCTTAAGCGTCCCGCTCACGGAACGGTCGGCAAATTTCCCGCCGAGATAGTTGCCGATCGAGAAGCCCACGCCAATCAGCACCAGCATCGCGGTCACAAAGAGAGGCGTTGCGTGGGTGATGTCATGCAATACAGGTGAAATATAGGTGTAGAGGGTAAACATCGCCCCTGCCCCCAGCACGGTGGTCAGCAGCGCGGAGAGCACCTGCGGGCGCATCAGCACAGCCAGCTCTTTACGCACTTCCGGACGTTCTCCGGCGCTGCCTTTCGGCAGGGAGAAGAACAGCGCCACCATCGCAATCACGCCCAGCCCGGCCGTCGCCAGGAAGGACATACGCCAGCCGATCGCTTCCCCCAGCCAGGTTGCCGCAGGCACCCCGCCGATGTTGGCAATCGTTAGCCCCATAAACATGGTCGCCACGGCGCTCGCCTGCTTGTGTTTTGGCACCACGCTGGCTGCCACGACCGATCCCAGCCCGAAGAATGCGCCGTGATTAAGGCTGGTCAGAATACGCGATAGCATCAGGGTGGTGTAGTCTGGCGAAATGGCCGAAAGCACGTTGCCCAGGGTGAAAATCGCCATCAGGAAAATCAGCGCATTGCGGCGCGCGCGGTGCGAAAGCAGAAGCGTCGTCAGCGGCGCACCGACCATCACGCCGATAGCGTAGGCGCTAATTAACATCCCTGCCGCAGGGATAGAGACATCTACGCCCCGGGCAATAACAGGCAGTAACCCCATCGGGGAGAATTCAGTGGTGCCAATCCCAAAAGCGCCAATCGCCAGGGCCAGCAGGGGAAAATTGATTTTCATGCGTCAACTCCGGATGCCGTGTCATTTGGTGACACAGAACAAAGAAGCGGAAAGCATGACATCAATCACAAAAAATGAGAAGTTAACAAAATGGCAAAAGATTTTTGCCAGAGAAGTAACAATCCGGGGAGTCGGGAGGGAGAAGGCTCTCCCTCCGCGTAAATCAGTGCAGCGCAGCCGTCAGACCGGCCGCAACAATCAGAGCCAGCACAACAACGGTGGTGAACAGCGAAAACTTAAGATCGGAACTCATCAATTTTTCTCCTTTTAATCCCCACACGAAAAGTGAGCTTGCTCATTTTTGCACAGATTACGTCAAAAATCTTCCTGGATTTATACTGATAACCACTTTACCTCTTCCCCTTTTCATCAAGATAGGACAAAATTCCACGCTAAATTTATTAGCGTACCGGCCATTGACCCCCTCCTGACGTCCCGTGTCGTTTTCCCGGCGTGCCGCAATTCAAGATTGCGAGATAAGGGTGAGAGAAGGCAAACGTTTACCTTCAAGTTTTTCAGGAGCTTAGGATATGGTCTGGAGTGACATTTAATGGCAACAATTAAAGACGTAGCAAAACGCGCAAACGTTTCCACTACAACCGTATCACATGTAATTAACAAAACCCGCTTTGTGGCGGAAGAGACGCGCAACGCCGTCTGGGCAGCGATCAAAGAGCTGCACTATTCGCCAAGTGCGGTTGCGCGCAGCCTCAAGGTTAATCACACCAAGTCCATTGGATTACTGGCAACCAGCAGTGAAGCGGCCTATTTTGCCGAGATCATTGAAGCGGTCGAAAAGAACTGCTTCCAGAAAGGCTATACCCTGATTCTGGGCAACGCGTGGAACAGCATTGAAAAACAGCGTGCCTACCTGTCGATGATGGCGCAAAAGCGCGTTGATGGCCTGCTGGTGATGTGTTCCGAGTATCCGGAGTCCGTGCTGTCGATGCTGGAAGAGTATCGCCATATTCCGATGGTGGTGATGGACTGGGGCGAAGCGCGCGCAGACTTCACCGATTCCGTTATCGATAACGCCTTTGAAGGCGGCTATATGGCCGGTCGTTATTTGATCGAACGCGGTCACCGCGAGATTGGCGTGATCCCCGGTCCGCTGGAGCGCAACACCGGCGCGGGCCGTCTGGCCGGTTTTATGAAAGCGATGGAAGAAGCGTTGATCAACGTGCCGGAAAACTGGATTGTGCAGGGCGACTTTGAGCCGGAATCCGGCTACCGCGCGATGCAGCAGATCGTCTCCCAGCCTCACCGTCCAACCGCCGTCTTCTGCGGGGGCGACATCATGGCCATGGGCGCGCTCTGCGCTGCCGACGAGCTAGGCCTGCGCGTACCGCAGGATATTTCCGTGATCGGGTATGACAACGTGCGTAACGCGCGCTTCTTCACCCCGGCGCTGACCACCATTCACCAGCCAAAAGACTCGCTGGGCGAAACGGCCTTTAACATGCTGATGGACAGAATCGTCAACAAGCGTGAAGAGTCGCAGTCCATTGAAGTTCACCCGCGTCTTATCGAACGCCGTTCCGTTGCGGATGGTCCGTTCCGCGACTACCGTCGTTAATCGCTTTACGGGGGCCAGCTACGCTGGCTCCCGTAACCATTCCCGGTTCAGCGTTTCGCTGTCTCCCAGATAATCCAGCAGCCAGGCCATAGCAGGCGAGACATCATTTTGCTGCCATGTGAGGCAGCAGGCCGCATCCGGGAACGGATTCTCCAGCGTCAGCTCAACCCACTCTCCGGTATCGATGCGCGGACGCGCGAAATGAACGGGCACCATCGCGACGCACAGCCCGGCGCTGAGGCACGTCGCCGACGATTCCCAGTCAGGGGCCACCACCCGCCGCTGGTTGTCGAGAAGCCAGGTGATACGCTTGGGCAATGAACGGGACGTATCCTCCAGCACCAGCGACGGCCAGTTGCGCAGCGTGTCATCGCTCAGCGGCCCTTCCATCGCCGCCAGCGGATGATCGCTTGCCACCACGCATTTCCAGCTCAGCATTCCCATATCGCGAAAAGCGTAACGTCCCCCGACCGGGATCGCCTGCGTGGCCCCAATCGCCATCTCTGCCCTGCCGTCCGCCAGCGCATCCCAGACGCCGTTAAACACCTCCTGCGAGACCCGCAGCTCGACGTCAGAAAAATGACGGTAGAAATCGACGATCATCTGCCGGGTGCGCTCGGGTTTAACAATGTTATCCACCGCGATGGAAAGATGTCCCCGCCAGCCGTTAGCGATCTGCTGACACTGTTCGCGGGTGATCTGCATTTTTTTGATAACAGAACGCCCTTCTTTCAAAAACCACGCGCCTGCGGGCGTTAATTCCACATCGCGATGCCGCCGTTCAAACAGCGGAACCGCCAGCCACTCCTCCAGCTGGCGCACCGTGTAGCTGATGGCCGAAGGGACGCGGTGCAGCTCCTGCGCCGCACCGCTAAAGCTGCCGTTACGCGCAACAGCATCGACCACTTCAAGAGAATAATCTGACCACATTTTCTGCCTGCAAAATTTTTGAATGCACCCGCCAAATATTAGCGTTTCACAAGCGGCTTTGCACTCCCTACACTCAGCGCCAATGTATACCTGCCTCCTCAGGAGAATAAAATAATGCAACCCAGGAACGGTTTTTTAGTCTGGCTCGGCGGCTTGAGCGTGCTGGGCTTTTTGGCCACCGATATGTACCTGCCGGCGTTTGCCGCCATGCAGGAAGATTTACAAACGCCTGCCGCCGCCATCAGCGCCAGCCTGAGTTTATTCCTCGCCGGCTTTGCCTTCGCTCAGCTGCTCTGGGGACCGCTCTCGGATCGCTTTGGTCGTAAACCGGTACTGTTGCTGGGCCTGGCCATTTTTGCGGTGGGCTGCCTGGGAATGTTATGGGTACGCGATGCCACCTGGCTGCTGGTGCTGCGGTTTATTCAGGCCGTGGGCGTCTGTGCCGCGGCCGTGACCTGGCAGGCGCTGGTCACCGACTATTACCCGGCTAACCGCACAAACCGTATTTTCGCCACCATTATGCCGCTGGTGGGTCTCTCACCTGCCCTCGCTCCCCTGCTGGGCAGCTGGATCCTCGCGCATTTCGACTGGCAAGCCATTTTCGCCACGCTGTTTACCATTACTCTGGTACTGATGCTGCCAGCGTTCGCCCTCAAGCCCGCGCATAAAAAAGAAGCGCATGAAGAGGCGAAGCCGATTACCTTTACTTCCCTGCTCAGCGCCAAAGCGTATCGCGGGAATGTCCTGATCTATGCCGCCTGCTCGGCAAGCTTCTTCGCGTGGCTCACCGGCTCGCCGTTCATTCTGCACGATATGGGCTACAGCCCGGCAGCCATCGGCCTGAGCTATGTTCCGCAGACCATCGCGTTCCTGGTAGGCGGGTACGGCTGTCGCGCGGCGCTGCAAAAATGGGAAGGTCAGCAGATGCTGCCGTGGCTGCTGGTGTTGTATGCGCTGAGCGTTATCGGGACCTGGGCCGTTGGCTTTATTCCCGGTGCCGGTCTGGCTGAAATTTTGATCCCATTCTGCGTGATGGCCGTCGCGAACGGGGCGATTTACCCTATCGTTGTAGCCCAGGCGCTGCGTCCCTTCCCGCAGGCGACAGGCCGCGCCGCCGCGCTGCAGAACACCCTGCAGCTGGGGCTGTGCTTCCTGGCAAGCCTGGTGGTCTCGGCGCTGATTGCCACGCCGCTCCTGACCACCACCAGCGTGATGCTGGTGACCGTTGCGCTGGCGGTGTTGGGCTATCGCATGCAGGCAGCCGCGCAGCGTGTGCAGGCTAACCGCGCACAGGTTGAAACGTCACATGCCTGATTGCGCCAGAAATCATGTTAATTTTCAGTGATTAGGTTGCTAAGAATTTTCTGTTGAATCACCAAATTTTGAGGCCTATACTAAATTTGGTTCGATTAAATACGATAAATATTAAGTGTTAACGGGAGCCGGAGTGCTCCCGTTTTACCATGGAAGGCATTTCGGCAAGGGTTATCTCCCTTCCTCTGTTCTACGTCGGATATTAGCCTCGCGGTATTTACCGTGAGATTTCTCACAAACCAAAAAAAGCGTCTACGCTGTTTTAAGGTTCTGATCACAGTAGGGTGATGGAGAAGCTATGAGTTCATCGTGTATAGAAGAAGTCAGCGTTCCGGACGACAACTGGTCCCGGATCGTCAGTGAACTGTTAGGTCGAGCAGGCATCACTATCAATGGATCATCGCCATCCGATCCTCAGGTTAAACATCCCGACTTTTTTAAACGCGTGCTGCGAGAGGGATCGTTAGGCCTGGGAGAAAGCTATATGGACGGCTGGTGGGAGTGCGAACGTCTGGATACCTTTTTCGCCAGCGCGCTGCGTGCCGGTCTTGAAAATCAACTCCCTCGCAATCTGAAAGACACTTTGCGTGTCGCCTCTGCCCGACTGTTTAATCTGCAAAGTAAAAAGCGCGCGTGGATCGTTGGCAAAGAACACTACGATCTTGGCAACGACCTGTTCAGCCGTATGCTGGACCCTTTCATGCAATACTCCTGCGCCTACTGGAAAGACGCGTCGACGCTTGAAGAGGCCCAGCAGGCCAAGCTGCGTCTGATCAGCGAAAAGCTGCAGCTACAGCCCGGCATGCGCGTGCTGGATATCGGCTGCGGCTGGGGCGGGCTGGCGTATTTTATGGCGAAACACTATGGCGTCAGCGTGGTCGGCGTGACGATCTCAGCGGAACAGCAAAAAATGGCGCGGGAGCGCTGTGAGGGTCTTGACGTGGATATCCGGCTGCAGGATTACCGTGACCTGAACGAGCAGTTTGACCGGATCGTCTCCGTCGGCATGTTCGAGCACGTGGGGCCGAAAAACTACGCTACCTATTTTGAGGTGGTGGATCGGAATCTGAAACCGGACGGCATCTTCCTGCTGCACACCATCGGCTCTAAGCGAACCGACAATAACGTCGACCCGTGGATCAACAAATACATCTTTCCGAATGGCTGTTTGCCTTCCGTCCGCCAGATTGCCAACGCCAGTGAACCCCATTTCGTGATGGAAGACTGGCATAACTTTGGCGCGGATTACGACACCACGTTGATGGCATGGCATGCGCGTTTTCAGGAGACCTGGCCTGAGATTGCGGACAACTATTCTGAACGATTCAGGCGGATGTTTAGCTATTATCTGAATGCCTGCGCGGGGGCGTTTCGCGCACGGGATATTCAGCTCTGGCAGGTGGTTTTCAGCCGTGGGATTGAACACGGACTACGTGTCGCACGCTAAAAAAATAACCCCGGATGCCCGGGGTTATTTTTTATTCTTCTTCTGCGGCGGTCTTTATTATTGCCGCTTCTTTTGCTGCCAGCACGCGCTCAACCGTATCCACCACCGCCTGGGTTTGCGGATCGATTTCAATATTCACGCGGTGCCCCAGTTTTTTGGCACCCAGCGTCGTGCGCTGCAGAGTTTCAGGAATTAAATGCACGCAAAAACGCGTTGGCGTTACTTCACCTACCGTCAGGCTAATCCCATCGATGCCAATAAATCCTTTATAGAGGATGTATTTCATTAATGAAGGATCCTGCATTTTAAACCAGATTTGACGGTTATTTTCCGAGGTCACGATTTTTGCCACTTCAGCGGTGGTCATGATGTGCCCGGACATCAGGTGGCCGCCAATCTCATCGCTAAACTTCGCCGCCCGCTCAACGTTGACAGTATCTCCTACCGCCAGCTCGCCCAGGTTGGTGATGCGCAGCGTCTCTTTCATTAAATCAAAGCTAATCTGGTTGCCGTTAATTTCGGTAACGGTCAGGCAGCAGCCGTTGTGAGCAATCGACGCGCCGGTTTCAATACCCTCAAGCATATATTCCGGCAGCTCAACAACATGAGTACGGAAATTAGGTTTTTCATCAATGGACACCACTTTGGCGGTGCCCTGCACAATACCAGTAAACATGCTTACAACTCCTGTTTTTTCCGGACGGTGGCGACACCGTTTAATCCCACCACAATAACAGTTGGAAAAAGAGGTTGCCAGCGGAGCGCATTTTCTGGCGATTTTTTCACTAGATAAATAGCTAAAGCCCGCTACAATAGCTGGCACCCCCCTGCATTTTCTTCTTGCTGCCCGTTTCGGCGGCTTTTTTAGTCTCTCAAATAACTACAAAATAAAGGTGTTCACGTGCAGAAGTACATGAATGAAGCGCGCCAGCTATTGGCACTGGCTATACCAGTGATCGTCGCGCAAGTGGCCCAGACCGCAATGGGATTTGTGGATACGGTAATGGCAGGTGGCTACAGCGCCACCGATATGGCGGCCGTGGCTATCGGCACGTCAATCTGGCTTCCGGCCATCCTGTTCGGCCACGGTCTGCTGCTCGCGCTCACGCCGGTTATCGCTCAGCTCAATGGCTCGGGTCGTCGCGAGCGCATTGCCCATCAGGTTCGTCAGGGTTTCTGGCTGGCAGGGTTTGTTTCCCTGCTGATCATGGTTGTGCTCTGGAACGCGGGCCACATCATTCGCGCTATGCATAACATTGACCCGGCACTGGCTGATAAAGCCGTGGGCTATCTGCGCGCCCTGCTCTGGGGTGCGCCCGGCTACCTCTTTTTCCAGGTGGCGCGTAACCAGTGTGAGGGCCTGGCGAAAACCAAGCCCGGGATGGTGATGGGCTTTATCGGCCTGCTGGTCAACATTCCGGTGAACTATGTCTTTATTTACGGTCATTTCGGGATGCCGGAGCTCGGCGGCGTCGGCTGCGGCGTGGCGACGGCTGCCGTTTACTGGGTGATGTTCTTCTCCATGATCGCCTTTGTAAAACGCGCCCGTTCCATGCGCGATATTCGCAACGAGAAAAGATTTAGCACGCCGGACTGGAACATCATGACGCGTCTGGTGCAGTTAGGGTTACCGATCGCCCTCGCCCTGTTCTTTGAGGTGACCCTGTTTGCCGTGGTTGCCCTGCTGGTCTCCCCGCTGGGCATTGTGAACGTGGCCGGGCACCAGATTGCGCTGAACTTCAGCTCCCTGATGTTCGTCCTGCCGATGTCGCTGGCGGCGGCGGTGACGATTCGCGTCGGCTTCCGCCTGGGCCAGGGCTCAACGCTGGATGCGCAAACGGCCGCCCGGACCGGGCTGGGCGTCGGCGTCTGCATGGCTGTCTGTACGGCGCTCTTTACCGTTGCATTACGCGAGCAGATTGCCCTGCTCTATAACGACAACCCGGAAGTGGTCACGCTGGCATCGCACCTGATGCTGCTGGCCGCGATTTACCAGATCTCTGACTCCATCCAGGTGATTGGCAGCGGCGTGCTGCGTGGATATAAAGACACGCGCTCCATCTTCTTTATCACCTTCATCGCCTACTGGGTGCTGGGTCTGCCGTGTGGCTATATTCTGGCCCTGACGGACTTAGTGGTTGAGCGCATGGGGCCGGCAGGGTTCTGGATGGGCTTTATCATCGGCCTGACGTCGGCGGCGATTATGATGATGATGCGAATGCGCTTCCTGCAGCGCCAGCCATCAACGGTCATTTTGCAGCGCGCGGCACGTTAACGATGCGGTAGCCGCCGCCCGGCGGCTACTTTCTCTTCACTTTGCGCGGTAATGAAGCAATCGCGTGAAATCAGAGAGAAAAATGCATTTTCCCTCTTGCCACCTCGGTGCTGTGCCGCTAATATTCGTCCCCGTTGTCACCGACAACACGTTGCGTTCATAGCTCAGTTGGTTAGAGCACCACCTTGACATGGTGGGGGTCGTTGGTTCGAGTCCAATTGAACGCACCATTCTGCGTCCGTAGCTCAGTTGGTTAGAGCACCACCTTGACATGGTGGGGGTCGGTGGTTCGAGTCCACTCGGACGCACCATTTCAGTCCTGAAATGGTGCAAATCCTCTTCTGATATCCTGAATTATCCTAATCCCTTATTTTCATCATTATTCTCCTGCTACGCTTTTCTTATGGAAAAAAACACAGGAAACGTGTTGATGAAGAAGATCGCGATTATCGGCTCCGGCCCCACAGGGATTTACACCTTTTATCACCTCCTCAAGAACAGCACGCCGCTCTCCGTTTCCGTTTTCGAACAATCCGAAGACGCTGGCGTGGGTATGCCCTATAACGACGACGATAATTCCCGGCTGATGCTGGCGAACATTGCGAGCATTGAAATCCCGCCCATTTTTATCACCTACCTCGACTGGCTCAAGGAACAGAGTGACGCCCATCTTGCGCGCTTTAAGGTTGATAAAACCCGCCTGCATGACCGGCAGTTCCTGCCGCGGCTTCTGCTGGGTCAATATTTCCGCGACAGCTTTCTTTCCATCGTAACAGAGGCAAAAAGGCTGGGATTCAACGTTGATGTCCATGAATCTGCGAAGGTCACAGACATCATTCCCGCGACAACCGGCGTTACGCTTTCCGTCAACGGCAGCGTCTTGCCTGAACAATTCGACCTTGCGGTTATCGCCACCGGCCACGTCTGGCCAGACGAGGACGAATCCACGCGCACGTTCTTCCCAAGCCCGTGGTCCGGTCTGATGGACGCCAGTATCCCTCCCTGCCGCGTCGGTATCATGGGGACTTCGTTAAGCGGTCTCGACGCGGCCATGGCGGTGGTGATGCAGCACGGTGAATTTCGTGATGATAAATTCGTGCTGGATAAAGGCAGCGACGCGTTGAAGATTGTCCTGATGTCCCGAACGGGTATTCTGCCGGAAGCCGATTTTTACTGCCCTATTCCTTACGAACCGCTGTCGGTATTGACCGAAGGCGCGGCTGAAAGCGAGATTGCCCAAGGATCGGATGGCCTGCTCGACCGTATATTTACCCTGATGGTCAAAGAGCTTCAGCTCGCTGACCCGACGTGGTGCGAGAAAATATCGCTGCATAAGCAGAATGCGGACAGCATTCGTGAGGCCTGGTTTGAGGATCGTAAACGGCACGGCCCCTTTACCTGGGCGGAAGAAAATCTCAACGAGGTTGAGCGGAACAAACGCGAGCGGCGCACTGTAGCCTGGCGCTATACCGTGCTTCGGCTGCATGAGGTGGTTCAGGAGATTGTTCCCCACCTCAACGAACGGGACAGAAAGCGCTTTAAGCAAGGCCTCGCCCGCGTATTCATCGACAACTATGCGGCCATCCCTCCGCAGTCTATCCGCAGGCTGCTCGCGCTTCGCGAAGCCGGCATCATCAGCGTGGCGACGCTCGGCGACGATTACGCGCTGGATATTGGCAGCGATCGAACGGTAATCACTACACAAGAGACCGTTTACCGTTTCGACGTGTTTATTGATGCGCGCGGGCAGAAGCCGCTCAAAACGAAGGATCTGCCCTTTCCGACGCTGCGCAAACAGCTGGAAGCCACGGGCGAAGAGATACCGGACGTCGGTGAGGATTACACCTTAAATGCGCCTGACGCCGTTCGCGGGCGCATTGCCTTCGGCGCGATACCGTGGCTGATGCACGATCGTCCCTTCGTTCAGGGGCTGGCGGAGTGTGCAGAGATTGCGGAAGCAATGGCGAAGGCGGCGGAAAAACCCGCGTCTCGATCGCGGCGCAGATTACCGTATATCGAGAACTGACAGGGCTTCCATGCCCTGCTGTCGAGGATTACTCGAAGAAGACTTCCGGATTTTCTGACAGCGAAACGAAGGTTTTCGTCGCTTTATCCAGGGCAAGAATTTTGCCGCTTTCAATGTCGTACACCCAGCCGTGCAGTCGGATGGAGTTATTACGCAGGCCCACCGCGACGGACGGGTGGGTCTTAATGTTGCTCAGCTGCGCAAACACGTTCTCCTGCACCATCGCATTGACCTTATCGATCGGCTTATCCCAGGTTTTCTTCTCAACCACGGCTTTCGCCGCGTCTGAATAGCGCAGCCAGTGTGACACAGCAGGCATTGGCTCCAGGTTCGCGTTATCGGCAATCGCCTTCATCGCGCCACAGTTGGAGTGACCGCAAATCACGATATCCGTGACGCCCAGCGCCACCACGGCGTATTCGATAGTGGCGGACACGCCGCCAGGCTCCGGCCCGAAAGGCGGTACGATGTTGCCAGCATTACGAATGACAAAGAGTTGTCCTGGCTCTTGCTGGGTGACCAGTTCCGGGACCAGACGGCTGTCGGAGCATGAGATGAACAGCGCTTTGGGATTCTGGCTGGACGCTAAACTGCGGAAGAGTTCTTTACGTTGCGGGAAAATCTCTTTTTGAAAGCTGAGAAAACCTTCAATGATATGTTGCATAGCAATGTCTCTTTTATCTGTTTTAGTTTAGGCATGATCGAGATCTCACTCGTAAAGTTTACCCATCGTGGTTTACTTCAGACAAGCAATATATTTCTGGCCCGACCGCTGCACAATCTCGTCCGCACTGGCCTGGATGTTCTGCCCTTCAAACGCGCCGTAAAGACGTTCAAAGGTTTTGCCTTCGAGATGACTCACCACCGACGCCACGGTGCGGGCCGGCAGCGGAAGATAATTCGGATAGCTCCACATAAACGAGACGGCGTCTTTACCCGGCGTGACCTGCAGAATATCGCCCACCAGCAATACCCCACCCCCCTCCTGCCAGTGCAGCACCGTTCCACCGGCAAAATGCCCGCCCAGACGCAGCAGGGTGACCGACGGGAAAATATCCAGCGCATCCCCCTCCCAGAAATGAATGGCCGGGCTGTCGCGCATGACCCACTCTTTGTCGCTGGCGTGCAGATACACCGGCGCATCAAACGCCGCAGCCCACTCCTGCATGGTGGTGTAATAGTGCGGATGTGAAATAGCAATCGCGCTGATGCCGCCGAGGGCGGTAACGAGCGCTTTGGTTGCGGGGTCGAGGTTGGCGATGCAGTCCCAGAGGATATTGCCGTGGGGCGTTTGCAGGAACAGCGCCCGCTGGTTTATCGCAAACGCGGGCACCGTTTTGATCCCAAACAGCCGCGGCTCCAGCTGCTGCCATTTATTGCTATGCGTGGCGGTGACGGTGTCGAGATCGGTCCATGCCTGGCCCGTGGCGGGCACGTACTGGCGTTCATCCTCACAAATTGGGCATCTGTCCGGGCGGGCATCGTAGGCGGTTCCGCAGGTTTTACAGAGTGTAATCATGTGCTCTCCTCAGCGATAAAGCACTGAGTATGGCAGGGATTATCCTTATGTGCTGCGAGGTACATTGCTGGCTTTTTTTGCCCTATACTGTGCCAGTATCAAAAACTGAACAGAGCAGGTGCCACATGGAAATTGATCTCGATAACTTAGTCTTTAACGGTCTGGATGAAGCCGAAGAGCGTAATGCCGAACGTCTGGACGATGCAGACAAAAAAGCGCAGGCGATTGTCGCCGACGACGACTGCGGCGACGCCTGCAAGATCTAATAAAAAAGCACCGGGAAACCGGTGCTTTTTTATTTCACTCGTTAAACGTCACGCACACCTCGTTCCAGTACGTTTCGCGCGTGCGACGCAGTTCAGCGTGACGTTTTATCATGGAACCACTCCGGGTCAATGTTGGCGACGTCGACGCCATACAGGCTGGCGACAGGCAGGATTGACTCAAGAACACGTTGCGCGCTGTTCTCCGCATTCACTGGTCGGGTCGCAAAAAACCGCCGTAACGTGCTGATCCATTTTTTCATCGTCTTACCCTCTCTCGCCGTGTCTGATCTCAGTTAAGCACTCAAATGCCGCGCGGGGGAAATACCAAAATCCACTGTCGATGTGCAGGATTTGCAAATAGCCTCCCGTTCTTTTCACTCTTCATTAACACCTTGTTCACTAATGCTTTTTTGCTCATAACAAAGAACGATTTCTTATTTGGCGATAGCTTTCGCTTATGGGAGCGTAGCGGGGTAAAACAAAAACAACGGGATGGCGAATGACTATGGCAGCAAACATGAAAGGGTTTACAAAACGGACACTGGTTCTGGGATTACTGGCGGCGGGCAGCCTGCTTTCAGCGCAGGCACAGGCCGATCAGCTGGCGGATATTAAGGCCGCAGGGGTGGTGAAAGTGGCCACGTTTGACGCCAACCCGCCGTTTGGCTCTATTGATGCCAAAACGCACGAGATCGTCGGTTATGACGTGGACTTCGCCAAAGCGCTGGCAAAATCGCTCGGCGTGAAGCTTGAACTGGTTGCCACCAATCCGGCTAACCGTATTCCGCTGCTGCAGTCCGGAAAAGCCGACCTGATCGTGGCGGATATCACCATCACCCCGGAACGCGCGCAGGTGATTGATTTCTCGACGCCTTACTTTGTCACCGGCCAGCAGTTCCTCGTGCCGGCGAAATCACCGGACAAGCTTGATGACTACAGCCGGGCGCGTATTGGCGCGGTCAAAGGAACGACGGGCGAGCAGGCGCTGCACCAGCGTTTCCCGCAGTCACGCGTGCTCTCTTATGACGATATTCCGCTGGCGCTGACGGCGCTGCGCAACGGTAACGTACAGGCCATCACCCAGGACAGCACCATTCTGGCCGGTCTGCTGGCGCAGGCGCCGGATAAAGCGAACTTTAAAATCCTGCCCGACCTGCTCAGCAAAGAAGAGATTGGCGTTGGGGTGAAAAAAGGCGAAACGGCGCTGCTGAAGGCCGTTAACGACGAGCTGGTTAACCTCGAGAAGAACGGTCAGGCAGCAAAAATCTACGATGTCTGGTTTGGCCCAAACACGCCTTCCCCACAGCCTCGCGCCTTTAAAATAGAAGCCAGATAATTATGCTCTCAGGTTTATTTTCACACTCCGCGGCCGGTGCCGCGGATTTTTCACATCTGGAACAGGCCAGCGTCGAGTTTCGTCACGTGGACAAACGCTACGGTGACCATCAGGTTTTAAACGACATTAACCTCACCATCACGCCCGGTGAAGTGGTCGCCATCCTCGGCCCTTCAGGTTCCGGTAAATCCACCCTGATCCGTCTCATCAACCAGCTTGAAACCCTGAGCGGCGGAGAGATTCTGGTCGACAACAAGCCTACCGCAAAGCTCTCCGGTACCGGGCTGCGCCAGCTGCGCAGCCGCGTGGGGTTTGTGTTCCAGCAGTTCAATCTTTACGCCCACCTCACCGCCAGCCAGAACATCACCCTGGCGCTGGAGCAGGTTCACGGCTGGAAGCCGCAGCCTGCCCAGGAGCGCGCGCTGGCCCTGCTGGAGAAGGTCGGGATGCTGGAAAAAGCCCACCATTTCCCGGCAGAACTTTCCGGTGGACAGCAGCAGCGCGTCGCGATTGCCCGCGCCCTGGCCTCCTCACCGCAAATCATTCTGTTCGATGAACCCACCTCCGCGCTGGATCCGGAGATGATTGGTGAAGTGCTGTACGTGATGAAAGCCCTCGCCCACAGCGGGATCACGATGATCGTGGTGACCCACGAGATGCAGTTTGCCCGGGAAATTGCCGACCGGATTGTCTTTATCGACGGCGGGCAAATTCTGGAAACCGCGCCGCCGGCGCAGTTTTTCAGCCAGCCGTCGCATCCGCGCGCGCAGCGGTTCCTGCAGAAGGTGCTCAACCCGCTGCATCAGGAGCATCTGTAATGCCCGCGCTCGACTGGCAGGGGGTTCTGACCGGACAGCCTCTGCAGTGGATACTCTCCGGATTCCTCACCACCCTGTGGGTCACGCTTGCCGGGATGCTGCTGGCCAGCCTGCTCGCACTGCTTTTTATGCTCCTGCGCCTTTCCGGCGGACGCCCCGGGAACGCGGTCGTCAGCAGCTGGGTGTCGCTGTTTCGCAATACGCCGCTGCTGGTGCAGCTGCTGTTCTGGTATTTTGCCGCCTGGAACGGGCTACCGCAGGCGTTCCGCGACGCGGTGAACGCGGATCACAGCTGGTCAATTCTGCCCGGTAACGTCTGGTGGTTTACGCCCGAATTTTTATGTTCTGCCTGGGGGTTGGGCGTCTTTACCTCGGCGTTTTTAATCGAAGAGGTGGAATCGGGCTTACGTTCCGTGCCTGCCGGACAGCGGGAGGCGGCGCTCGCGCAGGGATTCTCCGCGTGGCGTCTGTTTCGTTACATCCTTCTGCCGCAGGGCCTGGCCAACGCCTGGCAGCCCGTTGTGGGCCAGTATCTTAATCTGATGAAGCTCTCCTCGCTCGCCAGCGGGATTGGCTTTGCCGAGCTGACCTATCAGGTCAGACAGATCGAGAGCTATAACGCGCACGCGCTGGAGGCGTTTACCCTCGGTACCGCGCTCTATCTGCTGACCGGCCTGGTCATGGGGATGGTGCTGGTTCGCATCGGGCCTGACGCGAAACGTAAACGCCCAGGCGCCGCCACTCGGAGTGAAAAACATGATTGCCGGACTTAACGTCATCACCGATAACCTCGACTATCTGCTGTGGGGACGCGCGGCAACGGGTGAACCGGGGGGAGTATTGCTGTCGTTGATGATGGCTGCCGGGGCCGCCGTTATCGCTCTGCCCGGAGGGATAGTGCTCGCATGTCTGGCCTGGCGCTTTACCGGGCTCGTGCGAAAGGCCCTCTTTTTATGGGCAGAGCTGATTCGCGGTATCCCGCTCATCTTCGTAATTTTCTGGATGTGGTATCTGCTGCCGCTTATGACCGGGGGCGATCTGCCGGGAGCGCTGACCGTCACGCTGGCTCTGGCCTGGTTTACCGCGGCAACCGTGATGCACTCGGTGCTGGCCGGGCTTAACGCGCTACCGTCCGGACAATATGAGGCCGCACTGTCACAGGGATTCAGCACGCAGCAAACCCTCCTGCGCGTGCTGCTGCCGCAGGCGCTGAGGAATATTCTGCCCTCGCTGGTGGGGATTTTTATCAGCCTGCTGAAGGATACGTCGCTGGCGTTTATCGTGAACGTACCGGAGCTGACCACGGTGGCGGGACAGGTCAACAACCGGGTGCAAATCTATCCGGCGGCCATTTTTATCTTTACGGGCGTGGTCTACTACCTGCTCTGCTGCTCGCTCGAGCAGCTTGCGAAACGCTGGCGCCTTACCCGGCCAGCGCTTTAACCACCGTTTCCATTGCCTCGGTTGTCAATGCACTGCGTTTCACGCGCTGGTTCGCCAGCGCGGTACGCAGTACTCCGGCAATGACAATATGCTTTGGCTCCTGCCCTAAATCACGCATCTCAAGCACCACCTTTCCGACCACCCGGCACATCTCCTGGTACAGCGCTTCATCTTTGGTCACGTTACCCATCGTCATCACTCCATTGCCTTTTAAACGTTGAGCTTAAATGATTCTCCTGCCGGATACAAAAAAGAAGCCCGGCGAGAGACTCGCCGGGCTTCATCTGTAAAATCAGTAAATTAGTTGTTTACTGGGATGACCGCGCCTTTGTACTTGGTGCGGATCCAGTCCTGAATCTCTTTCGAGTGCAGCACGTTCACCAGCGCAACGATATCTTTCTTCTTCTCGTCACCGCGATGCACGGTAATGATGTTGGCGTACGGGTTATTTTCACCGCTCTCTACCGCAATCGGGTCGTGAACCGGATCCAGACCGGCGTCAATCGCGTAGTTGGCGTTAATCACCACCGCGTCGCCTTCGTTGTTGTTGTACATCTGCGGCAGCAGAGACGCTTCCACGTTAGGCGTGAACTTCAGCTTTTTCGGGTTCTCGACGATGTCGCTGATGCGCGCGGTCACTTTATCGATGCCCGGCTTCAGCTTGATCACGCCCTCTTTCTCGAAGATGGAGAGAATACGCCCCTCTTCAGAAACCGCGTCACGCATGATGATCTTGCCACCTTCAGGCAGGTCTTTCAGCGACTTGTATTTTTTGGAGTAGATGCCGATTGGCTCAATGTGGATCGCGCCCGCACTGACGAAATCGTAGTCTTTATCGCCCGCATGATCCTTCAGCACGCTGTTCAGGTAAGGAATGTGCTGGAAATAGTTCGCGTCGATGTCATGACCCGCCAGCGCGGTGTTCGGCAGAATGTAGTCCTGGAACGGTTTGATCTCCAGGTCGATACCCTGCTTCGCCAGAATTGGCTTTGCCTGCTCCAGAATTTCGGCGTGCGGCGTGTTGGATGCGCCCACGGTCAGGGTGTCAGCCCAGGAAGCGAAGCTCAGGGCGCTCAGGGTTGCGGCGGCGATCAGTGTCAGTGTTTTTTTCATGATGTGGTTCCTGTGTGTATTTATTAGCGTTTATCTAACAGTGAAGTAATGACATCGCCGCAGAACTGGATAATGAAAACGATGATCAGAATGGTCACCGTTGCCACCAGCGTGACGTCACCATGGTTGCGCTGGAATCCTTCCAGATAAGCCAGATTTCCCAAACCGCCGGCGCCAATCACCCCCGCCATTGCGCTGTAGCTCACCAGCGCAATGAGCGTCACCGTAATACCCGATACCAGTGCGGGTGATGATTCCGGCAGTAAAACCCGAAACACTAACGTGCTCAGTCGTGCGCCCATCGAGCGCGTTGCTTCGATGACGCCTTTATCCACTTCACGCAGGGCGATCTCCACCAGGCGTGCGTAGAACGGTGCCGCGCCCACAATCAGCGCCGGCAGCGCCGCGTTGGCGCCAAGAATGGTGCCGACGACGGTCTTGGTGAACGGGATCAGCAGGACAATCAAAATGATGAACGGAATAGAGCGGAACACGTTCACCACAATCGAAATCACGCTGTAAACCGTGCGGTTGTGGAACAGCCCGCCGCGTGCGGTTAAAAACAGCGCCAGCCCCAGCACGATGCCCAGCACAAAGGTCGCCACGCCGGACAGCGCGGTCATGTACAGCGTCTCAAGCGTGGCCGCCCAGAGCTGATCCCATTTGAGATGCGGAAAGAGATTCTCAGCCATGTTTAATCACCTCGCCTTCAATATCGCTGTGCTGCAGGTCGGCGAGGATATTGTTCAGTTGTTCATCGGATGCCACGACATGTACCCAGAGCTGACCAAACACACCGTGGGCGGTTTGCGTCATTTTCCCGTGCAGGATGTTAAACGGCAGGCCGTAGCGCAGGGTCAGTTCACCCACAATCGGCTTATGGGTGCTGTGCCCGGTAAAGGTCAGCCTGATGACCGTGCCTTCCAGATCCTTTGCCAGTTCGGTATTGAAGGTTTCCTCCTCAGCGTATTGGCTCACCTGGCGGACAAACTGCTGCGTAATCGGCTGCTGCGGATGGGTAAAGACGCTCAGCACGTCGCCTTCTTCAACCACTTTACCGTTCTCCATCACCGCCACGCGGTCGCAGATTTTACGCACCACGTGCATCTCGTGGGTGATCAGCACGATGGTCAGCCTGAAGCGGCGGTTAATATCCAGCAGCAGATCGAGGATCTGATCGGTGGTCTGCGGGTCGAGCGCGGACGTGGCTTCATCGCAGAGCAGCACGTCAGGGCTGTTCGCCAAAGCGCGCGCAATACCCACGCGCTGCTTTTGCCCGCCGCTCAGCTGGGACGGGTACGCATTCTCGCGCCCCTTCAGGCCGACCAGATCCACCAGCTCGGCGACGCGCGCCTTGATGCTGGCTTTTGGCACACCGGCGATTTGCATCGAGAAAGCGATATTCTCGCTCACCGTGCGCGACCACAGCAGATTGAAGTGCTGGAACACCATGCTGATTTTCAGGCGCGCCTGGCGCAGCGCTTCACCCTTTGCCGCAGAGATATCCTGCCCGTTAATAGTCACGCTTCCGGCGCTGGGTTTTTCCAGACCGTTCAGCAGACGAATCAGCGTGCTTTTCCCGGCTCCGCTGTAGCCGATAATTCCGTAAATCTGTCCCTGCTCTATCGTCAAATTGACGTTATCAACGGCAGTCAGCGCGACCTTTCCGTTGTCAAAAACCTTCGAAATATTCCTGAGTACGATCATTCTTATTCTTTATCCGTTTCGCGCATGGCTGTTTAGCAGTATGGATGTCCAAACGATAGTAAACAGGCGTTATCAGCTTTCAAATGAACAAAAAAGAATTTGTTATAACTTTGGGAAATAAACAGCGGATTTACAGGGTGGGAAGCATTTAGATCAATTTCAGCAATGATTATCTGCCGGATGCATATCTGCTGGTAGACACCCGCTAAAAACGGTCATTTTTTCAGCATTTCATGCCGGTATAGCCATCCTCACATCCAGACAACTTTACGTCTTGCTGTCCTGACATCCAAAAATGGCATTTATATTCTTTTCTGTTCTAAAGAGCAGTGAATGGTTCTTTATTGCGAAAATTTCGCCGCTCTATCATCCCGTCATGACATCCAGAAAGGAAAACATCATGACGATTTACCACTCCGTCACTGAACTGATTGGCCGTACCCCGCTTATCCAGCTGCACAAGCTTGATACCGGCCCCTGCTCGCTGTTCCTGAAGCTGGAAAACCAGAATCCGGGCGGCTCTATTAAGGATCGCGTTGCGCTGTCGATGATTAACGAAGCGGAGCGTACCGGCCAGCTGCAGCCGGGCGGCACGATTATTGAGGCGACGGCGGGGAATACCGGTCTCGGCCTGGCCCTGATTGCCGCCCAGAAAGGCTACTCGCTGATCCTGGTGGTGCCGGACAAAATGAGCCGCGAGAAGATTTTCCACCTGCGCGCGCTGGGTGCCCAGGTGGTGCTGACCCGCTCCGACGTCAACAAGGGCCACCCCGCCTATTACCAGGATTACGCCCAGCGCCTGGCCAACGAGCTGCCCGGCGCGTTTTACATCGACCAGTTCAATAACGAGGCCAACCCGCTGGCGCACCGCACCACCACGGCACCGGAACTGTACGAGCAGCTTGACGGCAAGATCGACGCCATCGTGGTGGGCGTCGGCTCAGGCGGTACGCTGGGCGGCCTGCAGGCGTGGTTCGCCGAGCACTCTCCGCACACGGAGTTTGTCCTGGCTGACCCGGCCGGATCGGTTCTGGCCGACCAGGTGGAAACCGGACGCTATCACGATGCGGGCTCCTGGCTGGTTGAGGGTATTGGCGAAGACTTTATTCCGCCGCTGGCCCACATTGAAGCGGTGAATCGCGCCTGGCGCATCACCGACCGAGAGGCCTTCACCACCGCGCGCGACCTGCTGAAAACGGAAGGCATTCTGGCGGGCTCTTCCAGCGGCACGCTGCTGGCGGCCGCGCTGAAATATTGCCAGGCGCAGACCACACCGAAACGCGTGGTGACCTTCGCCTGCGACAGCGGCAATAAGTATCTCTCGAAGATGTTCAACGACGACTGGATGCGACAGCAGGGGCTCATCACGCGCCCTCAGGCCGGCGACCTCTCTGACTACATCGCCCTGCGCCACGATGAAGGCGCCACCGTTACCGCCGCCCCGGACGACACGCTTTCCACCGTACTGGCACGCATGCGCCTGTATGACATCTCCCAGCTGCCGGTGCTGGAGAACGGCAAGGTGGTGGGTATTATCGACGAGTGGGATCTTCTGCGGCATATCGGCGGCGACGGCGATCGCTTCGCGCTTCCGGTGACGGCAGCCATGACGCGCCAGGTGGAGTTTCTTGATAAACACGCCCCGGAAAGCGCCCTGAACGCCATCTTCGACCGCGGTCTGGTGGCCGTGATTAATGACAACGACCGTTTTCTCGGTCTGATTACGCGCAGCGACGTTCTGACCGCCTGGCGCAACCGTCTTCAGCAATAAAGGAATCGATGATGAAAAACCTGGCTACCCTGAGCGTACACAGCGGCGAGTTCAACGACCAGCACGGCGCCGTCATGCCGCCGATTTACGCCACCTCGACGTTTGCGCAACCGTCACCCGGCGAGCATACCGGCTATGAATATTCCCGCAGCGGCAACCCTACACGCCATGCGCTGGAAACCGCCATCGCCGAACTGGAAGGTGGCACGCGCGGCTACGCCTTCGCCTCCGGTCTGGCGGCCATCTCCACGGTGCTCGAACTGCTGGACAAAGACAGCCATATCGTCGCCATTGATGACGTTTACGGCGGGACGTACCGCCTGATTGAAAACGTGCGCAAGCGCAGCACCGGCCTGCAGGTCAGCTGGGTTAAACCGGACGACTTAGCCGGTCTTGAGGACGCCATCCGCCCGGATACCCGCATGGTGTGGGTCGAAACGCCAACCAATCCGCTGCTGAAGCTGGCGGATCTGGCGGCCATTGCGGCGATCGCCCGCCGTCATAACGTCATCAGCGTGGCGGATAACACCTTCGCGTCGCCGGTGATCCACCGTCCGCTGGAGTCGGGTTTCGATATCGTGGTGCACTCCGCCACCAAATACCTGAACGGCCACTCTGACGTGGTGGCCGGGCTGGCGATTGTCGGGGATAACAGTGAACTGGCGGATAAGCTGAGTTATCTGCAAAACGCGGTAGGCGGCGTACTGGATCCGTTCAGCAGCTTCCTGACGCTGCGCGGTATTCGCACGCTTGCGTTGAGGGTAGAAAAGCACAGCACCAACGCGCTGGCGATTGCGCAATGGCTGGATCAGCACCCTCTGGTCGAAAAAGTGTTCTATCCCGGCCTGGAATCGCATCCGCAGTATCAGCTTGCCCGCACGCAGATGGCCCTGCCCGGTGGGATGATTTCCGTCGTGGTAAAAGGCGATGCGCAACGAGTCACCGAGGTGATTCGCAACCTGAAGCTGTTCACCCTCGCGGAAAGCCTCGGCGGTGTGGAAAGTCTGGTGAGCCAGCCTTATAGCATGACGCACGCCTCGATTCCGCTGGAGCAACGCCTGGCAAACGGCATTGTGCCGCAGCTTATCCGTCTGTCAGTCGGGATTGAAGATCCGAAAGACCTGATTGCCGATCTCAGTCAGGCGCTGCAAAAATAAGCAAAACGCGGCAGGTCAACCACCTGCCGTCATAAGTTGTCATCATGGCTTAACGCCTTGATAACAATATTATGTGAAACTGCACAGATTATTTCTGAAACACCGTTTCCATTTTCCTTTTATCTTAAAATCAGCGTATAATGCGCGCCTAATCCCTGGTGAATGGTTTCAGCGCTTGGAATACAAAAAACAACGTACAACTTCTCCCCTCCTTCGTTGGGCTGTCACTCAGGCACACTTTCTTCTGCACGCTCATTTGATGTCTCCTATCCTTAGTGCGTGTCATATACTCTTTTGCAACACAGGTTTGACTCCGCGGCGGTGCGCCCCCGGAGCGAGATTTCCATATCCTTCCCAACTTAAAGACTAAGACTGTCATGAAAAAGACGAAAATTGTTTGTACTATCGGCCCGAAAACCGAATCTGAAGAGATGCTGACCAAAATGCTGGACGCCGGCATGAACGTGATGCGTCTGAACTTCTCCCACGGTGATTACGCAGAACACGGTCAGCGTATCCAGAACTTGCGCAACGTGATGAGCAAGACCGGTAAAAAAGCTGCCATCCTGCTGGACACCAAAGGTCCAGAAATCCGTACCATCAAACTGGAAGGCGGTAACGACGTCTCTCTGAAAGCGGGCCAGACCTTCACCTTCACCACCGACAAATCCGTTGTCGGCAACAGCGAAATCGTTGCAGTGACCTATGAAGGCTTCACCAACGACCTGTCCGTCGGTAACACCGTGCTGGTAGACGATGGTCTGATCGGTATGGAAGTCACCGCGATCGAAGGCAACAAGGTTATCTGTAAGGTGCTGAATAACGGCGACCTGGGCGAAAACAAAGGCGTTAACCTGCCGGGCGTTTCTATCGCACTGCCAGCACTGGCTGAAAAAGACAAACAGGACCTGATCTTCGGTTGCGAACAAGGCGTTGACTTTGTTGCGGCCTCCTTCATTCGTAAGCGCTCAGACGTGGTTGAAATCCGCGAGCACCTGAAAGCGCACGGCGGCGAGAAGATCCAGATCATCTCCAAAATTGAAAACCAGGAAGGCCTGAACAACTTCGACGAAATCCTCGAAGCGTCTGACGGCATTATGGTTGCTCGTGGCGACCTGGGCGTTGAAATCCCGGTTGAAGAAGTGATCTTCGCACAGAAGATGATGATCGAGAAATGTGTACGCGCGCGTAAAGTGGTTATCACCGCAACGCAGATGCTGGACTCCATGATCAAAAACCCGCGCCCAACCCGCGCTGAAGCAGGCGACGTGGCAAACGCCATCCTCGACGGTACTGATGCGGTTATGCTGTCCGGCGAATCCGCGAAGGGTAAATACCCGCTGGAAGCGGTGACCATCATGGCTACCATCTGCGAACGTACCGACCGCGTAATGAAAAGCCGTCTGGACTACAACAACGACAGCCGCAAGCTGCGCATCACCGAAGCGGTATGCCGCGGTGCGGTAGAAACCGCTGAGAAACTGGAAGCCCCACTGATTGTGGTTGCCACTCAGGGCGGTAAATCTGCTCGCGCGGTGCGTAAATACTTCCCGGATGCGACTATCCTGGCGCTGACCACCAACGAAACCACGGCTCGTCAGCTGGTGCTGAGCAAAGGCGTGATCCCACACCTGGTGAAAGAGATCGCCTCTACGGATGATTTCTACCGTCTGGGTAAAGAAGTAGCTCTGGAGCTGGTGGATCGCGGTCTGGCACAGAAAGGTGACGTTGTGGTCATGGTTTCTGGCGCACTGGTACCAAGCGGCACAACCAATACCGCATCTGTTCACGTGCTGTAATAATTCCCGAACGAATTAATTTTGATAAAAAGCGCCCTCCGGGCGCTTTTTTTATTCCTGGCATTAGCCAAAGTCATTCAAAATGCAAATCGGGTTTTTCTATTTAATTGCGATTTATCTAAGATGAATCCGATGATAAATGCCTTTTTTTCCTTAGATTTTTGCCCGAAAAGGGCTGATTCGATGCTTCTTTGAGCGAACGATCAAAAATAGGTGTATTCCCATCAAAAAAATATTCTCAACCCAAAAAACTTTGTGTAATACTTGTAACGCTACATGGAGATTAACTCAATCTAGAGGGTATTAATAATGAATCGTACTAAACTGGTACTGGGCGCGGTAATCCTGGGTTCTACTCTGCTGGCTGGTTGCTCCAGCAACGCTAAAATCGATCAGCTGTCTTCTGACGTTCAGACTCTGAACGCTAAAGTTGACCAGCTGAGCAACGACGTGAACGCAATCCGTTCCGACGTTCAGGCTGCTAAAGACGACGCAGCTCGCGCTAACCAGCGTCTGGACAACCAGGCTACTAAATACCGTAAGTAATAGTACCTGTTAATAAAATGGCGCACATTGTGCGCCATTTTTTTTGCCTGAGTCAAACGGCTACTGCGTCACCTTCTCCCCTTCATCTTCCGCTACCGCAGCAGACACCCGGCTGTTCTGCACCGACAATACGCTATTGCTGGCTGAAGGACCGCTCCCTGACGACACGATAACCGGGATGCCCGCACGACGTGCCAGGGCTTTCTCAATCAGCGCCTTATCGCTTCCAGCCTGAGAAACAAAGTTCGCAAAGTCGGCGGAGTGGGTAATGGGCGAGACCTGCGGGTTTTCTCCCTCAGCCTGCGCCAGCGGGCGATGGACTTCAATATAGCGTTTACCATCCGGCTCCACGGAGAACTTCACGGGTTCATTGATAATCTGTACCCGCGTGCCAACCCGCACCTGTTCGAACAGCGCTTTGATATCCGGGGCGTTCATCCGCATACAGCCGGAGCTGACCCGCAGGCCCACGCTGTCCGGCGCGCTGGTGCCGTGGATGAGATATTCCCCGTTGCCCACGCCTAAACGCAGTGCAAAGCGTCCCAGCGGGTTATTTGGCCCGGCAGGTACCACCGGAGGCAATTTAATGCCCTGCTCCAGAGAGCGTGCTCTGATGCCCGGCGTGGGTGTCCAGGTGGGATTCGGGATCTTCTGGCTCACCCGCGTGGTCGTCACCGGCGTTTCCAGCCCCAGCTGTCCGATGCCGAGCGGGAAGACCTGAACGATATTTTCTCCCGGCGGGAAGTAGTAGAGCCGCAGCTCTGCGAGGTTCACCACAATCCCCTCGCGCGGCGTGTCCGGCAGCAGCATCTGCGACGGAATGGTAATGACGGTTCCCGGCGCAGGGTTTACCGGCGCAATGGTATTGTTTGTTTCCAGGATCACCTGCGCCGCGGTATTAAACCGGCGGGCGATGGTCTGCAGCTTATTATCCCCTTCCTGTATCGTGTAGGTTTGATTTTGCCCAATCAGGCGACTGCCTGCGGGCGGCAACGGATAGTCCATCGCGCGGGCCGAATTAAGTGCGCCGAGCGAACTGAGGAGTAATAGAGTTATTAGAGACGCGCGCTTCATGCTGAGATTCCTTATTCACTGGCAGGACGCCAGAAAGCTGAAAAACCAGCGAGGCGGGAACCACCTCGCGAAACAGAATGAATGCTGTTCTGTAAGTCTAGCTAAGGATTGCAGCTTTGGCGCGGATCGCGCGAATCATCGCTTCCAGTCCCTGGGAACGAGACGGGGTGAGGTGTTGGGTCAGGGCCATTTTTTCAAACCACGGGCGGACATCAAACGCGACAATATCCTGCGCCGACATCCGGTGGTAAAGAATAAAGACGACCGCAATAAGCCCTTTTACAATGGACGCATCGCTGTCGCCGTGCAGTGCTATCGTGCCGTCGTCAGACTGCTCCATCACAATCCACACCTGGCTCTGACAGCCCTGAATACTGTTTTCCGGGTTATGCGACTCTTCACCGAGCGGCGGCAGACGCTGCCCCAGCTCGATGATATAAAGGTACTTCTCTTCCCAGTTTGCGCAACGCCCAAAGTTGCGCAGCAATTTGTCTCTGTCCGGCAGTTCTGCCATCTTTTGCCTCTCCGTTAGCCCAGCAGCTGGTGAATACGCTTAAGCCCCGCCACCAGCCTGTCGACCTCTTCCGTTGTGTTGTACATCACCAGCGACGCGCGGCACATTGCCGGCACCTGGTAAAACGCCATCAGCGGCATGGCGCAGTGGTGCCCGGTACGGACCGCCACGCCGTAGTTATCGAGGAAACTGCCCACGTCATAGGCGTGATGTTTCCCGAGATTGAACGCGATCACCCCTTGCCGGTCGGCAGGCCCGTAGAGGGTCAGATCCGGCACGCTGGCAAGCTCGGCAAGCGCATAGTGCATCAGCAGCTGTTCGTACTCCTGAATGCTATCAAGGCCGATTGCGGAGACGTAGGAAACCGCCGCCCCCAGCCCGATAATCCCGCCGGTGTTGGGCGTACCCGCCTCAAAACGCCACGGCGCGCGCGCGTAGGTGGTGCCTTCCGTCAGGCTGACTGTGGCGATCATCGAGCCGCCCCCTTCCCACGGCGGCATCGCCTGCAGAATGTCTTCCTTCACGTAGAGCACGCCGATCCCGGTCGGCCCATAGAGCTTGTGGCCTGAGAAGACGTAGAAATCGCAGTCCAGCGCCTGAACGTCAACCGCGTGGTGCATTACCGCCTGGGCGCCGTCAATCAGCACCTTCGCGCCGGCCTGATGGGCTTTTTCGACAATCTCTGCCACCGGGTTTTCAGTCCCGAGCACGTTAGAGACCTGGGTGACCGCCACCAGCCGCGTGCGGTCATCCAGCAATGCGTCGAGCTGCTCGAGCTGCAGCGTCCCGTCAACGTTCAGCGGAATGACCCGCAATTGCGCGCCAACGCGCTCGCAGAGCATCTGCCACGGCACGATATTGGCGTGGTGCTCCATCTGGGTGATGATGATGTTATCCCCCGCGTGGACCTGCGCGTTGCCCCAGCTGTTAGCGACAAGGTTGATTCCTTCGGTGGTTCCGCGCACGAAGACCAGCTCCTCGGGCGATTTTGCATTGAGGAAGGCGGCAATTTGCGTGCGCACGTTTTCCATACGCTGGGTCGCCTCGGCGCTCAGGGTATGAATACCGCGATGCACGGCGGCGTAGCCGTGGCGATAAAACTCGGCTTCCGCATCCACGACCGGGTTCGGCTTCTGCGCGCTGGCCGCGCTGTCCAGATAGGCCAGAGGAAGACCGTTCACTTCACGGGTCAGAACCGGAAAATCTGCCCGTACTTTCTCGACGGGAAAACTCATGCTTCGCCTCCAGGCAGACGCTGACCGATACGTGCCAGCACCTGCTGTTTCAACTGACCATCGTTCAGCGCTTCCGTCAGTTCGGCGGCAAACGCATAGATAATCATTTTCTGCGCCGCCTGCTGGTCGATACCGCGGGAACGCAGGTAGAACATCTGCTCGTCGTCGATGCGCCCGACCGTTGCACCGTGGCTGCACTTCACGTCGTCGGCGTAGATCTCCAGCTGCGGTTTGGTGTCCACCTCCGCCAGGCGCCCTAACAGCAGATTGTTGTTGGTCATCTGCCCGTCGGTTTTAATGGCGTGCTGCGCCACGTTAATCAGGCCGTTAAACACCGCGCGACCTCTGTCACTCACGATAGTTTTGTGCAGCTGGCGGCTATTGCAGTAGCCCTTGTTGTGCTCCAGCCAGGTGCGCGTGTCGCACACCTCTGATTTAACCGGCATCGCCAGACTGTTGATGCGCAGCGTGGTATTTTCGCCGTTAAGCTGCGTGCTGGTATTGTGACGCAGCACAGACCCGCCGAGCAGGAAGCTATGGCTGTACGCTGCGGCATCCTGACCCAGCACAATGTCGTTATGGGCAAAGTGGTGGCTCTGCGCATTCTCAAACGCCAGCTTGACGTGGTGAAGCTGGGCATTGGCGGCAACGTTCATCGTCAGACGCGATCCGGTAAAGTGCCGGACATCGTTAAGGCTGACGTAATGTTCGATTACCGTGGCCTCAGCCCCCTCCGCCAGCTCAAGATGATGGCGATAGTGCGCGGTGTTGATTTCGTCGCCGTCCAGCCCCTGGGTGATGTGCATCAGCAGCAGCGGCTTTGCCGGACGCTGGTTACGCTTCACGCCGATATGCGTCACGCTGCGGGCCAGGCTCTCGGTCAGGTGCAGGAAAACCTCAGGCTGAACCGGGGCGCTCAGGGGCTGGCGATCGTCGTTTATCACAATATCAAATCCGCTCCCCTGAAGGGCGTCGCTCAGCTCCGGACGGAACTCACCGTCGACAAACACCAGGCGCACGGCATCAACATGCAATGCCAGCGCGTCGCGCTGCGCCGGAGTGAGATCCGCCAGGCGGGTCACGAACTCGGCGTTCAGCAGGCCATCAAGCGGGGTGTATTTCCAGTTCTCGTGCTTACGCGTCGGCAGGCCGAGACGCAGCATCTGCTGAAGATGCTGCTGCGCCTGCTCGGAGCGCGTGCCGCCCTGGGCTTCAAACAGCCGGTGCCACTGCTGGAGCGCATTACTGCTGTTCGGTAAGCCAGCCATAACCCTGCTCCTCCAGTTGTTTAACCAGCGTGAAATCTCCGGATTTCACAATACGCCCCTGGTAAAGCACATGGACGTAATCCGGCTTGATGTAGTCCAGAATGCGCTGGTAGTGGGTGACGATAATAAACGAGCGCTTGCCGTCGCGCAGGGAGTTAACCCCGTCAGCGACAATCTTCAGGGCGTCGATATCCAGACCGGAGTCGGTCTCATCCAGAATGCACAGCTCGGGCTCCAGAACGGCCATCTGCAGAATGTCGTTACGCTTTTTCTCGCCGCCGGAAAAACCGACGTTCACCGAGCGGGTGAGCAAATCTTCCGGCATTTTCAGCAGCTTGATTTTCTCTTCCATTAAATCCTGGAAGTCGAAGCGGTCGAGCGCCTCCAGCCCCCGGTATTTTCGCACCGCGTTGAGCGCGGTTTGCAGGAAGAACTGGTTGCTGACGCCCGGAATTTCAACCGGGTACTGGAAGGCCATAAAGATGCCCTCTCCCGCGCGATCTTCCGGCGACATTTCCAGCAGATCTTTACCGTTGAACTCGACCGAGCCGTGGGTCACCTCATAATCTTCGCGCCCCGCCAGCGTCGCGGAAAGCGTACTTTTCCCGGAACCGTTCGGCCCCATGATAGCGTGGACTTCCCCCGGCTTGACGTCAAAATTGAGGCCACGCAGGATGGCTTTGTCTTCTACGCTGACCTGTAAATCTTTAATGCTTAACATGTGCTTTCCTTAACCGACGCTGTGTTCAAGACTAATGGCGAGGAGTTTCTGGGCTTCAACGGCAAATTCCAGCGGCAGTTCAGAGAACACGTCCTTACAGAAGCCGTTAACGATCATCGAGATGGCGTCTTCTTCGCTGATCCCCCGCTGCAGGCAGTAGAAGAGCTGATCTTCCCCAATGCGTGACGTCGTCGCCTCGTGCTCAAGCTGGGCCGTATTGTTACGGCACTCAACGTACGGGAAGGTGTGCGCCCCGCAGTCTGCGCCGATCAGCATCGAATCACACTGGGTAAAGTTTCGCGCATTGGTGGCCGTCGGCATGATTTTCACCAGCCCGCGATAGCTGTTCTGACTGTGCCCGGCGGAAATGCCTTTCGAGATAATGGTCGACCTGGTGTTTTTACCTATGTGGATCATCTTGGTGCCGGTGTCCGCCTGCTGATGGCCGCTGGTGAGCGCCACGGAGTAAAACTCACCGATGGAGTTATCCCCGCGCAGAATGCAGCTCGGGTATTTCCAGGTGATGGCCGAGCCGGTTTCAGACTGGGTCCACGACATCTTGCTGTTTTCGCCTTCGCACAGCGCGCGCTTGGTGACGAAGTTCAGGATACCGCCGGTATTGCCGTCGCCCGGGAACCAGTTTTGCACCGTGGAGTATTTCACCTCGGCGTCTTTATGAATAATGACCTCCACCACCGCCGCGTGCAGCTGGTAGCTGTCGCGAACCGGGGCGGAGCACCCTTCGATATAGCTGACGTAGCTGCCTTCATCCGCGACCAGAATCGTGCGTTCGAACTGGCCGGTTTTTTCGGCATTGATGCGGAAATAGGTGGAAAGCTCCATCGGACAGCGCACGCCTTTCGGTACATAGATAAAGGTGCCGTCAGAGGCTACCGCCGCGTTGAGCGCCGCAAAGAAGTTATCGTTTGAAGGCACTACGGTCCCGATGTACTTTTTCACCAGTTCCGGATGATCGTGAATCGCTTCGCCGAAGGAGCAGAAAATGATCCCCTGCTCTGCCAGCTTCTCGCGGTAGGTGGTGGCCACCGAGACGGAGTCGAAAATGGCGTCCACCGCCACCTCTTTCCCTTCGCGAACGGGCACGCCAAGCTGGTTAAAGGCCTCTTCCACCTCTTTGCTGAGGAAGCTGTTTTCAGCGCCAGTTTGCTGCACCGCGCCGGGCTGCGAGGCGCAGGTATCGTCACAGCTGCCGCAGGAGGGCGCAGAATAGTAGCTGTAATCCTGATAGTTCAGCTTGTCGTAGTGCGCTTTTAGCCAGTGCGGCTCTTCCATCTCCAGCCAGGCACGGAAGGCGCTCAGGCGGAACTCCAGCATCCACTCGGGCTCGTTGCGTTTCGCCGAGATCGCCCGCACGACATCTTCGTTAATGCCTTTCGCCAGCTCATCTGTCTGGAGCTGGGTGAAGAACCCCTCTTTATAGTTGAGGTGCCCACCGCTCCAGGTATTTACATCACTCGTTGCTTCAGTATTACGAGACATAGTACCGCCTATACCCCAAAGCTTTCGCCACAGCCGCATTCGTTCTGGGCTTTCGGGTTATGAAATTTGAATAACTGGTTTAAGCCTTCGCGGACGTAGTCCACTTCGGTGCCGTCAATAAACGGCATGGCCTGCAGCGCGACGTACAGCTTCGCGCCGTCAGTCTCGAACACCAGGTCATCTTTCTCGGGTTCGGTGACGGTGTCGAGCACGTAGCCGAAACCTGCACAGCCGGTCTGTTTGACGCCTAAACGCACGCCGAGGATCTCGGGCTTTTTCGCCACCAGCTCGTGAATATGTGCTGCCGCCGCTGGCGTGAGCGTTAAGCCGCGCCAGGCGAAATCGGCAGGATTAAAGGTTTCTGAATGCAGTTCCATAGGTCCACCTCATCTGATAAGCCATCAGGGCATAACACCATGTTAGTGATAACGATTATCACTTCAACCCTCTGTCAGCAGGGGCATTCGGCTAAAGCGCCCTTTTTGCCTGGTTTTATTAAGCATAGACCCTGTGAGAGGATGCAGTCAGGATGGATGTATTTGTTCAATGCATTGATTAATAATGCATTTCGTCGCGACATTCATAACGAAGAGAAGAAAAGTAAAATATGCATCGGAAATGCCTATTTTTGAGATAGATTTTGCACAGAAAATGACAAAAACAAAAAAGGCCCTTAAGGCCTCTTAATACTCAATGATGAAATGCGACAGCAAATCCCTGTTCACGCCAGTGGTCGAGCTGTTCCTGCTGGCGAGGCGTTGGGGATTTCCCCGTCCAGACGAAGATTTTTTGCCCGGGGAACAGTTCAGGACGCGGCGAATCGATGGGTTCCGCCAGGACGTCAATGTGCCAGCCCTTCTGCGCCAGGCGCGCGGCTTCCAGCCACAGGTGGGTGCGGTCATCGCATTCCCAGCCAATCAACAGTGCGTCTTTACCGGCTTTCTTGCGGGACTCCGCCAGGCTTGCAATCGCGAATTCAATCAGAACTCCGTCTAACAGGCTTGCCATGTGACGCACGGTATTTTGGTCCTGGTTCATGCGCTGACGGACGGGAGAAATAATATTGTCAATCAGCGCGTCTATCGCGTGATCGCGGCGGAACTCGCCAATTTTGGCACGCAGCTTTGCCGGGCTGGCGTAACGCAGAACGGTCATCATCTCTTCCTGGAATGAAACCCAGTTGCCCTGCGTCAAAACTTCTTTGTTTTCCAGCAAGGCTTTGACTTTTCCGACCGAGACGCCGCTTTTCATCAGGCGTTTGATCTCTTCGATACGCAGGATATCTTCATCGTCAAACTGACGATGGCCCCCTTCGCTGCGCTGCGGCTTCAACAATCCATAACGGCGCTGCCAGGCACGCAGCGTAACGGGGTTGATACCGCATCGTTCGGCCACTTCGCCGATACTGTAATAGGCCATTAACTCCCTCACGCTCAGAACTTCCATACCTAACTGCACCAACCTTATCAGATTGTACACACTATTTGTATAACTAAGACCGCATTTTGAACCGGTGAACGGGGTTCTTTTCCATCCACCTGTTAATACATTGTTGTATAAAATTTGCCGTTCGTACAGTTAACTCTGCCGGATTGTGTACAGCTTTATCAGAATTCGAACTTTTTCTCAGGCCACGCAATCGCGGGAATACCGCCGTGTCGCGGGCTGGCAAAAAGATGCCCCTGGAACTGGGATATTCCCGCTGACTCCAGCCACATCCACTCTTCAGCCTTCTCTACCCCCACCGCGCAGAACTGGATCTCAAGCGAGGCACAGCATTTGATAATCGCCTGGATAATGGCCTGTCGGGGACCACTTTTGTGCACGTTTGCGACCAGATCGCGATTAATCTTAATTCTGTCCGGCTGAAACTGAGCCAGCAGCTGCAACCCGGCAAATCCGGCACCAAAGTGATCGATCGTCAAGCTGATGCCCGCGCTTTTTAACTGCCTGACCGAATCCGTGAATTCATCGAATCGGGAAATGGCTTCGCTCTCGGTAAACTCCACCACAATTTGCTCGGGTACAAACCCATTTGCTTCAATGGCGGTGAGCAGGAAATCAACGGCGTTGGGAATGTTGACCAGCGTCATCGGCAGCAGGTTAAGGGATAACGTCTGGTCCTGTAGCCCCAGCGCGCTGGCCATGGAGAGCGCAACCTGCTTGCTTTGTAAATCCGAGGCATACACGTCGTCACGCGGCAGACTGGCGAAGTAAACTCCCGGCGCGCCGCCGTCAGGCGTGCGGAGAAGCGCCTCCCAGGAGACGACCTGCTGCATAAACGGATCGACTATCGGCTGGAACGCGAAGCTGCAATCCGCCCCTTTCGCGACCACCTCGGGCTGCGCGGACAAGCGCGTCTCTTCGCGCACGAATTCCCAGGAATCCGCAGGAGGCAGTTCAAAATAGTTCGCTTTTTCCGTGGCCTCGACAAAGGTGCGGAAAAACTGCAGCGGGCGGTCGTTGTACGTCAGCTGATAGCGCGTCGTCCCCCTGTTGAGCACCTCTTGCAGCACCTCGTCCCTGTCGAAGTGGCGTAAATCAAAAAGCTCCATGCCCAGGTTGCCAAAACGACGGACAGGTCCGTGATCGCGCATCAGCTCCACTACGTTGTGGTGGCGAGGGTCGTTGCAAATCTGCTCATAGATGGCAGAAACGTGTTCCACTGGCCCTTCAAGCAGCTGAAAAAAATGTGTGCCATTAAACAGCAGGATCCCCGTGATATTGGATTGCTGGTTTTTACTATTTGCAGCAGCAACCATGACTTCCAGCGCTTTCACTGGAACGTCCTCGCAGATATGACTGCGGTAAATGATGGTGGTGAGCATGCGATTCCTGGGGTTAGGGGTTTGGCCACAAAAGAGGTGGATAAGGTTCATTTATAGCACATTAATTGCCTGACAAATAATTTACATCTCAACCGTTTACGGCAATTTAAGAAACGTTTTTCCTGGCTGTACAACTTAACAGCCCTCGACCATTTTGTACAATATATCCTGTAATATTATCTCTCTACCACACAAACACAACTAACTGAATATAAAGAACTTTATAAAATATATCGAAGAAATATTAAAAATCTGTACATTTTTAATGTACAGATTTGGAAATTATGTATACCTTAAATGTAACGTTACTGATTACAAAATTTTACAGGAGCGAAACATGCAGCAGAAAGGTTACGTCGCAGATTCCGCAGCAGCAATCGCACAGTACTTCGAAAAAGCCGTGCTTCCTACCCAGCAGGAGACGCTGGGACAGGTGGTTGTTGAAATTCTCAGCGACGGGCGAAATCTGAATCGCAAATCGCTTTGTACAAAATTGCTCAGCCGCCTCGAAAAGGCCGATGGCCCGGAAGAGGAAGAGCATTACCACAAGCTGCTTGGTCTGCTCTTCGAACGGTAAGGATATGAAGAGCAGTAACGCAGACAAACTGATCGACACGCTTATCGGTGAAGCCGTTCTCTCTCTTTTGAAAGAGCGGGGACCGGTTACAACCGAAGGATTGCTTCAGCGTCTGCGGATCATGAAAGAACATGAAAAGGATCCCCGGCGGCGGGAGACACTTGCGGTGGTGATTGCCGAGATCGGCTCAAACAGCATCGCCTTTACACGTCGCAGAACCGCGCAAGGACGAACGAAAAGAGAGGGACCTCTCAACGATAACCGGGACAATATTGTGCCGTTGTTTGGAAGTGGAAAACCGTCCGATCCAAAGAAAATACATTGACTGCAATTAACAGCTACGGTGAGAACAAATGAGACAAAATATTCAGCTTCAACCCGAATATCATTCTGCGTTTTTAGACAGTGCGCTGTCGGAATACTTCCGTCACGCAGGCGATCGTTTTGCTGAAGAGTCCGCTGTTTTTTCTACTGCAGTACGCTGTGTTCTGGCCTCCGAAGGTCATCTGTCCAATAAAGCGATTATCCTCTGGCTCATTCAGACGCTGGAAGCCACTCACGACGTGGTTCAGGCGGATGTGATTCGCAAGACGCTGGAAATTGTCGTGGGCTACACCATGGACGACCTGTAAATTCACGGCCATTCATCCTGCTTTCGTGTCATCGTCAAAACTGACGAATGTTCTGACGATGACACGCGCCTTCCCCGCTTAACACCCTGTTAAACCAGCAAAGCCAACCTGGCACGGTTCCTGCTTACCTCTGCTTACGGGACTGGGTTTTCCAGTCAACTTTGCTTCATTTCTTAACAGGTCTGTTATTGATGAAAAAGATCGCCAGCGTCTGCCCCTACTGCGGTGCAGGCTGTAAATTAAACCTTGTCGTTGAAAATAACCGTATCATCCGTGCCGAAGCCGCAGAAGGCGTCACAAACCAGGGTACCCTGTGTCTGAAAGGCTTTTACGGCTGGGACTTCCTCAACGATACCCGTCTGCTCACCCCGCGTCTGACCCAGCCGATGATCCGCTACCATAAAGGCGAGGCATTCACTCCCGTTACCTGGCAAGAGGCTATCCGCTACACCGCGCACAAACTCAGCAGCATTAAAGCGCAGCACGGGCCGCGGTCGATCATGACCACCGGATCCTCTCGCGGAACCGGCAATGAAACAAACTATGTGATGCAAAAATTTGCCCGCGCGGTGCTGAACACCAACAACGTGGACTGCTGCGCGCGCGTCTGTCACGGCCCTTCCGTGGCCGGTTTACAGGAGACGCTCGGCAACGGCGCGATGAGCAACTCAATCAACGATATTGAAAACTCAAAATGCCTGCTGGTGTTTGGCTATAACTGCGCGGACTCCCACCCCATCGTCGCCCGGCGCGTGCTGAAAGCGCGTGAAAACGGCGCAAAAATTATCGTCTGCGATCCGCGGCGCATTGAAACGGCACGCATTGCCGACCAGCATCTGCAGCTGAAAAACGGCAGCAACATGGCGCTGGTAAACGCCTTTGGCTACGTGCTGCTGGAAGAGGAGCTCTACGACAAAAGCTACGTGGCGCGCTTTACCGAGGGGCTTGAGGCCTATCGCCAGACGGTGAAAGACTATGCGCCAGAGACGGTTGAGCATCTTACCGGCATTCCCGCCCGCGACGTTCGTCAGGCAATGCGCACCTTCGCGGCGGCCCCTTCCGCCACCGTGATGTGGGGGATGGGCGTGACCCAGTTTGGTCAGGCCGTGGATGTGGTCAAAGGGCTTTCCAGCCTGGCGCTGCTGACCGGCAACCTCGGCCGCCCTGCCGTCGGCGTCGGGCCGGTGCGCGGACAAAACAACGTTCAGGGCGCCTGCGATATGGGCGTTCTGCCGAATATGTTCCCGGGCTATCAGGATGTGACCGATCCGGCGGTCAGGCAGAAGTTTGCCGATGCCTGGGGAATTGACGTCAATAAAATGGACGATCGGGTCGGAACGCGCATTACCGAGGTGCCCCATCTGGCGCTGGAAGGCAAGGTCAAGGCCTACTACATCATGGGGGAAGATCCGCTTCAGACAGAAGCCGATCTCGGTCTCGTTCGCAGCGGTTTTGAGGCGCTCGACTTTGTGGTGGTTCAGGACATCTTTATGACCAAAACGGCAGAAGTGGCGGACGTCCTGCTTCCTGCCACCTCCTGGGGTGAACACGGCGGCGTCTTTACCTGTGCCGATCGCGGGTTCCAGCGTTTTGGCAAAGCCATTGAGGCCAGCGGCAACGTGAAGCGCGACTGGGAAATCATCAGCCTGCTCGCCACTGAGATGGGCTACCCGATGCATTATGACGATAACCAGCAGATCTGGGATGAGATGCGCGAGCTGTGCCCGCTCTTCTACGGCGTGACGTATGAAAAAATGGGCGAGATGGGCCACGTGCAGTGGCCGTGCCCGACGCTGGATCATCCGGGAACGCCTTACCTGTATAAAGACAATCAGTTCGACACCCCAACCGGTAAAGGGCAGCTCTTTGCCGCCCCGTGGCGCGCGCCGGCGGAAACTCCGGACGCGGATTTCCCGCTGGTGCTGTGTACGGTGCGTGAAGTGGGGCACTACTCCTGCCGCTCGATGACCGGGAACTGCGCCGCGCTGCAAAGCCTGGCCGATGAGCCGGGCCGGGTGCAAATGAACCCAGCCGATGCGGAAAAGCTGGGCATCTCGGAGGGCCAGCTGGTCTGGGTGCGTTCGCGTCGCGGCAAAGTGATTACCCGCGCCAGCATTAGCGAGCGTATCAACGCCGGGGCGGTCTACATGACCTATCAATGGTGGATTGGCGCCTGCAACGAGCTGACCCAGGATAATCTCGATCCCATCTCCAAAACGCCGGAAACGAAGTACTGCGCGGTGCAGCTTGAGGCGATTGAGGACCAGCGCTGGGCGGAGGATTTTGCGGCGTCTGCGTATCAGTCCATGAAGTCGCGGCTGATCAACGCCGTCAATGTCTGAGGAAAATATCGGGTGGCGTCACCGCCGCCCGATACTGAATTTCAGACACAAAAAAGGCCGCACTCGCGGCCCTTTTACTCTCATGTACTCAATGGACGTGAACGCCCAACCGCCAGGCAAAGTAGATCTCTTCTTTCAGTTCATTCGAAGAGAGCGCCAGCAAATCTGTAAATTCCAGCTCAAGCTGTTTCAGCTTTTTCAGATACTGCGCCGGAGACAGGTTGCTCTTATCGCGACGTAAATATTCAATTGCCAGCTGTGTTGGGGTTATTTCAGTATCCATGATGTCCTCGCTTATGTACAAAACCTGACCAGTATATCACAACGGACTGGCTAGTTTTTGACCAAAGGCAAAACATCTAAAAACTTTACACAACCGCCGTGGTCAGCCGCGACGAGCAGCACAGGCGATCCTGCTCATCGAGAATATCTATCTGCCACACCTGATGGCGGCTTCCGGCGTGCAGCGCGCGGCAAACACCGCGCACGCGCCCGCTGCGCACCGAGCGAATGTGGTTAGCATTCACCTCGAGTCCGACAACCTTCTGCTCCCCTTCGGTACAGAGATACCCCGCCACCGAGCCCAGCGTTTCGGCCAGCACGACGGAGGCCCCGCCGTGCAATAAGCCAAACGGTTGGTGGGTGCGACTATCGACCGGCATGGTGGCCTCAATCTCATCGTCGCCAATGCGGATGAACTGGATATCCAGCAGCCCCACCATATTCCCCTCGCCCATGGCGTTCAGCGCCTGCAGCGTGACGGCACGTTTCCAGATCATCCAATTATCTCCAGTAAAGCCTGCAATGGGTGACGCACACCGTTACCTTCTACCCGTTTTACCTGGCTGCGGCAGGAGTAGCCCGTAGCCAGACAGCGGTTTCGCGGCAAACGCTGCATCGCCTGATGCCAGGACAGCTCATAGATGCCGAGCGAGTTGGCGTGGTTTTTCACTTCGTGTCCGTAGGTTCCGGCCATCCCGCAGCAGCCTACGTTGACGCTCTCCAGCTTCGCACCGAAGCGGGCAAAAACGGATGCCCACTGCGCGGGGGCACCCGGCAGAGCGGTCACTTCCGTGCAGTGGCCGAACAGATACCACGGTTCACCGCTGACGTCCTGAACGGCCTTATCTGCCAGCGCCACCGGAAGCCACTCGTGCACCAGCATGACGTTAAAATCGCCGCGCTTATCGCCCAGCGTCTGCTTATATTCATCGCGATAGCAAAGCACCAGCGCCGGATCGACGCCGACCATCGGTATCCCGAGTTGCGCCACGCGGTTTAAGAAGTCAGACGTTTTCTGCGCGGTCTTCGCAAATCGCTTCAGGAAACCCTTAATGTGCTGCGCCTTGCCGTTGGGAGAGAACGGCAGAACCACCGGCTGGTAACCCACCTTCTCCGCCAGACGGACGAAATCGGCCACAACCTGCGCATCGTAGTAGCTGGTGAACGGATCCTGCACCACCAGCACCACATTCGCTTTTTGCTCTGGAGCGAGCGCCTCCAGCTGTTCGAGGGTCATGTTCGCCGAACGGTGACCGACGAGCTGGCGCTGCAGAGACGGGACCGACAGCAGCGGAAGATCGACCATGCCGATGTGTTTTTCGGAGAGCTTGCGCACCAGCGGCTGGTTGATAAAGAAGTTAAAGGTCTTTGGCGCCCGCGCCATCAGCGGCGCGTAGCTTTCCACCGTCGCCACCAGATGGTCGCGCACCGGGCGGAGGTATCGGGTGTGGTAAAGCTGCAGGAAACGCGAGCGGAATTCCGGCACGTCGATTTTAATCGGGCACTGGGTGGAGCAGGCTTTGCAGGCCAGACAGCCGGACATCGCCTCTTTCACCTCATGGGAGAAATCATACTCGCCCTTGTTGGCATGCCAGCTGTTGCGGGTGCGCTCAATCAGCGAGCGCAGGCTGGCCCGTTTTTCCGGGAGCTGCTGCTCCAGCCTGAGCGGATCAACCCCGCGATCGGCCAGCAGACGCAGCCACTCGCGCACCAGCGTCGCCCGCCCTTTCGGCGAGTGGATACGGTTGCTGGTAATTTTCATCGACGGGCACATCGGGCTTTTCACATCAAAGTTAAAGCACAGGCCGTTGCCGTTGCACTCCATCGCGCCGCGCCAGGACGAGCGCACCGCAATCGGGATCTGCCTGTCGTAGGTGCCGCGCTTGACGGCATCCACCTGCAGCATTGGCGCGTCTACGCCTTCAGGCGGGCAGATTTTACCCGGGTTGAGGCGGTTGTGCGGGTCGAACGCCGCTTTCACCTTACGCAACTCCGCGTAGAGCTGTTCGCCAAAGAATGCCGGACTGTATTCCGCGCGGAACCCTTTCCCGTGCTCTCCCCACAGCAGGCCGCCGTATTTGGCGGTTAAGGCCACCACGTCGTCGGAGATCTGCTTCATCAGGATCTCCTGCTGCGGGTCGCACATGTCCAGCGCCGGACGCACGTGCAGTACCCCGGCGTCGACGTGGCCGAACATGCCATAGCTCAGGCCGTGGCTGTCCAGCAGGGCGCGAAATTCCACGATGTAATCCGCCAGATGCTCGGGCGGCACGCAGGTATCTTCGGCAAAGGGAATGGGCTTCGCCGCCCCTTTCGCATTGCCGAGCAGGCCCACGGCTTTTTTACGCATCGCATAGATACGCTCAATCCCGGCCAGATCGTTACAGAGCTGCCAGCCGATCACGCCGCCTTCACCCTGCGCAATCAGCTCATCCAGCCGCTGGCAGAGCGTGGTGACCTGCCGCTCAATCAGCTCCGCATCATCGCCGGCAAATTCCACGATGTTGAGACCGAGCATCTCTTTGTCCGGCACGTCGGTAATGAGGTCACTCACGGAGTGCCAGACAATATCTTCCCGGGCCAGATTGAGCACCTTAGAGTCGACGGTCTCCACCGACAGCGCCTGCGCTTGCACCATAAACGGCGCATTGCGCAGCGCGGAGTCGAAGGAGTCATATTTGACGTTCACCAGACGGCGCACTTTCGGCAACCGGGTGATATCCAGCCGCGCTTCGGTAATAAACGCCAGCGTCCCTTCGGAGCCGGTCAGCACGCGGGTTAAATCAAACTGGGTCAGGTCGTCGTTAAAGACGTGACGCAGATCGTAACCGGTCAGAAAGCGGTTCAGCTTGGGGAATTTATCGAGAATAAGCTGGCGGTTGTCGCGGCAGCGCTCCAGCACGGTACGATAGATACGACCGCTGGCGGTGTTGTCTTTGCCCAGCGTTTCCGCCAGTTCAACCGGCATCGGCTGGGTATCGAGAATATCGCCGCCCAGCAGCACCGCACGCACGCCCAGCACGTGATCGGAGGTTTTACCGTAGACCAGCGAGCCCTGCCCGGAGGCATCCGTGTTAATCATCCCGCCAAGGGTCGCGCGGTTGCTGGTGGAGAGCTCAGGGGCAAAAAAGTAGCCGTACGGCTTGAGATACTGATTAAGCTGATCTTTGATGACGCCCGCTTCGACCCGCACCCACCCCTCCTCAGGGTTGATCTCAATGATGCGGTTCATATAGCGCGACATATCAACAATGATGCCCTGGTTTAGCGCCTGACCGTTGGTCCCGGTGCCGCCGCCGCGCGGCGTAAAGACCAGCGAGGCAAACCGCTCCTGCGTGGCGAGCCGGGCGATAAGCGCGACGTCGGCCGTTGAACGAGGGAAAACCACGGCATCGGGAAGAAGCTGGTAGATACTGTTATCGGTCGCCATCGTCAGCCTGTCGGCATAGTTCGTGGCGGTATCACCTGTAAAACCCTGTTGCTCCAGTGCCTGCAAAAAATTAAGCACCAGCTGAACGACGCCAGGTGCCTGAGAAATCTGTGGGATCATGACTGTCGACCCTAATTAGAGTTGTATGAAATCGTTTGCGTGTATCTTAAAAGTTTTATCACATTTTTTTCTTATAATCTCTGCTGAATTACAGGCAGAATTCGCCTGTTAAAAACCGCTGAGATCATTAATGATTAAAGAGACGCGGTTTTCCGTTCCCGCCAGTCGTACTGGCGTTCTTTTAAGGAAAGTTTCATTTATGGTCAATCTTCGCCAGCCCAGGGATGTTGCGCAAATTTTGCTGTCGGTGCTGTTTCTGGCCCTCATGATTATTGCGTGTCTGTGGATTGTTCAACCCTTTATTCTCGGCTTTGCGTGGGCTGCGACCGTAGTCGTTGCCACGTGGCCTTTGCTGCTGCGCTTGCAGAAGCTGCTGTTTGGCCGCCGCGGGCTCGCCGTACTGGTCATGACGCTCCTGCTGTTCTTGCTGTTTATTATTCCGATTGCCCTGCTGGTGAATAGTCTGGTGGATTCCAGTGGCCCGGTTATTCGCGCCATTAGCAGCGGTGACCTGACGCTGCCGGATCTCGCCTGGCTAAACAGCATTCCGGTTGTGGGCTCAAAACTCTACAGCGGCTGGCATAGCCTGCTGGAGATGGGCGGCAGCGCGCTGATGGCAAAAGTCCGCCCGTATATTGGCACCACTACCACCTGGTTTGTCGGTCAGGCGGCGCATATCGGCCGCTTTATGATGCACTGTACCCTGATGCTGCTCTTCAGCGCCCTGCTCTACTGGCGCGGCGAGCAGGTGGCTTTAGGCGTTCGTCACTTTGCCACCCGCCTGGCGGGCAAACGCGGTGACGCCGCGGTACTGCTGGCCGCACAGGCCGTGCGCGCGGTTGCGCTGGGGGTGGTGGTCACCGCGCTGGTGCAGGCGGTGCTGGGCGGGATCGGTCTGGCAATTTCCGGCGTACCGTACGCCACCGTGTTCACCGTTGTCATGCTGATGACCTGTCTTGCGCAACTGGGACCGTTGCTGGTGCTGGTCCCCAGCATTATCTGGCTCTACTGGACGGGCGATACCACGTGGGGAACGGTGCTGCTGGTCTGGAGCTGCGTGGTCGGCACCATGGATAACGTGATTCGTCCGATCCTCATCCGCATGGGCGCAGACCTGCCGCTGATCCTGATCCTCTCCGGGGTCATTGGCGGATTGATTGCCTTTGGCATGATTGGCCTGTTTATTGGCCCGGTGCTGCTCGCCGTCACCTGGCGTCTGTTCTCTGCCTGGGTGCATGAAATTCCGCCGCCGGGAACTGACCCTGACGTGATTTTGAGCGAACTGGAAGAGCTGGAAGAGAAGAACACGCATTAAGGTATGCTGCCGGGTGGCGTTAACGCCCACCCGGCCTACACTCTCCCGCATGATACTTAAACACTGCTAAAGTATTTATTCGTTGCTCACTGGTCAGACCCGCCTTTTCAGCAGTAAGTCTACTAATAACCTCAAGAATTCTTTACGTCTCTTTAACTATTGAGACGAATCCGATCGACGCTAAATAACACAATGCCTACTATTAGCACACGGTTATAAATCAACACCTTGATTTATAAGCATGGAAATCCCCTGAGTGAAACAACGAATTGCTGTGTGTAGTCTTTGCCCATCTCCCACGATGGGCTTTTTTTTATCCTGACTACGCGCGTCTGACCTCACAGGTACTGAGCATCCGCCACTCAGCAGGCAGTACCCGCGTTTCTCCTGTCGCATTGACCGTCACCGCCTCGCGGATATCCGCCGACGATGCGCCAACCTGAAGCTCAAACTCGCCCGGCTCAACGATGCGTTTTCCGTCGCGACGGGTGAAGTTGAACATCTCAACCGGCAGCGTAAAGGTGAGCGTGGCGGTTTCGCCCGGTGAGAGCGTGACGCGCTGGAAGGCCTTCAGCTCCTGAAGCGGCCGCACCTGGGTGGCGACCTTATCCCTGACGTAAACCTGCACCACCTCGCTGCCGCTGCGCTCCCCGGTATTGGTGATATCGACACTGAGTATCACCTCTCCGTCGACCGGCACGCTGCTTTCGGCGACGTGGGCTGCACCCCAGCTAAACTGCGTCCAGCCGAGGCCGAAGCCAAACGGGTAACGCGAACCGAAATGGAACGCAAACGGCGTACCGCCGCTTTTGAGCTTGTGATTGTAGTAATACGGCATCGCGCCGGCGCTTTTCGGCACGCTCACTACCAGACGCCCCTGCGGCTCCGCACGTCCGGTTAACACGTCCGCAATCGCCCAGCCCCCTTCCTGCCCCGGCGCCCAGGCCATCATCAGCGCCGCGACCTTGTCTTCCAGACCCTGCAGGTTGTATGGACGCCCCCCGGTCATCACCACAATCACCGGTTTACCGGTGGCGACCAGCGCTTCCAGCAGCTGTTGCTGCACGCCCGGCAGGTTCAGGGAGTCGGTATCGGAACCTTCCCCCACGGTACCGCTCTGGAACAGCCCGGCGAGATCGCCCACGCAGGCCACCACCACGTCACTCTCCTGCGCGGCGTTCACGGCCTCGGGGATCAGGGCGGTACTTTGCGATACCGGTGACTGCTGTATCGGTTTGCCGCCGCTGTCGCCCGGGAAGACCGGCGCGCCCGCCATCCGTTTTTCGATGATGTGGCACCCTTTGGCATAGCGAACGTTCGAAGCACCGAGATACTGCTCCAGCGCCGCGCGCGGGGTCGTGACCTGCGAGGTCTCTTCCACCATATCGCTGATGATCAAATGCACCGGGAAGCTGTAGCCGCTGAGTAACGCCAGCGGATCGTCTGCCGTCGGCCCCACTACCGCGACCCGAGGTTTGCCGCCTAGCGGTAAAATGCCGTTATTTTCCAGCAGCGTGAGCGATTTCGTCGCCACCTCCCGCGCGGCCCGGCGGGTCATATCGTTTTGCAGGTCGATACCGTTTTCATCCGCGTACGGGTTTTCAAACAGGCCAAGGCGGAATTTTTCCGTCAGCGTACGCGCCACGATCTCATCGACCTTCGCCATAGAGATCAGCCCGCGCTCTACCGCTTCCGCCAGATGCCGCGCGCAGTCATCTTTCGGCAGCTCAACGTCCAGCCCGGCGTTGAACGCCAGCGCGGCAGATTCGGCCGCGTCGTGGGAAATCCCGTGGTGCTGGTGCAGCAGGCTGACGCCGCCGTAATCCGCCACAATAATACCGTCGAATCCCCACTGCTCGCGCAGGACGGTGGTCAGCAGGAAGCTGTCGCTGTGCCCCGGCTGGTTATCAATATCGTGGTACGCGGGCATAACCGAACCGGCGTTTGCCAGCTTGACCGCCATTTCAAACGGCAGCAGGAAGGTGTCGTTCAGCTCGCTGAACCCCAGATGGACCGGCGCATGGTTGCGCGCTCCTTCGCTGAACGAATGACCCACGTAATGTTTCAGGGTTGCCAGCAGGTCGCGCTTATCGCCCTGTAAACCCTTCACGTAGGCGGTCGCCATCACGCCCACCAGCCAGGGATCTTCCCCGAAGGTCTCTTCGGTTCGCCCCCAGCGCACGTCTCGGGACACGTCCAGCACCGGCGCAAGCCCCTGCTGGCAGCCGACGGAGCGCGCCTCTTTGCCGATCTGCTCTGCCGCCCGCTGCACCAGCTCCGGATCCCAGGTCGAACCGTAGTTCAATGACGACGGGAACAGGGTGGCGTCTTTGCACAGCAGCCCCACCAGACACTCTTCATGGAACAGCGCCGGAATGCCGAGCCGCGTCTCTTCCATCATCATGCGCTGCAGGCGATTCGCGGCGCGCACGCCGGTTTTCGCGTCAACGATGTGGGTGCCCAGCGGCCGCGTGATCTGCCCGACGCCCAGCTTAAGCCGTTCGCTGAGCGCAGCCTGCTCGCTCACGCCGGCGAATTCGTCACTCAGATCGCTGCGCTCGCGGTGGTTACCGTTTTCATCGAGGATCAGCCAGTACGCGTGCATCTGGGCGAACTTCTCTTCCGGGGTCATGCGCGCCAGTAAATCGGCGACGCGCTCGTGCAAGGGACGTCCCGCGTCCTTATAGATAGTCGTCATGTTTTACTCCTGTAGTGCGGAAGGGGTTGCCGGGCTGAGCTGCCCCGCTTCGGGTCTGACTTCACGCTTGCTGGCCAGCTCCCGGGCGATGGAATCCACCAGACGGCTGTTTAGCTTGTAGATGGCAAGCAGCGCGACCATGCAGAGGAACAGCGCGCACGGGATAAGGGTGAAAAGCGCGTTGATGGTCGAGAGAACGCCTGGCGCCTGGGTTGCCTGGCCCGGGGCGTAATCCACCATGCCAAGCACCCAGCCGACGACCGCCCCGCCCAGCGCCAGGCCAAACTTGATGGCAAACAGCGCGGTGGAGAAAACCAGCCCGTCCAGACGACGGCCGCTGCGGTGCTCTTCGTAGTCGACCACATCGGAGAACATGGTCCACTGCAGCGGCGTGGTAAGGTTTTGAATAAAGCTAAAGACGATGTTAAGGCCAAAGATTAGCCACACCTGTGAAGGAGGCAGGAAGAAAATCAGCGCGCCGAAGATAACGAAGGAGATAATCGTCCACTGGTAGGCGCGCACGCGGTCAAATTTCCCCAGCAGTCGTTCAGATAATAATGCGCCGCTTAAGGAGGCCACCATGCCGGAAACAATAAAGGCAAAAACCAGATCCGGACGCAGCAGCACATAGTTCACGTAATACATGGTAGCGGAACCGCGCGTCACCACCGCCGTTAACAGCAAAATATTAAACAGGAACACAATACGCCACTGGCTGTTCCCGGCCAGCAGTTTTAAATCGGTGAGCATGGAGCCGGAAGTATCATTGCGCGGAGAATAACGCTCTCGGGTCATCAGGAAACAGCAGAAAAACAGAACGATTCCCAGCAGCCCCATCAGGCTCATGGCATAGAAATAGCCTTTCTGCACGTTGCCCTGGCCTAACAGTGAGACCAGCGGCAGGGCAATCACCGTCACGATCAATCCGCCGATAAACGACAGGCCAAAGCGCCACGACTGCAGAGAGTGGCGCTCGCGCGGATCCAGCGTCAGCGCGCCGGGCATGGCACAGTAAGGCACGTTAATCGCGGAGTAAATCAGGCTTAAGATGGCGTAGGTTATGCAGGCGTAAATGATTTTTGCCGTCGGCCCAACGTCCGGCACATAGAAGGTAATGAGGCAGCTCACGCCAAACGGGATAGCAAACCACAGCAGCCATGGACGGAAACGTCCGTGACGCGTCCGGGTGCGGTCAACCAGGGCGCCAATGCACGGATCGACAAACGCATCGACCACGCGCACCACTAAAAACATGGTGCCCATAATCGCGGCGGGTAGCCCAAATACGTCTGTATAAAAATAAGCGAGAAATAAGGTTGCCGTTTGCCAGACCAGCGCGCTGGCCATATCGCCTAAGCCATAACCTATTTTATCTTTGGTACGTAATACAGAGGAGAGTGTCATTGTTATTTGCCTTTTTATCAGGTTAAAACGTATTTCAACCAGTTGCGCATCTTCTTAAGGGAAATGCGCAGTAAGGCTCAAGTATTAGCAACGGTTTGCGCGCTAACAATTGTCTAAATTGACAGACAAATTATGATATTTGGTTTTTTACTTTATTTGTGATGGGGAGCAAATAAGAAATGAAATAAAAAAGGCGAGGAATAATATCCTCGCCTTTTCGGGTCAGCGTGGCGTTACTTGTTCAGTTCCGCCAGGCTCAGCCAGGTTTGCACCACGGTGTCCGGGTTCAGGGACAGGCTATCGATCCCCTCTTCCATCAGCCATGCGGCAAAGTCTTCATGGTCGGATGGACCTTGACCGCAGATCCCGACGTATTTACCCTGCTTCTTCGCCGCGCGGATGGACATGGAGAGCAGCGCTTTCACCGCCTCGTTGCGCTCGTCGAACAGCTCGGAGACCACGCCGGAGTCGCGGTCCAGACCCAGCGTCAGCTGCGTCATGTCGTTCGAGCCGATAGAGAAGCCGTCGAAGTGCTCGAGGAACTGCTCGGCAAGCAGGGCGTTGGACGGGATTTCGCACATCATGATGATCTTCAGCCCGTTCTCGCCGCGCTTCAGACCCTGACGCGCCAGCTCGTCCACAACGGCTTTCGCCTGATCCACGGTACGCACGAACGGGATCATGATTTCGACGTTGGTCAGTCCCATGTCGTTGCGCACGCGTTTCACCGCTTCACACTCCAGCGCGAAGCAGTCGCGGAAGCTGTCGGACACGTAGCGTCCGGCCCCGCGGAAGCCCAGCATCGGGTTCTCTTCTTCCGGCTCGTAGCGCTCGCCGCCGACCAGGTTGGCGTACTCGTTAGACTTAAAGTCAGACAGACGCACGATCACGCGTTTCGGATAGAAGGCAGCGCCCAGCGTCGCGATCCCTTCGGTCAGACGGCCGACGTAGAACTCTTTCGGCGAGTCGTAGCCTTTCATCATCTCGCGGATTTCGTTCTGCAGCTTCGGATCCTGGTCGTCAAACTCCAGCAGCGCACGCGGGTGAACGCCGATCATACGGTTGATGATAAATTCCAGACGCGCCAGGCCAACGCCTTCGTTCGGCAGGCAGGCGAAGTCAAACGCGCGGTCCGGGTTGCCGACGTTCATCATGATCTTCAGCGGCAGGTCCGGCATGGTATCCACGCTTGAGCTCTTCACGCTGAAGTCGAGGATATCGGCGTAGACGTAGCCGGTATCACCTTCGGCACAGGAGACGGTCACGTTCTGCCCGTCCTTCATGCGCTCGGTGGCGTCACCGCAGCCGACAACCGCAGGAATACCCAGCTCGCGGGCAATGATCGCCGCGTGGCAGGTACGACCGCCGCGGTTGGTGACGATAGCCGCCGCTTTCTTCATGATCGGTTCCCAGTCCGGGTCGGTCATGTCGGTTACCAGCACGTCGCCGGGCTCAATACGGTTCATCTCGCTGATGTCGTGGATCACTTTGACCGGACCGGCACCGATGCGGTGACCGATGGCGCGGCCTTCCGCCACGATTTTACCCTGCGCGTGCAGCGTATAACGCTCCATCACCTGACCGCGCGAGCGGACAGTTTCCGGACGCGCCTGCACGATAAACAGCTTGCCGGTGTTACCGTCTTTCGCCCATTCGATGTCCATCGGACGACCGTAGTGTTTTTCGATCTGCACCGCCTGCTTCGCCAGTTCCTGTACTTCGGCGTCGGTCAGGGAGAAGCGGTCGCGCTGCTCCTGCGGTACATCTTCAATTTTAACCTGCTTGCCATGCTCCTGGGTCGGGGCATAGATCATGCGGATTTTTTTCGAGCCCATGGTGCGGCGCACCACCGCCGGACGGCCAGCGGCCAGCGTTGGCTTGTGGACATAGAATTCGTCAGGGTTTACCGCACCCTGCACCACCATCTCACCCAGACCCCACGCGGAGGTGATAAACACCACCTGGTCGAAGCCGGATTCGGTATCAATGGAGAACATCACGCCGGATGAGCCCACGTCCGAGCGCACCATGCGCTGCACGCCAGCGGAGAGCGCCACGCCGCGATGGTCGTAGCCCTGGTGCACGCGATAGGAGATGGCGCGGTCGTTGAACAGGGAAGCAAACACGTGCTTCACCGCCACCAGCACCGCATCGTAACCCTGGACGTTCAGGAAGGTTTCCTGCTGTCCGGCAAACGAGGCGTCCGGCATATCTTCTGCGGTCGCAGAGGAACGTACGGCAAAGGAGGCCTGCGCATCGTCAGCAGAGAGCTGGTTGTACGCGTCGTGAATGGCTTTTTCCAGTTGCGGCTGGAAAGGTGTGTCGATGATCCACTGGCGGATCTGCGCCCCGGCTTTGGCAAGCTCGGTGACGTCATCAATATCCGTTTTATCCAGCAGGTCGTAAATGCGCTGGTTAACACCGCTCTGGTCTAAAAACAGGTTAAAGGCATCGGCGGTGGTGGCAAACCCGTTCGGTACGGAGACACCCATACCTGACAGATTTGTAATCATTTCACCCAGGGAGGCATTTTTGCCCCCAACTCTGTCTACATCATTCATGCCGAGTTGGTTATACCAAAGCACCAGCGGTGACGAGCCATTGTTGGACATCGAAACAATCCTTTTGTGATATTTGATCGGAGTAAGTAACACCTGACTACGTATTTATACTGGCATATTTATTTCCGCTAAAAAAACGGTGAATCGTGTAAGCAATTTAAAATTTCAACTTTTCGGATACTTTCCCATCAACGATTAACCCGATGATTCCTCTATATTTAGCCAGAAACCCCAAAAATAAAGTCGCTATTTGAAAAATGAAATCCACTTTTCAGGAAAATCAAAAACAGCGTTTCATTCATAATTAGGATAAGTTCTTTGCTGTGTAATTTACTTTTTTAATTTATGCTTTCAGACAATTAGGTCTGATATTCAGGGTGAGTAAAATGGATAGTGCTGTCGATCGCCACGTTTTTTATATTTCTGATGGTACGGCGATCACCGCCGAGGTGCTGGGCCACGCGGTGATGTCGCAGTTTCCCGTCTCGATTAACAGCATCACGCTGCCGTTTGTTGAAAACGAGAGCCGCGCCAAAGCGGTGAAGGACCAGATTGACGCCATCTACCAGCAGACCGGCGTCCGCCCGCTGGTGTTCTACTCTATCGTGATCCCGGAGATTCGCTCCATCATTCTGCAAAGTGAAGGCTTCTGCCAGGATATCGTGCAGGCGCTGGTGGCTCCGCTGCAAAGCGAGCTGAAGCTCGACCCGACCCCGATTGCCCACCGTACCCACGGGCTGAACCCCGGCAACCTGACCAAGTACGACGCGCGTATCGCCGCTATCGACTACACCCTCGCCCACGACGACGGTATCTCGCTGCGAAATCTCGACCAGGCGCAGGTGATCCTGCTTGGCGTGTCGCGCTGCGGCAAAACCCCGACCAGCCTCTATCTGGCGATGCAGTTTGGCATTCGCGCCGCAAACTACCCGTTTATCGCCGACGACATGGATAACCTGGTGCTGCCCGCCGCCCTTAAGCCGCTGCAGCACAAGCTGTTCGGCCTGACGATCAACCCGGAACGCCTTGCGGCCATCCGCGAGGAGCGTCGCGAGAACAGCCGCTACGCCTCCATGCGCCAGTGCCGGATGGAGGTCTCGGAAGTGGAAGCGCTGTACCGCAAAAACCAGATCCCGTGGCTGAACAGCACCAACTATTCGGTTGAAGAAATTGCCACCAAAATTCTCGACATCATGGGGCTTAATCGCCGCATGTACTAATATGCTAGTACATTAGCTCAGATTCAGGTATCATCATCTGCAACCACGGGGCGGTGTCGCCCCGAACTTGAAATCAGCAGGGATTGGTTTAAGGTGATGCCCATCACTTCCCGGTAGTCTGCCGATGAAGCAAAAATTTTCTGAGACATTCCATGAATAAAACCGATGAACTCCGCACTGCGCGCATTGACAGCCTGGTCACGCCGGCTGAACTGGCACAGCGGCATCCCGTTTCCGCCGCCGTCGCGGAACATGTGACGGCCTCCCGCCGCCGCATTGAAAAAATCCTGAACGGTGAAGACAAACGTCTTCTGGTAGTGATTGGGCCTTGCTCCATCCACGATCTGGATGCCGCGATGGATTATGCAAAACGACTTCAGGAACTGCGGGATAAGTACCAGCATCGCCTTGAGATCGTGATGCGCACCTACTTTGAAAAACCGCGTACCGTAGTCGGCTGGAAGGGGCTGATTTCGGATCCTGACCTGAACGGCAGCTATCGCGTGAATCACGGTATCGAGCTGGCGCGGAAGCTGCTTTTACAGGTCAACGAGCTGGGCGTTCCGACGGCGACCGAGTTTCTCGATATGGTGACCGGGCAGTTTATCGCCGATCTGATCAGCTGGGGCGCGATTGGCGCGCGCACCACCGAAAGCCAGATCCACCGTGAGATGGCCTCCGCCCTCTCATGCCCGGTCGGCTTCAAAAACGGGACCGATGGCAACACCCGTATCGCGGTTGATGCCATCCGCGCTGCCCGTGCCAGCCACATGTTCCTGTCGCCGGATAAGAGCGGTCATATGACCATCTACCAGACCAGCGGTAACCCTTACGGGCATATCATTATGCGCGGCGGAAAGAAGCCCAATTACCATGCCCAAGATATTGCGGCGGCCTGCGAAACGCTGGCCGAGTTCGACCTGCCGGAACATCTGGTGGTGGATTTCAGCCACGGCAACTGCCAGAAGCAGCATCGCCGCCAGCTGGACGTCTGCGATGAGATCTGCCAGCAGATCCGCAGCGGCTCGACCGCCGTTGCAGGGATTATGGCTGAGAGCTTTATCAAAGAAGGCACGCAGAAAATCGTTGCCGGACAGCAGATGGTTTACGGCCAGTCGATCACCGACCCGTGCCTGAGCTGGGAAGACAGCGAACTGCTGCTGGAGAAGCTGGCTTCAGCCGTGGACACACGCTTTTAGAATCCTGCCCTTCTCCCTCTCCCTGTGGGAGAGGGTCGGGGTGAGGGCATCAGACCGCACCTCACCCCCAAATTTGATCCCCTCACCCTTTTTTCACAAAAACGCTTGCCGTCAATTTGCAGTTTATTGATAATGATTATCATTGTTACATTGATTGTTATTTATATACATTATGTCACGTACGGATAACAGCGCGGCAACGCCAGCAAAAACAGACACAGCACCAGCCCTTACCGAGCGTCGCATTGACAGCAAAACCCTCCTCGGCGATGAGGGACGGGTCATTATCGAGCATGACGGACAGCGCTATCTTCTGCGCCAGACCCATGCCGGAAAACTGATCCTCACAAAATAAACAACACCTAAAAATACGCCAGCCACCCAGGTGATACCCAGGCAGCCAGCGCTTTTCACTTCTTATGGAGAGTTGCTATGCCACACCTGCCTTCCGCATCTTTACGTCCGTCATTTCTGGCGCTGGCGATTGTTAGCGCCCTGCCGGGCATCGCGTTCGCCGCCACAGACGACATTACCGTCACCGCCACGGGCAACGCCCGCAGCGCCTTTGAAGCGCCCATGATGGTAAGCGTGATTGACGCCAGCGCGCCGGAGAAACAAACCGCCAGCTCGGCGGCCGATCTGCTGCGTAACGTCCCCGGTCTGACGCTGGACGGCACTGGGCGCACCAACGGGCAGGACGTAAACCTGCGCGGCTATGACCGCCGCGGCGTGCTGGTGCTGGTTGACGGCGTGCGCCAGGGTACCGATACCGGCCACCTGAACAGCACCTTCCTCGATCCCGCGCTAATCAAACGTATCGAGGTGGTCCGCGGCCCGTCGGCCCTGCTGTACGGCAGCGGCGCGCTGGGCGGCGTGATCTCTTATGACACCGCCGATGCCAACGATCTGCTCGAACCGGGTAAAAACAGCGGCTACCGCGTGTTTGGAACGGGCGCGACGGGCGATCGTAGCCTCGGGATGGGTGCCAGCGCCTATGGCCGCACCGATACGCTGGACGGTCTGGTCTCCTGGTCCAGCCGGGATCGCGGTGACATCCGCCAGAGCGACGGTGCTACCGCGCCTAACGACGAATCCATCAACAACATGCTGGCGAAAGGCAGCTGGAAAATCGACCCGGCCCAGACCCTGAGCGGCTCCCTGCGCTACTACAACAACGCCGCCCAGGAGCCAAAAAATCCGCAAACCACCGGGGCGGACAGCAGTAACCCGATGACCGACCGCTCCACCATCCAGCGCGATGCGCAGGTTGGCTACCACATTGCACCGGAAGGGTACGACTGGCTGGACGCCGACGCGAAGGTCTACTGGTCCGAAGCGCGCATTAATGCCCAGAACGTCGACGGCAGCGGTGAGTTTCGCAAGCAGACGACCAAAGGCGGCAAGGTGGAAAACCGCACCCGTCTGTTCAGCGACACCTTTGCAGCACACCTTCTGACCTACGGCGGGGAATACTATCGTCAGGAGCAGCATCCGGGCGGGGCAACCACCGGCTTCCCGGACGCGAAAATCGACTTCAGCTCCGGCTGGCTGCAGGATGAGATCACCCTGCGCGATCTGCCTGTTACCCTGCTGGGCGGCACGCGCTATGACAACTACCGCGGCAGCAGCGACGGCTACAAGGATGTGGATGCCGACAAGTGGTCATCCCGCGCCGGGTTAACCGTCAGCCCAACCGACTGGCTAATGCTGTTTGGCTCTTACGCGCAGGCCTTCCGCGCGCCGACCATGGGCGAAATGTATAACGACGCCAAACACTTCTCCATTGGCCGCTTTTATACCAACTACTGGGTGCCAAACCCGAACCTGCGCCCGGAAACCAACGAAACGCAGGAGTTTGGTTTTGGCCTGCGCTTTGACGATCTGATGCTTGCCAACGATGCGCTGGAGTTTAAAGCCAGCTATTTCGATACCAAAGCCAAAGACTATATCCCCACCACCGTCGATTTTGCCGCCGCGACCACCATGTCGTACAACGTCCAGAATGCCAAAATCTGGGGTTGGGATATGATGGCAAAATATTCGGCCGATCTCTTCAGCCTCGATCTGGCCTATAACCGCACGCGCGGGAAAGACACCGATACGGGCGAGTACATCTCCAGCATTAACCCGGACACCGTCACCAGCAAGCTGGATATCCCGGTGGCGCAAAGCGGGTTCTCCGTCGGCTGGATCGGCACCTTTGCCGATCGCTCAACCCACGTCAGCAGCAGCTACAGCAAGCAGCCGGGCTATGCGGTCAACGATTTCTACGTCAGCTATAAAGGCCAGGAGCAGCTCAAGGGCGTGACCACCACGCTGGTGCTGGGCAACGCCTTTGACAAAGCGTACTGGTCACCTCAGGGCATTCCGCAGGACGGTCGTAACGGCAAGATTTTCGTAAGCTATCAGTGGTAATTCCCTTCGGGGCAACTATTCAGAAGGAAGAGACAATGAATCACTATACGCGCTGGCTTGAGCTAAAAGAAGCCAATCCGGGTAAGTACGCGCGCGACGTCGCGGGGTTAATGAACATCAGTGAAGCAGAGCTGACCTTTGCCCGCGTAGGTCACGACGCCTGGCGACTGCGCGGTGAAATCCGCGAGATCCTGGGCGCGCTGGAGGCGGTGGGCGAAACCAAATGTATCTGCCGCAACGAATACGCCGTACACGAGCAGGTCGGGAGATTCACCAACCAGCACCTGAACGGCCACGCCGGGCTGGTGCTGAACCCGCGCGCGCTGGATCTGCGCCTGTTCCTCAACCAGTGGGCGAGCGCGTTTCACATCAGTGAAGCCACCGCCCGCGGCGAGCGGCAGAGCATTCAGTTCTTCGACCACCAGGGCGATGCCCTGCTGAAGGTCTATGCCACGGATAACACCGACGTTTCAGCCTGGGGCGACGTGCTGACCCGCTTTATCTTTGCCGAGAATCCTCCGCTGGCGTTGAACATGGCCGATGCCCCGGCTCATGCAGAAAACGCAAATGCTGCTCTCGTGGATAACGAGTGGCGCGCCATGACCGACGTTCATCAGTTCTTCAGCCTGCTCAAGCGCCATAACCTCAGCCGCCAGCAGGCGTTTCGCCTGGTGGGTGACGATCTGGCCTGCCTGGTAGAAAACACCGCGCTGGCGCAGCTCCTGGAGACGGCGCGTCGGGACGGTAACGAAATCATGGTCTTCGTCGGCAACCGCGGCTGCGTGCAGATCTTCACCGGCGCGGTGGAAAAGCTGGTGCCAATGAAAGGCTGGCTGAACGTCTTTAACCCAACCTTTACCCTGCATCTGCTTGAAGGATCCATTGCGGAAACGTGGGTCACGCGCAAGCCGACGGCTGACGGGCATGTCACCAGCCTGGAGCTGTTTGCCGCCGATGGAACGCAAATCGCCCAGCTGTACGGCCAGCGTACGGAAGGCGAACCGGAGCAGAGCCAGTGGCGCAGCCAGATTGACGCCTTAACGGCGAAAGGGCTGGCCGCATGAAACGGTGGCTTGCCCTGCTCAGCGCCCTGCCCCTGCTGGCGTTTGCTGCGCCGCAGGAGAAAATCGTTACCCTCGGCGGCGACGTCACCGAGATTGTCTACGCTCTCGGCGCGGCGTCCTCGCTGGTGGCCCGCGACAGCACCAGCCAGTGGCCGCTGGCGGCGAATTCACTGCCTGACGTGGGCTATCTGCGCCAGCTCAATGCGGAAGGGATCTTGTCCATGCGCCCCACGCTGGTGCTGGCCAGCGCTCAGGCGCAGCCGTCTCTGGCGCTAAAGCAGGTTGAGCAAAGCCACGTCAGGGTGATCGCTGTTCCTGCCAGTAACGACCTGAACGTCATTGACGAAAAGGTGCGGATCGTCGCTGAAGCGACGCACCGCGAGGCCGAGGGGGAGGTCCTGCGCAGCACCCTGCGCCAGGCGCTGTCGGCGCTTCCCGCGTCGCCGCTCAATAAGCGGGTGCTGTTTATTCTCAACCACGGCGGGATGACCGCCATGGCCGCCGGACAACAGACCGGCGCGGATGCTGCCATTCGTGCGGCGGGACTGCAGAACGCGATGCAGGGGTTTACCCGCTATCAGCCGCTGTCTCAGGAAGGCACGATCGCCAGCCGACCCGATCTGGTGGTGATTTCTCAGGACGGTCTCAACGCCCTGGGCGGTGAAGCAAATCTGTGGACGCTGCCCGGCCTGGCGCAAACCCCGGCGGGACGGAACAAGCAGGTGCTGGCGATTGACGATATGGCGCTGCTGGGCTTCAGCGTGCGAACGCCGGAAGCCATCCAGCAGCTGCGTGCCAAAGCGGAGCAACTGCCCTGATGTCCCGGCGGATCGCCTTATCGTTATGGATGCTGACCGCGATCCTGACCGTCATGACCCTCGCGGCGACCGGGGTTGGGGCATTACGCCTGCCAATCAGCCTGCTGTGGAACGGCACCGACGAGGCGCTGCGTCAAATCTGGCTGACGATCCGCCTGCCCCGCGTGCTGCTGGCGCTGGCTATCGGCGGTTCACTGGCGCTGGCGGGCTGCGTGATGCAGGGGCTGTTTCGAAATCCGCTGGCGGACCCGGGACTGCTCGGCATCAGCAGCGGCGCGGCGCTCGGCGTTGCGCTGTGGGTGGTTCTTCCGCTCTCGCTGCCTGCACTGGTGATGCTGTATGCCCCGATGCTGGCGGCGTTTCTCGGCGCGCTGGCCGCCACCTTCGTGATTTTCCTGCTCAGCCGACAGCGTGACGCTTCCCTGTCGCGCCTGCTGCTGGTGGGAATTGCCATCAACGCCCTGTGCGGCGCGGCCGTCGGGGTGCTGTCATGGCTCAGCAATGATGCCCAGCTTCGCCAGCTTTCGCTCTGGGGAATGGGCAGCCTCGGCCAGGCGCAGTGGTCAACGCTGCTGGCCGTCGCGTCGCTGATGGTTCCCACCGCGCTCGCGATCTGGCGTCTGGCAGGCGCCCTCAACCTGCTGCAGCTGGGCGACGAAGAGGCACATTACCTCGGCGTGGAGGTTGCCGCCGTGCAGCGGATCCTGCTGTTGTGCAGCGCCCTGCTGGTGGCCGCCGCCGTTGCGGTCAGCGGCGTGATCGGCTTTGTCGGCCTGGTGGTGCCGCACCTGGTGCGCATGTGGCTGGGAGCCGACCACCGGGCCGTGCTCCCCGGCTCGGTGCTGGCCGGCGCGTTGCTTCTGCTGGTTGCCGATACGCTGGCGCGCAGCCTGGTCGCCCCGGCGGAAATGCCGGTCGGCTTACTGACCAGCCTTCTCGGCGCGCCGTGGTTTCTGTGGCTTATCTTTCGTCGCGGAGGTGCGCATGGCTGAACGCTATTGTGCTGAAAACCTTGTTTTTCGCGCCGGGCAACGCACGCTGATTAACGACGTGTCGCTGACCTTATCTCAGGGCGAGCTGGTGGCGCTGATTGGCCCCAACGGCGCCGGGAAATCAACGCTGTTGCGGCTGCTGACCGGCTACCTTAAACCTACGGGCGGACGGTGCAGCCTGGCGGGCACACCGCTTGCGGTCTGGCAGCCGCACAGGCTCTCCCGCTACCGGGCGGTAATGCGCCAGAACACGCAGCTCGGATTTGACTGGCCGGTTGAGGCGGTCGTCGGTATGGGGCGAGCGCCCTGGACCCGCACGCCCGAGGCGTCGGTTATTGAGGAGGTCATGGACGTCACCGGCTGTTTACCGCTGGCGGGCAGGCGGTTTGCCGCGCTCTCCGGCGGCGAGCAGCAGCGCGTTCAGCTCGCCCGCGCGCTGGCTCAGCTCTGGTGCGACGGCGCGCCGCGCGGCTGGCTGTTCCTTGATGAACCGACGTCTGCGCTCGATCTCTATCACCAGCAGCATCTTCTGCGCCTGCTGAAATCCCTGACCAGCCGGGGACATCTGCACGTGTGCGCGGTGCTGCACGACCTCAATTTAGCGGCGCTGTGGGCGGATCGCATCCTGCTGCTGCACGGCGGTAAAATCGTCTCCCAGGGGGAACCGGAAACCGTTTTGCAGGCCGATACGCTGGCGCGCTGGTACGGCGCGCAGGTTATCGTCGGCAGGCATCCGGCTCACGCCGCGCCGCAGGTGTTTCTTGCCCCCTGATTGGGCTGGTAAAAATCCTTCAGCGTCTCCAGCAGGGCATGCGCCGCTTTTGAGAGCTGCGTGTGCCCTGGATGGATCGCCCCGATGCACTTTTCAATCGGCGGGTTATCAAGCGGGATACAGACCGCGCCCAGCGCCGTCATCTGCGCCTCGCAGAGCGCCGGGACGGCACTACCGCCCAGCCCGCTCGCGACCATTCGCCCGACCGTCACCAGCTGATGACTCTCCAGCGCCACGTCCAGCTTTCTGCCGCTTCGCGCCAGCTCCTCCTCCATCATCAGACGTACCGCCGACGGGCGCTGCAGGGTGATGAAATCCAGCGTCAGCAGATCTTCCCATGACAGGCGCTTCTTGCCTGCCAGCGAGGAATCTTTCGGCACAATAGCAACAAACCTGTCGAGGCCCAGCGGGGTAAACAGCAGCTTGTGCGTTGGCGCGGGCTCAAAGGCGATGCCCATCTCGACCCGCCCTTCCCGCACCATCTCTATCACCTGCTCGTTAATGACATCATGCACGGTGACGTTGATCCCGGCGTGGCGATCGCGAAACGCTTTTAGCACCTCGGGCAGGACATTCGCGGCAAACGACGGCATGGCCGCGACCGAGATTTTACCGCGCTGCAGGGTAAAGCACTGGTGCATCGCCTCTTCGACGTTATCCCAGTCGGCAAGCAGCTGACGCGCCATCGGCAAAAACGTCTCGCCCTCCTGCGTCAGCGCGACCTTACGCGTGCTCCGCTGCAGCAGCGGCCCGCCGAGCGCATCCTCCAGCGCTTTAATCGTCAGGCTCAGGGCCGGCTGGGAAAGATTCAGCCGTTCGCTGGCGTGCGCGAAATTGAGAGTGTGAGCTACCGCTAAAAACGCGCGTAACTGTTTGACACTCATTCTCATTTTTCATCCTGTTAACTAGTTGAAAAAATTTAGTTAACAGGAAATTAATAAAAAAACCAAATGAGTGGGTCACAAATTCAAAATTAACAAATGAGTCGCCGCCCCTAATGATACCGCCACGGTTAAGAGGAGGAATGAGGATGGCGGGACTGGATAAGCGCGTCGGCAGCTATGCGCAGGCGCTGGAAGGGCTGACGGATGGAATGACCTTGCTGGCGGGCGGCTTCGGCCTGTGCGGGATTCCAGAGAACCTGATTGCAGAGGTCAGACGCCGTCGAGTGAAAGATCTGACGGTGGTATCAAACAACTGCGGCGTGGACGGTTTCGGTCTCGGGATACTGCTCGAAACGCGGCAGGTTCGCAAAGTGGTGGCCTCTTACGTCGGCGAGAACGCCCTGTTCGAGCGGCAGGTGCTGAGCGGCGAACTGGAGATTGAACTCACGCCTCAGGGCACGCTGGCGGAAAAAGTGCGCGCGGGCGGCGCGGGCATTCCGGCATTTTACACGGCCACCGGCTACGGCACGCCCGTGGCTACCGGCAAAGACGTACGCCTGTTTGCCGGTAAGCACTACATCCTTGAGGAGGCGATTGTGGGAGATTTCGCGCTCATTAAGGGCTGGAAAGCGGACTGGTACGGCAACGTTGTCTATCGCCATACCGCGCAAAATTTCAATCCGCTGATGGCAACGGCGGGCCGGATAACGGTCGTCGAGGTGGAAGAGATAGTTCCCCCGGGCGAGCTGCCCCCGTCAGCCATTCATACCCCGGGAATTTACGTCGACAGGCTGATTGTCGGCCAGTTTGAAAAACGCATTGAACAGCGCACCCTGCGCGCGGAAGGAGTCTGACGATGTTAACCCGTGAACAGATGGCCATGCGCGTCGCCCGCGAGCTGCGCGACGGGTATTACGTCAACCTGGGGATCGGCATCCCCACCCTGGTGGCGAACTACATTCCGGACGGGATGGACGTGATGCTTCAGTCGGAAAACGGGCTGCTGGGGATGGGGGCTTTTCCTGACGAGCGGAGCCTTGACGCCGACATGATCAACGCCGGTAAACAGACCGTGACCGCGCGCACCGGCGCGGCCATTTTCGACTCGGCCCAGTCGTTTGCCATGATCCGCGGCGGTCATGTGGATCTGACCGTGCTGGGCGCGTTTGAAGTGGACGTCGAGGGCAATATCGCCTCGTGGATGATCCCCGGAAAGATGGTGAAGGGCATGGGCGGCGCGATGGATCTCGTGGCCGGGGCGCGGAACATCATTGTGGTGATGACCCACGCGTCTAAAAGCGGTGAATCAAAGCTGCTGCCGCGCTGCACGCTGCCGCTCACGGGCGCGGGCTGTATCCGTCGGGTCTTAACCGACCTCGCACTGCTGGAGATCGAGGACGGCGCGTTCATCCTGCGGGAATACGCCCCCGGCGTCAGTATCGACGAAATTGCGGCTAAGACGGCCGGGAAAATGATTGTGGCGGACGACGTTCGCGAGATGCGCTTCAACTGAGGACTCACGATGAAAGAGGTCATGATTGTCGGGGCAACGCGAACCCCCATTGGCAGTTTTCGCGGATCGCTATCGTCCCTTTCAGCGGTTGAGCTGGGGGCCGTAGCGGTGCGGCACCTGCTGGAGAACAGCGATCTTCGCGAAGAACAGGTAGATGAACTGATTTTCGGACAGGTGCTGACGGCGGGATGCGGGCAAAACCCGGCGCGTCAGACGGCCATCGCCGCCGGATTACCCGTCAGCACGCCGGCGACAACGGTCAACCTGGTGTGCGGCGCGGGCCTAAAAGCGGTGCAGCTCGCCGCGCAGGCGATCCGCTGCGGCGACGCGGACGTGGCTATCGCTGGCGGTCAGGAGAGCATGAGCAACGCCCCCTATCTGCTGGACGGCGCGCGTTCAGGGCTGCGTTTTGGCCATACGGGCCTGCAGGACAGCATGATTACTGACGGCCTGTGGGACGCGTTCAACGATTACCACATGGGGATCACCGCTGAAAACGTCGCCCGGGAGAATGCCATTTCCCGCGAGCAGCAGGACGCCTTCGCCGCCCGGTCGCAGCACAAAGCGGCCTTTGCCATCGAAGCGGGTCGGTTTGACGCCGAGATAGCGCCGGTGACGGTAAAACAGGGCAAAAAACCGCCGCTTATCGTCAGCCGTGACGAACAGCCCCGGCCTGGCACCACCGCTGAGCAGCTGGCGCAGCTGCGCCCCGCCTTTCTGCAGGCGGAAGGCACGGTTACGGCCGGAAATGCGTCAACGCTCAACGACGGTGCCGCCGCGGTGCTGCTGATGAGCGGCGAAAAGGCGCGGGAGAGCGGTTTGCCGATCCTCGGTCGCATCGTGAGCTACGCCGTGACGGGCGTTGACCCGTCGGTGATGGGCATCGGACCGGTCAGCGCCTGCCGGACGGCGCTGGCGCGGGCGGGCTGGACGCTCGATGACGTGGACCTCATTGAAGCCAATGAAGCCTTTGCCGCCCAGGCGCTGGCGGTGGGCAAGCAGCTCGGCTGGGATGAGCGTAGGGTGAACGTTAACGGCGGCGCTATCGCCCTGGGTCATCCGATTGGCGCCTCCGGCTGCCGCATCCTCGTGACGCTGCTGTACGAAATGCAGCGCCGTGACGTCAAAAAAGGGCTCGTCACCCTGTGCGTGGGCGGCGGGCAAGGCATTGCTCTGACCGTCGAGCGTTAAGCATCTCGTTGATACCCGAATAATAATTAAAGTGAGGAGTCGTAATGAGTGTGTTAATTGCCCTGGCGGCGCTGGCGCTGCTGATGCTGGCGGCCTATCGCGGATACAGCGTTATTTTGTTTGCGCCGATTGCGGCGCTCGGCGCCGTGCTGCTGACCGATCCGGGTGCCGTCGGCCCGACGTTTACCGGTCTGTTTATGGAAAAGATGGTCGGCTTTGTTAAGCTCTACTTCCCGGTGTTCCTGCTGGGAGCCGTTTTCGGCAAGCTGATTGAGCTTTCCGGTTTCTCACGCTCCATCGTCGCCGCCGCGATTCAGATCCTCGGTCGTCGCCACGCTATTCCGGTGATCGTCCTGGTGTGCGCGCTGTTAACCTACGGCGGCGTGTCGCTGTTCGTGGTGGCGTTTGCGGTTTACCCTTTTGCCGCGGAGCTGTTCCGCCAGAGCGGCATCCCTAAGCGGCTGATCCCGGCCACCGTGGCGCTGGGGGCGTTTTCGTTTACCATGGACGCCCTGCCCGGCACGCCGCAGATCCAGAATATCATCCCCACCAGCTTCTTTGGCACGAACGCCTGGGCAGCGCCGTGGCTGGGGCTTATCGGCTCTCTGTTTATTATCATCTTTGGCCTGCTCTGGCTGGAACGCCAGCGTCGTAAGGCGTTCAATAACAACGAAGGCTACGGCACGGATCTGAAAAATGAACCCGAGACGCCGGATAACATTAACCTCCCGCATCCGCTGATTGCTATCTCCCCGCTGCTTGTCGTGGGCATACTGAACCTGCTGTTTACCCGCTGGATCCCCGGCTGGTACGGCACGACCCACGAGCTGACTCTGCCAGGCCTGGCGAAACCTATTGTGACCGAGGTGGGCAAGATCACCGCCATCTGGGCCGTCGAGGCGGCGCTGATCTCCGGTATCGTGCTGGTGCTGATTTTTGGCTTTCGCAATATCCGGGGGCGTCTGGCTGAAGGCAGCCGGACCGCGGTGAGCGGTGCCATTCTGGCGGCGATGAATACCGCCTCGGAATACGGTTTCGGCGCGGTGATCGCCGCCCTGCCCGGGTTCCTGGTGTTATCCAAAGCGCTGGCGGCCATCCCCAATCCGCTGCTGAATGAGGCCATCAGCGTGACGGTGCTTGCGGGGATCACCGGCTCTGCGTCCGGCGGGATGAGTATTGCCCTCGCCGCCATGTCCGACTCGTTTGTCGCCGCCGCCCACGCCGCCAATATCCCTCTTGAGGTGCTGCACCGCGTGGCCTCGATGGCGAGCGGCGGGATGGATACGCTGCCCCATAACGGCGCGGTGATTACTCTGCTGGCGATTACCGGCCTGAGCCATCGTCAGGCCTACGGCGGCATTTTCGCTATCACCCTCATTAAAAGTCTGGCAGTGCTTTTTGTCATTGCCGTGTTCTATCTGACCGGCATTGTGTAAGGAGAGAAAGATGAATCTGAACGGTAAGACCGCGCTGGTGACGGGCTCGACCAGCGGCATTGGACTTGGGATCGCCCGCGTGCTGGCGAAGGCCGGGGCGCAGCTGATCCTCAACGGTTTCGGCGACAGCGAATCAGCAAGAGAAGAGATTGCGCAGCTGGGCAAAAAGCCGGGCTATCACGATGCGGACCTGCGTGACGTGCTGCAAATTGAAGCCATGATGCGCTACGCCGAATCGCAGTTTGGCGGCGTGGACATTCTTGTCAACAACGCCGGGATACAGCATGTCGCCCCGGTTGATGCGTTTCCGGTGGAGAAATGGAACGACATTATCGCCATTAATCTCTCGTCGGTGTTTCACACCAGCCGGCTGGCGCTGCCTTCCATGCGCGAGAAAAACTGGGGGCGCATCATTAATATCGCCTCCGTTCACGGGCTGGTCGCGTCAAAAGAGAAGTCAGCCTACGTGGCCGCCAAGCATGGCGTAGTGGGCTTTACGAAATCGCTGGCGCTGGAAACCGCGCGCACCGGCATTACCGCCAATACGATTTGTCCCGGCTGGGTGCTGACCCCGCTGGTGCAGCAGCAAATCGACAAACGTATCGCTGAGGGCGTCCCGCCGGAGCAGGCTCGCGATAGGCTTCTGGCAGAGAAACAGCCTTCGGGCGAGTTTGTCACCCCGGAGCAGCTGGGTGAACTGGCGCTGTTTTTGTGCAGCGAGGGCGCCGTGAACGTTCGTGGCGCCGCGTGGAATATGGATGGCGGCTGGGTTGCGCAGTAATTTTTGCCGGGTAAGGCGACGCCGCCACCCGGCAAAATCTCTAACTTGAGCAGCTGACCTCCAGCCGCTTGCCCCAGTCAGGCGGGCGGCTGACGTAGTCATCATCCCGGTCGGCAAACGGCGTGCGCAGCGCCACATGCAGGCGGTGTAGCTCGTCGTATTCACCCTGCTCTGCCTGTTCAATCGCCCGCTGCGCCAGCCAGTTGCGCAACACCATTGCGGGATTTGTCGCATTCATCTGCGTCTGGCGAGTGGCGTCATCCACCTGCTCCTGCTGCAGCCGCGCGCGGTAAGTGGCAAACCAGTCGTCAAACGCCTGTCTGTCAATAAACTCGTCGCGCAGCGGCGAGGCCGCACTGTGCTGCTCCGTCTGGCTCAGCATCCGGAAGGTACGGGTATAATCGCTGCCCTCGCGCGCCATGAGGGCAAACAGACCGTTGAGGATATCGTTATCGCCCCTCTCCTGCGTCATCAGCCCCAGCTTGTTGCGCATCAGCGTGCCATATTCTCGCAGCAATATGTCCTGATAGCTGTCGAGCGCATCATTGAGGGCATCTACGTCGATGAACGGCGACAGGGTTTGCGCAAGCCGCTGCAGGTTCCACAGGCCAACCGCTGGCTGATTATCAAAGCTGTAACGTCCCTGATAGTCGGAGTGGTTGCAGATATAGCCAGGCTGATAATCGTCCAGGAAACCAAACGGACCGTAATCAAAGGTCAGACCGAGGATCGACATGTTGTCCGTATTCATGACGCCATGCGCAAAGCCCACCGTTTGCCAGCGGGCAATCAGGCTTGCGGTACGGGCAACCACATCCCTGAACCAGAGAACGTATTTGTCCGCTTCGTCCTGCAAATGCGTCCAGTGGTGACGAATGGCAAAGTCAGCCAGCTGGCGAACCTTGTCCGGCTCGCGGCGATAGTAAAAGTGCTCAAAATGGCCGAAGCGCAAATGACTTTGCGCAATACGCATCAGCATTGCCCCTTTTTCCACCGTTTCGCGCGCTACCGGCGTATCGCTGGTGATAATCGACAGCGCGCGCGTAGTGGGAATCCCCAGGGCATGCATCGCTTCGGACGCCAGGCACTCGCGAATCGTTGAACGCAGTACCGCGCGCCCGTCGCCCATTCGCGAATAGGGAGTAAGGCCTGCGCCTTTCAGGTGCCAGTCAACCGTTCCCCCGTTAGGAAGCCGTTGTTCGCCGAGCAGGATCCCCCTGCCGTCGCCCAGCTGTCCCGCCCAGACGCCAAACTGGTGGCCGCTATAGACCTGAGCCAGAGGTTGCATACCGGCGAGAAGCGTTTCCCCGCCCCAGACGCCTGCGCCTTCTGAACGCTGAAACAGCTCAGGCGGAATGGCCAGCTCTTCTGCCAGCAAATCGTTATGCCAGATAAGGCGTGAATGTTGTAACGGTGTTGGTTTGAGTGCGGTGTAAAAGCCAGGCAACTCGTCATGCCAGTGAGCAGTAAAAGACAGGGTCATAAGTCCTCCTGCTTTTAGTGTAGAGGGTTTACCCGGACTTAAACACGGGCGAAAGCAAGGGTTATCGCTGCTGAACCAGAGATGTAACGTGCTCCGCAGAGACGGCTGGCCAGAGTGCGCCCTGCATGGCGCCAACATTGAAGGACAAAACGCGTTGCAACAGGCCGTGGTCGTCAATGCCTGAGACAATCACTGACTGGCAGTGCGGTGTGATTTGCCAGAGGATGGCGCGCATAAAAGGCTCAAAAGAGAGCTCCGGGGCACGCTGCTGAATGAAGCCTTTGTCGAGAATAACCCGTTTAAATAATCCATCATAGACCGCTTTGAGCGATGCGGCGCCTGCGCCAAAGTTTGCCAGGACCAACGGGAAATGGATTGCCATTCTCGCCAGCTGCAGATCGTCCTTTCCGTTATTTAAACCTGGATAATTCTCATTAACAGTAAACTCAAGAAACGGGTAACGCTCAAGGATTGAAACAGCGTTTCCATTACTTAATAAAAATTCAACTATTGCAGGTGTAATATTGATCCATGCAATTAACTGATGCTGAATAAAAAACAGTTTACAGGTATCAAGCAATTGCAATTTTTCGTTAAACAGCACTAACTCTTCAGCTGCTGAAAGCCGAGGGATAACAAGCTCAGTGGGGATCCGCACATCGCTGCCGACGCCAGTAAAGTTAACCAGAACCTCTAAACCTTTAAGCTCCCCTGCGCTATTACGAGCAGGCAGAAGCAGCAGTTCAGACTGGTAAGCATTATCTAGCGTAATAATCATTGCACTCGCTCCACATTAAAGATGAGAGAGGACATCCTGGAGCAATTGCCGACACAATTCCACTGTCTTGATTTTAATAAGATTAATTTCATTAGTTCCGTATTTATTTTCAGATTTATCCCTGAATCTAAATTAATTTTATCCTGGTTGTCGAATAATAGCCAGTTTTAGATAAAACAGACACATGCAGGATTCGCTAATTTTAGATAAATTTAACTTTAAGCATCTTATTTGAGAAAAAACGGCATGATTTATTAGATACCATGCCGTCATAAGAGAAGTGTCTGACAAAGACTATATACGTCGAGCCTGCCAGAAATTTTTACGCCAGTAAACATTATCAAGAGAAGAGCGCATCACGCCGCGGCTTGTCGAGGCGTGAATGAACTGATTGTCTGTATCATATATCCCCACATGAAGACCGCTTTCACCCGATCCGGTTTTGAAGAAAACCAGGTCCCCGGGCAGAAGATCGTCTTTATCAATTTCAGTGCCTATTTCTGCCTGTTTGCGCGTTTCGCGCGGAAGCTGTAAATCAAACTTATCGCGAAACGTCATCAGCACGAAGCCGGAGCAATCCACGCCGCCGCGGCTCATTCCGCCGTAGCGATAAGGCGTGCCGCGCCAGTTGCTCAGCTGATCGTTGAGGCTGGCAATGACGGTGATCGAATCTGAAAGCCGTGGGTTAGGCGGCGGCGCACGATGGCTACTGCATCCCGCAAGAAAAAGTGCGGCCATCAGGAGAAACCAGAATCGCATTTTCAGACGAATCCTCTGCTTTTTTTGTTCTTTTCGTAATTTAGCGTGCAATTGTGCGAAGAGGCAAGAAACGGTTACGTCTGCCCGGTAAAAATCAGCATCTTATGTCCCTCAATATCCAGCCTGCGGAACGACATGTTGTACGCGCGGGCAAGATGGGGCGGCGTAAGCACCCGATCCCGCGCGCCGCTGGCGATCATCTTTCCCTGCGACAGCAGCCACACCCGGTGGGCATGACGCAGGGTGTGGTTGAGGTCATGACTGCTCATCACCACGGCGATACCTTTTCGGCTCAGGGTGCTTAACAGCGTATCCAGTGCCGCCTGCTGCGCCACGTCCAGACCGCTCATGGGTTCATCGAGAAGCAGCATTCGCCCGTGAGGATTACCTGCCGGGTGGATCTGAAGAATGACCGCCGCCAGACGTACCCGCTGCCACTCTCCGCCGGAAAGCTGGCTGGCATGCCGGGACAGTTTATCTTCCAGCCCCAGGGCCGCGGCAACGTCCGTCAGCAGTGCCGTCTGTTGTTTGTCGTGCAAATGCAGCATCAGATAGTGCCAGACCGGCATCGCAAAGGGTGGCACCTGCTGCTGCACGAGGTAACTGCGCCGATGCGCCAGCGAGACCGGTGACCAGTCGGCGAGCGTATGCTCCAGCAGCGTTATCTGCCCTTCTCCGTCGGTCATGCCTGCCATCCGTGCCAGCAGCGTGCTCTTCCCTGCTCCGTTTGGCCCGACAAGATGCAGAATTTCTCCCACATTGATGGTACCGGTTATCGGCTCCAGACGTCCCCTCTCGGCAACGTCCGTGAGCTGCATCAGCAACGACATTATTTCGCCAGCGCCAGCTTGATCGATTCCATAACGATCGGATCCTCAGGGGTCATATCCGGCGAAAAACGCTGAACGACCCGGCCGTCGCGGCCAATCAGGAATTTTTCAAAATTCCACAGGATATCGTCCGGGTAAAGCGGCGCGCGGCCTTTGCTGGCCATGCGTTCATAAAAACCGCTTCCTTCAGGCGCAACGGCCTTCGGCGCGGCAGCGATCAGCTTCGCATACAGCGGATGGCGGTCTTCGCCGTTGACATCGATTTTGCTGAACATCGGGAACGTCACGCCGTAGGTGGTGCTGCAGAAGGTTTTAATCTCCTCTTCGCTGCCCGGCTCCTGCCCCAGGAACTGATTGCACGGGAAGCCCAGCACGGTGAAACCGTCTTTCTCCCAGGCCTTCTGAATGTTTTCCAGCTGCTCATACTGCGGCGTCAGGCCACATTTCGATGCCACGTTGACGATGAGCAGCACGTTGCCTTTGTAGCCTTCCAGCGTGGTGTTATCGCCATCAATGGTGGTCACTTCAGTATTCAGGATGTCTGACTGCATAGCATTCCCTCAGGTTGTCTTACGGCTTGTTGATTTAACGTCCAGCTTTTAATAGTAGCCAGATAAATACCGGCGCGCCCAGCGTAGCGGTCACCACGCCAATCGGCAGCTCTGCGGCCGTCAGGGCAAGCCGGGCGATGATATCGGCCACCAGCAGCGTGACGGCACCGGCAATCGCCGCGCCCGGAAGCAGGGTCCGATGGTCCGTGAGGCCACACAGGCGCAGCATATGCGGAATAACCAGCCCGATGAAGCCGATCGCGCCCGCCAGAGCCACGCTGACGCCGACCAGCCAGCCAATGGCTATTACCAGCACATTACGCCATAACCCAATCGGCATGCCGAGCTGACGGGCAGAGGTTTCACCCAGCGCGAGCATATTCAGCGGCTGCGCCTGCAGGGCAGCCCACACGATTACCGGTACCAGCAGCACCATCAGCCAGCCCTGGTGCCAGTCAACGCCTCCAAAGCCGCCCATCATCCAGTACATCAGCTGACGCAAGTCAAAGGATGTTGAGAAGTAGACCGCCCAGGTCATCAGCGCGCTGCAGATTATCCCCAGCGCCACGCCGGCAAGCAGCAGACGGCTGGTCGATAAGTGCCGTCTGGCGAAACGAAGAAGGATCGCGGTGATTAGCAGCGCGCCGAGGATAGCGCTCAGGCTAATACTCCATCCGGAGAGTTCTCCTCCGCCGAGCATTACCGCCGCAATCAGGCCTACGCCTGCGCCGTTTGACACGCCGAGCAGCCCGGGCTCCGCCAGAGGGTTATCAAACAACGCCTGCATTATGGTACCGCACAGCGCCAGCGCGGCGCCGACCAGAACCACCGCGACGGTGCGCGGCAGGCGAATTTGCCAGACGAAGAGCTGCCCGTCCGGCCCCCACCAGCTTTCAGGCCCGATCCATCTGTCGCCCGCGCAGAGGCTCACACCTGCGGCGACAATGAGCAACAGCACCAGCAAAAACAGGCGACGCTTATCGGAACGGTGCTGGCGATGGGCATAATCAAGCATGTGTACGGTTTTAGTAGCGTGAGATGTAATTGATTTTACGGCGGGTTTGCCGGAGAGCGCAAAGAAAAAAGGCCGCGTGGGCGGCCTTTTTAGTTAGTTCATATTACTCTGCTTTGGGCGTTGCGTTTTCGACACGGCTTTTTAACTTCTGGCCGGGTCTGAAGGTCACCACGCGGCGGGCTGTAATGGGAATATCTTCCCCCGTCTTCGGGTTGCGGCCCGGACGTTGGTTTTTGTCTCGCAAATCAAAATTGCCAAAACCGGAGAGTTTTACCTGCTCACCATTTTCCAGAGCACGACGGATCTCTTCGAAAAACAGCTCTACCAGCTCTTTGGCATCCCGTTTGCTAAGCCCAAGCTTATCAAACAGATATTCTGACATTTCAGCTTTTGTAAGCGCCATAGGTTCAATCCCTCAATGATGCCTGGAATCGCTCTTTTAATGCCTCTACACATTTGGCGACGGTAGCGGCAATCTCCTCTTCTTCGAGTGTACGGCTGGTATCCTGAAGGATAAGGCTAATAGCGAGGCTCTTGAAACCTTCTGCTACGCCCTTGCCGCGGTACACGTCAAATAAGTTTACGCCAACTACCTGATTTACGCCAACTTTCTTACATTCGGCCAAAATATCTGCTGCAGGCACATTTTCCGCGACCACAACCGCGATATCACGGCGGTTTGCCGGGAAGCGGGAGACGTCCTGAGCCTGAGGAATAACGCGGTCAGCCACCGGGTTCCATTCCAGCTCGAACACGATGGTACGGCCGTTCAGGTCAAGCTTACGCTCCAGCTCGGGGTGAACAACCCCAATAAAACCAACGCGTTTACCGTCTAAATAGATAGCTGCGCTCTGGCCCGGATGCAGGGCCGGAATGGCTTCTGCGCGGAATTCAATTTCAGATAATTTACCGGTCAGATCCAGAATCGCTTCCAGATCGCCCTTCATATCGTAGAAATCAACCGTGCCTTTTGCCAGGTCCCAGTGCTCTTCATAGCGGTTGCCGCTGATGGCACCAGCCAGCATGAGATCCTGACGGATGCCTAAATTTGCCTGATTATCCGGTACAAAGCGCAAACCGCTTTCGAAAATTCGCACGCGGTTTTGCTGGCGATTCTGGTTATAAACGACAGTGCCCAGCAGGCCCGTCCACAGAGACAGACGCATCGCGGACATTTCGCTGGAGATTGGGCTTGGCAGGATCAGCGCCTCCTGACCCAGGTGGATCAGCTGCTGCAGCTTTGGATCAACGAAGCTGTAGGTGATCACTTCCTGGTAGCCTTTGTCGTTCAGCATGGTTTTCACACGCTTCAGAGACAGGTCGGCTTCACGGTGGGTGCCCATTACCAGACCCGCCTGGACAGGCTCGTCAGGGATGTTGTTGTAGCCGTAAACGCGGGCCACTTCTTCCACCAGATCTTCTTCAATTTCCATGTCGAAACGCCATGATGGCGCAACTGCTTTCCACTCGTCCTGCCCTTCGGTTACTTCACAGCCCAGACGTTTCAGGATGTCGGTTACCTGCGCATCGGCAACGTGATGGCCAATCAGGCGATCCAGCTTGCTGCGGCGCAGGGTGATGGTCGCACGCTTCGGCAGCGTTGCTTCGTTGGTGACGTCAATAACCGGGCCCGCTTCGCCGCCGCAGATGTCGATCAGCAGGCGGGTCGCGCGTTCCATCGCTTTATACTGCAGAGCCGGGTCAACGCCGCGCTCGTAGCGGTGAGAGGCATCGGTATGCAGGCCGTGACGGCGTGCGCGACCGGTGATGGAGAGCGGGCTGAAGAACGCGCATTCCAGCAGGACGTTTTGCGTCTCGTCGTTGACGCCTGAGTGCTCGCCACCGAAGATACCGCCCATTGCCAGCGCTTTGCTGTGGTCCGCAATCACCAGGGTGTCGGCGTTCAGTTTGGCTTCGCTGCCGTCCAGCAGAACCAGGGTTTCGCCCTCTTTCGCCATGCGCACAACGATGCCGCCGTCGATACGGTCTTTATCGAACGCGTGCATTGGCTGGCCCAGCTCCAGCAGAACGTAGTTGGTCACGTCGACCACTGCGTCGATAGAGCGAATACCGCAGCGGCGCAGCTTCTCTTTCATCCACAGCGGGGTTGGCGCTTTCACGTTGATGCCTTTCACCACGCGACCGAGGTAGCGCGGGCAAGCATCCGCAGCGTCAACCTGAATAGGCAGCACGTCACTGATGGTCGCTTCAACCGGCGCGATTTCCGGCGCGTTCAGTTCGGTCTGGTTCAACACGGCCACGTCGCGCGCCACGCCGATGATACCTAAGCAGTCGGCACGGTTTGGCGTGACGCTGATTTCAATGGTGTTGTCATCAAGCTTCAGGTATTCACGGATATCGGTGCCGATTGGCGCATCCAGCGGCAGCTCAATGATGCCGTTATGATCGTCGGAAATACCCAGCTCGGAGAAGGAGCACAGCATGCCTTCAGACGGCTCGCCGCGCAGCTTAGCCGCTTTAATTTTGAAATCGCCCGGCAGCACTGCGCCGACGGTCGCCACGGCCACCTTCAGGCCCTGACGGCAGTTTGGCGCACCGCAGACGATATCCAGCAGACGGTCACCGCCCACGTTTACTTTTGTTACGCGCAGTTTGTCAGCGTTAGGGTGCTGACCGCACTCGACTACTTCGCCGACGACCACGCCGTTGAAGGCTCCGGAAACCGGCTCAACACCGTCCACTTCCAGACCCGCCATGGTGATCTGGTTAGAAAGCGCGTCGCTGTCCAGCGTGGTGTTCACCCACTCGCGTAACCACAGTTCACTGAATTTCATTGTTCTGTCCTGCCCTTATTTAAACTGTTTGAGGAAACGCAGATCGTTTTCGAAGAATGCACGTAAGTCGGTCACGCCGTAGCGCAGCATAGTCAGGCGCTCCATGCCCATGCCGAAGGCAAAGCCGGAGTAAACTTCCGGATCGATACCCACGTTGCGCAGCACGTTTGGATGCACCATGCCGCAGCCCAGCACTTCCAGCCATTTGCCGTTTTTACCCATCACGTCAACTTCCGCAGACGGTTCGGTAAACGGGAAGTAGGACGGGCGGAAACGAACCTGCAGATCTTCCTCAAAGAAGTTGTTCAGGAAATCGTGCAGCGTGCCCTTCAGGTTGGTGAAGCTGATATTTTTATCAACAATCAGACCTTCCATCTGGTGGAACATTGGGGTGTGGGTCTGATCGTAGTCATTACGATAGACGCGGCCCGGCGCGATAATGCGGATTGGCGGCTCCTGATCCTTCATGGTACGGATCTGAACGCCGGAGGTCTGAGTACGCAGCAGACGCGTAGCGTCGAACCAGAAAGTGTCGTGGTCAGCGCGTGCCGGATGATGGCCAGGAATGTTCAGGGCGTCGAAGTTATGGTAATCATCTTCGATTTCCGGGCCAGTCGCCACGGTAAAGCCGAGCTCACCGAAGAAACTTTCAATGCGATCGATGGTGCGGGTAACCGGATGCAGACCACCGTTTTCGATACGGCGACCCGGCAGAGAAACGTCGATCGTCTCTGCGGCCAGACGCGCATTCAGCACCGCGCTTTCCAGCTCGGCCTTGCGCGCGTTCAGCGCCTGCTGTACCTGCTCTTTGGCTTCGTTAATCACCGCACCCGCTGCCGGGCGTTCTTCTGCCGGCAGCTCACGCAGGGTTGTCATCTGAAGGGTCAGGTGCCCTTTCTTCCCAAGATATTCGACGCGGACATTGTCTAACGCGGCAACATCTGAGGCCTGATTAATGGCGGCTGTTGCACTGGCAACCAGCTCTGCGAGATGTGACATGATTTTCCTCATTATGTCGGTGCAGACACCGATTTGGTGGAGTTATTCTCTCAAATTCAGGCACAAAAAAAGCCTCCATCGGGAGGCTTATCTGGCGCTGTTTTTCGTTTCATCTTTCACGCGCTAGCCTCCTGAAATCAGGTGCTAAAGTAAAAGAAGAAGCGGAAAATAGCAGCTTTCATGCTTGCGTTACCTTGTCTGGTAAAAACCGTTAAGACCTTATTGAAAAGCCTGGACGGATAAATGTCAATCTTCTGATGGTGTTAAATGAAAAGAGGGAGCAAAGCCCCCTCTTTCAACTGGCTTATGCCAGTGCTGCTTTCGCTTTTTCGACCAGAGCGGTGAACGCTACTTTGTCGAATACTGCGATGTCAGCCAGGATCTTACGGTCGATTTCAACAGAAGCTTTTTTCAGGCCGTTGATGAATTTGCTGTAAGAAATACCGTTCTGACGTGCTGCTGCGTTGATACGCGCAATCCACAGTTGACGGAACTGACGCTTACGCTGACGACGGTCACGGTAAGCGTACTGACCTGCTTTGATAACAGCCTGGAAGGCAACGCGGTAAACGCGTGAACGCGCACCGTAGTAGCCTTTAGCTTGTTTCAAAATTTTCTTGTGACGTGCACGTGCAATTACACCACGTTTTACGCGAGCCATATGTGCTCTCCTGTATCTATATTCTTAGTAAAAAAATTAAACGTTAACGGCTTATGCGTACGGCAGGCACGCGATAACCAGACCCAGATCGCCTTTAGAAACGAGGCCTTTTGGACGCAGGTGACGTTTACGCTTAGTAGATTTTTTGGTCAGAATATGACGCAGGTTTGCGTGCTTACGCTTAAATCCACCACCACCGGTTTTTTTGAAGCGCTTAGCAGCACCGCGTACGGTCTTAATTTTTGGCATCTTAATAACTTCCACTTCGCATTGTTAAATAAACGAAACATAGGCGAACAAAACCTATGAAACCCGAAGGCTCCACAGATTTTGCTGCTTGAAGGCCTTACTGTTTCTTCTTAGGAGCGAGCACCATGATCATCTGGCGGCCTTCGATCTTCGTAGGGAAGGATTCGACTACTGCCAGTTCACTCAGATCGTCACGGACGCGGTTAAGCACTTCCATACCAATCTGTTGGTGGGCCATCTCACGACCGCGGAAACGCAGTGTGATCTTGGCCTTATCGCCATCTTCCAGAAAGCGAATCAGGCTGCGGAGTTTTACCTGATAATCGCCATCGTCGGTACCAGGACGGAATTTGATTTCCTTAACCTGGATAACTTTTTGCTTCTTCTTCTGTTCCTTAGAAGACTTACTCTTTTCATAAAGGAACTTGCCGTAGTCCATGATACGACAAACTGGCGGTTCGGCGTTAGGGCTGATTTCAACTAAATCTACTCCAGCTTCTTCAGCTTTTTCGATCGCTTCTCTCAGACTCACAATCCCCAGTGGTTCACCTTCAAGATCTGTTAAGCGAACTTCCTGGGCGCGAATCTCGCCATTGATACGATTCGGACGTGCCGTTTGAACTCGTTTTCCGCCTTTAATACCTTATTCCTCCAGTTGTTGAAGACTGCGGCTGCGAATCTCTTGTTGCAGCTTCTCAATCACTTCACTTACGTCCAGGCTGCCCAGGTCTTTACCACGGCGGGTGCGAACGGCAACTTTGCCTGCTTCCACCTCTTTATCACCACAGACCAACATATACGGGACACGACGTAAAGTGTGCTCGCGGATTTTAAAGCCAATCTTCTCATTTCTCAAGTCTGCTTTTACGCGAATGCCCGCATTTTGTAGTTTCTGCGTCAATTCTTTAACGTAATCCGCCTGAGAATCGGTAATGTTCATCACCACGACCTGCACTGGCGCAAGCCAGGTTGGGAAGAAGCCAGCAAACTCTTCGGTCAGGATGCCGATGAAGCGCTCCAGAGAACCGAGAATTGCACGGTGAATCATTACCGGTACCTGACGCTCGTTGTCTTCGCCAACATAAGAGGCGCTTAAACGCTGCGGCAGGGAGAAGTCCAGCTGTACAGTACCGCACTGCCATGCGCGATCGAGGCAGTCATACAGGGTAAATTCAATTTTCGGACCGTAGAATGCGCCCTCGCCCAGCTGGTATTCGAACGGAATGCCGTTCTCTTCCAGCGCCACGGCGAGATCCGCTTCTGCGCGATCCCATGTCTCATCGCTACCGATACGTTTTTCCGGACGCGTTGAGAGTTTGACGACGATCTTCTCGAAGCCAAAGGTGCTGTACATATCGTAGACCATACGAATACAGGCGTTAACTTCGTCACGAACCTGATCTTCAGTACAGAAGATATGCGCATCATCCTGAGTAAAGCCACGAACACGCATCAGACCGTGCAGCGCACCTGATGGCTCGTTACGGTGGCAGCTACCGAACTCCGCCATACGCAGCGGCAGGTCACGGTAGGATTTCAGACCCTGGTTGAAGATCTGAACGTGGCCCGGGCAGTTCATTGGCTTGATGCAGTATTCACGGTTCTCAGACGAGGTGGTGAACATCGCATCTTTGTAGTTGTCCCAGTGGCCGGTTTTTTCCCACAGCACACGGTCCATCATGAACGGGCCTTTCACTTCCTGATACTGGTACTCTTTCAGCTTGGAGCGTACGAAAGTTTCCAGTTCACGGAAGATAGTCCAGCCGTCGTTATGCCAGAACACCATACCCGGCGCTTCTTCCTGCATGTGGTACAGGTCAAGCTGCTTACCGATTTTACGGTGGTCACGCTTCGCCGCCTCTTCCAGGCGCAGCAGGTATGCGTTCAGGGCTTTTTTATCAGCCCACGCGGTACCATAAATACGCTGCAACATCTTGTTGTTGCTGTCGCCACGCCAGTAGGCGCCCGCGATCTTCATCAGCTTAAAGTGATGACAGAAGCGCATGTTCGGCACGTGCGGTCCACGGCACATGTCGACGTATTCTTCGTGATGGTACAAGCCAGGCTTGTCATCATGCGAAATGTTTTCGTCAAGAATAGAGACTTTATAGCTCTCGCCGCGCTTCACGAAGGTTTCACGCGCTTCGTGCCAGCTGACTTTCTTCTTGATGACGTCATAGTTCGTTTCGGCGAGCTCGTGCATGCGTTTTTCGAGCGCGTCGATATCTTCCTGAGTCAGGGTGTGGTCAAGGTCAACGTCATAGTAGAAACCGTTGTCGATAACCGGACCGATCGCCATTTTGGTGTTTGGCCACAGCTGTTTGATGGCATGGCCTAACAGGTGCGCGCAGGAGTGACGAATGATCTCCAGACCTTCTTCGTCTTTCGCAGTGATGATTGCAAGCGTCGCATCGTTTTCGATCAGATCGGAAGCATCCACCAGCTCACCGTTAACGCGGCCAGCGATAGTCGCTTTCGCGAGACCAGGACCAATGTCCAGGGCTACATCCATTGGGCTAACAGCACGGTCGAAATGGCGTTGGCTGCCATCAGGAAGAGTAATTACAGGCATTTTATATCCTTATTTGCAGTGATGCCCCACACATAAGAGCATATACAAAGAAAATAATCGTGATTTGACAATAGATTACGACACCATCTGACCAACAATCGTCAAATTGGTTCGTCATCATTCACCAGCCGAATTCAGATTAATGTGGATTTACGGCAAGCGACGTAATGTTAGCACTAACGGAAAGGAGATTGCACCCTCTGCGGCCAGATTGATGGGCTGGCGCTTTCGCACGAATTTGCAGGTTGCTTCTCCCCTGCGCTCGCATTTCGAAGATGCTGGGCTACTCTTGAACAGGTCTTTAAACCCAAAGGTGCATACCATGAACGTATCCAGTAGAACGGTTGTGATATTGAACATCCTTTCCGCCACAGGTTTATTGTTGATTCTCGCCGAACGATTCCACTGGTTCTGAGCCGAACCCTGCGCTGGCATAACCCAATCGAACCTGATAAGGGGCATATTTCGGCCCTGTTTGGTAGACTGTGGGTATCAACCAATAAGGATTAGGTTATGCCAACTAAACGATTTGCCGTAAAACACTGGAAAATGGTGCTGGTGCTGATTGCCATCTGCGGCGCAATGCTGCTACTCCGTTGGGCGGCAATGATTTGGGGCTAGGGGCGAAGACAGGTCATCAGAAGGGACGTCAAAAAACCGCAGACAATAAACGGGCCGACATTATCATCGGCCCGCTTTTATTACATTCTATAACCCAGTGAAACCGTGGTTCTGCGGTCGGTATGATCCGGCGCAGATTCTGGTGGTGAAGAGTTCCAGGTCACGTTGTAGGCGACTTTCAGGCCAAAGTGTTCGTTGATAGCCACGTTCAGCGCCGTCTCAGAGTTCAGCGTCGTGTCGTCGGCACCAAATACAGAAACACCCTGGGTAAATTTGGTGTTGTCAGTCATCTGCCAGGCATAGGTACCGGAAGCGTAACCGAGCGGTTGGGTTTTGGTATCGCCATTGGTGTACTCGTCATAACGCACACCAGGACCGAATTCAAAACGGAGGCTGTGTACCGGACCGTTCAGGAACTGGCGACCATAACCGGCGGTGAACACATCGCGCTGGCGATAACCGTTGTAACGGTCAGTTAACCAGCTTGCCTGTCCAAACAGGTAGTCATAGTCGGTCATGTTGTAACGGCTACGTCCGCCTACCGCATATTTCTCGGAAGAACGTTCGTCATTAGCGGAAGTGTTGCTGGCATTACCCCACAGAGACCAGGCGGTGGTGTTGCCGTACCAGGTAAGCGTACTGTCCGCCGTCAGAGAAGAGCTTTTCGTGTTACCGGATTGTGCCAGGTACCCGGCGTTCAGGTTACCTTCAAACGGTTTTTTCGCGGTGGAAGGATCGTCCATGACAGTAAAAACGGTATCATCAGCGGTCGCGTTCATAGCCGCAAACACGCCACCCGCCAGCATCAGTGCAGCGGGCACTGTCTTTAAAAGCTTCATTTTATTAAGGAGTCCGTACAACAAAAAAAGAGACCACACGGTCCCGGAATCTTTCTTGAGGATCAATGACAAGGCGTCCAGAGAAAGGTAACAAATTATAAAAAGCCGCAAATAACATAGCAATGTTTTCTTATTTCATTTTTTGAATAAGAACGATCTCAAAAAGCGTTTTAGTTTATATATCCCCCGCCTCACTTTTTGTCAGTATTCATATTTAAAATCATACTGTTATTTACATTGCCTTCCTGACAAAAGGTGCCAGGCTAATAAGAGCCCATGCTAAAAGGAGGTAATGATGGTTTCTATTTATACTCTGACGCTCTCCCCTTCCCTGGATTCCGCCACCCTGACGCCGCAGATTTACCCGGAAGGTAAATTGCGCTGTAGCGCCCCGGTCTTTGAGCCCGGCGGCGGCGGGATCAACGTGGCGCGCGCCATTACACATCTCGGCGGCAAAGCCACGGCAATTTTTCCCGCAGGCGGTGCCACCGGTGAACACCTGGTCTCTCTGCTGGCCGATGAACAGGTGGCCGTTGAAACCGTTGAGGCCAAAGACTGGACGCGGCAAAACCTGCATGTCCACGTGGGATCCAGCGGCGAGCAGTACCGTTTTGTCATGCCGGGCGCGAAACTCAGCGATGACGAGTTTCGTCAGCTTGAAGAGAAAGTGCTGACAATAGAGAGCGGCGCGCTGCTGGTGATAAGCGGCAGCCTGCCGCCCGGCGTAAGCACGGAAAAATTAACGGCGCTGATTCAGGCGGCACAGCAACGCGGCATCCGCTGCATTGTTGACAGCAGTGGCGAGGCTCTGCAGGCGGCGCTGGTGCCGGGCAATCTGGAGCTGGTCAAACCCAACCAGAAAGAGTTAAGCGCGCTGGTCAACCGTGAACTGACGCAGCCTGATGATGTGCGCACCGCCGCGCAGGAGCTGGTGCGAAGCGGCAAAGCGCGGCGCGTAGTCGTCTCCCTTGGCCCTCAGGGGGCGCTGGCAGTCGATGAATCGTCGTCCGTTCAGGTTGTCCCACCGCCGATGAAGAGCCAGAGCACGGTTGGCGCGGGCGATAGCATGGTGGGCGCGATGACGCTAAAACTGGCGCAGGGTGCGTCTCTGCTCGAAATGACACGCTACGGCGTGGCGGCGGGTAGCGCCGCCACCATCAACCAGGGCACGCGTCTCTGTTCGCTTGCCGATACGCAAAAAATCGTCGATTACCTGTCCCGAAATTAACGCCTTTTCCCCTTCGTCTTTACGGAGGGGAATGTCCTCGCTGAGTCGCCAAACGCAAACTATCGACTATGCTAAGAAAACTTCCATGATAACAATGAGGTGAATTATGAGCAGTGGTGACATCACACGCTACGTCGTGACCATCAACCTTCATGAAGCATCGCTGACCGAGCTAAATGAGCTCAACAATGCTTTCACCCGGGCTAATTTTCTCCTCACCCTGACGGATGACGAGGGTAATATTCATGATTTAGGCACCCTGACATTTGGTCAGATCGGCGCCCTGAGCCAGGAAGAGGTTCATGCGCTGGCCGCCAGTCTGGTGGAGAGCGTGACCGATAAGCCTGCCGAGATTGACGTGGATACCTGGGAAAGCTGGCGGAAAAAAGAACAATAAGTGCGCTGTATGAATTTAAACCGCTCAGGTGTGCGTTAGTTCGTTTTTTTTTACCGCCATTATGCGCTAACTTTATGATCTGGCAGACAACATGGGAGAGACAACATGTGGCAGGCTATCAGTCATCTTTTACGTGAGCAGCTGGGTGAAGGTGAAATTGAACTGCGTAACGAACTGCCAGGCGGTGAAATCCACGCCGCGTGGCATTTACGCTACGCAGGGCGCGATCTTTTCGTTAAGTGCGATGAGCGAGAGCTGCTTCCGATATTTACCGCCGAAGCCGACCAGCTGGAGCTGTTGTCGCGCAGTAAAACGGTGACGGTCCCGCAGGTTCTGGCCGTGGGGAGCGACCGCGATTACAGCTTCCTGGTGATGGAGTATCTCCCCGCCCGGCCGCTGGATGCCCATAATGCGTTCATCCTCGGCCAACAGCTAGCGCGCCTGCATCAATGGAGCGACCAGCCGCAGTTTGGTCTCGATTTTGACAACGATCTCTCCACCACGCCACAGCCCAATGCCTGGCAGCGTCGCTGGTCGACATTTTTTGCCGAGCAGCGCATTGGCTGGCAGCTTGAGCTGGCCGCCGAAAAAGGACTGGAATTTGGCAATATCGACGCCATCGTCGAGCACGTTCAACAGCGTCTGGCATCCCACCAGCCTCAGGCGTCGCTGCTTCACGGCGATTTGTGGTCCAATAACTGCGCGCTGGGTCCCAACGGCCCGTACATCTTTGACCCGGCCTGCTACTGGGGTGACAGAGAGTGCGATCTTGCCATGTTGCCGCTTCATCCTGAGCAGCCGCCGCAAATATACGACGGATACCAGTCTGTTTCCCCCCTGCCGCCCGGTTTCCTCGACCGCCAGCCGGTGTATCAGCTTTATACGCTGATGAACCGTGCCATTCTTTTTGGCGGGGAACATCTGGTTAACGCGCAGCGGGCGCTTGAGCGTATGCTTGCCGCCTGAGTAGAGAACGGGTGGCCTTGCCGCCACCCTTATCGCTTACAGAAAACCGAGCAGTGAGAAGAAGAAGTATCCCGCCACAATGATGATGACGGGAAGGATATAGAGCGGGAAAATTTGCAGGAAAATGGTGTGACGCGGCACAACGATGCGGGATTCAATCTGCTCCCGACTCATTCCTTCCGGGCCTTTGGCCTGCTCCAGAATCAACTGATCCTCAACGCCTTCGCGTAAAAAGCGCGTCTGGCGACTCATTCTCGCACCAGAGGCCTGCAGTGCCAGCGCGACAAAGATCAGAGCATATATCACCCAAAAGCCGATATTCAGCTGTTGATGAAAATCCGGAGTGGGTGAGTTAAACCAGAAGACATTCAAAAATGGCGTATTAAAACGCATCATCTCAATCATGACATGAGCGAAATCAAGCATTACCGCATTGATACCCGGCTGTTTTTCGCTGTGATCGTACATAAATTTGAGTACAGAAATCAGCGTAGAAATGACGGCAGGAATAAAAATCACCCAGCCAGCAATACGTTTTAAGACCGCAATGCGTCCAGCTTGTTGATACGTCATCAGTTCCTCTTCATAAAGACGCGTTATTTGTGCCTAAGTCTACCTGCTGGTCATCAATTTCGCCCGCTCTTTAAAAGCAATATGCTAAATTGCAGATTGTGCTTAGCACGTATCGTCTGTCGAACACCCTGGATAAGGAGACGTTGTGATGTCGACACCGCGCCAAATTCTTGCCGCAATTTTTGACATGGATGGATTACTGATCGATTCAGAACCGCTGTGGGATCGCGCCGAACTGGACGTTATGGCCAGCCTCGGCGTGGATATCAGCCGCCGTAATGAACTTCCCGATACCCTGGGCCTGCGCATCGATATGGTGGTGGATCTGTGGTTTGCCCAACAGCCGTGGGTAGGTCCCAGTCGCGATGAGGTGACCGCACGCATTATCAGCCGCGCCATTTCTCTGGTGGAAGAGAACCGGCCGCTGCTGCCCGGCGTACGTGAGGCCGTCGCGCTGTGTAAAGCCCAGGGGCTGAAGGTTGGCCTGGCCTCGGCTTCACCGCTGCACATGCTGGAAAAAGTGCTGACGATGTTTGAACTGCGCGACAGTTTCGACGCGCTGGCGTCCGCTGAAAAATTGCCTTACAGCAAGCCGCACCCGCAGGTCTATCTGGACTGCGCCGCTAGGCTCGGCCTGGATCCCCTCAACTGCGTTGCGCTGGAAGATTCCGTTAACGGTATGGTGGCGTCGAAGGCTGCACGGATGCGCTCCATTGTGGTGCCCGCAGAAGAAGGCCGTCACGACCCCCGGTTTGCCCTTGCCGACGTGAAGCTTAACTCACTGGCAGAACTCACGGCGCATCACCTGCAGGGCGGTTAACGCCCTTCTCTGGTTTGTGACAAACAGTTACACCGTCACCTCTTCCGCCTACTGTATAAAAACCCTATACTGTATGAATTGACAGTTTTGTGGGTTTTATCATGACGGCGGAAGGCCACCTGCTTTTTTCTATTGCGTGCGCGGTATTTGCCAAAAACGCTGAACTCACCCCCGTGCTGGCACAGGGGGACTGGTGGCATATTGTCCCTTCCGCCGTATTGACCTGCCTGCTGCCCGACATTGACCATCCCAAATCTTTCCTCGGACAACGCCTGAAGTGGGTATCGAAACCCATCGCCCGCGCGTTCGGCCACCGGGGTTTCACGCACAGCCTGCTGGCCGTGTTTGGCCTGCTGACGCTTTTCTATTTGAAGGTGCCCGAAAGCTGGATAGTCCCCGCCGATGCCATCCAGGGGATGGTGCTGGGCTATTTAAGCCATATTCTCGCCGATATGCTGACGCCTGCGGGCGTACCGCTGCTTTGGCCCTGCCGCTGGCGTTTCCGTTTTCCGATCCTCGCACCGCAGAAAGGCAACCAGCTTGAGCGCGTATTGTGCATGGCGCTGTTTGCTTACGCCGTCTGGATGCCGCAAACATTGCCCGAAAACAGTGCAGTTCGCTGGTCATCCCAGATGATTAATTCGCTGCAATTTCAGTTCAATCGCTTTATTCATCACCAGATTGAACAGTAAACCGACAAAATTATCCCATTTGTCATAACCCATTCCATTTGGATATAAGCGCTACATCACACTTCTGCTAACCTTCCGCCAACAGGATCGGTAAAAACCGACCCAATAATAAATCAGGAGAACGGGGATGAATTTTCCACTCATCGCGAACGTCGTTGTGTTCGCTGTATTGCTATTGCTTCTTGCGCAGGCGCGCCACAAACAGTGGAGCCTGGCGAAAAAAGTGCTGGTTGGTCTGGCCATGGGTGTCGTATTTGGTCTGGCATTACAGGCAATTTATGGCTCCGATAATCCAGTTCTGAAAGATTCCATTCAGTGGTTCAACATCGTCGGTAACGGCTATGTTCAGCTGCTGCAGATGATCGTTATGCCGCTGGTGTTCGCCTCTATTCTGAGCGCCGTTGCTCGCCTGCATAACGCGACTCAGCTGGGAAAAATCAGCTTCCTGACCATTGGTACGCTGCTGTTCACCACGCTGATTGCCGCGCTGGTGGGTGTGCTGGTCACCAACCTGTTTGGCCTGACCGCAGAAGGCCTGGTTCAGGGTACCGCTGAAACGGCGCGTCTTACCGCGATTCAAACCAACTACGTTGGTAAAGTGGCTGACCTGACCGTGCCGCAGATGGTGCTCTCCTTCATTCCGAAGAACCCGTTTGCTGACCTGACCGGTGCGAGCCCAACCTCGATCATCAGCGTGGTTATTTTCGCCGCGTTCCTGGGCGTAGCGGCGCTGAAGCTGCTGAAGGACGACGCGCCTAAAGGCGAACGCGTGCTGACCGCGATCGACACCCTGCAAAGCTGGGTGATGAAGCTGGTGCGTCTGGTTATGCAGCTGACGCCTTACGGCGTGCTGGCGCTGATGACCAAAGTGGTTGCCGGCTCTAACCTGCAGGACATCATCAAGCTGGGCAGCTTCGTTGTCGCCTCTTATCTGGGCCTGGGCATTATGTTCGTGGTGCACGGCATCCTGCTGGGCGTAAACGGCGTCAGCCCGCTTAAATACTTCCGTAAAGTCTGGCCGGTACTGACCTTTGCCTTCACCAGCCGTTCCAGCGCCGCGTCTATTCCGCTGAACGTTGAAGCGCAAACCCGTCGTCTGGGCGTGCCTGAATCCATCGCCAGCTTCTCTGCCTCCTTTGGTGCCACCATTGGTCAGAACGGCTGTGCGGGTCTGTACCCGGCGATGCTGGCGGTGATGGTTGCCCCTACCGTTGGGATTAACCCGCTGGATCCGGTCTGGATCGCCACGCTGGTCGGGATTGTTACCGTAAGCTCCGCAGGCGTTGCGGGCGTTGGCGGTGGCGCAACCTTCGCCGCGCTGATTGTGCTGCCCGCGCTGGGTCTGCCCGTGACGCTGGTCGCGCTGCTGATCTCCGTTGAGCCGCTGATCGACATGGGCCGTACCGCGCTGAACGTAAGCGGCTCCATGACCGCCGGTACGCTGACCAGCCAGTGGCTGAAGCAGACCGACAAAGCGATTCTGGAAAGTGAAGACGACGCCGAGCTGGCGCATCGTTAATCTCGGTAGAAATAAAAAAACCGCCTGATGGCGGTTTTTTTATGGCTGTTATTCTTCGACCTCTTCATCCTGGCGGATCTGCATCGCCCACCGCTGCGCTGACTCCGGCACCGTAAACGTGGGCGAGCGGCGGAAATGTTCGCCGATTAGCACGAAGGCCACGTATTTCCCCCGAAGCTGCCAGACATCGCGAAAACCCTCCACTTTCAGGGCATGGTCTGGCGGCGCGGGCTCAACGCGGGGCACATAGCTAATAACCTGGCGGTTTTGTTGACGAAGAGGTTTCATAAGCGACTGGTTCACTAAAGCAAATTCTTGAAGCAGGAAAATTCTATGATAGCCGATCCTGCTGCCTTCCGTCGCGCCCCAAGTGGGCCTAAAGGCTCCTTTCGTCAATGACGGCATGTGAAAACTCTTAGTTCGCGAGCCATCTCGCGACATTGTTCTATCCTTAATAGGGTTTTTAGCAATGGATAAAGGAGCAGCGTGCAATGTCGAACAAAGATAAAACACATCAATCACCGATTCATGGCACTGAAGAATCTCAACCGGGTATGGACTCTCTCGCCCCTGCTGACGGCTCTCATCGCCCCTCCCCTGGCCCCTCCGCACCGGGCGAACAGCCTACCGCACCGGGAAGCATGAAATTGCCGGACACGGGAAACGAGAAGCTGAAATCGCTTGAGCCGCACCGTAAAGGCGGCGAAGGTTTTGCGCTCACCACCAATCAGGGCGTGCGCATTGCTGACGATCAGAACTCCCTTCGCGCAGGCGCGCGCGGGCCAACCCTACTGGAAGACTTTATCCTGCGGGAAAAAATCACCCATTTCGACCATGAGCGAATTCCGGAACGCATCGTCCACGCGCGAGGTTCCGCTGCGCACGGCTACTTCCAGCCCTACAAGAGTCTGAAAGACATCACCAAAGCGGACTTCCTCTCTGACCCGGATAAAATTACCCCGGTGTTTGTGCGCTTCTCCACCGTGCAGGGCGGCGCCGGTTCGGCAGATACGGTTCGGGATATCCGCGGCTTTGCCACCAAGTTTTATACCGAAGAGGGTATTTTCGATCTGGTGGGCAATAACACCCCGGTGTTCTTCATTCAGGATGCGCATAAATTTCCTGACTTTGTCCATGCGGTAAAACCGGAGCCCCACTGGGCCATACCGCAGGGACAAAGTGCGCACGACACCTTCTGGGACTACGTCTCACTGCAGCCTGAAACCTTACACAACGTGATGTGGGCGATGTCAGACCGCGGCATTCCGCGCAGCTATCGCACGATGGAAGGGTTTGGTATCCATACCTTCCGTCTGATCAATGCCGAGGGCAAAGCCACGTTTGTGCGCTTCCACTGGAAGCCGGTGGCGGGCAAAGCCTCGCTGGTGTGGGACGAGGCGCAGAAGCTGACCGGGCGCGACCCGGACTTCCATCGCCGCGAGCTGTGGGAGTCCATTGAAGCGGGCGATTTCCCGGAATACGAACTGGGCCTGCAGCTCATACCGGAAGAGGACGAATTTAAGTTCGATTTCGACCTGCTTGACCCGACGAAGCTGATTCCGGAAGAGCTGGTGCCGGTACAGCTGGTGGGCAAAATGGTGCTCAACCGCAACCCGGATAACTTCTTCGCCGAAAACGAGCAGGCCGCGTTTCACCCGGGCCATATCGTGCCGGGGCTGGACTTCACCAACGATCCGCTCCTGCAGGGACGCCTGTTCTCATACACCGATACGCAGATCAGCCGTCTTGGCGGGCCGAACTTCCACGAAATCCCGATTAACCGCCCAACCTGCCCGTACCACAACTTCCAGCGCGACGGGATGCACCGTCAGGATATTGATACCAACCCGGCGAACTATGAGCCGAACTCTATCAACGATAACTGGCCGCGCGAAACGCCGCCGGGGCCGAAACGCGGTGGATTCGAATCGTACCAGGAGCGTATCGATGGCAATAAAATTCGCGAGCGCAGCCCGTCGTTCGGCGAGTATTACGCCCACCCTCGCCTGTTCTGGAACAGCCAGACGCCGATTGAGCAGCAGCACATTATCGGCGGCTTCAGCTTTGAGCTGAGCAAAGTGGTGCGTACCTACATCCGCGAGCGCGTGGTCGATCAGCTGGCGCGCATTGATATTCAGCTCGCCCAGAGCGTTGCGGATAACCTGGGCATTACGCTGACCGATGAGCAGCGCAACATTGCCCCGCCGAAAGAGGTTAACGGCGTGAAGAAAGATCCGTCGCTGAGCCTGTATGCCGTGCCGGGTGGGTCAATTAAAGGCCGCGTGGTCGCCATCCTGCTGAACGACAAAACCCGCGCCAGCGACGTGCTGGGGATTATGCAGGCGCTGAAGACCCAGGGCGTGCATGCGAAACTGCTTTATTCCCGCATGGGGGAAGTGACCGCCGATGACGGCTCCGTGCTGCCGGTGGCGGCAACCTTTGCCGGGGCGCCATCGCTGACCGTTGATGCGGTGATTGTGCCGGGCGGGGATATTGACAGCCTGCTGACCAACGGTGACGCGGTGTATTATCTGCTCGAAGCCTATAAGCACCTGAAACCGATCGCGCTGTCCCGCGACGCGCGACGGTTTAAGGCGCAGCTGAAGGTGGCCGATCAGGGTGAGGACGGCATTGTCGAGGGAGACAACGTTGACGATGCCTTTATGACGAAGCTGTTTGATTTGCTCGCCGCGCACCGCGTCTGGTCGCGCAGCAGTAAGATCGATCAGATTCCGGCGTAAAAATCATTCCCGGTCGTGCGGCCTGATGCCCTCACTCCGCCCCTCTCCCACGGGAGAGGGAGAAAACAATAAAAACGGTAACCCTGGTTACCGTTTTGCTTTTACCTCGCCACCGGGCTTTGTCTTAAAGATCCCCGAACGTCCCCAACCGATACCCACGCTCGGCAATAGCATACTTCAGCGACGCCGACGTCAGCACGTCCAGCTCCGCCAGGCGCGGCCAGCAGTAGGCGCTCTTACGTACGGTGTTATCGACAAAAGCAGGATGCGCCATGACCTCCAGCGATCGCTCCCCCCGCGCGGCGGAATCATCCAGCACCTTCAGGAACAGCGCTTCGTCGATCTCGTCGCCGTAAAATGCGCTGCTGAATCCCTCAGTGGTGGTCACGGCGCAGTCGGGCACGCCGTGCGCCTCCCTGTCCACGCGCATCGCCACGCCTTTACGCTGCGCAAACTCCGCGACAATCGGGAAAATCGCCGGGATCATATGCACGTGGTGATGGCTGTCGATGTGCGTCGGCGCCTTACCAAACGCGTCAATAAAGCGGTTGAACTGACGCTCCAGCTCGCGGGCAATCTCTTCGAGCGGCAGAGCGCCCTGCTCCGCCAGTTCCCAAATCCATTTGCCCAGCTGGCCGTCGCGCGTCAGGCCCGGCATTGGCGAAAGCGGCATCCCGAGCGTCAGCACAAAATGCATGCCGACGCCCAGATCCGGCACCTCGCGGCTCAGCTGCGCCGCGTGTTCAACCGCCTCACCATTCACCAGTGCCGTGGTAGAGGTCACAACCCCCCGGCGACAGGCTTCAATAATGCCGTAGTTCTGGCCTTTAGAGAGGCCAAAATCATCAGCATTAACGATCAGCAGGTTTTCCATTGTGCGTCCTCTCAGTGGTGTTTGAACTTCAGCTTCTCGATCGTGGCGGCAAAGTTCGGCAACCATTTTTCATGCGCCAGGATCATCTCGCCGGCCAGCTGCTCCGCATCGCGGTCGGAATGTACCAGCGGGCTGAGGTTCAGTGCCAGCAGCACGTCATTGAGCTCGCCGCTCAGCGCCGCGTTGCTTGCCGCCACTTCAAAGCCTTTGATGGTGTGGATCAGGCCCATGACCTTATCATCGAAGTGGGTGATGCGTGGATGCGGTTTAGCGCCATCGCGTCCCAGGATGCAGGTCATCTCAACCGCCCAGTCCGCCGGGATATTGTCGATATGGCCGTGGTGCGGCACGTTAACATAGTGCTCCGCCTGCTTGTCGTTGTAGATGGCGTTAATCACCTCGCACGCCGCATCGGAGTAGTAGGCCCCGCCGCGCTGCTCCAGCTCTTTCGGTTTGACGTTCAGGTTCGGATCTTTATACAAATCGAACAGCTGCTTCTCGACTTTCTGAACGATCTGCGCACGCGCGCCGCCCTTATAGTACTCTCCCATTTCGATGGCCAGCATCTCTTTCTGCTTGAAGTAGTAAAGCAGGTACGAGCACGGCAGCAGGTTCAGCGAGCGGATCAACCCTTCGCTGAACGGCAGGTCAAAGATGTTTTTCACCGATGCCGCCGTCAGGCGACCGGAAGCCACGCCGTCGAGCAGTTCGGCAAACCGTGATTTACCGTTCACGATCACGTCTTTAATGAATACCATGTGGTTCAGGCCGAACAGGTCGATGGAGAGATCGTCGCTGTCGGTCAGCGCCAGCACGTCGCGGATAAACATCTTCATGCCGATCGGAATGTTACAGACGCCGATAAAGCGTTTGAAACCGGTATGACGATAGACCGCCTCGGTCACCATCCCGGCCGGGTTGGTGAAGTTAATCACCCACGCGTTCGGGCAGATCTCCTGCACGTCTTTGACGATGTCGAAAATCACCGGGATGGTACGCAGGCCTTTGAACAGACCGCCCGCGCCGTTGGTCTCCTGCCCGAGATAGCCGTGGCTCAGCGGGATACGTTCGTCCAGCTCGCGCGCCTTCAGCTGGCCCACGCGCAGCTGGGTGGTGACGAAATCCGCATCTTTCAGCGCCAGACGGCGATCGAGGGTTTTATGCACGGTCAGAGGCACGCCCGCTTTCTCCACCATGCGCTGGCACAGGTCGAAAATAATATTCAGCTTTTCCTGACCTTCCTCAACGTCAACCAGCCATAATTCGCTGACCGGTAATTCATGATAACGTTTCAGAAAACCTTCAAGTAATTCCGGGGTATAGCTGCTGCCGCCACCAATGGTTACGACTTTTAATTTCTTCTGCATAATATCTCCCTTAGCGTATCAGGTTAATCGCCTGCAAGGTATAGCGTACTCTTCCCGCTATTTGGGCAAGCCATTAAAGCAATATTTGTGGCGGGTAATCCGCCGAAAGTTAATTAATTACCGTTAAATTCTTCCGGTAACTGTTCGGTGTGAATGAAGTCAATTTTTTAAAGGTCTTAATAAACAGGCTTGGACTACTGTATCCTGACTCGTAAGCAATATCGGTGACAGAGTAGTTGGTAATTTCCAGCTGTTTCTTTGCAAAATTAATGCGGATTTCATTAATAATTTGCACGGGTGTTTTACGATAATAGCGCTGCGTCGCGCGGGTCAGATATTCCTGGGATTTCCCCGACAGTGACACCATATTTTCCAGCGCATTTTCGCTGAACTGGCCTTTATCGTGCATCAGCTCAACGGTGCTGCGCAGCCACTGTGGAATATCATCCGTCACCTGCTGCTCCTCACGATGATGGCGCAGCCTGTTCATCACGTAGAAGGTCACCGTTTCAATAAACTCATCAAATTCATTGTCGCGGAAGTTAAGCGAGGCGATAACCGTTTCAATCCAGGTCATGAACTCGTTTTTGACCCGATAGACCTGGGATGCCACAAAGCAGAACGGCACCAGCGGCAGATAGTGCTTCTCAAAGAAGCGTCTGCTGACGCCCACGTTCAGAATACGGGTGGCACCAAATTCGTAAAAGCTCTGGTGATAAGACCCCATCGGCAGGAAGACAAAATCCCCTCGCTCAAGCAGGACGCGCTTACCGTTGATCTCCTGGTAGTAGCGGCCGGTCAGAACAATCGTGAACTCGTAGTAGTCATGCTGGTGCAGACCGCTGGCGCTCTCCGTCTTGTTGTAGATAACCACGTGAAAATTTTTGCCATTAAACAGCTGCTGTTCAAGTGCGGTTTTAATTTCCATCGTGCTGACCTCCTGCTGCGAAATCCGACTCAGTGCATTTTCTCGTGAAGCTCGATGAGCTCCGCCACCAGCTCACGCGCCAGCATCGAGGTCATCAGGTGATCCTGCGCGTGGACCAGCACCAGGCTGACCTTCATCTTCCCTTCGCCCTGATCGCCTTCAATCAGCTTTGTCTGCACCAGGTGCGCTTCGTTCAGCGCCGTGCGGGACTGGTCCATCATGGTTTTCGCCGCGGCGAAATCCCCCTGCTTGGCCTGCTTCAGTGCGGCATAGGCCAGGCTGCGGGCCTGTCCGGAGTTGATGATAAGCCCCATCACCACTTCTTCGAGATCGTTCTCGACGGCTTCGTCTGCGACAATACTATCCAAATCTAACATGTTTAAGCTCCTTGTGGCTGGCGCGGGCTTCCCCGCGCCGGTCAATCTTAGAATTTCAGTGAGAGGGCAATATCCTCTTCGCTCTCTTCTTCATCAATAATGGTGGCGGCTTTGTTGGCAATCGCCACGAACGGCATGTACAGCAGGGTGGCAATCCCGAGGTTGAATATCGCCAGCAGGAAGGCTGCGACGCTGCCGTTGGTGTTGAAGAAGGCGCCCAGGCCCGCCGGCATGGTCCACGGTGCAATGTTGGTGACCGGTGGAATGATGCCCATGTAATACGCCGTCAGGGTGATCGCGGCCAGCAGCGGCTGAATCAGAATGAACGGAATGAACATTACCGGGTTCATGATGATTGGCAGACCGAACAGAATCGGTTCGTTAATCTGGAAAATGCCTGATGGCAGCGCCAGCTTCGCGACCTGACGGTAGTCAGCACGACGAGAGACAATAAAGACCGCGATGATCAGACCCAAGGTCGCCCCGGTACCGCCCAGGAAGATATAGGAGTCAAGCATCGGCTTTGCCCACACATGGAAGGTTTTACCCGCTGCCAGCGCCGCGTCAACGGAGCCGTACTGCTGGTAAAGCGCAACGTTTTCCAGTGCCCAGGGGGTCATAATCCCGCTGTCCAGCGCGGCCAGTGCCAGTGAACCATGCACGCCAAAGAACCACAGCAGAGAAGTGAAAATCACATACGCCCAACCGACCACGCCACCCATCGACGCCAGCGGCGTAGAGATAGAGTCCATGATGATCTGGTGGAAGTTAGTGCCCCAGTGGGAGAGCGCCCAGGCGATAATCCCCATGATGGAGAGAATAATGAAGCCTGGAATCAACGCGGAAAATGAACGAGAAACGGAAGCCGGTACGCTATCCGGCAGGCGGATAACCCAGTTGCGACGGATAATAAAGGTGAACATTTCTGCCACCACCAGGCCGATAACAATACTGGAGATGATGTTGGCCCCGCCCAGCCAGTTGGCGCCAACGGCATAGGCTTCACCCACGCTGTAAGGCGTTACGGTCATAAAGGCGGCGACGGATAATAACCCGGCAGCCAGCGGATCCACTTTACGCTCTTCTGCCAGTGCCATCCCAATAAAGAAAGGCGCCATCAGCGACATAATCCCTAACGTACCGTTATAGACGTTGCCGCCAATGGCTTTAAAACCATTAAGGGTTTCAATAGTGGATGCGTCTAACCGAATTCCTAATGAATAAAAGAAGGAACCTTCACCAAAGCTCAGAAAAACGTTGTTAATTAAAACGAACATGGCCCCAGCCAACGTTAACGGCATTAATTTAATAAAGCCGTTTTTGATGGCATTAACGTGAGGCTGCTTTCCTATTTTAACAGCAAAAGGAAGGAGTACCTTTTCAAGTGAAGCGATGACTTTACTCATAGGAAAATACCCTTAAATGCCGTAACACATGTTACGGCGTATTGTGTGTGAAATAACTCTTTGACGGGAAAAATAAAAATTAATTAGCAGCTTTTTTAATGGCTGCCACAGCAGCTTTAAGAACACCTAAACCATCAATTTTGCCGTACAGCCCCGAATCGATCACTTCGACCGGTTTATTGGGTAACAGTCGTTGAATTTCGGGCAACATATAGGCAATTTGCGGCCCCAGTAAAACAACATCGGCTGTCTGGCCTTTTTCGCCCGCCAGCGTCTCTGGAAACGCTTCAATCACCACAGGGACTTCGTACTTTTCAGCCTGCGCACGCATCTTTGACACCAGAAGCGACGTTGACATGCCCGCTGAGCAGAACAGGTAGATATGTTTCTTTTCCATCGTGATTTCCCTCTTATATAACTACCTGCCATCGCGCTATCACTCGACTCGCTGTCCCGGCAGACAGGTAGCTTGCGTACTGTTGTTTATCGTTGGAGTGAGTATACGCAATGGTACAGACAGGGGATAATTCTGGATAGACTCAAATTGTCTCTCATTGACCTGGCTTGTTGACTCCCTTCACATTTCGGGCAAATAATTCGCGCAAAGAAATAAGATTTTCTGATGCATAAAAAAACCGGCCCATGGGCCGGTTTGTTAACATCCTCAGGCAAGGAGGGTTACTGCGCCTTAGGCGCCTGCGGATCGGTGTCGTATTCAGCACAGGTCTGATAGCCGGAGTTGATCACATGACCGGTATCATCCAGGGCGACGAAGTAGGTTTCTGCCTTACCATCACGTTGACCCAGGATATAGGTCTGGCAGGTCCCTTTCGCATGAATCATGGTCACTTCAGAAGAAGGTTTACCGGCAATCGCAGCTACCTGCGAACGGGTCATGCCTTTTTTAACGTCTTTTACTACGGGCTGCGTAAACTGATCCTTGGTGCGATCGTAAGCCGTACACCCTGCCAGCATAGTCAGTACCGCCGCTGCGCTAAGAATTCCTGCTACGTTCTTGTTCATATTCCGTCCTCTTGTTTATCAGCGTGTTATCTAAGCATGGGATAAAAAGTACTATTGTTCAACTTTGTGGATTACGCCAGACGAATTTCGGAAAATTCTAATAAAACAACGATAACCTGCTAAATCGGCGCAAATTAGCGCACTCGAAACTGTGATCCTTGTCGTTTCTCGCCCAAAGGGTTAGTTTTAACAGCTAACACATTCTGTTTATGTACTGCATATGGAGGGCGTGATGGCTCTGCAACAAGAGATTATTCAGGCACTGGGCGCGAAGCCTACGGTAGATGCACATGAAGAGATCCGCCGCAGCGTGGATTTTTTAAAATCGTACTTAAAAAAGAACGCGTTCCTGAAATCCCTGGTGCTGGGCATCAGCGGCGGCCAGGACTCTACCCTGACCGGTAAACTCTGCCAGATGGCGATTTCAGAGCTTCGCGAAGAGACGGGCGATGAGAAACTGCAGTTTATCGCGGTGCGTCTTCCTTATGGCGTACAGGCGGACGAGCAGGATTGCCAGGATGCCATTGCCTTCATTCAGCCTGACCGCGTGCTGACCGTTAATATTAAGGGCTCGGTGCTGGCAAGCGAGCAGGCGCTTCGCGAAGCGGGCATTGAGCTGAGCGATTTTGTTCGCGGCAACGAGAAAGCCCGCGAGCGCATGAAAGCGCAGTACAGCATCGCCGGGATGACCAAAGGCGTTGTCGTCGGCACCGACCACGCGGCAGAAGCGATCACCGGTTTCTTCACCAAATACGGCGACGGCGGCACCGATATTAACCCTATCTTCCGTCTTAACAAGCGTCAGGGTAAGCAGCTGCTGGCCGCGCTGGGCTGTCCTGAGCATCTGTATAAGAAAGCGCCGACAGCGGACCTTGAAGACGATCGCCCTTCCCTGCCGGATGAAGCGGCCCTTGGCGTCACCTATGACAACATTGATGATTATCTGGAAGGCAAAAAGCTGGATGAAGGTACCGCGAAAATCATCGAAGGCTGGTATCTGAAAACCGAGCACAAGCGCCATACGCCAATTACGGTGTTTGACGACTTCTGGAAAAAATAAAGCAAAGCGGTAACCAGGTTACCGCTTTTAATGTTTGCGCCCTCTCCCGTGGGAGAGGGTTGGGGTGAGGGCATCAGGCCGCACGTCCTGGCCGAGTAAGGCGTAGCCGCCACCCGGCTCTTTTTTAACCACCACACTCCTGCTACACTGTATGCCTGAACAGTATATGGAGCAGTATGTGAGCAGGCGTCAATCCGCCCCGCGTCTTGAGTTTGAAGCGGCGGCTATCTACGAATATCCCGAACACCTTCGCCCCTGGCTTGAGGCGCTGCCTAAACAGCCGGGCGTGTACATCTTTCACGGTGAAAGCGACACCCTGCCGCTCTATATCGGCAAGAGCGTTAACATTCGCAGCCGGGTGTTATCCCATCTGCGTACGCCGGACGAGGCCGCCATGCTGCGCCAGTCGCGACGCATTACCTGGTTCCAGACGGCGGGAGAAATGGGCGCGCTGCTGCTGGAGGCGCGGTTGATCAAAGAACAACAGCCGCTGTTCAATAAGCGCCTGCGCCGCAACCGTCAGCTCTGCTCGCTGCAGATAAACGATGGCAAGCCGCAGGTCGTCTACGCGCGCGACGTCGATTTTTCTCATGCCCCGAATCTCTATGGGCTTTTTGCCAATAAACGCGCCGCGCTCCAGGCGCTGCAGACGCTGGCGGACGATTTACAGCTTTGCTACAGCCTTTTAGGTCTGGAGGCAACTACCCGCGGACGCGCCTGTTTTCGATCCGCGCTGAAGCGCTGCGCCGGTGCCTGCTGCGGGAAAGAGAGCGTTGAGGCGCATCACGCCCGGCTTCTCACCGGTCTGGCGGCCATCAGCGTAAACTGCTGGCCCTGGGAAAGCGCCGTTGCGCTAAAAGAAGTGGGCGAGGCCATGACCCAGTATCACATCGTCAATAACTGGCTCTGGCTGGGCGCTGTCGACGACCTCAACGACGCGGCAACCCTGCTGCGCACGCCCGCCGGATTTGACCACGATGGCTACAAAATTCTCTGTAAACCGGTCCTGGCAGGAAAGTTTGAGATCATTGTGCTCAATGACCCGGCAGCCACGTGATTTCGCTGAACAATAAGGTACCCTGAGCCTCCAGCAGACGCAGCGTATGGGTACCCTCCTCCCAGCTGGCACCCTGATCGGCCGTCAGCAATTTATCGCCCAGCTGCCACGCCCCGCTTAGCACGAACACCACGCCCCCGCGTGAGCCAAAGGTGGTAAAGGTTCGGTCAGCAACGCGCACCTTCGCCCGGCAGCAGTCGCGCCGGGTCATGATATTAAAGTCCATCGCCATCCGCCCATCTGAAAGCAGCGCTTTCACCGGCAAATCGCCGGCAAAACTGTAGGGCTGATGATGCTTGAGGGTATGGGAGAACGCCTGACCCGCGTCCAGCGTCACCTCTCCCCCTTCCAGCAAGGTAATCACCCGGTCAACACCGGGAAACGAGGAGAATTCGCCGTTGCTGGCAATCGTCGCGATACTGGCGCGCCACTGAAAATCGCGCGTCGCGGGAGGGAAGCAGCAAATCTCACGCGTTTCGCCAGCACCATTGCGCCAGAGGCTGACCGGCATCTTACGGATATCAAAGAACTCCATCACCACTCCTGAATGGCACAACCCGTGCCAGGGCAAGGATATCGCTATCGTTGCTGTCTTGTTTGTTATCGTTGGGTATTCACAGAAACAGTATCGGCAGCAGAGCGGGCAGGCCTTAGCGGAACGTTAATAAAAATTCTAACGCCATGACTCTGCAAACATTCTCTGAAGCGACTACAGGAGGATACCGCGCTGGCGGCGGCAGGCAAGAGGGCAGGAAAGAAAAACCGCCGGTCCTGTCCACAGCGGTTGCGCTTTTGTGGACAGGATCCCGGCGGTCTTAAGAGTGTGAACCGATTATTCGGTTGGTGCTGGCATTTTACCTTCCATCGCCGGACGTTCTGTCAGACGCTTCTCAAAATTCGCATTAAATTGTTTTTTCTGTTCCGGGGTCAGAATGTTGTAGATCTTGTTCTGGGTTTCCATGTGAGCCAGCATGCGGGCTTTGTGCTGCTCGGCCATTTTGTCGATCTGCGCTTCGGCTTTCGCCTTATCGAAGCTGTCGCTGGCGATGATGTCATGCATCGCACGGCGCTCTTCAAGCGGAGGACGTTTCATCTGGTCGCGTTCACCTTTTCTGATGTCGCGGATCTGCTGCTTCTGCGCATCCGTCAGGTTGAGATCCTTAAACATCATCATCTCGTTGTGCATACCCGGACCTTTATGATGCATCATCATTTTGCCTTCAGCAGGCGCGGCAGTCGTAGTGGTCGCAGTATCTGCGGCGAACGCCATGCTGGTAGCGCCCAGAGCCAGGGTAGAAGCAACAAACAGTGCAGTAAACTTACGCATAATTTATTTCCTTTCTTTCAGTTATTCTTCGGCGCTATGCCGTGTTGACGAGATTAACTTTACGGGGTTTATCGTCAATTAGTCAGAGCAACGGTAAAACAATGAAAATGTAAAAAACAAATTTTCGCCAAATGTGGAGGAAATAAGGATAAAGCGTGGAGAGTTGCAACAAAAAATATTCAATTCAATGATTTTAAAGAGATTTAGCAAAAGTATAGCGAAGTGCAGATCAATAATAAAGCAATTCACCAGGAATATTCTGCAAAATAATCGCAAGCGCTTTAATCGTTAAGAAAAGTTTTTTACCCCCCTCCCGGATGATGAGAGGGGAAAGGTTCAGGATATTTTTTCCAGCATCAGCCCGGCCCGCAGGCCAAACGCGACGGTGGGGTTAGGGAACAAGACATACTCGGTGGTGTTCTGCACCTCGTAACGTTCCTCGCCATCCTCAGCCAGCAGCGCCCCTTTGCGGAACGGGGTGAAGTTCAGGGTGTGCGCGGCCATGTGGAGCTGGAAAGCATCGCTGCGGCGCGTGATCTGCTGCACGACCCGATACCGCTCAACGGGCTGATGCGCGTGCTCGGGAGCCGTTCCTCCCAGCAGCGCCCGAAGGGCGAGATGCGTAGGCGCAAAGCGGGTCAGATCGTTCTGGCCGAACGGTAGCGCTTTTCCCAGCTCCAGCGTGCAGGCCAGCGCAGCGAAACGTTCACAGGTGAAATGGGTAAAGGTTCCGCCCGGCGACTGATGAAATACCAGCGCCTCCAGCCCGGCGTCACCTAGCCAGCTCAGGAACGCTTCATCCCACGGCTGACTGCGCTGCGGCAGAACGCCGAAGCGAACGTGGTAAGACGCGCGGATTGCCGTATGCAGATCCAGATGCCAGCGCCCCGGCCCCGCGACGGCAAAAAACGCGGTCACGACGTTCTCCAGCCACTCTGCCCGCGCCGTTTCATCGCTCTGCGGAAACTGCGACCAGCGGCCGCCGAACATGCGGTTAATGTCGCTCACCAGATACCGTTTGTTTTGCGCCAGCGCAGGGGGATTGCCGAGCACCACCAGCACGCGGCACTTTAGTTCGATCTCATTGCGATACAGCGCACGCAGCAGCAGATCAACAATCTCAACGGGCGCGGTTTCATTCCCGTGGATACCCGTTGAAAGCAGCAGCGAGAGATCGCTTTTTACGGTCGGCGTCAGCTCAAGCACCCCGCGCCCCAGCCACCGCCAGCGAAATGAGGGGCCGTCCCCCTCTTTCTGTTCCGGCGTCTCATCGGCCAGGGTCAGCGCCAGTAAATTTTCCATATCCACTCCTTTAGCGCTGGAACGGGTAAACCGATCCCAGCTGCAGGATTGTCGATAACGCGTCCAGCGCCTCGCGTCCTTCACGCAGAAGCTGCGGGTCAACCAGATCCGCCTGCGTCAGACGATCGCGATAGTAGCGATCGACCCAGTCATTCAGCCGCGTAAAGAGCGTATCGTTCATCATGACCGCGGGGTTCACCGCCTGCATTTCGTCCTGAGTCAAGACCACGCGCAGACGTAAACAGGCTGGCCCACCGCCGTTGGCCATGCTTTCGCGCAGGTCAAACACGCGCAGTTCGTCAATCGGGTTATCGGCCTTCACCAGCTCCGTCAGGTAGCGCCACACGCCTTTGTGATCCCGTGATTCCTGCGGCAGGACCAGCATCATGCTGCCATCGTCACGGCTCAGCAGCTGGCTGTTGAACAGATAGGTTTCTACCGCGTCCTGCACGCTCACCGCCTCCGTTGGCACCTGGATTGGCGTGAAGCCGCGCACGCGCTCATGCAGCGTGGCGAGCAGCTTCTCCTGATGGGCAAACGCCTGCTCGTGGCAGAACAGCACCTGGCGGTTAGAAACGGCAATCACGTCGTTATGGAACACGCCCTGGTCAATCACATGCGGGTTTTGCTGGGCAATAACCACCTGGGAAGGATTGACCTGGTTCAGGCGAGCAACCGCCTGGCTGGCTGCCAGCGTCTGACGAGCAGGATAACGGGTTGGCGCGGCGTGGCCCCCCTCTTCTCGCCCGTAGATAAACAGCTGCAGGCCCGGGTCGCCATAGTCGCCTCCCAGGCGGTTATGGTTGGCCGCGCCTTCGTCGCCAAACATCGCCACCTGCGGCAGAGCCTGATGCACCTCAAAATGGGCGTCATGGTTGAAAATGGCGCGCAGCACGCGCTCGGTGGTTTCCGCTTCTGTGGCGCGGTGGAATTTATTGTTCAGGTTCGCCACCGTCAGATGAACTTTGCCATCCAGCGTGTCGGCTGACGGCGCGACGGTCGCGGCGTTTGCCACCCACATAGAGGAGGCGGAGCTTGCCGCGGAGAGCAGGTGCGGCGTCTGCGTACCCGCTTTTTCGACGACCTGCTCATCGGTACCGCTAAAGCCGAGCTGACGTAGGACAGCCACGTTCGGGCGTTCCTGCGGCGGGATCACCGCCTGCGGGAAACCGGCATCCGCCAGCGCCTTCATCTTCAGCAGCCCCTGCTTCGCCGCCAGCTTCGGGTTCGACACCTGAAAGCGGTGCTTCGTCGAGGCTTCATTACCAAAAGAGAGACCGGCATAGTGGTGCGTCAGCCCCACCAGCCCGTCAAAGTTAACCTCACGCGCTTTCATGACGATCCCCTCCGGTAAAATCCAGCCCCGGATTAAGCGTCTCCGGCAGCGTCAGCGCCGGGGTTTCCAGGCTCGCCATCGGCCACGCGCAGTAATCGGCGGCATACCACGCGCTGGCGCGATGGTTGCCCGACGCGCCCACACCACCGAACGGCGCGGTGCTCGCGGCCCCGGTCAGCGGTTTATTCCAGTTCACAATCCCGGCGCGCGCTTCCAGCAGCAGTTGTTCAAACTTCTCGCGATGCGGCGAAATCAGCCCGCTCGACAGGCCATAGCGGGTGTTGTTCGCCATCGCAATGGCCGCATCGAAATCGTCGTAACGCCAGACGCACAGCAGCGGGCCAAAGACCTCTTCATCCGGCACGTTGCTCGCGCCGCTCATCTCTACAATGCCCGGCGTCAGCAGCGAAGCACCCTGCTGAACCTGCTTCGGCTCCAGCAGCGTTTTCGCGCCGCGCGCGACGTGGTCCTGCCAGGCCTTAAGCACGTTCAGCGCGGCCTGTTCGGAAATCAGCCCGCCGATAAACGGCTGCGGGTCGGCATCCCATGCGGCAGGCACCAGACGCGCGCTCACTTCAACCAGACGCTTCAGGAAGGCATCCCCCTGTGCGCCCCGTTTCACAAGCAGGCGGCGGGAGCAGGTACAGCGCTGTCCGGCGGTAATAAAGGCGGACTGAATCGTCAGGTGCACCGCGGCGTCGATATCATCAGGGTCTTCCACAATCAGCGGGTTGTTGCCGCCCATCTCCAGCGCCAGGATTTTCTCCGGCTGCCCTGCCAGCTGGCGGTGCAGCTGATAGCCCGTACCGGCGCTGCCGGTAAACAGCAGACCGTCGATATCGCTCAGCGCGCTCAGCGCCTGACCGGTTTCCCGCCCGCCCTGCACCAGGTTCAGCACGCCCGGCGGCAGGCCGGCCTGTTCCCAGAGTTTGACCACCGCCTCGCCGGTGAGTGGCGTGAGCTCGCTCGGTTTGAAGATGACGGTATTGCCCGCCAGCAGCGCAGGCACAATATGGCCATTCGGCAGGTGTCCCGGGAAGTTATACGGGCCAAACACCGCCAGCACGCCGTGCGGACGGTGGCGCAGCGTGGCCGCGCCGTCCGGCATCTCGGTATGCTGTTCGCCGGTGCGGGTGTGGTACGCCTTCACCGAAATGGCGATTTTGTTGATCATCGCCGTCACTTCGGTTGTCGCTTCCCAGCGAGGTTTACTGGTTTCAGACGCGATGATGCGCGTCAGTTCGGCCTTGTTTGCCTCCAGCAGCCCGGCAAACTTTTCAACAATTTCCTGGCGCACGGCGAAAGGCTGTTTTGCCCACGCCGGAAAGGCGCGGCGCGCGGCCTGGCAGGCTTGTTCTACCTGCGCGGCGCTGGCGTCATGCCCCTTCCAGAGCACCTCTTTTCCAACCGGATTGGTCTTTACGCGCTCTTCGCCTTCGCCCGTGACCCAGTCACCGTTAATCCATAATGTCATGCTGTTTTCTCCTCAGGGCAGAGACGCACCAGGCGAACCGTATCGCCGGCGTTACATTTCAGGGCATCCAGTTCTGCAGCCGTCAGCACCAGACGTTCACATTTCGGGTTGGTACGCACCAGCATGGCGCGGAAATTGGCGTAATTTTCGTTCGATACCAGACAGGCGGGCCAGTCACCCGGCGCGGGCTGACCTTCAGAGACCTCAACCAGACGGCTTTTACGGATCGCGCGCACGCGATCGATATCGCACTCAAGCGTTGGGCCGCCGTCAAAGATGTCGACATAGTTCCGGTAGCGGAACCCCTCTTTCTCCAGCACCGCGCGGGCAGGCGCGGTCTGCGGATGGACTTCGCCAATCACCGCCTGCGCTTCCGGGCTGAGGAAATGGGTATAGATAGGATGCTTCGGCATCAGTTCGGCGATAAAGGCTTTCTGGCCGGTGCCGCAGAGATAGTCCGCCCGGCTGAACTCCATCGAGAAGAAGCGCTCGCCCAGGCTCTCCCAGAACGGCGAGTAGCCGGTGTCGTCGATCACGCCGCGCATCTCCGCGACCACTTTTTCGTTAAAGCGATCGCGGAAGGCGGCCATAAACATAAAGCGCGATTTGGAGAGCAGATAGCCGTTGCCCTCTTTGCGCCACGCCGGGTCGAGGAACAGCGTGCATAGCTCGCTGGCGCCCGTGTGGTCATTGCAGAGAAACAGCGTGGGCAGCGCGTTATAAACGTTCAGCTCTTTCGAGGCGTGAACCATGGTGCCGACGCGATAGTTGTACCACGGGTCGTTAAGCCCGACGGCCACTTCAATGGCGCAGATCCCGGCCACGGTCCCCGTGTCGGTGTCTTCCAGCACGAACACATACCCCTGTTCGCTTTTTGGCAACGTCCCCTGCCAGGTTTGCAGGGCGCGCTCAATGCGCGCCGACAGCGTTTTTTCATCGGCAGGAAGCGAGGTCAGCCCGCCTCCCGTCTTACCGGCAAGCTGCATGAGCCCGGCGAGATCGCCTCGCTCAACGGGACGGATGACCATCATGATGACACCCCGGATTTCACTTTTTCACACGCCAGCGCAAAACGGTCCAGACCGGTTTGCACCTCTTCCTCGCTGACGATCAGCGCGGGCGCAAAACGCACCACGTTGGCACCGGCAATCAGCACCATCACGCCCACTTTTGCCGCTTCCTGTGAAATAAGTTTAGCTTTTCCGGCAAACTCGGCGGTGAGCTCGCAGCCGATTAACAGCCCCAGACCGCGAATTTCTTTAAACAGCCCCGTTTTGCTGTTGATGGCGTTCAGACGTTCAACAAACCAGTCATGACGCTGCTTAACGCCTTTCAGCACCTCAGGCGTGTTAATGATGTCGAGAACCTGCCCGGCGACGGCGGTGGCCAGCGGGTTGCCGCCGTAGGTGGTGCCGTGGGTGCCGACGGTCATTACGCTGGCGAATTTATCGGTGGTCAGCGTCGCGCCAATCGGGAAGCCGCCGCCCAGCGCTTTGGCGGTCGAAAGCACGTCCGGCGTCACGCCGTAGTGCATATAGGCATACAGCTCGCCGGTGCGGCCCACGCCGGTCTGGACTTCGTCGAAAATCAGGACCGCGTTGTGGCGATCGCACAGCTCGCGCAGCCCCTGCAGGAAGGCTTTTTGCGCCGGAAGCACACCGCCCTCGCCCTGCATCGGCTCGACGATCACCGCGCAGGTGGTGTCGTTAATCAGCTCGCTGGCGGACTGCAGATCGTTATAGATACCGTGGCGAATATCCGGCGGCAGCGGGGCAAAATCCTGCGAGTAGGAAGGCTGGCCGCCCGCGCTGACGGTAAACAGCGTGCGCCCGTGGAAGGCATTTTTAAACGCCACGATGCCGCTCTTGTGGGTACCAAATTTATCGTGCGCATATTTGCGCGCCAGCTTCAGCGCCGCTTCGTTGGCTTCCGCCCCCGAGTTACAGAAAAAGACCTTTTCGGCAAACGTCGCGTCGATCAGTTTTTTGGCCAGGCGCAGCGCGGGCTCGTTAGTAAAGCCGTTGCCGGTATGCCAGAACTTCGCCGCCTGGTCATTCAGCGCCTGACGCAGCGCAGGGTGCGCATGCCCCAGCGCGTTGACCGCAATCCCACCTGCAAAGTCGATATACTCTTTACCCTGCTGATCCCACAGGCGCGAGCCTTCCCCACGAACCGGAATAAAAGCCGCCGGAGCGTAAACCGGCATCATCCATTCATCGAAATTTTCACGCGTAATTGACAGAGACATAGCGACCTCATCCGGTAAATAAAAAGTTATTTGAATGTTAAATAATTGAGTGTTTGCACTGTGAATGTAGATTGCAGCCTTCGTGCCAGCCAGCGATAAAATTGCATAAAAGGGTTGAGGTAACACAATATCAATAAGTTACAATATGGAGTTATTCACTGTTAGTGCATAAAAAGTGAATATTTTTACGACAAGCGGCGCTTTGCCGCATGAAAATCAGAAAGAGTATGCACAGGCCAAATATAATTCTGGAATTGTGATCGCTCGCGAAATTTATCGGTCATTTACGCCCTGTTTGAGGGCGATGCGCGTCAGAATGGTGCAAATATTGCACCACCGGCATTATCTGTCGCAGTTATTGGCCGAACCCGGTAACAGTTGACGCAAATTCTGCTACCATCCATGCACTATTCACCTTGCACTGGCAGCGACTATGAAATTTGTCTCTTTTAATATCAACGGCCTGCGCGCCCGCCCTCATCAGCTTGAAGCTATCGTTGAACAACATCAGCCAGATGTGATCGGTCTGCAGGAGACCAAGGTTCACGACGACATGTTCCCCCTCGAAGAGGTGGCTAAGCTCGGCTACAACGTCTTCTATCATGGGCAGAAAGGCCATTACGGCGTTGCGCTGTTGACCAAAGAGACGCCAGTTTCAGTCCGCCGCGGGTTTCCCGGCGATGACGAAGAAGCACAGCGCCGCATCATCATGGCGGAACTGCCTTCCCCGCTGGGTAACATCACAGTGATTAATGGTTACTTTCCCCAGGGCGAGAGCCGCGACCATCCGACCAAATTCCCGGCCAAAGCCAAGTTTTATCAGGATCTGCAGAACTACCTGACCACCGAACTGAACAAAGATAATCCGGTGCTGATCATGGGTGATGTGAATATCAGCCCGACCGATCTGGATATTGGCATCGGTGAAGACAGCCGCAAACGCTGGCTGCGTACCGGCAAATGCTCCTTCCTGCCGGAAGAGCGCGAGTGGATGCAGCGCCTGCTGGACTGGGGGCTGGTGGATACCTTCCGTACCGCCAACCCGGACACGCAGGATCGCTTCTCGTGGTTTGACTACCGCTCAAAAGGCTTTGACGACAACCGCGGCCTGCGTATCGACCTGCTGCTCGCCAGTTCGCCGCTGGCAGAGCGCTGCATCGAAACCGGGATCGACTACGAGATCCGCAGCATGGAAAAACCGTCTGACCACGCGCCGGTATGGGCTAAATTCAAGCTGTAATGACGCGTGAACATTCGAAAACTCGCTTTCCTGTGCGCCCTTCTGGGCGCATTTATTCTGACGTTTGTCATACTTCCCCCAGGCACACTCTCCCTGGACGGGATTAAAACCCACCAGCAGGCACTCATCTCCCATGGTGACCACGCGCCGCTGCGAAGCGCGCTGATCTTTTTTGCCCTCTACGTGGCGGTCTCCGCCCTGTCGATCCCCGGTGCGGCTATCCTCACCCTGCTGGGCGGAGCGTTATTTCCCCTGTGGGAAGGCACCCTTCTGGTCTCGTTTGCCTCCACGCTCGGGGCGACGCTTGCGATGATCGCCAGCCGTTATCTGCTGCGCGAATGGGTCCAGCGGCGGTTTGCTCAGCAGATGAAAACGGTGAACGCCGGTATGGCGCATGACGGCGCGGGCTATCTTTTTGCCCTGCGCCTGATGCCGCTGTTCCCGTTTTTCCTGGTGAATTTGCTGATGGGGCTGACCCGCATTGGCGTATATCGCTACTGGTGGGTCAGCCAGGTCGCCATGCTGCCCGCGACGGTGGTCTTTCTGAACGCCGGACGCGAGCTGGGGAAAGTGGCGTCGCTGCGCGATATTTTGTCGCCGGGCATGCTAATCGCCTTTACACTACTGGGGTTATTGCCGCTGGCGACACGCCGGCTGTTTTCCCGTTATCTTCCGTCTGTTAAAAAGTGAGGCATTATGCGCCGTGTGCGTTTTTGCGCGTTCCTGACCGGTCTGCTGCTGGCAGCCCCCCTCTGTGCCGCCGAAAGCTGGCACGCTATCCAACAGCAGGCCAAAGGCCAGACCGTCTGGTTTAACGCCTGGGGAGGCGATCCGGCGGTCAACCGCTACCTTGAGTGGGTCAGCGGTGAGATGCAAACGCACTACGCCATTACCCTAAAAATTGTCCCGCTGGCGGACGCCGCCGATGCGGTAAAACGGATCCAGACGGAAGCCGCCGCGGGGCGTAAGGCCAACGGCTCGGTTGACCTGCTGTGGGTCAACGGCGAAAACTTCCGCACGTTAAAAGAGGCGAACCTGCTGCAAACCGGATGGGCGCAGACGCTGCCAAACTGGCGCTATGTCGATACCCGTAAACCCGTCACGGAAGATTTTGCGATTCCAACCGACGGGGCGGAATCCCCGTGGGGCGGCGCGCAGCTAACCTTTATCGCCCGCAAAGCCAGCATGCCGACGCCGCCGGTGGATCCGCAGGCGCTGCAGGCCTACGCGCAGCAGCACCCGGGTAAGATCAGCTATCCCCGCCCACCCGATTTTACCGGCACGGCATTTCTTGAGCAGCTGCTGCTGACGCTCACCGATCGCCCTGAGGCTTTACAAAAAGCGCCCGATGCAACGTTTGCTGAGGTTACGGCGCCGCTCTGGGCCTACCTCGATAAGCTGCACCCGCTGCTGTGGCGCGAAGGAAAAGATTTCCCTCCCTCGCCAGCACGAATGGATGCCCTGCTTGCCAGCGGCAGTCTGAACCTGTCGCTGACCTTTAACCCGGCGCATGCGCAGCAGAAAGTGGCGAGCGGCGAACTGCCTGCCGACAGCTACAGCTTTGGTTTCCAGAGCGGGATGCTCGGCAACGTCCATTTTGTGGCTATCCCGGCCAATGCCAGCGCGAGCGCGGGCGCAAAGGTAGTCGCTAATTTCCTGCTGTCACCGCAGGCGCAAATCCGCAAGGCCGACCCGGCCATCTGGGGAGACCCGAGCGTCCTGGATGCGAAAACGCTGCCCGAAGAGGAAGCGAAACAGCTGCTGACCCATACGCCTCAGGGGCTGCCGCAGGTGCTTGCAGAGCCGCAGTCCGCCTGGGTGAACGCGCTGGAGCAGGAATGGCTGCGTCGTTACGGCACCCGCTGAGCGGGCTTGTCTGGCTGGCGATGGCGGTGATTTATCTGCCGATCCTGCCCGCCGGCGTGATGCTTTTCGCACCGGCGCTTTCTGCGACAAACTGGCAGCGGCTGCTGAACGATACGCAGCTGCCGCAGGCGACCGTCGCCACGCTGATCTCAACGCTTATCGCCACGCTGGGGGCGTTGCTGATTGCCCTTTTCTTCGTCTGCCTTTTGTGGCCAGGTCAACGCTGGCGACGCCTCACGACCCGGCTGCCCTGGCTATTGGCGATCCCCCATGTGGCGTTCGCCACCAGCGCGTTACTGCTGTTTGCCGAGGGCGGTCTGTTTTATCAGCTCTGTACCGTCTGTACGGCTCCGTTTGACCGCTACGGCGTCGGGCTGGGCCTGACGCTCGCGGTCAAAGAGAGCGCGTTCGTGCTGTGGGCTATTTACGCCCTACTGCCGGAACAACGGCTCGCGCAGCAGAAGATCGTCCTGCAGACCTTTGGCTACGGGCGTTATCAGACGCTCAGCTGGCTGATTCTCCCGGCGATCGCGCCTGTCCTCGGCGCGGTGATGCTGGCGGTGCTGGCATGGTCGCTCTCGGTCGTGGACGTAGCGATCGTTCTCGGGCCCGGCAACCCGCCCACCCTGGCCGTGCTGGCCTGGCAGTGGCTAAGCCAGGGCGACGCGCAGCAGCAGGCAAAAGGAATGCTGTTGTGCCTGCTTCTCCTCATGCTGCTGGCCGCGCTTGCCGCCCTCGGATACGGCCTCTGGAGGGTATGGCGTCGCACAATTCCGGACCTCGCGGGGACGCGCCGAAGGTCTCAGCGCGTCCTGCCTGAGCGGGCACTCAGCGGGTTACTGCCCGCGTGCGGCATCCTGTGCGCTGCGGTACTGCTGATGCTGGCGCAAGGGGGTGACGTGGGTTCCGTGGGGACCAGCCTCTCCTTCGGCCTGCTGTCGAGCCTGATCGCCCTCATCGTCATTTTTCTCTGGCTGGAATGGGGACCGCAGCGCGGCGCAGCGTGGGTGTGGTCACCGCTCGCCCTTCCGGCGCTGCCGCTCGTCACCGGGCAATATTTTATTGCTTTGCGTCTGGGGCTCGACGGGCGCTATGCCGCCGTGCTCTGGAGCCATCTGCTGTGGGTGTTGCCGTGGATGCTGCTGGTTCTGCAGCCCGCCTGGCGGCGGATCGACCCCCGGCTTATCCTTACCGCCAGAACGCTCGGCTGGCGACGGGCAAAAATATTCTTACTGCTGAAATGCACCCTGCTGGTGCGCCCGGCGCTGCTGGCCTTTGCTATTGGTTTTTCCGTCAGCATGGCGCAATACATGCCGACGCTCTGGCTGGGCGCGGGGCGCTTCGCCACGCTGACCACCGAAACCGTCGCGCTCAGCAGCGGGGGCAGCATCCCTGTTCTCGCCAGCAGGGCGCTGGGATTACTGCTGGTCACGGGCACGGTGTTCGGTCTTGCTGCCCTGATATCCCGGCTCGCGGGCCGCTACCGTCAAGGATTACGTTAATGCTGAAGGTTAAAGGTCTCACCATCGAACCGCTTTTCCGCGAGGTCAATTTTTGCGTTCCTCGCGGGGAGATCGTTACCCTGATGGGGCCGTCCGGCAGCGGCAAATCGACCCTTTTTGCGTGGATGGTCGGCGCGCTGTCAGACGATTTCCAGGCGCGGGGCGAACTGTGGCTCGACGCGCGTCGCTGCGATAGCCTCCCTGTTGAAGCCCGCGGGCTGGGCATTCTCTTTCAGGATGCGCTGCTGTTTGAACAGTTCAGCGTCGGGCAAAATTTGCTGCTGGCCTTGCCTGAGCGGATCGTCGGGAGAGCGCGTCGGGAAGCGGTCGAGCAGGCGCTGGATTCCGCCGGGCTGAGCGGTCATTACGCCAGCGATCCGGCCACCCTCTCCGGCGGGGAGCGTGCCCGGGTCAGCCTGCTGCGGGCCCTGCTCGCAGAGCCGCAGGCGCTGCTGCTGGACGAACCGTTCAGCCGCCTCGATAAAACGCTGCGCAAGACGTTTCGGACATGGGTTTTTGACGCCGCCCGCGCGCGCAATATCCCGGTGGTGCTGGTCACGCACGATGAGGACGATATTCCGCCCGGCGGCGAGCTGATTGAGATTTCTCGCTGGCAATAATGTGCTAACGCAATGTTTTCCGTTTCGGGAGAGACGACAATGCCCCCCTCTTTTACTGACGTCAGGTTATTCGATGAAACGTGTTTCTCAACTGACCGCGCTGGCCCTGCTCTGCGGCCTCGCATCCTTTTCCTCTCTGGCGGCTGATTTGGCCAACGCGATGACGCTCTCCCAGCTTCAGGCACAGCACGGCACGCCTGTCGACACCCGCCCCAGCGCGTTCTATAACGGCTGGCCGCAGACCCTCAGCGGCCCCTCCGGGCATGAACCCGCCGCACTCAACCTGGCTGCCGCCTGGCTGGGCGCAATGAGCGACGAGCAGATTGCGAGCTGGGCAAAACAGCATCAGCTTACGCCCGCGACGGCCATCGCCCTCTACGGCGACGAGAACGATAACCTGGCGGTGAAATCCCGCCTGGAGAAAGCCGGATACCGCAACGTCTCGCTGCTCAGCGACGCTCTGCAGACGCCCGACCGCCTTCAGCGCCTGCCTCACTTTGAACAGCTGGTTTATCCGCAGTGGATCCACCGTCTCCAGCAGGGTAAACCCGTGACCGCCGCGCCGGCGGGGGACTGGAAAGTGATTGAAGCCGCCTGGGGCGCACCGAAGTTTTACCTGCTAAACCACATTCCCGGCGCGGGCTACATCGACACCAACGAGGTGGAAAGCGAGCCGCTGTGGAATAAAGTCTCCGACGACACGCTGAAAGCGATGCTGGCGAAGCACGGGATCCGTCACGACACCACCGTCATTCTGTATGGCCGTGACGTTTACGCCGCCGCGCGCGTGGCGCAGATCATGCTGTATGCAGGCGTGAAGGATGTGCGTATTCTCGACGGCGGCTGGAAGGCGTGGTCCGATGCAGGCCTGCCGGTTGAACGCGGCACGCCCGCGAAAGTGAAGCCAGCCCTCGATTTTGGCGCGCCGATCCCCGGCCAGCCGCAGCTGATGGTTGATATGGAACAGGCGCGCGGGATGCTGCACCGTCAGGATGCCTCCCTGGTCAGCATTCGTTCCTGGCCGGAGTTCATCGGCGAAACCAGCGGCTACAGCTACATCAAGCCAAAAGGTGAAATTGCCGGTGCCCGCTGGGGTCATGCGGGCAGCGACGCGACCCATATGGAAGATTTCCATAACCCGGATGGCACCATGCGCAGCGCGGACGATATCGCCGCCCAGTGGAAGCGCTGGAATATTCTGCCGGAACAGCACGTCGCGTTTTACTGCGGCACCGGGTGGCGGGCGTCAGAAACCTTTATGTACGCCCGGGCGATGGGCTGGAAGAATGTCGCCGTCTATGACGGCGGCTGGTACGAATGGAGCAGTCACCCGCAGAACCCGGTCACCACCGGAGAGCGTGGGCCAGAAAGCGCTCTCTAAGGGCTGAGTGACTTCAGCGTCACATAGCCGCTCCAGACGCGCGTTGTGGTGGTCAGCCAGCACAGCGCGCCGAATACCCACGCGAACAGCGTAAAGTGCGCCGGGAACAGGCAGCACAGCACGAACAGGGCGATGGTCTCCGTCCCTTCCGTTAACCCACCGATGTAATAAAACGACTTGTGCGCATAGCCGGGGTTGTCGATGTCGTGCTTCGCCGCCAGCGCCGCAAACGCCAGAAAGCTGCTGCCGGTCCCGATAAACGCAAACAGCAGCCAGGCGGCCGCCAGCGCATTCTCAGCGGGTGCCGCGAGCGCAAAGCCAAACGGCACCAGGGCGTAGAACAGAAAATCGAGCGCGATGTCGAGAAATCCCCCCGCATCGGTCAGCCCTCTCCGGCGCGCCAGCGCGCCGTCCAGACCATCCAGCAGGCGGTTAAGCACGATGGCAGCCAGCGCAGCCGGATACCAGCCGAGGGCCAGAAACGGCAGCGCCAGCACGCCGATGGCAAACCCGGTCAGGGTCAATCCGTCGGGCGTGATGCCCGGCTTATCCAGCACGGAAACCAGACGATTCAGAGCGGGCTTAACCCGCGGGTGCAGGTGACGGTCAAGCATGGGGAGTCTCGCTAAACGTGGCGCACAGCCCCTGCGCCGGAATATCCAGCGCGGCATTAAAACGGGCGGAGAGATTCTGAAACGCAATCAGCGCCGTCATCTCGGTAATGGCATCGTCCGTGAAGTGGCGTTTCAGCGCCGTTCTGACTGCCTCATCCGCCCGGGGCGGCGTGGCGGTCATCGCCTCGGCGTAGGCCAGCGCCGCGCGCTCCTGCTCGGTGAACAAGGAGGAATCCTGCCAGTCGCTCACGGCCTGAACCTTATCCAGCGCGCCGCAGCGCTCGGCCAGACGCAGGCTGTTGGCATCAATGCAGAAAGCGCAGTGACAGAGCTGGGATACCCGCGTCATGAGCAGCGAACGCAGCGCGGGCGTCAGGCGCGCGTGACGACGCTCCAGAAAGCCGACAAACAGCGCCACCAGCCAGAACAGACGCGGCATTCGCCCCCACCAGCGGGTGGGATTCAGCACCGCGCCAAAATGCTTTTTCTGCATGGCGGCTATCGGTTTTAGGCTGGCGGGAAGGGATTCGAGGGGGGCAACCCAGGCGGGGGACTCTTTCACCTGATTCTCCTGTTTACTGGACTCTGAGAAAGGGCACGATAATATGTCTTTTTTCGCTATTAATTATTGACGACCATGCTGAAAACACTCGATGTCGTTGCTGCCATCATCGAAAAAGACGGCAACATTTTACTGGCGCAGCGCCCTGCCCACGCCGACCAGCCGGGAATGTGGGAATTTGCAGGCGGTAAAGTCGAGGCCGGAGAAACCCAGCCAGAAGCGCTTATCCGCGAGCTGCGTGAAGAGTTGGGCATTGACGCCCTGCCGGGACAATACGTGGCAAGCCACCAGCGGGAAGTCTCCCAGCGGTTGATTAACCTGCATGCCTGGCACGTTCCTGCTTTCCGCGGCGATATCACGGCGCACTACCACAGCGCGCTGGCGTGGTGTAAGCCGGAAGAGGCGTTTGGCTACCCCTTAGCCCCCGCGGATATTCCGCTGCTGGAAGCGTTTATTGTTTTACGCGACGCCAGACCAGCGGGTTCGTGCTGATGGCGCGCTCGTCGCGCTGGCACTGCAGCAGAATGCCGTCCGCTTTCACAACGGCCCCTTCCGAGTAGTTCTGATTCTGATAGATACAGCACTGATTGCAGGGCTGCACCGTTTGATTCTGGCCGCTGGAGCTAAACACTTCCGGCGGCACATTCACTTCCACATCCGGACGAATGCGGTCAGCCTGAGCGCCAGCGGTAAACATCAAACATAACGCGGTCATCACATAACGGTTCATCGACTTGTCTTCCTGTTGTGTCCTGATATTGACTATAACGGTAAACCAGAGCGGAACCTTTAATTTATCTCTTCATCGCTTTTCGTTATGACGCCCGCCCTCTCATTAATTTCCCTTTCGTTATAAATTTCTGCTTGCCTCACAAAGCGGTACGGGTGGTATAGTCAAAAAAACAACACAAATCGCATAAGTAATAAACATAAAATACGATAAGAGGTTCTTATATCTATGGATCAGACACGCTCTCTGGAAAGTTTCCTTGCCCATGTTCAGCAGCGCGACCCGCACCAAAGCGAGTTCGCTCAGGCCGTGCGTGAAGTTATGACCACCCTGTGGCCCTTCCTTGAACAAAACCCGCGTTATCGCCAGATGTCTCTGCTTGAACGCCTGATCGAGCCAGAGCGCGTGATCCAGTTCCGCGTGACGTGGGTTGACGATCGCAACCAGGTACAGGTTAACCGCGCGTGGCGCGTTCAGTTTAACTCGGCCATTGGCCCGTTTAAGGGCGGCATGCGTTTTCATCCGTCCGTGAACCTGTCGATTCTGAAATTCCTCGGCTTCGAGCAGACCTTTAAAAACGCCCTCACCACGCTACCGATGGGCGGCGGGAAAGGCGGCAGCGATTTCGACCCGAAAGGCAAAAGCGAAGGCGAAGTGATGCGCTTCTGCCAGGCGCTGATGACCGAACTCTACCGTCACCTCGGCCCGGATACCGACGTTCCTGCCGGTGATATCGGCGTGGGCGGACGTGAAGTGGGCTTTATGGCCGGGATGATGAAAAAGCTCTCCAACAACAGCGCCTGCGTCTTTACCGGCAAGGGGCTGTCGTTTGGCGGGAGCCTGATCCGCCCGGAAGCGACAGGATACGGCCTGGTTTACTTCACCGAAGCCATGCTCAAGCGTCACGGTTTGGGCTTCGAAGGTATGCGCGTGGCGGTCTCCGGCTCCGGTAACGTGGCGCAGTACGCGATTGAGAAAGCAATGCAGCTTGGCGCCCGCGTGGTCACCGCCTCTGACTCCAGCGGCACGGTGGTGGATGAAGCCGGCTTCACGGCAGAGAAGCTGGCGCGCCTGTGTGAAATCAAAGCCAGCCGCGACGGCCGCGTGGCGGATTATGCCCGGGAGCTTGGCCTGACCTACCTGGAAGGGAAACAGCCGTGGGGCGTGCCGGTGGATATCGCCCTGCCGTGCGCCACGCAGAACGAGCTGGATGCAGACGCCGCGCGTACCCTGATTAGCAACGGCGTAAAAGCGGTGGCCGAAGGGGCGAATATGCCTACCACCATCGATGCGACAGATCTGTTCCTTGAGGCGGGCGTGCTGTTTGCGCCGGGCAAGGCCGCTAACGCGGGCGGCGTGGCGACCTCCGGCCTCGAGATGGCGCAAAACGCCGCGCGTCTCGGCTGGAAGGCGGAGAAAGTGGATGCGCGCCTGCACCACATCATGCTGGATATTCACCATGCCTGCGTGGAGTACGGCGGCGAGGCGTCGCAAACCAACTACGTGCGCGGGGCGAATATCGCCGGGTTCGTGAAGGTGGCGGATGCGATGATTGGTCAGGGCGTGATTTAAGGTTTATCGCGTGCGGCCGGGTGCCCTCACCCCGGCCCTCTCCCACTGGGAGAGGGAGAAAAACTTGTGTCAGGCCGCGCTCTTTTTCTTCTTGAACGGTTTCTTCGCGCCGCCACCGGGCGCAACCATCCCTCTGAACGTTTTCACCGGCGTGCTGCGCGCCTGATCGATCAGCTGATAAAGCGTCCCGACCAGCGGCTGCATAAAGTCCTGATAGCGGCACTGCTTCTCGCTGATCTGCGTCAGCACAGATTCCCAGTGTGCGGTCATGTCCGGCCTGGCGGCCAGCTCCGGCAGAGAGTGGATTAGCGCCCGGCCCGGCTCCGTTGAGTGGATATAGCGTCCCTTTTTCTCCAGGAAGCCGCGCTTAAAGAGCAGCTCGATGATCCCCGCTCGCGTCGCTTCCGTTCCCAGACCGTCGGTGGCGCGCAGGATCTTCTTCAGATCTTTATCCTGAACGAACCGGGCGATCCCGGTCATCGCCGACAGCAGCGTTGCATCGGTGAAATGGCGCGGAGGCTGGGTCTGACGTTCAACCACTTCGCCCTTCTCGCACAGCAGTTCGTCATCTTTGGCGACCACCGGCAGCGGCGTGCCGTCGTTCTCTTCGTCACGCTCTTTGTTGCCGAGCAGCGTGCGCCAGCCGGCTTCCGCGAGGAAACGCGCTTTGGCGATAAACTTGCCTTTGGCAATCTCAAGCTCAATCACGCACTTGCGGAATACCGCGTCCGGGCAGAACTGCATCAGATACTGACGGGCGATCAGGTTATAGACCTTCGCTTCGTTCTCGGTCAGGTTGACGCTGCTGGCGCGGGCCGTCGGGATAATCGCGTGGTGGGCATCGACCTTTTTGTCGTCCCAGCAGCGGTTATGGGTGTCCGGGTTTACCGCCGGCTGCGGGAGCAGATCCGGCGCGTGCGCGCTAATGGCGTTCATCACCGAGTGGCGACCGGCAAAGTGCTCTTCCGGCAGATAGCGGCTGTCCGAACGCGGGTAGGTGATGAGCTTATGGGTTTCATAGAGCTTCTGGCAGATATCCAGCACGTTCTGCGCGCTGAGGCCAAAGCGCTTCGCGGCCTCAATCTGCAGGGCCGACAGCGAGAACGGCAGCGGCGCGGGTTCTGATTCCCGTTTATCGTTATAGCTGGTAACAATAGCCGGCTGGCCGGTAATGCGGTTAACCACATGATCCGCCAGCGGACGGTGCAGCAAACGCCCCTCTTCATCCTGATATGACTCGCAGGCATCGCTCGGCTGCCAGGCGGCGGTAAAGCGTTCGTCTTTAGGCGTGACGATATGCGCTTTCACTTCAAAGAAATCTTTGGCGACGAAGTTCTCAATCTCTTCATCACGACGCACGACCAGCCCCAGCACCGGCGTCTGCACGCGCCCCACGGAGAGCACGCCCTGATAGCCCGCGTTGCGCCCAAGTATGGTGTAGGCGCGGGTCATGTTGATGCCGTACAGCCAGTCGGCGCGCGCGCGGGCGAGCGCCGAGACGCACAGCGGAATAAACTCGCTGTTGGCGCGCAGGCGCGAGATCGCACGCTCCACCGCCTGCGGGTTGAGGTCGTTGATCAGGCAGCGCTGCACCTGCTGACGCTTTTCCGGCGCCAGTTCAAGATAGTCCAGCACCTCATCCACCAGCAGCTGTCCTTCCCTGTCCGGGTCACCCGCGTGCACGATTTCATCGGCTTCATGCAGGAAGCGCTTGATCACGTTGAGCTGTTTGGTGACCGAAGGTCGGGGCTGCAGGCGCCATTTTTCCGGCACGATGGGCAGATCGTTTAAATTCCAGCGGGCGTAGCGGCTGTCATAGACATCCGGCTGCGCCTGCTCAAGCAGGTGACCGATACACCAGGTGACCACCTGCCCGTTACCGCATTCGATAAAGCCGTCACCTTTGCGATGCGGCTTAGGCAGCACATCGGCAATGGCACGGGCCAGGCTCGGCTTTTCGGCAATAAACAACCGCATCGAATTAACGGATCTCAATCATCGGACGACCGCCGCGCGCGGTCACCAGCTCGCCGATGGCCGTCAGGGTGATGCCGAACTCGGCGGCAGTGGCCTGAACCTCGGCTTCGGATTCCGGAGTGACCGCCAGAAGCAGGCCGCCGGAAGTTTGCGGATCGCACAGCAGGTTGCGCCACTCCTCGGGCATTTCGCCCATCAGGTGACCGTAGCTGGCGAAGTTGCGCTGGGTACCGCCCGGGACCGCGCCCTGAGCAATATACTCCTCCACGCCCGGCAGCTTCGGCACGTCCTGATACCAGACCTGCGCCTGCACGCCCGCGCCCTGACACACTTCGGAGAGGTGTCCCAGCAGGCCAAAACCGGTGACGTCGGTCATCGCCTTCACGCCGTCGATATTGGCAAACGCCGCACCGGCGAGGTTCATCTGGCACATGACTTCGGTTGCCAGACCTTTGTGCTCCGGTTTCAGCAGGGATTTTTTCTCGGCGGTGGTCAGCACGCCAATACCCAGCGGCTTGGTAAGGAACAATTTACAGCCCGCCTGCGCGGTGCTGTTGCGCTTTACGCGTTCGGTCAGCACTACGCCGGTGACGGCCAGGCCGAAGATCGGTTCGGGCGCATCAATAGAGTGACCGCCGGCCAGGGCAATCCCCGCCTGCTGGCAGGCAAAACGACCGCCATCAATCACTTCACGGGCCACTTCCGGCGGGAGGGTGTTGATCGGCCAGCCCAGAATGGCAATCGCCATGATCGGCTTACCGCCCATCGCGAAGATATCGCTGATGGCGTTGGTGGCCGCAATGCGCCCGAAGTCGAACGGGTTGTCGACAATCGGCATAAAGAAGTCGGTAGTACTGATAATGCTGGTGCCGTTACCTAAGTCATAAACTGCAGCATCGTCACGCGTTTCATTGCCGACAAGCAGGTTCGGGTCGACAAACTTCGCCTGTTCGCTGTGCAGGATGGTCTCCAGCACTTTCGGGGAAATTTTACAACCGCAACCGGCTCCGTGGCTGTACTGCGTTAAACGAATGGTTTGCTCGCTCATGGACGTCTCCTGTCATCTCAATCGCGCTATGGTAGCGCTCATTCCATCAAGAGGTAAGTATGACTGTCTGAATTCTGCGGCAGATGCTCAGAATCCAGACAGTTTAGGTGCGTTATCAGAAATGGCTGACGAAAGGCGTGGTGTCCGGAATGCTGATGGTGCTGGAGGCTTTAAGCTGCGGGGTGCCGAGATAGAGGAAACCGACAATTTTGTCATGCTCACCGCAGCCAAAACCGTCACGGACCGCCGGGCTTTCGGTCAGCGCACCGGTACGCCAGATGCCGTTAAAGCCCTGCGCGACGGCGGCCATTTGCATCGCCATCACCGCACAGCCTGCGGACATTTCTTGTTCCCAGACCGGCACCTTATGGTCAGCCTGGCATTTCGCCACGACGGCGATAATCATCGGGGCGCGGAACGGGGCATTGCGCGCCTTGTCGATACCTTTCTCATCCTGCCCGGCGGCAATCGCGCCCTGCTCCAGCAGTTGGCTGAAACGATCGCGGCCTTCGCCTTCAATCACAAAGAAGTGCCACGGCTGCAGCGTGCCGTGATCGGGGGCACGCATGCCGGCACGCAGAATATTCTCCAGCTGCTCGCCTGCCGGGGCAGGTTCGGCCAGACGGGAAGCGCTACGGCGGTTAACAAGCAGTTCGAGTGCGTCCATTGGTTAACTCCTTTCTTGAAATTTACTCACAAAATTAACACGACCGCAGATTTTGTTACAGCCTGGCAGGCGATTCCTGCTGACAAGTGGCGGTTGGGTCATTACGATAACCCAACATTACCGTCCAGTGGCGACGGAAACAGTCATTTTCTGGTTAGGGAGAATACATGCGAACCCTTTGGCGAATCATTGCCGGTTTCTTTAAATGGACGTGGAGACTGCTCAACTTCGTCCGCAACCTGGTGATGAACATCTTCTTCATCCTGCTGGTTCTGGTTTGCGCGGGCATCTGGATGCATATCAGCAACGCGAATCAGGCGCAGCATTCGACTCGCGGGGCCCTGTTACTCGATATCACCGGCGTTATCGTTGATAAACCGTCCGCCAGCAACCGTCTGGGGGCAATCAGCCGCCAGCTGTTTGGCGCGACGTCAGACCGTCTGCAGGAAAACTCCCTGTTCGATATCGTCGATACCATCCGCCAGGCCAAAGACGACCGGAACATCACTGGGATCGTGCTGGATCTGAAAGATTTTGCCGGCGGCGATCAGCCTTCAATGCAGTACATCGGTAAAGCGCTGCGCGAATTCCGCGACAGCGGCAAGCCGGTGATTGCCGTGGGCGACAGCTACGGCCAGGGGCAATATTATCTGGCGAGCTTCGCCAATAAAATCTGGCTCTCCCCGCAGGGTACGGTGGATCTGCACGGGTTTGCCACCAACGGCCTGTACTATAAATCCCTGCTCGACAAGCTTAAGGTTACCACCCACGTCTTCCGCGTCGGCACGTATAAATCAGCCGTCGAGCCGTTTATCCGCGACGACATGTCTCCAGCCGCCCGTGAAGCGGACAGCCGCTGGATTGGCGAGCTGTGGCAGAACTATCTCGGCACCGTTGCCGCCAACCGCCAGATTACGCCTGAGCAGGCGTTCCCGGGCGCACAGGGCGTGCTGGATGGCCTGCGTAAGGTTGACGGTGATACCGCAAAATATGCGCTGGATAACAAACTGGTTGATGCCCTGGGCACCAGCGCCGAGATTGAAAAATCCCTGAGCAAGCAGTTTGGCTGGAGCAAAGAGGATAAAAATTACAGCGCCATCAGCATGTATGATTACTCGGCGAAAAAGCCTGATGACAGCGGTAACAGCGTCGCGGTGGTGTTTGCCAACGGCGCCATCATGGACGGCCAGGAGACTCCGGGGAACGTGGGCGGCGATACTACCGCGTCACAAATCCGCGATGCTCGTCTGGATCCAAAAGTGAAAGCGATCGTCCTGCGGGTGAACAGCCCTGGCGGCAGCGTCAGCGCCTCCGAGGTGATCCGCGCTGAACTGGCTGCGGCGCGTGCCGCCGGCAAGCCGGTCGTCGTATCCATGGGCGGAATGGCCGCCTCCGGGGGTTACTGGATCTCAACGCCAGCCAACTACATCGTGGCCAACCCAAGCACGCTGACCGGTTCGATTGGCATCTTCGGGGTGATCAACACCGTGGAAAACAGCCTGGATTCTCTGGGCGTGCATACCGATGGCGTGGCCACCTCTCCGCTGGCGGATGTGTCGGTGACCAAATCCCTGCCGCCAGAAGTCTCTGAGATGATGCAGCTCAGCATTGAGAACGGCTATAAGCGCTTTATCACCCTGGTGGCGGACTCGCGTAAAAAGACGCCTGAGCAGATCGACCAGATCGCACAGGGACACGTCTGGACCGGCCAGGATGCGAAGAGCAACGGTCTGGTGGACAGCCTGGGCGACTTCGATGACGCGGTGAAAAAAGCCGCCGAGCTGGCGAAGCTCAAGCAATGGCATATCGAGTATTACCAGGACGAGCCTTCGTTCTTCGATATGGTCATGGACAGCATGTCCGGCTCGGTACGCGCCATGCTGCCGGAGGCGATGCAGGCTTACCTGCCTGCGCCAGTCGCCACAGCGGCGAAAGCGATGAAGGCGGAAAGCGATAAGCTCGCGGCCTTTAACGATCCACAGAGTCGTTACGCGTTTTGCCTGACCTGCGCTAACGTCCGTTAAAAACCGTCCCCTCTTCCCGCGAAGAGGGGATTTTTTTCTTTTGAAGAACAAGAACTCACTACCATGCAGAAGAAATCGATTTATGTAGCCTACACTGGCGGTACCATCGGTATGCAGCGCTCTGAAAACGGCTATATCCCTGTCTCCGGCCACCTTCAGCGTCAGCTTGCGCTGATGCCGGAATTCCACCGTCCGGAAATGCCTGACTTCACCATCCACGAATACGAGCCGCTGATGGACTCCTCCGACATGACGCCGGAAGACTGGCAGCACATCGCGGATGACATTAAAGCCCATTACGACCAGTACGACGGCTTCGTGATCCTGCACGGCACCGACACCATGGCGTTTACCGCCTCGGCGCTCTCCTTCATGCTGGAGAACCTGAGCAAGCCGGTTATCGTCACCGGGTCGCAAATCCCCCTGGCGGAGCTGCGCTCGGACGGGCAGATCAACCTGCTGAACTCTCTGTACGTGGCGGCGAATTACCCGATCAACGAAGTGTCGCTATTCTTTAATAACCGTCTGTATCGCGGCAACCGCACCACCAAAGCCCATGCTGACGGTTTTGACGCCTTCGCCTCCCCTAACCTGCAGCCGCTGCTGGAGGCCGGAATTCATATCCGTCGTCTGGGCACGCCGCCTGCGCCGAACACCGCCGGCGAGCTGATCGTGCATCCGATCACTCCGCAACCGATTGGCGTGGTCACTATCTACCCGGGTATCTCTGCCGACGTGGTGCGTAACTTCCTTCGCCAGCCGGTGAAAGCGCTGATTCTGCGCTCCTATGGCGTAGGTAATGCCCCGCAGAACGGCGAATTCCTGAAAGAGCTCCAGGAAGCCAGCGAGCGCGGAATTGTGGTCGTGAACCTGACCCAGTGCATGTCCGGAAAGGTCAATATGGGCGGCTATGCCACCGGCAACGCGCTGGCGCATGCGGGAGTCATCAGCGGCTTCGATATGACCGTTGAGGCAACGCTGACTAAACTTCACTATTTACTGAGTCAGGATCTGGACATTCAGTCCATTCGCAGCGCGATGATGCAAAACCTGCGCGGCGAGCTGACCCCGGACGAATAAGGAGTGCTCATGAAGCAACGCGCCCTGCTACTGGTCGATTTGCAAAATGATTTCTGCGCGGGTGGTGCGCTGGCCGTCGCCGAAGGTGACAGCACCGTTGACGTGGCAAACACGCTGATTGACTGGTGCAAAGCCCGCGGTGAAGCGGTTGTCGCAAGCCAGGACTGGCATCCGGCGAACCACGGCAGCTTTGCCAGCCAGCACAACGTCGAGCCTTTCACTCAGGGTGAACTCGACGGGCTGGCGCAAACCTTCTGGCCGGATCACTGCGTACAGCAGACGGAAGGCGCGGAGCTGCATCCGCTCCTGAATCAGAAAGCCGTCGATGCGGTGTTCCATAAAGGTGAAAACCCGGCTATCGACAGCTATAGCGCGTTTTTTGATAACGGGCATCGCCAGAAAACGGCGCTGGACGCGTGGTTACGTCATCACGAAATCACGGAGCTGATCGTGCTGGGCCTGGCGACGGATTACTGCGTGAAGTTTACCGTGCTGGACGCGCTCCAGTTAGGTTATACCATCAGCGTCATCACCGACGGCTGCCGCGGGGTAAACATTCATCCGCAGGACAGCGCTCAGGCGTTTATGGATATGGCTGCGGAAGGCGCAACGCTGTATACGCTCGAAGACTGGCTGGAAACGCAGGCGTAGTCTTTTACGCCCTCTCCCTGTGGGAGAGGGTATCAACCCGCACCGTTATTGCATTTTCATCGTCGCAATCGGCTTCGGCGTGATGCCGAAGTCTTCTTTCAGCTCGCGCTTGCTCTTCATCACCATCTGGCCTTTGGTGTCGATCGTCATGTGCTGCGCGTCGGTGTTATTGCGCGCCTGCCACAGCATCACCAGCTGTAAACTGTTCTCTTTTTGCTCCGGCGTCAGCGCGACGCCGTCGGGCCATTTTCCCAGTTCTACGGCGGTCACCAGACGCTGATAAATTTCCGGCGTCATGCCGCTAATCATGTCATCAATATTCACACTCGCGCCCTTTCAAAGGAATAATTTGCTGAATCGTTTTTTCAACCCTTAATCTGGTCACCGTTCTCATCATCGGTGAAGCTCATTGAGGCCGAGTTTACGCAGAAACGCTCGCCCGTAGGCTGTGGGCCATCCGGGAAGACGTGCCCAAGGTGCGCATCGCAGTTGCCGCAGCGAATTTCCGTGCGCACCATGCCGTGCGACGAGTCGGTCAGGTAGCGGATGGCCTCATCGCTCACCGGCTCGTAAAAACTCGGCCAGCCGCAGCCAGAATCAAATTTCGTTTGTGAATTGAACAACGGGGCATCACAGACCAGACAGTGGTAGACGCCGTCTCGCTTGTTGTGCAGTAAACGCCCGGTGAACGGCGGTTCCGTTCCGTGATTCTGCGTCACATAAAACTGCATTTCTGTGAGGTTTTTTTTCAAATCGTCAGGGTTACGTTGGTTCGACATATGCTTACATCTCGCTGTAGAAACAGACATCTTTCAACCCGGATTCTAACAAAACATTAACACCCTTGCGTGCACTTTTGATCTAAACTTATGTGTCGCGAATAAGCGGTCAGGCAATTGTGATCATGTTCACATTTTTATCCTGCGAGGACTTTAAAATCCCGGCTCAGCCCCCATATGGGTGCAAGCTCAAAGGGAAAGTGAGGCGAGTCAGTCGCACAAACGTTAGTCACAGGATTGATTTGTCGCAATGATTGACACGATTCCGCTTGACGCTGCGTAAGGTTTTTGTAATTTTACAGGCAACCTTTTATTCACTAACAAATAGCTGGTGGAATATATGACTATCAAAGTAGGTATCAACGGTTTTGGCCGTATCGGCCGTATTGTTTTCCGTGCTGCTCAGAAACGTTCTGACATCGAAATCGTTGGTATCAACGATCTCCTGGACGCTGAATACATGGCGTACATGCTGAAGTACGACTCAACTCACGGTCGTTTCGACGGCACCGTTGAAGTGAAAGACGGCCACCTGGTTGTTAATGGCAAAACCATCCGCGTTACTGCTGAAAAAGACCCAGCTAACCTGAAATGGAACGAAATCGGTGTTGACGTTGTTGCTGAAGCAACCGGTATCTTCCTGACCGACGAAACTGCACGTAAACACATCACTGCGGGTGCGAAGAAAGTTGTTCTGACTGGTCCTTCCAAAGACAACACCCCAATGTTCGTTCGTGGTGCAAACTTCGAAACTTACGCTGGCCAGGATATCGTGTCTAACGCATCCTGCACCACCAACTGCCTGGCACCGCTGGCTAAAGTTATCAACGACAACTTCGGCATCATCGAAGGTCTGATGACTACCGTTCACGCAACCACCGCTACTCAGAAAACCGTTGATGGCCCGTCTCACAAAGACTGGCGCGGCGGCCGTGGCGCGGCTCAGAACATCATCCCATCCTCTACCGGTGCTGCTAAAGCTGTAGGTAAAGTACTGCCAGAACTGAATGGCAAACTGACTGGTATGGCGTTCCGCGTTCCAACTCCTAACGTATCCGTTGTTGACCTGACCGTTCGTCTGGAAAAAGCTGCTTCTTATGAAGAAATTAAGAAAGCAATCAAAGCTGCTTCCGAAGGCGCAATGAAAGGCGTTCTGGGCTACACCGAAGACGACGTTGTTTCTACCGACTTCAACGGCGAAATCTGCACTTCCGTGTTCGATGCTAAAGCAGGTATCGCACTGAACGACAACTTCGTTAAACTGGTTTCCTGGTACGACAACGAAACTGGCTACTCTAACAAAGTACTGGACCTGATCGCTCACATCTCTAAATAAGTTGAGATGAGTGCTTGATCCAAAAAGGCGACTTCGGTCGCCTTTTTTTATTTATAAGACAGAGGATTGCTTAATGATTAATAAAATTTTTGCACTTCCGGTAGTCGAACAACTTACCCCTGTGCTCTCCCGCCGTCTGATTGACGGTGCCGACGTTATCGTCGTTGACCACCCACGCGTTAAAGCTTCCGTGGCGCTGAACGGCGCGCACCTGCTCTCCTGGAAACCGGAAGGTGAAGCCGAAGGTTTGTGGCTGAGCGATGCGACCTCCTTCAAAAAAGGGGCGGCTATTCGCGGCGGCGTGCCGATCTGCTGGCCGTGGTTCGGCCCGTCCGCACAGCCGGGTTTGCCGTCTCACGGTTTTGCCCGCAACCAGCAGTGGACGCTGAAAGCGCATAACGAAGATGACAACGGCGCAGCGCTGACCTTTGAGCTGCAGGCTAATGATGAAACCCGCGCCCTCTGGCCGCACGATTTCACCCTGTATGCCCGCTTCAAACTGGGTAAAACCTGTGAAATCGAACTGGAAGCTCACGGCGAGTTCGAAACCACCTCTGCCCTGCACACCTATTTCAACGTGGGTGATATCAGCGTCGTGAAGGTGAGCGGCCTGGGTGATACCTATATTGATAAAGTCGATAACGCGAAAGAAGGCAAACTGAGCGACGGCGTTCAGGCATTCCCTGACCGTACCGACCGCGTTTACCTGCACCCGGAAGCGTGCAGCGTGATCCACGACGGCGCCCTGAACCGCGGCATTGAAGTGGTCCATCATCATCACAGCGACGTGGTGGGCTGGAACCCGGGTCCGGCGCTGTCCGTCAGCATGGCCGACATGACGGATGATGGGTATAAAACGTTTGTCTGCGTGGAAACGGCTCGCGTGACCAACCCGCAGAAAGCGAGTGAAGAAAAACCGTCTCGTTTAGGGCAGACGATTCGCATTGTTAAGCGATAAATTCTCTGCACCACGCTAAAGCAAACGGGGCGCAAGCGCCCCGTTTTAATGCATCAATTGCACGATATTAGTGCGCAATCAGAACTTGTAGCTCACACCCACAGAGAAGATGCCTGCCCAGGACTTATCGACCATCGGGCTATCCTTCACTTCGTCGCTCAGACGCTCATAGCGGCCGGTACCGTACACGCTCCAGTCGCCAAGGAAGTTGTAGCTCGCGGTCAGCTCCAGGTAAGGATCCCAGCCGTCATCTGCACTGTAGCTTTTCAGACCACTTCGGCGTGACTCGTTTTTAGAGACGCCGTAATAGTAGTCGTTGTAGTTCTCGCTGTTGTACTGCACACCGATACCCGGCGTCAGGGTGAGCCCGCCGTTGGTGTAGCGGTACAACCACGCCAGATCCCAGATAAAGCCGTTGCTGTTATCCAGCGTATCACCCGCCAGGGCCGTACGCAGGAAGCCATACTCGGTGTTATGTACATAAGAGAGCCCGGCCATCATGGTGCTTTTACGCTTGTCGAGCTGGCGAAGCGCATGGCTGTCGCTGTCACCCGGCTTGAAGTGCGTTGGGTCGTAGTAGGCCATGATGGAGAGCTTATCGGCCTTATCGTTCCAGAGATAGTAGCCGCCGCCGAGCCCGCGGAACCAGACGTTGTCGCCTTCATAGGTGATAACGGGAACAGGATAAACATCACGGTCATACTGTTTATACGGGCTGTTAATGACGCCAACACCCGCGCCAACCGTCCACTGACTTTCCGCCTGTGCGGTGTTCACTGCGGTCGCGGCAAAGATGCCTAATGCCAGAAGTTTGAGTTTGGTCACAATCCATTCTTTCCTGTAGTCAAATAATCAGCGGATGAAGTGTAACCGCCATTCCCGTACATCCCAAAATTTTTTGCCTGCTAATCAGTCTGATTAACCCGTTATTTTTAACTTTTCAGATGACAACCCGCTTTCATTTATATGACCACTGAATGAAAAACGTGCATTTGTCTTATAACGACAGTGGAAATTTTTGGATGAGTTATTGATATGTCATTGAAAGTAGATTTTCTGGGCATGCAAGTTTTGCAAATGCCATCTACGCTTTAATTTAAGAAGAGTTTTCCTGAACACCCTGCGGTTCTTAGCGTCTGACCTGGCACACAGGTTGCTGCTCTGGCAGTGAGGTGCGAGAGATTCTCTTCCGGGAGCCTCCACTACTCATACGAACGGCTCTTATCCTGTGCTAAAAAACGAAAGGACGGCATGCCATGAATATATTCGATCACTATCGCCAGCGCTATGAAGCTGCCAAGGACGAAGAGTTCACACTGCAGGAGTTTCTTACCATCTGTCGGCAAGATCGCAGTGCCTATGCCAATGCGGCAGAACGGCTATTGATGGCTATTGGTGAGCCAAACATGGTTGACACTGCCCTGGAGCCTCGGCTTTCCCGTCTCTTTTCGAATCGGGTGGTCGCCCGATACCCGGCGTTTGAAGAGTTCTATGGTATGGAAGATGCCATCGAACAGATTGTCTCCTATCTGAAGCATGCCGCTCAGGGTCTGGAAGAGAAGAAACAGATCCTCTATTTACTCGGCCCGGTGGGTGGCGGTAAATCCTCGCTGGCTGAACGCCTGAAGTCGCTGATGCAGCGCGTCCCTATCTATGTGCTGAGCGCCAACGGTGAACGCAGCCCGGTGAACGACCATCCGCTGTGCCTGTTCAACCCGCAGGAAGACGCGCAGATTCTGGATAAAGAGTATGGCATCCCGCGTCGCTATCTCGGGACCATCATGTCGCCGTGGGCGGCAAAACGCCTGCATGAGTTTGGTGGCGACATCACCAAATTCCGCGTGGTGAAGGTCTGGCCGTCTATCCTTGAGCAGATCGCCATCGCCAAAACAGAACCGGGTGATGAGAACAACCAGGATATCTCGGCTCTGGTAGGTAAAGTCGATATCCGTAAGCTGGAAAACTTCGCGCAAAACGATCCGGACGCCTACGGTTACTCAGGCGCGCTGTGCCGTGCGAACCAGGGGATTATGGAATTCGTCGAGATGTTTAAAGCACCGATTAAAGTGCTGCATCCCCTGCTGACGGCTACCCAGGAAGGCAACTACAACGGGACGGAAGGTATCTCCGCCCTGCCGTTTAACGGGATTATTCTCGCCCACTCGAACGAATCTGAATGGGTGACCTTCCGTAATAACAAAAACAATGAGGCCTTCCTTGACCGCGTGTACATCGTCAAGGTGCCTTATTGCCTGCGGATCTCCGAAGAGATCAAAATTTACGAGAAACTGCTTAACCACAGCGAGCTGGTGCACGCTCCTTGCGCACCGGGAACGCTGGAAACGCTGTCGCGCTTCTCCATCCTTTCGCGTCTGAAAGAGCCGGAAAACTCCAGCATCTATTCGAAAATGCGCGTCTATGACGGTGAAAGCCTGAAAGATACCGACCCGAAAGCGAAGTCGTATCAGGAGTACCGCGATTACGCTGGCGTCGACGAGGGGATGAACGGTCTGTCCACGCGTTTCGCGTTTAAGATCCTCTCCCGCGTCTTTAACTTCGACCATGCGGAAGTGGCGGCCAACCCGGTTCATCTGTTCTACGTGCTGGAGCAGCAAATCGAACGCGAGCAGTTCCCGCAGGAGCAGGCTGAACGCTACCTTGAGTTCCTCAAAGGTTACCTGATCCCGAAATACGCCGAGTTCATTGGCAAAGAGATCCAGACGGCCTACCTGGAATCCTATTCAGAATACGGGCAGAACATTTTCGACCGTTACGTCACCTATGCTGACTTCTGGATCCAGGATCAGGAGTACCGCGACCCGGATACCGGCCAGTTGTTTGACCGTGAATCCCTGAACGCGGAGCTGGAAAAAATCGAGAAGCCTGCCGGGATCAGCAACCCGAAAGACTTCCGTAACGAGATTGTGAACTTCGTCCTGCGCGCCAGAGCGCATAACAACGGGCGCAATCCGAACTGGACCAGCTACGAGAAGCTGCGCACGGTCATTGAGAAGAAAATGTTCTCCAATACCGAAGAGCTGCTGCCGGTGATCTCGTTTAACGCCAAAACCTCAACCGATGAGCAGAAAAAGCACGACGACTTTGTCGACCGTATGATGGAAAAAGGCTACACCCGCAAGCAGGTCCGCCTGCTCTGCGAATGGTATCTGCGCGTGCGTAAATCGTCTTAAAAAACAAGTGCCCGGTGGCGGTTAGCGCTGACCGGGCCTACAAAATGCAAGTTGGCAAATGCAGTACGGGGGGTATATGACCTGGTTTATTGACCGGCGTCTTAACGGCAAAAACAAGAGCACGGTGAACCGCCAGCGCTTCTTGCGTCGTTATAAAGCGCAAATTAAACAGTCTATCTCCGAGGCCATCAATAAACGCTCGGTGACCGACGTCGACAGCGGCGAGTCTGTCTCCATCCCCACCGATGACATCAGCGAACCGATGTTTCATCAGGGGCGAGGCGGCCTGCGCCATCGCGTACACCCAGGTAATGACCACTTCGTTCAGAACGACAGAATTGAGCGTCCTCAGGGCGGCGGCGGTGGTTCAGGAAGCGGTCAGGGACAGGCCAGCCAGGACGGTGAAGGTCAGGACGAATTTGTCTTCCAGATTTCGAAAGACGAATATCTCGACCTGCTGTTTGAAGACCTGGCGCTGCCGAATCTAAAAAAGAATCAGCATCGTCAGCTTAATGAATATAAAACCCATCGTGCGGGCTATACCGCCAACGGCGTGCCCGCCAATATCAGCGTTGTGCGTTCGTTGCAGAATTCGCTGGCGCGACGAACGGCCATGACGGCGGGCAAACGGCGCGAGCTGCGCGAGCTGGAGAGCAGCCTGAAGGTCGTGGAGAACACGGAACCGGCGCAACTGCTGGAAGAGGAGCGTCTGCGTAAAGAGATTGCGGAACTAAGAGCGAAGATCGAACGGGTACCGTTTATCGACACCTTCGACCTGCGCTACAAGAATTACGAAAAACGCCCCGAGCCCTCCAGCCAGGCGGTAATGTTCTGCCTGATGGACGTGTCCGGCTCGATGGACCAGGCCACGAAGGATATGGCGAAGCGTTTTTATATTCTGCTCTATCTGTTCCTGAGCAGAACCTATAAGAACGTGGAGGTGGTTTATATTCGTCACCATACTCAGGCGAAAGAAGTAGATGAACATGAGTTTTTCTACTCGCAGGAGACCGGCGGGACCATCGTATCAAGCGCTCTGAAGCTGATGGATGAAGTGGTCAAAGAGCGTTACGACCCGGCGCAGTGGAACATTTATGCCGCGCAGGCGTCCGATGGCGACAACTGGGCCGATGACTCACCGCTGTGTCACGAGATTCTGGCGAAGAAAATTCTGCCGGTGGTGCGTTACTACAGCTATATCGAAATTACCCGTCGCGCGCACCAGACCCTGTGGCGGGAGTATGAACATCTGCAAGCAATGTTCGATAATTTTGCCATGCAGCATATCCGTGACCAGGATGATATTTATCCGGTGTTCAGGGAGCTGTTCCACAAGCAATCTGCTACCAGCAACGCATAACCCAACAGCCAGCGAACGCGCTGGCTGTTTTCTTTCGACCCCGCCCATCCCGTGCTAATGTAGAACCCTGCATACAGGATTATCACCGGGAAATCGTTATGACTGACGACGTTATTGGGGCAGGAACCCACCAGCAGCTGATTACCTTACTCACCGAGCAGGGCGCGCGGTTTCGCGTCATGGAGCACGAGGCGGTCGGGAAATGTGAAGCGGTAAGTGAAATTCGCGGGACCGATCTGCGACAAGGCGCAAAGGCCCTCGTCTGCAAGGTGAAGGGAAACGGCGTAAAAAAACACGTTCTGGCTATCCTCGCCGCCGATCTGCAGGCCGACCTGAGCCAGCTTGCCCGCCATTTTGGCGGGCTGAAGGCCTCCCTCGCCAGCCCGGCTGAGGTCGATACCCTGACCGCCTGCGTTTTCGGCGCGATCCCGCCCTTTAGCTTCCATCCTGATTTGGCGCTGGTTGCCGACCCGCTGCTGTTCGAGCGTTTTGATGAAATCGCCTTTAACGCCGGCCTGCTGGAGAAATCCGTGATTATGGATACCCAGGATTACCTGCGCATCGCCCGTCCTGAGCTGGTGACCTTCCACAAAGCGTAACCGTGATGGCTGACGACCTGTCAGCCTTTTCTTTCCAGAAACAGCACGGAGGCGATGAGAATAACGGCAATAGCGAAAAACGATGAGGAGATAATCAGCGTTTCCACAAACATGTGATCGTTCATGATGGCGACCCCTTTTGCGATATCTGCCTTCGTTTTAATCCGCGTAAATGACAAGGTTATGACAGCAATAAAATCTTTTTAAAACTGTCCTCCGCCGCGTTTGCGCGTACAGTAAGCAGGTTAATTATTTTGGCAAGGATTCCCTATGTTTGACCCTACTCTTCTCATTCTTCTGGCACTCGCCGCGCTCGGCTTTGTCAGCCATAACACCACCGTCGCCATCTCGATTCTGGTGCTGATTATTGTTCGCGTGACCCCGTTAAATAGCTTTTTCCCGTGGATAGAAAAACAAGGCCTCACCATCGGGATCATCATCTTAACCATCGGGGTAATGGCGCCCATCGCCAGCGGCACGCTTCCCGCCTCAACGCTGCTGCATTCGTTTGTAAACTGGAAATCGCTGGTGGCGATCGCGGTGGGGGTTTTTGTTTCGTGGCTGGGCGGGCGCGGCGTTACGCTGATGAGCAGCCAGCCCTCGCTGGTGGCGGGTCTGCTGGTGGGCACCGTGCTGGGCGTGGCGCTCTTTCGCGGCGTGCCGGTCGGCCCGCTGATTGCGGCGGGCCTGGTCTCTCTGTTTATTGGGAAGTCGTAGTCAGGCTGGCCATATAACGCGCCGGCGTCTGGCCGAGTCCCTTCCTGAACATGGTGATAAACGCTGTGGTAGAGTCATAGCCGAGTGACTGTGCCACCTGCTGTACCGATTTCCCACCAATCAAATGCTGTAAGGCCACAATCAGCTGCAGCTGGTGGCGCCAGCGGCGAAAGCTTAAACCGGTCTCTTTCACCACCAGCCGCGCCAGGCTGCGTTCGCTCATGGCAAAGTGGCTCGCCCACTGCGTCAGCGTCTGCCAGGCGGCGGGCTCTTCCGCCATTTTCTCGCTCATCAGCCGAATTTTAGGATGGGGCGAGACGGGCAGCTGCAGATGCTCCTGACGCTGGAGCGGCAGCTCGTCAAACAGAACGTCCACTAGGCGCGACGTGGCCGCAAGAGAGAGCTGTTCACGCGATTTTTCCGCCAGGGATAAAATCAGTTCCCGCACCAGAGGGGAGATTTTCAGGGTGCAGCAGCGGTCGGGCAAGCTTGCCGCCCCCGGTTCAATGAACAAAAAGCAGAGCTGCGCCCCCGGGGTAGCCCTGTTGCTGTGCGGCATTTGGCCGGGGATCCAGACGGCGTACTGGGGCGGAACCATCAGCATGGCATTTTCCACTTCGCAGGTGATCGCGCCGCCGAGGGCCAGAATCAACTGCCCCTTACGGTGATGATGCCGGGGAATATACTGCTCCTCCGCCACCACGCGGATGCGAAATGCGACGGCCGCATCGTGCTGGCTATCGGGATCATAGCCGTCCAGTCCCAGACCAATCATCAGTTTGTCCGATTTTAGCGATAAACTGTCATTTTAGCCTGATTTCAACCGCCGGGAAAATCGGTATTGTGTGCGCTCGCTTGAACGTATGAGAACATAATGACTACTGCTATTCGCACCTCAGGAAAACACGGCGCGCTGTTAATTGCAGGCATCCTGATGATTGCCACTACGCTTCGCGTCACCTTTACCGGCGCAGCTCCGCTGCTCGACACTATTCGTCTTGATTATGGCTTAAGCACGGCGCAAACCGGTCTGCTGACCACCCTGCCCCTGCTGGCTTTCGCCCTTGTCTCACCGCTTGCCGCAGGCGTTGCCCGACGTATCGGCATGGAGCGCAGCCTGTTTGTCGCCCTGCTGCTGATTTGCGCCGGAATTGCACTTCGCTCGCTGCCTTCCGCCGCGCTGCTTTTCATCGGAACGGCGGTCATCGGCTGCGGGATTGCGCTCGGTAACGTGCTGTTACCCGGATTAATTAAGCGTGACTTCCCGGGCCAGGTAGCCCGGCTCACCGGGGCCTATTCCCTGACGATGGGCGTCTCGGCGGCCTTTGGCTCAGCGATGATAGTTCCCCTGGCGCAGGGTAGCGCGGGCTGGCATGGCGCGCTGCTGATGCTGATGGCGTTTCCGCTGGTCGCGCTGCTGCTCTGGCTGCCGCAGTGGCGTCAGAAACACGTTGCGACGGTAACGGGCGCTGGCGCGCTGCATAATCACGCCATCTGGCGCTCGGCCCTCGCCTGGCAGGTGACGCTCTTTTTGGGGATTAACTCGCTGATTTACTACGTCATCATCGGCTGGCTGCCGGCGATATTGCTCAGCCACGGCTACAGCGAAGCGCAGGCCGGCTCGGTGCACGGGCTGTTGCAGCTGGCCACGGCCGTGCCGGGGCTTGCCGTTCCTCTGGTACTCCACCGTCTGAAAGATCAGCGGGGGATCGCAGGTGCGGTGGCGCTGATGTGCGCGGTAAGCGCGGCGGGGCTATGGTTTATGCCTGACATGGCGGTGATGTGGACGCTGGTGTTTGGCTTTGGCTCCGGAGCAACGATGATCCTCGGCCTGACGTTCATCGGCCTGCGCGCCAGCTCTGCGCACCAGTCTGCGGCGCTCTCCGGCATGGCGCAGTCGATTGGCTATCTGCTCGCCGCCTGCGGCCCTCCGCTGATGGGGAAAATTCACGATAGCGCGGGAGACTGGCGGATCCCGCTTCTGGGCTGCGCCCTGGCCGCCGTGATAATGGCTATTTGCGGCGTTCTGGCCGGGCGAGACCGGGAGATCGCCCCCCGTTAAACAGTGCGGCAGACCCTCGGGTCTGCCTTTTTTACCCACGAGCGGCGCGCAGCATCGCCTGCACCAGCACGACCGGACGGCCTTCCAGCGCGGCACGCTCGTGCTGGAATAAGGTAATCACGAAGAACGGATGCGTAACCAGCTCTGCGGCGCGAATTTCCCCCTGTTCGTCCCAGCCCGTAACGTGCATATCACCGCTTTCCAGCGCCTGGGAAAACGCCGGCGACACGCCATAGTTACAGTGATAGCCCTCTTCAATTTCCGGCTTGCCGTACGCTTTCGCGATCAGCGTATTTTTGCGCAGCTCAATGGCATCGGTTTTTTCCACCAGCGAACAGGCCAGCGGCGCAATCACCATGGTGCCTTCGGTATCCGTCTCGGCATGTGCCGCATCGGCCCAGCCCAACACATTGCGGGCATACTCAATCAGCGCGTGCTGGAATCCGCCGCAGGTGCCAAGGAATGGAATGCCGTATTCACGCGCATAGCGCGCGGCGATAAAAGCCGCCTCGGTGTTTTTATAGGGGCTGGCAGGCACCAGCCAGATGGCATCGTAGCCCACCAGATCTTCAGGGCTTGTCAGCTCCGTGGTGGCAAGCCAGTCGTAATCGGCGGTGAGGTCAAGGACTGCGGCGGCGTCGTCAATGGCTAGCGGGATCGCCTGATGCGCAATAACACTGGGATTGTAATCGCCAACCAGCGCAATGCGCAGCGTCGTTTTAACCGGGAGGTGTTCCATGAAAGGTTCCTTATGCCAGAGTATTATCAGATAACATAAGGAACCTCAGACTACCGATCTTCTGCAATTATCACAATACCTTAAATTGGGAGGGTGGAATTATGATTCAATGCAAACGCGTATACGAGCAGGCTGGCCCGGACGACGGCTATCGGGTGCTGGTGGACAAACTGTGGCCGCGCGGGGTTAAAAAGACGGACCTCGCGTATGATGAATGGTGTAAAGCGCTCACGCCCTCGAATGAATTACGCAAGGCCTTTCATAGCGAAACCATTGATTTCGCCGCCTTCAGTAAGGCCTATAGGGAAGAGCTGGCGCAGCATGCTGACGAGGGAATGCGTCTTGCGACGCTGGCGAACAGGCAAACCGTCACCCTGCTCTACGCTGCCAAAGACACGAAGCAAAATCACGCCCTGGTATTAGCCGACTGGCTGCGCCATCTCTGATCAGCCGATCGCCAGCTCGTCAAGCATTTGCGGCGCTTCATCGGGGGTGAGCGGCATCAGATGTTCGGCGCGGACAAAGGCAAAGCCGTGCTGATTGTCAAAGGCATAAACATCGCCAGTCACCAGCCAAAGCGCGCGATCGGCGGTAGCGGGTAATTGCGTCATCACGCCGTTGACCGGGTTAACGAAACGCAGGCCGGGCTGACACAGGCCAAACAGCTCAACAGATTTACCAATATTGCGACGGCCTGACGCCGTGCGGGCACCGATGATCATCGCCATGCTGCCCGGTTTAAGCTGAAACATACTTCTCTCACGGTAACGGTAGCCAGGAGCTGGCTAAGAATAATCCTAAAGAGAAGTGTATCGCAGGCAATATACGTCTGTCACCTGGTGGGTTGCGGACGATCGCGACGGTAGAGCGTCCATTCATCAATCACTTCGCCGCCCGGTAGTTTGCACTCCGTGCGTACGCCCTGCGGGCTTTGAACCGGGATCTGTTCCCCGCCTTTCTCCAGGCAGTACACGGAGGCCGGGTTCGCCATACCGATAGCGTGAGGCGGTTTCGGCGCATCGGGTGGGGTTGTTTTCGCGGTGCAGGCAGCCAGGGGAAGCGCCAGCGCCAGAAGCAGAAATCTCATCTCATTGATCCTTGTGACATCATGACAGTCTAAGGGTAACGGGTCATCGCCGCTTTCTCCATGATTTCTCCATTTTAACTGCACTTTTCAACACTATAGTGTTGCATGTTCTCGATATGACCAGAGAACATCATTCCGTAATCAAGATGTCTTTGCCCCGGTCTCAACAACGGGGCCTTTTTTCTATCCTGCGGCCCACTCCCTGCATATATTAAATTTTTTATATTCATGTTTTACTATGCCTGAAGTCTAAAAACTCAGCATAACATGCAGATGCAGACGTCTTCTGCCTGGGAGTCATTCTACGTCATGTCGGATATTATCCTTGCCCGTGTTTCAGAAACCCTCGCCACTGAACAATCCCTTGAAGGTCTCGTTCGTCAGCTGCTGGAGATGCTGGAGATCGTGACTGACATGGAGTCGACTTACCTCACCAAGGTAGATATCGAAGCCCGACTGCAGCATATCCTCTACGCCCGCAACAGCAAGCAGATGACAATCCCTGAGGGGCTGAGCGTCCCGTGGGATGAAACGCTGTGTAAGCGCGCGCTGGATAGCGACACCGTATTCAGCAACGACGTTCCCGAACGCTGGCCGGAGTGCGAGGCGGCGAAAGCGCTCGGCATTACGACCTACATGAGTATTCCTGTCCATCTTGCGGATGGTTCACTCTACGGAACGCTTTGTGCCACCAGTACGGCCAGAAAGCCCCTTAGCGAGCGCGGTGAACAGGTTCTGAAGTTATTCGCCGGGCTGATTGCCCAGTCCATTCAGAAAGAGTCGCTGGTAACCCAGCTTCGCGAAGCCAATGCGGCCCTCATCGCGCACTCTTACACGGATGCCCTTACCGGTTTACCCAACCGTCGCGCCATTTTTGAAGATCTGACCACGCTGTTTTCCCTGGCGCGGCACCTTAAGCGTAACACCGTCATCGCGTTCATCGATCTGGATGATTTCAAGCTGATTAACGATCGCTACGGCCACGAGGCTGGCGACCAGTTCCTGATTGAAGTGGGCAAGCGTCTGACGGAAGAAAAACAGCAGGACGATATCATTGGCCGGCTGGGCGGCGATGAGTTTCTGGTGGCGTCGTTGAGCACATCCCACAGTGAAGGAGATAACGCGCAGGTCACGCTGCTCAAAACGCGCCTCAGCGCCTGTATTGCCGGTGAATACTGGCTGGGTAGCGTCAACCTCATATACCCCGGAGCCAGCGTCGGCGTTATCGAAGTGGACCCTCGGGTAACCGATCCGGACAGCGCATTACGCGACGCGGATGTCGCGATGTATCAGGATAAGAAAGGAAAAAGCAAAACACGCTTTCTCACTATGGATTAACCCCGTACACTCTACGGCGTTACAAGAACCGAAACAGGTGATGATATGAGAATAGGGATCCTCTTCCCGGTCGTTATTTTTATAACGGCGGTGATTTTTTTAGCATGGTTTTTTGTCGGTGGTTACGCGGCGCCTGGGGCATAAATGAGAAAAACGACTCTCATTATGCTGATCGTAGCCATCGCGGCGTTTGCCGGCACGCAGCTTGGCTGGTGGTAAACCCGCCACGTAAAAAAGGCCGCCATCTGGCAGCCTTTTTTAACGCTTTTAAGCCTTAGCTTTTGATTTTTCTGTAGATAAACAGAACAACCAGCGCACCGATGACCGCGACGGCAAAGCTGCCGAAGTTAAAGCCATCGACTTTGCCAAAACCGAACAGCGTACTGATCCAGCCGCCGACTACCGCGCCGATAATACCCAGTATTACGGTGACGATAAAACCACCGCCATCTTTGCCCGGCATAATCCACTTCGCCAGAATACCCGCAATAAGCCCAAAGATAATCCAGGATAAAATTCCCATAACTTTCCTCTCTGTATGGTTTTTGTCATTAAATCAACGACACAAAAAAGAATAGCACAGGATTTCAGAAAGGAAATTTGTGATAGGCATCACAATGAGAGAGTGCGCAATTATTCACCAACAAAAAGAACCTGCCGCATAAACTGTGGGGTTGCATCTTTTGTTGAGAAAGATTATCTTTCTCAACACTGAATAGTTGAGCGTAACACTCAGGTATTCAGTACGACATTGCTCACATTGCTTCCAGTATTTTTTGCCCACTCCTGAGTGGGCTTTTTTTTTCTGTTCAAACCCCAACAAACGCGTACCGGTTACGTCCCGCGCGTTTCGCCTGATAGAGCGCCTGGTCAGCGGCAATAATGATATTCTGCTGGCTGCCCGCGATGTCGACTGCACGCGCGGTGGAAATCCCGACGCTTACCGTCACCCGTCGGAAGGGGCTAAAAGCATGCGCGATTTGCAGGGAAAACACGTTGCGAATGATCGTCTGCGCCAGTCGAAGCGCCTCCTGGATATCCGTATCAGGTAATATCAGCGCAAACTCCTCTCCGCCGTAGCGCGCCACAATCTGATTATCACGGGTAAGGCTCTCCCTGAGACTGTTTCCCAGCAGCGCCAGACAACGGTCCCCTTCCGGATGGCCGTAGTTATCGTTGTATTTTTTGAAGTAGTCCACGTCCACAATCAGTATCGAAATCGCTGCGTCATGTGCGGCACACGTCGCGATTTCCGAGAGGATTCTTTCATCAAAAATGCGACGGTTATACAGCCCGGTCAACGCATCCTCGGAAGCGATAATCTTCAGCGCCTTATTATCTCTGGTTTTTCTGGATAAGTCGGAATACAGGAAGTACGACGCGACGATAAGTATCGCAGTGAAAACGAAAATGAGCAGCGCCAGCTGAATAGCCTGCTTGCGCCACGGAGCGAGGGCTTCATCAATGCTGACGGCCACGGTGGTCACCAGCCCGTAGCGTCGGTTTTTTTCATAGGCGTAAATGCGTTCGATTTTATCAAACCGGGAAACGGAACTGGCTATCCCGGTATTTTGTACCTTTAGGTATTTCCTGAAGAGGGGTGAATCAGAAAAAATCGTGCCGACGTAGGTATTTTTAAAGGGGTGACGGACCAGCAGCACGCCGGATTGCGTCGTTAAGCCGATGACGCCCAGGTGACCAATATTAATCTGCCCGTAAAGCGCGAGGAAATTCTCGATACCCAGCGTCACCACCACAACACCGTTAAATGCCCCGGTGTGGGTTTCAAGGCGACGACTAATGGTAATGACCCATTTGCCATTGGTTCTGCTTACCACGGGCTCACCAATAAAAATCTGCTGATTTTTATTTTCCTTGTGATAGATAAAAAATGACCTGTCCGATCCTTTGCGTGGGCCTGTAAAAGTTTCGTGCAAGGCGGTAAAGATATCGCCCTGAGCGTCGTAAACAACCACATTATTAATCTGGGTAAGAAGATTATCCTGATCATTTATCATCCGCTGAATATTGGTCGCCTGTTGCGGCGTCATGCCATAAATTTCGATTATGTCGGAAACGGTAGTAATTAACATTTCGCTTTGGCGCATGATCCCCTCGGTGTAGACATCAAGGGTATGGCTCAGGTTAGCAACGCTGGTATTAATTTGCTGAATTGACTGCTGTCTGGACGTGGCAATTTGGACGGCAAGCGACAGCGAGATGATCAATGAGACAATGATGACGGTAATGGTTGTTGTGTAAAAAGTATTTTTCACATGCACGAGCTTTTCCACCTTATCACGCCTGACATCCCTGGCTGACAACTCTTGTCACTGTAACAAAGCTCGGGATAAGAGGAAAATGAATTGCACTTAAGCATGCAACTGAAGCTCGTCTTTATTTCGTGTTACAAACTAACTGTCTCCCTGGGTTTAGATAAAATGACTTTAATAAAATCGATATAGGAGACGGGCTTACCAAAATAATATCCCTGTAACAGGGTTATCTCATTACGGTTGAGATACTCCAGTTGCTCTTTTGTTTCTACGCCTTCAGCAACAATGCGTAAAGAGAGTTTTTTCGCCAGGTCAATGACGCAGTCCAGCAGGATCGTTGAGTCCTTTTCCTCTGAAACCCGGTTCACAAAGCTTTTATCAATTTTAATATAATCAATGGCCAGCGCATTAAGGCATGACAGCCCGGAATAACCCGTACCAAAATCATCCAGGGCAATAACAAAGCCGGCGTTATGCAGCATGTTGAGGTTTTCCACGAGGTGGGGATTATCGATTAGCGGTTCACGCTCGGTCACCTCGAGAACCAGTTTGACCTCTTTACCCTGAAACCCCTTCCCGAAGACGCGGCAGTCACCGATAAATGAAGGCGCATTAATATGTCTGGCGCTGATGTTTACCCCGATATGAAACCCGTCCGGTAGCTTAGGCAAAAGCGGCTTAAGCTGGGTCACCACTTTTGCCATTAACCCTTTGGTCAGCGGTATAATCAACCCGCTACGTTCGGCAATCGGAATAAAGACATCCGGCGGGATAAAGCCTGACTTTGGATGCTTCCATCTTGCCAGGACCTCAACGCCGTATAACCCGCCGGTATCGCCGTTCACGATCGGCTGGTAATAAGGCACGATCTCCCCCTGCAAAATGGCCTTACGTAAGTCGTCTTCAAATGAGGTACTTTTCCCCTTGTATCGGCGGATCAAAATACCCACCGCCACCGATAGCGCAAGAATAAGCAGTATCAGGCTCCATCCCTGTTGCAAAAGCCGCGTCAGGCTGAAAAAGGCAGGAGGTTGCCAGGCGAGGCTGAAGGGAAATTGCGTTGATGCCGTAAGCGCCCCCGCCCAGGAGGCCGCTTTCCAGCCCCTCACTGCACCGTTGCGAACAAGCATGCTTTCGCCGACAACCAGCCCCAGATCCATGCTGTTCGATGCGTTTGCAATGACGTCCTGTAAATGCGCGTCACTGATGCTGACGATGACGCGCCCTCCCACGATGGGCATCTGAAAGACTAGCACCGGAATGCCGTTCACCAGTCGACTGCCCGGTAACAGCACCAATTTTTCGGCAGGTAACGTCTCAGGATGAATAATCAACACGCCATTCCCGGGAAGGGAAGTACAGATGATCTTACCCTGCTGCTCGATCATGATGGCGCGCAGATGCGGTTTTAGCGCTGCCTCTGTCCCCAGCGCCAGCTGTCCGCTACTGGTACACCCTTGGGCCGCAACGCGCTTCGCCGTGCTGGCCGCACTGACTGCTTCAGCCAGAATGTTTTCTATTTTTTGGGTGCTGGCCGTGGCGGTATGACTATTACTCAGCTTCGCCATCTGCCATAGCTGCCAGTTAATAATCAAAATGCCGCTCAGAAAAAGAAACAGAGCGCTAAGAATAGGGATCATCACGTTGCGCACGATGTTTTCCTTAATAGAAAAATCAAGCATGGATGTTCTGGTTGAAGAGCCTGTGCTAACCCGGTATTGCTTATAACAATGAAAATAGCTTAGATGAGAATTGTCTTAAAAAACTGATACTTTCGTATGAGTTCACCTGCCGGCATTTACTCACATGACGTGACTATCAGGCTTGTTCCTTGCCCTGGCTGTGTTAAGATTTGTGAAATCAGGGAGCGGACTGGATAACTGGAAAATGAAAAAGCTCATTGCCGTTGCTATTGCTTCAACGCTTCTGGTCTTCCTGTCTCTTTATGCGGTCAATGTTGTAATCATCGGTCAGCAGAAGAGCAAACAGCGTGAAATATCCCGTACCCTTTTACATTATTCAGAAGACGTGTCCCAAAGCGTGGCGCTGGGTCTCAAAAGCATCACGACGCAGGGATGTGATAAAACCAGCCTCGATCGCTACAGACAAATTAAGCTTAATAATCTTTATTTTGCCGATATCGGCTATATTGAGAAGGGAAAAATTGTCTGTACCGCTTTTTGGGGAAAACTCGCGACGCCCGTTGCACTTCCTGCAGAACTGCATAAAACGCCGAGGGGCTTTCTCCTGGCCCAGTTTTCGAGAAAAGACTTTTTCACGGGCAATGCGGCAATTTATAATAATATTATTATCTTCACCTCCCGCTATGCTTACGATAAATTCACCCCGGTTACCGCAAGCTATTCGCTCAGTGCTACCACCAAAGACTTCGGCAGAGTCTTTTTTTCGGCCGCCACGGAGCTAAATCAGCAGAGCTGGCTGCATTCGACGTTGTTTACCCTGACTCTGACACAGTGCAGCACCTTCTGGGACCTGTGCGTCATCGTGAAGCATCACGACGCCGGGCTGGCCTCGTTGCCTCCGTTTATCTTTGCGCATCTCGCAGTCATTCTCTGTTTTATCTGGATTGCGATAACGTTATTTATCTTCCGTATCTATGAAGACCGTTTTTCTCTGGAACGTACGCTGATAAAAGCCGTCATCACGAATACCATCAGCGTTAACTATCAGCCCATTATTCGCATTCACGATCAAAAAATCGTGGGCGTCGAAGTTCTGTCGAGATGGCGCGATCAAAAGCACGGGGACGTCTCTCCGGAGCTGTTTATCCCATTAATTAAGAAGATCGGCCTGTATAAAAAATATTACAGTAATATTATCGAAAAATCCCTTTCCGAAATTGCCCCTCTGGCGATAAAACACCAGCTGATAGTCTCAATAAACGTTGGGCACAAGGAAATTGAAGATGGACAGTTCATTACCATTTTGCGCCGTGCGTGTTTTGCCAATCACCTTCCCCTTTCCCTGATGAAGGTCGAACTCTCTGAGAAAGCCGTTTCCACGGCAGATATCCTCGAGGGATTCTGTCAGGAGCTGAAATCACTCGGCGTTAAAATATCAATAGATGATTTTGGCGTGCAGAACTCGAACCTCGCCCGCCTTTCGCTGCTTGAATATGATGAAATCAAAATCGATAAGTCGCTGGTGGACGGCATCAGCGAGCATTATAAGCAAAACATCTTTGTAATCTTCAGCGATGCCCTTGCAAGATTGAATAAAACGCTTGTTTTCGAGGGCGTGGAAAATGAAATTCAATATCGCTTTATAGCAAGCAGATATCCCGATGCGCTGATTCAGGGATGGTATTTTTCAAAAGCGCTCACCCGAAGCGAGCTGGCGAAGCGACTCACCGGGGTCGCACCGTAATCCGAAGCCTTGCGCGTCCGTTTTTTTCCAGTCGGGCATTTCTATTTTTTACGCAAAAACATATAGTCGTCACATTCAGACGGTAGATTACCCTGAAGCACACTCATATTTTGGTTAAAAACGTGAAATTATCCTTACTATTCCCAGTGGTACTCTTTTGTCTGACCGTTATTTTCGCGCTGTTTATAGACGCCCCCGCGTCGCATATTCTGCGGAAAAAATGCATGTGGTCCGATAGCGTGATGCTAAGCTGTATCGCAAAGCATCAGCATAACGGCTTTTGAAGCAGACTATTCATTTCCCCACTGATTGAGGAAGTTCGCAATATCATCGATGCGACCCGCACGGATCCCGGCCTCAGCGGCCATCTCCTGCTGGGCTTCCTCGCTAATCTCCTCATTATTCGATAAACGGGTGAGCAGCAGCTGGAAATAATGTGCCAGCGCGTCGCGCTCTGAGTCAGCGACGGGCTCTGCGGCTTCCGTCGCGTACTCATCGGCAATGTCATAATATTTCAGTGGGATATCGTTGTTCATAACTGTCTCGTCGCTAATCTTTACGGGTAAAGCCATCAGTATATCGGACGCCTAATCTCAACCAAAGCATTGCTTCAGATGAGTAACGCAAGCAGCGCTGCGAGAGCGGGCGCGGCCTGGACATACAAAATTTTTCGGCTGGCGGTGGCTGCGCCAAAGAGCCCGGCGATTAATACGCAGGTCAGGAAGAAGATGGCCACCTGAATACCCTTTTCGCCGAGCCAGAGGCTCCAGAGCAGACCGGCCGCCAGAAAACCGTTATACAACCCTTGGTTTGCGGCCAGCACGCGGGTCTCGCGCGCAAAATCAGGACGCAGATTAAAGGCCTTGTGCCCTGTTTTGGTATTCCACAGGAACATTTCCAGCACAAGAATGTAGAGATGGATGAATGCAACGACAGCGATAAGGACGGTGGCTAACATCGTATTGTCTCCCTCAGGCAGAGGCAAAAAAAACGGGAACCCTCAGGCCCCCGCTCTTGTTTAACCCAGAATCTGGATTACATGTTCGCGATAATCGCGTCGCCAAACTCTGAGCATTTCAGCAGCTTAGCGCCTTCCATCAGACGTTCGAAGTCATAGGTTACGGTTTTCGCGTTGATCGCGCCTTCCATACCTTTAACGATCAGGTCTGCGGCTTCGAACCATTCCATATGACGCAGCATCATCTCTGCGGACAGGATGATAGAGCCTGGGTTCACTTTGTCCTGACCCGCGTATTTTGGTGCAGTGCCGTGGGTCGCTTCGAACAGAGCGCACTCGTCACCGATGTTCGCGCCAGGGGCGATACCGATACCGCCAACCTGAGCAGCCAGGGCGTCAGAGATGTAGTCACCGTTCAGGTTCATACAGGCAATTACGTCGTATTCTGCAGGACGCAGCAGGATCTGCTGCAGGAACGCATCGGCGATCACATCTTTAATGATGATCTCTTTGCCAGTGTTCGGGTTCTTAATTTTCTGCCATGGGCCACCGTCGATCAGCTCACCACCGAACTCTTCTTTCGCCAACTGGTAGCCCCAGTCTTTGAACGCGCCTTCGGTGAACTTCATGATGTTGCCTTTGTGAACCAGGGTCACAGAGTCACGGTCGTTGGTGATCGCGTATTCGATAGCCGCACGCACCAGACGTTTAGTACCCTCTTCAGAGCATGGCTTGATGCCGATACCGCAATGCTCAGGGAAGCGAATTTTCTTCACGCCCATCTCTTCGCGCAGGAATTTAATCACTTTTTCTGCGTCAGCAGAGTCCGCTTTCCATTCGATACCCGCGTAGATGTCTTCTGAGTTTTCGCGGAAGATAACCATATCGGTCAGTTCAGGGTGCTTAACCGGGCTTGGGGTGCCCTGATAGTAACGAACCGGACGCAGACACACGTACAGGTCCAGCTCCTGACGCAGTGCCACGTTCAGGGAACGGATACCGCCGCCAACTGGCGTCGTCAGTGGGCCTTTAATAGCAACGCGGTAGTCGCGGATCAGATCCAGCGTTTCTGCTGGCAGCCAGACGTCCTGGCCATAAACTTGAGTAGATTTCTCACCGGTGTAAATTTCCATCCAGGAAATTTTACGCTCGCCTTTGTAGGCTTTCTCAACAGCGGCATCAACCACTTTCAGCATCGCCGGGGTAACGTCTACACCGATACCGTCACCTTCGATGAACGGGATAATCGGATTGTGAGGAACGTTAATCTTGCCGTTTTGCAGGGTGATCTTTTTACCTTCCGCCGGAACAACTACTTTGCTTTCCATTAACCTCTCCTTCGAGCGCTTCTGGTTGTTACTGATCTTATGTTAATAAATTGTAATGAGCCCTTCGATAGTACCTGATTGTCCTGCGCCATGAAAGGTCTTCGTTATTAGGCTATAATGCGGCAATTGATAACGCCTGAAAATACCATGAAGAAAACTTCTTTTACAAAACACCGGGTTGAGCGATTCAGCTCGCGACAAGCCGCCAGAAGACCGCAGGAAACCCAGCCGAAGCGGGTTATTTTGTTCAATAAACCCTACGATGTTTTGCCTCAGTTTACCGATGAAGCCGGACGCAGCACGCTGAAGGATTATATCCCTGTTCAGGGCGTCTACGCGGCCGGGCGCCTGGACCGCGACAGCGAAGGCCTTCTGGTCTTAACCAACGACGGCGCATTGCAGGCGAAGCTCACGCAGCCGGGCAAACGCACCGGCAAAATTTACTTCGTCCAGGTGGAAGGCGAGCCGGATGACGCGACGCTGGCAGCGCTACGCAGCGGCGTGACGTTGAACGACGGCCCAACCCTGCCGGCGGGTATTGAACGCGTGAATGAACCGGAGTGGCTTTGGCCGCGCAACCCGCCGATTCGCGAACGCAAATCCATTCCAACAAGCTGGCTCAAAATAACCCTTTATGAAGGCCGCAACCGCCAGGTTCGGCGCATGACCGCACACGTCGGCTTCCCTACCCTGCGTCTGATTCGCTACGCCATGGGCAGCTACACCCTGGAAACGCTGGCAAACGGCGAATGGCGCGACGTTACCCCTTAAGGAGTCACTATGTTTAAACCTCATGTCACGGTTGCCTGCGTGGTCCACGCCCGGGGTAAATTCCTTGTTGTCGAAGAGAGCATTAACGGCAAAGCGCTGTGGAACCAGCCTGCCGGACACCTTGAAGCCAATGAGACCCTGCTGCAGGCAGCGAAACGCGAGCTGTGGGAAGAGACCGGCATTCACGCTGAGCCTCAGCACCTCATCCGCATGCATCAGTGGATCGCACCTGACCACACGCCCTTCCTGCGCTTTTTATTCGCCGTTGAGCTTAGCGAAACGTGCGCCACAGAGCCGCAGGACGACGATATCGACCGCTGTCTGTGGGTCACTGCCGACGAGATCCTGAACGCGCCAAACCTGCGCTCGCCGCTGGTTGCGGAAAGCATTCGCTGCTGGCAGTCAGGCGCACGCCTGCCGCTGGATGTTATCGGCGCATTTAACTGGCCGTTTACAGAGGGTGCCAATGGTGGGGGGGCGTGATAGAATACGCCGCCTTGAAGTTCAATGTCGTGAGTATTCCATGTCAGATAACAGCCAGAAAAAAGTGATCGTCGGCATGTCCGGCGGTGTCGATTCCTCCGTTTCCGCCTACCTGTTACAGCAACAGGGCTATAAGGTGGAGGGCCTGTTCATGAAGAACTGGGAGGAAGATGATGGCGAGGAATACTGCACCGCCGCAGCGGATCTCGCCGACGCGCAGGCCGTATGCGATAAGCTCGGCATTGAGCTGCACACCGTTAACTTTGCCGCAGAATACTGGGATAACGTTTTTGAACTCTTCCTCGAAGAGTACAAAGCGGGCCGCACGCCGAACCCGGATATTCTGTGCAACAAAGAGATCAAATTTAAGGCCTTCCTGGAATTCGCCGCAGAAGATTTGGGTGCAGACTATATTGCGACCGGTCACTACGTGCGCCGTGCAGACGTGAATGGCAAAAGCCAGCTGCTGCGCGGTCTGGACGGCAACAAAGATCAAAGCTATTTCCTCTATACGCTGAGCCACGAGCAAATCGCCCAGAGCCTGTTCCCGGTCGGCGAGCTGGAAAAGCCGCAGGTACGTAAAATCGCCGAAGAGCTGGATCTGATCACCGCGAAGAAAAAAGACTCTACCGGCATCTGCTTCATCGGCGAGCGCAAATTCCGCGATTTCCTGGGACGTTACCTGCCTGCTCAGCCGGGTAAAATTGTCACCGTCGACGGGGAAGAGATTGGCCAGCATCAGGGGCTGATGTACCACACGCTCGGCCAGCGTAAAGGCCTGGGTATTGGCGGGACCAAAGAAGGTAGCGAAGATCCATGGTATGTTGTCGACAAAGACGTCGAAAACAATATTCTGGTTGTTGCCCAGGGACACGATCATCCGCGTCTGATGTCCGTTGGACTTATTGCGCAGCAGCTGCACTGGGTCGATCGTGAGCCGCTGAAAGGCACGCTGCGCTGCACGGTGAAAACACGCTACCGTCAGACCGATATTCCATGCACCATTACCGCGCTCGATGACGATCGTATTGACGTGCGTTTCGACGAGCCGGTCGCCGCCGTTACCCCGGGTCAGTCTGCTGTCTTCTACAGCGGCGAAATCTGTCTGGGCGGCGGGATCATTGAACAGCGCCTGCCGCTGCCTGCTGTTTAATACGATTCACACATAAAGGAGACCGTGTGGCGAAGAACTACTATGACATCACCCTGGCGCTGGCGGGAATTTGCCAGTCAGCCCGTCTGGTGCAACAGCTGGCGCATCAGGGTCATTGCGACGCTGACGCCCTGCACGTTTCGCTGAACAGCGTTATCGATCTCAACCCCGGCTCGACCCTGGGCGTGTTCGGCGGCAGTGAAACCAATCTTCGTCTCGGTCTTGAAACTCTGCTGGGCGTGCTTAACGCCAGCAGCCGTCAGGGATTAAACGCGGAGCTGACCCGCTACACGTTAAGCCTGATGGTGCTGGAACGTAAGCTGAACGCCGCAAAAGGCGCAATGAATACGCTGGGCGATCGCATTGCCGGGCTGCAGCGTCAGCTCGACCATTTTGACCTGCAGTCGGAAACGCTGCTGAGCGCTATGGCCGGCATTTATGTTGACGTCATCAGCCCGCTGGGCCCGCGTATTCAGGTCACCGGATCCCCTGCCGTGCTGCAAAGTCCGCAGGTACAGGCGAAAGTGCGCGCGTCCCTGCTGGCAGGTATCCGCGCCGCCGTGCTGTGGCACCAGGTGGGCGGTGGCCGCCTGCAGTTAATGTTTTCTCGTAATCGCCTGACCACTCAGGCAAAACAAATTCTTGCTCATTGTTAACCTCCCGGAGTTGCGAATTATGGAATTATCCTCACTGACCGCCGTATCCCCTGTCGATGGACGCTACGGCGATAAAGTCAGCGCGCTGCGCGGGATCTTCAGCGAATATGGTTTGCTGAAGTTCCGTGTTCAGGTTGAAGTACGCTGGCTGCAAAAGCTGGCCGCCCAGGCAGCAATCAAGGAAGTTCCTGCTTTTGACGAAAAGGCAAACGATTACCTTGATAAAATCGTTGCCGAGTTTAGCGAACAAGACGCCGCGCGCATTAAAACCATCGAACGCACCACCAACCACGACGTGAAAGCGGTTGAGTACTTCCTGAAAGAGAAAGTGGAAAGCGTCCCTGCGCTGCACGCCGTGTCTGAGTTCATTCACTTCGCCTGTACCTCTGAAGACATCAACAACCTCTCTCACGCGCTGATGCTCTCCACCGCGCGTAAAGAGGTGGTGCTGCCTTACTGGCGTAAAATCATCGACGCGGTAAAAGCGCTGTCCGTGGAATACCGCGACATTCCGCTGCTCTCCCGTACCCACGGCCAGCCAGCCACCCCATCCACGATGGGTAAAGAGATGGCGAACGTCGCGTACCGCATGGAGCGCCAGTACCGTCAGCTGGAGCAGGTTGAGATCCTCGGCAAAATCAACGGTGCCGTTGGCAACTATAACGCCCACATCGCCGCCTATCCGGAAGTGGACTGGCACCAGTTCAGCGAAGAGTTCGTGACATCTCTGGGCATTCAGTGGAACCCATACACCACCCAGATCGAGCCGCATGACTACATCGCGGAACTGTTTGACTGCATCGCCCGCTTCAACACCATCCTGATCGACTTCGATCGTGACGTGTGGGGCTACATCGCCCTGAACCACTTCAAGCAGAAAACTATCGCCGGTGAAATCGGCTCTTCCACCATGCCGCACAAGGTAAACCCAATCGACTTCGAAAACTCCGAAGGCAACCTGGGACTGGCGAACGCCGTGCTGCAGCATATGGCGAGCAAACTGCCGGTATCCCGCTGGCAGCGCGACCTGACCGACTCCACCGTACTGCGTAACCTGGGCGTGGGCATTGGCTACGCGCTGATCGCGTACCAGTCCACCCTGAAAGGCGTGAGCAAACTGGAAGTGAACCGTGACCGTCTGCTGGACGAGCTGGACCACAACTGGGAAGTGCTGGCGGAGCCAATCCAGACCGTGATGCGCCGTTACGGTATCGAAAAACCGTACGAGAAGCTGAAAGAGCTAACCCGCGGAAAACGCGTTGACGCCGAAGGCATGAAGCAGTTTATCGACGGTCTGGCGCTGCCGGAAGAAGAGAAAACGCGCCTGAAGGCGATGACACCGGCGAACTACATTGGCCGCGCCATCACTATGGTCGACGAGCTGAAGTAACGCCCCTCTCCCCCTTTTCGCCCGAAAAGGGGGATGCTTTTCCCCGGTTTACTCAATGTTTATCCCCACAACAACATAATCAGCGTTAAACTATTCATACCAATTTTTTAGGGAGAAGAGATGATGCGCGTACTGGTTGTTGAGGATAACGCATTACTACGCCATCACCTGAAGGTTCAGCTTCAGGAGATGGGACATCAGGTGGACGATGCTGAAGATGCAAAAGAAGCCGATTATTATCTCAATGAACACCTGCCGGATATCGCCATTGTCGATTTAGGGTTGCCTGACGAAGACGGTCTGTCGCTAATTCGCCGCTGGCGCAGCCACGATGTCTCCCTGCCGGTTCTGGTTCTGACCGCCCGTGAAGGCTGGCAGGATAAGGTTGAAGTGCTCAGCGCGGGTGCAGACGATTACGTCACCAAGCCGTTTCATATTGAAGAGGTGGCGGCGCGCATGCAGGCGCTGTTACGCCGCAACAGCGGGCTGGCTTCACAGGTTATTTCCATCCCGCCATTCCAGGTCGATCTCTCCCGCCGGGAATTAGCGATCAATGATGAAGTGATTAAGCTCACCGCCTTCGAATACACCATCATGGAAACGCTGATCCGTAACAATGGCAAAGTGGTGAGCAAAGATTCCTTAATGCTCCAGCTTTACCCTGATGCTGAACTGCGCGAGAGCCATACCATTGACGTGCTGATGGGGCGTTTGCGTAAGAAAATTCAGGCGCAGTATCCGCAGGATGTGATTACCACCGTCCGTGGCCAGGGCTACCTGTTCGAATTACGCTAAATGAGAGGGATTTTACGCCACATACTGCCCCTCTCGCTGCGGGTTCGTTTCTTACTGGCCACGGCTGCCGTCGTGCTGGTGCTGTCGCTCTCCTACGGCATGGTCGCCCTGGTGGGCTACAGCGTCAGCTTTGATAAAACCACCTTTCGGCTGTTGCGTGGCGAAAGCAATCTGTTTTATACCCTGGCGAAGTGGGAAAACAACCAAATCACCGTCGAAATGCCGGAAAACCTCAACCAGCAGAGTCCAACGCTGGCCCTGATTTATAACGAAAAGGGGAAATTACTGTGGGCGCAGCGTGATATTCCCTGGCTGGTCAAAAGCATTCGTCCGGAATGGCTCAAAACCAACGGATTTCACGAAATTGAAGCCGATCTCAACACCACCAGCTCGCTGATCCATGAAGATCGCTCCCTGCAGCAAAAGCTGAACGAGATCCGCGCCGACAACGCCGAGACGGAGATGACGCACTCCGTCGCGATCAACCTCTATCCAGCGACGCTGAACATGCCGCAGCTGACCATCGTGGTGATCGACACCATTCCGGTCGAGCTGAAGCGTTCTTATATGGTCTGGAGCTGGTTCATCTACGTTCTGGCTGCGAATCTCCTGCTGGTGATCCCGCTGCTGTGGGTGGCGGCGTGGTGGAGCTTGCGCCCCATTGAATCACTGGCGAAAGAGGTTCGTGAGCTGGAAGAACATCATCGCGAGAAGCTGAACCCGGAAACCACCCGTGAGCTCACCAGCCTGGTGCGTAACCTCAACCGCTTGCTGAAAAGTGAACGCGAACGCTACGATAAATACCGTACCACCCTTACCGACCTGACCCACAGCCTGAAAACTCCGCTGGCCGTCATGCAAAGTACCCTGCGTTCAATGCGCAGTTCGAAGCTGAGCGTCGATGATGCCGAGCCGGTGATGCTGGAGCAGATCAGCCGTATTTCCCAGCAAATTGGCTATTACCTGCACCGCGCCAGCATGCGTTCCGGCAGCGCGCTTCTGAGCCGCGAGCTGCACCCGGTAGCCCCGCTTCTGGATAACCTCACGTCCGCCCTCAACAAGGTGTATCAGCGTAAAGGGGTGAACATCAGCCTCGATATCTCGCCAGAGATAAGCTTTGTGGGTGAAAAAAATGATTTCATGGAAGTGATGGGTAACCTGCTGGATAACGCCTGCAAATACTGCCTGGAGTTCGTGGAAGTGTCTGCGCGTCAGACGGAAACCGAACTGCATATTATCGTTGAGGATGATGGTCCGGGCATCCCGCGCAATAAGCGTGACGTGGTGTTCGATCGCGGTCAGCGCGCCGATACGCTACGTCCTGGCCAAGGCGTAGGATTGGCCGTCGCCCGTGAGATTGTCGACCAGTACGACGGGAAAATAGAAACCAGTGAAAGCCTGCTGGGCGGCGCCAGAATGGAGGTTATTTTTGGTCGCCAGCAGCCCACATTGAACGATAGTTAACCCGTTATGTGAAAAATGCGAGGATCTCGCAGCCGGGGGACTGAGCTTCCGTTATAATCCGAGTCAGTAAGAGCCTGCGGAATAAAAAAATTATGGATTATCACTTAACGCTTAACTGGCCCGAGTTTATTGAACGTTACTGGCAAAAACGCCCGGTGGTTCTGAAACGCGGATTCAGCAATTTTGTCGACCCTATCTCGCCTGACGAGCTGGCAGGTCTGGCCATGGAAAACGAAGTCGACAGCCGTCTGGTCAGCCACCAGGACGGGAAATGGCAGGTTAGCCACGGTCCTTTCGAAAGCTACGATCACCTCGGTGAAAACAACTGGTCGCTGCTGGTGCAGGCGGTCAACCACTGGCACGAGCCGACTGCCGCGCTAATGCGTCCGTTCCGCGCCCTGCCCGACTGGCGCATGGACGATCTGATGATCTCTTTCTCCGTGCCGGGCGGCGGCGTAGGTCCACATCTTGACCAGTACGACGTGTTCATCATTCAGGGTACGGGCCGCCGCCGCTGGCGCGTGGGCGAAAAAGTGCCGATGAAGCAGCACTGCCCGCATCCTGACCTGCTTCAGGTTGACCCGTTTGAAGGGATTATCGACGAAGAGCTGGAGCCGGGTGATATTCTCTACATCCCGCCGGGATTCCCTCACGAAGGCTACTCCCTGGAAAACTCACTCAACTATTCCGTGGGGTTCCGCGCGCCGAGCGGCCGCGAGATGATCAGCGGATTTGCCGACTATGTTCTGCAGCGCGAGCTGGGCAGCTATCGTTACAGCGACCCTGATGTGCCTGCGCGCGAGCATCCGGCGGATATTCTGCCAGAAGAACTCGATAAGCTGCGCGGCATGATGCTGGATTTGATCAACGAGCCGGAGCACTTCAAACAGTGGTTTGGTGAGTTTATCAGCCAGTCTCGTCATGAGCTGGACGTTGCGCCGCCGGAGCCGCCGTATCAGGCTGACGAGATTTATGATGCGCTTCAGCAGGGCGATAAGCTGACGCGTCTGGGCGGGTTGCGCGTGCTGCGCATTGGTGAAGAGGTGTTCGTCAACGGCGAGAAGCTGGACTCTCCGCACCGCCCGGCGCTGGAAGCCATTGCCAGCCATCTGGTGCTCACTGCCGACACCTTTGGCGATGCGCTGGAAGATCCTTCCTTCCTCGCGATGCTGGCCGCGCTGGTCAACAGCGGGTACTGGTTCTTTGAGGACTGAGTCGTGATATTTGCCGGGTGGCGGCTTCGCCTTACCCGGCCTACATTCCGATCGTAGGCTCGGTAAGCGTAGCGCCACCGGGCTTTTTCTTACCGCTTCGCGGTTAACTCCGCTATCCGCACTATCACCTTCACCGCTTTTTCCATCCCTTCCAGCGTCACAAACTCATGCTTGCCATGGTAGTTGTAGCCACCGGTAAACAGGTTCGGGCACGGCAGCCCCATAAACGACAGCTGAGAACCGTCGGTGCCGCCGCGAATCGGCTTCAGCTGCGGTTCAATATCGCAGTCGCGCATCGCCTGCTGGGCAATATCGAGAATATGCGGATGCGCCATCACCTTCTCGCGCATGTTGTAATAGCTGTCTTCAATGATCAGCTCAATATAGCAATCTGGGTGTAATCCTTTACCGACCTTCTTCGCGATCTCCATCATCTTGCTCTTGCGCGCCTCAAAGGCTTTGCGGTCGAAATCGCGGATGATGTAGTGCATCTGCGCGCTGTCCACGGTGCCTTTGATGCTGGTCAGGTGATAGAAACCTTCATACCCTTCGGTCTGTTCAGGGCTCTCTTCCGCCGGGACTTCCGCATGAATTCGCGACGCCAGCGACAGCGCGTTCACCATGACGCCTTTCGCCGAGCCGGGATGAACGTTGTTGCCGACAATTTTGATGGTGACAGACGCGGCATTGAAGTTTTCATACTCCAGTTCACCGACGCCGCCGCCGTCAACGGTATAGGCCCACTGCGCGTTAAAGGCCTCCACGTCGAAGTGCTTCGCGCCCTTGCCCACCTCTTCGTCCGGCGTAAAGGCCACGCGGATATCCCCGTGCGGGATATTTTTGCCCTTCAGCACCGCCAGCGCGGTCATGATCTCCGCGATCCCCGCCTTGTCATCCGCCCCCAGCAGCGTTTTACCGTCGGTGGTGATCAGCGTCTGGCCCAGCAGCTGATGCAGTACCGGGAACATCACCGGCGAGAGCACTTCGTCACCAATGCCCAGCGCAATGTCGCCACCGCGGTAATTTTCCACAATCTGCGGGTTCACATGTTTACCGCTAAAATCCGGAGAGGTGTCGACATGGGAGATAAAGCCAATCGCGGGAATATCACCCTGGACATTCGCCGGCAGCGTTCCCATCACAGTGCCTTTTTCGCTTAACGTGACGTTGACCAGCCCCATGGCGTCAAGCTGCTCTTTCAGCAGGTTTAACAACTTCCACTGGCCTTCGGTGCTCGGCACCTGGCGAACACCCGGCTTAGATTGGGTATCCAGCGAAACGTACTGTAAAAAACGCTCAAGTAATTTATCCATGCAGTCACCCTCACTTTTTGTGACAACATTATCAATAAGCATCAAAACGCAAATATTGCGTCAGGTCACTTTTATCCCGCAAACGAGAATATTTAATGAGATGGTCACTCCCTCCTTCCCGGTACTATGCTGAGGACAGGCTTTCATTCGGAGAACTATCATGGAAAACATTGCGCTCATTGGTATCGATCTGGGTAAAAACTCTTTCCATATTCATTGCCAGGATCGTCGCGGGAAGGCTGTTTACCGTAAAAAATTTACCCGGCCAAAGTTGATCGAATTTTTGGCGACATGCCCCGCTACAACCATCGCAATGGAAGCCTGTGGCGGTTCTCACTTTATGGCACGCAAGTTGGAAGAGTTGGGGCATTCCCCAAAGCTGATATCACCACAATTTGTCCGCCCGTTCGTTAAAAGCAATAAAAACGACTTTGTCGACGCCGAAGCTATTTGTGAAGCTGCATCGCGTCCGTCTATGCGTTTTGTGCAGCCCAGAACGGAATCTCAGCAGGCAATGCGGGCTCTGCATCGTGTCCGTGAATCCCTGGTTCAGGATAAGGTAAAAACAACCAATCAAATGCATGCTTTTCTGCTGGAATTTGGCATTAGCGTTCCCCGAGGAGCTGCCGTTATTAGCCGACTGAGTACCATTCTTGAGGATAATAGTTTGCCTCTTTACCTCAGCCAGTTATTGCTGAAATTACAACAGCATTATCACTATCTTGTTGAGCAGATTAAAGATTTGGAATCCCAGTTGAAACGAAAGTTGGACGAAGATGAGGTTGGACAGCGCTTGCTGAGCATTCCCTGCGTCGGAACACTGACAGCGAGTACTATTTCAACTGAGATTGGCGACGGGAAGCAGTACGCCAGCAGCCGTGACTTTGCGGCGGCAACAGGGCTTGTACCTCGGCAGTACAGCACGGGAGGTAGGACGACATTGCTGGGAATTAGTAAGCGAGGTAATAAAAAGATCCGAACTTTTTTGGTTCAATGTGCCAGGGTATTCATACAAAAACTGGAACACCAGTCTGGCAAATTGGCCGATTGGGTCAGGGATTTACTGTGCCGGAAAAGCAACTTTGTCGTCACTTGTGCTCTGGCAAACAAGCTGGCCAGAATAGCCTGGGCCCTAACGGCACGACAGCAAACTTATGTAGCATAACGGCAGAAATACACCGGTTTAAAGAATTACTGATCTGGTTTTGCGAATACTGATATTGATGATACTAACGGCCCACCGGCCTGTTGAGGAACCTGTAAAACGGAAAGGCTCATTGAAGCCGTATATTTTCTGGAGGTTCATCAGGCGCGGAACTCATCAAGGCGCGGGAATAAAATCCCATTCAGACGCCGGATAGATTCAAGCAAGCCAACTTGTCGTCAAAATCGGTGTTGCAAAAACGGGAGTGACCATAGATTCCGTTTATATCGTTATGCGTTAGTTAATGTAGCTTATGAATCAGTGACAAGGATTGGCGATTGCAGGGGATTGCCGTAGAATGTCCGCCCTCATTACGAGTCACCAAGGTGGTTACACACAAACCCCGCTTCAGTCTGCTGCCTGAGGCGTCTATATGGGACAGCGCAAAAATTGAATACACAATCCCGTTCACGTTCACCGCTGGTGCAACTGGAACGAATTCGTAAAAGTTTTGATGGTAAAGACGTTATTTCCGACCTCACTCTGACCATCAATGACGGTGAGTTTCTGACGCTGCTTGGCCCCTCGGGCTGCGGCAAAACAACCGTACTGCGCCTTATCGCCGGGCTGGAAAGCGTCGATAACGGCCATATCCATCTTGAAAACCAGGACATCACCCGGGTTCCTGCCGAAGATCGCCACGTCAATACCGTCTTTCAGAGCTACGCCCTGTTCCCGCACATGACCGTGTTTGAAAACGTGGCGTTTGGCCTGCGGATGCAAAAAACACCGGCGAACGAGATCGAACCGCGCGTCACCGACGCCCTGCGCATGGTGCAGCTTGAGACGTTTGCCCAGCGTAAACCCCATCAGCTTTCCGGCGGCCAGCAGCAGCGCGTGGCCATCGCCCGCGCCGTCGTCAACAAGCCTCGCCTGCTCCTGCTGGATGAATCCCTCTCGGCGCTGGATTACAAGCTGCGCAAGCAGATGCAGAACGAGCTCAAAGCCCTGCAGCGCAAGCTCGGCATTACCTTTGTCTTCGTTACCCACGATCAGGAAGAGGCCCTGACCATGTCCGACCGCATCGTGGTGATGCGCGACGGCAAAATCGAGCAGGACGGCACGCCGCGCGAAATCTACGAAGAGCCGAAGAATCTGTTTGTCGCCAGCTTCATTGGCGAGATCAATATCTTCGACGCCACGGTGATTGAGCGTCTGGACGACCAGCGCGTGCGCGCCAGCGTCGAAGGACGCGAGTGCAATATCACGGTGACTTTCCCCGTCGAAAAGGGACAAAAGCTCAACGTTCTGCTGCGCCCGGAAGATCTGCGCGTCGATGAAATTCACGGCAATACCGAGGCCGAAGGGTTAATCGGCTATATCCGCGAGCGCAACTACAAAGGGATGACGCTGGAGTCCGTTGTCGAGCTGGAGAACGGCAAAATGGTGATGGTCAGCGAGTTCTTTAACGAAGACGACCCTGACTTCGACCACTCTCTCGACCAGAAAATGGTTATCAACTGGGTAGAAAGCTGGGAGGTTGTGCTGGCTGATGAAGAACACAAGTAAATTCCAGAATGTGGCGATTGCCACGATCGTCGGTTGGCTTGTGCTGTTTGTCTTTTTGCCCAACCTGATGATCGTTGCCACCAGCTTTCTGACCCGCGACGACGCTAGCTTCGTTTCGCTGGTCTTTACGCTGGACAACTACGCGCGCCTGCTCGATCCGCTCTATTTTGACGTGCTGCTGCACTCGCTCAACATGGCGCTGATTGCCACCCTTGCCTGTCTAGTGCTGGGGTATCCTTTCGCATGGTTCCTCGCGGGCCTGCCGCAAAAGGTGCGGCCCCTGCTGCTGTTTTTACTGATTGTTCCCTTCTGGACCAACTCGTTAATCCGCATCTACGGGCTGAAGATCTTCCTTAGCACTAAAGGCTATCTCAACGAGTTTCTGCTGTGGCTGGGAGTGATTGATACGCCGATCCGCATCATGTTTACCCCGAGCGCGGTGATTGTCGGCCTGGTCTATATCCTGCTGCCGTTTATGGTTATGCCGCTCTACTCCAGCATCGAGAAGCTGGATAAACCGCTGCTGGAGGCGGCAAAAGATCTGGGCGCTAATAAGATGCAGACCTTCATCCGCATTATTATCCCGCTGACCATGCCCGGCATTATCGCGGGCTGTCTGCTGGTAATGCTCCCGGCGATGGGTTTGTTCTACGTGTCGGATCTGATGGGCGGCGCGAAAAACCTGCTGATCGGTAACGTAATCAAGAGCCAGTTCCTGAACATCCGCGACTGGCCGTTCGGGTCCGCGACGAGCATTACGCTGACGGTGGTCATGGGCCTGATGCTGCTGGTCTACTGGCGCGCTTCACGGCTGCTGAACAAGAAGGTGGAACTCGAATGATCGGTCGACTGCTTCGCGGCGGTTTTATGACCGCCATTTACGCTTACCTGTATATCCCGATCGTTATTTTGATCGTGAACTCGTTTAACAGCTCACGCTTCGGGATTAACTGGCAGGGCTTTACCACCAACTGGTACAGCCTGCTGATGAACAACGATAGCCTGCTGCAGGCCGCGCAGCACTCGCTGACGATGGCGATCTTCTCCGCCACCTTCGCGACGCTGATTGGCTCGCTCACCGCCGTGGCGCTCTACCGCTATCGCTTTCGCGGCAAACCGTTCGTCAGCGGCATGCTGTTTGTGGTGATGATGTCGCCGGACATCGTGATGGCCATTTCGCTGCTGGTGCTGTTTATGCTGCTGGGCGTACAGCTTGGCTTCTGGTCGCTGCTGTTCTCGCACATCACCTTCTGCCTGCCGTTTGTGGTGGTGACCGTTTTCGCGCGCCTGAAAGGGTTCGACGTGCGCATGCTGGAGGCGGCGAAAGATCTGGGTGCCAGCGAGATGATCATCCTGCGCAAAATCATCCTGCCTCTGGCGATGCCCGCCGTGGCGGCCGGATGGCTACTTAGCTTCACCCTGTCGATGGATGACGTGGTCGTGTCCTCCTTCGTCACCGGTCCGAGCTATGAAATTCTGCCGTTGAAGATCTATTCAATGGTGAAAGTCGGCGTCTCACCGGAGGTGAACGCGCTGGCGACCATTCTGCTGGTGTTTTCGCTGGTTCTGGTGATTGCCAGCCAGGTTATTGCTCGTGATAAAACAAAATCTCAGGGGACAATGAAATGAAAAAAATGCTCGCCGCTGCGGCGCTGGTGCTTGGCATGGGTGCCGCGCACGCTGATGACAGCAAAACGCTCTACTTCTACAACTGGACCGAGTACGTGCCGCCGGGCCTGCTGGAACAGTTCACAAAGGAAACGGGCATCAAGGTTATCTACTCGACCTACGAGTCGAATGAAACCATGTACGCCAAGCTGAAAACCTACAAAGACGGCGCGTACGATCTGGTCGTGCCTTCCACCTACTTTGTCGACAAAATGCGCAAAGAGGGCATGATCCAGAAGATCGACAAAACGAAGCTAACCAATTTTGCAAACCTCGATCCTGAGATGCTCAACAAGCCGTTCGACCCGAATAACGACTACTCCATTCCGTATATCTGGGGGGCAACCGCGATCGGCGTGAACAGCGAGGCCGTCGATCCAAAAACGGTGACAAGCTGGGCCGATCTCTGGAAACCAGAGTACAAGGGTAGCCTGCTGTTAACCGACGACGCGCGTGAAGTGTTCCAGGTCGCGCTGCGCAAGCTGGGCTACTCGGGCAACACGACGGATCCGAAAGAGATTGAAGCGGCGTATAACGAGCTGAAAAAGCTGATGCCTAACGTGGCGGCGTTCAACTCTGATAACCCGGCAAATCCGTATATGGAAGGCGAAGTGAACCTGGGGATGGTGTGGAACGGCTCCGCGTATGTCGCCCGCCAGGCCGGTACGCCGCTTGAGGTGGTCTGGCCGAAAGAAGGCGGGATCTTCTGGATGGACAGCCTTGCGATCCCCGCCAACGCGAAAAACGCTGAAGGGGCGCACAAGCTGATTAACTTCCTGCTGCGTCCGGACGTAGCGAAACAGGTTGCCGAGACGATTGGCTACCCGACGCCAAACCTCGCCGCACGCAAGCTGCTGAAGCCTGAGGTAGCTAACGATAAATCGCTCTATCCGGATGCCGAAACCATCAGCAAAGGTGAATGGCAGAACGATGTCGGTGACGCCAGCCGCCTCTACGAAGAGTATTACCAGAAATTAAAAGCGGGCCGGTAACGGTATCGCGTTCTTCCTCACGCCGCCCGGACGGCGTGAGGAGGATTAACTGACCGCATTCTCCCCTGCCCAGATTGTCGCCTTTCTCATCGCCTCAACCACATCCTCATCCGACAGACCCAGCGCCTGACGAACCCGGGTCGCCTCGTCCCACTGCTGCTGTTCATAGTATCGGCACAGGCTCACCATATCGGCTAACCGTCCCTCCTGGTGGCACAGGGCATTGCTTACGCTCTGCGGGACCGCAATTTGCTTCATCAACTCGGCCATCGGCAGCTCAAGGAGGGTATCGAGCAGAGAAAACAGGCCGCACATGAAGGCATTTTCAGCCAGCGTCGGTTCGTTCATCGTCTCGGCGATCAGTTCGCAGAACTTGCCGCGCATCATGCTCAGCGGGTAAAGCTCGCTGACGGTGTCATTGCCCGCACTGGCGAGGACCACGACCGCAACAAACCGTCTCAGCTGGTTTTCCCCGAGGTATCTGAGGACTTCGCTCAGGGTTAACTTGCTGAAATTACAGGCACCGATATGTTTAAATGCGGTGTGCTTCATGTAGCGCATAATCTTATAGGACAGCGTGAGATCGGTTTTAATCAACGACTCGACGATCCGAAAATCGGGTTTATTGCGTCCGACCTCCATTTGCAGCCGAAAAATCGCCAGCTGATTTTGCGATAGCCGTTTATATTTAATGACCTCCGGACGGCAGAAAAAATAGCCCTGGAACAGCGAGAATCCCTCTTCCCTGTATTCGCTGAATTCCTCTTTAGTCTCAATTTTTTCAGCGAGATATTTAATATGCCCGGTTAAATGTTTACGCTCTTTCAGATACTGTTTAATTTGCGCTAAGGTATAATTCCTGACGTCAAACTTCAGTATTGAAATATAGGGTAAAAAAACATCCCATTCTGGCGCAAGCGTGAAATCATCAAGCGCAAACTGATAACCATCCGCACTCATCTCCCTGACGGCCTGCAACAGCTCCGCTCCCGGCACAGCATCTTCCAGGATCTCAATGACCACGCTTTCTTTATCCAGCGCTTCTCCACTGCGGTCTATGACCATTCGCGACGGGAAATTAATAAACGACGTATGTGCCCCGGCGATGCGCTGGGACGGCACGCATAAAAACTGATCTGAGATCATCCTGGAGGTGGCATATTCCGCCGACACATCCGGAAAACGGTTTGTCATCCCATCTCTGAACAGCAGCTCGTAGGCCACCGTCTTCATCTCAGGGTTAAAAATGGGTTGTCGCGCAATAAATCCGTACATATCCCATCCTCCTCTACAACTTTATATTTATTAGCATCCTCTTTCTACACGACGATAACGAGCTTTATCGAGCACTATTTTGATTGAATGCACAAAATAAAAGCATCCACACTAATTAACTGGATTTACGAAACAAAATTTAAATTAAATATTCCTGACGCTCTACAGAAAGAGGAGAAAATATCCGATAAGGAATATGTGCCTGCCCGACATGCACGATATTACGGGAGATGAGAATGAAAGACGCCATGGTCCGAAGAAAAAAAATAAGCGTCAAGACGTTGATGCTGTTGTCCATTTTCCTCACCGTAACGGTGGGCTTTACGGCAACGATCGGGTTTATGATGTGGCAGTGGATGGCACAGCAGGAGGTTCTGGCCAAAAAACATATCCGCCAGATTGCCGAGGTGCAAGCGTTGCAGGTCAGCAAACAGCTGGATTCTGCCCTGACTGCCGCCCGGGACATGGGCAACAGCGCCCTGGCGCTGCGCGAGGCGGGCGTGACCGAACGCCAGAGCCTGAACCAGCTGCTCATCCACTACCTTTCGGCTCACCCACAGTTTCTCTCCATGTCGATGGCCTTTGAGTCTAACGCGTTCGACGATAAAGATGCCGTCTGGGCCGGTCAGAGCGGTGAAGATCCTGCCGGGCGCTACGCCCGCTACGTTGACCGGGACGCCACTGGCAAACCGGCATTACACCTGCTGACGGACATCGAAACGCCCGGCAGCAGTGATTATTATCTGCTGCCGAAACAACGGCATAAAGATGTGATCATCGAACCCTATATCTATCCCTACAACGGCGTGGACGTAATGCTCACCTCGATTGCCGCCCCCATCATGCGCGACGGTCAGTTTCTGGGTTCGGTCACCTCTGACTTCTCCCTCGCCACGCTGCAATCGACCATCGGCGCGATTAAACCGTGGAACGGCACAGGCTACGCCCTGCTCCTCTCCGCAGCTAATAACGTGGTGTCCAGCCCGGACAAGCGCGCGGCGGGCAAGCCTTACGCCGGTCAGATTGCCGGTCATGACGTCACCCGGGTAAACGATCCGCTGCTGAAGGAGGACGTGTTCATCACCTGGCAGGACATCGCCGTCGGTAACAGCCAGACGCCGTGGAAACTCGCCATTATCACGCCGGTCAGCGAAGTGATGGCCGAAGCGCGCGCATTTTTACTGAAAGCCATCATCATGATGGTGTTAAGCATCGTGGCGGTTAGCCTGGTCATGGCACAGATCTTCACCCGTAAAGTTGACCGTCCGGTTGGGGGCGAACCTTCGGAGGCCGCCGGGATCGCCCTGGCCGTTGCCCGGGGAGATCTGAACAACACCATCCCGGTTCGTTCCGGAGATACCCACAGCATTTTTTATGCCCTGCACACCATGCAGATGCAGCTCAAGCGCATCGTCGACAATATCAGCGAAGCCAGCCACTCCGTGCACGGCGGCACCAGTGAAATTTCGGCGGGCAACCTTGACCTCGCCTCGCGAACCGAGGAACAGGCAGCTGCGATTGTTGAAACGGCAGCCAGCATGGAAGAGATTTCGGTCACGGTGAAAAATAACGCCGACAACGCCCACAAGGCGACCACGCTGACCGATCGCGCCGCAAGCCTCGCCGGGCATGGCGAAACGCTGGTGAACGACGTGGTCGTGGTGATTGGGGAGATTGACGAGAGCGCGCGTAAGATCGGCGAGATTAACAGCATTGTCGATGGCATCGCCTTCCAGACCAATATCCTGGCGCTGAATGCTGCCGTTGAAGCGGCACGGGCAGGCGAACAGGGGCGCGGCTTCGCGGTAGTCGCTGGGGAAGTGCGCAATCTTGCCCAGCGAAGCGCTAACGCGGCAAAAGAGATCTCTCAGCTGATTGCCGAGTCCTCAGGGCGCGTGAGCAAAGGCGTTGAGCTGGTCAATGAAACGGGGGTGATGATGAAACAGGTGATTGAAGCGGTATCGCATGTGCATCTGGTCATCAACGATATCGTTCAGGCGCTGGACGAGCAAAATCGCGGGATAAGCCAGGTCAGCACCGCCGTTAACCAGATGGACAGCACGACCCAGCAGAATGCCTCTCTGGTTCAGCAGATCTCTGCGGCGGCGCTCTCGCTGGATGAGCAGGCTAAATCGCTCGAGAAGACGCTGGCGTTCTTCCATTCATAAATAAAAAGGCACCCGCTGGACGGGTGCCTTTTCACGCGATTGCCGTTACAGCCCTTTCAGCAGCTTGTCGACAAACTCCGGGACGACCGTGCTTGCCAGACCGTAGTGTTTCTCTTCAAACTCGCTGCCCACCTGGCTTGGCTCAAGATTGAGTTCTACCGTATGCGCGCCGTGCAGTCGCGCTTCGTGGACAAACCCCGCCGCCGGGTAAACATGGCCGGATGTGCCGATGGCGATAAATACGTCGGCCATCGCCAGCGCGCTGTAGATATCATCCATTCCCAGCGGCATTTCGCCGAACCAGACCACGTGCGGACGCAGGCGCGACGGGAACTGGCAGCAGTGGCACTTATCCTCAGGCAGCACGTCCTCTTGCCAGTCCAGCACCTGACCGCTCCAGGCGCAGCGAACCTTGAGCAGCTCGCCGTGCATGTGGATGATGTTCTTGTTACCGGCCCGCTCGTGCAGGTTGTCGATATTCTGCGTTACCAGCAGAAAACGATCGCCGAGCGCCTCTTCCAGCTTCGCCAGCGCCATATGCGCCGCATTCGGCGCGACTTCAGGCTGCTGAAGCTGACGGCGGCGGGCGTTGTAAAACGCCTGGACGAGATCCGGATCGCGGGCAAAGCCTTCCGGCGTGGCCACATCCTCCACGCGGTGCTCTTCCCACAGCCCGTCCGCCGCGCGGAAGGTTCGAATTCCTGACTCGGCGGAGATCCCCGCCCCGGTCAGCACCACCACTCTGGGTTTATCCATCGCTTCTGGCATCATTCTGTCTCTGAAAAAGATCCGCTGGCGCAAGCGCTCACGCAAGCGGCGTTTGTTTTTGCGAAAACGGCTGAGTCGACCCTGGCGACGCGACAGCATAGAAACCTCGTAAACTAATCGGTGAGATGAAGGAATGCGGCTCCGCGCATACCTCCTGCGTCCCCGTGTCGCGCGCGTTCAATACGCGGCACGCGGGCAACCGGCAATAAATGTCGGGGCAAACGCCCGGACAACCGTTCCGTAATCGCGGTAAAGTTTGAGAGCCCTCCCCCGATCACCAGCAGATCCGGGTCGACGATGGTGAGAATATTTCCCAGACACACCGCCAGCAGATCCAGATAGCGCTCGACGTGCTCGCGCGCCTGCGCGTCCCCTTGCTCCCACAGGGTAATGATTTGAGGGTCCTCAAGTTTCTGATGATAGAAGTGTTCGTAAAGCCATGCAAACCCGCGGCCGGAAAGGTAGTTCTCAATACAGCCGTGCTGGCCGCAGCCGCAGCGGGTCAGCGGGAAATCACGCCCCACCACCTCGAGAGCATCCACCGGCAGGCGGATATGGCCAAACTCGCCGGTAATATAGCTGCGACCGGTGATGGGCTTACCGTTGACGACGATTCCCCCGCCGACGCCGGTACCGAGGATCAGCCCCATCACCAGCGGATACTGACGGAATTCATCATCCCAGGCTTCAGAGAGCGCAAAGCAGTTAGCATCATTGTCTAAACGCACGTCGCGTTCAAGGAGAGCAGAGAGATCGGCGCGGAGCGGTTTACCGCTGGCGGCAGGCACGTTGGCGGCATACAGCGTGCCGTCGTCGGTTTCGGGCATACCCGGAATGCCGATGCCGACGCTGCCTTTGACGCCAAAGCGTTCATCGGCCTGCGCCACCAGCGCGGCAATCGCGGTTAAAAATTCGTCGTAGCTTTCGCGCGGCGTAGGAACGCGGGTTTCCCACTGCAGTTTGAGGTCTTTATCAAACGCGCCGAGCGCAATCTTGGTGCCGCCAATATCAAATCCGTAATACATAACGCATTCCTCTTTTAACCTGGCGGCCCGAAAGCCGCTAGATCATGACGTAATTACTGGCCACTTAATACCCTCGCCGGATCAATTCGGCTTGCGCGACGCGCCGGATACCAGCTTGCCAGCAGACTCAGTAAAAGTGCTGTAACCAGCACATAAAAAACGTCCAGCCAGTGCAGTTCAGACGGCAGGAAGTCAATAAAGTAGATATCACCCGACAGGAACTGGTGGCCGATAAGCTTTTCGATCCCGTTGATAATCGGGGTCAGCTGCAGGGAAACCACCACGCCAATCACCACGCCGCACAGGCTGCCGAACAGCCCCGCCAGCAAACCGTACCAGACGAAGATGGCGCGAATAAGACCGTCTTTCGCCCCCAGCGTACGCAGCACGGCGATGTCGCCGCTCTTGTCCTTGACCGCCATCACCAGCGTCGAGACGATATTAAAGCACGCCACACCAATCACCAGCACCATCGCCAGATACATAATTGCGCGGATCATCTGGATATCACGGTACATATATCCGTAGGTGCCGATCCAGCTTTTGATGTAGACATAGTTATTGGTCACGCTGCCCGCGTCGCGTACCAGCTTATTGGCGTTAAAGACGTCGTTCACCTTAATGGCAATGCCCGTCACGCTGTCAGCCATGTCGAGATACTGGCGCGCATCCTCCATCGGCACCATCGCAAAACTATGGTCAAGCTGACCGCTCAGCTGAAGAATACCGGTGACGTGCAGGCGCACGCGCATAGGCTGCTGCAGCTTGTGGTCGGCGCTGGCGTTCGGGATCATGATTGACACCCAGTCGCCCTGCTTCACCTTCAGGGCATCGGCCACGCCTTTACCCATGATGATCTGCTGCTCGCCGGCCTTAAAGTTGGCCCACGCGCCGTTCTGCACATAGTTTGGCAGCGCGCTGAGACGCGCTTCCTGGGCAGGGTTAACCCCTTTCACCTGTATGGCGCGCAGGTTGACCCCGCTCTCCACCAGCCCGGTAAAGTTAATATAGGGCGCGGCCGCGGCAATGCCCGGCACCTTTTCGACTTTGGCGAGCGCATCGCTCCAGTTCGTCCATGGCTGGTTAACCGGCTCGATCTCCCCGTGCGGCACCACCGCCAGAATGCGGTTATTCAGCTCGCGCTCAAAGCCGTTCATGGCGCTCAAGCCCACAATCAGCACCGCCACACCGAGCGCAATGCCGATGGTCGAGATGATGGAGATCAGCGACACCATGCCGCCGCGACGGCGGCCGCGGCTAAAACGTAAACCGATGAGTAAGGATAACGGTGACGCCATTACTCTGCTCCCATCAGGGTCAGTTCCGCGTTCAGATGGCCGTCGCGCATCTCAAGCTGACGCCCCATGCGTTTTGCCAGCTGCAGATCGTGGGTTACGACCAGAAACGCGGTGCCCTGCGAGGCGTTCAGCTCGCCCAGAAGCTGGAAAATACTGTCCGCATTGCGGGCATCCAGGTTACCGGTAGGCTCATCCGCCAGCACCAGACGCGGGTTGTTGACCAGCGCGCGGGCAATCGCCACGCGCTGGCGCTCGCCGCCGGAAAGCTCAGAGGGACGATGGTTACCGCGATGGCCCAGGCCTACCGCTTTCAGCATGTCGCTGGCGCGGGCGTTAATTTCTGCCGGTTTCTTTTTACCAATCAGCAGCGGCATCGCCACGTTTTCCAGCGCCGTGAAATCCGGCAGCAGGTGGTGGAACTGGTAGATAAAGCCCAGCTCGCGGTTGCGCAGCTCGGCCTTCGCCGCGGAGGACATTTTGCTCATCGGCTGGCCGGAGAAAATCACGTCGCCTTCGGTTGGCGTATCCAGCCCGCCCAGCAGATGCAGCAGCGTACTTTTGCCCGAGCCGGAGCTGCCAACAATCGCCATCATCTCGCCTTCGCCCACGCTGAAGCTCACATTGTGCAGCACGTCGGTTTGCACAGTGCCTTCCTGATAGCGTTTGGACAGGTTGTCGCATTGCAACAGGATCTTATTCATAACGTAAAGCCTCAGCGGGTTGAGTGGCGGCAGCGCGCCAGGAAGGATAAAGCGTAGAAAGCAGCGCAATGGCCATCGCGGCCAGCGCAATACCGACCACCTGCAGCGGCTCGATAGCCACCGGCAGCGCCGCGCCGTCGAGCAGGGCACCGATGATCGGCATTAAGTTATTAAGCTGGCTGGCAAGCAAGGCCCCCAGCACGGCGCCGAGCAGCGCGCCGATGATGCCTGCGCTGGCCCCCTGCACCATAAACACCGCCATGATCTGGCGCGGCGTGAGCCCCTGGGTTTGCAGAATGGCGACTTCGCCCTGCTTCTCCATCACCATCAGGCCCAGCGAGGTAATGATGTTAAATGCGGCCACGGCCACGATAAGGCTCAGCAGCAGCCCCATCATGTTTTTTTCCATCCGCACGGCCTGGAACAGTTCGCCTTTACGCTCGCGCCAGTCCTGCCATTTAGTGCCGTCCGGCAGTTTTTGCTGGCTGAGGGTATCAACCTTCAGCGGCGCATCGAGCCACAGGCGCCAGCCGGTAATATTCCCTGCCGGGTAGCGCATCAGGCGTGAAGCGTCCTGAATGTTCACCAGCATCTGGTAGCCATCGACTTCGCTGTTGGCGGCAAAGGTACCAATCACATTGAACAGGCGCTGGCTTGGCAGGCGCCCCATCGGCGTAAACTGGCTGGCAGAAGGCACCATCACGCGCAGCTGATCGCCACGGTTGACGCCAAGCTGTCCGGCAAGCTGTTCGCCCAGAATCACGTTGTATTTCCCGGCTTCCAGATCGGTCTGCTTCACGTTAACCAGATACGGCGTCAGCGGATCGTTTTGCGCCGGGTCAATACCCAGCATCACGCCGACCGCCACGCTGCGGGCGCTTTGCAGCACCACGTCGCCGGTCGTCAACGGCGCTACGCGCGTGACGCCCTGTAACTTCGCCGCGCTTTCCGGCAGCTGGTGCGGGTTAACCGAACCGTTGGATGATGAAAGAACGGCCTGCGGCATCAGCCCCAGGATATTGTTTTGCAGCTCGCGTTCGAAGCCATTCATGACGGAAAGCACCGTCACCAGTGCCATCACGCCAAGCGTAATGCCAATAGTCGAAAGCCAGGAGACAAAGCGACCGAAGCGGTCCGCGGCGCGCCCACGCATGTAGCGTAAGCCTATGAAGAGTGCGACAGGTTGATACATGAAATCCGTCTGTTTGCTGATAGCAGACCCACGAGTATATAAGCGAATCCGTTAAGCGTAAATGACTGAAACAGTAAGCTTTGGTAATCATTTTTCCGAAAAATTCAGATAAATCAGGGTGCTATTGTCTGAATACTCACCTCGCAACCTCCACCTTTTCCGAAAAACCTCCTGATACAGACTGTTACCCATTACATCCTGGTGTCGTTTTACAACAATTGCTCGTTCGTTTATGGCAATAAGGTAGTGGCGAACAATGAAGCAAAAAGCATTATGGATTAACCAGATAAAAGGGCTGTGTATCTGCCTGGTGGTTATCTATCATTCGGTTATCACGTTTTATCCGCATCTGATCGGGCTACAACACCCGCTCTCCGGCCTTCTCGCCAAATGCTGGGTCTATTTTAACCTCTATCTCGCACCGTTTCGTATGCCGGTCTTCTTCTTTATCTCCGGCTATCTGATCCGTCGTTATATTGACGAAGTGGACTGGCGAACCAGTCTCGATAAACGGATCTGGAGCATTGTCTGGGTCCTGGCGCTGTGGGGCGTCCTGCAATGGCAGGCGTTGACCCACCTGAACGCCTGGCTGGCGCCCGAGCGTGAGCTTGCCACCTTGTCGAACGCGGCCTACGCCGACTCGTTCTCAGGCTTTGTGCTGGGGATGATCACCGCCAGCACCAGTTTGTGGTATCTGTATGCTCTGGTGGTCTACTTCACGCTGTCTAAACTGCTGAGCCGCTGGAAGCTGCCGGTACTGGGACTGCTGGCGCTGGCAAGCATCGCGATTAACTTCCTGCCGCTGCCGTGGTGGGGAATGAACAGCGTGGTACGCAACATGATCTACTACAGCCTCGGGGCGTGGTATGGCGCAGAGCTGATGGCGTGGATGAAAAGCGTCAACCTGCGCCGCATCTGGCTGGCAACCGGGGCTTTCGCCGCCGTCTCCGTGGTGCTGTGGTTTGCTAACGTTCCGCTGCTGCTCTCATTGCTGTCGATTGTGCTGATCATGAAGCTGTTCTACAGCCTTGAGCAGCGCTATGCCGTTCACCCGAACAATCTGCTGAACGTGATTGGCTCAAATACCATTGCGATTTATACCACCCACCGCATCCTGATTGAGGCCTTTAGCCTGTTCCTGATTGGCGAAATGAATGCCGCCTCGTGGCCGGTCTGGGCAGAGCTCACCCTGGTGCTGGTCTATCCGTTTGCCAGCCTGTTTATCTGTACCCTTGCCGGGCTCGGGGTGCGTAAGATCTCCACCGCGCTTTTTGGGGACGTTTTCTTCTCTCCTCCGTCTACGCTGACCCTGTCACCTTCAACGCGTTAATGCCCTCTCCGCCCCCGTTTTGGGGGCGTTTAGCCCTGCCGTGCGGTTACGATTTGCTTATGTAAAACGATCGAGGATAATAAAGACATTGCGTATCAGTGATATGCCCCAATACTGTTGGTATATCCATAAGAGACTCTGACATAGCCATGCCTGAACACTATCGTTATTCCTTGCCTGTCAAAGCGGGCGACCAGCGCCAGCTGGGTGAACTCACGGGCGCGGCGTGCGCCACGCTGGTGGCGGAAATCGCCGAGCGTCATCCAGGCCCGGTGATTCTGGTTGCCCCGGATATGCAAAACGCCCTACGCCTGCACGATGAAATTCGCCAGTTCACCGATAGCCTGGTGTTCAGCCTGGCCGACTGGGAGACGCTGCCGTATGACAGCTTCTCTCCGCATCAGGAGATCATCTCCTCGCGCCTGTCGACGCTCTATCAGCTGCCGACCATGCAGCGCGGCGTGCTGATTGTGCCGGTGAACACCCTGATGCAGCGCGTCTGTCCGCACAGCTATCTGCACGGTCACGCGCTGGTGATGAAAAAAGGCCAGCGCCTGTCCCGTGACGCCCTGCGCGCGCAGCTTGACGGTGCCGGCTATCGCCACGTCGACCAGGTGATGGAGCACGGGGAATACGCGACCCGCGGCGCGCTGCTTGACCTTTACCCGATGGGCAGCGACCAGCCGTATCGTCTGGATTTCTTTGATGATGAAATCGACAGCCTGCGCGTATTCGACGCCGACACGCAGCGCACGCTGGAAGAGGTGGAGTCCATCAATTTACTGCCCGCGCATGAGTTCCCCACGGACAAAACCGCTATTGAACTGTTCCGCAGCCAGTGGCGCGATAAGTTCGAGGTGAAGCGCGACGCGGAACATATTTATCAGCAGGTCAGTAAAGGCACGCTTCCTGCCGGGATCGAATACTGGCAGCCGCTGTTCTTCAACGAGCCGCTGCCTGCCCTGTTCAGCTACTTCCCGGCGAATACGCTGATTGTCAACACCGGGGATATCGACGCCAGCGCCAGCCGCTTTGAGAGCGAAACCCGCGCCCGCTTTGAAAACCGTGGCGTTGACCCAATGCGTCCACTGCTGCCGCCGGAAGCGCTGTGGCTGCGCACCGACGAGCTCAACGCCGAGCTGAAGCGCTGGCCGCGCATGCAGCTGAAAACCGATTCGCTTGCCGATAAGGCCGCCAATACCAACCTCGCCTTCCGGACGCTGCCGGACCTGGCCGTTCAGGCGCAGCAGAAATCCCCGCTGGATAATCTGCGCAAGTTCCTGGAGTCCTTCACCGGCCCGGTGGTGTTCTCCGTTGAGAGTGAAGGCCGCCGTGAAGCGTTAGGTGAACTGCTGGGACGCATTAAGGTGGCGCCGAAGCGCATCCTGCGCCTGAGCGAAGCGACCGGAAACGGTCGTTATCTGATGATTGGCGCCGCCGAGCACGGGTTCATCGACACGCTCAACAACCTGGCGCTGATTTGCGAAAGCGACCTGCTGGGCGAGCGCGTCGCGCGCCGCCGTCAGGACAGCCGTCGGACCATCAACCCGGACACGCTGATCCGTAACCTTGCCGAGCTGCACCCGGGCCAGCCGATTGTTCACCTGGAGCACGGCGTTGGGCGCTATCAGGGGATGACCACGCTGGAAGCGGGCGGCATCAAAGGTGAATACCTGATGCTCACCTATGCTAACGACGCCAAACTGTATGTCCCGGTCTCCTCCTTGCATCTGATCAGCCGCTACGCGGGCGGCGCCGAAGAGAATGCGCCGCTGCACAAGCTGGGCGGCGACGCCTGGGCGCGCGCGCGCCAGAAGGCGGCGGAAAAAGTGCGCGACGTGGCGGCCGAGCTGCTGGATATCTACGCCCAGCGCGCGGCTAAACAGGGCTTCGCCTTTAAGCATGATAAAGAACAGTACCAGCTGTTCTGCGACAGCTTCCCGTTTGAAACCACGCCGGATCAGGCCCAGGCCATCAACGCCGTGCTGAGCGACATGTGCCAGCCGCTGGCTATGGACCGCTTAGTCTGCGGCGACGTCGGCTTCGGTAAAACCGAAGTGGCGATGCGCGCCGCCTTCCTTGCGGTGGAAAACAACAAGCAGGTGGCGGTGCTGGTGCCGACCACCCTGCTCGCTCAGCAGCACTTCGACAACTTCCGCGACCGTTTCGCCAACTGGCCGGTACGTATCGAGATGCTCTCGCGTTTTCGCAGTACCAAAGAACAGACGCAGATCCTCGAACAGGCAAGCGAAGGCAAAATCGATATTCTGATCGGCACCCACAAGCTGCTGCAAAGCGACGTGAAGTGGAAAGATCTGGGGCTGCTGATCGTCGACGAAGAGCACCGCTTCGGGGTGCGTCATAAAGAGCGCATCAAAGCGATGCGCGCCGACGTCGATATCCTGACCCTGACCGCAACGCCAATCCCGCGAACCCTCAACATGGCGATGAGCGGCATGCGCGATCTGTCGATTATTGCTACGCCGCCGGCGCGCCGTCTGGCGGTGAAAACCTTTGTCCGCGAGTACGATAATCTGGTGGTGCGGGAGGCCATTCTGCGTGAGGTGCTTCGTGGGGGTCAGGTCTATTACCTATACAACGACGTGGAAAACATCCAGAAAGCCGCCGACAGGCTGGCAGAGCTGGTGCCGGAAGCGCGTATTGCTATCGGTCACGGGCAGATGCGCGAGCGCGAACTGGAACGGGTAATGAACGACTTCCACCACCAGCGCTTTAACGTGCTGGTGTGTACCACCATCATTGAAACCGGGATCGACATTCCGACGGCAAACACCATCATCATTGAGCGTGCGGATCACTTTGGCCTTGCGCAGCTTCACCAGCTGCGCGGCCGCGTCGGGCGTTCGCACCATCAGGCCTACGCCTGGCTGCTGACGCCGCATCCGAAAGCGATGACCACCGACGCGCAAAAGCGTCTGGAAGCCATCGCCTCGCTGGAAGACCTCGGCGCAGGCTTTGCGCTGGCCACGCACGATCTCGAGATCCGCGGTGCCGGCGAGCTGCTGGGTGAAGACCAGAGCGGCTCCATGGAAACCATCGGCTTCTCGCTCTATATGGAGCTGCTGGAAAACGCGGTTGATGCCCTGAAGGCCGGACGCGAGCCGTCGCTGGAAGATCTCACCAGCCAGCAGACCGAGGTCGAGCTGCGTATGCCTTCCCTGCTGCCGGACGATTTTATTCCGGACGTGAATACCCGACTGTCGTTCTACAAGCGCATCGCCAGCGCGAAGAAGGAGAACGAGCTGGAAGAGATTAAGGTGGAGCTGATTGACCGCTTTGGCCTGCTGCCCGATCCAGCGAGAAATTTGCTGGATATCGCGAGGCTGCGCCAGCAGGCGCAAAAGCTGGGGATCCGCAAGCTCGAAGGCAATGAAAAAGGCGGCGTGATTGAATTCGCCGAGAAGAATCACGTCAACCCGATGTGGCTGATCGGCCTGCTGCAAAAACAGCCGCAGCATTTCCGTCTGGATGGTCCAACCCGTCTGAAATTTACCCAGGAACTGACGGAGCGCAAAACCCGTATGGACTGGGTGCGTAACTTTATGCGCCAGCTGGAAGAGAACGCGATCGCCTGACCTCCATTCCCCTCTTAACTGAGGAATTTCATGTAGTTTATTAACCAGAAGCGATAAAAGTTGCTTCCGGAAAATGAATAGCTTACAGCGACACCCTGGTCCGGCTGTAAATCGCTGAGGCGTTTCCTGCAGGCCGGGGCGAGGCGCAGGGATGCGCCGAGAGGGCGGGCTTTACAGGGATGTTACCTCCGCCCGTTCCCGAAAAGCCGGAAGGAATAAGCCGAAGGTACCGCGTAGCGGCGATTTACCGCCGGGAGCCCGGGTCGCCAGGGTGGTGGCGACTGAGCCACCCTGGCACGTTCACAGGTCATGTCGTTACAGAGTACTAAGGAACATAAAGTGAACGGAATGACCACCAGAGTCGTATGTTCCCCCTCACCCCAGCCCTCTCCCTCAAGGGAGAGGGGGTCGTCCGTGCAGGCATTATTTTATGGGGATCCCTTCCCCTGTTAGCCCAGCGCTACGGGGGGACAATTTACAAACTCTTTGCACTTCACCCGATCTTCCCGACACACCCATTCGCCATAATTATGTTTAACGCCTTATAAAACAATAACCTTATCATTTACATGGATTATGGTGATGATGACCTCTTCGCGTTTTACTCGCTGGATGACCCTGTTTGCGCTGGCAGCCACCGTCGCGGTTGCGCTTCCCGCTCGGGCAAACACCTGGCCCCTTCCCCCTCCCGGCAGCAATGTCGTGGGCGAAAACCGCTTTCATGTGGTTGAAAATAATGGTGGTTCACTGGAAGCGATTGCCAAAAAATATAACGTCGGTTTTCTGGCCCTGCTGCAGGCAAACCCCGGCGTCGACCCGTATGTCCCGCGCGCGGGCAGCGTACTGACCATCCCGTTACAGACTATCCTGCCGGACGCGCCGCGCGAGGGGATGGTGATAAACCTGGCCGAACTGCGTCTGTACTATTATCCGCCGGGTAAAAATGAAGTCACCGTCTACCCGATTGGTATTGGTCAGCTGGGCGGCGACACCCTGACGCCGACGATGGTTACCACCGTCTCGGATAAACGCGCGAATCCAACCTGGACCCCGACGGCCAACATTCGTGCCCGCTATAAGGCCCAGGGGATCGATCTTCCTGCCGTGGTGCCGGCTGGTCCGGATAACCCGATGGGGCATCACGCGATACGCCTCGCGGCATACGGCGGCGTCTACCTGCTGCACGGAACGAATGCAGACTTTGGCATCGGCATGCGCGTCAGCTCCGGCTGTATTCGTCTGCGCGATGACGATATCAAAACGCTGTTTAACGTCGTTACGCCTGGAACCAAAGTGAATATTATCAATACGCCGATTAAGGTTTCAGAGGAGCCCGGCGGCGTGCGGCTGGTTGAGATTCATCAGCCGTTATCGAAAAACATTGGCGACGATCCGCAGACGCTGCCCATTAACCTGAATGCCGCGATGGTAAGCTTCAAAACGAATGCGAATACCAACAGCGTGGTGATGGAGCGCGCGATGGAAGCCCGGTCAGGCATGCCGACCGATGTCACCCGGCATCACGACGTCGTCCAGCAGTCGATGTAAATCAGAAATAAAAAAACGCCCTGCTGAGCAGGGCGTTTTTTATTGCAGTGGCATAAATGAGGGTTTATGCCCAGCTTATTTGTAGATGACCGCAGTGCCGTGCAGGGTGTTAGGACCGGTCACGGAGGTGATGCGGTAAGATTTAGCACCCATCTCTTGCGCTTTTTGTGCCAGCTGATCTTCCAGTGAACCCAGGTTAGTACCGGCAGACGCGGAGATTGTCCCGACTTTATGCTGGTCAGCAGGGGTGGATTGCACTTGTACAGCAGCAAAGCTTGCGAAAGAGAGTGAACTCAGAACAGCAGCAGCGATGAGGGTTTTTACGTTTTTCATGATGTTTACCTTTAGCAGATGAATTTGGAGGTCGTTAATCATTTAGTTAACGATCGATAGGTAAATCATAAACGTGATCCAGGTCACGCGTCAACATAATTTTATAACGACCATTAACTTAATTTTAAAATTGTTATTTTTCATACATATATGATTAATTTATTTTTAAGCATTCTGCACTGGTGGTGGGTTGCGTTTATTTTTATAATGGTCATTCACCAAACCAACAGAGGACCAACGGCAAATGACAACCGATGTCACGAGTTGTGCGAAGAAAAGCCGTGGCCGACCAAAAGTGTTTGACAGGGATGCAGCGCTTGATAAGGCCATGACTCTCTTCTGGCAACATGGGTATGAAGCAACCTCGCTTTCCGATCTGGTAGAAGCCACCGGAGCCAAAGCGCCGACGCTGTATGCCGAATTTACCAATAAAGAGGGACTGTTCAGGGCGGTGCTGGACAGATACATTTCGCGTTTTGCGGCGAAACACGAAGCCCAGCTGTTCTGCGAAGAGAAAAGCGTTGAACAGGCGCTTCGCGACTATTTCACCGCCGTCGCGACCTGCTTTACCAGTAAAGAGACGCCTGCGGGCTGCTTTATGATTAACACTTCTGCCACCCTTGCGGCGTCCTCCAAAGAGATTGCCAATACGGTGAAATCGCGGCATGCGAGGCAGGAGGAGACCCTCAGCGCCTTTCTGGCTCAGCGCCAGCAGCGCGGTGAACTCCCCGCACAATGCAACCCTCAGCTGCTGGCACAATACCTGAGCTGTATTTTACAGGGGATGTCGATCAGCGCCCGTGAAGGAGCCACGCTGGAAAAACTGCAGCATATTAGCGAAACCACGCTGCGGCTGTGGCCTGAGCTACTCAAAATCTAAAGCAAAAAAAAAGCTCCTCAGCCTGAGCGCATGAGGAGCTAAATTCAGAGAACATCTTTTTTACACTTTGTTATTCAGAACCAGCTGGCCGTTTCCATCCAGTGGGATTTGCGTGCCCGGGTCTTTATCCATGCGGATTTTGCCCTGCTGATCGCCAATTTTGTACGTCACGTCATAGCCCAGCATTTTTTCCGACTTATCATAGACGGTTTTGCAGCGTTGCTGAGTCGTGGTGTAGGTATCATTATCCTGCATCGCGCCCTGCACCTGATTACCGGCATAGCCGCCACCCAGCGCGCCGACCACGGTCGCTACGTCTTTACCCCGGCCGCCGCCGAACTGGTGACCAATTACGCCACCCGCTACCGCACCCAGAACAGAACCGGCAATGCGGTTTTCATCCTGCACCGGACGACGGTGCGTCACGGAAACGTTGCGGCACTCCTGACGAGGGGTTTTTACGGTTTCTTTAATCGGTGTAGCAGAAACCACCTGTGCATACTGCGGGCCGCGATCTAATACGTTGAGACTGGCAACGGCAGCCACACCTAACGCAGCCGCGACGCCAATCCCTATACCCGCCAACATTGATTTATTCACGGGACTTCCTCCTTTATTGCTATTGGTAACAATTTTGCAATGGAGGCACGGCTTCGCCAATAAGATAAAGGATCAAAAAAGGAGCGTTGAGAGGAGATATATTGTATTTAGGAGAACTCTTAAGCAGTCAAACTGTGATCTACAGCATGAAATGCTAAAAACTCCCTCCGGAGGGCCCGGAGGGAGTGAAAGATTAGTGCAGCTTCAGACGCGGACGGATCACGCGGTTGATTCTGCCCACCAGCATCATCAGCCCGGTTTTGAAGTAGCCGTGCAGCGCAATCTGGTGCATGCGGTACAGGGAGATATACACGAAGCGGGCAATGCGCCCTTCTACCATCATTGAGCCGCGCATCAGGTTGCCCATCAGGCTGCCGACGGTAGAAAAGTTTGACAGCGACACCAGTGAACCGTGGTCTTTGTAGACATAGGCTTTCATTGGCTTGCCTTTGTACTGCGCCAGAATGTTGTGCAGCACCAGGCTTGCCATCTGGTGAGCGGCCTGCGCGCGCGGCGGCACGAATCCACCTTCAGGACGCGCACAGGAGGCACAGTCACCGATGGCAAAGATTTCAGGATCGCGCGTGGTTTGCAGCGTTGGCTCGGTTACCAGCTGGTTAATGCGGTTGGTTTCCAGACCGCCGATCTCTTTCATAAAGTCAGGCGCTTTGATACCTGCCGCCCAGACCATCAAATCCGCTTTGATATACTCGCCGTCTTTGGTATGCAGGCCGCCTTCGTCGGCGCTGGTCACCATGGTCTGCGTCAGCACCCGCACGCCCAATTTGGTGAGCTCATTGTGCGCAGCACCGGAAATACGCGGAGGCAGCGCAGGCAGGATGCGTTCACCGGCTTCAACCAGCGTGACGTTCAGCGCTTCGTTAGTTAACCCTTTATAACCGTAGCTGTGCAGTTGTTTCACCGCATTGTGCAGCTCCGCTGACAGCTCAACGCCCGTCGCGCCGCCGCCGACAATAGCGATATTCACCTTACCGTTCGCACCCATATTGCTGGTGTACTTCAGGAACAGGTTCAGCATTTCCTGATGGAAACGACGCGCCTGATGCGGGTTATCGAGGAAGATACAGTGCTCTTTCACCCCCGGCGTGTTGAAGTCGTTGGAGGTACTGCCCAGCGCCATGACCAGCGTGTCGTACGCCAGTTTACGCTCGGGAACCAGCAGATCCCCTTTATCATCGCGCAGCTCTGCCAGGGTGATGGTTTTGCTTTCACGGTTGATGTCCACCACCGAGCCCAGCTGGAACTGGAAATGATGGTTGCGCGCGTGCGCCAGATAGCTGAGCGCGTCCACGCCCTCATCCAGAGAACCGGTCGCCACTTCGTGCAGCAGCGGTTTCCACAGGTGGCTGTGGTTACGATCCACCAGCGTAATTTTGGCTTTTTTACCGCGACCCAGCTTCTTGCCCAGCTGTGTAGCCAGCTCCAGCCCGCCAGCACCACCGCCTACAATCACTATCTTTTTCAATGGCGTAGTCAACGTGACCCCCTCAAATTATTAACCAATTGTTAATTAAAAGTTATAAAAATAACCCTTAATTAACAACAGGTTACAGCACTGAAACCATTCAGGTGCATTGAGAATACCACGTCAGGCGCATTGGTCATACCAAAATTGATATGCATCAAGTTTTGATGGCTTAAAAGTAGACAATTCTGGTCAAAAAGAAAGCCCGGTACGCTTTCGCGGCCGGGCTTTGATGCATGCGGGTAATTGATTAACCCAGCGTTTTAAACGCTTTGATACGCTGCAGATGCGGAGAGATGTTTTTGAACTTGTGGGTCTGTTCTTCGTCCCAGACGATCTCATAGTAATGATGCAGGAGCTCTGCTGCACGATGGCTGTTGAGCGCTTCATCATTACGCGAAAGGATCACCAGGCAGCGGTCGCGGTTTTTCTCACGGAAGTTGCTCACGCACTTGGTCGCAATATCGACATACTCTTCCGGGCGGTCAATTTTGCCTTCCATGTTCTCGTTCGGGAACAGATTTGGATTGAACACCACCTGGCGAATGTCGCACAGGAAGCCAATCCGCTCCGCCCAGTAGCCGCCCAGCCCCACGCCGCAAATCAACGGACGATCGTCGACGTTGAGCTGCAACATCTTGTCCACCTCTTTGAGCAGATGCTGCATATCATGCTTCGGATGGCGCGTGCTGTAGCTGATCAACCGTACATCCGGATCGATAAACTGCAGCTGCAGCACCTTCTCATGATTACCAGGACTGTTTGAGTCAAAACCGTGTAAATAGATGATCATCGTCTTCTCACCACGCTACGCCTTCCGGGAGGGTTTACAGGCTGGCTTTATGTGCCTGCCAGCGCTCATTCAGGTCTTCAAGCCGGGCGTTGACCGTCTTCCAGCGCGCCGAATCCATCAGCTCCTGACGGCTAAATGAACCTTTATGATACAATTGTGTAACACGCTCTGCATTGATCGGCGACAGGTTATCCAGCACGCTAACGGCACCTTTACGATTATTGCAGACCAGGATCATATCGCAACCTGCATCCAGAGATGCCTGACCGCGTTCAGCGTAGCTGCCCATGATCGCGGCCCCTTCCATCGACAAATCGTCAGAGAAAATCACGCCGTTGAAGCCCAGTTCCTGGCGCAGAACGGTTTTCAGCCAGTGCGGAGAACCGCTGGCAGGACGCGGGTCGACGTCGCTGTAAATCACGTGCGCGGGCATAATGGCATCCAGCTTGTTATCGGTGATAAGCGACTGGAAAACCGACATATCTTTGGCGCGAATCTCCGCTTCCGGGCGCGGATCGCGCGGGGTCTCTTTGTGAGAATCCGCCGTAACCGCCCCGTGACCCGGGAAGTGTTTCCCGGTGGTTTTCATCCCGGCATCGTGCATGCCGTCGATGAACCGGGTCGCCATTGCCAGCGCAATACGCGGGTCTTCATGGTATGAGCGCTCGCCAATGGCAGCGCTGATATGCCCTACATCCAGCACCGGGGCAAAGCTGATGTCGATATCCATGGCAATCATTTCGCTGGCCATCAGCCAGCCGGCCTCCTGCGCCAGTTTTCTTCCCTCTTCTGTGCCGAGCAGCGCGGCAAATGACTGGGCTGCCGGGAGACGGGTAAAACCGTCGCGAAAACGCTGCACGCGCCCGCCTTCCTGATCGACGGCCACCACCAGATGATTGCGCGATGCGGCGCGGATCTGACGCACCAGCTCACGCAGCTGCGCCGGATCGTGATAGTTGCGGGTAAACAGGATCAGTCCACCCACCAGCGGATGCGCCAGAATTTCACGCTCCTCCGCATCCAGCTCAAACCCTTCTACATCCAACATGACTGGACCCACATCCACCTCTCTTATCCTTTAGTTTGTAACTGACGCCAGGCATCGTCTGCCAGCGCAATAAATTGTTTCTCTCTGGACTGCCGATAGCGCATTTCAAACCAGCCAGCCATTAACATGACGACCCAGGGCCGCCAGCGTTTGACCTGACGCCTCAGCGCGTCGGGGTCAATATGTGCCATCCGGGCGTAGCCCCTGATGAGCATCTGCCGCGCGGCTTCACTCTCTGTCCAGACTGCCGCCAGCTCCAGCGCCACATCGCCATCTCCGGCATACTCCCAGTCAATAAGCCTGATGCCCGCTGGCGTATGAACAATATTCCCGGCATGAACATCCATATGCAACGGCGCGAGCCGAATCGGCTGCGGCTCGCCCGTTTTACGCAGCCGCTTAAGACGTGCCAGCCACACTGGAGTACGTCTGTCTGGCAGGGCTTGCTGCCAGTATTGTTCCAGTAGAGGGAATAACGTCGTTCGCCACCCCAGGCGTGGCTGCCGGTGCAGATGATACAGTATCGCCGCAAGCTCCGGCGTGTCCGGCAGCGCGCTTTTAACTTCACCTTCCAGATAGTCCACGGCCATCCAGCCCTGTCTGAAAAAACGAGGGGCAGGTACGAGATCCGCCGGAAGACGTCTCAGGGCACGAAACTGACGACGAAAATGAGAGGCAGGAGCAGAGGGGTCGTGATTTTGCCGCAAGACCAGACGTCGTTCGCCCTGCTCTATAATGCAACTCGCGCCGCCAAGCCCGGAATGGGCCTGCGGCGCGATAAGGCGGTACTGAGGAAAATAGCGCGTCAGAATCTCTTCACGCGTGCTGTCATTGTTGCGTAACCGCACCTTTACCTGACCAGATAATTTCTCCTGTCTGAACCAGCATCAGCTGCATCTGCAGGGCTGGGGTGTTCACGTTACCGGTGGCGTTAGAGTACAGCACATACTGTGCGCCAACGTTACGGGCAATGCCGATCGCCTTGCTGCGGGTGCCGAGGCTATCCTGCGGCGACAGGCCCAGCTGCTGTTTGGCGACGGCGAGCTGCTGAGCCGAGACCAGCGTAAACTTGCCGTTATTAGCAAGAGCATTACGCAGGGTTTCCGTGGCTTCACCCGCGTTCAGCGAACCGTTGGTACGGTTGTTGACGCTGTCGACCAGCAACACGCTGCCCGCCGTCACGCCCTGCGCCTGCAGCATTTTGCCTACCATCGGCTGCATTGCCCCGTTCCAGTCGTAATGGCGCACGCGCGGCGTGGGCTGTGACGTCTGGTCCGGATGTTCAATCGGGCCTGGCTGCGCCGGAATAGACGGTACAGACGGCACGGTTGGCTGCTGCTGCGTTGGCGGCGTCGGCTGTTCAGTACCCGGTTTAGCCTCTTCCACAGGCGCAGGCTGTTCAGTTCGGGTCACACACCCTGCGAGAAACAGAGCGAAAGCTGTCACGAGCGCATAGCGGCTCAAATTTTTAATCAAGGTTCACCCCTCAGAGATAAAGATAAAGTCTCACCTTATGCGCACCCAGATAGTTGGCGCTGCCATAGAGCGTTACCGACGACCTGGCCGGAATGGTGACGCTGCGCGGCGCCTCCAGCGGATGCATTTCAAGACCTCTTACGTCATACCAGAAAAAACGGTAGTGGACCGTCACTGGTTCATGTCTTTCATTAAAGAGCGTAGAAGAGGCAGATGAGTTGATTTCACTGATAGTCAACGCGGGCTGTTGCGCCGTGATGCCCGCGGCAAGCACGGAAGATTCCATGACCAGCGTCTGTTCATCATTCACGGGGATCGCCGGACGCGAGCTGCACCCCACAATCATCATCGCCATTACCAGCGCTGCAATACGCCCTTTCAGCATGTCAAAGACCTTTATGTGCCAGCATCGGCCCCAGAGGACGTCCACCCAGCAGATGCATGTGAATATGATAAACTTCCTGGCCACCATGGCGGTTGCAGTTCATGATCAGACGGTAACCGTCTTCTGCAATCCCTTCCTGTTCAGCGATTTTGGCAGCCACCGTCAGCATACGACCTAACGCCACTTCATGCTCGGTTTTTACGTCGTTTACAGTCGGAATCAGAATATTGGGGATGATAAGGATGTGCGTCGGAGCCTGAGGGGAAATGTCCCGGAAAGCCGTCACCAGTTCATCCTGATAGACGATATCTGACGGAATTTCGCGGCGGATAATTTTACTGAAAATCGTTTCTTCAGCCATGACCTTTTCCTTTTTTGTTTAATCTGGCGCAATGCGTCCGCTGTAAACACACTCCCGGGGTTCGGTGTGTGACACAATCCAAGAGTATGAGCGAGTTTCTCCTGTCCTTTCAACCTCCTCCCTCGATTTCTTTCCTGAATGTTCATCAGCTGACTGAAGAGTGACCGCTCTCGCGTCTCAGTGGCGTTTTTTAAGACACAAATAAAAAAGGCAGCCATTCGGCTGCCTTAGTCTCCCCAGGTCACAACTTAGTTGCTGCGGATGTACTCATCCATTTCGGTTTTCAGGTTATCGGATTTAGTACCGAAGATTGCCTGTACACCAGAACCTGCAACAACTACGCCCGCTGCGCCCAGTTTTTTCAGACCCGGCTGGTCTACTTTCGCTACGTCGGCAACGCTCACACGCAGACGAGTGATGCACGCGTCCAGGTTAGTGATGTTCTCTTTACCGCCGAACGCTGCGACCAGTGCCGGAGCCATTTCGCTGGTAGCGCCAGCTTTGCTGTCTTCTGTCGCATCTTCACGACCCGGAGTTTTCAGGTCCAGTGCTTTAATCAGCACGCGGAAGATAGTGTAGTAAACAACGGCATAGCACGCACCCACGATTGGGAACAGCCACAGTTTGCTGCTGTTACCGGACAGAACGATGAAGTCGATCAGACCGTGAGAGAAGGACGTACCGTCACGCATACCCAGCAGGATACAGATTGGGAACGCCAGGCCCGCCAGAATCGCGTGGATAACGTACAGGATCGGCGCAACGAACATGAAGGAGAACTCGATCGGCTCGGTGATACCGGTCAGGAACGAGGTCAGAGCTGCGGAGATCATGATACCGCCCACTTTTGCACGGTTCTCTGGCTTAGCAGAGTGCCAGATAGCAATCGCCGCGGCTGGCAGACCGTACATTTTGAACAGGAAGCCACCAGACAGTTTACCTGCAGTTGGGTCGCCCGCCATGTAACGTGGGATATCGCCGTGGAATACCTGGCCTGCTGCGTTGGTGAATTCACCAATCTGCATCTGGAATGGAACGTTCCAGATGTGGTGCAGACCGAATGGCACCAGGCAACGCTCGATGAAGCCGTAGATACCAAACGCCACAACCGGGTTCTGGTAAGCAGCCCACTGAGAGAAAGTCTGGATAGCAGAGCCGATTGGTGGCCAGATGAAGGACAGGATCACGCCAGTGAAAATCGCTGCCAGACCAGAGATGATCGGAACGAAACGCTTGCCCGCGAAGAAGCCCAGATACTCAGGCAGCTTGATGCGATAGAAGCGGTTAAACATATACGCTGCAATCGCACCGGAGATGATACCGCCCAGAACACCGGTGTCCGCCAGGTGTTTCGCGGCAATCTCTTCTGCCGGTAAATGCAGAACCAGCGGCGCAACCACAGCCATGGTTTTCACCATGATGCCGTAGGCAACCACTGCAGCCAGCGCAGAAACGCCGTCGTTATTGGTGAAGCCCAGAGCCACACCGATCGCGAAGATCAGTGGCATGTTAGCAAAGACAGAACCGCCTGCTTCGGCCATCACGTGGGACACTACGGCTGGCAGCCAGCTGAAGTTAGCAGAACCGACACCCAGCAGGATACCTGCGATAGGCAGTACGGATACTGGCAGCATCAGCGATTTACCGACCTTTTGCAGGTTAGCAAATGCATTCTTAAACATAATTGAGAGTGCTCCTGAGTATTTGTGCTTTTTTTACGCTTTCACGCATTGGCCCGGGGGGAGTACCGTGCCGTGGACAGGACATCTAAGCGCCCTTTATTTATTACACAGAGTAAAATAATTCCCTCTGAGTTTGTTTGACGGCTATCACGTTTCAGCTTAAGGCGGTCGAAAAACTTTCAGTTATTTACAAAAAGCATGTCCGGATGTGTCTAAATACACACTCACCGCCCCAAATGAGGCGGTGAACTTTACTCGCTTTACTTATTAATTACGAGCCTAAAAAAAACAGGTGTATCAGACAGATTGCAGGCGGGAGGGGTCGATATGGAACAGCGTGGAGAAGTTTTCCGTCGTCACGCGGGCCAGCTCATCGATGCTGACGCCCTTCAGTACGGCCATGTACTCAGCCACATCTCTCGTCATAGCGGGCTGGTTCTCTTTACCGCGATGCGGTACCGGTGCCAGGTACGGAGAATCCGTCTCCACCAGAATGCGATCGAGCGGAACATAACGTGCAGCATCACGCAGCTGCTCAGCGTTACGGAACGTCACGATCCCCGAAAACGAGATATAAAACCCCAAATCAAGCAGCTTCCCCGCCGTTTCTCTGTCTTCTGTGAAACAGTGTAGTACGCCACCGCAATCCGTCACCTTTTCTTCCCGGAGGATAGCCAGGGTATCCGCGCGCGCATCGCGGGTGTGGACGATAACCGGCTTGTTCAGTTCCCGGCCAATGCGAATATGGTTGCGGAAGGACTCCTGCTGGCGCGGTTTGGTTTCCGGCGTGTAAAAATAGTCCAGCCCGGTCTCGCCCATCGCCACCACGCCCTCTTCGGCTGCCAGTCGGCGCAGATCCTCAACGTCGTACGCCTCGTCCTGATTCAACGGATGCACGCCGCAGGAGAACACCACGTTATCGCGAACGCCCACCAGCTCACGCATGGAGCGGTAGCCCGGCAGCGTGGTCGCCACCGCAAGACAGAATTTCACATCGCGGGCAGCGGCTTTTGCCAGCACGTCATCCACGTTTTTATGCAGGGATTGATAATCCAGGCCATCAAGATGGCAGTGTGAGTCGACTAAAAACATAATGTCTCTCTCAGAGATGGGAAACAGGCGGTGTGACGCCGGGTTGCAGGTAATGTTCGATACGCAGTAACTGGTCTGTCAGTAAAAGCTCGCGATTAAGACCCGTCACGGTTAAAAGCTGTTCACGGCTCTGGCAGATGTCATGGAGCATCGCGTGAAGAATCTTCCCTGAGAGGCGGTTCGCCAGCGTATTCACCAGCGGCAACGCGTCCGGGTTGGTCAGAAGCGTAGCCCCCTGCTGGATTTTGAGCGCATCCAACAGCAAGGAGGCCAGCCAGTGCAGACGCTCAACGGCCCGATCGCTGTTAAGCGCAGGCAGTAAACTTAGCCAGTCCTGACTGTTCAGTGAGGCATCCAGGGCCCGGCAGAGCGTTTCTCGCTCTGACCAGACGTCAGGCTGCAGTAGTGCCAGCGCCGCCGCGGGCGCGCCGCTGCTCAGGCGCAAGGCGGACAGCGCGCCCTCTGGTGACGTTGTCACCTCTCGTTCAAGCCAGCTCAGCGCCCACGATTCCTGAGGTACCGCCAGGTGATGAAGACGACAGCGGCTGCGCAACGTCGCCAGCAATCGTCCCGGGTCACGGCATGAGAGGAAAAACCACGTTTTAACCGGCGGCTCTTCCAGGGTTTTAAGCAGGGCGTTAGCCGCCGCCTCGGTAAGCAAGGTGGCGTCTTTAAGCCAGACCACTTTAGCGCCGCCCAGTCGCGCGTGCTCATACAATTTTTCACTGACTTCACGCACGGCATCAATACCGAGCGCGCTTTTGCCCTTCTCAGGCTCAAGGGTGTAGTAGTCTGGATGCGTCCCCGCCTGCATGAGCTGGCAGCCACGGCATTTACCACAGCTCTTGTGCCCTTCCGGCTGCTGACACATCAGAAAACGGGTGATGGCATAAATCAGCGCATCATCACCCATCCCTGGCATTGCCTGAATCAGTAACGCATGATGCCCCCGACCCGCCTGATAGCTGCCGATCAGCTGTTCAAAGTGTGGGCGCAACCATGGATACCATTTCATGCCTGCTGCTCCTGCACCCACTGCGTAATGGTGTGTTGAATGTCGCTCGTGACGTCGTCCAGGGACTGCGTCGCATCAATGGTACAAATTGAGCTGTCCTGTGCGGCCAGCTCAAGATAGCGCGCGCGGGTGCGGTTAAAGAAATCAAACGACTCTTGTTCAATGCGGTCCAGCTCGCCGCGCGCGCGGGCACGTTTGAGACCCACTTCCGGGGTCACATCCAGATAGAGCGTCAGGTCGGGGCGAAAATCACCCAATACGGCATTACGCAGCGTTGCGAGCATTGTCTGGTCGATGCCGCGTCCTCCGCCCTGATACGCCTGAGTCGACAGATCGTGACGGTCGCCGATCACCCACTTGCCCTCGGCCAGGGCGGGTTTGATCACCGTCTCAACCAGCTGAACGCGCGCCGCGTAGAACATCAGCACTTCGGCCTTGTCAGTGATAACTTCGTCGCCGACGGATTTGATATCCAGTACCAGGCTGCGCAGCTTTTCAGCCAGCTGCGTGCCGCCCGGCTCGCGGGCAAATACCATGTCCGCCACACCAAGCGCTTTGAGCGTATCCACCACCACGTTGCGGGCAGTGGTTTTACCCGCCCCTTCGAGTCCCTCAATGACAATGTATTTACTGCGCATTTTTTTCCTTAAGTGCCTTCAGATAGTCCTGAACAGAGCGATTGTGGCTGGCAAGGTTGGTGTTAAAGGTATGCCCCCCTTTTCCATCAGCCACAAAATAGAGATACGGTGTTTTAGCCGGATGCGCGGCGGCTTTCAGCGACGCCTCGCTCGGCGTGGCAATCGGGCCTGGCGGTAAACCGCTTATCACGTAGGTATTATACGCCGTTGGCGTCTCCAGATCTTTTCTGGAAATCTTGCCCATATAGCTCTCGCCCATGCCGTAGATAACGGTAGGATCGGTTTGCAGGCGCATGCCGATGCGCAGACGGTTGATAAATACCGACGCCACCCGATCGCGCTCAGCAGCGACGGCAGTCTCTTTCTCGATGATCGAGGCCATGGTCACGAACTGGTTCGGATCGCTGTAAGGCAATCCTTCCATCCGCCCTTCCCAGGCGGCATCTACGGCGGCAACCATTTTTTTGTGCGCCCGCTTCAGGATAGCCACATCGGTCGTGCCTGCCGTGTACATCCAGGTGTCTGGCCAGAACCAGCCTTCCACCCATTCCGGATGTTCAAGCTTCAGCGCTTCTGCCACCGTCTGATAGCTATCGTCTTTTAACGTATGTTTGATATACGGCGCGTCACGCAGCTGTTTGAGGTAATCGCTCAGGCGCATCCCTTCCACAAACCGCAGGGGGAACTGGGCTTCTTTACCACTTTCCAGCAGCTGCAGCATCTCTCTGACGGTCATTCCCGGCGTAAAGCGATAGGTACCAGCTTTGAAATGTGACAGCTCAGGCTCCACGCGCAATAGCCACTGGAAGACCCGTGGACGATTGATAATCTTGTCGCCATAGAGCTGTTCCCCAAGCGCCTGACGGCCGGTTCCCGCTTTCAGGGTAAAGATCGTTTCGTCTTTAACCAGGATCTTGCTGTTCGCCAGCTGGCGAACTTTCCATACGCCCGCTCCGCCGGCGACGCCCAGCGCAACGATGAGGATAAGGACAAAGCGCAACATTTTTTTCATGACTATCTGGTTTGCTCACATATCGGGGCTAAAAACTGAAACAGCTCGCGCGAAGACCAGCGTTGTTGGCCATACGCACGGACGGGTACAACAGGCATCAGCGCATTGCAGATGATGACTTCATCTGCGGTCCGTAGCGCCGCTTCTCCTGCGCTAACTTCGACAACGCGAAAGCCAGAGCGTGCCAGCTGTTGCAGACAAAACTGACGCATTAACCCATTTACGCCAGCGTATTCCAGCGACGGAGTGAACACCTCTTCCCCCTGCCGCCAGAGTAAATTAGCCGCACAGCATTCCGTAATGAACCCTTCGCTGTCAAGAACCAGCGCCTCATCGGCGTCCGTCTGTTCAAGATGAGTACGAATGAGCACCTGCTCGAGGCGGTTGAGATGCTTAAGCCCGGCCAGCATCGGGTTTCGTCCCAGTCGTACAGGGCTCAGCGTCAGCGTGACGCCGTCTTCTCGCCAGCGAGAATAATGCGCGGGATAAGCAGAAACGGAGAGGATACGCGTTGGGTTGAGGCACGATGCAGCGCTGTAACCCCGGCCACCACTGCCGCGGCTGATGATGACTTTGAGTACGCCGCTGTCCTTCCCGGTTCCCAGCTCGCACATTTCCTGACGCAGCGTGTCCCAGTGCGTAAAGGGGATCATGAGCTTTTCACAGCCATGCTGCAGGCGTCGAATGTGCGCCTCAAGCAGGCAGACATCGCCGTCCAGAATGCGCGCCGTCGTAAAGCAACCATCACCGAACTGTATCGCCCTGTCGCTGGCAGGCAGCGTGTCCTGCTCAAGGCCATTGATTAAAAACATGGTGGCTCCTTATGCGTGGGCAATTAGTCTGGCAGGATGTCATGCAGCCGACAAGAAGATTAGGCTTAATAAAAAAGGCCCGGCAAGCGGACCTTTTTAAATGCGACAGGGACGTCAGGATCAGATCTTTTTGAAGATCAGAGAACCGTTGGTACCACCGAAGCCGAAGGAGTTACACAGGGTGTACTCCATACCGCTAACCTGACGCGCTTCGTGAGGAACGAAGTCCAGATCGCAACCTTCATCCGGGTTATCCAGGTTGATGGTTGGCGGAACAGCCTGATCGCGCAGCGCAAGGATGGAGTAGATTGACTCTACCGCACCCGCCGCACCCAGCAGGTGACCGGTCATGGACTTGGTGGAGCTCACCATTACGCGGCTGGCAGATTCGCCGAAGATAGACTTAACCGCCTGAGCTTCAGCTTTATCGCCTGCAGGTGTAGAAGTACCGTGCGCGTTCACGTAGCCAATTTGTGCTGGGGTAATACCCGCATCACGAATCGCGTTTTCCATCGCCAGCGCAGCACCCGCGCCGTTCTCAGGAGGAGACGTCATGTGGTAAGCATCGCTGCTCATGCCGAAACCAACGATTTCAGCATAAATTTTCGCGCCGCGTTTTTTCGCGTGTTCGTATTCTTCCAGTACGATCATGCCCGCCCCGTCGCCCAGCACGAAGCCGTCACGATCTTTATCCCACGGACGGCTCGCCGCCTGCGGATTATCATTACGGGTAGACAGCGCACGCGCCGCACCGAAACCGCCGACACCCAGTGGGGTACTGGCTTTTTCAGCACCGCCCGCAACCATAGCATCTGCATCGCCGTACGCAATAATGCGCGCGGCCTGGCCGATGTTATGTACGCCAGACGTACAGGCAGTCGCGATTGAAATGCTTGGCCCACGCAGGCCGAACATGATGGTCAGGTGACCTGCCACCATGTTAACAATCGTGGACGGAACGAAGAACGGGCTGATCTTACGCGGGCCGCCATTCATCAGAGATGTATGGTTTTCCTCGATCAGGCCAAGACCGCCAATCCCGGAGCCGATAGCGGCGCCGATACGGGTTGCGTTCTCTTCCGTAATTTCAAGACCAGAATCCTGCATGGCCTGAACGCCAGCGACAATTCCATATTGAATGAAGGCATCCATCTTGCGCTGTTCTTTGCGCGAGATGATATCTTCACAGTTAAAATCCTTTACTAAGCCAGCAAATTTTGTTGCATAGGCGCTAGTATCGAAATGGTCGATTAGGCTGATGCCGCTCTGACCGGCAAGGAGAGCTTTCCAGGTGGACTCTACGGTATTGCCGACAGGAGACAACATGCCAAGTCCGGTCACAACTACACGACGCTTAGACACGTTTGTCCTCCAGGGAGGGATAAAAAAAAGAGATTCGTGGGACTAAATAAAGATAAAACTCAGGCGGTCGAATGACCGCCTGGAGATGTTCACTTACGCCTGGTGACCGTTGATGTAATCAATGGCAGCCTGAACGGTGGTGATCTTCTCAGCTTCTTCGTCCGGAATCTCAGTATCAAACTCTTCTTCCAGAGCCATTACCAGCTCAACGGTGTCAAGAGAATCTGCGCCCAGGTCTTCAACGAAGGAAGCGGAGTTCACAACTTCTTCCTGCTTAACGCCCAGCTGTTCGCCGATAATTTTCTTAACGCGTTCTTCGATAGTGCTCATACTCTTAAATTTCCTATCAAAACTCGCTTTCGCGATGGTTTTCGTAGTGTATAAAATGTTGAAAAATTTGCAACTAAATCCCGGCAGTTCGTACCACGATTTTACGTTATTTTGAGGCCATTCGCCCTAATAACGCAAATATTTTTCATCGTGGTTAAACCATATACATCCCGCCGTTGACGTGGAGGGTCTCACCAGTGATGTAACCCGCTTCGTCAGAGGCTAAAAATGCAACCGCACTGGCGATTTCTTTAGGGTCGCCAAGACGACCCGCCGGAACTGCCGCCAGCGTACCCGCACGCTGCTCATCAGTCAGCGCACGCGTCATGTCCGTTTCAATAAAGCCCGGAGCAACAACGTTTACCGTAATACCGCGGGACGCAACTTCACGCGCCAGCGACTTACTGAAACCAATCAGACCTGCTTTCGCCGCAGCGTAGTTAGCCTGACCAGCATTTCCCATGGTACCAACCACAGAACCGACAGTGATAATACGACCATGACGCTTTTTCATCATAGCGCGCATTACCGCTTTTGACAGACGGAATACAGATGACAGGTTGGTTTCGATGATATCGTTCCACTCGTCGTCTTTCATTCGCATTAACAGGTTATCGCGAGTGATCCCGGCATTGTTTACCAGAATATCCACTTCACCAAACTCTGCGCGAATATTTTCCAGAACAGATTCAATAGATGTAGGTTCAGTCACATTCAGTACCAGACCTTTACCGTTTGCACCCAGATACTCGCTGATGGCCTGAGCGCCATTCTCGCTGGTTGCTGTACCAATCACCTTCGAGCCGCGCGCAACCAGTGTTTCAGCAATTGCACGCCCGATACCGCGGCTTGCGCCAGTGACCAGGGCGATTTTTCCTTCAAAACTCATGGTATTCCTCTTTTATTGCGAGAGTGCCGCTGACATCGCTTCCGGCTCGTTAATCGCCGAGGCTGTCAGGGTGTCAACAATACGTTTTGTCAGACCGGTGAGGACTTTACCTGGGCCGACTTCATACAGATGCTCAACGCCCTGAGCGGCCATAAACTCAACGGTTTTGGTCCACTGTACCGGGCTGTAGAGCTGGCGAACCAGCGCGTCGCGGATAGCTTCCGGTGCGGTTTCGCATTTCACATCGACGTTGTTCACAACGGAAATCGTCGGTGCGTTAAACGTAATTTTTTCCAGCTCAACCGCCAGCTTCTCGGCGGCAGGCTTCATCAGAGCACAGTGAGACGGCACGCTGACCGGAAGTGGCAGCGCACGCTTAGCACCCGCTGCTTTACAGGCCGCACCCGCGCGTTCAACCGCTTCTTTATGACCGGCAATAACCACCTGGCCCGGCGAGTTGAAGTTTACCGGAGAGACAACCTGGCCTTCAGCAGATTCTTCACACGCTTTTGCAATTGCAGCATCATCCAGACCGATGATGGCAGACATGCCGCCCGTACCTTCCGGCACCGCTTCCTGCATGAATTTACCGCGCAGTTCAACCAGACGTACCGCGTCAGCAAACGCGATCACGCCGGCACACACTAGCGCTGAGTATTCACCCAGGCTATGACCCGCGAGCAGCGCTGGCGCTTTACCGCCCTGCTGCTGCCAGACGCGCCACAGCGCAACGGACGCGGTCAGCAGCGCTGGCTGAGTCTGCCAGGTTTTGTTCAGTTCTTCGGCCGGACCCTGCTGGGTCAGCGCCCATAAATCATAACCCAGTGCATCAGAAGCTTCACGGAAAGTCTCTTCAATTACCGGGTAGTTTGCTGCCATTTCAGACAACATCCCAACGGTTTGAGAGCCCTGGCCCGGGAACACAAAAGCAAATTGCGTCATTTTTTATTCCTTATACTAGAAACGAACCAGCGCGGAACCCCAGGTGAACCCGCCACCGAAGGCTTCAAGCAAGACCAGCTGGCCCCGTTTGATTCGTCCATCGCGTACCGCTTCATCAAATGCGCACGGTACCGACGCCGCAGAGGTGTTGCCGTGACGATCCAGCGTCACCACAACGTTATCCATCGACATGCCCAGCTTTTTCGCGGTCGCGCTGATGATACGCAGGTTCGCCTGATGCGGCACCAGCCAGTCGAGCGCGGTACGCTCAAGGTTATTCGCTTCCAGCGTTTCATCAACGATGTGTGCAAGCTCGGTTACCGCCACCTTGAACACCTCGTTTCCTGCCATAGTCAGGTAAATCGAGTTGTCCGGATTAACGCGATCGGCGTTAGGCAGGGTCAACAGTTCGCCGTAGCTGCCATCAGCATGCAGATGCGTAGAGATGATACCCGGCTCTTCGGACTGCCCCAGCAGCACCGCGCCCGCACCATCACCAAAAATAATGATCGTTCCACGATCGGTTGGATCGCAGGTACGCGCCAGCACGTCAGCGCCGATCACCAGCGCATATTTAACGGCACCGGATTTCACGTACTGATCGGCGACGCTCAGCGCATAGGTGAAGCCTGCGCACGCGGCAGCGACGTCAAACGCCGGACAGCCTTTAATACCGAGCATGTTCTGCACCTGGCATGCCGCGCTTGGGAAAGCATGTGTGGCAGACGTCGTGGCGACCACGATCAAACCAATCTGTTCTTTATCAATGCCCGCCATTTCGATAGCACGCTGTGCGGCTTCGTAACCCATGGTCGACACGGTTTCGTCTGGCGCGGCAATACGACGTTCACGGATACCTGTGCGCGTGACAATCCACTCGTCAGACGTATCTACCATTTTTTCCAGATCGGCGTTGGTACGCACTTGTTTTGGCAGGTAGCTGCCGGTACCTAAAATCTTCGTATACATGTACGCTCAGTCACTTTTAGCTAATACAGATTCCAGGCGAGCGGCAATCCGCTGAGGGACTTGTCGCTGCACCGCCTGCACTGCCTGTTCAATCGCGACAGCAAATGCTCGCTGATTGGCGGCGCCATGACTCTTAATCACGATGCCGCGCAATCCTAACAGACAGGCGCCATTATACTGGTCGGGGTTGAGGTGACTGAATCGCCGCGTCAGGCTCTTTTGTAACCAACGCTTCAATAAAATCAGCCACCAGGCGCTTTTTTTACCTTCTCCCTGAGATTTCAGCAGAGAAAGAAACATGCGTACGACCCCTTCCATGGTCTTCAACGTGACGTTCCCGGTGAAGCCATCGCACACCAGAACATCCGTTTTACCCGTCAACAACTCATTGGCTTCGAGATAACCAATATAGTTGATGGAGGGAACCTGTTTGAGCAATTCAGCCGCTTCGCGAATGCTGTCCAGGCCTTTGGTCTCTTCTTCACCAATGTTCAGTAACGCAACACGGGGAGTGTTGATTCCGACAACTTCTTCTGCCAGCACCGATCCCATCACGGCAAACTGAGCCAGCATAGTACTATCACAGTCGACGTTAGCGCCCAAATCGAGCACTACCGTCTTGCCCTTCTGCTGATGCGGTAACACCGTTACCAGCGCCGGACGCTCAATACCTTCAATAGGTTTGAGCAGCAATTTCGAGAGGCCCATCAGCGCGCCGGTATTCCCCGCGCTGACGCAAGCCTGAGCTCGCCCTTCTTTCACCAGCTCCAGCGCTATCCGCATAGAGCTGCCACGACTATTGCGAATGGCCTGCGAGGGTCGGGCATCACTGGCAATAACTGACTGCGCAGGGATAATCTGCAGACGCGAACGTTGTTCAAAGTCAGCTTTTGCGAGTAATGGCGTGATTGTGTCGGGATTGCCGACTAAAAGAAGTGTGAGTTGCGAATTAGAATTCAGTGCCTGCAATGCTGCAGGCACTGTCACGGAAGGGCCAAAATCTCCCCCCATGACATCTAACGCCAGGGTTAGACGTGTCAAGGTATCGTCGCAGCCTGGTTCGGTAAATTCCCCGTTTGCACGGGGAAATCCTCACTAAGCCTAATCACGCTTGCGCGTGATTACTTAGTGATAACCTTGCGGCCGCGGTAGAAACCGTCAGCGGTGATGTGGTGACGCAGGTGTTTCTCACCAGAAGTCTTGTCTACAGACAGGCTGGTAACTGCAGTCAGCGCGTCATGGGAACGACGCATGCCACGTTTGGAACGGGTTGGTTTATTCTGTTGTACGGCCATGGACCTTACTCCTCAATTACTTACGCTTTAAGCTGGCTAATACGGCAAATGGGTTTGGTTTTTGCGCTTCATCAGGCAGTTCCCCAAAGACCATGTCCGCCTCGGACACTTCACAGTGTTCAGAATCATGCACCGGAACCACTGGCAAGGTGAGGATGATTTCATCTTCAACCAGAGCCAGAAGATCGATTTCACCGAATTCGTTAACCTCAATCGGCTCATACGCTTCCGGGAGTGCTTCAGCCTGTTCGTCAGAACGAACCGGACTGAAACAATACGTTGTGTGAACATGCTGTACAAACGGTTTCCCGCAACGCTGACACTCGAGCGTTACCGTCACCTTTGCATCACCGGTTAAAACGGCGAGACGCTGGTTGTCGATAGCGAACGACATGGAGCATTCTACATCACTGTCCACACTGACTACGGATTCGGCAATACGCTCAGCCTGATCGGAAGTATAGATACCTTCGTAATCGAGGCGTTTTTGAGCCGTACGAACCGGATCAAGAGTCAGGGGTAATTTTACCTTTTGCATAGGGCGCGCATATTAACTTTGTAACGTCATAGAGTCAAAGAAAAAGGCAACCAGAGCTGCCTTTTGCCAATTATTCGCACACATTGCGGCCTGTAGTTTAAAATGGCTGGCATCGATACGCTATATCTGGTGATAAAAATATGCCAAATCTCGTCCTTGCTTCCACATCTCCCTACCGCCGAACGCTGCTGGAAAAGCTCGGGATCCCGTTTGAATGCGCCGCGCCAGAGGTGGATGAGACGCCACAGCCGGGCGAATCACCGCGTCATCTGGTGATGCGTCTTGCTAAAGAGAAAGCGCAGTCGCTGACCGCACGTTACCCCGCACATTTGATTATAGGCTCAGACCAGGTTTGCGTGCTGGACGGCGAAATCACCGGCAAGCCCCATACGGAGGAGAACGCCTGTCAGCAGCTTCTGCGTGCGCGAGGCACTATCGTGACCTTTTATACCGGCCTGGCGCTGTATAACTCCGCCACCGGTCATCTGCAAACCGAATGCGAGCCGTTCGACGTACACTTCCGCCATCTCAGCGAGCAAGAGATCGTGGATTATGTGCGCCGGGAACGTCCGCTGAACTGTGCGGGAAGCTTTAAAAGTGAAGGATTGGGGATTGCGCTGTTCGACAAGCTGGACGGACGCGATCCCAACACGCTGGTGGGGTTACCGCTGATTGCCCTGTGTCAGATGTTAAGACGAGAAGAGTGTAATCCGCTGTCCATGTGACTGGAAGGTTGCGGCCTGATGCCCTCACCCCGCCCCTCTCCCACAGGGAGAGGGAGGAACGCAAACTCAGCCGCGCAGAACCTTAAGACAGCGTTTCAACTGCTCGTCCAGCGGCGCTTCAATACGGATGACTTCCCCCGTATTAGGATGGGTAAACTTCAGCGCTGCCGCATGCAGGAACAGACGCGACAGCCCCGTCCCCGCCAGCTGCTTATCAAACTCGCGGTCGCCATAGCGGTCATCAAAGGCAATTGGGTGCCCTGCAAACTGCGTATGCACGCGGATCTGATGGGTACGACCTGTCACCGGACTGCAGCGCACCAGCGTGGCAAACTCATAGCGCTCTTCAACTTTAAAGCGTGTCTCAGACGGTTTCCCTTCCTGGCTTACGCGGACAATACGTTCGCCGCTTTGCAGAATATTCTTCAGCAGCGGCGCCTGCACTACTTTTACATGGGACTGCCACTGACCGCGCACCAGCGCCAGGTAGTCTTTCTGCATCCCTTTTTCACGCAGCTGTTCATGCAGTGCACGCAGCGCAGAACGCTTTTTCGCCACCAGCAGTACGCCAGAGGTATCACGGTCAAGACGGTGCACCAGTTCAAGGAAGCGTGCTTCCGGGCGCAGGGCTCGCAGCCCTTCAATCACGCCGAAGCTCAGGCCGCTACCGCCATGAACAGCTGTTCCTGACGGTTTATTGAGCACCAGAATGTGGTCATCTTCGTACAGGATCACATCGCTCAGCGCCGCCACTTTCTGTAGCTTCGGTGAAACGGTCTCTTCTTCACGTTCCGCAACGCGCACCGGCGGAATACGCACTTCATCGCCCGCCTCGAGTTTGTACTCGGGCTTCACGCGTTTTTTGTTCACCCGCACTTCGCCCTTACGCAGGATGCGGTAAATCATGCTCTTTGGTACACCTTTCAACTGGGTGCGCAAAAAGTTATCGATACGTTGCCCCGCGTCATCTTCGGCGATGGCAACCATTTTTACGGCTGGAGTCTCTGTTTTCATGGTTGGCGATTCTAAATATCGTCAGCCATTAGCGCCACTCATTTTTCTATGCTTATATTTACTTTTATCCGGCCAGCTCCCCGTTTCGCGCAACCGATTTGGTGGTTATTAAACCAATCGCCATTATGAAGTGAAGAAACTGTGAGTAACCGGGTGATAATTGGTAAAAGTCATCTTGCTATAACCCGGCGAGCAGTGGAATAATGAGGCTGTTTTCCGTGTTAAATCCTGGTTAAGTAAGGATGTTGACGGAATGACCAATTTTGTCTGACCGATCATCCACGCAGCAATGGCGTAAGACGTATTGATCTTTCAGGCAGTTAGCGGGCTGCGGGTTGCAGTACTTCCCGGTATAAGGATTGTTCTCTGGAGAGTTCTACCCAGGCAATTCCCCTGATAATTGCGCTGTGTTTCCGTATGAAATACAGGCAACCGACACTCTGCGCCTCTTAAGCGAGCGACAACCGTGAGGTTGGCGACGTGAACAGACACGAGGCCATCGGTTCATACCCCGGAAAGCGTCACCTTGCCCGCAGCTTTGTCGTCAATGTAAGAATAACGAGTAAGTTACGATGAAAAGAATGTTAATCAACGCAACTCAGCAAGAAGAGTTGCGTGTCGCCCTTGTGGATGGGCAGCGCCTGTACGATCTGGATATCGAAAGTCCTGGACACGAACAGAAAAAAGCGAACATTTACAAAGGTAAAATCACCCGCATTGAACCAAGCCTTGAAGCTGCATTTGTCGATTACGGTGCTGAGCGTCATGGTTTCCTCCCTCTGAAAGAAATCGCCCGCGAATATTTCCCCGCAAACTACAACGCCCATGGCCGCCCAAACATCAAAGATGTGCTGCGTGAAGGTCAGGAAGTTATCGTTCAGATTGATAAAGAAGAGCGTGGCAACAAAGGTGCCGCGCTGACCACCTTTATCAGCCTCGCAGGGAGCTATCTGGTTCTGATGCCTAACAACCCGCGTGCGGGTGGCATCTCTCGCCGTATCGAAGGTGATGACCGTACCGAGCTGAAAGAAGCGCTGGCAAGCCTCGAACTGCCTGACGGCATGGGGCTTATCGTGCGTACCGCAGGCGTTGGCAAATCAGCTGAAGCGCTGCAGTGGGACCTGAGCTTCCGTCTGAAGCACTGGGAAGCCATTCAGAAAGCAGCCGAAAGCCGCCCTGCTCCGTTCCTGATCCACCAGGAAAGCAACGTTATTGTGCGTGCCTTCCGTGATTACCTGCGTCAGGACATCGGTGAGATTCTGATCGATAATCCGAAAGTGCTTGAGCTGGCGCGCCAGCACATCGCCGCGCTGGGTCGTCCGGATTTCACCAGCAAAATTAAACTGTACACCGGCGAAATCCCGCTGTTCAGCCACTATCAGATCGAATCCCAGATTGAGTCCGCCTTCCAGCGTGAAGTGCGTCTGCCATCCGGCGGATCTATCGTTATCGATACCACTGAAGCGCTGACCGCTATCGACATCAACTCCGCGCGTGCAACGCGCGGTGGCGATATCGAAGAGACCGCCTACAACACTAACCTCGAAGCCGCTGATGAAATCGCCCGCCAGCTCCGCCTGCGCGACCTGGGTGGTCTGATTGTTATCGACTTCATCGACATGACCCCTGTTCGCCATCAGCGCGCGGTTGAAAACCGTCTGCGCGAAGCGGTGCGTCAGGACAGGGCGCGTATCCAGATTAGCCATATCTCACGCTTTGGCCTGCTGGAGATGTCCCGTCAGCGTCTGAGCCCGTCTCTCGGCGAGTCCAGCCATCACGTTTGTCCGCGCTGCTCCGGCACCGGTACCGTGCGTGATAACGAATCGCTGTCCCTCTCCATTCTGCGTCTGATTGAAGAAGAAGCGCTAAAAGAGAACACCAAAGAGGTTCACGCCATTGTGCCGGTGCCCGTTGCCTCTTACCTGCTTAACGAAAAACGTGCAGCGGTAAGTGCGATTGAAGCGCGTCAGGGTGGCGTTCGCTGCATCATCGTGCCAAACGACCAGATGCAGACCCCACACTATCACGTGCTGCGCGTGCGTAAGGGCGAAGAGACGACCACCCTCAGCTACCTGCTGCCGAAGCTGCATGAAGAAGAGATGTCCCTGCCTTCCGATGAAGAGCCAGCCGAGCGCAAACTGCCAGAGCAGCCTGCGTTAGCGACCTTCATCATGCCTGAAGCACCACCGGAAGCAGCTCTGGAAAAACCTGCTGCCAAACCTGCAGCGCAGAAACCAGAAACAGCGGTAGCGAAAGCCCAGCCGGCACAGCCGGGTCTGCTGAGCCGCTTCTTCGGCGCGCTGAAGAAGATGTTTGCTGAAGAAGAAGTTCAGCCAGAGCAGCCGAAAGAAGAGCCAAAAGCAGCCAAGCCAGAGCGTCAGCAGGACCGTCGCAAGCGTCAGAACAACCGCCGCGATCGTAACGACCGCAGCGAGCGTCGTGACAACCGTGACAACCGTGACAACCGCTCTGAGAATAACGAAGGCCGTGAGCAACGCGAAGATAACCGTCGCAACCGTCGCGAGAAACAGCAGCAGAATGTTGAAGATCGTGAAATTCGCCAGCAGGCGGGCGATGAGTCTGAGAAGAGCAAACAGCGTGACGACCAGCAGCCGCGCCGTGAACGCAACCGTCGCCGTAACGACGAGAAGCGTCAGGCACAGCAGGAAGTCAAAAACCTGAACCGCGAAGAGCCTGTTGAACAGCAGGACGGCGAGCAGGAAGAACGCACTCAGGTAATGCCGCGTCGTAAGCAGCGCCAGCTTTCTCAGAAAGTTCGCTTCGCCTCTGAAGCAACCGAAGAGTCTGGCGCTATCGCGGTTGAAACCAGCGAGAGCACAACCGGCACGCAGCTGGCGAAAGTTGACCTGCCAGCGGTCGTTGAAAACAACGTTGAGCAGGATGATAACGGTGAAAACCGCGATAACGCCGGTATGCCGCGCCGTTCACGCCGTTCTCCACGTCATCTGCGCGTCAGCGGCCAGCGCCGTCGTCGCTATCGTGACGAGCGTTACCCGACTCAGTCGCCAATGCCGCTGACTATTGCCTGTGCTTCGCCAGAAATGGCGTCCGGCAAAGTCTGGATCCGTTACCCGGTTGCTCGCCCGGAGCAGGTTGTTGAAGAACAGCCTGTAACCGAAGAGGTGATTGCACCAGCAGCCGCGGTAGAAGCTGTCGTGACTGAAGCGGCAACCGTGGTTGAACCTGAGGTTGTTGAAGCTGAAGCCCCTCACGCAGTGGAAGTAGAGACCACCCATCCAGAAGTGATTGCCGCGCCGGTTGATGCAGCACCGCAGCTTATCGCCGAAGAAGATGCCGTGGTGGCTGAGGAAGTCGCTGAAGAGGCTGAACCTGTAGCCGCAGTGGAAAACACCGCCGAAACCCTGATTGAAACCACCACTGAAGAAGTTGTTCAGGACGTTGAGATTCAGGTTGAACCGGTTGTCGAAGAAGCGAAAGCGCCTGAGGTGAAACCTGAGCCGGTTGTTTCTGCACCAGCCGCAGCCCACGTGGCGACAGCACCAATGACGCGCGCCCCGGCACCGGATTACGTGCCTGAAGCCCCGCGTCACAGTGACTGGGTACGCCCGGCGTTCAGCTTCGACGGTAAAGGCGCTGCAGGCGGCCACAGTGCAACGCATCAGGCGACTGCACCGGCGACGCGTCCGCAGTCTGTCGAATAACGACGCTGAAAGCAAAAAGCCGACCTTCGGGTCGGCTTTTTTTATGGCTGCTGTACAGGCTTTCTCATCCCGGTCACCTCAGGCATGACCTCCCGCATCAACTCCAGAAAACGCCGCAAGCGTGCCGGATAATAGCGCGACCAGGGGTAAACCAGATGCACCGGTAGCGCCGCTGGCTGCCACTCCGGCAGCAAATGCACCAGCCGCCCTTCCCGAATATCATCCTGTACCGTCCAGCTTGATACGACCGCCACACCGAGCCCGGTCAGTGCCGTATTGCGTGCAACGTACAGGCTGTCGGTGCTGAGGCGTGGCGTAATAGCAATCCGCGCGGTGGCGGGCGAAGCATCGTGAAATAGCTCCACGTGGCGCTGGTAGAAAGAGCTGATGGCTATCCAGGGAAACTGCTGCAAATCCTCCGGCGTATTCACCGCCGGGAAGCGGGCCAGCAGCGCTGGTGCGGCCACCACCGAGCGAGGCACTTCCGCCAGCAGCACGGATACGGTCGCCGGATCGACCTCCACACCCACCCGAATTGCGCAGTCAAGATTGTCACCGAGAAAATCTGCCGACCGATCGTTGAGCATCCACTCAATCGAAAGCTGGGGATAGCGTTGCAAAAACTCGGTTACGGGTTTCAGAAGCTGGTCCTGACCAAACGCGTGCGGAGCGCGCACCCGCAGCACGCCTACCGGCTCATCTTCCGTCTGCCCCACCTCATCTTCCAGCGCCAGCCAGCTGTCAATCACCCGACGGGCGTGCTGATAGCAGCGCTCGCCGTCATCCGTTAGCCGCGTCGTGTGGGTGGTGCGCAACATCAGGCGCACGCCCAGCATGGTCTCAAGCGACTGTAGCCGTCTGCTTACCGTGGCCTGGGTAGTGGCCAGCTGCCGCGCCGCCGCTGAGAGGGAGCCCGCCTCAACGATACGAACAAACGTCCGCATTAACTCCACCCTGTCTATACGCTCAGCTCTTTTCATCGCATTTTCACTTATACGTTCAACGTATAAGCGTTTTACCACCGGGCCAGCTACCGTCGCAAGGCGTACTGATAAAAAATAGCCTCACACGACGAATGAGGAACATCTTATGAACACAACAACCGCCGCCCATGCAGTGAGCCGCTGGGTAATCTTAATGCTGGCGATCGGTGCAGGTTTCAGCGTGGCATCAATCTATTATGCCCAGCCTCTGCTGCCGCTGATGGGCGCAGACCTTCATCTGAGTATCGAAGGAATGGGCCTGGTCCCGACGCTCACCCAGGCGGGATATGCCCTGGGGATCCTGTTCCTGCTGCCGCTAGGCGATCGCCACGACCGCAGGACGTTAATCCTGATAAAGAGTGCGGCGCTGGCGCTGTTTCTTCTCGGCTGTAGCCTGACCGGGCAGATCCACTCTCTGCTGCTGGCAAGCCTGCTCATCGGCATGGCCGCCACCATGGCACAGGATATCGTCCCTGCCGCAGCCATCCTTGCGCCGGAAGGTAAACAGGGGAAAACCGTGGGCACGGTAATGACCGGGCTGCTGATGGGTATCTTATTATCCAGAACCGTGAGCGGCGTGGTGGGCGAAGCGTTTGGCTGGCGCGTCATGTACCAGCTGGCGGCGGCAAGCATTGCGTTCATCGGGGTGATGATGTGGTTTGTGCTTCCCCGTTTTGCCATTCACTCCACGCTGAGCTACCCCGCGCTGATGCGCTCAATGGAACATCTCTGGCGTCGCTATCCGGCGCTGCGCCGTGCGGCGCTGGCTCAGGGTTTTCTGTCGATTGCCTTTAGCGCCTTCTGGTCTACGCTTGCGGTCATGCTGCTGGAACGCTATCACCTGGGGAGTGCCGTAGCGGGTGGTTTTGGTATTGCAGGTGCCGCCGGCGCGTTAGCTGCCCCGCTGGCAGGGGGTCTGGCAGACAAACTGGGCGCAGGAAAAGTCACGCAGCTTGGTGCCGTTCTTGTGACCGTCTCATTTGCCCTGATGTTCCTGATGCCCGCGCTGGGCGTTCATGGACAGCTGATTCTGATCGCCATCTCCGCCGTTGGGTTCGACCTGGGTCTGCAGTCCAGCCTGGTCGTTCACCAGAACCTGGTATATAGCCTTGAACCGCAGGCGCGGGGCCGTCTCAACGCCCTGCTCTTTACGGTGGTCTTTATCGGGATGGCGCTGGGTTCCGCGTTAGGCAGCAATATTTACTCGCTGGCCGGCTGGACGGGCGTGGTCGCGCTGGCGACGGTCTGTGGCGTCATTGCGCTGGCAATCCGTCTGATAGAAAGCGCACGAGTCACCTCCGCATCAGCAGAAGTTGCATAAAAAAAATGCCCAATCCAGACGGATTGGGCAGTAAAACATGCCCAGTTTCAAGACATGTTCCAAGAGGTCAAGATGTTATTTGTTCAGCTGGAACAGAGACATGCCCTGCATATCGCTAAACGCTTTATAAGACGCCTGCAGGGCCGCCTGCTGCATGGTGTAAGAGGAAATCGCTTCGTTCCAGTCAACATCAACCAGGTCACTCATCTGCTTGGTCTGACCCAGCGCGCGGTCATCGCCCAGCGTATCGAGTTTTTCCAGCTCGTTCATCTTGGTTCCCACATCCGCAACGACCGTCAGGATATTGTTCTGGGAGTTTTTGATGCCGATTTGCGCATTGGCAATCACCTGGCTTTGCGCCGTTGCGGCAGCCGGATCGTTCTCAATCGGTGTCTTCAGCGAGGCAATAGCAGAGTCCAGAATTTTGAACATGTTGGTCTGGCCATATCCACCGCCCGGCAGCTGTTCCGCATTACTGGTAATGCTTTCGAAAATTTGCTGGCCGGTATGGCTGATGGTCATATTTCGCGCCGTATCAACCTGCTGCGTGATGGCCTCAGCGCCGCCGTTGTAATCTCCGGTCGCGGCATCAAACGGTGCGCTCTCGGTTTTGTATCCCGCAAAGATAAAGCGGCCATTACCATCCGTCGTGTTGGCAAGGTTCATCAGCTGATCGCGGATCCCCTGAATATCGGTCGCCAGAGAAAGACGGTCGTCATCGCTTAATGTGCCGTTTGAGGCGTAAACCAGCTTCTCGCGCACGCTTGAGATCGCAGTGTTGACCTGGGTTAACACGTTATCTTCCAGCGAGACCTTCTGCGTTGCAAAGGTACGCGCGAGCGCGAACTGGCTGTTTTGCGACTGAGACTGTGACAGCACGATGGCCTGCGACGCGGCGATAGGATCGTCCGAAGGACGATTGACGCGCTTGCCGGTGGACATCTGCTCACCGTAGCTCAGCCATCTGCTCTGGGAATCGGTGATCCCACGCATGTTCTGCTCGTACATCATCTGGGTGCTAATACGCATTGTTCACCTCAACCTTAACGAATGTTGATAATTGCATCGAAGAGCGTACTGGCAGTTTGTAGAACCTGGGCATTGGCCAGGTAATACTGCTGATAACGCTGCAAATTGCCATACTCTTCGTCGAGGTTTACCCCAGAGATGGTCTGCTGCTGCTTGATTAACTGCGTTTCCACGTTGGCTTTCGTCTGGCTGCTTACCTTCAGTGACGCCGTTGAGCTACCGACGGTACTGACGAGAGAGGCATACGCATCGTTGAAGGTTTTATTTCCACCCACCACTTTGCCGTTTTGCAGATCGAGCAGTTTCTGGCCGTTACGGTTGTCACTTTCGCCGCCGTTCTGCACAGATGCCATCGCCAGTTTAGACTCGTCGCTGATCGCGAGATCCATGTTCATGATGACGTTGGAAACAGGCTTCACGGTAAAGCTGTCTTTGGTATTTGCCGTGCCGCTCACGTTGACGTTAAGGCCATCAAAAGACAGATTGCCGCTGGCATCCGGGCTCATCGTAAAGCTGGTTTTGTCTGACGAGCGGGTGACCGTCCAGTCAGTGCCGTTAAACTGCAGCTTATAGTCTGTCGCCTGGACCTGTTTGCTGTCCGCCACAGACGCCGTAACAACGGCCGAACCGCCGTTCTTGCTGTTGGACAGGACCGCCGGAGAACCAAAGTTGAACAGCTTACCGCCCGCATCACCGTTCGCATCAAAACCGGCTTCATGCTGCGTGTTCATCGCGTCGGCAAAGGCCAGCGCCATCTGGTTCAGGCTGTTACGGGCTTTATCCAGATCTTCCGTGCGGAAGGTCAGTAAACCGCCTAAAGAACCGGTGGTGATAAATTTCTCCGGGATCTCAATATTGCCCGCCACGTCATCGACGTAGGCGATAGTGGTACGAGCCGGATCGGCGCTGGACTTCACGGCCGCCAGCTGGCTGGCTTTGCTGCCCTGTACCAGGCTGTAACCGTTACCGAGAGAGATATTAAACGTGCCGCTATCCTGCACGGAGACTTCCACGCCCACGATTTTGTTCAGTTCAGTCACGAGCTGATCGCGCTGGTCCAGAAGATCGTTAGGTGACGCGCCCGCGCCAACGCCGGTCAGACGGGAGATCTGATCGTTAAGATTCGCAATCTGTGCCGCGTAGTTGTTGATCTGAGACACGCTGCTTGAGATGGCGGTATTAACCTGCGCGTCCTGGTCACGGAGATACTGATCGTTGGTTTTAAACTGATTGACCAGACCACTCGCTTTACCCAGCACCGTCTGACGTGCAGCCGGGTCTTCCGCGTTGCTCACCAGGGTTTGCAGGCTTTTGAAGAAATCCTGCAGGGTGGTGGAGAGCGAGTTGGTGGTATCGGAGAGCACATCGTCAATTTTTGACATCTGCTGATAGCGCGTCGTCAGACCGCTGCTCTGCGTCTGCGCGGCGCGCAGCTGGTTGGTGATGAAGGCGTCATACTCACGCTGGACACCGGAGACATAAACCCCGTTACCCACCCAGCCACCGCCGGTCAGCGTGCTGTTAGATGCGCCCAGCACCGTGGTCTGGCGGGTGTAACCTGCCACGTTATAGCTTGAAATATTATTACTGACGGTATTGAGTGCCGACTGCGCGGCACTGAGGCCACTCATGGCGCTGTTAATCAAACTGGACATGGGGGTTCCTTTTATACGTTCAGACACGAGTCCTGATGAAGGTTATCGGCAACCTCCACCGGGACTTGAGAACTTTCAGAACAGATTTTCAATATCTGTGCTATAGGCTTTGCTGACCTTCTCGCCCATGGATTTCAGCTGCTGGATCATGCTGGTGAGCTTGCGTGCATAGTTCGGGTCAGTCGCGTAGCCCGCGTTTTGTAAGGCCTGAGCACCCTGCTCCGCCGTCGCCGCCTGCGTAACGGCGGTATAACGCGGATTTCGGCTCAGCAGGCCAACGTAGTCGGACAATGCTTCCAGATAGGAGCTGTAGACGCGGAATTTTGCTTTGACCTTCACCGCCGCACCGTTCTCGTATTCGGTGGTCGTGATCTCCGTTGTTGGCCCCTTCCAGCTGGAGGTGGCCTTTACGCCGAAGATGTTGAAGCTCGGATCGCCGTTTTCCTTGCGGATCTGACGCTGACCCCAGCCCGACTCCAGCGCGGCCTGCGCCAGAATCAGGTGATGCGGCACGCCGCTCTGTTCGCTGGCGAGACGCGCGGGCAGAGAAAGCTGCGCCAGGAAGTCTTTGCTGTCACCGGAGAGCGGCTCATCGCCGCTGCCAGTGGCTTTTGGCATCGCTTTACGCACCATTTGCGTCAGAGCCTGGTTCTGATAACTGGTCACCGTTTCCAGGTCGAACTTCATCGGCACCTGCTGCGTCTGTTCCTGAGGCTGAATGCCCTGCGCGGCTTCGGTCTGTTTCACAATCATGTCAGCCAGACCGAGGCCTTTACCGGCGGTCATCTGCTGCGCAATCTGCTGGTCATACATGCTGGTGTAGAGACGCGTTGAATCACTGCTGAACATCCCGTCTTTCGGCAGGGTTTCGCGCATGCTTTTCAGCATCATCTGTACAAACATCCCTTCCACCTGGCGGGCGACCGGGCGGATGTTCGCCGCCGGGTCTTTGCCTGCTTTGGTTTTCAGTTCGTTGAGCGACTGGGCGTCCCAGGCTGCACTGGTCAACAGTTTGCTATCGGTCAGCATTAGATGATTTCCAGTTTGGCGCGCAGGCAGCCCGCGCTTTGCATGGATTGCAGGATGGACATCAGATCCATCGGCGTTGCGCCCAGGGCGTTCAGGGCACGCACCACGCTATTCAGGTTGGCGCTGGAGCGAACGCTCTGCAGCGACCCACCGCTCTGGCGCATATCAATCTGCGTTTGCGGTGTTACCACTGTCTGACCGCCGCCAAATGGCGTGTTCGGCTGGCTCACATTCGCGGAGCGGTTAACCGTCACGGAGAGGTTACCCTGCGCCACGGCACAGCTGTCCAGCGACACTTCCCGGTTCATCACCACCGAGCCGGTACGGGAGTTGATGATCACTTTCGCATCCTGGACCGGAACGTTAACTTCCATATTCTGAATATCAGCCAGCATGCGCACCTGGTTGCTGCTGCCGGTGGAGGTGCGGATCTGCACGGTGCGCGCATCGAGTGCCGTTGCGTTACCGTAGCCGCGGCTGCGGTTGATGGTATCGGCAATTTGCTGCGCCATCGTGAAGTCTTCATTATTAAGCTGCAGGTTGATGGTGTTGCCCGCGCCAAACTGGGTCGGCAGTTCACGCTCAATGATTGCACCGTTGGTGATACGTCCACCGTTCAGCTGGTTCACCTGCACGCTGCTTCCGCCTGCGGATGCCCCCGCACCGCCAACCAGAATGTTCCCCTGCGCCAGCGCATACACTTGGCTATCAACGCCTTTCAGCGGGGTCATCAGCAGCGTACCGCCGCGCAGGCTTTTGGCGTTACCCATTGAGGAGACCACCACATCAATGGTCTGCCCCTGACGCGCAAACGCCGGGTAGGACGCGGTGACCATTACCGCGGCCACGTTTTTCAGCTGCATGTTGGTTCCCGCCGGCACGGTAATGCCGAGTTGGGAAAGCATGTTGTTAAGGCTTTGGGTGGTGAACGGCGTCTGGGTCGTCTGGTCACCGGTACCATCCAGACCAACCACCAGGCCGTAGCCAATCAGCGAGTTTTCACGCACACCCTGAACGCTGGTGAGGTCGCGAATACGGTCAGCCTGGGCAAACGTGGCCACCAGCGCGAGCGCCACGGCGAAGATCGATTTAAACATGGGTCACCTCGCTTACATCGGCGATAAATTAAGGAAGAAGCGCTGCAGCCAACCCATATTTTGGGCTTCATTGATATAGCCGTTACCGACGTACTCAATGCGCGCATCCGCCACCTGGGTGGACGGAACGGTGTTGGTGCCGCTGATGGTGCGAGGGTTAACCACGCCCGAGAAGCGAATGAATTCAGTGCCCTGGTTGATGGCGATCTGTTTTTCACCCACAACGTGCAAGTTGCCGTTAACCAGAACCTGGTCAACCGTGACCGTCAGCGTACCGCTGAAGGTGTTGCTGGCGTTCGCGCCGCCTTTACCGTTAAAGGTATTGCCGCCAGAGGCCTCGACATCTGCTCGCGCGTTGCCGAACAGTCCCTGCAGGTAGCGCGGGACGGTATCGAAGCCAAAATTCGTTTTGCCATCGCGGCTGGCGTTCGCCGACGAGCTCTTGCTCGCGCTGACGTTTTCCTGCAGCACAATGGTCAATGTATCGCCGACGTTACGCGGGCGGCGATCTTCAAACAGCGGCTGATAGCCGTAATTAATCGGCTGCGCGGTCTGGAAAATGGAGCCGTTGACCACTGGCGCAGGGCCGGGAACGGGTTGGGCAGTCGTCGCACCCTGGACCAATGGTTTAGACGGGATCAAAGCACACCCGCTGAGGGTGACAGCCAGAACAGTCAGTATCGGATAACGAAACGCCGCGTTTTTTTGCATTGCCTTCATCTTCGAAAACAGGGAGCCGGTGCGGCGTTTACCGCACCGGGCTACACCTTAGAGTTGCGTCAGTTTCTGCAGCATCTGGTCGGTCGTCGACACTGCTTTACTGTTAATTTCATACGCGCGCTGGACCTGGATCATATTCACCAGCTCTTCCGCCACGTTCACGTTGGACGTTTCAACATAACCCTGGTACAGCAGACCCGCGCCGTTCAGGCCCGGGGTGCTCTCATTCGGCGTACCGGAGGATTGCGTTTCGGTGTAGAGGTTCTCACCAATGCTTTCCAGACCGGTATCGTTCATGAAGGTGGTCAGGTTGAGCTGCCCAACCTGAACCGGCGCGGCCTGTCCCTGCTGGGTCACGCTGACCACACCGTCGCGTCCGATGGTGATGCTCAGGGCGTTCGCCGGGATGGTAATCGCAGGCTGAACCTGGAAACCGCCCGCCGTCACCAGCTGGCCGTTCTGATCGACCTGGAACGAACCGTCGCGGGTATAGGCAGAGGTCCCGTCAGGCAGCTGCACCTGGAAGAAGCCCTGGCCTTTGATTGCCACGTCTTTACTGTTGTTGGTCTGAGACAGGTTGCCCTGGCTGTGCAGACGCTCGGTAGCCACCGGGCGAACGCCGGTACCAATCTGCAGGCCCGACGGCAGCGTCGTCTGTTCAGAAGACTGCGCGCCCGGCTGACGGATGGTTTGATAAAGCAAATCTTCGAAAACGGCACGCTGACGCTTGAAACCATTGGTGCTCACGTTTGCCAGGTTGTTGGCAATCACGTCCATATTGGTTTGCTGGGCGTCCAGGCCAGTTTTCGCGATCCATAAAGAACTGATCATAAGGAGTCCTGTTAACTCATAGCCAGAAGTTGGTTAGCTTTGCCCGCGTTTTCATCCACGCTGCTGATGATCTTCATCTGCATTTCAAAACGACGGGCGCTGGCAATCATGTCGCTCATGGCGGCTACCGGCTTGACGTTGCTGCCTTCCAGAACGCCGGACATCACGCGGATGCTCGGATCGGCCTGTAATGTGGCACCACGCGTCGCCTGCGCCGCCTGGGTCAGACGAAACATGCCGTCGTCGCCGCGCTGCACCTCTTTGCCTTCCGCTTTAACCAGCTTCAGACGTCCGACGGGTGCAACGGTGTTGGCCGGATCGCCCGGGTTCAGCGCCGAAATGGTGCCGTCCGCGGCGATAGTCAGCTCAGAGCCTTCCGGAACGGTCAGCGGACCCGCTTCCCCCATCACCGGATGACCCTGAATCGTCAGCTGGCCCGTCGCGCTCACCTGGATATTGCCGTTACGGGTATAGCCTTCGCTGCCGTCGGCCGTTTGCACCGCCAGCCAGCCGTCCTGCTGCAGGGCAACGTCCAGCGGGCGCGAGGTGTAGTCCATCTGCCCTGGCGTCATATCTGCGCCAGGGGTTGATGCCGTCACCAGCGTACGGGTCGGCAGGGACAGCCCTTCAACCGGCACCGCGCGCAGCGCATTAAGCTGAGCGCGAAAGCCCGGCGTAGAGGCGTTTGCCAGGTTGCTGGCGGTAACGGCCTGCTGATTGAGCGTCTGACTTGCCGCGCCCATCGCGGTATATATTGCGTGATCCATTGCGCTTTCCTGTTAGCCGCTTAACGCAGGTTAACCAGCGTGTTGAGGATCTGGTCCTGGGTTTTGATGGTCTGCGCGTTCGACTGATAGTTACGCTGCGCGACGATCATGTTCACCAGTTCTTTACTCATATCCACGTTGGAGGCTTCCAGCGCGCCGTTGGTCAGCTTGCCGAAGTTACCGGTGCCTGCGGTACCCAGCAGCGCCACGCCGGAGGACTGGGTGGCAGACCAGACGTTGTCGCCTTCCGATTTCAGGCCTTCGTTGTTGGCGAAGTTTGCCAGCACGATCTGGCCCAGAACCTGAGACTGTTCGTTAGAGTAGCTTCCCACTACGGTGCCGTCGTCGTTGATCTGGTAGCTCACCAGATCGCCAGGCTTGTAGCCGTTCTGAGTGGTTGCCACAACGCTGTTCGCGCCTGTGTTCTGCTGCATGGAGTTCAGGAAGCTCAGGGAGAAGGTCGCCGCCGTCGCACCGCTGACAGAACCCGTGGTGATGTTAATGGCCGGCGTGGCGTTTGGCGTTGCGCTCAGTACACCCGCAGCGTCGTAGTTGTAGACACCCGCCAGGTTACCGTTCGCATCAAAGTTCATCTGCGCCGCTTTTGCCGCTGTTGAACCCGCAACGCTGCCGTCCTGAGTGTAAAGATCCCATTTATTGTTGGCCGTCTTCACGTAGTAGACGTACATGTTGTGGGCGTTACCCTGGCTGTCGAATACGGTCACGGTCCCTTTTTTGTTGTAGGTGTCCGGGTTGGTCGCATCGAACGGGGCAGTTTGAACAGGATCGGTTGAGTTCAGGTTGATCTGCTGCGTCGCGGTGGTGGTTGATTTCGCCGCCATCAGGGTGTTCGGGATAGTAATCGCCTGAGGGTTCGCACCGGTCTGAACGGTTGGAGGCGTTCCGGCTGCCGGGTAGCCCGTCAGCTGCATGCCCTGCATGTTAACCAGCGTACGGTTTTCGTCCAGCTTGAACTGGCCGTTACGGCTGTAGAACACAGAACCGTTGGAATCGACCATACGGAAGAAGCCGTTCTGGCTGATAGCAACGTCCAGACCACGACCGGTGTTGGTGGTGGTGCCGTCGCTAAAGTCCTGAGTGATGCCCGCAACTTTCACGCCCAGGCCGACTTTGGAACCGGCAAACATGTCCGCAAATGAAGCAGAACCGGATTTAAAACCATAGGTCGCGGAGTTGGCGATGTTGTTGCCAATGACGTCCAGGTTGGTGGCCGCAGCATTCAGGCCGCTGACCGCTTGAGAAAAGGCCATGACTTACTCCTGATAAGTGTTAAGGCTTAGATAATCTGCCGAACTTCGTCGAGTGTGGTGGAACCAGAGGTTCCCAAATCCAGTTTGTTGCCGTCGCTTCCTTTAATCACGCCCTGGACCAGCGCGAACTGCAGCGGCTGCGCCACCAGCTGGGTTGTCCCGTTGCTGGCGCTGATCGCTACTTTGTAAGAACCGTTTGGTGCTTTAGTGCCGTCGGTCAGGCTGCCATCCCACGTAAAGGTGTGAACGCCCGCCTTCAGCTCGCCGATATCAATAGTGCGCACGACCGTGCCGTTGCTGTCGGTAATGGTGGCGGTAACTTTCTCCGCCGCCTGCTGCAACTCAACGCCAAACGGCGTGGTGGTCGTTGTGGTGTTGCCTTCGGTGGTGCTGGTGCCCGCCAGAATCGTGGTTCCAGGGATCATCACCCCGTGGCCAATCAGGCTTGCCGCCTGCAGAGACTGGGCGCTGTTAATCTGCCCGGAGACGGAGCCGAGGGTGGTGTTGAGTTTCTCAATGCCGCTAACGGTGCTGATCTGCGCAAGCTGCGTGGTCAGTTCGTTGTTCTGCATTGGGTTGGTGGGATCCTGGTTCTTAAGCTGCGCCACCAGCAGCGTCAGAAAGCTGCCCTGAAGATCGGCGGCATTGCTCCCGGTGAGGGAGTTAGAACCCGTCGTACTCTTCGTGTTATTAACACCCGAGTTCGTAGGATCATTCACATTTACGGCGATGGACATGCATGTCTCCTTTACTGGCCGAGAGTGAGCGTTTTGAGCATCATGCTCTTCACGGTATTCAGCACTTCAACGTTGGCCTGGTAGCTGCGAGAAGCCGACATGGAGTTCACCATCTCACCCACCACATCCACGTTTGGCATTTTCACGTATCCGCTGGCATCCGCGAGCGGGTTACCCGGCTCATACACCAGCCTGTCCGGCGCCTGGCTCTCTACCACATCAGACACCTTCACGCCGCCCGTCGCCGCGCCCGGCGCAGCATCGACCTGAAAGACAACCTGTTTGGCACGATAAGGCTGGCCGTCTGGTCCGGTTACGCTGTCGGCGTTCGCCAGGTTACTGGCAGCCACGTTCAGGCGTTTGGACTGCGCGGTTAACGCCGAACCGGCAATATCAAAAATATTCAACAAGGCCATCTATCAGTTCCCCCCCTGCAGGACGTTCATCATGCCTTTGATTTGTCCGCCGAGTACGGTCAGGCCCGTCTGGTATTTCAGGCTGTTATCGGCAAACTGGGTACGCTCCCGGTCCATATCCACGGTGTTACCGTCGAGTGAGGGCTGATCGGGAATGCGATAAAGTAAATCGGTCGCTGGCGCGGTCATCGCCTGAGCAGGAATATGGCGAGAGGATGTCATGGCAAGTGCAACACCCGTTCCTTCGGCACGTCCACGCTCCATCACCTTTTTGAGTTCACTGGAAAAATCAATATCGCGCGCCTGAAACCCTGGGGTATCGGCGTTAGCGATGTTGGCGGCTAAAATCTCCTGCCGCTGGGCGCGTAAATTGAGCGCTTCCTGCTGAAAACGTAACGCGGCGTCGAGTTTATCGAGCATGTCTCCTCCGCTGATGGCAAAATTTCAGTTCACAGCTTAAATCTCACCCGGTCTCCCCTATCGACGGAATAAGCGCAAAATGCGTCGCTATTTATTGCGTTGATGCAAAACCACTGCAGGTAGAATTCATTCAACTCTGGAAACGGTGGGACTTGCGATGCAAACGTTAAAACGTGGCCTGGTGGCAACTTTCTTGCTGTTTAGCCCTCTGGTGCAGGCTGAAGGTTTACAGGATCGGCTGACGGCTTTTTTTGCTGAAAAGCTGGCGGGCTTTAGCGATGAGGTTAACGTTACCGTGCGCACCCCACCGAATCTGTACCCGACCTGTGACCAACCGTCATTCAGCGTGACGGGAACCACCCGGCTGTGGGGAAATGTGAACGTGCTGGCACGCTGCGCGAACGAAAAACGCTATTTACAGGTTGCAGTTCAGGCGACGGGCAATTATGTTGTCGCCGCCGTACCCATTGCGCGCGGCAGCGTGCTGCAGACGAACAGCGTGACGTTAAAACGCGGCCGTCTGGATCAGCTGCCTCCACGCACCATGCTGGAAATGAACCAGGCACAGGACGCCGTCAGCCTGCGCGATGTCGCCCCCGGCCAGCCGATACAGCTCTCAATGCTGCGTCAGTCATGGCGGGTAAAAGCGGGTCAACAGGTGATGGTGGTGGCCAACGGAGATGGCTTTAGCATCAACAGTGAAGGGAAAGCGTTAAACAATGCCGCGGTGGCGCAAAACGCCCGCGTCAGAATGTCCTCAGGCCAGGTGGTGAGCGGAACCGTCGATTCTGATGGGAATATTCTGATTAACCTATAATCTTTTTAAAGATTTCGCGGCGCGTGCCGATAAATATTCCACTAATGATGATGTCAGGCGCAAACGCCGCGAACCCTCGATGAGGACAACACTATGAGCATTGATCGTACATCAGCCCTGAAGCCGGTAAGCGCTGTACAACCTCGCGAAACGAATGACGCTCCTGCGCAGAAAACGCGTCTGGAAAAACCGTCAACGTCCAACAGCACCAGCGTTACCCTGAGCGACGCGCAGGCAAAACTGATGCAGCCAGGCAGCAACGATATCAATATGGAACGTGTTGAAGCGCTGAAAACGGCTATTCGTAACGGTGAGCTGAAAATGGACACCAGCAAGATTGCTGATGCCCTGATTCAGGAAGCACAGAGTTTCTTACAGAGTAACTAACCGTATGAGTCGACTGTCAGAAATACTGGATCAAATGACGGTTGTTCTTAACGACCTGAAAACGGTAATGGACGCTGAACAGCAGCATCTCTCTTCCGGTCACATCAACGGCAGCGCGCTGCAGCGTATTACTGAAGATAAGAGTTCGCTACTGGCGACGCTGGATTATCTGGAGCAACAGCGCCGCGCTGAGCAGGATCCTAAGCGTAGCGCCAATGACGATATTATTGAGCGCTGGCAAACCATTACCGAAAAAACCCAGCACCTGCGCGACCTTAACCAGCACAACGGCTGGCTACTGGAAGGTCAGATTGAGCGTAATCAGCAGGCGCTTGAGGTATTGAAACCGCATAAAGAAACCGGACTGTACGGTGCGGATGGTCAAACAGCGACTGCGCGTATTGCGGGAGTTAAAAAGATTTCGATTTGACGCCTGGGCGACAAATCATGCAGCGGGGAGCACCATAAGGTGAACTCCCCTTTTGGCGTTTATGCCGTACGGCGGGCAAACTCTTTCACTTTGAACCCCAGCACCGCGAGCGTGGCAAAGTAAGCCACGACCCCGACGCCTACCACGGCCATCAGCCGCATCAGACGATAAGGCATAGTGCCGAGGGACCACTCCGGCATCACGTACATCATGCCGAGAAGCGCCGCCGACATCACCAGTACCGCAACGATCAGACGTACCAGGAAACTTCCCCACCCCGGCTGCGGCGTAAAGATATCTTGCTTGCGCAGCTGCCAGTACAGCAGCCCGGCATTCAGACAGGCCGCCAGACCAATAGACAGCGACAGGCCAGCATGCTTCAGCGGACCAATAAACGCCAGGTTCATCAGCTGGGTCATAATCAGCGTCACGATGGCAATTTTCACCGGCGTTTTGATGTCCTGACGCGAGTAGAACCCGGGCGCCAGCACCTTGACGACGATCAGCCCCATCAAGCCGACCGAGTAGGCAATCAGCGCGCGCTGGGTCATGGCGGCATCAAAGGCGGTGAATTTCCCGTACTGGAAGAGCGACACCGTCAGCGGTTTAGCCAGAATGCCCAGCGCCACCGCGCTGGGCAGGGCCAGCAGAAAGCAGAGACGTAAACCCCAGTCCATCAGGCGGCAATATTCATCATGATTGCCGCTGGCAAAGCTTTTCGACAGCGACGGCAGCAGGATGGTCCCCAGCGCCACGCCCAGCACCCCGGACGGGAATTCCATCAGACGGTCGGCGTAGTACATCCAGGAAACCGAGCCGGACACGAGGAAAGAGGCAAAGATGGTGTTAATGATAAGCGAGATCTGGCTGACGGAGACGCCGAGAATGGCGGGCCCCATCTGCCTGATCACGCGCATCGCCCCGGCATCTTTGAGATTGATACGCGGCAGCACCAGCATGCCGATTTTTTTCAGATGCGGCAGCTGGTACGCCAGCTGCAGCACGCCGCCGACGGTAACCGCCCAGGCCAGCGCCAACACCGGCGGGTTGAAGTGCGGCGCGGCGAACAGGGCAAAACCGATCATGCTGACGTTGAGAAACGTCGGCGCAAACGCCGGGACAGAGAAGCGGTTCCAGGTGTTCAGTATCGCCCCCACCAGCGAGGCCAGCGAGATGAGCAGAATATAGGGGAAAGTAATACGCAGCAGCTGCGAGGTCAGCGCAAATTTGTCGGCCGTATCGGCAAAACCGGGCGCGGTCACCATAATCACCCACGGCGCGGCCAGCATCCCGAGTACGGTCACCACCGCCAAAGCCAGCGTCAGCAGCCCGGAGACATAAGAGACAAAGACGCGCGTCGCGTCTTCGCCCTGCTTGCTTTTATATTCCGCCAGAATAGGCACGAATGCCTGGGAAAACGCCCCTTCAGCAAAAATACGACGCAGCAGGTTTGGCAATTTGAACGCGACGAAAAAGGCGTCCGTGGCCATCCCTGCACCAAATACCCTTGCCACAATGGCGTCGCGCGCAAAACCCAGCACGCGGGAAAACATGGTCATCGAGCTGACGGCCGCCAGCGATTTTAATAAGTTCATTAACGTGAATTTCCAGAACCATACGGATTTGTAGGCCGGATTAGCGTAAGCGCCACCCGGCAAAGCCAACAAGCGGCGCTTAGTCTAACCGGATTTCAACGAATTACTATCCGCAGATGTTACAGCGAGTTATTCGCTCATGGCATCGCGCCAGAGCCTTTCCACAATGCGCTGCGCCAGAATGGCCTGCTCGCCGGACGTTTCAGGAACCGTCTGATTTTGCACGCAGGTGATAAAGTGACGGGCGCATCCTGCGAAACCGCGCTGCTCGAGGGTGCTCTGCCAGCCTGGCGCCGGGAGCGTCACCACGCCATTGCCCTTCTCTTCCCGCCATTCGCGCATGTCCGTAATGTCGTACAGCGCGCCCTCGGTCACCGCCTGCACGGATTCACGCTGGCTTCCCGCACGACGGTGCATGCTGGTGGTAATCTGAAGATGCTCAACGCCGAAGTGGTGCTCCGCATAGACCATCTGCCCCTGATCGTTTGTCACCAGGGTGCCGCTTTTCAGCAGCGCTTCGCCGTTGCTCAACCACAGCGCCGTATCCACAACGTGCAGATAATCATCCAGAAGGGTGAAGCGCAGATCGTTTGGCCCAATGCTGTCGGTGCGGTGTTTATCCATCCGCAGCGAGGCGAGCGTGTCCGACTGCGCCTTCAGCTGCTGGTAAAGCGGCGCGAAGCGGCGGTTGAAGCCCACCATCAGCGTCAGTTTTTTGCGCGCGGCCAGCTCAATCAGCCGTTCGGCATTCTGAACATTTTCCGCCAACGGCTTATCCACACAGACGTGAACCCCCAAATTGAGCAGCTCGCTCACCACCTGATAGTGGGTTGCCGTTGAGGTATGCACAAAGACCGCATCACACTCGCGGGCCAGATCCTGCAGGGAGGCGGCATACGGAATGCGCCAGGTTTCGCAGATACGTTCTGCCTTTTCTCGGGTGGGTGACCATGCCCCTTGCAGAGTCCAGTCCGTCGCCGCACCTAATACAGGCAGCCAGGCTTTTTGCGCGATGCCGCCGAGCCCCACCACGCCAACGCGTAATTTTTTCACCGTCAGTCTCCCAGATGTGCCAGCAATGCATCCAGGCGCTGTTTCAGCCCGGCGACCTCGTCTTCCAGCGCCTCTACGCGCGCGGCAAGAGTGTCATTGCTTGCTGAGGATCCCGCGTCGCTCTCCGCGGTAACGGTAGCGACATCGACGTCGCCGCTGAACAGGTGCATATAGCGGCTTTCACGTTTACCCGGCTCGCGCGCCAGACGCACCACGTATGGGCCGTCTTCGCGAGAAGCCAGCCCTTCCAGGGTCTGCTCAACTTCCTGCATATCGCTGAACTCATGCATGCGGGAAGCGCGCGTGCGCAGTTCCCCCGGCGTCTGCGCTCCGCGCAGCAACAGCGTGGTGATGACCGCCACTTCCGCACTGCTCAGCTTCAGGTTACCGAATTCGGAGTTACAGAAGCGCTGTTCGTATTTAGTCACGCGGTTGCCGAAGCCGCTGACGGTGCGCAGATAGTGGCGTTTAACCAACGCATCCAGCACGTCCTGAACCTCATGCTCGCTGAGGTTCATCACCGGCTCGCGGTTGGTCTTCTGGTTGCAGGCCATGGTCACGGCGTTGACGGAGAGCGGATACTGCTCCGGCGTGGTGACCTGTTTTTCGAGTAAGCACCCAATCACGCGCGCTTCTGTACCGTTTAGCTGATACTTCATCTTTTCTCCTTAACGACCTGCGGTCCAGTCCCGGGTGGTTAACGCCGTCAGAACGTGGTCGCGCCACTCTCCGTCTATCAGCAGATAGTCTTTGGCGTAACCCTCTTTCTCGAACCCTAAGCGCGCCAGCAAATTGCCGCTGCGCTGATTATGCGGCATATAGTTCGCCATGATGCGATGGATATGCTGCGTGCGTTGCATATAGCGGATCGCCACCGTTAACGCCTCGTACATCAGCCCCTGCCCCTGCCATTTCTGGCCGATCGAGTAGCCAAGGTAGCAGGCGTGAAACGACCCGCGCACCACGTTTGAAAAATTGGCGATCCCGATAATCTCTTTCTCTTCAGGATCCAGCAGCGCGAAATAGAACGCGCTGCCCTGCTTGTGAAATTCCGTAATCATGCTGAGGCGCGCCTGCCAGCCGGAAGGGTAACAATGGCTCTCATCCCGAATGGGTTCCCAGGGTTTTAAAAACTGGCGATTCTCGGCGTAATAATCCGCCAGACGCCAGGCATCACGCTCATGCACCAGACGAACGACCAGCCTGTCCGTTGTCAGACGCACTTTTGGCACATTACTGCGATAGCCAAACATCGATACCACTCCTTCCCGTCACTTCTGCTGACCCATTAGCTTTACTATACCTGCGCCTGCGCCGTCTGTGAAAACAGTGACATACCATTTTGCCCTCTTTTCATTATTTTCGATGAGAACTCTCTATCAAAGCACCCTTTTGATAAAAAAATATTGTCACTCCCAGGGGTGGGAAAAAACGCGGCGACACCGCAGAATGTTAGCGTGCTCACCTTCTTATTTTCCCTGGAGGGAAAATGTCCCGCGTATCGCAGGCCAGGAGCCTGGGTAAATATTTCCTGCTCGTCGATAACATGCTGGTCGTGCTTGGCTTTTTTGTCGTTTTTCCGCTGATATCGATCCGCTTTGTCGACCAAATGGGCTGGGCGGCATTAATGGTTGGCATTGCTCTGGGGTTACGCCAGTTTGTCCAGCAGGGCCTGGGCGTCTTTGGCGGGGCCATTGCCGACCGCTTTGGCGCTAAACCGATGATCGTTACCGGTATGCTGCTGCGCGCGGCAGGTTTTGCCACGATGGCGGTCGCCCAGGAGCCCTGGCTGCTCTGGTTCTCCTGTTTCCTCTCCGGTATCGGCGGCACGCTGTTCGATCCGCCGCGCACCGCCCTGGTGGTGAAGCTTATTCGCCCCCAGCACCGCGGCCGTTTCTTCTCGATTCTGATGATGCAGGACAGTGCCGGGGCAGTTATCGGCGCCCTGCTGGGAAGCTGGCTGCTGCAGTATGATTTCCGACTGGTCTGCGCGGCTGGGGCGGTGCTCTTTATTCTGTGCGCGCTGTTCAATGGCCTGTTCCTGCCCGCCTGGAAACTGTCGACGGTCAAAGCGCCGGTCCGGGAAGGGCTTGGCCGCGTCCTGCGCGACAGGCGTTTTGTCACCTATGTGTTGACCCTGACGGGCTATTACATGCTGGCTGTGCAGGTCATGCTGATGCTGCCGATCATGGTTAACGACATTGCGGGCACGCCTGCAGCCGTTAAATGGATGTACGCCATCGAAGCCTGCCTGTCGTTAACGCTGCTTTATCCGATTGCCCGCTGGAGCGAACGGCATTTTCGTCTGGAGCATCGCCTGATGGCCGGGCTGCTCCTGATGACGCTGAGCATGATGCCGATCGGTCTGGTGAACTCTCTCCAGCAGCTGTTTACGCTGATTTGCACGTTCTATATTGGCTCAATCATCGCCGAGCCTGCCCGTGAAACGCTGAGCGCCTCGCTTGCGGATGCGCGTGCGCGCGGCAGCTATATGGGTTTCAGCCGGCTGGGGCTGGCGCTTGGCGGCGCATTAGGTTACGCCGGTGGCGGCTGGTTGTTTGATGCCGGAAAAGCGTTAAGCCAGCCCGAACTCCCGTGGATGATGCTCGGCGCGGTGGGCTTTATGACGCTCCTTGCCCTGTGGTGGCAGTTCAGCCAGAAACGCAGCGCGAGCGGGATGCTCGAGCCTGGCGCGTAGCCTTTCCCTCGGGCGGGATGAGGGAGGCGAGCATTGAACCATCTCCTCGCCCCATTGGGGTTGAGAGATCCCCATAAAATAATGCCTGCACTGATGACACCCTCTCCCTTGAGGGAGAGGGCTGGGGTGAGGGGAAATATATGGCTCTGGTGGTCATTCCGTTCACGTTATGCTCCTTGCTACTCTTTAACGAAGTGGCCTGTGAACGTGCCAGGGCGGCTCAATCGCCACCGCCCTGGCGACCCGGGCTCCCGGCGGTAAATCGCCGCTTCGCGGATTGCTCGCCCCATCCCTGGGGCTCACCCTTTCAGGGCCAGCGCAGGCGCTGTCCAAAATTGCTCCCGGCAATTTTGTCCTCAGCTTATTCCTTCAGGCTATCGGGTCGGGCATGAGCCTGCATCCCTGCAGGCCACGCCCTCTCGGCGCATCCCTGCGCCTCGACCCGGCCTTTCGGAAACGCCTCGGCGATTTACAGCCGAACCAGGGCATCGCTGTAATCTTTATACTAATCTGAAGGCTGTGTTAATGCTTCTGGTAACAAATCGAGTGGGATTCATCCGCTCCAACGGGCCCCCTCCCGCCCCACTTCTCAGTTTTTTCTGCTGGTTTCTGCCAATTCACACTGACATACTGGCGTAACAGGACAGAAGCGCCGATTTTTCGTTGAGGAACACTATGAAGAAAATTGTCTTTGCCGCGGCATTAGTTGTCAGCGGCCTGCTGGTTGGCTGTAACCAGCTCACGCAATATACCGTCAGTGAACAGGAAATTAATCAGGCGCTGGAAAAACATAACAATTTCTCTAAAGATATTGGCGTGCCGGGGCTGGCGGACGCGCATATCGTCCTTACGAACCTGACCAGCCAGATCGGTCGTGAAGAGCCAAACAAAGTCACCCTGGCCGGTGATGCGGATCTCGATATGTCATCCCTCTTTGGCAATCAGAAAGCCAACATCAAGCTCAAGCTGAAGGCACTCCCTGTTTTCAATAAAGAGAAAGGGGCAATTTTCCTGCAGGAGATGGAAGTCGTCGATGCGCAGGTGTCGCCGGACAAGATGGCACCGGTTCTGCAAACCCTGATGCCCTATCTGAACCAGTCGCTGCGAAATTACTTTAACCAGCAGCCCGCGTACGTCTTAAGCGAAGACAAAAGCAAGGGTGAAGCTCTGGCGAAAAAATATGCAAAAGGTATAGAGGTGAAACCGGGAGAAATTATCATTCCTTTCACCGATTAACCTGAAGGGCGCTGCGGCGCCCTTTTTTTTACGGAAAAGTGTGCAAACGAAAACGTTTCCGCTTATGATTTGTGTCCGGCAAAAACAGCCATCCTTATGACTGATTCCTGACAAGCCGGAGCTTCCATGACTGCACAACCCCAGGTTCTTAAAATCCGCCGCCCTGACGACTGGCATATCCATCTGCGTGATGGCGATATGCTGAAAACCGTCGTGCCTTATACCAGCGAAATTTATGGCCGCGCGATTGTCATGCCTAACCTGGTTCCACCAGTCACCACCGTCGATGCCGCGATTGCCTATCGCCAGCGCATCCTGGATGCCGTTCCTGCGGGACACGATTTTACCCCGCTGATGACCTGCTATCTTACCGACTCGCTGGATCCGAACGAAGTGGAGCGCGGGTTTAACGAAGGCGTATTTACGGCGGCGAAACTCTACCCGGCAAATGCCACCACCAACTCCAGCCACGGCGTCACCAGCATTGATGCCATCATGCCGGTTCTGGAACGTATGCAGAAACTGGGCATGCCGCTGCTGGTCCATGGTGAAGTCACGCATGCCGAGATTGACATCTTCGACCGTGAAGCCCGCTTTATCGAGACCGTGATGGAGCCTCTGCGCCAGCGCCTGCCCGCGCTTAAAGTGGTCTTTGAGCATATCACCACCAAAGACGCGGCAGAGTATGTGCGCGACGGCAACGATCTTATCGCCGCCACCATTACGCCACAGCACCTGATGTTTAACCGTAACCACATGCTGGTGGGCGGGGTACGTCCTCACCTGTACTGTCTGCCTATTCTCAAGCGCAACATCCACCAGCAGGCGCTGCGCGAGCTGGTTGCCAGCGGGTTCTCCCGCGCGTTCCTCGGCACCGATTCCGCACCTCACGCCCGCCACCGCAAAGAGGCGAGCTGCGGCTGTGCAGGCTGCTTCAACGCCCCAACGGCACTGGCCAGCTACGCGACCGTCTTTGAAGAGATGAACGCGCTCGAACATTTTGAAGCGTTCTGCTCCCTTAACGGCCCGCGCTTCTACGGCCTGCCGGTCAACGACACCTTCATCGAACTGGAGCGTAAAGCGAGCCACGTTGAGGAGTCCATTGTGCTGACGGATGACACGCTGATCCCATTCCTGGCGGGCGAAACCGTTAACTGGACGGTAAAACGTTAAAAAATCAATGCCCCTTGTTGTCAAACCGACAATATACCTGTATAAATAAACAGTATATTACACAGGGGGCATTTATGCGTATTGAAGTCACCATAGCCAAAACAACTGTTCTACCTGCCGGCGCGCTTGATGCACTGGCAGGCGAATTATCCCGCCGTATTAACAACACCTTTCCCGACAACGCGGGTGCCGTAACGGTGCGTTACGCCGCGGCGAACAACCTCTCCGTCATTGGTGCTGCGAAAGAAGATAAAGATCGCATCAGCGAAATCCTGCAGGAAACGTGGGAAAGCGCAGACGACTGGTTTATCACAGATTAACACTGCTCCCTCATTGTGTTTTTTTGCCGGGTCGCCCCGGCTTTTTTTTTGTCTAAAAATCCTGCAAGTTCAAATTAATTCGGCATCTTCTTTAAAAATCGTGAACGAGATGGTGTTTTATTGTTCGAACAATCCTAAAAAGCAGAAAAATGTGTTGCCACCTGTTTATTTTTCCCGTTGGAACCCTTATTACTTGGTATACTGAAGATGCTTTCAGAAAAACATGCATTGAACCTCAAAGCCGTTGTCTTCTAACACGCATTAAGGGGGTTATAATGGAAAAGAATAGTGAAGTGATCCAGACCCATCCACTGGTTGGCTGGGATATCAGTACCGTAGATAGCTACGATGCGCTGATGCTGCGTTTGCACTACCAGACCCCGAATCAACTCAACCGTGAAGAAGCGGAAGTTGGACAGACGCTGTGGCTAACAACAGACGTCGCCCGTCAGTTTATTTCTATTTTAGAGGCAGGTATTGCAAAAATAGAATCTGGCGACTATCAGGAAAATGAGTATAAACGGCACTAAGCTTATGCCCACTTTTCTCTCTACAGGCACCCTCGCGGTGCCTTATTTATTTCTCCCTTGTCTAACCCCGCGTTGTTAATTACTCTGCTAACAAAACATCAGGTTACGAGATGCATATGAGATACGACTTAATCATTATTGGTAGCGGCTCCGTGGGTTCCGCTGCCGGTTATTACGCAACACAGGCAGGTCTGAAGGTCCTGATGATCGATGCCCACCTCCCTCCTCATTCGGAGGGCAGCCATCATGGCGATACCCGCCTCATCCGCCATGCGTATGGCGAAGGCGAGCGCTATGTCCCGCTGGTGCTTCGCGCCCAGACGCTGTGGGATGAACTGGCGAAACAGACCGAAGATCGCATTTTCGAACGTACCGGCGTTATCAACCTGGGCCCGGCCCAGTCTGAATTTCTCGCAGGCGTCGAGCGCAGCGCGAAAGCCTTTAATCTGGACGTTGAGAAGCTGGACGCGACGGGCATTACCGCACGCTGGCCTGAAATTACCGTCCCGGACGATTACATCGGCCTCTTTGAAGCCCACTCCGGCGTGCTGCATTGTGAAACGGCGATCAAAACCTGGATCGATCTTGCCGCGAAGGCCGGCTGTGCGCAGCTGTTTAACTGTCCGGTGGAGGCCATCACGCATGACGCTGATGGCGTCACGGTAACGACTATTGACGGCGACTATTCAGCGTCCCGCCTGCTCGTCAGCGCAGGAACCTGGGTCACGCGCCTGCTGCCGGAACTGCCGATCCAGCCGGTGCGCAAGGTCTTCTCCTGGTTCCAGTCGGATGGCCGCTACAGCGCGCAGAATAAATTCCCGGCCTTTACCGGCGAATTACCGAATGGCGATCAGTTCTACGGTTTCCCTTCCGAGAAAGACGCGCTGAAAATCGGTAAACACAACGGTGGCCAGGCTATCTCCACCCCAGAAGAGCGTAAGCCTTTCGGCGCCTTTCCGCAGGATGGTTCAGAAGCCTTCACGTTCCTGCGCACTATTCTTCCGGGCGTCGGCGGCTTGCTGTATGGCGCGGCCTGTACCTACGACAACACCCCGGATGAAGACTTTATCATTGATACGCTGCCCGGGCATGACAACGTCCTGCTGATTACCGGGCTGAGCGGCCACGGCTTTAAGTTTGCTTCCGTGCTGGGCGAGATCGCCGCGCAGTTCGCCCAGGGTATTGCACCGCAGTTTGATCTGACGCCCTTCTCCCTCTCGCGTTTTAACGGATAATCCGCCACGGGCTCCGGACGTACCGGAGCCCGTTTCATTAACACTGCATTACGGGGCGTTATGCGCAGGATCGTTAACTTTCTGATGAATAATATTCGCGAGCATTTCATGCTCTACATCTTATTGTGGGCGCTGCTGGCCATTATTGACTTTGTTTACATTGTATTTTACTGAAAAGCCTTACTGACAATAATTGACGTTAATTTATCTTTATTGAAGCTCACTATTTCGCTTGCACGAAGAGATTGAATTAGCTTTAGCGATCCTTTTCAAAATTGCTGAAATAAATAAAATAAAAATTAATAGACAATTATTTCAGTTGCAATATCCCGCCTTCCCGTTCATTTTTACTTTCCGGTTAATTTGAAAATGGACATTCTGATGCAATTGCGTAACTCCTCCCGGCGCTACGGAATAATATCCATAGGTTTGCACTGGATATTTGCTCTTGGCGTCTACGGTATGTTTGGACTTGGACTCTGGATGGTCACGCTCAGCTATTATGACGGCTGGTATCACCAGGCACCGGAGTTACATAAAAGCATTGGCGTTCTCCTGATGATGGGGCTGGTTTTTCGCGTAATCTGGCGACATATTTCCCCGCCGCCCGCCGCGCCAAAAACTCACAGCAAATTTACCCGCGTCAGTGCCGTTGCCGCGCATATCGCGCTCTATGCGCTACTCTTCGCCATTCTGATTAGCGGCTACCTTATCTCGACGGCGGACGGTAAGCCGATTAGCGTTTTTGGCCTGTTCGAGGTTCCGGCAACGCTTAGCGATGCTGGGACGCAGGCCGACACGGCGGGGGTTGTTCACCTCTGGCTTGCCTGGAGCGTGGTGATCCTCTCCGTGCTGCACGGGCTTGCCGCCCTCAAACACCATTTTATTGATAAAGACGATACGCTAAAGCGCATGCTTGGCCGCTCGTCAGTTGACTCTGGAGCATAAAATGAAAAAACACCTGCTGGGTATCGCCCTGGGTTCTCTGTTATTCACCGCCGGTAATGCCGTGGCGGCGGATTATAAAATTGATAAAGAGGGCCAGCACGCTTTCGTCAATTTCCGTATTCAGCACCTGGGCTACAGCTGGCTGTACGGCACCTTTAAGGATTTTGACGGCACGTTCACTTTTGACGAGAAAAATCCCGTGGCCGATAAAGTCAATGTGACGATTAATACGAACAGCGTCGACACGAACCACGCAGAGCGCGATAAACACCTGCGCAGTGGGGAGTTCCTCAACGTCGCGAAATTCCCGCAGGCGACCTTCACCTCTACGGAAGTGAAAAAAGAGGGTGATAAGCTAAATATTACCGGCAACCTGACGCTTAATGGCGTAACCAAACCGGTCACGCTTGATGCTAAATTACTGGGTCAGGGTGACGATCCGTGGGGCGGTAAACGCGCAGGTTTTGAAGCGGCGGGTAAAATTCACCTGAAAGATTTTAATATCACAACGGATTTAGGCCCGGCGTCTCAGGACGTTGAGCTGATTATTTCCGTTGAAGGTGTACAGCAGAAATCATAATAGATTCGCCCGGCAGGCTTTCGCCGTGCCGGGCGTTATTATCATTCCGGGTCAGGGATACCCAGTTTGGTATTCAGACGGCCGCGTGATTTATTGAAAATCTTGTTGCCGTTTTCACGTCCTGCGCGACGGCGACGCTGCTCTTCTTCCGGCAGGATGCTCTCTTCGCTGCACAGTTCGCTACAGCAGCCGTTAAACTTCTCGGCACAGGCCGGGCACTGAATGAACAGCAGATGACACCCGTCGTTTTTGCAGTTGGTGTGGGTATCGCACGGTGCGCCGCACTGGTGGCACTGAGCAATAACGTCTTCCGAGATACGCTCACCCATACGCTCGTCAAAGACAAAGTTTTTCCCGATAAAGCGCACCGGTAAACCCTGCTCGCGGGCGCGGCGGGCGTACTCGATAATGCCGCCTTCAATATGCCAGACCTTATTAAAGCCGTTGTGCTTCATCCACGCGCTGGCTTTCTCACAGCGGATACCGCCGGTGCAGTACATAACGATCTTTTTATCTTTATGTTCCTGCATCATCTCAACCGCTTTGGGCAGCTGCTCGCGGAAGGTGTCGGCCGGGATTTCCATCGCGTTCTCGAAATGCCCCACTTCGTACTCATAGTGGTTACGCATATCAATGAACACGGCATCCGGATCGTCCAGCATCGCATTCACTTCCGCGGCCTTCAGATATTCACCGACATCCGCCGGGTTAAACTCGGGATCGTCGATACCGTCCGCCACGATGCGCTCACGCACCTTCATGCGCAGCACCCAGAAGGATTTCCCGTCATCGTCCAGAGCAATGTTCAGGCGCAAGCCGTCGAGGGCCGGATCGAACTGATAAAGCACGTCGCGGAAGGCGCTGACTTTGCTTTCCGGTACGCTAATTTGCGCGTTAATGCCTTCACGGGCAAGGTAGACGCGGCCGAAGACATTCAGGGCCGTGAACGCCTGATAAAGCGCATCGCGGGTCGCCTGCGGATCGTCGATCGTGAAGTATTTATAGAAAGAGATGGTTGTGCGCGGTTCGGTTTCAGCCAACATACGCGCTTTCAACATCTCATTCGACACGCGGTTGTGTAACACTGGCATGGTGTACAGTCCTGGAATCGTTAGAGAGAATTAAAAATCGGTCGGCATCATATAGCAAACAAAACCAATTTACATCCACACAATTTACGCTACATTTCACACACCCTGATTAATCAGGCTTAACAATTGCTGTATTCGTGCACGCTTCGAAAGCAGATATTTTGGCTATGTCTCAAAAAATGAGACACTAGCAAAACAGGACGTTTGAACACAGGAAAGACATGACCCAGTTACCAAAATTTACTGCCGCCCTTTTGCATCCCCGCTATTGGTTGACCTGGCTTGGCATCGGCTTTTTATGGCTTCTGGTACAGCTTCCCTACCCTGTTATTTTTCGGTTGGGTAAATTTCTGGGCCGTTTCGCACAGCTGTTTATGAAGCGTCGCGCCAGAATTGCGTACCGCAATCTTGAGCTCTGTTTTCCGCAGATGAGCGAGCCAGAGCGTCACGATATGGTCGCGAAGAATTTCGAATCCGTCGGGATGGGGCTTATGGAGACCGGCATGGCGTGGTTCTGGCCGGACAAACGCATGGCCCGCTGGAGCGAGGTGACGGGAACCGGCATGGAGCCTGTGCATACGCTGCAGGCCAACCAGACGGGCGTTTTGCTGATCGGCGTCCATTTCCTGACGCTGGAAATCGGGGCGCGCATGTTCGGCATGCAGGCGCCGGGCATTGGCGTTTATCGTCCTAACGATAACCCGGTCATCGATTTAATCCAGACCAACGGCCGCATGCGCTCCAACAAAAGCATGATCGACCGTAAGGATCTGAAGGGGATGATCCGCGCGCTGAAATCCGGCGAAGTGGTCTGGTATGCCCCCGACCACGACTATGGCCCACAGGCCAGCGTATTTGTTCCCTTCTTCGCCGTTGAAGAGGCCGCCACAACGACCGGTACCTGGATGCTGGCGCGGATGTCTAAAGCTGCCATCGTGCCTTTCGTCCCTCGCCGTAAGCCGGATGGTTCAGGCTACGAGCTGATGATGCTGGAGCCGGAGCTTGCGCCGCCGCTCGACGATGCGGAAACCACCGCACGCTGGATGAACAGCGTTGTGGAGAAGTGCATCATGCTGGCGCCCGAGCAGTACATGTGGCTGCACCGCCGCTTTAAAACGCGGCCACAAGGCACGCCGTCCCGCTATTAATCCTCATGCGGTCCTCAGGGCCGCATGCCGTTTTAGCTTTAAAAGCTCCTCGTCATTGCGGCAATCATAACCCCGGCGCATAATTAGCAGGCTTATTACTTTATGCTTCAGGTGCTCTGCACCTCATTATGCGGATAGTTATGTCACCCTCAGATGCCCCCATAAACTGGAAGCGTAACCTCGCGGTTGCGTGGCTTGGCTGTTTTCTTACCGGCGCGGCCTTTAGCCTGGTTATGCCCTTCCTGCCGCTCTACGTCGAACAGCTAGGCGTGACGGGCCACAGCGCGCTCAATATGTGGTCCGGTCTGGTATTCAGCATCACGTTTCTCTTTTCCGCGATGGCCTCGCCCTTCTGGGGCGGCCTTGCCGATCGCAAGGGGCGTAAAATTATGCTGCTGCGTTCGGCGCTGGGGATGGCCATTATCATGGCGCTGATGGGCGTGGCGCAGAACGTCTGGCAGTTTCTGATCCTGCGCGCGCTGCTGGGCCTGTTGGGTGGATTTATTCCCAACGCGAATGCCCTGATTGCCACGCAAATTCCCCGCCATAAAAGCGGCTGGGCGCTGGGCACGCTCTCAACCGGTGGCGTGAGCGGTGCTCTGCTTGGACCGCTGGCCGGGGGATTACTGGCGGATAACTACGGCCTGCGCCCGGTCTTCTTTATCACCGCCAGCGTGTTGTTCCTGTGCTTTATCGTCACCCTGCTCTGTATCCGGGAAAACTTCACGCCTGTCGCCAAAAAAGAGATTCTCCACGCCAGAGAGGTGCTGACCTCGCTCAAAAATCCCAGACTGGTGCTGAGCCTGTTCGTGACGACAATGATTATCCAGGTGGCTACCGGGTCGATTGCCCCTATTCTGACGCTGTACGTTCGCGACCTGGCGGGTAACGTCAGCAATATTGCGTTCATCAGCGGACTGATTGCCTCCGTACCCGGCGTGGCGGCGCTGCTGAGCGCCCCGAGGCTCGGAAAACTGGGGGACCGGGTGGGTCCGGAGAAAATCCTGATCTCCGCGCTGGTGATCTCCGTCCTGCTGCTTATCCCGATGTCGATGGTGCAGGCTCCGTGGCAGCTGGGCTTACTTCGCTTTTTGCTGGGAGCCGCCGACGGCGCGTTGCTTCCCGCCGTACAGACCCTGCTGGTTTACAACTCCACGAACCAGATTGCCGGGCGTATTTTCAGCTATAACCAGTCATTCCGCGATATCGGTAACGTCACCGGACCGCTGCTCGGAGCCGGGATCTCCGCCAGCTTCGGTTTTCGCGCCGTCTTTATCGTGACGGCGGGCGTCGTGTTGTTCAATGCCATTTATTCATGGTTCAGTTTATCCCGCGCGCTGCGGCCCGTAACGGAATAAGACGAACGCCTGACAGCTTATTTTCGCATTCATACTTGCAGAATCTTATATTCAGCTATTCTTTCCCTGAAACCTTCTGGAAAACAGGGAGACACCAATGACCATGTACGCCACGCTGGAAGAAGCTATTGATGCCGCTCGTGAAGAGTTCCTCGCCGACAACCCCGGCGTTGAAGAAGAAGATGCTGACGTGCAACAGCTTAATATCCAAAAATACGTTCTGCAGGATGGAGATATTATGTGGCAGGCCGAATTCTTTGCCGATGAAGGTGAAGAAGGGGAATGTTTGCCGATATTAAGTGGTGAAGGTGCGCAGGCCGTCTTTGATGGCGACTATGACGAAATCGAACTTCGGCAGGAATGGCTGGAAGAGAACACCCTGCACGAGTGGGATGAGGGTGAGTTTCAGCTCGAGCCGCCGCTGGATACGGAAGAAGGTCAAACCGCAGCCGATGAGTGGGACGAGCGTTAATTTACGCTATTCGTAAGGGCCGTGGCTGGCGTCGATCGGCAGCAACAGCGTGTCGAAAATCAGCGAGAACGGCAGATCGAGCACGGTCAGGTAGCGCCATGCGGAATCACGAAGACCCCATTTCACGCCCGGGTAATACTGATTTCCGTGGCCTTGCCCTGGAATGGTGCGACTGATGATACTGCCGCAGCCGCTGAGCAGGCATGCCACCATAACGACGATGATTATTCTCATCTTTAACCTCTAAAAAAATACCGGCGATTAAGCCGGTATTTTATCTGGCGGGTGGCGATTCGCTTACCCGTCCCTTCTTAACAACTTACTTCGCCTTCAGCGCGAGCGGGTTCAGCTTCACGTCCTTATAGTAGTTCACCCACGAAGAGTATTTCTCCGGAGCGGACCACACGCGGTAGTGAAGACGCGCCATTGTCACCGGGTCGCTCAACAGCACCAGACGACGGTCGCGGTTGAGTTTTTCCGGGGTCTCGTTAAGCGCCTGCTCAACGTGACGATCGCGGGCAATCTCAAGCACCTGGCTGGCGCGGTGACGCGCTGTCGCCATTGCCGTTGCCAGGGCGTTGAATGACGGGTTAAACACGGCGTGCATGAAGCCGTCATCCAGCGAGCGACTGCGGTTCTGTTCCAGGTAACGATCGGTATCCACCAGCACCTGCGGCGGGGAATATTCTTCCGGGATCAGGAAGAGTTTCCAGCGTTTGGTTCGCAGCCCCACCGTTGAACGGCTGGAAATCACGGACACAAACGGCGACAGGATCAGCGAGAAGACAATCGGCGCCAGCCAGAACAGGAAGCGCAGATCCAGCCAGGCCATCCCGGCCGCCCACACCAGACCCAGCAGCAGCTGAGAACCGTGGCGCATAAAGGCTTCACCCCACGGCGTGGAGTCATCATCACGCTGCGGTGAGTTCCAGACCACTTCCCAGCCCAGGAACGCACTGACCACAAACACGGTGTGGAACAGCATACGTACCGGCGCCAGCAGGACGGAGAACAGCACTTCCAGCAGCAGAGAAAGGGTCACGCGGAAGAAACCGCCGTACTCTTTCGAGCCTTTGCACCAGATCAGAATGATACTGAGCAGCTTAGGCAGGAACAGCAGCACCATGGTGGAGGCAAACAGCGCAATCGCCAGCTCCGGACGCCACTGCGGCCACACCGGGAACAGCTGCCGCGGTTGCAGGAAGTATTGCGGCTCCGTCAGGGCATGAACCACCTGTAAGGCAGTCGACAGCGCCAGGAACATAAACCACAGCGGTGCAGAGAGATAGGACATCACGCCGGTCAGGAATACCGCTCGGTGAACCGGGTGCATCCCTTTTACCAGGAACAGACGGAAGTTCATCAGGTTACCATGACACCAGCGGCGGTCACGCTTGAGCTCGTCCAGAAGGTTCGGCGGCAGCTCTTCGTACGATCCCGGCAGGTCGTAGGCAATCCAGACGCCCCAGCCAGCACGACGCATCAGCGCCGCTTCTACGAAGTCGTGCGACAGAATAGAACCGGCAAACGAACCCTCACCCGGCAGCGGCGCCAGCGCACAGTGCTCAATGAACGGTTTCACGCGGATAATGGCGTTGTGGCCCCAGTAGTGCGATTCACCCAGCTGCCAGAAGTGCAGACCCGCCGTAAACAGCGGCCCGTAAACACGGGTGGCGAACTGCTGGCAGCGCGCATACAGCGTGTCCATACCGGACGCTTTTGGCGAAGACTGAATGATACCCGCGTTAGGGTTGGCTTCCATCAGGCGCACCAGACCGCTCAGGCAGTCTCCGCTCATGACGGAGTCAGCATCCAGCACCACCATGTAGCTGTACTGGTTACCCCAGCGACGGCAGAAGTCATCGATGTTACCGCTTTTACGCTTCACGCGACGACGACGGCGGCGGTAGAAGATCTGGCCTTCGCCCTGCACTTCTGCAATCAGCTCCATCCACGCTTTTTGTTCCGCAACGCAGATATCCGGGTTGTAGCTGTCGCTCAGGATGTAAACGTCGAAATGCTCCGCGTTGCCGGTCGCCTTCACGGACTCCCAGGTCGCACGCAGGCCCGCAAATACGCGGTCAACGTCTTCGTTACAGATAGGCATAATCAGCGCGGTACGGTGCTCGGGATTGAGGGGTTCATCCCCGACCGTTGACGCTGAAATGCTGTATTTGTCACGCCCCATGAGCAGCTGCAGGAAGCCCATCAGCGCGGTCCAGAAACCGGCCGAGACCCAGCAGAAGAGGACCGCGAACAGCAGGAGAATGCCGCTCTGTAGGATATACGGCAGCAGCTGCATGAAGGAGACCCAGAGATCCTGGCCCATCATGTCCGTCGGATTGATAAACGCCCAGCCCTGGTAAGGCAGGATAGTTTTCATGTACCAGGTTGCGACGACCGTCTGCGCAAGCGTCAGAAGCAGCAGGATATAGCGACGGATTGTCCCGACGGTACGCCATTTCTGTTCGGACGCCTGCTCTTCTTTCGTCAGGCGCGACAGATAGCGCGGCGTCACATCACGCCCGCGCAGGCGATCCCAGAAGCGACCCACCGGGTTGGTGCGCCATGGATCGGGGAACATAGAGGAACGCGTAGCCTTCGGCATCGCCTGAAGCTGATCGCGTCCTTCATCGTCTTTAATCAACTGCCCTTCCGCCAGCGAGTCCGGCCAGGCCTGCTCCAGACGCGCCTTGACTGACCCGAGCGGCGTATCATCATCACGGGAAAACGTATGATGTTCACCATCCAGCGCGGTGTGAACCGCGCGGATGTCGCTCTTTGGCAGTGCCGCTTTTTCGATATCCGTCAGCGGCATGGCATCAATATATTCAGATGTATTATTCATTGGCAGGTAGCTGATAGCTCCAGGTTTCACTCAGCGGCTGATCGTTACTGACCAGCGCAGCACGCATTTCTGTGGTCTGTTTCGGATCTTTCACTTTCACGCGCAGGGTCAGACGCCAGCCTTTGGTTACCGGGTTGTAACGCACGGTATTCTCAACGATTTCACCGTTATCACCGATGCTGGCCTGAGCGGCAACGGCGGTGTCCGGTGACAGTTTCTTCATATCCTGGCCTGTGAAGTCCACGACAAACGCCACGGTACCGTCAGGCTGACGGATAAGATTAGACTGCTTCACATCACCCGTTGAGCGGCGAGTCTGCATTACATACGCGTTATCCGGCGCATGCAGCTTATCTTCGTCGCGGCTGAAGGTAATGGTGTACTTGAAGTTCATCTCTTTACCGGCTTCCGGCAGCTGATCCGGCGTCCAGTAAGCGACGATGTTATCGTTGGTTTCGTCGTTGGTTGGAATTTCTACCAGCTCGACCTTACCTTTACCCCAGTCACCGTTTGGCGTGACCCAGGCGCTTGGACGCTGGTCATAGCGATCGTCCAAATCTTCAAAGCGGGAGAACTGACGACCACGCTGCAGCAGGCCAAAACCTTGCGGGTTTTCCATTGCGAAGCTGCTAACCGCCAGATGTTTCGGGTTATTCAGCGGACGCCAGATCCACTCACCGTTACCGGCATGAATAGACAGACCGTTGGAGTCATGCAGTTCCGGGCGGAAGTTGGTTGCCGGTGACGGCTGGTTCGGCCCGAACAGGAACATACTGGTCAACGGCGCAACGCCCAGCTTGCCCACTTTATCACGCAGGTAAACCTTGGACTGCACGTCAACTACCGTGTCACGACCCGGCATAATCACAAAGCGATAGGCACCGGTTGCACGCGGGGAATCCAGGAGTGCATAAATGGTCAGACGCTTATCCGTTGGTTTTGGACGTTCAATCCAGAACTCACGGAAACGTGGGAACTCTTCACCTGATGGCAGCGCGGTATCAATAGCCAGACCGCGCGCAGAAAGCCCGTACACCTGCCCCGCGCCAATGACGCGGAAATAGCTGGCTCCAAGCATGCTGACGATTTCGTCGTTTTTATCTTTGCTGTTGATTGGGTAAAGCACCTTAAAGCCTGCGAAGCCCAGGTCTTTCACCGTATCTTTGTCGTGTTGCACATTGCCAAAATTGAAGTAATCCGGGCTGTACTTGATCTTACGTACCGCGGTTGCCGTCACTTCATTGATGGCAACAGGCGTGTCGAAGTACATACCCTGATGATAAAATTCAAGCTTGAACGGGGTTTTAATATTGCTCCAGTACGCTTTGTCGTGATTGAACTGGATCTGCTGATAGTCCGCATACTTCATGTCGCGGAAAACGGAGGGCAAGTTACTTTTCGGCGCTTCGTAGCTCTTGCCTGCCATCGATTTTGCCTGTTTTGCGACATCGTCGATGTTAAAGGCCAGTGCCGATGAGGTATACAGTGATAACACCACTGCAGCACCCAACCAACGCATTTTCTTCATCTGTGGTTTATGTTTCATAATAAGTAAGCACTTCCCCCTTTGTGTGCTTATATCGATCCGATCCATTTTAATGGAAACTCAGGCAATCCGACAACATTATCACTGCTTTGTTCAGCTGCTGGCTCATGGATTAAGCAAATGAAAGAACCCGCTATTCACTTTGCGTGCTTATCCTGGAGACAGGGTGTCGGTCTTGGTGTAGGGTTGGCTTCGAATGTAACCATTATGAGTCTTAGGGATAAGACGAAAAGTCTGAGAATGCACAACGTTATATGAGCACAACACCAACAGAACGTGAATATTTCCTCGACTCGATCAGGGCCTGGCTGATGCTATTGGGGATCCCCTTTCACATTTCACTGATTTACTCCAGCCACACCTGGCATGTGAATAGCCAGATGCCCTCCTGGTGGCTGACGCTGTTTAATGACTTTATTCACGCCTTCCGTATGCAGGTGTTCTTCGTCATATCCGGCTATTTTTCTTACATGCTGTTTCTGCGATACCCGCTCAAGCGCTGGTGGAAAGTGCGCGTAGAGCGCGTGGGGATCCCCATGCTGACCGCAATTCCACTGCTGACGCTGCCTCAGTTCATTATGTTGCAATACGTCAAAGGCAAAGCGGAGAACTGGCCAAATCTGTCGCTGTATGAAAAGTACAATACGCTGGTCTGGGAGCTGGTGTCTCACCTGTGGTTCCTGCTGGTCCTGGTGGTGCTCACAACGGTGAGCCTGTTGATTTTCAGCCGCCTGCGCCACCGTCTGAGTACAAAAGCCGACACCTTCTTCGCCAACGTTACGATGGGCAAATTGTCAGTGCTCTTCTTGCTGTTGGGGATTGCCTATGCGGCCGTGCGCCGAACGCTGCTTATCGTCTACCCGCCGATTTTGAGCGACGGGTTATTTAATTTTGTGGTGATGCAGTCCCTGTTCTACATTCCGTTCTTTTTAATCGGCGCGCTGGCCTTTATTCATCCGAAGCTTAAATCGCTGTTTGTCACCCCGTCACCGTGGTGCGCGCTGGGGGCAAGCCTCGCGTTCGCGGCCTATCTGCTGAATCAGCGCTACGGCAGCGGCGATGCCTGGATGTATGAAACGGAAAGCGTGATCACTATGCTGCTTGGGCTGTGGATGGTGAACGTGGTATTCGCGCTGGGCCACCGCTTGCTGAACTTTAAGTCCAGTCGCGTGACCTACTTCGTTAATGCGTCACTGTTTATCTATCTGGTGCATCATCCGTTGACGCTTTTCTTCGGGGCTTACATCACACCGCACATCGCTTCCAACACGCTGGGGTTCTTTACCGGGCTGGTGTTTGTTGTAGGGGTAGCAATCGTACTCTACGAAATCCATCTGCGGATCCCGCTCCTGCGCTTCCTCTTTTCAGGAAAACCACAGGCAAAAGCCTCATAAATCACGCGGCGCATCCGATGCGCCGCGTTTGAATCAGCTCTCCAGTTCTTGTCTGCGCTGAGTCAGAAGCCTCTGATAAAGATGCGTGGTGTCGTCGTCGAAACAGACAAAAATCACCTTCTCTGGCAGCGGTTTTAACGACAAATAGCGGTAAACCGTTTCTACGGCAATCGTTGCGGCAGCAGCCTTAGGGTAACCATACACGCCGGTGCTGATGGCCGGAAACGCCATCGTTTTATAACCGTTGTCGGCAGCCAGTCGCAGACAGTTCCGGTAAGCCTCTTCCAGAATACTCGCTTCGTGCTGATCCCCGCCATGCCAGACAGGCCCTACGGCGTGAATTACCGCTCTCGCAGGCAGATTGCCCGCCAGCGTAATCACCGCGTGACCGGGAGGACATTCGCCCTGCTGTTGGCGCACGGTTTTACAGGCTTCCAGCAGCTGCGGTCCGGCAGCCCTGTGGATAGCCCCGTCCACGCCGCCCCCTCCCATCAGGGATGGATTGGCCGCATTGACGATGACGTCGACGTGCACTGTCGTAATATCGCCATGAATAATTTCAATTTGCGGTTTCATAAAGCCCCTCTGCAACCCGCCATTTTCTTAAGTGTATCGCAGAGGAGACCGGGAGAAAAAACTATCAGAAAAAATCCTCTTTCACCGCAGGGCGCGAGAACGCGCACTAGCGATACTGGATTTCGACAACCGCGAGCGTTTTTTCAGGATTAAGGTATTTCATATTGAGCGTTGCCAGGTTTGAGTCGCTCACTTTCCCGTTAAGCGCCTCTGTATAGCTGACCATACGCGTTTGCATACGGTTATTATTTGGACATGACATTGCAATCTGTTGCTTCTGGGGGGCGACTTCACAGGGGTCTGCAACAATAGCACCGCGGAAATGAATGACGCCACCGTCAACAACCGTGGCCGAATAAGCCGGGATACTCAAAGCAGAAACGACCAGACCCAGACCTGCCACGAGTCGAGCAAAATAGTTGTTCATTATAGGTACTCCTCAAAGAAAATCGTCCATGAGGGGTAAACGCGCTTCATTTATTAGGGCAAACGAAGTTTCACGTTACGGAACATAACGACCAGGTCCGTGATATCAGCATAGCTCAACGGTACGGACCCGCCATATTCTCAACATATTGATTTCATGAATGTTTAGAGCGAGCGTTCCGTTGGCGACCACTGTTGTGATAAATATAGCGATTTACCGTCTGAAACGGTGACAACGATTTTCACCGTGTCTCCCGCGCTAATATTTAAACTCAGGCGCATTAAATCAATCGTCTGATTAGCGGGTATAAAAAGTGTGTTTTGCTGCCGGGAAGAACTTTTCCCCCCCTGCCCTTCTCGTAAAGAAACAATCTGAACCTGACAATCACACGACTGCGCCAGAGTGACCTGAGGAATAATGGTGGTCATATTTTCCTGCTGTGACGTTTTGAAGGTGATCTGGCTGGAAAGCGCGGCAAGGAGAATTAAGGTATTCATGATGAACTCCCGAAAAAAAACAGGGCATCAGCCCTGTTTTTTTGTAGCACAGATTTCAATATCAGTACTGATGAGCTGTCGCGTGGTTACCAAAACCGATCTGGGTCACGTTGACAGTCGAGTTGGAAGCAGTCTGGTCTACGAGTGCACCGTTAAAGCCGCCGGACTGGCTAACGTTCATAACGGATTTTTTACTGTTCCACTGATCAAGTGTCGCACTGTTGCCAAAACCTTTCTGGGACAGGTTGATTTTACTATCATCAGAACCCTGACCAACGTCAGCGCCGTTACCGCCACCTTTCTGGCTAATATTCAGGACAGAATTTCTGGCGTCTGTCTGCAGAGCTACCGCTGAGTTACCGCCACCGTCCTGATAAATATTCAGGGTGGAATTTGGGCCACTGTATCCGCCATGACCATGTCCATGACCCCAGCCGCCCTGATTAATAGAACCCGCCATAGCACTACCAGAAACTACGATTGCTGCAAGCGCTGCCACTTTGAGAAATTTCATGGTAAACCCCCATCGGATTGATTAAAGTCGTCGCCAACGCGCTAATGTTGAATAACGTTAATCGCCATTTGCGACTGTTTCTGCACTACAACTGCGGTTTTCTGCGTACCGTACTGCGTAATATTTGCTCTATTACCCGACCCTTTCTGGATAATTTTCGCGCTATTACCGTATCCATCTTGCGTAATACCTGCATCATTCGCGTTACCGCTCTGATCGATCCAGGCAATATTGTAACCCCCTGATTGATCAACTCTCGCTCTGTTACCTACCCCATCCTGGGATACAATGGATAAGAGTCTTGAACCTTCCTGGCTAACCTCAGCGTTATTGAAAACGCCCCGTTGACCAATAATGGCTGCCTGATTTAGTGATGAAAGACTTAATTCGTTAACCGCAAAGTTATATTCAGAATTTGCCAAATCTGAATTCGCTGCGGTTACAAATCCAGGCGCACCCAGTAATGTAAACATCATAATTAACGATGCGTTTTTCATGTTGTCACCCTGGACCTGGCTATTTAATCGTGCCATAACCCTTTAACAATGTTACTTGTTAAAACGACTCGTATTGTGTTAACGCGTCGTTACGGTGAAGAGTATGTCCGCTGAAACATTTTAAATATCTCACCCACGCGGCTTATTTTTATTTATCGGCTCACCACAAAGTCGTAATTTGCCTCAAAAATCACTTTAATCAGGCCAGCTTATATTTTTTATTAAAGGTGTATTACGGAAGGGTTGTACAACGACACGAAGGCTGTCCGCGCTTCCTCCCGGGTTGTTTAAACGTAACGGCAGGAGAACATTTTTCTCAACGCGTGACACGAAACCTCTTTTCTTAAGCCAGACAGTCACTCATTCGTGGGCTTAGAAATTATCTGAAACTCATACTTAATTATCGCTTTACAAAAATAAAAAATGATATTAAAAATCAACATATTAAAAATATTTGTATGATTTTTAAAATCTGTGCACCTCTATTTATGTGTACAACTTTCTCATCAATTATTGCCATTACAAACAACCGAATTTCACAAATTAATATTGATTTTTACATTCTGTTACATGTTTAACACTTGCTTTAAACTTCGTAAAAGCTAGATTGAAATTAGATGTACGAAATTGGTTTTATATTTACCTCCCTGTGGAGGTTATGGTCTGATTCTACACACAGCAGTGCAACATCTGTCAGTACTTCTGGTGTCCTCTTTTAAACAGGAGGACAGCTGCCAGGTGCCAAAAAAAAGTGGGGTTTCATCATGTATAATGAAGTCCATAGTTTACATTGTCATACATTACTGTTGATCACAAAACCTTCTTTGCAAGCGACAGCTTTATTACAACATTTAAAGCAATCATTATCACTGAACGGGAAATTGCATAATATTCAACGTTCTTTTGATGATATTGCACCTGGCAGCATCATTCTTTTCGATATGATGGAAGCTGATAAAAAGCTTATCCATTACTGGCAAGATATTTTAAGCAGGAAAAACAATAATATCCGCGTGCTATTGTTGAATACACCTGATGAATATCCTTTCAGAGATATTGAAAGCTGGCCGCATATCAATGGCGTGTTCTACGTCACGGAAGAAGAAGACCGGGTAGTAGAGGGGCTGCAAGGTATATTGCGCGGAGAGTGTTATTTTTCGCAAAAGCTTGCCAGCTATCTCATCACGCACTCCGGAAATTATCGCTATAACAGCTCAGAGTCAGCCCTGCTCACGCACCGTGAGAAAGAGATCCTGAACAAGTTACGCATTGGTGCTTCAAATATTGAAATCGCCCGTTCGTTATTTATCAGCGAAAATACGGTAAAGACGCACCTTTATAATCTTTTCAAGAAGATAGCTGTGAAAAACCGAACTCAGGCTGTTTCGTGGGCAAACGATAACCTCAGGCGTTAATCACATGAAGCGCACGTTGAGTTGGATCGCCGCAGCGAGTTTCCTGCTCGCTGCCGGGAATCTGAGGGCCGTTGAGGTCGAGGTTCCCGGATTGTTAACAGACCACACTGTCTCATCGGTCGGGCACACTTTTTACCGTGCCTTCAGTGACAAATGGGACAGTACCTACACGGGTAATATAACAATCAACGAGCGGCCCAGTGCACGATGGGGAAGTTGGATAACAATAACGGCTAATCAGAACGTTATTTATCAAACGTTTTTATTCCCGACCAAAATAGACTTCGATAAAAACGTCGTCTTAGCACTGGAACAATCAGAAGACGCTATTAATCGCCTGCAAATAGATAAAGCCCTATTAAGCACCAGCGATTTAGCAAAAGACGAGTTCTAGCGAACCGATATGCGGAGGCTGTCATGCGTATTGCATATGCAGTTGTTTCGATAATGCTGATAACACCCATCAGCTGGGCCGGAAACATGACGTTTCAGTTCCGTAACCCTAACTTTGGCGGTAACCCTAATAACGGCGCGTTCCTGCTGAACGAAGCCCAGGCGCAAAACTCCTATAAGGATCCGAGCTTAAAGGATTTTAGCATTGATACCCCGTCTGCACTGGACAACTTCACGCAGGCCATCCAGTCGCAGATTTTAGGTGGGTTACTGACCAACATTAATACCGGTAAACCCGGCCGGATGGTGACCAACGACTTTATCGTTGATATCGCCAACACGGACGGACAGCTTCAGTTGAACGTAACCGATCGTAAAACCGGAAGAATCTCCACCATCCAGGTTTCCGGTCTACAAAGTAATTCAACTGACTTTTAAACAATAGCTAAATAAGGACAACGATCATGCAGCGCTTCCTGATATTTGTTGCAGTGTGCTTATTGAGCGGTTGTTTAACTGCTCCACCTAAAGAAGCTGCAAAACCTACATTAATGCCTCGGGCCCAGAGTTATCGTGATTTAACGCATTTACCTGCTCCAACGGGGAAAATATTTGTCTCCGTATACAACATTCAGGATGAAACCGGGCAATTTAAACCTTACCCGGCAAGTAACTTCTCCACGGCCGTGCCGCAAAGCGCCACCGCGATGCTGGTTACCGCGCTCAAGGATTCGCACTGGTTTATTCCACTAGAACGTCAGGGTCTCCAGAACCTGTTGAATGAACGGAAAATCATTCGCGCCGCACAGGAAAATGGTACCGTCGCGGCCAATAACCGAACGCCTCTGGAATCTCTGGCAGCAGCGAACGTGATGATTGAAGGATCGATTATTGGCTACGAAAGTAACGTTAAATCAGGTGGTGCGGGAGCACGTTACTTCGGTATCGGTGCGGATACCCAGTATCAGCTCGACCAAATCGCCGTTAACCTGCGTGTGGTTAACGTCAGTACAGGCGAAGTGCTCTCTTCAGTGAACACCAGCAAAACCATTCTGTCTTATGAAGTTCAGGCTGGGGTATTCCGCTTCATCGATTACCAGCGTTTGCTGGAAGGTGAAATCGGCTACACCTCTAACGAGCCGGTCATGATGTGCCTGATGTCAGCCATTGAAACCGGCGTGATCTACTTAATTAACGACGGTATAGACCGCGGGCTGTGGGATCTGCAAAACAAAGCAGACGTGCAGAACCCGATTCTGGTGAAATACCGCGATATGTCAGTCCCTCCGGAATCCTGACAGGAAGCGCATAAAAAAGGCGAGATGATTATCTCGCCTTTTTTTTATTCGCTCACCGCCGTGATGTTTTGCGCTTTTTCCCGCCGCGACGCCAGCCATAGACCGCTGTTTTTCATGGCATAGCCAAACAGCAATCCCAGCGCCAGGGAGGGAACCACCAGCTTCCAGTCCCCCTGCCCTGCAAAGGTCGCACATGCCCCCATAAAGGTTCCCGGCACAAATGAAAGCAGCAGATGCCTGGCCTGGATGCACATTAAAAAGGCGACGACACCCGTCATGACGTATCCCAGGATTTCCAGATGCGGTGCCAGCGCGCTGCCCTTCACGATCACCAGCGCCCAGATAACACCGCTCATCAGCGTGCAGCCAGATATAAAGAGCCCTTTGACGCCCCCCTGCGGACAGGCGAAATAGGCGGTACAGCCGAGGAACCCGGCCCAGCTGAGCAATCCGAGAGACACGGCAACCCATCCCCAGAGTCCGGAAAGAATACCTGTCGTTATTGCGATACAAAGTAATATGTTCATGGCGCGCATCTTAGCAGAAGCGCACCATAGAAATGAGATCAGCAGCACATTACGTGCAAGTTGGAATGTTGAGTTGCAGAATTTATGTGATCTGAATCACTCTTCGTTTTCTTCTTCCAGCTCATCCCACATTGCCGCGATAGCGTCGCGGGTCAGCGGGGCCAGCGTTCTCCAGAATGGCGAGGTGGCATGCGCTTCGACTTTACCCAGGAATGTCCCGAACCACGGCAGCAGGTACGTTTCGAACAGGGTTTCAATGGCGTCGTTCTCATCATCACCAGCGTTGTCTTCGATCCAGGACGCCGCCAGCAGCAGCGTACCGATATGATCGGCCGGCGTATCGCTCAGCGGCATACCGCGCGTGGAGAGGAACGCGCGGACTTCCGCTTCCGTTGCCCCTTCCTGCCAGGCTGAACGGTATGGCGAAACGCGGCACTCATCGCCGACGAACAGCGCATTGTAGTCCGTCGCGATTTGCTGCATATCGCAGCTTTTTTGCAGACGTTCCAGTAAATCATCCTGTTCCAGCGGCCAGTTCTGCGCCAGTTTGCCTTCACGAATTAACGTAAAGAGCGGAACCAACAGCGGGTCTTGCGGCTGGCGATAATAGAGCGTACCCAGCACGCGGCAGAGGATGGAAAACTCGTTCATTTTTATGATTCCATTACACAATTAAAGATCGGCAAATTCGGCAATCGGCTCCATTCCGCGAGACTCGAGGAAATCGAGCATGCGGCGTGGGATCACGTTCAGGATTTGCGCTTCCGGGAAGTTAACATCATTCAGCACTTTCAGGCACTCGCTGAAATCACCCAGCGTAAACGCGGTATGAGAGTCTGATCCCAGCGCCACCATGCCACCCGCGTCACGCACGGCGGCCGCCACGTCGCGACAGTTGGCTTCGCTGCCCTTACGCGAGTGAACAAAGGAGGAGTTATTAATCTCCAGCGCCACGCGGTGCTTCGCTGCCGCCTGCGCGACAGCCTGAATATCAATCGGATACTTCGGGTTACCGGGATGGCTGATAATGTGCACATTGCCGCTGGCAATAGTGGCAATCATCGCCGCGGTGTTGGTGTCTTTATCCTGAGGAGGGAAAACCGGCTCATGGAAACCGGCGAGGATAAGGTCAAGAGACGTCAGCATCGGGCCGGTGCAGTCGATCTCACCGTCGGTATTTTTGATGTTCGCCTCAATGCCGCGCAGTATCCCAATACCGTCCACCAGGCGTGGCCAGATCCGCATATTCACAAAATGCCAGTAGTGCGGCGCATCCGCCATGTCCGGGCCATGATCGGTGATCGCGAACAGCTTGATGCCTTTAAGCTTCGCCTGGGCGATATAATCATGGAGGTTGCTATACGCGTGGGTGCTGGCGACGGTGTGCATATGCAGGTCAACGGGATACATCTCTCTCTCCTCTGCGGTTTTTCCAAAGGATAGCAGTTATCAGCGGCGAATATTAGCAAAAACCCGGCGAACGCCGGGTTTCTCTCAGTAGCCGCGCTGTCTGTCGACCTGTCCGGTGACCGCGTTACCCTTTTCCATTTCGCTGATGGTATGGGATATATACGCCACCGCTTCTGCCGGACGCGTCACGGCAGCCACGTGCGGGGTCATCGCGACGCGTGGATGCGACCACAGCGGGCTTTCCGCGGGCAGCGGCTCACGGCTATAGACATCCAGCATGGCGCCTTTGAGCTTTCCGCTTTCCAGCGCCTTCAGCAGATCGCCTTCCACGACATGGACCCCGCGCGCGAGGTTCATTAAATAGCTCTGCTCGGCTAACTGGTTCAGGAGAGTACTATTGATAATGCCCACCGTTTCGGCGGTATTCGGCAGCAGGTTAATAAGCACACGCGTGCCTTTCAGAAAGGCCGGAAGCTCATCCGTTCCGGCAAAACTCTCAACGCCCGGATAGTCCTTACGGCTGCGGCTCCAGCAACGTAGCGGGAAGCCCCACGGAGCGAGTGCTTCTGCCACTTTTGAGCCGAGCACACCCGCGCCGAGGATCCCAACGGTAAAATCTTCATGTCGATAATCCGGCAGCGGCTCCCAGTGGGATTGCTGTTTAAAGGCCTGATAATCGTCGAAGCGGCGGAACCAGTGCAGCACCTGGCTCACGGCATACTCCTGCATCTGCTGGCCCATTCCCGTATCTTCGAGACGGAACAACGGAATATTTTCAGGCAGCATTTCTGGGTGCGCTTTCAGTTTACTGAGGATCGAATCGACGCCCGCCCCCAGCGCGAAAACTGCCTTGAGTTTGCGCCCCTGTAGCATCTCAACCGGCGGGTGCCAGACCAGCGCATAATCAGCATGTTCATTATCGCCACGCTTCCACTCGCGTACGCGTGCTCCGGGCAGCGCCGCCGAAAGTGCGTCAATCCAGTAAGCGGTATCAAATGTAGGGTGATAGAAGAGAATATCCATGGTTATTCCTGCCTTTTATTGCGCTGTTTTGTTTTCATTTTCAAGTGGATTGCCAGCATAACAAATTTATCAGGAAACCGCGTTGCTGATAAAAGAGGCGCTTTGTGCACATTTAGGAGTCAGGTTGCTTGAAGTTTGTCTAAACGCGCTAAATTACTGAAAAAGTGAGTTGACGGCAGTTCGGCTTTTCCTTACATTAGCGCCCGTCCCGGCAACAACGGGATGACAATATGGTGAGGTGTCCGAGTGGCTGAAGGAGCACGCCTGGAAAGTGTGTATACGGCAACGTATCGGGGGTTCGAATCCCCCCCTCACCGCCATATTTAAGATGAGAGCTCGTACGAAAGTACGGGCTTTTTTCTTTTATATTCTCCGAAAAGGGGGATGAGAACCCCCGACCGGGGTTCGACAACTGGCGACAGCCAGTTGGACAGACTGAGAGCGAAGCGAACAGGCTGCCCGTAGGGCGAGCGAAGCGAGTCAATCCCCCCCTCACCGCCATATTTAAGATGAGAGCTCGTACGAAAGTACGGGCTTTTTTCTTTTATATTCTCCGAAAAGGGGGGATGAGAACCCCCGACCGGGGTTCGACAACTGGCGACAGCCAGTTGGACAGACTGAGAGCGAAGCGAACAGGCTGCCCGCAGGGCGAGCGAAGCGAGTCAATCCCCCCCTCACCGCCATATTTAAAGAAGAGCTCGCATGAAAATGCGGGCTTTTTTTTTCGCATGTTGCACGCCTCTGGGGGGATGAGAATCCCCTGGTGCTATATGCAGCTCGGTGCGGCCTGAGCCTCTCACCCTTCCCCTCTCCCCAGGGGAGAGGGAAGTATTACTCTTCCACCATCCGCGCATACTCTTCGGTCAGAAAATCCACCAGCGTCCTGACCGACGGCAGCAGGCCGCGCCGCGAAGGATAAACCGCGTGAATCACTTCCCGTCGGGGTTCCCACGCGTTGAGCACCCGTACCAGTTCCCCTGACGCCAGCTGGTCCTTGACCATCAAAATCGGCAGCTGCACCACGCCGATGCCGGCCATGGCAGCTTCACGTAGCGCCAGCATATCGGTGGTAATCAATCGGGGGTGGTAATGGATCTCCGCTTTGGCACCTCCGGGACCTGACAGCGCCCATTTATGAATATGTCTGCCCTCGTTCATGCTTAACCCGGGCCAGGCGCTGAGTTCCGATGGCACAACGGGTTCGCCCATGCGTTGAATTAAGGCCGGCCCCGCGACCAGACAATGACCCCTGTCAGCCAGCACCCTTAATACCAGGTCGCTGTCATCAAACGGACGCGGGCGTACGCGGATAGCGATATCAACCCCCTCACCCACCAGGTCTACCCGCCGGTTGGTCGCCTCAAGCTGAAGATTGATCCCGGGGTAGCGCGCCATAAATCTGGCCAGCATCGGACCCACGTGGACATGCAACAGAGTTATCGGGCACGTAATTCTGACAACACCGCGCGGTTCAGCCTGCAGTGCCGCAACAGCTTCCTCCGCGGCCTCGGCCTCTACCATCATCGCTTTACAGTGCTGGTAGAAGGTCTGCCCGACCTCGGTCACCGTAAACTGTCGGGTTGTTCGGTGGATAAGCCGCACGCCAAGGCGTTCTTCCAGCTGCGCTATCCGGCGGCTTAGCCTGGACTTTGGCAGATCAAGCGCCCTTCCCGCTGCGGCAAAGCCACCGTAGTCCACCACCTTCACAAACCAGACGAAGTCATTGAGATCCTGCATAAATCCTCATCGTTCCATTTTAAGAACAGTGAATGCCAATTTCACTATCTACCGGGATATTAACTCTGAATATAAGCTAATTACATCAACAGAACATCAGGAGTTAATCATGAAAAACGTAACAGGCGTTTATACCGCTCCCCGCCAGCACTGGGTTGGCGATGGTTTCCCGGTCCGTTCAATGTTCTCTTATCAGACGCACGGCGAGCCGCTGAGCCCGTTCCTGCTGCTGGACTACGCGGGCCCGTACACCTTTCCAGCAGATGGGGCGAAACGCGGCGTAGGCCAACCCCCTCACCGGGGTTTTGAAACGGTCACCATCGTCTATTCCGGTGAAGTGGAGCATCGCGATTCTACGGGCAAAGGCGGCGTCATTGGCCCCGGCGACGTGCAGTGGATGACGGCAGGTGCAGGCATTTTGCACGAGGAGTTCCACTCCAGCGCGTTCTCGCAGAAAGGCGGAGAACTGAAAATGATGCAGCTTTGGGTCAACCTGCCGGCCAAAGACAAGATGGCGGCTCCGGGCTACCAGAGCATTACGAAGGATGCGATCCCGACCGTGACGCTACCGGACAACAGCGGTTCGCTGCGGGTCATTGCCGGTCGCTACGAGGCTGTAACCGGCCCGGCGCACACCTTCTCACCGCTCAACGTCTGGGACATTGCGCTGAACCAGGGAAGCCACCTGACGCTCAATCAGCCCGAAGGCTGGAGCACCGCGCTGGTCGTGCTTGAAGGCAACATCACGGTGAACGGCACAACGCAGGCGGGTGAAGCTCAGCTGGTCGTATTGAGCCAGGAAGGCGACAAACTGCACCTGGAGGCGAACAGCGATGCCAAAGTGCTGCTGATGGCCGGCGAGCCGCTGAATGAACCCATCGTGGGCTATGGCCCGTTTGTGATGAACAATAAAAGCGAAATCAACGAAGCCATTCGTGATTTTAACTCCGGCCGCTTCGGCCAGATCTGAACGTAATATGAGAGAAGATAATGTCTACACCTGCGAATTTTAATGGCACACGTCCGGTTATTGATGTGAACGATGCGGTGATGTTGCTTATCGATCACCAGAGCGGTCTGTTCCAGACCGTTGGGGATATGCCAATGCCGGAACTGCGCTCCCGTGCGGCTGCGCTGGCAAAAATCGCTACCCTGGCGAAGATCCCGGTGATCACCACCGCGTCCGTCCCACAGGGACCGAACGGACCGCTTATCCCGGAGCTCCACGCCAACGCGCCGCATGCGCAGTATGTTGCCCGTAAAGGCGAGATCAACGCCTGGGATAACCCGGAGTTTGTGGCGGCGGTGAAAGCGACAGGGCGTAAGACATTGATTATCGCGGGCACAATCACCAGCGTCTGCATGGCTTTCCCGTCAATCAGCGCGGTGGCGGACGGCTATAAAGTGTTTGCGGTGATTGATGCCTCCGGTACCTACAGCAAAATGGCGCAGGAGATTACCCTGGCGCGCGTGGTGCAGGCCGGCGTGGTCCCGATGGATACGGCGGCGGTGGCCTCCGAGATCCAGCGAACCTGGAACCGTGAGGACGCGGCTGAGTGGGCTGAGGTGTATACCCACATCTTCCCGGCTTACCGGCTGTTGATCGAAAGCTACGGCAAAGCACAGGAAGTGGTTAAAAACAGCGAAGTGCTCGATTCACAGCGTTAATCCTCTGCTCCACGACGTAAAAACCGTGGAGCTGATTAATGCTTAACCGAACAGGCACTAAAGCTGAAAATCTGCTTGACCGTGTTAGCGCAACTCCCTATAGTAGCGCCCCGTTGCCCCCCAAGCGGTCAGGCAGCAAAACAATATGGTGAGGTGTCCGAGTGGCTGAAGGAGCACGCCTGGAAAGTGTGTATACGGCAACGTATCGGGGGTTCGAATCCCCCCCTCACCGCCATATTTAAAGAAGAGCTCGCATGAAAATGCGGGCTTTTTTTTCGCATATTGCACGTCTGTGGGGGGATGAGAACCCCCGACCGGGGTTCGACAACTGGCGGTAGCCAGTTGGACAGACTGAGAGCGCAGCGAACAGGCTGCCCGTAGGGCGAGCGAAGCGAGTCAATCCCCCCCGGTGCGGACTGAGCCGCCTCACAAAAAAAAGCCCGAACTAATGCCCGGGCTTTTTTATTCGATTACTCAGCTATTCAACTTTGCTGCCGGCTGCTTTCTTTCAAGCGATGAAACCTGTTCAGGCTGAACACCATCCTCATCCTTACGCCCATCAAGCCAGTAATCCGCATTTTTAATTGCCAGCCGAACCGGGTCAAACTGTGGATCCAGCCCCTGCGCATTCTGGATTTCATAATCCTTAAGGCTGGCAAACGCTTTTTTATGCAACAGAACAATGGCAATAATGTTGAGCCACGCCATCAGCCCTACCCCGATATCCCCCAGTCCCCATGCCAGATCCGCGGTGCGAACCGTGCCATATACCGTGGAGGCCATCAGACATAGCTTGAGCAGGAATGTCAGCCATGGACGGTGAATTTTACGGTTAATGAAGGCGATATTAGTTTCGGCAATATAATAGTAGGCAATAATCGTCGTGAAGGCAAAGAAGAACAGCGCAATGGCAACAAAGTAATTACCAAAGCCTGGCATCATACTTTCCATCGCCGTCTGCACATAGCCAGGACCCGCGGCCACGCCAGCAATCCCGGTATAAAGCGCTGCACCGTCGACGCCCTGGACGTTATACAGCCCGGTGATCAGCAGCATAAACCCGGTCGCGGAGCAGACAAACAGCGTGTCGATGTAGACCGAGAATGCCTGAACCAGCCCCTGCTTCACCGGATGGCTTACTGCCGCCGCAGATGATGCATGTGGCCCGGTCCCCTGCGCGGCCTCGTTGGAATAGACGCCGCGCTTAACGCCCCACATGATGGCCTGACCCAGGATGGCACCGAAACCTGCTTCAAGGCCGAACGCACTTTTCCAGATCAGCAGAATAACCGAAGGGAGCTGGTTAATATTAATAGCGATAATCACGCAGGCGACAATAATATACCCCAGCGCCATAAATGGAACGACCATGCTGCTAAAGCTGGCGATCCTTTTCACACCGCCGAATATAATAAAACTTAACAGCACCGCAAGTAATGCCGCCGTAACGTTCGGACTCAGACCAAAAGCAATATCCAGGCTCGCCCCAATCGAGTTTGCCTGCACGCCCGGAAGTAATAATCCGCAGGAGAAAATAGTCACAATAGCAAATAACCATGCGTACCACTTAACGCCTAAACCTTTTTCAATATAAAAGGCAGGACCGCCGCGATATTCGCCGTTAATTTTTTCTTTATAAACTTGTCCCAGGGTGGATTCTACAAATGCGGAGCTGGCACCTAAAAAAGCGACTATCCACATCCAGAAAAGCGCGCCCGGACCGCCAAAGGTAATTGCCGTGGCCACACCGGCGATATTCCCTGTCCCCACGCGGCCTGCCAGCGTCATCGTCAGCGCCTGAAACGACGATACGCCTGCATCGGTAGGACGCCCCTGGAACATCAGGGTAATCATATGTTTGATATGCCGTAATTGCAGGAAGCGACTACGCAGCGAGAAATAGAGGCCGACACCCAGACATAAAAATATTAACGCAGGGCTCCAGATTACACCATTAATAGCACCAACCAGTTCGTTCATGTATGACCCTCAGCGTGATGTTTCAGGGAAAAGGCTCCCCTGCTGTGTTTCTTCTTAGAATTTTGTTCGAACAAGTACGAAACATAGATAACTCACCTGAAGACACCAACTTAATTTTTACTTCGTAGTAATGTTCTGTGACCACATTCACGTTTAATTTTTAACTAACAATTAGCGCGCTCATTATATTCACAGGTATTTTATGGGTATTATCACTTCATATCACGCTTCTGTAAAAAAGAATAAAAACACCCCCCACTTAATAATCGAAATTATTAATTCAGCAACTCGGTGTTTAAATAAGGGGAGTTTCTGTGGAGTATAAACGATGCTTCCCGGCATTACGCCGGGAAGACATTACAGGAAAGAGGCAAAGCGATAATGCTTTACCTTTAGTCGGAATAGACCTGCAGCGTGCGCTGACAGAGCGCTGAACGCACGCAGTCCTCTTTGGTGAAGCGTACCACCCCAATCATCTCATCTTCCTCAAAACGTGACATGGCGTCGCTCAGCCCGGATTTCACGCCGGATGGCAGGTCACACTGGGTAATATCGCCGTTAACGATAACCGTCACGTTCTCCCCGAGGCGCGTTAAAAACATCTTCATTTGCGCAGCGGTCACGTTCTGAGCCTCGTCAAGAATGACGACCGCATTTTCAAATGTACGTCCGCGCATATAGGCGAACGGCGCGATTTCCACCTTGCCAATCTCTGGTCGCAGGCAGTACTGCATAAAGGATGCACCCAGTCGCTTCACCAGCACGTCATAGACGGGCCTGAAGTACGGAGCAAACTTCTCCGAAATATCTCCGGGCAGGAAGCCGAGATCTTCATCAGCCTGCAGTACAGGACGGGTAACAATAATACGCTCCACGTCCTTATGAATCAGCGCCTCCGCCGCTTTGGCTGCACTAATCCAGGTTTTCCCGCATCCGGCTTCACCGGTTGCAAAGATGAGCTGTTTACTCTCGATAGCATTCAGGTAGTGCGCCTGAGCCTCATTGCGCGCCACAATTGGAGAATTATCACGGCTGTCTCGGGCCATGCCAATTGCTTCTACGCCACTCATCTGCACAAGCGAGGTGACCGATTCTTCTTCACGCTGTTTATGGCTACGTGAATCCCGTCTCAGCACACGTTTTGCTTCGCGACGAGCTTTGATCACTGCTTTTTGTCTTCCCATGGATAGCACCTTGAGTTGTTGGTATTCATCACACGCGCCAGCTTCGGCACGATTATGCGCACGAACATCAGAGGGTTGGCTTCCTTGTAAGCCATTGCTTGCTTTATCGGATAACGATACGGAACAGCTACGCGCACCGTTCTGCACGTCGGTCGAATCAGATTCTTGAGGAAGGGGGGGGAATTTAGTGGTGAGGAAATCGCTGCCGGAGTCTGAGCCTCCGCGCCGGGTGCTGCGGTTGTTATGTTTACCTTGTCCAGTACAGGACGCAACCATTCGCGATCTCCATAGTGATTCAGCATCACTGCCGGGAACTACCGCTGTCTTATCTTAAGTACATCAGGAGTTATCATAAATGCAACATTTATTTTACCTGAGTGCAACTTTTAAGACTGTCCCTACAGGTGAAATCAGTCTCATATAGAAATATTACAGAAATATAACAGGAGGATAGTCATATGAAAAAATAATGTCCCCGCGAACGGTTGCGGGGACAATTATCAGGTTTCAATAAGACCTTGAGCGAGGTACGCGTTCCGATCGCGCACGCCCGGCAGGGCAAAGAAATAGCCGCCGCCGATAGGCTTAATGTACTCTTCCAGCGCTTCGCCGTTGAGCCGCTTCTGCACGGTCAGGAAGCCTTTTTCCAGATCGTGCTGATAGCAGACGAACAGCAGGCCCATATCAAGCTGGCCGGCGTTGGTCACGCCGAGCGAATAGCTGTAGCCACGACGCATCATCAGGCTGGACTGCGTCTCTTTGGTGCGCGGATTAGCCAGACGAATGTGGCTGTCCAGCGCGATGGTATCGCCATTGGGATCGCTGGCGTAGTCGGGCACGTCGTGCTCGTTCTTCATGCCGAGCGGCGCGCCGCTTTGCTTATCGCGACCAAAGATCGTCTGCTGTTCTTTCAGCGGCGTGCGGTCCCAGAACTCCACGTGGAACTGGATAATCCGTACCGCCTGATAGCTGCCGCCCACCGCCCACGCCGGTTCACCCCGATCCGCCGTCACCCATACCACGTCTTTCATCAACGCCGCATCGCTGCTGTCCGGGTTGGCCGTGCCGTCCTTAAAGCCCAGCAGGTTCACCGGCGTCTCTTTCCCTTTACTGCGGGCGGCGTGGTCCGAGATAAAACCTTCCCGCTTCCAGCGCACGCTCAGCAGATCCGGCGTGTGCTTGATGATATCGCGCAGGGCGTGGATCACCGTGTCCTGGGTATTGGCACAAATTTGCAGGAGCAGGTCGCCATGACACAGCGCCGCGTCCAGGGAGTCGTTCGGGAAACGCGTCATTTTCTGCAGCGCTTTCGGCTTCTGTTTTGCCAGCCCATAGCGGGCATCAAACAGCGACTCGCCGAGCGAAACGGTAATGGTCAGGTTATCCGGGGCGATAAACGGCCCCAGAATGCCGGAGTCCATTGGCGGCAGACGCGGGTTCGGCGTATCGGGTGCCGGTCCGCCCGCGGTGAGAAACGCGATGCGCGTCGTCAGCAGGCGGAACAGGCGCTCCAGATCGGCTTTATCGCTGGCCAGCGAATCAAAGGCCACCAGCATCATGGACGCCTGCTGCGGCGTCAGGATGCCCGACTGATGCTCGCCATAAAACGGCTGCGTCTCCATGCGGGCATTGGGTGACAGCGTGCCGGGCGCGCTTTGCGGTTTCGCCGCATGCGCTACCGGACAGCCACCGGCCAGAGCAAGCGCGCCGCCCAGCGCCCCTACTCCTTTCAATAATCGACGACGTGAAGGCTCTACCACATCGTTCTCGCTATGCTTATTCATCGTGCTTAGTCCAGACCCAGTACGCCGCGCAGCAGAGAGAGATCTTCCGCCAGGGCGGTAATCGGGCCTTTCAGCGCGTTACGGTCGGCATCGGTCAGCTTGTCGTAGGTTTCAAACCCGTCTTTAGTCCGGTACTTCGCCAGAATGGTGTCGACTTTTTTGAAGTTGGCATCCACTTTGGCGAGCAGTTCGCCGTTCTCTTTCTGCAGCTGAGGACGCAGCAGGTTAACAATTTTCTGCGCGCCGTCGACGTTGGCCTGGAAGTCCCACAGATCGGTATGGCTGTAGCGATCTTCTTCGCCGCTGATTTTGCTCGCGGCCACTTCTTCAATCAGGCCGGCCGCGCCGCCCACCACTTTTGACGGCGGGAAGGCCAGCTCGCTGATGCGCTTTTGCAGCTCCAGCACGTCGCCATTCAGCTGCTCGGCGTATTTTTCCATCCCTTTGGTAGAGTTGTCGCCAAACAGGGCTTTTTCCAGACGGTGGAAACCGGTGAATTTCGGATCGGCGGCTTTCTGCTCGTAATCATCTTCGCGGGCATCAATGCTGCCATCAAGGTCAGAGAACAGTTCGGCAATCGGCTCGATGCGCTCGTAGTGCTGACGGGTTGGCGCATAGAGGGATTTCGCTTTTTCGATGTCACCGGCCTTCACCGCATCGGTAAAGGCTTTGGTTGCCGCCGCCAGGTCCGCCGTCTCTTTCGTGACATAGGCTTTATACGCCGTAATCGCGTCGCCCAGGCTCAGCACCGCAGCGCCTTTCGCCGCATCGGCCGTCGCTTCACCTTTGACGATCAGCTTCCCTTTAGGGTTGGTCAGCAGACCGCAGGTCATCTCATACTCGCCCGGCTGCAGGTTGGCGGTCATCTTCTGGCTGAAGCCAGGGGCGATGTTTTCGCGCTCCTCCACCACCAGAACGCCTTTCAGGATCTCCCACTCCAGCGCCTTCTGGCTGTGGTTCTGAATAATGAACTGGGTTTTGCCGCTGTTCACCGTGAGGGTCATCGGCTCACACTGCTTATCATTGACGGTGACTTTAACCTGAGGAACATCCGCGCCCCAGGCGGAGAATGCAGAAGCGAACAGCGCGGCAATGCCTGCGCATAACGCACTACGACGGAACTGAATTGCCATGACTCTTCCCTTTATAAGTATGTTGTAACTAAATCAAAGATTACGGCGCAACGCGCGACGCCTGCGTGCCGGTACGCGGCGGCATTGCGAACAGCACCAGCGCCGGAACCAGATAGATAAAGTACATCGCCACTTCGCTGACGCTCGGCGTTTCCTGATAGCCGAAGATACCTTCGAGCAGGGTGCCGGTCAGAGAATGGGTGGAGAGAACGTTGCTGAGATCGAACGCCACGTCCTGGAAGTGGTTCCACAGGCCCGCTTCATGGAAGGCGCGAATCGCCCCTGCTGCCAGCCCTGCCGCCACCAGCAGAATAAACAGGCTGGTCCACTTGAAGAAGGCGCCCAGGTTCAGGCGGATACCGCCCCAGTAGAGCAGGAAACCGAGCACCACGGCCGTGGCGAGGCCAAGCATGGCACCCAGCGGCGGCCAGATCCCCACATCCTGCTGAAACGCCGCCAGCAGGAAGAAAACAGACTCCAGGCCTTCACGCGCGACGGCGAAAAAGACCATCATAATGAGCGCCCAGCCGTGGTTATTGCCCTTTTGCAGCGCGTTATCCACCGCCTGCTCCAGCTGCACCTTCACGTTGCGCGAGACTTTACGCATCCAGAACACCATCCAGGTAAGGATCACCACCGCAATTACGGCGACGATCCCCTCAAACAGCTCCTGCTCTTTCTGCGGGAACTCCCCGGTGGTTTCGTTGATGAGGATACCGAGGCCCAGACAGAGCGCCGCGGCAAGGAATACCCCGACCCACATGACGCCAATCCAGCGTCCGCGCTGAGTTCGCTTCAGATAACTGGCGATGAGGCTCACGATGAGGGCAGCTTCAAGCCCTTCACGTAACATAATGAGAAATGGAACAAACATGCCGACACCTTAAATGTTTATCGCGGTCAACTGATGCAAAGAAAGGTAAATTCTTGTGATAGTGATTATCATTACGGCGAAAAGAAACACAAGCGAAATGTGTGGTGTTTTGATGACGAGTTGTAAACGCAAAGCCTGTTAATAGTTGCCGACGTTACCGTTAAGTTTATAAGTTATAATAAAATTGCCCATTTACGGTTAACCAGCGCTGTGGCTAAATATCCTTCTCAAAAACCAACTGAAAATAAACCATGTTTAAGATTGTCCATTTCCTGCTGGCGCTGGTGATTATTCTTGCGCTCGCCTGGCTGGTGAGTTTCGACCGCCGAAAAATTCGCATTCGTTATGTTTTACAGCTTATTGTCATTGAGATTGCCCTGGCGTTCTTTTTCCTGCACGCCGAAAGCGGGTTATTCCTGATTAAACACGTCTCGGGATTTTTTGAGTCACTGCTTAAATTTGCCGGTGAAGGGACCAATTTCGTCTTTGGCGGAATGGGGGAAAAAGGGCTGGCGTTCATTTTCCTCGGCGTGCTTTGCCCAATTATTTTTATTTCCGCGCTGATTGGTATTCTTCAGCACTGGCGGATCCTGCCGATTTTTATTCGGGTCATCGGCACGCTGCTGTCAAAACTGAACGGTATGGGCAAGCTGGAATCCTTTAACGCGGTGAGCTCGCTGATCCTCGGCCAGTCGGAAAACTTCATTGCCTACAAAGGCGTGCTGGGCGATCTCTCCTCTCGTCGTCTCTTCACCATGGCGGCCACGGCAATGTCGACGGTCTCCCTGTCGATTGTCGGCGCCTATATGACCATGCTCGACGCCAAATTTGTCGTCGCGGCGCTGATTCTGAACATGTTCAGCACCTTTATTATTCTCTCCGTCATCAACCCGGCGCGCCCGGAAGCGGAGCCGGATATCAAGCTGGAAAAACTGCATGAATCGCAGAGCTTCTTCGAAATGCTCGGCGAGTATATTCTGGCCGGTTTTAAGGTGGCGATGATTATTCTGGCCATGCTGATTGGCTTTATCGCGCTTATTAGCGCCGTTAACGCCCTCTTCTCCAGCGTATTTGGCATGAGCTTCCAGCAGATTTTGGGCTATGTGTTTTATCCGCTGGCATGGCTTATTGGTATTCCGCTGAGTGACGCCCTGAACGCGGGCAGTATTATGGCGACCAAGCTGGTGGCGAATGAATTTGTGGCGATGATTGAGCTGCAAAAAATCTCGCATCAGATGTCCCCTCGCGGGCTGGGCATCTTATCCGTCTTCCTGGTGTCCTTCGCGAACTTCGCGTCCATCGGCATTGTGGCGGGGGCGATTAAGGGCCTGAACGAGCAGCAGGGGAACGTGGTGTCGCGGTTTGGTCTGCGTCTTGTGTACGGCGCGACGCTGGTGAGCCTGCTGTCGGCGAGCTTTGCGGGGTTGGTGTTGTAAGTGTTTTTGCCCGGCGGCGCTTCGCTTGCGCGGGCCTACGATACAAAAACGGCGGGAATTCCCGCCGTTTTTATTAGAACTGCACGCACACCGGCTGATCGACGCGCATCACCGACTCCTGCGCGAAGCGTGATTTATAAATCCCGCGCAACGCTTCGATGTTCTTCTCGCTCTGCGCATCTTTACCGTGGATCAGCATTAATGCTTTGCTGGGTTCGCGCGCCACTTTCCCGTCGTTCCCCAGCCACTGCCCGCGCGCGTCAAACACCGTTAAGCCATCGCGAAAGCGCGGCGTCACGTCCTGATCAACAAACTGCTGCCACTCGTTGCTGGTAATCTGCGCCCCGGCAGGACGATTTAAGCCGAAATAGAGCGTGGTTTGCTGCATCTGGTTATCCGCTTTGCAGGTCTCTACCGCCTCCTGCTGCGATGGCGTCGTGCAGCCAGCGAGCATCAATAATGCTGCTGCCATTACCCCTGTTTTGATTGTCATGCTTCGCTATCCTCATTGTTATAAGCACATGGATATCACAGGAAATGACGGATTTTGGCAAGAAAAAAGCCGGGTGCGCTTGCGCTCACCCGGCCTGCATTGTGCAGCGAGAATAATTATTCTGCCTGGAGCTTAGACGGCGGCGCAGTGTGGTAATGCGCGTCGGCTTCAGCAAAGCGTTTCTGCATGGAGGCAGACGGGGCTTTACCCAGCAGGCTGAACACCACGATGCCGATGCTGCCGAAGATGAAGCCCGGAATGATTTCGTACAGGCCCAGCCATGCGAACTGTTTCCAGACGATAACGGTCACCGCACCGATGATCATCCCCGCCAGCGCGCCGTTACGGGTCATACGTGACCACATGACGGAGAACAGCACTACCGGACCAAACGCCGCACCGAAGCCCGCCCACGCGTAGCTCACGAGGCCCAGCACGCGGTTTTCCGGGTTGGCCGCCAGCGCGATGGCAATCAGCGCCACCAGCAGCACCATAAAGCGTCCTACCCACACCAGCTCTTTCTGGCTCGCGTTTTTACGCAGAAAGGCTTTGTAAAGGTCTTCGGTGATCGCACTGGAGCAGACCAGCAGCTGGCAGCTCAGGGTAGACATCACCGCCGCCAGGATTGCGGAGAGCAGAATACCGGCAATCCACGGGTTAAACAGAATTTGCGCCAGCTCGATGAACACGCGCTCGGCGTTCTGGTTGACCGCGCCCGCCTGCGCCGGGTTGTTGTTGAAGTACGCGATGCCGAAGAAGCCGACCGCACACGCGCCTGCCAGACACAGGATCATCCACGTCATACTGATGCGACGGGCATGAACGATGGTGTGGTGAGAATCCGCCGCCATAAAGCGCGCCAGGATATGCGGCTGACCGAAGTAGCCCAGGCCCCAGCCCATCAGGGAGACGATGGCTACGAAGTTCAGCCCTTTCAGCATGTCGACGTTTTCGATGCTCTTCTGCTTGATCACTTCCAGCGATTCGCCAAAGCCGCCAACGGTGAAAATCACAATCACCGGGGTCAGGATCAGGGCGAAGATCATCAGGCTCGCCTGCACGGTGTCGGTCCAGCTTACCGCCAGGAACCCGCCCACGAAGGTATAGAGGATGGTCGCCGCCGCACCGGCCCACAGGGCGGTTTCGTAGCTCATGCCGAAGGTGCTTTCGAACAGACGCGCGCCGGCCACGATGCCGGAGGCGCAGTAGATGGTGAAGAACAGCAGGATAACCACCGCGGAGATAATGCGCAGGATGCGGCTGTTATCTTCGAAGCGTCCGGTGAAGTAATCCGGCAGCGTCAGGGCGTTATTGTTGGCCTCGGTATGCACGCGCAGACGGCCTGCCACCAGCTTCCAGTTGATCCACGCGCCGACGGTCAGGCCGATGGCGATCCAGCTTTCAGAGATACCGGAGATAAAAATCGCGCCGGGCAGCCCCATCAGCAGCCAGCCGCTCATGTCGGAGGCGCCCGCAGAGAGTGCAGTCACCATTGGGCCTAAACTGCGTCCGCCCAGAATGTAGTCGTCAAAGTTCTTTGTAGAACGCCACGCCAAAAACCCTATCAGGATCATGCCAAAAATATAAACGAGAAATGTCACCAGCATCGGTGTGCTAATAGCCATTCAAATTCTCCAAAATGTCGAGCGACAACCATCCGGGCTGCCTTGTTATATGATCACCGGAACGAGGTGAATGTATCTTGTGTTTCGGTTGGGCGCGCTATCCTGCCGTATGCGCCTTCCGCTGACAAACGATTTAACACTGCATTTACATCAATTTCATCCCCGGTTTGATACGAGTTTCCTATAGGTTGCACTCGCTCACGCTTTTACGGGTTGCACCTTTGAAAAGTGTTAACTACCGCATAAAACCAGGCTTCCCGCACAAAAGCCAGCGCGTTTTCCCAGCTAACCATTCGTTAACAATCCATTCATTTTCCGGGTTGCAAACCAGGTCACATTTAACACGGTTGCACAAAGTTGCAACATAGGGGATATTTCACGCTATCTACAGAACGCTATTACAGAACAACAGGAGCTTTGGCATGGGTATGACCACCATGGGGGTTAAGCTGGATGACGCAACCCGCGAACGGATTAAGACCGCAGCAACCCGCATTGACCGCACGCCGCACTGGTTAATCAAGCAGGCGATTTTTAACTATCTCGAAAGACTCGAGAGCGATGAGGGCCTGCCGGAGCTGCCTGCCCTGCTGGCCGGCGCGGCGAATGAAAGCGAAGAAGCCCCGGCCGCTGGCGACGAGAACCATCAGCCGTTCCTTGAATTTGCCGAGCAGATCCTGCCGCAGTCCGTCAGCCGTGCCGCCATTACCGGCGCCTGGCGCCGTGCCGAAACCGACGCCGTGCCGATGCTGCTGGAGCAGGCCCGCCTGCCGGAAGCCATTGCCGCACAGGCGCACAGCCTGGCGTATCAGTTAGCCGACAAGCTGCGCAACCAGAAAACCGCCACCGGCCGCGCCGGGATGGTTCAGGGTCTGCTGCAGGAGTTTTCCCTCTCCTCTCAGGAAGGCGTGGCGCTGATGTGTCTGGCGGAAGCGCTGCTGCGTATTCCGGATAAAGCCACCCGCGACGCGCTGATCCGCGACAAGATCAGCAACGGCAACTGGCATTCCCATATTGGCCGTAGCCCGTCGCTGTTCGTCAACGCCGCCACCTGGGGCCTGCTGTTTACCGGCAAACTGGTCTCCACCCATAACGAAGCCAACCTCTCCCGCTCTCTGAACCGCATCATCGGCAAGAGCGGCGAGCCGCTGATCCGCAAAGGCGTGGACATGGCGATGCGCCTGATGGGCGAGCAGTTTGTGACCGGGGAAACCATTGCCGAAGCGCTGGCGAACGCCCGCAAGCTGGAAGATAAAGGTTTCCGCTACTCATACGACATGCTGGGCGAAGCGGCCCTGACCGCCGCCGACGCGCAGGCCTACATGGTCTCTTACCAGCAGGCGATCCACGCCATCGGTAAAGCGTCCAACGGTCGCGGTATTTATGAAGGCCCGGGCATCTCTATCAAGCTCTCTGCCCTGCACCCGCGCTACAGCCGCGCGCAGTACGACCGTGTGATGGAAGAACTCTACCCGCGCCTGAAATCCCTGACCCTGCTGGCGCGCCAGTATGATATCGGCATTAACATTGACGCCGAAGAGGCCGACCGTCTGGAGATCTCCCTCGATCTGCTGGAAAAACTTTGCTTCGAGCCGGAGCTGGCAGGCTGGAACGGCATCGGCTTCGTTATCCAGGCCTACCAGAAGCGCTGCCCGTTCGTCATTGATTACCTGATTGACCTGGCAAGCCGCAGCCGCCGTCGCCTGATGATCCGTCTGGTGAAAGGCGCCTACTGGGACAGCGAAATCAAACGCGCCCAGATGGAAGGGCTGGAAGGCTATCCGGTCTATACCCGCAAGGTATACACCGACGTCTCTTACCTCGCCTGTGCGAAAAAGCTGCTCGGCGTGCCGAACCTGATCTATCCGCAGTTCGCTACCCACAACGCCCACACCCTGGCGGCGATCTACAGCCTGGCCGGGCAAAACTACTATCCAGGCCAGTACGAGTTCCAGTGCCTGCACGGCATGGGTGAACCGCTGTACGAGCAGGTCACCGGTAAAGTGGCGGACGGCAAGCTGAACCGCCCATGCCGAATCTATGCTCCGGTGGGAACGCACGAAACCCTGCTGGCGTACCTGGTGCGTCGTCTGCTGGAAAACGGCGCGAACACCTCCTTCGTTAACCGCATCGCCGACACCACCCTGCCGCTCGACGAGCTGGTGGCCGACCCGGTGCAGGCCGTTGAGAAGATGGCGGCGCAGGAAGGCCAGGTTGGCCTGCCGCATCCGAAGATTGCCCTGCCGCGCGAGCTGTACGGCAAAGGCCGCGTCAACTCGGCGGGTCTGGATCTCGCCAACGAACACCGTCTGGCGTCCCTCTCCTCTGCCCTGCTCAACAGCGCGCTGCAGAAGTGGCAGGCCAAACCGATGCTGGAGCAGCCCGTTGCAGACGGCGAAATGCACCCGGTGATCAACCCGGCCGAGCCGAAGGATATCGTCGGCTACGCGCGTGAAGCGACCGAAGCGGAAGTGGATCAGGCGCTGGACGGCGCGGTGAACAACGCCCCTATCTGGTTTGCCACGCCGCCGCAGGAGCGCGCCGCGATTCTGGAGCGTGCAGCGGTGCTGATGGAAGATCAGATGCAGTCGCTCATCGGCATTCTGGTGCGCGAGGCGGGTAAAACCTTCAGCAACGCGATTGCCGAAGTGCGCGAGGCCGTCGACTTCCTGCACTACTACGCCGGTCAGGTGCGCGATGATTTCGATAACGAAACCCACCGTCCGCTCGGCCCGGTAGTCTGTATCAGCCCGTGGAACTTCCCGCTGGCAATCTTCACCGGCCAGATTGCCGCCGCGCTGGCCGCAGGCAACAGCGTGCTGGCAAAACCGGCAGAGCAGACCCCGCTGATTGCCGCGCAGGGCATCAACATTCTTCTGGAAGCCGGCGTGCCGGCGGGCGTGGTTCAGCTGCTGCCGGGCCGCGGTGAAACGGTCGGTGCCAAACTGACCTCCGACAACCGCGTGCGCGGCGTGATGTTTACCGGTTCGACCGAAGTGGCGTCGCTGCTGCAGCGCAACATTGCCACCCGTCTGGATGCGCAGGGCCGTCCTACGCCGCTCATCGCCGAAACCGGCGGGATGAATGCCATGATCGTTGACTCCTCCGCGCTCACCGAGCAGGTGGTGGTCGACGTGCTGGCCTCCGCGTTCGACAGCGCCGGTCAGCGCTGCTCCGCCCTGCGCGTGCTGTGCCTGCAGGACGACGTGGCGGACCACACGCTGAAGATGCTGCGCGGCGCGATGGCCGAATGCCGCATGGGCAACCCGGGCCGTCTCACCACCGACATCGGACCGGTGATCGACGCGGAAGCCAAAGCCAACATCGAAAACCACATTCAGACCATGCGCGCGAAAGGACGTCCGGTATTCCAGGCGGTGCGTGAGAACAGCGAAGATGCCCGCGAATGGCGGACCGGCACCTTTGTGCCGCCAACGCTGATTGAGCTGGCAAGCTTCGACGAGCTGAAAAAAGAGGTCTTCGGCCCGGTGCTGCACGTGGTGCGCTACAACCGTAACAACCTGAACGAGCTGGTTGAGCAGATCAACGCCTCCGGCTATGGCCTGACGCTCGGCGTGCATACCCGTATCGACGAGACTATCGCGCAGGTGACCGGCAGCGCCAAAGTGGGCAACCTGTACGTCAACCGCAACATGGTCGGCGCGGTCGTGGGCGTGCAGCCGTTCGGCGGCGAAGGCCTTTCCGGCACCGGTCCGAAAGCGGGCGGTCCGCTCTATCTGTACCGTCTGCTGGCGAACCGTCCGGAGAACGCCCTGGGCGTCACCCTGGCACGCCAGGATGCGGACTATCCGGTGGATGCGCAGCTGAAAACCGTGCTGACCCAGCCGCTGGAGGCGCTGATCGCCTGGGCGGAAAAACGCCCTGAACTGCGTGCCGTCGCGAAGCAGTACGGCGAGCTGGCGCAGGCGGGCACGCAGCGTCTGCTGCCGGGTCCAACCGGCGAGCGCAACACCTGGACGCTGATGCCGCGCGAGCGCGTGCTGTGCGTGGCCGATAACGAGCAGGACGCGCTGGTGCAGCTGGCCGCCGCCATGGCAACCGGCTGTGAAGTGCTGTGGCCGGAAGATGCCCTGCATCGCGATCTCGCCAAACAGCTGCCGAAGGCGGTCTCGGCCCGCATTCGCTTCGCGAAAGCCGATAACCTGCTAACCCAGCCGTTTGATGCGGTGATCTACCACGGTGATTCCGATCAGCTGCGTGAACTCTGCGAGCAGGTGGCGGCCCGCAGCGGTGCCATCGTTTCCGTGCAGGGCTTTGCGCGCGGGGAAACCAACCTGCTGCTGGAGCGTCTGTACGTGGAGCGCTCGCTCAGCGTCAACACGGCGGCGGCAGGCGGTAACGCCAGCCTGATGACAATAGGCTAACGCTGTGCTAATAAGGCTCCGGAGACGGAGCCTTATTTTATTGGGGAGTATATGAAACGATATCTTATCGCCAGTGCAGCACTGCTAATGAGCGCCAGCGCGCTGGCCGACGAGTGCGACAAAGCGACCACCCAGCTTGAGCTGAATACCTGTAGCGCGCAGCAGTACCAGGCTGCCGATAAAAACTCAACCAGACCTATCAGGCCGCCGTTAAGCGTGCGGCAGCGCCCCAGCGAGACCTGCTGAAAAAAGCGCAGCAGGCGTGGATTACCCTGCGCGATGCGGACTGCGCGTTTATCGGTTCGGGGACGGAAGGCGGGAGCGTCCAGCCAATGATTGTTAACCAGTGCCTGGCGGAAAAAACCGTGGAGCGCGAAGCGTTTCTGGCCTCGCTGATGCAGTGTGAAGAGGGCGACTTAAGCTGCCCTCTCCCGCCGGGGAACTAGCGCAGGCGGATCCCTTCGATAATCATCCGCTGCACGTTTTCCAGAGTGCTGTGGAAAAACGCCTCGTCCTGGAGCGTTTTACCGGTCACCGCCTCAACCTGGGCCGCAAAGTCAGCGTAATGCTGGGTGGAGGCCCAAATCATAAAGATCAGATGATGCGGGTCGACCGGGGCCAGCTTTCCGCTGGCGACCCATCCGGCAATAATGGCCGACTTATCGTCCACCAGCTGTTTTAAATCTCCGGTTAATTCCGCCTGCAGCAGCGGCGCGCCCTGCAGCATCTCAAGACAAAACAGTCGCGACGCCTGCGGGTAATCGCGCGACACCTCCAGCTTCAGGCGAATATACTCTTTGATCGCCACCAGCGGGGCCAGCTCTGCGCGGAACGCTTTGAGGGGCGCCAGCCAGATATCGAGGATCTGCTGCATCACCGCCACATAGAGCGCCTCTTTCGACGGGTAATAGTAAAGCAGATTGGTTTTGGATACGCCGGACTGCTCCGCCACCTGCTCCAGGCGCGTGCCGTGAATACCAAACTGCGAAAAAGTCTCCAGCGCCGCGCTGAGGATCGCCTGCTTCTTGGCGCTCACCGCCTGCGAACGTTTACCTGGTGTTTTCACTGCGCCTTGTGTCATTCCCGCTCTCCTTATTCTGCGTTGCCCTCAGCATAGCAAAACCCCCGTCTCCCCACGACACCCTGCACTCCGATCGTGCATGAATGCCTGTTTTCTGTGCAATGTTTTTGACCAGTTAGTCCACATTTGGCCGCATCAATCCACCAACTTCTAATTAACACATTAATAACACAGCCATTTTCAAAACTGGCACTGCCTTTGCAAAAACACCGTTACACCTGCGACGTAATGAAGAGAGGTTCGTGATGAAAATTGGCGTATTTGTACCCATCGGCAACAACGGCTGGCTTATCTCGACCACTGCACCGCAATACATGCCGACCTTTGAGCTCAATAAAGCCATCGTGCAGAAAGCGGAACACTACCATTTCGACTTTGCGCTTTCGATGATCAAGCTGCGCGGCTTTGGCGGCAAAACCGAATTCTGGGACCACAACCTGGAGTCCTTTACCCTGATGGCCGGGCTGGCCGCGGTCACTTCGCGGATCCAAATCTACGCCACCGCCGCCACCCTCACCCTGCCCCCGGCAATCGTCGCGCGCATGGCCTCCACCATCGACTCGATCTCCGGCGGGCGCTTTGGCGTCAACCTGGTCACTGGCTGGCAAAAACCGGAGTACGAGCAGATGGGGCTCTGGCCGGGTGACGACTACTTCTCGCGTCGCTACGACTACCTGACCGAATACGTACAGGTGCTGCGCGACCTGTGGGGGACCGGCAAAAGCGATTTCAAGGGCGATTTCTTCACCATGAACGACTGCCGCGTCAGCCCGCAGCCGTCGGTGCCGATGAAGGTGATTTGCGCCGGACAAAGCGACGCGGGGATGGAATTTTCCGCCAAATACGCCGACTTCAACTTCTGCTTCGGAAAAGGGGTGAATACGCCTGCCGCCTTCGCCCCGACCGCCGCGCGGATGAAAGAGGCCGCCGATAAAACCGGGCGCGACGTGGGCTCCTACGTCCTGTTTATGGTCATTGCCGACGAAACCGACGACGCCGCGCGCGCCAAATGGGAGCGCTATAAGGATGGTGCCGACGAGGAGGCCCTGAGCTGGCTGACCGAGCAGAGCCAGAAGGATACCCGCTCCGGGGCAGATACCAACGTTCGCCAGATGGCCGATCCGACCTCCGCCGTCAATATCAACATGGGCACCCTGGTCGGCTCGTACGCCAGCGTCGCCAGAATGCTGGACGAAGTGGCGGCCGTGCCCGGTGCGGAAGGCGTTCTGCTGACCTTCGACGATTTCCTCACCGGCGTGGAGACCTTCGGCGAGCGCATCCAGCCGCTGATGCAGTGCCGCGCCCACATCCCCGCCGTCACGAAGGAGGTGGCGTAATGACGACCCTTAACGCACGCCCGGAAGCTATTACCTTCGCGCCCCAGCAGAGCGCGCTGATCGTGGTGGACATGCAAAACGCCTACGCCAGCCAGGGCGGTTATCTGGATCTGGCGGGGTTCGACGTCTCCGCCACCCGACCGGTGATTGAGAACATTAAAACCGCCGTCGCCGCCGCGCGCGCCGCGGGCATGCTCATCATCTGGTTCCAGAACGGCTGGGATGACCAGTACGTCGAGGCCGGCGGCCCCGGCTCGCCCAACTTCCACAAGTCGAACGCCCTGAAAACCATGCGTAAACGGCCCGAACTGCAGGGCAAGCTGCTGGCGAAAGGCGGCTGGGACTATCAGCTGGTGGATGAACTGGTACCGCAGGCGGGCGATATTGTCCTGCCCAAACCGCGCTACAGCGGCTTTTTCAACACGCCGCTCGATAGCCTGCTGCGCAGCCGGGGCATTCGCCATCTGATATTCACCGGGATCGCCACCAACGTCTGCGTGGAGTCGACCCTGCGCGACGGCTTTTTCCTCGAGTATTTTGGCGTGGTGCTGGAAGACGCGACCCACCAGGCCGGGCCGGAATTCGCCCAGAAGGCGGCCCTGTTCAATATCGAAACCTTTTTTGGCTGGGTCAGTAACGTTGCAGATTTCTGCGACGCCCTGAATCCCCCGCTTGCCCGTATCGCCTGAGGAGACACCTGATGCCAAAATCCGTGATTATTCCGCCGGGCACCAGCACGCCGATTGCCCCTTTTGTCCCCGGCACACTCGCCGACGGCGTGGTGTATGTCTCCGGCACGCTGCCGTTTGATAAAGACAACAACGTGGTGTTTATCAACGACCCAAAGGCGCAAACCCGCCACGTGCTGGAGACGATCAAAACCGTGATCGAAACGGCGGGTGGCACGATGGAGGATGTGACCTTCAACAGCATCTTTATCACCGACTGGAAAAACTACGCCGCGATTAACGAGATTTACGCCGAGTTCTTCCCCGGCGATAAACCGGCGCGGTTCTGCATTCAGTGTGGGCTGGTGAAGCCAGAGGCGCTGGTTGAAATCGCCACCGTTGCGCACATCGCGAAGTGAGGCAGGTATGAAACTTTCCGTCTCGCCGCCCCCGTATGAAGGCGCGCCCGTGGTGGTCTTTATTTCCGGTCTCGGCGGCAGCGGCAGCTACTGGCTGCCCCAGTTGGCCGCGCTGGAGCCGGAGTATCAGGTGGTGTGCTATGACCAGCTCGGAACGGGCAATAACCCCGCCACCCTGCCGGAAGACTACAGCCTTGCGCAGATGGCGGACGAGCTGGCCCGGGCGCTGGCGGATGCCGGGATTGAACGCTACAGCGTCGTGGGTCACGCGCTGGGGGCGCTGGTCGGCCTGCAGCTGGCCCTCGACAGACCCGACGCTCTCGCCGCGCTGGTGTGCGTCAACGGCTGGTTAACCCTCAACGCCCACACCCGCCGCTGCTTTCAGATCCGCGAGCGGCTGCTGCATTACGGCGGCGCCCAGGCGTGGGTCGAGGCGCAGCCGCTGTTTCTTTACCCGGCGGACTGGATGGCCGCCCGCGCCCCCCGTCTTGAGGCCGAAGAAGCGCTGGCGCTGGCCCATTTCCAGGGCAAAACTAACCTGCTGCACAGGCTTAGCGCCCTGAAAAAGGCCGACTTCAGCCGCCATGCGGCGCGCATTCGCTGCCCGGTACAGATCATCTGCTCCGCCGACGACATGCTGGTGCCTGCGGTCTGCTCGTCTGAACTGCAGGCGGCGATCCCGCACAGCCATAGCGCGGTGATGCGCCAGGGCGGGCATGCCTGCAACGTCACCGAGCCGGATACCTTCAACACCCTGCTGCTGAACGGGCTTGCCAGCCTGCTGCACAGCCCGGAACCCGCTTTATAAGGAGCTTTAATGAGCGAAGCCATTACCCCCGCCGCGCTGGAAACGCTGTTCACCGGCGCCCGCACCCATAACGGCTGGCAGAATATGCCCGTCAGCGACGAAACGCTGCGCGAAATCTACAACCTGATGAAATGGGGGCCAACGTCCGCCAACTGCTCCCCGGCGCGCATTGTGTTTGTGCGAAGCGCGGAGGGAAAAGAGAAGCTGCGCCCGGCGCTCTCCAGCGGCAACCTTGAGAAAACGCTCACGGCTCCGGTCACGGCAATTGTCGCCTGGGACGGTGAATTCTACGAGCGCCTGCCCGAGCTGTTCCCGCACGGCGATGCAAAGAGCTGGTTTACCGCAAGCCCCGCGCTGGCGGAAGAGACCGCCTTTCGCAACAGCTCGCTGCAGGCTGCCTACCTGATCTTCGCCTGTCGCGCGCTGGGGCTGGACACCGGCCCGATGTCGGGCTTTGACCGTCAAAAGGTCGACGAGGCCTTTTTCACCGGCACGACGCTTAAAAGCAATCTGCTGATCAACATTGGCTACGGCGACCCGGGCAAACTTTACGGGCGCCTGCCGCGCCTGGACTTCGACGATGCCTGCGGGCTGGCGTAAGGAGCGATGATGACAACACCGGATAAACAAACCTTTCGCGACGCCATGGCCTGCGTTGGCGCGGCGGTCAACATCATCACCACCGACGGCCCGGCGGGGATGGCAGGCTTCACCGCCAGCGCGGTGTGCAGCGTAACGGATTCACCGCCCACCCTGCTGGTGTGCCTGAACCGCGGCGCGTCCGTCTGGCCAACGTTTAGCGAAAACCGCACCCTTTGCGTGAATACCCTGAGCGCCGGACAGGAGCCTTTATCTAACCTGTTTGGCGGGAAAACGCCGATGGCGGAACGCTTTGCCGCCGCCCGCTGGCAGACGGGCGACACGGGCTGTCCGCGCCTGGAAGATGCGCTGGCCTCGTTTGACTGCCGCATCAGCCAGGTAGTGAGCGTCGGCACCCACGACATTCTGTTTTGCGACATTATTTCGATTATTCGCCACCCCGCGCCGCAAGGGCTGGTGTGGTTTGACCGCGGCTACCACGCGCTTATGCGACCCGCCTGTTAACCCGCCTTAAGGAGACAGACCATGTTCGGATTTCCCCACTGGCAGTTGAAATCGACCTCCACAGAAGCAGGCGTGGTCGCGCCGGATGAACGTCTCCCGCTCGGGCAGACGATGGTGATGGGCGTCCAGCACGCGGTCGCCATGTTTGGCGCCACGGTGCTGATGCCGATGCTGATGGGACTCGATCCCAACCTGTCTATTCTGATGTCGGGTATCGGTACCCTGCTGTTCTTTTTCGTCACCGGCGGGCGCGTGCCCAGCTATCTCGGCTCCAGCGCCGCCTTTGTGGGCGTCGTCATCGCCACCACCGGGTTTAACGGCCAGGGGATCAACCCCAACCTGAGCGTGGCCCTCGGCGGCATCATCGCCTGCGGTCTGGTCTACACCCTGATTGGTCTGGTGGTGATGAAAATCGGCACGCGCTGGATCGAGCGAATGATGCCTCCCGTCGTGACGGGCGCCGTGGTGATGGCGATAGGCCTCAACCTCGCGCCAATTGCGGTCAGGAGCGTCTCCGCCTCGCCGTTTGAAAGCTGGATGGCGGTGATCACGGTTCTGTGCATCGGCCTGGTGGCGGTGTTCACGCGCGGCATGATTCAGCGGCTGCTGATTCTGGTTGGGCTGATTGTTGCCTGTCTGGTGTATGCCCTGCTGGCCAACGTTTTCGGCCTGGGCAAGCCGGTTGACTTTACGCTGCTCCACCAGGCCGCCTGGTTCGGCCTGCCGAAGGTGACCTCGCCCACCTTTAACACCCAGGCGATGATGCTTATCGCACCGGTGGCGGTGATCCTGGTGGCGGAGAACTTAGGCCACCTGAAGGCGGTTGCGGGGATGACCGGGCGCAGCATGGATCCGTACATGGGCCGCGCGTTCGTCGGTGACGGTCTGGCGACCATGCTCTCCGGTTCCGTAGGCGGCAGCGGCGTCACCACCTATGCTGAAAACATCGGCGTGATGGCGGTGACCAAGGTCTACTCGACGCTGGTCTTCGTGGCGGCGGCGGTGATGGCGATGCTGCTCGGTTTCTCACCGAAGTTCGGCGCGCTGATCCACACCATTCCGTCCCCGGTCATCGGCGGGGCATCGATTGTGGTGTTTGGGCTGATCGCCGTAGCCGGCGCGCGTATCTGGGTGCAGCATCGGGTCGATCTCAGCCAGAACGGCAACCTGATTATGGTGGCGGTCACGCTGGTGCTGGGCGCGGGCGATTTTGCCCTGATGCTGGGCGGCTTTACGATTGGCGGGATTGGTACGGCGACCTTCGGCGCGATCCTGCTTAACGCCCTGCTGAGCCGCCGGATGGCCGCCGCGCCGCAGGGCGCCGTGGTGCATCAGGATTCATGAAATCACCATGTCGGGTGACGGCCAGGCCTTACCCGACATGTACATTCCTTCAGAACAACAGGTAGTAAAGCAATCACTCTTGCTCAAACAGCCGTTCGATAGATTTTGTAGGGAAGAACAAAGAATGGCTGTTTTCACCTGTCAGCGGGATAAAGCCCTGCTTCAGATAAAATCGTTTTGCCCGCTCGTTAAGGGCATCAACAAATATTCCGTGTACCCCCACAGCCTGTGAAGCCAGGTAGACAACGCGCATAGCATGCGCGACGAGCGTTGTTCCCCACTCGTTTCCCTGTAGTGTTTTATCTACAGCCAGACGTCCCAGCGTCACGCTGGGTACGTTGATATAAGGGATCCGGCGCTGCTGAGTCTTAGAAGGAAGCATCGCTCTTTCAAAACAGCTTCCCGATAACGTGTAATAACCCAGGACACGCGGACGATCGCGCTCTTTAAGCAGGTAGGCTCGTAAAATACGCCCATTGTGCTGACGCACCAGATGTTCAGCAAGGAAGGCATTTAGCGAGGGTTCGCCACAATCAAAATCCTCGAAGTCATAATCGGTTCCCTCTGATAACATTTCGATCGTGAGATTCTCCACGGCGCTTCACTCCATGTTTCGAAGCCGTTTTGCTGCTCGTTTCAGGCGTTCATTTGGCTCAGGCGGATTGTCGATGGCATCCATCACCGCAGTCCATGATGCTTCGTTTAATACGAGACGACGGTGCTGCTCAATGACCTCTGCAGCACGCTCTGACGCACTGTTCACCATAAACTGGGTGATCGTTTGGTTCGTCATCGCCGCCGCTTCTTCAATCATTGTTTTGTCTTCGTCCGTTAAGCGAAGATCGATACGCTGTTTTTTAAGTGCTGGCATGGTTTACATCACCGTGTACGGTATTCATCCGTACACATCGTAAATAAGCCTGTCCATTTTTTCAATCTAAACCTTCTTTTGCAGTCAAATCCCTGACCTCACCCCGACGCTTTCTGACCTTTAACTCGCTTACCAGCACCCCGGCGACAATAAATGCCGCGCCCACCAGCGCCAGAAGCGGCAAGCGCTCACCAGCAATGCGTCCGAAAATCCCCGCCCAGACCGGTTCGCCGGTATAAATCACCGTCGCGCGGGTTGGCGATACGCTGCGCTGCGCCCAGTTCATAGTGACCTGAATAATGGCGCTGAAGATACCCAGCCCCAGTGCGACCACCACCAGGCCGGTGGACATCGGCGGCACGGATTCCCCTGCCGGAACCATCGTCGCAAACGCCACCAGCGACGCCGTGGCGAGCTGCACCACCGTCACCCGTTTGACGTCGACCTTGCCCGCCCAGGCGCTAATCAGAATAATTTCCGCCGCAATGGCAATCGCCCCAATCAGGGTGATGATTTCGCCCGGCCCCAGCGCAAGCAGGTTGTTTTCCGGCCCGGCCAGTAAGATCAGGCCGATAAACGCCAGCACGATGCCAATACAGGACATTAGCCCCGGCAGCCGCCCCAGGCACAGCCACTGCAGTAGCGGCACCAGCGGCACATACATGGCGGTGATAAACGCGGATTTACTGCTGGAGATGGTCTGCAATCCCCACGTCTGCAGGCTGTAGCCCATCGCTATCGCCACCCCAATCGCCACGCCGGCCTTAAGTTCTTTCAGCGTCAGTCCCCGCAGCGTTTTAAGCGAAATTAGCCCCACGGCAAGCGCCGCCGTCGCAAAGCGCAGGCCAACAAAAAAGAACGGATCGCTGAGGGTCACCGCGTACTGAACGGCCAGAAACGTCCCGCCCCAGAACATGGTGATGAGAATGAGGATGGCTTCCTGCGGTTTAACGGAGAATTTGAAGCGTGAGACAGACATGCGGCACTCGCGGTTAAGATCAATTCTCTAGTGTGCGTTGCCTTTGGTTACAGTTCAATGTTGCAGAAATAAAAAAACCGCCGGGAGATCCCGGCGGCAGGGGTTCAACCCGGCGTGTTACTTACTGCTGCCGTGGCTGTTTTTACCCCCTTTCTTGCCAGCTTCAGATGCGCGTTGCGGGTCATTCTTGAAGTTGCCCCCGCTATGCTGGCCACCTTTACGGCCTGCTTCTGATGCTCTTTCACGGTCTTCTGCGAAATTACCTGAACCACCACGATGGTTTGCCATCTCTAACCTCCAGAATGTGAAACATTAGACATCATATTGCATTCAGTAAAAGAGGATTCTTTCACCTCGCAACACAAGGACAGTGCCTTTATCTGTGCCGCGTGAAACTAAGCTTAGTGGAATGCCGCTATCCGGCAAGCCGCAGGTAATATTCTGCAACATGAACTCAGCCTTTCGGGTGAGATGACGCGGCGGCGATTCATAAGCCTTTCTTATCATTTCAAAAATCCGCCGCCAAAAAGTTGTTTCATTTTGCTACAAAGCCTTTTTGTAACCATATTGTTATAAATCAAAGAAATGGCGTTCATTTTTGCAGTCTGGCCGTGATGACATATCTTTAAATGAGCGCAGCGATCCGCTGTCAGAAAAAACAAACGAGGAGTGATGCAAAATGGCAAAAGTTCTGGTGCTCTATTATTCCATGTATGGACACATTGAAACCATGGCTCACGCGGTAGCAGAAGGTGCGAACAGGGTTGATGGCGTTGAGGTTGTGGTGAAACGCGTACCGGAAACCATGCAGGCGGAAGCCTTCCTGAAAGCCGGGGGGAAAACGCAAAACGCCCCGGTCGCCACCCCGCAGGAGCTGGCGGACTATGATGCCATTATCTTCGGCACACCGACCCGCTTCGGCAATATGTCAGGCCAGATGCGCACCTTCCTCGATCAAACCGGCGGACTTTGGGCATCCGGCGCGCTCTACGGGAAACTCGCCAGCGTATTCAGCTCAACCGGCACCGGCGGCGGTCAGGAGCAGACGATTACCTCAACCTGGACTACCCTTGCTCATCACGGGATGGTGATTGTGCCGATTGGCTACGGCGCCCAGGAGCTGTTTGACATTTCCCAGGTGCGTGGCGGTACGCCGTACGGCGCAACCACCATTGCCGGTGGGGATGGCTCACGTCAGCCAAGCAATGAAGAACTGTCTATCGCCCGCTATCAGGGTGAATACGTCGCGGGTCTGGCCAAAAAACTGAACGGCTAACACCCAACAGGAGGACAAGCATGCCAACTCAAGAATCCAAAGCTCACCACGTGGGCGAATGGGCAAGTTTACGCAACACCTCTCCGGAGATTGCCGAAGCTATCTTTGAAGTCGCGAAGTACGATGAAAAGCTGGCCGAGCAGATTTGGGAGGAAGGTAACGATGAGGTGCTGGTGCGCGCCTTCGAAAAAACGGATAAAGACTCGCTCTTCTGGGGCGAGCAAACCATTGAACGTAAAAACGTCTAAGCGTTTCCCCCCGCCGCAGCGGGGGGTTCTCCTTTACTTCGCCGCGTTATTCATCACAGCATTGAATTTATCGACAGGACAGAAGCCGTTCGCATCCACCGGGCAGCCTTTCAGCTCCAGCGTCACGCGCTGCGCGGGGGACTTCAGCGACAGCACGCTGGCGTTACGCAGCTGCTCTGAACTCTGGTAGACATACTCAATTTTCATCAGCTCCTGATTGGCGTTTTTGTCATGCCAGCGCTGGAAGACAATCTTGCCGCCAATCGGGGTGCGCTCCTGCTGGTCGTGCAGCTGATAGGATTTGAAATCCAGGGCCGTCAGCAGGGAAGCAATGTTCGAGTCATGCCCCACCAGCAGGGTGATCTTAGGCGCTTTCGCCTGTTCGGTGACCAGCGTTTTATCGATATACTTCACCAGAGGTTTCGCCACGTTTTGCGCTACCTCGGTGGAGGTAAACAGCGAGTCCTGATAGCCGTTCTTCAGCTTAGACAGCACGCGCCACTGCTGGTCGGTTTTGATTTCGCCCCATGCCACCTGGTCGGCCGGGAAGCCTTCGTAATACTGCAGCGTGAACGCATCCACCAGCGAGTTGCCCACCTTCAGCGGCCCGGATACGCCAGGCTCTTTTTCATAGTCGGCGCTAAAGGTATCTTTCGCGTCCGCCAGCGAGCAGACCTTTTTCTCTTTGCAGGACGGAGAATCGGCGTAGTTCGTCATCTGCTCCAGCAGCTTATAGCTTTCGGTAAGCTGCATTTTCTGCCGCTCGGTCTCCATCGCCTTGAGCGCTTTTTCACGGAATTCCGGCGAGTTATCGGTAATCACCGGATTAAAGGTGGGATCCATGGTGCCCATTTTTTCCTGATGATGCACGGGAACGTCGCAGCCCGGGAACGCGCCGGTGATGAAGAACTGCGCGGTGGCGACGGTACGCTGCAGGCTGTTGGCGTAAGCATAAACGCTATCCGCCGCCGGGCATTCTCCCGTCTTCACCATCCCCTGCTGCGCCAGCCACTCGCGCATGTAATGGCCCATATAGACTTCCAGCACGCCGCCCTTGGTGGTGAGCTGACCGCCCGGCACCTCCCACTCCGGCCACTGCTTCGGCGTGGACTGCTCCAGCACGCTGCCGTTATTGGCGAGCGGCGCGCGCAGGTTGTGACGACTCATGATTAAAACTTGCTCCAGCTGATACCCTTCCGGCGTCTCTTGCGCCTGCACGCCAAACGTTGCTGAAATGGAACCGGCGACTGCCAGCGCGAGTAGTGCTTTTCTCATCCCTAATTCCTCAATCGTTTTAAAATGTCGCCTTCAGTGTGACAGATTGGTGACAATTTTCCGGGAAGCATTTCTCAAACTGATGATTAACGTGCTTACTGTGTGCACCAATAAGTTTTATAATAAAACTACACCCCACCGGAGAATTGACCGTGAAACGTACCCGCCTCGAAGAAAGCACCTGCCCCGTCGCCCGTTCGCTGGATATCATCGGCGACTGGTGGTCGCTGCTGATCGTGCGCGACGCGCTGCGCGGGATTAAACGCTTCGGCGAGTTCCAGAAAAGCCTTGGTATCGCCAAAAACATGCTGACCACGCGGCTAAAACTGCTGGTCGACGAAGGCATCCTCCGGCTTCAGCCCGCGTCCGACGGCAGCGCCTGGCAGGAATACGTCCTGACCGAGAAAGGTCGCGCCCTGCAAACGGTGCTGGTTGCCCTCTCCCAGTGGGGCAATGAATTTTTGTTTGCGGATAACGAATGCGGCACCGTGCTGGTCGATACCGAACAGCGCCAACCCCTGCGTAAACTGGCGCTTATCGCCGATGATGGCCGCGAACTGACGCCTGAAGAGATCGTGGCGAAACTCCCCTCCTGATAGTTCCCGACGGCAAAAGCACAAAATGCTCGCAAATATGGTTGCATTATAAAACCAAATAGCAGAGAGTTTATTCAGTTTCATCTTGAAACCAAATAACCCACTTTGTCCTAAGGTAACACACGATGACTACGCAAATCACCACCGCCCTGATTACGGGCGCCTCTTCCGGAATTGGTGCCGTTTATGCCGATCGCCTTGCCGCGCGCGGCGCTAACCTGGTACTGGTCGCCCGTCGCGAAGATCGCCTGAAGACCCTTGCCGCCGACCTTCGCGCGCGCTACGGCGTGGCCGTCGATATTCTGGTGGCCGATCTTACCGATGAACAGGGGATCCGCGCCGTGGAAGAGGAGCTGCGCAGCAATACCGCCATTGATACGCTCATTAACAACGCGGGCACCGCCCAGATGGCGCCGTTCCTCGCAGGCGATGTGGCGCAGCATCAGGCCATTAACACCCTGAACACCACGGCGCTGATGCGTCTGACCTACGCCATCCTGCCGCGCCTGGCGCAGAACAATCGCGGCACGCTGATCAATATCGCCTCGGTGTTAGCGCTGCACGTCCGTGCCGGTAGCGCGCTCTACAGCGCCACCAAGGCGTGGGTTCTGAGCTTTACCCGTGGGTTACAGGAAGAATTTGCCGACAGCAGCGTGCGCATTCAGGCCGTGCTGCCCGCCGCCACGGCGACGGAAATCTGGAGCCATTCGGGCTTCACGGTGAACGATTTGCCGGAAGGATCGGTGATGACCACCGACGATATGGTGGATGCATCGCTGGCGGGTCTGGATCAGGGTGAACCGATCACCATCCCGCCGATGCATGATGCCGGCCTGTGGGATCGCTACGAAGCGGCGCGTCTTGAGCTGTTCAACAGCGCGCGCACCGGCATTCCGGCACCGCGCTACGCAAAACAGTAGCCTAACGCTCAAGCTGGTCGCCGTACTCGCTCATCCAGGCGGCCAGCGGGGAGAGTGCGTCCTGCAGGGTTAACCCCAGCGCGGTGATTTGGTACTCCACACGCGGGGGGATCTCCGGGTAGACCGTCCGCGTCACCAGCCCGCGCTGCTCAAACAGGCGCAGCTGCTTCGTCAGCTCTTTCTGCGTGATGGGGGCAGCGGCCCGCAGCAGATCGCCAAAGCGTACGGGCGTGTTAAAGACAATCAGGCGGTAGAGAATGGGGATCGCCCATTTGCCGGAAATCAGGTTAACAAACTGCGTCATCGGGCAGGTATACGCCTCAGATTTTTTTTCGCAGCACACCTCCAGCATTTCTGCCATAGCACACCTCTTGCCTCTTTAGTATCCATTTGGTACCTGGTTTCCTTTCGATACTAACGTTTCTATAGTGCTTTCTCCAGTGACATTTCAGGAGAAGAACATGGGTCGTTTAACAGATAAATATACGCTGATTACCGGCGGCACCAGCGGCATCGGCCTTGCCACCGCGCAGGCGTTTATCGCGGAAGGCGCGCGCGTCGCCGTGACCGGACGCAACCCGGACACCCTCGCCGAAGCAGAACGTATTCTTGGCGATAAGGCCTGGGTGATCCCGACCGATGCGGGAGATATCGCCTCACAAAAAGCGCTGGCGGAAACCCTCGCCGCCCGCTGGCCACGCCTGGACGCGGTGTTTCTTAACGCCGGTGACGTAACGCACGCGCCGCTGGAAGCCTGGCAGGAGGAGGCGTGGGACCGCCTGATGGGCATCAACCTGAAGGGGCCGTTCTTTTTAATTCAGGCGCTGCTGCCGCTGCTGAATAACCCGTCGTCGGTGATCCTCTGCGGCTCGGTGAGCGCGCGTATCGGCCTGCCCACCAGCAGCGTGTATGCCGCGAGCAAGGCTGCCCTGCTGTCGCTGGCGCGCACGCTGTCGGCGGAGCTGCTGCCGCGCGGGATCCGCGTCAACGGCCTGAGCCCCGGTCCGGTGGAAACTCCGGCGTTTACGAAGACGGGCTTAAGCGATGAGGCGCTTAACGCGATGATGGCGGAGATCATCGAGCTGGTGCCGCTCGGCAGAATGGGCTCGACGACGGAGCTGGCAAAAGCCGCGCTCTATCTGGCGTCCGACGAGTCGAGCTACACGGTGGGAACGGAGCTGCTGGTGGACGGCGGAATGGGGAGTTTGTAACTCAAAAGGCGCTGATGCCGGTGATAATGCCGACATACAGCGCCGCCCATCCGCAGGCGGAAAGCAGGCTGACGGCGTAGACCTTGACTGCATTCAGCCTGAGCATGCCCGCCGCCAGCGGCACGATGTAGCGCAACACCGCCAGAAAACGCGACGTAAACAGCACGATGACACCGTTCTTTTGCAACTGATGCTGTACCCGCAAGAACTTATCGGCATTCTTTGAGGTGAAACGCGTGACCAGCCGGGTGTGCCCCATCAGCTGGCCGATATGGTAGTTCAGCATCGAACCCGCCGTTGCCCCCAAAACTATGGCCAGCCACGCCAGTGCAGGATGCATGCTCGTCTGGCTAACGGTAATGCCCGCCAGCAGCATCACCGAGGCGGGCGGCAGCACGGAGGAGATCAGCACCGTCGATTTACTCAGCGCCATCACAAATAACAGCGCGAAAAGATGTGCCGGATACAGCGCAAAATGATTCAGCAGATTATCAAACCACGCCATTACCCTCTCCTTCGTTGATTATTTAATCCTCCATTAGAAATGAATTAACCTAAATAAACCCTCAACATTTTATTAATAAAAATCGTCTAAACCGTTCTTAAACATTATTTAATTTTCTGAGCGGTAAATTTAAATAAGCGTATTATTCCTCTCGTTTTACAACGATCTCGTTATGGCGAGGCTCCTGTACAAATACACGTTATCGCTCTGGTAGGTTCGAGAGAACCGACACAGGGTAAAACAGGCACTGTCGAATCAAGGCTTTGTCAGTATAACTTCCCTCGCGGGATACGGTGTACAGTGCTGAACCCAGGACGTGGGGATCTCCTCTTCGACATGCCCTGTCTTGCTCGCCCCTGAGAGATGTTATTATTCAAAGGGAATTCACTATGTCTTACGCTATTCACAACCAGAATCTGGCATTCAATGACAGCGCCATTGCGCAATATATGAATACCGATTTTATTGTCCTCGATATTTCATTATGCGTGGCGCTGGCGCGCGAGCAATTCTTCGAAAAATTAAAAGACGACGATATTCCGTCTCATATTTTTATTGAAGACAATGGCCGCCTGGCGGGCATGATTGCCGTGCGTAAATTGCTGCAAACCGCCGATACGGTACAGCCGGTGAAATCGCTGATGATTTCGCAGTTTTTGCAGGTCAAACCGGAGGATGAACGTGCCGACGTTGCCGGACTGCTGGCACACGGCGGCGCGGATGTGGTGCCCGTGGTCACCCACGGCAAGCTCGTCGGCTGCCTGACCGAGCGCGAAATCGCCCATCTGCTGGAAGATGACGTCACCGAAGACGCCCAGCTTCAGGGGGCAACGCTGCCGCTGGAGAAGCCCTATCTGGACACCAGCCCGTATAGCCTGTGGAAGAAACGTTCCGTCTGGCTGCTGCTGCTGTTTGTAGCGGAGGCCTACACCAGCTCGGTGATCCAGCATTTTGAAGAGGCGCTGGAGTCCGCCATCGCGCTGGCGTTCTTTATTCCGCTGCTGATCGGCACGGGCGGCAACAGCGGGACGCAGATCACCTCCACCCTGGTGCGCGCCATGGCGCTGGGGGAAGTCCGCCTGCGCGACGTTGGCCGCGTGCTGCGTAAAGAGATGACCACCTCGCTGATGATTGCCGCCACGCTCGGTGTCGCCGGGTGCATTCGCGCCTGGATGATGGGGATTGGGCTGGAAATTACGCTTATCGTCAGCCTGACGCTGGTGTGCATTACGCTCTGGAGTGCGATTGTGTCGTCCGTGATCCCGATGGTGCTCAAGCGCTGCGGCATTGACCCGGCGGTCGTCTCCGCGCCGTTTATCGCGACGCTTATCGACGGCACCGGGCTGATTATCTACTTCAAGATCGCGCAATATACGCTGGGGCTGGAGTAACGCGGTCCGCCAGCTGGATCACCGCTCGCGAAAACACCTCAATCGCCAGGGCGACATCTTCAGCCATCACCGATTCCGCCGGATGGTGGCTGACGCCCCCTTTGCAGCGCACAAACAGCATGCCGACCGGCCAGCGTTCCGCGATGGCAATCGCATCGTGGCCCGCACCGCTGGGCAGCGATAGCGAGCGCCCCTGTACCGATGTGACGGCCTCCCCCAGCACGTTTTGCAGGTGGATATCGCACGGCGTGGCGGCAATGCGGTAAAACTCCTCGGCGCTGAAGTCCAGACCGCGGCGCGATGCGATCGCCTGGGCATGTTCCAGCAGGTCGTTAAGCAACCGATCAAGCTGCGCATCCTGCGGACCGCGAATATCGAGCGAGAGCTGAACCTCGCCGGGGATTACGTTCACCGCCCCCGGCAGACAGCGCAGCTCGCCAACCGTCGCTACCAGGTTGCCGCCCTGCTGTCGGGTAGCGTTTTCAATGATAACCATCCACTCGGCGGCGGCGGCCAGCGCGTCCCTGCGGTGGAGCATCGGTACGGTTCCCGCGTGCCCGGCCTCGCCGGTAAAGCGGCAGTTCAGACGGCGCGCGCCGTTAATGGCTTCCACCACGCCAAGGGCGAGCGCCTCCTGCTCAAGGCATGGCCCCTGCTCAATATGCAGCTCCAGATAGGCGCTGAAATCCTCCTGACGGCGCGCGGCATGCAGCACGCGGGCAGGATCGAGCCCCACCAGGGTCATAGCCTGCGCCACGCTGATTCCGCTGGCGTCGGCTTTCTCCAGCCAGCCCTGCGGCCAGGTGCCGGTAATGCCCCGGCTGCCTAACAGCGTAATGCCGAAGCGGGTCCCCTCTTCGTCGCAAAAGCCGACAATCTCGATGGCCTGCGCCAGATGCACACCCTGCTGGTGCAGGCTGTCCACCACCTCAATGGCGGTGAGCACCCCAAGCATGCCGTCGTAGCGCCCGGCATTGCGCACGGTATCGAGATGCGAGCCGAGCAGCACCGCCTGCGCCCCTTCCTGCGCGCCCTCATAGCGTCCACAGATGTTGCCCACGCTGTCCTGCCAGACGGTCATTCCCGCCTGGCTCATCCACTGCCCCACCAGCTGGTTGGCCTGCAGATGCTGGGTGGAGAGATAGACCCGCGTCAGCGCATCCGGGGTTTCGCTGATGGCGGCCAGCGCGTCGGCGCGGGCCATCACCCGTTCTGCCGCCGGGCTCATTGCGGCGTCTCGCGGTGATAGTGGTCCCACGCGGCCTGCATGGCGGCCCCCTGCGTGGTGGAGAATTTCAGGTAGTTCAGCACCGACTCCAGCGCGCTCAGGGTGGTCATCACGCAGTCTTTGCGCGCGTTGTAGCCCATGGTGCCGATGCGCCACACTTTGCCGTGCAGCGGGCCAAACGAGGTGCCGATTTCAATCCCGAAATCCTCCAGCATCAGCTTACGCACCTGGTCGCCGTTGACGCCCTGCGGGATAACCACGCCCAGCACGTTGTTCATCTTGTGCTTCAGGTCGCCAAAGGTCTCCAGCCCCATCGCCTGAATGCCCTTCAGCAGCGCATCGCCGTGCAGCTTATGGCGCGCGATGCCGTTATCCAGCCCTTCCTGCAGGATCAGCCGCGCGCACTCGCGGGCACCAAACAGCGCGGTGGTGGCTTCGGTGTGGTGGTTCAGCCGCTCCGGCCCCCAGTAGTCCATCACCATGCCGAGATCGAAGTAGTTGGAGTAGATCATCTCCTCGTCGCCGTCGCGGTGGGCGTCGGTGCGGATGCCTTCCTCAACGCATTTGCGACGGCGGATCGCCTCCTCCATGCGCGCGCTCAGGGTGATCGGCGAGGTGCCCGACGGGCCGCCGAGACACTTCTGCATCCCGGCCGAGACGGCGTCCAGCCCCCAGGCGTCGGTCTCCAGCGCGTTGCCGCCGAGCGACGCGGTGGCGTCGGTGTAAAACAGCACGTCGTAGCGGCGGCAGATCGCGCCCAGCTCGGCGAGCGGCTGCAGCATGGTGGTGGAGGTGTCGCCCTGCACGGTCAGCAGCAGGCGCGGACAAATACGCTTAATCGCATCCTCCACCTGGTCCGGGGTAAACACCTCGCCCCACGGCACCTCAATGGTATGCACCTCCGCGCGGCAGCGGCGGGCAATTTCGCACAGCAGGTGGCCAAAGCGGCCAAAGACCGGCACCAGCACCTTATCGCCCGGTCGAATGGCGGAAACCAGAATGGCTTCAATTCCCGCGCGGGAGGTGCCGTCCACCAGCATCGTCCAGCGGTTTTCGGTGCGGAATACGCCGCGATAGAGCGCCATCACCTCGTTCATGTAGTGGGTCATGGCCGGATCGTACTGGCCGATCAGCTGGCTCGACATGGCGCGCAGCACGCGCGGGTCGGCGTTGATCGGGCCCGGGCCCATCAGCAGGCGCTGCGGCGGGTTGATTTGTGGAAAGCGTGCGATATCCATTGTTCAGTCCTTATCAGTTGAGGCCGCGCACGGAGGAGATGAACTGCTTCAGTTCCGTGGTCTGCGGGTTGGCGAACAGCGTTTTGCTGTCGCCCTGCTCCCAGACTTTCCCCTGGTGCATAAACACCACGCGGTCGCCCACTTCGCGGGCAAAATTCATTTCATGGGTAACCAGTATGAGCGTCATCCCCTCGGCCGCCAGCTGCTCCAGCACCTTGAGCACTTCGCCCACCAGCTCCGGGTCGAGCGCGGAGGTGATCTCGTCGCAGAGTAAAACTTTAGGCGACATCGCCAGCGCGCGGGCTATCGCCACGCGCTGCTGCTGGCCGCCGGAGAGGCTCGACGGGTAGTAATCCAGACGATCGCCTAAGCCCACTTTCTCCAGCATCTGCTTCGCCAGCTCGCGGCATTCGGCGGCGCTTTTCTTCAGCACCCGACGCGGGGCGAGCATCACGTTTTCCAGCGCCGTCATGTGTGGGAACAGGTTGAAGCTCTGAAACACCATCCCGACCGAGCGGCTGATTTCGCGCGCCTGAGAATCCCGGTCGGTAATGGTCATGCCGCCCAGCTTGATGCTGCCGTCCTGATAGCCTTCCAGGCCGTTGATGCAGCGCAGCAGCGTGCTTTTGCCCGACCCGCTGCGCCCGATAATGGAGATCACCTGGCCCATGTCGATATCCAGATCGACGCCCTTGAGCACGTGGTTATCGCCGTAGTACTTCTGCACCTGATTAATGGTGATGAGAGGCATTGAATTTCGTCTCCAGATAGCGGCTGTAGCGCGACAGCGGATAACACAGAATAAAGTAGCCGAGCGCCACCAGCGCAAAGACCTTAAACGGCTGATACGTCACGTTGGTCAGCATGGTCCCGGCCTTGGTCAGCTCAATAAAGCCGATGATCGACGCCAGCGCGGTGCCCTTGATCACCTGAACGGCAAAGCCGACCGTCGGGGCGATGCCGATGCGCAGCGCCTGCGGGGCGACGACGCGAAACAGGGTCTGGCCGAAGGTCAGCCCCAGACAGCGCGACGCTTCCCACTGCCCTTTCGGCAGGGCGCGAATGCTGCCGTTCCAGATATCGAGCAGAAACGCGCTGGTGTAGAAGGTGAGCGCCAGCGAGGCGGCGGTCCAAGGCGAAACGTCGATGCCGAACAGCGCCACGCCGAAGAAGGCTAGGAACAGCTGCATCAGCAGCGGCGTGCCCTGAAACAGCTCAATATAGCCGCGGATGATGCGCCTGACCGTGCGCCCGCCCGTGAGGCGCAGCAGCAGGAGCGGCAGCGTCACCGCCGCCCCGCCGACAAACGCCACCAGCGACAGCAGCACCGTCCAGCGTCCGGCCAGCAGCAGGTTGCGAATAATGTCCCAGTCGGTAAAGGTGGTCATCATGCCTGCACCCCCAGCCATTTGCGTCCCGCCGCCATCATCAGCTGGCGCAGGGTAATCGACAGCGCTAAGTAAATCCCGGTTGTCACCAGATAAACCTCAAAGCTCAAAAACGTTCTGGACTGGATCAGGTTGGCGGCGAAGGTCAGCTCTTCATACGAGACCTGCGACACCACCGACGAGCCGAGCATCACGATGATGCACTGGCTCACCAGCGCCGGATAAATGCGCTGCAGCGCGGGCGGCAGCACCACGCGGATAAAGGTCTGCAGGCGGGTCAGCCCCAGCACGCGTCCGGCCTCCCACTGCCCTTTCGGCGTGACCTGAATGCCCGCGCGGATAATTTCGGTGCTGTAGGCGCCCAGGTTCACCACCATGGCCAGCAGCGCCGCTTCCCCCGCCGTCATCTTCAGCCCGAGATTCGGCAGGCCGAAGACGATGAAAAACAGCTGCACGACAAACGGCGTGTTGCGGATGATTTCCACATACGCGCCCCAGATCCGGCTGAACCAGGTGGTGCGTCCGCTGCGGATCGCCGCCCCGAAAATCCCTATTGCCAGCCCGCCGACGGTCGCCATCACCGTCAGCTGAACGGTGACCCACAGCCCCGCCAGCAGCTCCGGCCAGTGCGGCCAGAGCGCGGAGAAATGAAGTTGCTCAGTCATCGGCTCAGGCGCCAAGGTTTGCCGGCAGCGGGGCCTTCAGCCATTGCTCGGACAGGCCGTTCAGCGTGCCGTCCTTGATGCCCTGCTCAATCAGCGCATCCACCTTTGCCTTCAGGGCCGGTTCGTTTTTCTTCAGGCCAATAAAGCACGGCGAATCTTTCAGCATAAAGCTCGGCACCGGGGCTTTATCCGCGTTCTGGCGCGAAATGGCCGCCACCACGAGGTTGCCGGTTGCCACGTACTGCACCTGTCCGGAGAGGTAGGCGGAGAGCGTGGTGTTGTTATCCTCGTAGCGCTTCACGTCCGCGTCTTTCGGCGCCAGGCCGGTCAGCACCATGTCCTCCACCGCCCCGCGCGTCACGCCGATGGTTTTTCCGCTCAGCGCGGCGGCATCTTTCAGCTCGGCGCCTTTCGGACCAAACACGCCGAGGAAGAACGGCGCGTAAGCGCGGCTAAAGTCGATCACCTTCTCGCGCTCCGGGTTTTTACCGAGGCTTGAAATGACCAGATCCACCTTATCGGTTTGCAGATACGGCACGCGGTTGGCGCTGGTCACCGGCACCAGCTGCAGCTTGAGCTTCATCTGTTTGGCCAGATAGCGCGCCATGTCGATGTCATAGCCCTGCGGCTGCAGGTCGGTCCCCACCGAGCCAAACGGCGGGAAGTCCTGCGGAACAGCAATGCGGATGGTGCCGCGCTTCTCGATATCCTGAAGCTGGTCAGCCTTTGCCGGCAGCTGTGTGAAGAGACATGCGGCCCCGGCCAGTGCAATCAACAATTTTTTCATGGTGCTTCCCCGTAACGTTAACATGAAACAAAAGATTCTTTGAATGTGATTTTGCAACTAATGTGCCAACCAGGGCTAAGCGGGAAATATTCTTGTAAAGCCTGATAAAACGGGGAAGGGTCGAAAAAACGAGCGTCATCCCGACCCGCCACATGCACCATTTTAATGCAAAGCACCAGCCTGATGCCCCATTATCGCTGCTCGAGTTCGTCCAGCTGCTGGTAGAGGGAGGCAATTTCGTGAATGCGCGGACGGCCTTTATCGAGAATTTCATGCAGGAAGGCGTTTGCCAGCAGGTTGATCAGGCTGTTGACCGAGGAGTAGCTGTCATAGGCCGAGACGCTGTCCAGCGGGGCGCAGAGCTGCCAGCTCGCCAGCGGAAACAGGCTGTGCGCCTGCGGCTCGCACATCAGCAGCAACGGAATACCGCTGCTCTGAAGCTGCTGCATCAGCGGGCGGATGATGCGCGGGCGGCGGCGAAAGGCCATCATGACCACCAGATCGTCCGGCGTTAAATCCACCAGCTCCTCGCCCAGGCTCTGCCCCGGCTGCGGCAGAACCAGCACCTGACCGCGCGCCTGCAGCAGCTGCTGACGCAGGTGCAGCGCCGCCGGATAGGCGTTACGCATGCCGATAATGACGATGCGCCGCGCCTTCACCATGCAGGCCATGGCGTCGGCAAACTGCTGCGCGTCGAGGGCATTGACCCACTGGGCCAGGTTCGCCATCTCCTGCTTATAGTGGCGCGCCAGCAGCGTATTGCCCTGCACCGCGTCGCGGTTATCGGTGAGCGGCATCCCGCTCTGGCGCAGGGTGCGCAGCTCGTCGCGCATGTCCTTATATTTCTCATAGCCCAGACGCTTAAACAGACGGCTGACCGTGGCTTTCGACACCCCGCTCAGCTGCGCCAGCTCGGCGCTGTTGTAGCTAATCAGGTCGTCAAAATGGTCGAAAATAAAGTCCGCCACCCGCTGCTCCTGCGGCGACAGCGACGGGTACTGTGCTTTCAGACGTTCATCCAGTTGTTCCATAGCGCCTCTGTAACTTTTGTTTCATCACATTGTACCTTTTATTATGCGTATTCATTATACGTGCCAGTTTACTGAAACTTTTCTTTCAGATCTGGAACAGCTTTTGCAGCACCTTGTGACTTTCAGGGTTACGAGGACGCTTTATGCAAAGTAATGTCTCCACGCACGGCATGGCCGTTGCGCCCCACCATCTTGCCAGCCAGAGCGCGCTGGCGGTACTGCGCGAAGGCGGCAGCGCGATAGAGGCGATGGTCGCTGCGGCGGCCACCGTTGCCGTGGTTTACCCGCACATGAACGGGCTGGGCGGCGATGGCTTCTGGCTTATCGTGCCGCCGGAAGGCGAACCTGTCGCCATTGATGCCAGCGGCGCGGCGGGATCGCGCGCAACGCTCGCCGCCTACGACGGGCTGGCGCATATTCCCCACCGCGGCCCCCGCGCGGCGCTGACCGTCGCCGGCACGGTGAGCGGCTGGGACGAGGCGCTGAAGGTCTCGCGCGAGATGACCGGCAAGGCGCTGCCGCTGGCCCGCCTGCTGGCCGACGCCATTGACTATGCGAAGAACGGCACGCCGGTCACGGCCTCGCAGGCCCATGCCACGGCAAGCAAATTCGACGAGCTGAAGCACATCCCCGGCTTCGCGGAAACCTGGCTGGTGGACGGCAAGCCTCCAGAGGCCGGGAGCCGCTTTTACCAGCCCGCCATGGCCACGACGTTGACGCGCCTGGCGGAGGACGGTCTGGACAGCTTTTACCGCGGCCCGCTGGCGGACGTGCTGGCGCACGGCATGGAGACGCTGGGCCTGCCCGTGACGCTGGCCGATTTGCGCACGCACGTCGCCCGGCGCACCGCGCCGCTGAGGCTGCAGCATCAGCAGGGGGAGATCTTTAACCACGCCCCGCCGACGCAGGGGCTGGTCTCGCTGGCGATACTCGGCATCACCGACCGCCTGAATATGGCGGAGGCCGACGACGCCGACACCATTCACCGCATCGTTGAAGCCACCAAGCTGGCCTTTGGCCTGCGCGATGCCCACATCACCGACCCGCGCGAGCTGAAAACCGATATTCAGGGTCTGCTGGATCCCGCCGCCCTGCAGGCGCTTGCCGACAGGGTTGACGACGGACGCGCCGCGCCGTGGGGCACCGGAAAAGGCCCCGGCGATACTGTGTGGATGGGAGTGATGGACAGCAGCGGGCTTGCCGTGTCGTTTATCCAGAGTATCTATCACGAGTTCGGCAGCGGCGTGGTGCTGCCCGACACCGGCATCGTCTGGCAGAACCGGGGGGCATCATTCAGCCTCGATCCCGATAGTCTTCTGGCCCTCGCGCCGGGCAAGCAGCCCTTCCATACCCTGAACCCGGCGGCGGCGCGTCTTAAGGACGGGCGCGTGATGGTCTACGGATCGATGGGCGGCGACGGCCAGCCGCAAACCCAGGCCGCGCTCTTTACCCGCTACGCGATTCAGGGCGTGCCACTGCAGGAGAGCATTTCCCGCCCGCGCTGGCTGCTGGGGCGCACCTGGGGACAAACCTCGGACACGTTAAAGCTGGAAGGACGCTTTACCGCTGAGACGGTCTCACGGCTTCAGGCACTCGGACACGAGGTGGAAATCTTCCCTGACTTCAGCGAAGCGATGGGCCACGCGGGCGCGATTGTCCGCCACCCCAACGGGCTGTTCGAAGGAGCATGTGACCCGCGCAGCAACGGCGCGGCCGCCGGATTCTGAGGAGAAAACAATGACGACACAACAATCCGACTGGCAGGCGTATCTGGCGCAAATGGAGTCCGTGCTCGACGTGACGCTGGACGATGCCCGCCGCGCCGAGCTGCAGGTGCAGTTCAGCCGCATTGCAAGCATGGCCGCCCCGCTGATGGCGCTGCCGCTCGATGACCGTCTGGAGATCGCAGGAGTGTACAAAGCATGAGGCTACACGAGATGAGTATCAGCGCGATCCAGCATGCGCTGGGCGCGGGCGAGCTGAGCGCTCGCGAGATTGCCCGCCAGACGCTGGAGGCGATTGCGCGCGTGAATCCGCAGATCGGCGCCTGGACCGCCGTGACGGAAGCGCGCATGCTCGCCGAGGCCGAGAGCATCGATACCCTGCGCCGTGAAAAGCGCCCCCTGCCGCCGCTGGCGGGCGTACCCTACGCGGTAAAAAACCTGTTCGACGTTGCCGGCCACACCACCCTTGCCGGGGCAGAGCTGTTCAGCCAGCGCCCCGCCGCGGCCGCTGACAGCTTCGCGGTGCGCCAGCTGCGCAGCGCGGGCGGGCTGCTGACCGGGATGGTGAACATGGACGCCTACGCCTACGGCTTCACGACCGAAAACAGCCACTACGGCACGACGCGTAACCCGCACGATCTGGCGCGCATTGCGGGCGGCTCGTCCGGCGGCTCGGCCGCCGCCGTGGCCGCCGGGCTGGTGCATTTTTCGCTCGGCACCGACACCAACGGCTCGATTCGCGTTCCGGCCTCCCTGTGCGGCATCTACGGCCTGAAGCCCACGTTTGGCCGCCTGTCACGATCCGGCAGCCATCCGTTTGTCGCGAGCCTCGATCATATCGGCCCCTTTGCCCGCCGCGTGTGCGATCTGGCGTCCGTATACGATGCGCTGCAGGGCCGGGACAGCAGCGACGCTTTTCAGGCAGAGAGCTCGCGCGAGCAGACGCGTCCCCTGCTCGACCGCGGGCTTGACGGCCTGCGCTGCGCGGTGCTCGGCGGCTACTTCACCACCTGGTGCGACGCGGATGCCAGAGACGCCGTGGCGCGGGTGGCGAAGGCGCTCGACGTGCAGGATGAGCTGCAGTTCCCGGACGCCGAACTGGCGCGCTCCGCGGCGTTTATCATCAGCGCCTCCGAAGGGGGAAATCAGTACCTGCCCGCGCTTCGCCGCGAGCCCGAGCGTTTTGAGCCGCATTCCCGCGAACGGCTGCTGGCCGGGGCGATGATCCCCTCCGCCTGGTACATTCAGGCCCAGCGGTTTCGCGCGCACGCCCGGCAGGCGTTTAAAACCCTGTTCGCGCAGGCCGACGTGCTGATCGCCCCGGCGACGCCGCGCAGCGCCACGCTCGCGGGTGAGCAGACCATGGAGATTAACGGTCAGCCGCTCCCCATTCGCGCCAGCATGGGGATGCTGACCCAGCCGATTTCGTTTCTGGGCCTGCCCGTGACCACCGTTCCGCTGCGCACCGCCCAGGGTGCGCCGATTGGCCTGCAGCTGATTGCCGCGCCGTTTAACGAGCAGGCCTGCCTGCGCGTCGCGCGCGTGCTGGAAGAGAGTGGGATCGCCGACGCGCGTCCGGCGGAGGTGGCCGCATGATGAATCACGATGACATTAACCTGCCGTGGGTGGTTGTCGAGGTGACCGCCGCGTTTTACCGCTATGAAGACGCGCTGGTGAGCAACAACGTTGCGGTGCTGGACGAGCTGTTCTGGCACGACAAAAACACGGTGCGTCTGGGGGCGGGTGAAAACCTGTACGGGATTGATGAAATCCGCGCCTTTCGCGCGGCGCGCCCCGCCGCCGGGCTGCAGCGGACGCTGCGTCACACCGTGATTACCACCTTCGGGGAGGATTATGCCGTGTGCAGCACCGAGTTTACCCGCGAGGGCACGGAGCGCATTGGCCGCCAGCAGCAGACGTGGGTACGGTTTGCCTACGGGTGGCGGATCGTGGCGGCGCAGGTGAGTTTGATGGTGTAATGCTGAAAAACCCGCCCGGTGGCGCTGCGCTTACCGGGCCTGCGATGTCCCGTATGCCCTGTGGGTCCTGTAGGCCGGGTAAGGCGCAGCCGCCACCCGGCTAAACACGGCACACTTATTTCTGAAACGGATGCACCTCCCGCCAGTGGTCGGCAATCTGCTGGCGGGTACAGACCCACACCCGCTCGTGCTGCTGCACGTAATCCAGGAAACGCTGCAGCGCGCGAAAACGCCCCGGCCGCCCCAGCAGGCGGCAGTGCATGCCGATGGACATCATCTTCGGCGCGCTTTCCCCTTCTTCGTACAGCACGTCAAAACTGTCCTTCAGGTAGGTATAGAACTGCTCGGCGGTGTTAAACCCCTGCGCGGTGGCGAAGCGCATGTCGTTGGCATCCAGCGTATAGGGCACGATCAGGTGCGGTTTACGGGAGCCGTCGCCGCAGGCCACTTCCGTCCAGAAGGGCAGATCGTCGCCGTAGTAGTCGCTGTCATAGTCGAAGCCGCCGTGCTCCACCACCAGCTGGCGGGTGTTGGGGCTGTCGCGCCCGGTGTACCAGCCCGTCGGCGGCTTGCCGAAAAGGTCGGTCAACACGTGCACCGCCTTGTGCAGGTGTTCGCGCTCCTGTTGGATATCCATGTGCTGATAGTGGATCCAGCGCCAGCCGTGGCTCACCACGTCGTAGTCCGCATTCTTGATAGCCTCAACGATATCCGGGTGACGCGCCAGCGCCATCGCCACGCCAAAGACCGTCAGCGGCAGGCCGCGCTTTTGAAATTCACTGTGGATCCGCCAGAATCCGGCGCGGCTGCCGTATTCGTAGAGGGAGTCCATCGACATGTGTTTATCCGGGTAGCTGGCCGCGCCGATAATGTCCGACAGGAACTGCTCGGATCCGGCATCGCCGTGCAGAACGTGGTTCTCCGCCCCTTCCTCATAATTGAGCACAAACTGCACGGCGATGCGCGCCTGATTCGGCCACCGCGCGTGCGGCGGGTTGCCCGCGTAGCCGCGCAGATCCCGCGGGTAATTCTGTTCAAAAAGCCCCATTGCCACCCCCAAAAATTAAAATGGATTCAGTGCCTGAAACTGTCCGCTTAACGCTTTTTTCTCCGGGAACGCCAGATCCCCGTGCTTGCTGGTCGACAGCCCCAGCGCCACCAGCGACTCCACCATCTTCACCGCCGCGCTGACGCCGTCGATGACCGGTACGCGCAGCTCGCGCGTCAGCTCCTGCGCCAGCGTCGCCATGCCGCCGCAGCCCAGCACGATGGCGCCGCAGTCGTCCTCTTTCAGCGCCTGTATACAGCGCGCACGCACTTTTTCCTGCGCCAGACCGCTGCCGTCTTCCAGCGCCAGCACCGGGAGATCGATAGCGTGCAGCGCCGCGCAGCGATCGTGAAAGCCATACTGGTGCAGCAGATGGCGGGCAATAATCAACGTGCGCGGCAGCGTGGTGACCACCGAAAAGCGCGTCGCCACCAGCGTCGCCATATGCATGGCGGCTTCCGCAATGCCTATAACCGGCCCCTGCGCCAGCTCGCGCGCCGCCAGCAGGCCCGGATCGCCAAAGCAGGCGATGACGTGACCGTCCACGCCCTGCTCTCTGCCGAGCTTAACCTGTTCGAGAACCCCCACGGCGGCGATGGCCTCATCAAAGTGGCCTTCTATAGACGGCACGCCCGCGCTCGGGCAGACCGCGAGGATCTCCGTTCCCGGCGCCGCCACCGCGCGTGCCGCCGCGCCGATGGTTTCCGTCATCGCGAGGCTGGTGTTGGGGTTGATCACTTGTATACAGACAGAGGACATTACGACTCCTTGTGGCCGGCAAACAGCCGGGCAAAATCAGGCAGACACTCGCCCGCCCGCTCGAAGCAGAGGCTGGCGACGATATGTTCAAAATGGTGCATTAAGGCATCGCTGAGCGGCTGGAGCGCCTTCTGGCGCAGCAGATCCACAAGCTGTTCGTGATCGTTGCAGCGGCACCCCTGACGCCACGGCGCGCCCCAGGTGGCAATCACCAGCGACGAGCGCTGGCTCAGGCCGGTCACCATCTCCGTCAGCACCTGGTTGCCGGAGATGGCCTGCAGCTGAATGTGGAAATTGGCGGAGTGGCGAATTGCCGCCGGGCCGTCGTACGCCTCGTGCGCCTGCTGCTCCTGGCGAATGATGGCCTCCAGCGCGGCAAGGTGCGGCGGCTGGCAGCGGGCCAGCACGTCCGGCAGGTTAGCGACCTCCAGCAGGGCGCGGGTGCGGAAGATGTGCTGCGCCTCTTCCACCGTCGGGCTGGCAACGTGTGCACCACGCTTGGGCGTTAAGGTGACCATTTGCACAGCGGCGAGTCGTTGAAGCACCTTGCGGATGCCCGTGCGGCTTACGCCAAACACCTCGGCCAGCGCCTCTTCCGGCAGTTTGCTCCCCGGCAGAAGCTGATGTTCGACTATCGCGGTCATCAGCGCCTGAAAGATCGATTCGTCTTTGTCATGCAGGTCTGGCGCTGTCTGCAGGGCGTTTATGTTGTTCATTCACCACTCCGTCTTTTACTCTTCGTTATCGAATCGTATACATAAAAATAAAATATTGCATACAAGATTTATTGTTTTGGCCTGGATCCTGCAACACCGTCTGCACTCCCGCTTAACGGGTTTTCATTCACAGGAGCAGGTTTCATGCCAAACAGTCAAAACGCGCAGCAGGGTACGGCCGCTGATTCCGGTGCGGTTTACAGCCCACGTCTTTGCAATGAGGATCTGGCACCGACGCGTGACCAGAACTGGAGCTGGTACAACATCTTTTCGTTCTGGATGTCGGACGTTCACAGCATGGGGGGTTATGTTGTCGCCGCGAGCTTCTTTACGCTCGGGCTGGCAAGCTGGCAGGTGCTGCTCTGCCTGCTGGTAGGAATTTGCATCGTGCAGCTGTGCGCCAACCTGGTGGCCAAACCGAGCCAGATGGCGGGCGTGCCCTATGCGGTGATCAGCCGTCAGGCGTTTGGCGTCTTCGGGGCGAATATCCCGGCGGTGATCCGCGGGCTGATCGCCTTTGCGTGGTACGGCATTCAGACCTATCTGGCCGCCAATGCCCTGATGCTGGTGGCGCTGAAGTTCTGGCCGTCGCTCTCTTCGCTCACCACCGGCGCGTTCCTTGGCCTGTCGCATCTGGGCTGGATCTGCTTTGCTATCATGTGGGTCCTGCAGGCGATGGTCTTCTGGCACGGCATGAGCGCCATCAAGCGCTTTATTGATATCGCCGGTCCGGCGGTCTACGTGGTGATGCTGGCCCTCGCAGGCTGGATTGTATACAAGACCGGTTTTGACGGCATTTCCTTCACCCTCGCCAGCAAATCCCTGAGCGCGGGCGAGCAGACCTGGCAGATGATCACCGCGACCGCGCTGGTGGTGTCTTACTTCTCCGGCCCGCTGCTCAACTTCGGCGACTTCTCCCGCTACGGCAAAAGCATGGGCGAGATCCGCCGCGGAAACCGCTGGGGCCTGCCGTTTAACTTCCTGCTGTTCTCCATCGTCACCGTGGTCATTGTCTCCGGCACCCAGTCGCTGTTTGGCCGCATGATCACCGACCCGATCGAAACCGTCAGCCGCGTGGGCAACGATCTGGCCGTGGCGATTGGCCTGCTGACGATGATCACCGCTACCATCGGGATCAACATCGTCGCGAACTTCGTCTCCCCGGCGTTTGATTTCTCTAACTGCTCGCCGCAGAAAATCAGCTTCCGCACCGGGGGCATGATTGCCGCCGTCGGCTCGATCCTGCTCACCCCGTGGAACCTGTTCAACTCGCCGGAGCTTATCCACTACACCCTGGACGTGCTCGGGGCGTTTATCGGCCCGCTGTTCGGCATTCTGATTGCCGACTTCTACCTGATTAAGCGCGGCAAGGTGTCGGTTGACGATCTGTTCGACGACACGCCAAAGGGCAAATACTGGTACCGCAACGGTTTCAACCCGAAAGCCATTGGCGCGCTGATCCCGTCCGTGGCCGTGGGCCTGGTGATTAGCTTCATCCCGGCCCTGCATGAGGTGGCAAACTTCAGCTGGTTTATCGGGGTCTTCCTCGGCGGCGTGACCTACCGCTGGCTGGCGCGGGAAGAGCGCGAGACGGCGGGCGCGACGTCGTTCAGCTCCCGCGTGGCGACGCAAAAAGAGTAACCCCCTCCTCCGGCCGCAGCTTATCTGCGGCCCTTTCATTCTGGCATCGTTCTTGCTGAGCCTTCTCACCCCCGCTACGCAAATACGAAGGCAGGAACCATGATGGAATACCAGACAGCGATCCGCGGCGCATTTTTTGATATTGCCCAGGTCTGCGACAGCGCAGACGCGATTGCCCAACACGCGCGCTACCTTGAGGACGGGCTGCTGTTTATACAGAGCGGGAAAATTCTGGCGCACATGCCGTGGCAGGAGGGGGAGCAGTATCTTGACCCCCACAAGGGCTACACCGACCTGCGCGGCAGGCTGCTGTTGCCCGGTTTTGTCGACACCCACGTCCACTATCCGCAAACGGAGATGATCGGCGCCTTTGGCGAACAGCTGCTGGAGTGGCTGACCACCTACACCTTCCCGGTGGAGAGCCAGTTTTCCGATGAAGCCTACGCGAAAGAAATCGCCGAATTTTTCATTCAGCAGCTGGTGAGCAACGGCACCACCACCGCGCTGGTGTTTTGCACGCTGCATCCGGAATCGGTCGAGGCGCTGTTTACCCAAGCCCTGCGCCTGAACATGCGCCTTATCGCCGGAAAGGTGATGATGGACAGACACGCGCCGGACTACCTGAGCGAAGACGCGAAGCAGAGCTACCGGCAGACGCGGGCGCTGATCCAGCGCTGGCACCACCGGGGGCGGCTGGGGTATGCCATTACGCCGCGCTTTGCCCCAACGTCCTCTCCCGAGCTGCTCGCCGCGGTCAGCCTGCTCAGAGAGGAGTTTCCGGATACCTGGCTGCAGACCCATCTCAGCGAAAACCCCAACGAAGTGGCCTGGGTGAACGATCTCTGGCCGGAGCACGAGCGCTATCTGGACGTGTATCACCACTACGGCCTGACCGGCGAGCGCAGCGTGTTTGCCCACGCGATCCATCTGCACCACAGCGAGTGGCAGTGCCTGCACGACACCGGTTCGGCGGTGGCGTTCTGCCCCACCTCTAACCTGTTTCTCGGCAGCGGGCTGTTTCGCCTGCCCGCCTGCTGGCAGCACAGGGTGCGGATGGGCATCGGCACCGACGTCGGCGCGGGCACCACCTTCAGCATGCTGCGCACCCTGGGTGAGGCCTACAAGGTGGGCCAGCTCCAGAGCTACCGCCTTCGCGCCAGCGAGGCGTTTTATCACGCCACGCTGGGCGGCGCGCACGCTCTCAGGCTCGAAGATAAGATTGGCAACTTCGCGCCCGGGAAAGAGGCGGATTTCGTGGTGATCGACCCCGACGTGACGCCGCTGCAGCGCCTGCGCAATCGCCGCTGCCAGGATATCTACGAGCAGCTTTTTGTGCTGATGACCCTCGGCGACGAGCGCAACATCAGCGAGACCTGGGTCAACGGCGAGCGGGTGTGGTCAACTGCCCCGGTAGGTTGACCACCCGCCGGGCGCAATCACAAACGGCAGGTGGAAATGTTCGTCTGCCGTTTCTCCCGTCACAAAATCAATTTGCGCGCAGGGCCAGATCGTGTCGCGACCGGTTTCGCTAAACCACGCGCCGATCTCCGCCACCAGCCGATAGCGGCCTGCAGGCAGAGAGGGAACGAACGCGGCGATGCGCCCCTGGGCGTTGGTCACGCCCGTGGCAAGCGTGTTCCCGTCCTGTTGTAGATGAACCGTCACGCCCTCTGCGGGTTTGCCCGTTGAGATATCCAGAATATGGGTGCTAAGTGTGCTCATTCGCTAATGACTCCTTCCAGCCGAAGCAGCGTAATTTCCCGCAGCTGTTCCAGCGCGGCACGGACTTCCTGCGCGTCGCTGTTCTCCAGCCGCGCGTGCAGCGCCTGTAAAATCTCCTCGCCGCTGCGGCCCTTCGCGCGGATCAGAAAGACGCGTCCGAAGCGGGCCTCGTAGCGGGCATTTCCCTCACGCAGCGCCCGGGCAAGGTCAGCATCGCGATCGTTCACCTCGCCCTGCTCCTGGCGCGACAGCGCCGCCTCCGCCTGTGAACCTGCGGGCTTTTCCCCGATGCGCGGATGGGCGTTCAGGGCCTGCGCCAGCGCCGCTTCATCCCAGTTTTGCGTCAGCGCGCTTGCCGTACTGAACAATTCGTCCCGGCTGGCGTAGGGTCGCCTCAGAGCCAGCGCATCGGCCCACTCGGGGAGCGCCACGCAGGGATGAATCAGCGCTAACGCCTTTTCGTGGGGAAGATGATTGAAGTCGTGCAGTGCGATCATAGTGTCTCCTTTATTGTCTTCCTCCGGGTTATTGCACAAACCACGCCACTCTGAACGCGGGTGTGAAACAGTCGATTCCGTATAGCTCAACTGGAAATTTTTGATTCAAAAAAAGGCACGTTCACCGCGTTTGCGCACCTTAGCAGTGCAAACGTCCCCCTCACAACGCCGTTTTCGCCACTCTGCAGCCTGGTACGCAAATTGCTGAATGTCTTTACACCCTGCAAAAGGAGAGAAGCATGAGAGCAATCGTCATTGGTGCGGGTATTGGCGGCCTGAGCGCCGCCGTCGCGCTGAAGAAAGCGGGCATCGACTGTACCGTGTTTGAAGCCGTCAAAGAGATCAGGCCCGTCGGGGCGGCCATCTCCATCTGGCCTAACGGCGTGAAATGCATGCAGCACCTCGGCATGGGCGACATCATCGAGACGTACGGCGGGCCGATGCGTTTTATGGCCTACAAGGATTACCGGCGCGGCGACACCCTGACCCGCTTCAGCCTTGCCCCGCTGGTTGAGCGTACCGGTGGGCGTCCCTGCCCCGTCTCGCGCGCCGAGCTTCAGCGCGAAATGCTGGACTTCTGGGGGCGCGACAAGGTGCAGTTCGGCAAGCGCGTCGAACGCGTCCATGAAGACGACGCGGGCGTGAACGTGACCTTCACCGATGGCACCACGGTAGCCGGCGATTTTCTGATTGCCGCCGACGGCAGCCACTCCGCCGTGCGCCCGTACGTGCTGGGGTATACCCCGGAGCGCCGCTACGCCGGGTACGTGAACTGGAACGGGCTGGTGAAGATTGACGAAGAAATCGCCCCGGCGCACCAGTGGACCACCTTCGTTGGCGAAGGCAAACGCGTGTCGCTGATGCCCGTCTCCGGCGGACGCTTCTACTTCTTTTTTGACGTGCCGCTGCCCGCGGGCCTGGCGGAGGATCGCACCACCCTGCGCGCCGACCTTACGGGCTACTTCCGCGGCTGGGCGCCGCCGGTGCAGAAGCTTATCGCGGCGCTGGATCCTGAAACGACCAACCGCATTGAAATCCACGACATTGAGCCGTTCGACAGCCTGGTGCGCGGCAACGTCGCGCTGCTCGGCGATGCCGGACACAGCACCACGCCGGATATCGGCCAGGGAGGCTGTGCGGCGATGGAAGATGCCGTGGTGCTGGGAGAATGCCTGCGAGAAAACCACAACATCACGCTGGCGCTGCGGCAGTACGAGGCGCTTCGCTGCGACCGGGTGCGCGACCTGGTCCTGAAGGCCCGTAAGCGCTGCGACGTCACCCACGGGAAAGACATGGCGTTGACGCAGGCCTGGTATCAGGAGCTCAAAGAGGAGACCGGGGAGCGCATCATCAACGGTCTGTGCGAGACCATTCAGGGCGGCCCGTTAGGCTGAACGCAAGAGGGACAACGATGAAAAGAGAACCGACTCCACCCGCCCACTGCACGTTTGAGCCAGAGGACTGGCTGCGCCTCGCGAAATGCTGGCATCCGGTCGCGCGCGCCTGCGACGTTGGCCCGGCACCGGTTAAGGCGACCCTGCTGGATGAACAGCTGGTGATTTACCGGATTAACGACCAGGTCGTGGTCGCCCGTGACGTCTGCCCGCACCGCGGCGTGCCGCTGACGCTCGGCTTTCACGATGAGCATGGGATTATCTGCCCCTACCACGGCCTCCGCTTTGGGGAGGACGGGCGCTGCAACCGTATTCCGTCCAGCCCCGACCAGCCCGTTCCGGCGAAGCTGAACCTGATAAACTACGCCGTGGAAGAGCGCTTCGGCCTGATCTGGACCTGCCTGGCGTTTGACCCGGACAATCCTGTACCGCTGCCCACCATGCCGCACTGGGATGACGACGGATTTCAGCAGATCAACTGCCCGGCGTTTGAGGTGAACGGCTTTGCCGGTCGTCAGGTAGAGGGGTTTCTGGACGTGGCGCACTTTGCCTGGATCCACACCGATACCTTTGCCGATCCCAGTAATCAGCTGGTCCCCACCTATCAGCCGCAGGAGACGCCGTTCGGTTTTGTTGCCGATTACTGGAGCTCCGTGAGCAACTATCCCGCCAGTTCACCCGTGCAGGCGCCAGAAGGATTCCAGTGGCTGCGCCATTTTGAAATGCATCTGCCGTTTACCGCCACCCTGACGATTCATTTTCCGGGAGAATCGAGACTGGTCATTATGAACGCCGCATCGCCCGTCTCGTCACGTGTAACCCGCATGTTCGCGCCGATCGCGCGTAACTTTGACCTGCATATTCCGGTGGAGGATGTACATGCCTTTAACCTGCGCATTTTTGAAGAGGATCGCCTGATGGTCGAAACCCAGCGCCCGGAAAGTCTGCCGCTGGATCTGACGCTGGAAGCCCATATTCCCGCCGATAAAAGCTCAATTGCCTACCGTCGGGGGCTGAAGAAGATGGGCTTTGGCGAATTTTTCCTCGTATGACGGAGGCCGATATGCTGAGCGTAATTGTCGACGGGCTGTGGCGCGAGGGCGATAAAAGCCTCGCCGTCAGGCTGGTAGCTGAAGACGGTAACGCGCTGCCGGCGTGGCAGCCCGGCGCGCACATTGATGTGCACCTGCCCTGCGGCGCGGTGCGCCAGTATTCCCTGACCGGGGCATGCGGAGACGAGAGCTATCTTATCTGCGTGGGACGGGAAACCGCCTCGCGCGGCGGATCGCGCTACGTTCACGAGACGCTGCGACCCGGGCAGAAATTAACGATTTCTGCTCCGCGCAATCTGTTTCCGCTGCATCAGGCTGATCGGGTGTTGCTGCTGGCGGCAGGCATTGGCATTACGCCGCTGTATGCAATGGCCCTGCAGCTGAAGGCGGCCGGAACGCCGTTTACGCTGCACTATTACGTCAAACGCCGCGAAAGCGCGGCGTTTACGCGCGAACTCTCCCGGTTCGGTGAGTGCCAGATTCATACCGCCAGCCCGCGCACGGCGCTGGCAGAACATCTTCCGGTGGCTGAGTCGGGGCTTCACGCCTGGATCTGCGGTCCGGCAGGGTTTATGGAAAAAGTGCGAGACGTGGCGACGGCCAGGGGATGGGATGATGGCCATCTTCACAGCGAGGCGTTTCAGCCCGCGGCCCCTGCCGCACGCGGTGACGCAGGCGAGATCTTTACGGTCAAACTCGCCTCGACCGGGGAGCGCTGGCCGGTGCCCGCGGATAAGACCATCGCTCAGGTATTACAGGAAAATGGCGTGGACGTGCCGCTTTCATGCGAAATGGGGATCTGCGGGGCGTGCCTGACGCCGGTGATTGACGGCGTGGCGGATCACCGGGATAGCGTGCAGTCGGAGGCGGAAAAAAGCGCAACGGACCAGCAGGTGGCGCTGTGCTGCTCGCGGAGCCATTCCGGGGAGCTGGTGATTGGGCTGTAAAACGAAAAAACCCTGCGATATTGCTATCGCAGGGTTTCGAATTTGGCGGAAGCGTAGAGATTCGAACTCTAGAACCCTTTCGGGTCGCCGGTTTTCAAGACCGGTGCCTTCAACCGCTCGGCCACGCTTCCAAAGTGAGGCGCACTATAAACATCTATTAGCGCCTTGTAAAGCAGGAATTTTTCTATTTTTACCCACCGGCGTTTGACTGCGCAAAAATCACCCATACGCTGCTCTCACGTCACTCACCTCGACCTTGTACATACCGTAACATAGCAACGCTCATCCTTTTAAATCGCTCTGGTATAGAATGCCTCAAAAATAGAAGGTCATTTGTTGTGTAATTGTTATAAATCTGAATTCCCGCAGATTTTAGACATTACTGCCATGCAGTGTTACGGGTTGATGATGAAAATCAAAAATACGCTTTGCTTACATATCCTGATGGCGACCCTGGCCATTTTGTTCCTTTGTGTTCACCCGCTGGTGACGAGCTTCAATCCGCCCCTCACCTTCCAGCCGCTGATTAAATCAATGGCGGGCACGCCTAAAGAACAAGCGGAAAAAATTGCGACTATTTCCCATGCCTTAGAAGGGAATGCTATTTTCTTCATTGGCGCGTCTGAGGTTGCCACCTCAGAAGATGAACATTACGCCGTATATAATTACTTTAATAAGCAATTGCACAAACCCGTCGTGGCGTATGGCGATGCGTTCGTCGATGATGAAACGCAATTTTTACTGTTCTCACGTTTTAAAAATAGCCTTAACGCAAACAGTAAAGTTGTTTTGCTTCTGGCTCCTGACAGCTTTTACTCAAAAGGGCTGCCACCGGCTATCTATGCCGATAATTTTCCCGGCTCTATTTTTAATCCGCTGATGAAGGATCCGCAGGCGCGCCCGCTGCTGGTTAATTATTTAAAGCATATTGATAGTAAAGAAATAAGCCATTTAACCTTTGGCCAAATGCGCGTCTTTGGCTGGCACCCCGATCTGATATGGGACGAACTGAGCTTCCAGTTTGCCAACATCTGTACCCTGATAAAAAACGACTGGCTGGCGCTGCTCAACGTCACACCCCAGGCGGTACAGCCGTGGCCTCCGCAGACAGCCTCCCACATTGCTCCCGACTGGGATAAAGAGCTGGCGAATGCGCGCGAGTTAAATAAAAAACGCCAGCAGAGCGCGGCCACGCTGTGGATGGACAAAACGATTTACGAGGAGGACGGTACGCGGCAACAGTGGGATGACACGCCCGTCGTGCCTGCGCAAATCGCCGCGTTCAGTAAAACCGTCCAGCTGTTGAAAGAACGTCACGTGCAGGTGATTGCTATCGTCGACCCGGTTAACCCCTGGGCGCTTTACAATACCGATACCTTCCGTCCGGTTGATAAGCAAATTAAAACCATTCTGGAAAAGAACCAGATCCCGTATTTAGATATGTACGCCATGCCTTATCAAAATGGCTGGAACTGGGATCGTTTGCACCCTTCCGAACTGGCCTGGGTTCCTATGATTCGCTTTATTGCACAGAGTTTTAAATAATGAAAATCGCGATCCGTCTTTTTTTCCTTTATCTCCTGCTGGCGATTACCATCGTCGCGTGGACCTCTGTCGATGACAGCATGAGTATGCAGCTGCATTTTGAATATCAAAAGTTCTGAGGCCGAATGATGTACAGCTCAGGAATGTTTTTTGTTTATTTATTTTCATCCGCGCTGGCGTTTGCGCTGGTCAATCGCGTATTACGCCATCGTCTGACCTGGTTATCTGCGCTATCGGTGCTGACGGCTCTGGGATGGGGATATATATTTCAGGGTGATTATATTGTCCCCGCCTCCGTTTTTTTCAGCTTTTATGTTTTTGCCACGCTAAAAGAGAAGGGATGGTTAAAAACGTGGCAGGCAATCGTTCTGACATTATTGCCGTTGCTGCTGGTGAAATTACACTTAAATAACCACTGGGGCATGATCGGTCTCTCTTTTATGACGTTCCGCGCGGTGGACGTGCTGCTCTATCGCAGTAAAAAAGAAGGGCAGAATTTCCTGCACTATTTCTGCTATCTGTTTATGCCCTTTATTATCCTGGCCGGTCCAATGTACCGCTGGCGCACATGGATGAGTGATGTCAGCAAGCCCGTATTTGCCCTTAACCGCGAACAGTTTTTAGTCGCGTTAGAGCAAATCATTACCGGCATTGTCCAGAAGTTCCTGTTTGCCATGCTGATTGATTCGCTTGTCGTGCAGCCCTGGAGCCATAAGCCGTTTACGCTGACCGTGGGCGTGGTGATGTCGATTGCCTACAGCACCTACCTGTACTTTGATTTTGCGGGCTATAGCAATATGGCCATCGGCGCCGGCCGCCTGTTTGGGCTCAACATCCCGGCAAACTTCAACATGCCGCTTCTGGCAAAGAATCCGCAGGATTTCTGGCGCCGCTTCCACATCAGCCTGTCTGAATGGCTGCGCGATGTGGTCTTTATGCCCGTTTATATGAACCTGATGAAGTTCAACTTTTTCCGTCAGAACAAAACGCTGGCGCAAAATATCGGTATTTTTTGCACCCTGTTCTGCATGGGGGCATGGAATGGCCTGGAGCGCCATTACGTCATCAGCGGCGCGCTGTTTGGCGCGATTTCCGTCGCTCACAACATGCTGCTGTGGTCATCCAAACGCAGCCCGGTGTTACATCGCGGCTTGCAGAATCCGGCCGTTGCGTTTTTAGGGCGAATTCTGACGCTGGCAAGCGCCGCGGGATCCCTTTACATCTTTAGTGGAATGTCACCTCTATGAAAAATCACTCCGATCTTCAGGAACTGCAGGATTTCTTACGTGCGGCATTATGCGATCCCGCCTCCCCGCAGCAGCTGGCCATCAGCGGCAGCGACGAAGCCTTAAGCTGGCTACAGCTTTCCGCTGCCGTGACGGACTGGGCGCAGCGCTATCAGCGCTGCCAGCCTGTTGCCGGTACGCCGGTCGTATTGTACGGACACCAGCAGGCCGAGTTCGCCGTGGCGATTTATAGCTGCCTGCTGCACAACATTCCGTACATCCCGGTGGACTGCATCTATCCGCAGGAGCGCCTTCGGGAGATCTGCCATCTGGCCAGCGCCCCTTACTATTACGACGTGGCGACCCGGCAGTTCATCGCCACCGGGGAACCGGGCAAGGTACTGGAGGAGCAGGATCTGGCCTACATCATGTTTACTTCAGGCAGCACAGGTAAACCTAAAGGTGTGCAGATTGGGCGTGAAAGCGTATGGCACTTCATGAAATGGGTCAGCCAGGACTTTTCACTGCCGGAAAAACCGGTCCTGATGAACCACGCGGTATTCAGTTTTGACCTCTCCCTCATCCCTTTGCTGGCCAATCTGGCGATGGGCGGGCACATCGTGCTGAACGCCAAAGAGGACATTCAGAAAGAGAACTGGCTGGAACGACTGAAAAGCAGCGCGGTCTCCGCCTGGGTTTCGACCCCCTCTTTTGCATACCAGCAGCTGCTTTCCCCGCAGTTCAACAGCGAGTATTTGCCAGCGCTGAGCGTCTTTATCTTCATTGGTGAAGTGTTAAATAAGGCGCTGGTTAAACAGCTCCGCCGCCGTTTCCCGCAGGCCAAAATCATTAACTCCTATGGCCCTACGGAAGCGACCATCGCGACGACCGTGGTTGAAATCACGGATGCGATCCTGAACAGCGACAGCGCCGTGCTGCCGGTGGGGGTCATGATGCCTGAGAGCAAAATGGAAATTTCCACCGACGGCGAGCTGATTATCTGGGGTAAAAACGTCATGCGCGGCTATCTCGGCCTGCCGCAGGAGAACGCGGCGAAATTACTCCGTCGGGAAGATGAAGCGTTTCGCGGCTACCGGACCGGCGATCTGGGCTATGAAGCGGGGCTGATCTACTGCCAGGGCCGCAACGACAGCCAGGTCAAACTGAACGGTTACCGTATCGAAATCAACGAGATCGAGAACCGCCTGCTGGCCATGTCCGGCATCAACGAAGCGGTGGTCCTGCCGCTGATGAAATCCTGCGGCAGCGTGCTGCGCATTGCCGCGTTCTGCGTGACGGATATGGCGCCGGACACCATCAAAACATCGCTGTCGAAGGTGGTACCGCACTATATGGTGCCTTCACAAATTATCGTACAAGACGCTTTGCCGCTGAATCCTAACGGCAAAATTGACCGCAAGCTGCTGGACGCTTACGCCCGCACAAATTAATGACTCCAGGAAAAATTATGGAACAAGAAATTCTCGCCCTGTTCGAAAAAGTGTTATCCCGTAAGGTGGGCTTTCACGATGAACTGATTGAATCCGACATTCTCGACTCCATCCTGGCGGTCGATATGGTGCTGGAAGTGCAGGACGTTTACGGCTGCACGATCCCGCCAACTGACGTGGCGACGGTGCTAAAAACCCCGGCGGACCTGGCCCGCTATATTGAAGAAAACCGCTAAACGCCCCAGCTGTTCATTGCTGCCCTGAAGGCGCTGGAGGAACTTTCCAGCGCCTTCATTCGTTCTGCGCCAGCCGCATGAACGCTATCTTGCGCCCTTTCACAGGAATGAAACCGACTGCTTTTACTATTTCTCCTACACTTTAGGAGTACTGTCGGTACGGGAAACAGAAAAAAGCCAACTTAATTAAGGCATTAATGATTCGCTGTGCGCTCAGCCGGGGAACGTTTTGCCTTTAACAGAGGAGTCTGCGGTATGGCATTCGTAACAACGAAAGATGGCGTCAATATTTACTACAAAGACTGGGGCCCAAAAGAGGCTCAGCCTATTGTTTTCCACCACGGCTGGCCGCTCAGTGCCGATGACTGGGATAACCAGATGCTCTTCTTCCTCGCTGAAGGCTATCGCGTTATCGCTATCGATCGTCGCGGTCACGGGCGTTCGGACCAGGTGAGTGAAGGCCACGATATGGATCATTATGCGGCCGACGCGTCAGCCGTGGTTGAAAGCCTGGATCTGCGCAATGCCGTGCACGTCGGTCACTCCACCGGCGGCGGACAGGTCGCCCGCTATGTTGCGCAGTATGGGCAACCGCAGGGGCGCGTCGCCAAAGCGGTGCTCGTCAGCGCCGTGCCGCCGCTGATGGTCAAAACGGACGGTAACCCCGGCGGGACGCCCATCGAGGTTTTCGACGGCTTCCGCAAAGCGCTGGCGGCTAACCGCGCCCAGTTTTACCTCGACGTCGCCAGCGGTCCGTTCTACGGCTTTAATCGGGATGGCGCGGACGTTTCACAGGGGACGATCCAGAACTGGTGGCGTCAGGGAATGATCGGCAGCGCCAAGGCCCACTACGAGGGGATTAAGGCGTTTTCAGAGACCGACCAGACGGAAGATTTAAAGACCATCACGGTTCCCGTTCTGGTGATGCAGGGCGACGACGATCAGGTCGTGCCGTATAAGAATGCTGCCCTGCTGCAGGACAAGCTGCTGGCGAACAGCGTACTGAAAATTTACCCGGGCTTCCCGCACGGGATGCATACCACCCATGCGGATACCATTAACGCAGATATTTTGGCCTTTATCCGCTCATAAAGGCCACGTTTAACGCCACCCTTGGGTGGCGTTGTTTATTCCCCCTGGCGTTTCTGCGCCACCAGCTGGATCATGTTGAAATACGCCCCGGCCCCCGCGTCCATAATGGGCACCATCATCTCCTGAGCGATCTCGCATTGCATAAACTCATCCCACGCCTGCTGGCAGGTATCCATCTCCCGTAGGGTGGTCAGCGCCGCACCGGGCTCTTTTTCCCACAGTGCTTTCCACCAGGAGAGCGGATAGAAATACCACTCTGGGGTCCAGAAAGGTTTAACCACATCCGGGAGATGCGTTTCGCTGTACTCTCCGATAAACCCGGGAACGGCAACGGCAATATGACCGCGGGGTTTCAGGAAAGGTAGCAGAGTACCCAGCATGGCGTCATTGTTGCCGAAGTATTGATATGCGTCCACGCTGACGATCAGATCAAAGTAGTCATGCGCGAACGGGATTGCTTTCGTGGCATCAACCCGCAGCGGAAAGATTTTTCCGTCCAGACCCCGTTCGCTGAAACGTGCTGCATTTTCGTCCGGCGTAATCCACAGATCGGCGGCAAAAACCGTGGCGTCATATTTTTCGGCGAGCAGGATAGAAGAGATCCCTTTCCCACAGCCGAGATCGAGAATGCGCATTCCTGGAGCGATCGGCAGTTGAGCGACCAGCTCCTCGGTTAGCCGCATGGCGTTTGGGCCCATCATGGTGTCGAGCAAAAAAGCGCGGTCATAGCTATCTGTGTAAGGTGTATTCATCACTGCTCCTTAGCGATTATCCAGCTGGGCGCGAACGTTGTTCAGCCCGGTGGTGTTGATGCGGTATGGCTGCCCGTTCACGGATCGGATCAGCTTTTTGGTGCGGAGTTTTTTAAAGACGCTAAGCGTGCAGTCGCTCAGCACCAGCCCTTCACGGGTGTAGCACTCAACGGAAGTGACGCGGCCAGAGCTGTCGCGGACGTGCACAATTCGTCCACCTTTGGCGAGAACGTGTAAGGTACGTTGTTCCTGACGGGATAAATTCATACTGGAAAACCTGTGTAATCATCATGCGTAAAAACGAGCCCACACCCGCAGGTGCGCGCGTAAGGTTTAAGCGCAGCGATAACCAGTCCGTCCTGAAAAGGGCGGGAAACTGATTATCTGATGAAAACATTCTCCAGCATCAAAGCCTCGGTAAGAGATAGCAATATATTTACAGGGTGAATGATAACGCCTGTTTTTTACAGGGAAATGGCAGGGACTTAAAAGTGTGAGGCGGATCGGCAAATCCAAAAGAAAAACCCCAGGTTAACGAGTAACCTGGGGTTTATATCTGGCGGAAGCGCAGTCCGCCAAATTAACGTCCGAGAACGCCAGAAATAGTTCATTTTTACCATTAATAAACAATATGTTGTCAAAAACAGATGTCCGAAGACGTCTTGCGACATCCGAGAAAATCTGACATTTTATGCAGTACCTTATGTATGGCGGGTTGTATGACAGGGTTTAACATATGCCAAAGAAAGCCAAAGAACTCACCGGACTGGCCGTTTCCAAGCTAAAAACTGAAGGCTCTTTTGCAGTTGGTGGGGTTGATGGTTTGTATCTCCGGGTTCGGGGTCAGTCCCGTTCATGGATACTCTGTATCGCTATGGGAGTCAGAGTAAACAGATTGGGAAGGACAGTCCCCAGACGTTTGAACATGGGACTTGGTGCCTACCCTGAAGTCTCCTTAGCTGATGCCCGTGATAAGGCTCGTGAACTGCGTAAGCAAGTCCGTAATGGTGTTAATCCCCTTGAAGAAAAACACGCCGCCAGAGCAGAACAAGAAAAGCTGGCTCATAAGAGAAAGACGTTTACCGAATGCGCTGAAGAGGTTATCGAAATTAAGGCCAAGGAACTTAAAAATCAGAAACACATTGCACAATGGCGTTCAACGCTTGAAGCCTATGCTTACCCTGTCGTAGGTGAAAAGCCTATCAGCGCAATCACGAAAGTTGATGTACTGGCAATACTTGAACCTATCTGGTTAACAAAAAATGAAACCGCCAGCCGCCTGCGTGGTCGTATTGAAACCATTATTGATTACGCCAAGGCGAAAGAATACTTTGAGGGCGATAACCCTGCTTCATGGAAAGGTATGCTTAAACCCCTGCTGCCAATGCCAAGTAAGGTTCAGCAACAAAAGCACCATGCAGCCCTGCCCTATAGTGAGATCAAACCCTTTATCTCTGAACTGCAGAAACGAGCGGGCATTTCAGCACGAGCACTTGAGTTTTCAATCCTGACCGTCGCACGTTCTGGTGAAGTCCGTGGCGCTGAATGGTCAGAAATTGATCTGAAGAACAAAACGTGGACCATTCCCGTCAGCAGAATGAAAGCCAGTAAAGAACATCGTGTACCGCTGTCTGACGCTGCGGTAGCCCTGTTAAAGGCTTTACCACGTTTCAAGGACAATAATCTTGTATTCCCTGCCCCTCGTGGTGGACAGCTATCTGATATGTCTTTGCTGGCAGTACTGAAACGAATGGGCCATAGTGGTTTAACACAGCACGGTTTCCGATCAACATTTCGTGACTGGGCTGGTGAAACTACAGATCATCAACGTGAAGTTATTGAACACGCACTGGCCCATCAACTAGCTGATAAAGCAGAGGCCGCTTATCAGCGCGGAACGTTATGGCCTAAGCGTGTGGCGTTGATGGATGATTGGACGCGATATTGTTTTGCCGTTTAACTGCTCTGTTTGAAAACACCATCAATAAAGCGCTGCGTAAGATGGGCTATGACACTACACAGGACATCTGCGCTCATGGTTTCCGCACACTAGCCTGTAGTGCCTTAATTGAGTCAGGTTTGTGGTCAGAAGACGCTGTAGAGCTTCAAGATGAGCCATAAGGAAAGCAACAGCATCCGTGCTGCTTATACCCACACAGCCCAGCATCTTGAGCAGCGCCGCCTGATGCTCCAGTGGTGGGCTGATTTCCTTGATGCTAACAGCAACGATATGGTCAGGCCGTTTGAGTTTGCTACAAATAAATAAAGGGAAAGGCCGTTCGCGGCCTTTCAACTTCATGCTTAATTACAGTCTATGCTGAATATGATACTGAATCTTTCTCTATCGCTAAACCAGCGATTTTTTCCAGCATTATTTCCCAGAGTGCGTATTTTCTTTTGTGCTCAATAAACAGAGATTTTAAATACTCTTCTGTTGAAGGGATTTTTTCAGTCCATGCAATATCTTTACTGTAATCAATGCTTTTTTTCATATCAGATGCCGCATAGGTGTAGTATTTACTCTGAGAACGACTGATACTGTCCTCTGCCAGCACTCTACGGAGCAGAGTTGCAGAACATGCATAACCATGCCTGTAAAGCTCACTCGATAAGGTACGAACAAAAGAACCGCGTAATAAAGACATCATCTCTGCGATTTCATTTTCACTCGCATTCATGACTTCAGAATCAAGTTTTCCATAACTATCTGTCCCGGACAAGAAAAGAATAACAAACGGAAAGCCTTTTTTCTTTGCTATGCCAGAGAACAAATCCAGTGAGTCATTATTTTTCTCCACCCGATTATAGATATTATAAAAAATAACATCACACCTGTTCTTAAATCCGTCTATACAAATTGTTTTTGCCTGCTGAATCTCGCCTTCTTCAATCAACGCCAGAGCCAACACCTCAGTCCATTTATCACGAAGCCCTGCCTGATCAACTGATTTATCTTCTTTGATTTTATTGAGAACCTGAATGGCTTCCTCAGTGCACAGTTCATCAACCAGCAACTCAGCAAACTTAATGATGTATTCTGGCTGGTTCAGTTTTCTTTTCTCAAAGCATTGCCTGATGAAATCAACATCCCTGATATACAGACTTAACTCAACAGCATAATTAACATCACCTGTCTTAAGAAGACTTTCCCTTAAAGCACGAATAACATTGTATCCAAGCTCTTTTTTATACTTATCAAAAATATCAAAGTTAAAATATACATCACCTTTAAGCACGGAAAGTATTTTATCCGCTATAACATCAATGCTTTTGTCTTTTTGTAGGGACAGGGATTTTAACCATATTTCGACAGCACCATTATAATAGTCCATCCATGATCCATCTGATGTATCAGCAATTTCGCTGACTTTATCAAATGAGAGCAGTAAATCATGGCAAAACGCCTCGGTTTTTTCAGGCAGCGTTGATACCGTCTTTTCAAGTGGAAATATGACATTCCTGTATAGCCCCTCAAAAAAAACCGCTGCTTCATAATAATCATAAAAGCGTTTTGTTTTAATTGCCCTTTTGTATTCAGCCTCAGCTTTTTTCAGTGATTCTTCTGGAGTTAACAGATATTCATTAATAAGAAAGGATTTTGCCTGACCATTATCCTCTGCAATATCACAAATTATTTGCATGAGTTGTTCTGCAGGCATTTCCTTGAGTAAAGAAAGTTGTTTCTTGTTCAGTTTAGCCATCATCACATCCTGATAATGTTTGGTAGACGCAGAAAAGCTAATTGTACTAATACAAGGACAGGACATTCAATAAATGCATTAACATAATGATTTAAAAAGAAATCTGTAGCACACTGTTCATTGATGAAATGCACTATTTACCGTAAAATATCCCCCATCACACAGTAACCTGATACAGATACGTGGAATGGTCAATGAACAAACTTTCGCCTGAAATGCCCGAACTGCAATCAATGAATATCACTGCCGATAACATCACCAAGCTTAAATCATTGTTTCCTGAAGCTTTTAATGAAGACAGTATTGATTTTGAGGTTTTAAAGCAGCTTTTGGGTGAATATGTAGACGACAAAGAAGAACGCTATGGCCTGAACTGGCATGGTAAGCGTCAGGCTCGTCAGCTTGCTCTTACCCCTTCCCGTGGCACCTTACGCCCATGTAAAGATGAAAGCGTTGATTGGCATAACACCAAAAACCTCATGATCGAAGGTGATAACCTTGAAGTGTTAAAGCTTCTTCAAAAAAGTTATGCCGGAAAAGTTAAGCTTATTTATATTGATCCGCCTTACAATACCGGTAAAGATTTTGTTTATCCTGATAACTTCCAAGATAACATGAAAAATTATCTTGAAATGACAGGACAAACAGAAGATGGGGTACGAATCACCACAAACGCAGAAACCAGTGGGCGTTATCACACAGACTGGTTGAATATGATTTATCCACGTTTAAAACTTGCTAAAAATTTACTTAGGAATGATGGGGTAATTATAATAAGCATTGATGACTCAGAACTAAGCAATATCAAAATCACTCTTGATGAAATATTTGGAGGAGAGAATTACCTAGCTACATTAGTTTGGGATAGAAATAGAAAAAACGACGCAAAATATTTTTCCGTCGGACATGAATACATGTTGGTTTATGCCCGGAATGAGTCTTATTTAACGGACAGCGAAATTATCTTTAGGGGCGCAAAAGAAGGTGTTGACTATCTCCAAGATTTATTTAATAAATCAAAATTAAAACATGGTGACAATTGGGATCTAATTAAGGAAGATGTTTTTGATTACTATAAATCAATTTCTAAAGATGACCCGAGAGCACCACTTAAAAGGTTTACTAAAATAGATGAAAAAGGTCCATATAGAGATGATGGTAATATTAACTGGCCCGGTGGAAATGGTCCAACGTATGAGATAGTTCATCCTACAACCGGAAAACCATGTAAATTACCAACCAGTGGTTGGAGATACCCAACAGAAGCTCGTTTTTGGGAAGAGTACGAAAAAGGTAAGATTGTATTTGGAGATGATGAAAAAACAGTCCCGAGAATTCGGACCAATCTGTTTGAAAATAGTAATCAAGTAATGACTTCTGTTCATTATAGTTATGCTCAAACTGCTGCCAATGAATTTTCGACATTATTTGATGGTGAAAGAGTTTTCTCTCACCCTAAACCTGTAAATGACATTAAATCTTTAATTGCTTATTTAAGTAATACAGATGATTTAATTGTTGATTTTTTTGCTGGCTCAGGCACATCTGGGCATTCAGTTTTTTTACAAAATGCAAAAGATCATGTTAATCGCCGATTTATTTTAGTTCAACTACCGGAACCTTTTAATCATAAAAATAAAGAACAAGAAATAGCTTTTAATTTTTGTGAGCGTATGGGCACACCCAAAAATATTGCTGAAATCACAAAAGAGCGCCTACGCCGTGCAGGTAAAAAGGTTAGTGAAGATAATCCAGACTGGAATGGTGACATTGGGTTCCGTGTATTTAAACTTGACACATCCAATATTCGGCCTTGGGAAGCAACAGCGGAAAGTCTTTCACTACAACTTGATGCCTATATAAGCCCAATTATTGAAGGCCGTAGTGAAGAAGACCTACTTGCTGAATTAATACTTAAGCGTGGCATTGATCTGTGTGTTAACGTTGAAACCCGTCAGTTTGATGGATTAACCGTTTCTTGTGTTGACGGTGGAAAATTGTTTACCTGCTTTACCAGTCAAATCCCAGCCTCTTGTGTTGAGGTACTGACCAAGGGGATCATCGACTGGCATAAGAGTTTGAAGGCTGGCAAAGATACTGTCTGCTATTTTCTTGATGACGCATTTGAAAATAACGTTGCTAAAACAAATCTTTGCGCCATTCTGGAACAACATGGCCTGACTAACCTGCACAGCCTGTAAGGGAATGAGATGAAACTACATTTTGAATCTGACCTTACCTATCAGCAAAACGCCATAACTTCGGTCTGTGATTTGTTTGAAGGGCAAGAGAAATGGGAAAGCGAAATGACTGTTCTGGCCCCAGCTCAGGGTGCACTCTCATTTGAAGGCGCAACAGGTTCAATGCCTGTTAACCCACAAATACCCGAAGATGATGTACTGCTTAAAAATCTGAACAATGTTCAGTTAAAAAACCAGCTTCCACCTTCACCTGTGCTCGACAGCCATGATTTTACTGTTGAGATGGAAACAGGGACAGGTAAAACGTATGTTTACCTTCGCACCATGCTTGAGTTGAACAAACGCTACGGCATGAGTAAATTTATTATTGTTGTTCCTTCCGTTGCCATCAAGGAAGGCGTTTATAAAACACTACAAATCACTGAAGAACATTTTAAAAGCCTGTATGCGGGTATCCCATACGAATACTATCTTTATGATTCGGCAAAACCTGCGGATGTTCGAAATTTTGCAACCAGTTCTGTTATGCAGATCATGGTAATGACTGTGGGTGCGATTAACAAAAAAGATGTTAACAAGCTCTATCAGTCCAGTGAAAAAACGACCGTTGACGATCTGGATAAACCTATCGATCTTATCCGGGCTACACGTCCGATAATCATCGTCGATGAGCCTCAAAGTGTTGATGGTGGATTAAACGGTGCGGGTAAAACCGCACTTGATGCTATGCACCCCATGTTTACCTTACGCTATTCAGCAACACATGTGCATAAACATCATATGGTTTATCGCCTCGACGCTATTGATGCCTACAATCAAAAGCTGGTCAAACAGATCGAAGTTGCCGGGCTTGAAGTCCAGAATGCGAGTAACAGCCCTTATGTTAAGCTGCTAAGCATCAACAGTAAGAAAAACGCCATCAATGCTACTGTTCTTGTTGATGTCGCTGATAAAAAAGGCGTGGTGAACCGGACAGAAATTACAGTTTATGATGGCACAACGCTCGACGATGAAACGGGACGGGATATTTACCAAGGTTTCCGAATCAGTGAGATCCGTACGGGTAAAGAGGGTTATCTTACACTCGAAACACCATCAAACACCTACTATATGAACGTTGGTGATGTTGTTGGTGATATTGACCCTATGCTCATCCAGCGTCATATGATTAGACGTACAATCCGTGAACATCTGGATAAAGAACTGCGTCTCAACAATCAGCAAATCAAGGTCCTTACTCTGTTTTTCATTGATAAGGTTGATTTCTACCGCCAGTTCAATGAAGAAGGACAGCGTGAACCGGGTGAATATGCTCGTATTTTTGAAGAAGAATACCTCAAAGCTATTAAAAGCCCTGCATATAAAGATTTGATTCCTTCTCACCCAGAACATGCGAAAGACGTTCATGATGGTTATTTCTCCATCGATAAAAAAGGTGCATGGGCTGAAACAAGCGAAAGCAATAATGCAGGTCGTGAAAATGCTGAGCGTGGTTATAATCTCATCATGAAAAATAAAGAGAAGCTCTTGAGTTTCTCCAATCCGGTTAGATTTATTTTTTCACACTCCGCATTAAAAGAAGGCTGGGATAATCCCAATGTATTCCAGATCTGTAGCCTGCGTGAAATGGGTAGTGAACGTGAACGCCGTCAGACATTAGGCCGTGGTCTTCGCCTGTGCGTTAACCAAGAAGGTGAGCGTGTTCGTGATGATAATATTAACATTCTGACTGTTATTGCCAGCGAAAATTATGAATCCTACGCTGAACGATTACAGACTGAAATTGAGAATGAAGCAGGTATCCGTTTCGGTATCATCGAAAAAGAAGCGTTTGCACATTTGATTTTTTCAGATACGGCAAAGCCAGTAGGTATCGCAGGTTCACATGAGATTTGGTCTGAACTACAAACTGAAGGTTATCTTGAAAAATCGGGAAAAATCACCAAAGCCCTGAAAGAAGTATTATTCGAAAACACTTTTGTTGTTAGTGAGAAGTATGCCTCACTACAGGAACAAATTGAAACTATCCTGCGTAAATCAGCAGGGCGACTTAATATAAACAATGCTGATGAGCGTAAAACTATCAAATACCGGAAAGAAGTCTTAAACAGCCCGGAATTCGAAGCGTTATGGCAGCGCATTTGTCAAAAAACGCTGTACCGACTGGCATTTGATGAACAAGCTTTGATTAAATCCTGTACGAAATCACTTTCTGAAATGCAGCCTGTAGCAAAAGCAATGGTCAGTTTCAGCAAAGCAACGATCAAACAAAGTCAATCTGGCCTTGATGTTAAAGCTCTGTCTAATGGGACAACAAGCACTGTAATTGATGTTGCAGAGCAGCCATTGCCAGATATTCTTGGTGTTCTACAGGAAAAAACCGGACTGACAAGACGCAGTTTAAGCACCATCCTGAAAGAAAGTGGAAGACTCGCTGATTTTGCTAAAAATCCGCAGCAATTTATCAGTGAAGCCATAGGCCGCATCAACTACTGCAAACGCCTGTCGATTGTTGATGGTATTAAATACTATCCACTGAAAGGTGAAGTATATGCACAAAGCCTGTTTATAGATAAAGAACTTACAGGATATGCTCGAAATCTATTTGAAACCTCATCTAAATCAGTTTACGAATATGTTCCTAAAGATTCTGATGTTGAAAATCGTTTCGCTCAGGAACTCGAAGAACAGGATGAAGTTAAGCTTTATGTGAAGCTTCCCGGCTGGTTTAAAATCCCAACACCGTTAGGAACTTATAATCCCGACTGGGCCTTAGTTATTGAGGACAATGGCGAAGAACATATTTACTTTGTCGTCGAAACAAAAAGTAAGCATATCGGACTTAGCAATGAAGAGGATGCAAAAATAGCTTGTGGCACTGCTCATTTTGATGCACTTGAAGAGCTAAAAGTTAATCCAGCAAGATATATGCGAGCCACAAATTTAAATGAAGTTATGAGCAATAGCTAGAATATAACAAAGGGTCGAAAGGCCCTTTGCGTTCCCTCTAAGGGAACACTCCACTGGAGTGAATACAGAACCTCATACTTAGGAAAAATGGCTCCCATTCAAAATATGTTTTATTTATTTTTTACAAGATGTAATTTATTCCCCCTGCCTTATAGTAAACAATAAATCAATATAGCATTGGTTTTTGAATGATAAATAAAACAAACAGATATGAATATATAAAAATTACCAATCTAAGCACAGCGCCATTTCACTACCATTTTTGACTGTTATTCTCCACAAATCAGTCGCGTATTGCTCAACCCCTCTCCAAGTATCGTCTTGATCATTTTCATTTCCATAAATAGATACACAGACATCATGCTGACCAATATAGGAATAATTGTATGAGTTATTATAGTTTGAATAATAATAAAATGATTTTCTCGGTTTACCGCCAGATGAGGCCCACACACCATTAACACATGATAAGATTTGTCCTGCTGCCGTTCTACCTTGTAAGCCATTAGGGGAACAACTAGCCCCGGCATTAGCTACTCCATTTAGTTGGGCAAATTCACCAACTGTGAGTCTTCCATCTGCTTGAACAGAACCACCTCTGATTTGTCCACCTGTATACACATTTTTGTTACTATATGCTCTGATCCATGAGCTGTCACTCATATACCAGCCACCACCCCATTTTTGGCTGTACCAGCCTGTATCACCCAATGTTCTGAACCAGTTCTGAGTGTAAGTTTCCCCACGGGAAGTGATTGTTGCACCTGATACCGTATTGTTTGAGTTTATTGTGCCATTTACCTGCGTATTTCCTGAAACATTCAGATTTGCACCAACATTAGTATCACCTGTTGAATGTAATATACCAGAAGTCGTAGTTCCTGTTGCGGTGATATCTTTCGCATTATTAATGTCATTCCCACCCATATTCAGATCACCTGTCATAGGGAGTGTCCCATCACGACGCAAGTAAACAGAATACATCGCTGAATCATATCCAACACGATAGGCCATAAGACCTGCACTGTTGATATTACTGTAATCTGTTGATGTTTCTTTCCACGCCCCCTGCAGCCCTGATGCCACAGTTGCTGATTGTGTCATTCCGCTATCAATACCGGCTTCCTGCATAGCCTTCCCTAATAAGTCGTAGCGATATTTACCACCCTCACTCCAAGGTAAAGTCGTTGTAATAAGTCCATTGATAACATAGTTAGGTGTGGTTCCTGTACGTTTTAGCAGTATCTTATAAGATGATTTTTGGGCATTTACCCCGGTATATGATACTGGCAATAATCCTTCATTAATAAGTGTCTGGTAAGTGATTTCACAACCAGAACTATCACACGTTCTTGGACCCGGATCACTTGACTGGCTGCTGCTCGCCGTCAGCGTAGAAAGCTTGTCATAGCGGATATTGATATAACCATTGACCGCCTCCCCCATCTGTTTCATTTGTTGTCCAACAGCCTTAGCAATCACCGTGTCTTGCTCATTCTTCATATCCTGAAAGCGCATAAACGCCATCATACTACCCACACCCAGCACCAAAACAAGTTCCAGCAAAGAGAACCCTTTTTTATTTTGTTTTTTCATTTTCATCGTCCTTTTTTTATTTCACGTACGTATCAATTAACAAAAATAAAAAAGAGGTCAAGGTTGGTTAAGATGTAATCCATAAAAAACCGTTAACAATAAAAATTAGGAGGCGTAATTTTATCCATTATCGTCTTTTGTATGTTATCCTGCTTATGATCTTAAACATTCAGGATAAAAGGTAATGACTGACGCTATTAAAACACTTAATAACATCCGTACCCTTCGCGCTCAGGCACGAGAAACAGATCTGGCTACACTTGAAGAGATGCTGGAGAAATTAACTTCTATTGTCGAAGACAGACGCCAAGAGGAAACAATCGCAAAGCAACAAAATGCTGAACGTCAGGGCAAAATCGAAGCCCTGCGTGCGCAACTGCTTGAAGATGGCATTGACCCGTCTGAGCTGCTGGGTAATGTTAAATCATCACGTCCTGCTGCTGTCCGTGCTCCTCGTCCTGCAAAGTACAAATACATCGACGAAAATGGCGATGAGAAAACGTGGACAGGTCAGGGGCGAACACCAAAAGTGATTGCAGCTGCACTGGAAAGCGGTAAGGTTCTGGAAGACTTTGCTATGTAATGTATGGTACACCCTGTTAGCTGGGGTGTATCATCAAAATGAAAATTAAATTTTTATGAGGTTTCATTATGTCTCGTTATATAGCTATTGTTGTAAAATACGAAAAAATAGAAGATTCTGAACTAATCAAGCCGATAGAATGGGCTATCTACGATCTATTAGATGAAAAGATGCTTCCAGAGCGTTATACACGCCTTTGTGATGCTGAAGAAGAAATAATTGCCCTCGATAAAGTTGCTATACAAAATGAAAAAAATGAAATTAATAAAATAGAAAAAAAGAGATCACGCAAGAATTCTTTTTCTAAATCTTGAAATTAATCAGTAAGGGCGAAAGTCCTTACTGTATACCTCAAATGGAGCTGTTATATCAGTAAACGAATCTCTTAGCGTATTACGGTACATAACAAAATCACCTCCAGCCTCATCTACTTGCTCAAGTATTAATTTTGCAATCGATGATCTTTCATTACTGTAAAAAAGTACATGCTTTTCATGGTGTCTATATCTTAGATAGTATATTAAATATTTAAGTTCTTCAGGATTCATTCTGGAAAAGACGTTACACAATATCTTTCGTGTTTTACTATTTTTGTTCTCTGTATATATATCTGAAATTCTCCTCCCTATAAACCTTGGGTCTATTCCATCTTTAAGCATTTTATTAAAAAAACATTCCAAAAGCTTAATCTGTTCTCTCCTCATTAATACCATCACTCTCTTTTCATTACCATCATTCATATAGCCTCCAGTTTAAATATTAAAAAATTAATTTCCCATTATCAATTTTCATTTGCACACATTAAAACAATGTAAATAAATATACTAAAATAACCTACCGCGCCCTCTGGGGCTTGCTCAACAGCTCCCCAGCCTAAAACAAGTTTTAAGCAGGAGAGCTGTTCGGACGTGAAATGACTTTATGGCCTGAACTTCTTGAGAACTCTTTCAATGTAGATTTGTCCATTTACTTTATACCGTTCGATATCGTGCGTATGTAAAGATGGAACTTCTAACAGCAAACCAAAGAGTAATTGTTTATCTACCTCACTTATATCACAGTTTAAAACCTTGGCAACTTCTGCACCAAGAATTATTTTTTGTCGCGTATTTTCTTTTTTGCTGTCTCTTTTTTCTTTTGCTTTAAGGTAATTTAATTTATTTTGCGCTCCAGCAATTTTCTGCTCAAGTGTTTTCTTAATTTCCGGCCTGTTTCTATCATTCTGAAAAACATTGCCAGTTAGATAGGTGTTTTTTATTTTATCATCATTCATTCTTTTCTCCACTGATGCCTATGATTGTAAGGAATATTACTTCTGAACTCATCATCTGAAAGTGCTCGTTTTATTGATTTTATCCGAGATCGGAAATGTTTCCTTTCCTGCTTCTTTTTAAATTCAACTCGTACTTCTGTTATTATCTTTTCTGCTTCACTATACGCTTGTTTTAGATCGGTATAGATTCCGTTATCAAGTAATCGTTTTGCTTCAAGATCGATGGCTTCATCGTTATTTTTATACATTAAACCTCCTTGTATTTATTTCCTTAACACCAATTAGCATAATTAATAAATTAATCAATAGTATAATGATAAAATTTGATCACATATCTCCAAGTGTTTTAATGAAATTTGAAAACATCTCTATTGCTGATTATTCTCAGAAGTGATAATGGAATAGTAAGAAAGGGCCAAAAGGCCCTTTTTTTAACACTTATGCGCACTCAGGAAGACTCAAAAGATTATTAGGCTGTTCACCATCATTTTGAGTTTTCAAGTATTTGTTACCAGAAGCACTAACAGCAACAATCACCCACACTGAATGCCCTCCTGCATTAACATAAAATCTCCATTTCCCAGATTCGATTCCGCTTATAGCCTCTTGCTGCGTGAGCCTCCAGCTTGTGCCATTATCGTTCTTGCCACCAATATGAGTTATCCTCTCATGGGCACTCTGACGGTTGCTTTTATTGATGCATAACACTCGATGGTCTGACATTTCAACCTCCTTATAGTTGCTGTATGTAATTAATAAGATGCTCATCATTCCAATTTTATCAAATTATTTAAGGAGTGATGCACACTGAGCTTAGGCCATATCCTTACGATTTCCAGTCAACAAAAACCTAAATCGCGCACTTTGTAATTTATGCAACACAAGTGATAGCAATTACTAACTAAAATATCTAATACTCTCCGCGTTACTTATTTTTGTTTTTTAGTGATTTTCACTTCACCTTTCGGTTTTCCACCCTAGTTTTTGATCTTCACCTGTTCATTATATAACAGGGAAGCCATCCTTATTTTTAACTGTTTTTTATATTTTAGTGTTTTCCCGCCTTACGGCGGGATAAATTAACACTCTTTTTGTCCTACGGACGCCATCAAAACCCAATCAGGGTAATATCGCGGAATACTTCGCCCGCCCATACAGATAGCGCCGCTTAATTCGGCGATTTGTTTTACAGATGTTCATATATTTAGTATTAATTAATAAAGGCAAGCCTTATACATTGCCGTTATTTTTGAGCCATTTATGGCGATAAAAAATAAAGCAATGCCCACTTACGCATTATCGCTTCGCTCTAATGCCGTGGGGTCTACCGACGGTTGCCTGCCGCAGGCTAAAACCGTTTCCTTCGGAAACAAAATCAAGGTCAACGTCAACCCCGGCGTTTTCCTTACGTAAAACGAAAAGCAGCATTTGGCATTGAGGAATACTTGGATGGCGATATACAGTTTTAAAATGGAGAACATCAGCAGAGGCGAAGGTCAGTCTTCAGTTAACTCTGCTGCATATCGTCATCGTAAAGTTTTCTTCGATAACAGAACAGGTGAAATTTGCGGTCGCAAAACTGCACATAAAAAGGACCTTGCCTTTGCGCAGATTTTTGCACCTGAACATACCCCTCCTGACCTGATTGTTGACAGTGAAACACTCTGGAACGCTGTTGAGGCTTCAGAGAAGAGAAAAGATGCGCGTCTTGCCAAAGAGTTTAAAATTGCCCTCCCCGCCGATCTAACACCAGAACAGAACATTGAACTGACTACAGCTTTTGTTCTTGAGCACTTTACCCAGCAAGGCATCATTGCTGATGTTGTTATCCACGATATCAATGGTCATAACCCGCATATCCATATCATGGGAACAACCCGTGAGGTTCTTTCTACCGGCTTTGGTAAAAAAGTCCGTGAGTGGGATAAGCCTGAAATGCTTGATAGCTGGCGTAAGGGCTGGCAGGAAATCTGTAATGGCTTCCTTGAGCTGTATGGTCACGATGAACGCATTGATCACCGTTCTATCAGGGTTCAGTATGAGGAAGCCCTTGAACAGGCTACGGCTGCTGCTACAAACGAAGAGAAAGCAATCTGGCTGGCTAAAGCTATTGAAACAAACCGCGATCCAATACTTCATATTCCTCGTGACCGCTGGGGCACTGTTGCCGCTCAGGAACAACGTGCTGCAGAGCAAGCGATACGTGATGAGCTGAAAAAAGAAGCTGACGAAGCCTACTTTACCTTTAAAGATCTACCATTAGACATCGTGGTTGATGTTGCCAGCTTTAGGGTTCATGCACTGGCTGAACCGGAGGAAATTGTTATCCCGGATAACACAGGTAGAGCTTCGCAGAAACCTGTACTGGTTGCTCCTGCGCCTCATACACGCACTACACTGAAAACCCCATCCACTTCAACGGCAAGAGCACTTAAACGCGCTCCTGTTAAAAGTAAGAGAAAGCAGGTTAAACCCCGTCAGGATGGGATCTTCAAGCGCTTCACCTTACTGGTAGCAGATTATATAAGAGAGAAATTCATCTGGGCCAAGAAGAAGCCAGCCCCTGTTTCAGTCGATGCGGAACACGATAAGCGTATTTCTGAAAACTATGTCTTTGATGAAGTTCAAGGCATCTACGTCCCACGCGCTGAGCATGAAAGACGTGCCAGATTTAACAAGGATGACTACAAACCAACATCTGATGAAATTAGGCGTTTTCCAAGTCGTCTTAAGCAGGATCAGCCAGAACATGATCACATTATGGATCTCACTCCATCCATACCACCTGAACAGGTGAGAAAGAATAGCTATCCAAAGTTTAGACCACCGAGATCACGAGGTAGAGATTCAGATTCGTAGAGCTATAACAGAAAGAAACTATAATATCATTTATCCGTGATAGCTTTGATAAGTTTAGCAAAGCTGATAAGTCCACCTCTAGAATTTAAATGATTAGGCAAGTCTCTGGTTTTGGGAAATTTACGGTGTCCCGGACCAAAAGATAATATTATTAACTTTTTCTTAGTTGTAGGATCATACCATCTGTAATGAATAACTGCTGCGGATGTTGCCCCTGACATATTTAAATCACGGATCTTGGCTTGAGTATATGTTGAGTTAGGATTATATGGTCCAATATGATAATGCCAATGACGGCCTGATTTATATCCTACAAGGATTGATATTTCATCACCATTAGTATCAGTCCAAGATGGCTTATTTTTCCCTCTAAGAAGTTTTCCATCTTCAACATCAAGGACAAATAGTGATAAAAGGACAGCTTCACAATTCGAAGTAAAATCATTAGTCAAAAGAGAGAAATCACAAAATTTCTCTCCTCGATAACTACCACTAATAAACTCTGGATGATAATAAACGATAGCAGGCATGTTTAATTAGCGCATAATCCATTATTTATAAAGAAGATGAGGGATATCCTCTTGATCTTCACCAAGAACTGTTTTTGCAACATGACGTTGCCACTCTAAAAGAGACTGTAAACGCTCTTCTCTTGTGCCATTACAAACAGGTGCTTTGATCAGATCCGACTCGTCAATATGCGCACCACGCTTGAGCAGCATTTGATGTTCTTTGGCCTTTAAACTCAGCATAATAACCTCCTATAACTCTTGAACAAATTTAAGCCAAAAATCTCTTTTTGTCAATTATTTATACAGTTTTCACACTAAGGAAAGATGGCTCTATATAATTGATTTTAAAGCAGTTTAATATAAAAGCATTTGTATCCCAAACCATACCATGCATGATCCAGATAGGTCACAGTGTGAATCTTACACCATCCCTGCCACATCCTCTTCTAACAAAGTTTCACCCTTATCGTAGTTTTTATCATCATTAAACTTACCACTCCACATCGCGCTTTCGCCTACGGTCTCAAGGGAAACGCCCATACAATGGTTTATAGAACTAAAAATACTTTAATAGTTGATAGTTTTTATGATAAATAGAGGCATTCCTTCGCAGTGAACAAGGGTAAATGCAATGAATGTATTTGTGACAAAAAGTACTCTTTACTCAATTTCAGGTGTTTTAGAAATAGATTATGACATTACATCAAAAGCATGTAGCGCCATTGAGAAGATCATACATGGATATTCAAAAGCAGCAATCCTTACAAAATCAGAAATATCTTCGCTTGGAAATATGATTGCAATTAATGGGTAATGGTGCCAACTTACTGATTTAGTGTATGATGGTGTTTTTGAGGTGCTCCAGTGGCTTCTGTTTCTATCAGCTGTCCCTCCTGTTCAGCTACTGAAGGCGTGGTGCGTAACGGTAAAAGTACTGCCGGACATCAGCGCTATCTCTGCTCTCACTGCCGTAAAACATGGCAGCTACAGTTCACTTACACCGCTTCTCAACCCGGTACGCATCAGAAAATCATTGATATGGCCATGAATGGCGTCGGATGTCGCGCCAGTGCACGCATTATGGGCGTTGGCCTCAACACGATTTTACGTCACTTAAAAAACTCAGACCGCAGTCGGTAACCTCACGCATACAACCGGGCAGTGACGTCATTGTTTGCGCGGAAATGGACGAACAGTGGGGTTATGTCGGCGCTAAATCACGCCAGCGCTGGTTGTTTTACGCGTATGACAGGATACGGAGGACGGTTGTGGCGCACGTATTCGGTGAACGCACGTTGTCCACGCTGGAGCGTCTTCTGGGCCTGCTGTCGGCCTTTGAGGTCGTGGTATGGATGACGGATGGCTGGCCGCTTTATGAATCACGCCTGAAGGGAGAACTGCACGTTATCAGCAAGCGATATACGCAGCGCATTGAGCGGCATAACCTGAATCTGAGGCAACATCTGGCAAGGCTGGGCAGGAAGTCACTGTCGTTCTCAAAATCGGTGGAGCTGCATGACAAAGTCATCGGGCATTATCTGAACATAAAACACTATCAGTAAGTTGGAATCATTACCCAATTAATGAAATTCTAAATAATGAAACACCTGAAACCATAAAAACAAAAAAAAGAAAACTAATTACCAATGCAGCAATGAGAGAAAGGGTCGTTTTTATAAGTCGTCATAAGACATATCATTACTACGATAACTGTCCCAAAATAACATCGGACTATCAAAACTTCACAATCCCAGATGAAATACCTGAAAAATCAATAGAAGAGTACAGAAAGTTTTTCATTGAAAATATCACAACATTTACCACCAATCCAGATGTGTTTTATTTTAGCGCCAACATTAAATTTGGTACAAACATTAATTCCATAGGTAAAATGCATCACAGAAACAGTGGGAAGGCGAACACTCAAGATATGCTCAGCATTCTTGAGTCAGACCAAGAACCGTGTGCAAAAAGCATCTCAAACGCTCTCGTTTTTTATCAGAATAACAAAAGGATAGTACAGAAATTCGGTGCTGCGTCACATCTGCGAGACAAACTTCTTAACGAGGGAAAAATGGGACCAGACGAACATAAAACAATCTGCGATTGGCATCTTTTAAAAGAAACTGTAAAAGCAGAAATCTTCCAAAAAATAACAAAAATAAATAAGATAACAAACCATGCATATTCAAGTGATATACTTGATGCCATAGGATTTACACCATGTAGTACATGTAATGAGCTGAAGAATCGCTAACATAAAAGTAAGAGTGAACATCAAATATCAATAATAACATAGTCACTCTTACTATATGCGACCTTCAAGTATACTGGTTCATAATTAGTACCGATAAAGACGTCTCCAACCTCCCCACTTTCAACACCACTCTTAACTTGTTTAACTAACGTTTTAAAATCCTTAGACAACAAAAAAGCATCCTTTGATATATTTTTTCCATCATAAGGAAAGGATTTTATTTTTTTTGTTTTTACTGCCCCATAGCAATCGACAAAACTCAAAGAGATATTTATATTTTTCGACTCTCCCCCATTACTTTGAGATGAATGTCTTGTTGCTTTTTCATATGCTTCCTTTTTATCGACATCACTTATTTTTCCGAATAGATTAACGTGATAATCCTCTGTCAAAAACGTAATCACATCACCATTCAAAACATCCCGAACTACAACAAACCAAGCATTTTCGATATTACTGTATATCAACAAATGCGCTTTTTGAATTCCCGGCTTAGAACCCAAATTCACATAGGAACTGCTATAAAGTAATGACATTACATCATCTGTAGAAAGTACTGTACGTTGTTTGACTCTAAGCCTTGCATGGTCTGTAATGCCTATATACTTCACTATCAACCTCGTCTCACACTCTCAGGGAATGAAAAATAGACAGTCCAATTTACCATACTGCACGTCTTTCGCTAAATAGCTGCGCGGAATAATAGATCACTTAAAGGGAACTCAGCCCGAATTGTGCGATCTGATCAATCGCCAAACCAACCAAAATCACCAACCGGACTGAGCGATGCCGATCATAGCACCAGTACCCCGTGGCGAACGACGTCTGACTCAGTAAGCGCCTGCAGCGGTAGCAACATTCGCTGACAACAAAGAGCTAACAGGCCAGACGGATACAGATCTCCCGGTGTTCTGATGCATACTGCTCCATCCGCTTCCGGTCTGATGGCTTCACCACTTTTTTGCCATCGCTTCCTGAATAATTTCGGCCTTCAGACGCTCATCGGCATACATTTTTTTCAGCCGACGGTTCTCTTCTTCAAGCTCTTTCAGAGCTGCTCATCAGTGCCGCGTCCATCCCGCCAAACTTTGAGCACCATTTATAAAAAAAGGTACTTCTGATGCCATGCTCCCGGCACAATTCAGGCACCGGGGTACCGCCTCTGCCTCTTTGAGAATGGTGATGATCTGAATGTTAGTAAAACGTGATCGTTTCATAGAAATCCCCCTGCATTCAGGTTAGAAGAATATTTTACTTATGTATGTACTGGTTTTTCGGAGTCATTACCATATCTTCTTTTTTACTTGGCATGTATTATTAAAATAATATATTGCCAATCAACTATTTTTAAATTGTGAGACAGCCATAATAAAATCATCTTCCCATCGTTGCGTTCTAATTGTTCTAGGATGCGGCGCTCTAAGTGTATGCTTCGGAAGATCTGGGTGATTTAATTTTGTAAAGTGTTTCTTTGGCAATCCATGAATATTATCAAAAACTAAATCTTGGTATAAGTCTCTCAGTCTTTTATCATACTTGTGATTCGTAAAAAATATACATACATCGGGTTTAAGAATACTAATTTCCTCTTTAACTAGATAGTCTAGCGAAGCAATATCTTGTGCAAGTTCTGTACGATCAGGTGAGCCGCAATCAACATCAAATCTATTAAGATTAGACCACGCAATAGCATATGGCTCAATACTTAGTGATCTTTCAACTTTCCTAATTACATTCCAAAAAGCACTACTGTAGTATGATGATCCAAAATTGAAATCTTGATAAGTGGTTCGCTGTTCTACTATTGAGAGAGATTTATTCCAGCCGAACGTCTCTTGCCCTACAACCATCAATTTTATCTTCTGAGATGAATAATTACTGATATTTAAAAGAAGTGGTCCATGAAGATTTTTATCTGAATGTTTTTTCCTATATTCATTAATAATATCATTGTTTTTGATGTATAGCTGATTAAGTCTGTTATTCATTTTTTATTCACCACAAAAACTCCAGTTAATGAAACACGATACCACTGGCATTGAACATGATAAACGTGTAACAAAAAACCACATCTTTTATTAAGCGGACTGGGTCTATACTTCACCCGCAGATTACGAGAAATGAGCCATATTTGTAATTCACCACGATTGAGACCATGCGGTTATCGTGTTGATAAATAATGTAACCCCCCATAATTTATCGATCAGTTAGCTATTTAGCTTACATTTGCAGGTTTTATATTCAACATCCAAAATAGCAGATATACTTTTAGATGAATTACCTAATGGTTTTAACTTTGAATATAATGATCTTAACTTCCTGATATCCTTAACCTTTCTCATCTCCCTGATTGATTTTATTGCATCCTTTCTGTCAACACCAGCAACTAACTGTTTGGCTTGTTCTATATACTCAGCATGATTTTTATCACCTTGCTGCTTTAAGGTATTTGCTAACCCTCTAATTTTAAAATACAAAATAAGAACATCCATAACACTTTCCTTTTCAATCACTTTTTTCTTCAAATTGAAAAGACACATCCTTATATTATCTTTTCTTTTTTGTGTTGGCCTAAGCTCTTTGATTACTTTTACACCATGTACAATTTTGGACTGACCATTCCTCAAAACTTTTGATTTCTGTCTATTTAATCTAACCCCACTTTTTAGCGCCATTGACAAAATCATTGTTTTTATTTTTGAAATATCTTCATTATTAATCTCTGATTCGAAACTAATAGTTATATCATCGACATATCTCGTGTAGTTTCCACCTATTTTTCCGACTTCTGCACTGATAAGAGCCTCCTCTTCTAAAAATATCAAGTTGGCAATGTCAGTACTTAATTTAGTTCCTTGAACAAGTGAGCCTTCAAGTGTTGACAGATTGGCTATTAATGAAGAAACTTCAGGAGAGAAGTTCATGTAATATTGAAATGCTTTAGCTATCAGATCTTCTTTTATAGAAGGAAAGAAATCCTTCATATCTTCTTGAATGATAATTGACTTATTCCGATGTGATATACAATCATCTATATAGCTGACTCCTTTCCTACCTCCAGTAATATACTCCGGGAGTGATATCCCCGAAAAAACACGCTGTTTAATAAGCTCATGTATTTTTAATAACTCCCCAACCACTTTATACGTCGTTCTTTTTTTTCCTTTTCTTAATACTGGTACCGTTTTGAAAAATTTCTTTTTGTTTTTTAAAACATAAGCGAGCCTCTCTTCGTTTGTTTCTAGCATTTTTAATAGAGACTCTATATTAGCAAGTGGCCTGTTTGAATAACTCCAATTTTTATGCATTAACTAACGTATCCATTATAGTTTTTTTGAGCATATTATTGATATCAGAAAACTCATCATTTGCCTCTTCACTTTCAGAAAGAAGGATAATGATATTTAGTGGAATGTGTAGCGCTAATGATATTTTTTCTAACGCTGTAATAGTAGGATCTCTTTGATTGTTTTCTATACGAGATAAATAAGATTTAGTTAAATCCGTTCTATCTGATAGTTCTTGTAGTGTGAGTTTACGTGCTTCACGGCATAGTTTAATGGTTGAACCAATATCTAACATAATGTACCTCAGATAATGGGATTGACATGGCTGGCTGCTCGTTCAAAAAATGAAGATGGATACATAACAAATCTCCTTAGTAGGTAGAAATCAATGAATATCAGAATCACCGTGTAGAAACTTAACTACAGCCAAGATCCTAGCAACATAGGGAAGATAATCTAAGGCAGACCAGCCTTTTGAATTTTCCCTGATTCTCTCTTCAAGGGCTTGTATTGCATCATCCAGTTCTTTCAAAGAGCTATTGTCTACAGTGTGTTTGCTCTTCTCACGCACTCGGCGCAAAGTGTCTAAAACATCTTTCATAAAAACCTCTCATTTTAACAACACGATGCAACTTGCATCCCCGCCAAAATGTCCTGTGGATCGTGTTGCACACCGTAGACAAAGCCAGCCAACACCCATCCAACACAACTGATTGGATACCCCGCCATTTCAGCATTAAACAATGCCGTATCGTAGATATACGATTGCTACATACATTTCGCATAAAGTTACGATCACAATGAAGAGGGACATGGGCCACGTCTCGTATTGGAGAAATGGTTGACTGAAAATTTCACTCAGTCCTTTACCGATCCTAGAGGTTTTTAAAGAGCAAAGACAAACGAGTTCGTTCGTCCATGATTTGATAATAGCCAAGTGTTGCCTGACAGGCAACATATCACATATATCATTTTGGAATATAAAATTATTTATTATGCAATAAAAAACCACATCTACATCCGCAGACATGGTTTTTTTGCACTTACAGTAAGGGGGTTTTACATCCTCCTCCTGAACACAACATTATCAGAGAAGATCGCCTTACCAGCTATAAAAGCCACAATAGCAATTATTGGTAGGCTGATAGTAGCCCCAGCAATCCCCGCAGACATTCCGATCAATATAGACAGGCCAAAGGTAAGCAATATAACCACGAAAGCATACCACTGCGGATAAGCCCCATATAAAACAGTCGCCATGCAGCCGGTGCAGACATGAACACCGCGCTGGCTCTCTTTCAAGCAAAAAGGACACTGGATAGTTTTGTTTTCCATGATAGACCCCTTAGAGCGCTTTCCAGCCATTGCTGGTTTTAACAAGATTAATCATGCTCTCTTCAGGTTCATTCATACCCTTGACGCTGGAGAACGCTTTTTTGTCCACCCATGAAGGAACATCCGCCAACTTCCATGTATAAGATACGCGAACAACTTTCTGATTACCGTTTCCCGGTTCGGTCCATTCCTTTATCTCAGTAACTTCCCGATGACCGACGCAGGCACCATTCTCACGGTTCCAAAACTCAACCTCTTGGCCCTTGTCAGTTACTTCCAGAACATCAACACTGCTAAAGCCATTTGCCTGTTGTGAAACAGTGAGCAGCCCTTGTTCAACAAGTCCCTTAAGGATTTCATCACTGGCACTGTATCTGGCAGAACGGTAGCCACGGTTAACCTTAATCGGAAAACCTTTATTGAATACAATGTCGTTGTCCTGCAGGGAGTAGCACAGCTTTGATTGTGATAGTTTCGCGTTGATCGCTTTCTTAAAATCGCCTTTTTCACCGCATCCCGATACAAGAACAGCAAGACCCGCCACGAGTAAAATTTTACGCATAGTGTTATCCCGGAATTAATGATTGATTGTGCCGTTTTTCAGAACAACCAGACGAACTGGCATATCGGCATTGTTGACGGTAGCGAACCCACGGACTTCGAAATTGTTTACCGTTCCGGTGACGCTGACTTTCTGCCCTTTCTTATAAGTAAGAACTGCATCATCAATACCAGAGTAGTAATCCAGCCAGACCATACCGCCGCAGTAACTCGTATCAGAGGTTTTAAATAAAAGGTAATAGTTAGGGGCTGTTTTGGGCATTCCCGTCATCATATCGCTGGCACTTCTGCCCTTCGTAACTTCAAGAACAGTGGCATTGATGATAGAGATCCTTTTGCCTGTCCATTTCTTTTCTGCTGCCATTGCATTTTCTTCATAGTCTTTGCAAACAGCACCAAGGCCAGATACAGATGATACCGGGCCAAGGCTTTGAGTGGTGGCTGTTCTCCCCAGCGCTTTACCTACTGAAGACAACGACGAGCTGATTGCTCCATTAATTGTATTCACGCCGTCGTTGAGCTGCTGGCATCCTGTTAGTGCGGCAGCAGACAGTACCAGTGGCATCACTATCCGTAATTTCATATCTATCCCCAATGTGTGGAAACTTTATGTCAAAGACAGCCCTACCCATAGGTTGGTCTCTCTGGGCTGTAAAAAAGCATTAATCAATTGATAGGATTCAATTTATTTTTCTGTTCGTCATATCGTTTGTATCGATCGAATTCAAATCATTTGATAGATTAAAACTATCATATATCTATAATCGATCGATATAAACAATTAAAACACCGATCAATTGACGCTAATTTGATAGTTAAAATCTATCAAATGCAGTTTATTGATCTTTTATATCGATCAATAAGACATGTAATGTACACAAAGAGCCATGTCAGTAGCTGTTTGCACATGGATGGAGATAGAAAGGTATAGGTCGGAACAGATAATACCCTGTCGACCATTACGCAGACAGGGATTGTTAGATCTCAGGTAATGTAGCTATCTTCAGATATGGTGTTGTAAAAACCTGTATGCAACGCATGTTTTAATATACTGTTTCATATGGAATGGTAGCTACCATTCAGATTTTTCAATCATCTTCCAAAGCACTCACACCACTTGCCGGGAAATTGGTTTTCATATTATTCGATATCTTCGGAACTAAGGACTCTATTGTTTCTTCGCTAACTTGGCTGAGTTCAGAAATCAATCTTCTGTATGTATTAATCATTCGTTCCTGATCAAACTCATTTGCTGATTCTGATAAGAAGAAATAGCCATAATCTTTGACATGGATATTATCACCATATTCCAAAGTGAGTTTTATTCCTTGTTCATTCTCTTCAACATTTTTAACTATACAAGTTATAAATGGTATTTTTTCATTTGCATGAAAGAGTGTAATAATCTTAATGTTGTTCATCATTTATTTTCCTTCTTATTTATTATTTAATACCATATAAGATTGGTGAAGATCAAATTTAACTTTTGTTAATTAACGCTTTACCTGTTTTTTTCTTATTCTTTTGAAAAAATATTTATCTTATGAGCTAAAGCTCATGTGCTGACGCACGGCTACGCCCTAACGCTGTAAAATATATTTAACGTTTTAACAATGGTATTTGCTATGTTTGAGGGAAAAGCCAAAAGGATCAATCTCTGTTCTTTTAATTATAATAAGATATATATGATCCTATATATCATAACAGTATTAACACTAAAACATATAGCATTTGCTCTTAATCGTATAGGAAAACTATATACAGAGAAGCAGCACTTAGTGATTGTTCAAAACAATCACATTGCTGAAACAGTGTTTATCCCTGTTAATGATGGATTTATCCATAAAGAATTTCGGCGACAGCCGCCAATAAAATAAAGGTAAAACAATTTCGGTATTCCTGAAACATCAGCAGCGCTACGTGATTGTACGAAACAATCACTTCGCTGCAAATAACTCTCCAGAAAACCACATATTTTTACGTAAAACTCTCTGCACATACGGTAAAAGGAAAGCTAGACTCTCTTAACTTCTTACTAATTATTTAATTATAAGCACTGTCCCAGCCCAATAAAACCAAGGCTTCACACCTTTTTTTCCTATGTTTAAACATAGCAGTTCCCTATGTTTAAACATAGAATCGTCCTATGTTTAAACATAGCGGGATCTATGTTTAAACATAGTTTTTTTAACATATAGCAATGTCATAATAATAAAAGTTCTATTTTATTTATAGTTTTACTATTGACTTTCATTTTTCTGCATAGTATTAAAATAGGCATAATAAAAACTATAAGAGAGAATAATATGAATACTAATGACACTGAACTACTTCGCTTATTTGAAACATTAACCACAGAGCAAAAGATTGATATCGCAAGACACTTGCTACAAAACAAAGATATAAAATCAACCACCGTTATTGCAACAGAAGAAGATAAAGCGATCTCATTTGCACAGCCTTATGTTTTTACTTTTACTTCAAACTTTCGTGTTTTTTCTGATCTGGATATATCTAAGAATGAATTCCGCGTGTTGACTTATATCTTAGAATATATGGAGTTTGGAAACCTAATCAACCTCTCACAGTCATCACTCTGTAAAGCGTTGAATATCGCATCCGGTAATATGTCAAACATATTCAAAAAGCTAAAACAAAAAGGTATTCTCGTTGAACATCATGGACACCTGTATATCAACTCTAATATTTTTGCCAAGGGTATGAGTCATCAACTTGATGAAAAACGTAAAGAGCATTTGAGTAATGCAAAAAGCCTCAATGCTGATATTGAACAATATCCAGAGCATTATGCAGATCTTTCACAGAAAGAAAGACGAAACTTATCTTTGGAAACTGAAAATAAAGAGATCTACACAGATGCCTTTGTTTTTAGCAAGAAGAAGAAAAATAATGCTGTTCCTAATGCTAAAAACAGTGTCCAGATCGATAAGCGGCGAAAGGTATATAAAAGAACAAAAGAAAATGAAGCGGCAAGAAAAGACGTGGCTGATATCGACACCTATTTAAAAGTTGCATCCTAAAACAGGACAATAAGGAAAAAACATCCTTAATACTTTTATGCAACGAAGGCAGGAATAAAATATTTAACCCCTCATTAATTTGACACTTTCTCTATATACCTTAACATATAAATATATCCACTATTTATTAACGAGGTATTCTCATGAGAAACGTAAAAACAGATAACAATGATTTAATACAATATTTAAAGACAGTCGAAGAACTAAAAAATCACATTTCTATTGAAGAATACAAAAAAGAATATCGCAAACTTCGTGCTGATAGTATTCCTTTCATTAAAGCGCAAAAATTCAAATCAGCACATACCGAACTACGTCGTTTGAACAGAAAAAAGGAATCTCTTCTTGATAAATTTCTTGATGAGCTTAACCCTGTTAACCAAGCCTCCGCTTTTGCTTCTAAAAACATTGATAAGCTCGAAACGTATAGTCTCTACAGGAGAAATCTCCTTGAGAAAAGCGATGAAGAAATAATTGCCTTAGTCATAAAGCAGCGTACAGAAGCCGCTATGGAATTCCAACGCTCCGTTGAACAAAGTCTTCAGCAACTCTCTCAAATCTCGTCAGAGTTCGATTCATCAAGCCAAAAACGTAGAAAAATGTCTCTTTAAAAATGACACTATGTTATTTCGTGTAAAATGGGATGTATTAGATTGCTCAAGCGGTAATTTTTACTATATTATCTACTAACTGTATGTTTTTGATTTTTCAACAGCACCGGATACATTTTTTTACTAATCATCTATTTTAAAATACGGGATAACGTACTATGAGTGAAGCTCTCAAGGCACTGAACAATATTCGTACACTTCGCGCACATGCTCGTGAAACAGATCTGGCAACTCTGGAAGAGATGCTGGAAAAGTTAACAGCAATCGTTGAAGATCGTCGTGAGGAAGAAAGTGCCATCCGTAAAGAACAAGAAGAACGTCAGGCTAAGCTGGAAGCCTTCCGTCAAAAACTGTTAGACGATGGTATTGATCCAGCAGAACTTCTTGCAGCGGTTGGTTCATCTCAGCCTAAAGCCAAATCGACTCGTACTCCTCGCCCTGCCAAATACAAATATACAGATGAAAACGGTAATGAGCAGACTTGGACGGGTCAGGGCCGCACTCCGAAAGCAATCACTGCTGCTATTGAAGCCGGTAAAACACTGGAAGACTTCGCGATCTAACTGATACGGCGCATCCGGGCTTCACTGTTCTCAATATAGCTGGCCCGGAAATTATTCGAATATTCATCTAAGACTATCCCAGTCGGGAAGATTATTGGCTACTCTTCTCCACCAATGGTACAACGCCATAGAAATCCCCATCCAAACGTCAAATAACAAACTTCTAGCAATAGCATCAGTTGGATCCATCCCCGATTCCTTCCATGTAAAAAACCACATCAGTATACCCCAGACAGAGCCAATCGGTATTCCCATTAACAAAGCAACTTGCCAGAATCGAGCGAAAGGCAACGGAGGTATCCTGATACCCATTTTCCATGCAAGGCGTAGCAGAGGGGGGGCATAGTTACTGCTCCACATTTTCTTGCTTTTCATAATGGAAATGGCTCGTTCTTTTTTCTCTTCAAAATCCATGCAAGTCCTCTCTAATTTCATCAGAACCCATCTCAGCATGAAAAGCCAGCTTAGCAATGGAATGGTCTGCCCAAAACCTCACTCAGTTCTCTCCACTGAGGAAGTAGAAAGGCTTTCAGGCACTACTTTGTCAGATGGCAACTATCACATCAGTTCAACACCCCTGTATGCTTTAGACAAACTAACAATACCTTCACCAGTCGAGTTATTACAATTGCTGTTATCAGTTTACCCGGTATGTTCGTCCACATTTCGTGTCCGGGCTATCATTATTTGAATAAACTTTCCGGCGATACACGGTCACGCACCATTTTCTCAAGCAACTGTTGTAATCTCTTGGCCCTCAAATTTTGTGCCTTTTTCTCACCAATCTCCAGATAGTATTTTTCCCGGCGCTCCGCAACGACTTGGCGGAACTTCTTCAAAAGCTGCTCCAGTGTTTTCATATCTGTCGTTGCAGCTTCAGCTTGGATTTTTTTATACATATACATAACATGGAATTCATCAATCATATTGGTTATCTCCGTTTCATTACAGGATTATTTCCCTCTGCACGAGGGAATATTGCCATTTTTCAAAACTGATTCACAGTCATTTTTAACTTCCAGTATATACGCTCATCAGCATCATCCGGTTTTATGTTTTTCAGTACAAGTTCAATGATATGCTCTTTATGCCAGTATAAAATCGTTTCCTTTAACTTATCCATGTTGATCTCAGATACATCTTTGCCTCTTCCACTTTTAACATAGTCTTCAACTTCACAGGTAATCAACACATCATAAAGTATCTCTGATAACATTTCCCCTGTTAAAATATTCATGGCTGTTTCAGGCTGTTTTTCAGAGATACTATAGATCGTTTCGCAATACCCCTGTAATACATTTGTGATAAAATCTACTACCATTTTATTACTTTCATTTAAAATAATCTCTTTCATACTGATTCCTTTTATTAAGTTAAACATTAGATACATATCGAGAAGGTATTAATACTATTTATTAGATACTATTTTGATGATTACAGAACCATATTCCACATCCATCTCATCATACAGTGTCTCATTTACATAACGATTTAAATCATCTAACAAGGTCTTATCATTCATGATTTCTTCGACAGAGCTACCTCTTAATGCGATAAATATATCCAAGCTCTCTTGGATAAGGTTCATCACTTTAGGTGTTTTTTCACATAACATACTTACGATTACTGTCATATCATTATTCATCTGTTTTTCCTTTTGTTTATAGTTAGCCCCTTCCGGGGCAAGATTAGTTCTTACTTTCTAAAGTTTTCTGAATACCCTACCAGTAAGGCTGCTACTTGTTCAAAGTTGACCTGATTAATATCACCACAGTTTCCTTCTTGCGTGGTAAATCTCTCAAAGTTATTCTGAATATGGTCAATCACATAAATAATAAATGGACTCATAAAATCCGGATCATCCAGATAGTCATTGGCATCTCCATCACCATTCACTTCCATGAACAGATTCCAGCTTGCTGTAAACGATCTACAAGCCAGATCATAAAACAGCTCTGTTGATTTATTTTTAATAACAGTTTCTTTAGACATACTTATATCCTCATAATTAAATGCTTATTTTATTCATTTAGTTTTATATTAGCCCCTTGCGGGGCCGAATAGATGACGCCAGTGATTATGTATGTAAAATATAGTGACTCATCACATGATGTATCTGCCTCAAGTTAACAAGCACTTCATCAAAATATACGTTTTTAATCGATGCTTTATATTTATGTTTTTTCAAGAACTCATTAAAATCTTTCTTACCGTTCTCTATTATTGATTTTAAAACACCTTCCATATAACCATCGTCTTCAAGGTTATGATAGAACCTTTCCCCCATATATTCATGCATACATCGCAAATAGTAGTCATAGTCTTCGCCACTTTTCAGAACAAAGTATTTTGTATCATCATTACTAACATTTATTTCTATTTTTTTCACTTTCATTTTCGCTTCCTCTTTTATGTTATTTATTATTTCTGCGTGAATCGGAAATGGTATTTTCAATCCATGCATCAATCTCACTTTCCACAAAGGCTACAGATCTTGCCCCGATGATTACCTTATCCGGGAATCGTCCTTCCTTGATAAGCTCATACATTGTGGTTCGACTAAATCCGACTCTTCTCAGAACTTCTGGAACACGGATTAATCTTTTACCTGCGATTTCATTTCTCATTTGTTTTTTCCTCTGTTGTTTCAACGAGAACAATAATAGCGAATTCGCTTATGGCGTTTTAGGGATGTTGGCAAAAGAGTTTTTCAAAAAAAATGGGGGTATGTGAACAGAAAAAAAATTGTTGAGGATGGATGCGATCACGTTCGCTCAGGGCGAACGTAACCCTTTTTTTACTTGTCTTCTTTCGTCTTCTTCTCGTCTTTGACGTGATCTACAATCTTTGTGTCTTTTAAGACATTGTTTTCCATCATGTAATCTTCAAACGATTTCAGATAGTTCTCGTCTGTCAGCAACGCCATAGCCAGCGGATAGTCAGTCACCTTAAGCATTCCCTCATCCCTGTCCTTCTCGCTGTTCTCATGCAGCAGCGATGACATCAATGAAAGTGAGATTTTGGTATCATTATTATCTGCCCCCCAAAAAATCAGATCCATCATCGGGATGAGTCGGTAGTCGATGATTTTTCTCAACGTGCTTTTGCCAAAGCGATACTTCCTAACAGCCGGATCGTTCATTTTTAGCTGTTTCTTCCATTGGGGAATGAGCACTTTCAGGTGTTCGATGATGTCTTCGGTTGAAGCCTCTTGCAGGAAGATATCGACGGTAATTGAGGACAGACTTTTGATACCGGATTCCTTCAGATACTCCGACATGTATTCAGACTGACTTATCTGGGATGTCTCAGGATGGGTTCCAATCAGTGTCAAACTTTTCGCATATAATTGTGCGTTGCTCCGGGTTACGGGGACCACTGCATAGGTTCTGGCAAGCCCATCTCCCTGCGTGGATGTGTCGCCGCTAAACAAAATTTCGCCTCGGAGGATCTTATAGCGGTAATCATCCAATAAGGCTCTGCTCAGAGGCGGTAACGTGTCCCGACGTATCAGCATATTGTAGGCCAATATACGCCGCTCAACCTCAACATAGAATTGCTGTAGGGTGAGTTCCTTTATCGCTTCATACCGTTCAACATCAAACCATTCTTCCAGTACTTTCCTGAGTTCGCTTCGTTTCATTACTGTGCTATCCGTTTTTACCATTTTTAGTTGTTTTAACTGACAGAACAATAAGTTGTCCAGTATTCACGTCATGCAGCTAAGCATCTCATGCAGGTAGGTTCTTAAGATTGGCGAGTATTACAAAATGGACTGCAGGTTTTCTGTTATCAGATTACTGCTTTTAAAGGATTTAGTTGCGCTGGAAGGGCTTAAGACTGGATAAATTTTTGATGAAAAACACGGATTTTAGATACAGAAAAAGCCCGTTTTACACGGGCTTCTAATGCATTACTTTATGCATGACAGAATCAAAAACATTTTGTAAGTTATTGATTTTGCCATAAAAATGGCGGAAGCGCAGAGATTCGAACTCTGGAACCCTTTCGGGTCGCCGGTTTTCAAGACCGGTGCCTTCAACCGCTCGGCCACACTTCCTAAGTGAGGCGAACTATAAACACCTCACCGCGAGCTGTAAAGAGTGGCTGCACTCGTTCGCTGTAAAAATAGTCAAAACGTGTTTAATCGGTTGAACTGACGACACATCGACGATTTTATCAGCACAGACCTAGTGTTTTTTGATGTACATGTCTTTCGTGAAATAGTACCCCAGCTTATCCGGCGTAAATCCGCCTACCCACGGTTTCACCAGGTGCGTACGGACGTAGTGATAAACCGGAATGGCGGGTACATCACGCCCCAGCAGATCTTCCGCCTGCTGGTAGTACTTACCCCGCTCTTCCGCTGATTTGGCTTTCGCAGCATCGATCAGCGCCCGATCGTAGTCCGGATTGCTGTACTGGCTGGTGTTTTCGCTGTCGCCCGTGCGGAAGTTGTTCAGGAAGGTCGCCGCATCGTCGTAATCGGCAATCCACGCATACCGCACCGCGTCAAAGTTGTGGGTGTGCATGGTATCCAGCATGGTTTTCCACTCCTGGTTTTGCAGCTTTGCCTCCACGCCAAGGTTTTTCTTCCACATGGAACTGGCCGCAATCGCGATGCGCTGGTGCGATTCAGAGGTGTTATAGAGCAGGTTGAAGCTCAGAGGATGGCTGGCGTTATATCCGGCCTCGTTCAGCAGCTTTTTCGCCTCGGCGATGCGCTTGTCCAGAGGCCAGCTGGCGTAATCCGGGTTCTGCAGCTTAACGCCGCCGATATCCGGCTGGCTGATGAGCCACGCCGGGCGCTGCCCCTGCCCTAATACTTTCCCGGCAATGATGTCTTTATCCAGCGCCATGTTGAGCGCCTTGCGCACGCGCGCATCGTTGAACGGCGGCCGGGTGGTATTGAATTCATAGTAATAGGTCGCAAGCTGAGGTGAAACGTCCAGTTCGCTGCCGAGGGTTTTCTTGAGCTGGGCAAACTGGTTAATCGGCACCGTGTACACGATGTCAATTTCGCCCGCCTTATAGCGGTTCACATCCGAGGCCTCGGACGTGATGGGCAGGTAGGTGACTTTGTTAATCACGGTATGCGCGTTATCCCAGTAGCGCGGGTTGCGCTCCGCCACGATGCGTTCGTTGACCACCCACTGCGACAGCTTATACGCCCCGCTGCTGACGAAATGCTCCGGCTTGGTCCACTTATCGCCGAAGCGGCCAATCAGCACTTTATCCACCGGCACCAGCGACGGGTGCGCCAGCATCGCGAGGAAGGCCGCGTTTGGCTGCGTGAGCGTCACTTCCAGCGTGGTGTCGTTAATCGCTTTTACGCCCAGCGTATCGGGCGCTTTTTTTCCCTGAGCAATATCGGCCGCATTGACGATATGCATGTTGCCCGGATAGCTGGCATACGGCGAAGCCGTTTTCGGATCGATCAGGCGCTGCCAGCTCCAGACCACATCCTCAGCGGTAATCGCCGTGCCGTCGCTCCAGGTGATGCCCGGACGCAAATGGAACGTCCAGACGGTGTTGTCCTTGTTCTCCCATTTTTCCGCCAGTCGGGGTTGGACTTCGCCTGTCGGGGAGACGCTGACCAGTCCTTCGAATAAATCACTGATAATATTGAATTCGACATCGCTTTCGACTTTATGCGGGTCGAGCGAAGCCGGTTCACTGCCGTTGTTTCTGACCAGTTCCTGTTTGTCGGCCAGCGCGGTTCCTGCCGGCACGTTAGCCGCCCAGGCTGCCGTGCTGGCGCACAGGATCCCTGCGGTTAACAAAGAGAGCGTAAAGTGAGTGCGTGTTTGTGGTTTCATTTCCTTCGCCTTATAGTCTGTTTTATGACGATCCGGAAATAACTCTTAGCGTTCGAACTGTAATAACGCAATATTTTTCAGTAACCTATAAGAGCTTGATCTGGTTAATAGTCGCAAACCGCTGTTCATACTGGTGAAACGGATTTCTGCAGAAGAAATAACCACCTCCAGCGCTAACGTGCTGAGTAAAGATGGGTAAAACCACTTTGATACTGGCGTGCCGTTTCCTATTCTTTCCACTAATTACATCTGTCATAAGAGAGTGACTCATGGATCGTATAATTACTTCTTCACGCGACCGCACATCGCTACTCAGCACCCACAAGGTGCTGCGCAATACCTATTTCATGCTCAGCCTGACGCTGGCATTCTCAGCGATCACCGCGACCGCCAGCACCGTGCTGATGCTGCCGTCTCCGGGGCTGATCCTGACGCTGGTGGGTATGTATGGTCTGATGTTCCTGACCTACAAAACCGCTGACAAGCCCGTCGGTATTCTGTCCGCGTTTGCCTTCACCGGCTTCCTGGGCTACATCCTGGGGCCGATGCTGAATGCGTATCTGTCTGCCGGTATGGGTGACCTTATCGGCCTGGCGCTGGGCGGTACCGCGCTGGTGTTCTTCTGCTGCTCGGCCTACGTGCTGACCACCCGTAAGGACATGTCCTTCCTCGGCGGTATGCTGATGGCGGGCGTCGTGGTGGTGCTGGTGGGTATGGTGGCAAACATCTTCCTGCAGCTGCCTGCCCTGCATCTGGCGATTAGCGCCGTGTTTATTCTGATTTCTTCAGGCGCGATCCTGTTCGAAACCAGCAACATCATTCGCGGCGGTGAGACGAACTATATCCGCGCCACCGTGAGCCTGTACGTGTCGCTGTACAACATCTTCGTCAGCCTGTTGAGCATCCTGGGCTTCGCCAGCCGCGATTAAGTTACGGCGCTGTGAACCTGGCCCCGCTTATGCGGGGCTTTGTTTTTTGTTACACTGCTGCGGTTTTTGACTGACGCGTGAATGACTATGTTAAGTTTTGAAGGCAAAGAGATCGAGACCGATAACGACGGTTATCTGAAAGAAAGTGCCCAGTGGAGCGAAGCGCTGGCGGAAGTGATTGCTGAAAAAGAGGCGATTACCCTCTCCCCCGAACACTGGGAAGTGGTGCGTTTTGTCCGCGAATTTTATCTGGAATTCAACACCTCTCCGGCGATCCGCATGCTGGTTAAAGCGATGGCCAGTAAGTTCGGCGAAGAGAAAGGCAACAGCCGCTATCTGTATCGTTTGTTCCCGAAAGGCCCGGCAAAACAGGCCACCAAAATTGCCGGCCTGCCAAAACCGGTGAAGTGTATTTAATACCGAATCCCGAAGTTTACGTATTCCCGCCCGGGTTGATGCGGTTCCGTTAACACCTTATCAACCCGCGCGCTGCGCGGCCCGCCCGCTTTCAGCCACGCCACCAGCTTGTCGACCTGCTCCGCTTCGCCGCAGGCGACCACCTCAACGCTGCCGTCGTCCATATTTCGCGCGTATCCCGTTAGCCCAAGCTCAACCGCTTCGCGCTGGGTGCTGTAGCGGAACCCCACGCCCTGAACAAGGCCGTGGACCCAGGCAATGGTGCAGACTTTTGACATTTTTCTTCTCCTTAACGTAGCGTTTTCGGTAAACAGCCATAGTGCTGCCGGAAACGGGCGGTGAAACGAGAGCTGGAAAGATACCCACATTGTAATGCGATTTCACCGATCGGTAAGCGAGTCGACTGTAACTGTGACAGCGCCACGGCCATTCTCACCTCCTCCACGATCTGGCGGAAACTCTGCGACTCTTCGCGTAACCGTCTGCGCAGCGTCGGCACGCTTAAGGCCAGGCGGCTGGCGACGTCCTGCGCGGTCCAGGCTCTGGCGGGCGACAGCATAATGAACTGCCGCACCTGCTCGGTCAGGTTACTGTTTCGCTCAACAAGCAGCGGACCCGCCACGCCATCGTGCAGCAGGGCCAGCAAAAGACCGAAAGCCTGATGCTTTTGTAGCGCCTCCGGTAAATCCTGACGCACGGCGTGCAGCAGGTTGTCCCACATAAACGCCAGCCCCTCGCTCAGCGGGGCGCAGAGCGAATGCAGCGTCGTGCGCGGCCAGGACTTCAGGTAATGCGCTTTAAACTCGGCGACAATCTCCGGGGACAACATCAGCAAATCCGAGTGAAACAGCCCGTTTACAGGCAGATTGATTATCTCCATCGCCGTATTGGCCGGGATAATGATGAGCTCATCCCGTGTCGCTTCCAGACGGTTATCATCCTGAACTATCACCTTAGTGCCGTGAGTGATATGACAAATAGCCGGAAAAAAGAGTTTAACCTGGTGCAGGCGATGCATTTTGCTGGCAGTCACTTCACCCGCGGTAAGATGGTTATGTCGAAAATGAAACTCCTGCACCCTGCTATCCTTATCTGCTGTAGGTTGCTGTTAACTGAGCCTTTGCCAGAACGTGACTATTAAGCATAAAACCGACCAGCGCACCGCTGGCATTGTTGTCGACGGGCAGTTTATCCACGTTCAGGGCCCAGACGGTAATCTGATAGCGATGAGGCTTGTCCCCTTCGGGTGGACATGCGCCGCCGAATCCAGAATAGCCGAAATCATTACGCCCCTGCACAACGCCGGCAGGTAATTTCTCGCCGTTCGGGTTACCGGCATCCGCGGGCAGCGTCATTGTCTTCGCCGGGATATTGGCTACGGTCCAGTGCCACCAGCCGCTGCCGGTGGGCGCATCCGGGTCATATACCGTAACGGCAAAACTTTTCGTACCGGCGGGCGGATTTTTCCACGCCAGCTGTGGAGAAATATTCCCACCGTGGCAGCCAAACCCCTCAAATACCTGCTGTTGCGCCAGCCGCTTTTCGCCGGAAATATCCCGGCTGGTGACGCCGAAAGGCGTTGTTGCTGAAACCTGAAAACTCATCGCCGCCAGAGCGGTTATTGCTATCACACTGCGCTTTTTCATGGGTGCTCCCTCTGCTGTACCGGAAGCCCCACTCTAAACCCAGCGGCAATATCGTAATGTGCCTAAGCGATTTGATTTTGTGCCGAAACGCTCAACGGCATCCGCAGATGATTGCGCCTTGCTGAATGTGGTAATCTACGCGCCATTTCCTGAAATCGACAGAACAGCAAATTATGAGTGTACGTTTAGTGTTAGCCAAAGGGCGCGAGAAATCATTACTGCGCCGTCATCCCTGGGTCTTTTCCGGCGCGGTTGCCCGTATGGAAGGCAAAGCCAGCCTCGGTGAAACCATTGATATCGTTGACCATCAGGGTAAATGGTTAGCGCGAGGCGCCTACTCGCCAGCGTCCCAGATCCGTGCTCGCGTCTGGACGTTTGATAAAGATGAAACCATCGACATCGACTTCTTCGTTCGCCGCCTGCAGCAGGCGCAGCAGTGGCGCGACTGGCTGGCAAAACGCGACGGGCTGGACAGCTACCGCCTGATCGCCGGTGAGTCCGACGGCCTGCCGGGCGTGACCATCGATCGCTTCGGTGACTTCCTGGTGCTGCAGCTCCTGAGCGCCGGAGCGGAATACCAGCGTGCCGCGCTGATCGGCGCGCTGCAAACGCTGTTCCCGCAGTGTGCCATTTACGACCGCAGCGATGTGGCGGTGCGCAAAAAAGAAGGCATGGAGCTGACTCAGGGGCCCGTAACGGGCGTACTGCCACCGGCCCTGCTGCCGATTGAAGAGCACGGCATGAAGCTGCTGGTGGATATTCAGGGCGGGCACAAAACGGGTTACTACCTCGACCAGCGCGACAGCCGTCTGGCTACGCGTCAGTACGTTGCCGACAAACGCGTGCTGAACTGCTTCTCCTATACCGGCGGTTTTGCCGTTTCGGCGCTGATGGGCGGCTGTGCTCAGGTGGTCAGCGTGGACACCTCGCAGGAAGCGCTGGACGTGGCAAAACAGAACGTCGAGCTCAACAAGCTGGATTTGAGCAAAGCGGAGTTTGTCCGCGATGACGTCTTCAAGCTGCTGCGTAAATATCGCGATCAGGGCGAGAAGTTCGACGTCATCGTGATGGATCCGCCAAAGTTTGTGGAAAACAAAAGCCAGCTGATGGGCGCGTGCCGCGGGTATAAAGATATCAACATGCTGGCTATCCAGCTGCTGAACCCGGGCGGGGTTCTGCTCACCTTCTCCTGCTCCGGCCTGATGACCACAGATTTATTTCAGAAAATCATCGCCGATGCCGCAATAGATGCTGGCCGTGATGTACAATTTATAGAGCAGTTCCGTCAGGCAGCCGATCACCCCGTGATTGCTACCTACCCGGAAGGACTGTATCTGAAAGGGTTTGCCTGTCGCGTCATGTAACTTGAAAAGAGAAATATTGCCCGCACATAACGTGTAAGTCGTATTTCCCGGGAGGTGACTATGATTGCCAGCAAATTCGGTATCGGCCAGCAGGTCCGCCACACTTTGCTAGGGTATTTGGGTGTGGTCGTGGATATCGACCCGGAGTATTCCCTTGATGAACCGTCAGCAGACGAGCTGGCGGTGAACGCAGAGCTTCGCGCCGCGCCCTGGTACCATGTGGTAATGGAAGGTGATGATGGACAACCCGTTCACACCTATCTGGCCGAAGCGCAGCTGAGTAGCGAGCTGCAGGAAGAGCATCCGGAGCAACCCACAATGGATGAACTTGCTCAGACTATCCGCAAACAGTTACAGGCCCCGCGCCTGCGGAACTAAGCGTGTAAAAAAAGCCCGATGACCGGGCTTTTTTTTATTACTTCGCCAGCCCCAGACGGGGGATGTCGATCGCCGGGCAGCGGTCCATGACGACGTTCAGCCCCGCATCCCGCGCCAGCACGGCGGCCTGCTCGTTAATCACGCCCAGCTGCATCCACAGCGTTTTTGCCCCGACGGCGATAGCGTCCTGCGCCACTTCCCACGCCGCCTCGGAATTACGGAAGACATCGACCATATCAATTTTTTCCGGCACCTCAGCGAGCGTGGCATAACCCTGCTGGCCCAATAAGGTTTTCCCCGCCACTTTTGGCGAGACCGGGATAACGTGATAGCCCTGATCGAGAAGGTATTTCATCACCCGATAGCTTGGGCGATCGGGTTTATCGCTCGCGCCCACCAGCGCAATGGTACGCGTGGATGTCAGAATCTCGGCAATATCGTTCTCTTTCATGGTTTTTCTCCTGGCTTTTTTGAAAGTGTACGCCAAACCGCACATCTCAACCATCCATCCCATACAGATGCATGAGGGCAAAACGGCGAAATATGTCTATATGTTAGTAAACGTGATTATCGAAAAATTTAGATACATTAATGCGGCGACAGGATTTCTGACGGGAGCCTTCTATGAAAACCGGTATTGCCACTGCTCTGATTGCGTTAGTGATGCCGGTCTGCGTTTTTGCTACCACGCTCCGGCTCTCTACCGACATTGATCTCCTTGTACTGGACGGAAAAAAGGTCTCCAGCTCGTTATTGCGCGGTGCAGACAGCATCGAGTTAGATAACGGGCCGCATCAGCTGGTCTTCCGGGTAGAAAAGCCGATCGGTCTGGCTAATCACGAGCAACGGATGTACATCTCCCCGCCGCTGATCGTCAGCTTTAATACCCGGCAAATCAGTCAGGTGAATATCACCCTGCCTCGCCTTGAAACGGAGAAAGAATCTGCGGCCTTCGACGCATCACCCCGCGTTGAACTGCTGGACGGGGATGCGATGCCGATTCCGGTGAAGCTGGATATTCTGGCGTTAACCACCTCACCGAAAGGCCCGGATTACGAGGCCGCGACCCAGACCTATAATAAAGCGGGGAAACGCGCCTCGCTTCCGCAGTTTGCCACCATGATGGCGGACGACAGTACGCTTTTATCCGGCGTCTCTGAACTGGACGTTATTCCTCCCCAGTCCCAGACCCTGACGGAACAGCGCCTTAAATTCTGGTTCCAGCAGGCCGATCCCGACACGCGGGCCCGATTTTTACAGTGGGCAAAACAACAACCTTCATCATAAGCCACATTTTTTACGCCTTTCTCTTGCAGCGTCAGACGGTTCCCGTCATCGTGTAGTCAGTTAACCTGATGGATATGATTATGGAATTGACAACACGCACGCTGCCTGAGCGCAAACACATTGCTCTTGTGGCGCACGATCACTGTAAACAAATGCTGCTTAACTGGGTTCGCCGCCATCAGTCTTCGCTGGAAAAGCACGCCCTGTCGGCGACAGGCACCACCGGTAACCTGATCCAGCGCGAAACGGGTCTGCAGGTGAATGCCATGCTGAGCGGTCCGATGGGCGGCGATCAGCAGGTCGGCGCGCAGATTTCCGAAGGGAAAATTGATGTGCTGATCTTCTTCTGGGACCCGCTGAACGCGGTTCCGCACGATCCGGATGTTAAAGCGCTGCTGCGCCTGGCGACGGTGTGGAATATTCCGGTGGCGACGAACCTGTCGACGGCGGATTTCATCATCGAATCGCCGCAGTTTAACTCGCCGGTTGATATCCTTATTCCGGACTATCAGCGTTATCTTTCCGATAGACTGAAGTAGCTTTTTTGCCGGGTAGCGGCTACGCCTTACCCGGCCTGGAAAATCTTGCCTGACATCGTTATGGCTTACGCGCTACCGGCACATCAATACTCTTCAGGATATCGACAAACACGGATGGCTCCTCTTTATTGAACAGCAGCCACACGCGATGCCGCGCGCGGGTGATGGCCACATACAGCAAACGCCGCTCTTCGGCATCCGGGAAATCTTCCGGCACCGGCAGCAGGGCCTCTTCCATCACCGACTCGCGGGCCGGAGCCGGGAAACCGTCGCTCCCCTCTTTCAGCCCCACCACAATCACATAGTCAGCCTGCTGCCCTTTGCTGGCGTGAATGGTCATAAATTCAAGCTGCAGTTTCGGCCAGCGGGTGGCGGCTTTTTCCAGCGCCGCGGGCTTAAGGTGATGGTAGCGCGCCAGCACCAGAATACGTTCATCGGGCTTCGCGTAGCCGCTGAGCTTGTCCAGCAGCGGCTCCAGCTGGTCATCCGCCAGCAGGGTGACCGCTTTTTTATCCCCTGGGCGCAGGCTATTGAGCGGCTTGGCCAGCTGATGCGGGTTTTGCTGGATAAAGCGGTTGGCGATCTCACCAATGCGTGAATTGAAGCGGTAGGTGGTGTCCAGATCGCTACGATCCCCTTCGCCAAAATAGTGGTGGAACGCGGTCGTCAGGGAGAGCTGCGCCCCGCTGAAGCGATAGATGGCCTGCCAGTCGTCACCCACCGCAAACAGCGACGTATGTTTATTTTGCGCCCGAAGCGCCGAGAGCAGTGCAGCACGCTGCGGAGAGATGTCCTGGAACTCATCCACCAGAATATGTTTCCACGGGCTGACAAAACGTCCCTTTTCAAGAATGATGATGGCCTGATGGATTAAACCGGAGAAATCGACAGCATTTTCCTCTTTCAGCGCGGTTTTCCAGGCTTTCAGCAGCGGAGCCATCAGCTTGACCCGTTTCGAAAACAGATCGCGGATCGCCTCCGGCGCGCTTTCAATCATCTCTGCCTGCGTTCCACCGTGCATTCGCATCAGGCTGACCCAGCGGTCAAGTCGCGAACCCAGACGACGCGCCAGTTTGTCATCCTGCCAGAAGCTGCCCTCTGGCACCTCCCAGCCGAGCTCCTCCTCCAGCCACTGACGCCACCCTTTCGCCTGCGCTTTTTTCTCACTGCACTGCTGGCGCCACGTTTTGATGAACAGCGCCTGTCGCGCCTGCGCGTCGTTTTCCAGCTTACTGATGGAAGGCACTTTTTTACTGCCCTGCTGAATAATATGCAGCGCAAGGGCATGGAAGGTTCTGGCCGTGATATCCCGGGTGTGCAGGCGCTCCTGGATACGTTCGTCCATCTCCTGGGCAGCCTTGCGGCCAAAGGCCAGAAGCAGTATTTGATCGGCTACCGCTTCTCCGGTCGTCAGCAGCCAGCCGGCACGAGCCACCAGCACCGACGTTTTACCGCTACCGGCCCCCGCCAGCACCAGCAGCGACTGCTCGCCGTTGACCACCGCGCGCGCCTGGGCCGGATTGAGCGGTGAAGATTCCACCGTCCTGAAAAAGTCGGCGTATTGGGTGAGCATGGCGTCCGTCCACGCCTGATTATGAGCGAGACGGCTTTTATCCTTATCGTTCAGCCAGGCCTGACACTGGCGCCAGGCGTCGCGACAGTTGTCAAACTCGTCGAGACGCGTCACGGAGAGCGGCAGCGCCGAGAGTGCCTGTCGGATCTTCTGCTGCAGCCCAGCGGTCTGCTGACGGGTCAGCCACGCGTGTTGCGCGTTGCTCTGCGCGATATCGTCCAGCACCTGCTGCAGCACCTGGGCGGCAATTACGCTCATATCCTGGCTCCACTGCTGCCACAGCGCGTTCAGGTGATGATGGAAACGCTGGGTTTCCGCCCACTCGGTGCCGTGAAGACGCACGACTTTATCGTCAGGCAGAACGAATTCCAGCTCGCCCCACACCAGCCCGCGTTTACAGTGGATAGCCAGAAGCTGGTTAAACGGAATAAGGTATTCGTGGCGTTCCCCGGAGACTTTCACCCCGGCATTAAGGAGAACCACCCTGTCGTAAGGGTGTTGCGCCAGGCGTTTGCCTAACGAGGTTGCTTTCAGTTCCATGTTCCGCCAAATCCACGAAGAGATAATTTACCTGACAGTTTAACTGCCAGTTTTAAGGTGCTCCAGCCTAAAAAAACGTTACAATCATTGGGCGTTAATTTTATCGAAAGGAAGTGAGGGTTTATGCGTACCGTTCTGAATGTGTTGAATTTTGTGCTGGGCGGTTTTGCCACCACCCTTTCCTGGCTTTTTGCCACACTGGTGAGCATCGTCCTGATTTTCACGCTTCCCCTGACCCGTTCCTGCTGGGAAATCACAAAACTCTCCTTAATCCCCTACGGGAATGAAGCCATCCACGTTGACGAGCTGAATCCGGAGAGCAAAAACGCCCTGATGAATACGGGCGGAACCCTGCTGAACATTCTGTGGCTGATTTTCTTCGGCTGGTGGCTCTGCATCATGCATATTTTTGCCGGTATTGCACAGTGCATCACGATTATTGGCATTCCGGTGGGGATCGCGAACTTTAAGATCGCCGCCATCGCCCTTTGGCCCGTCGGTCGCAGGGTTGTTCCGGTAGAAGTGGCCCAGGCGGCGCGTGAAGCAAACGCGCGTCGTCGTTTTCAGTAAATAAGGACCGGCCGCGTTTATGCTAAGCCCACTGCTTCGCCGTTATACCTGGAACAGCACCTGGCTATACAACGTCAGGATATTTATCGCGCTTTGCGGCACGGCTGCCCTGCCCTGGTGGCTGAATGATGTCAAACTCACCATTCCGCTCACGCTGGGGGTGGTGGCCGGGGCGCTGGCGGACCTGGACGATCGTCTGGCCGGGCGTTTACGTAACCTGGTCATTACGCTCGTCTGCTTTTTCATTGCTTCAGCGTCCGTTGAGCTGCTTTTCCCGTGGCCCTGGCTGTTTGCCCTGGGCCTTACGCTCTCAACCAGCGGGTTTATTTTGCTGGGCGGCCTCGGGCAACGCTATGCCACCATCGCGTTTGGTGCATTGCTGATCGCCATCTACACCATGCTGGGCGTTTCCCTGTATGACCAGTGGTACCAGCAGCCGGTTCTCCTGATGCTGGGCGCCATCTGGTATAATCTGCTGACGCTAACCGGTCATCTGATCTTCCCGGTTCGCCCGCTGCAGGATAACCTTGCCCGCAGCTTTGAGCAGTTAGCCCACTATCTGGAACTGAAATCCCGGCTGTTCGACCCGGATATCGAGGAAGAAAGCCAGGCTCCGCTCTACGATCTGGCGCTGGCAAACGGCCAGCTGGTCGCCACCCTTAACCAGACAAAAGCCTCTCTGCTTACCCGTCTGCGCGGCGATCGCGGCCAGCGCGGAACCCGAAGGACCTTACACTACTATTTTGCCGCCCAGGATATTCATGAACGCGCCAGCTCCTCGCACGTTCAGTATGCTGCCCTGCGCGAGAAGTTCCGCTACAGCGACGTCATGTTCCGCTTCCAGCGCCTGCTGTCCATGCAGTCCCAGGCGTGTCAGCAGCTCTCGCGATCTATTCTGCTGCGCACGCCCTATCAGCATGACCCCCGCTTTGAACGCGTATTCAGCCATCTTGATGCGGCGCTCGACCGCGTTCAGGCCAGCGGAACGTCACAGGAGCACATCAAAGCGCTGGGCTTTCTGCTTAACAACCTGCGGGCGATTGATGCTCAGCTGGCAACCATTGAGTCCGAACAGGCGATGGCGCTGCCGGGCAGTGAGGTGGAAAATCAGCTTGCTGATGACAGCGTGCACAGCGTTAGCGATATGTGGCTGCGGCTGAGCCGCAACTTTACGCCTGAGTCGGCACTCTTTCGCCACGCGGTAAGAATGTCGCTTGTGCTGTGCGTGGGGTATGCCTTTATCCAGATAACCGGGCTGCACCACGGCTACTGGATCCTGCTGACCAGCCTGTTCGTCTGCCAGCCGAACTATAACGCCACCCGACACCGTCTTGCGCTGCGTATTATCGGCACGCTGGTCGGCGTCGCGATTGGCCTTCCGGTGCTCTATTTCGTGCCCTCCGTTGAAGGTCAACTGATCCTGATTGTGATCACCGGCGTGCTGTTCTTCGCGTTTCGCAACGTGCAGTACGCTCACGCCACCATGTTCATTACGCTGCTGGTGCTGCTCTGCTTTAACCTGCTGGGTGAAGGGTTTGAAGTTGCCCTGCCCCGCGTGCTCGATACCCTGATTGGCTGTGCGATTGCCTGGGCCGCGGTCAGCTTTATCTGGCCGGACTGGCGTTTCCGCAATTTGCCGCGCGTAGTGGACAGGGCGATGAACGCCAACTGTCGATACCTTGACGCAATCCTGGAGCAGTACCACCAGGGGCGTGATAACCGCCTGGCTTATCGGATAGCCCGTCGCGACGCGCATAACAGTGACGCAGAACTGGCCTCCGTTGTCTCTAACATGTCAACGGAGCCTCGGGCCACGGCGGAGATCCGTGAGACTGCGTTCCGCCTGCTCTGCCTGAACCATACGTTCACCAGCTATATTTCGACGCTCGGTGCCCACCGTGAGAAACTCACCAACCCGGGCATTCTCAACCTGCTCGATGATGCCGTCTGTTATGTCGATGACGCACTTCATCACCGACCGGCCGATGAGCCGCGCGTTCAACAGGCGCTGGATGAACTGGCTCAACGCATTGCGCATCTTGACCCTGGAAACGACAGCAAAGCGCCGCTGGTACTTCAGCAGATAGGCCTGCTTATCGCTCTGCTGCCTGAAATTTGCCGGCTGCAACAGCAAATCGCTACCTGGAGGAGTGATTCTCCTGTGGCTCAGGCAGCGCATTAAACCACTCCGTTAGCTCCCGGCGAATGCCTGCCGGGAGTGCCGCCTCATGCAGCCCCTCGATAGCCCCTTCCAGCGCGAAGAGAACTTTAATACTGAGCGCTTTGTTTTTTGCCCGCATCTTTAGCCAGCTCGCTCTTGCACCCAGCGCCCGCAGCGTTTCCTCATTGGTAATGCCAGCTTCAAAGAGCAATACTTCAAGTTGAAAGGTCAGGTTTGGCAGATCCTTAAGTCGGTTTCGTTGATGGCGCTGATAGCGTTCTTTTCTTGCCGCACTGAGCGCAAACGAGGAGAGCTGAAGCAACCGCTCCCTGTCCTGCCATAATCCATCATCCACACGATAATAGTTGAGCAGCACCGGGCGGCCTCGCTTCATCAACGTTAAAAAAGAGGAGGCATTTTTTACACAGTATTTCGCACTCTCCTCACAGGCGCGAAGATAAAGCTCTCCGTCTGACACCATGGCAAAAACCGCATCATCCACCGCCAGGGTATAGCCTCCAAACAGCGCGCGATGATGAATCTCGCCCAACGGGGAGAGGTATTCCTGGGATTTATAAATCCGTTCATAAGATATCTTTTTCATGATATTTCCCTTCAAAATCATAAAGTAACAACGAAATTTCTTACTAGCGGATCCGTTAGCAGGAAAATAGGCAACTTATCGCCGATGAGCAAGATGATTTTTCGAGGGACATCAAGATTGAATGAATTTTGCGAGTCGCTTTCCGAAAATGAGGTTGATCTTTATGCATACAGGGGTTACTGTATATCCATACAGTAACTACAGGGCTGGAATGAATATGCACACTTCAGGCTATGCAAATCGCTCAACCTCTCTCTCTTCTACCGCAGGCAATGTCGCGCAGAATTCCGTCGAGCGTGTTTCCACGGGGCTTATCAGTGAAGTGGTTTATCGTGAAGACCAGCCCCTGTTGACGCAACTTCTGTTGTTGCCGTTATTACAACAGCTTGGTCAGCAATCGCGCTGGCAGCTTTGGCTCACGCCTCAGCAAAAGCTGAGCCGTGAGTGGGTTCAGTCCGCAGGCCTTCCGCTTACCAAGGTCATGCAAATTAATCAGCTCCCGCCGTGCGATACCGTAGAATCGATGATCCGCGCCTTACGCACCGGAAATTACAGCGTGGTGATTGGATGGTTACCGGAAGAACTGACGGAAGAGGAGCATTACCGTCTGACTGAAGCAGCCGAAGAAGGGAATGCGATCGGGTTCATTATGCGTCCGGTTCGATCGGATTCTTACCGCAGAGGACAACTTTCTGGGCTAAAAATTCACTCAAATTTGTATCATTGAGTGAAATTAAGATTTTTCCTGGAATTTTTTTTGACCTCAAGATGGCATTAAAGTTCCCGGTCACAAAATTGCGGCAAGGCTTGTCTGGTGCGGTTCTCCTTAATTTTATTGCACAAAATTCGTTCGAAAAATGTTAAATAATCGGTATACGGAACTTTTTTTTTCATATGCCTGACGGACTTCACACTTGTAAGTTTTCAGCTACGTTGTAGACTTTACATCGCCAGGGGTGCTCGGCCTAAGCCGAAGATATCGGTAGATTTATATTTGACCACGCCCCCCGGTGAAGGATTTAACCGTGATTCTCTCTTGAGACTTTCATGGCGAATTTTGGATGATAACGAGGCGCAAAAAATGAAAAAGACAGCTATCGCGATTGCAGTGGCACTGGCTGGCTTCGCTACCGTAGCGCAGGCCGCTCCGAAAGATAATACCTGGTATGCAGGTGGTAAACTGGGCTGGTCTCAGTTCCACGACACCGGCTGGTACAACAGCAGCCTGAACAATAATGGCCCAACTCACGAGAGCCAGCTTGGTGCAGGTGCGTTCGGTGGCTATCAGGTTAACCCGTATGTTGGTTTTGAAATGGGTTACGACTGGTTAGGTCGTATGCCATACAAAGGCGACACCATCAACGGCGCTTTCAAAGCACAGGGCGTTCAACTGACCGCTAAACTGGGCTACCCAATCACTGACGATCTGGACGTGTACACCCGTCTGGGCGGCATGGTATGGCGCGCAGATTCCAGCAACAACATCTCTGGTGACAACCATGACACCGGTGTTTCCCCAGTATTCGCTGGTGGCGTTGAGTGGGCTATGACCCGTGACATCGCTACCCGTCTGGAATACCAGTGGGTTAACAACATCGGCGACGGCAACACCGTTGGTGTTCGTCCAGACAACGGCATGCTGAGCGTAGGTGTTTCCTACCGTTTCGGCCAGCAGGAAGAAGCAGCACCAGTTGTTGCTCCAGCGCCGGCTCCAGCTCCAGAAGTACAGACCAAGCACTTCACTCTGAAGTCTGACGTTCTGTTCAACTTCAACAAAGCGACTCTGAAACCAGAAGGCCAGCAGGCACTGGATCAGCTGTACACCCAGCTGAGCAACCTGGATCCTAAAGACGGTTCCGTAGTGGTTCTGGGCTTCACCGACCGTATCGGTTCTGACGCTTACAACCAGAAACTGTCTGAGAAACGTGCTCAGTCTGTTGTTGATTACCTGATCTCTAAAGGTATCCCAGCTAACAAGATCTCCCCACGTGGTATGGGCGAATCTAACCCAGTTACTGGCAACACCTGTGACAACGTGAAAGCTCGCGCTGCACTGATCGACTGCCTGGCTCCAGATCGTCGCGTAGAGATCGAAGTTAAAGGCATCAAAGACGTTGTAACTCAGCCAGCGGCATAAGTTATCGTCTTATAAAAAAACCCCGCCATGCGGGGTTTTTTATTGTCTGAAGAAAAGAAAAATCTATTTTTTACCCAACAGAGCCTGAAGGTCGTTCTTCAACGTCGACATCTGGTTGGCGTACTTCTCTTTATGTTCGGCATCCTCAATCAGCTGCACGATGGTTTCCGAAAGCGTTTTGCCCCGTCGTTGTGCCAGCCCAGCCAGGCGTTGCCAGACAACGAACTCCAGATCGATTGATTTTTTGCGAGTGTGCTGATGCTCAGCATTAAAATGCCGTTTGCGTCGCGCGCGAATAGTTTGCTTCATCCGGTTTAATAACGCAGGATTGATGTGTTTCTCAATCCAGCCGTTAACCTGTACCGGTTCATTTTCGAGGGTCAGCAAAATATCCACGGCTTCTTGCGCAGCGCTGGCTTCGATGTAGCAGGTGATCAGCTCCCCTTCACGGTGCTTTTTGACCAGGTACTTCCATTTCCAGCCGCTTTCGAGATTTTCCAGTTGTTGATATTTCATTGCGATCTCAGTGTTACCACGTAACTCTGTTCAGAATATCAGTTTTTTAGCAATCTGCTGAAAAGAAATCATATCCTGTGAGTGAATGCAGCCAATCGCCCTGTCGAAATCCCCGATCCTGCTTGGGTACAGCCCCCCGCTTACGGTATACTCCACGCTTTTACATCTGACTAAAAAACATCAACTTTGACCATTACGAAACTTGCATGGCGTGACCTTGTTCCGGATACCGAAAGTTACCAGGAACTGTTTGCACAGCCCGAACTCGCAAAAGAACACAAATTCATCCTTAGCGATACGCAGCCTCGTTTGCATTACGCGCTGGAGCAGGCATTAAGCCCATGGGCAACCGCGCCCTTCATGCTGCTCAAAGCCCCGGAAGAAGCGGAATACCTGACGTTGTTCGGGGATGCCGTGCGTCAGCTGAAGCCGGAAGCGAATGCCGTTTTTGGCGGCCAGTATCGTATTACGGGACATGATGTCACTTTCGAACCGGCGGCACAGGCCGACGGTCGTTTTGCCGCCAAGGGCGAGGTGATTACCGCGAACTGGGTCGAGGCAGAACAACTCTTTGGTTGTCTGCGCCAGTTTAACGGCGAGCTTTCGCTGCAGCCGGGGCTGGTACATCGCGCAAATGGCGGTGTTCTGATTATCTCACTGCGTACCCTGCTCTCGCAGCCGCTGCTGTGGATGCGTCTGAAAACTATCGTGCACCAGCAGCGTTTCGACTGGGTCGGCTACGATGAGTCTCGTCCTTTGCCTGTCTCTGTTCCGTCTATGCCGCTGTCGCTGACCGTCGTGCTGACGGGCGACCGTGAATCGCTGGCGGACTTCCAGGAAATGGAGCCAGAACTCGCTGAGCAGGCGGTGTATAGCGAATACGAAGACAGTACCCAGATTGCTGACGCCGACGATATGGCGCAGTGGTGCCAGTGGGTAATGGCCGTTGCTGAACGTTTTGCGCTGCCAACCCCTGCGGCTGACGCGTGGCCGGGCTTAATCCGCGAAGCGGTACGCTACACCGGTGACCAGGAAACGCTGCCGCTTTGCCCGCTCTGGATCGGCAAACAGCTGCGTGAAGTGGGTGTGATCAGCGGTAACGGGGCGTTCACCGGCGAACAGCTCACTCAGATGCTGGCTCAGCGTGAGTGGCGAGAAGGCTATCTTGCCGACCGTATGCAGGATGAAATTCTGCTGGAACAAATTCTGGTGGAAACCGAAGGCGAACGCGTCGGGCAGATCAACGCCCTGTCGGTGATTGAATTTCCCGGTCATCCGCGCGCATTCGGGGAACCGTCCCGTATCAGCTGCGTTGTGCACATTGGCGATGGCGAGTTCACCGATATCGAACGGAAAGCCGAGCTGGGCGGCAACATTCACGCGAAAGGCATGATGATCATGCAGGCGTTTTTGATGTCAGAGCTGCAGCTTGAGCAACAGATCCCCTTCTCCGCCTCGCTGACGTTTGAGCAGTCCTACAGCGAAGTGGATGGCGATAGCGCCTCTATGGCCGAGCTGTGCGCCTTAATCAGCGCCCTGGCGGAAGTGCCCATCAATCAGAACATCGCGATCACCGGTTCGGTGGATCAGTTCGGTCGTGCACAGCCAGTGGGAGGCCTCAACGAAAAAATTGAAGGCTTCTTCTCTATCTGTCAGCAGCGCGGTTTAAACGGCAAACAGGGGGTGATTATTCCTGCTCCCAACGCACGCCATTTGAGCCTTAGTCAGGATATTCTGGATGCGGTTGAGCAAGAGCAATTCGCCATCTGGGCCATCGAAGGGATTGAGGATGCTCTACCCTTACTGACAAATCTGGTTTGGGATGGCGAAGGGCAAACCACCCTGATGCAGACTATCCAGGAGCGCATAGCTCAGGCGACACAGCAGGATGCTCGTCATCGTTATCCATGGCCGTTACGCTGGCTGGGCTGGTTTAGTTCGAACTGATCGGACTTGTTCAGCGTACACGTGTTAGCTATCCTGCGTCCTTCACTAAAATAAGGCTTACTGAGAACATGGTAGATAAACGCGAATCCTATACAAAAGAAGATCTTCTTGCCTCTGGTCGCGGTGAACTGTTTGGCGCTAAAGGCCCACAGTTACCGGCCCCGAACATGCTGATGATGGACCGTGTCGTGAAAATGACCGAAACCGGCGGCAACTTCGATAAGGGTTACGTAGAAGCAGAACTCGATATCAACCCTGACCTGTGGTTCTTCGGTTGCCACTTTATTGGCGATCCGGTAATGCCTGGCTGTCTGGGCCTGGATGCCATGTGGCAGCTGGTTGGCTTCTATCTGGGCTGGCTGGGCGGCGAAGGTAAAGGCCGCGCGCTGGGCGTGGGCGAAGTAAAATTCACTGGCCAGGTTCTGCCTACGGCGAAGAAAGTGACCTATCGCATTCACTTCAAGCGCATCGTTAACCGCCGCCTGATTATGGGCCTGGCAGATGGCGAAGTGCTGGTCGACGGTCGTCTGATCTATAGCGCAAGCGACCTGAAAGTTGGCCTGTTCCAGGATACTTCAGCTTTCTGATCGTGCTTTTGGCACCCCCAGAAAGGCGAAACCTCCGCATTGCGGAGGTTTCTTTTTTGAAAGAGACGTTATCAGGCTATGAGTGCCCTGTCGCCGATGGCTTCTCGCCAGCCTCCAAGCCATTGTGACCTTTGATTTATCGTCTGATAAGGACACATTTCTTTAGAACGTCCAGCGATGCCGGCCTGATAACCACGTTGATGAGCCCGTTCCAGGCGATCTCGTTTCTGTCTCTTCATGCCTCGTTTCCCTCATTCTTTTGTCTGGTGGAAAGAAAACAGTGTCTGCACTAAATGCACAGGCACAGATAACGAATACCCCGAATTAGTCGCATCGTCAATGTTCAAAATTCATACGGGTGTCATATTTGTGAGCTAGCTGGAAGTTCATTTGTACAAAAATTGTGACGTGGCACAAGTAACAAACTGAACTGAAAACGAAAAAAAAACCGCAATCAGCGACAGGCCAACTGCGGTTTTTAATGATGAATTTTACTTATGGCAGCCGGGAAATTTCTCTCGCGATGCTGGCCGACTCCTGTGCCCAACCCTGAGCCAGGACTTTCACCATTTCGTCATAGCCATCTTTCTGCTGCTTCAGCTCCAGATGGAAAGGACGCTTAATCAGCTGCCCCTGATGGTTCAGCAACCACTCCCCGCTAATCACCACCGCACCGTCATAACGGCCGTGGAAGCCCGTTACCGTGACGTTAAGTGTATCCTGGTCGTTACCCAGCGGCTGCGACGCAACAACCCAGCCCGGAAGCTGACTGCCCAGATTGGCCACCAGCGTGTTGCGCAGCTGCTGATCCAGCGGGCTGGCCCACAGGTTGTTCGTCGCAATCACGTATTTAACGTCGCTGGTCTGATAGACCACGCCGTTTCCTGCCAGATAATCCGGCACGGCAACCTGCTCAACCCACAGCTGGCGGCTTCCCTGGCTGGCCGTGCTTTGCCCACCGCTGTGGGTAGCCACAGGCAGCTGATAGTAGCTTTTATTATCTACCCCTGAACTGCACGCCGTTAACAGCAGAGCGCCAACCATCAATAGCCACTTTTTCATTCTTTTGCCCTCTTCGGCTCAGGATCCTTTTTATCTTTCGCTTCGAACACCAGCGCGTTGCTCTTCTCGTTGAGCGTTTTCAGCACCGGCTGCAGTTCACGTAAGACCTGATCAAGACGCTGCATATCTGCCACCATCTTGTTGTAGGCCGCTGAACCCGGCTGGAAGCCCTGCATACTGCGGTTCAGCTCACGCAGCGTTTTCTGTATATCCTGCGGCAGCTGCTGCATGCTCTGGCTCGCCGTGATCTTGTTGATGTTATCCAGCGTGGTTTGCAGACGACGCATCGTTGCCTGGCTTTCGCTCAGTGAGTTCGTCGCCGCTTCAATCATCGGATTCAGCGGCAGATTGTTGATCTTATCCAGCGTCTCCATCAGGCGCTGTTGGATCTGAGCCAGACCGCTGCTCACCGTTGGGATGATCTTGTAGCCACCGAATTCACGAATACCGGTAATCGGCGGTGCTTTCGGGTAGAAGTCCATATCCACATACAGCGCGCCCGTCACCAGGTTACCCGTTTTCAGCGACCCGCGCAGACCACGGTTCATCAATTCGTTAATATGCGCCGCGATATCCTGGTTCTCGCCAATCTGGTTCAGCAGACGCTCCGGCTCGATACGGATCAGCACCGGAATACGATAATCATCGTCCAGCATCTGGCTCAGGCCCGGGACAAAGAACGGAACTTGTCCAACCGTACCAAGACGAATACCGCGGAACTCAACGGGCGCGCCCGGCTGCAGACCGCGGACGGAGTCTTTAAAGAACATCAGGAAGTCGATGTGATCGGTATAAAGCGCGTCCTGAATGCTTCGCTGATCGTCAAAGAGTCTGAACGCCGTTTTCTCGGCAACCGGCTGCCCGAGATCCTGCCCTTCCGGAACATCAAAGCTCACCCCGCCGCCAAACAGCGTGGTTAATGATCCCATTTCTACGCGCATCCCCGCCGACGTAAGATCGACCGCGATCCCGCTGTCCTTCCAGAAACGAACGTTGCTGGTCACCAGACGATCGTTTGGCGCATTGATGAAAAGCTGATAGCTAATGGTACGCTTTTGCGCATCGAAGGTGCTGGTTTCAACGGAACCGACGCGGTAGCCGCGGAACAGTACCGGGTCACCCGCCGTGAGCTGACCCGCTTTTTTGCTGTCGAGGATCACGCGGATACCCTTGGCATCAGGCGGCGCAAGCGGCGGTGAATCCAGAAGCTGGTATTTTCCCGGCTGGCTACCCTTCGTGCCGGGCTGCAGTTCAATATAGGCCCCGGAGAGCAGCGTCCCTAAGCCGCTGATCCCTTCACGTCCCACCTGCGGTTTAACGACCCAGAAAACGGAATCGCCATGCAGCAGTTTTTCCATGCCGGCATTAAGGCGCGCCTTAATTTCCACATGGGTTAAATCGTCGGTCAGGGTTGCGCTTTCGACTACGCCCACGTCCACGCTACGGCTTTTGATGGTCGTTTTACCGCCCTCAATCCCCTCGGCATTGGTGGTTATCAGCGTGACTTCCGGTCCCTGATGGCTGTAATGATAAAACAGGATCCATGCACCGATCAGCGCGGTCACGATGGGAAAAATCCACACCGGCGACCAGTTTTTGACCTTCTGCACTTTCGCCTCTCCACTCTTATTTTCCATGCTCTTACTCTTCCTCATGGCTTGATTCAGGCTCACGATCCCACGATAAACGAGGGTCGAAGGTCATGGCCGCAAACATGGTCATAATCACGACCAGTGCAAACATTAAAGCCCCCATCGCGGGATAAATACTCATCAAACCGCCCATCCGCACCAGTGCAGAGAGAACGGCGATGACAAACACGTCAATCATTGACCAGCGTCCGACAAACTCGACCACTTCATAAATCAGGTGCATGCGTTCGCTGTCGCGTTTTCCATGCCCCTTCGCATCCCAGCAGAGCCAGGCGATGGCGATCATTTTTAAGGTTGGCACCATAATACTGGCGATAAAGATCACGCCGGCGACAGGATAGGAACCTTCTCCCCACAGCAGGATCACCCCGGCCAGGATCGTCGAGGGCATTTTGTCGCCGAGCAAATCGGTGATCATGATCGGTAGAATATTGGCAGGCAGATACAGCATGATGGAGGTGACCAGCAGCGCCATCGTCCACTGCAGGCTATTTTTACGGCGTACGTGACCTTTCGTTTCGCAGCGCGGACAAACGTCGAGATCGGCGGGCAGCACGGCGGTGCAGCATGGGCAAGAACGCAACCCCTGGCGAATGCCGGGCACGCCGACTTTTACCGTCTGCGCAAGCGTCGGTGCCGGGGCGATATCATCCCACGCCCAGCGCCTGTCCACGCACTGGAAGGCGCGCAGCTGCAGGACACAGTACAGGCACCACGGAATAAAGCTGCTGCCGATCCCCACATCACCGTACGCCATGAGCTTCACGAAACTGACCAGAATGCCCGCCAGAAAGATCTCGGCCATACCCCAGCTTTTGAGCTGAAATAGGATACGCGCGAGCCGGATTTTCAGTGATGAGGGCATCCTGACGCGATTGACCAGCAAAAGGATAACGACCAGGCAAAAAGCCGGGACTATCTGGACAAACAGGAGAAAAAAGGTGCCGAGGCTGGCGTAATCTTCCGAGAACATCACGCCTGGGATTTCAAGCAAATCCACCTGGCTGGTTATTCCTCCCACCTTCATATAGATGAAGGGGAAGAGATTAGAGAGCAGCAGCATGAACAATGCTGCCAGAGCGTAAGCAGTGGGACGCTGCCGCGGCGCGTCCCACTCGGTTGTCAACGTTGCGCCGCAACGTGGACACAGGGCTTTATGTCCGTGACCAAGCTCTGGCAACGCCACGAGCATATCGCATTGCGAGCATAAAATATGCCTGTCGGCATGGTGCTGGTCACACATATGTTATCCCTGTTTATGCGCCGTTTTTCAGAGACTCAAGGTACTCCCAGCGCTCAAATGCTTCTTCCAGGGCTTTTTCAGCCGCGGACAGTTCTGACAGTACTTTCTGAGTATAGTCGTGCGGCTGCGTAAAGAATGACGCATCAGCGACCTGCATCTGCAACGTTTCCAGAGCGGCCTCCAGCTCTTCAAGACGCTGAGGCAGCCCCTCGAGTTCGCGCTGCAGGTTATAACTCATTTTAGCAGGAGATTTTTTAACAGTTTCTGCTTTTGTTACAGCAGGTTCCGGTACATTTCTGGATTTAGCCTGTTTCTGCGCCAGAGACTGCGATTGCTGCCCTTTTGCATCGTGATAACCGCCTACGTATTGTCCAATTCGCCCTTCACCTTCGAAGATCCAGCACTCGGTTACGGTGTTATCCACGAACTGACGATCGTGGCTGACCAGCATTACGGTCCCCTGATAACCGTCAATCAGTTCTTCGAGTAATTCCAGCGTTTCGACATCAAGGTCGTTCGTTGGTTCATCGAGAATCAACAGGTTACTTGGTTTCAGGAACAGACGCGCCAGCAGCAGACGATTACGCTCTCCGCCCGATAACGCACGGACTGGGGTCATCGCACGTTTCGGATGGAACAGGAAGTCCTGCAGATAGCCCAGCACGTGGCGCGGCTTGCCGTTTACCATCACCTCTTGCTTGCCTTCGGCGAGGTTATCCATCACCGTGCGGTCCGGATCCAGCTCCGCGCGGTGCTGGTCGAAGTAGGCCACTTCCAGCTTAGTCCCACAGTGAATGCGGCCGCTGTCGGCCTGCAGCTGGCCCAGCATCAGCTTCAGCAGCGTGGTTTTACCGCAGCCGTTCGGGCCGATAAGCGCAATTTTGTCACCGCGCTGAACCTGGGCGGAGAAATCTTTCACCAGCACTTTGCCATCAACCTGATAGTTGACGTTTTCCATTTCGAAGACAATCTTGCCGGAACGGGACGCTTCTTCCACCTGCATTTTGGCGCTGCCCATCACTTCACGGCGTTCGCTGCGCTCACGGCGCATTGCCTTCAGAGCGCGCACGCGGCCTTCGTTACGGGTACGGCGGGCCTTGATGCCCTGGCGGATCCACACTTCTTCCTGCGCCAGCTTGCGGTCGAACTCCGCATTCTGCAGCTCTTCCACGCGCAGGTTTTCTTCTTTCTCAAGCAGATAGGTGTCGTAATCGCCAGGATAGGTGACCAGCTTGCCGCGGTCGAGATCGACAATACGCGTTGCCATGTTGCGAATAAACGAACGGTCGTGCGAGATAAAGATGATGGTGCCGCTGAAGGTTTTCAGGAAGCCTTCCAGCCAGTCAATCGCTTCGATATCCAGGTGGTTCGTCGGTTCGTCCAGCAGCAGCACCTTCGGCCCGCTGACCAGCGCGCGGCCCAGGGCCGCTTTACGCAGCCAGCCGCCGGAGAGCGCCGACAGTTCCATGTCCGCTTCCAGACCAAGCTGGGCCAGAACCTCGTTAATGCGGTTTTCAAGCTGCCACAGACCGTGATGATCGAGCATCTCCTGCACTTTCGCCAGTTCGTTGAGGTTCTTGTCGCTCGGATCGGTCATCACCAGATGCGAAATCTCGTGATAACGCTTCAGGTATTCGGCCTGCTCAGAGATCCCTTCCGCCACGAAATCGTAAACGCTGCCGGTCACGTGACGCGGCGGGTCCTGCTGGAGGCGGGAGACGATCAGATCCTGCTCGTAAACGATGCGGCCGTCATCCAGCCCCTGTTCGCGGTTGAGGATTTTCATCAGCGTGGATTTACCCGCGCCGTTACGGCCCACCAGACAGACGCGCTCATTATCTTCGATATGCAGCTCTGCATTATCGAGAAGCGGCGAGTCGCTGAAAGAGAGCCACGCGCCGTGCATACTAATTAAAGACATTTATTTTTCCTTTCAGACCGCGGTAATCAACCAGCAGTTATGAATTTGACGGTTACGGGCAAAGTCCTGAGACAGCGTTTTTTGGCTGATTTCTTGTGCTTTCAGTCCCAGGGCTGCTAAGCCGTCATGATCCATACGGAAGCCGCGTTTGTTGTTCGAGAACATAATAGTGCCGCCCTTACGCAGCAGGCGCTTCAGGTCGGTCATCAGGCGCAGGTGATCGCGTTGAACATCAAAGCTATCCTCCATGCGCTTGGAGTTGGAGAAGGTCGGCGGATCGATAAAGATCAGGTCGAACTGCTCGTCGGTATCACGCAGCCAGCCCAGCACGTCGGCCTGCATCAGTCGGTGCTGACGTCCGGTCAGCCCGTTAAGACGCAGGTTGCGCTCCGCCCACTCCAGATAGGTGCGGGACATATCCACCGTGGTGGTGCTCCGCGCGCCGCCCAGACCTGCATGCACGCTCGCGCTGCCGGTATAGGAGAACAGATTGAGGAAATCTTTGCCCTTGCTCATCTGACCCAGCATGCGACGGGCAATACGGTGGTCGAGGAACAGGCCAGTATCCAGATAGTCGGTCAGGTTCACCCACAGGCGAGCGTTGTATTCGCCCACTTCGATGAAGTCGCCCTTCTCGCCCATCTTCTGATACTGATTTTTTCCTTTCTGACGCTCGCGGGTTTTCAGCACCAGCTTGTTTGGCGCAATGCCGAGCACGGCGATGGTGGCCGCAATCACATCCAGCATGCGCTGACGCGCTTTTTGCGCATCAATGGTTTTCGGTGGAGCATATTCCTGAATCACCACCCAGTCCGCGTAGCGGTCAACCGCCACGTTGTACTCCGGCAGATCGGCGTCGTACAGGCGATAGCATTCAATGCCCTCCTGCTTCGCCCACTTCTCAAATTTCTTCAGGTTCTTGCGCAGGCGGTTGGCGTAATCTTCCGCCACGCCGGATGGCTTACTGTCCGCCGCTTTCTCCGCCAGATGGTAGTTTTTTTGCACGCAGTCCAGCGGGCCGTTTTTCGCTTTAAACTGGCGATCGGCACGCAGCTGCAGGCAGCTCAGCAGCTCCGGCGAGGCGCTAAACAGCGACAGGTTCCAGCCGCCGAAGTAGTCCTTCATATTGCGCCCCAGCAGGCTGTGCAGGGCAATCAGCGCCGGTTCGCTGTCCAGACGCTCGCCGTAAGGCGGGTTGCTGATCACGGTACCGTACGGGCCTTTTGGCAGCGGGTTGGTCAGATTCGCCACGTCTTTCACCTCAAAGGTGACCAGCTCGCCGATACCGGCACGACGGGCGTTGCTGCGCGCGCGTTCGATTACCCGCGGGTCGCTGTCCGAACCGTAGAAGTGGGAGGTGTACTCCGCCAGACCTTTACGCGCGCGGGTCTGCGCGTCGTCTTTGACCTCTTTCCAGAGCGCTTCGTCGTGCTGCGCCCAGCCTTTAAAGCCCCAGTGACCGCGATGCAGGCCCGGCGCGCGGTCGGTTGCCAGCATGGCCGCTTCAATCAGCAACGTACCGGAACCACACATCGGATCGAGCAGCGGCGTGCCCGGCTGCCAGCCGGAGCGCATTACAATGGCGGCGGCCAGCGTTTCTTTAATTGGCGCCATACCGGTACGATCGCGGTAGCCGCGCAGGTGCAGGCCTGCGCCGCTCAGATCGAGAGAAATACTCGCCGTGTCACCGTTGAGCCAGACGTTAATACGCAGATCCGGATTTTCGCGATCGACGTTTGGACGTTCCTTATTTTTACGCGTGAAGCAGTCCACAATGGCGTCTTTTACGCGCAGGGCACCGTACTGGCTGTTGCGGATCTCGTCGTTCACGCCGTTGAAATGCACCGCAAAGGTGGCATTGGGCGTGAAGATCTCTGTCCAGTCGATCATCTGTACGCCGGTATAGAGGTCCAGGTCGCTATAGACCTTGCACTCCTTCATCGGCAGCATGATGCGCGACGCCAGACGGCTCCACATCAGGCTCTGGTAAATAAGCCGCGTGTCGCCCTCAAAATGGACACCACCCTGAACCACCTGGCACTCTTGCGCGCCCAGGCTTTCCAGTTCAGTTTTTAACAGCTCTTCCAGCCCACGGGCCGTACTGGCAAACAGAGAATTCATATCGTCACTTTTACTCTTAGAAAATTGTCGCGCATTATAGCTAATATGGCGTGTATGTCATAAAGTTGAAGGCTTATTTTCATTTGTGGGAGTGTGCAGTGGCGACGTTATGCAGGCTTTTTATTCATCCGGTGAAATCCATGCGCGGCATCGGCGTCTCTCACGCGCTGGCCGACATGAGCGGATTCGCCTTCGATCGTATTTTTATGGTCACCGAGCCTGACGGCACGTTCATTACCGCACGCCAGTTCCCGCAGATGGTTCGCTTTACCCCTTCCCCGCTTCATGACGGTTTACACCTTACCGCGCCGGACGGTTCCAGCGCGGTAATTCGCTTTGCTGATTTTGCGCCTGTCGATGCGCCAACGGAAGTGTGGGGCAATCATTTTACCGCGCGCATCGCCCCGGATGAGATTAACCGCTGGCTGAGCGGTTTCTTCTCTCGTGACGTGCAGCTGCGCTGGGTAGGTCCTGAACTGACGCGTCGCGTGAAGCGCCATGACGCAGTTCCCCTCTCCTTCGCCGATGGTTTCCCGTTCCTGCTGACTAACGAAGCCTCGCTGCGTGATTTACAAAGCCGCTGCAAGGCTAGCGTTCAGATGGAACAGTTCCGTCCGAACCTGGTGGTCACGGGCGCCGACGCCTGGGAAGAAGACACCTGGAAAGTGATCCGCATCGGTAGCGTCATCTTTGATGTCGTAAAACCCTGCAGCCGCTGCATTTTCACCACGGTGAGCCCTGAGAAAGGTCAGAAACACCCTTCCGGCGAACCGCTGAAGACGCTGCAGTCGTTCCGCACCGCGCAGGACAACGGCGATGTGGATTTCGGCCAGAACCTGATCCCGCGCTCCAGCGGCGCAATCCGCGTCGGTGATGAGGTAGAAATTCTTGCCCGAGGGCCTGCAAAAGCGTACGGCTCAGGTCAGGAAGAAGAAATGGTCGACGTTGTGACGAATGTCGCCTCTGCGGTAGATATTCACTGGCAGGGCAACGTCATCCGTGGCAACAACCAGCAGGTATTACTGGAGCAACTGGAGCAGGCAGGTATTCGCGTACCCTATTCCTGTCGCGCAGGCATTTGCGGATGCTGCCGCATCAGGCTGGTGGATGGAGAGGTCAGTGCGCTGAAAAAATCGGCAATTGGAAATGACGGCACAATTCTGTGCTGTAGCTGCATACCGAAAACGTCCGTACAGCTGGAAGCTTAAACCGCCTGTTCAAGGCTGAAGGAATCTACCCGCAGCTGCGGCTTCAGCCTGTCGTTCATCACTTTAATGGCATCGCCAAGCTGCATCGTCCGCCCGGCAATGGTTACGCCGGGCTGTGCCAGCAGGCAGAGCGCAGCATTTTCGCCTGGCTCAACCACCAGCAGGCTCACCTCTTCTGCGGTATCGCTCAGATTGACGCTGGCCGCGTCACCCGTTGCCGGGGTCCAGCTCATACCATGCGCAAGAAAATGCCAGCTTTTTGGCATTTGCGGTTTCAGGAAGCGGATAGCCACCAGCGCATTTAATACCAGCTCGGCACGCTGCTCTTTAGATAGCACCAGATCCCGGCATTTTTCTTCAAAGGAGAAATAAAGCGCCGCATCGTCAACGCAAAAGCCCGACGGGGAAAATGCATCCGGGGTTAACATTCGGCGGGCAAAACGAGAACGAAACAACATGCCATTGGCTAAATCGAGCATCATTCGGTCATGCTCGTCGCAAAAATACCAGCGCCAGTTATCGTCAGGTTTAATTCGCATGTGTCTCTCCCGTCCCCAAACGTCCTGTACTAAAAATGTCCTGTTTGCCGCCTCGTTTATAACACCATTAATAAAAGACTATAATGACTAAATAAGCAACAGTGACGGAATATAAAACAACCAGGGCTGGAAATAAAGCCCTGGTTGTCTGATTAAGAGAAAAGATTAGATATGAGTAACGATTTCTTTAATCAGCGGCGGTCCTTTAAAAATAAAGCCGGAATAGATTTGCACCAGTGACGCACCTGCCGCCATCTTCTCGCGCGCAGCAATCACTGAGTCAATGCCGCCGACGCCAATAATCGGCAGACGTCCTTTTAATTCCGCAGACAGGGCGCGAATAATTTCGGTGCTTTTTAATTGCACCGGACGTCCACTTAACCCACCCGCTTCGTCACAGTTTTTCATTCCCTGCACGAGGGAACGATCGAGAGTGGTATTGGTCGCAATAACACCATCAATATTATGGCGAACCAAACTGTCGGCAACCTGGATCAATTCTTCAGGAGAAAGATCCGGGGCGATCTTAACCGCGACCGGAACATATTTATGGTGGATCGTCTGGAGTTCATTTTGTTTATTTTTAATGGCACTCAGAAGATCGTCCAGCGCTTCGCCATATTGTAAGGAACGCAGACCCGGAGTATTGGGTGAAGAAATATTCACCGCGATATAACCGGCATAGGCGTAGACTTTTTCCATACAAATCAGATAGTCATCTTTACCCTGCTCAACCGGCGTGTCTTTATTTTTGCCGATATTGATGCCTAATATCCCGTCAAAATGGGCTTTTTTTACGTTCTCAACCAGGTGATCAACACCGAGGTTATTAAAGCCCATGCGGTTGATCAGCCCTTCGGCTTCAACCAGGCGGAACAGACGCGGCTTGTCATTTCCCGGCTGCGGGCGCGGCGTGACGGTGCCGATTTCAATGGAGCCAAAGCCCATCGCGCCCAGGGCATCAATGCACTCGCCATTTTTGTCCAGACCGGCCGCCAGACCCAGCGGATTTTTAAAGGTCAGACCCATGCACTGCACAGGTTTTTCCGGCACATTCTGACGCACCAGAGCGGCCAGCGGCGTTCCGGTAATACGACGTAATTGCTGGAATGTAAATTCATGAGCGCGCTCAGGGTCGAGCTGGAAAAGGGCTTTACGAACGAAGGGGTAGTACATGAACTCTCCTGGATTCCCGGTGTGCAAACCGGGAGGGGATTATGGGCGATCCACGCGCGAAAGGGAATTGACCTGCGGCAAAAAATCAGCGCAAAACGCAATCGTTTACCTTCCCGTCTATTTCTTATGCACTTTTTCGCATTTTAATTGCAGATAAATCATTTAGTGGAATAACCGCGCGGTGTCACACTCCTGAAAATTGTTATGAATGTTAGATAAAAGCAAACAATTGGTTATAAGGAGGAAGTATGCGCGTCATTACCCTGGCTGGAAGTCCACGATTCCCTTCGCGCTCCAGCGCCCTGCTGGAATATGCCCGCGAAAAACTCAATGCCCTGGATGTGGAAGTGTGCCACTGGAACCTGCATAACTTCGAACCTGAAGATCTGCTCTATGCCCGTTTCGACAGCCCTGCGCTTAAAACGCTGATCGAGCAGCTTAACGGCGCTGACGGCTTAATTGTGGCAACGCCTATTTATAAAGCCTCCTTTTCCGGGGCGCTGAAAACCCTGCTCGATCTGCTTCCGGAGCGCGCGCTGGACGGCAAAGTCGTGCTGCCGCTGGCAACGGGCGGTACGGTTGCCCATTTATTGGCCGTGGATTATGCCCTGAAGCCGGTGCTGAACGCGCTGAAAGCGCAGGAGATCCTCCACGGCGTTTTCGCAGATGACTCCCAGGTTATCGATTATCAACATAAACCTCATTTTACGCCCAACCTGCAAACCCGCCTCGATAACGCTCTGGAAACCTTCTGGCACGCTCTGCACCGCAGGGATATCCAGGCCCCGGCGTTTGGTCAGCCTCAAGGAGTCGCACATGTTTAAAACGTTAACCCGCATCGGCCTGGCAGGTCTGATGGCGCTTACCTCGCTGGCCCATGCCGCAGAAGCGGCTCCGGAAAGTTTGCGCATTGGCTATCAGAAAGGCAGCGTCAGCATGGTGCTGGCGAAAAGCCACCAGCTGCTGGAAAAACGCTTCCCGAACACCAAATTCTCCTGGGTGGAGTTCCCTGCTGGCCCGCAGATGCTGGAGGCCCTGAACGTCGGCAGTATCGATCTCGGCAGCACGGGCGATATTCCGCCGATATTTGCCCAGGCGGCGGGAGCGGACCTCGTCTATGTTGGCGTTGAGCCACCCAAACCGAAGGCCGAAGTGATTCTGGTGCCTGAAAACAGCGACATTAAAAGCGTCGCCGACCTCAAAGGGCATAAAGTGGCTTTCCAGAAAGGTTCCAGCTCACACAACCTGCTGTTGCGTGCCCTGCAGGAAGCCGGGCTGAAGTTCACTGACATTCAGCCTGTTTACCTGACGCCTGCCGACGCCCGCGCCGCGTTCCAGCAGAAGGACGTTGATGCCTGGGCCATCTGGGATCCGTACTACTCCGCCGCATTGCTGCAGGGCGGCGTTCGCGTGCTGAAAGACGGTACCACGCTGAAGCAGACCGGTTCGTTCTATCTGGCCGCGCGTCCTTACGCGGAAAAGAACGGCGCATTTATTCAGGGCGTACTGGATACCTTTACCCAGGCCGATGCGCTGACCCAGACCCAGCGCCAGGAGAGCATTGCCCTGCTGGCGAAAACCATGGGCTTACCTGAGCCGGTGATCGCGAGCTATCTCAACCACCGTCCGCCGACCACCATCACGCCCGTGGACGCGCACGTCGCCGCGCTTCAGCAACAAACGGCTGACCTGTTCTATCAAAACCGCCTGGTGCCAAAACAGGTGACTATTCGCGAACGCATCTGGCAGCCCGCAGGCAAAGAAGGAGCTAAATCATGAGTCTGAATCTTTTCTGGTTTTTACCCACCCACGGTGATGGACACTATCTTGGTACAGAAGAGGGCTCGCGCCCGGTTGATCACGGCTACCTGCAGCAGATTGCGCAGGCGGCGGACCGAATCGGTTTCACCGGGGTGCTGATCCCGACCGGACGTTCATGTGAAGATGCCTGGCTGGTGGCCGCATCGATGATCCCGGTCACCCAGCGTCTGAAGTTCCTGGTTGCCTTACGCCCGAGCGTAGTCTCCCCTACCGTGGCGGCGCGTCAGGCGGCAACGCTGGACAGGCTGTCCAACGGTCGCGCCCTGTTTAACCTGGTGACGGGCAGCGATCCGCAGGAGCTGGCGGGCGATGGGGTGTTCCTCGACCATACCGAGCGCTACGAAGCCTCCGCCGAGTTCACCCGCGTCTGGCGACGTCTGCTGGAAGGTGAAACCGTCACCTTTGAAGGCAAGCATATTCACGTTCGTGACGCGAAACTCTACTTCCCGCCGGTTCAGCAGCCGCGCCCGCCGCTCTATTTTGGCGGATCGTCGGATGTGGCCCAGGATCTGGCGGCAGAGCAGGTCGATCTCTATCTTACCTGGGGCGAACCGCCTGAGCTGGTGAAAGAAAAAATTGCCCAGGTACGCGCGAAGGCGGCCGCCCATGGCCGCAAGGTGCGCTTCGGTATTCGCCTGCACGTAATCGTGCGCGAAACCAATGAAGAAGCCTGGCAGGCCGCCGACCGTCTGATTTCCCATCTGGACGATGAGACCATCGCCAGGGCGCAGGCCGCGTTTGCCAAAACCGACTCCGTCGGACAGCACCGAATGGCGTCCCTGCACAACGGCAAGCGCGAGAATCTGGAGATCAGCCCGAACCTGTGGGCGGGCGTCGGCCTGGTGCGCGGCGGTGCGGGCACGGCGCTGGTCGGCGACGGTCCGACCGTAGCCGCCCGGATTAATGAATACGCAGACCTGGGTATCGACAGCTTTATTCTCTCCGGTTACCCGCATCTTGAAGAGGCGTACAAGGTGGGCGAGCTGTTATTCCCGCATCTGGATGTCGCCATCCCGGAGATTCCGCAGCCGCAGCGGCTTCAGCTTCAGGGCGAAGCCGTGGCGAACGAGTTTATTCCACGCAAAGCCGCACAGAGCTAAGGAGCGACCATGTCTGCCACCTCACAAAAATGGCTGCTGCGCGCCGCGCCGTGGTTTTTACCCGTCGGCATTGTGGCTCTCTGGCAGCTCGCGTCATCCACCGGCTGGCTGTCGAGCCGCATTCTGCCCTCTCCGGAGGGCGTCGTAGAAGCGTTCTGGTCGCTGAGCGTGAGCGGCGAGCTGTGGCAGCATCTGGCGATCAGCTCCTGGCGCGCCGTGATTGGGTTTTCCATCGGCGGCAGCATCGGTCTGGTTCTGGGCTTGATCAGCGGCCTTTCCCGCTGGGGCGAGCGGCTGCTGGATACCTCCATTCAGATGCTGCGCAACGTGCCGCATCTGGCGCTGATCCCGCTGGTTATCCTGTGGTTTGGGATTGATGAGAGCGCCAAGATCTTCCTCGTGGCGCTGGGCACACTGTTCCCGATTTACATCAACACCTGGCACGGCATCCGCAACATCGATCGCGGTCTGGTGGAGATGGCGCGCAGCTACGGCTTATCGGGTTTTTCTCTCTTTATTCACGTGATTCTGCCGGGCGCCCTGCCCTCCATTATGGTCGGGGTGCGTTTTGCGCTCGGCCTGATGTGGCTGACGCTGATTGTGGCAGAGACCATCTCGGCCAACTCAGGCATTGGCTACCTGGCGATGAACGCCCGCGAATTCCTGCAAACGGACGTGGTGGTGGTTGCCATCATTCTGTATGCCCTGCTCGGCAAGCTCGCCGACGTCAGCGCCCAGTGGCTGGAGCGCAGCTGGCTGCGCTGGAACCCGGCCTATACCCTTCAGGAGGCGAAAGCATGAACACTGCACGACTGAATCAGGGAACGCCGTTACTGCTGAACGGCGTGACCAAACGCTACGGCGAAAACACCATTCTTAACGGGTTGGATCTGCACATTCCCGCCGGACAATTTGTGGCCGTTGTCGGGCGAAGCGGCGGCGGCAAGAGCACCCTGCTACGGCTTCTGGCCGGGCTGGAAGCCCCCAACGGCGGTGACATTCTGGCAGGAACGACGCCGCTTTCGAATATTCAGGACGATACCCGCATGATGTTTCAGGATGCACGCCTGCTGCCGTGGAAAACGGTTATCGACAATGTCGGGCTCGGTCTTAAGGGCAGCTGGCGGGATGAAGCCCGCCAGGCGCTGGCCGCCGTTGGGCTGGAAAATCGTGCGGGCGAATGGCCGGCAGCCCTCTCGGGTGGGCAGAAGCAGCGCGTGGCGCTGGCGCGTGCGCTAATTCACCGTCCGGGCCTGCTGTTGCTTGATGAACCGCTCGGCGCGCTCGACGCCCTGACGCGGATCGAAATGCAGGATTTGATTGGATCCCTCTGGCATGCGCACGGCTTTACGGTACTGCTGGTGACGCATGACGTGAGCGAAGCCGTCGCGATGGCTGATCGGGTGCTGTTAATAGAGGACGGGAAAATAGGCCTGGATCTGACGGTGGATCTTCCGCGCCCTCGCCGCGTGGGCTCTGCAAGGCTGGCGGAGCTGGAAGCTGAGGTATTGGATCGGGTGATGAAGCGCGGGGGGACGGAGTTACAGCGAGCCAAGGCGAATGCCTGATGCCCTCACCCCGGCCCTCTCCCGTAGGGAGAAAACACAAAAAACGGCAACCGAGGTTGCCGTTTTGCGTTTACCTGCCCACCGGCATTTTTTACATCAGGCGAGCGCCTTAGCAATCTTCTCGTACAGATCGCCAGACAGGTTCTCCAGCCCTTTCAGCTGCTCAAGCGCGGCACGCATCTTCGCCTGACGCTTCGCGTCGTAGCGTTTCAGACGGATCAGCGGCTCAATCAGACGCGACGCCACCTGCGGGTTACGGCTGTTCAGCTCGGTCAGCATTTCCACCATGAACTGATAACCGCTGCCGTCTTCGGCGTGGAACGCCGCCGGGTTACTGCTGGCAAATGCGCCAATCAGAGAACGCACGCGGTTTGGGTTGCTCAGGGTAAAGGAGCGATGCTTCAGCAGGCTGCGCACGTTGCTGAGCGCATCAGCCGCCGGGCTGGTCGCCTGCAGGATGAACCACTTGTCCATCACCAGACCATCCTGATGCCACTTGTCGTCGTACTCCTGCATTAGCGCATCGCGGCACGGCAGTTCGGCGGCAACGCTTGCGCCCAGCGCGGCCAGCGCGTCGGTCATGTTATCCGCTTCGTGATACTGCTTGCTCACCAAAGTGTTCGCCAGCTCGGTTTCGCCAAACGCCAGATAGCGCAGGCAGGTATTGCGCAGAGAACGTTTACCAATGTCCGCGTGCTCAACGCGATAAGCGTCAAGCTTGTTGGCGTTATAAATGGCGAGGAACTCATCGGCCAGCTCAGCAGCCAGCGTACGGGTCAGCGCTTCACGCACCGCCACGATGGCAATCGGGTCGATGATGTCAAACAGCTCGGCGATTTCAGTCGCTGACGGCAGGGTCAGAATTTCAGCGGCCAGGGCCGGGTCAATCTTCTCATCCAGCAGGATCGCGCGGAACGCGTCAGCCACATGGACAGGCAGCGACAGCGGCTGGCCCTGCTGATGGCGGTTTACGTTGAGCTTGATGTAGGTCGCCAGCAGGCTTTGCGCCGCATCCCAGCGGGAGAAGTCGTTACGCGCGTGACGCATCAGGAACGTCAGCTGCTGATCGCTCCACTTGTATTCCAGCTTCACCGGCGCGGAGAATTCACACAGCAGCGCAGGCACCGGCTGGAAGTAGACGTTATCGAAGATAAAGGTCTGCTCGGCCTGAGTCACGTTCAGCACGTGGTGTACCGGGTGGCCGCCCTTCTGGAGAGGAATGACTTTGCCTTCGTTATCGTACAGCTCAATGCTGAACGGAATATGCAGCGGATATTTCTCTTCCTGCTCCGCCGTCGGCGGCGTGCGCTGGCTGATGGTCAGGGTGTACTGCTCGGTTTCCGGATTGTAATCGTCTTTGACGGTGACAACCGGCGTCCCGGCCTGGCTGTACCAGCGGCGGAAGTGAGAGAGATCGACATTAGAGGCATCTTCCATAGCCTGCACAAAATCGTCGCAGGTGGCCGCGCTGCCGTCGTGCCGCTCAAAGTAGAGCTGCATCCCTTTCTGGAAATTCTCCTCGCCCAGCAGGGTGTGGATCATGCGGATAATTTCAGCGCCCTTCTCGTACACCGTCAGAGTGTAGAAGTTGTTCATTTCGATAACTTTATCCGGGCGGATCGGGTGCGCCATTGGGCTGGCATCTTCCGCAAACTGCAGGCCGCGCATGGTACGCACGTTATTGATGCGGTTCACCGCGCGTGAACCCAGATCGGAGCTGAACTCCTGGTCACGGAAGACGGTCAGGCCCTCTTTCAGGCTCAGCTGGAACCAGTCGCGGCAGGTTACGCGGTTACCGGTCCAGTTGTGGAAATATTCATGGCCGATAACGCGTTCAATATCGAGGTAGTCTTTATCCGTTGCGGTATCGGTACGCGCCAGCACGTATTTAGAGTTGAAGACGTTAAGGCCTTTGTTCTCCATTGCGCCCATGTTGAAGAAATCGACGGCGACGATCATATAGATGTCGAGATCATATTCGAGGCCGAAACGCTCCTCGTCCCACTTCATGGAGTTGATGAGCGAGGTCATCGCCCACGGCGCGCGGTCCAGGTTGCCGCGGTCAACAAACAGCTCCAGCGCCACCTCGCGACCAGAGCGCGTTTTGAATGTATCGCGCAGCACGTCGAAGTCCCCCGCCACCAGCGCAAACAGGTAGCACGGTTTCGGGAAGGGATCCTGCCACTGCACCCAGTGACGGCCATTCTCCAGCTCGCCTTCGCCTACGCGATTACCGTTGGAGAGCAGGAAGGGATACAGGGTTTTATCGGCGATGATTTTGGTGGTGAAGCGCGCCAGGACGTCCGGACGGTCGAGATACCAGGTTATATGACGGAACCCTTCCGCTTCACACTGGGTACACAGCGCCACGCCCGACTGGTAAAGCCCTTCCAGCGCGGTGTTGGCGGCCGGGCTGATTTCATTCACGATGCGCAGCGTAAACTGTTCCGGCAGGTTGTCGATGACCAGCTGGTTGTTTTCTTCTTTATAGTCCGACCAGGCTTCATCATTAATATGCAGGGAGACCAGCGTCAGGTCTTCACCATCCAGACGCAGCGGCACCGCAGTTGCGCTATGGCGCGTCACCTGGCTCACCGCCGTGACAACGGTTTTTGTGGCATCCAGGTCAAAAGTCAGATCGATTTCGCTAATCAGGTAATCCGGCGCACGGTAGTCGTGGCGGTATTTGGCTTGTGGCTGTTGTGTCATAGAAAACCTTATGCATCGTTTGTCGAGTAACGTTTCAATATATTCCTGTTGCGCAAATCGCGCTATGCAGAATGTTCATCTTTTCAGGGTCAAAACCCTTTTTTGCTACATTTGTATAATATGAACTCATAGTTTTTAAAATCGATAAAGATCGTCCAGGAGCGCTTTAAACAAGGGATGAGCGAGATCGATATAAAGCTTGATTAACGAACTTTAACGAACTTCACATACCACTTTTGCCCCATCCATGCCCCACACATAATTTTATGTCAACGCCAGACCACATCAGCCCTGCAGGACAAATCGATAACAAACACGCCCGCAGTATTTTCCCCAAAATTTAAAAACAAGTGGCTCATGCCTTGACAGACAAAACCGCCAAAGCAAAAATACTGTATATTCACACAGTAATAGCGGAGCGCGTATGTTTGTAGAACTGGTTTATGACAAGCGTAATGTTGAGGGGCTCGAAGGGGCCAGAGAGATCATCCTGGCTGAGCTAACAAAGCGAGTGCACCAGATTTTTCCTGATGCAGAAGTGAAGGTAAAGCCAATGCAGGCGAACGGCTTGAACAGTGATGCCAGCAAAAGCGATCGGGAAAAGTTGAACCGCATGCTGGAGGAGATGTTTGAAGAGGCCGATATGTGGCTGGTTGCTGAGTTCCCGACAGTCAGGAAAAATGGATAGCATGCCGAACAACAATTCTTATTTGTTGATTTACAAAACAATTACCTATTTCACATTTCTTTCGCTTCCTTGTGCTAGGCTTAACTTACTGAGAATTGTTAACTATAATTCTCGTTGTTCACACAAACTGAAAAATATCATCATAAAGTTTGTATTCCATTTGCCGATTTTAAGTGTATAAATTAAGACCAGTTGATGCATTGTTTTTGAAGGGGTTGTAAAGGCGCGCGCTATCACAACTATCAGACTTTGACTATTGAAATTGATCTTGATTGTCCCCATCATGAGAGTATGATGATTGACCACTTTTAAACTGCATACACACGGTCAGGATCTACAATGTTACAAGAAGAAAAGGATGCATATGACAAGGCTATTGCGTCGATTGTCTATGCACTGGAATCGTTAGGATCACTTTTTTCAGTTCATGGTATGGAAGGTCTTTATGAGCTGACAAATCCGAGTTTTGAAGAGCTTAAGGATACATTGGCTAAAATGAAGGAAGGCGCAGAAGCTCTTAATCATGAGATCGAGCGTCTTGTAACTGAAAAACACGATCTAGATGCCGCTGGAGCAAGTGTGGGCTTGATGAATATCCGCCAAGGCATCATGTATGCAGAAAGTCTTTTGATGGCTGTTCAGCAGAAGGATTTGAAGAAGTCCTTAGAGGCTCATGAACAGGTCGTTAACCACGGAATTCAACCCAATAATTGGTAGTAACCCGAGCAGGAGCACATACGCTATGAACAAAACACTCCAGAACCTTCTTTTAAACTCATATAGGCTGCGTGGACTCATTGATGACATTAATGAGAGAGCAGCAAAGAAGAAACCAGTTAAGAAAGCAGCTTAACAACCAGAACCCGGCAAAGCCGGGTTCTTTGTTTACTGAGCCTGTAAACCCCTTGTTTCAGATTTCCCGACTGTTCGCCAGGTTGGCCTATAAATCTTGTTCGGGTAATATTCCCGGCGTTTGCTCGGGCATGAACACTCAGCAAACCAGCCGCCGCCCATCGCATGTAAGAATGGGCGGCGGCTTTCTCAACTTTCAGGCTGCAACGCATCGATTTTTTTCTGGCTGTTGTTTTTCAACTTAAAGATGAGTAACCAACTTGCTTATTCTTGTACACTATTCCCCTCCCCATTGGCTTTAGGGTTAAAATCAGGTGGTCCTTCCATCCATGGAGCAGCATTTTCAATTTCTCGTTGAGCTATTTCATTCGCTTTAGTTTTCAATGCAGCGATTCGCTCTTTAGCCGTCTGTGGATCGTCGATCGAAATTTCAATAAGCATCAACAACTCTTTGATTGCCTCAGTATGAAACGCTGCGGCGGTACCTGCTGTATTCAGATATTTGAAATTAGGTATAACAGTTCCATCACGAAAAATTCTGTCGTCAGACGAGCTAACTGCTACCGGGCAAGCGCGTTCAACGTCCTGTGCGATTAGCCCTACTTCAGGAAGCCCGTCTTTTTTGTCATACGTCACACCACGAAAGCTGAGCACGGAGGCCAATGGATCTTTCACCAACTCAATATTGAACTTATGCCGCTCATCAGACCCACCCTGGAATGTTCCGGGGCACGTTGCACTTCCGGTAGACAGGAATTCAAACTGGTTACCGTTGGCAAACTGAATGCCCTGACTCTTGATTGTAGTGCCACCAGAACGACGGGAAAGTAACATCACTGAATCGGAATACCATCGGGTGATCGACCAGGTTATAGGTCCATCAGTTACTGTTGGCTCAGTCGCAGACGAGTTGATTTCAAGTTTATAGTTTCCGCTGTTTCCTACACCGAAGCCATTACCATGCGATGTTATACAATTGCCAGTTATATTAACGCTGGATGAAATCGTGCCACCTGTTTTTCCGTTCACCGTACCCAGGCGAGCATCATCCCCGGAGGCCACCGTTCCCGCTGCCGTTCCAACGTTCCTGGTAGAACTGTCTCCCAAACCGAGGTTTGTGCGAGCGCCTGATGCGGTTGTCGAACCGGTACCGCCCTGGTTAACAGGTACGGCCCCGCCGCTCTTGGTCGCCATATTGTCAGACAGATATTTCCATGATGGGCCGGTAAAGGTTGTGCCGTCTGGAAGCTTCACTGTGATGTTTCCGGCGGCGCTGTAAACCTGCTGCCAGTTCTGTTTGTCGTAATTCAGTCCACGCAGCGCTTCAGCACTTTGCGCCACCAGCGCGGCAGTTACCATGTTCAGCGCAACACGGGGGACGGCTGACCAAGCTGCACCGGATTGCGTTGGCCCGGTGAAGTTACTGACAAGCGTAATCTGAGTATTACTGTCTACCGTTTTCACTGCCAACGTGTACGGTACGCCACCCACAGTCGAAACAATGAAATCACCAGCGGCCAGCTCTGCTGTGAATGAAGTTCCGGTACCGCCGACAACAGCGGATCCGTTTGTCAGGGTAATGGTTCCTGCTGACATAATAGACTCCTGAATTCAGATAATAAAAAACCCGCCGAAGCGGGTTGTCAGTAAATTGCATCAATGATGGGGATAGAGAGGCTTGTCAGCCGTCGCCCTACCACACTGTACTGCGATGTCCATGAAGCGGCATTTCTTCCTCTCCCGGCGCGCACCAGATTGCCGCTGCGGATAAGACCAGCCCATTTCAGATAGTCCCAGCCGGTGTAAACTTCACTGTTATAGCCATACCGACCAAGCAAAATCATGCCCTCGCCAATATCGGTATTTGACCATGATGGTGTATAGGTCTGGTTCCGGTAAACGAATGGCCTACGGGTGGTCGAGAAAACACAAACACCGCCTTTGATTATATTCAGCCCCCTTCCCGGTGTCGGGCTTACGCCACTGGCAAAAATCGCGATCTGCATGGTGACGGTTGCGGCCTGATCGAGGCCAGCATGATCTATCGTCGCAAGAATGTTTGAGCCGTCAAACTCGATGGTGACGTTATCGGCACTCCATTTGGCGAATACCATGTAGCGATCACGTGAGATATTTGTCGTCGGCGTCGCCCAGCTCCCGGTGAAAGTGATGGTGCCCCGCCAGACGCAGTAGCCCGACATTGTGGCATCAGTGATCGAGAGAAAATCCGTGCTGTCCTTAATCAGCAGCCCTCTGCCAGACGATACCGGGAGAATTTGCCAGATTGATGCATCAAAGGTTTTTTTCTGGTTCCAGTTATCACTCCACCAGGTATTCATGGTGATGGTATTACCGGACACGGTATATCCGTCAAACATACCGATAGTGGGAATGAGGTTCGTACCCCTGTTAAGTTTGTAAACGGTATTACGCGGGATAACGACGATCTGGCTGCCATCAACCCGCTGATTAATGGTGTACTGATTAACATCCCATGCTTCACTGACGTTCTGGCAAAACGAAGGGCAGCGGAGCCCGGCGGTAATTTCCATTGCCGGGCCGCCGTCGTCGTAGGTAATACGTAATCCTTTTGGCATTGTTACCACTCTCCAAGAACAATCAGGTTACCGCCGCCGAGATCAATTCTTACGCCCCTTCCGTCAATGGTGACGCCATTACCATTCCCGGTGAACGCGAAATTACCGCTGGCAGCATATAGCGCGCCGTGCATCTCGCAGTTCCCTGATTTATCAATGTTCCAGCCTGCGCCGCCGGGACCAGCGACATAGTTTGTTGATCGGATGTAATTCCCAATCTTCGCGTTAGTAATGCTGCCATCCTGGATAAAGGCATCACGGATGAACACCTGACCGTTATAGACAAAGAATGCAGCCTGGTAATTTCCCGGGTCACTTCCTGAGTAAATACCAAACTGATCGGCAGCAAAGACCACTGTAGATTTATAGGTGCCGCCGGATGGCTCTATCGACATCCCGAAACCAGTGTTGTACTTCACCCCACTTCTGACTATCCCGAGATTGAGCGTATAGGACGCCTTTCCTGTCCCATCACTGTTTACCTCTGCCGTCAATTTCTGGTTAACAGCTGCGGTCAAATCCCCTACCTGGGCCTGCACGTAGGTAGACAGGTCTGCAAGGCCTTTATCCACTTCTGCGACCGTTGTTTTAACAACCAGGATATCAGCGCGCACCTCCCCATACTGCTGATACTGGTGTTCAACCGTTCCGTGATTTGCCAGGGCATTCTGCATGGCTGCTTCGAGGTTGGTGTCCACGCCTTCAGAAACATTTTTGAAAGCATCAGAGTCACGCACGGCATCATCAATAATGTCGATCAGCTCCCCGGTTTCCGTCTGGCACAGCGCGGCCACCTGGATGAAGGCTGATGTACCGAATGCATTGATGGTCCTGATGTACCAGTAATAGGTATGTCCATTTTTCAGGTTGTGGCTTGTCCACGTCGTGCCAATACCCGCGCGCGTGGCTCCGGCCTCCACGGTCGCCGTATCTGTGTTGGCAAGCGGCTGCTCGCCGGACGTCCAGAAATCGAACTGGGTAGAAACATTCGTGACGGCTGCCAGGCGGGGAATAAGCATCACTGCAAAGAATGCCTGCTCAACAGTGACTCCAGTAGGTGGTGGCGGTGCCTGAATGCTGAATTCAAGATATGCCTCTGGCGAAGCTGCCCCCATCTGATTAACTGCGGTGACGTGCGCAGTGTAAGTGTCCTGCAACAGGCCAGTTAATCGCGTGAATGAGCCGGGAACCTGAGCTGTCAGCACTGGCTGCCCGTTCTTGCGGATAACAACCTGGTTATAGACAAACTGCCCGATGTTCTGCCAGGAGAGAACCCCCTGCACCACCTGACCAATTTCCTCCACGGTGTACTTCAGATTCTGAGGCTGTGCCACCCCACCAGGTGGAAGCTGGGTAAACGGTGGGCGATCGATGGGCTTACCAATGGCGTCACCCCACACATCAGCAGTTTCCTGCTTCAGCGTGATCTGCACGCCGTTCTGCACGCCAAATTTCCAGTCTGTCACTCGCATCTCAACGTTAACGATACCAAGTGAGGGAAAATTAACTTTTACGTACATCCCGGGTCGGTACCGGTATCCACTCAGGTTCAGCGTGAGATTCATTGTGCGGGAAATGCGGGTCCGCTTGAGCTTGATGTCCGCCAGGCGCTGGGCCTGAAATTCAGACGTAACGAAACGCAGCTTAAGATCCTGCGAAATCTCCACGCCGTCTTCAGTTACCCACTCGCTCACAGATACCGAGGGAAAATCAGCTTCAGAGTAAGTCTGTTTAGGATCGACAAACGTACCGCTGATGGTGTTAACGCGCTCAGACTGCGACACCTCAGGCATGATCTCGATATTACCGGCTAGTTGACTCTCGGTAATGATTTCGGTTGCAGGACCGTAATACGCGCCAACGAGGATGCCATGTTTACCGGCGATGTAGGTTGGCTCTGCTGCACCAGCTGTCAGCATCGCCTCAAGAATGCTCGCTTTATTTTCGCTGAGGTCAAATTCCCCGTTCAGCGTGTAACGCTTTTCCGTAGTGCCGTCGCCGTTAGTAACCAGTTCGTCGCAGATGTTGGCCGCCTCCTGAAACTGATCCCAGTTAATATCAGCATCAGCGACTTTCAGGTAACTCCGGTAATAATCCAGCACACACAGCGCCAGATTGTTGCTGTACTCCGTGCGGCCGGTGCGCGGGTCGTATACTTTACGGCCCATCTTCTCAACCTTCACGTTCGGGATGCCGGACGGGAATTTCTCAGCATTGTATTTCAGAGACAGACGCAGCCAGGAAATCCCCTTGCCGATCATGTCATCTTTCCACGACGGGCAATTTGCCAGCATGAAAGGATCTGCTGTCTGGCGGTCGATATGCACTTCATACGTAGCGCTCTCACCATAGGAGCCGATATCATCATCGCCCAGGTAAATGGTGCCCGTGCCTGTTATTGGGTGTCCCGCCAGAGTAATGGCAAGGTGAACCCATTCACCATCAGTCTGCTCGCCAGACTGTTCTTCAGCGAAAAACAGAGTGCCTGCAGATACGGTCCTGCCATAAACAACCGTTTTAGGGCTGGCAGCCGCGCGCAGCACCTGCTTACGTTCTGCAGTGTCCCGGTAAGACCCCAGAGATGGCTTCTTCGTCATCATCTGTGTGGCGACCTGAGCGGCAATGGTGATTGCCATTGCGATAGCGTAGGCTCCATTGGCTGCCGCGGCGCCGGCGGCTACCGTCGCGATGATAGGGATTGCAGCAGGCATCAGCGAACCCTCCACGTACTCAGGGGCTTAATCCGAAGGCAAACCAGCCCTGTTTCACCCGGCACCCACACTGCGCCACCGTAAATTACCCCGGCGCATCGGGTACCCGCGTTTTCCACTACCGCGATATCTCCGCGCTGAGCCATCTTCACCGGCACTTCATCGAGGTATTTAGCCAGCACCTTTTCAAGTGAGCCGCCGCCGCGCAGCAGCGCCTTTTTTGCGCCCGTTTCGCTGTCGTAGGTCCCGCGCCATCCGTCGGCGAAATTATCCCCGGTCATCGCTTCCGCACAATCTGCCGCAAACAGGCAGCAGTCATGTTCGCCCCATAAAAAAGGCCGCTTTTCAGCGGCCCTTATCACGGCGATTAATCTGTTATGCCAGTCTGGATGCTTCATGCTTCCTCACGAATAGGTAAACCCTGGCGCATCTTTTTTGCTGCCCCAGTAAATTGAACGTTCTGCCATCTGCGCGACGTAACGAAATATGCGGTCGCCTGGCTGGGTGGCCTGGTGTGACTCGTCGGTATAGCGGTCCGGGAACGGTCGCTGCCAGTCCTCAAAAATATTACTGACGGTGTACTGCAGGGCATTCGTTTCACCCGCCGTTGCCCCGGTGCCGGAAACCTTCCCCTTAAAAATCAGGTCTGCAACCTGAACGACGCCGTTATCATCCATCGCCACCAGATACAGCTCCGCTGGCCTTCCCACACAGCGCTCATTGAGCGTTTTAGCAAACAGCGACATATCCAGCCCTGAGAGCGTCATCCTGAGCTGCGTCGGGCTTGTCGTGTTCGTTTCGCCTACATCGTCGATGGCGCCCATCGTACCCATGCCGTAATAGACATAACCGCCCAGCACCAGCGTGCCGGTACCGGAATGTACGTAGGCGGTACCGGACTCAAACTGGACATTCGCCGCCAGCACGGCGGTAACCCTGTCGCGGGATAGCCAGTCCACCATCGAATCAGAAAACGGGGAATACAGCATCAGAAAGCCTCCTCAAACTCCAGCGTATAGCTGGTAAAACCGCCAGGAATGCGATTACCGGCCCCCTGCTGGTTATCCTTTAGCTTGAAAATGCCGTATGGCTTAGCGACTTCGATTTTTCCGTTGACAGGGGGAGAAGCGCGCAGCATAGGCGCAAAAGGAATAACGGCTGTTCCTGCAGCAGTACTGGTCACATCAGCGGTGACCATCTTCAGCTCGTCATTAACGGTAAAGTAATCACCGGTGCGCAGTACCAGCCTCCCGGGTGTCCAGCCCTTACTGCCGATCTGCGTACCAGTCTGGTTCGCGTCAGAAACCACCGGGTTTCCTGCTGGCGTCCTGCCAACCCTCCCCCAGTCCCGGATCTTCACCCTGCCATATTCACCATCCAGATCGGCCACCAGCGCATCGATGCGCCGGGATTTATCGTCTGTAAGGTTGCTAAACGTAAGAGAGCAGATCCAGCGGGTGCCGGGGAAACGGACGGTCTGTGATGCACCATTAAACGGGGAACGAAATGTTTTAGTGTTACTTTCCGGCCGCCACGTCAGCGACGCCGGACATACATCTTCAGGCCATTCAAGCACAGCCATAGTCACTCCTTAGTTAAACGCCAAGCATCCTCCTGGCCTGACCGTTGGTCTGAAAATCACTCAGCATGTCCTGACGCGCTTTTTTAGCACCATCGGCAGCTCCCTGACGCGCGGCCTCCTGCATGGCGCGATTAAGCGCGGCATCGCCATTGCCGGAAATGGTGAAGTGCTGAGTGATATGGACATCACCGCTGCCAGCAGGTGTCGTTTGCGCTCCGGTCACCCGAACACCAAGCGAACCATCTGCGGAACGCGTGAGTGGCATAATGGCTTCTGGTCCTGCCTCCCCCATCAACCCGGCACCTTTTGCAAAAGCAAAATATGTTGGTGATCTGACAATGCTGTTACTATATGAACTGAGGCTGGAAGAAGCGTAAGTTCCCCCTTTTGCGTTGAGCTGAATGCCAGACGCTGCTGAGTTATAAGCGCCTGACGGCGTAGAGCCTTCACTGCCACCCGCTCCACCAAACATTCCTTCGAAGAATCCACCGCTCCCCATAGAGGACTTCAGTGAATTTACGATCATCGCGTTAAGGATAATTTTCTGCATGGATGCAAGCACTGATTTTGACCAGTCCTCCCAGTCAACCTTGTTACCCGCAAGCGCTTCAGAAATATTTCCCACAAGTCCGGACATGCTGTTGTTAACCAGATCGGCAGATTGCGAGGCGTAATCAGACGCAGTATCTGCCCAGTTAGCAAATCCCTCTTTCATGCCGGCTGTCCAGTTGCTTCTCTGGGCATCAGATGCAGCATAGAATCCCCGTTGATCGCGCAGGCGTTCTTCGAGATAGCGTTTATTCAGCGCCAGCTCCTGTCGATATAGGTCTTCCGTGATATCACCAGACTGATACTGACGCTGGAGATCTACGTTTTTCTGCTGGAATTCTTCCCTGATACGCAGCATTTCCTGCATACGCTCACGCATACGGCTGCCCTGCCCGTAACCTGTGAGTTCTGCCTGATTTGATGCTCGAGCACTGGCGTTAGCATCAGCAAGATTTGCCTCATATGCCGCCAGCTGCTCCCTGATTTTCCGCTGGTCAATAAGCGCAGCATTTTGCATCAGGGTTTGTTTCTGAGCCTCCGTCAGGGTTGCAAGCTCTCCCTGACTCACCTGATATTTTAGTTTTGCCAGTTCGGTATTCTGACCGGCCAGCGCGATCTGCTCTTTCTGCTGCTTGATCAGCTTGTCATAGGTATCAGCTGTTTTTTCCGCCTGGGATTTACCTCCCTTATGGCGGCCTGAGTCACGAACTTCTTGCAATTGTCTGGCTGATTCAACTTCCATGCTGACATATTTTTCACGCCAGCCAGCCGGGAGATTGAGATCAGTTGCATCGAATTCCGCTTGCCTCCGCGCCTTATCCAGTCCCTTAAGTCCAGATAACTCAAGCTGCCGTTGTGATTTATCTATAGCTTGCTGCTGCTTGGAATCAAGTTTTGGAAGGACTGGGCCTGCATATTGTGGTGGAGTTACTGGAGTAGACTGTTTGGTTACTTTGTTAAGACGATCGTACATTTCCGTCAGTGAACCAATAGCCCCAGCCATTTCCACAGTCTTATTAATTGCTTCTCCCTGAAGCTTATTTTGATTTGATATTGTCTGATTTAATCTTTCGGTAGTTTCTGCAATATCCCTTGAAATTTTATCATATTCGCGTTGATATTTTATCGCATTAATGACATAGCCGTTATTGGTATCATTCTCTACGCCAAGCTGCTTAGCCAAGTCCGTATATTGCTTTATAGACGCACTAGCACCGTCTTGCTGATCTCTTAAATCATTTAATTTCCGTTTTAAAGCATCAATTGAGTCTCCGGCATCAGCAATGGCCCCCTTAATTTGAGCCGGACTCATCTGTTTCGACTTTTCTACGACTTCATCCAAAGTTGAAGCATACTGAATAGCAGATTCTCGCGCTTGCTCCTGTTTTTGATACATGGCGTACCAAGCGCCCGCACCAAGCATCAGAATTCCAGGAATACCACCAACAAGGGATAGCAGCCCAGATGCACCGGCTTTGACCAAATTCATAGCCGATGTCATTTTGTTCAGCGCTTCCTGAGATGTTGCCAAAGCACGGTTTGACTGCACAAGCGCGGCATTCGCTGCGATCATCGCCTGGCGCTTCGCAATAGCATTTTGCGTTGCCAGCGCTTCAGCATTGGTATTTTTTGCCAGCGCCAATTCTGACTGGGCGAGTTGATAGGCTCGTTCAGCGGCCAGAGCATCAGCAGCCGCTTTTCTTTGCGACTGGGTTGCTGATTCGGCGCGAGCAGCCGCTAGGGCAATTTCATTTTTACGAGCATCAATCAGGTTAGCTGTTTCGCTGCCGATATCGCTCAGCTTACCGCCCAAATACCGTGCACCACCGATAGATGCTAAAACACCTGCAGCCGCTGCAACTGTATCAATATTGTCAGCCACTCCATTCATCACGCTGACCAGAGTAGCTGTCGCGCCGGTGGCTTCATTCGCTCCGCCAACCCAAGCCATAAAGGCATTTTCAATTTTTGTCGTTGCGGCTGAGACTGTCTGTGGCATAGCCTCAAATTCACCGCGCATAGTGCCAAGTTGGCTAATTAGGGCCGGGACAACTTTATCAGCAGTTAGCAGCCCTTGATCTGCCATTGCCTTCAGATCTTTACGAGCTACCCCCATTCCTGCGGCAAGAGCGCGGATAACCCGATCTCCGTTTTCGTTAACAGAGTTGAACTCCTCGCCGCGCAGCACGCCCTGTGCTAACGCTTGACTAAACTGGGTGATAACAGAACTTGCTTCTGCCGTGCTTGCCCCTGAAAGCTTCAGCCCGGTAGAAATGGCCTCGGTTACATCCAGAACTTGCTGTGAACTGTAACCATATTCACGCATTGATGCAGCGGAACGCGCAAACAGGCTCGCATTATCAGAGAAGGCGGTACCGGTTCGTTGGCTGATATCCATCAGTGCTCGCTGAGATTCCGTAAAATCATCAGATGACTGAGAGGCCTGCTTAAGGCGGGCATTAACAGAGCTCCATTCATCGGCCAGTGATATCAGATGACCGGTGGCAAATGCTCCAGCGAATGCCCCTGCCATCCCCAGAGCCGACGCTTTCGCGGTGTTTATCTGACTGGTAACCTCCGCCAGTGCGCGCTGAGTCTCCCGAGACGCAGCTGCCGCCTGACGCCCTCCGGTCTGCATTACCCGGTAATAATCATTACCCATTCGAGAAGCTCGGGAAATTTCTGACTGAAATGACTGAGAGTTTGCAGATATTTTGATGATCAGCTCGCGCAACGTGGCCATATTTCACCCATTAAAAAACCCGCCAAAGGGCGGGTTTCTTATTAATTTGATATAATCAAAACGCTGTTGGCGAAAATCTATAATCACCATTAGCACCATAACCAATTCGATAAATTAATGTCTTATCCAAAACAACATCAGCACCTACCTCAACCATACCTCCAGCACACCACCCATGAGGAGTTGCACTTAAAATATGCCGCCCAGGTTTAGCGTACAGCGTCACTTTTTCCCTTGTGTTTAAGTCAGCTATTGGATTCCCATCCAGATAAACGCTTGCGAGACAGGCGCTCCCAATAAAGCCGGAATCGCGTTTAACAATTATTTCACCCGTATCTGGAGTCTTGTTAGTCGCTTTCTTATCCCAGACCCTCTCCGGTGGAACAATAGATGCTTGCTCAGTATTTACTGGTTGAGTAGAGCAACCAGCCAATAATGTCAAAACTGCAACCAGAAGTATTTTTTCCATTTAAATATCTCCAGAATTATTAGTAGCATAAATCCTAATATTTTCTGGGTAAAAAGTCACTGCGTTGCAGCAGTTAGTGCCGCCTCAAGCCCGGCAAACGGGTCTGCACCTTCTTCATCAGGATCACGCTGCCAGCGCAGCAGCATGTCACTCATCGTGGCTTTTGCGCCCTGAGCATTAAACACAGCCGTTGCAATTTGTGCCGCCTGAATGTCACCCCGGATATCACCAATTGGGCTATGTTTATCAAATTCAGCCCAGAGCCTGAGCTCACTGGCAGACATGATATCCCGAAGCTCTGATAGCGTGCGCCCCATGCGGAGCGCAAGCGACATCAGAAACCGCATGCCGGGCTGTGCTACTTTCCCTCAGCTTCCTTCGGGTCAGTAGTCAGATTAAGAGCCTGGCGCAGCAACCGCGCATGAACAGGGCCATACACCGCTTCAACATCGGCAAAATCATTTTTGCTGAATACCGGTTCACTCTGTTCGTCAAACAAAACGTCAATAAACAGTGTGACATCGGCGCGAAGATTGCGGTGCGCACGTTCTGACACGGACAACTCACCATCAGTATCACCCGGTTTAATCACGTCCTGCCAGTGCAACCATGCTTCTGCTGATGGTTCCCTGAGCATAATCTTTACTCCATCCCATTCCGGTACTTCAACAGTAACGTGGCGGAATGCGGACTGACGCGACAGCGCGAGCTCCTTAATAGATTTCATCGGTTACTCCTTATGAACCCGGATCAATTTTCTGGGGCTTGCCCTTCAGACGCAGCGAGAATGTGGCGGCCACGACGCTGTTTGTACCTGATGACCAGGTGTGCTGGCGAACTTCAGCCAGGAACTGGAAGCCGATCCCAGAAGGGAAAATGATTTTGAAACCGTATGTGGTGTCATTGTCATACGCATCACGCAGGGCATCCTGTGCAGGGTTTGAGTAAAAGTTACCTGACAGAGAGATTTCTGACGGAGAAGGCAGGCCGTTGATGTTCTCCTGCTCGGTAGAGCAAAGTGTTGTTACGTCGATATCCTGCTTCTGACCACCGGTGAACTGAATTTCTTTGATGGTGCAACTCAGATCGAGGAAGGTTGCGGAATCCATCGTTTCTTTGGTGGCTGGCAGGGAGGAAATAAGGATCTTCGTCAGCTGCGATTTTTCATAAAGTGCAGACATAGCTGTCTCCTGGAAAAAGAAAACCCGCCATCAGGCGGGTTCGTTGGGTGAATTAATTGTCAGGGGGTAACTTTAAAATCCAGGGTGGCACGGTAGAGCCGATAATCTGGCTCGTAACCGGGGATTTTTACCACCTCTGTAGGGTTTAAGGGCTTCAGCGAAGCGAGCGCCAAATCTCTCAGGGTGCGTGATTCAGTGATCGTAGTGGAATACACATCTACCTGAATGGAAACCCTGCTCTCTGCCTGGCCGCACAGCACGTCAGCGGAAACATCATCGACGATGGAAAAAATAATCCAGGGTGGCGAGACAGACGGTTTTCCGTCACTACCTAATGGCGCAACATAGGGGTATACCCGCCCTTCTGCCAGGGAAGAAAGCAAGGCGTAGATATTATCTTCATTCACTTGCTCAATACCTCATCAATAGCCTGATTCATCCTGGCAATGGCGACGCTGGCGGCCTCTTCCTCGCGAGTATCGTAAGCGGGTCGCACAAACGGATGTGCAGGCATGTTCGCGGTGCCTATTTCTACGAATCGCCAGTAAAAGGCGTTTCTCGGGTTCTTCGCCTTCATCGTGTTATCGCTGTTGCCGGTGCGCGGGTTAACGCCACGAATATGGACGCCGGAAGAAATTTCCCCGCGGCGGCGGCTTTTTTGGGTCACCACCACCACGTTTTTTTTCAGTTTCCCGGTGCGCACCGGCGCGCGGGCGATCACTTCTTCCTTAAGCACTTCGGCGCCAGCGCGCGTGGCATCACGCAGAACCTTGTTGTTTTCAGCGCGGCTAAGCGCCTCCAGATCCTTTGCGATGTCATTCAGCCCGGAAAAATCGAGGCTCGTCTCAATCATTTTTCGGCTCCCGTTTTGCAAAGAATTTCCAGGCGAGTGCCGGTCACATTTGCTACAGGAGGACCGATGATATTTAGCACCTGACCTTTATACGGGCCGCTGAGCACTTCCAGACGCGAAGAGGCATTCAGCTCAGCCCTGAAGCGCATCCAGACGCGAATGGTTGCCTGCGCAGTTTCCGCACCGCCAGACATCTGCTCTCTGCCGCTGATCCCCTTCACCTCAGCCGGGACCGGGTTGCCACCACTCCACGATTCAACCGGCTGACCAGATGGATCGCGCGACGTCGTGAAGGTGAGAATTTTTACCCGGTGCCTGAATCGTCCAGGTTCCATCAGGAGCCCTCCTCAGGTTCAGATTTACCGCGCCAGTTGCGATGGATGAACATCATGCGTTCTGCTGCAGCGTTCTCATATAGCTGTATTTCGCTTTGCGCGGTGCGGTGTTCAAACATGTCAGCAAAGACAAGGAGAACAGCGCCCTTAACGGCTGCAGGAATATCAGCTGCAACTTTCCACGCTGGTTCATCGCACCAGCGTATGCAGTAGTCAAAAGCTGCCTGAGCGTACAGAGTGATCAGCTCGTCCCTGTCGTCTTCTTCAAATTCAATCTGCTGCTTAAACAGACGGAGGCCAATTACATCCAGAACATCTATCGCCATACGTTAAAAGGGCGGGTCACCCCGCCCCCTCCATCATGAGCCAGAAGAGAAACTGCCCTTGATGATTGCCGTCGGGCGATAGTGCGCCAGCGCCAGGCGCTCTTCACAGAGGATGGTCAGCATGTTTTTCACGAAGTTATCGCGGTCTTCACGGCTGACTTCCACGGTGGCATCCATGCGATCCCACACCTGTGAGGCCATATCAAATCCGCCCACCGTAAAGGTGCCTGCGGCCTGCGCCTTAGTCGGAACCACTGGCAGGCCCCACATGATGTTGCTGGTAAACGCCTGAGGACCACCGAAGATATAGCGGCCTTCGTTGTCTTTCAGCAGCGCGATGTTGTGCCAGTCGCGCGGGTTCAGGACGATACCGGAAGCGCTAAACTCAGACTCTGTCACCTGGTAAATAGCGTGAGCGATAATGTCAGCGCGGGTGTCGCCGGTGGCATTCAGCGAGGTGTCGTAGGCGGTTGCCACTTTGTTCAGACCTTCCAGGTTATCCCCGGTACCGTCGCCGTTCAGCAGCTGGCCTTCTTCCTTCAGCGCCAGACCGTACATGAGGCGGTTGTTGACGTATGACTGCAGCATTGGCGCATCATCCATAACCTGACGTGACGCCTGCACCCAGTGGGCGATGGTCTTCACGTTCGCGGTCTGCTTGCTGAAGGTAATATCCGATTCAGGTTTCAGCGCCTTCTCGGCCACCACATCGGCGTTATTGGTAAACACCTCTTCACGGACATATTCCAGGGAGTTACTGGAAATGCGGCCCTGCGCCAGAAGATCACGAATGGTCAGACGGCGCAGGCCCGGCATGATGATGCCTGGAACCTGCATCGGCTGGATCAGGCTACCTGCAGAATCAGAATCACTGCCCAGCGACTTGTTAAAGGTTTTCGCGTCGAAGCTGCCTTTGCTGCCGTTCCAGGACTTCTGCAGTTCTTCCGCTGCGCGTTCGGAGAAGGATTTCTTCTCACCCGGATTTTCGGCACCGGAGGCCAGTTTCTGCTCAAGATCGAAGAGGCGAGTGCCGGATTTGGTCAGTTCTTCCTGTACTTTCGCAAGGTCCGACTGCAGCTGTTTGGATACCTTACCCGTGCTTTCGATTTCAGCTTTCTGTGCATCGAAAAGCTGGGACATTTTCTGCTGGGACTCTTCGATAGCTTTTTGAATGAGAGCGAGTTCAGACATAATTAATTACCTAAGTTAGAAGGGAAAGATTTGATGCTCTGAAGCAGAGCGTTTATTTGTGCTTCGTTTCCGTCGCCCTCGGACTCGCTCCGAATCGCTGACTTAAACCGGGCTATTAACCCAACTGCCTGTGATTTGGTGAGGCCGACTGAATCCCTCAGCCAGTTCTCCACATCACGGATCGTTTCAATGCCATCGACACTTTTCATGGCTGCGATGCCAGCCTGTTCGTTGGCGGGGAAAGTGCAGACGCTGATTTCGCGCAGAGCCTGGATATTCTTAAAAACGCGTCCTGTTGGAATGATGGTGTAATCGTCTTTCGCAACGGAAAAGCCAACCGACATACCTTCAACCGTACCGTGCTGCATTGCCGCTTTCAGGTCGGCGGCGCCGCTGTGCCCTGGGGTAAGTTGACCGCGTACATACAGGCCTTTTTCGTCTTCGGCCAGGCTGTCCCATTTACCAACCGGCAGCTCCCACGTCTTGTGGTTGAAGAACATCGCCACTTTGCGGGTCTGGTTCGCCAGTGCATTTTTAAACGCCCCGGGCAGAATGATGTCGCCATCGGAATCGGTGTTATTAAAAACAGAGGCGTAGCCTTCAAAAATCCCCTGTTTACCGTCACCGGTGAATTTGATTTCTGTCTCGTCGAAGGACAGCGTTTTTACGATCTCAGGCATTACGGCCCCCATAAAAATTAAGCCCCGTGATTACGGGGCTCTTTGTTGGTTCCTAAATCGGTGATCGGCACGTATTGCGACTGGCGCATTGCCACATCGCCACCCGGCAATGGCGGGAGGTTGTCCGTTCGTCGCATCTCGTTGATGGTGCGTAGCCCTGCCTCTCCCATTGCCTTCATAAAGGCAGCGCGGGATGCCGAATCGCCCCTCAGCAGGCCGTCGAGGTTGTGCTCAGCATGAATGCGGCCGACATCCTTAGCAGGAATAAGCCACCGCTGAACGCTGTTTTCCCACCGGGAGATATAGGGCTGCAGGGTGTACTGCAGGAAGCCGAGATTCTGCTGCTCGATGCCCGATCCCCAGCTCGTTGATTTCTCGACGTCGCCGACAAGGTGAGGCGGTACGCCAAAGAATCGCGCCAGTTCACTTACCTGAAATTTTCGGGACGCCATCATTTCGGCATCCTGCGGCGTTACGCCAATTGCCGATGTGGAAAAGCCCGCTTCCAGTATCCAGAGGCGTTTTTTAACCGGACCGCCGGCGATCTCTTTGAAGTTCTCTTCGACCTGCGAGCGCTGCTGTTCAGTTAGCACTTTTTCGCCGGTTGAGAGGATTTGCGGAGACTTGGCGCCGTTGGCAAAGAAATCTCGCTGCTGGTCCTCCATCGCAACTGCCACACCTGCCGATTTACAGGCAAAAGCAATGGGGGACAGGCCGACCAGCCCGGTAAAGCCGAAGCCTTTAAGGTGAAAAATCTCTCTCTGCGAAAAGTCGGCGTATTCGCTGTCGCGCTGATAGCGATAAACCACTTTTTTTCCGACAAGTTTCACATCCATACTGGCTGACTGAAGCGGGAGAAGGCTGATCACGTCACCCGCGCTGTTGCGATCAATCAGTGCATACGCGTTACCGAAGAAACAGAGCTGCATCGTCATGGCCTCCCTGAATTCCTGGGCGGTCATGTACTGATTCGGCGAGTAGCGCAGCAGTCGCGCCAGCGGATTGCTCAAATCCACTTTTTTACGGTTGTCATTCTGGTCGGTTTCAAAAACGTCAAGCGGGAGGCATGAGGTGAGCGTTGAAATCAGGCTCACGCAGCGCCACACCGTCGAAATTTGCAGTATCCGTTCATCGTTAATGGATGAATCGCCCAGGTGTCCGTGGGCCGAAACGGGCCCCGTTTGTGAGCCCTGATTTGGGGTGACTAAACGCCCGCCGACAAACCAGGACTGCAGCCTTGCCCACCAGCCGTTATTGGTTCGCAGGTCAATCGTGTATTTAGGTTCTTCCATCACATGCTCAGCGGTCGGAAAATGAAGTCGTCGAAGTCACCACCCTGTTCGGTAACTTCCCCATTAGCAGCACCAACGGACATTGTCATTGCGACCATGCCATCAATACGGCCCGTTGCTTTGGATTTATCGAGCTTGCGGTTACCAGCAGCATCTTTCACCACCACCGCATTCACAGCACACATCGTTAATACGGGGTGCATGCCATGCCTCACACGCCCGTTAAGCATCAGAGACTCCAGCGTGTCTACAGCTGGCCCCATATCCTTAAAGCCCTGACCGAACTCGACCAGCGGGAGGCTCAGCCCAATGGCATCGGCATCCTTCCTGAACTGGTCAATGCGCCAGCGGTCAAAAGCCATCGACGTAAGGTCGAAATCACCGATAATTTCAGCGATATCCGCAACGACGAATGAGTAATCCACCGAAGCGCCTGGCGTGGTGCGCAGCAGCCCCTCTCTTACCCAAACGTCATAGGGTGCGCGGTCCGTTTTGGTTCGCTCTTCAAGGGTTTTTTGCGGTGTCCAGAAGAAGGGGAAAACATCCCAAACACCATCATCTGCTTCACCAGCGATAACCAGCGCCGTTAAGTCGTTCCTGGCTGACAGATCCAGCCCCGCGTACCACTTCCTCGGCGTGTTAATCGGCATCTCTCCGCAAAGCTCCCACACGCTGCGGGAGATAAACGGCGATACGGTAGACACGCGCTGATTGAGGTTGAGGTTTCGGAAGGTGTTTTCGAAGCTTGGCATTCGGCCAGCTTTCTCAGCCTGGCGCGCCATGTCTTTTTCTGACCTGAATGTTCCCAGTGCCGGGTTCGCAGCCAGCCAGGACTCGCGTTTACTGATATCAGCGTCTTTTGGCGTTTCATAAACGTGGCACACGATGTGCGGATCTTTCGATTTGACCGCATCATCAATCCAGATGCTCAGCAGGTCAGCATCGTTTGCTGCCTGCGTACTGATAACAATCAGCAGCGGGTTTTCATGCGCCCCCTGCGCGGTAGTTATTGCATCGATAAAATCATCCTGCGGCCCCCTGACCTGCCCGGTTTCATCGAGAATGGCCAGAATGGGGGAAAGGCCGTGCGTCGTCTTGCCTTCTGCGGATAAAGCCTTGTATTCGACGTTACACGGCAGGCCGATCAGCTTTTTACCGCTCGGCGTAATGTGCACAATCTCCTGTAGCTTGGGGTTCAGGTTAACCATCTTCACCGCGAGGTTAAAAACAATGGCCGCCTGTTCCCGGCTGAGTGCACCACTGACAATCTGCGTGTTCTGCACCGCTTCAGGCCCCACCAGGTGAGCCAGCAGAATTCCGGCAATTAGGCCAGTCTTACCATTTTTTCGGGCGATGCTGAGGATCGCCATATCCGTTCCGGCTGGATTGTCGTAAACCGCCAGGATGAATTCTTTCTGAAAGGGGTCCAGCCTCATTGGCTGGCCGATAAGCTTGCCTTCCGGCACGATGCAAAAGCGTTCAATGAACGCTATTACACGCTCACCTCGCGTCATAGTCTTTTATCCGTGCTTGGGAAAGGCGATCAGGTTGTCGTCCTGGTCCTGATGCTCGGTTTTGGTATTTCGTGCATCACGATCATTCTGATTGCGTTTCTTCTGGTCGCGGCTTTCACCGTTGGTTGCGTGGGAATGGATCTGCAGGTCACGGCGCTGAGCCAAGATGGTTCGCTGCAGTTCAACAATTTGCTTACGGAGGTCTTTGATTAGCCCTTCGTCTCGCTCCTCTCCGCGAACGCGTTCTTCTTTGCGTAAATCCTTGCGTAAAACGGTGATATAGAGCTGGTTATTTGCCAGTTCTACGGCGGCCAGAAGGTCGGCTGGCGTCCAGCTGTCCAGAGCTTTCGATCTGATATTGTCATGCCAGAATGGTTCGGCTTTTTTTTCCAAACCTGCATGGGACGGAGGATCGATGGTGTCCACTGCTGCATTTTTCATGGCCTGAACCGCTGCCGCCGAACTGTCGGAACGGGTTCGTTTATCTGCCATATGTCAACACCTTAAAACTAAAAAAATCGGGTTAGCGTTAAATTCAAACTTTGGCGGCGGTCATTTGGGGCAAAGGTTTTGAAGATTTGATCCCCCCCCTGCCCTGATGCGATTCGTTCTCATTTGATTTCATTGCATATGAAATGATTTCACTCATTCATTATCCGCTTCACTTCATCATTCCAGGACGTCTGCTTATCAACCTGTTCGAGTTTCTGATCGCCTTTCCGGTGCCCGGAGACAACATGCCCTGAAATGGTCACTGTCGGCACCTCCTGCCCTACAGCATGCGAGAACTGAATGGATGTCACGTCCTTCATCTCCACGCCATCAATCACCAGACGAACGAATTTTCCATTGCGGTATTCAATGCTGAGGTCTTTCATTACGTGCTCCAGTGAGACGCAGGATCGAGCGGGTAGCCATTGGCATCACAGCCTATTACCGCGCCGCTCTTCTCCATCCTCTGTTTCGTTGAGTCATGATGCGCTTTACACAGTGGCTGCCAGTTCTCTTTACTCCAGAACAGGAGCTGTGCTTTCGATATGGCCAGCGGGTTACCTGACTTAAGCGCATCTTTGAGTTTGTGGGGCTCGATATGGTCAACCACCGTTGCTGGGGTAATCCGCCCCTGCTGCTCGCACATCACACATAGTGGGTGCTGCTGCAGGAAACGCAGACGGGCCTTATCCCATCGGCTGCCATATACGCGGGGCTCTTTGTTCATGCCAGTCTCCATGCGCGGCGGCGTTCCGTCCTCGGTTCGTTGTCAGGGTGACGCTCAACCGTCGGGAGGTCAGCGTGATCCACCAGCGAGTAACACGGATAAATCACCCGGCCACCGAATGCCTCACCGACGGCGTAATCAGCTGCCAGCGTTTTATTCCATGCGTTAAGCATGCGCGCCAGCCTGCCCCGAGGAGGGCTGTAACATACGCCGTGAATCAGTTTGCTAAGAACAAGGTAATCAGCGTTTACTCTGTCTGCTTCCACCAGCATTCCGGCAATCTCTTTCTGATACTGCGGCGGTCGGCCGGTGCCGAGATAAAAGCTCAGCATGTCGTCAGGAAAACGAGCCAGCCAGTCAGTGACCTTATCGGTGAATCCATGTACCGGCAGCGCGTCGTCTTCCAACACCACTACACGGCAAGGCTGCTCGGCTGCCCACTCGATAGCGCGCCGATGATTCCAGTTCGCACCATGGTTACTATCATCCACCAGTAGATGAGCATCCAGCAGCGCAGCAAGCCGTTGCGCTTGCCCTACGCGGATGTGATGGCCGACCACCACAAACTTTATGTCTTCAGCCACCAGCGAACCTCCAATAAAAAAGCCGCACGATGGCGGCTACTGTCAGAATATCAGGGTGTAATTTTTTCATGACCACAGATATTGTATGGTGTTATCACGCCTAGAAATTTAGGCTAACTACAATTTTTAAAGTGAATTACGAGGTGGTCATGTCACTTGATAAACACTTAATCCCTGAACGAACCTGTAGTGAATGCTCAGTGTGTTGCATTTCTCTTCGTATTGAAGAACCTGAGCTAACGAAAAAAGCAGATGTACCGTGCCCCCACCTATCTTCAGTGAAAGGCTGCGCAATCTACAACTCCAGACCTGGCGTTTGTCGTAATTGGTACTGTGGGTGGCGAATAATGCCTTTTGTGAATGAAGAAATGCGTCCTGATAAATCGAAGGTGTTAATCAAAACAGATGGTCATAATTTCATTTTTCAACCATTAACGGCTCAAGATGTTTCGTCATTACTCAACATAAATGTTATGGAAGCAATGGCAACTCTTGTATTGAATGACGTATCTGTTCAAACCTCCATTCCTACCCGGTCAGGATTTACTAATGCTTTGTCTGAGGTTAACGATCTCCTAAAGCCATCATTGAAAACAATGAACCTACGAGAGGGAAGACAAGCTATGAAAACACTTATTTTTCATGCTCGGCATGCACAAACTCTCCCGGAAAAAGATTAACGTTGCTGGTTTCAGATTTTTTTTCCTTCCAAAACTTAACAGTCTGGATGCGTCTCAGTTTTGCAATGCAATTCGTATCAACTGCATCCAGACCGTTCATTAATCTCGGATCGCTTTCTATCAAAATGCCTTTCATTTGTGTTTCCACCATGCGGCCTCCTTACCGATCCCATCAGTTTTGAAAACAGTGTGCACATGAGGTCCGGTAATAACCTTTCCTGCGAATGAATGAGCGACAATACCGAACGCCAGCATGTCACCCACCGCGGCGCCAGCCTGTTCTTTCTTCCAGAAACGATAACTCTCGATCCGGTAGTAAAGACGGATGATGCCGTGAGCAAACGCCATTACATCAGCGCGGGTACCGCCCAGCAGGCCAGCGTTAAGCATCACATGATTTCTGTGCGCTTCAATGAAATCCTGATAGATACGCTCCGGATGATTCTGCTTTGCCCAAGTGTCGGAGTACGTCTTCGGTTCAGAACCGACGTAAACATTCCCGGGCTGCATTTCATCCCATGGCGCGCGCAGCATTTCGACATCAGTACCATCGGTACACCAGACGAACCGGTATTCTGGGTGATCGCGTAGATGCTGCCAGATGTGAAGCCAGCGCCGAAAGTAAACATTCATCTTCACGTCAGGCACGCGGTACAGCTCAACGTCTGCCGGGGCTGTCTGCAGTTCATCCACCAGCGCGATACGACCACAATTCTGAAGCGAGGCCGCCCATTTGCTCAGCATGTCAGGCGAAGCCACCATTTTCTTGCCGCGCTGCGGGTCGGGCTGGCTGGTCAGTAGCGTAGTGATAACCACGTCGCGCCGCTTGCGGTATTCAACGTAACCGGTAAACCCGGCATCACGCCGTTCGTTGTGGATTTTAACGTTACGTTCCACCAGCGCCTGTCGATCGGGACGCGGTACCGAACGCTCTACGGCTTCATGCTCATCGAGAGAATGAATCAGCTTTTCTGAACCGACCACATCACCGTAAGCCCACGTCGTCAGGCCAGCGTTATGGATACGTAGCGCGAGGTCACTGTGTTCGTACATGCCGCGACCGTATACAGGATCGAATCCGCCAACCTTCTCGATGGCGCTGCGGTGGTAATACAGCATCACGCCGCGCTGCCCGGTATACGCCACATGCTGATCGTCACGGTAAAGCACCGAAAGGTCATTCAACTTGTTGCGGCCAGCCAGATCGAGAAACTGGTAAGCCAGATGTGGCTCGGGTGATTTGATGTAGGGAAGATGCCAGTTATCAGCGATGGCATACGCATCGTCATCCCATAAAAACAGGTGCTCGCACCCGGCATCCATCAGGGCAGACAGGCTGGCGTTCTTCGAAGCAACAATGCCGAGTGATGTTTCATGTCGATGCAGCTGAACGCCGTCGGGCACTACCGCTGCAGGTTTTGAACCATCATCGATAACAACCACCAGCGCGCCCGAAGGCATATGTTTCATATGTTGTTCGAGTGATCGTTTCAGGACGTCGGGGCGCTGATGTGTCGTTATAGCAATGCCGATCCGCGCTGAATTAGCACAAGCTGGCGCATACTGTACGCCGTCTATAGTTACCTGCATTTTTATCCTCTACATGGCATAATTTATGTTTATCCCCTACAGCCATTACGATGGGCCTGCCCATGGTGATGGCAATAAAAAACCGCCCGGAGGCGGTTATATTCAGCAGGTCAGCATATTATCTGTGAATGACAAATAGTGATTTGCATCGAGGACAAAGCAACGGCAGCTCCTGTCGTACTTTTGTGGAAGGTTGATTAGAGTGATGACCACATATCGGGCAAGTCACTGTTGTTTTGGTCGCCGCTTCAACGCGTTTAAGTGCGTAATCGAAGAATGACATAATTTTTAACCTCTCTAAGAGTGAGGTCTATCATAACACGGCTGGATACTTTTTAATCACAACTGACCACGCCTTAGCACTTAATCACCTTGTTAATATACTGCTATCGGTTGGTTGTTTGCAGTTCGCCTGCCACGCTTTGTTATGCGCCAAGATGTCTTTCTTAGTCTGGCGGTCCAGAACGTCAATATCGTGGTTTGTCAGATAGATAATCCGGCTCCACAGGCAGCCCGTATCAACCACCACCGGGGCGGGTAAACTTTTCGCGCAACTCCCGATCAACATCGTCGCCAGGCATATGGTTAACAGTCTGCTGTACATTGCTGGCCTCTTTCGTTGTCTCAACCCGGCGTTCTGCTGCTGCGACCGTTGCCGCTGCGTTATATTCGGTGCGCTGCTGGTCGGCTTTCGCTTCCGCTTTGCTGGTGCCGCGAATATGGCCCAGGCCGAACGCACCGGCGATGGCAGCAATGACTGCTGCAGCGATACCAATTAAAGTTTCAAAGCCCATAGTGACCTCACACCAGCACAGATTTCGCCAGGTTAAACAGCGCGCGGCGTTTATCCAGCCCGTTACGACCGCCATTAATAAGCAGCGTGACGCGCTCCACGTCTCCGGAATGAAGCAGGCAGCCGTGAGAGACGTAGAACCATGCAGCTGAGCGTGCGGCGAATTCATCTCGTTCCAGCAGTTCGGGGTACGAAACCAGATCCAGTTTGAGCGCCTGGCCGCAGCTGTGATAGTTGCTAAGCCCGGTGATTTGCTTCAGGCCGCGGCCGCGATATTTCCAGCCATCACCAGCAACCTGGTTGCCCAGGTTCTTTTTGCCCCACTCACCGCCATAAACCAGATTGGCTATCGCTTTTTGATTTGCCGGTTGCGTTGCCGTTCTGCCGAGTGCGGCGGCCTGCTGTGCAGTAATGCGATGCCTGCCGAACGTAGGTACCAGGTTTTCTGCCGAATAGTTCAGGTTTTCCACCAGCCGGGTGAAACCGCCGGACTCATGGCCCATCTGCGCGATAAACATGGCCTGATCGAGCGGCGCGGTTATGCCGAATTCCTTCATTGCAGCATCGATATAGTGAAACCAGCGCACGGCTAGACCGGCGCTTATACCTGCCGCCTTTTGAAATTGTGTTTGGTCCATTAGTGCCTCAGATGATCAACCAGGCGTGCCACGTTGCCTTTAACGGCCACCAGCACGGAAAGAAAGATGATATTGGCCCCGATGGAGGACCAGGAAGAATGAGGATAAATCCCGCACAGGTACGCAAGCGGTACCGCGCTGTAAGTGACGGTAATCAGCCATGCCAACCTGGAAACCCACGGGCGATGGCGGGAGTCACCCCGGCGATAAAACATCAGAGTAACCACCACTCCGGCACAGATCAGAGCGTTTAATGTTGCAGTTGGGTCATTTAGTACCACCTGAACCTCCCCGGCGCGTTATCAGCGCCACCAGCGAGCCGACATCCTGGTTATTCAGGAACGTCAGGATTTTGACGGCTAATGCAGAAATGATTACGGCACCGATGGCGTCCAGAGGTTTATCACTGTAACCGGTCCAGGCAGATAACTTTGAGCCTACCAGCCCGGAGCATAAGATCCCGGCGATATACGACACTATGAAATATGCCAGCCGGCGGGTTGCACTCAGATCAGCTGCTGTGGCGATGTAGAATACGGCACCTGCAAATGCGCCAAATACCACGCCATAATCGGTGCCTGTAAGCAGGCCATAGATACTGGCACCCGTCAGAGCGCCACCGGCTAAGCCAGTGCCGGAAATCGGATCGGACATCGGTCCCCCTCAATGCTGTGAATCCTCTCAATATGAGGGGAAGTAAGGCCGCCAAACGAATCAATTTCAAAAGTGAAACTAAGATATGGTGATCTCAATTGCATGGCGATAAAATAAACGGTCCACTATCGAATGGAGCGATTCATGATTTTTCTTCGAACAGAAAATGGCAGCGAAAAAGTTGACGACTGGGAGCTAATCACTTCAAGACCAAATTTTGTTGCCAAAATAGCAAAAGGCGATCATCAGTTTGAGGAGATTATTGGTTACTATAAATTTAAGGAAGAAATCCACTGTGGTTTAACTGGATGCAACCAGCCACACCAAATGGGTTACATCGTCAAAACCTCAAGAGGTATAGAAACCAACATCGGCAACAAATGTGGAAAAAACGAATTTGGAGTTGAGTTTGGTGAAAACGTTCTCAGTTTCAATAAATTCATGGAGATCGAAACAAACCGAGAAATTATTAGCACCGCAAAAGATAAGTGTGATGCATGGAAAAAAAATATTGAAGCGCTACGAAGCGTCAAGCCCACTATCGATTATCTGTCGTTTGCTATTGAAAAAAGTAAAAACTCCAATTTTTCTGGCAGGCTTGGGGCTGCAGAAATCCGTCTATTAGAAAAAAATCAGAGTGGCTTTGTGACTCTTTCAGAAGTTGAAACTGATAAGAAGACAAGAACCATTCTTTTTGCAATGAATAAGCATATGCGGGATTCTGGAGAGGCAACAAGCGAGTACGACATGGGGAAAGTATCATTTACCCATGTGCTGCTACCCGAAAATAATCTTCGAAATTTATTTGTATCTATAAGTGAAGACATCAAAAAAATTCGTACCATTGACCTATCGACAGCACCAAGCCCTGAGATTGCTGAAACTGCCAGAATCGCGGCCACAATTGAAGAACGAATCAAACAACTAAAAAACCTAAAACATCAAGCCGGTAAGTTCTTAACTAAAAAGAACCTATTACCTATAGCAAATAAAATAAAATACTCTTCGACAGCAGAAGAAATCGAGCTTAAAAACTTTATGGGCTTTTTAGGTTGGCTTAAGTAATAAAAAAGCCCCGAGAGGGGCTTCATGTTGAAATCTTTTAGGCGTTACTCCGCATGATTAGAAGCATACATGACAAGTTCGGACAAAATCAAGCTTTATGTAGTGAAAAAACTAAACTTTGCTGCTTTCTTCACAGCTACTGGTTACAGCCTGAAATTCCCTTGCCGCCTTCCCCTCCTCTTGCTGGCAAATGCTCACCAACGCCTCAAGAAACGGTTTCCAGTTGCGAGTCCATGTTCTGACGTGCAGATCCGGAACGCGCTTCAGTATCACTTTATAGGCTGCGGTAGACGGCACCGCAGAAAATCCATTTCCGCTGCAGCGCTCGCAGGTTTTAAACACCGGAGCGCCGCGCTCGCTTGTGGCCTTGCGGTCTAGAACCTCGCCTTTACCGCCGCAACGACAACGGGCGCTGATCGTTCCCTTGCCTTCGCAAGCATCACAGACCGCCGGTACAACCTCTGTTACCTCCGTCCACTGCTCCCAGTCAGATGGTTGAACAGCACGAGAGCGGCAGGCCCAGTATGGCGCTTTACCCCATGGGTAAGAAACTTTGCGGGTAATCTGCTCGCGGGTTGTTCGCCCGGTACCGCAACAGCTGTGACACGTCGCGCTGGTGGCGGCCGAACGGGAGTAATCAGCAAAGGCAAACTGCGCCAGCATCTGCATGCACCATCCGAACTGCCCACCAGCTGCTTTGCGAACATTCTTCGGTGCGACATCCATCGCATATCGCGCCAGCGCCTGAACTGCGAGCTGTTCATCCGTTTTGCTGATTCCCGCTTTACCGAAGAACGCCGCCAGGCCGAAGCGCGCACGGCTGCTGGTGGTACCAATCGCCGCCATTACGTCTGTTCCTGTAAGGCGGTCCGGAGAAGTTCCCTTCACGTCGTCGCTGATCTGCATTCCCTGAGGGCTAAAGTATTTTAGTGATGCTTCAAGTTCCATATCTCAAACCCTCGTTACGTTGCTGGCTTCCCACTCGAGATCAAGCTCGCTTTGCGGCTTACCGACCAGGTAGTTAAATGGTTTTTTCTCGCCTTCCAGGAACTGGTGAGAGCGAGAGTCGAAATTAGCTCCGATGTCACCGATCCACCCTTCCCCTTCTCGTTGCTTCAACAAACGAATCATTGAAGCGGGGAGATTGATCGCGGCCTGTTCGTCTTTGTCGAGGCTCTCATAACCCATACGATCCGCTTTTCTCTGCGCCAGCTCACGGGGAATGTTGCGCCAGACGGCCATAACGTTGTCGGGCATGTCGGTTAAGGCGCCAGTGCCTTTTACGTCCATCTTTCCTGTTGGAGCGGAGTCGTTTGTTTTTCTGGCGTGGGTAACCAGCAGGACGTGACAGTTATGCTCGTTCTTGAAGTCGCACAGCGTATCGATGAAGTCCTTCTGACCTGTGTAGTCTTCTTCGTCTAAGCCACATTTAGCCAGGTTATCTATGACGAACAGCTCAATGCCATAGCGGCGCCGGGCATAGGCAAAAATCTCAAGAAGCCGGTCTGCTTTGGCCGTTCCGGTAAGTTTGAATACCCAAAGGCGGTCAGAAAACCATTCGTTGGTCATAATGATTTCTTCACGTTTCGGTGAGGAAGTGCAGATGGTTTGCCGCGTGAGTCGGGCAAGCATTTTGCCTGGTTTAAGCTCCAGAGAAGCAATACACGTCCTGACGCCCTGACTCATCGCATCAATCGCGATATGTCCAACGAGCTCTGTTTTTCCATGTCCATTCACACCATTGACGAGGGTCAGTTCACCGGCACGGAACTTAAAGTTGTTGTTCAGCGAAGCCCATGGGCTTGTAAACAGACCGGTATCCCGATGTTCGAATGCCTCGATAGTTTCCTGAAGCAAGTCCCCTGCTGAGCAAAGCTCATCGGGATCGAAGAATTTGGCGCGCTCCATGTATTCCAGAATGGAGTCGCTGTCCATGCCGTTCATCAGGCAATCGTTGATATCTTTGTGGGGAAGTTCAACCATGCGGCAACGATGTTCCCCAAGACGTCTGGCGATTTCTTTTGCAGCTTCACGGCCTACATCGTCGTTGTCCAGGCACAGCCAAATTTCCTGGAAGCGATCGAGGTTATGGTATTCATATTCAATCCACTGCTGTTTGGCACCCTTACCGCCGCCAAAGGGAACAGACAGGGCATCATAGCCAAGCTGCGTGAAGGTCATGCAGTCAATCTCCCCCTCGCACAGCACTACCAGGCGGGTATTTTTATCCAGCGCCTGCCAGCCAAACAGGCATGGTTCACAATCAGCTTCAGCCATAATTAGCTTTTTGCCGTTTGGCCGTTCGGTACCGATACGTTTTACCTGAAGCAGTTCGCCGTTCCGGATATACGGAAATGCCACGGCAGGCACCTCTCGGTTTTCGTCGTGGTACCAGACCACCGCATCTGTCACTTTAAAACGATCGGCCGTTTCACGGGTAATGCCACGTGAAGCAAGATAGTCGTAGCATTTGCTGGCCGATTTAACGCCCTTCTTCGTCGGGCGAGAGAACGTTTTTTTCTTCGCTTCGAAGTGGTGATCGTCATCTTTCAGGCCAAGAAACTCTTTCGCCTCTCGCATTGCATCGTGCAGTTGGCAATTACGCACCAGCACCCAGAGATCCAGCAGGTCACCACTGTCTCCGCTGGCAAAGTCAGCCCATGATTTTTTACCGCCGATATTGACCTTGAGGCTTTTGCCTGAGTCACCGTTCGTATTGCCAGCACACCACTCCTTCCCCTCCAGATGTCCTTTCGGAAGGAGAAACTTAGCGACGCGTTCAGCGTTATCCCATAGTTTTTCTGATAGTTCAGCTGGGCTCATAACTCACAAACTCCGTAAATCGAATTTAACAAAAAACCATCTCACAAATCCCTCGCACAGAACGCCGTGGTTATATCCGGCCACCAGCAAACGCTTGAGGAGTATTTTCATGGGCGATACCCGCCACGGTTCATGCGATCGATCGCTGACTGATTGATAAACACTTCGGCAGAGCCGTCATCAGACTTTGCGTACCACTCGTAGCGGGACTGGTCTTGTCGGGTAGGGACTTTGTTTTCCTGGGTCTCTACCAGCCACGGTTCATCGAAATGTTTATCCGGCCCGAAGAACGTCGCCGCCTGCTTGACGAACGAAGTACCGATCTTTCCCTCAGAGGCCATGAAAGCTGCGTAGCGCTTAACCCCTTCCAGCATCGTCTCTGGTTTTACGCCCTGTTTAATACGTGCGTTCCAGGCTTTGAATGCGCTTAGCTTGTTATTTCCACCGCTACGTTTTGGGTATGCCTGCCAGGCTTCTTCAAATGCAGGAGAATAATCAGTTGAAGATTTCACTTTCGGTGTGTCGGCTTCAGCCGATGCACCAAGATATTTATTCTCTGTATTAATCTTCTGTGTAGTCTCCTGGTAATCTACTGTATGAATGGATGCGGAATTTCCACATGACTGCTCGTTGGTTTTCCCCATACCTGCATGCTGGTTTTCCGCATCACTGTTTGCGGAAATTCCGCATCCTTGTTTGTTGGTTTTCCCCATACCTGCATGCTGGTTTTCGCCGAGTAGAAGTTCTTCCAAGCGCTCCTGGTTTACTCTGAAATATAATTTTGCTGGGATGCCACGTTTTGCTTCTTCCAGTACGCCACAGGAAACCAGCTTTTTACGCGCTCCCTCTTGTTCGTAACGCGTTAATCCAGTCTCTTCTTCGAGATCTGACTGGGTTTTGTAGAACCAATTCCCTTCCATGCGGTTCTGCCAATAGACAATCTGTGACAATAGCAATGCACCTGTAATACCCACGCCAAGGCGAACGAAGGACCGTTGAAAGGCTATTGGACGATCAACGAGCTGTAAGAAATTGCTCACTCCACAACCCTCCTGAAATAATTTTGAAACTTCCAGACAGGCTGCATGCATTCATGCGGATAATTCTGCCTGGTGAAGTACACCTGCTGTTTATCCCGATTCCAGCCGGTGACATGCACAATCACACCGCGCGGATCGCGATAATCGATATCCAATGGCTTAATTTGGTTTTCGGTAGTGATTGAGTGCGACATATCACACCTCATTGCCCGGGTGAGGGAATGTATCTGGAAGGTCTGGGCGGATCTGGTAGGCTTTAACTTCGCCACCAGTAGCTTTAACAATGGACATGACATGATCAGCCTTAACCCGGCTACCATTAAGCCAGCGAAATACAGCCGGTTGAGTAACCCCGCACGCCCTTGCTAATGCAGCTTGGCCGCCGAGAATATCGATAGCTCTCTTGACATGTTGATTGATCATAAAAATACCAAAAGTTATTGAACATAGGGAAAGAGTATAGCCTTGAATAACTTTATGCAATAACTTATCGTATTTGCCACTTAATAACTTTTTGTATAGGCTTATTGGTATGAACACATTCTCAGATCGTCTTCAAAAAGCGATGGTTGACGCAGGCCTTACACAGGCAGAATTAGCGATGAAAGTTGGGGTTTCGCAACCAGCTATCTGGCGTCTTGTTGCAGGCAAAACCAACACAACACGTAAGTTGGTTGAGATTGCTAATGCGCTGGGTGTGAGCCCTGAATGGCTATCAACTGGAAAAAATCATGTGCCTCATAGACAGGGCTATGTGATAGAGACCATGCCCGAAAGGGAGGTAAAGGATAACGCTGGCATATTCAGGGTCGAGGTTCTTGACCTTTCAGTGAGTGCAGGGCCTGGCACGTTCATGCTTTCAGAATATGTGGAGGTTTTACACGCTATTGAGTTCACGACTCAACATGCAAAATCCCTCTTCGGGAATCGTAGTGAAGATGTCGTAAAAGTAATGACCGTCAATGGCGACAGCATGGCCAGCACGTTCAATTCCGGTGATCGTGTCTTCGTAGACATTTCCGTCCGACACTTTCTAACGGATGGTGTGTATGTGTTTGTTTTTGGTAAAACATTTCACCTAAAACGTCTCCAGATGCAGGGAAACAGGCTGGCAGTCTTATCGGATAATCCGGCATATGAGAAATGGTATATCACGGAAGAAAACCAAGATGACCTTTACGTGATGGGTAAAGCCATAATGCATGAATCAATCAATTACAATAGGCTCTAACCTTCAACACCCCACCTTTTGAAGCCGCTTAAAAGCGGCTTTTTCTTTGTCTGTAGCTGTAAGCATGCAGTTTAATAACAAAATTTAATCAAAAAAATCAATGCATTAAACTAAATCGCAAAAGAAAAATAAGTTTTGTTATTGCAATAAGTTATTGCATGACTTAAAGTTCATTCATCGGCAAACAACGGAGCCAATGAAATGAATACTCAAATCACCGTAGCCAAAACCATCGGCAAAAGAATATTAAATCAAAGATCTTCGCTTCGACTGTCTCAGGATTTTTTGGCTGATCATCTTGGTTTAACAACTGAAACCATTAACAACTGGGAAACGGAAAAAACTGTTCCGTTTGCTGACCAGTTAATCCAATTGGCTAACATTCTTCATTCTGATGTTCTGTGGCTCATTTCAGGAAACGAGCAGTGTGGTGAATTTACAGAGCCAACAAGCATTATAACTTCCAATCAACTTAATTCATGGTCTGCGGATATTGGCAATTGCAGAATGGCTTTATCCAACGCTATGGATTGTATGCCTCCGGAATTGTCGGCTATCGGTACGCTAACTATCGTTTATGAAAAATTAGACGACTTGCAAGAAACCATCTGCAAGCAAGCCGACAAGATTTAAAATTAATTAACATTATTTAATTAACACCTTTCTTGGTGGGGCCAAACTCACCCTGAGGAAATGAAAATGCAAAATTCCGTCGCAATTAATAAGCCAATTAAAACGCCTCAGATGCTGTTCGGATCTGACAACATTAATGACTTTGGCAACCGCGTTCAAAGCTGCCGGATGGAAGGTGATTCAATGCAGCCGACCATCGAACCATGTGAGGTTGTGGCTTTCGTTGATTGCGGTGGACATGCGCTTACCTCTGGCATTTATGTTTACACAATGGATGCTTTTGGTCGCCCATGCCTTTTCATTAAGAGAATTGAGCCATTAGCTGATGGCTCATTAAAAATCATCTCTGATAACCATCATTACGAAACTTTCATCCTTAATACCGATGAACAGAAAGAAATCAAAATTTACGGTCGGGTGGTGGCTTCTTTGGCTGTGAGGCGCTTAGTATGACTTTCATCAAAGACAGAGCAGCTTATAAAACTGCGCGGCTTTTCTTCGAGGCCTATGGCGAAGAATACCGCCATATCACAGACCTTTTCATGCGCAAAGCTTATGGAGTCTGAATATGCTTAGCAAAGATAGTTCAATCGAAACCGCTAAAAACACAGCAGATAACCTTTATCAGTTAATGGAACTAATCAACACAAACATTATTGATATGGATATCGAACAAATCATTTCCCTATCTGGACTTTGTCTTGATTTATCGGCTCAGGTATCTACGTGGATGGATTCGGAGTTTGAACGCCGTGAAAAACTACATAATTGAAACTTACCGCCGCCGGATATTAAAAGCGGCCATTCTTCGCCACCAGCGTAAAACAGGAAGTAACTGCCTTGTTATCAAACTCAATAAAGGCGGTATTAACACGGTCGAGTTAACAGAGATTCTTCTCGATGGATTATTACGAAAATTCGAAAGGCTCGCGATCAGTGAGTACGGGAATGTCGAAGGCGTAAAAGCTATCAAGGGAATTTACAGCAGCGCTGTCGATGTTAATGGCAGTGGTGAATTTCTTACGGATAGCGGGAAGGAATTAATCGACGAGCTCATTTCTGAGCTGGTTGAGTTTGTCAAAAAACAAAAGGTGGAAGCTCAGAAAATGGAGGCGGCTGATGGCACTGACAGCGATACGAATTCCTGAGTGGGTTCACCTGCAGTGGGCTTTCATGAACTGAATACAGGAGTGTAATTCGTGAAAAAATACGAAATTGACCATTTTTTAGAATCTAAAATCTCGCAGAAAAAGAAGAAGAGACTCATTTGCGGCATTGGGCGTTTTGATGTCGATTTCCCGTGTGGAATCTGGATAGACGGTAAATGCCATCATCACAGCGCGTACGAAGTCTGGCGTCACATGATTCAACGTTGCTACAAACCGAACACAGAGCAGGATGCGCGCATCTACGCAGGATGTATTGTTTGCGATGAGTGGTTGTATTTCAGTAATTTTCTGGCCTTCTGGAAAGCTTATTACCGTGAAGGCTGCGCACTGGACAAGGATTTATTACATCCGGGTAATAAAACTTATTCACCAGAGCATTGTGTATTCATTCCGCAAGCGCTTAACAACTTTGGCGCTGACCACACCAGAGCACGCGATGAATTACCGCAGGGTGTGAGCTGGCACAAGCCACATAGTAAGTTTCGGGCTCGAATCCGCATAAACGGGAAAGCCAAACATCTCGGGTTGTTCGACAGCGCACAGGAAGCACATAAAGCATGGCATGCAGCCAGGATGCAACAGGCTCGAGACTGGAAGCCAGTCTGCGATGAAATCCATCCAGACCTACACGCCGGATTGATGCAAAAAGTAACAGGGGAAATAAAACGATGAACGATAAACGCACCGTAAGCACAATTGATCTGGCATTGCAGAAACACGATACGCCAGTTGGCCCGCTTTTCGTGGCAGTACGCCACGGACGCATTAAAAAATGCTTCACTCGAGACACAGCGATCCGCTATCTGGCGTTCTTCATGACCACCGAGGCTTTTGAGCGTTCAGGTTTTCCACAGCGTCACCCGCGGGTGCGTATTGATCGCGATGATATGGAGGTATGGCGAGACGGGGAAACAAAGGCGGAGTATCTGGCCGCCCACCAGCGTTGTATTCGCCGTCTGCGTCGTATCCTGGCGCGCAAGCGAGAAATGGAGAAATGGTGTGAAAAATGGGACGCAATGCACGAGCGCTACGTCAAAGAGGTGGATGCATTGCAAGCCATCAAACCAGCAGGAGTGTATTGATGGTTGATTCAACGTTTAACCCAGAGCCGACATCAACCGGCATCCGTTTTGGTAACCGCGTTATTGGCTATTCCGTTGCGGTTCGCCAGCTCGACAACGGTAATTATGACAAACGAATTCCGGATGGATTAGATCTGCTGGCTTGCATCATGGAAGCGATTGAAAGCGGCTGGTTTACCCCGGGCATCGAGAAAGAAATCATCATTTGGCGCTGGATGCTGGTTGCCGTCTTCATTGCCGAGGAGCAGGCAAAGAACGGCACGGTTGAGGTTGCCAACGATTCTGGAGGGTTTGATACCGCAGTTATCTACTCAGGCCAAAACGGTTCAATCAGTGTTTATCCCGCGCCAGAGCGGTTCGCACTCGCAAGCTATGTGGAAGGGTTAGCCATTGAGAAATACGGTCAGGAACTCGGCCAGCAGATGGCGCTGCGCATGTACCGGGACATGTTAGATACGGACGCTGAGAACGGGCTTCGACTCTCAAAAATGGGCCGGGAGGGTTTCAATCTCCTGCATGACAGCTTCATTGAACAGATTCAGAAAGAAGGTATGCCTGACATGCCGGTTATGCACTGAGGAAGACGAAAATGAACACTGTAACGATCAATAACAAACAGCTGCCGGCAGTCGAATATCGCGGTCAGCGCGTTGTGACGCTGGCGATGATTGATGAAGTCCACCAGCGACCGGAAGGAACCGCTCGTGCAGCATTTAATCGCAACAAAGACCGCTTTGTTCGTGGTGAGGATTATGAAGAATTAGGTGCAGACACCATACGTACGGACCTTCCAGTTGGCGTTTTTTCGAAATTTGCGCCATCAGGAATTGTCCTCTTCGAATCAGGCTACCTGATGCTGACGAAACCATTTAACGATGATCTGGCCTGGAAAGTACAACGCGAGTTGGTAAGTGGTTATTTCCGTCATCAGCAACCGCAACCATTGACTGAAATCGAAATGATCGCCGCAATGGCCGCCGATGCCGTTCGCCAGCAAAAACGCCTGAATCATGTTGAAGAGCAGATCGAAACGGTCACCGAAGCGGTGGAGAACATCAAGCGCGGCACCATGCGAGCCGGATATGTCGGTTACCGCCAGGTGGTAGCCAAAAGCGGAATGAGTGACGCCAAGTGCCGAAATCTGGTCAATGCCTACCGCATCCCGACAGACACGCACGAATTTATGACACCAGACGGGCTGTTGTCACGCAGAGCCATCGTCGAACTGGAGCCATTCATGGCCGCGTTTCGCCAGATGATGTCAGAGGCTGAACCGCGCGGCACCCGCTGGTATCACCCTAAAATGGGTCTGTTCCAGGCGATTGGGTGGGAGGGTTAATAATGCACAAATTCTACGTCGAGACAGACAATCTGAACACAATCAGCGAATGCCTGCAACAGCTCGTTAATGCAGAAGAAGCGCAGCTCAGCATTGAAGAGCAACTGGCGAGATCGAACAGCTGCAGTGACTGGAGCGCATGGCGGAAAAAGGCAGAAAACGCGCTACGGGTGATCAAAGGTAAGCGCCGCATCATCACAGCTCGTCTGGCTGTCCTGCGCCATGAGGAGAAGGAACGCAACCTGCAGCTGCACCAGCAGCACAATGACTTTCTGGTTCAGGCTCTTCGCGAAATTGTAACGCCCTCTTCTTTCGCGCGGTGCGTTCGCCTGGCTAAAGAAAAAGTGGAGGAGAACCATGCAAACCAGTGCTGAAATTATTCTTCTGGTGCCGAATGACTGGGTTAGCGAAAAGGTTCTGATTGCGGTTACCGGGCTTAAGCCCGGAACCATCACCCGAGCCAGAAAAGAATCCTGGATGCTTGGTCGCGAGTACCTGCACATTTCACCAGATGGCAATCCAAAGCCTTCGAGCGAATGCATGTACAACAGAAAAGCAGTTGATCAGTGGATCGAGGCTCAGAAAAAAAATCAACCAGGTGCGAAGACAGCATGAAAAGCAGTACACTCGTCAACGCTCCTGGACGTCAGGAGGGATTAATGGCTAATGCATCATACCCGACAGGCGTCGAAAACCACGGCGGTTCACTCCGCATCTGGTTTGTATATAAAGGCAAGCGTGTCAGAGAAAACCTCGGTGTCCCTGATACTGCCAAAAATCGCAAGATAGCCGGCGAGCTTCGTTCTTCAGTTTGTTTTGCGATAAGGATGGGAAATTTTGACTATGCGGAAAAATTCCCAAACTCACCGAACCTTGCCCGGTTCGGTCAGGATAGAAAGGAAATTACTGTGCTGGAGCTTACCGAAAAGTGGTCTGAGCTGAAGAGGATGGAAATCAGCTCTAACACTATGAGTCGGTACGAATCCATCATAAAAAACATGCTTCCGCGCATCGGCGAAAACAAAATGGTTTCCGCGGTGACCACTGAGGATTTGCTGTACGTGAGAAAGGAGTTGCTGACGGGTTTTCATGTAATGAAGAAGGATCACCGGACACAGGTTAAAGGCAGGAAGTCTTCGACCGTGAATAATTACATGATGCTGATGGCCGAGATCTTCCAGTTCGGAGCGGATAACGGTTATGCGAAGGAAAACCCGTTTAGCGGAATTAACCGCCTCAAAAAAGCGAAAGGTGAACCAGATCCACTCACGACAGAAGAGTTTATCCGGTTTATCCAGGCTTGCGGCCACCAGCAGATGAGAAATCTCTGGTCGCTGGCAGTCTATACTGGAATGAGGCATGGGGAGTTGTGCGGTCTGGCGTGGGAAGATATCGATCTGCATGCCGGAACCATCACAGTGAAACGCAACCTTACCCAGACGAATGAGTTCACCCTGCCAAAAACCGACGCAGGCACTGACAGGGTGATTTATCTCATTCAACCAGCTATTGATGCCCTGAGGAATCAGGCCCAGCTGACGCGCCTTGGCCGGCAGTATGAGATTGAAGTGAAATTGCGGGAATATGGTCAGTCAGTCATACACCCTTGCACTTTCGTTTTCAGTCCTCAATGCGTCAAGCGTGGGTCCCGAAGAGGATATCATTACGCGGTTAATTCGATTAATAAAATTTGGGCCCCGATAATCAAGCGCGCCGGCATTCGTTACCGCAACGCTTACCAGTCACGGCATACCTATGCGTGCTGGTCATTATCAGCAGGTGCGAACCCAAACTTTATAGCAACTCAAATGGGGCATACTGATGCACAGATGGTTTACAAGGTGTATGGAAAGTGGATGTCAGAGAAGAGCGGCGAACAGGTTACTCTGCTCAACAAGGCGCTTTCACACATTGCCCCATCACTGCCCCAAAGCATGGTAGTAGCGCAGTAGAAAACCTTAAATTCAAGTGGTTAGCAGCCATGTTGCTACATTTGTATAACACGGGGCACAAAATGCCCTCGACCATAAAACGCGCTTATGTTGTGATCGGGGTTCAATAAATCACTAAACAAGGTATACTCCGGAGTTGTTTATTGTACTAAACGCTCCTGTGAGAGGATGCTACTGCGCACCTATGACTCAATTCGCTTCTCCAGTTCTGCATACGTTGCTGGATACCGACGCGTATAAACTGCATATGCAGCAAGCCGTTTTCCACCACTGCTATGACGTTCACGTCGCGGCGGAATTCCGATGTCGCGGCGACGACTTGCTCGGTATCTACGCAGACGCCATTCGTGAACAGGTCGATGCTATGCAGCATCTGACGCTGCAGGACGAGGAATATCAGTGGCTTTCTGGCCTGCCTTTCTTCAAAGCCGATTACCTGAACTGGCTGCGCGATTTCCGCTATAAGCCGGAGCAGGTCACCGTGCTTAACGATAACGGCAAACTGGATATTCGCCTTGAAGGCCCGTGGCGGGAAGTGATCATGTGGGAAGTACCGCTTCTGGCGGTGATCAGTGAACTGGCTCACCGCTACCGTTCGCCGGAAAAAGGCGTCGAGCAGGCGGTCGCCGCGCTGGAAAATAAACTCGCAGCCTTCTCTACGCTGACCGAAGGGCTGGACATGTCCCGCTTCCGCCTGATGGACTTTGGCACGCGTCGCCGTTTCTCACGTGACGTTCAGGAGGCCATCGTTAAACGTCTGCAGCGGGAGCCGTGGTTCGTTGGCACCAGCAACTACGATCTGGCACGCCGCCTCAGCCTGACGCCAATGGGCACCCAGGCACACGAGTGGTTCCAGGCGCATCAGCAGATCAGCCCCGATCTGGCTAACAGCCAGCGCGCGGCACTGGCCGCATGGCTTGAGGAGTACCCGAATCAGCTCGGGATTGCCCTCACCGACTGTATTACGATGGATGCCTTCCTGCGCGACTTTGGTCCCGAGTTCGCTGAACGTTACCAGGGATTACGCCACGACTCCGGGGATCCGGTTGAATGGGGCGAGAAAGCCATTGCCCATTACGAAAAACTCGGCATTGATCCGATGAGCAAGGTGCTGGTCTTCTCGGATAATCTCGACCTGGCGAAAGCGGTCGACCTCTATCGCCATTTCAATACCCGTGTGAACCTGAGCTTCGGGATTGGTACCCGTCTGACCTGCGATATTCCTCAGGTAAAACCTCTGAATATCGTCATCAAACTGGTGGAATGTAACGGCAAGCCGGTGGCAAAACTCTCCGACAGCCCGGGTAAAACCATCTGCCATGACAAAGCGTTTGTCCGCGCATTGCGCAAAGCGTTCGATCTCCCCTTGATCAAAAAAGCCAGTTAAGCGCTTACGGGAGCCTTTATGGCTCCCTTCTCCTTATTTATTTCTCAATTCTTCTCTTTTGACTGCGAAATTTACTTGTCTGATAGCGGATGGCAGGTAACATAGATATCCCCCCATAAGGGTGGACAAGTGTTTATTTTTTCCGACTATTAACAGAGAGAATATTATGAGCGTTGTGCCTGTAGCCGACGTACTCCAGGGCCGTGTCGCCGTTGACCAGGAAGTCACCGTGCGCGGATGGGTGCGTACCCGCCGAGATTCTAAAGCTGGCATCTCCTTCCTTGCCGTCTATGACGGTTCCTGCTTTGATCCTGTACAGGCCGTCATTAATAATTCTCTGCCCAATTACAATGATGACGTTCTGCGACTGACAACCGGTTGCTCCGTCATTGTTACCGGCGTGGTTGTGGCGTCACCGGGCCAGGGCCAGAGCTTCGAAATTCAGGCCACTGCGATTGAAGTCACCGGCTGGGTTGAAGATCCGGATACCTACCCGATGGCGGCAAAACGCCACAGTATCGAATATCTGCGTGAAGTCGCCCACCTGCGTCCGCGTACCAACCTGATTGGTGCGGTGGCGCGCGTGCGTCATACGCTGGCGCAGGCGCTGCATCGTTTCTTCGATGAGCAGGGTTACTTCTGGGTGTCTACCCCGCTGATCACCGCGTCCGATACGGAAGGTGCCGGTGAGATGTTCCGCGTTTCGACGCTGGACATGGAAAACCTGCCGCGCACGCCTGAAGGTAAAGTGGACTATGACAAAGACTTCTTTGGTAAAGAAGCCTTCCTGACGGTATCTGGTCAGCTCAACGGCGAAACGTACGCCTGTGCGCTGTCTAAGATCTACACCTTTGGCCCAACCTTCCGCGCCGAAAACTCCAACACCAGCCGTCACCTGGCGGAATTCTGGATGCTGGAGCCTGAAGTGGCCTTCGCCGACCTGGACGATGTTGCGGGTCTGGCTGAAGCGATGCTGAAGTATGTGTTCAAAGCGGTGCTGGAAGAGCGTCCTGACGACATGAAATTCTTCGCAGAACGCGTAGACAGCGATGCTGTGGCGCGTCTGGAGCGTTTCGTGTCTGCCGACTTTGCGCAGGTGGACTATACCGACGCGGTGGCAATCCTCGAGAAATGCGGTGAGACGTTCGAGAACCCGGTTTACTGGGGCGTTGACCTGGCGTCTGAACACGAACGCTATCTGGCCGAGAAGCATTTCAAAGCGCCGGTTGTCGTTAAAAACTACCCGAAAGACATTAAGGCCTTCTATATGCGCCTTAACGAAGACGGTAAAACCGTGGCAGCGATGGACGTTCTGGCGCCGGGCATTGGTGAAATCATCGGTGGCTCTCAGCGTGAAGAACGTCTTGACGTGCTGGACGCGCGTATGGAAGAGATGGGGCTCAACCCAGCTGACTACAGCTGGTACCGCGATCTGCGTCGTTACGGTACCGTACCGCACGCCGGTTTTGGTCTGGGCTTCGAGCGTCTGATTGCCTACGTTACTGGTGTTCAGAACGTACGTGACGTGATTCCTTTCCCACGTACTCCACGTAACGCCAGCTTCTAATCGATACAATACTAAAATGGCCAGCTTATGCTGGCCATTATTTTATTCTGTATTGTCAGTTTTCGTCAGCGTAAAGTCAGCATCTTTAAACCTTCACCCCGTCACAACCACTACCTGTTACGTTTTGTTTCCGCGAAATATCCAGCCACAAAAAATAAACCCCATTCTTATTGCGATTATTACATCCTCAAGTGATAGCACAAATTTCAACCACTTTTACAGCCGTCCGGAAGGCCTTTTGGAGTCATAAGAAAAAACGAGCCGTTTAGCGTCTGTTTATATGAATCGCCTTTATCTCAATTAATCATAATGAATTCATATATATAGGATAGTGCTTGTTGTTTAATTCGCCAGGGCGTTCTGAAGTTTGAGGTGGTTCACAAAGTTCCCAAAAATACATATTTAGTTACACATAATTTCTTTTGGTTACTTAATCTTGAGAATTGTAGCACTTTCAGGCTAGCGAAACGCTTCGCCGAATGGAAAGATGCCTGTCAGATACATAAAGACACCAAACTCTCATCAATAGTTCCGGAAATATTTATTGACAGAATTTATTGACGGCAGTGGCGAGTGTCATAAAAAAACCAATGAGGGTAATAAATAATGATGAAGCGCAATATTCTGGCAGTGGTAATCCCTGCCCTGCTGGTAGCCGGTGCAGCTAACGCTGCAGAAATCTATAACAAGAACGGCAACAAGCTGGACTTCTACGGTAAAGTTAACGCCGAGCACGATTTCGTGACTTCCGGTGATAACACCAACAATAACGACGCTACCTACGCGCAGATCGGTTTCAAAGGCGAAACTCAGATCAACGACCAGCTGACCGGTTACGGCCAGTGGGAATACCGTTTCCTGGCCAGCCAGGCTGAAAATGGTGCTCAGACTAACAAAAACCGTCTGGCATTCGCTGGCCTGAAAGCGGGCGATGCTGGCAGCATCGACTACGGTCGTAACTACGGTATCGTTTACGACGTAGAATCATACACCGATATGGCGCCGTCCTTCTCTGGTATGACCTGGGGCGGTAACTATGTTGATAACTTTATGACCAGCCGCAGTACCGGTCTGCTGACCTACCGTAACAGCAACTTCTTCGGTCTGGTTGACGGTCTGAGCCTGGGCGTTCAGTACCAGGGCAAAAACGACCGTGCTGACGTTAAAACCTCTAACGGTGACGGCGTAGGCTACTCCCTGGGCTACGATTTCGGCGAAGGCTTCGGTGCAATCGCATCTTACAGCAACGCTAACCGTACTCTGAATCAAAAAGCTGATGGTGAAGGCGACAAAGCTGAAGCATGGGGTGTTGGTCTGAAATACGACGCTAACAACATCTACCTGGCAACCACCTATGCAGAAACCCGTAACACCACTCGTACCGGTTCTAACGGTGACGCTGGCTTCGCTAACAAAACGCAGAACTTCGAAGTGGTTGCTCAGTATCAGTTCGACTTCGGCCTGCGCCCAGCAATCTCCTACGTGCAGACCAAAGGTAAAGACCTGGCTGCGGTCAACGGCTTCAGCGGTGGCGATGCAGACCTGGCTAAATTCATCCAGGTTGGTACCACTTACTACTTCAACAAGAACTTCAACGTGTGGGCTGACTACTATATCAACCTGCTGGACAAAGACTCCGACTACGCGAAAGCTGTTGGCGGTCTGAACGGCAACGACGATATGGCTGCTGTGGGCGTAACCTACCAGTTCTAATCAGTACACCACTTTGTTATATGCTTAATGAACAGGGCTTCGGCCCTGTTTTTTTATGCGTGACAGAAAATAATGGCGACTTTTGAAAAGCCGCACGCTTTTCGTCGCAAACGGTTGGCATTTTGTAAATCTACCGTTAACCTGATAGCGGATTTCACTTCTGTAATCACAATGGAACTTCGTCATGTTTGAGAACATTACCGCCGCTCCTGCCGACCCTATTCTGGGCCTGGCCGATCTGTTTCGTGCCGACGACCGCCCTGGCAAAATCAACCTGGGTATTGGTGTATATAAAGATGAAACCGGCAAAACTCCGGTACTGACCAGCGTTAAGAAAGCTGAGCAGTATCTGCTGGAAAACGAAACCACCAAAAACTACCTCGGTATTGATGGTATCCCTGAATTTGGTCGCTGCACCCAGGAGCTGCTGTTCGGTAAAGGCAGCGCAATTGTGAGTGACAAACGTGCCCGTACAGCACAGACCCCGGGCGGTACCGGTGCGCTGCGCGTGGCGGCGGATTTCCTTGCGAAAAACACCTCTGTTAAGCGCGTATGGGTGAGCAACCCAAGCTGGCCGAACCACAAGAGCGTGTTTAACTCTGCGGGTCTGGAAGTGCGTGAATATGCTTACTACGACGCGGCAAACCACTCTCTTGACTTTGACGGCCTGCTGGTGAGCCTGAGCGAAGCGCAGGCAGGTGACGTGGTGCTGTTCCACGGCTGCTGCCACAACCCAACCGGTATCGATCCGACGCTTGAGCAGTGGCAACACCTGGCGAAGCTGTCCGTTGAAAAAGGCTGGCTGCCGCTGTTTGACTTTGCCTACCAGGGCTTCGCCCGTGGTCTGGAAGAAGATGCCGAAGGCCTGCGCGCGTTCGCAACCGTGCATCAGGAGCTGATTGTCGCAAGCTCGTACTCCAAGAACTTCGGTCTGTACAATGAGCGTGTGGGTGCCTGTACGCTGGTTGCCGCTAACGAAGAGACCGTCGATCGCGCGTTCAGCCAGATGAAATCGGTTATCCGCGCTAACTACTCTAACCCACCGGCACACGGTGCGTCTGTTGTTGCCACTATCCTGAGCAACGATGCGCTGCGCGCTATCTGGGAACAAGAGCTGAACGATATGCGCCAGCGCATTCAGCGCATGCGCCTGCTGTTTGTGAATACCCTGGCTGAGAAAGGCGCGGACCGCGACTTCAGCTTTATCATCAAACAGAACGGCATGTTCTCGTTCAGCGGCCTGACCAAAGAGCAGGTTCTGCGTCTGCGTGAAGAGTTTGCCGTGTACGCCGTGGCCTCTGGCCGCGTGAACGTTGCTGGTATGACGCCTGACAACATGGCGCCACTGTGCGAAGCGATTGTCGCCGTACTGTAATTTGCGCTCATAAAAAAGCCTGCATAACGCAGGCTTTTTTTTTATTCGGATTACCAGACAGGCATCTCATCCTGAAGGAACGGATTATGGAGCCGTTCATAGCCCAGCGTCGACATCGGACCGTGTCCTGGGATAAACGTAACGTCATCACCCAGCGGCAATAACTTTTGTTTAATCGACTGTATCAGCTGCCCATGATTGCCGCGCGGAAAATCGCTGCGTCCTACGCCACCTTTGAAGATCACATCGCCGGAAATCAGCAGACGAGACTGGTCATCAAAGAAGACGATATGGCCTGGCGTATGCCCAGGACAATGCAACACCTGTAAAGTCACATTCCCTACGTTAACGCGCTCTCCTTCGTTCAGCCAGCGATCGGGCGTCAGGGGCTGACACTCATCAAGGCCAAACATGCGGCTTTGGGCGGGTAACCCCTGCAGCCAGAACTCATCTTCTTTTTCCGGGCCGATCACCGGCACACCATAGTGTTCAGCCAATTCAGCCGCAGCACCTACATGGTCAAGATGACCATGAGTGAGCAAAATCTGCATCAGCGTGACGCCGCTTGCTGCGACTTCCTGCTTGATTTTCTCAGCGTCACCGCCGGGATCGACAAGCGCGGCCAGTTTAGTCTGTTCGCACCAGATCAATGAACAATTCTGGGAGAACGCGGTAACCGGAATAATACGATAGTTCATACTGCTCCTGTGTTTCGTTATTACCAGTGCCGAACCGGACCGGTATCAATATGCACAAAGTTGCTGCTGGGGTAATATCCTACACCACCTGCGCGCATAGATAACGCGGCTTTGCGAATATTGGCTAACGAAACGCCTTCAATATGGAAATCCATTGCCTGTCCCTTCGTGTGATAGCTTTTTTTGGCTACCCCGCGACTGTGGGCGCGCAGTTCATTATTGGTATCAATCGAGCGATAGCCAGAAATGAGCTGCACCGGCCTGCTGGTGCCCAGCAGGCCCTGAAGGCGGAAAAGCTGATCAAACAGTCCTGGATCGATGGCTTTTATTTTATTCGCGCGGAAATCACGGAAAAAATGGTTAAGTCTTGCTAATTCATCCTGAATATAGCCTCTGCCATCGAAGAATTCCGCTTTTAGCGACTCACCGGTATGGAGATTGTTGAGCGTTAAAACTCGCGGACGAGGTGTCGAGAGGGTGGCAAATGCTGGCGTCGGCAAGATGGCCGCTGCGCCAAGCGCAACACCACCTAACGCCAGCAGTTTGCGGCGATTAGCGTCAAATTTGTCCATGATAATCAGGTCTACAGGTAAAAGAAATCGTAATATGCTTAGCGCACGAAGGGCACCTTAACTGGCAAAACCATGTACGTCAAGGCGCCCAATCCCAGTGAATACGCGGCTTACAGCGATATTGCCCCCTATTCACCCTAACTTACGACAATCATTTTTCCCGAACTGCTTCATTTACCTGATTAATTGTTCCGCTTTTGGCAAAATTTGTGCGCCAGATCGCGCGGTGAGATCATAATTGTAAATATCTGTACGATACTGAGTACGCCCGTCTTCACCAACAAACGCAGTCAGATAGTAAAGATTGACGGGAATATTGTGCCGAATATTCACGTAACGCGTATCCCCCTGCTTCAGGGCATCCGAAATACGCGTATCGTTCCAGCCCGCATCCTGCAATAGCATATTGGCCAGCTCAGAGGCTTTGTTCACGCGCACGCAGCCAGAACTCAGCGCGCGAGTATCTTTCTGGAACAGGTTGTGGTTCGGCGTATCGTGCAGATAGATAGCGTCTGAACTCGGCATGTTGAATTTGTAGCGCCCTAAAGAGTTATGCGCTCCGGGAGCCTGCTGGAAGCGGAACGGCAGATTCGACGCTGTGATGGTCGACCAGTCGACCATATAAGGATCGATGGCCTCTTTACTGTTCCATCCACGCATCACCGTATAGCCATGACGTTCCAGATAACCCGGATCGTTCCAGACCTTCGGCAGAATGTCTTTACGCGCCAGCGTCGGCGGCACGTTCCACGGCGGGTTAACGACTACATTATTGAGCGCGCTGCTCATCATCGGCGTTTTGCGATCCGGGCGCCCGACAATCACGCGCGACGCCAGTTTTTCGCTACCATCCTGATAATAGACCAGGGAATACGCCGGGATGTTTACCATAATCCCGGTAGAGAGCGTTCCCGGCAGCAGGCGCAAACGCTGGATATTGAGCGCCAGCACCCCTGCCCGCTGCGCAGGCGATACGTTCAGCCAGTCGCGCGTCGTCTGGCCAATGACGCCATCGGCCCCCAGCCCCTGAGCGGCCTGGAATTGCTTAACGGCCGCAACCAGCTCGCGATCGTAAGCCGCGGGTTTGTTGCTCAGAACAACGGCTTTCTTCTCTTTTACTGGCGCTGATGGGCTGACGGCGACGTTTTGTGGATCATCACCCGGAAGTGCAATCTTTGGCCCGCCGTCAAGAAGACCGGAACGCGTCAGGATCTCGCGCAGGGCAGGAACATCGCTGCTCCACTGTCCCGGACGCAGCGTCGCGGTACCGCGCATTTGCGGCCATGGACGCGTGTCTCCCACCAGCGCGAGGAGCGACTGGTGCAGAGTGGCATAGTGTGGATGCGCCGGTGCGAGGCTGGCGATAAAGCGCGGCAGTTCGCCGTTATCCAGCGCTAGCTGCCACTGGTTAATCACCGACAGCGCCGGCGTCGCCAGCTTGTACGGTTTATCGCTGTACAGCCAGCGGTTGCCATTGACCGGAATACCCGCCACGAACTGCAGGTAGCCCATCATGGCATCGGAAAGCACCACATCACGCGCCTGCCCGGTGACGGCAGGATCGGTTAACAGCTCAACCCACTTTGTAAACTGCGGCTGAAACCCTGCAATTGCGACTTCCGCCAGCTGCTGCTGGAAGGCGCGCACGGCATCGCGGTTTTCCCACATCGGTTTCATATCGCGAGCGGCATAGAGGAGCGTGAGCTGATTGATATAGACAGGCGTGTAGCCTGATGGCAGCCCCGACTGCAGCTGCTGACTGAGCGATTCCGCGTCGATGCCTTCCGGCAGCGGTTTAATTCCGGCCATGATAGCCGTCGCCGGAGACTGCTCCAGCGGCTGGGACAACGACGTTGGCTGCGCCCCTGTCGTTGCCGAGCTGTCAGTCGGTACAATTTCAGGCTCGTCGGCCTGGGCGGTTAACAGCGGAGCAAACATCACTGCCAGGCATAAACTCAGCGCAGACAGCTGACGACCACATTCTTTCTTTAGCAACATCCCTTGCCCCCTGTTTTCACGACATGCCCATCACGCTGGGGCTTTCTTTCATTATAGGTAGACGGCTAAGCTGTTGCCTTACCTTATGTAAAGAAGTTTAAAGATAACGCAGCCCCAAGCACAAGTTAAGTTTAAAAAAAAAGCGGCGCCAGTGCGCCGCTTCGGGTCAGAAAACGCTTCAGGAAGCGTCCGCCGTGGTTTCCGGCAATGACTCCGGGGGCTGCGGCGCAAAGCCACGCAGCCCCACAACGTGAACGTGTTCGCTGTTCTGGAACACCTTACGCACCAGTTTGTAGGTGGTGCCCTTCTCGGGGCTGATGTTCTCCGGCGCCGCGATAATGAGCTGCATATCGAGACGTTCGCAAAGCTCGAACAGCGTGGCAATTGAGCGGGCATCAAGTCGCGCCGCCTCATCCAGGAACAGCAGTCGGCATGGCGAGATATCTTTGCCGCGCAGGCGGCGCGCTTCATCTTCCCAGCTCTGTACCACCATCACCAGAATTGACATCCCGGTACCGATCGCTTCACCGGTAGAGAGCGCCCCGGATTCCGCACGCAGCCAGCCGTCTGAGCCACGGTTTACCTCAACTTCCATTTCCAGGTAGTTACGGTAGTCCAGCAGCTCTTCACCGATGGTTTGCGGCGTACGTTGCCCCATATCAATCTGCGGGTTCAGGCGCTGATACAGCTTCGCCAGCGCTTCGGAGAAGGTCAGACGGTTGCTGTTGAACAGATCCTGATGCTGCTCGTGCTGCTCTGAGAGCACTTCCAGCAGCGTCGCGTGGGCCTCACGCACGTTGACGTTGAGGCGCACGCTGTTCACCTGGCCAAACGACACGCTCTGCAGACCCTGGTTCAGCTGGCGGATACGGTTCTGCTCGCGCTGAATGGTTTTACGAATGATGTTCGCCACGCTGCGGGAGCTGATCGCCAGCTTCTGCTCGCGGGAGGTCAACTCCTCCGTCAGGCGGCCCAGCTCGATTTCCATCTGTTCGATGGCTTCGACCGGATCGTCGGTACGGATAATGTCCTGACGAATACGCTCGCGCAGGTGCTGGTAAACCGCCACGAAGAACTGAATTTTACGTTCCGGACGTTTTGGATCCTCCGACATACGCAGCACGTCGCGCAGGTGTTCGTTATCCGCCACCGCCAGACGCAGCGCACCCAACGCCTTATCCGACATGGAACGCAGCTCATCGGCAGAAAGATACGCCAGCTCGCGACGGTGCAGGCGACGCTCAACGTTATTGTCTTTCACCATGCGCATCACCGCGCACCAGCCCGCCTTGGCGGTCACGACCTGCTCGCGCATTTCGTGATAGTCGCGTTCCAGCTTGCGCAGGCGACGGGTCAGGTTATCCATTTCGGCTTCGCAGAAGGTCAGCGCTTTTTCCAGCTGATTACGACGCGCGCGGTTATTGCTGAGCTGTGAATGCAGCTCGTCACGACGGATACGCGCGCGCTCTTCTGCCCCGCTGTCGGCACGCACGCCGATGTCCTGAAGCTCTTTCTGCAGATCGTTTAACAGCTCTTTCTTGGTATCGAAGGAGCTTTTCAGCGAGGCCAGCACCTGATTGTACTGGTTCAGCTGAGCGGAGTGGCTGCGCATCGCTTCGCGGGCGCGAGTACGTTCCGCCTCCGCCTGCTCAAGGCGCTGACGCAGTTTTTCGTTCAGATCGCTGTTACCGCTCAGCATTTCAGCCGAATCGGAGTAGCCAAAGTGCGCGCGACGCTGCACCACTTCCGTCAGAGCAAACGCCTGCTGACGCGCTTCGCGCTGCACCTGCTGCGACCAGGCATAATCTTCTTTTAACTGCTCGAACTGTTCCGGGTCGCTCTGCAGGACAGACACGACGGGCTCCAGCTTCGCCAGCTGATTGCCGTGCTGCTGAACGAAACGCGCGGCTTCCTGCGCTTCATCCAGACGCTCCTGGATCTCATCCACGCGGTCAGCCAGCGTGTCATCCGCCAGCAGATTCAGGCGCGGCAGAATGCGGTTAAGGGCAGCGACGCCCTCTTTCGCCTGTTCAAACTGAACGCGACTTTGCTGGTTATCACTTTCATGGCTCGCAATCGCACGTTCCAGCTCGCTACGGCGGGTGTTCAGCTTGCGGATTTCGGCTTCCGGATCTGCGTCAAACGCTACGGCGAGATGGCTGCCGATAAAGCGGCTGAACGACTGATGCAGACGCTGGGTTTTCTGCACGTCAAACGACAGGGTCGCAAAACGTTCAGACAGCGTTTCACGCTCGGCGTGCAGGCTCTCGATGCGGCTTTCGCGCGCGGCGCGGCCAAACAGCGGCAGCTCAGGGAAGCGGGAGTAACGCCACTGACGGTCGGCAATTTTCACCACCACCGCTTTTTCCAGCTCGTCGACGCTGAACACGCTGTCATCGAACGACTGCGGATCCCCTTCGATCAGGTAGAGATCTTCCGGGCAATCTTCCAGGCCGGCAAGCTGCTCAGAAATCAGCGACAGATCCGGGACCACAATCGCGTTGCGGGATGGACCGTACAGCGCGGAGAAGTACGGAGCATCGTCCAGGCCAACGTCGTCATAAATTTCGGACAGCAGCACGCCGCCAAAACGCTCGGCTAATGCATTCAGGCGCGGATCTTCTGACCCGCCCGGCTGGCTTAAGCGCTCAATTTCTTCATCGACGTCGCGCTTGCGGGCGCCCACTTCGTCACGCTCAACGATGGCTTCGCGCTCGCGCTCCAGCAGCTGCTGCAGGTATTCGGTCACTTCCTGGCTGGATTCGAACTGTTCGCCGCACTGCTCGCTGAGCTGGTTCAGGCTGCTCTGGGCCGCCAGCCAGACCGGCGCACGCTCCAGGAGCGCCTTCGAACGGGACTGAATCTGCTCCAGCTCCTGACGCAGGGCCATACGCTGTTCGCTGGCGTTTGATACGGTATCGGACAGGGCCGCAATACGCGCTTCCAGCTCCTGATGCAGGGCCTCAAGCTCGTCGAAATCGTAATTTTTTCCCTGACGCTTGCAGAATTCCGCCAGCAGACGCTCGGCTTCCTGCTGCTCGCGCAGGCGCTGCTCCAGCTCGTTCAGACGCATACGCAGCGGCTGAACCTGCTCGGCCAGATGGCGCTGGTTCACACCGTCGCGCAGCAGTTCGCGGGCAACGTCCCAGGCTTCGTTACGCGCCAGCGGGCCGTTAATCGCGACTACCAGCTGATAAGCCTGTTCAAACTGGCTGTGCGCCGTTTGCGCAACGCTCATTTTCTGTTCGAGGGAGAGCAGTTTCTCGGTGGCTTCCTGCTCTTTGGCCTGGAAGGTATCCAGCCACTCGTCGGCGCTGTCCGGCGTCAGGTCAGGCAGATGGCACAGCTCTTTTGCACGCTGTAATGCCTGCAATGCCTGGGTGTACTGAATTGCTCGCGTCTGCTGCACGTCAAGCGCCTGCTGGTAATCGGCAAGCTGGCTTTTCAGCTCATCCACTTCCAGCTCGGCCGCTTCGGCGCGGGCTTCGTTCTCTTCCTGCATGTCGGCGGCTTCAGCCACCACTTCATTTTGCTCTTCGAGACGGATCTGCAGCTCATCGAGGTCCGCTTCATAGCGCTCGATTTTTTCCTGCTGACGCAGCGCGGTCTGCACCAGGTTCAGGTGATCGCTGGCAGCCTGATAATCGGCTTCCAGGTCGCCTTCAGCACCGTTGTGCTCGCCCAGCTCGCGCGCCATTTCAACGTGCTTGTACTGCTCCGCTACCAGCTGTTTACGGGAGGTAAACAGCTCGCGACGGTATTCTAATGCCTGATCGAGATGCACGCGGCGCTCGTTGGCGTGGCGCATGTAGTCCGCCGCCACGTAGTTGGTGGCTTCGCTGATCAGGTGTTTAAACAGGTCGCGGTCAGACTGGGTAACGCGAATAGCTTCCAGCGTCATGCGGTTTTCGCGCAGCGCCGCTTCCATATCCTGGAAGGCCTTACGCACGCCGCTGTTTTCCGGCAGCAGGTAGTCGCGCAGGGAGCGGGTAATCGCGCTGGAGATACCGCCATACAGCGACGCTTCAATCAGGCGGTAGTATTTGCTACGGTCTGATGCCGTGCGCAGACGACGCGCCACCACGCCCAGATCGAACATCAGCGAGTGGTAGTCGGTAATCGAGTTGAACTGCTTGAACTGCACGCCTTCGATGGCCTCAAGCTTGTCTTTCAGCTCCTGCAGCGTCAACACGCGCGCCTGGCGTTCGTTCAGGGTTTCCGTGAGCAGCGCCGTCGGCTGCACGGAGGTTGGCAGCCCCTGGATTGCAAACGGTTTGATATCCACTTTACGGTCGCGACCGGCGACCTGCTGCAGGCGCACGCCCACCACCACACGCTGATGACGGGAGTTAATAACGTCCAGAACCGAATAACAGACGCCGGCCTTCAGCTTACCGTGCAGACCTTTATCACGGGAGCCGCTTGTGGCCCCCGCTTCGGTGGTGTTACGGAAGTGAAGCAGCGTCAGGTCAGGGATCAGCGCCGTAACAAAGGCCGCCATGGTGGTGGATTTACCCGCACCGTTACCGCCGGAGAGCGTCGTGACCAGCTCATCCAGATCGAACGTTCGGGCAAAGAAGCCGTTCCAGTTAATCAGCGTCAGTGAGCGAAATTTACCGCGTTCAATCATTACTCTTCCTCCCCGCTATCCGGCAGATTCTCTTCATGCTCGTCATTGAGCTGCAAATGGTTTTCCACCGGCATCGCTTCACCGTCGCGGATCATGCGAAGCTGCGCTTCACGCGCGTCATCGCCCGCACGCACGTCTGCGCCGAAACGGAAGACAGATTCCGTAATGCGGAATTTGCTGCTGTCGTGGCCCATAAACCAGACCATCCCCAGACGACGCAGACGGTTCAGGGAAGAGCGAACCTTTTCCTGTAATTTCTGACGGTCAAGATCCGACCCCGTGGAGCGGTTGTTCACCAGCTTGAGCAGCTTGCTCTCATCCGCCAGCGTCAACAGCTCGTCGTAAAGTTCCTGCTGGGTGAAGATCCCTTCATTCGCCAGACGTTCCGGGCTGAGGTAGAGGTAGCAAAGAATTTTACCGACCATCATATCCAGCTCGGAGAGCACGGAACGCGGGATCAGCGTCGTGGAGCGCGGGCGCAGGTAGAAAAACCCTTCCGGCGCGCGGATAAGCTCCACGTTGTAGCGCGCGTAAAACTCTTCCAGGTACTCCTGGAAGTCCATCAAAAAGGCGTGATTATCCAGCTCGTCTAAGCCAATGTGACGACCGGCACGCAGCTGGCTGTCCAGCGCCGGAAATAACGGATTCGCCAGCGCCTGTGCCAGCTTAACGGGCATCACTTGTTCAATATTTGTCAATGACATGCGCCTGTACCTTGGCTCCGTAATCGTTAATTGGCTGCCACTTCGGCGGCAGTCCGGTGAAATCTGCTTGCGCGACGCCCAGGCGCACCGCCTGGTCTACCACAATGCGGGCAATGTCGAAGTGGCGCGCGCGTGGATATTGCGCCAGATAGTCGCGCACCACGAGACCAAGATCCAGCGGCACTTGTCTGGTTTTGTAGACAGCGAGCTGTTCTTCGATCATCGCCGCAAGCTGCTCGCGAATTTCGTTAAATTCTTCGTATTCCAGATCCGGCGGCAGTTCACCGGTCACCTCTTCATCGCGCAGCGCCATCTCTTCGTCGCGCATATCCAGCAGACGATCGGCATTGGCGTAGGTCAGCGCCCACGGCGCATCGAAATAGGTCTGCACCGACTGACGCAGACGCTGAGCAAAGACGCGGTTTTTATCCATATCAATCGCGGTACGGATAAATTTATGCACGTGTCGGTCGTAGCCGATCCACAGATCGATTGACTGCTGGCCCCAGCTGATAATGCGGTCGAGTTTGCTTTGCAGGTCGAACACCAGGCGGTCGATAAAATGCAGATCGTCGTGAGCCAGCGTCGCGTCCTGGATGCGCAGCAGATTCGCCTGCAGCTTGTCCCCTGCGGCTTCCAGCGTATCCTGGAGCTCACGCAGCGTGCCGGAGGTTTCTGACAGCAGAAGTTCACAGCTGGAGATGGCCGCTCGCCAGTCTTTATTCAGCAGCTGGGCAATATCGTCTTTCACCTGCTGCTGCTGTTCGTCCATCAGACGCTGGGTCAGATCGATACTGTCGAAAATCTCGGCCACCGAATATTTCAGCGGCGCGTAGACGTTACGGTGCCAGTGGAATTCGTCACCGTTTTCATCCGCGGCATCGGCGGCACGCTTAAGCTCACCCGCCACGATCGAGAGCTGCATGGAAAGACGCAGCGTGGAAAATTCACGCTGGCGAATATAGTAATCGGTGATGCCGATGCCCAGCGGCGTCAGGCGATAGATGGCGTTTCCTTCCGCCTGTTCGCTGGTAAAGCGGTTCAGCAGACGTTGACGCACCATATCGTTGATCGCGTTGTTGGCACGCACGCTAATGGTTTCGCTGGTTTGCTCAAACGCATCACTGACATGGCGGAACGCATCCACCAGTTCACCCTCGCTCATTTCACCGTCCAGCCGTTCGCCGTTCAGCGTGGCAACCGCCAGCAGGAAAGAGAGTCTGTCTACCGGCAGCGAGATGGAGAAATCGTTTTTCCTGGCCCAGGCAACCAGTTCGGGGACTGTCTGGGAAAATTCACTCATAGGTTATCCTTGCATCTGCGGCTTGTGCGCGGTGACGTGAATATAGCGGCCAAGGCTGATAAAAGGCTCCTGACGGCAATACCGCGTTTCTAATTCTGTTAAGGTGTCAAAACAGTCACGCTGTTTGTGTTTTTCACGCAGATAATCATGAAACACCCTAACGCCCGTCTTCCCGACGATCTGCCAGCCAATCGCTTCCAGCCAGCCATAAACCTGCTGTGGATCGCGCGGATAGTCCGGGGAAAGCGTGCGCTTTTTCTTTTTGGGCATCCCGACCTGCACATAGTCGAAGTTGCCTGCAACCATGTTGTGCATCAGGAAGCCGTTAGCATTGTAGAACATCAGCGACAGCGTGCCGCCCGGGCGCAACATCGACCACAGGGTTTGTAACACGCTTTGCGGATCGGCAACCCACTCCAGCACCGCATGAAACAATATCAGATCAACCTGGGTTTCCAAATGCTGCGCGATGTCCTGAGCGGCGCATTGTATAAAATGCATGTTGTCGCTCACACCTTTCTCTTCTGCAGCACGCGTCGCGCGGGCGACCATTTCAGCAGAAAGATCGCAAAGCGTGACGTGATGACCGCGCTCGGCCATTTTTATCGCCGTCTGCCCTTCACCGCCACCGGCGTCCAGCACGCGCAACGTTTGCCCACCAAAGGTAGCCAGAATGGTGTCCAGATCCTGCCAGAGGATCGTCTGACGGAGCTGCCCTTTCGTGGTGCCATAAATGTTGCGCGAAAACTTTTCCGCGATGTCATCAAAATTGCGATCCCGCATTGGGAGAGTTCCACTCGCTAACTGCAAAACCGCTATTTTGTCACACCCGCGCGGAGAATGAACCTCTCTGGTGTAATATCACGGGTAATCACCTGCTATATGGTCAAAAAAGGAACCAAAAAGGATGCTTTTTACCCTTAAGAAATACATTGGAGGGATGATGCTTCCCCTTCCGCTGCTGCTCATCATCATCGCTCTGGGGCTGGCGCTGGTGTGGTTCAGTCGCTTTCAGAAGAGTGGCAAAACGCTTGTTACGCTCGGCTGGTTTGTCCTGCTGCTGTTGAGCCTGCAGCCGGTCGCGGATAGTCTGTTACGCCCCGTCGAAAACAAGTACCCAACATGGCAAGGAAATCAGAAAGTGGCGTACATCGTGGTGCTGGGCGGCGGATATACCTGGGATCCTGACTGGGCCCCCAGTTCAAACCTGATCAACAACAGCCTGCCACGGCTAAACGAAGGCATTCGCCTCTGGCTGGCAAATCCGGGATCAAAAATGATCTTCACCGGCGCGGCAGCCAAAACGAACCCGGTGAGTACGGCTGAGGCAGGTGCCAGAGTAGCGGAATCACTCGGCGTGCCGCGTTCCTCAATTATCACTCTCGACAGCCCAAAAGATACCGAAGAAGAGGCTGCCGCAGTGAAGCAGGCAATAGGCGATGTCCCGTTCTTACTGGTGACCTCCGCCTCACACCTGCCGCGCGCGATGATTTTCTTTGAGAAGCAAGGCCTGCACCCGCTTCCCGCACCGGCAAACCAGATGGCCATCGACGCGCCGCTCAACCCGTGGGAACGGGCGATCCCCTCCCCGGCCTGGCTGATGCATAGCGATCGCGTCGGTTATGAGACGCTCGGACGCCTCTGGCAGTGGCTGAAAGGAACGTCAGGCGAGCCAGGGCAAGAGTGATTTTGTTGCCAGATCGAAATTTGCGCGATTAAAACGTCCGGTATTCACCAGCTGCGCGACTTCGTCCCAGAGCAGGTAAAGCCAGCGCCGCCAGAGAAACGCCTCTGCAACGGGCGCGCGTTGAAGGTAGTGCCACAGTAAACCTTCCGCCGCCCCGCTGTCGCTGAGCCTGAACAGCTCGTATTCGCGCGGAGCCCAGAGCATGATCCCCGGCCCCAACATCGCCAGAAGCTGATCGCTACGTGAGTCTTTGAGCATGCTGCGCAGGGTAAAATTACCGTGGATCAGCACGCAGTTGTCATTAAAACCGTCGAACAGCGCCGGTAAGCACTCGCGGGTGCGAAACAGAATACGTTTGTCCTGCATGGTTAAACCGGTATTGTTGAACTGGTTAAGCGTTCCCCACAGCACTTCCACCCGCTGGCGATACCACAGCGGCCACAGGTTTTCCTGAGTGCTGTCGACCGGACCGACAAGCCCGCGGCTATCCTGACGATGCCAGGCCAGCAGCGCCTCGACAATCTGGTCTTTTAACTGCTCCCAGCGTTCCGGCGTGCGCGCGGGCGCTTCAACGGGCACGCCGCGTAAACGCTCAATCAGCAGCACGTCCGGGCCGGGGTGTTCCTCGTGGGTCATCACGCCGTACACCGTCGGCATACGGACGGTTCCCTCCCGCGCCAGCATCGACATTTTCCATGCCAGCTGCCTGGCAACGCCCGGCGAGGTGAAACTTCTGGCCATCAGCGGCATTGGGTTGCCCTGACTGTCATACAACGACCAAAGCGCAGTATCGGCCTTTTCACTCACGCATTCGACCCGGCTTAATTTCTCACCCAGCAGATGGCTAAGTTCGGCACGCAGCTGTTCCATATGAGATTACCCCCATTAAGACTACTGCTTTTATAATGAGCGTCCAGAAGGAAGATGTCACCCGGAAGAGAACAATTAGGGAAAAGAAAGGGGAATTAGCGAGGGAGAGGGCATCCCCCCGTCAGGAGGGATGCAGGCTATATCAGCGCAACTCGGCGCGAACGCGCTCAAGATCTTCCGGCGTATCAACGCCCGTTCCAGGCACTTCGCTGGCAACGGCAACGTGAATTTTTTCGCCATACCAGAGCACGCGAAGCTGCTCCAGCATTTCGATATGCTCCAGCGGACTCGGCGCCCAGGTAACATATCGACGAATAAAACCGGCCCGATAGCCGTAGATCCCAATATGACGCAGGAAAGTATCGCCGATGGTCTCTTTAGAGAGCGCAAAGCGATCGCGATCCCACGGAATGGTGGCGCGCGAGAAATAGAGCGCATAGCCTTCGGCATCCATGACCACCTTCACGGCATTCGGATTGAATGCCTCTTCGGCGTGGTGAATAGGCACCGCGAGCGTCGCCATACCAACCTGACGCTGAGCCAGGTTTTCTGCAACCTGACGGATAATCACCGCCGGGATCATTGGCTCGTCACCCTGCACGTTAACGATGACCGTATCATCACTGAAACCACATTTCTCAACCACTTCCGCCAGACGCTCGGTTCCGGACTGGTGATCGGCGCGGGTCATGCATACCTCACCGCCTGCTGCCTCAACCGCTCGGGCGACGTCAGGATGATCGGTAGCAACAATCACACGATCGGCACCGGATTCACGCGCACGCTCAAGAACATGCACAATCATCGGCTTGCCGTTGATATCCACCAGCGGTTTACCAGGCAGACGCGTTGAGGCATAACGCGCAGGAATAATGACAACAAAACTCATGGTTTGCTCTCTTCTGCCACCAGGGAACGAGCTTCATTTTCCAGCAGTACCGGAATGCCGTCACGCAGCGGGAAAGCCAGGCTGTCCAGCTTGCAAATCAGCTCCTGTTTGTCCTGGCTGTAGTAGAGTTTGCCGTTGCATACCGGGCAGGCAATAATTTCAAGTAAACGGTGATCCATAGTTCCTCCGTATGGGTAATCGCTAAAGCTTAACACATTCCCTTTTCAGGGAGTGCCTGTTTCCCAGCCACTTCGACAGGATGTAAACAGCCCGTCGGGTATCCGGCCCAGCGTCACGTCGCGGGCGCCCTGCCAGCGCGCGAATTCGCTAATGGCGGACGTTAACCCTTTTTCCAGGCTCGCCGTCACCCTGACGCCCTCTTCCAGATAAAGCGCAATGATTTCAAGCGTGCCGGTCTTGCGGTACATTTTGGCGTCCATGCGCCCGACCAGTTGCCCCTTATGCAGCAGCGGGAGTACAAAGTAACCATACTGGCGCTTTGGCGCCGGGGTATAACATTCCAGCCGGTAGCTAAAGTCGAACAGCTGCTCGGCGCGTTTTCTGTCCCAGACGACCGGGTCGAAAGGCGACAACACCGCACTGTGGGTTGCCTGAAGTTTCCCCTCCTGGGCCAGAGGCAGTAGCGGGAGAAGATCCGCATGCAGCCACATTTCGCCCAGCGTTTCCACCGTGACCGGGATGACGCGCTGTTCGCGTTGCCAGATGTCCAGCAGCGGTTTCGACGCGGGCTGGCGAAGGCGATAGTAATCTGCCAGCCATTGCGTGCGGAAAATCCCCAGGCTGCGGGCGCTGTTTTCAAGCATGATGGCCTCAGCCGCCTCCTGGGTAAGCAGGTCACGCTCGTCGTCCCAGTGCGGCATCACGCGATGCGTCAGGTCGTACACGCGCTGAAAATTACGCCGCTCAATCACCATGACTTTGCCAGAGGTAAACAGCCCTTCGAGATGACGCTTATGCGGTTTCCACTCCCACCAGCCGCTGGTGCCTTTGCGCGGGTGTTCAAAATCGGCGGAGCGTACGGGACCGTTATCCTGAATATGCGCGATTAGCTGCTCAATTTCGGCCACATGTTCCAGCATCCACGCCTGACGGTATTTCCAGCCCATCTTTTCCGGAGCAAGCATACGGTGGCGAACCAGGGCAAAATCGCTGCGGGGGAGGAAGCAGGCTTCGTGCGCCCAGTACTCCATTAACTCCCCCTTGCTGAGCGCCTCATCCAGCCACTGCGAAGGATAATTCCCCAGGCGGCTAAACAGCACCAGATAAGGGCTACGGGCCACGATGTTAATGGTGTCGATTTGAAGTAGCGACATGCGCTGGACGGTCGAGAGAATATCGGCAGGCTGCGCGCGGCGGCGGGGCTTTTTAAGCAGCCCCTGCGCGGCAAGGTGTAAATGACGTGCGGCTGAAAGCGAGAGTTGCGGTAAAGACATGCGTTTTCCTGTCAGTCAAAGCGCCACCAGAACCGCGTAAGCGTTTATTTCACCAACGCAATCAGTTCCTTGAGCAAACGTTCCGGCTGCTCGCCGCTGAGTTCAGCGTCAACCGGCAGATACCACCAGTTATCTTTCGCAAAGGCACGGCATTTCACCGCATCTTTTTCGGTCATGATCAGCGACTGCCCGGGTACGGTCAGGGCGTCTACCTGCCCTTCCACCAGCGCCTGGTGGTCGGCCAGCGGAACGCGTTTTTCCAGCCGGGCACCACACTGTTCCAGCGTCGCAAAGAAGCGCGGCGGATGGCCAATCCCCGCCATAGCCACCAGTGAAGGCAGCTCAGCAACCGACCGGCGCTCACCCGTCACCAGGTTGATCGCCAGGCCTGGCTGCAGGTACATCGGGATTTCACCCGCTTTTGCCTCACCACCGTTCACAATCACCGCATCAACGGACTTAAGGCGCGAAGCGCGTTCGCGCATGGGTCCGGCCGGCAGCCACCAGCCGTTACCGAAACGGCGGACCCCGTCGATCACCACAATTTCTTTATCACGCGCCAGGGCGTAGTGTTGCAGGCCATCGTCAGTGATAATGATTTGTACCGCATGTTCGGCAAGCAGTGCCTGAACGGCGTCGCTGCGCACCGGGGAGACCGCAACCGGCGCGCCGGTACGCTGGAAAATCAATACCGGCTCATCACCCGCTTCGGCAGTCGTGGTTTCCGCCGTCAGCAGCAGCGGATAACGCCCCGCTTTACCACCATATCCGCGCGATACCACCCCTGGGCGGATACCGCGTTTTTGCAATTGCTCCACCAGCCAGATCACCACCGGCGTTTTACCGTTGCCGCCCGCCGTAAGATTACCGACCACCACCACCGGAACCGGCGCGCGCCAGGCACGCTTCAGCCCCAGACGGTAAAACAGACGGATAGTGCCGCTCACCAGGCCGTAAAGCCAGGAGAGCGGCAAAAGCAGCAGCCACAGCGGGGATTCACCGGACCAGATGCGTGCAATCATTCGCCAAACTGCATCTTATGAAGCTGGGCGTAAACGCCGCGGTGTTCCAGCAAATCAGCATGGCTTCCGCGTTCAACAATGATACCGTCCTCAACCACGACGATTTCGTCAGCCTGCTCGATAGTCGACAGACGGTGCGCAATCACCAGCGAGGTACGGTTTTTTTGCAGCTCATCCAGCGCAGACTGAATAGCGCGTTCAGATTCCGTATCCAGTGCGGAGGTCGCTTCGTCCAGAATCAGAATTGGGCTATCGCGCAGCAGCGCACGCGCAATGGCGATACGCTGACGCTGACCGCCGGAGAGCAGCACCCCGTTCTCACCGATTATCGTATCCAGACCGTTATCCATCTTGTTGATAAAGTCCATTGCGTAGGCCATACGCGCGGCATTCTCAATCTGCTCGCGGCTGTATTCATCCGTGCGCGCATACGCAATGTTGTTTGCCACAGTATCGTTGAACAGGTGCACGTTCTGGGAGACCAGCGCCACCTGGTTACGCAGCGACTGCAGGGTATATTCCCGCAGATCATGACCGTCCAGGAGGATCTCACCTTCGTTAATATCGTAGAAACGGGTGATCAGGCTGGCAATAGTTGATTTACCCGAGCCGGAACGGCCCACCAGCGCCACGGTTTTACCCGCCGGAATGGACAGGTTGATATTACGCAGCGCCGGCGTTTCACGTCCAGGATAGGCGAAAGTGACATTGCGGAACTCAACGTCGCCACGGGCGCGCTCAATCTCGCGTGTACCTTCATCTTTTTCCTGTTCGGAATCCAGAATGCTGAACAGCGTCTGACAGGCAGCCATCCCGCGCTGGAACTGGGCGTTGACGTTCGTCAGGGATTTCAGCGGACGCATCAGGGCGATCATCGAGGAGAAGACCACGGTGATAGTACCCGCCGTCAGCGTCTCCATGACGCTCGGGAAGCTTGCTGCATACAGGACGAATGCCAGCGCCAGGGAGGCAATCAGCTGAATAATCGGGTCAGAAATGGAAGAGGCCGAGACCATTTTCATCCCCTGCAGACGCATTTTGTTGCTGACTTTATCAAAGCGTTTGGTTTCGACGTCCTGACCGCCAAAAATCAGAACTTCTTTATGCCCTTTCAGCATCTGTTCCGCGCTGGTCGTCACCTGCCCCATCGTGTTCTGCATATTCTTACTGATATTGCGGAAGCGCTTTGAGACGACGCGGATAGCAATAGAAACTATCGGCGCCAGAACGATAAGGATGATCGACAGCTGCCAGCTGTAATAGAACATCATCGCGAACAGGCCGATGATTGACGCGCCCTCACGCACAACGGTGATCAGCGCGCTTGAGGACGAGGAGGCAACCTGCTCGGAGTCGTAGGTAATACGAGACAGCAGCGTCCCGGTAGACTGCTTGTCAAAGAACGAGACCGGCATGCCCATCATGTGGCTGAACAGGCGACGGCGCATGGTCATCACCACTTTCCCTGATACCCAGGAAATACAGTAGCTGGAAATATAGCTGGTGATGCCGCGTAAGATCATCAGTCCGATAACCACCAGAGGCATCCATAGCAACACTGAGCGATCCGTTTTACCAAAACCGTCGTCCAGTAACGGTTTGAGGAGCGATAGCATAAAAGTATCGCTGGCTGCGTTGAGGATTAACGCTACACCCGCCACGATCAGGCCTGCTTTAAAGGGTGCAATCATCGGCCAGAGTCGGCGGAAGGTTTGCCACGTGGAGAGATCTTTGTCGTTATGCATTCAAAAAACCAGCATTCGTTGAAATAGCCGCATATTCTACCCGTTATCGACGGGCTCGCCAAACCACTGATGATACCAAACGGGTAAAAATTGCTCTCGCAAACGCCGGATTTGCCAGTGATGTTGCGAGAATGTCACCGATATTTGTCCAGAATGAGGGGTATCGTGCCAGATGTACCCCTCTTTTCGATAGCGTCGGACAACTTTTGCCGACGGGAATCGCCATGCGTTATAGCGGGCCGCGGAATCCAGTGCGATCTGACCTTCCACCCGCTGCACCAGCGGCAATGACGACGAAGTATTGCTGCCATGATGAGGAACCTGTATGAGCGTGGACGTCAGATAACGCCAGTAATGGCTAAGCATAGCCTGTTCCGCTTGCGCTTCAATATCCCCCGTTAGCAGAACACTCTGCCCACCGTCGTCCACCTTTACCACGCAGGAATGGTTATTTCCCTGAGCCGGGTAATTTTCGGGGGGCCAGTGTACGGTGAAGGAGAGTCCCTGCCATTTCCATCTCTGCCCACGAAAACAGGGCCGATGTCCCGCCTGGCGCAACGGGCTTCTTACCCACGCGTCCGGCCACGCTTTTTGCAACGATGCGAGTCCTCCCGCATGGTCGAGGTGTTCATGACTGAGAATAACGCCTTCAGGCCGCAGGTGATGCCAGCGAAGCCACGGGATAATTAACCGCTGCGCGCTATCCCCGCCCGGCCAGGCAAGCCCGGTATCATAGAGAATGGCTTTCCCCTGCCGTTCAATGACCATCGCCAGCCCCTGCCCTACATCCAGCATATGCAGCGTCCAGCTCTCGTTTTTTTCCGTTCGCCACAGAGGAAATGTGAGTAAAACACTTCCTGCAAGACAAACGGCAGGAAGGGTTTTCCAGGCACGAAAGCGCCATCCGATGATGATAAGCCAGGGCAGTAATGTCATGTACTGCCAGCGTTGGTCGACATTTTGCCAGCCGTCAGGCAGGCGCATGAGGAGCCAGAACAGCCCCGCAAGTGACTTATTGGCTGCGAACCAGACGACGCTTTCCGGTGCCGCCAGCGGCAGCAGATGAAGCAGCATGCCGAGCAGGATCAGCGGCACGGAGACAAACGTCACCAGGGGAATGGCAAAGAGATTCGCGACCAGGGAGGAGATGCTGAATCCATGGAAAATCAGAACCTGTAGCGGCATCAGCAGCATCAGCATACCGACCTGCAGATAGATCAGGTTCAGCAGCGGCCGTAGACGTCGTACCCGGTGCCAGCCAGGAAGAGGCAGCCACTGAAACCAGAAAATCAGCGCGGCGACAGCAAATGCAGACAAAAGCAGACTCTGCGAGAGTATGGCTAAGGGATCGCTTATCAGGATCGCTGCGATACAGCCCCCCCATACCTGCCATGGAGACCATTGCCTGGCAGCGATCCGCAACATTGCAAGCACAGCAAGCGCGATGACCGTGCGTAGCGCAGGAGGCTGCAGACCGGTAAGCCAGGCGTAGAAAGCGGCAAAGCACAACCCGGCCAGAAGAGGCATTTGCCATTGGATCCAGTGGCTGGGTAATAAAAACTGAATCCCACGCGCGAGTAACCAGGCGAGGGATGCCGCCAGCGCGATATGCAGTCCCGAAATCGCCATCAGATGCAGCGTCCCGGTTTCACGCATCAGGTCTTGTATTTCCCGGGGCACATCCAGACGTTCACCCATTCCCAGTCCGAGGATAACTGCCCCCCATCGGTAAGCAGAAAGGCGGTTGTGCAGTGACATGAGATATTGCGCTCGCAGGCTGCAGCGTCCATCAACGAGTTCCGCACGGGTGAAACGCCCGCTCAGCGTTTGATGGCGGGCAAAGGCGCTACGCTGGGAATCATAACCGCCGTCGTTCAGTTCGCCATGGACAGGTCTGAGCCTGAGCGTCATGCTCCAGCGCTGACCGGCACACGCTTTCTGTGGCAGATAATTGCCATACAGCGTTATGCCGGTAGAGGCCCACCAGCGCTTGCCATCAACGCGAAGAATGTTTCCCTGATGCTGCGTTGCGCCATCTGTGGCGGTGATCGCTACCTCAGCCTGCACGGCCCCCGTGGTTAAATGCTGCATCGGCCAGACGCTCTCCTTCGCAGCCAAAATACCCCACACGCAAAATAACAGCGTGAGACCCGCATACTTCAGTCGTACGTTTCGCCGTGCGGCCAGCACGACCCCGCCAACAATCATTATCCACACGGTATGACGTGATGGCAGTTCAGGTAACCAGAGTAACGGGGCTATTGCCAGAATGACGCAGACGCTAAGCGCGGGAATTCCCATTGCTACCTCCCTGTTTCAGAGGAGCAGTATCTAATCAGGCAGAGCGAATTGTCAGATGGGAAAACTACGTTTTACAGCGCGCGCTGTGCTGTTTTTATCGGTTTGCAGAAAACAAAACGGAAAAATGCGGGGCACCTTCAGAAGGAAAGCGACAGAGACAAAAAAAGCACCCGCAGGTGCTTTCTTTCGAACCCAGTTTAACCGGCTGGCTAAACTCAGTTGCCGTAAATATTGGCGCGATCGCGCAGTTCTTTACCCGGCTTAAAGTGTGGAACGTACTTGCCTTCCAGCTCGACTTTATCGCCAGTTTTCGGGTTACGCCCGGTACGTGGAGCACGATAGTGCAGAGAAAAACTACCGAAACCGCGGATTTCAATGCGCTCGCCCTGGGCAAGAGTGGAGGCCATATGCTCCAGCATCTCTTTTACGGCATCTTCCACTGCCTTGGCAGGGATATGCGGTTGCTGACTGGCAAGTCTTTCAATCAATTCTGACTTGGTCATGATTCCTCCGGTTCCTTTCAAACCAATTAGCTGAACAGCTCATTAAACAAGGGCGGCCGTAGCCGCCCTTTGTTATTGATTACAGGACGAATCCTGCAATCTGTCAAGTTTGCTCCTCATCCTTCACGCTGTAAATGCGTTACAGCGCAAATGATGCTGAGAACCTGATATTACTCGCCTTTAGCTGCTTTGAAAGCTTCAGCCATTGCGTTGTTAGAGAAGTTTGCATCTTCCTGTTTGTTAACAGTTGCGATTGCATCTTTCTCATCAGCTTCGTCTTTAGCACGAACAGACAGGCTGATTGCACGGTTCTTACGGTCAACACCGGTGAACTTAGCTTCAACGTCGTCGCCTACGTTCAGAACCAGAGTGGCATCTTCAACGCGGTCACGTGAAGCTTCAGAAGCGCGCAGGTAACCTTCAACGCCGTCAGCCAGTTCTACGGTTGCGCCTTTAGCGTCAACTGCAGTCACTTTACCGTTTACGATTGCGCCTTTCTTGTTCAGTGCAACCCAGTTGTTGAACGGATCTTCTGCGAGCTGTTTAACGCCCAGGGAGATACGCTCACGCTCTGCGTCAACCTGCAGAACAACTGCAGCGATTTCGTCGCCTTTTTTGTATTCACGAACTGCTTCTTCGCCTGCAACGTTCCAGGAGATGTCAGACAGGTGAACCAGGCCATCGATGCCGCCGTCCAGGCCGATGAAGATACCGAAGTCAGTGATAGACTTGATTTTACCTTCAACACGGTCGCCCTTGTTGTGGGTTTCCGCGAACTGCTGCCATGGGTTGTTTTTGCACTGTTTCAGGCCCAGGGAGATACGACGACGTTCTTCGTCGATATCCAGAACCATCACTTCCACTACATCACCAACGTTAACAACTTTGGATGGGTGGATGTTTTTGTTGGTCCAGTCCATTTCGGAAACGTGCACCAGACCTTCAACGCCTTCTTCGATTTCAACGAAGCAGCCGTAGTCAGTCAGGTTGGTTACGCGACCAGTCAGTTTAGTACCTTCTGGGTAACGCTTAGCGATAGCTACCCATGGATCTTCGCCCAGCTGTTTCAGGCCGAGGGATACACGAGTACGCTCGCGGTCAAACTTCAGCACTTTAACAGTGATTTCGTCGCCCACGTTCACGATTTCGCTTGGGTGCTTAACGCGTTTCCACGCCATGTCGGTGATGTGCAGCAGGCCATCAACGCCGCCCAGGTCAACGAATGCGCCGTAGTCAGTGAGGTTCTTAACGATACCTTTGACTTCCATGCCTTCCTGCAGGTTTTCCAGCAGCTGATCGCGTTCTGCGCTGTTTTCGGATTCGATAACGGCACGACGGGAAACAACAACGTTGTTACGCTTCTGGTCCAGCTTGATTACTTTGAACTCAAGCTCTTTGCCTTCCAGGTGCAGAGTGTCACGAACTGGACGAACGTCTACCAGAGAACCTGGCAGGAACGCACGAATACCATTCAGCTCAACAGTGAAGCCACCTTTAACTTTGCCGTTGATAACACCGACCACAGTTTCAGCTTCTTCGTAAGCTTTTTCCAGCGTGATCCATGCTTCGTGACGTTTAGCTTTCTCACGAGAAAGCAGGGTTTCACCGAAGCCGTCTTCTACTGCGTCCAGAGCAACGTCAACTTCGTCACCAACCTGGATTTCCAGCTCGCCCTGGGCGTTTTTGAACTGCTCTGCCGGAATGGCGGACTCAGATTTCAGACCGGCGTCAACCAGTACTACGTCTTTGTCGATAGCAACAACAACACCGCGAACGATGGAACCCGGGCGGGTTTCGATTTCTTTTAAGGATTCTTCAAACAGTTGAGCAAAAGATTCAGTCATGTTTAATCTTCAGGTTAATATTAACGTCCACCTGGCTCCGTGCCGGATGGGGTTGTTTCACATACCCGCCGTCAATCCATTGCAGCGGGGGTACTGCTAAATCGGTCGCGATTACGCGAGTGCCAGTTTTTGGCGCGCATATTGTAGCGCTTTTTCAATCACTTGCTCAATAGTTAAACTGGTTGAATCCAGAACTAATGCATCTTCTGCAGGAACAAGTGGGGCGACGGCGCGGTTACGATCGCGGTCATCGCGCTCTTTTATCTCGGATAAAAGGCGATCAAAGTTAACACTAAACCCCTTTTCCTGCAACTGAAGCATGCGGCGTTGAGCACGTTCTTCCGAAGAGGCGTCAAGGAAAATTTTCACTGGCGCATCAGGGAATACCACCGTTCCCATATCGCGTCCGTCAGCGATCAGCCCCGGGGCTTCACGGAACGCGCGCTGACGACGTAACAGCGCCTCACGAACGCGCGGGAACGCAGCGACCTGAGAGGCCGCATTAGCCACTTCCTGCGTACGGATTTCGCCGCTCACGTCTTCCCCTTCAAGGATGACTTCCAGGTTGCCATCGGTCGATACGAAACGCACATCCAGATGCGCAGCCAGCGGAACCAGCGCTTCTTCAGACGCGACATCCACATGGTGATGCAGCGCGGCCAGCGCCAGCACGCGATAGATTGCTCCCGAATCTAAAAGATGCCATTGCAATGCTTCCGCCATCGCTTTGCACAGAGTACCTTTCCCTGCGCCACTCGGCCCATCAATGGTGATTACCGGGGCAACTGCCGTCATCTTTTTCTCCTTAAATAAGGCATACCGTTTACATGAACGCCGCGCATTATACGCGCCAACGTGCGCAACTGTTACCTTTGCGTGCAAATTACGGAATGATTGAAGCAGAGTGTAGAAGAAATGAGCGGAGGTGTTCGTAATGAAGCGTAAGGAAATGCCGCATCGGGCGATGCGGCAATACGTTATCAGGCCAGCGTGCTAATGCGTGCCAGCTGTTCGAAGTAGTCCGGGAAGGTTTTCGCCGTACATTTCGGGTCAAGGATGGTCACAGGCGTGTCTGACAACGCCACCAGCGAGAAGCACATCGCCATGCGGTGATCGTTGTAGGTGCCGATTTCCGCAAACTGCAGTTTTGCCGGAGGGGTCACGCGAATGTAGTCTTCGCCCTCTTCCACCTCGGCACCGACTTTTCGCAGCTCGGTCGCCATCGCGAACAGGCGGTCCGTCTCTTTTACGCGCCAGTTGTAGATGTTACGCAGCGTGGTAGTGCCTTTAGCAAACAGCGCCGCCGTGGCAATGGTCATCGCCGCATCCGGGATATGGTTCATGTCCATGTCGATGGCGTTCAGCTCGCCGTGGGTACAGGAGATGAAGTCATCGCCCCAGGTGACAATGGCGCCCATTTTTTCCAGCACGTCCGCAAAACGGATGTCGCCCTGCACGCTGTTACGGCCAATACCGGTCACTTTTACCGTGCCGCCTTTAATCGCACCCGCTGCCAGGAAGTAGGACGCGGATGAGGCATCCCCTTCAACCAGGTAGTTGCCCGGAGACTGGTACTGCTGCGCCCCGCGCAACACGAAGCGCTGATAGGACTGGTTTTCCACCTCAACGCCGAAGGTTTTCATCAGGTGCAGCGTGATATCAATGTACGGTTTGGAGACCAGCTCACCTTTAATTGTGATAACCGTATCCTGCGGTGCCAGCGGCGCGGTCATCAGCAGTGCCGTCAGGAACTGGCTGGAGACGCTGCCGTCCACCTCGACGTGACCGCCGGTAAAACCGCCGCGCAGACGCAGTGGCGGATAGTTTTCCTGCTCAAGATACTCAACCTGCGCGCCGCCCTGACGCAAAGCATCCACAAGGTGACCAATCGGACGCTCTTTCATGCGCGGCTCGCCGGTCAGCACAATGTTGTTGCTACCCAGGCACAGGGCCGCCGCCAGCGGGCGCATCGCGGTACCCGCGTTGCCCAAAAACAGCTCAAGCTCTTCGCCCGAGCGCAGCGCGCCGCCGTTGCCGGTCACTTCGCAGCGGGTACGATCGTCGGAGAGAGTGTAATGAATGCCCAACGCTTTCAGCGCATTGAGCATATGGCGCACGTCATCGCTGTCCAGCAGGTTTGTGAGGACGGTGGTGCCGTTTGCCAGAGCTGCCAGCAGCAGAGCGCGGTTCGAGACACTTTTTGAACCAGGCAGATTAATGGTGCCATCTACCCGCGCGATAGGTTGTAACGTCAGGGATTCCATGAAAACTAAACTCTCAACTCAACATAATAAAAACCCCGCAGGGACGCTGCGGGGGTGAAAAACAGCAAATTAACCGTGACGACGTTCGAAGTCGATCATGAAATCCGTCAGGGCTTTAACGCCTTCCAGCGGCATCGCGTTATAGATGGAGGCACGCATGCCGCCAACGACACGGTGACCTTTGAGCGCATGCAGGCCTGCCGCGAAGGACTCTTCCAGGAACACTTTGTCCAGGCTGCTGTCCGCCAGCTGGAACGGCACGTTCATGCGGGAACGGTTAGCTTTCGCCACATCGTTGCGGTAGAAATCGCTCTTGTCGATCACGCCATACAGGAGTTCAGCTTTCTGCTGATTGACCTTGTCCATCTGCGCCACGCCGCCGTTTTGCTTCAGCCATTTGAAGACCAGGCCGGAGAGATACCAGGCAAACGTTGGTGGGGTATTGAACATCGAATCGTTATCGTTCAGCACGGTGTAATCGAGAATCGACGGGCAGGATTTATGCGCTTTACCCAGCAGGTCCTCACGCACGACGACGATAGTCAAACCGGCCGGGCCGATATTTTTCTGCGCGCCCGCATAGATAACGCCGTAGCGGCTGACATCAATTGGCGCAGACAGAATGGTGGAGGAGAAGTCGGCGGCAACCACGACATCGCTGCCGAAGTTTGGCGTCTCGTCGATGGCAATCCCGTCAATGGTTTCGTTCGGGCAGTAGTGCAGATACGCTGCGTTATCGGAAAGCTGCCACTCGCTCATTGGCTTCACGGCGCGCAGACCGTCAACGGTTACTTTGGCGTCGATAACATTCGGCGTGCAGTATTTATGCGCTTCTTTAACGGCGCTTGCTGCCCAGTAACCCGCGTCAACGTAGTCAGCCGTCGTTTTGTCACCGAGGATATTCAGCGGAACGCCTGCAAACTGGCCGCGTCCACCGCCGTGACAGAACAATACTTTGTAGTTCGAGGGAATATTCAGCAGATCGCGAAAATCCTTTTCTGCCTCTTCCGCCACCTGAATAAACTCTTTACCACGGTGGCTGATTTCCATCACCGACGTACCGAGATCGTTCCAGTCACAGAGTTCCTGTTGAGCCTGTTTAAGCACGTCTGCCGGTAACATTGCCGGACCTGAACTGAAATTAAAGACTTGAGCCATTTCCCCTCACCACGCTAAAAGCCATAAGTTATAACTGTGGATATCGGTTTTATCATTCAGTGACACGCGCCGCAATGTCTAAAACTTATGACCCGTTAAATGTGCCCCGCGTCACACAAAACAATCTGCCGCCTCGCTAAGACAAAACCGACAAAATGGCTGTCAGGTGATGCGTTTGGCCCGGCTAACCTTCGTCCATTCCGGATTTGCACAGCGGGGGCATAATTGACGATCCCCCGGCTGCATCGCGACAACATGGCTACATCTTACGCAAGCATACTCGCCTGATTCCGGTACGGTTCTGAAACGCTCGATCAGCATATCCGGCAGGATACACAGCCCCGGCTTCACCTCGTCGTCAGAATAGTAATAGACGCTGATCTGCCCGTTGGTTTCCATGATCGCCAGACGCACCTGCCCGAGCTGTTCAACGCTGTTCAGGCGAAGCTCCATAAAGAACTCAAACTCGGTCATATTGGCGCTTTGTACATTTTCCCAGGCCAGCTGTCCGTCCTCGACGATAACGACAGGCTTCCCTTCAAGCAGATCTTCCAGCTTTTCGCTTTTCGACATCAGCCACATGACAAGACGGTAAAGTAGCGCCAGTGAGACAAAAACGATAAACACCGGCACCATCGGCACATCGTCATAAAAGGCGACGTCCCCCGCCGCCGAGCCCAGCGTCAGGATGATCAACACCTCAAAGAGCGACATCTGCCGCACGCCGCGGCGGCCGGTGATTTTAAGAAACAGGAAGACGAGGACGAAGGTATACAGGCTACGCAGCGCCACTTCGCCCAGAAATTCAGGAGGAACTTTATCAAACGCCATCCGCTGGAGATCAAATGCTTTCATTTTTCTATGCCTTAACAGTCAGTTACTGCCACTAAGCATAGTCCAGCCTTTTATTTTCGCCGAAGATAGCACCCGTCACGCAAAACCCGTATCATTGCGCGCTTTACGTACGATAAAAGTGAACGCCATGACTCAAACGTTTATCCCCGGCAAAGACGCCGCTCTGGAAGATTCCATCGCTCGCTTCCAGCAGAAACTGACCGACCTGGGTTTTAACATCGAAGAAGCCTCCTGGCTCAATCCGGTGCCTCATGTCTGGTCCGTGCATATTCGCGATAAAGACTGTGCCCTGTGCTTTACCAACGGTAAAGGCGCTACAAAAAAAGCGGCACTGGCCTCTGCGCTGGGTGAGTATTTTGAGCGTCTGTCCACCAACTATTTCTTCGCTGACTTCTGGCTGGGCGAAACCATCGCTAACGGCCCGTTCGTTCACTATCCAAATGAAAAATGGTTCCCGCTGACCGAAGATGACGAGCTGCCGGAAGGTATTCTCGACGCGCGCCTGCGTGCTTTCTACGATCCGGAAAACGAACTGACCGCCAGCATGCTGATCGATCTGCAGTCTGGCAATGAAGACCGTGGGATCTGCGCCCTGCCGTTCACCCGTCAGTCTGACGAGCAGACCGTGTATATTCCGATGAACATCGTCGGCAACCTGTATGTGTCCAACGGTATGTCCGCCGGTAACACCCGCAATGAAGCGCGCGTGCAGGGTCTGTCTGAAGTCTTTGAACGCCACATTAAAAACCGCATCATCGCTGAATCCATCAGCCTGCCTGAAATTCCGGCAGAGGTGCTGGCGCGCTATCCGGGCGTAGTGGAGTCCATCGCTAAGCTCGAAGCAGAAGGTTTCCCAATCTTTGCCTATGACGGCTCGCTGGGCGGCAAGTATCCGGTTATCTGCGTGGTGCTGTTTAACCCGGCCAACGGCACCTGCTTCGCCTCATTCGGGGCGCACCCTGACTTCGGCGTGGCGCTGGAGCGTACCGTTACCGAGCTGCTGCAGGGCCGTAGCCTGAAAGATCTCGACGTCTTCACTCCGCCAACGTTTGACGATGAAGAAGTGGCCGAGCATACCAACCTTGAAACCCACTTCATTGACTCCAGCGGTTTAATTTCCTGGGATATGTTCAAGCAGGACGCCGACTATCCGTTCGTGGACTGGAGCTTTGCCGGTACCACGGAAGAAGAGTTCGCCACGCTGATGGCTATCTTCAACGCGGAAGATCAGGAAGTCTACATTGCCGACTACGAACATCTTGGCGTCTACGCGTGCCGCATTATCGTTCCGGGCATGTCCGACATCTACCCGGCTGAAGATCTGTGGCTGGCGAACAACAGCATGGGTGCCCATCTGCGCGAAACGCTGCTGGCTCTGCCGGGCAGCGAGTGGGAGAAAGAAGATTATCTGAACCTGATCGCCCAACTGGACGAAGAAGGCCATGATGACTTTACCCGCGTACGCGAACTGCTGGGCCTGGCGACCGGTAAAGACAACGGCTGGTATACCCTGCGCATCGGTGAGCTGAAAGCGATGCTGGCCCTGGCGGGTGGCGATTTGGATCAGGCCCTGGCCTGGACCGAGTGGACCATGGAATTCAACCAGTCTGTCTTCTCTGCCGAACGCACCAATTATTACCGCTGCCTGCAAACCCTGTTGCTGCTGGCCCAGGAAGAGGACCGCGAGCCGCTGCAATACCTGAATGCTTTCGTGCGTATGTACGGAGCTGAGGCCGTAGAAGCAGCCAGCGCGGCCCTGAGCGGCGAAGCGCCGTTCTATGGCCTGCAGGCTGTTGATAGCGATCTGAAAGCCTTCCCGGCGCATCAGTCGCTGCTGAAGGCCTACGAAAAGCTGCAGAAAGCAAAAGCCGCTTACTGGTTAAAATAAGCGCACATAACATTACCAGCAGTAGGCGTATTCAATCGTCTGGGCTATATTACGGGGCAATTTCATTGCCCCGTTTTTTATTTTCTTCGGCAATGACTGTTGATTGTAATAATAAAGTTAAACATGGGTAAATATAATAATATTTACCTGGGCTTTACTGTTACTTTTTATGGTAAATACTCCATATTAATTAACTGCGTCAGGGGTGGCCGAACGAAAAAATTCAACTCTTTTCATAACTTTTAAAATTTATTTTTATACGGATAATCAATTACTTACTCCGCATTTGTTGTAAAACCATACACACTGCGGGCCTATAAGCTAGGCGAGATATGATCTATATCAATTTCTCTTCTATAATGCTTTGTTAGTATCTCGTCGCCGACTTAATAAAGAGAGAGTTAGTGTGAAAGCTGACAACCCTTTTGATCTTTTACTCCCTGCTGCGATGGCCAAAGTTGCCGAAGAAGCGGGTGTCTATAAAGCAACGAAACACCCGATGAAGACGTTCTATCTGGCGATCACGGCTGGTGTGTTCATCTCTATCGCTTTCGTCTTCTACATCACCGCCACCACCGGTACTGCCGGAATGCCTTTCGGCATGGCCAAACTGATTGGCGGCATTTGCTTCTCACTGGGTCTGATTCTCTGCGTCATCTGCGGCGCCGACCTCTTCACCTCAACGGTGCTGATTGTCGTGGCAAAGGCCAGCGGAAGAATTACCTGGGGTCAGCTGGCACGTAACTGGCTTAACGTCTACGTGGGTAACCTGGTTGGCTGTCTGCTCTTTGTTTTGTTGATGTGGCTTTCTGGCGAGTACATGACCGCCAACGGTGGCTGGGGCCTTAACGTCCTGCAAACCGCCGACCACAAAATGCACCACACATTTATCGAAGCCGTTGCTCTCGGCATCCTCGCTAACCTGATGGTCTGCCTGGCTGTATGGATGAGCTACTCGGGTCGTAGCCTGATGGACAAAGCCTTAATTATGGTTCTGCCGGTTGCGATGTTTGTTGCCAGCGGCTTTGAGCACAGTATCGCGAATATGTTCATGATCCCAATGGGCATTGTCATCCGCGACTTTGCGAGCCCGGAGTTCTGGACCGCAGTTGGTTCATCCCCGGAAAGTTTCTCTCACCTGACTATTATGAATTTCATTACTGATAACCTGATCCCTGTCACTATCGGGAACATTATCGGTGGGGGTCTGTTAGTTGGGTTGACATACTGGGTCATTTACCTGCGTGGCGACGATCATCATTGATGGTTTTCTCAGGCAGTAAATAAAAAATCCACTTAAGAAGGTAGGTGTTACATGTCCGAGCTTAATGAAAAGTTAGCCACAGCCTGGGAAGGTTTTGCGAAAGGTGACTGGCAGAATGAAGTAAACGTACGTGACTTCATTCAGAAAAACTATACCCCGTATGAAGGTGACGAATCCTTCCTGGCTGGCGCAACTGACGCGACCACCAAGCTGTGGGACAGCGTAATGGAAGGCGTTAAACTGGAAAACCGCACTCACGCGCCAGTTGATTTTGACACCTCCGTTGCTTCCACCATCACTTCTCACGATGCTGGCTACATCAACAAAGCCCTTGAGAAAATCGTTGGTCTGCAGACTGAAGCACCACTGAAACGCGCAATCATCCCGTTCGGTGGTATCAAAATGGTTGAAGGTTCCTGCAAAGCGTATAACCGCGAGCTGGATCCAATGCTGAAAAAAATCTTCACCGAATACCGCAAAACCCACAACCAGGGTGTATTCGATGTTTACACCAAAGACATTCTGAACTGCCGTAAATCTGGCGTTCTGACTGGTCTGCCAGATGCGTATGGCCGTGGCCGTATCATCGGTGACTACCGTCGCGTTGCGCTGTACGGTATCGACTTCCTGATGAAAGACAAGTACGCGCAGTTTGTTTCCCTGCAGTCTGACCTGGAAAATGGCGTAAACCTGGAAGCGACTATCCGTCTGCGTGAAGAAATCGCTGAACAGCACCGCGCGCTGGGTCAGATCAAAGAGATGGCGGCGAAATATGGCTGCGATATCTCTGGTCCGGCTACCAACGCTCAGGAAGCTATCCAGTGGACCTACTTCGGCTACCTGGCCGCAGTTAAGTCTCAGAACGGTGCAGCAATGTCCTTCGGTCGCGTATCCACCTTCCTGGATGCCTACATCGAACGTGACCTGAAAGCAGGCAAAATCACCGAGCAAGACGCTCAGGAAATGATTGACCACCTGGTCATGAAACTGCGTATGGTTCGCTTCCTGCGTACCCCTGAATACGATGAGCTGTTCTCCGGTGACCCAATCTGGGCAACTGAATCCATCGGCGGTATGGGCGTTGACGGCCGTACTCTGGTAACCAAAAACAGCTTCCGCTTCCTGAACACCCTGTACACCATGGGTCCTTCTCCGGAGCCGAACATCACCGTTCTGTGGTCTGAAAAACTGCCTCTGAACTTCAAGAAATTCGCCGCTAAAGTGTCCATCGACACCTCTTCTCTGCAGTACGAGAACGATGACCTGATGCGTCCGGACTTCAACAACGACGATTACGCTATCGCTTGCTGCGTAAGCCCAATGGTTGTTGGTAAGCAAATGCAGTTCTTCGGTGCGCGTGCAAACCTGGCGAAAACCATGCTGTACGCAATCAACGGCGGCGTTGATGAAAAACTGAAAATGCAGGTTGGTCCTAAGTCTGAACCGATCAAAGGCGACGTTCTGAACTTCGACGAAGTGATGGACCGCATGGATCACTTCATGGACTGGCTGGCGAAACAGTACGTCACTGCGCTGAACGTTATCCACTACATGCACGACAAGTACAGCTACGAAGCCTCTCTGATGGCGCTGCATGACCGTGACGTTATCCGCACCATGGCGTGTGGTATCGCTGGTCTGTCCGTTGCAGCTGACTCCCTGTCTGCAATCAAATATGCGAAAGTTAAACCAATTCGTGACGAAGACGGTCTGGCTATCGACTTCGAAATCGAAGGCGAATATCCGCAGTTTGGTAACAACGATTCTCGCGTTGATGACATGGCGGTTGACCTGGTAGAACGTTTCATGAAGAAAATTCAGAAACTGACTACCTACCGTAACGCTATCCCGACTCAGTCTGTTCTGACCATCACCTCTAACGTTGTGTATGGTAAGAAAACCGGTAACACCCCAGACGGTCGTCGTGCTGGCGCGCCATTCGGCCCAGGTGCTAACCCAATGCACGGTCGTGACCAGAAAGGTGCGGTTGCCTCTCTGACTTCCGTCGCTAAACTGCCGTTTGCTTACGCGAAAGATGGTATCTCTTACACCTTCTCTATCGTGCCAAACGCGCTGGGTAAAGACGACGAAGTGCGTAAAACTAACCTCGCGGGTCTGATGGATGGTTACTTCCACCACGAAGCGTCCATCGAAGGTGGTCAGCACCTGAACGTGAACGTAATGAACCGTGAAATGCTGCTCGACGCGATGGAACACCCTGAGAAATATCCTCAGCTGACCATCCGCGTATCTGGCTACGCAGTACGTTTTAACTCCCTGACTAAAGAACAGCAGCAGGACGTTATCACCCGTACTTTCACTCAGTCCATGTAAGTGGAATTGACTGAAATCACGCGTTAAAAAGCGTACAATAAAGGCTCCACGTCAGTGGGGCCTTTTTAGCACCCTCTCCACCTCAGTCTCTTTTGTCCGCTATCTATACTCTATGGATATCAGCCAAAACAGACTTCAACACAGCCGGCTTTGAGCTGTGCATACTCAGGCCCCGGACGGGCCGATGCTGGAGATATCACCGCAATGTCAATTATTGGTCGCATTCACTCCTTTGAATCCTGTGGCACCGTCGATGGCCCGGGTATCCGCTTCATCACCTTTTTCCAGGGCTGCCTGATGCGCTGCCTGTACTGCCATAACCGTGACACCTGGGATACGCACGGCGGTAAAGAAGTGACCGTTGAAGACTTGATGAAAGAGGTGGTGACCTACCGCCACTTTATGAACGCGTCCGGTGGCGGCGTCACCGCATCCGGCGGTGAAGCGATTCTGCAGGCTGAATTTGTCCGCGACTGGTTCCGCGCCTGCCATAAAGAAGGCATTCATACCTGCCTCGACACTAACGGCTTCGTACGCCGTTACGATCCGGTTATCGACGAGCTGCTTGAAGTGACCGATCTGGTGATGCTCGATCTCAAACAGATGAACGATGAGATCCACCAGAACCTTGTTGGCGTCTCAAACCACCGCACGCTGGAATTTGCCAAATACATTGCCGATAAAGGCATCAAAACCTGGATCCGCTACGTGGTGGTTCCCGGCTGGTCAGATGATGACGACTCCGCGCACCGCCTGGGGGAATTTACCCGCGACATGGGTAACGTCGAGAAAATCGAGCTTCTGCCCTATCACGAGCTGGGTAAACATAAATGGGTGGCGATGGGCGAAGAGTACAAACTTGATGGCGTGAAGCCGCCGAAAAAAGAGACGATGGAACGCGTCAAAGGTATTCTTGAACAGTACGGCCACAAGGTGATGTATTAAAGAAAAGGCCCGGTGAGAACCGGGCCTTTTTATATTCTATTTAAAGACGCCGTTAATAACGGACGTCACGATGGCTGTACTCAGCGCAATTAAGACCAGGTCGTCTCCGACCACACGCCATTCATAGCCAGGGTAGGAAGGAAGCTGGCCCAGCATTGAGGCCGGCACGGTTTTCTTCGCAATCCCCGGAGGCAACGGCTTACCGTGCGCCAGGTTTTTCGCGATACCCGGAGGCAGAGAGTCATAGCCCGTTAAGCCATAATTCAGCGCCAGGTGGCGGGCATGATCGAAGCTCACGCGAGCGTCGACATCGTTACCGACATCTTTACTGCTTTTAAAACTTTTATCCGATTTTCCAGGGTTATCCTGACCGTTATTTTGCTTATTGCCATGGTTACCAGAATTCCCGTTACCATGATTACCGCCATTACCTTGTCCGCCACCGTTTCCGTGACCACCGCCATTCCCGTTTCCAGGATTAGCCATGACCGGAGCCGTTGCAAACGTTAAAGACAACACTACGGCAAGTGCGGTAGTGGAAAAACGACGAATAGACATGATTGCTGCCTTATAGTGGTAGGACTCACATGAATTATCGTCTGACGCAATAAACAAACAATAAGTAAAACTCTTAGTTGTGATGGGGACAAAAAAGCCTGTCATCGACAGGCTTTTATTTAATCAGGCATGTGCCACTGGCGTTGGGTGCTCTCCCGCTTTGCGCAGCAGCATTAAAAGATAAATAAACGATACGCTGGCGATCATGATAAACAATAAATTATCGGAATAATTCTGCATCAGCATCGCGGTAAACGTCGGCCCTAATAAACTGCCGATGGTATAGCTCAGTAACAGCGCCTGGTTCATTGCCACCAGCTGGTGATGTTCAACTTTCTCACAGGCCCAGGCCATCGCAACCGGATAGAGCGTAAAGCCGGCGGCCCCGAGAATAAACAGCGCAGGCGCCATCGCGGCGTTGCTGAGCATGGCAAGGCATCCCATAATCACCACAAAGACCTGAACGCGCAGCACCAGCAGACGGCCGAAACGATCCGCCAGTCGGCCAATCGGCCACTGCCCGACGATCCCCGCACTCACCATCACCGCCATCCAGAAACCAATTCCGGAATCGCTGACGCCCTGATGATTCAGATAGAGCGGCATCAGGCCGTAGAGCGAGCCCAGTACAATCCCCGAGATAATGCAGCCGTTAACGCCCAGACGCGCATGACGAAGTCTCAGCATCGGCCAGACGTGGGTCGCTTCCTGATGCTCGCTGTTCTGGTTCACAATGCGCGTGAAGAGCAGCGGCAGGATCGCGGCCAGCACCATGCCCGTTACCCACGGCAGAACGCTCATCAGATCGGTTGGCAGCTTGCTGACCATCAGTTGCCCCAGCACGGTGCCGACGTAATAAACCATCATATAGGCCGCCAGCAGGCGTCCACGGTTGCGGGAGGTGCCGCTGCACATCAGCGCACTTTCAACCACCACCCAAATCATCGCGCAGCCTACGCCAGCGATAAAGCGCCACGCCATCCAGCTCCAGAAGCCGACCATCAGGCCCAGCCCTGCACACCCGGCGGCGAAAATCAGCGAAGCCAGATAATAGCTGCGATTAAAGCCAAAGCGCTTAATCAGGCTCCCGGTCATTAGCGTACCCAGCAGGTTCCCGGTAAAAAAGGACGAGCTGACCATACCCACCTGCCAGGTCGGTAAGTTTTCATGGGCGAGCCATAGCGGGACGAGCGTATTTAACACTGCGATCGCCAGGGTCAACAGAAGCAGGCCACAGAGCAACAGAAGCACTGGCCGGGTATAGGTGGTCATGGATTAAAAACCGTGAGGAAGTTCAGATTTCGTGCGCATCATGCCACTGGCAAAAACAAAGTCAATCCACTGATTTAGCCGCCTCGCACAATATGTTCCCTGTCGATTTAAAAAACTTATCCTGCTAATGCCACGCCTGCTATAGATATTAATTATGTGTCTGTTTTTATTTATTAATGGGCGAAATTAAAACAAAACGACAGTCGAAAAATTTCATGATCGAAAAAAGAAAAAGCCGGGCACTCAGGCCCGGCTTGATATAACTCAATGCAACGTTAGCTGGCGATAGCCATACCAACGGTCATATGCAACCCGTAGAACACGCCGCGGCCAATCAGTTCACCCGCCAGTACCAGCACAAAAGCCAGTGACAGCAGCGGCAGCGCCGGCTGATAGCCTTTGAGCTGAGGGGCAATCCAGAATACCAGCGCGGCGACCAGAAGAACGATACGCCAGGCCATCAGCGCACCGTAGTCCGGCACCAGGGCAGAAGCCTGCTGGATAGAGCTGTGAATGGTTGCCAGTTCAGCCCCCTGCATCAGGGCGACCATCGCACTCACCACCAGCGCCAGCAGAGAAACAGCGGGCAGCAAACGCATTGCCCACCCGTCTACGCCCGCCACGCGCAGCAGCAGGTAGCCCAGCAGCGGCCCGCCGATAAACATCGTCAGGAAGAAGCTCATCGGCGTCCAGACGCTGTACCAGGTTGGAACGGTATCTATGGTGTTATAGACGCGCACCATCATCCACACGAACACCACGCCCAGCACCATGGTCACGATAAGCCACAGGCTGCGCAGACCCGCAGGCAATTTCTTCAAAGCGGCCAGCAGCCAGCCCAGCCCCCCGACGGCAAAGAAAATTGCCCCACTGGCAATCTCGTTACTAAGGGATGAGGCCCCCACGCGGTTCAGAGAGTTAAACGCGCGCATCGGCGAACCAAGGTGCAGCGTAGAGGCGATAAAGCCAATTCCCATCAGCACCCACAGGCCAAACATGCTCAACACTAAACGCTGCTGCTGTTCGGCATTGAGGTTCCCTTTTAACAGCGCCAGCGCAAGCACAATGAAACCGCCCGCCACGCACTGACCAAAGACCGTGAAGATCATCAGCGGCCATTCATGCCATCCACTTCCCATCTCACACCTCCTTCGGATTTGCCAGGTAGCCGGTAGTGTCACCTGTAGGACGGCTGTTGGCGTTAGGTTTAATCACAATGCTCGGCTTCGTGAAGTGCGCAGACGGCAGCGGTGCCACTGCGGCAAGCTGACCGTGTTTTTGACGCAGCTCTTCAACAGGACCGAAGTCCAGCGCGCGCAGCGGGCAGGACTCAACGCAAATCGGCTTTTTGCCATCCGCCACGCGGGTGTGGCAACCGTCGCATTTGGTCATATGACCTTTGGCGGCGTTGTACTGCGGCGCGCCGTACGGGCACGCCATGTGGCAGTACCGGCAGCCGATGCAGACATCTTCATCCACCACCACAAAACCGTCTTCACGCTTGTGCATCGCCCCGCTCGGGCAGACCTTGGTGCAGGCCGGATCTTCACAGTGGTTGCAGGCAATCGACAGGTAATAGGCAAAGACGTTCTGATGCCAGACGCCGTTATCTTCCTGCCAGTCGCCCCCGGCGTATTCGTAGATGCGGCGGAAGCTGACGTCCGGGGTCAGGTCTTTGTAATCTTTACAGGCCAGCTCGCAGGTTTTGCACCCGGTGCAACGGCTGGAATCGATAAAAAATCCATACTGGGTTGTCATCGGCTACTCCTTAAACCTTTTCAACCTGGACAAGGTTTGTGTGGGATGGGTTGCCCTTCGCCAGCGGCGACGGACGCTGCGTGGTCAGTACGTTAATACTGCCCGCCTGGTCGATGCGGTTGGCATCAGGGCTGTACCAGGCCCCTTCTCCCAGCGACACTACGCCTGGCATCATGCGCGGCGTCACCTTAGCTTCAATGTGCACCTCCCCGCGACCGTTGAAGATACGCACGCGATCGCCATTGCTGATGCCTCGCGCTTTGGCATCCATCGGGTTGATCCACATCTCCTGACGGCAGGCGGCCTTGAGTACGTCGACGTTACCGTAGGTGGAGTGCACGCGCGCTTTGTAGTGGAAACCGGTCAGCTGCAGCGGGAATTTCGCCGTCAGCGGATCGTTGTAGTTTTCGAAACCTGGCGTATAGATCGGCAGCGGATCGATAACGTCCCCTTCCGGCAGCTCCCAGGTCGACGCGATTTTTGCCAGCTCTTCGGAGTAGATTTCTATTTTGCCCGACGGCGTGGTCAGCGGATTTGCCTGCGGATCTTCACGGAACGCTTTGTAAGCCACGTGGTGCCCTTCCGGATCGCGCTGTTTGTACATACCCTGCTTGCGGAAAGTATCGAAATCCGGCAGGTCAGGGACCGCCTTACGGGAGAGTTCATGCAGATGGCGCATCCACCCTTCCTGTGTACGTCCCTCGGTAAACTGCTGCTCAACGCCAAGACGTTTCGCCAGCTCAGAGGTCATCTCATAAATGGTTTTGCACTCGAAGCGCGGTTTGATCGCCTGATCGGTGAAGATCACGTAGGACATGTTGCCGCAGGAGGCGTCCAGCGCGAAATCCATCTGCTCAGAGGCGGTGCAGTCCGGCAGCAGGATATCGGCATATTTCGCCGAGGAGGTCATGTGGCAGTCGATCACCACAATCATCTCGCACTTCTTATCATCCTGCAGGATTTCATGGGTGCGGTTGATTTCGGAGTGCTGGTTGATGAGACAGTTACCGGCATAGTTCCAGATCATCTTGATCGGCACGTCCAGCTTGTCCTTGCCGCGCACGCCGTCGCGCAGGGCGGTCATTTCAGGACCACGTTCGATCGCATCGGTCCACATAAACATGGAGATGCTGGTCTGAACAGGGTTATCCAGCGTCGGCATACGTTCAAACGGCACTTCATACGAGCCTTCACGCGCGCCGGTGTTACCGCCGTGAATACCGACGTTGCCGGTCAGAATGGAGAGCATGGAGATCGCACGGGTCGCGATTTCGCCGTTCGCATGGCGCTGCGGTCCCCAGCCCTGGCTAATGTAGGCCGGTTTGGCCGAGCCAATCTCACGCGCCAGCTGAACGATACGCTCGGCCGGAATACCGGTGATGGTGGACGCCCACTCGGGCGTTTTCGCCACGCCGTCGCTGCCCTGCCCGAGAATATAGGCTTTGTAATGACCGTTAGCAGGCGCGCTGGCTGGCAGGGTTTTCTCGTCATAGCCGACGCAGTATTTATCCAGGAAAGGCTGATCGACGAGGTTTTCGGTGATCATCACCCACGCCAGCGCGGAGACCAGCGCTGCATCGGTACCCGGACGGATTGGGATCCACTCGTCTTCACGTCCGGCGCCGGTATCGGTATAGCGTGGGTCGATGATGATCATGCGGGCATTGGATTTGGCGCGGGCCTGTTCAAGGTAATAGGTTACCCCGCCGCCGCTCATGCGGGTTTCGCCCGGGTTATTACCGAACAACACCACCAGCTTACTGTTTTCGATATCAGACGGGCTGTTGCCGTCCGCCCAGCCGCCGTAGGTGTAGTTGAGTCCCGCAGCAATCTGCGCCGATGAGTAGTCACCATAGTGATTGAGATAACCGCCGCAGCAGTTCATCAGGCGTGCCACCAGCGTTTTACCCGGTGGCCAGGAGCGGGTCAGCGTACCGCCGAGCGTCCCGGTGCCGTAGTTCAGGTAGATGGATTCGTTGCCGTACTCTTTGATAAGGCGCTGCATATTGGTGGCGATAATGTCGTAGGCTTCATCCCAGCTAATCCGCTCGAACTTCCCTTCCCCACGCTTACCGACGCGCTTCATCGGATATTTCAGGCGGTCCGGATTATACACGCGACGACGCATGGAGCGGCCGCGCAAGCAGGCGCGAACCTGATGTAACCCTTCATAGTTATCGTCCCCGGTATTGTCGGTTTCAACATATTTAATTTCGCCATCCACCACGTGCATACGCAGCGGACAACGGCTACCGCAGTTAACGGTACAGGCACTCCACACCACTTTTTCCGGAGCTGAAGCTGGGGATAATGCATCCGCCGCTGAAGCCAGTCGGGTAAAAGGGAGCGTGAAAGCGCTGCTGGCTACGGCCAGGCCGCCTATTGCCGTGGTTTTCATCAACCCACGGCGAGTGACCTCGGCAGCCATTAATGCTTCAGGCGCGTTGATTTTCATAGAGACTCACTTTGGTTGCTCACAAAGAAAAGAGTGGCGGCGCAAACCGCTATGTAGTTTTATATACAACGAATTTTTACATAATCAGCTTTTTATGCTGACTTTCATTCGGAGGAGTATTACTACTTTAGAGGGAGGGGGTATTGCGTCGTGTCAATTCAGCGGCATAAAAAAAGCGCCTTAAGGCGCTTTTTTGTTGTGAGGCAAAGAATTAGCCGATGTACTGCTGGCCTTTCATGTATGGACGCAGCACTTCAGGGATCTCAATACGACCGTCTGCCTGCTGATAGTTTTCCAGCACGGCAACCAGCGTACGGCCCACAGCCAGACCAGAACCGTTCAGGGTATGCACCAGACGGGTTTTCTTGTCAGATTTGCTGCGGCAGCGTGCCTGCATACGACGCGCCTGGAAATCCCAGACGTTAGAGCAGGAGGAGATTTCACGGTAGGTGTTCTGCGCAGGCACCCACACTTCCAGATCGAAGGTTTTGCAGGCGCCAAAGCCCATATCACCGGTGCACAGGGCCATACGACGGTACGGCAGACCCAGCAGCTCCAGCACTTTCTCAGCGTGGCCGGTCATCTCTTCCAGCGCGTCCATGGACTCTTCAGGACGGACAATCTGCACCATCTCAACTTTGTCGAACTGGTGCATACGGATCAGACCGCGCGTGTCGCGACCGTAAGAACCTGCTTCAGAACGGAAGCACGGAGAGTGCGCCGTCAGCTTAATTGGCAGGTCGTCTTCATCGATAATCTCATCACGCACGAGGTTAGTCAGCGGCACTTCAGCGGTTGGGATCAGCGCGTAGTTGCTGCTGTCTGCTTCCTCGTCCAGCGGACGGGTATGGAACAGATCGCCTGCAAATTTCGGCAGCTGACCCGTACCGTACAGCGTATCGTGGTTGACCAGATACGGCACGTAGGTTTCGCTGTAGCCATGCTGCTCGGTGTGCAGATCCAGCATGAACTGCGCCAGCGCGCGGTGCAGATGGGCAATCTGGCCTTTCATCACCACAAAACGGGAGCCGGTCAGCTTAACCGCTGCCGCAAAGTCCAGGCCCGCGTGCATTTCGCCCAGCGTCACGTGATCGCGCACTTCGAAGTCAAACTCACGAGGCGTACCCCAGCGTTTCACTTCAACGTTGTCGTTTTCATCTTTGCCGACAGGCACGCTGTCGTCAGGAATATTCGGGATAGCCAGGGCAATATCACGAATCTCGGCCTGAAGAACGTCCAGCTCAGCTTTTGCCTGATCCAGTTCTTCACCCAGTTTGTTCACTTCCAGGCGTAATGGCTCAATATCTTCCCCGCGCGCTTTCGCCTGGCCGATGGATTTCGATCGAGAGTTACGCTCTGCCTGCAGATTTTCAGTTTGTACCTGCAGAACTTTACGACGCTCTTCGAGAGCGCGCAGCTTATCTACATCCAGCTTAAAGCCCCGGCGTGCCAGTTTTTCAGCGACTGCGTCTGGCTCATTACGCAGCAGATTGGGATCGAGCATGCTTATCCTGTGCTTATCGAATTAAAATAGGAAAATGTGACCACAGCCTGCGGCCACAAGGATACATTGCCAACATTACCGCAACGATTGAACTAACGGTAGCGTTTTATAGGGCTATTTTGATCCTGTCCGGCGAGCCAGGTGAGCTTTTCACCAATCTTGCCTTCAAGACCTCTGTTTGTGGGGTGATAATAGCGCGTTTGTGCCATCTCCTGCGGGAAATATTCCTCCCCGGCAGCGTAGGCATTGGGTTCATCATGAGCGTAACGATACTCCTGCCCATATCCCATCTCTTTCATCAGTTTGGTCGGCGCGTTACGCAGGTGAACCGGCACATCGTAGTCCGGACGTTCACGCGCATCGGACATCGCCGCTTTAAACGCGGTATAAACCGCATTACTTTTCGGCGCACAGGCCAGATAGACAATTGCCTGCGCAATGGCTCGTTCGCCTTCCGCGGGCCCAACGCGGGTGAAGCAGTCCCAGGCCGACAGTGCAACCTGCATGGCGCGAGGATCGGCATTGCCGACATCTTCTGACGCAATCGCCAGACAGCGACGGGCGACATATAACGGATCGCCGCCCGCAGTGATAATGCGCGCGTACCAGTAAAGCGCCGCATCCGGCGCGCTGCCGCGCACGGACTTATGCAGCGCCGAGATCAGGTCGTAAAAACGGTCGCCTTTGTTATCGAAACGCGCGCTGCGCTCCCCCGCAATTTCGGTGAGCAGTTCCGGTTTCAGCACCCGCTTCCCGGCATCGTCGATTTCGGCCATATCGACCATCATTTCCAGCGTATTCAGCGCACGACGCGCATCGCCGTTGGCCAGCTCGGCAATTGCACGACGCGTGTCGTCAGGCAGAACGATATCCTGTCCGCCGTAGCCGCGCGCTTTGTCGTCCATCGCCTGGGTGAGAACCTTTTCGATATCATCGGTGGTGAGCGATTTGAGCAGGTAAACGCGCGCGCGGGAAAGTAGCGCCGAGTTCAGTTCAAACGACGGGTTTTCGGTGGTCGCACCGATGAAGAAGATCGTGCCGTCTTCAATATGCGGCAGGAAGGCATCCTGCTGGCTCTTGTTGAAGCGGTGGACTTCGTCCACGAAGAGGATGGTACGCCGCCCGGCATTGCGGTTCTGCCGCGCACGCTCGATCGCCTCACGGATCTCTTTCACGCCGGAGGTAACCGCCGAGATACGTTCGACGTCCGCGTTGGCATAGCGGGCGATCACTTCTGCAAGCGTAGTCTTGCCGGTGCCAGGGGGTCCCCAGAGGATCATGGAGTGAAGATGCCCGGCCTTAATGGCGCGCGGCAATGGCTTACCGGCAGCCAGCAGATGCTGTTGGCCGATGTACTGCGCTAAATTTTCTGGCCGCATACGGGCGGCCAGAGGTTGAAACGCGTTATCTGAAAAATCGAGCGACAGATTGCCCACTCATGCCTCTTACTTATTGCGTTGGTCGTCCACCGTTACGCCCTGCGGCGGGATAAAGGTGAATTTCGATGCATCAACGGCGCCGTTCTGCTGAGACTTGAGCTGGTAGCTGCTGCGCTGATCGTCCTGCTCAACCGCGCCGAACTGATTAATCGTACCGTTGGTGCTTACGTTAATGGTGAACTGCTTCAGGTTGCCGTTGCTGCCTTTCGGCGTCAGGACAAACTCGTCACCCGTCTGTTTAATATTGTACTGCTGCCAGTCGCTGGACTGGTTACGAGCAATCAGCATAAACGGCGTATTGCTGGTGGCATCTTTCAGCCAGGTCGCCGTTGCCTGCTCAACGAACGGGTTGAAGAACCATAAGGTTTTGCCGTCAGACACGAGGATACTCTCATCCGGCTGGGTCATGTGCCAGTTGAACAGATTTGGGCGTTTTACCCACAAATCTCCCTGGCCTTCCTGCACCGCGTTGCCGCTGCCGTCCGTCACTTTTTGCGTGAAGCTGGCGTGGAAGCTGCTTACTTTATCCAGTCGGCTTTTAAGGTCGCTGGCTGCATCAGCCCAGACGCTGCTGGCGCCAAAACTGGTGAGTAATGCACAGGCGATGGCGATTTTTTTCATTGTTATTCCTTAAAATACGTCTTCCCGATATGGGGTTTCCGCTTTCTATTCTGGACCTGCCCGAAGGCAGGCGACAGAAGAAAATGCTTAATTTTGGCTGATTTACCCTTCTTTGCAATCGCTGAAGGTTAATCAAACGGCGGAGGCGCCAGCACCTCGCGGTTACCGTTATGCCCCTGCTCGCTCACAATGCCCTGCGCTTCCATCTGCTCAATGATGCGCGCCGCGCGGTTATAGCCGATGCGGAACTGACGCTGCACGCCTGAGATTGACGCTTTGCGTTTTTCGGTAACGAAGTTAACCGCCTGATCGAATAACGGATCCAGCTCTTCGCCGCCGTCGAAGCCACCGCCGCCGCCTTCGCTTTCCGTGTCGCTGGTAATACCGTCAACGTATTGCGGATGACCGCGCGCTTTCCAGTCCTGCACGACGGCGTGAACTTCCTCATCGCGTACAAACGCACCGTGGACGCGCACCGGAGAGGTGGAGTTCGGGCCTGAATAGAGCATGTCACCCATACCCAGCAGCGACTCTGCGCCGCCCTGGTCAAGAATGGTACGGGAGTCAATTTTACTGGATACGGTAAAGGCGATACGCGTCGGAATGTTCGCTTTGATAAGACCGGTGATAACGTCCACGGAAGGACGCTGGGTCGCCAGCACAAGGTGAATACCGGCCGCACGCGCTTTCTGCGCCAGACGGGCAATCAACTCTTCTACTTTCTTACCGACGGTCATCATAAGGTCAGCGAATTCATCAACCAGCACGACGATATAAGGCAGCTTTTCCAGCACCGGATGCTGAGCATCCATGCTGTCACCCGGCTTCCAGTAAGGATCCGGGATCGGACGCCCCATGCGCACAGCCTGGGCAATTTTCTCGTTATAACCGGCCAGGTTACGCACGCCCAGCGCAGACATCAGCTTGTAGCGGCGTTCCATCTCGTTGACGCTCCAGCGCAGGGCGTTGGCGGCATCTTTCATGTCGGTGACCACTTCGGTCAGCAGATGTGGGATGCCTTCGTAGACCGACAGTTCGAGCATTTTCGGGTCGATCATGATAAAACGCACATCTTCCGGTTGCGCTTTATAGAGCATGCTGAGGATCATGGCGTTCACACCGACTGACTTACCGGAACCGGTGGTACCCGCAACCAGCAGGTGAGGCATTTTGGCGAGATCGGCCACGACCGGATCGCCAGCGATATCTTTACCCAACACCACGGTCAGCGGGGACGGGTTATCGCGGAATTTGGTGTTATCCAGCACTTCACGCAGGTAGACGGTCTGACGTTTCTTGTTCGGCAGCTCAAGCCCAACGTACGGCTTGCCAGGGATAACTTCCACCACACGCACCGCCACGGTCGACAGAGAACGCGCCAGGTCGCGGGACAGGTTGGAAATACGCGCAGCTTTAACGCCGGGCGCCAGGTTCAGTTCAAAACGGGTGATCACAGGACCCGGCGAGTAGTTCACCACGTCCGCCTTGATACGGAAGTCAGCCAGACGTGCTTCCACCAGACGCGCCATCTGCTCAAGCGCGAAGGTATCGACCGGCTCAACTTCTGACGGCGGCGGCGTTAACAGATCCAGAGACGGCAGCGGCGTGCTTGGACGCTGCAGCGGACGGCTGTCACCGTTACGCATCAGCAGCGGGTGAATCAGACTTTCCTGCGGCTGAGGCGCAGGCTGCTGGAACTGCGGTGGCTGCTGCGATTGCTGCGGTTGCTGAACAGGTTGATGCTGCTGCGCATACGGTTGCTGAACAGGCTGGTGCGGCTGCGCGTAGGCCTGTGGTGCTGGCTGCTGGCGCACAGGCTCCGCTTCCGGCATCACGCTCGGGGTAAATAACGGCTCGCTCGGGCCATCATCCACCAGATCCTTCATCGGCGAGAATTCAAAATCCGACAGCGAGAACGGATTTGCACCAGCCGGTTGCTCACCGGAATAGCGCTGCTGCTGGGTGGCGGCAAACTGGCGCGCTAATTCTGCTTCAGCCGCGTCCTCTTCGTCTTCCAGCATAGGTTCATCGTGCTGGTATTCATCACCGTAGCGCTGATTCTGCTGCGCGGCGAACTGACGGGCCAGCTCGTCCTGCTGCATTTCATCGGCGTCGTCTTCGTATTCAGGCTCGCGCGCTTTCTCTTCGGCCATACGCTGGGAAGGCAGCTTGATGCCATAAGAGGCAAGCTCACGGCGGGTGGGTACACGAACGCGGTTAGGGCGAGGCAGTTGCGGACCAATCCCCTCCTTCACCTGAGGACGTGGCGTGCCCCCTGTCGCCAGGCTAAAGACAGGTGCAGCTACGGCAGCGGCCGCGGTAGCCTGCTTCACGCTTTCCGCTACGGGTGCGACTGCAGGCGTCGGGTCGATCGGTGGAACGGAAACAGAAGGCGCTTTCGTCACCGACTCCTGCACCGGTTCAGGCACAGGCTGGTACCAGGCCGCCAGCTGCTCGCGTTCACGCGCACGACGCTCTTCAACTTCTTCAAAATAGTACATCGGTGGACGAGAGGGTTTTACCTCTTCAACGATTTCAGCTTCAGGCTGCGGCTCTACATAAGGCTGCACAGGTTCAACCGGCTCAGGCACATACTCCTGATAAGGTTGGGCCACAGGCTGTTCATAGTGCGGGTAATCTTGCGGTTCATACGCAGGCTGCGGCGGCTGATAAGGCTGCTGCCACTGCTCCTGCTGCACAGGAATGTAGCTTTCAGGTTCAGGCGCGATAACCGGCTCCGGCGTGTGAACGCCTGGCGCAGTCTGCCAGTCAACCTGAGGCTGCTGAATAACGGATTCCGGCGGCGAAACCGGCGCGGATGGCATCACGGCGTCGACAGGCGCGGCATACGCCTGCGCAGCGGTCGTCGCGGCTGCGGCGGCCGCAACCGGCTCGGTAACCGAATGGCCATTTAACAGCGGATCGTATTCGTCGAAGTCACCCGGAGTGGCCCGGCTGCCGGAGAAGAGCACATCGTCAGGATCGACGGCGACACCTGCAGCGCGATACGCCACCTGCTCGTCTTCATCCATGCGCTTACCGGAGAAGAGCGCCGCATCGGTTTTACGACCCAGCGGGTTGGCAAATTTCTCAGCAACACGCTGACGACGGGCCAGCGCGCCGCGCAGAATACGCGCACGACGAGACTCGCGACGCTGCACAGGCGCGTCATCTTCCTCTTCATCTTCGTATTCGTCTTCATCAACCCACGTATCGTCACGACGGGTACGGTTGCTGGCGAAGGTCAGAATGGTGAGGATAAAACTGCCGATCTTCTCGGCAATGCTCACCCAGGACCAGCCGGTAAACAGCGTCAGCCCGGCCGCCCAGATACACAGCAGCGCCAGCGTGCCGCCGCTGCTGTGCAGCATCGGCTGCAGCGCAGAACTGAGTAAACTGCCGATCACCCCGCCAGAGGCGAAGTACCAGATATCATCCGCATTGATTGCCGCCAGCCCGCACGAGGTGAGGATCAGCGCCAGCGCGCCAATCAGGCGCAGCGACACGGCAAAATAGTCGATGTAATCATCGTTCTGACGATGACGCCACGCAAACCAGCATCCGCCAATGATAATAACGGGAAGGGTGTAGGCCATCACACCGAAAATGAAAAACAGCGTGTCCGCAAGCCAGGCACCGGGGACACCGCCTAAATTATGGATAGGCTCATGCCATGCAGTTTGTGACCAGCTGGGATCTGAGGGGTTGAAACTGAGTAAGGCTGCCATCAGCCAGACGGCAAAAAGGGCAATAACAATCAGCAAAGCCTCGAGGAGACGACGTCCGCTGCTTAGCTTCGATAGTGTGACTTCTTTGTCTTCAGTGTATTCCTGGCTCAAAAAAGGCTCTCCAGGTATCAGGCATATCCTGCCTTTTTGCTAAAACGGACAACAGCGCCGGGACTCCCCGGCACTGTTGCTGTATGGATTAACAGGAGTGTAATCAAACTACGCTGATTTTGCACCTGTTCCGTGTTAGCGCGTCTTAATAACCAGACGATTGCTCTGTTTGACCTCTTCCATCACCACATACGTACGGGTGTCGTTCACGCCTGGCAGACGCAGCAGGGTTTCCCCCAGCAGCTTACGGTAGGCGGACATATCAGGTACACGGGTTTTCAACAGGTAGTCGAAATCACCGGATACCAGATGACACTCTTGAATTTCTTCAAGTTTTTGTACAGCGGCGTTAAATTGCTCAAACACATCCGGCGCACCACGATTCAGAGTAATCTCAACAAATACCAGAAGTGAGGCATCCAGATAATGCGGGTTCAGCAGAGCAGTATAGCCCTGAATGAAACCCTGTCTTTCCAGCCGGCGCACACGCTCAAGGCACGGCGTCGGGGAAAGTCCCACACGTTTTGAAAGCTCGACGTTGGAAATACGCCCATCCTTTTGCAATTCATTAAGAATGTTACGATCGATACGGTCGAGATCTTTGCCAGGGCGCTTCTTGCTATCTACCATTATTATTGTCTCTCTGTATTCCTTCCCTACTCCTGCCTGGACCCTGTGCACATCACTGTTCAGAGCCTGTACCCGTTAGTCATCACATCGCCTGGTTTTGTATTAGACGCGATGCGGATTCGGGTTCTGTTGGTAAGAAGACCGTTGCCCGAAGGCAGTCACCGACATCACGTATGGCGTCTGTCCACGCCATGCGTAGATTTCACTGACCCGGTAAAAATGGCATTTACGTGCATGCCTATGCGGCATACGGTTAACGCGGTTTTTTTTCTTCCTTGAATGTTTTCGCAAAAGCGCAGGGGATTGTCAAAGCAAAACATCGTTTTTTAGTACAACATGCCAGATATTCATTACGGCAGGGTATTAATCCTCATTTTATTGCCTTACAAACGACCGGTTTTCAGGCGAAGGCGTGATGTTATAGCGCGCTACTCATCGTCCGTGGCTATTACACAGATTGATATCAAAATTGCTGCGCTCTTTTTTTACGACAACAAATTCCCTACAATCCAGCCAAATGTCTGCCAACAACAATGGGGATCTCATGGGCACGGCCAAACACAGTAAGCTGCTAATCCTTGGTTCTGGACCTGCGGGATATACCGCAGCGGTCTATGCTGCACGCGCTAACCTGCACCCGGTACTCATCACCGGAATGGAAAAAGGCGGTCAGCTGACCACCACCACCGAAGTGGAAAACTGGCCAGGGGACCCGAACGACCTGACCGGGCCGCTGCTGATGGAACGTATGCACGAGCATGCCGCTAAATTCGAAACTGAAATTCTGTTCGACCACATCAATAAGGTCGATCTGCAGAACCGTCCGTTCCGCCTGACGGGCGACAGCGGCGAATACACCTGTGACGCTCTGATCGTTGCCACCGGCGCCTCTGCCCGTTACCTCGGTCTGCCATCCGAAGAAGCGTTCAAAGGTCGCGGCGTCTCTGCCTGCGCAACCTGTGACGGTTTCTTCTACCGCAATCAGAAAGTCGCGGTCATCGGCGGCGGCAACACCGCAGTAGAAGAAGCGCTCTACCTGGCGAACATTGCCTCTGAAGTGCACCTGATCCACCGTCGCGAAACCTTCCGCGCGGAGAAGATCCTGATCAAACGCCTGATGGATAAAGTGGCCAGCGGCAACATCGTGCTGCATACCAACCGTACCCTGGAAGAGGTGACGGGCGACCAGATGGGCGTTGCCGGTCTGCGTATCCGTGATACCCAGAACACTGACAACGTCGAAACGCTTGAAGTGGCGGGTCTGTTTGTGGCGATCGGTCACAGCCCGAACACCGCGATCTTCGACGGTCAGCTGGAGCTGGAAAATGGCTACATCAAAGTGCAGTCCGGCATTCACGGTAACGCGACCCAGACCAGCATCCCGGGCGTGTTCGCGGCTGGCGACGTGATGGACCATATTTATCGTCAGGCGATTACCTCTGCTGGCACCGGCTGTATGGCCGCGCTGGACGCTGAGCGCTACCTCGATGGACTGGCTGAACAAGGTAAATAATCTTTACAAGTCAGTAACAAACGTAAATAAAGGCGGCGATAAGTCGCCTTTATTGTCTCCCCGTTGTAACATTGCGCTGCCCAATTTCTAATAACGTCACCTGCAAAGTACGCAATGGAAAAAAACCGTCAACAAGAGTTAACACGCTGGCTGAAACAGCAAAGCGTTATTTCCCGCCGCTGGCTTACGATTTCCCGTCTCCTGGGGTTCGTTAGCGGTCTGTTGATTGTTGCCCAGGCATGGCTGCTGGCCCGCATTCTTAATCACATGATCATGGAGAACATCCCGCGCGAAGCGCTGTTGCTGCCTTTTATTGTCCTGATCCTGATTTTTATCCTGCGCGCCTGGGTGGTGTGGCTGCGTGAGCGCGTCGGTTTTCACGCCGGACAGCACATCCGCTACGAGATCCGCCGTCAGGTGCTCGATCGTCTTCAGGAAGCGGGGCCCGCGTGGATCCAGGGTAAACCGGCCGGTAGCTGGGCGACGCTGATCCTTGAGCAGATTGACGATATGCACGACTACTATGCGCGCTATCTGCCGCAAATGGCCCTTGCCGTCTTCGTTCCGCTGCTGATTGTGATCGCCATCTTCCCGGTGAACTGGATGGCTGCGCTGATTCTGATGGGCACCGCCCCGCTGATCCCGCTGTTTATGGCGCTGGTCGGCATGGGGGCAGCGGATGCCAACCGCCGTAACTTCCTGGCACTGGGTCGCCTGAGCGGTCATTTCCTCGATCGTCTGCGCGGCATGGAGACGTTACGCATTTTTGGCCGCGGTGAAGCGGAAACCGAAAATATTCGCCGGGCATCGCAGGACTTTCGTCAGCGCACCATGGAAGTGTTACGCCTTGCCTTCTTATCCTCCGGCGTACTGGAATTCTTTACCTCGCTGTCGATTGCCCTCGTGGCGGTCTACTTTGGCTTCTCCTACCTTGGCGCGCTGGATTTCGGCCATTACGGCACGGCGGTGACCCTTTCTGCCGGTTTCCTGGCGCTGATCCTGGCCCCGGAATTTTTCCAGCCGCTCCGCGATCTGGGGACCTTCTATCACGCCAAAGCGCAGGCGGTTGGAGCAGCCGATAGCCTGAAAACGTTCCTGGAAACGCCGCTGGCACACCCGGAGCGCGGTGACGTGACGCTGAATGCTAAAGACCCCGTGACCATTGAAGCGCAGGACTTTTCTATTCTGTCACCGGAAGGCAAAGTGCTCGCGGGTCCGCTGAACTTTACCTTACCTGCCGGACAACGGGTGGTGCTCGTCGGCACCAGCGGTTCCGGTAAAAGTTCTCTGCTGAATGCGCTATCCGGCTTTATGGCCTACACGGGTTCACTGCGGATCAACAAAACCGAACTGCGCAACCTCGATCCAGACGCCTGGCGTAAACAGCTCAGCTGGGTAGGACAAAACCCGCAGCTTCCAGCCTCTACGCTGCGTGAAAACGTTCTGCTGGCGCGCCCGGACGCGCGTGAAGATGAACTGCAATCGGTGCTCGATCGCGCCTGGGTCAGCGAGTTTCTGCCGCTGCTTCCGCAGGGGGTAGATACCGTTGTCGGCGATCAGTCCGCCGGGCTGTCGGTCGGACAGGCGCAGCGCGTAGCCGTTGCCCGCGCGCTGCTTAATCCATGCCAGCTGATGCTGCTGGATGAGCCCGCCGCCAGCCTGGACGCCCACAGCGAACAGCGCGTAATGGAGGCCCTGAACGCCGCCTCCCGGCAGCAAACCACCCTGATGGTCACCCATCAGCTGGAGGGGATTGCCGACTGGGACCAGATCTGGGTCATGGAGAACGGCCGTATTGTTGAGCAAGGCGATTACGCCTCTCTCGTTGCCGCGCAGGGACCGTTTGCCGCCCTGCTGGCGAACCGTCAGGAGGACATCTGATGCGTGCTCTGCTGCCTTATCTTGCGCTCTATAAACGCCACAAATGGATGCTGACGCTGGGGATTGTGCTGGCGATTGTCACACTGCTCGCCAGCATTGGCCTGCTCACGCTTTCCGGCTGGTTCCTGTCGGCCTCGGCCGTCGCGGGCTTCGCCGGTTTATACAGCTTCAACTATATGCTCCCGGCTGCCGGCGTTCGCGGTACCGCCATCACCCGTACAGCCGGACGCTATTTCGAACGGCTGGTCAGCCACGACGCCACTTTCCGCGTGCTGCAGCACCTGCGCATCTACACCTTCAGCAAACTGCTGCCCCTCTCCCCTGCCGGGCTGGCGCGTTTTCGTCAGGGTGAGCTACTTAACCGTGTCGTTGCGGATGTCGACACGCTGGATCACCTTTACCTGCGCGTGATTTCCCCGATCGTTGGCGCGTTTGTGGTGATTGTGGTGGTCACGCTGGGGCTGTCTGTTCTGGATGTTTCCGTTGCGCTGACGCTGGGCGGGATCATGCTGCTGACGCTCATCATACTGCCGCCGCTGTTTTACCGCGCCGGGAAATCTACCGGGGAAAACCTGACGCGCCTGCGCGGGGACTACCGCCAGCAGCTCACCTCCTGGCTTCAGGGGCAGGCAGAGCTGACGATTTTTGGCGCCAGCAAGCGCTATCGCGCCCGGATGGAAAGTACGGAGCTTAACTGGCATGAGGCCCAGCGCCGCCAGTCGGAGCTGACGGCCTTCTCTCAGGCCCTGATGATGTTAATCGGCGGCGTGGCGGTGATTGCCATGCTGTGGCTGGCTTCCGGCGATGTCGGGGGGAATTCACAGCCGGGTCCTCTTATTGCCCTTTTCGTCTTCTGCGCGCTGGCGGCGTTTGAGGCGCTAGCCCCGGTAACGGGCGCCTTCCAGCATCTGGGCCAGGTGATCGCCTCTGCCCTGCGCATCACGCAGATTGCCGAGCAGGAGCCTGAAGTCACGTTCAGTGCCGGGCAGACCGCGGTACCAGAGCAGGTTGCGCTGACGCTTGAAGATGTCACCTTCGCCTATGACAAACAGGCGCAGAACGCGCTGGACGGTATCAACCTTTCTGTTAACGCAGGTCAGCGGATGGCGATCCTCGGCCGTACCGGCTGCGGTAAATCGACGCTGCTGCAGTTGCTGACCCGCGCCTGGGATCCGCAGCGCGGCCATATTCGTTTTAATAACACGTTGCTGAACGATTTCAGCGAGCAGGCCCTGCGCAAGACGGTGAGCGTCGTTCCGCAGCGCGTGCATCTGTTTAGCGCCACCCTGCGCGATAACCTGCTGCTGGCCGCGCCAGAGGCCTCTGATGATGCGCTTCGCGCCGTGCTGGAGCAGGTCGGGCTGCAAAAACTGCTTGAGGACGACGGGCTGAACAGCTGGCTGGGCGAAGGCGGCCGTCAGCTCTCGGGCGGTGAACTGCGCCGTCTGGCTATTGCGCGCGCGCTGCTGCACGATGCGCCGCTGATGCTGCTCGACGAACCCACCGAAGGGCTGGATGCCACAACCGAAAGCCAAATCCTTGATTTACTGGCGAATGCCATGACAGGCAAAACCGTGCTGATGGTCACACACCGCCTGCGCGGACTGGCGAGTTTTGATCGGATAATTGTGATGGACAACGGACACATTATTGAGCAAGGTAGTCACGCAGAGCTGTTGGCGAAACAGGGTCGCTACTACCAGTTTAAACAGCGTCTGTAGACTATATTTGTAGCGTCCTCACTCGCGTACTGGAGTTTTGCTGTCATGCGCCTGGTCCAGCTTTCTCGTCATAACATCGCGTTCCCTTCTCCGGAAGGGGCGCTGCGTGAGCCCAACGGGCTGCTGGCCCTTGGAGGTGACCTCAGCCCCGCTCGGCTATTAATGGCGTACCAGCGCGGTATATTCCCCTGGTTTTCCCCCGGCGATCCGATTTTATGGTGGTCCCCCGATCCGCGTGCCGTGCTGTGGCCAGCGCAGTTTCACGCGAGCCGCAGCATGAAGCGTTTCCATGCGAAATCACCCTACCGCGTCACCCTCAATCACGCCTTTGGTCAGGTCATTGAAGGCTGTGCCGAAGACCGCTATGAAGGGACATGGATAACCCGCGATATCATTACCGCCTACCTCCAGCTCCATGAGCTTGGCTACGCCCACTCCATCGAGGTGTGGGAAGGCGGAGCACTCGTCGGCGGCATGTACGGCGTGGCGCAGGGGACGCTGTTTTGCGGCGAGTCGATGTTCTCTCGTGCGGTTAACGCCTCGAAAACCGCGCTGCTGGTCTTCTGCGAGGCGTTTGCCCAGCGCGGCGGACGCCTGATCGATTGTCAGGTGCTCAACGAGCACACGGCCTCCCTGGGGGCTGTTGAAATCCCGCGACGCCAGTATATCGAGCATCTGGATGCCAGCCGTCAGGAGAAGCTACCGCGCGACTTCTGGATACCGAGAACGCTCTTTATGCCCAATGCATAAATGTTTTCCGCATATTTTTTGTGAGGGTGTTATAATTATGCCGCAGAGTAGCTTCTGCCTGTTGCCCCGCCGCCGTTTGGGACCCTCGCTTCAGATAACGTCCTGACGTTTATCCTGTTGTCTCCCCTTTACGAATGCGCTTCCTGTTCGGTTGTACCGTGACGCTTGGGCAATGCGCCGAAACTGTTTTGCTGCGTTTTAATCGCGCAATTCTTTACTTAATTGATGAATTTCGGCATTATCTTGCCGGTTCAAAACTTGGTAGTGATACCCCAGAGGATTAGATGGCCAAAGAAGACAATATTGAAATGCAGGGTACCGTACTTGATACGTTGCCTAATACCATGTTTCGCGTAGAGCTGGAAAACGGTCACGTGGTAACTGCGCACATCTCCGGTAAAATGCGCAAAAACTACATCCGCATTTTGACGGGCGACAAAGTGACTGTTGAACTGACCCCGTACGACCTGAGCAAAGGCCGCATTGTCTTCCGTAGTCGCTAATTGTTTTCGCCTGTAATGGCAGATGAATATTTAAAAGGTCGGGATAATCCCGGCCTTTTTTATTTATGGCTTTAGTGTTGCTGCGTCGGAAGATGTATTGTCATCCACGGTTGTACAGGAGCGATTAAATTCCCCGCCATAGAATGAGCCATGTCATGGAGTAATCCCGTGAGGTGCGGCAACATATCGCGGTCAAAATGCGACACCAGCAGCACATGATTTAACGCCCGGCAGTAGTCGCATTTGGTTTCTGTATCTTCCAGCAACCACTCTTTTTGTCGCGGTTGTTCCGCTTCGTCCTCAAATTCCACCACCCGAAAATCACGCATTGATTCTTTGAGGCTGGATTTCACTTCTTCTAGCCAGGCTCCTAGACAGCGGCAAACTGGCTGCGTTTGAGGGAGTGATTTACAGTCGAGGAGAATTTCGGTGAGCAGTTTGCAGCGCTCGGCCAGGGTTGGGAGATCGGGGTTGAGGGAGAGTTCGGTGTAAAGTTGGGCGAAATTATTAATATCAGTCATATGTGATCCTTTATGCACGTAAGATTGTTTGTGCACACTTTCAGGACGCCAATCCCGGCACCTGATTTTGCAGGTGCGCCGCCATTTTATTACTGTGGATTTATCCAGCAACTGACTTCGAAAGAAACTGGAAAGCGCCTCGCAAAATTCCTCTGCGGCCTGATGCCCTTACCCCGGCCCTCTCCCACGGGGAAAGGGAGAAAAGCAGGCATAAAAAAACCGGGCAAATGCCCGGTTTTTAACATTAACGTTCAACTCACTCAGTGAGCCGCTTCCGGCTTGTGCTTCGCCGCGCTCTGGAAATCGTACGTCAGTTCGTTCTTCGCCTGATCCAGCGCCACGGTCACCTGACCGCCGTCCACCAGCGAGCCAAACAGCAGCTCGTTCGCCAGCGGTTTCTTTAGGTTGTCCTGAATCACGCGCGCCATCGGACGGGCACCCATCGCTCGGTCGTAGCCTTTCTCGGCCAGCCAGTTGCGGGCCTCCTGGCTCACTTCCAGCGACACGCCTTTCTGATCCAGCTGAACCTGCAGTTCGACGATGAACTTGTCCACAACCTGATGGATCACCTCGGTAGACAGGTGATCGAACCAGATAATGTTGTCCAGACGGTTACGGAACTCCGGTGTAAAGATCTTCTTGATCTCCTCCATCGCATCGGTGCTGTTATCCTGGTGGATCAGGCCGATGGATTTACGCTCGGTTTCACGCACGCCGGCGTTGGTGGTCATCACCAGCACCACGTTGCGGAAGTCCGCCTTGCGCCCGTTGTTGTCGGTCAGCGTCCCGTTGTCCATCACCTGCAGCAGGATGTTGAACACGTCCGGGTGCGCTTTCTCGATTTCATCGAGCAGCAGTACCGCGTGCGGATGCTTGATCACCGCGTCGGTGAGCAGGCCGCCCTGGTCAAAGCCCACGTAGCCCGGAGGCGCACCAATCAAACGGCTGACGGTGTGACGCTCCATATACTCGGACATATCAAAGCGCAGCAGCTCAATGCCCAGCGCTTTGGAGAGCTGAACCGTCACCTCGGTTTTCCCCACGCCGGTTGGGCCAGCGAACAGGAAGGAACCGACAGGCTTGTGGTCATGCCCCAGCCCGGCGCGGGCCATCTTGATCGCTTCGGTTAAGGCCTCAATGGCTTTATCCTGACCAAAGACCAGCATTTTCAGGCGATTGCCGAGGGTGCGCAGCGTGTCGCGGTCGCTCTGAGAAACGCTCTTCTCAGGGATACGCGCGATGCGGGCCACCACGGACTCGATATCCGCCACGTTAACGGTTTTCTTACGCTTGCTGGCCGGCATCAGGCGCGCACGCGCCCCTGCCTCATCAATCACGTCAATCGCCTTGTCCGGCAGATGACGGTCGTTGATGTATTTCACCGCCAGCTCCACCGCCGCACGGACCGCTTTCGCGGTGTAACGCACGTCGTGGTGCGCTTCGTACTTCGGCTTCAGGCCGTTGATGATCTGCACCGTTTCCTCGACGGACGGTTCGGTCACGTCGATTTTCTGGAAGCGGCGCGCCAGCGCACGGTCTTTCTCAAAGATGTTGCTGAACTCCTGGTAGGTCGTGGAGCCAATCACGCGGATCTTGCCGCTGGAGAGCAGCGGTTTGATCAGGTTCGCGGCATCCACCTGGCCACCGGAGGCCGCACCTGCGCCGATGATGGTGTGGATCTCATCGATAAACAGGATGCTGTTGGTGTCCTGCTCCAGCTGTTTTAACAGCGCCTTGAAGCGTTTTTCAAAATCACCGCGGTATTTAGTGCCCGCCAGCAGCGAGCCGATATCCAGCGAGTAGATGGTGCAGTCGGCAATCACTTCCGGCACGTCACCCTGGACAATGCGCCAGGCAAGCCCTTCGGCAATCGCGGTTTTACCCACGCCTGACTCACCCACCAGCAGCGGGTTGTTCTTGCGGCGACGGCACAGCACCTGGATCGCGCGCTCCAGCTCTTTATCGCGACCAATCAGCGGGTCGATACCGCCAACGCGAGCAAGCTGGTTAAGATTGGTGGTGAAGTTTTCCATACGATCCTCCCCGCCTGCTTGCTCTTCATTGTTATTGACCTGATTGCTGGAATCCGATGCCTGGTTAGGCTCGTCTTTGCGCGTTCCGTGAGAAATAAAGTTAACCACGTCGAGGCGGCTGACTTCGTGTTTGCGCAGCAGGTAGGCAGCCTGTGACTCCTGCTCGCTGAAGATGGCGACTAAGACGTTTGCGCCAGTCACTTCGCTACGCCCGGAAGACTGGACGTGGAATACCGCGCGCTGCAGCACGCGCTGGAAGCTGAGCGTCGGCTGCGTGTCGCGCTCTTCTTCACTGGCTGGCAGCACCGGTGTGGTTTGTTCGATGAAGGCTTCGAGTTCCTGACGTAGCGCCACCAGATCCACGGAGCAGGCTTCCAGCGCTTCGCGGGCAGATGGGTTGCTAAGCAGTGCGAGCAGTAAATGCTCGACGGTCATAAACTCATGTCGGTGCTCACGCGCTCTGGCGAAAGCCATATTTAAACTGAGTTCCAGTTCTTGATTGAGCATAGGCACCTCCCCCAATTTTATGCCTTATCAGGCCTTTTCCAGCGTACACAGCAACGGATGCTCGTTCTCCCTCGCATAGTCGTTCACCATCGCCACTTTGGTTTCCGCCACTTCGGCTGTAAAGATGCCGCAGATAGCTTTGCCACGATAATGAACGGTAAGCATCAGTTGCGTTGCACGTTCTACATCATAAGAAAAGAACTTTTGTAGCACGTCAATAACAAATTCCATCGGCGTGTAATCATCGTTCATTAACATAACTTTATACATAGATGGCGGTTTTAGCGCGTCGCGCACTTTGTCTTCCGCCAGCTGGTCGAAATCCAGCCAATCGTTGGTCTTACCCATTATGCATAACCACTTTGAATCTACCTCAGATGTTAGATAACAATCATCTATTACTGTCATCCGCGATGTCTGTCACAAACTGTTGCAATAGCGTTAACTGCTTCAAACTTTGGTTGATTATTGTCCCATCTCCAGCGCCAAACGCTTGACGACTTCTTTCGTTTCTCTAAATTGTACAAGCGTGAGATGGCGAGGTTTTGAACAGCCCCCACTCCACCACCGGTTCATTCCATCTTAACTTATAAGATTTACGAAGGATGTCGAAGCATGGAAATGGGTACTGTTAAGTGGTTCAACAACGCCAAAGGGTTTGGCTTCATCTGCCCCGAAGGCGGCGGCGAGGATATCTTCGCTCACTATTCCACCATTCAGATGGATGGTTACAGAACGCTCAAAGCCGGGCAGTCCGTCCGGTTCGATGTACATCAGGGACCAAAAGGCAATCATGCAAGCCTAATCGTACCCGTTGAAGCAGAGACGGTTGCATAGCTCTCTGTTTTATTGTGTACATCCCGCAGTCAAAATGCCAGCCCGATCGGCTGGCATTTTTATTTTCGGGTTATTCCCGAGCCAGCGCGTCCACCGGATCCAGCCGCGCCGCGTTGCGGGCGGGCAACCAGCCAAACAAAATGCCGGTAAAGGTCGAACACAAAAACGCGGTGATAATGGCAACCGGCGAGAAGCCAATCTCCCAGCCGGGTAAAAAGAGCTGGAGCGCAAACGCGATCATCATCGAGAGCGCAATGCCCATCGCCCCGCCGACCAGACACACCAGAACCGCCTCAATCAAAAACTGCTGCAGCACATCGCTGGCCCGGGCGCCGACCGCCATGCGAATACCGATCTCTCGCGTGCGCTCGGTGACCGACACCAGCATGATATTCATCACCCCAATGCCGCCGACGACCAGCGAGATCACCGCCACCAGCGTGAGAAACAGCTGAAGAGTACGTGTGGTCTTTTCCGCCGTTTTCAAGAGGCCGTCCATATTCCAGGTGAAGAAATCTTTCTTCCCGTGGCGCAGGGTTAACAGTCGCTCAAGCTGCTGTTCGGCGAGCGCGCTGTCGTAGCCCTCCTTCACGCGCACGGTGATGGAGTTGAGCCAGGACTGCCCCATAATCCGCCCGGAGATGGTGGTGTAGGGCAGCCAGACGCGCAGGATCTTGCTGCTGCCGAACATCGACTGCTTCTCTTCCGCCACGCCGATGACCGTGGCAGGCATGTTGCCGACCAGGATCACTTCGCCTACCACGCTGGCTTTATTGGGGAAGAGCTGCCTGCGCGAGTTCGCGTCCAGTACCACCACCTGCGCCCGGCCCGCCAGCTGCTCGGCGTTGAAGGTGGCGCCTTCGCTGAAGGTCATGCCGTAGACGTTGAAGTAGTCTCCGCTGACGCCGTTAGCGCTGGCGGCCACGTCAACGTTGCCCACGCGCAGACGCAGGTTCTGCGAAACCGCAGGCGTGGCGGAGTTCACCCACGGCTGCTTCTGAATTGCCGCCAGATCGTCATACTTCAGCGCCTGCTGATACTGCGGCTCGTCGTCACCAAAATCTTTGCCCGGATAGACGTCAATGGTATTAGTGCCGATGGCGCGGATATCGGCCAACACCAGCTGCTTGGCCGCGTCGCCCACCACCACGATCGATACCACCGAGGCGATACCGATAATGATGCCGAGCATCGTCAGCAGGGTGCGCATTTTGTTAGCCGCCATCGCCAGCCAGGCCATGGTCAGCGCTTCGCGAAAGCCGCTGGAGAACTGTCCCCAGCCGGTTGATGCCGGTAGCGCTTCTTTCGGCGCCGCAGCCCTGGACTCACGCGGCGGTGGATTGCTGACCAGCTCGCCGTCGTGGATCTCAATGATTCGCTCCGCCTGCGCCGCCACCTGCGGATCGTGGGTCACGATAATGACGGTGTGCCCCCGATCGCGAAGCTGGTGCAGGATCGCCATCACCTCTTCGCCGGAATGGCTGTCGAGCGCGCCGGTCGGTTCATCCGCGAGGATCACCTGCCCGCCGTTCATCAGTGCCCGGGCAATACTCACGCGCTGCTGCTGGCCGCCGGACAGCTGCGACGGCTGGTACTCCACCCGCTCCGCCAGCCCCAGACGCGTCAGCAGCATCTGCGCGCGCTCAAGGCGCTTTTTCCGTTCGACGCCCGCATACACCGCGGGCACTTCCACGTTCTGGGCCGCGTTAAGGTGAGAAAGCAGATGGTAACGCTGGAAAATAAAGCCGAAGTGTTCCCGGCGCAGCTTCGCCAGCGCGTCGCCGTCCAGCGTGGAGACATCCGTCCCGGCCACGCGATAGGTCCCGCTGGTCGGTTTATCCAGACAGCCGAGAATGTTCATCAGCGTCGATTTACCGGAACCCGACGCGCCGACAATCGCCACCATCTCGCCCGCCTCCACGCGCAGGGAGATGCCCTTCAGCACCTCCACCGTGCCGTCGCCTGACGGATAGCTGCGACGAATGTTATTTAGCTCAAGCAGCGCCGTCATTTAGCGGCTCCGGGCAGGGTTTCGCTGACAACAACCTCCTCGCCCTCTTCCAGTCCTTTCACCACCACCACGTCGGTGTCGTTGCGCGCGCCGATCACGACCTCGCGCTCGCGCGTTTCGCCGTTGCGCAGCACTTTCACTTTATAACGACTATCACCGGCGGACTCGCCGAGCGCAGAGAGCGGAATGGTCAGCACGTTCTTCACGCCGGTCAGCTGGATATGCACCTGTGCGGTCATGTCCAGACGCAGCACGCCCTGCGGGTTTGGCACCTCAAAGCGGGCATAGTAAAAAATTGCGTCGTTAACTTTCTCCGGCGTCGGCAGAATGTCCTTCAGCATGCCTTCGTAGCGCGTCTGCGGGTCGCCAAGCACCGTAAACCAGGCGTTCTGCCCCGGCTTAAGATGGATCACATCCGCCTCTGAGACCTGGGCTTTGACCAGCATGGTGCTCATGTCCGCCAGGGTCAGAATGTTCGGCGCCTGCTGCGCGGCAATCACCGTCTGGCCCTGCAGCGTGGTGATCTGGGTCACTTCACCCGCCATTGGCGCGACGATTTTGGTGTAGTCGAGGTTGGTTTTTGCCGTATCCAGCGAGGCCTGATTGCGTTTGATCTGCGCGTCAATCGTGCCAATTTGCGCCTGTTTCACCGCCAGTTCAGTGGTGGCAGTATCTAAATCCTGTTTCGAAATAGCCTGGGTTTTGGCCAGCGCCTGCTGACGGGTCAACGTTACCTGAGCCAGGTTACGTTCTGCCAGCGCCTGGGCACGCTGCGCGCGCAGCTCCATCAGCGTGGCTTCCACCTCGCGGATCTGGTTCTCAGCCTGCTCAGGATCGATAACGCCGAGCAGCTGGCCTTTTTTCACCTTGTCGCCAATCTCAACCGACAGCGTTTTCAGCTGGCCGCTGACCTGAGCGCCGACGTCAACCTTGCGCAGCGCGTCAAGCTTGCCCGTCGCGAGGACGTTTTGCTGCAGTTCGCCCGGGCGAACAATCAGCGTCTGATACTGCGGCGCCGGCGCATTCAGCACCTGCCATAGCCAGTACCCACCGGCTAAAACCACGACCGCCAGCAGCAGAAACAGCGTTCTGCGTTTTCCCTTGAGGTTCATAAATATTCCAAATAAATGTTCTGGCAATGATAAGCGTTGATTCTAACTAAACGACTCTTCAACGAAAGCCCTGTTCTCCGAAATCGTCCTAATTTGTTTACGAGATGTTGACATTTCTCCTGCTGAAATAGCGATATTCCAAAAGGATCAGGATCTACCATGTCTTCTATCGTCGATACATCACTTTCAAACCTGCCGCAGCCAAAATCCGGCTGGCAGCTCTTCAAAAACCTGGCTTTCGGTGAGATCGCACCCGGGCTGGCATGGGAAAAACCCGCCTATCGACGCAAGTTCATGCTGCGCTCACTGGCGACACCGCTCAGCACCGCTCGACTGCTGTCTGATCTTGCGAAACATCCGCACCTGATGCAAATGCTCCAGGTTCAGCCTGGGCTGCCCTGCCGCCTTCATCGTCCGTGGTTAACGGTCAATATGGATCGACAGCGTGTGCTGGAATCGCTGTCCTGGCACTATCAGATGATGTGCCGCCAGCTGCCGGCGACGCTGACAAAGGGTTACCTTTCAAAGCAGGGCGTGACTCTGCTGACCTTAACCGGAAAAGATGAACAGCAATTTACCGTCCGCCTGTGTGCCGACGCGTTTATGGATAAAGAGGGAGAAGCTACCCTCGTTTTCTGTGACAGTCAAAATACGGCGCTGGCGGAGATGACCTTTACGCTATGCCAGTTTGAGGGAAAATCGACGCTGTTCATTGGCGGCTTGCAGGGCGCAAAAGCGCATGTTCCCCATGAGCTGATCCAGGGAGCGACGAAAGCCTGCCACGGCCTGTTCCCGAAACGTCTGCTGGTCGAGGCCGCCATGACGCTCGGCGCCGCGTTCCCGGTAGAGCAGATTGTCGCCGTCAGTAACGATACCCATATTTATCGCAGCTGGCGCTACCGCAAGAAAAAAGAGGGCAAACTGTTGGCCGATTACGACAGTTTCTGGCTCTCCATCGGCGGTGAAAAGCAGGATAACGGTAATTTTATGCTGCCACTCGTCATGCCGCGTAAACCGATGGAAGAGATCGCCAGCAAAAAACGCTCCGAATATCGCCGCCGCTACGCGCTGCTGGATAGCCTGATTCAGCAGATGAAACAGGCGACCCAACGCTAATCCGCTTTCCCGCGTGCCAGCCACAGCACGCGGGAGAACATCTTCCGTAACAGGGTCGGTACCGCCTCCACGCCCCGCCTGCCCGCTTCCGTCGCCACTTCAATGGCTAAATCCGGTTTTGACGAACGGTGAATGGCTTTGGCGATCACCCGCCGCATGTTCATCGGGACATCGACCGGTACCATGGCAATGCGGTGGAAGACGTCGTCGAACCCCTGACGATACATAAAGTGTTCCATGTCCATCGCGGGGAGCATGGTTAAATGGTCGCGCTCTTCCTCGCGCTCGTTATTCAGCAGGCTCCGCACGGTCGAGGCATATTTTTTACCCGCCTCATCACCGTCTACCAGAACGTGCCACTCGATCCCCATCCGGCGGGCGAATTTTATCAGCGGCTTTAATCCCGACTGGGCGAATTCGATTACCTTAATGCCTTCCGCATCAAAGTGGTGGCCGCACTGGCGCGCCAGCTCGTTGATGACCCAGGTTTCCGTTTCCCCCTCCACCAGCAGCCAGCAGCGGGCAAAGAGCGACGACGCCCGGTTAAAGCGAATATGAAACGCGATGCGCCGCCCGTCTTCCGCATTCAAACCGCCCGGCCCAAGCCGGAAAGCGGAGACGCGGGAGGATTCACGCACCAGGCGACAGACGTGTTCAACCGGCGTCAGCGATAATAACTCTCCGGAATTGGTGGTCGTAATGCGCTGGAGCGGCAGCAGGTTCAGCAGATGCCATGCCACGGAGAGCATGATGGGATGCAGGCGCGTTTCCGGGTCTTCCACCAGCAGCAGAGGCCGGGCGTCCCGGTCAAGACGAACGGTGCCTTTGGCCTGCAGAAGCGTTGAAAACAGACCCAGCAAAATCACCCGATGGGTACGGCCGCCGGGCCGGTCGATCATCCGGTTAATGATGTCGAGATAACGCCAGCTTCGCTGCTCATCATGAGAGCGGCGGCGCATCAGACGGTGGCGCGACTCCGAGGTTCCCTGCTCGGAAAAATAGTGCTCCAGGAGTTGCACCATTGCGGACAACCCCTGACGAATTTGACCATCGGTAAGATTCTGCGGACGCGACACCAGCTCTCTGGCCAGAAAATCCAGCTCGCGGGCGGTGACTTCCACTTCCGGCATATTGGGTACGGTTCCGTTACGAATACGCCGCATAAAGCGCGCATCGCGCAGGCGTAACACCGGCGTCAGGCGGATCAGGTGGCGGGCAAGATCGTCGATATTGTCGAGCGGGATCGGGTTGGCTTTCTCATCGAGAAAATCACGCAGGGTGAGTACCCCCTCGTTCTCCGCCATCTCGCCTTCAAGCCGATAGAAAATCCGGTGGAAACCGTCGTCGCACGGCACCCAGCAGGGTGACAGCGGGCGGAAGCGACGCACGCGGTGACGTCCGGGCTCGGATTCGCGGAACGTCAGGATGATATGCAGGTGCTTCTCGCGTCCCGTTACGTCGCCGGGCGGAAACCAGAAATCGTCGCGAACGAAGTGATACAGATCGTCTTCGGGCGAAAGCAGTAGCGTCAATGCATCCAGCAGGCTGGACTTACCCCACGCGTTCTCGCCGATCAGGACGTTGTTCTGCTCCAGCTGCAGCGACAGGCGGTTAATACCGCGAAACCCGACAATTTCCACACGTTCGAGAAGCATAAATCCCCCGCGATATGATCACTTTTTCCTTCAAGTAATCAGCAGTATAGCGGGATGCACACGGGCTTGACACTGCAATCCGCCTCCATATCCTGGCGGAAGCACGAAAAATTCAGAATTTATCCATCAGGTTTCATTTGAAATAACCCACATCTCACAAGATACTACCGCCCGCAAATTGGTCTATGCTCTATTTACCGCTGATTTGAACAAGGATTGACATCACATTGCCTTAAATCAAATTAATCGAATTTATTTAAGTGGCGAAGGGGTGTTGTTGGTTTTTAAAATACGGGCTCTTTGAGTCGTCATCCCTTTATGGCGATATATCCCGTGCGCGGGAAAGCGTGCGGAAAATTATTTGAGGTGGTTATGTTTAGAAAATTGGCAGCAGAATGCTTTGGTACATTCTGGCTGGTATTTGGTGGCTGCGGTAGCGCCGTTCTGGCAGCAGCATTCCCGGAATTAGGTATCGGTTTTGTCGGCGTCGCGCTGGCGTTTGGTTTAAGGAAGGTGCGAATAAGCAGGTCATTTCTTCCCAAGCTGACTCGCTGATTAAAATTTCGCGGATCTGGGCCGATTTTTTTCCCGCAAACACATCGAATCAGCCTATTTAGGCTATTTTTTCCACCATTTCTGGCGTTATTTCCGGTTTTTACTGAGATCTCTCCCACTGACGTATCATTTGGTCCACCCGAAACAGGTTGGCCAGGGTGAATAACATCGCCAGTTGGTTATCGTTTTTCAGCAGCCCCTTGTATCTGGCTTTCACGAAGCCGAACTGCCGCTTGATGATGCGAAACGGGTGCTCCACCCTGGCACGGATGCTGGCTTTCATGTATTCGATGTTGATGGCCGTTTTGTTCTTGCGCGGATGCTGCTTCAAGGTTTTTACCCTGCCGGGACGCTCGGCGATCAGCCAGTCCACATCCACCTCGGCCAGCTCCTCGCGCTGTGGCGCTCCTTGGTAGCCGGCATCGGCTGAGACAAATTGCTCCTCTCCATGAAGCAGATTACCCAGCTGATTGAGGTCATGCTCGTTGGCCGCGGTGGTGACCAGGCTGTGGGTCAGGCCACTCTTGGCATCGACACCAATGTGGGCCTTCATGCCAAAGTGCCACTGATTGCCTTTCTTGGTCTGATGCATCTCCGGATCGCGTTGCTGCTCTTTGTTCTTGGTCGAGCTGGGTGCCTCAATGATGGTGGCATCCACCAAAGTGCCTTGGGTCATCATGACGCCTGCTTCGGCCAGCCAGCGATTGATGGTCTTGAACAATTGACGGGCCAGTTGATGCTGCTCGAGCAGGTGGCGGAAATTCATGATGGTGGTGCGATCCGGCAGGGCGCTATCCAGGGATAATCGGGCAAACAGGCGCATGGAGGCGATTTCGTACAGGGCATCTTCCATGGCACCGTCGCTCAGGTTGTACCAATGCTGCATGCAGTGAATACGCAGCATGGTCTCCAGCGGATAGGGCCGTCGGCCATTGCCCGCCTTGGGATAAAACGGCTCGATGACAGCGGTCATATTCTGCCATGGCAGAATCTGCTCCATGCGGGAGAGGAAAATCTCTTTTCGGGTCTGACGGCGCTTAGTGCTGAATTCACTATCGGCGAAGGTGAGTTGATGGCTCATGATGTCCCTCTGGGATGCGCTCCGGATGAATATGATGATCTCATATCAGGAACTTGTTCGCACCTTCCTTAACCGTATTAACCATGGCATTTGCCGTGGGACATATTTCCGGCGGTCATTTTAACCCGGCTGTGACGTTAGGTTTATGGGCGGGCGGCCGTTTCCCGGCGAAAGACGTAATTGGCTACATTGTGGCGCAGGTAGTTGGCGGTATTATTGCGGCGGGCGTTCTGTACGTGATTGCCAGCGGTAAAGCCGGCTTCGACGCGGCGGCCAGCGGCTTTGCCTCTAACGGCTTCGGCGAACACTCTCCGGGCGGTTACTCCATGCTGTCTGCCATCGTGATTGAAATCGTGCTGACCGCCGGCTTCCTGCTGGTGATCCACGGCGCAACGGACAAACACGCGCCAGCCGGTTTTGCCCCGATTGCCATTGGTCTGGCGCTGACGCTTATCCACCTGATTTCTATTCCGGTCACCAACACCTCCGTTAACCCGGCACGCAGCACCGCCCTCGCCATCTTCCAGGGCGGCTGGGCGCTTGAGCAGCTGTGGCTGTTCTGGGTGATGCCAATTATCGGCGGTATCCTGGGTGGCGTGCTGTATCGCACCCTGCTGGAAAAACGCGATTAATCTTTCCCTCCCTCTCCCCGTGGGAGAGGGCCGCGGTGAGGGCCACAGGCCGCACACCCCACATAGACACAAGCCGGGTAAGGCGTAGCCGCCACCCGGCTTTCTTTTGCCGCTTTACTGAACAGCCTTTATTGGGTAGTGTCACTGGCGCTTAACCGATACTCAAAAGGACCGGCTGTTCATGTTTTCAGGACTCCTCATCATTTTGCTGCCCTTGATCGTGGGCTATCTTATTCCGCTGCATCGTGAATCCGCATTAAGGCTCATTAATCGATTCCTGAGCTGGATTGTCTACGTTATTCTTTTCTTTATGGGGATTAGCCTGGCATTTCTGGACAACCTGTCGGCGAATTTACTCTCCATCCTCCATTATTCTGTCGTCACCGTGGTGGTTATTTTGCTGTGCAATATTGCCGCGCTGCTGTGGCTGGAACGCACTATTCCATGGAAAAATAACTATCATCAGGAAAAGCTCCCTTCTCGAATTGCAATGGCGCTTGAATCATTAAAATTATGCGGCGTCGTGGTGATCGGTTTTCTTCTTGGGCTGACAGGTTGGGCATTTTTACAGCACGCGACAGAGGCCAGTGAATATACGCTGATCTTCCTCCTGTTCCTGATTGGTATTCAGCTACGAAATAATGGCATGACGCTAAAACAAATTGTCCTGAACCGTCGGGGGATGATGGTTGCCGTTATGGTTGTCGCCAGTTCAATGGTGGCGGGCGTCATCAACGCCTTTATTCTCGATCTGCCGCTGAAAACCGGCCTGGCGATGGCATCCGGTTTTGGCTGGTATTCGCTCTCCGGTATTCTGCTGACCGAATCATTCGGCCCGGTAATCGGCAGCGCCGCCTTCTTTAACGATCTGGCGCGCGAGCTGATTGCCATCATGCTGATCCCGAGCCTGGTTCGCCGCAGTCGTTCTACCGCGCTGGGCCTGTGCGGCGCAACGTCGATGGACTTTACCCTGCCGGTACTACAACGCTCAGGAGGGCTGGAGATGGTTCCCGCGGCTATCGTGCACGGCTTTATTTTAAGCCTGCTGGTTCCGGTCATGATGGCCTTCTTCTCTGCCTGATACTTCTTTGGCGGTAGGTTTCCTGCCGCCAAAATTGCGCTAAATCAATCTCCCTCTATTTTGTAGCAGAAAGCCCTTTTCTCCGTTCTGGCACAGGCATAACCTTAAACATGTATATTAAATATAACTTTAACAGGTGTGATTATGTTTTGTGTGCAATGTGAACAAACCATCCGTACCCCGGCAGGCAATGGCTGCTCTTACGCACAGGGTATGTGCGGCAAAACCGCAGAAACATCTGACCTGCAGGACCTGCTGATTGCCGCCCTGCAAGGCCTTTCCGCATGGGCGTTCAAAGCCCGCGAATACGGCATTGTCGACCACTACGTCGACAGCTTCGCCCCGCGCGCCTTCTTCTCCACGCTGACCAACGTTAACTTCGACTCTCCGCGCATTGTCGGCTATGCCCGCGAAGCGATTGCCCTGCGTGAAGCGCTGAAAGCCCAGTGCCTGAAGGCGGACGCCAGCGCCCGCGTGGAAAACCCGATGTCTGAACTGCAGCTGGTCAGCGACGATCTCGGCGACCTCCAGCGTCAGGCGGCAGAGTTCACCCCGAATAAAGACAAAGCGGCGATTGGCGAGAACATTCTCGGCCTGCGCCTGCTGTGCCTGTACGGCCTGAAAGGCGCTGCGGCCTATATGGAACACGCGCACGTTCTGGGTCAGTACGACAATGAGATTTACGCCCAGTACCACAAAATCATGGCGTGGCTGGGTACCTGGCCTGCCGATATGAATGCCCTGCTGGAATGCTCAATGGAAATCGGCCAGATGAACTTCCGCGTGATGAGCATTCTTGACGCCGGTGAAACCAGCACCTACGGCCACCCGACGCCGACGCAGGTCAACGTCAAGGCAACCGAAGGCAAGTGCATTCTGATTTCCGGTCACGACCTGAAAGATCTCTACAACCTGCTGAAGCAAACCGAAGGCACCGGCGTTAACGTTTATACCCACGGCGAAATGCTGCCGGCACACGGCTACCCGGAACTGCGTAAATTTAAGCATCTGATCGGTAACTACGGCAGCGGCTGGCAAAACCAGCAGGTGGAGTTCGCCCGCTTCCCTGGCCCTATCGTGATGACCTCTAACTGCATCATCGACCCGACCGTCGGCGCGTACGATGACCGCATCTGGACCCGCAGCATCGTCGGCTGGCCGGGCGTGAGCCATCTTGAAGGTGACGATTTCGGTCCGGTTATCGCCCAGGCGCAGCAGATGGCGGGCTTCCCGTACAGCGAGATCCCACATCTCATCACCGTCGGATTTGGTCGTGAAACCCTGCTGGGTGCCGCTGATTCGCTGATCGATCTCGTCAGCCGTGAAAAGCTGCGCCACATCTTCCTCGTCGGCGGCTGCGACGGCGCGCGCGGCGAGCGTAACTATTTCACCGATTTCGCCACCCGCGTGCCGGAAGACTGCCTGATCCTGACCCTGGCGTGCGGCAAATACCGTTTCAACAAGCTGGATTTCGGCGACATCGAAGGTCTGCCGCGCCTGATCGATGCGGGCCAGTGTAACGATGCTTACTCGGCCATCATTCTGGCGGTCACCCTGGCGGAGAAACTGGGCTGCGGCGTGAACGACCTGCCGCTGTCGCTGGTGCTGTCATGGTTTGAGCAGAAGGCGATAGTCATCCTGCTGACCCTGCTCTCTCTCGGCGTCACCAACATCGTGACCGGACCGACCGCGCCGGGCTTCCTGACGCCGGACCTGCTGGCCGTGCTGAACGAGAAATTCGGCCTGCGTTCCGTGACCAACGTTGAAGATGATATGAAACAGCTGCTGAGCGCGTAAGGAGTTATTCATGACCATGCCAACCTCACAATGTCCGTGGCGGATGCAGGTTCATCACATCCATCAGGAGACGCCGGATGTGTGGACGCTGTCGCTGCTGTGCCACGACTACTATCCGTACCGTGCAGGCCAGTATGCGCTGGTCAGCGTTCGCAATTCGTCGGATACGCTGCGCGCCTACACGATCTCCTCCACGCCGGGCGTGAGCGAGTACATTACGCTCACCGTCCGTCGTATTGACGACGGCGCGGGCTCGCAGTGGCTGACGCGGGACGTCAAGCGCGGGGATTATATCTGGCTGTCTGACGCGCAAGGCGATTTCACCTGTGACGACAAAGCAGACGATAAATTCCTGCTGCTGGCGGCGGGCTGTGGCGTAACGCCGATTATGTCGATGCGCCGCTGGCTGGCGAAGAACCGCCCGCAGGCCGACGTGCAGGCGATCTTCAGCGTCCGTTCCCCGGAAGATGTGATTTTTGCCGGGGAGTGGCGTAATTATCCGGTGACGCTGGTGGCGGAGCACAACGCGACCCACGGCTTTGTGCCCGGTCGCCTGAGCCGCGAGCTCCTGCAAAGCGTGCCGGATATCGCGAACCGCACCGTGATGACCTGCGGCCCGGCGCCGTACATGGATATCGTGGAAAAAGAGGTGAAAGCGCTTGGCGTGACCCGCTTCTTCAAAGAGCAGTTCTTCACGCCGGTGGCGGAAGCGGCCACCGGCGGCGTTAAGTTCACCAAGCTGCAGCCTGCGCAGACCTTCTTTGGTCGCGTGGGAACCACGCTGCTGGAGGCGCTGGAAAGCAACAAGGTGCCGGTAGCGGCGGCCTGCCGCGCGGGCGTGTGCGGCTGCTGTAAGACGAAGGTGGTTTCCGGAGAGTATACCGTCACCAGCACCATGACGCTGTCCGATGCGGAAATTACCGAGGGTTACGTGCTGGCGTGCTCGTGCCATCCGCAGGGCGATCTCGTCCTCGCATAAACGGTCAACTTTCGATCGTAGGCCCGGTAAGCGTCAACGCCACCGGGCTTTTTGTCGGGTGGCACTGCGTTTACCCGACCGACAACAACCCTACCGCCACGCGGGTGCTTTACCCAGCGCAAACCGCCCCGCCCCTAAAAACGCGATCGCCAGAGAGCCGATAAAGAAGTACACCAGGCTTTCAATCGCCCATGCGCCCACCTTATCAAGGGCGAGCGTTTCACCCATTCCCACCATCAGCCACGCCACAATCATCGTAAAGGCCAGCACCAGCGCGGCCGGACGCGTAAAGAGCCCGACAATAATCAGAACCGGTGCCACCACTTCTCCAACCAACACGCCGTAGGCGATAAATCCCGGTAGCCCTTTTTCCACCAGCATGCCGCTGATAAAGCCCACGCCGCCAAAAAGCTTGTGCAAACCGTGAAAAAGCATCAGCCCGCCGACGGCAAGTCGTAACAAGAGTTTGCCAAGATCGTCGCACGATAGCTTTTCATTAACAGCAATTAACAATGATTTAACCATTTGAAATGATTCCTGTTTTCACCGAGGTACAACCAGATTATGCCGAATAATTGCGCGTGAAAAGCACCTTTTAATTGGGGGGAGATGACGGGCAATACGGAGACTTTCTTCTAAGCTTGTAAGCGATATCACAAAAAGGAGACGGACAACCATGAAACAAACCGTGGCTGCATATATTGCGAAAACGCTCGAACAGGCTGGCGTGAAACGTATCTGGGGCGTAACCGGCGATTCCCTGAACGGACTTAGCGACAGCCTCAACAAGATGAAGACTATCGAATGGATGCCTACCCGTCATGAAGAGGTTGCCGCCTTCGCCGCAGGCGCTGAAGCACAGCTCACGGGCGAACTGGCCGTCTGCGCCGGATCGTGCGGTCCCGGCAACCTGCATCTGATTAACGGGCTGTTCGACTGTCACCGTAACCACGTGCCGGTGCTGGCGATTGCCGCCCATATCCCCTCTTCCGAAATCGGCAGCGGCTATTTTCAGGAGACGCATCCGCAGGAGCTGTTCCGTGAATGCAGCCACTATTGCGAGCTGGTTTCATCCCCGGAGCAGATCCCGCAGGTGCTGGCGATCGCCATGCGCAAGGCCGTGCTGAACCGCGGCGTTTCTGTGGTCGTTATCCCGGGCGATGTGGCCCTCAAGGCCGCGCCGGAAGGGGCCAGCACCCACTGGTATCACGCCCCGCAGCCCGTCGTAACCCCTGCGGAAGAAGAGCTGAAAAAGCTGGCTCAGCTGCTGCGTTACTCCAGCAATATCGCCCTGATGTGCGGCAGCGGCTGCGCGGGCGCGCACAAGGAGCTGCTTGAATTTGCCGGGAAGCTGAAAGCGCCGATTGTCCACGCCCTGCGCGGCAAAGAGCACGTCGAGTACGACAACCCCTTTGATGTGGGGATGACCGGTCTGATCGGTTTCTCCAGCGGCTTCCACACCATGATGAACGCCGACACGCTGATCCTGCTGGGTACCCAGTTCCCGTATCGCGCGTTCTACCCGACGGATGCGAAAATCATTCAGATTGATATCAACCCGGCCAGCATCGGCGCGCACAGCAAGGTCGATATGGCGCTGATGGGCGACATCAAATCCACCCTTGCCGCCCTGCTGCCGCTGCTGGAAGAAAAAACGGACCGCAAGTTCCTTGATAAAGCCCTGAGCGACTATCGCGACGCCCGCAAGGGGCTGGACGACCTCGCCAAACCGAGCGACAAAGCCATTCACCCGCAGTATCTGGCGCAGCAGATCAGCCATTTCGCTGACGACGATGCCATATTTACCTGCGACGTGGGCACGCCAACCGTCTGGGCGGCACGCTATCTGAAGATGAACGGAAAACGCCGCCTGCTCGGCTCGTTCAACCACGGTTCGATGGCCAACGCCATGCCGCAGGCGCTGGGCGCAAAAGCGACGGCGCCGGAGCGTCAGGTAGTGGCGATGTGCGGCGACGGCGGGTTCAGCATGCTGATGGGGGATTTCCTGTCGGTGGTACAGATGAAGCTGCCGCTGAAAATCGTGGTTTTCAACAACAGCGTGCTGGGCTTCGTGGCGATGGAGATGAAGGCCGGAGGCTATCTCACGGACGGCACCGAGCTGCACGACACCAACTTCGCGCGCATCGCCGAGGCCTGCGGCATCACAGGTATTCGCGTGGAGAAAGCCTCAGAGGTGGACGAAGCCCTGCAGCGTGCGTTTTCCATCGACGGTCCGGTGCTGGTGGATGTCGTCGTCGCCAAAGAGGAGCTTGCGATCCCGCCGCAGATCAAGCTTGAGCAGGCCAAAGGCTTTAGCCTGTATATGCTGCGCGCCATCATCAGCGGGCGCGGCGACGAGGTGATCGAACTGGCAAAAACCAACTGGCTCAGGTAAAACATTTCGCACGACCTCTTAAAATAAAGGGATGTGAAATGATTGATTTACGCAGTGATACCGTAACCCGCCCGAGCCGCGCCATGCTCGAAGAGATGATGGCCGCCCCGGTAGGGGACGACGTCTACGGCGATGACCCGACGGTTAACGAACTGCAGCGCTACGCGGCTGAACTGAGCGGCAAGGAGGCCGCGCTGTTCCTGCCGACCGGAACGCAGGCTAACCTGGTCGCGCTGCTCAGCCACTGCGAGCGCGGTGAAGAGTATATCGTCGGCCAGGGCGCGCATAACTATCTGTATGAAGCCGGCGGTGCCGCCGTGCTCGGCAGCATTCAGCCGCAGCCGATTGACGCCGCGCCGGACGGCTCCCTGCCGCTCGATAAAGTCGCGGCGAAAATCAAAGCCGACGATATTCACTTCGCCCGCACCCGGCTGCTCAGCCTCGAAAACACCCACAACGGCAAAGTGCTGCCGCGCGAATACCTGAAAGCAGCGTGGGAATTCACCCGCGAGCGCCGGCTCGGCCTGCACGTTGACGGCGCGCGCATCTTTAATGCCGTCGTGGAGTACGGCTGCGAGCTGAAAGAGATTGCGCAATACTGCGACTCGTTCACCATCTGCCTCTCTAAAGGGCTGGGCACGCCGGTGGGCTCTCTGCTGGTGGGCAACGCGGACTATATCAAGCGCGCCAACCGCTGGCGTAAAATGACCGGCGGCGGCATGCGTCAGGCGGGTATTCTGGCGGCGGCCGGGCTGTATGCCCTGAAAAACAACGTGGCGCGCCTGAAGGACGATCACGACAACGCCGCGTGGATGGCGGCGCAGCTGCGCGAAATTGGCGCCGACGTGATGCGCCACGACACCAATATGCTGTTCGTCCGCGTGGGCGAGGATCGCGCCGCTGCGCTTGGCGAGTTCATGAAAGCACGTGGCGTGCTGATCAACGCCTCACCTGTCGTGCGCCTGGTCATGCATCTCGACGTGAGCCGCGAGCAGCTGGCCGACGTGGTGAAACACTGGCAGGCGTTTTTACAGCGATAAGGAGCATCACGTGCCGCAACGAATTCTGGTGCTCGGCGCCAGCGGGTACATCGGTCAGCATCTCACCGCGGCGTTAAGCCAGCAGGGGCACCAGGTGCTGGCAGCGGCACGCAACACCGAACGCCTGCAAAAGCTTAGTTTGCCTGGCGTTACCTGCCACAGCGTTGACCTCAACTGGCCGAAGGAACTTCCCGCCCTGCTGGAAGGGGTCGACACGCTTTACTACCTGGTGCACAGCATGGGCGAAGGCGGGGATTTTATCGCCCACGAGCGGCAGGTGGCGATGAACGTCCGCGATGCCCTGCTGCAAACCCCGGTGAAGCAGGTCATTTTTTTAAGCTCGCTCCAGGCGCCTGAACGCGAGCAGTCCGATCACCTGCGCGCCCGTCAGCTGACGGCTGAAACCCTGCGCGGGGCGAATATCCCCGTCACTGAACTGCGCGCCGGAATCATCGTCGGCGCAGGCTCCGCCGCCTTCGAAGTGATGCGCGATATGGTTTACAACCTGCCGGTGCTCACGCCGCCGCGCTGGGTGCGCTCGCGCACCACGCCGATTGCGCTTGAGAATTTACTGCATTATCTGGTGGCCCTGCTGGATCACCCGGCGGAGCAACACCGCGTGCTCGAGGCGGCAGGTCCTGAAGTGCTGAGCTATCAGGAGCAGTTCGAGCATTTCATGCGCGTCAGCGGCCGCCGCCGCTGGCTGATCCCCATCCCCTTTCCGACCCGCTGGATTTCGGTGTGGTTTTTGAATGTGATCACCTCGGTGCCGCCGACGACCGCCAAAGCGCTGATCCAGGGGCTCAAACACGATTTACTGGCGGACGATCGCGAACTGCGGGCACTCATTCCACAGGACCTGATCCGCTTTGATGATGCCGTGCGCAATACGCTGAAAGAAGAAGAGCAGCTGGTGAACTCCAGCGACTGGGGTTACGACGCCCAGGCGTTTGCCCGCTGGCGCCCGGAGTACGGCTATTACCCGAAACAGGCGGGCTGCACGGTGAAAACCCACGCCAGCCTGGCCGCGCTGTGGGAGGTGGTGAACCAGATTGGCGGCAAAGACGGTTATTTCTTCGGCAATATCCTCTGGCAAACGCGCGGGGCAATGGATCTGCTGGTGGGGCACAGGCTGGCAAAAGGCCGCCCGGCACGCCCGTATCTTGAGGTGGGCGATGCGGTCGACAGCTGGAAGGTCATCATCGTCGAGCCGGAAAAACAGCTGGCGATGCTGTTCGGCATGAAAGCCCCGGGGCTGGGCCGGCTCTGCTTTACCCTGAAAGACAAAGGCGATTGTCGTGAACTGGACGTCCGCGCCTGGTGGCATCCCCACGGAATGCCGGGTCTGTTCTACTGGCTGTTGATGATCCCTGCCCACCTGTTTATCTTCCGGGGGATGGCGAAACGCATTGCGCAACGGGCAGAACAAAAGACGGAAAAGATCTAAATAAAACTCTCTTTCTTTCACCTTTCCCATTGCATAGCGCCGTAATTCACGAAAGAATGCGCACGAAATTCTTTTCAACACAGTGGATAGCTATGAAGGTACTGGTTACCGGGGCGACCAGCGGCTTAGGCCGAAATGCGGTCGAATTTCTGCGCAACAAGGGCATCAGCGTCAGGGCTACCGGTCGCAACGAAGCGATGGGAAAACTGCTGCAAAAAATGGGCGCGGAGTTCGTCCATGCTGACCTGACGGAGCTGGTCTCCTCGCAGGCGAAAGTGATGCTCGCCGGTATCGACACGCTGTGGCACTGTTCCAGTTTTACCTCCCCATGGGGGACCCAGGAAGCCTTCGATCTCGCCAACGTGCGGGCCACCCGTCGTCTGGGTGAATGGGCCGTCGCCTGGGGCGTGCGCAACTTTATTCATATCTCGTCACCGTCGCTCTATTTCGACTATCACCACCATCGTGACGTGCAGGAAGATTTCCGTCCGGCTCGCTTCGCCTGCGAGTTTGCCCGCAGCAAGGCGGCCAGCGAAGAGGTAATTGACCTGCTGGCACAGTCGAACCCGCACACCCGTTTTACGGTCTTACGTCCGCAGAGCCTGTTCGGGCCGCACGACAAAGTGTTTATTCCGCGCCTGGCGCAGATGATGCACCACTACGGCAGCGTGCTGCTGCCGCGCGGCGGCGATGCGCTGGTGGATATGACCTATTACAAAAACGCCGTCCACGCCATGTGGCTGGCAAGCCAGCCGGACTGCGATAAGCTCATCTCCGGTCGCGCCTACAACATCACGAACGGCGAACCCTGCACGCTGCGCAGCATTGTGCAGCGCTTAATTGACGAGCTGCAGATCGACTGCCGCATCCGTTCAGTCCCTTACCCAATGCTGGATATGATTGCCCGCAGCATGGAGCGTTTTGGCAGTAAATCGGCCAAAGAGCCTGCGCTGACGCATTACGGCGTATCGAAGCTTAACTTTGATTTCACGCTGGATATTTCGCGAGCGGAGAACGAGCTTGGGTACAAACCGATCGTGACGCTGGATGAAGGGATTACGCGTACGGCGGCGTGGCTGCGGGATCACGGGAAGCTTCATCGGTAGATCGGGTCCTGCATTTTTACGACGAGAAAAAAACGGCAACCCGAAGGTTGCCGTTTGTTATTTTGCTGATTACAGCGCTGTCCACGCGTCCTGCCATGCAATCCCTTTACCTGGCTCGTAGTAGGATGGCGCGTTATTGCACCAGCCGCTGTACGGATAAGGTTTGCACTGGAACAGCTGGCCGCGGTTGTTCACGATATCGCCCGCTTTCCATTTGGTTTTGGAGGTCCAGGTCGGGTAAGTCCCGGTCTGGCCGCCGTCGGTCTGCTTAGCCTGAACGTTCAGCGTATAGCTGGTGGTGCTGCTCAGCTCGCCGTCACTGACGGTCAGGTTGATCGGGTACTGCGTTGCCGCAGCCACTTCCGGCGCATTGAAGGTAATAATCGCTTTATCTTCGCCGCTTACGGTCTGACCGTTCGGAGCCGTCCAGGTATAAGTCAGGTGGTTACCGTCTTCGTCAGTCGAGCCAGACGCGTTCAGAGAAACTGATTTACCCGCTTCAACAGCCCCCACCGGACCGGCGATTTTTGCTACCGGCGCATGGTTTACCGGCGCTGGCGTATTATCGTCCGGAGCCGGGGTGTTATCGTCAGGCACCGGCGTGGTATTGCCTTCGTCCGTTGGGTCGACAGGGGTCGGCGTTGGCGTTGGCGTGACGCTACCGCCGTCGGAAGTTCCGTTCTTCACCCACCACGTTGACATTGAAGTAATGCTTCACGCATTTGGTGTAGTCACCCTCTTTAAAGGCGCTGAATGGCGTCTGGTAACCCACCAGCTGGCAAGAGTAGGTCTGGCCTGAGGGGGTATCCGCGCTCCATCCCCAGTCCTGTTCCCAGTAGATCTTCAGCGCGCCGGCACCGCCTTCGTCGAACTGCTTCATGTTGGCGCAGCCCAGCACTTCATTAGACGGAACAGGCACCTTCAGGTAGTTGGCGAACTCTTTGTAGTATTTGATACGGTTTTGAGACTGGGCGATCTCAGTCGGGCCACCGCACTCCACGCCGCCGTTGATGATCTGCGTGGTCACGCCGAAGCCCGGTACCAGACCATTCGCCTTATCGTGATCGTTCGGTTGCCAGGTGCCGTCGATAACCTGCAGCATGCTCGGTTTTGGCGGCTGCGGGTAGGCGAAGAAGAAGATCGCGGAAGCAAGGTTCAGCCAGGTGTCCGCCACCAGCTCAGGTTTGTCCAGCAGTACGCGGACGTCGCCGTACATCGCTTCAGAGAATGGGCCGTAGTTGTAGTTATAGGAGAGCTGTTTCGCACCGCGACCAAAGTAGCTAACGAAATCGCCATCTTTGTCTTTACCGCACGGCCAGGTCTGACCCTGCCAGACATCCGGGTTACATTCACCGTTGTAGCCGCCCTTCTGACCTTCGCTCCAGCCCATCTCACGCACGTAAACCAGCGCCTGACGCCACTCGGCTTCCGGACGCCAGGACTCGTGGCCGCCGGTTTCCTGCGCGAAGTGCGCGAACATGGTTGCCAGAGACTTACGGCAGATGGCATCGCTGTTACGACCATCGGTATAGGTCTGGCACAGCGCCGGGAATTTACCCACCGCTTTCAGGAAGTTGCTGTAGGTATATTCCGGCGCACGCAGCGGGAAGAGGTAATCCCAGTCGCTGGCCTTGATAATCCCTTCCACGCGCTTGACGTTTTCCGGATTTGTCGATTTACCCGGCTCAATTTGTTCCACCAGGCTGTTGTCCAGCGTGCGGATGGTTGACTTCACCGAAGCCATCAGCGGGAAGTTGGTCAACTCCTGCTCTTTCTTCTGCAGATCGCTGGCCTTAACGGTGTAAGGTTCGCTGCTGGCCTGCAGCAGGGTTGCCTGAGCCATAAACGGTGCAACACATGCGCCCGCAATAAGAACACTGAGTAATGTCCTTTTGTTCATATTCAATGGTCCTCTTAATGATATTAAGGGTCTATAAAAGTTAATTTGTTTCGCGGTTTATTTATTAATCATTTAATAAATAAACCCGGGAGCAGTTTTCGTTTTATGAAGAACACCAGTCGGTACTCTTCAAAAAATAAAAATCAATAATAATAACGGTTACGGGTGCTACGTTTTAACTTCTGATATTTATTCCAGACCTTACGGGCATAGACCATGCGCTGCGCGAAATTCTCTTTTTTCAGTCCCGCGTTATAGGCGCCGACCGCCTCCCAGTTATAGCCATAAATATTGATCATTCCGGATAATATCGATGCACCAACCATAATCGAGGTACAGGGCTCGGTAATTAACCGGTACTCATTGATGCCCTTTCGCTCCAGCTCGGAAAAATGTGAGCTGTTAATCTGCATCAGGCCGACATCACGCGTGCCATCATTATTCTGTCCAATCGCGTTGGGATTCATTCCCGATTCAACATTAGCAATGGCATACAACAGATAAGGATCCACATGATAATAACTGGCGGCTTTATCCCAGCAGTTGGCAAAGACGCTATGGCTTATTATCAGCAACAATAAAAATAACGTTTTCATTTTCAGTCCGGCTCTTTTTCATTGTCTCCTTACGCGCTTATTGCTCTGTTTCCTGATTTACGGTCCACGTCCGTCTCGGGACGTGGACCGTAATAGCGGGCAAGTTTCTTACCCGCATCGTGATGGCAGTGACTTACTGGCAGTCAGTCGCCGGGCCTTTTTTCACCCATACATCGCTGCTACCCGGTTTATCACCCTTCGTCCACCATTTGGCGGTGTAGGTGTAACCGTTGTAGGTCGTGATGTCGCCGCCGTTATAAACCACGTCGGAGCGCCAGTTGAATTTCACCTGACTGACCAGCTCCCATGCATCCACGCCGAAGCCCGGCTGGTTGCCCTGAGTCCAGTATTTTGCTTTCCAGACCAGGTTGTCGAAGCTGACGGTATTCCCGGCGTTGTAAACCTTGCTTGCGCTCCAGGCAGCATACTTACTGGCATTGGCGTCAACAGGGTTATCGCAGCTATTGGTGGCAGAACCTTCGTCAGACGGCGTGTTACCTTCATCGGATGGGGTGTTACCTTCGTCAGACGGCGTGTTACCTTCGTCAGACGGCGTGTTGCCTTCATCGGAAGGGGTATTGCCTTCGTCAGACGGCGTTTCAGCCGCTTTAGGCGTTACCGTTACCAGTACGTTAGTCTGTACGCTGGACTTGCCATCGCTTACCACCACGGTCAGCGTGTAAGTTGATTCCGTGTCCACGTCCGGCGCGGTGATGTTCAGGTTCGCGGTGTCTGCGCCTGTCGCCTGCATATTCGCAGGAACGCTCCAGGAGTAGGTCAGCGCGTCGCCATCTGGATCGCTCGCCTGCGCGTGCAGAGAGTAGCTCTGGCCCGCTTCCAGCGTCACGGCTTCCATCTGGTTCACGACCGGCACCTGGTTTGCTTTCGGCGCTTTGTTCACGACCTGGACGTCAGCGGTGCTGCTCAACCCTTTCGCGTCAGTAACCGTCAGGCGGAACGCCAGAGTCTGGTTACTGGTGACAGCGGCAACGTTAAAGGTCGCTTTCGCTTTGGTGCTGTTGGTGATGGTCACGGATGGACCAGAGATCTGCGTCCACTTGTAGGTGATGGCATCGCCATCCGGATCGGTGGAAGCCGAGCCATCCAGCGTCACCGTCGCCGGACCGGTTACGCTCTGGTCAGCGGCAGTCGCCACAGGCGCATGGTTGGTTACTACCGGATCAACCGGCGCAGCGCCGCCGCCCGTCAGGCTTTCATTCATCGCGTTCAGAATGTCTCCGGTATCGGAGTCGATGGACCAGGCAAACAGACCGCCCAGGTTTTTCGCCAGCACATACTGACCTTTCGCCGTTGCGGAACGCGCGTCTTCATAGGTGATCAGATCGCCGGTGGTTTTGTTAAACAGATACGGCGCTTCAGCGGTGGCATCATAGTTGTATTCCCAGCCCGCTTTGCCTTTGTACTCGTTAACGATCTGACGATAGTCAACCACGCCCGGCTCCCAGGTCCCTTTCACCATGCCCGTTGCCGTGCCGGTGAACGGGTTGTTATTGCTGTAACCGTGAACGCCGGTCCAGCCGCGACCGTACATGGCCGTCCCCACGACAATTTTGCCGGGCTGTACGCCCTGTGCCAGCAGCGCATTCACGCCGTTTTCGGTGGTGTAATTAGTATCCGGTTTGTTCGCCGGCGCACGCAGTGCCGCCTGATGACCCAGATCGGTGTTGCTCCAGCCGCCGTAGAAGTCGTAGCTCATCAGGAAGATATGATCCATGTACTGCTGGGCAGCGGTGTAATCAACGTCTTCAATTTTGTCGCTGCCTGAACCGATTGCTGAGGTCAGTTCAAAGGTACGGCCGGTTTCGGCTGACAGTTCATTCATCATGGTGCGCAGTTCGCGCATCAGTGCGGTATACGTCTCTTTATCCTGCTGCGGGTTGCCCAGCGTTTCGTTCTGACCGCCGCCGCCAGGGAATTCCCAGTCGATGTCTACGCCGTCGAAGAATTTCCAGGTTTTCAGGAAATCTTTTACGGACGCGACGAAGCGCGCGCGGATCGCCGGGTCGTGCATTTTGAAGAACGGGTCAGACAGCGTCCAGCCACCGATAGACGGCAGCACTTTCAGCCCTGGATTGGCTTTCTTCATCGCCATCAGCTGGCCGAAGTTGCCTTTGTAGGGGTCGTCCCAGTTGCTGACGCCAGCCTGAGGTTTCTGCAGGGCGGCCCACGGGTCGTGAATCGCCACCTGGAAGTCCTGACGGCCCGCACAGGCGCGTTTCAGCGCTTCGAAGCTGTTACCGCCTTCGATGGTTTTCAGGCTGTCGTTGATGCCATCGCCGCCGCAGATCGGAATGAAGCCGTACAGAATGTGGTTGAGGTTGGCGGCCGGGATTTTATCCACCGGGAAGTTACGGTCGTAAACACCCCACTCAGGGAAATAGGCACCGACCACTTTATCGGTGTGCTTAGAGAGGGTTTTATTATTTTCCTGCATGGTGGTGTTGAGTGGCAGCAGATGGCTACCGTCGGTATCCGCGACGATAATCAGTTTGCTGGCGCTGGTGCTGCAGCCGCTGGCATTACAGAGTTCAACCGTTTCCTGATAGCGACCGCCTTTCGTCACTCTAAATGTTGCCGTACCGGACATGCTGCCTGCGCCGGTCCAGACGGTTTTGCCGTCGAGTAGCACTTTCGCTGACGTCGGCGCCGCGCCGTTCCAGACGTCCCACTGCACTTTAACATCGGCGCCATCATGGACTTTGACGAGGCTGTTGTAGGCAGAAGCAGACTGATCAACTTCGACAATGGCAAATTTATCATTCCCACTGGCGATAGTTGCTTTACCTGGCACAGCTGCGAACACCGGGCTTGCAGCCGCTGCAACGAAGAGTGCCAGATATTTAGGCTTCAGAAATTTCATTATTTGATCCTGATAATACGATTTGTGAAATTAAATACCCATGCTTATCCATTAAACATGGACGAACGTTATTTACTGATAAATTAATCGTGAACGTTTCTGGTTCGCGAAAGATCTGTTTATTATTGTGCCGTACCTTCCTCCACTCATAAAACCTTCGACAAATGTTTTATTGCGGAGAGAAGAATACAGTGGGGAATTTATTTTCTCCTTTCATTCCCCCGATGAAAAAACCTCAAAAAAAACTTGACCGCATTATTTAAAAGATGATGTGTGGAATTTTCGCGATAAATACAACCAGCCCGGAAAAAGCAATACAGGGACCAAAGGAAATAAGATTATTTTTATTCTCAAAGGGCTTTAACAGGCAATGCATGATAATGCCCCCCAGCGCTGCGATCAGCACAATAGAGGGTAACGCTTGCCAGCCGCACCAGGTGCCCAGCGCCGCCAGCAGCTTAAAATCACCATAGCCTAATCCTTCCCGCCCGGTCAGGAGGCGGAATGCCCAGTAAACCAGCCAGAGCGACAGATATCCCGCCACCGCGCCGTAGATAGCATCGGTCAGCGGTAGCGTAAGGAACAGGGCATGAAACATCAGCCCCGTCCACAGCAGCGGCTGGGTCAGGCAGTCCGGCAGCAGCATATGGCGCGCGTCGATCACCACCAGCGGCAGCAGCAGACTCCACATCAACCACAGCGCGATCAGCGCCGTAAACGAGGGTGCCAGCATGGCGCTGGCGGCAAAGAAGAGAGCGCTACAGACTTCCACCAGCAGCAGCCGCAGCGGAATCGCGCTATGGCAGTGGCGGCAGCGACCGCGCAGCGCGCACCAGCTAATGATGGGAATATTTTCCCACGCGCCCAGGGCGTGGTGGCAATCCGGGCAGTGAGAGGCGGGAAAGAGCAGATTGCCTGCTCCCTCTTCTTCCATTACCAGCGGCGGAATACGCTCCGCCACTACGCCCAGGAAACTGCCGAGGATCGCGCCCAGCGCTCCGCTCATCACGCACAGACCCGGCAGATTCGCCTGCTGCAACAGCATTAGCGGGTTCATGCGCTTTTCGCCCAGCTCAGCGTAATGTGCGCTTTCACGTCACTCTGACGATCCACCGGCGTTAACGCGAGTTTCTCCAGACGTATGCCGGAAGAGACGTTCATCTCACGCAGCCAGTTTTGCAGGGCAGAAACATTGACGCGCTCGATATCAAAGGTCAGCGACTGCTCTTGCTGACGCACGTCTGTCAACGCGACGTGCACGACTTTGGCACTTTCTTCCACCACGCTGCGCGGGTTCGGGGTATTGACGATTCTGGACTGGAGATGGTTCTTATCAATTTCCTGGCGCATCCAGTTCAGCGTCTGCTTTTGCTTAAATAACACGGCCTCGTTATTTTTGATCAGCGTGACTTTGTTGAATAAATCGAACTTTTGCTGAGTTGAAGGATCAGATCACGCATCTTCCCGACAACGCAGACCGTTCCGTGGCAAAGCAAAAGTTCAAAATCACCAACTGGCCCACCTACAATAAAGCCCTCATCAACCGTGGCTCCATAACTTTCTGGCTGGATGAGGAAGCTATTCAGGCCTGGTATGAGTCGGCAACGCCTTCATCACGGGGAAGACCTCAGCGCTATTCTGATCTCGCCATCACCACCGTTCTGGTCATTAAACGCGTGTTCAGGTTGACCCTGCGGGCTGCACAGGGTTTTATTGATTCCATTTTTACACTGATGAATGTTCCGTTGCGCTGCCCGGATTACACCAGTGTCAGCAAGCGCGCAAAGTCGGTTAATGTCAGTTTCAAAACGTTCACCCGGGGTGAAATCGCGCATCTGGTGATTGATTCCACCGGGCTGAAGGTCTTTGGTGAAGGCGAATGGAAAGTCAAAAAACACGGCAAAGAACGCCGTCGTATATGGCGAAAGTTGCATCTGGCAGTTGACAGCAAAACACATGAAATCATCTGTGCAGACCTGTCGCTGAACAATGTGACGGACTCAGAAGCCTTCCCGGGTCTTATCCGGCAGACTCACAGAAAAATCAGGGCAGCATCGGCAGACGGCGCTTACGACACCCGGCTCTGTCACGATGAACTGCGGCGTAAGAAAATCAGCGCCCTTATCCCTCCCCGAAAAGGTGCGGGTTACTGGCCCGGTGAATATGCAGACCGTAACCGTGCAGTGGCTAATCAGCGAATGACCGGGAGTAATGCGCGGTGGAAATGGACAACAGATTACAACCGTCGCTCGATAGCGGAAACGGCGATGTACCGGGTAAAACAGCTGTTCGGGGGTTCACTGACGCTGCGTGACTACGATGGTCAGGTTGCGGAGGCTATGGCCCTGGTACGAGCGCTGAACAAAATGACGAAAGCAGGTATGCCTGAAAGCGTGCGTATTGCCTGAAAACACAACCCGCTACGGGGGAGACTTACCCGAAATCTGATTTATTCAACAAAGCCACTCAACACCACCACTAAAGAGAGCAAAACCCGGATCCAGGCGATTGATGCTGTGCTGCGCCAGTGGCAGGACGAGATGTTGTCCCGCAAAACCACGCGTAAAGTGCTGGTCATTTCGCATATTCAGTCGATGAAAGCGAATTGCCATGACGCACTGTCCATGTTGTTAACCCGCGCGCAGGAGCTGGATGTGCCTCTGTCGGTTGTGCTGATGGGATCGGCCGACCAGGAAGCCATCCTCCTGCAGTCCGGATTGCGTGAATCTCTTCATACGCATCACACGCTCCGGCCCCTCACCTGCCGCGAGTCCCTGAGCTATGTTCAGGCCCAGTGCGAAGCGCATGGCAGCGACGCGACGCCATTCACCCGGGCCCGCATGCGTAAGATGCACGTTCTGACCAAAGGACAGGCTGGCAAACTCAACGAGCTGGCGCACCTTGCGATGCTAGCCGCCTGGACCGAGCGTTCAGCGCAGGTATCGCCGCGCCATCTGCGCCTCGCCGCCGGAGAAGTTCTGCCGGCGAAACCGAAGGGCAAACGCCTTGCCGTTATGGGCCTTTTTGCCTCCGTACTGTTTGCCGCCTGCGGCTGGACATTGATGCCCACCCTTACCGCCAGATTGCCGGTACAGCTGCCCGTGATGGCCAGCTGGAAACCGCAGGCACCAAAAACCGACGCCCCAGCGGGGCCGGTTATTGATAATGAAGTGGTGAACAAGCCAGATGCGATGCATCAGCTCTATACCATGTGGGGTTATGACGCCACGATGGAAGAGGCGCTCTGCCAGAACGCCGGGCAGGTCAACCTGATGTGTAAGGAGGGCAGCGCTCCGGTCGAAGAGCTGGCAAAAGAGGGTTACCCGTGGATCGGCGAGATCAAAACAGGCGATCACCTGAATTATGCCGTGGTGGCCAGAGTAGATGATAAATCGCTGGATCTGCTGATGAATAATCGCACCTGGCAGGTAAGCCGGAGCTGGTTTAACCAGCATGCTACGGGCAATTACACCCAATTGCACCGCCTTACACCGCAGGGGAAAGATGCCGTGAGCGCCGAAAGCAGCGCCAAAGATCTGGGCTGGATGGATCGGCAGCTTAGTCTGGCGCTGAATCTACCCGAAACCCACACAAAGGTGTGGACGGCCGAACTGATGCAACGTACCCGCGAGTTTCAGCAGAAAATGCATCTGCATGTGGACGGGATTGCGGGTGAAGATACATTGATGCAGTTAATGCGTGAAACCCGGACTACGCCAAGCGTACTTATTCAGCCCGCAAATATATCTGCGACCCCCAACGCGCAGGAGAAGCATTCATAATGTCGACAATTACTCTGGCTGCCCAGCGCAGCGCTATCCTGAACGCACCGGTCTGGTTTTCTTACCGGCGCCCCTCGCTGAAAAAAGTGGTCTGTGCAACCCTGATCTGGTTGGTGGGAATAGTGATGACGATCGCTGCGGGACTCTACGCTCATCTCTACTGGGATCTGCGCCATCCGTTACCTGAGCCAATAAAAGCGAGCGCCGTTAAGCCAGAAACGACGCTATCGGATATGCATTATGTCTATGTCAGTAAACCGTTCCCGCAGCCTGAACCAAAGCAAGAACCGGTGACAAAAGAGATGCCGCCGCTGCAGGAGATGCCCATTGATAGCGGCGATGCCGACTGGCAGCAGGCGCCCGACGGTGAAATGCCGCATGATATTTCCCGGGATACATTGCCAGGAACAGAAGTGAAGAATTCTGCTATCCCCGAACAGGATAATACCGGTCAGACAGTTGATGACGGGGCTATCAAGGCATTATTGATGAAGGCGTTAAAAGAACAGGAAAAAGATTATTCGCAAGGGAAAATGCCCACGCCTCCAGAGGATGAAACCACGGCAGAAACGCAGGCAAATAACTCACTGAAACATAGCAACCCTTTTACTTAAAAAGGAGATGAACAGCGATTAATATTTCTCCGGCAGTGCTGACAAATGCATTAGACGGCCTTTATCAACCTGAATATAATTACCTTTTTTCAGGTCGGCGAGAATTTTTATGATGGTACTTCGGGCCAGGCTGGTATATTCCTGAATATAGTCGTAAATATTGATATCGCGCTGATGTTGCACCATCAGTTCGTTAATTTCCAGCAAGAATTCGCGAACAATCGAGTATGCGCTGCGGGCCACCAGCACTTCGTCACGCTTGCTGAGCAGGCAAACATACCAGGAGAGGACTTTACTCAAGGCTTCCCACAGGTTTTTTTCGCTCATCAGACGGAAAAAATCCTCTTTTTTAAGGGTTCTTACGACGGTACTGGCACGAACCAGGCCGTACATATGCGTTGAGTTGTAATAAATAGAGGAGAGACCGAAAATACATTTATTCTGCAGAGTGAACATACACAATTCATCCGACTCGCGGCGGAATTCAACTTCACCGCTAACGATAAAATGAATATTTTCGTTGTTCTCGGTACTGATACGCTGCCATTTGCGTAAGGTTCTTTCTTCAAAACCTTCAGTTGCCGCGATAATAGCGTCGAGTTCAGCTTGTGGACGGCTATTTTTACCATAGATACTTAACATAGTTATACCTGTTAAAATTAAATTGAAAAGGTGAACGTGCGCAATCACAGCGCATAAATGCGTAGTCCATTTAACAAATGCAAAGTAAAGCTAAGACGTTAGCACATCAGTGTTTCTTATTTGTCGTGTCGATATATTGTCAAACACGTTTGCGAGTAATTTCGACTGAGGAAACTATAAAACATCAACGCGGTGAATGTGATTAAAAAATCAGTCCAAAAGAAGACCGTGAAAAAGTGGAGTCGGGTAACCCGAAGGATTACCCCTGCCCGTAGCGCTCTAACAGCGCCTCCGCGATAGCCAGCGTTTCGCGATCGGCCACGCCGTCCCAGCGCGCCGGGCGAAAATGCATCTGAAACGCGACGATCACGCGCTTCTGCTGCGCGTTCGTCATGTTATCGGTCACCTCATAGCCGTAGCGCGCCAGCAGATCGAGCAGTACCTTTTGCTCCACAAGTTCATCTCGCGGCTTACCGTTCAGGTAAAATGCCACCCGCGCCGGGTCGGGCCATGCGCCAATGCCCTGTCTGGCGAGCGCCTGCCACGGAAACAGCGGGCCGGGATCGTCTTTGCGCTGTGGGGCGATGTCCGAATGGGCCACCACATTTTCAGGTCTGATGTTGTAGCGGGTAATAATGTCTTTGGCGAGCGGCACCAGCGCCGCAATTTGCGCAGGCTCAAACGGCGTAAATTGCTTAACGCCCGACGTTTTTTGCCAGCCGCGGTTCTCCAGCTCAATGCCGACCGACGTATCATTAATGCGGTTGGTGCCGCGCCAGAAGCTAATGCCCGCATGCCAGGCCAGTTCGCTTTCAGGCACCAGCTGCCAGATGCGCGGTTTACCGTCTGGTGCAGGGGGGTTAGCCGGAATCAAATAGTGAGAGCTGACGTTCTTATCCGTCAGGGTGGCCAGCGAACTGTCAAAATCATCCGCGGTATAGTGGATCACCAGCACCTTGATGCGCGGGTAAGCCGCCAGCGCCTGATGGCGCGTGTCCAGCTCGTAGGCGCCTTTATCAACGATCCCCTTTTCCGTAACGCATCCTGCCAGCAGCAGCGCCAGCAGGAGCGTGGCAAGCGAACGCCTCATCGGAGGGTTTTCACCGCCGTACCGCTTACGCTCACCATCAGCATGCTGGCATCTTTTCCGACCGTTTCGTAGTCGATATCAATCCCCACGACCGCGTCCGCACCGAGGGCTTCCGCCTGCTCGCCGAGCTCTTTAAAGGCGATTTCACGCGCTTTGCGCAGCTCTTTTTCATATGCGCCCGAGCGGCCGCCAACGATGTCGCGGATACCGGCAAAAAAGTCGCGGAAGATATTGGCGCCGAGAATGGCTTCGCCGGTAACCACACCGCAGTACTCGGTTATTGTCTGCCCTTCCAGGGTTGGCGTTGTTGAAAACTGCATGGTTTCTCTCCTTACTTTAGCGTTCAATGCCTTAGGCACAGCATTATCGGTTCGTTACGCTATGATTGAAAGGATAGTTAATAAATAAGGAAATCAACATGCGCTATTCTGCTTTAACACTTTTGGTGCCCTGCGCGCTGGTGCTCAGCGCCTGTACCACCACGGTCACGCCAGCCTTTAAGGATATCGGTACCCGCAGCGGCCCCTGCATTGAGGGCGGCCCGGACGCCGTGGCGCAGCAGTTCTATGATTATCGCATCCAGCACCGCAGCAACGATCTCACCGGCCTGCGCCCGTATCTGAGCGACGGTCTGGCAAAACTGCTTAACGACGCCACCCGCGATCCTCAGCACAACACATTGATGAAATCCGATCCGTTCTCCAGCCGTACCACGCTGCCGGACAGCGCTGAAGTAGCCAGCGCGTCAACCATCCCGAATACCGATGCCCGCAATATTCCGCTGCGCGTGAAGCTGACGCAGGGAACCCAAACCTGGCAGGATGAAGTGCTGATGATCCGTGAAGGACAGTGCTGGGCGGTAGACGACGTGCGCTACGTTGGCGGTAGCGTTCATGCCCCGGCAGGCACGCTTCGCCAGTCGATTGAGAATCGCTAAACCCGCCGATATAACCTGGTAACCCCCGTAAAATGTGCGGCATTTCATGCGGAATGCCGACATTTATACTCGCCGACCTTACCGTTCGCTATTTTGTGCTATGTTTAAGAGGAAACGCGGGTTATATTTAACTTTTAACGCATAAATATTGCATAACTATTCTGTCAACGGTACTATCTGCGGCCTCAATTGCTATAGATTGCCTGGATGAGTAAAGACTGCCCCGATGAGTATTAAACTAAACGGCATTAACTGCTTCTACGGCGCACACCAGGCGCTGTTTGACATCACGCTGAACTGCCCGGAAGGCGAAACGCTGGTTTTGCTTGGCCCAAGCGGTGCAGGCAAAAGCTCCCTTCTGCGCGTCCTTAATCTGCTTGAAATGCCCCGTTCAGGTACGCTGGCAATTGCCGGTAACCATTTTGATTTCGCGAAAACGCCGTCTGATAAAGCGATTCGCGAACTGCGTCAAAACGTCGGCATGGTCTTCCAGCAATACAATCTCTGGCCGCATCTGACCGTCCTGCAAAACCTGATTGAAGCGCCGTGCCGCGTGTTGGGATTAAGTAAGGATCAGGCGATCGCGCGCGCTGAAAAGCTGCTGGATCGTCTGCGCCTTAAGCCCTACAGCGACCGCTACCCGCTGCACCTTTCCGGTGGTCAGCAGCAGCGCGTAGCCATTGCCCGCGCGCTGATGATGGAGCCTGCGGTACTGCTGTTTGATGAGCCAACCGCGGCGCTGGACCCGGAAATTACCGCCCAGATCGTCAGCATCATTCGCGAGCTGGCGGAAACCAATATTACGCAGGTTATCGTCACCCACGAAGTGGAAGTGGCGCGTAAAACCGCCAGCCGTGTGGTCTACATGGAAAACGGGTATATCGTTGAGCAAGGTGATGCGAGCTGCTTCGCGAACCCGCAAACCGATGCCTTCAAAAACTATTTATCTCATTGATTGTGTCAGGGGAAATATAATGAAAAAAGTATTACTTGCCGTGCTGCTTGCTGGCGTTACCCTTTCTGCTACCGCAGCCCAGACCATTCGTTTCGCCACGGAAGCCTCTTACCCTCCGTTTGAGTCGATTGATGCGAACAACAAAATTGTTGGCTTCGACGTGGACCTGGCTAACGCCCTGTGTAAAGAGATCGACGCGACCTGTACCTTCAGCAACCAGGCGTTCGACAGCCTGATCCCAAGCCTGAAGTTCCGCCGTATCGACGCCGTGATGGCCGGTATGGACATCACCCCGGAGCGTGAAAAGCAGGTGCTGTTCACTACCCCTTACTACGACAACTCCGCCCTGTTCATTGGTCAGAAAGGTAAATTCACCTCTGTCGATCAGCTGAAAGGCAAAAAAGTTGGCGTGCAGAACGGCACCACGCACCAGAAATTCATCATGGATAAACATCCGGAAATCACTACCGTTCCGTATGACAGCTACCAGAACGCGAAGCTGGATCTGCAAAATGGCCGTATCGACGGCGTATTTGGTGATACCGCGGTTGTTACCGAGTGGCTGAAAGCCAACGACAAGCTGGCGCCAGTGGGCGACAAAGTGACCGATAAGGATTACTTCGGTACCGGTCTGGGGATTGCCGTTCGTCAGGGCAACACTGAGCTGCAGCAGAAATTCAACGCTGCGCTGGAAAAAGTGAAGAAAGACGGCACCTACGAAACCATCTACAAAAAATGGTTCCAGAAGTAATTCCTGATGAATGAAATTTTTCCTTTAGCAAGCGCCGCCGGGATGACCGTCGGCCTTGCCGTTTGCGCACTGATTATCGGCCTCGTGCTGGCGATGTTCTTTGCGGTGTGGGAATCCGCGAAATGGTTCCCCGTCGCCTGGACAGGCTCCGCGCTGGTCACCGTGCTGCGTGGGCTACCGGAAATTCTGGTGGTCCTGTTTATCTATTTCGGCTCCTCACAGCTGCTGCTGACGCTGTCGGACGGCTTCACGATCAATCTTGGCTTTGCGCAGATCCCGGTGCAGATGCAGATTGAAAACTTCGACGTTAGCCCGTTCCTGTGCGGCGTGATTGCTCTCTCCCTGCTCTACTCCGCGTACGCGTCGCAAACCCTGCGCGGTGCGCTGAAAGCCGTGCCGCAGGGGCAGTGGGAGTCCGGCCAGGCGTTAGGCTTGTCGAAATCAGCGATCTTCTTCCGCCTGGTCATGCCGCAGATGTGGCGTCATGCCCTGCCGGGCCTCGGCAACCAGTGGCTGGTGCTGCTGAAAGATACCGCGCTGGTGAGCCTGATTAGCGTCAATGATTTGATGCTGCAAACCAAAAGCATCGCCACCCGCACCCAGGAGCCTTTTACCTGGTACATTGTGGCGGCGGCTATCTACCTGGTGATCACGTTGCTCAGTCAGTACATCCTCAAGCGTATTGACCTGCGTGCGACGCGCTTTGAACGGAGACCAGGCTGATGCTTGAATATTTCCCCGAGCTGATGAAAGGGCTGCACACCAGCCTGACGCTGACCGTGGCGTCCATTATCGTGGCGCTGATCCTGGCCCTTATCTTCACCATCATCCTGACGCTGAAAACGCCGGTGCTGGTGTGGATTGTGCGCGGCTACATCACCCTGTTTACCGGTACGCCGCTGCTGGTGCAGATCTTCCTGATTTACTACGGCCCGGGCCAGTTCCCGTCGCTGCAGGAATATCCGGTTATCTGGCATCTGCTCTCTGAACCGTGGCTGTGCGCCCTGATTGCCCTTTCGCTTAACAGTGCGGCCTATACCACCCAGCTGTTCTACGGGGCGATCCGCGCCATTCCGGAAGGACAATGGCAGTCCTGCGGAGCGCTGGGCATGAGCAAGAAAGACACGCTGGCGATCCTGCTGCCGTACGCCTTTAAGCGCGCGCTCTCCTCCTACTCCAACGAAGTGGTGCTGGTGTTCAAGAGTACCTCCCTGGCCTACACCATCACCCTGATGGAGGTGATGGGTCACGGACAGCTGCTGTATGGACGCACCTATGACGTGATGGTGTTCGGTGCGGCAGGCGTGGTCTATCTGGTGGTTAACGGCCTGTTGACGCTGATGATGCGCCTGATCGAGCGTAAAGCGCTGGCGTTTGAGCGCAGAAATTAACTACGCGAGTGCATAAAACTGTATGCATGAAGCGGGTAACCTGATGGGTTATCCGCTTTTTTTTTAGCACACAAACAATACTTAATCATTTTTATTGCATATAAATTCATTAAATGGCATTGTACATCCATGCCGCAGACACGGCGCATAAATAAGACAGACGGGAGCATTACAATGAAAAAGTTAGTTCTGGCCGCATTACTCGCCACCTTCGCCGCTGGCGCATCCGCAGCTGATAAAATCAATTTTGGCGTGTCCGCCACCTATCCGCCGTTTGAATCGCTGGATGCCAGCAACCAGATCGTGGGTTTCGATATCGATCTGGCGAAAGCGCTGTGCAAACAAATGCAGGCCGACTGCACCTTTACCAACCATGCCTTCGACAGCCTGATCCCGTCGCTGAAATTTAAAAAATACGACGCGGTGATCTCCGGGATGGACATCACGCCTGAGCGCAGCAAGCAGGTCGCGTTCACCGACCCGTACTACGCCAACTCGGCGGTGGTGATTGCGAAGAAAGGCGCGTATACCTCTTTCGATCAGCTGAAAGGCAAACGCATCGGGATGGAAAACGGCACCACGCACCAGAAGTACCTGCAGGACAAACATCCTGAAGTGAAAACCGTGGCCTATGACAGCTACCAGAACGCGATTATCGACCTGAAAAATGGCCGTATCGACGGCGTCTTCGGCGACACCGCCGTGGTGAACGAGTGGCTGAAAACCAACCCGCAGCTGGGCACCGCAACCGAGAAAGTGACCGATCCGCAGTACTTCGGTACGGGTCTGGGCATCGCGGTACGTCCGGATAACAAGGCCCTGCTGGAAAAACTGAACGGCGCGCTGAAAGCGATTAAAGCGGACGGTACGTATCAGAAAATCAGCGAGCAGTGGTTCCCGCAGTAAGATTTTTTTGCCGGGTGGCCCGGCCTACGGGGGTGGTAGTCTGTAGGCCGGGTAAGCGCAGCGCCACCCGGCACTCTCACAGCGGCACAAAGAACCTGAACCGCGCCCCGCTCACCGACTCCATCAGCCTGATCCCGCCGCCGTGCAGCTCCAGCATACGTTTCACGATTAACAGCCCCAACCCGCCGCGATTCTCCCGCGATGCCTGGGTATTCAATGCCGACGGCCGCTGGAACAGATCGTCGCGCAGCGAGGCGTCCACGCCCGTTCCGCTGTCAGCCACTTCGACCTGAAGCCGTTCATTCTCCTGCCACACCGCCAGACGAATTTCTCCGCCAGATGGCGTATGGCGCATCGCGTTATCGAGCAGGTTGGTCACCACGCGTTCGATCATCGACACGTCGGCGTTAATCAGCGGCAGCGGTCCCGGCACGTCAATATGCAGATTCACTTCTCGCGTGCGGGCGGTGAGCTCAAACTTCTGCGCCACGTCGGAAATCAGCTCCCCCATCGCGAAACGCTCGCGCTGCGGCTTAATGCCGCCGTGCTCAAGGCGCGCCAGCTCGAACAGCTGCTGCGAAAGATGACGGACTTTTTGTCCCTGACGCAGCGCGGTGGCGAGATACTGCTGGTGCTCCTGCGGCGTCAGCGTGGCGGCTTTTAGCGACAGGGTTTCCAGATAGCCCAGCAGCGAGGTCAGCGGCGTACGGAGATCGTGCGAAATGTTGGCGATAAACTCCCGGCGCTGGCGATCGCTGTCGGCCAGCTGGTCCCACTGGCGGGTGATTTTGCGCGCCAGCTCGATAAAGCTGTTGCGCAGGATCGCCACTTCATCCTTTGCTGCCGCGTCCGATGACTGCGCCGCCAGCTGTCTGATAGCGCTGATGCTGTCCTGCTCCAGCCCGGCGAGCTCCACCGTCAGCTGTTTTACCGGGCGCGTGACCCAGTACCAGACCAGTAAACCTGCCAGCAGGCCAAACAGCGCAACCCACAGCAATGACCACAGCACCGTGCTCCACAGCGCCTTATGCCAGGCCATTTCCGCCAGGGCGTTTGACTCTTCGCCCTGCAAAATAATGTACAGGTAGCCCTTAAGCTCGCCGTCCTGCCGTAGCGGCGTGGCGCTAAAGACCTTTTTATTTTGACTGCGAGGATCGTCGCCCAGGATCGGTATGGCGGTACCGCTCAGGAAGGTCTGAACCGGGGCCAGATCGATTTTTTGTCGCTGAATGTGGCCCGGCGGTGCGGCATCGGCCAGGATATCGCCGTCCGGGGAGACAACATACAGCTCAACGCTCGGATTAAAGGTCATCAGCCGATCGAACAGCGGCTTGAGAGCCCTTCGGTCGACCCTGCCCTGCGCGTCCAGAATCGGTTCACGCTGGACTATCTGCTGCGCCAGCCCGCCCGACAGCCGCTGCACCATCGCGTTACCGTACTGCGTACTGGTGTAGAGCTGTACAGCGCAGGCGACGGTGGCGCAGAGCATCATCAGCAGGATGAACAGCAGCGTCAGACGCTGACTCAGGCTAAAGCGGCGCATCATGATTTGGCTCCGCAAATTTATAGCCCTTGCCCCAGACGGTGCGAATAATCTCCGGCTCGGCGGCGTCCTTCTCAATCTTGATGCGCAGGCGGTTGATATGGGTGTTAACGGTATGCTCATAGCCTTCGTGCTGATAGCCCCAGACCTGCTCCAGCAGCGCCAGACGCGAAAAGACCTCGCCAGGATGACGGGCAAAGAAGTAGAGCAGCTCGAATTCACGCGGAGTGAGATCCACCACCTGGCCGTGAAGCAGCACGCTGCGCGCCAGCGGATCGATGGTCAGACCGTGGGCCTGAATTTGACCGTCGGTTTGCACCTGCCCCATCGCCTGCTGGCGGCGGAACAGCGCTTTGATGCGCGCAATGAGTTCCTGCACCGAGAACGGCTTAGCCAGATAATCATCGGCGCCGGTTTCCAGCCCGGTAATGCGGTCGGTCTCGCTGCTGCGGGCGCTGATGATGATCACCGGCAGGTAGCGCGTCATCTGACGGATACGGCGGCAAATCTCCAGACCGTCAACGCTGGGCAGCATCAGGTCGAGGATCACCGCATCCCAAGGCTGTTTTTCAAGACGCAGTAAGGCCTTGCCCCCGTCGGGCTCGTGGGTGATGGCATAGCCTTCGTCTTCTAAATTGAGTCGCAGAAGCGCCGCGATATCATGGTCGTCTTCCACCAGCAGGATCTGCTTCATGGGTAAGCCTTCAATCATTTCTTATGACGTAAGCTTACCTGATTTCGAGCGGGGGAAGACTTCACATTTTGTTTAAGATTTCACGAGCAGCGTCAACACTTCATAATGCGCGGTATGCGGGAACATATCGAAAAGCTGAACGCGTTCAATGCGGTAGCCCGGCAGGCTGCCAATGTCTTTCGCCATGGTCTGGGCGTTACAGCTGGAATAGACGATGTACTCGGGCGCCATCTGGCTCAGGTAGTCGCACAGCGCCTTGCCGATGCCGCGGCGCGGCGGGTTGACCAGCACCAGCTCCGGCACGTTGCCCTGGCCGGTCGCAAACTGCGTGGAGTCCAGCGCCTGGAAGTGAAGATTCGTTAACCCCAGCCCGGCGGCAGACTGTTTCGCGCAGGCAATCGCTTCAGCAGAAATCTCTATTCCGGTGAGCTGCATCTCTGGCGTGGCGCAGTGCAGACCAAACCCGCCCACGCCGCAGAAGAGATCCCACATATGATGGATGTTTAACGCACGAACCCAGTCGCGGGCGGTGGCGTACAGGCTGCTAGCCACGGTTGGGTTAGTCTGGAAGAAGCTTTGCGGGCGGATCCACAGCGGCACGCCGTTGAAGTTTTCGGCCAGCGCGTGCTGGTCGGTGAAGAAAATCTCTTTCTCCCCTTCCATGATCGCCATATGCACCGGCTGAATATTTGCGGTAATGACCTTCAGCTGCGGCAGCTGTTCCTGCAGCCACGGCAGCGCCGCGCGCAGCTGCTCGAGCTTGGCTTCCGAACGCAGCACGAAGCGCAGCATCATGCCGCCGTCGATCTGGCTTTCCGTCAGCAGAAGGTATTTCAGCTCGCCGCGCCTGCGGGCAACGCTGTAGGGCGTTAACCCCGCGCGCGCAATAAATGGTTTCAGCGCGGCAAATACGGGCTCAAAGGAGGCGGGATACAGCGGGCAGCTGGTCAGGTCTTCCGGCGTGCCGTCGCGGTGCAGCATCCCCAGCAGCGGTTTTTCAACGCTGCCGCTGACCACCATTTTGGCTTTATTACGAAAGCCCAGCTCCGGGCCGCTGACGGGTGCGCACCACTCGCCCACCGCGTGTGCTGCCAGCAGCTGTTGCAGGTCGGCCATTTTGGCGGTGAGTTGTTGAGAAACCGGCTGTTCTATCCACTGACAGGAGCGGCAGCGTCCGGCGTCATAGAGTGCGCACTGCATATGAAAACCTTAAGAATCACGAGGGCTGCGATTATACACATTATTGCAGGCGGAAGAACCGCCGGCTTGAGGCCGGAACGAAGAGTAGACAGAGCACCAGCATATCCGGAAGTTTTTGCATAAACAGCGCGCGCAGGATCTCGCGCTTGGATTCCCCGGCAATGCTGAACAGCTCCGGGTAGCCGTATCCCAGAGAGGCGGCCCACAGATAGCTGGCGGCGGTAATTTGCGTCAGCAGATAGACCCAGCGCGCCCAGTTGCGCCCTTTGACCAGCGAAAACGCGCAGTAGATCTCGATAAACACCAGCACCAGGCTGCTCAAAAAGACCAGCGTCAGATTCCACGTCTGCACGCTGCGGTGAATGAATTCACCGATGCCGCGCACGCCCAGGGTGTTCAGAATCATCAGCACGTCCAGGCAGCGGATCATAATAATGGCGAGCGCCGCCACCTGAACCAGTGCAGGTACGTTAGGACGCGCGTGCGTAGTACGTGATTTTTTTAATAATCCCAATGTTTTACTTCCCTGAAAAACAGTGCCGCGTCATGCGCGGCACATCACTGGAAATTTTAAATCCTTCAGCCGCGTCTTGCACGCTGGATATCGCGCACGCGCTGTTTTTCCGCGCGCGCCATCAAATACCAGGCGATAAATCCGACAATTCCGACCACGCCGAGGATGATGGAAGCCAGGGCGTTAATCTCCGGGTTGACCCCCATGCGCACGCTGGAGAAGACCAGCATCGGCAGCGTCGTCGCGCCCGGTCCGGAGACAAAGCTGGCGATAACCAGATCGTCCAGCGACAGCGTAAACGCCAGCAGCCAGCCGGAGATCACCGCCGGCATAATCATCGGCAAGGTGATGATGAAAAAGACCTTCAGAGGCGTCGCGCCAAGATCCATCGCCGCCTCTTCAATGGAGCGATCCAGCTCGCGCAGGCGCGAGGAGATCACTACCGCCACGTAGGCCGTACAGAAGGTGACGTGCGCCAGCCAGATGGTGAGCATGCCGCGATCCGCCGGCCAGCCGATGGCGTGCGCCAGGGCCACGAACAGCAGCAGCAGCGCGAGTCCGGTGATCACGTCCGGCATAACCAGCGGCGCGGTGATCATAAAGGCGAACCCGTTTGAGCCGCGAAAACGCCCGAAGCGCACCATCACCAGCGCGGCGATCGTGCCCAGCACCGACGCCATTGTCGCCGCCAGGGCGGCAATCGTCAGGCTCAGCCCCACCGCGCTCATCATCGCATCGTCGTGGAACAGCTCGCTGTACCAGCGCGTCGACCAGCCCGCCCAGACCGTTACCAGCTTAGAGCTGTTGAAGGAGTAGATCACCAGCATCAGCATCGGCGCATACAGGAAGGTAAAGCCGATAACCAGGATCGCAATTCGCCACGGGGAGCGCACTACCGGTAAGTTGTTCATCCGTGATCTCCCATCTGTTTCTGCTGATGCTTGTGGAACCACATGATCGGCACGATCAGCAGCAGCAGCATGACAATCGCCACCGCCGACGCCACCGGCCAGTCGCGGTTATTGAAGAACTCCTGCCACAGCACGCGGCCAATCATGATGCTGTCCGGGCCGCCGAGCAGTTCCGGGATCACAAACTCCCCGACCGCCGGGATAAAGACCAGCATTGACCCGGCGATAATGCCGCCTTTGGTCAGCGGGACAATGACGCTGAAGAAGGTTTTTAACGGGCGGGCGCCGAGATCGAGCGACGCTTCCACCAGCGAATAATCAATGCGCGTCAGGGCCGTATAGATCGGCAGCACCATAAACGGCAGGTAGGCGTACACAATGCCGATATAGACCGCGAGGTTGGTGTGCAGGATCGTCAGCGGCTGATCGATAACCCCGAGCCACATGAGAAAGTTGTTCAGCACGCCGTTGTTTTTCAGGATCCCCATCCAGGCATAAACGCGGATCAGGAACGAGGTCCACGACGGCAGGATAACCAGCAGCAGCAGGATGTTGCGCGTCGACGGTTTGCTGTGCGCCACCGCCCACGCCAGCGGGTAGCCCATGACCAGACAGCAGAGCGTCGAGATCGCCGCCACCTGCAGCGACTGCAGATAGGATTCGAAATAGAGCGGGTCGTCGGTGAGCTGCAGGAAGTTGCCGAGGTTAAGCGTCAGCGTCAGCTGCCCGTCGGCCCAGTCCAGCAGGTTGGTGTAAGGCGGTATCGCCCGCGCCATTTCCGCCAGGCTTATCTTGAAAACAATCAGGAACGGCAGCAGGAACAGAAGGATCAGCCACACGTACGGCATGGCGATGACCAGCTTGCGGCCGTGTTTCATCTGCATGCGCGTCAGCCACTGGGCAAGGCCGCCCGGCTTTTCTGCGCGGGCTGGAGGTTCAAGTGCACTCATTTGCCGCTCCTTATACCGTCAGCACGACGCAACTGTCAGCGTCCCAGCACAGGCGCACTTCGTCGCCCCAGGTCGGCTGCCCCTTGCGGTAGCGATGTTCGTTCTGTAGCTGCGCGCTGAGCATCTGCCCGCTTTTCAGCCGCACGTGGTAGATTGACAGATCGCCCAGATAGGCAATGTGGACCACTTCGCCCACGGCAAAGTTATAGCCATCGGCAGGCGGATCCTCGCAGAGCATGATTTTCTCCGGACGCAGCGCGACGTAGACCGGCACGTTATCCACCACCGAGTTGTCAGGATCGACCTTAAGCGGATGCTGCAGCCCCGGCGATTCGATGACCAGGCCATCCTCCTGACGATCTTTCAGCAGCCCTTCGAAAACGTTGACCGAGCCGATAAACTCCGCGCTGTAGCGGGTCGTCGGGTGCTCGTAAATCTCTTCCGGCTCGCCGATCTGCACGAACTTCCCGCGGTTCATGATCGCGATGCGTCCGGCCATGGTCATCGCCTCTTCCTGGTCGTGGGTGACCATCACGCAGGTCACCCCCACGCGCTCCAGGATATCCACCACTTCGAGCTGCATACGGTCGCGCAGTTTTTTATCCAGCGCGCCCATCGGCTCATCGAGCAGCAGCAGTTTCGGGCGTTTTGCCAGACTGCGGGCCAGGGCCACGCGCTGGCGCTGGCCGCCGGACAGCTGATGCGGCTTACGCTTCGCGAACTCCTGCATATGCACCAGGCTCAGCATTTCGGCCACGCGCGCGTTAATTTCGGCCTTCGGCAGCTTGTCCTGCTTCAGGCCAAAGGCGATGTTCTGCTCCACCGTCATGTGCGGGAACAGCGCGTAGGACTGGAACATCATGTTAATCGGGCGCTGATACGGCGGCACGCTGGAGAGATCCACGCCATCGAGCATGATTTGCCCGGCGGTGGGCTGTTCAAAACCGGCCAGCATACGCAGCAGGGTCGATTTACCGCAGCCAGAAGCCCCCAGAAGGGCAAAAATTTCGCCTTTATAGATAGTCAGGCTGACGTCGTCCACGGCATGCTGGCCATCGAAAGATTTGGTGAGGTTACGAATTTCAAGAAGCGGGGTCAGCGCTTTACGGACTTTCGCCTGCGGGCGGGGGATCGCGTCATTCACGGGGTGTTCTCCGGCATAGATCAGTACTGGTGCAAACGCACCGTCAGGGTGCGCATCGCCGGGCGGCGCTAACGCTTGCCCGGCCTACGGGTTGTAAAGGCCCGGTAAGCGATAGCGCCACCGGGCAACAATACCCAACGCCGTTATTTACCGCTTTTCACCTTGGTCCACGCGCGGGTACGCACGCGGTCAATTTTTGGATCCTGAACTTTCAGGGTGAAGAGCTTGGCGAACACATCCGCTGGCGGATAGATAGCCGGGTTATTACGGATTTCTTCGCTTACCAGCGGCAGGGAGGCCTTGTTACCGTTCGCGTAGTAAACGTGGTCACTGATGTGGGCGATCACCTCAGGACGCATCAGGTAGTTGAGGAACTGATACGCTTCGTCTTTGTTTTTGGCGTCAGCCGGCATCGCGAAGACGTCGAAGAACGCCAGCGCCCCCTCTTTCGGAATGAAGTAAGAGACGTTCACGCCGTTTTTCGCCTCTTTCGCGCGGTTAGCCGCCTGCCACACGTCTCCAGCCCAGCCGATCGCGACGCAGATGTCGCCGTTCGCCAGGTCGTTAATGTACTGAGACGAGTGGAAGTAACGAATGTTTGGACGCAGCTTCAGCAGCAGATCGGTCGCCGGGCCGGTGTAATCATCGGCTTTACTGCTGTTCGGGTCTTTGCCCAGGTAGTTCAGCACGGTCGCGAAAATCTCTTCCGGCGCATCGAGGAAGGAGACGCCGCAGCTTTTCAGCTTCTCAAGGTTTTCTGGCTTCAGCACCACGTCCCAGCTGTCCAGCTTGACGTCCGGGCCCAGCACCGCTTTGACTTTATCCACGTTGTAGCCGATACCGGTGGTCGCCCACAGGTAAGGCATCGCGTATTTGTTGTCCGGGTCATGCTTCGCCACCAGCTTCAGCACTTCCGGATCGAGGTTTTTCCAGTTCGGTAACTTGCTCTTGTCCAGAGGCTGGAAGACGCCTGCCGTCAGCTGGCGCTCGAGGAAGCTTGCAGAAGGCACCACGAGATCAAACCCGGTGCTGCCCGCCATCAGTTTTCCTTCCAGCACTTCGTTGGAATCGAATACGTCGTAGACCACTTTAATGCCGGTCTCTTTTTCAAAATTCGCCACCGTGTCCGGCGCAATATAGTCAGACCAGTTGTAAACGTGCAGCGTTTTTTGTTCCGCAGCGAGCGAGCCGGCAGAGACGGCCATCAGAGCACCCGCAACCAGACCCGATAACCATTTTTTATTCAAGGCGATCATATCTTTATTCCTTCTGAAAGCTCGTTAACAAACGAACTAAAACTGTGCAATCTGAAGATATGCAATAATCATGCATAGTTTGTCGCTCTGCCCAAAATAAAAAGAAACCTCTTTACCCGGCAGCTTCCGCTCGCTTTTTTAAGCATCGCAAGAATAACTGTAGCCCGTGTCTCCGGCTATAGCCCAGAAGAAAAAACGCCTTTTATCAATTTTTTATGCAGGTTATGTCTACGTGATAAGCCGAAACGGCCTTCAGGGAGGTGAAAAATTCTTTAAAGAAAGGTTAAAAGCAGCAGAAAAAATGGCCTTCTGCAGCCGCTATGGCAGCGACTGCGCAAAAGTCAGACAGGCTTAGTGAAGAAAATTGGGAGATGCATCATTATTCTCTGCATCATCTTCCGCGCTATACAGCAGATGATGTGCATTGGCTTCCATCATGACCATGGAAATTTGCTCTTCGCTCAAGCGCATAAACCAGGAGAACTGCTTGAACGACAGCCCGGCACCGGAGAATAAAGACTGGCAAACGACCAGTTTTGGCAGATTATCATCCTGTATGTCGAGAAATGCTTTCACCGTCAAAGAACTGGCGTTGATCGCTGACAGGTCGGAGGCCAGCGCCAGCAGCGCGGACGGCTTCACTTCGGCCAGCGCGGAGAAAAGGATGACGTCGTTAATGAGATCGATTTTGGCATCGAAAATGCCGTCGAAATTCTGCATATGAGGCAGATGCAGCGCCTGGCAGGAATCGCATTCGAAGAACGTAATTCCGGCATCATCAAGCCATTGACGTAACGTATCCAGTGTAGGTACGACCTGTAAATCCATCGCTTTGCAGCCTCTTCAATATAATCTGTGCATAGGGTACGCAAAAAGTGCGTTCAATACCATTTAACCGCCCGTTTTCAGACAGTAGCCCGGCGTGGCATGACGCTCGATCCATGCGATCATTTTACCCGCAATATCGACTCCTGTGGTTTTTTCCACGCCTTCCAGCCCCGGCGAGGCGTTCACCTCCATGACCAGCGGCCCGCGCGTCGCCCGCAGAAGGTCTACGCCCGCCACGTCCAGCCCCAGGGTTTGCGCCGCTTTCACGGCAATTTCCCGTTCGCGATCGCTGATATCCGCGATTCTTGCAATGCCGCCCCGGTGAAGGTTAGAGCGGAAATCGCCCTCTTTCGCCTGGCGCTCAATGGCCGCCACTACCTCATTGCCGACCACGAAGCAGCGAATATCGCGCCCTTTCGCCTCTTCGATGTACTCCTGCACCAGGATGTGCGCATTGAGGCCCCTAAAGGCGTCAATCACGCTCTCCGCCGCCTGACGCGTTTCCGCCAGCACCACGCCAATGCCCTGCGTGCCTTCCACCAGCTTAATCACCAAAGGCGCGCCGCCCACCATATCGATAAGATCGCTGGTGTCGTCCGGTGAATGGGCAATCCCCGTGACGGGGAGATCGATCCCCTGACGGGCAAGGAGCTGCAGCGAGCGCAGCTTGTCGCGGGCGCGGGATATGGCGACGGATTCGTTGAGCGGATAGCTGCCCAGCATCTCGAACTGGCGCAGCGCGGCGGTGCCGTAATAGGTTATCTGGGAGCCGATGCGGGGGATCACGGCATCAAAGTGCGGCAGCTTGCGTCCTTTGTAGTGAATCGACGAGGCGGCCGGGTCAATGTTCATATAGCAGGACATCGGGTCGAGGATCTCAACCTGATGCCCGCGTTTCGCCGCCGCGTCTCGCAGGCGCTTACATGAATAGAGCGTTCCATCCCGGGACAATATGGCAATTTTCACCCTGCACCTCTCTGAAGACATGGAAAAAGCCTGCATATCATATACGCAGGCAGGCGCAGGCGGAATGGACTATCGCGTCGCCCAGCCCTGTTTGTGCAGGTAATCAAGAATAAACGGGCGGTTTTCTTTAATGATGGTGCGACGAATATGGTCAGTCCAGGTATCGCGACGGTTATTGCTGCCGCGCGTCAGGTAGTAGTTCGCCAGTTCTTCATCATATTGATTCAGGACGTCCCGATCGACCGGCTGGTAGTGGTTTTCGTGCACCAGCATGGCGGCAGGAATGCGCGGCTTCAGATCCGGGTTATCCGCAGGCCAGCCGAGGCACAGGCCGAACAGCGGCAGAACGTGTTTTGGCAGCTTCAGCAGCTCGGTCACGCTTTCAATGTTGTTACGCAGGCCACCGATGTAGACACCGCCCAAACCCAGCGACTCCGCCGCCGTAAAGGCGTTTTGCGCCATCAGTGCGGTATCCACCACGCCCAGCAGCAGCTGTTCGGCCAGCCCCAGCTCTGCCTCAGGGCAGATCTGCAGGTGGCGGTTAAAGTCGGCGCAGAACACCCAGAACTCCGCGGCCTGGGCCACATGCTTCTGCCCGCCGGTCAGCGTGACCAACTGTTCACGCATGGCCGGATCGGTGATGCGGATAATCGAGCTGCACTGCAGAAAGCTGGAGCTGGACGTCGCCCTGGCGCTGTTAATAATCGCTTCGCGCTGCGCCTCGGTAATCGGCTCATTGGTGAAGTGGCGAATGGAACGGTGGGATGTGAGCAGGTCTATGGTTGGCGTCATCTTGTCTCTCTTTGTCTTGCTTAAACCGTATGGCAGCCAGTATAGGCAATGATTTGCGCGGTGTAATTGGCGAAACATAGCCTTACTGTATCAAAGCGACAGGCGAAACCTTCTTTAATGGCGGCAGGTTATCGGGCACTATATGTCCTATTCGCCGTCAGGCTTGTTTTTTGAGGAGAGAGAAATGTTTGCAGTAATTTTTGGTCGTCCAGGGTGCCCTTACTGTGTGCGCGCGAAAGAGCTGGCTGAGAAACTGACCGAAGAGCGCGATGACTTCAACTTCCGCTACGTGGATATCCACGCGGAAGGCATCACCAAAGCGGATCTTGAAAAAACCGTCGGCAAGCCGGTTGAAACCGTACCGCAGATCTTCCTCGATCAGAAACACATCGGCGGCTGCACTGACTTTGAAGCTTACGCCAAAGAGCATCTGGGACTGTTTGCCGCTCAGTAATGCTAAGACGCCCTCACCCTGAGGGCGTTTTTAATTATGGTGCCGTCGATGCTTAATCAGACTGCACACAAACAAATAGCACAGCGCGCCGAGGGCGCACCAGAAGACGCCGCTCAGCAACCACGCCAGCTCCTGCCAGAAACTTCGCGTTGATACATACAGCATGCGCATCAGCAGCAGACACAGCGGTGCCGCCAGCATTGCGCCAATAAGCGGCTTGACCACCTCCCCTTTACGGGAAAGAAAACTGGCAGCGGCTCCCGGCAGGGTAAAAAAGAGCAGCCCCAGCTCCGGATGTCCGGCAGCCCTGAATGCCCCTTTCACATTAAAAGCGAGCGACATGCACACGACGGTAAACAGCAAAAAGCAGCTGATCACCCCCGCCCAGTTTCGTTTAATGTTCAAATTATCCTCCTGACTTATCTCTATCAAATACACCTTCGTCGGGTAGACGCCCAGTCAGATAAAGCAGTGCGGCAATCCATGCCAAAGTACGCACAGGGTGATGCGATAATAGGTAGCTGTCAGTAGCTAATACGATTAAACTATCGGCCAGCTAATGTTTTAGGGAATAAATTAGGTAACAGGGAGGGTTGAACGCGTTCCCTCGCCCAGAAAACAGTAGCCCAAATAGTCCTTTCATTCAACAACTTACTAGTAAACAAGAAGTTAGCCTCCGTGAATATAAACGTCGCAGACTTGTTAAATGGGAATTACATCCTGTTATTATTTGTGGTACTGGCGCTGGGCCTTTGCCTGGGTAAATTGCGCCTGGGTTCAGTTCAACTTGGTAATTCCATTGGCGTTTTAGTCGTCTCCTTATTATTAGGCCAGCAGCACTTCAGCATTAACACGGACGCGCTCAACTTAGGCTTTATGCTGTTTATTTTTTGTGTTGGCGTGGAAGCGGGACCGAACTTTTTTTCAATTTTCTTCCGCGACGGCAAAAATTATCTGATGCTGGCGCTGGTGATGGTCGGCAGCGCGCTGCTGATCGCGTTAGGGCTGGGTAAACTGTTTGGCTGGGATATCGGGTTAACGGCCGGTATGCTGGCAGGCTCTATGACCTCCACCCCCGTGCTGGTGGGTGCCGGTGATACCCTTCGCCATTCCGGCATGGCCGGCGCGCAGCTCTCTACCGCGCTCGATCACCTGAGCCTGGGCTATGCCCTGACCTATCTGATTGGTCTGGTGAGCCTGATTGTCGGCGCACGCTACCTGCCAAAACTGCAGCACCAGGATCTGCAGACCAGCGCCCAGCAAATCGCGCGCGAGCGCGGTCTCGATACCGATTCCAAACGTAAAGTCTATCTCCCGGTAATCCGCGCCTATCGCGTCGGGCCAGAGCTGGTGGCATGGGCTGACGGCAAAAACCTGCGCGAGCTGGGGATTTACCGCCAGACGGGCTGCTATATCGAACGTATACGCCGTAACGGCATTCTGGCGAACCCGGACGGCGACGCGGTGCTGCAGATGGGCGACGATATCGCGCTGGTGGGTTACCCGGATGCCCACGCCCGTCTCGACCCGAGCTTCCGTAACGGCAAAGAGGTGTTCGACCGAGACCTGCTCGACATGCGTATCGTCACCGAAGAGATCGTGGTGAAAAACCATAACGCCGTGGGCCGCCGACTGGCCCAGCTGAAGCTGACCGACCACGGCTGCTTCCTCAACCGCGTGATCCGCAGCCAGATAGAGATGCCGATCGACGACAACGTGGTGCTCAACAAAGGCGACGTGCTGCAGGTTAGCGGCGACGCACGACGCGTGAAAACCGTTGCCGACCGCATCGGCTTTATCTCCATTCACAGCCAGGTCACCGACCTGCTGGCCTTCTGCGCCTTCTTTATCGTTGGCCTGATGATCGGGATGATCACCTTCCAGTTCAGCAATTTTAGCTTCGGCATCGGTAACGCCGCCGGGCTGCTGTTTGCCGGGATCATGCTGGGCTTCCTGCGAGCCAACCACCCGACCTTCGGCTACATCCCGCAGGGCGCGCTGAACATGGTGAAAGAGTTCGGTCTGATGGTCTTTATGGCGGGCGTGGGCTTAAGCGCGGGAAGCGGTATCGGCCACAGCCTGGGCGCCGTCGGCTGGCAGATGCTGGTGTCCGGACTGATCGTCAGCCTGGTGCCGGTGGTGATCTGCTTCCTGTTCGGCGCCTACGTGCTGCGCATGAACCGCGCCCTGCTCTTTGGGGCAATGATGGGCGCGCGTACCTGTGCGCCAGCCATGGAAATCATCAGCGATACCGCACGCAGCAACATCCCGGCGCTGGGCTATGCGGGCACATATGCTATCGCTAACGTGCTGCTGACGCTGGCGGGTACGCTGATCGTTATCATCTGGCCTGGACTCGGATAACTCCTAAGTTTGCGTGCGGGGAAAATATTTTCGTTACGCGCAGAACTTTTTTATCAGGGGGCAGTCATAACTAGTGCCACTGCTTTTCTTTGATGTCCCCAATTTGTGGAGCCCATCAACCCCGCCGTTTTGGTTCAAGGTTGATGGGTTTTTTGTTGCCTGAAATTCACCTTCCTCTATTCTTTTCTTCTCTCTTGCCACGAAAACACATATGATTAAACATATATAAAATCACACCTGCAGGAAATCCCATGCTCCACCCGCTCCAGCTCTTCAAAACCCTCTCCGACGAAACGCGGCTCGCCATCGTCATGCTGCTCCGTGAAGCGGGCGAACTGTGCGTCTGCGATCTCTGCGCCGCGACCGCCGAGTCGCAGCCTAAGGTCTCCCGCCACATGGCGATGCTGCGCGAGTCCGGGCTGGTTATCGATCGCCGTGAAGGGAAATGGGTCCATTACCGTCTCTCTCCCAACATGCCTGCGTGGGCGGCAGTCGTTATCGACAACAGCTGGAACTGCCTGCGGGAAGAGACGCGCATGAAGCTGAAAAATCGACTTTCAGGCTCGTGTTGATAACAATACATTCACAAAAACAGATATAACGGAGTAAGCGATGTTTCTGGCGGGAGCGATTTTTTTATTCACATTGGTACTGGTCATCTGGCAGCCCAGGGGACTCAGTATCGGCTGGAGCGCGACCATCGGTGCCGTGCTGGCGCTGGCCAGCGGCGTGATTCACATTAACGATATACCTGTGGTGTGGAATATCGTCTGGAACGCTACGGCGACGTTCATTGCCGTCATTATCATCAGCCTGCTGCTGGACGAGTCCGGCTTTTTCGAGTGGGCGGCGCTGCACGTCGCCCGCTGGGGGAACGGTCGCGGGCGATTGCTGTTTACTTATATCGTGCTGCTGGGTGCAGCCGTGGCGGCGCTGTTTGCCAATGACGGTGCGGCGCTGATCCTAACGCCTATCGTCATCGCCATGCTGCTCGCGCTGGGGTTCAGCAAGCAGGCCACGCTGGCGTTTGTGATGGCAGCGGGTTTTATCGCCGATACCGCCAGCCTGCCGCTGATTGTGTCCAACCTGGTCAACATCGTGTCGGCAGACTTCTTTAAGCTGGGGTTCAGCGAATACGCTTCGGTAATGATCCCGGTGGATATCGCCGCGATTGCCGCAACTCTGGTCATGCTGCATCTGTTCTTTCGCAAGGAAATCCCCCCGAAATATGACCTGGCAAAACTCCGCGAGCCCACTCGGGCCATTCACGATCTCCCGACGTTCAGAACGGGCTGGATTGTGCTGCTGCTACTTCTCGTCGGCTTCTTCGTGCTTGAACCGCTCGGCATTCCTGTCAGCGCCATTGCGACCGTCGGCGCGCTGATTTTATTCGCCGTCGCAAAACGCGGACATGCGATAAACACCGGAAAAGTGCTGCGCGGCGCACCGTGGCAAATCGTCATCTTCTCGCTGGGGATGTATCTGGTGGTGTACGGCCTGCGCAATGCCGGGCTGACGGAATATCTCTCAGGCGTACTGGATAGCCTGGCCGGACACGGTCTGTGGGCCACCACGCTGGGAACCGGGTTCATCACTGCGTTTCTGTCATCCATAATGAACAATATGCCCACGGTGCTGATTGGCGCGCTCTCCATCGAGGGCAGTACGGCGACAGGATTGATTAAGGAAGCGATGATTTACGCCAACGTGATTGGCTGCGATCTGGGGCCGAAAATCACGCCTATCGGCAGCCTCGCCACCCTGCTCTGGCTCCACGTGCTGGCGCAGAAGAACATGACGATCACCTGGGGCTACTATTTCCGGACGGGCATCATTATGACGCTGCCGGTCCTGTTTGTGACGCTCGCCGCGCTGGCGCTACGTCTCTCCTTCACACTGTAATGAGCCACTGATATGAGCCACATCACCATTTATCACAACCCGGCCTGCGGAACCTCGCGCAACACGCTGGAGATGATCCGCAACAGCGGCACCGAGCCAGAGATTATCCTCTATCTGGAAACCCCGCCGTCGCGCGATACGCTGACCGCTCTGATTGCCGAGATGGGCATTTCAGTTCGAGATCTGCTGCGTAAAAACGTGGAGCCCTATGAACAGCTCGGCCTTGCTGAAGATAACTTCACCGACGACCAGCTTATCGATTTTATGCTGCAACACCCGATCCTGATTAACCGTCCGATCGTGGTGACGCCGCTGGGCACCCGCCTGTGCCGCCCGTCTGAAGTCGTCCTCGACATCCTGCCGGATGCGCAGAAAGGGGCGTTTACGAAAGAGGATGGCGAAGCGGTGGTGGACGCCAGCGGGAAAAAAATCGAACACAGGTAAAACTGGCAGGGCGAGTGTTACCTAAGGATTCCCCTCGCCCGCAATCCTCCCCACCATCGCCCGGATCTCTTCGCGGGTTAACGGCGCCCGGTCGGTCACGTAGTGCAGCGTCATCCCTTCAATAAACGCGTCCAGCGCGCGGGTGGTCACCGGGTCGAACCACTGCTCCAGCGTGGTCTGGCTCATCTTCATCCAGTCCTGCATCACCGTTTTGAGCGCCGCGCTGCGGTGCATAAAGGCATAGAGCTGATACATCAGCGCCATGTTGTGCGGCGTGGTCACCTGCGAGCTGTGGATCAGCGTGGTGATGGATTCGCACGCCATTTCCGGCCCGGTGACGCCCGCAAAGAAATCCCGGTACTGCTGCGACATCTGGCGGGTAAACCACGTGAAGGCCTCCTCCAGCAGCGGCTCCATACCGTCGAAATAGTAGGTCATCGACCCAAGCGGCACGCCCGCGCAGGTGGCGATTTTACGGTGCGTGACGGCGTGAATGCCGTGTTCGGCGATGGTATCGAGCGTTGCCTGCAGGATCTTCTCCCGGCGATGCGGATCGTTCGGTGGTCTGCTCATAAATTCCTCACGTGGTTTGTGTACAAATGTACACAAACTTGCTAGTGTTGTCGCTATTGTTGTACTTCTGGTGCTATCCCGATGACGCTGACCTCTCCCCGTAAAGCCCTGCAGCGACGCCTGTGGGCGCTGTTTATGTTCTTCTTCATTCCCGGCCTGCTGATGGCCTCCTGGGCCACGCGCACCCCCGCCATTCGCGATATTTTGTCCGTTTCTACCGCCGAGATGGGCATCGTACTGTTCGGCCTGTCGATAGGCTCCATGAGCGGCATTCTCTGCTCCGCGTGGCTGGTAAAGCGCTTCGGTACGCGGGCGGTAATTCGCACCACCATGTGCTTCGCGGTGTTCGGGATGATAGTGCTGAGCGCGGCGCTGTGGTTTGCCTCGCCGGTGCTGTTCGCCCTCGGGCTGACGGTATTTGGCGGCAGCTTCGGTTCGGCTGAAGTTGCTATCAACGTTGAAGGGGCGGCGGTCGAACGTGAGATGAACAAAACCGTGCTGCCAATGATGCACGGCTTCTATAGCCTCGGCACGCTGGCCGGTGCGGGCGTGGGGATGGCGCTGACGGCCACCGGCGTGAGCGCGAATCTGCATATCCTGCTGGCGGCGCTGGTGTGTATCGTTCCGATTCTGACCGGCATCCGGGCCATCCCGGACGGTACCGGCAAAAACTCCGCTGACGAACAGCACTCAGCCGAAAAAGGGCTGCCCTTCTACCGCGATTTCCAGCTGATGCTGATCGGCGTGGTGGTGCTAGCGATGGCATTCGCGGAAGGTTCTGCCAACGACTGGCTGCCGCTGCTGATGGTAGACGGTCACGGCTTTAGCCCAACCTCCGGCTCGCTGATTTACGCCGGGTTTACGCTGGGGATGACCGTCGGGCGCTTCACCGGCGGCTGGTTTATCGACCGCTACAGCCGCGTGGCGGTGGTGCGCGCCAGCGCCCTGCTGGGCGGCCTGGGTATCGCGATGATCATCTTTGTGGATGTGGACTGGATTGCCGGCGTCTCGGTGATCCTCTGGGGGCTGGGCGCGTCCCTCGGCTTCCCGCTGACCATTTCAGCCGCCAGCGATACCGGCCCGGATGCCCCGACGCGCGTCAGCGTGGTGGCAACCACGGGCTATCTCGCCTTCCTGGTCGGGCCGCCGCTGCTCGGCTTCCTCGGCGAGCACTACGGGCTGCGCAGCGCCATGCTGGTGGTGTTAGGGTTGGTCATCATCGCCGCGCTGGTGGCGCGCGCGGTGGCAAAGCCGGAAACAAATCAAACGACACTGGAGAAGGGATATGAGCGTTAAACTGATCGCCGTCGACATGGATGGCACTTTTCTGAGCGATGCCAAGACCTATAATCGCCCGCGTTTTCTGGCGCAGTATGCCCGCATGAAGGCGCAAGGCATTCGCTTCGTGGTCGCCAGCGGCAACCAGTATTACCAGCTGATCTCCTTTTTCCCGGAGATTGCGCATGAGATTGCGTTCGTCGCCGAAAACGGCGGCTGGGTCGTAAGCGAAGGTGAAGATGTTTTTAACGGCGAACTGTCGAAAGCCCATTTCGAGACCGTCGCGAACGTGTTAAACGAGGTTCCGGGCATTGAGATTATCGCCTGCGGGAAAAGCAGCGCGTACACGCTGAAATGCTATGACGAGGGCTTTAAGGAGATCGCGGCGAAGTACTATCACCGTCTGGAAATGGTGAGTAATTTCGACAACCTGAACGATATTTTCTTCAAGTTCGGGCTCAACGTGTCTGACGATGAAATTCCGCGTATTCAGGCGCTGCTGCATGAAAAGCTGAGTGACATCATGGTCCCCGTCACCACCGGCCACGGCAGTATCGACCTGATCATCCCCGGCGTGCATAAAGCCAACGGCCTGCGGATCCTGCAAAAGCGCTGGGGCATTGACGATAGCGAAGTGGTGGCCTTCGGCGACAGCGGCAACGACGTGGAGATGCTGCGCCAGTCCGGTTTCAGCTTTGCGATGGCGAATGCCAGACCGCATATCAAAGCGGCAGCGCGTTTTGAAGCGCCGCATAATAATGATGAAGGCGTTTTAAACGTGATTGAGAAGGTGTTGAACGGGGAGGCACCGTTTAATTGACCGGTGCGGTCTGGTGCCCTCACCCTAGCCCTCTCCCACAGGGAGAGGGGACTGTTCCGTGCTCGCCAACAGGAAGAGGGAATAAACAGGTTAAGGTTGCAGGGCGTTCCCGACGCGTTTGTCTTTCAGGAACACCACCATCAGGCCAACCCACAGCACGCCGTTGGCGAGGTTAAACAGGCTGAACAGCCCGTTGCCGCCCATCGCGTAGGCATGCTTGCTCACTTCGATACCGACGGTAAAAATCAGCATCTGCAGCATCCCCATCGCAGCTGACACCGTGCCTTTACTCATCTCGCTGGCAAACAGCGTCAGGCGCACCAGCCCGGCGTTGGCCACGCCAATCCCGAAGGCATAAAGACTGAGCCCCGCCGTCATCCACAGGTAGGCGTGGGATGACGCGACGGTAGCCACCGCAGCCAGAATCAACCCTGCCGCAATCGGCCAACCGCCCATGATAATCAGGGAACGCACGGTGCGTCGTGACGTCAAACGTGCCAGCACCAGGTTCCCGATAATCAGCGCGCCAAAGATCGGCACCTGCAGCAGGCCATACTCGTAGCTGCTGAGCTTTTCACCGCTGATGATAATGACCGGCGACTGCGCGATCCACGCCAGCAGCGGCAGGCTAACGAACCCGGTCGCCAGCGCGCCCGCCACAAAGCGGCCGTTCTTCAGCACCTCTTTGTAATCCCGACCCAGCTCTTTCAGCGAGAGTTTCTCGCCGATGCGGGTGGCCGTTTCCGGCATCGCCCGGTGCAGGCCAAAGAACGCGATGGCGGCAAGAACCGCAAAGAGCACAAACATGCCTTCCCAGGGCGCAACGTGCACCCACGCGGCCCCCACCAGCGGCCCGAGTAAGGGGGCGATCAGCGCCACGTTCGCCATCAGCGCGGTAATTTTGATACACACCGCCTCTTCAAACGACTCCTGAATGGCGGCATACCCCACGGCGCCGATAAAGCACAGGCTCACCCCCTGCAGGAAACGCAGCAGGGTAAATTGTTCAATGTTTTGCGCCAGCAGCGTGGCGAGACAGGTGACGATAAACCACACCACGCCCGTGAGCATTACCGGACGGCGGCCAATACGATCCGACAGCGGCCCTAACAGCCACTGTAAAAACATGCCGCCGGCCAGATAGGCGGTCATGGAGGTCGGCACCCACTCAATACCCGCGTTGTACTGCGCCACAACGGCCAGCATACCGGGCTGGATCATATCGTTGCCGATATAGGTAGAGAATTCGTAGAGCACCAGACACAGAGGGAAAAGCAACGCCTGACGACCCAGACGTGAACCAGAAGAAGAACGGTTTAACATGCAATCTCTTTATAATGACAAAATCGCGACGAGTTTAATGAAATGCCGCAGCCCGAGATAGTGATTTATCGAGGATAAACAGAAATAAAGCACATATCGTCTTCGTTTAAGGTTTCCTTAAGTTGACGCTTCTATGATAGCCCGATTACTCGTCAACGATCCCAAATTATGGCACTCACCTCCAGCCGTTCAGAATTGTCTAACTTACAGACAAATAAGACAAAACGACTTTACCGCTTACCGACCCGCTTTTATGGTTATCAGCTTTTCGTACTGATCGCCCTTGCCGTGGTGTTTACGTGGCTATCGCGTAGTGAAGCGCTCGACAGATGGGTAACCGGCTTCTGGTATGACGCGGCAACGCAGACCTTCCCGCTGCAGAAGGACCACCTGCTGGATCTGCTGAACCACCGCCTGGCGAAGTACATCGCCATCGGCTTAGGTGCCGTGGCGCTGTTTTACGGCGCCTACAAGCGCAACGCAAGGCTGGTCACGGCGGCGCTGCTGATGGGCGTTGGCGCGCTGGTGGTAGGCGTGCTGAAAAGCGTGAGCCATCACAGCTGCCCGTGGGATCTGGTGGAATATGGCGGTAAGGCTATGTCTTATCCCCTGTTCAGCGCCGTCCCTGCTGACAGCGGTCCGGGGCGCTGTTTTCCCGGCGGTCATGCCTCCAGCGGCTTTATGGTGATGGGGCTGTTTTTTGCCTTCTGGCGCGAGCGTCCGCGTCTCGCCTGGTGCTTCGTCGCGCTGGGCGTGGTGTTAGGTCTGGCGATGGGCTACGGCCAGGTCATGCGCGGGGCGCATTTTTTCTCTCACAACCTGTGGGCCGGGTGGTGGGTCTGGTTTTCCCAGGTGGTTGTCTACGGACTTATTTCCACCCGGTTTGCTAAAGAGTGATAACGCTATGTTAGAGAATCTGAATTATCAGCTGTTTTATCTGATCAACGCCACGCCAGCCTCGCCTGAGTGGACGATCGATTTTGCCACCTTTCTGGCAAAAGATCTGATCAGCATCGTGCCTGCACTGGCTGCGATTCTCTGGCTGTGGGGGCCCCGCAGCCAGGTGAAGGCGCAGCGCCAGCTGGTGATTAAAGTGGCGATGGCGCTCGGGGTAAGCGTCCTGGCCAGCTACATTCTCGGCCATGTCTTCCCGCACGATCGTCCTTTTGTCGATCATGTCGGCTATACCTTCCTGCACCACGCGCCGGATGACTCGTTCCCGAGCGATCACGGTACGGTGATCTTCACCTTCGCGCTGGCTTTCCTGTTCTGGCATCGCCTGTGGTCCGGCGCGGTCCTGATGGTGGCGGCCCTGGCAATCGCCTGGTCTCGCGTTTACCTGGGCGTTCACTGGCCGCTGGATATGGTGGGCGGTTTCCTGGTCGGGATGATTGGCTGCGTGAGCGCGGCTATCCTGTGGAGCCTCTTCGGTGAAGCGCTCTACCGCACGCTGTCTTCGCTCTATCGCGCCATTTTCGCTATCCCGATCCGCAAAGGCTGGATACGTGACTAACCCCAACCTGACAGGTTACACTTGAACCCCCGCCCTGCGGGGGTTCACTTTTTTATCCCGAGGAACTATGGAAACACGTCGCGATGACCGCATTGCTCAGCTGCTACAGGCGCTGAAGCGCAGCGATAAGCTGCATCTTAAGGAAGCCGCCAACCTCCTCGGCGTCTCAGAGATGACCATTCGTCGGGATCTGAACAGCGAAAGCGCGCCCGTCGTGCTGCTTGGCGGGTATATTGTGCTTGAGCCGCGTAGCGCCAGCCATTATCTGATCAGCGACCAGAAGACGCGCCTGGTGGAAGAGAAGCGTAAGGCCGCCCGGCTTGCGGCCTCACTGGTACAGCCGCACCAGACGCTGTTTTTTGACTGCGGAACCACCACGCCGTGGATTATCGAAGCTATCGACAGCAGCATCCCTTTTACCGCCGTGTGCTACTCCCTGAACACCTTTCTGGCGCTGCAGGAGAAACCCGAGTGCCGGGTGATCCTCTGCGGCGGCGAGTTTCACGCCAGCAACGCCATCTTTAAGCCGCTTAACCTGCAAGATACGCTCAGCAATCTCTGCCCGGACATTGCGTTTTATTCCGCCGCGGGCGTCAACGTGCGTCAGGGCGCGACCTGCTTTAACCTGGAAGAGCTGCCGGTGAAGCACTGGGCGTTAAGCGCGGCGCAGTATCATGTGCTGGTGGTCGATCACAGCAAGTTTGGCAAGGTGCGTTCGGCAAGAATGGGGGAGCTGGCGCAGTTTGACGCCATCGTCAGCGACTGCCGCCCGGACGACGAGATTGTGGCCCACGCAAAGGCGCAGCAGGTGAAGTTGATGTATTAAGAGGGGTGCAGTCTGATGCCCGCACCCCGGCCCTCTCCCACAGGGAGAGGGAGAAAAAACACAGGCCGGGTAAGCGCAGCGCTACCCGGCAAAAAACTTAGCTGAACCAGCTGCCAAACCACCCGTGGAATTTCATCATCACGAAATCCCACATCCGGCTGAAGAAGCCGCCCTCTTCCACCGCTTCCATCACAATCAGCGGACGCTGTTCAATCGACTTCCCGTTTAGCTGGAAATCAATCGTCCCGACCACCTGGCCTTTTTTCAGCGGAGCCGTGAGCTGCGGGTCGGTCAGGGTATAGCTGGCCTTCAGGTTTTTTAGCTGACCGCGCGGAATGGTCACCGAGCCGCCTTCACCCGCCCCGAGATTGACTTCACTCTTGTCGCCAAACCAGACGCGCTGGCTGACGAACGTGGCATCCGGTTTAATCGGCGTCACGGTCTCATAGAAGCGGAAGCCCCAGGTCAGCAGTTTTTCTGACTCATTAAAGCGAATACGGTCGGTTTTGGTGCCCAGCACCACCGAAATCAGGCGCATGTCGCCCTGGGTCGCGGAGGCCACCAGGTTATAGCCTGCGCCCGCCGTGGTGCCGGTTTTCATTCCGTCCACGTTAACGTTGCTGCTCCACAGCAGGCGGTTGCGGTTCGGCTGACGGATTTTATTGAAGGTAAACTCTTTCTCTTTGTGGATGGCGTATTCATCCGGCACGTCGTGGATCAGCGCTTTCCCCAGCAGCGCCATGTCGCGCGCGGTACTGAACTGTCCCGGTGCATCCAGACCGTGAACCGTTTTGAACGTGGTGTTGGTTAAGCCCAATTTCTGCGCGTAGCCATTCATCAAACCAATGAAAGAATCCTGACTGCCGGCAACGTAATCGGCCAGCGCGATACATGCATCATTTCCCGACTGAATAATTACCCCTTTGTTCAGATCGGAAACGGAGACCTGATCCCCCGGCTTCAGGAACATCACCGAAGAGCCCCGCAGCGCCGGGTTGCCGGTCGCCCACGCGTCCTTACCGATGGTCACCATATCGTCCAGCTTGATCTTGCCCGCTTTCAACGCCTGGCCTACCACATAGCTGGTCATGATTTTGGTCAGGCTTGCCGGATCGAGTTTCTCATCCGCATTGCCTTCCGCCAGCACTTTACCGCTGGAATAGTCCATCAGGATCCAGGCGCGCGCATCCACAGGCGGCGCTTCGGGCGCAGCCTGTTCAGCTGCGTAGAGCGTTGGTGCAAACAGGAAAAGGAGCGCAGAGCCTGTCGCAAGGCTGCGCAGAGAAGTCATTTTACGCGTCATAAATGCCACCCGAGTGTCCATTCAAAAATTACGTCACATCACCGTGTCGCAAGAAGCGATGAGTAATAGCGCACTAAAACGGTTAAAGAAACCCAACGAGGGTAAAGTTATTAAAGTTTATGCAATAACATTCAGATACGCTTTGATTCAGACGATTTTTTTGTCTTCTGTTGCGTAATTGTTAGGTTTATCTCACCATGGCGAAAGCTGACCCGGATTCACATCTCATCAGGAGTAAATATGATTACGCTTTGGGGCAGGAACAACTCGACCAACGTTAAGAAAGTGCTCTGGACGCTCGAGGAGCTGGATTTACCGTTCAATCAAATCATGGCCGGCATGTCGTTCGGCGTGAATAAAGAGGCCGACTATCTGGCCATGAACCCGAACGGCCTGGTGCCGCTGCTGCGCGATGATGAAACCGACGCGACGCTTTGGGAATCTAACACCATTGTGCGCTACCTCGCCGCCCAGTATGGTCAAGGGCGTCTGTGGGTAGAAAACCCGGCGCAGCGCGCCCAGGGTGAAAAGTGGATGGACTGGGCGAACCAGACGCTATCCCCGACCCACCGCGTGATCCTGATGGGACTTATCCGCACGCCGGAAGCCGAACGCGATTATCCCGCGATTCACGCCGCGCAGGATGCCTGCGAAAATCTTTTCGCGATGATGGATGACGAGCTGGCGAAGCACGCCTGGTTCTCCGGCGAGGCGTTCGGCACAGGCGATATCGCCGTGGCGCCGTTCGTCTGGAACCTGACCAACATGGGCCTGAAGTGGACGCCGCGCCCTCACCTTGAGCGCTGGCTGAAACAGCTGAGCGATCGCCCGGCGTACCGCAACGTGGTAATGATCCCGGTCACCTGATTACGCACCGGACGGGCTGACTTTTAACAGCTGCCCGTCCGTCTCGTCGGTCAGCACATATAAATAGCCGTCCGGCCCCACCCGCACATCGCGAATACGTTTATCCCGGTCGCCCAGAATTCGCCCGTCCTCCGTGACCTTATTGCCCTCCACGCTCAGCACGATAACGTCCTTTTCCTTCAGCGCGCCGATAAACAGCTTGTTTTTCCACTGCGGGAAAACGTCGCTGTTGTAAAACGCCATACCGCTCACGGCGGGCGACACTTTCCAGACGAACAGCGGTTTTTCGGTTCCCTCAACGTGTTCGCCTTTGGCTTCAGGAATTTTCAGACCGCTGTAGTTAATGCCGTGCGTCGCCAGCGGCCAGCCGTAGTTCTTTCCTTTCTCCGGAATGTTGATCTCATCCCCGCCGCGCGGGCCGTGCTCGTTCAGCCACAGCGCGTCGCTCCAGGGATTCATCGCCATCCCCTGCGGGTTGCGAATGCCGTAAGACCAGATTTCGGGTCGCGCGCCGGGGGTATTCACAAACGGGTTATCCGGCGGCACTTTTCCGTCTTCTGTGAGGCGCACCACTTTACCCTGCAATTTATCCAGATCCTGCGCCGTCGGACGCTGGTTGTTCTCGCCGAGTCCGATAAAGAGCGAGCCTTTGCCGTCGAATACCAGCCGCCCGCCAAAATGGTTACCGGTGGAGAGTTTCGGCATCTGGCGGAACACCACCTGGAAGGTTTCAATGCGCGTAAAATCATCGCTTAACCGGCCATAGCCCACCGCCGTTCCGGCTTTGCCGTCACTTCCGGCTTCGGCGAAGCTCAGCCAGACGCGGCGCGATTTTTCAAAATCCGGGGCGAGGACTACGTCCAGCAATCCTCCCTGACCGTTTGCCCAGACCTTCGGCACGCCGACAATCGGATCGGACAGCCCTTTTCCGGCCTGCCAGCGTTTGAGCTGACCGCCCTTCAGGGTCACCAGCAGGCCTTTATTGTCCGGCAGAAACGCCAGAGACCAGGGATGATCGAGTTTGTTTTGCAGCACCTCGACCTTGACCGCCTCCGGGGCAGCAAGAAGCGAAAACGGAATTAACAGCGCAGGCAGGGAAATTAGCGAGGATCGAGGCATAACGCGCTCCTTTATCGGCATATGGCATAAAGGTTAGCCACTGCATCCGGGCGCGTTACCACTTTTACAAAAGCTTAATCAAAAGGGGGAGTTGCCTCCCCCTGGGTCAGTGCTGTTCAAGCTTCTCGTGCTCGTTCAGGCACATGATGCATAGAGAGAGCGTGGTCAGGCAGTTTTCAAGCTTCTCCGCGTTAACAGCGATAAAATTCGGGCAGTCGTGGCGTCCGTTCATCAAACATACCCCAGCGATGGAAAGCACCTCAGCGGCGCGGCGCAGGGCGATCAGCTCACTTTCGCCGTATTTCGCCTTCAGGGTCGGTGCTTTTTCACGCATGAAATTGCAAAGTTCAAACAGGTTATCACGCAGATGTTCGCTTTCGCTGACTGACATATACCCTTTTGCCTTCCTCAACTGCAGGTACGCGGCCAGGTCGATTCGGGCGTTGATCAGCTTGTTAAGCAGATCGCGTTTAAGTCTGTCAACGGTCATGCTCTTTCCTCCTCTGTCAGCCATTGTGCATAGTCAGGATAAGTACATTTTTTGTACAGTTTAATGCCTGGGATCAATTTTTATTAACTGATTAACATTATTTACAATGTTACAACGTCCGCCCGGCGCATCCGCCTTGCAAAGAGTGTATAAATCCCCCGCGATACGCTGTAAAATCCCGCCCTGATAACTCCATAATTGATGAATTTTTAACCTATGAGCAATGTTACGCACCAGCCGAAAATCGGCTTCGTCTCCCTGGGCTGCCCGAAAAACCTCGTGGATTCCGAACGCATCCTGACCGAACTGCGCACCGAGGGCTATGACGTGGTGCCAAGCTACGACAACGCCGATATGGTGATCGTGAACACCTGCGGGTTTATCGACAGCGCGGTTCAGGAATCACTGGAAGCCATCGGTGAAGCCCTGACGGAAAACGGCAAAGTGATTGTTACCGGCTGTCTGGGCGCGAAAGAAGACCAGATCCGCGAAGTGCACCCGAAGGTGCTGGAGATCACCGGCCCGCACAGCTACGAGCAGGTGCTGGAACATGTTCATCACTACGTGCCTAAACCAAAGCACAACCCGTTCCTGAGCCTGGTGCCGGAGCAGGGCGTTAAGCTGACGCCGCGCCACTACGCGTACCTGAAAATTTCCGAAGGCTGCAACCATCGCTGCACCTTCTGCATTATCCCGTCCATGCGTGGCGATCTGGTGAGCCGTCCGATTGGCGAAGTGCTGGCGGAAGCTAAACGTCTGGCCGACGCGGGCGTGAAGGAGCTGCTGGTCATCTCCCAGGACACTTCGGCTTACGGGGTGGACGTTAAACACCGCTCCGGTTTCCACAACGGCGAGCCGGTGAAAACCAGCATGGTCGGCCTGTGCGAGCAGCTGTCTAAACTCGGTATCTGGACGCGTCTGCACTACGTCTATCCGTACCCGCACGTTGACGACGTGATCCCGCTGATGGCGGAAGGCAAAATTCTGCCGTACCTGGATATCCCGCTGCAGCACGCCAGCCCGCGTATCCTGAAGCTGATGAAGCGTCCTGGCTCCGTTGATCGCCAGCTGGCGCGCATCAAGCAGTGGCGTGAAATCTGCCCGGATCTGACCCTGCGCTCCACCTTCATCGTCGGCTTCCCGGGTGAAACCGAAGAAGACTTCCAGATGCTGCTCGACTTCCTGAAAGAAGCGCGTCTGGACCGCGTAGGCTGCTTCAAGTACAGCCCGGTAGAAGGCGCAACCGCCAACGAGCTGGCGGACCAGGTGCCGGAAGAGGTGAAAGAAGAGCGCTGGAACCGCTTCATGCAGCTGCAGCAGCAGATCTCTGCCGAGCGTCTGCAGGAAAAAGTGGGCCGCGAGATCATGGTCATCGTTGACGAAGTGGACGAAGAAGGCGCGATTGGCCGCAGCATGGCGGACGCCCCTGAGATCGACGGCGCGGTGTACCTGAACGGCGAAACCAACGTCAAGCCGGGTGATATTATTCGCGTGAAGGTTGAAAACGCGGACGAGTATGACCTGTGGGGTAGCCGGGTTTAATCTCCTTTCCCCCTCACCCTAACCCTCTCCCCACTGGGGAGAGGGGACTGCTCGGTGCGGTTTTTCACCCTCGCCCCTTTGGGGAGAGGGCCGGGGTGAGGGGCAAGCAAAAGCCTATCCCTTAATCCTCGGATCCAGCGCGTCGCGCAGTCCGTCCCCCAGCAGGTTAAACGCCAGCACGGTCAGGAAAATCGCCAGACTCGGGAAGATCGCCACGTGCGGCGCAATCACCATATCCGCCCTCGCCTCGTTCAGCATCGCGCCCCACTCCGGCGTCGGAGGCTGCGCGCCTAGCCCCAGAAACGACAGGCTGGCCGCCGAGATAATCGACACGCCGATACGCATGGTGAAATAGACCACGATGGACGACACCGTACCCGGCAGAATATGGCTGAACAGGATGGTGGCATCGCTGGCCCCCATGCTGCGGGCGGACTCGATAAAGGTCTGCTGTTTCAGCACCAGCGTGTTGCCGCGCACAAGCCGCGCGAACGCCGGAATCGAAAAGACCGCGACCGCAATGATGACGTTCGCCATGCCGCTGCCCATGATCGCCACCACGGCAATCGCCAGCAGAATGCCGGGAAACGCAAACAGCACGTCGCAGATGCGCATGATGATGCGGTCCCACCAGCCTTCGTAATACCCGGCAACGAGACCCAGCACGGTACCGATGGCCGCGCCGATCAGCACCGCGAACACCCCGGCGGCAAGCGAGATCTGCGCCCCGACCAGCACGCGGCTAAAGATATCGCGCCCGAGTGAGTCCACGCCGAACCAGTGCAGCATCGACGGTCCGTCGTTCAGACGGTCGTAGTCAAAATAGTTTTCCGCATCAAACGGTGCCACCCACGGCGCAATCGCCGCCACTGCAATCAGCAGCAGCACAAACAGCCCCGCGGTCATCGCGACCGGCTGACGGCGAAAACGCCGCCAGAATTCAGACCACGGGGTGCGGACGTGGTCCGGTTTTAGCCCCGGCATCGCGTTTAAAACGGCCTGACGTCGCCAGTTCAACAATCTCATCTTACTTGTACCTGATGGCCGGGTTAATGGCGGCGTAGAGCACGTCCACCACTAAGTTGATAAGAATAAACTCCAGCGAGAAAAGCAGGACTTCCGCCTGGATCACCGGGTAGTCGCGCATCTCGACGGAGTCGACCAGCAGGCGTCCCAGCCCCGGCCAGTTGAAGACCTTTTCCACGACGATCGAGCCGCCGAGCAGGAAGCCAAACTGCAGCCCCATCATCGTCACCACCGGGATCATCGCATTGCGAAACCCGTGCTTGAGAATGACCCACTTCTCGCTGACCCCTTTCGCCCGCGCGGTGCGAATATAATCTTCGCTCAGCACGTCAACGAACGAGGCGCGGGTAAAGCGGGCCATTACCGCCGAAATGGCAGCCCCCAGCGTCATGGAAGGCAGGATGTAATGCTTCCAGGTATCGGCCCCGACGGTCGGCAGCCAGCCCAGTTCGACGGAGAAGATCTGCATCAGCAGCATTCCCAGCGCGAACGCCGGGAAGGAGATGCCGGTCACCGCCAGCGCCATGCCGAGCTTGTCCGGCCAGCGGTTGCGCCAGACGGCCGCGATAATCCCGGCGCCAAGCCCAAACACGACCGCCCAGCTCATGCTGGCTATCGTTAACCAGAATGTCGGCATAAAGCGACTGGCAATCTCCTCCGACACCGGACGGCGCGACACCATCGAAATACCAAAATCGCCCTGCAGAACGTTACAGATATAGTGGATAAACTGCATATACAGCGGCTGGTCGAGACCAAGCTGCTTACGCACCAGGTCAATAACGGTGGCATCCGCCTCAGGGCCGGCAACCAGACGCGCCGGATCGCCCGGCAGCATATGGACAAACAAAAACACCAGGACCGCCACAATCAGCAGCGTCGGGATAAGCCCCAGCAGGCGTTTACAAACGTAATTCAGCATGAGGTTTATTTTAAATCCGCGTCGTCAAAGCTAAAGCCCGTGTCCGGCATGATGTAGAACCCGGTCAACGCTTTGTTATGGGCTGACACCAGTTTCTCCACCACCAGCGGCACCCACGGTGACTCTTTCCAGATAATATCCTGCGCGTCTTTGTAGAGGCGCGCCTTCTCTTCCGGTTTGGTGGTTTTCAGGGCATCGGCCAGGTCTTTGTCCACCTGCGGGTTGCTGTAAAACGCGGTGTTGAACAGGGTTGGCGGCCAGTTCTGCGAGGCAAACAGCGGCGACAGCGCCCAGTCGGCTTCACCGGTCGAGGCCGTCCAGCCGGTATAGAACATCCGCACGCCGCTCTCTTTCTGCCCTTTCCCCTCCACTTCTGCCGCACGCTGTCCGGCATCCATCGCGGTCACCTGTACCTTGATACCCACCTGCGCCAGCTGCTGCTGGGTAAACTGCAGCACCTTCTGGGCGGTACTGTGATTATGCGAGGACCACAGCGTGGTGCTGAAACCGTTCGGGAAGCCCGCCTCTTTCAGCAGCTCGCGCGCTTTAGCCGGATCGTACGGCCACGGCTGATAGCTTTGCGCATAGGCGATCGCCGGTGGCAGCACGCCGGTGGCCGGAGTGGCATATCCGGCAAAGGCGACCTTTACCAGCGCCTGACGGTTAATGGCGTAGTTGATGGCTTCACGCACCTTCGGGTTATCGAACGGCTTTTGCGTGACGTTCATGCTGATGTAGCGCTGCATGATCGACGGGCTGGCGACCAGCTCCAGCTTGCTGTTTTTCTGCAAAATGGCGGCCTGCTCGTACGGGATCGGGAAGGCAAACTGCGCCTCGCCGGTTTGCAGCATCGCCGCGCGGGTGTTGTTGTCCACCACCGGGCGCCAGGTGATGGTGTCCAGCTTCGGCAGCCCTTTCTGCCAGTAGCCCGCGAATTTCTTCACCTTCACAAAATCGGTCTGGTTCCAGGTAAGCAGTTCATAAGGGCCGGTGCCAATAGGGTGGAAACCGATCTCCTTGCCGTATTTCTTCAGCGCGGCAGGGGAAATCATCGCCGTTGCCGGATGCGCCAGGATATTGATAAACGCGGAGAACGGCTCTTTCAGGGTGATTTTTACCGTCGTCGGGTCAACCACCTCGGTTTTGGCGATGTTTTTATAGAGGTTATAACGCTTGAGGCTGTTTTCAGGATTGCTGGCGCGGTCGAGGTTTACCTTGACCGCCTCCGCATTGAAGTCTGTCCCGTCCTGGAACTTCACGCCGGTTCTGAGCTTGATGGTATACACCAGCCCGTCCTCGGATACGGTGTACCCCTCCGCCAGCACGTTTTTGAGCTTCATCTCTTTATCGAGGCCAAACAGGCCCTGATAGAACGATTTCGCCACCGCCTGAGAGAGCGTGTCGTTAGCGTCATACGGATCGAGCGTGGTGAAATTCGAGCCGACGGCAACCACCACGTCTTTGGCAGCGAACGCGGGGGCAGCGGCCAGGGCTGCCGTCACGCTCGCGGCTAACAACCATCTACGCGCTACAAATGTAACCATTGTGTTCTCCTGCCTGTTGTAAGTTATAACCGCGAAAAAGCGTTGTCCTGACGCGGGGGAGCGACGAAATGACCCGGCTCGACCTCGCGCAGCGTCACGCGCTCCACGGCCTCGCCGCGTTTATGAATATTGCCCGGCATTTCATCCTGCAGCAGCACGCGCTGGCCGTGACGATGCGCGGGATCGGCTACCGGGACCGCCGCGATAAGCTTGCGGGTGTACGGATGCTGCGGGTTTTCAAACACCGCCCTTCGCGGACCAATCTCCACGATCTGCCCCATAAACATCACCGCCACGCGATGGCTGATGCGCTCGACCACCGCCATATCGTGCGAGATAAACAGGAAGGCAATGCCCATATCCCGCTGTAAATCCAGCAGTAAGTTGATGATTTGCGCCCGGATAGAGACATCCAGCGCCGAGACGGACTCATCGGCAATCACCACTTTCGGGTTCAGCGCCAGCGCGCGGGCGATGCAGATACGCTGTCGCTGTCCGCCGGAAAACTCGTGCGGATAACGCCAGGCGTGCTCCGGCTTCAGGCCGACGCGCTCCAGCAGCCAGGCCACGCGGCGCTGGGCCGCTTCGCCGTCGAGCAGGTTATGCACCCGCAGCGGCTCCATGATCGAATACCCCACCGTATGGCGCGGATCGAGAGAGGCATACGGGTCCTGGAAAATAAACTGAATATCCCGCCGCACCGCCTGCAGCCTGCTGTCCGGAAGGGTATCAATGCGCTCACCGTTAAAGGTAATGCTGCCTTCCTGAGATTCCACCAGACGGAGCAACGCGCGCCCGGTGGTGGATTTACCGCAGCCGGACTCCCCCACCAGCGCCAGCGTTTCGCCCGGCCAGAGATCGAAGCTGACGTTTTCCACCGCGTGCACTTCGCACTTAACGCGGTTCAGTATGCCGCTGCGCAGCGGAAAACGGGTGACCAGATCGCGCACTTCCAGAATGGGCTTGCCCGGCACCACGGTGTCCTGCTCGCGCTCATCCTCCTGCTGCTCAGACGCCTCAAGAGAAATCAGGGGGAAGCGGCGCGGCAAATCGCTGCCGTTCATCGCCCCCAGGCGCGGAACCGCCGCCAGCAGCGCTTTGGTGTAAGGATGCATGGGCGCATGAAAAATCTGCTCGACCGGGCCGGTTTCCACCGCGCTGCCTTTGTGCATCACCAGCACCCGATCGGCGATATCGGCGACTACGCCCATATCGTGGGTGATGAAAATCACCCCCATCTCCATCTCCTGCTGCAGCACTTTGATGAGCTGCAGGATCTGCGCCTGAATCGTCACGTCCAGCGCCGTCGTCGGTTCATCGGCGATCAGCACCGCCGGACGGCACGAGAGCGCCATGGCAATCATCAGCCGCTGACGCATGCCGCCGGAAAGCTGATGCGGGTAGCGACCCAGAATGGCCTGCGCCTCCGGAATGCGCACCAGCTCCAGCATCCGCCGGGCCTCTTTGAGCGCTTCATCGCCGCTCAGCCCCTGATGCAGGCGGATAGACTCGGCGATTTGTTCCCCGACCGGGAAAACCGGGTTCAGGGAGGTCATCGGCTCCTGGAAGATCATCGCAATATCCGCCCCGCGCACGCCCTGCATCTGCGCGCCGCTTAGCTCATTTAAATCAATGACCTGACGGTTGCGGCGGCGCAGGAGCATTTTCTCGCTGCTGATTTGCCCGCCCGTCTGTTCCAGCAGGCGCATCAGCGCCAGCGCGGTGACCGATTTCCCGGAACCGGACTCGCCAACAATCGCCAGCGTCTCGCCGCGCCTGAGCGTGAACGATAAATTCTCTACTGCGGGGATGAACTGCCGCTCTTCCTGAAACGCAATATTGAGCTGATGGACAGCCAGCACTTCGCGGTTGTCCAGTTCTTCACTGTGCGGCACGCGCTGCCCCCTTATTCACGATAGATGCCCGTGCTCGGTTCATCACCGGCATAACCCCAGGCGCGATACATGCCTTCGCTGTTGAACGGCAGGGCCACGTTGCCCTCGCGATCCACCGCAATGAGCCCGCCGACGCCGCCCAGGGCAGGTAGTTTTTCCATCACTACGCGCTCGCAGGCCTCGCTCAGGCTTAAGCCGCCGTAATCCATCAGCGCGGTAATGTCATAGGCCGCAAGGGCGCGGATAAACACTTCCCCAGTTCCGGTACACGACACCGCCGCCGTCGCGTTATTGGCATAGCAGCCCGCGCCGGGCAGCGGGCTGTCGCCGACGCGCCCGGGCAGCTTGTTGGTCATTCCGCCCGTGGAAGTTGCCGCCGCGAGGTTTCCGGCTTTATCGAGCGCCACCGCGCCCACCGTGCCCATTTTGCTGCGCTCATCGAGCGGCGCTGCATGGTCAAGCTGCGTCATGCCCGCCGAACGGGCCTCCAGCAGCTGCTGGTAGCGCTCCTCCGTGGAAAACAGATCCGGCGATACCGGTTCCATCCCGTGCTCGAAGGCAAACGCCTCCGCCCCGGCCCCCGTCAGCAGCACGTGCGGACTCGCCTCCATCACCAGACGCGCCGCCAGCACCGGATTACGCAGATGGCTCACGCCCGCCACGGCGCCCGCTTTCAGGGTGACGCCGTCCATCACGCAGGCATCCAGCTCGTGCGTTTCATCCCGGGTAAAGACCGAACCGATCCCCGCATTAAATAACGGGCACTCTTCCAGCAGGCGCACCGCCTCGGTGACCACGTCCAGCGCGCTTTCGCCCGCTTCCAGCATTCTCTGGCCCGTTTCCACAATGGCGTACAGCGCGTCGATATAGCGCTTTTCCTGCTCGGGACTGAGCTGTGCTCGGGTGATTGCCCCGGCGCCACCATGAATTGCGATTACCGCATTAACCATTCGCATCACCCGTTAGCCTGATTTGCGGCTTTTTCTATAAATATCATTATCGTCGACGAAACTTCAGATGATTTTTGAATATAGAAAGACGTAACTGTGATGTAAAGCGTACACCCATCGGGTCATACAGTTAGCCGCACTTTTCTGCCATAATGAGCGCTTTCGTTGTTACTCCGCAGGAGCCCACCATGGATTTTACCGCCGGACTGATGCCGCTTGAGACGGCACTCACGCAGATGCTTGACCGAGTTTCCCCGCTGCATGACGTTGAGACGCTGCCCCTCGTGCGCTGTTTTGGCCGTATTGCCGCACGCGATATCGTCTCTCCGCTCAACGTGCCGGGGTTTGATAATTCCGCGATGGACGGTTACGCGGTACGCCTGGCGGATCTCCAGACGGGTGACGCCCTGCCGGTGGCGGGTAAAGCCTTTGCGGGCCAGCCGTTTAGCGGTGAATGGCCTGCGGGCACCTGCGTGCGCATCATGACCGGCGCGCCGGTTCCGGCCGGCTGCGACGCCGTTGTGATGCAGGAAGAGACAGAACAGACCGACGGCGGCGTGCGTTTTACCGCGAACGTTAAAGCGGGCCAGAACATCCGCCGCACGGGCGAAGATATCACCCTTGGCGCGACGGTCTTTTCTGCCGGGCAGAAGCTGACGGCAGGTGAGCTGCCGGTGCTGGCGTCGCTCGGCGTGGCTGAAATCGACGTTATCCGTAAAGTGCGCGTTGCCGTTTTCTCCACCGGTGACGAGCTGCAGCTTCCGGGCCAGCCGCTGCAGGACGGTCAGATTTACGACACCAACCGCCTGGCGGTACACCTGATGCTGGAGCAGCTGGGCTGCGAGGTGATTAACCTCGGCATTATTCCTGACGATCCGGAAAAACTGCGCGCCGCGTTTATCGAGGCGGATAACGCCGCCGACGTGGTTATCAGCTCTGGCGGCGTCTCCGTGGGCGAAGCGGATTACACCAAAACCATCCTTGAAGAGCTGGGGGAAATCGCCTTCTGGAAGCTGGCCATCAAGCCGGGCAAACCGTTCGCGTTTGGCAAGCTCACGCACGGCTGGTTCTGCGGCCTGCCGGGTAACCCGGTCTCGGCGGCACTCACCTTCTACCAGCTGGTGATCCCGCTGCTGGGAAAGCTTTCAGGCAACAGCGCCAGCCCGCTGCCGGAACGCCAGCGCGTGCGCGCCGCCACGCGCCTGAAAAAATCGCCGGGTCGTCTCGATTTCCAGCGCGGCATTCTGGCGCGCAACGCGGACGGCGAGCTGGAAGTGAGCACCACCGGGCACCAGGGCTCACACATTTTCAGCTCCTTCAGCCAGGGCAACTGCTTTATCGTGCTGGAGCGCGAGCGCGGCAATGTGGAAGCAGGCGAGTGGGTTGAGATCGAGCGTTTTAACCACCTGTTCGGAGGCTGACATGACGGTGGAGCTGAGCGACCCGGAGATGATGCGCTACAACCGCCAGATCGTGCTGCGCGGGTTTGACTTCGAGGGTCAGGAAGCGCTTAAAGCAGCAAGCGTGCTGGTTGTTGGGCTCGGCGGTCTTGGCTGCGCCGCCGCGCAGTATCTTGCGGCAGCGGGCGTGGGCAGGATGACGCTGCTGGATTTCGATACCGTGTCGGTGTCAAATCTCCAGCGCCAGACGCTGCACAGCGACGCGACGGTTGGCCAGCCGAAAGTGGACTCTGCCCGCTCGGCGCTGGCGCGCATCAACCCCAACGTTCAGTTCACCCTGATTGACGCGATGCTGGATAACGGCGCGCTGTCGGCGCAGATTGCGCAGCATGACCTGGTGCTGGACTGCACCGATAACGTCGCCGTCCGTAACCAGCTGAACGCAGGCTGTTTTGCCCACAAAATCCCGCTGGTCTCCGGCGCGGCGATCCGCATGGAGGGGCAAATCAGCGTCTTCACGTACGCGGAAGGTGAACCCTGCTACCGCTGCCTGAGCCGCCTGTTCGGCGAGAACGCGCTGACCTGCGTTGAAGCGGGCGTGATGGCACCCTTGGTCGGCGTGATTGGCTCCCTGCAGGCGATGGAAGCAATCAAAGTGCTGGCGCGCTACGGCACGCCTGCGGCGGGGAAAATCGTGATGTATGACGCGATGACCTGCCAGTTCCGTGAGATGAAGCTGATGCGTAACCCGGGGTGTGAGGTTTGCGGAGGTTAAACCCTGTTGCGGCCTGATGCCCTCACCCCGGCCCTCTCCCACAGGGAGAGGGAGAAAATCGTAGGCCGGGTTAGCGCTAGCGCCACCCGGCAACAGCATCAGATCGACGTCCGTCCAAACGCCCCCTGCCAGTCCTGCTCAAACTTCACAATCGCCGCATCCACGGCCGGAGAGGTAATAAACTGCTGCGCCACGTCCAGCGGCAGCGTGATTGACTCGCAGCCTGCCAGCAGGCAGTCCAGCGCCTGACGCGGCGTTTTGAAGCTCGCGGCCAGCACCTTTGACTGCGGGGCGTGCAGCGTCAGCAGCTGTTGCAGTTCAACCACGGTCTGGATCCCGTCCCCGCCCTGCGCGTCCACGCGGTTAACGTAAGGCGCCACATACTCAGCCCCCGCCAACGCCGAGAGCATCCCCTGTGCGGCACCGTAAACCGCCGTACCCAGCGTCGGGATCCCTTCCGCTTTCAGCATCTTGATCGCCGCCAGCCCTTCGGCGGTCACCGGCACTTTTACTACCAGGTCGTTAATGATGGCGCGCAGCTTACGCGCGTCCTCCACCATCCCTTCGGCGGTGGTCGCCATCACCTGGGCGAACAGACGGCCTCTACCGCCCAGCGCGTCGTGCAGCGCAGGCAGCAGCTCGTCCAGCGGCGTTTTACCTGCCGCCACAATGCTTGGGTTGGTGGTCACGCCCGCCAGCGGGAAGATACGCGCCAGCTTGTTGACTGCCGCAACGTCAGATGTGTCGAGATAAAGTTCCATGATGTCACCCTCAAAATTAGCCTGCACTTACCCTATCACGACAAAACCTGCTCAAGAGTTGACCTGCATCAAGATAACTTTCATTCGAAAGTCATTTAATCTTCATATGCAATGCGAGAGGCGAAATCATGATCTTCAATATTCAGCGTTACTCTACCCACGACGGCCCCGGTATTCGAACCGTGGTGTTCCTGAAAGGCTGCTCGCTGGGCTGTCGCTGGTGTCAGAACCCGGAAAGCCGCTCCCGCAGCCGGGGCGTGCTGTTTGACGCGCGCCTGTGCCTGGACGGCTGCGACCTGTGCCAGCAGGCGGCGCCGGGCTGCATCGAACGCGCGCTGAATGGCCTGGTTATCCACCGCGAGAAGCTTGATGAAGCCGCGCTCAACGCCATTACTAACTGCTGCCCGACGCAGGCGCTGACCGTCTGCGGTGAAGAACAGCAGGTCGCGGAGATCATGGCGACCGTACTGCGCGACAAGCCCTTTTACGACCGCAGCGGCGGCGGGATCACCCTGTCCGGCGGCGAGCCGTTTATGAACCCCGAGCTGGCACAGGCCCTGTTTAAAGCCAGCCACGAACAGGGGATCCACACTGCCGTGGAAACCTGCCTTCACGTGCCGTGGCACTACATCGAGCCGTCATTACCCTACGTCGCTCTGTTCCTCGCCGACCTGAAGCACGTCGACGGTGAGGTGTTCAAACAGTGGACGGACGGTTCGGCTAAGCGAATCCTGGACAACCTGAAGCGCCTTGCCGCCGCCGGGAAAAAAATCACCATTCGCGTGCCGCTGATCCAGGGCTTTAACGCTGACGAAGCGTCTGTTACCGCCATTACCAACTTCGCTGCCGACGAGCTCGGCGTCGAGGATATTCATTTTCTGCCGTATCACACGCTGGGCATGAACAAATACCTCCTGCTCGGCCAACCCTACTCTGCCCCTGACAAACCGCTGGATAACCCTGCCCTGCTGGACTTCGCGCAGCAGTACGCCTGCCAGAAAGGGTTAACCGCGACCTTACGAGGATAAACCTATGACCACCCTGAATCTCAACACCCTCAGCGAGCGCATTAAGGCGCACAAAACGGCGCTGGTGCATATCGTTAAGCCGCCGGTCTGTACCGAGCGCGCGCAGCATTACACCGAAATGTACCAGCAGCACATGGACAAGCCGATCCCGGTGCGCCGCGCCCTCGCGCTGGCGCATCACCTGGCCGAGCGCACCATCTGGATCAAACACGACGAGCTGATTATCGGTAACCAGGCAAGCGAAGTGCGCGCCGCGCCGATTTTCCCGGAATACACCGTATCCTGGATTGAGAAAGAGATCGACGATCTGGCGGACCGCCCGGGCGCGGGCTTTGCGGTGAGGGAAGAGAACAAGCGCGTGCTGCACGACATCTGCCCGTGGTGGCGCGGCCAGACGGTGCAGGACCGCTGCTACGGCATGTTCACCGACGAGCAGAAAGGCCTGCTGGAAACCGGCATTATCAAAGCCGAAGGCAACATGACCTCCGGCGACGCGCACCTGGCGGTGAACTTCCCGCTGGTGCTGGAGAAAGGCCTCGACGGCCTGCGCGCCAAAGTGGCCGAACGCCGCTCGCGCATCAACCTGACGGTGCTGGAAGACCTGCACGGTGAGCAGTTCCTGAAGGCGATTGATATCGTGCTGGAAGCGGTAAGCCTGCACATCAAACGCTTCGCCGATCTGGCGCGCGAGATGGCATCTACGGAAACCCGCGAAAGCCGCCGCGACGAGCTGCTGGCGATGGCGGAGAACTGCGACGTGATTGCCCACGAGCCGCCAAAAACCTTCTGGCAGGCGCTGCAGCTGTGCTACTTCATCCAGCTGATCCTGCAGATTGAGTCCAACGGCCACTCCGTCTCCTTCGCGCGTATGGACCAGTACCTGTATCCGTACTACCGCCGCGACGTGGAGCTGAACCAGAGCCTGGACCGCGAGCACGCTATCGAGCTGCTGCACAGCTGCTGGCTGAAGCTGCTGGAAGTGAACAAAATCCGCTCCGGCTCGCACTCGAAAGCTTCCGCCGGCAGCCCGCTGTACCAGAACGTCACCATCGGCGGCCAGAAGCTGGTCAACGGCGAGCCGATGGACGCGGTGAACCCGCTCTCCTACGCGATTCTGGAATCCTGCGGTCGCCTGCGCTCCACCCAGCCGAACCTGAGCGTGCGCTACCACGCGGGCATGAGCAACGACTTCCTCGACGCCTGCGTGCAGGTGATCCGCTGCGGCTTCGGGATGCCCGCGTTCAACAACGATGAAATCGTCATTCCGGAATTCATCAAGCTCGGCGTTGAACGAAACGACGCCTACGACTACGCGGCCATCGGCTGCATCGAAACCGCGGTGGGCGGCAAGTGGGGCTACCGCTGCACCGGCATGAGCTTTATCAACTTCGCCCGCGTGATGCTGGCCGCGCTGGAAGGCGGCCGCGACGCCACCAGCGGCAAGGTGTTCCTGCCGCAGGAGAAAGCGCTCTCTGCCGGTAACTTCGACAACTTCGACGAAGTGATGGCGGCGTGGGATAGCCAGATCCGCTACTACACCCGCAAGTCCATCGAGATTGAGTACGTGGTGGACACCATGCTGGAAGAGAACGTCCACGACATTCTCTGCTCGGCGCTGGTGGACGACTGCATCGAACGCGCGAAAAGCATCAAGCAGGGCGGCGCGAAGTACGACTGGGTCTCCGGCCTGCAGGTGGGCATCGCCAACCTCGGCAACAGCCTGGCGGCGGTGAAGAAGCTGGTGTTCGAGCAGGGCACTATTGGTCAGCAGCAGCTGGCGGCGGCGCTGGCGGATGACTTCGACGGGCTGACCCACGAGCAGCTGCGTCAGCGCCTGATCAACGGCGCGCCGAAGTACGGCAACGACGACGACAGCGTGGACATGCTGCTGACGCGCGCCTATCAGACCTACATCGAAGAGCTTAAGCAGTACCACAACCCGCGCCACGGCCGCGGCCCGATTGGCGGTAACTACTACGCGGGCACCTCTTCCATCTCCGCAAACGTGCCGTTTGGCGCGGCAACAATGGCCACGCCGGACGGACGTAAGGCGCACACCCCGCTGGCGGAAGGAGCAAGCCCGGCTTCCGGTACGGACCACCTCGGCCCGACGGCGGTAATTGGCTCGGTGGGTAAACTGCCGACGGAAGCGATTCTCGGCGGCGTGCTGCTTAACCAGAAGCTGAACCCGTCGACGCTGGAAAACGACAGCGATCGCCAGAAGCTGATGGTGCTGCTGCGCACCTTCTTCGAGGTGCATAAGGGCTGGCATATTCAGTACAACATCGTCTCGCGCGAAACGCTGCTGGAAGCGAAGAAACATCCTGACCAGTATCGCGATCTCGTGGTGCGCGTCGCGGGCTACTCGGCGTTCTTCACCGCCCTGTCGCCGGATGCGCAGGACGATATTATCGCCCGTACTGAACATACGCTGTAACGGCATATCCCCTCACTCTTGATGGTGAGGGGATATGCGCACGCTGATGCCCTCACCCCGGCCCTCTCCCACGGGGAGAGGGAGAAAACACTAAAAACGGCAACCTCGGTTGCCGTTTTGCTTTTACTTTCGAATGAAATTAAATTTGTGCTCCCCGTCACCTTGTTATTAGAATGTTTCAAAACGCAGTGACCCAGGAGCACAGTATGACCGTTAAAGTTATCGTCACCGATATGGACGGAACTTTCCTTGATGATGCCAAGCAGTACGATCGTGACCGCTTCCAGGCACAGTTTGAACAGCTTAAAGCCCGCGACATTGAATTCGTTGTCGCCAGCGGCAACCAGTATTACCAGCTCATCTCCTTCTTTCCGGAGCTCACAGATCGGATCTCCTTCGTCGCGGAAAACGGCGCGCTGGTGTTCGATCGCGGCGAACAGATTTTCCACGGCGAGCTGACGCGGCATGAATCGCAAATCGTGATTGGCGAGCTGCTGAAAGATAAAGGGCTGAACTTTGTGGCCTGCGGGCTCGAGAGCGCGTATGTGAGCGATAAAGCCCCGGACGCGTTCGTGGCGCTGATGTCAAAGCACTATCACCGCTTAAAGCGCATCAGCGATTACCGCGAAATTGACGACGTACTGTTTAAATTCTCCCTGAACCTGCCGGACAGCGATATCCCTAATCTGGTGGATAAACTGCACGTCTCCCTGGACGGCATTATGAAGCCGGTCACCAGCGGCTTTGGTTTTGTCGATTTGATTATCCCCGGCCTCCACAAGGCCAACGGCATCAGTCGTCTGCTGAAACGCTGGAAAATCTCCCCGCAGGAGTGCGTGGCCATTGGGGACAGCGGCAACGATGCCGAGATGCTGAAGCTGGTGAAATATTCCTTTGCGATGGGCAACGCGGCAGAGAGCATCAAAGAAATCAGCCGCTACGGCACAGAGGATAACAACCATCAGGGCGCGCTGAACGTCATTCAGGCCGTGCTCGACAACCATTCCCCGTTCGACCTCTGATCCTTTCCTCGCCGGAGCGTCGCTCCGGCCTCTCACTCTTTTTCCGACCTGTGGCTTGCGTCAAGTTTTTAAACTTGCATTAACTTAATTTTAACTTAAAGTATCACTTGTAGACATTTTTACTTTCGAATGAAAGATGCGAGGCAGTTATGACCTTTACCAGTGAAACCTTACCAGCGGACCACAAAGCGGCAATCCGTCAGTTAAAACGTGAGCTGCGCGCGCAGATCGGCGACGTGCAGGCGGTGTTTAATAAGCTCAGCGACAAAATTGCCACCCGCGTGGCGGAAATCAACGCGCTAAAGAACAAAGGCGAATCCGTCTGGCCGGTAATTCCGTTTGCGGATGTGAAAAACGGCACGATTACCGACGCACAGCGCGAGGCCGTTAAACGCCGCGGCTGCGCGGTGATTAAAGGTCATTTCCCGCGCGAGCAGGCGCTGGCGTGGGATCAGTCGATGCTCGACTACCTCGATCTGAATAAGTTTGATGAGGTCTACAAAGGCCCGGGCGATAACTTCTTCGGCACCCTGACGGCCTCTCGTCCGGAGATTTACCCGATTTACTGGTCTCAGGCGCAAATGCAGGCGCGCCAGAGCGAAGAGATGGCGCAGGTGCAGTCGTTCCTGAACCGTTTATGGACATTCGAGAGCAACGGCAAGCAGTGGTTCAACCCGGACGTGAGCGTGATTTACCCGGACCGTATCCGCCGCCGCCCGCCGGGAACGACCTCGAAAGGGCTTGGGGCGCATACCGACTCCGGCGCGCTGGAGCGCTGGCTGCTGCCAGCCTATCAGCAGGTCTTTGCCCGCGTGTTTGACGGCAATGTCGACAAGTACGATCCGTGGAACGCCGCGCACCGTACCGAAGTGGAAGAGTACACCGTCGATAACACCACCAAATGCTCGGTGTTCCGCACCTTCCAGGGCTGGACGGCGCTGTCGGACATGATCCCAGGTCAGGGGCTGCTGCACGTGGTGCCAATCCCGGAAGCGATGGCTTACATTCTGCTGCGTCCGCTGCTGGACGACGTGCCGGAAGACGAGCTGTGCGGCGTAGCGCCGGGGCGCGTGCTGCCGGTTTCCGAGAAGTGGCACCCGCTGCTGATCGAGGCATTAAGCAGCATACCGGCACTCGAGGCGGGTGATTCCGTGTGGTGGCACTGCGATGTGATCCACTCCGTGGCGCCGGTGGAAAATCAGCAGGGCTGGGGCAACGTGATGTACATCCCTGCCGCGCCGATGTGCGAGAAAAACCTCGCCTACGCTAAGAAGGTCAAGGAAGCGCTGGAAACCGGCGCGTCGCCGGGAGACTTCCCGCGCGAGGATTATGAAAAAAGCTGGCAGGACCGCTTTACCGTGAACGATCTCAACATCCACGGCAAGCGCGCGCTGGGCATGGTTTAACTGTCGTACAGCCCTTCCCGCTCCACGGCGGTGCGTCGTTTCCCCTGACGTATCCGCCGTACCGATTCCCGCACGGCCAGCGTGCCGTTAAGCAGTAACGTCCCGACCGGCGCGTCCGGGCGCATCAGCCGCTGCTGGAGCATATATACCGCTTCGGTTCCCAGCTCATCGCGGGGGACATGCACGGCCGTCAGAGGCACATCCTGGATTGCGGCCAGGTTAAAGCCGTCAATGCTCATCACCGACACGTCCTGCGGCACGCGCAGGCCGTGGTTTTGTAAGGCGCTAATGGTGCCCGCCGCCATAAAGTCGCCGCCGACCAGGAACGCGGTAGGTAAATCCTTCCCCTGCACTTCACTGAGCCAGCTGCTGACCATCTGTTCCGTTTCGCGCGCGCTGAAGCTGGGCACCACCAGCAGATCGCGTTTATCGTTGAATTTCAGGTTGTGAGACTGCCACGCGTCGCGGATCCCCGACAGGCGCAGCTCCATGGTGTAGCGACGCAGGCACAGCACGTTCATCACCTCGCGGTGCCCCATCTCGAACAGGTACTCCGCCGCCCGCTCGCCAATGGCGCGATGGTCCGGCGCGACGGCAGGCAGACGCATGTGCCGGTCGCGGCAGTTAATCAGCATGCAGGGTTTACCCACGTCCACCGCCAGATCGTGGATATGGGGATCGTCGATGCCAAGAAGGATTGCCGCCTGAGTGTCCGCTTCGTTCATGCGTGCCAGAAACAGCTGGGCGTCGCTGTCGTTCTCCTCCAGCGCGCAGTAGCGAAGGCGCACATCGTGGGACGCCAGGCCTTTACTCACGCTCTGGATTACGCGGTAGTAAAAGATGTCGGACCGCTCGTCAAACGCCCGCTGCGGGGCAAAAACCACCAGGCTATTAAGCAGCAGACGCCCTGCCGCCATGCCGTCCATCACCCCCAGCTCCCGCGCGCACGCCAGCACCTTCGCGCGCGCTTTTTCACTGGTATTCGCTTTTCCCGCCAGCACCCGCGATACGGTGCTGATCGAGAGCTGCGTCCGGGCCGCGATTTCGGTGATTTTTAGCCTTTTGTCCATTTTGTGATCTGGCTCCATTTGCGAAATGAAAAAATTTTCATAGCGTATTGGTCAGGTAATAGCTGACATAAAAGCCATCATGCCAGAGGGTTTACGTCAGTTATGAGAAATTTTGCACAAAATCCACTTTTGCCCACTCATTTTCTTCCTTAAGGTGAACTTGTCACACAACTTCCATACTAGTTGTATACCAACTTAAGCAGTTTAAACGGATAGAAATCAAAGGCATAAAAATCCGTGTGACACCTGAACCTCCGTTCCCTTACCGTCCGTCTTGTGGAGAGTAAAATGAGTCAGGGCATCAATAACACCGTAGCGACAAGCAAAACCCGTCGCGTCATCAAGAACCTGCGCTGGTACGTGCTGGTGCTGTTCTTACTTGGCGTCACCGTTAACTACATCACCCGAAACTCACTCGGGATCCTCGCCCCGGAACTGAAAGAGAGCCTCGGGATCACCACCGAGCAATACTCCTGGATCGTCGGCGCGTTCCAGATCGCCTATACCATTTTCCAGCCCCTGTGCGGCTGGCTGATTGACGTCATCGGCCTGAAGATTGGCTTTATGGTCTGCGCCGGGATCTGGGCGCTGATGTGTATCTTCCACGCGGGTGCCGGAAGCTGGCTGCACCTCGCTATTCTGCGCTTCTTTATGGGTGCCTCTGAGGCCGCCGCTACCCCGGCGAACGCCAAAACCATCGGCGAATGGTTCCCGAAATCAGAGCGACCCGTTGCCGCCGGCTGGGCTGGCGTGGGCTTCTCCATCGGCGCAATGCTGGCTCCGCCTATCATCTACTTTGCTCACGCATCGTTCGGCTGGCAGGGCGCGTTTATGTTTACCGGCGTGCTGGCGCTGCTGTGGGTGATCCTCTGGTGGGCGTTCTACCACAACCCGGAGCAGCACCCGAACCTGAGCAAGGACGAACTGGCGTTCATCAAACAGGATAACGAACCGCCTGCGGTGAAACTGCCCTTCCTGACCGCGCTGAAAACCGTCTCGAAAAACAAACGCTTCTACGGGATCGCCATCCCGGCCTTTATGGCGGAACCGGCCTGGGCGGTGCTGAGCTTCTGGGTGCCGCTGTACCTCGCCAAAGAGCACGGCATGGACCTGAAGCAGATTGCGATGTTTGCCTGGCTGCCGTTCCTCGCCGCCGACCTCGGCAGCGTGGCGAGTGGCTACCTGACGCGTCTGTACACCCGTCTTTTCGGCTGCTCGCGCGTTAACTCGGTCGTTGCCAGCTCCGTGACGGGCGCGTTCCTGATGATCTCGCTGGGCATCGTGGCCATTACCCGCGACCCGTATATCACCATCGTGCTGATTTCCATCGGCGGCTTCGGGCACCAGATCATCTCCTGCATGCTGAGCGCCCTGGTCGTTGAGTCGTTCGACAAAGGCCAGATGGCGACCGTCAACGGCATGCGCGGCTCTGCGGCGTGGATCGCCAGCTTCCTGTTCTCGCTGTTAATCGGCGTGACCGCCGACAAAATCGGCTTTAACCCGCTCTTTATTGCCATGGGCTTCTTTGACCTGATTGGCGCTCTCTTCCTGGTAGCATTTATTGCTGAACGTCGCGCCAAGCGCGCCTGATAGTGGATGTATTGCATATGAAAACCCTGAAAAACTGGACCCTTGATACGCAGTCGGCAAACCATCTGGAACTGCTGGTCGATAACCAGCACCGCCTGTGCCTGTATGTGCTGGAAGAGAACCTGTTCCGCGTGCTGATCAAACGCAAAGGCGAGCTGGCGCTGGACCGCACCTGGAGCATCGCGCCGGAAAAAGACGTGCCGTGGGAAGGCCGCCGTCGTGACGATATAAGCGGCTTCTCCTGCCCGGCCTGGACCCTGACGCAGCAGGATGAGACGCTCACCGTGGCAACCGAACAGCTGCGCGTGACGGTCCACCAGCCGCTGTGGCTGGAGTGGCACTACCGCAATGAGGCTGGCGAGTGGCAGCCGCTGGTCAACGACCGTCCAACCAGCGCCTACCTGCTGAACGCCCACGGCGACGGCGTGGCGCACTACCTCAGCCGCCGCAAGGACGAGCGTTTCTATGGCCTGGGCGAAAAAGCGGGCGATCTGCAGCGCAACGGCAAGCGCTATGAGATGCGCAACCTCGACGCCATGGGGTACAACGCGGCCAGCACCGACCCGCTCTACAAACATATTCCGTTCACTATCGCCCGCCGCGACGACGTCAGCTACGGCCTGTTCTACGACAACCTGAGCAGCTGCTGGCTGGATCTGGGTAACGAAATCGACAACTACCACACCGCCTATCGCCGCTGGCAGGCGGAAGCGGGCGATATCGATTACTACATCTTTACCGGCAAGCGCGTGCTGGACGTCACCAAAGCCTTCGTGCGCCTGACCGGGAAAACGCTGTTCGGACCGAAATGGAGCCTGGGCTACAGCGGCTCGACCATGCACTACACCGACGCGCCGGACGCCCAGAACCAGCTGATGAACTTCATCCGCCTGTGCGAAGAGCACGCCATTCCGTGCGACTCGTTCCAGCTCTCCTCCGGCTATACCTCCATCAACGGCAAGCGCTACGTCTTTAACTGGAACTATGACAAGGTGCCGCAGCCGAAGGTGATGAGCCAGGCGTTCCACGACGCGGGGCTAAAGCTGGCGGCAAACATCAAGCCGTGCCTGCTGCAGGACCATCCGCGCTATAACGAAGTGGCGGAGAGCGGCCTGTTCATTCGCGATTCAGAAACCGATGCACCGGAACGTTCCAGCTTCTGGGATGACGAAGGCTCGCACCTCGACTTTACCAACCCGCAGACGGTGCAGTGGTGGCAGAACGGCGTGACCACGCAGCTGCTGGAGATGGGCATCGACTCTACCTGGAACGACAACAACGAATATGAAGTGTGGGACGGGGAAGCGCGCTGCTTTGGCTTCGGCAAGGAGATCGCCATCAAGCACATTCGCCCGGTGATGCCGCTGCTGATGATGCGCGCCTCGCTGGAAGCGCAGCAGCGTTTCGCGCCGGAAAAACGTCCGTATCTCATCTCCCGCTCCGGCTGCGCCGGGATGCAGCGCTACGTCCAGACCTGGAGCGGCGACAACCGCACCAGCTGGGACACCCTGCGCTATAACATCCGCATGGGGCTGGGCATGAGCCTGTCCGGCCTGTTCAACGTCGGCCATGACGTCGGCGGTTTCTCCGGCGACAAACCGGACGCCGAGCTGTTCGTACGCTGGGTGCAGAACGGCGTGATGCACCCGCGCTTTACCATTCACTCGTGGAACGATGACCACACCGTGAACGAGCCGTGGATGTACCCGGGCGTCACGCCAGCCGTTCGCGGCGCGGTTGAGCTGCGCTACCGCCTGCTGCCGTACCTCTATACCCTGCTCTGGCAGGCGCATGCCGACGACGAGCCGATGCTGCGCCCGACCTTCCTCGACCACGAGCATGATGCGCAGACGTTTGAGGAGTGCGATGACTTCCTGCTGGGCCGCGACCTGCTGGTGGCCAGCGTCGTCGAAGCCGGGCAGCGCGAGCGCCGCGTCTGGCTGCCGGATAACGACACCGGCTGGTATGATTTTTACACCCACGCGTGGTATGCGGGCGGCCAGTCAATCGTCCTCGACGCGCCGCTGGAAAAACTGCCGCTGCTGGTTCGTGCGGGAGCCGGTCTGCCGCTGAGCGAGCGCATCACGCATGTGAATGCCGAAAAAGATACGGCACGCGAGCTGAAGCTGTTCCCGGTAAAAGGCGTCGGGACAACCTCCGGAATGCTGTTTGAAGACGACGGCGAAAGCTGGGGCTACCAGAACGGCAATGCGCTGTGGGTGGAGTGGGAAATGGTGTGCGACGGCGCAACCATCAACCTGAAGGTCAACGCGCGCGGGGATTATCGTCCGGCGTGGAAATCGCTTAAGGTGTCGCTGCCTGCAGGGGAAAAACGTACGCTGCTGGTGAACGGGGTTGAAGGGGGCGAGTGGGTGATCTAGTACGGCCTGATGCCCTCACCCTAACCCTCTCCCACAGGGAGAGGGAATAAAGGCACGCCCCCTTTCCCTAAGTATTTCGCGCTGCAGGAAGGCGGCAAACCTGTGAATCCCCGGGAGCTTACATAAGTAAGTGACCGGGGTGAACAGGTGAAGCCAACGCATCTGCAGCGTGAAAGACGACGGGAAATTAGCCGTCGATACCTTTACTGCGCAGGTAATCTTCATAGTTACCGGTGAAGTCCACCACGCGCTCTGGCGTAATTTCGATCACGCGGGTCGCCAGCGAGCTGACGAACTCACGGTCGTGAGAGACGAAGATCAGGGTCCCCTGATACATCTCCAGCGCCATGTTCAGGGATTCGATAGATTCCATGTCCAGGTGGTTAGTCGGTTCGTCCATCACCAGGATGTTTGGTTTTTCCATCATCAGCTTGCCGAACAGCATGCGGCCCTTCTCACCACCGGAGAGCACCTTAGCCGGCTTTTTGATGTCGTCCTGGCTGAACAGCAGACGACCCAGAATGCTGCGTACCGCCTGCTCGTCGTCGCCTTCCTGCTTCCACTGGCTCATCCAGTCAAAGACGGTCAGGTCATTTTCGAACTCGTATTCATGGTCCTGCGCGTAGTAGCCAATCTGCGCGTTTTCAGACCACTTCACGGTGCCGTTGTCCGGCTGCAGTTCGCCGACCAGGGTTTTCAGCATGGTGGATTTACCCACGCCGTTGGCACCGAGGATGGCAATCTTCTCGCCCACTTCCAGCAGCAGGTTGAAGTTTTTAAACAGCGGGCCTTCATCGAAGCCTTTGGTAAGGGCTTCCACTTCCAGCGCGTTACGGAACAGCTTCTTGTCCTGCTCGAAGCGGATGAACGGGTTCTGACGGCTGGAGGCTTTAACCTCTTCCAGCTTGATTTTATCAATCTGACGCGCGCGCGAGGTTGCCTGACGCGACTTAGAGGCGTTGGCGCTAAAGCGGCTGACGAAGGACTGCAGGTCAGCAATCTGCGCTTTCTTCTTGGCGTTATCCGCCAGCAGACGTTCACGCGCCTGGGTAGCCGCCGTCATGTACTCGTCGTAGTTGCCCGGGTAAACGCGCAGCTCGCCGTAGTCCAGATCCGCCATGTGCGTACAGACCATGTTCAGGAAGTGACGGTCGTGCGAAATGATGATCATGGTGCTGTCGCGATCGTTCAGCGTCTGCTCCAGCCAGCGGATGGTGTCGATGTCCAGGTTGTTCGTCGGTTCGTCGAGCAGCAGGATGTCCGGGTTAGAGAACAGCGCCTGTGCCAGCAGCACGCGCAGCTTCCAGCCTGGCGCCACTTCGCTCATCGGGCCGTAATGTTGTTCAACCGGAATGCCTACGCCCAGCAGCAGCTCGCCCGCGCGCGCTTCTGCAGAGTAACCGTCCATCTCACCGTACTGCGTTTCCAGATCGGCCACTTTATAGCCATCTTCTTCGCTCATTTCGGCCAGCGCGTAGATGCGATCGCGCTCCTGCTTCACTTCCCACAGTTCTCCATGCCCCATGATCACGGTGTCGAGCACGGTGAACTCTTCGAAGGCGAACTGATCCTGACGCAGCTTACCGATACGCTCGTTAGGGTCGAGCGATACGTTGCCGAGCGTCGGCTCCAGGTCACCGCCGAGGATCTTCATAAAGGTGGATTTTCCGCTACCGTTGGCACCAATCAGGCCGTAACGGTTGCCGCCGCCAAATTTGACGGAAATGTTTTCGAACAGCGGCTTACTGCCAAACTGCATAGTGACGTTGCTGGTAACTAACACGGGGAGATTCCTGCGAAAAGTGTGATAAACACGGCATTATGCCACAATTCCGAATTGAGATCCCGTGTTGCGGCAATCCACTAAACTTTAACAAAATCGAAAAAAATGTGATTTCGTACACATCTGAATTCCCAGTGAGCGGGAATGCACATATAATGCGCTCCCATCACAGATTCAGACTTATCAACTCATCGCCAGAATGGCTTAGATACCTCGCACAACATGAACATGAAATTAACAACGCTTTTAGCGGCGGCGTTAGCCGTAGTAGGTTTTTGTAAGACCGCGTCTGCGGTGACGTATCCCCTGCCAACAGACGGTAGCCGTCTGGTAGGCCAGAACCAGGTTGTGACGGTACCAGAAGGTAACTCTCAGCCGCTGGAGTATTTCGCTGCGCAGTACCAGCTGGGCCTGTCTAACATGCTGGAAGCGAACCCGGGCGTTGACCCGTATCTGCCGAAAGCGGGTACCGTGCTGAATATTCCTCAGCAGCTGATCCTGCCGGATACCGTTCATGAAGGTATCGTGATTAACAGCGCCGAAATGCGTCTGTATTACTACCCGAAAGGCACCAACACCGTTATCGTGCTGCCAATCGGTATCGGCCAGTTGGGTAAAGACACCCCAATGAACTGGACCACCAAAGTTGAGCGTAAGAAAGCGGGCCCAACCTGGACGCCGACTGCCAAAATGCACGCGGAATACATCGCTGCGGGCGAACCGCTGCCAGCCGTTGTACCGGCAGGCCCGGATAACCCAATGGGTCTGTACGCGCTGTACATTGGCCGCCTGTACGCTATCCACGGTACCAACGCCAACTTCGGTATCGGCCTGCGCGTAAGCCACGGCTGCGTGCGTCTGCGTAACGACGACATCAAGTTCCTGTTCGAAAACGTGCCGGTCGGTACGCGCGTGCAGTTCATCAACGAACCGGTGAAAGCGACCTCTGAGCCAGACGGCAGCCGCTACATCGAAGTGCACAACCCGCTGTCCACCAGCGAAGACCAGATCAACAACAACGAAATCGTCCCTGTTACGCTGAACAGCGCGGTGCAGGCGGTGACTTCTCAGCCAGACGTAGAAACGGCGATTGTTGACCAGGCCGTGCAGAACCGCTCCGGTATGCCGGTGCGTTTGAACTGATAGCGAAGCATTAAAAAAGCGGGCCTCGTTGCCCGCTTTTTTTTATCCATTATTCACGATCACTATCCCGCCGTGGTCGTACCGATAGTGGCAGTGGGCATACTCCAGCGGCGTGCCGTCCTCCAGATAAATCACCTGCTCCACCTCCAGCACCGGATCGGTTTCTTCGCAGACCAGATGCTCCCTGTCCAGCGCGTTGGGCTTAAGCGCCCGCACCACCCGATACGACCCCATAATTTTCAGCCCCAGCGTCTCCTGCACGTACTGAAACACCGAACCTTCAAGATGGTTTTTCGTCAGGCCCGGCACCAGATTCATCGGCATCACCGTGGAATCCAGCGACATCGGTTCGCCGTTCAGCAGGCGGAGTCGAATGAAGTCATAGATCGGCGCATCGGCGTTAATCATCAGCGACGCCTGCTCTTTCTCATTCGGAAAACGCAGCTCGAAATGCACCACTTGGCTGGTCACCTTGCCCAGATGTTCCCAGGTTTTGGTCGCACCAAAGTAGTCGCTGCCGGAGAGATCCCACTGCGAGAGCTGAAGGAAGTTTTTACGGATGAACGTGCCCTGCCCCTGGCGGGTATAGACCAGACCTTCGACGATCAGCTGGCGCATCGCCTGCTGAATGGTCATCCGGCTGGTGCTGAACTCCGCCGCCAGCGCAAACTGGTCCGGCAGCGGTTCATTGGCGGCGTACTGCTGGCTGATAATGCGTTTCTTAATTTCCCGCGCTATGGTGATGTACTTCGCCGCCATCGTCCTTCCTTTCAGTTAGTTTTCTATCCCGCTGTTTTTCAACGCCACTCTCTCGGCAATCTTGAGGAAAGGCAGGTAGAAGAATACACCAAATACGATGATTGCCAACTGCACCACCACCGCCCGCCAGTCCCCCGCCGTGGCAAGCCAGGCGCTGAGAATGGGCGGCGTGGTCCACGGGATCATCACCACGCAGCGCGACATTAACCCCAGCGTGGTACAGAGCCAGGCGAAGTAAATGCCGATGGCGGGCAGCAGCACGAACGGGATCATCAGCGGCAGGTTAAACACGATCGGCAGGCCAAAAATCACCGGCTCGTTGATGTTAAACAGGCCCGGCGCCAGCGACAGACGCGCCACCTGCTTCGCCGATTTTTGTCTGGAGAAGATAAAGATGGCAATCAGCAGCGAGATCGTGCTGCCCGTGCCGCCCACCATGCCAAACGTCGGCACGAAGATGTTGTTGATGATATGCGGGATGGGCTGGCCGTTGGCGAAGGCCAGCATGTTCTCGTTGGTGTTGATCAGCAGGAACGGCTCCAGCACCACGCTGTTAACGACAGACTGATGAATACCCAGCGTGAACAGGAAGTTACCGAAGCTGTAGATGAAAATCGCCCCCGGCAGGCTGGTGTTGATCAGCCGCAGCGGCTGCTGGATAAAGGTGGTAATAAGATGGATCAGGTCCGTGTGCAGTACGTTTGCCAGTATCGCCGCCAGCACCGCGAACAGGGAGAGCGTGAGGATGGTCGGGATCAGCGCGGTAAAGGATTTGCTCACCGCCGGAGGCACGTTTTCCCCGAGGGAAATGTGCAGCGCCTTCAGCCGCGAAATGGCGATAAACACCTCCGTTGAGAGCAGCCCGATCAGCACCCCGGCGAAAATCCCGGTTGAGCCAATATTGGCGAACGTCAGCACCTGGGTGACGTTCACCGCGGCATCGCTGCCGACGGGCGTAATCTGCAGGCGCATCGGCATCATGATGATGAAGCTGCTGACGGCGATAACCACTGCCGAGACCGGATTGTCGAAATCTTTGTTGCGCGCCAGCGACCAGGCAATCATCGGGGCCAGCAGCAGCGCGGCGATGTTCAGCGTGCCGTTGATAATCGCCTCGCCCCACACCTTAAACTGCGCGAGCGTGTCGCCGTGAAAAATCCACGGAAATACCACGTTGTTCACCAGTACCGCCAGACCGGCAAGGATGAAAATGGGCATCACCGTGGCGAAAGCGTCGCGCAGGGAGCGCAGGTGCACCTGGTTTGCCAGGCGCGCCGAGAACTCAACAAACTTATCGACAAAAGACTGCATGTGCGGTGTTATTTTTGTTTCAGACATAGCGGATAGTTCCCATCAATCAGTCACAAAAACGGCCCGGCAGCGTACGACTTACATCTCGCGTCCGTTGGTATGGATAACCTGTTTTAACCACGCGTAGCTCTTCTTCGGCACGCGCTTCAGGTCTTTCAGGTCGTGGTTTTCACGGTTGACATAGACCACGCCGTAGCGCTTACGCATGTCGCCCTGGGAGCTGAGAATGTCGATTAACCCCCAGCCGAGGTAGCCGATCACCTCTGCCCCGTCCTCGAACATCGCCTCCTTCATGGCATTGATATGCGCCCGGTGGTAGTCGATGCGGTAGGCGTCCTCAATCGGATTGACGCCGTCCCAGGACTCAATCACCCCGATGCCGTTTTCGATCGGGAAGACCGGCATCCGCCAGTCGTTGGCGTAGCGGGTGATGATGGTGCGAAAGCCCAGCGGATCGATCTGCCAGTTCCACTCGGTGGCCTTCAGGTACGGATTGTTTTTCTCGCCATGCAGCAGGTAATAGTTCACCGGCGTACCTTCCGGGATCGCATCGCTGTCCAGCGTTTTGCTGGCGTAATAGCTGAAGGCCATATAGTCGTTTTTAGTCCGCGCCAGCAGCGCTAAATCCTCGGCGCGGTAGATATCGCCAAAGCCCTCCTGCTCAACCACCGCCATCACCGCCGGGCTGTAGCCCTGCCCTGCAAAGACGCGCAGCAGGTTCTGGTTGAGGAACTCGTCGTACTGCTGGGCGCAGAAGATATCGCGCGGTTTGCAGGTGGCCGGGTAGATCAGCTGGTGCGCCAGCATGCCGCCCATCAGCTGGCCCGGTCTGGTCTGGTGCAGATACTCGGTCAGCGCCATGTGCGCCACCATCGTATGGTGCTGCAGCTCGTACAGCTCGCGCAGGGTTTTCTCGCCGTGCATATAGCCGGAAATACGGAACGCTTCCGGCATATGGAAGATGTTCTGCTCGTTGAAGGTCAGCCAGTACTTCACGCGGTCGCCAAAGCAGTCGATCATCTTTTTGCCGTAGCGGATAAAGGCGTCCATTACCCGGCGATCATTAAAGCCGTTGTACTCCTGCGCCATCGCCAGCGGCATATCGAAGTGGTACAGGCAGACCATCGGCTCGATGCCGCGGGCGATCAGATCGTCGATAAAACGGTCGTAAAACGCGATGCCTTCGTCGTTGAACGCGCCGTCGCCCTGCGGGCAGACGCGGCTCCAGGAGATCTGAAAGCGGTAGCAGTTCATGCCCAGATCCTGCATCAGGTCGAAATCTTCCCGGTAGCGGTGATAGGAGTCGGTCGCGACTTTCCAGTCGGAGACGTTCTCCCCGGCTTCGCGAATGTCATACACCGACATGCCTTTCCCCCCCTCATTCCAGGCCCCTTCCGTCTGCATGCTTGACACCGAGTTACCCCATAAAAAATTGGCCGGCAGCTGATTGTTCATGTTTCCTCCCTATATGACTAGTCATTTAAAATTTCATGACTAGTCATATAGGCGAAGATGAAATGGGGATCAAAGAGGAGGATCGTTTTTTGTGAGCAATGCGGGAAAAAAAGCCCCGGTTAGCGATGCACTACCGGGGCAAGGAAGGTTATTGTTGCGCGAGCTGATTGCGGCGATATTCCCCCTGCCGCTCCAGCATCCAGCCCGGGTATTCGCGCGGCAGCGCGCTCACCGCATCAAGCTGCTTAAGCTCGTCTTCGCTCAGGCGGATCCCGGTGGCGGCAATGTTGTCGTCCAGCTGTTCAACGCGTTTCGCGCCAATGATGACGCTGGTCACCGCTTTCTGGTGCAGCAGCCACGCCAGCGCAATTTGCGCGACGGAGACACCCTTGCTTTCGGCGATAGTGCGCATTACGTCCACGCAGTCGAAGGCGCGATCTTTGTTCACCGGCGGGAAGTCAAACTCCAGACGGCGACCGCCGGCTTCGCTCTGCCCGTCGCGGCCATATTTTCCGCTCAACAGGCCGCCTGCCAGCGGGCTCCAGACCATCAGCCCGACGCCTTCGCTCTGCATCATCGGCACCAGCTCGCGCTCAAGATCGCGTCCGGCAATGGTGTAATACGCCTGGAGGGATGCGAAGCGCGCCAGCCCAAGACGTTCAGAAATACCGAGCGCTTTGGCAATCTGCCACGCCGCCCAGTTTGAGACGCCGATGTAGCGCACGTGGCCGTGCTGCACCAGGTTATCCAGCGCGTAGAGCATTTCTTCAATCGGCGTTGCGGGGTCGAAGCCGTGAAGCTGGTAGAGATCGATATGATCGAGCTGCATGCGGCGCAGGCTCTCCTTCACGCTGCTGATGATGTGATAGCGCGAGCTGCCGCGCGAGTTCACCCCTGCCGTTCCCGTTTCGCCGAACACTTTCGTGGCGACCACCACGTTCTCGCGCGGGATTTTCAGGTTTTTCAGCGCCTGACCGGTGATCTCCTCCGAGCGTCCTTCCGAGTAAACGTCCGCAGTGTCGATAAAGTTGATCCCGGCATCCAGCGCGCGGCCCACCAGCTGCTCGGCTTCACTTTGCTGGAGCTGACCAATCTTGCCCCACATGCCGCCCTCGCCGCCGAAGGTCATGGTGCCGAGGCACAGTTCAGAAACAAACAGACCGGTGTTGCCCAGTTTTTGATAACGCATAAGTTATTCCTCGCATGTCGATTGGGTACCCGATAGTTATACCCGCCCCTCAACCATCGCGAATGTGGTGTTCCTGTCCGTTTCTTGCCCAATCCTCTGAATTTATCCGCGCGGGGCGTCGCCAAAGACGCTGTAGTCCGGTAACTGCACCTGCTGATACGGCTCCCAGCCGCCGCCGAGAGCCTTGTAGAGCGCCACGAGATCGAGCGCGCTCTGCACCTGCGCCTGTGCGCGCTGCTGCTGGGCCTGCGCGAGCTGCCGCTGCGCGTCCAGCACGTCGATAAAGCTGGCAATCCCCTGGCGGTAGCTGTCGCTTGCCAGGTCAAAAGCGTTTTGCAGGGCGTCGATCGTTTTTGCGAGACCCGCTTCACGCTGCTGGTCGGTGCGATAGCTCACCAGCGCGTTTTCCACATCCCCGAGCGCGGTCAGCACAGTCTGGCGATAGTCCAGCACCGCCGCTCCCTGCTGCGCGCGCGCCACCTTGACGCTGGAGACCAGCCGACCGCCCTGGAAGATCGGAATAGAGACCTGCGGGCCAAAGCTGTAGAAGTGGCTGCTCCAGTCGGTCAGCCAGTTGGTTTCGCTGTTGCGCAGGCCAAACTGCCCGGAGAGCGTAAAGCTCGGGAACAACTCCGCCACCGAGACGCCGATTTGCGCCGTGGCGGCGTGAAGGTTCGCCTCCGCTTCGCGCACGTCCGGACGGCGTCGCGCCAGCGTGGACGGAATGCCGGTCTGCACGATATCCGGCAGGGCCGGCATCGGCTGCACGCTTTGCAATTCCGCATCCAGCGCCCCAGGCGGCTTGCCGAGCAGGATCGCCAGGCCGTTCATCGCCTGCCGCTCCTGCGCCTGATACTGCGGAAGCTGGGCTTCAAGGTTGCCCAGCTGCGCTCGGGCGTTTTCCACGTCCATCTGTGGCGACAGCCCGCCCCGCTGGCGGCTTTCCGTCAGATCCAGCGTCTGCTGCGCGCTTTTAATCTGGGTGTTCAGCGTGGCGATAATGCTCTGCGCCCCGCGCAGCTGGAGCCACGCGCGCGCCACTTCCGCCTCCAGCGACACCAGCGCGTCGTTACGCTGCTCGATGGCGGCTTTCTGCTGCGCTTCGGCGGCTTCCACCTGACGACGCACCTTGCCCCACAGGTCAATTTCCCACTGGGCATCGAAGCTGCCCTGGTAGAGATTAAACGGCTGCGTCAGCGGCCCCAGCGCGCCTTTAAGGTCTGGATCGATGCTGTCCACCTGATCATACACGCCGTGGGATTTCAGCTCCCCTTCAAGCCCAAGCTGCTGGCGCGTCGCCTGCAAATTGCCGTTCACCGACGGGTAAAACGCCCCGCCCGCCTGGTTAATCTGCTCTCGCGCTCCGGCGATGCGCAGCACCGTCTGCTGCAGCGTTAGATTTCCGGCGATCGCACGTTCAACCAGGCTGTCGAGCTGCGGCGAACCGAAGGTTTTCCACCAGCGCGGGTTGGTCGCGGCGGAGGTCGTCTGCGATTTTACCCCGCTGTCGCCCTTATCGTTCCAGTGCGTAACGGCGGGCGGCGCAGGCTGCTGGTAATCCGGCCCGACGGCGCAGCCCGCCAGCAGCATCATTATCATCAGGGGGTGTAAACGTCTGTGTATCATCAGTGTGCTCCTGCACTCCCCTCGCTCTTAACCGGCGAGAGCAACAAACAAAACGGAATCAGTAACAAGGCCACCGCGCTCAGGATGGTGAAGACGTCGATGTAGGCCAAAAAGCGCGACTGCTCGATCATGGTCTGGTACATGCGTCCGGTGGCAATCCCGGTGGGGTCCCCTACCTGGGTGGTGAAGTTCTGGATTGCCTGGGCGCTTTCGCGTATCGCCTGCTGGAACTGCTCATTAAGCGGCGAGGCGTGGTACGCCAGATGCGCGCTGTGCGCCTGCGCGCGTTCGGTGATGGCCGCCGTCGAAAGGGATATGCCAATCGAACCCGCTACGTTGCGGAACATGGTAAACAGCGCCGCCGCATCGGCATTCAGCCGCCTCGGTATCGAGATAAACGCAATAGTCGTGAGCGGCACAAACAGGAACCCCAGCCCTATCGACTGGGCGCTGCGGAACAACACCAGCGTTTCGAAGTCAATATCCGGGGTGAGCGTGCGCGACCAGAAGAACGACACCGCCAGGCAGGTAAAGCCAAAGGCGATAATCCAGCGCGTCTGCACCACCGGCATCAGCTTCAGCACCAGCGGAATGGTTAACACAATCAGCACCGCGCCGGGCGACAGCACCAGCCCCGACCAGGTAGCGGTGTAGCCAAGGTCCTGCTGCGCCAGCTGCGGGATCACCACCGAGCTGCCGTACAAAATCATCGCCATCCCCGCCATCAGCAGGCTGGAGATGGCAAAGTTGCGATCCTTCATGCAGTGCAGATCCACCACCGGCTTTCTGGCATATACCAGCCAGTAGATGGCGCCGATAATGCCGACAAGCGTCAACACGCCGAAGGTGCGGATAAAGTTCGAGTAGAACCAGTCCTCATCTTCTCCCCGGTCGAGCATCACCTGCAGACAGCCAAGCCCTAAGGCGATCAGGCCGATCCCCGTCCAGTCGATAGTCAGCTTCTCTTTAGACTTGCTCTCCCAGGGCGGATCTTCCAGCAGCTGGTAGATCGCCAGCACCGTGACTATCCCCACCGGGATATTGATAAAGAACACCCAGCGCCAGGAGTAGTTATCGGTGATCCAGCCGCCCAGCGTCGGGCCGAGGACCGGCGCAACGATAATCGCTATGGAGGACAGACCAAACGCTTTGCCCCTGTCCTCCGGCTTGAAGTAGTCGAGCAGTACCGACTGCTGCGTGGGCTGCAGCCCGCCGCCAAAAAAGCCCTGCATCACGCGGAACAGGATGATCTGCCACAGCTCGGTGGCAATCCCGCAGAGGAACGAGCAGACGGTAAACATGACGATGCAGATCAGGAAGAACTGCTTGCGGCCAAACACCCGGCTCAGAAACGCCGAGATGGGCAGCACGATGCCGTTCGCGACCAGGTAGCTGGTTAACACCCATGTGGATTCGTCATAGCTGGACGAGAGCGAACCCGCCACGTGGGGCAGCGCCACGTTGACGATGGTGGTGTCCAGAATTTCCATAAACACCGCCAGGGTGACGACAATCGCCACCGCCCACGGATTGCTGGCGGGCTTCCAGCTGTCGTGGCTGTGATCCGTCATTCCACCGTCACCTTCGGTGCAACCGACAGCCCCAGCGGCAGCGGTTTGTTTGGATCCAGGCCCTTATCAATCACAATTTTGACCGGCACGCGCTGCACAATTTTGACGAAGTTACCGGTGGCATTTTCTGCCGGGAAGGCGGAGAAGCGCGAGCCGCTGCCCTGCTGGATACTGTCTACGTGGCCCTCAAGCTCCATATCCGGCCACGCGTCGACGGACACGGTGACCTTATCGCCCGGCTTCATGCGTTCAAGCTGCGACTCTTTAAAGTTCGCGACCACCCACACGTTCGGGGAAACCAGCGAGAACAGCGCCGTTCCCGCCTGCACCAGCGTGCCGGGCTGCACGTTGCGTTTGGTGACAAACCCGTCGAAAGGGGCGCGGACTTCGGTATAGGAGAGATTAAGGTTGGCGGTTTCCAGCTGCGCTTTAGCCTGATCGACCTGACGCTCGCGCGCTTCAACGTTGGTTTCCTGCTGGCGGATTTGCAGCTGAACCTGCTCTGCCACTTCCAGCTGCGCCTGAGCGCTGGCCAGCCCTGCCTGTGCGCTACGCAGTTGAGCGTTCGCGGAATCAATGCTTTGCTGAGTGGTCGCACGCGGGTCGACGCCGCGCTGACGACGGTACTCCGCCTGCGCGTTCGCCAGATCGGCCTGCGCTTTCAGCACCTGCGCTTTGGCTTCGTCACGCTGGGCGGGATACTGGACTTTTGAAAGCGCCAGCTGCGCCTGGGCCTGATGCAGCTGCGCGATAGCCAGCCCAAGCTGGGCCTGAGCCTGATCGCGCTGCGCGGTGGTGTCCCGCGGATCGATAACCACCAGCAGATCGCCCTTTTTCACGCGCTGGTTATCGCGCACGCGCAGCTCGGTAACGTAGCCCGCCGTTTTGGGAGCAATCGTCACCACGTCGCCGTCGGTAAAGGCGTCGTCGGTCGTCTCTTCGTTACGGGTTAAAAACCACCAGACCAGCGCCACGACCACCATTACCACCACGACAATGCCGAGGATAATTAACGGTTTCTTGCCCGGGCGCTTACGCTCATTATTGTTTTTGTCCTGCTCGTCAGCAGGCGGGTTTTGATCTTCAGCCATAGTTCAGCAACGGTCCTGTCAGTGAGCGGCATCACACTATGCCGTTCACTAAAGCTAGGACGTTGCTATACGTTTGCCAGGAAAAACTGACAAATTGCGCACTATATGAGAAGGAATATTCCGAAACCAATCGCCGCGGCCCAAACCAGCATCGGAATCGACCAGACGTGGAAACGCCACCAGATACGACGGTCGTTGGCCATACGCAGCGCAATCAGGTTTGCCAGCGAGCCGGGCAGCAGCCCAAACCCGCCGATGTTGACCGCCCAGGCCAGAAGCGTATCGGGCGGAACATAGTTGAGCAGCAGAATGGTGGACGGCACGTTGCTGATAAACTGCGACAGGCCAATCGCCGTCAGCCACAGTCCCGGCTGAGACAGCGTGCTGACGCTGTGCAGAACGTTCTGCAGCACCGGAAGCTGGATAAGGAGATGCACATCAATAAACATCGCCATAAAGACCAGCAGCAGCGTCCAGTCCACGCTCACCAGCACGCGACGCGCCAGGACGACAAACCCCGCGGCAACGAGCAGGACGCCCGCCAGCTCATACTTCAGCTCCAGCGCGAACAGAAAGACGATGTATAACCCGAGACAGCTCCACACCAGGCGCGGCTGCCACTGCGGGCCGGTTGTGCCGCTGTGGTACTGCAGCTTTTTATCCGGAAACGCAAACCAGCACACCGCCAGCAGCGACAGCATCATCACCAGCGCCAGAGGGGCCATCTGCCAGGTAAAGGCGGCGAACGACAGACCGGACCGTCCCCACAGAAGGATATTTTGCGGGTTGCCGATTGGCGTCAGAAGCGAGCCCGCATTGACGGCCAGCGCTTCAAAGATGATCAAGCGGCTGACCGGGATCTCGCAAAGCTTACGCAGCGTGAGCGTGAGGGGCACGATGATAAACAGCGCCACATCGTTGGTCAGAAACGTCGACAGCACCGCGGCGGAGAACACCATAAACAGGGACAGCCTGCGCTCGGTGGCAAAGCGGCGCACCATTTTACGGCCCAGAACGTCAAAATAGCCGCTCAGCTCGACCCCTTTGGTGAGCATCATCAGGCCGCTCAGGGTAATGATGGTGCGCCAGTCAATTGCGGCGGGCCAGGCGCGTGGCGCAAACGGCACAAAGAGGCTTAACGCTGCGCCAATGATTAATAAAAGATGGAAGAAACGATCGCGTGCCAGGGCCTGCAGTCCGGGGATTTTCATTCAGCGGAGGGACCATATTTAAGGGTAAATTCGCGAAACTTCACCAGCGTCTCTTCGCTCACGTGGTGTTCCATTCCTTCCGCATCCCGGCGGGCAATCTCCGGGCTGACGCCCAGCACCAGTAAAAAATTCTCGACAAGCTGATGGCGCTCGCGGCTCTCCTGCGCGAGTTTCTCCCCTTCCGGCGTCAGAAAAACACCGCGCCAGGGGATCATTTCAATTAAGCCCACGGAGGCCAGGCGTTTTAACATTTTAGCGACAGTTGGCTGTGAAACCCCCAGCCTGGCGGCCATATCGACCTGGCGCGCTTCACCAACCTCACGAATCAGATCGGAAATGAGTTCAACATAGTCATCAATCAGTTCACGCCGGTGCGCTTCACGGACCTGGCGAAAACCTTCGACATGTTCTTCAACATTCACCAGTTGCGTCGTTTTCCTCATTGTCGGATGACCTGCGCGACGGTTCATTGTACTTCCTCAGTGGGGTGACGCTTCCAGCGCCCGGTTTCGAGAGCGCACATTGTAAACCATAGCTCCGCAAGCACAAAAAATTAACGAAATAGCCATAGCTATACAATATAGCCTGTGCTATATCTGTATGTAATGCAGTCACCCTTCACGGATCGAAGGGATCAAAACTCAGGAGGTCTTATGAACGAATTCAAGAGGTGCATGACCGTGTTTACCCACTCTCCCTTTAAAGTGCGCTTAATGCTGTTGAACATGCTGTGCGATATGTTTAACAACAAACCGCATCAGGACGACAAACCTTCCCACTAAGCGGCGTTGCGGTACGCCGCTTCATTTTCCCGTCACAATCACGCTGTAAACTGGCTTCCAGCCGCCTTATTCCCGATCTTTTTTACGGATTTGCAATCCCCTTCGCAAAACATCTGCTTAGCAACTGTTGATATTATTTAGCGCTAGCACTATCTTCTTGCAGCCCTGCACAATTTGCGGCTCGCTGAAGCGGACCCTCATTCCCTCTCCACGCACTGTCAGGCAGGTTATGACCCTTGACGCCAGGGTGAGCACATGGCGTTTTCATCCATGATAGTGACCTATGAATGTAACCCTGATAGATACCGTTGTGACCCGCAGCCGGGCCTTAAGCCCGTGGACGGGTTTTTACTTTTTGCAGTCATTGCTGATTAACTTTGCGCTGGGTTATCCCTTTAGTCTGCTCTACGCGGTGGCTTTCACCTGCGTTCTGCATGTGCTGTGGCGAACCGCACCGCGCGTGCAAAAAGCGTTAATCGGGATCTGCTCGCTGGTTGCTGCACTCTATTTCCCGTTCGGTCAGGCTTACGGCTCGCCAAACTTTAATACCCTGCTGGCGCTGCACTCGACCAATATGGAAGAGTCGACGGAGATCCTGACGATCTTCCCGTGGTACAGCTACGTAGTCGGGATCTTTATCTTCGCGTTGGGCGTTATCGCCATCCGCCGTCAGCCGGGCGAGAAAAAATCCTGGGGTAAGATCGAAATACTCTGTCTGGTGTTCAGCGTTGCCGTGGCGTTTGTCGCCCCCATCCAGAATATTCCCTGGGACGGTAAGCTCAGGCTCATCAATATCGGCTATCCGGTTTTTCGCTTCGTGAAGGACGTCGTTGTCAATAATAAAGAGGTTCTCGACGAACAGGCGCGCATGGCTGAGCTTTCCAATATGAAAGACACCTGGAACGTGCTGGCCGTTAAGCCGAAGTATCACACCTATGTGGTGGTGATTGGGGAAAGTGCCCGTCGCGATGCAATGGGAGCCTTCGGCGGACACTGGGATAACACACCGTTTGCCAGCTCGGTCAAAGGCACGCTGTTTACCGATTATGTTGCGGCCAGCGGCTCGACGCAGAAATCGCTCGGCCTGACGCTTAACCGGGTCGTCGACGGCAAACCTCAGTATCAGGATAATTTTGTCACCCTGGCAAACCGCGCGGGTTATCAGACCTGGTGGTTCTCCAATCAGGGGCAAATTGGCGAATACGATACGGCCATCGCCAGTATCGCCAAACGTGCCGACGAAGTGCAGTTCCTTAAGAACGGCGACTTTGAAGCCGACAAAAATACCAAAGACGAAGCGCTGCTGAAAATGACGGCACAGGTCTTCGCCACTCCGCGCACCCAGCCTCAGCTGATCGTCCTGCACCTGATGGGGTCGCACCCGCAGGCCTGCGATCGGACCGGCGGGAAGTACGCGGAGTTCGTGCAGTCCAAAGAGACCTCTTGCTATCTCTACACCATGACGCAAACCGACGACCTGCTGAGCAAGCTGTACGATCAGCTACGCAATACGGGCGACAGCTTCTCCATGGTCTATTTCTCGGATCATGGGCTGGCGTTTAAAGAACGTGGTAAAGAGGTGCAGTACCTGGCGCATGATGACAAGTTCCAGCAGAACTTCCAGGTGCCGTTTATGGTGCTGTCGAGTGATGATAAAACGCATCGCGTGATTAAAGCGCGCCGTTCGGCAAATGATTTCCTGCAGTTCTTCTCGCAGTGGACGGGAATTACAGCCGAGCAGATAAAAACGGCATACCCGTTTGTCTCTAACAAGAAAGCTCCCCCAGTGTACGTTACCAACTTCAAGTTACAGAAAGTTGACTACAACCATCTGGGTACGGATATTTTCGATATTAAGAGTAAGTAGCGGTCCGATACCCTCACCCTGACCCTCTCCCACGGGGAGTGGGAACAACACTAAAAACGGCAACCTGGGGTTGCCGTTTTGCTTTTACTTTCCACAAAAAAATCCGCCACATTGGGCGGATTTTTTATTAGCTCACCGGAGTGATTAGAAGCGGTAACCTACGCCCGCGATCCAGGTGCCAACGTCAACGTTGCGGATACGGCTCTGCTCATAGGAGAAGTCCAGAGCAACGTCCTGGATTGGGTTGAACTGCAGGCCTGCGCCATAGGAGAAGCCATAGTCGCTGTTGCTTGCAGTGCGGCTTTCGCTCTGGTTTTCAGTCTGCTGGAATTTACCGTAGCCAACACCTACAACACCGTAGATGCTCGCCCAGTCATTCAGACGGTAAGCTGGACCAGCGGTGATACCGTAGTACTGGCCTTTGTTGTATGCGCCGTTTTCAGAACGATCTTTCTCGGTGTAGGTGAAAGAACCGATCACGCCCAGTGGATTGTTATCCTGCTCGTAGCGATACTTCAGGTTGAAACCGTTAGCTTTGTTCATCACGCCCTGATAGTCGCTCTGAGCGTAACCACCAGTAACAGTAGAAGTAGCAGCTACAGCGGTACCTGTGGAAACAGCCAGTACAGCGGCCAGTGCTGAAAGACATGCAATTTTTTTCATAACCACCTCAAATGTGCTTCAAGTAAGTCCGTAAGTTTTAAATATATCAAAAAAATTTGCGAAACTCTTTGTGATTCGTGATGTCTAATGAAACCTTTCCTGTAACAGAACGTTTCCAGCGTCAGCTATCTCTTTCAAATCACATGCAATTTTCACTACTAAATGCGCATAGTGCGCGCAAGCGCCGTTACATTCATCCAGATTATTCCTAATCTATCAGGCGATAAATCCACCAGCGCTTAACCATTTTACGGATTTCACGAGGTTTTTTTTCAACAGCACCTCAACCGTTGCCGCTTATTTCCTTTACACTGCAACCTTTACTTCATTTGACATAAGCTGACAGGAGAAAGGATGCCTGGGTTATCCCGCACGTCGTCGGTCTGGTTGCCGGTAGCAGTCATACTCATTGCCATGTTGTCCATTCAAAGCGGTGCTTCGCTTGCAAAATCACTTTTTCCGCTGGTCGGTGCGCCTGGGGTGACTGCCCTGCGTATCGTGCTGGGCACGGCGATACTGGTGGTCATTTTCAAACCCTGGCGTCTGCGCTTCAAAAAGGGGCAGCGTTTACCCCTGCTGTTTTATGGACTCTCCCTTGGGGCAATGAACTATCTGTTCTATCTCTCTATTCAGACGATACCGCTGGGGATCGCCGTCGCGCTGGAGTTTACCGGCCCGCTGGCGGTGGCGCTTTTCTCCTCGCGACGTCCGGTCGATTTTATCTGGGTCGTGTTAGCCGTTCTGGGTTTATGGTTCCTGCTGCCGCTGGGCCAGAGCGTCGCTGAGATCGATCTGACGGGTGCAGCTCTGGCGCTGGGTGCAGGCGCCTGCTGGGCCGTCTATATACTTACGGGCCAGCGTGCAGGAGAAGAGCACGGTCCGGCGACCGTCGCGTTAGGTTCCCTGATCGCAGCCATCGTCTTCGTGCCTATCGGCATGGCGCAGGCGACCGAATCTATCTGGCAATGGTCCGTCATGCCCATCGGGCTGGCGGTCGCAATTCTTTCTACCGCACTCCCCTACTCTCTGGAGATGATTGCCCTCACGCGTCTGCCGACGCGCATATTTGGCACGCTGATGAGCATGGAGCCTGCGCTAGCCGCCATTTCCGGAATGGTGTTTCTCGGCGAAACCCTCACGTTGACCCAGACGCTGGCGCTCTGCTCAATTATCGCGGCATCAATGGGCTCGACGCTCACCATGCGCCCGGAGCCTAAAGTTGAGAAAGTGGATATCAGCTAAGGCCATATATTCTGCATGGCTTCCACGCCATGCAGAATAAAGGCCAGAAAGACAGACGTTATAATTTCTTACACACTTTGCGCTAATTTCGAAATATCCCTCTGCGTTTACATCCCCAACCAGCAATTAAGATTGATCTGTATCAATTTAAAAATTACCCATTAATTTCAATAAATTAAATTCTCAACCTCCTTCTCGCTATTAAACCGATAGGCATAGCCAAACCGCAGAGAAAAAATCCGGTGCTATACTTAGTTCCGTAATTACCTGGGACATAAACATCAAGAGGATATGAGATTATGAGTACCGCTAAACTGGTGAAAACGAAAGCGTCTAATCTGCTTTATACCCGTAACGATGTATCGGATAGCGACAAAAAGGCGACCATTGAGTTGCTGAATCGCCAGGTGATCCAGTTCATCGATCTTTCGCTGATCACCAAACAGGCCCACTGGAATATGCGCGGTGCAAACTTTATTGCCGTTCATGAAATGCTGGATGGCTTCCGCACAGCACTGGTTACCCACCTCGATACGATGGCTGAACGTGCCGTTCAGCTGGGCGGCGTGGCGCTGGGCACCACGCAGGTGATCAACAGCAAAACGCCACTGAAGAGTTATCCGCTGGATATCCATACCGTTCAGGATCACCTTAAAGAGCTGGCGGACCGCTACGCAATTGTGGCCAATGACGTGCGCAAAGCGATTGGCGAAGCCAAAGACGAAGATACCGCAGACATTTTCACCGCCGCCTCCCGCGACCTGGACCAGTTCCTGTGGTTTATCGAATCTAACATCGAATAATTCATATGAATTTTCTATCAAACCCTCGCCCTCCGGTGAGGGTTTTGCACATCTATGGTGCACACTTTTTGCCTGCACACCTGCAAAAGTGAACGAAATGTAATAATCACCTCACACAACCGTTAACGGAAGATTATTTTTTCGTCAGAATTTACGCTAAATATCTCCCCGTCAGTTGAGCCAAACGAAGCGCACCAAAACGGTGCTCCAGTTTGGTGCAATAACACCTCATTGCCCCATTTATTGTGCAATGCATGACATCATCCCCTTTGCAAAACAATAGCTTGTAAAGTTGGCACGATTTTTTCATTGTGCCACCTGTTCTCGCAGGGGATCGCCCCGTGGATATAAAAGGAAATGCTATGAAGTCTGTATTAAAAGTTTCACTGGCTGCACTTACCCTGGCTTTTGCAGTGTCCTCTCAGGCTGCCGACAAACTGGTTGTGGCGACCGACACGGCGTTCGTTCCGTTTGAATTCAAACAGGGTGATAAATACGTTGGTTTTGATGTGGATCTGTGGGCCGCTGTCGCAAAAGAACTCAAGCTGGATTACACCCTGAAGCCTATGGACTTCAGCGGCATCATCCCGGCACTGCAAACCAAAAACGTTGATCTGGCACTGGCAGGCATCACCATTACCGATGAACGTAAAAAAGCGATCGACTTCTCTGACGGCTACTACAAAAGCGGCCTGCTGGTCATGGTCAAAGCCGATAATAACGACGTAAAAAGCGTGAAAGATCTCGACGGCAAAGTGGTGGCAGTGAAGAGCGGCACCGGTTCTGTTGATTACGCGAAAGCAAATATCAAAACCAAAGACTTGCGTCAGTTCCCGAACATCGACAACGCGTACATGGAACTCGGCACCAACCGTGCTGACGCTGTTCTGCACGACACGCCTAACATCCTGTACTTCATTAAGACAGCCGGTAACGGCAAGTTCAAAGCCGTTGGCGAGTCTCTGGAAGCGCAGCAGTACGGTATCGCGTTCCCGAAAGGCAGCGACGACCTGCGCACGAAAGTTAACGGCGCGCTGAAAACGCTGAAAGAGAACGGCACCTATAACGAAATCTACAAAAAATGGTTCGGCACCGAGCCTAAATAATAAGACGTAAAAATGACGTTCACTCGGGGGCGACCTTTCGCCCCTGCTATTTTTGAAACACGGTAACAGTAACAGTAACAGTAACAGGAAATTATCATGCAGTTTGACTGGAGCGCCATCTGGCCTGCCATTCCTATCTTGCTTGAAGGCGCTAAAATGACCCTGTGGATTTCGGTCCTGGGTCTGGTTGGTGGGTTGATTATCGGTCTTGTCGCCGGTTTCGCCCGCACCTACGGCGGCTGGATCGCAAACCACATCGCACTGGTTTTCATCGAAGTGATCCGCGGCACGCCTATTGTCGTGCAGGTCATGTTCATCTACTTCGCCCTGCCTATGGCGTTCACCGACCTGCGCATCGACCCGTTCAGCGCGGCCGTCGTCACCATTATGATCAACTCAGGCGCCTACATTGCGGAAATCACCCGCGGTGCGGTGCTGTCGATTCATAAAGGTTTCAGTGAAGCCGGTCTGGCGCTAGGTCTTTCTCGTCGCGAAACGATCCGCCACGTTATTCTGCCGCTGGCGCTGCGTCGCATGCTGCCGCCGCTCGGTAACCAGTGGATCATCAGCATTAAAGATACGTCGCTGTTCATTGTTATCGGCGTGGCCGAACTGACCCGTCAGGGGCAGGAGATCATTGCTGGCAACTTCCGCGCGCTGGAAATCTGGAGTGCGGTAGCCGTTGTCTACCTGATCATTACTCTGGTTCTGAGCTTCGTTCTGCGTCGTCTTGAAAGAAGGATGAAAATCCTGTGATTGAATTTAAAAACGTTTCCAAGCACTTTGGCCCAACCCAGGTGCTGCACAATATCGATCTCAACATCAAACAGGGTGAAGTGGTGGTGATTATTGGGCCATCCGGCTCCGGTAAATCCACCCTGCTGCGCTGCATCAACAAGCTGGAAGAGATCACCAGCGGCGATCTGATCGTCGACGGCCTGAAGGTAAACGACCCAAAAGTGGATGACCGTCTGATTCGTCAGGAAGCGGGCATGGTGTTCCAGCAGTTCTACCTGTTCCCGCACCTCACGGCGCTGGAAAACGTGATGTTTGGCCCACTGCGCGTGCGCGGTGCCAGCAAAGCGGCGGCGGAAGCGCTGGCAAAAGATCTGCTGGCGAAAGTCGGCCTGGCAGAACGTGCGCACCACTACCCTTCCGAGCTGTCAGGCGGCCAACAGCAGCGTGTGGCGATTGCCCGCGCCCTGGCGGTCAAACCGAAAATGATGCTGTTTGATGAGCCGACGTCCGCACTCGACCCGGAGCTGCGCCACGAGGTGCTGAAAGTCATGCAGGATCTGGCGGAAGAAGGGATGACGATGGTTATCGTGACCCACGAAATCGGCTTTGCTGAAAAAGTGGCGTCCCGCCTGATCTTTATTGATAAAGGCCGTATCGCGGAAGACGGTAACCCGCAGGAATTGATTGCGAACCCGCCGAGCCAGCGTTTGCAGGAGTTCCTGCAGCACGTCTCCTGATCCATCGCTTTACGCTAAGCCGGGCAAGCCCGGCTTTTTTACGCCAGATTGTTCCCAAAAATCCCCCTCCGCGTCCCGACTTCTATACTTATCATTTTGTTCGACATTTTCACCGGAGGACGCCGTGCCGTGGATCCTGTTGCTGTTGATAAGCCTGTTTAGTGCGCCATCGTTCGCCGTCGCGATCCCCGGCGTCACCACCGGCGCCCCTGCTGCCCAGCAAAGTACGCCCCCTCCGGAACCCGATGTTGAACAGAAAAAAGCCGCCTACAGCGCGCTTGCCGACGTCCTTGAAAACGACACCTCCCGGCAGGAGCTCATTGGCCAGCTGCGCAAAGCCGCCGCCACGCCGCCGCAGGAGTCGGTGCCAACCCTCACCCCTCCGCAGGCTGAGGAGCAAAAAACGGTGCTGGAAAACGTCACCGACGTGAGCCGTCACTATGGGGAAGCGCTCTCCTCGCGCTTCGCTCAGCTTTACCGCAACCTGATTGGCTCCCCGCATAAGCCATTTAACCCGCAAACGTTTACCGCCGCCGCCACGCAGTTCCTGATGCTGGCGGGGGCGGTGTTTCTTTTTTACTGGCTGGTGCGCCTGTGCGCGTGGCCGCTGTACCGCAAAATGGGGCAATGGGGACGCAGAAAGAATCAGCATAAAAGCAGCTGGCTGCACCTGCCGTTGATGATCGCCTCCGCGTTCATCATCGATTTACTGCTGCTGGCGTTGACGCTGTTTTTAGGCCAGATGCTGGCCGACAGGCTGAATGCCGGCAACAAAACCATCGCCTTCCAGCAGTCGCTTTTCCTGAATGCCTTTGCCCTGATTGAGTTCTTCAAGGCGCTGCTGCGGTTACTCTTTTGTCCGCACGTGCCGGAGCTGCGGCCTTTCTCCATTCGGGATGCGAGCGCGAAGTACTGGGCGCTGCGCCTGAGCGTGCTCAGCGGGCTGATTGGCTACGGCCTGCTGGTTGCCGTGCCGATCATCTCCAACCAGGTGAACGTCCAGTTTGGCGCGCTGGCAAACGTGCTGATCATGATCTGCATTACCGTCTGGTCGCTGTACCTTATCTTCCACAATAAAAAAACCATTACCCAAAGCCTGCTGAATCTGGCCGATCGTTCCCTCTCGTTCTTTAGCCTCTTTATCCGCGCGTTCGCCCTGGTGTGGCACTGGCTGGCAAGCGCTTACTTCATCGTGCTGTGCTTCTTCTCGCTGTTCGACCCGGGCAATAGCCTGAAGTTTATGATGGGAGCGACGTTCAAAAGCCTGGCCATTATCGGCATCGCGGCGTTTGTATCGGGGCTGCTGTCGCGCTGGATCTCGAAAACCATCACCCTGTCGCCGCAGGTCCAGCGTAATTACCCGGAACTGCAAAAGCGGGTAAACGGCTGGATGTCGGTATCGCTCAAAGTGGCGCGCATTCTCACCGTCTGCGTGGCGATTATGCTGCTTCTGAATGCGTGGAGCCTGTTTGATTTCTGGAACTGGCTGCACAACGGTGCGGGTGAAAAAACGGTAGATATCCTGATTCGCATCGCGCTGATTTTATTCTTCTCCGCCGTCGGCTGGACGCTGCTGGCGAGCCTTATTGAGAACCGCCTGGTATCGGATATTCACGGCAGGCCCCTGCCCAGCGCACGGGCAAGAACGCTGTTAACCCTGTTCCGCAACGCGCTGGCGGTGATTATCAGCACTATCACCATCATGATCGTGCTGTCGGAAATCGGCGTGAATATCGCCCCGCTGCTGGCGGGTGCCGGTGCCCTGGGGCTGGCCATCTCCTTCGGCTCACAAACGCTGGTGAAGGATATTATTACCGGTATCTTCATTCAGTTTGAAAACGGGATGAACACGGGCGATCTGGTCACCATCGGGCCGTTAACCGGCACCGTGGAGAGGATGTCCATCCGCTCGGTTGGCGTGCGTCAGGACACCGGGGCGTACCACATCATTCCCTGGTCTTCGATCACCACCTTCGCCAACTTTGTGCGCGGCATTGGTTCCGTTGTGGCGAACTACGATGTGGATCGCCACGAGGATGCGGACAAAGCGAAGCAGGCGCTGCGCGATGCGGTAGAAGAACTGATGGAGATGGAGGATATTCGCGGGCTGGTGATCGGGGAGCCGTCATTTGCCGGCATCGTCGGGCTGTCGAACACGGCATTTACCCTGCGCGTGTCGTTCACCACCCAGCCGCTGAAGCAGTGGACGGTGCGCTTTGCGCTCGACAGCATGGTGAAAAAACACTTTGATCTGGCGAACGTGCGGATGCCCGTGCAGACGTATCAGGTATTGCCGCCGCCCGCATCGCCGCTCCCTCCGCAGGAGCCGACGCTGTGACCTGGTTGCCGGGTGGCGGCTTCGCCCTACCCGGCCTACGACGGAGTGCTATTTGCGACGTTTGTTATTGTCCATAAACGTCCAGGCGATAAAGCGGCTCTGTTTCTGGCCCTGCGCCATCTCTTTTTTCACCACTTTTACGGCGCCCGCTTCGGTCAGCGCGCGGTAGAGCGGCGGCAGGTTATCCCCCCGGGAAACCAGCGTAGTGAACCACTTCACCTGACGGCCAAACTGTTTGCTTTCCGCTATCATGCGCAGGATAAACGCCACTTCGCCCCCTTCGCACCAGAGCTCCTGCTGCTGTCCGCCGAAGTTCAGCGCGGCATCTTCAGCCTGACCCAGGTTACGGCGCTTGCGCTCGCTGCCCGCACGGGCCGATGCCGCCGAATCATGGAACGGCGGGTTGCACATCGTGGCGTCATAGCTTTCGTTTTTGTGAATAATGCCGTTGAATATCGACGCCGCGTCTTTCTGACGACGCAGGCGAATGGCGCGGCTCAATCCCGGGTTAGCGCTGATAATCGCCTGGGCGCTGGCAAATGCCTCGTCACCGATTTCGCTTCCGGTAAAGCGCCACTGATATTCATGCGCGCCGATCAGCGGGTAAATCAGGTTCGCACCGGTGCCAATATCCAGGATGGTGGCCTGCTGTGGAACGACACCCTCATTGCCTTCGGCAAGGAGGTCGGCAAGGTGATGTACGTAGTCAGCGCGGCCCGGCACAGGTGGACAGAGAAAGCCTTCCGGGATATCCCAGTGAGCTACACCGTAAAAATGCGCCAGCAGGGCTTTGTTCAGCATTTTAACCGCCTGCGGGTCAGCAAAGTTGACCGAGGATTCACCCGCAGGGGTCTGAACAAGATAGTCCTGCAGCGGCGGGCAGCTCAGGCATAACGCGTTCATGTCGTAGCGGCTGCGGTGGCGATTTCGCGGGTGCAATCCCGGCTTTTGGGCAGTCATGGCATTCTCCTTTAAACAGCGGCGTAAGATACCCTTTGCTGGCCCAACGGTAAATCTTTCTCTGCTACGCTCAAAAACCCGCCATAAATCAAACACCTTTATGTCTATGATCCGTCAGCGAATTGTCAATTTACATTGTTCAAAAAATAAGCATATCATCATCAAATATTTGCGCTAAGTCACACTCGTCAGGCTTCTAAACTTAAAGGGAATCACCTGTTGTTTCCTCATGAGGATGTGATTATGAAAAAGTACCTGACCCTTGCTGTTATCGCAGCCGCCCTGGCGACCGCGTCCTTCTCTGCCATGGCCGTTCAGTCACTGACCCAAAGTACCGATACGAGCCAGCTACGTGCTGCGGGCACCGTTTCGGTAAGCCGTGCCAGTAACCTTGACGATCTACAGGATAAGCTCGCCGAAAAAGCCCGTCAGGAAGGTGCAAAAGGATTCGTGGTGAACTCCGCTGGCGGAGATAACCATATGTACGGCACTGCGACCATTTATAAATAATCTGTCTCTTCCACAAGACTGCATCTGCTCAACGGGTGCAGTTCACTTCTCTCTTCGCCTTGATTGTTCATTTTTTAACCCCATAGTAAACATATGGCCTAAACCGATTTCAGGAGGACGCTATGGCTTCCGGCTGGGCAAATGACGACGCTGTTAACGAACAGATCAACAGTACTATTGAAGATGCGGTTGCGCGTGCCCGCGGTGAAATTCCGCGCGGTGAAAGCCTAACGGAATGCGAAGAATGCGGAGAACCCATTCCGGAGGCGCGCCGAAAAGCCATTCCCGGCGTACGGCTTTGCATCACGTGCCAGCAGCAGAAAGATTCAAAAAATGCATCACACTCAGGATATAATCGCAGAGGTTCGAAAGACAGCCAGTTACGTTGACTTTGCTTTACCAAAGCTAACCGAGCGCGTGCGTTCCTTTACGCTCACGGTTTTTAGCCAGACGCGTAGCAAAACGTGCCCTTCGTATCGCTTCTGTAAAGCGCATCCGCAAGAAGTGTAAAGTGGTGCTTTGAATTTATTAATATTCAATAAGTTATTTGTCATTCAATTTTTTTGAGCAACCACGTCAATTCTCTTCGATTTTATCACTCGCAAAAAACCGTGATACTTATCACATCGACGGAACATCGTCCCCTTAACAGAAACACCTGCGAGAGATTAATTATGAAAACCATCAAATATGCTGTAGCTGCTGTTGCCCTGTCCGCTCTGTCTTTCGGCGCTTTCGCTGTAGAGCCAGTCTCTTCCACTCAGGCACAGAACATGAACAAAGTCGGTGTGGTGAGTGCTGATGGCGCAACCACCCTGGACGGTCTGGAAGCCAAACTGGCTGAGAAAGCCGCTGCTGCCGGCGCAAGCGGATACACCATTACCTCCGCTAACGGCAATAACAAGCTGAGCGGTACCGCGGTTATCTACAAATAATCGACTGAACGAATGCTGTACCCTCGCCATACCCTCTGGTGAGCTGCTCCACCCTCATTGACCCTGTTGTTGTTACCCTTGCTTGCCCGTCCGCCACTGGACGGGCTTTTTTTTGTCTAAAACGCCTGCGCCACGCGTTCAAGCCCGGCCTGAATGGATTCCACTTCTCCGGTTGCCAGCAAACAGCAGGCCATCTGCAGCTTGATGGAATGCGGAACAGGAACATTTCCGGCGAGGCACTGCTCAATCCAGTGGGCTGTGGTATGGGGATCTTTTGCCTCAGGCAATATCACACCGCTATTCTCTTCCCCGCGTTCCAGAACGGCGCGCGTTCCGACAGAATCGATCAGCATCACCTGCGGACAGCGCTGCGGGTTCGCATAAACCTCGCCCTCCGTGCCGTGCATCAGTAACGCCCTTGCGCCAATTGCCTCAAAGAACTGCCCCACGCGCGCCACGTATTCCGGATGCGAAACGCTGGAGAGACGCAGGGCGGCATCTTCGCCAAACGGCGTGGCCAGTTTCGCCAGCGTGTGCGCGCTGTTGCGCACGCCCATGCGCCAGCGCATATCGAGCTGCTTTTCCAGCGGCGGGCAGAGCGTGCCGACCGGGATATAAACAGGCTGATGGCCATCCAGCTTCGCCTGCGCCTGACCGGCATGACGCGTTGGCTCGATGCCCAGCATCCCGAAAATGGTCTCCGTCAGCACGCGGGTGGGATCTTCGCTAACGCCGTGCACCACCACCGGGAACCCCAGCTTGTGTAACAGGATAGCGAGCAGCGGGGTTAAGTTTGCCTGTTTGCGCGCGCCGTTGTAGCTCGGGATCACGATCGGCATCGGTTTTGCCACCGGCGGCGTTAAGCGCAGCGTTTGCGCCTGCATGGCTTCATAGAACCCGCGCATCTCCGCTTCACCTTCGCCTTTGATACGCAGCGCGATCAGAATGCCCCCCATCTCCAGGTCGGGGACGTCGCCCTCCAGCATGCGGGTATAAAGCGCACGCGCGGTTTCATGGTCCAGATCGCGGGCATGATTTTTCCCGCGCCCTACCTCTTTGATAATTTTGCGATAATCCACGACATTTCTCCTTACAGCAGGTTATCAACAATATAGCCCTGATGATGACTCCGCTGTTAGTTTTTTTGCCCGCCCTGCGGATTTTTATAATCAATTGTTTTAGTGAAAAAATTTATTTTGCAAGAATTAATTGAATTATTTGGAAGCCGCGCGGGATCTTTCCCGGCCTAAATTTTCTGATTAAATAGCCAGCGGTGAGTAGTTGAGACATAACTTCGAATAATGCGGGACGCAGAGGTCGAAAGGAGAAACATACAGGTTTAAATATGAAAAAAGTCATTTTAGGTTTATTCATTGCTGCCGCTTTGGGATGCTCTGCATCTTCTTTCGCGGCATCCACCGGCGAAGGGCAAATTAACTTCACGGGTGAAATTATCGATTCCGCCTGTCAGGTGGTGAACGGTTTAAGCAGTCCGCTGAATGTTGCGCTGGGCAAAGTATCCAAAACAACATTTACCGGCGCAGGCTCTACCAGCACCTTAACGAAATTTGATATTCAGTTAAAAGACTGCCCGGAAACGGTCACGTCTGCAGCCATCAACTTCGGTGGTACGCCCGATGCGGATAATAATACCACGCTGGCCTTAACCCCGGGTGCGACAACTGCAACCGGCGTGGCGATTCAGCTGGTTGATTCATCCGAACAGCCCGTCAGTCTGTATACGCCTTCAAAGCAGTATCCTTTAACTCCTGGAACGACGGTAACTAATCTGGAGTTTGGCGCACGTTATATTCAGACTCAGGCTGCGATCACGGCCGGGCAGGCTAACTCAGCCTCTACTTTTACCGTTATTTATAACTGATACGTTTAATGAGGAGATATTCGCCTTCACGCGAAGGTTACTATCTCCTCTTTCTTTGAGACATATTTATGCGACACAGTTATTTATTAAGCGCGCTTTTACTGACCGCAGTAACAGCCCATGCAGGTGTGATCATTAATGGCACACGACTGGTTTATCAGGGAGAGAAAAAAGAGTCTTCGATTGGGATTTCCAATCCGGATGATATTAACTATCTGGTACAATCCTGGGTGGATACCGGCTTGAAAAAAGGCGGTAAAGCACCGTTTCTGATTACCCCGCCGCTGTTCCGTCTGAATGCTAAAGAAGATAACGTACTGCGCGTGGTACGCACCGGCGGAAATATGCCGGAAGATCGCGAGTCGTTGTACTGGTTAAATATTAAAGCCATTCCTTCTTCAAGCCATGAAGAGGGCGTTAATACATTACAAATCGCCATTAATACCCGTATTAAATTGCTGTATCGCCCTGCTTCGATTAAAGGCAAACCCGAAGCGGTGGCTGATAAACTGGAATGGCACCGCGAAGGCAACGATCTGGTGGTCAACAACCCTACGCCTTTCTATATGAATTTCCAGAGCGTAACGCTGAACGGCCAAAAAGTAACAAAAGCGACCTGGGCTGTGCCAAATACCGCTACCCGCTTTGCCCTTCCGACAAATATGAGCGGTAACACCGTATCCTGGTCTGTCATTACCGATTACGGAAGCATCAGTAAAGCCTGGTCTGCATCCGTTCGTTAATACTCTATTCGACGCCTGGATAATCATGTACAGCACAACTAAGCCGCTATTACGTCGACTGCGTGAAATGCTGCCCATTTTTTGTGGGATAGCGGTGACATGCTTCGCGCTGCAGGCCCACGCTGATGATTATTTTAACCCTGCCCTGCTGGATATTGATAATCCAGAGCAGGCAAAGACCGATCTCTCTGTTTATGAAAAAGGTCCCGGTCAGGCGCCAGGCAAATATCAGGTAACGATGTTCATCAATAACAATAAAATCGACACCCGTGACGTCCTTTTTACATTACAAAAAGATGCGCAGGGAGATGATTCCCTGCAGCCCTGCCTGAGTCTGGATGAATTAATGCATCTGGGCATCAAAACCAAAGATTATCCAAAGCTGGCGGCAAAAGGGGAATGCGCGGATCTCAGCGCCATCCCTTCGGCCTCGGCGGCTTTCCGCATCAAAAACCAGCAACTACTGCTGAGTATTCCCCAGTCGGCGCTGGGCCAGGTGCCCCGTGGCTATATCGATCCGAAAGAGTATGACGAAGGGATTACAGCGGGCATCCTGAACTATAGCGTTAACGCCAGCCAAAGCCGCGCCCGCCAGCAGGGGAAAGCGGACAACAGCAGCCAGTTTATTAATCTGCGCCCCGGCTTTAACGCCGGTGCCTGGCGCGTGCGTAATTACAGCACCTGGAACCACAATTCGGACGGGGGTCAGGACGACGGCAAGCTGACCCCGGTCTATACCTATGCCCAGCGCGATATCGTGGGGCTGAAGAGCGAATTGACCGTGGGGCAGAGCAGCACCCAGGCCGACGTTTTCGACAGCGTCTCTTACACTGGCGCACAGCTGGCTACCGAAAGCGACATGCTGCCGGACAGCGAGCGCGGTTATGCCCCGGTGGTACGCGGCACGGCGCACAGTAACGCCCAGGTGGTGGTTCGCCAGAATGGCTACGTTATCTATCAAAACACCGTGGCCCCCGGCACGTTTGAGATTAACGATCTCTACCCCACCGGCAGCAGCGGCGATCTGAACGTCACGGTAAAAGAGACCGACGGTAGCGAGAGTCATTTCGTGGTGCCGTTTGCCTCCGTGCCGGTGCTGCAGCGGGAAAAACACCTGAAATACAGCGTCGCGGCAGGGCGTTACCGTTCATACGATAAAGAGGTTGAGAAGACTCCTTTCGCCCAGGGCAGCGCCATCTATGGCCTGTCACACGGGGTCACCCTTTACGGCGGTACGCAGCAGAGTTCGCATTACCACTCCGCCGCGCTCGGCGCGGGGAAAAACGTTGGCGACCTCGGCGCGTTCTCCTTAGACGCTACCCGCGCCAAAGCGTTACTGAAAAAGCGCAAAACCAGCAAAGGGCAATCCCTTCGTCTGCGCTATAGCAAAAATTTTACCGCGACCGGCACTAGCTTCTCGCTGGCGGGTTATCGCTACAACAGCAAAGGCTTTTACACCCTGCAGGACACTATGGAGTCCTGGACTCGTGCAAACGACTGGTCCGCTCCACAGCAGCGCCGCGCACGAGCGGAGGCCACCATCGACCAGACGCTGGGCGATAAGTGGGGTTCGGTGACGCTAAGCCTGGTGAAAGAGCGTTACTGGAGCCAGAGTCAGGATATGACCTCCCTGAGCGTTAGCTACAACAACAGCTGGCACGACGTGAGCTATAGCCTGAGCTACAGCGTCAATAAAAACAGCGACGACACGGACGAGGACGGTAAATCCATCAGCGATGACCAACAAATCGGCCTCAACGTGTCGGTTCCGCTCGACCGCTGGCTGCCTGACACCTGGGCAAACTACAGCCTGAACAACGGTAAAGACGGCACCACCCACAATCTGGGCCTGAATGGTACCGCGCTGGAGGGAGACAAGCTGAGCTGGAACGTTCAGCAGGGACTGGACAGCGCCAATAACAACACTTCTACCAGTATGAATGCGGATTACAAAGGTACCTACGGTGAAATACGCGGGGGCGTCAGCCAGGACAGCCATCAGCACACCGTGAGCGCCGGGATCCAGGGCGGCATCGTCGCCCACTCTGACGGCGTCACCTTCGGTCAGACCCTGGGCGAAACCGTGGTGCTGATTAAAGCGCCGGGAACACACGGCACGCACGTTGCCAACCAGACGGGCGTGGAAACGGACTCTCGCGGCTATACGCTGGTGCCGTTTGTCACGCCGTGGCGTCACAACCCCATTTCACTGAACACGGAGACACTGCCAGAAGATGCCGACGTCACGCACGCCTCGCAGACGGTAACACCATCACGCGGCGCGGTAGTTCGCGCCAGCTTCGATACTCGCGTGGGCAACCGCGTCTTAATGACGCTGGCCTGGAACGACAAGCCGCTGCCCTTCGGCGCAACGGTCACCACGGAAGATAAGAGCAGCGAATTTATCGTCGGTAACGACGGCCTGGTGTATCTCACCGGCCTGCCGCAGCACGGACGCCTTTTCGTTTCCTGGGGCAAGGAGGCGAGCGAGCATTGCGTCGCCGATTACGCCCTGATGCAGGAGAAGGATAACACCAACATTATTAACGCTGCCGCGCAGTGCCACTGATTAACACCGGACCGATCATGATGCAGATAGCAAAATCGTTTTTCTTACTTGTAGTTCTGGCGACGGCAGCACTCTTTATGCCGCACGCGAAGGCTTCTTGCCAATCGCCGAGCCTGCCCGCGCTGCTATCCTTAGCGTCTATTTCAGTGCCCACCAGCCTGCCCGTGGGGTCGACCATTCCGGGAACTGAACGCAGTGTCCACATAGCGGGAAACTGTTACTCCGCGCCGGATGCGGGTCAGCCAATCATCGCGTGCTACAACGGCTTCGGCAAAGAGATACCCGGGATCCCCGGCGTCTATGAAACAGGCGTTGCTGGTGTCGGCATCTCGCTAAGAAATGATAAAGGACAGCGCGTGACCGGCGCGGCGGACCAGGTTTGTTCGGCGAACATGCCCGTAGGCCAGGTCTCCGGTACGATAAACAGCGACTCTACCATCCCCTTTAGCTTTGACGTGACGCTGGAACTGGTAAAAACCAGCGAAACCGTGGCTTCGGGCGCACTGACGATGAGCAATACGCAATTCAACCTTGCTGTTGCACGCATTGAGGCCCTGGGTGACCCTAACACCATCTCTTACTCAGGCAATGTCCAGGTAAAAGCTGTGACCTGCACTGTGTCACCCAAATCCCTGACTATCATACTGGGTGATTTTCCGGTGAGCCGCTTTACCGGGGCAGGAACCGTGGTTGCTCAGTCGACATTCAATATTGGCATGCTTTGCGATCAGGATGTACAGCCTGAAATGATGATCGCCAGCGCCAATGGCTATGAAACGAATTTTCCCGGCGTGATCAAATTAACGCCGGAAAGCGGCGTGGCGACCGGCGTCGGGGTGAAAATGCTCTTTAACGGGCAGATACCTGCTTTCGGGCAATATATGAGCACATTTCCCACCTATGCCAATATGCAGTCGCAATATCCCTTCAGCGTCTCTTACGAACAAACCAGCGCGGAGGTGACCCCCGGAACGGCGAATACCGTCGCAACCATTACGGTGGCCTACAAATGAAAACGTTATTAGCCTTTTTACTCCTTGGAGTGGCGAGCCAGAGCCTGGCGGAAGAGATTCAGCTCGATATTCGCGGAAACATTTACGCCAACGCCTGCCAGGTGGACAGCGCCAGCCAGAACCTGACGGTCAATCTGGGCAAAGCGAATACCGGCGATTTTAAGGACGTGGGCGATACCGGACAATGGACATCATTCGACTTAACCCTGTCGAAATGCCCAACCACTGCCGTGCTGGCCACGGCCACCTTTCACGGTCAGCCGGACAGCATTCATCCGACTAAATTCGCCAGCAGCGGAACCGCGAAAGGACTGGCGCTGGAGCTTGCCGACCCGCAGGATCAGATCTCGCTTGCCCCGGACGCCAGCTTCAGCGTGTTGATCAACCAGGACAATCACACGGCGGATTTCCCGCTGGCCGCCCGCTATTACGCCACCTCATTGCCGGTCACGGCAGGAACCTTCAGCAGCGTGGTGCAGGTGACCTTCATTTACCAGTAGGACCGCGCCCCTTAGCACGGAGGCTTTTCTTACGCCCGGAAGTCAGTTTGACCGGCTGTTTTTTTACCTCAGGCACCTCCGGCTGTTCGATCGGGAAGATCGGCAGCGCGTTCAGGAGCCGTTGGCCGTAATTTTTGGTGAGCAGGCGTTTGTCATAAATCACCACCTCCCCCCAGCAGCCGTGGCTACGAATCAGACGCCCGACCTGCTGAATCAGGTTAAACGACGCCGCAGGTAAACTCTGCACCTCAAACGGATAGCGGTTGAGGCTTTTCAGCCACTCCCCCTCGGTAATCACCACCGGGCTGTCGATAGGCGGGAAGGCGATTTTATGGATATGCACCTGCGTCAGGTAATCGCCTTTCAAATCCAGACCTTCAGCAAACGACTGCAACCCCACCAGCACGCTGCGCTCGCCGCTATCAATGCGTTTACGGTGGGTTTCCACCAGCCGGTAGCGCGGCTGATCCCCCTGCACCAGCAGGAGTAAACGCAGATCGGTGACGTGTTCGAGGAAGCGCTGCATCGCCCGCCCGCTGGCAAAAAGCACCAGCATGCCGGGGTACTTTTTACTCTCGACCTGCTCGCGGAAGTAGGCCGCCATTTCAGCGATGTGCTGCTCTTCGTTATCAATAAGCGGCTCGAATTTCATGCGCGGAATGACCAGCTTGCCCTGCTCGCAGTGGTTAAACGGCGAGTCCAGCGCCACAAAGCGGTCGCCCGCTTTCTCTTTGAGCCCGCTCATTTCCTGCAAACGAGAAAAACTGTTCAGGGAGCGCAGCGTGGCAGAGGTGACAACCACGTGCGGCACGCTGCGCCAGATCAGCTTTTCCAGCTGATCGGCCACGCGGATGCCCACGCAGTGGAAAAAGAGGTGCACCTGCCCGTCCCGCACTTCACGAGTGGCCCATTTGGTGACCGGCGCGCCGGACGCCTGCGCCATCGAGGCCAGCCGCCAGAGCTTGCTTTGCGCTTCGAACATCCCCAGCGCGCGGTTCATCTGCAGCAGAACGCGGTGCAGACGTACCACGTCATGCGAGCCGGTTTTCTCGCTGAGATCGTTTAAGAACATCTCCGCCAGCCCGCGCAGCTTTTCCAGATGCTTCGCCAGCTGCTGGCAGATCTCCATCACCTCTTCCGGCAGCTCACCCATCGCAAAGCGGTGTTCGGCTTCCTGGGTTGCCGGAAGATAAAGATTCAGGATGTTGTTCAGGGATGAAATGAGGCTATAAACCTCTTCACAGTGGTCGCTCAGCCGCTCCGGCACCGCCAGCGGCGGCGTAGTTTTCGGGCGGAACTGCTCCATGCAGGTCGCCACCAGCTTGCAGAAGAGATCCAGCTGCAGGCGGAACCAGGGCGCGGTGATTTCGGCGCTCATCTCCAGCGCGTCACGCGCCACGTCCGGCAAATGATGGCCTTCATCAAGCACCAGCAGCAGGTTTTTCGGCTCCGGCAGCACCGCTTCGCTCTCCAGCGCCGCCATTACCAGGGCGTGGTTAGCCACCACCACTTCGGCTTCCTGAATTTCGCGCCGGGCGACAAAGAACGGGCATTCGCGGTAGTAGTGGCAGCTGCGGTTCAGGCAGCTGGCTTTGTCGGTGCTGAGCCTGCGCCACAGGTCATCGCTGATGGCCTGACTGGTGTGATCCCGCAGGCCGTCCCACTTATAGCCGTCGAGCTCGGCTTTGAGTTTTGCACACTGCTCCTGCTCGGCCTTATTGTTTGGCGTCAGCTCGTCATCCAGAAACGCGAGCAGATCCTGCTGATTCGGCTCGCTGCTGGCCAGCGCCGCCAGGTTACGCGGACACACGTAACGCCCGCGCCCAAAGGCTGCCGTAAACCGCAGGTCGGGGATAATTTTGCGCAGCAGGGGTAAATCCTTGCTGAAGATCTGGTCCTGCAGCGCCACGTTGGCGGTGCTGACCACCAGCGTTTTGTCCTCTTCCCGCGCAATCGCGATGCCGGGAATGAGATACGACAGGGTTTTCCCGACGCCGGTTGGGGCTTCAATCGCCAGATGTCGCCCGTCGTCCCCGGCGAGCGTTTTTGCCACGTCAGCAATCATCTGCCGCTGCGGCGCTCGGGGGATAAAATCGGGGATCTGCTGTTGTAGCGCCTTATACCATGCGCCAATTTGCGCCTTGAGCGCAGCGGTTAAAGCCATCGGAAAACCTGAAATACTGTATAAACAGCCACTATTGTGGCACTTTCTCTTCGCTGCCGCAAAAAGAAAAGCCCGGCTTTACGACCGGGCTTCCAGATTACTGCGGGTTAGCAGGCTTGCGCGGGCGGCGTCGACGCTGCCCTTCCCCTGCCGGTTTCCCTTCGCCGCTGCGCCACGGGTTTTCACCCGCTGGTTTGCTGTCGTTGTTACGACGCGGCGGTTTGCCGGATGATTTCGGCGCGCCACCTTCGGTACGACGCGGCTGCTGACCGCGACCGCCGCCGCCCTGACCGCGACCACCCTGACGACCGTTCTGAATCGGCTCGGCTTTGATAGACGGGTCCACTTCGTAGCCCGGGGTTTCGATGCGCGGGATCTCTTTCTTCAGCAGGCGCTCGATGTCGCGCAGCAGCTTGTGCTCGTCCACGCAGACCAGAGAAAGCGCTTCACCGGTTGCCGCCGCGCGGCCGGTACGGCCGATACGGTGAACGTAATCTTCCGGCACGTTTGGCAGCTCGTAGTTCACCACGTGCGGCAGCTCTTCAATGTCGAGACCACGGGCAGCGATGTCGGTCGCCACCAGCACGCGGATGTCGCCGGATTTAAAGTCCGCCAGCGCACGGGTACGCGCGCCCTGGCTCTTGTTACCGTGAATGGCGGCGCTGCGGATGCCGTCTTTATTCAGCTGTTCCGCCAGGTGGTTGGCGCCGTGCTTGGTGCGGGTAAAGACCAGCACCTGCTGCCAGTTACCCTGACCGATCATCTGGGAGAGCAGTTCCCGCTTGCGCTTTTTATCCACAAAGTGGACGTGCTGCGTCACCTGCTCAGAGGCGGTGTTGCGGCGCGCGACTTCCACTTCCAGCGGGTTATGCAGCAGCTTTTCCGCCAGCGCCTTGATCTCGTCGGAGAAGGTCGCGGAGAAGAGCAGGTTCTGACGACGCGCGGGCAGCTTGGCCAGCACGCGGCGAATGTCGTGAATAAAGCCCATGTCGAGCATGCGGTCGGCTTCGTCCAGCACCAGAATTTCGATGCCATCGAGCTTCACCGCGTTCTGGTGTTCCAGATCCAGCAGACGGCCCGGCGTTGCTATCAGCACGTCCACGCCGCCGCGCAGCTTCATCATCTGCGGGTTAATGCTGACGCCACCGAAAACCACCAGCGAGCGGATGTTGAGATAGCGGCTATAGTCACGCACGTTCTCACCAATCTGCGCCGCCAGCTCGCGGGTTGGGGTCAGGATCAGGGCACGAACCGGACGACGGCCTTTAGCGTGCGGCTGGTTTTTTACCAGCAGTTCCAGCAGCGGCAGGGTAAAGCCCGCGGTTTTGCCGGTACCGGTCTGGGCGCTCGCCATCAGGTCACGGCCCTGAAGAACGGCGGGGATCGCCTGCTGCTGGATTGGGGTTGGCTCAACGTAGCCCTGCTCTGCGATCGCGCGCAGAATTTCCGGGTTCAGGCCAAGGGAATCAAAAGACATAAAAACTCCGAACCGCCCCGACCATCACAGGTGTAGTTTTCAGGGAGATATAACGAATAGGGGAGGACAAAAACCACAATGTCGCGAAGGAGCGGAGTGTAGCAGCTTTTGTGACGTAGCGCATAAAATATCCCTCAGCGTTCCCTCGACGTGAGCGGGAATCAGGCATAATCTTAATCAATCGATTGATTAATTATTAATGCCGCCATGAATACGACACCCACAACAACCAAAGGTGAACAGGCCAAAAATCAGCTTATCGCCGCCGCGCTGGCGCAGTTTGGTGAGTACGGGCTGCATGCAACCACGCGCGATATTGCCGCGCTGGCCGGGCAGAACATTGCGGCGATTACCTACTATTTTGGCTCAAAAGAGGATTTATACCTCGCCTGCGCCGAGTGGATCGCCGATTTTATCGGCACGCAGTTTCACCCGCACGTTGAGGAAGCCACCGCGCTGCTCGGCCAGCCGTCGCCGGATCGCGCCGCCGTTCGCCAGCTTATTCTCAATGCCTGTCACGATATGATCCGCCTGCTGACGCACGACGATACGCTCAACCTGAGCAAGTTTATCTCCCGGGAGCAGCTCTCCCCGACCGTCGCCTACCAGCGGGTACACGATCGGGTGATTGAGCCAATGCACTCGCACCTGACCCGGCTGATCGCCGCCTATACCGGGCGGGACGCCAGTGATACCGAGACAGTTTTGCATACCCACGCCCTGCTGGGTGAAATCCTTTCCTTCCGTCTGGGCAGGGAAACCATCCTGTTACGCACCGGCTGGACACAATTTGATGAGGATAAAGCCGCGCAGATTAGCAAGGTGATCGCCTGTCACGTCGATCTGATCCTGCAAGGCTTAACGCAAAGGAGCCTGAAGTCATGAAAAAACCTGTCGCCATCATTCTGGTGGTTGTTGTTTTGCTTGCCGCCGGAGTCGGTGGATGGCTGTGGTATCAGAGCCATCAGGATAAAGGCCTGACGCTGTACGGTAACGTGGATATTCGTACGGTGAACATGAGCTTCCGCGTGGGCGGACGTCTCGCCTCGCTGAGCGTTGACGAAGGCGATGCCATTAAAAGCGGGCAGACGCTGGGGATGCTGGATAAAGCGCCCTATGAAAATGCGCTGCTGCAGGCCAAAGCGGGCGTGTCCGTCGCCCAGGCGCAGTATGACCTGATGCTGGCTGGCTATCGCGACGAAGAGATCGCCCAGGCCGCCGCCGCCGTTAAGCAGGCGCAAGCCGCCTATGACTACGCGCAGAACTTCTACGCGCGCCAGCAGGGGCTGTGGAAAAGCCGCACCATTTCCGCCAACGATCTGGAAAATGCACGCTCGTCCCGCGACCAGGCGCAGGCCACGCTAAAGTCCGCGCAGGATAAATTAAGCCAGTACCACACCGGTAACCGACCGCAGGACATCGCCCAGGCGAAGGCCAGCCTTGAACAGGCGCAGGCGCAGCTGGCCCAGGCAGAGCTGGATCTGCACGACACCACCTTAATCGCGCCGTCTGACGGCATGCTGATGACCCGCGCCGTGGAGCCGGGAAGCATGCTCAGCGCCGGCAGCACCGTCTTAACGCTCTCCCTGACCCGCCCGGTCTGGGTACGCGCCTACGTTGATGAGCCAAACCTCGGCCAGATGCAGCCGGGCCGCGAGCTGCTGCTCTATACCGACGGCCGCCCGGACAAGCCGTATCACGGCAAGGTGGGCTTTGTCTCCCCTACCGCCGAATTCACGCCGAAAACCGTTGAAACACCGGACCTGCGTACCGACCTCGTGTATCGCCTGCGCATCATCGTGACCGATGCGGACGACGCGCTGCGTCAGGGCATGCCCGTCACCGTAAAAGTGAACAACGGGGAACGACATGAATGACGCGGTTATTCAGCTCAACAATCTGGTTAAACGCTTTAAGGGGATGGATAAACCCGCGGTTGCTCCGCTGAACTGCACCATCCGGAAAGGCTATGTGACCGGGCTGGTCGGCCCGGACGGCGCCGGGAAAACCACGCTGATGCGGATGCTGGCCGGGCTGCTGAAGCCGGATGAAGGATCGGCCCGCGTGCTCGGCCTTGACCCGATAAAAGATGACGGCGCACTCCACGCCATGCTCGGCTATATGCCGCAGAAGTTTGGCCTGTATGAAGATCTGACGGTGATGGAAAACCTGAACCTGTACGCCGACCTGCGCAGCGTCACCGGTGAAACCCGGGAGAAAACCTTCGCCCGACTGCTGGAGTTTACCTCCCTCGGCCCGTTTACCGACCGGCTGGCGGGCAAGCTCTCCGGCGGGATGAAGCAGAAGCTGGGGCTGGCCTGCACGCTGGTCGGCGAGCCAAAGGTGCTGCTGCTGGACGAGCCCGGCGTCGGCGTTGACCCGATTTCGCGCCGCGAGCTGTGGCAGATGGTGCACGAGCTGGCGGGCGACGGGATGCTGATCCTCTGGAGCACCTCCTACCTCGACGAAGCGGAACAGTGCCGGGACGTGCTGCTGATGAACGAAGGCGAACTGCTGTATCAGGGCGAGCCGACGACGCTGACGCAGAGCATGGCCGGGCGCAGCTTCCTGCTGCACAGCCCGCAGGAGTCCAACCGCAGGCTGCTCCAGCGGGTGCTCAGGCTGCCGCAGGTCAGCGACGGGATGATCCAGGGCCGCTCGGTACGGGTAATTCTCAAAAAAGAGGCCACCGTCGACGAGATTCGCCGCGCGCCCGGCATGCCTGAGATCGAGATGGAAGAGACCGCGCCGCGCTTTGAGGACGCGTTTATCGACCTGCTGGGCGGCGCGGGCACGTCAGAGTCGCCGCTTGCCGCCATTCTGCATACGGTGGAAGGCACGCCGGGCGAAACGGTGATTGAAGCCAAATCCCTCACCAAGAAGTTCGGGGATTTCGCCGCCACCGATAACGTCAATTTCGCGGTTAAACGCGGGGAGATTTTTGGCCTGCTCGGGCCGAACGGCGCGGGAAAATCGACCACCTTTAAGATGATGTGCGGCCTGCTGGTGCCGACGTCCGGCAAGGCGCTGGTGCTGGATATGGATCTGAAGGTCAGCTCCGGCAAGGCGCGCCAGCATCTCGGGTATATGGCGCAGAAGTTTTCGCTGTATGGCAACCTGACGGTCGAGCAAAATTTGCGCTTTTTCTCCGGCGTGTACGGCCTGCGCGGGCGGGCGCAGAACGAGAAAATCCGGCGCATGAGCGACGCCTTCGCCTTAACCAACATTGCCTCCCACGCCACCGACGAGCTGCCGCTCGGCTTTAAGCAGCGGCTGGCGCTGGCCTGCTCGCTGATGCACGAGCCGGATATTCTGTTTCTTGATGAGCCGACTTCAGGCGTTGACCCCATTACCCGCCGCGAGTTCTGGCTGCACATCAACAGCATGGTGGAAAAAGGGGTAACCGTGATGGTGACCACCCACTTCATGGACGAGGCGGAGTACTGCGACCGCATCGGGCTGGTGTATCGCGGCAAGCTGATTGCCCACGGCACCCCGGACGACCTGAAAAACCAGGCCGCCGATGATGAAGTTCCGGACCCGACCATGGAGCAGGCGTTTATCACCCTCATCCACGACTGGGATAAGGAGAATGCCCATGAGCAGTAATGCCATTTCCTGGCGAAGGGTGCGCGCGCTGTGCATTAAAGAGACGCGGCAGATCGTGCGTGACCCCAGCAGCTGGCTGATTGCGGTGGTGATCCCCCTGCTGCTGCTGTTTATCTTTGGCTACGGCATTAACCTGGACTCCAGCAAGCTGCGGGTCGGGATTTTGCTGGAGCAGCAGAGTGAGGATGCGCTGGACTTTACTCACGCCATGACCGGCTCGCCCTACATTGACGCCACCATCAGCGATAACAGGCAGGAGTTGATCCAGAAAATGCAGGCCGGGAAAATTCGTGGCCTGATCGTCATTCCGGTGGATTTTGCCGCCAATATGGCGCGGGCAAATACCGATGCGCCGATCCAGGTGATCACCGACGGCAGCGAGCCAAACACCGCCAACTTCGTGCAGGGCTACGCGGAGGGGATCTGGCAGCTCTGGCAGATGCAGCGGGCGGAAGATCGGGGTGAAGAATTTAAACCGCTCATCGACGTGCAGACGCGCTACTGGTTTAACCCCGCCGCCATCAGTCAGCACTTTATTATTCCGGGCGCGGTGACGATTATCATGACGGTGATTGGCGCGATCCTGACCTCGCTGGTGATCGCCCGCGAGTGGGAGCGCGGGACCATGGAGGCGCTGCTTTCTACCGAAGTCACGCGCGTCGAGCTGCTGCTGTGTAAGCTCATCCCCTACTATTTCCTCGGCATGCTGGCGATGCTGCTCTGTATGCTTGTCTCGGTCTTTATCCTCGGCGTGCCGTATCGCGGCTCGCTGGTGGTGCTGTTTTTTATCACCAGCCTGTTTTTACTCAGTACGCTGGGCATGGGGCTGCTCATCTCCACCATCACCCGCAACCAGTTCAACGCCGCGCAGGTGGCCCTCAATGCCGCCTTTTTACCGTCGATTATGCTGTCCGGGTTTATCTTCCAGATAGACAGTATGCCTGCGGTGATCCGCGCCGTGACCTACATCATCCCGGCACGCTACTTTGTGAGCACGCTGCAAAGCCTGTTCCTGGCGGGGAATATTCCGGTGGTGCTGATCGTCAACACGCTGTTTTTAATGGCGTCAGCGGCGATGTTTATTGGGTTGACGTGGATGAAAACCAAACGGCGACTGGATTAAGGAGCGAACATGTTTCACCGATTATGGACGTTGATACGCAAAGAGCTGCAATCCCTGCTGCGCGAGCCGCAAACCCGCGCCATTCTGGTCTTGCCGGTACTGATCCAGGTTTTACTGTTCCCGTTTGCCGCCACCCTTGAGGTGACCAACGCCACCATTGCCATTTACAACGAAGATAACGGCAAACATTCCGTCGAGCTGACGCAGCGCTTTGCCCGTGCGAAAGCCTTTACCCACATCCTGCTGCTGAAAAGCCCGCAGGAGATCCAGCCCACCATTGACACGCAAAAAGCGCTACTGCTGGTGCGGTTCCCGGCGGATTTCTCCCGCAATCTGGATACCTTCCAGACCGCGCCGATGCAGCTGATCCTCGACGGGCGTAACTCCAACAGCGCCCAGATTGCCGCCAACTACCTGCAGCAGGTGGTGAAGGATTACCAGCAGGAGCTGATGGAGGGCAAACCGAAGCCCAACAACAGCGAGCTGGTGGTGCGTAACTGGTACAACCCGAACCTGGACTACAAGTGGTTCGTGGTGCCGTCGCTGATCGCCATGATTACCACTATTGGGGTGATGATCGTGACTTCCCTTTCCGTCGCCCGCGAGCGCGAACAGGGCACGCTGGACCAGCTGCTGGTCTCCCCGCTCGCCACCTGGCAAATTTTCGTCGGCAAAGCGGTCCCGGCACTGATCGTCGCGACGTTCCAGGCCACCATCGTGCTGGGGGTGGGAATTTGGGCCTATCAGATCCCGTTCGCCGGTTCGCTGGCGCTGTTTTACTTCACTATGGTGATTTACGGGCTGTCGCTGGTGGGGTTTGGACTGCTGATCTCGGCGCTCTGCTCGACGCAGCAGCAGGCGTTTATCGGGGTGTTCGTCTTTATGATGCCCGCGATTTTGCTCTCGGGTTATGTTTCACCCGTCGAGAACATGCCGGTGTGGCTACAGGATCTGACGTGGGTAAACCCGATTCGGCACTTTACGGACATCACCAAGCAAATCTATCTGAAGGATGCGAGTCTGGATATTGTCTGGGGAAGTTTGTGGCCGCTACTGGTCATAGCGGCCACGACGGGCTCAGTGGCGTACGCGATGTTTAGACGCAACATTGCGTAGCTTTTTCTCTTTGGTCAGCAGCGAGACCACCGCAGGCCCAGCGAGGATAGCCAGACCCGCCAGGGCCAGCAGCAGGTTGTTTTGCAGCACGCGCGACAGCAGCCAAAGCACGATCATCGCCGCGCCAAAATACCAGGTGGTGGTGAGCTCTTCGAGCACATCACCCACCTCGCGCCAGCGCGCTTCATGGTGGCGCTGTAGGAACAGCATCGACAGCACGGTGACGCCATAAAGGACGCATAGCCCCAGGCCAACACGCACCAGCGTGCCGCTCATCCAGCCCATCACCAGTACGGCCACGACCAGTAAATGCAACATTATCTGCCAGCAACTCAGGCCAGTTGCGACACGAACACGTTGTTGCCACTTCATGGCTTCTCTCCTGAAGGATTTTTCTCTGCTTAATCAGACTACCGCACTTTACGGAAAATTCCGTAACGCCGCATCTTTTTGTGACGACGACTACACTTTATTTTCATTGGGATAGTCACTCAGGAAGGAGCTTATGACTCAAAAAATGCAGCATTTCTCGCTTAAGGTGCTGACGATAAACATTCATAAGGGCTTCACAGCATTTAACCGCCGCTTCATTTTACCGGAGCTGCGCGACGCGGTACGCACCGTCAGCGCGGATATTGTCTGCCTGCAGGAGGTGATGGGCGCACACGAAGTGCATCCGCTCCACTTTGAGAACTGGCCCGACACGCCGCACTATGAATTTCTGGCCGACACCATGTGGAGTGACTACGCCTACGGCCGCAACGCGGTCTATCCGGAAGGACATCACGGAAACGCGGTACTGTCCCGTTACCCCATTGAACATTACGAAAACCGCGACGTTTCCGTCGGGGAAAGCGAAAAACGCGGCCTGCTTTACTGCCGCATTACGCCGCCAGACCTCGAGCGACCAGTCCATGTCGGCTGTGTTCACCTGGGCCTTCGCGAAGCCCATCGTCAGGCGCAGCTGAAAATGCTGGCCGAATGGGCCAACGCGCTTCCCGAAGGTGAACCGGTGGTGGTGGCGGGCGATTTCAACGACTGGCGACAGCGGGCAAACCATCCGCTGAAGGTGGATGCCGGGCTGGAAGAGATTTTTACTCGCGCCAACGGCAGGCCTGCGCGTACCTTCCCGGTCCGTTTCCCGCTGCTTCGGCTTGACCGCATCTACGTGAAAAATGCCCACGCCAGCAGCCCGACCGCCCTGGCGCTCCTTAACTGGCGACATCTTTCCGACCATGCCCCGCTCAGCGCGGAGATCCACCTATGAAATGTTCCTGGCAGGAAGGCAACCGAATCACGCTGCTGGTCAACGGGGACGAGTATTATCCGGCCGTATTTAAAGCGATTGACCATGCACAGCAGAAGGTGATCCTCGAAACCTTTATCTGGTTCGAAGACGACGTGGGCAAGCAGTTGCATAGCGTGCTGCTGCGCGCCGCCCAGCGCGGCGTCAAAATTGAAGTGCTGCTTGATGGCTATGGCTCGCCGGATCTCAGCGATGCGTTTGTGAATGAATTGACCTCCGCGGGCGTGGTGTTTCGCTACTACGATCCCGGCCCTCGCCTGTTCGGCATGCGTACCAATCTTTTCCGCCGGATGCACCGCAAAATTGTGGTGGTGGATGAGACGGTGGCGTTTGTCGGCGGCATTAACTACTCCGCTGAGCATATGTCCGACTACGGCCCGGAGGCGAAGCAGGACTACGCCATTCGCATTGAAGGCCCGGTGGTGCAGGACATCTTGCTGTTTGAGCTGGAGAACCTGCCGGGTAAAGAGGCCGTTCGCCGCTGGTGGAGACGCCGCCATCGCCCGGAAGAGAACCGGAAGCCCGGCGAAGCGCAGGCCCTTTTCGTCTGGCGGGATAACGGCGAGCACCGGGACGACATTGAACGTCATTATCTCAAGATGCTCGCCAACGCGAAGCGCGAAGTGATTATTGCTAACGCCTACTTTTTCCCGGGCTATCGTCTTCTGCACGCCATGCGCAATGCGGCCCGACGCGGGGTTCGCGTGAAGCTGATTGTGCAGGGCGAGCCGGATATGCCGATTGTGAAGGTTGGCGCGCGTTTACTCTATCGCTATCTGGTTAAAAGCGGCGTGCAGATATATGAATATCGCCGCCGTCCGCTGCACGGCAAAGTCGCTGTAATGGATGACCACTGGGCAACCGTCGGTTCCAGTAACCTCGATCCGCTGAGCTTATCGCTTAATCTGGAAGCGAACCTGATCATCCACGATCGTCAGTTTAATCAGACCCTGCGCGATAACCTTCAGGGGCTTATCGACAAAGACTGCGTGCGTGTCGATGAATCCATGGTGCCGAAACGCAGCTGGTGGAACGTTGGCATCGGCGTGGTGGTGTTCCACTTCCTGCGCCACTTCCCGGCGATGGTCGGCTGGCTGCCGGCGCATACGCCGAAGCTGGCGCAGGTGGATCCGCCGGTACAACCCGAAATGGAAACCCAGGACCGCGTTGAAGCGGAAGATGGAGGCAAACCCTGATGTCGAAATCGCATCCGCGCTGGCGGCTGGCAAAAAAGATCCTGACCTGGCTGTTTTTTATTGCGGTCGCGGTTCTGCTGGTGGTCTACGCGCAGAAAGTTGACTGGGAAGAGGTATGGAAAGTCATCCGCAACTATAACCGGATGGTGCTGCTGGGCGCTGTGGGGCTGGTTATTGTCAGCTACCTGATGTACGGCTGCTATGACCTGCTGGGCCGCGCCTACTGCGGCCACAAGCTGGCCAAACGTCAGGTGATGCTGGTGTCGTTTATCTGCTACGCCTTTAACCTGACGCTGAGCACCTGGGTCGGCGGCATTGGCATGCGCTATCGCCTTTACTCGCGGCTCGGCCTGCCGGGCGGGACCATCACGCGCATTTTCTCGTTAAGCATCACCACCAACTGGCTGGGCTATATTCTGCTCGGCGGGGTGATCTTCACCATCGGCGTGGTGCAGCTGCCCGCGCACTGGTATATCGATGAGGCCACGCTGCGCATTCTGGGCATCGTACTGCTACTGATTATCGCCGTTTATCTGTGGGCCTGCGCGTTTGCCAAACGCCGCCATATGACCATCAAGGGGCAAAAGCTGGTTCTGCCCTCGTGGAAGTTTGCGGTGCTGCAGATGGCAGTCTCCAGCGCCAACTGGATGGCGATGGGGGCCATTATCTGGCTGCTGATTGGCGAGGACGTGAACTACTTCTTCGTGCTGGGCGTGCTGCTGGTGAGCAGTATTGCGGGCGTAATTGTGCATATTCCTGCCGGGATCGGCGTGCTGGAGGCGGTATTTATCGCGTTGCTGGCCGGGGAGCATGTCTCTCAGGGAACGATTATCGCCGCCCTGCTGGCGTACCGCATGCTGTATTATTTCCTGCCGCTGGCGCTGGCAACGGTCTGTTATCTGGTGCTGGAGAGTCGGGCGAAGAAGCTGAGAGCGAAGAACGAGAAGGCGTTGGCGAAATAAAAGCAAAACGGCAACCTTGTTGCCGTTTTTGGTGTTTGTTCCCTCTCCCGTAGGAGAGGGTCAGGGTGAGGGCACCAGACCGCACCGCCACCCGGCAAAACAACCTTAACGACGGTTGCCTAAAATCCGCAGCAGCATCAGGAACAGGTTGATGAAGTCCAGATACAGCGTCAGCGCGCCCAGAATCGCGTATTTGCGCAGGTTTGAACTGTCGCGTACGTCGATCTGCTCGCCGATGTTTTTCAGCTTCTGGGTGTCATACGCCGTCAACCCAACGAAGATCACCACCCCGATGTAGGTCACGGCCCACATCAGCGCGTCGCTCTTCAGCCACAGGTTCACCAGCGACGCCAGCACAATCCCAATCAGCCCCATAAACAGCATGCTGCCGAAGCCGCTCAGATCGCGTTTGGTGGTATAACCGTAGAGACTCATCGCACCGAACATCCCGCCCGCCACCACGAAGGTGCTGGCGATGGAGGAGTAGGTGTAAACGATGAAAATACTGGAAAGCGTCAGCCCGGTTAGCGCCGAATAGAGCATAAACAGCGTGGTCGCCATTCCGGCACTCAGCTTTTGCACCAGACCAGAAAGCACAAATACCAGCGCCAGCTGCGCGATAATCAGCCCAAAGAAGGTAATTTTGCTCGAGAAGATAAACATCATCAGTTCAGGCGTGTTCGCCGCATACCACGCGATAAACGCGGTAAGCAGCAGGCCAACCGTCATCCAGCCGTACACCTGAGCCATATACGTCTGCAGGCCGCTACGGGTCTGCTGTACTATTGAATCGGAACGCGGAAATCGGTCCATGATTCACTCCTGATTAAGATTAAGTAGACACACACGTTAAGATTAACACATCCACGTAAACCGACTACCAACGGCTGGCGGCTTGTTTATCGCTGTCGCGAGATTCTACCCAGCGGTCACCTTCCGGCGTGGCCTCGCGCTTCCAGAACGGCGCTTTGGTTTTGAGGTAATCCATAATGAACTCCCCTGCCGCAAACGCGCTGCTGCGGTGCGCGCTGGTCACCCCGACGAAGACAATATCCTCGCCAGGCCACATCTCGCCGATGCGGTGAATAACCGTGACCCGGCCAAGCGGCCACCGGCCCCGTGCCTCGTTAACAATCTCCGTCAGCGATTTCTCGGTCATCCCCGGATAGTGCTCCAGCGTCAGTGCCTTCACGCTGTCACCGAGATTGTGGTTGCGCACCTTGCCGGTGAAGGTGACGACCGCGCCGTCTTCATCGCGTTCCGCCAGCCAGCTGTATTCGGTCCCCACGTTAAAACGCTCGGGACTCACCAGAATTCGGGTTTCAGCCATCTTAGCCTCCCGTAACCGGCGGGAAGAAGGCCACTTCATCCCCTGCGTTCAGCGGATGGGTGAATTCCACCAGCGTCTGGTTAACGGCGGCCAGCAGCTTGCCTTCGTCCAGCGCCAGCGCCCAGCGGTCGCTTTGTGCCGCCAGATGCGCGCGCAGGTCCGCGACGTTTTCGAAGGACGCGTCCAGCGTCAGGCTATCGGTGTTCACCAGCTCGCGCACCTGCGCAAAAAAGAGCACCTTAATCATGGCTATCCACCTTAAAATCACCGGATTTGCCGCCGCTTTTTGCCAGCAGGCGAACCGGGCCAATCACCATATCTTTCTGCACCGCTTTGCACATGTCGTAGATGGTCAGCGCGGCAACTGAGGCCGCCGTCAGCGCCTCCATCTCCACGCCGGTTTTGCCGGTTAAGCGGCAAAGTGACTCAATGCGCACGCGATTATGCTCCGGCTGTGCCTGCAGGTTCACTTCCACTTTGCTCAGCATCAGCGGATGGCACAGCGGAATTAAGTCCCAGGTGCGCTTGGCGGCCTGAATCCCCGCGATGCGCGCGGTGGCAAAGACGTCGCCCTTATGGTGGCTGCCGTCGATAATCATCGCCAGCGTTTCCGGCAGCATAGTGACAAACGCTTCCGCGCGCGCCTCGCGCACCGTTTCGGCTTTGGCGGAGACGTCCACCATATGCGCTTCGCCAGCGGCGTTAATGTGGGTCAGTTGTGACATAGCTTATTTCTTTAAATGGGGATGGAAATTACACGGACGGGTACGGGCGTCCAGCTGCGGGGCGATGATGTTTTCCCACGCGGTGCGGCAGGCTTTGGTCGAGCCCGGCATAGCGAAAATCAGGGTTTTGTTAGCCACCCCGGCAACGGCGCGCGACTGGAGCGTGGAGGTACCAATCTCTTCAAAGGAGAGCATGCGGAATACTTCGCCGAAGCCTTCTACCTCGCGGTCGAAAAGCGGGATCAGCGCTTCGGGGGCCTGATCGCCTGCGGTAAAACCGGTGCCGCCGGTGATCAGCACCACCTGCACCTCATCGCTGGCAATCCACTGCGAAACCTGAGCGCGAATGGCGTAGCGGTTCTCCTTCACGATCGCTTTATCGACGATGTGATGCCCCGCGTCATGGGCCGCCTCGCGCAGCCAGTGGCCAGAGGTATCATCCTCTTCGCCCCGGCGGTCGGAAACGGTAAGGATAGCAATGCGTGTCGGGATAAATTCTGCGCTTACCTGACTCATATTCTGATTCCTTCTTAAGCCTGATTACCCGCCGATATAAGACAGGTTCTGAGTAATACCGGTATTGCCCTGATGCAGGAAGTGGGTCTGTTTTTTATGCGTCAGCGCGTCAGAAATGCGTGCTTCAAGCGCGCCCTGCTGCGCATCATCTTCCAGCAGATCGCGAAGGTCCACGCCGCCGTCGCCGAACAGGCAAAGATGGAGCTTGCCAACGGAGGAGACGCGCAGGCGGTTGCAGCTGGCGCAGAAGTCTTTCTCATAGGGCATGATAAGCCCGATCTCACCTTCGTAATCCGGGTGGCAGAAGACCTGCGCCGGGCCGTCGCTGCGCTGGCGGATCTGGTGGATCCAGCCGCGTTTCAGCAGTTCGTCGCGCAGCACCATGCCGGAGATGTGATGGCGACGGAACAGCTCGCTGCCCTCGCCGGTTTCCATCAGCTCGATAAAACGCAGCTGAATGGGGCGGGATTGGATCCACGCCAGGAAGGTGTCCAGCTGATGGTGGTTTACATCGCGCATCAGCACCGTGTTGACTTTGACCTTCTCGAACCCGGCCGCAAATGCCGCGTCGATGCCGTCCATGACCTGCTGAAATTTATCCTGGCCGGTAATGGCGTGGAACTGACGGGCGTCCAGGCTATCGACGCTGACGTTGATCGCCGTCAGCCCCGCATCGCGCCAGTTCGCCACGTCGCGCGCCATGCGGTAACCGTTGGTGGTCACCGCAATCTGGCGGATACGTTCGTTTTCACGCACGGCGGCAATGATGTCGGGGAAATCGCGGCGCAGAGAGGGTTCGCCGCCGGTCAGACGCACTTTTTCGGTGCCGAGCTCAGAGAAGGCGCGCGTGACGCGGCGCACTTCATCCACGGAGAGAAAGCCGTTATTGGTGACGCTGCCCGGTTTGTAGCCATCGGGCAGGCAGTAGGCGCAACGGAAGTTGCACACATCGGTAATCGACAGACGTAAGTAATAAAACTTACGCGCGAAAGCATCAGTAAGTTGTGAAGCCATGTACACCTTTCCAGATCGGGAGGCACAGTCATTTCTTTCTGTACCCTGGTGGCAAATTCGCCACGGCCAGAGCGCCATATCTTTCGACACAGGCACAAGGGCTAGAGTGTATGTTTTCAATTTTGAAAACGTGGTTAGGGCGATAGTAGCGCGTAAATTCTCACGGCGCCATTATCGCCTTTCGCTATATAGTTACGTATATAGCGAATCAATCCTGCATTTTCGCTACAGAATACCTAAAAACCGCATTTTCACATTGATATACGTCATTTTGCATCGGGTGAGGCATCGTCTTTTAGGGGTAGTTAGGTTACTGTTACGCGATCGAACGTGATAAGGAATACGTATGCGCAATCGCACTTTTGCGGATCTTGACCGAGTGGTCGCTCTTGGCGGAGGACACGGCTTGGGCCGGGTTATGTCCTCTTTGTCGTCACTCGGCTCAAGGCTGACAGGGATAGTGACCACCACCGATAACGGCGGCTCAACCGGGCGCATTCGTCGTGCCGAAGGCGGCATTGCCTGGGGAGATATGCGCAACTGCCTGAACCAGTTAATTACCGAGCCGAGCGTCGCATCGGCGATGTTTGAGTACCGTTTTGGCGGTAATGGCGAACTTTCCGGGCATAACCTTGGAAATCTGATGTTAAAGGCATTGGATCACCTGAGCGTACGGCCTCTGGAAGCCATCAACTTAATCCGTAATCTGCTGAAAGTTGACGCATTCCTGATCCCCATGTCAGAACAACCGGTAGACTTGATGGCCATCGACGCCGAAGGGCATGAAGTTTACGGCGAGGTGAATATTGACCAGCTCATCCTGCCGCCCACGGAGTTAATGACCTATCCGAGCGTGCCCGCCACGCGAGAAGCGGTGGAGGCCATCGGAGAAGCGGATCTTATCCTGATCGGTCCGGGCAGTTTTTATACCAGCCTGATGCCCATTCTGCTGGTGAAAGAGCTGGCGCAGGCGCTGCGCCGCACCCCTGCCCCGATGGTTTACATCGGTAACCTGGGACGTGAACTGAGTCCGGCGGCGGCGAGCCTGTCGCTGGCAGATAAGCTTGAATTAATGGAGCAGTACGTCGGTAAAAAAATTATCGACGGCGTCGTGGTCGGACCGAAGGTGGATGTGTCGGGTATTGGCGACCGCGTGGTCGTGCAGGAGCCACTGGAAGCGAGTGATATTAAATATCGCCATGACCGTCACCTGCTGCGCGAGGCGCTGGAGAAGGCGATTCAGGCGCTGGGTTAGGTTCGTTTTGTGCGGCCTGATGCCCTCATAATAATGCCCGCACGGACGCCCCCCCTCCCTTGAGGGAGAGGGCTGAGGTGAAGGGGAACATACGACTCTGGTGGTCATTCCGTTCACTTTATGTTCCTTGCTACTCTGTAACGACATGGCCTGTGAACGTGCCAGGGTGGCTCAATCGCCACCACCCTGGCGACCCGGGCTCCCGGCGGTAAATCGCCGCTTCGCGGTGCCCTCGGCTTATTCCTTTCGGCTTATCGGGTAAGGGCGGAGGTAACGTCCCTGTAAAGCCCGCCCTCTCGGCGCATCCCTGCGCCTCGCCCCGGCCTGCAGGAAACACCTCAGCGATTTACAGCCGGACCAGAGCATCGCTGATAGCCTTCAATCGCTCTGAAACAACGTTATTGCTTCTGTTCAAAAATTACTGGGGATCCCTCTCCCACGGGGAGAGGGAGAAAACAACGCTTTACTCACGATGCCGCGATGAAAAGATCCCGCAGCTGATGAAGCTGGTCGCGGATCTGCGCCGCTTCTTCGAACTCCAGGTTCTGCGCGTGCTGCATCATCTGCCCTTCCAGCTCGTGGATTTTCTGCTGCAGCGCTTTCGGCGTCAGCACGACGGTATCCTCTTCCACCACTGAACGCGCCTTGCCGCGACCTTTCGCTTTGGTTTTGGCAATGTTCTGACCCAGCGCCAGAATATCCACCACCTTCTTGTTCAGCCCCTGCGGGGTAATGCCGTGCTCTTCGTTGTAGCGCTGCTGTTTCTCGCGGCGGCGCTCCGTTTCGCCAATCGCTTTCGCCATCGACGGGGTGATTTTGTCACCGTACAGAATCGCTTTCCCGTTGACGTTACGCGCGGCACGGCCGATGGTCTGGATCAGGGAGCGTTCAGAACGCAGGAAACCCTCTTTGTCCGCATCCAGAATCGCCACCAGCGAGACTTCCGGCATGTCCAGACCTTCTCGCAGCAGGTTGATCCCCACCAGCACGTCAAACTCGCCCAGACGCAGATCGCGGATAATCTCCATGCGCTCCACGGTGTCGATATCCGAATGCAGATAGCGCACCTTCTCGCCGTGCTCTTCGAGATACTCGGTGAGGTCTTCCGCCATACGCTTGGTGAGCGTGGTCACCAGCACGCGCTCGTTGATGGCGGAACGGGCGCGGATCTCTGAGAGCAGATCGTCCACCTGCGTAGCCACTGGACGAACTTCAATAATCGGGTCGAGCAATCCGGTCGGACGCACAACCTGATCGACAACGTCTTCACCGGATTTCTCCAGCTCGTAGTTGCCCGGCGTGGCCGAGACGTAAATGGTTTGCGGCGCTAATGCCTCAAATTCTTCAAACTTCATCGGACGGTTATCCAGCGCTGACGGCAGGCGGAACCCGTACTCTACCAGCGTCTCTTTACGCGCCCGATCACCGCGGTACATCCCGCCGATCTGCGGGATCGTGACGTGGGATTCGTCGATCACCAGCAAACCGTCTGCCGGAAGGTAGTCAAACAGCGTCGGCGGCGGCTCGCCCGGCCCGCGCCCGGAGAGGAAGCGCGAGTAGTTTTCAATGCCGGAGCAATAGCCCAGCTCGTTCATCATCTCAAGGTCAAACTGGGTACGCTGGCTCAGGCGCTGCTCTTCCAGCAGCTTATTGTTCGCCAGCAGCACCTTACGGCGCTCGGCCAGCTCCACTTTGATCTCTTCCATCGCCTGCACGATACGCTCGCGCGGCGTCACGTAGTGCGTTTTCGGGTAGATGGTGAAGCGCTGGATCACTGATTCAATGTGTCCGGTCAGCGGGTCGAAGAGCGACAGGCGTTCAACCTCTTCGTCAAACAGCTCGACGCGCAGCGCCATATCGTCCGATTCCGCCGGGAAGATGTCGATCACCTCACCGCGTACGCGGAAGGTGCCGCGCTGGAACGCCTGATCGTTACGGGCATACTGCAGCTCCGCCAGACGACGAACGATGGCGCGCTGGTCGATGATCATCCCCTGCGTCAGGTGCAGCATCATCTTGAGATAGAGATCCGGATCGCCCAGACCGTAGATCGCGGAAACCGACGCGACGACGACCACATCGCGACGCTCCAGAAGCGCCTTCGTGGCCGACAGACGCATCTGTTCGATGTGTTCGTTCACCGAGGCATCCTTCTCGATGAAGGTGTCAGAGCTCGGTACGTAGGCTTCAGGCTGGTAGTAATCGTAGTAGGAGACGAAATACTCCACCGCGTTTTCCGGGAAGAACTCTTTCATCTCGCCGTAAAGCTGCGCGGCCAGGGTTTTGTTGGGTGCCAGCACCATCGTTGGGCGCTGGAGATCCGCAATCACGTTGGCGATGGTGAACGTTTTACCCGAGCCGGTTACCCCCAGCAGCGTCTGGTGCGCCAGCCCGTCTTCCAGCCCCTCTTCCAGACGACGGATCGCCTCAGGCTGATCGCCAGATGGACGGAAAGCAGAATTCAATTTGAACGGTTTACTCATGGGCGACAACCTGATGACGTTATAAGCGGCAGGTGAGTAATTTTACTCGTTGTTGCCAGGAATGCCAGTAAAAAACACTGGATGAAAAACCAGTAGCATGTCAGGATATTTAGCATAGCGCCTGAATGATTAGCGCGATAGCGGCCAAAATTTGGACTGTGACAATATAAAACACCAGTCAGGTCAGGTTATCCCCAGAACTTTTTCTTTTTTAACATTTGTCAAGCCAGGTAATGATAGTTTTGTGGCAACGGGTGACACTTTCATGACGGGAATTGCTTTTATCTAAGCAATTAAATAATAAACGATATTTTCTAAAGCCGCGTTTCGCGCCAATTTGGGCGTAAGCCGCGTCTTCTCTCGCTTATCGCGTGTTTTCTAACTCTAATGCACATGGTTATCCACAGGAATAGTGGATAACTGCTTCCAGCCCATGCAGACTGGCGCTCGGCAAATTCCCGGTTTTTCCCACGAGACCGCAGTAAAAAAATTTTATAGCTATTTTTTGATGATTAACAGTTGCGTCATTCATAACCAACCGATGGGATCTTGCTCACATTTTCATCATTTCGGGTTCTGCACCACAACTCACCACCTCCAGCACCGTCGATGTGCAATTCCCTTTTATCTCAGCCCCTCTCTGGTGACTTATTCCTAAAAAAGCCGTTTTTTTGAACACTTTTCGGTTTCTGGCAGGGGTTTTGCAGATTCAAACCCGAGCCTCACCTACACACATTTTTAAGGAGAAAAAGATGTTGAGTCTGCGTGCTGTGAATCAGTTTTACGGAAGCCAACATACGCTATGGAACGTGAATTTGGATTTTCCGCAAGGGATGTGTACAGGCGTCGTTGGCCTGCCGGGGATGGGGAAAACCACCCTCATGAATTGCATCGCCGGGAGAGTGCCCGTTGAAAGCGGCAGCATCATCTGGCACGAGGCGGGCGCGCCGCCGCGCGACTTGCTTAACCTGCCGCCAGAACAGCGCTCAGGACCGGGGATAGGCTATGTCCCGCAGGACAGGCGGATCTTCTCCCAGTTAACGATTGAGGAGAATCTGCATATCGCCATGCGGGCGATGGGGAAACCCAACCCGGAGGCGAAAAGTGACGTTTACGACCTGTTTCCGGCGCTCTACGCATTGCGTCAGGCCCGCGCCAACACGCTCTCTCCGGACGACCAGTACCAGCTGGCGCTGGCTAATGCGCTGGTGAACCGTCCGCACCTGCTGATCCTCGATGAGCCCCTGCACGGCGCAGGACACAGCTTCGCCCAGAAGCTGGGGCAGCTGCTGGTGCGCTTAAACCGGGAGTTAGGTATGACGGTGCTATTAGCGGAGCAGCAACTGTCGTTTATCCGCCGGGTTGCGGACCGCTTCTGCATGCTCTATCGCGGGCGTAACGTGGCGCAGGGCCACGTTAACGAGCTGGATGACGAGCTTATCGCGCACTGGATGTCGCGGAAAGCAAGACGCTGAGATCGAGATAACGCCCGGTGTCGGTATTTTCCACGCCGTCAGCAAGCCAGGGAATTTCCCCGAGGCACGGGGCGGGAAGTACGCGCCTGAGCGTCGCCAGATACTCCTGGTGTCGTTTCCCCGGCGCAACCACGTCGTTGGCTATCCAGCCCGCCAGCGTCAGCCCGGCCTGCTGTACGGCCTGCGCGGTCAACATGGCGTGATTGATGCAGCCCAGCCTGACGCCGACGACCAGAATGACGGGAAGCTGCTCGGCCTGCACCCAGTCAGCAAACGTCTGCGTGTCCGAAAGCGGCGTAAACCAGCCGCCTGCGCCTTCCACCAGCACCCAGTCGGCCTGGCTTTCCAGCGTCCGTAACCCGGCTGACAGCACGGTGAAATCAATCGGACGACCTTCGTCAGCGCTGATGATGTGCGGCGAGGTCGGCTCGGCAAAGGTGTACGGATTCACCGCTGAATAGGCAAGCTCACGCGTGCTGTTACGCTGGAGCGCCAGCGCGTCGGTATTGCGTAACCCTTCCGCCGTCATCTCGCTGCCGGAAGCAACCGGCTTATATCCGGCGGTGTTTTTCCCAAGCTTTCGCGCCGCCTGCAGCAGCGCCGAGCTGGCCACCGTTTTTCCCACTTCCGTATCCGTTCCGGTGACAAAATAACGTTCACTCACGTTCGATAATCCCATGAAAAAGTTGATAAGAGAGCGGGAAATGTCCCCGCTGCTGAGGCCAGGCCAGCTCCAGACGCTGCAGCTGGCCCCGGGTGAGCGGTTTTTTCTCCCGTCCGGCGTGCAGGTGCGTGGCGCCGATGCCCTTCAGCGAACGCATGGCGCTGAACGCATCGCCAAAATTGAGGGTGATGGTCTGCACCGTGCTGCGGTAGCGCCAGCCTGCCAGCGCCTGCGTCACCTGCTCATGCGATAAAAAGCGGTTAACGTGCGGCTGCTCATCCACCGCTTTCCACGCCTGATTTAGCTCCGGCAGCGAGCTTTCCAGCAGTGTGGTAAAGGCCACCTTCCCGCCCGGTCGCGCAACGCGATAAAGCTCGCGTAAGGCCTGCGGCAGGCTGCTGCACCACTGGACCGCCAGATGACTCCAGACCAGATCGAACTGCGCATCCGCCAGCGGGATCGCCTCGATATCCGCCAGCAGATAGCGATCCGCTGCCTGCCTCTGACGCGCCTCGTCGAGCATCTGGTCCGAGAGGTCGATAGCCGTCACCTGGCTTCCCGTCCCGCGCCAGTAGCTGCTGTTGCTGCCGGGACCACATCCGGCGTCCAGCACCTGCGGAAAACGGTTCTCGCCAAGCGCGGCCAGAAGCCCCTGCGCGCTCAAACGCTGCAGCTCATCGTGCTGCGAATAGCTCTGCGCGGCCCGACCAAATGCCGCCGCGACGGCCTGTTTATTCACCGGCGTCATGGAGCGCCTCCAGCAGCGTCTGGATATCCCGAGCCTCATGCGCCGCCGTCAGGGTTAAACGCAGCCGCGCGGTGCCCGGCGGGACCGTTGGCGGGCGAATGGCTGTAACCCACATGCCGCGCTCGCGCAGCGCCTGTGCCAGCGCCAGCGCGCGGCCGTTTTCGCCGACAATCACCGGCTGGATGGCGCTCTGCGAATCGGGGCTGTGGAAGGGCAGCGCCGCTAGCCCCTTGCGGAAGCGGGAGATATGCTCTGCCAGCCGCTGACGACGTTCATCCCCTTCCGCGCTGCGGATCACCGCCAGCGACGCAGACAGCGCCACTGCCTGTGCCGGGGGCATGCTGGTGCTGTAGATCAGGTGTCGGGCAAACTGCAGCAGATAGTCGGCGACGGACTCGCTGCACAGCACGGCGGCGCCGCTGACGCCAAAGCCTTTGCCGAAGGTGACGATCAGCAGCTCCGGCTTTACGTTTTGCTGATGCGCGCTGCCGCGACCTTCGCCACCCATTACGCCAATGCCGTGGGCATCGTCAACCAGCAGCCAGGCGTTTTGCCGCTTTGCGGCCTCGTGCAGCGCGGCAAGCGGCGCGCTGTCGCCGTCCATGCTGAACACCCCTTCGGTGACCGCCAGCTGCTGTCCGTCGCAGGGTTTATCCAGCAGCGCGGCGAGCTGCCCCGCATCGTTATGGGCAAAGCGGCGCAGCTGCGCCGGGCTTAAATTTGCCGCCTCCAGCAGCGAGGCGTGGCTCAGGCGGTCGGCGACAATCCGGTCCTCTTTTCCCATCAGGGCGGTAATGACCGCCTGGTTGGCGGCAAAGCCGGAGATGAACAGCAGCGCGCGCGGGTAGCCGAGCCAGTCGGCAAGCGCCTCTTCCAGCGCCTGATGCGCCGTGGTGTAGCCGCTGACGTGTCCCGAGCCGCCGCTGCCCACGCCAAACCGCTCCGCACCCTGCTGCCAGGCGCGGATGATGGCAGGATGCTGGCTCAGCCCGAGATAGTCGTTGCTGGAGAAATTACAAAACTGCCGCCCCTCGCGGGTAAGAAAACGGCCCGCGCCGTTTTCCACCACCCTGCGAATGCGAAACGCCTCTGCCGCCCGGCGTTCCTCCAGCGCGGTATTAATGCGTGCCTGCCAGGTCATACGGCTGCCGCGTTGTAGAACTGGTCGGTGTCGGCGTTGAAAATCTGCTGCTCCAGCTGCTGCTGTTGCTCGTTATCGCCCGTCAGCACCTCGGTCTGATGCGGGTTAAGCCCCAGCTTGCGGAACAGCTGAACGTCTTTGTCCTCTTCCGGGTTCGGCGTGGTCAGCAGCTTGCAGCCGTAGAAGATGGAGTTGGCTCCGGCCATAAAGCACATCGCCTGGGTCTGCTCGTTCATCTGCTCGCGACCGGCAGAGAGGCGCACGAAAGAGGTCGGCATCATGATGCGCGCCACCGCGATGGTGCGAATAAAATCAAACGCATCCACGTCGTCGTTATCCGCCAGCGGCGTTCCCTTAACCTTCACCAGCATGTTGATCGGCACGCTTTCCGGCGGGGTCGGCAGGTTTGCCAACTGCAGCAGCAGGCCCGCGCGGTCTTTCACCGTTTCGCCTAAGCCGACAATACCGCCCGAGCAGACCTTGATCCCCGCGTCACGCACTTTATCCAGCGTGTCCAGACGCTCCTGATAGGTCCGCGTGGTGATGATGTTGCCGTAAAACTCCGGCGAGGTGTCGAGGTTGTGGTTGTAGTAGTCCAGCCCTGCGGCGGAGAGGCGCTGCGCCTGCTCCTCGTTTAATGTGCCGAGCGTCATACAGGCTTCGAGGCCCATCTCCTTCACGCCCTTCACCATCTGCTCCAGATACGGCATGTCGCGGTCGTGCGGGTTCTTCCACGCCGCGCCCATGCAGAAGCGGGTCGAGCCGGCGTTTTTCGCCTTGCGAGCGGAGTCGAGCACCTGCTCCACTTCCATCAGCCGTTCGGATTCGAGACCGGTTTTGTAGCGCGCGCTCTGCGGGCAATATTTGCAGTCTTCAGGACAGGCACCGGTTTTGATCGACAGCAGCGTGCTGACCTGAACATGGCGCGGATCGAAGTGCTGACGATGCACCTGTTGGGCTTCGAACATCAGCTCAAGGAAAGGTTTGTTGAATAATTCAGTGACTTGCGACATCGTCCAGCGTGCGTGGTGAGCCATCGGGCTTCTCCAAAGGGTTTTGTTAATTTTCGGTTCGGTTTATACTCGTAAACCTAAAACTTTTCAAAATGGTTTACAAGTCGATTATGACCCAGGACGATCTCGCCTTCGACAAGCAGCATATCTGGCACCCTTACACTTCCACTACCCGCCCTCTTCCCGTTTATCCGGTGGCCTCGGCCCACGGCTGCGAGCTGCACCTCGCCAGCGGCGAACAGCTCGTTGACGGGATGTCTTCGTGGTGGGCGGCCATTCACGGGTACAACCACCCGCGCCTGAATGCGGCGATGAAGGCGCAGATTGACCAGATGTCGCATGTGATGTTTGGCGGAATCACCCATCAGCCCGCGGTGGATTTATGCCGTCGCCTGGTGGCGATGACGCCTGAATCGCTGGAGTGCGTGTTCCTGGCCGATTCCGGCTCCGTGGCGGTGGAAGTGGCGATGAAAATGGCGCTGCAGTACTGGCACGCGAAGGGTGAAACGCGCCAGCGCTTCCTCACCTTCCGCAACGGCTATCACGGGGATACCTTCGGGGCGATGTCGGTGTGCGATCCGGACAACTCGATGCACAGCCTGTGGAAAGGCTATCTGCCGGAAAACCTGTTTGCCCCTGCCCCGCAGAGCCGTTTCGACGGCGAGTGGAACGAGATGGACATGGTCGGCTTCGCGCGGCTGATGGCGGCGCATCGCCATGAAATCGCCGCCGTGATCCTGGAGCCGATTGTGCAGGGCGCAGGCGGAATGCGGATGTACCATCCGGAATGGCTGAGGCGTATTCGCAAGATGTGCGACCGCGAGGGCATTCTGCTGATTGCCGATGAGATCGCCACCGGCTTTGGCCGCACCGGCAGGCTGTTTGCCTGCGAACATGCGGGCATTGCGCCGGATATACTGTGTCTGGGCAAGGCGCTGACCGGCGGCACCATGACGCTCTCCGCCACGCTCACGACCCGCCAGGTGGCCGACACCATCAGCGACGGCGAGGCCGGCTGCTTTATGCACGGCCCGACGTTTATGGGCAACCCGCTGGCCTGCGCCGTCGCAAGCGAAAGCCTCGCCATTCTGGAGAGCGGCGAGTGGCAGACGCAGGTGGCGGCGATTGAGGCGCAGCTGAAAGAGGAGCTGAGCGCCGCCTCTGGCGCAAATTTCGTGGCAGACGTGCGCGTGCTGGGCGCCATCGGCGTGATTGAAACCACCCATCCGGTGAATATGGCGGCGCTGCAGCGCTTCTTCGTTGAGCAGGGCGTCTGGGTGCGGCCTTTCGGCAAGCTTATCTACCTGATGCCGCCGTACAGCATTACGCCAGAGCAGCTGCGTAAATTAACCGACGCGGTTGTAACAGCCGTTAACATTCCCGCGCATTTCACGATGTAACCCTATGCATTACACTTGCTGAACGAGCGATCAACGAGGGTAAACCGTATGAAAATCATCAGTAAAGATCTGCGCGACGGTGAAAAACTACCGGAACGCCACGTATTCAACGGCATGGGGTATCAGGGAGACAACATCTCCCCGCACCTGGCGTGGGATGAGGTTCCGGCCGGAACAAAAAGCTTTGTCGTGACCTGCTACGACCCGGATGCGCCGACCGGCTCCGGCTGGTGGCACTGGATTGTGGCGAACCTGCCTGCCGACACGCGCGTCCTGCCGCAGGGTTCCGGTTCAGACCTGGTTGCCCTGCCTGAAGGCGCCATTCAGACGCGCACCGATTTTGGTAAAGCGGGCTACGGCGGCGCGGCGCCGCCAAAAGGGGAAACCCACCGCTATATCTTCACGGTGCACGCGCTGGATGTGGAGAAGATTGAGGTCGATGAAGGGGCGAGCGGCGCGATGGTAGGGTTTAACGTGCATTTCCATTCGCTGGGCAGCGCGTCGATTACGGCGATGTATTCATAATAGTGCGGGCTGATGCCCTCACCCCGGCCCTCTCCCACAGGGAGAGGGTGAAAACCGGGCAATTCCCTCTCCCTGTGGGAGAGGGTGAGGGCAAAAAATCACAGCACCGAAGGTAACAGTCCTACAAGGCTTCCCTCTTCCAGAAGCTGCATCGCCTTATCAATATCCGGCGCAAAGAAGCGGTCATCATCGTAGTGCGATACGTGCTCGCGCAGCACATGACGCGCCTGCTCCAGCAGCGGGCTGGATTTTAGCCCTTCACGCAGATCGACACCCTGACATGCCGCCAGCCACTCCACCGCCAGCACGCCGCGGGTGTTGGAGGCCATTTCCCACAGACGACGCCCGGCAGCCGGCGCCATCGAAACGTGATCTTCCTGGTTCGCTGACGTTGGCAGGCTGTCCACGCTGTGCGGGTGCGACAGGGCTTTGTTCTCGCTCGCCAGCGCCGCCGCGGTCACCTGGGCAATCATAAAGCCCGAGTTGACCCCGCCGTTACGCACCAGGAACGGCGGCAGCTGGGACATATGTTTATCCATCATCAGCGCGATGCGGCGCTCGGACAACGCGCCGACTTCGGCAATCGCCAGGGCGATATTATCCGCCGCCATTGCCACCGGCTCGGCATGGAAGTTGCCCCCGGAGACCACCTCGTTTTCCTGGGCGAAGACCAGCGGGTTATCGGACACCGCGTTGGCCTCCACCAACAGCACTTCTGCCGCCTGGCGCAGCTGCGTCAGGCACGCGCCCATCACCTGCGGCTGGCAGCGCAGGGAATAGGGATCCTGCACCTTTTCACAGTTGTGGTGTGAATCCGCGATCTCGCTGGTGTCGGTAAGCACGTGACGGTACATCGCGGCGACATCAATCTGCCCGCGCTGACCGCGCACCTCGTGGATGCGGGCATCGAACGGGCGACGCGAGCCCAGCACGGCTTCGGTGGTCAGCGCACCGCACACCACCGCTGAGGCAAACAGATCTTCCGCTTCAAACAGGCCGCGCAGCGCGAAAGCGGTCGATGCCTGCGTGCCGTTCAGCAGCGCCAGCCCCTCTTTCGCCGCCAGGGTGATCGGGTTTAACCCGGCTTTTTTCAGCGCCTCTTTCGCAGGAAGCCACTCGCCCTGCCAGCGCGCTTTGCCTTCCCCCAGCAGCAGCAGCGACATGTGCGCCAGCGGCGCAAGATCGCCGGAGGCACCGACGGAACCTTTTGCCGGGATCCACGGATAGACTTCCGCATTGACCAGCGCCATCAGCGCCTGAATCACGCTCAGTCGAATGCCGGAGAAGCCGCGGGCCAGGCTGTTGATTTTGAGCACCATCATCAGACGGACAATCTCATCATCCAGCGGCTGACCCACGCCCGCCGCGTGTGACAGCACCAGCGAACGCTGTAAGTTTTCCAGATCGTGTGTCGCGATGCGGGTCTGCGCCAGCAGGCCAAAGCCGGTGTTAATCCCGTAGGCGGTGCGCCCTTCGGCAACGATGGCTTCGACGCAGGCGACGCTGTCGTTAATGGCGGCATGGGCACTTGCATCCAGCGAAAGGGTGACCGGCTTGCGCCAGACGTTACGCAGCTGCTTGAGCGTCAGCGAGCCGGGAGTGAGTGTTAATGCGTTCATTAATGCTTTCCTTGTGTGGCAGGGATCATCGGCAGGTTAAGGCCCTGCTCTTTGGCACAGTCAATGGCAATTTCGTAACCCGCATCCGCGTGACGCATCACGCCGGTTGCCGGGTCGTTGTGCAGTACGCGAGCGATACGCGCGGCGGCTTCATCGGTTCCGTCGCAGACGATGACCATCCCGGAATGCTGGGAGAAGCCCATCCCCACGCCGCCGCCGTGGTGCAGCGACACCCAGGTCGCGCCGCTGGCGGTATTCAGCAGAGCGTTCAGCAACGGCCAGTCGGAGACCGCATCCGAGCCGTCGCGCATGGCTTCGGTTTCGCGGTTCGGGCTGGCGACGGAGCCGGAGTCCAGGTGGTCGCGGCCGATGACGATCGGCGCGGAAACCTCACCGCTGCGCACCATTTCGTTGAAGGCGAGGCCGAGTTTTTGACGCCACTCCAGCCCTACCCAGCAGATACGCGCCGGCAGGCCCTGGAAGTTAATGCGCTCGCGGGCCATGTCCAGCCAGTGGTGAAGATGTTCGTCATCAGCGACGATCTCCTTCACTTTGGCGTCGGTTTTGTAGATATCCTCCGGGTCACCGGACAGGGCAACCCAGCGGAACGGACCGATGCCGCGGCAGAACAGCGGGCGAATATAGGCAGGAACGAAGCCCGGGAAGTCAAAGGCGTTATTCACGCCCATCTCTTTCGCCATCTGGCGGATGTTGTTACCGTAGTCAAAGGTCGGAATGCCCATCTGGCTGAAGGCCAGCATCGCTGAGACGTGTTCCGCCATAGAGCGTTTCGCGGCAAGCACCGTACCTTCCGGGTCGGTCTCCGCTTTTTGCTGATATTCTTCCCACGACCAGCCTTTTGGCAGATAGCCGTGCAGCGGGTCATGGGCGCTGGTCTGGTCGGTGACCAGATCCGGGCGCACGCCGCGGGCGACGAGTTCAGGAAGAATGTCCGCCGCGTTGCCGCACAGGGCAATCGACACCGCTTTGCCTTCAGAGGTGTATTTTTTGATGCGCGCCAGCGCATCGTCCAGATCGGTTGCCTGCTCATCGACGTAGCGGGTGCGCAGACGGAAATCAATGCGGCTCTGCTGGCACTCAATGTTGAGCGAGCATGCGCCGGCAAGCGTGGCGGCCAGCGGCTGCGCGCCGCCCATGCCGCCGAGACCCGCGGTCAATACCCAGCGGCCTTTCAGTGAGCCGTTGTAGTGCTGGCGACCGGCTTCCACGAAGGTTTCGTAGGTGCCCTGCACGATCCCCTGGCTGCCGATGTAGATCCAGCTCCCGGCGGTCATCTGGCCATACATCGCCAGTCCTTTTGCGTCCAGTTCGTTGAAGTGTTCCCAGGTGGCCCAGTGCGGCACGAGGTTAGAGTTAGCGATCAGCACGCGCGGCGCGTTTTTGTGCGTTTTGAACACGCCAACCGGCTTGCCGGACTGCACCAGCAGGGTTTCGTCGTGTTCGAGTTCGGTCAGGGATTTTACAATTGCGTCATAGCATTCCCAGTTGCGCGCGGCGCGGCCTATGCCGCCGTAGACCACCAGCTCGTGGGGGTTCTCCGCCACCTCAGGGTCGAGGTTGTTCATCAACATGCGCAGCGGGGCTTCGGTGAGCCAGCTTTTGGCGGTAAGCGTGGTGCCGCGCGCGGCGCGGACGTCCTGCTGGCGGTATTTACCTGACGACATTGTGTGCTCCTCATAGGGGACAGATGATGCATTTAGATATACTTGTATAGACAAGCACACACAAGGTCAGATTTAACAAAAAAGATACAATTTTGTTATATTGCGTTAGCGATCACGCTTATAAAACTTATGACATGAAGTGGCCCTGCAGCCGGTAGCGATTACCCGGGAAAAGCAGCCGGGCATGCGACACAATGTGCGACGAGGACCAGGTACGGCGGCGGATCAGCAGGCACGGATCGTGCTCTTTAATGCGCAGCCTTTCGCACTCCTGCGGCGTGGCGCGCACGGCCTCCACAATGTGCTCCCCTTCCGTCAGCGGTGCGACGAGCGAGAGATAGGCATGCGGCGTGGTCTGGGTGTAATCCTGGTTCAGATAGTCCGGTATCCGCTCAGCGTTAACGCAGCGATCTTCAATCTGCACCGGAATGTCGTTTTCGAAATGCACCATCACGGAGTGGAAAATGCGGCTTCCCTCCTTGACGTTAAGCTCCGTGGCCTGCTCGGCGCTGGCCTGGGTCTCTTCGAGCACCAGCACCTCGCAGCGGTGCTGATGATTACGCGCGGCTATCTCGTCCGCAATGCTGCGGATTTCAAACAGGGCCGACTGTCCTTTCGGTTCCGCCACAAACGTCCCCACGCCCTGCAGGCGCACCAGAAGCCCTTCGTCGGTCAGCTCGCGCAGCGCCCGGTTGACGGTCATCCGGCTAAAACCAAACTGTGCCACCAGCTCGGCCTCCGAAGGAATGCGATCGTGCGGGCGCCAGACGCCGGTAGCGATTTTTTCGCTAATTGCCTGCTTCACCTTTTCATAGAAAGGCGCGGGAGGGCTCGACTGCGGCAGAGGTGAGCGTGAAAACATCGTGACTCCTTGAATAGTGTTATGCCCACCAGTGAGCAATTTGCCAGGCCAGGCGGGCGGCGAGCTTAGCGCCCTGCCCGTCCCGATCGTACTGCGGGTTAAACTCTACCAGATCGGCGGCCTGTAGCTTACCGCTGCGGCAGATTTGTTCGATAACCGGGAGAAGATCCAGCGCCGGTATGCCTAACGCAGCCGGTGCGGACACGGCAGGCATTTCGCTGGCGGGCAGGACGTCCAGATCGATCGTCAGATAGATATGGTCGGCCTGCGCCAGTACCTTTTCCAGGGCGGATAGCGCATCGCGCCTGAAATGGAGATCTTCCACCAGCGTGACGTTCAGGCGTTCGGCCTCATCCCACAAAGCCTGCGTGTTCGCCGCCCGGCTCACGCCAAGGCAGGCGTAGTGAAATTCCCGCCCGCGCTCATCGCAGTAGCGCGCCAGCTGGCGAAACGGGGTGCCGGATGTGGCCCGGTCGGCCTTGCGCAGATCGAGATGGGCATCAAGGTTGATAATGACAACCCGCTCGTTCGGAAAGGCGTCCAGCACGCCGCGACCGTGCGCCCACGCGGTTTCGTGCCCGCCGCCAAAGACCAGCGTGCGCATCCCGGACCGCTGGCATGACGTCACGGCATCGCTTAACGCCTGCTGTGCCGCTTCCAGCTCGTCACCTTCAACGTACACCGAGCCCATATCCGCCAGCCGGTCATGCCCCTGATGGCTTGCCATATTTGCCAGCGCTTTTCGCAGCATATCCGGTGCCTGCACGGCGCCGGGCCTGCCCTGATTGCGTTTTACCCCTTCATCACATTCAAAGCCTATCAGCGCGATGCCGGATGAAAGCGGCGTGAACTGGCCCTGCTGCTTTATCGTCTGGAAAATGCGCTTTGCGCTGCTGGCCTCGGCGCTGTCATCGCGCCCCTGCCAGACGGTTTCGGCTACGGGCCGCCATAACCTCATACTGCCTCCCCACGGAAAATACGTTGATATAGCGGGTTGCGTCCCGGCTCGTAGACCATCTCTACCGGATGATGAGCATCCCAGACGATAAAATCGGCGACAAACCCTGCCCGCAGCTGCCCGTGGGTTTCCCCGCGGCCCAGCGCCTGCGCGGCATGGCGCGTGACGCCAGCCCAGGCTTCTTCCGGGGTCAGGCCAAACTGGACGCAGGCCATGTTCATCGCCAGGTGCAGGCTCGCAAACGGGCTGGTGCCGGGGTTATAGTCGGTGGCGACCGCCATCGGCACGCCCTGTTTTCTGAGCTGTTCAATCGGTGGACGCTGGCGCTCCTGAAGAAAATAGAACGCACCCGGCAACAGGACGGCAACCGTGCCGCTTTGCGCCATCGCCTGAACGCCTGCGTCGTCGAGATACTCAATATGGTCGGCGGAAAGGCCCTTATACTGGCTGACCAGCGCCGCGCCGCCCTGATTCGACAGCTGCTCGACGTGCCCTTTCACCGGGATACCCAGCGCGGCGGCGGCCTTGAAGAGGCGTTCGGTTTGCGACGGGGTAAAGCCGACGTTTTCACAAAACACGTCGACTGCTTCATATAACTCTTTTTGCCACAGCGTGGGCAGTATCTGCTCACAGACCAGCGTGAGGTAGGCGTCAGGATCCTGCCGGTATTCCGGCGGAACCGAATGGGCCGCCAGCAGCGTTGGGCTGATATCGATCGGATTATTGAGGCCCAGCTGGCGGGCAACCTGCAGCATTTTCTCTTCGGCCTCGGCGTTGAGCCCGTATCCCGATTTGATTTCAACGGTCGTCACGCCTTCATTCATGAGACGCTGGAGCCGCTGCTGCGCCAGTTTCAGCAAGGTTTCGGCTGAGCTGCTGCGCGTCGCCGTCACGGTAGCGTTAATCCCGCCCCCCTGGGCGCTAATGGTTTGATAAGAGACGCCGTTCAGACGCTGCTCCCACTCCGCCGCGCGGTCGCCGCCAAATACCAGGTGGGTATGGCAGTCAATCAGGCCAGGCGTGACCAGACGTCCCTGAAGATCGACACAGTGACGGTGTCCGGAAGGAATGTCAGATTCAGGGATCGCGGCCAGAATAGTGTGGCCGCGCACGACCAGGGCGTGTTGCTCTTTCAGTCCATAAGGCGCAGGTACGTCCGGCGCCATCGTAGCCAGTCGCGCATTTCGCCATATTACATCGTCGGGATGAATCTGCTGCATGGGGCATTCCACTTGTCTTAGGTTGTATAGACATTTATTTGCATCCACCGTCTACTGTCAACCGCCTTGACTGAAAATGTTATTTATTTGTGATCACTTACCTGCCGCTCCGGGGCTAAAAATGCAACTTTTACCCTTTTTATCTTCCCGTTTCGCTCAACTTAGTATAAAAAAGCAGGCTATTTCGTCTATCCCGTTTAAGACTTGCATACCCAGGAGCTCTACCTTGAACATTTCCAGGATTTCCCGTCTGGCGTTAGCACTCGCCTTTGGCGTGACCTTATCCGCATGCAGTTCAACACCACCGGATCAGCGCCCTTCTGAGCAGGTTGCGCCCGGTACCGCCTCCCGCCCGATTTTGTCCGCTGATGAAGCGAAGAACTTCGATCGTGCGCACTACTTCTCGGCGATGGATCCTAACGCTGCGCCGTGGACACCGTCTTCTATTAACCTGCCTAAACAGCCTGACTTCGTGGTTGGCCCGGCGGGTGCGCAGGGCGTAACGCATACCTCTATTCAGGCTGCGGTTGATGCTGCCATCACTAAACACAGCGCGTCTCGCCAGTACATCGCGATCCTGCCGGGTGAATATGAAGGCACCGTGTATGTTCCGGCGGCACCGGGCAGCATTACGCTTTACGGTCTGGGCGAAAAAGCGATCGACGTAAAAATTGGCCTGGCGATTGATTCCGAAATCGACAGCAACACCTGGCGTCACCTGGTGAACCCGGCCGGTAAATATATGCCGGGCAAACCGGCGTGGTACATGTTTGATAACTGCCAGAGCAAGCGTTCCGCCACCATTGGCGTGATGTGCTCGGCGGTGTTCTGGTCTCAGAATAACGGTCTGCAGCTGCAAAACCTGACCATTCAGAATACCCTGGGCGACAGCGTTGATGCCGGCAGCCACCAGGCCGTTGCGCTGCGTAGCGATGGCGATAAGGTGCAGATTAACAACGTCAACATTCTTGGCCGTCAGAACACCTTCTTCGTGACCAACAGCGGCGTGCAGAACACCCTGCAGAATAACCGCCTGACTCGTACCCTGGTGACCAACAGCTACGTTGAAGGTGACGTGGATCTGGTGTCCGGTCGCGGCGCGGTGGTGTTTGATAATACCGATTTCCGCGTGGTGAACTCACGTACTCAGCAGGAAGGTTACGTGTTTGCTCCGGCAACCCAGTCTAACCTCTTCTACGGCTTCCTGGCCGTGAACAGCCGCTTTAACGCTGCCGGTGACGGCGTGGCGCAGCTGGGACGCTCCCTGGACGTGGACTCTGCGACCAACGGTCAGGTCGTGATCCGCGACAGCGTGATCAACGAAGGCTTCAACATGGCGAAGCCGTGGGCTGATGCCGCGATCTCCAAACGTCCATTCTCCGGCAACACCGGTGCGGTGGATGATAAAGGGAACGTGCAGCGCAACCTGAACGACGCTAACTTCAACCGCATGTGGGAATACAACAACCGCGGTCTGGGTAGCAAAGTGGTTACTGAGCCGAAGCAGTAAGCTGTTTTGCCGGGTGGTGGCTTCGCCTTACCGGGCCTACATAGCCCGCAGGCCCGGTAAACGCCGTTCTACCGGGCATAAAAAAAACCTCGCATTCGCGAGGTTTTTTGTTTTTAGCCGCTTAGTGAGCGTTGACCACGACCCACATTGGCCCCTGGCCTACGGCGTAACGTCCTTTCTCTTCCAATAGCCCCTGCTCGCCTTTAATTTCATACAGCGCGATGTGGTGGGATTTCTGCCCCGCCGCAATCAGGTATTTACCGCTGTGATCGATATTAAAGCCGCGCGGCTGGGTTTCCGTTGGCTGGAACCCTTCAATCGCCAGCACGCTGCCGTCTTCAGAGACGCTAAACACGGTAATCAGGCTGGAGGTACGGTCACAGGCGTACAGATGGCGACCATTTGGCGTAATGTGGATATCCGCCGCCCACCGGGTATCGGAGAAATCAGACGGCATCATGTCCAGCGTCTGCACGCACTCGATCTGGCCGTTAGGATCTTTCAGCTCCCATACGTCCACCGAGCTGTTCAGTTCATTAACCACATAGGCGTACTGCTGGTTCGGATGGAAGACCATATGGCGCGGGCCGGCACCTTCAACGGTAGTCACTTCGGCAGGATTCTGCGCCACCAGGTGACCATCGTCGCTCAGGGTGAACAGGCAGATACGATCCTGCTTCAGCGCAGGCACCCACAGCGTGCGGTTATCCGGAGAGATATTCGCCGAGTGGCAGCCTTCAAGCCCTTCCACCACATCCACGGTTTCGACCGGAATGCCCTCTTCCAGACGCGTTACGCTGACGCAGCCCGCATTATAAGAGCCGCTGAAGACAAAGTTGCCTTTACGATCGGTCGAGATATGGGTTGGGCTGCCCGGCAACGGGGCTTCGGCAGTGTACGTCAGCGCGCCATCGCCCGGAGAAATGCGATAGGCCAGCACGCGGAACTCCGGGCGCACACCCACGTACAAGAAACGTTTATCCGGGCTGATGACCATCGGCTGTACCTGGCCTGGCACATCTACAACCTGAACCAGCGTGAGTGTCCCTTCGGTATTTAAACGCCAGACGTGGATCTGCTGGCTTTCAGGACTGGCGGTATAAACGGTTTGTTTCATGAATATTCACTCCTCACTGCGCATGAAAGTAGTTAACTTTTGACGGTGAATGCTGAATTGTCGACAGGAGTTTTGAAGCGTTCGCCTCTCGGTGTACCATCCCATCAAAACGTAAATTCAATATTAACCCGGGAAAACAGATGACCTCGCGTGTGATTGCTCTGGATTTAGACGGTACCTTACTGACGCCGCAAAAAACCCTTCTCCCCTCCTCCCTTGAGGCGCTAAAACGCGCGCAGGAAGCGGGATATCAACTCCTTATCGTAACGGGTCGACATCACGTTGCCATTCACCCTTTTTATCAGGCACTGGCGTTAGATACACCTGCAATTTGTTGTAATGGCACTTATTTGAGTGTGTGACGCTTATTACAACATTTTCACCAATCCAGGGCAATACGCCAGTATCCAACGTTGTTCCAGTGCTCAACAAGACTCTCTTCACCTTGTTTCGTCGTAGCCGCAAAGCGGTGTACTATCGGAAAAACTACATACCAAAATCAGGTGAATCACTACATGGACTATCAGGTAATCGCCCTTGATCTGGACGGCACTTTATTGACGCCAGAAAAAACTATTTTACCAGCCTCATTAACTGCCCTACAGAATGCCCGTAAATCAGGGGCAAAGGTTGTCATAGTTACCGGACGGCACTTTGTAGCCATCCATCCTTTTTATCAGGCATTAGCACTGAATACACCAGCTATATGTTGTAACGGTGCTTTATTGTACGATTACGCCGAAAAAAGAGTTATTGCCTCAGACCCATTACAACCAGAACAAGCTACTCAATTAGTAAACCTACTTGATAGTTACAATGTTCATAGTCTGATGTATGCCGATGATGCCATGTTTTATCAAAATCCAACGGGGCATATTATCCGTACAGAAAATTGGGCTAAATCTCTTCCAGAGTCACAACGTCCAGTATTCAAACAAGTACCCTCTCTGAGTGAAGCCTCTCAAAATGTTGATGCTATATGGAAATTCGCCCTTACTGATTCTGATACTGAAAAACTACATCGCTTTGTTCAGATCGTAGAGCGTGAGCTTGGCCTTGCTTGTGAATGGTCTTGGCACGACCAAGTAGACATAGCACAAGCCGGAAACAGTAAGGGTAAACGCCTGGCACAATGGGTAGAATCACAAGGTTTATCTATGAGCCAGGTAATAGCCTTTGGCGATAATTTCAACGATCTAAGTATGTTGGAGACTGCTGGCTTGGGTGTTGCTATGGGTAACGCTGTTGATGAAGTGAAAGCGTGTGCTGATTTAGTAATAGGTAACAATACGGAAAATGGAATTGCTGATGTAGTAAACCAGTACTTTTCAGTAGAAAAAATTACAGCGTGAAACTGAAACAGAGATGTTCGATATGATAAAATTCACACCTGAAAATGGAATGAGAACTTATATTGATGAACAGTTAGCTCTGACCTGCCCCCCGTTGATTAGTACACCCCGATGTTAGTAATGTCTTCATAAGCCACATGAGGACATCCCCATGAAGAAGCGTTTTTCCGACGAACAGATCATCAGTATTCTCCGCGAAGCCGAAGCTGGGGTACCCGCCCGTGAACTCTGCCGCAAGCATGCCATTTCCGATGCCACGTTTTACACCTGGCGTAAGAAGTATGGCGGTATGGAGGTGCCTGAAGTTAAGCGCCTGAAGTCGCTTGAGGAAGAGAACGCCAGACTCAAGAAGCTGCTTGCCGAAGCCATGCTGGATAAAGAGGCGCTTCAGGTGGCTCTTGGGCGAAAGTACTGACGACAGACCAGAAGCGGGAAGCCGTGATGTTGATGTGTGATGCGACCGGTCTGTCGCAACGTCGTGCCTGCAGGCTTACAGGTTTATCCCTGTCGACTTGCCGCTATGAGGCTCACCGTCCGGCTGCTGATGCGCATTTATCAGGGCGCATCACTGAGCTGGCACTGGAGCGCAGGCGTTTTGGCTACCGTCGTATTTGGCAGTTGCTGCGCCGTGAAGGGCTTCATGTTAATCATAAGCGCGTGTACCGGCTTTATCACCTCAGTGGCCTGGGCGTAAAACGCAGAAGACGTCGTAAAGGGCTGGCAACAGAACGTCTGCCGCTGCTCCGTCCGGCGGCGCCCAATCTGACCTGGTCGATGGATTTCGTCATGGACGCACTTTCCACCGGTCGCAGGATCAAGTGTCTTACCTGCGTCGATGATTTCACAAAGGAATGCCTGACGGTCACTGTTGCCTTTGGGATTTCAGGCGTTCAGGTCACGCGTATTCTGGACAGCATTGCACTGTTTCGAGGCTATCCGGCGACGATAAGAACTGACCAGGGGCCGGAGTTCACTTGCCGTGCACTGGATCAATGGGCCTTTGAGCATGGTGTTGAGTTGCGCTTAATCCAGCCGGGCAAGCCAACGCAGAACGGATTTATTGAGAGCTTTAACGGACGATTTCGCGATGAATGTTTGAATGAGCACTGGTTCAGCGATATCGTTCATGCCAGGAAAATTATTAATGACTGGCGGCAGGATTATAACGAATGCCGCCCGCACTCCACGCTGAATTATCAGACACCGTCTGAATTTGCAGCGGGCTGGAGAAAGGGTCATTCTGAGAATGAAGATTCCGACGTTACTAACTGAGTGTTGTATCTAATCGTGGGGGCAGGTCAATTCATCAAACGTGATATGAGCGTTGATTAGCTTATCTGAACGGGAATACTCATAACCTGTATAAGTACCGTCTATGATGCTTGTAGAGCCTTTAGGGAAGTGTAATGTGATGTTCATAGGTATACCCCATAGTTGTTGTCTATAGGGTATTTACTATGGTGTTAGAGAAGGTTGTGTATCTTGTCAAACGGTACTGATCGGTACAGGTATCCTTGTACTGCCGTTACTCCAGCATCGCGTAGTACTGGTAGCTCTTGCCGCTGCTCTACTCCCTCTACGATTACATAGGGGCAATAGTTCATGATGTTCTTCATCAGTACGTTGAATGTAGGTTTCTGTACTTCCTCACGGTAGAACGCCCTATCGATTTTTACCGCTTCATAGCATCCAGTAGTTAACGCCGCAACGTTAGCCCGACCGGAACCAAGATCATCAAGGAACAAGCGATAGCCTACGTTTAACATTGTTCGTAACACCGGATGATCTATACCCAATTCCAACCCTTCAAAGTCTTCTGAGATCTCCAACCTGACAAACTCCAGCTTATCCAGTAAGTGAGTTATACCACTGTCATATACACATAGCCGTGCCTGTAAGGTATCAACATTAACGGTACAGAAAAGCCGGTGATCCCTGAACCATGAAGCACGTAATTCTATGGCCTGTAGTTGTCGTGTGAGTAGTTCCCTCTTCCTTTCATTATCCATAGCCATGATGAAGTACTTACTGTTCAGTACAGGCAAGTCCTGGCAATGGAAACGGGTTAACAATTCACAACCAACCAGTTGGCCTGAAGTTGTCATGATCGGCTCTGCTATAAAGCTAGTTATTATCATCAAATTGATCTCTTTAATCGATTTATACTCTATTATTGATCGCTCAAATCTATTAGTATAGAAACTATTCGCCTAAAGAAAATCATTTAACTTATTTAATATGATCGTTTTTATTGAATTTTTAGCGTTTCGTCTTGTTCTTCAGTATTACACTGTATAAATTTACAGTATCTAACGGTTAGTGGAGGGCTTAGAAATGGGCAATAAGAACGGTTACGATCCATCCATACGTAGAGGTGTTCATCAGTTCTCACACGCTGGGGTTTGGTTCACGGTCTGTTATCGGGGAAGTATTCTTGAACAATTCGAGTTGGTGATCGGGTGATATTTGAAGGTTCTGTAGGTGGGGTGTTCTGGCTGGGAACGGTTGAAAGGGATTGTTTTGTACTGATTAGCGAGACACACTTTAACAAGGTGTTGGATGCTCTAGTTTATCTACATGCTGAACGCCGAGTGGTTGAACAACATGCTGATGATTGGTTCTGTGGGCAAGAAGAACTGCCATTCTAAAAAATGCCCCTACACATTGACGGCCCCATTGAGTAGGACAGTTCATGTTATTGGGGCATATTCAATTACTTAATAAGTATTGTGTAAAATCTTCTTGTTTGTACTACTGCGACAATAAAGCACCCAATAGCAAAGCATATTTTCATACCATCTTCTATTGGGTGTACATTTAATACATATCTAATTATAAAGTTGAACACTGAAAGCGTTACAAACCAATACAGTAGGAAATACAAAAATGAAAACAGGCGGCAAAGTATATTGCTACTTTTAATATCAAAAATCTTTGCTGTCAGTTTTGTTAATGGTGAGAAAAGCATCGCGATAAAACCAGGTATTATAGTAATTAGAAATATCGCAACAAACATCAAAGGCACTTTTACATATTCATTGCCATTTGGACCAATTATAATAATCAAACCAGTGACAGCCGTGATCAGCCCACCAATCAATAGTTCTTTCGTTCCCTCGAACATCTCAGAGATATTTTCAACAGTAATTTTCATTTTACCACTCTTCACTATAGGCAAGTTCTGAATGATAATATCATTTACAAATTGAAAAAGCCCTGTAGATTCACATCATACAGGGCTTAGTACTGAAATTTTCAGATTACTTCGCTACTACCTGCCAGCGTCCACCAGGCTTTGTAATCTCATACTGGTATTGATCATCACACCATACATCTATACGGCCTGAGAAGTTCGCATTGCTAAACCTAGTGACTTTATCGCATGTGTAATCACGCTGGATAAGAGCCTGAGCGAAATCCTTAGCGTCCTGTAACTCTTGATTGGTGAGCTGGGTAGACGGTTCTTCGTGCTGTGCTTCATGCTTAACATCTCCACCTGAGATTTTGAAATACAAAGCGATGAGCACCAATAAAACTACAATAATTTTCCCCATTAGTAACCCTTGTGAACTATCTAGAATACAAGAGGTTGTTTCAACATCCTCTAAGTCACAATGGGTAGTATCGGCCTTATGTAGAATTTCTTTACTTACATGTAAACTGAAGGGGGAGTAACAGTACTGAGGGCTGTTGTATGGTAGCTTCACGCCACACCCACACCTTCAACAAACCTACCCATAGTGGGGGGCGTGAGGTTATGAGTGTACTTTAGGTATGATATAGAAGTAAAGCCATATAAGATTATCGATAAGTTTTTTTAAAGTTAATCCAAAAGCTCAATGCCCTTACCAAGTAGTAAAGGCATTGAGAAAATTAATAGCTAAGCTGTTTTATCTCTGTTGGTGAGATTGGATACTGATATTCAGGAATAATCATTCTACAAAAAATATCAAATCTTGTAAGATGTTCCTTAACCTGGTCGATTGGAACGCCAATATTGCGTAATGAATTGATAAGAATATCATTGTCAAAGTCGGGTCTTCCATAATACGCACATTTATTATCAATGATGTGATTATAGAACTGTAGTACATCATTATAAGTTTGAATTTCAGTATCAGTTTTATAATCAAATGATTTTATTGACATGTTTCCATCAATGCTTTCAATGCTGACTCGTAAACTATCGAAATATAAAAAAGCACTACGGAATTCACTCTGAGGCATTTCTATATTTTGGTCTGTGATATAAATGAAACTCTCCGCTCTCAGCTCAAGTAGATTAGAAAAAAGATCACCCTTATCTATTGTTACTAAACCATCAGTACGTGTATAGACGCCATCCTCAAAATGATAATAGTAATATTTTTCATTATCAACTAACTTATAAAAACCAGTAATATCATCTTTCATGCGAAAGATTACACCATCCACTAATTCTATAGCAGAATAGTCACATTTATTATAATTCATTTTTCTTCCTTAACTAGGGTACGTAGAACATAATATAGTCTATATATGAAATGTCGGGATACACCTGTGGATTCGTTAGTAAAACCTCATGTGAACTAAGGATAGTCCGGGCTAACTGAGTAAAAGAATCATCGCTGCTTTCACTCAAGCGATATATCTCATATATACCATTATCAAGGGGCAGAATTTTATAGCACATAACGATTCTAGATATTAATTTGTCAGCCTTATATAGTCATAGCGAAGTGCCAGACTTTCAATATCGATTAATTTACAAGAGTTAAACAAGTAACCTTGTACACCCCATACCTCTAAACGTCTAGCTAGTTCAAGTTGTTCATCTGTCTCTACGCCCTCAAAGACGATTTTATTACATTTATTTTTATAGAGTATCAAACCTTTGAATGGCTGTTCTTTCTTGGCTTCCCGCCAGAAGTATTCACGATCAATCTTAATCAATTCATACTGAGAAGCATCAACCATGCTTATATCACAATATCCTGCTCCCAAATCATCCAGCCATACCTTACCAAATCTAGTACATAGTGCTTCTATTAGTTTAGTACGGGTGTGTAGTTCACATGTTGCTAGACTCTCTGAAATTTCAAGCCGCACATAATTCATACCCTTTAATAGGCAATCTTCTTCAGGTGTGCGATTGATACATTCAATCATATCCCTGTTAACATTAAGACTACACAACAGATTGTTCTTTGTGAAGAAATCATTTTTTTCTTTGATAGCAGTGACTTGCTCTCTGAGTAACAAACATCTTTCTTCATTGCTCATGCTCTGAATGACAGTATCCGGCGGGTAAAACTTACCATACTGATCTTGGAAGCGAGTTAATATTTCAACCCCTCTTAACCTCATTGAAACTGGGTCTACTAATGGCTCCACTATGAAAAAATGTTTCATATCAATCACTTCCCCTCTTGAAGTATTGTAAGTAATCTAAATGAGAATAAGTTAATAAATTTAATTATTTAGCGAGCTATACCTATAAACATACCTGTTATCTACATGTTTTCAAGGTTTCGAATGTAAATTGTGTACTTGTCTCTAATATCCGGTTTTCAGAGGGTTTAATATTTTATTTCAATCATTTACGTAAGTATCATCTTTCCTAATGATTTCTTAATGTTAATCGGTGCTAATAAAGTCACAAATAGACCATAAAGGTTATATGGAATTATCTGGTGATTCTACCTTTAGATGATCAGATAAGATATTAATTACTCAGATTATTGTACCTAACTTTAGTTAACTAATGATTGTTGGAAGTATACTGCCTCATCATCTGATAAGTCCATAGTTCTGGTAGTACTGTACCAGTAGTAGATTAATTAATAGTAAGGGCTTAAACAGCCCGATAACCCGACAAGGGCAAAGCCCGCGTAGTTACTCCAAAAGACGGCAGACCCCAAACAGTATAGGTTTTCACTTCCTTCAGTAGTCGATAGACAAAAACAAAAGACGTGGCGTTCTTCGAGTGACTAGCGAGAAAACGCAAGTTTACGATCTTATCTTTTTGGTTTTACAGAGACTAACGAGCAAAGCGAGTTAGGCTCTATGATACTGAATAGACAAGTAAGTCATTTACTTTAAAGTGTATATTATATTAAGTTACGGGAATCAATATGTGGTATGTAACCCATTGATTTAACTACTATATGTTGTGGCATCAACCGTATTTTACTCATAATAACCGTATTTTCGACGTATACAATACGGTTATAGTTACGGTTATTATTTACATATAAATCAATTACTTATTCATTGCTACTAGTCGTTCAATTAAGGTAATAAGATCCGCACCTTCATCTTTTAGCAGTTCAACTAGTGCTACATGTTCTTCTGTTACGGTTTTCTTTGGTTTGTATTGCTTCATTCTATTAAGGGATTTCCCTTCCTTTAGTAGTACTTCAAACGCCTGTGATACTAGGGTTGCTATGCGTTTGTACTTTTCACGCGATGATTTACTATCTGGATAGTTTTGATTTTTATTCTGTCTGAATAGTTTTAGATGTTCAAATACCATAACTTCACTGAATTCAGGAGCATTCTTTACTATCGCAAATACATCTTCTTCCGGTACACGGTTTTTACCTAGAAAAGTACTTTCCTGGATTATTCCACGCATTACTTCTTTTGCTTCACTAGATAGTGAATTAAAGCAAATGAAACGTAGTTCATTCTGGATCATTTGATTATTGTGTATTGTTTCTTTTCTCGCCATTATAATTCCCCCTTAATATGGGGCTGTCACTCCTACATGATAGCTGACCTGCCCCCACGATTAGATACAACACTCAGTTAGTAACGTCGGAATCTTCATTCTCAGAATGACCCTTTCTCCAGCCCGCTGCAAATTCAGACGGTGTCTGATAATTCAGCGTGGAGTGCGGGCGGCATTCGTTATAATCCTGCCGCCAGTCATTAATAATTTTCCTGGCATGAACGATATCGCTGAACCAGTGCTCATTCAAACATTCATCGCGAAATCGTCCGTTAAAGCTCTCAATAAATCCGTTCTGCGTTGGCTTGCCCGGCTGGATTAAGCGCAACTCAACACCATGCTCAAAGGCCCATTGATCCAGTGCACGGCAAGTGAACTCCGGCCCCTGGTCAGTTCTTATCGTCGCCGGATAGCCTCGAAACAGTGCAATGCTGTCCAGAATACGCGTGACCTGAACGCCTGAAATCCCAAAGGCAACAGTGACCGTCAGGCATTCCTTTGTGAAATCATCGACGCAGGTAAGACACTTGATCCTGCGACCGGTGGAAAGTGCGTCCATGACGAAATCCATCGACCAGGTCAGATTGGGCGCCGCCGGACGGAGCAGCGGCAGACGTTCTGTTGCCAGCCCTTTACGACGTCTTCTGCGTTTTACGCCCAGGCCACTGAGGTGATAAAGCCGGTACACGCGCTTATGATTAACATGAAGCCCTTCACGGCGCAGCAACTGCCAAATACGACGGTAGCCAAAACGCCTGCGCTCCAGTGCCAGCTCAGTGATGCGCCCTGATAAATGCGCATCAGCAGCCGGACGGTGAGCCTCATAGCGGCAAGTCGACAGGGATAAACCTGTAAGCCTGCAGGCACGACGTTGCGACAGACCGGTCGCATCACACATCAACATCACGGCTTCCCGCTTCTGGTCTGTCGTCAGTACTTTCGCCCAAGAGCCACCTGAAGCGCCTCTTTATCCAGCATGGCTTCGGCAAGCAGCTTCTTGAGTCTGGCGTTCTCTTCCTCAAGCGACTTCAGGCGCTTAACTTCAGGCACCTCCATACCGCCATACTTCTTACGCCAGGTGTAAAACGTGGCATCGGAAATGGCATGCTTGCGGCAGAGTTCACGGGCGGGTACCCCAGCTTCGGCTTCGCGGAGAATACTGATGATCTGTTCGTCGGAAAAACGCTTCTTCATGGGGATGTCCTCATGTGGCTTATGAAGACATTACTAACATCGGGGTGTACTAATCAACGGGGGGCAGGTCAACTCAACTGATACTACATTATTATTATTGTCAATTTAACTATAGACTACTTTCAAGTACATCACTATGTACTTTGGAAGTAACGTTAGATTTATCACAAAAATACATGTAACGATTGTTAGTTACATTTTTAAAAGAGAAATACTATCATTACTCAACTTTGTATTTTTCAAAAAATCTTCACGGCTGAAGCAAGATTCTAAAATCGCATTTTTGATGGCTCTGCTGACGTTACAAGTCAATTAAGAGGTTTCTTTCGTTTTATGTTTAGGATACTCGTTACTTAGTGAATAAGAAACTCATATTGTTTCGCATCCAAACACCTACGGCATCACATCGATCTACAGCATCTACATAGTTCAGCAATAGCGAATAATCAATGATTGTAAGATCTTCTTTTGTCTGCTGAAAACGGATCTCACCATCTTTAACACTAATTACGAAAGATGGTGTGTAATAGAATTTAGCACCATCAACATTTTCAATGATCACCTCACTGATTAACTTTTGTTCTTTCTTCTTATTCTCTATAAAAAGGACATGCCTTTTCAGCTCGTTCTGCTTGTAGATAATGTCAATTGTGTAAAAATTGCCGTTACGCTTTAGACGAATATTAGAAACAATCTTGTTAAGTTCATTCTCATAACGTGTGCGTATGTCGACGTTATTCACATTATATAATTCAGTAACGTTAACATCCTGTAGTACTGGTAAATCTACTTGTACTGTAGCTAATGAAGCCTGACGTGCTAATAACTGTTCTAATTCTAACTTGGCATCATCCAATTCTTCCCTCATTTCAAAAGAGACAGCTTTACCAGCACTTTTACGCCGTTCAATACCATTTTCATAGTTAGTGATCTGATCCTTAACTTGATCAATTTGAATACGTATCACTTCAATTTCAGGATTGAATTCTTGTTCTTTAATCACAGTGTTTAGATCCATGCCTAATAAATGCTCTACTACAAAACGCTCTACTGTTTCATAGGTCATAGCTTTATTTTCGCAAAGTCCATCACGTTCATTGAGGCAACGAATGTATCTATATTCCTCGATTTTTGGATCGCCTTTCTTTGGTGTACGTTTAGCACGAACCACATTATGATACATTGGCCCGCCGCATTCAGTACAACGAGCGATACCACTAAACAAATTACTTTTAATCAGTACTTCTTCCTGTCCGTCTTTCTTCACGGTAACACGTCCAGCATTAGGACGACGAGACTTTAGCAATTCCTGTACTAATTCAAATTCTTCTTCATTAATCACTACAGGGTACACGTCCATATCGTACTTTTTCTGAGTTACTGGATTTTCAATATCATCATGGTTACGGATGATTTCTGAAATGAAAATCTTACCAGTTACACGGCGATTAGTAAGAATCTTATGAACAAGTTCACCAGTCCACGGACGATTAAATTTATATTGCTCACCTTCTTTCGTTTGAAGTTTTTTAGCAATCGTGGGGCATCCCATGCCAGTTTGATAAAGAGCAAATATCTCTTTAACTACTGCCGCTTTATGATTAAGCACATACTTATCATTTTCTACTTCGATCCATTGAGGACGTTTATTAGTTACTATAGTACCTTTGTTGAATGCTTGTTCGCGTTTCTTCGCCCACCCTTTACGAATACGATCACTTTTATACTTAGATTCATCATATGCCCGTTGAGCATTCATCATTACAAAAGGTAGATCTTTAGAATTACTACGGCTGATAACTATGTTAGCCATTACATCATGAATAGCTACGTTATGTGCCATTAGAGCATTGATGTAACCCATCACATCAAACGGGTTCTGGCGCCTAAAGCGGTCTATAGATTCCACTACCAATATAGAACTATCCCACATACCATTACGTACTTGTTCCATCCATGCCCCTAACTCACCCTCAGAGATGTTTAAACCCTTAAAGGCTGAGACACCTTGATCCGATAGTACTACTGGGGCTGGATCATCCATTTCCGCACAAATGCCAGTACGCTCTAAGTAGCCTTCTAATAGTTCAGCTTGGCGTGCGATACCTGACCCGTCGAGCTGCTGATCCGAGCTAACACGATGATACACAAATACTTTTTTCATGTTAAACCTTCTAATTTTTGTTTGTATAAGCATAACACATTTGTATGATTATCAGGCAAAAAAGGTTTTAGAATCCGACCCGCTGCCGGTTCCCCAGGCGCTGCAGCTGATCGATCTGCTGGATGAGCATGCCGTTCACGGACTGATGTATGTGGATAACGCGATGCTGTACGAGCGCCCTACCGGCCACGTGGTGCGCACCAGCAACTGGGCTTTGTCCCTGCCTGAAGCGCAGCGTCCGGTCTTTACCCAAGTTTCCTCCCTGCGTCAGGCCGCCCAGGACGTTGAGGCAATCTGGAAATTCGCCCTGACCGATGAAGACACCACCAAACTGAATACCTTCGCAAAACACGTGGAACAAACGCTGGGTCTGGAGTGCGAATGGTCCTGGCATGACCAGGTGGACATTGCCCGCAAAGGCAACAGCAAAGGCAAGCGCCTGACGCAGTATGTAGAATCTCAGGGCGGGTCGATGCGTGACGTGATCGCCTTCGGCGACAACTACAACGACATCAGCATGCTGGAAGCCGCCGGTACCGGCGTTGCGATGGGCAATGCCGACGACGCGGTGAAAGCCCGCGCCAACGTGGTGATTGGTGACAACACCACCGACAGCATCGCACAGTACATTTACACCCACCTGCTGTAATCAGGCGGTGATCGAGACGCTCTTAATTTGCGCGTAAAGCCACAGGCCGGGTTTGATCCCTAACTCATCCCTCGCCCACGGGCTGATGCGCGCCCAGAGCGTCCTGCTGCCGACTTCAAGCTTCACTTCCACCTGCCCGTTATCATCAAAACACTCCGCCACTTTGGCGCGCAGAATATTTCGAATACTGGTTTGCAGCGGCGGCTGCAGCACCAGCGAGACGTCCGACGCCTGGATGCGAACTCTCAGCGCGGACTGTAGCGGTTTGTCGATCTTATTGACCCAAAGATGCTGGTCGCCCAGCGCCAGGGCGGTCATCGCGTAGTGCGGATGGTGTTCCAGAACGCTCACTTTAAGAATGCTGCTCTGCTGTTCCCTGGGTAACCACGGGTGCATTACGCTGCTGCCCCACACCTCTTCCAGGTTGCCGAAGGCCTTCACGCTGCCCTCTTCCAGCACCAGCACCCTGTCGGCCAGATGGAGGATCTCATCCAGCGAATGGCTGACGTAGAGCATCGGAATATTAATTTCCCGGGTCAGGCGCTGTAGATAAGGCAGAAGTTCGCGTTTACGCGGAATATCGAGCGAGGCCAGCGGTTCGTCGAGCAGCAGCAGTTCGGGCGCGGTCAGCAACGCGCGGCCAATGGCCACGCGCTGTTTTTCTCCGCCGGAGAGCGACGATGGCAGCCTGTCGAGCAGAGGCTCAATGCCTAAAAGCGTCACCAGCTTATCAAACTGTCCGGCCATGCTTTTCGCCATGCCGTAACGCAGGTTGCCGCGCACGCTGTAGTGCGGGAATAAGCGCGCGTCCTGGAAAACATAGCCAATGCGGCGTTTATCCGGCGTGAGATAAACCTTGTTTTCCACGTCGTTTAAGACGCGGTTATTCAATACAATCCGTCCTGACTGCGGCCGCGTCAGACCACTGATAGCATTTATCAGCGACGTTTTTCCCGCCCCCGACACGCCAAAGATGGCGGTGATTCCGCTTGCCGGCAGCGTCTCGTTAAGCGTCAGGGTATGGTTTCCCAGCGTCTGGGTGAAATGGAGTTCCAGCATGCTTATTTCCCCATCCGCTGGCGGCTGAGCCGCGCCAGCCATTCAGACACCATTAGCGATGCCAGCGCCAGCACAATTGAAATAATACACAGCCGCGCCGCCGCGCCTTCACCGCCCGGCGTTTGAATCAGAGTATACATTGCCGATGGGATGGTTCGCGTCTCGCCGGGGATGTTCGACACAAACGTGATCGTCGCGCCAAACTCGCCCAGCGAGCGGGCGAAGGCCAGTACCGTCCCGACAATAATGCCGGGTAACGTCAGGGGAAGCGTGATGGTGAAAAAGACGCGCCAGCGCCCGGCACCGAGCGTACGGGCCGCCTGTTCGAGCTTTATGTCCACGCCTTCCAGCGCGAGGCGGATCGCCCTCACCATCAGCGGGAATGACATCACCGCCGCCGCCAGTACCGCACCGCGCCAGCTAAACGCAAACGTCAGCCCAAACCAGTCGTAAAGTTTTTCGCCAATAAAACCGCGTCGCCCCATGGAAATTAACAGCAGATAACCGACCACCACGGGCGGCAACACGAGCGGAAGATGAAGCACGCTGTCGAGCAGCGCTTTGCCGGGAAACCGACAGCGAACCAGTAGCCAGGCAAAGAAGATCCCAAAGGGCAAGCTCAGCGCAACCGCCAGGGAAGAGACTTTAAGGCTCAGCAGAACAGCCTGCCATTCAGGATCGGTCAATATCATCAGTGAGTCGTAAATCCATAGCGTTTAAAGATTGCGGACGCCTCCGGCCCTTTCAGGTAATCGCGGAAGGCCGTCACGGCCGCATTTTTATGTCCATCAACAATCGCAACAGGATATTCCACTTTCTTGTGGGAGTCTTCCGGGAACGTTGCGACTACTTTTACCCCTTTACTGGCAACGGCATCAGAGCCATACACAATGCCCAGCGGAGCTTCATTGCGCTCTACCAGCGCCAGCGCGCCGCGCACATCTTCCGCCGGGGCCAGCTTCGGTGACAATGTCTCCCATGCACCCAGCTTTTGCAGCGCTTCTTTGGCATAAATCCCGGCCGGAACGTGCTCCGGGTCGCCCACAGCCAGACGGCCACCGTTCAGCAGTCTCGTCCAGTTGGTCTGTTTGTTGATGGTGAAGTCCGCCTGCACGCTGGCTTTTGGCGCCACGACAACCAGGCTATTGCCCAGCAGCGTTTCGCGGGTTGTCGCATCTATCGCTTTTTTCTCCGCCGCGTAATCCATCCACTTCTGGTCAGCCGAGATGAACAGATCCGCCGGCGCGCCCGCTTCTATCTGGCGCGCCAGCGTAGAGGAAGAGGCAAACGAGGAGACCACCTCGACGTTTTTCTCTTTTTTATACGCCGCCGCGATGTCCTGCAGCGCGTTGGTCAGCGACGCCGCCGCAAAGACCGTAATTTTACCTTCGTCCGCCAGCGCGTGTCCGGTAAGTGAAAGCGTCAGCGTTGCCCCTGCGAAAAGGCGTACCCATGAACGTGCCATCTGTAACTCCTGTGAGTAGCGTTATATACATATTAATATAACGGTAACGTCAGGGAGATCCCAGCGTTTAATCGTACCGCTGAAGGGGTAAACCGGGGTGATGCGTTAAATAATATCGGCGTAGACGGGAAAATCTTGAGAGCAAAACGCCCGGACTCGCCGGGCGTTTTGTAGGGAATCAATGCTGCTTTTTAGCCTGGTCTTTGTGACCAATGTTCGAAAAGACGTTGAACACTTCACCCAGGCCGTAGATGGCACCGAGGATGATGGCCATCACTACTGGTACCATGATCACGGCGAATACCAGACTTTTCAACAACTCTAACATGGTTTTCTCCAGATATTGTGAATAGCTCATTCTACCCTTTCAAGTGAGAAAAACATCCCCTTTTGTGCGGTACTCTTTGCGCCCTGCACCATTTAGGCCACAATACTCTTTTTGCCAGGACACTGTTATGCAGGCCGAAATTCTTCTCACTCTACGACTTCAGCAAAAGCTTTTCGCCGATCCGCGGCGTATCGCCCTGCTTAAACAAATAGAACAAACGGGCTCGATTAGCCAGGGGGCGAAAAACGCGGGCATCAGCTACAAAAGTGCCTGGGACGCCATCAACGAAATGAACACCCTGAGCGAACAACAGCTGGTGGACAGAGCCACAGGCGGCAAAGGCGGCGGCGGCGCGATCGTGACGCGCTATGGCCAGCGCCTTATTCAGCTTTACGATCTGCTGGCCCAGATCCAGCAAAAGGCGTTCGATGTGTTGAGCGACGACGATAACGTTCCGCTGGACAGCTTGCTGGCCGCCATTTCCCGCTTCTCGTTACAAACCAGCGCCCGCAACCAGTGGTTTGGAACGGTGACGGCGCGCGACAATCTCCAGGTACAGCAGCATATTGAGATCCTGCTTGCCGATGGCACCACTCGTCTGAAGGCCGCCATAACGGCGCAAAGCGCGGAACGTCTTGAGCTGGATGAAGGTAAAGAGGTGCTGGTTCTGCTGAAAGCGCCGTGGGTCAATATTACGCGCGATCCCGACGCCGCAAAGGCGGCTGATAACCAGCTTCAGGGCGCAATTAGCCATATCGAACGCGGCCAGGCGCAGTGCGAAGTGCTAATGACCCTGGCAGACGGGCAACCGCTTTGCGCGACGATACCGCTTAGCGAAGCGGAATGTTTAGAAGACGGTTCTGTCGTTACCGCCTGGTTCAACGCAGACCGGGTGATTATCGCCACATTGTGCTGAGCGCATTGACAATCGCGCCGACAGTGCGTATCCCTGATATCTGGTGCTGCAAAAACAGGGATAAATCATGTCATCATTGCATATTTCGCAAGGCACGTTTCGTCTTAGCGATACCCGAACGCTGACGATTGCTGATTTGACGATACGCGCGGGTGAAAGCTGGGCGTTTGTCGGCACTAACGGCAGCGGTAAATCTGCGCTGGCCCGCGCGCTGGCCGGCGAACTCCCCCTCCTCAAGGGCGAATACCAGGGCGACTTTACGCGCCTGACGCGCCTGTCGTTTGAACAACTGCAAAAGCTGGTAAGCGAGGAGTGGCAGCGCAATAACACTGATTTACTCAGCCCAGGCGAAGAAGATACCGGCCGTACGACGGCGGAAATAATTCAGGATGAGGTGAAAGATCCCGCCCGCTGTCAGCGCCTGGCAGAACGGTTCGGTATCACCGCCCTGCTCAACCGGCGCTTCAAATACCTTTCTACCGGCGAGACGCGAAAAACGCTGCTTTGCCAGGCGCTGATGAGCGAGCCCGACCTGCTTATCCTCGACGAACCGTTTGACGGCCTTGACGTGCAGTCCCGTGCGCAGCTGGCGTCCCTGCTGGAGTCGCTTAATCAGCAGGGATATACCCTGGTTTTGGTGCTTAACCGCTTCGATGAAATTCCGGACTTTATTCAGCACGCGGGCGTACTGGCCGACTGTAACCTGACCGAGACCGGCGAAAAAACCGCGCTGCTTAAGCAGGCGCTGATTGCCCAGCTCGCGCACAGCGAACAGCTCGACGGAATTACCCTTCCGGAACCTGACGCCCCTTCGGCCCGCCATGCGCTCGATCCCCACCAGCCGCGCATCGTGCTGCGAGAGGGGATTGTCTCTTATGACGATCGCCCGATCCTCAACCGTCTTAGCTGGACGGTCAATCCCGGCGAACACTGGCAGATTGTCGGCCCTAACGGCGCGGGGAAATCCACGCTGCTGAGCCTGATCACCGGCGATCACCCGCAGGGCTATAGCAACGATCTGACGCTGTTTGGTCGGCGTCGCGGCAGCGGCGAAACCATCTGGGATATAAAAAAACATATCGGCTATGTCAGCAGCAGCCTGCATCTGGATTACCGGGTCAGTACCACGGTACGCAACGTGATCCTTTCCGGATATTTTGATTCCATCGGTATTTATCAGGCGGTGTCGGACAAACAGCACAAGATGGCCCAGCAGTGGCTGGATATCCTGGGCATGGACAACCGGGTCGCTGACGCGCCGTTTCATAGTCTGTCGTGGGGGCAGCAGCGTCTGGCGCTGATCGTTCGCGCGCTGGTGAAACACCCTACGCTGCTGATTCTCGACGAACCGCTGCAGGGACTCGACCCGTTGAACCGCCAGCTTATCCGCCGCTTTGTGGATGTCCTGATTAGCGAAGGTGAAACGCAGCTGCTGTTCGTTTCACACCATGCCGAAGATGCCCCCGTCTGCATCACGCATCGCCTGGAGTTTGTGCCGGACGGTGAGGGTTATCGCTACCTTCTCAGCAACGTCGATTAACCGTGGAGGGCTCTGCCCTCCTCTTTTTCAGATAACTTGCATCAATACATCGCTATCTCTTTGATCTAGAATGCTCGGAGTCATTGTAAAAGCGAGTGTGAAAACGAGTGTAAACGATTCCACTATTTTATCCCATGTCACACTTTTCGCGTCTCTGTTATGCTATGGTTATTACATACCATAAGCCCAATGGAGCGAAATATGCGAGTTCTGGTAACAGGTGGTAGCGGTTACATAGGTAGTCATACCTGCGTGCAACTGCTGCAAAACGGTCACGACGTCATCATCCTCGACAACCTGTGCAACAGTAAGCGCAGCGTGCTGCCGGTGATTGAACGCCTTGGCGGTAAACAACCGACTTTCGTGGAAGGCGACATCCGCAACGAAGCGCTGATGACCGAGATCCTTCACGACCACGCCATCGAAGCGGTGATCCACTTCGCGGGTCTGAAAGCGGTCGGTGAATCCGTTGCGAAGCCGCTCGAGTATTACGACAACAACGTCAACGGTACCCTGCGTCTCATCTCCGCCATGCGCGCGGCCAACGTCAAAAACTTTATCTTCAGCTCCTCCGCCACCGTCTATGGCGATCAGCCCAAAATCCCTTACGTTGAAAGCTTCCCGACCGGTACCCCGCAAAGCCCGTACGGCAAAAGCAAGCTGATGGTGGAGCAGATCCTGACCGACCTGCAAAAAGCGCAGCCGGAGTGGAGCATCGCGCTGCTGCGCTACTTCAACCCGGTCGGCGCGCATCCGTCCGGCGACATGGGTGAAGATCCGCAGGGCATCCCGAACAACCTGATGCCGTATATCGCCCAGGTTGCCGTGGGTCGCCGCGACTCGCTGGCGATTTTTGGCAATGACTATCCGACCGAAGACGGCACCGGCGTGCGCGACTACATCCACGTGATGGATTTGGCCGACGGTCACGTTGCGGCTATGCAGCAGCTGGCCAACAAACCGGGCGTGCATATTTACAACCTCGGCGCCGGGGTCGGCAGCAGCGTGCTGGACGTGGTTAACGCCTTCAGCAAAGCCTGCGGTAAGCCGGTTAACTACCACTTCGCTCCGCGTCGTGATGGCGACCTGCCTGCTTACTGGGCCGATGCCACCAAAGCCGACAAAGAGCTCAACTGGCGTGTGACGCGCACGCTTGATGAAATGGCACAGGATACCTGGCACTGGCAGTCACGCCACCCGCAAGGCTATCCGGACTAAGGATCCGTAATGACGCAATTTAATCCCGTCGATCATCCGCATCGTCGTTTTAACCCGTTAAGCGGGCAATGGATTTTGGTCTCCCCGCATCGCGCCAAGCGCCCCTGGCAGGGGGCTCAGGAGACGCCTGCAAAACAGACGCTGCCACAGCATGACCCGGACTGCTTCCTCTGTCCGGGCAACACGCGCGTCACCGGGGACAAAAACCCTGACTACAAAGGCACCTTCGTGTTCACCAACGATTTTGCCGCCCTGATGACCGACACGCCGGACGCGCCGGAAAGCCACGATCCGCTGATGCGCTGCGAAAGCGCGCGCGGAACCAGTCGCGTGATCTGCTTCTCGCCGGATCACAGCAAAACGCTGCCCGAGCTGAGCGTGGACGCGCTGAAAGAGGTCGTCAGCACCTGGCAGGCGCAAACCGCAGAGCTGGGGCAGAGCTATCCGTGGGTGCAGGTGTTCGAAAACAAAGGCGCGGCCATGGGCTGCTCAAACCCGCACCCGCACGGCCAGATCTGGGCGAACAGCTTCCTGCCTAACGAAGCCGAGCGTGAAGACCGTCTGCAGAAAGCGTATTTCGCGGAAAACGGTTCGCCGATGCTGGTGGACTATACCCGGCGCGAGCTGGCCGACGGCAGCCGCACCGTGGTGGAAACCGAACACTGGCTGGCCGTCGTCCCTTACTGGGCCGCCTGGCCGTTTGAAACGCTGCTGCTGCCGAAAGCACACGTGCAGCGCATCACCGATCTCAGCGACGCGCAGCGCGACGACCTTGCCCTGGCGCTGAAAAAGCTCACCAGCCGTTACGACAACCTGTTCCAGTGCTCCTTCCCGTACTCCATGGGCTGGCACGGCGCCCCGTTTAACGGCGAAGAGAATCAACACTGGCAGCTGCACGCCCATTTCTATCCGCCGCTGCTGCGCTCTGCGACGGTGCGTAAATTTATGGTGGGCTATGAAATGCTGGCGGAAACCCAGCGTGACCTGACGGCGGAACAGGCGGCAGAACGTCTGCGTGCCGTTAGCGACGTCCACTATCGCGAATCAGGAGTCTAAAAAAAATGAGTCTGAAAGATAAAACCCAATCCCTGTTTGCTGAGAAATTTGGCTACCCTGCCACCCACGTTATCCAGGCGCCAGGCCGCGTTAACCTGATCGGTGAACACACCGACTATAACGACGGTTTCGTGCTGCCGTGCGCCATCGATTACCAGACAGTCATCAGCTGCGCGAAGCGCGACGACCGTAAAGTTCGCGTGATTGCGGCGGATTACGGTAATGAGACGGACGAGTTTTCTCTCGATGCCCCGATTGTGACGCACGACAGCCAGCAGTGGTCTAACTACGTGCGCGGCGTGGTGAAACACCTTCAGAAGCGCAACAAGAACTTTGGCGGCGCCGATTTAGTTATCAGCGGCAACGTGCCGCAGGGTGCGGGCTTAAGCTCCTCTGCGTCGCTGGAAGTCGCCGTGGGCACCGTGTTCCAGCAGCTTTATCATCTGCCGCTGGACGGCGCGCAAATTGCCCTGAATGGTCAGGAAGCAGAAAATCAGTTCGTGGGCTGTAACTGCGGCATTATGGACCAGCTGATCTCCGCGCTCGGCAAAAAAGAGCATGCCCTGTTAATTGATTGCCGCTCGCTGGGTACCAAAGCCGTTCCCCTGCCAAAAGGCGCGGCTGTCGTCATCATTAACAGCAACTTTAAGCGCACGCTGGTGGGCAGCGAATACAATACCCGCCGCGAGCAATGCGAAACCGGCGCCCGCTTCTTCCAGCAGCCTGCCCTGCGCGACGTGACGCTCAATGAATTTAACAAAGTGGCACACGAGCTGGATCCGGTCGTCGCCAAACGCGTTCGTCACGTGCTGACGGAAAATGCCCGTACCGTTGAAGCCGCGTCCGCGCTGGCGAAAGGCGATCTGAAACGCATGGGTGAGCTGATGGCGGAATCTCACGCCTCCATGCGCGATGATTTTGAAATCACCGTGCCGCAGATCGACACCCTGGTGGACATCGTTAAAGCCACCATCGGCGACAAAGGCGGCGTGCGCATGACGGGCGGCGGTTTTGGCGGCTGCATCGTTGCGCTGGTGCCTGAGGAGCTGGTCCCTGCCGTACAGGATGCCGTGGCGAAGCAGTACGAAGCAAAAACGGGCATCAAAGAAACCTTCTATGTTTGCAAAGCATCACAAGGAGCCGGACAGTGCTAAACGAAACACCTACCCTTGCACCGGATGGTCTGCCGTATCGCCTGTTAACCCTGCGCAATCGCGCGGGGATGGTCGTTACGGTGATGGACTGGGGGGCAACCCTTCTTTCTGCCCGCGTACCGATGCCGGACGGCAGCGTGCGTGAGACTCTGCTCGGCTGCGCCTCGCCTGAGCAGTACGTCAATCAGTCCGCCTATCTTGGCGCGTCCGTTGGGCGCTATGCTAACCGCATCGCGAAAAGCCGTTTTGAACTCGACGGCGTGCAGTACACCCTGCTTCCAAGCCAGGGTGAGAACCAGCTGCACGGCGGACCGGACGGGTTTGATAAACGCCGCTGGAAGATTGTTCGTCAAAACGATGGCGAAGTTCTGTTCTCGCTGGATTCGCCTGATGGCGACCAGGGCTTTCCGGGGAACCTTGTCGCATCCGCGCGCTTTACGCTGACCGACGACAACCGTATCGCCATCGAATACCGTGCGACGGTCGACAGGCCGTGTCCGGTCAATCTGACCAATCACGCGTATTTCAACCTGGACGGTAGCCAGTGCGACGTGCGTAACCATAAGCTGCAGATCCTGGCGGATGCGTATCTGCCGGTTGACGAGATGGGCATTCCGTATCAGGGCCTCAAAGACGTGAGCGGCACCAGCTTTGACTTCCGCAGCGCGAAGTCCATCGCCCAGGATTTCATGAGCGATGACGATCAGCGCAAGGTGAAAGGCTACGATCACGCTTTCCTGCTGCAGGCCAAAGGCGATGTGAAACAGCCTGCCGCGCAGGTCTGGTCTGCGGATGAGAAACTGCAGATGACGGTTTATACCACCGCCCCCGCCCTGCAGTTTTACTCAGGCAACTACCTCGGAGGTACGACGGCGCGCGAACACGATGAGTACAGCGACTGGCAAGGCCTGGCGCTGGAGAGCGAGTTCCTGCCGGACAGCCCGAATCATACCGAATGGCCACAGCCGGACTGCGTGCTGCGCCCGGGTGAAGAGTACGTGAGCGTGACGGAATATCATTTTATTCCGCATTAATATCCAGCCCTCCCTCCGGAGGGCTTTTTTCTGCGCGCCTTGCTGAAAATAGCGCCGATCGCAGACAAAATCATAACCCTGGATTCACAAGCATCTTACACTCAGAGACTATTTTCGCTATGGTTAGGGTTAAGCGTTGCTGGTGGCACGGCCACGGCAATATAATGAGAATTGTTATCATTCTAAAAATGCTTGAGGAGTAAGAGATGGCTATTACTAAGCTGGTTCTGGTGCGTCACGGCGAAAGCCAGTGGAACAACGAAAACCGCTTTACCGGTTGGTACGACGTTGATCTGTCTGAGAAAGGCGTAAGCGAAGCAAAAGCAGCAGGTAAACTGCTGAAGGAAGAAGGCTTCAGCTTTGATTTTGCTTACACCTCTGTGCTGAAACGTGCCATCCACACCCTGTGGAACGTGCTGGACGAACTGGATCAGGCCTGGCTGCCGGTTGAGAAGTCCTGGAAACTGAACGAACGTCACTACGGTGCGCTGCAGGGCCTGAACAAAGCGGAAACCGCTGAGAAATATGGCGACGAGCAGGTTAAACAGTGGCGTCGCGGCTTCGCAATCACCCCACCAGAGCTGACCAAAGATGACGAGCGCTACCCGGGCCACGATCCGCGTTACGCGAAGCTGACCGACGCTGAGCTGCCAACCACCGAAAGCCTGGCGCTGACCATCGACCGCGTTGTGCCTTACTGGAACGAAACCATTCTGCCACGCCTGAAAAGCGGCGAGCGCGTGATCATCGCGGCTCACGGTAACTCCCTGCGTGCGCTGGTGAAATACCTGGACAACATGGGTGAAGACGAAATCCTCGAACTGAACATCCCAACTGGCGTACCGCTGGTGTATGAGTTCGACGAAAACTTCAAGCCAATCAAACACTACTATCTGGGTAACGCAGAAGAGATCGCGGCGAAAGCAGCGGCTGTCGCGAACCAGGGTAAAGCGAAGTAATTTTCGCCAGATATAAAAAAAGCGCGGAGCCTTCCGCGCTTTTTATTTGTGACTGAGAATTCAGCCGCGACGCGCTTTTACCGCATTCGCCAGCTGACGCAGGATAGCATCGGTATCGTCCCAGCCAATGCAGGCATCGGTGACGCTTTTGCCATACACCAGCGGCTCGCTGCCTTCCAGGTTCTGGTTACCTTCAACCAGATGGCTTTCGATCATCACCCCAATCACCGCCTTCTCACCGCCGGCAATCTGCTGGCAGACGTCTGCACCCACTTCCATCTGCTTTTTAAACTGCTTGCTGGAGTTGGCATGGCTGAAATCGATCATCACCTGCGGTGGCAGCCCGGCTTTTTCCAGCCCGACCTTCACTTCTGCCACGTGTTTCGCGCTGTAGTTCGGCTCTTTGCCGCCGCGCAGAATGATATGGCAGTCACCGTTCCCGCTGGTGTTAACGATGGCGGAATGGCCCCATTTGGTTACGGACAGGAAGCAGTGCGGCGCACCCGCTGCGTTGATGGCGTCGATAGCCACCTTAATGGTGCCGTCAGTGCCGTTTTTGAAACCCACCGGGCAAGAGAGACCGGACGCCAGCTCGCGGTGAACCTGAGATTCAGTCGTGCGCGCACCAATTGCGCCCCAGCTCATCAGGTCTGCCAGGTATTGTGGCGTAATCATGTCCAGGAATTCACCGGCAGCAGGCAGGCCGCTGTCGTTGATCTCCAGCAGCAGCTTGCGCGCAATGCGCAGACCGTCGTTGATCTGGAAGCTGTTATCCATATGCGGATCGTTAATCAGCCCTTTCCAGCCCACGGTGGTGCGCGGTTTTTCAAAATAAACGCGCATGACGATTTCAAGCTCGTCCTTCAGCTCTTCACGGAGGGTGAGCAGACGGGCTGCGTACTCTTTCGCAGCTGCAGGATCGTGAATGGAGCACGGGCCAATCACCACCAGAAGACGATCGTCATTACCTTTCAGGATCTTATGGATCGCTTTACGAGCATGAGAAACCGTGTTTGCGGCATTTTCAGTGGCGGGGAATTTCTCAAGGAGCGCTACAGGAGGTAATAACTCATTGATCTCTTTAATGCGTAAATCGTCGTTCTGATAATTCATCTTCGTTCCAGCTCTGCCATATCTTTAGTAATGAAAGCAATCCTTTCAATCTATCTTGTCGACCAGGAAGTGTAAACACGGTTTTACACTTCACGCAGATAATTCCTGGAATTCGCCTAAAAATCGCCACAAAATAGCGAAAAACGAGATCTAACCTAAGCTTTTTAACTGTAACAACCAATTTTAAACGCTTAAACGCGATTCCCTACTGACGTAAGTCCGTGAGGAGGAATCTTTCGCCTCTGAAAGAGATGCACTGTTGGAGAAAGTTATCCAGCGTAACGACAAGAACAGGAGCACCATGATGAAAATGACAAAACTGGCAACCCTCTTCCTGACCGCCACACTCACTCTGGCCAGCGGCAGCGTCCTGGCCGCGGAAACGGGCACATCAGACAGCAACGGTGATGCGAATGCCGCTGCGGCAGCAGGCCAGCCCGCCCCTGATGCGAAACAGAATATCGCCCCGAATAATGTCGACAACAGCCAGATCAATACCGGTAACACCAACACCGGCGGCACTATGCTGCATCCTAACAGCAGCGGTGCCGGCACCATGAATCATGACAATATGAGTTCGGATGAGGTTCATAAGAACTCGATGTGTAAGGACGGCAAATGCCCCGATCCTAATGATAAAGTAGGGAACGACGCGAATACCAAAACCGATGGCACAACCCAGTAAGGGGTGGTAACCGGTAAGAAAAAGGAGAGCTCAGGCTCTCCTTTCTTTTTGGAGTAACCTATTAAAAACGCTACACTAAAAACAATAACACATCAGGAAAGCAGATATGGCGCACTCCCATTCCCACTCACACTCTCCCGGCAACGACAACGCTAAACGACTGATGCTGGCCTTTGGCGTTACGGCAACGTTTATGGTTATCGAGGTCATTGGCGGCCTGATTTCCGGCTCTCTGGCGCTACTGGCTGATGCCGGACACATGCTGACCGATGCCGCAGCGCTGCTCTTCGCCCTCCTGGCGGTACAGTTTGCGCGTCGTCCTCCCAATGCGCGCCATACCTTCGGCTGGCTGAGGCTGACAACCCTTGCCGCGTTTGTGAACGCTATTGCGCTGGTGGTCATCACCGTTCTTATCGTCTGGGAGGCCGTACAGCGCTTCACACACCCGCAGCCAATCGCCGGGACAACAATGATGGTGATTGCCGTGGCGGGGCTGCTGGCAAATATCCTGGCCTTCTGGATTCTGCACCGCGGCAGCGGAGAAAAGAACCTCAACGTGCGCGCTGCGGCTCTGCATGTCCTGGGTGATTTGCTCGGCTCAGTCGGGGCGATCGTCGCCGCGCTGGTGATCCTCTATACCGGCTGGACGCCTGTCGATCCGATTCTGTCCGTGCTGGTGTCATGTCTGGTCTTGCGCAGCGCCTGGCGACTGCTGAAGGAGAGCGTGAATGAACTGCTTGAAGGGGCACCGACATCTATGGATATTGAAGAGTTGAAGCGCAACCTGCGCCGTTCAGTCCCGGAAGTCCGCAATGTTCATCACGTGCACGTCTGGCTGGTGGGGGAAAAACCGGTCATGACGCTGCACGTCCAGGTGATCCCGCCTCACGACCACGATGCGCTGCTTGAGCGCATCCAGCATTTTCTTGAACATCACTACGAAATTGGCCACGCCACCATCCAGATGGAATATCAGCCCTGTAACGGGCCGGACTGCCACCTCAACGAGGCGCAGTCCGGACATTCACATCAGCATCACCACTAGCTGGAAAGCGCGCGAGAACCTCGCTCACGCGCGCTGTTAATCCACATCCGGCTGCCGTTCAGCGCGATGAAGGTCAACAGCAGATATTCCAGCGACATCGCATAGACGCCCTGCAGAGCGAAGATCGCTACGCTAATAACGTTGATGATGACCCACAGCAGCCAGTTCTCAACGTATTTTCGCGTCATCAGGATCATCGCCGCAATCGACAGCACCATCATGCAGGAATCCCAGAACGGGAAGGCATCCGGCTGGAGCTCGGGCATCGTCACGTTCAGGCCGAAACCGGACATGACCGACACGGCAACGCGGGTCAGGAACGCAAACACCGGGTTGATGTAGACGGTCATTAAACCAATGGCGACCAGACAGGCGACAAACCAGGCGATGGCTTTCGGCAAGGGCAGCCAGCGGATCTGCAGCTCTGCCTCCTGCTGGCTGTTCTGACGCGACCACGCGTACCAGCCGTAAATATTGGCCGCAAAGAAGAACAGCTGCAAAAGCAGGCTGGCGTACAGCTGGATCTGGAAGAAGATAATCGCAAACAGCGTAACGTTAATCAGCCCGAACGCGTAGTTGCTGATCTTCTCCAGGCTTGCCAGCCAGATGCAGAGTAATCCCGCCAGCGTGCCAACGGCCTCAATCCATGACAGGTCATAGCCACCTGCACCAATCGGTATATGAACCAGAATGTTCTGCGTGCTAAAAAAATCCATCTTTTCCCCGGGACGTTTTGAATTAAGTACGTAGTGTAGCCGCAAAATCCAGCATGCGGTTAAGCGGAATTAACGCACCTTCACGCAGGGCGGCATCCACATGGATTTCATGTGCCGCACCGCCCGTCTCGAGCCCTTCGGCAATGGCCTTCAGGCCGTTCATCGCCATCCACGGGCAGTGCGCACAGCTGCGACACGTTGCGCCCTCACCCGCCGTTGGCGCTTCAAGGAGCTCTTTCTCCGGCACGGCCTGCTGCATCTTGTAGAAAATACCGCGATCGGTCGCCACGATGAGCTGCTTGTGAGGCAACGTCCTGGCCGCGTTGATAAGCTGGCTGGTTGAGCCCACGGCGTCCGCCATGTCGACAATAGACTGGGGTGATTCAGGGTGAACAAGAATAGCGGCGTCAGGATAAAGTGCCTTCATGCGCGCCAGCGCCTGGGTTTTGAATTCGTCGTGCACAATGCAGGCACCCTGCCAGCAGAGAACGTCAGCCCCCGTCTGCTTCTGGACATAATTTCCAAGATGGCGGTCAGGCGCCCAGATAATTTTCTCGCCAAGGCTGTCCAGATGTTCAATCAGCTCAACGGCGATGCTGGAGGTGACAACCCAGTCTGCACGCGCTTTTACCGCCGCAGAGGTGTTGGCGTAAACCACCACGGTCCGGTCAGGGTGAGCGTCGCAGAAGGCCGTGAACTCGTCAATCGGGCAGCCGAGATCCAGGGAACACTCCGCATTAAGCGTCGGCATCAGAATGGTTTTTTCAGGGCTCAGGATCTTTGCCGTTTCGCCCATAAAACGCACGCCAGCAACCAGCAGCGTGGAAGCGGGATGTTTTGCACCGAAGCGTGCCATCTCCAGTGAGTCAGAAATACAGCCCCCGGTCTCTTCCGCCAGCTGCTGAATTTCCGGGTCGGTGTAGTAATGGGCCACCATCACCGCATCTCGTTCTTTAAGAAGACGTTTGATCTTCTCACGGTAGAATTGCTTTTCGTCCTGGCTTAGCGGGACAGGCTTTGGCGGAAACGGATAGATTGCGGCTTCAGGATCAAACATCACACTCATTATGGCTTCTCGTTTTACGGGCTTAACAATATTGCCTTTCTTTTGCATGACATAGCAAAACGCATGGCAATTGTGTTTTGTATACTAAACAAGATAGCGAATATGAGAGGAAAAGTCACCGGAAATAGGTGCGGATAGCATTTGTCGGCCGGCGGCTTCGCCTTGCCCGACCTGCACAGACGGCAGATAGCAAAAAGGCGCCTTTAGGGCGCCTTTCTACACTGGTGGGTCGTGCAGGATTCGAACCTGCGACCAATTGATTAAAAGTCAACTGCTCTACCAACTGAGCTAACGACCCCTTGCGGGATGTACTTCAAATTTATTCAGGCTGGTGGGTCGTGCAGGATTCGAACCTGCGACCAATTGATTAAAAGTCAACTGCTCTACCAACTGAGCTAACGACCCTTTTGGGTGTTGCCTGAATTATCACTCGGAACCAATAAAATTGGTGGGTCGTGCAGGATGACTCGGCTTCGCCTCGCCCTTCGGGCCGTTGCTAAAGCAACGTTATCCTTCACGTTTAATATCTGAGTAAGACATTAAAATTGGTGGGTCGTGCAGGATTCGAACCTGCGACCAATTGATTAAAAGTCAACTGCTCTACCAACTGAGCTAACGACCCGAGTGGTGGGTGATGACGGGCTCGAACCGCCGACCCCCTCCGTGTAAAGGAGATGCTCTACCAACTGAGCTAATCACCCACTCTGTACTGCCGATATGCGTTAAGCGGTGGGTCGTGCAGGATGACTCGGCTTCGCCTCGCCCTACGGGCCGTTGCTGACGCAACGTTATCCTTCACGTTTTACTACTACTTCCACCTGACTTAGTGGTGGGTCGTGCAGGATTCGAACCTGCGACCAATTGATTAAAAGTCAACTGCTCTACCAACTGAGCTAACGACCCACTTTTACGCTGTTTTCACGTTGTTTGATATCCCGTGGCAACGGCGGCATATATTACTGATTTAAGAATTCAGCGCAACAAAAATTTCGATGAAGATCACTTAACTGCTTACGAATCATGCTGCACGACCAGAAATAACGCGATTTCTGGTCATGCGATAATCATCCCATCGAATTCAGACGTTTTTGCGCCTGCTTAGCACCTTCGGTACCCGGGAATTTTGAGACTACCTGCTGGTAAACCGCTTTGGCTTTCGCAGTGTCGCCTTTGTCCTGCATGATGACGCCCACTTTGTACATCGCATCAGGCGCTTTTGGCGATTTCGGGTAGTTTTTTACCACGGAGGCAAAATAAAACGCCGCATCGTCCTTTTTACCCTTGTTGTAATTCAACTGACCGAGCCAGTAATTCGCATTTGGCTGATAAGTGGAATCAGGGTATTTCTTAACAAAGTTCTGAAACGCAGCAAGCGCGTCATCCTGACGAGACTGATCCTGCACCAGGGCAATGGCCGCGTTGTAGTCCGTATTCGCGTCACCGCTCTGTACAGGCGCCCCTGTTGAAGCAGAAGCATCCGCAGCCGGAGCTGATGTCGCCGCACCGGTCTGATCGCCCGCGGCTGGCTGTGCTTGTGCTGCTGCACCACCGCTATTCAGGCTATCTATCTGCAGCAAAATCTGCTTCTGACGTTCCACAACCTGGTTCAACTGATACTGGCTTTCCTGAATCTGGCCGCGGAGAGAGTCAATATCGTTTTGGTTATCGGAAAGTTGTTGCTGGAGTTGGGTTAAAAGCTGGCTGTGAGCGTTAGAAATACGCTCGAGTTGAGTGACCCGGTCTTCTACCGAGCCTGAGCCGACACTACTGATTGGTGCCTGAGCAAAAGCGGCCCAGGGGGCCGCTATTCCAACCAGTAACGACAGACTCAACAGATGATGTCTGAAGTTACTGCTCATGCAATTCTCTTAGTAAACCAGTACGGCACGACGGTTTTTGGAGTAAGCCGCTTCGTCGTGACCCAGTACTGCAGGTTTTTCTTTACCGTAAGAAACGATGGAGATCTGGTCAGCAGAAACGCCTTTACCCTGCAGGTACATTTTAACAGCGTTAGCACGACGTTCACCCAGGGAGATGTTGTACTCTGGAGTACCACGTTCGTCCGCGTGACCTTCTACGGTGACTTTGTAAGATGGGTTGCTACGCAGGAAGTTAGCGTGAGCATCCAGCATCGCAGCGAAGTCAGAACGGATGTCGTATTTATCCAGATCGAAGTAAACGATGTTGTTCTGCTGCAGCTGCTGCATCTGAAGACGCGCTTGCTCTTCAGAAGACATGTTGCCATTGCCGTTCGCGTCCATACCGGTGCCGGCACCCATCATGCCTTCGCCGCTCTGGTCATTGCTGGCGTTCTTGTTAGAAGAACACGCTGCGATTGCCATTACAGGCAGAGCGATCATCAGCCCCTTCAGCACTTTGTTCAGTTGCATTTCTATGATTCCTTTAGTAATCAATTAATTATTATTTACAGATACGGCGACCAGGCAGGTGATTTTACCTGTCCATCAGTTGCCGGAATACGCGCTTTGAAACGCCCATCTGTAGAAACCAGATTCAGCACAGATCCCATCCCCTGAGAAGAGCTGTAGATTACCATCGTGCCGTTAGGTGCCAGACTTGGCGTTTCATCCAGGAACGTTGACGACAGAACTTGAACGCCACCCGCTACCAGATCTTGTTTGGCAATGTGCTGCTGCCCACCGTTGGAGCTCACCATTACCATAAATTTACCGTCGCTGCTCACGTCTGCGTTCTGGTTCTGCGAACCTTCCCAGGTAATACGCTGCGGAGCACCGCCGTTGATGTTGACTTTGTAAATTTGTGGACGGCCAGCCTGGTCAGAGGTAAACGCCAGGTTTTGACTGTCCGGGAACCATGAAGGTTCGGTGTTGTTGCTGCGACCGTCGGTCACCTGACGAATCTGGCCAGAGCCAATGTCCATCACGTACAGGTTCAGGCTACCGGTTTTTGACAGCGCAAACGCCAGTTTGGACCCGTCCGGAGAGAAGGAAGGCGCACCGTTGTGACGTGGGAAAGAGGCCACCTGACGAACAGCACCGTTTGCCAGCGTCTGGATAACCAGCGCTGAACGACCGCTTTCGAAGGTTACATAGGCCAGTTTAGAACCGTCCGGAGACCAGGCTGGAGACATCAGCGGCTGAGAAGAACGTTTCACCAGGAACTGGTTGTAGCCGTCGTAGTCAGATACGCGCAGCTCATACGGGAACTGACCACCGTTGGTCTGTACCACATAAGCAATACGGGTACGGAACGCCCCTTTAATGCCGGTCAGTTTTTCAAATACCGCATCGCTGGCAGCGTGTGCCGCGTAGCGCAGGTACTGCTTAGTGACCTTGTAAGAGTTCTGTGCCAGAACGGTACCCGGTGCACCGCCGGTATCCACCAGCTGCCAGGCCACGTTGTAAGAGCCGTCCGGGTTAGGCGTAACCTGACCCACAACCACGGCATCAATACCCAGTGCAGACCATGCTGCAGGCTGTACTTCCTGCGCGCTGCCCGGCTGCTGCGGCAGACGAGAACGATCTAACGGGTTGAATTTACCGCTGTTACGCAGGTCAGCCGCCACGATGCCACCGGCATCTTCAGGTGCAGCGCCAGGACCGGCCCACTGGAACGGAACAACACCGATTGGGCGTGCCGAGTCCACCCCCTGGGTGATCTCGATACGTACTTCTGCGTGCAGTACTGCTGCCCACAGCATTAAAAAACTAAATGCTACACGTAATGCCTGCTTCATCATATCTCCCTTATCCGGGTAACCTTACCCACGATAATTTAGCAGAATGTTAACAAACTCAAATAGACAAAACTACCAGAACCCTGTGACTAAACCTGGTCTATTTTTCCCCGTTTGCACGGGGAAAATGTAACTTAAGGTTTGAAGTCCAGCGGCGCATTTTTGAAGACTTCGTAAACTGCCTGAGACGGCGGTTTAGGCATCTTCGCCTGACGCGCTGCAGCCAGGGCCGCAGTACATAAAGCCGGGTCGCCACCTTCAGACTTAATATCCAGCAGCATGCCGTCCGGAGCCAGTTTTATACGCAACGTACACGTTTTACCGGTATAGGAAGACGCATCATAGAATCGGCTTTCAATAGCGGATTTAATCTGCGCGGCATAACCGTTGATTTCAGCCCCTGTCGCACCGTTACTCTTAGTGTTACCACTTCCCGTCGGCGCTGCGTTGTTTCCTTTCGCCCCACCGCCCGTTTTCGGTGCATTCTTACCGGAGCTCAAATCGCCCAGCAGATCGTCAACCCCTGCGGCGGCAGCGGCTTTTTCAGCAGCAGCGGCCTTTTTGGCAGCCGCTTTATCAGCAGCAGCTTTCTTATCGGCAGCGGCCTTCTCAGCTGCAGCTTTCTTATCGGCAGCAGCCTTCTCAGCTGCAGCTTTTTTATCGGCAGCGGCTTTTTCAGCGGCGGCAGCTTTTTCTGCAGCCGCTTTCTCAGCCGCAGCCGCTTTCTTCGCGGCCTCGGCAGCAGCTTTCTTCTCTGCTTCCTGAGCGGCTTTTTTCGCGGCTTCCGCTTCGGCTTTCTTCTGAGCATCAGCTGCGGCTTTCTTCGCGGCTTCCGCTTCGGCTTTCTTCTGAGCATCAGCTGCGGCTTTCTTCGCGGCTTCCGCTTCAGCTTTCTTCTGGGCATCAGCAGCGGCTTTCTTCGCCGCTTCTGCCGCTAATTTTGCCTGGGCATCAGCCTGTGCTTTCGCGTCCGCTGCGGCTTTTGCTGCCGCCTCTTCCGCCTGCTTTTGCTGTTCCTGGGCTTTTTTCGCGGCCTCTTCGGCTTGCTTCTGCTGTTCCGCCTGCTCTTTCGCAGCTTCCTGCGCCTGCAAACGCTCCTTCTCAAGCTGCTTCAGACGCTCCTGCTCTGCGGCCTGCTTTTCACGCAGTTCTTCCGCCTGCTGTTGCGACTGTTTTTCACGCTGCTCTTCAGCCCGTTTGGCACTCGCCTTCTGCTGTTGTTCGCGATTATAGTTCTGTACTACCGCACCGGGATCCACCATCACGGCGTCAATGGAAGACCCTCCACCGCCGCCGGCTGATGCATCAATATGCTCGTCGAACGAACTCCAGATCAGCGCTGCAAAGAGAATCACGTGCAGCACTGCGGAGACGATTATCGCTCGCTTAAGCTTGTCGTTCTGTTCGGTTGCCTTTGACACTATCGGTTCCCAAAAACTACGCGGATGATCAAATAGGTTGGGTCATTAAGCCAACTGACTTAACACCCGCACTATGTAGCAAGTTCAGCGCTTTAATAATTTCATCGTAGGGTACGTCTTTCGCGCCACCGATTAAGAAGACCGTTTTCGGATTTGACTCCAGGCGACGCTGCGCTTCAGCAATCACTTGCTCAGGCGGCAGCTGATCCATACGATCTTTCTCTACCACGACGCTGTATTGCCCTACGCCGGAAACCTCAATGATAACCGGAGGATCGTCATTGGTGCTCACCGCCTGTGATTCTGTCGCATCCGGCAGATCCACTTCCACACTCTGGGTAATGATTGGCGCTGTCGCCATGAAGATCAGCAGCAGTACCAGCAGGACGTCCAGCAGTGGAACGATATTGATTTCGGACTTGAGCTCGCGACGACCTCGTCCACGCGATCTGGCCATGGTTTACCCCTTGTTGCTCTCGGTGCTGGTAAACGCCTGACGGTGCAGAATCGCAGTGAACTCTTCCATAAAGTTGTCGTAGTTCAGTTCCAGTTTGTTCACGCGCTGGTTCAGACGGTTGTAAGCCATAACCGCCGGAATTGCCGCAAACAGACCGATAGCGGTCGCAATCAGTGCTTCAGCGATACCCGGTGCAACCATCTGCAACGTCGCCTGCTTCACCGCGCCCAGCGCGATAAAGGCGTGCATGATCCCCCACACGGTACCAAACAGGCCGATATACGGGCTGATGGAACCGACAGTGCCGAGAAATGGAATATGCGTTTCGAGATTTTCCAGCTCGCGGTTCATAGAGATGCGCATCGCACGCGAGGCACCTTCCACCACCGCTTCTGGCGCATGATTGTTTGCACGATGCAGACGAGCAAACTCTTTGAAACCGCTATAAAAAATTTGCTCGGAGCCTGTAAGGTTTTCACGGCGTCCCTGGCTTTCCTGATACAGACGAGAAAGCTCAATACCCGACCAGAACTTATCTTCAAACGCTTCAGCTTCACGGCCAGCGGCATTGAGGATACGCGTTCTCTGGATGATGATGGCCCAGGATGCGATTGAAAAACCAATCAAAATCAACATGATAAGTTTAACCAGAAGGCTTGCCTTCAGGAACAAATCAAGGATATTCATGTCAGTCACTGCTTAAACTCCGCGACAATAGACTTAGGAAGCGCACGAGGCTTCATTATGGTTGGATCAACACAAACAATCAGCACTTCAGCTGAGTTCAGTACGGTATTCTCTGCGTTGACTATCCGCTGCGTGAAAACCAGTGAGGTCCCGCGCATTGATGTAATTTCAGTTTGGACTTCGAGCATATCGTCGAGTCTGGCAGGCGCAAAATACTCAAGCGTCATCTTGCGTACCACGAAGGCAACTCGCTCAGCCAACAGCACCTGTTGACTAAAGTGATGATGGCGCAGCATCTCTGTGCGTGCCCGTTCATAAAAAGCAACGTAGCTGGCGTGGTAAACCACACCACCGGCATCGGTATCTTCGTAATAGACACGAACCGGCCATCGAAACAGCGTTGTATTCACTTTACATCCCGGTAATGCAACAAAAGTTAATGCTTTTAAACTTCGCTACTATACGCGCGGGAAAGAGGGTTGGGAATGGGAGAAAGTAAACGGAGAGTAAATTTTTATGGGCTCGGGTAAGCCCATAACGTTAACGGACATTTCTTATTCAGAAGAAGAAGAAAATCAAACCGGCGAGAAGCACCAGATCGGCAATCAGAGGGCAAAAAATTCCCTGCCAGTGAATGGCTTTCGGACGAAAGCCCACGCCGTGGATCACACCTGCACACACCGCCCACATAATGAGGAAGCCGTGCCAGATTTCAAGCTCGCTGGTTTTCGCTGCAAAGCGCGAAGGGTCCCAGAAGATACAACCTGCCAGCAGTAATGCCATCACTAAAGAAAGCGCCCGTAACGGGCGCTTGTCCATTACCGCGTAAAGCGTCGCGATAATATTCATCAGTGTTTTTCTTCACCCGCTTTGGTCGCTTCGACGTGCTCAAGCGCCAGGGCAGTGATGACACCAAATGCACAGGCAAGAAGCGTCCCTAAAATCCATGCGAAATACCACATATTCAGCTCCTTACTTAGTACATAGAGTGGGTGTTGCTTTCGATATGTTCTTTAGTGATACGACCGAACATTTTCCAGTAACACCAGATGGTGTAGGCCAGAACAATCGGAACGAACACGCAAGCAACATACGTCATCAGGTTCAGCGTCATATGGCTGGACGTTGCGTCCCACATGGTCAGGCTAGCATTCAGCATGGTGCTGGATGGCATGACGAATGGGAACATCGCGATACCCGATGTCAGGATGATGCACGCCAGGGTCAGTGATGAGAACACGAACGCCAGCGCGCCTTTCTCCAGACGAGACGTCAACACGGTCAGCAGCGGCAGCAATACGCCCAGAGCCGGGATAGCCCACAGCGCAGGGGTATTGTTAAAGTTCACCAGCCATGCACCTGCCTGACGCGCCACTTCTTTGGTCAGCGGATTAGACGGCGCAGTATGGTTGATTGCAGACGTCACCACGTAGCCATCGATGCCGTACACCACCCACACGCCGGCCAGTGCAAAGCAGACCAGCGTGACCAGCGCAGCGACCTGAGCCGTCGCGCGCGAACGCAGGTGCAGTTCACCAACCGTACGCATCTGCAGATAGGTTGCGCCCTGAGTGATGATCATCGCCACGCTCACCACGCCGGCCAGCAGACCAAACGGATTCAGCAGCTGGAAGAAGTTACCGGTGTAGTAAAGACGCATGTATTCGTCCAGGTGGAACGGTACGCCCTGCAGCAGGTTACCGAACGCCACGCCGATCACCAGCGGTGGAACGAAGCTACCGATGAAGATGCCCCAGTCCCACATGTTGCGCCAGCGGGTGTCTTCAATCTTGGAACGGTAGTCGAAACCAACCGGACGGAAGAATAAAGAGGCCAGCACCAGAATCATCGCCACGTAGAAGCCGGAGAACGCAGCCGCGTAGACCATCGGCCAGGCAGCGAACAGCGCGCCGCCAGCGGTGATCAGCCACACCTGGTTACCGTCCCAGTGAGGGGCGATGGAGTTGATCATGATTCGACGCTCAGTGTCATTACGACCGAGGAAACGGGTGAGCATCCCCACCCCCATGTCGAAACCATCCGTGACGGCGAAACCGATCAGCAGAACGCCGATCAACAGCCACCAGATAAAACGCAATACTTCATAATCGATCATTTGATGACTCCTGTCTTAGCGTGCCGGCTGAGTAGTCGCAGTAGACTGCTCGTAGTGATAGCGACCGGTTTTCAGGCTGCTTGGGCCAAGGCGCGCGAACTTGAACATCAGGAACAGTTCAGCCACCAGGAACAGGGTGTACAGACCACAGATCAGCAGCATGGAGAAGATCAGGTCGCCCGCTGTCAGGGACGAGTTCGCTACCGCCGTTGGCAGTACCTCACCAATCGCCCATGGCTGACGGCCGTACTCCGCAACAAACCAGCCGGATTCAATCGCGATCCACGGCAGTGGAATACCGTACAGCGCGGTGCGCAGCAGCCATTTTTTCTCGCCGATGCGGTTGCGAATCACGGACCAGAAGGACGCCGCAATGATCAGCAGCATGATGATGCCGCAGCCCACCATGATACGGAATGCGAAGTACAGTGGCGCAACGCGTGGAATCGAATCTTTGGTTGCCATCTGGATCTGCGCTTCTGTCGCATCAGAAACGTTCGGGGTATAACGCTTCAGCAGCAGACCGTAACCCAGATCTTTCTTCACGTTGTTGAACTGGTCGCGAACGGCCTGGTCGGTAGAACCGGCACGCAGCTGTTCCAGCAGCGAGTAGGCTTTCATACCGTTACGGATACGCTCTTCGTGCTGAACCATCAGCTCTTTCAGACCTGTCACCTGCTTATCAACAGAACGGGTGGCGATGATACCCAGCGCGTAAGGGATCTGAATGGCGAAGCGGTTTTCCTGCGCGTCCTGATCGGGAATGCCGAACAGCGTAAAGGCAGCAGGCGCCGGTTGGGTTTCCCATTCGGCTTCGATGGCAGCCAGTTTGGTTTTCTGCACGTCACCCATTTCGTAACCGGATTCATCACCCAGAACGATAACAGAGAGGATTGCTGCCATACCGAAGCTTGCAGCGATAGCAAAGGAGCGCTTAGCAAACGCGAAGTCACGACCGCGCAGCATGTAGTAAGAGCTGATGCCCAGTACAAACATCGCGCCGCACACGTAGCCAGAGGCGACGGTGTGAACGAATTTAACCTGCGCAACCGGGTTCAGGACCAGCTCGGCAAAGCTGACCATCTCCATACGCATAGTTTCGAAGTTGAAATCAGACGCGATAGGGTTCTGCATCCAGCCATTCGCCACCAGGATCCACAGCGCGGACAGGTTCGAACCTAATGCCACCAGCCAGGTCACCGCCATATGCTGGACTTTACCCAGACGGTCCCAGCCGAAGAAGAACAGACCTACAAAGGTGGATTCGAGGAAGAATGCCATCAGACCTTCAATGGCCAGCGGCGCACCGAAGATATCCCCGACATAGTGGGAATAGTAAGACCAGTTAGTCCCGAACTGGAACTCCATGGTCAAACCGGTTGCCACGCCCAGCGCGAAGTTGATACCAAACAACTTGCCCCAGAACTTGGTCATATCTTTATAAATCTGTTTGCCGGAGAGAACGTATACCGTTTCCATAATGGCCAGCAGGAACGCCATACCGAGCGTCAGTGGCACAAACAGGAAGTGGTACATCGCGGTCAAGGCAAACTGTAAGCGCGACAGTTCGACTATATCTAACATCATGACTCCTTGCTCATCGCATGAAGACTCCGAGAGTGAACCCCGTCAGAGAGAGATCCACACGCATGCCCCAATACAAATTATTCGCATCCTTGTCGTCGTTATTACCCTGAAGGAGGATAAAAACGATGACGTGAGGTTACAAATACGTTAATAAAAAACTCAAATTGATCCCGCAAATATAATACGCTGCAAAACCCTTACAATAAACAGGTTTTTATTGAATCACATTTACGTTTTTCGACGGCGATCAATTTATAGCAAAATTACCACTTTTCGGCCATTTTGATCGGGGACAATTTAGCGCTTTTCGACACCTTTTTCCAAGGATTAAACTTTGATTTAAATCAAAAACAAACCTTGATGTTAACTATGTTTAATCGTGGTAAGAATGGTAAAAACCATGTTAATGATATGTGCATGTAAAGATGTGATTGGTTATCGAAGACGAAAAAAAATATAAACAGAAGTGATTTTAATTAACGCGAAACAAAAGCCTCATTTCGATGCGCGGCAAACAATAAAGCATAGTCAGGCCGGGTTATTTTTCCATGGCATTTATGCAACCCTTCGTAATTACATTTATTTTACTTTTATCCCCCCCTAACTTAACACCGCGGAGTGACTATTAATGAAAAAGGCCGCAAACAGTGCAGCCTTTTAATGATATCAGCGGTTCTCAGGCAAGAAGAAGGCTAAAGGTTCGCGACTGTCCCGGTTTGAACGCCCCGACAATGCCTTCGTCTTCACCGTGGTCCTTCAGCCGTTCATTCATGTCCGTTTCGCAGCACCGCTTCACCCCCGGATTGACGGCTAGCGTCGCGTCACATGCTCTGGACTGCGAAGGGTTAAACAGACGAAGAATGAGCTCATCGCGATCTTCCGCTTTTTTGATCGCACTGAGTACGCATCCCGTTGGCGAAAGCGCTAACAGGCTGTAACTTTCCGGCGTGGTCAACGACGCGCGATTCAGCTTCATTGCATCCCAGGGGATCTTGTTATAACACTGCACCGGCGTTAACCACGATTGAGCCTGCTGCGCGACACCCGCGTTTTCCGGCGAGCCGCTGAAGCTGAAGAGGCTAAAGCGACAGCTTAACGGACCACGCACCTGAGAGTCCGGGACCGGCATTTTGATACCGGATGGTCTGCCGGGGCGCAGGAGCAGATCTTCTTTGCCGAGTACCCCCACGCCGCGCAGCAAGGTCAGAGCAAATGCTTTTTGTTCATCGCCCACGACTTCAAATTCACGCAGCCCCTCGGTAAATAGCGCAAGCCCGTTTCGTTTTTCCTGCAATACGGCGTAGTTAAGTAAATTCCAGACGGGAACCGGCGCTTCTTTCCACCCCTCCTCCCGCCAGTTTTCCATCGCCGCGTCCTGCACCGGGCGAGTGATCGAGCCAAACTGCGTATCCGCTAACACTTCCTCTGTCATAAACGGCGTTGGGATGAGCACGCGAACGCGGTGGTCGTTGGCCTGATTATCCAGGCGCACCGCCACGTCAATGCGTCTGCTGTTATGGCTTAGCGTAATCTCAAATTCAGCGTCGAGATAGCCGTTTCGCTGGCGCGCCGCGCGTTCGGCCAGGTTCGCCGGAACGGCTATTCGATGGCGGATAACCGCCCTGCTCTGCCAGCCTTCATGCGTAACCTCAAATTCATGCTCGCCCTGCGTGGAAGTGAGTCTCCACTCTTCCCGCGAAGGTGAGTAGTCGTACTCATCGCCATCATCCGAGCTCTCTTCGATTTCCAGCACGCGGTCATAAACAAGCCCGGTTTCTTTGTCGCGCAGGCGCAGCGTACCGTCGTCATTTAAGTCAATCTGCCAGAAGGCGTTTTCAAGTAAGGATGCGGTATTTACCCCCGGAGAGAGCACCTTCCCGGCCACGTTAGGTTCGATAAACAGCGTACGGTAGCCCATCGCCGGCAGTATCTGGCTGAGCTGAATATCAAACTCCATAAACGGTTCGTAATTGCCGTAGTGAACAATCTGCCGGTCAATGAGGCCCGGGTCTAGCTCGCGCGCGCTGCGAATGAAATACGGGATCTCATTGCCTTTCTCATCCCGCAGACGGAACTGGCTGGCGCGCAGTCGAATCGTGGTGTTCATCACCTCTTCACGCGGCCAGGGCATCAGGTTGAACATCACCAGCTTATCGGCGTAGCTTTGCGGCATGTTGTCGACAATCTTGCGCATAAAGAAACGCGCCAGGTTATCTGCCATGTCCTCAGCCAGTTCAAAGCGGGAGACAATCTCGCGATGCACCTTGTCGCTGCAGCAGCAGCCGATGCTGTCGTGAGCGTGGTTTTTGAGGATCTCTTTCCACATCTTCTCCAGCAGGCCGTGGTGGTAGTCGAAGCCCAGCGTCCAGGCAAGCGCCGCCAGCGGCTCCAGGATGTTGACAATTTTGTTCTCAATACGCGCGTGGGCGATTTTGATATCCATGCGCGTGGAGCCGATGGTCCGGTGAACGCGCATGTATCTCCCGTCGATAAACTCCCCTTTTAGCGTCGCCAGTTCATCGCGGTGCGCGTCGATATATTCAAAGACCTCTTCGAACCGACTCATCACGAATTGACGCTGGGGATAGATTTCACGAAGCTTATCCATCACCGCGAAAATGTTCTGCTGCAGCGGCATCTGGTCGTGGCCGTTGGGTAGTAAAATCTCTTTAGTGACGGAGGCGTTTTCCAGGATCTTGAAATAGCTGTCGAGCCGTCTTCGCAGCCCCGCTTCGTCCTCCGGTAAGTACTTACCAATCGCGTAGCCCAGCGGCAGCACCTGTGCCGTGACCTCACTGCCGTCCTGGCTCTGCCAGAGAAATTCGGTTTTATCGGTCCCGTGGCGTTCAGAACAGCCGCGCCAGAACATCGTGCGGGTAATGCCAAACCCGTTATAGATATGCGGAAGCTGGCAGGACATGCCAAACGAATCCGGGAGATAACCGATTTTCATCGGCTCGCCGAAGGCCATACAATCCCGGATGCCGTACATCAGGTTGCGGACAATCGACTCGCCGCTCACAATCGTGGTATCGGTCTGGGTATACCAGGGGCCGATAATCAGTTTTCCACGTTCGACAAGTGCCTTCACGCGAGAGCGGTTTTCGGGCACAACGGCAAAATAATCCTCCAGCACCGCCGTCTGTCCATCGAGGACGTAGTATTTGTACTCATCATCCTGCTCCAGACGGGTCAGGATCTCTTCCATATTATTGACCAGAAGAATACGCGACTCTTCGGTGGTGAAGTACCACTCACGGTCCCAGTGCATATGCGGCGTGATATGAACGCGAGATACAGCTTTCATCTTCGTTTCCTGTTTGTGCGTTTTTACGATAAGGCGTCTTCAGTGACGTAGTTGCCCTTTTTTACCGCCTGGCGTCGCCAGAGCAGCAGAACCAGGGTGGAGATAGCGGTACCCACCAGCGCCGCGCCAAACCAGCCCGCCGCAGCAACCACACCACCCAACCCGGCATCGTGAAGTAAAAAAAGAGAGAAAATCCCGGCCCCCGGCGTAGACAACCCGATCCCCATCGCACCGACAGCCGCGCCTGTCACCATGGATCCGAGTACAAATGAGCCAATAACGCGAAGCGGATCTTCTATCGCCATCGGAATCGCCCCTTCGGTAATGCCCGCGAGGCCGAGCAGCCAGGTCGATTTGCCGGTTTCAATTTCAAATGACTTGAACAGCTTCGGTGCCAGCATCGTTGACGCCGTGACGGTAAAGGCTGAGACCATTTTGACGGAAGCAAAGATGGCATAGGGACCGTATACCCCGTTCGCCATCGCCCCCAGGCAGAACGCGTAAGAGGCTTTGTTGACTGGGCCACCCAAATCGAATGAGCACATAAACCCGAGGATTGCCCCCAGAAGCAGCGCATTCGCGCCGGACAGACCGTTAAGCCAGACGGTGAGCGTGTTATTGAGCCAGGCCACCGGTTCGCCAATCACAAACAGCATCAGGCTGCCCGCGCCCAGCACGCCAATCACCGGATAGAGATAAAAAGTTAAAAAGCCGTTGTAGCGGCTACTGAGCCGGATGTGGTTTTTCACCCAGCGCATCAGATAGCCCGCGATCAGCCCGCCGACGATAGCGCCGAGAAAACCGGAGCCGATCATGTTGGCAGCCAGACCGGCCGCAAAGCCCGGCGTCAGCGCAGGTTTATCCGCCAGCGAGTAGGCGGTGTAGGCCGACAGGACAGGCACCATCAAAATGCCGAGCATGCCGCCGCCAAGCTTGCGGTACATCCAAAGCCACGAGTTTTCCTGGTCAAACAGGTGCTGCAGGCCAAGGATTTGCGCCAGCAGTACCGATACGGCCAGCACCGTACCGCCGGCGACGATCAGCGGCACCGCAAAAGAGATGCCGCTGAGAAGCGCCTGCTTGAGTTCAGTTTTAACGCGCTTTTTCGTTTCGGTATCGACCTGCGCATGGCGCGCATCGGTAGAAGGCTTTAGCGCCAGCGCGCGTTCAATCAACGCTTCAGCATGGCGCAGGGGTTCCGCAACGGGCACGGAAATGGCGGGGATCCCCTGAAAGCGCTCACTCTCTTTGATCGCCACTTCTGCGGCAAAAATACACGCTTTCGCCTCCTGTAGCTGCTGGGCAGTAATGCGCCCTTCAATACCGTTCGCCCCCTGCTTTTCGACCACCACGTTGACGCCGAGCTTACGTCCCGCTTTTTCCAGGTACTCTGCGGCCATATAGGTATGCGCGATCCCCGCCGGACAGGCAGTGACACAGACGACGGTTGGTGCATTCACCCGCGTATCAGCCTCGTCTTCCTGCGAGACACCGTTCAACGCATCAAGCAGATCCTCTGCCGTCTCTGCAGCCATAACGCGTTCCCGGAGGACATCATCGGCAAGGCGAGACGTCAGCGCCGTCAGCACCTGGATATGCGTGGATCCCGCTTCAGCTGGCGGGATGGCCAGCAGGACGATCATCTCAACCTTTTCAGGGCCGTCCACCCCCTCCCAATCCAGCGGTTCGCACAGCGTAGCAACCGCAAAAGCCGCTTCGTTCACCGCGCTCGATTTACCATGCGGGACAGCCAGCCCTTCACCCAGGGCGGTTGGCCCCTGCGATTCGCGACGGTAGACCTCCGCCAAAAATGCATCGCCATCTGTAATTTTGCCCAGCGCCACCAGCCGCATTGTAAGCTGGCGAATGGCCTCATCACGGCTGGCATAGCGCGCCTGCAAGCAGACAGCACTGGTGTGGGTCAGAGTCGTCAGGTTCATAAGATCCTCACACTTAAGTTGTTATTGTCTGGCGGCAATTGTGGCAGGTCACACAATACATTTATGTGATCATTTTCACTAACAATGCAAATTTGTATTTAAGTTGTATTATTTACAAATTTTAAGTGAGAGGCATAATTCCATGCAAAGGTATTAGAAAGGCAGATTCGATGGGTAACAAACCGATGTACCGGCAAATAGCCGATGCGCTTCGCGAAAAAATCAGCGCGGGAGAGTTAAAGCCTGGCGATGCGTTACCGACGGAATCCAGCCTTCAGGAGGCATTCAACGTGAGTCGCGTCACGGTTAGACAGGCGCTAAAGCTGCTTACGGAAGAGCAGATCGTCGAGAGCATTCAGGGCAGCGGCACCTACGTAAAAGAAGAGCGCGTCAATTACGACATTTACCAGCTCACCGGGTTTTACGAAAAACTGGCGGACCGGAACGTGGATACCCACAGTGAGGTGAGCATTTTCGAAGTGCTGAAAGCCGATGCGAAACTTGCCGAAAAGCTGAATCTCTCTCATGACGATAAGGTCTGGCACGTCAAACGCGTCCGCTTTATCAAACAAAAACCGGTAAATCTGGAAGAAACGTGGATGCCGCTGGCCCTGTTCCCCGACCTCACCTGGGAAGTGATGGAGAATTCGAAATACCACTACGTTGAGCAGATCAAAAAGCTGGTTATCGATCGCAGCGAACAGGAGCTGGTGCCGATCATGCCGTCAGAGGAGGCGATCGCCGCACTGTCGCTCGATCCGGCAAAGCCGATCCTGGAAAAAGTCTCCCGCGGGTTTCTGAAGGACGGGCGGGTATTTGAATACAGCCGCAACGTGTTCAATACCGATGATTACAAGTTCACGCTAGTCGCCAGACGCAGGCAATAAAAAAGGCCGCTTTACAGCGGCCAACCATGTCGAAACGGACATTTTTATACTTCAACGCCCCCCCTTTCGGGGAGCAGAGAGGACTTACTTAATGATGGATTTCAGTGCTTCGCCGATATCCGCCAGGCTGCGAACGGTCTTCACGCCTGCGGCTTCCAGCGCTGCGAATTTCTCATCAGCCGTACCTTTACCACCGGCGATGATCGCGCCCGCGTGACCCATACGCTTGCCTTTCGGCGCGGTCACACCCGCGATGTAACCGACAACTGGCTTGGTCACGTGTTCTTTGATGTAAGCAGCGGCTTCTTCTTCCGCGCTACCGCCGATCTCACCGATCATCACGATCGCTTCGGTCTGTGGATCTTCCTGGAACAGCTTCAGGATGTCGATGAAGTTAGAGCCCGGGATCGGGTCACCGCCGATGCCCACGCAGGTGGACTGGCCGAAGCCGTAATCGGTGGTCTGCTTAACGGCTTCATAGGTCAGCGTACCGGAACGGGACACGATGCCCACTTTACCCGGCTTGTGAATGTGGCCAGGCATGATGCCGATTTTGCATTCGCCCGGGGTGATAACGCCAGGGCAGTTCGGGCCAATCATACGCACACCAGCTTCATCCAGCTTCACCTTCACGGTCAGCATATCCAGCGTCGGGATGCCTTCAGTAATAGTGATGATCAGTTTGATGCCTGCGTCGATCGCTTCCAGAATGGAGTCTTTGCAGAACGGTGCCGGAACGTAGATCACGGTCGCGGTTGCGCCCGTCGCTTCTACGGCTTCACGCACGGTGTTGAATACCGGCAGGCCCAGGTGCGTGGTACCGCCTTTACCTGGCGTTACGCCGCCAACCATCTGCGTGCCGTAGGCAATCGCCTGTTCGGAGTGGAAAGTCCCCTGGCTACCGGTGAAGCCCTGGCAGATAACCTTGGTATCTTTATTAATTAAAACTGACATTATTTCCCCTCCACTGCGGCAACAACCTGCTGAGCTGCATCCGTCAGACTTTTCGCTGCAATAATATTCAGGCCGCTGTCAGCCAGTTTTTTCGCGCCGAGTTCAGCGTTGTTACCTTCCAGACGCACAACAACCGGAACGTTAACACCCACTTCTTCTACCGCACCGATGATACCGTCGGCGATCAGGTCGCAACGAACGATGCCGCCGAAGATGTTAACCAGAACGGCCTTCACGTTGTCGTCAGAGAGAATGATTTTGAACGCTTCGGTTACGCGCTCTTTGGTTGCGCCACCGCCTACGTCGAGGAAGTTTGCTGGCTCACCGCCGTGCAGCTTAACGATGTCCATGGTGCCCATTGCCAGGCCCGCACCGTTAACCATGCAGCCGATGTTGCCGTCCAGCGCCACGTAGTTCAGCTCCCACTGTGCAGCCTGTGCTTCACGCGGATCTTCCTGAGACTGGTCGCGCATTTCGCGCAGATCCGACTGGCGGAACAGCGCGTTGCCGTCAGCGCCCAGCTTGCCGTCGAGGCAGATCAGGTCGCCCTGAGTGGTGATCACCAGCGGGTTGATCTCGATCAGCGCCAGGTCGCGCTCCAGGAAGATGTTTGCCAGACCCATGAAGATCTTGGTGAACTGCTGAACCAGCTTGCCTTCCAGGCCCAGTTTGAACGCCAGCTCGCGACCCTGGTAAGGCATTGGGCCCGCCAGCGGATCGATTGCCACTTTGTGGATCAGGTGCGGGGTTTCTTCCGCCACTTTTTCGATTTCCACGCCGCCTTCGGTAGACGCCATGAACACCACGCGACGGGAGCTACGGTCAACAACCGCGCCCAAATACAGTTCTTTTGCGATGTCGGTCGCCGCTTCAACCAGGATCTGGTTAACCGGCTGGCCGTTCGCATCTGTCTGGTACGTTACCAGACGCTTGCCGAGCCAATGTTCAGCAAACGCACGAATCTCTTCTTTGCTCTTAACAACCTTCACACCGCCCGCTTTACCACGGCCACCAGCGTGAACCTGACACTTAACTACCCAAGGGCCGGAACCGATTTTAGATGCGGCTTCTTCTGCTTCACGCGGGGTAGTACAGGCATAACCCACCGGAGCCGGTAAGCCATACCGGGCAAACAGCTGTTTGGCCTGATATTCATGTAAGTTCATGTGTTCTATCCATCCTTCAGGTAATCGTTAGGTCGTGCTTTTATTGGCCCGGCAGCCATACGCCGCCGGGCAAGACTGCAAAACTAGACGTCCAGCAGCAGACGGGTTGGATCTTCCAGCAGCTCTTTAATCGCGACCAGGAAGCCCACGGACTCGCGGCCGTCGATCAGGCGGTGATCGTAAGAGAGCGCCAGGTACATCATTGGCAGGATCTCAACTTTACCGTCTACCGCCATAGGGCGATCTTTAATGGCATGCATACCCAGGATCGCGCTCTGCGGCGGGTTAATGATCGGGGTAGACATCAGCGAGCCGAATACGCCGCCGTTGGTAATGGTGAAGTTACCGCCGGTCAGGTCGTCTACGGTCAGCTTGCCGTCGCGGCCTTTAACAGCCAGCTCTTTAATGTTTTTCTCGATGTCAGCCATACCCAGGGTATCCACATCACGCAGAACCGGCGTTACCAGGCCGCGTGGAGTAGAAACCGCCATGCTGACGTCGAAGTAGTTGTGGTAAACCACATCATCGCCGTCAATAGACGCGTTCACTTCCGGGTAGCGTTTCAGCGCTTCAACTACCGCCTTCACGTAGAAGGACATAAAGCCCAGACGGATACCGTGACGTTTTTCAAACGCGTCACCGTACTGCTTGCGCAGGTCCATGATTGGCTTCATGTTCACTTCGTTGAAGGTGGTCAGCATCGCGGTGGAGTTTTTCGCTTCCAGCAGACGCTCGGCCACGCGCTTGCGCAGGCGGGTCATCGGCACGCGTTTTTCGCTGCGGGCACCCAGAGCAGGCTGTGCTGCTGGTGCTGCCGCAGGGGCTTTCGCTTCTGCCTGAGCTGGCGCTTTCGCAAGGTGTTTGTCAATGTCTTCGCGGGTCAGACGGCCGCCCACACCGGTGCCTTTGATGGCTGCCGGGTCGAGGCTGTGTTCAGCCAGCAGGCGACGGATCGCCGGGCTGAGGGCGTCGTTAGACTGTTCTTCCAGAGAAGCCTGCTGGCGCTGAGCCGGCGTAGAGGCTTTCTCTTCAGATTTCGCGCTGGACTCTTTGCCCGCGCTGTTGCCTTCACGCAGGCGACCCAGGATCTGACGAGAGGTTACGGTAGTACCTTCATCTTCCAGCACCGCGTCCAGAACGCCATCCGCCGAAGCCGGTACTTCCAGTACCACTTTGTCAGTTTCGATTTCTACCAGCACTTCATCGCGCTTAACGGCATCGCCTGGTTTTTTGTGCCAGGTAGCGACGGTCGCATCTGCTACGGATTCAGGCAGGTCGGGAACAAGAATATCTACGCTACTCATTTTGTATCCTTTAATTAATCGACGTTCAGCGCGTCATTGACCAGATCTTGTTGCTGCTTCTGGTGAACGGACATATACCCTACCGCCGGAGAGGCGGAGGCCGGGCGACCTGCATAACGCAGGGCTGACCCAAATGGAATCACTTCACGGAAATGATGCTGGCTGCAGTACCATGCGCCCTGGTTAAGCGGCTCTTCCTGGCACCAGACAAAATCATGTACGTGAGCATATTGTTTCAGCACTTCCTGCATCGCCTGATGCGGGAACGGATAAAGCTGTTCGATACGCACGATGGCGACATCTTTCTGATCGTTCTTGCGGCGCTGTTCCAGCAGGTCGTAATAAACCTTACCAGAACACATCACTACGCGCTTCACGCCCTGCGGATCCAGCTCGTCAATCTCACCGATGGCTGGCAGGAAGGTGCCATTCGCCAGTTCGTCCAGGCTGGACACGGCCAGCGGGTGACGCAGCAGGGATTTCGGCGACATCACCACCAGCGGACGGCGCATACCGCGCAGCGCCTGGCGACGCAGCATGTGGTAGACCTGAGCCGGGGTGGACGGCACGCAGACCTGCATGTTCTGCTCGGCGCAGAGCTGCAGATAACGTTCCAGACGCGCGGAGGAGTGCTCCGGACCCTGACCTTCATAACCGTGCGGCAGCAGCATTACCAGGCCACACATACGGCCCCACTTCTGCTCGCCGGATGAGATGAACTGGTCGATAACCACCTGCGCACCGTTGGCAAAGTCACCGAACTGCGCTTCCCAGATGGTCAAAGTGCGTGGTTCTGCGGTGGCGTAACCGTATTCGAAGGCCAGAACCGCTTCTTCAGACAGCACGGAGTCCCAGACCTTGAACTGGCCCTGACCGTTGTGCACGTGCTGCAGCGGGGTGTAGGTTGAACCGTTGGACTGGTTGTGAACAACCGCGTGACGGTGGAAGAAGGTCCCACGGCCGGCATCTTCACCGGACAGACGAACAGGAATGCCTTCGTCAACCAGCGTTGCGTAGGCCAGCGTTTCCGCGCCGCCCCAGTCGAACAGCTTCTCGCCTGCCGCCATGGACTGACGGTCAGCGTAGATTTTCGCCACGCGAGACTGCATCTCGATAGCGTCCGGTACGGTGCTGATGCGTTTAGCCAGCTCCTGCAGGCGCTTCATCTCAACCTTGTTCGGGTAGCTCTCATCCCACTCGTGGTTGAGGTACGGCGACCAGGTAAAGGAGTGCATGTTCATCGGGCGCAGCTCTTTGACCACGCATTCACCCGCATCCAGCGCGTCGCGGTAGAGGTTGACCATTTCGGTCGCATCTTCCAGCGTCGTCACTTTGTCGCTCTCCAGCTTGTCAGCATAGATTTTGCGCGGGGTCGGGTGTTTTTTGATTTTCTGATACATCAACGGCTGGGTTGCACTTGGCTCGTCCGCTTCGTTGTGGCCGTGACGGCGGTAGCAGAAGAGGTCAATGAACACATCGCGTTTAAAGGTATTACGGAAGTCCAGCGCCAGACGGGTAACGAAAGCAACGGCTTCCGGATCATCCGCGTTAACGTGGAAGATTGGCGCCTGCACCATCTTACCGATGTCGGTGCAGTACGGGGTAGAACGCGCGTCAAGCGGGTTAGAGGTGGTAAAGCCCACCTGGTTGTTAATCACGATGCGAACGGTACCGCCCACTTCGTAACCACGCGCTTTCGACATGTTCAGGGTTTCCTGAACTACGCCCTGCCCTGTTACAGCCGCATCACCGTGGATGGTAATTGGCAGTACTTTATTGCTGCTCGGCTCGTCCAGACGATCCAGACGCGCACGCACGGAACCGATAACCACCGGGCTAACGATTTCCAGGTGTGACGGGTTAAACGCCAGCGCCAGGTGAACCAGACCGCCTTCGGTTTCAATATCTGACGAGAAGCCCATGTGGTACTTCACGTCGCCGGTGCCGAGGTGTTCTTTATGTTTGCCCGCGAACTCGTCGAACAGGTCCTGAGGTTTTTTACCCAGCACGTTGACCAGCACGTTCAGACGACCACGGTGCGCCATGCCCAGAACCACTTCACGGGTGCCGCTCTTGCCTGCGTGACGAATCAGCTCTTTCAGCATCGGCACCAGCGCATCGCCGCCTTCCAGCGAGAAGCGTTTTGCGCCCGGGAATTTCGCGCCCAGATAGCGCTCAAGCCCTTCCGCTGCGGTCAGTTCGTTCAGGAAGCGTTTTTTCTCGTCAGCCGAGAAGGTCGCGTGGCCCGCTACGGATTCGATGCGCTGCTGGATCCAACGCTTCTCTTCGGTAGAGGTAATGTGCATGTATTCCGCGCCGATGGAGCCGCAGTAGGTTTGCTTGAGCGCGTCAATCAGATCGCCCAGCTTCATCGTGTCTTTGCCGATGGCAAAGGAACCTACGTTAAAGCTTTCCTGGAAATCGGCCTCGGTCAGATCGTGATATGCCGGATCGAGATCGGCCACACGGTCTTGTTTCCACAGTCCCAGCGGATCGAGATTCGCATGCTGGTGACCGCGGAAGCGATAAGCGTTGATAAGCTGCAGGACTTTAACCTGCTTCGCATTGGTGTCAGGGTCGGAAATCGCAGAAGAGTAACGTGAGGCATCCTTCGCCAGACGACGGAAATAATCACGTGTTTTGGAATGGAATTGATCCGGTTTGACCCCTGTGCCAGGCAACTGCTGGAACATGGAACGCCAGTTTGCGTCCACTGAGTCAGGATCGGTTAAGAAGTCTTCATAGAGCTGTTCAATCCAGCTCTGGTTCGCACCAGAAAGGAAAGAAGAGTCCAGCCAGGCTTTCATTGCGCCGTTCTGCATCGTGATCCCTTAAGCATTTTTATGCTTACTTTCGCCGTAGAAACTACCACGCACACCACGTGTACGTGCCGGGGTTCACCTGCGAGCTCTTTTACTTTGGCCCGCGAAGGAACCTTTAGAAACTGTCTAAGGGTCTTTACCCTCACCCCTACCCTCTCCCTAAGGGAGAGGGGGAATGCCGTCGGCAGTTTTTAAAGATTTCCTGCAATCTGTCCCCTCTCCCTTAGGGAGAGGGTTAGGGTGAGGGGAACACCGCTCCCCTCTCACTACTTACGCACTGCGCTGCAGCAGCATCGACTTAATATGGCCGATGGCGCGCGTCGGGTTCAGCCCCTTCGGACACACACTGACGCAGTTCATGATGCTATGGCAGCGGAATACGCTGAAAGCGTCACTCAGTCCTTCCAGACGGCTATCGGTTTCGGTGTCGCGGCTATCGATCAGGAAGCGATAGGCAGCCAGCAAACCGGCCGGGCCGATAAACTTGTCCGGGTTCCACCAGAACGACGGGCAGGACGTTGAACAGCATGCGCAGAGAATACACTCGTACAACCCATCGAGTTTTTCACGCTGCTCAGGAGACTGTAAGTGCTCACGAGCGGGTGGATTTTGCCCATTATTCAATAAGTAAGGCTTAATCTTCTCATATTGTGCATAGAATTGCCCCATGTCTACCACCAAATCACGCACGACCGGCAGGCCTGGCAGAGGACGGATAACAATTTTCTGACCAGGACGCTGCAGCGCTGAAATTGGCGTGATGCAGGCCAGGCCATTTTTGCCGTTCATGTTCACACCGTCAGAGCCGCAAACCCCTTCACGACAGGAGCGGCGGAACGACAGCGTAGGATCTTTTTCTTTCAGCTGGATTAAGGCATCCAGCAGCATCATGTCGCGACCTTCTTCCGCTTCCAGGGTGTAGTCCTGCATACGCGGAGCGTCATCAACATCCGGGTTATAACGATAAACTAAGAATTCGAGTTTCATTATCCTGTCTCCGCATTAGTAAGTACGAATCTTCGGCGGGAACGCCGGACGCAGTTTCGGTTCCATGTTGACGCTACGACGCGTCATGGATTCCGACTCTGGCAGATACAGGGAATGGCACAGCCAGTTTTCGTCATCACGATCCGGGAAGTCGAAGCGGCTATGCGCGCCACGGCTTTCGGTACGGAAGTTTGCCGACATCGCCGTCGCGAACGCGGTTTCCATCAGGTTATCCAGCTCCAGGCACTCAACGCGCTGGGTGTTGAATTCGCTGGAGGTGTCGTCCAGACGGGCATTTTTCAGACGCTCGCGGATCGCTTTCAGCTGCTCAAGACCTTTGGCCATCGCGTCGCCTTCACGGAATACCGAGAAGTTGTGCTGCATGCATTCCTGCAGCGCTTTACGGATTTCCACCGGATCTTCGCCGTTGCGGTTACCGTTCCAGCGGTTGAGACGCTCAAGAGAGGCATCAATTTCGTCGTCGGTCGCGTCACGCAGCGCGCCCTGCTCGGCAATAGATTCCTGCAGATGCAGGCCCACCGCACGACCAAACACCACCAGGTCCAGCAGGGAGTTGCCGCCCAGACGGTTTGCACCGTGTACGGATACGCAGGCAATTTCGCCTACCGCGAACAGGCCAGGAATAACCACGTCTTCGCCCTGCTCGTTTACGGTCAGCGCCTGACCGGTCACTTTGGTCGGAATACCGCCCATCATGTAGTGGCAGGTTGGGATAACCGGAATCGGCTCTTTCACCGGGTCGACGTGTGCGAAGGTGCGGGACAGTTCCAGGATGCCCGGCAGACGGGACTCCAGAACTTCTTTACCCAGGTGGTCGAGCTTCAGCTTCGCGTGTGGACCCCATGGGCCGTCACAGCCGCGGCCTTCACGGATTTCGATCATGATGGAACGCGCCACCACGTCACGACCCGCCAGGTCTTTCGCATTCGGGGCATAACGCTCCATGAAGCGCTCGCCGTGTTTGTTCAGCAGGTAGCCACCTTCACCGCGGCAGCCTTCTGTTACCAGAACGCCCGCACCGGCGATACCGGTTGGGTGGAACTGCCACATTTCCATATCCTGCACCGGCACGCCCGCGCGGATAGCCATACCGACACCGTCACCGGTGTTGATGTGGGCGTTGGTGGTGGACTGATAGATACGGCCTGCACCGCCGGTAGCCAGCACGGTAGCACGGGCTTTGAAGTAAACCACTTCACCGGTTTCGATGCACAGCGCGGTACAGCCGACGATTGCGCCATCGGCATTTTTCACCAGATCCAGCGCGTACCACTCGGAGAAGATGGTGGTATGATTTTTCAGGTTCTGCTGATAGAGGGTATGCAGCAGTGCGTGACCGGTACGGTCAGCCGCCGCCGCGGTACGTGCCGCCTGCTCGCCGCCGAAGTTTTTCGACTGGCCGCCAAACGGACGCTGATAGATAGTGCCATTTTCCAGACGGGAGAACGGCAGACCCATGTGGTCCAGCTCCAGAATCGCTTCCGGGCCGGTTTTACACATATATTCGATGGCATCCTGGTCGCCGATGTAGTCGGAACCTTTTACCGTGTCGTACATGTGCCATTCCCAGTTATCTTCGTGGGAGTTACCCAGCGCAACGGTGATACCGCCCTGCGCAGACACAGTGTGGGAACGGGTCGGGAAAACTTTAGAGAGCAGCGCACAGGTCTGGCCGCTCTGGGAAATTTGCAGTGCGGCACGCATACCTGCGCCACCGGCACCAATTACAACAGCATCAAATTCTCTGACTGGCAGTTTCATTACACACCCCACACCACAACGAATCCATAAATAACGTAAACCACCAGTGCAACAACAATGGCCAGCTGCAGTGGGAGGCGAATCGCCAGCGGTTTAACGTAATCGGTCAACACCTGCCACATGCCAATCCACGCATGAATAAGGATGGAGAACAGAGCCAGCAGGGTGAACACTTTGGTGAAGGCGGATCCAAAGAACCCACTCCAGATTTCCCACGTCAGCGTGCCGCTGGTCGCGAAGAAACCGATCATATAGATGATGTAAAGAGTGAGAACGATGGCGGTAGCACGGACCAGAATGAAGTCATGTACGCCGTTGCGTCCTAATGCGGAGGCGTTGCTTACCATACGAGAACTCCTGCGAGAAGTGAAAGCACGACAGTAATCACAAATGAAATGTTAGCGGAGCGTTTCCCGGCTTCGAAAGTCTCTTCCAGGTAGCCAAAGTCCATCAGCATATGGCGAACACCCACAACGACGTGGTACGCCAGCGCGGTCAGAATGCCCCACATGATGAATTTCACGAAGAAGCTGTTCATGATGGCAGAGGCCTGGAGGAATCCTTCAGGGGAAGAGAGGCTGGTGCCCAGTAACCACAGCAAAATACCGACCGCCACAAACGTAATCACACCAGAAACACGGTGCAGAATGGACGCTATTGCTGTTACAGGGAACCGGATCGTTTTGAGATCCAGATTGACAGGTCTTTGTTTTTTCACATTTCTTATCATGAATAACGCCCACATGCTGTTCTTATTGTTTCCTTCCTCCGGACTGCGATGCGGGTCAAGCAGCGTTCCTTTTCTATAACTGCGCGTCATGCAAAACACTGCTTCCAGATGCTTAAACGACACGTTACAACGCTGGGTGGCTCGGGATTGCAGGGTGTTCCGGAGACCTGGCGGCAGTATAGGCCGTTCACAAAATCATTACAATTAACCTACATACAGTTTGTCGGGTTTTCTCTGGAACAGTGATCAGGGTCACGATAACAACATCTTTTTAATTTTTAATCATCTGATTTGACAAATGTTAAACAATATTGTTACAAACGTCATCAGAAAAGGCATATAATGCGCAAAAGTTATGAGGTCTCTCTTTCACCTGACAAATAGTTATGTAACAGTGTGATGGTATTGACCGAAGTTATCAGGACAGTTATTAGTGATATACAGGTTTGAATAATTCGGACTGCAAAAACGCTGATTTGCTGTGGTTTCACTGATATTTCATTCGTTTACCTGCAAGGCGCCATAGCTCTGTACCCTGGTTTGTCCTCGTGAGCTGAGCGGAAAGCCAAATAACAATCTGGTAACGGTGATTAACAGCTGAAAGCAAATCCGGTAAAGCGCAGTCTTAAGCATAAGGCGCTAAGGAGACCGTAAATGGCTGATACAAAGGCAACGCTCACCCTAAATGGTGACACTGCTATTGAACTGGATGTGCTAAAAGGCACGCTCGGTCAGGATGTTATTGATATCCGTACGCTGGGCTCTAAAGGTGTATTCACCTTTGACCCTGGATTTACCTCTACCGCATCTTGCGAATCCAAAATCACCTACATTGACGGTGACGAAGGTATCCTGCTCCATCGCGGCTTCCCCATCGATCAGTTAGCCACCGAATCCAACTATCTGGAAGTGTGCTACATCCTGCTGAACGGCGAAAAACCAACGCAGGCACAGTACGATGAATTCAAAACCACCGTGACCCGTCACACCATGATCCATGAGCAGATTACCCGTCTGTTCCATGCGTTCCGCCGTGACTCTCACCCGATGGCGGTGATGTGCGGTATCACCGGTGCGCTGGCGGCGTTCTACCACGACTCCCTTGACGTGAATAACCCGCGTCACCGTGATATCGCGGCGTTCCGCCTGCTGTCCAAAATGCCGACCATGGCGGCGATGTGCTACAAATACTCCATCGGCCAGCCGTTTGTGTATCCGCGCAATGACCTCTCTTACGCGGGTAACTTCCTGCGCATGATGTTCTCCACACCGTGCGAAGAGTACGAAGTGAACCCGGTGCTGGAACGCGCAATGGACCGTATTCTGATCCTGCACGCTGACCACGAACAAAACGCCTCTACCTCTACCGTCCGTACCGCGGGCTCTTCAGGCGCGAACCCGTTCGCCTGTATCGCTGCGGGCATCGCTTCCCTGTGGGGACCGGCGCACGGCGGCGCGAACGAAGCGGCACTGAAGATGCTGGAAGAGATCAGCACCGTTGAGCACATTCCTGAGTTCGTGCGTCGCGCGAAAGACAAGAATGACTCCTTCCGCCTGATGGGCTTCGGTCACCGTGTTTACAAAAACTACGACCCGCGCGCCACCGTCATGCGTGAGACCTGCCACGAAGTGCTGAAAGAGCTGGGTACCAAAGATGATCTGCTGGAAGTGGCGATGGAGCTGGAACACATCGCACTGAACGACCCGTACTTCATCGAGAAGAAACTCTACCCGAACGTCGATTTCTACTCTGGCATTATTCTGAAAGCGATGGGCATTCCGTCTTCCATGTTCACCGTGATCTTCGCTATGGCCCGTACCGTAGGCTGGATTGCGCACTGGAACGAAATGCACAGCGAAGGCATGAAAATCGCCCGTCCTCGTCAGCTGTATACCGGCTACGAGCAGCGTGATTTTAAGTCTGACCTGAAGCGCTAAAAGATGTTGGGTGCGGCCTGATGCCCTCACCCCGGCCCTCTCCCACAGGGTGAGGGTGAAAACATTAAAAACGGTAACCCAAGGGTTACCGTTTTACTTTTATTTCTGGCAGTGCGGGCACCAGTAAAAAGGTCTGGAAGAGAGCATAATCCTGTCGATAATCCCGCCGCATCGCTCGCACTTCTTCCCCGCCCGATGAAACACCTTGAACCGGAACAGCGCCCCGTGATGCGTGTTCTCATCCGCCACGCCGCGCGTGTTGTACGAGAGCCGCGGAATATCCAGCAGCGCGTGGGACAACGCCTCCAGCTGTTCATCATTCAGCTCAGACGCTTTATGCTGCGCCGCCAGCCCGACTTCCCAGAGGATCTCTACCCGCAGGTAGTTGCCCAGCCCGGCCAGAAAGGCCTGGTCGAGGAACAAACCGGAAAACTGTCGGTTACGGAATTTAGGTGATAACAGCCGGGCCTTCACGTCGCTCGCCGTCAGGCGCATGTCCAGCACGTCCGGCCCGACCCGCTGCAGAAACGGGTGCGTCAGCAGCTGCTCCGGCGTAAGCATTTCGATATCCGACGCGCTATAGAGTAGGATCGCTTTATCCGCCGTTTGCAGCCTGACGCGCAGCACGCGAGTGGTTTGCGGCTGCTCGTCCGCCTCCACCACGCGCCAGACGCCGTAAAGCTGGTTATGGCTATATAACGTCAGGTTATGGGAAAAGTGCGTAAGCAAGGCTTTGCCGCGCGTTTCAATATGGGTCACCGTCTGGCCCACCAGCTGTGATTCAAACGGTTTCAGTTGAGGAAAAGCAAACCAGACATCCGTCAGGGGTTTGCCCTTTATCGCCGCCTCCAGGCTATCCGCCGCGCGGCGGATCTCCGGACCTTCAGGCATTTTTGTGTCCTTATCGTCATTATTCGGCGCTGACGAGGATACCCTCTTCAGAGAACGCTGCCCGCAAGCGGCGCGCGAACTGGAGCGCATGCTCGCCATCGCCGTGTAAACATACCGTATCGGCCTGCACGTTTGCCGGTGTTCCGTCCACGGCGATCACCCGCCCGGCGCGCACCATCTCCAGCGTCTGCGCCAGCGCTTTAGCTTCGTCGGTAATCAGCGCCCCGGCCTGCGTCCGCGGCACCAGGCTTCCGTCCGGCTGGTATCCCCGATCGGCAAACACTTCCTGACGGGTGGTCAGGCCCAGCCGTTCTCCGGCACGAATCAGCTGGCTGCCCGCAAGGCCTACCAGAATCAGCTGCGGATTACAGTCCCGCACCGCGCGGGCAATGGCGTCCGCCAGATCCGCATCTTTCGCCGCCTGGTTGTAGAGCATGCCGTGCGGCTTCACGTGGCGCATCACGCCGTTCTGGGCGCGCACCATCGCCTCCAGCGCGCCGATCTGGTAGAGCACCTGAGCGTAGACCGTCTCAGGGGGAAGATCCATCGCCGTGCGGCCAAAGTTTTCCCGATCGGGAAAGCTGGGGTGAGCCCCAATCGCGACGCCGTTTTTAATGGCATTACGCACGCTCTCCAGCATGGTTTGGGCATCACCCGCGTGAAAGCCGCAGGCGATATTGACCGAGGAGACCAGCATCATCAGTTGAGCATCTGCGCTTCCGCCCTCCCCCAGATCGGCGTTCAAATCAATCTTTACCATCAAGCCTCCACGCCAGCTGTTCAAGATAACGCTGCTGATCCTGCCGCGCCTTAAGCGCCTCCTCCAGCGAACACTGCACGAAGTGAATCGGCTGGCCGAGGGGAATTTGCGCCAGATGGTAGCGATCCGCTTCAATGATGCAGGCAATGCGCGGATAGCCGCCGGTAGTTTGCGCATCGTTCATTAATACGATGGGCTGACCGTTTCCCGGCACCTGAATAACCCCAGGCAATAAACCGTGGGAAAGCAGCTCCCGGTCCGTCGTGCGGGTCAGCGGCTGCCCCTGAAGGCGGTAGCCCATGCGGTTACTCTGCGGGCTGATCTTCCACGGCGCACGCCAGAAGGACTCTTTAGAAGCCTCGTCAAACTCATGATATTCCGGCCCCGGTAAGGCGCGGATCTGGTTTCCCCACAGCAGCTGTTTTACGCCCTGCGTGGTCGAGAAATGGCGCGCGGAGGGTTTGATTGCCAGCCGATCGCCGTCGCGCAACAAACGTCCTTCGTGACCGCCGATCCCGGCCTTCTGATCGGTACTGGATGAACCCAGCACCTCCGGCACGTCAATGCCGCCAGCCACCGCGAGATAGCTACGCACGCCGTGCAGCGGACGTTTGAGCGTCAGGCGCTGCCCGGCTTTCGCCCGCAGCCGCCAGCCGGTCCACACCGCTTTGCCATCCAGCGTCGCATCACACCCTGCGCCGGTTAAGGCAAACCAGGTTTCCTGACCAAACTCAATCACACACTGACCCAGCGTAATTTCTAGCGCCGCCGTGCTGCCTTCGTTGCCCACAAGCAGGTTGGCAATCTCCAGCGAAGGACGGTCAAGCGCACCGCAGTAGCTCACGCCCGACTGGCGCAGACCAAAGCGACCGGCATCCTGTACGGAGGTGTAAAGCCCGGCGCGAATAAGCGTTAACATACACCCTCCTTCTGCGGAATAAAGCGAAGGGTATCCCCGGGACGCAAGAGTATTGGCGTCTCCAGCCCGGGTTCAAATAACGGTGTAGCGGTATGCCCTATAAGCTGCCAGCCGCCAGGCGATGTCAGCGGATAAACGCCGGTCTGCTCACCGCCGATAGCCACCGTCCCCGCCGGCACGCTCACGCGCGGCTCGGCACGGCGTGGCGTATGCAGCCGGGGAGATAATCCGCCCAGATACGGGAATCCGGGCTGAAACCCAAGGAACCAGACCACGTAGTCAACCGAACTGTGCAGCTCAACAACCTGCTTTTCTGTTAATCCGCAGTGGTCTGCCACCACGCCAAGATCTGGCCCACCCGTACCGCCATAAACGACCGGGATCTGAATGGCACGCGACTCCGGTTCCAGCGCCTCACTCTCTTCCCACCAGCGCTGCAAACGTTCAATGGCATCCAGCGCCAGGGTATGCGGGCTACGCAGCACGACGGTTATGTTATTCATACCCGGAATGGTCTCAACCACTTCAGGCATGTCGGCCAGACGCTGGGTCAGCCGCCAGATACGCTTTTGCGTGGCAAGCGTCACCGGTGGTTCAAGCTCCAGAACCACTGCGGTTTCACCCAGAAGATAACAACGCGCTCGCTGCACTTAACTACCTCTCGTCAGGCTGGGTTAGGGATATCAATAAAGGTCACATCCAGATCGGTATTTTCCGTCAGCCACTCGCTGAGGGCGCGAATGCCGCCGCGCTCGGTGGCGTGATGGCCAGCGGCGTAAAAATGCAGCCCCTGTTCACGCGCCGAATGAATGGTCTGCTCGGAAACCTCGCCGGTGATAAAAGCATCGACGCCGAAGCGCGCGGCGCTGTCGATAAAGCCCTGACCGCCACCGGTACACCATGCGACACGCTTCACCGTATCCGGACCGGTATCACCGCTCCACAGCGGACGACGGCCCAGGCGCGCTTCAATCCACGAGGCCAGCTCCAGCCCCGGAACCGGCATCGCCAGCTCGCCCCACGGCACCAGCGGCTCAATTTCACCCATCACGGTAATCCCCAGTAGCTGCGCCAGCTGGACGTTGTTGCCGAGCTCCGGGTGCGCATCCAGCGGCAGATGGTAGCCGTACAGGTTGATGTCATTTGCCAGCAGCGTTTTCAGGCGATTGCGCTTCATCCCACGAATAATCGGCGATTCGTTTTTCCAGAAGTAACCGTGATGAACAATCACCGCGTCGGCGTTCTGACGAACGGCCTCGTCCAGCAGCGCCTGGCTTGCCGTCACGCCGGTGATAATTTTTTGCACCGTCTCACGGCCTTCAACCTGGAGCCCGTTCGGGCCGTAATCGCTGAAGGAGGTACTGTTCAGTTTTTCGTTAATCAGGCTTTCCAGTTCGCTGTTTTTCATCATCACTCTCTTATGCTTTGCGGGCAGCTTCGTACGCCGCCAGCGTGGCGACACGCGCCTGTTTATGGTCGACAATCGGACGAGGGTAATCCAGCTTTACACGCTGTTTATCCGCCCATGCCCACGGTTCGTGGATCGCTTTAGCAGGTATACCGTTAAGTTCAGGAACCCAGCGGCGGATAAACTCGCCGTCCGCATCAAATTTTTGCCCCTGCGTGGTCGGATTGAAAATCCGGAAATAGGGTGCGGCATCGGTGCCGGTAGAGGCCGCCCACTGCCAGCCGCCGTTATTCGCCGCGAGATCGCCATCGATCAGCTGAGAGATAAAATAGCGCTCTCCGATACGCCAGTCGATAAGCAGATCCTTCACCAGAAAGCTGGCGGTAATCATCCGCAGGCGGTTGTGCATCCACCCCGTCTCATTAAGCTGACGCATGGCGGCATCGACTATCGGATAGCCCGTCTGCCCGCTTTGCCAGGCTTTCAGCTGCTTATCATTCGATTGCCACTTTACATTATCGGTCCAGCCAATGAAGGGCCGATGCTTACACAAACCAGGATGAAAGGTCATCAGATGACGATAAAACTCGCGCCAGATAAGCTCATTCAGCCAGACAGACCCTGCGCCGCCATCCAACGCCTGCGGCTGCTCCGCCAGCAGACGATGCAAACACTGGCGCGGTGAGATCGCACCCAGCGCCAGACAGGCCGACAGGCGGCTGGTACCCTCGATGGCGGGAAAATCCCGACGCGCGTCGTAACTGGCCGCGTCCTGCTTGCAGAACTGGCGCAGTTGGGCGATGGCAGATTTCTCATCGGCGGGGAACAGCGTTTCATCAAACGGCTGCTGAGGGTAATCAAACGTCAGCTCAGGCAGCTCTTTTATAGCTTCGCCTCGCACGGCAGGCGCGGCAACGCACTCCGGCAGCGCCTCTTTCAGACGTTTGATAAAGGCATTTTTGAACGGAGTAAAAACTTTATACATCTCGTGGTTGCCGGTCATCACGCTGCCCGGTGCCAGCATCACGCTGTCATCAAACCCTTCGCAGACCACCCCTTCCAGCATCTTCTCCAGCTGACGGTCGCGCTGCTGCTCGTTGAATTCGTACTGATAGTTGTAAAAAAGATGCGTGACCTTGTGCTGCTTACAGATCTCCTGCACCGTCTGAAGCTGTGCGGCAAAATCACCCACCTCTTTATAGAGAAGCGGTATGCCTTTTCCGGCAAGCGAGTGCTGCAGATCGTTCAGATACGCCCGGAGCAAGGCCGCCTGCCGGGGGGCCATATCGTGCTGCCGCCACTGCTCGGGCGTGGCCATAAACAGTGCCAATACGTTAGCGTCTTTGGCGCGGCAGGCTGCCGCAAGGGCGATGTTGTCATGTACGCGCAGGTCCGCACGAAACCAAACCAGATGGGTGGGCATAAAACTCCAGGCAATTATCCATTATGTCCGTAAGGGCATGCCGTAAAAGGAAAAAGCATGCATTGAACTACTTTGCCATGAAGTGTAGACGGGATGAAATAAAAAAGGCCGCCCGAGGCGGCCTTGGCGCTACTTGTCCTGCGCTATCGTGGATAAAACGACAAACCCATTCGGCTCATCGCTCTTTACAACGAGTACGCTGGCGACAATGAACGCGATGCAAAAATAGCGTTTCATTATGCGGTCCCTGCTGCTAACCGCTCCACCGTTCACCACCGGTGATAAGTCGGTGGACACAAGCCCGGGTAGGCGGGCTGCTTTACGGCTGTAAATACACCTTTCCCAGGACCGATGCCCATTTGCGAGATGGCGGAAAGGGACGCAGCATCATAATTAACATCCGCTGAGAAGGTAAGATACTCGAATAAAATTAGGAATTTATAAAGGCTTCGAGGGATTGCCATCTCCTTACAGGAGGGTATGATAAAAATCCCGGGTAGGGGCTGCAAAACCACCCAACGGACCGCGAATCTTGAGGGACAAAAAAACCGCCACATTGCTGTTGGCGGTTTTTTTATTGCTATGTGTAGTCTTCGTATCAGTAGAAATCGCAGGTCGCTTTCTCGGCCTGATCCATCCACACCGGCTTCTCGCTGGTTTTCGCCCACACGCGGTGCAGATAGCTGTAAAAACGTGCACGATCTTTCCAGAACAGCATCACCGGCAGAGCCAGCACGCCAGCCACTACGGCGAAAGCGCGGCGCAAGAACACGATATGAGCCGGATACTCTTTATAAAGATCCATATTTTTCTCCCCTATAGTTGGCCGGAAACGTCATCCGGAAAATTCAAAATCTGTGACCTGGCTAAAATAATATCGCTTTGTTTGTAATTTTACTACTCATCCGACCACTTATTTTTGCCCATTTAGTGAATATTTACATTCCCTCCGTAATTAAGTTACAAAAAAGTTAACGATTTACTTATCAATAGTTAAATTGTGGGTTTTGCCATTTTTATACTTTTTTTACACCCGCCCTCCCCATTTTTGCGAAATCTTTGCGCCGGAAATCCTACCGTTAGTACAACAACGAAAGTCACCCGGAGGTGGATTGTGAGTGCAGGTCTTATTGCCGGCATCGTGCTGGTGTTCCTGTTATTGGGTTATCTGGTCTATGCCCTGATAAATGCGGAGGCCTTCTGATGGCTGCTCAGGCGTTTCTGCTTATTGCCAGCTTCTTAGTGGTACTGTTCATTCTGGCAAGGCCACTGGGATCGGGACTGGCACGATTAATCAACAACGTCCCTTTGCCCGGCACGGGAAGCGTTGAAAAAGGGATCTGGCGCGTACTGGGAATAGACGATCGGGAGATGAGCTGGCGTCAGTATCTGATCGCCATTCTGCTGCTGAATATCGTTGGGCTCATTGCGCTTTTTGCCATGCTGATGTTGCAGGGCATCCTGCCGCTGAATCCGCAACAGTTACCGGGCCTGTCCTGGCATCTTGCGCTGAACACGGCGGTGAGCTTTGTCACTAACACCAACTGGCAGTCCTACGCCGGTGAAACCACGCTGAGCTATTTCAGCCAGATGGTCGGGTTAACCGTGCAAAACTTCCTCTCGGCCGCCAGCGGTATCGCGGTAATCTTCGCGCTGACGCGTGCGTTTGCGCGTCAGAAAATCAATACCCTGGGTAACGCGTGGGTGGATTTGACCCGCATTACGCTGTGGATCCTGCTGCCAATTGCGCTGCTGATCGCGCTGTTCTTCATCCAGCAGGGCACCCTGCAAAACCTGATGCCTTACGCGTCCTATACCTCGCTGGAAGGTGCAAAACAGCTCCTGCCGATGGGGCCTGTAGCGTCACAGGAAGCCATCAAAATGCTCGGGACGAACGGAGGTGGCTTCTTCAACGCCAACTCGTCGCATCCATTTGAAAACCCTACCGCATTGACAAATTATGTGCAGATGCTGGCGATTTTCCTGATCCCCGCCGCGCTCTGCTTTGCCTTTGGTGATGTGGTTAACGATCGCCGTCAGGGCCGCACCTTGCTCTGGACCATGTCTCTGATCTTTGTGGTCTGCGTGGCGCTGGTGATGTGGGCTGAATGGAGCGGCAACAGCCATTTCATGCAGCTGGGGGCCAACAGCAACAGCAATATCAACATGGAAGGTAAAGAGAGCCGCTTTGGCATTCTCGCCAGCAGCCTGTATGCGGTGGTCACCACGGCGGCCTCGTGCGGGGCAGTCAACGCCATGCACGATTCCTTTACGGCGCTGGGTGGCATGATCCCGATGTGGCTGATGCAGATTGGCGAAGTCGTCTTTGGCGGCGTAGGTTCGGGTCTGTACGGCATGCTGCTGTTCGTGCTGCTGGCGGTGTTTATTGCCGGTTTGATGATTGGCCGCACCCCGGAATACCTCGGTAAAAAAATCGACGTTCGCGAGATGAAATTAACCGCGCTGGCGATTCTGGTCACCCCGGCGCTTGTGCTGCTCGGCACCGCGCTGGCGCTGATGACCGAGGCCGGACGCAGCGGCATCTTTAACCCCGGCATTCACGGTTTTAGTGAAGTGCTGTATGCCGTCTCTTCTGCCGCCAACAACAACGGCAGCGCCTTTGCGGGGTTAAGCGCCAACTCACCGTTCTGGAACTGCCTGCTGGCGTTCTGCATGTTTGTGGGTCGCTTTGGGATCATTGTGCCGGTGTTGGCGATTGCCGGATCGCTGGTGAATAAAAAAATCCAACCGACCACCACCGGGACATTGCCGACCCACGGCGCGCTGTTTATCGGCCTGCTGACGGGTACCGTTTTACTGGTCGGCGCCCTGACCTTTATCCCCGCCCTCGCGTTAGGCCCGGTCGCGGAATACCTCTCTTTACGCTGATTTTGCGGAGAAATTGTCATGAGTCGTAAACAACTGGCCCTGTTCGAACCGTCATTAGTTCGCCAGGCGCTCATGGATGCGGTGAAAAAGCTGAGTCCGCGCGTGCAGTGGCACAACCCGGTGATGTTTATTGTCTGGGCGGGAAGCGTACTGACCACCGCCCTGGCGATTGCCATGGGTACGGGCCACATGCCGGGAAATGCGATGTTTACCGGCGCCATCAGCCTGTGGCTGTGGTTTACCGTGCTGTTCGCCAACTTTGCGGAAGCGCTGGCGGAAGGCCGGAGTAAAGCCCAGGCCAACAGCCTGAAAGGGGTGAAGAAAACCGCCTTCGCGCGCAAGCTACGTGAACCGAAATACGGCGCGCAGATGGACCACGTTCCGGCGGATGAACTGCGCAAAGGCGATGTGGTGCTGGTGGAAGCCGGGGACATTATCCCTTGCGACGGTGAAGTCATCGAAGGGGGCGCCTCGGTGGACGAAAGCGCCATTACCGGGGAATCCGCGCCGGTTATCCGCGAATCCGGCGGCGATTTCGCCTCCGTGACGGGCGGGACGCGCATTCTCTCCGACTGGCTGGTGATCCAGTGTAGCGTTAACCCGGGGGAAACCTTCCTCGACCGGATGATCGCCATGGTGGAAGGCGCGCAGCGTCGTAAAACGCCGAACGAGATTGCCCTGACCATCCTGCTGGTGGCCCTGACCATCGTCTTCCTGCTGGCAACCGCGACGCTGTGGCCGTTCTCAGCCTATGGCGGCACCGCGGTCACCATCACGGTGCTGGTGGCGCTGCTGGTCTGCCTGATCCCCACCACCATTGGTGGCCTGCTGTCAGCCATCGGCGTAGCCGGCATGAGCCGTATGCTCGGTGCCAACGTCATCGCCACCAGCGGGCGGGCGGTGGAAGCCGCCGGTGACGTGGACGTCTTACTGCTGGATAAAACCGGGACTATTACCCTCGGTAATCGCCAGGCGTCAGATTTCCTGCCCGCCCCGGGCGTGGATGAAAAAACGCTGGCGGATGCCGCACAGCTCTCTTCGCTTGCCGATGAAACCCCGGAAGGCCGCAGTATCGTGATCCTCGCCAAGCAGCGCTTTAACCTGCGCCAGCGCGACGTTCAGAGCCTGCACGCCACTTTCGTGCCCTTCACGGCGCAAACCCGCATGAGCGGCATTAACATTCAGGATCGCATGATCCGTAAAGGCTCTGTTGATGCCATCCGTCGCCACATTGAGGCCAACAATGGCCATTTCCCGCCGGAAGTGGACAGCCTGGTCGAAAGCGTGGCCCGTCAGGGGGCGACGCCGCTGGTGGTGGCCGAGGGCGCACACGTGCTGGGGGTGATTGCCCTGAAGGATATCGTCAAAGGCGGTATCAAGGAGCGCTTTGCCCAGCTGCGTAAAATGGGGATCAAAACGGTGATGATCACCGGGGATAACCGTCTTACCGCCGCGGCGATTGCCGCCGAAGCGGGCGTGGATGATTTTCTTTCCGAAGCCACACCGGAAGCGAAACTGGCGCTGATTCGTCAGTATCAGGCGGAAGGCCGTCTGGTGGCGATGACCGGCGACGGTACCAACGACGCCCCAGCCCTGGCGCAGGCCGACGTGGCGGTGGCGATGAACTCTGGTACCCAGGCGGCAAAAGAGGCGGGCAACATGGTCGACCTCGACTCTAACCCGACCAAGCTGATTGAAGTGGTGCACATCGGCAAGCAGATGCTGATGACGCGCGGGTCGCTGACCACGTTCAGTATCGCCAACGACGTGGCGAAATATTTTGCCATCATTCCGGCGGCGTTTGCTGCGACCTACCCGCAATTAAACGCGTTGAACGTGATGCACCTGCACTCTCCGGCATCGGCCATCCTGAGCGCAGTCATCTTTAACGCTCTGATTATTGTCTTCCTGATCCCGCTCGCGCTGAAGGGCGTGAGCTATAAGCCGCTCACGGCCGCCGCCATGCTGCGCCGCAACCTGTGGATTTACGGGCTGGGCGGGCTGGTGGTGCCCTTCATCGGTATCAAGGTGATCGACCTGCTGTTGACGCTGTTCGGCCTGGTTTAAAAGGTGAATCAAATGACGATGTTACGCCCCGCTATACTTCTGTTTATTCTGCTGTCTCTCATTACCGGCGGGCTGTACCCGCTGGTGACCACCGCGCTGGGCCAGTGGTGGTTTAAGGATCGGGCCAACGGCTCGCTGATTATGCAAAACGGTGAAAACCGCGGTTCGCGCCTGATTGGTCAGAACTTTACGGATGCCCGTTACTTCCAGGGACGCCCTTCCGCCACTGCCGAAAGCCCGTATAATCCGATGGCATCCGGCGGCAGTAACCTGGCGGGCAGCAACCCCGAGCTGGACAAAGCCGTTGCTGAGCGCGTGGCAGCCCTGCGCGCCGCTAATCCGCAGGCCAGCCGTGAGGTGCCCGTAGAGCTGGTGACCGCCTCGGCCAGTGGGCTGGACTACAGCCTGACGCCGGCAGCCGCGGCATGGCAAATCCCGCGCGTCGCCGCGGCCCGTCAGCTGACCGTCGAGCAGGTTAGCCAGCTGGTTGCAGAGCACACGCAAAAGCCGCTGGTCAGCTTCATCGGCATGCCCGTGGTAAATATTGTTGAGCTGAATCTGGCGCTGGACGCGCTAAGGAAAAACTAAATGACCGACGAGCCCATGCGCCCGGATCCGGACAGGCTGCTTGAACAGACGGCCGAAGCCCATCGCGGCAAACTGAAAATTTTCTTTGGCGCCTGCGCAGGCGTCGGGAAAACCTTCGCCATGCTGACGGAAGCCCAGCGGCTTCGGGCGCAGGGGCTCGATATATTGATAGGTGTGGTAGAAACCCACGGACGCAAAGAGACCGCATCGCTGCTGAAGGGGCTGGCCACCCAGCCGCCCCGCCGTATCAGCCACCGCGGTCGGCTAGTCACCGAATTCGATCTTGATGCCGCCCTCGCCCGCCGTCCCGCCCTTATCCTGATGGACGAACTGGCGCACAGCAATGCGCCAGGCTCACGCCATCCAAAACGCTGGCAGGATGTAGAAGAACTACTTGAAGCCGGTATAGATGTATTCACGACGGTTAACGTTCAGCATCTGGAGAGCCTGAACGACGTGGTCAGCGGCGTGACCGGGATTCAGGTGCGCGAGACGGTGCCCGACCCCTTCTTTGATTCTGCCGATGAAGTGGTGCTGGTCGACCTGCCCCCCGACGATTTACGCCAGCGCCTGCATGAAGGCAAAGTCTATATCGCCGGCCAGGCCGAACGCGCCATCGAGCATTTCTTCCGTAAAGGCAACCTGATTGCCCTGCGCGAGCTGGCCCTGCGTCGTACTGCCGATCGCGTCGACGATCAGATGCGTGCCTGGCGCGATCTGCAGGGCCAGGAGCGCGTCTGGCATACGCGAGATGCCATCCTGCTGTGCGTAGGGCACGGCAGCGGCAATGAAAAGCTTGTCCGCACCGCCGCGCGCCTGGCGGCCAAATTTGGCAGCGTCTGGCATGCGGTGTATGTCGAAACGCCGCAGCTGCACGCGCTGCCCGAGAACCAGCGCCGCGCGATATTGAGTTCGCTTCGCCTCGCGCAGGAGCTGGGTGCCGAAACCGCCACCCTTTCCGACCCTCAGGAAGATAAAGCTATTTTGCGCTACGCCCGTGAGCACAATCTGGGGAAAATCGTGATTGGCCGTCGCCAGCATCGCCGCTGGTTTAGCCGCGAATCGTTTGCCGACAAGCTGGCCCGCCGCGCACCGGATCTGGATCTGGTGATCGTGGCGCTGGATGACAAACCGACCCCCTTACCCAATCGCGCGCCGGACAGCCGTACCTTCAGCGATAAATGGCGCATTCAGCTTCGCGGCTGTCTTGTCGCCGTCGTGCTCTGCGCCCTGATTACCGTGATTGCCAGCCAGTGGCTGATCGCGTTTGATGCCGCCAACCTGGTGATGATCTACCTGCTTGGCGTAGTGGTGGTGGCGCTCTTTTACGGGCGCTGGCCGTCGGTACTGGCGACGGTGATCAACGTCATCAGCTTCGATCTGTTCTTTATTGCTCCGCGAGGGACGCTCGCGGTGTCGGACGTACAGTACATTCTTACCTTCGCGGTGATGCTCACCGTCGGGCTGGTGATCGGAAATCTGACGGCGGGCGTGCGCTACCAGGCGCGTATTGCCCGCTATCGCGAGCAGCGCACGCGCCATCTCTATGAGATGTCGAAATCGCTGGCGGTGGGACGCACGCCGCTGGATATCGTGCAGACCAGCGAGCAGTTTATTCGCTCGACGTTTCATGCCAGCAACCTGATTTTGCTCCCGGACGAACACGGCAAGCTGCGCCCGCTGACGTCGGCCTCAGGCATGACGCCCTGGGACGAAGCCATCGCGCGCTGGAGTTTTGATAAAGGGTTACCTGCGGGCGCAGGGACCGACACCCTGCCCGGCGTGCCCTATCAAATTCTGCCGCTGCGCAGCGCCGATAAAAATCAGGGGCTGGTGATTGTTGAGCCCTCAAACCTGCGCCAGCTGATGATCCCCGAACAGCAGCGGCTGCTGGAGACCTTTACGCTGCTGGTTGCCAGCGCGCTGGAGCGGCTGGCCCTCACCGCCAGCGAAGAACAGGCCCGGCTGGCGAGCGAGCGTGAAAGCATTCGTAACTCGCTGCTGGCGGCGCTCTCTCACGATCTGCGAACCCCGCTCACCGTCCTGTTTGGTCAGTCAGAAATCCTGACGCTGGACCTGGCGGCGGAAGGCTCTAAACACGCGCTTCAGGCCAGCGAGATCCGCCAGCATGTGCTGAATACCACGCGTCTGGTGAATAACCTGCTCGATATGGCGCGTATCCAGTCAGGCGGTTTTAACCTCAAAAAAGAGTGGCTCACGCTTGAAGAGGTGGTGGGCAGCGCCCTGAAAATGCTCGAACCCGGCCTGGGCGGGCGGCATATTGCGCTGAACATGCCCGAGCCCCTGACCTTAATTCACGTTGATGGTCCGCTGTTTGAACGGGTGCTGATCAACCTGCTGGAAAATGCCGGCAAATATGCTGGCGCCAGCGCGCAAATTGGCGTGGATGCGACGGTGGACGACGGCACGCTTCACCTTGACGTCTGGGATACCGGACCCGGCATTCCCGCCGGGCAGGAGTTGGCTATTTTCGAAAAATTCGCACGCGGCAATAAGGAGTCGGCCATTCCGGGCGTGGGGCTGGGGCTGGCGATTTGCCAGGCAATCATTGACGTCCACGGCGGGTCCATCTCTGCAGAGAATCGTCCCGAAGGCGGCGCGCGGTTTTGTGTTACACTTCCTCTTGAAACCCCGCCAGAACTTAATGAATTACCAGAGGATTTGTGATCAACGTTCTGATTGTTGAAGATGAGATCGCCATTAGCCGTTTTCTGCGCGCTGCGCTGGAAGGGGACGGTCTGCGCGTTCATGATGCGGGTACGCTTCAACGGGGTTTAATTGAAGCCGCCACCCGCAAGCCGGACCTGGTGATCCTCGATCTTGGTCTGCCGGACGGCGACGGCATCGATTTTATCCGGGAAGTTCGTCAGTGGAGCCAGATGCCGATCCTCGTGCTGTCCGCGCGTACGGAAGAGACGGATAAAATCGCGGCGCTGGATGCCGGGGCGGATGACTATCTGATTAAACCTTTTGGTATCGGCGAGTTACAGGCTCGCCTTCGCGTGGCGCTGCGTCGCCACAGCGCAACCACGCCTGCTGACCCAACCTACACGTTTGGGGATATCCGGGTTGACCTGGCCGCGCGGCGTATTGTGCGCGGTGAAGAAGAAATCCATCTGACGCCAATAGAATTTCGCCTGCTCGCCGTTCTGCTCAACAACCACGGCAAGGTTCTCACCCAACGCCAGCTGCTAAGTCAGGTGTGGGGGCCCAACGCGGTGGAACATAGTCATTATTTACGCATATATATGGGTCATCTTCGTCAGAAACTCGAAGTTGACCCCGCTCGCCCTCGCCATTTATTAACTGAAACCGGTATCGGTTATCGGTTTATGCTTTGAATAACTATTCATTTTATTTTTAAATAAAATCAAAATACCTCAGAAAATATTTCATAAATAACCCATGCATTATTTTTACGGGTTATTCTTGTTCATTTAAAACATTGATAACACAACCTGTTAACGTAACACCAACAAATCAGAATTTTGATCTGCGATATTCATCTAAAACGAATATTTATTTCTGATTTGATCGGTTAACGGTGATCTACCTCACGGTTAATCGCCTTTTCCTGGATAAAATGACCATGCTTTCAATTACTGAAAGGAAAATGAAACATGGAAAACAACAATCGCTTAATGCCCCATATAAGGCGGACAACACATATCATGATGTTTGCCCACCGAAACTGCTTTGACTTTCATCTCTTTAATGCCCGGTAGTCCTTCGACTTCTGGCGCACCCGCTTACAGGTTATCCTGAAACACCTTATTTTACAGGCGATTGCCTGTGAACTCGTGCGCTCATTCATTTTAATTCAGACTCATCCGCACCGGGCGGACTGAATTTCAATCATCAAAAAAGCAATTCACTGATTTTAATCAGCGGCCACCCTTTGCTTTTTTTCCGGTAAATTATCGATTTCTTTCTTGCAGGAAATCGAGGGACGCTTATTACCTAAAATAAAGAGAGAAAGATGAAAAGTTTAAAAATCGCAGCCAGTCGTGCATGTCCGGATTGCTTTACTACCCAGCGTGAACTGGTAGATGTCCGTGCCTCTGATTATATTGATGTTGCCGCCATTGTTCTGGCGGTCACGGATATTGCCAGCGGTATCCTGGACGAAATAGAAGCCACCGGTTTTGGCATTCCTGTTTTTGTCGCGACGCACAAAGAGGAATTCATTCCGGCAGACTATTTATCGCGCATTCACGGCGTATTTGAGTATTCAGACACCAGCAACGACTTTTATGGACGCCAGCTGGAAGCTGCAGCCCAGAAGTATGAAACCCAGCTGCGCCCGCCGTTTTTCCGCGCCCTTGTCGACTATGTGAAGCAGGGCAACAGCGCGTTTGACTGCCCGGGGCATCAGGGTGGCCAGTTCTTCCGCCGTCATCCTGCCGGTAATCAGTTTGTCGATTTCTTTGGTGAGACGCTTTTCCGCTCCGACCTGTGTAACGCCGACGTGGCGATGGGCGATCTGCTGATCCACGAAGGCGCGCCGTGCATCGCCCAGCAGCATGCGGCAAAGGTCTTTAATGCCGATAAGACCTACTTCGTGCTGAATGGCACCTCGTCATCCAACAAAGTGGTGCTTAACGCCCTGCTCACCCCGGGCGACCTGGTGCTGTTTGACCGTAACAACCACAAATCTAACCATCACGGTGCCCTCCTCCAGGCTGGCGCAACGCCGGTCTATCTGGAAACCGCGCGCAACCCGTACGGTTTTATTGGCGGCATTGACGCCCACTGTTTTGAAGAAAGTTATCTGCGCGAGCTGGTGGCAGAGGTGGCGCCGGGCCGTGCACGCGATGCGCGTCCGTTCCGTCTGGCGGTGATCCAACTGGGTACCTACTGACCTGCCCCCCGTTGATTAGTACACCCCGATGTTAGTAATGTCTTCATAAGCCACATGAGGACATCCCCATGAAGAAGCGTTTTTCCGACGAACAGATCATCAGTATTCTCCGCGAAGCCGAAGCTGGGGTACCCGCCCGTGAACTCTGCCGCAAGCATGCCATTTCCGATGCCACGTTTTACACCTGGCGTAAGAAGTATGGCGGTATGGAGGTGCCTGAAGTTAAGCGCCTGAAGTCGCTTGAGGAAGAGAACGCCAGACTCAAGAAGCTGCTTGCCGAAGCCATGCTGGATAAAGAGGCGCTTCAGGTGGCTCTTGGGCGAAAGTACTGACGACAGACCAGAAGCGGGAAGCCGTGATGTTGATGTGTGATGCGACCGGTCTGTCGCAACGTCGTGCCTGCAGGCTTACAGGTTTATCCCTGTCGACTTGCCGCTATGAGGCTCACCGTCCGGCTGCTGATGCGCATTTATCAGGGCGCATCACTGAGCTGGCACTGGAGCGCAGGCGTTTTGGCTACCGTCGTATTTGGCAGTTGCTGCGCCGTGAAGGGCTTCATGTTAATCATAAGCGCGTGTACCGGCTTTATCACCTCAGTGGCCTGGGCGTAAAACGCAGAAGACGTCGTAAAGGGCTGGCAACAGAACGTCTGCCGCTGCTCCGTCCGGCGGCGCCCAATCTGACCTGGTCGATGGATTTCGTCATGGACGCACTTTCCACCGGTCGCAGGATCAAGTGTCTTACCTGCGTCGATGATTTCACAAAGGAATGCCTGACGGTCACTGTTGCCTTTGGGATTTCAGGCGTTCAGGTCACGCGTATTCTGGACAGCATTGCACTGTTTCGAGGCTATCCGGCGACGATAAGAACTGACCAGGGGCCGGAGTTCACTTGCCGTGCACTGGATCAATGGGCCTTTGAGCATGGTGTTGAGTTGCGCTTAATCCAGCCGGGCAAGCCAACGCAGAACGGATTTATTGAGAGCTTTAACGGACGATTTCGCGATGAATGTTTGAATGAGCACTGGTTCAGCGATATCGTTCATGCCAGGAAAATTATTAATGACTGGCGGCAGGATTATAACGAATGCCGCCCGCACTCCACGCTGAATTATCAGACACCGTCTGAATTTGCAGCGGGCTGGAGAAAGGGTCATTCTGAGAATGAAGATTCCGACGTTACTAACTGAGTGTTGTATCTAATCGTGGGGGCAGGTCACTACGATGGCACCATCTATAACGCCCGTCAGGTGGTGGATAAGATTGGGCACCTGTGTGATTACATCCTGTTTGACTCCGCCTGGGTGGGTTACGAGCAGTTTATTCCGATGATGGCCGACTGCTCTCCGCTGCTGCTGGAGCTGAACGAAAACGATCCGGGGATCCTGGTCACCCAGTCCGTGCATAAACAGCAGGCCGGCTTCTCGCAGACCTCGCAAATCCATAAGAAAGACAGCCATATCAAAGGGCAACAGCGCTATGTCCCGCACAAGCGGCTGAACAATGCCTTTATGATGCACGCCTCCACCAGCCCGTTTTATCCGCTGTTCGCTGCGCTGGACATTAACGCCCGTATGCATGAAGGCCAGAGCGGCCGCAACATGTGGATGGACTGCGTGGTGAACGGTATCGAAGCGCGCAAGCTGATCCTGGAGAACTGCCGGTATCTGCGCCCCTTCGTGCCGGAAACGGTGGATGGCCGCCCGTGGGAAAGCTGGGACACGGCGGAAATTGCTACCGATCTGCGCTTCTTCCACTTCGTACCGGGTGAAAACTGGCACGCTTTTGAAGGCTACGCTGAGCATCAGTATTTTATCGACCCGTGCAAGCTCCTGCTGACCACACCGGGCATCAACGCCCGCACCGGGGAGTATGACGACTTCGGCGTGCCCGCCACTATCCTTGCCAACTTCCTGCGTGAAAACGGCATCGTGCCGGAAAAATGCGATCTCAACTCGATCCTGTTCCTGCTCACGCCTGCGGAAGATATGGGCAAACTGCAGCAGCTGGTGGCGCAGCTGGTGCGCTTCGAAAAACTGCTCGAGAGCGATGTTCCGCTGAAAGACGTCCTGCCTTCTCTCTACAAACAACATCCGGAACGTTACGCGGATTACACCCTGCGCCAGATCTGCCAGGAGATGCATGACCTGTACGCCCGCCACAACGTGAAACAGCTGCAGAAAGAGATGTTCCGCAAGTCTCACTTCCCGCGCGTGATGATGAACCCGCAGGACGCGAACTACGCCTATCTGCGCGGTGAAGTTGAACTGGTCTCCCTGCGCGACGCGGAAGGCCGCATCGCCGCCGAAGGCGCGCTCCCTTATCCACCGGGGGTATTGTGCGTGGTTCCAGGGGAAGTCTGGGGCGGTTCCGTGCTGCGCTACTTTGCCGCGCTGGAAGAAGGCATCAACCTTCTGCCGGGCTTCGCGCCGGAGCTGCAGGGTGTGTACGTCGAGGAGTGTGAGGGTCGCAAACAGGTTCGCTGTAACGTCATCAAACAACCCGCCGCTCAGCCCGCGCTGCTGAAAGGAGAGAAATTATGAGTAAGTCCAATAAGATGGGCGTGGTGCAGCTGACCATCCTCACCATGGTGAACATGATGGGCTCCGGGATTATCATGCTGCCCACCAAACTGGCAGAGGTGGGTACCATCTCTATCATCTCCTGGCTGGTGACGGCAGTCGGTTCAATGGCGCTGGCGTGGGCGTTCGCCAAGTGCGGGATGTTCAGCCGTAAGTCAGGCGGCATGGGCGGCTATGCCGAATACGCCTTTGGCAAGTCGGGCAACTTTATGGCCAACTACACCTACGGCGTGTCGCTGCTGATCGCCAACGTGGCGATTGCCATCTCCGCCGTGGGCTACGGTACGGAGCTGTTTGGCGCGACGCTCAGTCCTGTGCAAATTGGGCTGGCGACCATCGGGGTGCTATGGATCTGTACCGTGGCTAACTTTGGCGGCGCGCGTATCACCGGACAGCTCTCAAGCATCACCGTCTGGGGCGTGATTATCCCGGTTGTCGGCCTGTGCATCATCGGCTGGTTCTGGTTTAGCCCAACGCTCTACGCCAACTCCTGGAACCCGCACCATGTGCCGTTCTTTACCGCGGTCGGCTCTTCTATCGCCATGACGCTCTGGGCCTTCCTGGGTCTGGAATCCGCCTGCGCGAACGCGGAAGTGGTAGAGAATCCTGAAAAGAACGTGCCGATTGCGGTCCTCGGCGGCACGCTGGGCGCGGCGGTGATCTATATCGTCTCGACTAACGTGATTGCCGGGATTGTGCCAAACATGGATCTGGCAAACTCTACAGCGCCGTTTGGGCTGGCCTTCGCGCAGATGTTCACCCCGGAAGTCGGGAAGGTGATTATGGGGCTGATGGTGATGTCCTGCTGCGGTTCACTCCTCGGCTGGCAGTTCACCATCGCACAGGTGTTTAAATCCTCGGCTGATGAAGGTTACTTCCCAAAAATCTTCTCCCGCGTGACCAAAGCGGATGCGCCGGTGCAGGGCATGCTGGCGATTGTCATCTTCCAGAGTGGATTGTCGCTGATGACTATTAGCCCGTCGCTGAACAGCCAGTTCAACGTGCTGGTCAACCTGGCGGTGGTGACGAACATCATTCCGTATATTCTGTCGATGGCAGCGCTGGTGATCATCCAGAAGGTGGCGAAGGTGGATCCCCGCAAAGCGCGTGCGGCCAATATCGTGGCGCTGATTGGGGCAATCTACAGCTTCTATGCGCTCTACTCATCCGGCCAGGAAGCGATGCTCTACGGGGCAATGGTGACCTTTATGGGCTGGACGCTGTACGGTCTGGTGTCACCACGGTTTGAATTGAAGAATAAGCATAGTTAAAAAAAGCCCGGTGGCTCTAGCGCTTACCGGGCCTTCGAGGTCAAAGCAAAACGGCAACCCATGGGTTGCCGTTTTTAGTGTTTTCTCCCTCTCCCTATGGGAGAGGGCCGGGGTGAGGGCATCAGCCCGCACCAATACCGCACTTACGCGTTTTTCAGCACTTCGCTGACAATCTCTACCGCTTCTTTCTCAATCTGCTGACGGTGCTCAGCGCCGAGGAAGCTTTCGCAATAGATTTTGTACGCATCTTCCGTACCGGACGGACGCGCGGCGAACCAGCCATTCTCGGTCATCACTTTAAGACCACCAATGGATGCGCCGTTGCCCGGTGCCGCCGTCAGACGAGCAGTGATCGGATCGCCCGCCAGGGTGCTTGCGCTGACCATCTCAGGAGAGAGTTTGGACAGGGCCGCTTTCTGGGCTGACGTCGCGCCAGCCTGAATACGGTTATAGCTTGGTGCACCAAAGCGTGCCGCCAGGTCGTTGTAGTGTTCCTGCGGGTTCTTACCGGTGACAGCGGTGATTTCAGCCGCCAGCAGGCACATGATGATGCCGTCTTTATCGGTTGACCATGGCGTGCCGTCGAAACGCAGGAAAGATGCGCCCGCGCTCTCTTCACCGCCGAAGCCGAAGCTGCCGTCGTGCAGACCGTCAACGAACCATTTGAAGCCCACCGGCACTTCCACCAGCTTGCGGCCCAGCGCCTCGACCACGCGGTCGATCATCGCGGAGGAAACCAGCGTTTTACCGACGGCCACCTCTTTGCCCCACTGCGGGCGGTGCTGGAACAGATAGTTAATTGCAACAGCCAGATAGTGGTTCGGGTTCATCAGCCCGGCAGGGGTGACGATACCGTGACGGTCATAATCCGGGTCGTTAGCAAACGCCAGATCGAATTTATCACGCAGCGCCAGCAGGCCCGCCATCGCGCACTCGGAGGAGCAGTCCATACGGATCGCGCCGTCTTTGTCCAAGTGCATAAAGCGGAAGGTCTGATCGACGTGATCGTTCACGATGGTCAGATCCAGCTTGTAATGCTCGGCGATACGTTTCCAGTATTCGATACCGGAGCCGCCCAGCGGATCCACGCCCAGCTTCAGCCCGGCTTTCTGGATGGCCGCCATATCGACGATATCCGCCAGCCCTTCCACGAACGGCTGAACCAGATCCTGCTCTTTCACGTGACCGGACGCCATGGCAGCATCCAGAGAAATGCGCTTCACGCCTTTCAGACCGTCAGCCAGCAGCGCGTTCGCACGATCTTCCACCACTTTGGTGACGTTGGTATCGGCCGGGCCGCCGTTAGGCGGGTTGTATTTGATACCACCGTCTTCCGGCGGGTTGTGGGATGGCGTGATAACGATACCGTCAGCCAGCGCGCCACCTTTTTTGTTGTGCACCAGGATGGCGTTAGAGACCGCAGGGGTTGGGGTGAAGCCATTGTTCTCCTGAACAATCACGTCGACGCCGTTTGCCGCCAGCACTTCCACAACAGAGATGAACGCCGGTTCAGACAAGGCATGGGTATCTTTCCCCACGTAGCACGGACCGGTAACGCCGTTTTTAGCGCGCTCTTCCGCAATGGCCTGAGCAATGGCCAGAATGTGCGGTTCGTTAAAGCTGTGGCGCGCCGCGCTGCCGCGGTGACCGGATGTACCAAACTTCACTGCGTGTTCTGCGTTGCCCACGACCGGTTTCAGCACATAATACTGCGCGGTCAGCTGAGCGACGTTAATCAAATCGCTTTGTTGTGCAGGTTGGCCTGCACGGCTGTGATTTGCCATTACCGGGTCCTTCTGATGCAAGGGTTAAATTGTACCGCAAACCTTTTCAATCAATTCCGCCGGGAACTGCATGGACTGCATGATGTGTTCAATCATGCTGCACTTGCGGCCCGTATTGGTATTGGTGATCACCCAGTACGGGGTGCCAGGAACATGTTTGGGTTTGGTTTGATTGCCATTTTGCAGCAGCGTCTGCTCGTCGCCTGCGAAATAGACGCGAGTACGGCCGTGAAGCGACTCGGTCGCTTCAGCAAACGCTTTGTTATCCAGTGAGTAAAGTGTAGACAGCACCAGCATAAAGCGGTTAACGGCCTTTTTCTGCTCCGCGTATTCATCGGAGAGCAGCAGCTCGCGCATCGCGCGCACTTTATCTTTTGCCGGCGTCACGGCAGGTTTTGCTTGTGCAACAACGCTCGGCTGAGACACGACATCTTTGGTGACTGGGGTAGCAGGCTGTGAAGCGGCGGAAATTTTAAGCATGCGCCGTAAAATGTCGGACGCGCTCTCCCCGATATGCCGCGTCTGGCTGGCAATATACTGATAGAGTTCGTCATCAACTTCGATTGTTTTCATCTTAATCCAGTGCGATATCTTATCTGAATACAAGTCATTGGGATTATAAGGTCAAATCCCAACAGCGGATAGCGTCAAACCAGGTTGGCAGCAAAAGTCAGATTAAACTGGAACCTTGCAGCCGGGCGGCAGAATGGTCAACATGATACCCTAACCTGACATACGTAAAAAAAGAACTTTGCCATGAAATTGAATACCCGAGCGCAAACTGCACAATCGCCGAACAATAATTCTCCCATCGTACTGGTTCACGGGCTTTTTGGTAGTCTGGATAACCTGGGCGTGCTGGCGCGCGATCTGGTTACCGACCACGATATTTTACAGGTCGATATGCGCAATCATGGTCTTTCCGGGCGTTCCGACGAGATGACCTACGCGGCGATGGCGCAGGATCTGCTGGATACGCTGGATGCCCACGACCTGCAAAAGGTGACCCTCATCGGGCATTCAATGGGTGGCAAAGCGGTGATGGCCCTGACGGCACTGGCCCCGGACCGTATTAGCGGCCTGGTGGTGATTGACGTCGCGCCCGTGGATTATGACGTTCGCCGTCACGACGAGATTTTTGCCGCCATTAATGCGGTCACAGAAGCGGGTGTCGCGACGCGCCAACAGGCGGCTGCCGTCATGCGTGAGCATCTTAATGAAGAAGGCGTCGTTCAGTTCCTGCTGAAGTCGTTTGTTGACGGGCAATGGCGTTTTAACGTGCCGGTGCTCTGGGACCAGTACAATAACATCGTCGGCTGGGAAACCGTCCCCGCCTGGCCATACCCCACTCTCTTTATTCGCGGCGGCAACTCGCCTTACGTTACCGACGCGTACCGCGACACGCTGCTGGCCCAATTCCCGCAGGCTCGCGCCCACGTGATTGCCGGTGCAGGGCACTGGGTGCATGCGGAAAAACCGGATGCTGTGCTGCGCACCATTCGCCGCTATCTCGCTGATACTGCAAATTGATTAAAAAGAAAGCGACTGGAAGGCTGCAGGCGTCCAGTCGTTGGCGTGCCGTTTTTGGTGATGTATGATGGCGCGCTTATCGCCCGGGCATTAGCAGGGCGGCGTGTTTCCCCCGAAGTCTCAGAATCATGGCCAAAGAACAAACGGACCGTACGACACTAGATCTGTTCGCGAATGAGCGTCGCCCGGGACGACCCAAGACGAATCCGCTTTCGCGCGATGAACAGCTGCGTATCAATAAACGCAACCAGCTTAAACGCGATAAAAATCGTGGGCTTAAGCGTGTCGAACTGAAGCTCAACGCCGACGCGGTCGATGCACTTAATGAGCTGGCCGAGGCCCGAAATATCAGCCGTAGCGAGCTCATTGAAGAGATGCTGATCGCCCAGCTTGAGACGTTGCGCGGCCAGGCATAAGTCTGAAAATTCCCTTAATTACCCTTTTCATGTAGCACAGAGTGCAGTCCTGCGCGATAGCTGTTTCCGCAGGGTTGCCAGTTCTGCTATTATTGCCCTTATCCGTGGCCAAATTGCGCCACCATACTATTAAGTTTCAAGAGGTTATTTTACTCATGGCAATCATCGGCATTTTCTTTGGCAGTGATACCGGCAATACCGAAAATATCGCGAAAAACATTCAAAAACAGCTCGGTAAAGACGTTGCTGATGTGCATGACATCGCCAAGAGCAGCAAAGAAGATCTCGAAGGCTATGACATTCTGCTGCTGGGTATCCCAACCTGGTACTACGGTGAAGCCCAGTGCGACTGGGATGATTTCTTCCCGACGCTGGAAGAAGTGGACTTCAACGGTAAGCTGGTCGCCCTGTTTGGCTGTGGCGATCAGGAAGACTACGCCGAATACTTCTGTGACGCGCTGGGCACCATCCGCGATATCATTGAGCCGAACGGCGCGATTATCGTAGGCCACTGGCCGACCGCCGGTTACCACTTCGAAGCGTCTAAAGGCCTGGCCGATGACGATCATTTCGTGGGTCTGGCCATCGACGAAGACCGTCAGCCAGAGCTGACCGCAGAGCGCGTTGAGAAGTGGGTTAAGCAGATCCGTGAGGAACTGCACCTGGACGATATTCTGAACGCCTGATTTTATCGCGGCGCAGCGGCGGCTGCGCCCGTGCTCCAGGTCAAACCGATTAAATTAATCGCTACAATCTTTTAACTTTTTCGCCCAGACCTGTACAATGTCTCCCTGATAAAACGTGGTTTTCCATTGAGCAAGTTTGTTGGTGATACCACGTTTTTATAAGCATATTTTGCCTGAGACTTGCAGTTTTCATTTAGCCATGGCAGTTCTATAATGAGACGCATTATCCCGGGTGCATTTTCTGTCACTTCCTACAGAAGTGAATCGTTTAGCAACAGGACAGATTCCGCATGACTGACAACAATACCGCATTAAAGAAGGCTGGCCTGAAAGTTACGCTTCCTCGGTTAAAAATCCTTGAAGTGCTTCAGGGTCCAGACAATCACCATGTCAGTGCGGAAGACCTCTATAAACGTCTTATCGACATGGGTGAAGAGATCGGGCTGGCTACCGTCTATCGCGTGCTGAACCAGTTTGATGACGCGGGCATTGTTACCCGTCATAATTTCGAAGGCGGTAAATCTGTTTTCGAACTGACCCAGCAGCAGCACCACGATCACCTGATCTGCCTCGATTGCGGCAAGGTCATTGAATTCAGCGATGATTCCATTGAATCACGCCAGCGTGAAATCGCGGCGCGTCATGGCATCCGCCTGACGAACCACAGCCTGTATCTTTACGGTCACTGCGCTGAAGGCGACTGCCGCGAAGACGACCACGCGCACGACGCGAAATAATCAGTATTCATACTCTGAGCCAGCCGCAAGGTTGGCTTTTTTTTTGCCTGAAAAAGCCCGGTGGCGCTGCGCTTGCCGGGCCTACGGGCTATGACACCTTTGTAGGCCCGGCAAGCGCAGCGCCACCGGGCGTAAAGCACTTATTTATTGTTATTGCGTATCTCGTTCCAGATCTTATCGCAACGCTTCGCCACTTCCTGATCGTTACCGGTTTTACGCGCCTGGATACAGGCCTGGTAATCCATCACGCGGACGTTCTCCTGCGTCGCGAACTGCTCATGCGCTTTCTCTTTCTTCAGCACGTTCAGCACGCTCTGACAGGCTTGAATTTTCTCCGGCGATCCTTCCGCAGTATTTATGCAGGCGCTATACGCCTCCTTCAGACGGGAGTCCTCTTTCGGCGCCTGATTCTGAGCACACGCCACCAGCCCTGATGCCAGCAACGCGACGATTACGATTTTTTTCATCATGTACAGTCTCCATACCGGCGGGACTCAGCCCGCCGGTGCGTTCATCAGAAGATGGTGAATGGGGCAATAACCATGAATTTCACGTCACGTTCATCCTGGAAGATGTTGCCGTAACCGCCCGCATAGCTCGGGATATCGGAGTGGTTGTCATACTGAGTGAAGTGAAGTTTGAACATCGTGCCTTTCGCGCGGCCATCCTGCAGGGTATAGATAGCATCGAGGCTGTAGGAAGACTCTTTCAGGCGATAGTTGGGATCGTAGTATGCGTCCGGCGTGGCCATATCGGCAGGTTTTGCGTCCCAGGCGTAAGCGTAAGAGGCACCCACGGCCCAGCCCGGCAGGTTCCAGTTTTTCAGGTCATACATTGCGCCAAAGAAGACCGCTTTCTCACCGTCGGCGTTGAAGTCAGAGCGGTTATCCCACCAGATATCAAGACGACCGTTGGAGGAGGCGTAGGTCGGGGTCATACGCTGCAGGAAGTAGCCCTGCTGCCCTTCCGCCTTCACCCATGTGCCTTCCAGACGCAAATCAACCTGACCAACCTTATAGCCGAAGGTTAACGCCTGCAGCCACGCGGTGCCGTCATAAATGTCGTTGACGCCACCGTTGCTGACCTTGTCGCGCGTACCGTAGAACTGGTAGCTGGTGCTCAGCGGGCTACCCGCGACATCAAATTTGTAGCTGGCCTTGGCAAAATATTGATCGACATAGCCTTGTGCCTGACCGAATGCCGCTTCAAGCACCAGATCGTTTTTGAAGTCGTACTTCGCGCCCAGCGAGTGCAGGTAATCGACTTTGGTTTTTTTATCGTTCTAGTAGAACTTGTCCATTTCAATGTGCCACGGCGCTTTGTACTCGTTGGTCCACATATAGGAGAAGCTCAACGCCCCCGCATCACCGTAGTCAAAATTCGCCCCGGCTTCTGCACCCTGATAGGTACCCGGCATAAAGCTCCAGTGCGGCGCTAACAGAGTCTGACCGGTTGGCTGAATATAACCACCGCGCGCCCAAACCGGACCGTATTTAAATTTTGCAGCGGCTTTATAAAGGCTGATACCGCTCTTATCCCCGGACCAGTCTTCTTTATAGGCTTTGTTGCTGGAGGAGAAGGCAATTTCGTTCGGGTGGGCGCTGTCACCGTTTTCCGCCATTTCAATCGCGGTAAACGCAGCAATATCCAGACCGAACATATCCGCGGCATAGCCTGACTGGAAGTCCAGGTTGGCGTTCCAGGTGGAGTGAGAAAGGTTGGTTTTGTATTTGTCTTCGGTGACGTCTTTACGGTCACGTTCACGCTGCCAGTAATAAATACCGCCCGTGAGGGTAGAATCGTCGATGAAGCCTGCCGCTTTCGCCTCTGGTGTCACCACCAGGCCCGACATTGCTGTCACACCGGCAATAGCCAGCGCCAGCGCACTACGTTTGCCACTGAACGTACGCATAGATTATTCCTCTTTGACGAATTAAAACGCCTGAAGCGGCGTAAATAAAAAAGACCAAATGGTCAGGGGTAGTTTTAAATACCCTCGAATTAACTACCGTCTTTAGGTTATTTTTCGCGACGCGAATTATCAATGCTTTTTAGCGGGCAAAAGTCAGGATTATGACGAAGTGCACATAATTGGTAGTGATTTGTAACATTTGCAGAGAGGCGAGCAATGGCGGGGAATTATCAGGTATTTCAGTGGCTAGACGTGGATTATCTTTCCTTTTTTATCACCTTTTTGTTTTTCGTAATGACACAAACTTTTTTTAAAAAAATAAGTAGCACCTCATTGACCTGATATTTTTATCACACCTTTTTAGGCCCTGTCTTAATACCCTGATCGTTAAATAAAAAAACGCCGCATGGTGCGGCGTTTGTCTCTCATTGACCAGACCAGCAATATTATTCGCCGATCTTCGTCCAGGTATCACGCAGGCCTACGGTACGGTTGAATACCGGTTTTTCCGCCGTGCTGTAACGGCTGTCCAGGCAGAAGTAACCTTCACGTTCGAACTGGAACGCTTTGCCCGCTTCAGCGGCTTTCAGAGAAGGCTCCGCATAACCCTGCTTGATCACCAGAGATTCCGGGTTGATGGTCGCCAGGAAGTCTTCCGCAGCACCAGGGTTAGGCACGCTGAACAGGCGATCGTACAGGCGAATTTCTACCGGCAGCGCGTGGGAAGCGCTCACCCAGTGAATAACGCCCTTCACCTTGCGGCCGTCTGCAGGATCTTTGCTCAACGTTTCAGCGTCATAAGAACAGAAGATGGTGGTGATATTCCCTTCTGCATCTTTCTCTACGCGCTCGGCTTTGATGACGTAGGCGTTACGCAGACGCACTTCTTTACCCAGCACCAGACGCTTGTACTGCTTGTTGGCTTCTTCGCGGAAGTCAGCGCGGTCAATCCAGATCTCGCCGCTGAACGGCACATCACGGCTTCCCATTTCCGGTTTGTTCGGATGGTTAGGCATGGAGACCAGCTCGCTTTCACCCTGCGGATAGTTTTCGATAACCAGCTTCACCGGATCGATAACCGCCATCGCGCGCGGAGCGTTTTCGTTGAGATCTTCGCGAATGCAGGATTCCAGGGAAGCCATCTCAATGGTGTTGTCCTGCTTGGTCACGCCGATACGCTTGCAGAACTCACGAATAGAGGCGGCAGTGTATCCACGACGACGCAGACCCGAGATGGTTGGCATACGTGGGTCATCCCAGCCCTCAACGTGCTTGTCGGTCACCAGCAGGTTCAGCTTACGCTTGGACATCACGGTGTATTCCAGATTCAGACGAGAGAACTCGTACTGGCGCGGATGCACAGGAATGGTGATGTTATCCAGAACCCAGTCGTACAGACGACGGTTGTCCTGGAACTCCAGCGTACACAGAGAGTGCGTAATGCCTTCCAGCGCATCGCTGATGCAGTGGGTAAAGTCGTACATCGGATAGATGCACCACTTGTTGCCGGTCTGATGGTGTTCCGCAAACTTAATGCGGTACAGCACCGGATCGCGCATCACGATGAACGGAGACGCCATGTCGATTTTGGCACGCAGGCACGCTTTGCCTTCTTCGAAGCCGCCGGCACGCATTTTTTCAAACAGCGCCAGGTTCTCTTCCACGCTGCGATCGCGGAACGGGCTGTTTTTGCCCGGCGCGGTCAGCGTACCGCGATATTCACGGATTTCATCAGCAGACAGTTCGTCAACATACGCCAGCCCCTTGTTGATCAGTTCAACCGCGTAGGCGTACAGCTGATCAAAATAGTCAGAGGAGTAGCAGATATCGCCAGACCAGTTGAAGCCCAGCCATTGCACGTCATTCTTGATGGACTCAACGTATTCGATGTCTTCTTTTACTGGGTTGGTGTCATCGAAACGCAGGTTGCACTGTCCCTGGTAGTCTTGCGCAATGCCAAAGTTCAGGCAGATGGACTTCGCATGCCCGATATGCAGGTAGCCGTTCGGCTCCGGCGGGAAGCGGGTATGAACTGTGGTGTGCTTACCACTGGCCAGATCTTCATCGATGATCTGACGAATAAAGTTACTCGGGCGGGCTTCTGCCTCACTCATCGTGGATTCCTCAAAGCGTAAACAACGTATAACGGCATATGATCTTATAAGCCGGACGTAGTGACAACCCTTAAAACGTCTCTGAAGAAAATAATGGGGGCTTTTGCTGCAAAAAAAAGCGGCGGAGGATATCCCCCGCCGCTTAAGGCATGACTCTACTCAGGAGCGATTACTTGCCTTTAATCTCATACAGCGGCGTTTGCCCCGCAACAACCTGACCTTTCGCCTGAATGACCAGGCCACTGAAGTCGTCGATGTTGCTGCAAACGACCGGACTTATCATGGAGCGCGCGTTGGCGTTCAGGAAGTCCAGATCCATTTCCAGAATCGGCTGCCCGGCCACCACTTCAGCGCCCTCTTCCACCAGGCGAGTAAAGCCCTGACCGTTCAGCGCGACGGTATCGATACCCATATGGACAACGATCTCCGCGCCATTTTCGGTTTCGAGGCAGAACGCGTGGTTGGTGTTGAAGATTTTCACGATGGTACCGGCCGCCGGAGACACAACGATTTTTTCCGTTGGTTTCACCGCCACACCGTCACCCACCGCTTTGCTGGCGAAGGCTTCATCAGGCACCTGCTCAATCGCAACCACTTCACCTGTTACCGGTGAAACCAGCGCGGCGACCGTTTTCGCGTTAGGTACCGCCTGCGGTTTTGCAGCCGCTGGCGCGGCGGCAGGGGCGGCAGAAGCTTCTGCTGCGGCTACCGGACCGGTGGTTTTCATGGCGTTAGCAATTTTCTCTGCCACGAAGCCAACGATAATTTGCACGCTGGTTTTGTTCAGGCGAATAACACCGGAAGCACCAAGACGTTTAGCCAGCGCTTCGTTCACCAGGGAAGAGTCTTTGACGTTCAGACGCAGACGAGTGATACAGGCGTCGATACCGGTCAGGTTGTCAGAACCGCCGACAGCGGCGATATACTGACGCGCCAGGCCTGAAACGTCCTGATCCTGAGCACCGCTCACGTTCACATCCTGACCATCCGCTTCGCTACCGGCCACGGCCAGTTCACGACCCGGGGTCATCAGGTTGAATTTGGTGATAGTGAAACGGAACACCATGTAGTAGATCGCGAAGAACACCAGACCTTGCGGGATCAGCATCCACCAGTGGGTCGCCAGCGGGTTACGGGACGACAGCACCATATCCACCAGACCGGCGCTGAAGCCGAAACCGGCAATCCAGTGCATGCTGGCAGCGATGAACACGGAGATACCGGTCAGCACGGCGTGGATCACATACAGAACCGGCGCCACGAACATGAAGGAGAACTCCAGCGGCTCGGTGATACCGGTGAAGAAGGCCGCGAACGCCCCCGCCATCATGATACCCAGCACTTTCGCTTTGTTCTCTGGACGCGCGCAGTGGTAGATAGCCAGCGCAGCACCCGGCAGACCAAACATCATGATCGGGAAGAAGCCCGCCTGGTAACGACCGGTGATACCGACAACCGCTTTACCTGCTTCGATGGACTGTGCGCCACCCAGGAAGTTAGGGATATCGTTAATACCGGCAACGTCGAACCAGAATACGGAGTTCAGCGCGTGGTGCAGACCGACCGGGATCAGCAGACGGTTGAAGAACGCGTACACGCCCGCACCGACAGAACCCAGTTTCTGGATGTGCTCACCGAAGTTCACCAGGCCGTCGAAGATCATCGGCCAGACGTACATCATGATGAACGCGACAACGATCATCACAAACGAGGTCAGGATAGGAACCAGGCGGCGACCGCTAAAGAAGGAGAGCGCTTTCGGCAGCTCTACGCTGCTGAAGCGGTTATACAGTTCGGCGGAGATGATACCCACAAGGATACCGACAAACTGGTTGCTGATCTTACCGAACGCCGCCGGAACCTGGTCCGCCGGAATTTTTTGGATCATGGCCACCGCTGCAGGCGAGCAGAGGGTGGTTAACACGAGGAAACCGACAAAACCGGTCAGCGCAGCGGCGCCGTCTTTGTCTTTGGACATACCGTAAGCCACACCAATCGCGAACAACACGGACATGTTGTCGATAATGGCGGAACCCGACTTGATAAAGAACGCCGCCAGCGCGCTGGTATTACCCCAGCCGTTGGGGTCGATCCAGTAGCCGACACCCATCAGGATGGCTGCGGCAGGCAGCGTGGCGACCGGCACCATAAGCGCGCGGCCAACCTTTTGTAAATAACCTAGAATACTCACTTTCTTCCCCCTATGAGACCCCGTTTAAGGCATGTTCTCAGCTCTGTTTTTTATTGTGTCACGAACTATAGATACAGTTGATGCTTCACTGGCATTGTGAGTGTGTGAAAAATTAATTCGTATCGCAAATTAAACGCGTACTTTTTGTGATTTTTGTCACCAAATATCGTTATTTACCCTCCCTTATACTGGCTAACAGCGAAAACTTATTTTATCATTCAAAAAATCAAGACGGATTGATCCGGCCTGAAAGTTTCCAGGTTACGCTTAAGTATCAGGTTCCGATAGCCATCCGCCCACTCTTCTACTTTAACTCTTGAGGTGAACAATGAGACTGATTCCCCTGGCAACTGCTGAACAAGTCGGTAAATGGGCCGCTCGCCATATCGTTAACCGCATTAACGCCTTTAAACCGACCGCAGATCGTCCTTTCGTTCTTGGACTTCCGACAGGCGGCACGCCGCTGACCGCCTATAAGGCGCTGGTTGAGATGCATAAAGCAGGCCAGGTTAGCTTCAAACATGTTGTAACCTTCAATATGGATGAATACGTTGGCTTACCGAAAGACCACCCGGAAAGCTACCATAGCTTTATGCACCGCAATTTCTTTGATCACGTTGATATTCCATCTGAAAATATTAACCTGCTGAATGGAAACGCGCCTGATATTGACGCAGAATGCCGTCAGTATGAAGAAAAAATCCGTTCTTACGGTAAGATCCACCTGTTCATGGGTGGCGTGGGCAACGATGGTCATATCGCGTTCAACGAACCGGCGTCATCTCTGGCTTCCCGCACCCGTATTAAAACGCTGACCCATGACACGCGCGTGGCAAACTCCCGCTTCTTTGACGGCGATGTTAACCAGGTTCCAAAATACGCCCTGACCGTTGGCGTAGGCACCCTGCTGGATGCCGAAGAAGTGATGATTCTGGTGCTGGGCGGCGTGAAAGCGCAAGCGCTCCAGGCTGCCGTTGAAGGCAACGTAAACCATATGTGGACCATCAGCTGCCTGCAGCTGCATCCGAAATCAGTCATCGTCTGTGACGAACCGTCCACGATGGAGCTGAAGGTTAAAACGCTGAAATACTTCAACGAGTTAGAAGCTGAGAACATCAAAGGTCTGTAATTGAATAACCGCCTCTTCACCAAGAGGCGGCCGCTTTTTTTAACCGGGGGTCGTTATGTACGCTTTAACCCACGGTCGGATTTATACCGGCCATGAAATTCTGGATGACCATGCGATTGTTATCGCTGATGGCCTGATTGAACGTGTTTGCCCGCTGGCAGAACTGCCGCCGGAGATTGAACAGCGCTCACTCAATGGAGCAGTAATCTCCCCCGGTTTCATCGACGTACAGCTCAACGGCTGCGGCGGTGTGCAATTCAATGACACCGCGGATGCTGTGACGGTCGAAACGCTGGAGATCATGCAGAAAGCCAACGAGAAATCGGGCTGCACCAGCTATTTGCCAACGCTCATCACCAGCAGTGATGACCTCATGAAGCAGGGTATCCGCGTGATGCGCGAATACCTGGCCAAATACCCTAACCAGGCGCTGGGTCTGCACCTTGAAGGGCCATGGCTGAATATGGTCAAGAAAGGAACGCATAACCCGAATTACGTGCGTAAACCTGATGCGGAGCTGGTTGACTACATGTGTGCGAACGCCGATGTGATCGTCAAAGTGACGCTGGCGCCTGAAATGACGGGTACGGATGTCATCAGCAAACTGGCTGGTGCCGGGATTATCGTTTCAGCAGGTCACTCAAACGCGACGCTGAAAGAAGCGAAAGCCGGTTTCCGCGCGGGGATTACCTTCGCAACGCACCTATACAACGCCATGCCGTATATCACAGGCCGTGAACCGGGTCTGGTCGGGGCGATTCTGGATGAGCCAGACGTCTACTGCGGCATTATTGCTGACGGCATGCATGTCGATTACACCAACATCCGCAACGCTAAGCGGCTGAAAGGTGACAAGCTTTGTCTGGTGACGGATGCCACCGCACCGGCAGGTGCAAATATTGAGCAGTTCATTTTTGCCGGTAAAACAATATACTACCGCAATGGACTGTGTGTGGATGAAAACGGTACGCTGAGCGGTTCCTCTTTGACCATGATTGAAGGGGTGCGTAACCTGGTTGAACATTGCGGGATTGCGCTTGATGAAGTCCTGCGTATGGCAACCCTTTATCCGGCTCGCGCAATGGGCGTGGATAAACAGCTTGGCGGAATTGCACCAGGTATGGTTGCAAACCTGACGGCATTCACACACGATTATAAAATTATTAAGACCATCGTTAATGGTAACGAGGTCGTCACTGAGTAAGTAAAAGTATGACACCTGGCGGACAAGCTCAAATCGGTAATGTCGATCTCGTTAAACAACTTAACAGTGCGGCGGTATACCGCCTGATTGACCAGCACGGACCAATCTCGCGAATTCAGATAGCCGAACAAAGCCAGCTTGCTCCCGCCAGCGTGACAAAAATTACCCGCCAGCTCATTGAGCGCGGTCTGATCAAAGAAGTCGATCAGCAGGCCTCCACCGGGGGCCGCCGCGCCATCTCCATTATCACCGAAACCCGCAATTTTCAGGCCATTGGCGTCCGTCTGGGCCGTCATGACACCACGCTCACGCTGTACGATCTGAGCAGTAAAGCCATTGCGGAAGAGCACTACCCTCTTCCGGAGCGCACCCAGGAGACGCTGGAGCATGCGCTGCTGAATACCATCGCGCAGTTTATTGAAAGCTGTCAGCGCAAGATCCGCGAACTCATCGCCATCTCCGTGATTCTGCCCGGCCTGGTCGACCCGGAAAGCGGCGTGATCCGCTATATGCCGCACATTCAGGTTGAAAACTGGGGGCTGGTCGACGCGCTGGAAAAGCGTTTTAAAGTGACCTGCTTTGTGGGCCACGACATTCGCTCGCTGGCGCTGGCAGAGCACTACTTTGGTGCGAGCCAGGACTGCGAAGACTCTATTCTGGTGCGCGTTCACCGCGGAACGGGCGCCGGTATTATCTCTAACGGCCGTATTTTTATTGGTCGCAACGGTAACGTCGGCGAGATTGGCCACATTCAGGTTGAGCCCCTCGGGGAGCGCTGCCACTGCGGCAACTTCGGCTGTCTTGAAACGATTGCCGCCAACACGGCCATTGAGCAGCGCGTTCGCCATCTCCTTGAACAGGGTTACCAAAGCCGCGTCACGCTGGACGATTGCAAAATTGGCACCATCTGCAAAGCCGCCAATAAGGGTGACGCGCTGGCCTGCGAAGTGATCGAGCAGGTAGGCCGTCATCTGGGGAAAACCATCGCCATCGCCATTAACCTGTTTAACCCACAAAAAGTGGTGATCGCCGGTGAAATTGTGGAGGCGGAAAAGGTGCTGCTCCCCGCCATTGAAGGCTGTATTAACACCCAGGCGCTGAAAGCATTCCGCCAGAACCTCCCGGTGGTTCGTTCAAAGCTTGACCATCGCTCGGCGATCGGCGCGTTCGCGCTGGTCAAACGCGCCATGCTCAACGGAATTCTGCTGCAGCATTTGCTGGAAAGTTGATCGGACCTTATAGTAACGCCTTCTTTTTTTGATGTCGGACTGTCCATGACCATTAAGAATGTAATTTGTGATATCGACGGCGTGCTGATGCACGACAACGTTGCCGTGCCGGGTGCTGCGGAGTTTCTACACCGCATCATCGACAAAGGAATGCCTCTGGTTCTGCTCACGAACTACCCTTCCCAAACCGGTCAGGATCTGGCTAACCGCTTTGCCACGGCGGGCGTCGACGTTCCGGACAGCGTGTTTTATACCTCGGCAATGGCCACGGCGGACTTTCTTAAGCGTCAGGAAGGGAAAAAAGCCTACGTGGTGGGTGAAGGTGCACTGATACACGAGCTGTACAAAGCTGGCTTTACCATCACTGACGTGAACCCGGACTTTGTGATTGTCGGCGAAACGCGCTCCTTTAACTGGGAGATGATGCATAAGGCAGCATACTTTGTCGCCAGCGGCGCGCGCTTTATCGCTACCAACCCGGATACGCACGGCCGTGGTTTTTATCCGGCCTGCGGCGCGCTGTGCGCCGGTATCGAAAAAATCTCAGGTCGTCAGCCGTTTGTGGTCGGTAAACCGAGCCCGTGGATCATTCGTGCCGCGCTCAACAAGATGCAGGCCCACTCTGAAGAAACCGTTATTGTCGGCGACAACCTGCGCACCGATATTCTGGCCGGATTTCAGGCGGGTCTGGAGACGATTCTGGTCCTCTCCGGCGTCTCTCAACTTGATGACATTGATTCGATGCCGTTCCGGCCAAGCTGGATTTACCCCTCCGTCGATGAAATCGACATCATCTGATACCGCACCACGCCACAGGGCGTGGTTTTTCATTTATAGCCTACACAAACAGAACACCATCTAACAAAAAACACGTTTTATTGCACAATCATCAATAAAAGAATCCATGACGTACTCTTTTTTCACTATTCCGCAATCACTATTGCACTATTTCCGTTTTCACCCGTAAAACGCTTGCGCGCCCTGCCCCTTTGCGGCATTTTCATAAGCAAGCAACATTACAAAGCAACAGGGTTAACGGAGAAGGTTATGTGTTCAATTTTTGGCGTACTGGATATTAAAACTGACGCGGGCGAACTGCGTAAAAAGGCACTCGAACTGTCCCGCCTGATGCGCCACCGCGGTCCGGACTGGTCAGGCGTTTACGCCAGTGACAAAGCGATTCTGGCTCACGAACGTCTGTCTATTGTTGACGTCAACGCCGGTGCACAGCCGCTGTATAACGAGAAAAAAACGCACGCGCTGGCTGTCAACGGTGAAATCTACAACCACCAGGTGCTGCGCGCCGAATACGGCGACCGCTACGCGTTCCAGACCGGTTCTGACTGTGAAGTGATCCTGGCGCTGTATCAGGAGAAAGGGCCCGAGTTCCTGGACGACCTGCAGGGCATGTTTGCCTTCGCCCTGTACGACAGCGAAAAAGACGCTTACCTCATTGGCCGTGACCATATCGGCATTATCCCGCTGTACATGGGTCACGATGAGCACGGCAACTTCTACGTCGCCTCTGAAATGAAAGCCCTGGTGCCGGTATGCCGCACCATTAAAGAGTTCCCGGCGGGCAGCTATCTGTGGAGCAAAGACGGCGAGATCCGCTCCTATTACCAGCGCGACTGGTTCGACTATGATGCGGTGAAAGACAACGTCACGGACAAAGCCGAGCTGCGTCAGGCCCTGGAAGATTCCGTGAAAAGCCACCTGATGTCCGACGTGCCGTACGGCGTGCTGCTCTCCGGCGGTCTGGACTCCTCCGTGATCTCCGCGATCACCAAGAAATTCGCGGCCCGTCGCGTGGAAGATCAGGAGCGCTCAGAAGCCTGGTGGCCACAGCTGCACTCTTTTGCCGTTGGCCTGGAAGGCGCACCTGACCTGAAAGCCGCGCAGGAAGTGGCGAACCACCTCGGCACCGTGCACCATGAGATTCACTTCACCGTGCAGGAAGGTCTGGATGCGATCCGCGATGTGATCTATCACATTGAAACCTATGACGTAACCACTATCCGCGCCTCAACGCCGATGTACCTGATGTCGCGTAAGATCAAAGCGATGGGCATCAAGATGGTGCTCTCCGGTGAAGGGTCTGACGAAGTGTTTGGCGGCTACCTGTACTTCCACAAGGCGCCAAACGCCAAAGAGCTGCACGAAGAGACCGTGCGCAAGCTGCAGGCGCTGCACATGTTCGACTGTGCGCGTGCCAACAAAGCGATGTCGGCCTGGGGCGTGGAAGCGCGCGTGCCGTTCCTCGATAAGAAATTCCTCGACGTGGCGATGCGCATCAACCCGCAGGACAAGATGTGCGGCAACGGTAAAATGGAAAAACATATCCTGCGTGAATGTTTTGAATCCTACCTGCCGGCGAGCGTGGCATGGCGTCAGAAAGAGCAGTTCTCTGATGGCGTAGGCTATAGCTGGATCGACACCCTGAAAGAGGTCGCGGCGAAACAGGTTTCTGACCAACAGCTGGAAACCGCGAGCTTCCGCTTCCCGTACAACACGCCGGGCTCGAAAGAGGCCTATCTGTATCGTGAAATTTTTGAAGAGCTGTTCCCGGTACCGAGCGCCGCGGAGTGCGTACCGGGTGGCCCGTCCGTCGCCTGCTCTTCTGCCAAAGCGATTGAATGGGATGAATCTTTCAAATCCATGAACGATCCGTCAGGACGCGCGGTAGGCGTTCATCAGTCAGCCTACAAATAATCACTCAGATCGCAATCAGGCCCCTCATGGGCCTGATTTTTTTGCCTCACATTTCACCGCCTAAATCTGATTAATAACCAATAATTGCTGAATATTCGGCCACGCTGTTCGCAACCTAACCAAACAGTCACATTCCGGCTATTTTCGTTGAAAAAGGTGTTGACGCTGCAAGGGTCTATACGCATAATGCGCCCCGCAACGCCGATAAGGTAACGCGAAAAAAGATGGCTACGTAGCTCAGTTGGTTAGAGCACATCACTCATAATGATGGGGTCACAGGTTCGAATCCCGTCGTAGCCACCATCTTTTTTGCGGGAGTGGCGAAATTGGTAGACGCACCAGATTTAGGTTCTGGCGCCGCAAGGTGTGCGAGTTCAAGTCTCGCCTCCCGCACCATTCCCGGGTAAGCGTTGCACGGATGGGGTATCGCCAAGCGGTAAGGCACCGGTTTTTGATACCGGCATTCCCTGGTTCGAATCCAGGTACCCCAGCCATATTTCTTCGATTTTGCGGTTCTCCGCGGTATTGGGGTATCGCCAAGCGGTAAGGCACCGGTTTTTGATACCGGCATTCCCTGGTTCGAATCCAGGTACCCCAGCCATCGAAGATTGCAGTACTGGCTACGTAGCTCAGTTGGTTAGAGCACATCACTCATAATGATGGGGTCACAGGTTCGAATCCCGTCGTAGCCACCAAATTAAGATTATCGATTTTTCGGTAATCAAGACAAATTGTTGGGGTATCGCCAAGCGGTAAGGCACCGGATTCTGATTCCGGCATTCCGAGGTTCGAATCCTCGTACCCCAGCCAATTTAAAAAGTCGTTAAGCAGTTTGTTTAACGCAATTGGGGTGTCGCCAAGCGGTAAGGCTCTGGTTTCTGATACCAGCATTCCGGGGTTCGAATCCCTGCACCCCAGCCACTTAAGTAACAAAAAAGCCCGCTCTGCGGGCTTTTTTGTTTTTGTTGTTAGTATTGTGCGGCCTGATGCCCTCACCCTGCCCCTCTCCCACGGGGAGAGGGAATGAAAACTAAAGTCCTAAGGCGTATTTCAGCGCCTGACGCTTCAAACCACCTGCACGCTCCGCTGCCATCAATCCAATATTACGCAGAATGCGCACCGGGGCTAAGTCATTGCTGAACCCGGCATAGAACAGATCCATCCCCGACTGCATAATAAAGTTATCCGCCATGCGTCGCGTCTGGTAACGCTTCAGAATCTGATGGCTGGCCCAGTTTTCCGCGTGCCCGCGGGCGCTGCTCAGCACATCCAGTAACGCATCGACATCACGGTACCCCAGATTCACGCCCTGCCCGGCCAGCGGATGAATGGTGTGCGCTGCATCGCCCACCAGCGCCAGCCCTTCACGGGCATACTGCAAAGCATGGCGCCGCGTGAGGGGAAACGCCCCGGCAGCCACCGGCGTAACGTTGCCCAGACGGCTCGGAAAATGCAGGCGAATTTCCCGCTGCAATTGTTCCATTGAAAGCCCCTGCAGCTGGCGAATGCGTGCCGGTTTGTCGTACCAGACCAGCGATGCCCAGTTATCAAACAGCGGTAAAAACGCATGCGGGCCATTCGGCGTAAAGTGCTGCCACGTGCTTTCTCCCGGCGCATTCTCGCACTCGACGGTAATCAGCATGCAGGACTGCTCATACTGCCAGGCATGAACGCCAATTCCCGCCATCTGTCTGACCTGCGAGTTAGCGCCGTCCGCTCCGACGACAAGCTTAACGGCCAGTTCATCGCCGCTGTCGAGCGTCAGCGAATACCCGCTCTCCTGAGGATGCAGAGCCTTAATCGACGCCGGAACGCGCAGCGTCACCTTCGGGTGCGCCTCCAGCGCCTGCCAGAGCGCCTGCTGAAGCACGTTGTTTTCCACCATATAACCCAGGCGCGGCAGCTTTAGCTCAGCGGCATCAAACGCGACGTGGGCATTTTCCCACTCCCAGGTTTCAAGACGGCTATAGGGGTGCGCGCGCATCGCCAGCACCGCCTCCCAGACGCCCAGCCCGCGCAGCAGATCGACGGACGCCGCGCTGATAGCGGAAATGCGCACATCCGGTTTGCTGGCGGGATCGAAGGCCGGCGGTGCAGCCTGTTCGATTACCGTTACCTCAAATCCCTGCTGCGCCAGCCCCAGCGCCAGCGCGCCGCCGACCATACCGCCGCCGACAACGGCAACTTCGGTGTGTAGGAGTGTCATGGTCAATTTTCCTTATTGGAGAATCCCTTAAGTTTACCGGATTTTTGCGGTCCTGAGACACATAACCTTCATACTGGTCACAACCCCACCAAAGCATTACAATACGCGGCTTGCAATCCTGAGCTGAGCAAGTCGATGACTAAAAAACTCCATATAAAAACCTGGGGCTGTCAGATGAACGAATACGATTCATCCAAGATGGCCGATCTGCTGGATTCAACCCACGGATACCAGCTGACAGAAAATGTGAAAGAAGCGGACGTGCTGCTGCTGAACACCTGTTCGATTCGTGAAAAAGCGCAGGAAAAAGTCTTTCACGTGTTAGGCCGCTGGAAGCTTCTCAAGCGAAAAAATCCGGACCTGATCATCGGCGTGGGTGGCTGCGTTGCGTCGCAGGAAGGTAAGCTGATCCGCCATAGAGCCCCGTATGTGGATATTGTCTTTGGTCCTCAGACCCTGCACCGCCTGCCAGAGATGATCAATCAGGTTCGCGGCAGCCGCAGCCCGGTCGTTGACGTCAGCTTCCCGGAAATCGAAAAGTTTGACCGTCTGCCGGAGCCGCGCGCCGATGGCCCGACCGCCTTCGTCTCCATCATGGAAGGCTGCAACAAATACTGCACTTACTGCGTGGTGCCTTACACCCGCGGTGAAGAAGTCAGCCGTCCGGCAGACGATATTCTGTTTGAAATTGCGCAGCTTGCCGCACAGGGCGTTCGCGAAGTGAATCTGCTGGGCCAGAACGTAAACGCCTGGCGCGGGGAAAACTACGACGGCACCACCGGCAGCTTTGCCGAGCTGCTGCGTCTGGTGGCCGCGATTGACGGTATCGACCGCATTCGCTTTACCACCAGCCACCCGATGGAGTTTACCGACGACATCATTGACGTGTATCGCGATACGCCAGAGCTGGTGAGCTTCCTGCACCTGCCGATTCAGTGTGGCTCTGACCGCGTGCTGAACCTGATGGGCCGCCCGCATACGGTGCTGGAGTACAAGTCCACCATTCGTAAGCTGCGTGAAGCGCGTCCGGATATCCAGATCAGCTCCGACTTTATCGTCGGCTTCCCTGGCGAAACCGCTGATGACTTCGAGCGCACCATGAAGCTCATCGGTGAAGTGAATTTTGACGTCAGCTACAGCTTCATCTTCTCTGCGCGTCCTGGAACACCTGCGGCCGATATGGTTGACGATGTGCCGGAAGAAGAGAAAAAGCAGCGTCTGTATATTCTGCAGGAGCGTATTAACCAGCAGGCCAACGCGTGGAGCCGCCGTATGCTCGGCACCGTTCAGCGCATTCTGGTGGAAGGCACCTCCCGCAAGAGCATTATGGAACTCTCCGGTCGTACCGAAAACAACCGCGTGGTGAACTTTGAAGGCACCCCGGATATGATCGGTAAATTCGTGGACGTCGAGATTGTTGAAGTGCTGACCAACTCGCTGCGCGCGAAGCTGGTACGCACCGAGGACGAAATGGGCCTGCGTATTGCCGAGTCACCGGAATCCGTGATCTCTCGTACCCGTAAAGAAAACGATTCTGGCGTGGGGATTTACCAGCCTTAATCCTCCTGGCCTGCCTTTCCGGCAGGCCTTGTATTTCCTCTCATCGTCCCCAATATCTTCCGCAACGCTTGCGCCTTTATTCTGTGGCGTGAATAATTTCGGTAATGACCGTTTTATTACGCCCTATCGCAATGGGTCAGTTAAACAATTAAAGAGGAACAGTTTGAATATAGATACGCGTGAAATTAGCCTTGAGCCAGCAGACAACGCTCGCCTGCTGAGCCTGTGCGGGCCGTTTGATGACAACATCAAACAACTGGAGCGACGTCTGGGTATCGAAATCAATCGTCGCGATAATCATTTCAAACTTACCGGACGCCCTATCTGCGTCAACGCCGCTGCGGACATTCTGCGTAGCCTGTATGTTGATACCGCCCCAATGCGCGGCGAAACGCAGGATATAGAGCCGGAACAGATCCACCTCGCCATTAAAGAGGCGCGCGTGCTTGAGCAAAGCGCGGAAAGCGTGCCGGACTACGGTAAAGCAATCAATATCAAGACCAAACGTGGCGTCATTAAGCCGCGTACGCCAAACCAGGCGCAGTACATCGCCAATATCCTCGACCACGACATCACCTTCGGCGTGGGTCCGGCGGGTACGGGTAAAACCTATCTGGCCGTTGCCGCTGCGGTAGATGCGCTGGAACGCCAGGAGATCCGTCGCATCCTGCTGACCCGCCCTGCCGTCGAAGCGGGCGAAAAGCTGGGCTTCCTGCCGGGCGATCTGAGTCAAAAGGTCGACCCGTATCTGCGTCCTTTATACGATGCGCTGTTCGAGATGCTCGGCTTTGAGAAGGTCGAGAAGCTCATTGAGCGTAACGTTATCGAAGTTGCCCCGCTCGCCTACATGCGCGGTCGTACGCTGAACGATGCGTTCATCATTCTCGATGAGAGCCAGAACACCACCATCGAACAGATGAAGATGTTCCTGACGCGTATCGGCTTTAACTCGAAAGCGGTCATTACCGGTGACGTCACCCAGATCGACCTGCCGCGCAGCACCAAATCAGGACTGCGCCACGCGATTGAGGTTCTGGCCGAGGTCGACGAAATCAGCTTTAACTTCTTCCACAGTGAAGACGTGGTACGCCACCCGGTGGTCGCGCGTATCGTTAACGCCTATGAAGCCTGGGAAGAGGCGGATCAGAAGCGTAAGGCCGAACTGGCCGCAGAACGTAAGCGCGAAGCGCAGGAGCAAGAACAGAAATGAGTCAGGTGATCCTCGATTTACAGCTGGCCTGTGAAGACAATTCCGGCATGCCAGATGAGGCACAGTTTCAGAAATGGCTGGATGCCGTTATTCCTCAGTTTCAGGAAGAATCAGAAGTGACGATTCGCCTGGTGGATGAAGCAGAAAGCCATGAGCTTAACCTGACCTATCGCGGGAAAGATAAGCCAACCAACGTGCTCTCTTTCCCGTTTGAAGCGCCTCCGGGCATTGAGATGCCGCTGCTGGGCGATCTGATCATCTGCCGTCAGGTGGTTGAACAGGAAGCGAAAGAGCAGCAAAAGCCGCTTGAGGCCCACTGGGCGCATATGGTGGTACACGGCAGCCTGCATCTGCTCGGCTACGATCACATTGAAGATGACGAAGCGGAAGAGATGGAGTCCCTCGAGACAGAGATAATGCTTGCTCTGGGCTATGAGGATCCGTACATTGCCGAGAAAGAATAGTCCGTCACCTGACGGACTCACATGCCGCCACGAAAGGATATCGCGTGGCGGTAAACGTTGAACTAACAAGAGAACCCTTAACAAACGCCATGAGCGACGACAATTCACACAGTAGCGACACGACAACCAGTAAAAAGGGATTTTTCTCCCTCATTCTGAACCAGCTTTTCCACGGCGAACCCAAAAACCGTGATGAGCTGCTGGAGCTGATTCGTGATTCCGGGCAGAACGACCTTATCGACGAAGATACGCGCGAAATGCTCGAAGGGGTTATGGACATCGCCGACCAGCGCGTTCGCGATATCATGATCCCCCGCTCGCAGATGATCACCCTGAAACGTAACCAGACTCTGGACGAGTGCCTCGATGTGATCATCGAATCCGCCCACTCGCGTTTCCCGGTCATCAGCGAAGACAAAGATCACATCGAAGGGATTTTGATGGCGAAAGATCTGCTGCCGTTTATGCGCAGCGATGCCGAAGCCTTCAGCATGGAAAAAGTGTTACGCCAGGCCGTGGTTGTGCCGGAAAGTAAACGTGTGGATCGGATGCTGAAAGAATTTCGCTCTCAGCGTTACCACATGGCGATTGTTATTGATGAGTTTGGTGGCGTTTCCGGTCTGGTCACGATCGAAGATATTCTTGAGCTGATCGTGGGCGAAATCGAAGACGAGTACGACGAAGAAGAAGATATCGACTTCCGTCAGCTTAGCCGCCACACCTGGACCGTGCGCGCGCTGGCCTCCATCGAGGACTTCAACGACGCCTTCGGTACCCACTTCAGCGATGAAGAGGTCGATACCATTGGCGGGCTGGTGATGCAGGCCTTTGGCCACCTCCCGGCGCGCGGTGAGACCGTTGACATCGACGGTTACCAGTTCAAAGTGGCAATGGCCGACAGCCGACGTATTATACAGGTTCACGTCAGAACGCCGGACGACTCACCGGTGCCAAAACTGGAAGATTAATGTAAATGGCATTTGCCCCACTGCTTGAACGCCAGCGCGTCCGTTTGCTGCTGGCGCTGTTACTCGGAGCCAGCGGTACGCTGGCTTTTTCTCCTTACGATATCTGGCCCGCCGCCATTCTCTCCCTGATGGGGCTTCAGGGCCTGACCCTGAATCGTCGTCCGGTACAGGCTGCTGCCATCGGTTACTTCTGGGGGCTGGGGCTGTTTGGCTCAGGTATCAACTGGGTCTATGTCAGCATCGCCCAGTTTGGCGGTATGCCTGGCCCGGTAAACGTCTTCCTGGTGGTATTGCTCGCCGCGTATCTCTCGCTCTATACCGGTCTGTTCGCCGGCATCCTTTCTCGCCTGTGGCCAAAAACCACCTGGTTACGTGTCGCCATTGCCGCGCCGGTAGTCTGGCAGATAACCGAGTTCCTGCGCGGCTGGGTGCTGACGGGCTTCCCGTGGCTACAGTTCGGCTACAGCCAGATTGACGGCCCGCTGAAGGGGCTGGCGCCGGTCATGGGCGTTGAGGCCATTAACTTCCTGCTGATGGTGGTGAGCGGCCTGCTGGTATTAGCGCTGGTCACACGCTGCTGGAAGCCGCTGGCTGTGGCGCTGGTGCTGTTTGCCCTGCCCTTCCCGCTGCGCTATATCCAGTGGTTCACGCCCGAGCCAGAGCGCACCCTGCAGGTGTCCATGGTGCAGGGGAACATCCCGCAGTCTATGAAGTGGGATGAGAAAGAGCTGCTGAATACGCTGAAGATCTACGCCAACGCCACCGAAGAGGTGATGGGTAAATCCCAGCTGATTATCTGGCCGGAATCTGCCATTCCCGATCTGGAGCTCAACCAGCAGCCGTTCCTCAACATGATGAACGACCTGCTGCTGGCTCGGGGCAGCACGCTGATCACCGGGATTGTCGATGCGCGTCTGAATCAGCAGAACCGCTACGACACCTACAACAGCATCATTACGCTCGGGAAAGACAGCGAGTACAGCTACCACTCCACTGACCGGTACAACAAGAACCACCTGGTGCCGTTTGGTGAATTTGTCCCGCTGGAGTCGATTCTGCGCCCGCTGGCCCCGTTCTTTGACCTGCCGATGTCCTCTTTCAGCCGCGGCCCGTACGTACAGCCTCAGCTGCACGCGCACGGCCTGGCCCTGACGGCGGCCATCTGCTACGAAATCATTCTCGGCGAGCAGGTACGCGATAACTTCCGCCCGGATACCGACTATCTGCTGACCATCTCCAACGATGCCTGGTTTGGTAAGTCAATCGGGCCGTGGCAGCACTTCCAGATGGCACGTATGCGCTCTCTGGAGCTGGCGCGTCCGCTGCTGCGCAGCACCAACAACGGCATCACCGCCGTGATTGGTCCGCAGGGCGAGATTCAGGCGATGATCCCGCAGTTTACCCGCGAGGTGCTGACCACTAAAGTCACGCCAACCACGGGGCTGACGCCATACGCGCGCACCGGCAACTGGCCGCTGTGGGTACTGACCGCGCTGTTCGGCTTTGGCGCGGTGCTGATGAGCCTGCGTCAGCGTCGTAAATAACCTTTCCTTCTGTTGTCGGGTGGCGTAGCCGCCACCCGACAATTTTCTTCAGACTCCCATTCTGGCACGCCTATTGCTTTGTTTATTCAGGTAAACGCAGTTTGGCTTAACGTGCAACTTTGTCGCACCAGCGTAGATCATCGGTAGCACCGAAACGGTGCAACGGGAGATATTTGCCTCTGAATGGTGCGGCGCGCTTCGCAAAAATAAACAATAACGCAGCAAAATCTTTACATTAAGCCAGACTAAATGTTAACAAGCTTGCATAACACTGCACTCGCACTGCGCGAGATATAACAACATCACAATGGGTATCAATGCGTCGCTGGCGCTGATAAAAAAGGAGTTGGGTATGCAATTACGTAAACTGGCCACAGCAATGCTGGTTATGGGAATGTCTGCAGGCGTGGTTCACGCTGAAGATGCTCCGGCAGCAGGCAGCACTCTCGACAAGATTGCCAAAAACGGCGTCATCGTGGTCGGCCACCGTGAATCTTCAGTCCCGTTCTCTTACTACGACAACACGCAAAAAGTCGTGGGCTATTCACAGGATTACTCCAACGCCATCGTTGAAGCTGTGAAGAAAAAGCTGAACAAACCTGACCTGCAGGTGAAGCTGATCCCAATCACTTCACAGAACCGTATTCCACTGCTGCAAAACGGCACCTTTGACTTCGAGTGTGGCTCCACCACCAACAACCTCGAGCGTCAGAAACAGGCTGCCTTCTCTGACACTATCTTTGTCGTGGGCACCCGTCTGCTGACGAAAAAAGGCGGCGAGATCAAAGACTTCGCTGACCTGAAAGGCAAAGCGGTTGTTGTGACCTCTGGTACGACGTCAGAAGTGCTGCTGCACAAGCTGAACGACGAGAAGAAAATGGATATGCGCATCATCAGCGCGAAAGACCATGGCGACTCCTTCCGTACCCTGGAAAGCGGTCGTGCCGTCGCGTTTATGATGGATGATGCTCTGCTGGCGGGCGAACGTGCGAAAGCGAAAAAACCAGACAACTGGGATATCGTCGGTACCGCGCAGTCCAAAGAAGCCTACGGCTGTATGCTGCGTAAAGACGATCCGCAGTTCAAAAAGCTGATCGATGACACCATCGCTCAGGTGCAGACCTCCGGCGAAGCGGAGAAATGGTTCGACAAGTGGTTCAAGAACCCGATTCCACCAAAAAACCTGAACATGAATTTTGAACTGTCTGACGACATGAAAGCGCTGTTCAAATCACCAAATGACAAGGCTCTTAACTAATTAGAACTACAGGGGCGGGATCTCCTGCCCTCTCGATTGTCGGGAAGCATGGACAGACTATACGTTGAGTGGTCGTTCCCCACTCAGCGCGAAAAATGAGCTTCTCACCAATCTTCGAGGGTAGCGCTGCTACCCTTTTTTTTCTGGAGTTTATTATGTCAATAGACTGGAACTGGGGCATATTCCTGCAACAAGCCCCGTTCGGCAACACCACCTATCTTGGCTGGCTGTGGAGCGGCTTTCAGGTCACCGTGGCACTATCGATAACGGCGTGGATTATCGCGTTTCTTGTCGGTTCTTTGTTCGGTATTCTGCGCACCGTCCCTAACCGTTTTCTTTCAACGCTTGGCACCCTGTATGTGGAACTGTTCCGTAACGTTCCGCTGATCGTGCAATTCTTTACCTGGTATCTGGTCATCCCGGAACTGCTGCCGGAAAATATTGGCATGTGGTTCAAGTCTGAGCTGGATCCGAACGTGCAGTTCTTTGTCTCCTCCATGATGTGTCTGGGGCTGTTTACCGCTGCGCGCGTTTGCGAGCAGGTGCGTGCCGCCATTCAGTCATTGCCGCGTGGACAAAAAAACGCGGGCCTGGCAATGGGCCTGACGCTGCCCCAAACCTACCGCTACGTGCTGCTGCCTAACGCCTACCGCGTTATCGTTCCGCCGATGACCTCCGAGATGATGAACCTGGTGAAAAACTCGGCCATCGCCTCGACTATCGGCCTGGTCGACATGGCCGCGCAGGCGGGCAAGCTGCTGGATTACTCCGCTCACGCGTGGGAATCCTTCACCGCGATTACGCTCGCGTATGTTCTGATTAACGCTTTCATCATGCTGGTGATGAACCTGGTTGAACGCAAAATCCGCCTGCCGGGTAATCTGGGGGGCAAATAATGTACGAATTTGACTGGAGTTCTATCGTTCCATCCATGCCTTACCTGCTTGATGGACTGGTGATTACCTTAAAAATCACCGTTATCACCATCATCATTGGTATCGTCTGGGGTACCCTGCTGGCCGTCATGCGCCTGTCGAGCTTTAAGCCGCTCGCCTGGTTTGCGACCGCCTACGTTAACGTGTTCCGTTCCATCCCGCTGGTGATGGTGCTGCTGTGGTTTTACCTGATTGTGCCCGGTTTCCTGCAGAACGTGCTGGGGCTTTCGCCGAAAACCGATATCCGTCTGATCTCCGCCATGGTGGCGTTCTCAATGTTCGAGGCCGCTTACTACTCGGAGATTATCCGAGCTGGCATTCAGAGTATCTCCCGCGGGCAATCCAGCGCCGCGCTGGCGCTGGGGATGACGCACTGGCAGTCCATGCAGCTCATTATTCTGCCGCAGGCGTTTCGCGCCATGGTTCCGCTCCTGCTGACCCAGGGTATCGTCCTGTTCCAGGATACCTCGCTGGTCTACGTTCTGAGTCTGGCAGACTTCTTCCGTACCGCGTCAACCATCGGTGAACGTGATGGTACGCAGGTCGAAATGGTGCTCTTCGCGGGTGCGGTCTATTTTGTGATTAGTTTAAGCGCGTCGCTGTTGGTCAGCTGGCTGAAGAAAAGGACGGTATAATGATTTCCCTGAAAAATGTTTCTAAATGGTATGGGCACTTTCAGGTGCTGACCGACTGCTCCACCGAAGTCAAAAAAGGCGACGTGGTGGTGGTGTGCGGGCCGTCCGGCTCCGGTAAATCGACGCTGATCAAAACCGTCAACGGACTGGAGCCGGTGCAGCAGGGTGAGATCGTCGTCAACGGCACCAAGGTCAACGACAAGAAAACCAACCTCGCTCAGCTTCGCTCTCACGTTGGCATGGTGTTCCAGCATTTTGAGCTGTTCCCTCACCTCTCCATTATTGAGAACCTGACGCTGGCGCAGGTAAAAGTGCTTAAGCGTGATAAAAAAGCGTCGCGCGAGAAAGGTCTGAAGCTGCTGGAACGCGTTGGGCTTTCGGCGCATGCCGATAAGTTCCCGGCACAGCTTTCTGGCGGCCAACAGCAGCGCGTGGCGATCGCCCGCGCGCTGTGTATGGATCCGGTGGCAATGCTGTTTGATGAGCCAACGTCGGCGCTCGATCCAGAGATGATCAACGAAGTGCTGGATGTAATGGTCGAGCTGGCTCACGAAGGGATGACCATGATGGTGGTGACCCACGAAATGGGCTTCGCCCGTAAAGTGGCCAACCGCGTGATATTTATGGACGAAGGGAAAATTGTCGAAGACTCACCGAAAGAAGAGTTCTTCGCTAACCCGAAATCCGAGCGTGCGAAAGATTTCCTTGCGAAAATCCTGCACTAACCTTCCCGGTGCGCAATCTGCGGATTGCGCACTGCTTCACGCTTTCACTCAGTTCCTCTCGTCGGCGTCACATTGCAGCGTTAACCTTGTCACAAAATAACGCTACGTATGGAGAACGCTATGGCACAGCCTATTATTCTCGATTGCGATCCGGGTCATGACGACGCGATCGCGCTCGTCCTCGCTCTTGCCTCCCCTGAACTCGAGGTAAAAGCCGTCACCTCGTCCGCCGGAAACCAGACGCCAGACAAAACCCTGCGCAACGTGCTGCGCATGCTCACGCTGCTCAAACGCACCGGTATCCCTGTCGCCGGCGGGGCCGTGAAGCCGCTGATGCGCGAGCTGATTATTGCCGACAACGTTCATGGTGAAAGCGGGCTGGACGGTCCGGCACTGCCGGAGCCGGGCTTCACGCCGCAAAAATGTACCGCCGTGGAGCTGATGGCGAAGGTTCTGCGTGAGAGTGCAGAACCGGTAACGCTGGTGGCAACAGGACCGCAAACCAACGTTGCGCTGCTGCTGAACAGCCATCCTGAGCTGCATAATAAAATTGCCCGAATTGTGATTATGGGCGGAGCCATGGGGCTGGGGAACTGGACGCCTGCGGCGGAGTTCAACATCTTTGTCGACCCGGAAGCGGCGGAAATCGTCTTCCAGTCTGGCTTACCGATTGTGATGGCAGGGCTGGACGTTACCCACCGCGCGCAGATTATGGCGGACGATATTGAGCGATTCCGCTCCGTGGGTAATACGGTCGCGACAACCGTGGCCGAACTGCTCGACTTCTTTATGGAGTATCACAAAGCCGAGAAATGGGGCTTCCACGGCGCGCCGCTGCACGACCCGTGCACCATTGCCTGGCTACTGAAGCCGGAGATGTTCACCACGGTGGACAGATGGGTTGGTGTTGAGACGCAGGGAAAATACACCCAGGGAATGACGGTGGTGGATTACTACTCGCTGACGGGGAATAAAGCGAATACCACGGTGATGGTAGATATCGATCGCGAGGCGTTTGTGGATTTGCTGGCGGAGAGACTGGCTTACTATAGTGCGGCCTGATGCCCTCACACCAGCCCTCTCCCACGGGGAGAGGGGGCAAACACTAAAAACGGCAACGTGGTTGCCGTTTTGCTTTGACCTTGTGCGGCCTGATGCCCTCACCCCAACCCTCTCCCACGGGGAGAGGGGGCAAACACTAAAAACGGCAACATAGTTGCCGTTTTGCTTTTATTTAGGGCTCAAACGGCCGACGCTGGAACTGATCGTGGCCGCATTTCGGACACAGCGGCAGGACATCCGGCGTGTATACCGCAATATGGTGGTGGCAATTCTCGCACACCAGATTTCCCAACCCGACCACCTCACCACTGTGATAAACACCGTGATGGTTCAAATCCTGAAAGACCTCGCGCCACTCCAGCTGCGTTTTATCCGTGATGTCGGCCAGCTCTTGCCACAGGCTCTCTTTAATCACCCGCATAAAAACGCTGTCCGTGACCTCCTCCTGACTCTCCTGGTAGCTGCGCGCGAACTCTTCCAGATCGCGACGCACGGCGCGCGTCACCTCTTCCACTTCGGTTCGCGTTAACTCACCCGTTTGCGTCACGCGGGCACGCGCCTGCTCCACCAGCGCATCGATATCTCGCTCGCCGTTACGCAGCCGTTCCGTCAGTGTCGCCACCAGTTCGCGGTAAAATTGAGCAACCTTGTTCATCATTTTGCCTCCCGGGTAAGTAACTATTTCTAATAATAGACCTTATTTCATCGCCGCTTTGTCAGGTGAAGCACAGACCCGGTAAATTCCTGCAAAGCGCATTTGTGCGAAAGGCTGTTTTGACGCGGGCGTTTGGGCTATGCTATGCGGATCTGAATTACCACATCCATTGGCTACATTTGTAGCTGTATTGAAAACAGGACCACTGGCTGCCATGCAAGAGCAATACCGCCCGGAAGAGATAGAATCAAAAGTCCAGCAACACTGGGACGAGAAGCGCACCTTTGAAGTAACCGAAGACGAGAGCAAAGAGAAGTATTACTGCCTGTCGATGCTTCCCTATCCTTCTGGTCGACTACACATGGGCCATGTGCGTAACTACACCATCGGCGATGTGATTGCACGCTACCAGCGCATGCTGGGTAAAAACGTTCTGCAGCCTATCGGCTGGGATGCGTTCGGTCTGCCTGCGGAAGGCGCGGCGGTCAAAAACAACACCGCTCCGGCGCCGTGGACGTACGACAACATCGCGTACATGAAAAACCAGCTCAAAATGCTGGGCTTTGGCTATGACTGGAGCCGCGAGCTGGCAACCTGTACCCCGGAATACTATCGCTGGGAGCAGAAGTTCTTCACCGAGCTGTACAAAAAAGGCCTGGTGTATAAGAAGACCTCTGCCGTTAACTGGTGTCCAAATGACCAAACCGTTCTCGCGAACGAACAGGTTATCGACGGCTGCTGCTGGCGCTGTGACACCAAAGTTGAGCGTAAAGAGATCCCACAGTGGTTTATCAAAATCACCGCTTACGCTGATGAGCTGCTGAACGATCTGGATAACCTGGATCACTGGCCAGATACCGTTAAGACCATGCAGCGCAACTGGATCGGCCGTTCTGAAGGCGTGGAGATTACCTTCAACGTTGAGAACTACGACCAGACTCTGACTGTCTACACCACCCGTCCGGACACCTTCATGGGCGCGACCTACCTGGCCGTAGCCGCAGGTCATCCGCTGGCGCAGAAAGCGGCGGAAAACAATCCGGAGCTGGCGTCATTCATCGATGAGTGCCGCAACACCAAAGTGGCCGAAGCCGACATGGCGACGATGGAGAAAAAAGGGGTTGATACCGGCTTTAAAGCCATTCACCCACTGACAGGCGAAGCAATCCCTGTCTGGGCCGCCAACTTCGTTCTGATGGAGTACGGCACTGGCGCCGTGATGGCTGTTCCGGGTCACGACCAGCGCGACTACGAATTTGCCACCAAATATGGCCTGACCATCAAGCCTGTCATCCTGGCGGCTGACGGTTCAGAACCAGACCTGTCTGAACACGCGCTGACTGAAAAAGGCACCCTGTTCAACTCCGGTGAATTTAGCGGTCTGAGCTTCGAAGAGGGCTTCAACGCCATCGCCGATAAGCTGGCCTCTCTGGGCGTGGGCGAACGTAAAGTTAACTTCCGTCTGCGCGACTGGGGCGTGTCCCGTCAGCGTTACTGGGGTGCGCCAATCCCGATGGTGACGCTGGAAGATGGCACCGTGATGCCAACCCCGGAAGATCAGCTCCCGGTGATCCTGCCGGAAGACGTGGTCATGGACGGTATCACCAGCCCGATTAAAGCCGATCCTGAGTGGGCAAAAACCACCGTTAACGGACAGCCTGCGCTGCGTGAAACCGACACCTTTGACACCTTTATGGAGTCATCCTGGTACTATGCGCGCTACACCTGCCCGCAGTATCAGGACGGTATGCTCGATTCCGATGCGGCAAACTACTGGCTGCCGGTTGATATCTATATCGGCGGCATCGAACACGCCATCATGCACCTGCTCTACTTCCGCTTCTTCCACAAACTGATGCGCGATGCAGGCATGGTGAACTCTGACGAACCAGCAAAACAGCTGCTGTGTCAGGGCATGGTGCTGGCAGATGCGTTCTATTATGTTGGTGCCAACGGCGAGCGTAACTGGGTTTCACCGGTTGATGCGATCGTCGAGCGTGACGAGAAGGGCCGTATCGTTAAGGCGAAAGACGCCGAAGGTCATGAACTGGTCTACACCGGCATGAGCAAGATGTCCAAGTCGAAAAACAACGGTATCGATCCGCAGGTGATGGTTGAGCGTTACGGTGCGGATACCGTGCGTCTGTTCATGATGTTTGCCTCTCCGGCGGACATGACCCTTGAATGGCAGGAGTCCGGCGTGGAAGGGGCGAACCGCTTCCTGAAACGCGTCTGGAAACTGGTTTACGAACACACTGCACCGGGCGATGCCCCGGCGCTGAACGCCGCCGCACTGACTGAAGATCAGCAGGCGCTGCGTCGCGATGTTCATAAAACGATTGCGAAAGTGACCGATGATATTGGTCGTCGTCAGACCTTCAATACCGCAATTGCGGCTATTATGGAACTGATGAACAAGCTGGCGAAGGCTCCGCAGGACGGCGAGCAGGATCGTGCCTTAATGCGTGAAGCGCTGCTTGCTGTTGTTCGCATGCTGAACCCGTTCACTCCGCACGTCAGCTTCACCCTGTGGCAGGAGCTGAAAGGCGAAGGCGATATCGACAACGCGCCGTGGCCGCAGGCTGACGAATCAGCGATGGTAGAAAACACGACGCTGGTTGTGGTCCAGGTAAACGGCAAAGTCCGCGGTAAAATTACCGTGGCGGTCGATGCAACCGAAGAACAGGTTCGCGAGCGCGCGGGCCAGGAACCTCTGGTCGCAAAATATCTTGAGGGCGTTACCGTACGTAAAGTGATCTACGTACCGGGTAAACTGCTCAATCTGGTCGTTGGCTAAGCGCGGGAGGAAACGTGCGACAACTGGCAACAATACTCTTATCACTGGCGGTGCTTGTCACCGCCGGCTGTGGCTGGCACCTGCGCAATACCACGGCGGTGCCTGCTGAGATGAAAACGATGATTTTCGACTCATCAGATCCGAATGGTCCACTCAGCCGGGCAATTCGTAATCAGCTGCGTCTGAACGGCGTTGAGCTTGTTGAGAAACAAACGCTGCGCCAGGGCATTCCCTCTTTGCGTGTCCTGGGGATGACTCTCGGCAAAGATACGGCATCTATCTTCCAGGATGGTCGTACCGCAGAATACCAGATGGTTATGACGGTCAACGCAGCGGTCCTGATCCCGGGTAAAGACATCTATCCGATCAGCACGAAAGTGTACCGTTCGTTCTTCGATAACCCGCAGACGGCGCTGGCAAAAGATGCCGAACAGCAGATTATCATCAACGAAATGTACGACAAGGCGGCGGAACAGCTGATCCGTAAACTGCCAGGTATTGCAGCGTCTACCAGACAAGGCTCTGACATTGTTGAAAAACCCGTTGCCGGCACGCTTCCTGCTGCTAACTCTCTGGGTAAATGATGATCAGGCTGTATCCTGAACAACTCCGCGCGCAGCTCAAAGAAGGGCTGCGCGCGGCGTATCTGCTTCTTGGAAACGATCCGTTATTACTTCAGGAAAGCCTGGATGCCGTGCGGCATGAGGCCGCCTCTCAGGGCTTCGATGAGCACCACACCGTCCAGCTGGATAACAACACCGACTGGAATGCCCTCTTCTCACTCTGTCAGGCGATGAGCCTTTTTGCGTCGCGCCAGACTATTCAGATCCTGCTGCCTGAGAACGGCCCTAACGCGGCCATCAATGAACAGCTGGCCACGTTGGTCAGCCTGCTTCACAGCGATCTGCTGCTGATTGTGCGCGGCAACAAGCTCACCAAAGCGCAGGAAAATGCGGCGTGGTTCACCCAACTCGCTGCCCACGCGGTGCAGGTGACCTGTCAGACGCCTGAACAGGCGCATCTGCCCAAATGGGTGGCAGCGAGAGCGAAGCAGAACAACCTTCAGCTGGATGATGCGGCGAACCAACTGCTCTGCTACTGCTATGAAGGTAACCTGCTGGCCCTGGCGCAGGCGCTGGACAGACTCTCCCTGCTTTGGCCGGATGGCAAGCTGACCTTGCCGCGCGTCGAGCAGGCCGTTAACGACGCGGCGCACTTCACGCCGTTCCACTGGGTGGACGCGCTGCTGTCGGCGAAAAGCAAACGCGCCCTGCATATTCTGCAACAGCTGCGTCTCGAAGGGAGCGAACCGGTTATTTTGCTGCGTACGCTGCAGCGCGAATTGCTGCTGCTGATTACGCTCAAGCGTCAGTCTGCCCATACGCCGCTGCGTTCGCTGTTTGATAAACACCGCGTGTGGCAAAATCGCCGGGCTTTGACCACCGAGGCCGTCAACCGCCTGAGTCATGAACAGCTTCGTCAGGCTGTGCAGCTTCTGATGCGCGCTGAGCTCACGTTAAAACAAGATTACGGCCAGTCGGTCTGGGCGGAGCTGGAAAGCCTTTCCCTGCTGCTCTGCCACAAAGCGCTGGCAGACGTTTTTATTGATGGATAGCATGCATTCTTTACAGGCCTTATATGGCGGCACCTTCGACCCGGTACATTACGGGCATCTGAAGCCGGTTGAAATTCTGGCGAATCTGATCGGACTTCAGCGCGTCACCATCATGCCCAACAATGTCCCGCCCCATCGTCCACAGCCCGAGGCGACTAGCGAGCAGCGAAAAGAGATGCTTGCCCTTGCCATCGCAGATAAACCGCTCTTCCGACTTGACGAGCGTGAGCTGCGTCGCGACACGCCCTCCTGGACGTCTCAGACGCTTCAGGAGTGGCGCGCCGAACAAGGACCAGACCAGCCGCTTGCCTTTATCATCGGCCAGGATTCACTGCTGAATTTCCCCACGTGGCATCAGTATGAAACCATCCTGGAGAACAGCCACCTGCTCGTCTGCCGCCGTCCTGGCTATCCGCTGACCATGCGCGAAGAGCAGTACCAGCAGTGGCTGGAGGACCATCTCACCGATAGTGTTGAAGATCTTCACAACCAGCCTGCCGGGAAGATCTATCTGGCGGAAACGCCGTGGTTCGATATCTCTGCGACCCTCATTCGCGAGCGTTTACAGCAGGGTTTAGCGTGTGACGATCTGCTGCCAACCCCGGTGCTGGCCTATATCCACGCGCACGGTTTGTATCAGAAAAGCGCAGATGAATAGCCGGAGAGCATAAAAAGCGGCTTATTGTTTATCCTGCCTTGACAGGGTAAGCCATACTGTTATTCTCCGCTGCCAGACTTTCCCGCCGATCATTGCTTTACAGAAATTGTTTTACAAAAATGGCAATGCAATCTCAGGCGGAGGGTGGGATGATACCCGCCTTCAAAAGCCCGGCCGGAGACATTTGTCCCGACGCAGGCGTGAGTTCAGGTATACTGTCTGGCTACGAATTCAAAGTTTTACAATCTCATTCACCCCAGGGGGAAAACTTGCAGGGTAAAGCACTCCAGGATTTTGTTATTGACAAAATTGATGACCTGAAAGGTCAGGACATCATCGCTATCGACGTTAAGGGTAAATCCAGTATTACCGACTGCATGATCATCTGCACCGGTACATCGACGCGTCATGTTGTTTCAATTGCCGATCACGTGGTTCAGGAATCGCGTGCAGCAGGGCTGTTACCGCTGGGTGTTGAAGGTGAAGCGACGGCTGACTGGGTGGTAGTCGACCTCGGCGATGTGATTGTCCACGTCATGCAGGACGAGAGCCGTCGCCTGTATGAGCTGGAAAAACTCTGGGGTTAATGCGTGAAGTTACAGCTGGTCGCCGTCGGCACCAAAATGCCGGACTGGGTACAAACCGGTTTTACTGAATATCTGCGTCGTTTTCCAAAAGACATGCCGTTCGAGCTGGTGGAAATTCCCGCCGGTAAGCGCGGCAAGAACGCTGATATCAAACGTATTCTCGATAAAGAGGGCGAACTGATGCTGGCTGCCGCAGGCAAAAACCGCATCGTCACCCTCGATATTCCAGGTAAACCCTGGGATACGCCGCAGCTGGCGCAAGAACTGGAGCGCTGGAAGCAGGATGGTCGTGACGTCAGTCTGTTGATTGGCGGACCAGAAGGGTTATCCCCTGCCTGCAAAGCGGCGGCTGAACAAAGTTGGTCTCTCTCCGCGCTGACGCTTCCCCACCCGCTCGTTCGGGTACTGGTGGCAGAAAGCCTGTATCGCGCGTGGAGCATTACTACCAACCACCCCTATCACCGCGAGTAATGACTGACCAGGGTAGATTAAGCAGCGGATGAAACTACAGAATTCTTTTCGCGACTATACGGCTGAGTCCGCGCTGTTTGTGCGCCGGGCGCTGGTCGCCTTTACCGGGATTTTGCTGCTTACCGGCGTGCTGATCGCCAACCTCTATAATCTGCAAATTGTCCGCTTTACCGACTACCAGACGCGTTCAAACGAAAACCGCATTAAGCTGGTGCCTATCGCACCCAGCCGCGGCATTATTTACGATCGTAACGGCACACCGCTGGCGTTGAACCGCACCATCTATCAAATCGAGATGATGCCGGAAAAAGTCGATAATGTTCAGGATACGCTGGAAGCGCTGAAAAGCGTTGTCGACCTTAACGATGACGATATCGCGGCCTTCAAAAAAGAGCGCGCCCGCTCTCACCGCTTCACCTCGATTCCGGTTAAAACCAATCTTACGGAAGTCCAGGTGGCCCGCTTTGCGGTGAATCAGTACCGTTTCCCCGGCGTGGAAGTGAAGGGATATAAGCGTCGCTACTATCCCTACGGCTCCGCGCTGACGCATGTGATTGGCTACGTTTCCAAGATTAACGACAAAGACGTCGACCGCCTTGATAAAGACGGCAAGCTGGCCAACTACGCTGCTACGCACGATATCGGTAAGCTGGGGATCGAACGTTACTACGAAGACGTTCTGCACGGACAAACCGGCTATGAAGAGGTTGAAGTTAACAACCGCGGCCGCGTGATCCGCCAGCTGAAAGAAGTGCCGCCTCAGGCGGGGCATGACGTCTATCTGACGCTCGACCTCAAACTTCAGCAGTATATCGAAACCCTGCTGGCGGGTAGCCGTGCAGCCGTTGTGGTCACCGATCCTCGTACCGGCGGTATCCTGGCAATGGTCTCCATGCCTAGCTATGACCCGAACCTCTTTGTTGACGGCATTTCCAGTAAAGACTATTCCGGTCTGCTGAATGACCCGAACACGCCGCTGGTGAACCGCGCTACGCAAGGGGTTTACCCGCCGGCATCAACGGTTAAACCGTACGTGGCGGTCTCTGCGCTGAGTGCTGGCGTCATCAACCGTAATACCAGCCTGTTTGACCCGGGCTGGTGGCAGCTGCCGGGTTCAGACAAGCGCTATCGTGACTGGAAAAAATGGGGCCACGGTCATCTGAACGTCACCAAATCGCTGGAGGAGTCTGCGGATACCTTCTTCTATCAGGTGGCGTATGACATGGGTATCGACCGTCTGTCAGAGTGGATGAGCAAATTCGGCTACGGGCATTACACCGGCGTGGACCTTTCAGAAGAACGTTCTGGTAACATGCCAACGCGTGAATGGAAGCTGAAGCGCTTTAAAAAACCGTGGTATCAGGGTGATACCATTCCGGTGGGTATCGGCCAGGGTTACTGGACGGCAACGCCGATTCAGATGAACAAAGCCATGATGATCCTCATCAATGACGGCGTGGTAAAAGTGCCTCATCTGCTGCAGAGCACTGTTGAAGACGGCAAAAAAGTGCCGTGGAATCAGCCGCACGAGGCCCCGGTGGGTGACATCCATTCCGGCTTCTGGGAAATTGCTAAAGACGGTATGTACGGCGTGGCAAACCGCCCGAACGGGACCGCGCACAAGTACTTCGCCGGTACGCCGTATAAAGTGGCCGCAAAGTCCGGTACCGCGCAGGTGTTTGGTCTGAAAGCCAACGAAACCTATAACGCGCACCGCATTGCTGAACGTCTGCGTGACCATAAGCTGATGACGGCGTTTGCCCCTTATGATAACCCGCAGGTCGCGGTGGCGATGATTCTGGAGAACGGCGGTGCCGGGCCAGCAGTAGGGACCATCATGCGCCAGATCCTTGACCACATTATGCTGGGTGATAACAACACCGAACTGCCGGCTGAAAACCCGGCCGCCGCTGCGGCGGAGGACCAATAATCATGACGGATAATCCAAATAAAAAATCGCTGTGGGATAAAATCCACATCGACCCAGCCATGCTGCTGATCCTGCTGGCTCTGCTGGTGTACAGCGCCCTGGTTATCTGGAGCGCCAGCGGCCAGGACATCGGCATGATGGAGCGCAAAATCGGCCAGATTGCCATGGGTCTGATCATCATGGTGGTGATGGCGCAAATCCCGCCGCGCGTCTACGAAGGCTGGGCGCCCTACCTCTACATCTTCTGTATTATTTTGCTGGTTGCGGTAGATGCGTTTGGCGCCATTTCAAAAGGGGCGCAGCGCTGGCTGGATCTGGGCGTTGTCCGCTTCCAGCCTTCGGAAATTGCCAAAATCGCCGTTCCATTGATGGTGGCACGCTTTATCAACCGTGACGTCTGTCCGCCGTCGCTGAAAAATACCGCCATCGCGCTGGTGCTGATTTTCCTGCCGACGCTGCTGGTTGCGGCACAGCCTGACCTCGGTACCTCAATCCTTATCGCCCTCTCCGGCCTGTTTGTCCTTTTCCTGTCAGGACTGAGCTGGCGCCTGATTGGTATCGCGGTGGTGCTGATTGCGGCGTTCATTCCTATCCTCTGGTTCTTCCTGATGCATGATTACCAGCGCCAGCGCGTCATGATGCTGCTCGATCCGGAAACCGATCCGCTGGGCGCGGGCTATCATATTATTCAGTCCAAGATTGCGATTGGCTCCGGCGGCCTGCGCGGTAAAGGCTGGCTGCACGGCACGCAGTCGCAGCTGGAGTTTTTACCGGAACGCCACACCGACTTTATCTTTGCGGTACTGGCGGAAGAGCTGGGGCTGGTTGGCATCTTAATATTGCTGGCGCTGTACGTCCTGCTGATCATGCGGGGATTGTGGATTGCAGCGCGCGCGCAAACCACCTTTGGTCGCGTCATGGCCGGCGGGTTGATGCTGATTTTATTCGTTTATGTCTTCGTAAATATTGGTATGGTGAGTGGTATTCTGCCGGTGGTAGGCGTACCGCTGCCGCTGGTGAGTTACGGAGGCTCGGCACTGATCGTGTTGATGGCCGGGTTTGGTATCGTGATGTCGATCCATACCCACAGAAAAATGTTGTCAAAAAGCGTATAAAAATAAGGGGATCGGAATGCGTAAGCAGTGGCTGGGGATCTGCATCGCGGCAAGTTTACTTGCGGCCTGCACAAGTGATGATGGTCAGCAACAGGCAACCGTCGCGCCGCCGCAGCCTGCGGTGTGTAATGGCCCGATCGTTGAAATCAGCGGTGCCGATCCCGTTTATGAACCGCTGAATGCCAGTGCCAATCAGGATTACGAGCGCGATGGCAAAAGCTATAAAATTGTTCAGGATCCTTCCCGTTTCAGTCAGGCAGGCTTTGCCGCCATTTATGATGCCGAGCCAGGAAGTAATCTGACGGCTTCCGGGGAAGCGTTCGACCCAATGCAGCTGACGGCGGCACACCCGACGCTGCCGATCCCGAGCTACGCCCGTATCACCAACCTGGCGAATGGCCGTATGATCGTCGTGCGGATAAACGACCGTGGACCTTACGGGAATGACCGGGTGATTTCCCTGTCCCGCGCGTCTGCCGATCGCCTGAACACCTCGAACAACACCAAAGTCCGTATTGATCCGATTATCGTCGCACAGGATGGTTCGCTCTCCGGGCCGGGTACCGCGTGTACGACGGTGGCAAAACAGACCTATGCCCTTCCTGACCGCCCAAATCTTGACGGCGGAATGGGAAGCGTCTCATCTCCGGCAGAGCCTGCTCAGCCGGGGGGAGAAATTCGCCCGATCAGCAATGACACGCTGCAAAGCGAGGATTCTACCGGCGCGCCGGTAAAGAGTAGCGGCTTTCTTGGCGCACCGACGACCTTAGCCTCGGGCGTGCTGGAAGGCAGTGAGCCGACTCCGGCCCCTGCTCCCGTTGCTGCGCCAGCGACCCAGCCGGCTCCCGTAACGGCGGCAGCGGCGGCTCCAGCAGCGGCCAGCGGCAGCTATGTGGTTCAGGTAGGCGCAGTGAGCGATCAGGCCCGGGCCAAGCAGTACCAACAGCGTCTGAGCCAGCAGTTTGGCGTACCGGGACGCGTTGAGCAGAACGGCGCGGTCTGGCGCATTCAGATGGGGCCGTTTGCCAGCAAATCGCAGGCCGCATCCCTGCAGCAGCGTCTGCAGAATGAAGCTCAACTTCAGTCATTTATCGCTGTTGCAAAATAATTAACCGGCGGTATCCGAATTGTCAGTTAGTGTAAAACACATTCACAAACTCATGCTTAAAGTCGGATGCCTGCCTGAATAGCATTTGCTATAGTAAGGCACTTTTTTTAATTCCATCACGGATGTCGTAGTTCTGACCATGAAGACCACTTTTTCTGCTCGTTTTGTGCAGCGCATGGCGCTGACCACGGCCCTTTGCGCTGCTGCGCTCTCTGCAGCTCACGCCGATGACCTGAATATCAAGACCATGATCCCTGGCGTTCCGCAAATCGACGCGGAATCCTACATCCTGATCGATTACAACTCTGGCAAAGTGCTGGCAGAACAGAATGCCGATGCCCGCCGTGACCCGGCCAGCCTGACCAAAATGATGACCAGCTACGTTATCGGCCAGGCGATGAAGGCAGGTAAATTCAAAGAATCGGATCTGGTCACCATCGGTAACGATGCGTGGGCAACCGGGAACCCTGTTTTCAAAGGTTCCTCTCTGATGTTCCTGAAGCCGGGTATGCAGGTTCCTGTTTCCCAGCTGATTCGCGGTATCAACCTGCAGTCTGGTAACGATGCCTGCGTGGCGATGGCCGATTTCGCCGCCGGTAGCCAGGATGCCTTTGTGGGCCTGATGAACAGCTACGTTACCGCGCTGGGTCTGAAAAACAGCCATTTCCAGACCGTACACGGCCTGGACGCAGACGGTCAGTACAGCTCCGCACGTGATATGGCCCTGATTGGTCAGGCGCTGATCCGCGATGTACCTAACGAATACTCTATCTATAAAGAGAAAGAGTTCACCTTCAACGGTATTCGTCAGACCAACCGTAACGGCCTGCTGTGGGATAACAGCCTGAACGTTGACGGCATCAAAACTGGCCACACCGACAAAGCGGGCTACAACCTGGTGGCCTCTGCCACTGAAGGTCAGATGCGTCTGATCTCTGCCGTGATGGGCGGCCGCACCTTTAAAGGTCGTGAAACAGAAAGCAAGAAACTGCTGACCTGGGGCTTCCGCTTCTTCGAAACCGTGAATCCACTGAAAGCAGGCAAAGAGTTTGCGTCTGAACCCGTCTGGTTCGGCGACAACGACCGTGCTTCACTCGGCGTTGATAAAGACCTCTACCTGACCATTCCACGCGGTCGCATGAAGGATCTGAAAGCCAGCTACGTGCTGAACAGCACCGAGCTGCATGCCCCGCTGCAGAAAAACCAGGTTGTGGGCACGATCAACTTCCAGCTGGATGGAAAAACGATCGATCAGCGTCCGCTGGTTGTCCTGCAGGAAATTCCTGAAGGCAATTTCTTCGGCAAAATCATTGATTACATTAAATTGATGTTCCACCACTGGTTTGGTTAAAAATTGAACACTTGAAAGTGTGATTTTGATCCCCATATACTAAGTATCCTGATAACTCCCACCTGACGTGGGAGTTATTATTTTTTGACGTTACGCCGGAGCTGACATGAAAACCAAACTTAACGAACTGCTTGAATTCCCTACCTCATTTACCTACAAAGTAATGGGTCTGGCGAAACCTGAGCTGGTTGATCAGGTGGTTGAAGTGGTACAGCGCCATGCGCCGGGTGACTACTCTCCGTCAGTAAAACCAAGCAGCAAGGGCAACTACCACTCTGTCTCTATTACCATCACTGCGACACACATTGAGCAGGTTGAAACGCTGTACGAAGAGCTCGGCAATATCGAAATTGTTCGTATGGTGCTGTAGTCCCTTTGCGGTTACCCGGTTTGCCGGGTAACCCCTCTCCCCGCTGTGATATACTCCCCCACATCTTTTGTCCCTCGTCTTCGGAGACGCAGTTTTGTATCAGGATAAAATTCTGGTCCGTCACCTCGGCCTGCAACCTTATGAGCCTGTCTCCCAGGCTATGCATGACTTCACCGATTCACGCGATGACAGCACCCCGGATGAAATCTGGCTGGTCGAACACCTGCCGGTATTTACGCAGGGCCAGGCGGGTAAAGCAGAGCATTTGTTAATGACGGGAGATATCCCGGTTATTCAGAGCGATCGCGGCGGTCAGGTCACTTATCATGGGCCCGGACAGCAGGTGATGTACGTCCTGCTCAATCTGAAACGCAGAAAGCTTGGCGTACGTGAACTGGTTACCTTACTGGAACAAACTGTCGTCAACACGCTGGCGGAATATGGTATTGACGCGCATCCACGCGCCGATGCGCCAGGCGTTTACGTTGGGGAAATGAAGATCTGCTCCCTGGGGCTGCGTATTCGTAAAGGCTGCTCATTCCATGGCCTGGCCTTGAATATTAATATGGACCTCGCGCCTTTCCAACGCATTAACCCCTGCGGCTATGCCGGCATGGAAATGACGCAGGTACGCCAGTGGGTTGAAACCGCTACGCCAGAAACTATTCGTCCAGTGCTTTTAAAGCAGATGTTAGCGCTACTTAACAATCCCCCATACGAATATATCCCTGCTTAATACATCATACAACATGGCTCGATAATTTGGCGGGCCACTGTTTATTTACCGCTTTTGCACTTTACAATAATCCACAGATTCTATATTTTCGAAGCGCCCGAATATTACCGCCACATATTATTTAGCCTCCAGCAAGCACGGCAAACACGGCATAAGTAACGTGAGCAATAATCACTCAACTGTTTGTTTTTGATAAACAAGTGAAACAAAACCAACACTTTACGAATCTCTACAAGCATAATAAATAAATTCAACTATCATTCATATTGTGAATGTATACGGAGTGAAAGCGTGGAGTATAATAATTTACCAGCCAAACGACTGAATGAACCCGGTGGCGAAGACAAGCCACAAATTTTTCGGACTTTACGTAATATTGATCTCAATTTACTGACTATTTTTGAGGCGGTATATGTCCATAAGGGTATCGTTAACGCTGCGAAAATTCTTAATCTCACGCCATCAGCAATAAGCCAGTCAATCCAAAAGCTTCGCGCTATATTTCCTGACCCATTATTTATCCGCAAGGGCCAGGGGGTAACGCCGACGGCTTACGCCACGCATCTCCATGAGTACATCAGTCAGGGGCTGGAGTCGATTCTGGGCGCGCTGGATTTAACCGGAAGCTATGATAAGCAGCGAACCATCACCATCGGCTGTTCCCCTTCTGTAGGGGTGCTGGTGATGCCGGCGATCTTCCAGGCCGTGAAAGAACATGCTCCGCAGCTCCTGCTTCGCAACGTGCCTCTCAATGAACCAGACATTCAGCTTGCCCAGTTCCAGACGGACCTGATTATTGAAAGCGGCAGCTTCAGTGCCAGAGCGCTGGGGCAAAATGTGCTTTATGCGGATAACCTGGTATTGGTTTGCCGCCAGCAGCATCCTGCTCTTAGCGAGCCGTTAACCATCGAAAACCTGCGCAACTACGATCACTCATCTTTCATGACCGAAGGGCAATCCAATCACGCACTTCGTCAGCGTATTGATGAAATTTTCCCGGAACGTCAGATCAGCTTCAGTAGTTACAATATGTTTACCACCGCATCCCTGATCGGCAGCAGCGACATGCTGTGCGTTATGCCATCACGCCTGTACAGTCTGCTACAAAAATGCTGGCCGCTGGAAAGCATCCCGCTCAGTCAGCTTAATGCGGAATCTATCGAGATTTCACTGCATTATAACAAGCTGAGTTTGCGCGATCCGGTCCTGGAAAACGTCATCCGCATTATCCGTCAGGCCTTCTGACAGGTTTAGCCAGTACAAGTCCCTGCAACCCGCAGGGCAAAAGGCACAAAACAACAACTATTTTACAAATTGGCGATCTGGCAGGCTGCTTTAACGACCGTTTCAATGATATACTGCCTGTCGTTCGTTCAAAAATAGTTGATAAATACAACATTCCCTTGAATTGAAACGCTTTCCTTCGATATTCGCAACTGGAACACGCACGCTATGAGTAAACCCATTGTGATGGAACGCGGTGTTAAATACCGCGATGCCGATAAAATGGCCCTTATCCCGGTTAAAAACGTGGCTACAGAGCGCGAGGCGCTGTTAAGAAAACCGGAATGGATGAAAATCAAACTTCCGGCCGACTCTTCGCGTATCCAGGGGATCAAAGCGGCGATGCGCAAGAATGGCCTTCACTCCGTCTGTGAAGAAGCCTCTTGCCCGAACCTTGCTGAATGTTTCAATCATGGTACCGCGACGTTTATGATTCTGGGTGCTATCTGTACCCGCCGCTGCCCGTTCTGCGATGTTGCTCATGGACGTCCAGTCGCGCCTGATGCTAACGAACCCCAGAAACTGGCGCAGACCATCGCCGACATGGCGCTGCGTTATGTGGTTATCACGTCCGTTGACCGTGACGACCTGCGTGACGGTGGTGCTCAGCACTTCGCCGACTGCATTACGGCCATTCGCGAGAAAAGCCCTAACATCAAAATCGAGACGCTGGTGCCTGACTTCCGTGGTCGTATGGACCGTGCGCTGGATATCCTGACCGCAACGCCGCCAGATGTGTTTAACCACAACCTGGAGAACGTGCCGCGTCTTTACCGTCAGGTCCGTCCGGGCGCTGACTACAACTGGTCCCTGAAGCTGCTGGAGCGTTTCAAAGAAGCGCATCCGCATATTCCGACCAAGTCTGGTCTGATGGTGGGTCTGGGTGAAACCAATGATGAAATCATCGAGGTGATGCGCGATCTTCGCCGCCACGGTGTGACCATGTTGACCCTCGGACAGTATCTGCAGCCAAGCCGTCACCACCTGCCGGTACAGCGCTACGTGAGCCCGGACGAATTCGATGAAATGAAAGCCGAAGCGATGGCGATGGGCTTCACCCATGCTGCCTGCGGCCCATTCGTTCGCTCCTCATACCATGCCGATATGCAGGCTAAAGGCGAAGAAGTTAAATAATGCTGTAATATTCATTTACAGTAATACAAAAAAACCGGCCTCATGAGCCGGTTTTTTTTTCGCAAGCCCTCAGGCGTTGCTGTCACTCTTTGTGAGAAAGCTTGTCTGCCGGGACGTCATCCTCGGCGCTTTTCTTCGCCGCTGCATCATCATCGTTCATCGCTTTCTTAAAGCCTTTGATGGCAGCCCCCAGGTCACCACCCAGCGTGCGTAACTTCTTGGTACCAAACAGCAGGACGACCAGTGCGGCAACCACCAGCAGTTTGGTAATACTAATCTCACCCATAGATACCTTCTTTACTTAAAACAGGCTGCATTCAGCGCCAAAACCTGACTGTATTAACGGTCATTTAGCGCGTGCACACAATAGCAATCTGTAACAAGGTGAATCAAGCATTGTTGAAAAAAACATCACAATAATTGCGGTGGCGCAAACCGACGATTGCGAAGAACGGGTAATTGCTGACGCGCAAGCGCAATTCTCTCTAAGTTTATCTCCGCCACCAGCAAATGCGGGGCTTCAGCGGCGGCGGCGATCGTCACCCCCAGCGGATCAACCACCCTGCTTTGCCCGATGTTTTTCGTGCCACATTCTCCTGCGGCAACGACATAGCAGGTTGTATCCAGCGCGCGCGCCGCAAGCAGCGTTGCCCAGTGGTGCTCTTTTAACGGCCCTCTGACCCACGCGGCAGGGAGTACCAGCACGTCCGCCCCCTGCAGCGCCAGATGCAGCGCCAGCTCGGGAAAACGCAGGTCATAGCACGTCATCAGCCCGATCTTAAATCCGTCAATCTCCAGCAGCGGAGGGAGCTCGTCTCCGGGGTCAACGCGACGCGACTCCTGGATGCTGAACGCATCATAGAGGTGAAGCTTGGCGTAGCGTGCGACGATGGTCCCGTTACGAATCACCACCAGCGTATTGACTGCTCGACCCGGCGTGGAGGGAACATGGATCGTTAAGATCGTCGTCATCGTATTGCCCGCGCTTTGGGCGAGCAATTGCTGTAAGAATTCGCCATCCAGCGGCTGCGCGGACTTCACGGATAAATCCGGGTCATTATCGTCCCTGGCCAGCAGCGCCTCGGGGAGAACCAACAGCGACGCGCCTTTCTGCCGGGCCTGCATCATCAGTTCGACGCATGTTCTCGTATTCTCATGCCAGTCAGGCGTGACGGCAAACTGCCCTACCGCTACATACATATTTGTCCCCTCATCATAAACGGCGTTAAACTCGCTACTCTTACACATCAAATAGCAGGTATTTAGCGTGTTACAACTACTTTTAGCCGTTTTTATTGGTGGGGGAACGGGTAGCGTTGCGCGATGGTTTCTGAGTATGCGGTTTAACCCCCTGCATCAGGCGATTCCCATGGGGACGCTTGCCGCTAACCTGATTGGTGCCTTTATCATCGGCATGGGGCTGGCCTGGTTTAACCGAATGACGCACATTGACCCAATGTGGAAGGTATTGATTACCACCGGATTCTGCGGCGGTTTGACCACCTTCTCAACCTTTTCTGCGGAAACGGTTTTTCTCTTTCAGGAAGGCCGCATTGGCTGGGCGCTGATGAATATGGCGATCAATATGTTCGGCTCGTTTGCGATGACGGGGATCGCATTTTGGCTATTTTCTTCCGCAAGCGCGCATTAACAGCCGAACCGTTAATGTTGGCTTAATTTTTCTCTGTCACTCTGAATGCAATACTGAACGAGGGTGACAGAATGAAACAGAGTCTGATGAGCGCAGGAATGGTATTGTTGAGCGTGCTGATCGTAGCCAGCTTCCTGAAAATGTATCTGCTTGGCTGATTCAAAACGAAAAAAACCCGCTCAATGAGCGGGTTTTGAAATTCTTGCTGACGCGTCTGAATTACAGAGCGATTACGTTAGCAGCAGAAGGGCCTTTGGCACCGTTAGTGATTTCGAACTCTACACGCTGACCTTCAGCCAGAGTTTTGAAACCATTAGACTGGATTGCAGAGAAGTGTACGAACACGTCTTTGCTGCCATCTTCAGGAGTAATGAAACCGAATCCTTTGGACTCATTAAACCACTTAACGTTACCTTTAATCTTAGACATCAAAATTACCTTTACATTAAAAAACGACACAAATGCTGTGTCGGTTATCAGTACATCAATTGTGGGACCTTTTGTCCAGCGGATCTTTGATAAAAAGTGACTAAAGTCGCGTTAATTTTCACTGACAGATTTTTATCGCTTATGAATCAACAACTGCGCGTTTTATCACCAGTATGTAACGTTTTGTCAGTTAAAACTGAAAACGCATCCAGGCGAAGTAAACGTTACCGTTGTTGTACGTACCCGGGATGTAGGTCATCTGGAACGTTGCGGGACCATAGCCAATAGAGGCCAAAGGCAGTAGGACCGGGATCGGAATATAGTTCCAGTTGTCACGTGCAGTGACCCCGGCGGTATAGCCCAAACCGACGTGGAAGTTCTCGTCCGCTAGCGGACGCCAGGTTTTCTCCCAACCATACCCCCCGATCGGTTCCCATTTATTAAACGAGTCTTTGAAGGCCATCAGATAGATGCCATGCCAGTTTCCCTTTTCATCCCAGCGCGACTGGCCAAAACCCGCGCCCCACGGACGCTCGTTGTATTTATCGGTTTTCTCTTTGTCATAAGCAAAACGCGCATGCCACGTTATTGCCGGGACATAGAGATCATAATGTTCAGGTGCCGTCCATGTCTGGGAAACATTATCCGTAAAGGTTGAGAACCAGCCTTTATCCGTCGCGTTGCCTTCTGCCTGTGCAACAGAAGAAAACGTTAACTGCCCAAAAATAAACAAAAAAATAGAGAAAAATGTATTACGTACGATCACAATGCAATTACCATTCTTAGTATTCGAGGCAAAGTTTACCATAAAATAGTTGAATCAAGGCTTAACGACATCAGCGTTATTCCTAATTATTCGGGCTCTTTCCGGGAATATTCTTAAAGAAAGCGAGAGATACGTGCAAATAAGCCCACAAGGGGTGTGACTTTCACATTACTCTTTGTTAATCAGCAACATGCAAAACCATACAAAACATTAACAATTTGTTATCATTAATGGGACATGTTGCGCTATTTCTGGCGGTCAAGGGCCACATGACATAAATGTACGGGCCATGGCAAAACACGGTTGTTCGGTTCTCTAGTCGTCTGTTTATTGATTTTAATCAGCAAGAACAGGCCAATTATTCGGCACATTTTCATCCTTCTTTTTTTTATTGATTTTTTGTGCTCCATAGCAGCAGAGATACAGGGGAAATCATGCTTACGTTATTCGAACTCCTTATTGGAGTCGTCGTCATTGTCGGGGTCGCACGCTACATCATTAAAGGCTACTCGGCCACGGGCGTATTATTTGTCGGCGGTCTAACGCTGCTGATTATCAGCGCAATAATGGGGCACCAGGTGTTACCTGCCAGCGCGACCAGCACCGGTTACACTGCTACAGATATTGTTGAATATATTAAAATATTGCTCATGAGCCGCGGCGGCGATCTGGGTATGATGATCATGATGCTGTGCGGTTTTGCAGCCTACATGACCCACATCGGCGCCAACGACATGGTCGTTAAGCTTGCCTCTAAACCCCTGCAATACATTAACTCGCCGTATCTACTAATGGTCGCCGCCTATTTCCTCGCCTGCCTCATGTCGCTGGCCGTTTCGTCAGCTACCGGACTTGGCGTACTTCTCATGGCGACGCTGTTCCCGGTCATGGTGAACGTCGGTATCAGCCGCGGCGCGGCCGCGGCAATTTGCGCGTCTCCGGCAGCGATTATTCTCTCCCCGACCTCCGGCGACGTTGTGCTTGCAGCAAAGGCGGCGGAGATGTCACTCATCGACTTCGCCTTTAAAACCACGTTACCGATCTCGATCGTTGCCATCGTGGGCATGGGGATCGCACATTTCTTCTGGCAGCGCTATCTCGATAAGAAAGAAAACATCAGCCATGAAATGATGTACGTGAGTGAAATCACCACGACCGCTCCTGCGTTTTATGCCATTCTGCCGTTCACCCCGATAGTCGGAGTGCTGATTTTTGACGGCAAATGGGGTCCACAGCTGCACATCATCACCATTCTGGTCATCTGTATGCTGCTGGCCGCCGTGCTGGAGTTTGTGCGCGGTTTTAACACGCAAAAAGTCTTCTCGGGTCTGGAAGTGGCGTATCGCGGTATGGCGGATGCCTTCGCTGGCGTGGTGATCCTGCTGGTTGCTGCGGGCGTTTTTGCCCAAGGTCTGAGCACGATCGGCTTTATCCAGAGCCTGATTTCTATCGCCACCTCGTTCGGCTCGGCCAGTATTATCCTGATGCTGGTTCTGGTGGTGCTCACCATGCTGGCGGCGATGACCACCGGGTCCGGTAATGCGCCTTTCTACGCTTTCGTTGAGATGATCCCGAAACTGGCTCACTCCTCCGGTATTAACCCGGCCTACCTCTCCATTCCCATGCTGCAGGCGTCAAACCTCGGCCGGACCATTTCGCCGGTGTCGGGTGTGGTCGTCGCCGTTGCCGGGATGGCGAAAATCTCGCCATTCGAAGTCGTCAAACGCACTTCAGTGCCCGTTATAGTTGGTCTGATTATCGTGATTATCGCCACGGAAGTGCTGGTACCCGGCGCGGCCTAAGCTAAATTATGGATATCCAAAAAGCGCCTGCGGGCGCTTTTTGTGCTTTAATAACTTCCAGAAATAAATCGTGCTCATTCGATCAGGAAATCATATGTTCAGGAAGGATATCGTCATCCCGTCTGGCGCAATGGCGCTTTCTCTCTGTCTCTTCTCCGCGCAGGCGGAACCGCTGAAGGCAACACAGTATGGCGATTTCGATCGCTATGTGCTGGCTCTGTCCTGGCAAACCGGGTTTTGCCAGAGCATGGTCGAGCGCAACCGCAATGAACCTGACGAATGTCGCCTGCAAAAAGAGCGCGATAATAAAGCCGATTTTCTGACCGTCCACGGTCTATGGCCTGGCCTGCCAAAATCTATTGCCGCACGCGGCGTGGATGAACGTCGATGGATGCGTTTTGGCTGCGCCACGCGCCCGATTCCGAACATGCCGGAAGTGAAGGCCAGCCGCAAATGCGATGCCGCCGAAACTGGACTCTCGCTTTCTGCTGCAGCTAAGCTCAACGACGTCATGCCGGGTGCTGGCGGTAATTCCTGCCTGGAACGTTACGAATATGCCAAACATGGCGTCTGCTTTGGTTTCGATCCGGATGCCTATTTCGGCACGATGGTGCGGATGAATCAGGAAGTAAAAAACAGCGCGGTCGGTAAATTCCTCGCCGATAATTACGGGAAAACCATCAATCGCAGCGACTTTGACAGTGCCGTTGCCAAAAGCTGGGGCAAGGAGAACATCAAAGCGATCAAGTTGACCTGCAACGGCAATCCGGCGTATCTGACCGAGATGCAGATTTCGCTTAAGGCGGATACCATTAACAACCCGCTTTCTGCGGCGTCATTTGTACCGCAGCCACATCCTGGTAACTGCGGAAAACAGTTCGTGATTGATAAAGCCGGTTACTGATCCGCGCCCGGGCGCACCATATCAAACCGGTTTTCATCACTGATGCCATAATACGCCGTCGGCCCACCCGCACGCAGGATGGGCTGCGCTTTAGCCGTCTGGTATATCCCCTCTTCCAGCAGCGTTTCGGCAATATGGATACCGACCACCTCCCCCAGCACCAGCCACGTATCGACCGGTGTGCCGTCGGCACCGGTAAGCTGAATGCACTGCGACAGGCGGCACTCAAAGTTCACCGGGCTTTCGGCGACGCGGGGCGCGTTAACCAGCTGGCTCGCCGCTGGCGTTAGCCCGGCAAAGCTAAATTCATCCCGATCGTGGGGAAGCATCGCAGAGGTTTGGTTCATCGCCTGCGCGAGATCGCGCGTCGCCAGGTTCCAGACAAATTCCTTTGTTTCGGTAATATTACGCACGCTGTCCTTCCAGCCGTTGCTGGAAAAGCCGATGATCGGCGGGCGATAGTTAAAGCAGTTAAAGAAGCTGTACGGTGCGAGATTCAGCTGACCGGCCTTATCGCATGACGAGATCCAGCCGATCGGACGTGGACCAATAATGGCGTTCAGCGGATCGTGCGGCAGGCCGTGACCCTGAGACGGTTGGTAGAAGTACATAATTCTCTCTCGTTGGTGGGCTGACGCGAATTGCGCTTCGCGCAACGCCCGGGTTCAGGACTCTCAGCGTAACGTATTCCGTCGGGAATGAAGACTGAATAAATTTCAGCGAAAATTCATATGGACCATGAATGTGACCTTCATCACTTCAAACTTACGCGCTCAGCCAGTATCATCGGGAGAGTTAAACCCTCGCTGCCAGACGGCGAGGGTTTTCTTTTGGATTGGTTTCTGCGTTACACGCAGCATTAACGACATGGAGTAAAAATGTCCAGACCTACAATTATCATCAACGAGCTCGACGCAGAACGTATCGACAGGCTGCTGGAAAAAGCAGAGTTTGCCTCACTTCCCGTGGCCGACGCCCTGAATGAGGAGCTCGACCGGGCACAGATGTGCACGCCTGAGACGATGCCGCATGACGTGGTCACCATGAACAGCCAGGTAAAATTCCGCAACCTGACCACCGGTGAAGAGCTGACCCGCACGCTGGTTTACCCGGCTCAGATGACCGACAGCAGCGCACAGCTTCCTGTTCTTGCGCCTGTGGGTGCCGCACTGCTGGGCCTGCGCACGGGCGATACCATCCACTGGGAATTGCCGGGCGGCGCCTCTGCCCATCTTGAAGTGCTGGCGTTGCTCTACCAGCCAGAAGCCGCGGGCGATTACCTGCGTTAACCACTTCTGAACAAGCGCCCACCCGCTTTGCACAGAGGATGCAACCGCATCCTCTTTCCGTAAATTCACCCCATTTTCTTATATCGCGCAAAAAGCCCTTAATCCACGCTTAATCTGTTTTGGTGCCGTGGGGACGGTCATGAGTGAGATACTGGCTATCACACTTATTTTTCTGATTATTGCGGCGATTATCGTCTTGGCCGTGCTTTATCTTGAACGCCACAGCTAGGCGAGTATTCATGCAACCCCACCGGGGAAAGCATTCACCAGGCCCTTAACTTTCTGCTCTGCGGCCTCGGGCGTTTCTGCGCCAGGGACCAGAATCACCTTCCGGCACTCCTCCTCCCGTTTTTCGAACACCTTATAGGCGCGTTCCGCATCAGCAAGGGGAAGATAATGGGTCACGATCTCTTCCGGCGTAAGCAGCCCTTTTTCGATCAGCGGTAGCAGTTCACCCAGCCAGGCATGGACGTGGGTCTGGCCCATCTTGAACGTCAGCCCCTTATCAAAGGCATCGCCAAACAGAAATCCATGAATAAACCCGGCGTACACGCCGGGTACGCTAACTACGCCACCGCGTCGAACGGCAGCAATGCACTGCCGCAGCGCTTTGCCGCTGCTACCTTCAATTTTAAGATTGCTGAGGATCGTTTCGGTGGTGCTGCCTTTCGCTTCGAACCCTACCGCATCAATCACGGCGTCAACGCCGCGCTGGCCAGCGGTTTGCTCGATGATTTTTTCCGCTGCGTCGTTATCATCATCAAAGTTGATGGGAATTGCGCCGTAACGCGCCTCGGCAAATCGCAAACGGTACGGGTGGTGATCGATAACAAAGATCTGCTCAGCCCCTAACAGCCGCGCGCAGGCAATAGTCAGTAGCCCCACCGGCCCGGCGCCGAAAACCGCAACGCTTGAGCCTTTTTCAATCTGCGCATTTTTTGCCGCCTGCCAGGCCGTGGGCAAAATATCGGACAGGAACAGCGCCTTATCATCGGAAAGAAGTTGCGGGACCTTAAACGGCCCGACGTTGCCTTTTGGCACGCGGACATATTCCGCCTGTCCCCCCGGCACGCCGCCGTAGAGATGGCTGTAGCCAAACAGCGCGGCCGGCGCGGGAATTTGCTTTTTGTTCAGCGCGGCGCCCTGCCCGGCATTGGTATTCTCACAGGCCGCGTATTGCTGCAGACGGCAGAAGAAACAGTCTCCGCAGGCAATGACAAAGGGGATCACCACGCGATCGCCTTTTTGCAAATTCTTCACCTCTGCGCCGCACTCGACGATTTCCCCCATAAACTCATGGCCAAAAATGTCGCCGTGCTGCACCTTCGGGATCTTTCCGCGATAGAGATGCAAATCGGAGCCGCAGATCGCCGTGGCCGTGACGCGCAAAATGATATCGTCGGGCTGCTCGATAATGGGATCGGGGACATTCTCGACGCGAACATGGTGCGGACCGTGATACGTAAGTGCTTTCATGCGACCTCCGAAAGGTTCCAGGTAAGTGTATAAGGGTAGCTACCGCTCAAGGTCTGCCCCGTAATATGGGCCTTTTGAGATTTATCCTGGCGAGATAAGAAAACTGACGGGGCGCTTACAGAAACCATTTATTTTTTATGGTTGAATGAGTTCAGCGTTTATAAACAAGGAGAAACGGGTATGTATCAGAGAATCATTATGCCGGTTGATGTTTTTGAGATGGAGCTGAGCGACAAGGCCGTTCGCCATGCGGAGTTCCTGGCGCAGCAGGACGGTGTTATCCATCTTTTACACGTACTGCCGGGCTCCGCCAGCCTGAGCCTGCACCGCTTTGCCGCCGACGTGCGTCGCTTCGAGGAGCATTTGCAGCATGAAGCGGAAACTCGTCTGCAAACCATGGTCAGCCACTTCAGCATCGACCCTTCTCGCATCAAAACGCACGTCAGATTCGGCAGCGTACGCGATGCGGTAAACGAACTGGCGAACGAGCTGAAAGCAGACGTGGTGGTCATCGGTTCGCGCAACCCTTCCATTACCACGCATCTGCTGGGATCTAACGCCTCCAGCGTGATCCGCCACACCCATATACCGGTGATGGTCGTAAGATAAAAAAAGAGGCCACCTTTCGGTGGCCTCTCGCTATTGCAGGTGTAGCCTTACTTTCTTCTGTTATGCGGTTTTGGTGCGAATCAGGTAGTCAAAGGAACTCAGAGACGCCTTCGCCCCTTCGCCCGTGGCGATAATGATCTGTTTGTACGGCACGGTGGTGCAGTCGCCCGCCGCAAACACGCCTTTCACGCTGGTTTCACATTTCGCATCGATGATGATTTCGCCCATGCGGTTGCGCTCAATCGAGCCTTCCAGCCAGGTGGTATTTGGCAGCAGACCAATCTGCACGAAGATCCCTGACAGCTGAACGCTGTGCACGTCGCCGCTCACGCGGTCGCGATATTCCAGGCCGGTCACTTTGCTGCCGTCGCCCTTCACTTCCGTGGTCTGCGCGTTCAGTACGATGTCGACGTTTTTCAGGCTGCGAACTTTATCCTGCAGTACCTGGTCGGCCTTCATCTCTGGAGCGAACTCCAGAAGGGTAACGTGCTCAACAATCCCCGCCAGGTCGATAGCCGCTTCCACGCCCGAGTTACCGCCGCCGATCACCGCCACGCGTTTACCTTTAAACAGCGGGCCATCACAGTGCGGACAGTAGGTCACGCCTTTGGTACGGTACTGATCTTCGCCCGGAACGTTCATGTTGCGCCATTTCGCGCCGGTGGCAATGATAATGCTGCGCGCTTTCAGCACCGCGCCGGATGCGGTTTCAATCTGGTGTAAACCACCCTCGGCCGCGGCCGGAACCAGCTTGCTGGCGCTCTGGCTGTCGATCACGTCTACGTCATAGTCGCTGACGTGCGCCTTCAGCGCCCCTGCCAGCTTCTGACCTTCGGTCTTCGGCACGGAAATGTAGTTTTCGATGTCCACGGTATCGAGCACCTGGCCGCCAAAGCGTTCACCCATCAGGCCGGTACGAATACCTTTACGCGCGGAGTACACCGCTGCCGCCGCGCCCGCAGGACCGGAACCGACGATCAGCACGTCGTAAGCATCGCGTTTGTTCAGCTCTTCCGCCGCACGTTTTTCAGCACCGGTATCCACTTTGGCTACGATTTCGGTCAGCGTCATACGGCCCTGGCCGAACTCTTTGCCGTTCATGTAGACCGCCGGAACGCCCATCACGTTGCGTTCGGTGATTTCATTCTGGAAGGTACCGCCGTCAATCGCCGTGTGCTTGATGCGCGGGTTCAGGACCGACATCAGGTTCAGCGCCTGCACCACGTCCGGGCAGTTGTGGCAGGAGAGCGAGTAATAGGTTTCAAATTCGAAATCACCGTCGATATCGCGGATCTGCTCCAGCAGCGCCTGCGCTTCTTTTGACGGATGACCACCGGTCCACAACAGTGCCAGCACCAGTGAGGTAAATTCGTGACCCAGCGGCGAGCCGGCAAAGCGCGGTCCCTGGTCGGAGCCTGGGTTGGTTATCAGGAAAGAGGGCTTACGGACCGGCAGCGCGTTGTCTTCTTTGAAGGTCACTTTCGGCGACAGCTCGGCGATTTCCGCCAGCAGTTCCTTGATCTCTGCCGATTTGGCGCTGTCGTCCAGCGTGGCAATCAGCTCAACGGGTTTGGTCAGTTTCTCAAGGTAGGCCTTGAGCTGGGTTTTCATGTTAGTGTCGAGCATTGTTCTTCCCTCTCTTAAGACGTCATCATGCAAGCTGCCTTATACGGGCGGCCTGAATGCAACTTGCATCATGGTGCTGGAATGAAATGGGCGCGGGTGCGCCCATTGATTGCCGGGTGGCACTTTGTTTACCCGGCCTACGATACTGTAGGCCTGTGCAAGCGCAGCGCCGCCAGGCTTTACAGACTTAGATCTTGCCAACCAGGTCCAGGGATGGAGCCAGCGTCGCTTCGCCTTCTTTCCATTTCGCCGGGCATACTTCGCCTGGGTGAGAAGCCACGTACTGAGCGGCTTTCACTTTACGCAGCAGGTCAGAAGCATCACGGCCGATACCTTCAGCGGTAACTTCGATAGCCTGGATAATGCCCTGCGGGTCAACAACGAAGGTGGCGCGGTCAGCCAGGCCTTCATCTTCACGCATGTTGTCGAAGTTACGGGTCAGGGCGCCAGTCGGGTCGCCGATCATCGCGTATTTGATTTTCGCGATGGTTTCAGAGCTGCTGTGCCATGCTTTGTGGGTGAAGTGGGTATCGGTAGAGACAGAGTAAACGTCTACGCCCAGCTTCTGCAGTTCGTCGTAATGGTCTGCCACGTCACCCAGTTCAGTCGGGCAAACGAAGGTAAAGTCAGCCGGATAGAAGAAGAAGACGCTCCAGCGGCCTTCGGTATCTTTCTCGGTAACTTCGATGAACTCACCGTTTTTGAACGCCTGGTTTTTGAAAGGTTTAATTTTGGTGTTAATCAAAGACATCTGTACTTCCTCCGTGTTTTCGTTGAGATGTAAGGTAACCAACTTTATTCATCGGGGCTAATGCGTATGCTTTATCAAATCAATCAGCCAAACCTTACAACGTCGAAAAGACAACAAGGTGAACCTTTTACAGGAAAGCCTAAAAGTAAAAAGGCCGCCTCAACGGGCGGCCCTGATACCTGAATTCCCCGCAGGTACATTCAGTGCCAGCCGAAACTGGCGTTGCGTTGCGCTCTACAACCCTTTATATCAAGGCGGTAACAGCCTTTTGATTACACCACCCGCGCAGGGATTGAGCAATCCATAAGAGAGGTATTCCTGCCTATGGCTGTGATAGGTTGCGTCGAACATCATTCCGGAGCGTTATAGATTTATTTTTATTATAAAACTATCGCGATATATAAATGGCAATTGTCATTTAAAATGATCACTCCCTTTTCTACAATAAAGTGATCTCAATCGCCTTCGAAGCGCTATTTCAATAATCTGCCACCGTGATATATTAAGATGTTTTTAATTTAAAACTAAGAGAATTAACCGAAAGAATTATAAATGGTTAGCCTCAAACTATTGTTACCAGTTATATGATAACCACAGCAAACGCAGCACCCTCAGGACGAAATATGGCAAACCTCTATGACCTTAAAAAATTCGATCTTAATCTGTTAGTCATTTTCGAGTGCATTTACCAGCACCTTAGTATCAGTAAAGCCGCCGAGACGCTGTATATCACACCCTCTGCCGTGAGCCAGTCACTGCAGCGTCTGAGAGGGCAACTCAACGATCCTCTGTTTATCCGTTCCGGTAAAGGGATCACGCCCACGACCGTCGGCGTCAATCTGCATCATCATCTGGAACAGAACCTGAACCAGCTGGAGCAGACTATCAATATCATGCACAGCAGCGGGTTGAAGAAGAACTTTGTCATTTATTGCCCGCATTTTATGAGTATGAAAGCAACGCTTGACCCTATAAAATTGCTGATGGAAAACCATAACTATTCAATTGAATTACATGATGTTTTTCTTTCGTCTGATTCAGCAGAAGATCTCTTAGCCTACAGAAGAGCCGACCTGATATTTTCATTTTCTTCTTCTAACAATCATTCTGTCGCCTGTAGCCTCTACCATAAACTTCCTTTCGTCCTCGTTTGTCGTGAGGGCCATCCCCGTCTCAGTGAAAATCCCACGCGTGAAGAGATCCTGAATGAAAACTTCACGGCCTACCTGAACGATGAGAACAGCTTCAAAGACTATCAGGAAAAGGCCGAAAGCCTGTTAACCAAAAGAAATATCGTCTATCGTAGCGACTCTTTTATATCCCTTCTGTCGGTGATCGGTTCGTCCGATCTCATAGGATTAGTACCTGCGCCGGCCTTCGAACAATATGGGCCAGCCCTCAACCTGCGAAGAGTGGAAACTGACATTCAATTCCCCAGCATTGATATTTACATGATGTACAACCGTTCCGCGCTCAATAGCTCGGCATTCGCGAGTTTTATTGAAGAGATATCATTACCGTAGCATATCTAATTAAAATTGACTGATATAATCCTCTCATTAGCATTGACGCTACAGTCAGGTATTTATCCCTCAGGATGAGAATAAGCATGTCACTTTATAAATACTCTTTAAATCAGGATGTTCTTACTGCTGCTCGGGAGCGAATAAAATGGACTCTCGAAAACTTTCCCAAAACCTGTGTTTCTTTTTCAGGAGGTAAAGACTCCACCATTATGCTGCATCTGGTTGCCCAACAGGCGCGACTGATGAAAATCAAAATAGATGTGCTCTTTATCGACTGGGAAGCGCAGTTTTCCCATACCATTACCCATGTGGAACATATGCGCGAGTTGTACAGCGATGTCATCGACCATTTCTGGTGGGTCGCGCTTCCCCTGACAACGCAAAATTCACTGTCACAATTCCAGCCGGAATGGCAATGCTGGGAACCCGGCACCCGATGGGTCCGCCAGCCTCCTGACGATGCGATAACCGATCCCGCTTTTTTTTCCTTCTACCAGCCAGGCATGACGTTTGAAACCTTTGTCCGCAGTTTCTCCGACTGGTTCTCCTGCAATCGCCCGGCGGCAATACTGATTGGCATCCGCGCCGATGAGTCTTACAACCGTTTTCTGGCTATCGCGTCGGCGCGTAAACAGCGGTTTGCCGACGATAAACCCTGGACAACCGTCGCACCGGGAGGACATGCCTGGTATATCTACCCTCTCTACGACTGGAAAACCGCCGATATATGGACCTGGTTCGCCAAATCAGGGTGTTGCTATAACCCACTCTATGACCTGATGTTTCAGGCTGGCGTGCCGCTACGCTACATGCGGATTTGTGAACCCTTTGGTCCTGAACAGCGTCAGGGATTATGGCTCTACCACGTTGTTGAGCCCGATCGCTGGGCGGCCATGTGTGAGCGCGTGAGCGGTGCGCGCAGCGGGGGGATGTACGCCGGACACGATAACCATTTTTATGGTCACCGAAAAATTCTGAAACCCGAACACCTCTGCTGGCGGGAATATGCCATGTTGCTCCTCGACAGCATGCCGCAACATACGGCTGAGCATTATCGCAATAAACTCGCCATTTATCTGCACTGGTATCAGAAGAGAGGCCTGGAGGATATTCCCGATACGCAGGACGGTGATATCGGAGCCAAAGACATTCCCTCATGGCGCCGTATTTGCAAGGTTCTCCTGAATAACGACTACTGGTGCAGGGCGCTATCGTTCAGCCCAAATAAACCCAAACATTATCAGCGCTACAGCGACAGAGTGAAGGCAAAACGCAAAGAGTGGGGCATTTTATGCGACAAAGACTAATCACCGAAATGGAAACGTACCTGCAGTCACTTTCCGAAGAGGAGCGTATTAATGCCATAAATGCTTTTCGTGAAGCAATCCATAAACACAGTCCGTTTCGTGAACAACCTATAGACTGCGTCCTCTGGATAAGACAGGACGCTATTACCGCTAACGATTACAACCCAAATAACGTTGCGCCACCAGAAAAACGGCTGCTAAGTCAGTCACTGGAGCTCGATGGATTCACCCAACCTATCGTTGTGACTGAAAGCGAACCGCACCACTACGAAATTGTGGATGGTTTTCATCGCCATGAAATTGGTAAAAATCGGGCGGCGCTGAAGCGTCAGCTCAAGGGCTATCTCCCCATCACCTGCCTGCGTCGGGATCGGCAGGATAAACATAACCGTATGGCCGCCACGATTCGTCACAACCGGGCGCGGGGTCGACACCAGATTAACGCCATGTCGGAGATCGTTCGCGAGCTGGTGCAGCTTGGCTGGAATGACGAGAGAATAAGCAGGGAACTGGGTATGGACGGCGATGAAGTCTTGCGCCTCAAGCAAATCAACGGTCTGCTGGAACTGTTTGCAGACCGTCGTTACTCAGAAGCCTGGACGGTGAAATAATCAGAGCGTGTTCAGACGCTCTGCCGCCGCCAGCAGCGTCGATTCCTGCTTCGCAAAGCAGAGACGGATCAGCTTATGCGGGAAGGGATCGGCGCAGAATACCGACAGCGGAATGGCGGCCACGCCCACCTCTTTCGTCAGCCACTGGCAGAAACGCACGTCGTCCAGATCCGATATCGCGCTGTAGTCGGCGAGCAGAAAATAGGTCCCTTCTGAGGGCAAAATCTCCAGCCGGCTTTTACTTAGCGCCGCCACAAACAGATCCCGACGTTCACGATAGAAGTGCGGCAGCTCGCGATAATGACCGGGTTCAGCGCGAAGCATATCCGCCAGCGCCAGCTGAGCCGGCGTGTTCACGGCAAAGGTCAGGTACTGGTGCACCTTGCGCAGCTCGGCGCTAATGGCGGCCGGTGCGACGCAGTAGCCCACTTTCCAGCCGGTCATATGGTAAGTCTTACCAAATGACGAGACGGCGATAGCGCGCTCGCGAAGCTGCGGATGGGCCAGCACGCTGGCGTGTCCTTCTTCTGCAAAGCAGATGTGCTCGTAGACTTCATCGCTGAGCACGTAAATTTCACGTTCTGCAATCGCCTGCCACAGCGCGGCGAAATCGGCTTTCTGCCACACCGTTGCCGACGGGTTGTGCGGGGTATTCAGGATCACCAGGCGGGTTTTGTCGCTCAGCAGCGCGGCAAACGCCTGCCAGTCAGGGCGAAAGTGCGGCGGCTGAAGCGCCACGCGTTTCACTACGCCGCCGGAGAGTTCAACCGCAGGCGCATAGCTGTCGTAGCTCGGGTCAAAGCAGATAACTTCATCGCCAGCACGCACCAGCGCGGTGATGGCCGCATACAGCGCTTCGGTCGCCCCTGCCGTCACCGTAATGTCGGTGTTCGCATCGGGCTTATGGTCGTACAGCTCCGCCGTTTTATCCGCAATGGCTTCCCGCAGCGCCTGCACGCCCGTCATCGGCGCATACTGATTCGCCCCCTGCGCCACGTGGTACGCCAGACGCTCCTGCAAATAGGTAGGACCATCGAAATCCGGGAAGCCCTGAGAAAGGTTAATGGCGTTGTGCTGCTGCGCCAGAGCGCTCATCTGCGTAAAGATGGTAGTACCGAGATTGGGAAGTTTACTCTGCGGAATCAAAGCGTTATTGCTCATCGTGTCGTGCCTGCTTGTAATACTTATGTTGCTGCCACTATAACACGATGTTAGTCTTTGGCAATCAAGACGCTTAGACGTCTAAACCATATGAATATTCCTGACCGCGAGGGTAAAAGGAAATGACAGACAACCTGCAACTCACACATCTTGTCGACGCCTGCCGCTGGATTGGCGCTAAAGGCTGGGCACCCGCTACCGGCGGCAACATGTCGGTGCGTCAGGACGAGCGCCTCTGCTGGCTCAGCGAATCCGGCAAAGACAAAGGCAGCCTGACGACGGCGGATTTTCTGCAGGTTGAAATCGCCACCAACCGCGCGCCCTCTGGCCGCAAACCGTCGGCAGAAACCGGTCTGCACACGCTGATTTATCGCCTGTTCCCGGAAGCCAACGCCGTCCTGCACGTTCATACCGTCAACGCCACGGTGCTGTCGCGTCTGGTTAAAGAAGCCGAGCTCAACATCAGCGGCTTTGAGATGCAAAAGTCCCTCTCCGGCCAGACCACGCATCTGGATACGGTGGCTATCCCGGTCTTTGATAACGACCAGGATATTGACGCCCTTGCCTCCCGAATCGCCCGTTACGCTGAGGAACGCCCGCTTAATTATGGTTTTCTTCTTCGCGGTCATGGCTTAACCTGCTGGGGACGCGATGTGGCCGAGGCCCGCCGTCATCTGGAAGGACTAGAATTCCTATTTGAATGCGAAATGCGTTTACGACAACTGGAGAGAGTATGATTCGCGCGATTGTGACGGATATTGAAGGGACCACCAGCGATATTCGTTTTGTCCATGATGTTTTGTTCCCCTACGCGCGTGAGCGGCTGGCGGCCTTCGTGACCGCCCAGCAGTACGCCGAGCCGGTCAAATCCATTCTGGACAACCTGCGTGATGAAATCGATAACCCGCACGCCAGCGTCGGCGAACTCATCGACGCGCTGTTTGCCTTTATGGATGAAGACCGCAAATCCACGGCGCTAAAAGCCCTGCAGGGGATCATCTGGCACGACGGCTACGTGAACGGCGACTTTACCGGACACCTCTACCCGGACGTGCTGCCTGCGCTGGAAAAGTGGAAAGCGCAAGGGATTGATCTCTATGTTTATTCCTCTGGCTCCGTCGCCGCGCAGAAACTGTTATTTGGCTACAGCGACGAAGGTGATATTACTCATCTGTTCAGCGGCTATTTTGATACCCACATCGGCGCCAAGCGCGAGGTGCAGTCTTATCAGAACATTGCGGCGCAAACGGGCATCGCCCCGTCGCAGATCCTGTTCCTGTCCGATATTCATCAGGAGCTGGACGCGGCTGAACAGGCAGGTTTTCGCACCCTGCAGCTGATTCGCGGTGATGATGACGGCGCAAGCCATCACCATCAGGTCCACCAGTTTGACGAGATTAATCCGGAGCAGATCCCTTCATGAGCGCATTGACCATTTATTCCGATAAAGACGCCAGTCAACACCAGTGGCACAGCACCGACGCCGCCGAGATAGCCCAGCAGCTCAACGCCAAAGGCGTGCGGTTTGAACGCTGGGCTGCGGATCGCGATTTAGGACACGATCCCGCGCCTGAAGCCGTGATCGCGGCGTATCAGCATGCGATCGACAAGCTGGTGGCGGAGAAAGGCTATCAGAGCTGGGACGTGATCAGCCTGCGCGCCGACAACCCGCAGAAAGAGGCGCTGCGCGCGAAGTTCCTGAACGAACATACCCATGGCGAAGACGAAGTGCGCTTTTTCGTGGAAGGCGCGGGTTTGTTCTGCCTGCACATTGATGATGAGGTGTATCAGGTGCTGTGCGAGAAAAACGACCTGATTTCCGTTCCCGCCGGCACGCCGCACTGGTTTGATATGGGCTCAGAGCCGAACTTTACGGCGATTCGTATTTTCGACAATCCGGAAGGCTGGGTGGCGCAGTTTACGGGCGATGCGATCGCGGATGCGTATCCACGCCTCGCATAGGTAAAAGCAAAACGGCAGCTATAGCTGCCGTTTTTAGCGTTTGCTCCCTCTCCCTGTGGGAGAGGGTCGGGGTGAGGGCATCAGGCCGCTCGGGCTTCAACGCTCCAGTCCTTTCACATACCCCACCAGCTGATCCAGCACAATCCCCCACCCTTCGTGGAAGCCCATCTGTTCATGCTGTTCGCGGATTTCCTTCGTCGGATGACGCGCAATCGCCGTGTAGCGGGTCTTGCCCTCGCCCACATCCTCCAGCAGCAGGATCGCCGTCATAAACGGCTTCTCGGCAGGTTTCCAGCCTTCGGTATAGCCGTCGGTAAAGACCAGCTTTTGACCGGGATCGATTTCCAGAAAGACGCCCCGGTTATCCATCCGCTGACCGTCCACATCAAACACGGTGTTGAACCGCCCGCCCACGCGCAAGTCGAGATCGCATTCGGTCACCTTATGGGGAGCAGGAATGAAGAAGTTTTTGATGTGTTCCGGCGTGGTCCAGCACAGCCACAGCAGGTCGCGCGGTGCATCCACCACGCGCTCCAGTTTTAAGTCAGTTTCAGGATCGAGCGTCACGATATTGTCCTCTTAAGGGAACCCCTTAAAGGATAGCCGGACTCAGGCGAATTTCCCGTTTGCCACCGCTTCCGGCGTGACTACGCCCGTATCCAGCACCCAGCCGCTGATCAGCGAGGCAGGGGTCACGTCAAACGCCGGGTTGTAAACCTGCGCGTTTTCCGGTGCCCACTGCACCGCGCCAAAGCTTCCGGCGACGCCCGTCACCTCGCTGGCGGCGCGCTGCTCAATCGGGATCGCGTCCCCGTTCGGGCAGTCCGGATCCAGGGTCGTTTGCGGCGCGGCCACGTAGAACGGAATGCCGTGGAATTTCGCCAGCACCGCCAGGGAATAGGTGCCGATCTTGTTCGCCACGTCGCCGTTGGCGGCAATACGATCTGCGCCCACCCACACGGCGTCCACTTCCCCTTTTGCCATCAGGCTGGCGGCCATGGAATCGGTAATCAGCTGATACGGCACGCCCAGCTCGCCAAGCTCCCACGCGGTCAGTCTACCGCCCTGCAACAGCGGACGGGTTTCATCCACCCAGACGCTGCTGACGTTGCCGTCCTGATGCGCGCGGGCAATCACGCCCAATGCGGTGCCGACACCCGCCGTGGCCAGCCCGCCGGTGTTGCAGTGGGTCAGTAGGCGGCTGCCGGGCTTCACCAGCGCGCTGCCGGCTTTGGCAATCGCGTCGCAAAGCCGTTTGTCTTCGTCAATCAGGCGCAGCGCTTCAGCCACCAGTGCCGGAACATACTCTTCCTGCCACAGCGCAATCTTCATGCGGTCGAGATTGTTCATCAGGTTCACCGCCGTCGGGCGGGAGGCGCGCAGGGTTTCCAGCGCCGCCGCCAGCTCGTCGCGGCTTTTTCCGTTTTCCGCCAGCAGCGCCAGCAGCAGGCTTGCAGAGAGACCAATCAGCGGCGCGCCGCGCACGCGCAGGGCATGGATATGCCCGACCAGCGCCTCGACCGTCGAGGCATCCAGCCAGCATTTCTCCTGCGGAAGCGCCTGCTGATCGAGAATAAAGAGCTGATTATCCGCCACCCGCAGGCTGGTCGTCTGTAATGTCTGCATGTCGTTAATTCCCTGTTGCGTTGTTGTAGCACATTGTGTCAGGATGAAATCCAGATGTATAGACGTCTACATGTCTTAATTAGAAAACTCGTGAGGAGCAGGCCATGTCGCAATACCGTACCTTTACCGCTCAGGACGCCGTGGAGTATGCCAGGCAGTTTGGCGGACTTGACGATCCTTCATCGCTGGTAGAGGCGCAGGAAGTAGGCGACGGCAATCTCAATCTGGTATTTAAAATTTTCGACGGCGCGGGCGTAAGCCGCATCGTCGTTAAGCAGGCGCTGCCTTACGTGCGCTGCGTCGGGGAGTCCTGGCCGCTGACGCTGGACCGCGCCCGTCTGGAGGCGCAAACGCTGGTCGCGCACTATCAGCACAGCCCGCAGCACACGGTGAAAATCCACCACTTTGACCCGGACCTGGCGGTGATGGTGATGGAAGATCTCTCCAGCCATCGCATCTGGCGCGGCGAGCTGATCAACAACATCTACTACCCGCAGGCGGCGCGGCAGCTGGGCGAATACCTCGCGCACGCGCTGTTCCACACCAGCGATTTCTTCCTGCACCCGCACGCGAAAAAAGCGCAGGTGGCGAAATTCATCAACCCGGAGATGTGCGAGATCACCGAAGATCTGTTCTTCAACGATCCGTACCAGATCCACGAGCGCAACAGCTATCCGGCCGAGCTGGAAAATGACGTCACGGCCCTGCGCGACGACGCTCAGCTTAAAATTGCCGTGGCCTCCCTGAAGCATCGCTTCTTCTCACACGCCGAAGCGCTCCTGCACGGCGATATTCACAGCGGCTCGATTTTTGTGGCCGACGGCAGCCTGAAGGCCATCGACGCCGAGTTCGGCTACTTTGGCCCGATTGGTTTTGACGTCGGCACCGCCATCGGCAACCTGCTGCTGAACTTCTGTGGCCTGCCGGGGCACCTGGGCATTCGCGATGCCGCCGCCGCGCGCGAGCAGCGTCTGACCGATATTCAGGAGCTGTGGAACATCTTCGCGGAACGCTTCCAGGTGCTGGCAAACGAGAAAACGCGCGACGCCGCGCTCGGCGCACCGGGCTATGCCTCCGCGTTCCTGAAAAAGGTCTGGCATGACGCCATCGGCTTCTGCGGCACCGAGCTCATTCGCCGCAGCGTCGGGCTTTCCCACGTGGCGGATATCGACACCATCCAGGACGAGGCGATGCGCCACGAGTGCCTGCGCCACGCGATAACGCTCGGTAAAGCACTGATTGTCATTGCCGACCGCATCGATAGCGTGGAAGATCTGGTGGCACGAGTGCGGCAGTACAGCTGAGTACCGGCTTTGTGCCCGGTGGCGCTGCGCTTACCGGGCCTACGATTCTGATTTTCTCCCTCTCCCTGTGGGAGAGGGTCGGGGTGAGGGCATCAAACCGCACTCATCCCAGATACTCAATCACCGACAGTCCGCCGTTATAATCCGTGCTGTAAATAATCCCCTGCGCATCCACAAACACGTCGCACGACTGGATCACCTGCGGGCGATTCGGCCGCGTGTCCATCATTCTCTCCGGCGCGGCGGGCACCAGCGCCCCCGTTTCCACCGGTCGATACGGATTGGAAATGTCATAAGCCCGCACGCCCGCGTTCTGCCAGGTGGCAAAAATCAGCGTCGAGCTGACAAAGCTCCCCGGCCGGTTCTCGTGCAGGTTGTGCGGGCCGAAATGCGCACCTTTCGCCACATAGTCGGTTTCATCCGGCTGCGGGAAGGTCGAGATGCTCACCGGGTTCGACGGCTCGCGGATATCAAACAGCCAGATCAGCTTTTCGCCGTCCTCCTGGTTATCCAGCACCGCTTCGTCCAGCACCACCAGCAAATCGCGGTCCGGCAGCGGCAGCGCGGTGTGCGTTCCGCCGCCAAAAGGCGGGCTCCAGTTGCGGTGGCTGATCAGCTTCGGCCGGGTGCGGTCCTTCACGTCCAGCAGCGTCAGGCCGCCGTCGCGCCAGCTGCCGTAGGCGGTATCGCCCGCGATAATCGCGTGGTGCAGCGCGTAGCGTTTCCCTTCCGGCCAGTTCGGCTTCTCCCCTTCCGCCTGGTTCATCCCCGGCAGCCACCAGCGCCCCGCCACTTCAGGCTTGCGCGGGTCCGCCAGGTCGATGGTCAGAAAGATGTAGTCGGTAAAGCCGTCAATGAGTGCTGAAACGTAGGCCCAGCGTCCGCCGACGTACCAGATGCGGTGAATGCCGATGCCGCTCAGCGACAGAAAGCCGATTTCGCGCGGCCTGTCGGGCTTGGAGATATCAAATACGCGCAGCCCGGCGCTCCAGCCTTTGTCCTGAACGTCGCTAACGGTCTCCCCCACCTGGCGGGTGTAGTAGACCTTCTCGTCGGCAAAGCGGGCATCGGCAAACAGATCCCGCGCGTTGATGACCAGCAGCAGGTCGTCATGCGCCTGCAGGTGCACGTTCCAGGTGCCGGGCGGCGCGGGCACGTAGCCCGCCGCTTTCGGGTTCTTCGGGTCGCGCACGTCGACAATCGAAAAGCCCTGCGACACCATATGGCCGATATAGGCGAAACCGCGATGCACCATCAGCTGTACGCCGTCCGGACGACCGCCCTGATCGCTATGGCCAATCAGCCGCATATTGCGGCTGTATTCGGGTGGGGGTAGTTGAGACACCTTGAACTCCTTTCGCCCGTTGGCGCTACGCTTACCGGGCCTACGGGTACTGTTGGTTTTCCCCCTCTCCCTGCGGGAGAGGGCCGGGGTGAGGGCGTCAGGCCGCACCTGACGCCACCCGGCCTGGTTTTATTTATTCTTCGCTTCCAGCGTCGCAAACCATGGCGCGATAAAATCTTCCGTCTGGCCCCAGCCCGGAATGATTTTCCCCAGCGACGCCACGTTTACCGGGCCCGGCTGGGCGGTCAGCAGCGCCTGAGGAATGGCCGCCGCTTTGAAATCGTAGGTCGCAGGCGTGGCTTCCCCGGCAATCTTGTTCGCCACCAGACGCACGTTAGTCGCGCCAATCAGCTTCGGATCCACCGCCACGCTCACCTTCCACGCGCTGCCCGGCTCGCGCATCAGCTGCAGATCCTGGTTGGAGATGTCGATGCTGTAGAGCTTGATTTCGGTGCGGCCGTTCTCTTTCAGCGCCTTATACGCGCCCTGGCTGAAGGCGTCCCACGTGCCCCAGATGGCGTCGATTTTGCCTTTCGGATATTTCGCGAGGATCGCACCCACCTTGTTGGCGGTATCGCCCTGCACGTCAGAGGAAACGGCGCCGATAGACTCCAGCTCTTTGATGTCCGGATACTGCTTTTGCAGCTCTTTATAGGCCGCCTGACGACGCTCCATCGGCGGGAAGCCCGCCACCCACAGCTTGACGATATTGGCCTTGCCGTTGAAATCTTTCGCCAGCTGGCCGAAGGAGAGGTTCGTCAGGGAGGCATCGTCCTGCTGGGTGACGGTTACGCCTGGGATCTCGCCGTTAACCGCCGTATCAAAGACGGAGACTTTGATCCCGGCATCCACCGCTTTCTTCACCAGCGCGGTGGAGTACGGATCGCGCCCCTGAGAGAGAATAATCCCGTCATATTTCTGGCTGATGGCCTGGTTCACGAAGTCCTGGAATTTCGCGTCGTCCCCGTTGCTTAAAAAGGTGCTGACCTTAAAGCCGAGCTTTTTCCCTTCCTGAATTGCCCCGGCAATAAACTGCGTGGTGTTGTCGTCTGAGCCGAGGTTACGGATCACCGCGATGCGGATCGGGCCGTCATGGTTCGCAATGGCAGCCGGAAGCGGCGCGGGCGTAGCCGCGAAGCCTGGCAGAGCAGTGAGCAACCCAAGTGCCACCAAAGAGAGTGCAATCTTTTTCATTTTTTTATCCCGTTGTGTTGTCAGCGTTTTTGTATGTAGGTAATCGCCAGCGCTACCGCCAGCACCAGCCCTTTTATAATGTCCATGGCGTAGTACGGCACGGATAGCATCACCAGCCCGTTCGACAGCACGCCGAGAATGACCGCTCCGACCAGGGTTCCCAGCGCGTTCGGCTTGCCGGAGCCTGCCAGCGAGAAGCCAATCCACGCCGCCGCCACCGCATCCATCAGGTATCCGCCGCCCGCATTTACCTGCGACGAACCGATGCGCGAAGCCAGCAAAATCCCGCCCAGGCCCGCCAGCAGCGAGGCAATCACGTAGGCCGCCACCTTGTAGCGCGTGGTACGAATGCCGGAGAGACGCGCGGCTTCGGGGTTGCCGCCGATGGCGTACATCCGGCGCCCGTGAGTGGTCAACGAGAGGCCCAGCTGCGCCAGCACGGTCACCACCAGCATGACGATCACGATGGTCGGCACCTGCCCCAGCAGGCTGAACGCCACCGGAATAGTGCCTTCCGCCATGTCGCCGCTCGGCAGCACCATGTTCTCGGTAATCGACCCGCCGTAGCTGTAGGTCATCGCCACGCCCTGAATGACGAACAGGCTGGCAAGCGTCGCGAGCATGTCAGGAATACGCAGGATGACGATCAGGAAGGCGTTAAACAGCCCCACCAGCGTGCAGAGCGCGAGGGTGATCAGAATCGACTCGGTGGTACCCAAGCCGTGCCAGACGAAAAGTGAAACCACCAGCGCGTTCGCCAGCGAGGCGGTGGATCCGACGGAGAGATCGAACCCGCCGATGGTCAACGAGATCGACACGCCAATGGCAATCACCGTCACGATGGCAATCGAGCGCAGAATGTTGATGATGTTGTTCGGATCGAGGAAGCTGTCCGACGCCAGGCCAAAGACGGCCACCAGCGCGACGACGGTCAACAGCATGCCCCACCTGTAGAGAAAATCGAAAATCTGCTGGCGGCCTGACGCCGCTGCGTTCACTGAAAGGGCCTTGCTCACGACGCCGTTCCTCCGGTTGAATAATAAAGTAGTGTCTCTTCGCGGGCCTCGGCCCCGGCGATTTCCGCCACGATGCGCCCGTCCCACAGGACGCAGATGCGGTCGCACAGCCCGACCAGTTCGGCAAATTCGCCCGAGGCGTAAATTACCCCTTTGCCCTCGCGCGCCAGGCCGTCAATCAGCTGGAACAGATCGGTTTTGGCCTTCACGTCCACGCCTTTGGTCGGCTCGTCGAATATCAGCACGCTGGCGTCATTGCGCAGCCATTTACCGATGGCGACCTTCTGCTGGTTGCCGCCGGAGAGACGGCGCAGCACCTGCCCCGGCCCACGCGCGCGCACGCCGACGCGGGCTATCACCTCTTCCGCCCAGCGCCACGCCTGACGATGGCCAAAAAGGCTCCAGCGCGAGAAGCTGTTATCCGCCGTTACCGCCAGGTTCATGCTCACCGGCTCGTCGATAAAAATGCCCTCTTTGCGCCGCTCCTCCGGCACCAGCGCCAGACCGCGCAGCACGGAGTCGGCCGGGTCGCACGGCTGCCAGGATTGATGATTCAGCTCACCGCGCGCCACGCGGCTTTTGGTGGCGCCAAACAGCGCCTTGCAGAGTTCGGTTTTCCCCGCGCCCGCCAGCCCGGCAATCCCGAGGATTTCGCCTTTGCGCAGGTGCAGGGAGATATCTTTCAGCAGCGCGTCGTCATGCAGACCTTCCACCCGCAGCAGCGTCTCTTCGCCGTGCGGCGGACGCGCGGGCGGATAGATATCGCTCAGCACGTGGCCGAGCATCTTCTCGACGATCGCTTCGCCGCTAAGATCGGCCATCGGACCGGACTCGATCAGCTTGCCGTCGCGGAGCACCGTCAGGGTGTCGCAGATGGCCTTCAGCTCGTGAATGCGGTGAGAGATAAACACCACGCCGATGCCCTGCTGCTTTAAGCGTCTCACCACCCCAAACAGGCGCTCGCTCTCCTGCGCGTCCAGCGGCGCGGTGGGCTCATCAAGAATTAAAAAACGGCAGTGGTGGGACAGCGCCCGCGCCAGCAAAATCTGCTGCTTTTCGGCCAGCGAACAGCCGTCGATGGAACGGCGAACGTCCAGCGTCACGTCGAGCTGCGCCAGCGCCTGTCTCGCCTGCTGGCGGATCGCGCGCCAGCTGAAGCGATGCCCCGGCTGCGCCAGCTGGTCGAGCAGGATGTTTTCGGCAATGCTTAACCCCGGGATCAGCGCCACGTCCACCTCCTGCTGAACGAGGTGGATCCCCAGCCGTTTGGCGTCAAGCGGTTCGCGGATGCTCACCGGCTGGTTGTTGATGCTGATCTCGCCCTCATAGTGGTCGTGCGTCCCGCACAGCACCGCCATCAGGGTTGATTTCCCCGCGCCGTTGGCGCCGGTCAGGGCGTGTACGGATCCGCCGGTTAAGGTGAAATTCACGCGCGACAGCGCCTGAAAGCCGGAAAAGGCCAGGCTGATACCGCGCATCTCAAGGCGACTGGAAACCATCCGCGTAAATCCTTCATTACTCTTCTGATTTATCGAATTTTTCACAGCTCCGGTTGACTGACAACGACGGAAAAGGCATAAGTTAAAGCGAAATATTATTAGCCATCCGGATGTCCAGACATAACATCGGGTTAGCGCTTCCGCAAAAAGGACACCATCATGAGCAACACCGATATCCGCGTCGTGCCTGGCCCGGCGAACTACTTCTCTCATCCCGGAAGCCTTGCGCGGCTGGATAACTTCTTTACCCCGGAACAGCTTTCCCGCGCGGTGTGGATCTACGGCGAGCGAGCTATCGAAGGCGCGCGCCCTTTCCTGCCCGAGAGCTTTAACGCGCCGGGGGCGAAACGCCTGCTGTTTAAAGGCCACTGCAGCGAGCGCGACGTCACCCATCTGGTGAATGAATCCGGCAGCGACGCCAGCGTGGTGATTGGCGTCGGCGGCGGCGCGGTGATGGATACCGTCAAGGCCGTGGCGCGCCGCTTAGGGGTGCCGTTCGTGGGCATCCCCACCATTGCCGCCACCTGCGCGGCGTGGACCCCGCTCTCCGTCTGGTACAACGATGCCGGTCAGGCGCTGCATTTTGAGATCTTCGACGACGCCAACTTCCTGGTGCTGGTGGAGCCGCAGATCGTCCTTAACGCCCCGGCGGAGTATCTGCTGGCGGGCATCGGCGATACTCTGGCGAAGTGGTACGAAGCGGTGGTATTGGCACCTGAGCCGGAGAACCTGCCGCTGACCGTGCGGCTGGGCATCAACGGCGCGCTGGCGATCCGCGACGTGCTGCTGACGCGCAGCGAAGAGGCGCTGGCCGACCAGCAGCGCGGCGAACAGACGCAGGCGTTTCGGGACGTGGTCGATGCAATCATCGCCGGCGGCGGAATGGTTGGCGGCCTGGGCGAGCGCTATACCCGCGTGGCGGCGGCGCATGCGGTACACAACGGCTTAACCGTGCTGCCGCAGACGGAAAAATACCTGCACGGCACCAAGGTAGCCTACGGGATTCTGGTGCAGAGCGCCCTGCTCGGCCAGGACGACGTGCTGGCGCAGCTGGTCGCGGCGTACCAGCGTTTTAACCTGCCGACCACGCTGCGCGAGCTGGACGTCGACATCAATAACCGCGACGAGCTGGATCGGGTCATCGCCCACACCCTGCGCCCGGTGGAGTCGATTCACTATTTACCTGTTACGTTAACGCCTGACGTTCTGCGCGCCGCGTTTGAGAAAGTGGAATCCTTCAGCCGTTAATCGCCCCGACAGGCTATACCTAATGATGATTCTTACCACTCTCGTAACGAGGTCATCATGCAGATCGATTTAACAGGTAAAAAGGCGCTGGTTACCGGTGCCAGCCGCGGGTTGGGTCGTGCGATTGCCCTGTCGCTGGCGCGCGCCGGTGCGGATGTGATTATTACGTATGAAAAATCTGCCGATAAAGCCCAGGCGGTCGCCGATGAGATTAAGGCGCTGGGGCGCCACAGCGAAGCCGTGCAGGCCGACAGCGCCAGCGCGCAGGCGATTCAGGATGCCGTCACCCATGCGGCGCGTTCTCTTGGCGGGCTGGACATTCTGGTCAACAACGCCGGGATCGCGCGCGGCGGCCCGCTGGAGTCCATGACGCTGGCGGACATTGACGCCCTTATCAACGTCAATATTCGCGGCGTGGTGATCGCCATTCAGGAAGCGCTGGTGCACATGTCCGACGGCGGGCGCATTATCAACATCGGAAGCTGTCTGGCAAACCGCGTGGCGCAGCCGGGCATTGCCGTTTACTCGATGACCAAATCGGCGCTGAATTCCCTTACCCGCGGGCTGGCTCGTGATTTAGGGCCGCGCGGCATTACCGTTAACCTGGTGCACCCCGGCCCCACCAACAGCGATATGAACCCGGAAGACGGGGAACAGGCTGACTCTCAGCGTCAGCTTATTGCTTTGGGTCATTACGGTCAGCCGGAAGACGTCGCGGCGGCGGTCACGTTTCTTGCCAGCCCGGCGGCCGGGCAGATCTCCGGTACCGGCCTGGACGTGGACGGCGGTTTGAACGCCTGATCGCAATCTCCCTGCAAGCCTCTGTCGCCCGGCAGAGGCGTTTCCGAGCGCCCTCGACGGTTCGCGTTTTGCCGCTTTCTCCGGTTATTTCACCGCTCTACAGTATCCCATTAGAAATTCGGAATTTATCTAATAGCCTTATTATTTCCTTATACTTTGTGTGGGCGTACAGTGGAGGTACGGATGAAGATTGTCTGGTCAAATGGTGCAAAAAAGGCATTTTCCAGAATTGACGAGCGATATCAGCGTCGAATTGATGTAAAGCTCTCCGAGCTGGATGACAGCTCGGCTCCCCGGCCCGATATCAAAAAAATATCGACGACAGAAAATCATTTCCGGCTTCGCGTAGGCGATTACCGCATCGTCTATACGCTTCGGGACGCTCCCGATGACCATTGTTATGTTTTGGCCGTCAAGCGCAGAACTTCAACGACTTACCTGCATGAGGAGAGTGCCAACTATGGCTGTACAGCTAATCAAGGACGATAATGGGAAAACGCAGTACGTTGTTATTCCCTATCACGAATATTTTCGAATGCTCTTACAGATGGCAGAAATTGACGACGAAACCGATGACGATCTGGAGGATATTGAAGTCGAACACGATAGTCTGGATGACGTGGAATTGCCGGGAGAAGTATGCAGCATCATGACCTGGCAGAACGTCAGCCTGCAGGCCGCATGGCGTATCCTGCGCGGCATGTCCCAGCAGGAGGTGGCGGAAAAACTCGGCATCACCCAGTCCGCCGTGTCGCAGCTGGAAGCGCTCGACTCCCGTCCGCAAAAGCGCACCCGTGAAAAGCTGGCGGCGATCTACGGCTGCAAGCAGGAACAGATCAGCCTCTATTTACCGAAAGAGGGTTAACAGCACTTCGCCCCGCCCTTGCCGCCGTAGCGGGCATCCTGGCGGTCGCGGAAAAATTCTTCGTAGGTCATGGGCGTCTGGTCCGGATGGTTAACGCGCATATGCTCGACGTAATTGTCGTAGTCCGGCACGCCAATCATCATTTTGGCGGCCTGGCCCAGGTACTTACCTGCTTTGGAAAGGGTGTCGAACATAATCAGTTTCTCGTTTGTTTCCGGCCCTCTCCCAAAGGGAAAGGCCGGAGAAGAAATGTGTGCCGGGTAAGGCGAAGCCGCCACCCGGCACACAGGTTAGTGCGCCCCTTTCGCCTGGGTCACAATCTCTTCCAGGTTTTCAGGCATCGGCTCGTACGGCGTCTCTTTCGCCGTTGGCTTATCGTTTTTCAACGCCGCCAGCGCGGTTTTCAGAGAATACAACGCCAGCACCACGACCACCACCATAAAGAAGATGGTCAGCCCGGCGTCCAGACGGTTGTTAAACACCAGCTGAGACAGCTGGGACTCGGTGTACTGCGCCGGGATCTTACCGCTGTCGATCATCGCCTGGAACTTGTTGGCGATCGCCAGGAAGCCCACCTTGTTGTCCGGACTGAAGGCCTTCTGCCAGCCCGCCGTCAGGGTACAGATCAGCAGCCACGCGGTTGGCACCAGTGCCACCCACGCGTAACGCTGGCGCTTCATCTTGAACAGCACTACCGCGCAGAGCATCAGCGCCATGCCCGCCAGCATCTGGTTGGCGATACCAAACAGCGGCCACAGGGTGTTAATCCCGCCCAGCGGATCGACCACGCCCTGGTGCAGGAAGTATCCCCACGCCAGCACGCACAGCGCCGTCGCCAGCAGGTTAGCCGGGAGCGAATCGGTACGCTTCAGGTTCGGGGAGATCACCCCCAGCAGGTCCTGCAGCATAAAGCGCGCCGCACGGGTTCCCGCATCCACCGCCGTCAGGATAAACAGCGCCTCGAACAGGATGGCGAAGTGATACCAGAACGACACGTCCATCAGCCCGCCCAGCGCGCCGTGCAGGATGTAGGCCATCCCCACTGCCAGCGTCGGCGCCCCGCCCGCACGGGAGATAATCGACTGCTCGCCCACTTCACTGGCGATGCTCGTCAACGTATCAGGGGTAATCGCAAAGCCCCAGCCGCTCACCACCTGCGCGGCGGACGCCACCACGTCAACGGTGCCAGCCGGTGCCAGTACCGCCATCGGGCTGTTCATCGCGAAATACACGCCCGGGTCGATGATGCAGGCAGAGACCAGCGCCATGATGGCGACAAAGGATTCCATCAGCATGCCGCCGTAGCCGATCAGGCAGGCCTGATTTTCATTCGCCAGCATCTTCGGCGTGGTGCCGGAAGCGATCAGCGCGTGGAAGCCCGACACCGCGCCGCAGGCGATGGTGATAAACAGGAACGGGAAGAGGTTACCGGTCCAGACCGGGCCGGTACCGTCGATGAATTTGGTTAACGCAGGCATGGTCAGGGTCGGGCGCATAATCAGAATGCCGATCGCCAGCCCGACGATGGTGCCGATTTTCAGGAACGTAGAGAGATAGTCTCGCGGAGCCAGCAGCAGCCATACCGGCAGCACCGCCGCCACAAAGCCGTAGCCCACCAGCATCCAGGTCAGCTGGACGCCGGTAAAGTCGAAGAACGGCGCCCAGGTCGGGCTTTCCGCCACCCAGCCGCCGGAGATAATGGCGAACACCAGGAATACCAGGCCAATTACCGACACCTCACCAATGCGGCCCGGGCGCAGGTAGCGAATATAAATCCCCATAAACAGCGCCAGCGGAATGGTGAAGGCAACGGTATAGGTCCCCCACGGGCTGTGGGTCAGCGCTTTCACCACGATCATCGCCAGCACCGCGAGGATGATCACCATGATCATAAAGGTCGCCACCAGCGCAATTACCCCGGCGGTTGCCCCCATCTCCTCTTTCACCAGCTCACCCAACGAACGCCCGTCGCGGCGGGTCGAGACGAACAGCACCATAAAGTCCTGCACCGCGCCCGCCAGCACCACGCCCGCGAGGATCCAGATCATCCCCGGCAGGTAGCCCATCTGCGCCGCCAGCACCGGCCCCACCAGCGGACCCGCTCCGGCAATCGCCGCAAAATGGTGACCGAACAGCACTTTTTTGTCGGTCGGCACGTAGTCCAGCCCGTCGTTATGGCGGACGGCAGGCGTCATGCGCGTAGCGTCAACGCCCAGAACGTTCTTCGCGATATAGCGGCCATAAAAACGGTACGCGATCAGATAAATGCAGACGGAGGCGACGACGATCCAGAGCGCATTGATCTGTTCCCCCCGGTTGAGGGCGATATAGCCCAGGGCAAAGGCTCCCACAACGGAGAGCCCTGCCCATATAAGGTATTTCCCTGAGTTGTTCATAGTTGTTGTCCGTTGTTGTGAAACAGTGAGATGTTACATTTTGTTTCTAGAACAACCGGAAAAATTTAACAACTTTGAAACGCAATAATGCGTGGTCAAACCAGAGATTTACACCACAGTGTTAAGCCGATCACTTTGATCTGCCTGGCTTAGCCCAACACCATCGTGCTCAACCGACAGGTGCAGCACCGCCGCCCCTGCTCGTCGAATACCACAATCTCCCAGCTCTGGCTCGAACGCCCCAGATGCAGCGGCTGGCAAACGCCGCGCACTTTGCCGTGAGAGACCGCACGATGGTGCGTGGCGTTAAGCTCCGTCCCCACCACGCTCTGCCCGTCGCGGGTCATCAGAAAACCGGCCATCGACCCCAGCGTTTCCGCCAGCGCCGCCGACGCGCCGCCGTGCAGCAGGCCAAACGGCTGATGGGTACGCGCATCCACCGGCATCTCCGCTTCCAGCGTGTCGTCACCGATACGGGTATAGACAATGCCGAGATGCGCCACCAGCGTATTCAGGCTGGTCGCGTTCAGCTCCTCGAGCGGTAAATGACGTTTCCAGATCATCTTACGCTCCCAGCGTGGAGCCGCCGTCCACCACGATATCCTGCAGGGTGATATGGCTGGCGGCATCGGATGCAAGGAACAGCACCGTGCTGGCTATCTCCTGCGGACGAGCTATTTTGCCCAGCGGAATGCCAAGCTTGAACTGCTCGCCAAAGCCGCGAATACGCTGCTGCTCCGCGTCGTCGCTTTTCCACAGGGTGCGCTGCATATCGGTGTCCGTTGAGCCCGGCGACACCAGGTTACAGCGCACGCCGCTGCCCGCCAGCTCCAGCCCGACGGTCATAGCCAGGCTTTTCAGCGCCGCCTTCGACGCGCCATAGGCGCTCATGCCGATGCGCGGCGTGTGCGCCGCGTCGGACGCCACGGTGACTATCGCCCCGCCCTGCTGACGGCGGAACTGGCCCATCGTCTGCTGGAACAGGTTGAACGCGCCGCCGACGTTAACCGCGAAGGTCTGCTGCCAGTCCTCCTGCGAAAGCTGGTCCGTCGCCCCCATGCGCAGAATGCCCGCCGCGTTGACCAGCACGTCCAGCCGTTCAAGCGACGCCAGCGCGCGCCCGCACACCTCATGCACCTGCGCGGCATCCGCCACGTCCAGGGTTTCAGTGGCGAACGGATAATCGCCCAGCGGAAACGCCAGATCGAAGCCGGTCACCCGTGCGCCCGCCTCCACAAACGCCAGCGCCGTCGCGTAGCCAATCCCCTTACCCGCGCCCGTCACCCAGACGGTTTTACCGGTGAAATCCAGACCCATCACTTCATCTCGCGGGAGAGCAGCGCCCACCAGGCGTCGATTGTGGGATTTTTTGCCAGCATCACGAAGTCGATATCGCCGTGCACTTTGCGCCAGCGGGCGGCCAGCGCCATCATGCGCACCGAATCCAGGCCGTAGTCGATCAGGTTTTCGTCATCCATCGGCTCGTCGGACTCGTCCAGCAGCGGCAGGATCAGCTCGCGCAGCGCTGCTTTGGTCGCCGGAACGGAAGGCAGCAGCTCGTTGGTCATCACTACGCGGCCCGAGCGCCCTGCCACGTAGTTCAGCGACATCAGATGCTCGTCGCGGGTGAAATCCGCCAGCGCGTCGGCGATAAAGAACGGCTTGATGTCGCGCATAAAGGCATCGGTGGCGGTGGTCATGCAGCCGATGTGGGCGTAGACGCCGGTAATCAGCAGCTGGTTGCGGCCCGTCTCTTTCAGCATCTGCTCCAGCGGCGAGCGGTGAAACGCGCTGTAGCGCCACTTCACCAGCACCGTGTCCGCTTCGTCCGGGGTCAGTTCACTTACAATGCGCTGCTGCTCCGGTGAGCGGGTCAGGCCTGGCCCCCACATGTCGTTCAGCAGTGCGCGGTCTTCGTCGCTCTGCTCTTTCGGCTGGGCGGTGTAGTAGACGGGAATATTGTGCGCTTTGCAGTAAGCGCGCAGTCTGGCGATATTCGCCACCACCTGCTGCATCATCGCGCTGTTTTCGCCCCAGAAGTTCAGGAAATACTCCTGCATATCGTGGATTAGCAGCGCGGCGCACTCAGGCTCGAACGCCCAGTTCACCTTGTTGGCCGGCAGATCTGCGGCGGTCGGCAGCGCGTAAGCGGTTAATTTTGGAATGGCCATACTCTGTTCCTCAGCCCCGGGCGCGTTCAGCAAGCCACAGGCGCAACTGTTTCTTATCGACTTTACCGACCGGCGTTAGCGGGAGCGCATCCACGCTCTCCACGCGGTCCGGCAGCTTGAATTCGGCAACGCCCTGCTCGCGCAGGAAGCGGCGCACCTCGACCGCGCGCAGGGGCTGTTTCACCACCAGATACGCGCAGCTTTTTTCGCCCAACAGGCTGTCCTCCATGCTCACCAGCGCGGCGTGGATCACCGACTCGTGGCGCAGCAGCAGGTTTTCAATCTCTTCGGCGGCGATCTTCTCGCCGCCGCGGTTGATCTGATCTTTCTCGCGCCCCTGCACGGTGATGTAGCCCTGCTCGTCAATGGCAATCAGATCGCCGGAGCAGTAAAAGCCGTCGGCGTCAAAGGCGCTGGCGTTGTGTTCCGGGCTGTTGAAATAGCCGCGGAAGGTATACGGCCCGCGCGTCATCAGACGCCCAACCTCACCGCGCGGCAGCGGGTTTCCGTGCTCGTCCGCCACCCAAACTTCGTCGTCCGGGCACATCGGGCGGCCCTGGGTGTTGATGATGCGTTCCGGCGCGTCGTCGAGCGCGGTGTAGTTCACCAGCCCTTCCGCCATGCCGAACACCTGTTGAAGCTGGCAGCCGATTTCCGCCGGAATGCGCGCCGCGAGCGTGGCGGAGAGACGTGCGCCCCCCACCTGCAGCAGCCTGAGGGATTTAAGCTGCGCGCTTCCCGCGCCGTCGGCAATCGCCTGCAGCCAGAGGCTCACCGCCGGAGGAACCAGCGAGGTGACGTTAATCTGATGCCGTTCAATCAGCGGGAAGCAGAGCGTGGCGCTCGGATCGTTCGCCAGCACCACGCAGCCGCCCGCGGTGAAAACGCCTAACGATCCCGGCGAACTCATGGCGTAGTTATGCGCCGCGGGCAGCGCGTTCAGGTAACGCGTATCGGCGGTGATGCCGCAAATCTCGTTGCTGCGGCGAATGCTGTAGTCGTAATCGTTGTGCGTGCGCGGGATCAGCTTCGGCGTGCCGGTGCTACCGCCGGAAAGCTGGAAAAACGCCACTTCGTCGGCGGGCGTTGGGTTCGGGATGAAATTGTCCGCCGGACGCGCAATCGCCGCTTCCAGGGCGTGTTCGTCCTTATCGCCGCGCAGCAGCACGACGCGAACCGAGCGGTGCGCATCCACAAAGGCGTTAAGAAAATCATAGCCCGCAAACAGCGCGTGGTCGCGATCGGCAATCAGCGCGGCGGGTTTGATCTGCTCCGCGTAGGCGTTCAGCTCGCTGCGCTGATGGCTAAAGAGCGCGTTCACCGGCGCGACGCCGATTTGCAGCAGCGCGAAGAAAGTGATGTAGAACTCGGCCACGTTGCCAAGCTGCACCAGCGCCGTCTCGCCGCGCTGCAGCCCGCGCGCCTGAAGAGCGGACGCCAGATTGTTTACCGCCTGATTAAACGCGCGGTAGGTGATGTGTCGCTCGCCGTCGATAATCGCCACGGCATCGCTGTCCGCGCGATCCGTTAGGATGTGGGTCAGCGGCAGATCCTGCCAGTAGCCTTTTTCACGGTAGCGGCGGGCGAATTCATCAGGCCAGCGGGTAAAGGGAATGGTCATGAGCGATCCTTAGTGCAAGCCAAACACGTTGAGCATGGTTGAGAGCTTCACGCCCGTTTCGCGCCACTCGCCCACCGGCGAAGAAGCAGGCACAATGCCCGCGCCGGCAAACAGGCGAACGGTGTTTTTATGCAGACGCGCGCAGCGGATGGTCACCACCCACTCGCCGTTGCCTTCGCTGTCGCACCAGCCGACGATGCCGCCGAACAGCTCGCGGTCAAACGGCTCCAGCTCGGCAATCAGCTCTTTTGCCGCCTGATGCGGGAAGCCGCTCAGGGCCGGGGTCGGGTGCAGCAGGCAGGCCAGCGTCAGGGCGTTTTCGTTGTCACGCGCGTCACCTTCAACCGGCGTCGCCAGATGCCACAGCGTCGGCGTGGTGATGAGCTGCGGGGAAGACGGCATGCTCAGGTGGTGGCTGCGCGGTGCCAGAATGGCCTTCATCGCCTGGGTTACGAGATCGTGCTCGTGACGGTCTTTTTCGGAGGCGAGCAGCTTATTGCCCGCTTCGCGATCCAATACGTCGTCCGGCTGGCGGCGCGCAGAGCCTGCCAGCGGCAGCGAGCTAAAGTGCGCGCCCTCTTTACGCAGCAGCAGTTCCGGGCTGGCTCCGAGCAGCACGCCGCCGTCCTCCAGCGGCACGTGGAAGTTAAAGCTCGCCGGGTTCTGGGCGATCAGCCGCTCCATCAGCGCACCGCTATCCATGTTTTTATCGGTGGCGATATCAATCAGGCGCGACAGCACTACCTTATTCACCTGCGGCGTGGCGGTGAGCGACGCGGCGCGCGCGACCATCTCTTCGAACACGGGCTGAGCGGGGATCTCGGTGCGCTGTTCCACCTTCAGCGCCTGCGCGCCGGAGAAATAGCGTGCGGACTGCTGACGCGCGGGACGGGAAAAGGTCTGCCAGCGCTGCGGAATAAACAGAGAAGATGGCTTGCGGGTATCGAACGGAATAGCCCCTACCATCACCGGATGAGCGATGCCGTTAGCTTTCGCATTCCGGAAGGCCTGGGCTAATTTTTGCTGGAAGTGCCCCGCCGGATCGTCGCCGCCGACGGCGGGTTCAGAGAAGCGGGCAAAACAGCCTGAGGTTGTAAAACTGCGGTAAGGCGACATAAAGAAAAAGCTGTCTGATTGCAGCGTGGTCGCGGTGTGCTGAACTTCCTCAGCCAGGGACGTGTCCATATCATCCTCCTTAAAATGATAAAAGAAGCAATAATGATTATCATTTATATTTTCGTCGGCTAACCTAATCCCACATCGCTTCGCTGTCAACCGTCGGACAAATAACTTATGCGACAAAAGCTTGCATCCCTTCGCGGCAACCATGAAAATGAGAAGCATTATCTTCAACAAAAACAGGATGTCGCGCTGTGAAATTCCCTGCCCTATTCCGTAATACCCTGCTTTTATCTGGACTTTTTGTTTTAGGACTTGCCTCAGCCGCTGCCGCCGACTGGCCGCGTCAGGTGACCGACAGCCGAGGCGTTCACACGCTTGAGAGCAAACCGACGCGCATTGTCTCCACCAGCGTGACCTTAACCGGCTCCCTGCTGGCGATTGACGCCCCGGTCGTCGCCAGCGGCGCCACCACGCCGAACAACCGCGTGGCGGATGCGCAGGGCTTTTTGCGCCAGTGGGGTGATATTGCGAAACAGCGCAAGGTTGCACGGCTGTACATCGGCGAGCCGAGCGCCGAAGCGGTCGCCGCCCAGATGCCGGACCTGATTTTGATCAGCGCTACCGGCGGGGATTCCGCACTGGCGCTGTACGATCAGCTCTCCGCCATCGCCCCAACGCTTATCATCAACTACGACGACAAGAGCTGGCAGGCGCTGCTGACCCAGCTGGGCACCCTCACCGGGCAGGAAAAACAGGCCGCAGAGCGCATTGCCGCCTTTGATAAACAGCTCGCGCAGGTGAAACAGCAGATGAGGCTGCCGCCGCAGCCGGTGAACGCCATCGTCTACACCGCCGCCGCGCACAGCGCCAACCTGTGGACCGTAGAATCGGCGCAGGGCAAGCTGCTGCACCAGCTGGGCTTTACGCTGGCGGAGCTGCCCGCCGGACTGCACACCTCAAAAAGCCAGGGCAAACGCCACGACATCATTCAGTTGGGAGGGGAAAACCTGGCGACGGGGCTGAACGGCGAAGGGCTGTTTGTGTTTGCCGGCGATCAGAAAGACGTGGATGCGATTTACGCCAACCCGCTGCTGGCGCATTTGCCGTCGGTGAAAAACAAACGGGTCTGGGCATTGGGAACGGAGACGTTCCGCCTGGATTATTACAGCGCGATGTTGGTGTTAGACAGATTGAATGCATTGTTTAAGTAGGCATTTCCCCTCCCTCTCCCTGTGGGAGAGGGCCGGGGTGAGGGCATCAGGCCGCCCCGTCGTTCAACACAACCTCCTGCCTGAACCGCCGCAACTCCACCAGCGCCACTAACAAAATCCCGCCAACCATCGCTAACGCAAACCCGCCGCAGCTCGCCGAGGCCGCCGGGGTCATCATCGCGCCCAGCCCGCCGAGGATCGCCGCGCCAATCGCATCACCCGTCACGTTCTGCGCCGTCCACAGGCCGTTAATGCGCCCGAGCATCCCTTCCGGCGTCTGGGTCTGGATCAGGGTGTACTGCAGCAGCGAGCTGATGGCGCTCAGCCAGCCGAAAATCACCAGACACAGCACCCCGAGAGCCCACACCGGCATCAGGCTGAAGAAGCCGATGGCGATAAACGAGGCCAGCGTGGCAAGCAGCATAATCAACCCCGGACGCGCGCTCTGCGCCAGGTTGCCGCTGGTCAGCGCCCCGCACGCCGCGCCGAGCGGAATGGCGGCGTAGAGAATGCCAATCTCCGAGGCGCTCATCTGCCACGCTCCCGCTAATGCCGGGTAGAGCACGCGCACGGCGCTCGCCATGGTCAGCAGGCCGCCGAGCAGCGCAATCCCGCCAATCAGCGGGTTGCTGAACAGGAAACGAATCGCGACCATCAACGATTTCAGCGGATGCTCGCGCGGCTGCGGCGGAGGCGGCAGCAGCGGCAGACGCAGCAGCGTCAGCGTGGTGATGAAGGTTCCCGCCGCCGCCAGCCCGTAGTTCCACGCCACGTTGCCGGTCGCCAGCAGCAGGCCGCCCACCATCGGCGAAATCACCGAGCCCAGACGCACGGTGAGCATGGTAATCGCCCCCGCCTGCATCAGGTTCTCGCGCCCGACCAGCGCGGGCGTTGCCGCCAGCAGCGCCGTCACGCCCAGCGAGGCGAAGAAACCGTCCCACAGCCCCAGCGCGTAAATCGCAATCAGCGACGGCTCCGGCAGCATCGCGTTCAGACACAGCCCGATAAAGCCCACGCCGCAGGTGCCGCGCGCCAGCAGGATCAGCTTTTTACGCTCGTAGCGGTCCGCCAGCACGCCGCCGACCATCAGGCCGATGAACATCGCCCCGCCGGTTAAGGTGACGGATAACCCCACCAGCCAGCTGGAGTGCGTCAGGGTCTGGATCTGTACCGGCACGGCCACGCCAAGCAGCCCGAGGGACAAAATGGAGATAAAGCGAGCGATAAAAACGGCGCGATACGCCGGGTGCGTTTTCAGCAGGCTGAGGTTGAGCAGCCAGGATTTTTGATTCATGACAAAGCCTTGAGTCTATTTCTACCCTTTCCATGGGCGCACATGCTAACATAGCCAAATAAGATAGATAACGATAATCACTATCATTATCAAATCATGGATATTGCTATGTCGTTTTCCTCTTCTGCGGTGCGCGCCGTTGCCGTGCCCGCTTTACTGCTGCTCCTGAGCCTTGCGGCTGCACTCAGCCTGCTGGTCGGCGCGAAGCCGCTGCCCGCGTCCGTTATCGTTGATGCGCTCTCCGGCACCTGCCAGAGCGCCGACTGCGTCATCGTGCTCGACGCCCGACTGCCCCGCACGCTTGCCGGACTGCTGGCCGGTGGCGCGCTCGGCCTTGCCGGTGCTCTGATGCAAACCCTCACCCGTAACCCGCTGGCGGACCCCGGGATTCTCGGCGTTAACTCCGGCGCCAGCTTTGCCATCGTGCTCGGCGCGGCGCTGTTCGGGTTGACTTCACCCTCTGAACAGCTGGTGATGGCCTTCTGCGGCGCGCTGGCCGCCTCGCTGGTCGTCGCCTTTACCGGCAGCCAGGGCGGCGGGCAGCTGAGCCCGGTACGCCTGACCCTTGCGGGCGTAGCGCTCGCGGCGGTGCTGGAGGGCTTGTCCAACGGCATCGCCCTGCTCAACCCGGACGTTTACGACCAGCTGCGCTTCTGGCAGGCCGGTTCTCTGGATATCCGCACCCTCGACACGCTTAAAGTGGTGGCGATCCCGGTCATTATCGCTGCCGCCGTGGCGCTGTTTTTAAGCCGGTCGCTCAACAGCCTGAGCCTTGGCAGCGACACCGCGACCGCCCTCGGCAACCGCGTGGCGCGCACGCAGCTGATTGGTCTGTTCGCCATCACCGTACTGTGCGGCAGCGCGACCGCCGTGGTCGGCCCGATCGCCTTTATCGGCCTGATGATGCCGCACATGGCGCGCTGGCTGGTGGGGGCGGATCACCGCTGGTCGCTGCCGGTGACGCTGCTGGCGACCCCTGCCCTGCTGCTGTTTGCCGACGTGCTGGGCCGCCTGCTGGTGCCCGGCGAGCTGCGCGTCTCGGTGGTCAGCGCCTTTATCGGCGCGCCGGTGCTGATCTTCCTGGTTCGCCGTAAACGCGGAGGTGGCGCATGATGGCCCCGTCCCGTCGTTTACTGACCAGCGTCTCGCTGCTGCTTATCGCCATTCTGCTGCTGGCGGTCTGGAGCCTGCGCAGCGGCGCGGTGACGCTCGACTTTACTCAGGTCTTCAACGCCCTGCTCGGCAGCGCGCCGCGCAACATCACCATGGTGGTGACGGAGTGGCGACTGCCGCGCGTGGCGATGGCGATTCTGGTCGGTGCGGCGCTCGGCGTGAGCGGCGCAATATTCCAGTCGCTGATGCGCAACCCGCTCGGCAGCCCGGACGTGATGGGCCTTAACACCGGGGCCTGGAGCGGCGTGCTGGTGGCGATGGTGCTGTTTGGTCAGCACCTTACGGCCATTACCTTTACGGCGATGGCGGGCGGCATTCTGACGTCATTACTGATCTGGGCGCTGGCCTGGCGCAACGGTATCGACACCTTCCGCCTGATCATCATCGGGATCGGCATCCGCGCCATGCTGATGGCCTTTAACACCTGGCTTTTACTGCAGGCCTCGCTGGAAACCGCGCTCTCCGCCGGGCTGTGGTATGCAGGCTCCCTCAACGGCCTGACGTGGGGCAAAACGTGGCCCGCGGCACCGCTGATTGTGCTGATGTTTATCGGCGCGCTGCTGCTGGTGCGCCGTATGCGCCTGCTGGAGATGGGCGACGATAGCGCCTGCGCGCTGGGCGTGGGCGTCGAACGCTCGCGCCTGATGCTGATGCTGGTCGCCGTACTGCTGACCGCCGCCTCCACCGCGATTGCCGGGCCAATCTCGTTTATCGCCCTCGTAGCGCCGCACATCGCCCGGCGACTTAGCGGCACGGCGCGCTGGGGATTAACCCAGGCGGCGCTGTGCGGCGGGCTGCTGCTACTGGCCGCCGATCTCTGCGCCCAGCGGCTGTTTATGCCTTATCAACTGCCGGTGGGCGTGGTGACCGTCAGTCTCGGCGGAATTTACCTCATCGTCTTGCTCGTTCAGGAGTCACGCAGGAAATGACAGACACAACCACCCGCTTGCGCGGCGAAAACCTCACCCTCGGCTACGGCAAAAAAATCATTGCCTGTGACTTATCCGTTGCCATTCCGGACGGCCACTTCACGGCCATTATCGGCCCGAACGGCTGCGGAAAATCGACCCTGCTGCGCACGCTGAGTCGCCTGATGACGCCGGCTGAGGGCAGCGTGTTCCTCGACGGGGAGCAGATCCAGCGCTTCGCCAGCAAGGAGGTGGCCAGACGCATCGGTCTGCTGGCGCAAAACGCCACCACGCCGGGAGACATCACGGTGCAGGAGCTGGTCTCGCGCGGACGCTATCCGCACCAGCCGCTGTTTACCCGCTGGCGTAAAGAGGATGACGAGGCGGTGAACCGCGCGATGCAGGCGACGGGTATTACCGGGCTCGCCCAGCAGAGCGTGGACACCCTCTCCGGCGGGCAGCGTCAGCGCGCGTGGATCGCGATGGTGCTGGCGCAGGAGACCTCCATCATGCTGCTGGACGAGCCGACGACCTGGCTCGACATCAGCCATCAGATTGATCTTCTGGAACTGCTGAGCGAGCTGAACCGCACGCAGGGGTATACCCTGGCGGCGGTGCTGCACGACTTAAACCAGGCGTGCCGCTACGCCACGCATTTGATTGCGCTTCGCGACGGTGAGATTGTGGCGCAGGGGGCGCCGAAAGAGATTGTGACGCCGGATCTGATTGAGCGGATCTACGGCATGCGCTGCATGATTATTGACGATCCGGTGGCGGGTACGCCGCTGGTGGTGCCGCTTGGAAAGCGTGCGGTCTGATGCCCTCACCCCGGCCCTCTCCCACAGGGAGAGGGAGCAAACCCAACAAACATCAACAACGGTTCCGTAGGCCGGGTAAGCCGCAGCCGCCACCCGGCGCTTTTGACGTTATCCCAGTATCTCCCTCAACACTGGCCCTATCTTCTCAAACGCCTGCGGTGAAATGATATCCACGTGGGCGCAGTCCTGGCTGTACACCTCAAGCTCCGCCACCCACGGCGCCCAGGCGACCTGCGGATCCATCGTTCGCGTCCGCTCAGCGACAAACAGCGTCGCTTTGCCGTCAAAGCGCGCGCTGTGCGCAGTGGTGAGCAGACGCACCGCGTCGGCGTAGTTGCCCTCTATAGCGTTAAACAGCTCGCTGGAGCCCTGTCCCTGCTGGGCAGCAATAAACGCCTGACGCTCGCGCTCGATCTCCGCCAGCACTTCCGGGTCAAGGCCGTTGGCCTCTTTCTCCGACCAGTTCTGGGTTTCCGGCGGCCAGGTGTCCAGCAGGCCGAGGAAGGGCACCGCTTCTCCCTGCTCGCGCAGACGGGCCGCAATGCCCTGCGCCAGCGTGCCGCCGAGGGAATAGCCGAACAGATAATACGGCCCCTGCGGCTGCTGGTTACGCAGCGTAGCCAGGTGATGCTCAATGACCCCATCCAGATCAGCGCACTGCTGCATCGGACCGTCCGGACGCGGCGACTGAATACCGACAATAGACCAGCGCGGGCTGAGGTAGCGCGCCAGGACGCTAAACTGCCAGGCAAAGCCGGACGCCGGATGGAAGCAGAACAGCGTCGGCCCGTCGCTTTCGCGCAGCGGCAGAAGGGTTTCATACCCCAGACGCTGCGCCTGCTCGTCGCTCATCTGCGAGTCCAGCAGCGCGCTGAGCTTGCTCACCGAGGAGGCGACCATAATCTGCCCCGGCGTAACCTTGCGCTCGAACGCGCGGCTAAGCTGCGCCGCCAGGCGCATCGCCAGCAGCGAGTGTCCGCCGAGGGCAAAGAAGTCGGCCTCAATGTCGTTGACCTCGCAGCCCAGCAGCGCGGAAAACGCCTGCGCGACGGCGATTTCGGATTCGCTTTCCGGCGCGCGGCCGGATGTTTTGCTGGTCAGCTCCGGCAGCGGCAGCGCCTTGCGGTCAAGCTTGCCGTTCGCGCTGAGCGGCAGCGCGCTGATTTGCAGCAGCACCACTGGCACCATATGCGGCGGCAGCCTGGCCTTGAGCGATTCCAGCAGCGCGTCGCGATCCAGCGGTAAGCCGGATTCAGAAACCACGTACCCCACCAGCTGGCGGGCATCGCCGCCGGTGGCAGCCGCCTGGTTGAACACGCAGGCGTGGGCGACGGCCTGGGCCACGTCCGGCAGCGACAGCATCGCCCGGTCGATTTCGCCCAGCTCGATGCGCTGGCCGCGAATTTTTAACTGGTCATCGCTGCGGCCGAGATATTCCACCGCGCCGTTGTCCAGCCAGCGGGCAACGTCGCCGGTGCGGTACATCCGCTCGCCGGGGGCAAACGGGTCGGCAATAAAGCGGCTGGCGGTAAGGTCAGGACGGCCAAGATACCCCTGCGCCAGCTGAATGCCGGTGAGATACAGATCGCCCGCCACGCCGAACGGCACCGGGCGCATCATCGCATCCAGAATGCGCAGCCCCGTGTTCCACACCGGGAAGCCGATCGGCACGCTGTTGCCTTCCACCGCCGCCAGCTCGGACCCAAACGCCGGATACCAGCTGACGTCCACCGCCGCTTCGGTTGGGCCATACAGGTTGTGCAGCGGCGCACGGGTGAGCTGCTCCCACTCGCGGCACAGCTCGGTCGGCAGCGCTTCGCCGCTGCAGAACACCTGCTTTAGGGTTTTGCAGCACGCCACGTTTTCCGGCGTCAGCGAGGCGACAAACGCCGCCAGCATCGACGGCACGAAGTGGGTGGTGGTCACGCCGTGCCGTGCGAAGAAGCTCTGCATCGCCTGCGGATCTCGGTGCGCGTCCGGCTCTGCCATCACCAGCTTCGCCCCGGCGATAAAGGGCCACCAGAACTCCCATACCGACACGTCAAAGCTGCACGGCGTTTTCTGCGCCACCACGTCCGTCGCGTCCAGCGGGTAGTGATCCTGCATCCACTTCAGGCGGTTAACGATGGCGGTGTGGCCGACCATTACCCCTTTCGGACGCCCCGTCGAACCGGAGGTAAAGATGATGTACGCCGTCTGCTCCGGCTTCGCCAGGCGCAGCGGTTTTGCATCCGCAGCCGGTAAAAGGGTGTTGTAACTAAATGCACTAATCGGCAGATCGCTAAATCGCGGAAGCTGTTCGTCAGTGGTAATAAGCAGGGACGGCTTCGCGTCCTCGAGCATCATCCGCAGACGATCGTCCGGGTAGCCGGTGTCGAGCGGCAGCCACGCGGCACCAGCCTCGACAATGCCGTGCAGCGCCAGCGTCAGGAACACCGAGCGCGGCAGAGCCACCGCCACGCTGTCGCCCGGCTTCACGCCGCGCTCGCGCAGCAGGTTTGCCAGCGCGACCACCTGCTCGCGCATCTCACGATAGCTGAGCTCAATATGCGCGTCCGCCAGCGCGGGGGCGTCCGGCGTTTTGCTCGCCTGCTCCGCCACCAGATCCGCCAGCGTGGTGGCCGGCAGCGCCAGCCCGGTATCGTTGATGCGCGCAAGCATCTGGTATTCCTGCTCTGAAACGGTTTCCACCTCGCCGCAGCGCAGGTCCGGGTTGGCCGCAAACTGCATCAGCATCGCGTTCAGGCGCGCAACGTGACGCGTCAGCGTCGCCTCGTCGTAGCGCTGCTTATTGGCGAGGATCTCCATGCTCAGCCCGCCCTGCTCGTCCGGGAACAGCGCCAGCTCCAGATCGTTCACCGGGCCGGTCGCCAGCGTGTGGGTGATGGCCTCCACGCCGTCGATATCCAGCTGGTAGTCGAACACTTTAACATTCAGCACCGGGCCGAACAGCGCTTCATCGCCCGCCGCTTTTCCGCTGTCGCGCACGATCTGCTCGGCGTCGTAGCGCTGGTGGCGGCGCATTTTTTTCAGCTGGTTCGCCAGGCGCAGCGCCAGCGAGGGCAGGCTCTCCTGGGGATCGATATCGACCGCCAGCGGCAGGACGTTAAGCACCGGCCCGGTTGCGGTGAGCGCCGCGGATCCCATCCGGCGCATAAAGATAAACCCGGCGGCGTAGTCCAGCCGTCCGGTCAGGCGCCCCAGCCACAGCGCCACCAGCGCAAGGGCCAGATCGGTACGCTGCGCCTGTCCTGCCGCCTGCGCAAGCTGGCTGAAGGCGCGACCGTCGGCAGCGATTTTCAGGCGCAGGATATCGGTAGTAGCGGCGCGTCCCGGCAGCGGTGCGGAAGAGAGCGAGACCGGAGAAGGAAGCTGCCTGCGCTGCTCGGCCCAGAAAGCGCCGTCGCGCTGATACGCCTCGCTGCCGCGATAGCGCTGATACTCCTCCACCACTTCAGCAAATGGCGTAAACGGGGAGTCAGGAGTTGGTTCATCCTTTTTCCACGCGGCGTAAATCGCGGCGATCTGGCGGGTAATGGCCGGGAAGCTGAAGCCATCCACCACCAGATGGTGATAGCGCTGATACCAGTACCAGTGGCTTTCCCCCACCTGAATCAGCTGGTGAAACGCCAGCGGCTGACCGCTGTCGACGCGCAGGTTCTGGTTAAGGTCGGCCTCCATCAGCGCCACGGCGGCGGCGTGGTCGGCAACGCGAACGATGGACGGCTCCGGCAGAATGAGGGTGTCATCCACCCACTGCCACACCTCGCCGTTATCCTCGGCAAAACGCATTCGCAGGGTATCGGCCTGCATCATGCCCTCAGCGATGGCTTTTGCCAGCAATGGCGCGTCGATATCGCCTTTCAGCTCGGTGTAGTGCGCCACGCTCCAGGCGTTTGGCAGGGAGGACAGCTGTTCCGCCATCCAGATACCCGGCTGGGCGGCGACGAGAGGAAGACGTTTCATGCGCTCCCCTCCGCAAAATGGGACGGTTCAAGCGTGCGCCAGTTCCCGGCGAGCCACTGCTGGCACGCCTCCTGAGACTGCGCTTCGCACACCACGCGCCACCCCGCCGGCAGTTCGCACTGCTGCGGCCACAGGCTGTACTGCCCCTGGTCGTTTTGCAAAATGGCGAACTGTCCCTGCGGATTATCGAAAGGATTGCTGAATTCCATACAGACTCCGTTATTGAATGAGCGGCTGCCAGAGGGTCATCAGCCCCTGCGTCAGCCCACCGCGCCAGCAAAGCGCGTCGTGTCCGCCGTCAACCTGACGCCAGATAACTTGCTGCTGCGCGTGTAGTTCGGCATAAATCGCCTGATTGGCATTGAAAATCAGCGGCTCGTTGCGTCCGGCCTCAAGGATGATGCGCATCCCGCGTGCGGTTTTTTCACCCGCTTTAAGCTGTTCGATGAGCAGCCCGTCCTGCTGCCCGCCGCGGTGCGGCCACCAGTAGGATCCGGACTGGCTGAGGATGCAGCCAAAGCGCTGCGGCCAGTTGAGGCCAGCATAAAGCGAAGAGAGGCCGCCAAAGCTCTGGCCCGCCACCACAGTACGGTCGGCGCGGTCGCTAAATGGCGCGAGATGTTTTACAAGAGGGAGAAGTTCTTCCTGTACCGCCAGCCAGAAATCGGGATTACAGGGCAATTCGCGGCTGCGATGTTCCATGTCGATCGCGTCAATTAATACGTAGACCGCAGGGGGCAGTTGGCGCCCGGTGGTGAGCGACGCCAGCGCGGGCCAGACGGGCATGCTTTCGGCCCAGAACTGCCCGTCGAGCAGCACCGCCAGCGGACGTTCCGGGCCGTCATCCCCGGTGGTGAAAATCCAGACGCGACGGCGGTTTTTCAGGCGCGCGCTTTCCCATTCAATGCAGATCGGCGCCTTGAAGGGCGTTTTGGGCTGATTCCAGCCGGGCTGAACGGGCGCGTCCGGCATCTCCAGCGCCGAGACGGCATGTCCGCGCCCGCCGCGCCAGCTCTGCGGATTCAGCGGATCGGAAACCGCGTGCGGCAGCAGCCTGCGCCAGCCTTCGCGCAGCGCCATGCGGTCCGGCAGTTCGCCTTCAAACACGGTATCGGCAAAATCGTTTTCATTTTCAGAAGGGATAAAACAGTAGCTCCCGCGCCACTCAGGGCTGAATTCGCCCTGCCACTGCCAGACGTTGGTATCCGGGATGCGCTCAAGGGACTGCGGACGGGCATTTTGATGGTGATCGGTCACGCCGGTAACGTAGAGCCAGACGCGTTTGACCGATGAGGTTTTCTGCGTGCCTGCCGGATCCCGCCACCAGAAGGTGACGCGACAGCTCTCCTCCAGACGTTCCCATTCAGGTCCGTTTTTCGACTGCCACCACGCTTCACTTCCGGTTGTTAACGTCGTCACCCTTATAACCCCATGTTTCACAGTCTTTTTTGTTTCAGAGCAAATTTTATTGATAATATTATTGATAACTATTTGCATTTGCAATAGCGTAATGCCCGCGCTGTGGGAAGCGCGCTCATTAAATAACCATAAAAGCGGGACGTACAATGAATAAGAAGATTCACTCTCTGGCCTTGCTGGTCAATTTAGGGATTTATGGTGTCGCGCTGCCCGCCGTGGCAGACGACAACACCGCCTCTGCGCAGCACGAAGACACTATGGTGATCACCGCCGCCGAGCAGAATTTACAGGCGCCGGGCGTGTCGACCATCACCGCCGACGAGATCCGCAAAAACCCGCCCGCGCGCGACGTGGCGGAAATCATCCGCACCATGCCGGGCGTTAACCTCACCGGGAACTCCACCAGCGGCCAGCGTGGAAACAACCGTCAGATTGACATTCGCGGCATGGGGCCGGAAAACACCCTGATCCTGATCGACGGCAAGCCGGTCACCAGCCGCAACTCTATTCGTCTGGGCTGGCGCGGCGAGCGTGACACCCGCGGCGATACCGGCTGGGTGCCGCCGGAGATGATCGAGCGCATCGAAGTGATCCGCGGTCCGGCCGCCGCGCGCTACGGCAACGGCGCGGCAGGCGGCGTGGTAAACATCATCACCAAAAAATTCGACGACCAGTGGCACGGCTCCTGGAACACCTACCTGAACGCGCCAGAGCACAAGGACGAAGGTTCCACCAAACGCACCAACTTCAGCCTGAGCGGCCCGCTGGGCGGCGACTTCAGCTTCCGCATGTTCGGTAACCTGGACAAAACCCAGGCCGACGCGTGGGACATCAACCAGGGTCACCAGTCTGACCGAACCGGTGCCTACGCCGACACGCTGCCCGCGGGCCGTGAAGGGGTGGAAAATAAAGACATCAACGGCGTGGTGCGCTGGGACTTTGCGCCGATGCAGTCTCTGGAATTTGAGGCGGGCTACAGCCGCCAGAACAACCTCTACGCCGGTGATACCCAGAATACCAACAACGACAACAGCTCCAGCGGTCTGGTGAAAAAGAACTACGGCAAAGAGACCAACCGTATCTATCGCCAGAACTTCGCGGTAACCTGGAACGGCGGCTGGGATAACGGCATTACCACCAGCAACTGGGCGCAGTACGAACACACCCGCAACTCCCGTCTGGGCGAAGGGCTGGCGGGCGGTCTGGAAGGCCTGTTCAACAGTAATAAATTCACCGACACCGATCTGGCCGACGTGATGCTGCACAGTGAAATCAACCTGCCGATTGATTTCCTCGTTAACCAGAACCTGACGCTCGGCACCGAGTGGAACCAGCAGCGCATGAAGGACTCGACCTCCTTCACCCAAACCCAGCAGGGCGGCACCATTCCGGGCATGAGCAACGACCGCAGCCCGTACACCTCGGCGGAGATTTTCTCCCTGTTCGCCGAAAACAACATGGAGCTGACCGACAGTACCATGCTGACCCCTGCCCTGCGCTTCGACCACCACACTATCGTCGGCAACAACTGGAGCCCATCCCTGAACCTGTCGCAGGGTCTGGGGGATGACTTCACGCTGAAGATGGGGATCGCCCGCGCCTATAAGGCGCCGAGCCTGTACCAGACCAACCCGAACTACCTGCTCTACAGCAAAGGCCAGGGCTGCTACGCCAGCTCCGACGGCGTGGGCTGCTACATGATGGGTAACGACGACCTGAAGGCCGAAACCAGCATCAACAAAGAGATTGGCCTGGAGTGGAAGCGCGACGGCTGGCTGGCGGGCGTCACCTGGTTCCGCAACGACTACCGCGACAAGATTGAAGCGGGCTACGCGCCGATTGGCCAGACTTCTTCCGGTAAAGTGCAGACGGATATCTACCAGTGGGAAAACGTACCGAAAGCGGTGGTCGAAGGGCTGGAAGGCTCCCTGAACGTGCCGGTCAGCGACACGATCAACTGGACCAACAACATCACCTACATGCTGCAGAGCAAGAACAAGGAGACCGGCGACCGTCTGTCGATCATTCCAGAGTACACGCTTAACTCGACCCTGAGCTGGCAGGTGCATCAGGACGTGTCGCTCCAGTCGACCTTTACCTGGTACGGCAAGCAGCAGCCGAAGAAGTACAACTACAAAGGTCAGCCGGTGACCGGGTCTGAGAAAGACGAAGTCAGCCCGTACAGCATCGTTGGCCTGAGCGCGACCTGGGATATGACCAAAAACGTTAGCCTGACCGGCGGCGTGGATAACGTCTTTGATAAGCGCCAGTGGCGCGCAGGTAATGCCCAGACCACCGGAAATGCCACCACCGGTGCGTATATGTACGGTGCGGGAGCGTATACGTATAATGAGCCTGGCCGTACCTGGTACATGAGCGTGAATACGCGCTTCTAAGGTAAAAACAAAACGGCAACCCAGTTGCCGTTTTTAGTGTTTGCCCCCTCTCCCCATGGGAGAGGGCCGGGGTGAGGGCATCAGGCCGCACAATTCTGAAGGGAAAAACATGCACACAACCCACACCACGTTCATTCTTGCCGGCCACACCGTCCACCACGTCACCTTCGCCCCCACCACCTTCACCGATGCCGATCTCCTCTGGCTCCCCCACCACGCAGAGCTTTCAAACGCCGGAAGCAAACGCAAAGCCGAGCATCTGGCAGGCCGCATCGCCGCCGCGCATGCGCTCGGAGCGATACATGAACGCGCGATCGCCGGCATCGGCCCCAGCGGCGAACCGCTCTGGCCGAAAGGGGTTTCGGGGAGCATTACCCACAGCGGCACGCAGGCGATGGCGGTTGTCGTCCCTCATCCAGATGCGCTCGTAGGTATTGATTGCGAAGCCATTCTTCCAGACCACGAAGCCCGTGAAATCCAGGACGGCATCGTTGATGCGCAGGAGGCGATATGCCTGACGCACTCGTGCTACCCCTTTGCGCTGGCGCTGACGCTGGCTTTTAGCGCCAAAGAGAGTTTGTTTAAAGCCCTCTTCCCGAAGGTAAAAATTTACATGGGGTTTGAGTGGGCGAGAGTCACTGAGTTATCGGAAAAAACAATCACGCTGGCGCTTTCGCACCCTGCTGGAGACTATCCTGAAGGTAAACGCTTCAACCTCGTCTGGCAGCATAATGATGGGAACGTGTGGACGCTGCTAAAAGTCTGATGGCGCTGCGCTTATCAGGCCTACGGTAAACCGATTTTGTAGGCCGGGTAAGGCATCGCCGCCACCCGGCTTGAGGGCGACGGCGATGCGTTTATAGGTTATTCAGCTCAAATCTCAAACATCCGGGAACATCACGCTATTCCCCGGCGCTTCCCTGTGCAGATGGATAAAGTTCAGGTGCCGTTCATACTGGTCCAGAATGTCCGTAATCACCTGCTCCTTGCTGTAGTCCATTAAATCATTCCCCTGGCTCCCTTCCAGCAGGAAGGTCTCAAGCCGGTAGTAGGTCGATTTCCCGCTGCGCGCCCGGTAGGTAAACCCGGGTACTGAATACTGCTGCGGCCAGATCTGATAAACAAAGTTCTGCTCGTCGCCCATGTGCACCAGCAGATCCAGGTGCCCCAGGGTCTCTCCCTCCTCCGGCGGCAGGTTTTTCAGCTCCACGTAGGCCCCACGCAGCTTCAGCTCCTGCGCGACCTCTTCCATCGCCGGGAAGCAGACCGTCTCCATCATCTGTTTGGTGTAGCGCGTGCCCGGGTAGTTCATCAGGCGCGAAAGGCGTTTCTTCCAGCTCAGCCTGTCCTGCGCGCCCATCGGACGCGGCGCGGTGTCGCGGCTGGCGCTGACGCGGCGGTAGTCTTCCACCTTGAGCGATTTATACAGCCCGGCCATCACGAAGAAGATGACGAAGCTGAACGGCAGGCCCATGATCACCGTGGTGTTCTGCAACGCCGAAATGCCGTTGGTCATCAGCATGCCGAGCGTCAGCAGGCCGATGGCGATGGACCAGAAGATGCGCAGCCAGTTTGGCGCGTCGCTGTTGATATCTTTGAGCTTCGAGGTGAAGTTGCCCAGCACCAGCGCGCCGGAATCTGCCGAGGTGACGTAGAACAGCAGGCCGGTGATGGTCGCCACGGAGGCGCTAAAGGTAAACGCCGGGTACTGCGCCAGCAGGCTGTAGAAGCCGCGCTCCGGGTGCGCCATCGCTTCCTGCGCGAAGGTTGCATTGCCGTGGATGATCTCGTGCAGCGCGCTGTTGCCGAAAATCGACAGCCACAGCAGGGTAAAGGTGAACGGGATAATCAGCGTGCCCATCACGAACTGGCGGATGGTGCGGCCACGCGAAATACGCGCCAGGAACAGGCCGACAAACGGCGACCACGCCACCCACCACGCCCAGAAGAACAGCGTCCAGTTGTTCATCCACTCCACCGGACGGTCGAAGGCGAAGCTGTTCAGCGTCATGCCCATAAAGCGGTTTACGTAGTCGCCCACGTTGAGCACTAAGGCATTGAGCAGGAACGAGGTATCGCCCATAAACAGCACGAACAGGATCAGGCCCAGCGCCAGCGCCACGTTCAGCTCGGAGAGCACGCGGATGCCTTTATCGACGCCCGACGTCACCGAGATGGTGGCGATAATGACGGAGAGCGCAATCAGCGCCGCTTTGGCCGCCATCGAATCCGGGATATCAAACAGCACGCTCAGCCCGTAGTTGAGCTGCACCACGCCAATCCCGAGGGTCGTCGCGATCCCAAAGATGGTGCCGATCACCGCCGCAATATCGACGCTGTGGCCAATCGGGCCGTTAATCTTTTTACCGAAGATCGGGTACAGCGCGGAGCGGATGGTGAGGGGCAAATTATAACGATAGCTAAAGTATCCGAGCGCCATGCCCATCAGGGCGTACATCGACCAGCCCGTCAGGCCGTAGTGGAACAGCGTCCAGACCATCGCCTGGCGCGCGGCCTCCATCGTCTGCCCTGCCCCTTCCGGCGGCTGCATATACTGCGTAACCGGTTCCGCCACGGAGAAGAACATCAGGTCGATGCCGATGCCCGCGGCAAACAGCATCGCGGCCCAGCTCAGCAGGCTGAACTCGGGCTTGGACTGCTCAGGCCCGAGCTTCACCGAGCCGAAGCGCGAGCAGGCAATGCAGACCACGAAGACGATATAGAGCGTCGCGGCCAGCAGGTAGTACCAGCCGAAGGTCTTCGACACCCAGTTCAGGGTGCGCCCAATCCACTCGGCAGAAAAATCACGAAAGAAGATGGTCGTCAGGGAAAACAACAAAATCAGCCCGGCGGAAGTATAAAAAACGACCGGGTTGATTTTGTCTTTTTCTCTGTCTTGTGAAAGGTCTGTCATCCAGTATCCCCACTGTTTTTGTAACTATTGAAATCCAAATCCGCAACAATTAAGACACATTTTATATTGAACGTCCAATCAAAAACCGCTTTAATGTATTACCAACGCTGATGAATGGAGTGGCAAAAATGCCCAAAGTGGGGATGCAGCCGATCCGGCGCAGGCAGCTTATCGACGCCACGCTGGAAGCAATAAATGAAGTGGGAATGCATGACGCGACGATCGCGCAGATCGCCCGTCGGGCGGGCGTTTCCACGGGGATCATCAGTCACTACTTCAAAGACAAAAACGGTCTGCTGGAAGCGACCATGCGCGACATCACCGGCCAGCTGCGCGACGCGGTTTTGAGCCGCTTACGCGCCCTGCCGGACGGCAGCGCGGAGCAGCGCCTGCAGGCAATTGTCGGCGGCAATTTTGATGAAACCCAGACCAGCGGCGCGGCAATGAAGGCCTGGCTGGCCTTCTGGGCGAGCAGCATGCACCAGCCGATGCTCTACCGCCTGCAGCAGGTGAGCAGCCGTCGTTTGTTGTCAAACCTGGTATACGAGTTCCGCCGTGAGCTGCCGCGCGAACAGGCCGAAGAGGCGGGCTACGGCCTGGCGGCGCTGATCGACGGGCTGTGGCTGCGCGCCGCGCTGAGCGGCAAGCCGCTGGATAAGATCCTGGCGCAGTCGCTCACCAGCCACTTCATCAGCCAGCATTTACCGACCGAATAACCGAGGAGAATTTATGTCCCGAATGGCAGAACAGCAGCTTTATATCAATGGTGGTTATACCTCCGCCACCAGCGGTCGCACCTTCGAGACCCTCAACCCGGCCAACGGTGAAGTTCTGGCGAGCGTACAGGCCGCCGGGAGAGAAGACGTCGATCGCGCCGTGGAAAGCGCAAAACGCGGGCAAAAAATCTGGGCGGCGATGACCGCCATGGAGCGCTCGCGCGTTCTGCGTCGCGCCGTCGATATCCTGCGCGAGCGCAACGATGAGCTGGCGAAGCTGGAAACCCTCGATACCGGTAAAGCGTATTCCGAAACCTCAACCGTCGATATCGTCACCGGCGCGGACGTGCTGGAGTACTACGCGGGGCTGATCCCGGCGCTGGAAGGCAGCCAGATCCCGCTGCGTGAGACCTCGTTCGTCTACACCCGCCGCGAGCCGCTGGGCGTGGTGGCGGGTATCGGCGCGTGGAACTACCCGATCCAGATCGCCCTGTGGAAATCCGCCCCGGCGCTGGCGGCGGGCAACGCAATGATCTTCAAGCCGAGCGAAGTGACACCGCTCACCGCCCTGAAGCTCGCAGAAATCTACACCGAAGCGGGCGTTCCGGACGGCGTGTTTAACGTCCTGCCGGGCGTGGGCGCGGAGACCGGCCAGTACCTGACCGAGCATCCGGGCATCGCGAAAGTCTCCTTCACCGGCGGCGTCGCCAGCGGCAAAAAGGTGATGGCCAACTCGGCGGCCTCGTCCCTGAAAGAGGTGACGATGGAGCTGGGCGGTAAATCCCCGCTGATTATTTTCGACGACGCCGATCTGGATCTCGCGGCAGACATCGCCATGATGGCGAACTTCTTCAGCTCCGGCCAGGTGTGCACCAACGGCACCCGCGTGTTCGTGCCCGCGAAATTCAAGGTCGCGCTTGAGCAGAAAATCGTCGAGCGCGTGGGCCGCATCCGCGCGGGCGATCTGTTCGACGAACGCACCAACTTCGGCCCGATGGTCAGCTTCCCGCACCGCGACAGCGTGCTGCGCTACATCGCCAAAGGCAAAGAGGAAGGCGCGCGCGTGCTGTGCGGCGGCGACGTGCTGAAGGGCGAAGGCTTCGACAACGGCGCGTGGGTCGCCCCGACCGTGTTCACCGACTGCACCGACGAGATGACCATCGTGCGCGAAGAGATCTTCGGCCCGGTGATGTCCATCCTCACCTATGAAAGCGAAGAAGAAGCGATCCGCCGCGCCAACGACACCGACTACGGCCTGGCGGCGGGCATCGTCACTGCCGACCTGAACCGCGCGCACGGCGCCATTCATCAGCTCGAAGCGGGCATCTGCTGGATCAACACCTGGGGTGAATCCGCCGCAGAAATGCCGGTCGGCGGCTACAAACACTCCGGCATTGGCCGCGAGAACGGCGTGATGACGCTGCAGAGCTACACCCAGGTGAAGTCCATCCAGGTTGAGATGGGTAAATTCCAGTCCATATTTTAACCGGGAGGTTTATTTGCAATTTGACTACATCATTATCGGGGCCGGCTCTGCCGGCAACGTGCTGGCAACGCGACTGACTGAAGATCCGAACACCACCGTCCTGCTGCTTGAGGCGGGCGGGCCGGACTACCGCTTTGACTTCCGCACCCAGATGCCCGCCGCGCTGGCGTTTCCGCTGCAGGGCAAGCGCTACAACTGGGCGTATGAAACCGAGCCAGAGCCTTACATGAACAACCGCCGCATGGAGTGCGGACGCGGCAAAGGGCTGGGCGGCTCGTCGCTGATCAACGGCATGTGCTACATCCGCGGTAACGCGATGGATCTCGACAACTGGGCCAAAGAATCTGGCCTTGAGCACTGGAGCTACCTCAACTGCCTGCCCTACTACCGCAAGGCAGAGACGCGCGACGTGGGGCCGAACGACTATCACGGCGGCGACGGTCCGGTGAGCGTTACTACCTCGAAACCGGGCGTGAACCCGTTGTTTGAGGCGATGGTGGAGGCGGGCGTGCAGGCGGGCTACCCGCGCACCGACGATCTCAACGGCTATCAGCAGGAAGGCTTCGGCCCGATGGACCGCACGGTCACGCCGCAGGGCCGACGCGCCAGCACCGCGCGCGGCTATCTGGACCAGGCTAAAAAGCGCCCGAACCTGACCATCCGCACCCACGCCATGACCGATCATATTATTTTCGACGGCAAGCGCGCGGTGGGCGTCGAGTGGCTGGAGGGCGAAAGCACTATCCCGTCCAGAGCGACGGCGAATAAAGAGGTGCTGCTGTGCGCAGGCGCGATTGCCTCCCCGCAGATCCTCCAGCGCTCCGGCGTGGGCAGCGCGGAGCTGCTGAAGCAGTTCGATATTCCGCTGGTGCACGACCTGCCCGGCGTGGGCGAAAACCTGCAGGATCACCTGGAGATGTACCTCCAGTACGAATGCAAAGAGCCGGTCTCCCTCTACCCTGCCCTGCAGTGGTGGAACCAGCCGAAGATTGGCGCCGAGTGGCTGTTTGGCGGCACCGGCGTGGGCGCGAGCAACCACTTCGAAGCGGGCGGTTTTATCCGCAGCCGTGAAGAGTTCGAATGGCCCAACATTCAGTACCACTTCCTGCCGGTAGCGATTAACTACAACGGCTCGAACGCGGTTAAAGAGCACGGCTTCCAGTGCCACGTTGGCTCCATGCGTTCCCCGAGCCGCGGCCACGTGCGCATCAAGTCCCGCGATCCGCACCAGCATCCGGCGATCCTGTTCAACTATATGTCTCACGAGCAGGACTGGCAGGAGTTCCGCGACGCTATCCGCATCACCCGCGAGATCATGCACCAGCCCGCGCTGGACAAATATCGCGGTCGCGAAATCAGCCCGGGTATCGAATGCCAGACCGACGAGCAGCTCGACGAGTTCGTGCGTAACCACGCCGAAACCGCCTTCCACCCGTGCGGCACCTGCAAAATGGGCTATGACGAGATGGCGGTGGTCGACGGCGAAGGCCGCGTTCACGGGCTGGAAGGGCTGCGCGTGGTGGATGCGTCGATCATGCCGCAGATCATCACCGGCAACCTGAACGCCACCACTATTATGATTAGCGAAAAAATTGCCGACGCAATCCGCGGGCGCGAGCCGCTGGCGAAGAGCACGGCGGCGTATTATGTGGCGAACGGGGCGCCGGTTCGTCAGGCACGACAGAAAGTCTAAAATCCTGCCCTCTCCTTAAAAGGAGAGGGTTTTCAATACTTCCCTTCATTACGATAATATTTTTTCGCCAGCTATAAGAAATAAATATTAGCCTGCAATTATTTTGTTTATTTAAAAGTCGATTGACACTGTTCCCGCAACTCAACTATGTTTAATCGAATGTCGCTCCACCTGAAATATACAATATATTCAAACCTGAAATTAAAGATATTCTTATTATTCTTTAATTTGTCCCTGCCTTTATTTTTGCATCACACAACAGTGAGATAAGATCATGAATAATAGTGCAAACAAAGTTGTTGTTATCACCGGTGCCAGCAGCGGTATTGGTGAGGCCATTGCCCTTCATCTGGCAAATAAACCTTTTTCTCTGGTGCTGGTTGCCCGTCGTCTGGAGAGAATTAACGCCCTGGTGGATCGCATTATTCAGCAGGGCGGCCAGGCGATTGCCGTGAAGGCAGACGTGACCCGACAGGAGGAGGTTCAGCGCGCGATTGACGCTGCCGTTGCCGCATACCAGCGCGTCGACGTACTGATCAACAACGCGGGCTTTATGGCGATTGCCCCCCTCAGCGAGCTGAAAACCGACGAGTGGGACCGGATGATCGATACCAATGTCAAAGGCGTGCTGTACGGTATCGCAGCGGCATTCCCGGTATTCCAGCGCCAGGGGAGCGGACACTTTATTAACGTGGCCTCCGTGGCGGGTATCAAGGTCCTTGCCCCCGGCGGCGTGGTGTACAGCGCCACGAAATTCGCCGTCCGCGCCCTGAGTGAAGGCTTACGTCAGGAAGCGGGGAAAACCGTTCGGACGACCCTTATTTCCCCCGGCGCCGTTGAAAGCGAGCTGCAGTTTGGCAGCTCTGATGCCCCGAGCAAACAGTTCCTGCATGAATTTTATAAGCAGGCTATTCCGGCAGAGTCGATTGCCAGAGCCGTATTATTTGCTATCGAACAGCCTGGCGACGTTGATGTAAATGAAATAATTGTCCGTCCTACGCAGGAAGACTTTTAGCATGAGTTAAATAACGCTGAATGAGGTGTCATTATGATTAAATCATTAACGTCCATATCAGATTTAAATATGCGATCGGGTGCCGACATTCTCCTTGAAGTGCTGGAGAGTGAAGGTGTGGAATATATTTTTGGCAACCCCGGCACCACCGAACTCCCGCTCATTGATGCCCTTCTTCGCCATGAAAATATTCACTATATTCTGGCACTCCAGGAGAGCAGCGTGGTCGCCATTGCCGACGGCTACGCGAAAGCCTCCGGCAAGACCGGTTTTATCAATTTGCATACCGCCAGCGGTCTTGGGCACGGCATGGGGAATCTCATTAATTCGCGGATCATGAAAACGCCGCTGGTTGTCACCGTCGGGCAGCAGGATACCCGGCACTACGTGCGCGACCCGCTCCTGTACGATGACATTGTCTCCATTGGCTCGCCGGTGGTGAAATGGGCGCAGGAGGTCACCAGCGCCGATCAGCTCCCGGTGCTGGTGCGTCGCGCATTTCACGCCGCCAGCTATCCTCCGGCCGGCCCGGTTCTGCTTTCGCTTCCGATGAACGTCATGGAAGAGCTCAGCGACGCCGGGATACAAACGGCCTCTAAAGTGAACTACCACACCGTGGCGGGCTCGCTGGACGAACTGGCGCAGGCGCTCAGCGAAGTTACCCCCGGCAGGATCATGATTGTGGCGGGGGATGAAGTTCACTCCAGCGGCTCGACGCAGGAGATTGTCCAGCTTGCTGAAGCGCTAGGCGCCCACGTCTACGGCTCCTCCTGGCCGTTGAATTTGCCCTTCCCCACGCAGCACGCGCTCTGGCGAGGCAATATGCCCACCACCGCAAATGAAATCGCCAGCGTCGTTAATGCCTACGATGCGGTGTTTATCATCGGCGGCAGAAGCCTGATTACCATTTTGTATAGCGAGGGCGAGGCCATTCCGGAAACCTGCGCGGTGTATCAGCTCTCGGCGGATATGAACGAACTTGGCCGCACCTACGCCACCCGCCTCTCGGTGATGGGGGATATAAAACTCTCCCTGAAGGAACTGCTGCCGAAGCTTGAGCAGCGCCGGGTGGCAAGCAAATTGACGCATCAGCGGCTGCTCAAAGCGGCACGCGCTGAACGTGAAAAAGAGTGGCAACTGCAGGAAGAGCGTCTGGCAGCCGAGCGGCTGCGCCCGGCGATTTCGCCGATGGTCGCGGCCTACGAGGTGATAAAGTCCGTTCCACCTGGCACCACGATTGTCGACGAGGCGATTGCAACGGCCAGACACGTTCGCCGGTTTATCTCCGACCAGCAGCACCCGCGCTACTACTTTATGCGCGGCGGCGGTCTGGGCTGGGGAATGCCTGCAGCAGTAGGGCACTCGCTGGGGCTGGGACGCGAGCCGGTAGTGTGTCTGGTTGGCGACGGCGCCTCCCTGTACTCGCCGCAGGCGCTCTGGACGGCGGCGCACGAAAATCTGCCCGTCACCTTTATCGTGATGAATAACCTGGAGTACAACATCCTGAAAAACTTCATGAAAGGACAGCCGGGCTACAGTTCGACAAAGCTGGATCGCTTTATCGGGATGGATCTAATTAACCCGCGAATTGATTTCCAGTCGCTGGGCGCCGCGATGGGTATCCGCTGCTGCCGGGTGACCCAGGCCGCGGATATCGCCACGGCGGTGACGCAGGGGCTACAGTCCGGAAAAACGAATTTGATCGAAATTGCCATTTCCGCAGATTGATCGACCGTTTCAGATGTACCCTACATAAAACACTTATAACCGAAACGCCTCAAGCCGCTTAATCTGCCGCCCTTCCCCGTCAAAATTCTCCGCCGCCAGCCAGGCGCGCAGCTCGGCGTCTCTTTGCGGCCACTCGCCGTCAATAATAGAAAGCATATCGCTGTCGCGGTTGCGCCCTTTGCGCACCAGCTTCTGGCGCAGGCGTCCTTCCCAGACAAACCCCAGCCGCTCCGCCGCGCTGCGCGACGCAATGTTCATGGAATCGCACTTCCACTCGACGCGCCGGTAGCCGTGCTCAAACGCATTTTTCAGCAGCAGCCACACCGTTTCGGTGCCCATCCGGGTTCCTTTCATCCTGCGCGACCAGGTCACGTGACCAATTTCCACCGACCCCAGCAGCCGCTCGTTAGCCATATAGCTCACCAGCCCCACCGCGCGTTCGGTGCGTAAATCAATGACGGCAAACGGCACCAGCTCATCGTCCATCACCTTAGCCACGATCCAGTGGGCGGTGGCTTCCACGCTCGCTGGCTGCGTGCTGGCAAGCCACGTCCAGTCGCTGTCGTCGCCCAGCGCGTAGGCCTCATAGAGATCGGCCGCGTGGCGATCGGCATCCAGCGGCTCCAGGCGGCAATACTGGCCGAACAGCGGCGTGCGGGTTAATACGCGCGCGCCTCTCCAGTCCGGAACGATATCGTTAACGGTTTGACCATGTTGATTGATTTCGGGCACGGCGGTGACTCCCTGAAAGGTAAGGAGTTTGTTATAGCAGGTTAAAAAGCGGGCGAAAAGCAGCGTATTTTAATAGCCCGAGCGCATGCGATATTCCCGCAAGATATAAGCAAAGCTGAATTTCGACTTTGCGGAATGTCAGAGTCGACCTAACGTAGCGGAGCATAAAACAATCACAATATATTCTTCTCAGGGATCGCTATGACGAAAAAACTGTTGCCGTTACTGGTGCTGGCTGCGCTCTCAGGCGTTGTCCACGCCGCTACTCCGCCCAACACGCTGGTTGTTGCCCAGGGGCTGGATGACATCGTGAGCCTCGACCCGGCCGAAGCCAACGAGCTTTCCAGCATCCAGACCGTGCCGAGCCTGTATCAGCGTCTGGTACAGCCGGACCGCGATAACCCGGAAAAAATCACCCCGATTCTGGCAGAAAGCTGGGAAGCGGACGCGGCAGCAAAAACGCTGACGATCAAACTTAAGCCCGATGCCAGATTCGCCTCCGGCAACCCGCTGCGCCCGGAAGACGTGATTTTCTCTTACACCCGCGCCGTGACGCTGAACAAATCCCCGGCCTTTATTCTGAACGTGCTGGGCTGGGACGCGAGTAACATCGCCAGCCAGCTGAAAAAGGTGGACGACCATACCCTCCAGCTTCACTGGACGGCGGACGTTAGCCCGTCGGTGGCGCTGAATATTCTCTCCACGCCGATTGCCTCCATCGTCGATGAAAAGCAGGTTGCGGCAAACGTGAAGGATAAAGACTTCGGCAACGCGTGGCTGAAAATGCACTCCGCGGGCAGCGGCGCGTTCAAAATGCGCGTCTATCAGCCGCATCAGGCCATCGTGCTGGAAGCTAACGAATCGGCACCCGGCGGCGCGCCGAAGCTCAAAAGCATCATCATTAAAAACGTCCCCGATCCGGCCTCACGCCGCCTGCTGATCCAGCAGGGTGATGCGGACGTGGCGCGCGATCTCGGAGCAGATCAGATAAGCGCCCTGGACGGCAAGCCGGGCGTTAAGGTGCTGAGCATTCCGTCCGCCAAGCAAAATTACCTGGTGTTTAACACCGGCAACAGCGCCAACCCGCTGCTGAACAACCCGGCGTTCTGGGAAGCCTCGCGCTGGCTGGTCGATTATGAAGGCATCACCAAAAATCTGCTGAAAGGCCAGTACTTTGTTCATCAGAGCTTCCTGCCGGTCGGCCTGCCGGGCGCGCTGGAAGACAACCCGTTTAAGTTTGACCCGGCAAAAGCGAAAGCCATTCTCGCCAAAGCGGGTATTAAAGACGCGCACTTCACGCTGGACGTGGAGAACAAGCCGCCGTTTATCACCATCGCCCAGTCGATGCAGGCGAGCTTTGCTCAGGGTGGCGTGAAGGTCGATTTGCTGCCTGCCGCCGGGAGCCAGGTCTATGCCCGCGTGCGCGCAAAGCAGCATCAGGCGGCGATTCGTCTGTGGATCCCGGACTACTTCGACGCGCACTCTAACGCCAGCGCCTTCGCGTGGAACGACGGTAAATCCAGCACCGTGGCCGGGCTGAACGGCTGGAAAATCCCGGAGCTGAACAAAGCCACGCTGGCGGCGGTAGCCGAGCCGGATCCGGCGAAGCGTCTGGATCTTTACAAGAAGATGCAGGAGCAGCTGCAGCAGAATTCGCCGTACGTATTTGTCGATCAGGGTAAAACCCAGATCGTGGTGCGCGATAACGTGAAGGGGTATCAGCAGGGGCTGAACGCGGATATGGTCTGGTACGACCGCGTCACGAAGTAGCCCTTCTCTTTCTCCCGTGGGATAGGGTTGGGGTGAGGGCAACATCGCGCAACAGAGCCGCCTGTTTCCCCTCACCCCGCCCTCTCCCAAGGGAGAGGGGGCCGTCCGTGCTTATTTTCAGTTTTTGTAGGCCGGGTAAGGTGAAGCCGCCACCCGGCATGAAGAGATTTCCCATGCCACATCTTTCCACCCGCGTGCTTCAGGGTCTGCTGACCCTGCTGCTCACGCTCTTCGGGCTGCTGCTCGTCACGTTTGCGCTCTCGGCGTTTTCACCTGTCGATCGCGTGCTGCAGATCGTCGGCGATCACGCCAGCCAGTCAACCTACGATCAGGTTCGCCACCAGCTTGGGCTGGATCGTCCCCTGCTCGTGCAGTTCTGGCACTACCTGCAAAACCTTGCCCACGGTGATTTAGGCACCGCCAGCGCCACCGGGCAGCCGGTGCTGCAGGACCTGCTGCACGCGTTCCCCGCCACGCTGGAGCTGGCCACGCTGGCGTTAATCATCGGCGCCGTGCTCGGCGTGATTGCCGGAGTGCTGTGCGCCCGCTACGCCGGTTCGCCGCTCGATCTCGCCATCAGAACCCTCACCCTGCTCGGCAACTCGGTACCGATTTTCTGGCTCGGCCTGCTGATGCTGGCCCTGTTCTACGCGAAGCTGCAGTGGAGCGCGGGTCCCGGCAGGCTGGACGATATCTGGCAGTTCACCGTCGAGCCGCGTACCGGCTTTGCGCTGGTGGATACCTGGCTTTCCGGCGACCGCGAGGCGTTCCGCAACGCCCTCAGCCACCTGGTGCTGCCGGTGCTGCTGCTGGCCTATTACTCGCTGGCGAGCATCACGCGTCTGACGCGTTCCGCCTGCCTGAGCGAAATGAACAAAGAGTACATCCTGCTTGCCCGCGCCAAGGGCGCCGGGGAGATGACCATTCTGCTGCGCCACGTGCTGCCGAACATTCGCGGTACCCTGCTGACGGTAATCGCTCTCGCCTACACCAGCATGCTGGAAGGTGCGGTATTAACCGAAACCGTCTTCTCCTGGCCGGGGATCGGGCGCTACCTCACCACCGCCCTGTTCGCCGGAGATACCACCGCCGTCATGGGCGGCACGCTGCTGATTGGCGTCTGCTTTGTACTCATTAATAACCTTACCGACCTGCTTGTGCGGGCGACCGATCCCAGGGTGCGCTGATGCCGTTTTATCTCTTCTTACGCCGCCTGCGCCGCTCCCCTGCCGCATTTTGCGGGCTGGTAGCCATCGCGCTGCTGGGGGTTATTGCCCTGTTCGCTCCCTGGCTGGCACCGCTTGATCCGAACTGGCAGGACGCCGCCGCGCGCCTGCAGGCACCGAACGGCCAGCACTGGCTGGGCACCGACAGCTACGGGCGCGACCTGCTTTCGCGCCTGATTTACGGTACCCGCCCGGCGCTCGGGCTGGTGGCGTTAGTCACCGTAATCACCCTGCCCGCCGGGCTGCTGGTGGGGATTTTGTCCGGCTACTACGGCGGCTGGCTGGAGCGCATCCTGATGCGTTTTACCGACGTGGTAATGTCGATGCCGCGTCTGATCCTCGCCTTCGCGTTTGTGGCGATGCTTGGCCCGGGGCTGGTCAACGGCGCGCTGGCGCTGGCCTTAACCACCTGGCCTGCCTACGCGCGGCAGGCGCGGAGCGAGATCCAGCGTCTGCGCCACAGCGACTACCTCGCCGCCGCCGAGATGATGGGCATTCGCGGCCCGCGCCTGCTGGTCGGCCATATTCTGCCCCTGTGCCTGCCGTCCGCGATTGTGCGGCTGGCGCTGGATCTTGCGGGGATTATTCTGGCGGCCGCCGGGCTGGGCTTCCTCGGTCTTGGCGCGCGTCCGCCGATGGCCGAATGGGGCGCGATGATTGCCGACGGCATGCAGGTGATTTTCGACCAGTGGTGGATAGCCGCCATTCCGGGCGGGGCGATTCTGTTTGCCAGCCTGGCCTTTAACCTGCTGGGCGACGGCCTGCGCGACGTACTGGAGCCGCAGCATGACTGAACAACGCGTCATCGTCGATGCGCTGAATATCGACTACCCCGCCGCGCGCGTGGTCAACAACCTCAGCTTCACGCTGGGCAACGAGCGGCTGGCGCTGGTGGGGGAATCCGGCTCGGGCAAATCAATGTCCGCCCGCGCCCTGATGGGGCTGGTGCGTAAGCCCGGCATCGTGAGCGCGAACCGGCTTAACGTGCTCGGCAACGACCTGCTGACCCTGAGCACCCGCCGCTGGCAGGCGCTGCGCGGCAACGGGATTGCGATGGTCCTGCAGGACCCGCGCTACGCGCTGAATCCGGCGCAAAACGTCGCCGCTCAGCTTGATGAGGCGCTGACCCTGCACCAGCGCCTGCCCCGCGCCGAGCACCTGGCGCGCATTTACGACATCATCCGCGCCGTCGGACTCAACGAACATGTCCTCCAGCGTTATCCCGGCGAACTCTCCGGGGGCATGGGCCAGCGGGTGATGATCGCGATTGCGCTGATCAACAACCCGCAGGTGCTGATTGCCGACGAACCCACCTCCGCGCTGGACGCCCGCCTGCGCAATCAGATCCTCGAGCTGCTGGTGCAGCAGAGCGAAGAACGCCAGATGGCGATGCTGCTCATCAGCCACGATCTGCCGCTGGTGGCGGAACACTGCGACCGCGTGCTGGTGATGTATCAGGGCGAAAAGGTCGATGAGATGGCGGCGAACAGGCTTCCGCAGGCGACGCACCCGTATACGCGCACCCTGTGGACCTGCCGTCCAAACGCGAGCACCTTCGGCCAGATGCTGCCGACGCTGGACCGCTCGCAGCCGTGGAAGGAGGCCGATAATGGCGCTCGTTGAGGTTAACGATCTCCAGGTGAGATTCGGGGAGAAAACGGCGGTGTCCGCCGCCAGCTTTGGCATCGAGAAAGGCGAAACCTTCAGCCTGATCGGCGAATCCGGCTGCGGGAAATCGACTATTCTGCGCGTGCTGGCGGGGCTGCAGCGCGAGTGGAACGGCCGCATTTCGATCCTGGGAGAGGCGCTACGGCCAGGACGGCGTTTTGAAGGCGAGCTTCGCCGCAACGTGCAGATGGTGTTTCAGGATCCGTGGGCGTCGCTGCACCCAAACCACACCGTTGCGCGCACCCTGTCGGAGCCGTTAAACATCCACGGCGAAACGCAGGTTGCGGAAAAGGTGGCGGATGCGCTGCAGCAGGTCGGGCTTTCCGCCGACGCGGGTAAACGTTACCCGCACCAGCTTTCCGGCGGCCAGCGCCAGCGCGTGGCGATTGCACGTGCGCTGCTGCTGCGCCCGCAGCTTCTGCTGCTGGACGAGCCGACTTCGGCGCTGGATATGTCCGTGCAGGCGGAAATTTTGAACCTGCTCAACCGCCTGAAGGCCGAGCACGGCATGACCTACCTGCTGGTGAGCCACGACGCGGACGTGATTGCGCATATGTCCGACCGGGCGGCGTTTATGGCGCACGGGGAGATCCAGAGGGTGTTTGACCGCGAGGCGATGTTACGGGGTGAGCACAGGATGGGGTAAGTGCGCGCGGCGGTGCCCGGTGGCGCTGCGCTTACCGGGCCTACGTTTCGTGCCGCGTAGATATGTTTCGTATATGCCCGGCGGCGAGCGCCGCGCGGGTTTTGCAAGCCGGGTAAGCGTCGCCGCCACCCGGCAAAACGTTACTTCAGCAGCTTCACCGTGGCGTCGATGTCGATCTCATCTTCGGTGAAGATCAGCGTCGTATTCTGGAAAGTGGTGATCGCCAGCTTCTTCACCGTGCGCATTTCGCCCGGCTTTTTCTCGGATTTCGGCTTGATGCTGTTCATCAGCAGCCCCACCGACAGCACCGCGTTCTCTTTGTCGATTTTGGTATCAGCCGGCTCTTCTTCGTTAAACACCACGAAGGATTTGATCGAGGAGAGCTTCACGCGCTCGCCAGCAATAAAGAGATGTTTGCTTTCGGGGATCACCTTCACCGCATAGGCGGAAAGTCCTTTGTTGTTGGTGGTCGGCTCGAAGGTCACCGCGGCATCTTTCTTAATCAGATCGGGGTTCGCGACCTTAATCACATGAAAATAGCGGTTGTCGCCGTTTTCATCTTTGATAAATCCAAAGCCTTTATCTTTAAACCACGTTGTGATTGTACCGTTCATCGCTGTTACCGCCTGTCAGATCGTAATGACTAAAGTTTTGCAGCGCGCAGTGTAATGCACAATGACGGAGGAGACAAAAAAAAGCCCCTGCACGGGTGCAGGGGAAAACTCATGTCAGAGCTTATTAGAATTTAATTAAACACCATCCCACCATCGATGAGCAGAGACTGGCCGGTCATGTAGTCGGAGTCCGGGCCTGCCAGGTATGAAACGCAGGCGGCGACATCTTCCGGCTCGGACAGGCGGCCAAGCGTAATGCGTTTGGCAAAGGTTTCGGTCCCGTAGCCGAGCGGTTTACCCGCCGCCTCGGAGACCTGACGGTCGATTTCCGCCCACATCGGCGTTTTGACGATGCCCGGGCAGTAGGCGTTAACGGTGATCCCCAGCGGCGCGAGATCCCGTGCCGCGGTCTGGGTTAAGCCGCGCACCGCGAACTTGCTGGAACTGTAGACCGCCAGTTCAGGGTTGCCGGTGTGGCCCGCCTGGGAGCAGGCGTTGATGATCTTGCCGCCGTGCCCCTCTTTGCGAAACGCGTCAATCGCGGCCTGGATCCCCCAGATCACCCCTTTCACGTTGATGTTGTAAACCTTGTCGACAATGTCCGGCGTGATGGATTCGATGGGGGTAGACGGCGCAATCCCGGCGTTATTCACGATAACGTTAAAGCCGCCCAGCGCGGTGCGCGCTTTCTCCACCGCCGCAAACACCTGTTCGCGGTCAGAGACATCGACCTTCACGGCGACGGCGTTGCCGCCGTTACGGATGATTTCATCGGCGACGGCTCTGGCCGTCTCAACGTTGTAGTCGGCGATGGCGACGGCAAAACCGTCTTTCACCAGGCGAAGCGCGATCGCTTTACCAATCCCCTGGCCTGAGCCTGTTACGAGAGCAACTTTTTGCATTTCTCTGTCCTTATCGTGAGTCACAAAATCTGGCTGAGATGGAGCTGGCCCATCAGCAGCGGGTTATCGCTGTAGTCGACGGGAATGGCCACCACGGCCGGGCCATCCACATCCATCGCCGCACGCAGCGTCGGCTCAAGCGCCTCGGCGCTCTCCACGGCAAAGCCTTTCGCACCGAAGGCGTCGGCATACGCTTTGAAATCGACCGGGCCGAACTCGACGCCGGAAAGACGCTGGTATTTTTTCTCTTCCTGAATGGCAACCATGTTGTAGCCGTTATCCACCCAGATGATGTGCAGCACGTTAGCGTTGAGGCGCACCGCGGTTTCCAGCTCCATGCTTGACTGCAGGAAGCCGCCGTCACCGGAGACTGAAACCACCTTGCGGCCCGGGTTCACCAGCCACGCGCCAATCGCCCACGGCAGAGCAACGCCCATGGTCTGCTGACCGTTGGAGATCATCACCTGACGCGCCCGGAAGCTGTAGAGGTAGCGGGCGATCCAGATGTGGAAGCTGCCCATATCAACGGTGAGCGTCACGTCGTTATTCACGATATCCTGCATGGCCCGCACGATGCGCAGCGGGTGCAGGGCAAACTGGTTGAGCGAGGCGCCGCGGCGGTCGAGCAGATCGCGCTGATGCTGGCGATCGACCAGAATTTCGGAGGCCCGCTGGCTCAGCTCGAGCTTACGATCGATACGGTTAGCGAGCAGGTTCAGCGTTTCGGCGATGTCCCCCACCAGCTCCAGATCCGGCACGTAGTTACGCTCTTCATAGGCAGGCAGCACATCGATGTGCACCAGCGTAGCGTCGCCGCTGTTCCACATGGACGGCTCGTACTCCACCGGGCTGTAGCCGATGCAGATAATCAGGTCCGCCAGATGCAGCAGCCGATCGCCCGCCTGGTTATTGAACAGGCCGACGCGGCCGGCGAAGCGGGTGAAGTGTTCCTGGTTTACCGCCCCGGCGGCCTGATAGGTGCTGGTCACCGGAATGCGGCTTTTTTCCAGCAGCTTGCGCAGCGCGGCGCTGTTCGCGGGCTGGCTGGCCATCAGGCCGAGCAAGATGACCGGGTTTTTGGCGTTTTCGATAAGCTTCGCCACGTCGTTAATCGCTGACTCCGGTGCCGGGCCCATCAGCGCCGGGCCGCTGGCGGGTAAAATGCCCCCCGTCGCGGGCTGGTCGACGATATCCTGCGGCAGGCTGACGAACGCGCCCCCCGGCCTGCCGTGCTCGGCGGCGCGAAACGCGTTGGAAACCACCTCGGCAATCGCGTCCGGTGAACTGACCTCCACGGCGTATTTGGTGACCGGGCTGAACATGGCGACGGTGTCCATGCTCTGGTGTACCAGCTTGGCTTTATCCGCCCGCTTCACCGCCCCGCCCAGCGCCACCACCGGGTCGCCTTCGCTGTTGGCGGTGGCGATGCCGGTGATCAGGTTAGAACAGCCCGGCCCGGAGGTGACCAGCGCTACCCCGGCCTTGCCGGTCAGACGCCCTACCGCCGCCGCCATAAACGCCGCGTTCGCTTCGTGGCGCACCGGAATAATCTCGATGGAGGAGTCCAGCAGGGAGTCAAAGACCTTGTCGATTTTCGCACCCGGGATCCCAAACACCTGCTTCACGCCCTGCGCTTCCAGCTGGCCGATAACCATATCGGCGCCGTGCGCCCACTGACGTGACTGTTTCTCACTGTTCACGGTAGTTCTCCTGTTAGTTTTCGACGGAACGGATCGCTGCATCAAGATTGCTGGGGTGAAGGTTGGCCTGTAAGAACGCGCTGTCGGCGGGCAGGTCAATCATCAGCTTGTGAATTTCGCCGAAGGTGAGTACGCCGCTCTCCAGCTGGTAGTCGAGCAGATGACCCCCGCCCTGACGGTCGTCGGTGATGAAATGCTCGTGATAGCCGGCCACGTTAATGCCCTGCATGTGTTGCGGCGTGCGGAACCCGACCAGCACCCCTTCGCGCTGGTTAAAGCGGAACACCGGCTGGTCGTCGAGCACGTCGGTCATCGCGCGGTACGGCGGCTTCTGGCGCGGTACGGTGCGGGTGTGGGCGTGACGGAAGTTGCCGTCGATGCGCAGCGCGCAGAACAGGTTATCGGAGGGGATCTGCTGGTCGATGACGTCGTGGATCTGCTGACGGCTGACCGGCGCATCGAAGGTTTTGCGGTACTGCGGCTGGAACCAGGTCATCACCGCGAACGGCGTTTTCTGCTCCGGCTTCGCGGCCCGGGCGCTGCCGTCGGCGCGCAGCTGGTACACCTGGCTGCTGAAGGCAATCATTTCACCGTCCAGCTCGTTGAAGGTGCCCAGTCCAAAATCACCGTGTGCCAGCAGATCGGCGATGGTGGTCTCTCCTTCGTACACGCCGCTTAGCAGGGCGCTCATTAGCGATGTCTGGTAGATCACGCTGTCAGGATGCTGGGCGGAGAACCCGCGCAGGGTCTCGCACAGGCTTGCCTCACAGTCGCAGGCAGATGAATGCATCATCGTGCTCGTCCTCTTCAACTTTATTTAGAAAGGTTAAATAAATGTTGACCCGATTCAGCAGAGAGTTCCAATATAGAAACCATGCTGGTTTGAGACGTTTTAGATATGGAACTTCGTTATCTGCGGTATTTTGTCGCGGTTGCACGCGAGCGACACTTCACCAGGGCGGCCGAAGCGCTGGGTATTTCACAGCCTCCTCTGAGTCAGCAGATCAAACGGCTCGAAGAGGAAGTCGGCACGCCGCTGTTCAGACGCCTGACGCGGGGCGTAGAGCTGACCGAGGCGGGAGAAGCCTTCTACGAGGACGCCTGCAAGATCCTGGCGCTGAGCGACGCCGCGCTGGAAAAAGCCCGCGGCATCGCGCGCGGGCTGAACGGCAACCTGTCGATTGGCATTACCAGCTCCGACGCATTTCATCCCAAAATTTTCGCGCTGATCCGCCAGTTTCAGGTGCAGAACATGGCGGTGCAGGTTCACCAGGTGGAAGCCAATATGTCGTCGCTGACGACGATGCTGGCGGAGGGTGAACTGGATATCGCCTTCGTGCGCCTGCCCTGCGAGAGCAGCAAGGCGTTCGAGTTAAAAATCCTCGACCGGGAGCCGATGGTGGTGGCGCTGCATCGCGAGCATCCGCTGGCGGCGTGCGATTCGCTGGCGCTAGAGCAGCTTCGGGATACGCCGGTGGTGCTGTTCCCGCAGGAGGTCGCGCCGGGGCTGTACGAACGGGTTCACGGCTGCTGCGAGCGGGCCGGAATTGACGTGCAGCACGCGCTGCAGTCGTCGCAGCTTTCCTCCTCCCTGAGCATGGTTTCCGCGGGCGGCGGCTTCGCGCTGGTGCCCAAATCCATGGCGGCCATTTCACCGCCGAATGTCACCTATCACGCGCTGAGTTCGCCGGAGCTCTATACCGATATCGCGCTCTGCTGGCGACGTTTTGAACGTTCGCGAACGGTGAAGCGGTTTTTGACGATGATGAGCGAGGGGTAGCGGTCGGTTTGGTTGGTGGTTGTTGTAGGCCGGGTAAGGCGTCGCCGCCACCCGGCAATACCCTTCTGGAAGCCGCCTCGCAAACCTGCAAGCAACCTTATGTAATTCAGGGGCATCCCTTTTCATCCTTTCTTCACGGTCGTAAAGTGACTGCGTTGCGGCACATCCGTAACCGGGCGTAGGAACCCGTTAGCATAAAGCGATATTTTTTGTCGCGACAGCGCATATCCCGTTAGAATCACGGTGGCGCTGACGGAGCAGTCGAAAGGCTGGCCGTTTTTCTTTATGCACGGTATTCCTACCTCCGTCAGCGCTACCCCCTCTGAGCGTAGGAACTCATCGGGCGGTTAATATTTTTTTGCATAAAGAGGATGCCTTATGGCTACTATCCCTGGATTTTCTTACGCGCTTACTGAAGAAAGCGCTGTTTATCACCTTCTCCACGTACAACTTCCCGATTCTGCGGATCTCTTTGAACTGGCTGACGCCTGCACTGCGTACGTTAGCGTGCTGGTGGAAACTGACGACGCGGTGACGTTTGCCACACTCTGCAAGCGATTGCTGGCTGCGCTGAAGCGGCTGCGGGAATGCTGCGATGCCGAACTTCCAGCGTATCTGGTTGAACAATTGATTGCAGGGGAAAAGATGACCTCCTGCGTGCCGGACTGCTGGCAGGAGACGACGCTGCAAGTGGATTATGCTGTGGCGTTAACGCTGGCGGTGATGGGCGGGACACTGTCTGCGAGCGTGGCGAAAGAACTCGTCGGGCTACTGCATGATATGGTCTGGCTGCTGGCTGAGTTTGTGAAGGAGCCGTATATTACGGCGCACTGAGTTAAGTAGCAGGAGGCCGGAATGCTGCTGAGTAAGAAGTAAGATTTCGGTCTTATGCAAAGAACAACGTTGCTTGATGAATGTCCGTTAAGAGCGAAGAGCGGACGATGAAGTAAGCCATCTATGCTCATCAAATTTGCTGCGGAGCACAATATAACGCGACGCCACATAACAATAGCACCTACCGAGTAGGTGCTTTGGTCTGCATAAAATGAATCAAACTCTGCCGAGCAGAATATTTAACATACGGCGCAAAGGTTCGGCCGCGCCCCACAAGAGCTGATCACCTACCGTTAAAACCGAATAAATCGGGTCATTGTTCAGCGACATTTTCTTATAACGGCCAATGCCCACCTGGAGCGAACCGCTGATATAGGCAGGTGTCAATTTGCTGACACTCTCCTCCTTGTTATTAGGCACATAGTTAACCCAGGGATGAGCATGCGCCACTAAATCTGCAAATTCCGCTTCGCTAACTTCTCGCTTGAGCTTCAGGGTTATGGCAGCACTGTGGCAGCGGATCACGCCGACCCGTATACACAAACCGTTTACCGGGATCGTTCCGGGAGAAAGACCAAGGATTTTGTTCGTTTCTGCCTCACCCTTCCACTCTTCACGGCTGTTGCCATCGCCTAAATCGCTATCAATCCATGGAATGATGCTACCCATTAAAGGCGCGCCGAAGTTCTGAGTCGGCATTTCAGCGCTATTAATCAGTTCACTGACCTTATTGACTAACGGAAGTACTGAACCTGACGATGCCAGTTCATCGGCGGACAAATGGCTGCTTATATAGGCGCATTGCGTAATTAATTCCCGTACATACTGAGCACCGGCCCCCGATGCGGACTGATAGGTCATCACGCTCATCCATTCAATGAGATCTGCCTTTATCAGCCCGGCGAGCCCCATCAGACTAAGCGTGATCGAACAATTACCACCGACAAAGAGCTTAATACCTTCTTTGACGGCACGATCGATATGGGTGCGATTCACGGGATCGAGAATAATGCAGGCTCTTTCATCCATCCGCAGCGCTGATGCCGCATCAATCCAGTAGCCCTCCCAACCATGAGCAATCAATGCCTGATAAACCGCTTTAGTATAATCGCCGCCCTGACACGTTATTATGATGTCCATTTCCGCAAGAGCATCAATGGAGTACGCATCTTTGAGCGTATAGCTTATGCCATCGATGACAGGTCCCGCAGCCCCTACGTTGGAGGTACTGTAAAAATGCGCAGAAATGTCCTTAAAATCATTTTCATCCAGCATCCGCTGCAACAAAACAGAACCGACCATTCCTCGCCAACCGACGATGCCAACTTGCTTCATATGCTTAACCTCAACAACGTTATAAGAATGTTAATTATTTTCGAAGCTCGTTATATCTCATCCCTAAATAAAGGTCATTACGAAGTGCGCGAGATTGAGTCATTATTAAAATGTTTCATAAGGCATCAGCTTTTTTTATCCCTCCAACAGGCAAAGAACCTTATTAACTCCATGATATTCAAGTGAATTATGCTATTGGCGTCTTAAAAATATATGCATTTAAAGGATAGAATACGCATAGCTAACGTTGAAGAGGAGGCTCCCCTATGTCCGCTTCTGGCACAAATCGGACATATCATTCACAGTCACCTCATACAATGTTCGCACTCATTAAATGAGTGCCGGCATCACGAGCATATGAAAACTGCACTTCGCAAATGTTGCCACATTGTCTACCCACCAATCACACCTATAATGTTTCCAGCCCGGAAACAAGGGGCAAGGATGCACATAGTCTTAAGAGCGTCTTTCAATGCGGCAACCAGAGAATTTCCTAATCAAGCATTCGCGTGAACGAATCTCCGGAGCTTCATATGCGTGCGCTGGCGAAACGTTTTGGTTTGCCGGTGAGTGCGTTTGTGGGGAAGTGATCGAGAGCAGGCGCATTGTAACCAATCCGCGGTAATGAGTCGTTTACATACAAGAACAAAGAGCTGTTTATGAAAACAATTGAAGAACTACGAAACGAGCTTCTAAGAATAGGTGAGCTATTAGGCGGAGGGACAAGGCCAAACCATTACTTCTTTATCCCTGACCAACCCGATGGGGCTGCAACTCCCTATCTTGAAATTCATGGCAAAGAATATCATTTTATCGTCAGTGAAAGAGGCCTTGAAATACAGCGAAAAGTAACGCTCAGTGACGATGAAATTCTGTATTGGTTTGTGGAGAGTGCCGTGGCGGGGCTCGCCTCAACGTATGCAGCAAGCCATTCATCTGAACGAGAATTTAGAGAGGTTTATTTCAGAAGACAATACAGTTTAATGCTCTCTATCAAACCTGAATGGGCAACAAGAAAGCGCAAAGAAATCACTGAACTTCTCCATTCGTAAAGAAGCGAACGTGGTTAACCCAACCGGCTCGTTACACTTACTTCCCTGTTGCCCTCTCTTTTCCTGGTAATTGCCTGCGACACACCATCTGTTACTCTGGCTGGACGCAAGGGATGACAAGGAAGAGAGATGCTTAACCCTGGATTCGTTACCCGCAAAGCGCTTGCTCAGTGGCAGGATGTTCCCGCTTTTCTCCCCCAGTTCCAGTTTCATGAGAAACACCTAACGGTCATTCACACTAGCCGCCCTGAAAATATTCTGCCAATGATTGCCAGCTTTGACGTCCGGCAAGATGCCGTGATTCGGCGGTTAATGTCATTGCGTCAAATACCGCAAAAATTTCTGCGCAACCAGAAGCCACAGTCGATCGGCAACTTTGGTTTGCACAGTTTTACCCTTTTGAAAAATTCAGCATCAGAAATCTGTTACGGCTTAAGAGGACAATTCTGGCGTTCCGATTTTGGTCTGGAAAACGTGCCGGATGCCAGCGCTTTTCAGACCCCAGCCGCGCCCGGCAGCGCGAAACTGTTGCTGCGCTACAAGATAATGGAGCTGGCGCCAGGCAAGTATGAGCTCTCTACGGAAACATTCATCTTTTGTCCTGACAGACGCACTCGGCTAAAAATGTCGGCTTACTGGCTGATAATACGGGCGGGTAGCGGCTGGATCCGTAAAAGGACGCTGAAGGCTGTTAAATCGAATATTGAAGGACGGGAGTCATAAGATGCTGGCTTATATCACAGTAGGTACAAACGACTTCCAGCGCTCCGTGAATTTTTATGACGCAGTTTTTAACGTTCTCGGCTACTCGCGTCTGCCAGCCTGGACTGAAAGCTGGGCAATGTTGGGAGATGAAAATAATCCCGGCGAGGGGTTCAGCTTCTGTATTTGTCCTCCTTTTGGCAAGCAGCCCGCGACGGCGTGAAACGGGACAATGTTCGCATTCAGTGCAGATAACGCGGATCTTGTCAGACGGTTCCATGCAGCTGGCCTTCTTGCGGGAGGAACGGATGAAGGCGAGCCTGGTACGCGAAGCGCGTACGGCCCCGACTTTTATGTTGCCTATCTGCGCGATCCTGACGGGCATAAGCTCGCATGCGTTTATCAGCATTACTCTCCTGAAGCCGATAATTTTGTAGGCGAGGAATAGTCGCTTCAATCCTTATCTACCGCCCCACCGCCACGCTCGCCGACAGCCCCGCCACCAGCTCAACGCCCTCCGGCAGCCTGTCGATATGAATGCGCACCGGCACGCGCTGCGACAGCCGCACCCAGCTAAAGGTGGGCTCGACGTCGGGCAGACCCAGCCCGCCCGTCTCGTCGTTGCTGTCCCCGATCCCATGCCCGATGCTTTCCACGTGCCCCGCGATGACCGGCTCGTAGCCCATCAGCACCACCTGCGCGGCATCCCCGACGCGAATATGGCGCAGCTTGGTCTCCTCAAAGTACCCCACCACCCAGAAGCTGTGCGCATCGACGATGGCGACCTTCGTCTCCCCCGCCGTCGCGTAGTCTCCGGGGCGAAGCCGCAGGTGCGTGACGTACCCCGAAACCGGCGCGCGCACGGTGGCGTGCGCCAGATTCAGCTCTGCCAGATCCAGCGCGGCCAGCGCGCCGTGATAATTGGCCGCCGCGACGTTCGCCGCGCTGCCGGTTTGCTGCAAATCCTCGCTCGAGATGGCGTTTTTAATCAGCGTGCGCCGATGGGCCGCGTCCTGGCGCATCAGCATCTCATGGCGTTTCGATTCCACATCAGCCTGCGCGCTGACCACCGCCAGCTTAAGCCAGCGCGGATCGATGGTGTAAAGCACATCGCCCCGGTTCACCCACTGGTTGTCCTGCACGGCTACGCTGATGACCGGCCCGGAGACGTCCGGCGCAATCTGCACCACGTCCGCCCGCACGCGGCCGTCGCGGGTCCACGGCGTTTGCGCGTAGTGTTTCCACATCATAAACGCCAGAAGCGTGGCCGCCGCGACGGCGCTTAAGGTCAGCGCATAGCGAGCCAGTAAAGAGAGCAGTGATTTCATGACAATAACCCCAACGCGGTCAGGCCCTGCATCAGCAGGAAAAAGGTGACAATCCAGGTTGAAACATCCATCAGGGGGCGAAACGGCAAGCGCCGGTAGAGCCTGCTGAGCGAGAAAAGCGCGACGAGGCCCAGCGTGCAGACCAGCGCCGCGAGGGCGACCGTCAGCAGCCCCGGAATAAAAACCCCGCCGAGATTGAGATCGTTAACCATGGTCTGGCTCCCGTAATGCACAGTGCAGATCCACCAGCCTGAAGACCAACTGGCGCGAGTGTTCATCTGCCGCAGGCAGATGGCGCTCGATAAGGGCGGCAATGCGTTCGCGCAAGGCGTTACGGTCCGCGGCGTTTATCCGATGAAAAAGCGCGTCAACCTCCCTGCCGGGCGGTGCGTCACTGCGGCGTAAATGCATGACAGACAGCCCCAGACGCAGCGCGTGTAACAGTCGATCGAGCGCCTGCTCCGGCGCGCGCGCGCTGCGCTGCAGGCGCGGCAGCAACAGGGCGGTCCGGTCCATCATCAGGTTGATCCACTGCGTTTCATCAACCCGCAGCGTGCCCTTCACGCTGCGGCGAATGTCGCGCTGGCAGAGGTTCAGCAGACGCGTGATGGCGCCATCCGCCTGCACGGTTTGCAGCAGGCTCATGCTGATGACGGCAAAACCGGTCGCGGCAAAGAGCGCGATGGCGGTGTTGACCGCAACGGCGAAGTCTCCGCTGTAGTGCGCCCCCAGCTCGCACAGAATGGGCAGCGTCAGGGTGATCCCCATCGCCATAAACGTGGTGGGCGGGCGCGCCTGAAGCGACCCGGCCAGCAGATACGCCGGGGCAAGCACCGCCAGCAGCACCGGGAAATCGCTCACCAGCGGGAGCAGCGCAAAGCTGTAGAACAGGCTAATGACCACGCCCCAGAACGAGCCAATGATGTATTTCACGATGTGCGGCGCCGGGGTATCGAAGCTGCCAAACAGCGTGCAGCAGCCCCCCAGAATAGACACCGCCGTGCCGCCATCCGGCCACGCCGAGAAGATCCAGACCAGACAGCCGCTCAGGATGATGGCGAAAGCCCCCATCGCCGTGCGGGCGGCGGTAAGAGGATCGCGGTGGAAAACGTACCCTTTCGCCGCGCGGGTTTGCATCTCCCCAAATACGGGTTTTGCATGGTGGATGGCCCCGGAAAGACGTTCGCACTGCTGCAGAAGCGCGACCGCCTCCGAGAGGTAGCGGATAAAGCTGACCTGCAGCGCGTCGTCAAACGTCTGCGCCTGCGCGGCATACCGATCGATGAGAAGCGCACAGCGGAGCCGCAGCGACTCTGGCGTACTGCTGGCATCAGCGCCTTCAGCGGCCAGCCAGGCCTGAACGTCGCCCAGCAATGCCTGCACGTCGGCGGGCAGGGTTCCGATCGCTGGCAGGCGATCGTGCAGTTCACAGTTGACGATAACCAGCCGCGCCAGCCGGTCGTGGATCGCTTTTCTGGCCTGCCGCACCGGGGCTGAAAGGGCAAAATCATACGGAATATGGTGGCTGATGCCCTGCAGGAACTGCAGCGCCAGGGCCAGATGCAGGGGGCCGGAAGCCGCGTCGGGTTTGCCCGCTAAGGTATCCGCCACCCGCCCGCGCGCGGCCTGTAGCGTCTGGGATAATTTAGCGTTGAACTGGCCTGATACGCGCGCGGGCAGCACGTAGCGGTGGATCAGCGCCGCGCAGAAAATCCCAATCGCGATCTCCTGCACGCGGACGATGGCGACGTTAAAAATGCTGCCGGGATCGGACACCGCCGGAAAACCAATCAGGCTCGCGGTGTAGCCTGCCAGCACAAAGGCGTAAGCCCGGGGCGTGCGTTCCAGCAGGGAGAGCCACAGGCAGAATACGATCCAGCCCGTCAGCACCGCGCTGCACAGGACTGGCGTATTCGCGAAGGCAGGCACAATCACAACGGTCGCGCTGGCACCCGCCACGGTACCGGCCAGCCGGTAGAGGCTTCTGCTCAGCGATGCTCCGACCGACGTCTGCGACACGATGTAAACCGTAATAATGGCCCACGAGGGACGCTCAAGACCGATCGACAGCGCGAGGTAATAAGCCAGCATCGCCGCGGCAAAACTCTTCGCGGAATAGATCAGCGCGCCCGCATCGTTTCGCAGCGCGGCGGGGAGACGAACGGAATGAGATAGGATGTTTTTCATGCCGGGATTATTACCGGCTTGCAGACCCGCTTAAATACTCTATTCTGTCAAAAAATACCTAAATGTTGCCAGAATCGTGAAGCCTCAACCTGCTACTACGCTGTATGACCCCGACTCTACCGCCAGCCCGGCGGTGGCGCGTCATCTGGACTTCGTGGACTACACCGCGGAAGTGCCGGTGCATACCCACCGCAAGGGGCAGCTGATTATTGCCCGATACGGTGCGGTCAGCTGTTACGCGGAGAATGATATCTGGATCGTGCCGCCGGACTGCGCCGTCTGGATCCCCGGCGGGATCCCGCACAGCGCCAAAGCGACCTGGAACGCGCATCTCAACTATCTGTTTATTGAGCCCGGCGCGGCGGCGCTGCCGGAGAGATGCTGCACGCTGGCGATCTCGCCGCTGATTAAGGAGCTGGTCGATCGTCTGACGCGCGAAGGCGTTGATTATCCCGCCGACGGCCACGTCGCGAGGCTGACCCGGGTCACGCTGGACGAGCTCGCCAGCATGCCGCAGCAGAAGCTAAGCCTGCCGGTCTCAACCGATCCGAAAATTCGCGCCATGGCGGACGCGCTGGTCAGCCGCCCTGAGGACAGAAGCACCCTGAAGGACTGGGCGAAACGGCTCGCCCTCAGCGAGCGTTCGTTTGCCCGCCTGATGCAGCGCGAAACCGGGCTGAGCTTCGGTCGATGGCGCCAGCAGCTGCATTTGATTATTGCCCTGCGGGAGCTGGCAAGCGGCGTGCCCGTCCAGAACGTGGCGACAACGCTCGGGTACGAATCCGTGAATGCGTTTATCACCATGTTCCGAAAAGCGATGGGCAGCACGCCCGCCCACTACTTTGCCGAACGGAAAAACAGCGGCCGTTAGCCCGGCCCCTCGCTCCCTGCCGCCAGCAGCGGCACCACCACGTCGCTGATGGGCACCGCAATCCCGTGTTTGCGGCCGTAGCGCTGGATCACGCCGTTGCGGATATCCCACTCCATCGGGCGATCGGCCTGACGGTCGGCCAGGATCGAGGTGCCCAGGTCCTCAGGCGCACGCTGGAAGTTCGCCAGGATCTCCTGCGCCACTGCATCGTCCAGCTTCGCCCCTTCGGCGCGGGCAACGGCAAGCCCCTCGCGCAGGTAGGCCAGCGCAAGCTCGCTGATATCCTCGCGCCTGAACATCCCGGCGCGGCGGTTGGAAAGCACCATCAGCCCGGCGACCGCGTTTTGCAGAAGCTTGCGCCAGGCGACGGTGGCGAAATCTGCCGAGAGCTCAACCGCGCAGCGCGTACCGCGAAGCGCCTCCACCACCCGCTGCGCCTGGGGCACGTCCGGCAGCGTCAGGCGCGGCTTCGCCCGCAGCCACACGGAGGCATCCGGCTCGCGCTGCGCCGGGAACCACACCACCGACGGCAGCACCGTCGCGCCGTTTACCCACGGCTCAAGCTGGGCTTTTTGCTCCACGCCGTTTTGCAGGGCGCAGACCACGGTGTGTTCATCGCACAGGGCGCGCAGCCATCCGGCGCTGTCGGCATTTTGCGTCGTTTTTACCGCCACAAAAACGAGATCGACGGGGCACGTGATGACGGCCGGATCGGTTAATACCGGACCGGGCACCACCGTTTCCCCCTCGTCATGGCGCAGGCGTAATTCCGGATGCGCGGTGCGCCCGCACAGCAGCGGCGTGCGCCCGACGTCATGCAGCACTGCGGCAATCGTGGTCCCAATCGCACCGGGACCTATCAGCGCAATCACTGGATTTTCAGACATGGTTAACTCCCCTTTTCGCTAAGCCTGCTAACAGTTATACCACCCTGAAAAGTGAGCGCCACGTCGTTGTCTATACTCAACACACAACAGACAACGGAGTGCGCCATGCCTTTACCCGATTTCAAGTCCTCTGAACCCTTCACCCTTGGCATAGAGCTCGAACTGCAGGTGGTTAACCCGCCGGGCTACGATCTGAGCCAGGACTCCTCCGCGCTTATCGCCGCCGTCAAAGGCGACATCAAAGGCGGCGAGGTCAAACACGACATCACCGAAAGCATGCTCGAAATCGCCACCGGCGTGTGTCAGAACATCGACCAGGCGGCGGCGCAGTTCTCGGTGATGCAGCAGAACATCCTGCGCGCGGCGGCGGAGCAGCATATCCAGATCTGCGGCGGCGGGACGCACCCGTTCCAGAAGTGGCAGCGGCAGGAGGTGTGCGACGACGAGCGCTATAACGTCACGCTGGAGCGCTTTGGCTACCTGATTTTGCAGGCGACGGTATTCGGCCAGCACGTGCACGTCGGCTGCCGGACCGGGGACGACGCGATTTACCTGCTGCACGGCCTGTCGCGCTTCGTGCCGCACTTTATCGCCCTGGCGGCCGCCTCGCCGTATATGCAGGGCACGGACACGAAGTTCTCCTCGTCGCGGCTCAACATCTTCTCGGGATTTCCGGATAACGGCCAGATGCCGTGGGTCAACAGCTGGCAAGAGTTCGAGGGGCTGTTCCGCCGCCTGAGTTCCACCAGCATGATCGACAGCATTAAGGATCTGCACTGGGACATCCGCCCCAGCCCGCTCTTCGGCACCGTCGAGGTGCGGGTGATGGATACGCCGCTGACGCTCGGCCACGCCATTAACATCGCCGGGCTTATCCAGGCGACCTCGCACTGGCTGCTGACCGCGCGGCCCTATAAGCATCAGGAAAAAGATTTTCTGCTGTACCGCTTTAACCGTTTTCAGGCCTGTCGCTACGGGCTGGAGGGGATCCTGACGGACGTGCACACCGGCGAGCACAAAACCGTGGCGGAAGACATTGCGTGGCTGCTGGAGCAGGTTGCGCCGTCGGCCGAGAAGCTCGGCGCAACGAGCGCAGTCAATGAAATTGCCCTGCTGTTAAAGCAGGGCAAGAGCGAGGCGCAGCGCATGCGGGAGTTTATCGCCGACGGTGGCTCGCTGATTTCTCTGGTTCAGAAGCACTGCGAGCTGTGGGCGACGAGTCCGTAAGTCCGTGGCCCCACTCGCGCAGGCGCTGGAACAGCACGAACAGCGCGGGGATAAACACAATCCCCACCACGGTCGCCACCAGCATGCCGCTGAACACCGTGGTGCCGATGATGCGGCGGCTCTGGGCACCCGCCCCGGTCGCCAGCATCATGGGCAATACGCCGATAATGAACGACACGGCGGTCATCATCACCGCGCGGAAGCGGCGCGATGCCCCTTCCCGCGCGGCATCGACAATCGCCATTCCGTCCATGCGCCGCGCGCGGGCGAACTCCACGATCAGGATCGCGTTCTTGGCGGCAAGGGCTATCAATAGCACCAGACCAATCTGCACGTACACGTCGTTGGCGTAGCCCGCCAACCACAGCCAGACCAGCGCCCCGCCGATGGCGAAAAGCACCGAGAGCATCACGCTCGCCGGGAGCGTCCAGCTCTCGTACTGGGCAACAAGGAACAGCCACGCCATCACCACCGCCGCCAGCACAATCCATATCGCCTGATTGCCGGCCTGCTGCTCCTGATACGACATGCCGCTCCAGGCATAGTCGTACCCGGCTGGCAAGTTTTCCGCCAGAATCTCGCCCATCGCCGCCATCGCGGTGCTGCTGCTCACTCCTTCCGCCGCCGAGCCGCTCACCGACACGGACGGGAACTGGTTGTACTGCTGCAGGAACGGCGCGCCGACGGTCGGCGTAATGGTGACGAGGTTGCTCAGGCGCACCCGCTCGCCGCTGTTGCTGCGCACGAACAGCTCGCCGATCTGCTCGGCGCGCTCGCGCCACTGCATCTCGTTCTGCATCACTACGTGGTAGACGCGGTTGTTGACGCTGAAATCCCCGGCGCGCGTGCCGCCAAAGGCGGTTTGCAGGCTGCTGAAGATGCGCGACACCGGCACGTCGAGGCGCGCGGCGCGCTCGCGGTCAACGGTCAGCGTCAGCTGCGGCACGTTGCTGCTCCAGGTGGTGAACACGCGGCTCAGCTGCGGATGCTGGTTGGCTTTCGCCAGCACTTCACGCGTCACGCGCTCCAGCTCCGCCGGGCTCTGCCCCGCCTGCGCCTGTATGCGCAGGTCGAAGCCGGAGGCGTTGCCCAGCCCCGGCAGCGTCGGCGGCGCGAAGGTCATGATGGTCGCTTCCGGCAGGGCCAGCAGCTGGCGCTGCAGGGTACCCATCACCTCATCCAGCGGCGGACGCTCGCTCCAGTCTTTGAGCATGATGGAGATAAACCCGCCGTTGGAGGCGCTGGTGCCGTTGAGAATGTTAAATCCGGAGACCTGAATCACGTCTTCAACCGCCGGATTTTTAGCGATGAGTTCGCGTGCCGTGTTCATCACCGTTTCGGTGCGCTCCAGCGAGGCCGCCTCTGGCAGCTGAACGCTGGCAAAGAAGTAGCCCTGATCCTCCTGCGGCAGGAAGCTTTTAGGCATCGACGTAAAGCTGAACGCCACCACGGCCGCCGCGCCTGCGGTGGCCAGCAGCGCCAGCCACGGGCGAAGGTTGAAGATAGTCACGATGCGGGTGTAGACGCCACGCGTGGCCTCCAGCCCCCGGTTGAACCCACGGAAAATTGCCGCGGGCTGCGCCGGGCGCGGACGCAGCAGCATCGCGCACAGGGCGGGCGTCAGGGTCAGCGCCACCAGGCTTGAGAGCGTCACGGCCGTCGAGAGCGTCACCGCAAACTGGCGGTACAGCTCGCCGACAATCCCCGGCAGGAGCGCTACCGGCACAAACACCGCCAGCAGCACCAGCGTCGTGGCGATGACCGGCCCGGCGATCTGGCGCAGCGCCAGCGCGGTCGCCGCCGTGCGGCTCTGCCCTTCCGCCATCAGCGTTTCGACGCTCTCCACCACCACGATGGCGTCATCCACCACCATGGTCAGCGCCAGAATAATGGCGAACAGGCTGAGGGTGTTGGCGGAGTAGCCGAGCGTGTAGAGCACAGCGAAGGTGCCCACCAGCGATACCGGAATGGCGAGCGCGACAATCAGCGTCGCGCGCCAGCTTTGCAGGAACAGGGACACCACGACCACCACCGCCAGCAGGGTGAGCGCCAGCGAGACGCCGATCTCTTTAATGGTAGCGGCCACAAATGAGGTGGTGTCGAATTTCACCTCGTAGACCAGGTCGTCCGGGAAGCGCGTCGAGAGGCGTTCCAGCTCCGCGCGCACCGCGTCGGCCACGCGCAGGGCGTTGGCGGACGGCGTCGGGTAGATGCCGAGATAGGCGGAGTCGTGCCCGTTCAGCTGCGCGCCGGAGCTGTAGCTTCGCGAGCCGAGCTCGATGGTTGCGACGTTCTTCAGGCGCACCAGCTGGCCCATCTCGCCCGCGCGGATGATGATATCGGCAAAGTCTTCGGCCTGGCTTAAGCGTCCCAGCCCGTTGATGGTCAGAGACTGCTGCTGGCCGTTAAACACCGGCGGCGTGCCGACCTGGCCTGCCGCCCCCTGCACGTTCTGCTCGCGCAGCGCCTGCGCCACGTCGTCGGTAGTGACGTTCAGGGCGTTCATGCGGTCCGGACGCAGCCAGATGCGCATGCTGTAGTCGCGCGCGCCAAACATCTGCACCTGCCCGACGCCCGGCAGGCGCGACAGCGCCTCACGTACCTGGGTGCTGGCGTAGTTGCTGACGAACAGCGGCGTATGGGTGTTGTTCGGTGAGTAAAGACTTACCCCCATCATCAGGTTGGTGGCGCGCTTGCGCACCTGCACGCCGTTTTGCTGCGCTTCGGTCGGGAGCTGCGCCACGGCCTGCGAGACGCGGTTCTGCACGTCGATGGCGGCGAGGTCCGGATCGGTGCCCGCCGCAAAGGTAATGTTCAGGCTGTACGAGCCTTCGTCCGAGCTGGTGGACTCCATGTAGAGCATGTGATCCACGCCGTTCAGCTGGGTCTCCAGCGGCGTGGCGATGGCCTCCGCCACGTCAGCCGAGCTGGCGCCCGGCCAGCTGGCAGAGACGTTCACCACCGGCGGCGCGATCTGCGGGTACTGCTCCACCGGGATAATCCTCAGCGCAATGGCCCCCAGCAGGGTGATGACCAGCGCAATCACCATCGCGAAGCGCGGGCGTTTGATGAAAAACGTCAGCATGATGGCTCCTTAATTCAGTATCTGGACGGCAGCGCCGGGCTGCACGCGCTGCGCGCCGTCAGTAATCGCTCGCTCACCGGACTTCACGCCGGTTGAAATCCGGAACTGCTGGCCGATCTGTCCGACGACCTTCAGCGGGCGCATTTCGGCTTTGCCGTCGGCGTTAACCACCCAGGCAAAGAACCCGTCGCCGTTCTGCTGGACCGCGGCGGCGGGCAGGGTCAGAACCGGCTGCTCGCTGGCCGGGCGCAGCGTCACGTTCACGCTGCCGCCGGGCAACAGCTGATGGCGCGGGTTGGCAAACTCGGCGCGCAGCATCACGCTGGCGGTGCGCGGATCGATGCGGTTGTCCACGGAGGTCAGCTCACCGCTGACGCGCTGGCCGTTGCTGTCAATTAACGCCTGCCAGGCCTGCTTCATGGCGCTGATATCCACATGCTGTCCAGCTTTGGTGGCAAACGCCCCCTCTTCCAGCGCAAAGGCGATGCGAATGGGGTCGAGCTGCACGACCTCCACCAGCACGCCGCTGGCAGGGTTGACCAGACTGCCGACGTGGAATCGGCTGTGCCCCACGCGACCGTCGATCGGCGAGGTGATGCGGGTGTAGTTCAGAGTGACATTACGGGTTTCGAGCCGGGCTTTTGCCTGCTCCAGCGCGGCGCTCGCCACGTCCCTTTGCATGCGGGCGTTGTCCACGTCGTGACGGCTGATGGCGTTGCTGCTGCCCAGGCTTTCAAAGCGGGAAAGCTGCTGCTGCGCCTGGCGCAGCGTGGCTTCGGCGCTTCTTACCTCGGCCTGCGCCAGGCGCAGGGCGGCGCGCGGCTCGGCGTCGTCCAGCTCGAACAGCAGGTCGCCTTTTTTCACGTACTGCCCGTCGCGGAAGTGGATTTTGGCGATCGCGCCTTCGGTGCGCGCGCGCAGCTCAACGGTGTGGATGGCTTCGATGCGGCCAGGGATCTGGCGCTCGGCGGCGTGGGCGGTCTGCTCCACGGTGGCGACGCGAACGGGGATGGCGGCGGCGAATACGGGTTGCAGGGTGCAGGCGAGAAGTGCGAACAGGAGTGGGAGTTTCATGGGAGTACCTCAGCGTTGTTTCTCCCCTCACCCCGGCCCTCTCCCCAAAGGGGCGAGGGAGGTCAGAGTCCCCTCTCCCTGTGGGAGAGGGTTAGGGTGAGGGCAAAAGGTTATGCAGCCTGACGGAACCTGCGGGTCAGTCGCTTCTCGACTTCGACGACGAAGAACATCACGCCCGCCACCGCCAGGGTCACAAACCAGTAGCGCAGCGGCAGGGCTTCGGTGCCGAACAACATCTGCATCAACGGCAGGTAGATAATCGCCGCCTGGAGCAGGAACAGCACGCCCGTCACCAGCCAGATCCCTTTGTTCGCCAGCAGGCCGCGGTTCAGGGAGAACCCTTCGGTGTTGCGGCAGTTAATCATGTACACCCACTGGGCGCAGACCAGCATCTGCAGCAGCACGGTGCGGATGAACTCCGCGCTGTGGCCGCGCGGGGCCAGCCAGGCTTCCAGCGCAAAGGCGGCGATGGCAATCATGGTGCCGACGAAGGCCACGCGCCACACGGCGTAGGCGTCCATCACGTGCTGCCCGGTCTGACGCGGCGGACGGCGCATGATATTGCGCTCGGCGGCCTCAAAGGCCAGGCCGAAGGAGAGCGTGGCGGAGGTGGCCATGTTCATCCACAGAATCAGCACCGGCGTCAGCGGAATGATGTTCCCCGCCAGCAGCGCAATCACAATCAGCAGACCCTGCGCGAGGTTGGTCGGCATGATGAACAGGATGGTCTTCTTCAGGTTGTCGTAAACGCGACGCCCCTCTTTCACCGCGCTGGCGATGGTGGCGAAGTTATCGTCCGTCAGGACCATGTCCGCCGCCTCTTTGGTCACTTCCGTGCCCTTGATGCCCATCGCGATGCCGACGTCAGCCTGACGCAGCGCCGGGGCATCGTTCACGCCGTCACCGGTCATGCCGACGATTTCGCCCTTGTCCTGCAGCGCTTTCACCAGGCGCAGCTTATGCTCCGGGCTGGTACGGGCGAAGATGTCATACTTCACCGCCGCTTCCGCCAGCGCGGCGTCGTCCATTTTCTCCAGCTCGTAGCCGGTGACCGCCTGCTCGCTGTTGGTGATCCCCAGCATCTGGCCGATGCTCATCGCCGTCTGCGGGTGATCCCCGGTGATCATCTTCACGCGGATCCCCGCCTGCTGGCAGGCGTTAATCGCATCAATGGCTTCCGGACGCGGCGGATCCATCATCCCGGCGATACCGAGGAAGATCAGGCCGTGGCTCAGGTCGTCGTGCGTCAGTTCCTGCTCACCGTTCGCCGGCTTGAACGCCGCGGCGACCATGCGCAGCCCCTGACGCGCATAGCGCTCCATCTCGCTTTCCCAGTACGCGCGGTTGAAGGCTTCCACGCCGTTGCGGGTCTGCTGCTCGGTGCACAGGGCGAAAATCACGTCCGGCGCGCCGGTGATCAGGATCTGCTCCTCACCGCCAATCTGATAGTGGGTGCTCATGTACTTGTACTGCGAGTCGAACGGGATCTTGTTAACCAGCGTGGTCATGACCGGCTCAAGGCTGGCCTTCGCCGCCAGCACCTTCAGCGCGCCCTCGGTCGGCCCACCGGTGATGCCCCACAGGCCGCGCTCGTCCTGGATCAGCTGGCTGTCGTTACACAGGTCGATGGTGCGCAGGTACTGTTCCAGCACGGTGCCCGGCTGGATGTGGACCGGCTCATCGCTGCCTTCCAGGTAGATATTGCCTACCGGCTCGTAGCTGTTGCCGTCCACGCGGTAGCAGGCGTCAGCGGTGATAATGGCTTTGACCGTCATCTCGTTCATGGTCAGGGTGCCGGTTTTATCCGAGCAGACCACGGTCATCGCACCCAGGGTTTCAACCGTCGGCAGCTTGCGGATAATCGCCCGCTTGCGCGCCATCGCCTGCACGCCCAGGGAGAGGATGATGGAGATAATCGCCGGCAGGCCTTCCGGCACGGAGGCCACCGCCAGGCTAATCAGGGAGAGCAGCAGCTCGCCCATCGGGATCTCGCGGAACGCCAGGCTGAAGACAAACAGCGCGGCCATCATCGCCAGGATAATGGCGAAGATCGCTTTACCCAGCTTGTCCATCTGCACCAGCAGCGGCGTGCGGTGCTTTTCGATGCCCGCCATCATCTGGTTGATGTGGCCAAGCTCTGTATCCTTACCGGTCGCGGTGACCACGCCTACGCCGCCGCCCGCGCTTACGGTCGTCCCGGAGAAGACCATATTGGTCCGATCGCCCAGCGGCAGTTCACCGCTCAGCGAATTAACGTGTTTATCCACCACGGTGGATTCACCGGTCAGAATCGCCTCTTCCACGCGTAAATTATGCGCTTCGATTAAACGCATATCCGCCGGAATACGATCTCCCGCGCGTAATACAATAATATCGCCCGGGACTATTTCAGTTGTGGGTATCGTTTCGTGGTTGCCGTTACGAATAACGCGCGCCTCGCTGGAGAGCATATTGCGAATACTCTTCAGGGATTTTTCCGCATTGCTTTCCTGGATATGACCAATTAAAGCATTGATTACCGCCACGCCCAGAATAACCAGCGTATCAACCCAGTGGCCCATGATTGCCGTTAATACGGCGGCGGCCAGCAGGACATAAATCAGGACATCATTAAAATGGGCCAAAAAACGCAGCCAGGCAGGCTTGCCTTTTTTCTCCGGCAGCGCATTGGGGCCATGTTTTTGCAGACGCGCCTGCGCCTCTGCACGGTCCAGACCGCTGGCCTGGCTCTTCATGTGAGCAAGCACCTGCTCTGTGGTCTGCTGATATGCCAGCCCGCCGGAAGGCGGCACGTTTGGGGATAATTTTTTCTCGGTCATCGTATTTTTCCTTCAATATCCGGTGAAAAGAAGCCTGAATTCCTTTCGGGCATAAATAAATTCATTTTAAAGTCTTGCGGGTAAAATTGATCTACCGCAATATAATGACTTCTCGGTTATTCAAAACTGCTTAAAACTATTTTGATGAGCCAATTTTTACAAAATATTTCTAAACCAAATCTAAACGAGGAGGATCCATGTTTGGTATTTATCGCGGGCGTCGCCTGGCGTTATACATTATCGCAGCCATTGTTATTGCCACGTTAATTGGTTATAGCACCTATACATTTGTAAAATTATTTTCCTGATAAAGACGTTTATTTACATAACGCGATATTAATATAAATGCCGGGTCGTATTTTGTTATTTATTCGCTAAATAATATCTTCGTTTTATTCAATAACGCCTGAATCGCTGATATTGCTTTACGTTACAGGATGCCGGACAATGACATTTTTAACTGACGATTAACATTACGATGAAACACCCGTTAGAATCGCTGCTTACGGCAGGCGGCATTTTATTGCTGGCCCTGCTCTCCTGCCTGCTGTTACCCGCGCCGTCGCTGGGTCTGGTGCTGGCGCAGAAGCTGGTTCAGACCTTTCATATGGTCGATCTGAACCAGCTTTACACCATTCTGTTCTGCGTGTGGTTTTTACTGCTGGGTGCCATCGAATTCTTCGTCCTGCGTTTCGTCTGGCGCCGCTGGTTTTCACTTGCGTCGTAAGCCAATAAAAAAGCCGGGTGGCGACTTCGCCTTACCCGGCCTGTGATGGCAATTTTCCTGACCCGCCAGGGCGGAAAACAGCTCAGTGCGGCTGACTGTGGTTCTCCTTGCGGTACGCACCAGGCGGCTGGTTGAACGTGCGGGTGAAGATACGGGTAAACGTCTGCTGCGAGTCAAACCCGTAACGCAGGCAGATGTCGTACACCCGGGCGTCGGATTCACGCAGATCGCGCGCCGCCAGCAGCAGCTTGCGTTCACGGATATAACGCCCCAGACTCTCCCCTTTGTACTGCATAAACAGCCGCTGCAGGTGCCACTTCGAGTAACCCGCGTGGCGGGCAATCTCTTCTATACGTAATGGCTGGTGCAGATTGTCGTCGATCCATTCGACGATAGTGTCGATGACTTGAGCGGAAATGGTCATGCTGCTGTCCCCCTCTGCTTCTCGCTTAAACATTATTCCCACCACGCGCGAAAGGTTTGCGTAGCGTCATTCACCCGGACGGGCTCGCCCAGCGCCGGCGTCAGTAGCCGATAATTTTTATCCTTGCTGGCTTTAGCCAGCTGGATCAGCGGATCGTTCCACGTATGTTTCGCCAGCACGAAGCGTCCGTTATGCCCGGGCACCACGGCTTTCGCGTTCAGATCCACCGAGGCCTGCGCCGTTTCCTCCGGGAGCATGTGGATGTACTTCCAGTCCTGGTCGTACTGGCCGTTTTCCATGATGGCGACATCCACGCCATCAAACTGCTCGCCGATGGCCTTGAAATGCGGGCCGTAACCGGAATCCCCGCTGTAATACACCTTCTGCCCCGGCGTGACGAACATAAAGCTCCCCCACAAGGTGCGATCGCGCTTGATGCCGCGTCCGGAGAAGTGACGCGCCGGCAGAACATGCACCGTCAGTTCATCGCTGATGCGTACCGACTGATTCCAGTCGCGCTCGTCAATAATCTCAGGCTTCATCCCCCAGTAGCGCAGGTGGGATCCCACGCCCAGCGGCGTCACCACGCGCTTCACCTTCGGCAGTAGCGCTCTGATGGTGGCGTAATCCAGATGATCGTAGTGATCGTGCGAGATAATCAGCAGGTCGATTTCCGGCATGCTATCAGCGCGCCACGGATACTCCCCGGCAAAGGCTTTATTGAGGAACGAGAACGGCGCGGCGTAGTTGCCGAGCACCGGGTCGATCAGGATGCGTTTGCCCGCGAGCTGCAGATACCACGAGGAGTGGCCGAGCCACACCAGGGTGTCCTGCTCCAGCGGCAGGCTCGCAAGATCGGTTTTCACCAGCGGCAGCGGCTGGGCCGGGCGCGCGTTTTCGGTTTTTTTGGTCAGAAAATCCCACGTCGCGACCAGCATGTTTTTGTCGCCGTTATAGCCCGGCGTTGGCAGCGTATTGTGGAATTTCCCGTCGCGATACTGGGGAGAGGCCTCCACTTCAGTGAGTTGCTCCCCCTGCGGCGGCTGGCCGAATCCGGCATTCAGTACAAACGGTAAACTCGCAGCTGAAGCAATAATCATGATTAACACCACGCAGATGAAGAGAGGTTTTTTCATATCCAGACCCGAAAACGCGCCCCATCCGATAGTTTGCGCGGGGTAAACTTGATTATGAGTGAGTAAGCACTCATTATAGATATGATGATAAAGTCGTCAAGACGTTTTCGATCTTTGACATTCCGCGTTGCAGCGTGTCAAAGCACGTGTTTCAATCAGGGTTTTTATAATTGACAGGGGGAAAAATTTAGTGGCACGTCCGAAGAGTGAAGATAAAAAACAGGCCTTACTGGAAGCCGCAACGGTGGCGTTCGCACAGTCAGGTATTGCCGCCTCAACGTCGTTAATCGCCCGTAACGCGGGCGTCGCCGAAGGGACCCTGTTTCGCTACTTTCCCACTAAAGACGATCTGCTGAATGCCCTCTATCTGCACCTGAAGCAGGATCTCTGCCAGGCCATGCTGGCAAACCTCGATCGCACCATCACGCTGCCCAAAGAACATACCCGCAATATCTGGAACAGCTACGTGGACTGGGGTATTCGTAACCCCGTTTCTCATGCGGCGATCCGCCAGATCGGCGTCAGTGAAAAGCTGAGCGCCGAAACGGAACAGGCGGTGAAAGAGATGTTCCCGGAACTCCATGAGCTGTGCCGCCGCTCGGTGCGTCAGGTGTTTATGTCAGATGAATTTAAAACGTTTGGCGATGCGCTTTTCTTATCGCTGGCCGAAACTACGATGGAATTTGCCACTCGCGACCCTTCCCGTGCCGTTGATTTTAAAGCGCTCGGCTTTGAGGTGATGTGGCGCGGGCTTGCCCAGGAAGAGAACGATGGACAGTAAAGCATTGCAGGAGCATGCAAAACGCGTGGCGCTGGAGCTGCCATTCACCGAACACTGCTGGCCGTTCGGCCCCGAGTACGACGTGTTTAAGGTGGGCGGGAAAATTTTTATGCTGATGGCCACCGTACGCGGACGACCGCACGTCAGCCTCAAGTCAGACCCAGAAAAGTCCTTGTTAAATCAGCAAATTTATCGCGGCGTTGAGCCGGGCTATCACCTCAATAAAAAACACTGGATTTCGCTTTACGGCACTGACGACATCACGCCTGAACTGGTCGCCGACCTGATAGCGGATTCGTGGAATCTGGTGGTCGATAAGCTGCCGAAAAAAGACCAGAAGTGGATCCGGCCGGTCTGATTGTTCGTCTGAGACGAACAGATTAAGCGCTCGAATTGCACTTATCTTTTTCCGCGTCCCGCTGTAATCTGCTTTCCTTTCGCGCCCGCGCACGGGCGAATTTCATCACCAGGAGTTGTTATGGATATCATTTCTGTCGCCCTGAAACGCCACTCTACCAAGGCGTTCGACCCAGCCAAAAAACTGACCGCAGAAGAAGCGGAGAAAATCAAAACCCTGCTGCAGTACAGCCCGTCCAGCACCAACTCCCAGCCGTGGCACTTCATTGTAGCCAGCACCGAGGAAGGAAAAGCGCGCGTGGCAAAATCCGCCGCGGGCACCTATGTGTTCAACGAACGTAAAATGCTGGATGCTTCCCACGTGGTAGTGTTCTGCGCGAAAACCGCGCTGGATGACGCCTGGCTGGAGCGCGTCGTGGATCAGGAAGAGGCCGATGGCCGTTTCAACACGCCGGAAGCCAAAGCCGCAAACCACAAGGGCCGCACCTATTTCGCCGACATGCACCGCGTGGATCTGAAAGATGACGACCAGTGGATGGCGAAGCAGGTTTACCTGAACGTCGGTAATTTCCTGCTGGGCGTAGGCGCGATGGGTCTGGACGCGGTACCGATTGAAGGTTTCGACGCCGCCATTCTCGACGAAGAATTTGGCCTGAAAGAGAAAGGCTTTACCAGCCTGGTGGTGGTACCGGTTGGGCACCACAGCGTGGAAGATTTCAACGCCACGCTGCCGAAGTCTCGCCTGCCGCTGAGCACGATTGTAACCGAGTGCTGAACAAAACGGGCCGCGCAATGCGGCCCGTTACGCTTTACTGATGACTAACCTGCGATGTGGATGGACATCGCGATCGTATCCCCAGGCAAACGCAATCCAGCGCTCTTCCAGCTCGGCGTATGAACTCACCGGTGTTAAGTGCCACTCTTCGCCTACCGTACCGTCCGCCACGCTTATCTGATAATTCATACTGAACGCCCAGTCGATCATACGTAACCAAAACCGCTGCCCGTCTCCGGTTTGCTCGCTGTCAGAAACCACAATGTCGTATTCGCTTAGCACCCACTGGAAGAAGGATTGTGGTAAACCACTGATGACACGCTGATGAACCGCGCGTGGCGTACGCCAGACCATAACCTGTGTCGCAGCCCCGTGGGGAAAAGTAATTTCTTTATGAAACGTCAACTTAACGGCATACGCCGTATAAGGTTTTCCGTCGTCGGTAGTCACGAGACGATATTCATCGCCATAACGCGATTTTAACAGGCGATATCCCACAGGCAGCATAAATCCGGGCAGGTGAATATCCACCGTGCCTCGCGCAAGAAACGCTTCAGTATGTTCGACGTTTCGGGAGATAAGGCCTAATTTTTGGCTGAAATCTGCGGAATCAATCATCAGTGGCGACATGGTGGTTTCTCATGGCGTGAGTATAGACGACTTAACACCCCGTCGAAATGATGTCGATTCAGTCGTGGGGTTTAAGTTAACCCCCACATTACGCCAGTCTTCTCCACTTAGCAGAGACGGCTCTTATTCCCTGAAAGCCCCTCGCAAAAACTTATTTCCCCTGCGCCGCCAGCCACTCCATCGCCCGCTCTCCCGCTTCATCTACCGGCAGGTACACCAGCAGCCGCGATCCATTTCGCGGCGCGGAATACCAGTACATCTGCTGCAACGTAAAATCCCCCAGCTCGGGATGAGTAAACAGCTTGAGCTGGTTCTCCACGCCGCGCACGTCGTTGCGCTGGTGCCACAGGGTTTTGAACTCTTCGGACACCGCAAAGAAGCGCGCCAGTTTGGCTTCCCACCGCGGGTCGCCCCGGTGTTCGGCCATCGCCGCGCGGAAATAGGAGACAAATATCGGCAGCACATCGTCGCGTCTGCCGAGACGCGCGCGCCACGCCGGGTGGGTGAGAAACAGGTAAATACAGTTGCGGTCTTCCGGCGGGATTTCATTGAAATCGACGCCCATCAGGTGCCCGAAGCTGTCGTTCCACGCCACGATGTCGAAATTGGGCTTCTGGATGCTGGCGGGTTTCGGCAGCAGGGTGTCGAGCAGGCGGCGAGTGCCCTCGCTGATGCCCTCGCAGCAGACCGCCTGCGGCGCTTCGCCCGGCGGTAACCCCGCTAACAGAAACAGGTGTCGGGCCTCAGTCGGGGTACACTGCAGCGCTTTTGCCACAGCGGCCATCACCGCGCTGGACGGATTGACGTCCCTGCCCTGCTCCAGCCAGGTGTACCAGGTCACGCCCACGTCAGCGAGCATCGCCACCTCTTCCCGGCGCAGACCCGGCGTGCGGCGACGACCGCTGCGCGGCAGGCCGAGACGCTGCGGATCGAGGCTTTCACGTCGTGCGCGCAAAAATGCCCCCAGCTGTTTTCGGGTGTCATCCTGAAGTGAGACGACGGGTTCAGACATCAAGGCCATAAATCCCCCTGCATGGTAGTGCCAGTACCAGTATAAGTAAGAACTGGTACCCGTTTATCAGATGGTTGATGCTACGACCATCTGTTGAATGACGCAATGGAGTTACCATGAATACGTCAGTTGTTTCACCGGGCCGCGCTGGCCTGATATTGCTGCTAACCGGCCAGATGCTGCCGATGATTGATACCTCAATCACCAACGTCGCGCTGGACGCCATCACCCATTCGCTGAACGCCACCGCCACCGAGCTGGAGCTGATTGTCGCCCTCTACGGCGTGGCCTTCGCCGTCTGCCTCGCGCTCGGCAGCAAGCTGGGGGACAACTTTGGCCGTCGGCGTCTGTTCATGTGGGGCGTCGCGAGCTTTGGCCTGGCCTCGCTGCTATGCGGGATGGCGGGGAACATTGAACAGCTGCTGGCCGCGCGCTTCGTTCAGGGGGCGGGAGCCGCACTGATCGTGCCGCAAATTCTTGCCACGCTGCACGTGACGCTGAAAGGTACGGCGCACGCTAAGGCCATCAGCCTGTTTGGCGGCATCGGTGGGATTGCGTTTATCGTCGGCCAGATGGGCGGCGGCTGGCTGGTGTCGGCGGATATCGCCGGGCTGGGCTGGCGTAACGCCTTCTTTATCAACGTGCCGATCTGTCTGGTGGTGCTGGCGCTAAGTCGCCATTTCGTACCCGAAACCCGTCGCGAGACGCCGTCACGCATAGACTGGACCGGAACCGTGCTGCTGGCGATCATTCTTTGCTGCCTGCTGTTCCCGATGGCGCTCGGCCCACAGTGGCACTGGTCGTGGCCGCTGAAGGTTATGCTTCTCGCCATTATTCCGCTGGGCTGGCTGACGGCGCTGAATGCGCGCAAAAAGGAGCGTGAGAATGCCCACCCGCTGATCCCGCCGCGCCTTCTGCAGCTTCGCAGCGTTCGCTTTGGCATTCTGATTGCGATGCTCTTTTTCAGCGTCTGGTCCGGGTTTATGTTCTGTATGGCGCTGACCATGCAAACCGGTCTGGGGATGGCACCGTGGCAGTCCGGAAACAGTTTTATCGCGCTGGGCGTAACTTACTTTATTTCGGCGTGGTTCGCGCCGCGACTGATTGCTCGCTACAGCACCAGTACCATTCTGCTGACGGGTCTGGCGATCCAGATTGCCGGCCTGCTGGCGCTGATCGCCACGTTCCGCGTCTGGGGAATGGAGAATACCGCCCTGACGCTGGCGCCCGCGACCGGGCTGGTCGGCTACGGGCAGGCGCTGATCGTGAACAGCTTCTACCGCATCGGGATGCGCGATATTCAGCCTGACGACGCGGGGGCCGCCAGCGCCATTCTCAGCACGCTGCAGCAGGCCGCGCTGGGGCTTGGCCCGGCCATTTTTGGCGCGATTTTGCTCCACGCGCTGCAGAACCATCACGGGGATTACACCCAGGCGGTGAACGTCTTCCTGATGGTGGAAACGGCGATGATGGTGGTGCTTGCCCTGGCGACGCTGCGCATCCGCCATCGCCTGTGCCTGCCGGTGGTAAAGGTCTGCCAGGCCACCAAATAAGCCAGTGAATTTGCATAATAGATCCGCAGCCGCCATTATGGGGCTGCATCAATACAGGAGACGTTATGCAGGAATTAATTGCTCAGGTTGAAGAGTTAGGCATTGAAATTAATCACACCACCTCTTTAGTGATTATCTTTGGTATTATTTTTCTTACCGCCATCATCGTTCATTTTATTCTGCACAAAGTGGTGCTTCGCGCTTTCGAAAAACGCGCGCAGGCCAGCAGCCATTTGTGGCTGCAGATCATTACCCAGAATAAATTATTTCACCGTCTGGCCTTCACCCTTCAGGGGATAATCGTCAACGTCCAGGCGGTACTGTGGCTGCAAAAAGGCAGCGAAGCGGCGGAAATTCTCACGACATGCGCAAAGCTGTGGGTCATGGTGTATGCCCTGCTCTCCTTCTTCTCGCTGCTGGACGTGATTTTTAATCTGTCGCAGAAAATGGCCACCGCATCACAGCTGCCGCTGAAGGGGATCTTCCAGGGCATCAAGCTGGTGAGCGCCATCCTGGTGGGAATACTGATTATCTCTCTGCTGATCGGCCAGTCCCCGGCGATTCTGATCAGCGGTCTGGGCGCCATGGCCGCCGTTCTGATGCTGGTGTTTAAAGACCCGATACTCGGTCTTGTGGCAGGGATTCAGCTTTCCGCCAACGATATGCTCAAGCTCGGCGACTGGCTGGAGATGCCGAAATACGGTGCCAACGGCACGGTGACGGACATCGGTCTGACCACCGTTAAAGTACGCAACTTCGATAATACGATTACAACCATTCCGACGTGGGCCCTGGTCTCCGACGCCTTTATCAACTGGAGCGGCATGTCGGCCTCCGGCGGGCGACGCATTAAACGCAGCCTGAATATTGATACCACCAGCATTCATTTTCTCGACGAGCAGGAGCAGCAAAAACTCATTCAGGCGAAGCTGCTGAAGCCCTATCTGGCCGCGCGACATGAGGAAATTAGTCTGTGGAATCAGAAGAACGCTGAAGGGGAGTCAGTATTAAACCTGCGTAAGATGACCAATATAGGTACCTTCCGCGCCTACCTGAATGAATATCTGCGCAACCATCCGCGTATTCGCAAAGATATGACGCTGATGGTGCGCCAGCTAGCGCCTGATGCGAATGGTTTGCCGATTGAAATATACGCCTTCACCAACACGGTGGTCTGGGCAGAATATGAGGAGATTCAGGCCGACATCTTCGACCATATTTTCGCGGTGGTGGATGAATTTGGGCTGCGTATTCACCAGTCCCCGACCGGGAACGATATTCGCTCGTTGACCCTACAGCATCGTTAAGGTGGGTTGCCGGGCGTGAAGGCAGGTGCAGTCTGGTGCCCTCACCCCGGCCCTCTCCCACAGGGAGAGGGAGAAAACCGCGCTACTTTTTGCGGGAAAGCTTAAACGCCACAAACAGGAAGATAACCCACACCGGCAGCAGCATCGCCGAAAGGCGCATCTCATCCATGGTGCACATCAGCACCAGAATCAGCCCCAGGAAAGCGATACAGATATAGTTCCCCGCCGGATAGAGCAGCGCTTTGAACTGCGTATCGCGTCCCTTGCGGCGCATCGCGGCGCGAAAGCGCAGGTGCGCCAGGCAAATCATGATCCAGTTCAGCAGCAGAGTGGCGACAACCAGCGCCATCAGCAGGCCAAAGGCCTCTTTCGGCAGCAGATAGTTAATCAGCACCACCAGCGAGGTGATAGCACCAGAAAGGAACAAGGAATTCACCGGCACGCCGCGACGGCTGACGCGGGTGAGGAACTTCGGCGCGTTGCCCTGCACGGAGAGGCCGAACAGCATGCGGCTGTTGGAGTAAACGCCGCTGTTATAGACCGACAGAGACGCCACCAGAATGACGAAGTTCAGCGCCGAGGCCACCACGTTGCTGTTCAGATCGTGGAAAATCATCACGAACGGGCTGCTGTCGGACTTCACTTCCACCCACGGATAGAGCGCCAGCAGCACCACCAGCGAGCCGATGTAGAACAGCAGAATACGGTATACCACCTGGTTGACCGCTTTTGGAATGCTTTTATGCGGGTCGCGCGCTTCCGCGGCGGTAATGCCAATCAGCTCTAGTCCACCGAAGGAGAACATGATCACTGCCAGGGAGAGAATCAGCCCTTTCCAGCCGGTGGCGAGGAAGCCGCCGTGCTGCCACAGGTTGTCGATCGTGGCGCGCTCGCCGCCGTGGCCGGAGAACAGCAGCCACAGGCCAAAGCCGATCATCCCGATAATCGCCAGCACCTTGATCAGCGCAAACCAGAACTCGGTTTCGCCATACAGGCGCACGTTGACGAGGTTAACGGCGTTAATAATGATGAAGAAGGCCGCCGCCCAGATCCACGTCGGGACGTCCGGCAGCCAGTACTGCATGTAAATGCCTGCGGCGGTCAGCTCCGCCATCCCCACCAGCACGAACATCACCCAGTAGTTCCAGCCGGAGAGGAAGCCTGCAAACGGGCCCCAGTATTTATAAGCAAAGTGCGCGAAGGAGCCTGAAACCGGCTCTTCAACAACCATCTCGCCAAGCTGGCGCATGATCAGGAAGGCGATAATCCCGGCGATACCGTAACCCAGCAGCACCGCCGGGCCCGCCATCTGAATAGCGGGGCCGATGCCGAGAAACAGCCCGGTACCAATCGCGCCGCCAAGGGCAATTAACTGAATATGTCGATTTTGCAAACCACGTTGCAGCGTCGGATTCTGATCCGACGAGGCTTCAGCGCTACCATGGCCTGAAGCGGATGACGCGTCTTTCACGTCCTACCCCTGTCTCTTTTTTAGAAGGGGCACGTTTTAACACTTCATGCTGGAGGTAGCAAGGGATTGGGGCATCCCTGCCCCGGATAACGAGATGGAACGCTTAAAACGCGTAGCCAACCGAGACCTTAAAGGTGCGCGGTTCGCCCTGCGTAATATAGGTACCGGAATCGTCCACGCTGGCCCAGTAGTTTTCATTGGTGACGTTGTCGATGCCCGCGCGAACCGTCATCTGGTTTTCATTGCGGTTCACCGCGAAGCGATAGCGCACTCCCAGATCCAGCGTGGTGTAGCTGTCCAGCTTTTTGGTGTTTGCCAGGTCAGCGTACTGCGCGCCGGAATGGTTCACGCGGGCGGTGGCGGTCAGGCCGTCAACCGGCTTGATATCGTACTCTGCACCCAGCACGGCGTAAAAGTTCGGAATCCCGATCGCATCGTTACCCTGATTCACGCCATTTTTGGTTTTGGTCAGCTCGGCCTGCAGCCAGGTGGCGCTGGCGTTCAGGCGCATCCCCAGCGCGGGCTCGCCGAAGACGTTCAGCTCCACGCCACGGTTTCGCTGCTCGGCATCCAGGCCGTAATGGCCGCTGTCGTCGAGGATCGCCGACGGCATTTTGATCTCAAACAGCGCAAGCGATCCGCCCACGCGGCCGAAGTCAGCCTTCACGCCCACTTCGTTCTGCTTAGAGTGAACGATACCGGTGCTCTGGCCGTAGTTGGTGGCGGTGTTAGGTGCAGTTTTGCCCGGCTGCAGCGCTTCGGTGTGGTTTGCATAGAGGGAAATCTCCTCCCACGGCTTGTAGACCACGCCGTAGGTGGGCATCCAGCGGCTGCCGTCGAAGCCGTCCGCCGCGTTTTCCGCACCGGTAACTTTGTTATATCCGCGAACGACCACTTTCTGATGGCGGGCGCCTGCGGTGAACAGCAGCTTGTCGTCCAGCACGCCCAGCGTATCGCTAAGCAGCCAGCCCTGGGTACGCGTGCGCCCGCTGGTCAGCGGATCGCTGTACTTCCCGCCAGAGCCGTTCAGGTTGGTGCTGTCCGGCATATCGACGCCGGTGTTGTGGTAGATGTTGGTGGTCGGATTATCCTTCGCCGCCGACATTTTCCACGCGATTTTTTCGTTTTTGGTCATCGCCGAATAGCCAACGTTGACCTTGTGCGAGACGAAGCCCGTAGTGAAGTTACCGCGAACGCCCGCCATGCCGCTGACGGAATCGCTGATGCGGTTGGTATCAAGACGGCTGACCGTTGCCTTGCCGCTTTTATCCACCAGCTTCGGCGCGCTGTAGATGCCTTCCTCGTGCGCGTGCTGCGCGCCAAGACCGGTATAGGCCGTCCAGCCGTCGGTGATGTCGTACTCGCTGCGCCACATCCCAAATTCGTTTTCGATATTGCTGTAGGCCCACTTCTGCGAGAAGTTACGATCGTTTTTCGGCGGCTCGGGAACGAAATCCACCGCAGAAATATTGACGCTGGTCGGGCTGCCGTGGAAGGTTTTCTTCTGATAGCCCAGATCCAGCGAGGTGCGGAAGCGGTCGCCAGCGTAATCCAGACCCGTAGAGAGCAGCGTGGTGCGGCGGCGGTCATTCGGTATGCCGGTTTCCCCTTCGCGATGAACCAGGTTCACCCGCGCGCCGAACTGGTCGCTGTCGCCGTAGCGACGGCCCGCATCAAGCGTAGTTCCAATCTGGGAATCCGAGGTGTAGTCCACGCCGACTTTCGCCTGCGGAAGTGCCCCCGCGTGTTTGGGCTCAAGGTTGATCATTCCGCCCACGCCGGAGCTTGCCGCGCCGTTCATCAGCGAGTTGGCCCCTTTGAAGATCTCGATGCGGTCAACCATCTGGGTATCCACCACCTGGCGCGGCAGCACGCCGGACAGACCGCCAAATGTCATGTCGTCGCCGTCGAACTTCAGGCCGCGGATGCGGTAGGTCTCCGCGCTGTTGCCGAACCCCTGAACGAACTGCACCCCCGCGTCGTTCGCGACGACATCGGCAATGGTTTTCGCCTGCTGATCTTCCACCAGCTTCGAGGTGTAGCTGATGATGTTGAACGGCACGTCCATGGCGTTCTGCTGGCCCAGCATCCCCATGCGCCCGCCGTTCGCCACCTGCCCGTCAAGGAAGGCCGGTACCAGCTGGTCGCCGCCGGGTTTGAAATCGCTGGCTGGTGCAGCCTGGACAACGAGGGTGTCCTCTTTTTGATCGTCCGCCGCAATGGCGGAATGTGTCGCCGCGCCAACGGCGAGCGCCAGCAGCGTTTTGTGCATGATGGTGTTGTTCATCGTTAACTCATTTTAAAGTGCGCGCAAAAATGACCCGTTGTCGGGCCTTAGAATATGTTGAATGCAATGCAAATGAGAACTATACGCATTATCCATGCATTAGCAAGTGTAACCGCGTTCATGAGGAGATTTGGCGAGATAAGAGGGGGAACGGCCACCCCGCTTCGGGGGTGGCTGCAATGACGTTATTTTTTCTTGTAGATATTGGCCGTACCGTGAATTTTATTGTTGGTGTTCCCTGACGTGAGCACCAGAACATCCGCGCCTTTCTTATCGGCTTTCTCAATCAGTTCTTTTTTCGCATCATCCACCGATACTTCATTCGAGGTGTTTACCGTACCGATTTTTTTATATTGAGATGCAACTTTTTTGAACTCGCTTTTAGTAAGTAGCTGTGCAGCAAATGCATTGGTCGTAAACAGTAACGCCGTTCCCAACAAAATAGCAGTCGTCTTTTTCATAACCTTTTTCCTTGAGATTAATCAGCAATTACGAAAAACCTCACGCAGTGTGGTGAGGTTTTATGAGCATGGTAGAGAATCTCAGGAATTGCCATTCGTTCGGGAAAAATCTTTTATAACAACCCGTTGCATGAAATTACTAACGAATATTAAGAATATTCGAATACCCGCGCGGTGCCAGCAATATCAACGCGTACCGCCGTGCCCGGGTTCCATCCTGGCTGGCTTACGGTCTTCAGAATCACCGGCTGCTGCTGTCCGGCCAATCCCAGGGTGAGCGTCGACAGCTGGCCGGTGAAGTCCACGTCGAGAATCGAGATCGGACTTTCATCCGCTGCACATGCCGTCACGCGTAATTGTTCAGGGCGCATCATTACCCTGCCCTGTCCTGTCGCATGCGCGTTGTCCGTCGGCACTTCACCCAGCGCGCACACGGCATACCCGGCAGCGAGCTGAGCAGGCAGGATCACGGCATCGCCAAGAAACAGCGCCGTCTCTTCGTCAACGGGACGGGTGTAAACGTCATAAGGCGTACCGACCTGCGTGAAGCGCCCGGAGCGCATGACGGCAACCTGCGTGGCAAAGGACAACGCTTCGTTCTGATCGTGGGTGACCAGAATCGAGGCCACGCCCGCTTCGGCCAGCAGATCGGCCGTTGCCTTACGCGTCGTGGCGCGCAGGCCGGTATCCAGAGCCGAGAACGGTTCATCCAGCAGCATCAGTGAAGGCCGCTGGGCCAGCGCACGGGCAAGGGCCACGCGCTGCTGCTGTCCGCCGGAAATCTCGTGGGGCCAGTGCGTTGCGAGCTGCCTGTCCAGAGAAACCATCTCCATCAGCGCCTCAACGCGCTGGCGTTTCTCGTGGCGGGTGCCGTCCAGCCCCCAGGCGATGTTGTCTGCCACATTGAGGTGCGGGAACAGCGCACCCTCCTGAGGCACAAAACCAATCCGGCGCAGGTGGGCGGGAACAAAACTGTTTTCATCGAACAGCGTTCTCCCCTGCATGACAATGCGCCCGGTGTCAGGCGTTTCGAACCCGGCAAGAATACGCAGCAGCGTGGTTTTCCCCGACCCGGACGGCCCGACAATCGCCGTCCTGCTCCCCGGCGCCACGCTCAGGTTTAAGCTCTCGAGCACCTGCACATCAGAAAACGATTTAGAAATGGCGGTTAATTCAAGCATGTCATAGCCCTGCAATTTTTTTCGACTGCATATAGAGAATGGCGGTCAGCGGGAGTGAAATCAGGATCATCAGCATCGCGTAAGGCGCGGCGGCAACATAGTCAATTTCACTGGTCAGCGCCCAGAATCCGGTGGAGAGCGTGCGCGTGCCCAGCGGAGAGAGCAGCAGCGTGGCGGTCAACTCGTTGCTGACGCCGAGGAAAACCAGCGCGGCACCCGCCGCCGCGCCCGGCGCGGCCAGCCGCATCGTCACGCTCCAGAGCGCCTTCGCGGGCGTGCTGCCCAGGCTGCGCGCCACGTTTTCCAGCTCAACCGGCGCCTGCGCAATCCCCGCCCGCAGGTTGATGAGCGCGCGGGGCATAAACATCAGCAGGTAGGCAAGGAACAGGGTAATTTCCGTCTGGTAAATGGGACGGGCGTAATGAATGGTGACGGTGACCAGCGCCAGCGCCGTGACGATGCCCGGCAGCGAGCTGGTGATATAGATGCACCCTTCAAGCATCCGGAAGATGCGATGCGGATAGCGGATACCCAGCCACGCGATGGGGATCACGCACGCGGTCGTCAGAAGCGCACCGCCCACGCCGAGCATCAGCGTCTGGCGCAGGGAGTGCCAGAGATCGGCACTCATCCAGTTTTGCACGCCGCCGAGCCAAATCCAGCGACACAGGACAACTAGCGGCACGCCCAGCGCCAGAACGATCAGCACGATGAAAAACAGCTGGCCCAGCGCTGCGGCCGCAGGCTTCAGCGGCCAGCGTTTCTGCTCGCGCGCGGCCCCGGCGCCAATGCGCGCGTAGCGTGCTTTTCCGCGCGTCACGCCCTCCAGCATTAATATAGCCAGACAGCACAAGGCCAGCACGCCCGCCAGCATGTTCGCCGCCGGGCCGCTGAAGGTAGACTGGAACTGGTCATAAATTGCCGTGGTGAAGGTATCAAAGCGGATCATCACGTACAGGCCATATTCCGCCAGCAGGTGCAGCGCCACCAGCAGCGCGCCGCCGCAGATAGCCAGCTTGAGCTGGGGCAGCACCACGCGGAAAAAGACCCGCCACGGCGGCGTACCCAGCGAAGCGGCGACATCTTCAAGCGTCGGGTCAAGGCGACGCAGCACCGCCGCAACCGGCATATAGATAAACGGATAGTAGGCAAGTACGGAGAGGAACACGCCCGCGGAGAGCCCGTGCATGGACGGGACAGCGCTCACCCAGGCATAGCTTTGCACAAACGCGGGAATCGCCAGCGGGGCAACCGCCAGTGCGGACCAGATCCCTCGCCCGGCAAGCTGCGTGCGCTCCGTGAGCCAGGCGATTGCCACGCCCGTCACGATACACAGCGGAACCGCTAAAGCCGTCAGCCACAGCGTGTTGCTGAGCAGCTCAGCAACACGCGGGCGAAACACCAGCGCCTTAATGGTTTCCCAGCCGGTCTCAATGCCAATGGCAATGATAAAACCCAGAGGCAGAAGCGCCATTAATGAAAACAACACAGCTAACGCCACCATCGGCAGTGCAGGACGCCTGCGGGCAGGCTCCTGCACTCTGTTTTTTCCGATGTCGAGACTCAGACCAGACATAAGACGTTCACTTTACTCTCAGGATCACAGCAGGCCGGCTTGCGTCATCAGCTCGATAACTTTTTTACTGTTAAGCGTCGAAGGTTCAACTTTCGGTGCATCAAGATCTTTTAGCGGGACCAGTTTCGGGTTTGAGGCCGCGTTCACGCCCACCGCATACTCAAAGGCGTTGTTGGTACGCAGGCTTTCCTGACCTTCTTTACCGGTAATGTATTTGATGAAGGCCTGCGCCTGCGCTTTATGCTTGCTGGATGCCAGCACGCCGCCGCCGGAGAGGCTCACAAACGCGCCCGGATCCTGGTGTTTGAAGTAGTAGAGCTGGGTGTTTTTGCTGTTTTCACCGGTTTTGGACTGATCGACAAAACGGTAGTAGTGATAAATCACGCCGCCATCAATCTGACCGGCATTGACCGCTTTCATCACGGTGCTGTTGCCTTTATAGGCAACGAAATTGGCTTTCATCGCCTTGAGCCATTCCAGCGTGGTCTTCTCGCCTTTCAGCGCCAGCATCGCGCTCACGATGGCCTGGAAATCCGCGCCTGACGGTGATGCCGCCCAGCGGCCTTTCCACTCTGGCTTTGCCAGATCCATCAGCGATTCAGGCAGCTGCTGTTCGTTCAGTTTTTCCGGGTTATACACAAACACCGTGCTGCGGGCCGCGATGCCAATCCAGCGGCCGTGCGCCGGACGATATTCTGCCGGTACCTGCTTCAGGGTGTCTGCATCCAGCGGCGCAAACAGGTTGGCGTTATCCACCAGCACCATTGAAGGCGAGTTCTCCGTCAGGAACACGTCTGCCGGTGACGCACTGCCTTCCTGAACCAGCTGGTTACCCAGCTCGCTGTCATCGCCATTACGCAGAGTGACTTTAATGCCGGTTTCTTTAGTAAAACCGTCCACCCACGACTTCACCAGGTTTTCGTGCTGCGCGTTATAAACAACGATACCTTCGCTGTTATCGGCCGCAACCGATTGTGTAGAAAGGAAAAGTGATGAAGACAACAAGGCAAGCGAGAAGCAGGACAGCAGGCGAGAATTCATGAACATATCCTTAATAGACCAACGTGATTAACGACTCATAGCTTTGTGGGACAGGATTAAAGCATACAACAACGCTAATGATAATTAGTATCAATCCAGTTTACGCGTAAAAGTGTAAAATTTCTTTTTTATGGAACTTAAAATGATAAAAAACCAGACTTAAGAATGGACGAAAATATAGATTAAGAAATCCTTAAGGGCGGCGCTAATAAAAGATAATTAGCACTCTATTTATTAATCCGTTATTTAACTGAAAAGAAAAGAATAAAAAGATCCAGGCCGCAGGGCATAAGAAAAAATGATTCCCTTCATCTCATCGTCCTGTTATGGCACTAGTCGATCTTAAGCGGAAGTGTCTCCAGCGTTCTCAGGATCAGGCTTCTATTCGACCATTTCGCCTCGCCGTCCAGAGCGATAATCCCTCGCTTGTTCAAGGCCGTCGCCAGGTTTTCAGCCTGAAACTGTGCCAGCAGTTGCCCGATGCACTGGTGCACCCCTGCACCAAATCCCAGCTGTCGCTGTGCATTCTTTCTACCCGGAATAAAGCGCGACGCCTCTTCAAATACGCGTTCATCCCGGTTGGCGGAGCCAAGGCAAAGCAACACGTTATCCCCGGCCTTCAGTTCACGCCCCAGAAAGTGCACAGGAGCCGCAACCTTCCGCCTGCCCATCTGAAGCGGGGATTCAAAGCGCATCGTTTCGCTTACTATCTCTTTCATCCGCAGCGTGTTATTTCTGACATCCGCCTGCAATTCCGGATGCAGTGCCAGCATATAGAGCAGGTTTCCGGTTAATGCTTCGCTGGTTTCACTGCCGCCGATAAGCATCGTGATGCAGTCCGTGCTAAACCGCTCATAAAGCGCATCCCCCTGTCCGCCATATCCTTTCAGCAGGCTGCGATAAAACAGAGAGTCGTAACCTTCTCTGTGCGCCTGTGCAAGCTGGCGAAAACTATCATCCAGACGGGATAGCGCTTTTATCAGCCTCTGAAGCCCCTCACGGTCAATGGCACTGGGATCCAGCAATAGCCTGATGGCACTTTTCTCTTGCTCCACCACCTCCTGTTGCGCCTGAGGCAGGTTAAGCCACGCGGTGAAAACCTTTCCCCATAGCGGCGCCGCAATCTCGCGAATTCCGTCAAACGGGCGAATTGTGGGTAAAGCGGCTACCAATGAATGTGATTCGTGTGAAATGAGTTGGGTTAATGCCCCCCAGGATTCGCCGGTAAACAGGGCCTGCAGAGCCTGACGGTGGATGCGATGAACACTGCCCTCCTCAAAAAGGACAATACCGTAAAGAAGATCCCGAAGCCGAGGCGGAAGGTTAAAAGACTCTTTTTCCAGCGCAGCATGCACATCTTCAGGGATACCTGAAGAGACGAACGCACGCTCCTTCATTGCCTGATACACGTCCTGATAGCGGGTAAGCACCCATGTTTTCCCGATTCGCGTCACCGGCTGGTGGTTTCGCATATGGTGATAGACGTCATGAAGATTTTCCTGAAAGACAGGTGAGGCAGGATTAAACCGAAGCGCTTTGTCGACATATGCCATGGGTGAGCCCTCATCACAGGATTAATCACCATTGAGTTAAGCAGGGATATGTTTCAGTTCAAGTTTGGCGATGGAGACTGGGGATTACTGGGATCAAATGGCACGCCCTGTAGGATTCGAACCTACGACCTACGGCTTAGAAGGCCGTTGCTCTATCCAACTGAGCTAAGGGCGCACTGATATGCGTGTACTTCGCGGTGGTGAAACGCGAAGAATTATACGGTCAATGGCAAGTGAGTCAATGCCTTTTCCGCTTTACACGGCAATTACCACTAGCCGATTGTAAATACGGCTATTTTCTCAACATTTCGCCCTGTTTCACCGTAAAATTTGGCGCTGCGAAAAGGCTTAGTTGCATTTAAGTAACGCCTGCTGTTTTCCTGAACGTCAGCTCGTCACACTAGAGTCAGGTATCCCGGCCGCCTGGAGGCTGGCAGACAACAGGACAATGGAGTGACAGCGCAAAACCTGATCGATACGCCCCCCCGGTTACAGTACATTTCTCAGGACATCGTCGGCATTAAGCTTGAGCCCATCGTCGCCCTTTCCTCCTTGCGCCTGGTTGGCGTGGAGGTACTTAGCGTTCTGTCCGACACGCGACACAGCGAGGACTTTTTTTGCGAACGGTCCGCAGACTGGTCGATAGCGCTGCTTGAAGCGCAGCTTAGCGCGTTAAAAAATGCGCCGCACGGTCATAATCTTTTTATTAATCTGCCGATAACCGTCCTGACAGAGACAGCCTCTTTTCAGCGACTTATCCGGTTGCCAGACGTGTCGCTCAATATTGAGATTGTCGATCTCGCGTCCTTTTTAGCGCTGCCCCTCGTCGAGAAGCAGCATGTCGTTCAAAATTTGCGGCAACTTAGCAGACAGGGACACGCAATCTGGCTTGATGACGTGGATGACGTCACCGTGCAGTCGTTTTTATCCTGCCGACTCCCGTTAAGCGGCATCAAAATAGATAAGGAAGCATTCTGGCGTTTACGCGACACCCCTGCGCTGAGGCAACTGGTTTCCCTTTGCTTTCAGCTTGCCGGGAAAGTGCTTATTGAAGGTATTGAGACTGAACGCGATCGTACCTGGGCACTGCAGGCAGGCGCAGACCTCGGCCAGGGATATTACTGGCCGTCCTGGACATGGCCGGAGGATTAAAAAGCCATTTCCAGGAGGGAGACCATGCGAATGACAGTGCGCCGTTACCGGCGGCGGCGTACAGGAAGTGATGCACTGGGATTTACGCGCTCACCTTTTGCTCCCCCCTTTTTCGACCGGCTCGAATTTTTGAGCCAGTCTATCAGCCAGCCCCGCAAAACCGACGCCCCGTTTATCCTTCTGGTGACGGAGGATCACTACCTGCGCACCGGTTTTCTCAACGCCCAGTTTCCCCTGAGCAGCTGCTGCGACTACGCCACGCTGGACGACGCCCTTATCGCTCAAACGCAGTGGCCTTCAGCCCGCCTGGTCGTGGATATTGAAAGCCGGTCCACGGGGCTTCTGGAGAAACTGGATCAGTTGAGACGGCATAGCCTGTTTCCTCCGTTCCTGACGCCCTGGCTGCTGGTCCGGGCCGATAATTACGATACCCGCCTCTTCTGCAAAGCGGCGGGTCCTTTTCATGTGCTCGAACGTCAGCTGAGCGCCGCTGCGCTCCAGCACAGCCTGTTGGATACCCTACCTCCGCTGGGTACCGAGAAAGACTGGTTCTCGCGCAACGAATGGCCCATCCTGCAGGAGCTTTCCCGGGGCAGGACATTGCGTCAGATTGCCCTTATGCAGAATCGCCCCTATAGCCGCATTATCTATCGTCTCAGCTGCATCCTCCTAAAGCTGGGGCTAAGCCATCGCCAGGAATTGCTCCATCTTCTTAATAACCTCTCAGACTGCACGTTTTCACTCACCACCTAACCCCTTATTTCCTAAAGCGGTTTAAGAATTTACTTACCACCTGTGTTGCGAAAATGTTAATTTTTAACAATAAAATCGAATTTATAACTATTCCTAATTTATGGGCGCGAACCTTGTGAAATGCCACAAATTAGCGGAACGGCAGCACTTTCCTCCATCCGTTAAGCGAATGCAGAAGGCGTTAACAAGATGATAATGATGTAAAAACAAGCAGCTTAACGACAACTGCCAGGAGTAAAAAGCGAAGCGGGCAGCATGTTCTCCTGTGCAGGAGATGCGGGCCTTCGGGTAAACCTGGGCGCTTTCAGATGAAGGTCTGACGGCCTGCGAGGGCAATTTTTAACCTCACGTTTGCGGGTTCGTCCCTTTCAAAGAGGCGTATTTTTGTTAACAATTGATCAACATACAGCGATATCTGTTATTTTTTGTTATTACATAAAGATGAAAATATGCGGTAAATGGGATAACAGGACATTTCCGCTATTTTTAAAAAAATAGCGATTCATATCCAGAAGATAATACAAACCAATACCCTCATATTAATTTACAGGGTTTTCGGAAAAAACTTACCCTGTATAATAAGATGCGTATCAAATCTGAATAAGAAAAACCTTTTTGCCAACACCAGCCTAATGAGATGACCGCGCTGAGGCATAGTTCTTTTCATTACGTAAACAAGGATGCTTTCGCTCTTCCCAGGGAAATACTACGGTACAGGGATCTGCACATTATATCCTTCCGGCATTTCGAGAGTTTTACCAAACTCTGTATAACGCTTTTAACAATCTGAGGCATTAAAAATGAAACCGGCATCCGTTATCATTATGGACGAACATCCTATCGTCAGAATGTCGATAGAGGTCCTGCTACAGAAAAATAAGAATATCGCAGTCAAGCTCAAGTCTGGCGATAGCCATGAAGTCCTTGACTGTATCCGCAATCACCCTATCGATCTGGTGATCCTTGACATTGAACTCACGGGCACGGATGCCTTCTCTTTACTAAAGAGAATCAGGAACTTAAACAAAAACATTAAGGTTCTGTTCCTCTCGTCTAAATCAGAGTTGTTTTACGCGGGTCGCGCCATTCGCGCCGGGGCAAATGGCTTCGTCAGTAAACGAAAAGATTTGGGTGAGATCTACAACGCCGTAGAAATGATTCTGATGGGCTATTCCTTTTTCCCGTCAGAGACGTTGAACTTTATAAACCATTTGGGTTCCGGGAAAGGGATGGCAGTAGATATGCCATTATCGAATCGCGAGGTTACGGTATTACGGTATCTGGCGAATGGATTATCCAACAAGGAAATTGCTGAACAGCTGCTTTTAAGCAACAAGACCATTAGCGCGCATAAATCCAATATTTATTCCAAGCTGGGTGTGCAAAGCATCGTAGAATTAATTGATTACGCCAAAGCCCACGAACTGCTATAACCTGAATTCACTCCCTGCAGCTTATCTGAGCTGCAGGGAGTGCGGTCAGTGCTAATTATAATTAATCATGAAGGTGGCATCCGCATCAGCCCGTCCGGGCTGAGGGTTATCGGCAGTGGCAATATAATTGGCATAAAACGACAGCGTCGCATTTCCCTGTGCGTCAACCGAAACCGGCTGGCTGGCCTGCTGAAGCGCCAGGCGAGTTTTATCCGCATCCCTGATCTCAACGGCGACATGGCTTGCAGTACTGGCGTCATTCAGCGCCAGCAAGCCGCTATTGCTCCCGTCGGCTTTACCTGAAAACGTAATGGACGCCGCGCCCGGCGGGCAGCCGGTCAGCTTCAGCGTAAACGGCATAGGCTGCGTGCGGCTCCCGGTGGTGCTGAGCTGTTTCGTGGGCCAGGTGCCCAGCGGGACGGCCTTGTCGCTGTCGCTGCCCTCGGCAACGCAGGTAAAATCGACGATATTGCCGTAGAGCCGAATGTTAATTTCGCCCAACGCGGTGTCCGCCTGAGCCTGGGTGCAAAGCGCAAAGAGCGCTACGGTGATAAAACGGATCCCGTTTCGCATATCGGCTCCTTAGTCGTAATCCACGCGCAGGTATCCGCGCGAGGTGAAGCGCCCTTCCGCTGGCTTATTGCCCGTCACGCTCACCGGCCAGACCCGGATCCCCACCTGAGCCTGCGCGCTGTCGTCGAGACGGAACGGAATTTTGCTTGTCAGGTTGTTGGGCGTCAGCGGCGCCCCGCTCTCGTTGGCGATGATGAACCCCACGTCCGGGTTATCCGACACCAGCACATTATCAGAGACTTTTTCCGCCTCGACGCGCATCGTCAGCATGGCGTTCGCCTCCACGTTGGTGCATTTGATGGCGATGGTTTTGCTTTGCGATGAGACTCCTTCAGGCTTGTTACCCACGCCCGCCTTGCTGAACAGGGAGGCGCCAATGTCACCGAAATCAAACTCCACCACGTTACCGGCATTGATGGCGCAGCTTTGCGGTACCTGGATGGTACCGCTGTAGCTGATGGTATAGACCGGCGTGGTGAGCGGATCGGAAGAGGTAGTGGTGACGTAAACGCGGAACATGGTGGCGCGCGGGATCACGACCATGTTAATAAAACGCCGGGTCACCTTAAGACGGAAGACCAGGCTGGAGTCCTGCACGCCAAACGGTTTGTTTTTGGAGACGTTAGGATGGCTCCCCATCTGGATATAGTTTTTTGGCGGATAAAATACGCCAGCATAGCTGTCCGTAATTTTCATCGCCCCGTCCAGATAGTCGTTAAGCTTCAGATATTGATAGCCATCGCTCGTTCCCGTTACCGGATAATCGGTCACATAGCTGCGCTTGGTGGTATTCCCGGTCGTGCCCTTAGGGCATACGGCATTCACCCCTACCCACTGCGATTTCTCGCTGAGCGTCACGACCTGCCCAATCTGGTTATTCGAGCTGTTGAATTTATCCGTCAGGTCGTAATGTACTTCCGTCGGCACGCCGTTTTCATTGACGCACACGGTGGCTAACGCGTTTGTCGCGGGCAGTAACGCCAGAAGCGACAAGGCAAAGAGTTGGGTTTTATTCACAGCGAATCCCCTTCAGTGTGATCGCCTGTTGCAGGCTCTTTTCAGGCAAGCTGTAAGGCGCGCGACACTGGGACTGCGCCCCGTCGCCCCACTGGATCAGCAGTTCGCCTTCCAGCGGCAGCCCGCTCAGGTAAATTTGCCCGTCATCCCCCACCATGCTGGTCACGCCGCTTTTGGTTTCGCGTACCACCGCGCCGAACGGCACCGGCTGGTTGCCGCGCGTTACCGTCAGCAGGGCGCGCACGCCAATGCGGGTATCAAAGCTGGCGCGTACCAGCGCGCCTTTGGTCGGCACCACGCTGCTCACGTTGTTTTCGATATCGGTGTTGTTGCTCATGGTGTTGGTATCCAGCGCCACGCGGTTGTAACGATAGACGGTGGCATACGGCATCACCGCGTAGCCTCGCCAGTCGGTTTTCACGCCGGTCTGGTTTTCAATACTGACGCCCGATGCCCCCGGCGCTTTGATCAGCACGTTGGTGTCGCCCAGCGGCTGGCTGAAGGTCACGCCGTCGGCGTGGCCGACCACCCCACCGGAGAGCTGCCAGTTGAGATCGTGCTGATCGCGGGAATAGTTGTAGCCCACGCCCAGCGTGCCGTAGGTCGCCTGCCAGTTGGCGCTGGCGCTTCCGCTTGAGCCGTTGGTGCTGGCGTGTCCCTGAGTCACGCTGTAGTTCAGGTTGCGGTCCTCCAGCAGCGTTCCGCTGACGCCGGTTTGCCAGCTTGTGTCGCCATCACTGTTTCGACTGGCGGATGCCGTAGCGTAGGCGCGGTCAATCGCGCTGTCCCGGCGATAGCCCTGGCGGGTAAAGAGGCTGAACGGCACGGAGACGTTAAACGACGCGATCCGATCGGTACCGTCTATCCCCACGGATTTGTTCCACGACCACGAGACGGAGTAGTTGATCCCCTTCACGCCGCCCGCGTAGCCCAGCTGGTACCAGAGGTTCGTCTCGTCTGTTCCCCAGTAGGTCTGCTCGCTGCCGGAGATATAGACCGAGCCGTAGTCCCCGAGAGACTGAGAAACGTTGAGCTGGAAACGGCCTTTTTTATTCCACGTCAGGTTGTGATAGCTCTGCACGTCCGGCACATCGTTATCGTTCTGGCTATCGGCATACTGATAGCCCTCCATTGAGCGCCAGGCGACATCGTCGAGGGTGTAAAACCCTTTTGTGGAGTAGCGGTAGCCCAGCAGCTGGAAGTTGGTGCCGAAGCCGTTAAGGGATTTCGCGTAGAGGAAGCGCAGAGACTGGCCTTCATGCTTGCTGTCGTCCGCGAGCTGGCTGCGGGCGTGGGTGATATCGAGCGAGACCGCGCCCCAGTCGCCCAGGTTTTTCCCGGCCCCGACGGCCACCGCGGTATAGCGTGACGCCAGCTGCGTACCGCCGTAGAGCGTGTAACCGTTGGCAAGCCCGGTAATCAGGGTGCCCTGAGTGAAGAACGGCGTATCCTGATCGCTGTTACCGCTGCGGTAATCCCCGGCAACGAGATCATACTTCCAGCGCCCTTCACGCTGCAGAAGCGGGACGGTGGAGTACGGCACGGTATAGCGCTGCTGGGTGCCGTCTTTCTCTTCGACCGTGACTTCCAGGTCACCGCTTGAGGAGGTCGGGTTAAGATCGGTAATCGCAAATGCGCCCGGCTGCACATAGCTTTGATAGATAACGTAGCCGTTCTGGCGAACCACCACTTTTGCTGGCGTACGGGCGATCCCGCGCACGGTCGGCGCGTAGCCCTGCAGGCTGTCCGGGTACATGCTGTCAGACGAGAAGAGCCGCCCGCCGCGAAAACCCATGCTGTCGAAGACGTCATTCCCGGTATTGCTGTCGCCCAGCACCAGTTCGCTTTTAAGCGGGATGACGGTGCGCTGCGCCCAGGTGCCGATATTCTGCCACTCGCTATGCCGCTGCCCGTTATTCTGCGTGTACCGCCATGCGCCGTTGTTACGTAAACGCCAAGCGCCATAGTTCAACCCGCTCTGCAGGTTCAGATAATAGCTGTCGTCTTCGCTTCCCCGGTTACCGGTGAAGCTGTAGTTCACCAGCGCGGCGGGAATGCCTTCATCCCACTGTTCAGGCGGAATGTAGCCCCGGGCGCTGTTTTGCAACGCCACCTGCGGCAGGCTGACGTCCAGACGCTGAGAGGCAAAGTTGAATACCGTTTCGCTGCCGGGTATGGCCGTGGTCAACGGAACGCAGGTGTCACCCTGTACCTTAGCCAGCTCGGGAAACGCCGCGACGTTGACGCCAAAGCGATCGAGCATCGCGCGCGTAATGCAGGCCGACAAACCGCCCGCCACCGGCGGCGTGTTCTCGGCCTGCTCAAAACGCACGTCCTGGGTACCGATAAACTCATCGTTACGCCAGATATCCACGCGATAAACGCCGGGTGCCTGCTGGTGTCCTTGTTCAAAACGCGACAAATCCGCCACGCTGGCGGTGTCGTCGGACAAGAAGGCCGGGTTGAAATAACTTTCGCTCCAGCCAGCCTGCGGCCAGAGCGCAGCCATCAGCGCCAGCGCAACCGGGCAGTAACGTCCCTGGTGGTTTTTCATCGCCCTGACTCTGCTCACAGGTTAACGCTACGCGCCGGAGTGATGGCACCGTAGTCATTCACGCTCTGCCAGGAAAGCGTGCCGCTGGCACCGGCTGGCAGCACCTGCTGTGCCGAGCTTTTCGGCGCAACCATCAGGTTTTCCAGCGTCTGCCCGCCCATCTTCAGATTGACGAGGGTGATGTAATACGGGGATGCGTTGCTGACCTTGAGATGGCTGCCCGCGCGCTCAAACCGCAGCTGGGAAAGCGCCTCTTCCGGCTGCATCGCCAGGTTGTTCGGGCGCACAAACAGCTTGATGCGTGAGAGGATCGCCAGCTGCAGCACGTTATTGTTTTCCGTTTTCGCTTTGTTCACCGACGGGATCGCCTTCACGTTCATGTAAAAGAGCGATTCACGATCGGCTGGCAGCGCTGGCCCGGCGTAAATAATACGCAGCGTGTTTTCACTGTTCGGCTCGCTGACAAACAGGGGCGGAGTGACGGCAAAGGTTTTTTCTTTTTGCCCGCTCGCATTTTCGATCCACGCGTTAATTAAATAGCGTTCCTGTTTGTTGCTGTTGGTGATCGCCAGCGACGTTTGCTTCGCCTCTGCGGGATAAATAACGCGCGTGGCCCCCAGCGCAATACCGCCGGAAGCATTTGCGCAGGCAGAAACCATCATCAAAATAAACGATAAAAAAAGTCCTGGTTTAATTAGGGTATTCATCACAACCGTACCTTTAATAATGTGTTCGCAGGTGTTATGGATAAATCAACGTAAACCAGACATCCGACTGAATTTTGCCTGGCTCGAGGTGTTCGGAAATAGCCCGATAGCGGGCGCTAAAATGGAACGCGAGCTCGCGGGTATCGATCGGCAGCCAGCTGACGGCCGTGGCGTTTGGGATAATCTGACGCTGCTGTTCGTCAAAGAGCGCCAGCCCCACGCCGCTGCTGACAGGCGTTTCCCCCGGCCGCGATGTCGCCAGAAAGACCTGCGGATCTTCTGCGGGCGTCACGCCCTGAAACTGGATCCCCACGGTGCGCGAAACATCAACGCTGCAGTCCAGCAGCCGCACGGTAAAAGGCACGTTAACCGTGGAAAAACTGCCCACACCGGAAAATGAATTGGTTCGGTACTGCCCCATGTCGATGCGCATATTCTGGCTGTCGGGCGCCACGGCACAGCCGCCGTTCACCAGTTCACCCCGGAGATGAACCTTGCCACCTTCGATCACCACGGTATGCGCCGATGCCGGACAAGCCATCGCAAGGGTTAACAGCAGTAGTGTTCCAGTCCTTGTCATCCTTCGTTCCTGGCATTTGCGTATGACGGGCCTCGTCCCTGAGGCCTGAACATCCCTGTGCGGAGGAATTACTCGTATTTCATTACGAAGGTGGCGTCAGCGTTCGCCTGGCCTGGCTCAGTGGTGGCAGCCGTTGATTTGTAACGCGCGGTGAACTTCAGGGTGTTCGTCCCTTCGATCAGCGTCTGCGCAGCAGAGAAGGTCGCACCGTCTGGGGTCAGAACGCTGGATTTGCTGTCGAGGATCTCGATACCCACGCCTTTCGCGGTGTTGTCGTTGTTACCGGAGGTCACGGCCAGCAGGGTTTTGTCGGTTGGGTCGATCTGACCGGTGAACGCAACAGCGGCAGTTTTGGCAACCAGCGGATCGCAATCATTCAGTTCAATGTTGAATGGAATATTAGAGGTGGTGTCGCCCACTTTGGTAAATTTCGCGGTACGATACTGGCCCAGATTAACGGTCTGCTCGGAAGAATCAGTATTTACTGAACAAGCCGCGTTAACCAGCTCACCTTTAAAATGTACGGTACCGCCATTAACGGAAACCGGCGCAGCAGGATCTGCTGCATTTGCGGCACCTGCAACCAGGGCCAAAGTAGCAATAACAGTAGAAGCAATGTTGCTGAGTTTCATGTCTATTCCTTTAAAATGTAAATAACCCTTCCCGCGAATAATCGGGAATAAGAAATACGTTCAATTGATTAATTGAAAGCTTATTTCGGAGGAGACAAAGTAGCTCAGGACGCGTTTTTTAAATATGTCAAAACGCTGCCATTTCGCCAGGTCACATCCTAATACCGCCTAAGAAATTGACCATCCCCTAAGAAGGGTTTTTGCGTCTCCCTGATAAAAACGCGTAAAGGGTGACTGACAGCGACGCTCGCTTCTGACAAAATACACGCCATCCCCCCTTTCAAACGTTACAGACGGAATCTTCTCTCTGATGGCAGCAAAGATTATTGACGGTAAAACGATTGCGCAGCAGGTGCGCTCTGAGGTCGCGGAAAAAGTGAAGGCGCGTAAAGCTGCCGGAAAACGCGCCCCCGGGCTGGCCGTTGTGCTGGTTGGCAGCAACCCGGCATCGCAAATTTATGTCGGCAGCAAGCGCAAAGCGTGTGAAGAGGTGGGCTTCGTCTCCCGCTCTTACGATTTGCCGGAAACCACCAGCGAAGCAGAGCTGCTGGAACTTATTGACACCCTGAATGCCGATAAAGAGATCGACGGTATTCTGGTTCAGCTGCCGCTGCCTGCAGGCATCGACAACGTGAAGGTGCTGGAGCGTATTGCACCGGATAAAGACGTGGACGGTTTCCATCCGTACAACGTTGGCCGTCTGTGCCAGCGCGCGCCGCGCCTGCGCCCGTGTACGCCGCGCGGCATTGTAACTCTGCTGGAGCGCTATAACATCGACACCTACGGTCTGAACGCCGTGGTTATCGGTGCCTCCAACATCGTGGGCCGCCCGATGAGCATGGAGCTGCTGCTGGCCGGGTGCACCACCACCGTGACCCACCGCTTCACCAAAAACCTGCGTCACCACGTCGAGAACGCCGATCTGCTGATCGTCGCGGTCGGCAAGCCGGGCTTTATTCCGGGCGAGTGGATCAAAGAGGGCGCGATTGTCGTGGACGTTGGGATTAACCGTCTGGAAAACGGCAAAGTGGTCGGCGACGTAGTGTACGAAGACGCCGCGGCTCGCGCCTCTTACATTACCCCAGTACCGGGCGGCGTAGGCCCGATGACCGTAGCAACGCTGATTCAGAACACGCTGCAGGCGTGCGAAGAATATCACGACGTAGAGGACGCGTAAGATGGCGACTTTTTCATTAGGTAAACACCCGCACGTTGAGCTGTGCGATCTGCTGAAGCTGGAAGGCTGGAGCGAAAGCGGTGCGCAGGCGAAAATCGTGATCGCCGACGGGCGAGTAAAAGTCGACGGCGTGGTAGAAACGCGCAAGCGCTGCAAGATTGTCGCGGGTCAGACCGTGAGCTTTGAAGGACAGAGCGTAACCGTTACGGCCTGAGCCGTTTTATGCCTTTACCCCAACCCTCTCCCACAGGGAGAGGGAATATTAAATCCCCTCACACCCATCGCGGTTATTTATCGATCAACTTCAAATAATCACTATTTCATCTGTTGAAATATGAAAATTCTGTTGCGCGTTTTTCACTCTTTGCCCACGATAAGTAGAACGTTCTACTAAAACGTTCTACTTACAATAACAGCGCCAAAAAAGCGCTACTCGGGGGAAATCAGCATGAGTCTGATATCAGGGTTTGTTAAATCGCTGTCTAAGTTATCGATGATTGGTCGCGCCTTAATGCTGCCAATTTCACTGCTTCCCGCTGCGGGCCTGCTGCTGGCCTTCGGCGATAAGTTCCATCTGCCGCTGATGATGAACGCGGGCGGGGTTATCTTTGATAACCTGCCGATGCTGTTTGCCATTGGCTCCGCCGTGGGTCTGGCGTCAGAATCCGGTATCGCCGCGCTGTCTGCGGCGGTGTCGGTGTTTGTCACGAATATCACCATCAGCACCGTGCTGAGCATCACGCCGGAAATGGCCTCCCAGGGCGGGAAATACGCCATGGTCGTCGGCATCCCGACGCTGCAGATGGGCGTCTTCGGCGGCCTGATCTGCGGTATTCTCGCGGCCTGGTGCTATAACCGCTTCCACACCATGCAGCTGCCGGAGTTCCTGGGCTTCTTCTCCGGCAAGCGCTTCGTGGCCATTGCAACGGCGTTCCTCTCGTTCCTGATGGGTCTGCTGCTGCCGTACGTGTGGCAGCATATCCAGGCCGGTATCGACGCGCTCTCCGTGGTGGTTAACGGCGATAATCAGGCGGCGTCGACCTTTATCTTCGGTCTGGTAGAGCGCGCGCTGATCCCGCTCGGCCTGCACCACATCTGGTATCCGTCCTTCTGGTATTCGTTCGGGGATTATACCACCCAGGCAGGACAGGTGATCCACGGCGACCAGACCATCTGGTTCAAGATGCTGGAAGAAGGAGTGAAATCCTTCAGCAGCGACACCTACCAGAATGCCGGTAAATTCATGCAGGGCGAATTCCCGCTGATGCTGTTCGCGCTGCCCGCCGCGTGCCTGGCGATGTATCACGAAGCCCATACGAAGAATAAGAAAATCGCGGCCGGTATTCTGTTCTCTGCGGCGCTGACCTGCTTCCTGACGGGGATCACCGAACCGGTCGAGTTTACCTTTATCTTCGTGGCGCCGATTCTGTACGTCTTTAACGCCATCATGGCGGGCCTGGCCTACATGACCATGTATCTGCTGCATGCGCATATCGCCAAGTCCTTCTCCGCGGGCTTTATCGACTATCTGTCATTCGGGATCCTGCCGTCCTTTAACGGTTATCAGACCAACTTCCTGAATGCGATTATCATCGGCATTCCAATGGGCCTGATTTATTACTTCACGTTCCGCTTTGTGATCCGTCGTTTCGACGTGAAAACGCCGGGCCGCACTGAAGTGACCGCCAACGCGGATGATAAGTCTGATTCAGAACTCGCGACCGAGATCATTACCCTGCTGGGCGGGGCGCATAACATCGACTCCGTCGGCTCGTGTATCACCCGCCTGCGCCTGGAAGTCGCAAAAAGCGAGGTGGTAGACAGAGACGGCCTGAACGGACTCGGCGCGCGCGGCGTGGTCTTCGTCGGCGACAACGGTATTCAGGTGATTTTCGGTGCCAGAGCACAGTTTATCGCCCAGACCATGTCCACCATGATCGGCAAATAATAAGATGCCTGAACGACGCGTCTCCTGTAGTCTGGGAGACGCATTGTCGTATCTGACTGATAATCGGTGAATTTCAGGGAGCGGTTTTGAAGAAAGTCAGCATTATTGATGTCGCAAAGCACGCGGGCGTGTCGGTCTCAACCGTCTCGCTGGTTTTGCGCCAGAAAGGGAAAATCTCAGAGGCAACGATCGAGAAGGTCAACGCTGCCATCAATACGCTGGGCTATGTTCATAACGTTGCCGCTGCCAATCTCCGCGCCAACACGTCCAATCTGATTGGCCTGATCCTCCGTGACTTTAGCGACAGTTTCTCCATCAAGGTGATGGCGAGCATCGTCCAGGATCTTGAAAAACAGGGGTATATGGTTTTTCTCGGCCAGCCCCAGAACGACCATGACCATCTTGAGCGCTGCCTGCTGTCGTTTAAGCAGCAGGGCGTCGCCGGGGTTATCTATCTGGCCTCCGATACCCGCACGTCTACCCTGCCGGAGCAGATTCGCCGCTGCCCGCTGCCGCTGGTGGTGGTCTCGCAGTCGCTGCTGGATGAAAAATGCAATCTGGTGATGCGCGATAACCGTCAGGCGGCAAATCTGGCGGTGCGTTATCTTATCGAGCGCGGCCATCGCAATATCGCCTACATTGGCGGACGTGAAGGCTGCCTTATTCGCGAACAGCGCCTGCTCGGTTTTCGCAGCGCGATGACGCAGAACGGGCTGGTCTGGCGCGATGAATATTCTCCGGCCTGCAGCGATGACACCCTGGCTGCGGGTTTCGCCACCCGCCAGCTGCTGGAAAAAAACAACACCATCACCGCCCTCCTCTGCCACTCTCCGGATGCCATGATCGGCTCCATCTCCGGTATTCATCAGGTGGGACGAACGGTGGGTAAAGATGTGTTTCTGACGCAGCAGGTCGCGCTGGTCGGTTTCGAAGATATGCTCCACGTTAACCTCACCTCGCCGTCATTCACCTACGTGTCGTCCGCCAGCGAAGAGACCGGGCGTCAGGCTGCCGGGCTGATTATTCGCACGCTGAAGGAGCCGACGCTGCAAACCCAGCGCATTACGCTTTCCGGGCAGCTTATCGCACGCGAGTCGGCGTAAAAATAAGAATTTGACGCGGATCTGCCGGCGCGGGATTGCTGCTATATTTCCATGATTTGCCATGGATAATCGCAATGCCTACCGTTATTACGCACGCCGCTGTTCCGCTTTGTCTGGGCTTAGGCTTCGGAACCAAAGTGATTCCTCCCCGCCTGCTGTTTGCCGGGATTGTCCTCGCCATGCTGCCGGATGCCGACGTGCTGGCGTTCAAGTTCGGCGTCGCGTACGGCAATGTTTTTGGCCATCGCGGCTTTACCCACTCCCTGCTGTTCGCCTTTGTGGTGCCGATACTCTGCGTGCTGATTGGCCGACGATGGTTCCGGGCCAGCCTGGCGCGGTGCTGGCTGTTTTTAACCGTGTCTTTGCTGTCGCACAGCCTGCTGGATTCGATTACCACGGGCGGGAAAGGCGTCGGCTGGCTGTGGCCGTGGTCAGATGAACGCTTCTTTGCGCCGTGGCAGGTCATTAAGGTCGCGCCGTTTGCGCTGTCGCGCTATACCACGCCGTACGGGCATCAGGTGATCGTGTCAGAACTGCTGTGGGTGTGGCTGCCGGGAGTCGTGCTGATGGGGTTGCTGTGGTGGAGGAAACGTGCGCGCTGATGCCCTCACCCCGGCCCTCTCCAACGGGGAGAGGGAGAAAACCTAACAATTCCCTCTCCCTGCGGGAGAGGGTTAGGGTGAGGGGAAAATTACTTACGACGCCAGGTCGTTCCCTGCGGGCCATCTTCCAGAATGATGCCCATCTCGGTCAGACGGTTACGCGCCGCATCTGCCGCCGCCCAGTCTTTTGCCTGACGCGCTTCCAGACGCGCTTTGATCAACGCTTCAATTTCCGCCACTTCACCGTCATCCGCCTGCGCACCGCTCTGCAGGAACGCGTCCGGATCCTGCTCCAGCAGGCCGAGCACGGAGGAGAGCTTACGCAGATGGGATGCCAGCGCATTCGCCGCGGCCATATCTTCTGACTTCAGGCGGTTTACTTCGCGCGCCATGTCGAACAGCACGGAGTACGCTTCCGGGGTGTTGAAGTCGTCGTTCATCACCTCAACAAAGCGGGCTTCGAACGCTTCGCCGCCCGCAGCAGGAACTGATCTGTCGGTACCGCGCAGCGCGGTGTACAGACGCTCCAGCGCCGAGCGCGCCTGTTTCAGGTTCTCTTCGCTGTAGTTCAGCTGGCTGCGATAGTGGCCGGACATCAGGAAGTAGCGCACGGTTTCCGCATCGTAATACTTCAGCACGTCGCGCACGGTGAAGAAATTACCCAGCGATTTAGACATCTTCTCGCGGTCAACCATTACCATGCCGGAGTGCATCCAGTAGTTAACGTACTCGCCGCCGTGGGCGCAGGTGGACTGCGCGATTTCATTTTCATGGTGCGGGAACATCAGGTCCGAACCGCCGCCGTGAATGTCGAAGTGCTTGCCCAGCTGCTTGCAGTTCATCGCGGAACATTCAATGTGCCAGCCCGGACGGCCTTCGCCCCACGGGGATGGCCAGCTTGGCTCGCCCTCTTTGGACATTTTCCACAGTACGAAGTCCATCGGGTTACGCTTCACGTCAACTACGTCAACGCGCGCCCCGGCCTGCAGCTGATCCAGATCCTGACGGGAAAGCGCACCGTAGGTTGGGTCCGTCGGCACGGAAAACATCACGTCACCGTTGTCCGCAACGTACGCGTGGCCGCGTGCGATCAGCTTTTCGGTGATCTCAATAATTTCGTGAATGTGGTGGGTCGCGCGCGGCTCGCTGTCCGGGCGCTGAATATTCAGGGCGTCAAAATCTTTATGCATCTCGACGATCATGCGATCGACCAGCGCAACGAAGCTTTCGCCGTTTTCATTTGCGCGCTTGATGATTTTGTCGTCGATGTCGGTGATGTTACGCACGTATTTAAGGGTGTAGCCCAGAAAACGCAGGTAGCGTGACACCACGTCAAAAGCGACAAAGGTACGGCCATGGCCAATGTGACAGAGATCGTAAACCGTAATACCACACACGTACATGCCGACTTCCCCGGCATGGATAGGTTTAAATTCCTCTTTCTGGCGCGTCATTGTATTAAAGATTTTTAACATCGAAGATTCCATGTAAACACGTGTGTGGTTGAAAACCGGCTATTCTACCCGTAATTCAAACCCGAAGCAGCACACAATGCAAGGTGATCGCATCCTGTGGTTATGCTATAACAAGCCCCTATAGATGACCCGAACGCGGGTCGACGTACCACAATAACGGAACAGGATGCAAAAATGGTTACTTTCCACACTAATCATGGCGATATCGTAATCAAAACCTTTGATGACAAAGCGCCTGAAACAGTTAAAAACTTCCTGGACTACTGCCGCGAAGGTTTCTACAACAACACCATTTTCCACCGCGTGATCAACGGCTTTATGATCCAGGGCGGCGGTTTTGAACCTGGCATGAACCAGAAAGAGACCAAAGAAGCGATCAAAAACGAAGCGAACAACGGTCTGAAAAACACCCGCGGTACGCTGGCAATGGCCCGTACTCAGGCTCCGCACTCTGCCACCGCGCAGTTCTTCATCAACGTGGCCGACAACGACTTCCTGAACTTCTCCGGCGAAAGCCTGCAGGGTTGGGGCTACTGCGTATTCGCAGAAGTGGTTGAAGGTATGGACGTGGTTGACAAGATCAAAGCCGTCGCTACTGGCCGCAGCGGTATGCACCAGGACGTTCCTAAAGAAGACGTTGTGATTACAAGCGTGACCGTCAGCGAGTAATTCGTGGCGACACTCTTTATTGCGGATCTGCATCTGCAAACAGAAGAACCGGCGATAACCGCCGGTTTTCTGCGTTTTTTACGCGGTGAAGCGAAAAGCGCCGATGCGCTGTACATCCTGGGCGACCTCTTTGAAGCCTGGATTGGCGACGACGACCCTAACCCGCTGCACCGTGAAATGGCAGCCGCCATTCACGCCCTCGTGGATTCCGGCGTTCCCTGCTACTTCATTCACGGCAACCGTGATTTCCTGATCGGCAAGCGCTACGCCCGCGAAAGCGGCATGACGCTGCTGCCGGAAGAGCAGGTGCTCGATCTCTATGGCCGCAGGGTCCTGATCATGCACGGCGACACGCTCTGCACCGACGATACTGGCTACCTGGCGTTTCGCGCCAAAGTCCACACCCCGTGGATCCAAAAGGTGTTCCTTGCGCTGCCGCTGTTTATCCGCAACCGCATCGCCGCCAGAATGCGCGCGGGCAGTAAAGCCGCCAACAGCAGCAAATCCCTGACCATCATGGACGTGAACCCGCAGGCCGTGGTGAGCGTGATGGAAAAGCATGGCGTTCAGTGGTTGATCCACGGTCATACGCACCGTCCGGACGTCCATTCCCTTATCGCCAACGGCGAAGCGGCCCATCGCGTGGTGTTGGGTGCCTGGCACACCGAAGGCTCCATGGTCAAAGTCACGCCAGAGGGCGTGGAGCTGATCGCGTTTCCGTTCTAATCCCTCACACTATCATTCTATTTTTTTGAACAATATCGGCAAATTGTTTCGATTTTAATCAGCCCGTGGTCGGCTTATTATTTATCACATCAGGGCAACACGCCCTATCCCAGATAAAATACTTAAGGAATACGACCATGAAATCCATCAAAACTTTCGTTGCAGTTGCCGCTCTTTCCCTGGTTTCTTTCGGTTCTTTCGCTCAAAGCGTGAGCGCAACCGCCTCTACCCTTGACCGCGCAGAAGCGAAAATTGCCGCGCAGGCCGCCGAGCAGAATGCCTCTTATAAAATCACGAGCGCGAAGGTCAACAACCGCGTGTACATGACCGCAGAACTGACTAAATAAAAACCCTGATTGCCGTGCCGCCAGCTACGACGTGCGACAGCGACAATACGATGAGGAAGGAACAGAGAATGAAAAACATCAGCATCGTAAGTACCCTGCTGCTGGCAGTCGTGGTGTCCACTGGCGCACAGGCCGCGGAGAATCGCATCTCCGTGCCAAAATCAGGCTCGAATGCCGACACCAGCATGGTAAATCATATCGATGTCAGCCGCGCGTTCGACAACGAGAACCTGTCCGCAGGGGATCTTCAGTAACATCACATAAAAGACCGCCATCGTGCGGTCTTTTTTGTTATCGCTTTCTCGCCATAACTGCTCACCTTTTAACCGCGCAACCGTTTTCCTTGCCCGTATAACATGCTATTCTCTGTGCCCTCGAAAGCAGTGTGTTTCGCACCACAGGAGTTTTAAGACGCATGTCTTCCCGCAATAATCCGGCGCGTGTCGCCATCGTGATGGGGTCCAAAAGCGACTGGACTACCATGCAGTTCGCCGCCGAAATCTTTGAAATCCTGAATGTTCCGCACCATGTTGAAGTGGTCTCCGCGCACCGTACACCGGACAAACTATTCAGCTTCGCCGAAAGCGCCGAAGAGAAGGGTTATGAGGTGATCGTTGCCGGTGCGGGCGGCGCAGCACATCTGCCAGGCATGATTGCCGCCAAAACCCTGGTGCCGGTACTGGGCGTTCCGGTCCAAAGCGCCGCGTTAAGCGGTGTGGATAGCCTCTACTCCATCGTCCAGATGCCGCGCGGTATTCCTGTCGGCACGCTGGCGATTGGTAAAGCGGGTGCTGCCAATGCCGCCCTGCTGGCGGCGCAAATTCTTGCGACGCACGATAAAGCATTACACCAGCGTCTGGCGGAGTGGCGTAAAGCCCAGACCGACGAGGTGCTGGACAATCCGGACCCGCGGGGTGCGGCATGAAGCAGGTTTGCGTCCTCGGTAACGGCCAGCTAGGCCGCATGCTGCGTCAGGCCGGTGAGCCGCTGGGTATTGCCGTCTGGCCCGTCGGGCTGGACGCCGAACCGGAAGCCGTACCGTTCCACCAGAGCGTGATCACTGCCGAGATCGAACGCTGGCCGGAAACGGCTCTGACCCGCGAGCTGGCGCGTCATAACGCCTTCGTTAACCGCGACGTGTTCCCGATCATCGCCGACCGTCTGACGCAAAAGCAGCTGTTCGACAAGCTCGGTCTGCCGACCGCGCCGTGGCAGCTCCTGTCCGATAAAAGCGAGTGGAATGACGTTTTCGCGATGCTGGGCGAGCTGGCAATCGTGAAGCGCCGCGTGGGCGGTTACGACGGCCGCGGCCAGTGGCGCCTGCGTGCAGATGAAACGGCAGAACTGCCGGACGACTGCTACGGCGAGTGCATCGTTGAGCAGGGCATCAACTTTAGCGGTGAAGTGTCGCTGGTTGGCGCGCGCGGGCACAACGGGCATACCGTCTTTTATCCGCTGACGCATAACCTGCATCAGGACGGCATTCTGCGTACCAGCGTCGCCTTCCCGCACGCCAATGCTGACCAGCAGGCGCAGGCGGAAGATATGCTCTCTGCCATCATGCACGAACTCGGGTATGTAGGCGTCATGGCGATGGAGTGCTTTATCACCCCGTCCGGTCTGCTGATCAACGAACTTGCGCCGCGCGTGCACAACAGCGGGCACTGGACGCAAAACGGCGCGTCCATCAGCCAGTTCGAGCTGCACCTGCGCGCGATCGTCGACCTGCCGCTGCCGCAGCCGGTGGTGAACAGCCCGTCGGTGATGATCAACCTGATCGGCACCGATCTGAACTACGACTGGCTGAAGCTGCCGCTCGTGCATCTGCACTGGTATGACAAAGAGGTCCGCGCGGGTCGTAAGGTCGGTCACCTGAACCTGAACGACAGCGACACGGGCCGCCTGAGCGCCACCCTGGAAGCCATGATCCCGCTCCTGCCGCCGGAATATGCGAGCGGTATTGTCTGGGCACAGTCAAAGCTCAAGTAAGACATCTGCGCCGGGGAGTTGACCTTCCCCTTCCCCGGCGTACAATCCCCGCCCATTGCTGCTGAGTTTTCTTCTGGAATAACCATGAACGATGGAACGGACTATCGCGCGATCCTCGCGTCTGATACCCCTTTAATCGACGTTCGCGCGCCGATCGAATTTGCCCAGGGCGCGATGCCTGCGGCGATCAACCTGCCCTTAATGAACGACGACGAGCGCGCCGCCGTCGGTACCTGCTATAAACGCCAGGGCCCCGAGGCCGCGCTGGCGCTCGGCCATCAGTTGGTGAGCGGCGAGACGCGTGAGGCACGCATCAACGCCTGGCGCGAGGCCAGCCTTGGCCATCCTGAGGGCTTTCTCTGCTGCGCGCGCGGCGGCCAGCGCTCGCATATCTCTCAGGCCTGGCTGAAAGAGGCGGGCGTCAACTACCCTCTGATCCGCGGCGGCTATAAGGCCCTGCGTCAGACGGCGATTCAGGTGACCATCGAGCAGTCACAAAAGCCGATGGTGCTTATTGGCGGCTGCACCGGAAACGGTAAAACCCTGCTGGTGAAGCAGCACGCTCAGGGTATCGATCTGGAAGGGCTGGCGCACCATCGCGGTTCGTCGTTTGGCCGCACGCTCACGCCGCAGCTTTCCCAGGCGAGCTTTGAAAATCACCTTGCGGCTGAGCTCCTGAAAAAAGACGCCGCGCGCTGGGTGCTGGAAGATGAAGGCCGGATGATTGGCTCCAACCATCTGCCGGAGTGCCTGCGCGACCGCATGGTTGAAGCCCCTATCGTTGTCGTCGAAGACCCGTTTGACGTCCGTCTTGAGCGCCTGCGCGAAGAGTATTTCGATCACATGTGGGCGGACTTTTCTGCCGCCTACGGCGAGGAAGCAGGCTGGAGGGAGTACAGCGAGTACCTGCACCACGGCCTGTTCGCCATTCGCCGCCGCCTGGGGCTGCAGCGGTATGCAGAATTCACCGCGCTGTTAGATTCCGCGCTGCTGGAACAGCAACGCTCCGGCAGCACAGAGGCGCACTTCAGCTGGCTTGCGCCGCTGCTGAAGGACTATTACGACCCTATGTACGGCTATCAGCTGGAGAAAAAAGCGGAGAAGATTGTCTATCGCGGGACGTACGAAGAGATTGCTGAGTGGCTTGATCGCTAAAATAAAGTCGGATGGCGAGGTAAAAGCAAAACGGCAACCAGGGTTGCCGTTTTTAATGTTTGTTCCCTCTCCCCGTGGGAGAGGGTCAGGGTGAGGGCATCATGCCGCACCCTACAAAACGACTTAGAAGTCGTAACGCAGACGCACCAGGTTCATGTCGCCCAGATTGTCGGTGCTGGAGGTGAACACGTGTTCGTAATCCACGCGGAAGCCGTAATCCAGCTGGAAGCTGATACCCACGCCGTTGTCGATGCGCTGGTAGTTACGGCCGTTCACGTACTCAATACGGTCACCCATGAAGTAAGGCTGGATGGATTTGACCGCGTACTGACCGATTGGGAACTTGTAGCCCGCAAAGTATTCAATACCCCATGCATCACCGGCGAAGTAGTCGTTAACAGACACTTTTTTGGTGGTCAGGAAGTTCTGATACCAGCCGCCGCCTGCGGAGAAGGTCCAGTTGTCCGGCGTCCAGCTCAGCGCGGTACCGAGGATGTTCTGGTCGTAGGTTTTGCTGTCGCCGTTGTCCGGGTTACGCATGTCCGCGCGGGTGTAGTTCCACGCCGCGCCCCAGGTCAGGTCGGTGGTCAGGTGGTAATCCAGACCCAGCGAGCCGCCGCCTTTACGCTTGTAGCGCAGGCCGTTGCCCGGCAGGTATTCGCTGTCTTCAAACAGGTAGGATGCATAAATGTCGGCATCACCCACGGTTTTCTTATATTTCAGCATCTGGCGTGAACGGTAAGATCCGTCGTAATCGCCGTTGATACCGTTACCCGGAGCCTGACCGATCATGTCGTAGTCCCAGATATCGGTTTTCGCGCCCACCACATCATAGTAAACGCTGTTCTGTTGACCGAAGGTCAGCGTACCCCAGGTGTCGCTCTTCAGACCGGTGTAGAGCATACGACGCGTGGTGTCGTGTGCGCCGTCGGCGTAGTGGTGATCCCAGTTAAACTGCGCAGGAATATTGACACCCAGCTCGTAGTAGCTGATCCAGCTGATGTCATCAAACAGATAGTAATCAGCCGCGAAACGGAAACGGGTGCCGCCGTCAAAGCCGTTACGCTTGTAGCTGTTTTTACCATCGTCGCCGGTCATGTTCTGGAACTGAGGACGAATACTGCCGCCAACGGTAAAGTTCAGGCGGCTCAGCGGGTTACCCGCCTGAGGATCCTGCTTAAGAACGGTGATTTCCGCCTGAGAAGCGAAGGTAGTCAATGCCACTGCCGCGCCGATCGTTGCCGCCAGCGCTGATTTTTTTATAGTCATTATTTTTCCTTAATAGACACGCTGCTAAATATTTAGCGGGTGAATATTAACTGGAAATAATCGGGCTGTGGGGTCGGGTTTTTAATGTTTTGTGCTACTAAATGAGTGGGTATTATCACTTTGTGCTATTAAAACATTACGCGCCGGTATTAAATCCCGGCGCGCAACTATCACTCTTCTAAATCAAATCGTAAACTGCCGGAACAGGGCTTTGCCCTTTAGCAGCCGCGTGCCGAGCCAGCCGCCGCAGAGGGAAAGCAGCGCAGCGCCGCACAGAGGCAGGGTCAACCAGAGACGCCAGTCAGGCTCCCACGGGAAGTCAAAGACCTTTGTCTGCAGCACCGCCAGCGCCGTTTCCGCGCCAATGGCCGCTACCAGACCCGCCACCAGCCCCAGCAGCGCAAACTCGCTCCAGAGCGTCATCCGCAGCAGCCGCTTTCCGGCCCCTAGCGTGCGGTAGACCACCAGCTCCTGATGGCGCTGGCGCATGCCCACCTGTACCTGAGCCAGCAGCAACAGCACGCCGCAGATCGTCACCAGCACCACCATGACCTCCAGCGCGCGGCTCACCTGCTCCAGCACCTGCCCTACCTGCTTCAGGATCGCCCCGATATCCAGCAGGCTGACCGTTGGAAACTCCCGGTTGAGCTGGGTCAGCATGCCGTTGCCGTTTTCCCAGCGGAAGCTGGTCAGCCAGCTCTGCGGCTGCCCGTCCAGCGCCCCCGGCGGGAAAATAAAGAAGAAGTTGGGCCGCAGGCTTTCCCAGTCAACTTTACGCAGGCTGGTGACTTTCGCGGTAAAATCCTGGGTATCGCCGGTAAAGGTCACGCTGTCCCCTAGCTTCACGTTCAGCCGCGTCGCCAGCCCCTCTTCCATCGAAACCTCACCCGCTTTCGGCGGCCAGGTGCCCGTAGTTATCGGGTTATGGTCAGGGCGTTTCTCCTGCCAGGTCAGGTTCAGCTCGCGGTTCAGCGACTCGTCCTTATTCCCCTCCGTTGGCTGACCGTTGATCCGCGTCAGACGCGCGCGCACGATGGGATAGAACGACTCAGGGATAATGTGATGCTCCGACAGGAAGCCCTTCAGCGGCGTGACCTGCTCAGGGGCAATGTTGATCAGGAAATAGTTCGGGCTTTCCGGGGGAAGCTGCTGCTGCCAGCGATCCAGCAGATCGCCGCGCAGCACTAACAGCAGCGCCAGCAGCATAAACGACAGCGAAAACGCCGACAGCTGGCTGAGCGTTGACCACGGCTGATGCAGCAGGCGGTTGACCGCCAGGCGCACGGGCAGGGATTTCACCGTGAGCCGCTTCAGGACGTTGAGCAGTATCCAGCCCAGCACGCCGCACAGCAGCGCCAGCACAACCGCCCCGGCCAGTACCGCCCACAGCAGCGTGCTGCCCCCCATCAGCCACGCCAGCAGCCCCACCGCCACGGCAATAATCACCGGAAGGTAGAACTTCAGCGGCCAGACGTTCGCCACCACATCGTTGCGAAGCACGCGTAGCGGCTGCGTCGCGAGCAGCAGGCGGTAGGGGCGTAGCCCCACCAGCAGAGAAATCACCGTCATTGCGCCCATTGCCCACAGCCACGGCCAGAGGCTGGCCGGCGGCAAGGCGGCCGGGAGCACCGGCTTCAGCATCACCATCAGCAGTTTTTCAAACAGCAGCCCCATTATTCCGCCGGTCAGCGCGGACAGAATCAGCAGCATCAGCCACTGGCCGACAATCAGCTTGCGCAGCTGCGCCCTGCCCGCCCCCAGGGTTTTGAGGATCGCCACCAGGTCGTAACGGCTGCGGCAGTAATGCCCCATCGCCACGGCAACCGCCGCCACCGCCAGCAGCAGGGTCAACAGTGCCGAAAGCAGCAGGAACTGCTGAGAACGCTCAAGAGATTTACCGAGCGCCCCTTCGTCCTGCTCCAGCCCGTACCAGCGGTGCTCTGGTTTGAGCTGCGGCAGAAGCCATTTTTCGTACGCGTCAAGCTGGGCAGGCGTGCCGCCAAACTTATAGCGCCAGGTGACGCGGCTGCCCGGCTGAACAGCATGGGTTGCCGCAACATCCGCGGTGTTCATCAGCAGGCGCGGCGCAAGCTGGAAGGGGTTAAAGCCGGAATCGGGCTCCTGCACCACTTCCCCGGCGATTTTCAGCGTGGCGTCACCGACGTCGATACTGTCGCCGGGTTTCAGGTTCAGAAGCGCCATCAGACGTGATGCCAGCAGCACCGTGCCGGGCTTGGGCTTCAGCCCGGGCGGGCTGGTCTGCAGTTCGCCGTACATCGGGTAGATATCATCGACGGCTTTAACGCTGGCGAGCTGCGGCGTGTCGCCCGCAAAGGTCATGGTCTGGAAGCTTATCTGCTCCCCCACCTTCAGCCCTTCTTTACGCGCCTCTGCAATCCAGCCCGACGGCACCGGGCGGGAGCTTTGCAGCGCCCGGTCCCCCGCCATAAACTCCCGGCTCTGCTGGCTGAGCCCTTTTTCCATGCGGTCGCTGACGCTGCCGAGCGCCAGCACGCAGGCCACCGCCAGGCTTAGCGCCAGCCAGACAATCAGCAGCGAGGGGGAACGCCACTCGCGCCAGAACCAGCGGGTAATCATGCCTCCTCCTGAAGAATACCGTTCACCAGCCGCAGGCGGCGATCGCAGCGGGCGGCGAGCTGAGGATCGTGGGTCACGAGGATCAGCGTGGTGCCGTGCTCGCGGTTGAGCGAAAACAGCAGGTCGGCAATCCGGTCTCCGGTTTTACGGTCAAGGTTACCGGTGGGCTCATCGGCAAACAGGACTTCGGGACGACCGTTAAACGCCCGCGCCAGCGCCACGCGCTGCTGCTCGCCGCCGGAAAGCTGTGCGGGAAGATGGTCGAGACGCTTGCCCAGACCGAGCTGCTCCAGCAGCGCCTTCGCGTGCGCCCGGCTTTCTCGGCTGTTTTCACCGCGCAACAGCGCCGGGAGTTCGACGTTTTCCAGCGCGTTCAGGGTTGGGATCAGCATAAAGGACTGAAAGACAAAACCAACGTGACGCGCGCGCAGCGCGGCCCGCGCCTCTTCATCAAGCTGATGCAGCGGTTGCCCGACAAGATGGACCTCGCCGCTGCTGCCGTCGTCCAGACCGGCCAAAATCGCCAGCAGCGTGGACTTACCGGAGCCGGATTCGCCAATCAGCGCGATGGTTTCAGCGCGTTTGACAACGAGTTCAACTCCAGTAAGGATGGAAAGCTCGTGTTCCCCCTGACCGACGGACTTCTTAAGATGATGAACTTCAACACTGTTTTCCGCTGGCATTTGCCCTTCCTGTTTTTGATTCTGATGACCTTCCGCGCGGCGGCAGCGGACACGTTACTGGTTCTCGGCGACAGCCTGAGCGCAGGCTATCGCATGGCGGCCAGCGCGGCCTGGCCCGCGCTGCTCAACGACAAATGGCAGAGCAAGACGTCGGTAATCAACGCCAGCATCAGCGGCGATACCTCGCAGCAGGGCCTGTCGCGCCTGCCTGCGCTGCTCAAACAGCATCAGCCTCGCTGGGTGCTGGTGGAGCTTGGCGGTAACGATGGATTGCGCGGTTTTCAGCCTCAGCAAACCGAGCAAACGCTGCGCACCATTTTGCAGGACATTAAGGCGGCAAACGCCCAGCCGCTGCTGATGCAAATTCGCCTGCCCGCCAACTACGGTCGTCGGTATAATGAAGCCTTTAGCGCGATCTACCCTAAGCTTGCCAAAGAGTTTGATATTCCGCTGCTGCCATTTTTCATGGAAGAGGTGTATCTCAAACCCCAGTGGATGCAAGACGACGGGATCCACCCCAATCGCGATGCTCAGCCGTTTATTGCCGACTGGATGGCAACGCGGCTGGCTCCTTTAGTTAAACATGACTCCTGATTAAGCGGAGATCCTGACAGGTAAAGTTATGCAAAAATCGGTCTTAATTACAGGATGTTCCAGTGGAATCGGCCTGGAAAGCGCGCTCGAACTGAAGCGCCAGGGGTTTCGGGTGCTGGCGGCCTGTCGCAAACCCGACGATGTCGAACGCATGAACGGGCTGGGCTTTACCGGCGTGCTGCTGGATATGGACTCGCCGGAGAGCGTTGAACGCGCCGCCGATGAAGTGATCGCGCTGACCGACAATCGTCTGTACGGGCTCTTTAACAATGCCGGCTACGGCGTGTATGGTCCGCTGGATACACTTTCCCGCGAAACGCTGGAGAAACAGTTTTCGACCAACTTCTTCGGCGTGCATCAGCTCACCATGCGTCTGCTCCCCGCGATGCTGCCGCACGGTGAAGGGCGCATCGTGATGACATCGTCAGTGATGGGGCTGATTTCCACCCCCGGCCGCGGCGCCTACGCCGCCAGCAAATATGCGCTGGAGGCCTGGTCCGACGCCCTGCGCATGGAGCTGCGCCACAGCGGCATCAAGGTTAGCCTGATTGAACCCGGCCCGATCCGCACCCGCTTTACCGAAAACGTGAACCAGACCCAGGCGGATAAGCCAGTCGAAAACCCCGGCATCGCCGCACGTTTTACCCTCGGGCCAGAGGCGGTGGTGGCCAAAGTGCGCCATGCTTTTGAGAGTGAACATCCCAAAATGCGCTATCCGGTAACGCTGGTCACCCACGCCGTAGGCTGGTTAAAGCGCCTGCTGCCGGGCCGGATGATGGACAAAATTTTGCACGGTTGAGTTGAAGCGACGACGCTCATCCCCATGTAAAGAACAAACCGACAAAAGAGAAAGCCGCATGTCCGTACAGAATATCGTCAATATTACAGAAGCTAACCTGCAACAGACCCTTGAACAGTCGATGACCAAACCGGTCCTGTTCTACTTCTGGTCTGAACGCAGCCAACACTGCCTGCAGCTGACGCCGGTGCTGGAAAGCCTTGCTGCCCAGTACAACGGTCAGTTCATTCTCGCCAAGCTGGACTGTGACGCCGAGCCGATGGTGGCGTCTCAGTTTGGTCTGCGCGCCATTCCTACCGTCTATCTGTTCCAGAACGGTCAGCCCGTTGATGGCTTCCAGGGGCCGCAGCCGGAAGAGGCGATTCGCGCCCTGCTGGATAAAGTGCTGCCGCGCGAAGAAGAGCTGAAAGCGCAGGAAGGCATGGCGCTGATGCAGGAAGGTAAATACGACGAGGCGCTGCCGCTGCTCAAAGAGGCGTGGCAGCTGTCGAATCAGAATAGCCAGATCGGCCTGCTGCTTGCGGAAACGCAGATCGCCCTGCACCGTTCAGAAGACGCGGAAGCCGTACTCAAAACGGTTCCGCTGCAGGATCAGGACACCCGCTATCAGGGTCTGGTCGCGCAGATTGAGCTGCTGAAACAGGCCGCGGACACCCCGGAAATTCAGCAGCTGCAGCAGCAGGTTGCCGACAACCCGGCCGACGCTGCGCTGGCAAGCCAGCTGGCGCTGCAGCTGCACCAGGTCGGGCGTAACGAAGAGGCGCTGGAGCTGCTGTTCAGCCACCTGCAAAAAGACCTGGCAGCCGCAGACGGTCAGGCGCGTAAGATGTTCCAGGAAATTCTGGCCGCGCTGGGCACCGGAGACGCGCTGGCGTCGAAGTATCGTCGTCAGCTTTACGCGCTGCTGTACTAACAAAAAAAAGCCCGGTGGCGCTAACGCTTACCGGGCCTACAAAACAGGCTTAACCCGTTTTCTTTAATTGCGTCACCACCAGCTGGTGGCGCGCGTTGTAGAACTTCCGATAGGTCAGGTAGCAGGCAATGATGGTTGACAGGCTTGCCGTGGAAAGCAGCATAAACGTCACCATGATCTGATACTTAATCGCTTTTACCGGATCGATACCGGCAAAAATCAGCCCCGACATCATGCCCGGCAGGCTCACCAGCCCCACCGTTTTGGCTGAATCGACCGTTGGGATCAGCGATGAGCGAATGCTCTCACGAATCAGCCGCGCCGAGGCCACTTTAGGCGTCGCTCCCAGGCTTAACTTCTCCTGAAGCTGCTGCTGTTCACTGCTGAATCGCTGGCCGAGATTGTTATAACACAGCCCAACGGCCACCATGGCGTTCCCCGCAATCATCCCGGAGATAGGGATAACCTGCATCGGCGTAAAGGCAATCGAGCCGGAGAGCACCAGCACCGCCAGCGTGAGCGCCGTCCCGGTGGTAATAGCGATAAACGAAGAGATAAACGCCTTATCTATATATTTACTGCGTTTTTTCGCATTCCACGCCGCGTTGAAACAGATAAAGAGCACCATCAGCAGCGTCAGCACAGCGTGGTTGACGTTGAAAATATACTTCAGCACATAGCCGACGATGATGAGCTGAACCACCGCGCGGCAGATACTCCACACAATATCTTTTTCCAGCCCCAGCTTTTCCCGGTAGCTGACCACAATCGCAATCAGCACCAGCACCATCGAAAACGCCAGTGATTCATTGGTAATGTTATGCTCACCCACGGTTAGCCTCCTGCATTTTCCCGCCGTGCGGCTGAAGCGTAATCACGTCATCCGCATGGGTTATTTCATTAGCGTCGTGCGTCACCCACAGCACGGCAATATTCTGCTCCCGGGCGTAGCGATGAATAATCTCGTTAACGTTGCGTTTGTTGACGTCATCGAGCGCGCTGGTAATTTCGTCCAGCAAAAGCACCTTCGGTAAAAACTGCAGGTTGCGGATCAGCGAGACGCGCTGCTTTTCTCCGCCCGACAGCGCAGCGATGGATTTGGTTAACGTCTCCTGCGCCAGACCAAAGCGGGCCAGATCGCTGATAAACTTTTCCGGCTCCGGCGTTTTATTGCGGATTTGCCACGGGAAAATCAGGTTGTCATAAACCGTATCGCCAAAAAGCACGGGGGTTTGCACGCAGTAGGAGACCTGCTGGCGATAGTTTTCCGGGGACAGTGTTGCGATATCCTGTCCTTCAAACAGAAGGGTGCCCTCCGTCGGGCTGAGGAGTGAGGCCACAATTTTCAGCAGCGTGCTTTTACCGCAGCCTGAAGGGCCCGTGATTAATTTAAACTCGCCCGGCGACAGGCTAAACCCGACGTGCTGAAGAATAATGTTTTCTCCGGCACGAAATCCGATATCCCTGAGATGTAATAGTTCTTTTTTATCGTTCATTACGCTTCCGTTAACCGCTTCGTGTAATAACCGCCTGTAGCATAATCCTTTCGTGCGCACAGAGCGAATAGCCTCACGCTAAAGCAAGTGTTAAACTTTTTGTTTGTCATTTGTCTCCACCATCACTACAGGAAGTAAGCAGCATGGCACATATCTTTTATGAGTTTCCTTCCCTGAAGCCTGGTGTTCCTGATGTCGAAACATTAATGGAAGTCATCAAATCTTCGGAACTCACGCGTTTTGTCATTGGTGCAGAGGTGGTGGATTTTGTTAAGAAGGCGCTCATCGTGAACACCACGATTGGCAGTTTCAAAAATTGCTATTTCGCCTTCGGCAACGGGACACACTTCCTGGAATTTGACGGCAAGGGAAAATCAAAACGTTTCAATGAAGTACCCGACTGGTTCGTCTCTCCGGCTGAATTTTCTCGTACCCAGTGGCTTATCAACCACGATCTTGCGGATGTAAAGGCCACCCAATTCATTGACGTGCTGATGTCCTACCCGCTGAAAGAGCGCCGTGCGCACTGTAATTTGTTATTCGGACTGGAGCTGGAAAAGGTGAATGCGGTTCCGGCCGCAGCGTCAGCCGCAGGGAAAATCGGCAATAAAAACGGCAAAACGACCAAACCGCGCGTGACCGATCTGGGATCGTTTGAATTGTTCAGCCAGTTCTTTGCGCGCATGAAAACCGCCGTGCTGGCAGATGAGTTTCCCACCCTGCAGGTCCTGACGGGCATGGATAACCTGACTAAAGCGCCGCATAATTTAAAGCAGGGTATCAGGACGTGGTTCAAGGCCATCGCGGGCGACCTTCCTCCCAATAACAAACGCGTAGAAGCGGGGAATGCCGTTCTGTTCTGCGCCCCTATCCGCGAACAGATCCAGCGTATCGAAGCGCTGGGGCTGGAGAAGTACTACCAGGGATTATCGAAAGCCATTGCCGAAGCGGGTGATGGATTCATCTTTGACTTTACCTATACTTACGAGCAATAAACACACACTTTCACTCATCACAGCATGCAAAACAGGAGGTTTTTATGCTTATCGTTGTTCCTGTCCTTATTTTCGTTGCGCTGGTTATCGTGGGCGCAGGCGTCAAAATTGTCCCTCAGGGCTATCAGTGGACCGTCGAGCGTTTCGGTCGCTACACCAATACCCTCCAGCCGGGCTTAAGCCTGATTGTTCCGTTCATGGACCGGATTGGTCGCAAGATCAACATGATGGAACAGGTACTGGACATTCCTTCTCAGGAGATCATCTCCAAGGATAACGCCAACGTCACCATCGACGCCGTCTGCTTTATTCAGGTGATTGATGCGCCGAAAGCGGCCTATGAGGTCAGCAACCTGGAGCTGGCCATCGTCAACCTGACGATGACCAACATCCGTACCGTGCTCGGCTCGATGGAGCTGGACGAGATGCTTTCCCAGCGTGACAGCATCAATACCCGCCTGCTGCACATTGTCGATGAGGCAACCAACCCGTGGGGGATCAAGGTCACCCGTATCGAGATCCGCGACGTGCGTCCGCCGGCTGAGCTGATCGCCTCCATGAACGCCCAGATGAAAGCCGAGCGAACCAAGCGCGCCTACATTCTGGAAGCCGAAGGGGTGCGTCAGGCGGAGATCCTCAAAGCGGAAGGTGAAAAACAGTCGCAGATCCTGAAAGCGGAAGGCGATCGTCAGTCCGCGTTTTTACAGGCAGAAGCGCGTGAACGTTCGGCAGAAGCGGAAGCCCGCGCCACTCAGATGGTTTCCGAGGCAATCGCCGCCGGTGATATCCAGGCCGTGAACTACTTTGTCGCGCAAAAATATACCGACGCGCTAAAACAGATTGGCTCCGCGAACAACAGCAAAGTGGTGATGATGCCGCTGGAGGCCAGCAGCCTGATGGGCTCTATCGCCGGTATTGCCGAACTGATCAAAGACAGCGGAAACGAGCGTAAAAAATGATTGAGCTGATCGCTGCACATCCTCATGCCTTCTGGCTAAGCCTCGGCGGCTTATTGCTGGCGGCGGAGATGCTGGGCGGCAACGGCTACCTGCTCTGGAGCGGTGTTGCCGCCGTCATTACGGGCCTTCTGGTCTGGATCCTTCCGCTGGACTGGGCGTGGCAGGGTGCGCTATTTGCCGTGCTGACGCTGGTGGCCGCGTGGCTGTGGTGGCGCTGGCTAAACCGGCGGGTTAACGAGCAAAAACCGCTGGACGCGCACCTCAACCAGCGCGGACAGCAGATTGTCGGCAAGCGTTTTACGCTCGACACCGCGCTGGTAAACGGGCGCGGGCACATGCGCGTGGGCGACAGCTCGTGGCCGGTGGTCGCCGACGACGACCTCAGCGCCGGCACGCGGGTTGAGGTCATTGCGGTGGAAGGCATTACCCTGCGGGTGAAAGCCTGCTAAGCAGAAGCCTTACGATGACAGCAGCCGGCAAGATTGTCGATAATCGGGCAGTCGGCGCTGTCATCCCCCGGACAGGATTCCGCGAGCTGCAGCAGCTGTTCGCGCATCGCCTGCAGCTCAATGATGTGGCGTTCAATCTCGGCCACTTTTTCCAGCGTGCGTTTTTTCACGTCGGCGCTGTGACGCTTCGGATCGTTGAACAGATTTACCAGCTCGCCGCACTCTTCCAGATTAAAACCGACCTGTCTTGCCTGGCGCAGCAGCGTCAGCTCATCCAGATGCAGCTGCGTGTAGCTGCGGTAGCCGTTTTCGCTGCGCAGCGGCGGCGTCACCAGCCCCTTCTCTTCATAAAAGCGAATCGCTTTGCTGGTTAAGCCGGTTTTTTTTGCCACGTCACTGATATTCACATTTCCCCCTTGACCTTCCCCTTGATGGAAGGTTTAACCTTCATAACAGTTAGCGAAAAGCGTTACTCCGGTCAACTACTGACCAGTTCATTATACGGGAGTTTTGTTATGTCTCACACTATCGACCTGACGCTGGACGGCCTCTCATGCGGCCACTGCGTCAAACGCGTTAAAGAAAGCCTGGAACAGCGCCCTGACGTTGAAAGCGCTGACGTGACTATCGATCATGCCGCCGTAACAGGCAGCGCCAGCGCGGATGCGCTGATTGATACCATCAAGCAGGCCGGTTACGGGGCGGAGTTAAGCCACCCAAAGGCTAAACCGCTGGCAGAGTCATCATCCCCGTCGGAAGCGCTGACAGCGGCCACTCCTGAGCTTCCGGCTGCTGATGATATTGACGACAGCCAACAGCTGCTGATCAACGGCATGAGCTGCGCCAGCTGCGTCTCCCGGGTACAAAACGCCTTGCAGGCCGTACCGGGCGTCGCGCAGGCACGGGTAAACCTCGCGGAGCGCACTGCGCTGGTGATGGGCAGCGCCTCCGCCGCAGATTTAGTGCAGGCCGTTGAAAAAGCGGGCTACGGCGCGGAGGCCATCGAAGATGATGCCGAACGCCGCGAGCGCCAGCAGGAAACGGCTATCGCCACCATGAAGCGCTTCCGCTGGCAGGCGATTGTCGCCCTGCTGGTGGGTATTCCGGTGATGGTGTGGGGCATGATGGGTGACAACATGATGGTCACCGCTGACAACCGCACGCTGTGGCTGGTGATTGGCCTGATTACCCTTGCGGTGATGGTGTTTGCAGGCGGGCATTTTTACACTAGCGCCTGGAAGAGCCTGAAAAACCGCACCGCGACGATGGATACGCTGGTGGCGCTCGGTACCGGCGCGGCGTGGCTCTATTCGATGAGCGTGAACGTCTGGCCCCAGTGGTTCCCAATGGAGGCGCGCCATCTCTACTATGAAGCGAGCGCGATGATTATCGGCCTGATTAACCTGGGCCATATGCTGGAAGCCCGCGCCCGTCAGCGCTCCTCGAAAGCGCTGGAAAGATTGCTTGATTTAACCCCGCCGACGGCCCGCGTGGTCACGGACGAGGGGGAGAAAAGCGTCCCGCTGGCGGAAGTTCAGCCCGGCATGACGCTGCGCCTGACGACGGGCGATCGCGTTCCCGTTGACGGCAAGATAACCCAGGGCGAAGCCTGGCTGGATGAAGCGATGCTGACCGGCGAGCCCATTCCCCAGCAGAAAACAGACGGCGACGCCGTTCATGCGGGTACGGTGGTGCAGGACGGCAGCGTGCTGTTTACCGCCAGCGCCGTCGGCAGCCACACGACGCTGTCGCGTATTATCCGCATGGTGCGTCAGGCCCAGAGCAGCAAGCCGGAAATTGGCCAGCTTGCAGACAAAATCTCGGCCATTTTTGTGCCGGTGGTGGTCGGCATTGCCCTGCTGAGCGCGGCGATCTGGTATTTCTTCGGCCCGGCACCGCAGATTGTTTACACCCTGGTGATCGCCACCACGGTGCTGATCATCGCCTGTCCTTGCGCCCTTGGCCTGGCGACGCCGATGTCAATTATCTCCGGCGTAGGCCGCGCGGCCGAATTTGGCGTACTGGTGCGGGACGCGGACGCGCTGCAGCGGGCCAGCACCCTCGACACGCTGGTGTTTGATAAAACCGGCACGCTGACCGAAGGCAAACCGCAGGTGGTGGCCGTCACTACCTCAGGCATCGCGCAAGAGGAGGCGCTGCGTCTCGCCGCCGCGCTGGAGCAAGGATCCAGCCATCCGCTGGCGCGCGCCATTCTCGATAAAGCCAATGCATCTGCCCTGCCGCAGGTGAGCAATTTCCGCACCCTGCGCGGGCTCGGCGTCAGCGGTGAAGCAGAAGGCCACGCGCTGCTGCTGGGTAACCAGGCATTGCTCAATGAAAACGGTATTGATATCGCCGAGCTGGAAAGCGAGCTGAAGGCGCAGGCGTCTCAGGGCGCCACGCCGGTTCTGCTGGCGATAGATGGCAAAGCCGCCGCGCTGCTGGCCGTGCGCGATCCGCTTCGCCAGGACAGCGTGGACGCCCTGCAGCGTCTGCACCGTGCGGGCTATCGTCTGGTGATGCTGACCGGGGACAATCCGACAACGGCCAACGCCATCGCGAAAGAAGCCGGAATTGATGAGGTCATTGCAGGCGTGCTGCCGGACGGTAAAGCGGACGCCATCAAGAAGCTGCAAAGTCAGGGTCGTCAGGTGGCGATGGTCGGCGACGGCATCAACGATGCCCCGGCGCTGGCCCAGGCGGACGTGGGGATTGCCATGGGCGGCGGGAGCGATGTCGCCATCGAAACCGCTGCGATTACGCTGATGCGCCATAGCCTGATGGGCGTTGCCGACGCGCTGGCCATTTCAAAAGCCACGCTGCGCAACATGAAGCAGAACTTACTGGGAGCGTTCGTCTATAACACCCTCGGTATCCCAATCGCGGCCGGGATTTTATGGCCGCTGACCGGCACGCTGCTTAACCCGGTGGTCGCGGGCGCGGCGATGGCGCTCTCCTCCATTACCGTGGTGAGCAACGCCAACCGTCTGCTGCGCTTTAAACCGAAGGATTGAACCTTGTACCCGTACGCGCTAGCATGAACCTTTCCATTCATGGAGCGCGTATGGGTCTGTTTAATCGTATAAAAGCATCGTTTCGCGCCCTCTTTCCTCGCCGTTACGCCTGGCCCGGTCTGGATATCTCTCTCCCCGGCGGGCAGCACCTGCATCTGGTCGGCAGCATCCATATGGGTACACAGGATATGTCTCCCCTGCCACCCGGGCTGATTAAACTGCTGAAACGCGCCGACGCGCTGGTCGTTGAGGCGGACATTTCGGGTCAGGAGTCGCCGTTTGCCGGGCTCGAAAGCGATCTCAGCCTGGCGGAACGTCTGGATGATGCCCGGCTTGCCGAACTGACGCGCGTCGCGGATGAAACCGGCGTGTCGCTCTCCATGATTGACACCCTGCCGCTCTGGCAAATTGCGATTGTGCTGCAGGCCACGCAGGCGCAGCGTCTGGGACTGCGCGGTGACTACGGCATTGATTATCAGCTGCTGAACGCGGCAAGGGCGCGCAGCCTGCCCGTCATCGAGCTGGAAGGGACGGACAGCCAGATTGCGCTTCTGCGACACCTTCCCGACGACGGCCTGATGCTGCTAGATGATACGTTGACCCACTGGCACACCAACGCGCGCCTGCTGCAGACCATGATTGGCTGGTGGCTGGACGCGCCGCCTGCGGACGGCAAGCTGGCGTTACCGTCGACGTTCAGCGAATCGCTGTATGATGTGCTGATGAACGCGCGTAACAAAGCCTGGCAAGAGACGCTGCATGCTTTGCCCGCGGGGCATTACGTGGTGGCGGTTGGGGCGTTACATTTGTACGGGGAAGGGAATTTGCCGTCACTGTTGAAATAAAAAAATGGCCAATATTTCTATTGGCCCGTCAAAGAGGAATTTCATCGTTTTTATTATGCCGAAGGAGACCTTCGGTTGAGCCGATTGTCGCTCAAAGTGACCATCACTGCCAATACTATTGCGCAAGATGGTGCTATTTTTTAGACAAACGTCAGGCGTATGCTGTGGGCATGATTTGTCTGTCGTAAGAAGGATAGCTATGACTCCCGCCGTTAAATTACTCGAAAAAAACAACATTTCTTTCCGGATCCACACTTACGATCACGATCCGCATGAAACTAACTTTGGTGATGAAGTGGTGCGCAAGCTGGGGCTTAATGCGGACCAGGTTTATAAAACGCTGCTTGTGGCGGTGAATGGCGATATGAAACACCTCGCCGTCGCGGTTACTCCGGTGGCGGGACAGCTGGATCTGAAGAAAGTCGCCAAAGCGCTGGGGGCGAAGAAGGTGGATATGGCGGATCCGATGGTGGCGCAGCGCACCACGGGCTATCTGGTGGGCGGGATCAGTCCGCTCGGGCAGAAAAAACGCCTGCCGACGCTGATTGATGCCCCTTCACAGGAGTTTGAAACCATCTTTATATCCGGCGGCAAACGCGGGCTGGATATCGAGCTGGCGGCGGGTGACCTGGCGAAAATGCTGGACGCGAAGTTTGCGGATATTGCGCGCCGGGATTGAGAAAATAGCCCGGTGGCGGCTGCGAGGTAAAAGCAAAACGGTAACAGGCGTTACCGTTTTTTGTGTTCGCACCCTCTCCCGGTGGGAGAGGGTTGGGGTGAGGGCATCAGGCCGCACACCACTACTGCCAGCTCACCTCACCTTTCGGCTCGTAGGCATTCACGTCAATCGGCGAATTCTGCTCGATAAACTGCTTCAGCACTTCCGCATCAATAAAGCCGGTATTCACGTATCCCGGTTTGTTATCAATGTGCGGATAGCCGTCGCCGCCGGTGGCGTTAAAGCTTAACGTCGCCAGACGGTACGTTTTAGCCGGGTCAACCGGTTCGCCTTTGATCTTCAGGTCATTAAGCTTGCCGTCTTTCGCGACGAAGCTGACGTTAGCAAACTGCGGATAGGCCCCGGAATCCGGCTTCATCTGCGCCACGGCGGTCAGGTAGTCAATCACCTCTTTCCCGCTCATGTCCGCATAGACCACCACGTTGCCGAACGGCTGCACCTTCAGGACGTCTTTATAGGTAATGTTTCCGCCCTCGATGGAATCACGAATACCGCCGCCGCTCATCACGCCGAAGTCAGCGCCGGTACGCGCCATTTGCGCCGCCAGCACCAGGTGGCCCATGTTGGTCTGCACGAAGCGAACTTTACTGCGGTCCCCCTCCAGACGACCGTTCAGCGTGCCGATTTTCACGTCCAGCTGCGCCTTGCCTTTGTTCTGGAACGGCGTCAGCAGGGAGAGCATCTGCTGGTTTTCAGCGATCTCTGGCGTGTAGAGTACGCGCTCACTTTTCCCGTCCGGGTAGGTGACTTTCTTCTTCAGGTTGACCGGGATGAGCTGATAATGAACCAGCTTCATTTCGCCGTTACGGAACTCGAAATCCGCCCGGCCGACGTATTTGCCCCACTCGTGCGCCTGAACAATCCAGATACCGTTCTGACGGTCCGGCGCGCACGGCGTGCCCGGCACGTAGTCCACCTGCTTTTTGTTCTCCGAGGCCATGCACACCGGATCCTGTGAGTGACCGCCCACAATCATTGCCAGCGAGCCCGCAGGCAGGCTGCGCGCCATTTCCACGTCGCCGGGCGCGTTAGAGCCGTGCTCGCCGTTGTCGTAGTGCCCCATATGCGTGGTGGCGATAATCACGTCCGGCTTCTCGTTTTGCTGCAGCTCCTGGATTACCAGCTTCGCTTCGTCTGCCGGTTTGCGGAATTCGATATCGGTAAAGAACTCGGGGTTGCCAATTTTCGCCGTATCGTCAGTGGTTAAGCCGATGACCGCAATTTTCAGATCCTGGCGCTTAAACAGCGCCCACGGCTTAAACAGACGTTCGCCGGTGCTTTTCTGGTAAATATTGGCGGAGAGGAAGGGAAATTTGGCCCATTTTTCCTGCTGACGCAGCACGGTCAGCGGATTATCGAACTCGTGGTTACCCACGGCCATCGCGTCGTAGCCAATCAGGTTCATGCCGCGAAAATCAGGTTCCGCGTCCTGTAAATCGGATTCCGGCACGCCGGTATTGATATCGCCTCCCGACAGCAGCAGCACGCTGCCGCCCTGGGCCGCCACCTCTTTACGAATGCCGTCCACCAGCGTTTTTTGTGCCGACAGGCCATATTCGCCGTATTCGCTGCGCCAGAAATGACCGTGGTGATCGTTGGTATGCAGAATGGTGATTTTATAGGTTTTGTCTTTTTCATACGCCTGCGCGGGCAGGCTTACCAGGCCCCATGCGGCGATGAGCGCCAGCGCGACGCCCCGCTTCATTAACTTCATCTTCTCTCTCCCTGACCAATAGACAAAGGCAAAAATTACAGTGACTAACAAGAATAGACAAATAAGTTTTCAGAATTGCGACTTTCTTCAAATGTCCCGGGCGGGTATGTTAGTCGGATAATAATTACACCCTGCATCTCTAATAACGAAAAACGTGGTACTTCTCTCTATGGCAATCAGTGAATCAACCCAGCCCGTTCCGGGCGCGCCGACGTCGCGCACCTCCTTTAAAGTCTTAGGCGCAATCAGTCTCTCGCACCTGCTCAACGATATGATCCAGTCGTTGATTCTGGCCATTTATCCGCTGCTGCAGTCCGAGTTCTCACTCACCTTCGTGCAGATCGGGATGATCACCCTGACCTTCCAGCTGGCTTCCTCACTGCTGCAGCCGGTGGTCGGCTACTGGACGGATAAATATCCGATGCCGTGGTCGCTGCCGATAGGCATGTGCTTCACCCTAAGCGGGCTGGTGCTGCTGGCCATGGCGGGGAGCTTTGAAGCCGTGCTGATTGCCGCCGCGCTGGTGGGCACCGGCTCGTCCGTTTTCCATCCGGAGTCTTCCCGCGTGGCGCGCATGGCCTCCGGGGGACGTCACGGTCTGGCGCAGTCTCTCTTCCAGGTGGGCGGTAACTTTGGTAGCTCTCTCGGCCCGCTGCTGGCCGCGGTGATTATTGCCCCTTATGGTAAAGGCAACGTGGCCTGGTTTGTGCTGGCCGCGCTGCTGGCGATCATCGTGCTGGCGCAGATCAGCCGCTGGTATGCCGCTCAGCATCGCGTGAATAAAGGTAAACCTAAAGCGAAGGTTATCAATCCCCTGCCGCGCAACAAGGTTATCCTGGCGGTTTCCGTGCTGCTGGTACTGATTTTCTCGAAATACTTCTATATGGCGAGCATCAGCAGCTATTACACCTTTTATCTGATGCAAAAATTCGGATTATCGGTACAGAATGCGCAGATCCACCTGTTTGCCTTCCTGTTCGCCGTCGCGGCCGGTACGGTTATTGGCGGGCCTGTGGGTGATAAGATTGGGCGTAAATATGTCATTTGGGGCTCTATCCTCGGCGTGGCGCCGTTTACCCTTATTTTGCCGTACGCCAGCCTTGAATGGACGGGGATTTTAACCGTGATCATTGGTTTTATCCTCGCATCCGCCTTTTCCGCCATTCTGGTCTATGCCCAGGAGCTGCTGCCTGGCCGTATCGGTATGGTTTCCGGGCTCTTTTTCGGTTTCGCCTTCGGCATGGGCGGGCTTGGAGCAGCGGTTTTAGGGATGGTGGCGGATCACACCAGCATCTTCCTGGTTTATAAAATCTGCGCTTTCCTGCCGCTTCTTGGGATGTTGACCATATTCCTGCCTGATAACCGTCATAAAGCGTAAATTACGGGTAGCCAAAGTTTAACTTTGGCTACCTGATGCCCTGATGCCATAAGGGTTTCTTCTTCATCCCCTCGCTTAATTTATCAAAACGCGCTTTTTTACGTGCATATTGCTGTTTTATTCAAACTTCAACAATAATTCATAAACATAAGGGTAAAAATTGTCATAAACTATTACTCGGTTTTTTGGTTTTCGCCAAAAAGGAACACCCACAACGAAAGGAGACGGAATGCACCACGCCACACCGCTTATCACCACCATTGTTGGTGGACTTGTGCTCGCTTTTATCCTCGGCATGATTGCCAATAAGCTGCGTATTTCTCCTCTTGTCGGCTATCTGTTAGCGGGTGTACTGGCGGGACCGTTTACGCCAGGCTTCGTGGCGGATACCAAACTGGCCCCTGAGCTGGCGGAATTGGGCGTGATTCTGCTGATGTTTGGCGTCGGCCTGCACTTCTCCCTGAAGGATCTGATGGCGGTAAAGTCGATCGCCATACCGGGAGCGATCGCCCAGATTGGGGTGGCGACGCTGCTGGGGATGGCGCTTTCGGCGGTGCTGGGCTGGTCGTTAATGACCGGTATCGTATTTGGGCTGTGTCTCTCAACCGCCAGTACCGTGGTGCTGCTGCGCGCGCTTGAGGAGAGACAGCTGATAGACAGCCAGCGCGGGCAAATCGCGATAGGCTGGCTGATTGTGGAAGACCTGGTCATGGTCCTGACGCTGGTGCTGCTGCCAGCCGTCGCCGGGATGATGGAAAAAGACAACGTCGGCCTGGCCTCGCTGGCGCTGGATATGAGTATCACCATCGGTAAGGTGGTGGCGTTTATCGCCATCATGATGCTGGTGGGACGCCGTCTGGTGCCGTGGATCATGTCCCGCAGCGCGGCAACCGGCTCCCGCGAGCTGTTTACCCTCTCCGTGCTGGCGCTGGCGCTGGGTATCGCTTTTGGTGCCGTAGAGCTGTTTGATGTCTCCTTTGCCCTGGGCGCGTTCTTCGCCGGGATGGTGCTGAACGAATCCGAGCTGAGCCACCGCGCGGCGCACGACACTCTGCCGCTGCGCGATGCCTTCGCCGTGCTGTTCTTCGTCTCCGTCGGGATGCTGTTTGACCCGATGGTCCTGATTCACCAGCCGCTGGCCGTGCTGGGTACGCTGGCGATCATCATCTTTGGTAAGTCGCTCGCCGCCTTCTTCCTGGTGAGAATGTTCGGCCACTCCCCTCGTACGGCGTTGACCATCGCCGCCAGCCTGGCGCAGATCGGTGAGTTCGCCTTTATTCTGGCCGGTCTGGGCATGGCCCTGAACCTGCTGCCGCAGGCGGGACAAAACCTGGTGCTGGCGGGGGCGATCCTGTCGATTATGCTGAACCCGGTGCTGTTTGCCCTGCTGGAAAAATACCTCGATAAAACCGAAACGCTGGAAGAACAGACGCTCGAAGAGGCCATCGAAGAAGAGAAGCAGATCCCTGTGGATATTTGCAACCACGCCCTGCTGGTCGGCTTTGGCCGCGTGGGCAGCCTGCTCGGTGAGAAACTAATGGCGCAGGGCATTCCGCTGGTGGTGATTGAGACCTCACGCACCCGCGTCGACGAGCTGCGCGAGCGCGGGATTCGTGCGGTGCTGGGCAATGCGGCAAACGAAGAGATCATGAATCTGGCGCATCTGGACTGCGCGCGCTGGCTGCTGCTGACCATACCTAACGGCTATGAAGCGGGCGAGATTGTGGCTTCCGCGCGCGCGAAGTGCCCAACGATTGAGATAATCGCCCGGGCGCACTATGACGACGAGGTGGAGTACATTACCGAGCGCGGGGCAGATAAGGTGGTGATGGGCGAGCGCGAGATTGCCAATACCATGCTGACGCTGCTGGAGAAACCGCCGGTTGAAGAGGCTGTGACGGGGTAAGTTGGTGCGGCCTGATGCCCTCACCCTGACCCTCTCCCTCTGGGAGAGGGAACAAACACTAAAAACGGCAACCAGGGTTACCGTTTTGCTTTTATCTGTCCCAGTAGGCCTCTTCGAGGCTGTCTTCCCGTTCCGGCAGCCCACGCGTTAAGCGCGGAGAGTGCTGGTTCAGCACCTGATAGCTCACGCGGTTGGCATATTTACACACCTGCGCCAGCGAGGAATAGGTCAGCCAGCTGAACTTGTGCTTGCTGGAGTTCGGCACGTTGGTTTTGTGGTAGGCGTTCGCGGTGATGTCGTGTAGCAGCGCGGCCAGCGCGCCGTCGCCCGCACCGTTGGTGTTCATGATCTTCTCCGGCCCGCCCATGTATGGCGCGATATGAGAGTAGATACGCAGCGGATTCAGGCAATCTTTGTAGCGCATGCCGCGGCTGAACTCGTACTGGTTGAACTCGGCAATCGCACCGGGCAGCAGCGGGTGCTGGGTTTTGCGCTTGCTCTCTTCTTCCGTGAAGCCCGCCATGTACAGCCCAACCGGGCCGGCGGTGCAGAGCACCAGATCAACCCAGTCCAGCGCTTTGTCAGACGCCAGCAGCGGATCGCTTTCGCCGGTCAACGCTTCGGCCTCTTCTTCGTTCATCGCCAGAATCGAGACGTGCTCTTTCAGGAACGCCTGCCACCACTCCGGGTTATCGGCGATAACAAATTTCGTGCCCAGCGTCAGAACGACAGGCACGTTGTATTTCTTCGCGTACTCGATCGCCTTCATGGTCGCTTCCGGCATCGGCTCGCCCGGCTTACAGCGCACCAGGTAGGAGGTCAGCACCAGCGCCGAGGCGCCCGCAATCACCTCTTCCGGAATACTTTCGGCGCGCAGCTTGTTCATATGACCCGGGCTGATGGCAAAAGTACGCTCGCCGGAATCGCTAATCAGCGTAAAGCAGCGGCCAATAGGCCCGTCGACGCCCTGAAGGTAGTTCAGATCGGTACGGCTGGAGGTGTTGCAGAGATAGCGGTAGGCATAGCCACCGATTTCAATATTGCTGCACATCACGCCGAGCAGCACCGAGCGGTCGTCGGCCAGCACGGAGTAGTTATGCATGGTATTGCCGATGGTGCCACCGGCGAACTGATGGGTAATCAGGTTTTCGCGCACCAGCTCCTGGTACAGCGCTTCGGCAACGTCGTCCTCAATCACCAGCGAGTGACCGGCGCTCAGACCGTAACGGGCGACAAACGCATCATCCACTTTCGCTTCAATGTCTACCAGCGTCTGATCGATACCGACGACCCATGCCGCGCTGGTTTCGTTTTCAGGCTGGATTTGCTGCAGGAGCGGATCGCGGGCATCGACGGGGAAGTAGTGTTTGGATTTGCGTTTACCGGGAAATTTCATGGTCTGAACTGTACGAAGAATATGGGCCGGGAATGGTAGCACAAACCCGGCCCGGAGTGCGATCAGCGGCTGTTCGTTACCAGCGAGACCATCATGTCGATATGCTCAGGCGAGTCGTTAAGCGCCGGAATGTACTCGTACTTTTCGCCGCCAGCCTCAAGGAAAAATTCCCGGTTTTGCACCGCGATCTCCTCCAGCGTTTCCAGACAGTCAGCCGAGAAGCCCGGCGACATCACCTGAATGTGCTTCACGCCCTTCTCACCCAGCATTTTGAGGGTTTCATCGGTGTACGGCGTCAGCCACGGCTCGCGGCCGAAACGCGACTGGAAGGTCATCATCACCTTCTCCGGCGGCAGGCCAAGGGCGGAGACCAGCTCGCGCGTGGTATCGCGGCAGCGCTGCGGATAATCATCCCCTTCATTGGCGAAACGCTGCGGGATCCCGTGATAGGAAAGGAGCAGCAGATCCGGCTCGCCGTGCTTTTCAAACGACGCGCGCGCGCTGTTGGCAAGCGCCTTGATGTAGAGATCGTTATCCGCATAGTCGCGAATAAAGGTCACGCCCGGAATGCGGCGGCGGGTCGCCAGAATGCGGGCCAGCTCGTCCCAGACGGCGGCCACCGTCGAGCAGGAGTATTGCGGGTAGAGCGCCAGCACGACGATATGGTCCACGCCCTGCGCCAGCAGTGATTCCACCGCGCTTTGCAGGGACGGTTTTCCGTAGCTCATGCCGAGCGCGACGGGCATATCCGGCAGGCGGGCGGCCAGCGCTTTTTCCTGGCGACGGCTGTAAACCATCAGCGGCGAGCCCTCTTCCATCCAGACGGACTGATAGAGTTTGGCGACGCGCGGAGAACGAATCGGCAGAATGACGCCACGCAGCAGCGGCCACCACAGCAGTCTCGGGAAATCCACGACGCGCGTGTCGCTTAAAAATTGTCGCAGGTAGCGTTTTACCGCGTCTGATGTAGGTGCTTCTGGAGTGCCCAGATTGGCAAGCAGGATGCCGGTTTTCGCCTGACTCATTCACGCCTCTTAACCATTTGATAGGTTGTCAATTGTAGCGGAAATGCGTTTAAACGAAACCCATTGCTGTAATAGGTAAGATGAGAATATTTCTCACCCGGGAGCCCGGGTGAGAGGCGCGCGATTAGCCGAGGATTTTTTCCAGCTCTGCACGTACGTCAGCCACGGCTTTGGTGCCGTCAACTTTGGCGTATTTGGTGTTACCCGCCTGCGCTTCTTTGGTGTAGTAGCCGATCAGCGGCGCGGTCATCTGATGGTATTCCACCAGGCGTTTACGCACGGTCTCTTCCTGATCGTCTTTACGGGTGGTCAGCTCTTCGCCGGTCACGTCGTCTTTGCCTTCAACCTTCGGTGGGTTGAATTTGATGTGGTAAACGCGGCCAGAAGCAGCGTGTACGCGACGGCCAACGATACGGTCAACGATCAGCTCGTCCGGCACGTCGAACTCCAGAACGTAGTCCACGTTGATGCCCGCTTCTTTCATGGCGTCAGCCTGAGGAATGGTGCGCGGGAAGCCGTCCAGAAGGAAACCGTTACGGCAATCTTCCTGAGCAATGCGCTCTTTGACCAGAGCAATAACCAGCTCGTCGGTCACCAGCTTGCCTGCGTCCATGATGTCTTTCGCTTGTTTACCCAGCTCGGAGCCAGATTTTACAGCGGCGCGCAGCATGTCACCGGTGGAGATTTGCGGAATACCGTATTTCTCCATGATGAACTGAGCCTGAGTTCCTTTACCCGCGCCCGGAGCGCCAAGCAGAATAATACGCATTGCGAAAATCCCCTCAAAAGTCGTTTCAATTTTTCAAAAGCGCTAAACAATACCACCAGAACGGGCATCGCTCAAGGAAGGCGGGAAGGCTGAAACGGTTAACGAGGGGAGATTATTTGGGTTAGTGTGGTCTGGTGCCCTCACCCCGGCCCTCTCCCACGGGAGAGGGAGAAGGCCAGGGGAGGCGTGCTCAATTACGCCAGCAGCAGCGCATTCACACGTTTAATGAACAGGTTAGGATCTTCCAGCGTGCCGCGCTCGGCCAGCAGGGACTGATCCAGCAGCAGTTCAACCCACTCGGCAAAGCGGGCGTCGTCCTGGGTATCCGCCGCGCGTTTCACCAGAGGATGATCCGGATTAAGCTCAAAGATATATTTCACTTCCGGTACCGCCTGGCCCGCCGCAGCGAACAGCTTCGCCATCTGAGTACTCATTTCGTCGGCATCGGTGGTGACAATCGCCGGAGTGTCGGTCAGACGGTGCGTGAAGCGCACCTCTTTCACGCGCTCGCCCAGCAGGGTTTTCACGCGCTCAACGAACGGCTCCAGCGCCTTCTCTGCTTCTTTCGCGCTTTCGTCCACTTCATCCGCCAGCTTGTCGATGGATTCGTCGGCTTTGGCAACAGACTGGAAGGATTTACCGTCGAACTCGGTCAGGTAGTTCATCATCCACTCGTCGATGCGGTCAGAAAGCAGCAGCACTTCGATGCCTTTCTTACGCAGCAGCTCCAGGTGCGGGCTGCTCTTCGCCGCCGCGTAGCTGTCAGCGGTGATGTAGTAGATCTTCTCCTGCCCTTCTTTCATGCGGGAGACGTACTCTTCCAGCGACACGGTCTGCGCGGAGGAGTCGGTGTGCGTAGAGGCGAAGCGCAGCAGTTTGGCGATGGTTTCAACGTTCGCGGTGTCTTCTGCCGGGCCTTCTTTCAGCACCAGGCCGAACTGTTTCCAGAAGGTCTGATATTTTTCAGCATCGTCTTTCGCCAGTTTTTCCAGCATCTGCAGCGCACGTTTGGTCAGGGCGTTGCGCAGGTTACGGGTGACGGTGCTGTCCTGCAGAATTTCACGCGAAACGTTCAGCGGCAGATCGTTGGAATCTATCAGACCGCGCACAAAGCGCAGGTAGTTCGGCATGAACTGCTCGGCGTCGTCCATGATGAACACGCGCTGCACGTACAGCTTCAGGCCGTGCTTGTGATCGCGGTTCCACATGTCCCACGGTGCCTGTGCCGGAATGTACAGCAGGCTGGTGTACTCCTGCTTACCTTCCACGCGGTTGTGGCTCCAGGTCAGCGGGTCGGTAAAGTCGTGGGCGATGTGCTTGTAGAATTCGTTGTACTCGTCGTCTTTAATCTCAGACTTGTTGCGCGTCCACAGCGCCTGCGCCTTGTTGATTTTCTCCCAGGAAACCACGGTTTCACCGTCTTTCTCTTCCTGTTTTTCAATCTCAACCGGCAGCGCGATGTGATCGGAGTATTTGCTGATGATGGAGCGCACGCGCCAGTCATTCAGGAAATCGTCTTCCCCTTCACGCAGGTGCAGGGTGATTTCGGTCCCGCGATCCGCCTTGGTGATGTCATCAACGGTGTACTCGCCTTCCCCTTTGGATTCCCACAGGACGCCGTTCTCGGCGCTGTCGCCTGCCGCACGGGTGCGCACGGTGACTTTGTCGGCCACAATAAACGCCGAGTAGAAGCCCACGCCGAACTGGCCGATGAGCTGGCTGTCTTTCGCCTGGTCAGAGCCCATGGACTCGAGGAACGCTTTGGTGCCGGATTTGGCGATGGTGCCGAGGTGGTCGATCACCTCGTCGCGGTTCATCCCGATGCCGTTATCGGCGATGGTCAGGGTGCGGTTCTCTTTATTGAACGAGACGCGCACGCGCAGCTCGCCGTCGCCTTCGTACAGGTCCGGGTTAGACAGCGCGCGGAAGCGCAGCTTGTCCGCCGCGTCCGAGGCGTTGGAAATCAGCTCACGCAGGAAAATTTCTTTGTTGGAATACAGGGAATGGATCATCAGGTGCAGAAGCTGTTTTACTTCTGACTGGAAACCACGGGTTTCTTGTCCTTTCATCTATGTCGACCTCAACAATGCCATTTAATGGGGTTTTAAAACGTTGAGTGAGAGATGGGGATAAGGGGGGGAATTTTCAAGCGGAGGCCGCGCGCGCAGCCTCCGTTTGGTCAGAAAATAATCTTGTGTCGCCCGGCCAGAGAGTGCGACAGCGTGGTGCCGTCGACCATTTCCAGCTCGCCGCCCACCGGCACGCCGTGGGCGATGCGACTGGCGTCAACGCCGTACTGCGAGCACAGTTCGGCGATGTAGTTGGCGGTTGCCTCCCCTTCCACCGTTGGGTTGGTGGCGAGGATCACCTCTTTGATGGTTTCGGACTCAAGACGCTGTTCAAGGCGATCAAGACCGATATCATCCGGGCCAATACCGTCCAGCGGGGAGAGATGCCCCATCAGCACGAAGTAGCGGCCGGAAAACTGCCCGGTTTGTTCGATGGCGTAGATGTCCGCCGGACTCTCCACCACGCAAATCTGACCGTTTTCCTGACGACGCGGGTTCGTACAGATGTTACACACCTCCTGCTCGGTAAAAGTGCGGCAATCCGCACAGTGACCAATTTCTGACATGGCGCGGGTTAAAGCCTGCGCCAGGCGCATCCCGCCGCTGCGGTCGCGCTGCAATAGCGTAAACGCCATGCGCTGCGCCGACTTCGGGCCAACGCCCGGCAGGCAGCGCAGTGCTTCCATTAACTGCGTGAGCAGCGGACTGGTTTGCATCAGAATGGCATCTTGAAGCCAGGCGGCAGCTGCATACCGCTGGAAACAGAGGCCATTTTCTCTTTCTGAGTTTCGTCGATACGGCGAGCGGCATCGTTAAACGCGGCTGCAACCAGATCTTCCAGCATCTCTTTGTCGTCTTCGAGCAGGCTCGGGTCGATTTCTACGCGACGGCAGTTGTGCGCACCGTTGATGGTCACTTTGACCAGCCCGGCACCGGACTCACCCGTGACTTCCAGCTGAGCGATCTCTTCCTGCATCTTCTGCATTTTTTCCTGCATCTGCTGAGCCTGCTTCATCAGGCCACCCAGACCGCCTTTTCCACCAAACATAGGCTTCTCTCTTTTTCACGTTTAAGGATTACAACCGTAAGTCAGACTCACGATCAAATGGGGCGAATACTCTCTTCATCCAGATCGGCGTCGAAGAACCGGCGCAGGGTCTGAATGTTGTTATCCGCAATAATCGCCTCGCGCGCCTGCGCGAGCTTTTCTTCATAAATGGCCTGGCGCCACTCGAGCGGCGTTTTCACTGCCGGATTATCATCTTCAATGATAGTCAATTCAACCGGTGCGCCCTGTAATGCGGTGAGCGCCTCCGCCAGCGCCTTTTGCGCGCCAGGGGAATTGAGGTGCCGCTGACCCGGACGCAGGTGCAAACGCACCTGATTGCCGTCCTGCTCTTTCCAGGCATTCAGCGCGACCTGCTCGACCAGCTTCGGCAGCTGGAGTTTGCTGACCTCGGCGGCCCAGGCGTCGCGCGCAATGGACTCTTCGGCAAGCTTCGCGGAAAGCTCCGGCGTTTTCTCATGCTCCAGCGCCTTTTTCAGCGCTTTCGGCGTGGCGACCTCTTCCTTCACCGTTTCAGTGATGGTGGTTGCCTTCCAGCGGTAAGCCTCTTCTTTCACCGGGGCTTTCTGCTCGAGCGCGGACGGTGCAGGACGCGACTGTACGCGCTCCGTTACCGAGGCCAGACGTTCAAGCGCGGCGTTGTTCACCGGCCGCGCTCTTCCTGGCGCTGCCGGTTCACTCTTTTTTGGTTTGGTTACTCCCTGCGCACGCTGCAGCTGGCTGCGTGCGGCAAGCACCGAACTGGTGGCATCCGACAGCGGAACGTTCTGCTGCTGCGGCGGCGTCGGCTGCGGCGGCACCTGCTGCGGCGACATCACCGCCGTAGGGGCGACCGGCGCGAAAGACTGCCGCGGCGCTTCCGGCTCCGGCAATGGCATGCGAGGATGGAACGCCAGCGCGCGCAGCAGCGTCATTTCAACGCCCATCCGTGGATCCGGCGCGAAAGGTAGCTCTTTCCGACCAATCAGCAGCGTCTGGTAATACAGCTGCACGTCGGCAGGCGGCACGGTGCGGGCAAGCTCACGCATCCGCTGTTCAATAGCGGCCATATCCGCACCGATGGCGGACGGAGAAAGCTGCAGCATCGCCACGCGGTGCAGCAGGCTGAGCATCTCAACCAGCAGCCCTTCCCATTCGATACCCCGGGCAGCGGCGGCATTCACCTGCGACATCACGCGTTCGCCGTTGGCGGCGATCATCGCTTCGATAAGCGACAGCGCCTGATCGTCATCCAGCGTGCCGAGCATGGTGCTGACCGCCTCGGTGGAGAGCTTGCCGTCACCGCTGGCAATCGCCTGGTCGGTCAGGCTGAGCGCATCACGCAGGCTGCCGTCCGCCGCGCGGGCCAGCAGCTGCAGGGCGCGCGGTTCGTGGACAATTTTCTCTTCATCAAGAATGTGCTCAAGCTGCGCGCGGATCTGCTCAACGTCCAGCGCCTTCAGGTGGAACTGCAGGCAGCGCGACAGGATGGTGACAGGCAGCTTTTGCGGATCGGTGGTCGCCAGCAGGAACTTCACGTGCGCGGGCGGCTCTTCCAGCGTTTTCAGCAGGGCGTTAAAGCTGTGGCGCGACAGCATGTGCACTTCATCGATCAGGTAGACCTTGAAGCGGCCGCGCGCCGGGGCGTACTGCACGTTATCGAGCAGATCGCGGGTATCTTCCACTTTGGTGCGCGAGGCGGCGTCGATCTCGATCAGATCGACAAAACGCCCCTGCTCGATCTCGCGGCAGTTATCACACACGCCGCACGGCGTGGCGGTGATCCCGGTTTCGCAGTTGAGACCTTTTGCCAGCAAACGGGCAATAGAGGTCTTACCGACGCCGCGGGTGCCGGAAAAAAGATAGGCGTGATGGATGCGACCTAGCGACAAGCCGTTCGCCAGGGCCGTCAGCACATGTTCCTGACCGACAACGTCAGCAAAGGTTTGTGGTCGCCATTTACGGGCTAACACCTGATAACTCATGGGCAGGCTCTGCAACGCTGGAAGGTGAATTTATGGAGGGGAATGCTATCACAACCTCACCCATTGAGCGAGGTTGTGAAAACCGGGATTAATGACCCGGGAAAGGCACCAGGCTGTAGCTGGTGATGCCCTGTTTTTCCAGGCGCTGTTCACCGCCGAGATCGAACAGGTTAATGATGAAGGCCGCGTCGGTCACTTCACCACCCAGACGACGGATCAGCTTCACGGTCGCTTCAATGGTGCCGCCGGTTGCCAGCAGATCGTCGACCACCAGCACCTTGTCGCCAGGCTTGATCGCATCAACGTGGATCTCCAGCTGATCGGTGCCGTACTCCAGCTCATAGCTCTCAGCAATGGTTTCACGCGGCAGTTTGCGCGGCTTACGCACCGGCACAAAACCCACGCCCATCGCCAGCGCAACCGGTGCGCCAAACAGGAAGCCACGGGCTTCGGTACCTACTACTTTGGTGATCCCGGCGTTTTTATAACGCTCGACCAGCAGTTCAATGCTGAGCGCGTACGCTTTCGGGTCTTCCAGCAAGCTGGTGACATCACGGAAAAGAATGCCAGGCTTTGGATAGTCCTGGATGCTTTTGATGCTGTTTTTCAGATATTCAAGCTGCTGTGCAGTTGCGGTCATCGGTTTTGCCTAAATGAAACAGTGTTACTCACAGCGCGCAACGAGTCGGCCAAGGCAACAATTGTTTAACCTTTGACCAGGCGCACCTGTGCTCGAAAACGGTCGAATTTACTGGCTGTGCGCAATAATTGCAACAGTCATGATAAGGCTTCAGTGCTTTTGTTGCTTTTCATCAACCACGGGGATCCGCCACATGAAGATAAGCAGGCAGGAGAGGATCGCCAGCAGAAGAATACGTACCCACATCATTTTCACCAGCCATAATGAAATAGCGAAGGTAATGAGGATCACCGCGATCGCGCGGGGCTTCGCGCCGGGCGGCATGGCCCGGTGTTTTTGCCAGTGCCGCAGATAGCCGCCAAACCACGAGCGATAGAGCAGCCAGTGGTGAAAACGCGGCGACGAGCGGGCGAAGCACCAGGCCGCCAGCAGGATAAACGGCGTGGTCGGCAGCAAGGGTAAAAACACGCCCAGCGTGCCAAGCACTACCGCGAGCCAGCCAATGATGATTAAAATAGTACGCTTCATAATGCGAATCGTTATCAAACTGAACGGCTACTTTACCACTGGAGAGCGCCTTGAAAACAGCACTGCTTCTTGAGAGGCTGCAAAATCAGCTCATTGCTCTGCGGGAGCAGGCTACACCGTTGATGGGGCACGCCACGCTGAAACCGCGCTTTGACCGGCAGCTTTTTCGTACCCGCAGCACCGTCATTCAGGATTATCTGGCAGAAGCGCAGACCAACCTCGACGAGCTTCGCCATGCGGTTGAGAGTGAACAGCAGGAACAGGTGGCGTGGCTTGCGGAGCATCTCACAGAGCAGATCACCGCTCTGCATCGCGAAATCGCCGCCTGGCCGCTGCGCGCCTGGGACAGCGCCTCTCCGGGGCTCGGTAAATGGCAGAGCAAGCGGCTGGAGAATCAGGAGTTTGAGCGCCGGCTGTTTGAGATGAAGCGCGAGCGCGAGACGCGGCTGAACAACAGCGAAACGCTGGAAGAGCAGCAGCTATTGATGCGCGAGATTAGCGCGCTGGAAGGACGCATCGTCCGCTGCCGTCAGGCGCTGGATGAGATTGAGCGCGTCATTGAACGTTTGACCCGTTAACAGGAGCCACACCCATGTCGCTGGAAAATGCACCCGATGAGGTCAAGCTGGCCGTCGATTTGATTATGCTGCTGGAGAATCATGAGATCCCCGCCGAAACGGTGCTTAAGGCGCTGGAGATTGTACGGCGGGATTTTGAAGCAAAGGTGAAGGCCTGTTGCCCTCACCCTAACCCTCTCCCACAGGGAGAGGGGAAATAATAGATTACGCCGGAGTCGGATCGTCACCCTTAATCTCGCGCTTCACTTCCGTATGCTCATCACCTTTCTCGTTGCGCAGGTGAACCTCAAGCTGGTTGAAGGCGATATTAATATCGTTTTCACGACACAGACGATCGATAGAGCGGTTAAGTTCATCCACCGTATAGCTGCGGTCGCGCAGCTCGCGCACGTACAAACGCAGCTCGTGATCCAGCGTGCTCGGCCCAAAGGTGGTGAAGAAGACCGCCGGAGCCGGATCGTGCATCACTTTCGGATGTTCTGACGCCGCCTTGAGCAGCACCTCTTTCACCTTCTCCAGATCCGATCCATAGGCTACGCCCAGGCGGATCACCACGCGCGTCACCGTATCGGAGAGCGACCAGTTGATCAGGCGCTCGGTCACGAACGCTTTGTTCGGGATGATCACCTCTTTGCGATCGAAGTCGGTGATGGTGGTGGCGCGAATACGGATCTTGCTGACCGTTCCCGAGAACGTGCCGATGGTGACGGTATCGCCGATTCGTACCGGACGTTCGAACAGGATGATCAGGCCGGACACGAAGTTACCGAAGATCTCCTGCAGGCCAAAACCAAGACCGACCGAGAGGGCCGCCGCCAGCCACTGCAGTTTATCCCACGAGACGCCAAGCGAGCCAAAGACCGTCATCGCCCCGACAATAATGATCACGTAGTTGAGGATCGTGGTAATGGCGTAGGACGCCCCCTGGCGAAGATTCAGACGTGACAGGAGCAGCACTTCAAGCAGGCCTGGCAGGTTGCGAATCAGCGCCCAGGCCACCACCGACGACACCAGCGCAAACAGCAGGCTGCCCATGGTCACGCTTTTCATGACCGCAGCGCCCGCTTCGGTACCGTTGTATTGCCAGAGGGTAATACTGTCGAGATAGGCGAAAACGGTAATAAGATCGGACCAGATAGCCCAGAACATCACCGCAAACAGGGCGATCATCACCAGCATGGTGATGCGCAGCGTCTGCTGGTTAACCTGCTCCAGGGCGATGGTCGGCTCTTCCTGCGGCTCCGCGCCTTCGGCCCCTTCTTTCACCTGATGCTGACGACGCGCGATAGCACGGCGATAGGCAATGCGGCGGGCCGCCACGCTCAGGCCACGCAGCACGGTCTGATAGAGCAGGTTCCAGACGATCACCAGATAGACCGTTTCAATCCAGCGACCGGACAGGCGCAGCGTGGTATAGAAGTAGCCCGTTGCCGTCAGCACCATCAGCGCCAGCGGAATGATCGCCAGCACCGTTACGGTGGCCAGGCGAATATTGTGGGACTCTTTATCACGCCAGCTGTCGCGGCACATCGGCCACATCAGGATCGCAATCAGCAGCAGGTTCAGCAGGATGACCAGCTGGCCCAGCACGTCATCCATCAGGTGCAGCGGAGAAAGCTCAGAGACAACCGACCAGAAGTGCAGCGGCAGGAGCGCCAGGCTAATGCGCACAATCTGACGACGCCAGTGGCTGGTCAGCTGCGCTGGCATGTTGAAATGACGCACCGCCACGCCGTCTTTTTCCAGCACCTTCCAGCACACGCCAAACACCAGCCAGAACAGCGCCAGTTTTTTACTAAACGCCCACAGCAGGTCGCTGACGTTGAGCTGCATGGTGAGCAGAATCAGGCCCACAGCCAGAATAATCAGGCACACCGGCAGGGCGCGGATGAGATCGATGAGAATCGCTTTTGGCGTGTGGAGCTGGCTATCGTTGCGCAGCTGCCCCACTTCGGAGGCCAGCTTCGCCTGGTATTTTTTCAGCCAGCCCAGACGCCAGCGGATCAGACCGGCAATCAGCAGCAGCGGTAAACCGGCCAGGAAAGCAATCATGACCGCAGGCCAGGCTTTCTCCCAGTTTACGGTGATCTTCATGCTCTTAATCTGCGTTTTCAGCGTCTCCGGGAAGGATTTGACCCAGTCCCAGTCCATCGGTTTATTGCTGTTCACCCAAAAAATCTGCTGGGTCAGGATCTCCTGCAGACTTTTCGAGACGCTCACCAGCTGCTGCTGGTTGATTTGCAGGTTAATGGCCATCATCAGCTGGTTGCCCAGCTGTTTGTTGAGCTGGTCCAGCAGCTCGCGACGCATATCGACGACCTGGAGCAGCGCGTCGTGCACTTCCGGGTTCACGTCGCTGGAATGCCCCTCTTCAATTTTGGCGACAAAGGCATCACTCTGGAAAAGGGCATCGCGCTGCTGGTTGACGTCAAACTGTTCCAGACGTAAATCCGCAATGCGGTTGGTCATGTCTTCCAGCTCATCGGCGGACGGGAGCGTCTGCTGCTGCTGGTAGAGAATACGCGACAGCAGGAGGCTGCCCTTCAGGACCGCAATCTGCTCTTTGATGTTGCGCTCAGCCTGCAGCGCGCGATCCAGCCAGTTCTTCACTTTGATATTTTGCTGAACCAGCGAGTTGCCGTTTTCCGTCGCCAGTATCAGGCGCTGGCTAAGCTGGTGGTTGGCCTCGAGCTCCTGTTTCACCAGCGGATTCGCCTGAATGCGGGCGGTTTCGTCAGGCGATACGGCCTCCTGGGCGGTTTTTTCCGTCAGGGTCAGGCGTTTGCTGTTTACCGCCTCCTGCAACAGCTGAAGCTGGTGTTCCAGGCGATTAATGTTCGCGGTGACGTAATCACGCTGTTTCTGAAGCGTGTCCTGCAGCACCGTATTCCCTTCCAGGCTTTTACGCTGCTGTTCGATTTGCGCATTGAGCAAGGTCTGCTGAACCAGCAGCAGGGTTTGCTGCGTCGGGCGCAGCGTACCTTCGCCTACCGTCGTGCCGTTCAGACGGTTGCGGATTTGCTGCAGCTGCTGAGACGCGGCGTACATCGCGTTTTGCACGCGCTCAGGCTGGGTCTGCAGAGAGACAAGCTGGCTGTTATACGTTGCAAGATCCGACTGCGCGGTTTGCAGGTCGTCGAGCAGTTGTGCGACGCGGGACTCCAGCTGGCGTAAGGAGAGCGTCGAGAGCGTCTTACGCGTCTCGTCGTCGTTATCCACATCGCTGAGAGCATTCAGCGCTTCGGTGGCCTTACGCATGTTTTCAGGCGCCTGCGCCACCTTCTGGCGAAGCTGGACGGTTTCCGCTTTAATGCGTTCAATTTTATCCAGCGTTTCCAGCGTTTCCGTCAGATCCTGCTGGACGAGTTTCTCCTGAGGGGAGAGATCTTTTTGTTTGTTCAGCGTGTCGAGCTGCGACTGAACATCGCCGCGCGAGGGAATATCGTTGCTGTTATCGGCGCGGGCCCAGGTCAGCGGCGCCGTAGCGAAGAAAAACAGCATCGCAAAGAGCAATGCAAAAACAGGATGTTGCGAGCGATTGATGGGCAGCATAGTTGTGAATGATGTCAGAAGATGACCGAAAATAGTCCGGCGTGAAGAATATCACGCTCGCTGAAAGCAGAATAGCGCGAACGTTATCCTCTGAGATAAATCCTGGAAAGGGATCAGGTCGTTAGCGAAGGCGCGTCGCTGCGCAGCGTGGGGCAGAGCTGTAGCATTTCCAGTAAAATCGCCACGTAGCTGCGGGCTTCCTCTTTGAGGTCAAAGGATTGCGGCGCGAAAAGCCAGTTTTCCATCAGACCTGAAATGTAGCTGCGCATCAGGATTGCCGCCCGTCGGGTCAAGAGATTGGCCGGTAACAGTTTTGCCTGCATACAGAGGTTAAGATTCTGTTCAATACGATCATAGCTCTCCAGGCTAAGGCTGCGTTGCGCCTGCTGCACCACCGCCATCTCGCCCACAAACTCGCATTTATGAAAAATAATCTCCATCATTAATCTGCGACGTTCTTCAACTACCGTTGCTTCAAGGATATATACTAATATTTCTCTCAATACTGAGAGTGGATCGTCAGGGAATTTTGCCCGATACTCACTCTCGAGATCGCTAATGCTGGACTCTGAAAGCTCCCAGATTTCACTGAACAGATCTGACTTATCTTTAAAATGCCAGTAAATCGCTCCTCGCGTCACACCGGCAGCCTGAGCAATCTGCGCCAGCGAGGTGGATGAAACACCCTGCTGCGAGAACAAACGTATTGCCACATCCAGAATGTGTTGTCGGGTTTCCAGCGCTTGTTGTTTAGTTTTTCGTGCCATAGGTGGGTGAATTTACAGGAGTCAGATTTACATACATTTGTGAATGTATGTACCATAGCATGACGATAATATAAACGCAGCAATGGGTTTTTAGACTCAGGACCCTTGATCAATTTGAAATCGGACACTCGAGGTTTACATATGAACAAAAACAGAGGGTTAACGCCTCTGGCGGTCGTTCTGATGCTCTCAGGCAGCTTAGCGCTAACAGGATGTGACGACAAACCAGCTCAACAAGGAGCTCAGCAGGCGCCAGAAGTAGGCGTCGTGACGCTCAAATCTGAACCTCTACAAATCACCACCGAATTACCAGGCCGTATCAATGCTTACCGCATTGCGGAAGTGCGTCCTCAGGTTAGCGGCATTATCCTGAAGCGTAACTTCACCGAAGGCGGTGATGTGAAGGCCGGTGAGTCTCTGTATCAGATTGATCCAGCAACCTATCAGGCCTCTTATGAAAGTGCGAAAGGCGACCTGGCGAAAGCACAAGCCGCGGCCAAAATTGCTCAGCTGACGTTGAACCGTTACCAAAAACTGCTCGGTACTAAGTACATCAGCCAACAGGATTACGATACTGCCCTGGCGGATGCACAGCAGGCTAACGCAGCCGTGGTGGCAGCCAAAGCGGCCGTCGAAACCGCGCGCATTAACCTGGCCTATACCAAAGTGACCTCCCCTATTAGTGGTCGTATTGGTAAATCTTCCGTCACGGAAGGGGCACTGGTGCAAAACGGGCAAACTACTGCGCTGGCGACCGTGCAGCAGCTCGATCCGATCTACGTTGACGTGACGCAGTCCAGCAACGATTTCCTGCGCCTGAAACAGGAGCTGGCAAACGGCACCCTAAAACAGGAAAACGGCAAAGCCAAAGTGGAGCTGATTACCAACGACGGTATCAAGTTCCCGCAGGAAGGTACCCTGGAATTCTCTGACGTGACGGTCGACCAGACTACCGGTTCCATCACCTTACGTGCGATTTTCCCGAACCCTGACAAAAATCTGCTGCCAGGTATGTTCGTTCGCGCGCGTCTGGAAGAAGGAACGAATCCAACCGCACTTCTGGTTCCACAGCAGGGTGTCACCCGTACGCCACGCGGCGATGCGAGCGCGCTGGTTGTTGGGGCTGACGACAAAGTCGAAACGCGCAATATCACCGCCACCCAGGCGATTGGCGATAAATGGCTGGTGACGGAAGGTCTGAAAGATGGCGATCGCGTGATTGTTACTGGTTTGCAAAAAGTTCGTCCTGGCGCGCAGGTTAAAGCACAGGAAGTGAAATCTGACGATAAACAACAAGCTTCGGCCGCTGGCCAGTCAGAACAAACCAAGTCTTAACTTAAACAGGAGCCGTTAAGACATGCCTAATTTCTTTATCGATCGCCCCATATTTGCGTGGGTGATCGCCATTATCATCATGCTGGCCGGGGGACTTGCGATCCTGAAGCTGCCTGTCGCGCAATATCCAACGATTGCGCCACCGGCGGTGACAATTTCCGCAACCTACCCGGGGGCTGATGCGAAAACGGTGCAGGACACCGTTACCCAGGTTATCGAACAGAACATGAACGGTATCGATAACCTGATGTACATGTCCTCAAACAGTGACTCCACCGGTACGGTTCAGATCACCCTGACCTTCCAGTCAGGTACGGATGCTGACATTGCGCAGGTTCAGGTGCAGAACAAACTGCAGCTGGCAATGCCTTTGCTGCCGCAGGAAGTACAACAGCAGGGTGTGAGCGTCGAGAAATCGTCCAGTAGCTTCCTGATGGTTGTCGGCGTTATCAACACCAACGGCACCATGACGCAGGAAGATATTTCTGACTACGTGGGCGCCAACATGAAGGACGCCATCAGCCGTACTTCCGGTGTGGGTGACGTGCAGCTGTTCGGTTCCCAGTACGCGATGCGTATCTGGATGGATCCGAACAAGCTGAACAACTTCCAGCTGACCCCGGTTGACGTGATCAGCGCGATTAAAGCGCAGAACGCCCAGGTGGCGGCCGGTCAGTTAGGCGGTACACCGCCGGTGAAAGGCCAGCAGCTTAACGCCTCGATCATCGCGCAGACCCGTCTGACCTCTGCCGATGAGTTCAGCAAAATTCTGCTGAAAGTGAATCAGGACGGTTCGCAGGTTCGCCTGCGTGACGTGGCAAAAGTTGAGCTGGGCGGTGAGAACTACGACATCATCGCGAAGTACAACGGCAAGCCGGCTTCCGGTCTGGGTATCAAACTGGCGACAGGCGCTAACGCCCTGGACACCGCCACGGCGATCCGCGCAGAGCTGAAGAGAATGGAACCGTTCTTCCCGTCAGGTCTGAAAATCGTTTACCCGTACGACACCACGCCGTTCGTCAAAATCTCGATTCATGAAGTGGTTAAGACGCTGATCGAAGCCATCATCCTGGTATTCCTGGTGATGTACCTGTTCCTGCAAAACTTCCGCGCGACGCTCATCCCAACGATTGCCGTGCCGGTTGTTCTGCTCGGGACCTTTGCGATCCTGTCGATATTTGGCTACTCGATAAACACCCTGACGATGTTCGGGATGGTGCTCGCCATCGGCCTGCTGGTGGATGACGCCATCGTCGTGGTCGAGAACGTCGAGCGTGTGATGGCGGAGGAAGGTCTGCCGCCGAAGGAAGCTACCCGTAAATCCATGGGTCAGATCCAGGGCGCGCTGGTCGGTATCGCGATGGTGCTGTCTGCGGTATTTATCCCGATGGCCTTCTTCGGAGGCTCTACCGGTGCGATTTACCGTCAGTTCTCCATTACCATCGTTTCCGCGATGGCCCTGTCGGTACTGGTGGCGTTGATCCTGACGCCAGCCCTGTGTGCCACCATGCTGAAGCCGATTCAGAAAGGCGGTCACGGCGAGCATAAAGGCTTCTTCGGCTGGTTTAACCGCATGTTTGACAAGAGCACGCACCACTACACCGACAGCGTGGGCAACATCCTGCGCAGCACCGGTCGTTACCTGCTGCTCTATATCATCATCGTGGTGGGCATGGCCTACCTGTTTGTTCGTCTGCCAAGCTCCTTCCTGCCGGACGAAGATCAGGGCGTGTTCCTGAGTATGGCTCAGCTTCCGGCGGGTGCGTCGCAAGAGCGTACCCAGAAAGTGCTGGATGAGATGACCGATTACTACCTCACCAAAGAGAAAGCCAACGTTGAATCCGTGTTTGCGGTTAACGGCTTTGGCTTTGCGGGTCGCGGTCAGAACACCGGTATTGCCTTCGTCTCTCTGAAGGACTGGTCTGAACGTCCGGGCAAAGAGAACAAGGTTGAAGCCATCACCGGCCGTGCAATGGGCACCTTCTCGCAGATTAAAGATGCGATGGTATTCGCCTTTAACCTGCCAGCGATTGTTGAACTGGGTACCGCAACCGGCTTCGACTTCCAGCTGATCGACCAGGGCGGTCTGGGTCACGAAAAACTGACGCAGGCGCGTAACCAGCTGTTTGGTGAAGTCGCTAAACACCCTGACCTGCTGGTCGGCGTGCGTCCAAACGGCCTGGAAGATACGCCACAGTACAAAATCGATATCGATCAGGAGAAAGCCCAGGCGCTGGGCGTATCCATCAGTGATATCAATACCACGCTGGGCGCAGCCTGGGGCGGTAGCTACGTTAACGACTTCATCGACCGCGGTCGTGTGAAGAAAGTGTACGTGATGTCAGAGGCGCAGTACCGTATGCTGCCGAACGATATTAACAACTGGTACGTTCGCGGCAGCAATGGTCAGATGGTACCGTTCTCGGCGTTCTCAACCTCACGCTGGGAATACGGTTCGCCGCGTCTGGAACGCTATAACGGTCTGCCATCAATGGAGATCCTGGGTCAGGCAGCGCCGGGCCGAAGCACCGGGGAAGCCATGAACCTTATGGAAGAACTGGCAAGCAAGCTGCCTTCGGGTATCGGCTACGACTGGACCGGTATGTCCTATCAGGAACGTCTGTCCGGTAACCAGGCCCCTGCCCTGTACGCCATTTCACTGATTGTGGTCTTCCTGTGTCTGGCGGCACTGTACGAGAGCTGGTCGATTCCGTTCTCCGTTATGCTGGTGGTTCCACTCGGGGTTATCGGTGCGCTGCTTGCAGCAACGTTCCGTGGACTGACCAACGACGTTTACTTCCAGGTAGGCCTGCTGACAACCATTGGCTTGTCGGCGAAGAACGCGATACTTATCGTTGAATTCGCCAAAGATCTGATGGAGAAAGAAGGCAAAGGCCTTATTGAGGCGACGCTTGAGGCGGTTCGTATGCGTCTGCGCCCAATCCTGATGACGTCGCTGGCGTTTATCCTCGGCGTACTGCCGCTGGTTATCAGCTCCGGTGCGGGTTCCGGCGCGCAGAATGCGGTAGGTACAGGCGTTATGGGTGGGATGATCACCGCGACCGTACTGGCTATCTTCTTCGTACCGGTGTTCTTCGTGGTGGTTCGCCGCCGCTTCAGCCGTAAAAATGAAGATATTGAGCACAGTCATTCGGTAGAACCTCACTGATACCGGTTCCACATGATAAAAAGGCCGCATTAGCGGCTTTTTTCATTTTCAGAAAAAATCATAAATTACGCTTATTGTGGCTCTATTTATTTTCTGCCATCTTAAATAGACATATCATAATTAACTGATAACTTAATCGGTGAATTCAGGATTTTTTTAATTTCATTTCCCCGCCTAAGGTATTAGGAATATTCCTAATAAGAAGTTCTTACAAAGATAAGTCTGAATCTGAACTTTTCTCATCATTTTTGCTAAGCCGATGAAACGTAAGGAAGCGATAAAACCCCGTCGTTAATTTGGATAAAAACGTTGAGTCCAGGGTGACCATTTGCGTACACGCTCCCAGCCTGCGGATTTTATTTGTAATTTTTCGTAATAGCGCGATGAAATCCAGGAAGGAGTGGCTTATAGTTAGGTTATCAGGAACACAGCACTCATGTAGCTAAGTCAGTTGTATCCATCCCGACAATGATGTTCGGTGAGTAAGAAATCACTCAGAAGGGGATGCGCTATGGACGAGTACTCGCCAAAAAGGCATGATATCGCGCAGTTGAAATTTCTCTGCGAATCCTTGTACCATGACTGCCTTGCCAATCTTGATGAAAGCAACCATGGCTGGGTAAACGACCCAACGTCTGCCATCAATTTACAGTTGAATGAGCTGATAGAGCATATCGCAACCTTCGCACTTAATTATAAAATTAAGTACAATGAAGATAATAAGCTCATTGAGCAAATTGATGAATACCTGGACGACACCTTTATGTTGTTCAGCAGTTACGGCATTAACGCTCAGGATTTGCAAAAATGGCGTAAATCGGGAAATCGGCTATTCCGCTGTTTCGTCAACGTGAGCAGAGCTAACCCGGTGAGTCTTTCCTGTTAAAATTATTACAATTACTAAGGTGAATTTATGTCTGATAAACCACTCACAAAAATCGATTATTTGATGCGCTTACGACGTTGTCAGTCAATTGACACGCTCGAGCGCGTCATTGAAAAGAATAAATACGAGCTTTCTGATAATGAACTGGCGGTATTTTATTCAGCCGCTGACCATCGTCTTGCTGAACTGACAATGAATAAGCTGTATGACAAAATCCCTACTTCTGTGTGGAAATTTGTCCGTTAATCTTTGAAGGGTGTCTGTAGAGTTCTACGCCTCGTTCTGAGTATTTACCTGTCCCGTTATGCTCCCTGTGCGTAAGCCAGGTCTCCGTATAAAACGTGTTCATCAGCAGCAATGTTGTGACGACAGTCACAACGGCTTTTCGGGAACGTTCCCCTTCTGGCCTGTTCCGATTACCCTGCGGTAATAACATCCAGAGAGGTTTCCAATGAGCTTAGAAAAACAGAAAATGATTGCCGGTGAACATTACCGCCCCGGCGATGAGACGTTACGGGCTGACCGACTGCGGGCCCGCCATCTGGTTTACCGCTATAACCACACCGCGCCTGATGAAAAAACAGAACGACAGAACATTCTGGCGGAACTTCTGGGACAAAGCGCAGGAGCTTATATTGAGCCGAGCTTCCGCTGCGACTACGGATATAACATTTATCTGGGCAAAAACTTTTATGCAAACTTCGACTGCGTGATGCTGGATGTCTGCCCTGTTCATATTGGCGATAACTGCATGCTCGCGCCGGGTGTTCATATTTATACGGCTACCCATCCCCTGGAAGCGGAAGAACGAAACAGCGGCGTGGAATTTGGAAAACCTGTCAATATTGGCAATAACGTCTGGATTGGTGGCCGGGCGGTCATTAACCCTGGCGTCACCATTGGTGATAATGTGGTCGTGGCCTCCGGCGCCGTCGTGACGAAAGACGTCCCGGCTAACGTCGTCGTTGGCGGCAACCCGGCAAAAATCATCAAAACGCTGTGAGGTTGCGGGGAGTCAACTGTTATAGTCTTTTAGCGCCAGACTGTTACTTTTTTCAGCCTGATGGCTCCCCTAAAATTGGCAGACACCCTGTATTGTCAACTCTCATGAAGGCAAAAAATGACCGAGATACAGCGCCTGCTTACCGCCACCATCGACGATCTCAACCTCCGCGAAAAGCGCGACAATCGCCCGCGCTTTAGCATTAGCTTTATTCGCAAACATCCTGGACTGTTTGTCGCCATGTATGCCGCCTGGCTGGCGACGCTGATTGTGATGCTGAAGTCCGAAACGCTGGTGGACTCCGTCTGGCTGCTGGTTGTACTGTTTGTCGTCTTTAACGCCTTTTTCTTTTTCGACGTGAATCCGCGCTACCGTTACGAAGATATCGACGTGCTCGATTTTCGGGTCTGCTATAACGGCGAATGGTACAACACGCGTTACGTGCCAGAAGAGCTGATCGAAAACATTATGCACTCTCCGGCGGTTGAAGCCGGGCAAAAAGAGAAGCTGCAGAAAATGGTCTCCACCAAAGGCCAGCTCTCTTTCTATGATGTTTTTACCCTTTCCCGCCCTGCTGCTGCGTAATTAACGCCTGCAGGCGTCGGATCCCCGGCGCAAACTGAGAAGCAGAGGTATTGCCGTAACCTAAAACCAGACCGGTTTGCCCCTGCTTCACCTCCAGGTAGTACCCGCTCAGCGCAGCGGGTGCCAGCTGAAACGCCCTCGCCTGCTCCACCAGCCTCTGGTCGTCAATACCGTCTATCGCCAGCGTCAGATGCATTCCCCCTTCGCCTGCCAGAATGCGGTGCGGAGAATAAAGCTCTGCGCACAGCACCTCACGCAGCTGGCGGTAGCGCTTACGGTAGAGCCGACGCATGGCGGCAAGATGACGGGCGTAATGACCTTCTTCAATAAACAGCGCCAGGGTACGCTGCTCTGCACGATGCCCCCCGCGCAACAGCGAGCCGATGGCCGGGCGAGCCGCTTTCGCCAGCGCTGGCGGTAACACCATGAACCCCATTCTGAGCGATGGAAAAAGCGTTTTACTGAACGTACCCAGATACACAACGGGCGCATTATTGACCATTCCCAGCATCGCCGGTACGGGCTCACCGGCATAGCGGAATTCGCTGTCGTAATCGTCTTCAATGATCCACGCGTTGTGCTGCCGGGCCAGCTCCAGCAGCGCCAGCCGCCGCCGCGCGCTGAGCACGCTCCCGTAAGGGAACTGATGCGAAGGTGAGGTAAAAATCAGTGAAGGAGCGGGCGCATCCAGCCCTTCCCAGCACATTCCCTCGTCATCTACCGGTATTCCCGTCATTGCCAGGCCGGTTTTAACAAACGCACTCTTTGCCCCGCTATAGCCGGGGTTTTCTACCCAGGCGACATCGCCAGACTCGCTTAACAGCATTGTGCAGAGATTGACGCCCTCAAGCGCTCCTTCGGTTATCACTATCTGGCTGGCGTCGCAGTCGATACCGCGAGACAGGGCGAGATGCCGGGCAATCGCGGCCCGCAGCGACGGCTCGCCGGCCGGGTCGCCATAGCCTAACAGGGCACTCCCCTCCTCGCGCAGGACGCGATCGTACAATCGCCGCCACAACGGCAAGGGGAAATAGTTAATAGCAGGCGTTCCCGGCGTAAACGCCATCACCGGGGTGTCGCGCGGCACGGGCGCGGACAGCAGGGCGACCCGTTTTGTCAGCCTGACGTCAGGATCCGGCAATGCCCGGGCAATCGTACGATGAGCGAATTGCCCCACCCGCGTACCCTGACGGTTACGCAGCAAATAGCCTTCGAGCGCGAGCTGGTCCAGCGCCGCATTGACGGTGTTTCGGGAAACCGAGATCTGCTGCGCCAGCATTCGCGAACCGGGCAGCTGGCTGCCGGACCGAAGCCTTCCGCCCAGTATGGCCTCCCGCAAAGCGAGATAGAGCGCGCGCTGGAGCGTCTCTTGCCCACGCTTTTTCAGCGCAGCATGGAGCAAAGCGTAAAGCTCATCACCCGGTATATTCATCTTCCCTCCTTGTGGTACCTGAAAAACATAGCCTGGTGGTTCTTTTTAAGGAACCAGCAATTCACTAATCTGGAGATCTTTTCAACGTCACGGAAATAAAGATGAATACATTCAATGCGTTTGGGCAGCCCGTAGGTGAAGCCCTTATCGACTGGCAGCCTCGTCAGCACCCGTCCCGAGTGGTCCTTCAGGGTCACTATTGTCGGCTTGAGCCGCTGCGCGTGGAGCATGCCCACGCGTTGTTCTCCGCCTATTCCCTGGCCGAAGATACCCGCAGCTGGACGTGGCTGCTGCGTGAACCCGATGCCACCGCAGAGGAGTTTGCCGAATGGGTGGCGAGCGTAAGTGAGTTATCCGATCCCATCCACTTTACCGTTATGGATAACCGGACCCAGTCTCCTGTCGGTACGCTTTCCCTGATGCGGATCGATCCTAAAAACGGGGTCGTGGAAGTAGGGCACGTTCACTTCTCTCCTCTGTTAAGCCGCACGCCAGGGTCGACAGAAGCGCAGTATCTGCTGATGCGGTACGTGTTCGATACCCTGGGGTACCGGCGCTATGAGTGGAAGTGCAATAGCCTGAACGAGCCTTCCCGCAAAGCGGCGCTGCGTCTGGGCTTTCAGTTTGAGGGACGCTTTCGTCAGGCGCTGGTCATAAAAGGCCGTAACCGGGATACCGACTGGTTTTCGATTCTCGACAAAGAGTGGCCGGCGCTGGCTAACGCCTTTGAAAGCTGGCTTGCCACCGACAATTTTACTGCCGATGGCAAACAGAAAAAATCCCTGGAAAGCTGGCGAGAAACGCGCGTTTAGCGTCTTTTTTTACGTCCCTGAACCGCCTTAAAGCGCGGATTAGATTTGCAAATCACGTATAAGCGTCCCTTGCGTTTGACTATCTGGCAATCCGGGTGACGCTGCTTTGCACTGCGTAATGAGTTAAGTACCTGCATGGTTAGCCCCGCTTCGCATTGAGAAAACCGCCAAAACGCTTGCGGAAGCGCGCTGCGCTGCCGTCCGTGGAGAACGTTTTCTGCTTACCGGTATAAAACGGGTGCGATTTTGAAGAAACCTCGATGGTGATGTACGGATACGTTTCACCGTCGAGTTCAATTTCGCGGTCGGTTTTAATGGTTGAGCCGACTTTAAAGTATTCATTAGCGCTAGTGTCGTGGAATACCACGGTGCGATAGGCTGGGTGGATATCGGGTTTCATCGTAAATCCTTTATGTTTTGTTATAACATAACAAAATAATATCCAGGCGAGGTTGAAAAAACAACCCCTCTCTTCTGACGATAATTTCTCGTTTGCCTGAGATAAAATGAAAACCATGTCAACCTCGTGCTATAACTATATCATTTCGCGGTAAAATCTTTCTCTTCAGGCAGGGAACTCAATGCCCAGGAACGGGTATACGAGGAAGGACATGACAGCATGAAAACCCGACATCTGGTCAGTCTGGTGACTGGCGTACTTATCTTTTCTGTGCTGGTCCCCATCTGCCTGAGCATCTGGCTGGCCCATCGCCAGGCGGAAGATAAATTCGCCGATGCGCTGGATAACTATGCCTCACGCGTGCTGGTACGTACCGACAGGGTTGTGGATCAGGCAAAAGAAGCACTCGATCACCTGCAGGCCTTTGAGGGAGTGCCGTGTAGCCCCTTGCAATTGCGGGAAATGCGCCGGGTCGCTTTCTCGTGGCGATATGTCCAGGAAGTGATTTATATCGACAACCTTCGACCGCTCTGCTCCTCCCTGGAGCAAACCAGCCATGCGGCCCCTTTCCCCCCTCCGATGCGTATTACCGAAGATGGTTACAGCGCGTGGCTGACCACGCAAAACGATCTTGGGTTTAACCGCTACATGACGGTGCTGGGAAAAGGCCACTACCTTGTCATGATCGATCCTGCCTCGCTGGTGGACGTGATCCCTTTCGGCGAGATAGCGATTGATGCCGCCCTGGTAGGAAGCACAACGCACCGCATATTCGCCAGCAGCAGTGAGCTTGATTCTCACATCCGCGACATGGTTCAGGAGCACGGTGTGAAAAGCGTGCAGTACAACGGTTCAATGTACGTTATGAAGTCTGTACCTGAGCTTGGGTTTACCGTCGTCGCATGGGCAACGCTCAAACCGCTCGCTGAAACCTGGCACCGGCAGCTTCTTATCTGGTTACCGTTCGGCATGTTGATAAGCCTGCTCGCCGCACTGTTTGTCCTGCGGATCCTGCGGCGTATCCAGTCTCCGCGCAATCGCCTGCTGGATGCCATTCACAGCCGGGATTTTGTGGTTCACTATCAGCCCATCGTGGCACTCTGTAGCGGAAAAATCGTGGGCGCAGAAGCGCTAACGCGCTGGCCCCAGCCGGACGGAAGTAGCCTCTCGCCGGATATTTTTGTCCCCCTTGCCGAGCAAACGGGGCTTATTTCGCAGCTGACGCAGCTCGTCATCGAAAAGGTGTTTGAAGATATGGGCCACTGGCTACAACGCTATCCGGATCAGCATATCTCCATTAACCTCGCCCCTGCCGATTTAACCTCCGGCATCCTGCCGCCTCTGCTGAGTCAGCTCCTGAATAAGTGGCAAATCCATCCCCGACAAATCGCCCTTGAGCTCACCGAGCGCGGCTTTGCCGATCCCAAAATTAGCGCACCGGCTATCGCCGCATTCCGTCGTTCGGGCCACCCTGTCTATATTGATGATTTTGGCACGGGCTATTCCAGCCTGAGCTATCTGCAGGATCTGGACGTCGACACGCTAAAAATTGATAAATCGTTCGTGGATGCATTGGAGTATAAAAACGTGACGCCGCACATCATTGAAATAGCGAAGTCGCTGAAGCTGGCGATGGTAGCGGAGGGCGTCGAAACCGCAGGACAGCTCGCCTGGCTACACCGCCACGGCGTGCAGTACGGTCAGGGATGGTTTTACAGTAAAGCGCTGCCAAAGACGGAATTTATTCTTTGGGCAGAAAATAACCTCGGCATGCATTCTACTTAAGATAGGATTTCATCACCCGCAACACCACGCCAAGATCGGCTTCACGCTGCGCTTCTTCAGGCTCTTTCACCACATGATCGGTTAAATGCCCTTCGATCACCTGCATCATCATGCCATTGACCGCCCCGCGGATCGCCGCCAGCTGCTGTAACACCTCGGCGCATTCGTGATCGCTGTTGAGCATTTTTTCCAGCGCGGTGCTCTGCCCCTGAATTTTCTTCAGGCGAGTCAGTAACATCTTCTTGTCGCGAACGGTATGTGACATCTCTGTATTCCTTATTTTTTGGCTTTTAAAGCATATCACGCTCTACTCCCCCTGAGTATTTTTCTACTGGGGGGTAGTATTGAGCTACTGGGGGGGAGTAGTATCTCCGCACGCTTTCCACTCCGGAATTTCCCATGACCGATTTTGTTTCACTTCTTCAGCAGGGCAATGCCTGGCTGTTTGTTCCCAGCGCTATCCTGCTCGGTGCGCTACATGGCCTGGAACCGGGCCATTCAAAAACAATGATGGCCGCCTTTATTGTTGCCATCCGCGGCACGCTGAAACAGGCGGTGCTGCTCGGCCTGGCGGCCACGCTCTCCCATACGGCGGTGGTCTGGCTCGTTGCGATGGCGGGATTATGGTTTGGTCGGGGCTGGGATGCGCACACGTCCGAACCCTGGTTCCAGCTGTTCTCCGGAGTGCTGATCGTTGCAATCGCCCTGTGGATGGCGTGGCGAACCTGGAAAGAAAGCCAGCCGCACGATCATCATCATCACGATCATGATCATCACCACCATGACCATGACCACCATCATGATCATCATCATCACCACGAACACTCGCTGGTTGAAGAAGAGTGGCAGGACGCCCACCAGCGCGCTCACGCGCAGGATATTAACCGGCGCTTCAGCGGTCAAAATGTCACCACAGGACAGATCGTGATGTTTGGCCTGACCGGCGGGCTTATCCCCTGTCCGGCGTCCATCACCGTGCTGCTGATCTGCCTGCAGCTGAAGCATTTCGCCCTCGGCGCGACGCTGGTGTTCAGCTTCAGTATTGGTCTGGCGTTAACGCTGGTCGCTTCCGGCGCGATTGCCGCCTTAAGCCTCAAGCACGCGACCAAACGCTGGCCCGGGTTTAGCGAATTCTCCCGTAAAGCGCCGTGGATCTCCGCTGCGCTGATTACCGTAGTAGGGATTTACATGAGCCTGCATGGCCTGAGCGGCATTCTGGCGTAAGACTGCGGCCACGCTCTGTGGCCGCATCTTCATGGTCAGTTAAGGGTTCTGCTGCCAGCTGAAGGTATAGCGAAGCTGGCGTGTCTGCAGGAGGAATTCCGGCGAGACGCTGGGGCTCCAGGAGTCGTCGCCGCCCACGCCCATATGGAACGCATCGAGATTGAACCAGCATCCCGGCTCTTCCCGCAGCAGGTGATGATGGGTGGTCTCACGCAGCTGCTGCTGGCCGTAGCGGCTCACCGAGAAATGGAACCGGCCGTTCAGCTGATGCGTTCCCACCACAAGCTCCCGGGTATCGCAGCGCAAACCATTTTCCGTCGGGAAGATATACGGCGTGTGCATGTCTGCGAGAGGTAATGTCCAGCGACCCTGCTGCGCCGCCAGCTTTCTGTCCGGGTAGTTTTCATGCGGCCCCAGCCCCAGCCATTGAACGTTTTCCGGCGTTTCGGCAAGATGAACGCTCAGGCCAACGCGCGCGGGTTCAGGGATATCAGATGCCATATCGACCTGAATATCGCCATGCAGAACGCCCCGATCGTCCACCCGCCAGACTTTACGGCTCATGAACAGGGCTTTGCCGCGATACTCAAGCGCGTGCTGGGTTGTGACCACCACGTCGCCTGCGTGCTGCTGCGCCTCACAGTGCAGAACGCGCGAGGTGAGATCGTACATGCCCGACGCTTTCCAGCGTTCAACCCAGGCGTTCGGATCGATCTGCGTCGCTTCACTCACGCCAATGTCATTATCCAGCGGCGCGCGGCTGACGTTGTCCGTCAGAGGTGAAAGGAGCGTTTCAACGCCGTTTCGCCACCACTGGGACAGGTTTCCGGTTGCGCGATCGAACTGCCAGCGCTGTTGACGATGGGCGATCTCCAGGATGCGATCGGTTTGCGTTAACACTGGAGGCTCGCCCTCCGGGACTGGCGGAGCAATAAAGAGCGGAGCCGGAAGCGGCCACTGCTCCCACGCGCAGCGATGACCAGCCGGAGACCACGGCGTTGCCCGCGGATGGCGTACCTCAACGTTCAGCCAGATCTCACCCGGCCCGGCGTTCAGCTCTGGCAGGTCAATCTCCAGACGCTGGGTGCCTTCAGGCGCCATCGAGAGCGTCACCTCGCCCGCGGCCAGCACGTCCCCGTCCCGGGCAACCGTCCAGTTCAGCACTTCGTTATCGGTGTGGCGGAACAGGTAGCCGCTTTGCACCTCAATCACCAGCGGAGAGGTGCTGACCCGCGTAAAGGTAAAGAACTGCTGGGCGCGCTGCGCCTCGTACAGCGCCGGGTGCGGCGTGCGATCGGGGAACACCAGCCCGTTAAGACAGAACTGCCGATCGTTCGGCTTATCGCCGAAGTCTCCGCCGTAGGCCCAGAACGCGTTGCCCTTTTCGTCCCGTTTCGTCAGGGCCTGATCGACCCAGTCCCAGACAAACCCGCCCTGCAGGCGAGGATGGCTGCGAAACGCTTCCCAGTATTTCGCAAACCCGCCAAAGCTATTTCCCATCGCGTGGGCGTATTCACAGAGGATCAGCGGGCGCGTTTCGTCCGGCATGCCGATCCATTTCTTGATTGACCATTTAGGCACAGCCGGGAAGGGCTGATCCCGATCGACCCGGGCGTACATCGGACAGACAATATCGGTCGCCGCCGTGTTCGCGCCGCCGCCTTCATACTGCACCGGGCGCGTAGGATCGGTGGTTTTCAGCCAGCGGTACAGCGCATCGTGGTTCGCGCCGTGGCCCGACTCATTGCCCAGAGACCAGATGATAACCGAAGGATGATTACGATCGCGCTGCACCATGCGGGTCACGCGCTCGCTCATGGCGGGCAGCCAGCGCGGATCGTCAGCAAGGCGGCTCATCGGCACCATGCCGTGCGTTTCGATATTGGCTTCGTCAACGACGTACAGCCCGTAGCGGTCGCAAAGCCGGTACCACATGGGATGGTTCGGGTAGTGCGAGCAGCGCACGGCGTTGAAGTTGTGCTGCTTCATGATTTCGATATCGCGGCGCATGGTCGCTTCGTCCATCACCTGGCCATTTTCCGGGTGATGCTCGTGCCGGTTAACCCCGCGGATCAGCAGCGGTTTACCGTTAAGCTTCAGCAGGCCATTGCTAATCTCAACGCGGCGGAAGCCCACGTCGCACGCCTCAACCTCCAGCACCTCACCCTGCGGGTTAAGAAGCGCAATCGTCAGGCGATACAGTTCTGGCGTTTCAGCGCTCCAGAGCGCGGGCTGGTCAACGGGGATCGCCGCCGTTAAGCGCTCTGCCCAGCTGCCGCGCTCGTCGACGATGGCCGATCCTGGACGCCGGGAAACGCTGGCGCATTTTTCACCTGTGCGCCACAGGGTCATGACCACCTCGCCGTCTGCAAAGCCAGCGCCTGCCAGCGCTACATCCACCTTCAGCACCGCACGGTCCAGCTCCGCATTCAGGTCCGTCACCACGTGATAATCGGCAATCTGCGTATCGGGTTTATGCAGCAAGGTCACATCGCGGAAGATGCCGCTCATGCGCCACATGTCCTGATCTTCCAGATAGCTGCCGTCGCACCAGCGCAATACCATGACCGCCAGGCGGTTCTGCCCGGGGCGTAATGCCGCCGAGAGGTCAAATTCAGCGGGCAATCGGCTGTCCTGGGAATAGCCCATCCACTGACCGTTGCACCAGAGATGGAACGCCGAGTTCACGCCGTCGAAGATGATGCGGGTCTGCCCGCTCTGAAGCCAGGCATCATCCACCTCAAATGTGAGCGAGTAACAACCGGTCGGGTTTTCCTGCGGCACGAAAGGCGGGTTAACGGGAATGGGATAGGTGACATTGGTATAGATGGGCGTGTCGAACCCCTGCATCTGCCAGTTAGACGGCACGGGCATCGCAACGGCATCTGCGCAATCTTCGGTTACCCATGCCTGAGGAACCAGCTCCGGCGCAGAAAAATAGCTAAACCGCCATAGCCCGTTGAGAGAGTGCCTGCTGGCGGATCCAGCGTCCTCTCTGGCAGAGGGCTCATTGCGCCAGCTGTGCAACGGCGCGTGTGCGGCCAGACGATTCCACTGGGTGACGCCAGGATTTTCCCAGTCCCGACGGGCCAGAATGGCGCTGAGGGTCAGCGGTGAAGTGGTGGACATAGTAACCTCTTTGCGAAGCGCTCACAATTTTGGTTAACATGCCCTGGCACCAGGCAACGGTAAAGCGTTCAATCGCGGGGTAGCGAGTCCGATCACAAAGTTTTATTTGCGGGCAATCTGCTCGGCAAGCAGTGCCAGGCTTCTGAGCTGCTGCGCCAGATCCTCGCGTTCGGCCTGCTTAGGGTTGCGCCGCGCGCTGGAATGACGAGTAACCAGCGTCACCGGCAGCTGAACCTGCCGGCACGCTTCGCCCCCGGAAGGTGCCAGCAGCCACTCCACGCTGCGTTCGCCCGCCTCGCGAAACGCCTGACGAATGGTCGTCAGCGGCGGGGAGAACCAGGCGCTGTCGGCCGTATCGTCAAACCCAACCACCGAAAGCTGGCCAGGGATCGCGATACCTTTTTCCGCGCAGGCGCGCATCACCCCGAGCGCCATCTGATCGTTCGCCACCAGAATCGCGTCCGGTAATGCCGCCCCCGACAGCAGCACGTGTCCCTTCTCATAACCGCTGGCCGCGCTCCAGTCACCGTAGGCCACAGCCGCCGCGTTAAGACCCGCCTGCGCCAGCGTCGCTTTCCAGCCCGCCAGGCGCGCCCGCGCAGAGACCGAGCTTTCCGGCCCGCTCAGCAGGGCAATGCGCTGGTGCCCCAGCGAAAGCAGATGCTCAACGCCCAGACGCGCCCCCTGCTCCGCGTTAAACACGAGGCTGTTTACCCGCGCTGAGGGCGCCACATCGAGGAACAGCACCGGGACGGGTGACGCCAGCGCCCCGAGCTCTTCGGCGAGTGGATCGTCAAGCGGCACATTCACCAGCAGCGCGTCTACCCGCTGTGCCAGCAGCGTCTGAAGCGCGGCCTGACACTGCCGGGGTTGCTCCACCATGGAAATCAGGACGCTCGCCCCCTGTTCCGCCGCACGCGATTTGACCGCCGACACAATTTGCGAAGGCGCGTGCAGGGCCAGGTCGGTGGTGATGAGGCCCAGCGTACGGGTGCGTTTCCCCGCCAGCTGCTGCGCCCGAAGGTTAGGAACGTAGTGCAGCTCCGCCATCGCCTGCTGCACCTTTTCTCGCGTGCGGGCAGACACATGTTCCGCGTCGTTAATGACGCGGGAAACGGTCTGATAAGAAACCCCCGCAAGGAGGGCGACATCATAGAGGGTGATTGCTTTCATGCTTTCTGGCATCGCGATTTTCGAAGCGTCTATTCTGGCACAGCGACGCCGTTAAAACATGTGAGCGCTTCGCAAAATTAAACAACCCGCTCCGGCTGGGGTATTTCGGCAATGCGTGGCTTCTGGCGGAACCAGGGCAGACAGAGCTGGATAAGCGGGCCAATGGTCAGGGCATACAGTACGGTTCCCACCCCAAACGTGCCGCCAAGCACGCACCCAATCAACAGGACGGACACCTCAATTGAGGTACGCACGCTGCGAATGGACCACCCCAGCCGGGCGTGAATGCCGGTCATCAGGCCGTCGCGCGGGCCAGGCCCAAAACCGGCCCCGATGTACATGCTTGTCGCAATCGCGTTCATCACGATGCCCGATACCAGGAAAGCGATTCGAACGGCTAGCGAATCCAGTTCCGGGATAAGCGCCATGCTGGCGTCCGCCGCCAGACCGATACAAATCACGTTGCTGATCGTGCCAAGACCCGGCATCTGGCGCAGCGGGATCCACAGCAGCAGCACCGCAGCGCCGGTCACAATGATCACCGTCCCGATAGTCATCCCCAGCTGCATCCCCACCCCAAGGTGAAACACATCCCAGGGATCGACACCCAAATCGGAACGAATAAACATCGCGGTGGAAAGGCCATACAGTCCTAAACCGACATAGAGTTGTAGCAGACGACGTACCATTTTTATCTTCTCCAGTGAACCAGGCTTTCATCCTGACCTAAAATGGCACTATGATTAATGTCCAGTTTTCAAATAGTGGACTGAATATGTCATCACGTCGTTTCGGAAGTCAGTCTCTGGTACGCCTTTTAGGCCACTGGCAGCAAGCCTCATCCCGCACCCCGCTCTGGCGACAGCTGGCCGACGCGCTGCGTTTGTTAATCCTCGATGGACGTCTGGCTTTGAATACGCGTCTACCGGGCGAGCGTGAGCTGGCCTCCGCGCTGGACGTGAGCCGAACCACCGTCAGCAGCGCCCTCGCCCACCTGCGTGAAGAAGGGTACCTTGAAAGCCGCCACGGCAGCGGGTCACGGGTCATTCTCCCTGACACGCGCGCCGTTCCTACCCTTTCAGCGGCGAGCGCCGCACTGGATCTCTCCACTGCCGCCCTGAATGCCGGGCCGGAGATCCATCAGGCTTATACCCATGCGCTCACGGCCATTACCCCGCATCTCTCGCTGACGGGCTACGATCAGCTTGGGCTGCCAACGCTGCGGGAGGCCATCGCTGCGCGCTACACCGCGCGGGGTCTTCCCACCCGCGCAGATGAAGTGATGGTGGTCAATGGTGCCGTCAGCGGCTTTGCGCTGGTACTGCGGATGATGACCGGGCCGGGGGACCGCGTCGTGGTCGATCATCCCACCTATCCGCTGGCGATTGCCGCCATTCAGGGAGCGCAATGTCGGCCCGTAGGAGTGTCGCTGCCAGAAACCGGCTGGGATACGGATGGCTTTGCCGCAACGCTTGCCCAGACGGCGCCGCGCCTGGCGTACCTGATGCCAGATTTTCATAATCCGACCGGGCGCTGTATGGATATCGCCACCCGTCAGGCCATCACGGATATTGCAGCCCAAACCCGCACGGCGCTGGTGGTGGATGAAACGATGGTGGATCTCTGGTTTGATGCGCCTCCCCCGCCGCCGCTGGCCGCCTTTAACCTGCAGGCCACCGTCATCACCTTAGGCTCTGCCGGTAAAAGCTTCTGGGGCGGGCTGCGTCTCGGCTGGATCCGTGCCTCATCGCGCATCATCGCCACGCTTGCCCAGACGCGGGATACCCTGGATTTAGGCTCGCCGCTGCTGGAACAGCTGGCAATGCAATGGCTCATTAATAACAGCGAGACGTTTCTGCCCGCACGCCGGAAGATGCTGGCAGAACGGCGCGATCGCTGTGGTGACCTGCTGCGCGAACATTTCCCGGAGTGGAAATTCCACGAGGCGGAAGGCGGGCTCTCTTACTGGATAGAGCTCCCGGGCATGCTGGCGACACAGCTTGCCGCACGGGCAGAAATAATCGGGATTAACCTGGGAACCGGGACGCGATTTGGTTTATCAGGGGCGTTTGACCGCTATTTACGTATGCCCTTCTCGCTGGAATCGACAGAGCTTGAGCAGGCGTTACTGAGGATCAAACCGTTATGGCTCGCCCTGAATAAAAACGTGCCATCGTTAAAACGCAGCGTGATCTAATATTAAAATATTAGAAGCAGATCATAAAATAAAAACTGCTGACTGTAACATATGCAGTCAGCAGTTTTCACTGGTCAGGGTTTAATGCTGAGGAGGAATAGGAAAGCCTTTTAGTGAAATAACGAAGTTATCACCGTCTTTCTTAATTTTCGCACCGGTATCACACCAGTCAGACGCAATACGAAAGAACTCATCGCTTCCAACATTCCAGCCAAGACGTACATGCTTCACGTAGCCTGAACGCAACAGATCGCAGGCCTCGTTGTAGTCACTGGCGGTTGACAGTTGTTGTTTCATTTTCTCTTCTTCAGAAGTTTACGTAGAGCCTTGATTTCTTTAGGAGTAAAAGGAGAAACACTCTCTTCTTCCGTATGCTGATTATCAATATCCTCTTCCGATACTCCCGCCTCTTCTACTGCTTCGAACGCCAGCAGCAGCAGTTTCTCTGTCGTCACGCTTAAATTCTCGTTATTGACTTCCGCATAGTGGCGAAGTCTTTCTTTTAGCGCGTCATCAATCTTAACGTTTAATACCGCTGTAGCCATGTTTGTCACTTCCCTTCGGAATAAGTACTTTATTTAATACACGAACTTAACAATGTTATCCAGATATATATTTTTTTGAGTTATGGAAGAAAATAACCGTCCGATTATAAAATGACAGTCTATTATTACAGGTTTATGACAATAATATTTCATTGCAATGAAATATATATTACACAATATAGACGTAGTTTTATTGTGGAGAAATGATGTAAGGGAGAGGTGAAGCAGAAGAATCTTATGAGGCCACAAATGGGTGGGGGCCCTGCCAGCTAAGTTTTTCTAATAAAACCTATGTATTTCAATGCACTAAAAAGCGGTGGGGCAATGATTTTGTATCACCAAAAGTATACACTGGCAAGCTGACCTGCCCCCCGTTGATTAGTACACCCCGATGTTAGTAATGTCTTCATAAGCCACATGAGGACATCCCCATGAAGAAGCGTTTTTCCGACGAACAGATCATCAGTATTCTCCGCGAAGCCGAAGCTGGGGTACCCGCCCGTGAACTCTGCCGCAAGCATGCCATTTCCGATGCCACGTTTTACACCTGGCGTAAGAAGTATGGCGGTATGGAGGTGCCTGAAGTTAAGCGCCTGAAGTCGCTTGAGGAAGAGAACGCCAGACTCAAGAAGCTGCTTGCCGAAGCCATGCTGGATAAAGAGGCGCTTCAGGTGGCTCTTGGGCGAAAGTACTGACGACAGACCAGAAGCGGGAAGCCGTGATGTTGATGTGTGATGCGACCGGTCTGTCGCAACGTCGTGCCTGCAGGCTTACAGGTTTATCCCTGTCGACTTGCCGCTATGAGGCTCACCGTCCGGCTGCTGATGCGCATTTATCAGGGCGCATCACTGAGCTGGCACTGGAGCGCAGGCGTTTTGGCTACCGTCGTATTTGGCAGTTGCTGCGCCGTGAAGGGCTTCATGTTAATCATAAGCGCGTGTACCGGCTTTATCACCTCAGTGGCCTGGGCGTAAAACGCAGAAGACGTCGTAAAGGGCTGGCAACAGAACGTCTGCCGCTGCTCCGTCCGGCGGCGCCCAATCTGACCTGGTCGATGGATTTCGTCATGGACGCACTTTCCACCGGTCGCAGGATCAAGTGTCTTACCTGCGTCGATGATTTCACAAAGGAATGCCTGACGGTCACTGTTGCCTTTGGGATTTCAGGCGTTCAGGTCACGCGTATTCTGGACAGCATTGCACTGTTTCGAGGCTATCCGGCGACGATAAGAACTGACCAGGGGCCGGAGTTCACTTGCCGTGCACTGGATCAATGGGCCTTTGAGCATGGTGTTGAGTTGCGCTTAATCCAGCCGGGCAAGCCAACGCAGAACGGATTTATTGAGAGCTTTAACGGACGATTTCGCGATGAATGTTTGAATGAGCACTGGTTCAGCGATATCGTTCATGCCAGGAAAATTATTAATGACTGGCGGCAGGATTATAACGAATGCCGCCCGCACTCCACGCTGAATTATCAGACACCGTCTGAATTTGCAGCGGGCTGGAGAAAGGGTCATTCTGAGAATGAAGATTCCGACGTTACTAACTGAGTGTTGTATCTAATCGTGGGGGCAGGTCAGATACCTGACGTATGGTCGAACGAAGCCGCCTTATCGGTCAGCTTTACACATAAAAAAACCCTGCTTCAGCAGGGCTTATAATCTTGTCGATTCCTCACACCAATCGAAAATTAATGATTGTCCTTACGAGATGACGCATAATCACCGATTAAAAAATCATCATATTTTGCAGGCAAAAGTGCCACCTCCCCCCACCCTAACTGGGGTGTCATATAACCCATGCCGACCTCATCTACTCGACTATAAAAAACGGTTATCCTCCCACGATTTTTATCATTAAAAAATCCTCTCCCTTCAGCGGTATCATTAGTGATACGTACTCTGAAATCCCTAAATGATGTTCCTTGGTTGATCTTTAACCAGACATTACTATGGCCTGTAAACGTCTCAATTTTCCAAAACGTACCAAAAAAGAATGCAGGATCAGGAGAACCCTCAGTTATGTCATTGATTTCTTTTAGTGAGTCACAAAATCTGTAGCGCTTTGCTTTACCATCTGCGCCAACAAGGTAAATCTCACGGTAATAATTATGATCGAAATTAACGCATAAAGACTGGACACTAGTTACTTGGCTCGGAACCTTGAAAGACTCACCATGATGGCGGGAAATAGGCAATGAAACCTCTTTGCCATTTTTTCTCTCAAAATGAGAATCGACAGGTACCTCACTGCCCTCAGAATCGATCCTTGGATTGTTATCAGGACGAGACTCGAGAAAACCGCTTATGACTATAAGCTCTTCATCTTCAACGGCTTTTTTTGCGTCCTCTTGAGATGCGTATTTTTTGTACTGAATGGGGCCACATCTCAAACTACAGAAAGGCGCATTATCATCTTTAAGGTGTTTGTAATAGGCCGGAACTTCATTCGTAGTCATGCCCTTGTCAGGATCGGCAGGCACTCGAGTTATATGTTCATAGCAAGAAGGACAAAAAATATATCCTTTCATAGACAGTGAATAAGCAAGCGGCTCGACAGTATTCCTTTTGAGGGCGAGAAGCGTATGCTCGCCTTTAATCCAATCAGGATCGTAGTATGCATAAGCGATTCTACGAGTTGGCATAATTATCCTACCCCCATCAATAGTGCATTAGCATGATTTCCAGACTATCACTTTTGGAAACCTCGCTAAAACAACACGGATCACAAAACCTCTATATTTAAAGGGGTTATGATTGGCACTCAAGATTTTCGAAGCGTATTTATCCCCTTTTGAACCAGCGTGAATTTGCTTATCCAGATAACTTTAGAGTACCTCAATTAACTCGACGAGCGTCCTGACAGCAATCCCCTTCCCGTATCGGTTGTACGTGATCGTTGCGTTCGAGTGTCCGAGCACCTGCGAAGCGAACTGTTCAGGGAAGCCATTCTGTTTAAATGTTGTGGCGGCATAGTGGCGCAGTGAATGATATTCAGGCAGGCTATGCTTGCCTCTGAACCTCGTAAACCAACGGCTGAAATAGTGACCATAGCTCCCAAGATGCAATGTTAGCTCAGGGAACAGATGGCCTTTTCTTTCTTTGATAAAATCAAGTAGACCAAGTGTCAGCAGTTGCGAATTGATCGGAACGAATCGGCGCGAACTGTCCGTTTTAAGCGTCTGATTCGGATTCAAGTTATCAACTCGGAAGCACCAAACTCCGTCAACTTTCATCACGTCATTGTGGTAAAGCTGGCAAATCTCATTCTGCCTCATTCCCGAATAGCGACCAATCAGAATGATCCACCGTTTCCAATCCTTCACGCCATGTAAAGCAATGTGCAATCGTTTCAGATCGTTGAGCGTGTATGCTGGACGGCGATCCATTGGTGCGGTTATTTCCTTAACACCCATCCCCTCAAATGGGTTTCGAATCTCATCATCCGTGCGAGTTGCAAGCCATTTGAAAAACGCCGAGTTCTTTTTGATGTAACGGTTTCTGGTGGATGCTGAACCTTCAAGGCCATCAACAAACGCCGCCGCGCTTCGTTTGCTGAAAGGCTCTTTTGTAGAATTCAGATATGCATTTACGCACCTATTGATCGTCAGTATTTCCCGTTCACCAACCTCTCCTGTTTTAGCCTTGGTGTACTTATCAAGCTCGCTCTTCAGGCTCTTGAAAGGCTTTTTCTGTTGTGGTTGTTGGAAGGAAGCAGACGGGGTTGCAGTGTGTGCCGGGATGGACTGCGGAACGCAGTGGAAAGGTTGTGAGGTGAGATATTTCTCCACACGGAGCAAAGCTTCACGCTTGGAACGTGTGCGAAGAGAAATACGAATTTCACGGCGTTTCCGAGGTGTCAGGTAGACCCTACGGTAGTACCAGATCCCGTGACGGGAAAGCATCAGATGCGACATTGATTAGCGTCCTAAGTGATACACGAAAGTTGTATCACCGCCGTTTCAATGCACGAAAACAGAGGGTTACATGATGGATATCATGCACTTAGCAGAAATGGGTGGGGGCCCTGCCAGCTACATCCCGGCACACACGTCGTCTGCCCTGGCTGCTTCCTTCCGGACCTGACCTGGTGAACAGAGTAGCGTTGCGGGAGAACCAACAGAGCCCCCATTGAGAGCGTTGATAACCAACGCGCTGGCGCATTATCCCTGTGCTAAGACCCAATTGCAAGCGACCAGAAACCGGATGCTGGTTTCTTGCGCAAACAGGCGCAGCAATCATGAAGATCTTCGTTTACCATAGCTTTCCAGACACTCCCTACAGGTCAAGGTATGGACGAACACGACTCCTTTCCACAGCGCGTATGGCAAATCGTGGCCTCAATCCCGGAAGGCTATGTCACCACCTATGGTGATGTCGCGCGTCTGGCCGGTTCCCCGCGCGCGGCGCGACAGGTTGGAGGCGTCCTGAAACGGCTGCCGGAAGGCAGTACGCTGCCCTGGCATCGGGTGGTGAATCGTCATGGCGCCATTTCGCTCACCGGGCCGGATCTTCAGCGTCAGCGTCAGGCGTTACTTTCAGAAGGGGTGCAGGTGTCAGGGTCGGGTCAGATCGATTTGCAGAAGTTTCGCTGGGTGTATTGACCCCTCTCCCGGAGGAGAGGGGAAATGCAGAAATTACATCTGAGTCGGTGGGGTTGGCAGGGACGGCTGATTGGTCTGCGGTGCGACCGGCACTTCGGTCTGCTGTACCGGCACCAGGTTCAGGTCGATTTTTGTCCCACCGTTGTTGATCGCTTCCTGGACCGTATCGGTGATAAACACCAGCTTGCCGTTGATGGTTACCGCTGCGCTCAGCAGGATACGGGCGTTAGGCTGCACGTCCGACGGGTTATACGGCAACACGAAGCTAAACGGCGCCTGCTTGCCTTCAGTACGAACGGCACGCTGGGCCACCACTTTCGACGGTGCGTCGGCCAGAGAAGCATCAGACAGCGTTACGGTTAATACCGCATCCGGCGGCAGCGCAACTTTCTGTTTAATCCAGATGGTACCGGAAACATTAGGCTGCTGAATGGATTGCTGTGAAAGGGTATTAATCCCGTTCGGGTCGGCTGCTGGTACCGGCACCTGGGCACTCTTACCGGCACAGGCGGACAACGCCACCGCAATAGCTACACCACTTAGCATGGGCACGAGTTTCATTGAAGTCTCCTTATCAATGCACCAGCGGGATCGATCCCATCCGATGTCGTTTCAATCACATAACGTATCTAAGTGTGGCACAGATCACCGATTTATGCCTGAAAACGTGCCGATATTCAGATTATTCTACCCATCGGACCACTTTCATTTCTGCGTTATACTCTGCCTATCTTTCGCTACGGCGTTTATTGAGGACAACTATGAGTCAGGCACTGAACAATCTGCTGACATTACTGAATCTGGAAAAAATTGAGGAAGGACTCTTTCGCGGACAGAGCGAAGATCTCGGCTTACGCCAGGTCTTCGGGGGGCAAGTCGTCGGACAGGCACTGTACGCAGCAAAGGAGACTGTCCCGGCAGACCGTCTGGTGCATTCATTCCACAGCTACTTCTTACGCCCTGGCGATAGCGCAAAACCGATTGTGTATGACGTTGAAGTCCTGCGAGACGGCAACAGCTTTAGCGCGCGCCGCGTAGCGGCCATTCAGAGCGGCAAGCCGATCTTTTACATGACCGCCTCTTTCCAGGCGCCGGAACCCGGCTACGAACATCAAAAGGTGATGCCCCCGGCTCCGTCACCCGACTCTTTAAAGTCAGAGACGGATATCGCCCGCGCGCTGGCGCATCTGCTTCCGCCGCAGGTCAAAGAGAAGTTTCTCTGCGATAAGCCGCTGGAGATCCGCCCGGTTGAGTTCCACAACCCGATGAAAGGCCATACCGCCGAGCCGAAGCGCCAGGTCTGGATCCGGGCTAACGGGACCGTGCCGGAAGATTTCCGCGTGCATCAGTATCTGCTGGGCTATGCGTCAGATTTCAACTTCCTGCCGGTGGCGCTGCAGCCGCACGGCGTTGGTTTCCTGGAAAAAGGGATGCAGGTTGCGACGATCGATCACTCCATGTGGTTCCACCGTCCGTTCAACATGAATGAGTGGCTGCTTTACAGCGTGGAGAGTACGTCAGCGTCGAGCGCGCGTGGGTTTGTGCGTGGGGAGTTTTATACTCAGGACGGCGTGCTGGTCGCGTCTACGGTGCAGGAAGGGGTAATGCGTAATCGCGGGTGATTGTGTACAGCCTGATGCCCTCACCCTGACCCTCTCCCATGGGGAGAGGGAATAAACATTAAAAACGGCAACCGAAGTTGCCGTTTTGCTGTTTATCAGGCGTTATACGCATTCTCGCCGTGGCTGTTGACGTCCAGACCTTCGCGTTCCTGCTCTTCCGGTACGCGCAGACCCACCGTCATATCCGCCAGCTTATAGCCAATGAAAGCGACAACGGCAGACCAGACAACGGTGATTGCAATACTTTCCAGCTGCACCAGCACCTGATGAACCATGGTCACGCCTTCTGCGTAGCCCACGCCACCGAGCGATTTCGCGGCGAAGATACCGGTCATGATACAACCCACGATACCGCACACGCCGTGAACACCAAACACATCGCATGGGTCGTCAACGCGCAGCACACGTTTCAGTGCGGTCACGCCCCACAGACCCGCCAGACCGGACACCAGGCCGACCAGTAGCGCACCACCCACGCCGACATAACCACACGCTGGCGTAATGCCAACCAGACCGGCAATGGCACCCGAACAGGCACCCAGCAGTGACGGTTTACCGCGTACCGCCCACTCGCCAAACACCCAGGAGAGGATTGCACCGGCCGTGGCCACAACGGTGTTCACGAAGGCCAGCGCGGCGATTTCGTTTGCTGCACTTGCCGAGCCGGCGTTGAAGCCAAACCAGCCAAAGTAGAGGATAGCCGTACCGGTAAACACCATCGGCAGGTTGTGCGGTTTGAACGCTTCTTTACCGAAGCCCACGCGTTTTCCAATCAAGTAGGCGCCCACCAGGCCCGCTACCGCGGCGTTGATGTGTACAACGGTACCGCCCGCGAAGTCCAGCGCGCCGTGCGTTGCCAGCAGACCGCCACCCCAGACCATGTGCGCAATCGGCACATAGGAGAGCGTCATCCAGACCACCACGAAGATGAGCACGGCAGAGAAACGAATACGCTCGGCGAGCGCGCCCACAATCAGCCCGACGGTAATACAGGCGAAGGAGCCCTGGAACGCAACGTGGATATACTGATAGAAGCTGCCCATCAGCGCGGTCAGCTCAATATTTTTCAGCATCACCCAGTCGAAGTTACCAAAGAACGCGTTGCCCGTGCCGAACGCCAGCGAGTAACCGTAAACCACCCACAGCACGCAGACCAGTGCGAACGTCACGGCAACCTGCGTCAGCATGGAGAGAACGTTTTTGCCACGGATCAGACCGCCGTAGAACAGCGCAATGCCCGGAATTGACATGAACAGCACCAGCGCGGTGCTGATCATCATAAAGGCGTTATCGGCTTTGTCGACCACCGCAGGGGTAGCAGCCAGCGCCAGGCCCGGCAGCAGCGCCAGCGAACCCAGACCCGTTTTGAGTGTTGCTATCTTCATTTTCTCGATCCCTATCACTGTGTGCCAGGCGTTATTTACAATGCCGCTTCGTCAGATTCGCCGGTACGGATGCGAATGACGCGCTGCAGTTCGGCAACGAAAATTTTGCCGTCGCCAATTTTGCCGGTATAGGCCGCTTTGCTAATGACATCAATGACTTCATCAAGCTGATCGTCAGCAATCGCGACATCAATTTTTACTTTTGGCAGAAAGTTAACGCTGTATTCCGCCCCGCGATAAAGCTCGGCATGACCCTTCTGACGACCAAAGCCTTTCACTTCGGTGACAGTCAGTCCCTGAATACCCATTGAAGACAACGCTTCACGCACGTCTTCGAGTTTGAATGGTTTGATTACAACCGTAACCAGCTTCATAGATCCCCTCCAGTCAGAATTCGGTAATGGCCGCAGCTTACGCAGAAGGTATTGCAAGGGGTGTGCCAGAAATGAAAACGAGGGGGAACGGCGGCGCACAGAGCATTACGCGGCCTTAATAAACGAACAGGTGAAAAAAAACGCACCATGCCGGTGCAGGGTGCGTTTCCGTTTTGCACCAACAGGAATGACTGTTAGCGCGTCGCCTCATTTTGGTGCATCAGGCGCTAAGCGACTCTTCATCACGCACGCTGGCCGCCAGCTCTTCGCCCGCCAGCTGCAGCTGGTACATCTGCCAGTAGCGACCTTTTGCTTCCAGCAGTTCACGGTGGGTACCGCGTTCAACGGCCTGTCCGCGATGCAGCACCAGAATAGTATCGGCATCGACGATGGTGGAAAGACGGTGGGCAATCACCACCAGCGTCGTATGGTCGCGTACGGCGGCCAGCGCCTGCTGGATGGCCTGCTCGGTGCCGGAGTCAATACTGGCCGTCGCTTCATCCAGAATCAGTATCTGCGGGGTTTCAATCAGCACCCGCGCCAGCGCCAGAAGTTGCTTTTGCCCGACGGAGAGATTGTTCCCTTGCTCGCCCAGTTTGGTATTGATCCCATCGCTAAACCCGCGCGCCAGCTCTGCAAGCTGCACTTTTTCCAGCACGTCCCAGACCTGCTCCTGGGAGTAGTCTCGGCCAAGGGTCACGTTCGCGTAGAAAGTATCGGCCAGCACGACCGGATCCTGCTGCACCATCGCGACGCCTTTACGCAACACGGTGTGGCTGAGAGACGCGAGCGGGCGCCCGTCGAGGCGGATTTCGCCGTGCGTGACCGGGTAATAGCCCATCAACAGGCTGGCGAGCGTGCTCTTACCGCTGCCGGTATGCCCCACCAGCGCCACGAAACCGCGCGACGGAACGTCAAGCGTGATGTCCTGCAGCACCAGCCGGTCTTCGCGATAGGCAAACGAGACGTTATCAAAGGCGATAGTCCCGCTTTGCAGAGGACGCTCGTCATTGCCGTAGGCCTGGCGCGGCCTGTCCATCAGCTCAAACACGCGCTCACCGGCGACCACCGCCTGCTGCAGCATCGATTGCTGGGTGGTAAGCTCTATCAACGGCTCGTTAAGGCGTCCGAGATAGCTGATAAACGCGTACAGCACGCCCACTTCAATCGTACCGTTTGAGCTCAGCCCGAAGAGCATCAGCAGCCCGCAAAGCACCAGCGCCGAGAAAAGGCTCAGCAGCGGACGCAGCAGGAAACCATCAAGCCGCAGCGTCTGCATACGCGCCATGTAGTGCGAACGGCTGGCTTCCCCCATGCGTTCGCCAAAGCGGGCCTGCTGGCGGAACTGCTGGATGACGCTCATGCCGTTGATCACTTCATTGAAGCCATCGTTGATGTCGGCCAGATACGCGCGCACCCGACGCACGATTGGCGTGCTGTAGCGCTGGTAAATGACCATGACAATCAGCACCGCCGGGAAGATGGTGATCGCCACCAGCGCCATGCGCCAGTCGAGGCTGAACATCGCCACCAGCATCGCGCCAATCAGCGCCGCGCTGCGTAACACCGTCGCGACCACGGTAACGTACAGATCGCGGATCACCTCGGTATCGTTGGTCACGCGCGAAATCACCTGCCCGACCGGCTGGATATCAAACTCGCTAAGCGGCTGGCGAAGCGCCGCGTCCATCACATCCGTACGCAGCTGCTGAACAACGCCCACGGCTGCGCGGTTAAACAGCAGCGACTGAGCATAGTGCAGCCCTGCCGCCGCCAGCTGCAGGCCAACGTAGGCCACGCCTAAACCCGCCACCAGCCCAAGCGGAAGGTAGCTTTTGGCGACCATGTTGTCGATAAAATAGCTGATGAGCAGCGGACCGCTCACCTCAGCAATCGCCGCTATCCAGAGTAAAAGCACGGCCACGGAGAGCGGTTTACGCCACGGCGAGCCGTAGGCCAGCAGACGCTTGAGCGTCGGCCACATCGTTCCGAGCTTACGCATTGGCGGCCTCCTCATCCTGCTCCGGCGCATCGTCCAGCGCCGCCTCAAGCTGTTGATAGCGGTACATATCGCGATACCAGCCCGGCTGCTCGGCAAGCGTTTCATGCTGACCGCGCTGGGCAATGTGCCCGTGCTGTAAGACCACAATTTCGCTGGCTTCGGTGAGCGCCGACAAACGGTGGGCGCTGATAATCACCGTGCGTCCGTCACCCCACTGGCGAAGGTTATGCAGGATCTGATGCTCGGTACGGCCGTCCACGGCGGAAAGCGCATCATCCAGGATCAGGATTTCAGCATTCAGCAGCAGCGCGCGGGCAATGGAGATACGCTGCTTTTGCCCGCCGGACAGCATAACGCCGCGTTCCCCAACTTCCGTTTCGTACCCCTGCGGCAGACGCAAAATATCATCATGTACGCTGGCCAGACGCGCCACATGTTCAATCTCGTCCTGCGTCGCCCCAGGGCGTCCCAGGGCAATGTTGTTCGCCACGGTGTCCGAAAATAAAAACGGCGTCTGGCTGACGACCGCCAGGCGACCGCGCCACTCGTCCAGCAGCAGTCTGGTCAGGGGAATATCGTGGAAGCGGATATCGCCTTCGGTGACGTCAAAGTGGCGCTGAAGCAGAGAGAGCACGGTACTTTTGCCGGATCCCGTCGGGCCGCAGATGCCCAACATTTGCCCTGGCTGCAGGGTAAAGCTGACGTTCTCCAGCACCGGATGCTCCGTATGCGGATAGACAAACTTGCGGACGTCGACGGTCATGACGCCGCGCCCTTCCGGTACGGCTTCACTGCCGTCGATGACCACCGGCGCTTCGGCCAGCATGGCGCGAATTCGGCTGTAGGCGGCGCTGCCGCGCTCCACGATGTTAAACATCCAGGCCAGCGCCAGCATCGGCCAGATCATGAGACCCAGATACATCGCAAAGCTGGTCAATTGCCCCAGGGTAAGCGTGCCCTGCACCACCATCCAGCTTCCGCCGCCAATGGCCAGCATATTTGCCATGCCGATTGCGATATAAATCGTCGGGTCAAAACGGGCGTCGATACGCGCGACGCGCATGTTTTTCGCCCCCGTGTCTGCCGCATCGGCGGCAAACAGCGCAGACTGACGGTCTTCCAGACCAAACGCTTTGATCATGCGGATGCTGGTCATGCTCTCCTGGGTGCGATCGTTCAGCGACGAAAACGCCGCCTGGGCCAGCTTAAAGCGCTCGTGCAGCTGTTCGCCATAGCGATTGATCGCCAGCGCCATGATCGGCATCGGCAGCAGGGCAAGCAGGGTCAGCTGCCAACTGATCTGTGTGGACATCACGATCAGCACCGCGCAGCCCATCACCAGCGAGTCCACCAGCGTCAGCACCCCTTCCCCGGCGGCAAAGACCACGCGATCGACGTCGTTCGTCGCACGGGCGATGAGATCCCCGGTGCGATGACGCAGATAAAATTCGGGATGCTGTCGGCTCAGCTGGCGGTAAAAATCTTCACGCAGCTCAACGGCCAGCTGATAGGACGCACCAAACAGCAGCACGCGCCAGACGTAGCGCAGCAGATAAACAATGACCGCCGTCAGCACCAGCGTGCCGACCCACATCAACACCCGTGCGGTGGTGTAATGCTGTTCGGTGACGCCATCCACGACGTATCCCACCACTTTCGGCGGGATCAGCTGCAGGATGGCAATAATAATAAGCAGGGCGACTGCACCGAGGTAGCGTTGCCACTCCCGACGAAAGTACCAGCTTAATTGGGCAAATAATCGCACGCGGTTTGTTCCTGAAGGTATTTTACGAAGTTATTCAATGGGTAATGCTGTGGTGTATTTAATCTGTTCCATGGCGAAGCTTGAGGTGACGTCCGACAAACCCGGTACGCTGTTCACCAGCCGCTTGTAGAAATCATCATAGCGCTTCATGTCGGCCACCTGGACGCGCATCAGGTAATCATACTCTCCGGCCATACGCCAGAAACCGAGCACCTCGGGCATCTCAGACACCTGAGTAACGAAGCGGCAATACCACTCGCTGCTGTGATGTTGGGTTTTTATCAGCACAAATGCCGTCAGCCCAAGCCCCAGCTTTTCGGGATCTAACAACGCGACGCGCCCCAGAAGAATGCCGTCATCTTCCAGCTTCTTAAGGCGCTTCCAGCACGGAGTGGTGGTCAGATTAACGGCATCTGCCAGCGCCTGCAAAGAGAGGGTACAGTCATTTTGCAGCAATGAAAGGAGCTTGCGGTCAATTTTATCTAGCATACCCACCTCACAGAGAAAATTTTTCTCTCTTCATTCTATTTTAAAGGCCAGATAGCAACAATTTTTTCTGTGCTTTTCGCTATCCTAGGCACAAAATAACAAACGGATAACGATGATGAATAGCACCTGGGTTAAACATGCGATCAGCGAAATCAATGCCGACTATCAGCGCTCGGCGGATACGCACCTGATTCGCCTTTCCCTGCCGGGATTTGACGGCATTCAGCTCTATCTGAAAGATGAAAGCACTCATCCCACCGGCAGCCTGAAGCATCGCCTGGCGCGTTCGCTGTTTTTATACGGTTTATGTAACGGCTGGATTAAAGAAGGCACCACTATTATTGAATCTTCGTCCGGTTCAACGGCGGTGTCCGAAGCCTATTTCGCCCGCCTGCTGGGTCTGCCGTTTATCGCGGTGATGCCGTCCTGCACCGCAAAACGCAAAATCGAACAGATCGAATTTTACGGCGGACGCTGCCACTTTGTGGAAAGCGCCTGCGAAATCTACGCCGCCTCCGAAATGCTGGCCCGCGAGCTGAACGGCCACTATATGGACCAGTTCACCTTCGCCGAGCGCGCGACGGACTGGCGCGGCAATAACAACATTGCCGACAGCATTTTCCGCCAGATGATCCACGAACCGCATCCGGTTCCGTCCTATATCGTCATGAGCGCCGGTACCGGCGGCACGTCAGCCACGATCGGACGCTACATCCGCTGTCAGGGCTACGATACCCAGCTGATGGTGGTTGACCCGCAGAACTCCGTGTTCCTCGACTACTGGCAAAACCGCGATGCCGGTCTGCGCAGCCCGGTGGGCAGTAAAATTGAAGGGATTGGCCGCCCGCGCGTGGAGCCCTCTTTCATCCCCGACGTCGTGGATGAGATGATGCGCGTACCGGATGCCGCAAGCGTGGCAACGGCGCACTGGCTGGAAACGCAGCTGGGCCGCAAGGTGGGCGCATCGACGGGCACAAATATGTGGGGCGCACTGCAGCTTGCCGCCCGTATGCGCGAAGAGGGCCGCACCGGTTCCATCGTCACGCTGCTGTGCGACAGCGGCGAGCGTTATCTCGATACCTACTACAACGCAGAGTGGGTGCAGGCCAACATCGGCGATATCGCCCCGTGGAAAGCGCAGATTGCAGACCTGGTGAAATAAAAAAAGCCAGACCGAAGTCTGGCTTGCTGGAAGGGTCTCACTATTCGGGGGAATACGGGAGATTGTTGTTGTCCAGCCAATGCGTCAAAAAATGGGACACTGCTTCATTGCGGCAGTGGCCAATAACCGGCAGATGGGGAAGTTCTGCTTTCAGCTGCGCCATCGCATTCCCCATGATCAGACCGCGACCTACGCTACCGAGCATTTCGCGGTCGTTCATGGCGTCACCAAACGCCATACACTCCTGCAGCGTTAAGCCAAGGTGGTCGCTCAGCACCGCCAGAGCGGAGCCTTTGTTACAGCCCACCGGCAGCACTTCCAGACAATCCACCGCCGAGAAGGTCAGATGCGCCCGGTCGCCCAGCGCCTCATTCAGCTGAATCCTTAAGCGGCAGAGATCGTCATGATCGCCGCAGAAACAGATCTTGGTTACCGCATGGGCGGGGATCCGACGCAGATCGATAAGCTGGTATTTGAAACCGCTGTAAACATGCGCATGCAATAATTCCGGGATTTCGCTTCCGGTGAACCAGCCGCGATCGTTAAAGACGTGGACGCTGGCCTGCGTGTCCCAGGTGCTGTGCAGCACGATATCCGCGACTTCCGGGTTGAGATCCTGCCGGTGCAGCACATCCCCTTCTACGGAGTGAATTCGCGTCCCGTTGCCGGTGATCAGAAAGGCGTCGAGGGAGAACGCCCCCAGCAAATGGCGCATCTCCAGCACATGACGCCCAGTGGCAAACGTCAGGGTGACATCACGCTCGCGCAGGCGCTTCAGCGTGTTCAGGGTTTTTTCCCCTAAACGGTGATCCGGCATTAACAGCGTACCGTCCATATCAAATGCAGCGAGCCGAGCCATGATTACTCCCGAAATGTGATGCGGTTAACTTGTGCAACAGTATCGTGTGAGATATACGGAAGTAATAGTGAATAGATGAAAATTATTGTTCCGGGTTTTTTATGCGCCAGCTCAATCGACTCAACCAGTATCACCGCCTCTGGCAGCCTTCTCAGGGTGCAACGCAACAGGTCACCATCAGCGAGCTGGCCGCCCGCTGTTTTTGTAGCGAGCGGCATGTCCGAACCCTGCTGCGCCAGGCCCAGGAGGCGGGCTGGCTCAGCTGGCGAGCGCAGTCTGGCCGCGGTAAGCGCGGTGAGCTAACGTTCCATGTCGCCCCGGAGTCACTGCGCAATGCGATGATGGAAGAGGCGCTGAAAAGCGGGCAGCAGCATAACGCGCTGGAACTGGCCCAGCTGGCCCCTGAAGCGCTGCGGTCATTACTTCATCCTTTTTTGGGCGGGCAGTGGCAAAACGACACGCCGACGCTGCGCATCCCCTACTATCGCTCTCTGGAGCCGCTTCAGCCGGGTTTTTTACCGGGCCGGGCAGAGCAGCATCTGGCGGGACAGGTGTTTTCAGGCCTGACGCGTTTTAACGGTAACAGCAGTGAACCCGCGGGCGATATGGCGCATCACTGGGATGTCTCTGCTGACGGCCTGCGCTGGCATTTCTACATTCGTTCCACCCTGCACTGGCATAACGGCGATAAAATAGAAACGGCGCAACTCCAGCGAAGTCTGACAGCGCTGTTTACGCTTCCTGCCCTGCGCACTCTGTTTCAGAGCGTCTTATGTATTGAAACAACGCATCCACAGTGTCTGACGTTTACGCTGCATCAACCGGACTACTGGCTGCCGCACAGGCTGGCAACCTACTGTAGCCGTCTGGCGCATCCCGACCATCCTGCGGTTGGCAGTGGCCCCTTTCGGCTGGCCGCCTTTGAGCCCGACCTGGTTCGTCTGGAAAGCCATGAGCAGTATCACCTGAGCCATCCGCTGCTCAAAGCCATCGAATACTGGATCACTCCCCAGCTTTTTGATTACAGCCTGGGCACCAGCTGTCGTCACCCGGTGCAAATCGCGATCGGCGAGGCCGACGAGCTGGAAAGTCTGCGGCTGGTAAGCAGCAGCACCAGCCTGGGGTTCTGCTACCTCACGCTAAAACAGAGCGCCCGCCTGAGTGAGATTCAGGCAAAGCGGCTTATCAATATCATTCATCTCTCCAGGCTTCTTCACACACTTCCGCTAAACGAAGGGCTTATCACGCCCACTCAGGAACTGCTTCCCGGGTGGACCATCCCCGATTGGCCTGATTTATCGGACGTAACCCTCCCTGAAGCGTTGACGCTGGTTTACCATCTCCCTGTTGAGCTTCACACCATGGCCAGCCAGTTGAAGGCATACCTGGCGCTACAGGGGTGTGAACTGACCGTCATCTTTCACGACGCCAAGACGTGGGACGGATGCCTGGAGCTTGCCGATGCAGACATCATGATGGGGGACAGGCTGATTGGCGAAGCGCCGGAATATACGCTTGAACAGTGGCTGCGCTGCGATGCCCTCTGGCCGCACGTTCTTAGCGCTCCGGCTTACGCTCATCTGCAAGCCACGCTGGATGCGGTACAGACACAGGCCGAGGCTCAGGATAGACACGCGGGGCTGCAAGCCATCTTTAACCGGCTAATGGAGAGTGCGGTGCTTACGCCACTCTTTAATTATCAATACCAAATCAGTGCTCCGCCTGGCGTGAATGGTATACGCCTCAACACCCGCGGCTGGTTTGACTTTACCGAAGCCTGGCTGCCCGCTCCCAAATCGTGAAGAAGCTGGTCGCCGTCGTGGTCAGACGGTAACATAACGTTTTTACCGTAACAGTCGAGATGATTTATGAAACGTGCCGTCGTCGTGTTCAGCGGAGGACAAGACTCTACTACCTGCCTGGTCCAGGCCCTTCATCAGTACGATGAAGTTCACTGTGTCACTTTCGATTATGGTCAGCGTCATCGCGCTGAGATCGACGTTGCTCGTGAACTAGCCCTGAAACTGGGTGCACGCGCGCACAAGGTGCTGGACGTTACGCTGTTAAATGAACTGGCCGTGAGCAGCCTCACCCGCGACAGTATTCCTGTGCCAGACTATGAACCCGATGCCAGCGGCATTCCGAATACCTTCGTGCCGGGCCGTAATATCCTCTTCCTGACCCTGACGGCGATCTACGCCTATCAGGTCAACGCCGAAGCGGTGATCACAGGCGTGTGCGAGACCGACTTCTCCGGCTACCCGGACTGCCGTGATGAGTTCGTGAAAGCGTTAAACCACGCCGTTAATCTGGGGATGGCGAAAGAGACGCGCTTTGAAACTCCGCTCATGTGGCTGGATAAAGCCGAAACCTGGGCGCTGGCGGACTACTGGGGCAAGCTGGACCTTGTTCGCAGCGAAACGCTCACCTGCTATAACGGTATCAAAGGCGACGGTTGCGGCCAGTGTGCAGCCTGTAATCTGCGCGCTAACGGGCTGAACCACTATCTTGCCGATAAATCCGGCGTGATGGCCGCGATGCAGAAAAAAACCGGACTTAAATAGGGCTACTTCACCGTGCTGTCGAACAGTTTCACACCGGCAGCACGGGTGACTTTCATCAGCGTTGTCAGCGTTGGGTTTCCGTTGACTGATAGGGTTCGGTATAGCTGCTGACGGGACAGACCTGCTTTGGCAGCGATTTCACCTATGCCGCCGCGGGATTCGATAACACGTCTTAACGCGATTAAATATGCAGGGATCCCCTGCTCTTCGTAAATCTCATCCAACGCAACCTGCAGATATAGCTGGGCACAGGAAGGGTCTTCACGAAGCATTTTTACGACGGCGTCATCATGGCTGATGGAACTAGAAAATTTTCGTTGGGTCTTGCTCATCCGGTTTATCCATTTGATGATCTTTCCAGTAATCTATTGCCAGTTTCACATCAGTCTTTTGACTCTTTTTGTCACCGCCGATCAGCAACAACAGGATCTTCCGATGTTGTACCGCAAAATAGATTCGATAGCCGGGACCACAATCAATTTCCAATTCCCAGATACCCTCACTGAGATATCGGTAATCGCCGAAATTCCCTTTCTCAGCACGGTCAATTCGCAGAAGGATCCGAAACGCTAACTCCGGATCCTTTCGCTTCATCTTCGTTACCCACTCCTCAAACGGTACTTTTCCGTCACGGGTCCGGTAGCGTTCAACGACATAGTCCCTGTCCATTATTCTATCCCTGAAAAATCCTTTTGTCTTTTATAAAAGACAAACTTTCTAAGCGATCATCAACTCCAGCTTTTCCCGCAATTCCCCTTCCAGCGGTAGCGCTTTCTGCGTTTTCAGATCGATACAGACGAACGTGATCAACGCATCTGCGACCATCTGCCCTTCTGGATCGAGCGTCACCACCTGGCTTAAGACCCCGCTTTTGCCATTGATCTGCTGCACCTGGCTGGTGACCGTGAGCACGTCACCCAGCACGGCCGGACGGCGGTAGTTGATGTTGATATTGACGACCACAAACGCGATGTTGTGCGCGGTCAGCCACTGAAAGCTTTCGCTATTTTCCAGCCCGTCCCAGCGCGCTTCTTCAAGAAACTCAAGATAGCGGGCATTGTTCACATGCTGATAAACGTCGAGATGAAAACCGCGTACTTTGATTTTTGTCTGCATAGCGCAATAGCCTTTACTGTTATTGTAGGAAGAGAGGTCATAACTGGTATGACCTCTTTATCCTGGCAAAATTTTGCCGCAGTGCAAGAAATTGCGTAATTACAACGTCAGGTGTGAGAGGTTGCGCTCAACCAGCGCGCTGCCCATGCCCGGCACCTGCCTGAGATCGTCGATCGTTTTGAAAGGACCATACTCTTCGCGGTAGCTGACGATGGCCTGCGCTTTTTTCAGGCCCACGCCATTCATCGCACGGGCGAGATCTTCCGCTGAGGCCGAATTGATACTGACCCGCGTACCGTCATCATCCGCACTTTTACCGGCGTCTGTCGCTTTGGTTTGCCCTTGCACCGGCGCTGCCGCGTCGGACTTGCTCTGGGTAGCTTGTGTTTTGGCGGCGGGGGCCGACGCCATCGCACCCGCACTCATCCCGGTGGTGGCAATAGCCAGCGTAATTAACAGTGCTTTGATTCCACATTTCATGCTGTTATCTCCTTGTTTGTTGACAGCCACGTCACGATAGCCGCCAGTTAAAACCGGCACAAACAGCAGATTGCAGAAATGGAAAAGGCCGCGAAAGCGGCCTTTAGTTTTTGCAGAGCGTTACGAAAATCTGCGAGCAGACACGTAATTACTGCTGCTGAGTCATCACATCACCCAGCTTGATTTTGGCTTCTTTACGCAGGTTGCTCATCATGGCTTCGAAGGCAATCTGAGCATTGTTCTGGGTAATCCCCTGAACCATCGCTTTCTTCTGCGCTTCTGGCAGGGTACCGGCTTTCACTTCATCCAGCGCCAGCAGAACGACGTTACCCTGTGCATCGGTGGTGGTGCCGAAGCTTGGCTTGTCCTTGGCAGGCAGCGTCAGACCAAACGCAGCCTGGCTGATTGGGTCCTGGCCGGTACGGCTCAGCGTTTTCGCTTCACCGAAGCTCAGGCCAGCCGCTTTCAGCGCATCTTCTTTACCCGCTTTCAGATCGGACAGAATCTTCTCAGCATCCAGTTTCGCCTGCTGTTCCGCTTTGTTGTGCTTAACCTGAGCGATAACCTGATCCTTCACTTCCGCCAGCGGTTTGACCGCTTCTGGCTTGTGTTCGCTGACGCGCAACACAAACGCACGATCGCCGTCGACGGTAATTATGTCAGAGTTACTGCCCGGCGTGCCGTTCTCACCCACCAGACCACCGTTGAAGATAGCATCAGAAACCGGTTTGAAGTTCAGCTCTTCCGGCAGGTTGTCACGTCCAAACCAGCCCGTTTCAACCGCCTTCACGCCCGCCGCCTGCTCTGCACCTGCCAGAGATTCGTTGTCGTTGCTGGCAGCATCGCTCACCTTCTGCTGCAGCGCGTAATAGGCATCCAGCGCTTTTTCCTGTTTCACTTTCGCCGCGATATCATCGCGAACGTCAGCCAGCGGCTTGGTTTTCGCCGCAGTGATGTCGTCCAGACGCACGACCAGGAAACCAACGGAAGACTTAATAACGCCTGAAAGCTGACCTTTCTCTTTCAGACCGGCATTTTTCAGCTCGTCTGGGGTGGTCGCGTCTTCCAGCCAGCCCATATCACCGCCGTTTTTCGCAGAGATAATGTCGGTGGATTTCGCTTTCGCAACGGTCGCGAAATCAGCGCCTTTGTTCAGCTCATCCAGCGCCGCTTTAGCATCGGCCTCAGTTTTCGTCTGAATCACGCTGTAGCGGTTACGCTGCGGCTGAGTGAACTGATCCTGATGCTGATCGTAGTAAGACTGGATTTCAGCATCAGACGCGGTTTCCTGCAGCGCGGCCGCATCCAGCTTGATATAGCTCACGCGGAACTGCTCTGGAGAAACAAAGGAGTTCTTATTCTGCTCGTAGTAAGCGTTAACGTCAGCATCGCTCACCTGCTGTTTCGCCGCCAGGGCGTTCACATCAATGGTCGCTTCGCGTACAACACGCTGCTGCGCCACCAGCGCGGCCAGTTCGTCCGTTTCACCTTTGAGCATGAAATCGGTGCCCACAACGGCATTGATAAGCTGCTGGGTGGTCAGCTGGTTACGCAGCGCCTGAGCGTACTGGTCGGCCGTCATCCCCATCTGATTGACGATGCTGTTGTAACGCGCGTTGTCGAATTTACCGTTAGACTGGAAGGCTTGCGTGGAGAAGATGGCTTTTTTCACCTGCTCATCGCTGATGCCAAGGCCCAGTTTTTTGGCATACTGATCAAGCAGCGCTTCGTCGATAAGACGGTTCAGCGTCTGTTGGCGCAGGGTCTTCATGTACCCTTCGTTCGCCGCCAGTTCAGAGAATTGGTCGCCCAGCTGTTGCTGCATACGGTTACGTTCACCGGCAAAAGCATTCTCGAACTGACCACGGCTGATTTCCTGGCCATTCACTTTTGCGGCGTAGTTTGCGCCACCGCCAATAAGGTAACTGCTCACGCCGGTCAATATGAACGACACGATAATGATACCGAAAATAATCTTGAGCACGAGACTGTTAGCAGCCGTGCGTAAGCTGTCCATCATGGTGTAACAACACTCCGCTGTAGGTGACTGGTTACCTGACGCTGACGGAAAATCCTGCCCGTCGCGCGTGAAGGCGTATTGTGACAAGAAAACGGGGCGATTGTCAGCCCACAACTCGCATAAACTCGCACAAATCAGGTCTGGACAAACAAAAAAGGCACATCAAATGATGCGCCCTTGTACTTTCCGGCTTCCCTGAAACGGGAAAGCAATCAGTTTACTGCGTCTTTCAGCGCTTTACCTGCACGGAAACCCGGCACTTTAGCAGCAGCAATGGTGATCTCTTTACCGGTCTGAGGGTTGCGGCCAGTACGGGCAGCACGCTCTTTAACAGCAAAAGTACCGAAACCTACCAGTGCAACGTCGTCCCCAGCCTGCAGAGATTCAGTAACAGAAGCAATTAAAGCATCTAACGCACGTCCAGCTGCAGCTTTAGAAATATCAGCACCCGCAGCAATTTTGTCAATCAGTTGAGATTTATTCACTGTTCTCTTCCTCTCTTTATAATTTATATCGCGCCTGAATCCTTCACAACGCGACCGCGCAGCAGTTATATCAGGCCTGCCATGACCTTACAACACCCGTTGTTGATGGCTGACCTAATCAGCAATCTAAATTAGCTATACAAAAAAAGGCTGGCAAGTGCGAAATGACTTACCAGCCTTGTTTTTATTGACGCTCTTTGCGCGAGGTCACTATTTTGCGGTTACAACCTGCATTCCGGAGGGTTCATTCTGCAATGCGAGACTGAGAACTTCCTCAATTCGCTTCACAGGATGGATCTGCAGGTCGGCAATCACGTTGTCCGGAATCTCTTCCAGATCGCGTTTGTTTTCGTAAGGGATCAATACGGTTTTGATCCCACCGCGGTGTGCCGCCAGCAGTTTTTCTTTTAAACCACCAATCGGCAGAACCTGACCACGCAGCGTGATTTCACCGGTCATTGCCACATCGGCACGCACCGGGTTCCCTGTCAGGCAGGAAACCAGAGCGGTACACATGGCAATACCCGCGCTTGGACCGTCTTTCGGCGTCGCCCCTTCCGGAACGTGCACGTGGATGTCGCGTTTTTCGTAGAAATCCGCGTTGATACCCAGTTTCTCCGCGCGCGCGCGCACCACGGTCAGCGCCGCCTGGATGGATTCCTGCATCACTTCACCCAGCGAGCCGGTGTAGGTCAGTTTGCCTTTACCCGGTACACAGGCGGTTTCGATGGTCAGCAGATCGCCGCCCACTTCCGTCCATGCCAGGCCAGTTACCTGACCAACGCGGTTTTCGTTGTCCGCGCGACCGTAGTCGAAGCGCTGGACGCCGAGATAGGCATGCAGATTGTCGCCGTTAATCACAATGTGTTTCAGGCTCTTATCCAGCAGCAGCTGTTTCACCGCTTTACGACACAGTTTAGAGATTTCACGCTCAAGGCTGCGCACCCCCGCTTCACGGGTGTAGTAGCGAATAATGCCGATAATCGCGCTGTCCTCGACGGTCAGCTCGTTGGATTTCAGCGCGTTACGCTCAATCTGCTTCGGCAGCAGGTGCTGTTTAGCAATGTTCAGCTTCTCGTCTTCGGTATAACCGGAGAGACGGATCACTTCCATACGGTCCAGCAGCGGTGCCGGAATGTTCATGGAGTTGGAGGTCGCCACGAACATCACGTCGCTCAGGTCGTAGTCCACTTCCAGGTAGTGATCGCTGAACGCCACGTTCTGTTCTGGATCAAGCACTTCCAGCAGTGCAGATGCAGGGTCACCGCGCATGTCCGACGACATCTTGTCGATCTCATCGAGCAGGAACAGCGGGTTTTTAACCCCCACTTTCGCCATCTTCTGGATCAGTTTACCCGGCATAGAACCGATGTAGGTACGGCGGTGACCGCGGATTTCCGCTTCATCGCGTACGCCACCCAGCGCCATACGGATATACTTGCGTCCGGTCGCTTTGGCGATGGACTGACCCAGAGAGGTTTTACCCACCCCCGGCGGTCCTACCAGGCACAGAATTGGGCCTTTGATTTTGTTTACACGGCTTTGTACCGCGAGGTACTCAAGAATGCGGTCTTTCACGCGTTCCAGGCCGTAGTGGTCGGTATCCAGGATTTCCTGCGCCTGACGCAGGTCTTTTTTGACCTTGCTGCGGGCGTTCCACGGAACCTGCACCATCCACTCAATGTAGCCGCGTACAACGGTCGCTTCAGCCGACATTGGAGACATCATTTTCAGCTTCTGCAGTTCTGCTTCGGCCTTCTCTTTCGCCTCTTTCGGCATCTTCGCCGCGTCGATCTTACGCTTCAGCGCTTCGTTTTCGTCCGGCGCGTCGTCCATCTCGCCCAGTTCTTTCTGAATGGCCTTCATTTGCTCATTCAGATAGTACTCGCGCTGAGATTTCTCCATCTGCTTTTTGACGCGGTTGCGAATGCGCTTCTCAACCTGCAGCAGATCGATTTCAGACTCCATCATCGCCATCAGGTATTCCAGACGTTCGTTGACGTCGGACATTTCCAGCACGGACTGTTTGTCAGCCAGCTTCAGCGGCATGTGTGCAGCGATGGTGTCCGCCAGACGCGCAGGATCGTCGATGCTGTTCAGCGACGTCAGCACTTCTGGTGGAATTTTCTTGTTCAGCTTGATATAGCCTTCAAACTGGCTAATCGCGGTGCGAACCAGCACTTCCTGTTCGCGCTCATCAAGCTCAGGCGAATCAAGGTACTCTGCCTTTGCAGAGAAGTGCTCGCCGTCATCTGACAGAGTGGTAATACGCGCACGCTGCAGGCCTTCTACCAGCACCTTCACGGTGCCGTCAGGCAGCTTCAGCATCTGCAAAATAGAGGCCACGGTCCCGACGGTGAAAAGATCGTTTACACCCGGCTCATCCGTTGATGCTTCTTTCTGCGCCACCAGCATGATTTTTTTATCATGATCCATGGCGGCTTCGAGGCAACGGATAGATTTTTCCCGCCCTACAAATAAGGGTATGACCATGTGCGGATAAACCACCACATCGCGCAACGGCAATACGGGGATTTCAATGCGTTCAGAACGCTCAGGATTCATAGAGCTCTCTCTTAGTTAGTGTCCGCCAGGTAAGCTGGTCATGTCACTGTGCTTCACATAACCATTAACATGTATCCAGTATATGGGGATGTTTCCCACACATTCAACGCTATGAATACGGAAAAAGTAAAGGGGAGATAAAATCCCCCCTTTTTGATTAACTGCTTGTATGATTTGGTTAATTATTCGCCAGATGCCTGCTGTGCTTCCGGTTTGCCGTAAATCAGCAGCGGCTTGGTTTGGCCGCTAATCACGGACTCGTCAATCACCACTTTCTCAACGTCTTCCATCGACGGCAGATCGTACATGGTGTCGAGCAGTGCCGCTTCAACAATTGAACGCAGACCACGCGCACCGGTTTTACGGACCATCGCTTTCTTGGCAATAGCATCCAGCGCTTCGTCACGGAATTCCAGATCAACGCCTTCCAGATTGAACAGCGCCTGATACTGCTTGGTCAGCGCATTTTTCGGCTCTTTCAGGATCTGGATCAGCGCGTCTTCGCTCAGCTCATTCAGCGTTGCCACAACCGGCAGACGGCCGATGAATTCAGGGATCAGACCGAATTTGATCAGATCTTCCGGTTCAACCTGAGACAGCAGTTCGCCTTCGTTCGGTTTTTCGGACGTTGATTTCACCGTGGCGCCAAAACCAATGCCGGAGCCGGTTTCAACACGGTGGGAGATGACTTTGTCCAGACCAGCAAACGCGCCACCACAGATGAACAGTATCTTGGAAGTATCAACCTGCAGGAACTCCTGCTGCGGATGTTTACGACCACCCTGCGGCGGAACGGCGGCAACCGTACCTTCGATCAGCTTCAGCAGTGCCTGCTGTACGCCTTCACCCGATACGTCACGGGTAATGGACGGGTTGTCTGATTTACGGGAGATCTTGTCGATCTCATCGATGTAAACAATCCCGCGCTGGGCTTTCTGTACATCGTAATCGCACTTCTGCAGCAGTTTCTGAATGATGTTTTCGACGTCCTCACCCACATAACCGGCCTCGGTCAGGGTGGTGGCATCCGCCATCGTGAACGGAACATCAAGCAGGCGCGCCAGGGTTTCAGCCAGCAGCGTTTTACCGGAACCGGTTGGGCCGATCAGCAGAATGTTACTTTTACCCAGTTCTACGCCATTGCTGGTGTCGCCGTTACGCAGACGTTTGTAGTGGTTATAGACCGCTACCGCCAGCACTTTCTTGGCCTGCTCCTGTCCGATCACGTAGTCGTCAAGGTGATGACGAATTTCATGCGGCGTTGGCAGCGCGCTGCGCTCACGGTGCGGTGCGACTTCTTTAATCTCTTCGCGAATGATGTCGTTACATAAATCGACACATTCGTCGCAGATATACACGGACGGCCCGGCAATCAGTTTACGCACTTCATGCTGGCTTTTGCCGCAAAAAGAGCAGTACAGCAGTTTGCCCGAACCATCTTTGCGTTTATCTGTCATGAGTCCAAACCTCTTTTTAAGTTCTTTGTGCCGCACATGACGACGCAAATGCCATTCTAAGACGCAAGCTGCAATCAGCAGCGTGCCGCCCTACCTTAGTATAGCGGCACACTCGCGTCGCGGGCATCAATTACGATGGGTCAACACGGAGTCGACTAAGCCGTACTCAACTGCCTCTGGAGCAGAGAGGAAGCGATCGCGCTCGGTATCGCGCTCGATCTGCTCGAGTGGTTGACCCGTATGCTGCGCCATAAGTTCATTCATGCGCGCTTTTACTTTCAGAATTTCACGGGCGTGGATTTCGATATCCGTCGCCTGCCCCTGGTAACCGCCCAGTGGCTGGTGAATCATCACGCGGGAATTTGGCAAGCAGAAACGCTTACCTTTCGCCCCTGCTGTTAACAGGAACGCGCCCATAGATGCAGCCTGACCCATACAGATAGTGCTTACATCAGGCTTGATGAATTGCATGGTGTCATAAATGGACATTCCTGCTGTAATCACGCCACCCGGGGAGTTAATGTACAGGTAAATGTCTTTTTCCGGGTTTTCCGCTTCCAGAAACAGCATCTGCGCCACGATCAGGTTAGCCATGTGGTCTTCCACCTGGCCGGTCAGAAAGATAACGCGTTCCTTGAGCAGACGGGAATAGATATCAAAAGAACGCTCACCACGTGAGGTCTGTTCAATAACCATTGGCACCAGAGCCATATGGGGTGCAAAGTTATCTCGTTCGCCACTGTATGACATTTCCGTCTCCTGGATCAAAATTGAAAACACCTGCTGTACTGATTGTAACCTTACGGACGGATTATCAGCCAGTCTCATTCATCATGATTACGTACTTATGGGGTTCACAGTGCCCTATTTCAAGCATAACAACCTTTTGTTGTTACGCTAACACCGAAAGGGCGTTTTAGCACTCTTCCTGGGCTATCGCTGCGATAAAAAAAACCCGCTGCCGCAAGGCAACGGGTTTTCTGTTCAAACTTTAAACCGTTGGGGCGAAATTACGCCTGCTGGTTCATCAGTTCGTTGAAAGAGGTCGCTTTTTCGGTCACTTTCGCTTTCGCCAGTACCGCTTCAACAGCCTGCTCTTCCAGGGCAACGTTGCGCATGTTGTCCATCAGCTCTTTGTTCTTACCGTAGAACTCGATCACTTCTGATGGATCTTCGTATGCAGAAGCCATCTCTTCGATCAGGCCTTTCACGCGCTCTTCGTCAGCTTTCAGCTCGTGGGTACGAATCACTTCGCCCAGCAGCAGGCCAACAACAACGCGGCGTTTCGCTTGCTCTTCGAACAGCTCGCGTGGCAGTTCCATCGCTTGCTGCTGGTTGCCACCGAAACGCTGTGCAGCCTGACGGCGCAGAACGTCGATTTCGCTGTCGATCAGGGCAGCTGGAACGTCGATTTCATTGGCTTTCACCAGACCTTCGATCGCCTGAGATTTCACACGGTTACGTACAGCGCCGTTCAGTTCGCGTTCCATGTTCTTACGCACTTCGGTACGCAGACCCGCTACGGAACCATCTTCCACGCCGAAACGCTTGATGAATTCTTCAGTCAGTTCTGGCAGTTCGCGCTCTTCAACTTTCTTCAGGTTGATAGCGAACTTCGCTGCTTTCCCTTTCAGGTTTTCAGCGTGGTACTCTTCCGGGAAGGTCACGTCGATAGTGAACTCTTCGCCAGCCTTGTGGCCTTTGATACCGTCTTCGAAGCCTGGGATCATACGACCCTGGCCCATAGCCAGTACGAAGTCAGACGCTTTACCGCCTTCGAACTCTTCGCCGTCTACAGAACCGGTGAAGTCGATGGTGACACGGTCTTCAGCGTCAACAGCGCCTTCTTTCTCTTTCCAGTTCGCCTGCTGCTTGCGCAGGGTATCCAGCATGCCGTCAACGTCTTCGTCAGTCACGGAAACAACTGGTTTTTCAACTTCGATAGATTCCAGACCTTTCAGCTCAACTTCCGGGTACACTTCGAACTCTACGGAGTAGGTGAAGTCTTCGCCCAGTTTGTATTCGCCTGGAACGTAGTTCGGCGCACCGGCCGGATTGATTTTTTCTTTGATGATCGCATCAATAAAGTTACGGCTCATCAGTTCACCCAGCACATCCTGACGCACGGAAGCGCCATAACGCTGAGCAACAACATTCATTGGTACTTTGCCCTTGCGGAAGCCGTCAATACGTACTTTTTTTGCTACGTTGACCAGCTCGCTTTTCACAGCAGTTTCGATGCTGTCAGCAGCGATAGTAATCGTTACACGGCGGCCAAGGCCTTGAGTGGTTTCAACTGAAACTTGCATCTTGTTACCTCAAAAAAATCACAGTGCTCGGTCAACTCTGAATCTGTCTGTTATACCGGGATGCTCTCTTACTGCAGATTCACATTCCCTGTCGCCAGAATCATCCCGAAGACATTCAATAAGACGCGGCATTATAGCGGCATCACTTAGGTGAGTCGAGAACGGTTGGGGCATGTTGCTGCGGCTTTTTTCACACTTTAAGGCTATTTTTAGCCTTAAAATCGCACCATCCGCTCAAAACTCAAACAAAACAAAACGGCCCGGAGGCCGTTTTGAGGAAATCTGTAAGCAACATACTGGAAAAGCTCCAGCCGTTGCAAATCCGATTTATCAGGCGATAGTGCCTGCACCGCGACAGGGCGGCGATGCGAAAACCGTATCCTGCAGGCCTTCCCATTCCTTAATGGTGTAGGTGTGCAGTGCCAGCGCATGCACGGTCGTGGAGAGTTCTTCCGTCAAGGTGCTGTAGATCAAGCGGTGTCGATTCAGGAAACGTTCTCCCGTGAAGCGATCGCTAACCAGAACCACTTTAAAGTGGCTTTCAGAACCTGCCGGCACGTTATGACGATAGCTTTCGTCGACGACTTCGAGGAACACAGGGTTGAACGCTGCCCTTAATTTATCTTCTATATGCTCACGTATCATCATGAAATTACTCCTCCGACAACGCCAGGATGTCACCCATCCCTTTAAATGTTAGCCGCTTTTACCGTTTCCATTACACCTTGACAACAAATATTTAGCTTTCGTCTGATTTTCTCATTCAAACGAATGAAGTTCACTGTGAGACTCATACGTTTTGTCATACACGGATTGGGAAAAAGGGTGATCTGGTCAGTTTTCGGACAAGGCGATGAATTTACATGCGTTGACCACTTCCCCTCGCCGTTGGCGATGTTATGATGGCGGCAATTTTTCTCTTTATATGCTTACGATTCGTTGAGAACCCGAAAATGTTAAAAAAACTCTTCTTTCCGTTGGTAGCCCTTTTTATGCTGGCAGGCTGTGCAACCCCGCCTACCACCATTGATGTCTCACCAAAAATCACCCTGCCTCAGCAGGACCCTAGCCTGATGGGCGTCACCGTGAGCATTAACGGTGCCGATCAGCGTCAGGATCAGGCGCTGGCAAAAGTGACCCGCGATAACCAGCAGGTTACCCTCACCGCGTCCCGCGACCTGCGCTTCCTGCTCCAGGAAGTGCTGGAGAAACAGATGACCGCTCGCGGCTACATGATTGGCCCAAGCGGCGCGGTCGATCTGCAGATCATCGTGAACAACCTGTACGCTGACGTGTCTCAGGGCAACGTGCGCTACAACATCGCGACCAAAGCGGATATCGCCATCATTGCCACCGCGAAGAATGGCAACAAGATGACCAAAAACTACCGCGCCAGCTACTCTGTTGAAGGTGCCTTCCAGGCTTCTAACCAGAACATTGCTAACGCCGTGAACAGCGTGCTGACCGACACCATCGCCGATATGGCGCAGGACACCAGTATTCACGACTTTATCAAGCAGAACGCGCGTTAATCCCGCTCTCTGACCCGGTGCATCACCGGGTCAGTTTTATAAGAACATGTCCAGCCACTACTTACGCATTTTCCAGCAACCGAAATCAGCTATCCTGCTGATCCTCGGCTTCGCCTCGGGTTTACCCCTCGCACTCACTTCCGGCACGCTTCAGGCGTGGATGACGGTTGAGAACATCGATCTTAAAACCATCGGTTTCTTCTCGCTTGTCGGCCAGGCCTATGTCTTTAAGTTCCTGTGGTCTCCGGTCATGGATCGCTATACGCCGCCTTTCCTCGGGCGTCGACGCGGCTGGCTAGTGACGACGCAGATCCTGCTGCTGCTGGCTATTGCGGCGATGGGATTTCTTGAACCCACCACCCAGCTTCGCTGGATGGCCGCGCTTGCGGTGGTGATAGCCTTCTGTTCCGCCTCTCAGGATATCGTGTTCGACGCCTGGAAGACGGACGTGTTACCTGCGGAAGAGCGCGGCGCCGGTGCGGCAATCAGCGTGCTGGGCTATCGCCTCGGGATGCTGGTCTCCGGCGGGCTGGCGCTGTGGCTCGCCGACCGTTACCTCGGCTGGCAGGGTATGTACTGGCTGATGGCCGCCCTGCTGATCCCCTGCATTATCGCGACGCTGTTCGCGCCCGAACCGAGTGACGTCATCCCGGTTCCCCGCTCGCTGGAGCAGGCCGTCGCCGAACCGCTCCGTGACTTCTTTGGCCGCAACAACGCCTGGCTGATCCTGCTGCTTATCGTCCTTTATAAGCTGGGCGATGCCTTTGCCATGAGCCTCACCACCACCTTCCTGATCCGGGGCGTCGGCTTTGACGCCGGTGAAGTCGGCGTGGTGAATAAAACGCTGGGGCTGTTTGCGACCATCGTCGGCGCGCTTTATGGCGGCGTATTGATGCAGCGCCTGACGCTGTTTCGCGCGCTGCTGATTTTCGGCATCCTTCAGGGTGCCTCTAACGCAGGCTACTGGCTGCTGTCGATTACCGACAAACATACGATCAGCATGGCCGCGGCGGTGTTCTTCGAAAACCTCTGCGGCGGCATGGGAACCGCGGCGTTTGTCGCCCTGCTGATGACCCTGTGCAACAAGTCGTTTTCCGCTACCCAGTTCGCGCTGCTCTCGGCGCTCTCCGCCGTTGGGCGTGTTTACGTTGGCCCGATTGCCGGCTGGTTCGTGGAAGCCCACGGCTGGCCAACATTTTATCTCTTCTCGGTCGTGGCTGCCGTGCCGGGAATTTTATTGCTGCTGGTCTGCCGTCAGACGCTTGAATATACCCAGCGGACAGAACATTTTATGCCGCGCACCGAATATCGCCGCGCTTACCGTTTTGCGCTACGTTTGTTAATGGCGGGCTGTATCGCTCTGGCGCTCTGGCTTGTGGTACTTATTATCAATGCCAGCACCTCTCTGGTACTCCCTTTCGAAGCCCTTCTGCTGGACGCAGGCGCCCTGCTGGCTATCGCCGGGATCCTGATCGGAGGTCTGCTCGATTTCATGGCGTTGCGTAAAACGCAGATGACCTGAAGAAAAATGCGAAAGGTTATTTCCCGTTGTAATCACTAACTGAAATTATAACGGTGAAATAGCCGCCAACCGCAAAAAAAATATTTGTTGATTTGTGCGGGATAGGATTTGGAAATTATTGGTTCCCATTCCAAAATGCTATTTTTCATTAAACGATTCAGCATACGAGAGTTTGATTTTTCGTTTTTTAGATGTCTTTTTATTGATAATTAATTGTTAATTTTTTGTTTGTTTTCAACAATGGTTATACCAATTGCCCCTTTTAGGGTATGCTTGGGGGTCCTTTCGTTATAAAGCCCATGCCGTGCGGCTTCGGTCATTAAAACCGACATAATTTGCAACACTTGTGACACGTGCGGCAGAACCCGGTAACACCTTCCTGACACAGGCCTAATGATGTTTACAGTAATGTAACCTTCCCGTAAAATGCCCGCACACTTTAAACGCCACCAGACTCCGTGGAATTGAGGTCGTTAAATGAGACTCGGGAAATACAATAAAAGTTTGGGATGGTTGTCATTATTCGCGGGCACTGTATTACTCAGTGGCTGCGATTCTGCACTACTAGACCCCAAAGGACAGATTGGACTGGAACAACGTTCACTGATATTGACGGCTTTTGGCCTGATGTTGATTGTGGTTATTCCTGCCATTTTGATGGCTGTTGGTTTCGCCTGGAAGTATCGTGCGAGCAATAAAGATGCGAAGTATAGCCCTAACTGGTCACACTCCAATAAAGTGGAAGCTGTGGTCTGGACGGTTCCTATTCTGATCATCCTGTTCCTTGCCGTACTGACCTGGAAAACCACTCACGCACTTGAGCCAAGCAAACCGCTGGTTCACGATGAGAAACCTATTACCATTGAAGTGGTCTCCATGGACTGGAAATGGTTCTTCATCTATCCAGAGCAGGGCATTGCTACCGTGAATGAAATCGCCTTCCCGGCGAACACTCCGGTTCAGTTCAAAGTGACCTCCAACTCCGTAATGAACTCCTTCTTCATCCCACGTCTGGGTAGCCAGATTTACGCGATGGCCGGTATGCAGACCAACCTGCACCTGATCGCGAATGAAGCAGGCACCTATGATGGTATCTCCGCCAGCTATAGCGGCCCGGGCTTCTCAGGTATGAAGTTCAAAGCTATTGCGACGCCAGACCGTGCCGCTTTCGACCAGTGGGTTGAAAAAGCGAAGCAGTCTCCAAACACCATGTCTGACATGGCGGCGTTCGAAAAAGTGGCTGCACCAAGCGAATACAACAAGGTGGAGTACTTCTCTAATGTGAAACCAGATTTGTTCAAAGACGTTATTGGCAAATTTATGGATCACGGCAAGAGCATGGACATGACCCAGCCTGAAGGCGAGCACAGCGCGCACGAAGGTATGGAAGGCATGGACATGAGCCACGCGGAAACCGCTCACTAAGGGGCCGAGGAAGAAAATGTTCGGAAAATTGACACTGGATGCAGTGCCCTACCATGAACCGATTATCGTGGTTACGGTGGCTGCAATTATCATTGGTGGCGCGGCCTTACTGGCCCTGATCACTTACTTCGGTAAGTGGAGCTACCTGTGGAACGAGTGGCTGACTTCGGTTGACCACAAAAAACTCGGTATCATGTACTGCATCGTCGGTATCGTCATGTTAATTCGTGGCTTTGCGGATGCGATCATGATGCGTAGCCAGCAGGCACTCGCTTCTGCGGGTGAAGCCGGCTTCCTGCCACCGCACCACTACGATCAGATCTTTACCGCCCACGGCGTTATCATGATCTTCTTCGTGGCGATGCCGCTGGTTATCGGTCTGATGAACGTTGTCGTTCCGCTGCAAATCGGCGCGCGCGACGTGGCGTTCCCGTTCCTGAACAACCTGAGCTTCTGGTTCACGGTTGTCGGCGTTATCCTGGTTAACCTGTCACTGGGTGTGGGCGAATTCGCGCAGACCGGCTGGCTGGCTTACCCGCCGCTGTCAGGAATTGAGTACAGTCCAGGCGTTGGCGTCGACTACTGGATTTGGGCGCTTCAGCTCTCCGGTGTCGGTACTACCCTGACCGGTATCAACTTCTTCGTGACCATTATCAAGATGCGTGCCCCTGGCATGACCATGTTCAAGATGCCGGTATTTACCTGGGCATCTCTGTGCGCCAACATCCTGATTATTGCCTCCTTCCCAATTCTGACCGTCACCATCGCGCTGCTGACCCTGGACCGCTACCTGGGCACCCATTTCTTCACGAATGATATGGGTGGCAACATGATGATGTACATCAACCTGATTTGGGCCTGGGGTCACCCGGAAGTGTACATTCTGGTTCTGCCTGTGTTCGGTGTGTTCTCCGAAATCGCGGCAACCTTCTCGCGTAAACGTCTGTTTGGTTACACCTCTCTGGTGTGGGCAACCGTGTGTATTACCGTTCTGTCGTTCATCGTTTGGCTGCACCACTTCTTCACCATGGGTGCGGGCGCGAACGTAAACGCCTTCTTCGGTATTACCACCATGATTATCGCCATCCCTACCGGGGTGAAGATCTTCAACTGGCTGTTCACCATGTACCAGGGCCGCATCGTGTTCCACTCAGCGATGCTGTGGACTATCGGCTTCATCGTGACCTTCTCCGTAGGTGGGATGACCGGCGTACTGCTGGCGGTACCAGGTGCTGACTTCGTTCTGCACAACAGCCTGTTCCTGATTGCGCACTTCCATAACGTTATCATCGGTGGCGTGGTCTTCGGCTGCTTCGCTGGCGTAACCTACTGGTGGCCAAAAGCGTTCGGCTTCACGCTGAACGAAAAATGGGGTAAACGCGCGTTCTGGTTCTGGATCATCGGCTTCTTCGTAGCATTTATGCCGCTGTACGTGCTGGGCTTCATGGGTATGACCCGTCGTCTGAGCCAGCAGATCGATCCGCAGTTCCACCCAATGCTGATGGTTGCAGCGGGCGGCGCCGTGCTGATTGCCTGTGGTATCGCGTCTCAGCTGATTCAGTTCTACGTGTCTATTCGCGACCGCGACCAGAACCGTGACCTGACCGGTGACCCATGGGGTGGCCGTACGCTGGAGTGGGCAACCTCTTCTCCACCTCCTTTCTATAACTTTGCCATCGTGCCGCAGGTTCATGAACGCGACGCATTCTGGGAAATGAAAGAAAAAGGTGAAGCGTACAAGCAACCTGCTCATTACGAAGAGATCCACATGCCGAAAAACAGCGGTGCGGGCATTGTGATTGCCGCCTTCGCAACGGTATTTGGTTTCGCAATGATCTGGCACATCTGGTGGATGGCGATTGTTGGCTTCGCCGGCATCGTAATCAGCTGGATTGTGAAGAGCTTTGACGAGGACGTGGACTACTACGTACCAGTCCGTGAAGTTGAGAAGCTGGAAAACCAGCATTTCGACGAGATTTCTAAAGCGGGGCTGAAAAATGGCAACTGATACTCTGGCGCACTCAACTGCCCACGCGCATGAGCATGCGCACCACGATACAGGACCGACTAAAGTCTTCGGTTTCTGGATCTACCTGATGAGCGACTGCATTCTGTTCTGCTGTCTGTTCGCGACCTATGCCGTTCTGGTGAACGGCACGGCGGGCGGCCCGGCTGGCAAGGACATCTTTGAACTGCCGTTCGTTCTGGTTGAAACCGCACTGCTGTTATTCAGCTCCATCACCTACGGCATGGCGGCTATCGCCATGTACAAAAACAACAAGAGTCAGGTTGTGTCCTGGCTGGCGTTGACCTGGTTGTTTGGTGCTGGATTTATCGGGATGGAAATCTATGAATTCCATCACCTGATCATGGAAGGCTTCGGCCCGGATCGTAGTGGCTTCCTGTCCGCGTTCTTCGCGCTGGTTGGCACCCACGGTCTGCACGTGACCTCCGGTCTGATCTGGATGGCAGTACTGATGTTCCAGATTTCCCGTCGCGGCCTGACCAGTACTAACCGTACCCGTATCCTGTGCCTGAGCCTGTTCTGGCACTTCCTGGACGTGGTGTGGATCTGTGTGTTCTCTGTTGTATATCTGATGGGGGCGATGTAATGAGTCATTCAAACGATCATGGCGCTTCCCACGGTAGCGTAAAAACCTACATGACAGGTTTCATCCTGTCGATCATCCTGACGGTGATCCCGTTCTGGATGGTGATGAGCGGTTCTGCGTCTAAGCCGGTTATTCTGGGTGCAATCCTGGTGACCGCGGTGATTCAGATTCTGGTGCATCTGGTTTGCTTCCTGCACATGAACACCAAGTCCGATGAAGGCTGGAATATGACCGCCTTTATCTTTACCGTGATTATCATCGCTATCCTGGTAGTCGGTTCCATCTGGATTATGTGGAACCTCAACTACAACATGATGGTTCACTAAGAGCGGCGAGTATGTTTAAGCAATACCTGCAAGTAACGAAACCAGGCATCATCTTTGGCAACCTGATCTCCGTGATCGGAGGGTTCCTGCTGGCCTCTAAGGGCAGCATTGATTACACCCTCTTTATCTACACGCTGGTCGGTGTGTCACTGGTTGTTGCGTCCGGTTGTGTATTTAACAACTACATCGACATGGATATCGACAAGAAGATGGAAAGGACCAAAAATCGGGTGCTGGTGAAAGGCCTGATCGCCCCTTCCGTCTCGCTGGTGTACGCCACCTTGCTGGGTATTGCTGGCTTTATGCTGCTGTGGTTTGGTGCTAACCCGCTGGCCTGCTGGCTGGGGGTGATGGGGTTCGTGGTGTATGTGGGCGTCTACAGCCTGTATATGAAACGCCACTCCGTCTACGGCACGCTGATTGGTTCTCTCTCCGGCGCTGCGCCGCCGGTGATTGGCTACTGCGCGGTCACGAACGAGTTCGACAGCGGTGCGCTGATCCTGCTGGCTATCTTTAGCCTGTGGCAGATGCCGCACTCCTATGCCATCGCGATTTTCCGCTTTAAGGATTATCAGGCAGCGAACATCCCGGTTCTGCCGGTCGTGAAGGGCATTTCAGTTGCCAAGAACCACATCACGCTGTACATCATCGCTTTTGCCGTGGCAACGCTGATGCTCTCTCTGGGCGGTTACGCTGGATACAAATATCTGGCGGTAGCGGCCGCGGTGAGCGTCTGGTGGCTCGGTATGGCGCTGCGCGGTTACAAAGTGGAAGATGACAAAGTCTGGGCGCGCAAACTGTTTGTGTTCTCGATTGTGGCCATCACCTCGCTGTCCGTGATGATGTCCGTGGACTTCATGGTGCCGGATTCGCACAACCTGCTGACTTACGTCTGGTAAGCCAAACAGGTCAATAAAAGGGTGCTTCGGCACCCTTTTTTATTCGCTGAATCTACTAATAACGCATGTAATATTTGTTAAATAACCCTTTATTTACCCCGCCCCTTCCCCGCACTACACTATGGCCTGCTTTTGAACTGAGGTGGTAATGAACGATTATAAAATGACGCCAGGCGAGCTACGCGCGACCTGGGGCTTAGGGACTGTCTTCTCGCTACGGATGCTTGGCATGTTTATGGTCCTGCCTGTTCTGACCACGTACGGTATGGCGCTGCAGGGGGCCAGCGAGGCGCTGATTGGGCTCGCGATCGGCATCTACGGCCTGGTGCAGGCGGTCTTCCAGATCCCCTTTGGCCTGCTCTCCGATCGTGTGGGGCGAAAGCCGCTAATCGTCGGTGGGCTGCTGGTCTTTGTGCTCGGAAGCGTGATTGCCGCCCTCTCCCACTCCATCTGGGGGATTATTCTCGGCCGCGCCCTGCAGGGCTCCGGCGCGATTGCCGCCGCGGTGATGGCGCTGCTGTCCGACTTAACCCGCGAGCAGAACCGCACCAAAGCGATGGCGTTCATCGGCGTGAGCTTTGGCGTGACGTTTGCGATTGCCATGGTGCTGGGCCCCATCATTACGCACACGTTGGGTCTGCACGCCCTGTTCTGGATGATTGCCGTGCTGGCAACCATCGGTATTGCCTTAACCCTGTGGGTCGTGCCGGACAGCAAGAACCACGTTCTGAACCGTGAATCCGGCATGGTAAAAGGCTGCTTCAGCAAAGTGATTGTTGAGCCGCGCCTGCTTAAGCTGAATTTTGGCATTATGTGCCTGCACATCCTGCTGATGTCGACCTTTGTCGCTCTGCCCGGCCAGCTTGCCGCAGCGGGTTTCCCGGCGGCTGAGCACTGGAAAATCTATCTGGTCACGATGCTGATTTCGTTTGTCTCCGTCGTGCCGTTCATCATCTACGCCGAAGTGAAGCGCAAAATGAAGCGCGTCTTCGTGGGCTGCGTGGCGGTCCTGCTGATTGCCGAAATTGTGCTCTGGGGTGCCGGTCCGCACTTCTGGGAACTGATTGCCGGCGTACAGCTGTTTTTCCTGGCCTTTAACCTGATGGAAGCGCTGCTGCCGTCGCTGATCAGCAAAGAGTCCCCCGCCGGATATAAAGGCACCGCGATGGGCATCTACTCCACCAGCCAGTTTCTCGGCGTGGCGATCGGCGGCTCGCTCGGCGGCTGGGTGGACGGCCTGTTTGATTCACAAACCGTGTTTCTCGCCGGTGCGCTACTGGCGACGGTCTGGCTGCTGGTCGCCAGCACCATGAAAGAGCCGCGCTACGTGAGCAGCCTGCGCGTGGAAATCCCGGATAATGTGGAAATCAGCGATGCGCTTAAGCAGCGTCTTGAAGCAAAAGAGGGTGTAACAGAGGTGCTCATTGTCCCGGAAGAGCGCAGCGCTTACGTCAAAATAGACAGTAAAATGACCAACCGCTTCGAAGTCGAGCAGGCGCTCAAAGCGTGAATAAAAGCCCGGTTAAACCGGGCTTTTTTATATTAATCGCGGAAGTTTTTAAACTGGAACGGTTGCCCCAGATCGCCGCCGCGCACCAGCGCCATTACGGACTGGAGATCATCGCGGGACTTACCGGTCACGCGAATTTCTTCGCCCTGAATCTGTGCCTGCACCTTCAGCTTGCTGTCTTTGATGAGCTTAACGATCTTCTTCTGCACAGCGCTCTCAATGCCCTGCTTCAGCTTAGCTTCCACAAACCAGTTCTTACCGCTGTGCACAAACTCTTCCGGCACATCCAGGGACGTCCCTTCGATGCCGCGCTTTAACAGCTTGGCGCGCAGAATGTCGAGCAGCTGATTCACCTGGAAGTCAGACTCGCTCAGCACCTTAATGGTCTTATTTGCGTCGTTCAGCTCAAACGACGCCTCAACGCCGCGAAAATCGAAACGTGACTCAACTTCGCGGGTTGCGTTCTCAACGCCGTTGCGAACTTCCTGGATATCAACTTCGGAAACAATATCGAAAGATGGCATCTTTTCTTCTCCCTTCACTTTTGTTGCGTTGCATAATACCCGCTACGAGGCATAACTCAACAGAAGCTTAGCTGTATAATTAAGCTGTAACACCTGGCGCAGTTGCAGGTGAGGAGGAACAATGAAAATTACGGTGCTCGGATGCGGAGCGCTTGGTCAGCTGTGGCTGACCGCGCTGTGCAAGCACGGACATGAGGTTCAGGGCTGGCTGCGCGTGCCCCAGCCCTATTGCAGTGTAAACCTGATTGGTGAAGACGGAAGCATCTTTAACGAATCCCTCACCGCGAACGATCCTGACTTCCTGGCGCAAAGCGACCTTTTATTGGTGACGCTCAAAGCGTGGCAGGTCTCAGACGCGGTAAAAACGCTGGCCGCGCAGCTCCCCTCCACTTCCCCCATACTGCTGCTGCATAACGGCATGGGGACGCTTGATGAGCTGAAAAACGTCCCGCAGCCCCTGCTGATGGCGACGACCACGCACGCTGCGCGTCGCGACGGCAACATCATCGTGCATGTCGCCAGCGGCGTGACGCACATCGGGCCCGCAAGAACTCAGGATGGAGATTACAGCTATCTTGCCGATGTGCTGCAGAAGGTGCTGCCGGACGTCGCCTGGCACAACAACATCCGCCCTCAGCTGTGGCGCAAGCTGGCGGTAAACTGCGTAATCAATCCGCTGACGGCGCTGTGGAACTGCCCGAACGGAGAGCTGAAAAATCATCCGCAGGACGTTGCCATGCTGTGTGCGGAAGTCGCGGCGGTCGTTGAGCGGGAAGGCCTGCATACCTCGGCCGACGATTTGCGCTGCTATGTCGAGCAGGTCATTGAGAGCACGGCAGAAAACATCTCCTCGATGCTGCAGGATGTTCGGGCATTACGCCACACGGAGATCGACTACATCACCGGCTATCTGTTAAAACGCGCCCGCGCGCACGGTATAGCCGTGCCGGAAAACGCCCGTCTGTATGACCTGGTTAAACGTAAGGAGAGTGAATATGAGCGCGTCAGCACTGATCTGCCTCGCCCCTGGTAGCGAAGAGATTGAAGCGGTCACCACCATTGATTTGATGGTGCGCGGCGGCATTAAGGTCACCACCGCCAGCGTCGCCAGCGACGGTAATCTGGCAATCACCTGCTCGCGCGGGGTGAAAATCCTTGCGGATGCCCCCCTTGTTCAGGTGGCTGACGGCGATTACGACATCATCGTTCTGCCCGGCGGCTTAAAAGGCGCGGAATGTTTTCGCGACAGTCCGCTGCTGGTCGAGACCGTGCGTCAGTTTCATTTATCCGGCCGCATCGTCGCGGCAATCTGTGCCGCCGCCGGAACGGTTCTGATTCCGCACGATATCTTCCCCATCGGCAACATGACCGGTTTCCCGGGGCTCAAGGATACGATCCCGGAAGAGCACTGGGTTGATAAACGCGTCGTCTGGGATCCGCGCGTCAACCTGCTGACCAGCCAGGGGCCAGGCACCGCGATTGATTTTGGCTTAAAGATTATTGACCTGCTGGTCGGGCGCGAGAAAGCGTACGAAGTAGCGTCATCGCTGGTGATGCCTGCGGGGATTTATAATTATTACGAATAGGTGTTCTCCCTCACCCTGTGGGAGAGGGGCGGAGGCAACAGGTCGCCCCCGCCCTGCAATAAACTACGGGCGATACACCTTCACATTCGCAAAGCCCTGCTCGCGCAGATACAGCGCCTGCAGACGGCTCATCACCCCACGCTCACACCACAGCAGATAGGTTTTGCTCTGGTCGAGGTCGCCAAATTTGGTGCTCAGCTTGTAGAACGGCAGAGAAACCACTTCGACGCCTTCAACCTGCAGCGGCTTGTCATCCTGCTCATCAATGGAGCGAATATCCAGAATTGCATCGTTAGCGCCGAAACCGCTCACGGTTTCAACTTCTACGACTTCCTGCTCGGTCTGCTGGGCAATCTCGCGGATGTCGATGTTGGAGGCTTCCTCCACCACTTTTTCCAGAATGCTGAAATCGAAGTTCTCTTCTTCCGCTTCGATCTTCGCCTTCACCGCCTTCACCGTTGGGCTTTTTGAGATCACGCCGCAGTATTCCGGCATGGTGCGGGCAAAATCTTCGGTGCCGATTTCGCGCGCCAGGTCGATGATGTGCTCTTTGTCGTGGGAGATCAGCGGACGCAGGATCAGCGTATCAGACACGTTGTCGATAAGACGCAGGTTGGTCAGCGTCTGGCTGGATACCTGGCCCAGCGCTTCACCGGTGACCAGCGCCTGCACGCCGTAGCGCTCGGCAACTTTGGACGCCGCACGCACCATCATGCGTTTCAGCACCACGCCCATCTGGCCGTCGTCCACTTTTTCGAGGATTTCGCCGACCACAGGTTCGAAGTTGATCGCCACGAAACGCACGCGGTGAGAGCTGCCGAAGCGGTTCCACAGGTAATGCGCCACCTGACGAACGCCGATCTCGTGCGCCGCCCCGCCCAGGTTGAAGAAGCAGTAGTGCACACGGCAGCCGCGACGCATCAGCATATAGCTGGAGACGCCGGAGTCGAAGCCGCCGGAGATGAGGGACAGGACGTCTTCCTGGGTACCAATCGGGAAGCCGCCGATACCTTCATAGCGCCCTTTCACCAGCAGCAGGCGATCGTTTTCGATCTCCAGGTTCACGGTCACGTCCGGGTTGGTCAGACGAACGCGCGCCGTTTCAACGTGCTGGTTCAAACCGCCGCCGACGTAACGTTCCACTTCAATAGAGCTGAACTCGTGCTTGCCGCGACGCTTCACGCGCACGCAGAAGGTTTTGCCTTCGATCTGATCGCGGTACTGGACCAGCGCTTTCTCGAAGATGTCGTGCATATCGCTGAACGGAACATCTTCCACTTCCAGGATATGGTGGATCCCCGGAATACGGGTCAGCGCGTCGCGAATATCCTGACGTTTATTTTCGTCTTTGGCGCGCACTTCAACGTGGTCCCAGTGGCGCACTACGGCGAGGGTTTCGTCGTAGTGCTTTAATACGTTACGAATGTTCCCGGTGAGAATTTTAATAAAGCGCAAACGCACAGATTGGCTTTTGATGGTGATTTCAGGGAACAATTTAATGATAAACTTCATGGCGGCAATGTTTCTTAGGCAAGCGTATTAAGGCTTGTAATGGAAAAGAGTACAGCAGCCCACACCCGTGGCTGCATCCAGGCGCGCAAGTATACCACCATCGCGCCGCTCCTGTGCACATTGCGCGTTATTTGATAATTGCCCTGAGTCCGTTACCATGTCGGGGCTGAGAATATAAGAGTCAATTCACTATGCCGAAGAAGAACGACGCACCGGCCAGTTTCGAAACTGCGCTGAGTGAACTGGAGCAAATCGTTACCCGTCTTGAGAGCGGCGATCTCCCGCTGGAAGAGGCGCTCAATGAATTCGAGCGTGGCGTGCAGCTGGCGCGCCAGGGGCAGGTCAAACTGCAGCAGGCCGAGCAGCGCGTGCAGATCCTGCTTTCCGACAGCGAAGACGCGAAAACCACGCCTTTCACACCGGACGCCGAGTAAATGGATTTTGCCAACGAGCTTCAGGCGCGTGTCGTACGCGCCAACGACGCCCTGCGCCGTTTTATTGCGCCACAGCCTTTTCAGAACACTCCACTGGTTGAAGCCATGCACTATGGCGCACTCTTGGGTGGAAAGCGCCTGCGCCCGTTCCTGGTGTACGCCACAGGCAATATGTTTGGCATCAGCGATAACACGCTGGACGCCCCGGCAGCCGCCGTTGAGTGCATCCACGCCTACTCGCTGATCCACGACGATCTCCCGGCCATGGACGACGACGATTTGCGTCGGGGTCAACCTACCTGCCATATCAAGTTTGGCGAGGCGAATGCCATTCTGGCGGGTGATGCCCTGCAAACGCTGGCATTCTCGATTTTGAGCGACGCACCGATGGCGGAAGTGGCCGACCGCGACCGGCTGGCGATGATCTCCGAGCTGGCAATGGCCAGCGGCGTGGCCGGTATGTGCGGCGGACAGGCACTGGATCTGGAAGCGGAAGGACGTCAGGTTAATCTGGAACAGCTGGAGCGTATTCACCGCCATAAAACCGGGGCGTTGATTCGTTCCGCCGTTCGCCTGGGCGCGCTGAGCGCGGGTGAACAAGGGCGCAAAGCCCTGCCGATTCTGGACAGATACGCAGAAAGTATCGGTCTGGCATTCCAGGTTCAGGATGACATTCTGGATGTGGTGGGCGATACTGCAACATTGGGTAAACGTCAGGGTGCGGACCAGCAGCTTGGCAAAAGTACCTACCCCGCCCTGCTGGGCCTTGAGCAAGCCCAACGTAAAGCCCGGGATCTGATTGACGACGCCCGCCAGTCGCTAAATGAACTGGCCGCGCAATCGCTGGATACCTCGGCACTGGAAGCGCTAGCGGACTATATAATCCAGCGTGATAAATAAACTATATATCTCGATGAGCCTTTGATGAGTTTTGATATTGCCAAATACCCGACACTGGCGTTAGTTGACTCCACCCAGGAGCTACGCCTGTTGCCGAAAGAGAGCCTGCCGAAGCTGTGCGACGAGCTGCGTCGCTACCTGCTCGACAGCGTAAGCCGCTCCAGCGGCCATTTCGCCTCCGGGCTTGGCACGGTTGAGCTGACCGTGGCGCTGCACTATGTCTATAACACGCCGTTCGATCAGCTGATCTGGGACGTGGGGCACCAGGCTTATCCGCACAAAATTCTGACCGGACGTCGCGATAAAATTGGCACCATTCGTCAGAAAGGCGGCCTGCACCCGTTCCCGTGGCGCGGTGAGAGCGAGTACGACGTGCTGAGCGTCGGCCACTCTTCCACCTCCATTTCTGCGGGCATCGGTATTGCCGTTGCCGCCGAGAAAGAGAACAAGCAGCGCCGCACCGTCTGCGTGATTGGCGACGGCGCCATCACCGCAGGGATGGCCTTCGAAGCCATGAACCACGCGGGCGACATCAAGCCGGACATGCTGGTTATCCTTAACGATAACGAAATGTCGATTTCCGAGAACGTCGGCGCGCTGAACAACCATCTGGCCCAGCTGCTCTCCGGCAAGCTTTACTCCTCGCTGCGCGAAGGCGGCAAGAAAGTCTTCTCCGGCGTACCGCCGATTAAAGAGCTGCTCAAGCGTACCGAAGAACACATCAAAGGCATGGTCGTGCCGGGCACTCTGTTTGAAGAGCTGGGCTTTAACTATATTGGCCCGGTTGACGGTCACGACGTGCTGGGCCTGGTGACCACGCTCAAGAACATGCGCGACCTGAAAGGCCCGCAGTTCCTGCACATTATGACCAAAAAAGGGCGCGGTTACGAACCGGCGGAAAAAGATCCGATCACCTTCCACGCGGTACCGAAATTTGACCCGTCGAGCGGCTGTCTGCCAAAAAGCAGCGGCGGCATGCCGAGCTATTCAAAAATCTTCGGCGACTGGCTATGCGAAACCGCAGCCAAAGACAACAAGCTGATGGCTGTGACGCCTGCCATGCGTGAAGGCTCCGGCATGGTGGAGTTCTCCAGAAAATACCCTGACCAGTATTTTGACGTTGCCATTGCCGAGCAGCATGCGGTGACGTTTGCAGCGGGCCTGGCCATTGGCGGCTACAAGCCGGTTGTCGCTATCTATTCCACCTTCCTGCAGCGCGCCTACGATCAGGTGATCCACGACGTGGCGATTCAGAAGCTGCCGGTACTGTTTGCTATCGATCGTGCGGGCATCGTCGGTGCCGACGGCCAGACGCACCAGGGCGCGTTTGATCTGTCGTTCCTGCGCTGTATTCCGGATATGGTTGTCATGACGCCAAGTGACGAGAACGAATGTCGTCAGATGCTGTTTACCGGCTACCACTATCAGGATGGCCCAAGCGCCGTTCGCTACCCGCGCGGCAATGCGGTGGGCGTTGAGCTTCAGCCGCTGGAAAAATTGCCGATCGGTAAAGGTCTGGTGAAGCGTCGCGGTGAAAAAGTGGCGATACTGAACTTCGGCACGCTGATGCCTGAGGCGGCGAAAGTGGCTGAAACGCTGAACGCCACCCTGGTGGACATGCGCTTTGTGAAACCGCTCGACGAATCCCTGATCCTGAGTATGGCTGAGGCGCATGACGTGCTGGTCACGCTAGAAGAGAACGCGATTATGGGCGGTGCGGGCAGCGGCGTGAACGAGGTGCTGATGGCAAACCGTAAAGCCGTTCCGGTACTGAACCTCGGCCTGCCGGACCATTTCATCCCGCAAGGTACCCAGGACGAAGCCCGCGCGGCGATTGGCCTGGACGCTGCCGGTATCGAAGCTAAAATCCGAACCTGGCTGGACTGAACCCTCCCCTTTTCCGCTCCTGCTATGCTTAAACGTATTGTTTAAACAGCAGGAGCGGACCGTGCAATACACAACATTAGGAAAAACAGACCTTAAGGTATCCCGGCTTTGTCTGGGATGCATGACCTTTGGCGAACCCGATCGGGGAAACCACGCCTGGACGCTGCCGGAAGAGAGCAGCCGTCCGATTATCAAACGCGCCATCGAGGGCGGCATTAACTTCTTTGACACCGCCAACAGCTATTCCGACGGCAGCAGCGAGGAGATTGTTGGCCGCGCCCTGCGTGATTTTGCCCGTCGGGAAGACATCGTGGTTGCCACCAAGGTGTACTATCCAGTGGGCGACCTGGCTCAGGGACTTTCTCGCGCGCAGATCCTGCGTTCCATTGATGATAGCCTCAGGCGTCTGAACATGGATTACGTCGACCTGCTGCAAATTCACCGCTGGGATTACAACACGCCCATTGAGGAGACGCTGGAAGCACTCAACGACGTCGTCAAAGCCGGTAAAGCGCGCTATATCGGCGCGTCGTCTATGCATGCCTCACAGTTTGCTCATGCGCTGGCTCTGCAGGCGCAGCACGGCTGGGCGCGCTTCGTCACCATGCAGGACCACTACAATCTGATCTACCGTGAAGAAGAACGTGAGATGCTGCCGCTGTGCCATCAGGAGGGCGTGGCGGTGATCCCGTGGAGCCCGCTCGCGCGCGGCCGCCTGACCCGTCCGTGGGGAGAAACCACGGCCCGTCTGGTCTCGGATGAAGTGGGAAAAAATCTCTACGAAGGAACAGAGGCCAGCGATGCCCTGATCGCTGAACGCTTAGCCGGAATTGCCGACGATACCGGTGCAACTCGTGCCCAGATAGCGCTGGCGTGGCTGCTGGGCAAGCGCGGGGTCGCGGCACCGATTATTGGAACATCGCGGGAAGAACAGCTGGATGAGCTGCTGAATGCGGTGGATATCACGCTGACGCCGGAGCAGATTGCCGAGCTGGAGACGCCGTATCAGCCGCATCCGGTGGTGGGGTTTAAGTAAGCCCTGCCACAGAGAAAGGGAACAAAACACATAGGCCGGGTAAGGCGAAGCCGCCGCCCGGCAAAAGCTTACGCGAAGTGATCGTACCCTTTCCAGTCCAGCGTGACGGGCGCGCCGTCTTTCACAAACTTCAGCCCTTCGCTCTCCGGCATGATCTGACCGATGCAGGTGAATTTCGCGCCGAGATGCGCTAACGCCACGTCCAGCGTTCCACGGTTGAGCTCAGGCACCGTGAAGCACAACTCATAGTCTTCACCACCGGAGAGCGCCCAGCGCAGCGCCTGCTCAGGTTCAACGTGGCGAAGCAGCTGCTCAGACAGCGGGAAGAGATCCAGGTCAACGCGCGCACCTACGCCGCTGGCCTTCAGGATATGGCCGAGATCGGAGATCAGCCCGTCAGAGAGATCGATAGCCGAGCTTGCCCGTTCGCGCAGCGCCTGGCCGTGCAAAATACGCGGCGTTGGCCGCAGGTGGCGTTTCACCAGATACGCCGCATCGTCAGCGTCTCCAACCGTTAAACGGTTCTGCAGGATCGCCAGCCCGGCCGCGCTGTCGCCCGGCGTACCGGTCACGTAGATCCAGTCGCCCGGTTTTGCACCCGAGCGCTTCAGCGCGCGGCCGAGCGGCACGTAGCCGTGGATCGCCAGCGTCATCGACAGCGGACCGGCAGTCGTGTCGCCGCCAATCAGCTGCATATCGTAATAGCTAAGCTGCTCAAAAAGCGCATCGCTAAAGGCTTCCAGCCAGGCTTCATCTACCTCTGGCAGCGTCAGAGCCAGCGTTAGCCACGCGGGATCGGCCCCCATCGCCGCCAGATCGCTGACGTTAACCGCCAGGGCTTTATACGCCAGATCGGCAGGATCGATATCCGGTAAGAAATGACGGCCGCACACCAAAGTGTCGGTGCTGATTGCCAGCGTCTGTTTTTCGGGAATATTGAGAAGTGCACAGTCATCGCCAATGCCGGTTTCAACATCAAGACGAGAGGTTCTGACACGGTCGAAATAACGGGCAATCAGGGAGAATTCGCCGCATGCCATACGTTATGCCTCAGCAAATAAAAGAAAAAACCGGAGCCGCACTGCCCGTCAGACAATGCAGGACTCCGGTTTGCGGATCACTTTTTGTGGGGACGGATCGCAGGGGCTGCTTTATCAAGTACGCCGTTTACAAACTTGTGGCTGTCTTCAGCGCCGAAGGTTTTCGCCAGCTCGATCGCTTCGTTGATGGCCACTTTATACGGCACATCATCACGTTTAGACAGCTCAAACAGCGCGATACGCAACACTGCTTTTTCCACCTGACCCAGCTCTTCGAGCAGACGGGACAGGTATGGCTTCATCAGGCCATCGAGATACGCGCTATTAGTCGCCACTCCCGACAGCAGTTCGCGGAAGTACAGAACGTCAACGTCTTTCACGTCCTGTTCTGACAGGAACTGGTATTCAACATCAGAGATGTCGTTCTGGGACAACTGCCAGGAGTAAAGTGCCTGGACGGCACATTCACGGGCGCGGCGACGAGCAGCAGGTTTCACGGAATTCCCCTTACAAAAAAATCAGGCCTTGATGGCTTTCAATACATTGATCATTTCAAGCGCGGTCAGTGCAGCTTCTGCACCTTTGTTACCGGCTTTGGTGCCAGCACGTTCGATGGCTTGTTCAATACTTTCGGTGGTCAGCACGCCGAACGCGACAGGAATTTCAGCATCCTGCGCAACGTGTGCCAGACCGTTGCTTGCACCGCCCGCAACGTATTCGAAGTGCGCAGTGCCGCCACGAATAACGGTACCCAGCGCAATCACCGCGTCGTATTTACCGGTTTTCGCCAGCGCGCCCGCCGCCAGTGGCAGTTCGTAAGCGCCTGGAACCCAAACAACGGTAATGTTGTCATCTTTAACCTGGCCGATGCGTTTCAGGGCGTCAATCGCACCTTCCAGCAGGCTGTCGTTGATGAAGTTGTTGAAACGCGCAATGGTGATGGCGACGCGAGCGTCCGGGGTAGCTACAGCAGCTTCAATAATGTTCATACTCTTCCTTTACGGGTTCATTTGGCCCCGCAGGGGGGCGGATTTTATCATAATACTTTGCGCACTGCTTCCCTATTTCAGGAGCAATTACGCTGTCGTTAAGTGGAGGCAGACATCCGGGCCTACCGGACGAATCTCGCTAAATTTGAGTTGCGGTGCGTCGGCCAGTTTTTCAAGGCCGGGCAGCACAAACAGGCCGCGCGCGTCGTGACCTAACAGTTTAGGCGCAACGTAAACAATCAGCTCATCCACCAGCCCGGCCTGTAAAAGCGCACCGGCGAGCGTTGGCCCCGCTTCAACCCAGATGCTGTTCACCTGCTGCTTGCCGAGCAGCATCATCAGCACCACCAGATCCAGATGACCGTTATGCTCCGGCACCATAATACTGCGCACGCCTTCCGGCCATTCGCGCGTATCTTCTTTAGTGCGGGCAATCCAGGTTTCAACCGGCTGCTGGACAATACGGTGCTCTGGCGTCACGCGGTTCTGGCTATCAATGATAATACGCAGCGGCTGACGCAGGTTCTCCTGCGGGTACAGCGCCTGAGTATCGGCATTCAGCTCGTCCCAGCGCACGGTCATGGCCGGATCGTCAGCCAGAACGGTTTCACTGCTGGTGAGAATAGCATGGCTTTGCGCGCGCAGACGTTGCACATCGCGCCTTGCCTGTGGTGACGTGATCCACTGGCTTTCGCCGTTTGCCATCGCCGTACGACCGTCCAGCGAGGCGCCCAGCTTAAGCTGAATATACGGGAACCCCGTGCGCATGCGCTTCAGAAAGCCTTTGTTGATCGCTTCCGCGTCCTGCATCATCAGCCCATGGCTGACGTCAATGCCTTCCTGCTGCAGGCGATACAGGCCGCGCCCGGCAACCTGCGGATTTGGGTCCTGCATCGCAGCGACCACGCGCGACACGCCCGCCGCAATCAGCGCTTCACAGCACGGCGGCGTACGCCCGTGATGGCTGCAGGGCTCCAGCGTGACGTAGGCTGTGGCACCGCGCGCCTTCTCACCGGCCATGCGCAACGCATGAACCTCGGCATGCGGTTCGCCCGCCCGATAGTGAAACCCCTCTCCTACAATCTCGCCATCGTTGACGATAACGCACCCGACGTTCGGGTTGGGATGGGTAGTAAAACGGCCGCGCTGCGCCAGCTTCATGGCTCGCGCCATGTAGATCTCATCCTGCATGAGCTTAATCCTGTAAGCGGGCGATCTCTTCGCCAAACTCTTTGATGTCTTCGAAGCTGCGGTAGACCGAGGCGAAGCGGATATAGGCGACCTTATCAAGCTTTTTCAGCTGCTCCATCACAAGGTTGCCGATCATTTTGCTCGGCACTTCACGCTCACCCAAACCACGAAGGTAAGATTTTATGTGGTTTAACGCCATCTCAACGTCATCCGCGCTGACAGGGCGTTTTTCCAGGGCCTTCAGCATCCCGCTGCGCAGTTTCTCTTCGTTAAACGGCTCGCGCACGTCGTTGCTTTTTACCACGCGCGGCATTACCAGCTCTGCAACCTCAAAGGTCGTGAAACGCTCGTTGCACACCAGACACTGCCGACGACGGCGTACGGATGACCCTTCGCCCACAAGACGAGAGTCGATGACTTTGGTATCCACAGCGGAGCAGAATGGGCAATGCATACGGTATCCCTGTTATGTGGTTAACTAATTTTCATTTTACCCTGATCTGGCCTGACAACAAAGGAAGAGCTTTTTGAGACAAAGGATCTATGTCTGACACGTTGAGGCTGGCTACCATTAAGGCGATCCGTTATTTCAAGGAAATAAACGCAATGACAAGACGTTACCTGAAGATTTTGCTGGTGGGGAGCCTCTTCACCCTTAGCGCCTGTGCACAGCAAACCGAAGTTCGCCAGATGAAACAAAGCGTCAACACGCTCAATACGGCGATGGACAAACTGAATAAAGAAACGGTGAAGATCACCCAACAAAACGCGCTGAACGCAAAATCCAGCAGCGGGGTGTATCTGCTGCCTGGTGCCAATACACCTGCGCGGCTCAACAGCCAGATTGGCACGCTTAAAATGTCACTGGTGAACGTGGCGGCAAATGCAGATGGTACTCGCGCAACATTACGCATCCAGGGCGAATCCAACGATCCGCTTCCGGCCTTCAGCGGCACCGTCGAGTGGGGCCAGATCCAGGGCACAACCGAGAGCTATCAGGAAGTGAATGTGAAGAACCAGTTGTTCACTGCTCCCGCGAGTATACTGGCGCCCAGCGATGTTGATATCCCGCTTCAGCTGAGTGGACTCACGCCAGATCAGTTAGGTTTTATCCGCATCCACGATATCCAGCCCGCCGCGCAGTAACCCCTCCTTCAGCGGAGTGCAATGTCACTCCGCTAACATTTACATTTCGTATGGATTGGCAACATAAATGATTGCCGCTACAATCCCGGCCGTTTAAAGTACGCAAACGTGAACGCAATCGATTACGCGTGTGAGAGATATGTGAAACAACACATATTTTTGTGAGCAGGGATTCCTATAATAGGCACCGCAGAAACACGAAATATTTAGAAACGCAATTCGCGCATTTTTCACTCCCGGAAGGGAATTTCAATCAGTGGCATGATTATGAAAAAAACATTACTTGCAGCCGGCGCTGTGCTGGCACTTTCCTCCTCTTTCACTGTTAACGCAGCGGAAAACGATAAACCACAATATCTCTCCGACTGGTGGCACCAGAGCGTTAACGTCGTGGGCAGCTACCACACCCGTTTCGGACCACAGATCCGCAACGATACCTACCTGGAGTACGAAGCGTTCGCCAAGAAAGACTGGTTTGATTTCTACGGCTATATGGATGCACCGGTATTCTTCGGCGGTAACACCGACGCGAAAGGTATCTGGAACCACGGTTCCCCACTGTTCATGGAAATTGAACCACGCTTCTCTATTGATAAACTGACCGGTACCAGCCTGGCGTTTGGTCCGTTCAAAGAGTGGTACTTCGCGAACAACTACATCTACGACATGGGCCGCAATAAGTCTGGTCGCCAGAGCACCTGGTACATGGGTCTGGGTACGGACATCGATACCGGCCTGCCAATGAGCCTGTCTCTGAACGTGTATGCTAAATACCAGTGGCAGAACTACGGCGCCGCGAACGAAAACGAGTGGGATGGCTACCGTTTCAAAGTGAAATACTTTGTGCCAATTACCCAGCTGTGGGGCGGTAACCTGAGCTATATCGGCTTCACCAACTTTGACTGGGGTTCAGATCTGGGCGACAACGACTTCCGCGACCTGAACGGTAAGAAAGCGCGCACCAACGACTCCATCGCCTCCAGCCACATCCTGGCGCTGAACTACGATCACTGGCACTACTCTGTTGTTGCGCGTTACTGGCACAACGGTGGTCAGTGGAACGACGACGCGAGCCTGAACTTCGGCAACGGCGACTTCAGCGTTCGCTCTACCGGCTGGGGTGGTTACCTGGTTGTGGGTTATAACTTCTAATCAGCGCTGGACTGGGCGGGCTGATGCCCTCACCCTGACCCTCTCCCACAGGGAGAGGGAACAAATACTAAGAACGGCAACATACGTTGCCGTTTTGCTTTTACCTCGCCGCCAGGCTTTTTACTGCTTAACCTTCCGCAAAAAATCGGCCAGAGACCTGTCCGCACTCTCGCTAAACCGCCTCTCCGTCTGCACAATATTGAGACATCGGTCGAGCCGGAAACAGCGATAGTCATCGCGCCGTTCGCACCACGCCGCCAGCAGCCAGCGCTCCCCCCAGAAGAACAATCCTAACGGCTGAACCTCACGCTGTGAGAGTTGCCCAACTTCGTCGCGGTAATGCAACGCCAGCACACGCTGAGCGGAAATTGCCTGATGAATCATGTCAAAATCGCTACGGGAGTGGCTTTGCATGCAAAAATCCGGGGCGTAGATCCGCGTCTGCTCCGCCTTTCGACGACTCTCCTCGGGCAGGATAGCCAGCACCTTCTCCTGAGCCGACTCCAGCTCGCGCGACAGCGATTCCCCTCCCCAGGTTTTGAGCAGGCGAATCGCGACGATCAGCGCCTCTGACTCCTTATTTGTCAGCATCAGCGGCGGCAGGTCAAATCCCGACATCAGCCGATATCCGCTCCCCGCCTCACCTTCCACCGGCACGCCGGAAAGCGACAGGTCGCGAATATCGCGGTAGACCGTGCGCTCGGACACGCCAAGCCGGTCCGCCAGATGCGCTGCCGTTGTCAGACGCCTGCCCCGCAGGATCTGCACAATCTGAAACAAACGGTCAGCGCGTCGGGTCATATCTTATTCCGCTCTCAGGCAGGTTGATGGAGGCCGACGCGGTTACCCTCGCTGTCGGTAAACAATGCGATAGTGCCAATGCCATGCGGCAGTTCCAGCGGGCCAAACACGCACTCGCCGCCCGCAGAGGCGATGCGATCGAGCGTGGCCGCCAGATTGTCAGTATGCAGGTAAATAATAGCGCCCTGCAAAGACGGTGTAACGCCGTCAAATTTTGCCAGCGCCCCGCCTGTACCCGGATCCTCATGCGGGAAAACGGCCAGCTCCGCGCAGTCCATTTTCTCGCGACGCAGCGCGAGCTGCATCACCGGCTCATAAAATTTGATGGCGCGATCCATATCCGCGACCGGAATCTCAAACCAGTTAATGACGCTTTTCATACATTCTCCTGCCTGTTGTTTGGGTTCAGAAGGAGTCTACGACAGGGCTCCTGACAGCATACTGTCAGGAGTGTTTGTCAGGAGCGGATAAAAAAAATCCCGGTCAACAGACCGGGATTTCGATAACGCGCTAAACGTCGCCTTACGGCAGAATGGACGGCTGATCCGCCCCTTCTTTCTCGACTTTCTGCTGGAGCAGGTGCTCGCGCTTCATGCCAAGTTTCAGTGCCAGAGCGGATGCGACGTAGATAGACGACGCCGTACCGATGGTGACACCGATCAGCATGGTCAGCGAGAAGCCTTCCAGTACCGGACCACCGAAGAGGAACAGCATCAGGATCACCATCAGGGTGGTACCGGATGTGATCAGGGTACGGTGCAGCGTCTGGGTCAACGACACGTTAAAGATTTCGTACGGCGTACCGCGACGGATCTTACGGAAGTTTTCACGGATACGGTCAGATACCACGATACTGTCGTTCAGTGAGTAACCGATAACGGACATCAGGGATGCCACAATCGTCAGGTCAATCTCAATGTGGAACAGCGACAGTATGCCCATGGTGATCACCACGTCGTGCGCCAGAGCGATAACCACACCGGCCGCCAGTCGCCACTCAAAGCGGAAACCGACGTACACCAGGATGGAAATCAGCGCCACCAGCAGCGCCATCGCGCCGGTCTGCGCCAGGTCAGCACCCACGCTTGGGCCGACGAACTCAATACGCTTGACCGCCGCGTTCTGGCTGGTTGTTTCGTTAATCACGCTAACAACCTTGCTGCCCAACTCCTGGCTGCCGTTGGCATCGTGCACCGGTGGCATACGCACCATGATGTCGCGGCTGCTGCCGAAGTTCTGCAGCAGCGGCTCTTCAAAGCCCGCTTTCTGCAGAGACAGACGCATCTGGTCCATATCGACCGGTTTTTCCAGGGAGATCTCGATGACCGTACCGCCGGTGAAATCCAGACCCCAGTTAAAGCCTTTCACGCTCATAATGCCGATGGACAGAATCAGCAGGAAACCTGAAATGCCGAAGGCCCAGTAGTCCCAGCGCATAAAGTCCCAGACTTTACGGCCGTGGTTCAATTGTTCAACAGTATATTCCTGTGCCACAACGCACTCCTCAGATAGACAGCTTTTTGACGCGCTTGCCGCCGTACAGCAGGTTCACGATGGCACGGGTGCCGACAATAGCGGTAAACATTGACGTTGCGACACCGATACCGGTTGTAATCGCAAAGCCTTTGATCGCACCAGTCCCCACTGCATACAGGATAAGAACCTTAATCAGTGTTGTTACATTCGCATCGAAGATGGAGCTGAACGCGCCTTTATAGCCTTCGTCAATCGCCTGCTGAATAGAGCGGCCGTTGCTCAACTCTTCTTTGATACGTTCGTTAATCAGTACGTTGGCGTCGACCGCCACCGCAAGAGTAAGAACGATACCCGCAATCCCCGGCATGGTCAGCGTCGCCCCCGGCAGCAGGGACATAATGCCGATGATCAGCACCAGGTTGGCAATCAGCGCGGAGGTCGCAATCAGACCAAACTTCTTATAGAAGAAGATCATGAAGAGGATAGAGACCACCAGACCGGCCAGACACGCTTCCAGACCCTGCTGAATGTTTTGCATACCCAGAGTTGGACCAATGGTACGTTCTTCAACAATCTGAATTGGCGCAATCAGCGCACCGGCACGCAGCAGCAGGGAGAGCTGACGCGCTTCGTTCGGGTTGTTGATACCGGTGATACGGAAGCTGTTACCCAGACGAGACTGGATATTGGCGATGTTAATCACCTCTTCCTCTTTCACCAGCACCGCACGACCGTTTGCATCTTTCTTACCGCTGTCTTTGTACTCCACGAACAGGGTCGCCATCGGTTTACCGATGTTGTCCTTGGTGAAGTTAGACATGATGTTACCGCCCGCGCTATCCAGCGAGATGTTAACCTGCGGCTGGTTGTATTCGTCCTGGCTCGACGTGGAGTCGGTGATGTGGTCACCGGTCAGGATCACGCGTTTGTACAGCACTACTGGCTGACCTTCGCGGGTCTGTTTCACTTCGGAGTCGCCCGGAATACGCCCTGCGGCAGCAGCGGACTGATCGACGTTGGAGTTCACCAGCCGGAATTCCAGGGTTGCGGTCGCACCCAGAATCTCTTTCGCACGCGCGGTATCCTGGATACCCGGCAGTTCAACCACGATACGGTCAGCACCCTGACGCTGTACCAGCGGCTCAGCCACGCCCAGCTGGTTTACACGGTTACGCAGAATGTTGATGTTCTGCTGAACGGCATATTCACGCGCTTCTTTCAGACGCGCATCGGTCATCACCGCGCGCAGCTGGTTGCTGCCCTGCGAGGAGATCACCAGGTCACGGTGACGTTGGGTCAGGTAATCTACAGCCTGATCGCGCGCCGCGCTGTCGCGGAACGTGATGCTCATGCCGTAGTTATCTTCTTTACGCACGGTGGTGTAAGCGATGCCTTTATCACGCAGATCGCTGCGCAGGCTGTCAATATTCTGTTCCTGCAGCTTGCCGAGCGCGGTATCCATATCCACTTCCATCAGGAAGTGAACGCCGCCACGCAGGTCAAGACCGAGTTTCATTGGCTCTGCATTCATCGCAGCCAGCCAACGCGGGGTTGCAGGGGCAAGGTTAAGCGCCACGACGTATTTATCACCCAGCACGCCCATCAGCGCTTCACGTGCGCGGAGCTGCGTGTCGGTGGTGTCGAAGCGAGCAAGAATTGCACCCTCTTCCAGAGCCACAGACTTAGCGGTAATTTTTTCTTCTTGTAACGTTTTCTGGACCTGGATCAGCGTTTGCTCACTGGCGGCGACACCGCGCGCGCCAGTGATTTGAACAGCCGGATCCTCACCATACAGGTTGGGAAGCGCGTACAGCAGGCCGACGAGAATCACGACGACCAGCATGATGTACTTCCACAAAGGATAACGGTTTAACACGGCAGTTCCCTTTGGGAAAAGTTGGGATTACAGCGCCTTCATGGTGCCTTTCGGCAGAACGGCAGCTACGAAGTCACGTTTGATGACCACTTCAGTGGTGTCGTTCAGGGCGATAGCAATGTAGCCGTTTTCAGCCACTTTGGTTACGCGACCGACCAGACCACCGTTAGTCAGCACTTCATCGCCTTTCGCAATGGAGTTCATCAGGTTTTTGTGCTCTTTGGTGCGCTTCTGCTGTGGACGCAGGATCATGAAGTAGAAGATCAGACCGAACACAACCAGCATCAGAATCAGAGACATCGGGCTGCCCTGCGCTGGAGCACCTGTTGCCGCTACCGCATCAGAAATAAAAAAGCTCATTCAAATTCCCTCATTATTAAAATTAATCAACGTTCAACGGTGGAACATCCCGCCCCTGACGTTGGTAGAAATCGGTCACGAAGCTCTCTAATTTACCCTCTTCGATAGCCTTACGTAAACCAGCCATTAAGCGCTGATAATAACGAAGATTATGAATGGTATTGAGACGCGCGCCCAAAATCTCGTTGCAACGATCGAGATGATGCAGATACGCGCGAGAATAATTGCGACAGGTATAGCAATCGCACTCGGAATCGAGCGGGCTGGTGTCACTCTTATGCTTCGCGTTACGGATTTTCACCACGCCATCGGTAACGAACAAATGGCCGTTACGCGCGTTGCGGGTTGGCATGACGCAGTCGAACATATCAATGCCGCGGCGTACGCCTTCAACCAGATCTTCTGGTTTACCCACGCCCATCAGGTATCGTGGTTTATCCGCCGGGATTTGCGGGCAGACATGCTCCAGAATGCGGTGCATGTCTTCCTTCGGCTCACCCACAGCCAAACCGCCGACAGCGTAGCCATCAAAACCTATCTCTACCAGACCTTTAACAGAGATATCGCGTAAATCTTCGTAAACGCTGCCCTGGATAATGCCGAACAGCGCATTTTTGTTCTGCAGGGAGTCAAAACGATCACGGCTACGCTTCGCCCAGCGCAGAGACATCTCCATGGAGCGTTTTGCGTAGTCCCAGTCAGCAGGATACGGCGTACATTCGTCGAAGATCATCACGATGTCAGAGCCGAGATCGTACTGAATCTCCATCGATTTTTCGGGATCGAGGAAAATCGGATCGCCGTTGATCGGGTTACGGAAGTGTACGCCCTGCTCGGTGATCTTGCGGATATCGCCCAGGCTGAAGACCTGGAAGCCGCCGGAGTCGGTCAGGATTGGTCCTTTCCACTGCATGAAATCGTGCAGGTCGCCGTGGAGCTTCATGATCTCCTGACCCGGACGCAGCCACAGGTGGAAGGTGTTGCCGAGGATAATCTGTGCGCCAGTGGCTTCTACTTCTTCCGGCGTCATCCCTTTTACGGTGCCGTACGTGCCCACAGGCATAAACGCGGGGGTTTCCACCACGCCGCGATCAAACACCAGGCGACCGCGACGCGCGCGGCCATCGGTGGTATCGAGTTCAAATTTCATTTTTTCTCCGACGTCAGAAAAACAGTCCAACGTTGTAAAACGGTGCCGCGGACTTATTCCCCGACACGCTCATTCAAAGCCAGCGGATTGTACGTGATAAACATCGCGTCCCCGTAGCTAAAAAAGCGATATTTTTGTTCTACCGCAGACTTGTAGGCCGCCATCGTATGCTGATAACCGGCAAATGCCGACACCAGCATAATCAGCGTTGATTCAGGCAGATGGAAGTTGGTCACCAGCGCGTCAATCACTTTGTACTGATAGCCCGGGTAGATAAAGATCTGCGTATCGCCAAAGAACGGCTCGATAAGATCGCTCTTTGCGGCCTGCGCGGCGCTCTCGAGTGAGCGCACGGACGTTGTACCGACCGCCACGACGCGGCTGCCGCGCGCTTTCGCCGCCAGGACCGCGTCCACCACATCCTGAGGCACTTCGGCATACTCAGAGTGCATGATGTGATCTTCAATGCTGTCCACGCGCACCGGCTGGAAGGTTCCCGCCCCGACGTGCAGCGTCACGAACGCCATCTCCACGCCCTTCGCGCGCAGTTTCTCCAGCAGCGGCTCATCAAAATGCAGGCCCGCGGTCGGCGCAGCGACGGCGCCTGGCTTCTGGCTGTAGACGGTCTGGTACAGCTCGCGGTCGGCCTCTTCGTCCGGACGCTCAATATAAGGCGGCAGCGGCATGTGGCCGATGGCGTTCAGGATATCGAGCACCGTGCGTTCGTCATCGAACGCCACCTCAAACAGCGCGTCATGGCGCGCGGTCATGGTCGCCTTGATACTCTCATCATCGCCCAGCAGCAGTTCAGCGCCCGGCTTCGGCGCCTTAGACGCGCGAATATGTGCCAGAATACGTTTATCATCGAGCATACGTTCGACCAGCACTTCAATCTTGCCGCCGCTGGCTTTACGGCCAAACAGGCGCGCCGGGATCACGCGGGTATTGTTAAAGACCAGCAGATCGCCAGGGTTGAGCTTGTCGAGCAAATCGGTGAAAGTACCGTGCGTCAGCTCGCCCGTTGGCCCATCCAGTGACAGTAAGCGACAGCTGCTGCGCTCAGGCATGGGATAGTGAGCAATCAGGGATTCAGGTAGTTCAAAGGAGAAATCGGCGACGCGCATGACGTATACTCGTGACTTAAAAACAGGCGGCATAGTCTAGTGCTCACACCCTTTTGCTGCAACAACTAGCCGCCCCCGGACAAATAAAACGCATGAATTTTCTCGCTCACCTGCATCTCGCTCACCTCGCTAACAGCTCCCTGTCCGGCAATTTGCTGGCCGATTTCGTACGCGGCAACCCCGCTGAGGACTATTCCCCTGAGGTTGTCGACGGAATTTTTATGCACCGCCGCATCGACGTGCTGACGGATAAGCTGCCGGAAGTGACGGAAGCTAAAGCGTGGTTTCGCCCTGAAACGCGCCGCGTTGCGCCGATCACGCTCGACGTGATGTGGGATCACTTTCTGTCGCGCCACTGGGAACAGCTGTCGCCGGAGATGCCCTTGCCGGCGTTTGTGCGCTATGCCCACCAGCAGGTGTCGATCATTCTGCCCGACTCGCCGCCGCGCTTTGTCAATCTGAATAACTACCTGTGGTCAGAGCGCTGGCTGGAGCGCTATCGCGAGATGGATTTCATCCAGAACGTGTTGAATGGGATGGCAAGCCGCCGACCACGACTGGATGCGCTGCGGGATTCCTGGTATGACCTGGATGAACATTACGATGCGCTGGAAGCGCGTTTCTGGCAGTTTTACCCGCGCATGATGGCGCAGGCGAAAAACAAACAGCTCTGACAGAATTCACATTGATAGGTAAAAGCTGGCGGAACGATTGTCACCACCTCTTTGTCTTATCCATGAACACTCTCTATACTGGCTCGCGTTGCGTTCCAAATAACCTTAGTATCTACAGGAGAATCATATGGTTCTGGTAACTCGTCCGGCTCCGGATTTTACAGCTGCAGCAGTTCTGGGCAACGGTGAAATCGTTGAAAACTTCAACTTCAAACAGCACACCAACGGTAAAGCGACCGTTCTGTTCTTCTGGCCAATGGACTTCACTTTCGTTTGCCCGTCTGAGCTGATCGCATTCGACAAACGTTATGAAGAATTCCAGAAACGTGGCGTGGAAGTTGTTGGCGTCTCCTTCGACTCTGAATTTGTACACAACGCATGGCGTAACACCCCTGTCGACAAAGGCGGCATCGGTGCGGTGAAATACGCAATGGTTGCGGACATCAAACGCGAAATCCAGCAGGCTTACGGTATCGAACATCCGGACGCTGGCGTTGCGCTGCGTGGTTCCTTCCTGATCGACGCGAACGGCATCGTTCGTCACCAGGTTGTGAACGATCTGCCGCTGGGTCGTAACATCGACGAAATGCTGCGCATGGTTGACGCGCTGCAGTTCCACGAAGAGCACGGCGAAGTGTGCCCGGCTCAGTGGGAGAAAGGTAAAGAAGGCATGAACGCGTCTCCAGACGGCGTGGCTAAATACCTGTCTGAGAACGTATCCAGCCTGTAATCGGCACGGTTTACGAAAAAGGCCCGCTTATGCGGGCCTTTTTTTATGCCTTACGCTGCGTCTCTCGCCAGATGCGCCAGGCCATGCCCGCCAGCAGAATCACCCCCGCAATCAGCACGCCCCATACCAGAAGCGTGTTCATCCTGCTCTCCCGCTCGGCCGCAGAGGTAGCGGTCAGACGCTCCTGGCCGCCTAACGCGACATCATCCAGAATGTCGGCCTGCGGCAGGTTCGCCATGTCATAGGTCTTGCGCAGGTCGGCCGGGATCAGCATGCCGGGCTCCACGCTGGCAGGCTTCGCGGCGCCGTTGCCCCAGGCGAGCACGTACGGCGCTTTCCCCTGCGCGTTGAACACCAGGTCATAGCGGTCGCGATGTCCCGTGACGCTCGGCAGGTATTCTGGCAGACGCGCATTCAGCGTCGTGATTTTCACGGCCTGCACCAGCCCCCCGTTAAGCGAAACCGGTGGCGACGTTTTTCCCTCAAGACGGTAAAGGACCTCTTTCTTCAGAGGATGCCATGGGTCTTTTTCCGTACTCCGCCACGCGATCTCAACGGGAAGGACGCCATCGCCATTCAGTGAGATGCTGACAGCACTCAGCGGCTGCGGGCGCGCCCAGTGCCACTGCGCTTCGCTTGTCGATAGCTGCTCCCCTTCCCCCTCAAGGTCGATAGCTTCCGGGGATGCCTGGGCAGGTGCGCTGATTGCGTTTACGCCGGTCAAGGTTATCCTCTGGCTCTGCGCATTCAGCACCACCATGAGATAGCGATTCGCATCGGGAGATAAAACCGTATCGGTATCGATCCGATCGAGCTTAAGACGGTCCTGGCCGCTGACGACGTCCAGCAATGGCATATCCTCACGCAGGGTATACCAGCGCTTAAGATCCTCGCTGTGATAGACCGACGCCGTCCCCTGCCACGGCGTCTGCGGAGTATTCCAGAGCAGCTGCAGCTGGGATATGGCGAGCTCCCCCGTCGCCTGCTCCGGCAGGGTCAGCAGATAATGTTGCCCGGCTGCGGCGGCTTTTTGCCCCTCCAGCACAATCTCAACGCCGTTTCCGGAACGGAGCAGGATCTTATCGCTGTCACCGGATCCTTGCGAAGCCGCAAGCGGCGAGGCGTCCAGCGGGAAGAGGCGCAGCGCAGTGGATTGCGCTGGCGTCTGCGGACGCGTCGCGCTGACCAGGCTGAAGGGAACCGGCTCGCCCGACTGGTTAAAGACGCGGACATCATGCAGATCCGGCCACGTACTTTGCTCATAGACGGCGAGCGGCAGCAGCACCCGATACCACTGGGAGGGAACAGACGTATCCAGTGAAAGACCAAAGGCATAGTCCCGGGGCGATTCCGTTTGTCCCTCATCGCAGAACGCCGGGCCGGAAAGCGCCAGCAGCGCGGTACAGGCTACCGCTTTCATCCATTTCATTTTTCATCTCCTGTTTTGGGCGGTAGCGGTGAGAAATACCCCACGATCAGAACCAGTATCGCCACGCCGATAAACGCCACCGCGCGCGACAAACCGCCTCCGCCCGCGCTGTCCACCAGCATCAGTTTAACCATCACCACGCCCAGCAGCGCGGCACCGCAGAGCCACTCCTGCCGGGAAGCCCGACGGGTGGCATGGATCATGACCACCAGCGCGCTCAGCATCCAGAACAGGGCAAAACTGGTCTGGATAAGCCGCGAATCCCACAGCGATGCCATATTCCAGGCTACGTCGCCGTACCATGCCAGGGCGCGCATCAGCGCACCGTTTAGCCACCAGAAGCCAAACGCCATAATCGCGACGGCGGGCCACGGACGCGCTTGCGCAAGCCATGCCGGATAGTAGCGTTCTACCGCCCGATAAAAGACGACCAGCCCCAGCAGCGCGAACGCCGCGCCTTCCTCAAGCGGGTTTACCAGCGGCAGCCAGGTCTGACGATAGACCACGCCGTCCTGGAAATTGGTCACCACCAGCAGTACCAGCAGCGCCACGACGGCAGGGATCGGCGCCAGGCAGGCGTAGAGCGCAGGCCACTCCCGGAACGGCCACACGCGACGCCGTACGGCTGCAGAAAGCGCCATAATCACCCCGCCGCCTGCGGCCATCGCTAATCCGCTGCCCCAGGCCGCCATGCCCCACGGCAACGACCGGGCAAACCAGTAAAGCTCCGCGGCCAGCGCCAGCAAAATCATCCAGAACAGCGACAGATGCAGCCCCATCGCGATGCGCGGCAGGAGTCTTTCACCGTCGCGCCGCAGCAGCATCAGCGCGGCAGGAAGCGCAACGCACCAGGCGAGGTTTGACCAGCCGGCGGCAACGATCTGCTGGTGCCAGAGCTGATAACCCACCATCAGCAGCATAACCGGCCACAGCAGCCATTTGCTGGCATCCAGCTCCCGCCACGCCAGACGAGCAGCCGCCTGCCGCCAGCCCCAAACCGATGCCGCCGTCAGCGCCAGCACGCCCGCAAGAATCGGTAATTCCTTCGTCAGTGCCAGCCGCGATGCACCCAATAGCGCCACGAGCCAGAACAGCAGCCCGCCTGCCAGCAGCGCCCAGCTGACCGGCAGAAAGAGAGTCCGCCACAGCCAGGCCGCAGCCAGCCAGCAAAGGCTGAGGATGGTGAAGATCAGCAGCAGGCTCAGGGACGTAACGCCGTTCGTTTGCGCCCACAGCGCGCTGCCGAGCGCCAGCACCAGCAGCGCCGTCCCGCTATAGCTCATGCGACGCTGGTTCTGCTGCACGCCCAGCCAGAGGATACCCAGCCCTTCCAGCGCCCAGGCCATCGCCGTCCAGCGCGCAGACAGCGCCAGCGGAATGGCGAGCGTGGCAAATCCGCCGCCGATTGCCAGCGCCGCCATGACCAGAGGTCGCCCGATAGAGGGATAGCGCCGCAGCGCAAGGAACGCGAGGGTAAGATAGAATGCACCGTAGCCCAGCGCGCTCAGGGCCGGTCCATATTCCCAGTGCCGGGTCATGCCGTACTGCATCCCGAAACCGATCAGCGGCGGAGCAAACAGCAGCACGCCGTCAATAATTTGCTTCCCTTTCTCCTGCGCCCGCAGCGACAGCGCCACGCTCAGGACGCCGAATATCAGCGTATTGGCAATCAGAAACAGCTGGCAGACCCAATAGTCTTCAGGCTGGTAGTCATTCAGCCCCCACAGGCCGCCCACGCCGAACGTAAACAGTAGCCCGAGCAGATTCAGCTCGCGCCAGTGCTGCCAGATGCTGATAGCGAGAATGCCGATGGAAAGCAGGAGATAGAAAGAGAACAGCGCCACAAAGCTGCCGCCCCCGGTAGATAAGAGCAGCGGCGCAAGATACCCGCCGAGGCTCGCCAGCATGGCCAGGCTCAGCGCCTTCTGCAGCACCGCCAGCCCGACGCTCGCCGCGCAAATCACCACCAGAAGCGCAAAGGCCAGCGTCATCGGCAGCATTTGCCAGAGCCGAAAGGCACCAAACACCGTCAGGTAGAGCACGCCGGTCGCCCCGCCCTGGAGGATCAGCGCATAGACACGCTGCCTGTGCCGCAGCCGCCACCCGACCGCCAGCAGGACGATGGCAAACAGCGCCGTTGCCACGAGGCGCAGCTCAAGCGGGAACAGGGAATGTTCCACGGTATAGCGCAGCAGGAATGAAAGACCGAGGAAGAGCAGCAGGATCCCAAGCTTCGCCAGCGGGTTACCCTGCATAAACCAGCGCACCAGCGACGTCAGGATGCCGCCAAAGGCAGAAGGCTGTTTTGCCGCAGGCGTCGGGGCCGGAGCGGGTTCTGCCACGGCAGCGGGAGTATCGGAACGCCAGGGGTCGACAGGCGCGGGAGCATCTTCAACCACCGGCGCGGTCACGACCGCCGGAGCGGCAGACTGCACCGGCTCTGGCGCTATCTCATTCGCGCCGCGCTGTTCAAGCGCCTCAATGCGCTGGCGTAGCCGGGCGATCTCCTGTCGAGCCGCCGTACTTCGGTTAAAGCCGATAACCGCAAGCACGGGTGCCACCACCAGCGCAAATACCAGGAACAAACAGCCAAGGATGTAAAGCTCGTCCATGTTTCCACCTTCACCGTAAACGATCCGTTAAGATTGACACAAATAGTTGCATTTGCGCCATCTTAAAAGGTGGAAACATTAGCAGGTCTTAGCTGCCAAACCAGATTGTCGCGGATGCCGCAGGCAGCGCCAGCACGCCGTCCTGTATCGTTGCCTTGCCCTCTTTATTCTTCCACGCCGCCACCTTCAGCAGCGGTGAATCATCCAGCACCACTTCGCAGGCTTCGCCCCGGTTAATGGCCACCAGCACGCGCTGCTGATTGTAGACGCGAGCAAACACCACCACGTTATCGTGGGCATACACCACCTGACAGCCGCCGTAGCGAAGGGCGAGACTCTGCTTACGCAGCTTCGCCAGCCGCTGATACAGGCTGAACAGCACCTTGTCCTGCTTCTCTGGCTCCCACGGGAAGGTTTTCCGGCAGAACGGATCGTTGTTGCCGTCCAGCCCCACTTCGTCTCCATAATAGATGCACGGCACGCCCGGCCAGGTGAAGAGCCAGGTCACCGCCAGCGGCAGACGCGCCACATCCTTGCCGAGCAGGGATTTAAAGCGGGCGGTATCATGGCTATCGAGCTGGTTGAACATCCGCAGCTGCTGCTGATGAGACAGACCGGCGCGATAGTTCTCCATCCACGCCATGCAGGTTTCAGCGTCGATATGATTCGGATCGTAGGAGATGTCGGTGTTAGCGAGGAATCCCCACAGCGGGAAGGTAAAGCCGCGATAGTTCATCGCCGCATCTTCCGCATCGTTCTGCAGCCACTGGCGCGCGTCGCCAAAGTGCTCGCCAAAGACGAACGCCTCTGGCTGGGCCGCTTTTGCCGAGCGCGTAATCCCGGCGACGTGCTGAAGGTTATTCCGCGCCCCGCCCGCTTCGCCGAGCATATGCACTACGTCCAGACGCCAGCCGTCCATATTCCACGGCGCCTTCAGCCAGTGACGGACGATGCTGTCTTCACCGCCGTAGATTTCATTCACGAGCGTTGGCGACTGGAAATCCAGCTTCGGCAGGCTGGCGTAACCCAGCCAGTCCAGCGCGCGGCCCTCCTCGTTAAAGCTGTACCAGTCGCGCTGCGGCGACTCCGGGTTATGACATGCCCCGCCCATCGACTGGTTATGACGGTCAAACCAGGCGTGCGAATCTCCGCTGTGGTTGAACACGCCGTCCAGAATCAGGCGCATGCCTTCGTTTTGGGTGTTCTTACGCAGGCGCAGCAGCGCCTCGTCACCGCCAAACTGCGCGTCAACGTGGCGATAATCTTCGGTATCGTATTTGTGCACGCTCGGGGCTTTAAACACCGGGTTGAGATACAGCGCCGTCACGCCGAGCTTTTTCAGGTACGGCAGCTTTTCGCTGATGCCGTCGAGATCGCCCCCGTAGAAGGTCGATCCGCCCGCCTGCGCGGTCAGCGGCTCATCCCACGCTTTTAGGATAATGTCATGGCCCGCGGCATGGTGGTAGTAGACCTTATTCTGGTCGGCAGTGCGCTTTTCGCTGCGCGCAAAACGGTCCGGGAAAATCTGGTAAAAGACCTGATCGTTAACCCACTGCGGGCCGTTATCCGGGTAATCCACAGCAAACTGCTCCAGCCGTGCGGGCGGGAAACGGCTAAACCCCTGCGGGGTAAACCACAGCTGACGGTTGTTCCACAAAAGCTTGAAGCTGTAGCGGCGACGCGGCTGTCCGCTACGCAGGTCGATATTCGCACGCCAGGCGGTGATCCCCGGCTGCGGCTGGCTGCGCAGCTTGTGCATTTTCAGCCCGGTCTCTTCGTTATCGATTTCGGCGCGGAGCGTCACGCGTTCAGGCTGATTTTCACCCGCCAGCCAGAGCGTAATCACCAGGTTGTCTTTGTTTTGCTTAACAAATGGGGCAACCGGAAGGTGCCAGGCGTTTAACATCACGAATCCCCTTTGATGAAATTGACGTCACCTTGCCACAGGGTGGTTAAGGATAGCTCACCATGATGGGATTTATTGGGGGAGGAGGACGGGGGAGGAGTTTTTTGGGGGTAAAAGGGAGTGTAGGCCGGGTAAGCGCAGCGCCACCCGGCATTTTTACCTTACTGCGCTTCCGCCAACTGACGGTCGCGGCGGCATTTAAACACCCAGCCCACCAGCAGCAGCACGATCCACGCGCAGCCCACGTAGAGCGAAATGCGGGTGTCCGGATGGTAGCCAATCAGGCCAATGATAAACACCAGGAAAATCAGCCCGACGACGGTGGTCGCAACGCCGCCCGGTACTTTGAACTTCAGCGCTTTCGCCTCATCCGGTGACAGGCGACGGCGGAAGGCAATCTGCGACAGCAGGATCATGATCCACACCCACACCGTCGCGAAGGTTGCCAGGGACGCAATCACCAGGAAGACGTTCTCCGGCATGATGTAGTTCAGGTAAACCGAGAACAGCAGCGCCACGGTCATCACCACGACGGTCACCCACGGCGTGCCGCGGCGTGAGGTTTTGGCGAACACCTTCGGCGCACTGCCCTGCTCCGCCATGCCGTGCAGCATACGGCCCACGCCAAAGACGTCGCTGTTGATCGCCGAAAGCGACGCGGTCAGCACCACAAAGTTGAGAATGCTGGCCGCAAACGCAATGCCCATATGCTGGAAGGTCAGGACAAACGGGCTACCGTTGGTGCCTACCTGGTTCCACGGGTAGATGGACATGATCACGAACAGCGTACCCACATAAAACACCAGAATACGCATCGGCACCGAGTTGATCGCACGCGGAATGGATTTCTCCGGGTCTTTCGCTTCCCCGGCGGTGATACCGATAATCTCGATACCGCCGTAGGCGAACATCACCATCTGCAGCGACATCACCATCCCGAGCCAGCCGTTGCTGAAGAAGCCACCGTTGCTCCAGAGGTTGTGGATCCCGGTCGGCTGCCCGCCGTTGCCAATCCCCCAGATGATAATCCCAAAACCGGCCACAATCATGATGATGATGGTGGCGACCTTGAAGAAGGAGAACCAGAACTCCAGCTCGCCGAACACCTTCACGCTCATCAGGTTGACGGCGCAAATGATCAGCACCACGCTCAGCACCCAAATCCAGTGCGGTACCGCCGGGAACCAGACGCCCATGTAGATGCCAAATGCCGTCACGTCGGCAATCGCCACAATCAGGATTTCGAAGCAGTAGGTCCAGCCGGTGATAAACCCGGCCAGCGGGCCGAGGTTTTCCTGCGCGTAGCGGGAGAATGAGCTGGCGGAGGGGTTGTGAACCGACATTTCGCCGAGGGCGCGCATGATGATATACGCCGCCACGCCGCCGATAATGTACGCCAGCAGAACGCTGGGACCGGCCATTTTGATGGCATCTGCCGAGCCATAAAAAAGACCGGTGCCGATAGCAGAGCCCAGCGCCATAAAGCGGATGTGGCGCGTGCTCAATCCACGTTTAAGTTTGTTAGTGCTTTCCATTTAAATCTTGCCATTCAACACGAAAAAAACAAAAAACCACGGGGCCTTAAGCCCCGTGGTTAAACAGTTTGTTGCCGTTGATTAATGAGCGTTCGATGCGACCTGACGCCCTGCAGCACGGTCCCAGATAATCGCCAGAACCAGTGCAACAACGGTAGGCATCAGCCAGGCCAGCCCCTGCTCGGACAGCGGCAGACGCTGTGTCCATGCCGGCAGTATGTGCGCGAAAGCTGATGCTTTAATCCCGTCAAGGATACCAAAAATCAGGCTGATAAACATGGCTGGCGCAATAATTCGTGAAGAGTTGTTCCACCACGGGCGAGTAAAGCTCAGCACGACCAGCACGATACACGGCGGATAAATCGCCGTCAGCACCGGAATCGAGACCTGAATCAGGTGGCTCAGACCGAGGTTGGACACCGCCATAGAGAAGATGCCGAGGATAAACACCAGGGTGCGGTAAGAGAGCGGCAGATACTGTGCAAAGAACTCTGCGCAGGCGCAGGTCAGGCCAACCGCCGTCACCAGACACGCCAGGAAAATCAGCGCTGCCAGCAGCATACTGCCCGCACCGCCAAAGGTGTGCTGAACGTAGGCGTGCAGGATAGCCGCACCGTTGGCGTTCTGCTCAACCAGCATGGCGCTGTCGGAGCCCAGACGGAACAGCGCCAGATAGAGCAGCGTCAGCCCTACGCCAGCCATCAGACCGGCCCAGATGGTATAGCGGGTCAGCAGACGCGCTTCGGTCACACCGCGGGAACGCGCGGCGTTAACAATAACGATACCAAACACCATGGCGCCCAGCGTATCCATCGTCAGGTAGCCGTTCACAAAGCCGTTAGAGAACGCGGCGTTTTTATAGGCGTCCATCGCGTCGCTAATCGGGCCCGCTGGCCAGACGATGGCCGCTACCGCCAGAACAATCAGCGCCACAATTTTCAGCGGAGCCAGGAAGTTACCCACGGTATCCAGCAGTTTTCCCGGATAGAGGGAAACCAGAATCACGATCGCGAAGTAGATCAGGCTGTAGATAAACAGCGGCATCGCGCCGTCACCGGTCAGGGGAGCAATACCCACTTCGAAGGAAACGGTTGCCGTACGCGGGGTCGCAAACAGCGGGCCAACGGCGAGATAGCAGACGGTTGCCAGCAGAACGCCCGCCACTTTGCCAATCGGGGTGCTGAGGCTATCCACACCGCCGCCGACTTTCGCCAGCGCAACGACGGTCAGAACCGGCAGACCCACGGCAGTAATCAGGAAACCAAACGCGGCGGTCCAGACGTGTTCACCCGCCTGTAAGCCAACCATTGGAGGGAAAATGATGTTGCCTGCGCCAACGAACAGCGCAAATGTCATAAAGCCCAGCGCGATGATGTCACGCGATTTTAAGTGATGGGTCATAAAACCTTACTGCCTGTGGATGTGGTGTTGAAAACATTGAGATTTTCGATTTCCCTGACGGGACGATACAGCCGAAAATTTGCTCAATTTCAGCGGGAAATGCTCCCGTCCTGGCGTGGAGAAGAATAGTTTTTCGATTTACCACGCAAATACAGTCGGTCTGACAGTATCTGGGGCGCAATTTAAACGCTTATAACGTTTAAAGGCAAGGTGGGATCGCAAAACCAGAACAATATGCCATCATGAAAATACACCTCAGAACAATACGCTATTTATAAGAAAAACCCATGGCTAATCATGCGAACAAAAAACAGTCAGCCGTATAAAATTCATCCGCGTTTCGCTTGACTGCAAAGCAAACGGGCCAGCAGACGCTGACCCGTGGAAAGGTAAAATGACACGCCTGCCGTCAGGCGATCTTTTTGGCAATTAATCGTTCCGGAATAACGAAACTGAAGCGGGTTCCTTTACCCAGCGTACTCTGAATATCGAGACGGCTTTCATGGTGATTCACCGCGTGTTTCACAATTGCCAGCCCCAGACCGCTTCCGCCAGTCTGCCGGGATCGCGCTTTATCCACACGGTAAAAGCGCTCGGTCAGGCGCGGAATATGCTCAGGCGCAATTCCCGGCCCGTTGTCTTCCACGCTAAACTCAGCCCCCGTTGGGGCATGATGCCAGCGCACCACGATATTCGTCCCCTCCGGCGTATGATTCACCGCGTTATACACCAGGTTGGAAATGGCGCTACGCAGTTCATCTTCGCTGCCCAGCACCTTCAGCGTATTGTCGACCTCAAAGGCCAGGTGATGCTTTTTGTGGCTTAGCGTCTGCGCTTCACGCTCAACGACCCGCAGCATCATCGGCACATCAATGGTGTCATTTAGCGCGAGCGTTGGCGCCGCTTCAATCTTCGAGAGCGTCAGCAGCTGCTTCACCAGCCCTTCCATCCGGTGCGTTTGCTCGCGCATGGTGTGCAGCGCTTTTTCACGCGGCGCGCCTTCCAGCGTTTGCTCCTGCATCATCTCCAGGTATCCCTGAAGCACGGTCAGCGGGGTACGCAGTTCGTGACTGACGTTGGCGAAGAAGTTGCGACGCGCCCCTTCCAGCTGGTGCATCTGGGTGACATCGCGCGCCACCATCAGCCACTGCTTATCGCTGTAGGGCATCACGCGGATTTCCAGATGGCGACCATTATTGAGCTTCAGATTGTGCGGGCGGGTAAAATCACGCTTTTTCAGATACAGCGTAAATTCGGGATAGCGTAGAAGGTTGAGGATATTCTGGCCATTGTCGTCGGGCCAGCGCAGGCCCAGCAGCTGTTGCGCAAGGCCGTTACACCAGAAGATCGTCCCTTCTTCGGTCGTCAGAATAACGGCATCCGGCAGCGACTCTGCACCGCTGCGAAAACGCTTAATCAGGCTTCCCAGCTCGCGGCGACGCTTTTTATTACGCATCTGCATCTGATGCAGACCGTACAGCAGCGGCTCCCAGCTGCCGCTTCCCGGCGGCGGCGTCATACTTCGGTCAACCCACAGCCACCAGGAGAGGCGCAGCAGGTTCCAGAAATGCCAGATCAGCAGCCCGGTGACCGACGCCAGCAGAAACCACGGCAGGTGTCCAAGAAAGGCCCCCAGAAGGAAGGCCGGAATACAGCATAAGATCAGTTCAAAGACGAGCCTTTTCCATGACAGACGTTCCAGCACGCGTCACACTCCTGTCATTGTTCAGAAACGGGTAGAAAAACGATAACCCGTGCCGCGGACCGTCTGCACCATGCGATCGTGGCCGCTCAGTTCCAGTGCTTTTCGCAGGCGGCGAATATGTACGTCAACCGTCCGGTCTTCGACATACACGTTAGTTCCCCAGACGTTATTCAGCAACTGCTCGCGGCTGTAAACGCGTTCCGGGTGGGTCATAAAGAAGTGCAGGAGTTTAAATTCGGTAGGCCCCATGTCGAGAGGATTTTCACCGGTCATGACGCGGTGTGAGGTGGGGTCAAGGCTCAGCCCCTGCATCTCAATCACCTCTTCCACCGCCATCGGCGAAATACGGCGCATCACGGCTTTAATGCGGGCAACCAGCTCTTTTGGGGAGAACGGTTTTGTAATGTAATCGTCCGCGCCGGTCTCCAGACCGCGCACGCGATCCTCTTCTTCTCCGCGCGCCGTGAGCATCACAACCGGGATGTCGCGGGTCAGCGCTTCACGCTTCAGGTGTTTGATAAACTGCAGTCCGGAGCCGCCGGGCAACATCCAGTCCAGCAGAATCAGATCGGGCCAGGGTTCATTCAGCTGGTTCACTGCGCTGTCATAATCTTCCGCTTCAACCGGCTGGAAGCCGTTTTGCTCGAGCACGAAGCACACCATTTCACGAATTGGAGCTTCATCTTCTACGACCAGAATACGTCTCGCCATACTTTGCCCTGTCTTATCTTATTTAAGTTACAAGTTTGTAATTCGGCGCCATTATGCGTCAGATTTATGACAGATTTATGAAAAACAGTACCACGATAAGGGGCAAACCGTTGTTTTATTACAGCGGTTATTTTCCCGTCTCTGAACGTTTATAATCCTGCTTTCTCTTTTTTGCCACGGATCAGCTATGCGCATACTTCACACCTCGGACTGGCATCTGGGTCAAAATTTTTACAGCAAAAGCCGTGCGGCTGAACATGAAGCCTTCCTGAACTGGCTGCTGGAAACGGCCCGGACGCACGAGGTGGACGCGATTATTGTGGCGGGTGACATCTTTGATACCGGCTCACCCCCCAGTTATGCGCGTGAACTGTACAACCGCTTCGTGGTGAATTTGCAGCAAACCGGCTGTCATCTGGTGATTGTCGCCGGCAACCATGATTCCGTCGCGACGCTCAATGAATCCCGCGACATCCTGGCATTTCTCAATACCACCGTCGTCGCCAGCGCCGGGCACGCCCCGCAGATCCTGAAAAAACGCGACGGCACGCCGGGGGCGGTGCTGTGCCCCATTCCCTTTTTACGGCCGCGCGACATCGTGCAAAGCCAGGCGGGGCTGTCGGGTGCGGAAAAGCAGCAGCATCTATTACAGGCCATCACCGACTATTATCACCAGCAGCACGCCGATGCCTGCGCCCTGCGCGGCGACCAGCCGATTCCGGTGATTGCGACGGGGCATCTCACCACCGTCGGGGCCAGTAAAAGTGACGCGGTACGTGACATCTATATCGGCACGCTGGATGCCTTTCCGGCGCAGAACTTCCCGCCAGCCGACTACATTGCGCTCGGGCACATACACCGGGCTCAGATCGTCGGCGGCAGCGAGCACATCCGCTACTGCGGCTCGCCAATTTCGCTCAGCTTTGACGAAACGGGCAAGGCCAAATCCGTCCATCTGGTGAGCTTCTCCGAAGGAAAACTTCACGCCGTCGAGACGCTGGAGGTGCCCGTCACCCAGCCTCTGGCGGTGCTGAAGGGCGATCTTGACGCCATTACCGCCCAGCTTGAGCAGTGGCGCGGAACAGCGCTTAACCCGCCCATCTGGCTGGATATCGAAATCACCACCGACGACTACCTGCACGATATGCAGCGAAAAATTCAGGCGCTGACGGAAGATTTACCCGTCGAAGTCTTACTGGTACGCCGCAGCCGCGAGCAGCGAGAGAAAATTCTGTTAAGCGCTCAACGCGAAACGCTCAGTGAACTGCGGGTTGAAGAGGTGTTTGAACGCAGGCTCTCGCAGGAGGAAATTGACGACGCGAAGCGCGCAAGACTCAGCGAACTGTTCAGCCATACCCTGCATGCGCTCAATGATGAGGAAGAAAACGCATGAAAATTTTGAGCCTGCGTCTGAAAAATCTCAACTCCCTCAAGGGCGAGTGGAAAATTGACTTTACCGCGGAGCCGTTTGCCAGCAACGGTCTGTTTGCCATCACCGGCGCAACCGGGGCAGGTAAAACCACCCTGCTTGACGCCATCTGTCTGGCGCTTTATCACGAAACGCCACGCCTGCAGAAGGTTTCTCAGGCGCAAAACGACCTGATGACGCGCGACACCGCCGAGTGCCTGGCGGAAGTGGAGTTCGAGGTAAAAGGCACCGCCTATCGCGCATTCTGGAGCCAGAACCGCGCGCGCAACCAGCCGGACGGAAACCTGCAGGCGCCGCGCGTGGAGCTGGCGCGCTGCGAAGATGGCAAAATCCTGGCCGACAAAGTGACGGATAAACTGGAGCAAACCGCCGCGCTCACCGGGCTGGACTATGGCCGCTTCACCCGCTCCATGCTGCTCTCACAGGGGCAGTTTGCCGCCTTCCTTAATGCCAAGCCGAGCGATCGCGCCGAGCTGCTGGAGGAGCTGACCGGCACCGAGATCTACGGCCAGATTTCCGCCATGGTGTTTGAGAAACACAAAGCCGCCCGCAGCGTGCTTGAAAAGTGCGAGGCGCAGGCGGCGGGCGTCGTGCTGTTGAGCGAAGAGCAACAGCAGCAGTTGCAGCAAAGTTTGCAGGTGCTTACTGACGAAGAGAAAACCCTGCTGGTTCAGCAGCAAAGCCAACAGAAAGATTTTCAGTGGCTTACGCGCCATGATGAGCTCGTGCTTGAGCAGCAGCGCGTCACCGCGATGCAGCAGCAGGCGCAGCAGGCGCTGACGAACGCTGCGCCAGAGCTGGCAAAGCTCCAGCTTGCTCTGCCCGCCGCCCAGCTTCGACCGCTTTGGGAGCACCAGCAGGAGCAAACCGCGCGCCTGGCGCAAACCCAGCAGCGAATTATTGAAGTAAATACTCGCTTACAAGCCAAAACCGCGCTGCGCGCGCGGATCCGTCATACCGCCCAGCGGAATCATGAGCAGCTTCAGACCGAACTGACGGCGCTGGCGCAGTGGCTGGCGGAGCACGAACGCTATCGCCTGCTGGGGCAGGAGATTGCCGGCTGGCGTGCCCAGTTCTCTCAGCTTAACCGCGACAAAACGCAGTTAGCCTCGCTTGCTGCGCGGATGGGGGAATTACGCAACAGGCTGGCTGAGATGCCGGAAAATTCGCTGACGCTGACGGCAGATGAGGTCAGCGCGGCTATGGAGCAGCAGTCCCGGTCACGCACGCTGCGTCAGCGGCTGACGTCGCTGCATGCCCGCTATCAGCCGCTGCAAAAGCGCCTGCGCCAGAGCGGTGAAAGCGTGCTGAAGGCCCAGGCCGAACAAAACAAACTCAATGAAACGCTGACGCTGCGTCGCCAGCAGTACAAAGAGAAACACCAGCACTATCTGGACCTCAAGGCCCTCTGCGAAACCGAAGCGACGATCAAAAAGCTGGAACATTATCGTTCGCAGCTTGAGGCCGGCAAACCCTGTCCGCTGTGCGGCTCCAGCGAGCATCCCGCCGTTGCGCAATACCAGTCGCTTGAGCTGACGGATAACCAGCGCCGCCGTGATGACCTGGAAAAAGAGGTCGCCGCCCTTAAAGAGGAAGGGCTGCTGGTGCTGGGGCAGGTAAATGCCCTGACGCAGCAGATCCAGCGCGAGACAGACGACGCCCAGACGCTTTCTCAGGAAGAGCAAGCGCTCACTAAAGAGTGGGTGGCGGCCTGCACGTCCCTGAACATTACCTTGAATATTCAGGACGATATCGCGCCATGGTTGAACGAACAGGAACATTACGAGCGCCAGCTTTATCAGCTCAGTCAGCGTCTCACCCTGCAGAACCAACTGAGCGAACAGGAAACGCAGGAGCGGCAGTATCAGCAGCAGCTGGCGGCCACGCGGCAGGCGCTGGAGCATGCCCTGCTCGCGCTCTCACTTAACGCACCTGAAGAGAGTCAGGAAGCCGCCTGGCTTCAGGCCCGTGAAGCTGAATTCGCGCAGTGGCAGGAGAAACAAACGCAGCACGGCGTGCTTCAGGAACGTATAAACGCCCTGAAGCCACTGCTCGACGCGCTTCCGGCAACGAACAGCGAAGACGCCGAACCGGTTATTCCTGATAACTGGCGCGCCATCCACGACGAATGCGTGTCGCTGCAAAGCCAGCTGAGGGCGCAACAGCAGCAGGAAGCGCTGGAGCGAGAGCGCCTGCAGCAGTCGCAGACGCAGTTCACCGCGGCGCTCTCCGCGAGCTGCTTTGCCGATCGGGACGCGTTTCTTGCCGCCCTGCTGGATGACGATGCCATTCGCCACCTCGAACAGCGAAAGCAGTCGCTGGAAAACCAGATACAGCAGGCCGCGGCGCTGTGCGGGCAAGCGAACCAACAGCTGCAGTCTCATCTGGCGCAGAGGCCGCAAGGGCTCGACGCCGATCTATCCACGCTGCAAATCCAGCTGCAGCAGCTGGCGCAACAGCTGCGCGAGAACACCACGCATCAGGGCGAGATCCGTCAGCAGCTTAAGCAGGACAGCGATAACCGGCAGCACCAGCTGGCGTTGATGCAGCAAATTGAAGAGGCCGCGCGCCAGGCGGATGACTGGGGGTACCTGAACGCACTGATCGGCTCCAGCACCGGCGACAAGTTCCGTAAGTTCGCCCAGGGGCTGACGCTGGACAATCTTGTCTGGCTTGCTAACCAGCAGCTTAACCGTCTGCACGGGCGTTATTTATTGCAGCGTAAGGCCAGCGACGCGCTGGAGCTGGAAGTGGTGGATACGTGGCAGGCGGATGCGGTCCGCGATACCCGCACCCTCTCCGGCGGCGAGAGCTTCCTGGTCAGCCTGGCGCTGGCGCTGGCGCTTTCCGATCTGGTGAGTCATAAAACGCGGATCGATTCGCTGTTCCTGGATGAAGGGTTCGGCACGCTCGACAGTGAAACGCTGGATACCGCGCTGGATGCGCTCGACGCGCTGAACGCCACCGGGAAAACCATCGGCGTGATCAGCCACGTTGAGGCGATGAAAGAGCGCATTCCGGTGCAGATCAAGGTGAAGAAGATCAACGGGCTGGGGTACAGCAGGCTGGATAAGGTGTTTGCGGTGGAATAAATGGGGATCGGTGCGGTCTGGTGCCCTCACCCTGGCCCTCTCCCACAGGGAGAGGGAATAAACATTATTTGCTTTTATTCCGGCCACAGCCACGCCGCGCCGCGCACGCCGCTGGAGTCACCGTGGACAGCTTTGCGGATCGGGGTTTCACACTCGCCGCCGAAGACCCACTGTTTGACAAGGTTCGGAACCGTGGCGTACAGCCGGTCAACGTTGCTCATGCCGCCGCCGAGCACAATCACGTCCGGATCGAGAATATTCACCACGTGCGCCAGGGATTTCGCCAGCCGCATTTCGTAGCGGCTAAGGGCCAGTTCGGCGACCGGATCCTGTTCTTCGACCAGACGCATGATTTCGTTGCCCTTTAACGGCTGGCCGCTTAAGCGGTGGTAATCGGTCGCAAAACCGGTGCCGGAGATAAACGTCTCAATACAGCCCTGCTTTCCGCAGTAGCACGGCACTTCAGCGCGGTATTTAAGCTCGTCTTCATCCATCCACGGCAGCGGGTTGTGTCCCCACTCGCCTGCCGTGCCGTTGCCGCCGATATGGGCACGCCCGCCGAACGCCACGCCCGCTCCGCAGCCGGTACCAATGATCACTGCAAACACGGTCTGGGCACCGGCCGCCGCGCCGTCGATGGCCTCAGAGACCGCCAGACAGTTGGCGTCGTTGGCCAGACGCACTTCCCGGTTCAGACGTTGGCTCAAATCTTTGTCAAACGGCTGACCGTTGAGCCAGGTGGAGTTGGCATTTTTAACCACCCCGGTATACGGCGAGATCGACCCCGGGATCCCCATCCCGACGCTGCCGGTTTGCCCTGTCGCCTGCTCTGCCATCTCAACCAGGCTGGCAATCGTCTCGATAGTCTGGTGATAATCATCGCGCGGTGTCGGTAAACGGTGGCGGAACAGCTGCTCCCCCTGCTCGCTCAGTGCGATGACTTCTGTTTTGGTGCCGCCCAAATCGATCCCAATACGCACAAGACTCTCCTCATTATTTTGATTATCAACAGAGTAGAAGCACGCTTCCCGATTAGCAATGCAAGCGATGCGACAATTCGTTATCATGCCCGCTGATTTAACGACAAGGCCGTGGAAATTATCATGCTGTGGTTCAAAAATTTGATGGTTTACCGTCTCAGCCGCGACGTTTCGCTGCGTGCAGAAGAGATGGAAAAACAGTTAGCCGCTTATACCTTTTCCCCTTGCGGTAGCCAGGATATGGCGAAAACCGGCTGGGTTCCGCCAATGGGTTCACAAAGCGATGCACTGACCCACGCCAGCAGCACGGGTCAAATCATCGTCTGCGCCCGTAAAGAAGAGAAAATCCTGCCGACGCCGGTGGTTAAGCAGGCGCTCGAAGCGAAAATTTTCAAGCTGGAAGCCGAACAGGGCCGCAAGCTGAAAAAGACCGAAAAAGATTCGCTGAAAGACGAAGTGCTGCACTCCCTGCTGCCGCGCGCCTTCAGCCGCTTCAGCCAGACCATGATGTGGATCGACACCGTCAACGGGCTGATCATGGTGGACTGCGCCAGCGCCAAGAAAGCAGAAGATACGCTGGCCCTGCTGCGTAAAAGCATCGGATCTTTACCGGTCGTTCCGCTGGCGCTGGAAACGCCGATCGAGCTGACGCTGACCGAATGGGTACGCAGCGGCGCTGCGGCTCAGGGTTTCCAGATCCTTGATGAAGCCGAGCTGAAAGCCCTGCTGGAAGATGGCGGCGTGATCCGCGCGAAGAAGCAGGATCTGGTGAGCGACGAGATCGCTGTACACATCGAAGCGGGTAAAGTGGTCACTAAACTGGCGCTCGACTGGCAGCAGCGCATCCAGTTCGTGATGTGCGACGACGGCTCCGTGAAACGTCTGAAGTTCTGCGACGAGCTGCGCGATCAGAACGAAGATATCGACAGGGAAGATTACGCCCAGCGCTTTGACGCGGACTTTATCCTGATGACCGGCGAGCTGGCCGCGTTGATTCAGAATCTGGTGGAAGGTCTCGGCGGCGAAGCGCAGAGATAACAGGCAAAACGCAGGCCGGGTAAGCGTTAGCGCCACCCGGCTTATTTTTTATTTCAGGTAGCGGCACAGATAAGAGGTAGGTTCAGCAACCTGCAAATGGAACTCGCTGTGGCCAGGGACGTTGAAAACTTGCCCGGCAGCGTAAACTTTCCATTCCGTTTCACCCGGCAGTAAGACGTTCAGCGCCCCGCTGACGACCGTCATTTCTTCAGCTTCCGCCGTGCCAAAGGTGTATTCCCCTTCCGCCATAACGCCGACACTGGCGCGGCCAGTGCTGCTGCTGGTAAAACCAATGGATTTCACTTTACCGGAAAAGTATTCGTTACTTTGAAGCATGAACTGGCCCTTATATTTTTAGATAAAAATTCACTATAGGGGCCACGCTCATCACCTGTCACGCAAAATCATTACATAAGGAGTTCCGAGGCCAGGCGAGCCATCAGAACGTTAGATAACAGCACGGGAACATCCAGCGCTTTTTGCAGCAGATCACGATGATGCTGATGGAAACCGAGGCAGTCCAGGATCAAGACATCTGCCCCTCTCTCAAGCAGTTCCTTCCCGGCAGCAATGAGCTTGGCCTCACTGTCCCAGAACGGATTTGCCAGCGCATACAAGGGCACTTTTTCCAGCACGTGCCACTTTGCCTCCTGGTTATCCATGAGCTCCTCAATAGGTACAATCACCCCCACCTGATGACCATCCACGATGGAGGCCACCAGCGGTGGAATGATCCGCATCGGCTCCAGCAAAATCGCATTACGCGCCGTGAGGCCCTTAATGGGCGCGGTACTCATCAGCAAAATAACGTCATAACCTTGATTATCGAGCACTTCTATTACGCCCTGCAGCGAGCGCTCGATTTTCTGGCGTGAAACATGCGCCAGTTTACCGTCGCTTAATAACGTCGCCAGGGGATCCTCCCCCGCCTCGACAGCGTAGTCTTCCATGACCTCTTCCCGACTCATCTTCCCCAGCAGGCTAAGATGCGTTATCTGTTGTTCAGATACATGCTCGGTTAAGAGCGGTAACACTTCGCTTACAGGGACCACACCAATGGTGAGGATCGCCAACGTTGCCTTCATCTTGATCGCCTTCCATTACTCCAACATCGTGCACACAGGTACAGGCTCACTACGCTGCACAGTTCATTTTTTCAACAAAACAGCACCAAGCGTAGCAGGTGATCCCGACATAGAAATGTAAAGATCGCCTGCCGATACCGGAGTTACTTGTAATAACTAAATATTAACTCCTGCTTAACTTTCCCGATGAGTAAAAAGTGTGATTCAGGCACGATACTGGAACGTTTAGGAAAACATTCAGGTTATGTCGGGATCTTCATAGCGCCGTTTCGCATCCAGCGCTTCCTGTTCAGTCTCGTGTTCACTGATCAGCGAGTCCGGCTTGGGGTGATCGGCACGCAGTTGGTACCAGGTCACGGTATGACCCGTCTGGCCTTTTTCAACGGTAACAACGCGCGCTTCACGCGGATAGGGAGGTCTGGTTGGCATAGCTCATCCTTTTTTATGTCTGAGCTATAAGTATAGACGCCGGTTAGCTGGCACAAGCCAAACGCAGGGCGGTAATAATCTGAATCACAACCTCTTCGGGAGAGGCTGACGCATCCACCACGTGGTGAGCCGCTTCGCGGTATAGCGCATCGCGTTCGGCCAGCACTTCGCTCACCTCTTCGCTGAGCGGCCTGGAGGTCAGCGCGGGGCGTTGCCCCTCTTCCGGAAAGGCTTCCAGCCGCCCTACCAGAGCCGACACCGGCGCGCTGAGATAAATCACAATCCCCTTTTCGCGCATAAAGTGACGATTGCACTCCGCCAGAACGATGCCGCCGCCGGTCGCGATCACGGCAGACGGGGTGGTGACCGCTTTCAGCGCGGCCGTTTCGCGCGCGCGAAAGCTCTCCCATCCCTCTTGCTCAACGATCTCAGCGATGGTTTTTCCGGCCTCGGTTTGCAGCCAGTGGTCGGTATCAACAAACTGGCGATGACACACGCGTGCCAGCTCCAGGCCAACGGTGGTTTTCCCACAGCCGCGGGGGCCAACTAAAAAGATGGGTTGGGTCATGCCAGGTGTTCCCCTTGATGCCGAATGGCTGAAGAGTGTAAAGAAATAATTGCAGAAGATGTTGCGATTACTTTACTGCAAAGCGGTACGGGATGACAACCCTGTGGAGGTCACACTGTACCACAAATTGACAATAATTATCATTACGCTGTGCGGCGCTTCACTTCCAGCAGCCATTTATCCAGCTCGGCAGCGAACTGCTGACGGTCGCGCTGGGACAGGCTGTCCGGTCCACCGGTCTGCACGCCGCTGGCCCGCATCGTATCCATAAAATCGCGCATGGTGAGCTTTTCCCGAATGGTCGAAGGCGAGTAACGCTCCCCGCGCGGATTTAGCGCCGCCGCCCCTTTCTCCAGCACTTCGGCAGCCAGCGGAATATCTGCCGTGATCACCAGATCCTCCGCACTGCACAGGCGAACAATTTCGTTATCCGCCACGTCGAACCCGGCCGGCACGCGCAAGGAGCGGATAAACCGCGAAGGCGGTACGCGAATATTCTGGTTAGCCACCAGCGTCAGCGGCATCTGAACGCGCTCGGCGGCACGAAATAAAATCTCTTTAATCACATTCGGACACGCGTCCGCATCAACCCAAATCGCCATATTGTCTCCCCATAATGACTCTGCCGACTATTGTCGCCTGCATTTCGTTGTTAAGCTATCAATCAGAGAAAACAACGCATAATGACGGAGAATCGTGATGGACAAGAAAATCGGGTTTATCGGCTGCGGTAACATGGGCAAAGCCATCCTGGGCGGTCTGATCGCCAGCGGGCAGGTGCTGCCGGGTCAGATTTGGGTCTATACCCCGTCACCGGACAAAGTCGCCGAGTTGCGCGATCAATACGGGATCAACGCCGCCGAAAGCGCGCAGGAAGTCGCCCAGGTCGCCGATATCGTCTTTGGCGCCGTCAAGCCAAACATCATGATCAAAGTGCTGAGCGATATCACCTCCAGCCTGAATAAAGAGACGCTGGTCGTGTCGATTGCCGCGGGCGTCACGCTCGATCAGCTGGCGCGCGCGCTGGGTCACGATCGTAAAATCGTCCGCGCGATGCCTAACACCCCCTCGCTGGTCAATGCCGGCATGACCTCCGTCACGCCTAACGCGCTGGTGACCACGGAAGAAGTGGCCGACGTGCTGAATATTTTCCGCTGCTTCGGTGAAGCAGAAGTGATTGCCGAATCGATGATCCATCCGGTGGTTGGCGTGAGTGGCTCAGCCCCTGCCTATGTGTTCATGTTTTTAGAAGCGATGGCCGACGCCGCCGTGCTTGGCGGAATGCCGCGCGCGCAGGCGTATAAGTTCGCCGCGCAGGCCGTCATGGGCTCCGCCAAAATGGTGCTGGAAACCGGCAAACATCCGGGTGAACTGAAAGATATGGTCTGCTCTCCGGGCGGTACCACCATCGAAGCGGTGCGGGTGCTGGAAGAGCGCGGGTTCCGCTCGGCCGTCATTGAAGCGATGGCAAAATGCATGGAAAAATCAGAGAAGCTGAGTAAATCCTGATTTCTGACCGGGCGTCAGGCGGCCACTTCGGTGCGGCCGCGCCCGGCATTTTTCGCCTTATACAGCGCCACGTCAGCCGCCTTTAGCCATTCCCGATAGTGTCCAAACTGCGGTCCCCAGGGGGCAACGCCGACGCTGATGCGCAGCGCTTCTTTTGGCGCGCACGGTAACGTCAGCTTTTCCAGCCGCTCATGCAGTCGCGACATCACGGCGATGGCGCTCTCCGCCGCGGTCTGCGACATGATCACTGCAAACTCATCCCCGCCAAACCGGCCGATCGCATCGCCTGACCGTACCGACCGCTGGAGCTGACGCGTAATAGCAACAATCGCCTCGTCGCCCACGTCGTGCCCCCAGGTGTCGTTGATGTTTTTAAAGTGGTCGATATCAATCAGCAATATCGTGGCGGTGCTGTGGTCGCGCCGACAATGCTCAAATTCATTTCGCAGCAGCATTTCCCAGTGTCGGCGGTTGAAGACCCCGGTCATCCCGTCTCGTGTGCTCATCATTTCCAGCCGCTGCTTATGTTCCGCAAGCCTGACGGCGGTTCGGTGGCTAAGCCAGGCAAACAGCATGGGATACAGCACGAGTACGGGTAACGTTAAGCCCCACTCCACAAGGTCGGGGTTGAAGACGGCCACCTTCCCGACGAGTGGCAGCGTCACCAGCGCGGAGAGCAGGGTCAACGCGATCCCCGGGATAAACAGGCGACAGCCCCCGGAGCCCATCATATTCATCCCCACCATCATTACCAGCGCTGCCGTGGGTAACGCATTCATCCCCATCACGCCGATCCAGAGCCCGGCAATAATGGCATCGATTTTAAGATTGAAAATTTCCTGCTGATGGGGTGAAGCGGCGCGGCAGGACAGCTGCCAGGCAAAATGGGGCCAGACGAACGACCACCCCACCAGTAAAAGCCACCAGCCGCCGGGTAAAAAATGGGTGACCAGCATCCCCGCAACGGGGAAAAACATTGCCGCCAGGCCGACGGCGCGCGCCAGCCTGACTCGCCGGGCAAACTGAATGCCGGCGCGGTGAGGGTCATCCTGAGAAAGGGTTAAACTCCACTCTTCCCGAATGCGCTTTTTGTTGTAATACGTTTCATCATTCATCATTTTTGGGAATATTCTGAAACATTTTCCCAAATTATAGAGAGGGGGTCTGCGGGGAAAGTATGAAATTTCGGGTGAGCCGCCGGAGCCGCTCACCCGTTTGAACTACACTTTTTTCTTCAGGCACGCGCTCATGAACTTGCTGCGGTCGTCCCCTTTAAGGGACTGTTCGGTTGCTTTCGCATTACACTCGCGCATTTTTTGCTGCTGCGGCGTCAGGCTTTTTTCAGCCGGCTTCGCGGCGCCGTTTTTAAGGCAGTCGCTCATGTATGTCTTGCGAGCATCTCCCTTCAGACTCTGAGACGTCGCCTGTTGATTACAGGTGGTCATACGCTGCTGTTGCGGCGTTAACGTTTTCTCTTCCGCGTTCGCCGATGCGATCAGGAATAGGCCAGAGAGCAGAGTAACCAGTAATGTTGTTTTCATTGCACCATCCTTTTGTGAACATTCCCTGTAAGTCTGGTTCGTGACAGGAAAAAAACCACCCGGCAGATGTGATTTCCGCCGGGATTTTATCATTTAAGACCCAGCGCCGCCTTCATGGTGTAGAACAGATCCGTTTGATCGGTCAGGCCTACCACGTTTGCCGCGTGCGGCCCATAGGCTGCAATGCGCAGCTGGGTGCCGGTGTGCTCCATGGACTCTTCTTCAGAGTTGCCGTAGCTCAACACCATAACGGCGCCATCTTTGGTATTCAGCGCCTGCGTCAGGCCCGGGGCTTTGGTATCTGCCGGAATAATCTGGCTGGCGTGCGCATGGTCCGCGGTGACCACCACCAGGGTGTTACCGTCTTTTTTCGCGAACTCAAGCGCCTTCTGCACCGCTTCGTCCAGATCGACGGTTTCGCCAATCTGGCCGCACGGATTCGCTGCATGATCCTGCTTATCAATCGACGCGCCTTCCACCTGCAGGAAGAACCCTTTTTCGCTCTTGCTCAGCAGAGAGATGGCTTTATCAGTCATCGCCGCCAGCGTCGGTACGCTGTCCGTGCGTTTCGGGTTAGGCGTACAGGTTACTGCAGGTTTATCGATATTGCCGTGATAAGAGGCTTTTGGTCCTTCCCAGCGCACGGGCATGTTGCCGTCAGAGAATAGCCCCAGCAGCGGCTTGTCCTGGTTCGCCTCGGTGATGGCTGCCAGCGAACTGGCGTCACTCACCAGCTGATAGCCGCGGGCCTGCGCCTGCTCGCGCAGCGTTTTGCCCTGCCACTCGCCCGCCGTCGCGGTTTCTGCAAAGGTTTTCGCGCCGCCGCCCAGGGTCACGTCAGGACGCGCGTTCAGCAGCTGTTCCGTAATCGAGCCTTTGCCGCCTTTTTCCAGTGCGTTCGTCGTGCATTTTTCGCTGGTCACTGACGGGCCGTAGCATTTACGCGAGGTTACATGCGCCACCAGCGCCGCGGGCGTTGCATCCTGAAGTTCAGCGGTGGAGACGTTGCCGGTCGCCAGGCCCGCCGCTTTTGCCATCTCCAGAAGGGTTTGGTGATCTTTTTCGTGAATATCCACACCCAGCGCGCCATTATAGGTTTTCACGCCGGTGGACCACGCCGTAGCAGAGGCCGCCGAGTCCGTGACGTAATCCGGTTTACCGGTTTTTTTATCCAGCGCGTAATGGGTATATTGTCCGGTCAACGGTAATGCGTCGATACCTTTAAAAAAGCCGCCCGCACCCTCGGCATAATTTCGCGCCGCCGTAATTTCGGAATCCCCCATTCCATCGCCAATAAGCAGAATAATATTTTTCGCCGGCTTATCATTCAGCGAAGCGCGAATAGCGGCAGTTTGATCTTCTGATAAACGGCGTGCGCCGCCAGGCTGGGTGATATCCCCTTTTGCCGCGCGATTATCCAGCACGCTGGTTTGGGCAGTATCGGCATAAATGGCAGGGGTAATTAACAGGGGAAGTAATGCGATGAAAAGTGCGCTCTGTTTCAATTTATTTTCTCCATGTACAAATACATAAAAATAAAAACAGAGCGACTATAGGCATCCTGCATGACAATTCTATGACACGTCGTTACGTCCTGTGACGGTTTAGGTGCGCGGATGCCTTAACAGCTTCTTTACGTACTGGTGGAGCATCTCGGCATCCTCAACCGGAACCTGCGATTCAGGCCTGACGCTGTCCAGTGCGCCTTCCACGCTCTCAATCAACGCCTGTTGATCGGTTTTCGCCATTTGTCGCAGCAGCGCGGTGACCACAATTTCCAGCGCTTCGACCTGAGCAACCAGCTCTTTTGACTCCTCTTCCTTTTGTGCCAGTTTGACCAGCAATTCAGCAATGAGATTTTTCATCGTGCCAGTTCCTTTTTCAGTTTTGTCTGAAGTTAGCATTCTGAATCCATAATGCAAAGAGAAGAAATTTATTATGGTATGCAAAAGTGATGCAGGAATAAAAATAAAGAACCGCCGCGGTGAGCGAAACGTTTTTCTATAAAAAACGCCGCATTTTGTTATATAAAAATGCGGCTACCATAAGAATATATAATACATCAACGAAACGATTATCTCGACGATTTCGCTTCCGCCATTTGTCTGCGGCGACGCAGCGCAATAGCCAGCTGGATAATATTGATTAAAACGACAATCGCCGTGGCGGCAAATACCCAACGAAAACCGGCCATCGCGGAAACGGATGCGCCAATAAGCGGACCGGCAACATTCCCCAGATACATAAATGACTGGTTATATCCAAAGATACGCCCCGTCACCTGGTCGCTGGAATATTTAACCAGCAGGGTCTGTACCGCAGGCAACATGGCGCCATCAGCAAACCCGAGCAGGAATCGCAATACGCCTAGCTGAAGCGGAGAGGTGACAAACGACATCGCGAAGAAGAGCACAACCGCAAAGATCAGCGTCGCCATCAGGATGCGCGCGGTGCCGATCCTGTCACCCAGTTTTCCCAGACGCGGCGCGGAAATCAGGGCGGATACGCCCGGTACGGCGGCAATCATGCCGCTCAGAAAAGCGATATTTGTGCTATCCGGCTCCATCGACTTGATAAACAGCGCCAGAATCGGACCGACCGAACCGTTACAGAGCTGGATAACCATAGTGGTCACAAACAGGCTGATCATCAGTCCCGGATAGGGCAGCGAGGCGAAGACGGCCTTGCCGCTCAGGCGTTCAGATTTACTGATAACCGGGCGTCCCCCCTCTTTTATAAGAAAGAGCGTGACCAGAAAACTGACCACCAGCAGGATCGCGGTGATGATAAATACCGCGCGCAGCCCGACGTGGTCCGCCAGAAAGCCCCCCAGCAGCGGACCGCCGATGACGCCGCTGATCTGCGCCGTTGAGAGCGTGCTCAGCGCCCAGCCGCTACGCTCGCGCGGCACCTGAGAGGCGACCAGCGCCATGGCGTTTGGAATGTACCCGGACGTCAGCCCCATCACCGCGCGCAGGAAAAACAGCTGCCAGACGTTGGTGGCGAAGGCCTGGAGCAGAATGGCGATCGCCATCCCGAGCGAGGCGCGCAGCAGCATCAGTTTACGGCCTTTCCGATCCGCCAGGCTACCCCACATCGGTGACACAATGGCGGACACCAGAAACGTGACGCTGAACGTCAGGCCGGACCACATGGAGAGCGCTTCATGCGAGGTCACCCCCAGCTGCGAGACGTACAGCGGCAGGAACGGCAGGATCTGGCTAATGGCCAGCCCGGTAAAGAAGCAGCCAAACCAGACCGAGATAAGATTAACTTTCCAGGATTCCATAACGAAATAGTCTTCATTTTTAGGCGAATTCGCCGACAGATTAGCAAGTTACGCGTTTTGACGTCGCACCAGAGATGCGGCCCGACTGACTTTGGTGTTTTATCTTCCCAGTCATCATATTTGTGAAACAAGTCACAATTCATCCATTTTCTGGCGGAATATTATGCTTCACTGGCAGAGGCCGAAACCGCGCATTCCCAGATGAAAATGGTTGGCATGCGCCGCGTTATACTCCGGTCCCAGACCGTTTCCGTAGTAGCTGCAGCTTGCCACCAGCATGGCCTTCAGCCAGGGCTGCGTCGTTGCAGCCTTCCAGCCGTTCAGCACCGTGACGTGTTCCCCGTTCGCCAGACGAAAAGCGGCGATATCCAGCGCCTCCGCCGTGGCATGTTCACTGCGGCGCGCGTCGGGGCGGTGATAAATATTGCGGCAGGCAAAACTGCCGAGGTGGTCGATACGCGCAAGGTCGCTGCCCGTATAGCGCTTTGTCAGCGGTCGGGCCTGCTGGCTGATAAACAGCGCAGAGCTGAGCGCCAGCGGACAGCTGGCAAGAAAGCTCCCGTTCAGGCCGACCGGACCGAAGTCACGCACGCGCACGACGTTGTTAAGCGGACACGCGCCGCCGCTGTCCGCCACCGGCTGGGTGTGGATGAGATCTCTTTGGTTAGCCTGCGCGAGCAGGCTCTCGCACGCCTCGGGGTTTAAGCGCCGAAGCTTATACTGGGTGATTCGGCCCGGCGGGTCGTCCAGCGTCAGCGGCATGAAAGGGTTGTAGTAAGACGGCAACCAGCGGTAACCCACCGTTGCAACGGCCACAATGATGAATACGGTCAGCAGCGTTTTTCCTTTCACTCTCCCCCCTCAACATTCCCCAAAACATTATGGCAGAAGGCCGCGAAACCCGCCGGGCATCGTGGTATGTTATTGGCTTTTCGTCAGACTGGAAGAGAGTGAGATGGCTAAGCAGCGCGTAGGTATTGTCTTTGGGGGAAAATCAGCGGAGCACGAAGTGTCATTGCAATCGGCTAAAAATATCGTTGATGCGATCGATAAAAGCCGTTTCGACGTGGTGCTGCTGGGCATTGATAAACAGGGCCAGTGGCACGTGAACGATGCCAGCCAGTATCTGCTGAATGCTCACGATCCGGCCCATATCGCCCTTAATCCTTCGGAAGTAAGCGTCGCCACCGTACCCGGCGTCGTGAAGGGGCAGCTCATCGACGCCGGCAACGCTCAGGCTCTCGCCCAGATCGACGTTGTCTTCCCTATTGTTCACGGCACCCTGGGCGAAGATGGTTCCCTGCAGGGGATGCTGCGCATGGCCAACCTGCCGTTCGTCGGCTCGGACGTCCTCGGCTCTGCAGCGTGCATGGACAAAGACGTCACCAAACGCCTGCTGCGCGATGCCGGGCTGAATATTGCGCCGTTCGTGACGCTCACCCGCGCAAACCGCGACAAGCACAGCTTCGCGCAAATCAGCGGAGAGCTGGGTCTGCCGCTGTTTGTGAAGCCTGCAAACCAGGGCTCCTCCGTGGGCGTCAGCAAAGTCACCAGCGAAGCAGAGTTCACGCAGGCCGTCCGTCTGGCGTTTGAGTTCGACCATAAAGTGGTGGTTGAGCAGGGCATCAAAGGCCGTGAAATTGAGTGCGCCGTGCTGGGCAACGATTTTCCACAGGCGAGCACCTGCGGCGAAGTGGTGTTAAACAGCGACTTCTACTCGTACGACACCAAATACATTGATGACAAAGGCGCGCAGGTTGTCGTTCCTGCGGATATCGATCCGGCGATTAACGATAAAATCCGGGCGATCGCCATTCGCGCTTATCAGACGCTCGGCTGCTGCGGCATGGCGCGCGTGGATGTGTTCCTGACGCCGGAAAACGAAGTGGTGATCAATGAAATCAACACGCTGCCGGGTTTCACTAACATCAGCATGTATCCAAAACTGTGGCAGGCCAGCGGCCTGAGCTACCCGGAACTGATCACCCGCCTGATCGAACTGGCGCTGGAGCGTCACGCGGCCGACAGCGCGCTTAAAAGTTCCGTAAACGGTTAATCGGCGCTCTTCGCCTCATCCGCTGTCGTCTCTTCAGGACGACGGCGGATAATCAGCCCCGCCAGCCAGAAACTTATCACCCAGGTCACCAGCCCGACGGCATAGGTTTGCCACCCTTTTGCTTCAAAACCCAACAGGCCCACGACACCGTTAAGAATAAAGATCAGCCCGATGGCAAAGGCGTAGTAGTGCCAGTCACGGCGTAGTTTGGACGTGAGCTTCATAACAACTCCGGCAGGAAAAAAAGACATCCTCTCACAGTTTTACGGCCAGGTCTGTGGCAAATACGGAAATTCTGAAACGCGACGCAATTTCACTTAAGTGATGAAATTGTGATGTGCTGCAGAAATCGACAATCCAGGAGAATTCCTGAGCGCAAATTACCACGATTCTGATATTGACAAATGCGATGACCTGTCAAACTCACCCCGTAAGACGCGTATTAAAACAGAGTGATACCACGGGAGGTCAACATGGCTGACTTTACATTGTCGAAACCGATTTTTGGCGGCAAACCAAAAACCTCCACGGCGGGTAATATTGCTTATGCCCTGTTTGTCCTGTTCTGCTTCTGGGCCGGCTCACAGCTGCTCAACATGCTGGTCCATGCCCCCGGCGTTTATGAACACCTGATGCAGGTGCAGGATAACGGACGCCCGCGAGTTGAGATTGGGTTTGGCGTAAGCACCCTGTTCGGCCTGATCCCCTTCCTCGCGGGATGTATGATTCTGGGCGTTGTAGCGTTAGTTCTGCGCTTTCGCCGTCGCCGTTAAAGCCCCATACAGCGCGCCCGGCGATCGTCCACGCGTTTTGCGAACCATGCGGTTGTCAGGTTACGCGTGATCTTCGGGCTTTCCAGCTGGATCCCCGGCAGGATCGCCCTCGGTAACGTTTTCCCACTTTTCTGCTCCGCAAGCGCAAACACCTTCTTGTACAGATCCGTTTTCTCAAAGGCCAGGCTATCGCCTTTCTCAAGCTGACGGCGAATGTCGCTGTTGCTCAAGCCAAGCGTTGTCGATAATTTCCGTACTGCCAGCTCGGTGCTTCCCGCCTCGCTGCTGCCGTAAGCGATGAGATCGCCGTCCAGCGCCAGCTTGACGCCGCTTGCGCGGCTGACCGCACTCTGGAATGCCGCATTACGGCTGGCATACCAGCCCGCGTTAAAGTCGGCAAAGCGGTACAGCGGCTCATTGTAGTTCGCCGGATAGTTCAGCAGATGATACGTGCCGAACCACAGCCCACCGCGCAGGGAGAAGACCTCCTGACGTACCGTACCGTCGATTTTCCACGGGTAGCCGTCGGTATGCTTCTCCGCGAACGCAATGCTCACCTGCATCGGGCCACCGGTATGTACCGGGTTCAGCGAGCCAAACAGCTTCTGCCCCATCGGGACCATACTGATGAAATCATCAAAGATGGCGCTAAGCTGTTTTTCGGTTTTCACCGCATCCAGCCGTTCGCTGTAGCTTTTGCCGTTCGGCGAGGTGATTTTAAGCGCGGTATGCACCAGGAAAACCGGGATATGCATGGACTCCGCGCGGCGGTCGATCTCTTTCCAGGCAATTTTGTTCAGGCCCGGCACGACCGGGTCTGACTGGTACATCGACTCCTGCTGCGCCACCGCCAGCACCGAGCAGATATTCTCCTCGGTCGGCGCGATCTTTTGGCTTTCAAAGGTTTTTGCCAGCGCATCTGCCCACTCATTGCGATCCTTCACGCTGGCGGGCATTTTCTGCCGCACAACGCTCGCCACATCGACGGGCTTCTCCCCCTTTTTGAGCGGAGCGGCACCTTTTTCGGCACAGCCTGCCAGCACAAGAGCGGCCAGCAAGGACAACGGTAACGCGCGCGGTACGGCAAAAGACATAGCAACTTCCTGTATTAGCTAAATGTGTTGGTGACTTCCTGCAGGTCACGATCGTCCAGCTCACGTTCAAAACTGCGCAGACGTTTGTAGATGGACATCAGTTCTACCAGGGTGGTCCAGGAGCTGATCAGGTACTGGAACGAGCCTCGAACCTGACCGAAAACGTTGGTAATCTGCGTCATCAGACCGAGCGTAATCGTACCCGCAACAATCGACGGGAACAGCAGGAACAAACCGAAAACGTTATCCACCTGCAGATACAAAATACGCGCGATGTTGAAATACATATAGTGGAAGTAGAGTCGGAAATAGTTACGACGCACGGCGCCAAACAGCTCGCGGACGGTCGGCGGCGAGGCGCGGTTGGGATCATCTTCACCGTAAACCAGCTCTTTACGGTAAGCGGCTTCCACGCGTTGATTTTTAAACTCCAGACCCGGCAGCTTGATCCCCACTACCGCCAGCAGGCCCGTCCCCATCAGCGACCAGACGATCGCGGCAATCACCAGACCATACGGAATATGACCGACAATAGGCAGATCCGGCACGTGCGCAGAGAGCGTTACCAGCACGGGCAGGAAGGCGATCAGCGTCATGATGGCGTTGATAAAGCTGACGCCCATGTCTTCAAGGGTGGAGGCAAAACGCATGGTGTCTTCCTGCACGCGCTGCGCGGCGCCTTCGATATGGCGCAGGTGCTGCCAGTGCGCCATGTAATGTTCATTCATCGCGGTACGCCAGCGGAAAACGTAGTGGCTGACGAAGAAGTTGTTCATCACGCCGATGATCACCGCAATAAGGGCGATACCGAGGAAGATCCCGACTTCATGGTAGAACTGGTTGATGGTCACCTTGTGCGGCGAGCTCAGCGCGGTCTGGATCAAATCGTAGAACGGCGCATACCAGGCGTTAACCGCCACGCCCACTTCGACAAGAAACCAGGTGACAAAGATAATCAGCGATGTGCCGAGGATCGACCAGTACTGCCAGCGGTGAGGAGAATACATAAACCAGAACAGCGCAAACAGCCCAACGCACACCATATAGTAGGCGTAAAACAGCAGATAGCTCAGCGACCAGAAGCGCGCCGCGCTAATCGGCACCTCGCCCGTTGCTCCCGTGATACGCGTCAGCCATGCGCCGCCGCCCGCCTGCCAGAAAATGACAGCGATGAGTGCCCAAATAAATGCCGACAGGAAAAAAGGCCCCGGCTTTGGGAAAAAAGACTTAAACATAATGCTTCCTTCTTGTTGTTATGGCTGTTGCTGCGCACAACACGTTACCACACGAAAAACCTGCCCGAGCCAGCCTCCCGGCTCCGGCAAAAAGGTCAGACCCGAGCGTTAATTATTAGTTCGCTTTCCAGTTTTCAAGAATTGTTTCGGTGCGTTTCACCGCGAGAGGATTCGCCGGCGCGATGAAGTTACGCCAGACGTCGTTGTGGTGGTTAATCAGGATCTGCGCATCTGCCGCCGGGCGATTGGCGGTAGTGTGGGCATCTTCCACCACGATAATGTGATAACCCCGGCTGACGCCGTTCTTAATCGTCGCATCGACGCAGTAGTCGGTGGCGCAGCCGCAGATGACAAACTCGCGAATGCCCTGCTCACGCAGCAGCGTCTCTAGCGCGGTGTTATAGAAGGCATCACAGGCGGTTTTAGTGACGTAAAGCGCGTCAGCAGGCTGATGGAGTTCAGGCAGTAGCGCAAACCCTTCGCTTCCCTCTTCCAGGCCCCCGGCCTCGGTATGCTGAATAAAAATCACCTTGTCGGCTGCCTGCGTAAGCTGGTTGATCAGAGAGACACACTTTTCGCGCTGATGACGAGGGGTTTCAAATACCCCGTTCTGCATATCGACAACCATAACCACACGCTTCTCAGACATACCGTTCTCCGTAAGATTGAGTGACACTGGTGCCTATCATAAGCCCGATGTCACAAAATGGGAGATGGCTCGTCAGTAAATTGTTCATATTTACCCATGGTTACGTTTTTCTCGCTATCGTTATGCAATTCGGGGCATTGCGCGGTACCGTTTAGTAGTATAAATACCCATTACTTTCCTCATTCACTTCATGGATGCTTTTCGTTGAAACGTTGTCTGCTCTCTTTTGCCGCGCTGTGTGCGGTGAGCTTTTCTACCGCCCAGGCAGCCCAACCGCTGACGGCGCCCGTTTTAGCTTCAGATATTGCCGATCGCTACGCGAACCTTATCTATTACGGCAGCGGCGCGACCGGGATGGCGATGGTCGTCATCGACGGCAACCAGCGTGTGTTCCGCAGCTTTGGCGAAACGCGCCCAGGAAATAACGTTCACCCGCAGCTGGATTCCGTTATCCGCATCGCGTCCTTAACCAAGCTGATGACCAGCGAAATGCTGGTGAAACTGCTCGACCAGGGCGTGGTGAAGCTCGACGACCCGCTCAGCAAATACGCGCCGCCAGGCGCCCGGGTACCCACGTATCAGGGGACGCCAATCCGGCTTGTGAACCTTGCCACCCACACCAGCGCCCTGCCGCGCGAGCAGCCAGGCGGGGCGGCGCACCGTGACGTATTTGTCTGGCCAACGCGCGACCAGCGCTGGAGCTACCTGAGCACCGCCACGCTGAAGGCGGCGCCGGGTTCGCAGGCCTCTTATTCAAACCTGGCCTTTGACCTGCTGGCGGACGCCCTTTCAACGGCGGCTGGCAAACCCTACACGCAGCTGTTTGAAGAGCAGATAACCCGTCCGCTGGGTATGAAAGACACCACCTTTACCCCGTCCCCGGATCAGTGCCGTCGCCTGATGGTGGCGGAGAAAGGCGCTAGCCCCTGTAATAACACGCTCGCGGCCGTGGGCAGCGGCGGGGTCTATTCCACGCCTGGCGACATGATGCGCTGGATGCAGCAGTTCCTTTCCTCAGATTTCTACGCCCGCAGCAGCCAGGCCGATCGCATGCAGACCCTGATTTATCAGCGCACTCAGCTGCAACGCGTCATCGGTATGGACGTGCCGGGTAAAGCCGATGCGCTCGGCATGGGCTGGGTCTATATGGCACCGAAAAATGGCCGTCCGGGTATTATTCAGAAAACCGGCGGCGGCGGCGGATTCATCACCTATATGGCCATGATCCCGCAGTCAAACGTCGGCGCGTTTGTGGTGGTCACCCGCTCCCCGCATACGCGTTTCGTCAATATGAGTGACGGGATTAATAACCTGGTGGCAGAACTGAGCGCCAATAAGGCCCAGGTGCTCACCGCGTCAAACTGATCTTAATATTCCGTGGGCAAGCGGTTGATGCTGACCAGCTTGCCCCGGCTCATATTGATATAGTTTCCCTGCCTCAGGGCGGCAAGCACCTCGGCAACAACGGAGCGTGAAATTCTTGTGCTCTGTTGAATATGATTCATCACACCGATTTTTGAACGCAGCGTTTCATCCCATTCCGCCATATTCAGCAGCATCGAGCGGATCTGGTGATAGGAGTTATTTCCCACCAGCTGCTTATCGCGTTTCTCAAGAATGTAAGTTATCCAGGATAACCAGCAGAAGGCCTCTTTCCAGAGTGAATACTGCTGGATAAGTTGACGGGTGGTTTCCGTGGGCAAATAAAAACCGGTACAGGCCGTTTTAGCAATTACCCTGTATTCGTGAGAGTGATTAATCACCACCGTAGACAGCCCGAATATAAAAGGGGCAGTCGCAATCCCCACCAGCAGTTCATCAGAAGTTCGATAAACCTCAATAACGCCGGTTTGTAATACGATCGTACAAGGCTCATTCCATTCGTCTAACGTAATTAATTGCTGGGGCGCACATGTAAAAGGAGTACTGGCCGCTGTTAAATACTGTTCGAGCCGGCGTAATTCAGAAAGCGGTTTCGCATTAACGTTCATGCAGACCTCAAGTCATCCGTATTTGTCGGTCCAATATTATTTTTATTACTTGTATAAAAAGCGGGGGAGATAACCACTCCCCCCGCTTTTATTCATTTCCAGGTATATTTCACGCCCAGATTTGCGCCCCAGTTCTGATCAACGTCGCCGCCGCCCAGATAAGTGGCATCGGTGTACGCACTGAAGTTCTTCGTGAAGCTGAACTGGGTGCCCAGCCCTACCCGCACAGCGGAGCCTTTCACGCCGTTATCAATGCTGTCACCGTTAATATCGGCATTGTTATCGGCGTCGTCATAGACGTAGGCCAGCTTGAAGTAAGGCGTCAGAGCCTGTTCGCCGCCGTAGTTGAAGGTGTAACCCGTATCAACGCCGAGTTCATAACGCAGGCTATCGTAAGATTGTCCATCAGCGCGCATGTCATTACTCAGACGATAATCATCGCCAGACTGGAACAGGCCAGAGACGGCGGCATATGGCGTAAAGTAGCCAGAGAGGTTTGGCTTCCAGTCATAGCCCAGCTTCAGCCCAAAACCAACAGCATCATTCGTGGTATTGCCGTCAACGTACTGACCGTTGCTCATGTTGGCGGAGAGATCGCTGTTGAAGCGGGTGTAGCTTAGGGAGCTGTCGAGGAACAGATCGTTCATGAACTTCGCTGACGCATAGATCATCGCAGTCTGGCTATCCTGATCGACCTGACCGGTACGATCGCTGGTATCACCCTTCGCGAAACCTGCCGCACCACCGACGATCCATTTCGCGTTATTACCGTCAATCTGGGTGTCCACACCCACCATAATGCCGCTCACGTCCTGATCGTAGCTGATAACGCCATTGTCACCGTCGAAGTTGCCACCGAAGTAGCTCACCCACGCCCCGCCGTTATCCGCCAGGCCGTGACGGCTGTTGGTCAGACGCGTGCCAACGGTATCCTGCTGCAGATTCCAGATATTGGTATTGGCAGATGGGATGCTCAGCGCCATATTGGCAGAGTCGGTCAGCTCTTTCTGCTGAAGGACAACGGCGTCACCCTGCTGCTGCGCCTGATAGGTGTAAGCGCCTAAATCGGCTTTGTTTGCGGCAGTAAAGCTGGCTGTGGTATCCGCATTATTGTCATAGACGCGAATAATCTCTTTGTTTTTGTAATCAGCAACGGAACCGGCACCGGTCGCATCGTCGATGCGCACCTGGTAGTTACCTGCAACGTCACCGTTTACTGACAGATGGCCATTAGAGTTAATCGCCACAACACCGTAGTCGTAATCGGCATTGTACTTATCGTTAGTGATATAGCGTGCGTTGTTCAAATCGCTGTTCAGGACGTAATCTCGGCTGGCAACGTTAAGCACCCCGCCATCGGTCAGTTCCATATTGTGCGTATCAACCTGACCCAGCCCCAGCGCCAGCTCAGCACCGTTATCCACGGTGATGGTGTTGGCATACAGTTGGGCCGTTTCTTCCGTCAGTGCCGCACGGCTATAGCTGTCCAGATACAGACGGTCGGTCGCCACGGCACCGCTGTCTCCAATATTCATTGATGAAGCATTGGTCAGGGTGATGGAGTCCGCCAGCAGGCCAGAGTCTTCGACGTTAACCTGAGACTGGTTGTTTACCGTCAGCGTGTCGATATTAGAAAGCTTGCGGGTATCCCACTCAGAGCCGTTATCCAGCGCGATGTTAAACAGCCCGCTCTGATACACCGCTTCACCCGCAACGTTTCCGTTGCTGTCATAAACGGAATCCGGCCAAATGCTGTTAGGGGATAAGCTACTCCAGTCTACGTTGCTGTAGCCCAGGCCATACATCTGCGCTGGGCCGATAGCCTCGACGCTGGACTGTGCTGCACCGACCCATTTGCTGCCGTTGGTCAGGGTGACATCCAGCTTATCGGTGCCATCCCAGCCGTTGGTGGTTGGGTTATAGACACCGTCTGCAGTGGTATCCGTAGCCGGATCGCCGTTCGGATAGAAGTTGTTGTCGAAGGTGCTGGAGAACAGAATATCGCCAGTAACGGTGGAGTGATCGAACGTGGCAGTGGTCTGCATCGCGTTATCAGACGCGCTAGCGGCAACGATCAGCGCCGCATCATCCGCCGCCGTGGCATTCGTTTCACCGTAGTCGCTCGGCTTCGCGGTTTGACCGTAGAACCCGTTGGTCCCCAGATCGCGGTACGCGCCTGAGGTCAGAACAGAGTCTTTCACCACCAGCGTGTCGGTAAATACTTTGCTGCTGTTGGCTACGCCTTCCACACCGTCGTAAGGGGTATTATCCGGCTCCTGATAACCCTGCGTCAGGGTAATACCGGCAATGTGGGAATTATTCTGGATAACAATATCGGACTCCACATCCAAGGTAATCGCATTACCCAGATTATACGTGTCCAGATTGTGTCTTTCCGTATTTTCCCCGTTCACGACATCATACGCATAATGCTCATAGGTATCGTTAATGGTGGAATTATCTACGGTCAGGTTAAAACGATCGTATTGAGAATGGTTGGTGCCATCGGTATCCAGGCCGTCAGCACACGAGGAGGTCATACACTTAGGGAAGGTGCGAATAAGCAGGTCATTTCTTCCCAAGCTGACTCGCTGATTAAAATTTCGCGGATCTGGGCCGATTTTTTTCCCGCAAACACATCGAATCAGCCTATTTAGGCTATTTTTTCCACCATTTCTGGCGTTATTTCCGGTTTTTACTGAGATCTCTCCCACTGACGTATCATTTGGTCCACCCGAAACAGGTTGGCCAGGGTGAATAACATCGCCAGTTGGTTATCGTTTTTCAGCAGCCCCTTGTATCTGGCTTTCACGAAGCCGAACTGCCGCTTGATGATGCGAAACGGGTGCTCCACCCTGGCACGGATGCTGGCTTTCATGTATTCGATGTTGATGGCCGTTTTGTTCTTGCGCGGATGCTGCTTCAAGGTTTTTACCCTGCCGGGACGCTCGGCGATCAGCCAGTCCACATCCACCTCGGCCAGCTCCTCGCGCTGTGGCGCTCCCTGGTAGCCGGCATCGGCTGAGACAAATTGCTCCTCTCCATGAAGCAGATTACCCAGCTGATTGAGGTCATGCTCGTTGGCCGCGGTGGTGACCAGGCTGTGGGTCAGGCCACTCTTGGCATCGACACCAATGTGGGCCTTCATGCCAAAGTGCCACTGATTGCCTTTCTTGGTCTGATGCATCTCCGGATCGCGTTGCTGCTCATTGTTCTTGGTAGAGCTGGGTGCCTCAATGATGGTGGCATCCACCAAAGTGCCTTGGGTCATCATGACGCCTGCTTCGGCCAGCCAGCGATTGATGGTCTTGAACAATTGACGGGCCAGTTGATGCTGCTCGAGCAGGTGGCGGAAATTCATGATGGTGGTGCGATCCGGCAGGGCGCTATCCAGGGATAATCGGGCAAACAGGCGCATGGAGGCGATTTCGTACAGGGCATCTTCCATGGCACCGTCGCTCAGGTTGTACCAATGCTGCATGCAGTGAATACGCAGCATGGTCTCCAGCGGATAGGGCCGTCGGCCATTGCCCGCCTTGGGATAAAACGGCTCGATGACAGCGGTCATATTCTGCCATGGCAGAATCTGCTCCATGCGGGAGAGGAAAATCTCTTTTCGGGTCTGACGGCGCTTAGTGCTGAATTCACTATCGGCGAAGGTGAGTTGATGGCTCATGATGTCCCTCTGGGATGCGCTCCGGATGAATATGATGATCTCATATCAGGAACTTGTTCGCACCTTCCTTAGAGGTAATCATGCCATTAATGGTGCTGTTGGAAATGCTTAACGCATTCGCCCGCCCATTGATGCCATCATCCAGATAGTATGTTGAAATAACACCATTCACGGTGCTTTTATTAATCACCGGATAAATATCGCCGTCGTGGGTCGCGTCTGAGTAATCCCAGTCGGCATAGCCATAATACCAGGGAGCGGAAGCGGTATTATCGTATCCGAATGTATTATATGTCGTACCGGAAATATCCTTCGCATTGACCTGAGAAGCGATAGCCAGGGTGCAGGCTAATGCAAGTTGAGATACAACGAGTTTCTTTTTCCATGTTTGCATTGGGTCATCCCTCCTCAGGGACGTAAGCAAGTTTGTCCATCAATGATTTTGCAATGTTTAGTTTAATTGCGGAGGGAATTATGCATTTTCATTTCGAAAAGGTTCAATGAATGTTTCCATTAAGTCCGTATCCAGACTAATAACACATCAAAACCGAGAAAGCCTCTGTCACTACAGATAAATATTATAAAAACAAAGCATTAAAATAGAGACGAAACAATAATGTACATATAAAAATAAATAATGAATCATTTTCAATGATGTTTTCCATTTAATATAAAAACAATATGAATAACTTATCTCCATTTCGGCGTTATACTGTCCTGCATTATATATTGATGCCAAAAAACCAGACTCATCGCATTTTACAAAATAAAATGCCCACTTTTACCAAAACACCTGTCTTCACTTTGAGGTACACTAGCCTTCTTTGTTCCACAAACATCAGGCATACCATGACCGATTTAATTGCACGTCCCCGCCGCCTGCGCAAGTCACCTGCACTGCGCGCTATGTTTGAAGAGACAACCCTGACCTTAAACGATCTGGTGTTGCCGATTTTTGTCGAAGAAGAGATCGATGACTACAAAGCCATCGAAGCCATGCCGGGCGTAATGCGCATTCCGGAGAAATATCTGGCACGTGAGATTGAACGCATCGCCAACGCGGGGATCCGCTCGGTGATGACCTTCGGCATCTCTCACCATACCGATGCCACCGGCAGCGACGCGTGGAAAGAAGATGGCCTCGTCGCCCGCATGTCCCGCATCTGCAAAGAGACCGTGCCGGAAATGGTGGTGATGTCAGACACCTGCTTCTGCGAATATACCTCCCACGGCCACTGCGGCGTGCTGTGCGATCACGGTGTCGATAACGATGCCACCCTGCTGAACCTCGGCAAACAGGCGGTCGTGGCTGCCGCTGCGGGTGCGGACTTCATCGCGCCCTCTGCCGCAATGGACGGACAGGTTCAGGCGATCCGTCAGGCGCTGGACGCGGCGGGCTTTACCGACACCGCCATCATGTCTTACTCCACCAAATTTGCCTCCTCCTTCTACGGCCCGTTCCGTGAAGCTGCGGGCACGGCGCTGAAGGGCGATCGTAAAACCTATCAGATGAACCCGCTTAACCGTCGGGAAGCGATTCGCGAATCCCTGCTCGACGAAGCCCAGGGCGCAGACTGCCTGATGGTGAAACCTGCGGGCGCGTACCTTGATATCCTGCGCGACATCCGCGAGCGCACCGAGTTGCCGCTGGGCGCTTACCAGGTCAGCGGCGAGTACGCGATGATCAAATTCGCCGCGCTGGCCGGTGCGATTGACGAAGAGAAAGTGGTCCTCGAAAGCCTCGGCGCCATCAAACGCGCAGGCGCGGATCTGATCTTCAGCTACTTCGCGCTGGATCTGGCCGAGAAGAAAATTCTGCGTTAATCCGCTTTAGCGCCGGGTGGCGGCTTCGCCTTACCCGGCCTGCTCTCTGCGCTAATCTTCACCAAACTGCAATACAACCGACATCTGCGCCTTCTACTGTCTTCGCAAGACGGCAGGAGGAGTAACCATGTTTAGCCTCGATAGCGTTCTCGACGATCTTTGGCCTCAGGCGAGGCCTGCACCCTGGCAAAAAAGTCTGTTAAAAAGACTGTTTTACGAAGACGAATTTCAGCAATTTGCAGCAGCATACCGCCACCTGAAAGGACTGGATATGGTGGAGCAAGTTCTGGAACACCTTGATATTCTCTGCACCGTTTCCGCCCGCGATCTTGAACAAATCCCCGAACATGGCCCGCTGGTCATTATTGCCAACCACCCGACGGGTACGCTGGACGGTCTGGCGCTGATGTACGCCGTTTCCCGCGTGCGACGCGATGTTAAAGTCGTCACCAACAGGATGCTGACCCACCTTGAGCCCCTCAGCTCGCTGTTTATTCCGGTGGATAATATGGGCGGCAGGACGGCGAAAACGTCTCTTGTGCAGATGGAACAGCATCTGCAAAACGCGGGGGTACTGATTTTCTTCCCGGCCGGTGAAGTTTCTCGTCCCACGCGCAAAGGCATTCGCGACAAAAAGTGGCACTCTGGCTTTATCAAACTCGCCAGCAAGCTGCGCGCTCCGCTGCTGCCGGTACATATTCAGGCGCATAACAGCGTGCTCTTCTATGCCAGCACGCTGGTCTCCCCGACGCTGTCAATGCTGTTACTCATGCAGCAGATGTTCCGCCGCCGCCACAGCCAGCTGCCGATTAAGATCGGCCAGCAGATTGCCTGGCATCACTGGCACAGCGCCACCCTTTCGTCGCGTGAGATGGCCGAACAGTGCCGTCAGCACGTGATGCGTCTTGGCAAGGGATTGCCTGGCGTCTTTAAAACCCAGTGCGCCATTGCCCGTCCTGAAGACCGCGCCACCCTGAAACGCGCGCTGGCGCAGGCCGAATGTCTGGGCAATACCAGCGACGGTAAAACCATCTATCTTTGGCAGCGCAACGGGCAGGAAGACGCCCCGCTGCTGCGCGAGCTGGGCCGCCTGCGCGAGATTGCCTTTCGCGCGGTCGAGGAAGGGAGCGGCAAACGTCGGGACACCGACAGCTACGACGATGATTATCTGCACCTGATCCTGTGGGATGAGGACGATCTGGAGATCGTCGGGGCGTATCGCTTTATGCCGACGGCCATGCAGATCGAAAAGCGCGGCGTTGAGGGGTTGTACAGCTATAGCCTGTTCCACTACGACGACAAAATGCAGGACGTACTGGAGCACGGCATTGAGCTGGGGCGCAGCTTTATTCAGCCGCGCTACTGGGGACGCCGCGGCCTGGACTATTTATGGTCCGGCATTGGAGCCTACCTGGCGCGTTATCCGAACTATCGCTACCTGTTTGGCCCGGTCTCCATTTCCGGTGGCTTACCGCCTGCCGCACGGGATCTGCTGGTGGCCTTTTACCGCCTGTGGTTCCCGGCAACGCATCCGCTGGCCGCGTCACGTCAGCCGTATCCCGCATCGCTGCCGGACGTGCTCGCGCAGTTTGGCGGCGTGGATTACGTGGATGACCTGACAAAGCTGAAATCCCTGCTCGGCAATCTGGGCTGCGGCATTCCGCCGCTCTACAAGCAGTATTCCGAGCTGTGTGAACCCGGCGGCGTGCAGTTTATTGATTTTGGCAGCGACCCGGCGTTTAACGACTGCGTCGACGGACTGGTGCTGGTGGATTTGTGTTACCTGAAGGCGAACCGCTATCAGCGGTATATTGAGGCGCATTTAATACCCTCACCCCAGCCCTCTCCCTAAAAGGGAGAGGGTGAAAACCGCACCGGGCAGTCCCCTCGCGCCTTTGGGGAGAGGGTTAGGGTGAGGGGATCAAGGCGCACGATAAAACGGCTTATCCCCCAAAATCGTCGCCCGCTGCATAATCCGGCGCTGCGGCAGATAGTCCGCATTGGCATAGTGCTGCGTTACGCGGTTATCCCAGATCGCCAGGTCGTTCTCCTGCCAGCGCCAGCGGACCTGAAACTCCGGCTTGGTGATATGCGCGAACAGGAATCCCAGCAGCGCCTCACTCTCTTTCTCGGACACGTCCACGATGCGCGTCGTGAACCCTTCATTCACGAACAGCGCCTGCTTGCCCGTGACAGGATGGGTCCGCACCACCGGGTGCAGCAGCGGAGGATGCTTCGCAACCGCCTCCTGCCAGCGCTGATGTTCCTCTTCCGTTTTACGGTACTTGTATTCCTGGAACGATTTTTTGAAGTCGTGCTCCGCCCGCAGCCCGCTCAGCAGCGTCCGGAACGGCGCGGAGAGCGCCTCATACGCCGCAATCCCGCTGGTCCACAGCGTATCGCCGCCGGTTTCCGGCAGCAGCTTCGCCGCCAGAATCGCCCCGGCGGGCGGCGTCTCGATAAAGGTCACGTCGGTGTGCCAGTTGTCGTTGTCCGGCGGGTTATCGTTGTGGGTGTCCAGAACGATAATCTCCTCCACGCCTTCCGCATGCGGATAGACGGGGTGGATATGCAGATCGCCAAAGCGCAGGGCCAGCGCGCGCTGCTGCTGCGGGGTGATCGCCTGTTCGCGCAGGAAAACGACCTGATGACGCAGCACCGCGTGGTACAGCTGCTCGAACTGGTTATCGCTCAGCGGACGGGTCACATCCAGGCCCGACACCTGCGCGCCAATGTACGGCCCCAGCGGGGTAATGGTCAGACGTTCACTCATTGTATTTCTCCATGCCAGGGCGTCAGGCGGCGCTGTAACGCGCGTAGCCCCAGTTCTAATCCAAAGGCGATCGCGGCGATCACCGCGATCCCTGCCAGCACCACGTCAGTCGCCAGGAACTCTCCCGCCGACTGCACCATAAACCCAAGGCCGCGCGTGGCCGCAATCAGCTCTGCCGCCACCAGCGTGGACCAGCCCACGCCGAGGCCGATGCGCAGCCCGGTTAAAATTTCCGGCAGCGCGCCCGGTAAAATCACGAACAGCAGCACCTGCGTGCGGCTGGCTCCCAGCGACTGCGCCGCGCGGATCCGCACCTGCTGGGCGCTCTTCACGCCTTCCAGCGTTGACATTGCAACCGGCGCAAAGATCGCCAGATAGATGAGTAAAACTTTGGGCGTTTCACCTATGCCGAACCAGATAACCACCAGCGGCAGCCAGGCCAGCGGCGGCACCGGACGGTAAAGCTCAATCAGCGGGTCGAGTATGCCGCGCACCGTCGGGCTTAAGCCCATCGCGATCCCGACCGGTATCCCGATAATTACCGCTGCCAGAAGCGCCACCAGAATACGCGCCAGACTTGCACCTAAGTGCTGCCAGAGCGTGGCATCCATAAAGCCCTGCGGCCCGGCGATGGTAATGAGTTTGGCCAGCACCTGGCCCGGCGGCGGCAGAAACAGCGGGCTGACCCACTGCTGGGCAGCAACCGCCCACCACACCGCCAGCAGCACCAGCAGCGTACCGACGCTCAACGTGATTTGGCGCGAGAAAGGCCAGCGCAGCGCCAGACGCGTGCGGCGCGTTTTTTCACTGAAGACGATGCTCATGAGAAAGCCTCCCGTTGTTCAAACACGCGGCTTAAGACGTATTCACGCTGTTCGATAAACAGCGGATCGGATTTGATGCTGCGCACGGGTTCTCCCGCGACGAAGCGGCGGGCGAAATCCAGCGGCAAGCGCTCCAGCACGCGGCCCGGCCCCGGCGAGAGCAGCACCAGCTCCGTCGCCATAAACACCGCCTCTTCGATATCGTGGGTAATCAACAGCACCTGCTTGCCCGTCTCGTGCCACAGGCGCAGCAGCAGGGTTTGCATCTGCTCGCGGGTGAAGGCATCCAGCGCCCCGAACGGCTCGTCCAGCAGCAACAGCTGCGGATTCGCGGCCAGCGCGCGGGCAATACCCACGCGCTGCCGCTGGCCGCCGGAAAGCTGCCAGATAAAGCGTTTTTCCGCCCCTTCCAGCCCCACTTTTTTCAGCATCGTCCGTGCCGTTTCCAGCCGCTGTTCGCGATTGACGCCCGCAAGCTGTAGCCCAAACGCCACGTTTTCCTGCACGTTGCGCCAGGGAAGCAATCCTTCGTTCTGGAAGACCACGCCGCGCTCGGCGCCCGGGCCTTCCACCTTTTTGCCTTCCAGTTGGATGGTGCCATGCTGATAAGGGACAAACCCGGCGATCAGATTCAGCAGCGTGGTTTTTCCGCACCCGGACGGGCCCAGCACCACCAGCAGCTCACCGCTGTCCAGCGTCAGGTTGATGTCCTCCAGCGCGGGCTTACCGCCGTAATCGGCGTACAGGTTCGTAATATTCAGCATGGCGGACTCCTTATTTCACAAAACGATCGGTCACGTACTGGCTGTAATCCGTCGCCACCGCTGGCACTTTGCCCTGCTCTTTCAGGAAGGTGGCGGTATCAACAATCGCTTTGTTTACCGGCCCGGTAAGCTGCTGCACCTGCTGCGCGGGGGTCAGATAGGTATTGCCTTTCACCAGCCCCGGCACGTCCGCTTCCGGCACGCCGCTCAGGCGGGAGAGTTTTTCCAGGTTGGCGGGCTGCTTCAGCCATTCATCCGGGTTAGAGATGTACGGCTGCTGGGCATCAATCGCGCTTTTGGCGAAGGCTTTCACCACCTCAGGATGTTTCTCGGCGAAGTCTTTGCGCACGACCCACACGTCGAGGGTTGGCGCGCCCCACTGGCCCACTTTTTCTGAGTCGGTCAGCACGGTGCCGTCTTTTTCCAGTTCGTTCACTGCCGGTGCCCAGACGTAAGCCCCGTCAATATCCCCGCGCTGCCAGGCTGCGATAATCGCCGGCGGCTGCAGGTTGATGATTTGTACCTGACCCGGCTTGATGCCCCAGTGTTTGAGCGCCGCCAGCAGGCTGTAGTGGGTTGTGGAGATAAACGGCACGGCGATGCGTTTGCCGATCAGATCTTCCGGTTTAGTGATGTTTTTCTTCACTACCAGCGCTTCTGAGTTACCGAGCTGCGAGGCGAGCAGGAAAACCTCGATCGGCACCTGCTGGCTGGCCGCCACCGCCAGCGGGCTGGATCCGATATTGCCGATCTGCACGTCGCCGGAGGCTAACGCACGCACCACGGATGCGCCGCTGTCGAACTTGCGCCAGTCGACTTTCGCGCCGCTCTCTTTCGCAAAGGTGTTGTCCGCCTGCGCGACTTTCGCCGGTTCCGCAGAGGTTTGATACGCGACGGTGACGTCCACCGCCTGCGCCTGAAATGCCCACAGCGCCAGTGCGCCGAGAAGTGTGATTCGCGATGAAATTGCCATAGTGCCTGCTCCCCTTGTTGTTATGAGGGCAGTATTTCCGGCGCGGGAATTTTGATAAAGGAATAAAAATGAATCGCTCATAACGATTCGTTTTTAGAGAAAAAGCGGGAAAGGATAGTTGATTTTGTGCGGTTGTTTTTTTCTCCTCTCCCCTTTGGGAAGAGGGTTAGGGTTAGGGTTAGGGTGAGGGGAACATAAGGCGGTAGTGGTCATTCCGTTCACTTTATGTTCCTTGCTACTCTGTAATGGCATGACCTGTGAACGTGCCAGGGTGGCTCAGTCGCCACCACCCTGGCGACCCGGGCTCCCGGCGGTAAATCGCCGCTACGCGGTGCCCTCGGCTTATTCCCTCCGGCTTATCGGGGACGGGCGGAGGTAACATCCCTGTAAAGCCCGCCCTCTCGGCGCATCCCTGCGCCTCGCCCCGGCCTGCAGGAAACGCCTCAGCGATTTACAGCCGGACCAGAGCATCGCTGAAAGCCTTCAATCGTTCTGAAACAACGCATGTTGCTGTTTTTGATGTTTTTTCCCTCTCCCCGTGGGAGAGGGTCAGGGTGAGGGCATCAGGCGCACGAAACCTTAGATGTAGGCCGGGTAAGGCGTAGCCGCCACCCGGCAAAGCACTCAGCGCTGCTCGTTCAGCTCAGCAATATCTTTCGGCGTGGTGCGACAGCATCCACCGATTAATTTGGCCCCAGCCTCCAGCCACTGCGGTAGATACCCCGCCAGCGTCTCGCACGCTCCGCCGTGGTGGTGCCAGGTTTTGGTGACCGCATCATAATGCTCGCCCGAGTTCGGATAGACCACCAGCGGCAGCGACGTCAGGCTTTGCAGATGCTTCAGCGCCGCCGTAGTGTTTTCCAGTGCGATGCAGTTAATGCCCAGCGCGACAATCTGCGGAGAGTTTGCCAGCGCGCTGACCACCTCACGCAGCGGCGTACCGTCGCTCAGGTGTTCACTGTCCCGCAGGGTAAAGGAGAACCACGCCCGGGCGCGGGGGTACTCGGCCAGAAGCGCCGCCAGCGCCTTAATCTCGGTAAACGAGGGAAGCGTTTCGCAGGCCAGCAGGTCAGCGCCCGCATCCAGCAGCGCTTCCACGCGCGGGCGATGGAAGGCCGTAAACTCCCCGGCGCTACGCACGTAGTCGCCGCGATACTCTGAGCCATCCGCCAGATAGGCGCCGTACGGCCCAACGGATCCCGCCACCAGCAGCGTGCCGGCATGCGGATTTTCAGCCAGATACGCTTCGCGCGCTTTGCGCGCCAGCTCCACGCTTTTACCGATTAGCGCGCGGGACTGCGCTTCGTCCAGACCGCGCGCCGCAAACCCCGCAGGCGTGGCCTGATAGCTGGCGGTGATCGCCACCTGCGCGCCCGCGCGGTAGTAATCGAGATGCACTTCGCGGATGAGTTCCGGGTTTTCCACCAGCACTTTTGCTGACCAGAGGCTGTCTGCCAGGTTACAGCCGCGCGCTTCCAGCTCCGTCGCCATCGCGCCATCCAGCACCACAAACGGCTGTTTTTCAAGGATGGCGGTAAGCGGGTTATTCTGCGACATGTTCAGGCTCCTGCGATGTCATATTTCGGGTCAGGTAGTACGCACCATAACACAGGGCGACAAACGGAAGCCCGCAATAAAGGGCAATGCGCTGGCTCGGGTCAAACCACAGGCCGACACAGGCCACAACGCAGAGGATAAAACCAAGCACCGGCACCAGCGGATACCACGGCGCGCGGTACTTCAGCGCAGAGAGCGGCTGACCGGACTGCAGATGACGGCGACGGAAAACGAAGTGCGACGCGCAGATGCTGATCCACACCGCCACCACCGCAAAGCCAGAAATCGCCGACAGCGCGACAAACACCGTGTCCGGGGCCACGACGCTTGAGAACAGCGCCAGCACGCCGCCGAGCATAGAGACCGAGAGCGCCGTCAGCGGCACGCCGTTTTTGTTCACGCGGGCAAAGCAGCGCGGCAGCGTTTTCTCATTCGACAGCGACCACAGCATGCGCCCGGAAGCGTACAGGCCCGAGTTCGCCGCCGAGAGGATCGCCGTCAGGATCACAAAGTTAAAAATATCCGCCGCGTAAGGAATACCGACCTTTTCAAACACCAGCACGAACGGGCTCTTTTCCACGCCCGCCTGCTGCATCGGGATCAGCGCCGCCAGCACAAACACGGTGCCGATAAAGAAGATAATCAGGCGCGCAATGGTGGTGCGGATCGCAACCGGAATCACCTTGTGCGGATTTTCCGTTTCCCCCGCCGCGATGCCGATGAGCTCGGTACCGGAGAAGGCAAAGTTCACCGCCACCATGGTCATCAGGATCGGCAGGCCGCCGTGCGGGAACCAGCCCTCGGCGGTGATGTTGCTTAAGCCCGGCGCGGGAGAACCGTCCTGCATCGGGATAAAGCCAAAGACCGCCGCGCCGCCAAGAATAATAAAGGCGATAATGGTGATGACTTTGACCAGGGAGAACCAGAATTCGCCTTCCGCAAAGAAGCGCGTAGAGATGACGTTCAGGCCAAAAATCACCACGCAGAAGACCACGCACCAGGCCCAGACCGGCACCTGGGGGAACCAGTACTGCATGCAGAAGCCCGCGGCCGTGAAGCTCGAGCCGAGCGCCACTGTCCAGGTGAGCCAGTAGAGCCACGCCACGGTGTAGCCCGTCGCCGGGCCAAGATAGCGGGCGGCATAGACGTGGAACGCGCCGGTTTCCGGCATCGCCACGGAAAGCTCGCCCAGACACTGCATCACCAGCCAGACCACCAGCGCGCCTATCAGGTACGCCAGCAGCGTGCCCGCCGCCCCGGTGGTTGAAATGATGTATCCGGTATTGAAGAATAACCCTGTCCCAATCACGCCACCCAGCGAGAGCATAATCAGGTGGCGTGTTTTCATGGTGCGCTTAAGCTGCCCATTTTCTTGTTGTGTTTGCATATTACCTTCTATACGTATGGACATCTAAACATCCAAAGAAGGTGTGTTATACCGCGATTGTTAATAAAAAGCTAGATGACCAGACGCAAACGGGCACGCCTCGCGCTGAGTCTGGGGTGGGTCGTGAGGATCACATAGAGAATCGGACGCCAGGCCATAAGCACCTCCGCAAGCAGATACTTACAGCATGGTGCGGGAAAAGGCGATCTTCGGTCAGTCGAAAGTGGTATCCGCGAAGAGCGGATTCATACCGCAACACTGCCCGCAGGACGGTTAAGGCGCAGCCGCTACCCGGCGCAAGGTTGGTAATTCTCACAATCAGTTCTATAGTCGACACAGTTTCTTAGTAACCAGGACTGACTGATGCGCTTTAACGGACTGACCAAAGGTTTCTTTATCTTTATTCTTGCCCTTGTGACCTGGGCCTTCTTCGACGTGCTGTCGCCCTACTTCTCCGCGATACTCTGGGCCGCCATTCTGACCGTCATCTTCAACCCGGTAAAAAACAGGCTGCGCACCGCGCTGGGGGATCGCAACGGGCTTGCCTCGCTGTTGACCATCGGTATTATCTGCCTGATCGTCTTTATCCCGTTGATGGTGATCCTCTCCTCGCTCGCCATTGAGCTGAACGTGGTTTATACGAAGCTTCAGGAGAACAACACCCAGTTCCCGGAAGTGGTGGCAAGCATCTTCAACCATCTGCCTGACTGGGCCAGCGGCTTCCTGGCGGATCACAACCTGACCAACGCCGCGCAGATCCAGAAAAAACTCTCTGATGTCGCCCTGCAGGGCGGGCAGTATCTCGCCGGCAGCGCGTTTCTGATTGGCAAGGGCACGTTTGGCTTTGCGATAAGCTTCGGCATCATGCTTTATCTGCTGTTCTTCCTGCTGAAAGACGGCCCGTATCTGGTGCGCCAGATCCTCGACTCCCTGCCGCTGTCTGATTTCGCCAAGCAACACCTGTTCGCCAAATTCGTCGGCGTGTCGCGCGCCACGGTAAAAGGTACGGCGGCGGTGGCGGTGGTTCAGGGCATCCTCGGCGGGATTGCGTTTGCGATTGCCGGTATTGACGGCAGCGTGCTCTGGGGCGCGCTGATGGCCTTCCTCTCGCTGGTGCCCGCCATCGGCTCGGCGATTGTCTGGGTGCCCGCCGCTATCTTCCTGTTCGCCACCCATCAGCTTTGGCAAGGGCTGTTTATTGTCGGCTTCTTCGTGATTATCGTCGGGCTGGTGGACAATATCCTGCGCCCGCTGCTGGTCGGGAAAGACACCAAAATGCCGGACTACCTGATACTGATCTCCACCCTCGGCGGCATGGAGCTGTACGGCATTAACGGCTTTGTGATTGGGCCGCTCATTGCCGCGCTGTTTATCGCCTGCTGGAACCTCTTCTCAGGGCGCGATCACGAAGGTAACGCCGAAGAGCTGGACCCCGACTTCATCGAAGAAGGAAAAAATCCTCCAGAATTGTGAGGATGTGACGATATAGACCACACCAGGCGGCGATGTGCCGCCTTTTTTTTCGCCTTAAATCAGACGTTTTCTATAATTTGAAGAACGCCATCCTACTCATGTCGTAAAAGGATCATCAGGTGCGAATCGCAACGATAACAAACTGGGCCTATGGGGCCACGGTCTGCCTGACCATCGCCTCCGGCATCATCATGCTGATGGCGTCCAGTGCTGATACCCTCGAGCGTCAAGCCGTTGAACAACGGCAGAAATTTGATCAGCTCACGGAAGATATCGAAACCGATATCTGGGCCCAGTCTGATTTAGCGCGGCTGTACGTCATTAAAAAAGATCCTTGTAGATTCAATTGGTCAACGCAACAGTTATGTGAAAACATGGGGTTGCGGAGGTTTTTTGAATGAGACGAACATTTACAGCAGAGGAAAAAGCCTCTGTTTTTGAACTATGGAAGAACGGAACAGGCTTCAGTGAAATAGCGAATATCCTGGGTTCAAAACCCGGAACGATCTTCACTATGTTAAGGGATACTGGCGGCATAAAACCCCATGAGCGTAAGCGGGCTGTAGCTCACCTGACACTGTCTGAGCGCGAGGAGATACGAGCTGGTTTGTCAGCCAAAATGAGCATTCGTGCGATAGCTACTGCGCTGAATCGCAGTCCTTCGACGATCTCACGTGAAGTTCAGCGTAATCGGGGCAGACGCTATTACAAAGCTGTTGATGCTAATAACCGAGCCAACAGAATGGCGAAAAGGCCAAAACCGTGCTTACTGGATCAAAATTTACCATTGCGAAAGCTTGTTCTGGAAAAGCTGGAGATGAAATGGTCTCCAGAGCAAATATCAGGATGGTTAAGGCGAACAAAACCACGTCAAAAAACGCTGCGAATATCACCTGAGACAATTTATAAAACGCTGTACTTTCGTAGCCGTGAAGCGCTACACCACCTGAATATACAGCATCTGCGACGGTCGCATAGCCTTCGCCATGGCAGGCGTCATACCCGCAAAGGCGAAAGAGGTACGATTAACATAGTGAACGGAACACCAATTCACGAACGTTCCCGAAATATCGATAACAGACGCTCTCTGGGGCATTGGGAGGGCGATTTAGTCTCAGGTACAAAAAACTCTCATATAGCCACACTTGTAGACCGAAAATCACGTTATACGATCATCCTTAGACTCAGGGGCAAAGATTCTGTCTCAGTAAATCAGGCTCTTACCGACAAATTCCTGAGTTTACCGTCAGAACTCAGAAAATCACTGACATGGGACAGAGGAATGGAACTGGCCAGACATCTAGAATTTACTGTCAGCACCGGCGTTAAAGTTTACTTCTGCGATCCTCAGAGTCCTTGGCAGCGGGGAACAAATGAGAACACAAATGGGCTAATTCGGCAGTACTTTCCTAAAAAGACATGTCTTGCCCAATATACTCAACATGAACTAGATCTGGTTGCTGCTCAGCTAAACAACAGACCGAGAAAGACACTGAAGTTCAAAACACCGAAAGAGATAATTGAAAGGGGTGTTGCATTGACAGATTGAATCTACAGTAGCCTTTTTTAATATTTCATTTTCCATTTCAATACGTTGTAGCTTTTTCCTGAGCTCACGGATTTCAATTTGTTCCGGGGTAATGGGGGAGGCTTTTGGTGTTTTGCCCTGCCGTTCATCACGTAATTGTTTCACCCATCGCGTCATTGTGGAAAGGCCGACATCCATAGCGCTGGCTGCATCTGCCACGGTGTAGTTCTGGTCAACGACCAGTTGAGCGGATTCGCGTTTAAACTCTGCGCTGAAATTTCTTTTTTTCATTATGACACCTGTGTTGTTCTGAGGTGAGCATATCACCTCTGTTCAGGTGGCCAAATTCAGTAAACCACTTCAGCCTTCTGAGGCGTTTCGGACTGGCCGCAAGCAGTCAACGCGGCCACCAACAAGAACGGGATGATCTTCTTAACGGCGGAGGTTCCTCCTGTGAAGCGGAATGATGGCCCGACTTGGGCCTTGGGGGTTCCGGTGATTCGATGGTCTGCACGCGCTCAATGAACCGCGCCAGCACATCGGACGGCTCGCCGTCGGGGTACAGCAGGTACGTCGTCAGCGGCGGTATGCGCAACGCCAAAGGCCGGGCCACCACGCCCGAGTCAGGGTTGGCGGCAATGCGCGCGGCGCCCGTAAACCCAAGCGCGAGGCCGGCCGATACCAGTGCCATCATCAGATCACACGTAGCGACCCGCTCTGCGACCAGTGGCTCCATGTCGGCCACGCGCAGCACCCGATCGACGAACTTGGCATGGCCTTCGCACACTTGTGGATCGCATAGAACCAGCGGATAGCGCAGCAGTTCCTCCAAAGGGATTCGCTTGTGTGCAAGCAACGGATGCCGCGCAGGCACTGTCACGACGAGCGTGTCTCTCCAGGCAGGCATGGTGGCTATGCCATCGCCCACGTCATCGGACTGCGAAAACCCTACGTCGTACAGATCGTCATGCAGACCTTTGAGTTGCTGAGACAATGGCACCTCGAAGAACCGGAGTTCGACCTCGGGTTCTTCTTGGCGGCACAGCGCCAGCAGGGCCGGCAGGCGCGATGGCGTGATGCCATCGGACAGGGCCACACGCAACTGCCCATGAAAGCCATTCGCCGCTGCTTTCACGCTGTCGCGCGCCTGCTGCAAGGCAGTGAAGACGCGCGGGACGTGCTCCAGCAGGAGCGCGCCTGCTCGGGTTATGCGTGTGCTGCGCGTGGTGCGTGCGAACAGCACCACGCCCAGCTCTTCCTCCAACTCCTTGATGGCTCGCGACAGTGGTGACTGCTCCATGTGCAACTTCTCCGCAGCACGCGCGAAGTGCAGCTCTTCAGCTACTGCGAGGAAACAGCGCAGATGACGTAGTTCCATCACGATGCCCCTTGACGTAGTTGATAGTCCGAAATGGTCTGCACCGCATTCGGCTTGAGACTTCCTATCGGTTCAGATTCGCCATTTCCGCAGCGTAGTAGCGGTCGCCTTCAATTGGCGACGAAGCGACCGATCCGATAGCGATGAGTTCATCAGCCGCAAGGGAAACCTCTGCTGCTTGGAGGTTCTCGTCCAAGCGTGACTGCTTAGTGGTGCCGGGGATCGGTACGATCCAAGGGCGTTGCTTGAGCACCCATGCCAGAGCCAGTTGGGCAGGCGTGACCCCCTTGCTGGCAGCGACCTGCTTAAGCGTTTCCACCAGCTCCATGTTCTTGCGCATCGCTTCGGGCTGGAATCGCGGCAGTACGCTGCGAAAGTCGTCGTTTCCAAACTTGCTGTCTGGAGACATCGAACCCGTCAAGAAGCCGCGTCCCAAGGGGCTATAGGCCACAAAACCGATACCCAGCTCTTCAACTACCGATAGCAGTTGTTCTTCCGGCTCTCGTGCCCACAACGAATACTCCGTTTCCAGAGCGGCGACCGGGTGTACGGAGTGAGCGCGACGGATGGTGTCGATTCCCGCTTCGGATAGACCGAAGTATCGAACCTTGCCGGCCTTCACCAGATCGCCGACAGCACCGGCAACATCCTCGATCGGAACAGAGGGATCGACGCGATGCTGATAGAACAGGTCGATATAGTCTGTGCGCAGGCGCTTGAGTGCCGCGTCCGCGGTCGCCTTGATGTGATCGGGGCGGCTATTCAAACCAATCGGAATCTCTCCTCCATTGGGGTCCAGCTCGAATCCGAATTTGGTGGCAATCGTCATCCTATCCCGCATGGGTTCTAGTGCTTCGCCGACCAGCTCTTCATTGATCCGTGGCCCATAAACTTCGGCGGTGTCGAACAGTGTTACGCCTCGCTCCACTGCGTAGCGAATGAGCGAAACCATCTCGCCCTTATCTTTTGGCGCACCGTAAACCGAACTCATCCCCATGCAGCCGAGGCCAATCTCGGAGACGGTTAAGCCGCTGCGGCCAAGTGCTCGCATTTTCATCTTGAACTCCAGTAATTGCGTTAGATGGCTGTACCCGTTCGGCGGTGACACCCTGCATGGGTCTCAATTCATGTCGTGTTCCCCGATGCCCTTCGAGACATGTCGAGGAGAGGTCACGCTAAGGACCTCTCGGCCTACTACGGCTTAGACAGTTTATTGGCTAAACAAAGAACCATTAATGCTTGTTAGTGCGAAAAATTTTCGCAATAATCCCAAAATGCGAGCAGACCCCTTATCTGAAATTCTCACGCTAGTGCGGGCCAAGCACATCCTTTCCGGCGGCTTTTGGGCCGGTGGAACATGGGCAATCCGCTTCCCCGTACCAGGAGCCGCGAAGTTCGCGGCAATCATGCAGGGCGGCTGTTGGCTGAAATTGGAAGGGTTGGACCAGCCTCCGGTGCGGCTGGAACAAGGCGATGTGATCTTGTTGGATGGGCGACGCGCCTTGGTCATGTGCAGCGAACCGGATGTTGAACCAACTCCCTCCGCCACGGTATTTGCGAATGCAGATGCCGATGGCATCGCAAGATGGAACGGCGCCGATGAGTTCTACAACATCGGCGGACACATCGAAATGGATGAGACGTGTGCGAATCTTCTACTCGACGCGCTACCGCCATTGATTCATTTGCGCGCAGATGCCGCCGAAGCATCATCGCTGCAATGGATGCTTCATCAATTGATTTGCGAGATGACTGCGGAACGCCCCGGCACCATGCTGGCTTCCTCACAGCTCGCTCAATTGATGCTCGTGCATATCCTCCGGGGACATCTTGATGCCGAGGGCGCAACGCCTCCGGGGTGGTTGCAGGCACTGCGAGATAAGCGAATCACGACCGTGCTTCGTCTCATGCACGGCGATCCCGGCCACCCGTGGGGACTGGAAGACCTTGCAAAAGCCGCCGCGATGTCGAGAACGAACTTCGCCCTTCGTTTCAAGGAACTGGTGGGCATCGCTCCGTTGACCTATCTCGCCCAGTGGCGGATGCGTCTTGCCGTGCGCGCGCTGGTCGAAAAAGACGATCCGCTCTCAGAGTTGGCCTTGTCGCTGGGCTATACGTCGGAGAGCGCGTTCAGCAATGCCTTCAAGCGCATCGTTGGCATAGCGCCCAAACGCTACCGCTCTAAAGTAATGAAAGAGGCCGCCTCACAAAAGCGACAGGTGAACTAGGCTTCTGGGGCGGCGCCTTGATTGAAGTACGTCCTGATTTTCTACAAATCAGGGACTGGACGGACGGCTATCCGTCCAGTCGATGATAAGTTTGCGTTCAGCAAAAAGCCAGCGGCCGTCCTTGCGAACGATGGTGTCGTAATAGCGAATGCCCATCACCAGCAGCTTCCGTGCTCCATCCTCCGTCCAGAGATGGTGCGCGAGAGTGTAGCTTTCATTGATTGCTGAATCGCCATTGATCTGAATGGTGCTCTGGCCGTTGAGGTGCATTGTCACCGCATACTTTTTCAACGCATCGCCAATGCCGGATTCGATCTCTTTTCGGCCGCGCAGCACCTGCACTGGCTTGCTGTCTTTGCCTGGTTCTTCTATATAGACTTCCACCACGCCATCGTCGGTGAACAACGCTGCCTGCTTTGCTGGCAGCTTGCGGTCGGCGTTATGAGCCCAAGCGTCGATCAGTTCGCGGATGGCCAGGCGATCGGCAGCCTCGCCGGTAAGTGTTGTCTTGCTCATAGTGTTTTCTTTCAAAGAGGTTGGGACGCCAGCGACGGCTGCCGACGACGCAAACGATGGGATCGCCATCGCCGTCCAGATGAGCATTGCGAAAGCGGCCTGAACCAAGATGCCGTTCCGAGAATAATGCGTACCGAACGCGACGGCCTTGTGGGCCAAACGATTGAATATTAGGGTCATGGAATTTGATCTTTTTAATGTCTGGTAAAGATAAAAAACCTCACTGATTGGTCGGAGAGGCAGGCGTCAGGCATTGCGCCCAAGGCGACGCATACGGTGGTTGTCCAGCCGCCTAGCGTTGTCCCGACCAAACGCCATGTCCTTCACCATTTCCTGACTGAGCATCTCATGCGGGAAGCCCAGCTCTACCGCCGTCTTCTCGTTGATCGCCTTCATGTGTGCAGCATCCAGTACCAAGTCCAAGCAGCCGAGGTTGTCCCTGAGTTGCTCGACGTTGCGCCCACCGATGATCGGGATCACTCCGGCCTCCGGGCGGAGCTGACGCAACGCAGCCAGGGCGACCTGCGAAGGCGAGCGGCCGACATCCTTGGCAATATCAACCACGAGTTGGGAAATTTCCAAGCTGCGTTGCGGAATCTGCTCGCGTTGCTGGCGGGTGGGCGTGTTCGATCCGCCGCTCAGAAACTTGCCTGACAGTACGCCTTGCGCCAGTGGAGACCAGGCCGTCACACCAAGATCTAGTTCCTCTGCCATAGGAATCAGGTCGCGTTCGGCAGTTCGCTCGGCCAGGCTGTACTCGACCTGGATGCCAATGAAGGGTGCCCAGCCACGCAAATCGGCGAGCATGTTGGCACGAGCGATCTGCCAAGCTGGAACGTCTGAGACGGCCACGTACAGCACCTTGCCGGCAGTCACCAGGTCATCCAACCCGCGCATGATCTCTTCAACCGGCGTGGTGTAGTCCCAGAAATGCAGTAGGTAGAGATCAATATAGTCTGTGCCGAGCCGGCGCAAAGAGTCTTCGACACAATGGCGCATGTTCTTGCGGCTGTTGCCCGACTTGGATAGGTCCGTGCCCATGTGCGGCGTGTACTTGGTCGCAACGACGAAATGGTCCCGGTCAGCACTGATGAAATCGCCAACCAACCGTTCGCTTGCGCCCTCGGTATAGACGTGAGCGGTGTCGATGAAGTTGCCGCCAGCCTCGGCAAACGCATCGAACATCGCACGACTGGCCGCTTCATCGCCGCCCCAGCCCCAGTTGGAACCAAACGTCATTGCTCCCAGGCAGAGTTCCGAAACCCTCAAGCCCGACTTCCCGTGTAGTTTGTATCGCATACAAAAATCTCCTCATTAGAAATACGGCTACGCTCTGTTGAGCCAACCGTATGCACATCGACAAATTGGCAGGCCGTAACCACTGGCCATGAAGCCAGCATCTTGGTGGTCAGTGGGCGAGGATTCCGCCATCCACCGGGATCGCAACGCCGGTGACATAGGCGGCATCGTCCGAGAGCAGAAAGGCAACGACCTTCGCCACGTCCTCCGGCTCGCCAATTCGACCGAGCGGAATATCGTCCAACACTCGTTGGTTCAACGCGGCATCACGGCCGAAGCTCTCCAGAACTGGCGTGCGAATCGTGCCTGGATGCACCGAGTTGATGCGAATCCTGTGTTTGGCATATTCCACCGCAGCCGCTTTCACCATGCCTCGGATCGCATGTTTGGCTCCGGTGTAGGCGATGTTCGGCGCACCGAATACATGCGAAAACCCGGCAATCGAGGAAATATTGACGATGGCTCCGCTGCCAGCAGCGATCATCCTCGGGATCGCCGTGTGCATACCAAGGAAAACGCCATGCTGATCCACATCGACGGTCCGGAGATAATCCTTGATGCTGATTTCCGCAGTAGGGAGTACCGGCCCAGGTATGCCTGCGTTGTTCACCAATGCGGTAAGCCCTCCGAACGCTGCTTCCGTAGCGTCTAGAGCGCACTCCCACGAAGCGGAATCGGTGACGTCGTGATGCGCGAATATCGCATTGCTGCCCAGCTCTCTTGCGAGTGCCGTTCCTGATACCTCATCAACGTCGCCAATTGCGACCTTCGCACCATCGGCGACCAACGTGCGGGCGATGCCGGCCCCGATTCCGCTTGCAGCGCCGGTAACTAACGCGACACGACCTTTGAGCTTTGCCATGAACTCTCCTTGGGCTTTTTATGGTCACACGTTCGTGGTAATGGAAACCGCCACATTGCCGCGCACGGCGTTGGAGTACGGACAGGTTGCGTGCGCCCGCGCGGCCAACTCTTCCGCATAAGTCTTCTCCAGCCCCGGAAGGTGTGTGGTCAGAGCGACTTCAAGGCCGAAACCGCCTGAGCCGTTGAGGCCAACTCCAACGCGCACGGTCACGCTGGTGTCGTTTCCGATGCTCACCTCATCCTGCTGTGCGATGTGGCGCAGCGCGCTGTGAAAGCACGCTGCGTAGCCAGCGGCGAATAGTTGTTCGGGATTGGTGGCTTTACCCGCGCCTCCCATTGCTTTGGGTAGGGCAACGTCGGTATCGAGCAGGCCATCGCTGGAGCGCACATGGCCGTTTCGGCCATCGCCCGTAGATACTGCCTCTGCTGTGTAGCTAGGTGTGATTGGCATGGGGTTTATCCTTATTCGGCATGGCGGTCATGGTGGTCGTTATGACCCGCTTGGGCCACTGCCACTCGCCAAGTCAGCGATGAGGTTTGGATTCTGGTAGTAAGCGACGATCTCGGAGATCCCGTCGCTATCGCCGCAATACAGTTCGACTATTGACATGCGTTCAGCGCGACCGCTGTGCTTCGAGGTAAATACGGTCTGCATGAGCGCCATCGCACGATCGCCAATTGGAAATGCCTCATAGCTTTCCAAATTGACATCGAAGGTTCCTGTCATCATCTCCAGGGTCTTGGCAAACTCGCTCACGCCGCGCGTGGTGCCGCCCCACGGCAACACTAGTGGGGCTACCACCAAACAATCCGACTTCAACGTCACAATTGCCGCCTGAGAGTCACCAGACTTCACTGCACCTTGCAGCCTTTCAACAAGCGCCGTCAGGTCAAACGGTGTTCCGATGGATGGAGAAGTTGTTGCCATAGAGAGCCTCTGCTTGTTGAGAAAGTGGCCGCGTCACTGCGCTGTGTAGCCACCATCGACAGGCAGCGCGATTCCAGTAACGAAACTGGACTTTTCCGATCCAAGCCACAACACTGCATCGGCAATCTCAGACGGCTCGGCAATGCGGCCGATGGGATGTGCGGCAATCAGCACCTTGTGCAGTTCAGGATTCTCCTCGGTCATTTTGGCGATTAGCGGGGTATTCACCAGAGCCGGGCAAATGGCATTGATGCGTATGCCTTTCGAGGCATAGTCGAGCGCGGCGCTGCGCGTAAGCCCCAGTTCCGCTGTCTTGGACGTGGAGTAGCCCACGTAACCGGGTTGACCAATGAGGCCCGCGCCAGACGATATGTTGATGATTGAACCGAACCCCTGGCGAACCATCTGCGCCAGTTCATGCTTCATCGAATAGAACATCCCTCGCACGTTGACTGCGAGCATGTCGTCGAATATTTCGTTCGGATATTCGGCCGTAGGGTAGGTCAGATTGCCGCCGTCGATACCTGCGCTATTGACCGCGACATCCAGCCGGCCGCTATCGCCAATTGCAACGACCACCGCAGCCTCGACCGCGGCTTCGTCGGTAACATCGCAAACCGCGTGGCGTGCGTTGCCTCCCAGGGCCGCGATTCTTGCAACGGTGTCGCGCAGCGTGCTTTCGCTGCGGCCAGCGACAGTGACGGTGGCGCCTTCGGCTGCCAGAGCGAAGGCCGTGGCTTGCCCGATTCCCGTGCCACCACCAGTCACGAAGGCCGTTTTTCCCTCGAAAAGTCTTGCCATGGGTATTTCCTTTTTTATCGCATGAAGAGTGGCTGCCATCGGCGCGATAAGAAGCGCCATCCGTCCGCAGTGCGAACGAACTCGTCGTGATCGACGCCGACTGCCAAAGGAACGGTTACGGGGTGGCTGCCGTCCTGGGGCACCATGTACGCCGTCAGCGTCGAAGTACCGACAGCACGGTCTTTGCCAGCAGCGACGAACCTTGCATTGCTCATCACGTGGTGGATGCCAGGCGGGCTCTGGTCGAACTCGGTTCCCCACGCCCGCATCGCTTCCATCCCCACGATCGGCGCCGCGCTGGTATGCAACGCGCCGTCGTCGACAAACAGTTCATGCACTGTCTTGGCATGACCGTTATCCAAGCGCCAGATTATTTCGACCAACAACCTCGAAAGTTGCAAGTAGTCCGCATCGCTTACCGGCTCACCACTGGCAGGCACAGTGCTCATGCGACACCATCCGAATCTTCGACAGACACTCCGGTCAGGCGCTCGCTCAGTGTCCACAGCCGACGCGCCGTATCCGGGTCAGTCGCCCATGGGTTCACGCCGGCCACGATCGGATGGCCGACGCGCGGTTCGGCCACGTCGCAATCCTCGCAATACAGGCCGCCCATACCGTCCAGTTGCGGGCTGGTCGCGCACCAGACACTCGTTGCGGCGCCTTGCTGCGGATTCTTGGTGCCTTCTTCGGGATTGATGATCGGGTTACCCGCCTCGTCGCTGATGCCCGACGCGACGATGGCTTCGGGCGACATGAAGCGAGCGATGTCGGTCAGAATCCGGCCGGGATGAACGGCAAAGCCCCGAACCCCATGACTTGCCCCCCTACGGTCAAGCTCAACCGCGAACAGCACGTTGGCCGTCTTGGCCTGCCCATAGGCAACCCAAGGGTCATATTCCCGGTGGTCAAAGTTCGGGTCGCTCAGATCGACCGACGAAAAGTGGTGCCCCTGAGAGGAGACGGCGACCACGCGCGCGCCCTGCGCCCGAACCAGGGCCGGCCACAGGCGGCAGAACAGTTGGAAGTGGCCCAGATGGTTCGTGCTGAACTGGGACTCGTAGCCACGGGCATCGCGCGTCAACGGGTTGGCCATGATGCCGGCGCTGTTGACCAGGATGTGGACGATGGGATGCTTCGCCAGCACTCGGTCCGCAAAGGCGTCGATCGAGGCGGGATCAAGCAAGTCCATCGGCTCGATCGACACCCCGGAAATGTGACCCAGCGCCTTCGTCGCCTTCTCGATGTCCCGCGCCGGAACGATGACCGTGGCGCCAGCGGTCGCAAGCGCTTCCGCAGTCGGCAAGCCGATGCCCGAGTAACCGCCCGTCACGATTGCGGTCTTTCCTGCCAAGCTGATGCCGCGCAGCACATCGTCTGCGGTCGAGGCAGCACCAAAGCCGGTGCCTAGCGGTTTCTGAACTGATGTCATCGGAATCTCTCCTTTTAAGTGGACTCCGACACGGTACATACGCCCAGATGAACTGTTAATGCTTGCAGATACTATTTATTTGCGTAAAAATCCCATAATTGCATGCCGAGGGCGACGGCCGCTTCTGATAAGGCACTACAGCTGCGGCCCGTGTTGCCGTCCGATCGCCCACGACACGCCACCGCCGCGCACCGTTGCGGCGAGTTGCTGCCCCAGCCGTTGCTCGATCACCGGCCGCCACGGCACCAGGCTGAATCCCTTGCCGTCATCGAGCATCGCGTAGCGCCCGCTGGCTCGACTGGCTGAGCTCCGGTTCGTAAATGCGGAAAAGCTCGCTGCAGTAGGGTTCTGTTATGGCGGGCATTGCGTTCTCGAACTGGCGCGCAGCGGAGCGCCTCTGGCTCTCACGGCATGTTTTCACGGTACGCTTGATACGCGTATCCCCGCGGAGAAAGGGAATATCATGGGCAAGATCGCTGTATTAAACGGGGCCAGCGATCCTTTTGTAACAACAGAGCAGATACAAGCTTTCGCCGGCGAAATGGCATCCTGCGGATGTGATTTTCAGCTGACGAGCTATGCCGGCGCGGTTCATTCTTATACCTACCCCAGGGCCGATGTTCCGGGCAAAACGTATTACGACGAGGCCGTCAGCAACCATGCTTTTGGTGTTGTATTTACCCTGCTGAAGGAGGCGCTGGGCTGATGCCCTGCGCCGTGCTGATTTACTTTTTCATGGCAGAATCGGGTTCAGAAATGATGCGGTGACGCTGAGCCTTGTGTGACTCACTCATCATTCTGTTCATCACCTCGCCTTCATACTCGGCATATTCACTGCCGTAGACAAATTCATGTCCTGTCATCAGGGCATACCAAGCACGTTTTGCCACTTCTTTTGGATCATCCTTTTTCATGGATCCTACTGTCGTGTCTGCCTGTCCTGCATTTTTGAAGAAATTGGTTTCCGTTGCCCCGGGCATCAGAAGCGTCATCGATAAACCGCTTCCCATCAGCTCGTTACGTATGGCGTAAAAGAAGGAATTGACGAAAGCCTTCGACGCCCCGTAAACCGCTTCGAAAGGTATTGGCGCCGAGCCGGAGAGCGAGGAGGTGATAAGAACGTGTCCATTGCCCTTTTCAACGAGCCGGGGAATAAATATTTTAGAAAGATGGACCACAGCATCAACGTTAAGCCGTATTAGCCTGAGCTCTTTATCAAGATCGGTACCACCATTAAAGGCGCCGCCGAGGCCCTGGCCAGCGTTGATGACCAGCGCACTGAGGTTTAAACCGGCCGTATCCATTCTGGCCTGCAGGTCAGTTATCTGGTCATATTCACTCAGGTCAGCACTGAAGGCGTGGACGTTAACTGAAAAGTGTTTTTGCAGATGTTCCCGGGCAACCGATAGTTTTTTTTCATCCCTCGCCACGATGGCAAGATCGTATCCGTTAGCCGCAAACTCTTCAGCAAGCGCCAGGCCGATACCGTTACTCGCACCAGTTATGAGTGCCAGTTTTTTCTCATTCATACGATTCTCCAGTTGAGCGGACTGACCGACCTTCTACAGGCCGGTAGCAAAGAAAGGAAGTAACCATCAGACGCTGTCGGTCCAGCGGTATGCCGGGCGGTAACCCAGGACTCGCATTGCCTTTTCACTGCTCAGCACGGATTCATTACCCACAAATTTTTTACGTTGTTCAACATCGGGATAGTAGCGATCGAGGAGTTCCTGTGTAGGGGTTCGCATGCAGGTGATGTCGCTGGTAATAAAGAACTCATCTTTACCTCTGACCTCATATTCGAGTGCTTTCTCAATAGCGTGGGCAACGTCCCGTACGTCAACATAGGCCCACATGTTCCATAGCCTGACGGTCGGGTCATCCTGCCAGCTTTCGAACTGTGCATATTCCTCCGGTGCCATAACGTTAGAAAGCCGCAGACAGGTAATCCGCATATCAGCGTTGTTAAGACAGAACTGACGGGCCATTTCTTCACCCAGCACTTTAGTCAGCGCATAAATGCTGAGCCCCCGGGCCGGGTAGTTTTCATCAACAGGAATATATGGGGCATTCCATTGATCGTAAGGAACGCCGGTAGGAACCTCGCTTGATGACCAGACAATATTTTTAATTCCCAGACGTCGTGATGCTTCAAAAACGTTGAACGTAGAAAGCATATTATTTCTGAATTCGTCAGAATCCGGGATCATACGAGGATGCGGAATACTGGCGAGGTGAACAACGGCATCAAAGGCTGCCTGCTCGGGTCGTGAGTAAACGTCTTCTCCTACGGAGGAAAGCGCGTCGATTGTTGCACCAAAATCCTCTAGATCTGCAATCATCGCAGGATGGGCATCAGTTAGCGGATCTTTTTTATCTATGAGGAACAGGTCATAACCCGCTTTCTCGAGCCGCTCTACAGTTACCCTGCCAATTTTTCCTGAAGCACCGGTAATGGCTATACGTTTTTTAACTGACATACTTCGTCCTTATGGTTGAGGTGCAAATCAACCTTAAGTTTTGACGACATAAAAACGATATGCGATGAGCCTGGCTAAACACTACGGTTACTTTAATTCATCAATTAAAATTGTTTTGCAGAACAGGCGTGATCCACAAATTGGCAAAGTTGTTTGCTATTAGGGCTCTGGAAATGAATGACCGCAGATCGCTCACAGCGGATCTTCAGTTCAGCCAACTCGTTCGCTTAATGCCAACAGCGAACTCGCTGAAATCAGTGCTTACTGACCGAATTCAGATTGCACAAATTTTAATGTCTGCTCATGCCGCAATTTACAGACGATATTTTGGTTCGCGAAGATGCCAGAAAATGTTTTCGCCTGTTCTCTCGGAAGAGACTTGATCCAACGAACACCAACAACCCATTCGGAAAGCTCTTCATTGTCAGAGTTTGCGTTTGGGTGTTCCGCTTTCAATCCTGCGGAGAGTAGAGGAACATTCGAATCAGTCATGAAATCGCGAATCATAACTGCTGGTTTGGTCACTTCCCCAAAGCCGACGTAACCGCATCCCTTCATGTAAGCATAAATTTTGTCACCAACTGCAAGACGATTAAGTGCAGATGAATACACCTTCCCTTGACCTGCACCAATAAAGCCAAATTGTCTGTTATCGTCCCAAGTTCGATACTCGCATTCGCCCACATTCACGAACCAACTACCAGTCCATTCATCTTGATTAGAAGCAATTGTTCTTTGCTTAACTTCTTTTCGTTCAATATAATCTTTAGCCTCCGGCAACGGAATAATTGTTTCCGGCTTGATAAATAGCTCACCATCAGAATCGATAAATGGAGCGATCCGAGTGCATTGAATATCTATGCCATATTCTCGCAACCATAATACTGCGGAGATAACTTCAGAGTTAAACTCTTTTGAGGCCAAAATAATATGCTGTTTCGCATTAAGTAACTCAATGTCAGCATCAATAAATTCCTCAATTTTTTTAGTCGCATCAAATTCAGTCTTGTTTAAATAGGACGCGTATAGCTTAAAAATCTCACCAGGCAAGAGACTTGAGCAATACGATGCATACTTTATTGCCTGCCATTCAACGGACGAACCAGAATCATCCCGTTTCAACTCAACCACAACAAGTGCTGCCGATTTATTTACGCAAAGCAAATCAAGGCGCTTACCAGAGGCAAGGATGACCTCTTTGCCAATGACAAGTAGTTCCTCACCTAAAATAGTCGGGCTTTTTTCGATCCATTCCTGAATATCGAAACGTTCCTTCAGCCCAAGTTCCGAGAAGTTTGTTGGTTTCAGTTTGATTAGTGTCTTATTTATTATATCTACACGAAACATTGGCTCTATCTCCTTTCAAATGTTTCCTACACATGAATATGCCATATTCAGCGGGATGCCTACACTACTATGCCATAAAAGATAGTACGCAACTTCCGCTCCTCGCTCCCAGCGGACCTTCAGCTTCGTTAACACGTCCGCTTCGTGCCAGGAGCGGACGTTGAAAATGGCACTCCATATCTATTATTGAGCGATGTTAGAATAACCAATTGTAACAATTAATGCTGTTTAGCCCTAAACCATGTGAAAATAAAAGTGGAATTATAAGTAATTTTGGGACTGGCCGTTACCTCACAAACGGAAGTACATAATCCAAATACTCTACTTGAGCAGTCCTAAAAACTTTCCAATATCTGGCATTAGCAGGTTCATCACGCTTGTTAGTATGCGTTAAAATAAGGCGTCTCTTTGCTCGCGAAACACCGACAAAAAACGCACAGCGATTCTCTTCTTCATCACCAAAAAAAATCTCATTTTCTATAGCCATGATTACAACCGAATCAAACTCTAATCCTTTGCTTTTGTGAATGGTCAAAATGCGTACAGCTTGATCATCACTAAATCGTTTTAATGCGAGGGGTAAATCAGATTCGATTTTCAGTAAATCTTTAATACGTGCTTCAACATCGCGCACAACCTGTTTAAGACGATCATGGGACTCATATTCAGGCGATAAGGCAACAAGCATCTGTAAACCTATATGCTTCAAGAAAGCGCGACTAAATGTCCACCATTCCGAAAAGGGATTGTCCGTTTTTTTTGCTTCAGACACCCCCTTACGATGCTTTTTAATCAGGTGATCAAGATCTTTTCGTACGTTGGTTTGAATTTCTTCATCAGCAAAGGGAACCAGCTGATTCATCAGACGAATCCAGGCTTTAGGTTCCCGATGTCCATACAGGCATGATAGGTAATCAACGATTAACCTAGCCACTGGTTCGACAGTAATGTCCTGCATTTGCTGCTCATTGCGGTAGGGAATTCCGCGTTGCTCTAACTCTCTGAAGAGGTGATCAGCATATAAATCTGGTTGTTTAGAGATCAGGACTGCAATTTCAGCTGGAGGTACTTTCTCTGTGTTAATCCATTCATAAATTAGGTCAGCCAGATAGATAGCTTCAGTTTGACTGTCTTCAAATTTGCAAGCAAAAACCTCCCCTTCGTCCCCTTCCAGCTGAGCATCAGGCATTACAGAGTCAGGATCTAACTTACGAATAATTTCGTTCTGAACACGCAGCAAAGTTGGTTTTGAGCGGAAATTGCGATACATGTTGAGCGGCACCGCATTAAAGTCCTTTGTGAAGGACTGGAAAATGCCGTCCAGAGCACCTGCCCAAGCCATAATTTTCTGTTTTGTGTCACCGACTGCAGTCAGTCGAATTTTTGTTCCCTTAAAAGCAATTTTTACCAAGTCATATTGTAAATTTGTGCAGTCCTGAAATTCATCAAGGAAAATGTCACTATAAGTTTGCCGGATTGCATTTCGGGCTATTTTTGACTTTTGCAATATTTTAATTGCATAAGGAACCAGATCGCCGAATGCTATTTCGTGACGAGACGTCCCGCTTTTCTTGTCTACAATGGTGTAACCAGCATCTAAGGCATATTCTCCCGTAAGTACCGGCCTAAATCGATCTATGATGCGTTTGGCAAATGCGTGGAAGGTAAAACTGTCAAAGCGAGAAGCCAGATATCTTCCACACCTGCGTTCAACGCGTTCTGCCAGATTTCTGCTGGCATCAACCTTAAATGAGATCGCCAGAATCCTTTTGGGGTATCGACACGTTCCTGTTCGCAAAAGGAAGTCAGCACGCTGTGCAAGCATTTCCGTCTTACCCGCCCCCGGTCCAGCAGTCAGTGCCAAGCAACGTTTACGCGCTTTCGCTGCACGTTTCGCATTAGGTTCCAGCATCAATCCATCTGCGGGCTGCCATTCTTCGACAGTAATCATTCTGGCAGTTCCGTGAGTTTGGCAATAACCGCATCAGCCAGCCTGTCCAGTGAATCTGGCATGTTTTTAAGTAGATCAGCATCATTTAGCTGAGTTAACGCCTCAATGTGAGCTGCGGGTTTACTGCCGAGCTTGAAACGTTGGTGATAGGTATTAAAAAGCGCTAATTCATCATCCCTGTACTGGGATGAATCGTAATGACTTTTTCCAAGAACAGCTTTTATAGTTGCATCGTCGGGCTTCTCCTCCTCAACGTTATAGGCTTCTGGGTACGCAAGTAACATTGCAAAGTCTAAATCCATCGGGTAGGAGAAAAATACGCTGCGCTCTTCAAGCATGTCGAGATAATGTTCATAGCCCCGAATTTTGTATTTTTCAGAATCCCATTTTGGAATTCCGTAATCTTCTGGAAGTTTTTTCCCTGGTTGATGTATCGCAAATTGATCGTTTACGTACTTAATTCTTCCCCACCCTGCCGCATAGCGGGCAACGTCAAGATCAAGCAGTGTAAAATAGGGGATCTTTAATGCTGCAAGCAGACGCCAGAAATGGTTTACATGCCGCCCCCCTAAAGGTGCTACAGTGATCGCTGACTCGTCAACGGGCGCACCCTTGGCCTGAAGCAAGCGTGGCAGCACAATCTCTTCGCTGTCACCTTCGCCAAGCACCACCAGCCGTGAAAAATAGATTTCCGGAAACGCCTGGACTGCTTCCCTAACAAACTTATGTGCCTCATCAGTTTCATCAGGCAATTTAATACAAGTGACCTGCGTCTCTCGTGACTCATTCAGTCGAAGATAACGTATTAACTCAGGTGCTACCCGGCGCAGCATTGTGGGCGCATGCGTCGCAATGAGAGCTTGCGCATCTAGGTTTCCAACCATGGCATTCAGGGAGTTAACAATGCGTCCCAGATAATGTGGGGAAAGGCTGTTTTCTGGCTCTTCAAGGGCTACCAGTGTGAAGACCGGAGGACGTAATTTTTCGGGATCAAATGATATATCTTCTTCTGCAAGCACGGCCTTGCCAATAGCCTGAGACGATAACACAAGTGAAAGGTAAAGCATGGATTTTTGGCCATCGCTCAGCCTTGAAAAATCTACAAATGAGCCATCGTGACTTGGGGTAAATGAAACAGACAGATGCCTTAACAGCGGTTCAATTTCTGACGCGACAAAAGTAATTTTAGGATCAGCAAAAAATTTACCCCTATGCAGTTTTGCCCAAGTTGTCTTTAAAATCTCACTAAATGCATTCACCGAGGGATTGGCCGCAAGGCTGACGCTTATTTGGTCGGTCAGGCTTTTAATCGTTTCACGCTCATCGTCCCAACGAACAGCGCGAAGTAAACGCCCGAGTAATGCATTCGCACCGTACGCAATATGGTCAGCGGGATCACGTCTGGCAGGCAGATAGTGTACATGGATATGATTACGTTCGGAGCGTGGAACCTGAGCGGTATTTAGAGGTGATTCATCTTCATCAACTTCCAAAACATATACCAGAGCTTCTTCAATGTCGCCATCTATCCCCATAGTTGCCGTTAGGCGAAAACGCACGCGCGGAACCCCATCTGGCTCGTCCAGTCGCATATGGCTGAAGTGGGGTGCTACGGTACTGTTGTCCTCGTCATCTTCCAGTTCGGGAAACAGAAAATCAGCCTCTATCCACAACTGGCGCTCAAGCGGAACGTCCTCCTCATCACAGGGCACGTGGAAATCTGAACGCTGGATCCGCCTTAACGCGGGGTCGAATGCAAAAAGTCGACACAAAGCCTGAAGAACTGCGGTTTTACCTGAACCATTAGGGCCAATGATATATGTTATATCTTCAAGGCTGAGTTCTGTTGCTTCATACCCAAAAGACTGAAAACCAGATAAACGTATTGCTTCAAGCTTCATGCGCCTCCCTACACAGATTAATTAAACTTCTAAATCAATTAGTTAATCCACTTATCATCTAACGACGATATCCTGTGAAACTCAGACATAATTATAATAATTACAGAAATTTCTTATTCCTTATTCTTGATAAATTTTAATAGCAGTTTTAATGAAAACATTAAAGTCATTTTTGTTAACCCAGTGATTGAGTAATCTCGCTTCCCAACAGCAGAACTAACACTCGGGGCTAGAGCAGAACGCAAAGCGGTAACGGCAAGGCCGCAGCCGGAGCGAAGTGAGTGCTGAAATTAAGCAAAGCGACTCTTGCAAGAGGTCGCCCGGGTGGCAGATTTCTACACGGCTTATGGACCTTGAAACGAAGCAGTGTGCGGAGATATGAACCATAAAAAGCCTCACTGATCTGTTCCCAGTTAATTGAAACACGAGATTTTGAGCAAGTTTTATGGCGACTCAAATACGAACGTCTGCTTGTCGCTCATAGCGGACCTTCAACTCAGGTAGGTTGTCTGCTCTGTGCCAAAAGCGGACATCCGGATCAGTAAGAAGCTGAACACAGGTCTGCTGACGAGGCTCTGGTATCCTCCAACATTACTCGTCTGCTCATATACCTTACAGGCGTCCCGACAGGTCGGGATTTTAGCCCGATTTAGTAAAACGGCAGAGCTGGTAGGCTCTGCCGAACCGTCAGGGGCGATACCTGCCCTGTTGATCTCCCTGGTGGCCGTAACTCATTCCCTTCTGTACCTGGAGAGCGGTGAAGATAGTTATCAAATTCAGAGCAACAGAGCATGTGATTACTGCCGACGGAGAGTGGGTGGCTGTTGATGAACTCACTTTCCTGCATGCAAGACCCCTGGTCTGTGGCTCCTGCCATACACCGGTGGTTGTTACACAGAATGATACAGGCTGGGAACTGATTCATCGGCCGATTTCAGAGATGGACAGAAAGCAGGTCGGTCGTTGTCACTATAGGAAATCTTCGTTACCGACCATGATACAGGGGTTGTAAGTATCAGCTATCTAGCATGGTGAGCACCCATGGTAATAATATTTAAATGACTCGAATATCTTTGATAACGTTGAAATGTTCTACAATCGGGCCTGACGCCACAGCCATCTTGGTGGCATCAGGCCGGAGGCCTTCGAACTGGCCTAGTCGTGAGGATAGGACATGTCCACGGTCATGGACTCAGTCCATTTATTGCTCAGGATCCGCTATAAATGGGAAAAGACCGTACCGGCCATGGTGCGGGTTCTTGCCAAACATAAGAGATTGCTCACGCTTCATGATTGCATCAGGCGGGTCGGTGTTCTCAATAACGATGACTTGTGTGTCCCTAGGCAGTGCCTCAAGATACGCGTAGAACTGATCTTGAAGGTCAGTACCGGTTAAATCATATTCCGTTCCATCTGGCTCTCTATATGCTAGCAAGGGAGAATCGAGCACAACGAATCCCGTGTGTGGTGTGTGACGCGCACGGCAGAAAGCAAGCAGCCCGAGGGTGAAAGCTGCATGCGTAATCGCACGAAGGCCCTTACCAAAAGCACTACGCGGTTTTCCAGCAATGACAAGGTCCCGTGTCTTGGAATCGAAGTACACATCCCCAGCCTCAGGGAAGTGCCAACCAGTCAGTATGCCTTCAACAGTCTTAGCAAAACTATGGGATACAGAGGTTGATAGATCTGCGTTAGCAGCCACCCCAGCCTTCTCGTCTTCAGTACCCTTTTCAAGAGCAGCGCGACGGCGTTCCATGTCTTGCACAGTGGCGTATAGTGCCAGCGCTTCGCGCACCTGGGCCCGCTTGTCGGCAAAGTCTGAATAGGACTTGCGAAGGGTCGAGAGCTTGGGTGCGAGCAATTCTTCAACTGACTCTGAGATTGACTCCAGCTCTTGAACAACAGTAGGTATTCTGCGATCAAAGCTGGCACCTTCGCGCTCAAGGCTTTGGACGGTAGCTACAAGTTCTGCGCGTAAAACTTCGATCTTGGCAATCTCCATTCGTGCAGCCTGAACGACAGCATCAGTATCTCCATTACACCCAGCATCAGCGCGATGGTGATCGGGGTCGGCTCCACAAAGAGGACAATGCTCGGCACTTAGTAGGCTAAACAGCGTCCCACCTTCTTCAATAGCACGTAGCCTTTCAATATCGGACAAGTAGTGTCTGTCGAGCAGCCTGAATCGCTCAAGCATCGTACTTACCTCTGCTCGTCCCTCTCGGCTTGCTTCCAGTTTCTTGCGCAATTCTCGCCGCTTCCCAGCAGCCTTCTGAAACTCATCTTCAGTGGTGTTAACCTGGACCGCCTGTTGACGAAGTGAGAAATCAATCTTCTCAAGTTGCTCCTCCAGTTCCTCCGGACTCTTTGTCAACTCCTTGAGTCGCTCTCGATAGTCGTCAAGAAGCTGGGCGAGAAGACGCAATTGTGCCTCGCGCGATAATTCTTCCGGCCCACTCTTATTAGTGGTGGCGACCAATGCGGAGTCGTCTGCACCAGTTAGAAGTAACTTGAATGTAGCCAAGTTCGGCGTGTTGGCGGTGGGGTTACCATCGATGAGTGGAGAACTTTGTTGTGTGATCTCCGTCTCATCGACGATCATCAAACGCGCAATGTTGCGAAAGCTCAAGCTAATGGTTTCGTTCCGGGAGTTTTTGCGCACACGCTTGCCACTAAGGCCACATAGATCCAGCAAGAATGATGAAAGGTTCGTACTGTTCTTATCGCTGTGTTTTTCGTCAAGCTGCGTATACGGAATTTCAGTAGTTGGTGGCGTCTGGTGCAAGTCTTCGTAGAGCCGAAAACCACCACCATCTATACTGCGCCAGAGAGTAAATAACTCCCCATCAAGGGTTTCAAGCCCCAAGAGAACAAGGTCGTAGCCAACACGCTCAGGGATGTCGCGCAGGGGGGGCTTTCCACCGAACATGAAGTCGATGGCTTCGACAATGAAAGATTTTCCAGTGTTCGATGCGCCGTAAATAACATTGAGGCCAGCACCGAAGGTCACTGTTGCGGGTGGCTTTTCTGGCCCAAAAAAACCGAGAAAGCGTAAGCGTAAGCCGGGAGTTACTGCCGTCATAGCTCACCTCCCAAGCTCTGCTCAGTCCCATGGAACTGTTCGACCCATTTATCGAAGAAACGGCGCATCATGCTTTTGAACTGTTCATCCGTCAGATCACCAGTGGTTTCGACAAGCCATACAGCACGTTCCTTCAGGGAAAGCAAATAGTTGGAAGATACTAATGACAGGAACGTTGCAGCATTTTCGCCTGCACCGTACTTGATTCCCTCAGATGTGACTTCGCGCTCCACGAGGTCGCGGGTCATCATCAGAAACAGTGATTGCTCAACCAATTTGCGGCGCACGAGCAATTCAGCAGAGGGCATTGGTGTCGGTGGGTGCAAATTGTCTGGTCCGTTAATATCACCTGTATGAACAAGAAGGTAGTCAAGGGCCACAAGCCGCTGGAGATCATAGGCTTGCGGGTAGGCTGCACCTAGAATCGAGACTGCACGGATACCAGCCTCAAGTGGGCTATTGAAGGTAATTGTTTTATGTACTTGGCTCATGATCGTGTCCACCGAAGACGCTCCTCATTCACAAGTTGGTGGCAGATTCCGTCTCTATCCTTGGGGTTCGTACAAATTATGAGGGCGTTTGCTGTAATCTGCATGTCGCGGGCGGCCTTGGTGACAGCGCAGACCTTTTCGTAGCCGTCGGCATGGTTCCCGTCATGTGTGTCAATAACGCCATCATGGATGTCATCCAACAAAGATTCGAATGTGCCTGGCGGGACACTATCACGTGCGAAGACCCGCAGCGACTCAGCCTCGTAGAACGCCTCGCGCTGGCGGCGGAAATGATCCTTGAGTTTCGGCACGGACAAGGCCGAAGGGTCAGTCACTATTGTTCCTGTGTGCTCGCTGTATGCGCCGAACAACTGGGTCACATAGCGGCTCTCAGTGGCGGCAACTTCTTGGGGCGGCTTTTCGGATGCAGGCCGCGTTGGCAGTCCACCACCAAAGCGCGCTGTGTGAACCGGCGTGGCTCTGTGAGCGTCAATAAGCTGAAGTGCAGTCTTGGCGTCGAAGATGGTAAAATCGAATGAGTCTATATAGGCACGGAGCTTCACGTCGAGCGACACTTCTTGTGTGCTAGTGATCGCATCTTTCACATGCTTATCCCAGTTTGCATACAATTCCTCACGCAACTTTGTGGCGTTCGAAAATAGGCGGCTAAGTGACGTACCAGCGCCTCGTGGCGAAACAAAGTAGTAGCGACGAGGTGCCGTGTATTCACCTTTGTACGAGTACCAGATGATCTTGCCAAACTCAACCCAAACATCGCTAGGCCTGATGGCATTGCCGTAGTGCTTGCATTGGAAGTTGTCCCACACCCCCTGAAGGCGTTCATCGCCAACGAACCCGGCGACATCGATACCCATATCGCCAGCCCCAGAGAAACGCTGGACGTGTTTGTACTTCGCCTTGAGACAGTAATAAGCCCATTCCTCGACGAATCCCTCCCACTCGTCTGGTGAGTAAGTCAGTTGACCTGCCCCCACGATTAGATACAACACTCAGTTAGTAACGTCGGAATCTTCATTCTCAGAATGACCCTTTCTCCAGCCCGCTGCAAATTCAGACGGTGTCTGATAATTCAGCGTGGAGTGCGGGCGGCATTCGTTATAATCCTGCCGCCAGTCATTAATAATTTTCCTGGCATGAACGATATCGCTGAACCAGTGCTCATTCAAACATTCATCGCGAAATCGTCCGTTAAAGCTCTCAATAAATCCGTTCTGCGTTGGCTTGCCCGGCTGGATTAAGCGCAACTCAACACCATGCTCAAAGGCCCATTGATCCAGTGCACGGCAAGTGAACTCCGGCCCCTGGTCAGTTCTTATCGTCGCCGGATAGCCTCGAAACAGTGCAATGCTGTCCAGAATACGCGTGACCTGAACGCCTGAAATCCCAAAGGCAACAGTGACCGTCAGGCATTCCTTTGTGAAATCATCGACGCAGGTAAGACACTTGATCCTGCGACCGGTGGAAAGTGCGTCCATGACGAAATCCATCGACCAGGTCAGATTGGGCGCCGCCGGACGGAGCAGCGGCAGACGTTCTGTTGCCAGCCCTTTACGACGTCTTCTGCGTTTTACGCCCAGGCCACTGAGGTGATAAAGCCGGTACACGCGCTTATGATTAACATGAAGCCCTTCACGGCGCAGCAACTGCCAAATACGACGGTAGCCAAAACGCCTGCGCTCCAGTGCCAGCTCAGTGATGCGCCCTGATAAATGCGCATCAGCAGCCGGACGGTGAGCCTCATAGCGGCAAGTCGACAGGGATAAACCTGTAAGCCTGCAGGCACGACGTTGCGACAGACCGGTCGCATCACACATCAACATCACGGCTTCCCGCTTCTGGTCTGTCGTCAGTACTTTCGCCCAAGAGCCACCTGAAGCGCCTCTTTATCCAGCATGGCTTCGGCAAGCAGCTTCTTGAGTCTGGCGTTCTCTTCCTCAAGCGACTTCAGGCGCTTAACTTCAGGCACCTCCATACCGCCATACTTCTTACGCCAGGTGTAAAACGTGGCATCGGAAATGGCATGCTTGCGGCAGAGTTCACGGGCGGGTACCCCAGCTTCGGCTTCGCGGAGAATACTGATGATCTGTTCGTCGGAAAAACGCTTCTTCATGGGGATGTCCTCATGTGGCTTATGAAGACATTACTAACATCGGGGTGTACTAATCAACGGGGGGCAGGTCACAGTAGCCTTTGCTGCGGCGGCATAATGGGGCCGTTCGCCACCTGAGCGGCCGTAACAACGGTCGCTGGGCTCTGCGGCTTATTGATGTCCATCCAACTCGCCGTCATAACGCACCTTTTCCTTGGCTATCGTGTGGGCAGAAGTACGGATTTTTGTGTATCTGCGCAGCCTGGACTTTCTTTGTGAAGAATTCCGAAAGGTCGTCTTGTCGCTCAAGCAGACGGATGATCTCCTGAAGCGTCGAGAGGACTAGAACTTTGTGCTGAAGAAATTCACGTACCGTATGAATAGCAGGTTCTGTGTAGTCACTGGCAGAAATGAAGATGCCTCGAACCTCGGCACGCGACATGAGCCTCACAAGATGCTCTGAAATCTCAGGCTTACCCACCGGATTGCGATACCACTTCATTTCAACGAAATACAGAACCCCACCGAGTTCAATGATCCCATCAATCTGCTCGACGATCCCTTCACCCGCCTCACCAACTAAATGGAAGGATTTACGAATGAGAACACCGTAGGCTTGAAAAAGGTTGTTGAGAGCCGTCTCCAGCAATTTTCCGCGTTCCTGCGCCGTCGCAGTAGTGCCAAACAATGTATATAAACCCTGTTTGGCACACTCGATTCTCTCAGTGCGATCGCGTTTTTCTGCTGCGATCCTCTGTAATTCAGCGCGTCGGGCTTGCCGTTCTTCTTCTCGGGCATTGTTCATGCGCGTGAAAGCGTCTTTTTGGTTGACGACTTCGCGGATACTGGCGACAAGGCCCTTGGCCTTGAGTTGGTCAGCGGGCCAGCACGAATCGAAGTTCGCAAAGTCCACCACACGCCGCAGAACCTCTCGCCGTTCACGGAGAGTGTGTTCCCCCTTCGCGTTGAGGCGTTCAAGCACCGTGCGAACCATCTGGTACTTGTTGATATTCTTTGGTGCAGTCCTCAAGTGAAAGGCAATATCAGAAGTTATGCTGTCAGGTACTCCTGCGCCGCGGAAAAACACCAGCACATCTTGTTTAGAGCGGTTGAGCAACGGCACAACATCCACCAAGAGGTGGAACAGCTCCGGTGGATAGTGGAATACGATGTCTGAGGATGTATCAGTCATGCGCTACTTCCCCTCCAAATACACTCATTAATGTAAGCAAAGGATTTGTTCCCCTCCATCATTAAGCTTCCCTGTTCAGGCTTCATATGTTTATTAATCTTGTAACCTTAAACAATTGGGCCAGGAGGGAGCGATCTAATAGCTATTCCTAACTCAGCTTCGACAAGCTCCAAATCGTACTGTGCCTACAAGTGCATCCAGAACTGCGGAGAATCGCTGAACCAATGAGCAAGCCGTAGTGCTGAGTTACTAGTAATCTCGCGTTTGCCGCTGATAATCTTAGTGATCCTATGGGCTGGGGCATCAAGTTGGCGCGCTAGCTCAGTCGGTAACACATCAACAGCCTCAAGCCGTTAGGCGAGAATTTCACCTGGATGATGGGCTGCTGCGGTTATATTACGACTCAAAATGGACAGGCTATTACCACAACGGTAAGGGTTTTGACGATATACGTCAATCGTACATCAGAAGACATTCAGCACCATGTATTTGTCCCCTGTGTACCCAACTACGGGCTAAGTCCGGTGCAATTTGAGGAACAAAGCCTCGCGTAAGGCTGTGTCCACCGTTGCTGGGCAGGATCACTATTCAAACGGTTCGATTTACTCCAGGATAATCGAGCTGGGTATTTCACTGCGTCCGACGTTTGATTCGCTTACTGAATTGATGGATGTGACAGCTGCTTCTCGCTCATGACGGCCACTGGAGCCGTCATGAGCCCTTTGTTGGAGGAGTATGAAAAATTGGCTATCGGCTGACAGGTGATTTATTCCCGCATATCAGTGCCGATGCGGTGGCAAAGTGATGGACGCTCCTTCCCAAGATATGGAGTGCCCCCGAGCCCGTAGACAAATCTGCCCTATAGTTTGAAGGCCTTTGGACTGATGCTACCGTTGTTTTGACCACTTGAACCCGAATCAAAGAGCAGAATCTAAAGCAAATTACTTCGCAGACAAAAAAACACACTAAACAATAGCCATCTATAAATCTAGATGGCTAATGCATTGTTGTATTTACCCCGCAACACGCATATTCACTACAGCTTCTCTCATCCTTAGCTCATCAATAAAATCCCCATACCACTGCATCATTTCCCTTCTTCCTTCCAGATATTGCGCATGGTTGTAAGTACCACGGATCGCATTCTTATCGACGTGTGCAAGTTGCGTTTCAATCCACGCCGAGTTAAATCCCTGCTCATGCAAAATGGTACTCATGGTGTGACGGAAGCCATGTCCCGTGACCTTTCCTGTATATCCAATCCGCTTGAACACCTGATTTATACTCGCTTCGCTCATCGTTTTGCGGGGATCATTTCGCCCTGGGAATATCAGTGGATATTGCCCAGTCATCCCTTTGAGCTGCTGTACGATTTCCAGCGCTTGGGTAGAAAGGGGGACAAGGTGAGGCCGCTTCATCTTCATTCGTTCGGCAGGAATTTCCCACACGGCTTTCTCAAGATCAAACTCACTCCAGAAAGCACCTCGAAGCTCGCCGGTACGAACTCCCGTAAGGATAAGCAGACGAGCGGCAAGAACAACTAACGGGCTTCCTGTATAGCCTGCGAGAGCTTTAAAGAAGTCTGGTAACTCCTCAACAGTAAGGAAGGGATAATGCTTCGATTCATGCCCTGACATTGCGCTGGTTAGATCCGCTGCAGGATTGTATTCCGCACGACCGGTAACGATGGCGTAACGAAAGACTTCACTGCAGCGCTGGCGAACCTTCTTGGCCTTCTCTGTCGCGCCACGGCTTTCCATTCGACGCAGCACATTCAGCAGAACCAGCGGTTTGATTTCATTCACCGGCTGCTGGCCGATATAGGGAAAAATATCTTTATTGAAAGCTTCGATAATGTCGGAGGCATAACCTTCTGACCACCGGCTCACCTTCGTTCCGTGCCATTCAAGCGCCACAGCCTGAAATGTGTTGTTGAGCTGCACATCGCGAACCAGCTTTTCTTCTTTTTTGGCGAAAGACGGATCGATGCCCTCGGCCAGCTTTTTTTTGGCTTCATCACGTAGTGCTCTCGCTTGCGCAAGGGACACTGTTGGATAGACACCAAAAGCCATACGTTTCTCTTTTCCATTGAAGCGATACTTCATCCGCCAGTATCTGGAACCAGAGGGAACAACCTCAAGATACAAACCAGCACCATCTGCCAGCTTATAGGCTTTCTCTCTGGGTTTAGCAGCGTCTACCTGTCGCGCATTAAGCTTCATTGGGGGCATCTCCCTGGACCGAACACAGAATGCCCCCACTTATGCCCCCAACTGCGACTTGATTTCGGTTGAGTCCAGTTGATGACAGGAGATAAGATACGGGCCAGAAACCTTAGTATACAGGCTTTTAGTTGATTTCGGTAGACTTGGGAAGAGTTTGAAATGGTGCCGATAATAGGAGTAAAACACAGCATGTAACCACCTGTATTTATTGTGTTTTACATTTACAATCTAGAGAGATACCCAAAATGATACCCGTTTTGATTTCGCTCCCAATTGAGGAACAAAACGGGCTATTCCGTTGCCCTGTACCATGCCTGCCAGCGATAGATATTCGTCCGGAGTTCCCGCATACATTCCGTTGTCTGGGAATCCGCCTGCAGGTCTTCGTCGCTATCCCGTCCGGCGTTACTTGCCTTGCACGGCGGGCTCATCAAATCCTGGGATATTGTTGGCCGCGTCGATTGCTCGCTGCCGCAGCTGCACAGCGTGATCGTCAAAATCGCACTTAATATGATTCGGGTCGTTGACATATTTCACCACGTCGCGATAAATGGTCCGGTAAACCACTTTTCCTTCTGCGCTGGCCGTTGCCGCTTTCTGCTCACTAGTAGCAACGACTTTCTCCGCCTTTTTGTTCCTTGCTGTATGCTCGCTGTTAACACGCTCGCTGTGCGCATACCAGCCTTTCAGGTAACCGGCATAATATGTACCAATCAACAGCGCCAGCAGAGCGGCCAGCGCTAACAGCTTTGCTTTTATCGTCACTGATCCATCCCCCAGCACGCTAACGCGCTCTCCTGATCACGGCGCTCAACCTGACCATAGCAACCATTCTTCTGGCCTTTGGTCAGACGGCAATCACGGCCACCGTCTTTAATCCACCAGCGGATAGCTTCACATGCCCCTTTCCGGTCACCAGCATTGATACGCTTGTAGAACGTCGAGGGGAAACATTTACCCGGGCCGATGTTGTACGGGCAGAACGAAGCAATACCGGCTTTCTGCGGTTCGGTCAGCGGCACCTTAATATTGCGGTCTACCCACGCAAGCGCCTTATTGCGTTCAATGGCGTTTACCTGGTCACATTTCGCCTGTGTAAGCTTCATGCCCTGCACCACCGGTTTACCATCCACCATCGTGGCACCACGGCAGATCGTCCAGATGCCGCCGCCGTCTTTGTACGCGGTAAGGCTGTTTCCCTCTTTCTCATTCAGGAACTGGTCGAGAATGACCGACGCAGGTGCACCGGCCAGCACAAGACCGAGAACGGCAGCGCTTAGTTTTGTAGCGCGCTTCATGGTTGAATCTCCGTTTCAGTCATCACCCGCTGTACTTTCGCGACAACTTCGTCGGCCTGTTCGAGGTTATGTGAATCGGACTTGCTCAGGAACTCGATAACCGCGCGGGTACGCTGCCTGTCGAGAGCAAGGCGTTCGGCGTTGGCATGACGATCCGCCTTGATTTTCGAGCGGCGATCAAGCCAGCCAAGAAGCGAAAGAAGAAAACCGAGCACGGCCAGGACAAGGTAGGTTAAATCAAGAGTGGTAATACCCAGATATGCAGCAACAGTAGTTAGCCCATTGCCTACCCAGGACAGCCAGTTATTTTGTGGATTCATCCTCATGCCTTACCCCCGGGGGGAATGTGTTTAGTGGCATGAGGGTATGGCGAGATAGCGGTCGGAATCCCGACCATATAAAGGAGGTCGATTAGGTTAACAACAAGTGCTAAACTTCAAACCTTTCAGAATTCACTGATTCTTATAATGTTAAAGCTATTTGCAAAGTACACATCAATCGGGGTTATAAACACTGCCATTCATTGGATTGTGTTCGCTGTTTGTATCTATGGGTTACACACTGGGCAAGCTCTTGGTAACTTCGCAGGGTTTGTCGTGGCAGTGTCATTCAGCTTCTTCGCTAATGCCAGATTCACTTTTAAATCGTCAACTACAACTATGCGCTACATGCTTTATGTGGGCTTTATGGGTTCGCTGAGTGCTGCTGTTGGTTGGTGTGCTGATAAATCAGGTATGGCCCCTATCATCACGTTAATCTTGTTCTCCGCAATCAGCTTGGTGTGCGGATTTATCTATTCAAAGTTCATTGTCTTTAGGGATGCGAAATGAAAATTTCTCTGGTCGTTCCCGTCTTCAATGAAGAAGACGCCATACCTATTTTTTATAAAACGGTTCGGGAATTTGAAGAGCTTAAGCAGCATGAAGTCGAGATAGTCTTCATCAATGACGGCAGCAAAGACGCGACAGAATCAATTATTAACGCGATTGCTGTTGCCGATCCGCTTGTTGTTCCTCTGTCATTCACAAGAAACTTTGGCAAAGAACCCGCTCTGTTTGCTGGACTTGATCACGCTACCGGTGAAGCGATTATCCCGATTGACGTTGACTTGCAGGATCCAATAGAGGTGATTCCGCACCTAATAGAAAAGTGGCAGGCAGGGGCAGATATGGTGCTGGCTAAGCGCTCTGATCGCTCTACTGATGGTCGACTAAAGCGAAAGACCGCTGAATGGTTCTATAAATTACATAATAAAATAAGCAATCCGCAAATTGAGGAGAACGTTGGAGACTTCCGTCTGATGTCTCGTGAAATGGTGGAAAATATCAAGCTCTTACCAGAGCGTAACCTTTTCATGAAAGGTGTGCTTAGCTGGGTTGGCGGCCGTACCGATGTCGTCGAATATGCACGCGCTGAGCGTGTTGCTGGTAGCACTAAATTCAACGGATGGAAGTTGTGGAATTTGGCACTCGAAGGAATAACCAGCTTCTCTACGTTCCCACTACGTATTTGGACTTATATCGGCCTTCTCGTTGCGGGAGTTGCGTTCCTTTATGGAGCATGGATGATTATTGACACACTTGCATTTGGTAATGCTGTCAGAGGCTATCCTTCCCTTCTCGTTTCCATACTATTCATTGGTGGAATTCAGCTTATTGGTATCGGAGTGTTGGGGGAATACATTGGGCGAATATATGTTGAAACTAAAGATAGACCGAGATATTTATTGAAGAAGGGAATCAAATGAAGTTTTTAACAACCAAATCATTAGTTGCGGTAGTGTTAGCATTGTTGGTTTCTTTTACATCTGCATCATTGATCATGATGAACACTGGTGATTATTACCGGTCTGTATTTCCTTTCATTGAAAGCATACCGACTTTTAGTAACAACCTCCCATTCTATTACCCATTAAAAGAGATTTTCAGCCCGTTAAACTCTTATGAGTACAAAAGTTCGTACAGCCTGATTGTATACGCGTACGCATCATTTATTCATCTGTTCAGCAATACATTTTCCATTCCTCTCTACTCATCTATTTTAAAATTTTTCTATGTATTAATCGTCTCTTCGCTGTTCTTTAAAGTTTCAGAGTTAGAAGATAAAAGGATTTTATTTATATCATATCTTTTTTGCATGACACCAATAATTTCATCATCTAACCTTGCATTCTTTGGGTCTTTTTATCAGGAACAGGTGCTTTTAATTTTCCTTCCACTACTTCTTTTGACTGTAAACAAAAGAACAACCGAAGCATATTTAACAACATTTCTTAGCGTTACAATAATAGCCTGCTCAAAAGGTCAGTTTTTCTACTTCCCAGCGATTTTATTTTGTTATTACTTAATATACGACCGTAAAGGTATGCTTTTAAAAATACCTTTAGTCGCAATTTCTTTGGCTCTTTCTTTGCTTTGCATGATGTTTACAACATCGACTGTTGCATACAACAAATATCACTCAGTATATTTCGGCGTTTATGAATATGAAAGAATGAACGGAATAGAACTTCCTGAAGGTGCCGATAAAAATTGCGTAGGCATTGATTCCTGGGGTAACCGTTTTGATTTGAAATCAGGTGTTGTATCAACATCAATTGGCGAAGAGTGTTTTAATAAACACAAAGACGCAACCTTCAAGGAAACGATAGAAGAAATATTAAAACATCCATCTATGCTGTTAAAGCTACCCTTTGATGACGGTGTAAAAACTCAGTTAACAGAGAACTATTTCCACGTTTACAAAGCCATGCCATTGATAATAAACAACGATGGATTTTACGCAAAAATAACTAACTTAAAAGATGCATTATATAAAAATGTAAGATTCTTTTTACTTGTTCTTGCTTTAGCATTTAGCCTGGCATTCAGGAGTGATAAAATTTCAGGGCTATTGTTCCTATGCTGTTCATTAGGTATTTCACAATTCTATATCTCCTTCATTGGCGAAGGTTATCGGGATATGGACAAGCATCTTTTCGGCATGAACTTCAGCTTTGATATGGCAGTGTTACTTATAACAACCTCATTAATTTCTTTTTTGAATAGATTCAAAATGAGGTAAAAAAATTATATCAAGCCGCCAAGATGATTGACGGCTTGATATCAATCACCAGTCAGAATAAACGATAGCTCCCCTTAAAAAATTCCGATATTTCAACACCGAGCCTGCGGGGAACACAAAGTGAATAGCAGCCATTTTTCCGGACGCATTATAATCAGCAGGGTTAAATCCAAACCTGAAAACTGAAGAACCATTTACCACATTGTTTACAATGTCCGTTATATTGTAACCCTCATCTGTTGCGCTTAAAAACATATTACCAACCAAGCTACTACCGCCATTAATCTGGTTAATTTCAACCCATCCTGAACAACCCTTTGAGTATTTTTGGGTTAAGCAGAGTACAGCATCCGTATTTTTAAATGCTATTCCGCTAGACTCCACTCCTGTTTGAGTGGTTGAGTGATCGCTGTCGCCACCACCTGTAGCAACGCGCGTTGGCCATGCATTCTTCGTTATAACAGGATTATCTGAAGAAGGGTCTGTGGGCACCATATCTTTAAGTAAGCTATCCAATGGCCATTTAGTGCTGCTGGATGTCCCTCCAAAAAGATACGTCTTTGTTTGTAGGTTTTTGTTGTAGATCTTGCTTGACAGGTCACTAACCAGTTTCTGAAGGCGTGAATTTGTCCGTATTCTGTCAGTTATTCCTGGGTCAGCCTCCCCGTCCCAAACGAAGGCGGCAAACTCTCCGTTACCAGCCGTACCAAAAACCTTACACCCTCCAACAACTTGGTCTATGTCACCAGAGATATTTGATCCGTTGAATAAAAAAGCACCTATGCAAGGGATTGTTCTTTTTACACCAGTCATCTCTGATATAACGCCGAAATCAAGGCGCATTTTATTTAGGTCTTGGGCAATCCTTTGTTGTAGGTTGCCGTTTGTTGCCGTTGAATAAGAATCTACGAAGGCTAAATCATAGTTTGTTGAGTACCATTGGGTAAATGGTCCACCGGGAGGGAGTTGGCATACCATCTGTAAAGTCTTATTGGTAACCCCACGAAGAACGTTTATTTTAGCGTCTTGATCGGCAACGCTGATACCTCTTGCACCAGGTTCGTCATAAACAGCGTACATATATACTGCTGGGTGACTGTCTATGCTTGCAATGAAAGCCGGCAAATCAGATTTTGCTAAAGGGTCCTGCTCTGTCCCAATGGATACTTTTAAACCAGCACTATGAGCATTGTCTAACATCTGAGCCGTGCTTCCAGCGCTATCAACTGAATCAGCAAAACCCAAATAATGATGTACAATATTGAAACCTAATGACTTTATATAAAGCATTTCTGCCATGTCGTAAGCTGAGCTTACGTAGCACATCATTATTCTTGTATCGGGATTTTCTTTAACTGTGGAGCTGGCAACGGTTACCCCTAGTGAATACCTTGTAACGTTTAATTTGAACCCTCCAAGTAGCTGCTGCCCCTTCGATTTCAAAACTTTAGACACCTTGTAAATCTTGTCTTTTTCCCCTACCACATCCTTACCAGTGTCTAGAGCTGCCTGAATCGCATCTGACCAGTCGTCAGACACAACGAGGTTCGCATAATCTTCAATGTAGGCAAAGGCATCGTTTTGTTTATTAAGCTTGTCGAGGTCAGACTGAACAGTGCCGCCTGATGTCGTTCCGCTTAGACCGGCACCAGTTGGTTTTGCAAGTTCAATCAGAACGTCTGATGCTGAACCTGATGCGGGTGAAACTGCAATAGGATCTCCAGCGGCATTGAAAGCCAGTAGCTTATTAGCTCTCATCGATACCGACGGCACCGCTTGCACTGTGTTTTCTGGGACTCTTAATGTTCTTGCAAGAGATACGCTCTCAACATATTTTTTTGTCGCTGCGTCTTGATCATTAACGGGGTCTGCCAGATTTGAAATCCTGTAGCCTTCTGCATCGAACGGACCGCCGAACAGAGGACGTTTCAAAGCAAGCCCCAGATGAATACCATAGCGCTGAATAGCCATCCACAGGCGATCAAAGTCCTTATTCACGGTATCAGCCAGCAGGTCACCGTTGTCCTGATAATCTGTCAGCCGATAGGTTGGGACCACACGTTCCAGCATCACAACAGAACCGGCTGCAGGCGGCGTCAGGAAAATAATATCACCACCGCCGACATTCCCTGCCCCGGATGCGGTGTACCCGCTGGTTACCGGTTCTCCGTTGATTGTGACGGTTATGTCGCCGGCGTTGATGATATAGAACTCGAAAGGAAAAACGGTCGTCAGACCGTTGGCGTTATAGATTATGTAGGGCGTCTGGTTAGGTACCGACATGATGTGAACCTCTGGCAGGTTAGTAATCGACGTCGACCAGATGATCTCCGTCACTTAACTGCCAATCTTCGCGCGCATGTCCGGTCGGAATCCCGACCACTTTCCCGATGCGTACAGGGGTCTGACTAATTGCACCTGCGCCAGAGTCGATAAAGTCATCCGGCTGGTTGGTCAGCGCCGGGTTAAAGTCGCGCATCTGGTCATATACAGGGCCGTCCAGTACATCGGTATGAGCCCACAGGAACCGAGAAGACAGCGGCGCTTCAAACGCATCAAGGATACGTTTCTGCTTGTTGGTAATGCTGAATTCTTCACGTACGCCGCACCCGGTCCCCTTGAGCGCCTGACGCAGCAATTTACCCGCGAAGCTGCCGGGGCCGTTTACCTCAACGCATACAACCGGGATCTGATATTTGAGCACCAGCTCTTTTATCTGTGCCACCTGGCCGCCCGTGATTTTGTCATTATCGTCAAACTCTGCCAGCTCCCCGGTAAGCTCCTGGCAGATGTGCCAGTACAAATGCCCTCTGGCATCCGTCAGCATCAGCGAGAATGCCGAAGCATCGGCTTTAACTTTACCTGTGGCCACATCCCACCAGGCGACAGCGCCAACAATTTGCACGTTACCCAGCCAGAGCGAGGCCGTACGGTTCGCATATCGAATCTGCGGGTGGATGTTGTATTCCCGGATGCGGTCAGGGTCGAGACGAACTTCACCGACGGGTTTACTGTGTAGCTGGTACTGGCTGTCCCACTCGTTAACAGTACGACATTCTTTACGGCGTAATTCCAGCTCTGCGCGGTCAAAACGTTCCGGCCATGCACAGCCCGAATAAAAATCAATAACTGTATCTGGAGCCGCGGCGAACTCGACCCCGTCGGCGGTTAGCTTATAGTCGACATCTTCAACAAGCAGGCGCGCAGCTTTGTGAATACCCGCAAAGACATACTCTGGCCGAAACGGCAGAACATAACGCAGCTGCGTGGCGTCTTTCGCCTCTATGCGTTTTTCTTTTTCAAACAGCTTAATGGTCAAGCAGTCGGCACCCGCGGCCTCCTGCTCGTCATAGAGGCTGTCATGCGTATGCGGTGTACCGATAAACAGTTTGCGGCCGCCAGGGATCAGAATGTGAGTCTGTTCGCTCAGACGGTAGCGCAGCTTTTCGCGAGCTTCCGGCGTCTGGATATTACCCGGCACCTCTACGTCATCATTCTGGCACTCATTCGCGCGGGAGCCGGTAACGTTCGACAGGATGCCTTTAGCGAACATGCTGGCGTTACGCATATCCAGCGAACCGTTAACCCACCATTGCTCAACCGTGCCGATACCGTCAGGTAACATACCTTTCGTCAAAGGGTGGTTGCGCAGAACGTTCTGCGTATCGCGGGAAGTTTTACGGGCTGTAGGATCGGATTCCGACTGGTGAAGAATGCGGTACTGACGATCGCAGTAGTATCGCCAGGCATTATAAACCGCAAGGATCGTTGATTTACCGAAACCACGGAAACAGCGAAGCACCGCGAGATTACCGCGATGCTCCAGCCAGTGGCAGGCCTTATAGTGACAGTCCGGTACATTCCACTGCATCCGTTCCGCCCACATGAGAAAGAAGGCGAGGAACGATATCATTTTTTCCCTTTCTGCAGGCGCTCAATAATTGCGGCCGCCTCTCGCTCAGCTTTCGATACCTGCTGACCCAGCGCAAAGGCTTCATCATCCTGACCAGGATTATCGGATGGTGTACCGCCGCGTGTCTGCATGCCAATCAGGGAGTGCACCTTAATCAGCAGTGTCAGTGATGCGGCTGCGTTCTTTTTATCCCAGTAGCGATCGCCGCGTTCATCTTTGGTCAGCTCGCTCGGCTTCTTCCCTGCCCCCGGCCAGTTCTCCGGATCGGCTTCTTCCAGCACCACGTCGGTGAGTTTATCGCTCAGTGCAGTAAGGCGTGTTTTGTAATCCTGATGCATAAAAAAGCCCCGTAGTGAATACAGGGCTATGATGGAACAGTCCAGAGGTCGGAATCCCGACCGATTACCGCATGCCAGGATCAACCTGATTTATCAGCGGCGCAATCCAGAACAGATTGTTACCCGGCAGCAGCGTGCGGACATTATGCAGTACCCGATCGCCAGCATCGCCATTTAGCACACCAGCGGTCACGTCAGTAATGGTATCGAGCAGGCCGAATGTCGGGCCAAGTGCAGAGCCAATAAAGCCGCGGCTGGCATAACGTGACTGTGTTCCGGTGCCGAGCAAAGCCCCCAGCCCTACCATACCGCCGGAGGCCTTTTCCGCCATATTGTTATATTCCATCAGCGGGCCGAGAATACCGGAGCGGTCAACACCTTCCAGTACCAGCTTATTCGGCGACCAGTCAACCTCTTTGCCATTTGCCGACTGTTTAAGCGCGTACGTCAGCGCGCCAAGCCCAATCTGAAAAGCGGTACCGTAATAAAACTGACCGGTTCCCTCCTGCAGGCCGCCCAGCGTAGCGCGGTTATAAGACGCGGTAGCGAACGATTTAAACTGGAAGATGGTTTTACCCAGCGGCGTACTGGCCCAGAGTGGCGTATCGCCGATGCCCGGGGTGATAACGGTGTTGTTCACATCCTTTAACACCGCCGACTGGAAGACGCCAGCCACATGCTGATCGTCCCATTTTTCAAAATTACCGATATGCCAGCCGTTGATTACCTCACCGTGTTTTTCGAACTCGCTGCGGATACGCGCGGCCATATTGTCGTTAATGCCGAGCTTAGCCAGGCGGCGGCCAGCGAACGTGCCGGAGAGAATGCCGTCGGACGTGATCATACCGTTTACCGATTTGTTCATATCGTCGAAGTGACCCATCAGCGTGAGCTTGCCGAACGCATCGGTGACGCGCTCCATGCCCGCTTCCACCGCTGTGGTTCGCGCGGAACTGTCCACCAGGTCACCCATCGTACGCGCGCGGGTATGCAGGATGGTTTCCAGCCCGACGGCCATTTTTAACTGTTCGGCGCGGCTGGCCTTAAATGCTGGTGAGCGGGTAATCAGTGCAGAATAACCACGCATGGTATTGCCGAACCCATTAACCATCACACCACGTGCCAGGTCAGGAATCGCGGAAACGGTCATTCCGCCCAGCTTGGTGACAAAGTTAGCGCTGCGCAGGAACGCGCCGGCGCGGACGAAAAATGATGATGGATCGTCCGGCATGCCGTAGGTGCCAGCCAGGCGGTCGCGTAGCGCGGTAATATCGCGGATATCGTTATCGCGGGCTTTCGCCAGCTTCGCCTGGTCTTTGGGATTCTGGCGCATCAGTGCATCGTATTCGTCCTGAATATCCTTGAGCTGCTTTTCCAGCGATTTGTTACCAAATGCGCGCGTCAGCTCCACCTCTGCCGATGCCTCGCGGATGTGACGCTGCAGTACATAGTTGGCGTCGCTCTCCAGATAGTCTTTCATCAGGCGATCAGGAACGCTGAGCGTACGTGACCGGGTGCTACCCGCCGCTTTCACCATAAAGACGTTTGCAAAATCCTGCGGAATTTTTGCACCGACAATTTTATTGATCGTGGCGTCAGCAGTAATTTCAGCCTCTTCGCGGGACATGGTTTTCTCACCGCGCGACCACCAGTCGACCAGCATGTCGCGGAACTTATCACGTTCGTTGACGATCTTGCCGACTTTGTAGACGCGCGGGAAATAACTCTCCTGACCGATGGCTTTAAGCTCCTCGTCAGGCGGCAGCAGGCCAAGCTTTTGCTGCGCCACCTTCACCCGGTTAACAACTGTGCGCATCGCCTGCGCCGCTTCCTGCACCACCGGGTTAGCATGCACATCGCCGCTGCGCATGGCGTTGCCTACTTCCTCGCGGAACTGTGAAAAGCTCAGGTCGCCCCCAGCGGCTTTATACTGGCTGTAGGCCTGCTTGTTCGTCACCACGACGGCCGCCTCTTCACGACGCCACCCGCGAACACGGGTTTCCGCCGCGATGGGTGTCTCAATGCCGCGGGCATTGCCCTGCAGTGTGTAGTTATTCTCTGCCAGCTCAAGCGCGGTGCGGCGGGAGGTTTTCGACGGCGACTCCATCAGCCGGGTAAACGGTGTCAGATAGCTCCCTGCCTTACGTGCCAGTTTACCGACCGGTCCACCAGCTGCCGGGGTGAGATCCTCGAGCGTGGCCTCGCTGATTCGCGCCGCGCCGACGCTGCCACCTTCGGGGAGGGAAGCTGCTGCCGTGTCCGTCGCTGACGTGATACTCATATTATCGAGCGCATCAGCCACTTCGCGCGTGGCCGCAGTGCGGACAGATGGCGATAGTGCAGCACCGGCTGCGGCAAATACACCGCTCATCAACGCACCTGCAGCGACGTGGGAAGCGCTTTCCCCCCACGTGCGGGTAATCTGCTGGTTATTCAGCGCAACCTCACTCGCTGCTGTTGCAGCTGCACCGATTGCAGCCTGTGACGCGATACGGGCAACCGCGCCGCCCTGCGCACCGGGGATAAACATAGAGGCTACGGTAACAGGGTCTACCACCCCGGCGGCAATACTGGCAAGAACACCCTCGCCGCCCGCCTCGGAAAGTACCCTGCGGTCCTCGTTTTCGTCGTCAATCTGTTGTTTCAACCAGGCGGTTTCTTCCGGCGAACGGGAGTCAGCAAAGGCGGATCCCCATTGTTCATAACCGTGCAGCTCGTTTTTATCAACATACGGATTGTACCCGTCTACCGGCTCGAACTGCTTAGCCGGGCGGAACATCTGCCCCAGCAGGTTATTCTGGCGAAATGCTGCGCCCCACACAGACGGCTCATCCTGCTGAGGTGCCGGATTGGTACCTTCAGGCAGGGGGACATCAAACCCGGAAGGTGCCGTCAGGACATTGCCCGCAGGCGTGAATCCGTTATTCAGTTCTTCAGGAGTGGCGTATACCGGCATTATTCAGTGCTCCACGAAAAGTAATTTTTAACTCTGTCCATACGCTCGTTGTGCAGGCGCTTATATTGTTCGTCGAGCGCGCGGTGTTTATCTTTGAACCCGCGAATATCCTGACCGCGTTGCAGCTCATTACGATCATGTTCTTCACGCTCTGACTGCATTTTTTTGTATGGCGCCCACTCTTCCAGAGACGGTTTCCAGCGCATCGACCTGCCGTACGAATCGTAGAATGGCTGTACCGCTTCGATACCATCCTTATCTTTTGTCCGCACCATGATGGCGTAATCGCCATTGCGGGCCGTCAGTACATCAGGAGTTATCTCCAGCTCTCCGCCAATACGCGATTCCGGCGTTTTGCTGGTCACAGGTGCAGCGCTACCGGAAGTAATACCAAGCTGCGTCGGGCTGGTGGTGATCTCGCCCTTGCGCTCACCGTACATCAGGCTCTCTTTTTCTTCTTTCCACTGTGCCGCCTGCCAGCCTGACGGACCGTAGTTATAGAGTGCCTCTGGTGCGTATTTCATAAGTTTGGCGTCGCCGTTAACCTCGCTGATACTCCATGTGCGGGCGATCTGCTGGTTGGTCATTTTCTTCGCCGCATCAGCATTACCGCCGGTGGTGCGGTAGTTGATGTCATAAAGTGACTGATAATCGTTGCGGAAGCGTGCTGCCTCCGGCGTCTGGTCGTCGGCAGATGGATTACCCCAGCTAAAGAAGCCAGACATATTGCTCACGGCAGAATCCATCGCTTTGCCGCGGTCTTTTTTGTACTCCTTGGTGCTCTGGGTTGATGCCAGCTGCGCTTTGAGCGCATCGGTCTGGTTGTAAGTCAGATTCTGCGCCTGCTCGATTGCGGTTTCGGACGCCATGCCGGAATCGGTAAGCTGCTTAACAGTAAGATAAAATCCCTGCATATCCTTTGGCATGTCGCCAACAGACTCGGGATCTGTGTCATAGAGACGATTAAATAACTCGGCCCCCTGACGGACCGCCTCAGGACTGCGCGCGCGGGAAATCGCCGATAACTGGGTGGTTACCTGCGAAGGAATGATCCCGGTCTGGGCCACCTGCTGTACGATCCCGTCGTGGGTGGTGGCGTCGTTAATCCGGAAGTTTTGCGCCGTTGGCGTAGCGTCGGCAGCTTTTTGCATGGATTTATTGGTAGGGTCAAGTTTTTCGCCCATAGACAGCGCTTCGTTAAAACGACGGGTATCACGCTGCGCCTGTATCACCTCATTACTTTTTTGCACCAGCGCGCCGAGCTTGCCATACGCATCAAGCTTGAGCGCATAATCAGGGTCATTTGCCTGAGGTTTTAGCTTTGCGATTTCTGCCTGCTGCTGTTCCGGGGACACGTACTGTATCGCCTGGAAGGTTTTGGCATTGTTGATCGCGATGTCGAGCTGCTTAACGGCTTTTGCCCCCTGCTCGCCGTACGCAAACATAATTGACGCTTTATCGGGCATCGCGTCAGGCACTTCCCCGTTGTACAGCTGCACCATCGTATTGTTCAGAATCGGGTCAATTTGCTCGCGCAGCGCCGTACGCTGCTCCCGGATTTTTGACTCGGCAATGTTATCGATTTTGTTGACAGAAACAGGATCGAGGCCTGTTTTGTTTTTACGGTAGCGGGCCAGCCATCCGCGAGTTTCAGAGGGCAGCTTGCTGATAAACTCAGACTCAGAAATTTCACCCTTGCGCGGGTCGCCCACTTTGTCTATCAGTTTATCGACATTACCCTGCCCCCAGTTGTAAGCTGCACCTGTTAGTGTTTCTGAGCCGTATTTTGAATACAGTTCGCCCACATAATCTTTCGCCAGTTGCGCATGCTGCTCAGGGTCATTTGGGTTGTACTCAACTCCGCGCTTGGCCGCCAGTTCTTTACCCGTATCTGGCATTAACTGGTACTGTCCCTGAGCCCCCTTAGGCGATGTGATGATGCTGCCATCGCTTTTGAAATGCTTGCCGCCTGATTCAACAATACCGATGGCGCGCATATCCATAGCGCCGGAATCTTTCACCGGGAAATCGCCATTTAACCAGCCCTGTGGGTTGGTCACCGCGTAGTTCTGGGCTCGCTGGTCCATTGCTCGCAAATTGGCCTCAGAAACCGCCTGGTCTATTTGCTCCTGTGACCACCCCTGCGCCTGGCCATACAATGAAATCGAGTGCTGGCGGGCACCGCGAATTAATGCGGCCGCCTGCGGATCGTCAAACGCCCCCGCTTCCTGCTCCACGGAAGATTTTACCGTCGCGTCCAGCTGCTGGCGCTGGGCCTGCTCGGTCTGGCTACGTTCAAAGCTGTTATAAGTGCTGGCTCGGCGGATCTGACCCGCTTTCCACTGCGCGTCAAAATACTGCAGCTGGCTCTGCGGTACGCGTTTACGGGCCTCTTCATAGTCGGAAGAGTCCTGTTTATCCATGTCCAGACCAACGCCGGAAGACTTGAACCCCTGCCGGGTTACCAGCGCGCCGGTCTCCGGGTTTTCCCAGCGGTCACTGGATTTCGCATCAAGATCGGTAAGAATGGCCTGGGTTGCCGCCACATCCGCTTTATCCTGCGTGCGCTGTACCTCATCCGCAGTCTGACCTATAGCTGCGCCCAGACCTGCGACTGCGTTACCTATTTGCCCGACATTACTGACACTGACGCGGGTAGGATTCGCCTGCGGCGTAACGTTACCAAAATTACCCGTTGGAATTCTCACGGTTATTTACTCCCTGCTTTTTTCCAGCCGTTATATGCGGTACCGCCCGCGCTAAGCACAGAGCTACCCGCGCTGATGTAGCCAGATGTTGAAGCGTTACGGCCAGAGATACGGTCAGCGGACGCCTGAGAATTCAGTCTGGCGCCCTGATTTGTACCGTTCAGAATGGTCTGGTAAGCATCCTGCTCAGCATCGCCAACGATATCGGACTGAATACGCAGCGCCGTGCCTTCCCCCGTGTCCACACCAGACCCTGCAAGAGAAGCTCGCGCTGCAGCTGCCTGTGCTCGTCCAGCTTTACGGATGCGATCGGCTTCCACCCGTGCAGCTGCCTGTGCAGCCTCGGCATCAGCTTCCGCCTGTGCAGCCTGATAGTTGGACATTTTCTTTTGCTGCTGCCCGCTATAAACCGCACCACCAGCCGCAAGAACTGATGCGCCGATCGCCGCAATTTCTATGCCAGTGCACATCGTTACACCTCTTTGGAATAAAGCAGACCGGTACGCGACAGGCCGAGACGTGAATACAAATCGCCGGTGCGTTCTTCATGCACGCCCGTGGTGATCCCCATGTTTATGAGCGCAGCGCCGTGCTCTTCAGCCCAGGTGATAAATGCTTTAGCGAGACGCGGTCCCGCAGTGCCGCCGCGATGCTCAGGAGCAATGAACAGCCCATACTCAAACGCCATCAGCTGGCGGCTGAACCATTGCTCAGCAATCCCCCCGGCCAGCCAGCCGATTACAGCACCGTCTTTTTCGACCACCAGCAGACAACCGGCGGGGGACGAAATAAGGTTGCGGGCGAGCTCTGCGCACTTTCCTTCATCGAAGGGAGAATTCCGCGAATAGCGGGACTCGATATACATCCGTGCTCCCAGCTCGATCAGCGCCGGGATATCCCCGGCCGTTGCGTTACGTACCATGTCAGCCCCCGTTACTGGTGAATGTGAAAATAATGGCAAGAAGATGGAATGGCAGCGGCTGGCGCTGCTGGATAAGCAGGGTATCTTCTCCGCGTTCCCAGCCGAGTTTTCCCCAGTAGTGATCGCCGGTGAATAATGGAGCGGGCTGGTTGAGGATTTTTGGCCCGAAACGGCGGAACGGAATAACCTGGCCGTTGCACTCCGCGCCAGTCGTTTCGAGGAAACGCATAGTCACTTCGCTGGTGCGTTTTCTCGCATTCTGTGTCGTACCCTCAGTGGTCTGAACTTCAGGCGTAAGCGTTTCGATCGTGCTTTCAAAGTGCAGGCCAATTTCCACGCTTTTCGCCGGTCGTGATAGGGTGATCTGACCAGAGGAAACGATGTACTGCGGCATAACCGCGCCGTCGGCCACCACATCAACCGTCTGGCCCTCGAGGTGCGCAAGCCCAGACCATGTCGCAGAACCGGCGCTACTTGTTCCGGTTACTGCAGCATCCGTATAGAGTTTGCTGTCGAACACCTCGACATAACGTACGGTCTGGCCGTTTATCTCGCGACGGACGATCGCATATACCACATCGTCAGCCTCCGATGGGATGGTCGCCACCGACTCAAACGCGCCATCTGTAACCTGACGTGACCATGCAATTACATCCTGACCACGGTCGATAGCCATCGTGACCGCAGCGCCATCAGCCCGAACCATCCAGATAAACGCATCTGGCTGTTGCTGATAAGCCATATCCAGCACACCACCCGCTGTGATGTGTTCGGCCAGCACAGTCATATCGTTGGCTGAATAGGAAACAAAGCTGTCGGGATCGTAAGCTACAGCGTAAAGTTTACGTCCGGCGCGCTGCACGAACATAATTTCGGTACCAACGCGAACCGGGCGGATCCCGTTGCAACCGTACGGACTTGGATTTTTCACCGAAATATTGGTCGGCGTAATGGCCGCATCATTGCCGGAGGTGATCGTAAACTCCCCGCCGTAGGTCAGCGCAATCAGGGTATTCATCTGCGCCAGATGCACAATCGGGTTGAGCTGGTCAGAAGACAGCGTGAAGCTGATCGCGTCATCGTCCTCGGTACCAATCTCAAAGGACAGGTAAACGCCCGTTTCGCTCCACCAGATTGTTTGCGGATATTTTGGCGAACCCGCCAGGACAAGACGCTGCTGGTATAGCGTCACTGCGCCGGGGTACCCAAATTCATTGGTCCAGACCGTGTCCTCACGCGTCCATGAACCCGGTGATGCCGCCTGCGTGGCGGTTAAGTCACTGCGGATAGTACCAACGGCAACCTGCGGGCTGGTGATGCTTTTAATCAGTACCAGACCGCCATTAAGGCGAACGTATGAGCCCACGTCCTGAGCAACCCAGCCGCCCCCCGTAAATGGAGGTGTTGGGTTGGTGCCTGGATCAGCGTCGCTCAGCGTGAGCGTAATTTCAGAGCCCACGAATTCTTTTACGGACGGCTTACACCACTTCTGCGGTGTATCACGCACCTCGTCGAATGGCTCAACGATAAATGGTGCTGGCTCGAGTACCCAGTCGGTTTGGCCGCGTCTCTGGAGGCGGTGAGGCTTCACAGACTGATGAACCAGAAACATGGTGTCAGCGCCCTGGACATAATTCACTGCGGGCAGCATATCGGCGGTGTATGGGCTTGCGATTTCATAAGGCGTATTGTCGCCGTTAACCAGCTGCTTACCGTTCTGATAAATGCGCATGTAGCCGTCGCCGAATTCAAGCATGTAGGCCTGAGAACGGTTGAACACGTAGGGAATAAGGCGGGATTTTTTATTGCCGAATTTCGTGGCCGCCGCATATCGGGTGCCAGGTCTGCGGACAACACCACCCTGCACGACCACTACCGCGTTTTCGATAATCTTCGCGCCGTTGGCGTAGCGGGCAATATCAACGCGCCCCATCAGGCGTGGGGAAACTTCGCCAGCGGTAAAATTGGTTTTTATAAGGTTCGCGCGCATGTCAGAACCTCGACTCATAAGTTGGATAGCCGCCCAGCTCTTCCGGCGGTTCTTCCTGACCATCGACGGCTTTTGCCTGTTTCAGCAGGAATGAGGCCTCCTGCGCCAGGCTATCACGCAGGCTGGTGGACCCGGTCACTGCATATGCCAGCTTGGACTGCATCGTCATTTCAGCAACATCCACCAGCGCGGCATCCCATGTGGACTCATCCTCATTACGGTAGATATAACGCAGACGAATCACATCGACGTTAGTCAGCAGCCTGCTCCCCTCAATCCGGTAATCAATATTGTCATGTGGTTCGCCAACGGACAGGACGCGAATCAAGTCCCCCGGAAGGGAAAACTGATAACCGTACCCAAAAACAGGTGCAGCGCTGACAGGCGAGAGCACAACGCGTTTTATCGCGCAGTTCCACGGGTGAGCGCGGAGTAATTTATTGCGGACAGTAGGGTAAAGGTTGGCGCAAAGACGGGCATGATCCGTGTCTTCGTCGAAATCATTTATCGGGTGAGCACCCAGCGCAAGAAGTGCGTTTGAGCAGATCGATACACTCGAAGTCATGGCAGAACCTCAGATGAAAAAAGGCCGGGGGAATACCCCGGCAAACACACCAGCGGCTTAAACAACAAAATCGATGGCGACGACTTTTTTCTCGTTGGCACGGCCAGCACCATAAGACGCATCAACAGAGATCTGAATGGTGTTGTTTTTATCGCGACGTGGGCCGATATCAACGTTGTACTCAGCGCCGGTACCGAAATGCACTGCCGATTTACACCATGCGACGGCGGTTTTGGTGGTTACGGCCGGATCGCCTGCGGTCGCAGAATTTAGTTTTTCGTAAGCCAGCCACTTAAAACCAAGCCAGTTACCGGACACCGCGCCTTCCTGCAGCATTTTCACCGCCATGAAGTCGGCAGAAGTCAGCGTGGTATCGCTGAGGATCTGCGTCAGCATGTCGGCGTTGTAGGTGATATACAGCTCTTCACCGTTCTGCTCGTCGCACTCGTTGCGGCGGAACATCGCTTTCGCGGCGATCAGCTTGGTTTTGGTCATGCCAGTGCCACCTGCAACGATTTTCTGCGACGCAGGCAGCGCCACCGGTGCATACGCGCCGCCGCTGGACGTTTTACGCATCACAGGGTCGAGCAAAGCACGATAAACAACATCGTCTTTTTTGCGGTTGGAAGCCGCCAGGGTGAGCTGCAAATACGGCCCCTGCGGGTCGGCCAGCAGTTTACGCAGGTCACGTTTTTCAACCGGTACGAATACAGCGTAATCCGCCATCAACGCATTACGGGTACCAGCGTCTGGCAGGTCCCATACGGTGTCACCGAAACGAGTGGTGACCTGCGTCATTTCGATGGTCCCCATATCGTTGATGGTGAACGCTTCGCCGGTGATCATCCCACGGTCGTTTACCGCAGCCTGCAGGCGAGAATCCTTCTGCTGCGCGGCGATTTCGAAAGAATCATGAAACTGCGTGATAAACGCAGCGGTGATCATGTTCTTATTGGCATCAAATGACATAACAATCACTCCAGAAAATATCGCCTGCTGGGTTGTCGGTTGCCCGGCCCGATTAACACAATGCGCGTGGCGCTTACGCACTGCGGGAAAATTCAGTTATCCGGCGTCCCCGCCGGGCTGTTTGTGGGGAGATTGTTAGCGAGGTGCGCGGTCGGAATCCCGACCAAATGAAAAAGCCAGCGGGTTGTGCTGGCTTTTGATGCGGTACTGTGACACGTCACGCTACGGTTTGATCGCCGTATCGCTTCTGGTAGTACGCTTTGACCTTCGCCGATACGCGTTCGTGGTCGGCGTGTTTCGGGTCCATGTACGCCGGGGATTTCATCAGGTCGCGAATGGTCTGCTGTTCTTCGAGGTTCACATCGCCACCCGCCGGTGCGTCTTCCTGCATTTCTGCGCCGACTTTAGCCAGCATGCGGATAACCATCGGGTTATTGCCGATCTCGTCGATGCGCCCTCGGTCGCTCTCGTCAGCCAGGGAGTTGAACGCACGGAAAGCCAGACCGATGTTTTGCTTAAACTCTGCGTCTGTCTTCCACACCTCGCGCAGCTGCGTGGTGGCGGCTTCCGCATCCAGAGCAGCGGCACCGCCCACCAGCTCAGGAGCGCGCTGTGCGTATTCACCAAGGATAAAACTCATCTGATCGTTGGTGATGCCTTTGGCGTGCGCAGTTTTCATGAAGCCCTGCATGCGCGGATCGGCTTTGAATTCTTCCCAGTTGAATCCCTCGACCTCTACCTTAGGCGCATACTCATCTGCCGTTTTCGGCGGCGCGTCGCCGCTCCCCATGCGTTTTTCAAGGTGAGTGTAATTTTCCGCCAGTTTGCGGGCAGAGCTTTCAATACTGAGTTTTCCGTCTTCGCCCATAACGCGGAATTTCTCAGGTAGCCAGTCATTAGCACCCGGTTCGCCCGCGCCGGTGCTGAGCAGAGAATTACCAGAAGGTTCGCCAGCACCCGGATTATCGCCGCCATCTTCACCACCTCCGTTACCGCCGCTAGGCTGTTCTGCACCCGGCTCTGCGTTCATGAATAAGTGTTTAAGCTTCCACATCGTCTTCTACTCCATCGGCCTTGTTGATTTCGCGCAGGATGTAATCCAGTACGGATCGCTGCCCTGCTCTGTAACATGTTTCCCGGTCGCCCTCGGTACCGCCGGGGACGTACGCAGCGCGCCCAAAGCGGCGCGTTAACTCTTCCAGCACCTGAGAGCCGCCAGGCATTTCCTCGAAAATGCGCTTAAAGTCCTGAGGCGTGGCCTGTTTTATTCTCATTGGTTACCTGCCAGTCGTTGCCCTATTGCCGCGCCAGCGGTCTGCCCTGCGGCTCCTGCTGCCTCGGTTCCCGCCTGCATCATGAGCTGCTGCTGAGCGGCCTGCTGCTGTGCTTTCTGGCGCTGATCACGGAGATCTGCCACAGCATCAGATGAGCGAATTACTTTAGCCGGAACGCCGAGAGCTTCAGCCACAACGCGTGTGGCTTCATCGGTATCGATGAGGTCAACAACGTCCTGGCTGATGCCCGCCAGGTTTGCCACGTTCGCGCCGAGGCGTTCGATTGCCGTTACGTCTTCCAGCTTCTGCGCGCGTGCCAGAGGTGAGATGTAACGTACGTTGAAATTGGCGTTCTGGAGGCTCTCGGGTGGTGGGGAGAAAATGCCAGCGCGGAAAGCGATGCCAAAGCAGCGCACCACCAGCAACTGGAGATATTCAGCCTGGAACCGTCCATAGACCGGGCCGAGCAGCTGGCGGATCAGCGCGACGCGCACATGCACTTCGGTGGCGGTCATGGCTGGACCGTCCTGCGGCTGCAGCTGGTCGGCCATCATGATTTTGCGGATTGACGCCTGCAGGCGGTCTTCTGCGGTGAACGCTACCTGGAAATCTGCGCCAGTCAGCAGCGGTTTCATGCTGTCGGTGCTGTTCGCCACGATGATGCGACGCGGGCCAACTTTGACAGTACGCGGGTTGAGTACGCCGTCGTCTTCGGCAATCCACATGCCGGAGATAGCCAGATCCTGCGCGGCTTTCTCCATGCGTTTGGTTTCGTTAAGCTCCTTGCAGTCCGGCAGCGCGTCGTACACCGGACCGATGCCATAGGAGCCGCCGGGGATTTTCATCCAGCGCGGCACGCAGCACGGGAATTCGTGATAGCCGGATTCGCGCACTATCTGCTTGTTGCTCACGTCGACGTTGTACGACGCAAAGCGCATGTTCTTCGCCAGGCGGGCATCGACCATGTAGGTTTCGCGCGGGAAAATGCAGTGCAGGAAATCGAATTTATCGTCAGGCTTTTTCTTCGCCGCGTCGCGGATCTTCTCGCTGACCTTGTCCGCGCCGAATTCCTTGATGGCCTGCTCAGCGGTCAGCTGGTAGCGGCGGTAGATCGTGTCCACGATACCGTCCTTGCGGGTGGACGTGACATAGCACTGCGCCAGCGGCCACTGCTGGAATGTGTAGCCGCCCTCTTCCCGGTCCTCGTCGATGTACAGGACGAACCAGCCAGCGCACACCACGTCGAGATTTGCCTCGTAGCCCTCGGCGTCGAAGTTGGCCGCGTGGATATTTTCCCAGACCAGCGTGGCGCACTCAGACAGCCAGGCTTTGGCGTCGTCCGGCAGCGATTCGCTGTCGAGGTTCAGCCACTGTGCGTTAGCTGGGGTCATGCCGGACATGAGCGCAGAGGCCAGCATTCTTGCGCTGTCGGTGGCGGTGCCGTCCAGTAGCTTCGCCACCTTGTGTTTTGCGCTCTGAGCGTCGAGCACTTCGTCAGAGAATCCCGCGCCGCGCAGCGGATAGGTGTAGTCATAGCACTCACGCCAGACACTTTCATGCTGCTGGCGGTTGGCTTTCAGCGTATCGGAACGCTTAATCAGCTTAACGGCGAGTTCATCCATCAGTTACGCCCCCAGAGTGTTTTTCTGCTGCGCTGCCTGCGCACCAGAGGACAGCAGAGAGCTGCCAGAATCAGCTGCACCCTCTGCACCACTGGCGAGAAGGGACGAGCCTTTCTTGCGCTTCTTGCGCGCTGCTGCATCTGCGTTTGCCGCTTTTGCCGCTGCATCGGCAGCTGCATCCGCTTCGGCCTGCGGGTCGGTCTGTACGACCTTAGGTGCTCCACCTCCACACATAACGATTCCCCTCTTAGCCCGGAACGTGCCAGCCGTGCTCAGTCAGAACAGGCTTACCCGTTACAGGCTGCGGCTTGCCCTCGTCGTTCGTCACGTAGCCCAGCGGCGCGACAGGTGCCGCCGTGGTGGCTTTTTTGACGAGCTGGAGGAATTCGATATTGTCGGTCAGCTGCTGGTCAGCCAGGTCGGTATACCCCAGCGTTTCAAAGCGGGCGATGATGGCCGCGCCCTGCTCGTTGATGGTACCCAGCAGAGTATTGCGCTCAGCGAGTGCGGCATCGTCCAGCAGACTGGCAACGCGCTGCTGGATTACTTCCTGCTCTGCGCGCTGGCCGTCAGCGTTAAGCGCCTGGATCTCAGTCGCTGTAATTGGGGCATCAGCGCCTGTTGGCTGCTCTGCGCCCGTTTCAGGTTCCTGCCCCGGTACTTCGATAAGTTTCTTTGGTCGGCCCATTGTGGTGGCTCCTGTGATGATTGAGCCGTAAGTGTGAAACGGGGTGGCGGTCGGAATCCCGACCAAATGGAAGATTTGTTAAAAACAGGGCCGATTTAACATAATGGACGTTGCGCGCACCAGCGAAATGGCACTCGTTAGCGATTCAGCGTGAAGCGGTTATTTGTTGCGGTTTACTGGCGGGAAGTGGTGAAAATGGACTGCATAAATCGTGCATAAAACAGGGCGGTTTTTGCATAGCGTTTTTAACCGATGAACGCCCTGTTTTTGCAAGTTTTCATGGTGCCAGACGCTTTGTGCGCCAGGCGTAAACGAATCGCCGTGATGTGACCTGCGCCGGAAGCTCTGAGCGCGGGCGCTGTGTGACGTAACACCAGAAGTCTATCAGCGCTTCGCCCGTGTGGTGGTTCGGTGCTGCGCCCTGCTTCCAGCCGATGATAGCAGACTTCGACACGTCGAGCTCTCTGGCAATCTCCTGCAGGGGAATGCCGCTGCGCGTGATGTCGTTAATCACCCGGAACCAGTCCGTTTTGAACGTTGCGACAACTGGCATAGGTCACCCCCCAAAACGCGCGCACGCGCGAGCATAGAGAGCGATTTTATTGAGCTTCTGGCGCTCGTTAATCGCCGTGGTGGAATCAAATCGTGTTTGCATATCGCTACCCGCAATAAATTACATGTTCGGCCTGTACCAGCCTGTACCCACCTGTACCAGCTCTTTTCAAACCTTTTCCCCAAACGACTTATATATATATATGGGGTTTTTAGTAGTTAGGTTGGTACAGTTGGTACAGTTGGTACTGGCTTTTAAATTCAATCAGTTAAAATGTACCAACCTCTATTTCGAGGCTGGTACAGGTTGGGACACCGCCTCAAAAATTCGAGTCATTTTTCCGTCAACACGACGCTGAACACGCTTATAGCCGCAATTTTGCAAAACATTGCTAATTCGCATTTCTTCGCGTTTTCCGATATGGCTGGGATTTAAGCCAATCGCATCGCGCAGAACGTCACTAGCGCGTAAAAATTCGCAATTTCGCGGAATGTCGTTAGTCATCAGGTCAGGCGTGTCGAGCCATTTCTCGACCGTCTCGAGCCACGCGTCCTTAATCGTGTACTGCTCGTGGACACACGCACCGAGCCGCTCAGCATCGCGGAACTGGATGCCGCCGAGGCGCTTAAACGTCTCGCGGGCCTCAGCCCACAGCAAAAGGAGGTCGGTTTTTATCGCTTTCACGTCGACTTTCGACACCTCCACAGGCAACCACCGGCGGTTACCGGTCTTGTCAGCGAGGAATTCGTCCTCGTTGGTGGTACCGACGAACACCAGGCGACGCGGGAACTGGGTAGCGAACTCCCGGTATTTAGGGATCCAGTTCTCGTGCGTGCGCGTCACGAATGCCTTGATGGATTCGAGCTCTTTGGTATTGAGGCCGCGCAACTCGCCAATCTCCGCCACCAGTCGTCCGCGCATCTTGCGTGCGAGGTCATCGTCTTTCTCAGCGAAAGAGATCTCGGTGAAGAACGCCGGGTCGGGGCTAAGCGCTTCCACGCCGGAGGATTTACCGCAGCCCTGCGGACCAACGAGGATTGGCACCATATCGGCTTTAACACCGGGCTCCAGCACCCTGCCCGCCAGCGCCGTCCACATGTACATGGACACCGCACGGGTGTATTGCGTATCGGCGGTACCGAAGTGCGTGTGGTAGAAAGTTTCGATGCGCGGCACGCCGTCCCACTCCAGCCCGTTCAGCCAGGTGGTCGCCGAGTCGAACGGCTGTTCGTCAGCGGCCAGCAGCACCACGTCGCGAATGAGCTCGCGCCCGACGGGTTTAAAGCCGCGCTTTTCCATCGTTATGCGCAGGCGCGCATAGTCCGCATCGGTGAACGCCTGCCACTGACCGGAGCCAGCCTGGGCGAACATGATTTCGTCGCGGAACTGGTCAAAGCGGATATCGATGTCCACGAAGTCAGGACGCACAACGGCTTTGGCCGCATTGCTGATGGTGGCCTCGATACGGCCCCACTTATCGCGCTCGAAGGCCGGCAGCGGTAATGGCTCTGCAACGTCGGTGCTGGTCAGGTCTTCGAAATCGTCGTTGCGGATCCCGATGGCATTAAGGAAATCGCCGTCGTCGCGGTGTGCACAGCTGGCATGCAGGCATTTAAAATGTCCTTGCTCAAAGCCCGCGGTACCGCCCGGGAAGTAAACCGTGCTCGTCGGGTCGCCGCCGGTGCTGTGGCCGTCCTCAAACGGGCAGCGGATGTATCGCTCGCCGTTCGCGCCGTCCAGCAGCGTCCAGCCGTTGGCGTCGAGATATTCGGCCGTATCATCCGTGGCACCGGGCGTGAACGTTGAGCGGTCACGCATCTTCGTGCTGCCCGCTTCGGTGGTGACCGACACTGGGAGCTGATCCGCCAGGCGCTGCCACAGCGTTTCGAGCTGGTAAGCAGTTATGGCCGGAGGTTCGTCCGGCAGACCGCCGTCCCACTCAATGCGCGCGCCGCTGCTGTGCGTACCACAGGCAACGAACTGTTGGCCGTTCGCCAGCAGCTCGATAATCCCCATATCGCCCGCCAGACGGTGGATGCGCTTACGGAAATCGCCGTCAACGGCCAGCAGGTACAGGCATTTGTTGCTGTTGGCGCGCCAGCGACGCGGCGGCAACTCGCCAAGCAGTTGCACCAGCGTTTTGCGAATATCGGCCTGGATGTCTTCGTCTTCGCTGTCACAGTCCAGCGCCAGCCAGCCATGACCGGTACGCACGCAGATGCCGTAATCCGGTTCGTTCGACCAGCGGGCGAAGTCATGCTCAGTGACGACGTGCTCTGTCCACTGAGCAATACCGGTTACCAGGCGGTCACGGTTATAGCGGCTCGGCGTCTTGCCCAGCGCTTTCAGTTTGCTGTCGGGGGAAATGGCCGCGCCCGGGTTGCACACGACCGGCAGCAGCTGGTCAGTACGTCCCAGCACCAGATCGAAGTGGAACCATTCGTCAGGCGTTGCCCCCCAGATCTTTTTCTCTGGCATGGGTTACGCCTTTTTATCGTTTTGTGGCGGAAAAACGGTGTCCAAGGAGCACTCAGCCCCTAAGGTATTTAGCGCGCCAACGATCTTACGGCACGAACTTAAATCCGGCGTGCGAACACCCGCTTCATAGTTACCGATGCGCGATTGCTTCCAGCCTAAAAGGTCAGCTAGCTGCTGCTGGGTAACGCCTGTTTTTTTCCGTACGGCTGAAATGTTGTTCATAGAGTACCTCCTGAGATGAAGTAAAACACAAATCGTGTTTTACAGGCAACACAGTTGGCAGATTTTAAATTACACGCTGCGTGTTAAAATACGCTAAAACACACATAACATGATGAGGTGGAACACAATGGAAACAGTTGGTCAGCGTATAAAAATGTTGAGAGAACGTCTTAGGTTAAGCCAGGCGGATTTAGCAGAAAAATGCGGTTGGGGGTATCAGTCTCGTGTAGGTAATTACGAAACAGGTTCCCGAAAAGTAAGCGTAGAAGATGCGGTAGTGCTGGCTTCAGCGCTGGGCGTGTCTCCGGGCGAGTTACTTTTCGGCACCCCAGATAACGCAGAATTTGTATCGGCTGGACAGCGTTCTGTTCCGGTGGTCAGCTACATTCAGGCGGGGATGTTCACAGAGCCTGATTATCTCCTGACCCCAGAAGGGGTTGAAGAGACTATATCCTTTGACGGCCCAGCCTCTGACCTGATATTCGCTTTACGCATCAAAGGGGATTCAATGGAACCGGAGTTCAAGGAGGGGGATACAGTAATCATAGACCCCGCGGTTGCGCCACACCCTGGCGAGTTTGTAGTAGCTAAAAACGGTGAGTACGAAGCCACATTCAAAAAATACCGCTCGAAGGCTGACGGCGGTTTTGAACTGGTACCTTTAAATCCAGACTACCCTTCACTGGATTCCGCAGTGAATAAAGTAACCATTATCGGCACTATGATCGAACACCGCATTCACCGCCGTAAGCGTTAAAACCCAACTTAACTCCCCTTTCGTTATCAAGCCCGCCACTGAGCGGGCTTTTTTACGTCCTTGCAAAATATTCCACATTTCGTGTTGACAACAAAAAACACAAAGCGCAATACTGTAAACACGAAATGCAATATAGCTCTTTAACAAACAGAACCGCGTGACAGGTAAGCCGCTGTGCTCCTGGCAAAACGAAATAGCACCCGATGGGATCGAGGTAAGCGCCGAGTCCGTATGCGTACGGTAAGCGTAGAGGACCACACCGCGACGAGCTGATAAGTCACGCAAGTTGAAACGCCCCGATGATGGGGCGTGCAGTGAATTAATCAAAGGCTTTGGGCCTTTTACTAATCCACTGAGGGCTAACTTATGCGAATTAAGGAATCGGACATACTCCATGAAAATGGCGATTTCTGGGTTTTGAACCACCCAGCAGGTTTCCATGTCATGCGACGAGGATTGACGCACTCTACGTGCGACAGCGCCTATGCCCAACTCGATCTAGCCGTAACTCGCTGTAATTACCTTGCGAATCGGAATCAGCGGCCTGCCCCACACTCTGAATCATCCATGTAATTGCTGTGTGTAGTCTTTGCCCGTCTCCCTTGACGGGCCTTTTTCCTGACTGAGAGTGCATCCACAACGGTGCTATGTCTCGCCCGCTGGCACCGGGTGCGCTCCCAGACATGAAAAGGAGCACTACCGATGAAACCTGAACACCTCCATCGGCTGACGGGGCGCGACGTGCTCCAATATCGCCGCAAACATTTCGACATCTTCACCGGTCTGGCCCTCGCTACTGCGTTCGGCCTGGCTATTACCTTCATTCTCCTTGTAGCGAGGACCGCAGTATGAGCTTAGAAACAAATCTGGAACTTAATAACCAGCTGGTAACCCGTAACAACGAATTGCTGGAACGTCTTATCACCGCGCTGGCCTCTGGCGTACCTCTCCGCGCGGACACCGTGGCACAGGTGCAGGAATACCGCGAAACGGTACCGGAAAACAAAGCGGAAAATACCGTTATCCGCAAAGTTACGCTGGACGATCTGGAGTTCAGCGACATTATCGCCCTGGCTGCATTCTACCCGGCCCCGCAGGAGCTCAGCGAAACGATGGTCCAGCGCGTTGTTGATTATCGCGACGCCGAAGGCGATAAGCGCGTTGTGCAGATCGACGCTCTGGACAGCGCCCTGCAGGGTGTTAAACGCGCTGGCCATCTTAACAAGCCAGCATTACTTGACCTGTCACGTAACATTCTGCGCTTCTGGGACGACTTACCGACCATCGCGGCACGCCGTGACTTTGCCGAGCGTTTACTGGACGCCCCCGCAGACGGTCGCCATGAAGTGAAGCCGAAAACCAGCGGTAAAGATGAGGAACGCACCGGGCCGTTCTACTGCAAGAACGTTGATGGCTCCGCCGCCAGCGAGCTTCACACCTTACGCAAGCTGAACGAACTGCTTAAAAAGGGCCATATCGAGATCACTAAAGTTGAGTACCTCCAGCTGCAGGAAGATTTCGCGCGTAAAAACGCGGCAAAAGGCGGTACCGAAACGGTCGATGACACCGGGGATAATGCTGGCGCGCAGACCGATTTTGCAGTCCTGCGTAAAAAGGCCGAAGGGTTGATCCTCCAGCTGGCGAAAGGTGGTTACCGTGCCGAAGCGGTGGCGATTCTGGAAAAACAGGGTGCTAAAAAACTCGGCGAAGTTGCTGACGAGAACCTCTCAGACGTGATCGCTCAGGCTGAAAAAGCGCTGGAGGGTTAATCATGCCAGACGTTCATGCACGACTTTCCCCGTCTTCAGCGCATCGGTGGATGCGCTGCCCCGGTAGTCTGGCGCTGGAGGCCACGCAACCGGATAAAAGCTCCTCATTCGCAGAAGAAGGTACCGCAGCCCACGCGCTGGGAGAAAAAGTGCTGCGCAACCGCCTAAGCCACCCGGAGCATTATGCGGGTTGCAATGTCGCTATGTTCCTCGGCTCTTATCCACTTGCTGAGCACCCGGATGATACTTCCGGCCCGCAGGTAGATGAGGAAATGGTCGAAGCCGTTGGCCGTTACGTCGACACCGTCTGGGCGCTGTCGCAGGGCAATGAGCTGCTGGTCGAGCAGCGTGTCGACTTCTCCCATATCGTGGGCGTAGAAGAGTCCTTTGGTACCGCCGACGGCGTAATCATCGCGGGCAACGAACTGCAGATCCACGACCTGAAATACGGTAAGGGTGTGCGCGTTGATGCTGAGCAGAACGAGCAGCTGCAACTGTATGCCCTGGGTGCGCTCGAGCAGTTCAGCATGCTGTACGACTTCGATACGGTACGCCTGTTCATCCACCAGCCGCGACTTAACCACGTTTCAGAGTGGGCCCTGACGGTGGAAGAGCTACAGGCGTTCGGCGAACGGGCGCAGGAAGCGGCCGCCAGCGTGATTGTGATGTTCAACATCGCCGATTGCGAAGGCGTCGAAACCCTGCCGCTTGAAAACTTCACACCCGGCGAAAAACAATGTCGGTTCTGTAAGGCAAAAGGCGGTCTGTGCACCGCTGAGGCGCAAGCCAGACTTAACGATGTGAGAGACGATTTTGTCGACCTGACCCAGCCAGTGGGCGAGCAACTCGCAGAAGCCGTCAAACGCGTACCGCTACTGACTGCCGAACAGCTGGCGGATATTTACAGCCAGGTTGGCCTGATTGAGTCTTTTTGCAAAGCGGTGTGCGACCGGGTGAACAGTGAGCTGAACGCAGGGCATCCGGTACCGGGCTTTAAGCTGGTTACTGGTAAACAGGGTAACCGCGCCTGGAGCGATGAAGAAGCCGCCCGCGCGCTGCTGAAAGACCAGTTCCGATATAAAACTGAGGAGGTTTTCGACCTTAAGCTGATTAGCCCAACCAAAGCCGAGAAGCTCATCAAAAAGGCCAGCCCTCGCCGCTGGACGAAAGTCGAAGCGCTGATCACCCGCGCTGACGGTAAGCCCACCATCGCCCCCGAATCCGACCCGCGCCCCGCGCTCAATATCAACCCTGTTAACGATTTCGACGACGTGTCCGACGACGCGCTCGCCGCTGACCTCATCTGATTAAGGAATTACCCATGAAAATTAAACTGAACAACGTCCGCCTGGCCTTCCCCGCTCTGTTCGAAGCAAAAACCGTGAACGGCGAAGGCGACCCGCGCTTCTCTGCTGTTTTCCTGATGGATCCGAAACATCCACAACTGGAAGAAGTCCGCAAAGCGCTGAAACAGGTAGCGAAGGAAAAGTGGGGCGAGAAGTGGGAAACCATTTACGGCCAGCTGGAGAAAAAACTAAACCTCTGTCTGCACGACGGTGACGAGAAAGCCGAATACGAGGGCTTCCCGGGCAACTTCTTCCTGAATGCTGCCAACAAAGCGCGCCCGGCAGTTATCGATCGCGACCGTTCCCCGCTAATCCAGGCCGACGGGCGTCCTTATGCTGGTTGCTACGTCAACGCGGTAATCGACATCTGGGCGCAGGACAACAACTTCGGCAAACGCGTTAACGCATCGCTGGGTGGCGTCCAGTTCCTGCGCGACGGTGACGCGTTCGCTGGCGGCGGTGTGGCCGCGCCGGATGACTTCGACGATATCAGCGAAGGTGCAGACGCCTCCGATCTGGTTTAACACTCACTCACCCGGCCAAGCGCCGGGTGTTTTGCAAAGAGTGTCCCTTTTCGCAAAGCATCCGCGAGGATTGAGTATGGAAAAATTATGGATTGACCTCGAAACCTTCAGCGAGGTGCCTATTAACAACGGCACCCATGCCTATGCAGAAAAGGTTGAGGTAATGTTGATGGCCTGGGCCATTGACGATGGTCCCGTCAGCGTATGGGATTTAACGACAGGCATTGTAATGCCACCAATGTTGTATCAGGCTCTGGCCAATCCGGCGATTGAGGTGTGGGCGCACAACTCACATTTCGACCGCACGGTACTGCGCCATGCAATGCCGGAACTGGCACCCGATGTCGTCCGCTGGCGCGACACGATGGTGCAGGCGCTGGCGCACAGCCTCCCCGGCGCGCTGGGGGCACTCTGCGAGGTGCTGGGCGTACCGCAGGACAAGGCGAAGGACAAAGAAGGTAAGGCGCTGATCCAGCTATTCTGTAAGCCACGTCCGAAGAACAGCAAACTGCGCCGCGCCACCAGCAAAACCCACCCGGAAGAATGGCGACGCTTTGTTGCTTACGCTGGCCTTGATATCGAGGCCATGCGCGAAGTGCATAAGCGCCTGCCAAAGTGGAATTATAAGGGGGCAGAGCTGGCGCTCTGGCATCGTGACCAGCAGATCAACGACCGCGGCGTCTGCATGGATGTGCAGCTGGCGCAGGCGGCGATCGAGGCGGTAGACCAGGAGCAAAAGCGCCTGGCGAAACGCACGCAGGTGATGACCGACGGCGAAGTGCAGGCGGCCACGCAGCGCGATGCGCTGATTAAGCACATTGTTGAATCCTACGGCGTAGAGCTGCCCGACATGCAGCGCAGCACGCTGGAGCGCCGTATGGCGGATCCTGATTTGCCGTCGGCGGTGAAAGAGCTGCTGGCTATTCGCCTGCAGGCCAGCACCACCAGCACCAGCAAGTACAAATCGCTGATGAAGGGTGTAAGCAGCGACGGGCGTCTGCGCGGCACGCTGCAGTTCTGCGGCGCATCGCGAACCGGGCGCTGGGCCGGGCGATTATTCCAGCCCCAAAACCTGCCCCGCCCTTCACTTGAGCAGGACCAGATAGACGAGGGTATCGAGGCGCTGAAAGCCGGATGCGCCGATCTGCTTTTCGATAACATCATGGAGCTGACCAGCTCGGCGCTGCGCGGCTGCATCATGGCCCCCGCGGGCAAAAAGCTGGTGGTTAGCGACCTGTCGAATATCGAGGGGCGAAAACTTGCCTGGCTCGCCGGCGAACAGTGGAAACTGGACGCGTTCCGGGAGTACGACGAGGGGTCCGGGCCGGATCTGTATAAACTGGCCTACGCCCGCGCCTTCAATATCTCGCCGGACGATGTTGATAAATACCAGCGTCAGATTGGCAAGGTGATGGAGCTGGGCCTCGGCTTCGGCGGCGGCGTTGCGGCGTTCCTGACCTTCGCTCTGGTCTACGGTCTCGACCTCGACGAGCTGGCGAACGCTGCGCTGCCGAACATCCCCCGCGATGTTATCCGCGAGGCGAAAAGCTGGTACGACGAATCGGTGAAGCGTAAAGCGACCTACGGCCTGTCCGAACGCGTCTTCATCGCCTGCGACTCGCTCAAGCGCCTGTGGCGCAGAGCCCACCCGGCAACATGCGATTTCTGGTATGAGCTCGAGCGCACCGTCCGCGCCGCAATAGCCACACCGCAAAAAACGCTGTACTGCGGTTATCTGAAAGTCCGCCGTGATGGCGCATGGCTGCGCATACAGCTGCCATCCGGGCGCGCGCTGTGCTACCCGTCCCCGTCCATCGAGAAGGGGAATATCACCTATCAGGGCGTTAACTCCTACTCGCGCAAATGGCAGCGGCTCAAAACCTATGGCGGAAAGCTGGTGGAAAACGTCACCCAAGCGGCCGCCCGCGACGTTCTGGCCGGAAACATGCCGCTGATCGAGGATGCCGGTTACAGCATTGTGCTGACGGTACACGATGAGGTAATCACCGAAGCGCCGGACACTGACGATTTCAACGATAAAGAGCTCTCCGCGCTGCTCTCCACTAACCCCGAATGGGCGCCCGATATCCCGCTGAACGCGGGCGGCTTTGAGGCGTACCATTACAGAAAAGAGTGAGTTATGACACAGGATGAAGTTCAAGCGCTGTTTGTCTACGAACCGCTGACGGGGTTATTGCGTCGTGTTGGCGGCCGTAAACTCTACCCGTGGCACGGTACGGGTAAGAATCAGCGGTATCTGGCAACCACTATCGGCAGAAAAACCTACTACCTGCATCAACTTGTCTGGCTCTACCACCACGGATTCATACCACCGATGCTGGACCACATAAACCGAGACCCGCGCGATTGCAGAATCGAAAACCTTCGAGTCTGCAATAACGCCCAGAATCAATACAACATTGCCAAGCGGGGACACAACACATCCGGTTTCAAAGGCGTTGTGTTTCACCCTAAATGCCCTCGAAAGCCGTGGCAGGCAAAAATTGTAATCCGAGGACGAGTTAAGAGTCTCGGGTATTTCCCAACAAAAGAGCTGGCAGCAGAGGCTTACGCCAAAGGCGCGAAACTTTACGCTGGAGAATTCGCCAACTCACTCTGAGGTAACCCCTATGTCATTTAAATATCGGGACAGCCCGCTTTATTACCGGACTGCGCGGGAGGCTTTGCGCCTTGAGCAGTCCGGCGAGTATGACCGGGCGGCAAAGGTCTGGTCCAAAGCCAACCGCGAATCACGTAACGAACTTAATCAGGACTGGAGCGAACGCCGGTCTGATTTTTGCCTGATGCAGAACATGCGCGAAAAGCGTAAGGCGGTGAACGATGACGTGTGAGCAGACCATTCTTGACATGTGCTGCGGCTCTCGTATGTTCTGGTTCGACAAGCAGGACAAGCGCGCGGTATTCAGTGATATCCGCGCTGAGCAGCATGAGCTTTGCGACGGCCGCCAGCTGGTTATCAACCCGGACCTTATTGCTGATTTCCGCGCCCTTCCCTTTGCCGATAAAACTTTCCCTGTCGTCGTGTTCGATCCGCCGCACCTCGAGCGTGTCGGTGATAACGCGTGGATGGGTAAAAAGTACGGGCGGCTCAACAAAGAAACATGGCGCGATGATCTTCGCGACGGCTTCGCTGAAGCATTCAGGGTGTTGCGGCCACACGGTGTACTCATATTCAAATGGAACGAAACGCAGATCCCGGTAAGCAATATCTTGGCGCTGACTGAAGAGAGGCCGATTATCTGGCAGCGCACTGGCAAAGCTGACAAGACCCACTGGGTAATTTTCGTCAAAGGTGGTGAATGATGGCCTACCAACGTGAAAGCCTTATTGAAAAGCACCTCGTCGCCGAAGTGAAAAAGGCTGGCGGGGTAGCCTTTAAGTTCGTATCACCCGGTCGCCGCTCGGTACCGGATCGCATTGTCCTGCTACCGGGCGGCCGTCTCGTCTTTGTTGAATGCAAAGCACCCGGCAAACCACCACGTGCCGAACAGCTACGCGAGCACGAACGGCTGCGCGCGCTGGGCTTTACCGTGGTGGTGCTGGATAGCAAAAATCTGGAGGGGATATTGTGCGAAAAGTCCAACGACGCAGTAAATTCCGCCTGATTGGCGGCCCGTATGATGGCGCTATCGTGATGCTCTTTACCGCTGGCACACTGGAATTTACAGCCAAAGGGCAGACCGGGCGGTATACAGGACATAGCGGCGACAGGCTACACTGGGAGGAAAAACGTGTCAGTTAACTCCCCTTCTAAACTTTTCACACCCCGCCCTTATCAAGACCTCATCATCAACCACGAAATCGACATCCTGCGCTGCAACATCTGGGCGGGCATGGGCATGGGTAAAACCGTGGCGACGCTCACCACGCTGGAAGATCTCTTCATGGCGGGAGCGGAGACTCAGCCCGCGCTGGTCCTCGCACCGCTGCGCGTGGCTGCCAGCACTTGGCCGGATGAAGCGGTTAAATGGGGGCATCTTCGCAATATCGAGGTGCAGCCTATTGTCGGTAACGCTAAGGCTCGCGCTGCGGCGCTGGCAAACAGCAACGCCAGCGTGTTTACCATCAACTACGACAATTTGGTCTGGCTGGTGGAAGAGCTGGGCGGCCGCTGGCCGTTCGGTACCGTCATTCCCGATGAAAGCACCCGGCTGAAATCCTTCCGGCTGCGCGGTGGCGGTAAGCGCGCGGCGGCGCTGGGCAAGGTGGCACATAAACACGTCCGGCGCTGGATGAATCTCACCGGTACGCCAGCGCCGAACGGCCTGGTGGATTTGTGGGGGCAGGCGTGGTTTGTGGATCAGGGTCAGCGCCTCGGACGCACTTACGGCGCGTTTACTTCCCGCTGGTTCAACTCAATACAGTTTCCGGGGCAGAGCTGGACGAAACTGGAGCCGTTCGCCCATTCCCAGGACGAAATACAGCGGGCACTGGCCGACGTCACTATCTCCCTGGACGCCGCCGACTGGTTCGACATCAAAGAGCCCATCCATAACGTGATCCGCGTGGATATGCCGCCGAAGGCCCGCCAGCAGTATCGCGAAATGGAAAAAGAAATGTTCCTCGAGCTGAACGGCGAGGGCATCGAAGCGCCGAACGCTGCGGCAAAGACAGTGAAGTGTCTGCAAATTGCCAGCGGCGCGGTGTACACCGACGACGCCGGGAGCTGGTCAGAACTGCACGACGCGAAGCTGCAGGCGCTGGACAGTATTCTCACCGAAGCAGCTGGCGCACCGGTGCTGGTGGCCTATCACTGGAAACACGACCTCGAGCGTCTGCTTAAAGCGTTTCCCCGAGGTCGCCACCTCGACCAGGATCCACAGACGCTGCGCGACTGGAACGCCGGAAAGATCCCGGTTCTGTTCGCGCACCCGGCCAGCGCAGGCCACGGCCTGAATATGCAGGACGGCGGCAACATACTGGTGTTTTTCTCGCACTGGTGGGACCTGGAACAGTACCAGCAAATTATCGAACGCATCGGGCCAACCCGGCAGATTCAGGCCGGACACAACCGCCCGGTGTTCATTCACCACATTATCGCCGCCGACACTATGGACGAAATGGTGATGGAGCGGCGCAACTCAAAACGAACAGTGCAGGACATCCTGCTCGATGCCATGAAAAAGAGAGGTATAGCATGACACCGGTTATCTCTGACACTGACCTGATTAACATCAAAGAGGTTGAGCGCTCCGTTGGCCTGAAAAAATCCAGTATTTATGAGCGCATCAGCAATAACGAATTTCCGAAGCCTAAGAAGCTCGGGAGCCGAACCTCCCGCTGGGTACGCGGCGAGGTCGAAGAGTGGAAAAAACAGTTTCTTTAAATCAAACGCAGCTGGTCAATATAATCCGCATACCACTGCATCATCTCCCGACGCCCTTCCATATACAGGGCATGGTTATAAACCCCGCGTATATTGTTCTTATCCACGTGAGCGATCTGGAGTTCAACCCAGTCAGAGTTGAATCCTTTATCGTTCAGGATGGTGCTGAACGTATGCCGGAAGCCATGCCCTACTACCCTCCCCTTATACCCCAGCGTGTGGATCATCCTGTTTATTGTGTTCTCGCTCATGACCTTTGACGGGTCATTCCTGCCGGGGAACATATTCACGTATCGACCTGTCAGACCGTGCAACTCCTTCAGCAAAACAACAAGCTGATCGGAGAGCGGTACCAGGTGCGGGCGGTCCATCTTCATAAATTCGGCGGGTATCTCCCACAGCCGATTATCGAAATCTACCCATTCCCATTTTGAATGTCGCAGTTCGTAAGTACGCAGCCCTGCCAGCATCATGATCTGCAAACCCAGCCGGGGAAGCGGGCTCCCCTTGTAACTTTCAAGCGCCGCGAGAAAATCGGGCAACTCTTCAGCCGTCAGGAACGGGAAGGACTCTCCTTTATGCCCGGTCATTGCGCTGTTCAGTTCGCTGACGGGGTTATACTTCGCGCGCCCTGTTGCAACGGCATAGCTGAATACTTCACCGCACCACCGGCGCGTTTTGGCTGCTTTCTCAGTTGCGCCGCGATTCTCAATTTTGCGCAGTGCGGTCAACATCTGGACAGGTTCGATCTCAGCAACCGGCAGCTTACCCACCGCAGGGAAAATATCTTTGTTGAATGCTTCGAGAATGTCAGAGGCATAGCCAGGCGACCAGCGCGGTTTCTTGAATTCGTGCCATTCTGTGGCAATCTCTTTAAACGTGATCGTCTTTGCTGCGGCAGCCGCAACGTGGCTTTTGACCTTCACCGGGTCAATACCCGCCGCAACGTTCCGCCGGGCCTCGTCTCGCTTATCGCGAGCGGCCGCCAGCGAAACCGCCGGGTACACACCAAGCGCGAGCATCTTTTCTTTACCGGCGAAGGTGTAGCGATAGCGCCAGTATTTCGCCCCGCTGGTTTTCACCAGCAGAATAAGCCCGTTGCCGTCTGGCAGCTTATAGTCTTTCTCGGCAGGCTTTGCCGTCTCGACCTGTCGCGCGTTTAGTTTCATAGGTACCCGCCTCAAACTCAGATACCCGATTATGTACCCGTTTTAAATTTGGATTGCAACGGTAAAAGGTGGATAACGGCGGACAAACAAAACAGCCAACACCGCGAAAAACAAGGAAAAATGGACGATTGAGGATGGTACCGGATGAAATGATGGTGCCGATAATAGGAGTCGAACCTACGACCTTCGCATTACGAATGCGCTGCTCTACCAACTGAGCTATATCGGCCCTGAGAGGCCGGTTACGAGCGTAACCACGGGGCAAAAGGTTAGATCTATCCGGGTGATGCGTCAATGCCCTTTTGAATCAAACGGCTATTTTTGCATCACCCGTGATTATTTACGCACGAATCGTATCGTCACCGAAGCCGATCCACTTGTACGTGGTCAGCGCTTCCAGCCCCATCGGGCCGCGCGCGTGCAGTTTCTGCGTGCTGACCGCCACCTCTGCGCCGAGGCCGAACTGGCCGCCGTCGGTGAAGCGGGTGGAGGCATTCACATATACCGCTGAAGAATCCACTTCGTTCACGAAGCGATCGGCATTGCGCAGGGTGCGCGTCAGGATCGCGTCAGAATGCTGCGTGCCGTGTTCACGGATGTGCGCAATGGCGTCGTCGAGATCGGCAACGATTTTCACGTTCAGATCCAGTGACAGAAACTCATCGTCGTACTGCTCCGCTTTTACGGGAACAACGTTAGCCGGGCCATCCTGAAGCAGTGCGAGCGCGCTGGCGTCAGCATGCAGCGTCACGCCGCTCTCTGCCATCTGTTTGCTCAGAGCCGGCAGGAAGGTGTTCGCAATATCCTGATGCACCAGCAGCGTTTCTACGGTGTTACAGGTGCTTGGACGCTGGGTTTTCGCATTCACGATAATCTTCAGCGCCGGTTCAATCTCAGCGCTGTCGTCGACAACGATATGACACACGCCGATACCGCCGGTGATCACCGGAATCGTCGACTGCTCGCGGCACAGCTTGTGCAGGCCCGCGCCGCCGCGTGGGATCAGCATGTCGATGTATTTGTCCATGCGCAGCATTTCGTTGACCAGCGCGCGGTCCGGGCTCTCGATCGCCTGTACGGCACCCGCCGGTAAGCCACACTCTTCCAGCGCCTGCTGAATGACTTTCACCGTCGCGGCGTTGGTGCGCCATGTCTCTTTCCCACCGCGCAGAATAGCGGCGTTACCGGTTTTCAGGCACAGGGACGCAACATCCACCGTCACGTTTGGACGAGCTTCATAAATAACGCCGATAACGCCGAGCGGCACGCGGCGGCGCTCCAGGCGTAAACCGCTGTCGAGCAACCCACCGTCGATCACCTGCCCTACCGGATCGGCCAGATTGCAGACCTGACGCACATCGTCGGCGATGCCTTTCAGGCGTGCCGGCGTCAGCGCCAGACGGTCGAGCATCGCTTCGCTCAAGCCGTTACGACGCGCTTCCAGCAGATCCTGCTCGTTGGCGAGCAAAATTTCCTGAGACTGGGATTCCAGATAATCAGCGATTTTTTCCAGCACGCGGTTTTTCTCGCGGCTGGAAAGGAGCGCCAGTTTATAAGAGGCGGCCTTCGCGGCAGCGCCCATTTGTTCCAGCATGTTCTGGCTCCTTAACGAATAATCATGTCATCGCGATGCACGGCAACCGGACCATATTCATAGCCCAGAATGGCGTCGATCTGCTGCGAGTGGTGACCCGCGATGCGGCGCAGAGCATCGCTGTTGTAACGGCTTACGCCGTGGGCGATGTCGCGGCCTTCGAGGTTACGGATACGGATCACTTCACCACGGGAGAAGTTGCCTGTCACGCTTTTAATTCCTTTAGGAAGTAATGAACTTCCTCGTTCCAGAATCGCGGCGGTTGCCCCTTCATCGACGACGAGTTCGCCAGCAGGAGGCGCGCCAAATATCCAGCGCTTGCGGTTTTCCAGCGGGGATTCCTGGGCGTGGAAGCGGGTGCCGACGGAGATGCCTTCCATTACGTCGCCAATCACGCCGGGGCGGCTGCCCGCTGCAATGATGGTGTCGATACCGGCGCGGCACGCGACGTCAGCGGCCTGCAGCTTGGTCCCCATACCGCCCGTTCCGAGGCCTGAAACGCTGTCACCGGCGATGGCGCGCAGCGCATCGTCGATGCCTTGAACGTCGGTAATCAGCTCGGCTTCCGGGTTGGAGCGCGGGTCGGCGGTGAACAGCCCCTGCTGATCGGTCAGAAGCAGTAATTTATCGGCACCGGCCAGAATCGCGGCCAGCGCCGAGAGGTTATCGTTATCACCCACTTTGATTTCAGCGGTAGCAACGGCATCGTTCTCGTTAATGACCGGAACAATATTGTTGTCCAGCAGCGCGCGCAGGGTATCGCGGGCGTTCAGGAAGCGCTCTCTGTCTTCCATATCCGCACGCGTCAGCAGCATCTGCCCAACGTGAATGCCATAGATGGAGAACAGCTGTTCCCAGAGTTGAATGAGTCGGCTTTGGCCCACGGCGGCCAGCAGCTGTTTGGAGGCGATCGTCGCGGGGAGTTCGGGGTAACCCAGATGTTCACGCCCGGCGGCAATCGCCCCGGAGGTCACAATCACAATACGATGCCCTGCGGCATGTAGCTGAGCGCACTGACGTACAAGCTCAACAATGTGGGCGCGATTTAGGCGGCGCGATCCGCCTGTTAAAACACTGGTACCGAGTTTTACCACCAGCGTCTGGCTGTCACTCATGATTCTCTGCCGTTCAACGATAAGGGAAAGTAATGTCGAACGAACGTTTTAGCAGGAGTCAGCCCCGTTGCCAACTGCCTTAGCACATCGCGAAACACTTTGTTGCGCGGGATCAGGAAGCGTAGCGGGGGAATTTGACACTTTTATTACCGAAATAATAAATCACAGTTTTTTAAAATTATTCTTAGTTTGTCATAAAAGTTTCATTCCAGAACGATAAAACCCTTCCTGTTTTTTCACGGGACTTAGGCATGAGCTTATCGTCCAGCGAATTTTTTAGCGCGTTTATAAGACAGGATCGAAAATGAAAAAGAGCACTCTGGCATTAATGGTTATGGGCGTAGTGGCTTCTGCATCCGTTCACGCAGCTGAAGTTTATAATAAAAATGGTAATAAGCTGGACGTGTACGGCAAAGTGAAAGCCATGCACTACATCAGCGATGATGCCACCAAAGATGGCGATCAGACTTACGTTCGTTTCGGTTTTAAAGGCGAAACGCAGATTAACGATCAGCTGACGGGCTATGGCCGTTGGGAATCTGAATTTGCAGGTAACAAAGCTGAGAGCGACTCCTCTCAGAAGACGCGTCTGGCGTTTGCTGGTCTTAAGCTGAAAAACTTTGGTTCACTGGATTACGGCCGTAACCTGGGTGCCCTGTATGACGTCGAAGCATGGACCGATATGTTCCCTGAATTCGGCGGTGACTCTTCCGCACAAACCGATAACTTCATGACCAAGCGTGCTACCGGCCTGGCGACCTACCGCAATACCGACTTCTTCGGCGCGGTTGACGGTCTGGACATGACGCTGCAGTACCAGGGCAAAAATGAAAACCGTGACGCCAAGAAACAGAACGGCGACGGTTTTGGTACCTCTCTGACCTATGACTTCGGCGGCAGCGATTTCGCCGTCAGCGGCGCCTACACTAACTCTGACCGCACCAACGCTCAGAACCTGCTGGCACGTGGCCAGGGCCAGAAAGCAGAAGCCTGGGCAACCGGTCTGAAATATGATGCGAACGATATTTATCTGGCTGCGATGTATTCTGAAACCCGCAATATGACGCCAATTTCCGGTGGGTTTGCTAATAAAGCGCAGAACTTTGAAGTGGTCGCACAATATCAGTTCGACTTCGGTCTGCGCCCGTCCCTGGGCTATGTCCAGTCTAAAGGCAAAGATATTGAAGGTATTGGCGACGAAGATCTGGTGAAATATATTGACGTTGGCGCGACCTATTACTTCAACAAAAATATGTCCGCGTTTGTTGATTATAAAATCAACCAGATTGACGACAAAAATAAACTGGGAGTGAGCAGCGATGACATCGTTGCCCTGGGTATGACCTACCAGTTCTGATGATGTGAAATAAAAAAACCGGCTTGATGCCGGTTTTTTTGTCGGGGATTCATGCTGTCTGGTGCCCTCACCCCGGCCCTCTACCACCGGGAGAGGGAGAATTTGTAGGCCGGGTAAGGCGAAGCCGTCACCCGGCGCTGTGACATCATCAGGCAGTCAGCTTCACCGCTTCGCTGGAAAAGTCATCCGCGGGTTCGAACTTGAGATCCAGGGTAGCCAGCAACGCGCGTGCCTTATCGTGAAACTCTTTTAGCGTATATTCCAGGCGGTCAATCACTTCCTGATCTTTAATCGTGGTCGCCTGCCAGTTGCCGTCTTTATTAAACAGGCCAAACTGGTAGCTATACGTAAAGCGTTTTTCCTCTGCTTCCATTTCCATCCACCAGCCCCAGAATTCACGTTTTTCGGGTGCAGGCTTCACGTTGACGCATACAGCCAGGCAGTCGAAAAAAAAGCGATTCTCTTCACACTGCTCTTCTCGAATATACGGGCCGAGAGCCATAAACTTCTTAATCAGTCTACTTTTCGGGTGTCCACTCGGTAACGTCATTGCGATCTCCTTTTGTGAAGCCACTGTTTTACCAAACCAGCGAAATTTAGCAATCTATTAACACAATCTCTGAGCGATCCAGCGCGTAATCTCTTTCAGTGATTTGTCGAAATTCTGATAGACCGGGCTGAACGGCACCTCAAGCAATTTGCCATCCGCAGATGACGAAGTGATTAATCGCGACTCTTCTTCCGGGCTGAACGGATCGTTTTTCCAGAACCCAGACAGCATCGGCGTTGGGCAGCGACGTCCCAGCAGCCCCTGCGTTTTTAACGAGTAACGATTGAGCTCAACGCGCAGCGCTTCGTCTGATGCATCATGCATGCCAAGGCGGCTGGCCAGCACATCAAGGTACATTTCAGGTACGCTCCCCTGGCGTGCGGGATCGCTGAGCAGAGCGTGTACGACCGGGCCGAGGCAGGCGACGGCTTTCAGACGAGAAGATTCAAGGTAAGCCAGACGCACCGCGACGTTCGCGCCGAAACGGAAGCCGAAAGCCGCCACGCGGGTGTGGTCAACCCACGGAATGTTTTCCAGCGCTTTGAGCGCATGCTGGTGCAGCAGGCTGGAATCCTGAGTCAGTTTCCATTTGGATGAGAAACCAATTGAAGGCATATCAAGCGTCAGCATCGCGATCCCTTTTGGTGCGAAGTAGCGCTCATACAGGCTGTAATAATCAATTTGCAGCGAATCCAGCCCGCCGCACATGAGGACGGTCGGGAACGGGCCGTCGCCTTCCGGCATATGCAGGAACCCGGTGACGGGTGCGCCACCTGGAATGCTGAACTCAAGCTCGCGCATTTGGCCCGGCAAACGCTGCGCCGCCTCTTCATAAGCACGGTTCGCCAGCGCCTGGGCCTGCTCCGCCAGCTCATCACCTTTTAGATGTGGATACGCGGCAATGGCGTAGAGATTGGCCGCATGCAGCCAGTGCTTGCCGCTGCGCGTGGTGTCCTCTTCCTGGCTGGCTTTTTGCTGCCAGAGCATCGCCTGTTTAGACCACTCGTAGATCCAGTTTCCGCCACGGTAGCCCACCACGGTGTCGTAGAGTTCGCTGTCGGTACGTTCGGCTTCACTCATCACGATACGTGCCTGCACATCAAGGATTTCACGGGGGTCAATACCGCGCCAGATCCACATCAGGCGGTTAATCATGCGATACCAGTGAGGCACATTTTTACCGTCTAACGCGGACTGGACGGCAGGCTGGGTACCCGGATTGAAGCGACGCACCAGCGTCGACGTTTCAGGGTGTTTGAAACGGGGTTTGAAGAGAGTCTCGGTGAGATTCGCCTGCGTCATTGCGTTGCCTCCATGAATACGTCATATGAAGACTATTGTAACGCGTGGCAGGCCAAAAAGAACAACGCCCGACATAGTCGGGCGTGTAAAGTTACGTACTGGTATTAACGGCCTGAAATAGGCGGTACGAAGACCACGCCCATATCCCATGGCTGTTCAATCCAGGTGTCCTGCGGGATATCAATCACGTAATCGTCAACCAGCGGGCGGCCAGCAGGCTTCGCGAAGATAGTGACGAAATGTGCTTTCGGATACATTTCGCGGATAGCAACCGCAGTACCACCGGTATCTACCAGGTCGTCAATAACGATGAAACCTTCGCCGTCGCCTTCCGCACGTTTCAGCACGGTCAGCTCGCGCTGGTTGTCATGGTCATAGCTGGAGATGCAAACGGTATCGACATGACGAATACCCAGCTCACGTGCCAGCAGCGCCCCCGGTACCAGACCGCCACGGCTGACGGCAATAATGCCTTTCCACTGTTCGGAAGGCATCAGACGCGCAGCCAGTTTGCGTGCGTGAATCTGCAACATGTCCCAGGTGACGACGTATTTTTCGCTCATGTGAAGTGTCCCAGCCTGTTTTTATACGGCTTAAAAAGTGTTCGAGGGGGAAATAGGTTGCGCGAGATTATAGAGATCTGACGCACTAAAAACCAGTGTTTAGCGCCCTCTGCCTGAGTTTTTACATGCTTTATGCTACCAGCCAGCAGAGAAAGTGGTATTCTCAGTTTCATCTCGCAAGCCTGACTTGTGGTAACTATTAACCTGCTAACCCTGTGACCTGCAACCCTGTTTGCAGCGCCTCGACAAGGAGACTTATCGTGTCTGAACTGTCTCAATTATCTCCGCAGCCGCTGTGGGATATTTTTGCGAAAATCTGCTCCATTCCACACCCTTCCTACCATGAAGAACAGCTTGCCGAACATATTATGGGCTGGGCGAAGGAAAAAGGTCTGCATGCTGAACGTGACCAGGTTGGCAACATTCTGATCCGCAAACCTGCTACCGCAGGGATGGAAAACCGTAAACCGGTTGTGCTGCAGGCACACCTGGACATGGTGCCACAGAAGAACAACGACACCGTTCACGACTTCACCAAAGACCCGATTCAACCGTACATCGACGGCGACTGGGTGAAAGCACGCGGCACCACGCTGGGCGCGGATAACGGCATCGGTATGGCCTCTGCGCTGGCCGTGCTGGCCGACGACAGCGTTGAGCACGGTCCGCTGGAAGTGCTGCTGACCATGACCGAAGAAGCGGGCATGGACGGCGCGTTCGGTCTGCAGGCGAACTGGCTGCAGGCGGACATCCTGATCAACACCGACTCTGAAGAAGAAGGTGAGATCTACATGGGCTGCGCGGGCGGGATTGATTTCATCTCTACCCTGCCGCTGTCGCGCGAAGCGATTCCTGCGGGCTTCCAGACTTTCAAGCTGACGCTGAAAGGGCTGAAAGGCGGCCACTCCGGCGGTGATATTCACCTGGGGCTGGGTAACGCCAACAAGCTGCTGGCGCGCTTCCTGGCAGGCCATGCGGCCGAGCTGGATTTGCGTCTGGTGGACTTCAACGGCGGTACCCTGCGTAACGCGATTCCGCGCGAAGCGTTCGCCACCGTAGCGGTTCCCGCGGCAAAAGCGGACGAGCTGAAAAAACTCTCCAGCGTATACCTGGATATCCTGAAAAACGAACTGTCGGCGAAAGAGAAAAACCTGACCGTGGTGCTGGAATCTGTATCTACAGATAAAGCCGCGCTGACCGCGCAGTCTCGTGACACCTTCGTTCAGCTGCTGAACGCGACGCCAAACGGCGTGATCCGCAACTCTGACGTGGCGAAAGGCGTGGTGGAAACCTCACTGAACGTGGGCGTGGTGACCATGAGCAACGACAGCGCGGAAATCATCTGCCTGATCCGCTCTCTGATCGACAGCGGTAAAGAGTACGTGGTGAGCATGCTGGAATCTCTGGGCACGCTGGCGGGCGCGAAAACGTCTGCAAAAGGCAGCTACCCGGGCTGGCAGCCGGATGCAAGTTCTCCGGTGATGGCGCTGGTGCGTGAAACCTATCAGCGTCTGTTCAACAGCACGCCGAACATTCAGGTGATCCACGCCGGTCTGGAATGTGGCCTGTTCAAGAAACCGTATCCGGACATGGACATGGTATCCATCGGGCCAACCATTACCGGTCCGCATTCGCCGGATGAGCAGGTTCATATCGAAAGCGTCGGTCACTACTGGACGCTGCTGACTGAGCTGCTGAAAGCGATCCCTGTTAAGTAATACCCTCACCCCAGCCCTCTCCCAAAGGGAGAGGGTGAAAAACGTAGGCCCGGTAAGCATAGCGCACCGGGCTTTTTTACAATCCCAAAACCAGCTGTCGCTCTAACTGCGGATCCAGCAGCGTGACGTGCAATCCCACCAGCCTCACCCCTCGCCCGCCCCGGCGCTCTTCCCATGCCTTTTTCGCCGTCGCAATGAGATCGTCCTTATTCAGACGCGGCCAGACGTGTTCCTGCGTGGTCTGCTGGAAGTCGTTGAATTTTAATTTGATACCCTGACGGGCAATCAGCAGGTCCGGCTTCACCTTGCTTAAGCGTCGTTCCAGCTCCGGGTAAAGCTGTTCCGTGATAATGGTTTCGCATTCGGACCAGTCATGAATATCTTCACTGAGGGTGCGCTCAACGCCGACGGATTTTCGTAGCCGTTCGCTGTTCACATCGCGATCGTCAATCCCCTGGCTGCGCTCCCACAGCACGCGGCCAAACTTTCCAAAGCGCTTGAGCAGCATGGCGAGATCGCTTCGCTGCACATCTTCGCAGGTCCGTAGCCCCATGCTTTCCAGCTTTGCGGCGGAGACTTTTCCTACCCCAGGTATTTTGCCAAGCGGCAGCGTTTTCAAAAACGCCGGCACCTCGTCAGGCGTGATGACGTACTGACCGTTGGGCTTATTTAAATCGGAGGCAATTTTGGCAAGGAATTTAACGGGCGCGACGCCCGCCGAAGCCGTCAGATTCAGCTCGTTGAAAATCGTCTGGCGGATCTCCTGCGCCATCAGCGTGGCGGAGCCGTGGCAGTGCAAGCTGTCGGTCACATCCAGATAGGCTTCGTCCAGCGACAGCGGCTCGATCAAAGAAGTATAGCGGGAGAAGATTTCCCGAATATGGAGGGAAGCCTCTTTATAGGCTTCAAACCGGCCGGGCAGAAGCGTGAGATGAGGGCAGAGCTTTAATGCCATCGCCGTCGGCATCGCGCTGCGCACGCCAAATTTGCGCGCAGGATAGTTGGCGGTGCTGATGACACCACGCTGAACGCGGCTGCCGCCAATGGCGATGGGAATATCCCGCAGCGCCGGGTTGTCACGCATCTCCACTGCGGCAAAAAAGCAGTCCATATCGACATGGATTATTTTGCGCATAGTAAGCCCTCACTCATCACTGGATAAGTATACAGTAAACAAATGAGGATTGAGAAGCAGATGTGAGAACGCCGGGTGGCGGCTTTGCCTTACCCGGCCTACAAAAAAATTAAATAATGCGCTGCTGTTCGCGGGCCATCCTTTTCTTCCGCGCATCGCACGGTTCCGGGCAGTCGCAAACCTTTTCCATCCCAATAGAGGAAATACCGCCGCAGCTGCCCTGAATGCTTTTCCGCTTAACGATCCAGCCTAACGACATGCCGAAGATGACAAGCACAAACACCACAAAGGTTGCCAGAAACGTCAGCATCATCAGCCTCCAAAGTCATCAAGCAAGATGTTCTCATCTTCGACACCGAGATCTTTCAGCATCTTAATCACGGCGGCGTTCATCATCGGCGGACCACACATATAGAACTCGCAGTCCTCAGGCGCCGGGTGCTGTTTGAGGTAGTTTTCATACAGCACGTTGTGGATGAACCCCGTATAGCCCGTCCAGTTATCTTCCGGCTGCGGATCGGAAAGCGCCACATGGAAGGTGAAGTTCGGGTTCTCACGCGCCAGCTGTTCAAACTCATCTTCATAGAACATCTCGCGCAGCGAGCGCGCCCCGTACCAGAAGCTGATCTTACGCTGGCTACCCAGCCGCTTGAGCTGGTCAAAGATGTGCGAGCGCATCGGGGCCATACCGGCACCGCCGCCGATAAAGACCATTTCCGCGTCGGTATCTTTCGCGAAGAACTCCCCGAACGGGCCGGAGATCGTCACCTTATCGCCAGGCTTCAGGGACCAGATGTATGACGACATGACGCCCGGCGGTGCATCCGGCACATTCGGTGGCGGCGTGGCGATACGCACGTTGAGCATGATGATGCCCTTCTCTTCCGGGTAGTTGGCCATCGAGTAGGCGCGCAGCGTCGGCTCTTTCACCTCAGATACAAAGCGGAAGAGATTGAATTTGTCCCAGTCGGCGCGGTACTCATGCGGCACGTCAAAGTCCGCATAGGCCACAGCGTGCTCCGGGCACTCAATCTGAATGTATCCTCCGGCGCGGAACGGGACATGCTCGCCTTCCGGCACCCGCAGCTTCAGCTCTTTAATAAAGGTGGCTTTGTTATCATTAGAGATAACCTCGCACTCCCATTTTTTGACGCCGAAGATCTCTTCCGGCAGCTCTATCTTCATGTTCTGACGTACCGCGACCTGGCAGGCCAGACGACAGCCCTCTTTTGCCTCACGCTTTGTGATATGCGCCAGCTCGGTTGGCAGAATATCGCCACCGCCCTCTTTTACCGTCACGCGGCACTGCCCACAGGAACCGCCGCCGCCGCAGGCTGAGGAGACAAAAATGCCGTTACCGGAGAGCGTGTTGAGCAGCTTGTCTCCCGCCGGCGTGCGGATCTGATTCTGCGGCTCGTCGTTAATATCAATGACCACGTCGCCGGAATTCACCAGCTTCGCGCGCGCCGCCAGAATAAGCCCTGACAGCACTAGTACAATCAGCGTGAACATCACCACGCCAAGGATAATTTCCATCTGTTTGCCCTTATAGCTGCACACCGGAGAAGGACATAAAGCCCAGCGCCATCAGCCCGGTGGTGATAAAGGTGATCCCCAAGCCACGCAGACCCGCAGGCACGTTGGCATACTTCATTTTCTCGCGGATCCCCGCCATGGTGACAATCGCCAGCATCCAGCCGATGCCGGAACCAAAACCGTACACTACGGATTCGCTGAAGTTGTAATCACGCTGCACCATAAACGAGACGCCGCCAAAGATGGCGCAGTTCACCGCGATCAGCGGCAGGAAGATCCCCAGCGCGTTGTAGAGCGACGGGAAATACTTATCGAGGATCATCTCGAGGATTTGCACCAGCGCCGCGATCACCCCGATAAAGGTGATGAAGTTCAGGAAGCTGAGATCAACTCCTTCCACCAGCGCGCCGTCCCGCAGCACAAAGTTGTACACCAGATTGTTGATCGGTACAGACAAGCCGAGCACCACGGTGACCGCGATACCGAGACCAAATGCCGTCGACACTTTTTTGGAAACCGCAAGGAATGTACACATGCCGAGGAAAAACGCGAGCGCCATGTTTTCAACAAACACCGCCCGCACAAACAAACTCAGGTAATGAGCCATTGTCGGTTACTCCTTTTCCTGCTGTTCTGGCTTCAGCGTACGAATCAGCCAGATCAACAAACCGATAATGAAAAATGCGCTAGGAGCCAGCAGGAACAGGCCGTTTGGCAGATACCAGCCGCCGTTCTGCACCGTGTCCAGCACCGTGATGCCAAACAGCTTGCCGCTGCCAATCAGCTCGCGCAGGAACCCAACGGTCAGGAGGATCACGCCGTAGCCAAGGCCGTTGCCGATGCCGTCCATAAAGCTCGCCAGCGGCGGCATTTTCATGGCGTAGGCTTCCGCACGCCCCATGACGATACAGTTGGTGATGATCAGCCCGACAAACACCGAGAGCTGCTTTGAGGTTTCATAGGCGAAGGCGCGCAGCAGCTGATCGACCACGATCACCAGCGAGGCGATGATCGCCATCTGTACGATGATCCTCACGCTGTTGGGAATGTGGTGGCGGATCATCGAGATAAACATGCTGGAGAATGCCGTGACCAGTGTGACCGCCAGCGTCATCACCACCGCCGTTTCCAGCTTGGTCGTTACCGCCAGAGCGGAACAGACGCCCAGCACCTGGAGCGTGATCGGGTTATTGGCTAACAGTGGGCCAATGAGCACCTTTTTAACTTCTTTCAGTTCACCGGTATCAGCCATTGTTCAGCGCTCCTTCACGTACGTTTTTCAGGAAAGGACCAAAGCCCAGCTCGCCCATCCAGAAATCAAAACTGTGCTGCACGCCTTTTGATGTGAGCGTAGCGCCGGAAAGCCCGTCAACGGCGTAGTCGTCACCGGGACGTGCCGCCCCTTTCATCACCTTCAGCGCAGGCAGACCGTTATCGTCGAGCACTTTCTTGCCGACAAACTGTGCCCGCCAGTTAGGGTTCTCAACTTCGCCACCCAGCCCCGGCGTTTCGCCCTGGTCGTAATACGTAATGCCTTTTACGGTGCGCCCATCGGTATCAAGGGCCACAAACGCGTACATCATTGACCACAGACCGTTACCGTAAATAGGCAGTACCACTTCCTGAATACGTTTTTGGGGGTCGCGAACCAGATAGATTTCGGCCAGGTTGCTGCGACGCTTAATCCCGGCGGGATCTTGCGATGCCTCCAGCGTCAGGCTCATCTGCGGATCTTTAAGCGCCAGCGCCTGGTTGAATTTTGCCGGGTCTTTATCCAGCAGTTCACCCGTTTTTAAATCCACCAGACGCGCCGAAATACGTTCAGCAAAGACGGCCGAAACGTCATCTGCGCTCATTCCTTCCTGCATCAGCCCGGCGACGGCAAGAATGTTGCGCTGTTTATCCAGCGCACGTTGCTCCTGCTGCAGAGGTTTTAACCCCACGGCGGAACCGGCAACGACAATAGAACAGACCAGACAGAGCACCAGCACCACCAGCAGCGTTTTGCTGATGCTGTCGTTATTTTTAACCTCAGCCACGCGCCTTCCTCCGCTTAATGTTGGCCCGCACCACCAGGTAATCGAAAAGCGGCGCAAACAGGTTGGCAAACAGAATGGCCAACATCATCCCTTCCGGATACGCCGGGTTGACCACGCGGATCAGAACGCACATCGCGCCAATGAGCACGCCATAGCTCCATTTACCTTTATCTGTAAACGAGGCAGAGACGGGGTCCGTCGCCATGAACATCATGCCGAACGCGAAGCCACCCAGCACCAGATGCCAGTACCACGGCATGGAGAACATCGGATTGGTGGTCGAGCCGATAACGTTGAACAGGGTGGTGGTCAGCACCATACCGATCATCACGCCCGCAACGATCCGCCAGGAGGCCACGCGACCAAAAAGAATGATCGCGCCGCCAAGCAAAATCATCAGCGTAGAGACTTCTCCGATAGAGCCTGGAATATTGCCAATAAAGGCATCAAACCAGGTGACTGGCTGACCCGTTGCGTTGTTAACCAGCGTTTCGCCGCCGTGTGCCGCCCACTGTGAAAGCGGCGTCGCGCCGGAAAAACCGTCTGCCGCCGTCCACACGAGGTCGCCCGAGATTTGCGCCGGATAAGCAAAGAACAGAAACGCGCGTCCCGCCAGCGCCGGGTTGAGGAAGTTCCGCCCGGTGCCGCCGAAGATCTCTTTGGCAATGACCACGCCAAAGCTAATGCCCAGCGCCGCCTGCCAGAGCGGCAGCGTCGGGGGAACAATCAGGGCAAACAGGATAGAGGTAACGAAGAAGCCTTCGTTGATCTCATGTTTACGGATAATGGCAAACAGCACTTCCCAGAAGCCGCCCACGACGAATACCGTGATGTAAATCGGCAGGAAGAACACCGCGCCCAGCGTCATCATGCTCAGCCAGCCCGCATCTGCGGCGAAGCTCACCCCTAACGACTGGGCCAGACGGTAGTGCCAGTCGGACTGGATCACCTGCGCCAGCTGCTGTGCATCGTACATGTGGTGAAGCGCCGGAATGGTCTGCAGGCCGACGTTATACATACCCCAGAACATCGCCGGGAAGACGGCAAACCACACCAGAATCATCATGCGTTTCAGGTCGATGGCATCGCGAACGTGCGCCGCCCCCTTCGTCACCAGGCCCGGCGTGTAGAAAATGGTCGTCGTTGCTTCATATAACGGGTAGTACTTTTTGAGCTTCCCTTCGGTAAAGTGCGGCTCAATTTTTTCAAAGAGGTGTTTTAAGCCCATCGGTTATCCTTCCTGCTCAATGCGGGTTAACACCTCGCGCAATACCGGTCCATATTCGTATTTGCCCGGACAGACATAGGTACAGAGCGCCAGATCTTCTTCGTCAAGCTCCAGACAGCCCAGCGCCTGCGCGCCGTCGGTATCGCCGGCCAGAAGATCGCGCAGCAGCACGGTGGGAAGAATATCCAGCGGCATGACGCGCTCGTAGTTGCCAATCGGGACCATGGCGCGCTCGCCACCGTGCGTGCTGGTTGAGAAGTTAAACAGCTTATTACGCAGGAAGTGGCCCAGCGTGGTTCGGGTGACGGAGTATTTTTCTGCGCCTGGCAGAACCCAGCCAAACAGCTCTTTCTCCCGCCCTTCCTGCACAATGCTGACCTGCAAATGGAAACGTCCCAGGTACGCGTGCGCATTGGCAGCATGGCGACCGCTGAGGACCGATCCGGAAATCAGGCGGTTTTCGCCCTCTTTCGTTTCCCCCACCAGCAGTTCGTTGATGTCAGCGCCCAGCAGCGTCTTCACCAGGCGCGGATTTGCAGCCTGCGGTCCGCCGATGGCGATTATCCGTTCAGCGCAGAGTTCACCCGTAGTAAAGAGCTTACCGATGGCGATGACGTCCTGATAATTAAGGTGCCAGACCTGTTTCGTCAGGCTGACTGGCTCAAGGAAATGGATGTGCGTCCCGGCCAGCCCCGCCGGATGCGGGCCAGAAAATTCATTAAACGTGACCTGCCCCAGCGGATGGCCGCCAAGCTTGCCGCCGCCGGCCTGGCAAACGTGCACTTTTCCGGGCGTGAGGCGGGTTAGAATTGTGAGTCCTGCATCAAAAGCTTTTCGCTGCGCCAGGATAACCGGTTCCGGGTCCACGCTGAGCGGGTTGGTGTCGATGGCCGTGACGAAAATCGCGGCCGGTTCCGTGCCCGGAACAGGGGATTTGCTGAAGGGGCGCGTACGAAGCGCGGTCCATAAACCGGACGCCAGGAGCTGATTCTGAACGGCGTCACGGTTCAGCGACGCGAGTTCTGCTATGTCGTAATGGGCAAATTCACGCTTGTCATCGCCCTCAATGCGGATAACCACCGACTGCAGAACGCGCCGCTCGCCACGGTTGATGGCCACAACGGTGCCGCTCGCGGGGGCTGTGAACATCACGCCGGGATTTTTTTTGTCCTCAAAGAGCGTCTGTCCTTTGATAACGCGATCGCCCTCCTGTACCAGCATTGAAGGACGCATACCTAGGTAGTCTTCGCCCAAAATGGCGACATGACGGACACTTGCGCCTGTCGAAACGTGCTGCGCTGGCACGCCTGCAATCGGCAGATCAAGTCCTTTTTTAATTTTAAACATGTGGTTAGCAGGTTTCCATGAACAACAATCCAGTGGGCGCAAAGTGTAACATTTTCCCCTTCCCGCGGGCAGGGAATCCGCCGTCGCGCGCGCCAAATTGCGAGCTAATGCGCAAAGTTCCTGGAGCCATCGCAATTTTGATGGTTTATAAAGTAAAACTAATTTGTAAACTCACCGCCCGGCTCTTGCGAAAATCTATAGCGGTGCTAATGTGAGCGCTCCTAACAGAATAATCTGATTTCGGGTCTCTTTTGCCGTCCTGGCAAGTTGGTCATGGTTTTATCAAGGAACTAGTAGTATGCGTAAAATCGCATTGTTCATTGCGATGCTTCTGATGCCGTGCATGTCGTTTGCCGGACTGCTCAGCAGTAATAGCTCAACGACGCCGGTCAGCAAGGAATATAAACAGCAGTTAATGGGATCGCCGGTTTATATTCAGATCTTCAAGGAAGAGCGCACTCTCGATCTGTTTGTCAAAATGGGCGAGACATATCAGCTGCTTGATAGTTACAAAATTTGTAACTACTCCGGCGGACTGGGGCCAAAACAGCGTCAGGGCGATTTCAAAAGTCCGGAAGGGTTCTACAACGTTCAGCGCAGCCAGCTCAAGCCTGACAGCCGCTTCTATAAAGCCATTAACATCGGCTTCCCGAATGCCTATGACCGTGCACACGGTTATGAAGGTAAATATCTGATGATCCACGGTGCCTGCGTGTCTATCGGCTGTTATGCGATGACCGACTCCGGCATTGATGAGATTTTCCAGTTCGTGACGGGCGCGCTGGTCTTTGGGCAGCCTAACGTACAGGTCAGCATCTATCCGTTCCGCATGACGGACGCCAACATGGCGCGTCACAAGTACTCATACTACGCGGATTTCTGGAAACAGCTGAAGCCGGGTTACGACTACTTTGAGCAGACCCACAAGCCACCGGTGGTCTCTATCGTCGATGGCCGTTACGTGGTCAGCAAACCGCTGAGCCACGAAGTCGTCCACCCGCAGCTGGCGTCAAATTACACGGTCCCCGAGACAAAATAGCACCCACTCGCCTGGCATAATCTTTTGCCAGGTTTCGTTGCCCGTCAGCGGCTGCGTTGCGATAACAGTGACCACATCGTTCGGTGTGGTCTCCTTCTGAAAGTCTATCTCCACATCCTGATCGAGCAGCGTCGCAACGCCAAACGGCGCACGGCGGGTGATCCAGAACAGATTCGTCGAGCAGAACGCCATCACATAGCGGCCGTCAGAGAGCAGCATGTTGAACACGCCTTTTTCACGCAGTTCAGACGCCAGCGTCGCGATGTATTTGAATACGGCAGTCATGTTGCCGGGCGTGCGGGGATAGCGCTCCGTCAGCTTGTGCAGCAGCCAGCAGAAGGCTTTTTCGCTGTCCGTTTCGCCGACCGGGCGGAAATTGCCCGTCTCCAGCGACTTATAGCCCGTGAGCTGCCCGTTGTGCGCGTAGGTCCAGTTTCGGCCCCACAGCTCGCGGGTAAACGGATGGGTATTTTCCAGCGCCACTTCGCCACGGTTAGCCTGACGGATGTGGGCGATTACCGAGCGGGACTTGATCGGGTAGTCCTGCACCAGTTTGGCAATCGGTGAGTTAAAGCTGGGCTGTGGATCTTTGAACGTGCGACACCCTTTGCCTTCGTAGAAGGTGATGCCCCAGCCGTCTTTATGCGGCCCGGTTCCTCCACCGCGCTGAACCAGCCCGGTGAAACTAAAGCAGATATCGGTTGGCACATTGGCGCTCATCCCGAGCAGTTCGCACATAAAATACCTCCACAACAGCGGGGGGGCACCGAAGCCCCCCAGCGAAGCCTTACTTAACCATCTCTTTTTCGATCAGCTGAATCAGGATGTGGATCACTTTGATGTGAATTTCCTGAATACGGTCAGCATAACCGAAGTGCGGAACGCGAATTTCGACATCCGCCGTACCGTCCATCTTACCGCCATCTTTACCGGTCAGGGTGATGACCTTCATCCCTTTTTCACGCGCGGCGGCGATCGCTTTGATCACGTTGCCGGAGTTGCCAGAAGTAGAGATCCCCAGCAGCACGTCGCCTTCACGGCCTACGGCTTCAACGTAGCGGGAGAAGATGTGGTCATAACCGAAGTCGTTGCCTACGCAGGAGATGTGGCTCACGTCGGAAATCGCAATCGCCGGGTAGCCCGGACGGTTTTCGCGATAGCGTCCGGTCAGCTCTTCTGCGAAGTGCATAGCGTCGCAGTGGGAACCGCCGTTACCGCAGGAGAGCACTTTGCCACCGGCTTTGAAGCTGTCGGCAAGCAGGACCGCTGCGCGCTGAATAGCGTGAATATTGGCATCATCTTTCAGAAAGTTCGCCAGCGTTTCCGCCGCTTCGTTCAGTTCGTTACGAATAAGATCCTGGTACATGAGGATAATCCTTCAGTATTGATGAAATAACACAGTGGAGTGTACCGGATAGCAAGAAAAGCGAGAAGCTAAAGCCATGCGAAACGTCCGGCGTTTTGATTTTTTGTGCCGGCTAAAACGCGAACAATGTGAACCAGGTTGTAATTATTTTGTAAACACATTGCTAAAGGAAATAACATCAACTACAACCATATCATCACAAGTGGTCAGACCTCCTACAAGCAAGGGAGCTTTTCTTTATGATGATTTTGAGCATTCTCGCAACCGTTGTTCTGCTCGGTGTGTTGTTCTATCACCGCGTAAGTTTATTCCTGAGCAGCCTGATTCTTCTGGCCTGGACGGCTGCGCTTGGCGCCGCAGGCCTCTGGAATATCTGGCTTTTAGTCCCTCTTGCCATCATTCTTCTGCCGTTTAACCTGGCCCCGATGCGTAAATCAATGATCTCTGCGCCGGTGTTCAAAGGCTTCCGCAAAGTGATGCCGCCCATGTCGCGTACCGAGAAAGAAGCGATTGACGCAGGCACCACCTGGTGGGAAGGCGATCTGTTCCAGGGCAACCCGGACTGGAAAAAACTGCATAACTATCCGCAGCCGCGCCTGACCGCTGAAGAACAGGCCTTTATTGACGGCCCGGTGGAAGAAGCGTGCCGTATGGCCAACGACTTTGCCATCACCCATGAAATGGCCGATCTGCCGCCAGAGCTGTGGGCGTATCTGAAAGAACATCGCTTCTTCGCGATGATCATCAAGAAAGAGTACGGCGGTCTGGAATTCTCCGCTTACGCTCAGGCTCGCGTCCTGCAAAAGCTGGCAGGCGTCTCCGGGATCCTGGCGATTACCGTTGGCGTGCCTAACTCCTTAGGCCCGGGCGAACTGCTGCAGCATTACGGTACCGAAGAGCAGAAAGATCACTACCTGCCGCGTCTGGCACGCGGTCAGGAAATCCCATGCTTCGCGCTGACCAGCCCGGAAGCGGGCTCCGATGCAGGCGCGATCCCGGACACCGGCGTGGTCTGCATGGGCGAGTGGCAGGGCGAGCAGGTGCTGGGCATGCGCCTGACCTGGAACAAGCGTTATATCACCCTGGCGCCAATCGCCACCGTGCTGGGTCTGGCCTTTAAGCTCTCTGACCCGGAAAAACTGCTGGGCGGTGAAGAAGATCTGGGCATTACCTGCGCGCTGATCCCAACTTCTACCCCAGGCGTTGAAATTGGTCGTCGTCACTTCCCGCTGAACGTGCCGTTCCAGAACGGTCCGACCCGCGGTCAGGACATCTTTGTGCCGATTGACTACATCATCGGCGGTCCGAAAATGGCCGGTCAGGGCTGGCGTATGCTGGTGGAATGTCTGTCCGTGGGCCGCGGCATTACCCTGCCGTCGAACTCAACCGGCGGTCTGAAGTCGGTCGCGATGGGGATTGGCGCTTACGCTCATATCCGCCGTCAGTTCAAAATCTCCATCGGCAAGATGGAAGGTATCGAAGAGCCGCTGGCGCGTATCGCGGGCAACGCCTACGTGATGGATGCCGCGGCTTCTCTGATTACCTACGGCATTATGCTGGGCGAAAAACCGGCCGTGCTATCCGCAATTGTGAAGTACCACTGTACCCACCGCGCGCAGCAGTCGATCATTGACGCGATGGATATCGCGGGCGGTAAAGGCATTATGCTCGGCGAAGGCAACTTCCTGGCGCGCGGCTATCAGGGCGCACCGATTGCCATCACCGTGGAAGGGGCAAACATCCTGACCCGCAGCATGATGATCTTCGGTCAGGGCGCAATCCGCTGCCATCCGTACGTGCTGGAAGAGATGGCTGCCGCGCAGAACAACGACGTGGATGCCTTCGATAAGCTGCTCTTCAAACATATCGGTCACGTGGGCAGCAACAAGGTGCGCAGCTTCTGGCTGGGCCTGACGCGCGGTCTTACCAGCGCGACGCCGACCGGCGATGCGACCAAACGTTACTACCAGCATCTGAACCGTCTTAGCGCCAACCTGGCTCTGCTGTCTGACGTCTCCATGGCGGTGCTGGGCGGTAGCCTGAAGCGTCGCGAGCGTATTTCTGCCCGTCTGGGGGATGTGCTGAGCCAGATCTTCCTGGCCTCTGCGGTCCTGAAGCGTTACGACGATGAAGGCCGTCAGGAAGCGGATCTGCCGCTGGTGCACTGGGGCGTTCAGGATGCGATGTATCAGGCTGAACAGGCGATTGACGACCTGCTGGCGAACTTCCCGAACCGCTTCGTGGCGGGCGCTCTGCGCGCGGTGATCTTCCCGACCGGTCGTCACCATCTGGCGCCGTCCGACAAGCTGGACCACAAGGTGGCGAAGATCCTGCAGGTACCGAGCGCAACCCGCTCCCGTATCGGTCGTGGTCAGTATCTGACGCCGACGCCGCATAACCCGGTGGGTCTGCTGGAAGAGGCGCTGCTGGACGTGATGGCTGCCGATCCGATTCACCAGAAAATCTGTAAACAGCTGGGCAAAAACCTGCCGTTTACCCGTCTGGACGAACTGGCAAAACAGGCGCTGGCCGGCGGCATTATCAATAAAGATGAAGCCGCTCTGCTGGTGAAAGCCGAAGAGAGCCGTCTGCGCAGTATTAACGTGGATGATTTCGAACCGGACGAGCTGGCGACGCAGCCGGTAAAGCTGCCGGAGAAGCACCGCAAGCCTGAAGCGGCGTAACGCGTTTCGCTTATACTAACCCCGCCCCGAGCGGGGTTTTTTATTGCCACATTTTCTCGTAATGACGTGCTAAAGTGTCAAAAAGCGGTCGTTTGAGGAGTCTGTATCGTGCCTGGTTTGAAGATTTCGATTTTGCAGCAACCTTTAGTGTGGATGGATGGCCCCGCCAACCTGCGCCACTTCGATCGTCAACTGGAAGACATTACCGGGCGTGATGTGATTGTCCTGCCGGAGATGTTCACGACCGGCTTCGCCATGGAAGCGGCACAGCAGTCAATGCCGCAGGATGAGGTGGTCGCCTGGATGCACGCCAAAGCGCAGCAGACCAACGCGCTGATCGCCGGGAGCGCCGCCCTGCAAACGGATCGCGGGCCGGTGAACCGCTTCCTGCTGGTGGAGCCGGAAGGGAAAGTGCATTTTTACGATAAACGCCACCTGTTCCGCATGGCGGATGAGCATCATCACTATGAAGCGGGTCACGAGCGCGTGGTGTTCGAGTGGCGCGGCTGGCGTATTTTGCCGCTGGTTTGCTACGACCTGCGCTTCCCGGTGTGGTCGCGCAACCGCAACGATTACGACCTGGCGCTGTATGTTGCCAACTGGCCTGCACCGCGCTCCCTGCACTGGCAGTCACTGCTGGTGGCGCGCGCGATTGAGAACCAGGCGTACGTGGTGGGCTGTAACCGCGTGGGAACCGACGGCAACGGGCATCACTACCGCGGCGACAGCCGGGTAGTGAATCCGCAGGGCGAGATCATTGCCACCGCCGAGCCGCATCAGGCGACGCGCATTGATGCGGAGCTGTCGTTGACGGCGCTGCAGGAGTATCGCGAGAAGTTTCCGGCCTGGCAGGATGCGGATCCGTTTAGCATTGGGTGAAATGTTCCCCTCACCCCAGCCCTCTCCCTCAAGGGAGAGGGGGGCGTCCGTGCAGGCATTATTTTGTGGGGCCCCCTCTGCCCCTTTGGGAGAGGAAGGATAAATCATTAACTCACCAGCGCCTGCCCGTCTTTGCGGCTTTCCGTCGCGGCCACGTAGTGGCCTTCCGGCAGGCGGTAAATCACCTGCGCACCGCCGAAGTTGTAATCCTGAAGCGGATCTTCCACCACGATCTGATGCCCCCGCTCGCGCAGCGCGGCGATAGTATTGCGATCGAAGGTCGATTCAACGATCACCTCCCTGCCCTGCACTACGCGCCAGCGCGGGGCATCAATTGCCGCCTGTGGGTTTTGCCCGTGCAGCATAATGCGCAGCGCCATCTGCATGTGCCCCTGCGCCTGCATCGGGCCGCCCATCACGCCGAAGGACATCAGCGGCTGGCCGTTGCCGTCCATCGCAAAGCCCGGAATGATGGTGTGGAACGGTCGCTTGCTGCCCGCCAGCGCGTTCGGGTGATTGGGATCCAGCACAAACCCGCATCCCCGGTTTTGCAGGCTGATCCCGGTATCCGGCACCACAATGCCTGAACCGAAGCCCATGTAGTTGGACTGAATAAACGACACCATCATCCCGCTGGCGTCGGCGGTGCTGATGTAGACCGTGCCGCTCTGGGTCGGGGAACCGTAGACAAAATCAGAGGCGTGCTCGTGATTGATAAGCGCCGCGCGCGACTTCAGATAATGGTCGCTCAGCAGCTCTTTCGCCGCGAACGCCATATGGTCTTCATCCGCCACGTAGCGGTCGAGATCCGCCAGCGCCAGCTTCATCGCCTCAATGGACAGGTGCAGGGACTGCACGGAATCCGGATGATGCTTCTCAATGCCGCACTGCTCCAGAATGCCGAGCGCAATCAGCGTGGCGATCCCCTGGCCATTTGGCGGCAATTCCTGCACCGAACCGCCCGCGAAGTCGCGCGACAGCAGCTCTACCCAGTCCACGCGATGGTTTGCCAGATCTTCAGCCGTCAGGTGTGCGCCGTGTTCTTTGGCGAAAGCGGCAATTTTCTGCGCCAGCTCGCCGCGGTAAAAGGCTTCACCGTTGGTGCGGGCAATCAGCTCCAGCGAGTTCGCCTGCGCCGGATTACGGAAGATTTCCCCCACGCGCGGGGCGCGGCCTTCCGGCGCGAAACAGGCGCTAAAACCCGGCTGATCTTTCAGCTTGCTATAGCCGCGCTGCCAGAGATGGCCAATCAGCGGGGAGACAGGGAAACCGTTGCGCGCGTAGTCAATAGCAGGCTGCGCCAGCGTGGTCAGCGGCAGCGTGCCGAAGCGTTCCGCCAGCGCCACCCAGCCGGATACCGCGCCCGGCACGGTCACCGCGTCCCAGCCAATTTCCGGCACCGCGGTTTTTCCGGCAAACAGATCCGCATGCCAGCTCGCAGGCGAACGACCGGACGCGTTCAGGCCGTGCAGCTTTTCACCGTCCCAGACGATGGCAAAGGCGTCGCTGCCGATCCCGTTGCCGGTCGGCTCAACCACCGTCAGCGCCATCGCGGCAGCAATTGCCGCATCAACGGCGTTGCCGCCCAGCTGCAGCATTTTCATTCCCGCCTGTGCCGCCAGCGGCTGCGACGTGGCGACGGCGTTACGGCCCATCATTGGCGGGCGGCGTGAAGCGTAACCGGACGTAAAATCAAGCGCTTTGGTCATCATGACTCCTTAGTCGTGGCGCGGATCGAGCGCATCGCGCAGCCCGTCGCCGAGTAAATTAAAGCCCTGCACGGCGAGGAAAATCGCCACGCCGGGGAAAACGGACATCCACGGCGCCTGCTCCAGAAACCCTTTCGCGGTGTTGAGCATGGAGCCCCATGACGGATTGGGCGGCTGCTGCCCCAGCCCTAAAAACGACAGGCTGGCTTCGGCGATAATCGCTGAGGCAATCGCCAGCGTGGCCTGCACCAGGATCGGCGACATCACGTTCGGCAGGACGTATTTGACGATAATCCAGCGATCCGGCAGACCAATCGCCCGCGCGCCGTCGATATACTCTTCGTTGCGAATAGCGATCACCTGACCGCGCGTCAGGCGGGCGAAGATCGGCATCGCCGAAAGACCGATGGCGATCATCGCGTTGGTCAGGCTCGGGCCCAAAAATGCCCCCAGCGCGATCGCCATGATCAGGAACGGACAGGCCAGCAGCGCCTCGATAAACCGCGAGATCACCCCGTCCCACATCTTCTGGAAGTAACCCGCCACCAGCCCCAGCGGCACGCCGATGACCACCGCGATAACGACCGACATACAGCCCGCCATCAGCGAGGTGCGAGCTCCCCAGATTATGCGGGATAAAATGTCGCGCCCCAGCTCGTCGGTGCCGAACCAGTACATCGCCGACGGCGCTTTGCGCACCGCCAGGAAGTTAGCTTTGACCGGGTCGAACGGGGCGATCCACGGCGCCAGCAGCGCCACCAGCACAAAGAAGCCCACCACCACCGCGCCAATCACCGCGCTTTTGTTGGCGAGGAATTTCTTCAGCACCCGGTTTTGCGCGCGCGGCAGCGCGGGCGTAACGGTTTGCGTCGTCAGTTCCGCCATGGTTAACCTCGCATTTTCGGGTTGATAAGGACGTAAAGCACGTCGGCCAGCAGGTTCAGCATCAGGAAGCCGATCGCCACGATCAGCACCACGCCCTGTACCACCGCGTAGTCACGGTTAAATACCGAGTCGACGATCATCTTGCCGAAGCCCGGAATGGTGAAGACCTGCTCGGTCAGCACCGCGCCGCCCAGCAGCTCGCCGAACAGCAGCGTGGTGAGGGTGATCACCGGCACCAGCGCGTTGCGAAACGCGTGCTTTAGGATCACCGCCTTCGGCAGCAGCCCTTTCGCCCGCGCGGTGCGGATGTAATCCGCTTTCAGCACGGCAATCATCGAGGCGCGGGTGTGGCGCATCAGCGTCGCCGCGAGGCCGGTTCCGAGCACGGACGCGGGCAGCAGCAGCGTGCGCAGGTTCTGAAGCGGATCTTCACTGAACGGCACGTAGCCGGATGCGGGCAGCCACTGCAGGTTCACCGAAAAGACCAGTATCAGCAGGATCCCCAGCCAGAAGTGCGGGATCGAGATCCCCGAGATCGCCACGAAGTTCGCCCCGTGATCGACCCAGCTGTTTTTGTTCACCGCCGCGAGGATCCCCATGCTGATGCCAAACACCAGCGCGATAATCATCGCTAGCAGGGACAACTCCAGCGTGACCGGCAGCTTGCTGGCGATCAGCTGCGTCACCGGTTCGTGCGTGCGTAAGGAGACGCCCAGATCGCCCTGCAGCGCCCGCGTCAGCCAGTGGAAATACTGCACGGGGATCGGCGCATCGAGGTTCAGCTCCGCACGCAACTGGGCGATGACCGCCGGGTCGCGCTCCTCCCCGGCCATGGCGATCAGCGGGTCGCCGGGCAGCAGCTTTTGCAGTCCGAACACCATCATGCTCACCAGCAGCAGGGTTGGTATAGCCAGCAGCAGACGTTTGCAAATCAGTTCCAGCATGGGTTCTCCTCAGGACCTTTATTTCGCCAGCGTCAAACCCGCCAGACGCACGATGCCGTCCGGGTACGGCTTAAAGCCCTGCACGCTTTTGTTCAGACCGAAAATGCGCGGCTCGAAGTAGAGGTAGGCAATCGGCATGTCGGTTTGCAGCTGCTTCACCACCTTGTCGTACAGCGGCTGGCGTGCGGCCTGATCGGTGCTCTGGCGCGCCTGGGTCAGCCACTCATCGACCTGCGCGTTGCTGTAGCGGCCGTCGTTCAGCGTGCCTTTGCTGTGGATAAAGCCGTAGATGCTGCCGTCCGGATCCGGACGACCCGACCAGCCGGAGAAGCTCAGCTGATAGTCGCCGCTCTGCTGTCGATCCAGCAGCGTGGCGAATTCGGTCATCTGCAGGTTCAGGTTAAATCCGGCCTCGGCGACCATCGCCTGCAGCACCTGGCCCACCTGCTGTGAGGTTGAGTTGTTCGGCACCAGCAGGTTGACGGTGAGCGGCGCGGTGACGCCTGCCGCTTTCAGCAGCGCTTTAGCCTTGTCGACGTCACGCGGCGGGACTGGCAGGTTGACGTGATACGGGCTGACCGGGGAAAACGCCTGGTTTGCCGGGGTGTAAAGCCCTTCGAAGACCACCTGGTTCAACGCATCGCGGTCGATGGCCTGTGAAAACGCCTCGCGCACGCGGGCGTCCTTGAACGGATCGTTGGCCGGCACCTTGCCGTTGTTGATGTTGAAGGTGATGCCCTGATAGCCCAGGCCCGTCACCTTCGCCAGCGCCAGCTTGCTGTCGGCTTCGACGGTTTTAACGTCGCTTGCGGCGATGCCTTCGGTCAGGTCAAGATCGCCCGCGCGCAGGTTCGCGAGGCGCACGGAGGCATCCGGGATCGGCAGATAGATGATTTTGTCGAAGTGGTAGGCGCCTTTGTTCCAGTAGTTGTCGAAGCGGGTCAGCACGATGCGGTCCTGGGACACGCGGCTGTCGAATTTATACGGGCCGGAGCAGACCGGGTGGGCGGCAAAGTCAGGCTTTTTGGCCGCCTCGGGGGCCATCATCGCGCCCGCGCGGTCGGTGAGCTGCATCAGCAGAGCGGCATCGGGGGTCTTCAGGTGCAGCGCAATCTGCATCGGGCCGGTGACCTCGACCGATTCAACGGAAGAGATCTCGCTTTTACGCAGAGAGCCTTTTAAGGTCAGGGCGCGGTCGAGGTTGTATTTTGCGGCGGCGGCATCGAATTTCTCACCGTCGTGGAAGGTGACGCCTTCGCGCAGATTGAGCGTCAGGGTTTTACCGTCGTCACTCCACGCCCAGTCTTTAGCCAGGCCGGGGACGACCTTCAGATTTTCATCCACGTCCACCAGCCTGTCGCACAGGGAGGCAAAGACGAAGCGGCCATAGTAGGTGCGCGCCAGATGCGGGTCGAGCATGTCCGGGTCAGCGCCCAGGCCGATCCGCAGCACGCTTTCAGAATGGGCGGGCAGCGCCGCGCCAAGCAACATAACACTTCCCAGTACGGTCAAAAGAGAATTACGCATTGTCATTATCATGAGTTCCTTGAAGGAAGGGACGAGTGAGTGGCCGCGTGTTCAAACAGCGCGCGGCGGCGCAGAAAGGCGGCGGATGGCGGTGCGATCTGAATAATGCTGCGATCGCGGTTGATCTCCTGCCAGCGATGACAGGCAACCTGACGTCCACCGTCGAGCACCTGATTGATCGGCTCAACCTGGCGGCATTCATCGGTAACGTACGGGCAGCGGGTGTGGAAACGGCAGCCGGACGGCGGGCTGGCCGGGTTGGGCAGATCCCCCTGCAGCAGCGGCGCGTCGCGTTCAACGCCCGGCTGCATCTGCGGTGCCGAGGCGATCAATGCCTGCGTATAGGGGTGCAGCGGCGCGTCAAAAATCTCGTCGACGGTGGCAAGCTCGACGATTTGCCCGAGATACATGACCGCCACGCGGTCGCTCATATGGCGGATCACCGCCAGGCCGTGGGCGACAATCACCATCGTCAGCCCCAGCTGGTGCTTCAGGCTTTCCAGCAGGTTGACCACCTGCGCCTGAACGGAGACGTCCAGCGCGGACACCGGCTCATCGCCCAGCAGCAGTTTCGGTCCCGAGGCCAGCGCGCGCGCAATGCCGATACGCTGGCGCTGCCCGCCGGAAAACTCGTGCGGATAGCGCCCGGCCCAGGCGGCAGGCAGGCCAACGGTTTTGAGCAGCTCGGCAACGCGGTACTGGCGATCCGCTTTTTTCATGTTCTGATGCAGCCACAGCGGCTCCCCGACGATCTGCTCCACCGTCATGCGCGGGTTGAGCGAGGCGAAGGGATCCTGGAAGATAATCTGCAGCTCGCGCCGGAGCTGGTTCAGGCGGGCACCGGAGGCGTCGGTGATCTCTTCCCCCTGGTAAAACACGCGCCCTTCGCTGGCGGCCAGCAGGCGCAACAGCAGACGACCGAGGGTAGATTTCCCGGAGCCGGACTCGCCGACGATCGCCAGCGTTTCGCCCGGCATCACGGCAAGCGAAACGCGATCGACCGCGGTGACAAACCGTGCCGGGGTAAAGAGTTTTTTGGGGCCGGGGAAAAGCTTGCTGAGGTCACGGGCTTCAAGAATGGGCGTGGTCATGCGATTTCTCCCAGGGCAATGTGCTGTTCGAGCGGCACGCGGAAGCAGGCGACCTGATGGCCCGCGCCGAGCGCGGTGAGCTGCGGTTTTTCAGCATGGCAGCGCGACTGCGCAAACGGACAGCGGGTGGCAAAACGGCAGCCTTTCGGCATGGATTCCGGGAGCGGGACCGATCCGGGAATGGTGGAGAGCTGGCCCTTGCGTGCCCCAAGTGAAGGAATCGAGCCCATCAGGCCGATGGTGTACGGATGCTGCGGGTCGGCAAAGATGGCCTCCACGCTCCCCTGCTCCACCACCTGTCCGGCATACATCACCGCTACCTGCTGGGCGACTTCTGCTACGACGCCTAAATCGTGGGTGATCATCAGCACCGCCGTGCCGGTTTCCTCTTTTAAGGCGTTGAGCAAGGCGAGGATTTGCGCCTGGATGGTGACGTCGAGCGCAGTGGTGGGCTCGTCGGCAATCAGCAGTTTGGGATGGTTAATCAGCGCCATCGCAATCATCACCCGCTGGCGCATGCCGCCGGAAAGCTGGTGGGGATATGCTTTCAGGCGCATCTCTGCCGCCGGGATCTGTACCTTCTCGAGGATCTGCAGCGCGACCTTCATCGCCTCTGCGCGCGAGACGTTCTGGTGCCGCATAACCGCTTCGCTAAGCTGATCCCCCAGCGTAAACGCCGGATTGAGCGAGGTCATCGGCTCCTGGAAAATCATCGCCAACTCGCTGCCGCGCAGGTCGGCATATTCCCGCGGCGAGAGCTTTCGCAGATCGTGGCGGCGAAACTGCATCTCGCCGCTGACAATCTGCGCGCTGGCGGGCAGTAACCCCATCAGCGCCAGTGAGGTGATACTTTTCCCGCAGCCGGACTCTCCCACCAGCGCCAGCGTTTCGCCCGCCCTGACGGTCAGCGAGATACCATCAAGCACGCTAGCCGGCGAGCCAGCAAACGTAACGTTGAGGTTTTGCACCCGCAATACGGGCGTGGCGTCCTTAAAGGGTATTGTCGTCATGGCGTGAAGTCGTCCTCAAGGTGGATCGCCTGAATCAGGGCGGTTTGCAGGCTGAGCAGGTGTTCGCGCATGGCGGCCGCGGCTTCATTAGGCTGGCGATGGATAATCGCAGACATGATCTTATGGTGGTGGTCGTTATAGCTGTCGACACGTTCGGGCGTGCGGGCTAATTCGCGCAGATGCTGCCAGCCCGGTTCGCGCCGAACGGCATCAATGGCATCAAACAGGCCGAGCATCAGACGGTTGCCCGCCGCCTCGGCAATTGCCCGGTGAAAGGCGCTGTCCCAGAGTTCGTTGAGATCGCGGTCATCCGGGCTGACATTGTCGATGCGTTCCAGCATGCGCTGCATGAGCGCGAGGTTTTCCCTGGTGGCACGCAGTGCCGCAAGCCGGGCTAAGCCGGGTTCGAGCTGTAGACGAGCTTCCATCACTTCCAGAAGGTTGGTCTGCTGAACCAATCCCTGAAGGGCCAGCGGTTCAACAGGTGCCGCCGGGCCAATAAAGGTCCCTTTGCCCTGCTTACGCCAGATGTGCCCCTCTTCTTCCAGCACGTCCAGCGCACGACGCACTTCACGTCGTCCTACGCCGAGAGTGTCCGACAGCTCACGTTCCGTGGGCAGCGGTATGCCTGGTGTTGACTCATGCTGGTTGATAAGCCCGCGCAGCTGCTCAAGCGCGGTGCTGGAATTTGCCAGAAACCGTGACGGTTTTTCCATATTGGTTCGCTCGCTTTCATCATTGCTTTATTTTTATTAACGATAAGTTATTGATATGGAATGAAGCTTATCGTGCTAATGATTAAGCAATAACCAAACCAATACTTAATTGGTTCGGCATATTTTTGGAAAGCAGGAGTTAACCAAATGATTCTGCGTGAATTATTTTTACAGAAAGAAACATTCTGAACGAGGTGCGAGGAGAGGATCGATGGAGAAATGCACAACCATAGTGCAAATAATGCACTATGGTTGTGCGATTGTTAATAAATTGCACCATGCATATTAACTTTATGTTAACAATAAGTGAGAGGATGAGATTACAGAAGGCTGAAACGACGAAGGCCTGAATCATTTCTGATTCAGGCCTTCTGAATAGTGGCGGAACGGACGGGACTCGAACCCGCGACCCCCTGCGTGACAGGCAGGTATTCTAACCGACTGAACTACCGCTCCACTGTTCCCGTTTGGGGAACGAGGCGCATATTACGGTGCGCCTCCGATCTCGTCAACGCTTTTTCTCACGTTTTGAATCGTTTGCTGCAAAAATCGCCCAAACGATGATTTTACAGGCATTCAGGCGTTTTTTCAGGCGCGCCACATACAGCTGCCGCCCTTCTTCTGTACCAGATCAAGCCGGGATTCGTGGTTAAGAAGCTCTTCATCACTGGCTAAAACAACCCGCAAGCGACTGGCCTGACGAACAACACGCTGGATGCCGGCTTCGCCTTGCGTCTGCTGGGATTCATTTTCCATACTGAACTTCATTGACGTCTGCCCGCCGGTCATCGTCAGATAGACATCGGCCAGGATCTGGGCATCGAGCAACGCCCCGTGGAGCGTTCGCTTGGTATTGTCTATCTCGTAGCGCGAGCAGAGTGCATCCAGGCTGTTACGCTTGCCGGGGAACATCTTCCTTGCCAGCGCCAGGCTGTCCGTCACCTTACAGAAGGTGTTCGTCTTCGGAATATCACGATTAAGCTTGCTGAATTCATAATCCATAAAGCCGATATCGAACGATGCGTTATGGATGACAAGCTCGGCGCCCTTGATATATTCCAGGAACTCGTCAGCGACATCCGCAAAAGTCGGCTTATCCAGCAAGAACTCATCGGCAATACCGTGAACGCCGAACGCTTCAGGATCCACCAGCCGATCGGGTTTGAGGTAGACGTGGAAGTTGTTCCCCGTAAGACGACGGTTCACCACTTCAACGGCGCCGATCTCGATGATCTTATGCCCTTCGTAGTGCGCGCCGATCTGGTTCATACCGGTGGTTTCGGTATCGAGGACAATCTGGCGAGTAATTGCAGTGCTCATAGCGGTCATTTATGTCAGACTTATCGTTTAACTGAACGTTTCGAATACAGGAAGTCTACCAGAGATGCGTAAACAGGTAGAAATTTTCACCGATGGATCTTGTCTCGGTAACCCAGGGCCCGGCGGCTACGGCGCGATTATGCGCTATCGCCAGCACGAAAAAACCTTTAGCGAAGGCTATTTTCTGACCACCAACAACCGGATGGAGTTGATGGCGGCCATCGTGGCGCTGGAGGCGTTAAAAGAACATTGTGACGTGGTGTTAAGCACCGACAGTCAGTACGTGCGTCAGGGGATCACCCAGTGGATCCATAACTGGAAAAAACGCGGCTGGAAAACCGCCGATAAGAAGCCGGTCAAGAACGTCGATCTCTGGAAACGTCTTGATGCTGCGCTGGGCCAGCACCAGATTAAGTGGGAGTGGGTTAAAGGCCACGCTGGCCACCCGGAAAACGAACGCTGCGACGAACTGGCGCGTGCTGCGGCATCCAATCCCGCACATGAAGATGCGGGCTATCAGCCCGACGCCTAATCGGTTTTTTTGTACTGCCGCGTGGCGCCGACGGTCTGGCGAATGGGCGTTTTCGACTTGCTCTGCTTCATAGGGTTAAGCGTAAGGGGAATAGTTCGCTTACGCGCAACGATAAACTGCAAACAGCCCAATGCGGGGAGATGGGTGCTCAGTACCACGCCCCCCTGCCGCGCCCAGGGCAGCACCTGAAAACCTCCGTAGCAGAGCACCTCAAAGTTCAGCAGCGAAAGCCAGTCGAGCTGGCGCATCATGGTGAACATCCGGCTGTTGTAAGGTGGAATCCGGCGCAGCACCGGTACTAGCTTACGCAGGCCCATCAGGCTTAGCGGATTGAATCCGCTAAGTACCAGCCAGCCGTCATCAATCAACACGCGATCGGCTTCGCGAAGCAGACGATGCGGATCGCTGCACCAGGGTAGCGTATGTGCGAGCAAACACGCATCGACGGATTTTTCCGCAAACGGCAGATGCAGCGGGTCTGCCTTCACCTGAACCGGCGATCCGCCGAGAGAGACGTTAACCTGATGCGAGATAGCGCAGCTTTCGGTATTGATTTCCGCGCTGAGATTGCCAATCTTAAGCAGGTGAAAGCCATACATTTTCGCGAGCCAGGGCTTCAGCTGCTGTTCTAACGCTTCGCGATAGTATTCACCCCAGGGCAATTCCGCCCAACGTTCCGGTGCTGCGACAGTCTGAGGTATCCTTGCCGGTTTCATCAAAACACCCGCCACGCTCTAAGAGGTAATGTATGAATCTTATCAGTATTCCAGCGTTTCAGGACAATTACATCTGGGTTTTGGTTGACGACGATCGCCGATGCGTCATTGTCGATCCCGGAGAATCCGCCCCTGTTCTGCACGCCATAAAAGAGAACGGCTGGAAGCCAGAAGCCGTTTTGTTGACGCATCATCATAACGATCACACTGGCGGCGTGCCTGAACTGCGCGCCCATTTTCCTCATCTTGTGGTTTACGGACCGGCAGAAGCACAAGATAAGGGAATCACGCATGTAGTCGAAGAAGGCGAAAATATCCTCATACGCGAGTGGGAGTTTTCCGTATTTGCTACACCGGGTCACACTTTGGGACATCTGTGTTTCTACAGTAAGCCTTATCTTTTTTGCGGCGATACGCTGTTCTCCGGAGGCTGCGGAAGACTGTTTGAAGGTACGCCAGCTCAAATGTATCAGTCTTTACAAAAGATTAACGCGCTACCCGATGAGACGTTCGTTTGTTGCGCCCATGAGTATACATTAGGAAATATGAAGTTTGCCGTGAGCCTCTTACCCGAGGATCGAGCGATTCAGGATTATTATCACAAAGTGAAGGAGTTACGTGCAAAAAACCAAAAAACACTCCCCGTAATTCTGAAAAACGAACGCCAAATTAATTTATTTTTACGAACAGATGATATTGATTTAATTAATAAAATTAACCAAGAAACAAATTTGCAACAACCAGAACAACGATTTGCATGGTTAAGGTCAAAGAAAGATAACTTCAGATAATTGCGGGTTGCCTTTTCAAAATTTCGCCGTTATCATCGCTCGTCTTTTAAGCAACTATTGACACACACATGAAGGCAAAAGCGATATTACTCGCCTCTGTCCTGCTTGTAGGTTGCCAGTCGCAAAACGGCAGCAACGTACAACAGCACGCACAGAGCCTTTCTGCGGCTGGTCAAGGGGAAGCAGGGAAGTTTGCAAGTTCGGCGCGCTGGATGGACGATGGAACATCTTACGCGCAGGATCAAAACTTGTGGACCTCTATTGGCGACGAGCTAAAGATGGGAATTCCGGAAAATCCCCGGATTCGCGAACAGAAACAGAAGTATTTAAGTAATAAGAGCTATCTCCACGATGTAACGTTACGGGCAGAGCCGTATATGTACTGGATAGCCGGGCAAGTTAAGAAACGTAACATGCCTATGGAGCTGGTACTCCTACCCATAGTGGAGAGCGCTTTTGACCCACACGCGACGTCTGGCGCCAATGCCGCAGGCATTTGGCAGATCATTCCGAGCACCGGGCGAAACTATGGTCTGAAACAGACCCGCAACTATGATGCGCGTCGCGATGTTGTCGCTTCAACGACAGCCGCTCTCGACATGATGCAACGTCTGAACAAGATGTTTGATGGCGACTGGCTGTTAACGGTCGCAGCGTATAATAGTGGCGAAGGTCGTGTACTGAAGGCAATGAAAGCGAATAAAGCACGGGGTAAATCCACCGATTTTTGGTCGCTCTCACTGCCACAGGAAACAAAGATTTACGTACCGAAAATGCTGGCATTGAGCGATATTCTCAAGAACAGCAAGCGTTACGGTGTACAACTGCCAACACCAGACGAAAGTCGTGCACTGGCGCGTGTTCGCCTCAGCAATCCGGTTGATATTCAACAAGTTGCTGATATGACGGGTATGTCGGTAAGTAAATTGAAAACCTTTAATGCAGGCGTTAAAGGCTCGACGCTGGGGGCAAGCGGCCCGCAGTATGTGATGGTTCCGCAGAAACATGCGGCGCAGTTACGTGAGTCTTTAGCATCGGGTGAAATTGCCGCCGTTCAGTCAACGCTGATCGCCGATGCTTCATCCGTTAGCAGCCGCAGCTATAAGGTTCGTTCAGGTGATACGCTTTCGGGCATTGCGTCACGTCTTGGCGTGAATGCGAAGGATCTGCAGCAGTGGAATAATCTGCGCAGCTCCGGCCTGAAAGTGGGTCAGACTCTGACGGTAGGTGCAGGTAGCAGCGCACAGCGTCTCGCCAGCAACAGCGATAGCATTACCTATCGCGTGCGCAAGGGCGATTCACTGTCCAGTATCGCAAAACGACACGGCGTGAACATCAAGGATGTGATGCGCTGGAACAATGATACTGACAACCTGAAACCAGGCGACCAGTTGACGCTGTTTGTGAAGAACAGCGCGACGCCAGACTCCTGATAACACGATCGAAAGATAAAAAGGCACCGATTCCCCTCGGTGCCTTTTTTGTTTATCCCGCTTTTTGCGCTTCGGCCATGATGGTATCGCTGGTAAACGATCCATCTTCCTGCAGTTCAAAGTACGCTTTTACCTCCGCGGACGCACTCTCCTGATAGAGCCTGATCGCCTGGCTTAATGCTTCCGGGGTGCGCATACGCGCGATCCAGGAGCTGAACTCCAGCGGTAAGCGGTCTGTAATCAACGCGCGCGCGATCAGCCCCGCTTCAGTGATAAGCGACAACCACTCTCCGCTGGCGTAGTTTTGCACATGCGAGGTATCGCGCAGCGCTTCTACCGTCTGCAGCCAGATATTGCGCACCGGGTGTCCGGGAGACATCACATCCATAATGATGAAGGTGCCGCCCGGCTTCAGAACACGTTTGACCTCGCGCAATGCCTGGCCGACATCGTGCCAGTGGTGCGCGGAGTAACGGCTGATAACCACCTCAAACGACTCATCATCGAACGGTAAGGATTCGGCATAGCCCTGTTGCGTATCGATGTTGTCCAGTCCCTTCGCTTCCGCCGCACCGGCAACAACGTCCAGCATCTGGCTGGATAAGTCATACGCGGTAACGTGAGCGACCTGCTGCGCAGCCGTAAAGCTGGCATGCCCTGCCCCGCAGCCTAAATCCAGCACGTGCGCCTGCGGGAACGCCGCCAGACGTTCACCGAGACGCACCAGATCGCGGCCAGAAGCATGCACGGCGCTGCTCAGATAGGCACTTGCCTGAGAACCAAACTGTTTTTCTACATTGTCATGATGGGAGCGTGTTGTTGTCATCGTACTGTCCTTTGTGAGTGAAAAATAAAGGGCAGCACCCGCGCAGGCCTGCCCCACGGCAGACCTGACACACCATTATTTATCAGGTTTGCCGGGACTGAATTCGACTAGTAGAGGGTTATGATCCGAGGCGCGCGTCACCAGAACCGAGGCATCGTGCACGCTCAAACCACGATAGAAGACAAAATCGAGAGGGCGACCAAAGGCTTTTTTGCGCTGGTCATCGCTAAAACGAACTTCACGCAGCGACATTTCGCGCGCAAAGCGATACAGCGCATTCATGCGCGGACGGCTCCAGGCATTGAAATCGCCGGCCATAATGATGGGCCCGCTGTGATGGGCAATCTGATCGCCGATCGGAAGTAGCTGCTTACTGTAGACATCCACGCCCAGACTGAAATTTACCGCATGGATATTTACGACCATCAGCATTCGGGTATCCGGCAGCGGATAGACCGTCACCAGCGCCGATTTTGCCAGACGCAGGATAGGTTCACGTTCGCGCAGTGGACAGCAATAAACCGGATGTGCTGCTGAAAGCGTCATCACACCTGAGGGGTGTTGCGGCAGGACAAACGCAGGCACCTGGTCGGCGGCAAGATAGTTCGTGGTGGCAAACCGTACCAGCTCAGGGGTGGTTTGCGCCTCCTGAAGCAGAACCAGGTGGGCATCTTTTCCAAAATTCTTGAGTACCGATAACCACTCGGCACGCTGCTGCTTAAAGATATTCCACACCAGTACACGGATTTTCTCATCGCTGCTTAACGGTGTGCCGGCGGGTAATGCCTGGCTTATGCTCGCAAATGACCCCGGAGGCAAGATCCTCTCCGCGGGCATTCCGGCAACATAACGCATGGCATAGGTATTTTTTCGCACTTTTGGAAACAGCCTCTGTAACATGAACCAGCCCGGAAAACGGACTGGTTCTAATGTTATAGGGACTTTAGGTCATACTTTCAACGCAATTTCTGAGAAACCGCTTTCCAGTTTTGTAAGCAAGCACTTACTGATGTTAACCCAGCGCGACGCGAGCAGGTTTATCAAGGCGCCCACTCAGGCCAATCAGCAGGAAGGCCACCAGGACAATCACCGCGCCAATCCACGGAGTCTGGGTTAACCCAACATGCGCTACGGTTTGTCCGCCAATGATGGAGCCCAGCGCAATGCCAATATTAAATGCGGCAATGTTCAGACCCGATGCCACATCCACCGCATTTGGCGTATAGAACTCGGCTTTCTGGACCACGTAAACCTGAAGCCCGGGCACATTACCAAAGGCAAAGATCCCCATGACCAGCACCGTGACCAGCGCGGCGTAGTGTAGCGAAGCCGTGAACTGGAAAATCATCAGCAGAACAACCAGGGCGGCGAAGATGAATTTCAGCGCCGGTACCGCACCATGCTTATCCGCAAGCTTGCCGCCCCAGATATTGCCAATGGCAACGGAAATACCGTATCCCAGCAAAATCCAGCTCACGGCATTGGGTGAGAAGCCCGCCAGGTCCTGCATCATCGGCGCCAGGAAGGTAAAGGCGGTGAATACGCCACCATAGCCCAGCGCAGTTACCGCGTAAATAATCAGCAAACGCGGATGCGTGAGCACCTTCAGCTGATCGCGCAGGCTGGCGCTTGCCCGACCTGGAATATTCGACGGTACCAGCAGCAGGCTGGTCACCAGAGCGATGACGCCCAGCAGGGAGACGGCCAGAAACGTTTCGCGCCAGCCGAAGTGTTGTCCGATAAACGTTCCCAGCGGTACGCCCGTAACGAGTGCGACGGTCAGCCCACCAAACATGATCGCAATAGCTGAAGCCGCTTTCTCTTTGGGCACCAGGCTGGTTGCAATGGTGGAACCAATCGAGAAAAACACGCCGTGTGCAAGGCCGGTTAACAGACGGGCAATCACCAGCGTGGTGTAGTCCGGCGCCTGCCAGGCCAGAACGTTGCCGGCGGTGAACAGCACCATCAGCGCGACTAGCAGCTGCTTACGCGGAAAACGTCCGGTCAGGGCCGTCAGCACTGGCGCACCGACGGCGACGCCCAGGGCGTAGATTGATACCAGCAACCCCGCAGAGGGCAACGAGATCGCAAGCTGGTTAGCAATAGTGGGAACCAGGCCCACGATAACAAATTCGGTCGTGCCAATTGCAAAGGCACTGATCGTCAGGGCAAGTAGCGCCAGTGGCATAAAATACTCCGTATCATCAGGATTAAGATGACAGGCAGTATGCGCCAGTGCTTAAATAACAAAAATGGTCAAAATCTCAATAGAATTTTGCAGGTGGTGCAAAAATGAAAGCAACTTCGGAAGAGCTGACAATCTTTGTCGCCGTCGTTGAAAGCGGCAGCTTTAGCCGCGCGGCCGAACAGCTGGGACAGGCTAATTCGGCCATCAGCCGTTCGGTAAAAAAACTGGAGATGAAGCTTGGAGTGAGTCTGCTCAACCGAACGACGCGGCAGCTGAGCCTGACGGAAGAAGGAGAGCGTTACTTCCGCCGCGTGCAGTCAGTATTGCAGGAGATGGCTGCAGCGGAGACGGAGATTATGGAGACCCGCAGCACGCCGCGTGGATTGCTGCGCATTGATGCGGCCACGCCGGTGGTGCTTCACTTTCTGATGCCGCTGATCAAGCCTTTCCGCGAACGCTATCCGGAGATGACGCTTTCTCTGGTCTCCTCAGAGACGTTTATCAACCTCATCGAGCGGAAAGTGGATGTGGCTATCCGGGCGGGAACACTGACAGATTCAAGCTTGCGCGCCCGCCCTTTGTTTGCCAGCTACCGCAAAATTATCGCATCACCAGAGTATATTGCCGAACATGGTAAACCGGAGACGGTTGAAGAACTGAAGCAGCACCTGTGCCTGGGCTTTACGGAGCCGGTGTCGCTGAACACCTGGCCTGTTGCCTGCCATGATGGTCAACTTTATGAAATTACCTGCGGATTATCGTCTAACAGCGGAGAGACGCTCAAACAGCTGTGCCTGGAAGGGAACGGGATCGCCTGTTTATCAGACTATATGATTGATAAGGAGATAGCGCGGGGTGAACTGGTGGAGCTGATGGCCGACAAACGTCTGCCGGTCGAAATGCCCTTTAGCGCAGTGTATTACAGTGACAGAGCGGTAAGCACGCGCATTCGCGCCTTTATTGACTTCCTGAGTGAACATATAAAAACAGCTCCAGGAGGAGCTGTGTGAGGGTTCAGGTTACAGAGGGTGGGTCAAACTTAATCCCAGTCAGGAGCTAAACCTTCCGGGCTTACCAGGCGATCGTTGCACTCCAGTGCTGCGATCGCTTTTTTATCGTCAGCATCCAGATGAAGATTCGCTGCTAACAGGTTGCTGGCCAGGTTTTCACGCTTAGTTGATGATGGGATCACTGCATAACCTTCACCCATTGCCCATGCCAGAATCACCTGCGCAGCAGTGGCGTTATGTTTCTCTGCGATACGTCTAATCACTTCATCTTTCAGCGCTTTACCGTAGGCCAGCGTCATGTATGAAGTGATGTGGATCCCGTGCTGTTTTGCCCAGTCCACGACTTTGCGGTTTTGCAGGTATGGAGACAGCTCAATCTGGTTGGTCGCAATATTTTCTGCGCCAACAGCGGCAATGGCTTTTTCCATCAGCGGAATGGTGAAGTTGGAGATCCCAATTTCGCGGGTTAAGCCCTGTTTTTTCGCTTCCAGCAGCGCCTGCATGAATTCTTCTACTGAGACGGCATCATTCGGTGATGGCCAGTGGATCAGCGTCAGATCTACGTAGTCAGTACGCAGTTTTTTCAGGCTCTCTTTCAGACTAGGGATCAGCTTATCTTTGCTGAGATTCTCAATCCAGATTTTCGTGGTGATAAACAGTTCGTTACGCGGCACACCACTCTCTTCGAGAGCTTGTCCAACGGCAGCTTCGTTTTCATAGATCTGTGCCGTATCAACTGCACGATAACCCAGTTCAAGTGCGGTTTTAACCGATGCGATAACAACGTCGTCTTTCAGGCGGAAAGTGCCAAGACCAAATGCAGGGAGAGTCATACTATTCCTCAATCATTATGTTCGTAAACTGAGGAAGATTATCGCTGGCGTTGTTATAGAGAAAAAGATCGCAAAACGCAGAGGATTTTTGCTAATTTCGCAATAATTAAACGTCAGATAAGAAAAAAGCCCTGAGCGTGAGCTCAGGGCTTTTAATAAGTGGCGGAACGGACGGGACTCGAACCCGCGACCCCCTGCGTGACAGGCAGGTATTCTAACCGACTGAACTACCGCTCCACCGAAGACTGCTGTAACCACCGGATTTATGCACCGGCTTACTACTTAATTTGATGCCTGGCAGTTCCCTACTCTCGCATGGGGAGACCCCACACTACCATCGGCGCTACGGCGTTTCACTTCTGAGTTCGGCATGGGGTCAGGTGGGACCACCGCGCTAAAGCCGCCAGGCAAATTCTGTTAATCTGTATCAGGCTGAAATTTGATTATGTCGTCTCGTCCGCCGAAACAGCTTCGGCGTTGTAAGGTTAAGCCTCACGGTTCATTAGTATCGGTTAGCTCAACGCATCGCTGCGCTTACACACCCGACCTATCAACGTCGTCGTCTTCAACGTTCCTTCAGGACCCTTAAAGGGTCAGGGAGAACTCATCTCGGGGCAAGTTTCGTGCTTAGATGCTTTCAGCACTTATCTTTTCCGCATTTAGCTACCGGGCAGTGCCATTGGCATGACAACCCGAACACCAGTGATGCGTCCACTCCGGTCCTCTCGTACTAGGAGCAGCCCCCCTCAATTCTCCAGCGCCCACGGCAGATAGGGACCGAACTGTCTCACGACGTTCTAAACCCAGCTCGCGTACCACTTTAAATGGCGAACAGCCATACCCTTGGGACCTACTTCAGCCCCAGGATGTGATGAGCCGACATCGAGGTGCCAAACACCGCCGTCGATATGAACTCTTGGGCGGTATCAGCCTGTTATCCCCGGAGTACCTTTTATCCGTTGAGCGATGGCCCTTCCATTCAGAACCACCGGATCACTATGACCTGCTTTCGCACCTGCTCGAGCCGTCACTCTCGCAGTCAAGCTAGCTTATGCCATTGCACTAACCTCCTGATGTCCGACCAGGATTAGCTAACCTTCGTGCTCCTCCGTTACTCTTTGGGAGGAGACCGCCCCAGTCAAACTACCCACCAGACACTGTCCGCAACCCGGATCACGGGTCTACGTTAGAACACCAGCCATTAAAGGGTGGTATTTCAAGGACGGCTCCACGCAGACTGGCGTCCACGCTTCAAAGCCTCCCACCTATCCTACACATCAAGGACCAGTGTTCAGTGTCAAGCTATAGTAAAGGTTCACGGGGTCTTTCCGTCTTGCCGCGGGTACACTGCATCTTCACAGCGAGTTCAATTTCACTGAGTCTCGGGTGGAGACAGCCTGGCCATCATTACGCCATTCGTGCAGGTCGGAACTTACCCGACAAGGAATTTCGCTACCTTAGGACCGTTATAGTTACGGCCGCCGTTTACCGGGGCTTCGATCAAGAGCTTCGCGTTGCCGCTAACCCCATCAATTAACCTTCCGGCACCGGGCAGGCGTCACACCGTATACGTCCACTTTCGTGTTTGCACAGTGCTGTGTTTTTAATAAACAGTTGCAGCCAGCTGGTATCTTCGACTGATTTCAGCTCCACCCGCAGGGGCTTCACCTACATATCAGCGTGCCTTCTCCCGAAGTTACGGCACCATTTTGCCTAGTTCCTTCACCCGAGTTCTCTCAAGCGCCTTGGTATTCTCTACCTGACCACCTGTGTCGGTTTGGGGTACGATTTCGTGTTACCTGATGCTTAGAGGCTTTTCCTGGAAGCAGGGCATTTGTTACTTCAGCACCGTAGTGCCTCGTCATCACACCTCAGCGTTAAAAGGTACCGGATTTACCTGGAACCTCCGCCTACATGCTTAAACCGGGACAACCGTCGCCCGGCTAACATAGCCTTCTCCGTCCCCCCTTCGCAGTAACACCAAGTACAGGAATATTAACCTGTTTCCCATCGACTACGCCTTTCGGCCTCGCCTTAGGGGTCGACTCACCCTGCCCCGATTAACGTTGGACAGGAACCCTTGGTCTTCCGGCGAGCGGGCTTTTCACCCGCTTTATCGTTACTTATGTCAGCATTCGCACTTCTGATACCTCCAGCATGCCTCACAGCACACCTTCAACGGCTTACAGAACGCTCCCCTACCCAACAACGCATACGCGTCGCTGCCGCAGCTTCGGTGCATGGTTTAGCCCCGTTACATCTTCCGCGCAGGCCGACTCGACCAGTGAGCTATTACGCTTTCTTTAAATGATGGCTGCTTCTAAGCCAACATCCTGGCTGTCTGTGCCTTCCCACATCGTTTCCCACTTAACCATGACTTTGGGACCTTAGCTGGCGGTCTGGGTTGTTTCCCTCTTCACGACGGACGTTAGCACCCGCCGTGTGTCTCCCGTGATAACATTCTTCGGTATTCGTAGTTTGCATCGGGTTGGTAAGCCGGGATGGCCCCCTAGCCGAAACAGTGCTCTACCCCCGAAGATGAGTTCACGAGGCGCTACCTAAATAGCTTTCGGGGAGAACCAGCTATCTCCCGGTTTGATTGGCCTTTCACCCCCAGCCACAAGTCATCCGCTAATTTTTCAACATTAGTCGGTTCGGTCCTCCAGTTAGTGTTACCCAACCTTCAACCTGCCCATGGCTAGATCACCGGGTTTCGGGTCTATACCCTGCAACTTAACGCCCAGTTAAGACTCGGTTTCCCTTCGGCTCCCCTATACGGTTAACCTTGCTACAGAATATAAGTCGCTGACCCATTATACAAAAGGTACGCAGTCACACCACAAGGGTGCTCCCACTGCTTGTACGTACACGGTTTCAGGTTCTTTTTCACTCCCCTCGCCGGGGTTCTTTTCGCCTTTCCCTCACGGTACTGGTTCACTATCGGTCAGTCAGGAGTATTTAGCCTTGGAGGATGGTCCCCCCATATTCAGACAGGATACCACGTGTCCCGCCCTACTCTTCGAGTTCACAGCCTGTGTGCTTTCGTGTACGGGACTGTCACCCTGTACCGTGCGACTTTCCAGACGCTTCCACTAACACACAAGCTGATTCAGACTCTGGGCTGCTCCCCGTTCGCTCGCCGCTACTGGGGGAATCTCGGTTGATTTCTTTTCCTCGGGGTACTTAGATGTTTCAGTTCCCCCGGTTCGCCTCGTTAACCTATGTATTCAGTTAACGATAGTGCAACGAATTGCACTGGGTTTCCCCATTCGGACATCGCCGGGTCAAAGGTTCATATCACCTCGCCGGCGCTTTTCGCAGATTAGCACGTCCTTCATCGCCTCTGACTGCCAGGGCATCCACCGTGTACGCTTAGTCGCTTAACCTCACAACCCGAAGATGTTTCTTTCGATTCATCATCGACTTGCGAAAATTTGAGAGACTCGAACACACCATTTAAGATGTGTCGTTTCAATTTTCAGCTTGATCCAGATTTTTAAAGAGCAAAACTTCGCAGTGCACCTTTTCAGGTTCACTCTGAAGTTTTCTTGGGTTCGCAGTAAAAGATGGTGGAGCTATGCGGGATCGAACCGCAGACCTCCTGCGTGCAAAGCAGGCGCTCTCCCAGCTGAGCTATAGCCCCATCGTTTATAATCTCTGTACCGCTCATCCTTTAAAAGGAGTTTGGTAGGCCTGAGTGGACTTGAACCACCGACCTCACCCTTATCAGGGGTGCGCTCTAACCACCTGAGCTACAAGCCTGCAGAGATTTTTACTGCTGTTTTTCATCAGACAATCTGTGTGAGCACTACAAAGGCAGGTTCTTTAAGGTAAGGAGGTGATCCAACCGCAGGTTCCCCTACGGTTACCTTGTTACGACTTCACCCCAGTCATGAATCACAAAGTGGTAAGCGCCCTCCCGAAGGTTAAGCTACCTACTTCTTTTGCAACCCACTCCCATGGTGTGACGGGCGGTGTGTACAAGGCCCGGGAACGTATTCACCGTAGCATTCTGATCTACGATTACTAGCGATTCCGACTTCATGGAGTCGAGTTGCAGACTCCAATCCGGACTACGACGCACTTTATGAGGTCCGCTTGCTCTCGCGAGGTCGCTTCTCTTTGTATGCGCCATTGTAGCACGTGTGTAGCCCTACTCGTAAGGGCCATGATGACTTGACGTCATCCCCACCTTCCTCCAGTTTATCACTGGCAGTCTCCTTTGAGTTCCCGGCCTAACCGCTGGCAACAAAGGATAAGGGTTGCGCTCGTTGCGGGACTTAACCCAACATTTCACAACACGAGCTGACGACAGCCATGCAGCACCTGTCTCAGAGTTCCCGAAGGCACCAAAGCATCTCTGCTAAGTTCTCTGGATGTCAAGAGTAGGTAAGGTTCTTCGCGTTGCATCGAATTAAACCACATGCTCCACCGCTTGTGCGGGCCCCCGTCAATTCATTTGAGTTTTAACCTTGCGGCCGTACTCCCCAGGCGGTCGACTTAACGCGTTAGCTCCGGAAGCCACGCCTCAAGGGCACAACCTCCAAGTCGACATCGTTTACGGCGTGGACTACCAGGGTATCTAATCCTGTTTGCTCCCCACGCTTTCGCACCTGAGCGTCAGTCTTTGTCCAGGGGGCCGCCTTCGCCACCGGTATTCCTCCAGATCTCTACGCATTTCACCGCTACACCTGGAATTCTACCCCCCTCTACAAGACTCTAGCCTGCTAGTTTCGAATGCAGTTCCCAGGTTGAGCCCGGGGATTTCACATCCGACTTGACAGACCGCCTGCGTGCGCTTTACGCCCAGTAATTCCGATTAACGCTTGCACCCTCCGTATTACCGCGGCTGCTGGCACGGAGTTAGCCGGTGCTTCTTCTGCGGGTAACGTCAATCGACAAGGTTATTAACCTTATCGCCTTCCTCCCCGCTGAAAGTACTTTACAACCCGAAGGCCTTCTTCATACACGCGGCATGGCTGCATCAGGCTTGCGCCCATTGTGCAATATTCCCCACTGCTGCCTCCCGTAGGAGTCTGGACCGTGTCTCAGTTCCAGTGTGGCTGGTCATCCTCTCAGACCAGCTAGGGATCGTCGCCTAGGTGAGCCGTTACCCCACCTACTAGCTAATCCCATCTGGGCACATCTGATGGCAAGAGGCCCGAAGGTCCCCCTCTTTGGTCTTGCGACGTTATGCGGTATTAGCTACCGTTTCCAGTAGTTATCCCCCTCCATCAGGCAGTTTCCCAGACATTACTCACCCGTCCGCCGCTCGCCGGCAAAGTAGCAAGCTACTTTCCGCTGCCGCTCGACTTGCATGTGTTAGGCCTGCCGCCAGCGTTCAATCTGAGCCATGATCAAACTCTTCAATTTAAGTTTGATGCTCGTGAATTAAACTTCGTAATGAATTACGTATGTTCACTCAGAGACTTGGTATTCATTTATTGTCCGGAGACATTAAGAATCCATGTCACTTTGAGTGCCCACACAGATTGTCTGATAAATTGTTAAAGAGCAGTGCAACGCGGCTTTCGCTCACCGTTGCGAGGTGGCGTATATTACGCTTTCCTCTTTCAGAGTCAACCCGTTATTTCAGGATTTTTTCTCTTTAGCCGACCGGGTTGTTTGTGAAGTGATTCACATCCGCCGTGTCGATGGAGGCGCATTATAGGGGGCCGCCGAGGAATGACAAGCGGAAAAATGCATTTTTATTTCAACCGCTCACCTTTTCACCAAAAAGGCTATTTTTGGTGCTTTTTAATCTCTTTTGGCAGGTCGGCCAGACTATTAATTACCCAATCCGCTGCATTTTCTGCTTCTGGCGTCACTGGCTTACCGGTACGAACTAATATTTTGGTCCCTACACCCGCTGCGGCGGCTGCCTGCATATCTTCCAGTTTATCGCCCACCATATAAGAAGCAGACATATCAATGTGCAGGAACTCCTGCGCAGAGATGAACATCCCCGGATGCGGCTTACGGCAGTCACAGGTCTGGCGATACGCTTCTACCGTTCCCTGCGGGTGGTGCGGACAATAGTAGATGCCGTCGAGATCCACGCCTCGGTCGGCCAGCGACCAGTCCATCCATTCCGTCAGCGTTTCGAACTGCGCTTCGGTGAATTTACCGCGTGCAATACCGGACTGGTTCGTCACCACCACCAGCGCATAGCCCATCTCTTTCAGCTGGCGCATGGCATCTATTACGCCCTCGATAAACTCGAACTCATCAATCTCATGGACATAACCGTGATCCACATTAATAGTGCCGTCACGATCGAGAAAAATTGCGGGTACTGATTTTGCCACCGGTTTGCTCCTGAAAAAGGCATGTTCGACTAGTATCTCATGAATCGCAGCGCAATAAAGTGCTCATCGTACAGTGTTGGATTGATTTAGACGTCTGGATGCCTTAACATCCGTTTTGTTTACGGTCATCACCCGTATCTGGCAGAAGAAAATGCCACGGCTAACTTACATACGATAAAAATAATCTAATGATTAAACTTTCCAATATCACCAAAGTGTTCCAGCAGGGGAACCGAACCATTCAGGCACTGAACAACGTCAGCCTGCATGTTCCTGCTGGTCAAATTTATGGCGTCATTGGCGCATCGGGTGCAGGTAAAAGCACGCTGATTCGTTGTGTTAACCTGCTTGAGCGCCCAACCCAGGGCAGCGTAGAAGTTGGCGGCCAGGAACTTACCGCCCTCTCAGAGAAAGAACTCACCAAAGCGCGTCGTCAGATTGGCATGATCTTCCAGCACTTTAACCTGCTGGCTTCCCGCACCGTGTTCGGCAACGTTGCCCTGCCGCTTGAGCTGGATAACACGCCGAAAGAAGAAGTGAAGCGTCGCGTTACCGAGCTGCTAGACCTCGTGGGTCTGGGCGACAAACATGATAGCTACCCGGCAAATCTGTCCGGTGGGCAGAAACAGCGTGTGGCCATTGCCCGCGCGCTGGCAAGCAACCCTAAGGTACTTCTGTGTGATGAAGCCACCAGCGCACTGGATCCGGCAACCACGCGTTCTATTCTGGAACTGCTGAAAGACATTAACCGTCGCCTGGGCCTGACGATCCTCCTTATTACACATGAGATGGACGTGGTGAAACGCATCTGCGACTGCGTGGCGGTCATCAGCAACGGTGAACTGATCGAGCAGGACACGGTAAGTGAAGTGTTTTCGCATCCGAAGACGCCTCTGGCACAGCAGTTCATCCAGTCCACGCTACATCTGGATATTCCGGAAGATTATCTGGAGCGTTTGAAAACCGAACCCGCAGCAGACAGCGTCCCGATGCTGCGCATGGAGTTCACCGGTCAGTCCGTTGACGCTCCCCTGCTTTCCGAAACCGCGCGTCGCTTTAACGTGAACAACAACATCATCAGCGCGCAGATGGATTACGCCGGCGGCGTGAAGTTCGGCATCATGCTGACAGAAATGCACGGCACACAAGAAGAAACCCAGGCCGCGATTGCCTGGCTGCAAGAACACCATGTAAAAGTAGAGGTACTGGGTTATGTCTGAGCCGATGATGTGGCTGCTGGTTCGCGGCGTTTGGGAAACGCTGGCAATGACCTTTGTCTCTGGCTTCTTTGGTTTTGTGATTGGCCTGCCGGTCGGCGTATTGCTGTACGTGACGCGTCCGGGGCAAATCATTGAGAACGCGAAACTGTACCGTACGCTCTCCGCGCTGGTGAATATCTTCCGTTCTATCCCGTTCATTATTCTGCTGGTGTGGATGATTCCATTTACCCGCGTGATCGTCGGAACGTCTATCGGCCTGCAGGCAGCTATCGTTCCGCTGACCGTTGGCGCTGCGCCGTTTATTGCCCGTATGGTGGAAAACGCCCTGCTGGAGATCCCAACCGGTTTGATCGAAGCATCACGCGCGATGGGTGCCACGCCGATGCAGATCGTCCGCAAGGTTCTGCTGCCTGAGGCGCTGCCTGGGCTGGTGAATGCGGCAACTATTACGCTTATCACCCTGGTCGGTTATTCCGCGATGGGCGGTGCCGTTGGCGCCGGCGGTTTAGGTCAAATTGGTTACCAGTACGGCTATATTGGATATAACGCTACCGTGATGAATACCGTTCTGGTATTGCTGGTTGTTCTGGTTTACTTAATCCAGTTCTCTGGCGATCGCATCGTCCGGGCTGTTACGCACAAATAACGTTACACACAACACAAACTCTACGAGTTAAGGATAAAACATGGCGTTTAAATTAAAGACCTTCGCAGCAGTAGGCGCGCTGATCGGCTCTCTGGCACTGGTGGGTTGCGGTCAGGACGAAAAGGATCCAAACCACATTAAAGTGGGCGTTATCGTGGGTGCAGAACAGCAGGTTGCAGAAGTTGCTCAGAAAGTAGCAAAAGAGAAGTATGGCCTGGACGTTGAGCTGGTGACCTTCAACGATTACGTTCTGCCGAACGAAGCGCTGAGCAAAGGCGATATCGACGCGAATGCCTTCCAGCATAAGCCATATCTGGATCAGCAGATCAAAGATCGCGGCTATAAACTGGTAGGCGTGGGTAACACCTTCGTTTATCCAATTGCCGGTTACTCTAAGAAAATTAAATCACTGGACGAACTGCAGCCAGGCTCTCAGGTTGCCGTGCCTAACGACCCGACTAACCTTGGTCGTTCCCTGCTGCTGCTGCAGAAAGTGGGCCTGATCAAACTGAAAGATGGTGTTGGCCTGCTGCCAACCGTTCTGGACGTCACCGAGAACCCGAAAAATCTGAAAATTGTTGAACTGGAAGCACCGCAGCTGCCACGTTCTCTGGACGATGCGCAGATTGCCCTGGCCGTTATCAACACCACTTACGCCAGCCAGATTGGCCTGACGCCAGCCAAAGACGGTATCTTCGTTGAAGATAAAGACTCCCCGTACGTTAACCTGATCGTGACTCGCGAAGACAACAAGGACGCGGAAAACGTGAAGAAATTCGTTCAGGCCTATCAGTCAGATGAAGTTTACCAGGAAGCCAACAAAGTGTTTAACGGCGGCGCTGTTAAAGGCTGGTAATCTCACCTCAGTGTAATATCATCAGGACGGGCTTATGCCCGTCTTGTCATTTGTGCAGTCAACTGATTCAATATCTGACGTTTTGATTATCCATTGAGGAAATATTATGCGTGCTTTACCGATCTGTCTTTTAGCACTCATGCTGAGCGGCTGTTCTATGCTAAGCAGATCTCCCGTTGAACCTGTTCAAAGCACGGCAACCCCGCCAAAGACCGAGCCTGCGAAACCGAAAGTGGTTCGCCCTGCGCCGGTTCGTATTATCACGAAAGCGGACGAACTCGTCGGTAAACCGTTCCGTGAACTGGGCGAAGTGAGCGGCGAATCCTGTCAGGCTACCAATCAGGACTCACCACCGAATATTCCGACAGCGCGTAAACGTATGCAGATTAATGCCGCAAAAATGAAAGCTAACGCGGTTCTGCTGCACAGCTGTGAAGTCACCAGCGGCACGCCGGGCTGCTATCGTCAGGCGGTTTGCATCGGTTCTGCGCTGAACATCACGGCGAAATGAGTGCATTTCAGTTCGAGCAGATAGGCGTTATCCACTCTCCTTATAAAGAGAAGTTCGCCGTCCCCCGCCAGCCCGGTCTGGTCACCAGCGGAAGCGGTGAGCTACACCTGATTGCGCCTTACAATCAGGCCGATGCGGTACGCGGGCTCGAGGCTTTCAGCCATTTATGGGTGGTGTTCGTGTTTCACCAGACGATGGAAGGCGGCTGGCGTCCTACCGTGCGTCCTCCTCGTCTTGGCGGAAATGCGAGAATGGGCGTGTTTGCGACTCGCTCGACCTTCCGCCCAAACCCGGTTGGAATGTCGCTGGTTGAACTGAAAGGCATACGCTGCCAGAAAGATCGGGTGATACTGGAGTTAGGTAGTCTGGACCTGGTAGACGGCACGCCGGTAATCGACATCAAACCCTATTTGCCCTTCGCCGAAGCGCTCCCGGACGCGCGTGCAAGCTATGCTCAGGACGCGCCGCAGGCGGACATGCCTGTTTATTTTACGCCAGAGATAACCGCGCAGCTCGGTCAGCTGGAGAAACGCTATCCTCGCTTACGGGATTTCATCACTGAAGTTCTGGCACAGGACCCGCGTCCGGCCTACCGTAAAGAAGAGGAAGAAGGAAAAACGTACGCCGTCTGGCTGCTTGATTTCAATGTTCGCTGGCGCGTCACCGGGGCAGGTTTTGAAGTGTTTGCCCTTGAACCCAGGTAATTTTGTTCTCCTCTCTTTTGGCATCTTTGCCACACTGGTAAACTAAACCACTTTTTTTGTGTCAGGCTGGTGTTTCAGCCTGTTCCAATCGTCGAAATGGAACCGTAACAACATGCGTACTAGCCAATATCTGCTCTCCACTCTGAAGGAGACGCCTGCCGACGCCGAAGTGATCAGCCATCAGCTGATGCTGCGCGCCGGGATGATCCGCAAGCTGGCCTCCGGGTTATACACCTGGCTGCCGACCGGCGTGCGCGTCCTGAAAAAAGTCGAAAACATCGTGCGTGAAGAGATGAACAACGCCGGTGCTATCGAGGTGTCCATGCCTGTGGTTCAGCCCGCTGACCTGTGGCAGGAGAGCGGCCGTTGGGAGCAATATGGTCCTGAACTGCTGCGCTTTGTCGATCGCGGCGAGCGTCCTTTCGTTCTCGGCCCAACGCATGAAGAAGTCATTACTGACCTGATTCGTAACGAGCTGAGCTCTTACAAACAGCTGCCGCTGAACTTCTTCCAGATCCAGACCAAGTTCCGTGACGAAGTTCGCCCACGTTTCGGCGTCATGCGCTCTCGCGAATTCCTGATGAAAGATGCTTACTCTTTCCATACCTCTCAGGAATCACTGCAAGAGACTTACGACGCAATGTACGCGGCGTACAGCAAGATCTTCTCCCGCATGGGTCTGGATTTCCGCGCTGTGCAGGCCGATACCGGCTCCATCGGCGGTAGCGCATCCCATGAGTTCCAGGTACTGGCGCAGAGCGGTGAAGACGATGTGATCTTCTCTGACTCTTCAGACTACGCGGCGAACATCGAATTTGCAGAAGCGCTGGCGCCAAAAGAACCGCGCGGCGCGGCAACGCAAGAGATGACGCTGGTTGATACGCCAAATGCGAAAACCATTGCCGAGCTGGTTGAACAGTTCAATCTGCCTGTCGAAAAAACCGTGAAAACCCTGCTGGTGAAATCCTCCGAAGGTAGCGCTTATCCGCTGGTTGCCCTGCTGGTGCGTGGCGATCATGAGCTGAACGAAGTGAAAGCCGAGAAGCTGCCGCAGGTAGCCAGCCCGCTGACCTTCGCAACGGAAGCGGAAATCCGCGCCGTGGTGAATGCGGGTCCAGGCTCACTGGGTCCAGTCAATCTGCCGGTGCCGGTTGTTATTGACCGCACGGTTGCTGCAATGAGCGACTTCTCTGCAGGTGCGAACATCGACGGTAAACACTACTTCGGCATCAACTGGGATCGCGACGTGGCGACGCCGGAAGTGGCTGACATCCGTAACGTGGTTGCAGGCGATCCAAGCCCGGACGGTCAGGGTACCCTGATGATTAAGCGCGGCATCGAAGTCGGTCACATCTTCCAGCTGGGCGATAAATACTCTCGGGCGCTGAACGCCGCTGTTCAGGGTGAAGATGGCCGTAACCAGATCCTGACCATGGGTTGCTACGGTATCGGGGTGACGCGCGTGGTGGCTGCGGCGATTGAGCAGAACTACGACGAACGCGGCATCGTCTGGCCGGACAATATCGCGCCGTTCCAGGTGGCCATTCTGCCAATGAACATGCACAAGTCTTACCGCGTGCAGGAGCTGGCCGAGAAGCTGTATGCCGAGCTGCGCGCTCAGGGTATCGAAGTGCTGATGGATGACCGAAAAGAGCGTCCAGGCGTGATGTTTGCCGATATGGAACTGATCGGTATCCCGCACACCGTCGTCATCGGCGACCGTAACCTCGACAGCGATGAGATTGAATACAAATACCGTCGCAGCGGCGAAAAACAGATGATCAAGACCGGCGACATTCTTGATTACCTGGTGAAAGCCATCAAAGGCTAAACAAAAAACCCCGCTCAGGCGGGGTTTTTTAATGGCTCAGCGTCAGCTCATTTACTGTTACAGTCTTTACCCGCAACAAACTTCGCGTCTTTATCTGCCACCAGCGTTTTCACCATCTCCCCGCTATCCGGGTTTGGCTCCAGCGTAAAGTGACCGTCAACCGTCAGCAATACCGGCTTGCTGTCATTGCCGCGTGCCACAGCGTAATCACGTTCAAGCTGCGCATTGTTTGCCACGCTGACCTTCCTGCCAGTTGCGCAGTCGGTAAAGATCGCCGCATCCGCCATATAGAAGTACATTCCCCGCATTGCCATCGGCGTGGCAGGCAGAGCCGCTTTTACCGGCGCAAGCGTGTAGTTGAACTGGGATTCAATCGGGTTGCCTTCGCGGTCAAGCATCTCCATCCCCTCACCTTTGGCGCGGAAAAAGGTTTTCTCACCGGTGGTGTCCGTCAGGACCAGCTTCTCGGCCGTACGCGCCCATGTTCCATAAGTTGCAAAAGAAGAAGGCTCTTTTGCGCCCTGATAGCGCTGGTTCATCACCCAGGTGCCGTCTTTTTGCAGGAACAGAGACGTTTCAATGCCTTCGCAGTCCGCACAAGGCAATACGCCGCGCCAGCTCTGCTGCATTGGTTTTAATTCTTCCGTTTGCGTGGGTTGTAAAACCTGCGTTTCGGAGCGGTTGTTACACCCAAAAAGCGCAAAAAGCGTACTCGCTGCCAGCGCTGACCATAATACTTTTTTCACAATGAATTCCTTATGAAAAGTGTGTTCCCTTTCGTCACTCTGTCGGGCGACGAACTTTACCGCGTAGTGCTTTCACTGTGGATTTTTGGGCCTTCGAGGACAACCGACGCTCTTTCGATGCGCGGGTTGGCCGCGTTGCCCGGCGGCTTTTTTGTACCGTCGTTAACTCTTTGATGACCGCCACCAGCCTGGCTATCGCCGCTTCCCGGTTGAGCTCCTGGCTGCGGTACTCCTGGGCTTTGATCACAATCACGCCATCGCTGGTGATCAGGTGATGGCTGGCGGCAAGCAGGCTTTCTTTATAATACTCTGGCAGGCTTGAGGCCCGAATGTCAAAACGCAAATGGATAGCCGTCGACGCCTTGTTGACGTGCTGCCCGCCAGCCCCCTGCGCACGGATGGCGGTGATCTCCAGCTCGATGTCAGGGATGCTGACGTTTCGGGACAAGACGATCATGACGCGGGTTGCCACGCCGTTAAATGAATTTCCAGATTATTCTGAGAATCAGAGAGCCAGATGGCGCCATCCTGAATCGTCGCCTGCAAAACCATGGTCCGGCTGGCAAATTCGCTCAGCTGCGCCAGCTGCTCATCGTCCAGATACCAGACCGTGAGATTTTTAAACTGTCCGCACTTGCTCTTGTTTTGCTGCCACCAGATCTCCGCAGCGCGCTGATTATACGCGAATAAGGCCACTTCAGCGGACTGGGTGCAGGCCTTCTTAATTCTGCGCTCGTCAGGCAGGCCGAGTTCGATCCACAAATCGATACCCAGATGATCGTTGCGCAGCCAGGCTTCAGGCTCGTCTTCTGCGCTTAACCCACGGGTAAACTGCAGACGCTCGTCGGCATACTTAATCCACGCCAACAGGCGCAGCATCATGCGCTCCTGGGTTTCGGAGGGGTGGCGTGCCAGCGTAAGCGACGCGTCGAGGAACTGGTTGCGATCCAGATCGGCCACATTGACCACTGCTTTATAAATTGTCGCTTTCAGCGCCATGAGAGAACTCCATTCAAATCAGGCGCACATTGTAGCGAAAACCGCGGCAAAAGGCTGTTACAGGGTGTTAAATACACCGCTATCAAGGCTCTGATATTGCTTAAATGAGTATGGTATAGTCACCTTGCTAAACCGAGTTTATCTTCGTAGGCTTAATGATATCTCACAGTAAGTCAGTGCGCTGGCGGGAGGGGATGTGAATAATTATTGTGAGTTAATTCGCAAACGGTATGCGGAAATCGCCAGCGGAGATCTGGGGTATGTCCCGGACGCGTTGGGCTGTGTATTGAAGGTGCTTAATGAAGTGGCCTCTGATGAGAGCCTTTCAGAGTCGGTCAGGGAAAAAGCAGCGTATGCTGCGGCGAATTTACTGGTGAGCGATTATGTCGATGAATGATACTTATCAACCCATCAATTGTGATGACTATGACAACCTCGAACTCGCCTGCCAGCATCATTTATTACTGACGCTGGAGCTAAAAGATGGCGAAGTGTTGAAGGCGAAAGCCAGCGATCTGGTTTCACGAAAGAATGTGGAATACCTGATAGTGGAAGACGCCGGTGCGACGCGTGAGCTGCGTCTGGACAAAATAGCCAGCTTCAGCCACCCGCAAATCGGCACCGTCGTGGTGAGCGAATCCTGATGACACTAACGGGCAGCCTGGCTGCCCGTTACGCTTTTTGCCACTCAAAACGGACACCCTCTTCTGACCACCCCTCTTCCGTGATGAAAACCCCTGCCGCAGCGATAAGCGTTTCACCGTAGAACAGTAGCGGCGTGGTGTCGCGCAGCCATGGCGGCACGTTACACTCCTGCCATATTTTCTTCAGCTTCCGTCCCCCGTTGCGCCCGACGATATGCAGCATGCCGCCAGCCTTAAAGCGCACGGTGACAGGTTCTCCGGGCTTCGGCAGCCGCACATGACCAGACGACAGAAGAGAAACGCGTCCTGCCTCACAGGGCAATATCAGGGGCGCGTCAGGAGAAAGCCAGTCGAGCACCACATCGGTCAGCGAGGGCATGGATTTTATCCACCAGAGCTCCCCCTTATAGCGTCTAACCTCAAAACCGTTCAGGTGGACGCACGGGGAAGCATCATCCCGCGCCAGAGCGACTTCTTCCCAGATACGGCTCAGCATTGTCCTCGACGGCATCGCGGCGCGATGAAAGGCCAGCCAGCGTCGTAGCAGCGCGGCGCGACGTACCGGACTCATCGCTTTCATCGGTGCGATCGCCAGCGCCCCGTCGGCAGAAATCAGCCCAGCCAGCTCGTCGCTCAACAGCTCATCCAGCAACAACTCCTGTTCGGCGCACAGCATGGCGCTTCTTGCCGTCGCGTCGGCGAAATGCGGCCAGCGCTCACCCAAAAGCGGGAGGACGCGCAGGCGCAGGAAGTTACGGTCATAGCCGTCATCCTGGTTACTCTCATCTTCGATCCAGTTCAGCTGATGTTCTCGCGCCCATGCTTCCAGTGAGGCACGCGTCTCGCCAAGCAGCGGACGCAGTAACGTTGTGCCGGCAAATTCAGAACGCGCCGGCATGGCAGAAAGTCCCGCCGGCCCGCTACCCCGCTTAAGCGCCAGCAGAAAGGTTTCACACTGATCGTCCAGATGCTGGGCCGTGACCAGCGCTTCTCCAGCACGTAATGCCCCGGCAAACGCGGCATAGCGGGCTTTCCGCGCCTGCGCCTCGATGCCCAGCCCTTCCTCCGCAAGCGTCACTCGCTCAACGATGAGCGGGATCGCCCAGGCCGCACATAAGGCTTCGCAGTGCGCCACCCACGCCTCTGCGTGAGGACTTAATCCGTGGTGAATATGCATCGCCCGAAGCTGGACGTCAGGTTCCCGATCGCGCCAAAGCTTTAGACGATGCAGCAACACGGTAGAATCCAGGCCACCGCTAAACCCCACCAGCAGCTGGCGGTACGGTGAAACGGCTTGTGCGATAGCGGGTAAGGTCATAGGAGATTACACATAAAAAATGCCCGAACTGAGCGGGCATTATCACACAGGACAACCATTACTGCTGATAAAGCTCCAGGGGCAGGCCGTCCGGGTCGTTGAAAAAGGTAAAACGCTTGTCGGTGAACGGATCGACGCGTATCGCTTCGCACGTCACGCCGTGCGCCTCCAGATGTTTTACCGCGCTATCCAGGTCATCGACGCTGAAGGCAAGATGACGCAGTCCACAGGCTTCCGGGCGGGACGGACGCGCAGGCGGAAAAGGAAAAGAGAACAGCTCAATCACATATTGCCCGTTTAACGCCAGGTCGCCCTTCCAGGAGTCACGCTCCTCGCGGTAGGCCTCGCTTATGAGCGTAAAGCCCAGAATGTCGCAGTAGAAGGCCTTACTTTTCGCGTAGTCGGTCGCAATGATCGCAATATGATGAACCTGTTTTAAACCCAGCATAGCTTCTCCTTTTTATGATGCCTGAACGTTACAACCGAAAACCCGCACCTGGCAAGCGGTCACCCTTATTTTAGGACTCGCACCCAGTAAACGCCGTTCTCGTCGCGCTTCGCACCGTGGATATCCGTCTCAAAACCGGGATAGTGCCGCCCAACCGAACAGAGCATCAGCAGGAAATCGAGCACGGCCCGACTCTCTTCGGTAATCATCTCTCCCGGCATCAGGAGCGGAACGCCCGGCGGGTATGGCAGGATCATGTTAGCCGATACGCGCCCGACCAGGTTTTCCAGCTCGACGGTTTCGACCTCCCCTTTCACCTGGCGCTGCCATGCTTTGTGCGGGGTAAACTTCATCTCCGGTAAGACATCGAACGCCTGAAGCATCAGACGCGGCAGATCGTGCTGACGGATCAGCCTGTGGATCCCCTGGGCCAGATCCTGAATGCGCATATTTCGATAGAAGTCAGGATCCTCCGCGTAGAGATCCGGCAGCATGTTTTTCACCCGCAGGTTGAGATCGTAGGCGCGCTTAAACTCCATCAGGCCGCGCAGCAACCCCATCGCCCGGGTTTTATCGATACCAATACTGAACAGGAACAGCAGGTTATAGGGGCCGGTTTTCTCCACCACTACGCCACGTTCATCAAGGAATTTCGCGACCAGCGCGGCCGGAATACCTTCATCACTCATCTTGCCCTGCTCATCCATACCCGGCGTCAGGATCGTCACTTTTACCGGGTCGAGGAACATATGGTCGCTATCGGCATCCCGGAAGCCATGCCAGTCTTCTCCGGGCGAGACGGGCCAGCATTCTGCTTCATCAATCTCTTCCGGCTGCCAGATATCAAAGAACCAGCCGTCGGCTTCATCTTTCAGACGCTGAACCTCTTTGCGGAAATGCAGCGCGCGTTCTACCGAACGGTTGATGAGTCGTTTGCCCGGATTGCCGCGCAGCATCGCCGCGGCCGTTTCTATGGAGGCTACCAGCGGATAGCTCGGTGAGGTGGTGGTATGCATCATAAAGGCTTCGTTGAACGTGTCTTCGTCGTACTCGCCTTTGATGTGAATAAGCGAAGCCTGGGAAAACGCCGCGAGCATTTTATGGGTCGACTGCGTTTCGAAGAACACTTTACCCGGCACGCGTTCACCGCTCATGCCGCTTTTGCCGGCGTAAATAGGATGGAAATTAGTATATGGCACCCATGCGGAATCGAAGTGGATCGACGGCACGTCCAGCGTCTGTTTGATCCAGTTCGTGTTGTACAGCAGACCGTCGTAGGTGGAGTTGGTGATCACCGCATGCACAGGCCAGCTTGCGCCAGGAATTGCCGCAACCTTACGTTCAATGGCGTCATGGGTGAACTCCCGGCGCGGAATACCGCCAAGAATACCGAGCGCGTTACGCGTGGGCGACAGCCAGAGCGGTACGACGTCGCTCATCATCAGCAGATGTGCCAGCGATTTATGGCAGTTACGGTCAATCAGCAAGGTGCTGCCAGCAGGCGCAGCGTACATCCCGACGATTTTGTTCGAGGTCGAAGTGCCGTTGGTCACCATATAGCTCTGCTCGGCGCCAAAGGTGCGGGCGATATACTCTTCGGCTTCCAGATGCGGGCCGGTGTGATCCAGCAGAGAGCCTAGTTCGGTGACTGAAATCGACACGTCCGCTTTCAGCGTGTTGCCACCGAAGAAATCATAGAACAGGCAGCCCACCGGGCTTTTTTGATAGGCCGTTCCCGCCATATGACCTGGCGTACAGAAGGTATATTTGCCCTCCTTCACGTAGGTGAAGAGCGCGCGAGTAAACGGCGGAGTGATGTTATCGAGATATTCATTCGTGTATTGCTCAATTCGGGTCGCAATGTCTTCCGCCACGCCGAGTGAATATTCAAAGAACCACAGCGCCATACGCATATCATTGGCGCTGACGTCCATGGTTGAGTGAGTATTAATAAACGCGTACAGCGGAAGGTATTCGTTCAGCCTGTTGATATCGCTGCACAGTTCAAGATCATATTCGTCCCAGTCGAAGATCACGCCGCAGATACGCGGGTTATGCTCGATGAACTTCAGCAGATCGGCGCTGTTGTGCGGCCAGATTAGCTGATACCCGCGCGACTGCAGGGCTTGCTCCAGCTCCTTAATCGGCTCATCTTTATAAAAGACGCCGTGTGGCCCCATAACGGCAATGATATTCATGGGCTTCCTCCTTAAAAAACATTAGCTAAGCATAGTCCGGCTAAACCGCAGGTATAAAAAAAGCCGCAACAGTGTGCGGCTTTTCAGATAATTGTGAAGCTTACGCGTAACCGTAGGTCATCAGACGCTGGTAACGGCGGTTGAGCAGATCGTCTTTGCTCAGCACGTCCAGGTCTGCCAGGTCAGCCAGCAGCTGCGCTTTCAGGGACGCTGCCATCACTTCCGGCTTACGATGTGCACCACCCAGTGGTTCCGGGATGATGGAGTCGATCAGCTTAAGCTCTTTCAGGCGTGGCGCAATGATGCCCATTGCTTCCGCAGCCAGCGGCGCTTTGTCGGCGCTTTTCCACAGAATGGATGCGCAGCCTTCCGGGGAAATAACGGAATAGGTGCTGTACTGCAGCATATTCACTTTATCGCCCACGCCAATAGCCAGCGCACCGCCGGAACCACCCTCACCGATAACGGTACAGATGACCGGCACCTTCAGACGAGACATCTCGCGCAGGTTGCGCGCGATAGCTTCAGACTGACCGCGCTCTTCCGCGCCCACGCCAGGGTATGCACCCGGGGTGTCGATGAAGGTGATGATTGGCATGTTGAAACGCTCAGCCATCTCCATCAGACGCAGGGCTTTACGGTAGCCTTCTGGTGCTGGCATACCGAAGTTACGACGGATTTTCTCTTTGGTTTCACGACCTTTCTGATGACCAATGATCATCACCGGGCGTCCGTCCAGACGCGCGATACCGCCAACGATAGCTTTATCGTCAGCGTATGCGCGATCGCCTGCCAGTTCGTCAAATTCGTCAAACGCCAGGCGGACATAATCCAGGGTGTACGGACGCTGTGGATGGCGGGCCAGCTGGGCCACCTGCCATGCGCCGAGATCGGCAAAGATTTTGCGCGTCAGCTCTACGCTTTTCTCGCGCAGACGATGCACTTCTTCGTCGATGTTAATATCCAGTTTTTCATCCTGACGGCTTACCGCTGTCAGAGAATCGATTTTCGCTTCCAGCTCAGCAATCGGCTGTTCGAAATCAAGGAAATTCAGACTCATAGTATTCCTGTATTAGTCAAACTCCAGTTCCACCTGCTCCGAACCAATGAGGCCACGGAGATCGTTCAGTAAACGATCGCTCGGAGAGACACGCCACGTTGCACCAAAGCGCAACCGCGCACGTGCATCCGCCCTCTGATAGTAGAGATGTACTGGAATTGTCCCCGAGCGGTGGGGTTCCAGAGACTGACGGAGTCGGTTTAAAAGCTGGTCATCAATTTGCCTGTCCGTCAGCGAGATAGCAAGCCCGCGAGCATATTTTTCCCGGGCTTCGTCAATGTCCATCACTTCGCGGGCGGTCATTTTAAGCCCCCCACTGAAGTCATCAAAGCTGACCTGTCCGCTGACGATAAGTATGCGGTCTTTTTCCAGCAATTGCTGGTATTTATCCAGCGCGTCGGTGAACAACATCACCTCCAGACGCCCGGAACGGTCATCCAGCGTACAGATGCCGATACGATTGCCGCGCTTGGTGACCATAACCCTTGCGGCAATCACGAGCCCCGCAGCCGTGGTGATTTTACCACGTTCTGTCGGATGCATGTCTTTAAGCCTGTGGCCGCCGACATAGCGCTCAATTTCTTTGATGTACTGGTTTATCGGGTGCCCCGTCAGGTACAAGCCTAACGTCTCACGCTCCCCATCCAGTACGACCTGTTCTGGCCACGGCTGGCAGTTGGAATAAGATTGCTCAATCTGCTCTGGCTCTTCCGCCAGCACCCCGAACATATCCGCCTGACCAATGGCTTCCGCTTTTGCATGCTGATCCGCCGCTTTCAGCGCGTCGCCGAGGGAATTCATCAGCGCGGCGCGATGCGGCCCGAGTCTGTCAAACGCGCCGGACATGATCAGTTTTTCCAGCACGCGACGGTTCAGTTTTTTGGTGTCGGTACGAGCGCAGAGATCGAACAGCTCGCGGAAATACCCGCCGTTGTTACGCGCTTCGATGATCGCCTCGATCGGACCTTCGCCCACGCCTTTGATCGCGCCGATCCCGTAAACGATCTCTCCGTCGTCGTTGACGTGGAAGTGGTAGAGCCCTGAGTTAATATCCGGCGGCAGGATCTTCAGCCCCATGCGCCAGCACTCGTCCACCAGGCCAACCACCTTCTCGGTGTTGTCCATATCGGCCGTCATTACCGCCGCCATAAATTCAGCAGGATAGTGCGCTTTCAGCCACAGCGTTTGATACGACACCAAAGCATAGGCGGCGGAGTGGGATTTGTTAAACCCGTACCCGGCGAATTTCTCCACCAGGTCGAAGATTTTCATCGCCAGCTCGCCGTCAACGCCGTTTTTCTTCGCCCCGTCTTCAAAGATGGAACGCTGCTTAGCCATCTCTTCCGGCTTTTTCTTACCCATCGCACGACGCAGCATGTCCGCGCCGCCGAGCGTATAGCCGGAAAGCACCTGAGCAATCTGCATGACCTGTTCCTGATACAGGATAATGCCGTAGGTGGGCTCCAGTACCGGCTTCAGGCTTTCATGCTGCCACTGAACGTCCGGGTAAGAAATCTCTTCGCGACCGTGCTTACGGTCAATAAAGTTATCTACCATCCCTGACTGCAGCGGGCCCGGACGGAACAGGGCGACCAGTGCGATCATATCTTCGAAGCAGTCGGGCTGCAGACGTTTAATCAGGTCTTTCATGCCGCGGGATTCAAGCTGGAAGACGGCGGTGGTCTCCGAGCGCTGCAGCATATCGAAACTTTTCTTGTCATCCAGCGGGATGGCCGCGATATCCAGCGGCGGTTCGCCGTTCTTCTCGCGGCGGGCGTTAATCATCTCCAGCGCCCAGTTGATGATGGTCAACGTACGCAGGCCCAGGAAGTCGAACTTCACCAGCCCGGCGTATTCTACGTCGTTCTTGTCAAACTGGGTTACCGGGTGTTGGCCCGCTTCGTCACAGTAAAGCGGTGCAAAATCCGTAATTTTAGTTGGGGCGATAACCACGCCCCCCGCATGCTTACCGGCGTTACGCGTGACGCCTTCCAGCTTGCGCGCCATGTCGATCAGCGCTTTGACCTCTTCGTCAGCTTCGTAGATTTCCGGCAGCTGAGGTTCGGCTTCAAACGCTTTTGCCAGCGTCATGCCCGGATCGGGCGGCACCAGCTTAGAAATACGATCGACAAACCCGTACGGGTGGCCCAGCACGCGTCCCACGTCGCGGATAACCGCTTTCGCCGCCATCGTACCGAAGGTAATAATCTGCGATACCGCATCACGGCCGTACATATCGGCCACGTGCTCAATGACCTGATCGCGTTTCTCCATGCAGAAGTCGACGTCGAAGTCGGGCATAGAGACACGTTCCGGGTTAAGGAAACGTTCGAACAGCAGGTCGAATTCCAGCGGATCGAGGTCGGTAATTTTCAGCGCGTACGCCACCAGCGAGCCCGCACCGGAGCCACGGCCCGGTCCAACCGGCACGCCGTTATCCTTCGACCACTGGATGAACTCCATAACGATCAGGAAGTAGCCCGGGAAGCCCATCTGGTTGATTACCTGGAGTTCAATGTCCAGGCGTTCGTCATACTCAGGGCGACGCTTTTTACGCTCTTCTTCATCCGGGAACAGGAATTCCAGACGCTCTTCCAGGCCTTCTTTTGATTTCGCGACCAGGAAATCTTCCGTGGTCATTTCACCCGTCGGGAACTGCGGCAGGAAGTATTCGCCGAGGCGAACGGTGACGTTGCAGCGCTTGGCAATCTCTACGCTGTTTTCCAGCGCTTCGGGGATATCGGAGAAGAGCTCACACATCTCCTCCTCGCTGCGCATGTACTGTTGCGCGGAGTAATTACGCGGCCGCTTCGGATCGTCGAGCGTGAAGCCATCGTGGATCGCCACGCGAATCTCATGCGCGTCGAAATCACCAGCCTCAAGGAACCGCACGTCGTTGGTGGCCACCACGGGCAAACCGCGCTCCTCTGCGAGCGCCACCGCGGCATGAAGATAGCTCTCTTCATCCTGACGGCCGGTACGGATCAACTCCAGGTAATAACGATTCGGGAAATATTCTTCATAGAACGAGACGCATTGATCCACCAGCGCGCTATTGCCGCGCAGCAGACATTTGCCGACGTCACCCATACGGCCACCCGAGATCAGCAGCAGCCCTTCGTTCAGTTCAGCCAGCCAGTCACGGTCGATCCACGGCCCCAGCGCGCCATAGCCGCGCTGATAGGCTTTTGAGATCAGCAGCGTAAGGTTTTGATAGCCCGTGTTGTTCATCGCCAGCACGGAGATTTGCGTCATTTCATCGCCGATGAGATCGCTTTGCACGTGAAAATCTGCGCCGACGATGGGCTTCATCCCCGCGCCGTGCGCCGTTCCGTAGAACTTCACCAGGCCACACAGGTTGGTAAAATCGGTGATCGCCAGCGCGGGCATGCCAAGGGAGGCCGCCTTTTTTACCAGCGGCCCGGTCTTCGCCAGCCCATCGATCATGGAGTAGTCGCTATGCACCCGCAGGTGTACGAAACGTGGTTCAGCCATCTTCAGATTCCGCGTTACTTAATTGCTTGCGTATTGATTCAGGACACCCGTCCCAGCGCGCGTTTCACCGGGCCGAAACTGCGCCGGTGGTGTTCGGTTGCGCCATGTTCAGCCAGCCTTTCCAGATGGAAAGGTGTGGGATACCCCTTATGCTGGGCGAAACCATACTGAGGGTAAGTGAGGTCCAGCGCGGCCATTTCGGCGTCACGCGTCACTTTGGCAATAATAGAAGCTGCGCTAATTTCTGCGACCCGGCTATCGCCTTTAACGACCGCCATTGATGGCATGGGCAATGCCGGACAGCGGTTGCCGTCAATCAGAACATATTCCGGGGAAATTTTCAGACCTGCAACCGCACGCTGCATCGCCAGCATCGTGGCATGCAAAATATTCAGCTCGTCTATTTCATGCGGTTCAGCGCGGCCCAGGCTCCAGGCCAGCGCCTTCTCCTGAATCTCACTAAACAGCGCCAGACGGCGCTTTTCTGACAATTTTTTAGAGTCGTTCAGCCCGATAATCGGGCGATCCGGATCGAGGATCACCGCGGCGGTCACCACTGCCCCGACCAACGGGCCGCGACCCACTTCGTCCACGCCCGCCACAAGGCGAGTGTGAGGATAAACAAATTCCATCATTTTGCTAGCTCCAGCACCGCATCAGCCGCTTGCTCATCAGCATTACAGCGGATTAGTTGATGAAGTTCGCGGAAGGTATCGTGCATCTGGTGGCTGGTCTTGCCGTTGGCGAGCAGCGGCAGCAGCGCATCGGCAAGCGCCTGCGGCTGGCACTCATCCTGCAGCAGCTCTTTCACCAGCTCGCGCCCGGCAAGCAGGTTTGGCAGGGAGACATAATCCGTTTTAACCAGACGCTTTGCCAGCCAGAAGGTGAACGGCTTCATGCGATAGCCGACCACCATAGGGCATTTCGCCAGCATACATTCCAGCGCCGCCGTACCGGAGGCCAGCAGCGCGGCATCGCTCGCATACATCGCTTCCCGCCCTTTCCCGTCCAGAAGACGGACGTGAAGATCCGGGGCGACTTCCGCTTTGATGCGCTCAAACTGCTCGCGGCGCTTGGCATTTACCAGCGGAACAACCACTTCAAGATCCGGATAGGTCTGGCGAAGAATTTGCGCTGTTTTGAGGAAATCGGCGCTCAGCATCTCAACTTCTGCACCACGGCTGCCTGGCAGCAGTGCCAGACAGTGCACATCATGCGGGATGCCCAGCGCGTCGCGCGCCGCGTTTTTATCCGGATCCAATGGCATCGCATCCGCCATGGTATGACCGATAAAACGGCACGGAACATTAAATCTGTCGTAAAACGCTTTTTCGAAAGGCAGGAAAGCCAGCACCAGATTGGTGGACCGTCCGATTTTGAAAACGCGTTTCTGTCGCCACGCCCAGACGGACGGACTGACGTAGTGAATCGTTTTGATACCCTGCTTTTTCAGATTCCCTTCGAGGGTAATGTTGAAATCAGGCGCATCGATACCGACAAACACATCGGGTTTGAGTTCGGTAAAACGACGGGTGAGATCGGCGCGGATGTGCAGCAAACGGCGTAGCCGTCCCAGCACCTCAACGATGCCCATCACGGCGAGCTCTTCCATTTCATACCAGGCTTCACAGCCTTCGGCCTGCATCAGCGGGCCAGCAACGCCGACAAAGCGAGCATTGGGTACACGCGCCTTAAGCGCGCGGATGAGACCGGCACCAAGAATATCGCCGGAGGTTTCTCCGGCGACCAGGGCTATCGTAAGCGGACGACTGTCGACCATTAACGAATCAGACCCCTTGTTGAACGGTCAAAGAATTCCATGAACGCGTTCACTTCCGGGTGCTTATTCGCCAGCTCGGCAATTTCCGGCTTCGCCTCTTCCAGCGTTTTACCGCTACGGTACAGCAGTTTGTACGCGTTGCGGATGGCAGTAATCGCTTCGCGACTAAAACCACGACGCTTGAGGCCTTCGATGTTCACGCCAAACGGCGTGGCATGGTTGCCCTGCGCAATCACATACGGTGGAACGTCCTGCGCCACACCGGAGCATCCGCCTACCATCACGTGCGCACCAATGATGCAGAACTGATGGACTGCGGTCATGCCGCCAATAATTGCGAAGTCATCAACCGATACGTGTCCTGCCAGCGTTGCGTTGTTGGCAAGAATACAGCGGTCACCCACGGTACAGTCGTGCGCGATATGCGCATTAACCATAAACAGGTTATCGCTGCCCACCTTCGTCAACCCACCACCCTGTACTGTTCCACGATGAATAGTGACGCTTTCGCGAATACGGTTACGATCGCCAATTTCCAGACGGGTCGACTCACCAGCATATTTCAGATCCTGGTTAACTTCGCCGATGGAAGCGAACTGATAGATCTCGTTATTGCAGCCAATGGTCGTGTGACCATTCACGACAACGTGAGATTTCAGTACTGTACCCTCACCAATTTCGACATGGGGTCCAACAATACAAAACGGGCCAATGTGGACGTTAGCGCCAATGATGGCACCGGTTTCCACAATAGCGGTAGGATGAATAAAGGCGGATTTATCAATCACGTATCAGGACTCCCGGCTACGAGCACACATCATCGTCGCTTCGCAAACAACTTTGCCGTCAACCAGCGCTACGCCTTTGAAGCGAGTCAGGCCACGACGCGTTTTTTCAAAAGTGACTTCCATGATCATCTGATCACCAGGCACGACAGGGCGCTTAAAGCGCGCTTCATCAATACCCGCGAAGTAATACAGCTCACCTGGCTCCAGTTTGCCGACGCTTTTAAACGCCAGAATACCGGTAGCCTGAGCCATCGCTTCCAGAATCAACACACCCGGGAAGATAGGCTTACCAGGGAAGTGCCCCTGGAAGAACGGCTCGTTCACGGAAACATTTTTCACTGCGCGCAGAAAACGACCTTCTTCAAAATCCAGCACACGGTCTACCAGCAGAAACGGGTAGCGGTGCGGCAGAAGTTCTAAAATCTCTTCAATATGCAGAGTATGAGTGTCAGTAGTCAAAATACTCTTCCTGTCAAAATGTACTGATAACAATAATAACACGGCCTGCCGGTTTATTAGAAAGCCGACAGGCCGGGAAAAATAGCGTTCAACGGATGACGCTTAATCTTGTTGATCGATCTTACGCTCAAGAGACTTGAGGCGCTTGCTCATATCATCAATGTTCATCACCAGAGCTGCTGTTTTACGCCATACCTTGTTGGGTTGTAGCGGAATACCTGAGGAATACACGCCAGGTTCAGTGATAGGACGCATTACCATGCCCATTCCCGTCACAGTCACCTTGTCGCATATTTCCATATGGCCATTAATCACGCTCGCGCCGCCAATCATGCAATAACGGCCAATTTTCAGGCTGCCTGCCATGATGACGCCACCCGCAACCGCGGTATTGTCGCCAATCACAACGTTATGCGCAATCTGGCACTGGTTATCGATGATAACACCATTGCCAATGATCGTGTCGTCAAGCGCGCCACGGTCAATGGTGGTACAGGCGCCGATCTCTACGCGATCGCCAATAATAACGCGACCAAGCTGCGGGATCTTAACCCAGTTACCGCGATCGTTAGCGTAACCAAAGCCATCAGAACCAATGACGGTGCTGGACTGGACGAGGCAATTTTCGCCAATTTCAACGTCATGATAAACGGACACGTTGGCCCATAAACGGGTCCCGGCGCCGATTTTCGTATTTTTCCCAACGAAGCAGCCCGGGCCAATGACGACGTTATCGCCCAGCACAACGCCGGATTCGATAACCGCATTTGCGCCAACGGCGACGTTGTTACCCAGCTTAGCCGTCGGATCAATCGCTGCGCTGGCAGCAATGTTCTGGGCCGGCTGCGGCGTGGTATCAAGAATTTGAGCCATGCGTGCATACGTCAGGTAGGGGTTTTTCACTACCAGCGCGCTTACAGTGGCAAATGGAAGATCGTCCTGCGTCAGAACAACAGCTGACGCCTGGCATTGAGCCAGTTGCTCACGGTACTTAGGGCTTACCATGAAGGTAATCGTGCCAGCTTTAGCAGATTGCATGGACGCAACAGCGGTGATGACGAGATCGCCATCACCGTGTAATTCTGCATCCAACTGCTGAGCTAAATCAGCCAGTCGAATTGAAGGCATTACTTATTTAACCTGTTTCAGAACATCAGCGGTGATGTCTTTAACATCTTTGCTGTTGAAAGCGACGGCGTTCGCATCAACAACCAGATCGATGCTCTGATCGGCAGCTACTGCTTTAACAGCAGTCTGAATGCGAGTCACCAGCTTGCCACGTTCTTCGTTAGAACGACGCTGACGATCCTGCTCGAAAGCCTGAGCTTTCTGGGAGAACGTCTGACGCTGAGCCATTACGTCTTTTTCCAGTTTGCTGCGCTCGCTTGCTTTCATGGTAGAACCATCACGCTGCAGACGCTGCATTTTGGACTGAAGATCGTTTTCCATACCCTGCAGTTCGCTTGCACGGCCTTTGAATTCGTTTTCCAGAGTCGCAGAAACACCCGTTTTCTGTGCAACCTGCTGGAACAAATTACCCATGTTGACGATTGCAATTTTGTCTGCTGCCTGAGCAGAAGTTGCCATCGCTAAACCGAGACCTGCAGCTAATAACCACTTTTTCACAATTAACTCCTTACCATCCCATTGGCACCAGAAGGTACCGTTCTTTGCGTGGCAAGGCGACCGTTTTCCGATCGCCAGTTGTCAGCGCTACACTGCCAACGCATTCCTTTGCAGCGGATTATTACCAGGTTTTACCAATGTTAAACTGGAATTGCTCCGACTTATCTCCATCATATTTCTTAAACGGCTGGGCGTAAGAGAAGACCAACGGCCCCAGCGGTGACATCCATTGTAATGCGATACCGGCAGACATGCGAATATTGCTCGGATCGCTATAATCTGGAACGCCTGCCGCACGCATCTGGGCTGTATTCTGCCAGTTGGTATCCCATACTGTACCGGCATCCCAGAAGAAGGACGTACGGACAGAGTTCGCGTATTTATCACTGATAAACGGCGTTGGTGTGATGAACTCCAGGCTGGCCACCGCCATTGCGTTACCGCCCACCGCATCATCAGAGCTACAGACTTCGGAGGAGGAAGACTTATAACAGTTGTCTTTGTCGTTCCCGCCGTAGTAGACCGCTTTCGGACCAATGTTATTGGACTGGAAGCCACGAACGGTGCTGGAACCACCCGCATAGAAGTTTTCGTAGAATGGCATTTCTTTGCCACCCAGACCATCTCCATAGCCCCAACGGGTACGACCCAGGACTACCCACTTATGATCGTCATCAATCGGGAAGTAGGATGCGGTATCCAGCGTGACCTTGTAGAACTCGTTATCGGAACCCGGTACGGTAACTTTACCGTTCAGGTTGACGCGAGAACCTTCCGTTGGGAAGTAACCACGGTCAAGGCGGTTATAGGTCCAGCCGTAGTTAAAGGTGAAGTCATCCGCAGCGAAACCGTTATTATCACTGGACTTACTTGCCGACTGACCAATAGAGTCCAGGTAACGCCACATTGCCACCTGCGGTTGCATGTTGGACAGGTCGTTATGCACGTAGCCCAAGCCTGCACGCAGGGTGTTGTATTCGTTAACCGGGAAGCCAAGCGTACCGTCTACACCGTAACTCTTGTTGGTGTATGAAGACAGGTCCGCGTCATCTGCTTTAAAGTCGTTATAGAAGATACGACCGCCCAGGCTCACACCGTCTACGGTGAAGTATGGGTTAGTCACAGAGAACTCAGAGTAGGTCTGGTAGTCGTTTTTGGTGCCGTTAATACCGACAGAGTAACCCGTACCCAGCCAGTTATCCTGCTGCACGCCGACCTGGAAGCTTACGCCACTTTCAGTACCGTAGCCCACACCGAAGTTAAAGCTACCGGTGTTGCGCTCTTTCACTTTATATACGACATCAACCTGATCCGGGCTGCCCGGTACGCGCTGGGTATCGGTATCCACCGTTTCAAAATAGCCCAGACGGTTCAGACGCTCTTTACCCTGATCAACGAGGTCGCTTCCCAACCATGCGCCTTCCATCTGACGCATTTCGCGACGCAGAACGGAATCTTTGGAGGTGTCGTTACCGACGAAGCGGATCTTACGCACGTAGAAACGGTTCCCCGCATCCACATTCACGTGCAGCTTAACGGTTTTATCCGCGTCATTGATTTCCGGCTGAGTCTGTACGCGCGGATAGGCATAACCGTAGCGGCCGAGCAGCTTCTTAATGCTGTCTTCCATTTTGGTTACTTTAGAACCGCTGTACAGGTCGCCCGGCTGAATTTTGGTCAGCGATTCGATTTCAGCAGAATGCCCCGCAAGGTTACCACTCACTTCAACACCAGAAAGCTTGTACTGCTCGCCTTCGGTGATGTTAACCGTAATGTAGATGCCTTTCTTGTCCGGAGTCAGACTGACCTGAGTCGAGTCGATGTTGAAACGCGCATAGCCACGATCGAGATAGTAACTGCGCAGGGTTTCAAGGTCGCCCGCCAGTTTTTGTTTCTGGTATTTGCGATCGCCTACCACGTTCCACCATGGCACTTCATCGCGCAGCTGGAAGGTGGAGATCAGTTCGTCGGTGCTGAACGCGTGGTTGCCGACAATGTTGATCTGCTGGATCTTCGCAGAAACACCTTCCTGGAAGACCAGCTTCAGGTCAACACGGTTACGCGGCAGCGGAGTGACAACCGCTTTCACGCTGGCGCTGTATTTACCGACGCTGTAGTAGAAGTCTTCCAGACCTTTTTCAATGTCTGAAAGGGTTGTGCGGTCCAGGGATTCACCCACACGAACACCGGATGCTTCAAGGTTCTGCTTGAGCATGTCATCTTTCACCGACTTGTTACCGGAGAAAGTGATACTGGCGATCGTCGGACGTTCTTTTACCTGTACCAGCAGCGTATCACCATCGCGCAGGACGCGGACGTCCTCAAAGTTGCCGGTGGCAAACAGAGCACGGATGGTGTTACTGATATCATCATCATTAACCGTATCGCCGGGGCGTACAGGCATACTGAGGAGGGCCGCACCAACGGCGACACGCTGGAGGCCTTCGAAATGAATGTCTTTCACTACGAACCCGTCAGCACCGTATACGGTGGCGCTGCTAAACAGCAGCGACGCTATGAGCAACTTTTTCATCGCCATCGTTATTATGCGTTCTTCCTAACACTCTCTTACAACCGAGAGAAATCATTGAAAAGTGCAAGCCCCATTAACAGCACCAGCAAAATCGAGCCAATGCGATAACTAAAGTCTTGAACTCGCTCGGATACCGGTCCGCCTTTTAGCTTTTCAATTGCCAAAAACAGCAGATGACCCCCGTCTAAAACGGGAAGCGGGAACAGGTTGATTATCCCAAGGTTCACGCTAATGAGCGCGAGGAACATGAGATAGTAAATCACCCCGAATTCCGCTGACATCCCAGCCCCCTGAGCAATCGAAATTGGCCCACTGAGGTTGTTCAGTTTCACATCACCGGTTATCAATTTCCCCAACATGTTGACCGTCAGCTTCATCAGTTGCCATGTTTTATCCGTGGCTTCAAGAATGGCGCTGAACGGCCCATACTGGCGTATTGTCTTGTACTCATCTGGCAGCGGGATCACTTTCGGCACAACGCCTGCGAACCCTTCTGCCTTTTTGCCGACCGACTTGGTATCCGGGATCAGCGTCAGCGAAAGCGGACTGCCCTGCCTTTCAACTTCCAGCGCGAGAGACGTTCCCGGATTATCGCGCACCAGAGTAACAAAGGTCATCCACTCTGTTAATGGTTGACCATCGACTTTAACGATCCTGTCGCCCGCTTGCAAACCCGCTTTGCTCGCCGCCGAATTTGCCTGTACTTCGGCCAATACCGGCTCGATCTGCGCGCCGCGTGGACGAATGCCCAGCGCAGCAACGGGATCTTCTTTGTCTGGCTCGAAACGCCAGTGACGTAAATCGAGTACTTTGTCCTGACGCGTATCTGAACCAAACGGCGATATGCTGATGGTAGTCTGCGGATCGCCAATTTTAGCTACCAGCTGCAGTCGCACGGCATCCCAATCAGGGGTTTCGATGCCATCAATCGCTTTAAGTTCCATCCCGGATGTAATTTGCGCACTCGCCGCGATGGAATTGGGGGCAATTTCACCCACCACCGGACGTACGCCCGGGACGCCGATGATAAACACCAGCCAGTAAGCGAAAATCGCAAAGATGAAGTTGGCTACCGGTCCGGCAGCAATGATGGCGGCGCGTTGTCCAACGGTTTTATTGTTGAATGCGCTGTGTCGCAGCTCAGGAGCGACAGGCTCGACGCGTTCGTCGAGCATTTTGACGTAGCCGCCCAGCGGGATAAGGGCGATGACAAATTCCGTGCCGTGGCGGTCGGTGCGCGTCCAGAGTGATTTCCCAAAACCGATGGAAAATCGCTCTACGCGCACGCCACAGCGGCGAGCAACCCAGAAATGGCCAAATTCATGCACGGTAATCAGTACACCCAGTGCAACAATGAACGCCGCCAGATTCCAGAGAATGCTCAGCATAAAACCTTCCGTTAAATCGTCCCGAATACCAGTAAAAGCAAACACGCAAACACTGGAACAGCCGCTGTCAGGCTATCAATGCGATCCAGTATACCGCCATGCCCTGGAATCAGGTGTCCACTGTCCTTAATCCCTGCTTCACGCTTAAACATACTTTCGGTTAAATCACCGAGCACGGAGGCAAGCGCAGCAAAAATCGAGCACACCAGCAGTATTGACGGTGCCACTTCAAGATTCGCCCAGACGCCGTAGCCCCAGGAGATGATCGCAGCCGTAAACAGGCCGCCGATGAATCCTTGCCAGGTTTTGCCCGGGGAAACCTTCGGTGCCAGCTTATGTTTGCCAAACAGTTTACCAAACATATAGGCCCCGGAGTCAGCCCCCCAGACCAGAATCATCACATAAAGCAGCCAGATCGCACCGCTGTAGTGGTTTTCGTCGTAGTGCCAGGCTCGCAGCGCAACCATACCCCAGAAAAAAGGAATAATTGTGAGCAAGCCAAAAATCAGTCGCAGCACTTTTGAATTACGCCATAATGCCGCTGAACCCGGATAAAAAAGAACCAGCAACAGCGCGGCAACCCACCAGGCCAACGATATCCACAAGGAACCGGCAACCAGGGGCTGGTGAATATCATGGTGATATTCAGGCAACGTAAACAGCATTATGGCCAGGATAAAGCCACAAAGTACCGCAAGCCATACTCGCTGAGTGCGCGAGGTAAAGCCGCTAAACTGTCCCCATTCCCACGCGGCGAGCATGCACACCACCAGCGTGACAATAGCGAATCCCACCGGGGGCAGTAAAAACAGCGCCGCTATGACAATGGGTATTAATACAAAAGCGGAAATCAGGCGATACTTCAGCAAAAGCTACCCCCATCAGGCTTTGTCGCCACCAGGCTCGGTGCCGCCGAAACGACGCTCTCGATTGGCAAAGGCATGCAGCGCACCTTCAAAGTCTTGTTCATCAAAATCGGGCCAAAGAACATCTGTAAAGTAAAGTTCGGCATAGGCAATTTGCCATATCAAAAAGTTACTTATGCGATGTTCCCCCCCTGTCCTAATTACCAAATCCACAGGTGCCTGTTCATTCATGCAGATTTGCTTGCTCAGCGCCTCTTCATCAATTTGGTCGGGTCTCAACAGCCCTTCCTGAACCTGTTCGGCCAGATGCCGAACGCCCTGGATAATATCCCAGCGTCCGCCGTAATTCGCCGCAATATTCAGCGTCAGACCGGTATTATTTTCCGTCAGCGCTTCTGCTTTACGAATCCGTTCCTGCAAACGTGAGTTGAAACGACTGGTATCGCCAATGATACGCAGGCGGACGTTGTGGCGGTGCAGGCTTTTTACTTCGCTGTCTAGCGCCCACACAAACAATTCCATCAACGCAGTCACTTCCTGCAGAGGTCGATTCCAGTTTTCACTGCTAAAAGCATAGAGCGTTAACGCATCAATGCCGTTGTTAGCGGCAAAAGAAACGGCGCGGCGAACGGATTTCGCCCCCGCTTTATGCCCAAAGGCTCGTATCTTCCCTTGTCTTTTCGCCCAGCGGCCATTGCCATCCATAATGATTGCTACATGACGGCAGCCATGAGCTGGCAAATTTTCGCTTATTGGTTGATTCGCAGACAACATAACGCGTTTTTTGTCCCTGAAAAGGATTTAACGGTACTCAGGAATACTGAAGCCTATACATAAAAAAGCCGTGTCAAACCACGGCTCACCTGACCACATTAAGTCAAATACCTGCGATCAGGTGGCGCAGACTATATCACTGAAGCCCAACGCTAACAAATAGCACGACGACTAGTGCTTGCTTTATCACCAGCTTGCGAGACGTGTCACCTGTTGACGCGCAATATTACGCGCAGCTGCATCCACCGCCAGCACCTCTTCCACGCTTTGTGGTTCGCGCAAATCCATCATCTCCAGCACCGATAAATTTAACGACGCGATATCGGTAAAACGAATTTGCTGATTCAGAAATGCCTCAACGGTAATTTCATTGGCTGCATTAAGTGCCGTCGTCGCCGCCTGCCCCTGGTCAAAGGCATTCATCGCAAGCTTCAGACAAGGATAGCGGTCGTAGTCTGGTTCACTGAACGTCAGGGAACTTAGCTTGCAGAAATCAAGCGGCTTCACGCCGGATTTCACTCGATTTGGCCACGCCATTGAATGGGCAATCGGCGTACGCATATCCGGCTCGCCCAACTGTGCCAGCACGCTGCCATCCTGATAACGCACCATCGAGTGAATCACCGATTGCGGGTGAATCAGTACTTCCATCTGTTTCGCTGACGCATTAAACAGCCAGCGTGCTTCAATGTATTCCAGACCTTTGTTCATCATGGTGGCAGAATCAACGGAGATTTTACGCCCCATCGACCAGTTCGGATGACGGCACGCCTGATCGGGTGTCATTGCACGCAGTTCAGACAGTGGCGTTTCACGGAACGGGCCACCAGACCCGGTAAGCAGAATAGACACCACGCCATTCTGCTCCAGGTCAGCGTACCCCAGGTTCTGTTGAAAAGGTTGCGGTAAACTCTGAAAAATCGCGTTGTGTTCGCTGTCGACCGGCAAAAGACGCGCGCCGCGCTGCTTCACCGCATCCATAAACAGGCGTCCGCAGGTGACCAGCGACTCTTTATTGGCCAGCAAAACATCTTTACCGGCATCAATCGCGGCAAGAGTGGGCAATAATCCTGCCGCGCCGACAATGGCCGCCATCACCTGATCCACCTCGTCCAGCCTCGCCATCTCGCAGGCCGCCTGCTGGCCACTCAGCACTTCGGTTCGGCTGCCCTTTTCACGCAGCTGTGCTGTCAGCAGACGCGCGCTCTCTTCGTCATCCATCACCGCATAGCGGGGCGCAAACTCCAGGCACTGTTCGACCATTCGCTGCACATTCTTACCGGCCACCAGCGCTGTCACGGTGTAAAGTTCAGGATTATGGCGAACGACGTCGAGAGTGCTGCAACCGATAGAGCCGGTTGAGCCGAGGAGTGTTAAATGCTTCATGGGATGCCCGAAAAAAGTTAGACCAGATAAAAGCAAAACGCCGCCAGCAAGACCTGAAGTCCCTCTGAACGGCGTTTATCAGTGTACGACAGAAATCAGAACTGCATCAGTTCCGCTTCTTTTTCTGCCAGCGCCGCATCAATTTTCTTGATGGCCGCGTCGGTCATTTTCTGAATGTCGTCCTGAGAACGACGATCGTCATCTTCGCTGATCTCTTTTTCTTTCAGCAGTGCTTTCACTTTATCGTTCGCGTCGCGACGGACGTTACGCACGGATACACGACCCTGCTCAGCTTCGCCACGAACGACTTTGATCAGATCTTTACGACGCTCTTCCGTCAGCGGAGGCAGTGGAACACGGATGTCTGCGCCCGCAGAGCTTGGGTTCAGTCCGAGGTCAGAGGCCATAATCGCTTTCTCAACGGCCGGGCTCATAGAGCGGTCGAAGACGTTAATTTTCAGCGTACGGGTATCTTCTACCGTCACGCTCGCCAGCTGGCGCAGAGGGGTTGGCGTACCGTAATATTCTACGATGATGCCATCCAGCAGGCTTGGGGAAGCACGGCCAGTACGGATTTTGCTGATTTGGTTTTTGAACGCTTCTACGCATTTGTCCATGCGTACTTCAGCATCTTTTCTGATGTCGTTAATCACGTTACGAATCCTTGAAAACTTGTCTCAGGCAGACTATCCGCCAGCACAGCGCTACAGGTGTGCTAAGTATAGTCGCGTTTAATTCATGACAACGCCAAAGGCGCGCCCGGGTAAGATACCACTACAAAATAAAGCGGAATCTTACCTGTATTTATCGTCAACGGAAATTATTCCGTGATCAAAGTGCCTTCTTTTTCGCCCATGACCACGCGACGCAGTGCGCCAGGCTTATTCATGTTGAAGACACGGATCGGCAGTTTGTGGTCGCGAGCCAGCGTGAAGGCGGCAAGATCCATCACTTTCAGCTCTTTATCCAGCACTTCGCTGTAGCTCAGCTGATCGTACATGGTGGCAGAAGGATCTTTTGCCGGGTCGGCAGTAAACACGCCGTCTACTTTGGTCGCTTTCAGTACCACATCGGCTTCGATCTCGATACCGCGCAGGCAGGCGGCGGAATCGGTTGTAAAGAACGGGTTACCCGTACCGGCGGAGAGGATCACCACGCGGTTGTTGCGCAGCAGGCTGATGGCTTCTGCCCAGCTGTAATTATCGCATACGCCATTCAGAGGAATAGCGGACATCAGGCGGGCGTTCACATAGGCGCGATGCAGTGCATCACGCATCGCCAGGCCATTCATGACGGTTGCCAGCATACCCATGTGGTCGCCCACAACGCGGTTCATCCCCGCTTTCGCCAGACCAGCACCACGGAAAAGGTTGCCACCGCCAATGACCACGCCAACCTGGATACCCAGTTCGACCAGTTCTTTGATTTCCTGTGCCATGCGATCAAGGATGCTTGCGTCAATACCGAAGCCTTCCGATCCCTGCAGCGCTTCGCCACTCAGCTTAAGCAGAATGCGTTTGTACACGGGTTTTGCATTGGTAGCCATGTTTCTTTCCTGAGACTGTCAACGATTAAGATGGGGGTTAATTCTGGCGACATGATATGCCGCAAATCAGCACAGCGATACTGGAGCCTGTCTGATTTCCTGTGACGGGTGACAAAAAGAAGCCGCCCTCAGGCGGCTCCTTTTCAAACATTAAGACTGCTTGGACATTGCAGCAACTTCTGCTGCGAAGTCAGTCTCAACTTTCTCGATGCCTTCGCCCACTTCGAAGCGGATGAAGCCAGTTACGTCAGCGTTGTGCTCTTTCAGCAGCTGAGCAACAGACTTGCTTGGGTCCATTACGAATGGCTGGCCAGTCAGAGAAACTTCGCCGGTGAATTTCTTCATGCGGCCTTCAACCATTTTCTCAGCGATTTCTTTTGGCTTACCAGACTGCATCGCGATGTCCAGCTGAACCTGGTACTCTTTCTCTACCACTTCAGCAGACACGTCTTCTGGCTTAACGAATTCTGGTTTGCTTGCAGCGATGTGCATTGCCAGCTGTTTAACCAGCTCTTCGTCAGCGCCTTTAGCCGCAACCAGAACACCGATACGTGCACCGTGCTGGTAAGAGCCCAGAACGTCGCCTTCCAGAGAAGATACGCGACGGATGTTGATGTTCTCACCGATTTTAGCAACCAGCGCAACACGTTCTTCTTCGAACTGTGCTTTCAGAACTTCAACGTCAGTGATTTTACCCGCAACAGCTGCGTCCAGAACTTTGTTAGCAAATGCCTGGAAACCGCCATCTTTAGCAACGAAGTCAGTCTGGCAGTTAACTTCCAGAATGATGCCGTAGTTGCCGTCGATCTTAGTGATGATCACGCCGTCAGCAGCAACGTTGCCTGCTTTTTTAGCTGCTTTGATCGCACCGGATTTACGCATGTTTTCGATTGCCAGCTCGATGTCGCCGTTCGCTTCAGTCAGCGCTTTTTTGCAATCCATCATGCCTGCGCCAGTACGCTCGCGCAGCTCTTTTACCAGGGATGCGGTAATTTCAGCCATTCTTAAATCCTCGGGAGATGTGAACTGCCCGGCCGGGGGCCAAACAGTGTAAATTGAAAAAAGGGGCCGGTAATGGGCCCCTATTCATACACGGTACTAATAAGGGGTAAAACCTTATTATTCAGCTTCTACGAAGCTTTCTTCCGCCTGAGAAGCCAGATCCTGGGAACGGCCTTCACGAACGGTAGCAGCTACAGCGCTCAGGTACAGGCTAACAGCACGGATTGCGTCGTCGTTACCCGGGATAACGAAGTCAACACCGTCCGGATCGGAGTTGGTATCAACGATAGCGAATACCGGGATACCCAGGTTGTTAGCTTCTTTGATTGCGATGTGCTCGTGGTCTGCATCGATTACGAACAGCGCGTCTGGCAGGCCGCCCATATCTTTGATACCGCCCAGGCTGTTTTCCAGCTTGTCCAGTTCACGAGTGCGCATCAGCGCTTCTTTCTTAGTCAGCTTGTCGAAAGTACCGTCCTGAGACTGGGTTTCCAGATCTTTCAGGCGTTTGATGGACTGACGAACAGTTTTCCAGTTGGTCAGCATGCCGCCCAACCAGCGATGGTTCACGAAGAACTGGTCGCAGCTGTTAGCAGCATCTTTCACAGCTTCGCTTGCAGCGCGCTTAGTACCAACGAACAGAATCTTACCTTTACGGGAAGAGATCTTGTTCAGCTCAGCCAGGGCTTCGTTGAACATTGGTACAGTTTTCTCAAGGTTGATGATGTGAACTTTGTTACGTGCGCCGAAGATGAAAGGCTTCATTTTCGGGTTCCAGTAACGGGTCTGGTGACCAAAGTGAACACCAGCCTTGAGCATGTCGCGCATGGAAACAGTTGCCATGTTTAAAACCTCTATATTGAAAGTTGGGGTTATGCCTCCACGTATCCCATATTACCGACCCCGAAGGGCACCCCGGAATATGTGCCGATACGTGTGTGTTGTTACACAAAGTGAGATTTGTCGCTTCCGTCCAGCCTGTGTATCTGAGATGGATCGGAAGTCCGGCGCGCTTTATACCACAAAACACGACCAGAAACCAACAGTTGTTGGCGGAGTGTGCTGTTAATGATTCTCAATTTGGCACGGAGCGTGCCTGACTGATACCATTGACGACACTTAGACTAGTATTGTCGAAAAAATCGACACCGATGGACAGATTACATGGCTATCTCTATTAAGACACCTGAAGAAATTGAAAAGATGCGCGTCGCCGGTCGTCTGGCCGCGGAAGTGCTGGAAATGATCGAGCCGTTCGTGAAGCCGGGCGTCAGCACCGGTGAGCTGGACCGTATCTGTAACGACTATATCGTAAACGAGCAGCACGCGGTTTCCGCCTGCCTCGGCTACCACGGTTTTCCGAAATCCGTCTGCATCTCTATTAATGAAGTGGTGTGTCACGGTATTCCGGACGATGAAAAACTGCTGAAAGATGGCGACATCGTCAACATCGACGTAACCGTCATTAAAGACGAATACCACGGTGACACCTCAAAAATGTTCATCGTTGGCAAGCCGACTATTCTTGGCGAGCGTCTGTGTAAAGTGACGCAAGAGAGCCTCTATCTGGCGCTGAAAATGGTTAAACCGGGTATTCGCCTGCGTACCATCGGTGCGGCAATCCAGAAGTTTGTGGAAGCAGAAGGTTTCTCCGTGGTGCGCGAGTACTGCGGTCACGGCATTGGTCGCGTCTTCCATGAAGAACCGCAGGTCCTGCACTATGACGCAGATGACGGCGGCGTGGTGCTGCAAAAAGGCATGACCTTTACCATTGAGCCGATGGTCAACGCGGGTGACTACCGCATCCGTACCATGAAAGACGGCTGGACGGTGAAAACCAAAGACAGAAGCTTGTCTGCGCAGTACGAGCATACTATTGTGGTAACAGACAACGGCTGCGAAATTATGACGTTGCGCAAGGATGACACCATCCCGGCGATACTGACGCACGATGAATGATAAAAAAGCCGGCAAATGCCGGCTTTTTTAATGGCTATAGCTTTTTCTTATGGGTGGCGCACGATGAGTAATCTTTTACCCGAACAGTATGCTAACACAGCACTTCCCACCCTCCCCGACCAGCCCGATAACCCGGGCGTCTGGCCGTCGCACGAGCTGACCTGCGCGCATATTAAAGCCCATATGGATGTTTTCCATCGCTGGCTGGGCAGCGCGTTCGACGCAGGCGTGTCGGCCGAGCAGCTCATTGAAGCGCGCACCGAATTTATCGACCAGCTGCTGCAGCGCCTGTGGATCGATTACGGGTTTGGGCAAATCAGCGACGTTGCTCTGGTTGCCGTCGGGGGCTATGGCCGCGGTGAGCTGCATCCGCTTTCCGATATCGATCTGCTGATCTTAAGCCGCAAAAAGCTGCCGGACGAACAGGCGCAAAAAATTGGCGAACTGCTGACGCTGCTCTGGGACGTAAAGCTGGAAGTCGGCCACAGCGTGCGCACCCTGGAAGAGTGTCTGCTGGAAGGGTTATCGGACCTGACCGTAGCCACCAACCTGATTGAAACCCGCCTGCTGATTGGTGACGTCGCTCTGTTCCTGGAGCTGCAAAAACACATCTTCAGCGACGGCTTCTGGCCGTCAGAAAAGTTCTTCGCCGCGAAGGTCGAGGAGCAAAATCAGCGCCACCAGCGCTACCACGGCACCAGCTATAATCTTGAACCCGATATTAAAAGCAGCCCAGGCGGCCTGCGCGACATCCACACCCTGCAGTGGGTCGCCCGCCGCCATTTTGGCGCCACCTCGATGGACGAGATGGTCGGCTTCGGCTTTTTAACCGAGGCCGAGCGTAACGAGCTGAACGAGTGCCTGCACCTGCTGTGGCGCATCCGGTTTGCCCTGCATCTGGAAGTCACCCGCTACGATAACCGCCTGCTGTTTGACCGCCAGCTCAGCGTGGCTCAGCGTCTGAATTATCAGGGCGAAGGCAACGAGCCGGTTGAGCACATGATGAAGGATTTCTTCCGCGTCACCCGCCGGGTGACCGAGCTGAACCAGATGCTATTGCAGCTGTTCGACGAGGCCATACTGGCCCTGACGGCGGACGAAAAGCCGCGCCCGATTGATGACGAATTCCAGCTGCGCGGCACGCTTATCGACCTGCGCGACGAAACGCTGTTCATCCGCGAGCCGGAAGCGATTCTGCGGATGTTCTATACCATGGTGCGCAACAGCACCATCACAGGCATCTACTCCACCACCCTGCGCCATCTGCGCCATGCGCGCCGTCATTTGACGCAGCCGCTGTGCTATATCCCGGAAGCGCGTTCGCTGTTCTTGAGCATGCTCCGCCACCCGGGCGCCGTCAGCCGCGGCCTGCTGCCAATGCACCGCCACAGCGTGCTGTGGGCCTATATGCCGCAGTGGTCGCACATTGTCGGGCAAATGCAGTTCGATCTGTTCCACGCCTACACGGTGGATGAACACACGATCCGCGTGATGCTCAAGCTGGAAAGCTTTGCGAAAGAAGAGACGCGCTCCCGCCACCCGCTCTGCGTGGAGCTGTGGCCGCGCCTGACCCATCCGGAACTGATCCTGATTGCCGCCCTGTTCCACGATATCGCCAAAGGTCGCGGCGGTGACCACTCGGTGCTGGGCGCGCAGGATGTGCTGAAATTTGCCGAACTGCACGGCCTGAACTCGCGTGAAACGCAGCTGGTGGCCTGGCTGGTGCGCCATCACCTGCTGATGTCGGTCACCGCGCAGCGTCGTGACATTCAGGATCCGGAAGTGATCAAGCAGTTCGCTGAAGAGGTTCAGACGGAAAACCGCCTGCGCTATCTGGTCTGCCTGACGGTGGCCGATATCTGCGCCACCAACGAGACCCTGTGGAACAGCTGGAAGCAGAGCCTGCTGCGCGAGCTGTACTTCGCCACCGAAAAACAGCTACGTCGCGGGATGCAAAACACCCCGGACATGCGCGAACGCGTGCGTCATCACCAGCTGCAGGCGCTGGCGCTGCTGCGGATGGATAATATTGATGAAGAGGCACTGCATCAGATTTGGGCCCGCTGCCGCGCCAACTATTTTGTCCGCCATAGTCCAAACCAGCTTGCGTGGCACGCGCGGCATCTGCTCAAGCACGATCTGTCCCAGCCGATGATCCTGCTGAGCCCGCAGGCCACCCGCGGCGGGACGGAGATTTTCATCTGGAGCCCGGACCGACCTTACCTGTTTGCTGCGGTCTGCGCCGAGCTGGACAGGCGTAACCTGAGCGTTCATGACGCGCAGATTTTCACCACCCGCGACGGCATGGCGATGGACACCTTTATCGTGCTTGAGCCGGACGGCAGCCCGCTCTCGTCGGACAGGCATGAAGGGATACGTTTTGGTCTGGAACAGGCGATTACCCAGCGCAGCTGGCAGCCCCCGCAGCCGCGTCGCCAGCCGGCGAAATTGCGCCACTTTACCGTCGATACCGAGGTCAATTTCCTGCCGACCCACACCGACCGTAAATCGTTCCTGGAGCTGATCGCGCTCGACCAGCCGGGGCTGCTTGCTCGCGTCGGCCAGGTTTTTGCCGATCTGGGAATTTCGCTCCATGGGGCCCGAATTACAACGATTGGCGAGCGAGTAGAAGATTTATTTATAATCGCGACAGCGGACCGGCGTGCCCTTAATAATGACCTGCAGCTTGAAGTGCAACAACGGTTGACAGCAGCCCTCAATCCAAACGATAAAGGGTGATATGTTTTTTAGTGAAATGGAAAGAGTAAACAATGCAGCAGTTACAGAACGTTATTGAGTCCGCTTTTGAGCGTCGCGCCGAGATTACCCCGGCAAATGTGGATACCGTGACCCGTGAAGCGGTAAACCAGGTGATTTCCCTTCTGGATTCCGGCGCGCTGCGCGTGGCAGAAAAAATCGACGGTCAGTGGGTCACTCATCAATGGCTGAAGAAAGCCGTGCTGCTCTCTTTCCGCATCAACGATAACCAGGTTATCGACGGAGCAGAAAGCCGCTACTTCGATAAAGTGCCAATGAAATTCGCTGACTACGACGAAGCGCGTTTCCAGAAAGAAGGCTTCCGCGTGGTACCGCCTGCGGCGGTTCGCCAGGGTGCGTTCATCGCACGTAACACCGTGCTGATGCCATCCTACGTGAATATCGGTGCCTACGTTGACGAAGGCACCATGGTCGACACCTGGGCGACCGTCGGTTCCTGCGCGCAGATCGGTAAAAATGTTCACCTGTCCGGCGGCGTGGGCATCGGTGGTGTTCTGGAGCCACTGCAGGCTAACCCGACCATTATCGAAGACAACTGCTTCATCGGCGCGCGCTCTGAAGTGGTTGAAGGCGTGATCGTTGAAGAAGGTTCCGTGATCTCTATGGGCGTTTACATCGGTCAGAGCACCCGTATTTACGACCGTGAAACCGGTGAAGTTCACTACGGTCGCGTTCCGGCGGGCTCCGTGGTGGTTTCCGGCAACCTGCCGTCAAAAGATGGCAAATACAGCCTGTACTGTGCGGTTATCGTGAAGAAAGTGGATGCGAAAACGCGCGGTAAAGTGGGCATCAACGAATTGCTGCGCACCATCGATTAATCGGGTATAACAAAAAGCGGGGGCAACCCCGCTTTTTTTATATCTGAGGGTGGCGAAAATAGATTTTTTCGTTAATTATTCAAAGGTTATGTTGAGATCAAGGGTACCGCTATGTACGATAATCTGAAAAGTCTGGGCATTACCAATCCTGATGAAATTGATCGTTACAGCCTCCGTCAGGAAGCCAATAACGATATTCTGAAAATCTATTTTCACAAGGACAAAGGAGAGTTTTTCGCCAAAAGCGTGAAGTTTAAATATCCACGCCAGCGTAAGACCGTTGTGGCTGACGGTGTAGGACAGGGCTACAAAGAAGTACAGGAAATCAGCCCTAACCTGCGCTATGTGATCGATGAACTCGATCAGATCTGCCAGCGCGACCGCACCGAAGTCGATCTCAAGCGTAAGATCCTTGACGATCTGCGTCACCTTGAAAGCGTTGTAACAAATAAGATCAGCGAGATTGAAGCGGATCTTGAGAAATTAACGCGGAAATAAAAGCAAAACGGCAATCCTTGATTGCCGTTTTTAGTGTTTGCGCCCTCTCCCCGTCGGAGAGGGATGGGGTAAGTGCACCAGACCGCACTCAGTCATCTCTGCTCGTCCAGCTGAAGCGCCACATACAGCAGCAGCCTGTCGTCAAAGTTTCCCAGATCCAGCCCCGTCAGCTCTGAAATCCGGTTTAACCGATACTCAAGCGTATTGCGGTGAATAAACAGCGCCTTCGAGGTCGCCAGCGGCTGCACGTTATGGCGGAACCACGCCTGCAGCGTCCGGCGCAGCAGGCCGTTGTTGTCCATGGCTTTCAGACGCGCCAATGGCCGCGCCAGCTCATTGGCCTGCCAGCCCCCGCGCAGGCTGTCGAGCAGCACCGGCAGCATCAGGTCCTGATAGAAATAGCTGCGGCTCTCCGGCATCCGCTGCTTGCCCACCATCATGGTGGTGCGCGCGGTACGCCAGGAGCGGGCGATACTGCCCGGCCCGGTAAAGTAGTTGCCCAGCGCAACGCGAAAACGCAGCTGGCCGTTCTCCTCCATCCGGGAGATCAGCTGCTCCACGCGACGACGATGATCGTCGGCATCCCAGCGGCCGAACGCATTGAGCGCGGGTTTGAGGACCACCATTTCCGTCAGAGAAACGATCGCCACCAGGTTATCGCGCTCCGGCGTCGCCAGCGCATTTTGCAGCTGCTGCAGCTCGGCCATCGCGCTGTCCACGCCAAGCTGGCCGCTATCGACCTCAATGACCGCTACCACGCGCGGCTGGTTGAGATCGATCCCCAGACGCTGCGCCCATTCGCTGAGCGCAGGCGTATGCTCTTCCGCCTGAATAAGGTTCATCACCAGCTCTTCACGCAGGCGGCTGTCCTGGGCAAGCAGGTGCATCAGGCGCGACTGCTCCAGCATCATCTCAGCCGTCATACAGACCAGCTCACCGTATTTTCGCAGTGACTCGGGCTCGCCGGTGAGGCCGATTACCCCCACAATTTCGCCTTCAAGACGCAGCGGTAAATTGATGCCCTGACGTACGCCGTGCAGGTGTTTCGCTACCGCATCGTCGATATCCACGACCCGCCCCTGAGAAAGCACCAGCAGCGCACCTTCGTGCAATTCCCCAATACGCTCGCGATCGCCGCTGCCAATAATGCGCCCGCGGGCATCCATTACGTTGATATTGGTATCAATGATGCGCATGGTGCGCGCCACGATATCCTGCGCCATTTTTGTATCAAGATGCCAGCCAGCCATGTAACCCTCCCGTGAGCAGAGCTCAAGCATAGGGAAGTTCAGCGACGGCTGCATTGTGCGAATGCACAAAGAAAGAGGGAGAAGTAAGGAGTTGCGGTAAGCGTCACAGAAACGAGAAAGCCCCTGCGAACAGGGGCTTCAGAGAATTACTGCATCAGCAGATAAAGAGAGGTATCACCACGCTGAATATTCAGCGCCAGTACGGAAGGCTTGCTCTCAAGAATTTTGCGCAGTTCAGCGATGTTATTCACCGGCTGCTGGTTAGCGCCCATGATCACATCGCCTTTTTTCAGGCCGATACGGGCTGCCGGTGAATTCGCTTTCACGTTGTTCACCACCACGCCTTTGTCTGCGCCTTTGTTGCTCATCTCGGCACCTTCAATCCCGCTGAAGATGGTGCTGGAATCCACCTGATTCTGGCTGCTCTGCTGCAGCTCCAGGCTCACGTTAACCGGCTTACCGTCGCGCAGCAGGCCGAGGGTCACTTTACTGCCAATCGGCATCGAGCCCACTTCGGCACGCAGGGCAGCAAAGCTGCTGATCGGTTTACCGTTCAGGGAGGTGATCACATCCCCCGCTTTAATGCCCGCTTTCGCCGCGGAGGAATTCGGCATCACCTGGCTGACGAATGCCCCGCGCTGAGCGTCAACTTTCATCGCCTTAGCCAGTTCGGAGTTCAGCTCCGTACCGAGGATACCCAGCTCGCCGCGTTTCACCTGACCATACTGCACCATCTGCGAGGTCAGGTTTTTCACCATGTTACTTGGGATAGCAAAACCGATACCGATGTTGCCGCCGTCCGGAGCCAGGATAGCGGTGTTGATACCGATCAGCTCACCGTTCAGGTTCACCAGCGCACCGCCGGAGTTACCGCGGTTGATCGCCGCATCCGTCTGGATGAAGTTTTCGTAGTTTTCCGCGTTGAGGCCGCTACGACCCAGCGCAGAGACGATACCGGATGTCACGGTTTCACCCAGGCCGAACGGGTTACCGATCGCCACGGTATAGTCGCCCACGCGCAGCGCGTCAGAGTCGGCAATTTTAATCGCCGTCAGGTTTTTCGGATCCTGAATCTGGATCAGCGCAATGTCGGAGCGCGGGTCTTTACCCACCACTTTGGCGTCAAACTTGCGGCCATCGCTCAGCTGAACCTTAATGCTGTTCGCGTTATCGACAACGTGGTTGTTAGTGACGACGTAGCCTTTCGCCGCATCAATAATTACCCCCGAGCCAAGCGCCATGAATTTCTGCTGCTGGCCGCCGCCCTGGCTGTCATCCCCGGCACCGCCGCCCTGACAGAACGGAGAGCTCTGGAATGGCGAACCGTCCTGGCAGAACGGCGAGTTGTCGCCGAAGAACTGCTGGAAGTTACGCGGCATACGCGGCGTATTGACGGTCGTGCTGCCCTCAACGTTAATACTCACCACCGATGGCATCACTTTTTCGAGCATCGGTGCCAGGCTTGGCATCTGCTGCGCGGTTGCTGCCGACGACGCGGTCTCGGCTGCAGTAGCAGTCAGAGGAGACAGCGCTAAACCTAAACTCAGAGCCAGTGCACTCATTGCTAATGTGGTTTTTTTCATGTTTCTCAATCTCGATTTACAGGTAACGCAAAATTGCTGTGTAACTCAGATTCGTTTTATACCGCTTAGTTCCGGCGATAAGTTTATGGAAAAGGTAAAAATTTATTGGCCGTCTTTACAAAACTCCGGAATTATTCCACCGCCATCAGCTTGCGGTATTCATCCCAGGCATACAAATCCGTCATGCCGCTGATATAGTCCTGGATAAGACGGCAGCGATAATAATATTCCATCACCGGCCATTCGGGAGAGTTGCGTTCCAGCTTGCCAATCGCTTCGACATACGCCAGACGATGCCGGGTAGAGAGTTTTTGATAAAGCCGCGATTCGATGGGTATTCTGCGCACGCGCTCGTGTTCCACCAGTTCGCTGAATTCATCGACCGACAGCTGAAGCAACGGGGAATAAATTTCCAGTAACCCACTGATTACCCGATAGCCCTGCAGCTCCAGCTGCTCGACATCCGGATGGCTGAATACATGTCGCATCGCCACATGTTTATAAAGCTCAAGGAGTTGACTGAAACTGCTGTCATCTTCCAGCAGCGCGTGGTTGAATTCCCCGCTGAAAATGAGCGGCAAATTATCAATAAAACGCGACGCCGCATACGGCACCAGTTTATTTAATGTATTGACCCGCAAATACATAAAGAACTGGTCTTCCGTACTGCGGCTTAATGTATTTGAGCGCGATTTTTCCCAGGCATTTTCGACAACCTGCGCAAACAGCGAACCTTTTTCATGGGTGCCCCAGGCCGCATAAAGATGCTGATAAAGCTCCTCGACGCTGAAGATTCTTTTCTCCACGGCATCTTCCAGATCGGCCACGCAATAGGAAATATCATCCGCGGCTTCCATAATCCAGGTCAATGGAAAGCGGCCGTTTGGCGTCAATGAAAGTTCTTTACGTAACCGTTCAATATAGGCCTCTTCGGAAAGGTAATAGCCCGGTTTTTTCATTAAATAGCTGTGGGACGCGGGCGTATCCCCCATCCACCACGCGGGGCGCGTATATTTCAGAATGCAGCCAACCTGTGCCCAGGTCAGGTTCATGCGCATCAGGGAATGGACCAGCCGGATCCCCTGCGCGTTGCCCTCGAAGTGACACAAATCCTGGCGCACTTTGCGGCGCAGGTCGTTCAGCCGCTCTTCACCTTCACGCAGGCGTAAATCGCGTACGATGCAGCGGTCATCGCTGAGGGGCTGGCTTACCGCATCCGAAGGATAAAGCCGCTGCTTAAACCAGTCATTGATCGCCGCCTCACCAAAGTGGCCGAAAGGCGGGTTGCCGATGTCATGCATCAGGCAGGCCATCTCAACGATGCTCTCGAAGGGCCCCGTCAGCTCATCCAGACCATAGGCTTCCAGTAAACGCTGCTCTTTGAGACGGCTCAAAATCTCTTTGGCAATGTAGCGCCCGACCTGCTGCACTTCCATCGAGTGGGTTAAGCGCGTGCGCACCGCGGCGTTACGCTCCAGCGGGAACACCTGAGTTTTTTGCTGCAGACGGCGGATGGCAGGCGAGTTAACGATCCGCCCGCGATCGCTCTCGAAGATACGCAGGATCTCATGTTCGCTCTTGTCGCCCTGCGGCGAACGGAAACGTCGGTGCCAGTTAATTTTGGTACGAAAATCGATTGGTGACATGTGCTCCCCCGCGTGAGAATGCGTTTCCCCTTAACCGCATGATAGACTATGCATCTTAACAAGGCACATCGCGAGTAAATCTATGAAAATCGGCATTATTGGTGCAATGGAAGAAGAAGTTACGCTGCTGCGTGACAAAATTGAGAACCGTCAGACCCTCTCTCTGGGAGGTTGTGAGATCTACACCGGCCAGCTGAACGGTGTTGACGTGGCTCTGCTGAAATCAGGCATCGGTAAAGTGGCTGCTGCGCTGGGTGCAACCCTGCTGCTTGAGCGCTGCAAGCCGGACGTGATCGTGAATACCGGCTCTGCGGGCGGCCTGGCGCCGACGCTGAAAGTGGGCGATATCGTTGTCTCCGACGAAGCGCGTTACCACGATGCCGACGTCACCGCGTTCGGTTACGAGTACGGACAGCTCCCGGGCTGCCCTGCTGGTTTTAAAGCTGACGACAAGCTGATTGCGGCGGCAGAGACCTGCATCGCAGAACTCAACCTCAACGCGGTACGCGGTCTGATTGTCAGCGGTGATGCCTTCATCAACGGCTCCGTTGGGCTGGCGAAAATTCGTCATAACTTCCCTCAGGCGGTTGCCGTTGAGATGGAAGCGACCGCGATCGCTCATGTTTGCCATAACTTCAGCGTACCCTTCGTGGTGGTTCGCGCCATCTCTGACGTGGCAGACCAGCAGTCCCACATCAGCTTCGACGAGTTCCTGACCGTTGCGGCAAAACAGTCCACCGTGATGGTGGAGCGCCTAGTGCAGAATCTGGCACGTGGCTAAACATACCGTCAGGGCGCTGGCCGCCCTGCTTCTTCTCGCACCGCTGTGGCTCTATGCGTTACCGCGCGTGATTACCCTCTCTCCCGCAAATACTGAACTGGCGTTTGCCGCCGGGATCACGCCCGTTGGCGTGAGTAGCTTTTCGGATTACCCACCGCAGGCCGCGGGTATTGAACAGGTGGCAACCTGGCAGGGGATGAACCTTGAGCGCATCGTGGCGCTTAAACCGGATCTCGTGCTGGCCTGGCGCGGCGGCAACGCCGAGCGGCAGGTCAACCAGCTCACCTCGCTTGGCATAAAGGTCATGTGGATTGACGCCGTCAGCATTGAGCAGGTCGCTCAGGCGCTACGCGCCCTGGCCCCCTATAGCCCTACGCCCAAAAAAGCCGAGGCTGCGGCGAAACAGATGCTGAGCGATTATGCCGCGCTGAAATCCCGATACGATACCCCTGTTAAAAAGCGCATCTTCCTGCAGTTTGGCAGCCAGCCGCTGTTTACCACCGGAAAAGGGTCGATTCAGAACCAGGTGCTGGAAGTCTGCAGCGGTGAAAACATCTTTGCTGCCAGCCGGGTACCCTGGCCGCAGGTGAGCCGCGAGCAGGTTCTGGCGCGCCAGCCGCAGGCCATCGTCGTGGTCGGAAATGCGAGCGAGATTCCTAAAATTGAACAATTCTGGCAAAGGCAGCTAAAAATTCCGGTGATCCCGCTCAACAGCGACTGGTTTGAACGCGCCAGCCCGCGTATTATCCTCGCCGCAAAACAGCTCTGTGCCGCGCTGGCAGAGAGTCACTAACATAAGACCCTTTTCGAGGATTTAACGATGCTCGTTTATTGGCTGGATATTCTTGGCACAGCCGTTTTTGCTATCTCCGGCGTTCTGCTCGCCGGAAAACTACGCATGGATCCGTTTGGCGTGCTGGTGCTGGGCGTCGTGACCGCCGTCGGCGGCGGGACTATCCGCGATATGGCGCTGGCGAATGGCCCGGTTTTTTGGGTGAAAGATCCTACCGATCTGGTGGTCGCGATGGTCACCTGCCTGTTAACCATTGTGCTGGTTCGCCAGCCCCGCCGCTTACCCAAGTGGATATTGCCGGTACTGGATGCCGTGGGTCTGGCCGTGTTTGTCGGTATTGGCGTCAACAAGGCGTTTAATGCGGGTACCGGTCCGATGGTGGCGATCTGCATGGGCGTATTAACCGGCGTGGGCGGTGGGATCATTCGCGACATTCTGGCGCGTGAAGTGCCGATGATCCTGCGTACTGAAATTTACGCAACGGCCTGCATTGTGGGCGGGATTGTTCACGCTACCGCGTACTACACCTTTGCCCTCCCGCTGGAAAATGCCGCGATGCTGGGGATGGTCGTGACGCTGGTGATACGCTTAGCGGCGATACGCTGGCACCTGAAGCTGCCGACGTTTGCGCTGGATGATAATGGCAGGTAAAAGCAAAACGGTAACCGCAAGGTTACCGTTTTGAGTATTTACGCCCTATCCCTGTGAGAAAGGGACGGAGTAACGGCATCAGCCCGCACTCTCTTAGATGCTGAACGAAGATCCACACCCGCAGGTGCTTGTCGCATTCGGGTTAGTGACCACAAAGCGCGAACCTTCCAGACCCTCGGTGTAATCCACCGAACCACCCACCAGATATTGCAGGCTCATCGGGTCAACCACCAGCGCGACGCCCTGTTTCTCGATAGTCATATCGCCATCGTTAACCTGATCGTCAAAGGTAAAACCATACTGGAAGCCGCTGCAGCCGCCACCGGTAATATAGACACGCAGTTTCAGATCCGGATTGTCTTCGTCGGCAATCAGGACTTTCACTTTGTTGGCTGCTGCTTCGGTAAATTCGAGCGGTACAGCTACTACGTCATCACTCATCTTATGCTCCCATGAATACTGCTATTGGGTAAAATTCACCCAATTCTTTGTCTCATTATCTAATACCCTGGTAATTCATTCAAGTATTCTGCGTGGCGGCCCGTTCAGCCTCTTGTTTCGCCAGGGTACGTGCGAGGATGGTGGAGTATAACGGTTTTCCACCCAGGAACTGGGCTAATAGTGTCGCGCCGAGGCAGGTAATGATCATTGGCAAAATGAGCTGGTAATTGTCCGTCATCTCCAGCACCAGCACGATCCCGGTCAAGGGCGCACGCAGGGACGCGGCCAGCAGCGCCCCCATTCCGGCCACCGCAAAGGTCCCGGCTTCAAGGTGATAGGCGGGAAAGCCCACTTCAGCCGCCATACCAAATGCGGTCCCGAGCAGCGTACCCAGCGCCAGCATCGGGGCAAAAATCCCCCCGGGCGCGCCGGAAGAGAAGCACAGTACCGTCGTGATAACCCGGGAGATAAACATAAACAGCAGCAGACCCACGCTGAAATTCCCCGCCGCCGCAATGGGAATCAGCCCGAACCCGCCGCCTGCGGCATTCGGCTCGATAAACCCGAGTACGCCACACATGCCGCCCAGCAGACCACCCATCAGCACCCATTTCGTGGTGTTCCCGCCGTGAATGCGCTGGAACATATCCTGAGTGCGCAGGATAAAGGTGTTAAACAGCGGCCCCACCACGCCAAAAATCATGCCGAGGATCAGGTAAAGCCACAGGGTATTGACCGGCGCGTTGGTGAGTTTACCCACCTCAATGACCGCGCCCTCGCCATTAAAGATGCGAAACACGATGCTCGACATAATGACGCCGGTAAACACCGCTTTAATCGAGATCAGGTTGTAGCGGAACTGCGCGCGCATCTCTTCAATAATAAACAAAATGCCCGCCAGCGGCGCGTTAAACGCGGCGGAAAGCCCAGCCGCCGCGCCGGTTGCCAGCAGCGTATGGCGCGCTTCGGCGCTTCGCATCCGAAACAGATCGCCCACCATGCGGCCGACGTTCCCCCCCAGCTGTACCGTGGGTCCTTCCCGTCCAAGCACCATTCCCGCGCCCAGAGTCCCCATGCCGCCGATGAACTTAACCGGAATCACCCGCCACCAGCGCACCGGACGCAGCTCCTCGAGCGCGCCCTCAATTTCCGGGATGCCCGATCCCCCCGCCTCCGGCGCGAATTTACGCACCAGAAAATACCCCACCATGGCAAACAGCGCGGACAGCCCGAATGCCCACACCCAGACCAGCCATTCGCTGTCGGCGAAACCGGCCACGGTGCCCACTCGCCAGTTGAGTACGGCATTAACCGCTTTTTCAAACGCTACGCCAACCAGGCCCGCGAGAGTACCCACCACGGCAGCGGCCAGCAGGATCGCCAGCGGCGTTTTATCGCGATTGAGCAGCCGCCGAATGCTGATTCGGTGCTGGGCGCGCGTAAACTGTTGTTCTTCAAAAGACGGAGAATCTGATTTCATGTCCTGTTCTTATTTGTCACACAAAAAGCCGCAAGGATTTTACCAGAGACGGCCCCACCGTCTCCTGAAAATTACTTAACAAATCTTAAAGCATTGCCCGGCTAAAAATTTCATAACCTTCCTCGAATCACATAGAATAGTGGGCTTAACCATTTTATTCGAACCAGGAACGACGCCATGAGCAAGTCTGAAAACCTCTACAGTGCAGCCCGCGAGCTTATTCCGGGTGGCGTGAACTCACCTGTGCGCGCCTTCACCGGCGTGGGCGGTACGCCGCTGTTTATCGAACGTGCTGACGGCGCGTATCTGTATGATGTCGATGGCAAAGCCTATATCGATTATGTAGGTTCCTGGGGACCGATGGTGCTGGGGCACAACCACCCTGCCATTCGTAACGCGGTGATTGAAGCCGCCCAGCGTGGCCTGAGCTTCGGTGCGCCAACCGAAATGGAAGTGAAAATGGCGGAGCTGGTGACCGAGCTGGTGCCTACCATGGACATGGTGCGTATGGTGAACTCCGGTACCGAAGCCACCATGAGCGCCATCCGCCTGGCGCGCGGTTTTACCGGTCGCGATAAAATCATCAAGTTCGAAGGCTGCTACCACGGTCATGCGGACTGCCTGCTGGTGAAAGCCGGTTCCGGCGCGCTGACGCTCGGCCAGCCGAACTCGCCTGGCGTACCGGCAGATTTCGCGAAGCACACCCTGACCTGCACCTACAACGATCTTGCTACCGTTCGCGCGGCGTTCGAGCAGTATCCGCAGGAGATCGCCTGCATCATCGTTGAGCCGGTTGCCGGCAACATGAACTGCATCCCACCGCAGCCTGACTTCCTGCCGGGCCTGCGCGCCCTGTGCGATGAGTTCGGCGCGTTGCTGATCATCGATGAAGTCATGACCGGCTTCCGCGTCGCGCTGGCGGGTGCCCAGTCTTACTACGACGTCGTGCCGGACCTGACCTGCCTCGGCAAAATCATCGGCGGCGGCATGCCGGTCGGCGCTTTCGGTGGTCGTAAGGACGTGATGGAAGCCCTGGCGCCAACCGGTCCGGTTTACCAGGCGGGCACGCTCTCCGGTAACCCCATCGCCATGGCGGCGGGCTTTGCCTGCCTGACCGAAGTGGCACAGCCGGGTATTCACGAAACCCTGACCGACCTGACCACGCAGCTGGCAAACGGTCTGCTGGAAGCCGCAGAAGAGGCCGGTATCCCTCTGGTGGTCAACCATGTGGGCGGCATGTTCGGGATTTTCTTCACCGATGCGAAAACCGTGACCTGCTATCAGGACGTGGTGAAGTGCGACGTTGAACGCTTCAAGCGCTTCTTCCACCTGATGCTGGAAGAAGGCGTATACCTGGCGCCGTCCGCGTTCGAAGCGGGCTTTATGTCCGTGGCGCACAGCGAAGAAGATATCAACAACACCATCGACGCGGCGCGCAAGGTGTTTGCGAAGCTGTAAGATGTGCGGCTTGATGCCCTCACCCCAACCCTCTCCCACGGGGAGAGGGAGCAAACACTAAAACGGCAATCTAAGGATTGCCGTTTACTTTTATTACCGGCTCTGCTTTCTCAACAGATAAATAAAGTACGGCGCACCGATAAAGGTCGACAATAGACCCGCCGGGATCTGATACGGGAACAGCACCATTCTTCCGCACCAGTCCGCAAACACCAGCATCATCCCGCCCGTCAGTGCCGACATCACAATATGCGGCATCGTCCGGCGGAACCCCATCATTCTGGCAATGTGCGGCGCCATTAATCCGACAAAACTCAGCGGTCCAATCGTCAGGGTTGCCACAGCCGTCAGGCACGCCGCCAGCAGCAGCAGGGCCACGCGCGCTGGCGTCAGCGCCATTCCCACCGCGCGCGCGGTTTCGCCGCCGAGCGGCAGAATGGTCATCCAGCGGCGGCACAGCGGCACCATCGCCAGCAGCACGAGCATCGCGATCCCGGACCAGACCACCTGGCTGCCGGTGGCGTTGTAGGTTGAGCCGGAAATCCAGGTCAGGATCTTCGCCATACGCGGATCGCCGCTGGCCTGCAGCATCATCAGCAGCATGGTAAACGCGGTGCTGAGCGCCATCCCGGCCAGCAGCATGCGGTGCGGTGAAAATCCGCCGCGACCGGCGGCAATAAGGATAATCATCAGCGTGACTGCCGCACCGATACTGCCGGCAGGCATCAGCCAGCCAAACGCATTCCCCGGCACAAAGAACAGCATCAGCACCACGCCAAAGGCGGCGCCAGAGCTGATCCCGAGCACTTCCGGGCTTGCCATCGGGTTGCCGGTCAGACGCTGAATAATGCACCCCGCCACCGCCAGCATTACCCCTGCGATCAGCGCAGCGAAGATACGCGGCCAGCGCCACTGCACCAGTTCATTGAGTAAATCCCCCGTCGCCCAGTGCCAGCCCACGGCATCGCGTCCAAATGAGAGCGCCGCAAACGAAGCGATAATCAGCACAGCCAGACCGGCAAGGCTAAACCACAGCACCGACCGACGTTCAGCGTAAACTTTATCGCCGGCGTCCATCGCCGGTGCGCTCATGCTGCGCAGGCGTGGGAGCAGCCACAGCAGCAGCGGCGCCCCGATAAGCGCGGTCACCGAGCCGGTGGACACTTCCCTCCAGACCTGCGCCAGCCAGAGAACAAGCTGATCGGAAAGCCAGAGGATCAGGGCCCCAATCAGCGGCGCCAGCATCAGACGCGCCAGCAGGCGACGCGCCCCGAGCATTTTCGCCAGCAGCGGCGCAAACAGGCCGATAAACCCGATGATGCCGACCGCGTTGACCAGCAGGGCGCTTAATACAATCGCCAGCGTCAGCGCCGCCAGACGAGCCAGCGACAGCGCCAGCCCCAGGTTACGCGCCACGCCATCATCCAGCCCCATGAGCGTCAGAGGGCGCAGGAGCAGCAGCGTCAGCACGACGCCGCCAGCCAGCTGCGGCCAGAGGTGCAGGACAACGCTCCAGTCGGTTTGGGTGAGCGTGCCGGTACTCCACAGGAACATGCTTTGCAGCCGATCGTGATGGAACAGCACCAGCAGCTGGTTAATCGCCCCGCAGTACAGGCTCACCACCAGCCCGGCCAGAATAAGCGTTACAGGAGAAAGGCGCTTGCCCCAGGCCACGCCAAAGACCAGCGCGCCCACCACGCACGCCCCCGCGAGTGCCGCAAACTGCGAGGTTAACGCTCCCGGCAGCGCCCACAGCGTGGTGATGGTGATCCCAAGCTGCGCGCCGGTCGCGACGCCGAGCGTGGTTGGCTCTGCCAGCGGGTTACGTAAAACCTGTTGGAACAGCACGCCCACCAGCCCTAAGCCGGCCCCGACCAAAAGGGAGATCGCCAGACGCGGCAGCAGGCTGTAGTGGAACAGCATCTGCTGAATATTGTCGATATCCGGCGAGGCCAGAGCGGCCCCCCACTGCGCGCGTGGTAAGGCCGCGGAGAGGTTGAATCCGGTAAATACCAGCGCAACCAGAAAAAGCAGGGATAACAGCAGCGCCGGGAAGCGGGCGATACGCGTACTCATGCTTTACCTCCCAGGGCGTTATCCAGCACGCGGGCAAAATGCATGGCCGACAGCGTCGCACCGTAGAACCAGACCGCCGGGGCGCGCTGGAAGCGCTTCTCGCGTACAAACGGCATCGCCTGCCAGAGCGGGGTCGCCATCAGGGTTTGCATGTCGCGTTCGTTACCGTGGTCGAAACAGAGCACGTCCACATCGCGAAACGCCGCCAGACGATCGATACCCACGGCGGTACTGCCCCAGAAGGTCATCTCCCCTTCCCAGGCATTGCGAATGCCGAAGCTGTCCAGCACCTCCTGGAACAGACAGTTTTTACCGAAGACCAGCATATGGCGGGCATCCAGCAGCGTCACCATCAGCAGCGGACGATCGCCCCGGTGAGCAAAGCGCGGCTTCAGCGAGTCTATCAGGGCATCAAATTCGTCGAGATGCTTTTTGGCCTCCGCTTCGCGGTTGAGGAAATGCGCCATCTCGTTAATCGAGTTTTTCGCCACGGCCAGCGGTTTTTTACCGTCGCTGAAAGCAAATCCACGTCCTGGCGCAATGCGCGCCATAGTCTCCTCTGACGGGCCGTAGCCCGCTGACCAGAACAGGAACGAGGGTTTCATCTGGGTGAGCAGCTCAAGGTTTGGCTCCGTTCGCAGGCCGACGTCGATTACCGAGTCCGGCAGCTTTGGCTCGTTCACCCAGAGGTTATAGTTAGGAATGTCCGCTACGCCATAGGGCGTGACGCCGAGCGCCATCATCAGTTCGACCGGCAGCCACTCCAGGGCCACAATACGGTGCGGATCGACGGCGGCGGCACGCGCCGTATTCATTTTTAACAGCAGCGGCGAGAGCGCCATCGCCGTCAGCAGGCGACGGCGGCTAATGCGTGTGTTATTCAGCATCAGTAGACAAAGCTCACCGGTGCAGCCCCGGCCGGGTGAGGCAGAATACCCATCGGAATACCGTAAATATGTTCCAGCGTTTCGCTGCGCATCAGCTCGGCCGGTGTCCCCTGGGCAATCATCTCGCCCCCGCGCAGCGCGACGAGGTAGTCACAATAGCGCGCGGCCATGTTGATATCGTGCAGGACCGCAATGACCGTCAGGCCACGCTGCTGGCTCAGGCGATGCACCAGCGCCAGGACATCGACCTGATGGGCGATATCCAGCGCAGAGGTCGGTTCATCCAGCAGCAGACAGCGGCTGTCCTGCGCCACCAGCATCGCAATCCACGCGCGCTGACGTTCGCCGCCGGACAGGCTATCCACCAGACGGTGTGCCAGCGGTTTTAGCCCGACAAGCGCAATCGCCTCTTCCACCTTCTCTCTGTCGGCGACGCCGAAGCGCCCAAGCGCACCGTGCCACGGATAACGCCCAATCGCCACCAGCTCACGCACCGTCATCCCTTCCGCCTGCGGCAGCTGCTGCGGCAGATAGGCCACTTTGCGGGCAAAGGCTTTACTGCTCCAGCTCTCCAGCGGTTGGTCATCCAGCAGAATATCGCCTTCTGAAGGCGGCTGATGGCGCCCCAGCATCTTGAGCAGCGTGGATTTACCGGAACCGTTGTGACCAATCAGTCCCGTCACTTTACCGGCCGGAAACGTCAGAGAGAGCGGATGCAGCAGCGTGCGCCCGGGTACGCGAAAGGAGAGATGGTTGAGCGTAAAGGTGGTGTCGGGTTGCGTTTGAATATCCTGCATATCAGCCAACTTAAATAAAAAGGGCACGGCGAACCGTGCCCGAAGAGAGATTAGAAGCGGAAGGTCGCGGTGGCAACAACCTGACGTTCAGCACCCCAGAAGCAGCCGTAGGTATTGAAGCAGCTGGCAACGTACTCACGATCGAACAGGTTGTTCACGTGCAGCGCCACGTTTGAGCCAGCCATGCCAACGCGTGCCAGATCGTATCTGACCAGCGCATCGACAACGGTATAGCTGCCCACCTTGAAGGAGTTCGCCGGATCGCCATAGCTTGAGCCTGTGTAACGCACACCGGTACCCAGCGTCAGACCAGACAGCGCACCGTCAAACAGGGTGTAATCGCCCCACAACGATGCCATGTGTTTTGGCACCTGAGCAGGCGTGTTGCCTTTGTAGGTGGTGTCCGTGGTGTATTCCGCATCGGTGTAGGTATAAGACCCCACCAGGTTGACGCTCGCAGACAGGGCCGCTTTCGCTTCCAGTTCTACGCCACGCGCGCGGATTTCACCGCCCTGAACCGAGAAGAAGGAGCCCGCCGGGTCCGCCATCAGGTTGTTGGTTTTGGTCAGCTGGTACAACGCGCCGGTGACGACGATCGGACGATCGTTCGGCACGTATTTCACGCCCGCTTCGTACTGTTTGCCTTTAGACGGCGAGAACAGCTTGCCCTGGGCATCGGTCTGCGAAGCCGGTTCAAACGATTCGCTGTAGCTAAAGTACGGAGTTACGCCGTTATCAAACAGATAGTTAACGCCACCGCGCCAGGTGAACTGGGTATCATCACGTTTGGAGGTGGTGTTCGTCACGCGGTTGTAGGATTCCTGATCGGCCCAGTCATAACGGCCGCCCAGGGTTACCAGCACTTTATCCCACTGCGCCTGATCCTGAACGTACAGCCCCGTCTGTTTCTGACGGTTGAGGATCTGATATGGACCGGAGGTCGCGGGATCTTTTGAGCCGAAATCAAAATCGCTGTTCACCGGATTGTAGAGATCCAGCAGCGGAACAGAGTCGTCGTAACCGAACCAGGAGTTGATGTCATTTCGCATGCGCATAAAGTCAACGCCGGTCAGCAGGACGTGGTCCACCTCGCCGGTTGAGAATTTGCTCTGCAGCTGGGTATCAACGGTAAAGTTCTGCAGCTTTTCGTTATCGACAACGTATTTACGCGCCAGATAATGGCCTTTGTCCGATGGCGCTAGCGCGGCACACTGTTTGTTGCCGCTGTTTGCCGGGTCGGTACAGACGCCATAACCGTATACGCTGTTTTGCGAGGTTTTGTTCTCGGCAAAGCGCAGGTTCTGACGCACGGTAAAGGTATCGTTGAACTCGTGGTCGAAGCTGTATCCCACCATTTTCTGGTTACGGGAATAGGTATTGTTCTTCGCGCCTTCGTTGAAGTTCGTCGGCAGACGATCGCCGTTCGGCAGCGGCTCAACCGTTCCCTCTTTTGGCAGCCAGCCGTAGTAGCCCGTTTCAGGCTCGTTCTGGAAGTAGGAGAGGAACGTGAAGGTGGTTTTATCATCCGGACGCCAGGAGAACGATGGCGCGATGGCGTAACGCTGCTCTTCCGCACGCTCCTGCTGGGCGTTATTAGAACGCGCAACGCCCGTTAAGCGATAAGAGTAAACGCCGTCGTCGTCGATCGCATCGCTAAAGTCAAACCCGGTCTGGAACAGGCTATCCGTGCCGACTTTGAACTGGATCTCTTTCAGCGGCTCGGTTGTTGGGCGCTTACTGACCATGTTCAGCAAGCCGCCCGGGCTGCTTTTGCCGTACAGAACGGAAACCGGACCGCGCATGATCTCGGCGCGCTCCAGCATATAAGGATCAATCACCGCGTCGTTATAGAAGTTCCCCTGCATTTTCATGCCGTCGAGGTAGTTATTCTGCGTCTGACCATCGGCCGCGAAGCCGCGAATGATCAAATAGTCATAGGTGTTAGACGCGCCGCGCGTGCCTACCGCAACGCCCGGCGTATAGCTCAGGGCTTCTTTCACCGAGCGCGGCTGATGCAGCGCCATCTCTTCGGCCGTGACCACAGAAATCGACTGCGGAACCTTTTGAATAGGGGTATCCGTTTTGGTTCCGGTCGCGGATTGCCGTGCGGCGATGGTCGCAGCAGGCCCCCAGGCACTTTCCTGTGCCGCAGGTGCTGCGGTTACCGTAATGGTTTCTTCTTTTTTCGGGGTTTCGGCCGCGTGAGCATAAGCAGACATGCCGGCAACCGCTGTGGCGACGACGACCGCGAGCTTACGCAGCGACGTATTCTTTGGCTGAGCAGTATTGGAAAGCGCCATGTTGAATCTCTGATGTGAAAGTGAATGATAACGTAAACGAGAATTATTATTATGAGCGCCAGAATAATATGCGAAACGCTGGTTGCATAGCAAGCAGTAAGCGGCCCTATGAGAATTAAGGGTTTAAGAAATCATCAAGAGAAAACGAAGGGTTAATCAGAATTAAAGCGAGGGTTAACGAAATGAGGTTTACGGGTAAAAAAAGCCCCCTTCCAGGGAAGAGGGCTTTGAAAGCTTAGTTACCGCCGAACATGTCTTTAATCCAGCCCGCGACACCGTCGCTGTCTTTCTTCTCATTCTGCTGCTGCGGCTGTTGCTGCTGCGGCTGCTGTGGTTGAGAAGACTGGTCGAACGGGTTACCCGTTGGCTGTTCTGGCTGGCTTTGCTGGCACAGCGAGTCCGGGTTTGCGGTCCAGACAGGCAGCGTACGCATTCCACCGCCGCAGACGAAGTTACCGGAGCTGTCCACGCCCATATCAACGATATCTTCCGGCGCGACCAGATTCAGCGGCACAGGAGACTGATTCGCCAGATAGCGCTGGTAAATCGACATCGCCCCGCTCGCGCCGTACAGCTTGGTCGGCTGGTTGTTGTCGCGGCCTACCCAGGTGATCACCACTTCACGGCCATCAATACCGGCAAACCAGGTATCGACGTTGTTGTTGGTGGTCCCGGTTTTACCCGCCAGATGCAGACCCGGATACTTCGCGCCCAGCTGACGGCCGGTACCGCGCTGCACAACCTGCTGCATCGTCCACAGCGTCATATAGGCGGCCTGAGCAGGAACGGCACGCTCCGCCTGTGGGAAGCTCTGATACAGCACGGAGCCATCTTCGGCAATCACTGAGCGCAGGGCAGACAGCGGCGCGCGGTTGCCCCCGCTGGCAATGGTCTGGAACGCCTGCGCCACTTCGATCGGCGTCAGGTTAAGCGCGCCGAGGATCATCGCCGGCACCGGGTGCAGCTGATCTTTCGACACGCCCAGTTTTTGCCAGGTATCGACAATCGCCGGCAGTCCCAGCGACATGCCCAGGTTCACCGTTGGCACGTTCATGGAACGGGTCAACGCATCCACCAGCATGACCTGGCCGCTGAACTGTTTATCATCGTTCTGCGGTGACCAGACCTGGCCATTAGGCTGGCGCAGGGAGATCGGCGCATCCGCAATCCAGGTATTCAGGCGATACTGATTTGGCTGGCTCAGGGCTGTGAGGTAGGTTGCCGGTTTTGCCAGAGAGCCGATTGAGCGACGCGCCTGCATGGCGCGGTTGTAGCCTGCAAACTGCGGCTCGGCCCCGCCCACCATGGCGCGAACTTCACCGGAGTTACGGTCAACCACCACCATCGCGGTTTCCAGATCGCTCAGCTTACGCTGTTTCTTCAGCGCCGGAATGCCCTCAACGGCCGCTTTTTCGGCCGCATCCTGCGCCACGGAGTCAAAGGTGGTGAAGATCTTCACGCCGGAGAGATCTTTGACCTTATCACCGAGCTTGCTTTGCAGCTCCTGACGCACCAGCTGCATAAACGCAGGCTGAGGCGAAATCACGCCACCGCGCGGCTGAACGCCGAGCGGACGCGCGCTCAGCATGTCGTACAGCTCCTGGTCAATCACCTGCTGCTGTTGCAGCAGACGCAGAACGAGGTTACGACGTTCCAGCGCCAGTTTCGGGTTACGCCACGGGTTATAAATGGACGCCCCTTTCACCATGCCCACCAGCAGCGCCTGCTGGTCCAGGCTCAGCTCTTCTACCGGACGGCCAAAGTAGTACAGGCTCGCCAGCGGGAAGCCGCGGATTTCGTTATCGCCGCTCTGACCGAGGTACACCTCGTTCATGTACAGCTCAAGGATACGATCCTTGCTGTAGCGCGCATCCATCAGCACGGCCATGTAGGCTTCGTTCGCTTTACGCCAGTAAGAGCGTTCGCTGGAGAGGAACAGGTTTTTCACCAGCTGCTGGGTCAGCGTACTCGCTCCCTGCACGGTACGACCGGCAGTCAGGTTAGCCAGCACCGCACGACCAATCGAGTAGAGGCTAATGCCATCGTGCTCGTAGAAGTGACGGTCTTCGGTTGCCAGCAGGGTATCAACCAGCAGATCCGGGAAGCCGTTACGCGCCACGAACAGGCGCTGCTCGCCGTTTGCTGACGAAAGCATGGTGATCAGACGCGGATCGAGGCGGAAGAAACCGAACTGACGGTTGTTATCCATGTTCTCGATGGTGTCCAGACGATCGCCGTCAAAGGTCAGACGCGCACGCACCTGCCCCTCTTTGCTGTCCGGGAAATCAAACGGACGACGGATCATCTCAATGCTGTTGGACTGCACGGTAAATTCGCCAGGACGGGTCATTTTAGACACCTGACGATACTGGGTGGCTTCCAGCAGTTTGACCATCTCGTTCTTGGTGATGGACATATCTGGCTCAAGGTTCACCATACGGCCATACACTGCCGCAGGTAGCTGCCAGACTTTACCGTCGATACGGCTGCGGATCTTCTGATCCAGATACACGCCGTAAATCGCCATCAGCACGACAAAAACAATAAATAGCTTCAGCAGCAGCCAGAACCAGCCGCGTTTGCCCCGAGGCTTACGCCCTTTGCCTTTTCCATTACGCGGCATCGGTTCTTCATCCTCATAATCGTCTTCATAGTCATCGTCATAGTCCTCATCTCTGAGGCGACGACGGCTTACCTTTTCTTTCGCCGGACGCGTTGGTTTTCCCTTACGTCCTATTGGCTCGCGGTCATTCCCCGCCATGCTTTTTCTCCGCAACTTTCAGGCGCAAAGGCCAGATTTTCTTTTCTTTCACAGGCCTGTGAAAGAAGAAATCTCTCAAAATTTGTTTTCTCCCTCTCCCCATGGGAGAGGGCCGGGGTGAGGGCATCAGGCCGCACTCCCCTTTTACGAATATTTCTTCGTTCGCCGCGTCGGCGCCGTATTCGCCGGATCGTCCGGCCAGACATGTTTGGGATATCGCCCCTTCATCTCTTTCTGCACTTCACGGTAGCTTCCCGCCCAGAACGCCCCCAGATCTCGGGTGATTTGTAATGGACGATGCGCAGGCGACAGCAGCTCAAGCACTAACGGCACACGCCCTTCCGCAATGGACGGCGTGGTGGCTTCACCAAACATCTCCTGCATCCGAACCGCCAGCGCCGGCGGATTATCCTCATGATAACGGATGGCAATCCTGCTTCCGGTCGGCACAGTGTAATGCCCTGGCAGTTCACTATCCAGACGTTGACGTAATGACCAGTCCAGTAAATTCTGTAACGCGGTCTTAACATCAAGCGCCTTAAGGGCTCGCAGAGAGTGTACGCCGCTCATTTGCGGCAGTAGCCAGCGCTCAAGCGTAGCGAGCAGCGTCTCGTCATCCACCGCAGGCCAACCGTATTCCGGTAGCCACTTCGCGGCACAGTGCAGACGAATGCGGTACTGCTCCGCTTCCGGCGTCCAGTTCAGGGCGCTCAGCCCTTTTTCCCGAATTCCGTTCAGCATCGCCTGGTGAAGCTCGTCTTCCGACGGCTTCGCCAGCGGCTTCGTTCCTAACGTCAGCTTGCCAATCTGGCTGCGACGAAAGGCCTTCAGCGTGCCCTGGGCGTCATCCCATTCCACGGTATCAGATTGCTGAAGCAGCTGCGGACAGGCACGCGTCAGGGCGTCAATCTCTACGGCAATCGCCTGCAGGATACGCGCATCCGGAGAATGGCTGCCCTGCAGCAGCAGCGGGGCGATCAGCCATTCGTGACGCGTCAGCGCATCATCGCTGTCCAGCATCGCCCCCATGCCGTTTGCCAGCTGGTAGCGACCGTCCAGCCCGCGCCGACGCGCGATCCTGTCCGGGAAGGCCTGTGCCAGCAGGAAGGCAATCTTATCGCTATCAGGCACTCCTCCCCGGCTATTCAGGCGTTTGCACAACTGCTGCGCACGCTGCTGCCAGTTCCCCTGGCTGCGCGAAAACGCCTGCCCCAGATCGCTGCTGCCACCGCGAGGCGGCTCCTCAAGAATAGCCGCCAGTTTTGCCGCCGTGGCAATTTCATCATCCCCTTGCGCGGCCACCAGCATCGCGGCCAGACGCGGATCGTTGCCCAGCGCCGCCATTTTCTGGCCGCGCGCCGTCAGACGCTCGCCTTCCAGCGCGCCGAGCTGAGTCAGCAGGGTGCGCGCAGCGGTGAGGTTTACGACAGGAGGAGGATTAAGCCAGGTGAGCTGCTCAGGGTTCGGGCAGCCCCACTGGAGCAGATCCATCACCAGACCAGACAAATCGCTTTGTAAAATTTCCGGCGTGCTTTGCTGTGCGGCGCGTTCAGCCTGTTCCGCGCTGGTCAAATGCAGGCATATGCCCGGCTCAAGACGCCCCGCGCGGCCCGCGCGCTGCACCATCGACGCCTGGCTGATGCGCTGCGTCAGGAGTTTAGTCAGCCCGGTACGCGGATCAAAGCTTGCCACCCTCTCCTGCGCGCTATCCACCACCAGGCGAATCCCTTCAATGGTCAAACTGGTCTCAGCAATGTTGGTTGCCAGCACCACCTTGCGCTGCCCCGCCGGTGCCGGAAGGATGGCTTTACGCTGATCCTGTAGCGACAACGCGCCGTAGAGCGGGCAAAGCAGCACGTCGCCGCCTACGCGGGTAGAAAGCTGCTCCTGCACGCGCTGGATTTCGCCCACGCCGGGCAAAAACAGCAGCAGGGAACCGGGCTCCTGGCGCAGCAGCTCAGCGGTGGCAATGGCGACGGCCTCGTCTAAACGCTGATGGGAGGGAAGCGGCTGATAGCGGCGTTCAACCGGAAACGCCCGCCCTTCTGAGCTGATGACCGGCGCATCGGGTAATGCCTGTCGTAGCCGCTCGTTATCCAGCGTGGCCGACATAATAAGCAGCCGGAGATCGTCGCGCAGCCCCTGCTGCACGTCCAGCAACAGCGCGAGGGCCAGATCCGCCTGCAGGCTGCGCTCGTGGAATTCATCGAGGATCACCAGCCCGACGCCGGTCAGCTCAGGATCGTTTTGCAGCATGCGGGTGAGAATACCCTCGGTGACCACTTCAAGACGCGTGGTCGGGCCAACGCAGGTCTCGGCACGCATCCTGTAACCTACCGTTTCACCCGGTTTTTCATTCAGCAGTTCCGCCAGACGCTGCGCCACGTTGCGCGCGGCCAGCCTGCGCGGCTCCAGCAGGATAATTTTCCCGCTGATGTTTCCGTCTTTCAGAATCTGCAGCGGCAGCCAGGTGGACTTGCCCGCGCCCGTAGGAGCATTCAGCAAAACCTGCGGGGCATGGTGTAAGGCAGCGAGAAGCTCAGGAAGAATGACGGCGACCGGCAATGAGGACACTAACAGCTCCAGAGGGTTAACATTAGTCGGCGTACATTGTAGCATCGGCGCATATCATTACCGAGTCCTCCGTATGCCTGAGTCGAAACGGCTGTTTTTTGCCATTGAATTGCCCACCACCATACAGCGTCAAATTGTTCGCTGGCGCGCCGATTGCTTTCCGCCGGAAGCAGGCCGCCCTGTCGCTGCGGCCAACCTGCACCTGACGCTGGCCTTTTTGGGCGACGTCAGTGCCGAAAAACAGCGGGCGTTAGCCGCAATGGCCGGGCGTATTGCCCAGCCGGAATTTACGCTGCACCTCGACGACGCGGGCCAGTGGCCGCGTTCGCGCGTGGTGTGGCTGGGAACGCGCCAGCCGCCGCGCGGATTATTGCAGCTGGCGAATATGCTGCGCGCCCAGGCGGCGCGCAGCGGCTGTTATCAGAGCCCACAGCCGTTTCATCCACATATCACGCTGCTGCGCGATGCCGGTCAGGCCGTTGCCATCCCGCCGCCGGGTTTTCACTGGGCCTTTCCGGTCAACGCATTCGCGCTTTACGAATCCGTCTTTGCACAGGGACGCACCCGCTATACGCCGCTACAGCGCTGGACGCTGGGCAACACCGAAAGGAATTCCGATGAAGTTTAGTCCTCCCCTGCAGCACGCCACGCTTATCCAACGCTACAAACGCTTCCTCGCCGACGTGATTACCCCCGAAGGGGTTCAGCTCACCCTGCACTGCCCCAATACCGGCGCCATGACGGGGTGTGCGACGCCGGGTGACAGAGTCTGGTATTCCACATCAGAAAATAGCAAACGCAAATATGCCCATACCTGGGAAATGACCGAAACGCAAAACGGGGCATTTATTTGCGTCAATACCCAGCGCGCAAATCAGCTGGTTAAGGAAGCGCTGACCCTTGGCACCATTCCCGAACTGGTGGGATATGGCACGCATAAAAGTGAAGTGAAATATGGCGATGAAGGCAGCAGAATTGACTTCATGTTACAGGCGGAAGACAGGCCCGAGTGCTATATTGAAGTAAAATCAGTGACGTTAGCGGAACAGGAAAATGGCTACTTCCCGGATGCGGTAACGCTACGTGGCCAGAAGCATCTGCGAGAGCTAATGAGTGTTGCGGCGGCGGGCAAACGCGCCGTATTGCTGTTTGCGGTGTTGCATTCAGCCATTGAACGTTTCTCCCCTGCCCGCCATATTGATCCTAAATACGCGCAATTGTTGAATGAGGCACAAAAGCAGGGGGTAGAGGTTTTCGCTTATAAAGCGGAACTTTCTGCCGATAATATGACTCTGAGATCGTCTCTTCCCATTGTCTTATAAGGGATTAGACGATTGTCGAATAAGTGTTCTGGCCGCGTGCGCAAATACGCTTTTCCTCACAGGCTTGTCAAGTGTTACGTTTAGATAATTGCCATACGGAAAAGCATCTGCTATTTATAGCGACCTGATTTTTCCCCCAACACGGGGATCGATAGTGCGTGTTAAGGAGAAGCAACATGCAAGAAGGGCAAAACCGTAAAACATCGTCCCTGAGTATTCTCGCCATCGCTGGGGTGGAGCCGTATCAAGAGAAGCCGGGCGAAGAGTATATGAACGAAGCCCAGCTGTCGCACTTCAAGCGTATTCTTGAAGCATGGCGTAATCAACTCAGGGATGAAGTCGATCGCACCGTTACTCATATGCAGGATGAAGCTGCTAACTTCCCGGATCCGGTAGACCGTGCCGCTCAGGAAGAAGAGTTCAGCCTCGAACTGCGTAACCGTGACCGCGAACGCAAACTGATCAAAAAGATCGAGAAAACGCTGAAAAAAGTCGAAGACGAAGATTTTGGCTACTGCGAATCCTGCGGTGTTGAAATCGGTATTCGTCGCCTGGAAGCGCGTCCAACCGCCGATCTGTGCATCGACTGTAAAACGCTGGCCGAAATCCGCGAAAAACAGATGGCCGGTTAATACCAGCGCTGTTTACACACTCCAAAGGCGGGAGTCTCTCCCGCCTTGTTACTGTTGATATGTCTGAATCACACTATATTGGGCGCTTCGCGCCATCTCCTTCCGGTGAATTACACTTCGGCTCATTAATTGCCGCGCTCGGCAGCTACCTGCAGGCTCGCGCCCGCCTGGGAAAATGGCTTGTCCGTATTGAAGATATTGACCCCCCGCGTGAAGTTCCCGGTGCTGCAGAGACGATTCTGCGTCAGCTGGAACATTACGGTCTTCACTGGGATGACGAGGTGCTCTGGCAGTCAAAACGTCACGATGCCTATCGGGAACGTCTGGCCTGGCTTCGCGATCGGGGACTTTCCTATAACTGCACCTGCACCCGCGCGCGTATCCAGAGCATGGGTGGCGTCTATGACGGCCACTGCCGCATGCTTAATCTTCCCCCGGAAAATGCCGCCGTACGTATAAAGCAGCGCTCCCCGGTGACGCGCTTTACCGATTTACTCTCCGGTGAGGTTCATGCCGATGAACGCCTGGCGCGTGAGGATTTTATTATTCACCGCCGTGACGGCCTGTTTGCCTATAACCTGGCGGTGGTCGTCGACGATCGTTTTCAGGGCGTGACGGAAATTGTGCGCGGGGCGGATCTGGTCGAACCGACCGTGCGACAAATATCGCTGTATCACCAGTTTGGCTGGACGGCACCGGACTACATTCATCTGCCGCTGGCGGTCAATGCGCAGGGCTTTAAATTGTCAAAGCAGAACCACGCCCCGGCCCTGCCAGACGGCGATCCGCGTCCTGTTTTGATCGACGCGCTGCGATTTCTCAACCAGAATGTAACCAACGAATGGCAGGATCTACGTATTGACGAACTGCTGAAAATGGCCGTTGCCAACTGGACGCTCGCGGCAGTGCCAAAAATCCAGCATTCTCAAATGCGTTGCGCTGAGCTATGATTAGCCGCTTTTTTCATAACAAAACACACTACGAGGTGTACCATTTTTACCCGAGTCGCTAATTTTTGCCGTAAAGTGCTAAGCCGCGAAGAGAGCATGGCGAACGATGCTATTGCACAGCCACACATGTCGGTTATTCCGCGTGAGCAGCACACTATTTCCCGCAAAGATATCAGTGAAAATGCCCTCAAGGTGCTCTATCGTCTGAATAAAGCGGGCTACGAGGCCTATCTCGTGGGCGGTGGAGTACGTGATTTACTGCTGGGCAAAAAACCAAAAGATTTCGACGTGACGACCAGCGCCACGCCTGAGCAGGTGCGCAAATTATTCCGCAACTGCCGTCTCGTTGGCCGCCGTTTCCGTCTGGCTCACGTGATGTTTGGGCCGGAAATTATCGAAGTGGCGACCTTCCGCGGCCACCACGAAGCCGGCGCATCCGATCGCACCACGTCACAGCGCGGCCAGAACGGCATGCTGCTGCGTGACAATATCTTCGGCTCTATCGAAGAAGATGCCCAGCGTCGCGACTTCACCATCAACAGCCTTTATTACAGCGTGGCGGATTTCACCGTGCGTGATTACGTCGGCGGCATGCAGGACCTGAAAGAAGGTCTGATCCGTTTGATTGGCACGCCGGAAACGCGCTATCGCGAAGATCCCGTGCGTATGCTGCGCGCCGTGCGTTTCGCCGCCAAGCTCAATATGCGCATCAGCCCGGAAACGGCAGAGCCGATTCCGCGCCTGGCGACGCTGATTAACGACGTGCCGCCTGCTCGCCTGTTTGAAGAGGCGCTGAAGCTGCTGCAGGCCGGCCACGGCTTTGAAACCTACAATCTGCTGCGCGAATACAACCTGTTCCAGCCCCTGTTCCCGACCATTACCCGCTACTTCACCGAAAGCGGTGACAGCCCAATGGAGCGGATGATTGCGCAGGTGCTGAAAAATACCGATACCCGTATTCGCAACGACATGCGCGTCAATCCGGCGTTCCTGTTTGCGGCGATGTTCTGGTATCCGCTGCTCGAAACGGCCCAACGAATTACCCAGGAGAGCGGGCTTGCCTACTATGATGCCTTCGCGCTGGCCGCAAACGACGTGCTGGACGAAGGGTGCCGTACGCTCGCCATTCCAAAACGCATTACCACGCTGGTGCGCGATATCTGGCAGCTTCAGCTGCGCATGTCCCGTCGTCAGGGCAAACGCGCCTGGAAGCTGATGGAGCATCCAAAATTCCGCGCCGCCTTCGATCTGCTGTCGCTGCGTGCTGAAATTGAACGCAATCAGGAGCTGCAGCGCCTGGCGCAGTGGTGGGCCGAATTCCAGGTCTCAGCACCGCCGGAGCAAAAAGACATGCTCACCGGGCTGGATGAAGAGCCGGAACCGCGTCGCCGCCATCGTCGTCCGCGCAAACGCGCGCCGCGTCGTGAAGGGACAGCATGACCATTGCGTATATCGCCATCGGCAGCAATTTAGCCTCTCCGCTGGAGCAGGTGAACGCTGCCGTACAGGCGCTGGGGGAGATCCCGCAAAGCAAGATCGTGGCGGTCTCCTCTTTCTACCGCACGCCGCCGCTGGGTCCTCAGGATCAGCCTGATTATCTCAATGCCGCCGTGGTGCTGGAAACCGCTCTGAATGCCGAAACGCTGCTGGATAACACCCAGCGCATCGAACTGCAGCAGGGTCGCGTACGCAAAGCCGAGCGCTGGGGACCGCGCACGCTGGACCTCGACATTATGCTGTTTGGTCACGAGACCATTAACACTGAACGTCTCACCGTTCCGCATTACGACATGAAAAATCGCGGGTTTATGCTCTGGCCGCTGTTTGAAGTCGCCCCCGATCTCATCTTCCCGGATGGCATCCCACTCAGGACCATTCTGGACAACCTCAACGCGGAAAGACCCGCCCGCTGGTGATCCGGTTCCCCTGCCGATTAACCTCAAAATAATTGTGGCTAATCGGTTATCTAAAATCATTGTTCCCCCGAATGTTACTGTTAGAATGCGCAAAGATTCGCTTTTGGGCTATCAGGAAACAGTATGAAACCAACCACCATCTCCTTACTGCAGAAATGCAAACAGGAAAAAAAACGCTTCGCCACCATCACCGCGTATGACTACAGCTTCGCAAAACTCTTTGCCGAAGAGGGTATCAACGTCATGCTGGTCGGAGATTCGTTAGGGATGACGGTACAAGGACATGATTCCACCCTGCCGGTCACGGTTGAGGATATCGCTTACCATACACGTGCGGTGCGCCGCGGGGCTCCAGCCTGCCTGCTGCTTTCCGATCTGCCGTTTATGGCCTATGCCACGCCGGAGCAGGCATTCGAAAACGCGGCAGCGGTTATGCGTGCTGGCGCTAACATGGTCAAAATTGAAGGCGGCGCCTGGCTGGTGGATACGGTGAAGATGCTCACCGAGCGCGCCGTGCCGGTGTGCGGCCATTTGGGCTTGACGCCGCAGTCCGTCAACATCTTTGGTGGATATAAGGTGCAGGGCCGCGGTGACGCCGCCCAGACGCTGCTGGATGATGCTCTGGCGCTGGAAGCCGCAGGTGCACAGCTGCTGGTGCTGGAGTGCGTGCCGGTTGAACTGGCGAAGCGTATTACTGAAGCCCTGTCGATTCCGGTGATTGGTATCGGTGCAGGCAACGTGACCGACGGCCAGATCCTGGTGATGCACGACGCCTTTGGCATCACCGGCGGGCATATTCCGAAGTTTGCCAAAAATTTCCTCACCGAAGCGGGCGACATGCGCGCTGCGGTCAGGCAGTATATTGCCGACGTTGAATCCGGTGTTTACCCGGGTGAAGAACACAGTTTCCATTAAGGAGTCTCGTTGTGCTAATCATTGAAACCCTGCCGCTGCTTCGCCAGCATATCCGCCGCGCGCGTCAGGAAGGTAAACGTATCGCACTGGTCCCGACCATGGGCAACCTGCATGACGGCCATATGAAGCTGGTTGACGAAGCAAGAGCCCGTGCAGATATCGTGGTGGTCAGTATCTTCGTTAACCCAATGCAGTTTGACCGCGCCGACGATCTGGCACGCTATCCGCGCACCCTGCAGGAAGATTGCGAGAAGCTCAAAAAACGCCATGCGGATATTGTCTTCTCTCCGGCACCGGCGGATGTCTATCCTCAGGGTACCGATGAGGCCACTTACGTTGACGTACCGGGCATTTCCACCATGCTGGAAGGCGCAAGCCGCCCGGGTCATTTCCGCGGCGTATCGACCATCGTCAGCAAGCTGTTCAACCTGGTGCAGCCGGACGTTGCCTGCTTCGGTGAGAAAGATTTCCAGCAGCTGGCGCTGATCCGCAAGATGGTTGCGGATATGGGTTACGATATCGAGATTGTCGGCGTACCGATTGTACGCGCGAAAGACGGTCTGGCGCTCAGCTCGCGAAATGGCTACCTGACCGCGGACCAGCGTAAAATCGCGCCGGGCTTAAGCAAGGTCATGAACACCATGGCAGAACAGCTGCTGGCGAAAGAGTTAACGGCCGAAGAGATTATTGCTCTGGCTGAACAGGCGCTGAACGATAAAGGCTTCCGCGCTGATGATATTCAAATTCGCGATGCCGACACGCTTCTGGAGCTTACACAGACCAGCAAACGTGCGGTCATTCTGGTGGCGGCATGGCTTGGTCAGGCCCGCCTAATCGACAACAAAGTGGTTGAACTGGCGTAGGTTTCTCTACCCGGAAGATGAAAGGTAAACGTAATGATTCGCAAAATGCTGCAAGGTAAGCTTCACCGTGTGAAAGTCACCCAGGCCGACCTGCACTATGAAGGCTCCTGCGCCATCGACCAGGATTTCCTTGATGCTGCGGGCATCCTTGAAAACGAAGCGATTGATATCTGGAACGTTAACAACGGCAAACGTTTCTCAACCTACGCCATCGCCGCCGAGCGCGGGTCTAAAATCATCTCCGTTAACGGCGCGGCAGCGCACTGCGCGGACGTGGGCGATATTGTGATTATCGCCAGCTTCGTGATGATGTCTGATGAAGAAGCACGCCGCTGGCAGCCGAAAGTTGCCTACTTTGAAGGCGACAACGACATGAAACGTACCGCGAAGGCGATTCCGGTTCAGGTTGCTTAAGCACTATCCCTGCGGCTGATTGCTGATCAGCCGCGACATTGTCTCCAGCGAATCCGTTCTTAAGATGTACAGGCGTTTCAGTAAGAACGGATTATCCCCCGGCTTCACCTTCCCTTTCACCGTCGTCACCGCCAGATGAAAACCGGCGTCATTCGCCGCCTTTATCGCTTTATTGTCGTAGCCGCCAAACGGATAGGAAAGATAGAGCACGCGTGGATTAAACTGCGCCAGCGCGCGACGCGAGCGTTCAAAATCAAACAAAATCACGTGATAGCTGCGGCTCAGTAAAATCGGGTGTTTATACCCATCCACGCGGTGCAGGAAATGGGTGTGAGACTGAATATCGAACACATCCTGAATCCCCTTAATCTCCTGCACGCTCATAAACTGCAGCGATTTTGGATCCCACTTCTGCGGATGGCCTTTTATGCGGGAAGAGATAATAAACGCGGTAGCCTTGAAGCCGTACTCTTTCAGCACTGGATAGGCATAGCGGCTGACGGATTTCAGGCCGTCGTCAAAGGTAATCACCACCGATTTTGCAGGCAGGTTCATTTTGTTACGCACGTACCCTTCAAGCTGGTACATCGTCAGGGTGGTATAACCCTGATCGCGTAGCCAGGCCATCTGGTTGTTGAAAGCGCGTACGCTGGTGGTCGTGGACGTATGTCGAAAACGGGTGTTCTCTTCATCACGCAGAATATGATGGTAGGTCAGAACCGGAAGTCCGTTATCTTCCTGCGCGTCCAGGCTGCTGATCCACGCCAGACGATTGCCGATGCGGATCTGGAACCAGGTCTGATTCAGACGGTCCTTCAGTTTATTCAGTATCGGATAGCGCAGATTGGCGCTTAACGTGCCGAAAGGCGCGCTGCCGCTCGACGGCGCGTTATACACCGGCGTGTCTTTCCAGGTAATCAGGTTCTGATTGCTGAGGGGTTTATTGAGATCCCCGAGGCTGTCCTCGACGCGCTGTTTCCCCTGAACCGGCTCCAGGTGTCCCTTGTCGATAAAACCCGTGCCAAAACCAAAGCGAAATTCGTAGTAGTCCGCCGCCGCGGGCACAACGGCCAGGATCTGCCCGGCGCGGACGTTACCGACGTTGATCACGCTGTTCCCAACCTGCGCCCAGATCGCCGCGTCTTCGGTGGTTTGCATGTACTGGGCAGGCAGCGTGTGCTGACTGAGTAAACTGGCTGAGCTGACGCCGGAAATGAGCATCAATAGCAAGAAAAGAATGCGCGGTAGCATGGTGTCTTAATCGGTGCGGAAAACTGCCGCTATTGTAACAAATGAGACATCAATACCAACGTTTAATTCTTATACAAATCGTGGAGCAGGACGAAGGGAGGATTTTTTTGCTGCTGATGCCACAAGCTGCTGACGCCCGGAACGCCCTGCGCCACGATGGCCTGGCGAAACTCTGCGCTGCTTAAGGATCCACGCTGCGGATACATTAACGCCAGCAGGGAGAAGTTAATACCCGAGATCACTTCACAGCACGCGTGCTTATGGCTCAGCAACGCGGCTGCGCGGTAAGGCGCCGCGCCCGATTTATCGGTAAGAAAAATCACGCCATCGCCGGTGTCCGTTTCATGCAGGGCATCGCACATCATGCGGCTCAGCATGTTGGTGCTCAACCCGCGCCAGTAGTTTACCGCCCGGCACTGCACCAGCGGGCCAAATCTGGCTTCAAGCTTATCCAGCATTTCCTGCGCCTGTTCATCGTGGCAGGTGATAACCCATCCCAGCATAACTCCCTCCTTAGCAGGCAAGTAGTTTAGCGGAGTGAAGGTTAGCTTACGGTGATAACTGTCAAAGAAAGTGCCCGGCAAACAGAACGTTGCCGGGCAAAAGATTAGCTGCGCAGCCCGCGTCCGCGCTGGATCAGCGACCAGCAGAGCAGGTAGAAGGCGATGATAAACACCACCAGCACCGCCACCGTGGTAAACAGCGGCACATCGGTGATACCGAGGAAGCCAAAGCGGAACCCGCTGATCATGTAGACAATCGGGTTCAGGTGCGACAGCGCCTGCCAGAACGGTGGCAGCAGCGTCAGGGAGTAGAACACCCCGCCGAGATAGGTCAGCGGCGTCAGCACGAAGGTCGGGATCAGGCTGATGTCGTCAAACGTTTTGGCGAACACGGCGTTCAGCAGACCGGCCAGCGAGAACAGGATCGCCGTCAGGAGCAGCGTGAGCGCGACAAACAGCCACGAGTGGACCTGGAACGGCACGAAGAACAGCGAAATCGCCGTGACCAGGATCCCCACGCACAGCCCGCGCGCCACGCCGCCGCCAACATAGCCCGCGATAATGACGTGCGTCGGCACCGGCGCGACCAGCAGCTCTTCAATATTGCGCTGGAACTTGGCGCTGAAGAATGACGACGCCACGTTGGCATAGGCGTTGGTGATCACCGCCATCATGATCAGGCCCGGCACGATAAACTGCATATAGGTAAAGCCGTGCATTTCACCAATCCGGGAACCAATCAGGTTACCGAAGATGATGAAATAGAGCGTCATCGTGATAACCGGCGGCACCAGGGTTTGCACCCAAATACGCATAAAGCGGTTGATCTCTTTCGCCCAGATACTTTTCAGCGCGACCCAGTAAAGATGCGTCATGCCTTGTCTCCTTGTTTGTCATGTACCAGAGAGACAAACAGCTCTTCCAGTCGGTTCGCTTTGTTACGCATACTTAAAACCTGAATCCCCTGCGCGCTCAGCTGTGAGAACACGCTGTTAATCCCCTGCTCGCGCAGCACTTCCACTTCCAGCGTCGAGGTATCCACCAGACGATAGTTGTAACCTTCAAGTTTTGGCAGCGCGCTTTTCGCCGCCAGATCGAGAATGAAGGTTTCCGATTTCAGCTTGGAGAGCAGATTCTTCATCGAGGTGTTCTCCACCAGCTCGCCGTGCTGAATGATGCCGATGTTGCGGCACAGCATTTCAGCCTCTTCCAGATAGTGGGTGGTCAGAATAATGGTGGTGCCTTTATCGTTGAGATCTTTCAGGAAGCCCCACATGGAGCGACGAAGTTCGATATCGACACCCGCAGTCGGCTCATCGAGGATCAGCAGTTTTGGCTCATGCATCAGCGCACGGGCGATCATCAGGCGGCGCTTCATCCCGCCGGACAACATGCGCGCGCGTTCGTTACGCTTTTCCCACAGATCGAGCTGCTTAAGGTATTTTTCGCTACGCTCGAGGGCCTCTTTACGCTCAACGCCGTAATAGCCCGCCTGGTTAACGACAATTTGCTGCACCGTCTCGAACGGGTTGAAGTTGAACTCCTGCGGTACCAGCCCCAGCTGGCGCTTGGCGTTCACCACATCTTTTTGCAGGTCGTACCCAAAGACGCTCACCCGGCCGGACGTTTTATTGACCAGCGAGCTGATAATCCCAATGGTGGTCGATTTCCCCGCCCCGTTCGGCCCCAGAAGCGCGTAAAAATCACCGGCCTCTACTTTCAGATCTATTCCGCGTAGCGCCTGAACGCCACCCGGATAGGTTTTTTTAAGCTGCTCAAGCTCCAGTGCAATTGCCATGAAATTAACTTACCTTCAGTTCTTACACACGTTGTGTGGTTTCATTAAAAGTCGGGTTACCCTATAGTAGCGCAACGCAATAACTCGGTTACAGGTCGCTAACCTCCATGAACAACATAGATACACTCATCAGCAACAATGCACTATGGTCAAAAATGCTGGTGGAGGAAGACCCCGGATTTTTTGGAAAACTCGCGCAGGCTCAGAACCCACGCTTTCTCTGGATTGGATGTTCCGACAGCCGCGTACCGGCGGAGCGCCTGACCGGCCTTGAACCCGGCGAACTGTTTGTTCACCGCAATGTCGCCAATCTCGTGATTCACACCGATCTCAACTGTCTTTCTGTTGTTCAGTATGCCGTGGACGTTCTGCAAGTCGAGCACATCATCATTTGCGGCCATTATGGCTGCGGCGGCGTGCAGGCGGCGGTTGAAAACACGGAACTGGGGCTCATTGATAACTGGCTACTGCACATCCGCGATATCTGGTTCAAACATAGCTCACTGCTGGGCGAAATGCCGCAGGAGCGTCGCATGGATACCCTTTGCGAACTCAACGTGATGGAGCAGGTATATAACCTGGGCCACTCAACGATCATGCAATCAGCGTGGAAACGCGGGCAGAAGGTTTCTATCCACGGCTGGGCGTACGGTATTCACGATGGCCTGCTGCGCAATCTGGAAGTGACCGCCACCAACCGCGAAACGCTGGAGCAGCGTTACCGTTCGGGGATTGCCAACCTTCAGCTTAAGCATGTGAACCATAAATAAAGCCGGGAATGTTCTCCCTCTCCCTGTGGGAGAGGGTCGGGGTGAGGACATCAGCCCTCGATTACTCGTCCAGCAGTACCACTTTCCCCACATACGGCAGATGACGATAGCGCTGCGCGTAGTCAATGCCGTAACCGACGACGAATTCGTCCGGAATCGAGAAGCCCACGAACTCTACCGGCACCTGCACTTCACGACGGTCAGGTTTATCCAGCAGGGTACAAATCGCCAGAGATTTTGGTTCACGCAGGCTCAGGATCTCGCGCACTTTTGACAGCGTGTTGCCGGAGTCGATGATGTCCTCAACGATCAACACATCTTTGCCACGAATATCTTCATCCAGATCTTTCAGGATTTTCACATCACGGGTAGTGGACATGCCGCTGCCGTAGCTGGAGGCGGTCATAAAATCGACCTCATGGGGCACATGCACCTCACGGCACAGGTCTGCCATGAACATGAAAGAGCCGCGCAACAGACCGACCAGCACCATTTCGCTGCCGCTGTCCTTGTAATGTTCGGTGATTTGACGACCCAGTTCGGCGATACGCGCTTTGATCTCGGCTTCCGGGATCATCACTTCAACAGTATGTTTCATATTACTAACCAAATGATTTTAGTGAAAATCTCTCAATACGGATGAGTTAATATCCAGCACTGATACGCAAGCCAGCCATTATATCAGCAAATGGATAAGCCTGGCGTATGAGTTATAAAAAGCAAATATTGTGATTCCGATCACACTTGTTAATACCTATAATTAGTTGCTAGCAAATTATTAACAAAAACTGACGAGTACACTTTCTATGGCTGAAACAAACTCTAAACAGCCGCGTCTACTGGTGACATTAACAGCCGCATTCGCAGCCTTCTGCGCGCTGTATCTGTTAATCGGTGGCGTCTGGCTGGTCGCTTTAGGCGGCTCCTGGTACTACCCGATTGCGGGTCTGGTTATGGTAGCCGTAACCGTCCTGCTGTTGCGTAGAAAACAATCTGCACTGTGGCTGTATGCCGCCCTCCTCCTTGCCACCATGATCTGGGGCGTCTGGGAAGTCGGTTTTGACTTCTGGGCACTGACGCCGCGCAGCGACATCCTGGTCTTCTTCGGTATCTGGCTGATCCTGCCGTTCGTCTGGCGTCGCCTGATTGTGCCTTCCAGCGGTGCGGTGGCGGGCCTGGTTGTTGCCCTGCTGATTACCGGCGGCATTCTGACCTGGGCCGGCTTTAATGACCCGCAGGAGATCAACGGTACGCTGAACGCGGAATCCACGCCTGCGGCAGCTATCTCCCAGGTCGCTGACGGCGACTGGCCAGCGTATGGTCGTAACCAGGAAGGTCAACGCTACTCTCCGCTGAAGCAGATCAACGCGGACAACGTTAAAAACCTGAAGGAAGCCTGGGTATTCCGTACCGGCGACCTGAAGATGCCGAACGATCCGGGCGAGCTGACCAACGAAGTGACGCCGATTAAAGTCGGCAACATGCTTTATCTGTGTACGGCGCACCAGCGTCTGTTCGCGCTTGACGCGGCCACCGGTAAAGAGAAATGGCACTTCGATCCGCAGCTGAATTCCAACCCGTCCTTCCAGCACGTCACCTGTCGCGGCGTCTCTTACCATGAAGCGCGCGCCGATAATGCCAGCCCGGAGGTCATTGCCGACTGTCCTCGCCGCATTATGCTGCCGGTGAACGATGGCCGTCTGTTCGCCATCAATGCCGAAACGGGCAAGCTGTGCGAAACCTTTGCCAACAAAGGTATCCTGAACCTGCAGACCAACATGCCGGACACCACGCCGGGTCTGTATGAGCCCACCTCGCCGCCAATCATCACCGATAAAACCATCGTGATTGCCGGTTCGGTAACGGATAACTTCTCCACGCGTGAAACCTCCGGTGTTATCCGTGGTTTCGACGTGAACACCGGTAAACTGCTGTGGGCCTTCGACCCGGGCGCGAAAGATCCCAACGCGATCCCTTCGGACGAGCACACCTTTACCTTTAACTCGCCAAACTCCTGGGCACCAGCGGCGTATGACGCGAAGCTGGACCTGGTCTACCTGCCAATGGGCGTGACCACGCCAGATATCTGGGGCGGTAACCGCACGCCAGAGCAGGAGCGTTATGCGAGCGCTATCGTGGCGCTGAACGCGACCACCGGCAAACTGGCATGGAGCTACCAGACCGTACACCACGATCTGTGGGATATGGACATGCCGTCCCAGCCGACGTTGGCGGACATTACCGTTAATGGCAAAACCGTTCCGGTGATTTACGCGCCGGCCAAGACGGGCAACATCTTCGTGCTGGATCGCAGCAACGGTAAGCTGGTTGTGCCTGCACCGGAAAAACCGGTTCCGCAGGGCGCGGCAAAAGGGGATTACGTCAGCAAAACCCAGCCGTTCTCTGACCTGAGCTTCCGTCCGAAGAAAGACCTCAGCGGGGCAGACATGTGGGGTGCCACCATGTTTGACCAGCTGGTGTGCCGCGTGATGTTCCACCAGCTGCGCTATGAAGGCATCTTCACGCCGCCGTCTGAGCAGGGCACGCTGGTCTTCCCGGGTAACCTGGGGATGTTCGAGTGGGGCGGGATCTCCGTTGACCCTAACCGTCAGGTAGCGATCGCCAACCCAATGGCGCTGCCGTTCGTTTCCCGTCTGATACCGCGCGGTCCGGGCAACCCAATGGAGCAGCCGAAAGACGCGAAAGGCAGCGGTACCGAAGCCGGCATTCAGCCGCAGTACGGCGTGCCGTTTGGCGTAACGCTGAACCCGTTCCTGTCTCCGTTTGGTCTGCCGTGTAAACAGCCTGCCTGGGGTTATATCTCCGGCCTGGATCTGAAAACCAACCAGATCGTGTGGAAAAAACGTATTGGTACGCCTCAGGACAGCATGCCGTTCCCGATGCCTGTTCCGGTGCCGTTCAATATGGGTATGCCAATGCTGGGTGGCCCAATTTCCACCGCCGGTAACGTGCTGTTCATCGCGGCAACCGCAGATAACTATCTGCGCGCGTACAACATGACCAACGGTGAAAAACTGTGGCAGGGCCGTCTGCCAGCGGGTGGACAGGCCACGCCGATGACCTATGAAGTGAATGGCAAGCAGTACGTTGTCATCTCTGCCGGCGGTCACGGTTCGTTTGGCACAAAAATGGGCGACTACATCGTCGCATATGCGTTGCCTGACGAAGGCAAATAAAAGCAAAACGGCAACTTCGGTTGCCGTTTTTGTGTTTGTTCCCTCTCCCTGTGGGTGAGGGTCAGGGTGAGGGCATCAGGCCGCACCTGCGAAATCCAGGCCGGGTAAGGTGAAGCCGCCACCCGGCTTTTTTTATACGGTAAAGCCGAGCATCATCCCCGTATCTTCATGCTCCAGCAGGTGGCAGTGCGCCATATAGGCAAACTCCTTCGGCGCCTCGTGGTCAAACTTCACCAGCACCTCGCTGACGCCGCCCTCCACTCTCACCGTATCTTTCCAGCCCGCGCGATGCGCATCCGGCGCTTTGCCGTTCTCTGTGAGAATGCGGAACTGTGTGCCGTGGATATGGAACGGATGTAGCATCATGTCCCCTTCGCCTGAAATCACCCAGCGCTCAAGCTGACCCTTTGTCGCAGTAAACATCGGCGTATTCATGTCGAACGCTTTGCCGTTGATCATGTTGGCGTTGTGGAAATCAAAGCCATGGTCGCCGTGATTCATATTCCCCATGCCGCCCATTTTGCCGTGGTCCATATTCATGTGGCCCATCATCTGGCCGTGATGCATCCCCGCCATCGCCTTATCACCATATTTCGCCATCAGCGCCTGCATGCCCATCATATCGAGCATCGGGTTCATGGAGAGCTGCAGCTTGCGCTGCGTAAGTCCCTCCAGCGACGGGAGGGCTGGCAGGGTGGTTAACGTATCAGGCAGCGTGCCGGAAGCGGCCACCAGCAGCGGCTGAATACGCAGCACCGGATGCGGCTTATCAAACGGTGCGACCGCCATCCCCATCTGGCTCACCGGCAGCGTCACGAGGTCAAACGGCTTGCCGTCGCTGATATCCACCAGCACCTCAAAGCGTTCGCCCATGAGCATCGGCAGCTCGCTCACCTTCACCGGCTCCGGCAGCAGGCCGCCGTCGCTGGCTACCACATACAGCGGGCGTTTATCGCTGGCGGCGAAATTCAGCGAGCGCGCGTTACAGCCGTTGAGCAGGCGCAGGCGCAGCCAGCCTTTCGGCGCGGCGTGCTGAGGGTAAATGGCGCCGTTGGTCAGCAGCGTGTCGCCAAACCAGCCTACCGCCGCGCTCATCACGTCCAGCTGATAGTCAATTTGCCCGTCAGCGTTGAATTTCTTGTCCTGCACAATCACCGGTACGTCGTCGATGCCCCACTGTTTCGGCAGGCGCAGCAGGCGGCTTTCGTCGTCTTCAATCAGCACCAGCCCCGCCAGCCCCATCGCCACCTGATGGCCCGTTTTGCCATGCTGATGCGGATGGAACCAGCAGGTCGCCGCGCGCTGATCGGGCGTAAAGGTGACGCTGCGCGTACCGCCCGCTTTGATGATGCCTTGCGGCCCGCCGTCCACCTCGCCCGGCACTTCCAGCCCGTGCCAGTGCAGCGTCGTCTCTTCGGCGAGCGTGTTGTGGATATCCACCGTCACCGTTTTCCCTTTACGTAGCTGAAGCGCCGGACCGAGCAAATTGCCGTTATAGCCCCACGTCGTGGCGTGGGGCTCGCCGAACGTCGTTTTACCGGCCTGAACCACAAGCTGGATACGGCTGCGGGCGTCAGCGGTCAGTAAGTCAGGAATGGGTAAGGCAGGCCTGTCGGCCGCGAAAACCGCGCGGCTCCAGAGTGGTAATGCGCTGGCAGCCCCCAGCACAGCGGAATATTTTAAAAAATCACGACGTTGCATGTTCATTTCCTTATTTCCAGCAGGCGATCTTTTGAGCATAAACCCTCCCCTTACCGGAAGGTCAAGTAAAGCGGCAATAATAAAGATCGTCGCACCGGCATCAAGTATGCTAACGTTAATTTTCCGTGAAGAAGTGGTAGAAGCAATGAAGACGTTTTTCAGGACAATTTTGTTCGGAAGCCTGATGGCAATGTGTGCGAACAGCTATGCGCTAAGTGAAAATGAAGCGGAAGATATGGCCGATTTAACGGCGGTTTTTGTATTCCTGAAAAATGATTGTGGCTACCAGAATTTACCCAACGGGCAGATTCGCCGCGCGCTGGTCTTTTTTGCCCAGCAAAACCAGTGGGATCTCAGCAACTACGACAGCTTCGACATGAAGGCGCTCGGCGAAGACAGCTACCGTGACCTAAGCGGTATTGGTATTCCCACTGCCAAAAAATGCAAAGCGCTGGCTCGCGACTCACTCAGCCTGCTCGCCTACGTCAAATAACCTTCCCGACGCCCCCTGTTAAACCTATAGCCGTGCAACCACGGTTATAGTTAGCTATCATGTTTCGCTCATTTTTTATGAGCGTAACGGATGTTAACAAAGGAGGAGTCCGCGTATGGCCGACCACACGTTGTGGCATGAAACACTGCATGACCAGTTTGGTCAGTACTTTGCCGTTGATAACGTGCTCTATCATGAGAAAACCGATCACCAGGATCTCATTATCTTCGAAAACGCCGCCTTTGGCCGCGTGATGGCGCTGGACGGCGTGGTGCAAACCACCGAGCGCGACGAGTTCATCTATCATGAGATGATGACCCACGTCCCGCTGCTGGCGCATGGTCACGCGAAGCATGTCCTGATTATCGGCGGCGGCGACGGCGCAATGCTGCGTGAAGTGTCCCGCCATCGTTCCATTGAAACCATCACCATGGTGGAAATCGATGCGGGAGTCGTCTCTTTCTGCCGCCAGTACCTGCCCAACCACAATGCCGGTAGCTATGACGATCCGCGCTTTAGCCTGGTGATTGACGACGGCGTTAACTTTGTTAACCAGACCTCGCAGACCTTTGACGTTATTATCTCCGACTGCACCGACCCTATCGGCCCCGGCGCGTCGCTGTTTACCTCCTCCTTCTACGAAGGCTGCAAGCGCTGCCTGAACCCGGGCGGGATCTTCGTCGCACAAAATGGCGTCTGCTTCCTGCAGCAGGATGAAGCGCTCGACAGCCATCGTAAGCTAAGCACCTATTTCGATGACGTCAGCTTCTATCAGGCGGCCATTCCGACGTACTACGGCGGGATCATGACCTTTGCCTGGGCGACCGATAACGACGTATTACGCCATCTCTCCACCGAAATTATTCAGGCCCGCTTCCATCAGGCCGGTCTTCAGTGCCGATACTACAATCCGGCAATTCATACCGCAGCGTTTGCTCTGCCGCAGTACCTGCAAGACGCATTATCCACTAAGGGGGTGAGCTAATTGAAAAAGCTTAAACTGCATGGCTTTAACAACCTGACGAAAAGCCTGAGTTTTTGTATTTACGATATCTGCTATGCCAAAACAGCGGAAGAACGCGATGGTTACATCGCCTATATCGACGAACTCTACAACGCCAACCGTCTGACCGAGATCCTGTCAGAAACCTGTTCCATTATCGGCGCAAACATCCTGAACATCGCCCGACAGGATTATGAACCTCAGGGCGCCAGCGTGACCATTCTGGTCAGCGAAGAGCCGGTCGACCCGAAGCTTATCGACAAAACTGAACATCCGGGCCCGCTGCCGGAAGTGGTCGTGGCCCACCTGGATAAAAGCCATATCTGCGTGCACACCTACCCGGAGAGTCACCCGGAAGGCGGGCTGTGTACGTTCCGCGCCGATATTGAAGTCTCGACCTGCGGCGTGATTTCCCCGCTGAACGCGCTGAACTATTTAATCCACCAGCTGGAATCGGACATCGTCACCATTGATTACCGCGTGCGTGGTTTTACCCGTGACGTCAACGGCATGAAGCATTTCATCGACCACGAGATCAACTCCATCCAGAACTTTATGTCCGAGGACATGAAATCGCTGTACGACATGATGGACGTGAACGTGTATCAGGAAAACATCTTCCATACCAAGATGTTACTTAAGGAATTTGACCTTAAGCACTACATGTTCCACACGAAGCCGGAAGATTTGAGCGAAGAAGAGCGTAAGGCGATTACTGACCTGCTCTGGAAAGAGATGCGCGAGATTTACTACGGCCGTAATATTCCGGCCGTGTAAGAGCAAGCCGGAGCAGGGATGCTCCGGTCTTTTATTTCTGTTTCATAAAGTCGCGGTAGGCATTTACCACCTGAAGGAAATCCTCTACGCCGCACATCGACAGGCTCTCTTCGTCGTAGTAGCTCATCCCCTCTTCCATCTCGTCACCTGAAAACTCGAGCTGGTTGGCACGCACCATGACCTCTTCACCATCCATCCACAGCGTATATTCATGCCCGGCGCGCTGCCAGGATCGTTCACTGCCTTTCACCGTATTTGCCGCCTGTTCAACTTCATCAAGAAGTGCGAGATTTTCTTTCACCTCTTCGTTAAACCAGTGTCCAACGGCTTCGTGGCCCATCGACATACGCACTTTCACCACTCCGGTGATGTCGCGCAGAAATTCGTAATCCATAGTGTTTTCCTCTGCAAAGCCATTACGGTAATTATCGCAGCAGCGAGGAAGAAAAAAAGCGGGAGAGGTGGGAGGAATGAAAATAAAAAGGTGAGAGCAAGACCCTGCGGCCTGATGCCCTCACCCCGTCCCTCTCCCACAGGAGAGGGTGCAAACACTAAAAACCGTCTCGTAGAGACGGTTTTGCTGTTTATACCGCCGTCTGGAAGATAACCCCGTCGGCCTTCTCGGTGTACTGAGAAAGCTGGTCGAAGTTCAGATAGCGATAGGTATCCACCGCGGTCTTATCCACCTGAGCCACAAAGGTCTGGTACTCTTCCGGCGTTGGCAGTTTGCCAATCAGCGCCGCAACCGCCGCCAGCTCCGCAGAGGCCAGGAAGACGTTCGCTCCGGTACCTAAACGGTTAGGGAAGTTACGGGTAGAGGTGGAAACCACCGTCGCACCGTCGGCTACGCGCGCCTGGTTGCCCATACACAGGGAACAGCCAGGGATTTCGATACGCGCACCGCTCTTACCAAACACGCTGTAATAGCCCTCTTCGGTCAGCTGAGCCGCGTCCATACGGGTTGGCGGCGCCACCCACAGACGGGTTGGCAGCTGGCCTTTGTGGGTATCCAGCAGCTTACCGGCAGCACGGAAGTGACCGATGTTGGTCATACAGGATCCGATGAACACTTCGTCGATCTTCTCGCCCTGAACCTCAGACAGCGGACGCGCGTCGTCAGGATCGTTCGGTGCACACAGGATTGGCTCTTTGATATCCGCCAGATCGATGTCGATCACCGCCGCGTACTCTGCGTCAGCATCGGCTTCCAGCAGCTGCGGATCGGCCAGCCATTTTTCCATGCCCTGGATACGACGCTCCAGCGTACGACGGTCGCCGTAGCCTTCTGCAATCATCCACTTCAGCAGCACGATGTTAGAGTTCAGATACTCAATAATCGGCTCTTTGTTCAGCTTGATGGTACAGCCCGCCGCAGAACGCTCGGCGGAAGCATCGGTCAGCTCGAACGCCTGCTCCACTTTCAGATCCGGCAGACCTTCAATTTCCAGAATGCGGCCAGAGAAGATGTTTTTCTTCCCTTTCTTCTCAACGGTCAGCAGGCCCTGTTTAATCGCATACAGCGGGATCGCGTGAACCAGGTCGCGCAGGGTGATACCCGGCTGCATTTTACCTTTGAAGCGCACCAGCACCGATTCCGGCATATCCAGCGGCATCACGCCCGTCGCAGCAGCAAACGCCACCAGACCGGAGCCCGCCGGGAAGGAGATACCGATTGGGAAACGGGTATGGGAGTCACCGCCGGTACCGACGGTATCCGGCAGCAGCATGCGGTTCAGCCAGGAGTGGATGACGCCGTCACCCGGACGCAGGGAAACGCCGCCGCGGTTCATGATGAAGTCTGGCAGCGTGTGGTGCGTGGTCACGTCAACCGGCTTCGGATAGGCCGCCGTGTGGCAGAAGGACTGCATCACCAGGTCAGAAGAGAAGCCCAGGCACGCCAGGTCTTTCAGTTCGTCACGGGTCATTGGGCCAGTGGTGTCCTGAGAGCCCACGGAGGTCATCTTAGGCTCGCAGTACGCGCCCGGACGAATACCCGCTACGCCGCACGCGCGGCCCACCATTTTCTGTGCCAGAGAATAACCGCGGTTGCTTTCAGCAACGTCTTTCGCCTGACGGAAAACGTCTGAGTGCGGCAGACCCAGCGCTTCGCGCGCTTTGGTGGTCAGGCCACGGCCGATAATCAGCGGGATACGGCCACCGGCGCGCACTTCGTCGATCAGCACGTCGGTTTTCAGCTCGAAGCTTGCCAGCAGCTCGTTGGTCTCGTGGTTGCGCACTTCGCCTTTGTACGGGTAAACGTCAATCACGTCGCCCATGTTCAGGTTAGAAACATCCACTTCGATCGGCAGTGCGCCCGCATCTTCCATGGTGTTGAAGAAGATTGGCGCAATTTTGCCGCCGAGGCACAGGCCGCCGCCGCGCTTGTTTGGCACATGCGGAATGTCGTCGCCCATGAACCACAGCACGGAGTTGGTTGCGGACTTACGGGAAGAACCGGTACCCACAACGTCACCCACATAGGCCAGCGGGAATCCTTTTTTCTGCAGGGCTTCAATCTGTTTGATCGGGCCAACGCTGCCCGGCTGATCCGGCTCAATACCTTCACGGGCGTTTTTCAGCATCGCCAGGGCGTGCAGAGGGATATCCGGGCGAGACCACGCGTCCGGTGCCGGAGAGAGGTCATCGGTGTTGGTTTCACCGGTCACTTTAAAGACGGTAACGGTGATTTTTTCAGCCAGCGCTGGGCGGTTCAGGAACCATTCGGCATCAGCCCAGGACTGCATCACCTGCTTCGCATAGACGTTGCCTGCTTTGGCTTTTTCTTCCACATCGTAGAAGTTATCGAACATCAGCAGCGTGGAAGAGAGCGCTTTAGCGGCAATCGGTGCCAGCTTGTCGTTATCCAGCGCGTCAATCAGCGGATGAATGTTGTAACCACCCTGCATGGTGCCGAGCAGTTCAATGGCTTTTTCAGGAGTAACCAGTGGGGAGGTGGCTTCGCCTTTGGCGATAGCAGCAAGGAATCCGGCTTTTACGTAGGCAGCTTCATCTACGCCAGGCGGTACGCGGTTGATCAGCAGATCTAACAGGAATTCTTCTTCGCCCTTAGGCGGGTTCTTCAGCAGCTCGACGAGCGCGGCCATTTGGGTTGCATCTAAAGGTTTGGGTACAATTCCCTCGGCGGCACGTTCTGCTACGTGCTTACGGTATTCTTCTAGCACGACGGTTCTCCTCGCTCTCATTGTCATATGCGGCGGGCGTTCTCTTCACGCTCCTGTGAGACAGCAGTTTGTAGGGTAAATGCCCGATACCGCGTCGGGCAGCATAGCAGGATTTCTGCACAGTGTTAATCCGTTTACAAAAAAGCAACATTAAAAAATTTGCTGAATCGTTAAGCATGGTGTAGCGGGGATTCAGGGCATCTTTTTGCGGTATCTTCTGCACCGTGACGCTTCAGTTTTTACTTCATCAGATATAATTGTGTAATAAATACTCACACTCTTTATCCGGACGTCCCGGACGCTTCCCAATAAAAGTCAAAACAGTAAAAGACGGGTGAATAATACTCACGCCAACCGTAACGCCTCACGGCACAACGCTTGTCTCGTTGGAGTCATTTTATGAAGTTGCCCTTTAAGCCACATCTGCTCGTCCTTGTGTGCAGTGCCGGGCTGTTTGCCGCCTCGGGCGTCATGTTTGTCAAAGGCCGCGCCACGGAGCCCGCTGCGCCAGCCGCCGTCACACAACAACCGGCTCCACCGGCAGCGCCTGCCGCAGCCCAGTCCGCCCCTGCTGTCGCGCCAGCCTACACTGCCGCGCAAATCGATCAGTGGGTCGCCCCTGTTGCGCTCTACCCCGATGCCCTGCTCTCACAAATCCTGATGGCCTCGACCTATCCGGCCAACGTGATCCAGGCGGCGCAGTGGTCGAAAGACAATCCTAAAATGGAAGGGGACGCGGCGATTCAGGCCGTTGCCAGCCAGCCCTGGGATCCCAGCGTAAAATCGCTGGTCGCGTTTCCTCAGCTTATGTCCCTGATGGGTGAAAACCCGCCGTGGGTACAAAATCTGGGTGATGCGTTTCTCGCGCAGCCGAAGGACGTGATGGATTCCGTTCAGCGCCTGCGCGCGCTGGCGCAGAAGACCGGCGCGTTACAATCCACGCCTCAGCAGACGGTCACCACCGTGACAAAACCGGCGCCAGCGAAAACCAGCACCGCCGAAACCACGACCACGACGACGTCCGCGCCTACGGTAATCAAAATTGAATCTGCCGACCCGCAGGTTGTTTACGTCCCGACCTATAACCCCAATACGGTTTACGGGACCTGGCCAAACGCCGCCTATCCGCCCACCTATCTCCCGCCCACGCCCGGGGAGCAGTTTGGCAACAGCTTCGTAAACGGTTTAGGCTTCAGCCTGGGCGTCGCCACAACCTATGCCATCTTCAGCAGCATCGACTGGGATGATGACGATGACTGGGATCATCACCATGACGACTGGGATAATCACGGCGGCTATAACCGCAACGGTGATAACAATATCAATATCAACGTTGAGAACTTCAATAAAATCAGCGGACAGCGCCTGACGGACGCCAACCGCACCTGGCAGCACAACCCGGCCTATCGGGAAGGCGTGCCCTATCCGACTAACCAGCTCAACACTCGCTTCCACGCCACCAACACAGCCACAGGGCTCAGTTCAACGCAGCAAAAACCGGTAAATCGCGACAGCCAGCGTCAGGCCGCGCTGAGCCAGATGGAGAAATCCACGGGCAAAACCTTCCCGCAAACGGCGCGCACCGGAACGAAAGACGTGCAGCGTCAGGCCTCAGGTGAACAGCTGAAGCAGATTTCGCAGCGCAACAACTACCGCGGCTACGACACCAAACCGCAGACGGCGAAGCGGAGTACCGCGCAGCAGCGAGAAAACCGCCAGACCACCGCCCAGAGACATGAGAAGCGGGTTTCGCAGCCCGTGCAGCAACGCTCTCTCCAGCAGCGAAACAGTCAGCCCCGGGCCAATGCGCTGAGCGGTAACGACAGCCGCTCCGCGAACTGGCAGGCGCAGCAGCAGCGCGGTGCGCAAAGCAGACAGCTCGCTGCGCGCCAGCAGCAGCCACGTCAGGCGTCCGGTGGACGTGCTGAACGCCGTGAAATTCGACATCGCTAAGGGAACCGACATGAAACGTAACCTACTCAGCGGAATGGTGTTATTTATGCTTTCGGCCTCGGTGATGGCGCAGCAGTCCTTTAGCACGCCCGATCGGGCAACCGATGCGCTGACCAAAGCCATCAGTGAGCAAAACGAGAGCGCGATGACCGACCTGCTCGGAGAGAACTGGCGCGATTTTCTGCCCCCTGAGGGCGTTGATCCGGATGCTGTCGATCGCTTCCTGCGCGACTGGAACGTCCGTCATACCACGGTTGTCGAGGGAGATACGGCGCACCTGGTTGTCGGAGACAGCGGCTGGCAGCTTCCCATCCCGGTGATCAAAACCTCTGCAGGCTGGCAGTTCGACATCAAAGAAGGGGCTGAAGAGATCCTGACCCGTGAAATCGGGCGTAACGAGCTCGCCGCCATTGAAGCCTTGCATGCCTATGTTGATGCGCAGCAAAGCTATTTTGCGATGAACCAGAAATACGCGCAGAAGATTGTCAGCTCGAAAGGCAAAAAAGACGGTTTGTACTGGCCAGCCTCGCCCGGCGAAGCGCCCAGCCCGCTCGGCCCGGCATTTAGCCCGAAAGAGCCGGGTACCGGCTATCATGGCTATCTCTTCCGCATCCTGCCGGACAATCACGGTTTCGCGATGGTTGCCTGGCCGGTCAGCTACGGTCAGACGGGCGTAATGAGCTTTGTGATAAACCAGGACGACAAGGTGTATCAGTCCGATCTCGGCAGCGATTCAGAGCAGAAAGCCCGGGCGCTAGCCGCCTATAGCCCGGATAAAACCTGGCAGCCTGTGGCGCCCTGAACGCAGCGCATAAAAAAAGCGGCCATTGGCCGCTTTTTTTCATCTGAAGAAACTTATTTCTTCTTCGCTTTCGCGTTTGGCAGGTCGGTGATGCTGCCTTCAAACACTTCTGCCGCCAGGCCCACGGACTCGTGCAGAGTCGGGTGAGCGTGGATGGTCAGCGCGATGTCTTCAGCGTCACAGCCCATTTCGATAGCCAGACCGATTTCACCCAGCAGCTCGCCGCCGTTGGTACCGACAATCGCACCACCGATGACGCGGTGAGTCTCTTTGTCGAAGATCAGTTTGGTCATACCATCAGCGCAGTCGGAAGCGATAGCACGGCCAGAAGCAGCCCACGGGAAGGTGGCGGTTTCGTAGCTGATGCCTTTCTCTTTCGCTTCTTTCTCAGTCAGACCGACCCATGCAACTTCTGGCTCGGTGTACGCGATAGATGGAATGACTTTCGGATCGAAGTAGTGCTTCATGCCGGCGATAACTTCAGCGGCAACGTGACCTTCGTGAACACCTTTGTGTGCCAGCATTGGCTGACCGACGATATCGCCGATAGCAAAGATGTGCGGCACGTTAGTGCGCAGCTGCTTGTCAACGCGGATAAAGCCACGGTCGTCCACTTCCACGCCAGCTTTGCCCGCGTCGAGGTTTTTACCGTTCGGCACACGGCCGATAGCCACCAGCACGGCGTCGTAACGCTGCGGTTCGGATGGGGCTTTTTTGCCTTCCATGGAAACGTAAATACCGTCTTCTTTCGCTTCAACGGCAGTCACTTTGGTTTCCAGCATCAGATTGAATTTCTTGCTGATGCGTTTGGTGAAGACTTTAACGATGTCTTTGTCGGCAGCCGGGATAACCTGGTCGAACATTTCAACCACGTCGATCTCTGAACCCAGCGCATGGTACACGGTACCCATTTCCAGACCGATGATACCGCCGCCCATGACCAGCAGACGCTTAGGAACGGTTTTCAGCTCCAGCGCATCGGTGGAATCCCACACGCGTGGATCTTCATGCGGAATGAATGGCAGTTCGATTGGGCGAGAGCCTGCCGCGATGATCGCGTTGTCGAAGTTGATCACGGTTTTGCCGTTTTCGCCTTCCACTTCCAGGGTGTTCGCACCGGTGAATTTACCCAGACCGTTTACCACTTTCACTTTACGGCCTTTGGCCATACCCGCCAGACCGCCGGTCAGCTGAGTGATAACTTTCTCTTTCCAGGTACGAATTTTGTCGATATCGGTTTTCGGCTCGCCGAAGACGATACCGTGTTCAGCCAGCGCTTTGGCTTCTTCGATAACTTTCGCTACGTGCAGCAGCGCTTTAGAAGGGATACAGCCGACGTTCAGACAAACACCGCCGAGGGTGCTGTAACGTTCTACGATGACGGTTTCCAGACCTAAATCCGCTGCACGGAATGCTGCGGAGTAACCTGCCGGGCCTGCCCCAAGTACTACGACCTGAGTTTTGATTTCTGTGCTCATCATGACCTCTTAATTTATACCCGTCGTCCACCGGGTCGTTCTATCCGCCCGCAGTTTACAAAATTGTTAACAATTTTGAAACAACAAACGGCTCACGAATTGTCGCTTTCGCCAATAACCTCACAAACACCATGAGATTATCAGAAAAAAGCCGGCCGACTGGCCGGCTTTTCGATTACATCACCAGGCGGCGAATGTCGCTCAGCATGTTGTTGATGATGGTGATGAAGCGCGCACCATCAGCACCGTCGATCACGCGGTGGTCGAAGGACAGAGAGATTGGCATCATCAGACGCGGCACGAACTCTTTGCCGTTCCACACCGGCTCCATCGCGGACTTGGACACACCGAGGATAGCCACTTCCGGCGCGTTCACGATCGGTGCGAAGTGGGTGGTACCCAGGCCGCCGATGCTGGAGATAGTGAAGCAACCGCCCTGCATTTCGCCGGCAGTCAGCTTACCATCACGCGCTTTCTTGGAGATCACGGTCAGTTCACGGGACAGCTCAGTGATACTCTTCTTGTTCACGTCTTTGAAGACCGGAACAACCAGACCATTTGGCGTATCAACCGCAACACCGATGTTGATGTATTTCTTCAGCGTCAGCTTCTGGCCGTCTTCGGACAGGGAGCTGTTGAAGCGTGGCATCTGCTCAAGGGCAGCAGCAACGGCTTTCATGATGAAGACTACTGGGGTGAATTTCACGTCCAGTTTGCGCTTCTCAGCTTCAGCGTTCTGCTGTTTACGGAACGCTTCCAGATCGGTGATATCGGTTTTGTCGAAGTGCGTAACGTGCGGGATCATCACCCAGTTACGGCTCAGGTTAGCACCAGAGATTTTCTGGATGCGGCCCAGTTCCACTTCTTCGATTTCGCCGAACTTGCTGAAGTCCACTTTCGGCCATGGCAGCATGCCCGGGATACCGCCACCGGCGGCTGCAGCAGGTGCAGCTTCGGCGCGTTTCACCGCGTCTTTCACGTAGGTCTGAACGTCTTCGCGCAGGATACGACCCTTACGGCCGGTTCCTTTCACTTTCGCCAGGTTCACACCGAACTCGCGCGCCAGGCGACGAATCAGCGGGGTAGCGTGGACGTAAGCGTCGTTTTCAGCGAACTCAGATTTTTCTGCTTTAGCAGCAGGGGCAGCGGCTGGTTTAGCAGCCTGAGCCGGTGCAGCAGCAGGGGCTGGAGCAGCCGCGGCAGCCGGAGCTGCGGCAGGCGCAGCGCCTTCCACTTCGAAGACCATGATCAGAGAGCCGGTAGACACTTTGTCGCCGGTGCTGATCTTGATCTCTTTAACGGTACCCGCGAACGGCGCAGGCACTTCCATAGAAGCTTTGTCGCCTTCAACGGTGATCAGTGACTGTTCAGCGGCAACTTTGTCGCCCACTTTCACCATCACTTCGGTCACTTCAACTTCGTCACCGCCGATGTCCGGTACGTTCACGTCTTTCGCGCCGCCAGCAGCTGCTGGTGCAGCAGCCGGAGCCGGAGCAGAGGCCTGCGCAGGCGCAGCAGCGCCTTCTGCACCCGCCACTTCGAAGATCATGATAAGCGACCCGGTAGACACTTTGTCGCCGGTGTTGATCTTGATCTCTTTAACGGTACCCGCGAACGGAGCCGGCACTTCCATAGAGGCTTTATCGCCTTCTACGGTGATCAGTGACTGCTCAGCCGCAACGGTGTCGCCCACTTTCACCAGAATTTCAGTGACTTCAACTTCGTCACCGCCGATGTCAGGCACGTTCACTTCTTTCGCGCTCGCGGCAGCTGCTGGAGCAGCGGCGGCCGGAGCGGCTTTCTTCTCTTCCTGCGCAGGTGCAGCAGCTGCTGCACCGTCGGCGGAATCGAAAATCATGATCAGTTTGCCGGTCTCGGTTTTATCGCCAACAGAGACTTTGATCTCTTTAACGATGCCAGCCTGAGGAGACGGGACTTCCATAGAGGCTTTGTCGCCTTCTACGGTGATCAGCGACTGTTCAGCTTCAACCTTGTCGCCTACTTTGACCAGGATCTCGGTGATTTCAACTTCATCAGCCCCGATGTCCGGTACATTGATTTCGATAGCCATTATTCTTTTACCTCTTACGCCAGACGCGGGTTAACTTTTTCTGCATCGATGTTGAATTTGGTGATTGCATCCGCAACCACTTTCTTATCGATTTCGCCACGTTTAGCCAGTTCGCCCAGTGCTGCTACAACCACGTAAGAAGCATCAACTTCGAAGTGGTGACGCAGGTTTTCGCGGCTGTCAGAACGACCGAAGCCGTCAGTACCCAGTACGCGATAATCATCAGCTGGAACGTAAGTACGAACCTGCTCGGCGAACAGTTTCATATAGTCAGTAGACGCCACCGCTGGCGCGTCGTTCATCACCTGAGCGATGTACGGAACACGTGGAGTTTCCAGTGGGTGCAACATGTTCCAGCGCTCACAATCCTGGCCATCACGCGCCAGTTCAGTGAAGGAGGTCACAGAGTACACGTCGGAACCCACGCCGTAGTCTTTCGCCAGGATCTGCGCTGCTTCACGTACGTGACGCAGGATAGAGCCGGAGCCCAGCAGCTGAACTTTACCTTTGCTACCTTCGATGGTTTCGAGTTTGTAGATACCTTTACGGATACCTTCCTCGGCACCTGCTGGCATTGCCGGCATGTGGTAGTTTTCGTTCAGGGTGGTGATGTAGTAGTAAATGTTCTCTTGCGCTTCACCGTACATGCGCTGCAGACCGTCATGCATGATGACTGCCACTTCGTACGCGTAAGACGGGTCGTAAGAGATACAGTTAGGGATAGTCAGAGACTGAATGTGGCTGTGGCCATCTTCGTGCTGCAGACCTTCACCGTTCAGAGTCGTACGACCGGAGGTACCGCCTACCAGGAAGCCGCGAGCCTGCTGGTCGCCTGCCTGCCAGCACAGGTCACCGATACGCTGGAACCCGAACATGGAGTAGTAGATGTAGAACGGGATCATCGGCAGGTTGTTGGTGCTGTAAGAGGTCGCAGCAGCCAGCCAGGATGCGCCTGCGCCCAGCTCGTTGATACCTTCCTGCAGGATCTGACCTTTCTCGTCTTCTTTGTAGTATGCAACCTGCTCACGGTCCTGCGGGGTGTACTGCTGGCCGTTCGGGCTGTAGATACCGATCTGACGGAACAGACCTTCCATACCGAAAGTACGCGCTTCGTCGGCGATGATTGGAACCAGACGATCTTTGATCGACTTGTTCTTCAGCATCACGTTCAGGGCACGAACGAAAGCGATAGTGGTAGAGATCTCTTTGTTCTGCTCTTCCAGCAGCTGGGAGAAGTCTTCCAGCGCCGGCAGTTCCAGCTTCTCGGTGAAGTTTGGCTGACGAGCTGGCAGGTAGCCTTTCAGCGCCTGACGACGTTCGTGCAGGTACTTATGCTCTTCAGAACCTTCCGGGAAGGTGATGTAAGACAGGTTTTCTACCTGCTCATCGGTCACTGGAACGTTGAAACGGTCGCGGATATAACGCACGCCGTCCATGTTCATTTTCTTAACCTGGTGAGCGATGTTTTTACCTTCTGCGGTATCACCCATGCCGTAACCTTTGATGGTATGGGCCAGGATTACAGTCGCTTTACCTTTGGTTTCGCGAGCTTTTTTCAGTGCAGCGTAGACTTTCTTCGGATCGTGACCACCGCGGTTCAGCGCCCAGATCTGCTCATCAGTCCAGTCAGCAACCAGTGCTGCGGTTTCAGGATATTTGCCGAAGAAGTGCTCACGAACGTAGGCACCGTCTTTGGATTTGAAGGTCTGGTAGTCACCGTCAACGGTTTCGTTCATCAGCTGGATCAGTTTACCGCTGGTGTCTTTACGCAGCAGCTCATCCCAACGACCGCCCCACATGACTTTGATCACGTTCCAGCCAGCACCTGCGAAGATGCCTTCCAGTTCGTTGATGATCTTGCCGTTACCGGTTACCGGACCATCCAGACGCTGCAGGTTACAGTTGATGATGAAGCACAGGTTGTCCAGCTTCTCACGGGTCGCGATGGTGATCGCGCCTTTCGATTCTGGCTCATCCATTTCGCCGTCGCCCAGGAAGGCGTAAACGGTCTGCTCAGAAGTGTCTTTCAGGCCACGGTGTTCCAGATACTTCAGGAATTTAGCCTGGTAGATCGCGCCGATTGGGCCCAGACCCATAGATACGGTCGGGAACTGCCAGAATTCAGGCATCAGTTTAGGGTGCGGGTAAGAAGACAGACCTTTACCGTGTACTTCCTGACGGAAGTTATTCATCTGCTCTTCAGTCAGACGACCTTCCAGGAATGCACGTGCATAGATGCCCGGAGAGATGTGGCCCTGGAAGTACACCAGATCGCCGCCGTCTTTCTCGTTCGCTGCACGGAAGAAGTGGTTGAAGCACACTTCGTAAACGGTCGCAGAAGACTGGAAGGACGCCATGTGGCCACCCAGTTCCAGGTCTTTCTTGGATGCGCGCAGAACGGTCATGATGGCGTTCCAGCGGATTGCAGAACGGATACGACGTTCCAGATCCAGATTGCCCGGGTATTCCGGTTCGTCTTCGACGGCAATCGTGTTTACGTAGTTGCTAGCCCCTGCACCTGAAGCAACCTTCACGCCGCCTTTGCGGGCTTCAGAAAGCAGCTGATCAATCAGATACTGAGCGCGCTCAACACCTTCTTCACGGATGACCGATTCGATCGCCTGTAGCCAGTCGCGAGTTTCGATCGGATCCACGTCATTTTGGAGACGTTCTGACATGGGGGTATTCCTTATCTATCTAATACGTTGATTTGTCTGGAACCTGTCCCATTGTATTTTCGCCAGAAAACACAATAAGACAGGTTCTGCGTTTAGTTGCCGCGCTCTAAAAGTACCTGGCGCTTAATCCTTTCGTTGCTGTATGCGGCGTAATGAACGTTCGCGACGCGATTGTTCACGGCTGCGGTCCAGCAAGATTTCCTCAATGAAAGCCAGATGTCGGTGCGACGCTTCGCGCGCCTGCTCCGGTTCCCCGGCCATTATCGCCTCGAATACTCGGGTGCGATGGTTGCTTACCAGTGGGAGCATGTCCCGACGGGCATACAACAATTCAAAATTTTGACGAACGTTCTGGGCCAGCATGGGCTCCATGCAGCGTAGCAGATGGAGGAGCACCACGTTGTGGGCCGCTTCGGTGACGGCAATTTGATACTGGACGACGGCGCTGGACTCGGCGTCTAAATCGCCGGACTGCTGTGCCCGTTCAATGGCCTGATGCAGTTCGCGGATACGCACGCGATCTTCATCAGTGCTGCGAAGGGCGGCGTAATAGGCCGCAATACCTTCAAGCGCGTGACGGGTCTCAAGCAGATCAAACTGGGATTCTGGGTGGTCAGAGAGAAGTTCTACCAGCGGATCGCTGAAGCTCTGCCACAGGCTGTTTTGCACAAAGGTTCCGCCGCCCTGGCGACGAAGCAGCAAGCCCTTTGCTTCGAGACGTTGAATCGCCTCACGCAGAGAGGGACGTGAAACGTCGAACTGTTTTGCCAGCTCGCGTTCTGGCGGAAGTTTCTCACCCGGGCGCAGAGTCCCTTCGAGGATTAAAAACTCCAGCTGCTGCTCAATCACATCAGATAGTTTTGGTTGGCGAATTTTGCTGTAGGCCATATTCCCTGTCTTACGCCTTTTTGCCCGGAGTCAATTGGTCTTACCAATTTCTATTTCGTATCGCTAAAGTAACAAAGTATTCACCTTCTGTCCATATTGGTTTTGATTGAAATCAGTAAACCCTGCACATTTTAACAACCTTACAGAAATAACGTTTCAGAAATGTAACTTTGCACAAATGAGTTGATTACTCCCAAAGAGGGAGTTTTAACCATAATGAAACGAGGGTTTTTGCAATCTGAAGCGATTCAACAAGGCAAATAATGAAAATTCGCCCACTTAAGGCGCATTTCTATTCTATAGGTTGGGTGAGGAACAACGAGCGGGCCGATTTACAAATGCTTTCTTTTTATTCAAGTCGTCATCACCCCTTCATAAAGCAGGTGCATTCGCAGGCACTTATCACTATTCTGGCGCTTACGGAAGCCATCTCCGCTTTTTTCGGTCTCGTTAACCGTAAAGAAATAAATACAGAATATGGATTTTCATAATTACACACGCACAGCGTGAACATAACAACCACACACGAGGTTTCAAATGGAAGCTCAACAGCACGGCGATCAGCTAAAGCGCGGGCTTAAAAACCGCCATATACAGCTCATCGCACTGGGCGGTGCGATTGGTACCGGCCTGTTTCTGGGCAGCGCATCCGTTATCCAGTCTGCCGGTCCGGGCATTATTTTGGGTTACGCGATTGCCGGCTTTATTGCCTTTCTGATTATGCGCCAGCTGGGTGAAATGGTCGTTGAAGAGCCGGTCGCAGGCTCCTTCAGCCACTTTGCCTATAAATGCTGGGGCAGCTTTGCCGGTTTCGCCTCGGGCTGGAACTACTGGGTCCTGTACGTTCTGGTTGCCATGGCTGAGCTTACCGCCGTTGGGAAATACATTCAGTTCTGGTATCCCGAGATCCCAACCTGGGCTTCCGCAGCCGCTTTCTTCGTCATTATTAACGCCATTAACCTGACCAACGTAAAAGTGTTCGGTGAAATGGAGTTCTGGTTTGCCATCATCAAGGTCATTGCCGTAGTGGCGATGATTATCTTCGGCGGCTGGCTGCTGTTCAGCGGCAACGGCGGCCCGCAGGCAACCGTGCGCAACCTCTGGGAACAGGGCGGATTCCTGCCTCACGGCATGACCGGCCTGGTGATGATGATGGCCATCATTATGTTCTCCTTCGGCGGCCTGGAGCTGGTGGGCATCACCGCTGCTGAAGCCGACAACCCGGAGCAAAGCATTCCGAAAGCCACTAACCAGGTTATCTACCGCATTCTGATCTTCTACGTGGGCTCGCTGGCCGTGCTGCTCTCCCTGCTGCCGTGGACGCGCGTGACCGCCGACACCAGCCCGTTTGTGCTGATCTTCCACGAGCTGGGCGACACCTTTGTCGCCAACGCCCTGAACATCGTGGTGTTGACCGCAGCGCTCTCCGTTTACAACAGCTGCGTGTACTGCAACAGCCGCATGCTGTTCGGCCTGGCCCAGCAGGGCAACGCGCCAAAAGCGCTACTCAACGTCGATAAACGCGGCGTGCCGGTAAACACAATTCTGGTTTCGGCGGTTGTGACCGCGCTGTGCGTGCTCATTAACTACATGGCTCCGGAATCGGCGTTTGGCCTGCTGATGGCGCTGGTGGTCTCTGCCCTGGTCATCAACTGGGCCATGATCAGCCTGGCGCACATGAAGTTCCGCCGCGCCAAGCAGCAGCAGGGCGTCACCACGCGCTTCCCTGCCCTGCTCTATCCGCTGGGTAACTGGATCTGCCTGCTGTTTATGGCAGCCGTGCTGGTGATTATGCTGATCACCCCGGGTATGGCGATTTCCGTCTACCTGATCCCGGTCTGGATTGCGATCCTGGGCGTGGGCTATCTGTTCAGTCAGAAAAGCCGTAATGCCATGAAGGCACACTAAGCCTCTCTTCGCGGCACCTGCTTTTGCGGGTGCCGCGCGTTGTTACCTCCCTCACACTTTCATGCCCACAGCGCATTTATCCATATCACCGCCCTGATACTGCAACGCATATATTCCTTTGCCAGCAAATAATTCTCTCCATACCGTAAACCGGAGAGCTGTCGATGGATAACAACACACTGTCAGTAAAAGAAAAGATCGGCTATGGGATGGGCGACGCGGGATGCAACATCATCTTCGGCGCCATCATGCTGTTTGTTAACTATTTTTATACGGATATTTTTGGCCTCGCCCCTGCGCTGGTCGGCGTGCTGCTGCTTTCCGTGCGCGTGATTGACGCCGTAACGGACCCGATCATGGGGGCGATTGCCGACCGTACCCGCAGCAAATATGGCCGGTTTCGTCCATGGCTGCTGTGGATCGCCTTCCCCTACGCGCTGTTCAGCATCCTGATGTTCACCACGCCGGAGTGGAGTTATAACAGCAAAGTTATCTATGCGTTTGTCACCTACTTCCTGCTCTCTTTGACCTATACGGCCATCAACATTCCCTACTGCTCGCTGGGCGGGGTGATCACCAACGATCCAAAAGAGCGCGTGGCCTGCCAGTCGTATCGCTTCGTGCTGGTGGGCATCGCCACGCTGCTGCTCTCATTAACGCTGCTGCCGATGGCCGACTGGTTTGGCGGGGATAACAAAGCCAAAGGCTACCAGATGGCGATGACCGTTCTGGCGCTGATTGGGACCTGCATGTTCCTGTTCTGCTTCGCCACCGTGCGCGAGCGCGTGCGTCCGGCGGTACAGACCAACGACGAGCTGAAAAACGATCTGAAAGACGTGTGGAAGAACGACCAGTGGGTACGCATTCTGCTCCTGACCCTGTGCAACGTCTGCCCGGGCTTTATCCGCATGGCGGCCACCATGTATTACGTCACCTGGGTGATGGGCCAGAGCACCCATTTCGCCACGCTGTTTATCAGCCTGGGCGTGGTCGGCATGATGCTCGGCAGCGTGCTGGCAAAAGTGCTGACCGACCGCTGGTGTAAGCTCAAGGTCTTCTTCTGGACCAATATCGTTCTGGCGATTTTCTCAACCACCTTTTATTTCTTCGACCCGAAAGCCACCGTCACCATCGTGGTGCTCTACTTCCTGCTGAACATCCTGCACCAGATCCCGTCTCCGCTGCACTGGTCGCTGATGGCCGACGTGGACGACTACGGCGAGTGGAAGACCGGTAAGCGCATCACGGGGATCAGCTTCTCCGGCAACATCTTCTTCCTGAAGCTGGGGCTGGCGATTGCCGGGGCGATGGTCGGCTTCCTGCTCTCCTGGTACGGTTATGACGCGGGCGCAAAAGCGCAGAGCGCGAACGCCATTAATGGGATCGTGCTGCTCTTTACCGTCATTCCCGGCATTGGATACTTGATTACCGCGGGCGTGGTGCGCCTGCTGAAAGTGGACCGCGAAACCATGAAGCAGATCCAGTCCGATCTGGAAAAGCGTCGCAATAACTACCGCGAGCTGAACGATTATCAGGAACTCAAAGTCGCTGAGACAAAATAAGGAAAGCCGAATGCAAACCTGGCCAAACCCGTTTATTGAACAACGCGCCGATCCGTACATTTTACGCCACGAGGGGCTGTACTATTTTATCGCCTCCGTGCCGGAGTACGACAGGCTGGCAATCCGCCGCGCAGAGTCTCTTGAAGGCTTACGTAATGCCGAAGAAGTGGTGGTCTGGCGCAAGCCCGACACCGGCCCGATGAGCCAGCTGATCTGGGCACCGGAACTGCATCACATTGACGGGAAGTGGTACATCTATTTTGCTGCGACGCACACCCAGGCGCTCGACGCGCTCGGAATGTTCCAGCACCGTATGTTCGCCATTGAATGTGCCGACGGCGATCCGCTAACCGGCACGTGGGTGGAGAAAGGGCAAATCAAAACGCCTTTCGATACCTTCGCTCTGGACGCCACCACCTTTGTTCATCAGGGGAAACGCTGGTATCTGTGGGCGCAAAAAGCGCCGGACATCACCGGAAACTCCAATCTTTATCTCTGTGAAATGGAGAACCCGTGGACGCTGAAAGGCGAGCCGGTGATGCTCAGCAAGCCGGAGTATGACTGGGAGCGTCGCGGGTTTTGGGTCAACGAAGGCCCGGCGGTGCTGGTTCACGGCAATAAGCTGTTTATCAGCTACTCCGCCAGCGCGACCGACGAGAACTACTGCATGGGTCTACTGTGGATAGACCTGAATGCCGATCCGCAAAATCCGGCAAACTGGCACAAATCCCCGCGTCCGGTGTTCGTTACCAGCTATGAAAACCGCCAGTTCGGCCCGGGACACAACAGCTTTACGCAAACGCCGGAAGGAGAAGATGTGCTGGTGTATCACGCGCGGAATTACACCGAAATTGAGGGCGACCCGCTGTACGATCCGAATCGCCATACTCGACTGAAGCTCGTCCGCTGGAATGAAAACGGGATGCCTGATTTCGGCATCCCGCCCGCGGATACGCTTTAGCCTTTGCGGCGCGCTGGCCTACACCAGCGTGCCGTAAATCGTCAGCAGCGCCACGATAACCACCACCACAAACGACGTTTTCTTCGCCATGGAGACAGCGGCCTTCGGCGTTTCAATCTTGTCGGTATGCGGCTCACGCGCCAGCGAGAACTGCGCCAGACGCGTTAGCACCTGGTACTGCGACGTATGGCGATCGGCAAGAGAAGCGAACCATGCGGGCAGCGCTTTTTCACCGTGACCAATTAACGCGTACACCACGCCGACCAGACGCACCGGGAGCCAGTCGAGCACGTGCAGGATGGCGTCAATACCGGACTGCAGGCGTTCATGCGGCGTCAGATAACGGGCAAGCCAGGTCTGCCAGGCGCGCAGGAACGCATATCCCATCAGCAGCACCGGCCCCAGCGGGCCACCCACTACAAACCAGAACAGCGGCGCAAGATAGTAACGGAAGTTAATCCACAGCAGCGCGTTTTGCAGCTCGCGCAGGAATTCGCGCTCGTCGCAGTCCGGCGGCACGCCGTGGATCATCGTCAGCTCGCTCGCCATGGCACCGCGCGCATGGGCATCGTCACGGGAGGCGGCTTTCAGGTATGCGTGATAGTGTAAACGCACCTTGCCTGCGCCAATGCACAGCACCCCAAGCAGGATCCACACCACCAGCAGCGGCACGTTGAAAAAGAGTCCGTACAGCGAGCGCAGGAGCAGGAACGTAATGACCATCACCCCTGCCATCATCAGCAGCGTGCGCAGCATGGAAAAATGTTTGATACGGCGGAATAACACCTCCAGCCGGTGATCCAGATGCCAGTGCTCGCCGAGCTTGAACAGGCGTTCAGCGATGATAACCAGCAGCATGGTAAACAACGTCATGGTATCTCCTTATTCTGACGACGCGGTGAGCATGGCGCGAAACCGGGGCCAGTTAAAGGCCGGGCCGGGATCGGTTTTTCTCTCCGGGGCAATATCACTGTGTCCCGTGATATTGTCGGCGATAGCCGGGTAGAGTCCGATAAGCGTGCGGGTCACTGCCGCTAGCCGTTGATACTGTGAATCGGTGTAGGGCGTAGTATCCGTGCCTTCCATTTCGATCCCGATAGAAAAATCGTTGCACCGTTCGCGCCCGTGATACATCGACACGCCGGCATGCCAGGCGCGCTTATCAAAGGGAACATACTGAACCACTTCACCATCGCGACGAATCAGGCAGTGAGCCGATACGCGCAGATGTGCAATTTCAGCAAAGAAGGGATGAGCATCGGGATCAATAGTTCCCGTGAATAACGCATCGATCCACGGGCCGCCAAATTCACCCGGCGGGAGACTAATATTATGAACCACCAGCAGTGTGGGCTTTTCATCCTCCGGGCGGCAATCGTGGTGCGGCGAGGGCACACGCCGCGCATCCACCAGCCATCCGTTTTCTAACAACATGCTGGAACTCCTTCTGTATGGTGCAATGACTCGGTTCAGAGTAGCATGTTTCAATATTATGATTCGTTACCAATTTGGAGTTTTATCATGCCGCCTCGCCGCTACAACCCCGACCACCGACGTGAAGCGCTTCTGGAACGTATTAATATGGATATTCCGGCAAGCGTCTCCCATGCTTTGAAAGAAGATCTGGTCGGTGACGTTAACGCTGATAAGGATATTACCGCACAATTGTTGCCAAAAGAGACGCGCTCGCACGCGGTCATTATCACCCGTGAAGACGGCGTTTTTTGCGGCAAGCGTTGGGTTGAAGAGGTCTTTACCCAGCTGGCGGGTGATGATGTGCAGATTATCTGGCACGTTGAAGACGGCGATGCAATTACGGCAAACCAGCCGCTGTTCGAACTGGACGGTCCTTCCCGCGTCTTGCTGACCGGCGAACGTACCGCGCTCAATTTTGTACAAACGCTCTCTGGCGTGGCCAGTGAAGTGCGTCGTTACGTTGACCTGCTGGCCGGTACCCGCACCCAGCTGCTGGATACCCGCAAAACGCTGCCGGGCCTGCGTACCGCGCTGAAGTATGCGGTGCTCTGCGGCGGCGGCGCTAACCATCGCCTAGGCTTATCCGACGCCTTCCTCATTAAAGAGAACCACATTATTGCCTCTGGCTCCGTGCGTCAGGCGGTGGAGAAAGCCTTCTGGCTGCACCCGGACGTGCCTGTTGAGGTGGAAGTCGAAAGCCTGGAGGAGCTGGAGCAGGCGATTAAGGCCGGGGCCGATATCATCATGCTTGATAACTTCGAAACAGAGCAGATGCGCGAGGCGGTAAAACTGACTAACGGCCGGGCCCAGCTTGAAGTGTCCGGGAACGTCACTTTCGAAACGATCCGTGAATTCGCCGAAACCGGCGTGGATTACATCTCCGTCGGCGCGCTGACCAAACACGTTCGCGCCCTCGACCTCTCAATGCGCTTCAAATAACGCATTCTCCCCTCTCCACCCGGAGAGGGGAATTTCAGCCCCGCTCGCAGATCCACTGTTCTGCCCTGCAACACTGAAAAAATTCTCTGAAGCCTCCTTCCCGTTCCCTTTTTTGCCTCTCGTTTCTGCTCTTTCCCACTGACAAAGTAGCGCCACTTTGCATAAGGAGCAGATATGAACAGACAACAAGGCTTCACCCTCATTGAGCTGATGGTGGTCATTGGCATCATTGCGATTCTGAGCGCCATCGGCGTTCCCGCCTATCAAAATTACCTGCGCAAGGCGGCGCTGACCGATATGCTGCAAACCTTCGTTCCCTACCGTACGGCCATTGAGCTTTGCGCGCTGGATCACGGTGGCGTGGAGAGCTGCGATGCGGGCAGTAACGGTATCCCCTCTCCCACCACGACACGCTACGTTTCAGGAATGAGCGTGGCGAAAGGGACCGTGACCTTAACAGGACAGGAGAGTCTTAACGGGCTGACGGTAACCATGACGCCACGGTGGAACGACGGCAACGGGATGACGGGCTGGACGCGCGACTGCAACATCAGTGCTGACAGCGCCCTGAAACAGGCCTGCGAAGACGTTTTCCGCTTCGACAATAACTGAGGAGCGGATAATGAATACCGATCAACTCGTGGCGCTTTGTCAACGCCATCACGCTCTGCTGCTGAACAGCGACAGTGACATGGTCAGCATCGCCGTCGTGGGCAGCCCCGCGGCTGAACTCATGGAGGCGCTGCGCTTCGCGACCCAGAAACGGATTGATATTGAGTGCTGGAGCGCTGAGCGCATGGAAAAACACCTGCAGCTAACGTCACAATCGCATCTGCCCGTCGTTTCGCAAACACACTCGACGGTGGATATCCTCAACCACACGCTGCAGCAGGCAATCAGCCAACGCGCCTCCGACATTCATATCGAACCGATGGAGCATGCATGCCAGATCCGTTTACGTATCGACGGGGTTCTTTGCCCCCAGCCTCCGCTTTCCGCCTCGCTGGCCAGCCTGTTCAGCGCTCGTTTAAAGGTGCTGGGTAATCTGGATATTGCTGAACGTCGTTTACCTCAGGACGGTCAGTTTACGATTGAGCTGGCAAACGCGCCGGTCTCGTTTCGGATCGCAACGCTTCCCTGCAGCGGTGGCGAGAAAATTGTGCTGCGTCTGCTGCATCAGGTTCAGCAGGCTCTTGAGCCGAAAGCGCTTGGTATGAGCGCAGAACAACTGGCCTGTTTCAATGAGGTTCTCCACCAGCCGCAGGGGCTGATTTTGGTCACCGGCCCCACCGGCAGCGGCAAAACCGTGACGCTGTACAGCGCGCTGCAGGCGCGTAACACCCCCGACGTCAACATCTGTAGCGTGGAGGATCCTATTGAGATCCCCCTTGCGGGATTAAACCAGACGCAGATTAATCCCCGGGCGGGGTTAACATTCCAGAGCGTGCTGAGGGCGCTGCTGCGTCAGGATCCAGACATCATTATGGTCGGCGAAATCCGTGACGGCGAAACGGCAGAAATTGCCATTAATGCCGCCCAGACCGGTCATCTGGTGCTGTCAACGCTGCACACCAACTCGACGACGGAAACCCTGATTCGCCTGGAGCAGATGGGCGTTGCGCGCTGGATGATATCTTCCGCGCTGTCGATGGTGATTGCCCAGAGACTGGTCCGGCGTTTGTGTCCGCACTGTCGCCGGGAAGCCAGCGAGCATGCTGAATTACCGCGCGCCGTATGGTCCAGACCGCTTCCACGCTGGCAGCCCACCGGCTGCGATCGCTGTTATCACGGTTTTTATGGCCGCGTGGCCATTTTTGAAGTGCTGGCGATCGACAATGCCCTGCGTCAGGCCATTGCCAGCGGGGCGGGAATCGAAGTGATAGAGGCGAGTGCCCGGCAGGCGGGAATGATTTCTCTTTTTGAGCACGGCTGCAGGGCCGTAGAACAAGGGCTGACCACGATCGAAGAGCTGGTGCGCGTGCTGGGAATGCCGGATGGCTGCTAATCAGCTCTGGCGCTGGCGAGCGCTCACCCAAGAAGGAGAACCCCGAAGCGGAACACTCTGGGCCACAGACCGCACTGCCGCCTTCACCAGGCTGATGCGTAGCGATCTCCATCCTCTGGCGCTGACCCGATGCGCTCAGCGACACCGCTGGCAGCCGCAACACTGCTGCGAGATGTTTCGCCAGCTCGCAACGCTTCTGCAGGCGGGGCTGACGTTGTCCCACAGCCTGCAGATGCTGGTAGAGCAACATCCGTTAAAACCGTGGCAGGCGCTGCTGCAAAGCATTGCCGATGAGCTCAGTGAGGGATCCCCCTTTTCTGAGTCGCTAAAAAAGTGGCCAGCGGTGTTTAGCCCACTGCATGTCTCTATGGTGAAAACCGGTGAGCTCACAGGGAAACTGGAGGAGTGCTGCCGTCAGCTCGCGCAGCAGCAAAAAGCGCAGCAGCAGCTCAGAGAGAAGGTGAAAAAGGCCCTACGCTACCCGGCGATCGTCCTGACGCTGGCCGTACTCGTGGTGCTGGCGATGGTCATTCTGGTCTTGCCCGAGTTTGCCGCGATCTACAAAACGTTTAACACGCCGCTCCCGATGCTGACGCAAATGGTCATGGGGATGGCCGCATTTATCCAGTCCTATGCCCTCGCGTTGTTCGTCGCGTTATTAACGCCCTTAACCGCCGCCTGGGCACTGCGGCACAACCCTCGCTGGCAGCGCATGCTGATGCACATACCCGTGATGGGCGCGCTGGCAAAAGGCCAAAAACTGGGGCACATCTTTACCGTGCTGTCACTCACGCAGCAGGCAGGTATCCCCTTTTTACAGGGTCTGGAGAGCGCAGAGGAGACCGTTGAAAGTTGTTACTGGCGGGGGATACTCCACAGCGTTCGGGAGGACATTGAAAAAGGTCTCCCCGTCTGGTCATCCTTTCAGAAAGCGGCCATCTTTACCCCGCTGTGTATTCAGCTTTTACGAACCGGTGAAATGTCAGGTGCGCTGGACATCATGCTGGCAAATCTCGCCCGGCACCACACGGAACAGACCTTTCAACGGGCAGATAATCTGGCGGCACTTCTCGAGCCAGTGCTTCTGATTGTGACAGGGGTCATCATCGGCACGCTGGTAGTGGCAATGTATCTGCCGATTTTCCATCTGGGGGATGCGATGAGCGTGGGGTAGTGCTGAACAGCGCTGGCGCACGGGCATGCGCCAGCAGAAGCCATTACAGGCTGTTGAATACGCGGTTTTCCTGTTCCTGAACGCGAATAAACGTCGTACGTTTAGTCAGTTCTTTCAGGCGAGATGCCCCAACGTAGGTGCAGGCCGAGCGCAGGCCGCCGAGGATATCGCGCGCGGTGTATTCAACCGGGCCACGCAGAGGCAGCTTCACGGTTTTACCTTCCGCCGCACGGTATTTTGCCACGCCACCGACGTGACGGGTCATCGCGGATTCAGAGCTCATGCCGTAGAAAAGCATAAATTTCTCGCCGTTCTCTTCAACAACGGTACCACCGCTCTCTTCGTGGCCTGCCAGCATACCGCCGAGCATCACGAAGTCGGCGCCGCCGCCGAAGGCTTTCGCAACATCACCCGGCATGGTACAGCCGCCATCGCTGATGATCTGACCGCCCAGACCGTGCGCCGCATCGGCGCATTCAATGACGGCGGAAAGCTGCGGATAACCGACGCCGGTTTTGACGCGGGTCGTGCACACGGAGCCCGGACCAATACCCACTTTCACGATATCTGCACCGGAAAGGATCAGCTCTTCACACATTTCACCGGTCACCACGTTGCCTGCGATGATGGTTTTCGTCGGCCAGGCTTCACGCGCCTTGCTGACGAACTGCACGAAGTGTTCGGAGTAACCGTTCGCCACGTCAATACAAACGAAGTTGAGCGCCGGGTTAGCGTTCAGGATCTGTTTGGTCTTCTCGAAATCGGCATCGGAAGTGCCGGTAGAAACCATCACATGCTTCACCACGTCAGCAGACGCGGACGCAACAAACGCATTCCACTCTTCAGGGCTGTAATGTTTGTGCACGGCGGTAAGAATGTCGAACTGTGCCAGGGCGGTTGCCATCTCAAAGGTTCCCACAGTATCCATGTTGGCGGCGATGATCGGCACGCCAGACCAGGTCTGACCGGAATGCTTAAAGGTGAATTGACGTTCGAGTTCAACGTCTGAGCGACTTTTCAGTGTAGAGCGTTTAGGGCGGATAAGAACGTCTTTGAAACCTAACTTCAGATCTTCTTCGATACGCATGTGCGGATTCCTGGGGTTAGAGGCAAATATGTTAAAAGCACAACTCCAGTGACGTTATCATACGCACTAATACCTGCTCCGCAAGACTGCGAAATTCTCTTTTTTTACGCTACAATCCTATAAATTTACCTGGTAAAAAGCCGGTAAACAGGACCAAACAGTTGCTGGCGCACCTAAGAGTTTTAATCAACTGATTTTAATAATGAATAATTCCCAGGATTTGAATTAATGGGGTATATCGTCGCATTAACCGGCGGCATCGGTAGTGGCAAAAGTACCGTTGCGGACGCGTTCTCTCGTTTGGGTATCACGATTATTGATGCCGATATCATTGCCCGCCAGGTGGTAGAGCCCAATACACCCGCGCTAAAGTTCATCGCAGAACATTTTGGTCAGACAGTCATCAATGCCGATGGCACACTGAATCGCCGTCAGCTTCGCGAATGCATTTTTTCTGATTCTGCGGAAAAAGCCTGGCTTAATGCCCTGCTCCACCCCATCATCCACCAGGAAACTCAGCGTCAGATAGCCGCAGCCCGCTCGCCCTATGTCCTGTGGGTAGTTCCGCTACTGGTTGAAAATCAGCTGCAGAAGAAAGCCGATCGGGTTCTGGTGATAGATGTCGCACCCGAAACGCAAATCCAGAGAACCATGACGCGCGATCGCGTCTCGCGGGAGCATGCTGAACAAATTCTTGCCGCTCAGGCTACGCGCGCTCAGCGCCTTGCCGTGGCGGATGATGTTATTGATAATAACGGCGCACCAGATGCCATTGCATCGGATGTTGCCCGTCTGCACGCGCAGTATCTGACGTTCGCCGCGCAGGCCGTTGCACAGGAAAAACCATAATGTCGACACACATCCTTTTTGAGCATCCGCTCAACGAAAAAATGCGCACCTGGCTGCGCATCGAATTCCTTATTCAACAACTTTCACAACATCTGCCAGTTAACGATCATGCCACGGCGTTGCACTTCTTCCGCAACGTAGGCGATCTGCTGGATGTGATTGAACGCGGCGATGTCCGCACAGAATTACTCAAAGAGCTGGAGCGCCAGCAGCGTAAATTGCAGGCATGGACAGAGGTCCCAGGCGTAGATCAGAGCCGTATCGACGCGCTCCGCCAGCAGTTGAAAAGCAGCAGTGCCGTCCTGATGGCCGCGCCGCGCGTCGGGCAGTTTTTGCGTGAAGACCGCCTGATTGGCCTGGTGCGCCAGCGTCTGAGCATTCCTGGCGGCTGCTGCAGCTTCGACCTGCCGACGCTGCATATGTGGCTACATATGCCACAGGCGCAGCGTGACGCGCAGGTGAACAGCTGGCTGGCAAGCCTGGAGCCAATGCACCAGACGCTGTCGCTGATCCTCGATCTGATCCGTAACTCTGCTCCGTTCCGCAAGCAAACCAGCCTGAATGGTTTCTTCCAGGATAACGGTGATGATGCCGATCTTCTGCGTCTCAATCTGTCTCTCGGCGAACAGCTTTACCCACAGATTTCCGGGCATAAGAGCCGCTTTGCGATTCGCTTTATGCCGCTGGACAGTGAAAATGGCACCGTGCCGGAACGTCTCGATTTTGAACTGGCTTGTTGTTAAGGAGTGCCGATGTCTGATGTCACCACCGTAAGCTGCCCAACCTGTGGCAAAACCGTTGTCTGGGGCGAAGTCAGTCCGTTCCGCCCATTCTGCTGCAAGCGCTGTCAGCTCATTGACCTGGGCGAATGGGCAGCGGAAGAGAAACGCATTCCAAGCGAAGGCGATCTCTCGGACAGCGATGACTGGAGCGAAACCCAGCAGTAATCTGTAAAGCCTGCTGGCGCTTCGCCTGGCAGGCCTACGGTTGTGCGACTAACCGCAGGATCACGGGCTCATTAGCTGGCGGGAATTTTTCGGCATCACTTGCCTGAAGTTCCACCCAGTTACCCGGCTGTCCCTCTTTTCCCCAGGGTTCACCTTCCCAGTTTTCCACCAGCCAGAACCACAGCGTGATGTGCCTGTCAGGAAACTGGTACTCAAGCTTATCAAACAGCGTTGCGCCAAGCGGCGTGATCCCCACCTCTTCCTGAAGCTCCCGAACCAGCGCCTCTTCCGGCGTTTCACCTGACTCGATTTTACCGCCCGGAAACTCCCACTTGTTCGCCATATGGGCGTCGGCAGCGCGCTGGGTGATAAAGATTTGGTTTTGCGGGTTGCGAATAATCCCGACGGCAATTTGCAGTATTTTCATATTGTCACTTCCATAAAAAAGGCGCAGATTTCTGCGCCTTTTTGTTTTTTTATGAACTTAGCTCAGACGGCCGTGGCACGCCTTGTACTTTTTACCGGAACCACACGGGCACGGATCGTTACGACCCACTTTACGATCGCCGGTCTGCGCGGCGATCGCCGCTGCGGCTTCGCTGTCGTCGGTCTGATGACTCAGCTGCTGCATCTGTGCCAGACGCTCGGCTTCTTCACGACGCTGCTGCTCCATCGCTTCCACTTCTTCCGGCATACGCACCTGAACCTTGCTCAGGGTGCTGATCACTTCATACTTCAGTGACTCCAGCATAGAGGCAAACATGGAGAAGGATTCACGCTTGTATTCCTGCTTCGGATCTTTCTGCGCATAGCCACGCAGGTGGATACCCTGACGCAGGTAGTCCATCGCCGCCAGGTGCTCTTTCCACAGGGAGTCCAGAGTCTGCAGCATCACGCCTTTTTCGAAGTGACGCATCATTTCAGCGCCAACAACCTCTTCTTTACGCTTGTAGACGTCCAGCGCGGTTTCAAAGATACGTTCACGAAGGGTCTCTTCGTGCAGCTCAGGCTCTTTATCCAGCCACTCTTTGATTGGCAGATCGAGGTCAAAGTCATTTTTCAGACGTTCCTGCAGGCCTTCGATATCCCACATCTCTTCCAGAGACTGCGGTGGAATATGCGCGTCGATGGTGGCTTTAAACACATCTTCACGAATGCTGTTGATGGTTTCGCTCACGTCGGACACGTCCAACAGTTCGTTACGCTGGGTGTAGATCGCACGACGCTGATCGTTAGCCACATCATCATATTCCAGCAGCTGCTTACGAATATCAAAGTTGCGGCTTTCCACTTTACGCTGTGCGTTAGCGATCGCTTTCGTCACCCACGGGTGCTCGATGGCTTCACCTGGCTTCATCCCCAGCTTACGCATCATGCCGGACACGCGGTCGGAGGCGAAAATACGCATCAGCGCATCTTCCATAGACAGGTAGAAGCGGGATGAACCGGCATCACCCTGACGACCCGCACGGCCACGCAGCTGGTTATCGATACGACGAGACTCGTGACGCTCTGTACCGATGATGTGCAGACCGCCGGACGCCAGAACGGCATCATGACGAACCTGCCAGTCGGCTTTGATCTGGGCAATCTGTTCTGGCGTTGGGTTTTCCAGCTCCGCCACTTCAGCCTGCCAGCTACCACCCAGCATAATATCGGTACCACGACCCGCCATGTTGGTGGCGATGGTTACGGCAGCCGGATAACCCGCCTGCGCAACAATGTCCGCTTCTTTGGCGTGGAATTTGGCGTTCAGAACGTTGTGTTTGATACCCGCTTTAGTCAGCTCGTGAGAAACCACTTCGGATTTCTCGATGGAGATGGTCCCCACCAGAACCGGCTGACCATTCGCAGTACGGTCGCGAATATCTTCGATGATCGCCTGAATTTTTTCCGCTTCGGTCATGTACACCAGGTCCGGCATATCCTTACGGATCATTGGACGGTTGGTTGGAACGACCACGGTATCCAGCTTGTAGATGGAGCTGAATTCAAACGCTTCGGTATCAGCAGTACCGGTCATCCCCGCCAGCTTCTCATACAGACGGAAGTAGTTCTGGAAGGTGATAGATGCCAGCGTCTGGTTTTCATTCTGAATATCCACACCTTCTTTGGCTTCCACAGCCTGGTGCAGACCGTCAGACCAGCGACGTCCCTGCATGGTACGGCCGGTGTGTTCATCGACGATGATCACTTCGCCGTCTTTAACGATGTAATCGACGTCGCGGGTGAACAGCGCGTGGGCGCGCAGTGCAGCGGTCACGTGGTGCATCAGCATGATATTGCTCGGAGAGTACAGGGACTCGCCCTCTTCCATGATGCCTTCAGCGACCAGCAGCTCTTCAATTTTCACCAGACCACGCTCGGTCAGGTTCACCTGGCGCGCTTTTTCATCTACGGAGAAGTGGCCTTCACCCTGGAAGGTATCCGAGTCCTCTTTCTCCTGACGCAGCAGGTGTGGAATGATTTTGTCGACTTTACGGTACATCTCGGAGCTGTCTTCAGCCGGGCCGGAGATGATCAGCGGAGTACGCGCTTCATCGATCAGGATGGAGTCAACCTCATCCACCAGCGCATAGTGCAGTTTACGCTGGACGCGCTCTTCCGGGCTGAACGCCATGTTGTCACGCAGGTAGTCGAACCCGTATTCGTTGTTGGTGCCGTAGGTGATGTCCGCGTTATATGCTTCGCGCTTGGCTGGCGCAGGCAGGCCGGACATGTTGATACCGACGGTCATACCGAGGAATTCGAACAGTGGGCGGTTGTTTTCGGCGTCACGCTGCGCCAGATAGTCGTTGACGGTAACGACGTGAACGCCTTTACCGGTCAGCGCGTTCAGGTAAGCCGGCAGCGTTGCGGTCAGGGTTTTACCTTCACCGGTACGCATTTCCGCGATGCAGCGCTCGTTGAGCACCATACCACCCAGTAGCTGGACGTCGAAGTGACGCATGCCGAATACGCGCTTACTCGCTTCGCGCACGACAGCAAACGCTTCCGGGATCAGGCTTTCTAAGGTTTCACCTTTTTCCAGACGAGCGCGGAATTCCGCCGTTTTCGCTTTCAGCTCGTCATCAGAGAGCTTCTCCATCGCCGGTTCCATACCGTTGATGACGGCAACAGCTTTGCGCATACGGCGCAGGGTACGATCGTTACGACTACCAAAAACTTTAGTTAACAATTTGATTAGCATAATAAATTCTCAAACGCCCCAGTATGGGCAGATAAATTAAGGTATTGAAAAAGTTAATTTAGCTGAGGCGCTGCGGCCCGGCGCGAATGCCGTGGGCCTGGCTAATCCAGGTTGAAACAGAGAATGAAACAGGTGAAACAAACGCACGCTGCGTTGTCTGACGAACCATGACCGGCGGCTGGCTGTCCTGCGTAAGCAGCGCGTTGAGCGTGTCCAGCAGGGCAAGATGCTGAGCCTGCACCGGCAGCGCCTCTTCCGCAACAGGCATGGCCTGCGGTGCCATCGCGAAGGACAGATGGCGGATAACCGTGCGGATAGCGTGCTGGTGCCAGTAATCGACGGAGAAGTTTGGGCGGCGGTTGGCTTCAAGCCACGCGAGGTTAGTGAAGTTAACCCGCGAATTGAGATCGTGTTTGGTGGTGGAGGTTTTTGCGGGCGTCGCCGCTTCGGCACTGTTGCTGAGCGCAGGCAAGCCGAAACTCGCCGCGACCATCCCTAATAAGAGATGCGGCCAGAAGTAACGTCTGCCAAATTGTCGCCAGCGCGTCAGTATTCCGCTCACCTGCTCCACCCAATAAGCCAGCCTTGCAGAGGCTGAGTTCAGTTATTCTTTTTAGCGCCCAGATAGTACCACTAAAGCCAATATACATCAGCAGGAATGAGGTGCCGCCGCGGGGAAAAACGGTCAAGAATGCAGCTAACGCACACATTTTCTGCGTAAGACAAACGAGAGATAACGCTGGGGCAAACTAAGAAGGGTAAAAATAAAAACGACTGGTCTCCCTGGTCGGAGAGAGTACCAGGTTAACCAGTCTATTTTTTACGAAACGGCGTGAACCGTTACGCCAGAACCATGTTTGGCGCTTTGAAAGCCAGCGGCAGTTCTGCTTCGTCTTCGAAGGTCACATATTCCCAGGCTTCCTGTTTTGCCAGGACGGCCTGCAACAGTTTGTTGTTCAGCGCATGACCGGATTTGAACGCGGTAAATGCACCAATGATGTTGTGACCACACATGAACAGGTCGCCGATAGCATCCAGCATTTTGTGACGAACGAATTCATCTTCGAAACGCAGGCCGTCTTCGTTCAGTACGCGATAATCGTCAACAACGATGGCACAATCGAAGCTGCCGCCCAGGCACAGGCCGCGGGACTGCAGATATTCGATATCACGCATGAAGCCAAATGTACGGGCTCGGCTGATCTGGCGCATAAACGCATCAGCAGAGAAGTTCATCGCATAGCGTTGGGTGCTGGAATCAATCGCCGGATGGTTAAAGTCGATGGTAAAGTCCAACGAGAAACCATTGTACGGTTTGAATTCAGCCCACTTGTCGCCATCTTCGACGCGAACGGTCTCTTTGATGCGTACAAATTTCTTCGCGCAGTTCAGTTCTTCGATGCCGGCATCCAGCAACAGATAGACGAACGGTGCAGCACTGCCATCCATAATCGGGATTTCTGGCGCATCGACTTCAACAATAATGTTATCGATACCCAGACCCGCCAGGGCGGCGTTCAGGTGCTCTACGGTAGAAATCCGCACGTCATGCTCGTTCACCAGACAAGTACAGAGCATAGTATCACGCACAGATTTGGCATCGGCCGGAAAATCTACCGGTGGATTCAAGTCGGTGCGACGATAGATGACCCCGGTATTGGCCGGCGCAGGGCGTAACGTCAGCGTGACTTTCTTGCCGGTATGTAAACCGACACCAGTCGCCTGAACGATACGTTTAAGTGTCCTTTGTTTGATCATCGTATAATCTCGCCAAATTAACTATCCAACCGAGAGTGTATATCACTAACGGTGGGCCAGTTTAGCACAAAGAGCGCAAATCCCCAAATTCCAGCCAATTCTTAGTCAGCTTGCTTACGCAGGAACGCCGGGATATCCAGATAATCTGGCTCTTTCGCCGTTTGAGGCGTTGGGTCGTTCACCACTTTCGCGGCCGGTTTCTGCTCCTGAGTCAGAGGAGACATACCGTGCTGCTGGTAACGATCCATTACCGGTTGCTGAGTCTGCTTGTTAGTCACCAGAGTGATTTCTGGGCGCTTGTCCATACCGATACCGGTCGCAACAACGGTAACACGCAGCTCGTCGTTCATTTCAGGGTCAAGAGAAGTACCGATTACCACGGTAGCGTTGTCAGAGGCGAACGCACGGATAGTGTTACCCACGGTTTCGAACTCATCCAGACGCAGGTCAAAGCCAGCGGTAATGTTGACCAGCACGCCGCGCGCACCAGACAGATCGATATCTTCCAGCAGTGGAGAAGAGATAGCCATTTCAGCCGCTTCTTCTGCACGGTCTTCGCCGCTCGCCACGCCAGAGCCCATCATCGCGTAGCCCATTTCGGACATCACGGTGCGAACGTCTGCAAAGTCAACGTTCATCAGGCCAGGACGGGTAATCAGTTCAGCGATACCCTGAACCGCGCCTTTCAGCACGTCGTTTGCTGCACCGAATGCGTCCAGCAGGGAGATACCGCGACCCAGAACTTTCAACAGTTTGTCGTTCGGGATGGTGATCAGCGAGTCCACATGCTTGGACAGCTCGGTGATACCCTGCTCCGCGAAGGCCATACGCTTCTTGCCTTCAAAATTGAAAGGCTTGGTCACGACAGCAACGGTCAGGATACCTAAATCTTTAGCCACTTCAGCCACAACAGGTGCTGCGCCGGTACCGGTACCGCCACCCATGCCTGCTGCGATGAAGACCATGTCCGCACCTTCCAGCGCAGCGCGCAGCGCTTCACGATCTTCCTCAGCCGCATTGCGACCGACTTCCGGGTTAGCCCCTGCTCCCAGCCCTTTGGTGATACCACCGCCGATCTGGATAGTCTGGCCTACAGCCGTCTTACGCAGTGCCTGCGCATCGGTGTTAACTGCGAAGAATTCAACACCTTCAATGCGTTCACGCACCATATGCTCTACGGCGTTACCGCCGCCGCCACCGACGCCGATGACTTTAATCACCGCGTCGTTGGTCAGTTCCATAGGTTCAAACATAATTTCTCTCTCCGTTGTGCCTGTCGCCCGAGACCGCTAATTCTCTCCGGTCTCTTAAAAAAATTAAAACTCTTTTCGCAACCAGTTGTTCAGTCGTTTGACCCACGACCCCACTGAGACGCGTTTTTCCACTTCTGCTTCACCACTGAGATGAGATTCCTTCCCGTAGTGGAGCAGGCCCACAGCCGTTGAATAATACGGCTCCTGAGCATAATCCGTTAAACCGGTGATATTCAGCGGCGCACCAATACGCACCTGCGTATGGAACACCCGCTGAGCACAGGCCGCAAGACCTTCAATTTGCGCTGCACCGCCGGTTAATACAATCCCCGCCGCAAGATGATGTTTAACGCCCTGCTGACGAAGCTGTTCCTGTAACTGTAAAATCTCTTCGTTGACCAGGTTGAGCAGCTCGGTATAGCGCGGCTCAATGACCTCTGCCAACGTCTGGCGCTGCAGGCTACGCGGTGGACGACCACCGACGCTCGGCACTTCAACGCTCTCATCTTTGCCAACGATAGATCCCAGCGCACAGCCGTGGCGCACTTTAATCGCTTCTGCATCGCTCGGCGGCGTACCAAAAGCGTAAGCAATATCGCTGGTTACAACGTTCCCGGCATAAGGGATCACTTTCGTGTGGCGCAACGCACCGCCGGTATACACGGCGATATCCATTGTACCACCACCAATATCGACCACACAGACACCCAGTTCACGTTCATCTTCGGTCAGTACGGAATAACTTGCCGCCAGGCCGGCGAAAATAAGTTGGTCAACTTTCAGGCCACAACGTTCAACGGCTTTTACAATGTTCTTCGCCATATCGTTGTGACATGTGATCAGGTGCACTTTTGCCTGCATACGTACGCCAGAAAGACCGACCGGGTTCTTAATCCCTTCCTGGTAGTCAATCGCATATTCCTGCGGAATGACGTGCAGCACGCGATGCTCGTCGCGGACACGCACGGATTTCGCGGTGTGCACAACGTTTTCAACGTCTTCCTGCGTCACTTCTTCTTCGGAAATCGGCACCATACCGATTTCGTTCTGGCAGCTAATATGCTTACCAGAAAGGGCCAGATAGACAGAAGAAATCTGGCAATCTGCCATCAGTTCAGCCTGATCGATGGCGCGCTGAACGCATTTCACCACCGATTCAAGATCGTTTACCCCACCTTTATCCATACCACGGGACGGGCAACTGCCTACGCCAATGATATTGACCATACCGTCGGGCAGAACTTCCCCTACTAAAGCGGCAACCTTCGCGGTGCCAATCTCCAGTCCAACTACCAGTTTTCTGTCCGTCGCCTTGATCATTGTTGTTCTGCCTGTACCTGTGCCTGATTCTATTGCTGATTAGGTTCCTCGACCGGAGCCGGTACCCAACCGACTGCTGCGCCTGAGTCATAGCGCAAATCAACGTAGCTTATCCGTTTGCCGTCAGTCTGTGCCTGCTGCTGTAAAACCGGGTAAAGTTCGACAAAACGCGCCAGACGCTTCATTGTGTCGCCGCGTCCCAGGTTGAGCTTAATGCCGTTTGTTAACGTCAGCTGCCAGGAACGGCGCGCCGTCATGGCTGCATCTTTTAACGTAAACCTGTCCTTCGCCAGCACCTGACCCATTTCGCGAAAACCCTGTAATACTTCGTTTTCGCTACCTTCCGGGCCATACAACATCGGTAAATTTTGCTTGTTGACACGATCGGCCGGGACGCTGAAGGAATTTCCGTCTGCGTCAACCATGTGCTGATCATTCCAACGCGCAATGGGCACATATTCAACCAGATGAATCTTCAATTCATCAGGCCATTGCTTTCTTACGCTCGCCTGTTTTATCCATGGCAGACGTTCTATCTGGCTCTGGATAATATTGACGTCCTGCGTCATAAAGGTGCCAGGTGAGCCCAGCGCCAGTATTGACTGGCGAATATCGTCGTTACGCGTGTAGTGACGCTCACCGGTGACCACCAGCTTAGAAAGCGGCAACCGCTGTGCATCTTCCATCCAGCCCAGGACCATCCAGCCGCTGATAAACACGGTGCACAGCACCCCGAGCAGGAAAATGATGCCTGCAAGACGCGTTCCATTACTGCGGCGTGAAGAGGCGTATTCGTCCTCGTCATCGCGGTTGCGCGTGTTCAATGCAGCCTGAGACATATCAGCCCGCCTGGTCCAGAATGCGTACGACTAACTGCGAGAAACTCATCCCCGCCTGACGCGCGGCCATCGGCACAAGGCTGTGGCTGGTCATTCCCGGAGAGGTATTCGCTTCCAGCAGATAAAATTGTCCATCGCTGTCCTGCATCACGTCGATGCGTCCCCAGCCACGGCAACCCAGAACATGCCAGGCTTTAAGCACCAGGGACTGTAAATCGGCTTCACGCTCAGCTTCAAGACCACAAGGGCAGAAATATTGCGTCTCATCAGAGAGATACTTCGCCTCATAATCATAGAAGGTTCCGGCCGGTTGGATACTGATTGACGGTAAAATTTCTTCGCCAAGCATCGCGACGGTAAATTCCGGCCCGCTGAGCCATTTTTCAATCAGAACTTCTTCATCATGTTGAAATGCCAGCACTAAAGCGGACGAAAGATCTTCAGCTTTGTCGACTTTGGACATTCCCACGCTGGAGCCTTCCCGGCTGGGCTTTACAATAACCGGTAAGCCTAGCTCAGCAATGCGTGCATTAACGCTATCCGACAGGCCCAATTCAAATTCGCGACGCGTCAGCGCTACCCATGGCGCAACAGGTAACCCTGCCCCCTGCCACAGCAGCTTGCTGCGCAGTTTATCCATAGAGATAGCGGAAGCCATCACGCCGCTGCCGGTGTACGGCAGGCCGATCAGATCCAGAAGTCCCTGCAGGGTGCCGTCTTCACCGCCGCGACCATGCAAAGCGATAAAGACTTTATCGAAGCCCATGGCTTTTAATTGCGTCACGTCGACCTCTTTTGGATCAACCAGGTGCGCATTGACGCCACCTTCGCGCAGGCCCGCCAGCACAGCCGCGCCGGAATTCAGGGAAACCTCGCGCTCGGCGGAGGTGCCGCCAGACAGGACAGCAATCTTATCAGCCATGATGCTCATCCTCCTGGGTTTGCGGCTTCAGTTTGATTTCAGCTAAGGTACGGGCGATTTTGCCGATATTTCCCGCACCCTGAATCAGAATCAAATCGTTACCCGTCAGGACCGGTGCCAGAATTTCCGCCACCTGTGCAGGGTCAGAAACCAGAATAGGGTCAACTTTACCGCGTCCACGGATGGTACGACACAGGGAACGGCTGTCAGCACCCGGAATCGGCGTCTCGCCTGCGGCGTACACGTCCAGCATTAACAGGGTGTCTACCTGTGACAGGACGCTGGCGAAATCGTCGTACAGATCGCGCGTACGCGTGAAGCGGTGCGGCTGGAAGATCATCACCAGATTTTTGTCAGGCCAGCCTGTACGCGCGGCTTTAATGGTGGCGTCCACTTCGGTCGGATGGTGGCCGTAGTCGTCCACCAGCATCGCTGTGCCGGCTTTACCGTTAACGGCGTCCAGCGGGAATTCACCGAGAAAGTCGAAACGACGGCCGGTGCCCTGGAAGCTTTCCAGCGCGCGCAGAATGGCATCATCATCAATGCCTTCTTCCGTCGCGACGGCCACAGCCGCTGCGGCATTGAGGGCGTTATGGCGCCCTGGCGCATTCAGCGTGACGTGCAGCAGCTCTTTGTCCTGACGCGCCAGAGTGAAATGCCCCTGCGCACCGATCTGTTTGTACTCTTCCACGCGGACGTCAGCGTCTTCGCTGAAGCCGTAAGTGGTGATTTGACGACCCACGCGCGGCAGCAGCTCGCGGATCACCGGATCGTCAACGCACATGACCGCGCGTCCATAGAACGGCAGGTTGTGCAGGAAGTTGATGAAGGTCTGCTTTAAGTTCTCGAAGTCGCCCTGGTAGGTATCCATATGGTCAGCTTCGATGTTAGTGACAATCGCCACCATCGGCTGCAGGTGCAGGAACGACGCGTCGCTCTCATCCGCTTCAGCAATCAGGTAACGGCTGTGTCCCAGACGCGCATGTACGCCCGCTGCTTTGACCAGACCGCCGTTGACGAACGTCGGGTCGAGACCCGCTTCCGCATAAATACTGGAGACCATCGCCGTGGTCGTGGTTTTACCGTGGGTCCCGGCAATGGCGATGCCGTGACGGAAACGCATCAGTTCCGCCAGCATTTCTGCACGGCGGATCACCGGAATGCGCGCTTCGTGCGCGGCAACGATTTCCGGGTTGTCAGAGGAGATAGCGCTTGAGACCACCACCACGCTCGCATCGCGCACGTTTTCCGGGCGATGGTTGAAATAGATAGTCGCCCCAAGCGACGCCAGCTGCTGCGTTACAGGGTTTGGCGCCAGGTCAGACCCGCTGATCTGATAGCCTTCGTTAGCTAACACTTCGGCAATACCGCCCATGCCAGCACCACCGATGCCAACAAAGTGAATGTGCCGGACGCGACGCATCTCGGGCACGATTGAACGCAGTTTTGCCAGTTGTTGTGTATTCATTCTCTAAACGCCATCGACTACTTAAAATTCGTGCAGCGCAACACGCGCTGCGAGGGTTAAGCCTGGGCTGCCAGGCTCACTTCTTTTGCCACCCGTTCCGTCGCATCAGGGATAGCGGCCGCGCGCGCGCGTTGCGCCATCTCCAGCAGTGCGTCTCTGTTCCAGCCCGCCAGGGTGGTGGCGACCGCGTCGGCGGTAAATTGTGGCTGCTCAAATATCTTCGCGGCACCGGCTTTCTCAAGCGGCAGCGCATTCCAGTACTGCTGTCTGTCTTTGTGCTGGAACGGCACAAACAGGGCCGGCAGACCCGCGGCGGCGATCTCGCTCACCGTCAGCGCGCCTGAACGACAGACCACGACATCGGCCCAGGCATACGCTGCCGCCATGTCGTCGATAAACTCTGTGACTTTATGCTGCGGCTGGCCTTCGTCTGCGTACGCTTGCTCAACGGTCTGCTGAGCGCCTTTTCCGCTCTGGTGCCAGATCGTCACGGTATCCCCCAGCTTTGCGGCAACCTGCGGCATCGTCTGGTTTAGAATGCGTGCGCCCTGAGAGCCGCCGACGACCAGTACACGAACCGGCCCTTCACGGCCCGTCAGGCGAGCATCCGGTAGCGGCAGCGCCAGCACGTCCACACGCACCGGGTTACCCACCACGTCCGCTTTCGGGAACGCGCCGGGAAATGCCTGCATAACTTTGGTAGCGATTTTCGCCAGCCACTTGTTGGTCAGTCCGGCAATACCGTTCTGTTCATGCAGCACAACGGGAATGCCTAACGACCACGCCGCCAGCCCGCCAGGACCCGAGACATAACCGCCCATGCCCAGCACCACATCTGGCTTAAAGCGCTTCATGATGGTGCGCGCCTGACGCCAGGCGTTAAAAATACGCACCGGTGCCAGCAGCATTGCCTTGAGGCCTTTGCCCCGAAGGCCGGAAATACGAATAAAGTCGATCTCAATACCGTGCTTCGGTACCAGATCGGCTTCCATGCGGTCTGCGGTTCCCAGCCAGCGTACCTGCCAGCCCTGATCCATTAAATGGTGCGCAACCGCCAGTCCCGGGAACACGTGTCCACCGGTACCGCCTGCCATCACCATTAACCGCTTCGGTTGATTCATCGTGAACCTCGTGTAAACGCCTGGGCTTTTTCCAGACGCGTTTCATAATCTATGCGCAACAAAAACATGATGGCCGTCGACATAATCAACAGACTGGAACCACCATAACTGATCAACGGCAACGTCAGACCTTTGGTCGGCAGCATACCCGCTGCGGCCCCGACGTTAACCAATGCCTGGAAGCTAAACCAGATACCAATTGAACAGGCTAAGAATCCTGAGAAGCGGTGATCGATCTCCAGCGCTTTCCGCCCGATGGACATGGCGCGGAAAGCGACGAAGAATACCATTAATAGCGCTAATACCACACCGATATAACCCAGTTCTTCCGCAATAATGGAGAAGATGAAGTCAGTATGCGCTTCCGGTAAATACTCCAGTTTCTGTACTGAGTTACCCAGCCCCTGCCCCCAGACTTCACCGCGACCAAAGGCCATCAGCGACTGCGTCAGCTGATAACCGCTGCCGAACGGATCTTCCCACGGGTTCCAGAACGAGGTTACACGGCGAATACGGTAAGGCTCGGCGAGGATCAGCAGCACAACCGCTGAAATCCCCATCCCGATGATAGCGATGAACTGCCACAGCTTCGCGCCCGCCAGGAACAGCATCGCCAGGGTGGTAACGAACAGCACGACAACGGTACCGAGGTCAGGCTGCGCCAGCAGTAATACCGCCAGCACCAGAATCACGCCCATCGGTTTTAAGAAGCCGCGCAGGTTGTTACGCACTTCATCTACCTTACGCACCAGGTAGTTAGCGAGGTAGCAGAACAGGGAGAGCTTGGTAAATTCCGCAGGCTGAATGCGCAGCGGGCCAAAGGCGATCCAGCGTGATGCGCCGTTAACAGAGCTCCCCACCACCAGCACGATCAGCAGCATAATAATCGAGGCGATCAGCATCGCCGTACTGTGCCGCTGCCAGAACTCCATCGGCAGACGCAAGGTCACCAGCGCCAGGCAGAATGCCAGGATAATGTACAGACCATCACGCTTGGCAAACAGGAAAGGATCGTTCGCCAGACGCTGCCCGACGGGCATTGAAGCTGACGTGACCATAATGAAGCCGACCGCCGCCAGCCCCATCGTGAGCCAGAACAGCGTGCGATCGTACATGACCAGGCTGTCGTTATCTTTTTGACGAGAGCCCATCACCCAGCCTTTGAGCGCCGCAAACACCCATGCCAGGATCCCAAATCCTGGCAGGCGCGGCATTTTCAGGCGAGGGAGAGATAAACGCATTAGCCTAACTCCTTCGCCAGGCGGGTAAAGACATCACCACGCTGTTCGAAATTCTTGAATTGATCGAGGCTGGCGCAGGCCGGAGAGAGCAGCACCATATCGCCTGGCTTCACGCGAGGGGCAATCAGCCGCATCGCCTGTTCCATGGTTTCGGTTTGCTCGGCAACCTCAGGGCGCAGTTCAGCCAGCTCGCTGCCGTCACGGCCGAAGCAGTACAGGCGGATGTTATCTCCGGCGAGATACGGCTTCAGGGAGGAGAAATCCGCTGATTTACCGTCGCCGCCCAGCAGTAAATGCAGGGTGCCGTCAACGTGCAGGCCATTCAGCGCGGCCTCGGTGCTGCCCACGTTGGTGGCTTTGGAGTCGTTGATCCAGCGCACGCCGTTGTGCTCCAGCGCCAGCTGGAAACGGTGCGCCAGACCAGAAAACGTGGTTAACGCTTTCAGGCTGGAGGAGCGCGGAAGTCCTACTGCATCCGCCAGCGCCAGCGCCGCCAGGGCATTGGTATAGTTGTGCTGACCTGAGAGCTTCATCTCTTTCACGTTCAGCACTTTCTCACCCTTCACGCGCAGCCAGGTTTCGCCCAGCTGACGGTTCAGGTGGTAATCGCCCATCGTGATACCGAAGCTAATACAGCGATCGTCTGCGCCACGCACCGGCATGGTTAGCGCGTCATCGGCGTTAACAACGCAGACTTTGGCATTTTCATAAACGCGGAGCTTGGCGGCACGGTACTGCTGAAGACCAAATGGATACCTGTCCATATGATCTTCAGTCACGTTGAGGATCGTCGCAGCCGCAGCGTGCAGGCTGGAGGTGGTTTCCAGCTGGAAGCTGGAAAGCTCGAGAACATACAGCTCGCAGCCTTTGTCCAGCAGCATCAGAGCGGGTAAACCAATGTTACCGCCAACGCCGACGTTCATTCCCGCCGCTTTCGCCATTTCACCCACCAGGGTGGTGACGGTGCTTTTACCGTTAGAACCGGTAATGGCGATAACGGGCGCCTGCGCTTCGCGGCAGAAGAGTTCGATATCGCCGACAATCTCAACGCCCGCATCCGCGGCAGCGCTCAGCGAAGGATGCGCCAGCGCCATACCTGGGCTTGCGACAATCAGATCGGCTGCCAGCAGCCAGTCATCATTCAGACCACCAAGGTGGCGTTCAACCTGTTCCGGCAGTTTGTCCAGACCCGGCGGAGAGACACGCGTATCCATCACGCGCGGCGTCACGCCGCGTGCGAGGAAAAAGTCCACGCAGGAGAGCCCCGTGAGACCCAACCCGATGATAACGACTTTTTTGCCCTGGTAATCTGCCATGATTAACGTACCTTCAGCGTTGCCAGGCCAATCAGCACCAGCATCAGCGAAATAATCCAGAAGCGCACAATCACGCGCGGCTCCGGCCAGCCTTTCAGTTCATAGTGGTGGTGAATCGGCGCCATACGGAAGATGCGCTGACCGCGCAGCTTGAAGGAACCGACCTGCAAAATCACCGACAGGGTTTCAACCACAAACACGCCGCCCATGATCACCAGCAGGAACTCCTGACGCAGCAGTACGGCGATAATGCCGAGCGCACCGCCCAAAGCCAGAGAACCGACGTCACCCATAAAGACCTGCGCCGGATAGGTGTTGAACCACAGGAAGCCCAGCCCCGCGCCGACAATCGCCGTACAGACGATCACCAGCTCACCCGCGTGGCGCAGATAAGGGATGTGCAGATAATTTGCAAAGTTCATGTTACCGGTCGCCCACGCCACCAGCGCAAAACCGGCGGCCACAAAGACGGTTGGCATAATCGCCAGACCATCCAGGCCGTCGGTCAGGTTAACGGCGTTGCCGGTACCAACAATCACAAAGTAGGCCAGCAGGATGTAGAACAGCCCCAGCTGCGGCATCACGTCCTTAAAGAACGGCACGACCAGCTCGGTGGCTGGCGTGTCTTTGCCTGCCAGATACAGTGCGAAGGCCACGCCCAGCGCGATCACCGACATCCAGAAATATTTCCAGCGCGCGATCAGGCCCTTAGTATCTTTGCGAACGACTTTGCGGTAATCATCAACAAAACCGATGATCCCGTAACCCACCAGTACCGTCAGAACGCACCAGACGTACGGGTTGGAGGGATACGCCCACAGCAGCACGGAAACGACGATGGCGGTCAGGATCATGATCCCGCCCATCGTCGGCGTACCGCGCTTGCTGAAGTGCGATTCCGGACCGTCGTTACGCACAACCTGGCCGAAAGAGAGTTTTTGCAGACGGGCAATCATGCGCGGGCCCATCCACAACGAGATGAACAGCGCAGTCAGCAGGCTGACGATGGCGCGAAACGTCAGATACGAAAAGACGTTAAAGCCTGAATAATATTTGACCAAATGTTCGGCCAGCCAAACTAACATGTCCCGTTCTCCTGTAATGCGTGCACAACCTCTTCCATGGCGGCACTACGTGAACCTTTCACTAACACAGTCACAATTTGTTTTTCTGTAATCAACGCCTTAAGGCGCGCTATCAACGCGGTTTTATCAGCAAAATGCTCGCCAACGCCGCTGGCATGGCTAATCGCCTGGCTCAGTTTTCCTGCGCTCAGCACGCAGTCCAGCCCCGCCGCTTTCGCCGCTTCACCGACCTGGGTATGGCAGGCTTCGCTTTCGTCGCCCAGCTCTGCCATATCGCCCACCACCATGATGCGATAGCCCGGCATTTCAGATAACACCTGCACCGCCGCCGTCATTGAGCCAACGTTCGCGTTGTAGGAGTCATCCAGCAGCAGCTTGTTTTCCGAAAGCTGAATCGGGAACAGACGCCCCGGCACGGCTTTCAGGTTCGCCAGCCCGGTTTTAATCGCTTCATGCGACGCGCCCACCGCCGTCGACAACGCCGCCGCCGCAAGCGCATTGGCGATGTTATGGCGACCCGGCAGCGGCAGCAGCACATCAATGCCACCCGTTGGGGTGGTGAGGGTGAACTCCGTACCGTGCGACGTCACGTGGATATTGGTCGCGGTAAAATCACTGCTGGCCGCATTCGGCGAGAAGCGCCAGGTTTTACGCGAACCAATGATGCTTTGCCAGTTCAGCCAGTCGTTGTTGTCGGCGTTCAGGATGGCGATACCGTCATCCGGCAGGCCGGTATAAATCTCACCTTTGGCTTTCGCTACGCCTTCCAGCGAGCCAAAACCTTCCAGATGCGCCGCCGCGAGGTTGTTCACCAGCGCGGCTTCCGGGCGAGTCAGGCTCACGGTCCAGGCGATTTCGCCCTGGTGGTTCGCCCCTAACTCGATCACCGCAAATTCGTGTTCTTTAGTCAGACGGAGTAATGTCATCGGCACGCCGATGTCATTATTGAGGTTGCCCGCGGTATAAAGCGTATTCCCGCACTGGCTGAGGATCGCCGCCGTCATCTCTTTCACCGACGTCTTGCCTGATGAACCGGTCAAGGCGACAACGCGAGTAGGGACCTGCTGACGAACCCAGGCGGCCAGCTCACCGAACGCGAGACGCGTATCTTTCACCACAATTTGCGGCAGATCGATATCGAGCCTGCGGCTGACGAGCAGCGCACCAGCGCCGTTCTCTTTGGCCTGTTCCGCAAAATCATGTGCGTCAAAACGCTCGCCTTTCAGCGCCACAAACAGACAGCCTGCGGTGATTTTACGGGTGTCCGTCGTTACGGCATCAATGGTCAGGTCTTGCCCGTAGAGGTCGCCCTGCAGAATAGCAGCGGCCTGGCTTAACGTGATGCTAATCATGCCACGACTCCCAGCAGGCGTGCTGCCGTTACGCGGTCCGAGTAGTCCAGACGGCGATTGCCAACGATCTGATAATCTTCATGGCCTTTGCCCGCCAGCAGAACAACATCATTCTCCTGCGCCTGCATGATGGTGTTGGTCACGGCTTCCGCACGCCCTTCCACCACGCGAGCGCGGCCCGCGTCCAGCATGCCCGCCAGAATGTCATTAATAATGGCGCGCGGCTCTTCGGTACGCGGGTTGTCATCGGTCACAACCGGAATATCTGCAAACTGCTCGGCAATAGCCCCCATCAGCGGGCGTTTGCCTTTGTCGCGATCGCCGCCGCAGCCAAACACGCACCAGAGCTTCCCTGTGCAGTGCAGGCGCGCCGCCTCCAGCGCTTTTTCCAGCGCATCCGGCGTGTGGGCATAATCAACCACAACGGTCGGTTTGCCCGGCGCGCTGAACACTTCCATACGGCCGCAAACAGGCTGCAGACGCGCTGAGGTTTTCAGCAGTTCAGCCATCGGATAACCCAGCGCCAGCAGCGTTGCCAGCGCCAGCAGCAGGTTGCTGACGTTAAAGGCGCCCATCAGGCGGCTTTCAATTTCACCTTCCCCCCAGGAAGAGGCAAAGCGGATTGTCGCTCCGCTGTCGTGATAATTCACCTCAACCGCCTTCAGCCAGCGGCCGTGGCAGTTCGGATTGATATGGTCTTCCATCGACACTGCAACCGCATCCGGCAGTTTCGCCAGCCAGCGGCGGCCCACTTCGTCGTCGGCGTTGATGATGGCTTGTCCGTAATGGTGAGTAGAGAACAGCAGCCATTTCGCGGCTTCGTAATGCTCCATATCACCGTGATAATCAAGATGATCGCGGCTCAGGTTGGTAAACACGGACGCGGCAAATTTCAGCGCCGCGACGCGGTGCTGAACCAGACCGTGCGAAGAGACTTCCATCGCAGCAAAGGTTGCCCCCTGCCCTGCCAGACCGGCAAGCACATGCTGTACGTCTACCGCCGAGCCGGTGGTGTTTTCCGTCGGGCTCACTTTGCCCAGCAGGCCGTTACCCACGGTACCCATCACCGCACCGGTTTCACCCAGCAGCTGGGCCCACTGCGCCATCAGCTGCGTGGTAGTGGTTTTACCGTTGGTACCCGTCACGCCAACCAGGCACAGCTGGTCGGAAGGTTCGTGATAAAAACGCCCCGCCAGCGCGGAAAGACGCTCGTTTAACTGGCTGAGATAGATGACCGGCACCCCGTGCATTTCACGGATCGCACCGTCGGTTGCCTCATCTTTGGCCTCAGCAATAATGGCAGCCACACCTTGCGCAATCGCCTGCGGGATATAACGACGCCCGTCCGCCTGATGACCGACCACCGCCACAAAAAGATCGCCAGAAGCAGCCACGCGGCTGTCCAGTACCATCTCTCGCAGTGCTCGCTCCGGTGCATTTGGCACCCACGGAGCGAGAAGGTCGCGCAAATTACGATCTGCCACCTGTACCCTCGCCTTGATTAATTACAAATTCACTTTTTTCGCCCGTCGCCAGCGCATCCGGCTCGATGTTCATGGTGCGTAACACGCCGCCCATGATAGCCCCGAACACAGGCGCGGAGACGGCGCCGCCGTAGTATTTACCCGCCTGTGGATCGTTTATCACGACCACCAGCGCAAAACGCGGATTGCTTGCAGGCGCAACGCCTGCGGTATAGGCAATGTATTTATTGATATAGCGGCCGTCCGGCCCTACTTTTTTCGCCGTACCGGTCTTGATGGCGATGCGATAACCTTTGATTGCCGCCTTCACGCCGCCGCCGCCGGGCAGCGCTACGCTTTCCATCATATGAACAACAGTACGGACGGTTGATTCCGGGAAGATACGCTCGCCGGGAACCGGTGGATCAACTTTGGTAATCGACAGCGGACGATAAACGCCATAGCTGCCGATCGTTGCGTAGACTCGCGCTAACTGTAACGGTGTCACCATTAGCCCGTAGCCGAAAGAGAAGGTGGCCCTCTCTATGTCAGACCACCGTTGTTTTTGAGGATATAAGCCACTGCGTTCTCCGACCAACCCCAAATTGGTCGCCTTTCCAAGCCCAAAACGTGAGTAAGTCTCTACTAACGCTGAGGACGGCATCGCTAACGCCAGCTTTGAAACACCGACGTTACTCGACTTCTGTAACACCCCGGTCAGGGTCAATTCGCTGTAGCGCGCCACGTCTTTGATTTCGTGGCCGTTAATTCGGTATGGAATGGTATTCAGTACGGTGTTTTCATTGACGATACCGCGCTGGAGTGCAGTCATGACTACCATCGGCTTAACGGTCGAACCCGGTTCGAATACGTCGGTGATGGTACGGTTACGCATAACATCCTTCTGCGTACCGGTGAGATTGTTAGGGTTGTAGGAAGGGCTATTGGCCATCGCCAGCACTTCACCCGTGTTGACGTCGACTAACACGGCACTGCCCGATTCCGCTTTGTTGAAGGCCACGGCGTTGTTCAGCTCACGGTAAACCAGCGCCTGCAAGCGCTCATCGATACTCAGCGCAAGGTTGTGTGCGGCCTGGCTGTCCGTAGAGGAAATATCCTCGATCACGCGACCGTAGCGGTCTTTACGCACAATGCGTTCGCCCGGCTGGCCGGTTAGCCATTTATCAAAGCTTTTTTCGACGCCTTCAATCCCCTGGCTATCTACGTTAGTAAAGCCAATGAGGTGAGCAGTCACTTCGCCGGAAGGATAGTAACGACGAGATTCTTCACGCAGATGGATCCCCGGCAGCTTCAATTTTTTGATGTAGTCTGCCATGTCAGGGTTCACCTGACGTGCCAGATAGATAAACCGCCCTCGCGGGTTCGTATTTACGCGTGAAGCTAACTGGTCAAGCGGCATCTTCAGCGCATCCGCAAGGGCCTTCCAGCGGTTATCAAGCGTGATCCCGCCAGCATCATGCAGTTCTTTAGGATCGGCCCAGATCGCCTTCACCGGCACGCTCACCGCCAGCGGACGACCCGAACGGTCGGTGATCATCCCGCGGGATGTCGACACTTCCTGGACGCGCAGGGAGCGCATGTCGCCCTGGCGCACCAGCATGTCAGGGGCGATGATTTGCAGCCAGGCCACGCGTCCCAGCAGAAAACCCAGAGCGAGTAAAATGCAGCCGCAAAGCAACGCAAAACGCCAACTGACAAAGTTGGCCTGTTCTTCCTGACGTTTTGGTTTTAGCGTTTTTGCCGCTGCTTTCATGCGTCGCGTTTTCCCTTATTTTTGTACTACGATATTTTCCTGCGAAGGATCAACATGCTGCAGTTGCAGCTTTTCCGTTGCGATCCGTTCAACCCGGCTGTGATCGCCGAGCGCGTTTTCTTCAAGGATCAGATTTCGCCATTCAATATCCAGCGCATCGCGTTCCAGTACCATCTGCTCGCGTTGCGCAGTCAATAAACGTGTATGGTGGGCGGTGGTCACCACCGTAACTGCCGTGACAATGATGCAAATGAACAGACAGAGTGGCAGTTTCCCAAACCGCAAAAGATCGTCGCCGATCACGCCAGGCAAGGCATGGCGCTCGTTGCTTCCTAACGAATCCTTAACTTTGCTTAGGGTCTCTGTCACTCTGCCGATCATGCGTTCGTCCTCTCTGCAACACGCAGCACTGAACTACGGGCGCGTGGATTCTCTGCCACTTCTTCTTCGCCCGGCATCAACTTGCCTAATGCTCGCAACTGACGGCCACCCAGCTTCCTGAGTTGTTCTTCCGTCATCGGCAGCCCCGCTGGCACCTTTGGACCGCGGCTTTGTTCACGCATAAAGCGTTTCACAATACGGTCTTCCAGCGAATGGAAGCTGATGATGGATAACCGCCCACCCGGGGCCAGCACGTCGAGCGAGCTTTTTAGCGCCAGCTCTATTTCCTCCAGTTCACTGTTTACCCAGATGCGAACCGCCTGGAAGGTACGGGTCGCGGGATGTTTGTGCTTATCCTTCACCGGTGTCGCCGCCGCGATCACCTCAGCCAACTCTTTGGTGCGGGTCATTGGCTCAATGCGATTGCGCTCAACGATGGCGCGCGCAATACGTTTGCCAAAGCGCTCTTCGCCAAACGTTTTGATGACCCATGCAATGTCTGCTTCGTCAGCGGTCTGTAACCACTCAGCGGCAGACTGACCGCGCGTCGGGTCCATCCGCATGTCCAGCGGACCATCACGCATAAAGGAGAAACCACGTTCGGCATCATCAAGTTGGGGTGAAGAGACGCCAAGATCGAGAAGAATCCCGTCGATCTTGCCCGTCAGGCCGCGCTCGGCAACATATTCCGCGAGCGCAGAGAAAGGTCCATGCACGATGGAAAAGCGTGGATCATTGATGGTCTGTGCAACGGCAATTGCCTGCGGATCGCGATCGATTGCCAGCAGACGTCCTTCCTCTCCAAGCTGGGAGAGAATCAAACGCGAGTGACCACCGCGACCAAACGTGCCATCAATGTAGATGCCATCCGGACGAATATTCAGACCGTTAACGGCCTCGTCCAGTAACACCGTTTTATGTTTATAATTTTCCATCATATTTATAGAGACAAGTCCTGCAGCCGTTCCGATAATGTCGCGGAATCAGACTGCTCAGCGTCGATATCTTCCTTGACCTGTTGATACCAGGTCGTTTCATCCCACAGTTCAAACTTGTTGAACTGCCCGACCAGCATCACTTCTTTGGTCAGACCGGCATGTTGCCGCAACACAGGCGCAATCAGTAATCGCCCTGCGTTATCCATCTGACATTCACTGGCATGTCCCAATAAAAGCCGCTGCACGCGGCGTTCCTGCGGGTTCATGCTCGACAGTCGCGACAGCTTTTGCTCAATAATTTCCCATTCAGGCAAGGGGTAAAGCAGCAGGCAGGGGGAGTTAATGTCAATGGTGCAAACCATTTGACCCGCAGCGTTCTCAATCAGCTGGTCGCGGTATCGGGTTGGTACCGATAAACGCCCTTTGCTGTCGAGATTGACTAACGTAGCTCCACGGAACATGCCAGTCTCACCCCTCCTCACCACTTTAACCCACAAATTCCCACCTAAAGGAGTTTACGGAGCGAGGGAAAAGCTTGTCAAGCCAGGACTCTCCCTATAAGAACCCGAAAGCCCTCTATTTACAGAGATAAACAGTCCTGGTTAATAACTGCACAACTGGCGAGGCAAAATTAACGTTATGAATATTTGTAAGAAAAAAACCGAATATGCACACTAGCGTTAAAGCTCACTCAATATCATCGCAGATAAATATAAAGTGTCAGTTTGCGACGCGGGCAGCATTTTATGACAGATTCTCAGGGGATAACAGCGCCAGATTCACTCGGGCACCCGGTAAGCGCGGCGGTTGCCACGTAAGCTGACAAAGGAGGAGGAAAAACGTCTGAATATTCATCGGCCGAAGAGGGTTTGTAACAAATTAATACAAAGATGGCTGTTTAAAATCGCCCGGACGTTCTTTAAAGGGCCAATTTAAAAGCAGGAATGAATTAAGAAAATAGGCGATTAGGATTTCTCAAGAATTATCCTAATTTCTCTCCGGGAATTATGCGCACGAATTATCGCAACAAAATGGGGCAGATTTCGCCGCCCCAGTCATTTCATTTTTGGCGGCTTAAAATTCCGCGATGGTAGAGATTACGTTTGATCCGCGTCAGGCCCGGCTTCGGTTTGCGCGGCTCATCCAGACTTGCCAGCACAATCTCCAGCACGCGTTCAGCCACATCGCGGTGACGCTGTGCTACCGCCAGCACCGGGCACTGGAGGAAGTCGAGCAGCTCGTTATCCCCGAACGTGGCAATCGCCAGATCGGAGGGCAGTTTACCTTCACGGCGTAAGGTCACATCCATGACGCCCTGCAACAGCGCAAACGAGGTGGTGAACAGCGCCTGAGGCATTGGGTGCGTTTCCAGCCATTTTTCGAACAGCTGCGCCGCGGCTTCACGCTCGTAGCTATTGGCATAGAGGTAGTGGACCTCGCGCGGATCGTCTTTCCAGGCGGTTCTGAATCCCTGCTCGCGCAGGAAGCTCACGGAAAGCTCGGGCAACGCGCCAAGATACAGCACTGTCTCTGCGGGGAACGTTCTCAGCTCTGCGGCCAGCATTTCTGCATCATCCTGATCCGCACCCACGACGCTGGTGAAATGCTCGCGATCGAGCGCGCGATCCAGCGCAACGATTGGGAACGGGTCGTTCGCCCAGCGCTGGTAGAACGGATGCTCTGGCGGCAAGGAGGTCGACACGATGATTGCATCCACCTGGCGCTGGAGCAGATGCTCAATGCAGCGCATCTCGTTGTCGGGCTGGTCTTCCGAGCAGGCAATCAGCAATTGATAGCCGCGCTGGCGCGCCTGACGTTCAAGATAGTTGGCGATACGGGTATAGCTGGTGTTTTCCAGGTCAGGGATCACCAGACCAATAGAGCGGGTACGCCCGGCACGCAGACCGGCTGCGACAGCATTCGGATGGTAGTTATGCTCACGAACCACCGCCATAACTTTTTCAACGGTCTTGTCGCTGACACGGTACTGCTTTGCTTTACCGTTAATCACATAGCTGGCCGTTGTTCGTGACACGCCGGCTAGCCGGGCGATTTCATCCAGTTTCACAATTGCCCCTTAAAAAAAGAAAAGAGTCCATGGCCCTGTCAAGGTTATGGTTAAATCTTTTAACATCTAAACGCAGAAAAGCCTTCGCGGCAACCGCTTTTATCTGCGTTGTCGGCTGATTACGCAAAAAAAAGCCCGGCTTTGGTGACCGGGCAGAAAGAGGCGAACCTTTTTGACAACTAACGCATGATTTTCTCGCCGCGTGACAGACCCACAACCCCCGATCTCGCGACCTCGACAATTTTTGCGACATCCCGCACGGACGCCAGGAAAGCATCCAGCTTGTCGCTTGTCCCGACCAGCTGAACTGTATAAAGAGAAGGCGTGACGTCGATAATCTGGCCGCGGAAAATATCCGCATTGCGTTTGACTTCATCACGCCCGTAGCCGCTGGCCTGGATTTTCACCAGCATGACCTCACGTTCAACGTAGGCACCCTGCCCCAGCTCGCTCACGCGCAGTACGTCGACCAGCTTATGCAGCTGTTTTTCAATTTGCTCAAGTACTTTGGCATCGCCGACGGTTTGGATCGTCATGCGCGACAGCGTCGGGTCTTCCGTCGGGGCAACGGTCAGGCTTTCAATGTTATAGCCGCGCTGCGCAAAAAGGCCAATGACGCGCGACAGTGCGCCAGACTCGTTTTCCAGTAAAACAGATAATATCCGGCGCATATCAGGTTCTCTCCGTTTTGCTTAACCACATTTCATCCATACCACCACCCCGAATATGCATCGGATAAACGTGCTCGGTTCCATCAACAATCACATCCATAAAGACGAGGCGGTTGCTTTTAACGTGCTCAAGCGCCTGGGCAATCTTCGTTTCCAGCTCGGCCGGATCCGTCACCCGCATGCCTACATGGCCATAAGCTTCAGCAAGACGAACAAAATCCGGCAGAGATTGCATGTAGGACTGAGAATGTCGGCCAGAGTAGATCATATCCTGCCACTGCTTCACCATCCCGAGGTAGCCGTTATTCAGGTTCAGCACCAGTATCGGCAGTTCATATTGCAGCGCGGTAGACAGCTCCTGGATGTTCATCTGAATGCTGCCGTCTCCGGTCACGCAGACGACGGTTTCATTCGGCAGCGCCAGCTTCACGCCCAGCGCGGCGGGCAGACCAAAGCCCATGGTTCCTAAACCACCGGAGTTGATCCAGTGTCGCGGTTTATCAAACGGGTAATACAGGGCGGCAAACATCTGATGCTGCCCCACGTCTGAGGTCACGTACGCCTCACCTTTCGTCAGTCGCCACACCGCTTCAATGACCGCCTGCGGCTTAATGTTTTCACTTTGCGTGTCATATTTCAGGCACTGACGCGCGCGCCACTGTTCAATCTGCTGCCACCAGTCGCGGATCTCATCCAGCGGCTGGGTTACACTCTCCTGGGTCAGCAGGTCCAGCATTTGCTCCAGAACCTGACGGGCATCGCCGACGATCGGCACATCAGCCGACACCGTTTTTGAAATTGACGTTGGATCGATATCAATGTGCAGCACGGTGGCGTTCGGACAATACTTCGCCAGGTTGTTAGTGGTGCGATCGTCAAAGCGCACGCCGACGGCAAAGATCACATCGGAATGATGCATTGTCATGTTGGCTTCATAGGTACCGTGCATACCCAGCATCCCCAGCGCCTGACGATGGGTGGCAGGGAACGCCCCCAGCCCCATCAGCGACGACGCAACGGGAAGGTTAAGCTTTTCAATCAGTTCACGAAGCTGGGCTTCACAGGCAGAGTTGATCGCCCCGCCACCGACATAGACCACCGGTTTTTTGGCGGCCAGAAGCGTTTGCAACGCTCGCTTGATCTGACCTTTATGCCCCTGCGTTGTGGGGTTATAAGAGCGCATGCTGACCGATTCCGGCCAGACATAAGGCAGCTTGTTTGCCGGGTTGAGAATATCTTTAGGCAGATCGACCACCACCGGTCCCGGGCGTCCGCTCGCCGCCAGCCAGAAGGCTTTTTTCAGTATGCCGGGAATGTCTTCTGTTTGCTTGACCAGAAAGCTGTGCTTCACAACGGGACGCGAAATCCCGACCATGTCGCACTCCTGAAACGCATCGTAGCCAATCAGCGAGGTTGCTACCTGCCCGGAGAGGATCACCAGCGGAATGGAGTCCATATAGGCCGTCGCAATGCCGGTAATGGCGTTTGTCGCGCCGGGGCCGGACGTGACTAATACCACGCCCACTTCACCCGTCGCACGTGCCAGGCCGTCAGCCATGTGTACCGCCGCCTGCTCGTGACGTACCAGAACATGGTCAATGCCCCCAACCGTATGCAGCGCATCATAAATATCGAGGACCGCACCGCCAGGGTAGCCGAACACTTGCTTTACGCCCTGATCGATCAGCGACCGAACGACCATTTCCGCGCCAGACAACATCTCCATGCTTTGCCTCCAGGCATTTTGTTATAGACGGACTGCCGAATTCATTTCCGCACCGTCTTACGATTGGGATAAACCAATCTTATATTTTGCAGAGTGTTCTTTACCTTAACCGCTCGTTATGAGGCAGGCAATTAGCAAACCCGGTGAGATAAACGCTGCGTAAAGCAGAAAAAGCAGCCGTTATCAGAAGATATGGTTAATTCCTCTGGGAATAGAGGATGGGGTGATAAATCATCGCTGAAAACCGCGACAATGCAGGAAATCATCTATTTTTGCGCGCCGGAGAGCAGTCAGAAAAAAAGATTCACAGAACAAAATAGCAAGTATTCTGAAAAACTCAGGATAAATCACATAAACCAATGCGATTTATCCTGATGCGTTTACCGGCGGCAGATGCCAACCAGCAACTCTTCCATCCACTGATGCCCTTTATCCCGGCCCGCCGCTTCATGCCAGGAAAGATAACAGGTACGGCTATTTAGCTTGAGCGGCAGAGGCAAAATTTGCAGATTTAAAGGGTCAGAAAACTCTTCTGCCAGCCAGCGCGGCGCAATTGCCACCAGCTGTGTCTGGGAAACCACGTTTAATACGCTGACCATGGCCATGCCCTGATAAGCCACGCTCGCCTGTTTATCCGCAGTGTCATACCACGGCAGGCTAAAGGAAGCATATCTGTCGAGCGCAACAACGGCGTGCTGCTCGTTATAAACATCGTTTTCTCGCAGCGGAGAATTCAGGCGCGGGTGTTTTTTACTGGCGACCAGAACCATTTCATCTTTAAACAGCGGCACGCAGGAAAATTCCGGACGACGGAACTCTTCATATCCCAGAACGAATTCGATCTCCTGATAGCGTAACTGATGTTCCGTGTTTTGATTCAGAGATGATTTAAAAACAAGATGGATATTTGGTGCGATCTCTTCAACTTTATTATAGATTATTGACGTTAAATAATTATCTAATGGGCTGCAGACACAAAGATGAAATACGCGCTCGCTGCTTAAAGGTTCAAAGCCCGATCCCGGCAGCTCATTTTGGACCAGTTGCAACGCCTGGCGGATGGAGCCGAACAGCTGGAATGCGCGTGCCGTAGGCTGGATCCCCCTCCCGTAGCGAACAAATAATTCGTCGTTAAACATGAGCTTAAGTCTGGCGACGGCATTACTCACCGCAGGTTGTGACATCCCCAACGCTTGAGCCGCGCGGGTGATATTCTGTTCCTGCATAACCGCATCAAACACCGTCAGAAGATTCAGATCCACCGTGCGTAACTGCGGTTTAATCCCATCAGTAGCTTGAGACTGTTTAATATTATTTTCTGGCACTTCTGACTCCACTGTCACGCTACACTCCTTTGCCAACGTACTGTAATAATCTCGAAAAATATGATTTATCATGCAAATACGATCAGCGAAAGAGAATTATTTAAAATTCGGAATATATAAAGACTCTATACTAACGAAAATTAATGAGCAAAAAAGATATGTTTGACTTTAGGATCTGAATGAAACCATAAACCAAACAAATATACAATTGCCATCAGGTTAATGATGACTTAAGCATTATTAAACTGTTATTGCTATCTCCCTACAGTTAGTTAACAACCTGTTATCTCTGTTCGTTTTTTAGCACTCAGAAATAGATTCACTGCATTTATAACTTAATGATATCCAAACTCTTTAAGCATAAAGCATCCTCTTCATGACATTTCACTCATTTTTAAACAATTATATTCATTTGTTTCTGCAACTCTTTTCTTAAGTCCAAAATTAGACAATTAGTCGGGCAGGAAAAGCTAAAACCAGCACAATTAGCTAAAGTGAATATCCTGTTGATTCCGTCTGTCGGGCCCGTTTTCATCCTCAGGGGTTGACATGAACAGCCGTATCCAGTACCACTAAAAGCATATTGAATTTAACGGAGCACGATTCATGACACGCACCATTCGTTTCACCGGTCTACTACTACTAAACGCATCCACTGTGCGCGGTAGACTGGCGGGCGAAATTCAGCGTTGAATCGTCACCAGTAAGACTAAAAACCCGCGCCACTGCGCGGGTTTTTTTATGCTCGTAGCAAGGCGCCCTAAGACTGACAAGGACCTAACCCATGAGCCAGCAAGTCATTATTTTCGATACTACTTTACGTGACGGTGAACAGGCATTACAGGCAAGCCTGAGTGTAAAAGAGAAACTGCAGATCGCGCTGGCTCTCGAACGTATGGGTGTCGACGTGATGGAGGTCGGTTTCCCTGTCTCTTCCCCGGGTGATTTCGAATCCGTACAGACCATTGCGCGCACCATTAAAAACAGCCGCGTCTGTGCCCTGGCGCGCTGCGTAGAGAAAGACATCGACGTCGCCGCCGAGTCGCTGAAGGTCGCCGAAGCGTTCCGTGTCCACACCTTTATTGCCACCTCGCCTATGCACATCGCAACCAAATTGCGCAGCACGCTGGATGAGGTGATTGAGCGTGCGGTTTACATGGTTAAGCGCGCACGCAACTATACCGATGACGTTGAATTCTCCTGTGAAGATGCGGGCCGTACGCCAATCGAAGACCTGGCACGCGTTGTGGAAGCCGCCATCAACGCGGGTGCGAAAACCATCAACATCCCGGACACAGTCGGCTACACCATGCCGTTTGAGTTCGCCAACATCATCACCGGCCTGTATGACCGCGTGCCGAATATTGATAAGGCAATTATCTCCGTCCACACCCACGATGATTTGGGTCTGGCCGTGGGCAATGCCATCGCCGCGGTACACGCCGGCGCGCGTCAGGTAGAAGGCGCGATGAACGGCATCGGCGAACGCGCGGGCAACTGTTCGCTGGAAGAGGTGATCATGGCGATCAAAGTGCGCAAAGACATCATGGACGTGCACACCCGCATCAATCACAACGAAATCTGGCGCACCAGCCAGACCGTCAGCCAGATATGCAACATGCCGATTCCGGCTAACAAAGCGATTGTCGGTACCGGCGCCTTCGCGCACTCCTCCGGTATTCACCAGGATGGCGTCCTGAAGAACCGTGAAAACTACGAAATCATGACTCCGGAATCCATTGGCCTGAATCAGGTACAGCTGAACCTGACCTCCCGTTCCGGTCGCGCCGCGGTTAAACACCGTATGGAAGAGATGGGTTATAAGGACAGCGATTACAACATGGATCAGCTGTACGACGCGTTCCTGAAGCTGGCCGACAAAAAAGGTCAGGTGTTCGACTATGACCTGGAAGCGCTGGCCTTTATTAACAAGCAGCAGGAAGAGCCGGAGCACTTCCGTCTGGATTACTTCAACGTGCAGTCCGGCTCCAGCGACATCGCAACCGCCTCGGTCAAACTGGCCTGCGGGGATGAAATTAAAGCAGAGGCCGCTAACGGTAACGGCCCTGTCGATGCCATCTACCAGGCGATTAATCGCGTCACCGAGTACGACGTTGAGCTGGTGAAATATGACCTGACGGCCAAGGGCCACGGCAAAGATGCACTGGGTCAGGTCGACATTGTTGTTACCCACAATGGCCGCCGCTTCCATGGCGTGGGCCTGGCGACCGATATCGTTGAATCCTCCGCGAAAGCGATGGTGCATGTGCTGAACAACATCTGGCGCGCCGCCGAAGTCGAAAAAGAGTTGCAACGCAAAGCTCAGAATAAAGAGAACAACAAGGAAACCGTGTAATGTCGAAGAATTACCATATTGCTGTGTTGCCGGGCGACGGTATTGGTCCGGAAGTGATGGCACAGGCGCTGAAAGTACTGGAAGCCGTTCGCGCGCGTTTTGCGATGAAAATCACCACCAGCCACTATGACGTGGGCGGTATTGCGATTGATAACCACGGCACGCCGCTGCCAAAAGCGACCCTGGAAGGCTGCGAAAATGCCGATGCCGTGCTGTTTGGTTCCGTCGGTGGCCCGAAATGGGAACACCTGCCGCCGGCAGAGCAGCCAGAGCGCGGCGCGCTGCTGCCGCTGCGTAAACATTTCAAGCTGTTCAGCAACCTGCGTCCGGCGAAGCTGTATCAGGGTCTGGAAGAGTTCTGCCCGCTGCGCGCGGATATCGCCGCCAACGGTTTCGACATTCTGTGCGTGCGTGAACTGACCGGCGGGATCTACTTCGGTCAGCCAAAAGGCCGCGAAGGCAGCGGACAACACGAGAAAGCGTTCGACACCGAGGTGTATCACCGTTTCGAAATCGAACGTATCGCCCACATCGCTTTCGAGTCGGCGCGCAAACGCCGCCATAAAGTAACCTCCATTGATAAAGCGAACGTGCTGCAGTCCTCCATTTTGTGGCGCGAGATCGTCAGTGAAGTCGCTAGGGAGTACCCGGACGTCGCGCTGTCGCACATGTACATCGACAATGCGACCATGCAGCTGATTAAAGATCCGTCCCAGTTTGACGTGCTGCTGTGCTCCAACCTGTTCGGCGATATCCTCTCTGACGAGTGCGCGATGATCACCGGCTCGATGGGCATGCTGCCCTCCGCAAGCCTGAATGAAGAAGGCTTTGGCCTGTACGAGCCTGCGGGCGGCTCCGCGCCGGATATTGCAGGCAAAAACATTGCCAACCCTATTGCGCAGATCCTCTCCCTGGCCCTGCTGCTGCGCTACAGCCTGGATGCAGGCGATGCAGCAACCGCAATTGAAAACGCCATTAACCGGGCGTTAGAAGAAGGCGTCCGTACCGGCGATTTAGCACGCGGCACGGCGGCAGTCAGTACCGATGAAATGGGCGACATCATTGCCCGCTATGTCGCTGAAGGGGTGTAATCATGGCTAAGACGTTATATGAAAAGTTGTTTGATGCGCACGTTGTTTACGAGGCGCCAAACGAAACCCCGCTGCTGTACATTGACCGTCATCTGGTGCACGAAGTGACCTCTCCTCAGGCATTTGACGGCCTGCGGGCGCACAAGCGTCCGGTACGTCAGCCGGGTAAAACCTTCGCGACGATGGATCACAACGTATCCACCCAGACCAAAGACATTAATGCCTCGGGTGAGATGGCCCGTATCCAGATGCAGGAGCTGATTAAGAACTGCAACGAGTTTGGCGTTGAGCTGTACGACCTGAACCATCCATACCAGGGGATCGTCCACGTGATGGGGCCTGAGCAAGGGATCACCCTGCCGGGCATGACCATCGTCTGCGGGGACTCCCATACCGCGACCCACGGCGCGTTTGGCGCTCTGGCATTCGGGATTGGCACGTCCGAGGTGGAACATGTTCTGGCAACGCAGACCCTGAAACAGGGCCGCGCCAAAACCATGAAGATTGAAGTGAAGGGTAAAGCCGCACCGGGTATTACCGCAAAAGACATCGTGCTGGCCATCATCGGTAAAACCGGCAGCGCGGGCGGCACCGGTCATGTTGTTGAATTCTGCGGGGAAGCCATCCAGGCGCTGAGCATGGAGGGACGCATGACCCTGTGCAATATGGCGATTGAGATGGGCGCAAAAGCCGGTCTGGTAGCGCCGGACGAAACCACCTTCAACTACGTGAAGGGTCGTCTGCACGCGCCGAAAGATCAGGATTTTGACGACGCGGTAGCGTACTGGAAAACCCTGAAAACCGACGATGGGGCAACGTTTGACACCGTCGTCACGCTGCAGGCAGAAGAGATTGCGCCTCAGGTGACCTGGGGCACCAATCCGGGCCAGGTGATTTCCGTTAACGACAATATCCCTGACCCGGCATCCTTTACCGATCCGGTCGAGCGCGCCAGTGCCGAAAAAGCGCTGGCCTATATGGGACTGAAGCCCGGCGTGCCGTTGACCGATGTCGCCATTGATAAAGTCTTTATCGGTTCCTGCACCAATTCCCGTATCGAGGATTTGCGTGCCGCCGCCGAGATTGCCAAAGGCCGCAAAGTGGCACCGGGCGTGCAGGCGCTGGTGGTACCTGGCTCCGGTCCGGTGAAAGCCCAGGCGGAAGCCGAAGGTCTGGATAAGATCTTTATCGAAGCGGGCTTCGAGTGGCGCCTGCCCGGCTGCTCCATGTGTCTGGCCATGAACAACGATCGCCTGAATCCGGGCGAGCGCTGCGCCTCCACCAGCAACCGAAACTTTGAAGGCCGTCAGGGCCGCGGTGGGCGCACCCATCTGGTCAGCCCGGCAATGGCAGCCGCTGCGGCAGTCACCGGCCATTTCGCCGATATTCGCAGCCTGAAATAAGGAGACAATCATGGCAGAGAAATTTACCCAACATACGGGCCGGGTTGTCCCGCTGGACGCCGCTAACGTCGATACTGACGCTATTATTCCTAAACAGTTTCTGCAGAAAGTAACGCGTACCGGTTTCGGCGCACATCTGTTTAACGACTGGCGTTTCCTGGACGATAAGGGCGAAGTGCCTAATCCGGAATTCGTTCTGAACTTCCCGGAATACAAAGGCGCCTCCATTTTGCTGGCACGCGAAAACTTTGGCTGCGGCTCATCCCGTGAACACGCGCCGTGGGCGCTCACCGACTACGGTTTTAAAGTGGTCATTGCCCCTAGCTTCGCGGATATCTTCTACGGCAATAGCTTCAACAACCAGCTGCTGCCCGTCACGCTGAGCGATGAACAGGTCGATGAGTTGTTCGCGCTGGTTAAGGCGAATCCGGGCATTTCGTTTGAAGTGGATCTGGAAGCCGAAGTGGTGAAAGCCGGGGATAAGACCTACAGCTTCAGCATTGATGCCTTCCGCCGTCACTGCATGCTGAACGGTCTGGACAGCATTGGTTTAACTCTCCAGCACGACGCGGCGATTGCCGCTTACGAAAACAAACAACCTGCATTTATGAAATAATCCTCCGGCCTGCAGTCCACTCTGCAGGCCGCGTTTTATCTTGATACCCGACTCCTTCTGTAAATACTTCCCAAACCCAGCCACTAATGACGTTATATTTAATGTCAATTTAATGTTTCCTGCGCAGAATAACCGCTCAATCAGCTGGCAGCGGAAACAATCATGGAAAAGAAAAATGGCAATGAGTCTCATATCCGTTCTCGGGAAATACATAAATGCACATTAGTAAGCGTAATAATAAATAGTTTACTCACTGCCTTTCAGATAGTTGCAGGAATATTTTCCGGCTCACAAGGTTTAATTGCTGATGGAATTCATTCTCTTTCCGATTTATCCTCCGACTTTGTCGTTCTGATTGCGAATAAAAAGAGTCAGAAAGCCTCTGATATCGATCATCATTACGGTCATCTGCGTTTCGAAAACGGTGCAAAGCTCATTATTGGCGCTATTCTGCTGCTTGTGGGGGTCGGGATGCTCTGGTCCGCAGGGAATAAACTGCTTCACCCCGAGACGCATCAGCTGGTGAAAGGGGCCGCCTTGTGGGTGGCGATTCTGGCGCTGGTGGTAAAGGAAAGCCTGTTCAGATACATGTTTGCCACGGGAAAACGTATTCAGTCCTCGCTGCTGATAGCCAATGCCTGGCACGCCCGTTCTGACGCAGCGTCGTCAGTGGTTGTCGCCATCGGCATTGCCGGGAATTTAGTGGGTTTTCACGCGATGGACCTCATTGCGGCCCTGATTGTCGGGATTTTCATCGCCCATATGGGTTACAAATTTGCTGCCGATGCCCTGCACGACCTGATGGACCGCTCGCTGGAGCCCGAACTGGAGCACGACATCAAAACGTGTCTTCTCGCAACCGAGGGCGTCACCGGACTCCATGATTTAAAAACCCGCAAGATGGGTGATTTAGCCCTTGTCGATGTTCATCTGGAAGTAAACGGCGAATTAAGCGTAAAAGAAGGACATCAGATTGCCGTTAATGCCAGAAATAACGTGATGCAAAAATTCAATGTGCTGAACGTGATGACGCATATTGATCCTGCCCGCTAATCGAAACGCATAAATACAGTGTGACGCAACCTATCGTTAAGGTTTCGTTAATTAATCTGCGTCACACTGCATCGCATCAGCTCTCTCATTATTGAGGTAAAATGCGATGAAACCAACATTACGCGATACGCTTCCCCATAAAGAAACGCCTTTTCTTCGCATACTGCACATTCTTGTGGCCGTACTGGTCCTGGCCCAGATTATCAATTCTAATTTCACCGAAAGTGAAGCCCTCCACGAATCCGGGCTGAACGGAATTGTCACCTGGATCCATGTTATCTCCGGATTTGGTTTAATTTTTTGTGGCATTGCCATGATGGCATGGATGTTAACCCAGCGCGGATTTAAGTATTACTTCGCCTGGCTGGCGCTGGATTTTCGCGGAATTGTTGACGATATTCGCACCCTCGCGCAGCGTCAGCTTCCTGACGCGCATGCTGGCGGTATGGCGGCAACGGTGCAAGGTCTGGGCGTGCTGGCGCTGCTGGGCGTTGCACTCTGCGGCGCGGCCTGGTTCGTGCTGAACGCCACGCTCGGGCCGGTTTCGTCCGTCACGGAATCCGTCTTAGATTTGCATAAATTCCTGACGGTCTTTATTGAGACATATTTCTGGGCACACGGCTTCATGGGCCTCGTTCATATGTACCTGACGCTACGAGCGCAGCGTAAATATCAGTATTCAGAATAAAACGGTTCACAGAGCCCGGCGTTCCCGGGCTCCGTTTCGTTCATCCGATCACACGTCTTTTACGCGGCAGGTTAGCAGAAGCGTCACGACGGATAGCGCCGCAATCATCCAGTAGACAGACGCATGGCCGTAGCTTTGCGCCAGCGCCCCCTGAATCACGCCCGCCAGAATCACCCCGGTTGAAATGCTGTTGGTAAAAAGCGTGGTCGCCGAGCCGGCACGGCCGGGCATGAGATCCTGAAACCAGAGCATGCCGATCCCGGCAACAATCCCAATAAACACGGCGTTAAACAGCTGCAGCGCCAGCAACGCTTCCCGCGAATGGAAAAGGATCAGCCCCGCGTAGAACAGCACCCCGGCCGCCACGGCGACGATCATCATCCTGCGCTTTCCAAACCGCTTAACGTAGTAACCCGCCAGAATCATTGCCGGAATTTCCAGCCCGGCGGCAGTTCCCATCAAGATCCCCGCAAGCTTGTCCGGCAGGCCCAGATCGCTGCTGATCCACAGCGGCATATCGATGATGTACATGGTGTTGCAGGTCCACATCAGCGTGGAGGCAATAAACAGCATGCGGACGTTTTTGTCCTGCCAGCCGCTCACTTCGGTGACAGGTTTATCCGTCGTCTGTTCGACGCGCGCCACGGACGGCAGCGCGAAGGCAATAAGCGCCAGGCTGATGACAAAAATCCCGGCGGCGATGGAAAACATGGTGGTAAAGCCGTAGTTCAACGCCAGCATGAAGGCCAGCGGCGGGCCAATGACCCACGCCAGCGAAAGCTGGGCGCGCATCACCGAGCTGAACATCACCACTTCCCGCGCCGAGTTATCCGCATATTCACGGGCCAGCGCGAACAGCTGCGGCATGGCGGTGTTCGCCAGCGACGCCAGCAGCACGCCGCAGGTAATGAGCGTCAGATAATGACGGTTGAAGGCAAAGAGCAGCGCGTTACCCACGGCCATGGCGCAGCAAAAGAGGATCAGCCTGCGGCGATCGCCCTGGCTGTCCGATCGTTTCGCCAGCGCGAGGCTGACCAGGATCCCGGCAATGGCGTTAACGGTGTAAAACAGGCCGACCCAAAACGGCTGCGCCCCCACCTCGCGGCTGAGAAACAGGCTCAGCGTCGGGGCCTGCAGCGCCCCCGCCACGCCCATCATAAAGGCCACCAGCATAAAAGCGGCATACACGCCGTTCAGGCGTCGCCCCATCGTCATCAACCACAGCATGCGCAAGTCCTTGTGAAAGCGAATCGAAATTGGGTGAATAGTAAACGAAAAAAGCCAGCAAAAACATTTTGCTGGCGGGTGATAAGCACCAATACTCAGTCACACATGATCGAGGCGAGTTAGCGGGAAGAGGTCGGGGCTGTAACGTCCCACTGCATCAATTCTTCTAACGTTTTCAGCCGTTGCTCTGCACACCGGCGGGCCAGCCAGGACGCTCCTTTTGTCGCTGAAAAGTACTGCTGATAGAACTGACGTGCGGTAGACCTCTTCATAATTTACCTCCTCGCTTCATCGGGGAAAATTATTGGCCTAATATAGGGATAAATAAATTGCTGGTTTTTTGTCAGGAGTTCCCCTTTTATGCCTTCCGGTCGTCTGCAACAACAGTTTATCCGCCTCTGGCAGTGCTGCGAGGGGCAATCGCAGGAGACCACGCTCAACGAGCTGGCTGACCTGCTTAGCTGCTCCCGCCGCCATATGCGCACGCTGCTCAACACCATGCAGCAGCAGGGCTGGTTAAGCTGGGAAGCGGAGGCGGGACGCGGCAAACGCTCGCGGCTGACTTTCCTCTATACCGGGCTGGCGCTGCAGCAGCAGCGCGCGGAAGATCTGCTCGAGCAGGATCGCATCGATCAGCTGGTACAGCTGGTGGGCGACAAAGCCGCCGTGCGCCAGATGCTGGTTTCCCACCTCGGGCGCAGCTTTCGTCAGGGCCGACACATTCTGCGGGTGCTCTACTATCGCCCGATGAAAAATCTGTTGCCCGGCACGGCCTTACGCCGCTCTGAAACCCACATGGCCCGGCAAATCTTCAGCGGCCTGACGCGGATAAATGAGGAAAACGGGGAACTGGAGGCGGATATCGCGCACCACTGGCAGCAGGTTTCCCCGCTTCACTGGCGCTTTTTTTTACGCCCCGGTATCCACTTTCACCACGGCCGCGAGCTGGAAATGCACGACGTTATCGCCTCCCTGGAACGTGCCCGCAGGCTCCCACTCTACTCGCATATCTCCCGCGTCCACTCGCCCACGGCCTGGACGCTGGATATTGAGCTGTCGCAGCAGGATAAGTGGCTTCCCTGGCTGCTGGGCTATGTGCCGTCGATGATTTTGCCCGGCGAGTGGGAATCAATGAACAACTTTGCCAGCCTGCCGATTGGCACCGGGCCTTACTCCGTGTCCCGCAATAACAGCAACCAGCTGAAAATCCGCGCGTTCGACGACTACTTTGGCTATCGGGCGCTGATCGACGAAGTGAACGTCTGGGTATTGCCGGATCTCAATGAAGACCTGAGCTGCGGGCTGACGCTGGAAGGCCCCACCACGGGAGAAAAAGCCGTGGAGAGTCGCCTCGAGGAAGGGTGTTACTATCTCCTGTTTGACCGCCGCACCCACCGTGGGGCAAATCAGGCCGTCCGCAAGTGGATCAGCCACGTTTTGTCCCCTTCCAATCTGATTTACCATGCGGAAGAGCAGTACCAGACATACTGGTTCCCGGCGTACGGCCTGCTTCCGCGCTGGCACCACGCCCGCCCGGTGCACTGCGACAAACCCGCAGGGCTGGAGTCCATCACCCTGACCTACTACCGCGAGCACGTGGAGCATCGTTTTATCGCCAGAATCATGACCCGGCTGCTGGCAGCCGAGGGGGTCAGGTTAGAGGTCAGGGAAGTGGACTATGACGAATGGCATCAGGGGGAGATCGCCAGTGATATCTGGCTCAACAGCGCCAACTTTACCCTGCCGCTCGATTTTTCCCTTTTCTCGCATTTGTATGAAGTCCCGCTGATCCAGCACTGCATCGACCGTGACTGGCAGCAGGACGCCGCCCTGTGGCGCGCGGGCGAAATGAATCTTGCAGCGTGGTGCCAGCAGCTGCTGGCCGAGCAGGCGATCGTACCCTTGATCCACCACTGGCTGATGATCCAGGGCCAGCGCAGCATGCGCGGCCTGCGGATGAACACCCTGGGCTGGTTTGATTTTAAATCCGCCTGGTTTGCGCCGCCGGAGCCATAACGCTTTCGTAATATTCACCAAATCATTACAATAGCGCCGTTCTCAACGGGGTGCTGCATCACAGATGTGCGCTGAGATAATACCCGTCGAACCTGATCCGGATAACGCCGGCGAAGGGATTTGAGGCTGTCTCTCAAAATCCTTTGCCACTCAACTTTGAGGTGCAAAGTGTTAAAAAAAGTTCTCCCCCTGCTGGCGCTGTTTGCGCTGCCTGCTTTTGCGAAGCCCGTCCTGACGGTCTACACCTATGACTCCTTCTCTGCCGACTGGGGCCCTGGCCCGGTAGTCAAAAAAGCTTTCGAAGCGGACTGTAACTGCGAACTGAAGTTCGTGGCGCTGGAAGATGGCGTATCGCTGCTCAACCGTCTGCGCATGGAAGGGAAAAACAGCAAGGCCGACGTGGTGCTCGGGCTGGATAACAACCTGCTGGAAGCCGCCTCGCAGACCAAACTGTTTGCCAAAAGCGGCGTCGCGGCAGAGGCCGTTAACGTGCCGGGAGGCTGGAAAAACGACACCTTTGTGCCGTTCGACTATGGCTACTTTGCTTTTGTTTACGACAAAAATAAGCTGAAAAACCCGCCGAAGAGCCTGAAAGAGCTGGTGGAAAGTGACCAGAAATGGCGCGTGATTTATGAAGATCCGCGCACCAGTACGCCAGGCCTGGGCCTGCTGCTGTGGATGCAAAAGGTTTACGGGGATAAAGCGCCGGAGGCGTGGCAGAAACTGGCCGCTAAAACCGTCACCGTCACCAAAGGCTGGAGCGAAGCCTATGGCCTGTTCCTGAAAGGCGAAAGCGACCTGGTGCTGAGCTACACCACCTCTCCGGCCTACCACATTATCGCCGAGAAGAAAGATAACTACGCTGCCGCTAATTTTGCTGAAGGGCACTATCTGCAGGTGGAAGTGGCCGCGCGTACCGCTGCCAGCAAACAGCCGGAGCTGGCCGAGAAGTTCCTGAAGTTTATGGTTTCACCGGCTTTCCAGAATGCGATTCCCGCAGGCAACTGGATGTATCCGGTCACGAACGTTACCCTGCCCGCAGGTTTCGAGCAACTGACCAAACCAAACACCTCGCTGGAGTTTACGCCGCAGCAGGTCGCCGCGCAGCGTGCAGCATGGGTAAGTGAATGGCAACGCGCCGTCAGCCGTTGATTCCCGGCTGGTTACTTCCCGGGCTGCTCGCCGCCACAGTGATGGTGGCGGTCAGCCTGGGGGCTTTTCTTGCGCTGTGGTTCAACGCGCCAGAGAGCGACCTGCTCGCCCTCTGGCACGACAGCTACCTCTGGCACGTTATCCGGTTCTCCTTCTGGCAGGCGTCTCTCTCTGCCCTGCTGTCGGCGATCCCGGCTATTTTCCTGGCGCGCGCGCTGTATCGTCGGCGTTTCCCAGGCAGAGAGGCGCTGCTTCGCCTTTGTGCCATGACGCTGATCCTGCCCGTGCTGGTGGCGGTATTTGGGATCCTCAGCGTTTACGGTCGCCAGGGCTGGCTGGCTTCGCTGTTCGGCCAGCTTGGTCTGGAATGGTCATTCTCGCCTTACGGACTGCAGGGCATTCTGCTGGCGCACGTGTTTTTCAATATGCCGATGGCGACGCGCCTCTTTTTGCAGGCGCTGGAAAATATTCCCGGCGAACAGCGCCAGATTGCGGCTCAGCTCGGCATGCGCGGCTGGTCATTCTTCCGCTTTGTCGAATGGCCGTGGCTGCGCCGTCAGATCCCGCCCGTCGCGGCGTTAATCTTTATGCTCTGCTTTGCCAGCTTTGCCACCGTGCTGTCGCTCGGCGGCGGGCCGCAGGCCACCACTATTGAGCTGGCGATTTACCAGGCACTGAGTTACGACTACGATCCCGGTCGCGCCGCGCTGCTGGCGATGGTGCAGATGGCGTGCTGCCTTGTGCTGGTCCTGTTGAGCCAGCGGCTGAGTAAAGCCATTCCCGCGGGCAGTAATCAAATAACCGGCTGGCGCGATCCGCAGGACAGCCTGCACAGCCGCGTTACCGATTTTATCCTGATCGCGCTGGCGCTTCTGCTTCTGCTGCCGCCGCTGATGGCCGTTATCGTTGACGGACTGAACCTCAATCTCATCTCCGTCCTGCAACAGCCCGTCCTCTGGCAGGCGACCTGGACCTCGCTGCGTATCGCGCTGGCGGCAGGGTTACTGTGCATCATGCTGACCATGATGCTGCTGTGGAGCAGCCGCGAACTCTACGCGCGTCAGGCCCGTAAGGCCGGGCAAATGCTGGAGCTGACGGGCATGCTGATTCTGGCGATGCCGGGCATCGTGCTGGCGACGGGCTTCTTTTTACTGTTCAACAGCACCGTCGGCCTGCCGGAAAGCGCCGACGGCATTGTGATTTTTACCAACGCCTTAATGGCCATCCCTTACGCGCTCAAAGTGCTGGAAAACCCGATGCGCGACGTCAACAGCCGCTACGGTTTGCTGTGCCAGTCGCTGGGCATGCAGGGCTGGCAGCGGCTGAAGGTGGTCGAACTGCGCGCACTGAAACGTCCGCTGGCGCAGGCGCTGGCGTTTGCCTGCGTGCTCTCTATTGGAGACTTTGGCGTCGTGGCGCTGTTCGGCAATGACGATTTCCGCACGCTGCCATACTGGCTCTATCAGCAAATCGGCTCTTACCGCAGCCAGGACGGCGCGGTCACCGCACTGTTACTGCTGCTGCTGTGCTTTGCCTTATTTACCGTTATCGAGAAACTTCCGGGGCGTGATGTTAAAACTGACTGATGTAACCTGGCTTTATCAGCATCTGCCGATGCGCTTCACGCTCTCCGTGCGCCAGGGGGAGATGATCGCCGTACTTGGCCCAAGCGGCGCGGGAAAAAGCACGCTGCTTAATCTGATTGCGGGTTTTCTGCAGCCGGCAAGCGGTGCGATCGCCATTAACAATCAAGATCATACCCACACGCCGCCCGCAAAACGTCCGGTCTCAATGCTGTTTCAGGAAAACAACCTGTTTACCCACCTGACGGTGCGGCAAAACATCGCGCTGGGAATGCATCCGGGACTCAGGCTGAACGATGCCCAGCGTCAGAAGCTGGAGATCATTGCCGCCCAGATGGGGATCAACGAGTTCATCGACAGGCTCCCGGGCGAGCTTTCCGGCGGCCAGCGTCAGCGCGTGGCGCTGGCGCGATGTCTGGTCCGCGAGCAGCCGATCCTGCTGCTGGATGAGCCGTTCTCGGCGCTCGATCCCGCGCTGCGCCAGGAGATGCTCGCCCTGGTGCAGGACGTCTGTCAGCGCCAGCAGCTGACGATGCTGATGGTTTCACACAGTATTGAGGATGCTGCCCGCATCGCCCCGCGATCGGTAGTGATTGCCGAAGGGCGTATTTTGTGGGATGGAAAAACAGAAGAACTGCTGAGCGGTAAAGCGGGGGCGTCTTCACTGTTGGGCATTCGTGCCGTCTGATGCCCTCTCCCACAGGGAGAGGGAAAAAGTCCTTAACGGCTCACCACTTTCAATAAAATCTCACCGTACACCGGCATCAGCGGGTGGCGAATCAGCGCGACCAGGGCTACCACGGCCACACCCAGCGTCAGCGGGGCCAGCCACAAAAGACGAGTGCGCGGGAGATAGCGCGTCAGACGATCGACGCTGGCTTTCGCGCTGCGCCACAGCCGCCAGCAGAGCCATGCCGCCAGCCACAGCAGCACAGCCGTGCCCAGCAGCAGCCACTTAAACTCACCGCTTTGCATACCGTCAGGAATATCGATGGCAGCGCCCGCGAGGATCCCCGGCAGGAAGTAGAACGGCGGCCAGAAGACGCAGCCGATAATGTTCGGCACCACGAATTTTGCGACGGGCAGATCCAGCATCCCCGCCACCATCGGCACCAGCGGACGCGTTGGCCCGACAAAGCGGCCGACGAGGATGGTAAACATGCTGTGCTGATGCAGCGCATGCTCGGTTTTATCCAGCAGGGCTTTGTTCTTTTTCATGAACGACCAGCGGTGCAGCGGCTTCTTAAAGCGCCAGCCCAGCCAGAAGGAGATCCAGTCACCGAGCAGGCAGCCGATTATCCCGGCCAGCCACGCCTGCCAGAAATTAACCTCGCCGCTGCCAATCAGCGCCCCAAGCCCTGCCATCATCACGGTGCCGGGCAGGATCAGCCCAACCAGCGCCAGCGATTCCAGAAACGCCACCAGCGCCACGGCGATGAGCGAGTACATAACGGACTGGGTAATAAAGTGTTCCAGCAATGCCTGCATAACTATTCCGGTCAGAAAACGAATCAGCGATTCTGCTTAGCGCCCCGCACCGCGTCAAGGCAACAATTGTCTGAATAGTTTACAGGTTGCTTTCTGCATTCACCTGTTTGTTTATCTTTTTTTACCGTTTATTCACATCCCGCGCGGAATTCGCTCGGGCTGGCACCGGTGCATTTTTTAAATACCCGGGAGAAATAGAGCTGATCCTCAAAGCCCACGTTACGCCCCACGGTGGCAATCGGCATCCGGGTGGTGCTGAGCAGCAGCTTCGCCTGGCTGATGCGCTGATCCTCGCGCCAGCTCAATACGCTGACGCCCAGCTGCTGGCGGAAAAGATGCGACAGCCGCGACGGCGACAGGCAGACGTGCTGAGCAACGCTGGCGATATCAAACTGGCTATCGGCCAGGTGGTCGCTGATGTACTGGCAGGCGTCGCGCACGCGGTTGTCCAGCGGGGGGTTAAGCGACTCGTTAATCGCCTCCATGCGGCGAAGCAGCAGCTGTTCGAGCAGGTTAATCGCCAGCAGTTCGGCGTAGCGACCACCGGCCTGTCCCGCCTCGATAATCTGCGCAAAAAGCTCGCGAAACTGCGCCAGATGAACCTCATCCGGGCGATAAAAACCGGTGTGCGCAAAAATAGCTGGCCACGAAAGCCACTCCTGCCAGTAGGCGCGCGGACGGAAATAGACCCACTGGTGATACCACTCTTTGGCATCGGGATGACGGCCATAGTGGTGGATCTCCCCCGGCGGGAACAGCAGGATATCGCCGGGGCGGCAGACAAACTGCTGGTCACCGTTCTTGATGATCCCTTCTCCTCGCACGGTCAGATTGAGGATATACCCTTTCATGCCGAGCGGTCGGTCGACGTAAAAGTCGAGGTATCCCTCAGCCTCGATAGGGGTCAGTCCCGCCACAAGGTGCGCGTTAAACGAGTATCCCGGCAGCAGGGGATCGTTTTGCGTTTCGGCCATAGATTCAGTTCTCCCAAGGGTCCTGAAGGAAACCAATTGTCCATATCACTAAAAGCAGCTTTAAAATGGCCCGCGAAAAGATCCAAAAAGCATCACGCCGCTTTTACGTCCGCCATGTTTCAGCCTTTCCCCCCTGATTTCTCCGCCAGAGCAGGCAGATAACCAGTAACAAAAGTGTCTATAAGTGCGGCAGAAATGTCCACATTGAATATTTGCACGGCGTCACACTTTCCGTTGTAACAGCAATTTAGTCCATAAGATTAGCGGATCCTGCCTGACGACTTTTTTCCCCAGTCTCTAATGTTCTTCCATACCTGTTTTTTCGATGGAGCAACACCATGGCAATTGCGATTGGCCTCGATTTTGGCAGCGATTCGGTTCGCGCGCTGGCAGTGGACTGTACGTCCGGCCAGGAGATAGCAACCAGCGTTGAGTGGTACCCGCGCTGGCAAGAGGGGCGCTACTGCGATGCGCCTAACAACCAGTTCCGTCACCACCCGCGTGACTATATCGAGTCGATGGAAGCGGCGATCAAAACCGTTCTGGCTGAACTGACCGACGCCCAGCGGGCTGAGATTGTCGGAATCGGCGTCGACAGCACCGGCTCCACGCCGGCCCCTGTGGATGCCGAAGGCCGCGTGCTGGCGCTGCGCCCGGAGTTTGCCGACAACCCGAACGCCATGTTCGTGCTGTGGAAAGACCACACCGCCGTAGAAGAGGCTGAAGCCATTACGCGCCTGTGCCATCAGCCGGGCAAGACAGACTACTCGCGCTACATCGGCGGGATTTATTCCAGCGAATGGTTCTGGGCCAAGATCCTTCACGTCACCCGTGCCGACGCAGCCGTTGCGCAGGCTGCGGCGTCATGGGTTGAGCTGTGCGACTGGGTGCCTGCCCTGCTCTCCGGCACCACTCGCCCGCAGGATATCCGCCGCGGCCGCTGCAGCGCCGGGCATAAATCCCTGTGGCACGAAAGCTGGGGCGGTCTGCCTCCGGCTACGTTCTTCGACGAGCTCGATCCGATCATCAACAAGAGCCTGACGTACCCGCTGTTTACCGACACCTTCACCGCTGATATTCCGGTCGGCACCCTCTGCGAAGAGTGGGCGACGCGCCTCGGCCTGCCTCAGAACGTGGCCATCTCCGGCGGCGCCTTTGACTGCCATATGGGCGCCGTGGGTGCGGGCGCACAGCCAAACACCCTGGTGAAAGTTATCGGCACCTCCACCTGCGACATCCTGACGGCGGATAAAGCCACCGTCGGCGACCGCGCGGTGAAAGGCATCTGCGGCCAGGTTGACGGCAGCGTGGTGCCGGACTTTATCGGTCTGGAAGCCGGTCAGTCCGCGTTTGGCGATATCTACGCCTGGTTTGGCCGCGTGCTGGGCTGGCCGCTGGATCGGCTGGCGGCGGCGCATCCTGAACTGAAAACCCAGATAGCCGACAGCAAAAAGCAGCTTCTGCCGCAGCTTACCGACGCCTGGGCCAAAAATCCGTCTCTCGATCACCTCCCGGTGGTGCTGGACTGGTTTAACGGCCGCCGCACGCCGTTTGCCAACCAGCGCCTGAAAGGGGTGATCGCGGATCTCAACCTGGCGACCGACGCGCCCGCGCTGTTCGGCGGTCTGATTGCCGCAACGGCCTTCGGTGCCCGCGCCATTATGGAGTGCTTCACCGGGCAGGGCATCGACGTGAACAACGTGATGGCGCTGGGCGGCATCGCCCGTAAAAACCCGGTGATCATGCAGGCCTGCTGCGACGTGCTGAACCGTCCGCTGCAGATTGTGGCCTCCGATCAGTGCTGCGCGCTGGGCGCGGCGATTTTCGCCGCCGTGGCCGCGGGCGTCCATGCCGACATCCCGACCGCACAGCAGCATATGGCGAGCGCCGTCGAAAACACGCTCCAGCCGCGCACCCAACAGGCACAGCGCTTTGAACAGCTTTATCAGCGCTACCAGCAATGGGCAAAAAGCGCCGAACTTCACTATCTCCCTGTCGCCGCCCCGGCCAAAAGCACCGCGGACACTACGGCAACCCTGACCCATTAAGGACACGATGATGACCATTTTTAATAACTATGAAGTGTGGTTTGTGATTGGCAGCCAGCATCTGTACGGACCGGAAGCGCTGCAGCAGGTGACGAAACACGCGGAGCACGTCGTTAACGCGCTGAATGCGGAAGCTAAACTGCCGTGCAAACTGGTGCTGAAACCGCTGGGCACCACGCCGGATGAAATTACCCACATCTGCCGCGACGCCAACTACGACGATAAATGCGCCGGTCTGGTGGTGTGGCTGCACACCTTCTCACCCGCCAAAATGTGGATCAACGGCCTGTCTATCCTCAACAAACCGCTGCTGCAGTTCCATACCCAGTTCAACGCCTCCCTGCCGTGGGACAGCATCGACATGGACTTTATGAACCTGAACCAGACCGCGCACGGCGGCCGCGAGTTCGGCTTCATCGGCGCGCGTATGCGCCAGCAGCACGCGGTGGTCACCGGCCACTGGCAGGATGGCAAAGCGCAACAGCGTATCGGCTCCTGGATGCGCCAGGCAGTATCCAAACAGGATACCCGCCATCTGAAAGTGGTGCGTTTCGGCGACAACATGCGTGAAGTGGCGGTCACCGACGGCGACAAAGTGGCCGCGCAGATCAAGTTCGGCTTCTCCGTAAATACCTGGGCCGTGGGCGACCTGGTGCAGGTGGTGAATGAAATCAGCGACGGCGACGTGAGCGCGCTGGTGGACGAGTACGAAAGCAGCTACCGCCTGACGCCTGCGGCACAAATCAACGGCGACAAGCGTCAGAACGTGCTGGACGCGGCGCGCATCGAGCTGGGCATGAAGCGCTTCCTGGAACAGGGCGGCTTCCACGCCTTTACCACTACCTTTGAAGACCTCCACGGCCTGAAACAGCTGCCGGGCCTGGCGGTACAACGTCTGATGCAGCAGGGCTACGGCTTTGCGGGCGAAGGCGACTGGAAAACTGCCGCTCTGCTTCGCATCATGAAGGTGATGTCGACCGGTCTGCAGGGCGGCACCTCCTTTATGGAGGACTACACCTATCACTTCGAAAACGGCAACGACCTGGTGCTCGGCTCGCACATGCTGGAAGTGTGCCCGACGATCGCCGTGGAAGAGAAACCGATCCTCGACGTGCAATACCTCGGCATCGGCGGTAAAGCCGATCCGGCGCGCCTGATCTTCAACACCCGTACGGGCCCGGCCATCAACGCCAGCCTGATCGACCTGGGCGATCGCTTCCGCCTGCTGGTGAACTGCGTCGATGCGGTTGAAACGCCGCACTCTCTGCCGAAACTGCCGGTCGCCAACGCCCTGTGGAAAGCGCAGCCTGATCTGCCAACCGCCTCTGAGGCATGGATCCTGGCCGGCGGCGCGCACCACACGGTGTTCAGCCACGCCCTTGATCTGAACGACATGCGTCAGTTCGCCGAGCTGCACGATATCGAGCTGACCGTGATTGATAACGATACCCGCCTGCCCGCCTTCAAGGACGCGCTGCGCTGGAACGAAGTCTATTACGGTTCAAAACGCTAAGTACGGAATGCCCGGTGACGCTACGCTCACCGGGCAGGGAGACAACAATGTTAGACGATCTCAAACGTCAGGTTCTCGAAGCCAACCTGGCGCTGCCGAAACATAATCTGGTCACCCTGACCTGGGGCAACGTCAGCGCCGTTGACCGCGAAAAAGGCGTGTTGGTGATTAAGCCTTCCGGCGTGGATTACACGATGATGACCGCAGACGATATGGTCGTTGTCAGCCTCGAGACCGGCGAAGTGGTCGAAGGTAAGAAAAAACCGTCCTCCGATACGCCGACTCACCGCCTGCTGTACCGCTCATTCCCGAGCATCGGCGGCATCGTGCATACCCATTCGCGCCACGCCACCATCTGGGCGCAGGCGGGCCAGTCCATCCCGGCGACCGGCACCACCCACGCGGACTACTTCTACGGTACCATTCCCTGCACGCGTCTGATGACCGATGCGGAGATCGGCGGTGAGTACGAGTGGGAAACGGGGAATGTGATTGTCGAAACCTTCGAAAAACAGGGGATCGACGCGGCGCAGATGCCCGGCGTGCTGGTGCACTCCCACGGCCCGTTTGCCTGGGGTAAAAACGCAGAAGACGCGGTGCATAACGCCATCGTGCTCGAAGAGGTCGCCTATATGGGGATCTTCTGTCGCCAGCTGGCGCCGCAGCTGCCGGATATGCAGCAAACCCTGCTGGATAAGCATTACCTGCGCAAGCACGGCGCGAAGGCCTATTACGGGCAGTAGTTTGCAGGCTGGACAAGCGCAGCGCAATCTGGCAAAACAGATACTGTATAAAACCCCAGCAAAACAACCTTAACCAGGCTATAATCAGGCCTGGTTTTGTTTTCTGGGATAACGGCGTGGCGCAGGCGCAAGAAGGTTTTTTACTGACCCGACACTGGCGGGATACCCCTCAGGGCACCGAGGTCGCGTTCTGGCTGGCAACCGACAGCGGTCCGCTGCACGTTACGCTGCCCCCGCAGGAATCCGTTGCCTTTATTCCTGAAGCCCACGTCGAGAAGGTGAAGCAGCTGCTGCGCGGCGAAAACGGCTGGCGCATCACCCCGCTTGAGCTGAAAGATTTCCAACGCCAGCCGGTTTACGGCCTCTACTGTCGCGCCCATCGTCAGCTGATGCGCTATGAAAAGCTGCTCCGCGAGGCGGGCGTGACGCTCTACGAGGCGGATATTCGCCCACCGGAACGCTTTCTGATGGAGCGGTTTATTACTGCCCCCGTCTGGGTCGACGGCACCGATCATAGCGGCAGCCTCGTTAACGCGCGCCTGAAGCCCAATCCGCACTACCGCCCGCCGCTGAAGTGGGTCTCACTGGATATTGAAACCACCCGCCACGGCGAACTGTACTGCATCGGTCTGGAAGGCTGCGGCGATCGGGTTGTCTATATGCTCGGGCCGCCGAATGGCGATGCCTCCGCGCTGGATTTCCGGCTTGAGTACGTCAACAGCCGCCCGCAGCTGCTGGAGAAGCTTAACCAGTGGTTTGCAGACAACGACCCCGACGTCCTGATCGGCTGGAACGTGGTGCAGTTTGACCTGCGCGTGCTGCAAAAACACGCCGAGCGCTACCGCATCCCGCTGATGCTGGGGCGCGGAAACAGCGAGCTGGAATGGCGCGAACACGGTTTTAAGAACGGCGTTTTCTTCGCGCAGGCTAACGGTCGCCTGATTATCGACGGCATCGAGGCGCTAAAATCCGCCTTCTGGAACTTCTCTTCATTCTCCCTGGAAGCCGTCGCGCAGGAGCTGCTTGGCGAAGGCAAATCCATCGACAACCCCTGGGACAGAATGGACGAAATTGACCGGCGCTTTAACGAAGACAAACCCGCGCTCGCCACCTATAACCTGAAAGACTGCGAGCTGGTCACGCAGATCTTCCACAAAACCGAGATTATGCCGTTCCTGCTGGAGCGCGCGACGGTAAACGGCCTGGCCGTCGACAGACACGGCGGCTCCGTAGCGGCCTTTAGCCACCTCTATTTTCCGCGGATGCATCGGGCAGGATACGTCGCCCCCAACCTCGGGGACGTGCCGCCGCAGGCCAGCCCCGGCGGATACGTCATGGACTCCCGGCCAGGATTGTATGACTCCGTTCTGGTGCTGGATTACAAAAGCCTCTACCCGTCGATTATCCGCACCTTCCTGATCGACCCCGTCGGGCTGGTGGAAGGCCTGGCCCAGCCTGATGATGAGCACAGCACCGAAGGCTTCCTCGGCGCACGCTTCTCGCGGGAAAAACACTGCCTGCCTGAAATCGTGGGAAACATCTGGCACGGCCGCGATGAGGCCAAGCGCCACGGCAACAAGCCCCTTTCTCAGGCGCTAAAAATCATTATGAATGCTTTTTACGGCGTGCTGGGCACCAGCGCCTGCCGCTTCTTTGATCCGCGTCTGGCCTCCTCGATCACCATGCGCGGGCACGAGATCATGCGCCAGACCAAAGCGCTGATTGAGTCCCGGGGCTATGACGTCATCTACGGCGACACCGACTCCACCTTTGTGTGGCTTAAGGGCGCGCACTCTGAAGACGACGCCGCGCAAATCGGCAAAGCGCTGGTCGCCTTCGTGAACGACTGGTGGCAGGAACATTTGCAGAAAGAGCGGTTAACCAGCGCGCTGGAGCTGGAATTTGAAACCCATTTCGCCCGCTTTTTAATGCCCACCATTCGCGGCACCGATCAGGGCAGCAAGAAGCGCTACGCCGGGCTGATTCAGGAAGGTGACGCGCAGAGGATGGTTTTTAAAGGGCTGGAGACGGTACGTACCGACTGGACGCCGCTGGCGCAGCAGTTCCAGCAGACGCTCTATCTGCGGGTGTTTCGCAATGAGCCGTATCAGGACTACGTGCGCGAGACGATAGCCAGCCTGATGGCGGGCGAACTTGACGCGCAGCTGGTATACCGCAAGCGCCTGCGCCGCCCGCTGGCGGAGTACCAGCGCAACGTTCCTCCGCACGTACGCGCCGCGCGTCTGGCGGATGAAGAAAACGTCCGCCGTGGCCGCGCGCCGCAATATCAAAACCGGGGAACCATTAAATACGTCTGGACCACTAGCGGCCCGGAACCCGTGGATTATCAGCATTCTCCTCTGGATTACGAACACTATCTGACGCGTCAGCTTCAGCCGGTTGCCGACGGAATTTTGCCCTTCATCGACGATGATTTTGCTACACTAGTGACAGGGCAACTTGGCCTATTTTGACGCGTGACGAAATGGCTGCCATCCAGTACCATAGCGCCCTTTCCATTCCCGGACCCATTTTTCGATGACCGTCTTTTTTGACGGTAGTCGAACTATTGCCTGCAATTAAAGATTAGAGCCGAACAACTATGCCTTTTACACTTGGTCAACGCTGGATCAGCGATACAGAAAGCGAACTTGGATTAGGAACCGTCGTAGCAATCGATACGCGTATGGTTACCCTCCTCTTCCCTGCCACCGGTGAAAACCGTCTGTACGCTCGCAATGACTCCCCTGTAACCCGCGTGATGTTTAATCCGGGTGACACCGTGACCAGCCATGACGGCTGGCAGCTCAAGATTGAAGACGTAAAAGAAGAGAATGGACTGCTCGCCTACATTGGTACTCGTCTTGATACGGATGAAGCCAATGTCGTCCTGCGTGAAGTGCTGCTCGACAGCAAACTGGTGTTCAGTAAGCCGCAGGACCGCCTGTTTGCCGGGCAAATCGACCGTATGGATCGCTTCTCCCTGCGCTATCGCGCGCGTAAGTTCCAGAGTGAACAGTACCGCATGCCGTGGAGCGGCCTGCGCGGCCAGCGCACCAGCCTGATCCCCCACCAGCTGAACATCGCCCACGACGTGGGCCGTCGCCACGCGCCGCGCGTGCTGCTGGCAGATGAAGTGGGCCTGGGTAAAACCATCGAAGCGGGCATGATCCTGCATCAACAGCTGCTTTCCGGCGCTGCAGAACGCGTGCTGATCGTGGTGCCAGAAACTCTGCAGCACCAGTGGCTGGTTGAAATGCTGCGCCGCTTTAACCTGCGTTTCTCCCTGTTCGACGATGAACGCTATGCCGAAGCGCAGCACGATGCCGACAACCCGTTTGAAACCGAACAGCTGGTCATTTGCTCTCTGGACTTCGTGCGCCGCAGCAAGCAGCGTCTTGAGCACCTGTGCGATGCCGAGTGGGACATTATGGTTGTTGACGAGGCGCACCATTTGGTCTGGAGCGAAGACGCGCCGAGCCGCGAATACATGGCTATCGAGCAGCTTGCCGAGCGCGTGCCTGGCGTTCTGCTGCTGACCGCAACGCCGGAGCAGCTGGGTCTGGAAAGCCACTTCGCCCGCTTGCGCCTGCTCGATCCAAACCGTTTCCACGACTTTGCGCAGTTCGTGGAAGAACAAAATAACTACCGTCCGGTCGCGGATGCCGTCGCCATGCTGCTGGCGGGCAAGCGTCTTTCTGATGACGAGCTCAACACCCTGAGCGATCTGATTGGCGAGCAGGATATCGAGCCGCTTTTGCAGGCTGCGAACAGCGACAGCGACAACGCGGAATCCGCGCGTAAAGAGCTGATCGACATGCTGATGGACCGCCACGGCACCAGCCGCGTGCTGTTCCGTAACACCCGTAACGGCGTTAAAGGCTTCCCGAAACGCGAGCTGCATACGATTAAACTGCCGCTGCCGACGCAGTATCAGACGGCGATTAAAGTCTCCGGCATTATGGGGGCGCGCAAAACCCAGGAAGAGCGCGCCCGCGACATGCTTTATCCGGAACAAATCTACCAGGAATTTGAAGGCGATACCGGCACCTGGTGGAACTTCGACCCGCGCGTGGAGTGGCTGATGGGCTACCTGACCGCGCACCGCTCCCAGAAAGTGCTGGTGATCTGCGCTAAAGCGGCCACCGCGCTGCAGCTGGAGCAGGTTCTGCGCGAGCGTGAAGGCATTCGCGCCGCCGTGTTCCACGAAGGCATGTCCATCGTCGAGCGCGACCGCGCCGCGGCGTGGTTCGGGGAAGAGGACAGCGGCGCACAGGTTCTGCTGTGCTCGGAAATCGGATCTGAAGGCCGTAACTTCCAGTTTGCCAGCAACCTGGTGATGTTCGATCTGCCGTTTAACCCGGATCTGCTGGAGCAGCGTATCGGCCGTCTGGATCGTATCGGTCAGGCGCATGATATTCAGATCCACGTGCCGTATCTGGAAAAAACCGCGCAGTCCGTGCTGGTACGCTGGTTCCACGAAGGTCTGGACGCGTTTGAACATACCTGCCCGACGGGCCGCACCATTTATGATCAAGTGCATGGCGATCTGATCGGCTACCTGGCCGCGCCGGAAAACACCGAGGGCTTTGACGATCTGATTAAATCCTGTCGTGAGAAGCATGACGCGCTGAAAGCACAGCTGGAACAGGGCCGCGATCGCCTGCTGGAGATCCATTCCAACGGCGGTGAGAAAGCGCAGGCGCTGGCAGAGAGCATCGAAGAGCAGGATGATGACACCAGCCTGATCGGCTTCTCCATGAACCTGTTCGACATCGTCGGCATCAACCAGGACGATCGCGGCGAGAACCTGATTGTCCTGACCCCGTCCGATCACATGCTGGTTCCAGATTTCCCGGGCCTGCCGGAAGATGGCTGCACCATCACCTTCGAGCGTGATGTGGCGCTGTCCCGTGAAGATGCCCAGTTCATCACCTGGGAACACCCGCTGATCCGCAATGGGCTGGACCTGATTCTCTCCGGCGATACCGGCAGCAGCACCATCTCCCTGTTGAAAAACAAGGCGCTGCCGGTGGGCACCCTGCTGGTAGAGCTGATCTACGTTGTGGAAGCGCAGGCGCCGAAACAGCTGCAGCTCACCCGTTTCCTGCCGCCAACGCCCGTCCGCCTGCTGCTGGACAAAAACGGCACTAACCTGGCAGGACAGGTTGAATTCGAGAGTTTCAACCGACAGCTGAGCGCGGTAAACCGCCATACGGGCAGCAAGCTGGTGAACGCGGTACAGCAGGATGTGCACGCGATTCTGCAACTGGGCGAAACCCAGATTGAAAAAGCGGCCAGAGCGCTGATTGACGCCGCGCGCAGTGAAGCCGACGAGAAACTGTCTGCGGAGCTGTCCCGTCTGGAGGCGTTAAAAGCGGTCAACCCGAACATCCGCGACGACGAGCTGGCGGCGATTGAAAGCAACCGTCAGCAGGTGCTGGAAAGCCTGAATCAGGCTGGCTGGCGTCTGGATGCCCTGCGTCTTATCGTTGTGACGCATCAGTAAACGGAGCGCAAGATGGTGATGGAGCCTTACAATCCGCCGCAGGATCCCTGGCTGGTCATTCTGTATCAGGATGAACACATTATGGTGGTCAACAAGCCCAGCGGCCTGTTGTCCGTGCCGGGGCGTCTGGACGAGCACAAAGACAGCGTGATGACGCGCATTCAGCGCGATTATCCGCAGGCGGAGTCTGTCCATCGCCTGGATATGGCCACCAGCGGCGTGATTGTGGTAGCGCTGAACAAAGCGGCGGAACGCGAGTTAAAGCGCCAGTTCCGCGAGCGCGAGCCGAAAAAGCAGTATGTCGCCCGCGTCTGGGGCCACCCCGCGCAGGCGGAAGGCCTGGTGGATTTACCGCTGATCTGCGACTGGCCGAACCGGCCTAAGCAGAAGGTGTGTTACGAAACCGGCAAGGCCGCGCAGACCGAGTACGAAGTGCTGGAGTACGCTCCGGATAATACCGCGCGCGTCCTGCTTAAGCCGATTACCGGACGTTCGCACCAGCTGCGCGTGCATATGCTCGCCCTGGGTCATCCGATTCTGGGCGACCGCTTCTACGCGCCGCCTGAAGCGCTGGCCTTAGCGCCACGTCTGCAGCTCCATGCGCAGACGCTCACCATCACCCATCCGGCCTTCGGTAACGCGATGACGTTTAAAGCCCCGGTGGACTTCTAAAAAAAAGCCCGACATCGTCGGGCTTTTTTTATTTGAAACCTTTCTTCTCTTTAATGAGCTCGTACGCCTTCTGGATTTCCTGCGCTTTTTGCTTCGCCATCTCCATCATTTCTGGCGGTAAGCCTTTCGCGACCAGTTTGTCCGGATGGTGTTCACTCATGAGCTTGCGATAGGCACGTTTAATCGTGGTCTGATCGTCAGAGGGCTTAACGCCAAGCACGTTACAGGCGTCTTCCAGCGTCGGACCACGCTGCGCCTGCTGCCAGGCACCGCCGGACGACTGCTGATGATAGCCACCGCCAAACTGCGCCCCGCCCTGCATCATGCGCAGGAACTGATCGAACTGCATACGGGAGATGCCCAGCTCTTCCGCAATGACGTACAGCACGTCACGTTCGTTAGGGTGAAGTGAGCCGTCTGCGAAGGCCGCCTGGATTTGAATTTCCAGAAACATCCGAATTAAATCAAAACGTCCAAAGCAGATGCTGCGGAACTGACGCATTTTTTCGCGAAGCGGATAATTATCCGACTTACCGATGCGAAACGCATTTTGCGCTGCCAGACGGGAGTCGCCGTGCAGGTTCATGCGATCCATAAAAACGCTGGCAATCTGAATATCGGCTTCTGTGACACGCCCTTTGGATTTGGTTAAGTGCCCCATGACCTCAAAGGTGGTGGAGAAAAAGAGTGACTGACGCTCGCGCTGATTGGCAAACCAGGCCATTTTGCGGCTGCGCGCCTTATCAAACATATGGCCGATAATAAGCCCAAGCACAATTCCCCAGAACCCGGCACCCATGATGATGGCGAACGCAACGCCGATTATTTTACCCCAATACTGCATATACTCCCCGGATAGTCATATTCCTGGCCGACGCAACGTCATCATCACTGTGTTCAAGTCACGGTCAATTGAAGGACATCGCCTATAATTTGCTTTATCATACTCGTCATTCGATAGCGAGCCTAACACTCTGGCACGCAAACGGGCAGGATTAACGCTGGTACTGCGCAGATGAGTAAGATAGTCTCTGAGCGTTTGTAAGCCGTAGCCACTGATGACGGAACAATAAAATACAACGTATGAAAAAACGTATCCCCACCCTCCTGGCCACAATGATTGGCTCCGCCCTGTACAGTCAACAGGGGCTGGCGGCCGATCTCGCCTCGCAGTGTATGCTTGGCGTCCCAAGTTATAATCGCCCACTGGTGAGTGGCGATACAAATAGCTTGCCGGTAACCATTACTGCCGACAGTTCGAAAGGGACTTACCCTGACAATGCCACGTTTACGGGCAATGTCGATATTAACCAGGGCAATAGCCGCCTGCAGGCAGACGAAGTGCAGCTGCACCAGAAGCAGCCGGAAGATGCGGCCGAGCCGGTACGAACGGTGGATGCGCTGGGTAATGTGCACTATGACGACAATCAGGTCATCCTGAAAGGTCCGAAAGCCTGGTCAAACCTGAATACTAAAGATACTAACGTCTGGAAAGGTGATTACCAGATGGTGGGTCGCCAGGGGCGCGGCGACGCTGACCTGATGAAACAGCGCGGTGAAAACCGCTATACGATCCTGGAAAACGGTACGTTCACATCATGTCTGCCGGGTTCAAATACCTGGAGCGTGGTCGGGAGCGAGGTTATCCATGACCGCGAAGAACAGGTCGCAGAGATCTGGAACGCCCGCTTTAAGCTGGGTCCAGTACCCATATTCTACAGCCCTTATCTGCAGCTTCCCGTCGGTGACAAACGTCGCTCCGGTTTCCTGATCCCGAATGCCAAGTACAGCACGTCGAACTACTTTGAGTTCTATCTGCCGTATTACTGGAACATCGCGCCAAACATGGATGCGACGATCACGCCGCACTATATCCACAAGCGCGGCAACATCATGTGGGAAAACGAGTTCCGCTATCTGACCCACGCCGGTGCGGGTCTGATGGAGCTGGATTATCTGCCGTCCGATAAAGTCTTCCAGGACGAGCATCCGACCGAAGGCGACAAGCACCGCTGGTTATTCTACTGGCAGCATGCCGGGGTAATGGATCAGGTATGGCGCTTTAATGTTGACTACACCAAAGTTAGCGATTCGTCTTATTTTAATGACTTCTCGTCCAAATACGGCTCAAGTACCGATGGCTATGCCACGCAGAAATTCAGCGTAGGCTATGCGGTACAGAACTTTGACGCAACCGTCTCGACCAAGCAATTCCAGGTATTTTCTGACCAGTCCACGCCTACATATGGGGCAGAGCCACAGCTGGACGTTAACTGGTATCAGAATGACGTGGGTCCATTCGACACCCGGGTTTACGCTCAGGCGGTACATTTCGTTAACACGGATTCGGACATGCCTGAAGCGACGCGTGTTCACCTTGAGCCGACGATCAATCTGCCGTGGTCTAACGACTGGGCGAGCCTGAATACCGAAGCCAAGCTGATGGCGACTCACTATCAGCAAAAAAATATCGATAATTACAATGCCAGTAGAAATGCCAACCTTGAGGAGTCGGTCAACCGAACGCTTCCGCAGTTCAAAATGGACGGGAAGCTGATCTTCGAACGTGATATGGCTCTGCTGGCGGATGGTTATACCCAAACGCTTGAACCGCGTATGCAGTATTTGTACGTGCCATACCGCGACCAGAGCAAAATCCAGAACTACGACTCCTCTTTACTGCAGTCTGACTACAGCGGCCTGTTCCGTGACCGTACTTACGGCGGTCTTGACCGCATCGCGTCTGCTAACCAGTTAACGACCGGCGTCACAACACGTGTTTATGATGATGCTGCCGTTGAACGTTTTAACGTTTCTGTTGGTCAAATCTACTATTTCACCGAGTCACGCACCGGTGATGACAACATTAACTGGGAGAAAGATAACAAAACGGGATCGCTGGTCTGGGCGGGAGATACTTACTGGCGTATGACCGATCGTTGGGGTCTGCGCGGTGGTGTGCAATATGACACTCGCCTCGATAATATTGCCACAAGTAGTGCGGCTATTGAGTACCGTCGCGATGAAGACCGTATGGTGCAGTTGACTTATCGTTACGCCAGCCCGGAATATATTCAGGCAACATTGCCATCATATGCTGGTGCAGAACAGTATAAAGACGGTATCTCGCAGGTGGGTGGCGCAGCGAGTTGGCCGATCGCCGACCGCTGGTCAATCGTAGGCGCATACTACTTCGACACTAACGCCAATAAACCTGCTGACCAGATGGTGGGTCTGCAATATAACTCCTGCTGTTACGCGCTGCGTGTCGGCTACGAACGCAAGCTTAACGGCTGGGATACTCAAAACAATCAGAGCAAATACGATAACGTGATTGGCTTTAACTTCGAGTTACGCGGCCTGAGTTCCAACTACGGTCTGGGTACGCAGAAAATGCTGCGCTCGAATATTCTGCCGTACAGTAGCGCCTTGTAATGTGCTTGATTTGCAACGTAATCCGCTTTGCGATTAATTGAAATGGAAAAAGTATGAAGAACTGGAAAACGCTGCTGCTCGGTGTCGCTATGGTTGCGAATACCAGCTTCGCGGCCCCCCAGGTTGTTGATAAAGTCGCTGCTGTGGTTAACAACGGCGTCGTGCTTGAAAGTGACGTTGACGGTCTGATGAAATCGGTGAAGCTCAATTCGGGCGAAGCCGGTCAACAGCTTCCGGATGACGCCACGTTGCGCCACCAGATCCTGGAGCGTCTGATCATGGATCAGATCGTTCTGCAGATGGGGCAGAAAATGGGTGTGAAGGTCACTGACGAGCAGCTCGATCAGGCGATCGCTAACATCGCGAAGCAGAACAATATGTCTTTAGACCAGATGCGCAGCCGCCTGGCCTATGACGGCATCAGCTACGCTACCTACCGTAACCAGATCCGTAAAGAGATGCTGATTTCGGAAGTGCGTAACAACGAAGTGCGTCGCCGCGTTACCATCCTGCCTCAGGAAGTCGACGCGCTGGCAAAACAGGTGGGTAACCAGAACGATGCGAGCACAGAGCTGAACCTGAGCCACATTCTGATCCCACTGCCAGAGAACCCAACGTCCGATCAGGCTGCGGAAGCCGAAAGCCAGGCGCGTTCTATTGTTGAACAGGCGCGTAACGGCGGCGACTTTGGCAAGCTGGCAATCACCTACTCCGCTGACCAACAGGCGCTGAAAGGCGGCCAGATGGGCTGGGGCCGTATTCAGGAGCTGCCATCCATCTTTGCCCAGGCGCTGAGCACGGCGAAGAAAGGGGATATCGTCGGTCCTATCCGTTCAGGCGTGGGCTTCCACATTCTGAAGGTGAACGATCTGCGCGGCCAGAGCCAAAATATCTCCGTCACCGAAGTTCACGCTCGCCACATTCTTCTGAAACCGTCACCGATCATGACTGACGATCAGGCGCGTGTGAAGCTGGAACAGATCGCAGCTGACATTAAGAGCGGTAAAACCTCATTTGCGAAAGCAGCAAAAGAGCTCTCTCAGGATCCAGGCTCTGCTAACCAGGGCGGCGATCTGGGCTGGGCGGCTGCGGATATCTACGATCCTGCCTTCCGCGATGCGTTGATGAAGCTGAACAAAGGCCAGATCAGCGCGCCGGTCCACTCTTCATTCGGCTGGCATTTGATCGAGCTGATGGACATCCGTAACGTTGATAAAACGGATGCGGCACAGAAAGACAGAGCCTACCGTATGCTGTTTAACCGTAAGTTCTCTGAAGAAGCAGCAACCTGGATGCAGGAACAACGCGCCAGCGCTTACGTGAAAGTTCTGAGCAACTAATGAAACAGCATCGTGTTGTTATCACGCCCGGCGAACCCGCCGGGATTGGGCCTGACCTCGTTGTCCAGCTCGCCCAGCGCAGCTGGCCGGTAGAACTGGTTGTCTGCGCCGATGCAACACTGTTACAAGACCGGGCAACGCTGCTCGGTCTGCCTTTAACGCTCATCCCTTACGTTGAAGGCCAACAGCCTGCACCCCAGCAAGCCGGTACGCTCACCCTTCTTTCAGTTCCCCTTCGTACGCTGGTCATCCCGGGCCAGCTCAGCACGGAAAACGGTCACTATGTCGTTGAAACCCTTGCGCGCGCCTGCGACGGTTGCCTGAAGGGCGAATTTGCCGCCCTTATTACCGGCCCCGTCCACAAAGGCGTCATCAACGAAGCGGGTATACCCTTTACCGGGCATACGGAATTCTTCGAAGAGCGCTCGCACAGCCCGAAAGTGGTGATGATGCTGGCGACGGAGGAGATGCGCGTTGCGCTGGTGACCACCCATCTGCCGATCAAAGCCATTCCTGACGCGATCACCCCTGAACTCCTGCGCGAGATCATCGGGATTTTGCATCACGATCTGCAGACAAAGTTTGGGATCCCGCAGCCGCACGTGCTGGTCTGCGGCCTGAATCCGCACGCCGGTGAAGGCGGGCACATGGGCACCGAAGAGATCGACACCATCATTCCGGTACTCAACGAAATGCGGGCGAAGGGGATGAACCTCAGCGGGCCGCTGCCTGCAGATACCCTTTTCCAGCCGAAATACCTGGATAATGCCGACGCCGTGCTCGCGATGTACCACGATCAGGGCCTGCCCGTGCTAAAATACCAGGGCTTTGGCCGCGGGGTGAATATCACCCTCGGTTTACCCTTTATTCGAACGTCCGTTGACCACGGTACTGCGCTGGATCTGGCAGGCCAGGGGAAAGCGGATGTCGGCAGTTTTATTACGGCGCTTAATCTCGCCATCAAAATGATTGTTAATACTCAATGACTAATCGAGTCCATCAGGGCCACTTAGCCCGTAAACGTTTCGGGCAAAACTTCCTTAACGATCAGTTCGTGATCGAAAGCATTGTCTCGGCTATTAATCCGCAAAAAGGTCAGGCGATGGTCGAAATCGGCCCGGGCCTTGCCGCGCTGACCGAGCCGGTAGGCGAACGCCTCGACGAGCTGACCGTCATCGAACTGGACCGCGATCTGGCCGCACGCCTGCAAACGCACCCGTTCCTCGGGCCGAAGCTGACCATCTATCAGCAGGACGCCATGACCATGAACTTTGGCGAGCTGTCCGAAAAAATGGGCCAGCCGCTGCGCGTCTTCGGCAACCTGCCGTACAACATCTCCACGCCGCTCATGTTCCACCTCTTTAGCTATACTGATGCCATTACCGACATGCACTTCATGTTGCAAAAAGAGGTTGTTAACCGTCTGGTTGCAGGCCCGAACAGTAAAGCGTATGGTCGTTTAAGCGTGATGGCACAGTATTACTGCAACGTGATCCCGGTACTCGAAGTACCGCCGTCAGCGTTCACACCACCACCAAAAGTGGATTCAGCGGTTGTGCGCCTCGTGCCGCACAAGACGAAACCGTATCCGGTTAAAGATCTGCGCGTACTGAGCCGCATTACCACAGAAGCCTTTAACCAGCGCCGTAAAACGATCCGTAACAGCCTGAGCAATTCGTTTACCGTTGAGGTGTTAGCCGAGCTGGGGATCGACCCGGCAATGCGTGCAGAGAACATTTCCGTAGAGCAGTACTGCAAGCTGGCTAATTACATCAGCGATAATGCGCCGCCGAAGGAGAGTTAAGCCATGATTGATTCGCCCCGCGTATGTGTCCATGTACAAAGCGTCTATGTTGAATCACAGTCCTCACCGGACGAAGAACGTTTTGTTTTCGCTTACACCGTGACCATTCGCAATCTGGGGCGGATGCCCGTGCAGTTGCGCGGGCGCTACTGGCTTATCACTAACGGCAATGGCCGCGAAATTGAAGTTCAGGGCGAAGGTGTGGTTGGTGAACAGCCCCACATCGCTCCTGGCGAAGAGTACCAGTACACCAGCGGCGCGGTGATTGAAACGCCGATGGGTACTATGCAAGGCCATTATGAAATGGTCGACGTCGATGGCAATGATTTCCGCGTTGCCATTCCTGTGTTCCGTCTCGCCGTAACCACACTCATTCATTAATCTAATGTCTACATATCTGATTGGCGACGTTCACGGTTGCTACGATGAACTGATCGCATTGTTAAAACAGGTCGACTTTACGCCAGGACAGGACACGCTCTGGCTGACGGGCGATTTAGTCGCGCGTGGCCCCGGCTCCCTTGAAGTATTACGTTTCGTCAAATCGCTGGGCGACAGCGTCCGCATGGTGCTGGGCAATCACGATCTGCATCTGCTGGCGGTTTTCGCCGGGATCAGCCGCAACAAACCTAAAGATCGCCTCACCCCACTGCTGGATGCGCCGGACGCAGACGATCTGATTAACTGGCTGCGCCGTCAGCCCCTGCTGCAGATCGACGAAGAGAAAAAGCTGGTCATGGCGCATGCCGGGATCACGCCACAATGGGATCTTGAGACGGCGAAAACCTGCGCGCGTGACGTTGAGGCGGTGCTGGCGAGCGACTCGTATCCTTTCTTCCTCGATGCCATGTACGGCGATATGCCGAACCACTGGAGCGAGGATCTCAGCGGTCTGGCCCGTCTGCGCTTTATCACCAACGCGTTCACCCGCATGCGCTTCTGCTTCCCGAACGGACAGCTGGACATGTATTCCAAAGAGACGCCGGAAAGCGCGCCCGCTCCGCTGAAACCGTGGTTTGCCATTCCGGGACCGGTGACCAGCGAGTACAGCGTGGTATTTGGTCACTGGGCTGCGCTGGAAGGAAAAGGAACACCGGAAGGGATTTACGGTCTGGATACCGGATGCTGCTGGGGCGGAGAGTTAACCTGCTTACGCTGGGAAGATAAAGCTTACTTTGTGCAGCCGTCCAACCGACAGCTGGACTTAGGAGAAAGTGAGGCCGTTGCCTCCTGATACGCTATTCCCTCTCCCGGCCGGGAGAGGGAAAATCACTTAACGACGTTCCAGAATCTCGAAGCAGTAGCTGTGGGAGTTCTGTGCATCCGCGTCGTGGAATTCGCTGAATACCGATTCCCACTCGTCCGGATCGTAGTCCGGGAAATGGGTATCCCCTTCCACTTCTGCATCAATGTGGGTCAGATACAGCTTTTGCGCTTTTGGCAGGAACTGCTCGTACACGCGCCCACCGCCAATCACCATGATCTCTTCGGCATTGCCGCATGCAGCAATCGCCTCGTCTACTGATTTTACCCATTCGACGCGATCGTCAGTGCCCGGCTGGCTGCTGATAACGATATTCTTACGGCCCGGCAATGGACGACCAATCGACTCCCAGGTCAGGCGGCCCATCACTACCGGCTTGTTTAACGTAGTACGTTTAAACCATGCGAGATCGGCAGGCAGGTTCCACGGCATGGCATTTTCCATACCGATAACGCGGTCCACCGCCAGCGCTGCAATCAGACTGATCATTGAAAATTTCCCGGATGCAAAAAATTGCCGCCACTATACGGAAAGCTTAATCTTTCGTCGACTGGCGGCAGGGTAAAGATAAAGAAATTTTTTAATATTGCTGGCAACTCCACTTCACGCGGAAGGTTTACTCTCGGGCTCGTCAGCCGGATCGCCGGTATGCTTGCCCTCTTCCGTGCCCTGCCAGCCATGGCGCTGGATCAGCGACAGGTGGTTACGGTCCTCGTTAATGATTTCCGTCAGCATCGCGCTGGTGCGTTTGAACACCGCCGCGCGCTCGGTGGCCGTATTGCCGGCCATCGCCGCCATCTCTTCAACCATCTCGGTATTAAAGCGGCGGAACAGGTCTGCACGCTCACGCGCTTCATACGCCCCGAGCCCCAGGTTTTCCAGCGCCACTCGGCCAGACTTCAGCGCACCTTCGAACGTTTCACGTTCAGGCGCCTCTACGCCAGCCTGTCGCAGCCGGATGTAGTGATCCACATCGCGCGCGCGGGAGATAATAGTCAGCGCCGGGAAATGCTCTTTTACCAGCTCCACCATTTGCATGCTGGTTTCCGGATCGTCAATGGCGTTAATTAACACCTCGGCTTTTGCCGCCCCGGCGGATTCCAGCAGATCGACGCGGGTCGCATCCCCGTAAAACACCTTCATATCAAATTTACGCAGGGTATCGACATGGTCGGGATCGTGATCGAGGATGACCATTTTCACCCCGCTCGACAGCAGTAAACGACCCACGATCTGCCCGTAGCGGCCAAATCCGGCGATGATGACGCGCGGCTGCTCCTCGTCGATCTCGTCGGCCTCGCGCTCCTGCTCGCTGCCCGATTTTTCCAGGCGCGTCAGCACCACCAGCAGCACCGGCGTCGCCGCCATCGACAGTGCCACCGCCAGCGTCAGCGCCTTCGCCCACTCGGGATCGAGCACGTTTGCCATCTGCGCGGCGCCAAAGACCACGAACGCAAATTCACTCCCCTGCCCCAGCAGCACGGCGAACCAGCGGCGCTGCCTGCCCGGCACGTTCAGTGGGCGAGCAATCAGCCACAGCATCACCATTTTAATGACCAGGAAGCCGACGAGCAGGATGACGATCCGCAGCGGGTGCGTCACCAGCGTGCCGAAGTCGACGGACATCCCGACGCCGATGAAAAACAGCCCCAGCAGCAGTCCTTTGAACGGCTCGATATCGCTTTCCAGCGCGTGACGGTATTCAGAGCTCGCCAGCAGAACGCCTGCGAGGAACGCCCCCATCGCCATCGACAGCCCGGCCTCCTCCAGCAGCAGACCGAAGCCAAACACCAGGAACAGCGCTACGGCGCTGAACACTTCGCGCAGGCCAGAGCGGGCGACAAACCGCAGCAGCGGGCGGGTCACGTAGCGGCCAAGGAGCACCACCAGCGCCAGCGCGCCCGCCACCTTCAGCGCCGACAGCGCGAAAGCGCCCAGCGTGGTAGAAGAGCCGCTGGCCGCCAGCAGCGGGATCATCGCCACCAGCGGGATAGCGGCAATGTCCTGGAACAGCAGCACCGAGAACGCGCTGCGTCCCATCTGGGAGACCGTCAGATTTCGCTCGTTCATCGCCTGCATGGCAATCGCCGTCGAGGAGAGCGCCAGCGTCATGCCGATGAGCTCTGCCACCTTCCAGTCCATCCCCAGCAGAATACAGAAGCCGCCCAGCAGCAGGCCGCAGGCCACCATCTGCAGCGCGCCGCCGCCAAATACCGAGGCGCGAAGCTTCCACAGCCGCTGCGGGTCGAGCTCCAGGCCAATCACAAACAGCATCAGCACCACGCCGATTTCAGCGAAATGGAGAATCGCCTCGGCATCCGTGACCAGCCGAAAGCCCCACGGCCCAATGACGCAGCCCGCAATCAGGTAGCCGAGCACCGAGCCCAGCCCCAGGCGTACCGCCACGGGCACAATCAGCGCCGCCGCGCCGAGGTAAATCAGCGCCTGTATCAGCGTATGGCTATCCATGGTGCGTCTCCTGCCACTCAAGTAAGCGTTGTTTATAATGGCGAGCCTGCGCCTGCAGCGTTTCATCGTCGCAAACAAACGTGCAGTGCATCGCAAAAGGCGGGAGCCAGTTCAGACCGCAATAGAGCGCAGTCGCCTGCAGCGGCTGAGCCAGAACGTCAAAACCCGGGAAGGAACCGATATCAAAATGGCTTTCACCGCCGCCGGTGGTGACCGCCCACATCAGGCTTTTTCCTTTTAGCGCATTGCCGTTGTGGCCATACGCCCAGCCGTGGGAGAAGACTTTATCAATCCACAGCTTCAGGAGCGGGGGCGTGCTGTACCACTGCATGGGGTGCTGCCAGATAATCAGATCGGCACGGGAGAGCGCCTCCTGTTCGGCGGCGATATCGATATTAAAATCGGGATAAAGTTGATAGAGGGAACGTATCTCTACGTTATCAAGCGTCCTTACCTGCTCAAGCATCCGCTTATTCGCATGCGAGTGCTGCGGATAAGGATGGGCATAAATTATCAGAATCATTGATTAGCCTGTTGTTACTGCTTTCTTTTAACAAAAGAGTGTAGTCAGTAATTCAACAGGCTAATAGTGAATATTATTGACGGGCTTACGTCAGAATTCTGAATTAGTTATCCAGCTCGCCCATGGATTTCACCTGGTCACGGTTGATCTGCTCGGTTTGACCGGTTTCGGCGTTTTTATACGACACCAGACCGGTATCGTCATCTACCTGCGGTTTGCCGTCGGTGACAATGGTTTTGCCATCGGTGGTTTTTACGGCCTGATTAGACGAACAGCCCGCAACGGTGAACATTGTCGTGGCAGCCAGAACGGAAGCGATCAGTAATTTATTTTGCATGGTGTTTTCCCCTGCTCTCAGTTGAATTTCGTTATCGACCTAACCATTTTAGGCTAACTGACTGAAAGCGGATGAAAAACCAGAAGGTTCTGAAGATGGGAGAATGCCCGGCAACCGAACGGCACCGGGCATTTTTACTTACTTGCTAATCTGCGCGTGCATTTCCTGAACCGAAATCACCTTCTCGGTGGCATCCGCGTTCAGCGCCATGGCCGTCGCGAAACCGCCGTTCAGGGTGGTGTCGTAGTGCACTTTGTACTGCAGCGCGCTGCGGCGAATCAGCTTGGAGTCTTCAATCGCCTGGCGGCCTGCGGTGGTGTTGATGATGTAGGTGTACTCGCCATTCTTGATACGGTCCTGAATGTGCGGACGACCTTCATGCACCTTGTTCACCAGACGCGGGTTGATGCCGGCTTCGCCCAGCACAATCGCCGTACCGTGGGTTGCGTCCAGCTCGAAGCCCTGTTTCAGCAGCTTGGCGGCCAGGTCAACCACGCGCTCTTTGTCGCCTTCGCGAACGGAGAGCAGCGCACGGCCTGATTTTCTCATGGTGGAGCTACTGCCCAGCTGCGCCTTCGCGAACGCTTCGGCGAAGGTGCGGCCCACGCCCATCACTTCCCCGGTAGAGCGCATTTCTGGCCCTAACAGCGGGTCAACGCCCGGGAATTTGTTGAACGGCAGCACCACTTCTTTCACCGAGTAGTACGGTGGAATGATCTCTTTGGTCACGCCCTGCTGCGCCAGCGTCTGGCCCGCCATCACGCGCGCCGCCACTTTCGCCAGCGGTACGCCGGTGGCTTTGGAGACGAACGGTACGGTACGTGCCGCACGCGGGTTCACTTCAATCAGGTAGACTTCGTTGTCTTTCACCGCGAACTGGACGTTCATCAGGCCGCGAACCTGCAGCTCGAAGGCCAGCTTCTGCACCTGCTGGCGCATCACGTCCTGAATCTCCTGGCTCAGCGTGTACGCCGGCAGAGAACAGGCGGAGTCGCCGGAGTGCACGCCAGCCTGCTCGATGTGCTCCATGATGCCGCCAATCAGCACCATTTCGCCGTCGCAGATGGCGTCCACATCCACTTCCACCGCGTCGTCGAGGAAGCGGTCGAGCAGCACTGGCGCATCGTTCGACACGCTCACAGCGGTCTGGAAGTAGCGGCGCAGGTCGGCTTCGTCATACACGATTTCCATCGCGCGGCCGCCCAGCACGTACGAAGGACGCACCACCAGCGGGTAGCCAATCTCTTTCGCCTTCTCAACGGCCATTTCAATGGCGGTGACGGTGGCGTTCGCCGGCTGTTTCAGCTTCAGACGGTCAACCGCCTGCTGGAAACGCTCGCGGTCTTCAGCACGGTCAATCGCGTCCGGGCTGGTGCCGATAACCGGCACGCCTGCTGCTTCCAGCGCGCGCGCCAGCTTCAGCGGGGTCTGGCCGCCGTACTGCACGATAACGCCTTTTGGCTTCTCGATGCGCACGATTTCCAGCACGTCTTCCAGGGTAACCGGCTCGAAGTAGAGGCGGTCAGAGGTGTCATAGTCGGTAGAGACGGTTTCCGGGTTACAGTTCACCATGATGGTCTCGTAACCGTCTTCGCGCAGCGCCAGCGAGGCGTGTACGCAGCAGTAGTCGAACTCGATGCCCTGGCCGATACGGTTTGGACCGCCGCCCAGCACCATAATCTTGTCGCGGTCGACGGACGGGTTCGCTTCGCACTCGTCTTCATAGGTGGAGTACATGTAGGCGGTGTCGGTCGAGAATTCAGCCGCACAGGTGTCCACGCGCTTGTAGACCGGGTGCAGGTCATACTGGTCGCGCAGCTTGCGGATTTCCGCTTCACGCACGCCCGCCAGCTTAGCCAGACGCGCATCGGCGAAGCCTTTACGCTTCAGCACGCGGAGGAAATCAGCGTCCAGGCCGGTGATGCCCAGCTCCGCGACCTGCTCTTCCAGACGCACCAGCTCTTCAATCTGCACCAGGAACCAGCGGTCGATGTTGGTCAGGTTGAACACGCCGTCGACGGACAGGCCCGCACGGAAGGCATCGGCGATGTACCAGATACGCTCAGCGCCCGCGTCTTTCAGCTCGCGGCGAATTTTGGTCAGCGCTTCCGGGTCGTCCAGGCTCACTTTCGGGTCGAAGCCAGTCGCGCCCACTTCGAGGCCGCGCAGCGCTTTCTGCAGGGATTCCTGCTGCGTGCGGCCAATCGCCATCACTTCACCGACAGACTTCATCTGGGTGGTCAGACGGTCGTTCGCGCCTGCGAACTTCTCGAAGTTGAAGCGTGGAATTTTGGTGACAACGTAGTCGATGGACGGCTCGAAGGACGCAGGCGTGCGGCCACCGGTGATGTCGTTCATCAGCTCGTCGAGGGTGTAACCCACCGCCAGCTTCGCCGCCACTTTCGCAATCGGGAAGCCGGTCGCTTTAGAGGCCAGCGCGGAGGAACGGGACACGCGCGGGTTCATTTCGATAACAATCAGACGGCCGGTTTTCGGGTTCACCGAGAACTGCACGTTAGAACCGCCGGTTTCCACGCCGATTTCACGCAGTACCGCCATCGAGGCGTTACGCATGATTTGATACTCTTTGTCGGTCAGGGTCTGGGCTGGCGCAACGGTGATGGAGTCGCCGGTGTGGATACCCATCGCATCGAAGTTTTCGATGGAGCAGACGATGATGCAGTTGTCGTTTTTATCACGCACCACTTCCATCTCGTACTCTTTCCAGCCAATCAGCGATTCATCAATCAGCAGCTCTTTGGTTGGGGAGAGATCCAGACCGCGTTCGCAAATCTCTTCGAACTCTTCGCGGTTGTAGGCGATACCGCCGCCGGTGCCGCCCATGGTGAACGATGGACGGATGATGCACGGATAGCCCACGTCAGCCGCGACGGCCAGCGCTTCTTCCATGTTATGTGCGATACCGGAACGCGCGGTGTCGAGGCCGATTTTCTTCATCGCCACGTCGAAGCGGCGACGGTCTTCTGCTTTATCAATCGCGTCGGCGGTCGCACCAATCATGGTCACGCCGAACTCTTCCAGCACGCCCTGACGCTCCAGCTCCAGCGCACAGTTCAGCGCCGTCTGGCCGCCCATGGTTGGCAGCACCGCGTCCGGACGCTCTTTCTCGATGATTTTACGCACCACCTCCCAGTGAATCGGCTCGATGTAGGTTGCATCGGCCATTTCCGGGTCGGTCATGATGGTTGCCGGGTTAGAGTTTACCAGGATTACGCGGTAACCCTCTTCGCGCAGGGCTTTACACGCCTGCGCGCCGGAGTAGTCGAATTCGCAGGCCTGGCCGATGACGATCGGGCCAGCGCCAAGGATCAGGATGCTTTTTATGTCTGTACGTTTTGGCATTGTCTTCTCGGCTCCTGATTATTTAGCGGTCTTACGGTATTGCTCGATAAGTTCGATGAAGTGATCGAACAGCGGCGCGGCGTCGTGCGGGCCCGGGCTCGCTTCCGGGTGGCCCTGGAAGCTGAACGCAGGCTTATCGGTGCGATGAATCCCCTGCAGGGTGCCATCGAACAGCGACTTATGGGTCACGCGCAGGTTAGCCGGCATTGAGGCTTCATCGACGGCGAAGCCGTGGTTCTGCGCGGTGATCATCACCGTGTTGTTATCGATATCTTTTACCGGGTGGTTACCACCGTGGTGGCCGAACTTCATCTTGACGGTGTTCGCTCCGCTCGCCAGCGCCAGCAGCTGATGGCCGAGGCAGATGCCGAATACCGGGATATCAGTTTCCAGGAAGGACTTGATAGCGGCGATGGCATAATCACACGGCGCCGGGTCGCCAGGGCCGTTGGACAGGAAAATACCGTCCGGATTCATCTTCAGCACGTCTTCGGCGGACGTTTGTGCCGGAACCACCGTCAGGCGGCAGCCGCGGTCAACCAGCATACGCAGGATGTTGCGCTTGGCGCCGAAATCGTAGGCCACCACGTGGAACGGCAGCTCGCTCTCTTTTTTCGCTTCCGGCAGGTCGCCTTCCAGCGTCCAGCTACCCTGAGTCCAGCTGTAGGCTTCAGCAGTAGTCACTTCTTTCGCCAGGTCCATGCCGTTCAGGCCCGGGAAGGCTTTCGCTTTTTCCAGCGCCAGCGTCGCATCGAGGTTATCACCCGCGATGATGCAGCCGTTCTGTGCACCCTTCTCGCGCAGCAGACGCGTTAGCTTACGGGTATCGATATCGGCAATCGCCACGATGTTATGGCGCTTCAGGTAAGAAGAGAGGTCTTCAGTATTGCGGAAGTTGCTGGCAATCAGCGGCAGGTCGCGGATGACCAGGCCTTGCGCATGTACCTGAGAAGATTCTTCGTCAGCCGCATTGGTGCCGACATTGCCGATATGAGGATAAGTAAGAGTAACGATTTGGCGAGAATAGGAAGGATCAGTGAGGATTTCTTGATAACCGGTCATTGAAGTATTGAAAACGACTTCCCCAACCGCCGAACCCGTTGCCCCTATGGCCCGACCGATAAACTGGGTTCCGTCTTCCAGAACCAATAGCGCTGACTTAATCAAAACACCCTCCAGAGAATATTCACTCACTTTATTTGCATATTAATTCATAACCATGTCATGAATCAATGCAAATGTGTTGCCAGCGGATTTTTGGCAAACGGCGGCATTCTGGAGATTTGGTGGGTAAAAGTCAACTTAAAACGGATATTTTGCTTAGCCTTTTGCAAGCCTGGCGAGCGGAACAGAGCTTAAGCGACAAAAAGATCAGGTAAATCACCGCAGAAAACGCTTGCGCGCCGGGTTTAATAAAAAATGTCGTGTTGGAACATGAAAAAGTAGACCGGATGGTCAAAATTTACATTTCAGTAACGTTAAAACGCTATAAGAGATATATTTTTAGAGCATTAAGCAAAAGCACGCGATGAAACAGATAAAATAAAAGGGCAATAAAATATTGCCCTATGCAATCAAACAATTACGACTGCAATAACCACATCACGATGGGTAATAATGCTTACAAATTGTTGAGATCGAGCACGTCTCGCATATCAAAAAGGCCATCTTTCTTACTTTTAAGCCACAAAGCGGAACGTACGGCGCCGTTGGCGAACGTCATCCGGCTGGAGGCTTTATGCGTAATTTCGACACGTTCGCCAATATCGGCGAACATCGCCGTGTGTTCGCCGACGATGTCACCCGCGCGCACGGTTGCGAAACCAATGGTGCCAGGCACGCGTTCGCCGGTGTAACCTTCGCGGGTATAGACCGCGCAGTCTTTTAAATCTTTATCAAGTGCATGCGCAATCGCTTCGCCCATCGCCAGCGCCGTACCAGATGGCGCATCAACCTTGTAACGGTGGTGAGCTTCTACGATCTCAATATCGGTATAGTTGCCCATCACCTTCGCGGCCTTCTCCAGCAGCTTCAGCATGACGTTAACGCCGACGCTGAAGTTTGCGGCGAAGACAATCGCAATCTCTTTGGATGCATCCTGGATAGCCTGCTTGCCCGCATCGTCAAAACCGGTGGTGCCGATCACCATCCCTTTGCCGTGCTGACGGCAAAATGCCAGATGCGCGAGCGTCCCTTCCGGGCGGGTAAAATCGATGAAGACATCGAAATCCTCTTTAACCGCCTCCAGGCTGCTTTGCACGGTAACGCCCGTGTGGCCTGCGCCTGCCAGCTCACCGGCATCGGACCCCAGAAGCGACGAACCTTCACGCTCCAGTGCCGCGCCAAGCGCGACGCCATCCATCTGAAGTGCCGCCTGAATCAGCTGACGGCCCATACGTCCACCCGCGCCCGCAATGGCGACACGGATCTGTGCATCATGCATAGTTATTCTCTTACGTTAAAATGATGTAAACCGTTTTCAGATTAACCAGCCTTGAGAAGCACTGCCAACTGAAAACACCGATAATTAGAATTTAACGTGAAACCGACTTAAATATCAGTAAAAGACATGATTTTGTCGTCACGATAAAGTAACGGGTAAAAAAAAGGCCAGCACAGGAGGTGCTGGCCTTTCATCAGAAAAAGGACTATTCGACTTCGCGGGCGTCGATGCGCAGTTCTTTCGGGACTTCGAAAACGATGTTCTCTTCACGCCCTTCCAGCGGAATAGCCTCGCCACCGCCCAGCTCCTGCAGACGGGTAATCACGTTTTGCACCAGAATATCCGGCGCGGAAGCGCCTGCGGTGACGCCTACACATTTCGCCTCTTTCACCCACGCTTCCTGAATGTCCGTAGCATCGTCGATCAGAAACGCCGCTTTCCCCATACGCTGCGCCAGTTCGGCCAGACGGTTGGAGTTAGACGAGTTTTTGGAGCCGACCACCAGCACCACATCCGCCTGTTCAGCCAGCGCGCGCACCGCTTCCTGACGGTTAGTGGTCGCGTAGCAGATATCATCCTTACGTGGACCGACGATTTTCGGGAAGCGCTGACGCAGCGCGTCAATCACGTCTGAGGTATCGTCTACGGAGAGCGTCGTCTGAGTCATAAACGACAGACGGGCCTCATTTTTAACGTTCAGCGTAAAGACATCTTCAGGCGACTCAACCAGATACATCCCCCCTTCAGGGTTGCTGTACTGCCCCATGGTGCCTTCGACTTCCGGATGACCGGCATGGCCAATCAGAATCGACTCTTCACCACGACGGCTGGCGCGCGCCACTTCCATATGCACTTTTGTCACCAGCGGACAGGTGGCATCGAAGACGGTCAGGTCGCGGCTTTTCGCTTCGTTACGTACCGCCTGCGAGACGCCGTGCGCGGAGAAGATCAGGATCGCACCGTCCGGCACTTCGCTGATCTGCTCGATAAAGATGGCGCCGCGCTCGCGCAGGCTGTCGACCACGTAGCGGTTGTGCACCACTTCGTGACGCACATAAATCGGCGCGCCGTAAATCTCCAGCGCGTTTTCAACAATGCTGATAGCGCGGTCTACACCGGCGCAGAAGCCGCGCGGGTTAGCCAACAGGATCTGCATTTCAGGCCTCCAGTGCAGGATCGATTTCCAGCACTTCAACATCAAAATGAACGGTACGCCCGGCAAGCGGATGGTTGAAGTCAACGGTAATAGAGTCGCCGTTAATTTCGCGGATCACGCCAGGCATTTCGCTGCCGTCCATAGCGGTAAAGAGCATAATCGCGCCAATTTCCGGTTCACCCGCGTCCATAAACTCGCGGCGCGAGAAATACTGGATCAGGTCCGGACTCGGCACGCCAAACGCGGCATCCGGCTCCAGCGAAAAGGCTTTTTTCTCTCCCTCTTTCAGGCCCAGAAGCTGCTGCTCAAGACCTTCAGACAGGGAGGTATCGCCAAGACGAAACAGGGCCGGTTTGCCGTTATTGCGGGTGGATTCGGCCGTGGAGCCGTCATCCAGCTTCAGCGTGAAGTGAACGAGAACCGCGCTGTTGCTCTGTACGGATTTAGACATGCAAATTGCTCGCTTGTTTTGCCCGGTGGCGTTACGCCGCCGGGCGAGTGTGTTACGCCTGCTCTTTCGCGGCGGGTTTAGGCAGGAAGCCTTCCAGCACGATTAACGCGGCGCCAACGCAAATTGCGGTGTCGGCCAGGTTAAAGGTCGCGAAGTGCCAGTCGCCGACGTAGAAGTCGATCATATCGACCACAAAGCCGTGCCACAGGCGGTCAAACAGGTTGCCCAGCGCGCCGCCAATGATCAGCGCGTAGGCGATGTTATTCAGCTTTTGCGTCGCCTTCGAGCGGTACATCAGCACCGCGAGGATCACGCAGATACCGAGAGCGATACCCGCAAAGAACCAGCGCTGCCAGCCACCGCTGTCGGCAAGGAAACTAAACGCTGCGCCGTAGTTACGCGCGTAGTGCAGGTTAAGCGACGGGAACAGCGGAACCGTCTCCCCCAGAGCAAAGTTCTGGAGGATCAGGAACTTGCTGCCCAGATCGATAATCAGCACCACCACAACCAGCCACAGCCAGCGCAGTCCTGTTGAACAGAGAGTTTTACTCATCAGGCAAACTTACGTTTTTCGCCGTCACCGGCGACGTTGCTTACACAGCGTCCGCAGATGTCTGCGTGTTCCGCCACCTGGCCGACATCGGTGGTGTAATGCCAGCAACGCGGGCATTTTTCACCGTCGGCTTTGCTCAGCGCGACTTTCAGTCCTTTGAGCAGCTCGCTCTGCTGAGCATCAGCAGAAGCCTCGGCATAATCCGCAACTTTCGCACCGGAGGTCAACAGGACAAATCGTAATTCATCGCCCAGCGCCGTCAGCTTCGCCGCCAGCTCCGGTTCGGCATACAGCGTAACTGCTGCTTCAAGGGAGCCGCCGACTTTCTTGTCCGCGCGCGCCTGCTCGATCACCTTGTTCACTTCGCCACGCACTTTCAGCAGCTCGTCCCAGAAGGCATCGTTCATCGCTTCGGTGCTGGAGAGATCGAACAGACCTTCGTACCACTCGCCCGTGAACACATACTTCTCACGGTCGCCCGGCAGGTAGCCCCAGATTTCGTCCGCGGTGAAGGACATGATCGGCGCCATCCAGCGAACCAGCGCTTCTGCGATGTGGAACAGCGCGGTCTGGCAGCTACGACGCGCCACGCTGTCCGCCTTCGCGGTGTACTGGCGGTCTTTGATGATGTCGAGGTAGAACGAGCCCATCTCGATGGAGCAGAAGCGCATCAGGCGCTGCACCACTTCGTGGAAGTCGTAAGACTCATAGGCTTTCAGGATATCTTCCTGCGCCGCTTTCGCGCAGCCTACTGCCCAGCGGTCCAGCACCACCATCTCTTCCGGTTTCACCATGTCTTTTGCCGGATCGAACCCGTTCAGGTTCGCCAGCAGGAAGCGCGCGGTGTTACGGATACGACGATAGCTGTCGGCAGCACGCTTCAGGATCTCGTCAGACACCGCCATTTCGCCGGTGTAATCGGTAGAGGCCACCCACAGACGCAGAATGTCTGCGCCCAGCTTGTTCATCACATCCTGCGGAGAAACGGTGTTACCGATAGATTTGGACATCTTGCGGCCCTGACCATCCACGGTGAAGCCGTGAGTCAGTACCTGACGGTAAGGCGCTTTACCCTTCATGGCGGTGGAGATCATCAGAGATGACATGAACCAGCCGCGGTGTTGGTCCGACCCTTCCAGATACATATCGGCAGCGTGACCGGCAAATTCCGGACGCACGTCAACCACGGAGGAGTGAGTAGACCCGGAGTCGAACCACACGTCCAGGGTATCCGGCACTTTCTCGTAGTTGTCTGCGTCAGCGCCCAGGATGTCGCGGGAGTCGAGATCCCACCACGCCTGAATGCCGTCAACTTCGACGCGCTTCGCCACTTCTTCCATCAGTTCCAGAGTGTTCGGGTGCAGCTCCTGCGTCTCTTTATGTACGAACAGAGACATCGGCACGCCCCAGGTACGCTGACGGGAGATACACCAGTCAGGACGGTTAGCCACCATGGATTCGATACGCGCCTGGCCCCAGTCAGGGATCCACTGCACGCCTTTGATCTCTTTCAGAGACTGCTCGCGCAGGCCTTTCTGATCCATGCTGACGAACCACTGCGGGGTCGCACGGAAGATGATCGGGGTCTTGTGACGCCAGCAGCACGGATAGCTGTGCTGCATTTTTTCAACGTGCAGCAGCGCGCCGCTGGTGCGCAGCATGTCGACGATGATGTCGTTCGCTTTGAAGACGTTGATACCGTCCAGCGCCGGGTAGGTGCCAGGCAGATAAGATCCGTCCGGGCCAACCGGGTTAGCGATTTCCAGACCGTACTTCAGGCTGATGTTGTAGTCGTCAGGACCGTGGCCACCGGCGGTATGCACCGCACCGGTACCCGCTTCCAGCGTCACGTGGTCGCCCAGGATCGCCGGAACGTCGAAGTCCAGGAACGGGTGTTTGAAGCGCATCAGCTCCAGCGCGTCGCCTTTCACGGTGCCCAGCACGGTGTAGTCGCTGATATGCGCGCGCTTCAGCACGCTCTCAACCAGATCTTTCGCCAGGATAACCGCCTGACCTTCAACCTGAACCAGCGCGTATTCGAACTCACCGGACAGGGAGATCGCGCGGTTGGCTGGCAGGGTCCACGGGGTGGTGGTCCAGATCACCAGAGAGATCGGGCCGTTTACCGAGGAGACGCCAAATTTAGCTTTCACCGCATCCTGATCGACGGCCTGGAACGCCACGTCGATAGATGGAGAGGTTTTGTCGTAATATTCAACTTCCGCTTCTGCCAGCGCAGAACGGCAGTCCACGCACCAGTGCACCGGCTTAGCGCCTTTGTGCAGGTGGCCGTTACCGATGATTTTACCCAGCGCACGGATGATGTTGGCTTCAGTTTTGAAGTCCATGGTCAGGTACGGATGCGACCAGTCGCCCAGCACGCCCAGACGGATGAAGTCAGCGCGCTGACCGTCAACCTGCGTGGCTGCGTATTCGCGGCACTTCGCACGGAACTCGGCGGCGGTGAACTTCTCACCAGGCTTGCCAAACTCTTGCTCCACTTTCAGCTCGATTGGCAGACCGTGGCAGTCCCAGCCTGGAACATAAGGCGAGTCATATCCCGTGAGGCCTTTGGACTTCACGATAATGTCTTTCAGAATCTTGTTAACCGAGTGACCAATATGAATGCTGCCATTCGCATATGGAGGGCCATCATGCAGAATGAAGGTTTTTTTGCCTTTTTTGGCTGCACGAATGATGCCGTACAGGTCATCATCGGTCCAACGCGCCAGCATTCCCGGTTCGCGCTTGGCGAGATCGCCGCGCATCGGGAACCCTGTTTCCGGCAAATTCAGGGTTGATTTATAGTCACTCATCAGATTCTCGGTTCCGTATTTATCACGTAGGCAGTTAAGCCGGGTTCAAAGCCCAAAAAACTCGCGGGCCGTCAATTCATCTCGCGCAATTTGCGCTTTTAGTTCATCCAGCGAACCAAATCGCTGCTCGTTGCGTATTTTTTTACGCAGTATCACATCTATATGGCGACCATAGAGGTCCATTACAACGTCCAGCAGGTGCACTTCTAACTGTTGACGCACACCGGCGACGGTCGGACGCGTGCCAATGTTGGCGACGCCGTAGAACGGCTTATCGCCCAGTCCTGCTACTTCCACCGCATACACCCCTTTAACCGGGGAAACCTGACGACGCAGCGGTATATTCGCCGTCGGGAAGCCTATCGTGCGGCCCAGCGCATCGCCATGAACCACGCGGCCAGAGATAGTGAACGGATGCCCCAGCAGGGTTTCTGCCGTGTCCAGGTCATCATTAGCCAGCGCCTGACGCACCGCCGTGCTGCTGACGCGTACGCCGCCTTCGCAGAAGGTCATCGCGCTGGTGACGTCAAATCCATACTCCAGACCAGCCTTCTGTAATAGCAAGAAATCGCCCTGACGACCAGCGCCAAAGCGGAAATCATCACCCACGGCGAGAAACTGTACGCCAAGACGCTTAACCAGCAGGTCGCTGACGAAATTTTGTGCTGTCAGCGCGGCAAAGCGACGATCGAAACGTAAACACAATACATAGTCCACGCCGGACTCCGCCAGATAGCGCAATTTCTCGCGCAGGCGAGTGAGTCGGGCGGGAGATTTATCGCCCGCGAACAGCTCCAGCGGCTGCGGCTCGAAAATCATCACTACAACGGGCAGGCCGCGGGCCTCCCCTTCTTTACGCAATCCCTGCAACAGCGCCTGATGACCACGATGCACGCCGTCGAAATTACCAATAGTCAGCACGCACCCGTGTGGCGCGCTGCTGAGATTATGTATGCCGCGTATCAGCTTCATGTCTGGCTCAAAACAGTGAAAATCGCCAAAGTATACCTTGTACAGCGGTTAAGGTTAACCGGCGATTGTTCGCGCAAAACAGAAAGCCGTAATGATTTCATCAGGCTGACCTTTCGCAGCGAAAAAATCTGCTCCTGAACTGCGATTTTTATGCCGAAAGGCTGTATTCAGGGAAGACAAGCTGGTAGAATCCTGCGCCATCACTACGTAACGTAGCGTCGCTAATTAACGGCGCTTATTTGCACAAATCCATTGACAAAAGAAGGCAAAGAGGGCATATTCCTCGGCCTTTGAATTGTCCACATAGAACATATTTGGGAGTTGGACTTGGCTAATATCAAATCAGCTAAGAAACGTGCCGTTCAGTCTGAAAAGGCTCGTAAGCACAACGCAAGCCGTCGCTCTATGATGCGTACTTTCATCAAGAAAGTATACGCAGCAATCGAAGCAGGCGACAAAGCTGCAGCGCAGAACGCATTTAACGAAATGCAACCAATCGTGGATCGTCAGGCTGCTAAAGGTCTGATCCACAAAAACAAAGCAGCGCGTCATAAAGCAAACCTGACCGCGCAGATCAACAAACTGGCTTAATCGCTACTTGTTGTTGCTTGTTTAAAGAACCCGCTTAACGCGGGTTTTTTTATGCCTTCAGATTGCCGGTGGCGTAAACAGCGCCGAGTAGTCACGATTGCAGATTCGCTGCACCGCCGGGTGCTGAATCATTCTTTCGGCAAATATGGCGTGGTACTCCTCCATCACGTTATCCACTCTGCCTATCTCCGTAATCTTGTCGTCTGAATAGAGATCGTGCGCGTACAGCGTCGGCGCAACGAAGATCGCATTATGCGCTTCGCCAAAGGCTTTCATCAGCGCCGCATCGTCGAACTCACCGAGGATTTCTACCTTCAGCCCCTGCGAATTAAACCAGTTCAGCAGCTTGCGTCCGAGCATGGAACGTCTTCCCGGCACCAGCAGACGGCGCTCTTCAAGGCACGCGGGGAACGGTTTCTCCGGCGGTGGATTAATGCACCAGAAGCTCACGCCGCATTCGCCAATCTTCACCGAAAATAGCCCTTCCTGCTGGGTGGAGTCAATCGGGCAGTCCGAGATAATCATGTCCAGCTTGTGCTGGCTCAGCTGTTCCAGCAGCATCTCGTGGGTGGATTCAAAGCAGCGCAGGTGGATTTGCTCGTCTTCGACTACCGCCGCATCCAGCACGCCGCTCACCAGCCGTTTGGACAGCGCATCCGCCACGCCCACGTCAAAGAGCAGGTTCGACTCTTTGCGATAGTTGACGATATCCAGCATCTCCTGGCTCAGGGTGAACATTTTGTCCGCATAGCGGAACACCAGTTCACCCAGTTCGCTGGGTTCAATCCCACGCCCTTTACGCTTGAACAGCTTGCCCTGCAGGCGCTCTTCCAGGGCCTTGATTTGCCCGGTGATGGTTTGCGGAGTCAGGTAGAGCGCCTCTGCCGCCCCCACCACCGAGCCCTGTTTGTAAACGTGCCAGAAGTAGTACAGATGGTTGTAATTTAAATGAGACATCGCGTCTTCTCTCCCTGAGTGTATATCGGAAGGAGGATCGCCTCCTCCCGGTGTTCCGTTATGCCTGGACGGCCTGTCCGGACAACTTCACCTTCAACAAGGTATAACCGATTACCGCGGCCAGTAATGATCCGATGAGAATGCCGAGTTTAGCCCAGACGATAAGCTCAGGCGCATGCGCACCAAACGCAAGGGTCGAGATAAAGATCGACATCGTAAACCCGATGCCACACAGCACGCCGACGGCCATAATTTGACCAAACGTTGTGCCGTGCGGTAATGACGCCAGCTTCAGCTTCGTCGCCAGCCAGCAGAAGAGGCTAATGCCCAACGGCTTACCAATAAACAGCCCGGCAATGATGCCCAGCGGCAGCACGGACGTCAGCCCGTCCAGCGTCACGCCGCCGAGGGAAACGCCTGCGTTGGCAAACGCAAACAGCGGCAGGATCATAAAGGCAACCCACGGGTGCAGCACATGCTCCAGCTGTTTGGCAGGCGACTTGCCGTCCTGCGGTTTAAGCGGCACGAAGAAGCCCACAATCACGCCTGCCAGCGTGGCGTGCACGCCGGATTTTAGCACCGCCGTCCACAGCACCATCCCCACCAGGATATAGATACCGATACGGCGAACATTGAAGATGTTCAGCAGCGCCAGCACCGCAATCGCCCCGGCGGCGACGCTCAGGGACAGGATCGACAGATCGCTGGTGTAGAACAGCGCGATAATCACAATGGCGCCCAGGTCATCGATGATCGCCAGCGCCATCAGGAAGATTTTCAGGGCCACCGGCACGCGGCTACCGAGCAAGGCTAAGACACCGAGCGCAAAGGCGATATCCGTCGCGGCCGGGATCGCCCAGCCGTCACGCGCAACAGGATCCTGCCAGGTGAACGCCAGGAAGAGCAACGCCGGAACGACCATTCCGCCGATGGCTGCGATCACAGGAAACGCCGCGCGCTGGCGGCTGGCAAGCGAGCCCAGAACCAGCTCACGCTTAACCTCAAGACCCACCAGCAGGAAGAATACCGCCATTAGCGCATCGTTGATCCACAGCAGCATGTTCTTGTTAATTTCCAGCGCCCCGACCTTCAGCTCAACGGGCGTTTCCAGAAATGCATGGTAGAGATCCTGCGTGATGCCAAGGTTAGCCAGCACCATCGCGGCCGCTGCGGCAATAATCAGGAGCACCCCACCGGACGCCTCACTGCTAAAGAAACGGTGTAGTAATTTCATTTAAGTTCTCTCTTTTACAACAATACCTCGATAAAACCATAATACCAAGCCAAATAGCTCGGCAAAAACAGATTAATGTTGAGTATAGACTCAGTTTAACCGAGCTATACGCGCAAATAAAAAAGCCCGGAATCGCTTCCGGGCTTTTCGAAGATGAAAATCAGCTAACGAATTAGCGGGTCAAATCATCGAAGAATTTTTTGACGCCATCGAAGAAGCTTTTGGAACGCGGGCTGTTTTTCTCACCCGTTGGGCCGCCAAAGCTCTCCTGCAGTTCTTTCAGCAGCTGTTTCTGCTTGTCGTTCAGGCCAACCGGCGTTTCTACGACGACGCGGCACAGCAGATCGCCCTGGGCGCCACCGCGAACGGATTTAACGCCTTTTCCGCGCATGCGGAACAGCTTGCCGGTCTGGGTTTCCCCAGGTACTTTCAGGTTCACGCGACCGTCCAGCGTAGGCACTTCGATTTCACCGCCGAGTGCCGCCATCGCGAAGTTGATCGGCACTTCGCAGTACAGGTTATTACCTTCACGCTCGAAAATAGCGTGCTGCTTGACCTGAACCTGAACGTACAGATCGCCCGCCGGTGCGCCGTGCTCCCCTGCTTCGCCCTCACCTGCCAGACGGATGCGGTCGCCCGTATCAACGCCAGCCGGGATTTTAACGGACAGGGTTTTCGTTTTCTCAACGCGACCGTGCCCGTGGCATTTGGTGCATGGATCTTTAATCAGCGTGCCGCGACCGTGACAGTGAGGACAGGCCTGCTGTACCGCGAAGAAGCCCTGGCGCATCTGTACCTGACCAGAGCCGTGACAGGTTGGACAGGTCTGTGGCTGCGTACCCGCTTTCGCGCCGCTGCCGTGGCAAACGTCACACTCTTCCAGCGTCGGGATACGGATCTCTTTGGTGACGCCGCGAACGGCCTCTTCCAGCGTCAGCTCCATGTTGTAGCGCAGGTCCGCGCCGCGCGTCGCGCGCTGACGACCACGACCGCCGCCGAAGATATCGCCGAACACATCGCCAAAGATATCGCTGAAGTCAGCGCCGCCGCCAAAGCCGCCACCGCCGAATCCACCGCCGCCCATGCCGCCCTGTTCAAAGGCTGCGTGACCGTACTGGTCATAGGCCGCGCGTTTTTGTGCATCGGTCAGGACTTCGTAGGCTTCTTTGATCTCTTTAAATTTGGCTTCAGCCTCTTTGTCACCCTGGTTACGGTCCGGGTGGAATTTCATGGCCAGGCGCTTGTACGCCTTTTTGATTTCACGCTCTTCCGCAGTTTTCGGAACGCCTAAAATCTCGTAATAGTCTTGCTTTGCCATTGTTTTTTTTAAGCCCCTTAACATGCGAGCACGGGCGTGGAGAGTTCTCCTACGCCCGTGCCGATTAATTACCCTGCATCAGGGCGATTATTTTTTATCTTTAACTTCTTCGAACTCAGCGTCGACAACGTCGTCGTCTTTCGCGTTGTTCGCCGAAGCGTCAGCGCCCGCCTGCTGTTGAGCGTGCTGCTGCTGAGCGATTTCCATCAGCTTCTGAGAAGCCTGCGCCAGTTCCTGCATCTTCGCTTCGATGTCCGCTTTATCTTCACCTTTCAGTGAGGATTCCAGCGCGCTCAGTGCAGCTTCGATAGCAGTCTTGTCTTCCGCTGGCAGCTTATCGCCTGCTTCTTCAACCTGCTTACGGGTGCTGTGCAGCAGATGGTCACCCTGGTTGCGGGTCTGAACCAGCTCTTCGAACTTACGGTCGGATTCCGCGTTAGCTTCGGCATCGCGAACCATTTTTTCGATTTCCGCTTCGTTCAGGCCAGAAGATGCCTTGATGGTGATCTTCTGCTCTTTACCGCTGTTTTTGTCTTTCGCAGACACGTGCAGGATACCGTCAGCATCGATGTCGAAGGTCACTTCGATCTGCGGCATGCCGCGCGGTGCCGGGTTAATACCGTCCAGGTTGAACTGACCCAGAGATTTGTTATCCGCCGCGCGCTTACGCTCACCCTGAATCACATGGATGGTTACCGCAGACTGGTTGTCTTCAGCGGTAGAGAATACCTGGCTGTGTTTCGTTGGGATGGTGGTGTTTTTGTTGATGAGCGCAGTCATCACACCGCCCATGGTTTCGATACCCAGAGACAGCGGGGTAACGTCCAGCAGCAGTACGTCTTTAACTTCACCGGTCAGTACGCCACCCTGAACCGCAGCACCGATTGCGACCGCTTCGTCCGGGTTAACGTCTTTACGTGGCTCTTTACCAAAGAACTCAGCCACTTTCTTCTGAACCATTGGCATACGCGTCTGACCACCAACCAGGATAACGTCCTGGATGTCAGACACGGACAGGCCAGCGTCCTGCAGTGCAACTTTCAGCGGCTCGATAGAACGGTTCACCAGGTCTTCTACCAGGCTTTCCAGTTTCGCACGGGTCACTTTGATGTTCATGTGTTTAGGACCGGTCGCGTCTGCGGTGATGTACGGCAGGTTCACGTCGGTCTGCTGAGCGGAAGACAGCTCGATCTTCGCTTTCTCAGCGGCTTCTTTCAGGCGCTGCATGGCCAGCGGATCGTTACGCAGGTCAATGCCCTGATCTTTCTTGAACTCGTCAACGAGGTAGTTGATCAGACGGGTATCGAAGTCTTCACCACCCAGGTGGGTATCACCGTTGGTTGCCAGAACTTCGAAGGTTTTTTCGCCGTCAACTTCGTCGATTTCGATAATAGAAATATCGAAGGTACCACCACCCAGGTCGTAAACCGCGATAGTACGGTTGCCAACTTCTTTATCCAGACCGTAAGCCAGTGCAGCAGCGGTTGGTTCGTTGATGATACGTTTTACTTCCAGACCTGCGATACGGCCAGCATCTTTGGTTGCCTGACGCTGAGCATCGTTGAAGTATGCAGGAACGGTGATAACAGCTTCAGTTACCGGCTCACCCAGGTAATCTTCAGCGGTTTTCTTCATTTTTTTCAGCACTTCAGCAGAAATCTGCGGTGGTGCAGTTTTGGTGCCTTTCACATCAAGCCATGCATCGCCGTTATCTGCCGCGATGATTTTGTAAGGCATGATGGAAACGTCACGCTGAACTTCTTCGTCCTGGAAGCGGCGGCCGATCAGGCGTTTAATCGCAAACAGGGTGTTTTGCGGGTTTGTCACTGCCTGACGTTTAGCCGGCTGACCAACCAGAGTTTCACCATCCTGGGTATAAGCAATGATAGAAGGCGTGGTGCGATCGCCCTCGGCGTTCTCCAGCACGCGAGCAGTAGTGCCATCCATAATCGCTACACAAGAGTTGGTAGTACCCAGGTCGATACCAATAATTTTACCCATCTAAACGTCTCCACTAAAAATTCAGTCAACATGTGGTTGTGTACCTGTAATAAGGGCAGAACGTGCTTTTTCAACTGCCCAGATTTGATTTTTTTCAGGTCCACACACTGCGGTTGACTACAAGATGGGGTCGCGACGGCATCCATCAAGGGGCAAGCATAAAAAAAATTTTAATTTCACCCTGATGAGATCATAGACGCCATCGATAGCGCCCATTATGATGCCGCGCCCCGTCAGGGAGTATTGACGCGGGTTTAACCATTTCACCATATTAATGATGATTTTTTTGAGGACTTATGGGCAACACTAAGTTGGCTAATCCGGCTCCGCTGGGCCTGATGGGTTTTGGCATGACCACTATCCTGCTGAACCTGCACAACATCGGGATGTTCCCGATGGATGGCATTATTCTGGCGATGGGCATTTTTTACGGCGGTATCGCGCAAATCTTCGCGGGCCTGCTGGAATATAAGAAAGGCAATACCTTCGGCTTAACCGCCTTCACCTCTTACGGTTCTTTCTGGCTGACCCTGGTTGCCATTCTGCTGCTGCCTAAAATGGGCATGGCAGACGCGGCAAACGCCCACTTCCTGGGCGTTTACCTGGGCCTGTGGGGCGTCTTCACCCTGTTCATGTTCTTCGGTACCCTGAAAGGTAACCGCATGCTGCAGTTCGTTTTCCTGAGCCTGACCGTACTGTTCGCCCTGCTGGCGATTGGTCACCTGGTGGATAACGAAGGCATCGTTCATGTTGCAGGCTGGATTGGTCTGGTTTGCGGCGCAAGCGCTATCTACCTCGCAATGGGTGAAGTGCTGAACGAGCAGTTTGACCGCACCATTCTACCGATTGGTGAAAAACACTGATCCCTCTGTCGTGCCCGCCTCGCGGGCACGACATCCCCCCGCCTGACGAAGCCAAAATCCTAATACCAGCCCCATCAGCGAGAGCGCGAGTACATACCAGGCTGGCGCCATCGGCGACACGCCCATCAGCACCGTCACCGCAATCGGCGTCAGCCCGCCAAAAATGGCATACGACACGTTGTAGGAAAATGAGATCCCGGTGAAGCGTACCTCCGGCGGGAACGCGCGGACCATCACGTACGGTACCGCCCCGACAACGCCCACGCACAGCCCTACCGTGCCGTACAGCAGGAACAGCTGTTCAGGATGGCTGCCCGCCAGATGGTAAAACGCCCAGCTTGATGCGGCCAGTAACAGGCTGCCGACGATAAAGGTAACGCTGGCACCGAAACGATCTGCCGCCAGCCCGGCGGCCAGGCAGCCAAAGCAGAGCATGATTGTCGCGATACTGTTCGCCTGTAGCGTCACGGCAGGAGCGAAACCGTACTGCTTTTGCAGCCACACCGGGGACATCAATATCACCACCACAATGCCCGCCGAGAGCAGCCAGGTGAGCAGCATCGACACCACCACCGCTTTTTTATGGCGTACCACGACCGCCTTCACCGGCAGCTCCTGCGCCAGCGCCTTGCGCTGCTGCATCTCGAGGAAAATCGGCGTCTCCTGCAGCCAGCGGCGCAGGTACATCGCGACCAGACCAAACGCCCCGCCCAGCAGGAACGGAATACGCCAGCCCCAGTCGTGCACGGCCTGCTGCGTCATGCTGGTGTTTACAATTGTCGCGACGACGGAACCAAGCAAAATCCCTACCGTTAACCCCGCGGTTAAGGTTCCGCAGGCAATACCAATGCGGCGCGCCGGAACATGCTCCGCGACAAACACCCATGCGCCCGGCACTTCACCGCCAATCGCCGCGCCCTGAAGGACGCGCATCAGCAACAGCAGGAACGGAGCAAGGATGCCCATCGAGGCATAGGTGGGCAGCAGGCCAATGGCCAGCGTCGGCACGGCCATCAGCAGAATGCTAAGGGTAAACATCTTCTTGCGCCCGACCAGATCGCCAAAGTGGGCCATGATAATGCCGCCCAGCGGACGCGCCAGATATCCGGCGGCAAAAATACCGAAGGTTTGCACCTGACGCAGCCATTCCGGGATATCCGCCGGGAAGAAGAGTTCTCCCACCACGGCGGCGAAGAAGACGAAGATGATAAAGTCGTAAAACTCCAGCGCGCCGCCTAAGGCCGCGAGCGTGAGAGTTTTGTAGTCCTGTCGATTCAGAGGTCGGGTGTTATGTGACATAGCGAACCATTTGCGTATATTGTGGATTTATTTTTACAGCAATCGTAAAGAAAAAATTACTATACCGTAAAAGCTTTACCACGCTATCGCCGCTTCAGCTAATGCCACATATTGGTTAATTTCAGGAGATTGTTTCGCGGCGTGCGTTTTTCGGACGAAAAGCTGCTACTACTTTCTCATCGGTTTCCACATAGGGGCCGTCAAGCAGCTGTATACAATACGGTACACTCGCAAAGATGCCGTGAACGAGGACGCTGCCATCTTCCGCCTTCAGCCCTTCCAGCGTCTCTTTGATCGACTTCGGCTGCCCCGGCAGGTTCAGAATCAACGCCTGCTTGCGGATCACTCCCACCTGGCGGGAAAGAATGGCCGTCGGAACAAAGTGTAGACTGATCTGGCGCATCTGTTCGCCGAAGCCCGGCATTTCACGATCGGCGATCGCCAGCGTTGCGTCCGGCGTCACGTCGCGGCGCGCGGGGCCGGTTCCGCCCGTCGTCAGAACAAGGTGGCAGCTCATCTCATCCACCAGCTCGCAGAGCGTCTGCTCGATGATCGGCTGTTCGTCAGGGATCAGGCGGGTCTGAATGTCAAAGGGGGTGGTCAGCGCGCTGCCAAGCCACTCTTCCAAAGCGGGGATGCCTTTATCCTGGTAAACGCCGCTGGAGGCGCGGTCAGAAATCGACACTAAGCCGATGCGTAAGGTATTCATATCCATTCCATTCAAAAAGTACTGATTAAAGGGAATGATACACGCAGAGAGGAGATTCAGACAGGGGACGAAAGAAGTCGCGTGACCGGGTGCCCGGTCACGCAGAATGATTACAGCAGGTCGCCGATCATTTTTTCCAGTTTGCCCTGGTCAACAGCAAACTTACGGATACCGTCCGCCAGCTTGTCTACAGCCATTGGATCCTGGTTGTGCTGCCACAGGAACTCGGATTCAGTGATGCGCTCTGGGCGTGCTTTCACTTCACCGGTGTAGGACAGCTTACGCTCGATGGTACCTTCGCTTTCTGCCAGCTCTTTCAGCAGCGCAGGGGCGATGGTCAGGCGGTCACAGCCAGCCAGCTCGATGATTTCTCCGACGTTACGGAAGCTTGCGCCCATAACCACGGTCTCATAGCCGTGCTGTTTGTAGTATTCGTAGATTTCAGTAACAGAAACCACGCCTGGATCTTCAGCCGGCGCGTACTCTTTCTTATCGGTGTTAGCTTTGTACCAGTCCAGAATACGGCCCACGAACGGAGAAATCAGGTATACGCCTGCTTCTGCACATGCACGCGCCTGCGCGAAGGAGAACAGCAGGGTCAGGTTACAGTTGATACCGTCTTTTTCCAGCTGCTCTGCCGCGCGGATACCCTGCCAGGTAGAAGCCAGTTTGATCAGGATACGGTCGTTGCTGATGCCAGCGTCGTTGTACATTTTGATCAGGCGTTTCGCTTTCGCGATAGACGCTTCGGTGTCGTAGGAGAGACGTGCATCCACTTCGGTAGAGATACGGCCAGGAACCAGCTTCAGGATTTCCAGACCGATGTTCACTGCCAGCTTGTCGGTAGCGTCCACAACCTGCTGCGCGCGATCGTTGCTCTGTGCTTTCGCCCAGGTCACTGCGTCGTCAATCAGTTTGCGATACTCAGGGATCTGTGCGGCGTTAAGGATCAGAGAAGGGTTGGTTGTGGCATCCTGCGGCTGGTACAGCTTCATTGCCGCGATATCTCCGGTGTCAGCTACGACAGTGGTGAACTGACGAAGGGAGGTCAATTTATCCGTCATGATAGTGTTTCTCTTTTAACGTGCCCTGGATAATTCACGCTACCGACAGCATGCCTGCAGCGGAAAAATGACAGGTTTACTTGTTAGGGGGATGTAACCGGTCTGCCCTGATGATAACACGAGTGAGAGGCAGCGCAACCGCAGACAGTGCGCTTAGGTAGAGTATGGTAAACTCGGAAGATTAACAGGCTGCTAAGCAACAGCATGCCCAATCAGTGGTAGCGCTTACATATTCACTTTGGCATCAACAAGAGGGACGTTAATGCCTGATTTCTTTTTCTTTATTAACGAAGTCCTGTGGGGTTCGATAATGATTTACCTGCTTCTGGGAGCAGGTATTTGGTTTACGCTACGCAGTGGGTTTATCCAGTTTCGTTATATTCGCAAGTTTGGCAGAAGTCTGAAAAACAGCGTTACGCCCCAGCCGGGCGGATTAACGTCGTTCCAGGCACTCTGTACCAGCCTGGCGGCACGCCTCGGCAGCGGGAATCTGGCGGGCGTTGCGCTGGCCATCAGCGCCGGTGGGCCAGGCGCGGTCTTCTGGATGTGGGTAACGGCGCTACTCGGGATGGCAACCTCCTTTGCGGAAAGTTCGCTCGCCCAGCTGTATAAAGAGAAAGATAAAAACGGCCAGTTTCGCGGCGGTCCTGCCTGGTACATGGCGCGTGGCTTAGGGATGCGCTGGATGGGCGTTCTGTTCTCGCTTTTTTTACTGCTCGCGTACGGCCTTATTTTTAATACCGTCCAGGCAAATTCTGTCGCCAATGCCCTGCGCTATGCCTTCTCCTGCCCGGAGTGGATCGCCGGTATCGTGTTAGCCCTCGTCGTTTTGCTCACCATTTCAGCCGGTCTCAGGGGCATCGCCCGCCTGATGCAGTGGCTGGTTCCCGTTATGGCGCTGCTTTGGGTTGTCGCGAGCCTGTTCGTCGCCGCACTGCATATCGACCAGGTGCCGGGCGTGATTGCGACCATCGTCAAAAGCGCTTTTGGCTGGCGCGAGGTGGCCTCCGGGGCGCTGGGCTACACCTTCAGCCAGGCGCTGATGGCGGGTTTTCAGCGGGGCATGTTCTCCAATGAAGCCGGAATGGGGTCAACCCCCAACGCGGCCGCTGCCGCCTCTTCCTGGCCGCCACACCCGGCGGCACAGGGCATTGTGCAGATGATTGGCGTCTTTACCGATACCATTATCATCTGCTCCGCCAGCGCCATGATTTTGCTGCTGGCAGGCCCCGTCCCGCATTCTTCTGGTACCGCCGGGATACAGCTTCTCCAGCAGGCGCTGGTGAACCTGACCGGCGGCTGGGGAGCAGGATTTGTCTCGCTCGTCCTGGTGCTGTTTGCCTTCAGTTCGATTGTGGTGAATTACCTCTACGCCGAAAATAACCTTATTTTCCTGAAACTCGACTCCCGCGCCGCAATCGGAACCCTGCGTCTCGCGGTCATTCTGATGATCATCGCTGGCTCCTTCCTCAGTATGCCGCTGGTCTGGCAGCTGGCCGATATCATTATGGCGCTGATGGCGATCACGAACCTCACCGCTATCCTGCTGCTCTCACCCGTTGTGATCCTGATTGCCAGAGACTATCTGCGTCAGCGCAAACTCGGCGTTCCGCCGGTATTTGATCCCGCCCGCTATCCCGACGTTAAGGTGCAGCTTGCCCCCGGCACGTGGGATGATTTGCCGCGGCAATAACAGCTATCGATCAATTCAGGGCGATTTTTTGCTAAAGTCGCTCTAAATTTCCTGCAAGGACTGGATATGCTGATTCTGATTTCACCTGCAAAAACGCTCGACTACCAGAGCCCGCTCGCCACCGAGCGCTATACCCAGCCTGAACTGCTGGACTACTCGCAACAGCTGATCCGCGAAGCGCGTAAGCTCTCTGCGCCGCAAATCGCCTCGCTGATGAGCATCAGCGACAAGCTGGCCGATCTTAACGCGACCCGCTTTCACGAGTGGCACCCGGATTTCACCCCGGCAAACGCTCGCCAGGCGATTCTGGCGTTTAAAGGTGATGTCTACACCGGCCTGCAGGCGGAAGATTTTAGCGAAGCCGATTTCGATTTTGCCCAGCAGCATCTGCGCATGCTGTCGGGACTGTACGGCGTACTGCGCCCGCTGGATCTGATGCAGCCGTATCGTCTGGAGATGGGGATTCGCCTGGAAAATGCCAAAGGCAAAGATCTGTACCATTTCTGGGGCGATATCATTACCGACAAGCTTAATGCGGCGCTGCACGCCCAGGGCGACAACGTGGTGATAAACCTGGCATCCGATGAATACTACAAGTCGGTGAAGCCGAAAAAGCTGGATGCGGAGATTATCAAACCGGTATTCCTCGACGAGAAGAACGGTAAGTTCAAGGTGATCAGCTTCTACGCCAAGAAAGCGCGCGGCCTGATGAGCCGCTACATCATCCAGAACCGCCTGACGAAGCCGGAGCAGCTGACCGCCTTTAACAGCGAAGGCTATTTCTTTGACGAAGAAGCGTCAGGGAAAGGCGAACTGGTGTTTAAGCGCCACGAGCAGTAAAACAAACCCCGCCAGCTGGCGGGGTTTTGCATTAATGGTGTTTCCAGTCCGGGCCGCGATCGTCGCGGTGGTCATCGTGGTGATGGTCATCGTGACGATCGTCGTGTTTACGATGCTCATCATGTGGACGCCAGTGGTTATCACGCCAGTCATAATGCGCCTTCCACCAGTCGTGGTCGCGCCAGCGGCCGCCGTCCCAGTAATGACCGTTGTTATCCTGGTCGCCAATCTGCAGTTTAACCGCCGGTACGAGGGTAATTTCAGATGCCTGAACCGCCATGGGGGCGGCCAGCACCAGTGAAAGCGCGATGAGTGCAGGTTTCAGTGTAGACACAGGTGACTCCTTATTCTTCTTGCCCAACGTGGGCCGATGTAAGGAGATTACGCGAGGGGAACGGGGGATGTTATTCTCTGCAATCCTAAAGGCTAAGTGACCGCATTTATTGGGAATTTCTGCTTTTTTCCTGCTTTTTCTCTCCTTAATTTCTCCATAAAAAAGCCGGGTGGCGGCTTCGCCTTACCCGGCATAGAGATCGGTGTTGCGATTGCCGGGTGGCGCTGCGCTACCCGGCCTACGATTAGGTCGTCGTGGTCGTTGTAGGCCCGGTAAGGCGTAGCCGCCACCGGGCAACACAATCACGCGCGGGTCATCATCAGCTTACGCAGCGCGGCAAAATCTGCCGGCAGCTCATGTGACAGCAGAGGCAGGTCGGTGCGCTCGGCCAGCTCTTTCGGCAGCGGCAGCGTTTCGCCCAGGATCGCTTCTACGCTCTCTTTGAACTTCGCCGGATGCGCGGTGCCCAGGAACAGGCCATATTCACCCGGGTTAAGCTGGTCGCGCAGCGCGCGGTAGGCAATCGCCGCGTGCGGTTCAGAGGTATACCCCACCGCCTTCAGCTCGCGCATGGTCTCTTTGGTGGTTTCATCCGTCACCGCGGCGTAACCCAGGTCACCCAAACGCCAGATCTTACGGCGGAACAGCTCTTCCACGCGCGGCCAGTTGTTCGGCTGTGACACATCCATCGCGTTGGAGAGCGTCGCCTGCGTAGCGTTCGGCGCCCACTTCCCGTCTTTCAGGAAGCGCGGCACGGTGTCGTTGGCGTTGGTCGCGGCGATAAAGCGTTTCACCGGCAGACCCAGGGATTTCGCCAGCAGACCTGCCGTCAGGTCACCGAAGTTACCGCTCGGCACGGAGATCACCAGCTGGTTGCGCGCTTCCTGCGGCAGCTGCGCCACCGCTTCGAAGTAGTAGCAAATCTGCGCCAGCAGACGGCTGATGTTGATGGAGTTAGCAGAGTTCAGACCCAGAGCCACCTTCAGCTCTTCGTCGTCGAAAGCCTGCTTGACCAGCGCCTGGCAGGCATCGAAATCGCCGTCAATTGCCACGGTTTCAATGTTGCCGCCGAGCGTACAGAACAGTTTTTCCTGCAGCGGGCTGATTTTGCCTTTCGGATAGAGGATCACCACGCGGACGTTTTTCAGGCCGTAGAAGGCATGCGCCACCGCCGCACCGGTATCGCCGGATGTCGCGGTGAGGATGGTCACCGGTTTATCGCCGCTGATGTGGGTCAGCATCTGCGCCATAAAGCGGCCGCCGAAGTCTTTAAACGCCAGCGTCGGGCCGTGGAACAGCTCCAGGCAGCCAACGTCAGGCTCAACCTGCTTCACCGGCGCCGGGAAAGCGAACGCCGCACGCACGCGCTCTTCCAGCAGCTCCTGCGGAATTTCGTCGCCGATAAACGCAGACAGAATTTTGGTGCTGCGGGTGACGAAGTCCTGTTTCAGCAGCTCGTCGATGTCGGTCAGCTGGAATTCCGGCAGGTCATGCGGGAAGAACAGCCCCTGATTTTTGCCCAGCCCCTGAGTTACCGCCTGCGCGAAGCTGACCTGCTCGTTATGATCTTTAAGGTTATAGAGTTTCATTAATTATCCCAGTACTCGTGCGCCAGCCGTGTCCAGACGGCAAATATGAACAAAGCCTTCCTGATTTTGCAGGTAGTGTTTAGAGAGCCAGTCCGCCACGCGCTGCGCGGTGTCAGGCTTGTCGCACAGGGCGAACAGCGTCGGGCCGGAGCCGGAGATGCCGCACGCCTGCGCGCCGATATCCATGGATGCCTGTCGCGCCTCGTTAAAGCCAGGCAGCAGCTTCGTGCGGTACGGCTCGGCAATGACGTCCTTCATCAGCTTCGCCGCCAGCTGCGGCTGACGGGTGTAGCAGGCGTGGATAAAGCCCGCCAGATGACGCCCGTGGGCGATACAGTCCTGACGACGATACTGCGCGGGCAGGATCGCACGCGCTTCCGCGGTAGAGACCTTAATGCCCGGATAGGCCAGCACCCACAGCCACTCATCAAACCCTGGCACCTGCTGGCTGATGATGCCATTTTCTTCGATCATCAGCTGCATGCCGCCGAGGAAGCACGGCGCCACGTTGTCATAGTGAATGCTGCCGGAGATGCGCCCTTCCAGCTCGCCCATCAACCCCAGCAGGCGGTTGTTGTTTAGCGGCTTGCCGCAGTGCTCGTTCATCGCCACCAGCGCGGCGACCACCGAGCAGGCGCTGGAACCCAGACCCGAGCCAATCGGCATACTTTTTTCCAGCGTCATGGCAACCGGCACGTTTTTACCGATCTCCTGACAGAAGCGTTCCCAGCACTGATAGACGATATTCTCGCGCGGGTCTGACGGCAGTTTGCTGGCGAAGCGGCCCACGTTGTTCAGGCTGAAGCTGTCTGCCGAGTCCACCGTGACCGTATCGCCCAGCAGTGAACCATCCACCGGCGTCACCGCCGCGCCCAGCACGTCAAATCCGACGCTCATATTCGCGCTGGAAGCCGGGGCATAAACTTTGACCATGTTAAACTCCTAACTTCCATGACAGGGTACGCAGCAGATCGGCAAACACACCCGCCGCCGTAACATCGTTCCCTGCGCCATAGCCGCGAAGCACCAGCGGCAGTGGCTGATAATAGTGGCTGTAAAACGCGAGGGCGTTTTCGCCGTTTTTGACTTTGTACAGCGGGTCGTTGCCATCCACTTCGGCAATCTTCACCCGGCACACGCCATCTTCTTCAATGTTGCCAACATAGCGCAATACCTTACCTTCATCACGGGCTTTCGCAACGCGAGCGGCAAAAGCGTCGTCAAGCTGCGGCAAATTTGCCATGAATGCAGCGACATCACCGCTGCTGTCAAATTCTGCTGGCAGCACGGGTTCAATCACGATATCGGAAAGCTCAAGCTCACGGCCCGTTTCACGGGCGAGGATCAGCAGCTTGCGCGCCACGTCCATACCGGAGAGATCGTCACGCGGATCCGGCTCGGTATAGCCCAGCTCGCGCGCGGCGCGGGTGGCTTCCGACAGGCTCATCCCCTCATCCAGCTTGCCGAAGATAAACGACAGCGAGCCGGAGAGAATGCCGGAGAAACGCTGCAGTTCGTCGCCGGCGTTCAGCAGGTTCTGCAGGTTCTCGATAACCGGCAGGCCCGCGCCCACGTTGGTGTCGTACAGGAACTTGCGGCGCGACTTGCTCGCCGCCAGACGCAGCTGGTGATAGTAATCCATCGACGAGGTGTTGGCCTTTTTGTTCGGCGTCACCACGTGGAACCCCTCGCGCAGGAAGTCGGCGTACTGATCGGCCACCGCCTGGTTCGAGGTACAGTCGACGATCACCGGGTTAAGCAGATGATACTCTTTCACCAGGCGGATCAGGCGCCCCAGGTTGAACGGCTCTTTCGCCTCGTTCATCTCGGCCTGCCAGTTTTCCAGTTTAAGGCCATGCACATTGGTCAGCAACGCTCTGGAGTTGGCAATCCCACAGACGCGCAGATCGATATGTTTCTTCTTCAGCCACTCCTGCTGACGCTTCACCTGCTCCAGCAGCGCGCCGCCCACCCCGCCGACGCCAATCAGGAACAGTTCGATAACCTGATCGGTGTTAAACAGCATCTGGTGAACCACGCGTACGCCGGTGGTGGCGTCATCGTTGTCCACAACAACAGAAATTGAACGCTCTGACGAGCCCTGGGCAATCGCCACGATATTGATATTGGCGCGCGCCAGCGCGGCAAAGAACTTGGCGGAGATACCGCGCAGCGTACGCATGCCGTCGCCGACCACGGAGATAATCGCCAGACGCTCCTGAATGGCGAGCGGCTCCAGCAGCTCTTCTTTCAGCTCCAGGTAGAACTCGTCCTCCAGCGCGCGGCGGGCGCGCAGGCAGTCGGCCTGCGGCACGCAGAAGCTGATGCTGTATTCGGAAGAAGACTGGGTAATCAGCACCACCGAGATACCGTTACGGGACATAGCAGCAAAGACGCGCGCCGCCATGCCGACCATCCCCTTCATCCCCGGACCGGAGACGCTGAACATCGCCATGTTGTTGAGGTTGGAGATGCCTTTGACCGGCAAACCGTCTTCATCGGTACTCGCGCCAATCAGCGTACCCGGCGCCTGCGGATTACCGGTGTTTTTAATCAGGCAAGGGATCTGGAACTGGGCAATCGGGGAGATGGTACGCGGGTGAAGCACTTTGGCGCCGAAGTAGGAAAGCTCCATCGCTTCCTGGTACGACATCGACTTCAGCAGTCTGGCATCGGGTACCTGGCGCGGGTCGCAGGTATAAACGCCGTCGACGTCAGTCCAGATTTCACAACAGTCCGCACGTAAACAGGCGGCCAGCACGGCGGCGGAGTAGTCGGAGCCGTTACGGCCCAGCACCACCAGCTCGCCCTTCTCGTTACCGGCGGTGAAGCCTGCCATCAGGATCATGTGGTCAGACGGAATTTTGCTGGCGGCGATACGGCGGGTTGATTCGGCAATATCAACGGTGGATTCGAGGTAGTGGCCCACCGCCAGCAGTTTTTCAACCGGATCGATTACGGTCACGCTATGGCCGCGCGCTTCCAGCACGCCGGCCATGATGGCGATAGAAAGTTTTTCGCCCCGGCAGATCAGCGCCGCGTTGACGCTGTCCGGGCACTGGCCGAGAAGGCTGATGCCGTGCAGGACGTGTTTGATTTGCGCGAACTCCTGCTCAACGAAGGACTTCAGCTGAGCGTGCGGGAAGCCAGGCAGCGCCTCTGCCAGCCCTTGCAATAAATCAGCGAAGATACGTTCTGCGTCGCTGATGTTCGGGAGTGCATCCTGGCCACCGATGGTTTTTTCAATCATCGCCACCAGATGGTTCGTGATTTTTGCCGGGGCAGAGAGCACGGTAGCAACCTGCCCCTGCCTGGCGTTGCTTTCCAGGATATCGGCAACACGCAGAAAACGTTCTGCATTTGCCACTGATGTACCGCCGAACTTCAACACTCGCATGGTTCTACCTCGTTTCCTTTAGCCGAAAAAAAAGCCCGCACTGTCTAGGTGCGGGCTTTTTTTTGTTTTTCCTGTACGCGTCAGCCCGCATCGTTACCTGTGGTAATGATGATGGTTGTGGTAATGGTGGTGATGCTGATGCGTTTCATGGATGTTGTGTACTCTGTCATTATTATCTGTCTGTGCTGTATTCTTTTAGGGTTAAAGGATCGGGCACCTTAAGTCAACGAATTTTTAATTTGATCACAATTCGGGAGACTCTCACCTCCCGCTGTTTGCAGATTTATTTTCATCCGATTCGCCCAGATGCAACCCATCAGGACAGACTTATTCTCCATAGTAAAAACTTATGACAGGATTTTACTCCGCTAATTTTTTTTCAATATCGTGCAGCAAACGGTGCAGCATTGCGGTGTCCCGCTGCTCAAGACGGCCCAAACGCTGCTGCAGCCAGTCAGCCATTTTCTGATCGTCCGCTACCCCCAGCTGAGACAACAGTTGCTCAACGCGAGCGCGCAGCGCAGCCAGCTGATTTTCATTTGCCCCTTCTGCCGGAGGTTGGGGGATTTGTATTAGGGAGGCTAATTGATAGCAGTAAACCATGACCGCCTGGCCTAAATTCAGGGAGGGATAATCGGCGACCATCGGCGCACCGGTAAGAACGTCCGCCAGCTCCAGCTCTTCGTTGGTTAATCCGGAATCTTCGCGACCAAACACCAGAGCGGCCTTCTCCAGCCACTGGCTTTTCTCGCTCAGCATCGGCACCAGCTCCGCTGGCGTGGCATAGTAATGGAACTTCGCACGGCTGCGCGCGGTGGTCGCAACGGTAAACGAAATGTCGTGCAGCGCATCAGCAAGCGTAGCGTAAGTGGTTATATTATCGAGGATATCGCCCGATCCGTGCGCTACCCAACGAGCCGCAGGCTCCAGGTGGGCAGTGCTGTCCACGATACGTAAATCTGTGAACCCCATGGTTTTCATGGCACGCGCGGCAGCGCCTATATTTTCGGCTCTGGCTGGGGCAACCAGTACAATCGACAGATGCATTTATGCTCTCTTTTTAATCAGTTAGCGGGTAAAAATGTGATGCACTTCAACATATTACGCAGCGAGAATTTACAAAATTGCAACACAAATCACCGAAATAGCGTTTCATAACAAATTAAAAACGCTAAACTATTCCTTGTCTGAACAATCAGTTAGAATGTTAACAGAACACTATTATCCCTATGTTTTATAATGATAATAGCAACATGAATACCCTATTCTGATTGGATTCGCTTCGTTTATAAATCAATGTCCGCAACTAGTTGGTTTATTGAAAAATTGTGACAAAGGCTAGCATTCCGCTACGATGATTTCATCAAACTGTTAACGTGCTACAATTGAACTTGATATATGTCAACGAAGCGTAGTTTTATTGGGTGTCTGGTGTCACTTAGCCTGTTATGTTGCTGTTAAAATGGTTAGGATGACAGCCGTTTTTGACACTGTCGGGTCCAAAGGGAAAGTACCCAAGACCAAGCTAATGATGTTGTTGACGTTGATGGAAAGTGCATCAAGAACGCAATTACGTACTTTAGTCACGTTAAGCCGATCATGTTAATTTGCGACATGCATCAGGCAGGTCAGGGACTTTTGTACTTCCTGTTTCGATTTAGTTGGCAATTTAGGTAGCAAACATGCAGACCCCGCACATTCTTATCGTTGAAGACGAGTTGGTAACACGCAACACGTTAAAGAGCATTTTCGAAGCAGAAGGCTACGATGTCTTTGAAGCGACCGATGGCGCAGAGATGCATCAGATCCTTTCTGAAAATGATATCAACCTGGTGATCATGGATATTAACCTGCCGGGCAAAAACGGTCTTCTTCTGGCGCGCGAACTGCGCGAGCAGGCGAACGTCGCGTTAATGTTCCTGACAGGCCGTGATAACGAAGTTGATAAAATTCTTGGCCTGGAAATCGGTGCGGATGACTACATCACCAAGCCGTTCAATCCTCGCGAGTTAACCATTCGTGCACGCAACCTGCTGTCCCGCACCATGAACCTGGGTACGGTCAGCGAAGAGCGTCGTAGCGTAGACAGCTACAAATTCAACGGCTGGGAACTTGATATCAATAGCCGTTCGCTGATTAGCCCGAACGGTGAGCAGTATAAACTGCCGCGCAGTGAATTCCGCGCGATGCTGCACTTCTGCGAAAACCCGGGCAAAATTCAGTCCCGTGCAGAGTTGCTGAAGAAAATGACCGGCCGTGAGCTGAAACCGCACGACCGTACCGTAGACGTGACCATTCGTCGTATTCGTAAGCATTTCGAATCTACGCCAGATACGCCGGAAATCATCGCCACGATCCACGGCGAAGGGTATCGTTTCTGCGGCGATCTGCAGGAGTAATCCCGCAGTTAACGCATTAAAAAACGGCGCATTTGCGCCGTTTTTTTTATTCCCGCCACGGCATAATCGGCACCGCGCTGATTGCGTTTTTCGGCGAGCCTTCCACCACTTTGTCAGAGTAGGCAAGGTACGCCAGGGTGTTGCGTTTGGCATCATAGAAACGCACCACCTGCAGTTTTTTGAATACCAGCGAAGTCCGTTTCTGGAATACAACGTCGCCCTGCGCTTTGCCGTTTTTAATTTTATCGCTCAACTCAACCGGCCCCACCTGCTGACAAGAAATCGCCGCATCGGAAGTATCTTCCGCCAGTCCCAGCCCGCCTTTGATACCGCCCGTTTTCGCGCGGCTGACGTAGCAGGTGACGTTTTTCACGTCCGGATCGTCAAACGCCTCCACCACGATTTTGTGGTCCGGGCCGAACATTTTGAACACGGTATCGACGGAGCCAATCTGCTCTGCCTGCGCCACGCGCCCGACCATCAGCATCAACGCGGTGAAGATCAAAGTCTTGTATTTCATATTGTTACCATTCTTTAAAATTACACTGAGCGATTATTCAACACTTTAGACAAAAATGTAGCAAGATCACAGGATTAGAATATATCTGCCTGTAATGTGCTCTAAAAAGCATGAATGCGCAAAAAAAACACTGAATGCTAAAACATCAAAAAATGCTATTATCCGCTAACCTGTTATCAGGCACCTGCTGTTTTAAGGATGAGGATAGTATATGGATCAGGCTGGAATTATTCGCGACCTGCTCACCTGGCTGGAAGGTCATCTCGACCAGCCTTTGTCACTGGATAATGTGGCGGCTAAAGCAGGCTATTCCAAGTGGCATCTGCAAAGGATGTTCAAGGATGTCACCGGTCATGCTATCGGGGCCTATATTCGCGCACGTCGTTTATCAAAATCTGCGGTGGCTTTGCGCCTGACCGCGCGGCCGATTCTGGATATTGCCCTGCAATATCGTTTCGATTCGCAGCAGACCTTCACCCGCGCCTTTAAAAAACAGTTTTCGTTGACGCCAGCGCTGTATCGTCGCTCGCCTGACTGGAGCTCGTTTGGCATGCGTCCGCCGCTGCGTCTGGGCGAGTTCGCGATGCCGAAATATGAAATTGTCGCGCTGCCGGAAACCCATCTGATCGGCACGACGCAGAGCTACTCCTGTTCACTGGAGCAGATTTCTGAGTTCCGTCATCAGATGCGCGTCCAGTTCTGGCGCGACTTCCTGAGCCACGCACCGACGATCCCGCCAATCCTGTATGGCCTCAACGAAACGCACCCAAGCCAGGAAAAAGACGACGAGCAGGAGGTGTTCTACACCACCGCGCTGACGCCAGAGATGGCGAATGGGTATATTCAGGGTTCGAAGCCTGTCGTGCTGGAAGGCGGCGAATACGTGATGTTCGCCTATGAAGGGCTGGGAACGGGGGTTCAGGAGTTTATCCTGACCGTTTACGGAACCTGCATGCCGATGCTGAATCTGAATCGCCGTAAAGGTCAGGACATTGAGCGCTACTACCCGGCGCAGGATGCCAAACCGGAAGAAGGCCCAATCAATCTGCGTATGGAATTCTTGATTCCAATACGTCGTTAACGCTGCAGTTCGTCAAGCGCAGGGGCATCAAGATGCGAAATGTCCCCTGCCATCTCCACTACCCAGCCCGACGCCAGCCACGCGCTTTCCTGATAATCAATCCGGGAAATGGAGCAGTTGCGCAGACGCAAACGGCGCTCAGCGTAAGCCGGTAACCCCAGAATGGTGCTCACCAGGCAACCCAACGCAATCCCGTGACTCACCAGCAGCGGACGGCTTCCCGCCGGCAGCTTCAGGCATTCCGCCAGGGCGGCATGCATGCGTACGCTAAGCTCCTGCATGGATTCGCCTTCAGGAATTCGACCATCTTCGGTACCGTTCACCAGCGTGCGGCGCCAGCCCTCCTCCGCTTCCGTCAGCGTATCGATATGGCGTTTCTCCAGCACGCCCATATCCAGCTCGCGCAGGCGCGGCTCCAGCATGACGTCGCAGCCGCAGGCGTCTGCGATGATGCGCGCCGTCTGCTGTGTGCGACCTAAATCGCTGGTAATCACGTGGGTAATGCCCAGCGTTCTGGCGCGTTCCGCCACCTGCCACGCTTGCTGCACCCCCTTCTCGGTGAGAGGACTGTCTGACTGGCCTTGAATACGTCGCTCGGCGTTCCACTGCGTTTCACCGTGGCGAACAAGGTATACCTGTAACATGCTTTTTTTCCGTTATACTGCGATGAGTTTTTTTTGAATCGAGCTTAATTATGCACCATGTTGTCTCTGCTACCACTAATCCTGCCAAAATTCAGGCAATTCTAAGGGCATTTGACGAGATCTTCGGCGCAGGATCCTGCCATATTGAGGCCATCGGCGTCGAGAGTGGCGTTCCTGAACAGCCGTTTGGCAGCGAGGAAACGCGCGCTGGCGCACGAAATCGCGTGGCAAACGCTAAGGCCGCCGCACCGAATGCTGATTTTTGGGTAGCGATTGAAGCAGGTATCGACGAAGGCGCAACCTTTAGCTGGGTTGTCATCGAAAGCCGCGAGCAGCGCGGTGAAGCGCGTTCGGCCACCCTGCCGCTGCCGGAAATCATTCTGGAAAAAGTCCGTGCGGGTGAAGCGCTCGGGCCAGTGATGTCGCAGTACACCGGCATCGATGAGATTGGCCGTAAAGAAGGGGCTATTGGCGTCTTTACCGCTGGCAAGCTGACGCGTTCAGGCGTTTACCACCAGGCCGTGATTCTGGCGTTAAGCCCGTTCCATAACGCGATTTATCGGTAAGTTTGTTGGCCGGGTAAAGAAAAGCCGTCATCCGGCATTTTTCAGCAATACCGCTTCCAGCCACTGGCGCAGCTCAACCGGCGCCGACTTCAGGCTGTTCGAGCCGCGGGTGATCGTTGCAATGCCCGCGCCGAGCTCATTTTTCAGCTCGCGCTGGCTCATTTCTCCGCGCAGCAGCTCTTCAATGATCCGCACGCGCGTGCCAAGCGCCTCACGCTCGTCCGGCGTGAGCATCAGCTGCATCAGGGGTAAATGCAGATCCTGTTCGTAAGACTGACGCAGCAGCTCCACAAAACGAAGCCACTCCAGATGACGTTGTTCGGCCATTGCCGAGGAATACGGGGAATGCTGGGTCATGTTATGCTGCCTCTTGTACTCTTTAGCGAGTACAGCATAACACAACCCACGCCGATCAGTAACGCCTCTGCCACTCGGCATCGCTCATCAGGGTATCTTTCTGCCCCATGAAGTAGCGATAGTAAGCGTCATAGGCCAGCACGTTCTTCACGTAGCCGCGCGTTTCCGAGAACGGGATACTCTCCACAAACGCTACCGCGTCGATGCGTCCGGCGCTGTTGCCGAGCCAGGTGCGCACGCGTCCTGGCCCCGCGTTATACGCCGCCGATGAGAAGATGCGGTTATTGCCGAACTGCTGATACACGTACTGGAGATAGCTGGTACCGATATTGATGTTGGTATCCGGATCCAGAAGCTGCGACGGACTGCTGTACCCCGGAATATTAAACATCTTCACCGTGTGCGTCGCCGTGCCTGGCATAATCTGCATCAGGCCGCTGGCGCCCACCGGGGAACGGACTTTCGGGTTCCAGGCGCTCTCCTGACGGGCAATCGCCATCGCGTAGCTTTGCGGGATATCTTTGCCGCTGGTGTAGCGATCGAAAAGATCTTTGTACGCCAGCGGGAAACGCTCTTCCAGATGATCCCAAAGCTTGCCGGCGATCGTCGCCTGCACGCTGAGATCCCACCAGTGATTATCAAACGCATAGCGGGCAAGCTGGGCTTTCTCATCGGTGGTGCGGCTGGTCACCAGATTCGCCCACTCGCTGCGCGCGGTGTTATCCATATTCCAGTACATCAGCTCTCGAACGCGCGCCATTTCTGGCCCCTGCGTCAGCGCCGGGTTCGCGTTGGCAGGCGCTTTATCAATGCGGAAGGTGTACTCCTCGCCCAGACGCTGCGCGGCTGCCATCGGGTAAAACCCGCGCTGCTGCATCAGCGTATGGAGGATCTCTTTGGCTTCATCATCACGGCCGCGCTCCATCAGCAGATCGGCCTGCCAGTAGCGCCATTCGTCTTTCTCTTTGGCCTCCATTGGCAAGCGCGCGAGCCAGGTATTGAGCCCGCGACGATCGCCCGTGCCCAGCGCCATGCGCACGCGGCGTTCCACCAGCGACGTGGAGTTCGAACGCATAATGGCATCGTCACGCCAGCGCGCCTGTTCATCGGTCACATCGGTGCCCATCAGTCGCCACGCCACGATGTCGCGCAGCTCCTGGGTTTGCTCCTCATTGAGCTGCTGCGCCTGCACCAGCTGCGGGATCATCAGCCGCGCGTTTTCCACATCGTCACGCGCCACGCTGGCAAAGGCCACCGCCGCCATCTGGCGGGTGAAATCGGTCGCGCCCGTACTGCGGGCAAAGGTCAGCACGCTGTTGGGATCGTTTGCAAGCCCGATAACCGCCGTGGAGATCGTCTGGTAATCGGACGGCATCTGCCCCGCCAGCGTGGTCACCAGACGCGTGTTACCGGCTTTCATCGCCAGACGGATGCGCTCAAGGTAGGACAGCGGATCCTGCTTGCCGGAAGCACGCCACGCGCTAAACAGGGAATCACAGGCGTTCGGCTGGTTTTTTCCGGTCAGCCAGAGCTCTTTCGCCCCGGCCCAGGCCTCTTCCTGCTGGCCGGTCGCCCATTTTGCGTAGTAATAGTTACACTGGGCTTCGGTGGCATTCGGCTTTTCAGGGCTAAACGCCAGCAGGCCGCGCCAGTCTTCGCGACGCGCCAGCTCGTTAACGAAACGAGACTGGAGATTTCGGGCAGGCGGCAGGGTCGGGTTCGCCTGAATGAAGTTATTCACGGTGACGGTAGGCTGGTTCATCAGGTCGTCCGTAATCTGGCGATACTCCAGATACGGATACAGCGGATAATCCTTTAGCGTCGGCATCAGTGCCTGCACGGTATCCATCTGCTTGTTGTCCCACGCCTGTTTAATCTGGGCGTAGCGGTTACGTTGTTCATCCAGTGAATCGGCATGCACCGCCTGGCTTACCGCCATTACGCATACGCTGGCAGCCAGCAGACGCCAGACCACCCGTTTGGCTTTTTCCACAAGCTCTTCCTCATTGTTTTTTCGTCAATTGCAGCGTCTTGCTACGTCAAAGTCTAATTAACTTATGCTAACCAGGCATCCTTCAACGCGCCACGTCATGGACACTTTTTTACCTTTCTTGCGCGTTTTAACACTCCCGACGTTCCTGGCTGGGATTAGGACGTGAAAAAGGCTACACTTCGAGGCTGAAATTCCTTCTCATTACGATAAAAGAGGCGAAGTCCAACGTGGCTCAATTCGTTTATACCATGCATCGTGTCGGCAAAGTTGTCCCGCCGAAACGTCATATTCTTAAAAATATCTCGCTGAGCTTCTTCCCGGGCGCAAAAATCGGTGTTCTGGGTCTCAACGGTGCCGGTAAGTCCACCCTGCTGCGCATCATGGCCGGCATTGATACAGACATCGAAGGTGAAGCCCGTCCGCAGCCCGGCATCAAGATTGGTTACCTGCCGCAGGAACCTCAGCTGAACCCGGAACACACCGTTCGCGAATCCGTTGAAGAAGCGGTATCCGAAGTGGTTAACGCGCTGAAAGGTCTGGACGAAGTGTATGCCAAATACGCCGAGCCGGATGCGGACTTCGACAAGCTGGCCGCACAGCAGGGCAAGTATGAAGAGATCATCCAGGCGCACGACGGTCACAATCTGAACGTGCAGCTGGAGCGCGCGGCTGATGCCCTGCGTCTGCCAGACTGGGATGCGAAAATCGCTAACCTCTCCGGTGGTGAACGCCGCCGCGTGGCGCTGTGCCGCCTGCTGCTGGAAAAACCAGACATGCTGCTGCTCGACGAACCGACTAACCACCTGGATGCAGAATCCGTGGCGTGGCTGGAGCGCTTCCTGCACGACTTCGAAGGCACCGTTGTGGCGATTACCCACGACCGTTACTTCCTCGACAACGTCGCTGGCTGGATCCTGGAGCTGGACCGCGGTGAAGGTATTCCGTGGGAAGGCAACTACTCTTCCTGGCTGGAGCAGAAAGATCAGCGTCTGGCGCAGGAAGCTTCTCAGGAAGCGGCGCGTCGTAAGTCTATCGAGAAAGAGCTGGAGTGGGTTCGTCAGGGCGCGAAAGGCCGCCAGTCTAAGGGCAAAGCCCGTCTGGCACGCTTCGAAGAGCTGAACAACACCGAATACCAGAAACGTAACGAAACCAACGAACTGTTTATTCCACCTGGAGCACGTCTGGGGGATAAAGTGGTTGAAGTTACCAACCTGCGTAAGTCTTACGGCGACCGCGTGCTGATCGACGATCTGACCTTCTCCGTACCGAAAGGCGCTATCGTTGGCATCATCGGTCCGAACGGCGCGGGTAAATCGACCCTGTTCCGCATGATGTCCGGCCAGGAACAGCCTGACAGCGGCTCTATCACCCTGGGTGAAACCGTGAAGCTGGCCTCCGTTGACCAGTTCCGTGACGCGATGGACAACAGCAAAACCGTGTGGGAAGAAGTCTCCGGCGGTCTGGATATCATGCGTATCGGCAACACCGAGATGCCAAGCCGCGCCTATGTTGGCCGCTTTAACTTTAAAGGCACCGACCAGGGCAAACGCGTGGGCGAACTGTCCGGCGGTGAGCGCGGTCGTCTGCACCTGGCGAAGCTGCTGCAGGTGGGCGGTAACGTTCTGCTGCTTGATGAACCAACCAACGACCTGGATATTGAAACCCTGCGCGCGCTGGAAAACGCCCTGCTGGAGTTCCCGGGCTGCGCGATGGTTATCTCGCACGACCGCTGGTTCCTGGACCGTATCGCGACCCACATCCTGGACTACCAGGACGAAGGTAAGGTGGAGTTCTTCGAAGGTAACTTCACCGAATACGAAGAGTACAAGAAACGCACGCTGGGCGCCGACGCGCTGGAGCCGAAGCGTATCAAGTACAAGCGTATCGCGAAATAAAAGCAAAACGGCAACCTCGGTTGCCGTTTTTTATGTTTGTACCCTCTCCCCGTGGGAGAGGGCCAGGGTGAGGGCATCAGGCCGCACAAATTCAGCCACCCACGTAATACCGCTTCACCTCGTCAAACTGCATCGCAAAGTCGATATAGCTCATCAGCGCGGGCGAGTTCAGCTTGCGGCTTGGATACGCCAGCCACAGATCGTTACCTTCAACATTCCACTCCGGCAGCACCTGAACCAGCGCACCTTTTTCAATTTTATCTTCCAGCAGAAATGCGGGTAAGAGCGTGATCCCCGCACCGGCAATCGCACACTCGCGGGCGTATACCAGATTATCGGTCATGTGCGCGTTATCCGGCAGGTAGCGGTAATCCTCGCTCTCGCTTCGCAGAAGCCACTCCGACCACGCCCTGTGCGTAATGCAGCGGTGCTCCACCAGCTGGCGGGGATGCGTCAGCGGCTCCCGACGCGCCAGATAGTCCGGCGAAGCCAGCATATAACGCGGGCAGTGCCCGATCATCCGGCCAATCAGGGAGGAGTCCTGCGGCTTACCGGTGCGCAGCGCTACGTCAAAACCGGCCTCGACCAGATCCACCACGTCATCAGAAATTGACACATCCAGCGAAACGTCAGGATAGCGAAGCTGGAACTCGGCGTTCATATGCGCCAGCAGCGTCGCCCCTATCCCCGCCGGACAGGTGATCCGCAGCCGCCCGCTGGGGTTTTCGCGCAGGCGCTGAATGGCGTACTCTGCCCGCTCGCTGGCCGCCAGCATCTCGCGACAGTGCACCAGATAGTGCTCGCCCGCAAACGTGAGGCTGATCCTGCGCGTGGTGCGGTTCAGCAGGCGGATACCCACCTGCTGTTCCAGCTGGCTAATTCGCTGGCTAACGCTCGATTTCGGCAGTTCGGCTTTCTGCGCGGCAGCGGTAAAGCTGCCCATCTCCGCCACCAGCGCGAACAGCGCCATATCCTGCAGCTGTTTAAACATGATTGTTCATCCTGTACGAACGCTGAGTTCTTGATTGTCCATCTTATCACGCAGCTGGCCACTTTATAGACTAGCCTCAACAAAACGCATTCCATTGAGGAGCACACCATGTCTGTTAAAGCCATTGCCGTTAACCCAGAAAATCCGTCCACCTTCATTGAAATCACCCCGCCAATGCCGCAGCCCGGCGAGCACGATCTGCTGGTGGAGGTGAAGGCCGTCTCCGTTAACCCGGTCGATACCAAAGTCCATGCGGGCATTGCCAGGAACGGGCTGAATGAGCCGCGCATCCTCGGGTGGGATGCCAGCGGGATCGTCAAAGCCGTTGGGGGTGGCGTCACCGGATTCAAACCGGGGGATGAAGTGTGGTACGCGGGCGACATTACCCGCCCGGGCAGCAATACCACGCACCAGCTGATCGACGCGCGCATTGTCGGGCACAAGCCTGCCAGCCTCGGCTGGGCCGCGGCTGCCGCGTTGCCACTGACCGCCCTTACAGCCTGGGAAGGATTATTCGAGCGGCTGAACATTCAGGATGCCGGGGCGGATAAAACGCTGCTGATCATTGGCGGCGCGGGCGGAGTGGGATCGCTGGCGATCCCCTTTGCGAAGCACAACAGCAAGGTGAAAATCATCGCGACGGCATCAAGAAAAGATTCCGCCCGCTGGTGTCGCGATCGCGGGGCTGATATTGTCGTCAACTACCGCGACCTGAAAGGCGAGCTGGCGAAACACGGGCTCACCTTTGTGGATTACATCTTCATCCTCAACGACACCGACGGGCACTGGGATGCGGTCAGCGACCTGATTGCGCCTCAGGGGCATATCTGTTCCATCGTTGAGAATGAACGTCCGCTGAACCAGGACAAGCTGAAGTCCAAGTCCGCCGCCCTGCACTGGGAATTTATGTACACCCGCAGCATGTATCAGACCGCGGATATGGCGCGTCAGGGTGAGATCCTCAATGAGGTGGCAAAGCTGGTGGATAACGGCGTGGTGGAAAGCTCACTGAGTGAAACGCTGCACGGGCTGAGCGTGGAGAGCATTACCGAGGCGCACCGTAAAGTGCTGGAGGGACATATGCGGGGGAAAGTGGTGGTTGAGTTCTGAGTGGCTTGATGCCCTCACCCCGTCCCTCTCCCACAGGGAGAGGGAGGTTAACGTCCCCTCTCCCTGTGGGAGAGGGTTAGGGTGAGGGGTAAGTTTTTACCCCTGCTCCCCCATCATCTCCTTCACCAGCTCGACGCAGCGCAGGAAACGGGAGTCATAGTCAGACTCTTCCACATGGACAAACTCAACGTTGTTTTCGTTGAGCATCTCCACCAGCATGGACTGGAACTCACGCCTGTCCACGGAGCTCCCGAGGCTGCGCATGCCGTCGGCCACCCATGGGGTGTTGTTTTCCAGCAGGATCACCAGGTCAAAGCGGTATTCGTCAATCAGCGCCTGCACGAACGGGTGCTCGCGCCCTTCGTATTTTTTACAGAACGCCTGCGTGGTCACGAAATCGGTATCGATAAACGCCACCTTGTTGGCGTATTTGACCGCAAAATCAATGTACTGGGCATGACCGAGCGCGATTTTGTCGTAGTCGGAATACTGCAGCGCCATCTCGTCGCCGCCAAGGTGCGAGAAGACATAATCGCGGCCATACTCCCACGCGCTGGTGGTGTTGAAGATGTTCGCCAGCTTGTTGACCAGCGTTGATTTCCCGCTCGACTCGCCGCCCAGGATCGCGACGGTACGCACGAAGAACGGCTTCACCTCAGTCGGGATGTACTCCCAGTAGCGGAACGGGTTCTCGCGGATCTGCGCCCCGCTGATGTTCATAAATGTACGTTTCGGGTCGATCAGCACCGTCTCGATACCCAGATGCTCGCGGAACTGCGGCGCGTCGGACTCTTCAGAGGTGTAGATCCAGTTAGGCGCAATGCCCTTCTCTTCCATAAACGCTTTGATGCCGTTGCTCCACACGTCCCAGCCGTGCGGATACGGCTCCATGCCCTCTTCGTTAAAGGCATGAATACGAATATTTTTCTGATACTTAAAGGTCTGGAGCAGCCAGCGCAGGCGGTCCGGCACGGTCGGCTGCTGCGACATGGCGCTGTCTTCAAACAGCTGACGGTCACGGGTTTCGTCGTATCCCATGATGATATGCAGCTCGTCAACCTGGCTACAGGCGCGCTGGATCAGATAGATATGTCCGGTATGCAGGGGGTAAAACTTGCCGAACACCACGCCGATGTTCTTTTGCATACGCGGGAACTCCAGCCCCAGAAAGCGGTGCAGCGCTTCCAGCTTCTGCGCGCTGGGGCTTTTGATTTTGGCGTTCAGCAGCTGGCTCAGGTAGCCTTTGGTCATGCCGCTGGCGTCCGCCACCTGCTGCAGCGTGCAGCCCTTCTGGCGGATAGCGGTCTTGATGTAGTCAAATGATGACATAAATTACGGTGCCTCCTGCAAAATCAAATTTACGTAATTATAAGTCGTCAAAGACATTTAACGCATCTGCGAGTTTTTTCACGCCAAATACCTGCATCCCTTCCGGGATCTTTTTCGGCACGTTGGCGGCGGGAACGATCGCCCGGCGGAAACCGTGTTTTGCCGCCTCGGAGATACGCTCCTGGCCGCTGGGTACCGGACGGATTTCCCCGGCGAGGCCCACTTCGCCGAATACCACCAGATCCTGCGGCAGCGGTCTGTCTCGCAGGCTGGAAACCATCGCCAGCAGCAGCGCCAGGTCTGCGCTGGTCTCCGTGACTTTGACGCCGCCGACCACGTTAACGAAGACGTCCTGATCCGCCATCTGCAGCCCGCCGTGACGGTGCAGCACCGCCAGCAGGATCGCCAGACGGTTCTGTTCCAGACCGACCGCCACGCGCCGCGGGTTGCCCATCATCGACACGTCCACCAGCGCCTGAATTTCAACAAGCAGCGGGCGCGTTCCTTCCCACAGCACCATCACCGAGCTGCCGGAGGTGATCTCATCGCCGCGGCTCAGGAAGATGGCCGACGGGTTGCTGACCTCGCGCAGCCCCTGCTCGGTCATGGCAAATACGCCTAACTCATTCACCGCTCCAAAGCGGTTTTTGTGGCTGCGCAGGGTACGGAAGCGGGAATCCGCGTCGCCGTCGAGCATCACGGAGCAGTCGATACAGTGCTCGAGCACCTTCGGTCCCGCCAGCGACCCGTCTTTGGTCACGTGGCCGACCATCACAATCGCCACGCCGCGCGTTTTGGCAAAGCGCGTCAGGTAAGCCGCGGTTTCACGCACCTGCGCGACGCTGCCCGGCGAAGACTGAATGTCCGCCATGTGCATCACCTGGATGGAGTCGATCACCATCAGCTTCGGCTGCTCTTCTTCAGCGATCATGCAGATCTGCTCGATGCTGGTTTCGGAGAGCATGTTCAGGTTGCCGGTCGGCAGGCCCAGACGGTGCGCGCGCATCGCCACCTGCTGCAGTGACTCTTCGCCCGTGACGTACAGGGTTTTCATCTGTTCGGCGAGCTTGCAGAGCGTTTGCAGCAGCAGGGTCGATTTACCCGCGCCCGGGTTACCGCCGATCAGGATCGCGCTGCCCGGCACCACGCCGCCGCCGAGCACGCGGTCAAACTCTTTGAACCCGGTGGAGAAGCGCGGCAGCTCTTCGAGGCTGATGTCCGAAAGTTTTTGCACCTTCGCCACGCCCGCGTTACCGGCATAGCCGCTCAGGCGCTCATTGCGCGCCACGCTCGGCGAAGCCGCCACACCACGCACTTCGGTGATGGTGTTCCAGGCATGACAGGCGCTGCATTGCCCCTGCCAGCGCGGATAATCCGCACCACATTCATTACAAACAAATGCGCGTTTTGGAGCTTTCGCCACGGTTTACCTCGTTATTTCTGATTAATGCTGCCGGAGAGAATGCAGAACACCCCCATCAGGTCAGCGTGACGGATAGTGACTTCCGTCTTTTCATTCACTTTTGGCTTGGCGTGGTAGGCAATGCCCAGCCCGGCGGCTTTGATCATCGGCAGGTCGTTCGCGCCATCGCCGATGGCGACGGTCTGGACGACCGGAATTTCATATTTTTCCGCCAGACGCGTCAGCGTATTGGCTTTGTACTGGGCATCTACGATATCGCCGATCACCTGGCCGGTCAGCTTGCCGTCCATGATCTCCAGCTCGTTGGCCACCACGGTGGTCAGATGCAGTTTTTCCCGCAGGTAATCCGCGAAGAAGGTGAAGCCACCGGAGGCAATCGCCACCTTCCAGCCGAGGGATTGCAGCTTCAGCACCAGCTGCGTCAGCCCTGGCATCAGCGGCAGCACGTCGCGCACCTGGCGCAGAATGTTGGCATCGGCCCCTTTCAGGGTTGCCACGCGCTGGCGCAGGCTGGCGGTGAAGTCCAGCTCGCCGCGCATCGCACGTTCGGTGACTTCCGCCACCAGCTCGCCGCTGCCCGCCAGCTTCGCAATCTCGTCAATACACTCGATCTGAATGGCGGTTGAGTCCATGTCCATCACCAGCAGGCCCGGGGTTTTCAGATGCGGAATTTTGCCCAGCGGCGCGACGTCCAGCCCCGCGTCATGCGCCAGACGTGTTGCGCGCTGCGTCAGGGAACCCGCCAGGCGAATAACCTGGTAGTCTTCCACGCACCAGGCGGCGACGATGACCATTGCCGCACCGAGCTTGCTTTGATACTGAGTCAGGCGTTGCTTATCCAGACCGCGTCCGTAGAGGAGCCAGCCGCTACGACCGGCGTGGTAATCCAGAGGCATCACCTCATCGCCACTTAAAGAGAGCGGCAATCCTGGCCATAAAGAGACATCCGTTGGCAGGTCACACCAGGTAATGTTCGGCATTAAAGCTCCTGTAATTTCGTTCGCGCCGGAAGGTTGCAGAGGGAAAATAACGCATGAGGCTACCCTGTAACCATCACTTCTGGCAACATTAAGCCGTAAATTTTCAGCAGGTGGAATATGGCTCGCGCAAAACTGAAATTCCGGCTTCATCGCGCCGTGATTGTCCTTTCCTGTCTCGCACTACTAGTGGTGCTGATGCAAGGGGCATCGTGGTTTAGCCAGAACCATCAACGGCAACGCAACCCGCAGTTTGAAGAGCTGGCCCGCACGCTGGCGCGCCAGGTGACGCTCAACGTCGCACCGTCCATGCGTACCGAAACGCCGGACGATAAGCGGATAGGCCAGGTTTTACGCCTGCTCACGGAGAACAGCCGCATTCTTGATGCTGGCGTCTATGATGAGCAAGGCAACCTGATTGCCCGCGCGGGCGAGCACGTCGACGTGCGCGACAGGCTGGCGCTGGACGGGAAAAAAGCCGGGGGCTACTTTAACCAGCAGATTGTCGAACCTATTCAGGGGAAGAATGGCCCGCTGGGCTATCTGCGCCTGACCCTCGATACCCACACCCTGCCTACTGAAGCCAAACAGGTCGATAATACCACCAATATTCTGCGCCTGATGCTGCTGCTTTCACTCGCCATCGGCGTTGTGCTGGCGCGCACCCTGCTTCGCGGCAAGCGCTCGCGCTGGCAGCAATCCCCGTTCCTGCTGACCGCCAGCAAATCCGTCCCCGAAGACGAAGAGAGCGAGAAGAAAGATTAGTGATAAAGTAGGCAAACGATTCGGAAAAGGAACTTTGCCATGACGACGTTACGCCTGCTTATCTCTGACTCTTACGATCCCTGGTTTAATCTCGCGGTAGAAGAGTGCATCTTCCGCCAGATGCCCGCTACCCAGCGCGTACTGTTTCTCTGGCGTAACGCCGATACGGTGGTCATCGGCCGCGCGCAAAACCCGTGGAAAGAGTGCAATACGCGGCGCATGGAAGAGGACAACGTCCGTCTCGCGCGCCGCAGCAGCGGCGGCGGCGCGGTGTTTCACGATCTGGGCAATACCTGCTTTACCTTTATGGCGGGCAAACCGGAATACGATAAAACCATCTCAACGTCCATCGTCCTCAACGCGCTCAATTCACTCGGCGTGACGGCAGAAGCCTCCAGGCGTAACGATCTGGTGGTGAAAACCCCCGAGGGCGACCGGAAGGTCTCCGGCTCCGCCTACCGTGAAACGATGGATCGCGGCTTCCACCACGGCACCCTGTTGCTGAACGCCGATTTGAGCCGTCTGGCTAACTACCTGAATCCGGATAAGAAAAAGCTCCAGGCCAAAGGAATTACCTCCGTGCGCGGCCGCGTGGCAAATCTGGTGGAGCTGCTGCCGGGGATCACGCACGAGCAGATTTGCGATGCCATCGGTGACGCGTTCTTTGAACATTACGGCGAGCGCGTTGAAGCAGAAGTCATCTCCCCTGAAAAAATCCCGGACCTGCCCAACTTCGCCGAAACCTTCGCCCGCCAGAGCAGCTGGGAGTGGAACTTCGGTCAGGCTCCTGCGTTTTCCCATCTGCTGGACGAGCGTTTTACCTGGGGCGGCGTGGAGCTGCATTTTGACGTGGAGAAAGGCCATATCACCCGCACGCAGGTGTTTACCGATAGCCTGAACCCGGCACCGTTAGAGGCGCTGGCGGCACGTTTGCAGGGCTGTTTGTACAGGGCAGATATGCTGCAGCAGGAATGCGACGCGTTGATCGGAGATTTCCCGGAGCAGGAAAAAGAGCTGCGGGAGCTGTCGGCGTGGATTGCACAGGCCGTGCGCTAGGTGCGGTCTGGTGCCCTCACCCCGGCCCTCTCCCACAGGGAGAGGGAGGGAAGAGACAGAATTACTCTTTATCGCCCAGCAGAACGGATTCCAGCGCGATTTTGATCATGTCGTTAAAGGTAGTCTGACGCTCGGCAGCAGTGGTCTGCTCGTGGGTACGGATGTGGTCAGACACGGTGCAGATGGTCAGCGCTTTCGCACCAAACTCAGCCGCGACGCCGTAAATACCCGCCGCTTCCATTTCCACGCCCAGGATACCGTATTTCTCCATCACGTCGAACATCTCGCCGCCGTCCGGGGCATAGAACAGGTCAGCAGAGAAGATGTTACCCACGCGCGCTTCAACGCCCAGCGCTTTTGCCGCGTCAACCGCGTCACGCACCATGCCGAAGTCAGCAATCGCCGCGAAGTCATGGTCTTTGAAACGCATGCGGTTAACTTTGGAATCGGTGCAGGCACCCATACCGATAACGATGTCGCGCAGCTTAACGTCCATGCGCACCGCGCCGCAGGAGCCAACGCGGATGATTTTCTTCACGCCGAAGTCGGTGATCAGCTCTTTGGTGTAGATAGAGCAGGATGGGATACCCATACCGTGGCCCATAACGGAGATTTTGCGGCCTTTATAGGTACCGGTGAAGCCCAGCATGCCGCGAACGTTGTTCACTTCACGCACGTCTTCCAGGAAAGTTTCTGCAATGTGCTTCGCGCGCAGCGGGTCGCCCGGCATCAATACGACGTCAGCGAAATCACCCATTTCTGCGTTAATGTGAGGAGTTGCCATCTTCAGTTCCTTTTACATTGTTTATTCTTTTCACCCTCTCCCTGTGGGAGAGGGCCGGGGTGAGGGCATCAGACCTCACCCAACATGATTCAGAACATGGCCTTGCCATATTCCATGTCAGACGTACCAAAGTATTTCGCCAGGGTCTGGCCGATGTCCGCGAAGGTTTCACGGTGACCGAGCGAGCCCGGCTTCACTTTCGGGCCGTACACCAGCACCGGAATGTGCTCACGGGTGTGGTCGGTACCGGTCCAGGTTGGGTCACAGCCGTGGTCTGCGGTCAGGATCAGAATGTCATCTTCACCCACCAGCTCCATCAGCTCCGGCAGACGACGGTCGAACAGCTCAAGACCTGCTGCATAGCCCGCTACGTCACGACGGTGGCCCCAGGAGGAGTCGAAGTCCACGAAGTTGGTGAAGACGATAGTCTTGTCGCCCGCTTCTTTCATCTCTTTGATGGTGGCATCAAACAGCGCGTCCAGACCGGTGGCTTTCACTTTTTTGGTGATGCCGCAGTTGGCGTAGATATCCGCGATTTTACCCACGGAAACCACGTGGCCGTCTTTCTCTTCAACCAGCTTCTGCAGTACGGTCGGTGCCGGTGGCTCAACGGCCAGGTCATGACGGTTACCGGTACGCTGGAAGTTACCCGCTTTGTCGCCGATAAACGGACGCGCGATCACGCGGCCAATGTTGTAGCCGCCTTCGGTCAGCTCTTCACGGGCGATTTCGCACAGCTCGTAGAGTTTATCCAGGCCGTAGGTCTCTTCGTGGCAGGCAATCTGGAACACGGAGTCAGCAGAGGTGTAGAAAATCGGCTTGCCGGTTTTCATGTGCTCTTCGCCGAGCTGATCCAGAATCACGGTACCGGAAGAGTGGCAGTTTCCGAGGTAGCCCGGCAGGTTGGCGCGCTTCACTAGCTTATCAAGCAGCTCCTGCGGGAAGCTGTTCTCGTGATCGGAGAAGTAACCCCAGTCGAACAGCACCGGCACACCGGCGATTTCCCAGTGGCCAGACGGGGTGTCTTTACCGGAGGAGAGTTCGTGAGCCCAGCCATAGGCGCCCACGACTTCCGCGTTGCCGTCCATACCGGCTGCGATTTTACCGGTAGAACCTTCATGCGCTTTCACCAGACCGAGGCGGGTCAGGTTAGGTAGAGTCAGAGGGCCTTTACGACCGTTGTCCGCTTCGCCTTTCGCACAGGCTTCCGCGATGTGGCCCATGGTATCGGAACCCACGTCACCAAAACGTTCTGCATCTTCGGTTGCGCCGATGCCGAATGAGTCCAGCACCATAATAAATGCACGTTTCATAATTGTTCTCCGTACGTAGTGCTTCAAAAATTATCGATCAGATCAGTATACCGCTATTCGGTGATACGGCGATAGACAGTCGGTGTGGTTTCCGGCGCTTTATCGTCAAGCGTAATAGCCGCTTTCACCGCTTTAGCCGCTTCCTGCCAGCTGGCTTCGTCTTTGGCGTGGATCACCGCCAGCGGACGTTGACCGTCAACTCTGTCGCCCAGACGGGCCATATCGGTAAAGCCGACGCTGTAATCAATGGTGTCTGACGCCTGACGACGGCCGCCGCCCATCGAGACCACCGCCATGCCGAGGGCACGGGTGTCCATCGCAGAGACAAACCCTTCGCTATCGGCATACACCGCTTTGCTGAGCGTCGCGGTTGGCAGGTATTTCGCGTAGTTTTCGACGAAATCGGTCGGGCCCCTCTGGGCTGCAACCATGCGGCCGAAAATGTCCACCGCTTTGCCGTTATCCAGCACCGCCTGCAGCTTCGCGCGGGCTTCTGCGTCGTCTTTGGCCAGCTTGCCGGAGATTAACATCTCAACGCACAGCGCCATGGTGACGTCGAACAGACGCGGGTTACGGTATTCGCCTGTGAGGAACTGGACGGCTTCACGCACTTCGACGGCGTTACCGGCGCTGGAGGCCAGCACCTGGTTCATGTCAGTGAGCAGCGCGGTGGTGCGCACGCCCGCGCCGTTGGAGACCCCAACGATCGCTTCGGCAAGCGCAGCAGAAAGTTCATAGGTCGGCATAAAGGCGCCGCTGCCGACCTTCACGTCCATCACCAGCGCGTCCAGCCCTTCTGCCAGTTTCTTCGCCAGGATAGAGGCGGTGATCAGCGGGATGGAGTCAACGGTCGCGGTGATGTCGCGGGTCGCGTAGAAACGCTTGTCTGCCGGAGCAAGAGAGCTGGTCTGGCCGATAATCGCCACACCAACGTCTTTAATAATGTCGCGGAAGCGGTTGTCGTCCGGGAAGATATCGAAGCCCGGAATGGCTTCCAGTTTGTCGAGCGTACCGCCGGTGTGGCCCAGGCCGCGCCCGGAGATCATCGGGATGTAACCGCCGCAGGCTGCCACCATGGGGCCGAGCATCAGAGACGTCACGTCACCCACGCCGCCGGTGGAATGTTTATCCACAATCGGGCCGTTAAGGTTGAGGCTTTTCCAGTCCAGAACGGTTCCTGAATCTCGCATCGCCATGGTCAGCGACACGCGCTCAGGCATCGACATATCGTGGAAGAAAATGGTCATCGCCAGAGCCGCAATCTGCCCTTCTGAGACGGTGTTATCACGAATGCCGTTGATAAAGAAGCGGATCTCTTCGTCGCTTAATGCATGACCATCACGTTTTTTACGAATAATTTCTTGTGCGAGAAACACGGTAACCTCCATGCGGAATCGGGGGAGTTGTGGCGGGTGGCGTGACGCTTACCCGCCCTACGATCCTGTCGGCCGGATAATCAAAGTATCATCCGGCATTGTCTGGCAATCAGTAGCTGCTTGCGCTCTTACCGTCGCCGTGACCCAGCACTTTCAGCAGGCTGGCCAGCAGGCTGGACGCACCGAAGCGGTAGTGACGGGAGTCCGCCCAGTCGGCGCCAAACAGCTCGTCGGCAATCGCCAGGAACTGCTGCGCATCTTCAGCGGTACGCACGCCGCCCGCAGGTTTGAAACCAACGGTTTTGGATACGCCCATGTCGCGGATCACTTCCATCATGATGCGCGCGCTTTCCGGGGTCGCATTCACCGGCACTTTACCGGTAGAGGTTTTAATGAAATCCGCACCGGCTTTGATGGAGATTTCAGATGCTTTACGAATCAGCGCCTCTTCTTTCAGCTCGCCGGTTTCGATGATCACTTTCAGCAGCACGTTTGCCGCCGCGCACGCGTCTTTACAGGCTTTCACCAGGTCAAAACCGACCTGCTCGTTGCCGGCGATCAGCGCACGGTACGGGAACACCACGTCAACTTCGTCTGCGCCGTAGGCAATCGCCGCGCGGGTTTCTGCCAGCGCAATCTCGATATCGTCGTTGCCATGCGGGAAGTTAGTTACGGTTGCAATACGCACGTCCGGCGTGCCCTGCTCTTTCAGCGTCTTACGGGCAATCGGGATAAAGCGCGGGTAGATACAGATGGCTGCGGTGTTACCCACCGGCGTTTTCGCCTGATGGCACAGGGCGATGACTTTTTCATTGGTGTCGTCATCGTTCAGGGTGGTCAGGTCCATCAGCTTCAACGCGCGCAGGCTGCTTGCAGTTAAATCGGTCATAACATTCTCCAACGGCAGTGCCGTATAAATTTTACCTTGCGGGTCTGTGAGTATTCTAACATTCACCCGCATCCACACTTCGACATTCATCACAGTTAATGAAAACTGCATACAAATTTGCATTACTGTAATGAGATCTTCTTCAAACTTTAGTGCGTAAGTTGCCGACTAAAGCAGCGATACCCCCTGTCGGATCAAAAGCCCCGACAGGCTGGCTTCCTACAATCCGTTCATCATCCGCAGAACATTCAAGGAAGCGAATATGCCCCACTCCAGCCCCGACGCCCTGCAACAACGTTGCCAGCACATTGTGACAAGCCCGGTGTTAACCCCGGAACAAAAACGTCATTTTCTGGCGCTGGAAGCGGAGAACAACCTGCCTTACCCGGCACTTCCTGAGGCCGCACGAGCCGCGCTGGACGAGGGGGTTATCTGCGACATGTTCGAAGGCCATGCGCCTTACAAACCCCGTTACGTTCTGCCGGATTACGCAAAATTTCTGGCTAACGGTTCAGAGTGGCTGGAGCTGGAAGGCGCGAAAGATCTCGACGACGCCCTCTCGCTGTTAACCATCCTCTACCATCATGTTCCGTCCGTCACATCGATGCCGGTCTATCTCGGTCAGCTTGATGCGATATTGACGCCATATGTTAGAATTCTAACACAAGAAGAGGTCGATAGCCGAATAAAACGTTTCTGGCGCTATCTCGACCGTACGCTGCCGGATGCGTTTATGCACGCAAACATCGGGCCTGAAGATACGCCCGTCGCGCGCGCCATTCTGCGTGCCGATGCAGAGCTGAAGCAGGTCGCGCCGAACCTGACCTTTATCTACGATCCCGATATCACCCCGGACGACCTGCTGATTGAGGTGGCAAAAAACATATGTGAATGCAGCAAACCGCATATTTCTAACGGCCCGATTAATGATAAAATTTTCACAAAAGGCCGTTACGGCGTGGTGAGCTGTTACAACTCCCTGCCGCTTGCAGGCGGTGGCAGCACTCTGGTGCGCCTCAACCTCAAAGCCATTGCTGAACGCAGCACATCCATTGAAGACTTCTTCACCCGCACGCTCCCGCACTACTGCCAGCAGCAAATTGCCATCATCGATGCACGCTGCGGTTTCCTGTACGAGCAATCTGGCTTCTTTGAGAATAGCTTCCTGGTCAAAGAGGGGCTGATTGATGCCGATCGGTTTGTGCCCATGTTTGGCATGTACGGCCTGGCGGAAGCGGTGAATACGCTCTGTGAAAAGGAGGGCATTGAAGGCCGTTACGGAAAAGACGAGCAGGCCAACGCGCTGGGCTATCGCATCAGCGAACAGCTTGCGGCGTTCGTTGAAAGCACGCCGGTGAAGCACGGCTGGAAGCACCGCGCGATGCTTCACGCGCAGTCGGGGATCAGCTCCGACTCCGGCACCACGCCGGGCGCGCGCCTGCCTTACGGCGATGAGCCGGATCCTGTCAGCCACCTGCTGGCCGTTGCGCCGCATCACAAACACTATCACTCCGGAATCAGCGATATTCTCACCCTGGACGAGACGGTCAAACGCAATCCGCAGGCGGTGGTTCAGCTTTGCCTGGGCGCGTTCAGGGCCGGTATGCGTGAATTTACCGCCAACGTCGCGGGTAACGATCTGGTTCGCGTGACCGGCTACATGGTTCGCTTGTCGGATCTGGAGAAATACCGGGAAGCGGGATCGCGCACCAATACTACCTGGCTGGGGGAAGAAGCCGCACGCAATACCCGTATTCTGGAACGTCAGCCGCGCGTGGTTAGCCATGAACAGCAGATGCGCTTTAGTTAGTCAGGTCATTCCTTTCTCCTGCGTGGACGGGCCGGGCAGCCGCCTGGCGCTGTTCCTGCAGGGCTGCAACCTGCGCTGCAAAACCTGCCACAACCCGTGGACGATCGGCCGCTGCAACGACTGCGGGGACTGCGTGCCCCACTGCCCGCACGACGCGCTGACGATTCAGGCCGGACGCGTCTGGTGGCAGGAGAGTGACTGCCAGCAGTGCGACACCTGTCTGCACCTGTGCCAGCAGCAGGCAACGCCTATGGCGCACCGCTTCAGCCTGGAAGAGATCCTCACTCATGTCCGCAAATCCTCCCCCTTTATCGAAGGGATCACCGTGAGCGGTGGTGAAGCCACAACGCAATTGCCGTTTTTGATCGCCCTGTTCACCGCGATCAAAGCCGATCCCGCCCTGCGTCACCTCACCTGCCTGCTAGACAGCAACGGTCTGTTAAGCGAAACCGGCTGGCAAAAGCTGCTGCCGGTACTTGATGGCGCAATGCTGGATCTGAAGGCGTGGGGGAACGAGCATCACCGATTCCTGACCGGGCGCGAAAACCCGCAGATTAAGCAGAGCATCCGCTGGCTGGCAGATCGTCACCGTTTGACGGAACTCCGCCTGCTGGTGATTCCGGAGCAGTGTGATTTTCTGGAACACCTCAAACCGCTAACGACCTTTATCCACGGGCTTGGAAATGTACCGGTGCGCATCAACGCGTTTCATGCGCAGGGCGTTTACGGTGAGGCGGCCTCATGGCGCAGCGCCACGCCCGAGGACGTTGAACCGCTGGCGCTGGCGCTGGAAAAACAGAAGATAACGGTGATCCGTCCGGCGCTTTACCTATAGCGTGATGCCAAATACCGAACGGGTATTTTCCAGCAGCGCATCGGCAATCACCTCTTCAGGCTCTTTTCGCAGTTCACACAGGGTGGTAAATACGCGCGCCGCCTGTTCCGGGCGATTCGGCTGGCCCTGAAAACCATTCAGCGGCATATCCGGCGCATCGGTTTCCAGCAGAAGCGCCGACAGCGGCAGCTGTGCCATCACGTCCCGGGTTTTACTGGCGCGCGGATAGGTGATAGTGCCACCGACGCCGATTTTATAGCCCAGCTCAATGAAACGCTGCGCCTGCTGCAGGCTGCCGGAGAAACCGTGCACGACGCCCCTGCGCGGCAGATCGATGCGTTTCAGGTGCATCGCCAGCTTATCGTGCGTGCGTCTTGAGTGAAGGATCACCGGCAGATCGTGGCGCTTCGCCAGTCTGAGCTGCGCGTCGAGGATCGTCTGCTGGCGCTCAAACTGCGGATCCTCGCGATAAAGATCGAGGCCGATCTCACCGATGGCGACAAGTTTGTCTCCTGCGGTTTGCACGACCTCATCAAGACTCTCAATGTGCTCATCAAGATGCCGCTCAATCACAATCGGATGCAGGCCGAGCGCGGCATAGAGCGCGGGGTGCCGCGCGGAAAGATCCAGCACCCGGGAAAAATAGGCCGCTTCCACTGCCGGCACAATAATAGCCTGAACGCCTGCCTCAGCCGCTTTCGCAATGCTTTGCTCTTCATCCCCCGTAAACGGCGGAAAATCAAAGTGGCAGTGGGTATCGACAAAGCGGAGCGTCACGCCAGATCCTCGTTATCCAGTAAAGCGTCATTCGCCTGCGGAATATCCACCAGCGGCGTCGTCAGGGCGTCGTTGGCGACAATCGCAGGCGGCAAAATAATGCGTTTATGGCGATGAAGCGGCGGTTGCTCCGCCAGCATTTTCCCCACCGTCGCCAGGAAGTAACGCCCGCACAGCCGCCCCGTTTTGTAATCCATGCGCAGCGCAGGGACGCGGCTGCCCAGGGCCATACTCAGCAGCGGCTTAGGCGGATAGATTTCAAAAATACGCAGCTTACCCGGCGGTTTTTCAATGAAGCGCTGCATCGCGCCGTAGGTGGTTTCATGCTGCTTCGCGATGTTCACCAGCGGCTGCAGGCTGCTGTCGCCCAACCAGCGCTCCATCCGTTTAAACCACTGCGGCGTGTAATACATTTGCGACGGTACGGTACGGATCACCACAATGGTTTTCGCCCCGCGCCGGGCGGCTTCCTGCACCGGCACAGCGTCACTGATCCCACCGTCCAGATAGCTAATGCCGTCCAGCAGGGCTCCCGTACGATAAAAGCCGGGGATCGCGCTGGAGGCGCGGATGATGTCCAGCCAGTTCTCCTTCTGAGGAGAAAAATAGCCCGGCGAATAGTCATCGCCCCGGCTGGCGCACATCCAGAACTCTTTGCCGCTATCAAACAGACGGGCAGCGGTATCCATGGCCAGCGGCATCTGGCTGGAGGTCGACTCCAGCAGCCAGTCGAGATCGATCAGGTTGCCGCCGCGCACAAAGCGCACCGGATTAAAAAATTCTTTTGCCGTGGTGTAGCGCATGATGACCTTTCGCGCATAGCCAGGCTGGTTACAAACATAGGCAGAGAGGTTCTGCGCCCCGGCAGAGGTGCCGAAGTAAAGGTCAAACGGGTTGAACTGCGCGCGCATAAATTCATCCAGCACGCCGGCGGTGAAAATGCCGCGCTGTCCTCCACCTTCGCAGACCAGCGCGAGTTGTCCTGCGCGAAACGGCTTTAACGTCAGCGGCGCAATATTGCCGAGCGTAACGGGAATTCGTTGCCCCACCTCTGCTTTCCTGTTTTGATTATTTTATAACACCACAGTAACGCACCCGACCTGTTACGCAAATAAGAAAAAGCCAGTCGCAGTGACTGGCTTTATTTTGTTGAAGGAATATTGCGTTTGCTACGGACGTCTACGACCCGTAAACAGGCTGACCAGGAACAGAATAATACCTACAACGAACACAATCTTAGCTGCCCATGCCGCTGTACCTGCCAGTCCACCAAAGCCCAATGCGGCGGCAATTAACGCGATAACCAGAAATATAATGCCCCAACGAAACATAAGCTTCTCCTTTACCATAGTTAATGTCGGCCGCTATACGTGAGCGCTCAGGTCACTCACCGGCGTTTTTCCAGAGTCGTTCTTATTTCGCCCGCAGGTTTTAACCAGACGGGCGAATGGTCCAGATTTACTTCGTTTTCAGATCGTTTTTAACGCTTTTCACACCGTCAATCGCTTTCGCGATGGACTCGGCGCGTTTACTTTGCGCCTGCGAATCTACCGTACCGGAAAGCTGAACCACACCATCGGTGGTTTCCACTTTCACCTTACGGGACGGCACGATGTCATCTGCTAAAAGTTTAGCTTTGATTTCGCTGGTAGTAGCGGCATCACCGGCATAACCTTTCACCGACGCGTTTTTACCGTCACGTACGTGCAGCTTATCGCTGACGGACGCAACGCCTTCAACGCCCTTCGCGACTTTCACCGCCTGTTCGGCCTGAGCCTGGCTTTCCACGAAGCCGCTCAGCGTGACCACTTTCTTGTCGGTCTTAACGGAAATATCGGTACTTTTGATGGATTCATCATCCACCAGTGCGGCTTTCACTTTTGCTGTGATTGAGCTGTCGTCCATGAAGTTGCCGACTTTATTCATAGAGCTATCGATTTTTTGCCCTGCGCTATCGGCCGTGGACTGGGCTTTATCCATTGTGCTGCTTTCCGCCAGAGCGGAACCGCTCACCAGAACGCTACCCAGGGTTACAGCCAGCAGAGTTTTCGAAATCTTCAGTCTTGTCATATTCATCGATCTATTCCTGTGTTTACCCGTTATTCGGGCTACATACTTCCTTAGTAGTTTTATATATTGCGAATAAACACACGGGCAAAATGGATAACCTAAAGTCATGCATTGAACAGTTAATTTATCCACGCCCGGTGTTAAACACTGAGTTAAATATAGATCACTCTCACAGAGCCGCTTTCAGAATTGGGTAAAAAACGCGCGAATAGCGTGAAATTGCGTTGAATTAAGAACATTCCGCAAGGGATTAATAAGACAGGAATTAAAGAAGAGCACGGCGGGAGCCGTGCTCTGAGAGGGGATTAGTGCTCGCGGGTTTTACGGAACTGAACGTCAGGGTAACGTTCCTGCGTCAGGTTCAGGTTCACCATAGTTGGCGCGATATAGGTCAGGTTATCGCCGCCATCCAGCGCCAGCTGAATTTCGTTCTTACGCTTAAATTCTTCGAATTTCTTCACGTCAGAACACTCAACCCAGCGCGCGGTCGCGACGTTCACAGACTCGTAAATCGCTTCCACGTTGTACTCGCTCTTCAGACGCGCGACAACCACGTCGAACTGCAGCACGCCGACCGCGCCAACGATCAGGTCGTTGTTCGCGATTGGGCGGAACACCTGCACGGCGCCCTCTTCGGAGAGCTGAACCAGGCCTTTCAGCAGCTGTTTCTGCTTCAGCGGATCGCGCAGACGGATACGACGGAACAGCTCCGGTGCGAAGTTCGGAATACCGGTGAACTTCATCATTTCACCCTGGGTGAACGTATCGCCGATCTGAATAGTGCCGTGGTTGTGCAGACCGATGATGTCACCCGGATACGCCTCTTCAACGTGCGAACGGTCACCCGCCATAAAGGTCAACGCGTCGGAAATCACCACGTCTTTACCGGTACGCACCTGGCGCAGCTTCATGCCCTTTTCATATTTACCGGACACCACGCGCATAAAGGCCACGCGGTCGCGGTGTTTCGGGTCCATGTTGGCCTGAATTTTGAACACGAAGCCGGTGAATTTTTCTTCCTGCGCTTCCACTTCACGGGTGTCGGTGTTACGCGGCATCGGGCGCGGCGCCCACTCCACCAGACCGTCCAGCATATGGTCAACGCCGAAGTTACCCAGCGCGGTACCGAAGAAGACCGGGGTGATTTCACCGCTCAGGAACAGCTCTTTGTCGAATTCGTGAGACGCGCCTTTGACCAGCTCCAGCTCGTCGCGCAGCTGCGCGGCCAGCTCTTCGCCGACTGCCACGTCCAGCTCAGGGTTATCCAGACCTTTCACCACGCGAACTTCCTGAATGGTGTGGCCTTTACCGGTCTGATACAGGTAGGTTTCGTCTTTATAGAGGTGATACACCCCTTTGAACAGCTTACCGCAGCCAATTGGCCAGGTGATGGGCGCACAGGCGATTTTCAGCTCGCTTTCCACTTCATCCATCACTTCCATCGGGTCACGGATGTCGCGGTCGAGTTTGTTCATGAAAGTGAGGATCGGCGTATCGCGCAGACGGGTGACTTCCATCAGCTTGCGGGTCCTGTCTTCTACACCTTTCGCGGCGTCGATCACCATCAGACAGCAGTCCACCGCCGTCAGGGTACGGTAGGTATCTTCGGAGAAGTCTTCGTGGCCCGGGGTATCCAGCAGGTTCACCAGGCAGTCGTGATACGGGAACTGCATCACGGAGGTGGTAATCGAAATACCACGCTGCTTTTCCATCTCCATCCAGTCGGATTTTGCATGCTGGCTGGAGCCACGGCCCTTCACGGTACCGGCAGTCTGGATCGCCTGTCCGAACAGCAACACCTTCTCAGTGATGGTCGTTTTACCGGCATCCGGGTGCGAGATAATGGCAAAAGTGCGGCGCTTGGCCACCTCTTGCAGATAAGGAGACAACGTCATAATTAAATCTTCTTTTATAAGCGCGGCAGCACGCCACGCATCATGGAATACAAAATTGCGGCTATTTTACCCATCAATGGGGGGCAGGCAATCATTGTTTACACAGGAGTTGCTCCAGTTCGTTCAACGACGTCACGGTCCAGGTCGGCTCGATGCCTTCAGGCTTCACGCGGCCATGCGCGTTGAGCCAGACGGTCGACAGACCTGACTTCATGCCGCCCAGGATATCTGACTCTGCTGTATCACCCACCATCAGGACGCGATCGCGGTCGGGATTTCCGGCCTGCGCCAGCGCGTAGTCGAAAATTCGCGGATCCGGCTTCGGCACGCCAACCTCTTCCGAGATCACCAGCGCGTCGAAATGATCGCGCAGGCCGGTGCGCTCGAGGCGGATCTGCTGCAGGGCGGTAAAACCGTTGGTGATGATCCCCAGTTTCACCTTGCCTTTCAACGCATTCAGCAGGGAAACCGCACCCGGCAGTGGCGCACAGATATCCGCCATCGCGTTCAGGAAGGCATCATTCAGCGTCCCCGGACTGACCTTTAAGCGTTCCGCCCAGACGTCAAAGCGCTGGTGCTGAAGTTGTAACGCCGTGATGGCACCGTTCTGGTAATCCACCCACAGCGGTTTGTTTACCGCCTGATAGTCCTGAAAATCTTCAGCGGTGAAGGTCACGCTATAGTCGAGAAACATCCGCTGCAGGCCGCCGAACGAATCGAACGTAAACAGCGTTTCGTCGGCATCAAAGAAAATCCAGTCCCATTTCATCGTTACAACCTTATATTCGTTATCCAATCGGCAGAGCCATTATGATGGCGTCTTCACGTCCCTCTGCGGTGGGGTAGTAGTTACGGCGGATTGTCGCCTCGTTAAAGCCTAAGCTTTCATAGAGCGCGATGGCGGCGACATTCGACGCGCGCACCTCCAGCCACAGGGTGAAAACGTCACGGGTTTCGAGCTCGCGAATGAGGTGCTCGAGCAGTTCTCTTCCCAGCCCACGGCGCTGAAACGCGGGATCAACCGCAATATTAAACAGCGTCGCTTCATCAAGAACCACCTGCGTGATCGCGAAGGCGGCCATGGTGCCGTCAACGTCCAGACGGAAGTTCAGATACCGTTCGCCCTGATTGCTGGCGAAGGTTTTTTCGCTCCACGGAAACGCGTGGGCGCGTGTTTCAATCGCAAACGCTGTGGTCAGGTCAGGCGTCGTGAGGGAAGAAATCGTGTTCATATTCGCAGATTTGTTGCCATAGCGCGCTGCGCGCTTTTGGGTTGGCTTTCAGTTCGTCCAGCGCTGGCGTGTAGATCTGGCTCCCCTGGAGGGGGATCTCGTTTGTTTCTCCGATACGCCAGCTGTTACAGCGGCTATCAGGAGGAAGCATCGCGACACGCTCTGGCGTCAGCTGTAAAACCTGGTCGGCCGTCATCTTCAGGCTGCGAAGGACATCATCGATCAGGGGTTCATTCAGGGCAGGCAGTTCTTCCGCCACCATCACCAGGCGTACGTGCGCAGGGATGGAAATGGCGATTTCGCCCTGCAACGCCGTCGGGCGACGCAAAGCCCACTGGGTAATGCCCAGCTGCTGCAACTGCCAGTCTCGTCGGGATGTCATAGGGAAAACTCCTGTCTCTCAGGCGCGCAAATATAGCAAATGTGTCGAAAGTGCGCCATCTACCTACTATAATCCCCGCCTGAGTTTATTGAGGAACAATTCATGTCTGCATTTACCCCGGCAAGTGAAGTCTTGCTGCGTCACAGTGATGATTTCGAAGAAAGCCGTATTCTGTTTGCCGGAGATATGCAGGATGACCTGCCTGCGCGTTTCGACTGTGCTGAAAGCCGTGCCCACACCCAATACTACCACCACTGGCAGGTGCTGAGCCCCCAGATGGGCGAGCGCGCGCGCTTTAGCCTGGTGGCGGAGCAGAGCGATATCGCCGACTGCGATACGCTGATCTACTACTGGCCGAAGAACAAGCCGGAAGCCCAGTTCCAGCTGATGAACCTGCTCTCCCTGCTGCCGGTCGGCTGCGATATTTTCATTGTGGGTGAGAACCGCAGCGGCGTGCGTAGCGCTGAACAGATGCTGGAAGGCTACGCGCCGCTGAATAAAGTCGACAGCGCACGCCGCTGTGGTCTGTACCATGGCCGTCTGGAAAAACAGACAACGTTCGATCCACAGGCTTACTGGGACGAGTACCAGCTTGACGGCCTGACCATCAAAACCCTGCCGGGCGTGTTCAGCCGTGACGCGCTGGATACGGGCAGCAAGCTGCTGCTCTCCACCCTGACGCCGCACACCAAAGGCAAAGTGCTGGACGTGGGCTGCGGCGCGGGCGTGCTCTCTACCGTGCTCGCCAGCCATTCACCAAAAGTGCGTTTAACCCTGTGTGACGTGAGCGCCCCGGCGGTAGAAGCCAGCCGCGCAACGCTTGCCGCAAACGGCATTGAAGGCGAGGTGATTGCCAGCAACGTCTTCTCCGACGTCACCGGTCGCTTCGACATGATTATCTCCAACCCGCCGTTCCACGACGGCATGGAGACCAGCCTGGAAGCCGCGCAAACGCTGATCCGTGGCGCAGTCCGTCACCTCAACAGCGGCGGCGAGCTGCGTATTGTCGCGAACGCCTTCCTGGCGTACCCGAAAGTGCTGGACGAAACCTTCGGCTTCCACGAAGTGATCGCGCAGACCGGCCGCTTTAAGGTCTACCGTACCGTCATGACGCGCCAGGCCAAAAAGTAATCTCCACTCCAGCAGGCCGGATAAGCGCAAGCGCCATCCGGCTCCGCATGGCGCCTGCATCGGCCATTTTTGCAGCAATCAAGGCGTCGCGCGCACTTTTCTGTTGACGTAAAGCTGAAAACATCTAGAATGCGCCTCCGTGGTTACGATACTTTTACAGTATCGATGGTATGCGAAGGTGGCGGAATTGGTAGACGCGCTAGCTTCAGGTGTTAGTGTCCTTACGGATGTGGGGGTTCGAGTCCCCCCCCTCGCACCATAAATCACAATGATATTGCTCGCACTGGGCGAAGGTGGCGGAATTGGTAGACGCGCTAGCTTCAGGTGTTAGTGTCCTTACGGATGTGGGGGTTCGAGTCCCCCCCCTCGCACCAACGAGGCGATATCAACAATAGTAAGATGACTGTGCGAAGGTGGCGGAATTGGTAGACGCGCTAGCTTCAGGTGTTAGTGTCCTTAGGATGTGGGGGTTCGAGTCCCCCCCCTCGCACCAATTATCTTACATCCCTTCTGAAGTTCCTCTTGTTTTCCCTGTTATTTCAAACTCATCAGTATCACCAGAATTCCACTGACCAGTGCTACGCATGATGGCAGTAAAACAAAGTGGCGCAGCTGCTTATGCCAGATCATGCCTGACGTGACTAACAGTCCTGACACAATGATCGCTTTCCAGGTATCAAGGGAGAGATCGGCAAACATCAACCCGCCGAGAATGGCTCCCGGTAGCAATACCCCCCAACCACTGCCAAGCGCCCTGTTCAACATGATCTGCCCCCTCATAACGATAATGATAACCAATATCATATGACACACATTATCATTTGTCAGCTGAATGAATCAAAATCCATCGACCTTTACCTTTCCCGTAATGACAGGAATTGCCTAAGGTGATAAATTGCACACCTGTTAACAACATCTAAAGATTTTCTGATAATTACTCTTTGAGTTTTTTGCATGTTTTATTGCGAAACGGCACCTACTTATTTGTTTTAATTAAATTTTAATAAAAACGCACGACTATGACATCACAATCCTGGCGGTCTTTGGTTCACAGAAAATATCAATTGTCGTTACGTTTATTTTTATTTCTGAACGCAACCTCGGCAGTGTTCTCGGTAACAAATCCGCTCAATTCTGTACGCCTGTTATCTGCCCCACTTATTGCTATTTTCTCCATCAGCACCGGCCTGTTCGTCTGGCACTGGAGAAAGCGCGCGCGGAAGATAAATATTCCCGTTGTTTCAGGGATCTTCGGTATTTTGTGGGCCTGGCAAATTGTGTCTAAATTCGCCTTAATTACCCACGACCACGCGACGTATTTGTTAATCGCTCTATTAACGGTACTTTTTATCGGAACGCTGGCATTCGCCAGTAATATCAAAGCATTTACGCTGCACTCATTGCCCACCTTTATTGTCTGCCTGTGGCTAAGCGATCACGATATATGGCTGAGAATGACCTATTCTTTCGCACTTCCTGTGGTGGCAATTGCTATTCATAACATTTTGCAAACGCGTAACGATCGTTTTGCTCAGGAATTGCTCTCACGCCTGTTGGAAGAGCGAGAAACCCTTACCGATCTCAGCATGATGGACCCGCTTACCGGGCTCTATAATCGTCGCGGTCTGCAAAGCCGTCTGGAGAACCTGCCGACGGTAGAAAATGGCGAGCACTTTGTTCTGCTGATGGATATCGACCACTTTAAAGCCTATAACGATCATTATGGCCATATGATGGGCGACCAGGCGCTGAAGCGCGTCTCTGCGGCAATCCGCGACGCCGTGCGTTCTCGCGATATTGTGGCGCGTTTTGGCGGAGAAGAGTTTATGGTGCTGCTGACCAATATTTCTCTCGAACATGCCCGCCAGACGGCCGAGCGGATCCGTCAGAAAGTCTACGATTTGAAAATCCCGCATCTGTTTAACGAGAGTGTCGCGACAAACGTCACCATCAGCATTGGTATTGCCATTTTCGAGGATGAAGACGTGGAAGGCGCGCTGGAAAAAGCAGACAAAGCCCTCTACGAAGCAAAGCATATGGGGCGCAATAACATTCTGTTAAGCGAAGAGCTGCAGACAGCGTAAACATCACGTCGATTTCACCCGGACAAAAGTCTTGCCATTGGTATGAGCAATAGTTAGGATTGGCAATCATTATCATTTAGATTTCTATCTATACTATGGCCACGCATACCGTACACATCGTCGAACCCCTCCTCTGGCGAGCGCCCCTCACCAGCGGGAATGCTTCGCTTGCGGATGCCATACGGGATAAAATTGCGGAAACGCGCGCCCACCTGCTGGACTTTATCCGCCTTGATGAAGCGCACCCGAACCACGCCATGACGCTCTCAGAGTGGCGTCAACCGACAAAACTGCAGTCGCTGCTGGCCACCTATTCCGACCATATCTATCGCAATCAGCCCACTCTTACGCGGGAAAATAAACCACTGCTCTCTCTCTGGGCGCAGTGGTATATCGGGCTGATGGTGCCTCCCCTCATGCTGGCGCTGTTAACCCAGAAGAGCATGCTGGAACTCTCGCCGGATAATTTCCACGTCGAGTTTCACGAAACCGGGCGCGCAGCCTGTTTCTGGATTGATCTGCACGAAGACCAGAACGCGGAACGCCTGACGGCTCAGGAACGTATGGAGCGGCTTATCACTCAGGCCCTGATCCCGGTGGTGGAAGCGCTTGAAGCGACGGGAGAGATTAACGCGAAGCTTATCTGGAGCAATACGGGCTATTTAATCCACTGGTATTTAACGGAAATGAAGCCTCTGCTTGGTGATGAGAACGTTGATGCCCTGCGTCAGTCCTGTTTCTTTGCAAAACAGCTTTCCGATGGCCGCGACAACCCGTTATTCCGTACCGTCGTGCTCCGTGATGGGCTTCTGGTTCGCCGCACCTGCTGCCAGCGCTACCGCCTGCCGGATGTTAAGCAGTGCGGGGATTGCACGCTGAAGTAGTCGGCCCCGGCCTGATGCCCTCACCCACAGGGACAGGGAACAAACACTAAAAACGGCAACCTGAGTTGCCGTTTTGCTTTTAGCTAAGCCACCTGCTGATTGTCCTCTTCCGCGTTACGCTGTGCCTCTTCCGCTTCCTGCTCCAGCAGCTGTTTCTCGTACACTTTGAAGAACGGGAAGTAGATGATTGCCGATACGCAGGCCAGAACCACAACCAGAATAGCCGCGCGGAAATCCCAGCCCAGAGCCCACGCTGCGCCTATTGGCGCCGGTGCCGTCCAGGGGACCACTGAGATGACGCGGCCAATCAGGTCAAACGTCATCGCCGCCCAGGCCAGCACTGCATTTACCATCGGTGCCAGCAGGAACGGAATAAAGAACACCGGGTTCATCACAATTGGCGTACCAAAAATGACGGGTTCGTTGATGTTAAAGAAGCTGGGTACCACGCTCAAACGCCCGATAGAGCGTAAATGCGCTGAACGGCTACGCAGATAGCAAATCACCAGCCCCATCGTGGCGCCCGACCCGCCAATCACGATAAAGAACGTCCAGAACGCCTCCATAAAAATATGCGGCAGAGGCTGGCTGGCGGCCAGCGCGGTCTGGTTAGCGCCCAGGTTAGTCAGCCAGAACATCTGCAGCATCCCGGAGACGATGGCGGCGCCGTGGATCCCGGCAAACCACAGCAGATGGCCAATCAACACGGCCAGCAGGATCGCAGGCAGGGAATCCGCTGCGGAAACCAGAGGTTTAAAGACCGACATAATGGCCTGCGGGATCAGCATGCCGAACTGAGACTGAATGAGCAGGCTCAGAGGATAAAGCGTCAACACCACTACCAGCACCGGGATGAGCAGATCAAAAGAGTTTTTGATCATCGGAGGAACCTGGTCTGGCAGGCGAATACCGATGTTATGCGCCTTGAGGAAACGCATCATCTCAACGCAGTAGATCGCCACCAGAATCGCAGTAAAAATGCCCGTCCCACCCAGGCTATCGACTGGCAGCGTGCCTTTGGTTTTCGGTGCCGCGACCAGCAGAAACGCCATCAGCGACAGCATGGCACACATAAACGGGTCTAACTGGTGCGATTTGACATAGTGTTTGCCAAGGTTGTAGGCAATGGCGGCACAGATATAAATGGACATAATGCCCATCGTCATATCAAACGGCGTCAGGATCTGGCCTTCAAACTGCTTCGCCATATCCAGCCATGCTCGGGCGAAACCCCAGGTGGTATCCGGCGAAAACGGCGGGTATGCGAACACTAACAAAAATGAACCCACAATCATAAATGGCATCGCGGAGATAAACCCATCACGGATAGCCATGACATGGCGCTGGGAAGAGATCCGCCCGGCAATCGGGCTCACGTAATTTTCAACAAAACGGAATATCAGGTTAAACGCAGCATGGTTGGCAGACATGGCAGATCTCCTGTCAGACGTTTGTTACGGGCACATTTGCGCCGCACGTTGTTCCATAAATCACCTTCACAACCTTGCTGGCTTGTGGACCAAGGGTACTGCTCAGACGGAATGGTTTCATAATTTGCTCTTATTATTGGGTACAGGGGACGTTACGTACTCAGTATTAATCGACGCATCACGCTCTGCAACCGGTTACTGTAACCGGTTTCCGTGATTGTGAAGAGGATCCAGAAATTAGCCGTTCGGGATATTTGTTACTGAAGAGATATTTACAGAGCATAAATTCTTATGACAGATTACGCAGGATATTTGTCAGGAGGAAACAATGAGTTTGCAGTCTGTACAGCAGTTTTTTGCCGACAATGCGCCGGATATAGACGTCATTGAACTTAGCCAGAGTACCGCTACCGTTGCGTTGGCTGCTGCCGCCCATCGTGTTGAACCGGGACAAATCGCCAAAACCTTGTCATTAAAGGTGAAAAATGAGGTGATTCTGGTGGTAGCGAAAGGCGATGCGCGCCTGGATAACAAAAAGCTGAAAGACACGTTTGGTGCAAAAGCGCGCATGCTCAGCAGTGATGAGGTGGTGACCATCACCGGTCACCCTGTTGGCGGCGTGTGCCCGTTCGGCCTGGAAAACCCGCTCGCGGTTTACTGCGATATTTCATTAAAACAGTACGCCGAAGTCCTGCCCGCCGCAGGCGCAATTCATAGTGCCGTTCGTATCTCACCTGACAGAATGGCAGAGCTGACGTCCGCAAAATGGGTTGATGTTTGCATCTGATTGATGCGCCAGATCCTTTCTGGCGCGCAACAGGCAGGTTATAAAAAGGTCGGCTTGCTGAGTGCCGAACTTCGCGGTTCTCTTGCAGAAAGGTGGGTGATAATATCCGCCGCATCGAGTAGCCCTACGTCAGAGTTTACCCCCAACTTCACCATCGCATTAAACTTATGCGCCCGGATGGTCTTAATATTGCGTTCAAGCTGTGCCGCGATTTGAGGAATGGAATAGCCGCAAGACATATAACGCAATATTGCCCGTTCCGTTGGGCTTAACATTCTGCTTTGACTCCGGTACCAGTGATTCATCATATTGTCATTGATGCGCAGGGTTTCACTCAGCAATACCATGAGTTCATTCTGCAGGCGCTCAAGCGTCAGCGATTTGCTGACCACACCGTGAAGGCGTGACGGGGAAAGATGACTAATTAATCTTGCTTCCATCTCATCAGCGACCAGGATAATGCGCTGGATATGGCCATGCGTAAACGCAAAATCCCGCAGGTGCGCCAGGCAGCTACGACGCTCTTCTCGCGCATCGGAATATGAATAGATCAGCGAGAAAAAATTGATGTGCTGAAGTGCTTTCTTAAAGCTGTCAAACTCACTAAACAGATGCAGCTGATAATGATTCAGGCCGGGCATCGCAAAAAGATGCTTTAGCCCAACAGCACTCATCGTGCAATTTTCGACGATGGCGATATGTCTTGTTGAATCGGTTTTTTCCATTCCTCGAACTCTCCATAGGCTGACATCAAACTCAGCTCTCGCATTCCCTGTGTACTGTTTATCCAGGCGTACATATCGGCATTACTGCGTAATGACAGCCGTCGCATCGCACTGTTTTTCTGCGCACTGATAGTTTTATTGCTCTTCTTAAGCAATGTGGCGATTTGGTTAATCCCCCATCCTTTACCTAACAGTCGCAATACTTTGCGTTCGGAGTACGTGAGCGCGATAACCTGTTCGTCTTCTTCCCCCGTACTTTGAGGTTCCGGGGTTAGCAACGCCTGGCTTACCCGCTCTGCGCGTTCGCTACCTGCCCGAATAGCGTTAACCAGCCCTTCAATGGGTTCAATATCAGAAAGCAACGTACTTTCCGGGCGCACAAGTAACTCAACGGCAATAGGGTTAAGCGGCCGCGAAACTAAAAAGATCCAGTGAATGTTCCGGTATTGATTCAATAAACTGAAATACTCTTCGAGCGCGCCCCGAGGATTCCAGTATTCGCCTGAAATATCGGCAATGATGACGTCAGCGCGGCGTAGCTGGAGCAGTGTTAACTCCTGCAATGAGCTGCAATAGGTCAATTCAAAATCGGGGAAATGGCGAGTCATCACGCCCCCTAACCCGTTTTGCATGACCGGTATCCGGCTAATGATAACGCAATGCTTACCGTGCAAAGACAACATAGACCCTCCGTGTCCATTCTTCATGTGATGAGTAACGTTAAAATGCATCAACGTATGAGTATTTTTCGTCCCTGAGTGTAAAGCAGGTTAATACAAGCAGAAGATGAGATGTATTCTTAGTTTAAGAAATGCCTAAACAGCAGTAATATCTCACAAAGCGAAATTAATTTTAATTGCAGTGTCATTAAAATAACTACAATATAAAATTAGAATAACTAAATATAAATAACTTATATTTTAATATTAATAATTCACCAAAATGATGAATTAATCCCAACCCCTTCCGCACTTAAGGGCAGCAACTGTTTGCATAAACCTTGATCTGACCCAAAGCAAGAGGCACTGCACTTTGTGCTAAAAATAATCGCTATGGGCCAACCGGCAACTTTCCACCTTCTTCAGGACAATACATGCAGGCAGATCGGTCAACGCAGCGTGCTATCACGCGGCTATGTATTCAGTGCGGTCTTTTTCTGCTCCAGCACGGCGCGGAAAGCGCGCTGGTTGAGGAGCTTTCCACCCGGCTGGGACTGGCGCTGGGTATGGATAGCGTTGAAAGCGCTATTTCATCCAACGCCATCGTACTGACCACGATCAAAGACGGACAGTGCCTGACCTCCACCCGCAAAAACCATGACCGCGGCATTAACATGCACGTCGTAACCGAAGTGCAGCACATCGTCATCCTTGCTGAACATAAGCTTCTCGATCTTCGTGAGATTGAAAAACGGTTCAGCCAAATTAAGCCATTACGTTATCCGCGCTGGCTTGTCGTGGTGATGGTAGGGCTGTCTTGCGCCTGCTTTTGTAAGCTCAATAAAGGTGGCTGGGACGGCGCGATCGTCACCTTTTTTGCCAGCAGTATCGCCATGTATGTTCGCCAGCTGCTGACGCACCGGCAGCTGCATCCGCAAATTAACTTCTGCATTACCGCGTTTGTCGCCACCACGGTTTCCGGCCTGCTGCTGCGCCTGCCGCAGTTTGCCACTACCCCGACGATTGCCATGGCCGCCAGCGTGCTTCTGCTTGTTCCGGGCTTTCCGTTGATCAACGCCGTTGCCGACATGTTTAAAGGACACATCAATACCGGTCTGGCACGCTGGGCTATTGCCAGCCTGCTGACGCTGGCGACCTGCATCGGCGTAGTGATGGCCATGACGCTCTGGGGGTTACGCGGATGGGCGTGATAGATTTTCTGCTGGCGCTGGCACAGGACATGCTTCTGGCCGCCATTCCTGCCGTCGGCTTTGCGATGGTGTTTAACGTTCCGCAACGCGCTCTGCGGTGGTGTGCGCTGCTGGGCGCGATTGGTCATGGCTCGCGAATGGTGATGATGACCGCAGGATTTAACATCGAATGGTCGACATTTATGGCCTCCATGCTGGTTGGCAGTATCGGCATCCAGTGGTCGCGCTGGTATCTGGCGCATCCCAAGGTGTTCACCGTCGCCGCCGTGATCCCGATGTTCCCGGGCATATCTGCGTATACGGCGATGATTTCCGCGGTGAAAATCAGCCATTTTGGCTACACTGAGCCGCAGATGATCCTCCTCCTGAGCAACTTTCTTAAGGCCTCGTCCATCGTCGGCGCGCTCTCCATAGGGCTGTCGATCCCCGGGCTGTGGCTGTACCGCAAACGCCCACGCGTTTGATATTTGTGTTATTTCGCTGCCATGGAGATAATCCTTCAGGTCCGTTTGGTGAAAATAAGGAAAGGATGTGGCTAACCCTGGCAGCGAACACCCCGAGCACAGCGAAGAATCCAGCCTGAAAGAGAAAATTTTTCAGAGCGCCATCGCGCTTTTTGCCGAGTATGGATTGAACGGTGCCCGCATGGAGCAGATCGCGGAGAAAGCGGGTACCACCAAACGCATGGTGGTTTACCATTTTAAGAATAAAGAGAATCTCTATCTCCTGGTTCTGGAACATGTTTACACCCAGATTCGCGCCAGTGAAAAAGCGCTAAGCCTGGCGGGAATGCCCCCCGTCGAAGCGCTGGTCAACCTGGTTGAAGCCACCTTTGACTATCATGCCGACCACCCGGACTACATCCGGATTATCTGCATGGAAAACATGCAGCGCGGCCGCTTTATGCAGCAGTCGAGCTATCTTCGCCAGGTCAACCGTAGCGCGCTCGACCTGCTGGAGAGCATCCTGCACCGGGGCAAAGAAAAGCAGCTCTTCAGCCAGGCGGTTGACGCCCGCGATCTTCACCGCCTGATAAGCAGCTTCAGCTTTCACTACGTAGCCAACAGTTACACCTTTACGCTGCTGTTTGAAGACGGAGCGGATGAACAGGCTCAGCGCCAGCACTACCGCAAAATGGCCGTTCAGGTGGCGCTCCGCTACACCTGCCCATAAAATTGCTTGCAATTAAATCGCACACTACCTATATTCATTTCATGAACGCGAAAACGAACGACGCAACCGCTGCGCTCAAGCTGGATAACCAGCTCTGCTTTGCCCTTTATTCGGCAAATCTGGCGCTTAACAAGCTGTACCGGCAACTGCTGGCACCGCTGAACCTGACTTACCCGCAATATCTGGTAATGCTGGTGCTGTGGGAGCAGGATGACGTCACGGTGTCGGACATCGGCGAACGCCTGTTTCTGGACTCTGCGACCCTGACGCCGCTTTTGAAGCGGCTGGAAAGTGCCGGGTTAATCAACCGTCATCGTTCACGCAAAGACGAACGCCAGGTCGCCGTCACCCTGAGTGAAGCGGGACGTGAACTGCAGCAGCAGGCATTGGGTATTCCCCATGCGGTGGGTTGCGCGGCGCAGTGTGATACCGACACTTTGCTGGCGCTCAAACAGCAGCTCGAACTTTTGCGACAACAGCTACACCGCGCGTAAAGCTATACTTTATGCGTGATTATCACCCATATATATCGCACGCTATTTAATAGCACACATTAAAACAAGATGAGGAACCTGCCATGTCTTTAGAAAAAGTTGTTTATACCGCCAAAGCAAAAGCAACCGGTGGCCGTGACGGTCGCGCGACATCTTCCGATGGCGTACTGGACGTAAAACTGGGCGTGCCAAAAGAGATGGGCGGCATGGGCGGAGAAGTAACTAACCCTGAGCAGCTGTTTGCTGCGGGCTACTCTGCCTGCTTCCTGGGCGCGATGAAGTTCGTGGCCGCACGCGACAAATTCACCCTGCCAAAAGATGCCTTTATTGAAGGCGAAGTGGGTATTGGACCGCTGCCAACCGGTTTTGGTATCGAGGCAAAACTGAACATCCACGTTGAGGGTATGGATCCCGCGGAAGCTAAAAAGCTGGTCGATGCGGCGCACATTGTTTGCCCGTACTCTAACGCGACCCGCGGCAACATCGACGTGACCCTGAATATCATCGCGTGATAAATGCCTGATGGTGCTGCGCTTATCAGGTCTATGACTGTAGCCCCGGTAAGCGCAGCGCCACCGGGGAAATCCCCTCCTTCCCTTTCCTCTCTCTGTGCTACCATAAGCCCATATCACGCCCGTAGTAATCAGTAGAGTAAGCGTTATGTCCTCCAGAATTCTGACCACCAGCATTGCTGGCATTGATGCCTTTATGCGCGACCCACGCGGTGTGTTGACCCATGCCGAAGGCGGCACGGTTGCGGTTTTTGCCGACAACGAGCCGGCGTTCTACGCAATCACGCCGGAACGCCTGGCGCAGCTTCTGGAGATTGAAGCGCAGCTGTCACGCCCGGCGAGCGATATCACGCTGGACAACCAGTTCTTTGATGAACCGGTTAACGTCCCCTTGACCGTTCCGATGGGAAAATTTGCCCTGTACGCGGGCTGGCAGCCGGATGCGGATTTTCAGCGGCAGGCCGCGCTGTGGGGCATTGCGCTAACCCAGCCGGCCACCGCGGAAGAGCTCGCCGCGTTTACCGCCTGGTGGCAGGCGGAAGGGAAAGTCTTCACCCATATTCAATGGCAGCAAAAGCTCGCGCGTCATCTTCAAATTACCCGCGCCGGCAACAACGGCCAGCCCAAACGCGATATCAACGCGTTTTCCGAACCGGATAAACAGATCCCCAGCGGATTCCGAGGTGCGAAATGAAGAACGTCGGCGACCTGATGAAACGTCTGCAAAAAATGATGCCTGCCAACGTGAAGCCCGCGTTTACCACGGGTGAAGAGCTTCTGGCGTGGCAAAAAGAGCAAGGTGAGATCCGCGCCGCCGCGCTCGCCCGGGAAAACCGGGCGATGAAAATGCAGCGCACCTTTAACCGCTCCGGTATACGTCCCCTGCACCAGAACTGCTCGTTCGATAACTATAAAATCGAGACCAGCGGGCAGATGAACGCCCTTGCCGCCGCCCGTCAGTACGTGGATGAATTCGACGGCAATATCGCCAGCTTCATCTTTAGCGGCAAGCCGGGCACAGGAAAAAACCACCTTGCAGCCGCTATCTGCAACGAGCTGCTTCTGCGGGGTAAATCGGTTCTTATCATCACCGTGGCCGATATCATGTCCGCGATGAAAGATACCTTCAGCAACCGCGAAACCAGCGAAGAGCAATTGCTCAACGATCTGAGCAATGTCGATTTACTGGTCATCGACGAGATTGGCGTTCAGACAGAATCCCGCTATGAAAAAGTGATCATCAACCAGATTGTCGACCGCCGCTCCTCGTCCAAGCGCCCCACCGGCATGCTGACGAACCACAATATCGACGAGATGACCCGCTTACTGGGTGAACGCGTCATGGACCGCATGAAGCTGGGTAATAGTCTTTATGTCATCTTCGACTGGGAAAGTTACCGCAGCCGCGTTACCGGCAAAGAGTATTAAGACAGTTCCAGGAATCGCCGCCAGGGCATAGGTATATACTGGAACCCCTTCGGCCCAAAACGGACCTTTTTGAGAGAGCCATGATGAAAAAACAGATTCTAATCAGCACTTTTTTAGGCGCGCTGCTGGTGACCGGCGCAGCGCAAGCGGCGTCCTGGCAGGAGTCCTTGTCAAGCGCGGCAAATGAGCTGACCAAAGAGAGCAGCAGCTCTCAGGGTGGACTCTCCGCCTCTTCCCTCACCAGCCTGCTGGGCAGCAGCTCTCAGAGCCTCAGCGCGGGCACGATGAACAACGCGGCGGGGATTCTGGAATATTGCGCAAAGCAAAAGCTGGCCTCCGTAACCGACGCGCAAAACGTGAAAAACCAGGTGCTGGGTAAACTGGGTCTGGATACTCAGGAGCAGAAAGCGGACACCAACTATATGGACGGCATTCAGGGCCTGCTTAACGCGCAAAACGGGCAGCAGCTAAACCTGAGCACCCTCGGCAACTCTTCTCTGGCAAAACAGGTGAAAACCAAAGCCTGCGATCTGGTGCTGAAACAAGGCGTTAATTTCATCTCCTGATCCACCCCATTTTATGCCACAACACGCCGCGTTTAATGCGATAGTCTTGCAACGCGGCGCTAAACGAGCGTTTTTCCTGGTTGCCACCGTCTCAGCGTCCGTTTGTCAGGATGCGACCTTCTTCATAAAAACGATTTTCTAAACCAAATCCTAACAACAGCACACTTTCGTGACACTAAAATTGCAGCTTAACGACATCGCAATTACATTGTATGACCCAAAAAATAAACAGTTAGCCAGCGAAGCACCTGGCGTCATGAGGATATGCTGTTGTCAGAATTCATGTCTCTTATCCTTTTTCTGGCTTCTGTCGGCGTTTACGCCTGGAAAGCCGGCCGTCACACCTGGTGGTTTATCGCCACGCTGGTAGTACTCGGCGTTTTTATTATTTTAAACATTACCTTATACGCCAGCGACTATTTTACCGGTGACGGTATTAACGATGCGGTGCTCTACACGCTGACGAACAGCCTGACGGGCGCGGGCGTGGGCAAATACATTCTTCCGGGGCTAGGCCTTATCGCCGCTCTGGTGACGATTTTTGGCGCGCTGGCCTGGGTGCTGCGCCGACGTCGCCATCACCCGCACCATCATGGCTATAGCCTGCTGGCGTTGTTCCTGGCTCTGGCCTCCGTCGACGCCAGCCCGGCGTTCCATCAGATCACCGAGCTGGTGAAATCCCAGTCGCGCGACGGCGATCCGGATTTCGCGGCCTACTACAAAGAACCGTCGAAAACGATCGCCAGCCCGAAGCTCAATCTGGTCTACATCTACGGTGAAAGCCTGGAACGCACGTACTTTGATAACGATGCTTTCCCGAATCTGACGCCGGACCTGGGCGCGCTGAAAAATGAAGGTCTCGATTTCAGCCACACCATGCAACTGCCCGGCACGGATTATACGATTGCCGGTATGGTTGCCTCCCAGTGCGGTATCCCGCTGTTCGCGCCTTTTGAAGGTAACGCCTCAGCCTCAATGTCGACGTTCTTCCCACAGAATATTTGCCTCGGCGATATCCTGAAAAACTCCGGCTACGAAAACTATTTTGTGCAGGGGGCAAACCTGCGCTTTGCCGGAAAAGACGTGTTCCTGAAATCCCACGGTTTTGACCACCTGTATGGCTCAGAAGAGTTAAAAACGACGGTTGCCGATCCGAGCTACCGTAACGACTGGGGCTTCTATGACGATACGGTACTCGACGAAACCTGGAAGAAATTCGAGGAGCTTTCCCGCGCGGGCAAGCGTTTCTCCCTCTTTGCGCTGACGGTGGATACCCATCATCCGGACGGGTTCGTCTCGCGCAGCTGCAAACGCAAAAGCTACGACGTGGACGGCAAAAACAACAAGTCCTTCAGCGCCGTCACCTGCAGTCAGGAGCACATTGCCGCGCTGGTCGAGAAAATCAAAGCCTCGCCCTGGTTTAAAAACACCGTCATCGTCGTTTCGTCTGACCATCTGGCGATGAAAAACAGCGCCTGGGATCGGCTCAACAAGCAGGATCGCAGCAACCTGTTCTTTGTCCTGCGCGGCGACCAGCCGCAGCAGGAGGTAATTGCCACCAAACGCAACTCCATGGATAACGGCGCAACCGTGCTGGACATTCTGGGCGGCGACAACTTTATTGGCCTGGGCCGCAGCACGCTGTCGGGGCAATCCCTGTCGGAAGTGTTCCTCAACATGAAGGATAAAATCCTCGCCTGGAAGCCAGACATTATCCGCCTGTGGAACTTCCCGAAAGAGATGAAGGACTTCACCGTCGATCGGGATAAAAACACGATTGCCTTCTCGGGCAGCAGCTTCCGTCTGCCGCTGCTGGTGCGCGTGTCGGAAGGGCGCGTTGAGCCGCTGCCGGAAAGCGAATATTCCGCGCCGCTGCGCTATCAGCTGGCCGATTTTGCTCCGCGCGATAATTTCGTCTGGGTCGACCGGTGCTACAAAATGGGCCAGCTCTGGTCGCAGCCGCTGGCGCTTTCTACCGACTGGTGCGTCTCTCAGGGTCAGCTTGGCGGAGAGCAAACCGTGCAGCACGTGGATAAAGCCCAGTGGAAAGGCAAAACCGCGTTCAACGATACGGTGATTGATACCGCGCGCTATCAGCACAACATCGACATGCTAAAAGTCAGCGATAACGATATTCGCTACAAAGCGGACAGCTTTATCTTTAACGTGGCCGGCGCACCCGAGGAAGTGAAGCAGTTTAGCGGCATCTCGCGTCCTGAGTCCTGGGGACGCTGGTCAAACGCGCAGCTGGGCAACGAGGTGAAAATTGAGTACGCCCACCCGCTGCCGGAACAGTTCGACCTGGTGATCACCGCCAGAGCGTATGGCCCTAACGCTAACAAGCCCGTACCCGTGCGCGTAGGCGATCGGGAGCAGACACTGACGCTAGGGAACGACGTGAGCACGCACACGCTGCATTTTGAGAATCCTTCGCGCAGCAATACCCTGGTGATCGTGCCGCCGGACCCGCAGTCCACGAACGAGGGGAATATCCTTGGGCACTCACCGCGCGAGCTCGGGATCGGCATGGTTGAAATCAAAATCGTCAGCAAAGCGGGTTAACACGCGTCGCGCCCGGCGTGCTGCCGGGCGCTTATGAAAATAAATAATCCTATATAATGCTTATAAATTAGATAAAAACACTTTATATAAGCCATTTTTATCTATAAATATCCCGCCAAAATACAAATCCATAAAATGTGCGGCTCCTGAAATCACAACGGAGCGTTACGCACTTTTATCATGCTAACCGGCTATAAGTTCGAATCCATCCGGGCACTGCGCAGTGAAAATGTGATTGCCTGGGAGGTATTGTCTACGGCAAAGTCCCACGTCAATCTTGAAGATTACTTTGGCTCGATGCCCGCGACGCAGCGTAAAGCACACTTCTTTGCGCAGCTTCGTCATGCCATGTTTTGCAAGGATGGCGACAAGTATTATCTCAATGCGACATCGGATTTACTGCTGGAAACGGACTTCCTCGACAGGCTAAAAGAAGAGACACCCTGCCCGGAGAGACTTGCTATCGAGGTCACCGATCTCCATACGATGGTCCAGCTCAAGGATACGCAAAGCCTGGCACTGCGGAAATGCATCGCGACGCTCCATCAGTGGGGGATAGAAGTGTGGGCAGACGATGTCTGCGAAGACCTTCTTCCCGATCTTCTGACCAGCCAGATCCGCTTCTGCGGCATCAAAATTGACAAACATACCTTCTGGAACGGGCGGATCGAGCAGGCAAAGTTTCTGCATCTCACCCGCCAGTGCAAGCGCGTCGCCAGCAAGGTGCTGATCGAAGGCATCGAAACCGCGGGTGATTTCGCGCTGGCCCGCGCCAGCGCGGCCGATTACGGCCAGGGCTATCTGTGGGGTAGAAAATGACCCCTTTCATTCCGAATGCTGGTTATCAGGTTATCGTTCTGAGCGGGAATACGTTTTTATGGCTTGGCCTCACTTCGATGATCTCGACGGCCGTTACCCCTCGCCCGGAGATGTATTGGATCCATGACGTTAATCCTGAAGGGCTTTTGCACCTGCAGGAACGGCTGCTTAATACACACGCTGGAGAGAACTGGCTGGTATTTACGGATGCCGCGCGGGTCTGCGACGTTCACGCCTGCCTGCGCAACGAACGGGTCCGAGTGGTCGCGGACAACCTCTCGTTTGCGCAGCTAAGCCACTGTTTTAGCGACACGACATTCGCCATCAAAAACGCCGCCACGCTCTCGCATCAGGAGAGGCGGGTTTGCATGTTGCTCCATAAAGGATTTAGTCCGGTTCGCATCGCAAAAATCATGAATAAGTCCCCTAAAACGATCTACACCCACAAGCGTAACGCGATGAACAAATTTTGTTGTCACAGCCTGGCGGAATTCCATCGAAAACTCTGCCTGCTGGACGCTCAGTCATTCGCTTTGTAATTGCACTGTTACTCACGTCAGGAAATAAGATCATGAAAATTATTCCCACCCTTGTAAGTTGTTCCGTTCTCCTGCTTCCTGCTGCTGCGATCGCCGCAGACAGTACCGCAAGCGCGACGATGCACGTATCACTTGAGGTCGTGAAGTCGTGCACCCTTAAAGCCAACGACCTAAACTTCTCGCGTCACGGCTCCGATGAGTCGAGCGAAATCCAGGCCAAAACGCAGGTCGATATCGTCTGTACCAACGGCACGCCTTTCACCCTCACAGCCACCAGCAACGACGGCGAAAACGGTACCTTCTGGCTGAAGCCGGAAAACGGCGAAACGGGCGCGCAGAAGATTGCGTGGAAACTCTTTGCCGACGAAGGCAAACAGACGCAAATCACCGACACGAATGGCCTGGACGATACCGGCAACGGTGCGGAACAGGAGGAAACGCTGTATGGCGTCATTGACGCCGGGGCGCTGACAACCGCCCAGGCAGGTACCTACAGCGACGATATCACGTTAAAACTGGAGTACTGATCGTGCGTCGCTACCTTCCCTGCTTCATTCTGTGGCTCATGATGCTGGCGTTGCTGTCGCGCTACGCGCTGGCCGCCACGCTTCAGGTGGCCCCGGTAACGGTCGACCTGCAGAGCAATCAGCGGGCAGCGGCGGTCTATCTCACTAATAGTGGGAAAGCGGCCATCCATGCGCAGATTCGGGTGTACGAATGGACGCAAAAAAACGGTAAAGATGTTCTGGTGGCCACCGGGGAGGTGGTCAGCAGCCCGGCGATGACATCACTGGCGCCGGGCCAGCAGCAGCTGGTGCGCATTATCGTCATGCAGCCTGGCGTCCGTGCACAGGAGCAAAGTTACCGGCTGGTCATTGACGAGCTGCCGGACGCCACGTCCCGTGCCGCCAATCCCAACGCGGTGCACTTCCTGCTGCGCTACTCGATTCCGGTGTTTATTGCCGGGAACCAGGACGCGCCAGCCAGCCACGATGCACTGAGCTGTGAGCAGGCAGAAATGCCGGCTACCCTCCGCTGTTTTAACGCCGGAAACCGCCACATCCGTCTGAGCCACCTTGAGGCCCTGACGGCCGATGGGCAGGTTGTAGGGTCGATTAAAGGCCTGGCGGGCTATGTGCTCCCGGGACAAACCACCCTTTTACCGCTTAAGCAGGCTTCACGACACGCGCTCAGCACGCTGCGCGTCTACCTCAATGATGACCACCATGCAAGCCAGATACCCCTGCGCCCGCTCGCTTCTCGCGCTCCTGTTTTGGGTACCGCTCATGCTGTCAGCCCGGACTGAACCCGCCGACACCGTGCAATGGCTGGCGATTACCGTGAACCACGCTCCGCGAGGAGAGCTTTGGGCCTGCCGGGTGGTGGATAATGCGCTATGGATAAGCCGCAGCGACATGAAAAAGCTGGGGCTTCACGCCCCGGACGATGGCGCCGGGTGGGTTGAACTGACGTCCCTGCCGGGCCTGAAGGTCAATCTCGACGTGCTGTCCCAGCAGGTGTCGATTACCGCAGAGGCAGAGGCGTTCGAGGGCCAGCAGCATCTGACCGTCACAAAGCCCACGCCGCTGTTTCGCTATCCTGATGCGCAGCCCGTCAACGCTTACACGCTCGGATACGCGCTCTACGCCAGCGACGCGCAGGGGAAACGCCAGCTTAATGCCCAGACCATACTGACCGCGTCCGGAGGGCTACCCGGAACGTTCAGCAGCAGTTTTTCAAGCCATGCCGGGGAGGAAAACAGCGCCGGTCGACCGACCCACACGCGTCTCGAAACCCGCTGGCAGTGGGATAACACCGACTCGCTGACCACTCTGGCGCTGGGCGATAGCATCACCACCGGCACCCGCTGGAGCCGGCAGGTGCGCTTTGGCGGGCTACACTGGGCGCGTAATTTTGAACTCAATCCCCAGCTCAATACCGAACCGCGCAGCCGCTACAGCGACACCGCCGTACTGCCTTCCACGGTCGATCTGTATATCGACGGTCTTAAGCAGAGCAGCCAGCGCGTCACGCCGGGAGACTTTCTGCTGGATACCCTGCCCTCCTTCACCGGAAGCGGGCAGGCGGAGGTGGTCATTACCGATATCAACGGCCAGCGTCGCGCCGTACAGCTCGATCTCTACGGCGCGCCGGGCATGCTGGCGGAAGGGCTCAGCAGCGGCTCGCTGGACATCGGCTGGATGCGGGAAAACTACGCCCTGCATTCCGACGACTATGCCGCCTCGCCGCTGCTGGACGCGGGCTGGCGCTATGGGGTTAATAATCACCTGACGCTGGCACTGCATACGGAGCAGCAGCGCAGGCTGCGCAACGTGGGCACGGGCACTGACTGGCTGGTCTCTCCCGCCGTAGGGGTGGTCAGCCAGCACGTTGCCGTGAGCGACAGCCCTTACGGCCAGGGCGTTCAGTGGGGCCTCGGCTGGCAGTGGAGCGGCAGAGGAACGGGCATTTCAGCCAGCACCGTCCGTACCGGGGCGGATTTCGCCGACAACGCCCGCATGAGCGGTGCTGCGCCCGTCAGACGCAGCGACAGCGTTTGGGTAAGCCACTCCGTCCCCCACTTCGGCACCGTGGGCGCGGGCTGGGTACAGCAAAACATTCAGGGCAGCACACAGCGCTACCTCAACGCCTCCTGGTCGCTGTCGCTGCCGGCACACATCTCCACCACGCTGAGCTATACCCGCTCGTTTACGGATTCATCGAGTCACGTTCAGCTGCTGTTTTCCGTCCCATTGGGTCGCGAGGACACGCTCTCCGTCCAGGCCAGCCGGGATAAACCGCGCATGGATTACCGCCACCAGCCGGACGATGAGGCCGGCGGCTGGTCATGGGAGCTGGGCCAGGGCTTTGGCGAACGACGTGAAAGATATGCGGACGTAGGCTATCTGGGCCGAGCGGGTGAATGGCACGTTGGGCTGCAGCAAAGTGCTCACCAGGGCAACCAGTACGCCTCAGCCGAAGGTAGCCTGACGCTGCTGGACGGCAGCCTGCACGCGCTGCGCTATATCCAGCAGGGCATGGCGCTGGTGTCCACGCACGGCATTGGGCACGTACCGGTGATGCTGGAAAACCGCCCGGCCGGTGAAACGGATAAGAACGGTTATCTCCTGCTGACCGACCTGCCGCGTTACCACAACAGCAAAATCAGCATTAACCCACTCGATTTGCCTGCCGACGTGATCGCACCCGTCACCGACATGCACGCCAGACCGGGCAACAGCAGCGCGGTAAAAGTCGATTTTAACGTCCATCACGCCGTCACGGTTCAGGCCCGGCTGGTCGACAGCCGCCGCAAGCCGCTCCCGCTGGGCAGCCTAGTTTCAACGCCGCAGGGCGCCACGATCGTGGGACGCGACGGCTTTATCTGGCTTGAAGATCCGCCCCTGCCGGGTGAACTGGTGGTGAAGACCGGTGAGGGAGAGTGCCGGGTCACGCTTCCGGCGCCGCGTACCGCGTCATCAATACAGAATATCGGAGAACAACTGTGTCATTAAGGGCGCCATTATTATTGCTGCTCGTCCTGTCCGTGAAGGCGATGGCGGCAGCCTGCTGGATAACCTCCACGCCCGCCATTAACTTTGGCAACGTCGTGGCGGGCAATACAACCTCCGTCAACACCGAGGTCAAATTTAGCTGCCAGGCCGACCAGGTCGACAACGAGGGCAGGATGGAATATATCAACGTCTGCCTGAGCAGCGTTGATGCACCGCCCTTTGAGATGATCTCGCAGGGGGATCAGGAGGGGAAACAGTACACCCTCCTCTTCCGCCTGCTTAACGGCGCAGCGCGCTCTCAGGAGCTGGGGCCTGCCAGCAACGGGAACCTGATCCAGCAGACCCTTGCCGCGAAAAGCAATGCCAACGTCAGCGGTATCTTTCCGCTTATCGCTACCATTCCGGCAGGGCAAAGCCAGCTCCCGGCATACCACTATTACAACTACAACATGAATCTGCGCATCGCCTGGCACAGCGCGGTGCGTCAGGATGCGCTGCAAAACTGCTCGGACGGTTCTGCTGAGGGAGAGCAGGTGCAGGGCGGCACCAGCGCGCAGGCCGAAATCAGCCAGGGATGCTACATCGAGCGCGTGACGCCGCTTAACTTCGGCACCCTGACCAGCACCGCTACCCTGCGCCCGACGCGATCCACCGCCACCGTCACCACGCGCTGTCCGGCCGGAATCGCGTTCACCCTTGCCATGGGCAATGGCAACCATGCCAGCGGTAGTCAGCGGCAGCTCTGTAACAGCGAGGGCCAGTGCCTGCGCTACGGGCTCTGGCAGGATGAGGCGGCCACGCAACGCTGGGGGGATCAAAGCAGCGGTGATGCGCTGCAGGTCACCAACCCTGCAGGCGGCACCCAGAACTACACCGTTTACGGCGAAGTCCCGGCACAGCCGCTAACCGGTACCGGGGAATTTATTGATGACGTGATTATCACGCTGACTTATTAAACCACCCAAAATCCTGTCTGGATCAATGTTATCGGTAACAGTGGCGTTAAAATAGCCAGCAGTGCTGCCCGGAAGGCGTAAGCCTTCTCTTTTTATTCGTTATCTCTGTTTTTATTACAAGAACTTATGAAATACCTGCTTGCTGACGCCATCGTCTATAACGACGAGGACGGTTCTGTTTCTCTTATCAATGCGCCGGATGAAGATGCGCAGCTCCTCACCTGTACGGCCAATACCATCCTGAGGCTGCTGGTTCAGCATCATGGGAACGTGGTCGAACGGGAAACCTTTCTTCAGGAAGTCTGGGATCGGCGAGGGCTCCAGGGGTCTAACAACTCCTTAAACCAGTACATCAGCATTCTGCGCAAAATGCTGGCGACTTTGCTTCCCGACGAGCTCTTTATCGTTACCGTACCGAAAACAGGCTTTATGCTCAGCGCAGACGTCACGGTCACCCCGCTTGAGGAGGCCCCGCCGACCGCGGAAACGGCGAAACCGGCAAGGCGCGTTCGCCCGGAATGGCTGTTCTGCGGCGCGCTCACGCTGGTCGTCGTTGCGCTATGCCTCTGGATCGCGCTCATCAAGCCAGAAAATTCACAAAGGGAGATCCATCTGCTGACGCATATCGGCACCTGTCCGGTCTACACCTTTACGCCGCTGGCGGACGTTTTTCACGGGAAGGCGATTACGCTCGCGCAAACGCTTCAAAAGGACGGCCATCTTCCGTGCCTGAAAAATTCGATTTTCTACATGCACATTCAGAGAACGCTTTTCTACGGCCACGAAGGGCGGCTGGTGCTCTCTCAGTGTTCCCTCACGCGGGGTAAAGCCAGCGCCTGTCGTACGCTTTACTATTACGAGTGGTGATATGAGACACAAAAAAGTTTGGCTAATCCTGATCCTGAACCTGCTGCTGCTGGGCTCCGCGCTGGCCTGGTACTTCCACACGCCCCCGCTCTCGGTAGCCTGCGATGGAAACCTGACCTTCTCCGACAGGCGCGACAGCCACGATTTCACCTTTGACGGTGAGATCATTATGCGTTTTCATCCCGACAAAACGGGATACATCACGCTAAACGGCAGCGTGGTGAATGCCCCGCGCAGCTGGGAGGTTTCCCGCCAGGAGATGTTTAAATGGCGTCACGTGGAGGGCGAACTGTATGAGATCGCTATTCAAAAAGTGGAGCGTTTTAGCCACGATGCCATGCCGCCAGGAGTCTTTGAAAAGTACGTCGCGGGCCTGACGCTGGGCAATAAAAGGCTCCTGACGATAGAGCGCACGCCGGAAGACGCGCTGGTGATCAGCAATTTTTACTCGCCGGTGCTGATCTGCTCGGAATAATGTCGACGGGTCAGGCTATACTTCCCGCCATGAATATTCGCATTCGCCCCACTACCCCTCACGACATTATCGCCCTGCCCGCCATTGAACGCGCGGCGGGCGAGCGCTTTCGTGAAAGCCCGGATCTCGCCTGGCTTGCCGACGGCGAGGTCATTTCCGCTGCGCAGCACCTTGAGTATGTCGAACGTGGGCTAAGCTGGCTGGCGCTGGCGAACGACCAGCCCGTCGGGTTTATCCTTGCCGAGGCCCATCCTTCATCACTGTTTATTGTCGAACTCTCGGTTGATCTGGACTGGCAGGGAAAAGGGATCGGCAGGCAGCTCATCGCCTGCGTGGCAGACCATGCGCGTAAAAGAGGGCTGACAGCGCTGACGTTGACGACGTTCAGGGACGTACCGTGGAATGCGCCGTTCTATGCGCGGCTGGGGTTTGAAAAAATGACGACGCTGACGCCTGAACTGCGTCAGAAAAGGGAAGAAGAGGCAGCGCACGGTTTCGCCTTTGAAACGCGCTGCGCCATGCGCCTGCCTCTGTAATATCGCCCGGTGGCGCTTCGCTTACCGGGCCTACAAAACCCTGAACCGTAGGCCGGGTAAGGCGCAGCCGCCACCCGGCACAACGCACCGAGTTAGAACGTTTCCCAGTTATCGCCTGAATCGGCCGTCGCGGTTTTACGCGCCATCACCGGCGTGGAAACCGCTTTAGCCGCAGCGAACTCGCGCGCTTTCATCTGCTCCTGCTGAATTCGGAACACCGCCACGGCCTGAGTCAGACGGCTCGCCTGCTCTTCAAGAGCGGCCGCCGCTGCGGCAGATTCCTCAACCAGCGAGGCGTTCTGCTGGGTCACGCGATCCATCTCAGCTACCGCCAGACCCACCTGGTCGATACCGCGGCTCTGCTCGTCAGACGCAGAGGCGATTTCACCCATGATGTCCGTTACGCGGGTCACCGCGTTCACGATCTCACCCATGGTTTCACCGGCGCTTTCTACCAGCGTTGAGCCCACTTCCACGCGGCCCACGGAGTCTTCAATCAGGCTCTTGATCTCGCGAGCCGCCTGGGCGCTGCGCTGGGCCAGGTTACGTACTTCACCTGCCACCACCGCAAAACCACGGCCCTGCTCGCCCGCACGCGCCGCTTCTACCGCCGCGTTCAGTGCCAGAATGTTGGTCTGGAAGGCGATGCCGTCGATCACGCTGATAATGTCGGCAATTTTCTGCGAACTGCCCGCGATATCACGCATGGTCTGCACCACGTTATCCACCACTTTGCCGCCTTTCTGCGCGGTTTCAGAGGCGCTCAGCGCAAGATGGCTCGCCTGACGGGCGTTTTCGGCGTTCTGCTTAACGGTCGCCGTCAGCTGCTCCATGCTGGCAGCGGTCTCTTCCAGGGAAGCGGCCTGCTGTTCAGTACGGGAAGAGAGGTCGTTATTGCCCATCGCAATTTCGCTCGCGCCGCTGTAGATCGCGTTCGCGCCGTTACGCACGTCGCCAACGGTACGCACCAGCTCACCCTGCATATGGCGCAGCGAGTCGGCCAGTTCACCCATCTCGTTGGTGCCCTGAACCTCAATGCGCTTCACCAGGTCGCCGCTGGCGATATGGCGAATGTTGTCGATCAGACGATTCAGCGGAGAGATCAGCGTCTGCTTGATGTTGAGCCAGACGGCCACGATCACCACCAGCACGGCAATCAGGACGCCGATCAGCACCCAGATAGCCTGGCTGAAGGAGCTGTTGCTGTCTTCGACCGCCGTCTGATACAGCTTGTCGTTCTGCTGCAGGTAGCTCACGTACTGCTTCTCAAAACCGTCCTGATAACTCTGGGTCGGCTGGTCGAAGAAGGCGTTGATTTTGCCGGCACCCAGCAGCTGAATCAGCTCCGCCAGCGCGCCGTGGTAAATATCATAGTTGCGCTTGATCTCCATGGCATCCGCATCGCTTTGACGCGGATCGCGCGGCAGGGCTTCGTAGGCAGCCCAGTTTTTTTCCGCCTGTTTCAGAGACGCAGACGCGATTTGCATCAAATCGTTAACGGTCGCGCCGCTGCCGATATTGCTCTGATCCATCATGTAGCGGATACCCGCACGGTTCAGGGTATTACGGGTTTGCAGCAACGCTACCCAGCTGGCGTTCAGCGTGGATTGTTGCTGGCGAATGGTTTGCAGGACGGTGAAATTCTCTTTGTCATTCTTAAGGGCATTAAAGAAAAGACCACCGGACGTGAGTTGTAAAAGGCCAAATATCGCTAAAACCAGCATTAAGCTGGTGACAATCTTGATACGGTTTAACATGTTTTCTCTTTCCTCAGACAGATACAGAATTTTCGGCCTGGAAAGGGAAAACTTTACGAAAATCATCCTGGAATTTGTGGTTTTTACTCTTCTTCCCGCGCTGCGTTATGCCGGTTTCCGAGTTCAATAAACTCTTCCAGCAGCGCCGTCAGCTGTTTCATCTTCTCCGGCGTGTATTCCGCCTCGATCTGCTGATACGCCTCTTCGACCTGCGCCTGGGCGTGTTCATACAGCGCATTCCCCTCTTTGGTTAGCGACACGTACAGCTTGCGCTGGTCGTTCACCGGCTTTAAGCGCAGCACCAGGCCGTCGCGCTCCATCCGAGTCAGAATGCCGGTCAGGCTCGGGCGCAGGATGCAGGTGCGAAACGCCAGATCGTGAAAATCCATCGACGGATGCTCAGCCAAAACGCGCACAATGCGCCACTGCTGCTCGGTCAGGTTATGGCGCTTCACGATCGGGCGGAAGTACGACATCGCCGCTTCCCGCGCCTGCAGCAGCGCGATGGTTAATGAATCATGCATAGCCTTTCCCCTTAACATCATTAACAAGTAAACAATCACTAAAAGATGTTTTTATAAACAACACGTTTTCCGTCAAAAAGTCTAACAGAAACCCAATAATTTTATTAACTCTATGATTTTACTATAAACAAATCACAGAATGTAAATTTATTGTTATTTCCATCACAAATCTTTCACTTCTGATTGCGAAATAAACAGCAAAAGCATAAAACCAGATCATTAACATATTAATGAAATCACAACCCGGACCGCCGGGGTGAGGAGTATATGAATGAAAGGTACCGTTTTTGCCGTCGCCCTCAACCATCAAAGCCAGCGTGAAGCCTGGCGTGAGGCCTTTGAAAAAGCGCCCTACAACACGCCGCCGAAAACGGCGGTGTGGTTTATCAAGCCGCATAACACAGTGATTCGTGCGGGCGAGCCGATCCCCTTCCCTCACGGGGAAACGGTGCTGAGCGGTGCGACGGTGGCACTGGTCGTGGGCAAAACCGCCAGCAAGGTGCGCGCGGAGGACGCCGCGGAGTACATCGCGGGATATGCGCTCGCCAACGAGGTGAGCCTGCCGGAAGAGAGCTTCTACCGCCCGGCCATCAAGGCCAAATGCCGGGACGGATTTTGCCCGCTCGGCGAACTTGTCGCCGTTGGTAACGTGGATAGCCTGACCATCATCACCGAGATCAACGGCCGCGAAGCGGATCACTGGAGCACGGCCGATCTTCAGCGTAACGCCGCCGAACTGCTGAGCGCCCTGAGCGAGTTCGCCACCCTCAATCCCGGCGATGCGATCCTGCTCGGCACCCCGCAAAGCCGCGTGGAGATCCGCCCGGGCGATCGCGTGCGTATTCTGGCAGAAGGCTTTCCGCCGCTGGAAAACCCGGTGGTGGATGAACGCGACGTCGCTATCACGCACAGCACGCCGCCGTACGCCACGCTGTTTGCCCTCGGTCTGAACTATGCCGATCACGCCAGCGAGCTGGACTTTAAGCCGCCGACCGAGCCGCTGGTATTTATCAAAGCGCCAAACACCTTCAACGGCGACGGCCAGACGTCGGTGCGCCCGAACAATATCGAATACATGCATTACGAAGCGGAGCTGGTGGTGGTCATCGGTAAAACCGCGCGTAAGGTCAGCGAAGCCGAGGCGATGGACTATGTTGCGGGCTATACGGTCTGCAACGACTACGCCATCCGCGACTACCTGGAAAACTACTACCGCCCGAACCTGCGGGTAAAAAGCCGCGACGGGCTGACGCCCATTTCCCCCCACATCGTGCCGAAAGCGGCAATTCCCGATCCGCACAACCTCGCCCTGCGCACCTTCGTTAACGGCGAGCTGCGCCAGGAAGGCACCACCGCCGATCTCATTTTCAGCATCCCGTACCTGATCGCGTACCTGAGCGATTTTATGACCCTGCAGCCTGGCGACATGATCGCCACCGGCACGCCGAAGGGGCTGTCCGACGTGGTGCCGGGCGATGAGGTGGTGGTGGAAGTGGAGGGCGTGGGACGCCTGGTGAACCGAATTGTCAGCGAGGAGACTGCAAAATGAAAAAGATTAACCACTGGATCAACGGTAAAAACGTTGCCGGAAGCGAGTACTTCCACACCACCAACCCGGCTTCCGGCGAGGTGCTGGCAGAAGTCGCCTCCGGCGGTGAAGCTGAAATTCACCAGGCCGTCGCCGCCGCCAAAGAGGCGTTCCCGAAATGGGCCAACCTGCCGATGAAGGAACGCGCGCGCCTGATGCGTCGTCTGGGCGACCTGATCGACCAGAACGTGCCCGAGATCGCCGCCATGGAAACCGCCGATACCGGCCTGCCGATCCACCAGACCAAAAACGTGCTGATTCCGCGCGCCTCGCACAACTTCGAGTTCTTCGCCGAGGTGTGCCAGCAGATGAACGGCAAAACCTACCCGGTCGACGACAAGATGCTCAACTACACCCTGGTGCAGCCGGTGGGCGTCTGCGCGCTGGTGTCGCCGTGGAACGTGCCTTTTATGACCGCCACCTGGAAGGTTGCGCCGTGCCTGGCACTCGGAAACACCGCGGTGCTGAAGATGTCTGAACTCTCCCCGCTGACCGCCGACCGTCTGGGCGAGCTGGCGCTGGAGGCGGGCATTCCGGCGGGCGTGCTCAACGTGGTGCAGGGCTACGGCGCGACGGCGGGCGACGCGCTGGTGCGCCATCACGACGTGCGCGCCGTCTCCTTCACCGGCGGCACCGCCACCGGGCGCAACATCATGAAAAACGCCGGGCTGAAGAAGTACTCCATGGAGCTGGGCGGCAAATCCCCGGTGCTAATTTTTGAAGACGCTGACATCGAGCGCGCGCTGGACGCCGCCCTGTTCACTATCTTCTCGATCAACGGCGAGCGCTGCACCGCGGGCTCGCGCATCTTCATCCAGCAGAGTATCTATCCGGAATTCGTGAAGCGATTTGCCGAGCGCGCCAACCGCCTGCGCGTAGGCGATCCGACCGATCCGAATACCCAGATTGGCGCGCTCATCAGCCAGCAGCACTGGGAGAAGGTTTCCGGCTACATCCGCCTCGGCATTGAAGAAGGGGCAACCCTGCTGGCAGGCGGCCCGGACAAACCGACCGACCTGCCTGCGCACCTGAAGGGCGGCAACTTCCTGCGACCAACCGTGCTGGCGGACGTCGACAACCGCATGCGCGTGGCGCAGGAAGAAATCTTCGGGCCGGTGGCCTGCCTGCTGCCGTTTAAGGACGAAGCGGAAGGGCTGCGCCTGGCCAACGACGTGGAGTACGGCCTGGCGTCATACATCTGGACCCAGGACGTCAGCAAGGTACTGCGCCTGGCACGGAATATCGAAGCGGGGATGGTGTTCGTCAACACCCAGAACGTGCGCGACCTGCGTCAGCCGTTTGGCGGCGTGAAGGCCTCCGGCACCGGCCGCGAGGGCGGGGAGTACAGCTTTGAAGTGTTCGCGGAGATGAAGAACGTCTGCATCTCCATGGGCGACCATCCGATTCCAAAGTGGGGGATCTGACCATGGGTAAATTAGCGCTAGCGGCAAAAATCACCCACGTGCCGTCGATGTACCTCTCCGAACTGCCGGGGAAAAACCACGGCTGCCGCCAGTCGGCCATCGACGGGCATAAAGAAATCAGCAAGCGCTGCCGCGAGCTGGGCGTGGACACCATCATCGTGTTCGACACCCACTGGCTGGTGAACAGCGCCTACCACATCAACTGTGCGGACCATTTTGCGGGCGTATACACCAGCAACGAGCTGCCGCACTTTATCCGCGACATGACCTACGACTACGACGGCAACCCGGAACTCGGCCAGCTGATCGCAGACGAGGCGGTGAAGCTCGGCGTGCGCGCCAAAGCGCACAACATCCCGAGCCTCAAGCTGGAGTACGGCACGCTGGTGCCGATGCGCTACATGAACGCGGATAAACACTTCAAAGTAGTCTCCATCTCGGCGTTCTGCACGGTTCACGACTTCGCCGACAGCCGCAGGCTGGGCGAGGCCATCGTCAGCGCCATTGAGAAATACGACGGCACCGTGGCGGTGCTCGCCAGCGGCTCGCTATCGCACCGCTTTATCGACGACCAGCGCGCGGAGGAAGGGATGAACAGCTACACCCGCGAGTTCGACCGTCAAATGGACGAGCGCGTGGTGAAGCTGTGGCGCGAGGGGCAATTCAAAGAATTCTGCAGCATGCTGCCGGAGTACGCCGACTACTGCTACGGCGAGGGCAACATGCACGACACGGTGATGCTGCTGGGGATGCTCGGCTGGGACCAGTACGACGGTAAGGTGGAGTTCCTCACCGAGCTGTTCGCCAGCTCCGGCACCGGCCAGGTTAACGCCGTTTTCCCGCTGCCCGCGTAAGGAGTCACCATGCCGCACTTTATTGCTGAATGTACCGACAACATCCGCGAGCAGGCGGACCTGCCGGGGCTGTTCGCCAAAGTCAACGAGGCGCTGGCCGCCACGGGCATCTTCCCCATCGGCGGCATCCGCAGCCGCGCCCACTGGCTGGACACCTGGCAGATGGCCGACGGCAGGCACGACTACGCCTTTGTGCATATGACGCTGAAGATTGGCGCCGGGCGCAGCCTGGAGAGCCGGGAAGCCGTGGGGGAGATGCTTTTTGCGCTGATCAAGGCACATTTCGCGGAGCTGATGGCCGACCGCTATCTGGCGCTGTCGTTCGAGCTCGACGAGCTGCACCCGACGCTCAATTACAAACAAAACAACGTGCACGCGTTGTTTAAGTAATACCGGCACGGCCCCCCTGTCCCTTTGGGAAAGGGTTAGGGTGAGGGGAAATCTATGCGGCCTGATGCCCTCACCCCGGCCCTCTCCCACGGGGAGAGGGAGAAAACAAACGTAAAACAGGATATCGCCATGCTCGACAAACACACTCATACCCTGATCGCCCACCGCCTGCATCAGGCGGAACAAACCCGGGAGCAGATCCGCGCGATCTCGCTGGACTACCCGGAGATCACCATTGAAGACGCCTACGCCGTTCAGCGCGAATGGGTCAGCCTGAAAATCGCCGAAGGCCGCGTGCTGAAGGGCCATAAGATCGGCCTGACCTCCAAAGCGATGCAGGCCAGCTCGCAGATTAGCGAGCCGGACTATGGCGCGCTGCTGGACGACATGTTTTTCCACGACGGCAGCGACATCCCGGTCGATCGCTTTATCGTTCCGCGCATCGAAGTGGAGCTGGCCTTCGTGCTGGCGAAACCGCTGCGCGGCCCGAACTGCACGATCTTCGACGTCTACAACGCTACGGACTACGTCATCCCCGCGCTGGAGCTGATCGACGCCCGCTGTCACAACGTTGATCCGGAAACCCAGCGCCCGCGCAAGGTGTTCGACACCATCTCCGATAACGCCGCCAACGCGGGGGTGATCCTCGGCGGCCGCCCGATTAAGCCCGACGAACTGGATCTGCGCTGGATCTCCGCTCTGCTCTACCGCAACGGCGTGATCGAAGAGACAGGCGTCGCCGCAGGCGTGCTTAACCACCCGGCGAACGGCGTGGCGTGGCTGGCGAACAAGCTGGCACCGTACGACGTGCAGCTTGAGCCCGGCCAGATTATTCTCGGCGGCTCGTTTACCCGTCCGGTGCCCGCCAGCAGAGGCGACACCTTCCACGTCGACTACGGCAACATGGGCTCCATCAGCTGCCGCTTTGTTTAGGAGAGGACCATGCAAAACGCATTCAAAGCGGCGCTGAAGGCGGGCCGCCCGCAAATCGGTTTATGGCTAGGGCTCACCAGCAGCTACAGCGCTGAGCTGCTGGCCGGGGCAGGCTTCGACTGGCTGCTGATCGACGGCGAGCACGCGCCAAACAGCGTGCAGACCGTCTTAACCCAGCTGCAGGCCATCGCGCCCTATCCCAGCCAGCCGGTGGTGCGCCCGTCGTGGAACGACCCGGTGCAGATCAAACAGCTGCTGGACGTGGGGGCGCAAACCCTGCTGGTGCCGATGGTGCAAAACGCCGACGAAGCGCGGCAGGCAGTGCGCGCCACCCGCTACCCGCCCGCGGGCATTCGCGGCGTCGGCAGCGCCCTGGCGCGCGCCTCGCGCTGGAACCGCGTCCCGGATTACCTGCAGCAGGCCAACGACGCGATGTGCGTGCTGGTACAGATTGAAACTCGCGAGGCGCTGAAAAACCTGCCGCAGATCCTGGACGTGGACGGCGTCGACGGCGTGTTTATCGGCCCGGCGGATCTGAGCGCCGACATGGGCTTTGCCGGCAATCCGCAGCACCCGGAGGTGCAGGCCGCCATCGAGCAGGCTATCGCGCAGATCCTCAGCGCGGGCAAAGCGCCCGGCATCCTGATGGCGAACGAGCCGCTGGCGAAACGCTACCTCGAGCTTGGCGCGCTGTTTGTCGCCGTCGGCGTCGACACCACCCTGCTCGCCCGCAGCGCCGAAGCGCTGGCGGCACGTTTTATCGAACAACCGGTTACGTCAGTTAATAACAATAAATCCGTCTACTAAACGTAAGATCTGGAGCGCACCATGACGACCTCTACCCTGCAAACTCATGATAATAAAGCTGTTGAACATCGCGCCATTAACAAGCTGTTCCGACGCCTGATCGTCTTTCTCTTTATCCTGTTTGTCTTTTCGTTTCTCGATCGCATCAACATCGGCTTTGCCGGGCTGACGATGGGCAAAGATCTGGGCCTTACGTCGACCATGTTTGGCCTGGCCGCGACGCTGTTTTACGTCACCTACGTGCTGTGCGGGATCCCGAGCAACATCATGCTGGCGAAGATCGGCGCGCGGCGCTGGATCGCCGGGATCATGGTGGTGTGGGGCATCGCCTCCACCTGCACCATGTTCGCCACCAGCCCTGAAACACTCTACGTCCTGCGCATGCTGGTGGGCATTGCCGAAGCGGGCTTCCTGCCGGGGATTTTGGTCTACCTCACCTGGTGGTTCCCGGCCTATCACCGCGCCCGCGCCAACGCGCTGTTTATGATCGCTATGCCGGTGACCATGATGCTCGGCTCGATCCTCTCCGGCTACATTCTGGCGATGGACGGGCTGTGGAACCTGAAGGGCTGGCAGTGGCTGTTCCTGCTCGAGGGGCTGCCGTCGGTGGTGCTCGGCGTGGTGACCTGGTTTTACCTCAACGACACGCCTGATCAGGCCACCTGGCTGGACGACGACGAAAAGCAGGCGCTGAAAACGATGATCGCCCGCGAGCAGGAGGTCGCCATCGCCCAATCCGTCACGCCGCGCTCGACGCTGCGCGAAGTGCTGACCCCGGCGGTGCTGCTCTACACGCTGGCCTACTTTTGCCTGACCAACACGCTCAGCGCCATCAACATCTGGACGCCGCAGATCCTGCAAAGCTTCAACACGGGAAGCAGCAATATCGTCATCGGCCTGCTGGCGGCGATCCCGCAGTTTTGCACCATTCTCGGGATGATCTGGTGGAGCCGACGCTCCGACAGGCTGAAAGAGCGAAAAAAGCACACCATCCTGCCGTACCTGTTCGCCGCGGCGGGATGGATGCTGGCCTCGGCCACCGATCACAGCCTGATCCAGCTGCTTGGCATCATTATGGCCTCAACCGGATCCTTTACCGCCATGGCGATATTCTGGACCACGCCGGATCGGGTGATTAGCCTGCAGTCCCGCGCCGTGGCGCTGGCGGTGATCAACGCCATCGGCAACGTCGGATCCGCCGTCAGCCCGCTGCTGATCGGCATTCTGCGTGATGCAACCGGCAGCTTCAGCTCCGGGCTGTGGTTCGTGGCCGGGCTGCTGGTGGTCGGCGCGCTGGTGTTGACGCGCATCCCGATGACGCAGCGCGAAAGCCTTGAGCGCGAGCCGGGCATCGCGGCGCAGAAGATCCACTAGGGAGCCGCCATGTGCCAGAACCCCATTACCAACATCGACATCAGCAAGGAGTACGACGAAAGTCTGGGCACCGACGACGTGCACTACCAGTCGTTCGCGCGCATGGCGGCCTTTTTTGGCCGCGACATGCAGGCGCACCGTCACGACCAGTATTTTCAGATGCACTTTCTCGATACCGGGCAGATTGAACTCCAGCTCGACGATCACCGCTACTCGGTGCAGGCCCCGCTGTTCGTCCTCACGCCGCCGTCGGTGCCGCACGCGTTTATCACCGAATCCGACAGCGACGGGCACGTGCTGACGGTTCGCGAGGATCTGATCTGGCCCCTGCTGGAGGTGCTTTACCCCGGCACGCGGGAGGCGTTTGGCCTGCCGGGGATCTGCCTCTCGCTGGCCGACAGGCCGGACGAGCTGGCGGCGCTGAAGCACTACTGGCCACTGATTGCCCGGGAATCCACGGAGCAGCTGCCGGGGCGCGAACATACTCTGGTCCTGCTGGCGCAGGCGGTGTTTACCCTGCTGCTGCGCAACGCGAAGCTCGACGACCACGCTTCAGGCGGCATGCGCGGCGAGCTTAAGCTGTTCCAGCGCTTTACCCAGCTAATAGATGCCCACTACCACCAGCACTGGACGGTGCCGGAATACGCCAGCGAGCTGCACCTGACCGAATCCCGCCTGACCGATATCTGCCGCCGCTTTGCCAACCGCCCGCCGAAGCGGCTGATCTTCGACCGCCAGCTGCGGGAGGCCAGACGCCTGCTGCTCTTCTCCGACAGCGCGGTCAGCGACATTGCCTGGCAGCTGGGGTTTAAGGACCCGGCCTATTTTGCCCGGTTTTTTAACCGCTTAGTGGGGTGCTCGCCGAGCGCGTATCGGGCGCAGAAAGTACCGGTATCGCCTGTTCCCCTCACCCCGGCCCTCTCCCAAAGGGAGAGGGAGTAACCGTCCCCTCTCCCTTTGGGAGAGGGTTAGGGTGAGGAAAATCACACTCTGCGATCTCTCGCGAAAAGTACCCGCCGTTGTCCCAATCGTCCCTTCACGTTCCGCCCCTCTCAGGCTTCAATTAAACAACAAAAACAAAACATAAATTTAACAACCCTATTCCGATACGAGGTCCCTATGAAGCCTGAAGATTTCCGCGCTGATGCCAAACGTCCGTTAACCGGCGAAGAGTATTTAAAAAGCCTGCAGGACAGCCGTGAGATTTACATCTACGGCGAGCGCGTCAAAGACGTCACCACCCATCCGGCGTTTCGCAACGCGGCGGCCTCCATCGCGCAGATGTACGACGCGCTTCACAAGCCGGACATGCAGGATACCCTCTGCTGGGGCACCGACACCGGCAGCGGCGGCTACACCCACAAGTTCTTCCGCGTGGCGAAAAGCGCCGACGACCTGCGCCAGCAGCGCGACGCCATCGCCGAGTGGTCGCGCCTGAGCTACGGCTGGATGGGCCGCACGCCGGACTACAAAGCCGCGTTCGGCTGCGCGCTCGGCGCCAACCCGGCCTTCTACGGCCAGTTCGAACAGAACGCCCGCAGCTGGTACACGCGCATTCAGGAAACCGGCCTGTACTTCAACCACGCCATCGTTAACCCGCCGATCGACCGCCACAAGCCGGCGGACGAGGTGAAAGACGTCTACATCAAGCTGGAGAAAGAGACCGACGCCGGGATCATCGTCAGCGGTGCGAAGGTGGTGGCAACCAACTCGGCGCTGACCCACTACAACATGATCGGCTTCGGCTCCGCGCAGGTGATGGGCGAAAACCCGGACTTCGCGCTGATGTTCGTCGCGCCGATGGATGCCGAAGGCGTGAAGCTGATCTCCCGCGCCTCTTACGAGATGGTGGCAGGCGCAACCGGATCGCCGTACGACTACCCGCTCTCCAGCCGCTTCGACGAGAACGACGCGATCCTGGTGATGGATCACGTGCTGATCCCGTGGGAAAACGTGCTGATCTACCGCGATTTCGACCGCTGCCGTCGCTGGACGATGGAGGGCGGCTTTGCGCGGATGTACCCGCTGCAGGCCTGCGTGCGTCTGGCGGTGAAGCTCGACTTCATCACCGCCCTGCTGAAGAAATCCCTGGAGTGCACCGGTACCCTGGAGTTCCGCGGCGTGCAGGCAGATCTCGGCGAAGTGGTGGCCTGGCGCAACATGTTCTGGGCGCTGAGCGACTCGATGTGCTCCGAAGCTACCCCGTGGGTGAACGGCGCGTATCTGCCGGATCACGCCGCGCTGCAAACCTACCGCGTGATGGCGCCGATGGCCTACGCCAAGATCAAGAACATCATCGAGCGTAACGTGACGTCCGGTCTGATCTACCTGCCGTCCAGCGCCCGGGATCTGAACAACCCGCAGATCGACCAGTATCTGGCGAAATACGTGCGCGGCTCCAACGGGATGGATCACGTCGAACGCATCAAGATTTTGAAGCTGATGTGGGACGCCATCGGCAGCGAGTTTGGCGGTCGTCACGAGCTGTACGAAATCAACTACTCCGGGAGCCAGGATGAGATCCGCCTGCAGTGTCTGCGCCAGGCGCAGAGCTCCGGCAACATGGACAAGATGATGGCGATGGTCGACCGCTGCATGTCCGAGTACGACCAGCACGGCTGGACGGTGCCGCACCTGCACAACAACAGCGATATCAACATGCTCGACAAGCTGCTGAAATAGCGCAGCGGGAGGTTGCAATGCATTCAGATGAACAACGCCTGCGTTTTCGCGACGCAATGAGCAGCCTGTCGGCTGCGGTTAATGTGGTCACCACCGAGGGCGAGGCCGGCCGCTGCGGCATTACCGCCACCGCTGTCTGTTCGGTCACGGACACCCCGCCGTCGGTTATGGTGTGCATCAACGCCAACAGCGCCATGAATCCGGTATTTCAGGGCAACGGCAGGCTGTGCGTTAACGTACTGAACCACGAGCAGGAGATCATGGCTCGCCATTTCGCCGGGATGACCAGTATGACGATGGAGGAGCGCTTTGCCCTCTCCTGCTGGCAGAAAGGGCCGCTGGCGCAGCCGGTGCTCAAGGGCGCGCTCGCCAGCCTTGAAGGCGAGATTAGCCAGGTGCAAACCATCGGCACGCATCTTGTCTACCTTGTTGAAGTTAAGAACATCATTCTGAGTGACGCGGGACACGGTCTGATCTACTTCAAGCGCCGCTTCCACCCGGTCATGCTGGAGGCGGAAGCCGCCGTGTGATCCCCCCTCGCGCTGGCCTTTTTCTTCGGCCAGCGCCGCTTTCTACAAAAACTCCTAAGGTTTCCGCTAAATCACGCCGTTATATAACCATAAGAGAAATTTTCTGTGACTGAATACTGACACCCTTTGTCAGTGCATCCGCATCATTCAGCGCATACCTAAATATACAGGATGACCTTATGGCTAAAACGACGCGGAGCCGCTCGGCTGAACGTCTGGTCGATATTCTGGTTGAGCTACATTTAAACGGTGTGGTAAACCGCAGTGCGCTAATGGAAAAATTTAAAATTACCGAGCGTACCGTCTACCGGGATTTAAATGCCCTATCTCCTATTGTTGAACATACCGGTAACGGGCTATATCGACTTATCCATTCTGCGCAATCGCCCGGCGGGCAAGGCTTACATCACACCCTTGCTAACTTCCTGAATGCTGACAGCTTTTTCCCTGAAAGAAATACGGAATTCTGGCAGAAGCTCGAAACGCGCGTTGACGAAAACCATATTCTTATTCTTGGCAATGAGGCAGAACACACGGTAGAACGTGATATTCGCCGTCATTTAACGAAAATCGAGAAATCGATTAAAAACCATAATGTTTGTCAGATCGTTTATAAGGGGAAAACCCGTCTGATTAATCCCTATAAACTCATTAACAAAAAAAATATATGGTATTTACAAGCCACCGAAAATAGCCGCCTGAAATCCTTCTCATTGAGCCAGATTAGCTGGTTTGATATTCAGAAAACGACCTTCACGCCCGAAGAAAATGTCCTTGAGCTGCTGGAGAAAAGCCTCGACCCCTGGGTTTCTGAAAATACTTTCGCAGTGAAAATATTTATCAAAGATAATATTTCACATTACTTCCTGCGCCGCGATCTTCTGCCGGAACAGGAGCTGGTGGAGGAGCAACAGGGCGGCGTCACGCTGCGCTGCCAGGCGGCGCACGAGAACCAGATCCTGCCACTGCTGTTCTACTGGCTGCCCCACATTCAGATTCTGGAACCGAACTGGCTGAAGGAAAAACTGATTAGAACCCTGGAGAACTATCTGGCCGTGGAGCGTAATCCGAATAATCAAGTGATCTCAATCACATAATTTCGCCCCCTGGCGGCGAGCCGGAACCGCTCGTCGCCCCCTTTGACCGCTCACCCGGCACTTTCAACCACTCATTCATTTACCGTCCTTTACACGCGCGAGGATCTGGCACGATCGCTCCAGCATTAATCAATACCTCCTCACAACGAACCCTGACCCTTTTTTCTTTACATAAAAAACCAGGTCTTACTATGGATACTAAAAAACTACTGAAGCACGTGCCCTGGGCCTTACTCGGGATCCTCGGCGCTTTCTGTCTGGCGGTTGTCGCATTACGCCGGGGCGAACACGTAAGCGCCCTGTGGATCGTGGTCGCGTCCGTTTCCGTCTATCTTGTTGCTTATCGCTACTACAGCTTGTACATCGCGCAGAAGGTCATGAAGCTCGACCCAACGCGCGCCACCCCGGCGGTCATTAACAATGACGGCCTGAACTACGTGCCAACCAACCGCTACGTGCTGTTTGGTCATCACTTTGCCGCTATCGCTGGCGCAGGCCCGCTGGTTGGCCCGGTGCTGGCCGCGCAGATGGGCTACCTACCGGGAACCCTGTGGCTGCTCGCCGGCGTGGTGCTGGCGGGTGCGGTGCAGGACTTTATGGTGCTGTTTATCTCTTCTCGCCGTAACGGGGCCTCTCTGGGCGAGATGGTCAAAGAAGAGATGGGCCGCGTGCCGGGGACTATCGCCCTGTTCGGCTGCTTCCTGATTATGATCATCATCCTCGCGGTGCTGGCCCTGATCGTGGTGAAAGCGCTTGCCGAAAGCCCGTGGGGTGTCTTCACCGTATGCTCAACCGTGCCGATTGCGCTGTTCATGGGTATCTACATGCGCTTCCTGCGTCCGGGACGCGTGGGCGAAGTGTCGGTGATTGGTATCGTGCTGCTGGTGGCCTCCATCTACTTCGGCGGCGTGATTGCGCACGACCCGTACTGGGGCCCGGCGCTGACCTTCAAGGACACCACCATTACCTTCGCGCTGATTGGCTATGCGTTTATCTCCGCGCTGCTGCCGGTCTGGCTGATTCTGGCCCCGCGTGACTACCTCGCGACCTTCCTCAAAATCGGCGTTATCGTCGGTCTGGCGATCGGCATCCTGGTGATTAACCCGGATCTGAAAATGCCGGCAGTGACCCAGTACATCGACGGTACCGGCCCGCTGTGGAAAGGCGCCCTGTTCCCGTTCCTGTTCATCACCATCGCCTGCGGTGCGGTCTCCGGCTTCCACGCCCTGATTGCCTCCGGTACCACGCCTAAGCTGCTGGCGAACGAGAAAGACGCGCGTCTGATCGGCTACGGCGCAATGCTGATGGAGTCCTTCGTGGCGATCATGGCGCTGGTTGCCGCGTCTATCATCGAACCGGGTCTCTACTTCGCGATGAACACCCCACCGGCGGGCCTCAGCATCACCATGCCAAACCTGCACGAAATGGGCGGTGATAACGCGGCGCTGATTATGGCGCAGCTGAAGGACGCGAGCGCACACGCGGCGGCGACCGTCAGCTCCTGGGGCTTCGTGATTTCGCCAGAGCAGATCATGCAGACGGCGAAGGACATCGGCGAACCGTCCGTGCTGAACCGCGCCGGTGGTGCACCGACGCTGGCGGTGGGTATCGCACACGTGTTCCACAAGGTGCTGCCGTGGGCGGACATGGGCTTCTGGTACCACTTCGGTATTTTGTTCGAAGCGCTGTTCATCCTGACCGCGCTGGACGCCGGTACCCGTGCGGGCCGCTTCATGCTGCAGGACCTGCTCGGTAACTTCGTGCCGTTCCTGAAGAAAACCGACTCTCTGGTAGCGGGCATTCTGGGTACTGCGGGCTGCGTCGGACTGTGGGGCTACCTGCTGTATCAGGGCGTTGTCGACCCGCTCGGCGGCGTGAAGAGCCTGTGGCCGCTGTTCGGTATCTCTAACCAGATGCTCGCAGCCGTTGCTCTGGTGCTGGGTACCGTGGTCCTCGTGAAGATGAAGCGCACCAAATACATCTGGGTAACCGTTGTTCCTGCGCTGTGGCTGCTGCTCTGCACCACCTGGGCGCTTGGCCTGAAGCTGTTCAGCGCCAACCCGCAGCTGGAAGGCTTCTTCTTCATGGCTAACCAGTACAAAGAGAAGATTGCCGCAGGCGGCGCGGACCTGACCGCGCAGCAGATTGCCAACATGAACCATATCGTGGTGAACAACTACACCAACGCGGGTCTGAGCATTCTGTTCCTGGTGGTGGTGTACAGCATCATCTTCTACGGCATCAAAACCTGGCTGAACGTTCGCAACGCCGACGGCCGTACGGATAAAGAAACCCCGTACGTGCCGGTGCCGGAAGGCGGCGTGAAGACCTCTTCACACCATTAATCCGCAATCCCAGCCCTCTCCCTTTGGGAGAGGGCTGGGATGAGGGAAACATAAGCCCAGCGGACTCACATCGCCGGGCTTTTTCTGTCTGGAACCCACAATGTTTGGTAACTTAGGCGAAGCAAAAAAATACCTCGGTCAGGCGGCGAAAATGCTGATTGGCATTCCGGACTATGACAACTACGTTGAGCACATGAAGACCAACCATCCGGATAAGCCTTACATGACCTATACCGAATTCTTCCGCGAGCGTCAGGAAGCGCGCTACGGCGGAAGTGGAGAAGGCGGCGTCCGCTGCTGCTAAAGGAGAGACCATGACCCCGATTGCCGTTACCCTGCTGACCGGTTTTCTCGGCGCCGGTAAAACCACCCTGCTGCGCCACATCCTGAACGAACAGCACGGCTTCAAAATCGCCGTCATCGAAAACGAATTCGGTGAGGTCTCCGTTGACGATCAATTGATCGGCGATCGCGCCACCCAGATCAAAACTCTGACCAACGGCTGCATCTGCTGCACCCGCTCTAACGAATTAGAAGACGCCCTGCTGGACCTGCTCGACAGCCGCGATCGCGGCGAGATCGACTTTGACCGCCTGGTGATCGAATGCACCGGCATGGCCGACCCCGGCCCGATTATTCAGACCTTTTTCTCTCACGAGATCCTCTGCCAGCGCTACCTGCTGGACGGCGTGATTGCCCTGGTGGATGCGGTTCACGCCGACGAGCAGATGAACCAGTTCACCATCGCCCAGTCTCAGGTGGGCTACGCCGACCGCATCCTGCTGACCAAAACCGACGTGGCGGGCGAAAGCGAAAAACTGCGCGAGCGCCTGACGCGCATTAACTCCCGCGCGCCGGTTTACACGGTGACGCACGGCGACATCGATCTGTCTCAGCTGTTCAACACCAACGGCTTTATGCTGGAAGAGAACGTCACCGCGAAACCGCGTTTCCACTTTATGGGAGATAAGCAAAACGACGTGGCGTCGATTGTGGTCGAGCTGGACTACCCGGTGGACATCGGCGAGGTTTCGCGCGTGATGGAAAACCTGCTGCTGTCGTTTGCCGACAAGCTGCTGCGCTACAAAGGGATGCTGTGGATTGACGGCGAGCCGAACCGCCTGCTGTTCCAGGGCGTACAGCGCCTGTACAGCGCCGACTGGGATCGCCCCTGGGGCGAGGAAGCGCCGCGCAGCGTGATGGTGTTTATAGGCATACAGCTTCCGGAAGAAGAAATTCGGGCGGCGTTTGCAGGGCTGAAGAAATAACCGCTATGCATCTCCTCTCCCCTGTGGGGCTGAGGGATCCCCGGTAATTTTTTAACCTGAAGCGATGAATGTTGCTTCAGAAAAATTAATGACTTACAGCGATGCCCTGGTCCGGCTGTAAATCGCCGAGGCGTTTCCGTAAGGCCGGGGCGAGGCGCAGGGATGCGCCGAGAGGGCGTGGCCTGCAGGGATGCAGGCTCATGCCCGACCCGATAGCCTGAAGGAGTAAGCTGAGGGTACCGCGAAGCGGCGATTTACCGCCGGGAGCCCGGGTCGCCAGGGTGGTGGCGATTGAGCCACCCTGGCACGTTCACAGGTCATGCCGTTACAGAGTAGCAAGGAACATAGAGTGAACGGAATAACCTCCACAGCCGTATGTTCCCCCTCACCCCAGCCCTCTCCCTCAAGGGAGAGGGAGCCGTCTGTGCAGGCATTATCTTGTGGGGATACCCCAGCCTTTAGCAAGAAGGGTAAACTTATTTCACCGCTTCCGGCAGCGTCACAATCCAGAGCTCGCTGTCCGACTCCGGCTTTTTCAGCGGCTTCACGCTGAGCGTGGTTTCCACCGGCTTATCATCCAGCGTCAGCTTGCCTTCCGCGTTCACCCGATAATCCTTGAGCTTCTTGCCCTCGACCGGGTTTTGCATCGCCACCTTCACGCCAAAGTCGTTATCGTTCGCCACCGCAAGCGTTTTGCTGTCGATCAGCGCCAGCCCTTCGGCCTTCTCCTGCTGCCAGCCCAGCGCGCGGAGATCGACCACCTGCGTTTTTGCCGCAAGGGTAATGCCGCGCTGCGCCAGGGTTTTCTCATCATCAAACTCCGGGTACTCGCCCGGCTTGTCGAAGGCGGTCAGGTCGCTCGCCTTGCTGAGATCCACCTTGTAGATAAGGTTACGCATGCCGTCGTTTTTATCGCTTCCCTGCTCAATCAGCAGGATGTGCTGGTCATCGAGCGCCACGATGTCGCCGATTTTGGCGTCGCTGTTTTTGCTGTAGGCCGCGCTGTCGATAGGGTAACCGTACATCGCCGTTTTCCCGGTTGCCGGGTCGAAGCTCACCAGACGCGTAAACAGCGCCTGCTTTTTGCTCTTACCGTCGATGTCCAGCGTGCTTTGCACGGCGGCGATAATCCGTCCGTCCGGCATCCGGGTCAGGCCTTCAAAGCCCCGGTTGGGCTGGCGCCATTTGATGATGTTTGGCAAACCGCCCGCGATGGATTTTTCACCTTCCGCGGCCTGCGGCCCGTGGATCGCGAGGATCTTGCCTTTACTGTCGACGTTAATCAGGAAAGGGCCGTACTCGTCGCACAGCCAGTAGCCGCCTTTCCCGTCCGGCGTGATGCCTTCCGTATCCAGTCCGCGGTTGTCACCCTTGAGCGTCTTTAAGGTATCGCTGAACGCCACTTCGTTAGTGGAGCCAATCACGCCGCTTTGCAGCGGCAGACCGTTAATTTCGCCTTTATCGTCATGCAGCGGACGGGCATCAACCGCCTCCGCTTTGCCGTTCTGGACGCGGATGGTCATCAGCAGCGGCGCGAAATCTGGCGTGACAAATATTTTGGCTTCGTTTTTACCCATTTTTGGCGCATCGGCGTTTGGACCGCGATCGGTCACGGTCGCAAAGGTCAGGGCGTCTCCCTGCTTGCCCGTAAACAGCAGGCCAGAACCAATGCCCACGGGCAGTCCGTTCGGAAACGCGCTGGCAAACGCGCCGCTGTAGCTCACGTGGGAGCCTTCAGGGAAGCTGACGACATAGCGCTCAGCAGTGGGCTGCGCCGCCAGGCCAGAGAAAGAGAGCGCACAGCCGATTAGCACAGGAATAATTTTTCTTTTCATATTGTTAGCATCCAGTTAGTGAAGCCAACAACGTAAAGAATAAACGTGTCAGAAAAATGACATGAAAAGGAAACCGGCCTGCGCGATTGAACGTATATTCATCGCTCGAAATGTAAGGCTTTGTTGTTTTGTGTGACAGGTGAAACATTTTTGGAAATTATTAGAAACCCAATTAATTCATCTCAAATCACTATCCCCACCTCGTTCAGTTTATGTTTAGTCAAAAAACTAAACGGTTCCTAAACGCTAAAAACATCCCCTGTTGACACCCCGACAATCAAACATCATTGCAACAACTTCAATAAAAAAGTTAACAATATCAGTATAAAACCGCGATTTATATCACATTTGCAGTCATTAACATCGCTTGTTAAGGTGCGCCCAGATGAATTTAATGACGAGGCATAAAACATGAAAAAACTGAATATCCTTCTTCTTTCTGCTCTGGCTGCCGTATCGGGTTCCGCACTGGCGATGGGCGGCACCGTTGAGCAGGGTAAAAACTTTACCAACCTCAATCTGGAAATGGGGAAATCCTCATCCGGTGTTTATCTCGAAAGCAACTGGCTCAAAAACACCGATGACGGTACCCAGACCGGGGGCGTGGGCGCAGGCTACAACCTGGGTCTTGGCCCGGTGATGCTGAATGCGGGTGCAAAAGCCATCTACCTCGGCCCGAAAAAAGGCGATAACGGCGTGGCGTTCCCGATTGGCGGCGGCGTAAACGTTGCCCTGACCGACAGCATCCACGTGTACGGTGAAGGCTATGTCGCACCAGAAGGCCTGAACAACAGCGTGAAAAACTATGTGGAAGCCAACGGCGGCGTAAGCTGGACGCCAATTACGCCAGTGACCCTGAAAGTGGGTTACCGCCACGTGAGCGTGGACGGTAAAGACGGTCGTCCTGGCCACACGCTGATTGACGGCGCATACGTAGGCGGTGGAGTCACCTTCTGATGAAACACCGCATGACCGCGCTTTGCGTTCTGAGCCTCACGCTGATGCTCACCGGCTGCGTCCAGTACAAATGGGTGAAACCGGGCGTCAGCGATGCTGAGATGAATAAAAAGCTCACGGAATGCGAAGCGCAGGCGCTGATCGATCTACCCCCGGATAACGTCGTGACCGGTTCGAGTTCGGAAAAAACGGACAAAAAGAACAAGAAAAAGGATATTTCCACGAGCTACACGGTTGAAGACGCGAATGAATATCGCCGGGATACGCTAGTCGACAGCTGCATGTTCAAAAGCGGCTGGGACAAGATCGAAGTGAAATAATCTCCTTTAAAAAAAACCTGCCGGATGGCAGGTTTTTTATTATCTCTTACTTACGCACCACCACCAGCTTCTGGTTCACAAACTCTTTGATCCCCAGATCCGACAGCTCGCGTCCGTAGCCGGAGCGCTTCACCCCGCCGAACGGCAGCTCCGGTGCGGTATCGGTGAGCCAGTTGATGTACACCATCCCGGTCTCAATCCGCGACGCCATTTTCTTCGCGCGCTCGATATTCTGACTAAATACCGCCCCGCCCAGGCCGTAGTGGGAGTCGTTAGCCAGCGCGACCGCCTCGTCGTCGCTTTTCACGACGTAAATCTGCGCTACCGGGCCGAAGAACTCTTCGAAATACGCCGGGTTATCGCGGGAGATATTCGTCAGGATCGTCGGTTCGAAAAAGCTCCCGTCGCGCTGTACCGGATTGCCGCCATAGTGCAGCGTCGCACCGTTTTTCACCGCCTCGTTAACCTGTTTGGTCAACGTTTCAAGCGCATCTTTCGACGACAGCGGCCCCAGCGTGGTGCTTTCGTCCAGCGGATCGCCAATCTTCACCTGCTTAAACGCCTCGGTGAATTTGCTCAGGAAGGCATCCGCAATCTTTTCATGCAGGATAAAGCGCTTCGCCGCGGTACAGACCTGCCCGGCGTTGTTGAGCCGCGCGTTAACGCCAATTTTCACGGCCTTCTCAAGGTCTGCGTCATCCAGCACCACGAACACGTCGTTACCGCCCAGCTCCAGCGTGGATTTCTTGATATGCTTCGCCGCCTGCGCGGCCACCACGCTGCCAGCCTTTTCGGAGCCGGTTAATGCGGCGCCCTGCACGCGATCGTCAGCAATGATATTCGCCACCTGCTCGGACGAAATAAACAGGTTGGTCCACGCCCCTTCCGGTGCGCCCGCCTCGCGCACCAGATGGGCAAAGGTCTCGGCGCAATGCGGTACGATGCTGGCATGCTTGGCGATGACGGGGTTCCCCGCCGCCAGGTTTGGCGCCAGCACGCGCATCAGCTGGTAGTACGGGAAGTTCCACGGCTCAACGGCCATAAGCACGCCAATCGGGTGATGCTCCACCCAGGCTTCACCGAGCTCAGAGTCGTACTTCACCGGGGCCAGGAACTGCTTCGCGTTGTCGGCGTAGTAGCGCGCGATCTGCGCGCACAGCTTCACCTCGCCGCGGCTCTGTTCGATGAGCTTACCCATCTCCTGGCTGGCGATTTTAGCCAGATCCTCCACGCGCTCGTCAATCAGATCGGCAAGCTTATGCAGCACCGGCAGGCGCTGGCTGATGTCGCCTTTCGCCCAGTCCGAATGATAAAGCGCATCGGCCGCCTTCAGCGCCGCTTCGATATCCGCGTCGGTATGCGAGGGGTATTCTTTGATGAGCTGGTTAGTGGCAGGATTTACTGTCTGATAAGCCATGTCGAATCTCCTTGTTTTACCGCTTAGGGTATTAAGGGTAGTCAACATGACTGGCTATGGACGTAAAGTTGGGTATATCCGGAAGGTTCTTAATGAAGCGCTGCCAGAGGGGTCGCTGACGTGGTATAAAAAATCTTCAGAAGGAGCGCCTATGACCGATACCCGACATATCCGCCAGACTTTTCACCGCACCTCAGGCCTTGAGCTGCGCAGCACCTGGCAGAGTACGCAGGCGTACAAACGCCACAGTCACTCTCAGCTCTCCATCGGCGCGATTGTGGAGGGCCAGACCTGCTGCGTGTGTCACGACAGAGAGTACATCCTTAACCCCGGGGACCTCATCGTGATCCCGGCCTGTGCGCCGCACAGCTGTAACCCCGTCGCCGGGCAACCGCGCAGCTACCATATGCTCTACATCGACACCGGGCTTCCGCTGGCGCTACAGGTGATTCGTAGCCCAACCCTGTTTGCCCATTACCTGGACGTTGTCGAGACCCTGTCTCCGGCATCACTGGAAACGCTGCTTTCTGCCCTTCCCCGCGCCGTGGATAACGCTGACGCGCTTCGCGCAACCAGCCAGCAGATTCAGCAGGCGTTTCTTTCCGATCTCACCTGCCCGCCTTCCCTCGACGAGCTTGCCCAACGCTTCTCGCTGCGCAAGGAGACGCTGATCCGCACCTTCAGGCAGGACACCGGCCTGACGCCGGGCAGCTTTCTCAACATCTCCCGCGTGGAATACGCTAAAGCGCGGCTGCGCGCCGGGGATGATATTGCCGACGTTGGCTACCAGAGCGGCTTTGCCGACCAGAGCCATTTTCATAAGACCTTCGTCAGCTATACCGCCGCCACGCCGCGCCAGTACGCGACGGGCCGATCAATATCAGACAATAAATAGGTTCTGCAGCGCCGTACTCTGACCTCGGATTGTTAAATGAGGTCGCTATGGAACTGTTATTCCCTTCCGCTTTTCTCGCCCTGGCGCTGGCGCATTTTGTTGCCCTGCTAAGCCCGGGCCCGGATTTCTTCCTGCTGGTGGGCTACGCCGCGCGCTATCGGCTGCGGGGTAGCGCCGGACTGTGCCTCGGCATCGCCGCGGGTAACGGGCTTTACATCCTGCTGGTGATTATCGGCTGGAGCGCGCTGCGCCAGTTTACGTGGCTGTTTACGCTGATCGAGCTTTGCGGGGCGCTGTACCTGATGTGGATCGGATCGCATCTGATTCGCAGCCGCCAGCAGTCGCTGGCGTTGAATGAAACCCACCAGCGCTTCCCGTCGCTGCAAAAGCAGATCCTGCTGGGGCTCGGTTCGGCGCTGTTAAACCCGAAGAACGCGCTGTTCTATCTGGCGCTGATGACGGCCTTGCTGGGGCCGGACGTCACGCTGCTTCAGCAGGCGACCTGCGGCGTCTGGATGGTGATGGTGGTGCTGGCGTGGGATCTGGCGCTGGTGTCGCTGATGGGGCTATCGGCGGTACAACAGAAGCTCAGCCGTTCGCTGTGGTGGATTGAGCGCACGGCGGGGGTGGTGCTGATGGGGTTTGGGGGATGGGTGCTGTGGCGATTGTGCGTTAATACTATATGACCCCGCTCCATCATTTGTATTGAAATACACATTCATGATACCCATGAATTATTGCAATCCATAAACATAAGACATTGATTTGGATCGATTTTTTAGTCGATCTGTACTTTTAACCATGATAAAAAGAGGGTTTTAATTCATCATCAAAAATGCCTGAAAAATGGGCAAGGACGCTTTTATGAGTACCCTGAATTTCTCCCAAACGGCAGCCTTTATCTGGTCTGTTGCAGATCTCCTGCGCGGTGATTTTAAGCAATCTCAATATGGCCGCATTATTCTCCCGTTTACCCTGTTGCGCCGCCTGGAATGCGTCCTTGAAGAGACTAAAGAGGCCGTCGTTATTGAGGCTCAAAAGGTCCGTTCTTCGCCCCTGCCTGAAGAAGCGAAAGAAAAGTTAATCCTGCGCGCCACCAGCGGGCTGACGTTCTTTAACGCCTCGCCGCTGGATCTGAGCAAAATGGGTCAAAACGACATCAGGGCCAACCTGGAAAACTACATTCAGTATTTTTCCAGAGATGCGCGGGAAATTTTCGAGCACTTTAAATTCAGCGAATTCATCGGGTTGTTGGATGATGCCAACCTCCTCTATAAAGTGGTGCAGAAGTTTGCCACCACCGATCTCAGCCCGCAGGCCATCTCCAACCATGATATGGGGCTGGTCTTTGAAGAGCTGATCCGCCGTTTCGCCGAAAGCTCGAATGAAACCGCCGGTGAACACTTCACGCCGCGCGATATCGTGCGTCTCACTACCTCGCTGGTGTTTATGGAAGACGACGAGGCTCTCACCAAAGAGGGCGTCATTCGAACCCTTTACGATCCGACGGCGGGCACGGGCGGATTTCTCTCTGCCGGAATGGAGTACGTTCATGAACTCAACCCGAATGCAGTGATGCGCGCGTTCGGACAAGAGCTGAACCCGGAGTCCTACGCTATCTGCAAGGCCGATATGCTGATAAAAGGTCAGGACGTCAGCCGCATCAAGCTGGGCAACACCCTTTCTAACGATCAACTTCCCGCCGATCGCTTCGATTACATGCTGTCGAACCCGCCGTTTGGCGTGGACTGGAAGAAGATCGAAGCCGACGTTAACAACGAGCATCGCAAAGGATTTGACGGGCGTTTCGGGCCCGGCCTGCCGCGCGTTTCCGACGGCTCGCTGCTGTTCCTGCTGCACCTGATCAGCAAAATGCGTGATGCCGATACCGGCGGGCGCATCGGGATCATTCTCAACGGTTCACCGCTGTTCACTGGCGGCGCGGGCAGCGGCGAAAGCGAGATCCGCCGCTACATCCTTGAAGCCGATCTGCTGGAAGGGATCGTCGCCCTGCCCACCGACATGTTCTACAACACCGGGATCGCCACCTACGTGTGGATCCTGTCGAACAAAAAGAGGGCTGAGCGTAAGGGCAAGATCCAGTTGATCGACGCCAGCAAGCTGTGCAGCAAAATGCGTAAGTCATTGGGTGCGAAGCGCAACATGATGAGCGAGGAAGACATTAGACTCATTACCCGCACCTTTGGCGACTTCGAAGTGGTGGATCTTAAGGACGATGATGACAAGCGCGCCGTCGCCAGCAAGATATTCAACAGCACCGACTTTGGTTTTCGCCGCCTGACCATTGAGCGCCCGCTGCGTCTGACGGCTCAGGTCACGGATGAATCCATTGCCGCGCTGCGCTTTGCGCCAAAACCGTTTAACGCACCGATGGCATGCCTGTACGACGCGTTCGGTGCCTTCTGGCAGGACGAGAACTACGGCAACTTTGCCGAGTTCGAGGTGGAAGCACGCGCCGTTATCAAGGCTGAATTCCCTGAGCTTAAAGAGAAGCAGATTAAGGATCTGCTCGACGCAACGCTGTGGCGACAACAGCGCGCGCTGATGGTTAAAGCGCAAAAAATCCAGACGTCGCTCGACGGGAAAGCATGTGGTCTCGCTCAGCCGAGCGATGATTTCAATCAGTTCCAGCTGACGCTCAAAGAGGCGTTTAAAACTGCCGCCGTTAAGCTGGATGCCAAAGAGCATAAGCAGTTTATCGAGGCCATTACCCGCAAAAACCCGGACGCGGAGCCGGTCGTCAAAAAGGTGCTCAGGGAAGATGCGCAGCCGCTGTACGGCGCGTTTGCGTACCGCGGACAGGTGGTGGAGTTTGAGCAGGATGCCGACCTGCGCGACAACGAGAACGTAGCGCTCGATCCGTCTGTTTCGACCAGCGATTTGATTGAAGGCTACGTGAAGGCGGAGGTGCTGCCGCACGTACCGGACGCGTGGATTAATGCCGACAAGCGCGATGCCCGCGACGGCGAGGTTGGGGTCGTTGGATATGAGATTCCATTTAACCGGCATTTTTATGTCTATAAGCCACCGCGCCCGCTGGAGGAGATTGACGCGGAGCTGGATGCGCTGAGCGCGGAGATTATGAAGCTGCTGCAGGAGGTACACTCCTGATGGCTAAGTATAAGGCGTATCCGGAATATAAGGATTCTGGGGTTGAGTGGTTGGGGGAGATACCACTTAATTGGAATTATACACCACACAAATATTTAGCAGTTTATTACAAAGGCCGCAACCCAACCACCCTAAGTAGTGAGCCCAAAAGAGACTGCGTTCCATATCTCTCAATGAGCTATCTACGCACAAATATTGTTGAAAATTATGTATTAATCACATCTGATGTCCGAGTTGTTCCAGATGATTTAGTTCTTATTATTTGGGATGGCTCTAATGCTGGGGAGTTTATAAAAAGCAAAAGTGGGATTCTTTCATCCACAATGGCAGTTGCAAAATTAACATCAAAATTACACCATCAATACTATTGGTTTTCTTGTAATTGTATCGAACCAGAAATAAGACGTCATGCAACTGGAATGGGCATTCCACACGTTAATGGAGAATATCTTAGATATATTCCAATGCCGACACCCTCGATTGAAGAGCAAATTAAAATATCACTATTTTTAATTCATGAAACGATGAAAATTGATCGGTTAGTTGAAAAACAACAACAACTCATCGAACTGCTAAAAGAAAAACGTCAAGCATTAATTAGCAATGCCGTAACCAAAGGGCTGAACCCTGATGTGCCAATGAAATATTCTGGGGTTGAGTGGTTGGGGAATGTTCCAGAACATTGGTTGGTTTGCCCAATAAAGCACATTTTAAGCATTCCTATTACTGATGGACCACACGAAACACCTGATTTCTTTGATGAAGGTATACCTTTTATTTCCGCAGAAGCGATCTCGACAGGAAAAATTGATTTCGATAAAAAACGAGCTTATATATCAAAAAAAGATCATTATAGATATTGCGAAAAATATGCTCCGAAAATCAATGATATATACATGGTCAAATCAGGCGCCACAACAGGTGTAACCGCTTTAGTTGAAACGGAAGAAGCGTTTAACATATGGTCACCATTAGCTGCTTTTAGATGTAAAGATAACTACATTCCTAATTATGTCTTAAATTTCTTTAGAACGGCGGAGTATCTTAATATATTAGCTCTAAGTTGGACCTTCGGAACACAACAAAACATAGGTATGGGAATTTTAAAAAATATCCACATTACGTGTCCCCCAATTGACGAAGCAAAAGAAATAGCAGCTCATCTGCATCATCATTGCCTAAAGCTTGAAGAAATGCTAACCCTTGCGTTGAAACAAGTAACACTCCTAAAAGAGCGCCACACCGCTCTGATTTCCGCTGCCGTCACCGGCAAAATAGATCTCCGCGACTGGACGCCTCCCGCCAGCAGCACCGAAGCATCCCTCACAACTGAGGAGGCCACCGCATGATCGCCGACGTCACCAAAGAAGTTAATCTGCAGGCCGATATCATAAACCAGATGTGCCAGAACGGCTGGGTCCCCGGCACGGGCAGCAAATACGATCGCGAACGGGCACTCTATCCGCAGGATGCGCTGACGTTTGTCCAGACCACCCAGCCGCAGGAGTGGGAAAAATTCACCCGCATCTATCCCAACGACACCGAGCGTCATTTTCTCGATGCGCTGGTCGCACAGCTTAAAAAAGCCGATGCCAACGCCACCGATCTCCAGTCCCGAACCTACGGAACTCTGGGGGTGCTGCGCCACGGCATCAAAAGCCATAACGCGCGCTTCTCGTTATGCCAGTTCAAGCCGGATCACAACCTCAACCCGGACATCCTTGCGCGCTATCGGCAAAACATCTGCCGTATCGTCCCGGAACTGGTTTACAGCCCTCACGCAAGCGGTAACGACACGGAGGCGAAAGCCAAACGCTGGCGCATCGACCTGGTGCTGTTTATCAACGGTCTTCCCGTCGCCACTCTCGAGCTGAAATCCGAATTCAAGCAGACGGTCAACAGCGCCATCAACCAGTACAAAAAAACGCGCCTGCCAAAAGATCCGGAGACCAACAAGCCTGAGCCGCTGCTGACCTTCAAGCGCGGCGCGCTGGTGCATTTTGCCGTCAGCCAGTATGAGGTCTACATGACCACCCGGCTTGCCGGCGATGACACGTTCTTTCTTCCGTTCAACAAAGGCACTAAAGAGGGCGGCGCGGGTAACGACATCCCAGAGGATCACCATGAATACGCCACCCGCTATCTGTGGAACGAGGTATTGCTCCCTGACAATCTGCTGAAGATCCTCGCCTGCTTTGTGCATCTGCAAATCGAGGAAAAAGAGGACTGGGACGGTAAAAAGGTCAAAAAAGAGAGCCTGATCTTCCCGCGCTATCACCAGTGGGACGTGGTGAACAAGCTTATTGCCGCCGCATACGAAGAAGGCACCGGCAACAAGTACCTTATCCAGCACAGCGCCGGATCCGGAAAATCGAACTCCATCGCCTGGACGGCACATCAGCTCTCCTGCCTGCATAACGAAAAGGGTGAAAAACGCTTCCACTCGGTGATTGTTGTGACTGACCGCACCGTGCTGGACGATCAGCTCCAGGACACCATCTATCAGTTTGAACATGCGGACGGCGTGGTCGGGCGAATCAACAACCGCGAGGGGGAAGGCTCGAAATCGGAGAAGCTCGCCAGCGCGCTGGAGCATTCGCAGCCCATCATCATCGTCACCATTCAGACTTTCCCGTTCGTACTTAAAGCAATCGAAAACAGCACCTGTCTCAAAGAGCGAACCTACGCGATCATCGCAGATGAAGCGCACTCCTCCCAGAGCGGCTCCACGGCGCGCCAGCTGAAAGAGGTGCTGATGAGCGAAGGAACCGACGACGATGTGGTCCTCACCTCTGAAGATATCCTCGACGCCACCCTTGCCGCCCGCAGCGGGAGCAGCAATCTGAATTTCTACGCCTTCACCGCGACGCCGAAGGCGAAAACCCTGGAGCTTTTTGGCCGTAGACCCAACCCGCACGAGCCCGCATCCAGAACCAACAAACCTGCGGCGTTCCACGTTTACTCCATGCGTCAGGCCATTGAGGAGGGCTTTATCCTCGACGTGCTGAAAAACTACACCAATTACAAAGTGGCCTATAAGCTGCTGCAAAGAATGGGCGACAAAGACCGGGAAGTGGACAGCAATCGGGCGAAGATCAGGCTCAACCAGTGGGTAACGCTGCACGATCACAATGTCTCGCAAAAGGTAAAAGTCATCGTTGAGCACTACCGCCAGCACGTAATGCATCTGCTCGGCGGGCAGGCGAAAGCGATGGTGGTGACCAGCTCTCGCAAAGCCGCCGTGCGCTATAAGCTGGCGTTTGATAAATACATTGCCGACATGGGCTACGGAAAGATCACTGCGATGGTGGCGTTCTCAGGCGAAGTTGAGTTTCAGGAAAATGACATGAACAGCCTTGCGCTGTTGCACCAGAAATTTACTGAAATCAATATGAACCCGGCGCTCAAAGGCCGCGATATGCGTAAGGCGTTTGATACCGATGACTATCAGGTGATGCTGGTGGCCAACAAGTTCCAGACCGGCTTTGACCAGCCGAAGCTGTGCGCCATGTACGTGGATAAAGCGCTCGGCGGCGTGGAGTGCGTGCAGACGCTGTCGCGCCTGAACCGAACCTATCCCGGCAAAAGGGAATCCGGCACCTTTGTACTCGATTTTTATAATGAACCTGACGATATTCTCGCTGCCTTTCAGCCCTACTATCAAACGGCTGAATTGACCGATGTCAGCGATCCAGGTCTGGTGTTCGATCTGTACGAGAAACTTCGCGCGACGGGGATATTTTTATGGCACGAAGTCGAACAGCTGTGCGAGGCTTTTTACAGCAAGAAGAAATCGAATGCGACGCTCAGCAATATTTGCCTGCCCGCAGTAAACCGCTGGGCAATGCGCTATACCTCCGCGAAAGAGGCGTATATCAGCGCCAAGCAGATCTATGAGTTAACAAAAAGGGATTCCCCTAACCCCATTTTGCTCGCGAACGCGGAAAACAGTTTTAAAGCCTGCAAGCAGGAAAAAGATCGTCTGGAGATCTTCAAAAAAGATCTCGGCAGCTTTGTACGCTTTTACGAATTTATGTCCCAGATCGTCGTCTACGATGACAAATCGCTGGAGAAGTTAAGCCTCTATTGTCGACACCTACGCCCATTACTTCGTGAAGAGGCAACAGATGAAGATGACGTCGATCTATCCAATGTTGAAATGAGCCACTATCGGCTTTCAAAAATCATGGAGCAGCATATAAAGCTTCAGGAGGATGCGGCAGAGTATAAGCTCAACCCGGTTAATGACGTCGGCACCGCAAAAGCAAAAGATAAGAAAGAGGAGTTTATGTCGCAGGTGCTGGCGCAGCTCAACGAGCTGTTTATCACCGAAAACCTGACCGACAAAGATATGCTCAACTATGCCTTTGTGGTTTACGATAAGCTCGCAGAAAACAAACTTGTCATGACCCAACTCGACAACAATACCCGTGAGCAGGCCATGCTGGGCGACTTTACGAAAGCCATTGATGACGCCGTGATAGACAGCAACGAAGCGCACAAGGAGATGATGATGCAGTATTTATCGTCTCCTGATGTTGCCAAAGGGTTTGCTCATCTGATGTATGACATCGCAAAAATGCGCAGGGAATTAAATCATGAGTGATATTCAACTCTTCCGCTATAGTGCCAGCGGCGTAACGCCTCGCATATGGGAGACAGGAACAAGGAACGTCGAATGAGCTATTCACACTTAGCGCGGTAGGATGAGAGCTAAATAGTTTATTAAAAGGTCTTTCAGGTGAAAATATGCAAGAATCAAAGCAGCCAATTGGCTGCTTTGACATGCTATATAGGCAGCTTAACTAGTCTTATGCCTCAAATTCTTCATATGCAATTTCCGACATATCTTCCTGAGATATCCTTTTCCCCATCGCCTGTTCAATTAGTGCAAGTAGCTGTTGCTTTCTATTCTCAAAGAATGCCTCGAAGTCGTCTGTACGCAGTAATTGCGGAGAAATAAAGTGACTTTGACCTGCCCCCCACGATTAGATACAACACTCAGTTAGTAACGTCGGAATCTTCATTCTCAGAATGACCCTTTCTCCAGCCCGCTGCAAATTCAGACGGTGTCTGATAATTCAGCGTGGAGTGCGGGCGGCATTCGTTATAATCCTGCCGCCAGTCATTAATAATTTTCCTGGCATGAACGATATCGCTGAACCAGTGCTCATTCAAACATTCATCGCGAAATCGTCCGTTAAAGCTCTCAATAAATCCGTTCTGCGTTGGCTTGCCCGGCTGGATTAAGCGCAACTCAACACCATGCTCAAAGGCCCATTGATCCAGTGCACGGCAAGTGAACTCCGGCCCCTGGTCAGTTCTTATCGTCGCCGGATAGCCTCGAAACAGTGCAATGCTGTCCAGAATACGCGTGACCTGAACGCCTGAAATCCCAAAGGCAACAGTGACCGTCAGGCATTCCTTTGTGAAATCATCGACGCAGGTAAGACACTTGATCCTGCGACCGGTGGAAAGTGCGTCCATGACGAAATCCATCGACCAGGTCAGATTGGGCGCCGCCGGACGGAGCAGCGGCAGACGTTCTGTTGCCAGCCCTTTACGACGTCTTCTGCGTTTTACGCCCAGGCCACTGAGGTGATAAAGCCGGTACACGCGCTTATGATTAACATGAAGCCCTTCACGGCGCAGCAACTGCCAAATACGACGGTAGCCAAAACGCCTGCGCTCCAGTGCCAGCTCAGTGATGCGCCCTGATAAATGCGCATCAGCAGCCGGACGGTGAGCCTCATAGCGGCAAGTCGACAGGGATAAACCTGTAAGCCTGCAGGCACGACGTTGCGACAGACCGGTCGCATCACACATCAACATCACGGCTTCCCGCTTCTGGTCTGTCGTCAGTACTTTCGCCCAAGAGCCACCTGAAGCGCCTCTTTATCCAGCATGGCTTCGGCAAGCAGCTTCTTGAGTCTGGCGTTCTCTTCCTCAAGCGACTTCAGGCGCTTAACTTCAGGCACCTCCATACCGCCATACTTCTTACGCCAGGTGTAAAACGTGGCATCGGAAATGGCATGCTTGCGGCAGAGTTCACGGGCGGGTACCCCAGCTTCGGCTTCGCGGAGAATACTGATGATCTGTTCGTCGGAAAAACGCTTCTTCATGGGGATGTCCTCATGTGGCTTATGAAGACATTACTAACATCGGGGTGTACTAATCAACGGGGGGCAGGTCAGGTGGCTACGTCATAGCTTTCAAGTTGAGTCAGTACGTGTTTGACGCCTGGAACTACACGCCGCTATGAGTTAACATCCCAATTACCACTATCAACCACAGCGGCTTTTTCAAGGGACATAACAGAGCATTTCTTACAGGCAAAAGAGACAGATTTAATCGTCTAAATAACTGTATTGTAAGGAATTTAGTGACTTGGTGCGAAGGCCGGACTCGAACATCGCAACTATCCTTATGATCTTAAGAGAGTAAAACTTATCATGCTGGGCATGATACCATCATTGATACCATCAGTCCCGATTGGTGATAATCGAACAAAGAGTATATTAATCTTGTTTGCTTACGCTAACTTCGACTTTATCTATATCATAAATACTTACATTGCCTCCAGTCGCATTTAACGGATCAAAAAGAGCAAGATTGATTCCTTCACTTACAGAACTACTATAAAGTACTCCATGAAAGCCAGTTTTCTTAATAAATTCGCATATATATTGACTTGGAATATAATCAAGGGCTGCACTTTTAGGTAATACAGGTCTTGTTAGTTCATAACCAAGTCGTTCAAGAAAAGGTATATCTGCAAGCATTTTACCCATTTCACCTGGATCGGTTAATAAAAACGGTGAAACGGTTTCACGAGGGTTTCTTAGGTCTATTAGAGTCAAGTTATCTTTTAGAGTAAAATCTGCGACACAAGCTCTGTCACCTGTATGAGGTCGAATTTCAGACAAAGCTGTATCTGGTTTAGATCCAAGATATAAATACGGTATACCAGTAGGATTCTCTCTCCCATGACTAACTAATCTCTTGGGGGGAGCCCCCATTTTGTCTATCGTAAAAGCCGCATCGTCTGCATAAATGCGGGCTCTATACCAAGTTTTAGAAAATTCATCTAAAGCAAGGAAACTTAATAACTCGCCAAGCCTATCTGTATCAAGTGATTTATTCAGAAAATATCTATTTTCATACATGAGTTCCTGACAAAGATGATCCCATAATGCGAGAGATTCACTCTTATAATCATCAGAAAGTACGAAGGTTTTTCTAACAATATTCCCATCATCAAGAATATCACCTAATAACTCTTTGGCATGAGCCTCATCTAAAAGAGGATGTGAAAATAGCTTCCAATCCTCTTTCAAATGTGCAACTAAACTCTTACCATCCGGATGATTTTCGTAGATGTTTATCAATGAGCTAAAATGATCAAATAAAGCATGAGGCTCAATAATCTCAATACCTTTGGTACCACAATACGAACAATCGCCAAAATCAGGGGAAAGTGAAGGTATGATATTTTTCTTTAAACCATTATCCCCAAAACAGCTCGCACAGCAGTACTTGATCATATTATTTACCATCCATGAAATCGGCTAGGGTTTCTATATGGTGAATCATAGACAATTTTTTAACTGTCCCTAAACCAGGGAAGTGACTCGGATTATGTAATCGCCTAAACTCTTTGATAGCCGACGTTTCAAGCAACATGGATTTGCCTGAATTTAAAGCAGCCATTAATTTATCAAGGGACTGTGCGAACTTACCTGCTGGGTCTGTCGGTGTATCACGTGTTGTCGAAACAAAATGATAGATGTACATTTCATCTTCATGCTTCGTATTAATGTAAGTAAGATGAATAGCAACCGCATACGCAGGGCCACCGGACTCACTAAATTCATCACCAACAATTAAGAAATCACCAAAACCATTCATACCCTCTTCTTCATAATTAAGATGAAGATCTGAAAAGAACTCAGAATCGGGATGGTCAGCATTTCGTCTTTTTTCAAAGCCATCTTTAATTAAAATTCTTTCTGAACCCGAAAAATGTTTTCGATAAGATTTAGAACAATAGTTAGAAATAAATACATGTTTGTATCCATCCCCAAATCTTTCATGTAATGCTTTTGGCTCATCAAACCCGGCATGAATAAAGGTGACTTCATGAACGAGATCTGAATGAAGGAGGTTATCAACCTTAGCAATAGTCATACTCTTATCAAGAAGTATCCCTACAGAGATTTTTTCATACTTACTAAATTCATTTTTTAATAATTGAGCTATACTTTGTCCATCGGTAGAGTGATCACCACATGCCGGATTAATGATGACAATAGCCCTACCATCATTTTCTTTTATTGTTTTCAGTGTTCGCTCAAGACCATTGAGAGCCTCTCTCACAGGCTCTATAATTGGAGTAAAACCTGCCTCAGCCATTACATTAGCAGTGTCTCTAATAGCCAACAGTTCAAATTGTTTCCCACGAAAATAAGGATAATACATGGTTTGTTACTCCCATAACAATGCCTCATTAAGAGGAAGCTGCATAGTATTAATTAATCGCTCATGATCCTTAGAGCGAAGCTGAATAGAAAGTGCTGCTGGTTGTAAAGACTTTGGTAAGTTGAGAATCAACTCTCTTAAAGAAAGTAAACTTCTGCTTTCCTTTAAAGTTTTTAGCATTAAATTATATACAGAAACAGGTGGTAGGTCACTAAACTCTTCTTTTAAGAAACCATGCATTTGAGTATTCGGTAAATTGGGAATTCTTATACCTAACTCGGAAGCAATAATTTTCGCCTCATTCATTCTTAATGATTCAAAGATTGTTACAGGGCATATAAAGTCTAAAACTTCTTCAGCTTCTCTTATAGTAGAGATTCGATTCCATCGGGTTAAACTCAATACCCCAATGGTAGATTCCGTTGTTTTCAGCACATCATCTATATGCTCTGAACCTGCTATTACATAGATTTTCCCAAATGCTTTACGGTAGTTTGCTATTTGGTTTTGTAGACGGCTTAAGGAATCTCTTTCGGATTTTATTTCGTAAACCGTTCCAGTTCCGTTCAGAATGATGAGATCAGCCTTGCAAGAGCCGATCCTGAATTCGTTAAGCATACAGGCAGTTCTTAATGAATGCTTGCCAAGTAAAAGATTGTGTGTGAGTGCAGAACGATAAACATACTCATTCCGCAAGCCTGTTTGTCTGAGTAAGGCAAATGCCTCATTGAAGGCTTCACCAACGGTAATCCCATGTGTATCTGCATGGTCAAAAAGCTCGGTCTCTCGGAGAGAGCGAGCAAACATAGGAGACTGCCCTTTTTTCGCTATCTCGCTGAAGACTGAAGCGGAAAAAAGTCTACTTAAAGCAGTCAATTGAAAAGAGTTAAGATCGTTACTTCTCATCATGGTGAATCACATAGTCCATCGTTCAGGATCTTGTTTGGCTACTGTCAAAATCCTTAGCAACCCCACATAAGAGTCGTTCATCGTGTAGGAAAGCTATGAAAATATCTTCACCTTAGGTTACCAAACCAGCAGTGCTCTGCAAAGAAATCTCTAAGCAATTGGAATGTAGTCCTGCACTCAGGTTCATTATAGGTGTCTACAAACTTTGAATTTGTGAGATATAGCACAACCCATTGAAGTTACAGGGGTTTAAACGAATTTATCATTAGAACGGTAATATTAACAAACAATACATTCCGAAACTAATAATCAACTTAATGATTAATTTAACCACATGATTTTAATGAGAAAAACTTAGAGGTAGCTTTAATGAAATAAAAAAATTAATTCTGTGTCATTTTTAATTTGTAAATTCAGTTTTCATGGTGTACTAAACATGATGGAGAACTTAGCTTTGTTACTTGAATGGAGAAGATGAATATCTATGTCTTATTTAATCAACAAGGAAATCTACAAAAAGAAGTCTGATATCATAAGCAGAGCCCAAAATATAATTTCGGTCACTAATACCGGTGATGAAATTAATGGTGAAAATTATGATTTCATCTTAGGCCTGCTAAAAAACCATGACGAATGGGAACATAAAACTTCAAATGGTTTTCTGGGAATTACAGTCGGTAAATCAATACACGGTACGACATGTTTCTATATTAAAACAAATGATGGGCTTGAAGATATTTCCTTTCATCACGCAGTAAAATGTCTAAAAAAAACACAATAACTTATATATATAGCGGGTAATGATAAATTTAACTATTTGTTTAGTTAAAGTAGTTACTCCAACCTTTAGCAAGATTACGTCTAATTTCCAATCATCTAGACTGGACAACCACTATTTTTTGGAGCAATAATTAACAAAATCTCACTTACAAAAATCTTATGAAAAATCAATGTGATGAGGCAGGAGAAAGATGGAAATTCAAGAATTTATTGCAAAGTATCGAAATCATCCAGTGCTCTTCATCGGAACTGGGTTTAGCTTGCGATATCTCTCTAATTCCTATGATTGGAATGGTTTACTCTCACATATTTGTTTCGAACTCACTGGTGATAAAGAAACATATCTTGATATTAAATCAAAATGTCAAATCAATGGTGAATATAAATATGATAAAATTGCCAGTGATATAGAAAGAAAATTCAATGAAACTTTGTCTAACGATAGAAATGGAAAGTTTAAAGAAATAAATGATATTTTCTATAAAGAGATGGATAAGGGAATTAATTTAAGTAGATTTAAAATATATATTACTCAGCTATTATCAACTGTAGAATTAAAAGAAGAAAAAAGCGAAGAGATAGCTGAACTCATTAAGATGAGAAAAAATATCGGATCAATCATCACGACGAACTATGATTTATTGATTGAGCAACTCTTTGAATTTGAACCACTAATAGGCAATAGCATACTTTTAAGTAATCCTTATGGTTCGGTCTATAAGATACATGGCTGTGTGTCAGCCCCTTACGAACTAACGATTACAGAACAAGATTATGACTATTTCGATAACAAATATGAACTAATTAGAGCACAATTACTCTCACTATTTATTCATAATCCTGTTATCTTTATTGGATACAGCATTAGTGACAGAAACATACAGCAAATTCTAAAGACTATTTTTTCCTATGTACCTACTAACTCAGATATAGCCAATAAAATTAGAAGTAATTTTTTACTTGTGGAATATGAAAAAGATTCACGATCTACTGCTATATCTGAACACGATATATATATAGGGAATGCTACCACTATAAGAATAAATAAAATCAAGACCGACGATTACGCCTCTATATATAAAAGTTTATCAGACTTAATATTACCAGTTTCAGCAATGGATATTAGGAAAGTTCAAAAAGTCTGGAATGAAATAAAAAGCGGTGGTGAAATTGAAGTAAAAATCACAGAAGATTTAGACCAGTTAAAAAATGGACAAATGGTATTAGCCGTAGGTTCTCATAAACGAGTCAAGTATGAGTTTCAAACCAAGCCTGAAATGATGCAAGATTATTTCAAGATCGTAGATGAAGCAAATAAGCAATTAATTATATTGTTAAATAAACAGAAAATACAAAGTTCCCAATTCTTTCCTATTTTCGCATTCAGTGAAATATGCCCTGAATTAGACAATATTGAATTATACAAAGATCAACAAAGAAGAAAGCTTGCAGATCATTTTGAAAGAACCTCCGCTAATAATTGCAGCAATACTCACAATACCATTTCAGAAATAATTGAAGACAGGACATTATCTTTTTCAAAAAAAGATGATTGTATATTCCATAGTTATTATCAAAATAAAATAGCAACTGAAGATGTCAAGAATTTTTTATTGGCATTTCAAGATAAAAATAGCACGGCATATAGAAGATTATTATGCTTATATGATTATAAGCACAACGTAGATTAATTTAAGGAAAGTTTAATGTCTAACATGAACCATTCGATACAACCAGGAAAGACGAATGTTGAAGAAAATCGGCTGCAAAGGATAAGAAAAAGGAATATAAAAGCAGTAACTGATATAAAAAAACCTCTGGCAATTACGATAGTTATCGTATCATGTTTGATAATTTTCCACTATGTGTATCTATTCGAAATTGAAATCAAAGCAGTTTTATGGTTTCTCATTTTACCAATGATTGTTGGACTGGCAATTTCTTGTTCTGGTATTCCTAAAATGATTGATTTTTTAAAACCGTTAATCGATACAATCATTTACATACCAGCCTCAATTTTAGCAGTATTTTATATATTAAATTCTGTGACAAATATCAGTGAAAAGTTAAAGATCGAAGCTGTTCACCATTGGTATGTCTATGTCACGTTAAGCGTGATCGCAGGAAGTACTATAATAAAATGTTCAATAGCTTTTTCAGAAAGCGTTAGTAAGTATCTCATTCTGTGTGAAAAATCCGTTTCAAACAATTTAACTCCAAAATTGACTCTGCTTTGGAAGTACAAGACCAGAAGACTTTATAAAAAAAAGCGATGACCCCAAAAATTATTTTTTTGCCATTAAAGGGGATACACCGATTACATAAGCAGGGAAGCTTATAAATGATACAATTAAAACATAGCTTAACACTTCATCTTGATTCACAAAATAATATATCATTGATAACAGGAGTATAATAAAAACTAAAAAATAAAAATTAAATTTCATTCTTCTCTTGGAATTTTTATCGATATCATTACAAGATAACATTCTTTTTTTCATTTAATCACTCCTATTTTATTGAATACTTATAAGTTATCATCATTAAATAAATAGTCAATACACTACTTATAGCATTTAACAAGCAAGGGCTAACTCTCCGAAGCTCCGCTTCTCTGAGTTGCCTTGCTTTTTCTTCTCTATGATTGAAAAAGGAATAATACCAAATTAATTACGTAGGTGTAGTCTAAGCACTTGTAGTTTTAATATTAGAATAGTTGCTATGAGCAAGAAATAGAAAATCTCACTATTAATATTCGATATTTTTCTTTATTTTTTGTAGGGACTGGCCACTTTCGCAGCCAGTTAATGATTAGTTTATTTTAAAAAAGAGATACATCATTAATTGATTGCAGAAGTCTTTACACCAATTAAATACTTACAGTAGTCATATACATTCATAACATTGTCCGTATTCATTTTTACTGCAACTAACTGTTTTAATATTTCAATGAACTCATCATCATTGGACTTATCTATTAATAATTCCAATGGTAAAAATACTGTTTGATTCAAAATAACTGGCATATCCAAACTATTATTCTTCTCTAATTCATCAATTATAGAGTTGAGTTCATCGAGATATTTGTTTGCCTTCACAAAATCGCTATCACTTTCATCATCTTCAACACCAAACCTTAGATTTTTTATGATTGCCAAGATAATTGCGGAGGGATTGATCATAATATTAAACCAATTATTTGTCGAAACTGAAATTTTTACGATGTTTTGACCATCGTAATTTACCACTCGTTGATCTTTAGTAAAAATTATTTGTTTAAAAGTCCTAAGATTACGCTCATGTTTTAATAATTGTTTTTGTGAAAACACGTAAGATAACACAAAATCCTTTAATATATTAGGTTCAGAGCCTGAAAAAGAAGCATGAGTCAAGTATTTATTCTTATTTTCAATTAAAATTAAATCCCTTTCCGTTTCGATTAACAAGTCACTTTCAGGGTTTTCTTTTTTGGGGGGAGTGTAATTCCCAGAATAAAGTTGATACCCGTGTTTTTTTTGTATCTTAAAAAATGTTTTCTCCACAAACAGGTCTATATTTGAACCTATCTTTGAATTAATACGACCATCAATACTTCTTCTAATTTTATCTAATAGAGAATTATAAAAATTCAGCTTAAAATACTTAAACCCGATAATGTAATACATGTTTTTATACTTCACAACAGGATTCATTGCGAATAAATTTTCACTTTTTAATAGACTACTTTTTGTAGAGTAATTTTTGTTTATAATATTTGCATCAACGGAAAACAACTCCAAAATTTTCAGATCGCTCTTAAATACATTTTCTTTTGAAATGGATATTACATCATCTTTTTGTTTATCTAAAAACCTAAAGAAATCAACCAAATTTTTTAAACTGAAGCCAAAACATGAAATAAAAGAATCGTTGTCAATGCTTGGTTGAATAATATTATTAATGTAGTCAATCAATGTTGTAGTTTTCAAGGAATATATCGGATAAAAATTTGAATACAGTACTTGTTTTGTTAAATGCTCAACTATATTTAAGTTTGAAAGACCTGCAATTGCAAATTTATCTTCCTTCAATTGATATAAAGATATAAATGAGGTTAAAAGCTCGATAGCGTAGCATACTTTCTTTTTATTGTTAGATTTATGGTTAGAATTAGATATGTTTTTTATTAAAATATTAAGTATGTATTTATATGGCAGGGTTTCTTCAATCTTATTCTTATTTTTGTCGTCTTTATAAATATTAAAAACAAACCTCAAGGCATTAAACAAGTTTAATCTTGACATTTTATCTTCAATTTTACTTACGATCCTTTCCTCTTGACCCTTTTTAAATGAAACACATCCATCAATTATATCTATTTTTTCATTTAATTTATCATTTATATTTTTAACAGAATCCACTAACCGACTAAGCTTATCAAACCCTTGCATCTTAAGATAATTATCATCGCATCGGCTTGAATAATTACTATTATTCATTAAGTTCAAGACATAAAACATTTGCAGTAGATCATTCCAAAAACCGACAATCTGAAATGATGGTAACTTATTCCCTCTATAAATTCCATAATGTGTTAGTGCATCAGAAAATGAACAATAAAAAATAGCTTCTTCTTTTTTTATCTTCTTTTGAAGATACTCAATTTCCAGTTGAGTAGAAATATTTTTCAAGATAATTACATCCATGTCATAGCTGGTTTCACAACTAAGAACATGATTGCTGATTAAATTCTTAAATGAATCAAGGGAATTAAAATGAGAGTCATTATTCTCTAAATTGAAATCATTGTAAACTTTATCCTTTAATGCTTGGTAGTTTTCATCTTTCAACCCTCTCAAAATCGTAAAATACTCTTCATTATCTATCATCATCTTGTCAATTGCCTTAATAAAGGCTTGTGTGTTATTTTCCATATTCCCTCTGCCGTGTTCCTGATTCACATACAATATAATTTGCAAAAGACTCATAAAACCTTTCTCAGTTTATAACAAACATACATTAGTGCAAAGAGATAAATTCACTTATCGATAAAAATGATAGATTTAGATAGCTTTATATTTTTGATCATTCAATACTAAAATCGAACACTAATTACCTCAAGGTTACATAAAAAAGAACGGACTCAATGATTAACAATTTAAATAATGAAAACAGTTTACAGCTCCCAGTCTTTATCAGATATATTCATTCCTATTAACAACTATTCCAAATCCTTGACAAAAATAAAAAACAACAGTATTGGTATAGGTAGTGTTTAATTATGAATATGAAAAGGAGTTCATATGGATAATCAGCCATCAGCGTCTAAAATACCCAGCAGTATACAACCTATAATAAAAACAAATTCAAATCTCACTAACCTAATTAGCAATCATCTCAGAATACATTGTATAAGTGTTCGACTCAACAACGAAGAATTACAACTTCTGAATATAAAACGAGGTGATAAAAGTAAAGGCGAATGGCTCCGTATGGCTTTCCTTCATACATCCCCTTCCATCATTCCAGAGATCAATGTCGAAGCATGGAAAGCTTTATCTGACATTTCCCAAAAGCTAAATCGTATTGCTATACATATCGATGGTAAGAGCAAAGATAGCCAACTTACTCATACAGAGCTTTTCGCTGTGAAGCGACAACTTGAAGAGCTTCGTCACAACTTGTTAAGAACAGATTTTTGGAGTATCCCTCGTGAAGGGTATGCGGAAGATCAAGAGGGGTAAGAACTTTGCTGGTGTGGTCCAATATGCATTGAAGCCAGGTTCACATCATAAAAGTGATCCAATCGTTATTGGCGGGAACATGTTAAGTGGCTCTGCTCTTGAACTGATTTCCGAATTCAATGGCACAAAACAGCTTCGGCCAGATGTTCAGAAACCGGTTTGGCACAACTCGCTTCGCTTACCCAACGGTGAATCACTAACGAATGAACAGTGGTCGAGTATCGCAGATGACTATATGGAACGAATGGGGTTCAGTGATACCCATCTCCGTTGCTATGTATTACATGACGACGAAGGTCAGCACATACACATTATCGCCAGCAGAATCGACATAGCCGGTGGGAAGCTCTACTTGGGTAGGAACGAAAACCTTTTAAGCACACGAATTATTAGTGAACTCGAAATCGCTCACGGTCTGACAGTGACCAAGACAGCCCCTTCCTTCTCAAATACACAACCGAAGCGGAAGAGAATCTCTCGAAACGAACAAATGCTATCGGCTCGGACTGGTGCTCCCTCCCCTAAGCAAGCTCTCCAACAGATACTTGATAAAAGTTTGGCAGATACACCTGACCTTTTAACTTTTATCAAAAGGCTGGAAGAAGCAGAAATCGGCTGGACGGCTAACATTGCTTCTACCGGTAAGATGAACGGCTTCTCATTCGAATACCGCGATATAGCTTTCAAAGCTTCACAGTTAGGCAAGGGTTACTCTTGGGCAAATCTTCAAAAGCAACTTAACTACAACCCCGACCACTTAGAAGCTTTACGAACCAACACACCGGCAAAAGACCACCCTGCTCCTGCTCCTGCTCCTGCTCCTGCTCCTGCTCCTGCTCCTGCTCCTGCTCCTGCTCCTGCTCCTGCTCCCGCAACAGTTTTGAAAACCGCTGAGAGAAAGGAAAGTATCGGTAAAAAAATTGCAGAACTGGAACTACGGCTCAGAGAAGACAAACGGAACGAAATCGTAGAAAAGATCCTTCAAAAGAATGCAGCCAAACAGCAAAAGCATCTCAGGCTCACCGGCTGGATTCCCTTTTTACAACGGCTCATAGAGCTTCTCAGAAAATATGGAAAGAGCATCCTCCGCAAGGTTCCTACAAACTTCTCAGAAGTCTATTCAACACATCATCTGAAACCTACAAGAAAAATTCGTTTATAGACAGCTAGTTGTAAACACCTTTCGTAACCTAACTCAATTGCTTAGTAATAAATTTGTGTTTAGTCAAGAAAATATTGATCGTTATTACAGATCGATAATCTAGTTATGATAGACAATAGCTATCAAGTAACAATCATCGATCGGTACAAGCAATTTTACTAAAGCGAGTCGGTCATCGAGAATCCCTACAAACAGCAGTAAATCTTCCACCCTGGGGTTGCTATGAAAAACGAAACAATTAAGTGCCCGTTCTGCTTTCAGGAGAGTCCGTTTGGTGTCCGTGTCTGCACTGGCTGTCATTCAACTATTAGATATGGAGCCGTTTCAGCCTGGTTAGCTTTACTAATAGGAATTGTGCTGTTAGCGATTGCTTTTCTTATATTCGCTATCAGTCAAAATTTTATATTAACTGTCGTTATCTATTTTGCGTCAGCAATTTCTTTAAGATTTTTTTTACGTAAGAAATTTGCACACAGAGCCGTTTTCACACATAAAAGCTAACCCTGTCCAAATATAATAAGGAAGATAAAATGAATAAATTTATTGTTACATCATTTTTTATTGCAATATTTTCAATTTCTGGCTGTTCTACATCCGGCAACCAAAAAATCAAAAATGAAACGGCACAGAGTCTACAATCAAAAATAATTAAAAACAAAACAACTAAGGCAGAGCTAGTTGCTCAACTTGGTGAGCCTGATACCAGAACGACTCTTGACGATGGCAACGAGCAATGGAGATATTTCATGTATAACAATCAGTTCAATGCCTCGACTTTTATCCCTGTTGTTGGTTTGCTAACTGGCGGTTCCCAGACTCAGTCTAAAACTCTCGAAATCGACTTCAATGGAGAAACCGTAAGCAAATGGACATTCTCTACTGATAATAACAATACAAAATCTGGCATTCTTAATTAATCGTTTCCTGGACAAGAAAATGAAAACATACTCAATTCTCGCAGTTATCCTTTCTACTTTTCTATTAACAGCCTGTAATTCAGAACCTTCTGAAAAAGATATATTTAATGTTTTTAAAAGTGTTGTAGACAGGTCAAATGCAAGTATGAAAGCTCTGAACTCAAGTATTCCCGAAAAAGATCTTTTAAGAATCGATTATGTGAAGAAAGTAAGTTGCACAGAAGAAGCAAACAATGTTTATAACTGCATTGTCGATGCCTCGATTAGCAATATGAAACAGACAAAGCCTGTTAAGCTTGTGAAAGCTGATGGTATCTGGAAAGAAATACAACAATAGAAAGCCATATTGCTTTAAAGCCCCTAATAGTAGGGGCTTTTATTTGAATATTCATTAAATATTTAGCTGTTTATTATAATTGTTACAGAAACCTTGTGCATCTTCAAGTGTAGTGTATTGAGTCGCTTCTGGACCATCATAAACATCATTAGTCCCTTCATAGTAGATAAAAATGACTTTTTTACCTTCGACTTCTTTTATCTCTGCGGTAAGTCTTTTTTGAGAGGTTTTAAAATCACCTGTTGGGAGTGGTGATTTTGAGAAGGGATTTTTTCCATAAGCCATGAGGTTGTTCTCTTATAAACCAAATGAGCTATAAGTATGATGCTATCCGTTGGGAAAATCAAACAAAAATTAGATTACTTAACAATATACAATTCTGGTTTCATTAATCGAAGTCTTTCAATCATTTCCTTAATATCAAAGAGAGTAATGTCCTTGCTATTCGCTCTGACACTAACTAATCTTATAGCTCTTTTTTGTTTGTCCAGATACTCTAAAAATTTGATGTAATCATTTCGTTTTTTCATATAGTATATTTTCATGTTAATATTCTCTTGCTCTGTTCGATACCATGCCTGCTCTTCATCCCAGAGAGTAATGTCCTCAATATTCATATAGCGGGGATAATGCACCTGAAAGCCATTTCCCAGAAGTATTTCAATACCTCGTTTCATTTTATCAATGTGGGATAAATGTATATCCCTGATATGAATGTCAGTAGACTTTATTTTGCCCCTGTGCTTCATAAATATTTCAGGATGTCCAAAATAACCCATTCCCGATAAAACATGCTCACCTTCAAAATTTAAAAGATCTGGATTAATACCTGCTTCAAACAATCGATCTATTATTTCAATTTCATAATCATAATAACCCGATTTCCACAGTGCGGTTTTACCAACGAAATTTCGGTGGTTGATATCAACACCATTTTTAATCAACCAGTTCACTTCATCAACGCTTGTAGCTTCAAATAAAAGAGTCTGGTCAAGCATCCCCCTATGTGTAGAAAGTGGTAAAACCTCTGGCTCTAACTCTAACCATTCTGTTCTTATCATAATTAATCCTGCAAAAATATTATCGTTTTCTTTTATTTAGCGCGAAAAAAGATAATATTCAAATAAATTACAGATTTATATTTATAATAATTAAAGCCGCAAATTTCTAACTTTTACAACTTCGTGAGTAATTTCTTTCTCTATAACTCTCATTTCATACTGAGCTTTAAAAATTGTATAGATTTCTTCTGCTTTTTCTTGATTGTTGTCAATATAGTTCACGAGAGAGTTTAGCTCTCTGATAACAGCCTCCTTATTGTTCAATCGCTGCAACAAAGTACTTGTAAGGCATTTGTATACAGAACTGAACATCGTCATAATGTTGTCTATGTTACGATTAGAGCGAATGTATAGCTGTCTTGGGTAGAAATACTTTAAATGATAGCCAACAAAAAGCAGGTATAGCTGGTATGAGAAACTTTTATCGCCTGGCTGGTATCTTTTTGAGATATACTTATCGACAATAATGATAAGTTGCTCTTCTAGAGTAAACTCTAGATTGATGATGTTTTTGTCCATAAAATGCATCCTTGCATAATGAAATAGTCTTCCTGACCATATGTTTATATTTATCTCATTTATTTAACTTGTCAATAGGTGTAACCTATCAACTATTATTTTTTATTAAATGGTCTATTCAATTGTTCCATAGTGAGACCATGTCTGTAAGCATTATACTGCCAATAGCTAAATTGCTCTTTGTATCTATTGTTCTGTTTTTTCAACATTTCGTTTTCGGCTTTAAGGTTTATTATTTGTTGTGCCGCAATAGTTAAGTTAGCTGGTTTCTTTAGACCAGATTTTTTCAAATTGGACAAACTTTTCTTTATTCTATATGCTTCAACAACTTCATCATGAGCACTTAAAGATTGCCTTGTGATAGTTCTGTTTAGATTCTTATACACTGATTCACATAAATCACTCCATGTGATTTTACCGTCCCAAGTCAGTATAATGTGTTTAATTGCTTTTATTTCACTCCTGTTCAAATGTTTTGCCATAAGTATCTCCTGTTTTAATTATTCAAAAGCTTATTAATTCTTTCCAAATTTTTTTCATGGTGTTGCAACCATTTGTCTGCACCATAATCACCATTTTCATAAGCGATCTGAGTTATTCTCTTTAATTGCATTACTTTCTCTCGGACAGATTGCAGCCTAATTCTATCTACTGAGTTAAAGTCCGGTGTTTCATTATCACATTCAATAAGATGATTAATTTTTGTACAAGGCTTGATTAAATAGTTATGTACACAGTAACCAAATTCAGTTAAGTGTATTGCACCTTGATTAAGGTTATCAAAATCAATTGTCAATTCATTTGTGGGTATTGACTCCCTTTGACAGTAATTACTCCTATTCAATTTAATAGCTTTGATTTTATCTAACATATCTTCTTCTGACACATGGTTATAAACTCTGTTCTGATTCGCATTGATACGACCAGACCATTTAGCTATATCCAGTTCAGACATTTCACCATAATGGGCTATTGTGTTTAAAAGGTGCCGTGGCTGGTGTGAGCGAATAAGTAGTGGTTTACCTTCATCATCATAATACCCATATCGGGAAAATATATTTTTATAATTCATCTCATAGCTTTTTTTTCTTTGTATGTCACTGAAAAAGAAACTTTTAGTAGGTTTGTAAAATGTGAAAATTGAAGTCATTCTTGATAAAGAAAATTGATCAGTATTGAGCAAGCATAAAGCATTACTAAATTTTATGGATTTTTCTTTATCATACCATGGAAAATCCCTGCTAAAATTAGAACTAATAATTTCCCACAAATTACTCAACGAATAGTTGTAATCATTGTGGTTTAAGAAACTTTTCCCACCATCCAAACTCGTTCTTTTAATTTTTAAAACACATGATTTATGATCAAATAAATTATACCCCAGTGCATGGCAAACTTGTACAACGGTCAATTTAGCTTTTTCATCAACTGTTGGGCAAAGCTCATGTCGGTAAAATTTATCCGGGTACTTTTCGCACCAGTGAGCAAGTGCTCTTGCATTTTGTGATAAGGAAAGTAATCTTCTAATCGCTTTCTTTGCAACTGGTATCATAACCCGTGGAATCCATTTGATATTAGGGCCATACCCTTTTACCGAATAAAATCTCAAACCATATCTTTCGATACCCTTGCCATCTATTTGTGTAATCTCACAATCAGCAGGTAAGGCTAAAATTTCAGAAATTCTGCTCGGACAACAAAGTAGAAGTGCAAATACTGAACTGGTGAACTTATCCCTTGGACTCAGTAACTCATCATTTTGAGAAAAAATATCAGCAATAGCGAGCAATGCTTCTTCATCTGGTAACTTATCGCTTCGGTGATAATCCTCAATCTCAGGAAGATAATTGTTTTTGACTTTCTGTTTTACATGGTTTTTCCATGAGATATATCCTGACTTCACAAGATTATGTTCACACAGAAACTTTGATATTTTTTCAAGCTGTATTCCACATTTAGCCAAAACGTTACCTTCAAAATATTTACTCCCGATCTGCATTGCCTCATCGAAAACAACGGCTGTAACATTATAAATGAGACCAGTGTTCTGAACCTGCAAAAGGGCCTGTTCGAGACATCGCAAGGCCATCATAATAACCCCATAATTTTTTAATGGTTTCAATGTGTGTTGATATCTGATATATGCTTTCGCAAAATTGATATAATCTTCGTGCATTGCATCAATGGAATCAAAGATTTTATTTCCAATCCCTATTTTTCTAAATGTGACATATCCTTTCCAGGCATACTGCTCCCAATCCTGAGTTTGGGTTAGTCCGGACAGTTGATAGCGACAAAATTTTATGAACTCATTATAATTTTCTTCTACAAGAATATGTTTTTTTGATTTGAACAAAATAATATTATTCATAGTTGATTCACCTCACTGCGATCAATCGGAATAAAAAATATACATTGATTGCAAGGGAATCCTGAATTCTGACTCTGGCATCTACTTGAAGAAAAAAATTTGAAATGACAACTCTTTTTCGATTTGATTCCGTTCATAAAAATATCAGCGACAAATGACAATTGTTCTGAAACAGCGGAATCAATCCTTTCAACACTGTCAGCATGATTTTTAATATAAATACCCGCACTTGAAGTAGAGGAATGATCCAATAACTCAGCTATAGTATTAACATTATGCCCATTCTTAGCCAGCATAGTTGCTATTGTATAACGAAGCCTACGAGGCGTAATATTTAGTATCGAACCGGTACGGTTGGATATTATATTCCCATTATTAACAATACCTTTCAATGCTACATTAGCAATTATAGGCTTCGCATATAATTTATTATATTCCAGAAGAATTGAACCTGTTATGGATAAATCTGAGAGTTTTTCCTCATTTAAGAAAATAGGAACTTCTCGTTTAGAATAATCATCAAGAGTTTTTCCAAGAGCTTGCTCAACGAGTTTCACTGATTGATTAGCTTGCAATTGAACAATTGATGCAACCTCTGATATTATTGCAAGTTCTCGATATCGTAGTTCTTTACCCCGTTGTTTAACTCGTGGCACTGAAATTACATATTCTACTTTGCCATTATCTAAGTTCTTTTGAAGAAGGTCTTTATATTTCAACATAACTAACTGCTGAGGTCTTCTACCTGTAAGGCTGATCAATAGTGATATTGCGTAATGTGGCAGTGACAGTTCACCTTTTCTATATGCATGATTCATAGCCTTAATCAAAGAAGTATGTTCTTCTTTAGTTAGTGGTCCCCCTGTTGGATCATCTTGAAGCACAGACTGACCAGATTTTTTTATCTTTAGGTCCAAATGCTTTAACAGTTCTACCGCACTTTCATCTATTCCTGGATATCCTAACTCAAACCATTTAATCAAAAATGGTCGTAAAACGCGAAGTGATGCTGGGGCTTTTGATAATTTCTTATTTTGATATTCAATTAGAACCTTATCATCAATATGAGTAGGAGATAGTTTACGGATAAGACTCTCCATATTTCTAACAATATTTTTCACATACAAATAGCTGTTGCTATTAAAATAATATTGTACTGTATATACAAACCCACAAACCAAATTTTCGTTCATAGCAAATATTAAGTTTGTAAGATTGATTCCGTTATTTTCAATCGAACTGACGATTTTATGTTCATGCAAAGACATTTTATCCGAGTTGTATTTAATTAAATTATTCATCAAATTCTCCTTTGAATAGTTGCTCTTGTTGCTCAAGTGCAGTTTTTTTCGATAGCTCAAAAATATGCCTGCGATTATAAATTATTGAAGTTTCTGAACCCGGTCGCCATCCCATGAGATAAGAACGGATTTGTTGCTCTTTTTCATCGGATATGTCCTGATTCTTGTCTATTGCTTTCGAAAACTCATAATTCCATGTATGTCTGAGTTTGTGGCCTGTCAATCCCCCTAGAAGTGAGGAGGATTGACGAACAACACTCACCACTTTGTGATATGAAGAAAATGAAATAGGTTGCCCTTGAGTTTTTCCTTCCTTATAAGTAATAAACAGGAAATCATGTTTGTTAGAATTTTTTATGTTTCTTCGATCATTCAGAATATAATCTGAAATTTCAAACATGAGCTTTTTATCAGCAATTAATTTCCTCTCACAAGTTTTAACTAAAGGCTGATACACTCGCGGATCTGTTTTATCATTTGCTCTTCTTCTTATTGCAATTGTCGATTCTGCAAAATCTATATCACCAATTCGCAGATTCAAAAGTTCACCTGCTCTCAGGCCAAAGCAGTGTAATAGCAGGAATATTAGATTGTTTCTTTTTTGCACTTTTTCTGAAAAAGGATTTAATTTGCTACCCGGTGCAAGAATGCTAAACAAAGAATCCAATTGTTCATTATTTAAACTTTTTTCTATATCCATATTATATTTATCATTATTTCTCGGTTTCTTTCGTTTTATGTTGTTTATGAAATCTAAAATATATTTGAGAGTATCCTTCTGTCCTGTATGAGAAAGATGTATTTTGCACAGCCATTCCAGATAGTTAGCTATGGTTGTTATCCGAAAGTACTTAGTTGGTTTTTTGACATTTGAACTTCTAAAATTATCATTCTCGCCATCTCGAAAATTGAATGAAGTGAATTCGATCAAATCTTCAATTTCATGAGGAGCCAGAAATATCCTTTTCTGAATTCTTTCATCAATATTGATATTTTTTCTCATAAAGAATCGATATAACAATGAAATGCTCCCAGCGATAACCTTCATTGTTGATATAGACTCTGACCGATTCCTGACTTGTGTTGTTATATACAAGTTTGGATAATACAATGGCTCACCAGTATCTTTATTTACAACATGACAATATCTCTCACCATTTTCGAACATAAAAGAATCCACACAAATACTGCACATATTTTCCTCCTAAACTTTACAAAAAGTATAATTCCAATATATTAATAATAAGCATTTCGTAGATTTACAAATTTATTTGGATCGATTAAGATATTTATTTAAATTAAAACAGTGAGATAGACGATTATTCTTGTCAAATTATCATCTGGTAGATCTAGTTAATATTATGTACACCTAATACATCGAAAACTATCTCACTGCCTTGCTAATAAACGATCATAAAAATAATGTAAGTTATTCTGTAAAGTTTTAAGCAAAAATATGCAGCCAAACTTTACATTTTCTAAATATTTCTTAATCCAAGAGATATAGGATTATCCGCTTCGCCAAGAGTTTCATTTCATCAGGGCATTTAATTAGCGAGAACCATGTCTCGTAAACATATATCTGTTTGGAAGCATTAAGCTCAGAGATCGAGTCTAAAGGTTCTCTCAAATTTCCTACAAGGTACTGACTGAGCCAGTAAATTATTTCTTTATTAAACTCGTTGTTGGGTAAGTCATAAATCACTTCTGGGTCAAAGATCTTGTAAAAGAGATCTCCGCATAAATTGCACATATGGTTATCTTCACTCACAAATTCTTCGATATTCATAAAAATCTCTCCCAGGTTTAATTAAGCAACTTTAATTCTGCTTGTTTCGATAACTGATTGAATCCACTCGTCAACTTCACTCTCGACAAAAGCAACGGCACGAACTCCGATCTTCACTGGTGCCGGAAACCGACCTTCACTAATCAGACGATAGATCCAGGCCTTGCCGAAACCAGTTCGTTTCAAGACTTCTGGTAAACGAATTAAGCTTTGATTGGTTGTATTCATTTGGCTGTCTCCTCCGCTTCCGTTAAGGAGATATTAGCCACACAGATTTGTATCTATGAAGGGAATGCTGATAACTGAAAAGTTAGATGAGGGAAGAATGAAGAGAGACTCCGGGGAAGAAAAATATTTTCGCCCTCCCCTTGACAATTAACACGATGATTTACAACTAGAAAGTTCCGAATTCTGAAATCGGTATGTTGAGGAGATGGCTGTTTTTGCTGATAAAATATTCCAGACTACGGGTTGTTTCTCCATTTAATGACTTCTCTGCTACGGGCCTGTCTGTATCTTTAATGTGATCTTCGCCCCTAATCTCCTGAGTGAAATCAGGATACAAGACACGAGACAAGACCATATTTGAGATTTTTACTTTTTTGAATTTTGACCAAATCAATAGGTCCATCATTGGAATGATATTGTAATCGACAAGTTTTCTTATTTTTGCCAGTCCAATTTTTTCTGTTTTTACTGGGTCAATTTCATATTCCTTCCTAAGATCTGGTAGCATCGTTTGTAAGGCTGTTATAATTTCTTCATCGCTGGACATTCCTAAATCAAATGAAACATACATCTTGCTGCTATTTTGGTTTAGAAAAAAGTCTCTCATAGTTTTTGTTATTGGTTTCTTTTTCAACTCTTTTTTGAAATCGCCATTTTCTTCAAAAAATTCCATGCTAAACATTATTAACTTGTTCTCTAATTTTTTTATATCACCAAAGCTAACCTGCGCAACATGTCTTTGACCCTTGCCAAAATGACCATGATTATTATCTTGTCTGCTTAAAATAGGATTACCTTCAAGGATAGACCTTAAATTTTGATTATCATCTTCCCATCCAAAATTTACACTGTCGAAAATCGCTTCTCTAAAGGCAAGCTCAGTATGCAGTTCTTTGATTGTAAGTGATTTTAACTGCTCATAGTTTTCGAGACTAAACCAGCTTTTTAATTCTTCATAAGGGCTTACTACTTTCATTAATCCCTCCACTGTATTCAAAGCTTGAATAAGTTAACACTGCTTATTTCAATTAATTCTCCCTTAACAATATTGATAAGGGAGAACGATTAATTAACTACTTATTCATAGTTAAGTCTTTTTAAAATCAAATGGTGAAACTTGTCGTATTCTAAGGATGTCAAGGTAATCGGCCCACCACTGCAACATAAGCTTTCTCTCATCAAGGTGCTCTGCTTTATGTATGTAGGCAGCACGAACTGAGTTCCGCTCCTGATGGCTCATTTGCCGTTCAACAGCATCTTTCGACCACAAACCGGATTCAATCAAGGCACTACAAGCCATAGCCCTGAATCCATGTCCACAGACCTCCACGGTTGTGTCATAGCCCATAGACCTCAAAGCCTTGTTTACCGTATTTTCACTCATAGGCTTTCTGAAATCATGGTCGCCAATGAACACGAGTTCATGATCACCGCTGATCTCTTTAATTTCCGTCAACACAGCCAATGCCTGACAACTCAAAGGAACTAGGTGTGGAGTTCGCATTTTAGAACCACGGTGCGAATGCTTCACTCCTGGTAATGGTTCTCGTTCAGAGGGAATAGTCCACATAGCATTCTCGAAATCGATTTCCGACCATCTTGCAAATCTGAGTTCACTGGAACGAATGAAAATGAGCAATGTTAGCTTTACGGCTAACTTCGTGAGTTTCCTACCTTTGAAGTTATCAATTCGTTCTAAGAGTTCTGAGAATCGTTCGAATGGCAAAGCTGGCCTGTGGGTTCTTTTGGCTACGGCAATAGCTCCTGCCATCTCCTGAGCAGGGTTGTAATCTATCAGTCCATTCTGGACCGCATATCGCATTACTGCTGTTGTTCTTTGCTGTAGGCGGGAAGCAACTTCCAATCGCCCGGAAGCTTCAACAGCCTTGATAGGTGCAAGAAGATCTCTGGTATTAAGCTCGGATATTTTTCTTTTACCGATTGCAGTAAAGAGACCATCTTCCATGCTTTTTAGAACTCTCTCGCTGTGGGAATCTGACCATTTTCTTTTACAAGCCTTATGCCAGTCCCTGGCAACAGATTCAAAAGTAAGAGCTTCGCTCTGCTCGATTTTGTCGGCTTTTTTCTTCTCAGAAGGGTCGATACCATCAGATACCAACTTTTTGGCTTCATCTCGCTTCCTGCGGGCCTCACCAAGAGAGACCATTGGATAAACACCCAATGCTAAAACTTTCTGTTTGCCGTCGAAACGGTACTGTAATCGCCAGTACTTCGAGCCGTTAGGATTGATCAGCAGGTGCATACCCTGCCCATCTGTGAGTTTGAAGGGTTTGTCGGAGGGCTTGGTAGTCCTAACTTTGATATCGGTGAGAGCCATCAGTTAATACCTCCAGTGTTGGTACCAAAATCAATCGAACCGGGAATACCATCAGTTATACCATCATCAGTTGGTATATGTTCAAGGAATTGAGTAGACGTGTACAGACTAAGAAAAGCCAGAAACCTGCTTAACTTACTGTTTTTATGGACTAAAGTAGACGTTAGTAGACTTGAAAAAAGCTTTGTATGGTGCCGAAGGCCGGACTCGAACCGGCACGTATTTCTACGGTTGATTTTGAATCAACTGCGTCTACCGATTTCGCCACTTCGGCACTGAAGGGGATGCGGAAACGTTGTGGATTATACCTGTCGCGCGCCGCCATGCAAGCGACGACGCGCTAAACCCGCGCTAAGTGCCCAAAAAACCAGCGCCCTTCGTCACTCCACCTCAGACACCGCCAGCCGAATCACCCTCGCCGCCTTCTGCTCCGGCAGCGCCAGCACCTTCGCCCACATCGCCTGCACCATATCGCAGGAGAGCTTCTCTTTGCCCGCCGCCTTCTCCGGCATCTGCAGCAGCTGGATGTCCTCACCGTACTTGTTGGCAAGTGCCTTCATAATCGGCCGCACATCCTCGACAGCCGCCTCGCGTTCTGCCTGCGTCACGGTGTGGCGGTTTTTGCCGTAGGCCGCGCGCATCATGTCGGCGTCGGCCTGCATGCGCCGCGCCATCAGGTCTTTATCCAGCATGCGCATCGGGTTGATGCCGCCCTTCACCATCGGGTAGAGGAAGCGGAAGCAGGCGTCGTCGCTCACCTTCTGGATGGCGGCGGTCTGCTCCATGTTGATGGTCATGTAGTTCACCACGTTGGCGTCCGGCGCGTTTTGCAGGCGCGACATCTGCAGATGCAGGATCTGCGGCTGGATGGTGTCGATAATCTGCTGCTCCGGCTCGCCCGCTTTTTGCAGGGCGGCCATCTGGTCGAGGATGCGCTGATGCAGCGCGGGCTCCTGCTCCTTAATCACCTGCCAGGCGGGCATCGCGTTGAGGGCGTTATCCATCTGCCGTTCCGGGGCGCGCTGCCTGTCGAAAAACACCCAGAACGCCACGGCGGCAGCCGCAATGACGACAATAATAATACGGGTCCACGTTTTATTCATCTCGCATCCTTATCCTTGAGTTGTGCCGGTTTACACCGGCACGCCGCTGTGGAAGCGAAACTCGTTGTCCGGTGTCGAGATAAGTGTGGCTTCAATTTCGCCAAAAAGCTTTATGCGCGGTGAGATATCGTCGTCGCTCACCTGCCGGGCAAGCGTCAGGTAGTCCTGATAATGGCGCGCTTCCGAGCGCAGCAGCGAGAGATAGAACTTCTGCAGGTCATCGTCGAGGAACGGGGCCAGCGCGGCGAAGCGTTCGCAGGAGCGGGCTTCGATGTAGGCGCCGCAGATGAGCTTGTCGATCAGCGTCAGCGGTTCGTGGGTGCGCACTTCCTTCAGCATCCCTTTGGCGTAGCGGCTGGCGGTGATTTTGACGTACGGAATGCCGCGGGCCAGCATCGCCTCGCGCACCTGCCAAAAGTGATGCAGCTCCTCTTTGATCAGCAGCACCATGCTGTCGATAAGCGCCTGGCCCCACGGGTCGTCGGTTTTGGGCATCACGCTTTTGCCAATCTTCTTGTGCAGGGCGATGAAGTCCGGCTCTGGGCCGTCGCGGAAGGTGAACTGTTCGTAGGGTTTGAGCCAGTCGAGCAGCGCGTCGGCACCGCTTTCGTCGGCGACGTATTTACGCACCAGCAGCAGCGCGGTCTGGGCGGCCTTGAGCTCGCACACCATGTGGTCGGTGAGCAGCAGCGGCAGGTTTGCCGGGTCGCGGGCTTTATCAATCCATGCTTGCGGGGTCGGGCACTGGAGGAAGTTGAGTACGGGGGCAAGTATCTGCGGGTAATCCATGGTTCTGCCTTGAAAAAGCGGTGGCGCGCGCCACCGCCTGAAACGCTTAGTGACGCACGCCGTCGTCGTCTTCGTCGATGTAATCTTCGTCGTCGCCTTCTTCGCCGTCTTCACCGTTCGGATCTTCGAAGTAGGTTCCCCAGCCGTCGTATTCCACGTCAAATTTCTCGGCCAGGTTCATCAGCTGTTCGACCTGCGCGTCAATCAGCTCCGCCTTCAGCGCTCCTTCGCTCAGGATGTCGCAGCAGATGACGGTGTCGCCCTCTTCCACTTCCAGCTCTTCCGGCTCGGTCACTTCGTAACCCAGCTTGAAGGCTTCCACGGCCATTTTTTCCAGCGCGTCGAAATCATCCGCAGAGAAATGGTGCTCGATGGTGTACAGCGCGTCCGGATCGCTACCGTCTTCCAGCAGTTCTTCAATAATCAGACGCGTCTCTTCGCGTTGCTCTTCCAGGTGTTCCGGGTTTGCCATGGCTCAATCCTCTTTAAAGTGCGGCAGATACTTCTATTTTCACACACGGACGGGTTTGCCTCCACCTTTGTTGGAAAGATTTGTGAAACGGGGTTGCAAATGAATAATTACACATATAAAGTGAATTTTAATTCAATTAGTGGCATTCGCCATGCGAGGATAAAATGTCCGATTTATACAAGAAACACTTTCTGAAACTGCTCGACTTTACCCCTGCACAGTTCACTTCTCTGCTGACCCTTGCCGCACAGCTCAAAGCCGATAAAAAAAATGGCAAGGAAGTACAGAAGCTTACCGGTAAAAACATCGCGCTCATCTTCGAAAAAGACTCAACCCGTACACGATGCTCTTTCGAAGTTGCCGCATTTGACCAGGGCGCGCGCGTCACCTATTTAGGGCCGAGCGGCAGCCAGATTGGGCATAAAGAGTCAATTAAGGACACCGCGCGCGTGCTCGGGCGGATGTACGACGGCATTCAGTATCGCGGCCACGGCCAGGAAGTCGTCGAAACGCTGGCGCAGTATGCGGGCGTGCCGGTGTGGAACGGGCTGACCAACGAGTTTCACCCGACGCAGCTGCTGGCGGACCTGCTGACCATGCAGGAGCACCTGCCGGGCAAGGCGTTTAACGAGATGACGCTGGTCTATGCGGGCGACGCGCGCAACAACATGGGCAACTCGATGCTGGAAGCGGCGGCGCTGACCGGGCTGGATCTGCGCCTGGTGGCCCCGAAGGCCTGCTGGCCGGAAGAGAGCCTGGTGGCGGAGTGCAGCGCGCTGGCGGAGAAGCACGGCGGGAAGATCACCCTGACGGAAGACGTGGCGGCGGGCGTGAAGGGCGCGGACTTTATCTATACCGACGTGTGGGTGTCGATGGGTGAAGCCAAAGAGAAGTGGGCGGAGCGTATCGCGCTGCTGCGCGGGTATCAGGTGAATGCGCAGATGATGGCGCTGACCGGCAACCCGGACGTGAAGTTCCTGCACTGTCTGCCGGCGTTCCATGACGACCAGACCACGCTCGGCAAGCAGATGGCGAAGGAGTTCGATCTGCACGGCGGGATGGAAGTGACGGACGAGGTGTTTGAGTCGGCGGCGAGCATCGTGTTTGACCAGGCGGAGAACCGGATGCATACGATTAAGGCAGTGATGGTGGCGACGCTTGGGGAGTGATTGACTCCTCTGCGGTCTGGTGCCCTCACCCCGGCCCTCTCCCCGGCCCTCTCCCCGGCCCTCTCCCACAGGGAGAGGGAGAAAACACTAAAAACGACAACAGCGTTATCATCGGGCAGAAAAATTCATTTTACTGACGCTTTCTCAGCCAGGCATTAAGCATAATAGGTATTTATGTTTTTATTAACCATTATTTACTGAGTAGATAATGGTTAATATCAGGTCATTATCAATTACAAAATACCTTATATTATCGGCGTAATATTTCCTTATTGCTGCATTTCATTAATAAGGATTGTTTATGTCATGGAATAAACATGAAGCTGTGTCATACGCCCGTAGCCACGCACTAACCCATACTGGACACTATTGCGCTCGAGCAATCGCCGCCGCCATTCGAGCCGGAGGGCTTAAAATCGAAGGGGCAAACGCTAAGGATTTCTGGCGTTCTCTTGAAAAAGCAGGGTTCACAAAAGTCTATGGCCCCCCCATAGAGGGGGATATCGCGGTGATTGATGCCTTGCCCGGCCCGAATCAGTACGGGCATGTCTGTATTTATGATGGCGCTGGAACCTGGTATTCAGATTTTAAACAGAGAACACTGTACCCGGGGCCAACCTATCGCCAACTCCAGCCAGCCGTAACCTTATACAGGCATTATTAATATGAATAAGCTCATCTTAATTGTGTTATTCAGCACAGCCGCATTGGGGGCCGAAGATTTTCAGATACCGATGCAGCGCGCCCTTGAATTCAATCGCTGGTACGTCAAACAGGTGAACAACGATCGTTATCCCATCCAAGAGGGAAATGAAATCGATAAGTTCGTTACGGCCAGCACCATGAAAAAATTACGTCATGCAGACGATCCCCGTTATGCCGACGCTGAATTTTACGAGGCTGATTTTTTTATGAAATCGCAGTATATCGGCGAGGACTGGGCTGAGAATGTGGCTATTGATTCGTATGTTTCAGACCCGGTCTGTGTAAACGTGAATATCACGTTTGGCAAAAAGACCCAGCACACAGTCATTGATTGCATGGTTAAAGAAGATGGGGTCTGGAAAATCCAGTCTGTTGCCGCCCGGGATAATAATTGATGCCCCCCGCTAACAATAATGTAGCCGCCTTTGTTGCCGGGTGGCACTGCGCTTACCCGGCCTACACAACCCGTAGGCCCGTGCAAGCGTAGCGCCGCCGGGCAAATCAGGCAGCCCCTCTCCCACGGGCAGAGGGAGAACATCGGCGCCATTTCATTGATTTTTCACCCCGAAAAAGGTACGTTTTCGCCTTAATTCCAGCGTGGACATACCAGCATTATGCCGATTATTCAGTCTGTTGAACGTGCGTTGCAGATCCTCGACCTGTTCAACGAGCAGGCCACCGAGCTTAAGATCACCGACATCAGCAAACTGATGGGGCTGAGCAAGAGTACCCTCCACTCGCTGCTGAAAACCCTCCAGCTTCATGGCTATATCGATCAGAACCCGGAGAACGGTAAGTATCGCCTCGGCATGAAGCTCGTCGAGCGCGGCCATTTTGTCGTGGGCTCCATCGATATTCGGCAGAAGGCAAAAGGCTGGCTGACGGAGCTGTCCCAGCGGACCGGGCAGACCACCCATCTGGGGATCCTGGACGGGCGTGAAGGGGTCTATATTGAGAAAATTGAAGGCAAGCTGGCCGCCATCGCCTATTCGCGCATCGGCCGCCGCCTGCCGGTTCACGCCACCGCTATCGGCAAGGTGCTGATTGCCTGGCTGGGCGAGGCCGAGCTGAACGCCCTGCTGGAGGGCTATCAGTACACTACCTATACGCCTTCCACCCTCGCGTCTCGCGAAGCTTTAATGACCGCCCTGACGCAGACCCGCGAGCAGGGCTACGCCCTGGACAGCGAAGAGAACGAGCAGGGCGTGCGCTGCGTGGCGGTGCCGGTGTGGAACCATGAATCCCGCGTGATTGCCGCCCTGAGCCTGTCGACGCTGACCTCCCGCGTGGACGACGCGGAGTTGGCTAATTTCCGCGAGCAGCTTCAGCAGGCCGGGCTCGAGCTCTCACGCGCGCTGGGCTACCCGGCCTGAGCCATTAGGCCGGCTCGTAGGTGAAATAGTCGAAGTCCGCGTGGCAGCCGTCGCCGCTGATGTCCTCGCAGTGCAGCCCCACAAACGCGCCGGTGAAGAAGCCGCGCCCGCCGATGTAGTCGTCCGACAGCTTCCACGCCTCATACGTTACCGGCACGGCGTGCCACGTCTCGCCGTCGAACGAGTAGCTGTAGCGGTAGACCAGCGTATCCACGTCCACCCGCAGCCAGACGCTCTCCGCATGTTCCGGCACCGGAATGGGCCGCTCGTGCAGCGGCCACGACGGCACGTTGTGGTCGAGCTGGATAACCTTAATCGTTCTGCCCTGCCCCTCCTCGAAGTCCACAAAGCAGTAGCTCCAGTTTTTGCTGTTGTAGTAGCAGGTCAGCCCTGCGCTCTGCTGGAAGTGGACCGGCGAAAACTGCATCCGCGTCTCCGCCCGGAAGGCGAAGTGCTGCCAGCGGCGCGCCACGGTCGACTGGGTAAAGGTGGAGTTGAGCGAGTCGTTGCCGTAGAGCCGTAAATAGCCCGGGCGCGCGGTGAGCGAGCCGAGGGTGTCGTCGAACGGAATGCGCAGGGTCTGCAGTTCCGGGTCGAGCGAACTGGCGTCGAAATCGTCCCGCCAGGTCGTCTGAACGGTAGCGGGCTGCTCGGCCATCTGCGGGCCGGGCACGGTCAGCTGCGCATGCTTGCCGCCTTCCACGTACGGCCAGCCGTCGCGCCACTCAATGCGGGCGATTCCGGTCTCGCGCCCCAGCGGGCAGTAGCCGCGTCCGCCGGCGGCCAGCAGCGGCACGCCGGGCAGGCGCAGCGGGCGGCTGGTGAGGTAGGCCATGTACCACTCTCCGGTGTGGATCTGCAGCAGCGAGCCGTGGCCGCTCTTCTGCAGCGGGTTCTCCGGCAGGTGCCAGCTGGTCATCATCGTTACATCCGGGTGCAGCTCGTACGGCCCGTCGATATTTTTTGAACGCAGCACCACGACGGCGTGCTCGTAGCTGGTGCCGCCCTCGGCGACCATCAGGTAATACCATCCCGCGTGGCGATACAGGTGCGCGCCTTCGGTGTAGCAGAGCGGCGTGCCGGTAAACAGCGTTTTGCGCTCGGGCGAGAGCGTGCCGGTCTGCGGATCAAACTCCTGCATCACGATGGTGTTGTGTGGGTTGCTGTGGTGGCGCGGCCCCCACGGGCGGTAGATATAGTATTTGCGGCCATCGTCGTCGTGGAACAGGGACGGGTCAAACCCGCCGTTGCCCATCGGGATCGGCTCGCTCCACGGTCCCTCAACGGAGGGCGCGGTGACAAGGAAGTTACGGCCGTTTTTCCACGGCGAGTCGACAATCTTCACGTCGGTGTAAAGCAGCCAGAATTTACCGTCGGCATAGCTCAGGCACGGCGCCCAGATGCCGCCGGAGTCCGGGTTGCCCTTCATGTCCAGCATCGACACGCGGTCCAGCGGGGTGCTGACCAGCGACCAGTTTTTCAGGTCGCGGGAGTGGTAGATGCGCACGCCGGGGAACCACTCGAAGGTCGAGGTGGCGATGTAGTAGTCCTCGCCCTGGCGGCACAGGGACGGGTCCGGGTTAAAGCCGGTGAGTATCGGGTTGGTGATTTCCATATTGCCTCCGGTTAATGGGATGCGGCTGTCGCTGCGTCGGGAATGGCCTCGCCCTGCGCCGCGCGGTGTTTGATCAGCTGCTGGCTGATGGCCTCCACGCGGGCGTCGGTGAGCTTGTAGAACGACAGCATGATGAACATGCCCGCGTAGAGCACCACCGGCACCACGCAGAACAGAATTTTGATGGTGGTGAGCACCTCGACCGGCTGCACGCTGCTGCTGGCGGAGTAGTTCACATACGCCAGGATCCAGCCCACCACCGCCCCGCCAATCGCCAGGCCAATCTTCAGGCTGAACAGGTAGGTGGAGAACACCAGCCCGTCGAGGCGGCGACCGCTGCGGCTCTCCTCGTAGTCCACCACGTCAGAGGCCATCAGCCACTGCAGCGGCGTGGTGGTGTTGAAGACGAACAGAAACAGAATGTTGAGGGCAAAAATCAGCGCGATGTGCTCGGCCGGGGTGACAAAAATCAGCAGACTAATCAGAGAGTAGGCGACGATGATCCACTTGAAGGCGGTGACGCGGTCGAAGCGGCCCAGCAGGCGGGAAGAGCAGAGCGAGCCGAACATGGTGGCGAGGCTGCCGTAGAGTAAGAACTGGGTCGCCATCTCCGGGTGATCCATCACGTATTTCACGAAGTAGAGCGTCGCCCCGCCGCGCACCACGTTGGAGCATGTCGCCATCATCTTGAACGCGCACATGATCCGCCACTGGCCGTTGCCCAGCAGCAGCCTGAGATCTTTCGCCACCGACGAGCCCGGCTGCACCTCAAAGGTGTAGCGCTCTTTGGTGGTAAAGAAGCAGACGTAAAGCAGCACCACGCCGCTCAGCCCGAGCACGCACATGGCGCCGAAATAGCCCACCTGCTCGTCCCCTTTGCCGATAATGCTCACCAGCGGCAGCGCGATGCCGCTGATGGCGAGCGAGCCCGCCGCAGCCAGGAAGAAGCGCCAGGACTGCAGGGCGTGACGCTCTTTCGGGTCTGCGGTGATGACGCCCGGCATGGCGCAGTACGGCACGTTAACGAAGGTGTAGACCAGAGTCAGGAGAATGTAGGTCACGCAGGCGTAGATGATCTTGCCCTGCGCGGAGAAGTCCGGCGTGTAGAAGGTCAGCACGCAGACGATACCGAACGGGATGGCACCCCACAGCAGGAACGGGCGGAACTGGCCGTGCCGCGTGCGGGTGCGGTCTACCAGCAGACCCATCAGCGGGTCGGTGACGGCGTCGAGCACGCGGGAGACCAAAAACAGCGTGCCCATAATCCCCGCCGACAGGCCGAAGACGTCGGTGTAGAAGTAGGCCAGCAGGAACATCGTGGCCTGCCAGACGAAGCCGCAGGCGGTGTCACCCAGCCCGTAGCCAATTTTGTCTTTCATGGTTAATTGCGTCATCAGAATTACACCCTTATGTAGTGTGCTGAATTACAACATCGTGTTAATGGAGTGTAATGAGCTGTTCAATTAACCAGCAATGGTCATATCTTATTTCTGAATTACGTTATTTTGCTTTTGTGACGCCAACGATATATCTCAACCTATTGTTTATATTATTAAATAACAGAAACAGAAAAGCCGTCCGCGGAATATTTCCCGCAGACGGTTTTATCTCTGAAAATAATTAAATGCCGAGCGCTTTTTTACCGGCGTTAATTACCTCAATGATTTTATCGGTGTCATAAATACAGCCTTTCCAGGTGCCGCCGCTCACCGACTGCAATGCAGCCCACAGCCGGGTATCGTCCGGCAAAAAGTCGTGGGCGTGCAGGTCCGGGTGCGTCTGCCGCCGCGCCAGCTCGCGCGCGCCCTCCTCCGGCGTCAGCGGGTTGTCCGCGGTGCCGATAAAGTTCACGCAGCCCGTTAACGTCAGGCGGTCGACGGCGATCTCGATGATGTCGTTATCGCGCAGCTTGCCAATCGGCCCGCCCGCCAGCGCCTCCGGCGACACGTGGCCGAAGCAGGCGCCCGTCGACACGCCCGAGAAGCGCGCATCGGTGATTAACGACACTGTCTTGCCCCACGAGATATGCTTCAGCGCGGAGGTGAGCTGGTAGGTCTCTTCCATGCCGGTGCCGGACGGTCCGCCGCCGATGACCACCATGATATCGCCCTGCGCAATCTCTTCCCGCTTGATGGCCTTGATTGCCTGCGCTTCCGAAACAAACACCCGCACCCGGCCGGTGTGGCGGTACACGCCATCTTCGCCCACCACCGACGGGTCGATCGCCGTGGCCTTGATCACCGACCCTTCCGGCGCGATGTTGCCCGTCGGGAAGCAGACCGTCGAGGTCAGTCCCTTCGCTTTTGCCTTCTTCGGCGGCAGGATCACGTCATCCGGATCCACGCCGTCCTGCTCGCGCAGGCACTGGCGGAAGCGCGCCCGGCGCTCGGACGCCTGCCACCAGTCAAGGTTCTCGCCCACCGTCTGGCCGGTCACGGTCATGGCGTCCAGGTGCAGCAGGCCGAGATCGCGCAGGTGGAGCATTACCTCCGGCACGCCGCCCGCGAGGAAGGCGCGAACGGTCGGGTGATAGTCCGGGCCGTTGGGCAGCACGCTCACCAGGCGCGGCACTTTACGGTTGACGCGCGTCCAGTGCTCAACGTCCGGGATCGTGCAGCCCGCCGCGTGGGCGATGGCCGGAATGTGCAGCAGTAAGTTGGTGGAGCCGCCGAACGCCGCGTGGATCACCATCGCGTTTTCGATGGCTTTGTCGGTGAGGATATCGCGCGTGGTGATGCCGCGGTTATCCAGCTCGCTGACCGCGCGCGCCGACTGGCGGGCGATCTCCAGCCACACCGCCTGCCCGGACGGCGCCAGCGCGGAATGCGGCAGCGCCAGGCCCAGCGCCTCCGCGACCACCTGCGAGGTGCCCGCCGTGCCGAGGAACTGACACCCGCCGCCCGGCGAGGCGCAGGCGCGACAGCCCAGCTCGGCGGCCTCCTGCAGGGAGAGTTCGTGATTGGCGAAGCGCGCGCCGATGGTCTGCACCTTGCCCGCATCTTCCCCGACGGTCGGCGGCAGCGTCGCCCCGCCCGGCACCAGAATGGTCGGCAGATTGTGCATCGAGGCCAGCGCAATCATGGTGGCGGGCAGCCCTTTATCGCAGGTTGCCACGCCAATCACCGCCCGCCGCGTCGGCAGGGAGCGGATCAGGCGGCGAAATACGATCGCCGCGTCGGCAGGGAGCGGATCAGGCGGCGAAATACGATCGCCGCGTCGTTGCGGTACGGCAGGGAATCGAACATGCCGTGCGTGCCCTGCGAGCGTCCGTCGCACGGATCGCTGACGAAGGCCGCAAACGGGATCCCGCCGCTGCGGGTGATCTCCTTCGCCGCCGCCTGCATCTGCATGCCGATCTCCCAGTGCCCGGTGTGGTAGCCCAGCGCGACCGGACGTCCGTCCCCGGCGCGGATCCCGCCCTGGGTGCCGATGATCAGCACCTCTTTCCCGGTCAGCCTGTTGGCGTCCCAGCCCATCCCGGCGTTCTGCGTCATGCCGAACAGGTTGCCGCTGGGAGATTCCATCAGCATCTGCGGGGTCAGCGGCAGCGCGCCCTGCGGCCCCGCCGCGTGGGTGATCACCGCATAAAACGCGTCGTCCTGTGGGGTGAAAATTTTCTCAATGGTCATCGTTATCGTCCGGCTCAGCAGAGCTTGAGCTGTTGCAGCAGGGTTTTCAGCTGCGCCTTACGCGGCTCGTCCAGCGGGGAGGCGGGCGGCAGCACGTGCGTGGAGACAGGGCGACCGCAGAGCACGATCGCCTCTTTAATCACGTTCACAAACGGCGTATCCAGCTGATACATCTGCGGGATTTGCAGCAGGGTCTGATGATACTCAGCCGCTTTCGCCACGTCCCCGTCGCGCCAGGCTTTCAGAAGATTAACCGACACCTGCGGGGCAAAGTTGCCGCTCGCCGAAATCGCCCCGTCGCCGCCGAGCAGCAGGGTATTAAACAGATGATCGTCGTAGCCGCAGAGCACCGTGAAGTGCGGATGGGAGCCTTTGACGGTATGGATCATGCTGCGCAGGTGGGCCACGGAGTCGATGGTGTCTTTGATGCCGATAATATTGTTGCGCGAGTCGGCAAGGGTTTTAACCAGCGCCGGGGTCAGATCCTGCCCGGTCAGCGCCGGGAAGTTATAGAGCATCACCGGCAGCGTGACGCTGTCGGCCACCTGCTCGAAATAGCGGATCAGGTTCGCTTCCGACACTTTCCAGTAGTAGGGGTTGATCACCACGATGCCGTCCGCGCCCGCCTGCTGCGCGTGCTGGCTCAGTTCAATGGTTTCCCGGGCGTTGGTGCCGCCGGTGCCGATCAGGACCGGCACGCGACGATGGACGTGATCGATAGCAAAGCGGGCAATTGCTTTACGCTCTTCGGCGCCGAGCTGGGAGAACTCGCCGCCGCTGCCCAGGAAGAACAGGCCGTCAACGCCTGCTTTGATGAGATCGTCGATCAGCGCGGCAGTGCCCGTCTTATCGAGCTGGCCGTCGGCGGTAAAGATGGTGGAGACAGGGGGAATGATTCCCGTGAACAACGCGGACTTCGGCATGAGATCTCCTTGCTGAATCATTTTGTTCTACATTATAGAACAGCGTTCATTATTTTAACGATCATACTATGACGCAAAAAAAGCGCAGGTAAATGGGAAGGGAAGAGGGAGTGTGGGAAATTTAAGCTGGATCACATATTGCGTGGGTGCGGTCTGGTGCCCTCTCCCACGGGGAGAGGGTGTAAAAGTTCCCTCTCCCCGTGGGAGAGGGTTAGGGTGAGGGGTCAGGGTTACTCAACCAGCATTTTAACAACCACTTTCCTGACCTTCGCAGGCGCGCCCACCGCGCACAGCGGCTTGTGCACCTCACCCGGCCAGAACACCACAAAATCCCCTTCGCTAAGCACCACGGTTTTCTCCTGCTCGCCTTCCGGCAGGAACGCGATGTCTTTGTCCGCCAGCCAGTCGGTGTCGGGCGTGCCGTGCGGCAGGGTGCTGAAGGTCATCCCCTCCTGGCCCTTCATGATTATCTGGATGTCCAGATAGCGCGCGTGGTACTCGGCGCGGCGCTCGGCGAACGGCTGGGTCATGTCTTCCGAGACCAGATAAAAGAGGCTGCTGCCGTTGATGTCGTGCTTGCCGAGCGGCGTGGCGTCGGTGACGTGGGCTTTAACGTGCTCGATGGCCTGACGCAGATCGTCAGGCAACCAGGAGTGCAGATGGTGGATGTTGCCGATAATCATGTGAAATCCCTCTATGTAAAACAACGTTTCATTTTTATCTCTTATACGAGAGTTAAGGCTGCCATACCAGCGCTTTTTAGACGGGTTTTGCGCGAACGCATGTTTATCGGGAATGGTGTTAATTTGCTGTTAAGCCCTCGCAGGCATTTATGCAGTCATTATGCATATCTTCAGCTCTTCGTTATCACGCCCTTGCGCTAACTCATTGATCGCCAGGCCTTAACAACAAAACTCGCTACCGCTTCACATTTTATCACTTTGATAATTTGCTATTAAATTCAATAAATATTTATTGATTTTCCTTAAGCCAAAAATAGTTAATTAGCAATAATGCATAGTCATTCCACAAAAACTATAAAAACAATTAAAATCAATATCTTAACAAAATATTTCAAAGCATTAAATTCTACAAAACACTAACAACTGAAAATAATGACAACGGATAGTGCTTAGCTATTCACCTCGCCAGAATAATCAATTAATCATTATCTGATGCGAATCATGCAAATGAAAACAAACCGCTTAATATCCATTTTCGCGTGAGCAACATCACAATAAGGATTATTTAACCGCCTAGTATGAATCACGAAATCAATTGAGCTTAGCCGCCATGCAATTAAATACATGACATGGCGCATGCCCTTTTTATTCTGAAAAACAGTTAAAGGAATAATTATGGAAAAGCATTACGTCGGTTCTGAAATTGGTCAATTGCGTAGCGTTATGCTGCACCGCCCAAATTTAAGTCTGAAACGTTTAACGCCATCAAACTGTCAGGAGCTGCTTTTCGATGACGTGCTCTCGGTTGAGCGGGCGGGTGAGGAGCATGACATCTTCGCCAACACGCTGCGCGAGCAGGGTGTGGAAGTCCTGCTGTTGACCGACCTTCTGACGCAATCCCTTGATATTGCAGAAGCGAAAGCCTGGCTGCTGGATACCCAAATCTCCGACTATCGCCTCGGCCCAACCTTTGCCGGCGACGTGCGCGGCTGGCTGGCAGATATGCCGCACCGGGAACTGGCGCGCAGGCTGAGCGGCGGATTAACCTACGGCGAAATTCCGGCGGCCATTAAAAATATGGTGGTGGATACCCACACGGCGAATGATTTTATTATGAAGCCGCTGCCGAACCATTTATTTACCCGCGATACCTCATGCTGGATTTATAACGGCGTCTCTATTAACCCAATGGCGAAACCGGCCCGTCAGCGCGAAACCAATAACCTGCGGGCAATATATCGCTGGCATCCGGCGTTTGCCGACGGCGATTTTATTAAGTATTTCGGCGACGAGAATATTAATTATGACCACGCCACGTTAGAAGGCGGCGATGTATTAGTCATTGGCCGCGGCGCGGTACTGATTGGCATGTCCGAGCGCACGACGCCGCAGGGCGTGGAGTTCCTCGCCAACAGCCTGTTCAAACACCGTCAGGCCGAGCGCGTGATCGCCGTTGAGCTGCCCAAACACCGCTCCTGCATGCACCTCGACACCGTCATGACCCACATAGACGTGGATACCTTCTCCGTCTACCCGGAAGTGGTGCGCAAGGACGCCCAGTGCTGGACACTCACCCCGGACGGACGCGGCGGCCTGCTGCGCACTCAGGAAACCGACCTGCTGCACGCCATCGAGAAAGCGCTCGGCATTAGCCAGGTGCGCCTGATCACCACCGGCGGCGACGCCTTTGAAGCCGAACGCGAGCAGTGGAACGATGCCAACAACGTGCTGACTATCCGCCCGGGCGTGGTGATCGGCTACGAGCGCAACGTCTGGACCAACGAGAAGTACGACAAAGCGGGCATCACCGTGCTGCCCATCCCTGGCGACGAGCTCGGACGCGGCCGCGGCGGCGCGCGCTGCATGAGCTGCCCGCTGGAACGCGACGGAATTTAAAGGAGCCATCATGGAACGAAAACCCACTCTGGTTGTTGCGCTGGGCGGCAACGCGCTGCTCAAGCGCGGCGAGCCGCTGGAAGCGGATATCCAGCGCCAGAACATCGAGCAGGCCGCCCGCACCATCGCCGGGCTGATGGAACAGTGGCGCGTAGTGCTGGTGCACGGCAATGGACCGCAGGTCGGGCTGCTGGCGCTGCAGAACAGCGCCTACGACAAAGTGACGCCCTACCCGCTGGACGTTCTCGGCGCCGAAAGCCAGGGAATGATCGGCTACATGCTCCAGCAGGCGCTGAAAAACAGCCTGCCGCAGCGCGAGGTGAGCGTCCTGCTCACGCAGGTGGAAGTGGACGCTGCCGACCCTGCCTTCAGCAACCCGACCAAATACATCGGCCCGGTGTACAGCGAAGCGCAGGCGAAAGCGCTGGCCGCGGAGAAAGGCTGGGTGTTTAAGGCCGACGGCAGCTACTTCCGCCGCGTGGTGCCGTCACCGCAGCCGAAACGCATCGTCGAGAGCGACGCCATCACGGCGCTGATCCAGCGCGATCACCTGGTGATCTGCAACGGCGGCGGCGGCGTGCCGGTAGTGGAGAACGCCAACGGCTATCGCGGCATTGAGGCGGTGATCGACAAAGACCTCTCCGCCGCCCTGCTGGCGCGCCAGATCGAGGCCGACGCCCTGCTGATCCTGACCGATGCCGACGCGGTGTACCTCGACTGGGGCAAGCCGACCCAGCGCCCGCTGGCGCAGGTGACGCCGGAGCTGCTCAGAGGCATGCAGTTCGACGCCGGATCGATGGGGCCGAAAGTGGCCGCCTGCCGCGAGTTTGTTGAGGCCTGCAACGGCATTGCCGGGATCGGCGCGCTGGCCGATGGCGCGGAGATCCTCGCGGGCGAGAAAGGCACGTTGATTCGTAACTGAGTCGTTTTCCCCTCACCCTAACCCTCTCCCTAAGGGAGAGGGGACGATTACACCCTCTCCCCGTGGAAGAGGGCCGGAGTGAGGGCATCAAACAGCAAATTTTAAAAAGGATTTACCCATGACCATCAATCTGAAAAACCGTAACTTCCTGAAACTGCTGGACTACACCCCGGCGGAGATCCAGTACCTGATCGACCTCGCCATCGAGCTGAAGGCCGCCAAAAAAGCCGGACGTGAAAAGCAAACCCTGGTCGGGAAAAACATCGCCCTGATCTTTGAAAAAACCTCCACCCGCACCCGCTGCGCCTTCGAAGTGGGTGCGTTCGACCAGGGCGCGCAGGTGACCTACCTCGGCCCAAGCGGATCGCAGATCGGCCATAAAGAGTCGATGAAAGACACCGCCCGCGTGCTGGGGCGCATGTATGACGGTATCGAATACCGCGGCTACGGCCAGGCCATCGTTGAGGAGCTGGGCGAGTACGCGGGCGTGCCGGTGTGGAACGGCCTGACCGACGAGTTTCACCCAACGCAGATCCTCGCCGACCTGATGACCATGCTGGAGCACGCGCCGGGCAAAACCCTGCCGGAGCTGAGCTTTGCCTATCTCGGCGACGCGCGCAACAACATGGGCAACTCGCTGATGGTCGGCGCGGCCAAGATGGGGATGGATATCCGCCTCGTCGCGCCGAAATCCTTCTGGCCGGAAGCCGGGCTGGTTGAGCAGTGCCGCGCCATCGCCAAAGAGACGGGCGCGCGCATCACCCTCACCGACGACGTGGAAGAAGGCGTGCGGGGGACCGATTTCCTCTACACCGACGTGTGGGTCTCCATGGGCGAGCCGAAGGAAGCCTGGGCCGAGCGCGTCAGCCTGATGAAGCCGTATCAAATCAACGCGGACGTGATGAAGGCCACAGGCAACCCGAACGTCAAGTTTATGCACTGCCTGCCGGCGTTCCATAACGAACACACCAAAGTGGGCCGCGAGATCGAGATGGCATACGGCCTGAAGGGGCTGGAGGTGACGGAAGAGGTCTTCGAATCACCGAACTCCATCGTCTTCGACGAAGCAGAGAACCGCATGCACACCATTAAAGCGGTCATGGTGGCGACACTCGGCGACTAATCACCGCCCGGCGCGCCAAGGGGTGCGCCGGGTTTAAGGAGAACATCATGGGCAAGTTTAAGTTTCCCTCCGCTTACACCATTCTCTTTTTCCTGATTGCCGTTGTGGCGGCGCTGAGCTGGGTCATCCCCGCCGGTCAGTACCAGATGGCGATGAACGAAACCCTCGGTAAAGAAGTCCCGATTGCCGGAACGTACGCGCACGTGGCGGCACATCCGCAGGGGCTGGTTTCCGTCCTGATGGCGCCCATCGCCGGGCTGTACGATCCGGTCTCCGGCCAGGCCGGGGCGATCGACGTCGCGCTGTTTATCCTGATCATCGGCGGTTTTCTCGGGATCGTCACCAAAACCGGGGCGATTGATGCCGGGATCGAACGCGTCACAACGCGACTACGCGGGCGCGAGGAGTGGATGATCCCGATCCTGATGGCGCTATTCGCCGCAGGCGGCACGATTTACGGCATGGCCGAAGAGTCGCTGCCGTTCTACACCCTGCTGGTCCCGGTGATGCTGGCCGCCCGGTTCGATCCGGTTGTCGCCGCCTCTACCGTGCTGCTCGGGGCGGGGATCGGCACGCTTGGCTCTACCATTAACCCGTTTGCCACGGTGATCGCCGCCAACGCCGCCGGGATCCCCTTCACTAACGGTATCGCCCTGCGCGTGGCGCTGCTGGTCATCGGCTGGATCATCTGCGTGGCGTGGGTGATGCGCTACGCCCGTAAGGTGCGCCAGGATCCGTCGCTGTCGATCGTTGCGGATAAGCAGGAAGAGAACCGCGCCCATTTCCTCGGCGACAAGGGCGAACAGTCGCTGGAATTCACCCTGGTGCGCAAAATCATCCTGGTGATTTTCGCCCTCGCCTTCGCGGTGATGATCTACGGCGTGGCGGTGCTGGGCTGGTGGATGGCAGAGATCTCGGCGGTGTTTCTCGCCAGCGCGATTATCGTCGGCCTGATTGCCCGCATGAGCGAAGAGGAGCTGACGTCGACGTTTATCAACGGCGCGCGAGATTTGCTGGGCGTCGCGCTGATTATCGGCATCGCGCGCGGTATCGTAGTCATCATGGATAAGGGCATGATTACCCACACCATTTTGCACAGCGCGGAAGGGCTGGTCAGCGGGTTGTCCACGGTAGCGTTTATCAACGTGATGTACTGGCTGGAGGTCGTGCTGTCGTTTCTTGTGCCTTCTTCATCCGGCCTGGCCGTTCTGACGATGCCGATCATGGCGCCGCTTGCCGATTTCGCTAACGTCAACCGCGACCTGGTGGTGACGGCTTACCAGTCGGCCTCCGGCATCGTTAACCTCGTCACGCCCACTTCTGCCGTCGTGATGGGCGGGCTGGCTATCGCCCGCGTGCCCTACGTGCGTTATCTGAAATGGGTAGCGCCGCTGCTGGGCATTTTAACGGTGGTGATTATGGTGGCGTTAAGTCTGGGTGCCTTGTTGTGATTTGCCGGATGGCGCTGCGCTTATCCGGCCTACGGATCGGTGCGGTGCCACCGGTTATTTCAGGAACTGATATGGGAACTATGATGGATTACGAAGAGTACTCTCCCAAAGAGCAACTACAGCTGACGGTCTGCCAGCGCCTGATCGCAGAAAAGAGCTATCTTTCTCAGGAGGAGATCCGCCGGGATTTGCAGGAGCGTGGTTTTGAGACCATCAGCCAGTCCACCGTTTCACGTCTGCTTAAATTGCTCGGCGTCATAAAAATTCGAAATGCCAAAGGGCTTAAGATTTATTCGCTGAATCCCCAGCTGCGCCCTGCCCCCGACGCCGCGCGTACCGTGTCCGAAATGGTGGTCAGCGTCGAGCACAATAGCGAGTTTATCCTTGTTCATACCGTCGCCGGATATGGCCGCGCGGTGGCGCGTATTCTGGATTATCACCAGCTACCGGAAATTTTAGGCGTGGTGGCCGGCAGCAGTATCGTCTGGGTCGCTCCCCGGGTCGTGAAGCGCACCGCACTGGTGCATAAGCAAATTAATTATTTACTCAGAACGCATTAATATTCATAAAGAACCGTTTGCATTGAGTAAAGCGTGCATTAAATCGCTTGATCCGAAAAGCGAGCTGCGTATAATGCCCGACAATTTGCCGGGAGGAAGCATGGTCAAGCGTGTACGACATAACGTCTTACCGCGTCTGAAATCAGACGCTGGCCTGCCGTTTTTCTTCCCGTTGCTAAACCTATTCCCAGAGCCCCTCATTTGAGGGGCTTTTTTTTGCCCGGCGTCAGGAGATAAACATGAATCCGCTTTATCAAAAACACATCATTTCCATAAACGACCTCAGCCGCGAAGAGCTGGAACTGGTTCTGGAAACCGCGGCAAAACTGAAGGCCAATCCGCAACCAGAGCTGCTGAAGCACAAGGTGATTGCGAGCTGCTTCTTCGAAGCCTCGACCCGCACCCGCCTCTCCTTTGAAACCTCCATGCACCGCCTGGGCGCGAGCGTGGTGGGCTTCTCGGACAGCAGCAACACGTCGCTGGGTAAAAAAGGCGAAACCCTGGCGGATACTATTTCAGTGATTAGCACCTACGTCGACGCGATTGTGATGCGTCACCCGCAGGAGGGCGCGGCGCGCCTGGCGACCGAGTTTTCCGGCGGCATTCCGGTGCTGAATGCCGGTGACGGTGCCAACCAGCACCCGACGCAGACCCTGCTGGATCTGTTCACCATTCAGGAAACGCAGGGCAAGCTCGAGAACCTGAATATCGCCATGGTCGGCGACCTGAAGTATGGCCGCACCGTCCACTCCCTGACCCAGGCGCTGGCGAAATTTAACGGCAACCGCTTCTTCTTCATCGCGCCGGACGCGCTGGCGATGCCGCAGTACATTCTCGACATGCTGGATGAGAAAGGCATTCAGTGGAGCCTGCACGCCAGCATCGAAGAGGTGATGAGCCACGTGGATATTCTCTACATGACCCGCGTGCAGAAAGAGCGTCTGGATCCGTCCGAATACGCCAACGTGAAGGCACAGTTCGTGCTGCGCGCCAGCGACCTCGAGGGCGCACGCGACAACATGAAGGTGCTGCACCCGCTGCCGCGCATCGATGAGATCACCACAGACGTGGACAAAACGCCGCACGCCTGGTACTTCCAGCAGGCCGGAAACGGCATCTTCGCCCGCCAGGCGTTACTGGCACTGGTTCTGAATCGCGAATTAGCTCTGTAAGGGGAGACGACCATGACGCACGATAACAAACTCCAGGTTGAAGCCATCAAGCGTGGCACCGTGATTGACCACATCCCTGCGCAGGTGGGCTTTAAGCTGCTGACGCTGTTCAAACTGACCGAAACGGACCAGCGCATCACCATCGGCCTGAACCTGCCGTCGGGCGAGATGGGTCGCAAGGACCTGATTAAAATCGAGAACACGTTCCTGACCGACGAGCAGGTCAACCAGCTGTCGCTGTACGCGCCGGACGCCACCGTCAACCGCATCGACGAGTATGAAGTGGTCGGCAAATCCCGCCCGAGCCTGCCGGATCGTATCGAAAGCGTGCTGGTCTGCCCGAACAGCAACTGCATCAGTCACGCTGAGCCGGTTTCTTCCAGCTTTGCAGTGAAAAAACGCGCCGATGACATCGCGCTCAAATGCAAATACTGCGAAAAAGAGTTTTCTCATTATGTGGTGCTGGCCAACTAATTGAGGTTGGTAATGAAATCCCGGCTGTTATAATGGCCGGGAACATTCTTAACGCTGTCATTCTGGAGAAAACATGAGCAAAGTACTCGCGACGGAAAATGCACCCGCGGCTATCGGCCCTTACGTTCAGGGCGTTGATCTGGGTAGCATGATCATCACTTCCGGGCAGATCCCGGTGAACCCAAAAACCGGCGCGGTGCCGGAAGACGTCGCGGCACAGGCGCGTCAGTCGCTGGAAAACGTGCAGGCTATCGTTGAATCTGCCGGTCTGAAAGTGGGCGATATCGTGAAAACCACCGTTTTCGTGAAGGATCTGAACGATTTCGCGACCGTTAACGCCACTTACGAAGCGTTCTTCACCGAGCACAACGCCACCTTCCCGGCGCGCTCCTGCGTGGAAGTGGCCCGTCTGCCAAAAGACGTGAAAATTGAAATCGAAGCGATTGCGGTACGTCGCTAATTCGTTTTGGCGATAAAAAAGGCAGCCCGGGCTGCCTTTTTTGTTGCTTGCTACTGATTCCTCGTCGCCCTGAGCAGCGTCTCCAGCGGATAGACCGCCGCAATCACCACCTCGTCCTGAACCTTCGCCGCGTTATCCAGCTCGCTCTGAATCGAGGCTATCTCTTTATCATCCAGCGTGCCCTGGCGCGCCACCAGATCCGTCAGCCTCAGGCCAATGGAGGCCAGCTTATCCACCTCCTGGATCACCGGCTTCATCGCCTTCAGCTGATAGCTGTTTTCGCTTAACGCCAGCGCGTCGCTGGTATTGCTCTGCCAGCGGTTAAAGACGTGGCGCAGCGCGTCGGCGCTTTCCGCGTCTTCCGCATCGCTCACCAGGCGGTCCGCCCATTTGTTCATCTGGCGCACGGTGGCGCTTTCGGCGTTCAGCGCATCGGCGAAGCGGTTGAGCGGTTCGAACTGATGATAGTTTCCCGCCTGGAACTTCAGGTGCTGGCGGGTGTAATACTGCGCGGGCTCTACCGCCTGAGCGAGGATCTGCAGCGGCAGCGTGTCGGCATTACCGGCAAGGCGCGTGAACTGCACCTGCTGCTGGGTATGCTGCTGCAGCCCGACCGACACCGTCGACCAGCTGTCCATCGCCTGCAGGCGGGTGTACATGTTGTCGACGTCGTTGACGTCCTGCGCGGACCACAGCCTCTCCGCCACCGCGAAGGTGCGCGGCCACAGGCGGATATCCAGCACCGGCGCCACCACGTTTTCCGCCCACAGCGCGGCTTCCCCGCCGAGCAGGTTGGCCTGGTTCGCCGCGTCCGGCACGACGGGCGGAATGCCTTTCGGCACCGCGTCCAGACGCGTGCCGCTGATTGGGTAACGCGTATTCCCCACCAGGAAATAGCCGGTAAGCTTGTCGTTATCAACGGAGACCACCGGGCGCGTCTCGCCCATCCACGTATCGACGGTGAAGGTCACCTGGCTGTCATCGCGCCATTCAATATCCTGCACCGCGCGGCGGGATTTCCCGGCAAAATCAATAAATCCGCGCCAGCCTGCGTCCCCTTTCACCAGCGTGAAGCTCCCCTCCACCGGCTTGCCCTTCAGGCGCGGCATGGAAAAGGCCCAGCTCTGGACGCTGTCGGTGTCTGCAATCACGTCCACGCCGTTCAGGCCCTGCGGGACAATTTCGTTGCGGTAGTGATAGGCGGTGGACTGGGGCTGGTCGAGATAGAAACCGGTGGAGAGAATGCCCTTGTAGCCGTTCTGCGCCACCTGCCCCAGCGCGTCCTGGCCCTGCCAGGACTGGATCAGAATGCTTTTCGGCAGGTCGGGATGATAGATCTCGTCCCAGCCGACCATCTGCCGGTGGTGCTTCTCAAGGATCGTCTCCAGTTTACGGTTGAAGTACGCCTGCAGCGCGTGGCTGTCCGCCAGCCTGTTGTCGCGCATGAAATTCTGGATCGCGGCGTTCGCTTTCCACTGGCTGTCGTCGACCTCGTCACCGCCGATATGCAGATACGGATCGGGGAAGATCGTCGCCAGTTCGCTAACCATTGCGTCGGCAAAAGCGTAAGTTGCGTCTTTTGTCGGATCCAGCACCGGCTTCAGCACGCCCCAGTGGCGTTCCATGGCGTACGGCCCCGGCGCGCTCATCAGCTCCGGGTAGGCCACGGCAATCGCCGAGGCGTGGCCCGGCATGTCGATCTCCGGCACCACGCGAATGCCGCGCTCGGCGGCGTAACGCACCACCTCGCGCATCTGTTCAGGCGTGTAGTACAGCCCGTCGCTGGCAAGCTGCGTCAGCTTAGGGTAGCGCTTCGAGCTGAAGCGCCAGCCCTGATCGTCGGTCAGGTGCCAGTGCAGGACGTTGAGCTTCGCCGCGGCCATGCCGTCGATCTGGCGCTTGATATCCGGCAGCGGAATAAAGTGGCGCGCCGAGTCGAGCAGCAGCCCGCGCCACGGGAAGCGCGGCGAATCTTCAATGGTGACCCACGGCAGCGAGGTGTTTTCCGCGCCGTTCTGCATCAGCTGGAGCAGCGTTTCCATGGCGCGCAGCGCGCCGAAGCGGGTGTTGGCGGAGATATCGACGCCGCTGGCGTCCACCGTCAGCCTGTAGCTTTCATCGCTGTCCGGCAGCGGCTGCGGCTTCACCTTTTTGGCAATCGCGATGCGGATGGTCGGTTTGTCTGGCTTTTCAGCCTGCGGCTGCAGCGTCCAGCCGGTTTGCAGGGCGATGCGCTGGCGCAGGCGGCTGACGGCGTCACCGAGATCGTCCCCGCTGACGCTAATGGATACGTTGTTGCTGAGCACCAGCGCGCCCTGGGTCGTCGGGCGTTCGACCTTGGCAGGCCAGGGCATCAAAGGGAGATCGCCTGCCGGGGCGGCAAACGCAGAGGCGCCGAGCATCAGCCCGGCGGTTAAGAGACTGTACCGTAACATGAATGTTCCTTATCTGACGGGCCAAATAAAGGCAAAACATTCTGTTAACATGCGCTCAATTTGTCGTCAAGCGAATGCGCCGACGGAGATCACAGGTTGTTGAATTTGGGAGGAAAGCCAGTCCCCTCACCACGGCTCTCTCCCCAAAGGGGCGAGGGTGAAAGGCGGCACCGAGCGGTCCCCTCTCCCTTCCAGGGAGAGGGTTAGGGTGAGGATATGTTTTTACTGCCATCCATACCGACGCGCATAGAATCCTTTCACCATCTGCGTCAGCACCATATAGCCCGCAAGGATTGCCACCAGCCACGGGAAGTAGCTCAGCGGCAGCGCCTGCAGCTGCAGGTAGCCTGCAAGCGGCGAGAACGGCAGCGCGATACCGAGCGCCATCACAATGCCCGTCATCACAATCAGCGGCCATGCGGCACGGCTCTGGATGAACGGAATGCGGCGGGTACGGATCATATGCACAATCAGCGTCTGCGACAGCAGACCTACCACAAACCAGCCGGACTGGAACAGCGTCTGGTGTTCCGGGGTGTTGGCGTGGAACACAAACCACATCAGGCAGAAGGTCAGGATGTCGAAGATGGAGCTGATCGGCCCAAAGAACAGCATAAAGCGCCCGAGATCCGCCGGGTTCCAGTGCTGCGGCTTCTGGATCTGCTCGTCGTCGACGTTATCAAACGGGATCGCTACCTGAGACACGTCGTACATCAGGTTCTGGATCAGCAGGTGCAGCGGCAGCATCGGCAGGAACGGCAGAAACGCGCTCGCCACCAGCACGCTGAAGACGTTACCGAAGTTGGAGCTGGCGGTCATTTTGATGTACTTGAGCATGTTGGCAAAGGTACGGCGACCTTCGATCACGCCTTCCTCCAGCACCATCAGGCTCTTTTCCAGCAGGATGATATCCGCCGCTTCGCGGGCGATGTCCACCGCGCCATCGACGGAAATACCGATGTCCGCCGCACGCAGCGCGGGCGCGTCGTTGATGCCGTCTCCCATAAAGCCCACCACGTGTCCTTCGCGCTTAAGCAGGGTGACGATGCGCTCTTTGTGCATCGGCGTCAGGCGGGCAAACAGCGTGGTACGCTGGGCAAGCTTCGCCAGCTCATCGTCGGACAGGTGCTCAATATCGCTCCCCACCACCACGTCGCCCGCGTCCAGCCCCACTTCATGGCACACTTTGGCCGCCACCAGCTCGCTGTCGCCGGTGAGAATTTTGACGGTAATACCGCTCGCCTTCAGCGCCTTCAGCGCCGGCGCGGTGGTCTCTTTCGGCGGATCGAGGAAGGCGATGTAGCCCTCGAGGATCAGATCGGATTCATCGATACGCTGATAGTCACCCTCGCGCGCGGGCAGGAACTTGCTCGCGACCGCCACCACGCGCAGCCCCTGACGGTTCAGGTTGTCGGTGACGCGCTTGATGCGGCGCAGCATGGTGTCGTCCAGCGGCACGATGTCGCCGTTATAGCGAACCTGCGTCGACACGTTGAGGATCTCCTGCAGCGCCCCTTTGCAGATCAGCTGGTGCACGTCCGTCTGCTCGCTCACCACCACCGACATGCGGCGGCGCTCGAAGTCGAACGGGATCTCATCCACCTTCTGCCAGCGGCCGGAGAGCGTGCGGGCGGATTCCTCGTCCACCCCTTCCAGCACCGCGACGTCGAGCAGGTTTTTCAGCCCGGTCTGGTAATGGCTGTTCAGCCACGCGCTGTGCAGGACGCGCTCGCTGGTTTTGCCGGAGATATCGGTGTGGTTCTCCAGCACGATTTTGTCCTGCGTCAGGGTGCCGGTTTTATCGGTGCAGAGGATGTCCATCGCGCCAAAGTTCTGGATGGCGTCGAGGTGTTTAACGATCACTTTCTGTTTAGAGAGCTTCACCGCCCCGCGCGCCAGCGTGGAGGTGACAATCATCGGCAGCATTTCCGGCGTCAGGCCAACGGCCACGGAGAGCGCAAACAGGGCCGCTTCCCACCAGTCGCCTTTGGTGTAGCCGTTGATCAGCAGCACGATCGGCGTCATCACCATCATAAAGCGGATCAGCAGCATGCTGACGCGGCCAATCCCTTTCTGGAAGGCATTCGGCTCGCTCTCCTGCTCGCTGACGCGCCCGGCAAGCTGTCCAAACCAGGTGTTGCCCCCGGTGGCGGTGACAATCGCCTGCGCGGTGCCGCTGACCACCGTGGTGCCCATAAAGCACAGGGTGTCACACTCGAGCGGGTTCATCTGCTGCGGGTCGCGGCTGCGCGCTACCTTTTCAACGGGTAGGGATTCCCCGGTCAGCGAGGCCTGCGCCACGAACAAATCGCGCGCCTGGATGATGCGTAAATCCGCCGGGATCATGTCCCCCGCGGCCAGCTTCACCAGATCGCCCGGCACCAGCTGGTCGATAGGCAGCTCCACCCAGGCGTTTTCGCCGAGATCGTTAATCACGCGCGAGACGGTCGCGGTGTTGCTGACCATCGCCTTCAGGGCGTCCGCCGCTTTGGTGGAGCGCGCTTCCTGAATAAAGTTCAGCAGCGTGGAGATACCCACCATCAGGGCAATCACCCCTGCGGCAAACAGATCTTCCGTCGCGTAAGAGATAAGGCCGAGCACGGTCAGCAGCAGGTTGAACGGGTTGCGGTAGCAGAGCCACAGGTGCACCCACCACGGAGACGGCTTTTGCGCCGGGATCTGGTTATCGCCGTGCACGGCGCGGATTTTTTCCACTTCGGCCGCGTTGAGCCCTTCCGGGTGTCCGCCGAACGCGCGCCAGACTTCGTTTTCATCCATCGCCGCCACGTTCAGGCAGCGTTCGGTCAGGGAGGCGGGGATCGCCGCGCCCGCCATGTTTTTGGCGTTTGGCAGCGGGTCGCGCTGAACAAGACGGTGTGGCAGGTGTCGGCTCAGCAGAGCCTGCAGCTGCCGGGTGATATTTTTAAACATAGTCATTCCTCCGCATCCGCCGGGGCGGATGCAGCAATTCCTTCAGGCGTGGCGAAGCCGTACCTGAGAGGCACTTAATTTTTTAAGCAGGAACGTTTAAGACGTTGCTGCCTCACGCCGGTGAGACAGCAAAAGCTGGCTTACCGGAAAGAACGCATTCTCCCGTTCAGGAGAGGTGTGGGATCGGGATCCATGAAGCCTCCGGTAAGTAAAAAAAACAGGGTGTTGCCGCGCAGTCCAGGGATTTAGGCATACCCTTTATGACGATTCGGGCGGTATTATACCCCCCTGCAAATAAACCAAACGTAAACCAGACTTTGCCCATAGCGAAATCGCGCTATAGCATTAGGCTCAATTCACTACATCGTCGTTGTTACAGGGAATACAGCATGCAGAACCGCCTTACGATTAAAGACATCGCGCGTTTAAGCGGCGTGGGGAAATCGACCGTCTCACGCGTGCTGAACAACGAAAGCGGCGTCAGCGAACGCACCCGCGAGCGCGTTGAGGCGGTCATGAATCAGCACGGGTTTTCCCCTTCCCGCTCCGCGCGCGCCATGCGCGGGCAGAGTGATAAAGTGGTCGCCATCATTGTCTCGCGTCTGGATTCTCTGTCTGAAAACCTCGCCGTGCAGACCATGCTGCCCGCCTTCTACGAGCAGGGGTATGATCCGATCATGATGGAGAGTCAGTTTTCTGTGCAGCTGGTTGAAGAGCACCTGGGCATGCTCCAGCGGCGCAACATTGACGGCGTGGTGCTGTTTGGCTTTACCGGCATCAAAGACGAGATGCTGAAACCCTGGCAGCCTTCGCTGGTGCTGCTGGCGCGCGACGCCCACGGGTTTGCCTCCGTCTGCTATGACGACGAGGGCGCGATTATCACCCTGATGCAGCGCCTGTTTGACGAAGGCCATCGCCACATCAGCTTCCTCGGCGTCCCGCACGCGGACGTCACCACCGGCAAGCGTCGGCATGAGGCCTACCTGGCTTTTTGCAAAAAGCACAATCTCTCCGCCGTGGCCTCCCTGCCGGGGCTGGGCATGAAGCAGGGCTACGAGCAGGTCGCCAGCGTTCTGACGCCGCAGACCACGGCGCTGGTATGTGCCACGGATACCCTGGCGCTGGGTGCGAGCAAATATCTGCAGGAGCAGCGCATCGATAACCTGCAGGTGGCGAGCGTCGGCAGCACGCCGCTGATGAAGTTCCTGCACCCGGAAATTATCACCGTCGATCCGGGCTACGCCGAGTCCGGCAGGCAGGCCGCCGCGCAGCTGATCGAGCAGATAAACGGGCGTTCAGAGCCCCGTCAGATCGTCATTCCCGCTCACCTTTCGTAACCCCTCTAAAACAGATTATTGTGATCTTCGCCCGATTTCGGGAACGTTCCCATTTTCGCCGTCACGCTGAAGGAGTAGGCTTGCGCTCAGGTCATTACACCCCTCACCATCTGTCATGAGGTTTCATGATGAGTAAAGTCAAACAAGCAGATATCGATCGGCTGATCGTCCTGGTCGGTGGCCGCGAAAACATCGCTACCGTCAGCCATTGCATTACCCGCCTGCGCTTCGTGCTGAACGATCCGGCCAAAGCCAACCCGAAGGCCATTGAAGAACTTTCCATGGTCAAAGGCTGCTTCACCAACGCCGGGCAGTTCCAGGTCGTTATTGGTACCGAAGTGGGCGATTACTATCAGGCTCTGCTGGCGACAACCGGGCACTCCTCCGCCGATAAAGAGCAGGCGAAGAAGGCCGCGCGCCAGAATATGAAGTGGCACGAGCAGCTGATTTCCCACTTCGCGGAAATTTTCTTCCCGCTGCTGCCGGCGCTGATCAGCGGGGGCTTAATCTTAGGCTTCCGTAACGTCATCGGCGATGTACCGATGAGCGACGGCAAAACCCTGGCGCAGATGTATCCGGCGCTGAAAACCGTTTACGATTTCCTGTGGCTGATTGGCGAGGCGATCTTCTTCTATCTGCCGGTCGGGATTTGCTGGTCCGCGGTGCGCAAGATGGGCGGCACGCCGATTCTCGGTATCGTGCTGGGCGTCACGCTGGTCTCTCCACAGTTAATGAACGCTTACTTACTTGGTCAGCAGGTGCCTGAGGTGTGGAACTTCGGCCTGTTTACTATCGCCAAAGTGGGCTATCAGGCGCAGGTCATTCCGGCCCTGCTGGCGGGTCTGGCGCTGGGCTTTATTGAAACGCGCCTGAAGCGCATCGTGCCGGATTACCTCTATCTGGTGGTGGTGCCGGTCTGCTCGCTGATTCTGGCGGTGTTCCTGGCGCACGCCTTTATCGGTCCGTTTGGCCGCATGATCGGCGACGGCGTGGCCTTCGCGGTGCGTCACCTGATGACCGGCAGCTTCGCGCCGATTGGAGCCGCACTGTTTGGCTTCCTGTACGCCCCGCTGGTGATCACCGGCGTGCACCAGACCACACTGGCCATTGATATGCAGATGATCCAGAGCCTCGGCGGCACGCCGGTCTGGCCGATTATCGCCCTGTCTAACATTGCACAGGCGTCGGCGGTTACCGGCATCATCATCGTCAGCCGCAAGCACAACGAGCGTGAGATCTCCGTTCCGGCGGCCATCTCTGCCTACCTCGGCGTCACCGAACCGGCGATGTACGGTATCAACCTGAAGTACCGCTTCCCGATGCTCTGCGCGATGATCGGTTCCGGTCTGGCGGGCCTGGTGTGCGGTCTGAACGGCGTAATGGCAAACGGGATTGGCGTCGGCGGCCTGCCGGGCATTCTCTCCATCCAGCCCGCTTACTGGCAGGTGTTTGCCCTGGCGATGGCCATCGCGATTATCGTCCCAATGGCGCTCACCACCGTGGTTTACCAGCGTAAGTTCCGTCAGGGCTCGCTGCAGATTGTTTAACTTCTTCTTTCGGGGCGCAGTTGCGCCCCTTCGCATTTGCAGGAACGCATTATGAATACCCTTCCTCACTGGTGGCAGAACGGCGTCATCTATCAGATTTACCCAAAGAGTTTCCAGGACACCACCGGCAGCGGCACCGGCGATCTGCGCGGCGTGACGAAGCGTCTGGACTACCTGAAAATCCTCGGCATCGACGCCATCTGGCTGACGCCATTTTATATCTCCCCGCAGGTGGATAACGGTTACGACGTGGCGAATTACACCGCCATCGATCCGGCCTACGGCACGCTGGATGATTTCGACGAGCTGGTTGCCCGGGCGCACGAGCGCGGCATCCGCATCGTGCTGGATATGGTGTTTAACCACACCTCCACGCAGCACGCCTGGTTCCGCGAGTCGCTGAACAAAGCGAGCCCGTACCGCCAGTTCTACATCTGGCGCGACGGCACGCCGGAGCAGCTTCCCAACAACTGGCGCTCCAAGTTTGGCGGCAACGCCTGGCGCTGGCACGCCGAGAGCGAGCAGTACTATCTGCACCTGTTCGCCCCGGAGCAGGCGGACCTCAACTGGGAAAACCCTGAAGTGCGCGCCGAGCTGAAAAAGGTGTGCGAGTTCTGGGCCGATCGCGGCGTGGACGGCTTGCGTCTCGACGTGATTAACCTGATTTCAAAAGATCAGGATTTCCCGGACGACAACACCGGAGACGGCCGCCGCTTCTATACCGACGGGCCGCGCGTTCACGAATATCTGCAGGAGATGAGCCGGGACGTCTTCACCCCGCGCAACCTGATGACGGTGGGCGAGATGTCCTCGACCTCGCTGGAGAACTGCCAGCAGTACGCCTCGCTCGACGGCAGCGAGCTGTCGATGACCTTTAACTTCCATCACCTGAAGGTGGACTACCCCGGCGGCGAAAAGTGGACGAAGGCAAAGCCGGACTTCGTGGCGCTGAAAACCCTCTTCCGCCACTGGCAGCAGGGCATGCACAACAGGGCCTGGAACGCGCTGTTCTGGTGTAACCACGATCAGCCGCGCATCGTGTCACGCTTTGGTGACGAAGGAGAATACCGCGTACAGGCCGCGAAGATGCTCGGCATGGTGCTGCACGGCATGCAGGGCACGCCGTATATCTACCAGGGCGAAGAGCTGGGGATGACCAACCCGCACTTCAGCCGCATCACCGATTACCGCGACGTGGAGAGCCTGAACATGTTCGCCGAACTGCGCGCCAACGGCCGCGAGCCGGATGAATTACTGGCGATTCTGGCGAGTAAGTCCCGTGATAACGGACGAACCCCAATGCAGTGGGACGCGTCGCACAATGCGGGCTTTACCGAGGGCGAGCCGTGGATTGGCGTCTGCGATAACTACGAGACGGTGAACGCCCGCGCCGCGCTCGACGACCCGGATTCGGTGTTCTACACCTACCAGTCGCTGATCGGCCTGCGTAAAACCCTGCCTGTGCTGACGTGGGGAGATTATGAGGATCTCCTGCCGGAGCATCCTTACCTCTGGTGTTACCGTCGTCAGTGGCAGGGGCAGACGCTGATGGTAGCGGCGAACCTGAGTCCTAGGCCGCAGGAATGGCAGACAGAGGCTCTCAGCGATAAGTCGCAGGCGCTGATGAGTAACTACCCGGCACCGCAAACGACGTCACTCCGTCCGTTTGAAGCCGTCTGGTGGTTGCAGCAGTAACTTTCCCTGCCGGGTGCGGCTCAGCACCCGGCTTACTTTGCTGTTTTTGTTGAATAATTAATCAGATTTTTCTCGCGCGCCTTTACAATCGCTGAAGCGCCCGTCGTTTGTACTCTCGTCTTTTTACTTTGTTCTGCATCAAATAAATCGCAAACATGTTTGATGCAAATCACTATATGTAGCACTTAAAATGCACACCGACCCAACATCTTGTATTTATCGTCTACTATTCCAACAACAAGACGGCGCTTACGCTGGCCGGAATTGTGGATAACACGAGCTGGGAACGCGGGAAGTCTTTGGCCCGGCGGGGAATACGCCCGGTTATTACTTCTCCACCTCTGTGGATAACCTGTTTTCAAAAAATGGAGTGATCATGACACCGCATGTGATGAAACGTGATGGCTGTAAAGTGCCGTTTAAATCAGAGCGCATCCAGGAAGCCATTCTGCGTGCAGCTAAAGCAGCGGGAGTCGATGACGCAGATTACTGCGCCACCGTCGCAGAAGTCGTTAGCAGCCAGATGAACGAACGCAGCCAGGTCGATATCAACGAGATCCAGACCGCGGTTGAGAACCAGCTGATGGCGGGGCCTTACAAGCAGCTGGCGCGTGCCTACATTGAGTACCGTCACGATCGTGACGTGCAGCGTGAGAAGCGCGGTCGTCTGAACCAGGAGATCCGTGGCCTGGTGGAGCAGACCAACTCCGCCCTGCTCAATGAAAACGCCAACAAAGACAGCAAAGTGATCCCGACCCAGCGCGACCTGCTGGCCGGTATCGTCGCCAAACACTATGCCCGTCAGCACCTGCTGCCGCGCGACGTGGTGTCGGCGCACGAGCGCGGTGAAATTCACTACCACGATCTCGACTATTCGCCGTTCTTCCCGATGTTCAACTGCATGCTGATCGACCTGAAAGGCATGCTGACCCACGGTTTTAAAATGGGTAACGCCGAGATTGAACCGCCTAAATCAATCTCCACGGCCACTGCCGTCACCGCGCAGATTATCGCCCAGGTCGCCAGCCATATTTATGGCGGCACCACGATTAACCGCATTGATGAAGTGCTGGCCCCGTTCGTGACGGCAAGCTTCAACAAGCATCGTAAAACGGCCGAAGAGTGGCAGATCCCAGACGCCGACGGCTACGCGCACTCCCGCACCGAGAAAGAGTGCTACGACGCCTTCCAGTCGCTGGAGTATGAAGTGAACACGCTGCACACCGCCAACGGCCAGACGCCGTTTGTAACCTTCGGGTTTGGTCTGGGCACCAGCTGGGAATCACGCCTGATCCAGCAGTCCATCCTGCGCAACCGCATTTCCGGCCTCGGCAAGAACCGCAAAACGGCGGTGTTCCCGAAACTGGTATTCGCTATCCGCGACGGCCTGAACCACAAGTTTGGCGATCCGAACTACGACATCAAACAGCTGGCGCTGGAGTGCGCGAGCAAGCGCATGTACCCGGACATCCTGAACTACGATCAGGTCGTCAAAGTGACCGGTTCGTTTAAAACACCAATGGGCTGCCGCAGCTTCCTCGGCGTGTACGAAGATGAAAACGGCGAGCAGATCCACGACGGGCGCAACAACCTGGGTGTTATCAGCCTGAACCTGCCGCGCATCGCGCTGGAGGCGAAAGGCAATGAAGCGGAATTCTGGACGCTGCTGGACGAGCGTCTGCAGCTGGCGCGTAAGGCGCTGATGACCCGCATTGCGCGCCTTGAAGGGGTCAAAGCCCGCGTCGCGCCGATCCTCTATATGGAAGGAGCCTGCGGAGTGCGCCTGAAAGCGGACGATGACGTGTCTGAGATCTTCAAAAACGGCCGCGCGTCGATTTCGCTGGGCTACATCGGTATTCACGAGACCATCAACGCATTGGCGGGCGATACGCATATGTACGACAGCGAGGCCCTGCGCGAAAAAGGCATCGCCATCGTTCAGCGCCTGCGCGACGCGGTTGATCAGTGGAAAGAGGAAACCGGCTACGGGTTTAGCCTCTACAGTACGCCGAGCGAGAACCTGTGCGACCGCTTCTGCCGTCTGGACACCGCCGAGTTCGGGATTGTGGAAGGCGTGACCGACAAAGGGTATTACACCAACAGCTTCCACCTCGACGTGGAGAAAAAGGTGAACCCGTACGACAAGATCGACTTCGAAGCGGCGTATCCGCCGATCGCCAGCGGCGGCTTCATCTGCTACGGCGAGTACCCGAACATTCAGCACAACCTGAAGGCGCTGGAAGACGTGTGGGATTACAGCTATCAGCACGTGCCGTATTACGGGACCAACACGCCAATCGACGAGTGCTACGAGTGCGGCTTTACCGGCGAGTTTGAGTGTACGAGCAAAGGCTTTACCTGCCCGAAATGCGGCAACCACGATGCGGCTCGCGTCTCCGTGACCCGTCGCGTATGCGGATATCTCGGCAGCCCGGACGCGCGTCCGTTTAACGCCGGCAAGCAGGAAGAGGTGAAGCGTCGCGTGAAGCATTTGGGGAATGGGCAGATCGGGTAAGTTCTGCGCAGGGTTCTACCCCTCACCCTACCCCTCTCCCTCAAGGGAGAGGGGACCGATCGAGCACATTGTTATTCCGGCCGCCGGTTTTCTCCCTCTCCCTGTGGGAGAGGGTCGGGGTGAGGGCATCAGCGCGCACAAATTCTCTGGACATTTTCTATGCGATATCATCAATACTACCCCGTCGACATCGTCAACGGTCCCGGCACCCGCTGCACCCTGTTCGTCTCAGGCTGCGTCCACGAATGCCCCGGCTGCTATAACAAAAGCACCTGGCGCCTGAATTCCGGCATGCCGTTCACCGCCGAAATGGAAGACCGGATCGTCAACGACCTTAACGACACGCGCATCAAACGCCAGGGGATCTCGCTCTCCGGCGGCGACCCCCTGCACCCGCAAAACGTGCCGGATATCCTGAAGCTGGTGAAGCGCATTCGGGGAGAGTGTCCGGGAAAAGATATCTGGGTCTGGACAGGCTACAGGCTGGATGAGCTGAACGCGCAGCAAATGGAAGTGGTGGATCTGATTAACGTCCTGGTTGACGGCAAGTTTGTGCAAGATTTAAAAGACCCGGCGCTCATCTGGCGCGGCAGCAGCAATCAGGTTGTGCACCATTTACGATGATCGCTAAAGCCGTTTGTTTGCATCATGATAAACGGCTGATTTCTCTCGCTTACCGATAGCGATAACAAATACCGTTACAACGTTGTCCTGAACCTGATAGACCAAACGATAACCCTGCGTTCTGAGTTTTATTTTGTAGCAATCCGGCAGACCATGCAGGCGGGCCGATTCGACCCTGGGGTTCACCAGCACGTCCGCAAGTTTCTTCTTAAACTGGCCTTTTACAGTCTGCCCCAGCTTGCTCCACTCCTTTAACGCCCTCGGGTCAAATGCCAGTTCATAAGTCATCCAGACTAACCTTGATTCCCTTTTGCGGATTCGCCAGTCGCTCCCGGACCGTCTGTATCAGCGCATCTTCGCTGTCGCTAATCGTGACCGTTTTCACCGGCATACGTCCCGTCTCCGCGACGTACTGAAACAGTAATCGCACGGCTTCCGTTGGGGTGATATTGAGTTTTTCCAGCACGGCATAAGCCTCGTTTTTGAGTTTGTCATCCAGACGGACGTTCAGCGTGGCCATTATGCCTCCGGTAAAATCGAATGTGTAATGCAGTTTAGCATTACATTCGCATTACATCGAATTCTGGATAACGCCTCTCAAAACCGACTCAAACTCTCCATTGCCACCGCCTTAAATTCGGCAAAGTCACTGCAGCTACAGAGCCGCGACATCGCCCGTTCACGCAGGAAGGTGACGAAGATATCGTAAATCGCCATCGCCTCTTCGTATTCGCTTTTGCTGATGGCGAGCAGGAAGATGACGTGCGCGGTTTCGTCGCCCCACTGTACGCCGTGCGGGGCGAGGACGGTATAGACCACGGTTTTCTGCGCTAAAAGGCCGAGGGAGTGCGGCAGCGCGATGCCGTCGCCGAGCATGGTGCTGACGATGGCTTCACGCTCAACGACCGAATCCAGGAACTCCGCGCCGACAAACCCCTCGCCTTCAAGCTGCGCGCACAGCTCGCGAAACAGCGTTTGCTGGTCAACGGGCTTGTCGATAATGCGGAAATGGGCCGCGTCGAAGTATTTATCCAGCATCCACGGGCGGGTGCGGTCCACCAGCACCAGCTTGCCGATCTGCTCTAACTGGTAATCGGTCGGGAACGGGGCGATCGTCACCACCGGTTTGGACTTTTCGCTGACGCGGGCGGTGGCGATCACAAAGTCTTCGCTAATCGTTTCCGCCAGCTCGTACTCGCGCAGGGTGAGCGTGCGGGCCACCTCAATTTGCGGGTACTTGCGCTGTAGCACCGCTTCAATCATGCGGACCATGGCATTACCTGCGTCGCACACCAGCAGCACGCGCGGCTGACGCTGGTAGCCGATGTTGTAGTGGCGCTCCAGCCCGACGCCGATATGCAGCACCAGGAAACCAATCTCGTTTTCGCTGATCACGTACGGCGTGTATTTTCCCCAGCTCGACACCGCCGCGAGGGTCATATCCCACGCCATCGGGTAGTGCTGCTTGATGTTATCCAGCAGCGGATTGGGGATCATGATTTGATACCGCACGCGGGTGATCATGGTTTTGATGTGCGTGAGCAGGTCCGCGTGCAGCTGCGCGTCGCTCAGCAGATTGTAGTTATAGTGGGTGTTGATATAGCGCAGGATGTAGTTGACCAGCGCTTCGTCGTCATCCGCGTTAATTGCGCTCGGGGCAATCTCCTGAATCTGCCGCGCCGCAATGTGCACGCACAGCCAGCTCTCCTCCGAAGGTGAAAGCGCTTTGCCCGCCAGCTGCTGGATAGTGACGGCGATATCCTTCGCCGCCTCGCGCACGTTCTCTTCCACGTCTTCGGCGTGGAATTCCGGCAGCGGATAGCCCTCGCTGATGCGCCGCACCGACACCGCGCAGTACAGGCGCAGGAACAGCTCGCCTTCGTCTGTCAGACGGATGTGATGACGCGTCAGCGCCTCGTGCAGCACGGGCACCATCTGCTCCGCCACGCCTGCATTCAGCGCCACGTCGGTCACCAGCGGGTTCAGGCTGTCCTGCTGCGCAAGCTCCCAGAGCAGATCGGTCAGGCAGGCGCGGGTCGACATCTCGCTGCCAAACAGCTTCATGCCGTGGCGAGGACGCGTTTCCAGCGTCAGGTTATAGCGGTGGAACCACTCGCGGACTTCGGCCATGTCGCTTTGCAGCGTGGCGCGGCTGACAAACCACTCGTCCGCCAGATCCTCAAGCTTAAGAGAAAACGCCGAGGTGAGAAAACGCACCACCAGATAGTGCACGCGCTCCGGCCCGGTCCGGGGAATACGCAGCGCGCGCGGGTGGGATGCCTGCAGCTGCTGGTAACGCTGGGCATCATCAATTTTGAGCTGATAGCCGTTGCCCCGGCTCAATATAAACTGCGCGCCGTGGCCTGCCAGCAGCGCGTTCAGGGCGGTGATATCGGCACGGACGGTTCGCGTGGAGACCGACAGCCGCTGCGCCAGCTCGTCCTGCGGCAGCGTCTCGTTTTGCAACAGATCGAACAGTTGCGCTAAACGTTGGTTCGGAAATCGCACGGGCTTGTCCTCTTATTACAGCTTAAGGTGAAATGACCATCTGGGATGGGCTGCCGACCGGGGTATAGTCTGGCTCGAAGCTCAATTTCCCGCCCTGCGCCACGCGGAAACGGGTGATGTTGTCGCTGCGCTGGTTCATGACGTACAGCCAGCGCCCCTGCTTATCGAGCGTCAGGGTGCGCGGGTAGTCGCCGCGCGTCCAGACGTCGTCCTGATGCGTCAGCGTTCCCTCCGCTGTTACGGTAAAGTGCCCGATGCTGTTATGCAAACGGTTAGCCACATACAGCTGTTTACCGTCGGCGCTTAATGCGAGCCCGGCAGCAAAGCTGGTGCCTTTGTAGCCTTCCGGCAGGGCTGAAAGCGTTTTGCCCTCTTTTAAGGTGCCGTTGGCGCTCACGGTATAATGGGTGAGCGTAGACGCCTCTTCGTTAATCAGCCACAGGGCATCGCCTTTTGGCGTAAAGACAAAGTGGCGCGGCCCGGCGCCTTTTGAGGAGGCGTTGATAAACGGCGGATCGTTCGGCGTCAGCTTCCCTGTTCGATCGTCAAAACGGTACTGGTAGAGGCGATCCAGCCCAAGATCGGTGGAAAAGACGTATTTCCCGCTCGGATCGGCGGCGATCATGTGCGCGTGTGGGCCGTTATGATCGCTGATGGCAAAGCTGCCCTCCGCTGCCGCTTCCGGCTTCGCCGCACCCGGTTCGCCCTGATCCTGATGTTTGTCCGTGGCATCACCCAAGCTGCCATCGGCTTTGACCGGCAGAACGGCAATCGATCCGCTGACGTAGTTTGCCAACAGCAGATGGCGACCATTCGGCGTCAGCGACAGGTAAACCGGCCCCGCGCCGCCGGAGGCCACCTGATTCAGCTCGCTCAGCTGGCCGTTATCCCCCACCCGCAGCGCCTGCACCACGCCCTGCTCCACTTCGCTTGCCAGATACAGCGTTTTGCCGTCGTGCGAGACGGCCAGCTGCGCGGCGTTCGGCAGCCTGCTCACCAGCGTTTTATTCGCCAGCGCGCCGCTTTGCGGGTCAACGGTAAAGCGGTACAGCCCTTCGCCGTTGGGATTATAGGTACCCACCCAGGCGTACTGCGTCTGGGCGATAGCGGCGGTGGCGAACATTGAGAGTGAAGCAACAAGCAGGGTACGGGTATGCATGGTGGCTCCTTCAGGTTTGTGCGGTTTGTTTTCCCTCACCCCTGCCCTCTCCCAAAGGGAGAGGTTTAGGGTGAGGGCAGATACTACTTCACCAGCTTCTTCGTCATTTCCAGCAGCGTACGCACGTCTTCCGGGCGCGTATCGCCGCTGGCTTTGTCGATAATCGAGCTGTAGATATGCGGGATGATTTTGCTCACGCCCGCGTCGAGGGCGATCTGCAGGATCTCCTCATAGTTTTCCAGATCGATACCTCCGGTCGGCTCCAGCCAGAAGTCGTGACGGGCGCAGGCTTCCGCCACCGCTTTGTACTCGTCACGGCACTTCAGGCCGCCCATCGGGAAGTATTTGATGGAGCTGCCGCCGAAATCCTTCAGCAGGGCAATCGCGGTTTCAACCAGCACAATGCCGTCCGGAGCGTTGCTGCTCAGCGGTCCGGTGGAGATTTTGACCATCCCGACGGTGCCGGTTGGAGAGACCAGACCGTTGACCACCGACTCATTCTGCCCCAGCAGCGCGCGGCTGGTGGCCACGCCGGTAAAGACCTGGTTAACGTGCTGCGGCTGCACCTGACGGGAGATTTCACTCACCATAGCAGACTGGTTCGGATCGCCCGCGCCCAGCCCAACGGAGAGGGCGTTCTCAATCAGCGCGGCGTATTCACGCATATCGGCAACGGCGCTCGCCACGTCCGGGTAATTTTTGGAGAGCACGCCCACCAGCACGTGACCTTCCGCCGCCTCGTAAATGGCGCTGGCGTTGGCTTTCGATCCTGCCAGCACGTTCAGGCAGACGCGGTCACGGTAAAAGTTAGGGGTCAGTTTCATGCGTTTTTCTCCTGTCCTAATACTTCGCTAATGCGGCGGTACACGATGTTCAGCTGGTCAGCATTCACGCTGCGCACGTCCGCCTCGATAATCCCTTCGTTGGCCTTGTAGCCACGGAAGTAAATGGCGTATTCGCCCTGCTTGAGCTTCGCCACCAGATCGCCCGTGCCGACGCCGGTCGTGGCTTCGTCGAACTTAATCTCGGTACGGGCGATATCGCGACCGGCGCTGTCCCAGACCACGCGCGCGGTCACGCCGTTCAGGGTGTTGAGCGCCTCGATAAACGGCGTCATCTTCGCCACCATCTCGGCCCCGCTCTCTTTGGTCGCCGTCAGGTAGTGCTCGATGGCGCAGGTCAGGCCGAGGATCCCCTCTTTACCCACCTTCATCGCGCGGCCAATGCCCGCGGTCTGACGCTTCACCCACTCAACGTACTGGGTTTTGCCGATCACCAGCCCGCTGGTTGGGCCTTCAATCGCCTTCGCGCCGCTGTAGATCACCAGATCGGCGCCGGATCGGTAGTACGCGTGCAAATCTTCTTCCGCCGCCGCATCGACGATCAGCGGGAGATCGTGCTTGCGCGCCACCACCGCCGCCTGCCCGACGCTGAGCATGCTTTTCTGCACGCAGTGGTGCGATTTGATGTAGAGGATCGCCGCCGTGCGCGGGGTGATCGCCGCCGCCAGCTGATCGGCAGAGCATTCGTTGGCGTAGCCCGCCTCCACCAGCTTGCCGCCGCCCAGCGCCACCATGGTGCCCACCGGCGCGCCAAAGTTTACGTTGTGGCCTTTCGGCAGGACGATTTCGTTGTTCTCAATCGGGGTCACGTGCAGGTTTTCCAGCAGCCAGTCGCTGTCTTTGACCAGCACCGCCGCCACCGACTGGGCTATGCCCGCCGACGCGCAGGAAACCACCGTCGCGCCTTCCACATCCAGCAGCTTCGCGATGTATTCCCCGGTTTTATTGACCAGATCCTTCATCTCGAAATAGTGATTCATGCCGTCCATCGCCGCCTGCACCACTTCCGGGCGCGGCGTGGAGACGCCCAGCGCCGTCATGCGGCCGGAGGTATTGATCACCTGCTTTAAGTTGTACTTCTCATAAATCGAAGGCATGTTCCGTGCTCCCTTGTTCGGTCATGTAGCCCTTGCCCGCGCGGATCGCGGCAAGCGGCACCAGAATGTGTTCAGCCTGCAGGCTGTCGTTTTCGGCATCCGTCAGCACCGTCGGCTGGCGTTTAATCGTGAACAGCGTCAGGTCGGCGTCGAGACCCGGCTGAATGCGGCCCTTGCGCGCCAGGCGCAGGCCGTCGGCGGCGTTCGCAGTCACGCAGTCAATCACCTGCGGCAGCGACATGCCGATGGCGAGAAACTTCGACATCACGCTTGCCAGCGAGCCGACAGGACCGTTGATGCGGTTGCGGCAGTAGATATCCGAGCTGATGGTGTGCGGCAGAATGCCCATCGCGATGGCGCGTTTCGCCACCTCAAAGCTGAAGCTCGCCGTGCCGTGACCGACGTCCAGACGCACGCCGCGCTTCAGGGCGGAGGTGATGGAGGCGCGCAGCTCGCCGGAGGGCGTCAGAATGCGGTTGGGCTTGCCGTTGTAGCAGTGGGTGATGATGTCACCGGAGCTCAGCAGCTCGGCAATTTCGTCGAGGTTCGGCGGGTTGTTGCCGATGTGCACCATCAGCGGCAGGTCGCCGTTCTCTTTCTGGATGGCTTTGGCGCGCTCCAGCGGCGTGATGCCGTTTTCACCGACCACGCTGCTGCTCATGCGCGCCTTCAGGCCGACGATAAAATCAGGGTGGCGCTTCACCGCCTGCTTCACCGCGTCGGCGTCGATATTCGCCATGTTGGCCAGCTCGTTCTGGGCAATCAGCCCCACGCGGGAGATATTCAGCAGGGCAAATACCTCAGTGGAGGCGCTGCGGGTGATTTTATAGAAATCATCCACGTCGTCGGCACCGGTACTGCCCGCGTCCACTACGGAGGTGACGCCGGTGGCAATACCCACGCTGTCCGGCTCGTCGTGGTAAATCGGGGAGTTCGGGTAACAGTGAACGTGGGAGTCAATCCAGCCTGCGCTGACGAACACGTCGCCGTTCAGCTCAACCGTTTTATGCGCGGGAGCGTCAATCTCGCCCAGCGCCGCGATCTTCCCGTCCTGAATGGCGATATCGGTCAGGGTATCGTCGGCGAGGCGCGCACGGCGCAGGAGTAAATCAAACATGAGGATCTCCTGAAAAGGCGGGCGCCGGAGCGCCCGCGGGTATTAAAGGGCGACCGGGAACAGCCAGCCCAACAGCATCGCGCCGAGAATGGCGCCACCGGTGATCGGCTTCTGCCAGATGTAGAACACCAGCGCCCCCAGCAGGGAACCGACGCCGATAGGAATGGAGGCGGTCATGGCGCTGAGGATAATCAACGGCCCGAGGAAGCGGCCGGAGGCGTTGCCCGCGCCCATCATCACGTCTGCGCCGTAGGTGGAGTTGCTCTGGTTGATGGTGAACTTACGCGCCAGGATGATGACGTAGCCAATCGCCAGACCAATCACCAGGCCGGTAATCAGCGCGGCAATGAAGTTGGTCACCGGGAACATGATCCCCGCGCCCAGCAGCAGCGCCGGAACGCCGAGGCCCACGCCGGTCTGGATGGCGCCGCCGATGTCGAGAATACCGACCAGCGACCCTTCGATAATACGGGCGAACAGGAAGCTCGCGCCGAACGCCGCCACCGCGCCGTAGACGCCGGTATCGATCCCCGCTTTTAGCATCGCTACGAAGGCCACTTCGTTAAACGCGCCGATGCCGTAGAGGTAGTACATGTGCGTCCCGGCGAAAACGCCGGAGGAGAGCAGGCCAACGAAGATCGGGAACGACCAGTCGGCATACCAAAAACCTTTATTCTGTTCCATTTAGAGGCTCCTGTTATTTACCGCTGAGCGAGTTGTGGATCATGTCGAGCCAGTTCGGCACGGTCAGATGGAAGGATTCGATCATCTTCATGTCGAAGCCGCGGAAGAAGCCGCTCAGCACGAAGAGCAGAACGATAGCCGCCATCATCACTTTGGTGACGTGGTTCCAGCCGCTCTCTTCCACGCCTTTCCCGATCAGGATCCCCAGCACCAGGCCCGGTACGGCGTTGCCCATGATCAGCTGCGCCGCGCCGCCGAAGATGGTGGCCCAGAAGCCCGATTTTTTACCCGCGTCGATGGCCGCCAGCCAGAAGATCACCGGCATCACGGTGTTCACCAGCAGGTTTGCCGCCGGTACCAGCACCTTCACGGCGGTGACCTGAAGCGCTGCCGGAACGGAGGAGGCGGTCAGGTTCAGGAAGGTGACGACGAGCATGCCAATCACGCCGCAGGCAATTGCCATTTTGCGCGGGTCGTGCAGCGTTTCGCCGACGTTACGGTTTTTGATCATCAGTGCAGCAGCACCCCAGTTCGGGATGATGCGGTGGTCAACGTCCTGTGTGAAAGCCCCTGCGGCCACGGAAGAGGCCCAGGCGTTAAAGAAGAAACCTAACCCAAAGGAGAAGTGGGACGCCGGATCCCCTTCACAGGAGTTCAGTTCCCCCAACGTACGAAACGCGCCCATACCCTGAGTGGTAGGCGCATGAAACATGCGTGCAGCCCCGGCTCCGACACCGACGCCAACCAGGCCGCCAATGATGAGCGATTTTATTAATATAATTAAGAACATCAGTCTGCCCTTTTATGAATAATCAGCGTTGCGTGACGAAATCCACCTGGTCAAGATTGATAGCGGTCACGTTGACGGTCACATCCAGCTCCACGCTGTAGGTGCGTCTTTCCCGGCGCAGAAAGAAGAACAGAAACGCTTCTTTTCGCACCGCTTCTTGCGCCTGAACGACCTGCACATCCTGTGGCTCAATACGCAGTAAGATATGCGGTGAGGCTTTCATCACCGCGGCCTGAACGTGGTTGAGCGCGTCGGCAAAGGCGCGCGCTTTGGCGTCGCCCTTCCCCTTCACTCTCACCGTGGTTGTGAACTGTTCTTTCATGCTTATGCGCCGTATTTCTTCTGCCACGCCTGCACCAGACGCTCGCCCAGCTCTTCTTTATCCATAAAGCCAAAGCCCAGCACGTTGCAGCCTTCGTTAATGGCGGTCACGCCCTCTTCCACGGAACGCATGCCGTATTTGGCCTTGTAGCCATATTTGGTTTGGGCAGTGATGGCACCCGCACCGCCGCTGCCGCAGAAGGAGATGCCGAAGGTGGCGTTTTCCGCTTTCATCACGTCGCCGAGCTTCATATCCGCTGCCATGCCCGGTACAACCACCGCGCGTCCACCTGCTTTTTCCACACCGGCAGCCACTTTCTGACCTTTACCCAGGCGATCGCCAATCACGACTGTAATCTGTTCCATGTGTTGCTCCTTAAAGGTTGTCTTTCGCGACTTCAAAGTGAACGGAGAGCAGCCAGGCTTCTTCATCAGGAAGATTGCCAAACTGCGCGACCACTTCACGGGCGAGCCGCATTGAATCCGGTGAAATTTCGTCAAACAGCTCTGCTTCAACCTCCGGCAGCGGCTCGCCGGTCACGGACCGGTGCGCCATTGCGCGCACGTGGGAGGTGAGCATCTGCTCCTGTACCGCATTGGGGATGATGTTGTTCCGGGCCAGCAGGGCATAAACCTGCTGCAGCATGGTGTTCGCGAGCTGTTCTGTCTGCTCCGCCTGTTCCCCAACGTCGTTCATTACCGCTCCGTTAATCACTGGTCTTACCCCGTTAATGGCTCTGGAATAAAACTAACGTTGGGGGGGAATTGTTTGTAGCGAGTTGTTTTCCACTTCGAAGTGGAAAGGCGAGCCGCAGCAGTGATCTGTGCCACATAAATGCGGTGAATCTGAATTAATCCCGGTATTTGCGTGATGAATATCACGTATTCCAGCGGCAAAACGCGCGCAAGGGAAACGAAACGTTCAGGCGTGGTGACGCAAAAATGTGATGGCGATAGGGTTTACTTATTACCGCGTAAAAAAAACGGGAGCCACTGGCCCCCGCTGGTTGTTTGTCAGATGCGCGATCGGTTAACGGTATTTCTTGTGATACGTGTTACGGGTCGTCACAAACTGCTCGGCCGCCGCCTGGGCTTCCTTCACCTTGCCTTCGTTAGCCAGCTTCAGCGCGCCGTCGATCTGGCCGACCAGCACGTCAAAGCCGTGGCGGTAGTCTTTCATCTCTGCGCTGTCTGCCGCTTTGCTTTCCAGCTTAGGAGGCGTCGCTTTTTGTGCGTCCAGCGCCGCTTCACGCATTTTGGTCAGCGCGTCTTTCATTTCAGCCGCATTGTCGGTTTTCTGCACCACCTTCAGGTTTTGACCGAGGATGCCCATGTCGTCTTCAAGATCGGCAGCAAACGCAGAAGAGCCAAGAACCAGCGTTGAAGCCGCGACGATCGCTAACAGATGTTTACGCATTGCTCACTTCCTTTTTTATTATTAAAACGCCTTTACGGATATTACTGACCGGCGATTTTCATTTCCGGCAGAAGTACAGAACCACACTGTATATTGCTACGTGTTTCAATATCGTTACCGACCGTAACGATATTGCGCCACATGTCCTTCAGGTTGCCGGCGATGGTAATTTCGCTCACCGGATACTGGATTTCGCCGTTTTCCACCCAGAAGCCCGCCGCGCCGCGCGAGTAGTCTCCGGTGATGCCGCTTACGCCCTGGCCCATCAGCTCGGTGACTACCAGACCGGTGCCCATCTCTTTCAGCATTTGCTCAAAGTTCAGCCCCTGTCCGGCAATGCGCCAGTTGTGAATGCCGCCAGCGTGTCCGGTGCTTTTCAGCCCCAGCTTGCGCGCGGAGTAGTTGGTCAGCAGCCACTGGGTCAGAATACCGTCTTTGATGATATCGCGACGTTCGGTGCGCACGCCTTCGCTGTCGAACGGCGTGGAGGCCAGCCCTTTCAGCAGGTGCGGATGCTCTTCGATGGTCAGCCATTCCGGCAGGATCTGCTTGCCCAGCGAGTCGAGCAGGAAGGTCGATTTACGGTAAACCGAGCCGCCCGCGATAGCGCCCACCAGATGGCCAAACAGACCGGTTGCCACTTCGTTGGCAAAAATGACCGGGGCCTTCATGGTGGAGAGTTTACGCGGCGACAGGCGTGACAGCGTGCGTTCGGCACACTCTTTACCCACCCACTCAGGAGACTGCAAATCCCCCAGCGCGCGGCCAATGGTGTAGGCGTAGTCACGCTCCATGTCACCGTTCTCTTCGGCGATCACGCAGCTGGAGAGCGAATGACGGGTGGAGCAGTAGCCCTGCAGCATGCCGTGGCTATTGCCGAAGACTTTGATGCCGTAGTGGCTGTTAAAGCTGCCGCCTTCGGTATTGGTGATGCGCTTATCGGCCTGCAGCGAAGCCTGCTCGGCGCGCGCGGCCAGTTCGATCGCTTCGTCCGGGGTCACTTCCGCCGGGTGGAAAAGATCGAGATCCGGCGCGTCAAACGCCAGCAGGTCTTTATCCGCCACGCCTGCGTAAGGATCCGGGGAGGTATAACGGGCGATATCCAGCGCAGCCTGCACCGTGCGGGCAATGGCATCCGGGCTGAGATCGGTGGATGACGCGCTGCCTTTGCGGTTCTGGTGATACACCGTGATCCCTAGCGCGCCATCGCTGTTGAATTCTACGTTCTCCACTTCACCATAGCGGGTACTTACGCTGATGCCGGTGGTTTTGCTGACCGCCACTTCGGCGCCATCTGATTTTTCTGAAGCAAGCATCAGCGCGGTGGAGACGGCTTCTTCCAGAATCTTACGCTGCGCTTCAACTTGTGAGGTTACTTTCATCGCAAATGCCATACTGTAAGAGAGAGTTAACTGAAGTCTAACAGAGAACCGTTTTTCAGTGCGCGTCTTAACTGGTAACATTAGCCTCTTTTTTTAAGGAGCCTGACATGACTAAGCAGCCCGAAGACTGGCTCGACGACGTTCCCGGTGATGACATCGAAGACGAAGATGATGAGATCATCTGGGTCAGTAAAAGTGAAATTAAACGTGACGCCGAAGAGTTAAAACAGCTTGGCGCGGAAATGGTAGAACTGGGTAAAAACGCGCTGGACAAGATCCCGCTCGACCAGGATCTGCGGGATGCCATTGAACTGGCACAGAAAATCAAGAAAGAAGGCCGTCGTCGCCAGCTTCAGCTTATCGGGAAAATGCTGCGTCAGCGCGACGTCGATCCGATCCGCCAGGCGCTGGACAAGCTGAAAAACCGCCACAACCAGCAGGTTGCGCTGTTCCATAAGCTGGAGCAGATCCGCGATCGTCTGATTGAACAGGGTGATGACGCCGTGCCGGAAGTGCTGAACCTGTGGCCGGATGCCGACCGCCAGCAGCTGCGTTCCTTGATCCGCAACGCGAAGAAAGAGAAAGAAGGGAATAAGCCGCCGAAGTCTGCGCGCCTGATTTTCCAGTATCTGCGCGAGCTGTCTGAGAACGAAGAGTAATCTCTTCCCCCTCACTCCGGCCCTCTCCCCGGAGGGGCGAGGGAGAAAACACGGGAAAGTAGGCCCGGTAAGCGTAAGCGCCACCGGGCTTTTTTTACTCTGCGGCTGCCGCTTCCGCTTTCTTCGCCAGACCGTCCAGCAGCTTCTGATGGATCCCACCAAAACCGCCGTTGCTCATCACCAGAATGTGGTCGCCAGGCTGAGCGGCTTTCACCACCATATCCGCGAGCGCATCCACATCCGCACTCCAGTGCGCAGGCTGAATGCAGGCATCGGCCACTTCCGCCACCTGCCACGGAATATGCTGCGGCTGCAGCAGGAAGACCTCATCGGCGCGTCCTAATGACGGCGCGAGATCGTCTTTGCAGATGCCCATCTTCATGGTGTTCGAGCGCGGTTCCAGCACCGCCAGAATGCGGGCCGTCCCGCCGACCTTGCCGCGCAGGGCGGCAAGCGTCGCCAGAATGGCCGTTGGGTGGTGCGCGAAATCGTCATACACGCTAACGCCGTGGGCTTCACCGCGCAGCTCCAGGCGGCGACGGGCATTGATAAACGAACCTAGCGCATTGGCCGCATCCGCAGGCTGAACGCCCACGTGACGCGCCGCAGCAATGGCCATCAGGCCGTTGTGCATGTTGTGCTCGCCCACCAGGCCCCACTTCACCTCACCCACTTTTTCACCGTCGAGCAGCACTTCCCACTCGGAGGCATCGGCGTTGAGCTTCTTCGCCTGCCAGTGGCCCTGCTCGCCCACCAGCTCCTGCTCGCTCCAGCAGCCCATCGCCATCGTCTGCTTCAGGTTGATGTCGTTTTCCGGCAGGATGATGCGCCCCTGGCCCGGAACAATGCGCACCAGGTGGTGGAACTGTTTCTGGATCGCTTTCAGGTCGTCAAAAATATCCGCGTGGTCGAACTCAAGGTTGTTGAGGATCAGCGTGCGCGGGCAGTAATGCACGAACTTGGAGCGCTTGTCGAAGAACGCGCAGTCGTATTCGTCGGCTTCGATCACGAAGAACGGGCTGTCGCCCAGACGCGCAGAAACGTCGAAATTTCCCGGTACGCCGCCAATCACAAAGCCCGGCTTGTAGCCGCAGGCTTCGAGGATCCAGGTCGCCATGCCCGCGGTCGTGGTTTTGCCATGGGTACCGGCAACGGCAACCACCCAGCGGTCGCGCAGGACGAAGTCATGCAGCCACTGCGGACCGGACATGAACGGAATATTGCGTTCCAGAACCGCCTCGACGCACGGATTGCCGCGGGTCATGGCGTTGCCAATGATCACCAGGTCCGGCTCTGGATCCAGCTGGCTGGCATCGTAGCCCTGAATTAACGAGATGCCCTGTTTCTCCAGAAGTGTGCTCATTGGCGGATACACATTGGCGTCCGAACCCGTCACTTCATGGCCCAGCGAGCGCGCCAGCATTGCCAGTCCGCCCATGAAAGTGCCACAAATCCCCAATATATGAATGCGCATACGTCACTATCCTTCTTCAATGTGGCGCACATTTTACTCACATGTTAGCGGGTGTGAAACGCATTTCAGGAAAATCCGTATCCTGCTGGCGCGATTCACCTCTGCGCTACTATTTGAATATTTGTTAAGATTGTTGGGCTTTAGTCGTTTTAGTGAACATACAATCGCTCTACTCACAAAGATGCAGGGAAAGTGTTATGAAAACGTTAGGTGAATTTATTGTCGAAAAGCAGCACGAGTTCTCTCATGCTACCGGTGAACTCACTGCTTTGCTGTCGGCAATAAAGCTGGGCGCTAAGATCATCCACCGCGATATCAACAAGGCCGGTCTGGTCGATATCCTGGGTGCCAGCGGTGCCGAGAACGTTCAGGGCGAGGTTCAACAGAAGCTCGATCTGTTCGCAAATGAAAAACTGAAAGCTGCACTGCGCGCGCGCGACATCGTTGCGGGTATCGCCTCCGAAGAAGAAGATGAAATTGTTGTTTTCGAAGGGTGTGAACACGCTAAATACGTTGTTCTGATGGATCCGCTCGACGGTTCCTCAAACATCGACGTTAACGTTTCTGTCGGTACCATTTTCTCCATCTACCGCCGCGTCACGCCTGTTGGCACGCCGGTGACCGAAGAAGATTTCCTGCAGCCGGGCATTAACCAGGTTGCTGCCGGTTACGTCGTTTATGGCTCCTCCACCATGCTGGTGTACACCACCGGTTGCGGAGTTCACGCCTTTACGTACGATCCGTCATTGGGCGTTTTCTGCCTGAGCCAGGAACGCATGCGCTTCCCGGAGAAGGGCAACACCTACTCCATCAACGAAGGCAACTACATCCGCTTCCCGAACGGCGTGAAGAAGTACATTAAATTCTGCCAGGAAGAAGATAAAGCGACCCAGCGCCCGTACACGTCGCGCTATATTGGCTCTCTGGTCGCGGATTTCCACCGTAACCTGCTGAAAGGCGGGATCTACCTCTACCCTAGCACCGCCAGCCATCCGGACGGGAAACTGCGTCTGCTGTACGAGTGCAACCCGATGGCGTTCCTCGCCGAACAGGCGGGCGGCAAGGCGAGCGACGGTAAAGAGCGTATTCTGGATATCGTGCCGGAAAGCCTTCACCAGCGCCGTTCATTCTTCGTCGGCAACAACCACATGGTTGAAGACGTTGAACGTTTTATCCGTGAGTACCCGGACGCGTAATGCCTCTCTACAGGGGAGCCGTTCTGGCTCCCCTGGTCATTTATATATTTTACCGTATAAGTGTTTATAAAAAACATGCTTTAATATTCACCACTGCTCCTGCATTATTTCCATAACAGTTTGACAGATATTTCGTGGAGCAGAATCGCAATGAAAAATTATTCCCGTGCTAATACCGGCATTGATTTAAATCTTATCCCTGTATTTATTGAAGTCGTCCGCTGCGGCAGCATGGCAAAAGCCTCTTTGCGTCTGGAGATGTCACGTCCGGCGGTGAGCCTGGCCTTAAAGCGTTTTAATCAACTCTTTGATGAACCGTTATTTTTCCGCAAAGGTTTATACCTTGAACCGACGGAAAAAGCGTTAGCCTTAACCAGTTCGCTGGAAATATTAATGGGTGATATTCACGATAATATTGCGGCAGTTAATTCCGGAAAAAATAAAACCCCGGAACAGAACGTACCGGGGCTGGGTAATATTATGCAGCGGTCTGAGTCGTCACTTTGAATGATGACATGGCTTCCATCAGCTGACGCGACTGCTCCTCAAGGGAGCGGGTCGCGGCGGAGGATTGCTGCACCAGCGCCGCATTCTGCTGCGCGGTTTCGTCCATCTGATTCACCGCAATATTCACCTGCTCAATACCACGGCTCTGCTCCTGAGACGCGGTCGCAATCTCACGCATCAATTTGGTCATGCGCAGCACTTCTGTTGCGATTTCGTCCATGGTTTCGCCAGCCTGCTGGGCCAGCTCGCTGCCCTCGTTAACGTGGGTCTGCGAATCGCTGATAAGCGATCGGATCTCTTTCGCCGCGTCGGCGCTGCGGCTGGCAAGGTTTCGCACTTCGCCCGCGACGACGGCAAACCCGCGCCCCTGCTCGCCCGCGCGCGCCGCTTCCACGGAGGCGTTAAGCGCCAGAATATTGGTCTGGAAGGCAATACCGTCGATCACGCTCAGGATGTCGGCGATGCGCGCCGAGCTGCCCGAGATATCGCGCATTTTTTCAATTACGTAGCAGACCATTTCGCTGCCGTGATCGGCCGTGTCGGACACCGACTTCGCCAGCTGGTGCGCCTGTTCGGCGTTATCGGCGTTGAGCTTCACCGTCGCGGTGATCTGTTCCATGCTGGCCGCCGTCTGCTCCAGCGACGTGGCGGTGGATTCCGTACGCTCGGCAAGATCGCGGTTCCCCAGCGTCAGCTCGCGGCTGCCGGTGTCAATCTGCGCGCTGGCATCGCGTACCCGCATAACCGAGTTCATCAGCGACTGTCGCATCTGCTCTATCACCGCGTTGAGGCGGTTAAATTCCTGGCTCGCGGGGGCATTCAGCGTATGGGTTAAATCCCCCGCCGCCACGTTCTCCAGCTGAGCGATCGAGGCCGAAAGCGGCTTGAGCAGCATATGGCGCAGCGCCAGCCACGCGAGCACGATAATGCCCGCCGTCAGCAGCGCGGCGACGATAATCAGGATCAGGACGCGGGTTTTGCTCGCCTGCACGGCGCTCACTTCCGCCTGACCACGCGCTTCGCTCCATTTCTGAAACGCCTGCATATCGTTATCAAACTGCTTCGCCACCGGAATCAGCGTCTTCTCCAGCAGATCGTAATACCCGTCCGCGCTCTGGTCATTGAGGGTTTTCAGCATCGGGTTGATCCCCTGCTGGTTATACGTCGCCAGGCTGGCTGACACTTTGTTGAGCAGCTGTTGCCCCTGCTCGTCAGCCACGCCGCCGTCGATCACGCCTTTCAGGGTTTTCTGAGCCAGGGCAACTTCCTGATTGATGTTTTTTACCGCCTTGGCCGCATCGTCCAGCATGCCGATTTCCATCATGCGGACGGCCTGGCCCGCCTCATTGCGCGCGCGCAGGATCAGCGTATAGCCTGAATTAAGCTGCACCATCTGCTCACCCTGAAGGTGATTAATACGCTGCAGTGAAGAAGAACTCTGTGTGAGGGCATAAATGCCAATGCCGCTGACAATCAGCAGCAGAAGGGTCATAACGGCCAGTAAAGAGAGCAAGCCGGTACGAATCGATAGCGTTTTAAGCATGATATTATTTCCGGTAGCGAGATATTTCTGGGCATAAAAAAAGAGTATCGGCCGCTACCGGAAAATGTTTAGACTTTAAGCAAATTCAGCGTGTTATCGCTCTGTTACCGATGTGTTTACGCGGGTAACAGGTGAGCTTTGGCGGTTCTCCCAGAGCACCGTAAGACCGCGCTGCAGGGCAATAAAAATAAACAGCAGAATGCCGATGGCGATTTTCGTCCACCAGGAGCTGAGCGTGCCGTCAAAGTTGATATAGGTTTGTATCAGCCCCTGGATAGCCACGCCGAACAGCGTTCCCAGCACGGTACCGACCCCACCGCTCAGCAGCGTGCCGCCGATAACCACAGAAGCAATCGCATCCAGCTCCACGCCCACGCCTGCAAGGGCATAGCCCGCCTGGGTATACACCGAGAAGACGATACCCGCCAGCGTCGCCAGGCCGGTCGAGAGCATATAGATGCGGATGGTGGTGCTGCGGGTGGAGATCCCCATCAGGTTTGCCGACGTGGCGCTACCGCCGATGGCGTACACCTGATTGCCAAACCGGGTACGGTGGGCGAGGAAGATGCCAATCACCACCACGCCCAGCATCAGCAGCCCCATCGCGCTCAGGCGGCCGCCGCCGGGAATTTTCCAGGCCAGGCTGGAGAGCGTGTCGTACACCGTATGGTTAATCGGAATCGACTCTTCCGACACCAGATAGCTCACTCCACGGAGGAAGAACATTCCCGCGAGGGTAATGATAAACGCCGGGATTTTTAACGCGTCGATCAGCAGCCCCATAAAGGCGCCAAACGCGCAGCCCATCGCCAGCACCAGCGGAAACGCCACCAGCGGAGAGATCCCCCAGAAGCCGATCGCCTTCGCGAGGAACACGCCCGTAAACGCGATCACCGACCCGACGGAGAGATCGATCCCGCCGGAGAGGATCACAAAGGTCATCCCGACGGCGATGATGCCTAAAAAGGCGTTATCGGTCAGGATATTGCAAATCACGCGCGTCGACGCAAAACCGGGGAATTGGGTGAGGCAGTAGAGGTACCCCAGCACAAACACGCCCAGCGTGATCATCAACGGTAAATTACGTTTTATCATGGCCACGGATCCCCTTAATGATGCTGACAAAGCGCGGCGACTGGACGATCAGCACGCAAAGCACGACCACCGCTTTCACCACCTGGTTGAGTTCCGGCTGGAACCCCGAAAGCAGGATCCCGGTGTTCATTCCCTGAATGATCAGCGCGCCAATCACCGAGAGCAGCAGGTTAAAGCGCCCGCCCATCAGCGACCCACCGCCGATCACTACCGCGAGGATCGCGTCCAGCTCCAGCCAGAGTCCCGCGTTGTTGGCATCGGCCCCGCGAATATCCGCCGCGACGATGACCCCGGCGATGGCGGCGCAGACGCCGCTCAGCACGTAGGTCAGCATCACCATCAGGCGGGTGTTGACCCCGGCGTTGCGCGCGGCGCGGATGTTGATCCCGACGGCTTCAATGAACATGCCCAGCGCCGTTTTGCGGGTGAAAAGCCAGAAGACAATGAGCGTGACCAGGGCAACGATCACCGGCGTCGGGAAGAACAGCAGGTTGCCGCTTCCGATCCACGCCAGGCTCGGCGAGTTAAAGGTGACAATCTGCCCGGAGGTAATCAGCTGCGCCACGCCGCGCCCGGCCACCATTAAGATAAGGGTGGCGACAAAGGGCTGAATTTTCAGCACCGCCACCAGAATGCCGTTCCATAATCCGGCCAGCACGCCGGTGCCTAAGGCCGCCAGCAGTACCACCGGCAGGCTGTGTCCGGACACGGTCATGGAAGCTGCCGTGGCCCCGGCGATAGCCATCACCGCGCCGACGGAAAGGTCAATCCCGCCGGTGGCGATGACCAGCGTCATCCCGATGGCCAGCAGCGCCACCGGCGCGGCACGGTTTAGAATGTCTATCGGGCTGCCAAACAGGCGACCATCCTGCACGATAATCTGGAAGAAATGCGGCGCGACCAGGCTATCAACCAGCAGAACAACCAGCAGCGCTGCGATTTGCGGCGTGCCGGTTGGCCAGCTGAATCGGCGCTTTGACTCACCGGTTTGCGAAAGCGAACGGGGCATCACGATTTACTCCTTATGCCGCGATGGCATTCATGATCGCCGGAACGGACATCTTATCCAGCGGGATCTCTGCCACCTGTTTGCGATCGCGCATGATGATGACGCGATCGGCATAGCCCACCAGCTCTTCCAGCTCGGACGAAATAACCAGCAGCGCCAGACCGTCCGCGCACAGGGTTTCGATAAGCCGGATAATTTCGGCGTGCGCCCCCACGTCAATGCCGCGGGTTGGTTCATCGAGGATCAGGAACTGGGGTTTGGTCAGCAGCCAGCGAGACAGCAGCACCTTCTGCTGGTTGCCGCCGGAGAGGAACTCGATGGGCTGTTCCGCGCTCGGCGTGCGGATACCCAACTGACGGATAAAGCGCTCGGCGATGGCGTTTTGCTCTTTACGGGGGATCGGGCGCAGCCAGCCGCGCTGGGCCTGCAGCGCCAGGATGATATTTTCCCGCACCGAGGCCGCGGCAATAATACCGTCCGTTTTTCGGTCTTCCGGGCAGAAGCCGACGCCCAGGCAGGAGGCCTGATGCGGCGATCGTAAGGTTTGCGGTTTGCCCTTGATCAGCGCGCTGCCGCTGTCGGCCGGTTTGATCCCGAAGATCACCTCGGCGGTTTCGGTTCGTCCGGAGCCCAGCAGGCCCGCCAGCCCGACAATTTCGCCCGGGCGGACTTCCAGATTAAACGGCGATATCACGCCTTTCTTGCCGTAATCGCTGAACGCGGCGACCGGTTTCTCGCTCAGCAGCGTGCGCCCGGCGCGCTGAAGGGCGTTGGTCTCCAGCTCGCGGCCCAGCATCATTTTGACCAGCTCGATCTGCGGCAGCTCGCGGGTTTCGCGGCAGCCGACAAAGCTGCCGTTGCGCAGCACCGTAATGCGATCGCTCACCTCATACACCTGATCGAGGAAGTGGGTAACGAAGATCAGGCTGACGCCCTGATCGCGCAGCTGGCGCATCAGGGTAAAGAGCATCTCCACCTCCTGGGTATCGAGGCTGGCGGTGGGTTCGTCGAGGATCAGCACCTTTGCCGAGAGGTCTATCGCGCGACAGATGGCGACGATCTGCTGCATCGCCACGGAAAAGCGGTTCAGCGGCTCGCGGACGTCGAGGGAGAAGCCGTACGATTCCATCAGCTTTGTCGCCCGCGCCTCCATCTCTTTGCGGCGCAGCAGACCAAAACGTCGCGGCTCACGGCCAATAAACAGATTATCCGCCACCGACATATTCGGCAGCAGGTTTACTTCCTGATAGACCGTCCCGATCCCCAGCTGCTGGGCATGGGCGGTGTTTTTGGGCGAAATGGCGTTACCTTCCAGCCAGATGGTGCCGCGGTCAGCGTGATAAACACCGGTCAGGGATTTAATCAGCGTCGATTTTCCCGCGCCGTTTTCGCCCAGCAGCGCCATGATCTCCCCGCGCCGCAGGCTGAAATCAACGTTATCCAGCGCCTTTACGCCGGGAAAGAATTTACTCAAGCCCTCTGTGCGGAGGATTTCCTGGTGTTGTTCAGTGGTCATGGTTTCCCCCTGCATCAAGCCGGATGACGCTGCGCTTATCCGGCCTACAAAAGAGCGTATCGTAGGCCGGGTAAGCGCAGCGCCACCCGGCATGTTCAGACAGGCTTAGTAGCCCATATTTTTCTTCTTCTCTAACTCTTCTTTCGCCGTGTCAGGCAGGTAGAGCGTAGATTTGGTGACCGTCACCTTCTCAGGCATCGTGCCGTCTTTCTTGAATTTCTCCAGCGCGTCGAATGCCGGGCCCGCCATGTTTGGCGTCAGCTCCACGCTGGCGTTGGCTTCGCCGTCGATCATTGCTTTGTAGATGTCCGGCACGCCGTCGATAGAGCCGGTGAGGATATCTTTGCCCGGCTTCAGGCCCGCTTCTTTAATCGCCTGAATCGCACCGATCGCCATGTCATCGTTGTGGGCGTAAACCATGCAGATGTTCTTGCCGTTGTTTTCAGCCTTGATGAAGCTCTCCATGACCTCTTTACCTTTACTGCGCGTAAAGTCGCCGGACTGAGAGCGGATAATCTTGATGTTTGGCGCTTTAGCGATGGCCTCAGCAAAGCCTTTTTTACGGTCGATGGCCACGCTCGCCCCGACGGTACCCTGCAGCTCAACGACGTTACACGGCTTGCCGTCGACCTGTTTTACCAGCCAGTCACCAATTAACTGCCCTTCCAGCACGTTGTTGGCCGTCACGGTGGTCATATAGAGAGATTTGTCTTTGACGTCGATGGAACGATCGAGCAGGAAGACCGGGATCTCAGCGTCTTTCGCTTCCTTCAGGACGGGTTCCCAGCCGGTCGCCACGACGGGGGCAATAAAGATGGCATCCACGCCCTGGGCGATAAAGGAGCGCACGGCTTTGATCTGATTCTCTTGTTTTTGCTGACCATCGGCGATTTTCAGGGTAATACCGCGTTTCTGAGCTTCGCTTTTCGCCACGTTGGTTTCTGCCGCTCGCCAGCCAGATTCAGAGCCGACTTGCGAAAAACCTACGGTTAAGGGAGCGGCCATCGCCATAGACGACATGGCTGCCGAAACGGCTGTGACCAGGAGTAAGCGCTTCCACATATGAACGTCCTCGTAGGGTGAGTTATTGTTGGTTAAAAGATGTTCTGCGGAATGACTATAGCCCATGAAATATGTAACGAATTGCGTTACATCACACTTCAGAAAAGTGAATAAAACGTTAATCACAAGTTTGTAATCGCTTTCATTTCGCCATGAAAAATGCGGCTGAGTTTATGGATTTTTCTGTCATGGAAAGGGTCTGAAAAGTGGAGAAAGCGGGGAGAGAAAGAGAAAACAGGCGGAGACATTCAGCGCGAGTTGGCTATAATACCTGCCACTTGTTTACCATCCATTTTAAAGGACACCGACATGAGCTTACTCAACGTCCCAGCGGGTAAAGAACTGCCAGAAGACATCTACGTAGTTATCGAAATCCCGGCTAACGCAGATCCGATCAAATACGAAGTGGACAAAGAGAGCGGCGCCCTGTTCGTAGACCGTTTCATGTCTACCGCGATGTTCTATCCGTGCAACTACGGTTACATCAACCACACCCTGTCTCTGGACGGTGACCCGGTTGACGTGCTGGTCCCAACGCCATACCCACTGGAGCCAGGCTCCGTCATTCGCTGCCGTCCAGTTGGCGTGCTGAAAATGACCGACGAATCCGGTGAAGATGCGAAGCTGGTTGCGGTACCGCACACCAAGCTGAGCAAAGAATATGATCACATCAAAGATGTGAACGACCTGCCAGAACTGCTGAAAGCGCAGATCACTCACTTCTTCGAGCACTACAAAGACCTCGAAAAAGGCAAGTGGGTTAAAGTTGACGGCTGGGACAACGCGGAAGCGGCGAAAGCAGAAATCATCGCCTCTTTCGAACGCGCTGCTAAGAAGTAATTCTTACTGCTGTTATGAAGGCCCCGCGAGTCGGGGCTTTTTTATTTCCCTGGTTAAAAGCAGTATAAACGGATTTTTTAAGAAGAATCCCATTCCTTTTGGTCAGGGTATTAAAAACAAAAAAGACACCCTATCATTTATGGTGGGAGTGGTTGAATAGCCTGGCTGTTAATAACATACTGTCATGATGAACATTAATCCCCATTCATTTTAGGATTCATATGTCATCCATTAACATTGATGTTGCCCGCCCAACTGGAATTTATTTTATCATTGAACGACTGTATTCCCGCGATGGCCTTATGCCTTCTGTTGGGGAAATCAGCCCCTCTTTGACACAGGTGCACCGTACCGTCATTCAGCTAAAACGCAAGCAAGATATGTTTATGGATGGTGTTAAGGTCATCCCTAAAGATATTACCCTTTGGCAACAGATAAAATATATTACAGGTTCAAAAGTAACGACCAAAGATACAGATGCGTTAGTGTATACGACCGATTTTATCGGCTCCCTTGTTGCCACAACGCCTTTAGGTAATATTGAGCATGAAAATATTCCTCGCTTCCTCACGACAGAGTCTATCCACTCTCTTCCGCAGGCGGTGAGTTATGGGCGTGATCCCATCCCACAAGTTCTTCTTTATGGTCGTAAGGATATTGTCTTCTTTATGGACAATGGTGGTAAAGGTACGCCAACTGCTATTGCAAAATATAACCACAACACTCGTGATCTTGCCATAATCAAAGATCAGCTAGAAGCCAGTAAAACGATGAAGGAACTGCTATCTAAGGGAGCAAAATTATGAGTAAGAAAAGACATATCGTGAGTCTATTCGTCCTTATTATTGCCGCCTTTATCTTTGGCAGAAGCACGTATAATGAATACCTCGCATGGTACTATGGAAGCGATAATTTAATATTCAGCGAAATAAATAGCTCCTTACTATCCAGTTTATTTAACGGACTTTACTTCGCTCTATCATCAAGCATTATTTATGCGTTACTCACTCTATTAAAAAGAATTCCCAGAAATATCGTCGTTTCTTGTCTGCTGCAGTTCTGTATTAACATCGGGCTATATACGCTTTTTGTTGCAGTAGATAGAGGATATAGTAAGTTGCATACGTTAGGCTCGGGTGCTACTGATATCACCCACGGCTATTTTTTAGGGGCGTTGCTGACGAGCACACTCCTGACCGTCGCGATCGTGAGCGTTATACATGCTAAGTTTCTTTCTTCAAAGCATAAAGATGGGCTACATAAAGGCGTTTGACTGTTACGGCAAAGACAGCAAATGGCAGTATCTCTGCATCATGACATTCCAGCTTGCCTGGTTTTTGTTTTACTTATGGCTCCCTTATCGAAGCGATTATGTGATTCTGCTGTTTTTACTGTTTTTTCTGCCCGTCATTTCAAGCAATACACGGTGCATAAACTACTATGGCCGTTCACGAGCCTTGTGTTTTTTATGGCTTATTGCCCCGTACATCATGCTGTTCGTTCCTCTGTTTTTAACCCGACGCCGGGATACAGAAGAGAATTGAAAGAATAAAAAAACAACGCCACCTCACGGTGGCGTTGTTTTTTTTCAGTACTGGTCTCTGTCTAACCAGTTACCGCTTACAATCCGCGTTAACCCTTCGACCGGACGCTGGTAGACGTACATCCACGCACTTCCGTACGGCGTCTGGATCAACTGGCGTGCGTATTCACCGCCCCTGGTGCGCAAGGCATCAAGTTCGGCAAGCGTCGCGTTATCAATACGATAGACTTCACCCTGTACTGTTCCTTCGCCCGGAACCGCGCCTGGATAGTGGCCCAGGCTGTACAACTGGTAGTTCTCGATATTGTAATTCCCCAGCAGCAGGGCATTGGTCATCCAGTGACTGTTGCCTTGCTTGGTTCGTAAACTGCCGTAGACAAATATTCGCATTGCTAAAACTCAAACTGATAGAGCAGATCAAGTGCCTGGTCTACGCCGGACACTGCTTCCAGATATAGCTTGGGCATCAGGCGATAGCGTAACGTGAGAGTTGCCAGTGAGTCAAAGATCCCCACACCATATTTTACCTGCAGACCCGGCAGTACATAGCCGCTGACCACCACCTGCGAGGAGTCACCCACCCCCTGGGTGTCCAGCGCCAGATTGCTTACGCCGAACGTCTCGCCGATTTTACCCACAACCTGCCCACTTTGTGCAACCCCCAGACCCACTAACATCGAGGTCATCGCCGCGCTGTCGCTTTGTCCGCTGTCCAGACCTTGTCCACGCAGCAGATAAGAGAGAGCTTCCTGCTGCGACATCGCCGGGTCAGAGAAGATCTCCGCCTTCGGCTCGTCGGCGGAACCGGTGACGCGAACGCCAGCAATGACGTCGTTTTCCGTCGCTTCCGGGTTACGAATCGCTTCGATGTTCAACAGGGGCTGATCCGGTGGACCGGAGAACAGCAGCTCGCCTTTGCGCACAATCAGATCCTGACCATAGGCGTGGAAACGCCCTTCAGGAATATTGATCTGCCCGTTCAGGCCAAGCCCTTGTTTATCCTGCGCCACTTTCAGATCGCCCGTGAGCCTCGCCTTCAGCCCAAACGCATCCAACCGCACGTTATTCCCCACGTGCACGATAAGGTTGCTATTAATCGGTATGCCCGCGCTCTTCTGTTCTATAGGTTTCAGATTTTCATTGAGCATAACTTCATCACTTGAGACGCCGACCGCGCTTTCCGGCACGTCGTGAACTACGATGCGCGCCCACGGCACGTCGACGCGTCCGTCAAGCGTGAAGAGGCTTGGCGTGGCTTCAAAGACCACATCAGGCGAGACGTCCAGGCGCACCATCGGCGGTACGGTGATGCGCACCTTGCTGCCCTTCGCGGCAATACGGGCGCGCCAGTTGTCGAGCTGGCTCCAGTCCGCGTCGCCGCTCAGGTTGATTTGCCCTTGCTGCGTCAATACCGAGCCGCTCAGCGTCGAGCTCATGCCGTTGAAGTTCATCGCTATCTGGCTGGGCTGCATGTCAAACGGCATGAAGTTGCCGTCGATATCCACGCCGCTGAGCCGCATCTGACCGAACAGCTGCGGGCTTTGCACGTTACCTGCCAGGCGCAGGTTAGCGTTCAGCATACCCTCCGCTTTTTCCCCGCGCGCGAAAATCGGGTTCACCATCGCCAGGTTGAAGTTACGGACGTTGACGTTGCCGCCCAGATTACGTCGTCCCTGCGGATCGGTAATCTGGACCTGCCCGTCCAGCTGACCGTTGTTGGTCAGGCGGATCGTCCACCCCAGCTGTGCGCGATTGTTATGCAGATCGGCACTCAGGTTCAGGGTGTCGAAAGCCACCGGCAGCGGCGCGTCGTTGACCTCCTGCGTCACCTTCACGTTACGCCCTGACAGCGTGACGCTGCCCTGCGGCAGCCCCTCTTTGGTAGTGTCCCAGGCCACATCGGCTTTCCCGCTGAAGACGCCGCTGGCCTGGGTTGTGTCCGGCATAAACGGCTTCAGCATCGCCAGATCGAAGCGATTGAGGTTGATCTGCGCGCGCCCTTCCGCACCCGCATCGATGGTCTGCGGCACGCACAGCTCCGCATTCGGGTTGGTCCAGCAGTGTGGCCCAATGCTGATCTTCTGCTCGGCATTGCGGTAGTCGAGGGCAATGGATCGCGAGAGCGCCAGCGGCCCGACCGGCGTATTGAAGCGGGTGTTGTCCAGCGTCCCTTTCCAGCGTTCTTCCTTGCGGTCGAAGCTGCCGGTGAGGTGAAGCTGGCCGGAGACCGGCTCGCCCTGCACGCGCAGCTGGAGGTCGTGCTGCTTCTCGTTCCCTTTGGCGTCCAGGGTGACCAGGCTAATGTTCACGTCCGGCTGAGAAATGCGCTCCACGCGCAGGTTCAGGCTACCGCCGATCTGATCGGTGGATTTCACATCCCCTTCCACGCGGACGCGGGCAACGCTCAGCTCCTGCCAGCGCAGGTTATTGGCGGTAATGTCCGCCAGCAGCTGCGGTGCCTCCACCGTACCGCGCACTTTCACGAGACCTTTCGCCGTGCCGCCCAGACCCGGCAGGGCGTTGTCGAGATTCGGCGCGTCGATGGTGGCGTCCAGGTTGAGATCCTTCACCCCCAGCTCGCCTTTGATATCCGCCGTGTTGCGGCCCAGCGCCACGTGCAGCCCTGGGATAACCCACTGCAGATAGCTGTTGCCTTTTACCGAGCCTTCAACGTTAACCTTGTTCTGCTTCACGTTCCCGGTGAGCTTGATTTCCGGCACGTCCATCTGCCACGTACCGCCGTACAGGCTGCCGCGGGTTTTAATCAGGCCATCCAGCTTCGACGGCCAGTCCGGCACCTCTTTGGCGGTGTTAATGCCCGTCAGCTTCAGCTCGCCGCGCCAGCTGATCGCCTGCTGCCAGTCAAGCAGCGCGGTCAGCTCGGTTTTACCTTCCAGCGCCGCGACGGTCAGCTTGTCGAGGTTGACCTGCTGTTCGTTGCCCTTCGCATCCAGCGTGATGTTCGCGGGCGGCACGCCCTGCCCCTTCACGGCGGTGCGGAACGAGAGCGTGTAGTCGGTCATCTTGCCGCTCAGCTTCAGCTTCAGGTCATCGGCCTGGAACTGCTTTTCGCCGGTGAACGGCCAGTAAAGCTGCTTGCTGACAACCTCAAGATTGAGCGGCAGCCCGGCTTCCGCCAGCTGCGTTTGCGCGCGCAGGACCATGTCCACCGGGCCGGAGAGATTCACCCCGACGTCCAGCTTGTCGCGCAGCGCCCCGCCCACTTTGACCTTCACCTTTTCGCCTTTCAGCGGATCGATGTTGAGGGCACTGTTAAGCGTAATGTCCACCGGCCAGTTGTCGCGCAGCAGGGCATTCCCTGACGCATTCACCGAGCCCTGATTGGTGTCGATATCCAGCGCGTCGAGCTTCATGTTGCCGTCAATGCTGCTGACTTTCAGCAGCATGTTATAGACCGTCAGATCGGTATCGCCGGTCAGGCGCAGCTGCTCGCCTTTGAACTCCTCGATGTTGAGATTCAGTGGCAGATGAACGTCGGTCATTTCCGGCAGCACAGGCTTCGAGAAGAGAGCTTTCAGCGTTTCGCCCAGCGGCTTTTCTTCCGGCTGCGGGTTCTGGATCTTCGGCTCGACGATCTCTTCCTGCGCCACGTCTGCCACCTTCGGCAGCGCGATCAGCAATCCCTGCAGGGACGTCGGCGTCAGGGTGAGGTTTTTCTCCTGCCAGCGCAGGCCGGAGGTGAAATCCATCACGGACACGGTAGTGTCGTCGATTTTGATATTGACGTTATCGAGCGCGACCCGATAGAGCGCGATCGGGTACGGCGTGGAGAGATTCAGCGGGCCGCTGTCCTCCTCCTCGACCGGCGCAGGCTTCGGCATTTTTTTCGAATCTATCGCCACGTTGACGTCTTTTAGCGACAGATCGTTGACGCAGAGCTTGCTGTCACGCAGGCAGCCCAGCTTCACCGCCAGGTGGAACTCCCCGGCGTTCACCGCCACGCCCGGCTGCTCGTAGCGGATGTTCTTCAGACGCAGATCGCGCCAGCCGCCCGTTACCTGGCCAATCTCCAGCCCCGGCACCCAGCGGTTCGCAGCGTTAAACAGCAGATGTAGCCCGGTCGTCGTTCCCACCAGAAACGCCACCGTACCGAGCAGCAGCACGATAAAAATCAGCACCCCGAGGCTTATTTTCTTCCATAAACTCATAATTCAGGCCCCAGACCGATGTAAAACTGTAATCCGTGTTCATCTTTGTCGCCGACAGGCACGGCGAAGTCGAGCTTGATGGGTCCGACTGGCGACTGCCAGCGTACGCCCACGCCCGCGCCGGTTTTAAAGTCGCTGCGGCGGATATCGTTCACCGCTTCACCGCCGTCAACAAACATGGCGCCCCACCACTTTCCGCTGACGTTGTACTGATACTCCAGCGATCCGGTCGCCAGTTTTGACGCACCGGTCAGCTGGCCCTTTTCGTTCTCAGGTGAGATCGATTTGTACTTATACCCACGAATGCTGCGATCGCCCCCGGCGAAGAAGCGCAGATCCGGCGGAACGCGCTCGAAGTCTCCCGTTTCAATCCAGCCGAGATTGCCGCGCATCACAAAGCGGTGTTTGTCATACAGCGTGCGGATCCAGACGTTTTGCGCCTGCAGGACGGAGAAATCCACGTCGGAGCCCCAGGCGGAGTTGGAATAATCAATAGAGTAGCGCTGTGAGTCGCCCCAGGTCGGCATCAGGCCCCCGCGCGAGCGGGTACGGCTGATCATCACGCCTGGATAAAGCAGCATGGTGGTATTGGTGACGTTGGCCTGGGTAAAGTGGTCCAGGCTCCAGCGCAGGTTAATGGCGCGCTGCCAGCCGCTGGAGAGATCCCAGAAGCGGGAGACCGCAAGCGTCGTGGAGTCCTGCTTGGTGTCGTTCAAGTCGGTGCGCTTAAAACCGCCCTGCAGAAGGTAATATTGCTCAAGCGGATTTTTCAGCAGCGGCATTTTGTAGCTGAAATCCAGCTGCTGCTCGGGTGCAGAGAGGCTCAGGCTGGTGGTCAGGCTGTGACCGTACGAGTTCATCCACGGTTTTTTCCACGAGGTTCTCACGCGTGGTCCAACATCCGTCGAGTAGCCAACACCGGTCTCAATGGTGTTCTCGGTGCGCGGCGAGACAACGCCATGCAGCGGCAACACCTTCGTTTTGCGAGACTTATCAAATTCCGGTGCGACAACCACGGAGTTAAACCAGCCGGTAGCGGAAAGACGACGGTTCAGTTCCGCCAGGTCCCTCGACTGGTAGTAATCCCCTTTTTTGAACGGCACGAGGTTTTGCAGATACTCTTCACGAATTTGCGAACCTTCAAACGTGACATCGCCAAAACGGTAGCGTTCTCCGCTGTCGTAGTCGATATCCCAGAAGGCCTGCCGCCGATCCAGCGCAATCCCCAGCTGGCTTTTATTGAACTGGCTGTCGAAGTAGCCCTTACGCAGGGAAACGTTCGTCAGCTCTTTTTTGAAATGGTCGTAGTCACCGTGGTTAAGCACGGTACCGATTTTCGGCCGCGTGCTGAGCAGGTCCAGGTAATCCCGGTCGGTACGCGCCCCGCCGCGCAGGATGACGTTCGTACCGCCAATCAGTACCGGCTCACCCGGCGAAACGCGGGCAATAAGGACCTGACGCCCCTTCTTTGGCGGCGGGCGAAGATCGAAATCAATGGTGGGTTCGTAATACCCCAGCGCTTTCAGCCCTTCACGGATCGCATCATCCACGCGCGCGCGAAAACGCCGGTCCGGCGTCACCTCATCACTCTGGATGGTCGACAACTGCGCACGCACGTTTTTTTGTAGCGCCCCGGATAACCCCTCAACCTGCAAACGGACATTCGCCGCGCTGGCAATCCCGCTTGTCAGCAACACACTGACTAAACATAACTGGCGGATTTTTGTCACGTTTTCTCCTGAATATCCCTGTTTCCACCCTGGAAGCAAATGAAGTGCCGCTCCGCGGCAAAATACGGCCTGTAGCCAAAAACCCGAATCGCGGGTTGAAAATGGGTGTAACACCCAAATATTTCTTATGATTAAATCTAGACTGATTCAGCGCATTTATTGTGTTCAATTAAACGCTTCGTGACAACCTTAACTGAAACATCGCACCCCGGGAGGCCCCATCGTGAGTTTATTCGACAAAAAGCATCTGGTTTCACAAGCTGATGCATTACCGGGACGCAACACCCCTATGCCTGTGGCGACCTTACACGCCGTCAATAACCATTCCATGACCAACGTGCCGGAGGGAATGGAAATCGCCCTGTTCGCCATGGGCTGCTTCTGGGGCGTTGAGCGCCTCTTCTGGCAGCTACCCGGCGTTTACAGCACGGCGGCTGGCTATACGGGCGGCTACACGCCGAACCCTACCTATCGCGAAGTCTGCTCCGGTGAAACCGGGCATGCGGAAGCGGTGCGCGTGGTCTATGACCCTGCGGTAATCAGCTACGAACAGCTGCTGCAGGTCTTCTGGGAGAACCACGACCCGGCGCAGGGCATGCGTCAGGGCAACGACCACGGCACACAGTACCGTTCGGCTATTTATCCGCTCACGCCCGAACAGGATGCCGCCGCGCGCGCCAGCCTTGAGCGTTTCCAGCAGGCCATGCGTAAAGCGGGCGATACGCGCGAGGTGACGACCGAAATCACCACCGCGAAACCGTTCTACTATGCCGAGGACGATCACCAGCAGTATCTGCATAAAAACCCGTACGGCTACTGCGGTATCGGGGGCATCGGCGTCTGCCTGCCGCCACAGCTGGCCTGATACCTACCCAGCGCCACGCGAGCCGCGTGGCGCTCAAAGAAGCGACAGCGTTGTCTCATAGCTTAACATCCATCCACCAGCCGCCCCCGCCAGCCATCTTCGCCAAATTGTGACCTCTGGCAGATTTACATCTCTTTACGCTATACTACCCGCTGAAATAATCGGCTCAACGCTACGAGCTGATTTTCAATGTGTTTTCACACAAATGGTATCAACTCCCCTTCTGAGGATCTGGCGATAAGCCGGATAAACTATGTTAAACAGTATTTTAGTAATACTTTGTCTGATTGCCGTCAGCGCGTTTTTCTCGATATCTGAGATCTCGCTGGCCGCGTCCCGTAAAATCAAACTGAAGCTGCTTGCCGATGAAGGCAACATCAATGCCACCCGCATCCTGAAAATGCAGGAAAACCCCGGGATGTTCTTCACCGTGGTGCAGATTGGCCTCAACGCGGTCGCCATTCTCGGCGGTATCGTGGGTGATGCGGCGTTTTCCCCGGCGTTTTATAGTCTGTTTGTTAAGTACATGTCCGTTGAACTGGCCGAACAGCTCAGCTTTATCCTCTCCTTCTCGCTGGTAACCGGCCTGTTCATCCTCTTTGCAGACCTGACCCCGAAACGCATCGGTATGATTGCGCCAGAAGCTGTGGCTTTGCGTATCATCAACCCGATGCGCTTCTGTCTGTACGTGTTTCGTCCGCTGGTGTGGTTCTTCAACGGCCTGGCGAACGTGATTTTCCGCATCTTTAAGCTGCCTATGGTGCGTAAAGACGACATCACCTCTGACGACATCTATGCCGTAGTGGAAGCCGGCGCGCTGGCCGGGGTGCTGCGCAAGCAGGAGCACGAGCTGATTGAGAACGTGTTCGAACTGGAATCCCGTACCGTACCGTCTTCCATGACGGGCCGTGAAAGCATTATCTGGTTCGATTTACATGAAGATGAGCAGAGCCTGAAGAACAAAGTGGCGCAGCATCCGCACTCTAAGTTCCTGGTCTGTAATGAAGATATTGACCACATCATCGGTTACGTCGACTCCAAAGACCTGCTGAACCGCGTGCTGGCAAACCAGAGCCTGGCACTCAACAGCGGCGTGCAGATCCGCAACACCCTGATTGTGCCGGACACCCTGACGCTCTCAGAAGCGCTGGAAAGTTTCAAAACCGCCGGGGAAGACTTCGCGGTTATCATGAACGAATACGCGCTGGTGGTGGGTATTATCACCCTGAACGACGTGATGACCACGCTGATGGGCGACCTGGTTGGCCAGGGGCTGGAAGAGCAAATTGTTCAGCGTGACGATAATTCATGGCTGATTGATGGCGGCACGCCGATTGAAGACGTAATGCGCGTGCTGGATATCGACGAGTTCCCGCAGTCCGGCAACTACGAGACCATTGGCGGCTTTATGATGTTTATGCTGCGTAAGATCCCGAAACGTACCGACTCGGTGAAGTTCTCCGGCTACAAGTTTGAAGTAGTGGATATTGATAACTACCGCATCGACCAGCTGCTGGTGACGCGCATCGACAACAAACCGACCGTACTGGTGCCAAAGCTGCCGGACGCGGAAGAGAAGGTTTCGGCGTAAAATTCGGGCCCCACAAACATCAACGGCTCCCATTGGGAGCCGTTTTTTTAACTACTGCATAGCACGTTGGTTAAGCCATCTCAGTCTGCAGACGCATAACCTGACGGTTGACTTCGGACATCACAGACAGGTGCTGTTTGTCCTTCACTTTTGGGACAAGGATCTTGCCCTTATCAAACTCAAAAGCGCCAACATCCTTGATATACAACCGTCCACGGAACAGGATCTTCACGTACTTCGCCACCTGAAGCGGGTTGTAGCGTTGGAAAATTTTCATTCTTGTATCTCCTGCGAATCATACGCTCTTGCGGTGCCACAATCGGCCCGACTGTCCTGAGCGCAAATTTTAATGCCCAATGACTATAGACCAGAACTACGGTGTTACCCAGTGTGCATAAGTTTATTTACCGTTTGATTACAATTATTCAGAATAATCTTTGCAAAGCGTGACCGGGCGCAGTATAAGCCGTCGTTTTTTCATGGATATGTGCGTTCGCCCGCAAACTGGCATCCGGATTGCGGGAAAACCACATTGATCGCACTTATGATTAAAAGCGCAAGACCAAGTGGTCGGATCACCTGCAAACAATAAGGAAACGCCATGACCCTACGTAATATCCTTGCAGCAGCCTGTCTGCTGCTGCCCCTGTGGGCTTCCGCTCACAACATTGAAAAAGGACAACGTGTACCGCCAGTCGGCATTGCTGACCGGGGAGAATTGATTCTCGACAATGATAAGTTTAGCTACAAACCCTGGAATAGCGCGCAGCTCGCGGGCAAAGTGAGAGTTGTACAACATATTGCCGGTCGTACATCCGCAAAAGAGAAAAATGCCAACCTGGTGGAAGCGATCAAGGCCGCAAAATTCCCTCACGACCGCTACCAGACGACCACCATTGTTAACACCGACGACGCCATTCCGGGCTCCGGAATGTTTGTGCGCTCCAGTCTTGAGAGCAATAAAAAGCTCTACCCGTGGTCGCAGTTTATCGTCGACAGCAACGGCGTAACCCGTAAGGCCTGGCAGCTGGAGGAAGAGAGCTCCGCGATTATCGTGCTGGATAAAGAGGGCCGCGTACAGTGGGCGAAAGACGGCGCGTTAACCCAGGAAGAGGTGCAGCAGGTTGTCGACCTGCTGCATAAGCTGCTGGCTCAGTAGATAGAGACGCGGAAGCCGGGGTTGAGGAAGGATTCACGCGGGGTATAGTCAAGCGGCTTGCCCTGCCAGTCATGAACATGCGCCCCGGCGGCCGCGGCAACGGCATGACCTGCCGCGGTATCCCAGACGTTGGTTGGCCCAAAGCGAGGGTAGAGCTGCGCATGGCCTTCCGCCACCAGGCAGAATTTCAGCGATGAGCCAATCGAGGTGGTTTGGTGTTCACCCAGCTGCTGCAGGTACTCCTGCAGTTCGCTGTCGCTGTGCGAGCGGCTAATCACCACCAGCGGTGGACGCGCATCGCGCACCTGGATCTGCTTGCGCACGCCGCACTCTTCCTTCCACGCCTTCCCTTCTGCAGCGCTGTACATCACCTTCATTACCGGCGCGTAGACCACGCCCAGCACCGCTTTGCCCTTCTCAATCAGGGCGATATTGACGGTGAATTCACCGTTGCGCTTGATGAACTCTTTTGTCCCGTCCAGCGGATCGACCAGCCAGTAGCGCTGCCAGTGCTGGCGCTCGTCCCAGCTTTGCGGCGCTTCTTCTGACAGAACGGGGATGTCCGGCGTTAAGGCCTGTAACCCTTTCAGGATCACCTTATGCGCCGCGATATCCGCCGCCGTGACCGGAGAGTCGTCGGCTTTGCTGACCACCTCCATAGGTTTACTGCCGTCATATACCTGCATGATGGCATCTCCCGCATCCCGTGCGAGCTGACAAATTTTATCTAGCATTTTCCACCTCTTTGTTAACGCAGTGAGGTTAACTCTTTGTTTTAGTTATATCGTAATGTGAACAATTCCGCTATCTGTGAAGCAATTCCGGTTTCAGGTTACTTTTTTCTGTCAGGATTCACATTTCTGTAAGCAACAAGCTATAGATACATACTCTTTTGTGCTCTGCATCGAAAAAAGGACTCCTCTGATGATTAAGTTTAGTGCAACGCTTCTGGCGACGCTGATTGCAGCGAGCGCGCAGGCGGCGACGGTAGATCTGCGTATTCTGGAAACGACCGATCTGCACAGCAACATGATGGACTTCGATTACTACAAAGATACCCCGACGGAAAAATTCGGCCTGGTACGCACGGCAAGCCTGATCGATGCGGCGCGTGGCGAAGTGAAAAACAGCGTGCTGGTCGACAATGGCGATCTGATTCAGGGCAGTCCGCTCGGGGATTACATGGCGACCAGGGGGCTGAAAAAAGGCGAGATCCATCCTGTTTATAAAGCGATGAACACCCTGGACTATACCGTCGGCAACCTCGGTAACCACGAATTCAACTACGGTCTGACATACCTGCACGATGCGCTCGCTGGTGCGAAATTCCCGTACGTTAACGCCAATATCATCGACGTTAAGACCCAAAAGCCGCTCTTTACCCCTTATCTGATTAAAGAGACCAACGTCATCGACCAGGACGGTAAAAAACAGACGCTGAAAATCGGCTATATCGGCTTTGTGCCGCCGCAGATCATGACGTGGGATAAAGCTAACCTCGACGGCAAAGTGACCGTTAACGACATCACCGAAACCGCGCGGAAATACGTGCCGGAAATGCGCGAAAAAGGCGCCGATCTGGTAGTCGTTGTCGCCCACTCGGGTCTCTCCGCCGATCCGTATCAGGCCATGGCAGAAAACTCCGTTTACTATCTGAGTGAAGTTCCAGGCGTAGACGCGATCCTGTTCGGCCACGCCCACGCGGTCTTCCCGGGCAAAGATTTCGCCAGCATCAAAGGGGCGGACATTGAGAAAGGGACGCTCAACGGCGTGCCGTCGGTGATGCCGGGCATGTGGGGCGACCATCTTGGCGTGGTGGATCTGGTGCTGAATAACGACGGCGGCAGCTGGAAGGTGACGCAGTCAAAAGCCGAAGCGCGCCCGATTTACGACGCTACGGCTAAAAAATCTCTGGCGGCGGAAGATAAAAAACTGGTCGACGTGCTAAAGCACGATCACGACGCCACGCGCGAATTCGTCAGCAAGCCGATCGGCAAATCCGCCGACAACATGTACAGCTTCCTGGCGCTGGTGCAGGATGACCCGACCGTTCAGGTCGTCAACATGGCGCAGAAAGCCTATGCCGAACACTTTGTGCAGGGCGATCCGGATCTGGCAAAACTGCCGGTTCTGTCAGCCGCTGCGCCATTCAAGGTGGGCGGACGTAAGAACGACCCGGCAAGCTATGTTGAAGTCGAAAAGGGCCAGCTGACCTTCCGTAACGCCGCCGATCTCTACCTCTACCCGAACACGCTGGTGGTGGTAAAAGCGACGGGCCAGGAGGTGAAAGAGTGGCTGGAGTGCTCTGCCGGACAGTTTAACCAGATTGACCCGCACAGCAGTAAGCCGCAGTCGCTGATTAACTGGGACGGCTTCCGTACCTATAACTTCGACGTGATCGACGGCGTGAACTACCAGATTGACGTCACCCAGCCGGCAAAATATGACGGCGAGTGTCAGGCGATCAACCCGCAGGCGGAGCGCATCAAAAACCTGACCTTCAACGGCAAGGCGATTGACCCGAATGCCACCTTCCTGGTCGTGACCAATAACTACCGCGCCTACGGCGGTAAGTTTGCCGGTACGGGGGATAGCCACATCGCCTTTGCCTCGCCGGACGAGAACCGCTCGGTGCTGGCGGCGTGGATCAGCGCGGAGTCGAAGAAGGCGGGCGAAATTCATCCGGCAGTGGACAACAACTGGCGTCTCGCGCCGATCCACAGCGATACGAAACTGGATATCCGCTTCGAAACGTCGCCATCCGATAAGGCAGCCGCGTTTATCAAGGATAAAGCCCAGTATCCGATGAAGAAGGTCGCAACGGATGATATTGGGTTCGCGATTTATCAGGTGGATTTGAGTAAGTAAAACCAAAACGGCAACATGCGTTGCCGTTTTTCGTGTTTGTTCCCTCTCCCTGTGGGAGAGGGTCAGGGTGAGGGCATCAGGCCGCATATATCCGGCGTTTAAGCCGCACGATCGTCCCGATTCGCCATCACCTTCGGCGTATTCACCTCAATCCAGTCCGCCAGCGCGGCGACCTTCTCGCTCACCTCAATCCCCATCGGCGTCAGACTATACTCTACGTGCGGCGGCACCACCGGATACGACACGCGATCGACAAACCCGTCCAGCTCCAGCGCCTGGAGTGACTGGGACAGCATCTTTTCGCTCACTCCGCCCATTTTACGGCGCAGATCGCTAAAGCGATGCGTACCCTGGCGCAGGGCCAGCAGAATCAGGACACCCCAGCGGCTGGTGACGTGTTTGAGCACTTCGCGTGAAGGGCACTGTTCCGCGAAAAGATTGCCATCGCGCACGAGTTCGCTGAGCGTCGGTATCGTTGTTTTCATACTTACCTTTTTGTACGTACTTACTAAAAGTTAGCTATGGTGCTAGTGTGCCACAACACCAGACAAACACGAAAGAGATTCATCATGATCGCGATTACCGGCGCTACCGGCCAGCTTGGCCATCTCGTTATCGAACAGCTGCTGAAAACCGTACCGGCCAGCCAGATTGTGGCCATCGTACGTAACCCGGCGAAAGCGCAGGCCTTAAGCCAGCAGGGAATTGTGGTTCGTCAGGCGGACTACACGGATGAAGCCGCATTCACCGCCGCGCTGAGCGGCGTGGATAAGCTGCTGCTGATCTCTTCCAGCGAAGTCGGCCAGCGCGCGACCCAGCACCAGAACGTCATTAACGCCGCCAAAACGGCTGGTGTGAAATTTATCGCCTACACCAGCCTACTGCATGCGGACAACTCCCCACTGGGCCTGCACGTTGAACACGTTGCCACTGAAAAAGCGCTGGCGGCATCCGGCATTCCTTATGCCCTGCTGCGCAACGGCTGGTATACCGAAAACTACCTGGCGAGCGCGCCGCCTGCGCTGGAACACGGCGTCTTTATTGGTGCGGCAGGCGAAGGCAAAATTGCCTCTGCCACCCGTGCAGACTATGCCGCGGCGGCAGCGAAAGTGATCGCAGAAGAGGGCCACGCGGGCAAGGTCTATGAACTGGCGGGCGACCACGGCTGGACGCTGAGCGAACTGGCGGCAGAACTCAGCAAACAGAGCGGGAAGCCGGTAGCCTATCAGAATCTCAGTGAAGCGGATTTTGCCGCCGCGCTGAAAAGCGTCGGCCTGCCTGCCGGGCTGGCAGATATGCTGGCGGACTCCGATGTGGGTGCGTCCAAAGGGGGACTTTTTGACGATAGCCATACGCTGAGCAAACTGATCGGGCGCGCAACGACGCCGCTGGCGCAGAGCATTAAAGCTATTCTATAACGGCCTGAGCGTTTTTTCCTGCGGCCGGGTCATTCATCTTACCCGGCACGCTATGCTGCGCAAAAATAAGGTGCCTGAGAAAATACAGGCACCTTATTTTATTAATAATAAAAACAGAGATAACGATTAAAAGTCCGGGTATTGTTTATCCGTCGCGTACGTTATCGGCTTTTCAAATCCGGGAATGGTGATGCCATTCATATCAATCTTAATATCTTCCTCATTTATCCCCTGCTGTCCGAACAGATAAATGACATTCAGTTCCCCCTGTGACGCCGCCTCGTCGTACGCGTTAGCCTGACGTCGCACCTGGCGGTTACTCTGCTGATATTCCGCAAACACAGCGTCCCCATAGCGTTTGCGCAACCATTGATGGGTAAGCTTTGGCGAGTAAACCACCCCCGTGGCATTATTACCGCCAAAGCCTTTTGAATTAATAAAGGCGATTTGTCTCTGGTCTTCCTCTAATTTGCAGTCCTGAAGAGGAATGGTTAAGCGCACGTTGTTCACCTGCGGCGCGATGCGGGACACGCTTTTAATTCCCGGCAAAATACCATAGCGGAAGACGCCGAGGCAGCCGATCAGCTGGTCGCCGCTGGCGGGGCCCAGAGAGTGGCCGAGATACGATTTCACCGCCGTCACCGGCCAGTCGCGAATCGAAAAGGCTTGCGCAACGCGGTCAAAAATATCCGCCTCGGAGACGCAATTCTTCGGCGTGCTTGATCCGTGCGCCTGAATAAACGATCCCTTCTGCACCGTCTCCATCCCGGCCATCGATACCGCAGAGGCTACGGCTTTCGCCATGGTGATGTAGTTCCCCGGCCCCGGCGACGCAATAGAACGTTTAAAGCCGTCAGCGTTGATGAAGACATTCCCCACCGAACCGTGGATCTCTGCGCCAAGCTGCAGCGCCAGCTCGTCGTCCATTAACACGACATACTGGCTGGATTCTGCGATAACAAAACCGCAGCTGTTGCCAAACGGGCGGCTGCTGTTGCGCCAGTCGGCCGTTTCCGTTTCATCAATGTGCTTAAGCTTGCTCTCCGTTGCCAGGGCGCCCATGGCATCGAAGCCTTCAATCACTTCTGAGGTAACCGGCGCTTCGGCGCTGCCAACGACGGCTACGCGAATGCGCCCCGCTTTGATATCTTCGACTGCCGCATTCAGGTTATACAGAAACGTGGCGCACGCCCCCAGCGTGGCGCTGGTATGACCGACGCTACCCAGCACATAGGCATTGAGGAAATCGGCGCACATGCTGTTCAGGCCCAGCGGGCACTGTTTGGCGCTGACGCGATGGCCTTTCAGGCGCGACTGCAGCATTCCGCCAAAGCCATAATCGTCGAGCTGCCCCATGATATTGCCCGAATAGACGCCGAGCTGATCCGGCCTGATTTTGGCCTGTATCTCTCGCCACGGGATCCCCAGGGCATTGATGGCGTCTGACGCCCCGACAATCGCCATCTGTAACGCCCGCGGATGGAACTGCGAATTGTAATGGTCGCCCGGACGGAATCCCTGCGGCAACAGCCCTGCAGCCTGAACCTCCGTGCGCAGCAACGCCTCAATTTTGCAGTCCATCTCTCCCTGAACGGTAATACGGACACGCCGATCCGCTAATTCTTCAACGTGCCATCCCGCCGGTAAGGGTTGAGGTAATTGCCTGGCAGATATATTAAAACTGAATCCCTCTTCGCCTGAAGCCATATTCAGTTTTGCATGGCTGGCAATAGCATCGACATCAAAATAGTCGCGCGTAATTTTTCTGATAAGGGTTCCCTCAAGCACCTCGTCTTTTATCCTCGCGGCGGCCTGAGCAGGTGTGAATCTTTTACCAGAAATATCGCAATACCCACCTTCATCATATTTAAGCATACCCATCAGAATGGCTAACGATAATAATATTTCCTGCCTTTCCTTTTCCGATAATGACTCAATGATTATGCGACGAAATGCATGATGTGAAGAACTACGACCAGCTGGACCATAGCCACCAAAAGCCGTTATTACGGGTAATTTCACCATAATTCATCCTCTCGTGGTCGTGCATTTATTTTATTAAGCAAGTGCGATAATTTCAGATATTAGTTTACAAATCACCGACAAAAGCTAATATGAAAATCCAGCCAAAACGCTGACTTTTTTGGCCACGGCAACGATGAGCTACCAAAAATAATAGTCAAAACAGGTATTAATCAAAAATGACAAATACACAAATAGGATTTGTGTTATGTGAACGCATGCTAAGTTCCGGTCTCAGTCTTCCGATTGAAATGTGGAAAGCGGCAGCCAGTAGCTATTTAGCTGAGCAAAAAACAACATCCCACGCAGGCACGCACAAACCGGAGAAGTCACCCTTCAGGCTCTGTCGCCCGGAGAATATTCTGAAGGTGAATACCATTGGCATAAACAGCGAGCCCATCCTGACGCACAGCGGCTTTAGCATTACCGCCGATACCACCCTTGCCGAAGACAGACACTATGACGTTATCTATCTTCCTGCCCTGTGGCGCAATCCTCGCGCAGTGGTGAGACAACAGTCTGAACTTCTGGAATGGCTGACCGAGCAGGCCGCGCGAGGAACCCGCATCGCCGCCGTCGGAACGGGCTGCTGTTTTCTGGCGGAGTCGGGACTGCTCAACGGAAAGCCCGCCACCACCCACTGGCACTACTTCAAACAATTCTCGCGTGACTACCCCAGCGTAAAATTACAGACAAAGCATTTTCTCACTCAGGCCGATAATATTTTCTGCGCCGCAAGCGTTAAGGCCCTGTCAGATCTGACGATCCATTTTATAGAAACAATATACGGGAAACGTGTAGCCACACATACTCAACGGACATTTTTCCATGAAATTCGTAGCCAGTTTGAACGTCAATGTTACAGTGAAGAAAACAAACCCCATCCGGATGAGGATATTATTCAAATTCAAATCTGGATAAAAGCCAACTGCGCTTCGGATATATCCATGCAAAGTCTCGCAGATATGACCGGCATGAGTTTGCGCAACTTTAATCGCCGCTTTAAAAATGCCACCGACATGTCTCCTCTGCAGTATTTATTAACCACCAGAATTGAATCCGCCATGACAATGCTGCAATCCACCAACCTTTCCATTCAGGAGATCGCGAATGCGGTTGGATATCAGGATATTGCGCACTTTAATCGCCAGTTTAAGCATAAAACCACGGTTTCACCGGGGGATTACCGTAAGACCGTCCGGGCAAAGATGTTTAGTGCATAAACGCCGGTCATCTCTGATAATGAAAAGATGACCACGAGGAGGCTCAACGTGCAAGGCGTACCGGAACAGTTTAATGATGAAAGAGACAGCGCGCGCTTTCGCCATCTGGCGCAGCTGCCGGGGCTGGAGCTTTATCACGCGCATATTTCTGATTACGCCTTTGAGCCTCACACCCATGAAGCCTTCGGGATCGGCACGATTGAAACCGGCGCCGAACGCTTTCGCTATCGCGGTACTCAGCATCTCGCGGCGGAAAAATCCGTCGTCACCATGAACCCGGACGAGATCCATACCGGTGAATCCGCCACCGAAGGCGGCTGGCGCTACCGGATGGTCTATATCGAACCCGATCTGCTGGAAGAGGTGACCGGCCTGCGGCACTGGTGGTTTAGCGATGTCACGCGTCATGACCCGCTGCGCTCGCAGCAAATCGGCAGGCTCATTTACGGCCTGTGGCACACGGACGATCCGCTTGCGCAAAAAGGATTACTGCTGGATCTGATTGAGACCTTCCGGCCGCTGGCCCATCACGCGCCTGTGATTCAGGAGGGCGCGCACCGCTTCGAACGCGTGCGCGAGTATCTGCACGACAACTATATGCGCGCCCTGACGCTGGACGAACTGGCCAGCGTCGTATCGCTCAGCCCGTACCATTTCCAGCGCCAGTTCAAAGCCCATTTTCACGTTACGCCGCACCAGATGCTGATGGCCATTCGCCTCTGGCGCGCCAAAGCGTTTCTCACCCACGGCATGCCCGCCGCAGAGGTCGCCACCGCAACCGGACTGACCGATCAGTCGCATCTGACCCGCGCGTTTACCCACCGCTACGGCATTACCCCCGTGCGCTACCAGAAGCAGGTCACCCGGCGCTAATGCGCAACCTCATACAATACGCGCGCATTTGCCCCTCCTACACTGAGAACAGAGTAAATACCTGTGGATGGAAAAATGATTAGTGGAGTGTTGTATGCCCTGCTGGCCGGGATGATGTGGGGGCTGATTTTTGTCGGCCCGCTGATCGTGCCGGAGTACCCGGCGATATTGCAGTCGACCGGACGTTATCTGGCGCTGGGGCTGATTGCCCTGCCCCTGGCGTGGCTGGGACGCGCGCGCTTGCGTCAGCTCAGCCGTCAGGACTGGGGCACCGCGCTGGCGCTGACCATGATGGGCAATCTTATCTATTATGTTTGCCTCGCGAGCGCCATTCAGCGTACCGGTGCGCCGGTATCGACCATGATTATCGGCACGCTGCCGGTCGTCATCCCCGTCTTTGCTAACCTGCTCTACAGCCACCGCGATGGCAAACTGGCGTGGTCAAAAATGGCACCGGCGCTGGTCTGCACTGCCCTGGGGCTGATATGCGTCAATATTGCCGAGCTGCGTCACGGGCAGGCGGATGTTGACCTGTGGCGTTACGGCTCTGGCATTGTGCTGGCGTTCATTTCCGTGGCGTGCTGGGCATGGTATGCCCTGCGCAACGCGCGCTGGCTGCGGGAGAACCCGGACAAGCATCCGATGATGTGGGCGACGGCGCAGGCGCTGGTCACGCTGCCCGTCTCGCTGGTGGGCTATGCCGGGGCGTGCATCTGGTTAGGCCATCAACTGCCAGACTTCGCCCAGCCCTTCGGGCCAAGACCCTGGGTGTTTATCGGCCTGATGATTGCGATTGCGGTGCTGTGCTCATGGGTGGGCGCGCTGTGCTGGAACATTGCCAGCCAGAAGCTGCCAACGGTGATTTTAGGGCCGCTGATTGTCTTCGAAACCCTGGCCGGACTGCTTTATACCTTCCTGATGCGTCAGAGCGTGCCGCCGCTGTTTACGGCCTGCGGGATCGCGCTGCTGGTGGTGGGAGTGGTGATGGCGGTAAGAGCGAAGCCGGAAAAACCGAGGGTCGTTCCGGCGTCGGAGGTGTAAGCATTGCCCAGCGTCGCTGCGCTTGCAGAGCCTACAAAATCGTAGGCCCGGTAAGGCGTAACCGCCACCGGGCAAGTCCTTAAAACGTTTCCCAGTTCCCTTCAGACGCCGCCGCTACGGGCTGCGCTTTGGGCACATAGGTTTTCACCGGCGCCGCTTTGACCGCCTGGTTGCGGGTGATTTTGAACACCGCCACCGCTTCGTTCAGGCGTGCAGCCTGATCTTCCAGCGCCGCCGCCGCGGCCGCAGACTCCTCTACCAGCGAGGCGTTCTGCTGGGTCACGCGGTCCATCTCGGCTACCGCCTGACCCACCTGATCGATACCGCGGCTCTGCTCGTCAGAGGCCGAGGCAATTTCGCCCATGATGTCGGTGACGCGGGTGACCGCATTGACGATCTCCGCCATCGTCTCCCCGGCTTCGTTAACCAGCTGGGAGCCCGCGTTCACGCGCTCGCCGGAATCATCGATCAGCGCTTTGATCTCTTTCGCCGCCTGGGCGCTGCGCTGGGCGAGAGTGCGTACTTCCCCTGCCACCACCGCAAAACCACGGCCCTGCTCGCCCGCGCGCGCCGCTTCCACCGCCGCGTTCAGCGCCAGAATGTTAGTCTGGAAGGCAATTCCGTCGATCACGTTAGTAATTTGCGCGATTTTACTGGAGCTGGTGGCGATTTCGTCCATTGTACGCACCACGCCTTCCACCACGTTACCGCCCTTCTTCGCCGTTGAGGAGGCGTCCAGCGCCAGACGGGACGCCTGACGCGCGTTATCGGCGTTCTGCTTCACGGTTGCCGTCAGCTGTTCCATGCTGGCTGCCGTCTCTTCCAGAGACGCGGCCTGCTGCTCGGTACGGGAAGAGAGGTCGTTACTGCCCGCAGAGATTTCGCCTGCACCGGTGTAAATCGTATCTGCGCCTTCACGCACCACGCCCACGGTGTTCGCCAGCGAGGTCTGCATCTCCTGAACGTTGCGCGCCAGGATAGCCATTTCGTTCTTACCTTCAGCCTGAATCGGCTGGGTTAAATCCCCTGCCGCAATGGCGCGAATATGGTTAATCACCTCTTCCAGAGGCAGCAGCAGCACGCGGCGCATGGCTACCCAGCTGGAGATAATCACCACAATCACCAGCAGCATAACCGCAGAGAGGATCCACAGGATGCGCTTGTAGTCGCTTTCATTGTCCTGGATGCCTTTATCGGTAAGCGTTGCCTGCGCTTCGCGCCATTCACGGTAAACCGCCTGCATCGCAGTCTGCTTTTGCTCCGCGTTCTGCTTGAACATGTCTTCCAGATTGCCCTGGCTCAGCAGGACGTTCATTTGCGTCAGCGTTGAGGTGTAAATGCGGTACTGCTCTTCCAGACGCTTGGCCAGGTTCTCGTCCAGGCCCGGCGTATTTGGCAGGGCATAGTATTTATCGTAATGGACCTGCGCATCGGCGAGCAGATTTTTCGCCGTGTTGACCAGCTCATTGAGCTGCCCACCGTTAATCTGAGAGGCCATGCTGCTTTGCAGACGCAGCATCCCGCGGTTCAGCGTCACGCGCGCCTGGTTCAGGCTGATCCACGCATCGGTAAACTCCGCCACGTTCTTGCTGGAGAGCTGCGACACGGTGAAATTGTCTTTATCGTTATTCAGCGCGTTGATAAAGATACCCGCGGAAATCACTTGCATGATGCCGAGCACAAGCAGCACCGAAATCAGAAGGGTAATGACTTTTATACGTTTAAACATGCGTTGCCTTTGTTATATGCAGGTTTGTCTGACGTGGATATATCGGCAGGCGCGGCGGGTTGTTTACTGTTTCTACACCTTTAAAAAGTTTCTAAACCACTTTCTTGAGCCCATTCAGAGAGTTAAACGGGGTATTTTTTGTGATCTGCATCTCACTTTTTCCCTTCCCTCTAAAGGGTTATAGCGCTGGCTTAAAGATGCATTTAATATGCACTTTATATTATTGATGACGAGGTAACTGCTATGGCCTTTCGCGACCAACCACTGGGCGAGCTGGCGCTCTCCATTCCTCGCGCTTCTGCGCTGTTTCGTAAATACGATATGGATTACTGCTGCGGCGGTAAGCAAACCCTGGCGCGTGCGGCCTCACGCAAGGAGCTGGACGTGGAGGTGATTGAAGCAGAGCTGGCGCTGCTGGCCGAGCAGCCCGTCGACAAAGACTGGCGAGCCGCCCCACTCGCTGAAATCATCGACCATATCCTCGTGCGTTACCATGACCGTCACCGTGAGCAGCTGCCGGAACTGATCCTGCAGGCAACCAAAGTTGAGCGCGTCCATGCCGACAAACCGTCCGTACCGCGAGGTCTGGCGAAATACCTGACCCTGCTGCACGAAGAGCTTTCCAGCCACATGATGAAAGAAGAGCAGATCCTCTTCCCGATGATTAAACAGGGAATGGGAAGCCAGGCGATGGGGCCTATCAGCGTAATGGAAAGCGAGCACGATGATGCGGGTGAACTGCTGGAAGTAATCAAACACACCACCCACAACGTCACGCCGCCGCCAGAAGCGTGCACAACGTGGAAAGCGATGTACAACGGCATTAACGAGTTGATTGACGACCTGATGGAACACATCAGTCTTGAGAACAACGTTCTGTTCCCGCGGGCATTAGCTGGGGAATAAAAAAGGCCGCTGCGGCCTGATGACCTCACCCCGCCCCTCTCCCACGGGGAGAAGGGGCAAAAACTAAAAACGGCAACCGAAGTTGCCGTTTTGCTTTTACCTTACGCCTGCCATACGTTTCTTACCGATAAACACCCAGCCCAGCCCCAGCGCGATAAACCACAGCGGCGTGACGATCAGCGCCTGACGGGTATCATCTTCCAGCGTCAGCAGAACCAGCACGAAGACGAAGAACGCCATGCACACCCAGCACATCAGCTTGCCCAGCGGCATCTTGTAGATCGATTTCTCATGCAGGTGCGGGCGCTGCTTGCGGTACACCAGGTATGAACAGAGGATGATGGTCCAGACGAACATAAACAGGATCGCCGAGACCGTGGTGATCATGGTGAACGCGCCAATCACGCTTGGGTTTACGTAGAGCATTACCACGCCGCCCAGCAGGCACATGCAGGAGAAGGTCAACCCTTTTGCCGGTACCGCGCGCTTCGACAGCTTGGCGAACGCGCTCGGCGCCACGCCTTCCTGTGCCAGGCCAAACAGCATACGGCTGGTGGAGAACACGCCGCTGTTCGCGGAAGACGCCGCAGAGGTCAGCACCACGAAGTTAATCAGGCTCGCGGCAGCAGGCAAGCCTACCAGCACGAACAGCTCAACGAACGGGCTCTTGGTTGGTACCACGGAGCTCCACGGCGTCACGGACATAATAATGATCAGCGCGAAGACGTAGAACATGATGATACGCAGCGGAATTGAGTTAATGGCGCGCGGGAGAGACTTCTCGGGATCTTTGGTCTCCGCTGCCGTCGTGCCCACCAGCTCAATTCCCACGAACGCAAATACCGCGATCTGGAAGCCGGCAAAGAAGCCGCTAATGCCTTTCGGGAACCAGCCGCCGTCATTCCACAGATGGGTAAACGACGCCTGAACGCCCGTTGGCGACTGGAAGTGGGTGAGCACCATCACCAGACCCACGACGATAAGCCCGACAATCGCCACGATTTTGATCATCGCGAACCAGAACTCCATCTCACCGAACATTTTAACGGTGGCGAGGTTCAGGCTCAGCAGCAGAACAATGACCGCCAGCGAGGCGACCCAGTCCGACAGCCCCGGGAACCAGAACTGCGCGTAGGCGGTAATCGCCACGACGTCCGCCATACCGGTGACGACCCAGCAGAACCAGTAGGTCCAGCCGGTGAAATAGCCCGCCCACGGCCCGAGCAGGTCAGACGCGAAGTCGCTAAAGGATTTGTATTCGAGGTTCGAGAGCAGCAGTTCACCCATTGCACGCATCACGAAGAAGAGCATAAAACCGATGATCATATAAACGAAGATGATCGACGGCCCGGCGAGACTGATGGTTTTGCCTGACCCCATAAACAGCCCGGTACCGATGGCACCCCCAATCGCAATGAGCTGAATATGACGGTTTGTGAGATTGCGCCGTAGCGACTGTTCAGACGTCGCCTCTTCTGTAGCGGCGACTTTGACCTGATCTACCATGTAATTTTCCTGTTTATGCCTGTCTGTGTTGTTAAGGCTCTTCTGGCCTTTAAAAACGTCAAAAAAATGACGGTCCCTTTGTAAGGGTTTATCGATATTAGGTAAGAATCGGCGGGATGAATACTATGATTTAGATATTATGTTAATAATATGTTGAAAGTGAGTGTCATATCACTCATACAGCGCGAAACAGCTCACAAAAATACACGCAACAGTTTCGTTTGCAAGATAAAATGTTGATAGCGCCATAACTATAGGTGTTTGCACTATTTTCCTCTCCCCAACCGGGGAGAGGAAATAAGAAAATTCGATTACAGAATTTCCAGCAGCTCGACTTCAAAGACCAGGGTGCTGAATGGCGGAATGGACGCGCCAGCGCCGCGCTCGCCGTAGGCCAGGTTATGCGGGATAGTCAGTTCCCATTTGGAACCCACTGGCATCAGGGTCAGAGCTTCAATCCAGCCAGCGATCACGCCGTTGACCGGGAACTCAGCCGGTTCGCCGCGCGCCACGGAGCTGTCGAACACGGTACCGTCGATCAGTTTACCTGTGTAATGCACGCGAACGTGATCGGTACGCGCCGGGATTGCGCCGTCGCCCTGATTGATCACGCGGAACTGCAGACCGGATTCGGTGCTGTTCACGCCTTCACGCTCACGGTTCTCTTCCAGATATTTCACACCTTCGGCCGCCATCTCTTCGAAGCGCGCGCGACGCACGGCGTCAGCACGTTCGTGGATTTCACGCAGCGCACGGTGCACAACGTCTACCGGAACGGCAGGCTGTTTGCCTTCCAGCGCGTCAGCGATACCCGCCACCAGCGCTTCTGGTAACAGACCTTCCAGGCCGGATTCGCTCAGTTGCTGTCCTACCTGCAAGCCGATACCGTAACTTGCCTGCGCTTCGATAGTGTCAAAAGTCGGGGTGGTCATGGGTTTTCCTTCCATCACATTTAAAGTAGCGGGCAGCATATCAGCCATGCCCTTATGGGTAAAACTTTGTCTGAAGTTAAGGTGACAAACCGCGACGAAACAGAAACAATAGAGATAACCAGGATTAATCCCGAACTGATGTCACGGATGTCGGGTTTACTACGCCGTTCAGGCAGTTAGCAAACTATACTTCGGGGCACAGGATAAAAAATACGCGGAGCAGGAGGAGTGCCATGCCCGGGCGATTTGAACTGAAACCTACCCTGGCGAAAATCTGGCAGGCGCCGGACAATTTTCGCATCATGGACCCGCTGCCTCCTCTGCATCGCAGAGGGATCATCATTGGCGCGCTGATGGTGATCGTGGGCTTCCTGCTTCCTTCCGGGGGCGATGATGTCGATACCGCCCCCGTCACCCGCAATGCCCAACTGGACATTCAATCGCAGACGCGGCCGCAGCCTGACGCACAGCCGATGCAAACGCAGCTTGTGACCCCGTCTAACGATCCGGGTCAGGTCGCGCCGGTTGAGCCAGAACCCATTCAGGATGAACAGCCGCAGGATCAAGCCGCCGCCCCGTCTCAGCCTCAGACGCAACAGCCTACCGGCATTGAGCAACAGTGGCGTTCCTATCGCGTAGAGCCGGGCAAAACGCTGGCACAGCTGTTCCGCGACCACAACCTGCCGCCAACCGACGTGTATGCTATGGCGAAGGTGGAAGGTGCGGGTAAACCGCTCAGTAATCTGCAGAATGGACAGATGGTACAGATTCGCCAGAATGCCAGCGGGGTGGTGACAGGGTTAACGATTGATACGGGAAATGGGCAACAGGTACTGTTTACCCGCCAGCCAGACGGCAGTTTCATCAGGGCGCGTTAAGACCTGGATCTATAAAAAGCAAAACGCCGGCACAAGGCCGGCGTTTCAACGTGAGCAGAGTAAAAAATTACTCAGCTACAACGTTAACAACCAGTTTAGCGAACACTTCGCTGTGAACCTGGAAGTCAACTTCGTGCTCACCAGTGGTACGCAGAACGCCGTTCGGCAGACGAACTTCGCTCTTAGCCACTTTAACGCCTGCAGCAGTTACTGCATCAGCGATATCGCGGGTACCGATGGAACCGAACAGTTTACCTTCGTCGCCTGATTTAGACGCGATGGTAACGGTGCCCAGTGCGTTGATTGCTTCAGCGCGAGCGTTAGCAGCCGCCAGAACGTCAGCCAGTTTGGCTTCCAGTTCAGCGCGACGTGCTTCGAAAAACTCTACGTTTTTCTTGGTAGCTGGAACAGCTTTACCCTGTGGAACCAGGAAGTTACGTGCGTAACCCGCTTTAACGTTAACCTGATCACCCAGGCTGCCCAGGTTTGCTACTTTATCAAGCAGAATAACTTGCATTACCTTATCCTCTTAAAGTCGTATTAATGGACCGTGCCCGATTACTGATGACGATCAGTGTACGGCAGCAGGGACAGGTAGCGAGCGCGTTTGATAGCGCGAGCCAGCTGACGCTGGTATTTTGCACGAGTACCGGTGATACGGCTTGGGACAATCTTACCGCTTTCGGTGATGTAGTTTTTCAGCGTTGCGATATCTTTATAGTCGATCTCTTGAACGCCTTCCGCGGTGAAACGGCAGAACTTGCGACGACGGAAATAACGTGCCATATGGCTAGTCTCCAGAATCTATCAAATCAATCTGCTCGGCATGCAGAACCATTTTGCTCAGGCCGTTCTTTGCCTTGTGGCAAGAGATGAACCCCTGAACGATTACTGCGCTACCGACCGTTAAACTGTGAGTAATGGCCTGGTTTTCGTGTCCGCTAATAATAACGGGCATTTGGCACCACGCCTGCCGGTGAAACCCGGCTTCCTCTTGCACAGAACGATGCTCAAGCACGAACTGGCAATGCGGAATTCCTGATGGACTGACCTTTCGAAGGGGAGCCCTGCATACGATGCCGGACAACGCCAGACGGTTGGTCATCAGAAATTACTCTTCAGAATCCCCAGCATCAGAATCATCTGCGGTTTCGTTTGCGAAATCATCGCGACGCTCACGGCGCTCGTCTTTCGCTTTAACCATCGGAGATGCTTCGGTAACTGCGTTTTTGGTACGCATAACCATGCTGCGGATAACGGCATCGTTGAAGCGGAAGGTAGTTTCCAGCTCATCGATCACTTCCTGCGGCGCTTCAACGTTCATCAGAACGTAGTGTGCTTTGTGCAGTTTGTTGATCGGGTAAGCCAGCTGACGGCGGCCCCAGTCTTCCAGACGGTGGATCGTACCTTCTGCACCAGTGATGGCAGCAGAGTAACGCTCGATCATACCCGGAACCTGTTCGCTCTGGTCAGGATGGACCATAAAAACGATTTCGTAATGACGCATCGAATTGCTCCTTACGGATTATTCAGCCTCCTGTCTGGGTCAGCCGAGGCCCGGGGAGGCAAGGAACGTGTTAAAGGTCGGCTGAAAAATTGACGCGTCATAATACTTGCGCGCCCCTGGAAACTCAAGCTGATTGCACAAATAATTCGCACAAAGCGCGAAGCGGGTCTAAGTGGGTGATTTAAAATTGGTCACACCCGGAAGCGTTGTTTTTTTGAACAACTGCATCAGAAATGGTCACGCATCCCCGCCGGATGAGTGATTACACTTTAATCAGAGATCGCCTGAATTAAAGAAGGAGCATCCCCCCTCTCGCAGCACGTAGTTGTGGAGCGCATATCATGAAAAAAATCGCATTAGCCATAATGGCGGCGCTTTTGCTCAGTGCAAACGCGATGGCAGCCATTAAGATAGACAGCCGACAGGCCAGAAACATGGATGATGTGCAAAGCTTGGGCGTAATTTACATCAATCATAATTTCGCCACGGAAAGTGAAGCAGATCAGGCATTAAACGCAGAAACCGATGCGCAGGGCGCAACCTATTACCACGTGATGTTAACCCGTGAGCCCGGCAGCAACGGCAACATGCACGCCAGTGCAGATATTTACCGATAACGCTTTAACGCTAGCACCAGGAAAGCCAACAACGAGAACATAGCCATAGATGACGTTGCCCCCTGCCCGGGGGCTTTTTTTTGTGAATGGCTCCGGAATAATACCGGTAAAATAACCCCTCAGAGATCCTCCATAAGCGGGAAGATATGGACATCAAAGTCATGCGCGTTTACAGGTGCTGGCGGAAAAACGCCACCGTGGCGTCGAGCGCCGTTGGCGTGATGCGGTGGCGGACGCCCGGTTCCCACAGGCAGGTCAGATTACCGTCCAGCCCTTCATTCATTAACGCCTGCTGCAGACGGAAGGTTCCCTCAGGCGGGACCACATCATCCGCGTCACCGTGCCACAGCAACAGCGGGCGATCGGCCACGCGCGGCAATGCCCGGGTCACTTCCCACTCTGCCAGCGTCGCGGTCATTTCCGTTAAATCCTGAGGGGGAAAAAGGGTCTTCGCCAGCGAAGTAAAGTAGCCCGAGCCCATCAGACAGGCGACAGACTTCACTTCAGGATGATGCGTCATAATCCCCAGCGCCGTCATACCGCCCATCGACGCCCCGGCTACCGCCAGACGATTGTCGGCCACCAGCCCTGCCTCATAAAGCGCATCGCGCAGCCCGGAAAACTCGGTCAGACTCCCGTGCAGAATGTGCCAGAACTGCCCCAGCCGCGCCTGTTCATTACCCGTAAAGCGTGCGCCGTGGTCGGGTGCATCTGGCATCACCACGCGAAAACCCGCCTGCGCCAGCGCTACCGCAAAATAACTGTAAACCAGCTTCGATGAGGTAAACCCATGATAAAAAACCACAACAGGCAGCGGCTTATCACGTTTACCCGCTGGCATCGCGTGTAAAACTTCATGGTCGCCGAGGCGGCGTATTTCAATTTCAATCATTGTCGACCCTGTGCGAATCTATGATTCATAATGTTGAGAACTGGGTTACGCTTTCGCGTCATTTTCATTCGAAATATACGTCCCAGATAACACTTCGGGAACATTCCCCCAAAACTAAATTCACAGACAACTACACTATGGCTATCAGGAAACGAGATATGGTTATGCGCAGGTTTGCTGCTTTATTGCTGGTCTTTCTGCTGAGTGGCTGTAGCGCGCTGCAGGGAACGCCGCAACCCGCTCCACCGGTCGCCGATCATCCACAGGAGATTCGTCGTAATCAGACGGAAGGATTACAACGAATGGGCACCATCTCCGCGCTGGTTCGCGGCTCTCCGGATGACGCAGAATCGGCAATAAAAGCGCAGGCCGTCGCTGCCAAAGCAGATTATTACGTCATCATTATGATCGACGAAACCATCATAACGGGACAGTGGTATTCACAGGCTATTTTGTACCGTAAATAATGGTTTTCCTTTGAACGAGATTTACACTGCTTTGCGTCCATAGACATTTTCCTGTCCACAATAAACTCCACGCCCGCATCAATGGAAGGGAGTTTATTAGCGAAGGATTGCCCGGCGGATACCGGATATATGTGAAATGGAGCTGACGATGAAACGAACTCTTGCTTTGACCTCACTGTTGCTCTCAGCAGGCCTGCTGAGCACCACCGCGCAGTCAGCAGAATTCGCCAGTGCTGATTGCGTGACTGGCCTGAATGAAATTGGCCAGATCTCCGTGAATAATATCTCGGGGAGCCCGCAAGACGTTGAACGTGTCGTGGCATTAAAGGCCGATGAGCAGGGTGCTTCATGGTATCGCATCATCCAGATGCAGGAAGATAACCATATCGACCACTGGCGGGTACAGGCCATTCTCTACGTGTAAACTCCCTCCCGATAAAAGCCACTTATTTTTAGTGGCTTTTCGTTTTTGCAAATTTTTTATCTTGTATAAAACCAATGAAGAACAATTGAATAACATTTTGTTACATTAAAACAGTAAACGTAATCCCCGCTCTGCCGTTGAAGAACCATAACTTTTCAATGATGAGCAATTTATGATCAACTTTTTTCGCCGTGCGGGCCTGGGGTCGAAACTCTCGCTGCTGACTGGCGTCAGTGTCGCCACGCTGTTTCTGCTATTCACTTTTCTGCTCAGCCAAAAAGCCAGCCAGCAGCTTGAAGCCCTTGCGGTCGAAGATCTGCATAATCAGTCCACCGGCATGGTCGACATGGTGCAGATGTTTAATACCAGCCTGAGTGAAGAGGTTGAGAGCTATACCCGTCTGTTTACCACCTTTTTACCGCAGCCCCTGAACATTGATAATTCCCAACCCCAGACGATTAACGGACTTAGCGTTCCGCTTCTGAAAGGCGGAGACACAGGGCTGCATGAAAATAACACCCTTTCGGACGAGTTCCTGAACCGTACAGGAGCCATTTCGACGCTGTTTGTACGCAGCGGTAACGACTTTGTTCGCGTAGCCACTTCCCTGCGCAAAGAGAATGGCGATCGGGCAATGGGTACCGTTCTGGATAATGCCAGCCCGGCCTTTGCCGCCGTCAACAAAGGTGAAGTCTACCGCGGCCTGGCGCTGCTGTTTGGCAAACGCTACATCACCCAGTACCAGCCCGTTAAAAACGCCGAAGGGCAGGTCATTGCGATCGTCTTTGTCGGGGTGGACATCACCCACTCCTGGAACGTCATGCGCGAGAAAATCCTCAACCGCCGCCTGGGCGAGAGCGGTCACTTCTTCGTGCTGGATCGCAGCAACGGCAAAACGCGCGGGCAATACCTGTTCCATGCCGGCGAAGAGGGAAAACTGCCGAAGTGGGACGCAGCGACGCAGCAACAGCTTCTGAGTGACAAACCCGGCACGCTGGAGCGTACAAGCGACGACGGCCGGACGCTGAAAATGGCCTATACCCCGCTGCCGGGCTGGAACTGGACTATCGTGGGCGAAGTGGATAAATCGGTGCTGCTCTCAAGCGTTACCGCCATGCGCGATCGCTTCCTGCTGGCCGGCGTGGTCTTATCCATCCTTTTTGCTGGCCTGTTCGTGGTCATTATTCGCCGCGTGCTGACCCGACCGCTGCGCAGCGTGATCCATCTTGCCAGACAATATGCCGCAGGGGATCTCCGTTCCAGCCTGCCCGTGACGCGTCAGGACGAAGTCGGCCAGCTGATCGATGCTATCAACGGCATCGGCGGCGGCCTGCAAAAAATTGTGCTGCAGGTTCGTGAGGCCGCAGGCGAGATCCATTTGGGCACCAACGCGCTGGCCGCCGACACAGGCGAGATTTCAGAGCAGATCAACAAGCAGGCCAGCAGCGTGGAAGAGACGTCCGCCAGCATGGAGCAGCTGGCCGCCACCGTGCAGCAAAATGCCGCCAACATGGAGCAAACGCAGCAGCTGGTGGGTGAAACCTCGCTTGCGGTTCATCAGGGCGGTGAGACGGTCACCCACGCGGTGTCGACCATGGACGACATTCGCGAAGCGTCAAAACGCATCGAAGACATCACGCGCGTGATCGAATCCATCGCTTTCCAGACCAATATTCTGGCGCTGAATGCGGCAGTGGAAGCCGCCCGCGCAGGCGAGCACGGAAAAGGATTTGCGGTAGTCGCGCAGGAAGTTCGCGCGCTGGCGGGACGCAGCGCTAACGCGGTGAAGGAGATTGAACAGCTGATTGGCGATACGCTCAGAAAAGTGAGTGAGGGTCATGCGCTGTCTGAACAAACACGCCTGGCGATGGACGACATCATCATTCATATCGATAACATCAGCCAGCTGGTCACCGAGATTAACCATGCCTCACGCGAGCAGTCCGCCGGGATCGGCCAGGTGAACCTCGCCATGACCCATATTGGCGAAGCGTCGCATATCAATGCCGATCGCATCTCACGCAGCGAACAAACGGCCCAAACGCTGCGCGAGAAAGGTTCGCACCTGACTCAGCTGGTGAGCCTGTTCCAGCTAAAAGGCTAACCGACTCTGCCCGTCGCACGCAGCAGCAGGTCGCTTTGCACCTGCTCGCTCATCAGCGTGCCGCCACGGGTATCCAGCATCATGCGGCACCACGCCTGCGCCACCGGGGGCGATGCGTGCCGCAGCATCACGCTTCCGGCACCCAGCAAGAAAAGCTGCTGCGCGATCTCCCGCGCCTGCGCCTCCTGCGGCTTACGCAGTTTTTGCTGAAGCTGTCGCCAGCTGCGGTCGAAGTGTCTGTCCTGCCCTTTCACCTGCGCAAACTCGTCGGCAAGCAGGTCGTGAATACCCGGCTGCTTCGCCAGCACGCGCAGCACGTCCAGACACATGATATTACCTGACCCTTCCCAGATGCTGTTCACCGGCATCTCGCGGTACAGGCGGGGAAGTTCACTCTCTTCGCAATATCCGATCCCGCCCAGCACCTCCATCGCCTCCGCGACAAATGGGATGCCCGCTTTACAGACGCTAAATTTCGCCGCCGGGGTAAACAGCCGCGCCCAGGCGGCCTCTTGCGTATCGGCACGCTTGTCCCACGCGCGGGCCAGGCGGAACAGCAGCGCCGTGTGCCCCTCCAGCACCAGCGCCATCCGGCTTAGCACTTCGCGCATTAGCGGCTGATCGATGAGATTTTTGCCAAAGGTTTGACGCTGATGGGCATGGTACAGCGCCACCGAGAGCGCCCGACGCATCAGTCCGTGGCTGCCCAGCGCGCAGTCAAAGCGCGTCAGACCGCCCATTTTGAGGATCTGCCGTACCCCTTCGCCCTCTTCCCCCAGCAGCCAGCCGGAGGCATCAAGAAACTCCACCTCGCTGCTGGCGTTGGAGCGGTTCCCGAGCTTGTCCTTGAGGCGCTCCAGCCGGACGGCGTTGCGCTGTCCGTCAGGCAAAAAGCGCGGCACAAAAAAGCAGGATAGCCCGCCCTTCGCCTGGGCCAGCACCAGGTGCGCATCGCTTTGCGGGACGGAGAAAAACCATTTATGCCCCACCAGCCGGTAGCTGCCGTCGCTGCATTTTTCCGCTTTGGTGGTATTGCTGAGCACGTCCGAGCCGCCCTGCTTTTCCGTCATCCCCATACCGATCAGCAGGCCGCGCTTTTGCGCGCCGGGGGCCAGATGCGGATCGTAGCGATCGCTGAGCAGCGGTGTCAGCCAGTCGTGAAATATTTTGGGGAGCGCCTGCTGCAGCAGCGGCGTGGCGGCGAACGTCATGGTGACAGGGCACAGCGTGCCCGCCTCCACCTGCGCATGCAGCACAAAGCGCGCGGCCCGAGCGACAAACGACCCTTTACGCGCTTCCTCTTCCCACGCCAGGTTATGCACGCGGTTGGCGCAAAGCCCCTGCATCAGCAGATGCCAGGCCGGATGAAAACGCACGTCGTCCAGCCGCTCGCCCGTGGCGTCATAGCGTAACAGCTCGGGCGGATTAACGTTTGCCAGCCTGCCCAGCTCCAGTGACTCCGCCGTACCCAGCTGCTGGCCAATGCTGGCGAGGAGTTCGATATCCCACTCGGCGCCTTCAAGCGCGACCGCATCGCGCAGGGCGCAGTCCGAGAGGAAAAGGTTGCTGTTGGAAAGCGGTGCAGGTTGATTGAAAACGGTGTGGGTCTGCCAGTGCATGCTGTCTCCCTCCTTCAGTGGCAATGACGATAAGTATGGACAGACCGCGCACGCGCTGCATGGGAGGGGAGTCACACGTTCACGATCCCGCTGATATCATTCGTGAAATAGCTCACAGAACATAAGAATAAACTATTTCATGACTCCGCTTTTGTTGAATAATTTATTCTCACACCTTAAGTGAGGACCGTTATGCAACCGGACGCGCACAAGCGAGCATTAATTGCAGGCTCCATTGGTAACTTTATCGAGTGGTATGAGTTTGCGGTCTACGGTTTTCTGGCGACCGTCATTGCGAAAAACTTCTTCCAGCTTGAAGGAGAGGCGGGGCTGACCAGCCTGATCCTCACCTACGCCTCGTTTGCCATCGCCTTCTTCTTCCGCCCGCTGGGTGCGGTGGTGTTTGGCCGCATCGGCGACCGGATTGGCCGTAAGCCGACGCTAATCATCGTGCTGGTACTGATGACGCTCGCTACCGCCGCCATCGGCATTGTGCCGGTCTACGCCAGCATCGGAATTGCCGCGCCGCTGATTATTACGCTGCTGCGCATCCTGCAGGGGCTGTTCGCGGGCGGCGAGTACGGCGGTGCGGTCTCGCTGATGACGGAGTTCGCCCCGCGCGGCAAGCGTGGGCTCTATGGCGCGTGGCAGTCCTTTACCGTGGCGCTGGGACTGTTAGCTGGCGCAGGCATCGTGGCGCTGCTCTCCGCCCTTCTCACGCCTGAAGCTCTGCACGAGTGGGGCTGGCGCATTCCGTTCTTCCTGGCGCTGCCCATGGGCGTTGTGGCGCTGTGGCTTCGCGTCAGCATGGAGGAGACGCCCAGCTTTGTGCAGCAGCAGGATAAACCGGCTGTCGCTCAGGCGGATACTGCCGCTACGCTCCGGGCCATCGTGATGGGGATTGGGCGCGTAATGGTCTGGTCTGCGGCGGGGTACACCTACCTGGTGATTATGCCGACCTATCTTCAGTCGGCGCTGCACACCGGGTTTAACCAGGCGCTGTTGATAGCGGTGATTTCGAATATTGGTTTTGCGCTGACCATCATTCCGTCGGGGATCCTGAGCGACCGGATCGGCCGCCGCACGGTGATGATTATCGCCACCGCGCTGCTGCTGATCCTCGCCCTGCCGCTGCTGAAAATCCTGCAGGCGGAGTCGAGTACGCTGGCGGTGAAGGCTGGTGTGGTGTTGATTGCGGGCGGTCTGGTGGGCATGCTGGCGGGGCCGGGCCCGGCGATGCTGTCTGAGATGTTCCCGACGCGCGTGCGCTATACGGGGCTGGGGCTGGCCTACTCGTTGTCGAACGCGATTTTCTCGGGATGCGCAGGGCTAATCATTACCGGGCTGATTAAGCAGACGGGCAACCTGGATATTCCGGCGTATTACGTTATGGCGACGGCGGTAGTGAGTATTTTCGCGCTGATGACGCTGAGGAAGGATGACCATTTGCGATCGTTAGAGGAGTGAAGTTGTCAACGTCTGGTGCCCTCTCCCACGGGGAGAGGGATAAAACACAAAAGGCCGTCCTGTGGATGGCCTTACTGTTTATTCTCCGCGCTGACGCACCGCTTCAAACAGGCAGATGCCCGTCGCAACGGAAACGTTCAGGGACGACACGCTGCCCGCCATCGGTATGCTGATCAGCTCGTCGCAGTGCTCGCGGGTCAGACGACGCATACCTTCGCCTTCCGCACCCATCACCAGCGCCAGACGGCCGGTCATTTTGCTCTGGTACAGAGTATGATCCGCTTCACCGGCGGTACCGACGATCCAGATATTCTCTTCCTGCAGCAGACGCATGGTGCGCGCCAGGTTGGTCACGCGGATCAGCGGAACGTTTTCCGCCGCGCCGCAGGCCACCTTCTTCGCCGTCGCGTTCAGCTGCGCGGAGCGATCTTTCGGCACGATCACCGCGTGCACGCCCGCCGCATCGGCGCTGCGCAGGCACGCGCCGAGGTTATGCGGATCGGTAACGCCGTCGAGGATCAGGAAGAACGGATTCTCCAGCTCGGCAATCAGATCCGGCAGATCGTTTTCCTGATACTGACGACCCGGCTTCACGCGGGCAATGATCCCCTGGTGGACCGCGCCTTCGCTTTTCTCATCCAGGAACTGGCGGTTCGCCAGCTGAATCACCACGCCCTGCGCTTCCAGCGCGTGGATCAGCGGCATCAGACGTTTATCTTCACGCCCTTTCAGAATAAACACTTCCTGAAAACGCTCCGGTGCGCGCTCGAGAAGGGCCTGCACCGCGTGGATGCCGTAAATCATTTCACTCATTGATGGTTCTCGTCATAAGTATTTCCCCTCCCCCCGTTGGGGAGAGGGTCAGGTTGAGGGGAGAATTTACTCCGCCTGCTTTTTCTTGGCCGCGCGCTTCGCTTTGGTGGCGGCAGCGATTTTCTGCGTTTTCGCGGAAGGTTTTTTCGCTGAGCGGGCTTCTTTCTTCGCCGCCTTCGGCTTCTGTTTCTTCTCGCCGCGGAACGCGCTGTCCGGCTCGAAGTTTACCTTCTTGCCCGCCTGACGACGTTTACCGCCGCCCGGTTTACCGTTACCGGTTTTTTTCGCCCTTTCACGCTCGGTTTTACCGACGTTACGCGGCGCGCGCTCGCTGGAGATCAGGCTGAAGTCGATCTTACGGTCGTCCATATTCACGGCTTCGACCTTCACTTCCACACGGTCGCCCAGACGATACGTCTGGCCGCCAGATTCGCCAATCAGGCGCTGGCCGACCTGGTCGAAGCGGTAGTAGTCGTTATCCAGGCTGGAGACGTGCACCAGACCGTCGATGAACAGCTCGTCCAGACGAACGAAGAAACCAAAGCCGGTCACGCTGGCAATCACGCCTTTGAAGACGTTACCGACCTGATCGAGCATAAAGTCACACTTCAGCCAGTCCGCTACGTCGCGTGTTGCTTCATCGGCACGACGTTCGGCCATGGAGCAGTGCTGACCCAGCTGCAGCATCTCTTCCATCGAATAGTGGTAGCCACCGGTTTCGGTGGTGTTCCCTTTATGGCCCTGCTCCTGCGCCAGCAGATACTTGATCGCACGGTGTAGAGAGAGGTCAGGATAACGACGGATCGGCGAGGTGAAGTGGGCGTAAGACTGCAGCGCCAGGCCGAAGTGTCCGCGGTTTTCCGGATCGTAAATCGCCTGCTTCATGGAGCGCAGCAGCATCGTCTGCAGCATTTCTGCGTCAGGACGGTCGCCAATGGACTCCAGCAGCTCGGCGTAATCGCGCGGCTCTGGCTTGTTGCCTCCAGGCAGTTCCAGACCCAGTTCAGCCAGCACGGAGCGGAACGACGTAATGGCTTCCGTGGTCGGCTTATCGTGAATACGGAACAGCGCTGGCTCTTTGGCTTTCTCGACGAAACGTGCCGCCGAGATATTCGCCAGGATCATACACTCTTCGATCAGCTTGTGCGCGTCGTTACGCTGGGTCTGCTCGATACGCTCAATGCGGCGTTCGGCGTTGAAGATGAATTTCGCCTCTTCACTCTCAAACGAGATCCCGCCGCGCTCTTCGCGCGCCTGATCCAGCGTTTTGTAGAGGTTATGCAGCTCTTCGATATGTTTGACCAGCGGCGCGTACTGTTCGCGCAGATCCTGGTCGCCCTGCAGCATATGCCAGACCTTGGTATAGGTCAGACGCGCGTGCGAGCTCATCACCGCTTCGTAGAATTTGTAGCCGGTTAAGCGCCCTTTGGTGGAGATGGTCATCTCGCAAACCATACAGAGGCGGTCAACCTGCGGGTTCAGGGAGCACAGGCCGTTAGACAGCACTTCCGGCAGCATCGGCACGACCTGGGACGGGAAGTAGACCGAGGTGCCGCGGCTGCGGGCTTCGTTATCCAGCGGGGTGTGCGGACGGACGTAATAGCTTACGTCAGCGATAGCAACCCACAGGCGCCAGCCACCGCCGCGTTTTTTCTCACAGTATACGGCGTCATCAAAGTCGCGGGCGTCTTCACCGTCGATAGTGACCAGCGGCAGATCGCGCAGATCCACGCGGCCCACTTTGGACTCTTCCGGCACTTCTTCGCGCAGGCTTTCGATCTGATCTTCAACCGCTTTCGGCCAGATGTACGGAATTTCATGGGTGCGCAATGCCATATCAACGGCCATCGTGGTGCCCATGTTATCGCCAAGCACTTCGACGATTTTACCTACCGCTTTGGTGCGACGGGTTGGGCGCTGGGTGAGTTCCACCACCACCACAAAGCCCATGCGGGCCCCCATCACCTCTTCAGGTGGGATCAGAATGTCGAAGCTCAGACGGCTGTCGTCCGGCACCACGAAGCCCACGCCAGCGTCGGTAAAGTAGCGGCCGACGATCTGGCTGGTTTTTGGCACCAGAACGCGTACCACGCGCGCTTCGCGGCGGCCTTTACGGTCAGCTCCCAGCGGCTGCGCCAGGATCTGATCGCCGTGGATGCACATTTTCATCTGTTCAGATGAGAGGTACAGATCGTCTTTACGGCCTTCCACGCGCAGGAAGCCGAAGCCATCGCGGTGACCAATGACGGTCCCTTTCAGCAGATCGAGACGTTCTGGCAGCGCGTAGCACTGGCGGCGGGTAAAGACCAGTTGCCCGTCACGCTCCATTGCGCGCAGGCGGCGACGAAGGGCTTCAATTTGCTCTTCACCTTCAATATTTAATTCAACGGCAAGTTCTTCACGATTGGCGGGTTTTTCGCGTTTTGTTAAGTGTTCAATGATGAACTCGCGGCTGGGAATAGGATTCGCGTATTTTTCGGCTTCGCGTTCCTGGAAAGGATCATGTGACATGTCGGTTCCTCCGTTGTCAGCTCCGGTGGAAATTTTCTTCATTCCACCAGCAATAATTTATAAAGCGGTTGATTCTCTTCAACCAAATCGGCCAGCGTGTAGTTATCCAGTTCCATGAGAAAACTTTGCACGGCCTTTGAAAGCGCCTTTTTCAGGCGGCAAGCGGGCGTGATGTGGCAGAACTCGCTGCTGCAGTTCACCAGAGACAGCGGCTCCAGTTCACGTACCACATCGCCAACACGAATACTCTGTGCCGGTTTACCGAGACGGATCCCACCATTCTTCCCGCGGACGGCAGCAACGTATCCGGCACGACTAAGTTGATTGATTATTTTGACCATATGATTACGGGATACGCCGTAGACCTCTGTGACTTCAGAGATACTGGTCATCTTCCCATCGGGTAACGACGCCATGTAAATCAGCGCACGTAAGCCGTAATCGGTGAAACTTGTTAACTGCACATCAACCTCAGGAAAAAGGGAAAACGCGGTTAAACCGCAGAGATATTCATTAATGATGATAAACCAGCCAGATAGTGAGCGGCTAATTTATTTGACAGACGGGGCGAAAAAGCGGAGATCCAGGAGCGGTCGCCGGATGGCGCTACGCTTATCCGGCCTACGGGTCTCCCCGCAGGCCAGCAGTCACGAAGATTATGCGTCGAACGGGTCGCGCAGGATCATCGTTTCAGTACGATCCGGGCCGGTAGAAATAATATCGATCGGCACTTCGGTCAGTTCTTCAATACGCTTGATGTAATCCAGCGCCGCCTGCGGCAGGCCGCTACGCTCTTTCACACCGAAAGTGGTCTCAGACCAGCCCGGCATGGTTTCGTAGATTGGCTCAATGCCTTCCCAGTCGTCAGCAGCCAGCGGAGTGGTGGTCACTTCGCGGCCATCTGGCATACGGTAGCCTACGCAGATTTTCACTTCTTTCAGGCCGTCCAGTACGTCCAGCTTGGTCAGGCAGAAGCCAGACAGGGAGTTGATCTGCACTGCACGACGCACGGCAACCGCATCCAGCCAGCCGGTACGACGACGACGACCAGTGGTCGCGCCAAACTCGTTACCCTGCTTGCACAGGAACTCGCCGGTTTCATCAAACAGCTCGGTCGGGAATGGACCCGCACCCACGCGAGTGGAGTACGCTTTGATGATGCCCAGCACGTAATCTACATAACGTGGACCCAGGCCAGAGCCGGTCGCCACGCCACCTGCCGTGGTGTTAGAGGACGTAACGTACGGATAGGTACCGTGGTCGATGTCCAGCAGCGTACCCTGCGCACCTTCGAACATGACGAAATCGCCACGCTTGCGCGCCTGGTCCAGCAGATCGGACACATCAACAACCATACCGGTCAGAATGTCAGCGATCGCCATGACGTCATCCAGCACTTTCTGGTAGTCAACTGCGTCAGCTTTGTAGAAGTTCACCAGCTGGAAGTTGTGATATTCCATCACTTCTTTCAGTTTTTCAGCGAAGGTTGCTTTGTCGAAGAGGTCACCCACGCGCAGACCGCGACGTGCAACTTTATCTTCGTAAGCCGGGCCGATACCACGACCGGTGGTGCCGATCGCTTTCGCGCCGCGCGCTTTCTCACGCGCTACGTCCAGCGCCACGTGATAATCCAGGATCAGCGGGCAGGCTTCGGAGAGCAGCAGACGCTCACGAACAGGGATACCACGGTCTTCCAGACCTTTCATCTCTTTCATCAGCGCAGCAGGAGACAGCACAACGCCGTTACCGATGATGCTGGTGACGTTTTCGCGAAGAATGCCTGATGGAATAAGATGGAGGACGGTTTTTTCACCGTTGATTACGAGAGTATGGCCTGCGTTGTGACCGCCCTGGTAGCGTACAACATATTTAGCCCGTTCAGTCAGAAGATCAACAATCTTCCCTTTACCTTCGTCACCCCATTGGGTGCCCAGTACGACGACGTTGTTACCCATTTTTTTCAAAATCACCGTTTGCTTAAAAATGGATTCTACCATCGCTTTTTCAGATATACAGCACTTTTTGACCTCAAAATACGCCGATTGTGCCTATTTTTTGATCAGCCAATCGTTTTCCTCAACATGTAGTAGATCACGATGCCCGCAACCACAAGACCGCCGCCAAAACGACGCAAAATATTATCCGGCAGCTGGCTCATCGTGGCGATCATTCGGCGCCAGGCGCGCGGATAAAGCATCGGTCCAAGACCTTCCAGCACCAGGACCAGGGCCAGTGCGAGCCAGATCGTTGAATTCATTTTTATTCCTTATAAAAGAAAACCACCGCTCCGTTGAGAGCGGTGGTTTGAATACTCAAACGAGCCTGAGTTTATCGCGTTGCGTTAGTCGGCGTCTTCATATAACGGAAGAAATCGCTGTCCGGGCTGAGAACCATCACGTCCTGGTTGCTCTGGAAGCTATTCTCGTAAGCGCGCAGGCTACGGATAAAGGCGTAGAAGTCAGGATCCTGGCTGAAGGCATCAGCAAACAGCTTCGCCGCTTCGGCATCGCCTTCACCGCGCAGGATACGGCCCTGGCGCTCAGATTCCGCCAGCGTCTTGGTCACTTCGTAGTCCGCGGCTGCACGCAGCTTTTCCGCTTCTTCCTGACCCTGTGAACGGTGACGACGGGCTACCGCCTCACGCTCGGCGCGCATACGGTTGTAAATCGCCTCGGACACTTCAACTGGCAGGTTGATCTGCTTGATACGCACGTCAACCACTTCGATACCCAGCGCAGCCATACTGTTCGGGTTGATCACCGGCACTTTACCGTTGGTCTCCGCCTGAACGCGTTCAGCCGCTTTGGCAATCGCATCATCTGCTGCCGGCGTTGAAACTTCATCTTCCGTGCCCGCTGTACCGGAGTTCAGCGCATCGCGTACTTCCAGGGTCAGACGACCACGGGAGTCGGTCACGATGTCTTTCACATCCAGACGACCAATCTCGGAACGCAGACGGTCAGAGAACTTACGTTTAAGCAGCACTTCTGCCTGAGAAACGTCGCCGCCGCCCGTTGCCAGGAAGTAACGGCTGAAATCGCTGATGCGCCATTTGATATAGGAATCAACGATCAGGTCTTTCTTCTCTTTGGTCACGAAACGGTCGGCCTGGTTATCCATGGTCTGGATACGTGCATCCAGCGTTTTCACGGACTGAATGAACGGCACCTTGAAGTGCAGACCCGGCTCGTAAATCACCGGGCGTTTGTCGCCATCACGCACGACGCTGCTGAACTGGAACTTAATCCCACGCTCGCCTTCTTTCACCACAAAAATCGAGGTATAAAGCGCGACCAGTACGATGACGATGATCGCAATAACTGACTTACGCATCCTTATTCCCCCTGACGCTGGTAGTCGTTACGCTGCGCGTTAGCACGGCGTTGGTCCATAATGTCACCATCGTTCGAAGAAGGCGTTGTGTTCGTGCTGGCGCTGCCTGTTGAGGCTGGCGGCAGACGCAGCAGGTTGTTCGCGCCGCTGGTGTCGCCTTTCGCTGCTGGAGCAGAACTGCCTTTCAGCATCTGATCCAGCGGCAGAACCATCAGGTTTCCGCCTTTGTTGTCGTTAACCAACACTTTGCGGGTGTGGCTCAGCACTTTTTCCATGGTCTCGATATAGAGACGCTCACGGGTAATTTCCGGTGCCGCTTTATATTCCGGCAGGATCTTCGCGAAGCGGGCCACTTCACCCTGAGCTTCCAGGATGGTCTGCGTTTTATACGCGCGCGCTTCTTCCAGAATACGCTGCGCCTGACCGTTAGCGCGTGGCTGAACTTCGTTGGTGTACGCTTCTGCTTCACGGATGTACTGCTGTTCGTTTTCACGGGCAGCAATCGCATCGTCAAATGCGGCTTTCACCTCTTCCGGCGGACGCGCAGCCTGGAAGTTGACGTCCAGCAGGGTGATACCCATGTTGTACGGACGAATGGTCTCTTCCAGCTCGCGCTGGGTATCGCTACGAATAACGGTACGACCTTCGGTCAGAATACGGTCCATGGTGTATTTACCGATCACACCGCGCAGGGCGCTGTCGGTCGCCTGACGCAGGCTGTCATCGGCGCTGGTCACGCTAAACAGATAACGCTCAGGATCGGTCACGCGGTACTGCACGTTCATCTCAACGCGCACCACGTTTTCGTCAGAAGTCAGCATCACGCCAGAGGCGGCCAGTTCACGGACGGATTCCACGTTTACCGCGGTCACGTCATCAATGAAGGTCGGCTTCCAGTTCAGACCCGGCTCAACCAGATGGCTGAACTTACCGAAACGGGTGACCACGCCGCGTTCTGCTTCTTTAATGGTGTAGAACCCGCTGGCTGCCCAGATGATGACTACCGCAGCGGCCACGATGCCCACTACGCGGCCACCCATTGGCGGGCGCGAACTCTGAGTGGAATTGCCACCCGAGCCAGAACCTTTTCCTCCGCCAAGGCCACCAAGCTTCTTGCTCAGTTTGCGGAAGATATCATCCAGATCCGGCGGCCCCTGCTCGCGACCACCTTTGTTGCCATTTCCCTCAGAGTTGCCGCCAGGTTTGCTGCTTCCCCACGGGTCGCGGTCTTGTCCGTTATTACCGGGCTGATTCCACGCCATGTATATGCTCCATATTTGTTATGCAAGGGCGAATTATTCAGGCATCCCCTTTCTGATCAGACGATATAGTCGACCAGCGCAGGTTCTTGTTTACAGAGGCGACGCCAGTCAACGATCGGCATACGCACCTGCATCCCCACGCTGCCGTCATCCTCCATCCACTCTTTTTCTATCGCCTGAAGCTGATAAAACCGGCTGCGCAGCCTGCCTTCCTGTGGCGGCAGTCGCAGCGTGTGCTGAGCTACCTCACCGGAAAGACGTTCTGTCAAAGCCTGGAAAAGCAGTGGCACACCAATACCGGTCTGGGCAGAAAGCCAGACCCGAATCGGTTTGTTTTCTTCATCTCTGTCGATACGCGGTTCGAAATCGTCCAGCATATCGATCTTATTCATGACCAACAGCGTTGGGATCTCGTGGGCGTCGATCTCTTCGAGCACCACGTTCACCGCGTCGATGTTCTCCTGCACGCGCACGTCTGCCGCATCAATCACGTGCAGCAGCAGAGTCGCCTGTCGCGTCTCCTGCAGGGTGGCTTTAAACGCCGCCACCAGGTCATGCGGCAGGTGGCGGATAAACCCTACGGTATCCGCCAGCACCGTTTCACCGACGTCTGCAACGTCAATACGGCGCAGAGTAGGGTCCAGGGTCGCAAACAGCTGGTCTGCGGCATAAACCTGGGCCTCGGTTATCTGGTTAAACAGGGTGGATTTACCGGCGTTGGTATAGCCCACCAGCGACACCGTCGGGATGTCGGCTTTGGTTCGCGCCCGGCGCCCCTGTTCGCGCTGTTTCTCTACACGTTCCAGACGTGAAAGGATCTGGGTAATTCGGCCACGCAGCAAACGACGGTCGGTTTCGAGCTGGGTTTCACCCGGGCCGCGCAAACCAATCCCGCCTTTTTGTCTTTCAAGGTGTGTCCAGCCACGCACCAGACGCGTTGCCAGATGGCGCAGCTGCGCCAGCTCAACCTGCAGTTTCCCTTCGTGGGTACGTGCACGCTGAGCAAAAATATCTAAAATCAAACCCGTGCGATCGATAACACGGCATTCGCAAAGGGCTTCCAGGTTGCGCTCCTGGGCTGGAGACAGCGCATGATCAAACAACACAACTGACGCGCCGGTTGCTTTTACGGCATCCGCAATTTCGACTGCTTTACCTTCACCAACAAAATACTTTGGGTGCGGCGCTTTACGGCTACCGGTAATCACCTGCATTGCTTCGACACCGGCGGAAGAGACCAGAGATTCAAACTCCTGGAGGTCTTCCATATCTTTGTCTTGCGAAAAATAGATGTGTACCAGCACCGCCTGCTCACCGGCATCATAACGGTCAAACAAGCGTAAACCTCTCTAAAAAGATCAGCGGGGAACGCAGGATCCCTGGCTCCCCGTGTGGATAACAGTGCGAAACCTTATTCGGTCTCGTCGCTGTCCTGCGCCGGCGTTGAAGAACCCTGCGCGTTGCTGCCATGATGGTAGTTACTACCAGTGCCGCCGCCAGCGTTATTGCTGTGATGAGATACCGGACGGGACGGAACAACAGTAGAAATAGCGTGCTTGTAGACCATCTGACTGACCGTGTTTTTCAACAGAATCACAAACTGATCGAAAGACTCAATCTGACCTTGCAGCTTAATACCATTCACCAAATAAATAGAAACTGGAACACGTTCCCGACGCAATGCGTTCAGGAACGGATCTTGTAAAGATTGCCCCTTAGCCATTCTATCTTTTCCTTATATGCTTGTTTTGTACTTAGAACCTTGCGATTCTGAAAAATTGCGCACGATACGTCTCAATTGTACACATTCAGTGAGCGATATCACCAACAACCTCAATCACTTCGTTTAACGCCTGTTGCGGTTTTTCACTGTCTAACCAGTGAACACCCTCCCAACCGCGCAACCAGGTGATCTGGCGCTTCGCTAACTGTCTCGTGGCGCAAACACCTCTATAAACCATTTCATCGTATGAAATCTCACCTTCAAGATACGACCACATCTGGCGGTATCCCACACAACGAATGGAAGGCATGTCCGTATGCAAATCTCCACGGGCAAATAGCGCCCGCACTTCTGCTTCAAAATCTGAAGCTAACATCTGATGAAAACGCTGCTCAATTCGCTGATGGAGCAGTTCACGGCTCGCCGGGGCGATGGCGAACTGATGCACCTGATACGGCAGAGCGTCTCCTGACGTTTGCGTCAGTTCCGTTAAAGTTTTACCCGAAATGAAAAAAACTTCCAGTGCCCGGGAAAGCCTTTGCGGATCATTTGGATGGATCCGTGCTGCTGCAACCGGGTCAATCTCCGCCAGTTGCTGATGCAAAACGTCCCAACCCTGCTCTGCCGCCTGCTGCTCAATTTTCGCTCTTATTTCCGGATCCGCGGATGGCAGAGGTGACAACCCCTCCAGCAACGCCTTGAAATAGAGCATGGTTCCGCCAACCAACAGAGGTATACGTCCCGCCGCCGTTATCTCGGCCATCTCGGCTAAGGCATCCCGACGGAAATCCGCTGCGGAGTACGCCTGAGCCGGGTCGAGAATATCCAGCAAACGGTGCGGTGCCGCACGCAGCTCTTCTGCGTCAGGCTTCGCCGTGCCGATGTCCATCCCTCGGTAGATGAGGGCGGAGTCGACGCTAATCAACTCTACAGGCAAAACTTTACGCAACTCAATGGCTAGCGCCGTTTTGCCGGAGGCCGTTGGGCCCATTAAAAAAATTGCCTTAGGCAGGCTCGCCTTACTTGCGTCAATCATGTTTCAGGGCGTTCATCGCCGTTTGTAAATCAACAGGTTGTAATAACCCACCCGGCGGCGTTTTCACCAGATGCGGACAGAGGCGTTCCACCTCCGCCAGCACGCTAATGGCCTGCGCCATACTCCACGGCGCGTGTTCGCTTGCCAGATGGCGGGCGATCCACTGCGCGGTGTTGGCGGCATCAAACGATGTTTGCTGCGCCAGGTAGCCTATCAGTTCAGGAATCAAGTTTTGTAAATTTTGTTGGCGTAAGGGTAAAGGCACTGCACGAATTGTCACATGTTGTGGTTCGAGCACAGTTTCAATACCCATTTGCGCCAGCTGCGGCTCTGCGCGCTGCAATACCCTTGTTTCATCAGGGGATATTTTCAGCCGAACCGGAATTAAGAGCGGCTGCGCGCAGGCTGCATTTTCGCCTGGCGTAAGCTGCACCTGCTTAAGCCAGCGTTCGGCGACCGGCAGTGCCAGAAGCATCAGTTTGCCGTCACGTTCAAGCAGCGCCATATCCGGCGCGATAATTGTCAGCACCCGGCCAAAACTCTGGCTATGGCCGTCCAGAGAAGGCTGAGCGGGCGGAATGTGCTCTTTACGCTCCACGGCTGGCGTTTCCAGCAGCTTGCGGTACAACGCGCCCTGCTGCTTCTGATAGCCAGGCTGTGCATTCGGATAGTTCGCGCCCGTTGGCCGCGGTGCGCTCCCGGCCTGGGAGAAACGCGGAGCTTCCGGTTCACGCGCGACGGCAGGCTCAGCAAAATGGTTGCGGCCTGCCGCCACACGGTTTTCCGGCAGCGGACGCGGTGCAGGGGCGTCGTTCTCCAGCGGCAGCGTTGGCTCTGCCTGCTGCTGCAACACGGCGGCCACGCCCTGATAAATAAAGTCGTGAACCAGACGCGACTGGTGGAAACGCACCTCATGCTTGGCTGGATGAACGTTTACATCCACCTGATGGGGGTCGATTTCCAGATAAAGGACGAAAGCTGGCTGCTGATCGGCCCCGAGTTTGTCTTCGCAGGCCTGGCGAATCGCGTGATTGATGAGACGGTCGCGCATCATGCGGCCGTTCACGTAGCAATACTGAATTTCAGAGAACGCAGCACTGCTCGCGTTTGGATCGGCAACCCAGCCGCGTAAAGCCAGATCGCCGTGCTGCCACTCAATGGCCAGAGCCTGTTCCAGGAACGGCGTACCGCAGATCGCCCCCAAACGACGCTCTTTCTGTCCGCCTTCAGCCACCGCACGGTACTGGCGCATCACCTTGCCGTTATGGCTGAGATTAATGGTGACATCGAAACGGGCCAGCGCAATACGGCGAATGATCTCGTCGATATGGCCGAACTCGGTCTTCTCGGTACGCATAAACTTGCGTCGGGCGGGGGTGTTGTAGAACAGATCCAGGACTTCCAGCGTCGTGCCGACAGGGTGCGCCGCGGGTTTGACCGTCACATCCATATCGCGCCCTTCGGCGTAAGCCTGCCAGGCTTCCTGCTGTTCAGCGGTACGGGAGGTCAGCGTTAAGCGCGAAACGGAGCTGATACTGGCCAGCGCTTCGCCGCGAAAACCGAGGCTAATAATCGCTTCCAGATCGTCCAGAGAGGCGATTTTACTGGTGGCGTGACGAGCCAGCGCCAGCGCCAGCTCCTCTTTTTTAATGCCGCAGCCGTTGTCGCGAATGCGGATAAGCTTCGCGCCACCGCGTTCGATATCAATATCGATGCGGGTTGCGCCCGCATCGAGGCTGTTTTCCACCAGCTCCTTCACCACCGACGCAGGGCGTTCCACCACCTCACCGGCGGCGATTTGGTTCGCGAGCTGCGGCGGTAGAACCTGAATCGGCATGAATTCTCCTTAGTTGGTCGCGGTCATCTCACCCGGCAGCGCTGCGCTGGCCGTCTGGGCAGAGCCGCTCTGTGGCGCAGACTGCAGAGGATGCGCCTCAAAATATTTGCGTAAACCGTTATAAATCGCTTCGGCAATTTGCTGCTGGTAACTGTCGCTTCCCAACAGACGCTCTTCACCGTTGTTACTGATAAAGCCCGTCTCCACAAGGATGGACGGGATATCTGGCGAGCGCAGAACGCCGAGGCTGGCATGTTCCGGACGGCGTTTATGCAGCACGCCAACGCTTTGCAGCTGGTTCAATACGTTAGTGGCGACATCATACCCGACGCGCTGAGAATGACCGAACTGTAAATCCAGCACCGCCTGGCTGAGGTATGGATCGGACTGGCTGTTCGCCAGCACGTCGCCCGCGCCGCCTAACAGTTCAGACTGCTTCTCATGCTCTTCCAGCCAGTTGGCCATTTCGCTGTTAGCGCGACGGTTCGACAGCACCCAAACCGAGGCGCCGGTCGCGCTACGATTCGGTGCGGCGTCCGCATGAATGGAGACCAGGAAGTTCGCGTTTTGCTTACGCGCAACGTCCGAGCGTCCCATTACGGAGATAAAGTAGTCCCCGTCGCGGGTCAACACGCCTTTAAACATAGGGTCGTCATTGAGCAGCGAACGCAGTTTACGCGCGATAGCGATAGTCACGTTTTTTTCTCGCGTGCCGCCAGGGCCAATCGCCCCCGGATCTTCCCCGCCGTGACCCGCATCAATGGCGATAATCACTTTGTCACCGCTGACCGTCGCGCGTCGCGCGCTGGCCGCCGGACGCGTCACCGTATTGCTGCTGGTTGCCGCGGTAATGCGATCGTTCTGCGATTTAAACGGATTACGTGCAGGTTCAGAAGGACGCGGCGTATACACCGGTTCTTCCACGCGCTTCGCTACGACCGGCGGCGGTGGAGGCGGCGGCGCGTCGGCATTGATGGTAAACACCACCGTATAGTTCGCCCCGTTTTGCTGCTTCACCGCCTTCGTTTTGCCCTTTTCGGTCAGATCAACCACCAGGCGTAACGACTGGCTATCCTGCGGCGTTCCCGAACGAATACTTTTCACAAGGTTGTTACCGCTGAACCGCAGCGGTAGCCCCTGGATCACGCCTGTTTGTTTGATATCCAGCGCCACGCTGTGGCTGTCTGGCTGTGAAAACGCATATTCAGGATCGCCCATAAAGCTGAACGTGATCCGGGCCTGGCTTTCGCCGTTTGATACCTGAATATCTGAGAGGTTTGCCGCCCCGGCCTGCGCGCACAGCAGCACGGTGGCAGCCAACAACCAACCTTTAACGCGATTTATCATCCCGTCATCCCTACGCTTAACCGGCCAGTCGCGCCAGTAAGGAACTGCCTGATGAGGAAACAGCACTGATGCGTGCCTCACGCCCTTGTGCCTGGTAATCTAAGTGAATTTCGACATCCGGGTCAGGCAGCACACCCGCACCTTGTTGCGGCCACTCCACCAGGCAAATGGCGTCGTTGGCAAAATAATCACGGATCCCCATAAATTCCAGCTCCTCAGGATCCGCAAGGCGGTATAAATCGAAGTGGTACACCATGAGATTTTCAAGGGTGTACGGTTCAACCAGCGTGTAGGTTGGGCTTTTCACATTCCCGTTATGCCCTAACGCCTGCAAAAAACCCCGGCTGAAGGTGGTTTTACCCGCACCTAAATCACCATACAGATAAATGACGGTTGCCCCCTGACAGGCCTGCGCCACGCGCTTGCCGAGTTCTAAAGTGGCTTGTTCATCAGGTAAAGGAATCGCTCGATTAGTCATTTTCTACGTCAATCACATCCGGGTTAACAACACGCCGCAGCGTGCAAAAAAGATCGGTGGCCAGCATGCCGCGTGTACCGTAACGCGCGGCCAGTTTATCCGCCGCGACACCGTGGGCCACGCAGCCCGCGCAGGCTGCATCATAAAGGGGAAGTTTCTGTCCAAGCAATGCGCCAATGATGCCGGAAAGCACATCGCCCATGCCGCCGCTTGCCATGCCCGCATTTCCGGCATCGATAATGCCCTGCGTCTCGTCACTGGCGACAACGGTTCCTGCCCCTTTCAAAACAGCAACACCTCCGTAACGTTTTACCAGACGCTGAGCAGAAAGTAAGCGATCGCTTTCGATTTCTGCCACGCTGCAGTTAAGCAGGCGCGCGGCTTCGCCAGGGTGTGGCGTCAGAATGCGATTGTGACGCTTATCGGGGTTTATTGCCAGAAGGTTAAGCGCGTCGGCATCCCACAGCATCGGTTTACGAAAATTCTCGACCTTTTGCAGGGCCTGTTTACCCCATGCCTGCTGTCCAAGCCCGGGGCCGATCGCCACCACGTCCGCCCATTCCAGGCTTTCTTCAAGCGACTGAGGCGTAAGCTCATGGACCATCAGCTCCGGTCGGGCCGTAACGATCGGCGCTATATTCTCAATGCGAGTGAGTACTCGCACTAATCCGGCACCGCAGCGCAGAGCCGCCTCGCCGGTCATGCGAATCGCACCTGCCGTACCACGATCGCCGCCAATAATCACCAGCCTGCCGTGATCGCCCTTATGGGACGTTGGTCGGCGCGGCGGGAGCCACGCTGCAAGCTGCGACGCATCAAAACGCGCGAGGTACGTTTCCTGCCCGGCCAGCCAGCTCTCCAGCCCCAGCGCATGGTGGTGCAAAACGCCAACGACGTCTCGTGCTTTACCGGTCAGTAGCCCCGGCTTGAGGGCGATGAAGGTTACCGTATGTGCAGCCTGAATGACCGCTCCCGGCGTCGCGCCGGTTTGTGCGATCAGGCCTGAGGGAATATCCAGGGCGACGACCGGCGCGGAGTGTCTGTTAGCGTGTTCAATCAGGGCGGCAATGTTCTCGCGAGGCGCACTGCGTAGCCCGGTACCCAGCAGACCGTCAACAATCAGATCCACCTCTTCCGGCCAGACGATATCAGGCGCATGAATCACACCGCCTGCGTTAAGCCACGCCTCCCGCGCCGCGCTGGCCTCTTCAGGCAGCGGTTTATCACTCTCCAGGGCCAGCAACGTCACGCGGATACCTGCCGCAACCGCGAGACGGGCGACGACGTAGCCGTCGCCGCCGTTATTGCCGTGACCGCACAGAATCAGCCAGCGGGCGGCCTGAGGGTACGCGCTGCGGGCAACATTAAACGCCGCCTCACCCGCGCGCAGCATCAGTTCATAAAGGGTAATCCCGAGGCTGTCTGCGGCCTCTTTTTCGGCGCGCCGGAGGTCATCCGCATGCCAGATGGAATGTGGTATACTTGCGGGGTTTTTCTTCACCGTATGGTCCGTCATGTCACAGCCCCTCGATCTCAATGAATTAGCGCAAAAAATAAAACAGTGGGGTGCTGAGCTTGGCTTCCAGAAGGTGGGTATTACCGATACCGACCTTTCCGCCAGCGAGCCAAAACTGCAGGCCTGGCTGGACAAACAATACCACGGCGAAATGGAGTGGATGGCGCGTCATGGCATGATGCGCGCCCGCCCTCACGAGCTTTTGCCGGGCACATTACGCGTCATCAGCGTGCGCATGAACTATCTGCCCGCCAACGCGGCCTTTGCGCGCACGCTAAAAAATCCCTCTCTGGGTTACGTCAGCCGGTACGCCCTGGGGCGTGATTACCATAAGCTCTTGCGTAACCGTTTAAAAAAACTTGGGGAAACTATTCAGCAGCACTGTGTTTCGCTGAATTTTAGACCCTTTGTCGATTCTGCGCCTATTCTTGAGCGCCCGATCGCCGAAAAAGCCGGGCTTGGCTGGACAGGTAAGCACTCACTTATCCTTAGCCGCGACGCCGGATCGTTCTTCTTCCTGGGTGAACTGCTGATTGATTTACCGCTGCCGGTAGACGGCCCGGTAGAGGAAGGCTGCGGCCGCTGCGTGGCCTGCATGACCATCTGCCCGACGGGTGCCATCGTCGAGCCTTACACCGTTGATGCGCGCCGCTGCATCTCCTACCTCACTATCGAACTGGAAGGAGCCATTCCAGAGGAATTTCGACCGCTTATCGGCAACCGCATCTACGGCTGCGACGACTGCCAGCTGATCTGCCCGTGGAACCGCTATTCGCAGCTCACGGACGAAGAGGATTTCAGCCCGCGTAAGGCGCTGCATGCGCCTCAGCTCGTTGAGCTGTTCGCCTGGACCGAAGCCTGGTTCCTGAAAGTGACGGAAGGTTCGGCCATTCGCCGTATCGGTCATCTGCGCTGGCTGCGTAATGTTGCCGTCGCGCTGGGTAATGCCCCGTGGGATGAAGCCAATATTCGGGCGCTTGAAAGCCGTAGAGGTGAGCACCCACTTCTTGATGAGCACATAGAATGGGCGGTTGCGCAGCAAATAGAGAAGCGTAATGCCTGCGCGATCGAGGTGCAGCTACCGAAGAAACAGCGTCTGGTGCGGGTGATTGAAAAAGGGCTTCCGCGGGATGCCTGAACTATTCACAGCCTGTGAATAAAATTACAAACTCAAGCGCCATCTGGGCTGGAGAAGAGGTCAAGTGATCTCAATAACATTTTGAAATGAAAATTTATTTACTAAATACAGCACGTTACAAAGATATTATTCACCCTGCTAAGCTTTAACCCTGTTACGGTTAAGCGTAGTTTCTGTGGATAACTCTGTTCACAATAGTATTTCAGAGACAATAGAAAACGTCCCCAACGACTCTTTTCGCTGTGGATATTTTAGAGATTAAGAAGAATTTGGAGCGGGAAACGAGACTCGAACTCGCGACCCCGACCTTGGCAAGGTCGTGCTCTACCAACTGAGCTATTCCCGCTTGGGTGGTCCGTGCTTTAGAAGCACTTTCAAATTTTGGAGCGGGAAACGAGACTCGAACTCGCGACCCCGACCTTGGCAAGGTCGTGCTCTACCAACTGAGCTATTCCCGCTTGGGTGGTCCGTGCTTTGGAAGCACTTTCAAATTTTGGAGCGGGAAACGAGACTCGAACTCGCGACCCCGACCTTGGCAAGGTCGTGCTCTACCAACTGAGCTATTCCCGCAAATCTGCACTGCTTTTGTTGCTGTCGTAACGTGTAATTCTCTGTCGTTACGGGAGGCGCATTATACGAGAAATCCTTTTAGCTGCAACCCCCCTTAAAGCGATTTTTTCGAAATTAAGTTCAAATGCTTAATTAATCGGCAAGCTGAACAATTTAACGACAAAAACCCGGCCACGCAAGGCGCCGGATCGCAAAATCACAGCTTAATAAAGTTTTCGCGGTAGTAGGAAAGCTCCGCCACGGACTCACGAATATCGTCCATCGCCTGGTGACTCCCCTGCTTTTTAAAGCCATCGAGGATTTCAGGCTTCCAGCGACGCGCCAGCTCTTTCAGGGTGCTGACATCCAGATAGCGGTAGTGGAAATATGACTCCAGCTCCGGCATGTACTTAAACAGGAAACGGCGATCCTGGCCGATGCTATTCCCACAGATAGGCGATTTGCCTGCCGGAACCCACTGTTTCAGGAACTCAAGCGTCGCCAGCTCCGCCTCGCGATCGCCGAACGTGCTCGCCTTCACGCGCTCCACCAGGCCACTGCCGGTGTGGGTGCGCACGTTCCATTCATCCATCAAAGCCAGCTGGTCGTCGGACTGGTGCACCGCAATCGTTGGCCCTTCAGCCAGGATATTCAGGTTAGCGTCCGTCACCAGCGTTGCAATTTCAATGATGCGATCGCGCTCGGGATCCAGCCCGGTCATTTCGAGATCGATCCAAATCAGGTTGTTTTCATCCGCGCTCATGTTATTTTCCACCCTTCTCGCATAACCGGCAGTAGCAGGTTAACTAGTATTAATTAGAGTGTATCATAGAGGTTTTGCCCCTTACGGGCGACCAGGAGCCAGCGCGATTGAGTAAAAATAAACTCTCCAAAGGGCAGCAGCGCCGCGTAAACGCCAACCACCAGCGCCGTCTTAAAACCACTTCGGAGAAGCCGGATTATGACGACAACCTGTTTGGTGAAGCGACAGAAGGCGTAGTCATCAGCCGTTTCGGTATGCATGCCGATGTCGAATCCGCCGACGGGGATATCCACCGTTGTAATATCCGTCGCACCATCCGTTCACTGGTTACCGGCGATCGCGTGGTCTGGCGACCGGGTAAAGAGGCGGCGGAAGGCGTTACGGTAAAAGGTATCGTTGAAGCGGTTCATGAGCGCACGTCCGTTTTAACCCGCCCCGATTTCTACGACGGGGTCAAACCCATTGCCGCCAACATTAACCAGATCGTCATTGTTTCGGCGATTTTACCTGAGCTTTCTCTCAACATTATCGACCGATACCTCGTCGCCTGCGAAACGCTGCAGGTTGAACCGATTATCGTGTTGAACAAAATCGATCTGCTGGATGACGACGGCATGGCCTTCGTGAATGAGCAGATGGATATCTACCGCAAGATTGGTTACCGCGTGCTGATGGTCTCCAGCCACACCAAAGATGGCCTTAAACCGCTGGAAGAGGCGCTGACCGACCGTATCAGCATCTTTGCGGGCCAGTCCGGCGTGGGTAAATCGAGCCTGCTGAACAACCTGCTTGGCCTCCAGCAAGAGATCCTGACCAACGATGTGTCCAACGTCTCTGGCCTGGGCCAGCACACCACCACCGCCTCGCGTCTGTATCATTTCCCGCACGGCGGCGACGTGATCGACTCCCCGGGCGTGCGTGAGTTCGGTTTGTGGCACCTTGAGCCGGAACAAATCTTTAACGGATTTGTCGAATTCCATGATTATTTAGGCGCTTGTAAATACCGCGACTGTAAACACGATAACGACCCTGGCTGCGCTATCCGTGAAGCGGTTGAGAAAGGCGAGATCGCGGAAACCCGCTTCGAGAATTACCACCGTATTCTTGAGAGCATGGAAGACGTAAAAACGCGTAAAAACTTTTCTGATTCTGATAACTGACAACTAAGCTAAGCATCGCTAAAATCGTCCCCTTTTTTCAGGTTCCGGCGGCTTAACGCCGGATCAGGAACGACAAAACAATGGCCTGGAGGCTACCTTGTTAAACGCATTTAAACTTTCGCTTCAATACATTCTGCCAAAACTGTGGCTCACTCGCCTGGCGGGCTGGGGCGCAAGCAAACGCGCGGGCTGGCTGACCAAACTGGTCATCGACCTTTTCGTAAAATATTACAAGGTCGATATGAAAGAGGCGCAAAAGCCGGATACCGCCAGCTACCGCACCTTCAACGAGTTCTTCGTACGCCCATTGCGTGACGAAGTGCGCCCGCTGAACACCGATCCTAACGTCCTGGTGATGCCTGCAGACGGCGTGATCAGCCAGTTGGGTAACATCGAAGACGACAAAATCCTGCAGGCGAAGGGCCATAACTACAGTCTGGAAGCGCTGCTGGCGGGTAACTACCTGATGGCGGATCTGTTCCGTAACGGTACGTTTGCCACCACCTATCTGTCACCGCGCGACTACCATCGCGTGCATATGCCGTGTAACGGTATCCTGCGTGAAATGATTTACGTCCCGGGCGACCTGTTCTCCGTAAACCACCTGACCGCGCAGAACGTACCGAACCTGTTTGCCCGTAACGAGCGCGTCATCTGTCTGTTCGATACTGAATTTGGCCCTATGGCGCAGATTCTGGTCGGTGCGACCATCGTAGGCAGCATCGAAACCGTCTGGGCCGGCACCATCACCCCACCGCGCGAAGGCGTGATCAAACGCTGGACCTGGCCTGCCGGTGAAGCGGAAGGCTCGGTGGCCCTGCTGAAAGGTCAGGAGATGGGTCGCTTCAAGCTGGGCTCTACCGTAATCAACCTGTTTGCGCCGGGCAAAGTGAAGCTGGCTGAACAGCTCGAAAGCCTGTCGGTCACCAAACTGGGCCAGCCGCTGGCGGTCTCTACTGAAACCTTCGTGACGCCGGATGCAGAACCTGCTCCTCTGTCACAGGAAGAGATTAACGCCGAGCACGACGCCAGCCCGCTGGTTGACGACAAAAAAGACGAAGGCTAACAACAGAAGGATCGCTGACGTGCGCCCGATTATCGTTCTACTGATGGCCTGGTGCCTCAGCATGGGGGCGTACGCAGCGACAGCCCCCGACGCCAAACAGATAACCCAGGAACTGGAGCAGGCAAAAGCGGCCAAACCCGCTCAGCCAGAGACCGTCGAGTCGCTCCAGTCTGCCCTGAATGCGCTTGAAGAGCGGAAAGGCTCTCTTGAGCGCGCTCAGCAGTATCAGCAGGTTATCGACAACTTCCCCAAACTCTCGCAGACGCTGCGCGCGCAGCTCAATAATCTGCGTGACGAACCGCGCGACGTGCCCGCAGGCATGACCTCGGACGCTCTGAACCAGGAGATCCTGCAGGTCAGCAGCCAGCTTCTGGAAAAGAGCCGCCTTGCCCAGCAGGAGCAGGAGCGAGCGCGTGAAATCGCCGACTCCCTCAGCCAGCTTCCGCAACAGCAAACCGATGCCCGCCGCCAGCTTAATGAAGTTGAGCGTCGCGTGGGTACGCAAAGCGGCAATACGCCACAGGCTCAGGCCCAAAATCTGGGCCTGCAGGCAGAATCGGCTCGCCTGAAGGCCCTTGTCGATGAGCTGGAGCTGGCGCAGCTTTCCGCCAATAACCGCCAGGAACTGTCGCGGATGCGCTCTGAACTCGCTCAGAAGCAGAGCGAGCAGCTGGATGCGTATCTCCAGGCCCTGCGCAATCAGCTTAACAGCCAGCGTCAGCGCGAAGCCGAGCGTGCCCTTGAAAGCACTGAACTGCTGGCGGAAAACAGCGAAAACCTGCCTGCCGGTATCAACGAACAATTCAGGGTCAACCGCGAGCTTTCTGCCGCGCTGAATCAGCAGGCGCAGCGCATGGATCTGGTTGCATCCCAGCAGCGTCAGGCGACCAATCAAACCCTTCAGGTTCGCCAGGCGCTCAACACCCTGCGCGAGCAGTCCCAGTGGCTCGGATCATCAAACCTGCTGGGCGAAGCGTTACGCGCCCAGGTCGCGCGCCTGCCGGAAATGCCGAAGCCGCAGCAGCTGGATACCGAGATGGCCCAGCTGCGCGTTCAGCGACTGCACTTTGAAGATCTTCTCAATAAACAGCCGCAAATCCGCCAGATCCGTCAGGCTGACGGCCAGCCCCTGACCAGCGAGCAAAACCGCATTCTGGAAGCCCAGCTGCGTACCCAGCGTGAACTGCTGAACTCTCTGCTCCAGGGCGGAGATACGCTGATTCTGGAGCTGACCAAGCTAAAAGTCTCCAACAGCCAGCTGGAAGATGCGCTGAAAGAGGTGAACGAGGCGACGCACCGTTATCTCTTCTGGACCTCCGACGTGCGTCCGATGACCTTCTCTTGGCCGATTGAGATTGTCCAGGACCTGCGCCGCCTGATTTCGCTGGACACCGTCAGCCAGCTGGGACAGGCCAGCGTGATGATGTTTACCAGCAAAGAGACCATTTTCCCGCTGCTCGGGGCGTTGATTCTGGTGGGCTTCAGCATTTACTCGCGCAGACATTTCACCCGCTTCCTGGAGCGTTCCAGCTCCAGGGTCGGGAAAGTCACCCAGGATCACTTCTGGCTGACGTTGCGCACCGTATTCTGGTCGATTCTTGTCGCCTCCCCGCTGCCGGTGCTGTGGATGACGCTGGGGTATGGCCTGCGGGAAGCCTGGCCCTATCCGCTCGCGGTCGCGATTGGCGATGGCGTCACCGCCACGGTGCCGCTGCTGTGGGTGGTCATGATTTGCGCCACCTTCGCGCGCCCCAATGGCCTGTTTATCACCCACTTTGGCTGGCCGCGTAATCGCGTCGCGCGCGCCATGCGTTACTACCTGATGAGCATCGGGCTGATTGTGCCGCTGATTATGGCGCTGATCATGTTTGATAATCTCAATGACCGGGAGTTCTCAGGCTCGCTGGGGCGCCTCTGCTTCATGCTGATTTGTGGGGCGCTGGCCATCGTTACGCTCAGCCTGAAACGCGCTGGCATTCCGCTCTATCTGGATAAATCCGGCAGCGGCGACAACATGTTCAACCGGCTGCTCTGGAACCTGCTGCTTAGCGCACCGTTGGTTGCGATGCTGGCAGCCGCAGTAGGTTATCTGGCGACCTCGAAGGCGCTGCTGGCGCGACTGGAAACCTCGGTGGCCATCTGGTTCCTGCTTCTGGTGGTGTACCACGTGATCCGCCGCTGGATGTTGATCCAGCGGCGGCGTCTGGCGTTTGACCGTGCCAAGCATCGCCGGGCAGAGATTCTTGCCCAGCGTGCGCGGGGAGAGGAAGAGCCAAACCATGTCAACAGTACGGAAGGCACAACCGAAGCGGACGAGGTCGAACTGGATCTGGATGCCATCAGTACCCAGTCCCTGCGCCTGGTTCGTTCCATACTGATGCTGATTGCCCTCCTCTCGGTCATCTTCCTGTGGTCCGAGATCCACTCCGCATTTGGCTTCCTGGAGAACATCTCTCTCTGGGACGTGACGTCCACGGTGCAGGGCGTTGAAAGCCTGGAGCCGATTACCTTAGGGGCGGTGCTGATTGCCATACTGGTGTTGATTATCACCACGCAGCTGGTGCGCAACTTCCCTGCCCTGCTGGAGCTGGCGCTGCTGCAGCATCTGGATTTAACCCCGGGGACGGGATATGCGATTACGACCATAACTAAATATCTGATCATGCTGTTTGGCGGGCTGGTTGGCTTCTCGATGATCGGTATTGAATGGTCGAAGCTGCAGTGGCTGGTGGCGGCACTCGGTGTCGGGTTAGGTTTTGGCTTACAGGAGATCTTCGCCAACTTCATCTCTGGCCTGATCATTCTGTTCGAAAAACCGATCCGCATTGGCGATACCGTCACGATCCGCGATCTGACCGGCAGCATCACGAAGATCAATACCCGTGCGACGACGATCAGCGACTGGGATCGGAAAGAGATCATCGTGCCAAACAAGGCGTTTATCACCGAGCAGTTCATCAACTGGTCGCTGTCAGACTCCGTTACCCGCGTGGTGCTGACGGTACCGGCGCCGTCGGACGCCAACAGCGAAGAGGTCACCCAGATCCTCTACACCGCCGCTGAGCGCTGCTCGCTGGTGATCGACAACCCGGCGCCGGAAGTATTCCTTGTGGATCTACAGCAGGGGATCCAGATTTTCGAGCTGCGTATCTACGCCGCCGAAATGGGACACCGTATGCCGCTGCGCCATGAGATTCACCAGCTGATTCTGGCGGGCTTCCGCGAGCACGGTATTGATATGCCGTTCCCACCGTTCCAGATGCGCCTGGAAAGCCTGGACGGGCGTAAAACGGGAAGAACGCTGACGTCAGCGGCGCGTACGCGTCCGGCGGGAAGTTTGTAAGGTAAGCGGTGCAACCCTCTCCAACGGGAGAGGGTTAACTGTCGTCAGGCGCGATCTACGGTAAACGCAATCACATCGCCAAGCTGCTCTGTGCCCAGGGCCAGCATCACCAGACGGTCAACACCCAGCGCCACGCCGGAGCAATCCGGCAGACCTGCTTTTAATGCTTCAAGCAAATTCACATCAATAGGCTGCTGCGGCAGACCGCGCGCGGCGCGCTTGCGGTTATCCTGCTCGAAGCGCTGCTGCTGCTCGCGGGCATCCGTCAGTTCGTGGAAGCCGTTTGCCAGCTCGATGCCTTTGTAATAGACCTCAAAACGCTCTGCGACACGATGATCTTCGGTACTGATCTGCGCCAGCGACGCCTGGCTTGCCGGGAAGTGATAGACAAAGGTCGGACGATCCTTGCCAATCTGTGGTTCTACGCCGAAGGTGAACAGCAGCTGCAGCAGCGTGTCGCGATCCTCTTCGGTATCCGCCACGTTGCTGAGATCCAGTTTTGCCGCCACTTCGCGCAGCTGGGTTTTGTCCGCCGATAGCGGATCGATTTCCAGATGGCGCTGGAAAGCCTGCTGATAGGAGAGCGTTTCGGCTTCCGAGCATTCCAGAACCTGCTGCAGCAGATCGTCCACCTCATTCATCAGGCGGTACATATCATAATGCGGGCGGTACCACTCCAGCATGGTGAATTCCGGGTTGTGGTGACGCCCCATCTCTTCATTACGGAAGCTGCGGCACAGCTGATACACCGGACCACATCCCGCCGCCAGCAGGCGTTTCATGTGGTATTCCGGGCTGGTCATCAGATACAAATTCATGCCCTGAGAGTGGCCGGGGCCAACAAAACGGGTTTCAAACGGCACCAGATGAATATCCGTTACCGTTGCCTGACTCATGCACGGCGTTTCCACCTCCAGGACTCCGCGGTCGGCAAAGAAACGGCGGATCTCCGCCATAATTGCAGCGCGTTTTAACAGATTAGGGATGGATGCGCTCGGCTGCCAGGTGGCCGTTTCGCTCATGAGTTGTTCTCCGATTTCAGACAAGGGCACGAAGTCTACTCGTTAGCAGGGGCAGAGACAAATTTTGCGCAGTAAAAAAGCGCATTTCATTTAGGTGAACTTTTTCGTGACGTATTTCATCAATCTTCATGATAAATCGCCGTACAGAACAGCAAAAAAATCGAACACGTCAAATTTCCCTGACATCTACACGGTTATACTGTTTTACCCATAAAGGAGCAGTGGAAACGCTTTCGCAATCGTCCTTTTGGACGGGTGAACTACCTTTAGTTTGTCGCGTTGCGAAATAACAAAAATCTGGAGGAATGTCGTGCAAACTTTTCAAGCCGATCTTGCCGTAATAGGCGCTGGCGGGGCTGGATTACGTGCTGCGATTGCTGCAGCACAAGCTAATCCCAACGCTAAAATCGCATTGATTTCAAAAGTCTATCCAATGCGTAGTCACACAGTGGCAGCAGAAGGAGGGTCCGCCGCCGTTGCGCAGGATCATGACAGCTTTGAATACCATTTCCACGACACGGTTGCAGGGGGCGACTGGCTTTGCGAACAGGATGTCGTTGACTACTTTGTGCACCATTGTCCCACGGAAATGACCCAGCTTGAACAGTGGGGATGTCCGTGGAGCCGCCGTCCGGACGGCAGCGTCAACGTTCGCCGCTTTGGCGGTATGAAGATTGAACGCACCTGGTTCGCCGCCGATAAAACCGGCTTCCACATGCTGCACACCCTGTTCCAGACCTCCCTCCAGTTCCCACAAATTCAGCGCTTCGATGAACATTTCGTCCTCGACATTCTGGTTGATGACGGGCAGGCGCGTGGCCTGGTGGCGATGAACATGATGGAAGGCACGCTCGTCCAGATCCGCGCCAACGCCGTAGTGATGGCGACGGGCGGTGCGGGTCGCGTTTATCGCTACAACACCAACGGCGGCATCGTCACCGGTGACGGCATGGGCATGGCGCTCGGCCACGGCGTACCGCTGCGGGATATGGAGTTCGTGCAGTATCACCCAACCGGTCTGCCGGGCTCCGGCATTCTGATGACGGAAGGCTGCCGCGGTGAAGGCGGTATTCTGGTCAATAAAAACGGCTATCGCTATCTGCAGGATTACGGCATGGGCCCGGAAACCCCGCTCGGCGAGCCGAAGAACAAATACATGGAACTCGGCCCGCGCGACAAAGTCTCTCAGGCCTTCTGGCACGAGTGGCGCAAAGGCAACACCATCTCCACGCCGCGCGGCGATGTGGTCTATCTCGACCTGCGTCACCTTGGCGAGAAGAAACTGCTGGAACGTCTGCCGTTCATCTGCGAGCTGGCGAAAGCCTACGTCGGCGTCGACCCGGTGAAAGAGCCGATTCCGGTGCGTCCAACCGCGCACTACACCATGGGCGGGATCGAAACCGACCAGCAGTGCGAAACCCGAATTAAAGGCCTGTTCGCCGTCGGCGAGTGTTCCTCCGTGGGTCTGCACGGCGCCAACCGTCTCGGGTCTAACTCGCTGGCAGAGCTGGTCGTCTTTGGCCGCATGGCGGGCGAGCGCGCGATGGAGCGGGCGGCTACAGCAGGCGAAGCCAACGGTGCCGCGCTGGATGCGCAGGTCGCCGACGTTGAAAAACGCCTGAAAGACCTGGTGAACCAGGAGGGTAACGAGAACTGGTCTAAGATCCGCGACGAGATGGGCCTGTCGATGGAAGAAGGCTGCGGTATTTATCGTACGCCAGAGCTAATGCAAAAAACCGTCGACAAGCTGGCGGAACTGCAGGAGCGCTTCAAGCACGTGCGCATCACCGATACCTCCAGCGTATTCAACACCGACCTGCTCTACACCATCGAGCTGGGCCACGGCCTGAACGTCGCGGAATGTATGGCGCACTCTGCGCTGGCGCGTAAAGAGTCGCGTGGGGCCCACCAGCGTCTGGACGAAGGCTGTACCGAACGTGACGACGTCAATTTCCTGAAACACACTCTCGCCTGGCGCGATGCAGATGGCACCACACGTCTGGACTACAGCGACGTGAAAATCACCACGCTGCCGCCGGCTAAACGCGTGTACGGTGCAGAAGCAGAAGCCGCCGAGAAGAAGGAGAAGGCGAATGGCTGAGATGCAAAAAATGAAAGTTGAAGTGGTGCGCTACAATCCGGAAGTGGACGCCGCACCGCACAGCGCTTTCTATGAAGTCCCTTATGACGAGCAAACCTCCCTGCTGGATGCGCTCGGCTATATCAAAGACAACCTGGCGCCAGACCTGAGCTACCGCTGGTCCTGCCGCATGGCAATCTGCGGCTCCTGCGGCATGATGGTCAACAAGGTGCCGAAGCTGGCCTGTAAGACCTTCCTGCGCGAGTACACCAAAGGCATTAAGGTCGAAGCGCTGGGCAACTTCCCGATTGAACGCGATCTGGTGGTCGATATGACCCACTTTATCGAAAGCCTGGAAGCCATTAAGCCGTACATCATCGGTAATCCGCGCACGCCGGATCAGGGGCCGAATACCCAGACGCCGGCGCAGATGGCGAAATACCATCAGTTCTCCGGCTGCATCAACTGCGGCCTGTGCTACGCCGCCTGTCCACAGTTTGGCCTGAACAAGGAGTTCATCGGCCCGGCCGCCATTACCCTGGCGCACCGCTATAACGAAGACAGCCGCGACCACGGTAAAAAAGAACGTATGGCGCAGCTTAACAGCCAGAACGGCGTCTGGAGCTGTACCTTTGTGGGTTATTGCTCCGAAGTTTGTCCGAAGCACGTCGACCCGGCCGCCGCAATTCAACAGGGTAAAGTGGAAAGCTCGAAAGACTTTCTTATCGCTACCCTGAAACCACGCTAAGGAGTGCATGATGACGACTAAACGCAAAGCCTATGTGCGGCCTGTGCCGTCCACCTGGTGGAAAAACCTGCCGTTTTATCGCTTCTACATGCTGCGTGAAGGCACGGCGGTACCGGCGGTCTGGTTCAGCCTTGAGCTGATGTACGGCGTTTTTGCCCTCAAGCATGGCCCGGAAGCCTGGGCCAGCTTTGTCGGTTTCCTGCAAAACCCGATCGTTGTTGTTCTGAACCTGATCGTGCTCGCGGCCGCGCTGCTTCACACCAAAACCTGGTTTGAGCTGGCGCCAAAAGCGGCGAACATCATCGTAAAAGACGAGAAAATGGGGCCAGAGCCGGTGATTAAAGGGCTCTGGGCAGTGACGATTTTGGTCACTGTGGTCATTCTGTTTGTCGCATTGTTCTGGTAAGGAGACACCTGTGATCAATCCAAATCCAAAACGTTCTGACGAGCCGGTCTTCTGGGGCCTGTTTGGCGCAGGCGGCATGTGGAGTGCCATCATCGCCCCCGTCATCATTCTGCTGGTCGGCATTATGCTGCCGCTGGGGCTGTTCCCGGGCGATGCGCTGAGCTACGAACGCGTACTGGCGTTCGCGAGCAGCTTTATCGGCCGCGCGTTCATCTTCCTGATGATCGTCCTGCCGCTGTGGTGTGGCCTGCACCGTATTCACCATGCGATGCATGACCTGAAAATTCATGTACCGAGCGGGAAATGGGTGTTCTACGGTCTGGCGACCATCCTGACCGTGGTGACGCTGATTGCCGTGGTCACCATCTGACGCTTCTGGCCCGCCATCCGGCGGGCCTTTTATTTCTGCATCTTCCCCACCAGCCACTGGGCAAATTCGCGCATTGCGGGCGTTTCTGACCGTGACTGTAGCCTTGTCAGCCAGTAGCTGCCGAGATCAATCTGCGTTGCAAACGGCTGCACGATGCGCTCGCTGCTGAGTAAATGGGTAAACATGTCGACAGGCGCAATGGCAATCCCTACGCCTGCCTGCGCGGCTTCCAGCATGGTCACGGACGAATCAAACACCATCACCCGGTGCGTCGGCGAGGGAGAGTGTTCGCCCGCTGCCTGCATCCACGCAGCCCACTCGTCGCGCCGGTAGGAGCGCAGCAGGGTAAACTTCAGGATATCTGCCGGGCTTTTGAGAACTGAGGCAATCTCGGGTGTACAGAGCGGAGACAGCGGCGCAGGGCAAAGGAATTCAGCATCGGTTCCATGCCACGCGCCGCCACCGTAGCGAATAGTGTAATCAAGCCCTTCGGCCGCTGGATCGACGCGATTGTTATGGGTGGAAAGCTGAAGATCAATATGCGGATAGCAGCGGCGAAAGTCCGCGAGCAGCGAGAATAAAACACCCGTGGCAAAAGTCCCTACCACACCTATTTTGAGCTTCTCCTTAGCGCGCTGGCTGGCAAAACGATCCAGCATTCCGGCGATGCGATCGAACGAGTCATTCAGCACCGGCAGCAAATTCTCGCCTTCGGTGGTCAGCATCAGCCCTCGCGAAACGCGGACAAACAGCTGGCAATTAAGGTGCTGTTCCAGCGCCTTGACGTGCTGGCTAATCGCGGAATGGGTGACATTCAGCTCGATAGCGGCATGAGTAAAACTGAGATGCCTGGCGGCTGCTTCAAACGCCCGCAGGGAATTAAGAGGGAGATAGCTGCGCGTCATGGTCTCGTCCGTTAGAAAAATTAACAGCTAATGCTAAATTTAACCGTTTGTCAGCCATAGTCAAATCCAACAGACTACAGCGGTCTGACGGGCCCGGACACTCCCTTGAACTGCTATTACGGAAGATAAATGATGATGACTAAATCCCTTTGCTGCGCCCTGCTGCTCAGCACCTCCTGCTCGGTATTGGCTATCCCGATGTCAGAAAAACAGCTGGCTGAGGTGGTGGAACGGACCGTTACGCCGCTGATGAAAGCGCAGGCCATTCCGGGTATGGCGGTGGCGGTGATTTATGAGGGTCAGCCGCACTACTTCACCTTCGGTAAAGCCGATGTTGCGGCGAACAAACCTGTCACTCCACAAACCTTGTTCGAACTGGGTTCTATAAGTAAAACCTTCACCGGCGTACTCGGTGGCGATGCCATTGTTCGCGGTGAAATATCGCTGGGCGATCCGGTGACAAAATACTGGCCTGAGCTAACAGGCAAGCAGTGGCAGGGGATCCGCATGCTGGATCTGGCAACCTATACCGCAGGAGGTTTGCCGTTACAGGTACCGGATGAGGTCACGGATAACGCCTCTCTGTTGCGCTTTTATCAAAACTGGCAGCCGCAGTGGAAGCCGGGCACCACGCGTCTTTACGCCAATGCCAGCATCGGTCTTTTTGGCGCGCTGGCGGTCAAACCTTCCGGCATGAGCTATGAGCAGGCCATAACGACGCGGGTCTTTAAGCCGCTCAAGCTGGACCATACGTGGATTAACGTTCCGAAAGCGGAAGAGGCGCATTACGCCTGGGGATACCGCGACGGTAAAGCGGTACACGTTTCGCCAGGAATGCTGGACGCTGAAGCCTATGGCGTAAAAACCAACGTGCAGGATATGGCAAGCTGGGTGATGGTCAACATGAAGCCGGACTCCCTTCAGGATAATTCACTCAGGAAAGGCCTTACCCTGGCGCAGTCTCGCTACTGGCGCGTGGGGGCCATGTATCAGGGGTTAGGCTGGGAAATGCTTAACTGGCCGGTCGATGCCAAAACCGTGGTTGAAGGTAGCGACAATAAGGTGGCACTGGCACCGCTGCCTGCGAGAGAAGTGAAACCACCGGCGCCCCCGGTCAACGCATCCTGGGTCCATAAAACAGGCTCTACCGGCGGGTTTGGCAGCTACGTGGCATTTATTCCTGAAAAGCAGCTCGGTATTGTGATGCTGGCAAATAAAAGCTATCCGAACCCGGCACGCGTTGAGGCGGCATACCGTATTTTGAGCGCGCTGTAGTAAATATTGCCGGGTGGCGCTAACGCTTACCCGGCCTACAAAATCCACGGGGTGGCCACCCGGCGAAACACACCGCACAAAAACCACATTTTTCTTGCCGTCATCTACACTTAACAAAAAACAGTAAGGAAACTCCTATGCGCATTCTGCCTGTTATCGCCGCGGTGACAGCCGCGTTTTTAGTGGTTGCCTGCAGTTCCCCTACCCCGCCTCCAGGCGTTACCGTCGTCTCGCCTTTTGATGCACAACGCTTCCTTGGAACATGGTATGAAATCGCGCGCCTCGACCATCGGTTTGAGCAGGGCTTAGAGAAGGTCACTGCGAATTACAGCCCGATGGATGATGGCGGTATTCAGGTGATCAACCGGGGCTATAATCCCGATCGGGAGATGTGGCAGCAGTCGATTGGGAAAGCGTACTTCACGGGCGACCCGCGACGGGCCGCGCTCAAAGTCTCTTTCTTCGGCCCGTTTTATGGCGGCTATAACGTGATCGCGCTCGACAGAGAGTACCGTCACGCGCTGGTCTGCGGGCCGGATCGCGACTATCTGTGGATACTTTCCCGCACGCCAACTATTTCGTCAGAAATGAAACAGCAGATGCTGGACGTCGCGACCCGGCAAGGGTTTGATGTGTCAAAACTTATTTGGGTAAAACAACCCCATTAATGGGTACTGAGCTTCAGCCCAACGATCCCGGCCACAATCAAGGCGAGGCTGGCGATACGCGCCAGACTCGCTGACTCTCCCAGCAGCAGAATGCCGGTGATGGCGGCCCCCACCGCACCAATGCCCGTCCAGACGGCATAAGCCGTTCCCACAGGCAGCGAGCGCATTGCCCAGGATAACAGGACAATACTCACGATCATCGCGGTGACGGTTATGACGCTGGGCGTCAGGCGGGTAAATCCGTGGGTGTACTTGAGACCAATTGCCCATACCACTTCGAGCAGGCCAGCAATAAAAAGAATTATCCAGGACATTTCAGGCTCCTTAACTTAATACAAGTTGGGGCCGTCCCCGGTGAAAGAAACGCTTACGGGTCGTCCCGTAAGGCAGAGATTACGCCCCATATTGTGGTTAGCGTGCTATTTTTTTTCAATCATTTTTTGCTGAACACGTTAAGGCAAGAAATAGCCGCAGTATGGCGCGTAGTTCCGGCATTTAGCACTCATCCGACTTCTCTATGATGATGTGCTTTCTGATGGCAGGAAGCCAAACCACTAGCCGACTGCGAATAAAATATGTTCAAAATTCTTTTGATTGACCGTTGTCACTTCACCCGCACAGGGTTTGAAGCATGGCTCAATCATTCTGGTTTGTTCCCGGGACACTACGTTGTGACCGGGTTAAATAATCTGTTCCTTGCCAGGGAGCACATTCTGCAATGGAAACCCACGCTGGTTATCGCCGATCTTTACGGCTTCAGGCAGGATATTCATCATTTTCAGCAGCTTTCGTCGTTGCTGAGCGCCAGTGAACGATTACCGTTTATTTTGCTGCAATCGGGAGATGACCGCGGCATGACCGACTGGCTCGGACAGTTCCCGGTGTGGTCGTCGCTGTTGAAAAACGCCAGTCTCGAAGAAGTGGCAACGACGATCAACGACGCATTAATCTCACGCGCCAGCGCTGACAGGCCAACGGCGGCGGCCCCCTTGCTGACCCGACAGGAAGAGAAAGTGCTGACATTGTGGATGGACGGTGCGAGCAATCAAAAAATTGCCGCTCACCTGAGTATCAACGGAAAAACGGTGTATACCTATAAACGCAATATCCGCATGAAATTGCATATGGATACGCGTTTTTCTCCGTTCTTATCCCTGCAGGAATCAGAAAGCTGACGGTACGAAACCCGCTGGTCTCGTACCGTATGTTAATTACTGCTGAGCTTTGGTTGCCGCACCAGAGATTGCGCTACCACCTTCAGAAATATCCTGACCGACGCCACGCGTGGTATTACAGGCTGTTAAGACTGAAGAAAGTACCAGGACTGAAAAGATCGCTGCAATTGTTTTCTTAACCATAATATCTTCCTTTTATAGCCAAAGTTGTTTTGTGTATAGCAACTTAAGAATAGACAAGATCCCGCCGGTTGACGGAAAAGGAAGCATTTTTAGGAAAATTAGACGAACTTAGCTGGCGGCGTGAGAAATGATATGACCGAGATCCTGGATATCTTGTCCCATCCCACGGGTGGTGTTACAGCCGGAAAGCAATGCACTGGAAAGCGCTAACAGAAGCAGAATTTTAACGGTACGTTTCATCATCCCTGCCTGCAAAAATCAGGCGCAGCGGGCGCTGCGCCTTCAATCATGACGTAAATTACTTCACGCGGGATACGTATTCGCCGGAGCGGGTATCCACTTTGATCACTTCGCCAGTCTGTACGAACAGTGGAACTTTAACCACTGCGCCGGTAGACAGTTTGGCTGGTTTACCGCCGGTACCTGCGGTATCACCTTTCAGACCTGGATCGGTTTCAACGATTTCCAGTTCAACGAAGTTTGGTGGGGTGACAGCGATAGGCTGGCCGTTCCACAGGGTCACGATGCACTCAGCCTGATCCAGCAGCCATTTAGCGCTATCACCTACCGCTTTCTCATCAGCAGACAGCTGTTCGAAAGTGGAGTTGTTCATGAAATGCCAGAACTCGCCGTCGTTGTACAGATAGGTCAGGTTCATATCAACAACATCAGCGCCTTCAGCGGAGTCAGTAGACTTGAAGGTTTTCTCAACACGGGTACCGGTCAGCAGACGGCGCAGCTTAACGCGTGCGAATGCCTGGCCTTTACCTGGTTTAACGAATTCGCTGGCTTCAACCGCGTACGGTTCGCCGTCCATCATGATTTTAAGACCAGCACGAAAATCGTTGCTATAGTACGTTGCCATAAGGCCCTCTAAATTTGTTAATTGGTAGCTAAGCCACAAAATGGCGCATATTGTAACCCTAAACACCCCGTCCAGAGAAGATTGGTTATCGCAACTTGCCGATGTAATCACCAGTCCTGATGAATTGCTGCGTCTTTTAGACCTCGATCAGCACCCAGAGTTGCTTGCAGGCCGCGAGGCAAAGCGCCTTTTCGCCCTGCGCGTTCCCCGTGCGTTTGTGGCGCGAATGGAGAAAGGCAACCCCGACGATCCACTTTTAAAACAAACGCTTACTTCGCAGGATGAGTTTGTCACCGCGCCGGGATACAGCACCGATCCGCTGGAAGAGCAGAACAGCGTGGTGCCGGGTTTACTGCACAAGTATCTCAACCGCGCCCTGCTGCTGGTAAAAGGCGGTTGCGCGGTAAATTGTCGTTATTGCTTCCGTCGGCACTTCCCCTATGCCGAAAACCAGGGCAATAAACGCAACTGGCAGGTCGCGCTGGACTATATCGCCGCCCATCCGGAGCTGGATGAGATTATTTTTTCCGGCGGTGACCCGCTGATGGCAAAAGATCATGAGCTGGACTGGCTGCTGACCCAGCTTGAAGCCATTCCGCACATTAAGCGCCTGCGTATTCACAGCCGTTTACCGATTGTCATTCCGGCACGTGTCACTGACGGCCTGGTGTCACGCCTGGAGCAGTCAAGATTGCAGGTGCTGCTGGTGAACCATATCAACCACGCGAACGAAATTGACGATGACTTTCGCGCGGCGATGGCGCGTCTGCGTAAAGCGGGCGTGACGCTGCTGAACCAGAGCGTGCTGCTGCGCGGCGTGAACGACAGCGCCCGCGTGCTGGCTGACCTGAGCAATGCCCTGTTTGATGCGGGCGTGATGCCCTATTACCTGCACGTGCTGGATCGCGTTCAGGGCGCGGCCCATTTCATGGTGACGGATGAAGAAGCCCGGCAGATTATGCGCGAACTGTTAACGCTGGTTTCAGGCTATATGGTGCCGAAGCTGGCACGCGAGATTGGCGGAGAGCCGAGCAAGACGCCGCTGGATTTGCAGCTGCGGCAGTGCTAGCTTCCCCTCACCCTAACCCTCTCCCACAGGGAGAGGGAAAAAGGCCATCAGTTCGGGCACTTGTAGACCTGGCCGTTCATCTGGCTGGCGGTCGGCACGAAGCTGGACAGCATACTCTGCGTTGGGCTGCTCACGCCGTAAATCACGTTACCGCCCATTGCCGCAGCCTGGTTACGCAAGGCATTCGCCGCACCGCGCATCGAGCCACCTTCCTCGCCATGCTGACCTGACATCCAGTTACTTTGCTCACCGGTTGCCGTGCCTAACAGCTGGCATTCACTGCCAGGCTTATCTTCCACAAAGCGAACGCCCTGGCCCGCTGCCGACAGCTCATTGCTGGAGCTACAACCCGCCAGCAGCAATGCTGCCCCTACAATCCCTGCACAGACTTTTACGCGCATGTTATTCCTCGTTTTCAATAAGCTGGACAGTAGTTGTCCGTGTGTAAATCTTATACCTAAAAGATGACCAAAAGAAAAACCCCCGAGCATTTCTGCCCGGGGGTTTTTCACATTCTACGACGTAGAGCGCACGATTACATCATGCCGCCCATACCGCCCATGCCGCCCATGCCAGCAGCACCTAAGTCAGGTGCATCGCCTTTAGGCAGGTCGGTTACCATGCACTCGGTGGTGATCATCAGGCCAGCGACAGATGCCGCGTACTGCAGAGCAGAACGGGTCACTTTCGTTGGATCCAGGATACCGAAGTCGATCATGTTGCCGTATTCTTCAGTTGCTGCGTTGTAACCGTAGTTACCTTCGCCCGCTTTCACGTTGTTCGCAACCACAGATGGCTCTTCACCGGCGTTAGAAACGATCTGACGCAGAGGGGCTTCCATTGCGCGCAGCGCAACTTTGATACCCACGTTCTGATCTTCGTTCTGTGCGGTCAGGCCTGCCAGTTTAGCGGCAACACGCACCAGCGCAACACCACCACCAGCAACCACGCCTTCTTCTACCGCAGCACGGGTCGCATGCAGGGCATCGTCAACGCGTGCTTTTTTCTCTTTCATTTCAACTTCGGTAGCTGCACCGACTTTGATTACCGCAACGCCGCCAGCCAGTTTCGCTACGCGCTCCTGCAGTTTTTCACGGTCGTAATCGGAAGTCGCTTCTTCGATCTGCTTACGGATCTGACCCACGCGGCCCTGAATAGCGGCTTCTTCACCCACACCGTCGATGATGGTGGTGGTGTCTTTGTTGATCACAACGCGTTTCGCCTGGCCCAGGTCTTCCAGGGTCGCTTTTTCCAGCTCCATACCGATCTCTTCAGAGATCACGGTACCGCCGGTCAGGGTAGCGATATCCTGCAGCATCGCTTTACGGCGATCGCCGAAGCCAGGTGCTTTAACAGCAGCCACTTTCACGATGCCGCGCATGGTGTTAACCACCAGGGTCGCCAGCGCTTCGCCTTCAACATCTTCAGCGATGATAACCAGAGGCTTGCCTGCTTTCGCAACGGCTTCCAGTACTGGCAGCATTTCGCGGATGTTGGAGATTTTCTTGTCAGCCAGCAGGATGAACGGGCTTTCCAGCTCAACAGCACCCGTTTCTGGCTTGTTGATGAAGTATGGGGACAGGTAACCGCGGTCGAACTGCATACCTTCAACCACGTCCAGTTCGTCTTCCAGACCGGTACCGTCTTCAACGGTGATCACACCTTCTTTACCGACTTTGTCCATCGCTTCAGCGATCAGTTTACCTACGGTTTCATCGGAGTTAGCGGAGATAGTACCAACCTGAGCAATGGCTTTAGAGTCAGAGCATGGTACGGACAGTGCTTTCAGCTCTTCAACAGCGGAGGCGACAGCTTTGTCGATACCACGTTTCAGATCCATTGGGTTCATGCCCGCAGCAACGGCTTTCAGACCTTCGGTGATGATTGCCTGCGCCAGTACGGTCGCGGTGGTGGTACCGTCACCAGCAGCGTCGTTTGCTTTAGAGGCAACTTCTTTCACCATCTGCGCGCCCATGTTTTCGAACTTGTCTTCCAGCTCAATTTCACGTGCTACAGAAACACCATCTTTGGTGATGGTTGGCGCGCCGAAGGATTTATCCAGCACTACGTTGCGGCCTTTCGGGCCCAGAGTCACTTTAACTGCATCTGCCAGTACGTTTACGCCGCGGAGCATTTTTACACGAGCGTCGTTACCGAATTTTACGTCTTTAGCTGCCATGTTCTTATTTCCTCAAATTCTCGTGCGTAAATTACGCTTCAACAATTGCCAGAATGTCGCTCTCGGACATGATCAACACTTCTTCATTGTCGATCTTCTCGGATTTCACGCCGTAGCCATCGTTGAAAATTACGATGTCACCAACTTTAACGTCCAGTGGCTGCACAGTTCCGTTTTCCAGGATGCGGCCCTTACCGACAGCGATGATTTCGCCACGCGTTGATTTGGCTGCTGCAGAACCTGTCAGAACGATGCCGCCAGCAGACTTGGTTTCAACTTCTTTACGTTTGACGATCACACGATCATGTAACGGACGAATACTCATTGATAGCTCTCCTTTGAGAAAGTCATTATCAGTTATGGATGACGCCGGCCCGCATGCGGTTTTCCGACTAGTGCCCTGAGAGATGGGGATAGCTTTTTCCCCCTTCAAGGGGGAGTCGAAAAAAAAATTTGCGAAAGTGTTACCATCGCCTCTCTTTTGGTACTGGCAGGGCGATGTGAATGAGTGGACTCAAGCAGGAGCTGGGGCTGGCGCAGGGCGTCGGACTGCTCTCAACCTCCTTGTTAGGTACGGGCGTGTTTGCCGTACCCGCACTGGCGGCGCTGGTGGCTGGAAATAATAGCCTGTGGGCGTGGCCGGCGCTGATTGTATTGGTTTTCCCGATAGCCATTGTGTTTGCCATCCTGGGGCGGCATTTCCCCAGCGCGGGCGGCGTGGCGCACTTTGTCGGACTGGCCTTTGGCCCGCGGCTGCAGCGTGTCACCGGCTGGCTGTTTCTCTCCGTCATTCCGGTTGGCCTACCTGCGGCGTTGCATATTGCGACCGGCTTTGGTCAGGCGCTGTTTGGCTGGCATAACGAGCAGTTATTGCTGGCCGAACTGGGTACGCTGGCGATCGTCTGGTGGGTGGGTTCTCGAGGCGCCAGCTCCAGCGCCAACCTGCAGACGCTGGTTGCGGTGCTGATTGTCGCGCTCGTTGTCGCAATCTGGTGGGCGGGCGATATCACAATAAAGGAAATTCCCTTCCCTGCGGTGACAGACGTCGACCATTCCGAGCTTTTCGCCGCGCTCTCCGTCATGTTCTGGTGTTTTGTCGGCCTGGAAGCCTTTGCCCATCTGGCCTCTGAATTTAAGCAGCCTGAACGCGATTTCCCCCGCGCGCTGATGATAGGCCTGCTGCTGGCAGGTACGGTCTATTGGGCATGTACCGTGCTGGTCTTACACTTCCACGCGTTCGGAGCGGATCTCGCCGCCGCGGCATCGCTGCCGGGTATCGTGGTGGAACTGTTCGGCGTGAAGGCGCTATGGATCGCCTGTGTCATCGGCTATCTCGCCTGTTTTGCCAGCCTCAATATTTATATCCAGAGCTTTGCCCGGCTGGTGTGGTCGCAGGCGCTCGACAAACCTGAGAATCGCCTCGCGCGCCTGTCTAAACGCCAGCTTCCGCTGAATGCCCTGAATACCGTACTGGGCTGCTGCGCGGTGAGCACGCTGTGTATTTACGCACTGAAGATTAATCTGGACGCGCTGATCGTCTACGCCAACGGCATTTTCATCATGATCTACCTGCTGTGCATGCTGGCGGGATGTCGTTTGCTGAAAGGTCGCTATAAAGCTCTGGCGGTCGTCGGGGGTTTGCTTTGCCTGCTGTTGCTGGCGATGGTGGGATGGAAGAGTCTGTACGCGATTATCATGCTGGCAGGGCTGTGGGTGTTTTTGCCGAAGCGCGGTGCGCTCCCGGAGGCCCGGTAGGCGAAGCGCCACCGGGCAACAAAATCACCGATCGTCTTTATGATCTAAACGGTCGTGCTGTTCATCCTTACGCTGATATTCCCCTTCAAAGGTATCGCCCGGCCCGGTGCTGAACCCGCCGCCCGGCATACGGCTAAAGCGCAGATGCGGCAGCAGCTTCATGGTCAGGTGTTTTTGCACCGGCGGCAGAAGCAGCAGCAGGCCGAGGAAGTCAGTGAAGAACCCCGGCAGGATCAGCAGCAGCCCCGCAATAATCAACGACACGCTTTTGATCATCTCTTCCGCCGGGCTTTCCCCTGCGGCCATCTTCTGCTGCATTATCAGGAAATTTTTGAAACCCTGATTACGCACCAGCGACATGCCGATGACGGAGGTGAAAATCACCAGAATCAGCGTCAGCAGGACGCCCAGCACATGGGCAACCTGGATGAAAATGGAAATCTCAATGTAAACATAGAGAAAGAAAGCAATAAACGGTATCCAGCGCACTGGCATCTCCTGTGTGGCAGAGGCCATCGGGCCCCTGTCTGAATGTGTTCGCGACGCGCGTTTGTATGAGATGGTGACGGTTAGCGAAAATTCAATCAGTTTGCACGGATATTTTTTTTGGAAATTTTAAAGCGGTGACCCATTTCACAGATTAATAATTATCATGGAATGGGCTCGATAATAAGTGATCCAGCTTACGGCAATTCGCTATCATCAGCATATGCTCTCGAGCATCTGGCTGATTGAGGGAATAATCGTCGGTCAGAAAATATTCAAAACCACATAAATACTGTGTGTTTAGTACAATCCATCGGCAGCTTGAAAAGAAGGTTCACATGTTAAACAACATTCGTATCGAAGAAGACTTGTTGGGTACCAGGGAAGTTCCAGCGGATGCCTACTACGGTGTCCACACTCTGAGAGCGATTGAAAACTTCTACATCAGCAACAGCAAAATCAGCGACATCCCTGAGTTTGTCCGTGGCATGGTGATGGTGAAGAAAGCCGCAGCACTGGCCAACAAAGAGCTGCAAACCATTCCTAAAAGCGCGGCAAATGCGATTATCGCAGCCTGCGATGAAGTGCTGAACAACGGCAAATGCATGGACCAGTTCCCGGTTGACGTCTATCAGGGCGGCGCGGGCACCTCCGTCAACATGAATACCAACGAAGTACTGGCAAACATTGGCCTGGAGCTGATGGGTCACCAGAAAGGTGAATACCAGTACCTGAACCCGAACGATCACGTAAACAAATGCCAGTCTACCAACGACGCCTACCCTACCGGCTTCCGTATCGCGGTGTATGCCTCTGTGGTGAAACTGGTGGATGCGATCAACCAGCTGGGTGATGGCTTCCAGCGTAAAGCGGTTGAGTTCCAGGACATCCTGAAAATGGGTCGTACCCAGCTGCAGGACGCGGTGCCGATGACCCTCGGCCAGGAATTCCACGCGTTTAACGTACTGCTGAACGAAGAGACCAAAAACCTGCTGCGCACCTCCGAGCTGCTGCTGGAAGTGAACCTGGGCGCCACCGCCATCGGTACCCGTCTGAACACCCCGGATGGCTATCAGCAGCTGGCGGTACAGAAGCTGGCTGAAGTCTCTAACCTGCCGGTTGTGCCTGCAGAAGACCTGATTGAAGCCACCTCCGACTGCGGCGCCTACGTCATGGTACACAGCGCCCTGAAACGTCTGGCGGTGAAACTGTCCAAAATCTGTAACGACCTGCGCCTGCTCTCTTCCGGTCCGCGCGCTGGCCTGAATGAAATTAACCTGCCAGAGCTGCAGGCCGGTTCATCCATCATGCCAGCCAAGGTGAACCCGGTGGTGCCAGAAGTGGTGAACCAGGTTTGCTTCAAAGTCATCGGTAACGATACGACCGTGACCATGGCCTCTGAAGCGGGTCAGCTGCAGTTGAACGTGATGGAGCCAGTGATTGGCCAGGCGATGTTTGAATCCATCCACATCCTGACCAACGCCTGCTACAACCTGCTGGAAAAATGCATTAACGGCATCACGGCGAATAAAGAAGTCTGTGAGGGTTATGTCTACAACTCCATCGGGATCGTCACCTACCTCAACCCGTTCATCGGTCACCACAACGGTGATATCGTCGGTAAGATTTGCGCCGAAACCGGTAAGAGCGTACGTGAAGTGGTGCTGGAGCGCGGGCTGTTGACCGAAGCTGAGCTGGACGATATCTTCTCGGCCCAGAACCTGATGCACCCGGCATATAAAGCGAAACGATATACCGATGAAAGCGAACAGTAACCGTTCTGGCTAGGCTTCTTAAGGCACGTCACTTGTGACGTGCCTTTTTTCTTTTTAGGCGTTACCTAAATACAACAATTCAATATCAACTTGTTAATAAGCAAGGCAGGTCCTTATGTTTGGAGCAGAACTCGTCATCGTCTTGTTGGCGATTTATTTGGGAGCAAGACTCGGGGGTATCGGCATCGGTTTTGCCGGCGGTCTCGGGGTGCTCGTTCTTACCCTTATCTTTCAGATTAAACCCGGCGCAATCCCGTTCGACGTTATCGAAATCATCATGGCAGTTATTGCCGCTATCGCCGCCATGCAGGTGGCAGGCGGTATGGACTACCTGGTAAGCCTGGCGGAGCGTATGCTGCGCCGCCATCCAAAATACATTACCTTCCTTGCCCCGCTGGTGACCTGGTTTATGACCATTCTCGCCGGTACGGGCCACACCGCCTTCTCTACGCTGCCGGTGATTACCGAAGTGGCGAAAGAGCAGGGTATCCGTCCGTCTCGTCCGCTCTCTATTGCCGTCGTCGCGTCCCAGATTGCGATTACCGCCTCACCGATTTCCGCTGCGGTGGTCTTCTTCGCCGGTATCCTTGAGCCGATGGGCGTGAGCTACCTGACGCTGCTGGCGATCTGTATCCCGGTGACGCTGATCGCGGTGATGATCACAGCAGTGCTGTGTAACTTCCTCGGCGCCGAACTGAAAGACGATCCGGTTTACCAGGAACGCCTTGCCAAGGGTGAAGTGAGGCTGCGCGGCAGCCAGGTCTTCGAGCTGAAGCCGCACGCAAAACGTTCCGTGCTGCTGTTTCTGATCGGTATTGTCGCGGTGATGTTCTACGCGACCGCCATCAGCGACACCGTGGGCCTGATCCAGAACCCGGTCCTGCCGCGTAACGAAGCGATTGTGGTGTTTATGCTGACCATCGCGACGCTGATTAGCATCACCTGTAAAATCGACACCAGCGAAGTGCTGAACGCCAGCACCTTCAAATCCGGTATGAGCGCCTGCGTGTGCGTCCTCGGCGTAGCCTGGCTTGGTGATACCTTCGTGAAAGCGCACATCAGCGACATTCAGACCGTAGCAGGCGACCTGCTGCACAACTACCCGTGGCTGCTGGCGGTGGTGCTGTTCTTTGCCGCTACCCTGCTTTACTCCCAGGCGGCGACCACAAAAGCGTTGATGCCTGCGGCACTGATGCTGGGCGTTACGCCACTGACGGCGATTGCCTCTTTCGCGGCGGTTTCCGCCCTGTTCGTTCTGCCAACCTACCCAACCCTGCTGGCGGCGGTGGAGATGGACGACACCGGCTCAACGCGTATCGGTAAGTATGTGTTTAACCACGCGTTCCTGATCCCGGGCGTGGTCGCCATTTCACTTTGCGTGATCCTCGGCTTTATCATTGGCGGCGTGGTGCTGTAAACCGTGAGTGGTTGTAAAAATAGTTAAAATCGGGCCGCTCTGCGGCCCGTTTCATTAATGACCAACCGCCTTGCGTGATATAGTGAAGCCTTTCGTGATGAGGAGGTCGACTTGTGAACACGCCTGATGCTGTTGTCGTACTGTGTACCGCCCCTGATGAAGCCTCTGCCCAGGATCTCGCCGCCAAAGTGCTGGCCGAAAAACTGGCAGCCTGCGTGACGCTCCTCCCCGGTGCCACCTCCCTTTATTACTGGGAAGGCAAGCTGGAGCAAGAGTACGAAGTCCAGATGTTGCTCAAAACCAATCTGGCGAATCAGCAGGCTCTCCTGGACTGCCTCAAATCTCATCATCCTTACCAAACTCCGGAACTGCTGGTGCTGCCAGTGGTCCACGGCGATAACGACTATCTCTCATGGCTCAACGCTTCCTTACGCTGATCCTGCTGCTGTGCAGCACGTCAGCTTTTGCCGGGTTGTTTGACGCGCCCGGCCGTTCGAACGTTATTCCTGCCGACCAGGCGTTCGTTTTCGACTTTCAGCAAAACCAGCACGATCTCAATCTTACCTGGCAGGTGAAAGAGGGCTATTACCTCTACCGCAAGCAGGTGAGCATTACCCCTGCTAAGGCAAACGTAGGCGCATTACAGTTGCCCGCAGGCGAGTGGCACGAGGACGAGTTCTACGGCAAGAGTGAAATCTACCGCCAGCGCTTAAGCGTGCCCGTGACGGTGAATCAGGCCGATAAAGGTGCAACGCTGACGGTGACCTACCAGGGGTGCGCGGATGCGGGATTCTGCTATCCGCCGGAAACGAAAGTCGTGCCGCTTAGCGAAGTGAAAGCGACTGCTGCTGTAATGCCGGTCCCCTCGGTTGAGAAAACCAACGACAGCGCTGACCTTCCATTCTCAGCGTTGTGGGCTTTACTGATTGGTATCGGCATTGCCTTTACGCCGTGCGTGTTGCCGATGTATCCGCTCATCTCTGGCATCGTGCTGGGCGGCAAACAGCGTCTTTCTACCGCCCGCGCGCTGCTGCTGGCTTTTATATACGTGCAGGGAATGGCGCTAACCTACACGGCGCTCGGCCTCGTGGTTGCCGCTGCCGGGTTACAGTTCCAGGCCGCACTGCAGCATCCTTACGTCCTTATTGGCCTGTCGGCGGTCTTCATCCTGCTGGCACTGTCGATGTTCGGCCTGTTTACCCTGCAGCTACCGTCGGCTTTGCAGACTCGCTTAACGCTGATGAGCAACCGTCAGCAGGGCGGCTCCGCAGGCGGCGTGTTCGCGATGGGTGCCATTGCTGGGCTGATATGCTCTCCCTGCACCACCGCGCCGCTGAGCGCCATCCTGCTCTATATCGCCCAGAGCGGTAACATGTGGCTCGGCGGCGGAACGTTGTACCTGTATGCCCTGGGCATGGGCCTGCCGCTGATTCTGGTCACGGTTTTCGGTAATCGACTTCTGCCGAAGAGCGGCCCGTGGATGGAGACGGTGAAAACCGCATTTGGCTTTGTCATCCTCGCGCTGCCGATGTTCCTCCTTGAGCGTATCATCGGCGACGCCTGGGGTTTGCGCCTGTGGGCGATGCTCGGCGTAGCGTTCTTTACATGGGCGTTTATCGTCAGCCTGGAGGCAAAGAAGCCATGGATGCGCCTGGTGCAAATCCTGCTGCTGGCTGCCGCGCTGGTGAGCGTACGCCCTCTGCAGGACTGGGCGTTCGGCACACCGGTGGGTCAGATGCAAGCGCATCTGAACTTCACCCAGATTAAAAACGTGGATGAACTTAACAGCGCCCTGGCAGAGGCGAAAGGCAAACCGGTGATGCTCGATCTCTATGCCGACTGGTGTGTCGCCTGCAAAGAGTTTGAAAAATATACTTTTAGCGATCCACAGGTGCAAAGCGCCCTGAAAGAGACCGTTTTGCTCCAGGCTAACGTGACCGCCAATAATGCGCAGGATAAGGCTCTGCTGAAGCAGCTTAACGTACTCGGGCTGCCAACCATTCTGTTCTTCAATCAACAGGGCCATGAGCAGCCTGAGCAGCGTGTAACCGGGTTTATGGATGCTGCCGCATTTAGCGCGCATTTGCGCAATCGCCAACCGTAAACAACACTTTAAACGGGACAAACCGTTGGGAATAGCGGAGGAGATAACCGTGCAACGTGAAGACGTACTGGGACAAGCCCTGCAACTACTTGAGATTCAAGGGATCGCCAGCACCACGCTTGAGATGGTAGCCGACCGTATCGATTATCCTCTGGATGAACTTAAGCGCTTCTGGCCGGATAAAGAGGCGCTACTCTATGATGCCCTGCGCTATCTCAGCCAGCAGGTTGATATCTGGCGCAGACAGCTGATGCTGAATGAAGAACTGACCGCGGAGCAAAAGCTGCTGGCGCGCTATACCGCGCTGACGGAATGCGTCAGCAACAACCGCTACCCGGGTTGTCTGTTCATCGCCGCCTGCACTTATTTTCCCGACCCAGGCCATCCTATCCACCAGTTGGCGGAGCAGCAAAAACGGGCGGCGCATGACTTCACCCACGAGCTGCTGACCACGCTGGAAGTCGATGACCCTGCGATGGTGGCTAAACAGATGGAGCTGGTGCTGGAAGGTTGCCTCAGCCGCATGCTGGTGAACCGTAGCCAGGCAGATGTGGATACGGCGCACCGCCTGGCGGAAGATATTCTACGCTTTGCCCAATGCAGAATGGGTGGAGCGCTGACCTAAGCCAGCATGCCCGCCCAGGCGGAGATGAGCAGACACAGCGCCATCAGGCGCTGAAACCGCACCATCGCCACGGTGGTGCGAAAAATTCGGTTCACCGCTTTACCCAGCCACGCCCAGCACATCAAACAGGCTATCGAGATCAGCAGAAACCATAGCGCCATTAGCGCAATATCCCGCAATGCATGGTCGCCAGCTGGGGCAAACAGGCTGACGACGGCCAGCGCCATCATCCAGGTTTTGGGGTTCACGATCTGCAGCAGTGCCGCCGCCCGAACGGTGAATCGGATACGGTGCTCAGCGGAGAGACGGGCAGCCGGGGCGCGAAACAGCTGCCAGCTCATCCAGCTTAGCCACAGCACGCCTGCCCAGCTCATTATCTGACGTATCAGAGGGTACTGACGCAGCACTTCCCCCGCGCCCGCGCCGGATACCAGCACGATCGCACTGGCCGCGATACACCCGCCCAGAATAGCAGGTACGGTATTTTTTACGCCAAAGTGCTGGCTGTTCGTCAGCACGAGAATATTGGTCGGCCCCGGCGTAATGGAGGCGACAAATGCGAACAACAGAAAGGGTATCAAACTCACAGGTGGCTCCTTTTTATTAGAGCCATGAATGTGCCGTTATTTTTTGGAAACGTCTGGAAGGTTTGTGCACAACCGTCGGTAGTGTGCAGGAGAGATGCGGTAAGCACGCTGAAACCAACGCCCCAGATGGCTTTGATCGGCAAATCCCACTGCGGCAGCCACATCAACGGGCTGGTCACCGCGCGCCAGCAGCTGTCTGGCCTTTGCCAGACGAAGCTGAATAAGCCATGCGTGTGGCGCCAGGTTGAACTCGCGCTTAAAACAGCGCGTCAGGGTAAAGCGATCTGTGCCCGTCTCGCGCGCAAGGTCTGACAGCCCCACGTTCTCACCGATATGGGCATAGAGATAGTCGCGCGCACGATGCGCCACGGCAGCGCTTTGTAACTGCGACGGCAGTTTCTTACGCCAGTGGCAGTGGGCGGTGATCCGGGAGAGCAGATTATCCATTGTGCTCTGCTGAACGATTTTCATCTCGTCATTATGCAGGGTGGAGAATGTCTCACCGATAGCGCGCACCAGCTGCGGCTCCCTTGTCAGCGTTTGGTCAAAGTGGAGTGAATAACTCCCTGGAGTAGATTCGTAAAGCCCCTGTAGCGCACGGGTAAGCCAGCGCTCATCAAGATAGAAGGTCAAATAGGTAAAGCCGCCCTCTACAGGCGCATCACCGTCGTGGATCTCGCCAGGCTCGAGGAGAAATGCGTCGCCCGGCTGGCTACGATGACGCTCACGGCGGCAGTGAAACTGCTGCGTGCCAGAGAGGGTTATCCCTACCAGATAGCTATCGTGCCAGTGCGGATCAAAGGCATGCCCTTCGAAATGCGCTTTAATCGTCTCAATACCCGTATCTGCATGCTGACGCAGTTCAAGCCAGTCATTTGCCATACTGCCCTCCTCTTGCTATCAGCATTGCCGTATTACACTGGTTATGTCTGGAAGATTTGTGCATTTTCACGGCGAAAGCGGACAGATTGCCGCAAACTTAAGCAGTTGAACAGCTTTTCCCGAAATAATGTTGACGATCGAGCGTGATTGCGGTTTAATGCGCTCCGTTGCCCGGATAGCTCAGTCGGTAGAGCAGGGGATTGAAAATCCCCGTGTCCTTGGTTCGATTCCGAGTCCGGGCACCACTATTTAAAGAACCCATGACCTGCCCCCACGATTAGATACAACACTCAGTTAGTAACGTCGGAATCTTCATTCTCAGAATGACCCTTTCTCCAGCCCGCTGCAAATTCAGACGGTGTCTGATAATTCAGCGTGGAGTGCGGGCGGCATTCGTTATAATCCTGCCGCCAGTCATTAATAATTTTCCTGGCATGAACGATATCGCTGAACCAGTGCTCATTCAAACATTCATCGCGAAATCGTCCGTTAAAGCTCTCAATAAATCCGTTCTGCGTTGGCTTGCCCGGCTGGATTAAGCGCAACTCAACACCATGCTCAAAGGCCCATTGATCCAGTGCACGGCAAGTGAACTCCGGCCCCTGGTCAGTTCTTATCGTCGCCGGATAGCCTCGAAACAGTGCAATGCTGTCCAGAATACGCGTGACCTGAACGCCTGAAATCCCAAAGGCAACAGTGACCGTCAGGCATTCCTTTGTGAAATCATCGACGCAGGTAAGACACTTGATCCTGCGACCGGTGGAAAGTGCGTCCATGACGAAATCCATCGACCAGGTCAGATTGGGCGCCGCCGGACGGAGCAGCGGCAGACGTTCTGTTGCCAGCCCTTTACGACGTCTTCTGCGTTTTACGCCCAGGCCACTGAGGTGATAAAGCCGGTACACGCGCTTATGATTAACATGAAGCCCTTCACGGCGCAGCAACTGCCAAATACGACGGTAGCCAAAACGCCTGCGCTCCAGTGCCAGCTCAGTGATGCGCCCTGATAAATGCGCATCAGCAGCCGGACGGTGAGCCTCATAGCGGCAAGTCGACAGGGATAAACCTGTAAGCCTGCAGGCACGACGTTGCGACAGACCGGTCGCATCACACATCAACATCACGGCTTCCCGCTTCTGGTCTGTCGTCAGTACTTTCGCCCAAGAGCCACCTGAAGCGCCTCTTTATCCAGCATGGCTTCGGCAAGCAGCTTCTTGAGTCTGGCGTTCTCTTCCTCAAGCGACTTCAGGCGCTTAACTTCAGGCACCTCCATACCGCCATACTTCTTACGCCAGGTGTAAAACGTGGCATCGGAAATGGCATGCTTGCGGCAGAGTTCACGGGCGGGTACCCCAGCTTCGGCTTCGCGGAGAATACTGATGATCTGTTCGTCGGAAAAACGCTTCTTCATGGGGATGTCCTCATGTGGCTTATGAAGACATTACTAACATCGGGGTGTACTAATCAACGGGGGGCAGGTCACCCAGCCTATGGCTGGGTTTTTGCTTTTCTGCGTTTATACATCCCTTCTTTGTATTCCTGTTTCTCTTTGCCGTGGGATCGTGCGGTCTGCGTTGCCGGATGGCGGCTTTGCCTTTTTCGGTCTACTGAGCCCGCAGGCCCGGCAAGCACAGCGCCAACGGACTTTTCTGCGCACAAAGCAAAAAACCCCGCACCTTTCGGTACGGGGTTCTTCTATTTGATGCCTGGCAGTTCCCTACTCTCACATGGGGAGACCCCACACTACCATCGGCGCTACGGCGTTTCACTTCTGAGTTCGGCATGGGGTCAGGTGGGACCACCGCGCTAAAGCCGCCAGGCAAATTCTGTTAATCTGTATCAGGCTGAAAATCGTTGTCTGTCTCTTCGCCGAAACAGCTTCGGCGTTGTAAGGTTAAGCCTCACGGTTCATTAGTATCGGTTAGCTCAACGCATCGCTGCGCTTACACACCCGACCTATCAACGTCGTCGTCTTCAACGTTCCTTCAGGACCCTTAAAGGGTCAGGGAGAACTCATCTCGGGGCAAGTTTCGTGCTTAGATGCTTTCAGCACTTATCTTTTCCGCATTTAGCTACCGGGCAGTGCCATTGGCATGACAACCCGAACACCAGTGATGCGTCCACTCCGGTCCTCTCGTACTAGGAGCAGCCCCCCTCAATTCTCCAGCGCCCACGGCAGATAGGGACCGAACTGTCTCACGACGTTCTAAACCCAGCTCGCGTACCACTTTAAATGGCGAACAGCCATACCCTTGGGACCTACTTCAGCCCCAGGATGTGATGAGCCGACATCGAGGTGCCAAACACCGCCGTCGATATGAACTCTTGGGCGGTATCAGCCTGTTATCCCCGGAGTACCTTTTATCCGTTGAGCGATGGCCCTTCCATTCAGAACCACCGGATCACTATGACCTGCTTTCGCACCTGCTCGAGCCGTCACTCTCGCAGTCAAGCTAGCTTATGCCATTGCACTAACCTCCTGATGTCCGACCAGGATTAGCTAACCTTCGTGCTCCTCCGTTACTCTTTGGGAGGAGACCGCCCCAGTCAAACTACCCACCAGACACTGTCCGCAACCCGGATCACGGGTCTACGTTAGAACACCAGCCATTAAAGGGTGGTATTTCAAGGACGGCTCCACGCAGACTGGCGTCCACGCTTCAAAGCCTCCCACCTATCCTACACATCAAGGACCAGTGTTCAGTGTCAAGCTATAGTAAAGGTTCACGGGGTCTTTCCGTCTTGCCGCGGGTGCACTGCATCTTCACAGCGAGTTCAATTTCACTGAGTCTCGGGTGGAGACAGCCTGGCCATCATTACGCCATTCGTGCAGGTCGGAACTTACCCGACAAGGAATTTCGCTACCTTAGGACCGTTATAGTTACGGCCGCCGTTTACCGGGGCTTCGATCAAGAGCTTCGCGTTGCCGCTAACCCCATCAATTAACCTTCCGGCACCGGGCAGGCGTCACACCGTATACGTCCACTTTCGTGTTTGCACAGTGCTGTGTTTTTAATAAACAGTTGCAGCCAGCTGGTATCTTCGACTGATTTCAGCTCCACCCGCAGGGGCTTCACCTACATATCAGCGTGCCTTCTCCCGAAGTTACGGCACCATTTTGCCTAGTTCCTTCACCCGAGTTCTCTCAAGCGCCTTGGTATTCTCTACCTGACCACCTGTGTCGGTTTGGGGTACGATTTCGTGTTACCTGATGCTTAGAGGCTTTTCCTGGAAGCAGGGCATTTGTTACTTCAGCACCGTAGTGCCTCGTCATCACACCTCAGCGTTAAAAGGTACCGGATTTACCTGGAACCTCCGCCTACATGCTTAAACCGGGACAACCGTCGCCCGGCTAACATAGCCTTCTCCGTCCCCCCTTCGCAGTAACACCAAGTACAGGAATATTAACCTGTTTCCCATCGACTACGCCTTTCGGCCTCGCCTTAGGGGTCGACTCACCCTGCCCCGATTAACGTTGGACAGGAACCCTTGGTCTTCCGGCGAGCGGGCTTTTCACCCGCTTTATCGTTACTTATGTCAGCATTCGCACTTCTGATACCTCCAGCATGCCTCACAGCACACCTTCAACGGCTTACAGAACGCTCCCCTACCCAACAACGCATACGCGTCGCTGCCGCAGCTTCGGTGCATGGTTTAGCCCCGTTACATCTTCCGCGCAGGCCGACTCGACCAGTGAGCTATTACGCTTTCTTTAAATGATGGCTGCTTCTAAGCCAACATCCTGGCTGTCTGTGCCTTCCCACATCGTTTCCCACTTAACCATGACTTTGGGACCTTAGCTGGCGGTCTGGGTTGTTTCCCTCTTCACGACGGACGTTAGCACCCGCCGTGTGTCTCCCGTGATAACATTCTTCGGTATTCGTAGTTTGCATCGGGTTGGTAAGCCGGGATGGCCCCCTAGCCGAAACAGTGCTCTACCCCCGAAGATGAGTTCACGAGGCGCTACCTAAATAGCTTTCGGGGAGAACCAGCTATCTCCCGGTTTGATTGGCCTTTCACCCCCAGCCACAAGTCATCCGCTAATTTTTCAACATTAGTCGGTTCGGTCCTCCAGTTAGTGTTACCCAACCTTCAACCTGCCCATGGCTAGATCACCGGGTTTCGGGTCTATACCCTGCAACTTAACGCCCAGTTAAGACTCGGTTTCCCTTCGGCTCCCCTATACGGTTAACCTTGCTACAGAATATAAGTCGCTGACCCATTATACAAAAGGTACGCAGTCACACCACGAAGGTGCTCCCACTGCTTGTACGTACACGGTTTCAGGTTCTTTTTCACTCCCCTCGCCGGGGTTCTTTTCGCCTTTCCCTCACGGTACTGGTTCACTATCGGTCAGTCAGGAGTATTTAGCCTTGGAGGATGGTCCCCCCATATTCAGACAGGATACCACGTGTCCCGCCCTACTCTTCGAGTTCACAGCCTGTGTGCTTTCGTGTACGGGACTGTCACCCTGTACCGTGCGACTTTCCAGACGCTTCCACTAACACACAAGCTGATTCAGACTCTGGGCTGCTCCCCGTTCGCTCGCCGCTACTGGGGGAATCTCGGTTGATTTCTTTTCCTCGGGGTACTTAGATGTTTCAGTTCCCCCGGTTCGCCTCGTTAACCTATGTATTCAGTTAACGATAGTGCAACGAATTGCACTGGGTTTCCCCATTCGGACATCGCCGGGTCAAAGGTTCATATCACCTCGCCGGCGCTTTTCGCAGATTAGCACGTCCTTCATCGCCTCTGACTGCCAGGGCATCCACCGTGTACGCTTAGTCGCTTAACCTCACAACCCGAAGATGTTTCTTTCGATTCACCATCGACTTGCGAAAATTTGAGAGACTCGAACACACCATTAAGATGTGTCGTTTCAATTTTCAGCTTGATCCAGATTTTTAAAGAACAAAACTTCTTAATGCACTCAAAAGTACATTCAGAAGTTCATCATTCATCAGACAATCTGTGTGGACACTACAAAGGCAGGTTCTTTAAGGTAAGGAGGTGATCCAACCGCAGGTTCCCCTACGGTTACCTTGTTACGACTTCACCCCAGTCATGAATCACAAAGTGGTAAGCGCCCTCCCGAAGGTTAAGCTACCTACTTCTTTTGCAACCCACTCCCATGGTGTGACGGGCGGTGTGTACAAGGCCCGGGAACGTATTCACCGTAGCATTCTGATCTACGATTACTAGCGATTCCGACTTCATGGAGTCGAGTTGCAGACTCCAATCCGGACTACGACGCACTTTATGAGGTCCGCTTGCTCTCGCGAGGTCGCTTCTCTTTGTATGCGCCATTGTAGCACGTGTGTAGCCCTACTCGTAAGGGCCATGATGACTTGACGTCATCCCCACCTTCCTCCAGTTTATCACTGGCAGTCTCCTTTGAGTTCCCGGCCTAACCGCTGGCAACAAAGGATAAGGGTTGCGCTCGTTGCGGGACTTAACCCAACATTTCACAACACGAGCTGACGACAGCCATGCAGCACCTGTCTCAGAGTTCCCGAAGGCACCAAAGCATCTCTGCTAAGTTCTCTGGATGTCAAGAGTAGGTAAGGTTCTTCGCGTTGCATCGAATTAAACCACATGCTCCACCGCTTGTGCGGGCCCCCGTCAATTCATTTGAGTTTTAACCTTGCGGCCGTACTCCCCAGGCGGTCGACTTAACGCGTTAGCTCCGGAAGCCACGCCTCAAGGGCACAACCTCCAAGTCGACATCGTTTACGGCGTGGACTACCAGGGTATCTAATCCTGTTTGCTCCCCACGCTTTCGCACCTGAGCGTCAGTCTTTGTCCAGGGGGCCGCCTTCGCCACCGGTATTCCTCCAGATCTCTACGCATTTCACCGCTACACCTGGAATTCTACCCCCCTCTACAAGACTCTAGCCTGCCAGTTTCGAATGCAGTTCCCAGGTTGAGCCCGGGGATTTCACATCCGACTTGACAGACCGCCTGCGTGCGCTTTACGCCCAGTAATTCCGATTAACGCTTGCACCCTCCGTATTACCGCGGCTGCTGGCACGGAGTTAGCCGGTGCTTCTTCTGCGGGTAACGTCAATCGCTGAGGTTATTAACCTCAACGCCTTCCTCCCCGCTGAAAGTACTTTACAACCCGAAGGCCTTCTTCATACACGCGGCATGGCTGCATCAGGCTTGCGCCCATTGTGCAATATTCCCCACTGCTGCCTCCCGTAGGAGTCTGGACCGTGTCTCAGTTCCAGTGTGGCTGGTCATCCTCTCAGACCAGCTAGGGATCGTCGCCTAGGTGAGCCGTTACCCCACCTACTAGCTAATCCCATCTGGGCACATCTGATGGCAAGAGGCCCGAAGGTCCCCCTCTTTGGTCTTGCGACGTTATGCGGTATTAGCTACCGTTTCCAGTAGTTATCCCCCTCCATCAGGCAGTTTCCCAGACATTACTCACCCGTCCGCCGCTCGTCACCCGAGAGCAAGCTCTCTGTGCTACCGCTCGACTTGCATGTGTTAGGCCTGCCGCCAGCGTTCAATCTGAGCCATGATCAAACTCTTCAATTTAAGTTTGATGCTCGTGAATTAAACTTCGTAATGAATTACGTATGTTCACTCAGAGACTTGGTATTCATTTATTGTCCGAAGACATTAAGAATCCATGTCACTTTGAGTGCCCACACAGATTGTCTGATAAATTGTTAAAGAGCAGTGCAACGCGGCTTTCGCTCACCGTTGCGAGGTGGCGTATATTACGCTTTCCTCTTTCAGAGTCAACCCGTTATTTCAGGATTTTTTCTCTTCAACCGAACCGCTTGTTGTGTGAAGTGATTCACATCCGCCGTGTCGATGGAGGCGCATTATAGGGAGTTATCAGCTGGCCGCAACCGCTAAATGTCAGAAAAATGACTGACTGCTGCATTCCACAGCAAAACCCCGCCTTATACCCTTTTATGCACAAAGTTATCCACAATCATGAGCGGATCACGATGCGATCCCACGAATTGAGCGAGAAGATCAACTATACTAGCGGCAAATATTCTCCTCAGTGCAGGCCCACCCTCATGACCACACAACGCCTCGCCCGCGACTGGCGTCTCCCTACAGCAGGGGTGATGCTGCTGGCACTCCTCTTTGCCGGTTTTACCCTGCATGCGCACTGGAACGCCTTTATCCAGTGGTGCCTCGCCACGCAAATTACGCTGCACCGCTATCTGGTGATGTATCTGCTGCAGCTTAATAATCACCAGTACAGCGGCGGATTATGGCTGTTAACAGGGGCTTTCCTTTATGGTGTCCTTCACGCCATCGGACCCGGACACGGAAAGTTCATCGTGACGACCTATCTGACCACCAATAAGGAAAGCGAGCTGGCCGCCCGGGTCGTCCCCTTCCTGGGTAGCCTGATGCAGGGCGTCAGCGCCATTCTGTTTGTCTTTATTCTGGCGGTGGGGTTTAACCTCGCCTCCGGAGATATCAGTACCAGCCGCTGGTACGTGGAGAAGATAAGCGCAGTGCTTATTGGTGCATTCGGTGCTTTTGTCATTTATCAGGCGCTGAAGAGCCTGCGCCCGCGCAGGATGTCTATCTCCGCCATCAAGCCTCTTCATCAGCACGATGAACACTGTGGCTGCGGCCATCACGGCGTAGGTACAGACCTGACGCAGGGCGACTGGAAAACCCGTCTGGGCGTGATTCTGGCAATTGGCGCACGCCCGTGCAGCGGGGCGATCATGATTCTGATGTTTTCGAATGCGCTGGGCATTGTCACCTGGGGAGTGGCCGCGGTCATGACCATGTCTTTGGGCACCGCACTTTCTATTGTGGGGCTTTCCCTGGCTGTACGTTACGCCCGCGAGCGCACGGTGACCTGGTTCGGAGAAAGCGCCTCATTAAGATGGCTGGTGCCAGCAGTCAAAATAGCCGGAGGGATAGTCCTGATCCTGTTTGCGACGGTGCTGTTCCTGACGGTGATCCCCGTCAGCGCCAATGGCGACTACATCGCTGCCGGATGCTAATAAAAGAAAACCCGCCGTTGGCGGGTTTCTTTATTACTCGTTGATGCGTGGATGCTGGTCCACCAGTCGGGAGCGTTTTTTCTGTAGCTCTTCAATCTCTGCGTCAATATCCTCAATCTTCTGCTCTACGTTATCGTAGTGCTCGCGCAGGATCTCTTTCGCTTCCTGGATGTCAGACGCCGCAGGCGTTGCACCTTTCAGAGGACGGTTCGCCGTCTCCTTCATGGTAAGACCGGTAATCAAACCAATCACCGCAATCACCATCAGGTAATAAGCCGGCATCATCAGGTTCTGCGTGCTCTCGACCAGCGAGGCGGCAAGCGTCGGGGTCAGACCGGCAATCAGCACCGAGATGTTAAAGGCCGCGGCCAGCGCGCTGTAGCGAATATGCGTCGGGAACATCGCGGGCAACGTTGAGGCCATCACCCCGATAAAGCAGTTAAGGATCACCGCCAGCATCAGCAGACCGGCAAAAATCAGCCCCAGCACATCACTGTTAATCAGAATGAATGCCGGAATTGCCAGAGCAAACAGCGCAACGCTTCCCAGAATAATGAACGGTCGACGACCAAAACGGTCACTCAACAGACCCATAATCGGCTGCACAAACAGCATACCCACCATGATGGCGATAATAATCAGCACACCGTGATCTTCCGAGTAGTGCAGGTTATGCGACAGATAGCTCGGCATGTAGGTCAAGAGCATGTAGTAGGTCACGTTGGTCGAAATCACCAGACCAATACAGGTCAGCAGGCTGCGCCAGTGTTTAGTGGCAATCTCTTTGAACGACACCTTCGGACCATCCTGCAGCCCTTCGCGGTCACCCTGCTCAAGTTTATCGACGTGCTGCTGGAAGGCAGGCGTCTCTTCCAGCGCATGACGCAGGTAGAGGCCAATAATCCCCAGCGGCAATGCCAGGAAGAACGGAATACGCCAGCCCCAGTCGAGGAAGTTATCTTCACCAACCACGGTTGAAATCAACACCACGACGCCCGCCCCCAGGACAAACCCGGCAATCGAGCCGAAGTCCAGCCAGCTTCCCATAAAACCGCGCTTACGGTCCGGGGAATACTCGGCAACGAAGATCGAGGCACCGGTATATTCACCGCCTACGGAGAAGCCCTGGGCCATCTTACAAATCAGCAGGAGAATGGGTGCCCAAATGCCGATGGTGGCGTAAGACGGTATAAGGCCGATACAGAATGTACTGATCGACATAATGACGATGGTGATGGCCAGGATCTTCTGACGACCATATTTATCGCCGAGCATACCGAAGAACAGACCGCCCAGCGGGCGAATCAGGAAGGGAACGGAGAACGTACCCAGTGCGGCGATCATCTGCAGGCTGGGATCGGCCCCGGGGAAAAACACTTTACCTAACGCATAGGCCACAAAGCCGTAGACACCAAAATCGAACCATTCCATCGCATTACCGAGCGAGGCTGCGGTAATCGCTTTACGCAGCTTTGCGTCATCAATAATGGTGACGTCGCGAAGCGTGATGGGTTTAATCTTTTTCCTTCTCAGCATAGCTATCCTCGTTGACTCGGCCCTGTCTGTTTCACAGTCCAGTTAGCGTTCTGTGAACCATGGGATCCGCTCCATGCGAATCGCCTTATTCAAGCGTAGCAGGTTTACTTACATTGACGTTTTACGTCGATACAACCGAACCTGTTGACGCCTGCCTGGGCAGTTAATGACCTTTTTACCCTACCAGCGTTTATATTTGTGATCAACTTCACACATATTTTCGCGTCTCGTCAACTCAGTCCAATTTTTGTCAAGGAGTGCAAATAAGCACTTCCTTACCCCACCTAAAGGACATCCTCCCGCGCGTCATTATTTCTTTCTTAACGGAAAAACAAACCACGTTAATTCACATCAGGTTTACATAAATCTTCATCAACAGGAACCGGCCTCAGGTTTTACGTTGAATATGTGATACGGATAACTAAAACAATGTTTTATTTTAATTGAATCGGTATTCCAATGATCGCATCATAAATCCGAATTCAGCGTTTTATGTGTTTCAGAAAAAGGTTAATTGAGAGCACGCATTTAATTTTGTTGCAGGGCTTTCGAAAAAACACCGCAAGCAATACGAGCAATCGGTTGAATTTATTGACTAATTTCTAACACCTATCACCCGTCCTGCGGGATCCGATGTGAGGTTTGTCTATGAAGATTAAAGCCACGATAGAACGTATACCCGGCGGCATGATGCTGGTTCCGCTGGTGCTGGGCGCCATCCTGAATACTCTTGCTCCCGATACCGGAGCCTATTTCGGTGGTTTCACAAAAGGCATGATAACAGGCACGGTTCCCATTCTTGCCGTCTGGTTTTTTTGTATCGGCGCATCCATTAATTTGCGGGCAACGGGGACAGTATTACGGAAATCCGGAACGCTGGTGATAACCAAAATAGCGGTAGCCTGGGCGGTGGCAATGATATGCGCGATGTTCATTCCGGAGAATGGAATTCAGACCGGGTTCTTTGCGGGTTTATCGGTCCTGGCGATTGTCTCGGCGATGGATATGACCAACGGTGGATTGTACGCCAGCCTGATGAACCAGTACGGAACGAAAGAAGAGTCCGGCGCATTTGTGTTAATGTCTCTGGAGTCCGGCCCATTGATGACGATGCTGATCCTGGGGTCTGCTGGCCTGGCCTCGTTTGAACCGCACCACTTTGTCGGCGCAATCCTGCCCTTCCTGGTCGGTTTCGCCCTTGGCAATCTCGACCGCGATCTGCGTGATTTCTTCAGCAAAGCCACGCCGGTGCTGATCCCGTTCTTCGGTTTCGCACTGGGGAACACCATCAACCTGAAGGTCATTCTCGATACCGGCCTGCTGGGCATTGTGCTGGGTGTCGCCGTGATCGTCATCACCGGTATTCCGCTGATTATTGCCGACCGCGTAATCGGAGGAGGAAACGGCACGGCCGGCGTCGCCGCCTCTTCAGCCGCGGGGGCTGCTGTTGCAAACCCGGTGATTATCGCCCAAATTAACCCGGCCTTCGAACCGGTCGCCGCTTCAGCGACGGCGCTGGTTGCCGCGAGCGTAATTGTCACCGCGATTCTGGTCCCCATCATCACGGCGCTGTATGCAAAACGCTACGGGAATATGCAAGAGACCCTGCCTGAACCGAAGCCGATAGAAATGAATCATTAACACACCACACCATTCCCTCTCCCGACGGGGAGAGGGTGAGGGATTTACCCAAAAATCTCTTCCACCATCCCGTCCACCAGCCGTTTTGCCGAACAAAGCCTCGGCATACCCAGCGCGACGGTCTGCCAGTTTTGCGTCACTGACCAGCTCACCGGATGTTGATCCGCCTGACACCAGTCCCCCAGCCAGCCCAGCATGTCTTTATGATCGATTAAACCCGGAGAGGCCGGCGTTGTCAGCCACTGGTGATAGAAATGGCGGGTCGTGGGGGACGCATTGATGCCCTGTGCCAGATAGTTAGCCGCCATGCTGCGCAGGTTATCCTTAAGCATTGCCGCCACATCTTCATTCGCGAGACGGCATGCGTCACCAAATGCCCCCCAGCGCAGCTCTTCCAGGACGATAAAACAGCGCCCGGCCAGCGACCAGCCATCATAATGCCCGGCCCGCCAGCGGGTAAAAATCTGCTCGCTGTGCTCACCCGCCTGCACCGTCAGCCCGCGCTGGGTTAGCGCCTTCTCTTTATATGCGGCGCGTTGGGTAAAATGAGAGGCGAGTTCAGCGTACTGCTGCATCAGCCCCGGGGGCTGCTGGGCGCGCGGGTGAGTCTGCTGGCGCAAAGCAATCAGTTTCTCTGCCATCAGCGTCAGCGCGAGATGGCCCGGGTCAAGCATGCCGGCCAGTTTTTCCGCCAGCCCCAGGCGCAGCGCTGCATTTTCATTGAGCATACCCGCCATCGCCCAGGGGCGTAGCCGGGTATGCGTCATGATTTCCTGAGTCAAACGCTCACGAAACTGAAGCTGTTGTGGTCCCAGGTGAGAATGACGCGCCGCGTCCACTCCCTGCACCAGATCGACCATAAATTTTGGATTAATACACTCCAGCGTTCGCCCGGGACCGTCCAGTAGTGGTGTTGTCATGGTTGCTCTGCCGCGAATAGAGTTTGAATATCATCGCGTAACAGTCGGGTATCTTCCTGTATCCACGTCGCAGTCGTAATACTTTGCTTCAACAGCTGGCAGAGCGCTCGGGTTGAATGCTCATTCTGTTGACGTACTGCGAGGCTATCACGCAAGCTTTCCTGTAATCCGGTCAGGCACAGCGAAAATTCTGCAAAGAACGTCGCCATTCCTGCCGTAACAGAGACATCGACCTGCGCGGACAAAGCTTTACGTATTTGTTCACAAAACAGCTCAATATGTTGCTTAAATTTGTCATGTAGCTGCGCAATATCGATAACATAGCGCGTGCGCGTTTCCACATACTCATCCCAGCCCCAGCCCGGATTATTGAGCCAGCGAGAGACCGTTTCTCGCATGCTGCTCCCGCCTGATGGCGGACCTGCCAGGCTGTCATCCTGCGCTATCGCATCGTTAAACAGCGCCCGCGTGTTGAAGTTGAGGTGGTGAGCCTGAAACGCCGGGAAACTGATTCGCGCCCGAAAACCCGCATGGCTCAGATGCTCTTTAATACGCGTTTCGATGGGGCGCATGGCTTCGTTCAGGGAACGCGCCAGCGTAGATTCAAGCTGGTCGAAGCGTAACGCCAGCTCCCGGCAGATTTTCGTCTGTGCATCCAGCATCACCCGTTCGCAGGAGGAGCGGATTTTACTTAGCGCGATCTGCGCCTTCCCTTCATCGTCCAGAACCAGCTGCTTCAGCTCGTTCGGCTCGTCACCGTGAGGGTTCTGCCGATCGATGCCAGCCAAATCATGAATATGCTGAGCGCTGAACACCTCGCCAATCGCCTGGTTAAGCGCGGATTTTTGCGCTCCCATAAAGTCCGCGGTAGCGTTCAGCGCCTCCTCAACTTCATGTTTCACCTCATCGCTCACCACGCTCTGACGCGTCTTGAGAAGCGCCATATCCTCTTCCAGACGTGCGATATTCAGTTCCAGCGCCTCAAAGGCAACCGTCAGCCCCTGATAGCGGAAGTCGAGGTACTCCCGGGCATTTTGTGCGTAGTTGAGCAGCTTGTGCGAGGCCGAACGCAGCGCGTATAGCGAGGCATTGGCATAGGCGGCGTAGATCAGCTTGCGTATCGGTTGTTCGAAAAGCGAATCTTCCCAGAGCAAATCGGCAGAATAACGAATATGGTCGATATCGTCCAGGTCCGCCGTACGCCAGCGCCGCCCAAGCGCCGCTTCGGCAAAATCCTGCACCCAGGGTTGCTCCTGATGATCCGGCAGTTGTCCGTGGGTACTCATCTCGTAGCGAGCGCGGTTTGCCAGATAGGCCCACATGGACGAAACGGGGTAGATCTGGCCAGGCGAAATATTGCCTTTCATTAAGGTGCCGGAGATCATCGCCCGGATCTGCTCTTCATCGTCGCTATTGCGATCTTTCTGATCGAATTTATTGACCAGGGCATACAGCGGCACGGATTTTCCCGCCGCAGAAATGGCCTGGCGGACTTCTTCATCAGAGATGGATTTAAGCTGGGTATAATCCATCACGGCCAGCACCGCCGACGCGCGGGACAACTGCTCGCTGAGCATTTTTTGCAGATGCGGCTGTCCGGCCTCATTCGGCCCGGGCGTATCGAGCAGCGTCAGCTGTCCGAGGTGAGCATCCAGACCCGCAAGATGCACGAACTCCACTTCAATCACCGGAATATGTTCGATGGCGGCGTGTTCAGAGAAGGGAAACTCCACGCCTAACGCCTGGGAAAGCCTCACCAGGTCATTGAGGCTTTTCAGACAATGAAATATCGGCTGCGCGCCCAGGTGATGCTTCTCAAAAGCCTCTCCTTTTTCAATGCGCTCCAGCAGCGTATTCATGTCTTTATCAATTTCCAGATGCTGAGCCAGCTTTCCGCGATCGTAATCGCATAGCTTTTTCTGTAGCAGTTGGATCAATTCATCAATGGGCGAGGCATGTGAGAAATGCAGCACCGGCTCCTTCTGGCCCGGCGTGTGGCGAATCAGGGTCGGGAGCGCCGTCATCGGACGATTGCGGTTCGGCAACACTTCGGTCCCTACAATCGCATTAATGGTGGTCGATTTTCCCGCTTTCATGGTGCCCACAATAGCCAGGACCATTTCCAGCCGGGTTATTTTTCGTAATTCATTATTCAGCATCGCCTGCTGCGCTTCGACACCGCGCGCGCTAAAATGCAAAGGTAAAACGTTGTTCTTTTCACCCGTAATAGCAGCCGCGGTGCTCTCCAGCATCGCAGTCGGCATTGATTTCAACGTATCAAGGTTTTGCAGGGCGAGCTGTAACAAACGCTCAGCTTCCTGGCTTAATTCAAAAATGGTCTGTGTGTGCATGATAAAAGCCTTTCCTTAACGCAAATTTATTACTTTTATTAAGCCACTGGTATTAATTATGTTGTTCAGGCTTATATGATCACGTGTGGAAAACATGTTCGCCGAAATATAACTGATTGATGATAATCAGAAATAATTCGCTATCCTTGCATGGCGTGTATAGCTCCCCTCCTGGCCTGAAGGCCAAAGGAAAAAAGCGTAGCCCAATTTTAAGAAACTTCAGGATATATCATCATTATTTACCCACCTAAAAAGAGAGGTAATACGCCCCTGCCAAAAGATATGGATGGCAGCGAAGTCAGGAGATAAATAACAATGTGTCGCTTCACCTTATCCGAAATGAAGGAGCGTAGCAATTTGCTGCAATAAAATATTCGATATATTTAGCGTCATTTCTTCCCACCGTGTTAATGAGGTAAGCATCGCTTAACTGACTGACAGGAAGTGTCACTCCCGATACGCTTTTTGCATTTTTTTAATTCACAATGTCACCGACAAACGTGTGGATTTGCGCTATACTTGCCGCCTTTTTCGGCACGCTGCCGTCATTTAGCTGGCACTTTCCAGCGCGTTTACACTTTTTGAGGATACCGATATGTCACTCCCACACTGCCCAAAATGCAATTCTGAATACACCTATGAAGATAATGGCATGTTCATCTGCCCGGAATGCGCTCACGAATGGAACGATGCCGAACCATCACACGATGCTGATGCACTTGTCGTAAAAGATGCGAACGGCAATTTGCTGGCGGACGGCGACAGCGTAACCGTGATTAAAGATCTGAAAGTGAAAGGCAGTTCTTCCATGCTGAAGATCGGCACCAAAGTGAAGAATATCCGTCTGGTTGAAGGCGATCATAATATCGACTGCAAAATTGACGGCTTCGGTCCGATGAAGCTGAAATCAGAGTTCGTGAAAAAGAACTGATTTACCCGCCCGGTGGCGCTTCGCTTACCGGGCTTTCGGGAACTACACTTAACGGGCTTTTCTTACGTGAGGTAAAGATTATGCCGTTAAGTCCCTACATCTCCTTCGCCGGCAACTGTGCAGAAGCCACTTCTTTCTACCAGCAAGCCGTCGGCGCAGAGCTTCTCTATAAAATCACCTTCGGCGAAATGCCAAAAAGCGATAACAGCGAAGAAGGCTGTCCGTCCGGTATGCAATTTCCGGATTCGGCTATCGCTCACTCCAACGTCCGCATTGCGGGCAGCGATATCATGATGAGCGACGGGATGCCGCCGGGCAGCAACGCGCAGTACGCGGGCTTCACGCTGGTACTCGATACTCAGGACGTTAATGAAGGCAAGCGCTGGTTCGACAACCTCGCCGCGGGCGGGAATATCGAAATGGCCTGGCAGGAAACCTTCTGGGCACACGGTTTCGGTAAAGTCACCGATAAATACGGCGTGCCGTGGATGATTAACGTTGTTAAGCAGCAACAAACGCCTTAGGCCGGATAAGCGCAGCGCAGCAGGCAACAGCGCCCGGTGGCGCTGCGCTGACCGGGCCTACGGTGATTGTCATCGAATTCCCCTCAACTCTTCAAACTCCCGCAATCCAGACTTAACCCAAATGTCACATTGATGCGCCAGCATGAGGCCACATTTATCGTGAGGCCCAGCACATGCAAACCGTCATCCGCGTCGAGAAACTGAGCAAAACCTTCAATCATAATAAGGCTCTGCATGCCGTTGATCTGACCGTCCAGCAGGGCGAAATGGTGGCGCTGCTGGGGCCATCCGGTTCCGGTAAATCCACCCTTCTGCGTCATTTAAGCGGTCTTATCACCTGCGATAAAACGCCGGAAAGCCACGTCGAGCTGCTGGGCAATACCGTGCAGCGCGCGGGGCGTCTCGCCAGCGATATCCGCAAGAGCCGCGCCCGGACGGGCTACATCTTCCAGCAGTTCAACCTGGTGAACCGCCTGACGGTGCTGGAGAACGTGCTGATTGGCGCGCTCGGCAGCACCCCGTTCTGGCGCACCTGTCTGCGCTGGTTCTCCCCTTCCCAGAAGCAGGAAGCCTTACAGGCGCTGACCCGCGTCGGCATGGCGCATTTTGCCCACCAGCGCGTCTCCACCCTGTCCGGTGGACAACAGCAGCGCGTCGCCATTGCCCGCGCCCTGATGCAAAAAGCGCAAATCATTCTCGCAGACGAACCCATTGCCTCGCTGGACCCGGAGTCCGCCCGCATCGTGATGGAAACCCTGCGCGACATTAACCAGAACGACGGTATCACCGTGGTGGTCACGCTGCATCAGGTGGATTACGCCCTGCGCTACTGCGAACGCATTGTCGCCCTGCGTCAGGGACATGTGTTCTTTGATGGCGCGAGCCATCAGTTTGATAACGAACGTTTTGACCATCTCTACCGCAGCATTAACCGCGTCGAAGAGAACGCGCAGGCTGCTTAATTAAACCCGATCCGAGGAAAGTACATGAGCTACAAAGCCGTTGCCGCGCTGGCCTTTACCAGCATGTTCAGCCTCAGCACCCTGTTAAGCCCGGCGTATGCACAAGAGCAGGAAAAAGCGCTGAACTTCGGCATTATTTCGACGGAATCACAGCAGAATCTGAAGCCTCAGTGGGAACCGTTCCTGAAAGATATGGAAACCAGGCTGGGAATCAAAGTGAACGCCTTCTTCGCCCCGGACTACGCGGGCATCATCCAGGGGATGCGCTTTAATAAAGTGGACATCGCCTGGTACGGCAACCTCTCCGCCATGGAAGCGGTGGACCGCGCGAACGGCCAGGTCTTTGCCCAGACCGTCGCGGCAGATGGATCCCCGGGCTACTGGAGCGTGCTGATCGTGAATAAAGACAGCCCGATCAACAACCTCAACGACATGCTCGCCAAACGCAAAGAGCTGACCTTCGGCAACGGCGACCCGAACTCCACCTCCGGCTACCTTGTCCCCGGCTACTACGTCTTCGCCAAAAACAACGCCTCCGCCAGCGACTTCAAACGCACGGTGAACGCCAGCCACGAAACCAACGCTCTGGCCGTGGCCAACAAGCAGGTGGACGTTGCTACCAACAACACCGAGAACCTCGACAAGCTGAAAACTTCCGCGCCGGACAAGCTGAAAGAGATCAAGGTTATCTGGAAATCGCCGCTGATCCCGGGCGACCCGATCGTCTGGCGTAAAAACCTGTCCGAAAACACCAAGGATAAGGTGTACGACTTCTTTATGACCTATGGCAAAACGCCGGAAGAGAAAGCGGTCCTGGCGCGCCTGGGCTGGGCACCGTTCCGCCCGTCAAGCGACCTGCAGCTGGTCCCGATTCGCCAGCTGGCGCTGTTTAAAGAGATGCAGGGCGTGAAGGACAACAAAGGGCTGAAGGACGAGGAGAAGACCAGCAAAGTGGCCGCAATTGAGGCACAGCTGGAAGACCTCGATCGCCTGACCGCCGCACTCGGTGCGATGACGAGCGTGAATAAAGCGGTGCAGTAGTGCCTTTCTCCCTCTCCCTCAGGGAGAGGGGACTAAACCCAAAGGAGCCAACATGCAAACCATCACCCTCCCGCCGCCGAAGCGCAGCTGGTTCTCGCTCATAAGCTGGGCCATCCTGCTGGCGGTGCTGGTTATCTCCTGGAAGGGCGCGGAAATGGATCCGCTGCTGCTCTTCAAGGACGCGGGCAACATGGCGACCTTCGCCGCCGACTTCTTCCCGCCGGACTTCAGCCAGTGGCAGGACTATCTCAGCGAAATGGCGGTCACCCTGCAAATCGCCGTCTGGGGCACCGCCCTTGCCGTCGTTCTCTCTATTCCCTTTGGCCTGATGAGCGCCGAAAACATCGTGCCGTGGTGGATATACCAGCCGATGCGTCGCCTGATGGACGCCTGTCGCGCCATCAATGAAATGGTCTTTGCGATGCTGTTCGTGGTCGCCGTCGGCCTGGGTCCGTTCGCCGGCGTGATGGCACTGTTCATCCACACCACCGGCGTGCTCTCCAAGCTGCTTTCTGAAGCGGTCGAAGCCATTGAGCCCGGCCCGGTGGAAGGCATCCGCGCAACGGGCGCCAACAAAATCGAAGAGATCCTTTACGGCGTCCTGCCGCAGGTTATGCCGCTCCTGATCTCCTACTCCCTGTACCGCTTTGAGTCCAACGTCCGCTCCGCGACGGTGGTCGGTATGGTTGGCGCAGGCGGGATTGGCGTCACCCTGTGGGAAGCGATTCGCGGTTTTCAGTTCCAGCAAACCTGCGCCCTGATGGTGCTCATCATCGTCACCGTCAGCCTGCTGGATTTCCTCTCTCAACGTTTGCGTAAGCACTTCATCTGAGAAGCGAGGCTTTGTTTTCTATGCACTTATCCAGACATCCGACCAGTTATCCTACCCGCTGGCAAGAGATTGCCGCAAAGCTCGAAGTGGAGCTGCGCACGCACTACCGCTGCGGGGACTACCTGCCCGCCGAGCAGCAGCTTGCCGACCGCTATGAAGTGAACCGCCACACCCTGCGTCGCGCCATTGACCAGCTGGTCGAGCGCGGCTGGGTTCAGCGCCGTCAGGGCGTGGGCGTGCTGGTGCTGATGCGCCCGTTCGACTACCCGCTGAACGCCCAGGCGCGCTTTAGCCAGAACCTGCTGGATCAGGGCAGCCACCCGACCAGCGAAAAGCTGCTCTCGGTATTGCGTCCGGCCTCCAGCCACGTGGCGGACGCGCTGGGTATTCAGGAGGGCGACGACGTCATTCACCTGCGTACCCTGCGTCGCGTTAACGGCGTGGCGGTATGCCAGATAGACCACTACTTTGCGGACCTCGCCCTCTGGCCCGTGCTCCAGCATTTCTCCAGCGGCTCGCTGCATGACTTTCTTCAGGATGCGACAGGTATTGCGCTCAAGCGCACCCAGACGCGCATCAGCGCCCGTCGCGCGCAGGCGAAAGAGAGCAAGGTGCTCGAAATCCCCAATATGGCCCCGCTGCTCTGCGTACGCACCCTCAACCACCGTGACGGCGAGATCAACGCGACGGAATACTCCGTCAGCCTTACCCGCGCCGACATGATCGAATTCACCATGGAGCACTGAATGCACTTCGACATCGCCACCCGACAGCGCTGGATGCGCGTGCTGGCCCACAGCCAGCCTGCTGCGCTGGCTGCCCGCATGAACGCGATCAGCCTGACGCCAGACTACGACACCCTTCGCGCCCCGGAGATCGGCCTTGTTCAGATCCAGGCGCGCATGGGCGGCACCGGCGAGCGCTTTTTCGCCGGAGACGCCACCCTCACCCGCGCGGCAATCCGCCTGAACAGCGGCACGCTGGGCTACAGCTACGTGCTGGGGCGTGATAAAGCCCACGCCGAGCGCTGCGCGGTGATCGACGCGCTTTTACAGGAACAGCCGTATTTCCAGACGCTAATGGAAACCCTTATTACCCCGCTGGAAGCCGACCGCGCCGCACGTCTTGCCGCGCGTCAGGCCGAAGTGAATACCAGCCGGGTCGACTTCTTTACGCTCGTTCGCGGAGACAACGCATGACGCTTCAACCTGCTTTTACCCTGGCCGTCCAGGATGCCCAACACAGTTTTCGTCGCCTGCTGAAGGCGATGAGCGAGCCGGGCGCGATCGTCTCGCTGCACCAGCTCTCCCAGGGCTGGCTGCCGCTGAATCTGGCGACCACCAGCGTGCTGCTGACGCTTGCCGACAACGACACCCCGGTGTGGCTTTCGGGCGCGCTGTCGAACGATATCGCCAGCCAGAACCTGCGTTTTCACACCAGCGCTCCGCTGGTCGATCAGCCCCAGCAGGCGGTTTTTGCCGTGGCCGATGAACAAATCAGCCATGAGCAATTGAACGCCCTGAGCGAAGGCAGCACCGTCGCCCCGGAGACCAGCGCCACGCTGATCCTGCAGGTCGCCAGCCTGAGCGGCGGCCGCATGCTGCGCCTCACGGGGGCAGGCATCGCCGACGAGCGCATGGTCGCGCCGCAGCTGCCGGAGTGCATCATTCACGAGCTGACCGAGCGCCCGCACCCGTTCCCGCTGGGCATTGACCTGATCCTGACCTGCGGCGAGCGCCTGCTGGCAATCCCGCGGACCACCCACGTGGAGGTGTGCTGATGTACGTTGCCGTCAAAGGGGGCGAGAAGGCCATCGCCGCCGCCCATGCGCTACAGGCGCACAGACGACGGGGCGATGAACGGCTTCCCGAGCTGAGCGTCGCCCAGATTGAACAGCAGCTAAACCTCGCCGTCGACCGCGTGATGACCGAGGGCGGCATCGCCGACCGCGAGCTGGCGGCGCTGGCCCTGAAGCAGGCCAGCGGCGACAACGTGGAAGCCATCTTCCTGCTGCGCGCCTACCGCACCACGCTTGCCAGACTGGCGGTAAGCGAGCCGGTGAACACGGCGGAGATGCGTCTGGAACGCCGCATTTCTGCCGTTTATAAAGACGTTCCCGGCGGCCAGCTGCTTGGCCCCACGTACGACTACACCCACCGCCTGCTGGATTTTACCCTGCTGGCGAACGGCGAAGCGCCGACGCTCAGCACCTCCGACGCCGAACAGGAACCGTCTCCGCACGTCTTCAGCCTGCTGGCAAAACAGGGCCTGGCGAAGGCGGAAGAAGATTCTGGCGCGCAGCCGGATGACATCACCCGCACGCCGCCGGTTTACCCGTGCTCGCGCTCGTCCCGCCTGCAGCAGCTGATGCGCGGCGACGAAGGCTATCTGCTGGCGCTGGCCTACTCCACCCAGCGCGGCTACGGGCGCAACCACCCGTTTGCAGCCGAAATTCGCAGCGGCTACATCGACGTCGAGATCGTACCGGAAGAGCTGGGTTTTGCGGTGAACGTCGGCGAACTGCTGATGACCGAGTGTGAAATGGTCAACGGTTTCGTCGCCCCGGAAGACGAAGACCCGCACTTTACCCGCGGCTACGGGCTGGTATTCGGCCTCGGCGAGCGCAAGGCCATGGCCATGGCGCTGGTTGACCGCGCACTCCAGGCACCGGACTACGGCGAGCACGTTGCAGGCCCGGCGCAGGACGAAGAGTTCGTGCTGGCCCACGCGGATAACGTTGAGGCCGCCGGTTTTGTCTCGCACCTCAAGCTGCCGCACTACGTCGATTTCCAGGCCGAACTGGAACTGCTGAAACGCCTGCAACGGGAGCGCAAAAATGGCTAACTTAAGCGGCTACAACTTTGCCTATCTGGATGAGCAAACCAAACGCATGATCCGCCGCGCCATCTTAAAAGCGGTGGCCATTCCGGGCTATCAGGTGCCGTTCGGCGGCCGCGAAATGCCGATGCCCTACGGCTGGGGCACGGGCGGTATACAGATCACCGCCAGCGTGATCGGCGAGGCGGACGTGCTGAAGGTCATCGACCAGGGCGCCGACGACACTACCAACGCCGTGTCGATCCGCAGCTTCTTCCAGCGCGTCACCGGCGTCAATACCACCGAAAAAACCGAAGACGCCACGCTGATCCAGACCCGACACCGCATCCCGGAAACCCCGCTCACTGAAGATCAGATTTTGATTTTCCAGGTGCCGATCCCGGAGCCGCTGCGCTTTATCGAGCCGCGCGAAACGGAAACCCGCACCATGCACGCGCTGGAAGAGTACGGCGTCATGCAGGTGAAGCTGTATGAGGATATCGCCCGCTTCGGCCATATCGCCACCACCTACGCCTACCCGGTGAAGGTGAACGGGCGCTACGTGATGGACCCGTCGCCAATCCCAAAATTCGATAACCCGAAGATGGACATGATGCCGGCCCTGCAGCTTTTCGGTGCCGGGCGCGAAAAACGCATCTACGCCGTTCCGCCTTACACCCGCGTGGAAAGTCTCGATTTCGACGATCACCCGTTTACGGTGCAGGAGTGGGACGAGCCGTGCACCATCTGCGGATCCAAACACAGCTATCTGGACGAAGTGGTGCTGGACGATACGGGCAAACGGATGTTTGTCTGCTCCGACACCGATTACTGCCGCCAACAGAGCGAGGCGAACGGCCAATGAAACCGCTGCTTTCGGTTAATAACCTGACTCACCTGTATGCGCCGGGCAAAGGCTTTAGCGACGTGTCGTTCGAGCTGTGGCCGGGAGAAGTGCTGGGGATCGTCGGCGAGTCCGGCTCCGGCAAAACCACCCTGCTGAAGTCCATCTCCGCGCGCCTGACGCCGCAGAACGGCGACATTTTGTATGAGGGCGCCTCGCTGTACGGCATGAGCGAGGCCGGACGCCGCCGCTTGCTGCGCACCGAGTGGGGCGTGGTGCATCAGCACCCGATGGACGGCCTGCGCCGTCAGGTCTCCGCCGGGGGCAACATCGGCGAACGCCTGATGGCCACCGGCGCGCGCCACTACGGCAACATCCGCGCTACCGCCCAGCACTGGCTGGAAGAGGTGGAAATCCCCGCCTCGCGCATCGACGACCTGCCGACAACCTTCTCCGGCGGGATGCAGCAGCGCCTGCAGATTGCGCGCAACCTGGTCACCCATCCGAAGCTGGTATTTATGGATGAACCCACCGGCGGGCTGGACGTCTCCGTGCAGGCGCGCCTGCTCGACCTGCTGCGCGGCCTGGTGGTGGAGCTGAACCTCGCGGTGGTGATTGTCACCCACGATTTAGGCGTTGCGCGCCTGCTGGCGGACCGTCTGCTGGTGATGAAGCAGGGCCAGGTGGTGGAAAGTGGGTTAACCGACCGGGTGCTCGACGATCCGCACCATCCGTACACCCAGCTGCTGGTGTCGTCCGTATTGCAGAATTAAGAGGCCAACATGATCCGCGTAGAAAACGTAAGTAAGACCTTTGTGCTCCACCAGCAAAACGGCGTGCGCCTGCCGGTGCTGCAAAATGCCTCGTTAGAGGTCAGCAGCGGCGAATGCGTGGTGCTGCACGGCCATTCCGGTAGCGGAAAATCCACCCTGCTGCGCTCCCTGTATGCCAACTATCTGCCGGATGAAGGCCACATCCGCATTCGCCACAACGATGAGTGGGTCGATCTGGTGCAGGCCCCCGCGCGTAAAGTGCTGGAAGTGCGCCGCACGACGATCGGCTGGGTGAGCCAGTTTCTGCGGGTGATCCCGCGGATCTCCGCCCTGGACGTGGTGATGCAGCCCCTGCTGGATCTGGGCGTGCCGCGAGAAGCCTGCGCCGCCAAAGCCTCCAGCCTGCTGACGCGCCTCAACGTGTCGGAGCGCCTGTGGCATCTCGCCCCGTCGACCTTTTCCGGCGGCGAGCAGCAGCGCGTCAATATCGCCCGCGGATTTATCGTCGACTACCCGATTTTACTTCTGGATGAACCCACCGCCTCGCTCGACGGTAAAAACAGCGCCGCCGTGGTGGAGCTGATCGAACAGGCCAAAGCTCGCGGCGCGGCGATCGTCGGGATCTTCCACGACGAAACCGTACGCAGCCGCGTGGCGGACAGATTGCACCCGATGGGGACAAACGCATGATTATCAATAACGTCAGGCTGGTGCTGGAAAATGAAGTCGTTAATGGCTCGGTTGAAGTTCATGAAGGCGTTATTCGCGCCTTTGCCGAAACCCAGAGCCGTACTCCTGAAGCGATGGACGGTGAAGGCGGCTGGCTGCTGCCGGGGCTGATTGAGCTTCATACCGATAATCTGGACAAATTCTTCACCCCGCGCCCGAAGGTCGACTGGCCCGCCCATTCGGCGATGAGCAGCCACGACGCGCTGATGGTCGCCAGCGGCATTACCACCGTGCTGGACGCGGTGGCGATTGGCGACGTGCGCGACGGCGGCGATCGCCTGGAGAATCTCGAGAAGATGATCAACGCCGTGGAGGAGACGCAAAAACGCGGCCTCAACCGCGCCGAGCACCGTCTGCACCTGCGCTGCGAGCTGCCGCACCACACCACCCTGCCGCTGTTTGAAAAGCTGGTCGGACGCGAGCCGGTCTCGCTGGTCTCCCTGATGGACCACTCGCCGGGGCAGCGCCAGTTCGCCAACATTGAAAAGTATCGCGAATACTATCAGGGCAAATATTCTCTCAGCGATGCCGAGATGGCGCGCTACGAGGAGGAGCAGCTGGCGCTGGCGGCGCAGTGGTCGCAGCCAAACCGTCTCAGGATTGCCGCGATGTGCCGGGACCGCAATATCGCCCTGGCCAGCCATGACGACGCCACGCACGATCACGTGCGCGAATCCCACCAGCTTGGCAGCGTGATCGCCGAATTTCCCACCACGTTTGAAGCAGCGGAAGCCTCCCGCAGGCACGGCATGAACGTGCTGATGGGCGCGCCTAACATCGTGCGCGGCGGATCGCACTCCGGCAACGTCGCGGCAAGCAGGCTTGCCTCCCTTGGTCTGCTGGATATCCTTTCATCCGACTACTACCCCGCCAGCCTGCTGGATGCGGCATTCCGGGTTGCCGACGACGAGAACAACACCTTTACGCTGCCGCAGGCGATTCGACTGGTGACGAAAAACCCGGCCTCGGCGCTTAATCTTCAGGATCGCGGGGAAATCGCCGAGGGTAAACGCGCGGATCTGGTACTCGCCCACCGCAAGGGCGAGCACGTTCACATCGACCACGTCTGGCGTCAGGGAAAAAGGGTGTTCTGATGGGAAGGCTCATCTGGTTAATGGGGCCCTCCGGCTCCGGTAAGGACAGTCTGCTGTCCGCCTTACGGCAGCGGGAACATCCGCAGCTGCTGGTCGCGCACCGCTATATTACCCGCGCGGCCAATGCCGGGAGTGAAAACCATATCGCCCTGAGCGAGCAGGAGTTTTTTACCCGCGCCGGGCAAAACCTGCTGGCGCTGAGCTGGCACGCCAACGGCTTTTACTATGGCGTGGGCATCGAAATCGACCTCTGGCTGCACGCGGGTTTTGACGTGCTGGTTAACGGCTCGCGTGCGCATCTGCCACAGGCGCGCGCCCGCTATGAGGCGGCCCTGCTGCCGGTCTGTCTGCAGGTTTCGCCGGACGTCCTGCGCAGCCGGTTGCAGAACCGGGGGCGTGAATCAGCCCGTGAGATCGATCTGCGGCTTGAGCGCGCGGCCCGCTATGCCCCGTCGGACTGCCACATCCTCAATAACGACGGAAGTTTGCTACAGTCAGTCGATACCTTTTTATCGCTTATCCGTCAGAAGGAGAAACAGCATGCCTGACTTCCAGCTTCGCCCCGCCACCGCCGACGATGCGCAGATTGTCTATGCCCTGATCTGCGAACTGAAGCAGGCAGAGTTCGATCATCAGGCGTTCCACGCCGGGTTTCTTGCCAATCTGCAGGATCGCAACATGCGCTACCAGCTTGCGGAGAGAGAGGGACAGGTCATCGGCATGATCGGTCTGCACATGCAGTTTCACCTCCATCACGCGCGCTGGATCGGCGAGATCCAGGAGCTGGTCGTAATGCCGCAGGCGCGTGGGTTAAAGGTCGGAAGTCAGCTGCTGGCCTGGGCGGAAGAGGTAGCACGACAGGCCGGCGCGGAGCTGACCGAACTTTCCACCAGCGTGAAGCGCACCGACGCGCACCGTTTTTACGTTCGTGAAGGATACACGCAGAGCCATTTCCGATTCACCAAACCGCTGTAGAGGTGCGCTATGAGTCTGACCATCACGTTGACGGGAACGGGTGGCGCCCAGCTGGTGCCGGTCTTTGGCTGCGACTGCGCGGCCTGCCGCCGGGCGCGCCTGCAGGACAACTATCGCCGTCGCCCGTGCAGCGCGGTGGTGAAATTCAACGATGCCGTCACCCTGCTGGATGCCGGTATTCCGCACCTGATGGACGACTGGCCGGCGGGCAGCTTCCAGCAGTTTTTGCTCACCCATTACCATATGGATCACGTTCAGGGGCTGTTCCCCCTGCGCTGGGGCGTGGGGGCGACGATCCCGGTTTACGGTCCGCCGGACGACGCCGGATGCGACGATCTGTTTAAACACCCCGGCATTCTGGATTTCAGCCACAGGGTCGAACCGTTTGTGATGTTTGAGCTTCAGGGTCTGCGGGTCACGCCGCTGCCGCTCAATCATTCGAAACTGACCTTCGGGTATTTGCTGGAATCGGCCCACAGCCGCGTGGCCTGGCTTTCCGATACCGCCGGATTGCCGGAAAAAACGGTGAAGTTCCTGCTCAACAACCAGCCGCAGGCGATGATTATCGACTGCAGCCATGAGCCACGTGAGGAAACGCCGCGAAACCATTGCGACTTAAATACCGTGATTGCGTTAAACGAAGCGATTGGCTGCCCGCAGGTGATCCTGACGCACATCAGCCATCAGTTTGACGTGTGGATGATGGATAACCCGCTGCCGCAGGGCATAGAAGCGGGCTATGACGGGATGGTGCTGGTGCTGGATTAGGTTTTCTCCCTCTCCCGTGGGAGAGGGTTGGGGTGAGGGCAACAGGCCGCACTCAGCCTCGATCGTAATCGTCTTCTAACCTGCGCTCATCCTCTTCTAACCGACGGCGATCGTCATCCAGCTGACGCTGACGTTCATCTAAACGGCGGCGTCTGTCTTCAAGCTGCCGACGACGATCGTCGTATTGTCGACTGTCGATTTGGCGACTTCGGTCATAACGATCGTCGTCGTCATTGCTGCGGCTGCTGCTGGGGTTATAGGCATCGTTGATCGCCTGCTGAATGTTGCCAATAGCATCATCAACAATATCGGCATGAGCCAGCTGGCTGGTGAGTGACAGCAGACCGAATAACAGAGCAGTTGAGTAACGTTTCATAAGGCCAGACTCGCAGGTGAACTGGCCTTACGATAATGAACGGCGGGAAGCCGGGGTAGCGGAGGAATCTCAAATTACCATAACCTTGCGCAGCGCCTGCGCCAGCTGCACCCGCGTAAACGGCTTGCGCAGTAGCTGGACGTCCGGCAGCTGAGGGTTATGCGCGGGCCGTAAATCCTGGCCGCTGATCAGCAGTACAGGAAGCTGCGGGTAATGGCTGCGCACATGGCTAATCACCTCGGCGCCGCTGAGGCTGCCGGGCAGCATCAGGTCGCTGATAAACATGCCAATATCCGATGAAGCCTCCAGCATATTCAGCGCCTGTTCGCCGTTGTCCGCTTCCAGCGTCAGGTAGCCGAGCTGATGCAGCTGCTCGCACAGGGTTTGCCGAACATCGGCCTCATCTTCCAGCACCAGGACCAGCCGCTCGCTATCGACGGAGGCGGTAGCTGACAGCGCTTCATCGTCTGCAGCGGCGGGCAGCACGGAGCGCGGGAGGTGAAGCCGAACGGTCGTTCCCTGCCCCGGCGCGCTTTCAATCTCCACGCGCCCGCCGGACTGGCGGACAAAGCCGTAGACCATCGACAGGCCTAACCCGCTTCCGCTTCCGGTCTGCTTGGTGGTGAAGAACGGTTCAAAGACCCGGGATTTCACCTCCTGCGACATGCCGCTGCCGCGGTCAATCACCTCCAGCGCCACCATATCCTGCCTGCGCCCGTCGCTGCGGGTGACGCGCTGATTCCAGGTCCGGATTTTAATCACCCCGCTTTGCCCTTCCATCGCATCGCGCGCGTTCATCACCAGGTTGATAATGGCGTTTTCCAGCTGGCTAACGTCAATCCACGCGGGCCATGCCGGGGTTTGCGCTTCAATCTCCAGGGTCAGGGTGGCAGGCAGGGAGTGGCGCATCAGTTCCCGGAGGTTCTCCAGCAGCGGCAGCATTTCTACCGCATGCGGCGTCAGGGACTGCTTGCGGGAAAATGCCAGCAGGCGCTGCGTCAGTAAGGCACCACGCTCGGCCGCCTTCAGCGCCCGGGTAATGCGCGGCGCGTCTTTCGATTCGGGGTCGGTGAGCTCAAGGCTGCCGATGATCACTGCCAGCAGATTGTTAAAATCATGCGCCAGCCCGCCGGTCAGCTGTCCGACCGCCTTCATCTTCTGGCTGTGCAGCAGCGCCTCTTCCAGCCCCTGACGCTCAACGCGGTCGATCTCTATCTGCGTGGTTTTCTCTTTCAGCAGGCGCGTGGTGTGCTCAAGCGAGGCGGTATTGCGGGCAAAAACGTTAAACGCGCGCGCCAGCTCGCCCAGCTCATCGCGCCGCTGGAGGGCGGGAACGGACACGTCCTGCTCGCCGTGAGCAAGGCGCGACATCGCCCGGGAAATCGCCGTCAGGTTAGAGGCCAGATTGCGGTAGATATACCAGCAGGCGCACCCGGTGATGATCAGCGCCAGCACGGCGAAGATGCTGATAAACACGCTAATGGATTGCAGCTCGTGATGGCTCTGGGCCGTGCGAAGCCGGGAGGCCTGCGCCACCTGCCCGACGTACTGATTAATGTCGCTGTTGAGGATCGCCACCAGCGCCTTGATGTGGAACATATACCAGCTTATCGCCAGATCGCTCTCTTCCAGCTGCTTCGACAGCGGGGCGAGCCTGCCTAACTCGGCGTTAAAATCTGGCAGAACCTCCTTCACGACCGGCTGTACGGCACTCCGGGGCAGCGCTGCGGCCACGGCGTCCAGCTGCTGAACGGTCGCGCGCGGCGAAGGGGTGTCGATGGCGGCGGCGATCAGCCGGTCCATCTCCATCAGCTGCTGCGCATCCGGCACGTTGCTGTCGTAACGGCGGTTGATGTCCTGCAGATGACGCAGGTAGCTTTGGCTTTGATACAGCGAGCTCAGCAGCGCGTTACGCTCCAGATGGCGGCGCTGTCCGCGCTCAAGCATCTCCGTCACGCTCTGCTGTAGCTCATTGCTTCGTTGAATAATGCGCGCCACCAGCGCCGGCTCCTGCTGCGCCAGCGGCGCATCCGCAAGCTGTTCCAGCGAGCGGCGCAGCGCCATTTGCGTCTGCTTAAGGCGCTCGGCTTCGCCTTTGTACTCCAGCGCCCCGACGACCTGTGAAAGCCGCACCGCCGCCGTCGCCACGTTGGCGGTATCGCGGGCCAGGTTCATGCTGCCGGTCATGTCATCCAGCGTTTGCTGCTGAACCTGCTCCTGGATTTGACTGGCGTGACGAAAGCCGAGCACCGCCACGCCGCTCACCATCAGCGTCACGGCGACCACCAGCAGATTAAAAATCAGCAGTCGGCCTCGGGCGCTGGCGAAAAAGGGCGGACGGCGTGATGGCATGGGTTTGGGCTCCTGAGTGGTTTGGTGCCCTCACCCTGGCCCTCTCCCACCGGGAGAGGGAAAAGGAAAATGTGATGGCGATTAGCTATTCATAACTATGACAAATATGAACAGCTTCTGACATTTTGCATTTACGCACCTGTGATGAAGTGCAGATATCGGCATTCGCAGGAGATCCGCCATGAGCAGAACCCCGGTATTAGAGATGCGCAGCATTGCCAAAACGTTTGGCAGTTTCCACGCGCTCAAGGGTGTGGATTTGACGGTCTTTCCCGGAGAGATCCACGCGCTGATGGGCGAAAACGGCGCGGGAAAAAGCACGCTGATGAAAATCCTCGCGGGAGCCTATACCGCCACCAGCGGTGAGATCCTGATCGACGGTCAGCCGTTTCACATTAAAGGGCCGAAAGATGCGCTGGCCGCAGGCATTACCCTGATTTATCAGGAGATGCAGCTCGCGCCCAACCTGACCGTTGCCGAAAATATCTTTCTTGGCAGCGAGCTGTCGCGCGGCGGGATGGTGCAGCGCAAAGAGATGGCCGCCCAGGCGCAGGCGGTGATTGAGCGCCTCGGCGCACAGTTCAATGCTACCGACCTGGTGATGAAGCTGACCATTGCCGAGCAGCAGCAGGTGGAAATTGCCCGTGCGCTGCACCGCAACAGCCGCATTCTGGTGATGGATGAACCCACCGCCGCCCTCTCCTCGCGGGAAACCCACCGCCTGTTTGAACTGATTTTGCGCCTGCGCGATGAAGGGATGGCGATCATCTATATCAGCCACCGCATGGCGGAAGTGTATGAACTTTCTGACCGCGTCAGCGTTCTGCGCGACGGGCAGTACGTCGGCAGCCTGACGCGCGACAAGCTAAACGCCTCCGAGCTGGTGCGCATGATGGTGGGCCGCCCGTTAAGCGACCTGTTCAACAAGGAGCGTGATATTCCCCTCGGCAGCCCGCGTCTCAACGTCCACCACCTCACCGACGGTAAAAAAGTACAGCCGTGCAGCCTGCAGGTGCGTTCCGGTGAAATCGTTGGGCTGGCGGGCCTGGTCGGGGCCGGACGCTCCGAGCTGGCGCAGCTGATTTTCGGCGTGCGTAAAGCCACCGGCGGCATGATTGAGGTCGACGGCGAGCCGGTGGTGATCCACTCCCCGCGTGCGGCCATCGAAAACGGCATCGGTTTTCTCACCGAAAACCGCAAGGAGCAGGGGCTGTTTCTGGAGCTGGCGGCGCAGGAGAACATCACCATGGCGACGCTGGAGCGCGACGCGACCTTCGGTATGTTAAACCGCAAAAAAGCCCAGTCGATTTCCGATGACGCCATTGCATTGCTCAACATCCGCGTACCCCATTCGCAGGTGCGCGCGGGCGGGCTGTCAGGCGGCAATCAGCAAAAGCTGCTTATCTCCCGCTGGGTGGCCATCGGCCCGAGCATTCTGATCCTGGACGAACCCACGCGCGGCGTGGACGTCGGCGCGAAAAGCGAGATCTACCGCATCATGAACCAGATGGCGCGCAAAGGGGTGGCAATTTTAATGATCTCCAGCGAACTGCCGGAAGTGGTGGGCATGAGCGACCGGGTGTACGTGATGCGGGAAGGCAGCATTGCGGGTGAACTCCACGGGCGCGACATCTCTCAGGAAAACATTATGACGCTGGCAACCGGCGTGAACGACACTCATCATCAGGCGGTGCAATCATGACAACTCCAACCCATCCGCAGCAGGTGGCGAAATCCGCCTCCGCCAAAAAAATGCTGATGAGCGATCTGATGCAAACGGTCGGCATCCTGCCGATTCTTATCCTGATTGTGGCGGTATTTGGCTTTATCGCCCCGAACTTCTTCACCGAGAGCAACCTGCTCAACATTACCCGTCAGGCGTCGATCAACATCGTGCTGGCGGCGGGAATGACCTTCATCATCCTGACCGGCGGGATTGACCTCTCCGTGGGCTCGATTCTGGGCACCACGGCGGTAGCGGCGATGGTGGTCTCGCTTATCCCTGAATTTGCGATGCTCTCCATTCCGGCCGCGCTGATGCTCGGCATGGTGCTGGGCCTGTTCAACGGCGCGCTGGTGGCCTTTGCCGGGCTGCCGCCCTTTATCGTGACGCTCGGCACCTATACGGCGCTGCGCGGCGCGGCCTATCTGCTGGCGGACGGCACGACGGTCATTAACTCCAACATCAGCTTCGAGTGGATCGGCAATAACTACCTCGGCCCGATCCCGTGGCTGGTTGTCATTGCCCTTGCGGTGATTGCGGTGTGCTGGTTCATCCTGCGCCGCACCACGCTCGGCGTACATATCTACGCGGTGGGCGGCAACATGCAGGCGGCGCGACTGACCGGCATTAAGGTCTGGCTGGTGCTGCTGTTTGTCTACGGCATGAGCGGCCTGCTCTCCGGGCTTGGCGGCGTGATGAGCGCCTCCCGCCTTTACAGCGCCAACGGCAACCTCGGTACGGGCTACGAGCTGGATGCGATTGCGGCGGTGATCCTCGGCGGCACCAGCTTCGTCGGCGGGATCGGCACGATCACCGGCACGCTGGTGGGTGCGCTGATCATCGCCACCCTCAATAACGGCATGACGCTGATGGGCGTCTCCTACTTCTGGCAGCTGGTGATCAAAGGGGCGGTGATCATCATAGCGGTGCTGATCGACAAATACCGTACCCGACACCATCAAAGTGCATAACAACAAAACCCTACAGCTTCGAGGAAAAATATATGCGTTTGAAACCGTTAGTGACCGCGCTCTGTGCTGGCGCGCTGCTTGCCGCAACGCCGTTTGCGCAGGCAAAAGATCTGAAGTCCATCGGCGTGACGGTGGGCGACCTGGCCAACCCGTTCTTCGTGCAGATCACCAAAGGTGCCGAGCTGGAAGCGCGCAAGCTGGCTGGCGATAACGTCAAGGTGACGCTGGTCTCCAGCGGTTACGATCTGGGCCAGCAGGTGGCGCAGATCGACAACTTCATCGCCGCGAAGGTGGACATGATCATCCTCAACGCTGCGGATTCCAAAGGGATCGGCCCGGCGGTGAAGCGCGCGAAGGACGCTGGGATCGTGGTCGTTGCGGTTGACGTAGCGGCGGAAGGGGCGGATGCGACCATCACCTCCGATAACACCCAGGCGGGCGAAATGGCCTGTAAATACATTACCGATCGCCTGAAGGGAAAAGGCAACGTGGTGATCATCAACGGACCGCCGGTCTCTGCGGTGCAAAACCGCGTGGAAGGCTGTCAGACGGAATTCAAAAAACATCCGGATATCAAGGTGCTTTCGGATAACCAAAACGCCAAGGGCAGTCGCGAAGGCGGTCTGGAGGTCATGACCTCCCTGCTGGCGGCCAATCCGAAGATCGACGGTGTGTTTGCGATTAACGATCCGACGGCGATCGGTGCCGATCTGGCCGCGAAGCAGGCTCAGCGCAACGAGTTCTTTATCGTCGGCGTGGATGGTTCCCCGGACGGTGAGGAAGCGCTGAAGCGCGAAAACTCGCTGTTTGTCGCAACCCCGGCGCAGGATCCGCAGGTGATGGCGGCAAAAGCGGTGGAGATCGGCTATGACATTCTACAGGGCAAACCTGCGCCGAAAGCGCCTGTGCTAATCCCGGTGACGATGATCGATAAAAAGAACGTCGGTACCTATAAGGGCTGGACGGTTAAGTAACTTCGGTGCGGCCTGATGCCCTCACCCTACCCCTCTCCCACAGGGAGAGGGAACTTACTCCCCCTCTCCCTCAAGGGAGAGGGCCGGGTGAGTGCTAAGGTTTTGCAAAAAAAGCCAGGAGTCCCCATGAAACGCTCCGACATCAATGAAATTCTCGGCCACACGCGACAGTTCTTTTCCATGCACGACGTGCATCTCCCGCCGTTTGCCAGCTTCCCGCCCACAAAATGGCAGCAGCTTGACCAGGCCGCCTGGCAGGAAGTGTTCGACCTCAAGCTCGGCTGGGACGTGACGGCGTTCGGCGGCAACAGCTTTGCCGCTGAGGGCCTGACGCTGTTTACCCTGCGCAACGGTTCGCCCAACGGCGTGCCTTATGAAAAGTGCTATGCCGAAAAAATTATGCACGTGCGTGACGGCCAGGTGACGCCAATGCATTTTCACTGGCGCAAGCGGGAAGACATCATCAACCGGGGCGGCGGGAATCTGATTATTGAGTTATGGAATGCCGGGGCGCATGAAGAGACGGAAAACACCGACGTGACGGTCACCGTCGACGGCTGTCGTCAGACCCACGCGCCCGGCAGCCAGCTGCGCCTCATGCCAGGGGAAAGCATCTGTCTGACACCCGGTCTGTACCACAGCTTCTGGGGCGAACGCGGCTTCGGCGACGTGCTGGTTGGGGAGGTGTCATCGGTAAACGACGACGAGCACGACAACCACTTTTTGCAGCCCGTTGCCCGCTATAACAACATCGAAGAAGACGAACCGGCGCTACTGGTGCTGTGCAACGAGTACAACCTGTTTCGGATATAAGGAGTAAATGATGCCATTGATCTCTCTTGCCGACGGTCTGGAGCACGCCAGGGCGCATCGCTACGCGCTGGGCGCGTTTAACGTGCTCGACTCCCACTTCCTGCGCGCGCTGTTCGCCGCCGCGAAGCAGGAACGCTCGCCGTTTATCATCAACATCGCCGAAGTGCATTTTAAGTACGTTTCTCTGGATTCGCTTGTCGAAGCGGTGAAGTTCGAGGCCGCCCGTCACGATATTCCCGTGGTGCTCAATCTCGACCACGGCCTGCATTTCGAGGCGGTGGTGCGCGCCCTGCGCTTAGGGTTCAGTTCGGTGATGTTTGACGGCTCTACGCTAAGCTATGAGGAGAACATTCGCCAGACGCGGGAGGTGGTGAAGATGTGCCACGCGGTCGGCGTGTCGGTGGAAGCGGAGCTGGGCGCGGTCGGTGGCGATGAAGGCGGCGCGCTGTACGGGCATGCGGATGAAGCGTTCTTTACCGACCCGCAGCTGGCGCGCGAATTTGTCGATTCAACCGGCATTGACGCGCTGGCGGTTGCCATCGGCAACGCGCACGGCAAATACAAGGGCGAGCCGAAACTCGATTTCCCACGCCTGGACGCCATTCGCCAGCATACGGGGTTGCCGCTGGTTTTACACGGCGGCTCCGGGATTAGCGATGCCGACTTCCGCCGCGCCATCGAGCTGGGCATTCATAAAATAAACTTCTATACCGGCATGTCGCAGGCCGCACTCGCCGCCGTGGAGCAGCGCATGGCGAACCGCCAGCCGCTGTACGATGAGTTTGCCGAACTGCTGCTGGGGATAGAAGAGGCGATTACCGATACGGTTGCCGAACAGATGCGCATCTTCGGCAGCGCGGGGCAGGCATAATGGAACGCAAAGGCATCATCGCCGCAGGCAACATGCTGGTGGATCACGTCCACCAGATCGTGCAGTGGCCGGAGCGCGGCTGGCTGGCGGAAATTACCCACAGCGAACGCTCAACCGGCGGCGCGCCGCTCAACGTGCTGCTGACGCTGGCAAAAATGCACGTTGGCCTGCCGCTGCAGGCAGTGGGGCTGATTGGTGAAGATGCCGACGGGGACTACATTCTGGCGATGCTCGACCAGTACCACGTCAACCGCCAGCGCGTGCAGCGCACCACCTTTGCCCCGACCTCCATGTCGCAGGTCATGACCGATCCCAGCGGACAGCGCACCTTCTTCCACTCGCCGGGCGCCAACCGCCTGCTGGATCTTCCCGCCTTCGATCGCTTAGACGGATCGATGAAGATCTTCCATCTCGGCTACCTGCTGCTGCTCGACAGCCTGGATATGCCCGATGACGAGTTTGGCACCCGCAGCGCGCGCCTGCTGGCGCAGATGCGCGACCAGGGGTATGAAACGTCGCTCGATCTGGTGTCCCGCAAGGGCGACCCGCGCTATCAGCCGCTGGTGCTCCCTGCCCTGCGCCATCTGGATTATCTGGTGATTAACGAGCTGGAAGCCGGGGAGTTTAGCGGGCTTGAGATGCGCGACGGCGACGATGCGCTGAATATCGCCCATATCGCCGATGCCGCGACGCAGCTGCTGGCGGCAGGCGTGCGTCAGCGGGTGGTGATCCACTGTCCGGAAGGAGCATGGGGTGAAGCGCCGGGTGAACAAGGTCGCTGGATCCCATCATGGTTGCTGGAGCAGAAAGACATTGTCGGCAGCGTCGGCGCGGGCGATGCGTTTTGCGCGGGGTTTTTATACGGCTGCCACGAATCGCTCCCGCTCACGGAGAGCATTTATCTGGCGCACGCCTGCGCGCGCGCAAGCCTGCTGGCCGCCAACGCAATTGACGGCGCGAAAACGCTGGCCGAGCTGCAGGCGTTTATTCGCGAGAGCACTTAATTTAACAAAAATTGCGATTTTTCATTACAGTTCTATGAATTTTATATCCCCGAACTACACTCTCTCCATCTGGCATATTCGGCGTGGGCAGCACTCTGCCCGCACGCTTTTCCGAAATGAGATAGAAAGAGGACAAGGGAAAAATGTTCGCAGCCATCATCATCGGTATTTTCATTATCAGCGTTATTTATGCGCATTCACGCGGCAAAGAAAAACAGACGCTTTCTCGTCAGCTCTTTGACCATTCGACGTTCATGGCGCCCATCAATATGTTTATGACGGCGTTTTCTTCCCTGCCCGCCAGGCAGCCATTCTTTGAAACAGAACGCTTCCCGGAATTAAATAAGCTGACGGAAAACTGGCTGGTTATTCGCGAAGAGGCCCTGCGTTTGCAGCATCATATTAAGGCGGCGCAAAATAATAACGACGCTGGCTTTAACACTTTTTTTAAACGCGGCTGGAAACGTTTTTATCTGAAATGGTATGCCGATGCCCACCCCTCTGCGCAGTCTTTATGCCCGGTGACGACCCGGCTGGTGAGTGAAATCCCCTCGGTGAAGGCGGCCATGTTTGCCGAGCTGCCGGCGGGTGCAAAGCTTGGCAAGCACCGGGATCCGTATGCGGGCTCGGTTCGTTACCATCTGGGCTTATTCACACCGAATGACGACCGCTGCTTTATTGAAGTCGACGGGCAGCGCCACAGCTGGCGGGATGGTGAAGCCGTTATTTTTGATGAGACCTACGTCCACTGGGCAGAGAATAAATCGGATCAAACGCGCATTATTCTTTTCTGTGATATTGAACGTCCGATGAAATGGCGCTGGGCGCAGGCGGTTAACCATTGGGTGGGAACCACACTGATGTCCGCAGCCAGCTCACCGAATGACGAGAATGACAGCACCGGCGGCATTAACCGCATTTTTAAATACGTTCATGCGGCCCGCGAACGAGGACAGCGTCTGAAAAAAAGGAACCGTAAAGCCTATTACGCCCTCAAGTATCTGTGCATCGTCGCAATTTTTGCCGCCATCATTGTTCCGGCGATAACGTAAGCCTTATGCCGCCTGCTCGGGCCGGCTCACATCGGTAGCAAACACGTAACCCAGCCCGCGGATCGTTTTGATGAGCGCAGGCTGATGCGGGTTAGCCTCTATTTTCCGGCGCAGGCGCATGATCAGCACGTCAATCGTGCGATCGAACACGTCGGCGCTTTCGCTGTGGGTCAGCTCAAGCAGCCTGTCTCGGCTCAGCACCCGACGGGCATTTTGCGTGAGCGCCAGCAGCAGGCCGTACTCGCCCTGGGTTAAGGGAACAGGGTTACGCTGCGGATCGCTCAGCTCACAGCGGGTGGTATCGAGCGTCCAGCCGTTAAAAGCAATGCCCGCGACCGGCGCTGCGGGGGCTTCTGCCGCCAGCACGCCCGTACGGCGCAGCACCGCTTTCACGCGGGCGACCACCACGCGCGGATTGAACGGTTTGCCAATATAATCATCGGCCCCCATCTCCAGCCCCACCACCACGTCTGACTCACTGCCCAGCCCGGTTAACATGATCACCGGTAGCGCCGGGCGCTGCTTTTGCAACTGCAGCAAAACCTGTAAGCCGTTGATATCCGGCAGCATCATATCCAGCAGCACCAGCGCAATATTCGGATCCTGCTGTACCTGCCGCAGTGCATCCTGGCCGTTATGGCAGGCAAGCACGCTAAAGACGTGCTCGCTCAGCACGTCCTGAAGCAGTTCGCAGACTGCCGTATCGTCATCAACCACCAGGATCGCCGGTTTCATCGTATGCTTCCGTCATGGGATTATGTTAAGTCTGAACCATTCTGGCGTCGGCTCCAGTCAAATGGTTTTTTCAGTGACGGAAATTCAACCCATGTCACATCCGCTGCCCTGTCGACACGTCAATTTTGACGATTGGCTGCTTTTTGTCAGGGTTTTCACCGCGAAGGGACCGTAAAGTCAGGGTATACCCATACAAAAAACATGGCATAGAAGCTGCATAGTGGGTGCGAATGATTCGATTAACTGGAGCAGACTGATGAAAAAAGTCGTCACGGTTTGCCCTTATTGTGCCTCAGGTTGCAAGATCCACCTGGTGGTCGATAACGGCAAAATCGTCCGGGCGGAGGCCGCACAGGGGAAAACCAACCAGGGCACGCTATGCCTGAAAGGTTACTACGGCTGGGATTTTATTAACGATACCCAAATCCTCACCCCGCGCCTGAAAACCCCTATGATCCGCCGCGAGCGCGGCGGCAAGCTGGAAGCCGTCTCCTGGAGCGAGGCGCTGGATTACGTCGCCACGCGTCTGAGCGCCATCAAGGCAAAGTATGGCCCGGATGCGATTCAGACCACCGGCTCTTCACGCGGGACGGGGAATGAAACCAACTATGTGATGCAAAAATTCGCGCGCGCCGTTATTGGAACCAATAACGTCGACTGCTGCGCTCGCGTCTGACACGGCCCATCGGTTGCAGGTCTGCACCAGTCGGTCGGTAACGGCGCAATGAGTAATGCCATCAACGAGATAGATAATACCGATCTCGTCTTCATCTTTGGTTATAACCCGGCGGATTCTCACCCTATCGTCGCGAACCACGTTATTCGCGCTAAGCAGAACGGGGCGAAAATCATCGTCTGCGATCCGCGCAAAATTGAAACCGCGCGCATTGCGGATATGCACATCGCGTTGAAAAACGGCTCGAACATCGCGCTGTTGAACGCAATGGGGCACGTCATTATTGAGGAGAACCTGTACGACCAGGCGTTTGTCGCCACCCGTACGGAAGGCTTTGAAGAGTATAAGAAAATAGTCGAAGGCTATACGCCTGAATCCGTCGAAGCGATCACCGGCGTCAGCGCGCAGGAGATTCGTCAGGCGGCCAGGATGTATGCCGGGGCGAAAACCGCCGCCATTCTGTGGGGCATGGGCGTGACCCAGTTCTACCAGGGCGTGGAAACCGTGCGTTCCCTGACCAGCCTCGCGATGCTGACCGGCAATCTGGGTAAAGCGCACGTCGGCGTTAACCCGGTGCGTGGTCAGAATAACGTTCAGGGTGCCTGCGATATGGGCGCGCTGCCTGATACCTATCCGGGCTACCAGTACGTGAAGTTCCCGGAAAACCGCGAGAAATTCGCGAAGGCCTGGGGCGTGGAAAGCCTGCCGGAACACACCGGGTATCGCATCAGCGAGCTGCCGCACCGCGCGGCGCACGGCGAGGTGCGTGCGGCCTACATCATGGGTGAAGATCCGCTCCAGACCGACGCCGAGCTGTCTGCCGTGCGCAAAGGGTTTGAGGATCTGGAGCTGGTGATTGTCCAGGATATCTTCATGACCAAAACCGCGGCGGCGGCGGATGTGATTTTACCGTCGACCTCCTGGGGCGAGCATGAAGGCGTCTACACGGCGGCAGACCGCGGCTTCCAGCGCTTCTTTAAGGCGGTCGAGCCGAAGTGGGACCTGAAAACGGACTGGCAGATCATCAGCGAAATCGCCACCCGCATGGGCTACCCGATGCACTACAACAACACTCAGGAGATCTGGGACGAATTGCGCAATCTGTGCCCAGACTTCTACGGGGCAACCTACGAAAAAATGGGTGAGCTGGGATACATCCAGTGGCCGTGCCGGGATGAGTCCGAAGCCGACCAGGGGACGTCATACCTCTTTAAAGAGAAGTTCGACACCCCGAACGGGCTGGCGCAGTTCTTCACCTGCGACTGGGTCGCGCCGATCGATAAACTCACTGACGAGTATCCGATGGTGCTCTCCACCGTGCGTGAAGTGGGCCACTACTCCTGTCGTTCGATGACGGGTAACTGCGCCGCGCTGGCGGCGCTGGCGGACGAACCGGGCTACGCGCAAATCAACACCGCCGACGCAGCGCGCCTCGGCATTGAGGATGAAGCGCTGGTGTGGGTGAACTCGCGCAAAGGCCGGATCATTACCCGTGCGCAGGTCAGCGATCGTCCGAACAAAGGGGCGGTCTATATGACCTACCAGTGGTGGATTGGCGCCTGTAACGAGCTGGTCACGGAGAACTTAAGCCCGATAACCAAAACGCCGGAGTATAAATACTGCGCCGTACGCGTGGAGCCGATTGCGGATCAGCACGCAGCGGAACAGTACGTCATCGACGAATATAACAAGCTGAAAGCCCGACTGCGAGAAAGCGCAATGGGTTGAAGCCGTTAATTCATCAGTGAATAAAGGGAGTGAGATATTCACTCCCTTTTTATTTCCGATTAACTCATCAAATATATCAATTATTAATCTGGAAAGCGGCTCGCAGAAATAATGTAATTCTCGCGAAAAAGAATTACATCTTTTCATTTTAATTCAGAGGGATAAGATGTGCGGCGGGTGCTTAAGACTTTCTGTCTTGAGCATTGTTGAGGGACAGAAAGTAGAAAGCCCCGGGAAATTTTCATTTACCTGTACTGCACCCATTTTGTTGGACGATGAAATGGAATAGTCCCTGATATGTCAAAGCCAAAATACCCCTTCGAAAAGCGCCTTGAAGTCGTGAATCACTACTTCACAACTGATGATGGTTACAGGATCATCTCTGCACGTTTTGGTGTGCCTCGAACACAGGTCAGGACGTGGGTTGCCCTCTATGAAAAACATGGAGAAAAAGGTTTAATTCCCAAACCTAAAGGCGTTAGTGCTGATCCAGAGTTGCGCATTAAGGTCGTGAAAGCCGTGACCGAGCAGCAGATGTCCCTCAATCAGGCTGCTGCTCACTTTATGCTTGCTGGTAGTGGTTCTGTAGCCAAGTGGCTGAAAGTCTATGAGGAGCACGGAGAAGCTGGTTTACGCGCACTCAAGATCGGCACCAAAAGAAACATTACAATGTCAGTTGATCCAGAAAAAGCGGCGTTAGCATTGGAGCTGTCGAAAGACCGACGTATTGAGGATCTTGAAAGACAAGTTCGATTCCTTGAAATGCGGCTTACGTATCTAAAAAAGCTGAAAGCCTTAGCTCATCCCGCGAAAAAGTGAAAGTACTCAACGAGCTAAGGCAGTTTTACCCTCTTGATGAGCTTCTCAAGGCAGCGGAGATACCGCGCAGTACGTTTTATTACCATCTAAAGGCTCTCAGCAAGCCTGATAAGTATGCGGATGTTAAAAAGCGTATTGGTGAGATTTATCACGAGAATAAAGGTCGTTACGGATACCGTAGGGTAACGTTGTCTCTCCATCGAGACGGGGAACGGATTAACCATAAAGCCGTTCAGCGCCTGATGGGAACCCTCTCGCTTAAGGCAGCGATTAAGGTCAAGCGATACAGCTCCTACAGAGGAGAGGTAGGGCAAACCGCCCCCAATGTTCTCCAAAGGGATTTCAAGGCTACACGGCCAAACGAGAAGTGGGTTACCGACGTTACTGAATTTGCAGTCAATGGGCGAAAGCTGTATTTGTCTCCAGTAATAGATCTCTTCAACAACGAAGTTATTTCTTACAGCCTGTCGGAAAGACCTGTGATGAACATGGTCGAGAATATGCTCGATCAGGCATTCAAAAAGCTTAAGCCTCACGAGCATCCTATTCTGCACTCTGACCAGGGATGGCAGTATCGTATGAGAAGGTATCAAAACATCCTTAAAGAACAAGGCATTACACAGAGCATGTCCAGAAAAGGCAATTGTCTGGATAATGCAGTCGTGGAATGTTTCTTTGGAACCTTAAAGTCGGAGTGTTTTTATCTTGACGAGTTCAGTAATATAAGCGAACTGAAGGATGCTGTTACGGAATATATTGACTACTACAACAGCAGAAGAATTAGCCTGAAATTAAAAGGTCTGAGTCCAATTGAATATCGAACCCAGACCTATGTGCCTCGTGTTTAACTGTCCAACTTTTTGGGGTCAGTACAACCCGAGGCTACTCCCTCAACTCCGAACAAGTTGAGAGTAGCCTCTTATTCTTTTTTTGACAAGGAGTAAAAGGCATGACGCCATTAAAAACTGCGTTAGGCATCGTCTTTATTATTTGCCTGACGATAGTGATCTTTATCTTTATTACTCGAGGTAAGCTATGCGAGTTTTCAATAAAGGGTGAACATCAGGAGGTGGCGGCTAAATTAGCCTGTAACGCAGGCTAACCTCTACGGGCGGAACCACTGTTCCGCCCGGCTTGCAGGATGCTGAGGTCTTAATGCACCCATTTTTTTCTTCTGTCGCCGCGATTATACTGCGCGGCGTGTACCCCGATGATAAGAACCTATGAAACATATTTTTCTGTTGTTGTTACTTTTTACAGGCTTTGTTGAATAAATCAGATTTCGGGTAAGTCTCCCCCGTAGCGGGTTGTGTTTTCAGGCAATACGCACGCTTTCAGGCATACCTGCTTTCGTCATTTTGTTCAGCGCTCGTACCAGGGCCATAGCCTCTGCAACCTGACCATCGTAGTCACGCAGTGTCAGTGAACCTCCGAACAGCTGTTTTACCCGGTACATCGCCGTTTCCGCTATCGAGCGACGGTTGTAATCTGTTGTCCATTTCCACCGCGCATTACTCCCGGTCAGCCGCTGATTCGCAACAGCACGGTTACGGTCTGCATATTCACCGGGCCAGTAACCCGCGCCTTTTCGGGGCGGGATAAGCGCGCTGATTTTCTTACGCCGCAGTTCATCGTGACAGAGCCGGGTGTCGTAAGCGCCGTCTGCCGATGCTGCCCTGATTTTTCTGTGAGTCTGCCGGATAAGACCCGGGAAGGCTTCTGAGTCCGTCACATTGTTCAGCGACAGGTCTGCACAGATGATTTCATGTGTGTTGCTGTCAACTGCCAGATGCAACTTTCGCCATATACGACGGCGTTCTTTGCCGTGTTTTTTGACTTTCCATTCGCCTTCACCAAAGACCTTCAGCCCGGTGGAATCAATCACCAGATGCGCGATTTCACCTCGGGTGAACGTTTTGAAACTGACATTAACCGACTTTGCGCGCTTGCTGACACTGGTGTAATCCGGGCAGCGCAACGGAACATTCATCAGTGTAAAAATGGAATCAATAAAACCCTGTGCAGCCCGCAGGGTCAACCTGAACACGCGTTTAATGACCAGAACGGTGGTGATGGCGAGATCAGAATAGCGCTGAGGTCTTCCCCGTGATGAAGGCGTTGCCGACTCATACCAGGCCTGAATAGCTTCATCATCCAGCCAGAAAGTTATGGAGCCACGGTTGATGAGGGCTTTATTGTAGGTGGGCCAGTTGGTGATTTTGAACTTTTGCTTTGCCACGGAACGGTCTGCGTTGTCGGGAAGATGCGTGATCTGATCCTTCAACTCAGCAAAAGTTCGATTTATTCAACAAAGCCCTTTTTACATCGCTTGTCCGTGCCGACGAGATTGGCAGCCAGTACAAAGAACAGGCTGAAGCGGGTGACGCCCGTGCCCAGTATTATTTGGCCGATACATACTTTAGCTCCGGTGACAGCAAGCAGGCCGCGCTGTGGGCCGAGAAAGCCGCTAAAGGTGGCGACGTCGACGCCATGGGGCTGCTCTCGCAAATCCTCTTTACCCAGGGAAATTATGCGCAAGCTAAGGCACTGGCGCAGCAGGCAACCATCGCAGGCAGCAAACGCGGCGCGATCATGCTGGCGCGCGTGCTGGTCAACACTCAGGCAGGTAAAACTGACTATCCTCAGGCCATCAAACTGCTGCAAACGGCGGCCGAAGATATCGACAACGACTCTGCGGTAGATGCGCAAATGCTGCTGGGGCTGATTTATGCCAACGGCGTTGAAGTGGCCCAGGACGACGTGCAGGCCGCCTCGTGGTTCAAGCGGAGCTCGGCACTTTCACGCACGGGCTACTCCGAGTACTGGGCAGGGATGTTGTTCAGGCAGGGTGAGAAAGGCTTTATCACGCCCAATAAACAGAAAGCGCTGTACTGGTTGAACCTGAGCTGTACGGAAGGGTTTGATACGGGGTGCGAAGAGTTTGATGCGTTGAGCGGGGAATAAAATCCCCTCATCCTAACCCTCTCCCCAAAGGGGAGAGGGAAGAAAACGTTACATTACTGGTCAGCAGTCTTATCAAAACGACCCAGCACCTCGCGTTCATACGCCAGCGCTTTTTTACGATCGAATTTGTGTTCCCACTTGGCGATAACCAGCACCGCCAGGGCATTCCCCACCACGTTCAGCGCGGTACGCGCCATGTCGAGGATACGGTCGACACCGGCGATAAACGCCAGACCTTCCAGCGGAATACCGACGCTGCCAAGCGTTGCAAGCAGCACCACGAAGGAGACGCCCGGAACGCCTGCAATACCTTTGGACGTCACCATCAGCGTCAGCACCAGTACAATCTCCTGCCACAGCGACAGGTCAATGCCGTACAGCTGCGCAATAAAGATAGCGGCGATGCTCTGGTACAGCGTCGAACCGTCCAGGTTAAAGGAGTAGCCGGTCGGTACCACGAAGCTGGTAATAGAGGCAGGCGCGCCGTAGGCTTCCATCTTCTCAATGATGCGCGGCAGCACGCTCTCAGAACTTGCCGTGGAGTACGCCAGAATCAGCTCATCTTTCAGGATGCGAATCAGGATCCAGATGCTCAGCCCGCACAGACGCGCCACGACCCCCAGCACCACCAGCGCAAAGAACAGGATGGCAAAATGCACCAGGAGCACCAGCTTCGCCAGCGGCCAGAGAGAGGCAAAACCGAAATTCGCCACGGTGACGGCGATAAGCGCAAACACCCCTACCGGCGCGTAACGCATCACCATGTGGGTCACTTTAAACATGGTTTCGGAGATAGAGCGGAACACGGTCACCAGCGGCTCACGGTGCGTCGCCGGCAGAGAAGAGAGCCCCAGACCAAACAGCACCGAGAAGAAGATGATGGGCAGCATCTCGCCCTTCGCCATCGACGCCACGATGTTGGTCGGCACCAGCGACAGGATAGTGCCCATCAGGCCATGCGCATGGCTCTGCACGTCAGCGGTCGTACTTTGGTATTTCGAAATATCCACCGTGGCCAGCTGCGACATATCGATCCCGGAACCCGGCTGGAACACGTTCGCCAGCGTGATACCGAGGATAATCGCAACCGTAGTGATCACTTCGAAATAGATAATGGTTTTCGCACCAATACGGCCTAACTGCTTCGCATCGCCGACGCCCGCAATACCGACCACCAGCGTCGAGATCACAATCGGTACCACAATCATCTTGATCAGATGAATAAAGATATCCCCTGCCGGAGAGAGCAAGTTCGCAATCAGCCATTCGCGGCTGTCGCTATGATAGTGGAGGTAACTGCCCAGCAAGATGCCCAGCACAAGGGCGATTAAGATCTGCCAGGCAAGGCTGACTTTAACGTTTTTCATAAAAACTGACTTCCTCAATGAAGCGCCTTATTCATTCAAACTGCATGAACAGGGAGACATACTGAAAGGGTATGAATTGTGTTGCGTTGGTTTATGGGATTTTTTAACGCGGCGTATGAGTATCATTTGCGCGACCTGTTGCGCAAGCCTTAAAGAACGACGCGTTTCACTCACAAAAGCGACGATGACGGGAGTTTGTTCTAATTCTGATAAATAACCTTTTGTTATAAAAACGCTTTTTTAAACATAAATGTGAATAATAATCAGCGTAAATTATTTCCCTTCAAAGATTCATTCGCTCAATTTTCATACTCTTCAAACAATGCGTGATCTGCAGCCCAAATAATAAACAAAGCTTGTAAAGCCCCTACAATTAACGTTTTTGCGACATATTATTAACATCTTACAAGGAGAAAAAAAGCCATGAGCCAAATACACAAACATGACATTCCCGCAAACATTGCGGACCGTTGCCTGATCACCCCGGAGCAGTACCACGAGAAATATCAGCAATCTATCACCGCCCCGGACACCTTCTGGGGTGAGCAGGGCCATATCCTTGACTGGATCAAACCTTATCAGAAGGTGAAGAACACCTCCTTTGCACCCGGCAATGTCTCCATTAAATGGTATGAAGATGGCACCCTGAACCTGGCGGCGAACTGCCTCGATCGTCATCTCGCCGAGCGCGGGAATGAGACGGCCATCATCTGGGAAGGCGATGACGCCTCGCAGAGCAAACACATTACCTACAAAGAGCTGCACCGCGACGTGTGCCGCTTCGCCAACGTCCTGCTGGATAAAGGCATTAAAAAAGGCGACGTGGTCGCTATCTATATGCCGATGGTGCCGGAAGCGGCGGTGGCCATGCTGGCCTGCGCGCGTATCGGTGCGATCCACTCGGTGATTTTCGGCGGGTTCTCGCCAGAGGCGGTTGCGGGCCGTATTGTCGATTCCAGTTCAAAACTGGTGATCACCGCCGATGAAGGCGTGCGCGCCGGGCGCGGAATCCCACTGAAGAAAAACGTCGACGAAGCGCTGAAAAACCCGAACGTCAAAACGGTCAGTAACGTCATCGTCCTTAAGCGTACCGGCGGCAAAATCGACTGGAACGAGGGGCGCGACCTGTGGTGGAGCGACCTGATCGAGAACGCGAGCGACCAGCATCAACCGGAAGAGATGAACGCAGAAGATCCGCTGTTCATTCTTTATACCTCCGGCTCCACCGGTAAGCCGAAAGGCGTGCTGCACACCACCGGCGGCTATCTGGTCTATGCGGCCACCACCTTCAAATACGTCTTCGACTACCATCCGGGCGACATCTACTGGTGTACCGCCGACGTGGGCTGGGTTACCGGACACAGCTACCTGCTGTACGGCCCGCTGGCCTGTGGCGCAACAACGCTGATGTTTGAGGGCGTACCAAACTGGCCGACCCCGGCGCGTATGTGTGAGGTGGTCGACAAACACCAGGTCAACATTCTCTACACTGCGCCAACGGCGATCCGCGCATTAATGGCTGAAGGCGATAAAGCCATCGAAGGCACTGACCGCTCTTCATTGCGCATCCTCGGTTCCGTGGGTGAGCCAATCAACCCGGAAGCCTGGGAGTGGTACTGGAAGAAAATCGGCAACGAGAAATGCCCGGTGATGGACACCTGGTGGCAGACCGAAACCGGCGGCTTCATGATCACCCCGATGCCGGGCGCCACGCAGCTGAAGGCCGGTTCCGCAACCCGTCCGTTCTTCGGCGTGCAGCCTGCGCTGGTGGATAACGAAGGCAACCCGCTGGAAGGCGCCACCGAAGGCAACCTGGTGATCACTGACTCCTGGCCTGGTCAGGCGCGTACCCTGTTCGGCGATCACGATCGCTTCGAGCAGACCTACTTCTCGACCTTTAAAAACATGTACTTCAGCGGCGACGGCGCGCGTCGTGACGAAGATGGCTATTACTGGATAACCGGGCGCGTGGACGACGTGCTGAACGTCTCCGGCCACCGTCTGGGCACCGCTGAGATTGAATCGGCGCTGGTGTCGCATCCGAAGATTGCCGAAGCGGCGGTTGTGGGCATTCCGCACAACATCAAAGGCCAGGCGATTTACGCCTATGTCACCCTGAACCACGGTGAAGAACCGTCGCCTGAGCTCTACGCTGAGGTGCGCAACTGGGTGCGTAAAGAGATTGGCCCGCTGGCGACGCCGGACGTGCTGCACTGGACCGACTCGCTGCCGAAAACCCGTTCCGGCAAAATTATGCGTCGTATCTTGCGCAAAATCGCGGCTGGAGACACCAGCAACCTCGGCGATACCTCAACGCTCGCGGATCCTGGCGTGGTGGAAAAACTGCTCGAAGAGAAGCAGGCCATCGCGATGCCATCGTAACCCCCTCACCCTAACCCTCTCCCTCAAGGGAGAGGGAACAATAAAACCTCCCCTACAAATACTTCTGGAGACTCTGTGATGAATAACGATATTTGTCAGCAGATAGAGAATAGTGCGCACTACAGGGAGCTCGTCGATAAGCGGCAACGGTTTGCCTTCATCCTTTCCATCATCATGCTGGTTATCTACGTCGGCTTTATTCTGCTGATCGCCTTTGCCCCGCACTGGCTGGGCACCCCGCTGCACGAAGGGACCAGCGTGACGCGCGGTATTCCGATTGGCATTGGCGTGATTGTGATTTCATTCTTGCTGACAGGCGTCTACGTCTGGCGCGCGAACGGTGAATTCGATCGACTTAATAAAGCGGTACTGCAAGAGGTAAAAGCATCATGAAGAGAGTTCTGACGGCGCTCGCCGCCACGCTTCCCTTTGCCGCCCACGCGGCGGATGCCATTACCGGCGAGGTCCAGCGCCAGCCAACCAACTGGCAGGCCATTGTGATGTTCCTGATTTTCGTCCTGCTGACGCTGTACATCACCTACTGGGCGTCGAAACGCGTGCGCTCCCGTAACGATTACTACACCGCTGGCGGCAACATTACCGGCTTCCAGAACGGGCTGGCAATCGCGGGTGACTTTATGTCCGCCGCCTCGTTCCTCGGGATCTCCGCGCTGGTGTACACCTCCGGCTATGACGGCCTGATTTACTCCCTCGGCTTCCTCGTCGGCTGGCCGATCATTCTGTTCCTGATCGCCGAGCGCCTGCGCAACCTGGGCCGTTATACCTTCGCAGACGTGGCCTCGTATCGCCTGAAGCAGGGTCCGATTCGCACCCTCTCCGCCTGCGGTTCGCTGGTGGTGGTGGCGCTGTACCTGATTGCGCAGATGGTGGGCGCGGGTAAATTGATCGAACTGCTGTTCGGCCTGAACTACCACGTCGCGGTGGTGCTGGTTGGCGTGCTGATGGTGATGTACGTCCTGTTCGGCGGCATGCTGGCAACCACCTGGGTGCAGATCATCAAAGCGGTATTGCTGCTGTTCGGCGCCAGCTTTATGGCCTTTATGGTGATGAAGCACGTCGGGTTCAGCTTCAATAACCTGTTCACCGAAGCGATGGCGGTCCACCCGAAAGGGGAAGCGATCATGAGCCCGGGCGGGCTGGTGAAAGACCCGATATCCGCGCTCTCGCTCGGTCTCGGCCTGATGTTCGGTACCGCGGGCCTGCCGCATATCCTGATGCGTTTCTTCACCGTGAGCGATGCGCGTGAAGCGCGTAAGAGCGTCTTTTACGCCACCGGTTTCATGGGTTACTTCTATATCCTCACCTTTATCATCGGCTTTGGCGCGATCATGCTGGTGGGGGCGAACCCGGCGTTTAAAGACGCGGCGGGCGCGCTGATTGGCGGTAACAACATGGCGGCGGTGCACCTGGCGGACGCGGTGGGCGGTAACCTGTTCCTCGGCTTTATCTCCGCCGTGGCCTTCGCCACCATTCTTGCGGTGGTTGCAGGGCTGACGCTGGCAGGCGCGTCTGCGGTATCGCATGACCTCTACGCCAACGTCTTCCGCAAAGGCGCGAGCGAGCGCGACGAGCTGAAGGTCTCGAAAATCACCGTGCTGGTGCTGGGCGTCGTGGCGATTCTGTTAGGCATTCTGTTTGAGAAGCAGAACATCGCCTTTATGGTGGGGCTGGCCTTTTCGATTGCGGCAAGCTGCAACTTCCCGATCATCCTGCTCTCCATGTACTGGTCGAAGCTGACCACCCGTGGCGCGATGATTGGCGGCTGGCTGGGGCTGCTGACGGCGGTGATCCTGATGATTCTGGGCCCGACCATCTGGGTGCAGATCCTCGGTCACGCAAGCGCTATCTTCCCGTACGAATACCCGGCGCTGTTCTCGATCGCCGTGGCGTTTATCGGCATCTGGTTCTTCTCGGCCACCGACAATTCGCCGGAGGGTAACCTGGAGCGTGAGAAATTCCGCGCCCAGTTTATCCGTTCACAAACCGGTCTCGGCGTTGAGCAGGGCCGCGCGCATTAAGCCTTTCCTCCCCGGTCGTTCTGGCCGGGGAGCTTAGAACATCACCCACGCCACCAGCGGCGCAATCAGCACCATCACTACGCCTGAGAGCATCATCACCAGGCTTGCGACAACGCCCTCCTGCTGCCCCAGCTCATACGAACGTGCCGTGCCCGCCCCGTGCGACGCCGCGCCAAACCCCGCGCCTTTCGCCATCCCTTCACGGATCGACAAGCGCAGGAACAACATATCGCCGACCGCCATACCGAACACACCCGTCACGACAACAAACAGCGCCACCAAATCCGGCTGCCCGCCGAGCGGTTTAGCGGCCGCCAGCGCAAACGGCGTGGTTACCGAACGCACCGCCAGGCTGCGCTGAATTTCATCGGGCAGCGTAAACAGCCGCGCCAGCCAGACGGAGCTACACACCGCCACCACCGTGGCGGTGATTACACCCGCGCTGAGCGACATCCAGTGGCGTTTGATAATGGCGAGGTTGTCGTAAACGGGGACGGCAAAAGCGATGGTCGCCGGGCCGAGCAGCCACAGCAGCCAGTGGGATTCGCCAATGTAGTTCTGCCAGGAGATGTGGCCGAAGACCAGCATCAGCACCAGCAGGATCGGCGTGAAGACCAGCGGCATCAGCGGCAGGGCATGAAAGCGGCGATAGAGCCGCTTGTTGGCGAAGTAGATCGCCAGCGTCGCAATCAGGCACAAGACGCTGATCTGAAAGTTAGTCATGTTTATGCCTGCTGATTTCAAAGCGATACACTTTATCCACCACCCAGGCGGTCGCCCCCAGCACCATCAGCGTACTCAGCGCGATAACCGCAAAGATTCGCCAGCCGTCCACCATCAGCAGCTGCGCATAGTTCACCACCGCCACCACCGCCGGAACAAAGAACAGCAGCATCTCCGCCAGCAGCCAGCGCGCCCCGGCGCGCACCCAGTTAAGGGGGATCACGCGGCACAGAATAAGCGTCAGCATCAGCAGCATCCCGACAAGATTGGCGGGCAGCGGCAGATGCAGCCAGCCGACAAGATATTCCGCGAAAACAAACAGTCCCGCGTAGAGCAGTACCTGCACCGGGACCTGGAGTCGTTGCACAACGGCAGGCGTAACACGGCTTAACGCCACGGCCATGGGGGTTTTCCTCAAAAATGAGACGAGGCGCCAGTATAGAGAGCGCACGGTATGGACTGAAATGAATTAAAATCATCAAAGGTATAGTTTCGAGGAATAATCATGGACATAAGAACGCTGCGCTATTTTGTCGAAGTGGTTCGTCAGCAAAGTTTTACCCGCGCAGCGGAGAAGTTGTTTGTTACCCAGCCCACCATCAGCAAGATGCTGAAAAACCTCGAAGATGAACTGAACTGTACCCTGCTGATCCGCGACGGGCGCAAGCTGCTGCTGACCGACACCGGACGCGTGGTGTTCGAACGCGGGCTGGCGATTCTGGCGGAGTTTCGCCAGCTGGAAGCGGAGCTGGGCGATATCAATCATCTGAAGAAAGGTGTCCTTCGCCTCGGCATTCCGCCAATGGTGGGGATGATGATGGCCGGGCCGATTAGCCTGTTTCGCCAGCGTTATCCCGGCGTTGAGCTGAAGATTTCGGAGTTTGGTGGGTTAACCGTCCAGCAGGCCGTCACCAACGGCGAGCTCGACGTGGCAATGACCGCCCTTCCCGTTGAGGAAGAGAGCGGTCTGGCGACGCTTCCGCTCTTTAGCCACCCGCTGTGCGTGCTGGTTCCCCGCTCCGGCGACTGGCTGAAGTTAGACTCGGTGAAACCTGAACTGCTCGGCGAGCACCCTCTGCTGATCTACAACGAAGACTTCGCTCTCAGCCGCCAGCTGATGACGCTGTTTAACCAGCATAACGTCAAGCCGCGCATAGCGGTGCGCAGCGGACAGTGGGATTTCCTGGCGGCGATGGTGCAGGCCGGCGTGGGGATTGCCATTCTGCCGCAGCCGATTTGCGAGCGGCTTGATAAAAACACGCTGCGCTGGATCCCGCTGGAGAGCGATCTGCACTGGCAGCTGGGGATGATCTGGCGTGAAGGGGTGTATTTATCGCAGAGCGCGCAGGCGTGGCTGCAGTGTTGTGAGGGGTTTTGGGTGCGGTCACCCTAACCCCTGGGCTCGATCGGTTCCCTCTCCCCTGTGGGGAGAGGGCTAGGGTGAGGGGCAAAAACAGCGCTACTGATTCTCTATCAACAGCGCTTCCAGCAGGTCCAGATCGTGCAGCAGCTTTTGCAGCGTTTCGTTGCTGATCTGCCGCGTGGCGCGCAGATGGTACAGCTCGGCGCGCTCTGAGCGCAGCGCCGCCAGGCGGAACCGGCGCTCCAGGTTTTCCTCCTGCAGCGAGCTTTCCACATCGTTACGCCCGTCCGCGCGGCGGCGCAGGTTACCAATCACGCGGGAACTGACCTCCGTCAGCAGCTGATTGTCGATGTTCTCTTCCGCATCCGCGGCCAGACGCTCTTCCATCTTCTGAATCGCGACAATTGCCACTTCGGCGGTGGCTGCCCGGGCAATACGCTCCTCTTTATGCTGCTGGGTCGAATCACCGGCATCAATATGCTGGAGTAAAATCGGCAGCATAATCACGCCGACAAACAGGGAGAACAGAATCACGCCCGCCGCCAGGAAGACCAGCTCGTAGCGCGCCGGGAAGACATCGCCCGTGGGCAGCAGCAGCGGAATGGAGAGTACACCGGCAAGGGTGATCGCCCCGCGTACGCCCGCAAAAGAGGCGATCAGCAGTTCACGCGTTGTCCACGAACCAAACTCCATCGGCTTTTTCTTCAGGAAACGTACGCTGAAGTTTTTCATCGTCCACAGCCAGCCGAAACGCACCAGCATCAGCGCCAGGTAGATCAGCACGATGTCGGTAAACAGCATCCAGACCTCAACGTTCGGATCGGCTTCGGCCGCCACCAGCGAGGATTCCATAATGCCCGGCAGCTGCAGGCCCAACAGCAGGAACACCATGCCGTTAAAGACAAATTCCAGCATGGCCCAGGTGCTGTTGGCACGCAGACGCATGGCCAGCGGCGCACGGCGCATTACGCCGGAACGGGTAATGGTCATCCCCGCCGCAACCGCTGCCAGAATGCCCGACACGCCGATATGTTCGGCAATCAGATAAGAGGCAAACGGCAGCAGGAACAGCAGTACGATCTGCGTAGCGGGCTCATCGCCGCCCCAGCGGCTGAGGAAGCGCAATGAGCGGCCATACAGCCAGCTCACCACGAAGCCTGCGAGAATACCGCCAATCGCCACCTTGAAGAATTCCAGCGTCGCGCCGCCGACGGTAAAGACCATCGTGCCCATCGCAACGGCCACGGCAAACTTCAGGGCAACCAGGCCGGAGGCGTCGTTCATCAGCGCCTCACCCTGTAAAATCCCCATGATTTTCTTCGGAATACGTCCTTCACCCACAATGCCGGACAGCGCCACGGCATCGGTTGGCGACAGCACGGCGGCCAGCGCAAAAGCCGGTATTAATGGAATACCCGGTACCGCCCAGTAGATCAGAAAACCAATCCCGACGACGGTGACCACCACCAGCGCCAGCGCCAGGCCGAAGATCTCGCGCCCGTGCTCAAGGAATTCGCGCGTGGGCGTTTTCCAGCCATCGGCAAACAGCAGCGGCGGGATAAACAGCACGAGGAACAGTTCGGGGTCAAATTCCACGTGAAGGCCAAACGTCGGCCACGCCAGCAGCGCGCCGATGGCAATTTGCATTAATGGCAGGGGGACCTGAAAGGGCAGTACGCGTGTAACCACCCCGGATAGCGAGACCACAAGGGTCATGATGAGTATTGTGAAGAAGATTTCCATGCGTTCCCTGTTTGCTGTGTTGCTTATTTACTCCGGAAGGCGTCGTGCCTTTTATTCTATCTTCCCCAGAGTAACGCAAAAGGCAACAGGATGAGTCCTGAAAATAAAAACGGGCGGCCTGAGCCACCCGTTTTCGCATCAATGGACAACTTAGATTGCCCAGCCGCCCGCGTAGAACGCCACCAGCGCAACGGCGATAATCACGGTGCCAACGTTCAGCTTGCGCCATTCACCGGAAACCAGACGACCAATCACCAGCGACGCGAAGCCAATCATAATGCCGGTCACGATGTTACAGGTCAGGACGATGAAGACCGCGGTGATCAGGCCAGACATGGCGTCCACGAAATCCGCAAAGTCGATTTTCGCCACGTTGCTCAGCATCAGCAGGCCAACGTACATCAGCGCTGGCGCGGTCGCATACGCCGGAACCAGATAGGAGAGCGGAGAGAGGAACAGGATCAGCATGAACAGCACGCCGACGGTGATCGCCGTCAGGCCGGTTTTACCGCCTGCCGCCGTACCCGCTGCGGACTCGATGTACACCGCCGCAGGCGCCGCGCCCACCAGACCAGAGAAGACGCTGCTCAGGGAGTCAGTGGTCAGCGCTTTGCCGCCGTCAATAATCTGACCGTCTTTATCCAGCAGGTTCGCCTGACCGGCCACCGCACGAATGGTACCGGTCGCGTCAAACACGGCGGTCATGACCAGCGCCAGCACGCTTGGCAGGATCACCGGGTTCAGCGCGCCAACGATATCCAGGCTGCCAATCAGGGAGTTGCCCTTGTCATCGCTCAGCGACGGCATGGCGAAGATACCGGAGAAGTGTACGGTTGGATCGAAAATCAGGCCGACGATGGATACACCGATAATGGTCAGCAGAATGCCGCCCGGGACTTTCAGTTTTTCCAGACCGATAATCACCGCCAGGCCGATCAGCGACATAATCACCGGGAAGCTGGCGAAGTGGCCCAGCGCCACCGGCAGACCGTCCAGCGGGTTCTTGATGACCAGACCGACGCCATTGGCGGCGATCAGCAACAGGAACAGGCCGATACCGATGCCGGTACCGTGCGCCACGCCCTGCGGCAGGTTGCGCAAAATCCAGCTACGGATGCCGGTCGCCGAAATCACGGTAAACAGCACACCCATCAGGAACACGGCACCCAGCGCAACCGGTACGCTGATGTGCTGTCCCAGCACCAGGCTGAACGCGGTAAACGCGGTCAGAGAGATGGCGCAACCAATCGCCAACGGCAGGTTCGCCCACAGGCCCATCACGATGGAGCCCACGCCGGCCACGAGGCAGGTCGCCACAAAGACGGCCGCTGGCGGGAAGCCTGCTTTGCCCAGCATGCCCGGCACAACGATGACGGAATAAACCATCGCCAGAAACGTTGTCAAACCGGCAACAATTTCCTGGCGCACGGTGCTGCCGCGGGCCGAAATTTTAAACATGGCGTCAAGTGAACCGCCAGTACGCGCAGATGGCGTAGACATAGAAAACATCCCCTGAGAGTTTTTTAGGAAGTCCGTAAGCGAGGTGGAGACGCCACTGCCAGCTGAACGTCAAATCCTTGTGTTGCGTTTGTGACGAAAGGGCGTCACAAAAAAAGCAAACGTTTAGCTCCGCGCTTACAAACGGGTGGTCAAATTAAGGCAAACGATTATCTAGCGTAATCCCCGCCCTTTTCAACTGAACTTTCTCGTTTTTCGCTAAAATTCACTTATGACGCTGAAGAAATAAACAGAGGATGCGCAAACGTTATCGTCTATGCGCAATTTGTTTACATTTCAGTCCTCACCGGGAATAGATAACGGTCCACCCTGTTCCAGGGTTCTTTGCCAGCCTGGGGTGTTCTCAACTTTTGTCTTCCATGCCTGAATATGCGGCAGATTAGCGATACCGCCGCGCGCCAGCAGCGCAAAGATCGGAAAGCTCATCTGGATATCGGCCATGCTGAGCGAATCCCCGGCAAACCAGCTGTTTTCGGCAAGATGTGACTCAATAAAGCGCGCATGGGTCTCCAGCTGACGGTTGAGATACGCTTTCTGCACCCCTTGCCCCAGCGCTTTGCCCAGGGTTCTGATACCAAACGGCACCGGCGGCTTGCCGAGGCTGTTGAAGACCAGCTTCATTAACAGCAGCGGCATCAGCGATCCTTCGGCGTAATGCAGCCAGAAGCGGTATTGCACCTTATGCGCGGGATCCAAAGGCTTAAGCCGAGACTCGGCATCGTACGTTTCCTGCAGATATTCCAGAATTGCGCCAGACTCCGCAAGAATCAGTCCGTTATCTTCGATGACCGGCGATTTGCCCAACGGATGCACCTTTTTAAGAGCCTCCGGCGCCAGCATGTTCTTTTCGCGCTGGTAGTGGACGATCTCATAAGGCAGGCCGAGTTCTTCCAGCGCCCAGATCGCGCGGTGCGAGCGCGACTGGTTAAGGTGGTGTACCGTGAGCATGGCTTTCTCCTGTTATTCATACTTTTTAACTATAGAAAATTGAACAACACCGCGAAAAAAATTCGTCTAAAAAACGGTCGGTGAGGCTGGCGAAAAAACGGGTCTTGCATAGAATTAAAGTGTCAGCACAATCCGGAACCTCCCCAACCAGCTCGACACTGAGGGGTGCTGATGTCGGGGGAAACCCTCCCGTGAACCAGCGGGATAGAGTGAAAGACAAAGACCGGGAAAAACTAAAGCGCCCTTATGTGGCGCTTTAGTTCTTTATTATGCTTTTTGCCGGCCGCACAAACTCAATCCTCTTCCAGCAGCCGCGCCCCCGTCCCCTGCTCACCCAGCCTGTCGCCAGGGTTACGCAACGGACAATCGCTACGCGACAGGCAGCCGCAGCCGATACAACCGTCCAGCTCATCACGCAGGACGACCAGCGTATGAATACGCCGGTCCAGCTCTTCACGCCACTGGGAAGACAGCTCTTTCCACTCTTTCGGGCTCAGCGTATGCCCTTCAGGCAGCACGCCAAACGCCTCGCCGATGGTGGCCAGGGGGATTCCGATTCGTTGCGCAATTTTGATAATCGCCACGTAGCGGAGCACGTCGCGGGTATAGCGGCGCTGGTTGCCGCCGTTGCGGATGCTTTTAATTAACCCTTTGCTTTCATAGAAGTGGAGCGCCGATACCGCAACGCCGCTTCGCTTCGCCACTTCACCGGGGGTTAAAAGCGCTTTAATTCGCGGCAATCTCTTTTCCATAAAACCTCTTTACCTCAAGTTAACTTGAGGAATTATACTCGCCCGCAGAGAAAACGACGAATTAACCGAGATAGTTGTATCTACAGAGGGGCAACCTTATGTCGCATCAGCAGATTATTCAGACGCTTATTGAATGGATTGATGAACATATCGACCAACCGTTGAACATTGATGTGGTCGCTAAAAAGTCGGGCTATTCGAAATGGTATTTACAGAGAATGTTCCGCACGGTCATGCATCAGACGCTGGGCGAGTACATTCGCCAGCGCAGACTGCTGCTGGCGGCACAGGCGCTACGCTCCACGCAGCGGCCCATTTTTGATATCGCGATGGACCTTGGCTATGTGTCGCAACAAACCTTTTCCCGCGTGTTTCGCCGCGAGTTTGACCGCACGCCGAGCGACTATCGCCACCAGTTGAATTAATCACCCTCAGTGCAAAGGCTGCTGCTGCCAGGTCATAAATTCCTGGGGCGGCATCGCTTTCGCGAAGTGCCATCCCTGACAAAACTGGACGCCGCGCTTCAACAGCCAGCTCACCTGCTCTGCCGTCTCTACCCCTTCCGCAATGGTTTTCAGCCGCAGGCTTTGCGCCATCTCGATAATATGCTCGGCGATCAGGTGGCTGGTACTGTTGGTCGTTAAGGTATCGATAAACGATTTATCGATTTTCAGAATATCCACGTTCAGCGAGTAGAGGTTGTGCAGGTTCGAGTAGCCGGTACCGAAATCATCGATCGCGACTTCGTAACCCGCCTGACGGAAAGCCTGAATCACCGGCGTGGTTTTTGGCACATCGATAAAACCGCGCTCCGTCACTTCTATTTTGATTTGCTGCGCACGGACGGCGTAGTGGCGGGCCTTGTCGGAAATCATGGCGATCAGCCGCGAGGAGTGGAAGTCCGTGGCCGACAGGTTAATCGAAATATAGAGATGCGGATGCTCGGCCAGGAAATGACCCAGATCGTTGAACACCTCCTCAACGACATAGTCCGTAATCCGCTCGCTCATTCCCTCACTTTCCGCCAGCGGGATAAACTCAGCCGGGCTCATCACCTGCCCGTTAAAGCCAGGCCAGCGTAACAGCGCCTCCGCGCCCACACACTGGTTATTCTTAATATCAATAATCGGTTGATAGTGGACGCAAAGCTGTCGTTTGTTCAGCGCGCGGTGCAGTAAGCGCCCCGGCGAATTAAGCTCACGATGGGTACGGGACCATACCAGCAAAATAATAATGCTGCAGATCATGCCCAGCGGCAGCGTCAACGTCGCCTGGTGATAAAGCGTTTCATAAAAGCGTTTATTCGATGTCGAGACAATGGCCGCAATCGGTCTTTTGGGAGATGTTACGATCGTATAAAAGCGGTTATCTTTTTGAAATACCGATTCCTTATCCCGAATCATCGAATTTAATAAAGAAACATTGGCTTTCTGGCTGACGGAAAAGAAAGCATTGGTTACCGTGTCGTACACACCCCAGGAGAGAGAATGATCCGCGGACATGACTTCGCTGTATGAAAGCGGGTTGACGACAACCACATAATTTCCGCGCTGCATATATGTCATTTTATAGCCAGTATAAAATGGGGTGTCGCGATAATAATAGATAGCGACGTCAGGTTTACGCGTGTAATTAGCGACAGGAATGGCGTAGGGGTGATCCGGTGTAAAAACGGTCGAACAAAGAAAATTCTGACCTTCAGCGTAAATTAAATCGGCGACAAACAGGCGGCCACGAACAACGTTCAGCATATATTGACGGTGTCCCGGCGTGCAAAGCTCGCCCTGATATTTTACCGCCTCGTCCCTGGCCAGCTCAACCTGTTGAATAACCAGCTCTGTTTTGTCTAAAGCCAGTTCAGCAAATGTGCGTAGCTGGGCGCTTGTTTCAGAAACGGCTCGTAGCTGGGCAAACCATAGCGCAAGCATCACCGGCAGCATAACTACCATGATGATCCCTACCACCCTGAGCATTTTGCGCCGCGCGCTACGATTCATTTCCCGCCCTATATCCCTGCATGTTGTACGCCTGTAGTAATGAAGGCCGGATGCTTTGTTAAACAGGTGATTACGTTGCATGAATCATGCGAAGTTAGCAACTGACTTTTAGTATTAAAAATCTTAAATTTCGTTATGCCGATAATATTTTCCCGTAAGTTAAACTGTAAGTATTCGTTCCGTTTCAATTAAGGAAAATAATTATCCAGCCCGTTAGGGCTGACGGGAAGATAACACAACAGACGATCGTTGATTAAGCCAAACGTTTGACAGCATGAAAAAAGTACAAGTTCATCGGGACGTTTTATGCTATTTGCCCGGAGGCATTGTGTTCGTTGATTTATAAATAGTCAACCTTCACCACAATATTTTCAGGATTGGGTGAGAATAACGTCCCTCTTATAAAAACTGAATTTGCGGTATCACCACCTGCCCGATGTGCGTTTCCGGCACGCTGTGTGCCCACCTCCTCGTGCGCCGAAGGCCGAACCAACCCGCGCAATCGCCTTTTCTGAAGAATAAAATCCTCTTTTTTGATCGCTCAGATACTGGCGAATAAATCAACAAATGTGATATAGTTCACACATATTTTGTAACGAGAAACACCGTTTCATTCAGTTCGTCTGTTTTGTAGAGGATGGGTTTTATGGCAACCATTACTACCAGCATGGTTCTCCTGCGCTGGCCTTTGTTGAGTGCGGTGCTGATGTTTTTAGCCAGCACGCTGAATATTCAGTTTCGTAAATCTGACTATGCGGGTCTTGCTGTTATCAGCACCCTGCTGGGGCTGGGTGCGGCCTGCTGGTTTGCAACGGGCCTGCTTGGCATTACCCTGCTGGATATCGCCGCCGTCTGGGAAAATATTAAAGTGGTGATGGTTGAGGCGATGAGCCACACGCCGCCAGACTGGCCGATGGTGATTACCTGATCCCTGACGGAATAAAAAAACCCAGACGATAGTCTGGGTTTTTTGTTTTCAGCACGCGGAAATCAGAACGGAATGTCGTCGTCGAAATCCATTGGCGGTTCGTTAGACGGCGCCGGAGCAGACTGCTGCTGCGGACGAGACTGCGCGCCGCCGCTGAACTGGTTGCCGCCCTGCGGCTGCTGAGGCTGACCCCAACCGCCCTGCTGCTGGCTCTGACCGCCGCCAGCCGGTGCGCCACCGCCCTGACGGCCACCCAGCATCTGCATGGTACCGCCCACGTTGACCACGACTTCCGTGGTGTACTTCTCAGCACCGGACTGATCGGTCCATTTGCGGGTACGCAGCTGGCCTTCGATATAGACCTGAGAACCTTTACGCAGATACTCACCGGCCACTTCGGCCAGTTTGCCAAACAGCACAACGCGGTGCCATTCGGTCTGCTCTTTCATCTCACCGGTCGCTTTATCACGCCAGGATTCGGAAGTAGCCAGCGTAATGTTGGCAACTGCGCCACCACTCGGCATGTAGCGTACTTCCGGGTCCTGGCCCAGATTACCGACGAGAATCACCTTGTTTACGCCTCTGCTGGCCATGTTCGTGTCTCCTGAATACGTTTCTTAATAGTGTAAACGCGCGAGTGTACCATTTCCATGCTGCACTTTGATAGTTGCGTAGCACGTTCCAGAGTTCTCTCGCAACTCCACATTGTTACACAGCCAATCAGAAAATGCATTCCAACACTGTATATTCAAACAGGTCAAATTGTGTCATAATTAGCCGTTTCTGACAGCCGTTTGTCCTTCAAACAAATCAGGCAATCCGTGTTCCAACCGGGAAAGGTGAATGGATAAGATCGAAGTTCGGGGCGCCCGCACCCACAATCTCAAGAATATCAACCTCATAATCCCTCGCGACAAACTCATTGTCGTGACCGGACTTTCGGGGTCTGGCAAATCCTCACTGGCTTTCGACACTTTGTATGCCGAAGGACAGCGTCGTTACGTTGAATCGCTCTCTGCGTACGCGCGTCAGTTCCTGTCGCTGATGGAAAAACCGGATGTCGACCACATTGAAGGGTTGTCCCCTGCTATCTCTATTGAGCAGAAGTCCACCTCGCATAACCCGCGTTCAACGGTCGGTACCATTACCGAAATTCATGACTACCTGCGTCTGCTGTATGCCCGCGTGGGCGAGCCGCGCTGCCCGGACCACGACGTCCCGCTGGCGGCCCAGACCGTCAGCCAGATGGTGGATAACGTGCTGTCGCAGCCGGAAGGCAAACGCCTGATGCTGCTGGCGCCGATCATTAAAGAGCGAAAAGGCGAACACACCAAAACGCTGGAAAACCTGGCAAGCCAGGGCTATATCCGCGCCCGTATCGACGGCGAAGTGTGCGACCTGTCCGATCCGCCAAAGCTGGAGCTGCAGAAGAAGCACACCATCGAGGTGGTGATTGACCGCTTTAAGGTGCGCGACGATCTCGCCACGCGCCTGGCGGAATCCTTTGAAACGGCGCTGGAACTTTCTGGCGGCACGGCCGTGGTCTCCGACATGGACGACCCAAAAGCGGAAGAGCTGCTCTTCTCCGCCAACTTCGCCTGCCCGATTTGCGGCTACAGCATGCGCGAGCTGGAACCGCGCCTGTTCTCATTCAACAACCCGGCGGGCGCGTGCCCGACCTGTGACGGCCTGGGCGTCCAGCAATATTTCGACCCGGACCGCGTGATTCAGAACCCGGAACTGTCGCTGGCGGGCGGCGCCATTCGCGGCTGGGACAAGCGTAACTTCTACTACTTCCAGATGCTGAAATCGCTGGCAGAGCACTATAAGTTCGACGTCGAAGCCCCGTGGGCGAGCCTGACCCCGAACGTGCACAAAGTGATCCTGTTCGGTTCCGGCAAAGAGAACATCGAGTTCAAGTATATGAACGATCGCGGCGATACCTCCGTGCGTCGCCACCCGTTCGAAGGGGTGCTGCACAACATGGAGCGCCGCTACAAAGAGACCGAATCCAGCGCGGTGCGCGAGGAGCTGGCAAAGTTCATCAGCAACCGCTCCTGCGCCACCTGTGAGGGCACGCGTCTGCGTCGCGAAGCGCGCCACGTGTTTGTGGAAAACACCGCGCTGCCGACCATCTCAGACATGAGCATCGGCCATGCGATGGACTTCTTCAACAACCTGAAGCTCTCCGGCCAGCGCGCGAAAATTGCCGAAAAAGTGCTGAAAGAGATCGGCGATCGCCTGAAGTTCCTGGTGAACGTCGGCCTGAACTACCTGACGCTTTCCCGCTCGGCAGAAACGCTCTCCGGCGGTGAAGCCCAGCGTATCCGTCTGGCCAGCCAGATTGGCGCGGGCTTAGTCGGCGTGATGTACGTGCTGGATGAGCCGTCCATCGGCCTGCACCAGCGCGACAACGAGCGCCTGCTCGGGACGCTGGTTCACCTGCGCAACCTCGGCAACACGGTAATTGTGGTCGAGCACGATGAAGATGCGATCCGCGCGGCTGACCACGTCATCGACATTGGCCCAGGCGCTGGCGTGCACGGCGGTCAGGTAGTCGCGGAAGGGACGCTGAAGGACATTATGGCGGTACCCGAATCGCTGACCGGCCAGTTCATGAGCGGCAAGCGCAAGATTGAAGTGCCGAAACAGCGCGTAGCGGCAGATCCGGAAAAAGTGCTTAAGCTGACCGGCGCGCGCGGCAACAACCTGAAAGACGTCACCCTGACGCTGCCGGTTGGCCTGTTTACCTGTATCACCGGCGTGTCCGGTTCCGGTAAATCGACGCTGATCAACGATACGCTGTTCCCGATTGCGCAGACGGCGCTGAACGGCGCGACGCTGGCCGAGCCTGCACCGTACCGCGACATCCAGGGGCTGGAGCATTTCGATAAAGTTATCGACATTGACCAGAGCCCGATTGGCCGTACCCCGCGCTCTAACCCGGCAACCTATACTGGCGTCTTCACGCCCGTACGTGAACTGTTTGCCGGCGTGCCGGAAGCGCGCTCCCGCGGCTATACGCCAGGACGTTTCAGCTTTAACGTGCGCGGTGGCCGCTGCGAAGCGTGCCAGGGCGACGGCGTGATCAAGGTTGAGATGCACTTCCTGCCGGATATCTACGTGCCGTGCGATCAGTGCAAAGGCAAACGCTATAACCGCGAAACGCTGGAGATTAAGTACAAAGGCAAGACCATCCACGAAGTGCTGGACATGACCATCGAAGAGGCGCGCGAGTTCTTTGACGCCGTCCCTGCGCTGGCGCGTAAGCTGCAGACGCTGATGGACGTAGGCCTGACCTACATTCGTCTGGGGCAGTCGGCAACCACGCTGTCCGGCGGTGAAGCGCAGCGCGTGAAGCTGGCGCGTGAGCTGTCAAAACGCGGCACAGGTCAGACGCTCTACATTCTGGACGAGCCGACTACGGGCCTGCACTTTGCCGACATCCAGCAGCTGCTCGAGGTTCTGCATCAGCTGCGCGATCAGGGCAACACTATCGTGGTCATCGAACATAACCTGGACGTGATTAAAACCGCGGACTGGATTGTCGATCTCGGCCCGGAAGGCGGCAGCGGCGGCGGTGAAATTCTCGTCTCCGGTACGCCAGAGACCGTTGCAGAGTGCGAAGCCTCGCACACCGCGCGCTTCCTTAAACCGTTGCTGTAATTGTCACACGGAGAGTTGCTGTCGGGTGGTTTCCGGCAGCAGCTCAACCGCCTGCTGATAGGACGCATCCACCAGGTAGTAGATCTGTGAGCCTGGAATCGATCCATCCAGATAGACGGTGCTCCAGTGCGCCTTATTGAGGTGCTTGCTCGGCCTCACGTCATCATGCTGTTGACGTAGCAAATCCGCCAGTTCAGGGCTGGTTTTCAGCGACGCCGCCGGACGGCCTTCCACCTCTTTCACCATCGCAAACAGGACATCTCCCACTTTAATCTGCGTGGCTTTCCAGTCGCTATGAACGCTCTGCTCCGCGCCGGGCTTGCTCATGCAGTACTGAAGTATCTCCGAAATTGTCATCTTTATTCCCCTTGTAGCGTGGCGATAATTTTACGCGAACCACCGTGAATGCGATGCTCTCCCAGCCAGATCCCCTGCCACGTTCCCAACAGCAACCGCCCGTTGTGAACCGGCAGCATCAACGATACGCCCAGCAGGGAGGATTTAATATGCGAAGGCATATCGTCCGCCCCCTCATAGTCATGCTCGTAAGGCGCGTTGTCCGGGACGCTCTTCAGAAAATGGTGCTCCATGTCGGACCGGACGGTGGGATCGCAATTTTCATTAAGCGTGAGAGAGGCGGACGTGTGCTGAAGCAGCAGATGCAGCAAACCCGTTTTCACCCGCGACAGGTCGCGGAGTTGCCCGATGACTTCATCCGTCACCAGGTGAAATCCGCGTGGTTTAGCGCTTAAGGTCAGGGTCTGTTGATACCACATGTGCTGCTCCGTGATGAAAGATGAATCTTTCTAAGTGTGCAGCAAGAAGACGAAAGGTAAAACCCGCAGCAGCGAGATTTGATTAAAAAAGAGTCAAACCCGCTGCCATGTACTTAATACTCCGAATTGACGATCACCTCTTCGCCAAACTTTCCGGCCATCGGCAGCGGTCGATAGGTCGAGTTAGAGGCGCGCAACACCCTGATCCCTCTGGCTCCCACGTCATGCGCGGCGGTGATGTCGTTATCCGAATCGCCGTAGAATACTTTGATATTTTTCTTTTCCAGCCACTGGGTTTTGGTGTTTTGCCCTTCTTTGTCACCGGCAAAAATGACCGGATTCATGCTGGTTGCCGGGATCTGGAAATCATCCTGCAGCGTTTTAGAGACGGTTTCGGTTTTGGTCTGACTGCGGCCGGTAACAAAGTAGATGCTGTCACCGCGCTTCACGTGCATAGCAATAAGCGCACGGGCAACCTCTTTCGGGATGCTGAATTCGTCCCAGCCGTTATTCATTTTTTCCCAGAATTCCGGGTTCTTCAGATACGCTTCGCTGTCGGGTGAATACGTTTTCTTCCCGCGCCAGAAGCCGGGGCTTGAGAACAGCACTGTATCGTCAATGTCAAAACCCACGGCCATTGGCGGGCGGCCGATCAGGCTGTTTTCGATTTGGGCCACGGAAACCCAGTGAATGGGCGCCTGCTCGGCGAGAATGGCGGCGGTGGTGCCGGTGTAAAGCGGCGTCGGGGCAGAAGCTCGCGCGACGACGGCGCTATTAAGCGAGAACAATAAGCAGGCGGCGCTGAGCGCCAGTGTGATCTTGCGCATATTTTCCCCTGAATATTCAGTTTGTTATCGTTTTAATTTGAGTAGATGGTCAAAAAACTATCCGACCATAACCCCAGCGGGAGGTGAAGGGAAGGAGTTTTTGCTTATGAAGCTGAATAAAAAGAAGACGATCACAAAGCGCCGGGCAAGGTTTTTGTGCGACCAGATGCCCTCACCCCAGCCCTCTCCCATAGGGAGAGGGAGAACACCCAGCCCGCAGGCCCGGTAAGCGAAGCGCCACCGGGCAAGGTTTTGTGCGGCCAGATGCCCTCACCCCGCCCCTCTCCTACAGGGAGAGGGGGAAGCGAATAGTAAGTACTTACATTACAGCAGCAAAGGCCTGCGCCACGCGATGAACGTTGCTGGCATTCAGCCCCGCCACGCACATACGGCCGCTGGCGATCAGGTAAACGCCGAACTCTTCGCGCAGGCGATCGACCTGCGCCGCGCTCAGTCCGGTATAGCTGAACATCCCGCGCTGCTTGAGCAGATAGTCGAAGTTATGTCCCGGCACGGCCTCTTTCAGCACGTTAACCAGCTCCTGACGCATGGACAGGATGCGCTTACGCATCGCTTCCACTTCGGCAAGCCAGGACGCTTTCAGCTGTTCGTCGCCGAGAACCGTCGCCACCACCTGCGCACCAAAGTTTGGCGGGCTGGAGTAAATACGGCGCACCGTCGCCTTCAGTTGGCCGAGCACGCGACCCGCCGCTTCGGCGTCTTCACAGACCACGGACAGACCGCCAACGCGTTCACCGTACAGGGAGAAGATTTTAGAGAAGGAGTTACTTACCAGCGCTGGCAGACCTGCGCTGGCCACGGCGCGGATGGCGTAAGCATCTTCTTCCATGCCCGCACCAAAGCCCTGGTAGGCAATGTCGAGGAACGGAATCAGGTCGCGGGCCTTCAGTACCTCAATCACCGCATCCCACTGGGCGTTGGTGAGATCCGCCCCGGTCGGGTTATGGCAGCATGGATGCAGCAGCACAATGCTGCGCGCCGGCAGGGTGTTCAGTTTTTCCAGCAGTGCTTCGACGCGCACGCCGTTCGTTTCGCTGTCGAACCACGGATAGGTCGCCACGCTGAAACCTGCGCCCTCGAAGATCGCAACGTGGTTTTCCCACGTCGGGTCACTGACCCACACGCCTGAATCCGGGAAGTATTTTTTCAGGAAGTCTGCACCCACTTTCAGCGCACCCGAGCCGCCCAGCGTCTGGATGGTCGCCACGCGTTTTTGCGCGAGCACCGCGTGATCGGCACCGAATAACAGCGGAGCGATGGTGTTGCGGTAGGCGTTTAACCCTTCCATCGGCAGATAAAGAGAAGCACCGTGTGGAACAGCGTTCAGACGCGCTTCGGCTTCGGCAACGGCTTTTAACTGAGGAATGATACCATCCTCGTTGTAATACAGACCGATGCTGAGGTTCACTTTGTCGCTGCGAGGATCTTCTTTGAAACGCTCCATTAAGGAGAGGATAGGGTCGCCGGCATAGGCGTCAACTTTCTGAAACACGCGATGGTTCTCCGGAATTCGATGAGGCAGGGATTTCAACAATAAACCGGAAGTAGGAGAAGGTCGAGAGCGATATCAGGCCAGCCCCTGGATATATCGGCAAATTTGATCGATTCGCTCAGGCAGTGAGCCCTGCACGCGCAGAAAAGGAATATTTCGTGCCGATAGCTCTGCTTCATACCATACCTGCTGTCTGTGGCGAAACGCCTCGCCCTGCCGGGTGCCATCCTGTACAAACGGAAATTCATCTCCGCAAAGTACGACCAGTGCATAGTCTCGTTCAGCTAACTCCTTTAACGCCTGCGGCGCGCTGCCAAACTGATCGAGTGTGTAAAACAGGGTCGTTAAAGGTGACGTATCACAGACCAGATAAGGCGCCGTGCAGGCTAATGCTTCCCGGCGCACTTGCTCGCGGGCAATATGCAGCAAATCCTCCAGCTCCAGGATGCCGTTCTTCGCTTCCCAGTGTTCACGACCATACTCTGCAACGTACGGAACGTTTAGCGTCTGCGCCAGTGCCTTTGCTAGCGTGCTTTTGCCCGTCGATTCTCCACCTAATAAGCAGATACGAAAAACAAAGCTTCGGTACACCTCTGGGGACATCATCTTACGATAACGATGAACATCAGAACGTATGCGCGTTCCCGAAGGGTCATCAGGTCCCAGTGGACGCTGGAGACGAACGTGCGCAACCGGTCGTCCGAAACGTTGGCTCAACACACTAGCAAACCCGTCTCCATAGTCTTCGGCAGTAAATACCGCCTCTGGCTGACAATGCAAAATGTCCTCACATAGCGTTGCAACATAATGCCGGTGAAGATCGTCATCAGCATCATTCGGTGGATGTGGCGCAAGGCCATATGAAGCCAACACTTGCGGCGAAAGCACGAGGTGGCGACATTGCGGGAAGCGCGTTGTTAACCAGTTAAGCCGCTTTTCAGGTTCGTAACCGCGTATTTCCGGCGACGAATAGCTGATGATACAGACCGTCTCGCACTGCTCAAGAGCCGCATTGATAAGCGCTTCATGCCCTGAATGCAAAGGTGCAAATTTGCCCACAACCAGGCCGCTGGCATAACGCTTCATTGCGCGCGGATCTCCTTACGCCACTGATACAGTCCATGCCATGCATTAAACCAAAATAGCAAATATAACCCGGCGGTCAGATGCAGGTCCCTCATCGCATACAGCGGTACCGCCAGCGTGTTAACGGCAATCCAGACGTACCAGTTTTCCAGACGTCGTCCCATCAGCATAAACTGAGCAAGAACGCTGAATGTCAAAATGATGGAATCCAGCCAGGGAGCCCAGGCATTCGTATAGAGATGCAATATCAGTCCATACACCGCCGCCACGCTCACGGCACAGGCCAGGAGCATCAAGAAATGCCCCGGTTTGGTACGACGAACAGGCAATACCTCTCCATGGTTGCCTTTAAGCCAGTGCAACCAGCCGGTTATGCTCGTAACAATGAAGAAGAATTGAAGCGTAACGTCAGCATAAAGCTGTACTGAATAAAAGACCCACGCGTAAAGTCCGCAGCCTATGATGCCAATCCACCACGTATGGATGTTATTTCTGGCGGCCAGCCAGACGGAGAGCGCATAGGCCAGACAAGCAGCGATTTCTGAAGGGGACATTATCCTTCCCTGGAATAAAATGTTAGTCGATGTACTTCATCGCCACCCTTGACGTCAGGCGCGTGATAAGTTCGTAAGCACTCACTTTCGTAATTTCAGCAATGCGTTCGACGGGCAGCCCCTCGCCCCACATCACGACATCGTCGCCGGGCTTATCCTGGGCTTCAGGCCCCAGATCGACACAAATCATGTCCATCGCCACGCGGCCAACAATCTTCACCTCGCGACCGTTGACCAGAACTGGCGTGCCCGAAGGCGCGGCGCGCGGATAGCCGTCACCATAACCCATCGCCACCACGCCGAGACGGGTATCACGCTCGCTGGTCCAGGTACCGCCGTAGCCCACAGGCTCACCCGCTTTATGGTCACGCACGGCAATCAGGTTAGAGACCAGCGACATGACCGGCTGGAAGCCAAAGTCCGGCCCCCAGGGTTTGTTCTCCAGCGGCGACACGCCGTAGAGAATAATGCCTGGTCGCGCCCAGTCGAAATGCGACTGCGGCCACAGCAGAATCCCGCCGGATGCCGCAATCGAGCGCATCCCCGGCTTGCCTTCGCAGAAGGTGTTAAAGATATCCAGCTGCCGCTCGGTCGCACCGCACTCGGGCTCATCGGCACGGGCGAAGTGGCTGACGATATTCACCGGCTGACGCACGTTTTTGCACCGGCATAAACGCTGATAAAACGCTTCCGCGCTTTCCGGACGCACGCCAAGACGGTGCATGCCCGTGTCGAGCTTCATCCAGACGTTCACCGGCTCGCTCAGTTCGGCGGTTTCGAGTGCGGTTAGCTGTTCTTCGTTATGTACCGCCGTGTGCAGATGCTGGTCAGCAATGGTCGGCAGATCGCTGGCTTCGAAAAAGCCTTCGAGGAGCAGTATGGGTTGAGTAATGCCGCCCGCGCGCAGGCGGAGGGCTTCTTCAAGACGGGCGACGCCAAAGGCGTCTGCATCGGGGAGCGTTCGCGCGGTCTCAAGAAGACCGTGTCCGTAAGCGTTCGCTTTCACGACTGCAACGAGCTTGCTGGCAGGCGCCAGTTCACGCAGACGTTGCAGGTTGTGTCGCAGAGCGCGGCGGTTAATAACAACAGTTGCCGCTTGCATTTGAATTCCTTAGAAATTACTCATCATCATATTGAGGACCGGCATAGTTGTCGAAACGCGACCACTGTCCGTTAAAGGTCAGACGCACCGTCCCGATTGGGCCGTTACGTTGTTTACCAATAATAATTTCGGCGATCCCTTTCAGGTCACTGTTCTCGTGATAAACCTCATCACGGTAGATAAACATAATTAAGTCGGCATCCTGCTCGATGGAGCCGGACTCACGCAGGTCAGAGTTGACCGGGCGCTTGTCGGCACGTTGTTCCAGAGAGCGGTTCAGCTGCGACAGCGCGACTACCGGTACGTGCAGCTCTTTGGCTAACGCCTTGAGCGAGCGGGAAATCTCCGCAATTTCAAGCGTACGGTTGTCGGAAAGCGACGGGACGCGCATCAGCTGAAGGTAGTCGATCATGATGAGGCCGATGCCACCGTGTTCACGGGCGATACGGCGCGCGCGGGAGCGCACTTCCGTCGGCGTCAGGCCGGACGAGTCATCGATATAGATGTTACGTTTTTCCAGCAGAATGCCCATGGTGCCGGAGATGCGCGCCCAGTCTTCATCATCAAGCTGGCCGGTACGAATGCGGGTCTGATCTACGCGCGACAGCGACGCCAGAGAACGCATCATAATCTGCTCGGAGGGCATCTCAAGGCTGAAGATCAGCACCGGCTTATCCTGCAACATCGCCGCGTTTTCGACGAGGTTCATCGCAAAGGTAGTTTTACCCATCGACGGACGCGCGGCGACGATAATCAAATCCGACGGCTGCAGGCCGGCGGTTTTCTTGTTCAAATCGTCATAGCCGGTGTTTACCCCGGTCACACCGTCGTGCGGCTGCTGGAACAGCTGTTCAATACGGGCAACGGTGGCGTCGAGGACATCGGCGATGTTTTTTGGGCCTTCGTCTTTATTGGCGCGGCTTTCGGCGATTTTAAAGACGCGGGATTCAGCCAGGTCGAGCAGGTCTTCGCTGGTGCGCCCCTGCGGATCAAAACCGGCCTCGGCGATCTCATTCGCCACCGAGATCATCTCGCGGACGACGGCACGTTCGCGCACGATATCGGCATAAGCGCTGATGTTCGCCGCACTAGGCGTGTTTTTTGACAGTTCCGCCAGATAGGCAAACCCGCCGCAGCTGTCGAGCTGACCAAGACGCTCCAGCGATTCCGCGAGCGTGATCAGGTCGATCGGGCTGCCCGATTCCTGCAGGCGCGCCATTTCAGTAAAGATGTGGCGGTGCGGGCGGGTGTAGAAATCTTCCGCCACGACGCGCTCGGCGACGTCGTCCCAGCGCTCGTTATCCAGCATTAAACCGCCCAACACCGACTGTTCCGCTTCAATCGAGTGCGGCGGGACCTTTAACCCTGCGACCTGGAAATCACGCTCGCGAGGTTCAGTCTGTTTGTTGAAGGGTTTGTTTCCTGCCATAGTGAATGGAGTTACCGAGATAAAGAGTGGGTCGAAAGATTACCATATTTTTCTTACGGAGGGAGCATGGCAACGCGCATTGAATTCCAGAAACACGGTGGGCCAGACGTACTGAAAGCGGTGGAGTTCACACCTGCCGCGCCTGGCGAAAACGAAGTGCAGGTTGAAAACAAAGCCATCGGCATTAACTACATCGACACCTATATTCGCGGCGGTCTCTACCCGCCGCCGTCAATGCCGAGCGGCCTGGGCACCGAGGCGGCCGGTGTCGTCGTTAAAGTGGGCAGCGCGGTTAAGCATATTAAAGAGGGCGATCGCGTGGTATACGCGCAGTCTGCGCTGGGCGCTTACAGCTCCGTCCACAACGTTCCGGCGGATAAAGCCGCCCTGCTGCCTAACGCCATCTCCTTTGAGCAGGCGGCGGCCTCGTTTCTGAAAGGCCTGACGGTTTACTACCTGCTGCGCAAAACCTATGAAATTAAACCCGACGAGCAGTTCCTGTTCCATGCCGCAGCGGGTGGCGTCGGGCTCATCGCCTGTCAGTGGGCAAAGGCACTGGGCGCGAAGCTTATCGGCACCGTCGGAAATGCACAAAAAGCGCAGCGCGCGCTGCAGGCGGGCGCCTGGCAGGTGATTAACTATCGTGAAGAGAGCATTGTTGAGCGGCTGAAGGAGATCACCAGCGGCAAAAAAGTGCGCGTGGTGTATGACTCGGTGGGGAAAGACACGTGGGAAGCGTCGCTGGACTGTCTGCAGCGCCGTGGTCTGATGGTCAGCTTCGGCAATTCGTCAGGCGCGGTAACCGGCGTTAACCTCGGTATTCTGAATCAGAAAGGTTCGCTGTATGTGACTCGCCCTTCCCTGCAAGGATACATCACCAACCGGGAAGAACTTGAGGAAGCCAGCAACGAGCTGTTCTCGCTGATCGCCAGCGGCGTCATCAAAGTGGAGGTGTCAGATGCGCAAAAATTCGCGCTGACCGATGCGCGGCGCGCGCATGAGGTGCTGGAGAGCCGGGCGACGCAGGGATCGAGCTTGTTGATTCCCTGAGTCCCAAAAGAAATTGGGCTTCCCGTGGGAAGCCCTTTCTTTTTTTAGTTCGGCTGTATGTAGGGTACAGCTCGATGAATTCTTTAACGGCAGTCATAGTGACAGATTCGATAACTAAATCCTATTCTGTTCTAAGCCATGCCGCCGGAAAAGTTACAAGTATGTGACGAACCCCTCAATACCTTAGTAACGGAAGCGGTTATTGCGCTGATAACTGGGCACTTTTGGCGCTTTAATCGCCCGAATCACCCACACGACCGCAATGGCCAGCAGTAGCCACGGCAACAGTTTGATCGTCAGCGCAAACAGTCCGCCAATAAACATGACCACCGTCGCCACCACGATAGCCGCCAGAATGCCGAGCAGCGAAACGCCTGTCGCTAACAGCATGACAAAAAAGCCAATCACAAAAAGTAGTTCCAGCATGGTGTTCTCCCACGAGTTCCCGAGTAATGCAGTCAGCATTACAAGAATCATGCCAGCATTAAGCTGTTGTTATTAAAGCAAAAAGCCCCGCGAGCGTTCGCAGGGCGTGGTGAATTTGACGAACTTTTAGCGAAAGTTATCGCTTGTCTGCCACCAGTCGCAGCGCATGTTCCAGCACCTCAATATCGGCACCGGCTTTATGCGCATTCTCGCTCAGGTAGCGGCGCCACTGACGCGCGCCCGGAATCCCCTGGAACAGACCAAGCATATGGCGGGTGATATGGCCGAGATAGGTACCATTGCTCAACTCGCGCTCAATGTAAGGGTACATCGCACGCACGACCGCAACCGGATCGGTGTCCGCGCCTTCGATACCAAAGATTTCGCGATCGACCGTCGTCAGAATACCCGGGTTTTGATACGCCTCGCGCCCGACCATCACGCCATCCATATGCCCCAGATGCGCTTTGGCCTCTTCCAGCGACTTGATGCCACCGTTGATGGACATCGTCAGGTGCGGGAAGTCACGCTTCAGTTGATACACGCGCGGATAGTCCAGCGGCGGGATCTCACGGTTCTCTTTCGGGCTGAGGCCGGAGAGCCAGGCTTTTCGCGCGTGAATGATGAACATCTCGCACTCGCCTTTCCCGGATACCGTGTTGATGAAGTCGCACAGGAATTCGTAGCTGTCCTGGTCGTCAATGCCGATACGGGTTTTGACCGTGACCGGAATGGAGACCACATCGCGCATCGCCTTGATACAGTCCGCTACCAGCTGTGCATTCCCCATCAGACAGGCGCCAAACATGCCGTTTTGCACGCGGTCGGACGGGCAGCCAACGTTCAGGTTGATCTCGTCGTAGCCGCGTTCTTCCGCCAGCTTCGCGCACTGCGCCAGCGCGGCCGGATCGCTGCCGCCCAGCTGCAGGGCAACCGGATGCTCTTCTTCGCTATAGGCCAGATAGTCGCCCTTCCCGTGAATGATTGCGCCCGTGGTCACCATTTCGGTGTACAGCAGCGTATGGCGGGAGAGCTGGCGCAGGAAATAGCGGCAGTGTCTGTCCGTCCAGTCGAGCATCGGCGCAATGGAGAAACGGTGTGCAGGGAAAGCGGTCTGTAATTCTGACGACATGGCGAAGTTTTAAGCATCTGGTTGAAAAGGGGCGCTACTATAGCACAAAGAAAAGCCGGAGGCGCAGCGCCTCCGGTGGACTTTAGAACGTCATGCTCAGCTGAGCCCCGGCACCCCAGGTTTCGTCCTCGCCGTACAGACCCATCAGGTCAACATGAACGGTACTGAACGGCGCGAAACCGACACCGCCGGTAAAGACATTGCTGTCGTTACCCTTCACGTCCGCGCGATAACCCGCACGCACCGCCAGCCAGCTGAGCGGCGTAACCTCGGCACCGACCCCCACGTACTGCGACGTATCTTCGCTCTTGAAGCCTTTGGTTTCCGTCAGATCGCCATCGGCGGTCAGCGTCACCAGGTCGTTGTGCCAGGCGGCACCGGCGGTCACCAGCGGACGGATCTGGTAGGTGTCTTTATAGCTCACCACTTCTCCCGTCCGGCCGTTGCGGATACGGATATCTTTGGTGTCGATATCGCGCGACATCAGGTTTTGGCCGCTCACGCCAACGGTCCAGTGTTCGCCGAAATCAGCCGCAATACCGGCATCGACGTTAAAGCCCGTGTCGTCCGTGCGGTAGCGGCTGTCGTTCCACTTGTTACTGTCATAATCGTAGATTGACGTGGTGTAGTTATAGACCCAGGTTTTTTGCAGTTTTGGCGTAACCCCTACGGAAACCGGGACGCCGCCGAGGTCAAACTGACGGGCAACGGCAACACCATAGTCGGACACAATCGCTGCCCGGCCAGACGCCGTTGAGTTGAGATTTTTAGTGATCTGATCCGTACCGTTCAGCGCAGCGTCCAGGGCAACACCGGCAGCCACCACATTGCTTCGTTGAATACCGCGCAGATAATCAATATCTTGCTGATCGATAGACGAACTCACCCGGCCATGGGCGTACCCTTTCGCCATAAAGGCCACGGAAAGCACATCGTTAGGAATACTCACGGCAAGCCCTGCGCCTGCCGTCGCGCGTGCGGTTTTGCCCTTGAGATAGTCCAGCTCATCGGCCAGATCTTTGGCCGCGCCCTGGAATTGATTAATGGAACCTAACGGATTGGTGATGACCTGAATTGGCGTAAGGTTATCAACCACATCCTTATAGTGATTAATTTTGTCGTTGATGGTATCAATCTCATCCTGAAGATTGTCCTCATCCGTCACCTGAACGCCAACGGCCGGCAAAATGACCGTCACATCATCGTCCGGTTTTGCCTTTGCCAGCAACGCGGGGTTGATTAACGCCCCGCTACCATAGCTCCCGGAGGCAACGCCAGTGCCACCCATTGCGTCACTCCGTGATTCTGTCCAGGTATTGGCTGCTCCCGCCTGATTTGCCATAAACAAGGAAACAGCGATACTAACCACCGAAAATTTAAAATTTTTTTTCACAGTATGCCCGTTATAGTCTGTTATGAAATAACCCCTGTCTGTTATCACCCAAACAGGAACGAACTATTGCTGTGAATAAGTAGTAAAAGACCCGCTATTTCTATCCCTAAGTAAAACTTCCTTACGGCCTGTTGTATTTTGTGACGGCCCTCAATATTTATAGAAGAGGAAATTATTTTTTCCCAGGTTTTCCATCATGCGGTCCAAAAAACTGGGGCGGGTGGTCTACCCAGCGATCCTCACGGGTAGCGGCATAAACGGGGTTAAGCGGATAGTAGATGCGATTGTGTTTCTTGTTGGCCTCGCCAACGACCAGTAACCGCACCTCTTCGTCCGTGTTGTTGATAAAGGTATGGCAAATACCCGTTCCGGCAGGAAACCCCACGCTGTCGCCCGGTTCAAGTTTCCATAAATAGCCATTAATCCACGCTTCTGGATGACCTTCGAGCACATAAACGAACTCTTCTTCATCGCTTTCCGCATGCGGATAGGACGTCCTGCGCCCGGGCGGTAAACGCTCATGATGGATACCAATGCGCCCGAGCCCAAGCTTGCGAGCCAACGGGGCGCCGATAGAAAAACGCTCATCGCTATCTGGGTAGGTCGAATCATCCGCGCCTTCAACGTCGCGCCAGTGCCGAATACAGTCAGGTTTTTTCATTGTTTATTTCCCGGTTTGTAATGGGTCAGGTATAGCACAGACTGGCGGATCTCGGCGTTTTTACCAGAACATGATAAAGTGGGGGTTTCCGTCCTATAACATCCGGGGTGCTAAATGGATAAGTCCACAAAAGAGCTGTTAGCGCAGGCCGAAAAGCTATGTGCGCAACGCAATGTGCGCCTGACTCCGCAGCGCCTTGAAGTCTTACGTCTGATGAGCCTGCAGCAGGGTGCTATCAGCGCCTACGATCTCCTCGACCTGCTCCGCGAAAGCGAGCCGCAGGCGAAGCCACCGACGGTGTATCGCGCGCTGGATTTCCTGCTGGAACAAGGATTCGTGCATAAAGTTGAGTCCACAAACAGCTATGTGTTGTGCCATCTGTTCGATCAGCCTACCCACACATCGGCGATGTTTATCTGTGACCGATGCGGCGTGGTGAAAGAAGAGGCTGCGGAAGGCGTGGAAGATATTATGCATACGCTGGCAGCGAAAATGGGTTTTGCCCTGCGTCATAACGTGATTGAAGCGCACGGACTGTGCTCTGCCTGCGTGGAAGTGGAAGCCTGTCGTCATCAGGACGCGTGTCAGCACGACCACTCTATTCTTGTGAAGAAAAAACCGCGTTAACGGCAAAAGAAAAGGCGGCTCATGGCCGCCCTCAGGGTGTACTTCCTTGTACTTGCGGGTAAAGCCCGGTTACCAGCGGTAGTCGTTGCGTTTTTCCCAGTCGCCCACTTCTTTTTCCGCCTGGTCTTTCGCGTAGCCGTAACGTTCCTGAATTTTACCGACAAGCTGATCGCGTTTACCTTCAATGACGGTCATATCGTCATCAGTCAGCTTACCCCACTGTTCTTTCGCTTTACCTTTGAACTGCTTCCAGTTGCCGCCGATTTCGTCTTTATTCATCATCGTGTCCTCTTAGTTAAGCGTCGGGTCGTAACGTCCGTTACGTTCTTTTCTGCTGGACGTGATAATTATTGTAGTTAAGGATTCGGCAGTTGATTTCATATTCGGAATCTTTAACCGTCACGATATATCGTGACGTGTAGGGAACCAGGTATCGTTTTGCCAGTGGCGATGCCAGATAAAAGCCAGCGATATCCCTCTCAGCGAGAGGAAAACGGCCAGGGCCAGCCACAAACCGTGATTACCCAGCCAGGGAAGCGTCAGCAGCGTCAGGCCAAACCCTGCCGCCGCGACCGCCATGCTGTTGCGCATTTCCGCTCCGCGCGTCGCACCAATAAACATGCCGTCCAGCAGATAACACCAGACGCCGACCACCGGTAAGATGACTTGCCAGATGAGATAGTGACTCGCCAGCTCGCGCAGCGCAGGGATAGACGTAAGCAACGCGACGATTTGCTCACCAAGGCAGGCATAAACCAGGCCGAACGCCAGCGCCACCAGTCCCGACTGGCGGCAGGCTGCCCGCCAGACGTCCCGCAGCTGCCCGCTTTCGCGCGCGCCGTAAGCCTGCCCGGAATACGCTTCTACCGCATAGGCAAAACCGTCCAGCGCGTAGGCGGTAAAGGTCAGTAGCGTCATCAATACCGCGTTGACCGCAACGATTTCTGGCCCCAGTCGCGCCCCGAAAACCGTCAGCGCGCCGAAGCAGAGCTGAAGCAGCAGCGAGCGCAGCATGATGTCACGATTAAGCGCCAGCAGCCTACGGATATTGCCGCGCCATGCAGTTTTGAGCTGCGCCAGGGAGATGCCGCGCATCGCCAGCACGCGCCAGACCATCCACAGACCAATAATAAAGGTTCCGTATTCGGCAATTGCCGTCGCCAGCGCCGCGCCCCGCACGTTCATATGCAGGCCCATTACCAGCCAGACATCCAGCACAATGTTGAGAAGGTTGCCTACCACCAGCAAAATCACTGGTGCACGGGCGTACTGAACGCCCAGGAGCCACCCCAGCAGAACCAGGTTTGCCAGCGAGGCGGGCGCGCTGAGCCAGCGGATTTCAAGGAAACGTCGCGCCTGAGCAAGTACCGCCTCGCTGCCGCCGACAACATGGAGCGCAAGGTCGATAAGAGGCGCACGAAATAAAACGATTAACGCCCCTGCACCGAGCGCAAGGATCAGCGGCTGGACCAGCGCGCGCGCCAGACGCAGCGGATCTTTTGCACCATAAGCCTGGGCCGTGAGCCCGGTGGTGCTCATGCGCAAAAAGAGCAGCAGCATAAACAGGAAGCTGGTTGCCGTCGCGCCAATCGCCACGCCGCCAAGATAAACAGGCGAATCAAGGTGGCCAATAACGGCAGTATCGACCAGACCCAGCAAGGGAACGGTAATATTGGAGAAAATCATCGGCAGAGCAAGACGCCACAATGCCTTATCGGATGCCGTCAGCAGTGACATGAAAAATACCGGGAGTCGAGAATGGAGCAGGCTACAGCGGCGCCATAGCCTGTCAGGAAGAGGTTACAGCCATTCGCCGTTGCGAATGACCCCAACCGCCAGTCCTTCGATAGAGAAGTTGTGTTCGCGGAGATCGACCACAATCGGGGAGAACTCGTTGTTTTCAGGCAGTAGCTGAACGGTGTTCCCCTGTTTTTTCAGACGCTTGACGGTGACTTCATCATCTATGCGCGCGACAACCACCTGGCCGTTACGCACATCCTGCGTTTTGTGCACCGCAAGCAGATCGCCGTCAAGAATACCGATGTCTTTCATCGACATACCGCTGACGCGCAGCAGGAAATCAGCGCTTGGTTTGAACATGCCAGGATCGACCTGGTAGTGGCCTTCAATATGCTGCTGTGCCAGTAAAGGCTCACCGGCAGCAACACGGCCTATCAGCGGAATGCCCGTCTCTTCTTCCACCAGCAGGCGGATACCGCGTGACGCGCCTGAAACAATCTCAATCACGCCTTTACGCGCCAGCGCTTTCAGGTGTTCTTCAGCAGCATTCGGAGAACGGAAGCCCAGACGCTGCGCGATTTCCGCACGCGTGGGTGGCATACCCGTCTGGCCGATATGATCCCGGATGAGATCAAACACCTCTTGCTGCCTGGTCGTTAACGCTTTCATTCCGCCCCCTGGGTGTATATACAGTTATGCTGTGAGTATATACAGTCAAAGGCGATTTTGGAACCAAAAACTGCACAAAAAACCAGGGACTTAATTATTCCTCGAGGCTCATCGGAAATGTGACCAAAGCAGCGTGACCCAGGTGATAACAGCAGTGATAATCGCCAGCAGCACGGCAGCAGAGCCCATGTCTTTTGCGCGGCCAGAAAGCTCATGGAAATCTGAACCTATGCGATCAACAACGGCCTCAATAGCGCTATTAAGAATTTCCACTATCATCACCAGAAGCACGGAACCGATTAGAAGTACGCGGGTAATAGCATCAATATCAAGGAAACAGGCGACGATCACCGCGATGATAGCGGCGACGCCCTCCTGGCGAAAGGCAGCTTCGTTGATCCACGCGGCACGGAAACCTTTCCATGAATAGCCGGCGGCTTTGATGATACGCGTTAACCCAGTGGTATTATTGGCCATTAAAAGAACCTTTTATGAAAAAAAGCGTCAGTAACAGGAACTGTAGCGCGTTTCGCTACAGCCTGAAGTATGACGGGTAACAACAGAAATTTTGCGCGCTTTCTGTTATCCTTGCGCCGCAATTGCATTATTAACCAGAGGCTTTACATCGTTTATGTCCGGCTGGCCACGAATTTACTACAAATTACTTAATTTACCATTAAGCATCCTGGTAAAAAGCAAGTCTATCCCAGCAGAACCCGCGCTGGAATTGGGGCTCGATACGTCGCGTCCTATTATGTACGTTTTGCCTTATAACTCGAAGGCAGACTTACTGACGCTTCGCGCCCAGTGTCTGGCGCATGACTTACCTGACCCGCTTGAACCGCTTGAAGTTGACGGTACGCTGCTGCCGCGCTACGTGTTCATTCACGGTGGACCGCGCGTGTTTACCTATTACACGCCAAAAGAAGAGTCCATCAAGCTGTTCCACGACTATCTTGACCTGCACCGCAGCAACCCCGATCTGGATGTGCAGATGGTGCCGGTATCGGTGATGTTTGGTCGTCGTCCGGGCCGTGAAAAAGGTGAAGAGAACCCGCCGCTGCGCATGCTTAATGGCATCCAGAAGTTCTTCGCGGTCTCCTGGCTGGGACGCGACAGCTTTGTGCGTTTCTCCCCTTCCGTTTCGCTGCGTCGAATGGCGGACGAGCACGGTACCGACAAGATCATCGCGCAAAAACTGGCGCGCGTGGCGCGTATGCACTTCGCCCGACAGCGCCTGGCTGCCGTAGGGCCGCGTCTCCCGGCGCGTCAGGATCTGTTCAACAAGCTGCTGGCCTCCAAAGCGATTGCTCGCGCCGTTGAAGACGAAGCGCGCAGCAAGAAAATATCGCATGAGAAAGCCCAGCAGAACGCCATTGCGCTGATGGAAGAGATTGCAGCGAACTTCTCTTACGAGATGATTCGCCTGTCCGATCGTATTCTCGGCTTTACCTGGAACCGCCTGTATCAGGGCATCAACGTTCATAACGCCGAGCGCGTACGCCAGCTGGCGCATGATGGCCATGAGATTGTCTATGTTCCCTGCCACCGCAGCCACATGGACTACCTGCTTCTTTCCTACGTGCTCTATCACCAGGGACTGGTACCGCCGCATATTGCTGCCGGTATCAACCTGAATTTCTGGCCAGCAGGTCCGATTTTCCGCCGCCTGGGCGCGTTCTTTATCCGTCGTACCTTCAAGGGCAACAAGCTCTACTCCACCGTGTTCCGCGAATATCTGGGCGAGCTGTTCAGCCGCGGCTATTCCGTTGAGTACTTCGTGGAGGGCGGTCGTTCCCGTACCGGACGTCTGCTCGATCCGAAGACCGGCACGCTGTCGATGACCATTCAGGCGATGCTGCGCGGAGGAACCCGTCCAATCACGCTGGTGCCAATCTACATTGGCTATGAGCACGTAATGGAAGTGGGCACGTACGCGAAAGAGCTGCGCGGTGCGACCAAAGAGAAAGAGAGCCTGCCGCAGATGCTGCGCGGCTTGAGCAAGCTACGTAATCTCGGTCAGGGCTACGTGAACTTCGGCGAGCCGATGCCGCTGATGACGTACCTGAACCATCACGTTCCCGAGTGGCGTGAATCCATCGATCCAATCGAAGCGATTCGTCCAGCCTGGCTGACGCCAACGGTCAACGGCATCGCGTCCGAGCTGATGGTGCGCATTAACAACGCCGGTGCGGCTAACGCCATGAACCTGTGCTGTACGGCGCTTCTGGCTTCGCGTCAGCGCTCGCTGACCCGCGAGCAGCTCACGGAGCAGCTGGATTGCTATCTGGACATGATGCGCAACGTGCCGTATTCCGTTGATTCAACCGTGCCTTCTGCTACCGCCAGTGAGCTTATCGATCACGCTTTGCAGATGAACAAGTTTGAAGTCGAAAAGGACACGATCGGCGACATCATCATTCTGCCGCGCGAACAGGCAGTGCTGATGACCTACTACCGCAACAACATCACCCATATGCTGATGCTGCCGTCGCTCATGGCGGCTATCATCACCCAGCACCGCAGTATTTCGCGTCAGGAGCTATTGCGTCACGTTGAGACGCTCTATCCGATGCTGAAAGCGGAACTGTTCCTGCGCTGGAGTAAGGATGAGCTGGCGGGCGAACTGGACAAACTGACGGAAGAGCTGCGTCGTCAGGGGCTGATCGCCGTTTCAAACGACGAACTCCACATCAATCCGTCGCGTTCCCGTACCCTGCAACTGCTGGCGGCCGGCGCGCGCGAAACGCTGCAGCGCTACGCCATTACGTTCTGGCTGCTGAGTGCGAACCCGTCTATCAACCGCGGTACGCTGGAGAAAGAGAGCCGGACGCTGGCCCAGCGCCTGTCCGTGCTGCACGGCATTAACGCCCCTGAATTCTTCGATAAAGCAGTCTTCAGCACCCTGGTTCTGACGCTGCGCGACGAAGGCTACATCAGCGATACGGGCGATGCCGAGCCGGAAGAGACGCTGAAGGTGTATCAGATGCTGGCAGAACTGATCACCTCGGATGTGCGTTTGACGATTGAGAGCGCGACGCAGGGCGAGTGATGTAAAAAAGCCGGGTGGGGTTTCACCTGACCCGGCCTGGCGTTCTGCATAATATAAAGGCCCGGTAAGCGTTAACGCTACCGGGCCTTATTTTTGAGCCTTGTTAAATCACCGCATTCAGCTCAGCAATGTGAAAGCAATCATCCCGACAATCGCACCCGTCGTGCCGAGGATGGTTTCCATCAGCGTCCAGGTTTTCAGGGTTTGCGCTTCGGTAGCGCCGGTAAATTTCCCGAACAGCCAGAAGCCCGCGTCGTTAACGTGAGAGACTACAATCGAACCGCCCGCAATACAGATAGACAGCGCCGCCATCTGCGCACCCGAGTAGTTCAGCTGTTCAATCACCGGCATCACCAGACCCACGGCGGTTAAGCACGCCACGGTTGCGGAACCCTGAATGATACGCACCGCCGCCGCCAGCACGAAGCAGGTTACCGCAATCGGCAGGCCCATCCCGGTCAGCGCTTCGCCCAGAGCCGGACCCACGCCAGAATCCACCAGCACCTGCTTGAACACGCCGCCGGCACCGATCACCAGCAGGATAATACCCGCCGGCTGCAGCGCGGCACCGCAGATCTCCATCACCCGGTCTTTCGGCATTCCCTGACGCATCGCCAGGCCGTAAATCGCCACCAGACAGGCCACCAGGATCGCCGTGAACGGGTGACCGATGAACTCGAACCATTCATAGGCGCTGGAACCCACCGGCACAAAGCGCGCGGCGATGGTTTTCAGACCCACGAGAACCAGCGGCAGCAGGATCAGCGACAGGCTGAAGCCGAAGGACGGCATTTTGCCCTCGCCCAGGTGCGGCTCGGTGATGTCGTCCGGAATATGCAGCTCAACGTAACGGCTGATGAAGTTGCCCCACAGCGGACCGGCAATAATCATCCCTGGAATTGCCGCGCACAGGCCAATCAGGATCATCCAGCCAAAGTCGGCGTGCATCTGGGACGCCAGCAGCATCGGCGCAGGCCCCGGCAGCAGAAACGCTGCAGCCGCCGCCACGCCCGCAAACAGCGGAATAACCAGCTTCACGAGGTTAGTGCCGGTATGGCGCGCCATGGAGAACGCGACGCTTATCAGCAGCACAACGGCCACTTCGAAGAACAGCGGCAGCGCGCAAATCAGGCCCGCCAGACCAATCGCGTAGTGCGCGCGGCTGTGGCCGAAGGATTTCAGCATCTTGACGGCAATCTGGTCGACCGCGCCCGTCTCGTGCAAAATCTTGCCAAACATCGCGCCAAGGGCGACCACAATCGCCAGGAAGCCCAGCGTGCCTCCCATCCCTTTTTCCATCGTCGCGGCGATCTTGTCGAGCGGCATACCGGAAAAGAGACCTGCACCTATAGAAACCACCATCAAAGCGACAAAAGCGTGCATACGCGCCTTCATCACTAAAAACAGCAGCAGCAACACGGAACCCACTGCTGTCAAAACTAGCGTTAATGTACTCAAAACTTACTGCCTTTTATTAATGACCTCGATGGTGCTAGCAACAACACCCTCCAGTGACTGATCGATATCAACCACTAAGACGTCTTTCTCATCTTCACCCGGCTCCTGCAGCGCTTCGAACTGCGTCACCAGCATCTGGGTTTTGAAGAAGTGACCTTTACGCGCCTTCAGGCGGCTTTCAATCACCTCGAAATCCCCTTTCAGGTAGATGAAAGAGAGGTTCGGGTTGCCGTCGCGCAGCAGGTCGCGGTAGGTTTTTTTCAGCGCGGAGCAAACAATCAGGGAGACTTTGTTGGTACGCTGCATAGCGAACGCGGCGTCATTCAGCGCCTGCAACCACGGTTTGCGGTCGTCGTCGTTCAGCGGCTCGCCGGAGGCCATTTTCATGATGTTGCTGCGCGGATGGAGGAAGTCGCCATCAAGAAACGCAGCCTGGAGTTGATGCGCCACTTCGCTGGCTACGGCTGATTTCCCGCTACCGGAAACGCCCATCAGGACGTAGACGTGGTGATCGTGATTAGTCGTGCTCAAAGGGTGTCCCTCAGTCAATTGTTACGGGTAACAGTTATCGGTAACATTGTCCTGCCGGGGCAAAAGAGAAGCAATATCCAAACGTGCGCGAAGTGAATAAGTGTGAGCTACTTCAAATTTGTCAGTTCAAATAGATCCACCCGGTGACAAGGTGAAACCTAAATCTAACATTTTTGGGGTAACCGTCTCGCCACGAATGCGCGCCAGCAGGCGTTCTGCGCCAATGCGGCCCATACGTTCACGCGGGGTGAGGACGCTCGCCAGACGCGGCTCCATCACCTGGCCGATGTCGTGGCCGTGGAAACCGGCAATTGCCATATCATCAGGGATCTTGAGCCCCAGACGCTGACACTCAAACGCCGCGCCGACCGCAAGGTCATCGTTGGTGCAGAAAATACCGTCCAGTTGCGGATACTCGCGTCGTGCCTGACGAATCAGTTCAATACCCGACGTATAGGAAGAGGACTGCTCCACCATCACGCTGTAGGGGGTTAAGTTCGCGTCGAGCATCGCCTGCTCGTATCCCTTCTGTTTGATGATAGTACGTTCATCAAGACGCGCACCCAGATAGGCGATATGACGATGCCCACGGGCGATGATGGCCGCCGTCATCTGGCGCGCCGCTTCGAAGTTATCGAACCCCACGGCGATATCGAGGCACGGCGACTGGCTGTCCATCAGCTCCACCACCGGGATACCGGCCACTTCGATCATTTTGAGCGTGCGGGCAGTGTGGGTACGTTCCGTTAAAATCAGGCCGTCGATGTTCCAGGAAAGCATCGATTCAAGACGTTCTTCTTCCAGCTCCGGCTTGTACCCGTAGTGGGCGAGCATGGTCTGATAGCCAAAAGCATCGGTGACGCTTTCAATGCCGCGCAAAACTTCGGCGAAAACCTGGTTGGTCAGGGAAGGAAGCAGAACGCCCACCGCACGGCTGGTCGCATTGGAGAGAATATCGGGCGCGCGGTTGGGGATATAACCCAGTTCATCAAGGGCAGCGGCAATCTTGCCACGTAACGCCACGGAAACCTGCTCCGGGTTACGTAAAAAACGGCTGACCGTCATTTTGGTCACACCGACGCGATCGGCGACATCCTGAAGTACGGGGCGTTTCTTTTTCATCGTCCTGAGAAATCTTGAAGTGAAAGATTTGCTCAGTTTATCACGGACAAAGCCCATCCTTCCCCTGTCAAAGGGAAGGATGGGCATTTATTTATGATTTATTACACCGGCGGCAGGTCAAACAGCAGAATTTCACTTTCGCTGTCGGCATGCACGGAGAGCGCCTGCTCATCCCAGACGGCCAGGCCATCGGCGGTTGTCGCTTTGGTGCCGTTGATGGACACTTCACCTTTCACCACCTGGATCCAGACGCGGCGGTTGGCGGCAATCTGGTGCACAGACTGTTCGTCTTTCGCCAGCGCCCAGCGGTACAGCTCCATATCCTGATGAACCTTCAGAGAACCTTCACGCGCATCCGGGGACAGCACCAGCTGTTTGCCCTGTTTCGCGTCGAAGCGGCGCTGCTCGTAGCGCGGCGTGATGCCGGTCTCTTCTGGAATGATCCAGATTTGATACAGGTGCAGTTTTTCCGTTTTGCTCGGGTTGTACTCGGAGTGACGCACCCCGGTACCCGCGCTCATAATCTGGAACTCGCCCGCCGGAACCTGCTCTTTGTTGCCCATGCTGTCCTGGTGCTCAACCGCCCCTTCCAGCACATAGGTCAGGATTTCCATGTCTTTGTGCGGGTGGGTACCGAAGCCCTGGCCTGCATCAATCACGTCGTCGTTAATCACGCGCAGTGCGGAGAAGCCCATGAAGTTCGGGTCGTAGTAGTCGGCAAACGAGAATGAATGCCATGAGTCCAGCCAGCCATGATTCGCGTGACCACGTTCGTTTGCTTTGCGTAAGTAGATCATTGTTTTCACCCTCAGTTCGTTTCGATGGAATAAGTGTGGACGCAAACCGCCTGGGATCATAGAGGGTGAAAATTGACTCCTCTGTTCAAAAATTATGAATAAGCGCAGAGGAGCCGTTTTTGCTTATTTCGCGAGGGTTACCGTGGCAGGAGAAGCCTGCTCGAAGGCCCGCTCGAGGATTTCCAGGTTGGTCAGAACGTCAGATTCCTTGACGTAATTCGGCGCGCCGGTTGTGAGAGTTTCATACAGCGCATCGTAGACGCGGCCATAGTCGCCAATTTCCGGTTTCATCTCTTCCCTGACCGTCACGCCCTCATCGTTTACGTATTCCAGAATGCCCACGGAATCATCCGCCGCAAAGCCCGGCTCACCCGGCATGATGTTAGCCTTCAGGCTGGTCTCCTGCTGGTCGATGCCGTACTTGATGAACGAGCCTCGGGTTCCGTGAACGATAAATTTCGGATAGTCGATTTTCACCAGATGACTGGTTTTGACGATGGCTTTCAGGTCGCCGTAGAACAGCTGCGCTTCAAAGGTGTCGTCCGGGTTGGCTTTATTACGCAGGCTGCGGATGTCATACGCCACGTGGTCCGGTCGGCCAAACAGGGAGATGATCTGGTCCATCGTATGCACGCCCAGACCATAGAACGAGCCGTCCTGCGGCAGGCCGGGTTGGGTCTCCGCCACCGGACGGTAGTAATCGAAGTGGCTTTCGATTTCCACAATGCCGCCCAGCTTGCCGCTTTCAATCGCCTTTTTTGCCGTCAGGAAGCAGCTGTCAAAGCGACGGTTCTGATACGGCGTAACGGTCAGGCCTTTACTTTTCGCCAGCGCGAACAGCTCTTTTGCTTCGGCGATGGTCGGGGTGAACGGTTTTTCTACCAGCACGTTTTTGCCCGCTTCCAGCGCGCGTTTCGCGTAGTCAAAATGGCTGTCGGCGTGGGTGCAGACGACAACCAGTTTGACCTGCGGGTCGTTAAGAACTTCATCAAGATCGCTGGTGAAATGGACATGAGAATACTGCGGGGATTGCTCTTCCGGCTTCGCGCGGCGGCGGTAGATATGGGTCACGTGCCAGCTGTCTTTACGGTTGAGAACATACGGCAGGTGGTAGCGGGTCGTACTTTTACCAAATCCAATAAATGCGCAATGTAGTGTCATGGCTCAGTCCTTTTGGAAGGTTACTGAGTCTAACCATAACAAAAAAAAAGCCAGCTAAAAGCTGGCTAAAGTAATACTGGAAGCAATGTGAGCAATGTCGTGCTTTCAGGTTCCCGTAGCGGTCTTCCTGAATGCAGAGCAATAATAATCATTCTCATTCGCACTTGTCCAATACTTTTTGCAAAAAATAGCGGTTGACTCAAGTTTTAAAGTCATTGATGTTGGAAGGGACGTTTAACTGACTGAGGAATAAGGAATGAGTGAGATAGTGATACGCCACATCGAACCCAGCGATGCAGAAGCTTTGCGCGACATCATGTCGCATCCTGATGTGTATCACGACACGCTACAGCTCCCTCATCCCTCAATGGAAATGTGGCACGAACGCGTTGCGACAAAACCAGGCCGACGCCATCTTGTTGCCTGTCTGGAACAGCGCGTTATTGGACATATGGCGCTGGACGTGATGGAAAACCCGCGTCGCAGCCACGTTGCCACATTCGGCATCAGCGTGGCTGCGGATATGCAGGGACGCGGCGTAGGCCGCAGGCTCATGAGCGAAATGGTTAATCTGTGCGACAACTGGCTGCGCATCGAACGAATCGAACTGACGGTCTTTGCCGATAACCCCGCGGCAGTTGCGCTCTATAAAAATTTTGGTTTTGAAATCGAAGGAACCGGCAGGAAATTTGCCCTGCGCAACGGTGAGTATGTGGATGCGTATTATATGGCGAGAATGAAGTGACACACTCCCCTCACCCCGGCCCTCTCCCCACAGGGGCGAGGGAGAAAAGACCGCACCGTGCAATCCCCTCTCCCCTGCGGGGAGAGGGTTAGGGTGAGGGGAATCGTTAATACCCCGCCGACAAATCATCCACCGACCGTGGATCCGACGCGCCAAACAGCGCCCCGTCCGGCCCGACCATAATGCTCTGGGTGCTGCCCATCGCCTCCTTCACCGCCACCTTCTGCCCGCGCTGTTCAAGCAGCTTGATGGTGTCCGGGCTAAAGCCCTTCTCCACGCGCAGCTCGTCCGGCAGCCACTGGTGATGGAAACGCGGTGCGTTGGTCGCTTCGGCGACGTTCATCCCAAAGTCGATGCTGTTCACCACCATCTGCAGCACGGTGGTGATAATACGGCTGCCGCCAGGGCTGCCGGTTACCAGCCAGGTTTTCCCGTCTTTCACGACAATGGTGGGCGACATGGACGACAGCGGACGCTTCTTCGGCCCGACGGCGTTTGCATCGCCGCCCACCAGCCCGTAGACGTTCGGCACGCCCGGCTTGGCGGAGAAATCATCCATCTCGTTGTTCAGCAAAATGCCGCTGTTGCCCGCCACAATCCCGGTGCCGAAGGTGGTATTGAGCGTATAGGTCACCGCCACCGCGTTACCGTCTTTATCCACCACCGAGAAGTGGGTGGTCTGGTTGCTTTCGTACGGCGCCAGCTTGCCGGGGCGGATCTCGCTCGACGGTTTGGCCTTGTTGATGTCGATCTGATCGGCAATGGATTTGGCATACGCCTTGTTGGTCAGCGCCTGCCACGGCACCTTCACGAAATCCGGATCGCCGAGATATTCCGACCGGTCGGCGTAGGCGCGTTTTTCCGCTTCCGCCATCACCTGCATGGCGTCCGCGCTGCCGAAGCCGAACTTGTGCATATCGAAGTTTTCGAGAATATTGAGGATCTGCACGATGTGGATCCCACCGGAGGACGGCGGCGGCATGGAGAAGACCTCGTATCCGCGATAGGTGCCGCTAATCGGCTCGCGCTCCACCGCCTTGTATTCCGCCAGATCCGCTTTGGTGATGAGCCCGCCGTTCTTCTGCATCTCTTCGGCAATCTGGTCGGCAATCGCCCCTTTGTAGAAGGCGTCCGGGCCGTGCTCCGCAATCAGCTCCAGGCTTTTGGCGAGGTTCTTCTGCACCAGCCTGTCGCCCTTCTTCAGCGGCTCACCGTCTTTCCAGAAGATGGCCTTGCTGTTTTCGTGATTCGGAATGACTTCGCTGCCGTAGGTCTTGAGATCGTCCGCCAGCGCATCGTTTACCACAAAGCCGTCGCGCGCCAGCTTGATGGCAGGCTGCACCACCTTGTTCAGCGGCATCGTGCCGTATTTTTCCAGCGCCAGCGAGAATCCCGCAACGGTGCCCGGCGTGCCGGTGGCGAGGTGCGAAGTCAGGGATTTTTTGCTGTCAGGGTTACCCTGATCGTCGAGGAACATATCGCGGGACGCCTGAGAAGGGGCCATTTCGCGGAAATCGATAGCGGTGGTTTTGCCGTCTTTGGTGCGCAGCATCATAAAGCCGCCGCCGCCCAGGTTCCCCGCCTGCGGATGCGTCACCGCCAGCGCATAGCCGACGGCGACCGCTGCATCCACCGCGTTACCGCCCTGCCTGAGAATGTCGACGCCCACGCGGGTCGCCAGTGCATCCACTGACGCCACCATCCCGTGGGTTGCCCTCACGGGATGAAAGACATCTTCCTCCACGCCGTAAGAGACCGGAGGCGCCGCGGGCGGGTTGGCCGCCACGCTAAATGTACCGCCTGCCATCAGCGCGGCAATGGCGACCCAGCGCAAAAACGTTGGTTTCATCATTATTGTTCTCCAGGTGAAGGGATCCATATTCCCCGCTTAAGCCTGGTTCACAACTCCTAAAAAATCATCGTCATGGTGAAATCAGGGTAAACTTAAGAGAGACCTCAAAAGGAGGAAATGACAATGAAACGCTTGATGATTCTTGCGGCGCTGATCCCGTTTGCCGCGCTCGCACAGCCACTCAACACCATGAACAACCCGAACCAGCAGGGCTATGTTATCCCGAGCCAGCAGCGTATGCAGACGGAGATGATGAGCCAACAGCAGCAGCAAAAAGGAATGCTCAATCAGCAACTGAGAACGCAGACCCAGATGCAGCAGCAAAGCCTGCAAAATCAGATGAATGCCAACACCCAGCGCGTACAGCAGGGTCAGGTGCGCGAGCAGCCGCTGCCGAACAAAAACGGCGGAATGTTAGGGGGGGTGACGTCGTCAGGCAGCGGACAGCAGCACATGCTGCCGCCGCAGTCGAATGGCAGTATGCTTAATCCGCAGAACTAAAGTCCGGGCCGATCAGGTCGATTGCATCGGTACAGATGCTGTCCACGCCCCAGCGCAGCAGTTCGGCTGCGCGCTGGGGTTTGTTAACCGTGTAGACCAGAATATGCAGACCCGCGTCCTTCAGCATCTTCACCCGCGCCTCATCCAGCAGCTTGTGGTTGAGATGGATAGAAACGCACGCTAAGCGTGTCGTCAGCTCGCGCCAGTCCTCGCGCCACTCGTCAAGCAGCAGCCCGCGCGGCAGCTCCGGCACGGCCGCCTGTGCGGCCTCCAGCGCATCGATTTCAAATGATGACAGCAGCGGCGCGGTCATCCCTTCCCACAGCTCGCGCGCGGCCAGGGCAATGACTTTGCCCGTCAGCGGCCCGGTGCCGGTGGTCGGTTTGATTTCGATATTGGCCATCATGCCGTGCTGGCGACAGCGATCGGCCACTTCCGCCAGCAGCGGCAGCGGCTCGCCTTTGAATTCGCCGCTGTACCAGCTTCCGGCGTCGACCTTCAGCAGATCGCGCCACGGCAGCTCGCCAGCCACGCCCCATCCGTTGCTGGTGCGTTCGAGGTTATCGTCATGCAGCAGGAAAATCTCGCCGTCTTTCGACAGCTTGGCGTCGAACTCGATCATCGTGTGACCGTAGCGTGCGCCAACGTCAATCGCCGCCAGCGTATTTTCCGGCGCCAGCTTACCGCCGCCGCGGTGGGCGACGACGTGGGGATAAGGCCAGTTGCTCATACTCGTTGTCCTGTTTCACCGTCAAACAGGTGCAGATGGTTTTCCGGCAGGTGCAGCCACAGCGTACTGCCTGCTTTAGGGCGCTCCTGATGTGCCAGCCGCACCACCATTTTTTGCTCGCCCCAGCGCCCGTGCGCCAGGTTATCTGCACCCAACATCTCCAGCGTGTCCATCACCAGCGGCACGCCGCCTTCCGCCTGAGAGGTTAAACCAATATGTTCCGGGCGGATACCAAGCGTCATCTTACGCCCGGCGTGGCCACGATAGTACCAGTTGATCGGCAATGCCATCCCGCTTTCCAGCTCAAAGTGCGTGCCCGCATTGCTGATACGCCCTTCCAGCAGATTCATCGCCGGGCTGCCGATAAAGCTCGCCACGAAACGGGTGGCCGGTTTCTCGTAGACCTCCACCGGGGTACCAATCTGCTCGGCAACGCCTTTGTTCATCACCATCACGCGCTGGGCGAGGGTCATGGCTTCAACCTGATCGTGGGTGACGTACAGAGAGGTGGTTTTCAGACGACGGTGCAGCTGCTGCAGCTCAAGACGCATCTGCACGCGCAGCCTGGCGTCGAGGTTAGACAGCGGCTCATCGAACAGAAATACCGCCGGATCGCGCACGATGGCGCGCCCCATTGCCACGCGCTGGCGCTGGCCGCCGGAGAGCTCGCGCGGGCGGCGCTTCAGCAGGCCGTCCAGCTCGAGAATACGCGCCGCCTCTTTCACCCGCTCGTCGATAAGGCCTTTGCCCATGCCGCGGATTTTCAGCCCCCAGGCCATGTTCTCTTCCACGCTCATGTGCGGATAGAGGGCGTAGTTCTGGAACACCATCGCGATGCCCCTGTCTTTTGGCTCCATTTCGGTGACGCGCTGACGATCAATCCAGATATCCCCGGAGGTTACGCGCTCCAGCCCCGCCACCATGCGCAGCAGGGTGGATTTGCCGCAGCCGGACGGGCCGACCATCACGATGAATTCTCCGTCCGCCACGTCGAGCGTCAGCGGCTGAATCACCTGGGTTTTACCATCCCAGCTTTTGGTTACTGCCTGAAGTTTTAAACCTGCCATCTTATTTCTCGCTATCGACCAGGCCGCGGACAAACGCGCGCTGCATGGCTAAAACAATGACTACGGGTGGGATAAGGGTGAGCAGCATCGCCGCCATCACCTGGTTCCAGAGGGTGGTGCCTTCGCCGGTGGCGATCATGCCTTTGATGCCCGCCACGGCGGTGCCGAGGTTGACGTCCTGAATAATCAGCAGCGGCCACAGGTACTGGTTCCAGCCGTAGATAAAGGTGATCACAAACAGCGCCGCAAGGTTGGTTTTCGACAGCGGCAGCACGATGTCGCGGAAGAAGCGCATCGGCGACGCGCCGTCGATGCGTGCCGCTTCAATCAGCTCGTCCGGCAGGGTCATAAAGAACTGGCGGAACAGGAAGGTGGCGGTCGCCGAGGCCATCAGCGGCAGGGTTAAGCCCGCGTAGCTGTCGAGCATCTTCAGGTTGGCGATCACCTCCACCGTCGGGAAGATACGCACCTCTACCGGCAGCATCAGCGTAATGAAGATCATCCAGAAGAAGAGGTTACGCAGCGGAAAGCGGAACCAGACGATGGCGAAGGCCGAAAGCATCGACACCGTAATTTTGCCGACCGTAATGCCAAACGCCATGATGAAGCTGTTGAGCATCATCAGCCAGAACGGCGCACTGTTGGCGCCCACGCCCCGGGTCCAGATGGTCTTCATGTTCTCGAACAGATGCCCGCCGGGGATCAGCGTCATCGGCGTGTCGAACACCGCTCTGGTGTCCAGCGTGGCGGCGACAAACGCCACGTACAGCGGGAAGAGGATAACGATGATCCCTAAAATCAGCATGGTATGGCTGAAAATCGTCAGCCCGCGACGGTTCTCAATCATTGGTAGCGCACCTTACTTTCGACATAGCGGAACTGCACCACCGTGAGGATGATGACGAGGAACATCAGTACGACCGACTGCGCGGCAGAGGCGGAGAGATCCAGCCCCGCAAAGCCTTCGCGGTAGATTTTGTAAATCAGCGTCGTGGTCGCCTGTACCGGACCGCCTGCGGTCGCCGCGTCGATCACCGGGAAGGTGTCGAAGAAGGCGTACACGAGGTTAACCACCAGCAGGAAGAAACTCACCGGGGCGATCAGCGGCAGCGACAGCCTGAAGAAGCGACGAATGGGTCCTGCGCCGTCGATGGCAGCGGCTTCCACCAGCGAGCGCGGGATGGACTGCAGCGCGGCAAAGAAGAACAGGAAGTTGTAGCTGATCTGCTTCCACACCGAGGCGAACACCACCAGAAACATCGCCTGGCCGCTGTTCTGGGCGTGGTTCCAGTCGTAGCCCAGTTCGGCCAGGAAGTGGGTAATCAACCCGCGCCCGGGGTTAAACAGGAAGACCCACAGCACGGCGGCGACGGCGGGAGCCACGGCGTAAGGCAGCAGCATCAGGGTTTGATAAATACGGCTGCCGCGCACTACATAGTCCACCAGCGCGGCGAAAAACAGCGAGGCAACCAGACCGCTGACGGTCACCAGCGCGCTGAACTTCATCGTCGTCCAGAAGGAGTCCAGGTAGTAGCTGTCATGGAACAGCGCGGTAAAGTTGTCCAGGCCAACAAACTGGCTGGAAAGCCCGAACGGATCGACGCTTTGTACCGAGTACCACAGCGCTTCGCCCGCAGGCCAGATAAAGAAGATAACGGTGATGACCAGCTGCGGCGCGACCAACAGGTACGGAAGCCAGCGGGAACGGAACACCGGACGGGATGATGACATTGAGATTTGGTTCCTGGCGATTTCTGTTTTCTCCCTCTCCCTGGGGGAGAGGGTTGGGGTGAGGCATCAGGCCGCATTAATCCGTAGGCCCGGAACGCTGCGCGTCACCGGGCATTTTTTTACGATTTCGTCGACTGCTCAAAGCGGCGCAGCAGCTGATTCCCGCGCTCTACCGCAGAATCCAGCGCCTGCTGTGGCGTTTTCTTCCCGGTCCACACGCTTTCCAGCTCTTCATCCACGATGGTGCGGATCTGCGGCATGTTGCCCAGACGCAGGCCTTTGGTGAACGGCAACGGCGGCTTGTTCAGCATCTGACGCGTCGCGATGTCCGCCCCTGGGTTCTTGCTGTAGAAGCCCTGCTCGCGGGTCAGGTCGTACGCGGCTTTGGTGATCGGCAGGTAGCCGGTCTTCTGATGCCATTCGGCGGCGTTTTCAGGCTTGGCCAGGAAGTCGAGGAACTCGGCCACCCCTTTGTAGGTGCCCTTGTCTTTACCCTGCATCACCCACAGGCTCGCTCCGCCGATGATGGCGTTCTGCGGCGCGCCCTTCACGTCAGCGTCGTACGGCATCATGCCCACGCCGTAGTTGAATTTGGCGTAGTGGCGGATATCCGCCAGCGAGCCGGAAGAGGCGGTGGTAATGGCGCAGTCGCCGCTGTAGAACTTCTCGGTGGATTCGTCTTTACGCCCGAAGTAGCTGAAGTCGCCCTTCTTGTTCAGATCGGCAAGCAGCGCGATGTGCTTCACCTGCTCCGGCTTGTTGAACTCCAGTACCGCATCGGTGCCGTCGAAGCCGTTGTTTTTGGTCGCCACCGGCAGGCCGTGCCAGGCGCTGAAGTTTTCAATCTGGATCCAGCCCTGCCAGCCGCTGGCGTAGCCGCACTTCATCCCCGCCGCTTTCAGCTTCGCGGTGTACTCCGCCAGGTCCTGCCAGGTTTTTGGCGGCTGCTCCGGGTCTAAACCGGCTTTTTTGAAGGCGTCTTTGTTGTAGTACAGCACCGGCGTGGAGCTGTTAAACGGCTGAGACAGCAGATGGCCGGTTTTGGAATCGGTGTAGTAACCCGCTACGGTCGGCACGAACTGGGATTCATCGAAGTTGATGCCCGCTTCTTTGAACACTTCATAGACCGGCTTGATGGCTTTGGAGGCCATCATGGTGGCGGTACCCACTTCATAAACCTGCAACAGCGCCGGCGCGTTGCCGGTACGGAAGGCGGCGATGCCCGCGCTCAGGCTCTGCTCGTAGTTGCCTTTGTACACCGGCACAATTTTGTAATCCGGATGGGCGTCGTTGAAACGCTGCGCCAGGGAGTCAACTTCTTTACCCAACTCCCCTTCCATGGAATGCCAGAACGGAATGGTGGTCACAGCCATTGCGTTCGCCGCAAAAGCCAGACCCAGTGCCAGACCCAAAGCTGTGTGTCGTAACGATGTCATTGTCATCTCTCTTATTGTGCCGGATGCGCGATATCACGCGTTTTATGCTCGCGAGGTAACATGACATGCTCGAATTACAGAAAAATAACTGTTTGTTTACAGATAAGTGACAGTCAGGCGTCAGGGGGATGATGGTTGTGTGAAGGGGGATGGGGGGGTTAGGTGCGGTCTGGAGCCCTCACCCCGACCCTCTCCCACGGGGAGAGGGAGCAAACACTAAAAAAGGCAACTTGCGTTTCCTTTTTGCTTTTACCTCGTGCGGTCTGGTGCTCTCACCCCAGCCCTCTCCCACGGGGAGAGGGAGAAAACATTAAAAAAGGCAACTTGCGTTGCCTTTTTGTTTTTACCTATCCGCCCAGATACGCGCTCCGCACCGCCTCGTTCGCCAGCAGCGCGTCGCCGGTATCCTCCAGCACCACGCGGCCGTTCTCCAGCACGTAGCCACGGTCGGCGAGCTTCAGCGCCTGGTTGGCGTTCTGCTCGACGAGGAAGATAGTCATCCCCTCTTTGCGCAGCTGCTCAATGGTGTCAAAAATCTGCTGGATGATGATCGGCGCCAGACCGAGCGACGGTTCGTCCAGCAGCAGCAGGCGCGGTTGGCTCATCAGCGCGCGGCCAATCGCCAGCATCTGCTGCTCACCGCCGGACATGGTGCCCGCACGCTGGATGCGGCGCTCCCACAGGCGCGGGAAGAGTTCGTATACCCACTTGATGCGGGTCTGGTATTCATCGCGGTGAGCGAAGAAACCGCCCATCGCCAGGTTCTCTTCCACCGTCATACGCGAGAATACGCGGCGCCCTTCCGGAACAATCGCCACCGCCTCGCGCATGATTCTGGCAGTCTGCCAGTCGGTAATGTCTTTACCATCGAACACAATCCGCCCGCTGGTGGCGCGCGGGTCGCCGCACAGGGTGCCGAGCAGCGTAGTTTTGCCCGCGCCGTTGGCGCCAATCAGGGTCACGATTTCACCCTGATTGATATGCAGGCTGACGTCGTGCAGCGCCTGGATCTTGCCGTAGTGCGCGTTGACCTTGTCGAACGTTAACATCGCTTTTTCCATCTTATGCCTCACCAAGGTATGCGCGGATCACGTCCGGGTTGTTGCGGATCTCTTCCGGCGTGCCGTTTGCCAGCGGCGTGCCCTGGTTTACCACGTAGATACGGTCCGAAATGCCCATCACCAGCTTCATGTCGTGCTCAATCAGCAGGATGGTGGTGTCGTGACTGTCGCGCAGCTCGGCAATCAGCTCGTCCAGCTCTTTGGTCTCTTTCGGGTTGAGCCCTGCCGCCGGTTCGTCGAGCATCAGGATTTCCGGCTGCGTCACCATGCAGCGCACAATCTCCAGACGACGCTGGTCACCGTAGGCCAGGTTGCTCGCCTGACGGTTGGCATGCTGCAGCAGGCCAATGCGGTCGAGCCAGGTGGCGGCGCGATCAAGCGCTTCATCCTGCGCGCGGCGGAAGGCCGGGGTTTTCAGCAGGCCGGAGAACAGCCCGGTTTTTAGCTGCTGATGCTGTGCCACCAGCAGGTTCTCAATCACCGTCATCTCGCGGAACAGACGCACGTGCTGGAAGGTACGCACCACGCCCATGCGGGCGATCTGCTGGCCAGGCAGCCCTTCCAGGTGCTGATCGCGCAGCATGATGGTGCCGCCCGTTGGCTTGTAGAAGCCGGTCAGGCAGTTAAAGACCGTGGTTTTCCCCGCGCCGTTCGGACCAATCAGGGAGACAATCTCTTTCTTGTGCAGATCCAGATTCACGTTGTTGACCGCCAGCAGGCCGCCAAAACGCATCATCAGGCCGTTAACGGATAATAATGGCTGACTCATGCCTGCTCTCCTTTCGCTTGCCCGTTCTTCAGCTTCAGCTGTGGACGGGTCATCGGCAGCAGACCCTGCGGACGCCAGACCATCATCAGCACCATCAAACCACCCAGCATCAGCATGCTGTATTCGTTAAAGTCGCGCATCAGCTCGCGTGAGACCACCAGCAGGATGGCCGCGAGGATAACGGCAAACTGCGAGCCCATCCCGCCGAGCACCACAATTGCCAGCACAAAGGCGGATTCGGCAAAGGTGAACGATTCCGGGCTAACGAAGCCCTGACGCGCGGCAAACAGCGTTCCGGCGAAACCAGCAAACGCGGCGCTGATGGTGAACGCGGTCAGCTTGATGCGGGTCGGGTTCAGGCCCAGAGAGCGGCAGGCGATCTCATCTTCACGCAGCGCTTCCCACGCGCGGCCCAGCGGCATGCGCAGCAGGCGGTTGATCACGAACAGGGTAATCACCACCAGCAGCAGCGCCACCAGATAGAGCCAAATCACGCGGTCGGACGGGTCATACTTCACGCCGAAGAAGTTGCTGAAGGTATCCCAGCCGCCTTCGCGGGCGGTACGGCTGAACTCCAGGCCGAAGAAGGTCGGTTTCGGGATCTGGCTGATACCGTTCGGGCCGCCGGTCACTTCGGTGTTGTTGAGCAGCAGGATACGGACGATTTCGCCGAAGCCTAAGGTCACAATCGCCAGGTAGTCACCGCGCAGGCGCAGCACCGGGAAGCCAAGCAGGAAGCCAGCAGCGGCAGAGACCAGCCCCGCCAGCGGCAGGCAGGTCCAGAAGCCGAGACCGTAATAGTGGTTCAGCAGCGCGAAGGTATAGGCGCCGATGGCGTAGAAGCCGCCGTAGCCCAGCACCAGCAGGCCCGAGAGCCCCACGACCACGTTCAGACCGAGGCCGAGAATCACGTAGATCATGGTCAGAGTGGCGATATCCACGGTGCCGCGAGACACCACAAACGGCCACGCCACGGCGGCTACCAGCAGCGCCACGAGGAACAGCTTCTGCTTAACCGTAGAACCGTCGATTGCCGGCAGCACGAATTTCGGACCGGAGACGTTTTTCAGCGTCTTCTGGAACAGCGGACGCAGCAGCTGGAACAGGAACACCACGGCCGTACCGATAAATACCCACTGCCAGCGAATGTCAGCTGCGGTATCGACAACCAGTTTGGTGCCATTCAGCTCAAGCTGGACGCCCATAAAGACGCTGGCCAGCACGAAGAACATGGCGGCAGAGAGCAGCGCCATTGCAAAATGCATCGGTTTCATACTTTCTCTACCTCCGGACGGCCCAGAATACCGGTAGGCATCACCAGCAGAACCAGAATCAGTAGGGCAAACGACACCACGTCTTTATATTCCGTGCTCAGGTACGCCGAGGAGAGCGCTTCCGCCACGCCCAGGATCAGGCCGCCGATCATCGCGCCCGGAATACTGCCGATACCGCCCAGAACCGCCGCGGTGAAGGCTTTCATCCCGGCCATGAAGCCGATGTACGGGTTGATCACGCCGTAGAACTGGCCGAGCAGGACACCCGCCACCGCCGCCATCGCGGCGCCAATCACGAAGGTCAGGGCAATCACGCGGTCGGTGTTGATGCCGAGGAGACTCGCCATCTTCAGGTCTTCCGCGCAGGCGCGGCAGGCGCGTCCCATACGCGAGTAGCGGATGAACAGCGTCAGGGCGAGCATCGCAATAAAGGTCACGACCCAGATAACCAGCTGCATGGTGGTGATAGAGGCCGCGAAGTTTTCGCTGGCCCCCACAATCCACTGGCCGTTAAACAGGCTTGGCAGCGCCACGTCGCGCGAACCTTCGGTCAGGCTGACGTAGTTTTGCAGGAAGATCGACATCCCGATCGCGGAAATCAGCGCAATCAGGCGCTTGGAGCTGCGCACCGGCCGGTAGGCCACGCGCTCAATGCTCCAGCCGTAGGCGCTGGCAATCACAATCGCGCCGACAAACCCGGCGGCGACCAGCAGCCAGCTGCTGTCGATGCCCATCATCATCAGGGCGGCGATAATCATAAAGGAGACGTAGCTACCGATCATGTACACCTCGCCGTGGGCGAAGTTGATCATGCCGATAATGCCGTAAACCATCGTATAGCCGATGGCGATCAGCGCGTAGGTGCTTCCCAGCGTAACGCCGTTAAACATCTGCTGCAGGAAATAGAGAAACTGCTCGGACATATGCAAACCTTTTTATACCCGCCCGTCATGCCGGGCGGTGGGATGATTATTTGGCGGCCGAGGATGAACCGTCGGCGTGCCACTTAAAGACACCAAACTCAAATCCCTTCAGATCGCCTTTCTCATCCCAGTTCAGCGGCCCAATCACGGTGTTCGCCCCGTGTGCTTTTAAATCTTTAACCAGATCCAGCGGTTCTTTGCTGCCGGAGCGATCCAGCGCGGTGGCCAGAGACTGTACGGCCGCGTAGGTGATCCAGACGTACGGACCACTCGGATCTTTCTTCTGCGCCTTGAGCGCATCCACGATAGCCTTGTTGGCCGGATCCTGGTCATAGCGTTTTGGCATCGTCACCAGCATGCCTTCGGCAGAATCCCCCGCGATATTTGACAGGGAGGCATTGCCCACGCCCTCTGGCCCCATAAACTGGGTTTTCAAACCGGTGGCGCGCGCCTGACGCAGCATCTGCCCCATCTCCGGGTAATAGCCGCCGTAGTAAACGAAGTCGATATTCTCTTTTTGCAGACGGGCAATCAGCGCGGAGAAGTCTTTCTCACCGGCGGTAATGCCGTCGAAGAAGACGATGTTCGCGCCGCCTTTTTTCAGGCCGTCCTGCACGGAGCGCGCCAGGCCTTCGCCGTACTGCTGTTTGTCATGAATAATGGCAATGCGCTGTGGCTTAACGGTCTCGAGGATGTATTTGGCAGCGGTGGGGCCCTGCGAGGAGTCCAGACCGGCGGTACGCATGATGTGCTGATAGCCGCGCTGGGTCAGCTCCGGGTTCGTTGCGCCTGGGGTGATCATCAGTATGCCTTCGTCTTCGTAGATATCAGACGCAGGCTGCGTGGAGGATGAGCACAGGTGGCCGATCACATACTGGATACCGTCGTTGACGATTTTGTTGGCGACCGCGACGGCCTGTTTAGGATCGCAGGCGTCGTCATATTCCACGCCCACCAGCTTGTCGCCTTTGATGCCGCCCTTGGCGTTGATGTCTTTGATGGCCTGGCGCGCGCCGTTGAACTCCATGTCACCCCACTGGGCAACAGGGCCGGACATCGCCCCCACTACCGCAACCTTAATGTCGTCTGCCATAGCGGCATGCGAGATCGACAGTGCGACCATCCCCGCGATAAACGTCTTCGCGTTCCTTTTCATCTCTGAATCCCCATTCGTGATGTCGTGTTTATATTTTGTTTTATTATGGTTAAAAAGCATTCTGTACTTTTAATGAACAACGCTATTTTTACCAGTGCCTTTAATGGTTTAGCGCAGGTTTTTGTCAAAAACCAGACTAAAATCTCTATTTTTCAGGCGATTAAGCAAAGATAATATTCTGAAATCAGGCAGAGATAAACAAATAAAAGTGCAGTTTGCAGCATAAAATAACGGTACAAAGCGCCGAATAAATCACTACCGTTCAGGTTAAAATTCTGCTTATTTTTCGATCCATGTGTTTTCAAACTGCCCATCGCGTTGCCAAAAAACTAATCACCTGGTTAATGAGAATAAAAAGAGGAAGCCGCTGAGTGAATAAATTGAGTACACTGCCCCTACTCAATCTGATTTGGACAAGTGGCTAATGAAACTGACTATCGTGCGTCTGGTGACCTTTAGCGACCAGGATCATATCGACCTGGGCAAGATCTGGCCGGAATATTCCCCTTCGTCGCTGCGCGTTGATGAGACCCACCGCATTTATGCCGCGCGTTTTAACGAACGCCTGCTGGCTGCGGTTCGCGTCACCCTGAGCGGTACAGAAGGGGCGCTGGACTCGCTGCGCGTGCGTGACGTCACCCGTCGTCGCGGGGTGGGACAGTATTTAATTGAAGAAGTGATCCGCGAAAACCCGAGCGTGACCTCATGGTGGATGGCTGACGTGGGCGTGGAAGACCGCGGCGTGATGGCGGCGTTTATGCAGGCGTTAGGGTTTACGGCGCAGGAGAGCGGTTGGGAGAAGCGCCAGGGCTGATTTGTGCTGCCTGATGCCCTCACCCCGGCCCTCTCCCACGGGGAGAGGGAGAAAACATTAAAAAAGGCAACTTACGTTGCCTTTTTGCTTTTATTTTGCGTCTGTCGCCGTGCCGTTAGCATGCCAGTCAAACACGCCGAACTCAAAGCCCTTCAGGTCGCCCTTCGTGTCCCAGGAGAGTGGTCCCATGACGGTCTCGACGGTATTCGCTTTCAGCCAGGTGGCAATCTCAGCCGGATCGGCCGACTGGTTCAGGCCCGCCTGCAGCGACTGCAGCGCCGCGTAGGTGGTCCATACGAACGCGCCGCTTGGATCCTGTTTCTTCGCCTTGATGGCATCTACGATAGGTTTGTTCGCAGGGACCTGATCGTAGTTCTTCGGTTTGGTTACCAGCAGGCCTTCGGCTGATTCACCCGCAATGTTAGACAGGGAAACGTTCGCCACGCCTTCCGGGCCCATAAACTGGGTTTTCAGGCCCGCAGCGCGCGCCTGGCGCAGGATCTGGCCCATTTCCGGGTGGTAGCCACCGTAGTAAACGAAATCAATATTCTCTTTCTTCAGACGCGCTACCAGGGTGGAGAAGTCTTTCTCACCGGCAGTGATCCCGTCGAAGAACACCACGTCGGCATTCGCTTTCTTGAGGTTATCCTGCACTGAACGCGCCAGACCTTCACCGTACTGCTGCTTGTCATGAACGATGGCAATGCGCTTCGGCTTCACTTTTTCAACGATGTATTTCGCCGCGGTTGGGCCCTGGTCAGAGTCCAGGCCGGTGGTGCGCAGGGTCAGCTTGTAGCCACGCGCGGTAAGCTCTGGTGCGGTCGCCGCCGGGGTGATCATCAGAATACCTTCGTCTTCGTAGATGTCAGACGCTGGCTGAGTAGAGGAAGAGCACAGGTGACCGATAACGTATTTGATCCCGTCGTTCACCACTTTGTTCGCGACCGCGACCGCTTGTTTCGGGTCACAGGCATCATCATATTTTACGATCTGCAGTTTTTCGCCTTTGATACCGCCCTTAGCATTAATGTCTGCAACCGCCTGTTCAGCGCCGGTAAATTCCTGGTCGCCGTACTGTGCTACCGGACCGGACATTGCGCCAACCACAGCCACCTTGATGTCTGCCTGTGCCATGGTGCTGAATGCCAACGCGATACATCCTGCCAGTAACGCTTTACCCTTCATGTTCATCCTGAGATTCCCCATTATTATGGTTATTACGATTGTTGTGATGTTGTTGTGCAGCGCTTTATGTCAGTTATAGGTGTGCTGTCCGCGCTTTTTCAGCATACTCTGCTAAAACATACCCGATTTTTATGATTTTGGAATAGCTAATTTGAAATGAATATATGATAAGCCCGGCAGGGATTTTCGCCGGGCATATGGCTTTAACGTGTCAGCGACGCGGAGATAATGTCCAGCGCTTTACGGAATTGCGCTTCAGGAATAGTCAGCGGATACAGGAAACGAATGACGTTGCCGTAGACGCCGCAGCTCAGCAGCAGCAGCCCTTCCTGCAACGCGCGATCCTGCACCTGGCGGGTAAATTCCGGCGAAGGCTGACCCGTTTGCGGGTCGTTAAACTCCACCGCCACCATCGAGCCCTGCGCGCGAATGTCAGCGATATACGGGCAGCGTTCCTTCGCCTTATTCAGCACTTCCACCAGGTGGTGGCCAAGATGCGCCGAGCGCGTGCAGAGATCCTCTTCATCAATCACGTCGAGCACGGCATGTGCCGCCGCAATCGCCAGCGGGTTTCCGGCGTAGGTACCGCCCAGCCCGCCAGGCGCGGGTGCGTCCATCACTTCCGCACGGCCAGAAACCGCCGAAAGCGGCATCCCGCCCGCCAGGCTTTTCGCCATGGTGATTAGATCGGGCTTCACGCAGTGGTGTTCCATCGAGAACAGCTTGCCGGTACGGGCAAAGCCGCTTTGCACCTCGTCGGCAATCAGCAAAATACCGTGGGTGTCGCACAGGGCGCGCAGCGCCTGCATAAAATCAGCTGGCGCAATGTTGAAACCGCCCTCTCCCTGAACCGGTTCGAGAATAATGGCCGCGACCTGGTCGGGTGCGATATCCGCTTTAAAGATGCGTTCCAGGCTTTTCAACGCTTCCGCCGTGCTGACGCCGTGCAGTTCATTCGGATACTGCGCGTGATACACCGAACCGGGGAACGGGCCAAAGCCGATCTTATACGGCGCAACTTTGCCGGTCAGCGCCATGGTCATAAAGGTGCGGCCGTGGAACGCGCCGCCAAAGGTGATAAGGCCAGGACGCCTAGTGTAAGCCCGGGCAATTTTGACCGCGTTTTCGACCGCCTCCGCCCCCGTGGAGAAGAACGCGGTTTTGGCCGGACCGTCAACGGGCACGCGCTGGTTGATACGCTCGGCAAGCGCCACATAGCCTTCGTACGGCACAATCTGGTACGCCGTATGGGTAAACGCGTGGAGCTGTTTTTCAATAGCGGAAATGACTTTTGGATGGCGATGGCCGGTATTCAGCACCGCGATCCCGGCGGCGAAGTCGATGTACTCGTTACCTTCCACGTCCCACACCGTGGCGTTTTCAGCTTTATCGGCGTAGAAGTTACACATCACGCCGATGCCGCGCGGCGTCGCCTGTAAACGCCGGTCGTTCAGTTCGTTATTTTTCACCCTGTCCCCCTGAGAAAGTCGCCTGCTTAGCGCATCAGTAAGTGTTTGCCAGGGGGAGGGAATTCGCCAGAGCGGGCGCTAAAAAAACAAAACCCCCAGACTTTCATCCAGGGGTTCTCGGTGTACTTCGCGGAAATTACGCTTCGATAGCGGCGCGAAGTTTTTTCATGGCGTTCTTTTCAAGCTGACGGACACGTTCCGCAGAAACGCCGTAGCGGTCGGCCAGCTCCTGCAGCGTGGACTTGTTGTCTTCGTCCAGCCAGCGGGCGCGGATAATATCCTGGCTACGCTCGTCGAGGCCTTCCATCGCATGGGTCAGCTTGTTCGCGGCCTGATCTTCCCAGTTATCCTCTTCGATGCCGTCAGCAAAGTTAGAGGTTTTATCCTGCAGATACAGAACCGGTGCCATCGGCAGGCTGTCAGATGCGTCGTCGTCGGAGGACATATCAAAGGTCATGTCCTGCGCAGCCATACGGGATTCCATCTCACGCACGTCTTTGCTGGATACGCCCAGCTCGCGCGCCACCATTTCCACTTCATCCTGGTTGAACCAGCCCAGACGCTGCTTGGCTTTACGCAGGTTGAAGAACAGTTTGCGTTGCGCTTTTGTCGTGGCGACTTTCACGATACGCCAGTTGCGCAGCACGTATTCATGAATTTCTGCTTTGATCCAGTGCACAGCGAAGGAGACGAGTCGCACACCCACTTCCGGGTTAAAGCGACGCACAGCCTTCATCAGGCCGATATTACCTTCCTGAATCAAGTCCGCCTGCGGCAGGCCATAGCCCGCATAGTTACGAGCAATGTGAACAACAAAGCGCAGGTGAGACAGGATCAGCTTTTTCGCTGCTTCCAGATCGCCCTGGTAATGCAGCTTTTCAGCAAGCTCCTTTTCTTCCTCGGCCGTTAACATCGGCCAGGTGTTCGCAGCCCGGATATAAGATTCCAGGTTACCAACAGGGGCTAAAGCTAAAGTTTGCATTTCTTTGGTCATTCATTCCTCTCAATGTTTCTTCTGGTCCTGGTCGTCCCCGTCAGGCAACAACCATGCCAAAGCGTTTGAGCAACGAGATTAGCATTCACTCTTTTATCAGACAGTGATTTTATCCACAAGTTCCAGGTGCAACGGTGAATAAATTACGCACAAATTGTGACATGGAGATGATAACAGGGGAAGCGACAACAGGGACGCTTTCCCTGCAGAGCGAGCATCTCGGTGCAGGGAAAGATTATATCACGCTTTTATTAGTCGGGAGTAAAGTGACGTAAATGTTGAACGGTTGCCAGCCAGGCTGCCACCCACCCAATCATCGAACAAACCAGCAGCAGCAACAGGCACTCATCGAAGCCTAAGCCACTGATATCAAACTTCGTTCCGAAAACCTGCGCCACTTCAGTGACGGCAGACGAAAGCCGCATCACCAAAATTTCTGACAATATCAGTGAAAGAAATGCACCGGAAAAACCGAGCAGTGCACCGCCGTAAAGGAACGGTCGGAGGATGAAACCATCCGTTGCACCAATCAGTTTCTGCACGTTGATGGTATCGCGACGGGCGAAAATGCTCAGGCGCACGCTGTTACCGATGACGAGGAAGACCGCCGCCACCATCAGCACGCCAATCATCGCCGCGACGCGTCCTACCAGCCCGGTCAGGGCAGAGAGACGCGCAAACCAGCTGTCGTCCATGCGCACTTCATCAATGCCCTTAATGCGCGTGATGCGATCGCGCAGGGTGTTAAGCGAATCGGTCCCCTGGAAATCCAGCTTCGGGATCACCACCGCAACGGCGGGCAGCGGGTTCTCTTCGAGCATATCCAGCGCGCCGCCAAAGCCAGACCAGTTACGGAACTCGCCCAGCGCGTCTTCACGTGAGAGATAGTTGACCTTCTCCACGCCCTGCTCGGCCTGGATTTGCCCAACCACCTGCGCGGCGGCGTTATCATCGAGCGCTTTATCCATATAGACCGTGATCTGCGGAGACGGATAATACTGTGAGGCCGCCTGGTTGACGTTTTTATAGACCATATAGCAGACGCTTGGCAGCGTCAGGGAGATGGCGATCACCATCACCGTCAGGAACGTCGCCAGCGGTTTGCTTTTCAGATCCTGCAGCGCGCCGTGGAAAGCGTAGCGCACCTGCTCGTTGAACACGTTGGTTTTACGGGAGGCCGGTTTTGGCGCGGCCTTCTGGCGCTTCGGCGCATTACGATTGCCGTCACCACCGCCCTGCGGCTTACGGAAACGGTCAAACCGGTTCCCGAACTGCCGAATCTGGTTTATTGCATCACGCTTGTTCACCGTGGCCTCCGTGCAAATGCCCGTCGCTCAGGGTCAGCATGCGGTACGAACGACGGGAAATGAGCCCGATGTCGTGCGTCGCCATCAATACGGTGACTCCTACGCGGTTAAATTCCTCAAACAGACGCAAAATCCCTTCTGACAGAGCATCGTCCAGGTTACCGGTCGGTTCATCCGCCAGCAGTACGGCAGGCTTGTTCACCACCGCGCGGGCGATGCCCACGCGCTGCTGTTCACCGCCGGAGAGCTGGATCGGGAAGTTCTTCGCTTTGTCCAGCAGCCCGACCTTATCCAGCGCCGCAGAGACGCGACGGCGGATATCGTCATAGCTGGCGCCGGCAATAATCAGCGGAATGGCCACGTTATCGAAAACGGTGCGATCCATCAGCAGGTGGTGATCCTGGAAAATCATGCCGATCTGACGACGCAGGAACGGCACTTCGCGGTTTTTCAGGCGGCTGATCTCATGGCCGCCAAAAAAGATTTTCCCGGCGCTTGGCCGCTCGATCCCACAGATAAGCTTGAGCAGGGTACTTTTCCCCGCGCCGGAATGGCCGGTCAGGAATGCCATCTCGCCCGGCTGCAGGTGGAATGTCACCCCCTGCAGCGCTTGTCTCCCACCGAGATAGGCCTTGCTGACGTGTTCAAAGCGAATCATTGTTAGTCCTCTCGGGCAAATAATGCCTCAATAAAGTCGTCCGCTTTAAACGGACGCAAATCCTCAATACGCTCGCCCACACCGATGTAGCGGATAGGAATGCCGAACTGATCGGCCACGGAGAAAATCACCCCGCCTTTCGCGGTGCCATCCAGCTTGGTCAGCGCGATCCCGGTCAGTCCTACCGCTTCAGTGAACAGCTTCGCCTGGCTGATGGCGTTCTGTCCGGTGCTGGCATCAATGGTCAGCATAATTTCATGCGGCGCGTCTTCGTCCAGCTTCTTCATGACGCGGACGATTTTCTTCAACTCTTCCATCAGGTGCGATTTGTTCTGCAAACGCCCTGCGGTATCGGCAATCAGCACGTCCACGTTGCGCGCCTTCGCCGCCTGGATGGCATCGAAGATCACGGACGCGGAATCCGCGCCGGTATGCTGGGCAATCACCGGAATGTTGTTGCGCTGGCCCCAGACCTGCAGCTGCTCAACCGCTGCCGCGCGGAAGGTATCGCCTGCCGCCAGCATCACCGATTTGCCCTGCTGCTCGAACTGACGCGCCAGCTTGCCGATGGTGGTGGTTTTACCCACGCCGTTTACGCCAACCATCAGAATAACAAATGGCGTTTTGCCTTCAATATTAAGCGGTTCGTCAACTTTTGCGAGAATTTCACCCATCTCGTCTTTCAGCAGGCCGTACAGCGCTTCGGCGTCGCGCAGCTGTTTGCGGCTCGCCCCTTCGGTCAGATTGGCGATGATCTTACGGGTGGTTTCCACGCCGACGTCCGCAATCAGCAGCTGTTCTTCCAGCTCTTCAAAGAGATCGTCGTCGATCTTCTTGCCGCGGAACAGACTGATAAATCCGGAACCTAAGTTTTCTTTGGTTTTGAGCAGGCTGCGCTTCAGGCGCGCGAAGAAACCTTCTTTGGTCGGTTTTTCCTGCTCCTGGACGCTCTCTTCTTCGGCCTGCTCTTCTACCGGCACGACGATGACCGCTTCTTCCGCGGCTTCTGCCGCCAGCGCCTGGGCTTCCAGCTCTTCGTCGGTAAGCTCTGGCTCGAGTGCGGCTTCTTCTTCCACCGCCTCAACAATTTCAACGGTTTCCGCTTCCGCCTGCCACTCTTCGGCAGAAACCTCTTCGGCTTTCACCTCTTCCGGCAGCGGCAGCTCTTCATGTTCGATAACGGCCTGTGGCGCTTCGGTAATGTCCTCAACGATAATCGATTCTGGCTGCTCGCTCTCCTGAACCTGTTCAGTGACCTCAACCACCTCTTGTGCAAAGGATTCAATCTCTTCTTTGCTGTGCGCCGTTTCTTCCGCTTCGACAACCGCGGCGGTTTCTACAGGCGTTTCAGGCTGCGACTGCTCTTCAACGGCTTGTTGCTCTTCGGTTTTCTGTTCTGTTTCTTGCTCTTTTTCACCGAAGCCCAGCCAGGAAAAGAAGCCACGTTTTTTTTGTTTTGCCATCTGCGACTACACTCCTCGCGGCGCTATATACATGGAAGCTAAAAAAATGATGAAATAGTCTAACACTTTACTTAATTGACATCACCGCCCGCAATCGCAGGCCAATTGTTAACAGAGCTTTCCTGAGATGAAGAAACCCAACCGCGCCCCGGCCGGTCAAATTCGTATTATCGGCGGTCAGTGGCGAGGCCGGAAATTACCGGTGCCGGACAGCCCCGGTTTACGCCCTACTACCGACCGCGTGCGCGAGACGCTGTTTAACTGGCTGGCCCCGTCAATGGTAGACGCCCACTGCCTGGACTGCTTCGCCGGAAGCGGCGCGCTGGGGCTGGAAGCGCTGTCGCGCTATGCCGCCAGCGCCACGCTGCTGGAGATGGAGCGCGGCGTTGCGCAGACGCTGCAGCAAAATCTGGCGACGCTAAAGGCGAGCAACGCCAAAGTTGTGAACACCAACACGCTGAGTTTTCTTGCGCAGAAAGGTACGCCGCATAACGTGGTATTTGTCGATCCGCCGTTCCGTAAGGGGCTGCTGGAAGAGGCGTTATCCCTGCTGGAGCAAAACGGCTGGCTGGCGGATGACGCGCTAATTTACGTTGAAAGCGAAGTGGAAAACGGTTTGCCGCCGGTTCCCGCCCACTGGGATCTGCACCGCGAAAAGGTCGCCGGCCAGGTCGCTTATCGTCTGTATCACCGTCAGGCACAAGGAGGCTCCGATGCCGGTACTGATTAACCTGGGACGTTTGCTGATGCTGGGCGTCTGGGCATTTTTGATTTTAAATCTGGTGCACCCGTTCCCGCGCCCGATGAATATTTTCGTTAACGTCGCGCTGATTTTCACGTCGTTCATGCACGCCCTGCAGATGGTGATGCTGAAAAACGGTCTGCCGAAAGACGGCCCGCAGATGACGGGCTGGCAGCAGCTGCGCGTGTTTATTTTCGGCGTGTTTGAACTGCTGGTGTGGATGAAGAAGTTTAAGGCGCAGGTGAAGAAGTAAGGCGCGGCCTGATACCCTCACCCTAACCCTCTCCCACAGGGAGAGGGCCGGGGAGAGGGGAAAATTACCGCTCCGGTTCAAACCCTTCAAACCGCGACCCTTTGTAGCTCAACGTCCCTTTCTCCCCCACCGTCAGCTGATGGTACTGCTGCGCCTCCAGGCGGAAGGTTATCTCCAGGCCGCCCGCTTCCGGCCTAAAGCTCGCTTCATAGCGCATTGCTGTGCCCGCAGGCGTCACCTGCTGCTGGCGCGAGCGGCGGTCGTTGAGCGGTTTCTCGCGTTTGTTGGTCACCTCCACGCGCTTTTGCATCAGCGGCGCGGCATCGTTATCCGCCTTCTCGCGGCGCTGCTGCACGAAACGGAACGAGGCGGCAATGACGATAATCGCCACCACGATAATGAAAAAAAGCGGCATCTTGCTCATTCGACAATCCCATCAGATTTTGCGGAATTCAGGATACCTTGCCTCCCCCGCCATTGCCAAATGCCCGCCCGCGTCACTACACTGGATCAGAAACTGATTATTCAGACTTAACAGATACAGGGAGTTAATATGCTTTGGTCATTTATCGCTGTCTGTTTTTCCGCATGGCTTTATGTCGATGCGTCGTACCGCGGTCCCACCTGGCAGCGCTGGTTGTTTAAACCGGTCACGCTGTTGCTCCTGCTGCTGCTGGCCTGGCAAGCGCCGATGTTCAACGCCGTCAGCTATCTGGTGCTAGCCGGACTGTGTGCATCCCTGATTGGCGATGCCTTAACCCTGCTGCCACGCCAGCGCCTGCTCTACGCCGTTGGGGCGTTCTTCCTGTCGCATCTGCTCTATACCATCTACTTTGCCAGCCAGATGACGCTCTCCTTCTTCTGGCCGCTGCCGCTGGTGCTTCTGGTGATTGGCGCGCTGCTGATTGCGGTGATCTGGTCACGACTGGAAGAGATGCGTTTGCCGGTCTGTACCTTTATCGCCATGACGCTGGTGATGGTGTGGCTGGCGGGCGAGCTGTGGTTCTTCCGTCCGACCGCTCCGGCGATGTCCGCGTTCTTCGGTGCCGCGCTGCTGCTGATCGGGAATATCGTGTGGCTGGGCAGCCACTATCGCCGCCGCTTCCGGGCGGATAACGCGATAGCCTCCGCCTGTTACTTTGCCGGGCATTTCCTGATTGTGCGTTCGCTGTATATCTAAATAGCGCTTGACTCTGGAGTCGACTCCAGAGTGTATGCTGCGGTTAATGAGAAAATTATCATTGCCGGAGACTGCCATGTCGACTCCAGAAATACCTAAAAAAGTTCCTCAATTCTCGGCACTTAAGCTCAGCCCGGCTCCGTCGAAAGACGACTGCTGCTGCGAAGGCGCGTGCGAAACGCAAGCTCAACCCCTTCCTGAAAGCGGCAACCGCTACAGCTGGGTCGTCAACGGAATGGACTGCGCGGCCTGCGCCCGCAAGGTGGAAAACGCCGTCAAGCAGGTGCCGGGCGTGAGTCATGTTCAGGTGCTGTTCGCCACCGAAAAGCTGCTGGTCAGCGCCGATAACGACGTCAGCAAACAGGTTGAAGCCGCAGTCAGCCAGGCGGGCTATACCCTGCGCAGCGAAACGGCGCCCGTTGAAAAAGCCTCTTCCCTGAAAGAAAACCTGCCGCTCATCACCCTCACCATCATGATGGCCCTGAGCTGGGGTCTGGAGCAGATTAAGCATCCGTTCGGCAATCTGGCGTTTATCGCCACCACGCTGGTCGGCCTGTTCCCGATAGCCCGTCAGGCGCTGCGCCTGATGAAAAGCGGCAGCTGGTTTGCAATCGAAACGCTGATGAGCGTGGCGGCAATCGGCGCGCTGTTTATTGGCGCGACGGCAGAAGCGGCGATGGTGCTGCTGCTGTTCTTAATCGGCGAACGTCTTGAGGGCTGGGCGGCGAGCCGGGCGCGTAAAGGGGTCAGCGCGCTGATGGCGCTGAAGCCGGAAACCGCCACTCGCGTGATAAACGGCACGCGTGAAACGGTCGCCATCAATACGCTGCGCCCGGGCGACGTGATTGAGGTGGCCGCAGGGGGGCGTCTGCCCGCAGACGGCGCGCTGCTTGGCGCCACCGCGAGCTTTGATGAAAGCGCCCTGACCGGGGAATCCATTCCGGTAGAGCGGGCCGCGGGTGAAAAAGTGCCTGCTGGCGCCACCAGCGTCGACCGTCTGGTGCAGCTCACCGTGCTTTCCGAGCCGGGCGACAGCGCCATCGACCGTATCCTGAAGCTGATTGAAGAGGCCGAAGAGCGCCGCGCGCCGGTCGAACGCTTTATCGATCGCTTCAGCCGAATTTATACCCCTGCCATCATGCTGGTTGCCCTGCTGGTTACCATCCTGCCACCGCTGTTCTTCGACGCGCCGTGGGAGGGCTGGATTTATAAAGGGCTGACGCTGCTGCTGATTGGCTGCCCGTGCGCGCTGGTGATTTCCACCCCGGCTGCGATTACCTCAGGTCTTGCGGCGGCGGCGCGTCGCGGCGCGCTGATTAAGGGCGGCGCGGCGCTGGAGCAGCTGAGCCAGGTTCAGCATATCGCCTTCGATAAAACCGGTACGTTAACCGTGGGTAAGCCGCAGGTGACCGGCGTATATCCGCAGGACATCAGTGAAGATGAGCTGCTGACCCTGGCCGCCGCCGTTGAACAGGGGTCCACTCACCCGCTGGCGCAGGCGATTGTGCGTGAAGCGCAGGCGCGCGGGCTGGACATCCCTCCGGCAACCGCCCAGCGGGCGCTGGTCGGGTCAGGGATTGAGGCCATTGTTGACGGTAAAAAGGTGCTGATTGTCGCGGCGGGCAAGTCTTCTAATCCAGAGGTTGAGGCGTTAGAACAGACCGGACAAACCGTCGTGACCGTTATGCAGGACGGCGTCGCGAAAGGGATGCTGGCGCTGCGCGATACCCTGCGCGATGACGCCAAAGGAGCCGTGGCGGCGCTGCACAAGCTGAGCGTGCAGGGCGTTATACTCACCGGTGATAACCCTCGCGCGGCGGCAGCGATTGCCGGTGAGCTGGGGCTGGAGTTTAAAGCCGGACTGTTGCCTGCGGATAAGGTCAGCGCCGTGACGGAGCTGAACGCTCGCGCGCCGCTGGCAATGGTCGGTGACGGGATTAACGATGCCCCGGCGATGAAAGCGTCCACCATCGGTATAGCGATGGGCAGCGGTACCGACGTGGCGCTGGAAACGGCTGACGCGGCATTGACGCACAACCGCCTGACCGGGCTGGCGCAGATGATTAGCCTGGCGCGCGCGACGCGGGCCAACATCCGTCAGAACATTGGCATTGCGCTCGGGCTGAAAGGAATTTTCCTCGTGACGACGCTGCTCGGCATGACCGGATTGTGGCTGGCGGTGCTGGCGGATACCGGGGCAACGGTACTGGTGACGGCGAACGCGCTCCGGCTGCTGCGTCGCCGATAAAAAAAGCCCGGTGGCGCTAGCGCTTACCGGGCCTCCATGTCCTGCTAACTCGTAGGTCGGGTAAGGCGAAGCCGCCACCCGACTTTTTTATAAGAAATAGCTCATCGCCAGGCCTAAAAACAGCACCAGACCAACGTAGTTATTGTTCATAAACGCTTTAAAACAGGCGTCACGTTCACGCTTCGCAATCAGCTTTTGCTGATAAGCAAACAGCAGTCCCGCCACCAGCACGGACCAGTAAAACTCCCAGTTCAGCCCGTTCAGGCGACCGATCGCAACCATCAGCGCCAGTACCGCAACCTGCAGGATACCGATAATCAGCTTGTCCTGACGACCAAAGAGGATGGCGGTGGATTTGATGCCAATCTTCAGGTCATCGTCGCGATCTACCATCGCGTATTGCGTGTCATACGCCACGGCCCAGAGAATGTTCGCCAGGAACATCAGCCAGCAGCTGAGCGGTAAGGACTCACTAACCGCCGCAAACGCCATCGGAATCGACCAGCCAAACGCTGCGCCCAGCACCACCTGAGGCAGGTGGGTATAGCGCTTCATAAACGGATAAACCCAGGCTAACGCCAGCGCCGCAACGGAAAGCAGAATGGTCATGGTGTTGAGGGTTAACACCAGCAGGAAAGAGAGCAGCACCAGAACAATGAACAGCACGCGGGCTTCTTTCCCGGTGACCTGCCCGCTGGGTAACGGACGACCGGCAGTACGCTTAACATGACCGTCGAATTTACGATCGGCATAGTCATTCACCACGCAGCCCGCCGCGCGCATCAGCCAGACGCCGGCAACGAACACGGCCAGGATCCACAGCGGCGGCACGCCCGGCGTGGCGAGCCACAGCGCCCATAGGGTCGGCCACAGCAACAGTAACGCGCCAATGGGTTTATCGGTACGCATTAAGCGGTGATACGCCAACAGCTTATTCTGCGTCAGGCTCCACTCCATTTTTTCTTCCTCTTAGTACAACGGTGATGCCGGTAAAAAAAGCTCCGTCAGAATTAACGGTTTACCGCTCAGGCGAAGGCGGGAACGACGCCCCCAGAGTTCGGCATCACGACCAATCTCAATAAAATCCCGGGTAAGCTCAGACGAGGTGAAAAGGTAACGCCCCAGCGGCGTTTTCCCCAGACGTTGCAGCGCCAGCTCTGGTCCGGAAAGGGTGGACTCGGGGACCACCGTCCGCCCGGCAAGCCAAGGCTCACCATCAGCACAGAGTAAAATTTCGCGCAGCCAGTAGCGTGGTTCGTGCGGCAGCAGCGGCAGCTCGCTGGCGATCTCATAGCCAGAGACAAACCCTTCCTGAATCAGGGTCACCGTGACCGTTTTTCCCTGCTGCTCAAAACGTTTTGTCATGGAATCTTCCAGCAACAGCCAGTCCAGCTGCTGCGGATCAAGCGCAGGTATTTGGTCGAAATAGCGCAGCGCACGCAGTTGCGTTAGCGCAGGGTGTGACATGCCAGACTCTCCGATACATAACGTAATGGCATTGTATCGCAGAAACACGGATTGAGGGGGGCCAAACGTTATTTAACGATCACGATCGCAACATGGGCGCAACAACGCTGGATATATGTTCGCGGCAGCAACAGCAGACTTGATTTTGATTAAGTATCGCACGGCTAAATTGTGAGCTAATGCAGCTCTTGGGAAGGAATATCAGGAACTTAATACATGGATGACAATAAAAATAGCCCCCCTAATCGGTCTTATCATCGTCCCATCTGGGATGACGATGGCACGTTTCATTATAAGGTTGTTGCGCAGCCAAAAGACAAAAACCACATCTCGGTTTGTCTCAAGCCCCCTTCAAAAGTGATCCCGGTGATTTTTATTCCTGGAGTGATGGGGTCAAACTTAAAGAGCGGGGATAAAAAAGTCTGGCAGTTCAGCTTTTCTTCGCTTAAAAAATGGCCACTTGCTGGCCCCCAAAAGAGAAAACAACTGCTTGATCCAAAGACCACCGTCGTCGATGACTCCGGGGAAATTTTAAATGACGGTGCGGATGGCAAAAAATTCCCGTCCCGTCGCGCCCGCGGATGGGGAAGTGCATTTTACATGAGCTACGGTGAGGCGCTTGACCGGCTGCAATATCTGCTCAGCGACGACGATATCCTGATGGATAATTATTTTCGGGAAATACAGTTGCAAACGGCACGGCAGCGTTTTATCGGCGTCAGAATCGGTGACGAGCCTCAGGAGCAGGTGCTGAGCGAAGAAGAAGTGGCTCACGGGCACAAGTTCTTATTCCCTCTGCACGTTTTTGGTTACAACTGGCTGCAATCGAATGCGGACTCTGCGGCGTTGCTGGGCGAATATGTCCGTAAGGTGCTGAGTACGTACCACGGACGCCTGGCAGTCAACAAGGTCATCCTGATCACCCATTCGATGGGCGGACTGGTCGCCCGCCATTACTCGGAAAATATGGGCGGGCAGGACTCAATCCTGGGTATCGTACACGGCGTCATGCCGGATCTCGGATCACCGGCAGCTTATCGCCGCATGAAGATCGGTGAGCGTGGCGTCACTGGAATGATTATCGGGGACAGTGCAGAAAAGCTGATGCCGGTGCTGGCACAGTCTCCCGGTCCGTTACAACTGCTGCCGGGCATGGCTTATGGTCCGGGATGGCTGAAAATCAACAGTAAGGAGACTCAACTTTCCCTCCCGGTGGCCGATCCGTATGAGGAAATTTATCTAAACAAAACAGCGTGGTGGCGGCTATGCGAGCAGGATTTCCTGCTGGATGATACTGGCAGAGAATGGGATGCTTTTGTTAAGCGGATGAAAGACTCCGTTTATAAATTCATCGAAAAACTGGATGGGCAGTACCATCCCCAGACGTGGTTATTTTACGGTGCCAGCGAGAGTAACCCTTCCGATGGGTTCCTGACATGGGAAGAGCGGATCCCTAAGAACGTTAAGGAAGCGCAGAGGTACAGGGGAAATGCAGGTAACCCTTTTGCATTGTCCCCGTTAAGGGCTCATCAACTGATTTCATCCGCAAGCCCCGGCGATGGGACCGTGCCGATCACCTCCGTCCGCACCTCCTCTTCCCGTATACAGGGCGTCCTGGCGACAGATGTCGATCATGAAGGTGCTTATGCTGTCGATCCTGTCGATCGCTCCCGCTCGGTATACAGCGATCTCTCCGACGCCCTGGTGTTCACGGTTCGCTCGGTGGTAAAGATTGTGCAGCAGGTTCCCGCCCCATGAAAAAAGACACATCCCCTCTGATTGTCACGCTGACGCTCCTGCTGTTGGCGGCAGGATATTACATCCATAACTATGTAACATTCGTGCATGCGCCCCCGGCGTTAACGGACAAGGAAAAACGTATGGTTAATACTCTTTTTGCCACCACCAAATCCCAGTGCGTGGGGCGCTATGTGTTTGAGGTTCCGGCCTCATTCGAAAACACCCTGACTGACCGGGTGCAGATTAATGAGATCCACATCAGCAGCAAGCGGCTCTACCGTCCGGCGTTTGAGCAGCGTATCCGGCTGCGGGAACAGAAACTGAAAAACAGCGCTACCGTTGACCCTGTAGATCAGCCTTTTCTCAAGCAGGTATACAGGCTGAGTGATAATGCGGTGATTTTTGACCGTAACAGAAATGAGAGTGTGGCGGGATTTGGACGCGTTCTGGAAGGTCATCTCTATGTTGACGGAGTGGCGTTTATCCTCACGCAGGAGATTACCGATTTGTCTGACCCAAAGTATCAAAAAGATAAACAGGATCTTTTAAAAGCCGGTGCCAGTGCCGGTTCTCTTAACACTAAACTCCAGAACCTGGCAGAATTACAGTACCTCATGTCCCGGCTGAGCGGACGGCATAACGAGGATATTCCTTCTGTGCCCGGCACCTGCATTCCGCAAGGGTTTATCCGCGACGGAAACGGCAAGCCTAAGGAAGATATTACCTTTGTTTACCCGTATAGTTCGGTATTTTCTTTTTCGGTCTGGAGCAATAACGCCCTTAAGGAAAGCACAACCATGCTGGAGCGCAGCGGTGAAATTCAATCGTATATCAATAGCATAGACGGAAGTACGCTGCGAAAAGGAGAAGCACGAATTGCCGGTTTTAATGCCAGTGAATGGCTAATCACCGCCCCGCCAGAAAAATCATCCTATAATCCGTCAAAACAACTCATGTTTACCGCCGTAGTCAATGAAACCAACGCTGATTTTGCACACCCCAGCCTTGATCTGACATTAAGCAATGAGATCTTGTCTGAAGGAAGTGATGTCTCATCCCCATCGGAATACAGCGACGCTGAACTGGTGGAAATCTGGGATCGCATCATTCGTTCTTTCCGCGTCAGGGATAATGCGTTCTGAACAGAATGCCTTTGATCAGCGGCAAAAAAAGTGCGCCCACTCAGGCGCACCAAACTACTAACAAATCAGCACTGTGGGGAAACGGTTACCCCTTGCCTTTTACACTGCTGATAAAGGTGGAACGGGCAGTGGTTGAACCTAAACGTTCGGCTTCATCAAGCAGTTTCAGCGCTTTATCGACATCGCCGCGCTTCACCGCCTGCTTAATGGCGTTGTTGAAGTACTCTTCGGTGTCGTTCAGTACCGGCTCGGCTTTCTTCACCGGGGCAGGTGCTGCGGTCGCTACCGGTGCGGCTGCCGTGGCAGCTGGCGCGGTATAAACAGGTGCAGCAGTGTTACCTACGGTGACGGGGCCGGTGCCGGAGGAGCCAAACAGCGGGCCGACCAGCACGCTGGACGCATTGTTAGTTGAGACTTTCAGTTTGAGCAGGCCGTCGGTGACGTGGCGCGCTAACGGATCCGGAATATCCGGAACAGAGTTACCCGTTCCTTTGGCGTAGGCTTTTGCCGGATCGATAAGCTTAGTGGTCTGCTGTAGATCTTTTTCAGTCGTGAAAACCAGAACATAAATCTTCTGCTGTCCCAACGCTGGCGTCAGGCGCATTTTTCCTTCCAGACGGTCGGCGCTCATGACGCCAGGCTCCTGGTAGCTAAAGTACTCGCTTGGGAAGAAGGCAGACGGCGTCAGATTCTGATCCAGAATCAGCACGTTCGGTGCAAATACGCTGGTTTGCTTGTTCACTTCGCTGGTCAGCGTCAGGGTTAGCTCACCAATGTTAGCCGGCACGCTGTAGGCGGCAACCGGCCCGGTGATACCCGGTACGTTCAGCTGCTGGCCGCCCGTAGAAAGCTGTGTCGACTGGGTTTTGGATTGATCAACTGGCGTCCACGTCAGCTGCTGGAGGGCCGCCGCCGGGATAGCCGGCGCAGCGCTGGTATTTTGTGGCACGAAATTCACGTCTGCCAGGGAGATGGCCGGAACACAGGCTAACAGCCCCGCAGAGAGGCACAGCGCGACGAGACTTTTCTTCATTTTCATTGTTATTACCTCTGATAGCGTGAGCACTGCGGTGGCCAGGCAATAGCGCGCAGCACCCTAAGGAGAGAGGGGCTTACGCCCCTCTTTTCAGGTCATTACGTCAGGTCTAACGAATTACCACCAGATTTCCATCTGGGCGCCGAAGGTCCATTCATCGTTGTCGCCACGGCTGAAGGTTTTCGCAGAGGTGTCACTGTAAGCCACACCAGAGGTGTAACCCGTGTCGCTGTTGTTTGCGTAACCCCATTTCTCATCCCACTTCGCGTAGGTTGCGAAGACACGGATAGCCGGACGAGACCAGATGCTGTCGCCTGCCTGCCATTGCTGTGCCAGGGTGATTTTGTACTGGCTGTTTTTCTCGTCAGTTCTCTGAGATTTGACGTTGTCGTAGCCCACTTCAAGCAGGGTGCTCATGATTGGCGTCCATTTGAACATCGGACGAACACCCACAGTCCACCACTCGGTACCGTTGTTGTTGTCACGATCGATGTTCTGGTACATACCGACGTACATCAGGTCCCAACGGTCTGCCAGGGTAATTGCACCGTGGTCCAGCACACGCCACATGGAGCCGTCGTTATCAACGCTGCCGCCCTGTGGAATACCTTTACCGTTAGAGGTCATGGAGTCTGTACCGTACTGCAGTACGAACTTGTTGAAGCCCTTCATCATGCTCTGGGTATGTTCAGCAGTGAACAACCAGCCATCTTTAGAAGCGCCTGGCTGCAGGTAGTAGTCGTCAGGAATGTTGGTGTGACCATAGTCAACGCCCAGTTCCAGCGTACCGCCCGGGTTAGTTTCCAGCCCCGCTAAACGCACGTCGAAGACGTCATTTGGTACAACGTTGTCATAAATACGGTCGCCGTTCGCATCACGATCGGCGAAGGTTGCAGAACCGCCTGATTCAGAAGAGCGGGTGGCTGCCAGAGAGAGTTTACCAAAGCCCAGATCGATGTTTTCAATACCGGCACCAGGACCTGAGATGTCCCAGTAGTAGAAGTCGATCATGTGAACGTCATGACGCTGATAGAAACGCTTACCGGCCCAGATGGTGGAGCCTGGCAGCCATTCAATCAGGTTTTTACCCTGCACGTTAGCTTCACGGAAGGCCGGGCTGGTGGATTCCCAGTCGTTCTGCTGAGAAACGGAATACGCTACGTTAGTGTCGAAATAGAAGCTCTTGTCGCCTTCTTTCCACACTTCCTGACCCAGTTTCAATTCCGCATAGGTTTCACATTCGTTACCGAGACGGTATTTACTTTGAGCACCCGTTGCCTGGAAACATTGTTGTTCACCGCCACTCCCGGTCCAGCCAATGCCGGAACGAGCATAACCTTTAAAGTCCACGGCGCCTGCCTGGGCAGACAGGATGCCTGCCGCAACGGCGATTGCCAGAGGGACTTGTTTGCGCAGAGTAATCATCATTCTATCTCCTGAGATCATTGCTTTTCTTTGAACACTTGACCTGTCGGTTTCGTGTCTTCTTTTGGGATTGCTTAAACGCCTGGCTCTTTGTGCAACCGACGACATGCAGTGCCATCCTCACGGAACAGATGGCAACGCTCTGGCGGCAAGCCGATAGCGAATGTGGCACCCTCTTCTACCAACACCACGTCGTTCTGGCGGTAGACCAGGTTCTGACGGATGGCGGGGATCTGGATATGAATCTGTGTTTCGTGACCAAGCTGTTCGACGACCTGAACGTCACCTTCCAGGGTCACATCAGCGATGTGGCTCGGCAGCAGGTGCTCAGGACGAATACCGAGGGACATGTTTGCCCCGACCTGTACGTTGGCGCTGTCGACCGGCAGCCAGACCTGCTGGCGGTTTGGCAGCTCCACCTGTACCTGTTCAATGGCTGTCGCGGTCACTTTGACGGGCAGGAAGTTCATCTTTGGCGAGCCAATAAAGCCCGCAACAAAGCGGTCTGCCGGGTAGTGATACAGCTCCAGCGGTTTACCCACCTGCGCCACGCGGCCGGCATCCAGCACCACGATTTTGTCGGCGAGGGTCATCGCTTCCACCTGATCGTGGGTGACGTAAATCATCGTGCGGCCAAGACGCTTGTGCAGACGGGAGATTTCAATACGCATCTGGACGCGCAGGGCGGCATCCAGGTTAGAGAGAGGTTCATCAAGCAGGAACACGCGCGGTTCGGCCACCAGGGTACGGCCAATCGCCACACGCTGACGCTGACCACCGGAAAGCGCTTTTGGTTTACGCTCCAGCAGGTGGGCCAGCTGTAACACTTCCGCCACCTGCGTCACGCGCTGGTTAATGACTTCTTTCTTCGCGCCGGCCAGCTTCAGGCCAAAGGACATATTTTCGGCAACGGAAAGGTGTGGATAGAGTGCATAAGACTGGAACACCATACCGACGCCACGTTCGGCAGGCGGGATGTCGTTCATTCGGGTATCACCAATCAGCAGGTCGCCGCTGGTAATCGTTTCAAGACCGGCAATCATACGCAGCAGAGTAGATTTACCACAGCCTGATGGGCCAACAAACACCACGAATTCGCCTTCGTTGATGTCCAGATTGATGTCTTTCGACACCACAACGTCACCCCAGGCTTTCGTTACATTACGCAGCTGTACGCTCGCCATGCCCTTCTCCCTTCGTTACAACCTGTCACCGACAGAAACATTCAAGATAAGTTCACTATGGGGTATCCATTACTTTCCCGAATCCTCCACCCCCCGCCTTTTTTATGGGGGAGGAGGCGGGAGGATGAGGGAGCAGGCTCTGCGACCGCCGCGGGCGGGCTGAGGCAAAATTCGTGAAGCCGCCTGCAAAATTCGGTGGGTTTTTATGTGCGCCAGCACTCATAACTTAAATTTATGCAACGGAGATCACACAAACGGGGGGTGGGGCGTAGGGGTTGGGAGGATGGAAAGAGGATGTCAAATAAGGAGACTGAGTCACGTTGAACCACCTTATGTATCCACGAGCACATCACCAAAAAGGATGGCAGATATGAATATCAAGACTGGCGCACGCGTTTTCGCATTGTCCGCCCTTGCAGCAATGATGGTTTCCGCCCCAGCGCTCGCCAAAATTGAAGAAGGCAAGCTGGTTATCTGGATTAACGGCGATAAGGGCTATAACGGCCTGGCCGAAGTGGGCAAAAAATTCGAAAAAGATACCGGCATCAAAGTTACCGTAGAACATCCGGACAAGCTGGAAGAGAAGTTCCCGCAGGTTGCAGCAACCGGCGACGGCCCGGACATCATCTTCTGGGCGCATGACCGTTTCGGGGGTTACGCGCAGTCTGGCCTGCTGGCAGAAGTGACGCCAGATAAAGCCTTCCAGGACAAGCTGTTCCCGTTCACCTGGGATGCCGTTCGCTATAACGGCAAGCTGATCGCTTACCCTATCGCGGTTGAAGCCCTGTCTCTGATTTACAACAAAGACCTGGTACCAAACCCACCGAAAACCTGGGAAGAGATCCCGAAACTGGATAAAGAGCTGAAGGCGAAAGGTAAATCCGCCCTGATGTTCAACCTGCAAGAGCCGTACTTCACCTGGCCGCTCATTGCTGCCGATGGCGGTTACGCGTTCAAGTTTGAAAATGGCAAATATGACGTGAAAGACGTGGGCGTGGACAACGCTGGCGCGAAAGCGGGTCTGACCTTCCTGGTGGATCTGATCAAGAACAAACACATGAACGCGGATACCGACTACTCCATCGCAGAAGCGGCGTTCAACAAAGGCGAAACCGCGATGACCATCAACGGTCCGTGGGCCTGGACCAACATCGACAAGAGCAAAGTCAACTACGGCGTAGCGCTGCTGCCAACCTTCAAAGGCAAGCCGTCTAAACCGTTCGTTGGCGTGCTGAGCGCGGGCATCAACGCCGCCAGCCCGAACAAAGAGCTGGCGAAAGAGTTCCTGGAAAACTACCTGCTGACCGATCAGGGTCTGGATGAAGTGAACAAGGACAAACCGCTGGGCGCCGTCGCGCTGAAATCCTTCCAGGATCAGCTGGCGAAAGACCCACGTATCGCGGCCACCATGGATAACGCCCAGAAAGGCGAAATCATGCCGAACATCCCACAGATGGCTGCGTTCTGGTACGCCACGCGTACCGCGGTCATCAACGCTGCAAGCGGTCGTCAGACTGTCGATGCCGCGCTGAAAGATGCTCAGGGTCGTATTACTAAGTAATGACGTAGTCCCCTCTCCCTTTGGGAGAGGGTTAGGGTGAGGGTTGGCGCTATCCGCACGCCCTCACCCCGGCCCTCTCCCCCAGGAGAGGGAGAAAAGATCAAACGTTGTAGAGGAAAAACCCCATGGATGTCATTAAAAAGAAACGCTGGTGGCAAAGCGACGCGCTGAAGTGGTCAGCGATAGGTCTGCTGTGTCTGCTGGTGGGTTACCTTGTTGTTTTAATGTACGTACAAGGGGAATATCTGTTTGCCATCATGACGCTGATTTTAAGCTCTGCTGGCCTGTATATTTTCGCTAATCGTAAAGCCTATGCCTGGCGCTATGTCTACCCGGGCGTGGCCGGGATGGGGCTGTTTGTCCTGTTCCCGCTGATTTGTACCATCGCCATTGCGTTTACCAACTACAGCAGCACCAACCAGCTTGCGCAGGAACGCGCGCAGCAGGTCCTGCTGGATCGCTCATATCAGGCAGGCAAGACCTTTAACTTCGGCCTGTATCCTGACGGTAACGAGTGGAAGTTAGCGCTTACTGACGAAGCAAGCAGGAAATACTATGTCTCCGACGCGTTCAAATTTGGCGGCGAGCAGAAGCTGGCCTTAAAAGAGGCACAGGCCCTGCCGGAAGGTGAACGAGCCAACCTGCGCGTCATTACCCAGAACCGTCAGGCGCTGACCCAGCTCACCGCCGTGCTGCCAGACGAAAGCAAGGTGACCATGAGCTCGCTGCGCCAGTTCTCCGGCACGCAGCCGCTGTATACCCTGGCGGACGACGGCACGCTGACCAACAACCAGAGCGGCGTGAAATATCGTCCGAATAACGACATTGGTTTCTATCAGTCCATTACTGCCGACGGTAAATGGGGTGATGACAAGCTCAGCCCTGGCTATACCGTCACCATCGGCTGGGACAACTTTACCCGTGTGTTTACCGACGAAGGCATTCAGAAGCCGTTCTTCGCCATCTTCGTCTGGACGGTGGTCTTCTCGGTGTTGACGGTGATCCTGACCGTGGCCGTGGGCATGGTGCTTGCCTGCCTGGTCCAGTGGGAATCCCTGAAAGGCAAAGCGATTTACCGCGTGCTGCTGATCCTGCCGTATGCCGTACCGTCGTTTATCTCGATTCTGATTTTCAAAGGGCTGTTTAACCAGAGCTTCGGTGAAATCAACATGATGCTGAGCGCCCTGTTCGGCATCAAACCAGCCTGGTTCAGCGACCCGACCACCGCTCGCTCGATGATTATCATCGTGAACACCTGGCTCGGTTATCCGTACATGATGATCCTGTGCATGGGCCTGCTGAAGGCTATCCCGGACGATCTGTACGAAGCCTCGGCGATGGACGGCGCGGGCCCGTTCCAGAACTTCTTTAAAATTACGCTGCCGCTGCTCATTAAGCCGCTGACGCCGCTGATGATTGCCAGCTTCGCCTTTAACTTTAACAACTTCGTGCTGATTCAGCTGTTGACCAACGGCGGCCCGGACCGCCTTGGCACCACGACGCCAGCAGGCTATACCGACCTGCTCGTGAGCTACACCTACCGTATCGCCTTCGAAGGCGGCGGCGGCCAGGACTTCGGTCTGGCGGCAGCGATTGCCACCCTGATCTTCCTGCTGGTAGGCGCTCTGGCGATTGTGAACCTGAAAGCCACACGTATGAAATTTGATTAAGGAGGGCATCAATCATGGCTATGGTACAACCCAAATCTCAGAAGTTGCGCCTCCTGGCGACGCACTTAGGCCTGCTGATTTTCATCGCGGCGATCATGTTCCCGCTGCTGATGGTTATCGCCATCTCCCTGCGTTCGGGTAACTTCGCGACGGGGAGCCTGATCCCGGACGAAATCTCCTGGGAGCACTGGAAGCTCGCGCTGGGCTTCAGCGTGGAACACGCGGATGGCCGCGTCACGCCGCCGCCGTTCCCGGTGCTGCTGTGGCTGTGGAACTCGGTGAAAATCGCAGGTATTACCGCCATTGGTATCGTGGCGCTTTCCACCACCTGCGCCTACGCCTTCGCCCGCATGCGTTTCCCGGGCAAAGCGACGCTGCTGAAAGGGATGCTGATTTTCCAGATGTTCCCGGCCGTGCTGTCGCTGGTGGCGTTGTATGCCTTGTTTGACCGTCTGGGCCAGTACGTACCCTTTATCGGCCTGAACACCCACGGCGGCGTGATCTTCGCCTATCTTGGCGGTATCGCACTGCATGTATGGACCATTAAAGGCTATTTCGAAACTATCGACGGCTCGCTGGAAGAAGCGGCCGCGCTGGATGGCGCAACCCCGTGGCAGGCGTTCCGCCTGGTGCTGCTGCCGCTGTCGGTGCCGATTCTGGCGGTAGTGTTTATCCTGTCGTTTATCGCTGCGATCACCGAAGTACCGGTTGCCTCACTGTTACTGCGTGATGTGAACAGCTACACCCTGGCCGTAGGTATGCAGCAATACCTCAACCCGCAAAACTACCTGTGGGGCGACTTTGCCGCGGCGGCCGTACTTTCCGCCATCCCGATTACCGTGGTGTTCCTGCTGGCGCAGCGCTGGCTGGTCAACGGCCTGACGGCGGGCGGTGTGAAAGGTTAAGTTTCATTTTGTTATGCCACTGCAACCCTCAACTTTAGACGTATTGTATTGACCCAACTTGTGACTGTTGTTAGGCGGCCTCCGGGCCGCCATTTTTTTATTCGCGTTTCAGCCGCTTCGAGTTGCACAGCCAGAGGGTGATCACCAGCAGCAGGATCGCCGCCGAGTAGATCAGCACGTCGAGCGGGGATTTATGATCGACGATGATCAGCCGCACTATCGCAGTGATCCCAATGTAAACAAAATAACGCAGTGGGAAATGAAATCCGGACTGAAAGTACTTCACAATCAGGGCGATAAATTCAAAGTAGAGAAAGTAGACCACCAGGCCTTCCACCAGCGCATATTTGCTGGTTTGTTCAGGGGCGAACAGTACATCCGCAAGATGCACCGTCTCTTTACCCAAAAAGACGACCAGTATCAGGCCAAGGCTCAACAGACCGAGGTTCAGCACGGTCTGGAGGATAGTTGAGATAAACTCAACGCGCGGGCGAGTCAGGGATGTCATACAGCACCTCATTCTCCAGGGCGAGGTTCCTGTATAACGCAAAAATGTGACGGGGATCTATATTTTTTAATTATGTTTTATGTAGGAAGAAAACCGATGGAGCGTAAACAAACCGGGGTTCGCAACGTGACCTGTGGCGACAATGTGATCGTATATGAGCCTGCTAACCTTTACGACTGTGTGCTGGGCAACGGCGTATTCGTCGGCCCGTTTGTTGAAATCCAGGGCAATACGCGCATCGGTGACGACTGCAAAATCCAGTCGCACACCTTCATCTGCGAGTATGTCACTATTGGTCAGCGTTGCTTTGTTGGCCATGGCGTGATGTTTGCCAACGATATGTTTCGGGAGGGGAAACCGAATGCCGACCGAGAGAGCTGGGGCCATATTACCGTGGGGAATGATGTTTCGATAGGCAGTGGAGCGACCATTCTGGCGGTATCCATCTGCGACGGTGCGGTGATTGGTGCAGGGAGCGTGGTAACAAAATCGATCGTCGAGAAAGGTGTCTATGCCGGGAACCCGGCGAGGCTACTGCGCCGCTTGTGATTCGCCCGGTGGCGCTGCGCTTACCGGGCCTACAAAATAGCAGGCCGGGCAAACGCGGTGCCGCCCGGCGTGAAGCATCAGCGGAAGTTAATGTTCTTATCGCTCGTCATATCATACAGCTGGAACTTACGTCCAAGCTGCTGACCCCCGTCACGCGTCAGCGGCGTCCAGCCAATCGCCGCGCGGCTGCGGGTTGGGCCTGACGAGAACAGATCCAGCGGAATCGACACGTAGACCCCTTTAGTGAAGTCCCCTTCCCCGTATTCGTCCGGCGAGACGTTGGTGATGGTGGCGTAGCCGCCCACCACGACGCCGCTGTCGAAGTGTTTAGAGATATCGAGCGTGCCGCCCTTATCGCCCGCCAGGTACTGACCGACGCTGGCTTTCACCAGCACGTCAGGTGCGAACGACGGCGTCCAGTAGGCGGTCAGATGGCCCGTTTTGACGCTGTAGTCGGTGAACTTCATCATGTCCTGCGCGCTGCGCCAGTCACGCTGCTTGACGTAGTTGGCATCCACCCCGAACGCCCAGTTGCTGTCGACAGGACGATAAAGCACTTCCGCCCCCGCGCCGCCGTACATGGTTTCCAGATACCCGCCGTACACCTGGCCGTAGAAGCCGTTGCCGAAGTACTGGAAGTAGTTGGCCTGCAGGTTGTTCACGTAAACATCGTTCTGCACATACTCACGCACGCGGGTGCGCACGCGCGGCAGCGTCGAGTCTTTTGGCGGGTTGGTGTAGTTGAATTTGTCGTAGTTGTTGGCGATGTTGCCGAACAGGCTGCCGGTGGTCAGCAGGTGGTCGGTGAGCCACAAATCCGCCGTCGCCATGACGCCCAGCTGATACATGTAGAAGTTTTCAGGCCCGCCCACGGACTGGTTCAGCACCGGATCGATATGGAAATCGAAGCGCGATTTGTCGATATACCAGCCCTGCTCGGTGGTTTCCGGCACGATCGGCTCTACGCGTTTTTGCACCAGCTCGGTCTCATGCCCGAGCGGCTCGCCTTCCAGATGGCGCTTGAGGCTGGCAACGTCCGTTTCGGTTGTGACCTGCGGCAGGTTGAGACGGTTTTCCGTCACGCGGATCGTTCGGATCCCCTCCGGCAGATCGTTCATCACGATCCGGTTGGCGCGTTCGATCCCTTCCCGTGAGTCGCGGTATTTTACCTGCTCGCCGGTGACGTAAAGCGTGTCGCCCTTGGTCTGAATCTTCGGATCCGCCAGGCCGGCATTGTATTTCAGCAGCGTCAGCTGGTTTGCCACCACGGAGTGCTGCAGAATCGCATCCTGCGGCTCCGGCCGGTATGCAGGGCGCGCGTTATCATTGTAGTGCGGCCGCATGTCGTTAAAGTTGGTGCGCAGCGTGAAGCCAAACATCACCGTATTGCCGCGCTCGTAGCTGAGGTTAACGTCGGCCCAGTCGGTGACGCGATAAATGGCGCCGACGTTAAACTTGCTCTTCTGCTCAATCTTCCCGGCGAAGTCCTGCGAGTAGTCATTCCCTTCATACTCCAGCTTCAGTCGTAATGGCTGCCAGGGCGTTTGATACTCTACGCCGCCAAACAGCGACGCCGGACCGTGGAACATCTGGTCTCCGTTAATGGAGCCCGCTTTCTTATAGCTGTTATCGCGATAGCAGTATTTGTCGCTGTAGGAGCAAAACGGGTTTTTCACGTTACCGCTGGTGCCGAGATAGCCCCATCCCAGGCCGAGCGAGAAGTCGAACGGTCCCCAGGCTTTGCTGGCCACGATGTATTCCGCATCAAACAGACCGGTACCACCGATATCTTTGGCGCCCACGGACACCTGCGGCATCCAGTAGCTCTCTTCCCACAGGCGCAGCTTGACGTCGAAGGCTTTATCTTTGTAGGTCTGATCGCCGGAGAACGCCTCTACGCTGCTGTACTGTTTCGTACGCACGTCGGTATAGCGCAGCGTGGTTTCAAGCCACGGGAACAGCTGTACCGAGGCGGAGTAGTAGCGATACTGGTCGTTATCACGGTAGTTAAGGCTAATTTCCCCTTCGCGCGCCATACGCGCGGTGGGCGTTTGCAATAAACCGACGCCGCCGAAGTCTGACTGAGACGGGCCAATGGGTGCCGGATACGTTTCTGCATGGCAGGCGGCACTCACGCAGAGCGCCAGCATGCTGTAGAGATAGGTTTTTTTCATTATTCCGGTATCCGCTGAATCAGGGAGTGAAGGATATCGGCGTTAAGCCCGTCATACGCCTTCGTCCAGAAATGGTCGGCAAAACCGACAAAAATGATGCTGCCTGGCATAGGTTCGATATGCCGTTTATTCCAGTAAGCGACGGGGGCTTTCTGCATGTGCCCGTCAGGGTAAACCACCCAGGCGTAGCTTTTATCGGCACCGCTCAGCAGGCTCTGCTCGTCGAGGTAGCTCGCCACGTCACGACCGGGCGTAAAGGGCTTTTTACCCGGGCTGCTGATTAGCCCCATTACGGTCACCGTCGTCGGCTTCTCCGGCAGCCAGAGCGTATACTCCCCTTCAAGCGTGGGATTACCCTTTTCCGTAACGCGCACTTCGTCGGGATCAAGGTTCACGTTCTGACGGCCCGTCACCTTCAGCGCCTGCAGCTGCTGGCGAACGCTATTAATCGCCGCCGCGTCGTCGCCATCTTCCTGTTCCGCTAACCCCGTCAGCCTGGCAAGGAGCACCTTGTGCTGTTGTTCCGCTTCAGCGGTCTTCTGACGTTCAGCGATCACTGCCCCCGGCCACCAGCTGTTGGCGAGCCTTGGCTGTCCGACGAGATCGAGCAGATGCTCAGCGTGGGTTAAGGTTTTGGGTTTTTCACTGTCCGGCGTGTAGACCTTCACAGTCCCTGCGGACCATGCCAGCGGCGCGGCAAGGCTGGCGATAAGCGCAACGTGGATGAGCGTTTTCATGATTTCGCCGCCTTGATCAGGGTGGTTTTCACCGGGAAGAATCCGGCACCGAGATACTGCAGGGACTGGCGGATCTGCCCTTCCTCGTCGATCCAGAAGCGGTTGTGCCAGGTGGCCTGGTCGGTGGTGACTTCTTCATCCAGCACGCGGACACGGGTTTCGTCGCTGCCGACTTTCACGCTGTCCGTGCCGTCCCAGCGGAAGGTCGAGCGTGCCGTGGCGTAACGCACCTGCTTATGTTCGGTCCAGCCCATCGTGCGCGTCCAGCTTGCGCCGTCGGCGATCTGGTTCGGCTTGATTAGCGGGTCGTCGGCGATATTATTCACCTCCAGCAGGTTATCGCCGCCCAACAGGGTTTTCACGATACGGCCATGCTGCGTCACGATGGTGGCCTGATCCTGCGTCACCCATTTCTGCTGCCCGTTTTCATCGAAAGCGAGCACCACAAACAGCTGCGGGCCATCGTTTAGCTGCATGTACTGACTGGCATAGGGCATGTTTTGAAGTTCGTCATCGGTCAGATGCACGCCCGGTGTACCGAACATGCTTTCCCACAGTGAGTTTCCCAGCCCTTTGGTGGTGGCCGAGCACGCCTGCAGCAGCAGGCAAATCAGAATGATTGCAGGTCGCTTCACGACTCTTCTCCGAAGGGGCGAAATAACCACACCGAAGTGTGGTTATGATTAAAACACCCGCTATTACTGGGTGCTGGTTGTCGTGGTGGTCGTGGTTCCGGTATTGGAGCCATCACCGCCACCGGTTGCCGCCAGCGCGACACCCACGGCTGAACTTACGGTGCTGGCGCTGGCTGCGGTAGAACTTCCCGCAGACGCAGACGTCGCAGCCGAACCTGCCGCTTCCCCGACCTGAACCGGAGCTGCATAGACAGATGTCGCCGCAAGCGCAGATATGGCAAAAATGCCATACAGTACTTTCTTCATAACAATTTCCCTTCAATGAATGAATGGAGATTTGCCCGAAAAGAATTTCAGGCGGAATCGAGTATACACAACTAGTGCCGTGGGTTTGCCGTAAGGGGAAATAGGGAGAGAGTTTTCGGACTAATGGTTAAAATGGAAATGAAAGACAAATAACATAAATATATAATTGTTATAAATCAATAATTTATAATATTACTATATTAATTAACCACTACGTATTTTCTTAAAATAAACCGCAGGAATTAACGGGTTAAGCGTCTTTTTCGGATTAAACTCAGATTCAGAATTTGAGTTAACTAACAGACATCAGGAATTATCCGATAAAAAAATGCCGGCATTAAGCCGGCACGTTTTCATGACGTTTTAATTACGCGCGCCATGCTTTATAACGGTTGATCAAACCATTTGTCGAGCTGTCATGGCTGGCAATCGCTTTATCGTCACCCAGCTCTGGCAGAATACGGTTTGCCAGCTGTTTGCCCAGCTCAACGCCCCACTGGTCAAAGGTGAAGATGTTCAGGATGGCGCCCTGCGTGAAGATTTTGTGCTCGTACAGGGCAATCAGCGCGCCCAGGCTGAACGGCGTGATTTCGCGCAGCAGGATGGAGTTGGTTGGGCGGTTGCCTTCGAACACTTTGAACGGCACAACGTGGTCCAGGGTTGCCGGATCTTTACCCAGGTCACGGTATTCCTGCTCAACCACTTCGCGGGATTTACCGAACGCCAGCGCTTCGGTCTGCGCAAAGAAGTTCGACAGCAGCTTCGGATGGTGGTCGGACAGCGGGTTATGGGTGATAGCCGGGGCGATGAAATCGCACGGTACCATTTTGGTGCCCTGGTGGATCAGCTGGTAGAAGGCATGCTGACCGTTGGTGCCCGGCTCGCCCCAGATGATTGGGCCAGTCTGGTAATCCACCGCGTTGCCGTTACGGTCAACGTATTTACCGTTGGATTCCATGTTGCCCTGCTGGAAGTAGGCTGCGAAGCGGTGCATGTACTGGTCGTAAGGCAGGATCGCTTCGGTTTCAGCGCCGAAGAAGTTGTTGTACCAGATACCGATCAGCGCCAGCAGCACCGGCAGGTTTTTCTCTGGTGCGGTAGTGGAGAAGTGTTTATCCATCGCGTGCGCGCCGGAGAGCAGCTCAACGAAGTTGTCGAAGCCCACGGACAGGATGATGGACAGACCGATCGCAGACCACAGGGAGTAGCGGCCGCCGACCCAGTCCCAGAACTCGAACATATTCGCGGTATCAATGCCGAACTCGCTGACCGCTTTACCGTTGGTAGACAGCGCCGCGAAGTGTTTCGCCACGTGCTTGTTGTCGCCCGCGGTTTTCAGGAACCAGTCGCGCGCGCTGTGGGCGTTGGTCATGGTTTCCTGAGTGGTGAAGGTTTTGGACGCAACCAGGAACAGGGTGGTTTCCGGGTTCACGTTCTTCAGCACTTCGGCGATGTGGGTGCCATCGACGTTAGACACAAAGTGCATATTGAGGTGGTTTTTATACGGGCGCAGCGCTTCGGTCACCATGAACGGGCCGAGGTCAGAACCGCCGATACCGATGTTCACCACGTCGGTGATCGCTTTGCCGGTGTAGCCTTTCCAGCTACCGGAGATGATCGCTTCGGAGAAGGCTTTCATCTTTTCCAGCACCGCGTTCACTTCCGGCATGACGTCTTTGCCGTCAACGATGATTGGGGTATTGCTACGGTTACGCAGGGCCACGTGCAGCACTGCACGGTCTTCGGTGCGGTTGATCTTCTCGCCGGAGAACATGGATTTGATGGCATCGGCAAGCTCAGTCTCTTTCGCCAGATCCTGCAGCTTTGCCAGCGTCTCTTCGGTAATGCGGTTTTTAGAGAAATCCACCAGCATCAGGTCGTCGAAGGTCGCGGAGAACTTGTTGAAACGATCGGCATCCTTCGCGAACAGATCCGCGATGGTGACGTCTTTCATTTCATCAAAATGTTTCTGGAGTGCCTGCCAGGCAGCGGTCTGCGTTGGGTTGATGTTTTTCATTAGCAATACTCTTCTGATTTGAGAATTGTGACTGCGGTCGATTGTAGCGCCTGCAAATAAAAATTGTGATGGTTTTTATGCCATTGCCTGGCCTGCATCAAACACAGGTGAAAAGACCCGAAAAGTATAGCTGCTGACGGAGCCTCCTGGGGCGGCGAAATGTCGGTCAAAAAGCCCTAAAACGGAGCATAAAATCTGGCGCTGTTATAAGTCCTGTTTCTCAGGGGTACCCCCCCATAAAAAATCCGCATAATCCCAGCATTGACAGGACCTCCCCCGCATTTTATTTATAGGGCCGTATTTTGCGCCTGCACCTGTTTTCGTTTCACTCTTGTGCCAAGGTCGCTTATTCATTCCCTGACACGAGGTTGTTATGACGAGTTTTGTGGTCGCCAAATTTGGCGGCACCAGTGTGGCCGATTACGATGCCATGAACCGCAGCGCCGATGTGGTGCTGGCCGATCCGAATACCCGCCTGGTGGTGCTGTCTGCATCCGCCGGCGTGACGAACCTGCTGGTTTCTCTGTCTGAAGGACTGGAAGCGACAGAACGTTTCGTGAAGCTGGATGCACTGCGCAAAATTCAGTTCGACATTCTTGAGCGTCTGCAGAACCCGAACGTCATCCGCGAGGAAGTGGAGCGTCTGCTGGAAAATATTACCACTCTGGCAGAAGCGGCTTCTCTGGCCACCTCCACCGCCCTGACCGACGAACTGGTCAGCCACGGCGAGCTGATGTCCACCCTGCTGTTTGTCGAAATCATGCGCGAGCGTAACGTTCAGGCGCAGTGGTTTGACGTGCGTAAAGTGATGCGTACCAGCGATCGCTTTGGTCGTGCCGAGCCGGACGTTGAGGCGCTGGCGGAGCTGACCAATCAGCAGCTGGCACCACGCCTGGCAGACGGTATCGTGATTACCCAGGGCTTTATCGGCAGTGAAGCGAAAGGCCGCACCACCACGCTTGGCCGCGGCGGCAGCGACTACACCGCCGCGCTGCTGGGCGAAGCCCTGCATGCAACGCGCGTGGATATCTGGACGGACGTTCCGGGCATTTACACCACCGACCCGCGCGTCGTTTCCGCGGCTAAACGTATTGATGTGATCGCCTTTGAAGAAGCGGCGGAAATGGCCACCTTCGGCGCGAAAGTGCTGCACCCTGCAACGCTGCTGCCGGCAGTGCGCAGCGATATTCCGGTCTTCGTGGGTTCCAGTAAAGATCCGAAAGCGGGCGGGACGCTGGTCTGCAAGAAAACGGAAAACCCACCGCTGTTCCGCGCCCTGGCCCTGCGCCGTCGTCAGACGCTGGTGACGCTCCACAGCCACAATATGCTGCATTCCCGCGGTTTCCTGGCGGAAGTGTTTGGCATTCTGGCGCGCCATAATATCTCAGTCGATCTGATCACCACCTCTGAAGTGAGCATTGCGCTAACGCTGGACACCACCGGCTCGACCTCCACCGGCGACACGCTGCTGACGCAGTCGCTGCTGATTGAGCTGTCTGAGCTCTGCCGCGTGGAAGTAGAAGAAGACCTGGCGCTGGTTGCCATCATCGGCAACAAGCTGTCGCGCGCCTGCGGCGTGGGTAAAGAAGTGTTCGGCGTGCTCGACCCGTTCAGCATCCGCATGATCTGCTACGGCGCATCCAGCTACAACCTCTGCTTCCTGGTGCCTGCCGATCAGGCCGAGCAGGTCGTGCAGAAACTTCATCAGAATTTGTTTGAATAAAATTCGTTAGCACGATAAACAATACCTATAAGCCGGGCACAGACCCGGCTTTTTCATAACTAAACAACACGACAATACTGCAAGGAATCCACTATGTTATCCGTCGTTACGCGACTGTTCCCGTTATGGGCGCTGCTGCTCTCCGTACTCGCATATTACACCCCCGCTACGTTCACGGGCATTGGTCCGTGGGTCGCCACGCTGCTGATGCTGATCATGTTCGGTATGGGCGTGCATCTGAAAATCGACGACTTTAAACGCGTGCTGTCTCGCCCTGCGCCCGTCGCAGCAGGGATCTTCCTGCACTACCTGGTGATGCCGCTTGCGGCGTGGCTGCTGGCGATGGCCTTTAAGATGCCGCCCGATCTCTCGGCCGGGATGGTGCTGGTGGGCAGCGTGGCCAGCGGCACGGCGTCCAACGTCATGATCTACCTGGCGAAAGGCGACGTGGCGCTCTCCGTCACGATCTCGTCCGTTTCGACGCTGGTGGGCGTCGTTGCCACACCGCTGTTAACCCGCCTGTACGTGGACGCGCATATTCAGGTGGACGTGATGGGCATGCTGCTCAGCATTCTGCAGATTGTGGTGATCCCGATTGCGCTGGGGCTGGTCATTCACCATCTTTTCCCGCGCGTGGTGAAGGCCGTTGAGCCGTACCTGCCCGCGTTTTCGATGGTCTGCATTCTGGCGATCATCAGCGCCGTGGTGGCGGGTTCCGCATCGCACATTGCCTCCGTGGGCTTTGTGGTGATCATCGCCGTGGTGCTGCATAACACGATTGGCCTGCTGGGCGGCTACTGGGGTGGGAAGCTGTTCGGTTTTGACGAATCTACCTGCCGCACGCTGGCAATCGAGGTAGGCATGCAGAACTCCGGCCTGGCGGCGGCGCTCGGTAAAATCTACTTCTCCCCGCTGGCGGCCCTGCCTGGCGCGCTGTTCTCCGTCTGGCATAACCTCTCCGGCTCGCTGCTGGCAGGCTACTGGTCCGGCAAACCGATTGATGAACAAACGAAAAAAGATGCGGTGAAGCAGGGTTAATTTGCGCGGCTTGCTTTACACTGAAGCCTCTCTATCAGGAGGCTTCAGCAATGGCTACACCACGTTTGACCCAGAAAGACATGACGGAAGCCGAGCAGCGCGAACTGAAAACGCTTCTCGACCGCGCCCGTATCGCACATGGCCGCACGCTGACGAACGCCGAAACCAATCAGGTGAAAAAAGAGTACATCGATAAGCTGATGGCGCAGCGTGACGCCGCGGCGAAAAAAGCCCGCAAGCTGAAAAAAGAGCAGGCTTATAAACCCGATGCAGAGGCGACATTTTCCTGGTCGGCCACAACGTCTACACGTGGAAGGCGCTAATCAGCGCCCTTTCTTTTTGCGTCCCGGCTGGGTAAAGCGTTTTCCATTACCCGGCTTGCCTCGCCCCTTATCTTCCGCCTGCGGCGCCTTCACCACCGGGCGCTTAATCGCCTGGGTTTTCGGTTTTGCTTTGGCCTTCGGCTTCGCTTCGGACGAGGAATTCTCGATAAGCTTGAAGAGTTCAATCAGCTCGTCATCCGTTAAATCGCGCCACTCGCCCAGCGGGATGCCTGACAGGCTGACATTCATGATGCGCGTGCGTTCCAGCTTCGTCACTTCATAACCGAAGTGCTCGCACATACGGCGGATCTGGCGGTTCAGGCCCTGAACTAGCGTAATGCGGAACGCGAACGGCGCTTCTTTCTTGACCTTACACTTCTTCGTGACGGTGCCGAGGATCGGCACACCGGCGCCCATGCCGCGAATAAATTCGTCCGTGACCGGCTTATTCACCGTCACAATGTACTCTTTCTCGTGGTCGTTACCGGCACGCAGAATTTTGTTGACCAGATCGCCGTGGTTGGTGAGGAAAATCAGCCCCTGAGAGTCTTTATCCAGACGGCCAATCGGGAAGATACGGCTGCTGTGGTTCACGAAATCAACGATGTTGTCCCGCTCACCGTCTTCCGTGGTGCTGACAATCCCAACCGGTTTGTTCAACGCGATAAACACCAGGTCTTCAGCATCACGCGGTTCGATGACCTGACCATTCACTTTAACCACATCGCCAGGCACCACCTGGTCGCCGATGGTGGCGCGTTTGCCGTTAAGAAACACGTTACCTTGTTCAATGTAACGGTCAGCCTCGCGACGTGAGCAGATCCCGCTCTCGCTAATGTATTTGTTTAATCGGGTTGATTGAGTTGGCAGCATAGTTTCTCCTGTGAAGGGCGAAATATACCTTACCTTGCGGCTGACAAAAAAGTGTTAGTAGCCGTTGATCAAAAAATCGAGTGCATCCCGCAATGAAGCCCGGTTTTGCGTAAGATCGGCAACACGCTCACCTAACTCTTTTGGCGATATGCCAGCCATCATGTGCATCATGACCACGCAGGGCTTACCCGCTATCTCAACGACAGGGCACACTTTCGCAGGCGGCTGAATGCCTCCCAGGTTGCTAAGCTCAACTGCTGGTGCGACCAGGACATGCTTCATCACATTGGCCACGGGATGCTGCATATTGATTAGCCAGGGATAGGCAGTTTTCCCCTTACCTTCATTCTCATAAGCAAAATATTGCTCCATCAGAACGATCTCTGAGAATCACTAAAGGAGCCGTTTTCATCAACCCACTGGTTAATGGCCTCGATAGAAGCTTTATTTTCTGCTAACCACTCTGCGCGCTGATGCGCTCGAAACTGCTCTTGCAGCGCAGCCGTGAGTACAGCAGAGAGATTAAGTTTAAGCCGACGCGCCTCTTCAAGGATTTCTGGTGCTAACGACACATTGACTGATTTTTTGATGCCATGAGTAGCGCGCATGAGAACTCCCATCGGAATGCGCATGAATTGGCGAAGTGTAGCGTAATAAACGAGCATTTTCTATTCCCTTCAAAATGTAAGGTCTGAAGAGTAAATGGCGCTTTATGAGGTGTCACGCCCCGCAAAACGGTTTTGCGAGGCGCTTCCGGAGATTAATACTCATCCCGCTCGTCGTCTTCATCCGGCTGTTCCATCACACTGTACGCCACCGCGCAGAACAACGAGTTGAGACGCTTCATATCCCCCAGCAGCCCCAGATGCAGGGAGCTGGTCTCGATACTCTGCACGTTCTGCTGGTGCAGACGCTCAACGTGGGCATGCGAGTAGCGGCGGTTCAGAATACGGAAACGATGCTTGTTGCGACGCAGACGGCGCGCGCTCGGCACGTCGCTGGAGAAGAAGACCAGCATCGCCAGCTTGAGGTTGCTGACCAGCTGTTCGTGCAGCGCTTCCAGCTCCTTCAGGCCTTCACCTGAAAACGCACGACGCGCGGCAAGGGATTTGTCGGCGATCTCGCTGCCCATACGCTCCACGATATCCGAGGCCTGCTCTAGGTTAAGCGACATCTCGATAATTTCCGCCCAGCGGCGGGACTCCTCCTCCGCCAGCTCGTCCTGCGGCATACGCGCCAGGTAAAGCTTAATGGCGGTATAGAGCACGTTGATATCGTCCGCCAGTCTGCGCAGTTCTTTCTCTTCACGCGGCTCGCCGCGCATCACCTTTTGCAGGCCTTCGAGCATGGTTTCCATTGCGTCGCCCATGCGCAGCGTCTCGCGCGCGGCGTTCGCCAGCGCCAGCGCAGGGGTATCCAGCGCGGAGGTATCCAGGTGCTTCGGCTTCAGGCGCGCATCCAGCTCCGGTTCGTCCTGAATGAGGCGTTCGCAGAAGCGGGCCATCGGCGCGGCAAACGGCACCATCGCCAGGCAGCGCACCAGGTTGTAGAACACGTGGAAATAGATCACCAGCTCCGCCTTCGGCAGCGGTAGGTTGTCCATCAGGTTCGCCAGCGGGTGAACGAACGGCAGAATAATCAGGCTGCCCACCAGCTTAAACAGCAGGCTGCCGAGGGCCACGCGGCGGGCTGCGGCGTTGGCCGCGCTGTTATTGAGCATCGCCAGCAGGCCGGAGCCGAGGTTGGCCCCGATCACCAGACACAGCGCCACCGGGAAGGAGATCGCCCCTGTGGCGGTTAAGGTCGCCGTCAGAAGAACCGCCGCCAGGCTGGAGTAGCTGACGATGGCAAACACCGCGCCAATCAGCGCGTCAAGCATGATGTCCCCGGTCAGGGAGGCGAAGATGACCTGCACGCCGTTGGCCTCGGTGATTGGCGTGACCGCCTGCACAATCAGCTCCAGCGCCAGTAGGATCAGCCCCAGGCCTATCCCTACGCGCCCGAGCTGTCCGGCGCGCGTCTGCTTGCGGCCGAGGAAGAAGATAACGCCGATAAAAATCAGCAGCGGCGACAGCCAGGAGAGATCGAAGGTCAGGATACGCGCCATCAGCGCGGTACCTACATCCGCCCCCAGCACAATCACCAGCGCCGGGGCCAGCGCCACCAGATCCTGCGCCACAAAGGAGGTGACAAGCAGGGTCGTGGCGTTACTGCTCTGAACCAGCGCCGTTACGCCAATGCCCGCGCAGAAGGCGAGCGGCTTCTTCTCAACGCTGCTGCTGAGAACGGTACGTAAGCGCGCGCCAAATACGCGCATCACGCCGGTACGGACGATATGGGTGCCCCATACGAGCAGTGCGACTGCAGAGAGCAGGTGTAACAACGTCAGCACGGAAGTTTTTCCTCCTTATCGTTATGTGTTTTCCTGAGGTTTGTTGCGCATTGTCTTGCCGGATGGCGGCTACGCCTTATCCGGCCTACGCGCAGGTCCGGTAAGCGCAGCGCCACCGGGCAAAAGATAAGAACCTTCTTCCAGTATAAGGGTTTAAACGTAAGAAAGAGACAGGGCGCCCAATGAGCGCCCTGTTTGTTGTAAGGAAAAGTGATTTTAGTCGGCGTCGTAGCCGAGATTTGGCGCCAGCCAGCGCTCCACTTCAGACATGCTCATCCCTTTGCGCAGGGCGTAATCTTCAATCTGATCCCGCTGCAGCTGCGCCACGGCAAAGTACTTGCTGTCCGGATGGCTGAAGTACCAGCCTGAGACGGACGCGCCTGGCCACATGGCGAACGACTCGGTGAGCTTCATGCCGGTATGGGCTTCCACATCCAGCAGTTTCCAGATAGTGCCTTTTTCGGTGTGCTCCGGACAGGCCGGATAGCCCGGCGCCGGGCGAATCCCCTGGTAGTTTTCGCGGATCAGATCCTCATTGCTGAGGTTTTCATTCGCCGCGTAGCCCCAGTGCACCTTACGCACGCGCTCGTGGAGATACTCGGCAAAGGCTTCTGCCAGGCGGTCGGCAATCGCTTTCACCATGATTTTATTGTAATCATCGTGCTGCGCTTCGAACGCGTCCGCCAGCGCGTCTTCTTCCAGACCGCCGGTCACCGCAAAGGCGCCGATATAGTCGGCTTTACCACTCAGCTTCGGCGCGACGAAATCGGCCAGGCAGTAGTTGGCAAAGCCCACTTTCTCCGTTTGCTGGCGCAGATGGCGGCTGACCGCCAGCACGTGGGTGCGGGTTTCATCGCGATAAATTTCGATGTCGTCGCCCACGCGGTTCGCCGGGAACAGGCCCACCACGCCGCGCGGGTTGAGGGTTTTCTCTGCGCTCAGCGTGTCGAGCATGTCGTTGGCATCTTTAAACAGGCGCTTCGCCTCCTCGCCGACCACCTCATCTTCCAGGATGCGCGGATATTTGCCCGCCAGCGACCAGGTCATAAAGAACGGCGTCCAGTCAATGTAGTTGCGCAGCGTCTCGATGCTGGCCGTCACGTCCTGCACGCCCAGACGATGTGCCACCGGTGGCGTATAGCTGGACCAGTCGAAGGCCAGATCGTTGTCGCGCGCCGCCTGAAGCGAAACAGGCGGTGTGCGCGGCTTCTTACGGCCGTGCTGGATGCGAACGGTTTCGTACTCTTTGCGGGTGCGCGCCACAAAATCGTCGCGCTGGGTGTCGGAGAGCAGCGCGGAGACTACGCCCACCGTGCGCGAGGCGTTCTGCACGTACACCGTCGGGCCACTGTAGTTCTGCTCGATTTTCACCGCCGTGTGCGCTTTTGAGGTGGTCGCCCCGCCAATCAATAGCGGAATGGTGAAGCCCTGCCGCTCCATCTCTTTTGCCACGTTGACCATTTCGTCGAGCGACGGCGTAATCAGGCCGGAGAGGCCAATCAGGTCGGCGTTCACTTCGCGCGCGGTCTTGAGGATTTTGTCCGCCGGGACCATCACGCCGAGGTCGATAATTTCGTAGTTATTACACTGCAGCACTACGCCGACGATGTTCTTGCCGATGTCGTGCACGTCGCCCTTCACGGTGGCGATAACCATCTTGCCGTTGCTGGAACCTTTCTCTTTGCTGGCTTCGATGTAGGGCTCAAGATACGCTACCGCCTGCTTCATCACGCGGGCGGATTTCACCACCTGCGGCAGGAACATTTTGCCCTCACCGAACAGATCGCCGACCACGTTCATGCCGTCCATCAGCGGGCCTTCGATCACCTCAATCGGGCGGTCTGCCTGCTGGCGCGCCTCTTCGGTATCGAGCTCGATAAATTCGGTGATGCCTTTGACCAGCGAGTATTCCAGACGCTTTTTCACGTCCCAGGAACGCCACTCGGCCTGCTGAACGTTTGCCGCCTCATCCGATTTGCTGCCGCGATATTTCTCCGCCAGGTCCAGCATGCGCTCGGTGGCGTCGTCGCGGCGGTTAAGGATCACGTCCTCTACGGCGTCGCGCAGCTCGGCAGGGAGATCGTCGTAAATCGCCAGCTGGCCGGCGTTAACGATCCCCATGTCCATGCCGTTGCGGATGGCGTAGTAGAGGAACACGGCGTGGATCGCTTCGCGCACCGGGTCGTTACCGCGGAACGAGAACGACACGTTCGACACGCCGCCGGAGATCAGCGCGTGCGGCAGCTCGCGCTTGATGTCTTCACATGCCCCGATAAAGTCCTGGGCATAGTTGTTGTGCTCTTCAATCCCGGTCGCGACGGCGAAGATATTCGGGTCAAAGATAATGTCTTCCGGCGGGAAGCCCACCTCTTCGGTCAAAATCTTGTACGCGCGGCGGCATATCTCAATTTTACGCTCGCGGGTATCCGCCTGGCCCACCTCGTCAAAGGCCATCACCACCACGGCGGCACCGTAGCGGCGGACCATCTTCGCGTGGTGGATAAAGATATCAACGCCCTCTTTCATCGAGATAGAGTTGACGATGCCTTTACCCTGAATGCACTTCAGCCCTTTTTCGATGACCTCCCACTTGGAGGAGTCAATCATGATCGGCACGCGGGCGATGTCCGGCTCACCGGCGATCAGGTTGAGGAAACGCACCATCGCCGCTTCGGCGTCGAGCATCCCCTCGTCCATGTTGATATCGATAATCTGCGCGCCGCTTTCCACCTGCTGGCGGGCAACGTCCAGCGCTTCGCTGTATTTCTCTTCTTTGATCAGGCGCTTGAACTTTGCAGAACCTGTGACGTTAGTACGCTCACCCACGTTCACAAACAGGCTGTCGTCGCCGATGGTCAACGGCTCAAGGCCGGACAGACGACAGGCAACCGGAAGCTCGGGCAGCTTGCGCGGCGGCAGTCCGGCGACGGCGTTGCTCATGGCCGCGATGTGCTCCGGCGTGGTGCCGCAGCAGCCACCGACGATGTTCAGGAAGCCAGACTCGGCCCACTCGCGGATTTGCGCCGCCATGGTGTCGGCATCGAGATCGTATTCACCGAACGCGTTCGGCAGACCGGCGTTCGGGTGGGCGGTGACGTAGCATTCCGCGATACGGGAAAGCTCCTGTACGTACTGGCGCAGTTCATCCGGCCCCAGCGCGCAGTTCAGGCCAAAGGAGAGTGCTTCGGCGTGACGCAGGGAGTTATAAAACGCTTCGGTTGTCTGACCGGACAGGGTACGGCCGGAGGCGTCGGTGATGGTGCCGGAAATCATGATCGGCAGGTCAACGCCCAGCGCCTCAAACTCCTCTTTCACCGCGTAAATCGCGGCTTTGGCGTTAAGGGTGTCGAATACGGTTTCTATCAGGATCAGATCGGAACCGCCTTCCACCAGCGCTTTGGTCGATTCACGGTAGGCCGCAACGAGCTGATCGAAGGTGATATTACGAAACGCCGGGTCGTTGACGTCCGGTGAAATCGACGCGGTTCGGTTCGTCGGGCCTAGCACCCCGGCAACGTACCGAGGCTTGTCCGGCGTGCGTGCCGTCCACTCGTCGGCGCAGGCGCGCGCCAGCTTCGCGGCTTCCAGGTTGATTTCCGCCGACAGGGATTCCATCTGGTAATCCGCCATGGCGATGGTTGTCGAGTTAAAGGTGTTGGTCTCAACGATATCCGCACCCGCTTCGAAGTAGGCGTTGTGGATATCCTTAATGACGGACGGCTTGCTGAGCACCAGCAGATCGTTGTTCCCTTTCAGGTCGCAGGGCCAGTCGGCAAAGCGCTCGCCGCGGAAATCGTCTTCACTCAGACGATACCCCTGGATCATGGTGCCCATGCCGCCGTCCAGCACCAGAATTCGTTCATTTAACTGCGCACGCAGTTGCTCTACTTTGCTGCTCACACTTGCTCCCAACAACGCTCAACAAGGCCAAAAGGCTGCGTTCCATACTGGCACAATCTCGCAGGGTGGAAAAGCCGCACAGCGGTAACATGAGACATGTTCACCATCACTCCTCCGATCAGTCAGGATAACGGTTGCAAATTCACCAAATAAAACGAAAATGATTTCCACGATACAGAAAAAGGAGATCGTCATGGTCGCGACCGTTCCCGCTAAACGCGGCAGAAAACCTGCTGCCACCACCGCCGCCGCACAACAGGGCGGACAGGTTCAATCGCTCACGCGCGGTTTGAAGCTGCTGGAGTGGATAGCCGAGTCGCACGGCAGCGTGGCCCTGACGGAGCTGGCCCAGCAGGCTGGCCTGCCGAACTCCACGACGCATCGCCTGCTGACCACCATGCAGCAGCTGGGCTTTGTCCGCCAGGTCGGCGAGCTGGGGCACTGGGCGGTGGGCGCGCACGCGTTTATCGTCGGCAGCAGCTTCCTGCAGAGCCGCAACCTGCTGGCGATTGTGCACCCGATTCTGCGCAAGCTGATGGAGGAGTCCGGCGAGACGGTCAACCTCGCGGTGCTGGACCAAAGCGACCATCAGGCGATTATCATCGACCAGGTGCAGTGCACGCAGCTGATGCGTATGTCCGCACCGATTGGCGGCAAGCTGCCGATGCACGCCTCCGGGGCGGGGAAAGCGTTTCTGTCGCAGCTGAGCGAAGAGCAGGTGACGGGGCTGCTGCACCGTAAAGGTTTACACGCCTATACCCACGCCACGCTGGTATCGCCCGTGCATCTGAAAGAAGATCTGGCCCTGACCCGCAAGCGCGGCTATTCGTTTGATGATGAAGAACATGCCCTGGGCCTGCGCTGCCTGGCGGCCTGTATTTTCGACGAGCACCGCGAGCCGTTTGCCGCCATCTCCATCTCCGGGCCGATTTCGCGGATGACCGACGACCGCGTGACCGAGCTGGGTGCGCTGGTGATAAAGGCGGCGAAAGAGGTGACGCTGGCGTATGGTGGGATTCGCTAAGTTGGGTTCCGGCGAACATTCGAACCGTAGGCCCGGTAAGCGCAGCACCACCGGGCGATGGGGTTACACTGTGGCCTGATGCCCTCACCCCGGCCCTCTCCCATAGGGAGAGGGAGAAAACATGATGCCCTCACCCTGCGAGAGAGGGTGCAAACATGATGTCCTCATCCTGCGAGAGAGGGTGCAAACCTAATGCAAAACCGCTGCTTGCGGCGGTAAGCGTACACATCTTCGACATGCCCGTTTTTGATCCGCGTTTGCAGTCCGCGCCAGTAGCTGGCGCGGAACAGATCCTCATGCATTTCTTCGAATAGCGGCCCGATGCGCGGGTCGGCGCACAGCCAGTGGCGAAACTCCTCCGGAAACACATCGCCCGGCGAGACGCTGTACCACGGCTCACCGGAAAGCTCATCTTCCGGGTAGCGGGGCTGTGGTATATCGCGGAAATTCACTTCGGTCATGTAGCAAATTTCGTCATAATCGTAAAACACCACGCGCCCGTGACGGGTGACGCCGAAGTTTTTAAACAGCATGTCGCCCGGGAAAATATTGGCGGCGGCAAGCTGGCGAATCGCGTTGCCGTATTCTTCAATGGCATCCCGCAGCGCCTGACCTTCGGACTGCTCAAGCCAGATATTCAGCGGTACCATGCGGCGCTCAATGTAGAGATGGCTAATCACGATTTTGTCACCCAGATCGGTGATTTTCGCGGGCGCTTCCTGCATTAACAGCGCCATGAGCGCCGGGTCGATCTGCTGTTTATCCAGCACAAAGTTTTCGAATTCCTGAGTATCCGCCATGCGCCCGACGCGATCGTGCTCTTTGACCAGCTGATAGCAGGCGCGAACGTGCGCTGCGGTCATCTCTTTCTGCGGCGCGAATCTGTCTTTAATCACCTTAAATACCCGGTCAAAACCCGGCAGCGTAAAGACCAGCATCACCATGCCGCGAATGCCGGGCGCTTCGATAAACTGCTCATCGGCCGTGGTGACATAGCGCAGGTACTCCCGGTAGCTTTCCGTTTTGGCGTGCTTCTGGCAGCCAATGGCCATATACAGCTCGGCGGTGGTTTTGCCCGGCAGGATCTCTCGCAGCCACTCCACCAGCGCGGCAGGCAGCGGGGCGTACACCATGAAATAGGAGCGGGCGAAGCCAAACACGATGCTGGCCTCGGCGCCGGTGGTCAGGCAGGTATCGACAAACAGTTCCCCATCGTCGGTACGGTGAATGGGCAGCAGAAAAGGCACAATGGCGGTCGGCGTAACCAGTTTGCCGACCAGCCAGGCGGCTTTATTGCGGTAGAAAAGCTCGTTGGCCACCTGCAAATGACTATGGCTAAGCACCTCCGCGCCGAAGGTTTCGTTGAGATGCGCGTGGATATAACCGATATCCCGGGCTTTATTCTCCCAGGGCAGGCGCAGCGGCAGATCCGTTAGCACGCGGTGCAGGAGTTTTTCCCATCCGCGATCGGGAAAGAAATCTTTCGCCAGCGGACGGGGAATGGTTCGAAAGCGTCGCTCGGGCTGGGAGCTGAAGATAAATAACCGCTCAGGAGATAGTGAGCGGTGGTCAAATAACCGGCAATAGACGGAGTTGAAAAAGCTCTCCGCAATCTCGAAGCGCGGGTAATCGGGTAACAGATGGGTGTAGTGCTCCTTCACGCGCAGTAAAAATTCCGCGTCCGGGCTTTTACCGTCGGTAATACAGCGCAGCTGCTCCACCACCAGACCCACGTGGTGATCGTAGAGATGGATACGCTGCTTCATGGCCTGCTGAACTGCATGCCAGTCTGCATGTTCGAAGCGCTGCTGCGCGCCGGAGGTCACTTCCAGAAAACGACCATACTGGGCATCGAAGCCCTGCAAAATAGTTTGGGCGATCAGCAATTCCAGGCCACGCGACATATATTCCCCCTCACCCCAACCCTCTCCCCGGGAGGGGAGAGGGGGAAAAGATTAGAACTGTGCTTCTTCTGTTGAACCCGTTAAGGCAGTGACGGAGGAGGTGCCGCCCTGAATAATCGTGGTCACATTGTCAAAGTAGCCGGTCCCCACCTCCTGCTGGTGAGACACGAAGGTGTAACCGTCTTTGCCCGCCGCAAACTCCGGCTGCTGCACCTTCTCAACGTAGTGTTTCATGCCCTCACCCTGCGCATAGGCGTGCGCCAGGTCGAACATGTTGAACCACATGCTGTGGATACCGGCCAGGGTAATGAACTGGTATTTGTAGCCCATGTCGGACAGCTGCTGCTGGAAGCTGGCGATGGTTTTGTCATCCAGCTTTTTCTGCCAGTTGAAGGACGGCGAGCAGTTGTAGGCCAGCAGCTTGCCCGGGTATTTCGCGTGGATGGCGTCGGCAAAGCGTTTTGCCAGCGCCAGATCCGGCGTGGAGGTTTCACACCAAACCAGGTCCGCGTAAGGCGCATACGCCAGGCCGCGGCTGATCGCCTGTTCAATGCCGGCATGGGTGCGGTAGAAGCCTTCGCTGGTACGTTCGCCGGTGATGAATTCGCTGTCGTACGGGTCGCAGTCAGAGGTGATCAGGTCCGCCGCGTCCGCATCGGTACGGGCAATCACCAGCGTCGGCACGCCGAGCACGTCAGCAGCCAGACGCGCGGCAACCAGCTTCTGAATCGCTTCCTGAGTCGGAACCAGCACCTTACCGCCCATGTGTCCGCATTTCTTCACTGATGCCAGCTGATCTTCAAAGTGAACGGCCGCTGCACCGGCCTCAATCATCGATTTCATCAGCTCGAAGGCATTCAGCACGCCGCCGAAGCCTGCTTCCGCATCCGCGACGATCGGCAGAAAGTAGTCAGTAAAGCGCGGATCGCCAGGTTCGATACCGGCAGCCCACTGGATCTGATCCGCACGGCGGAAGGTGTTGTTGATCCGATCCACCACCGACGGCACGGAGTTAGCCGGATAGAGCGACTGATCCGGGTACATGCTGGACGCCAGGTTGGCGTCCGCCGCGACCTGCCAGCCGGAAAGATAGATAGCTTCAATACCGGCCTTCGCCTGCTGCAGCGCCTGACCGCCGGTCAGCGCGCCGAGGCTGTTGATGTAGCCCTTTTTAGAGCCACCGTGCAGCAGCTTCCACATTTTCGCCGCACCGTTCTGTGCCAGCGTGCATTCCGGATTGACCGAGCCGCGTAATTTCACCACTTCCTCCGCGCTGTAAGGACGGCGGATGCCTTCCCAGCGAGGTTGTGTCCACTCTTTCTTTAACTCTTCGATTTGTTGGGTACGGGTTTTCATGTGCAGATGCTCCATATTGTTATGTGGTGAGTTACGCCAGGAAGCGGTAGCCCGGCAGGGTCAGGAAGTCGATTAAGTCATCTGATGTGGTGATTTGCTCCATCAGGCGCGCAGCGTCGTCAAAACGTCCGCTGCTGAAGCGGTGTTCGCCCAGCTCGTCCTGGATCACCCGCATCTCTTCGACCAGCATCTGGCGGAACAGAGATTTGGTCACCGGCTTGCCGTTGCTGAGCGTTTTTTGATGGTGGATCCACTGCCAGATGGAGGTACGTGAGATCTCCGCCGTCGCGGCATCTTCCATCAGGCCGTAGATAGGTACGCAGCCGTTGCCAGAGATCCACGCTTCGATGTACTGGACCGCGACGCGGATATTGGCACGCATGCCCTCTTCCGTACGCTCTCCCGCGCACGGTGCCAGCAGCTGTTCTTCAGCCGTTGGGGCATCGTCTTCACGCGTGACGAACAGCTGATTTTTATTGTCGCCGAGAACGCGGTTGAAGACCTCCATCGCCGTATCGGCAAGGCCAGGATGGGCAATCCACGTGCCGTCGTGACCGTTACGGGCTTCAAGCTCTTTATCGGCCTTCACCTTGTTGAGCACCTGATTGTTCCGCTCTGCGTCTTTGCTCGGGATAAAAGCCGCCATGCCGCCCATCGCAAAGGCGCCGCGCTTGTGGCAGGTTTTGATCAGCAGACGCGAGTAGGCGCTCAGGAACGGTTTATCCATGGTCACAACCTGGCGATCCGGCAGTACGCGATCGGGATAGTTTTTCAGGGTTTTGATGTAGCTGAAAATATAGTCCCAGCGTCCGCAGTTCAGGCCGACAATATGGTCGCGCAGGGCGTGCAGAATTTCATTCATCTGGAACACGGCAGGCAGCGTTTCAATCAGCAGGGTGGCCTTGATGGTACCGCGCGGCAGGTTGAAACGATCTTCCGCGTAGCTGAAGACCTCGCTCCACCAGGCCGCTTCTTGCCAGGCCTGCGTTTTTGGCAGATAGAAATAAGGGCCGCTGCCTTTTGCCAGCAGATTCTTGTAGTTATGGAAGAAATAAAGCGCGAAATCAAACAGGCTGCCCGGAATGGCTTCCCCACGCCAGATGACATGTTTTTCAGGCAGGTGCAGGCCGCGTACGCGACAGATCAGCACCGCCGGGTTCGGTTTGAGCTGGTAAATTTTGCCGGCTTCGTTGGTATAGCTGATGGTGCCGTTCACGGCGTCGCGCAGGTTGATCTGCCCCTCGATGACCTTACGCCAGTCAGGCGCCAGTGAGTCTTCAAAATCGGCCATAAAGACTTTAACGTTGGCGTTCATGGCGTTGATCACCATTTTGCGCTCTACCGGACCGGTGATCTCAACGCGACGATCCTGTAAATCTTCAGGGATGCCGCGGATTTTCCACTCACCGCGACGAATGGAAGCGGTTTCCGAAATGAAGCCAGGCAACTTGCCATCGTCAATTTCCTGCTGCTGATGAATGCGTGCCGCCAGCAGCTTATTACGCTGCGGCGTAAAGCGAGTCACCAGTTCAGTCAGAAATTCTACCGCTTCCGCCGTCAAAACCTGCTGTTCCTGTTCGCCATACGGCTGGGTAAAGGCCAGTTCATCGACCGTCGTTGCCTGTTGAGTCATTACTCTGCTCCTCATCAAAGATCCAAAATCACGCCCCCGATGCGAACGAAAGATCGTTGGGTAGTTTTCGCTCAGCAGAATTAAGACTATCTATATTTTTTCTAAAATCAAAAACAATTTCCATTTTAATTACTAATTGCAATTAATTGATTGATTTTATTGAGATTAAAGTTTAATTGAACGGTGAGTGACATTTCGGAAATAAAAAAGGCACCCGAAGGTGCCTGATTTGAATAGCTGAAACGCTTTAGGATCGTTTAGCGTAGAAGATTACTCCAGCGTCGGATTCATGTGACGCAGATCGTATGGTGTTATCTGGTAGACGTAATAGTTGAGCCAGTTAGTGAAAAGCAAATTTCCATGGCTGCGCCAGGTTGCTCTCGGTTTGTTTTGCGGGTCGTCTTTCGGGAAATAGTTGTACGGTACATCCGGATTTAGACCCGCTTCGACATCACGGAAATACTCTGACGCAAGGGTATGCGGATCGTACTCAGGATGCCCGGTCACGAATGCAATGCGTTTATCCTTGCTGGCAAACAGATAAGCATCTCCATCTTCCGTTTCGGCCAGGATCTCCAGATCGGTGTAATCACGAATCAGCTGGGCAGGGAAATCGGCGTAGCGAGAATGCGGGGCCAGGAAGGAGTCATCGAAACCGCGCGTCAGCAACGCATGCGGTTGAAGAATGTGATGTTCGTATACGCCGGAGAGCTTTTCAGTACGGGTTTGCTTGGGGATGCCATAAAGAATATTCAGCGCGGCTTGTACCGCCCAACAGACAAACAATGTGGAGGTAACGTGATCTTTTGCCCACTCCAGAACCTGTTTGATCTGCGGCCAGTAAGCGACATCGTTAAATTCCACCAGACCGAGCGGCGCGCCGGTCACGATCAGTCCGTCGAAGTTTTCCCCCTGAATATCATCGAAGTTACAGTAGAAGTTGTTCAGATGCTCAGAAGGCGTGTTACGTGACTCACGGGCATCGATTCGCAGCAGCTGAATATCAACCTGCAGAGGGGAGTTCGACAGAAGACGCAGGAACTGGTTTTCTGTTTCGATCTTTTTTGGCATCAGATTGAGAATAAGCACCTTCAGCGGGCGAATTTCCTGACCTGTCGCACGCGAAGCCGTCATGACGAAGACGTTTTCTTCACGCAAGAAATTGACGGCTGGTAGCTCGTCCTGCACCCGAATCGGCATAACTTAATATCCTCACAGCATACGTATAAACGTTTAGACATCCAGACAGCTAACGATACCCAGAAATGGTTTGAATGTCGAGTCCGCAAGCAGAAGGTGAGAAAGTTTCAAGGAGGGGATGGTGCGGTTTGACTTGCCCGATGGCGCTGCGCTTACCGGGCCTACAAAGCCACTCGGCATGATTTCTGACGCACAAAGCAAAAAACCCCGCACCTTACGGTACGGGGTTCTTCTAATTGATGCCTGGCAGTTCCCTACTCTCACATGGGGAGACCCCACACTACCATCGGCGCTACGGCGTTTCACTTCTGAGTTCGGCATGGGGTCAGGTGGGACCACCGCGCTAAAGCCGCCAGGCAAATTCTGTTAATCTGTATCAGGCTGAAATTTGATTGTGTCGTCTCGTCCGCCGAAACAGCTTCGGCGTTGTAAGGTTAAGCCTCACGGTTCATTAGTATCGGTTAGCTCAACGCATCGCTGCGCTTACACACCCGACCTATCAACGTCGTCGTCTTCAACGTTCCTTCAGGACCCTTAAAGGGTCAGGGAGAACTCATCTCGGGGCAAGTTTCGTGCTTAGATGCTTTCAGCACTTATCTTTTCCGCATTTAGCTACCGGGCAGTGCCATTGGCATGACAACCCGAACACCAGTGATGCGTCCACTCCGGTCCTCTCGTACTAGGAGCAGCCCCCCTCAATTCTCCAGCGCCCACGGCAGATAGGGACCGAACTGTCTCACGACGTTCTAAACCCAGCTCGCGTACCACTTTAAATGGCGAACAGCCATACCCTTGGGACCTACTTCAGCCCCAGGATGTGATGAGCCGACATCGAGGTGCCAAACACCGCCGTCGATATGAACTCTTGGGCGGTATCAGCCTGTTATCCCCGGAGTACCTTTTATCCGTTGAGCGATGGCCCTTCCATTCAGAACCACCGGATCACTATGACCTGCTTTCGCACCTGCTCGAGCCGTCACTCTCGCAGTCAAGCTAGCTTATGCCATTGCACTAACCTCCTGATGTCCGACCAGGATTAGCTAACCTTCGTGCTCCTCCGTTACTCTTTGGGAGGAGACCGCCCCAGTCAAACTACCCACCAGACACTGTCCGCAACCCGGATCACGGGTCTACGTTAGAACACCAGCCATTAAAGGGTGGTATTTCAAGGACGGCTCCACGCAGACTGGCGTCCACGCTTCAAAGCCTCCCACCTATCCTACACATCAAGGACCAGTGTTCAGTGTCAAGCTATAGTAAAGGTTCACGGGGTCTTTCCGTCTTGCCGCGGGTACACTGCATCTTCACAGCGAGTTCAATTTCACTGAGTCTCGGGTGGAGACAGCCTGGCCATCATTACGCCATTCGTGCAGGTCGGAACTTACCCGACAAGGAATTTCGCTACCTTAGGACCGTTATAGTTACGGCCGCCGTTTACCGGGGCTTCGATCAAGAGCTTCGCGTTGCCGCTAACCCCATCAATTAACCTTCCGGCACCGGGCAGGCGTCACACCGTATACGTCCACTTTCGTGTTTGCACAGTGCTGTGTTTTTAATAAACAGTTGCAGCCAGCTGGTATCTTCGACTGATTTCAGCTCCACCCGCAGGGGCTTCACCTACATATCAGCGTGCCTTCTCCCGAAGTTACGGCACCATTTTGCCTAGTTCCTTCACCCGAGTTCTCTCAAGCGCCTTGGTATTCTCTACCTGACCACCTGTGTCGGTTTGGGGTACGATTTCGTGTTACCTGATGCTTAGAGGCTTTTCCTGGAAGCAGGGCATTTGTTACTTCAGCACCGTAGTGCCTCGTCGTCACACCTCAGCGTTAAAAGGTACCGGATTTACCTGGAACCTCCGCCTACATGCTTAAACCGGGACAACCGTCGCCCGGCTAACATAGCCTTCTCCGTCCCCCCTTCGCAGTAACACCAAGTACAGGAATATTAACCTGTTTCCCATCGACTACGCCTTTCGGCCTCGCCTTAGGGGTCGACTCACCCTGCCCCGATTAACGTTGGACAGGAACCCTTGGTCTTCCGGCGAGCGGGCTTTTCACCCGCTTTATCGTTACTTATGTCAGCATTCGCACTTCTGATACCTCCAGCATGCCTCACAGCACACCTTCAACGGCTTACAGAACGCTCCCCTACCCAACAACGCATACGCGTCGCTGCCGCAGCTTCGGTGCATGGTTTAGCCCCGTTACATCTTCCGCGCAGGCCGACTCGACCAGTGAGCTATTACGCTTTCTTTAAATGATGGCTGCTTCTAAGCCAACATCCTGGCTGTCTGTGCCTTCCCACATCGTTTCCCACTTAACCATGACTTTGGGACCTTAGCTGGCGGTCTGGGTTGTTTCCCTCTTCACGACGGACGTTAGCACCCGCCGTGTGTCTCCCGTGATAACATTCTTCGGTATTCGTAGTTTGCATCGGGTTGGTAAGCCGGGATGGCCCCCTAGCCGAAACAGTGCTCTACCCCCGAAGATGAGTTCACGAGGCGCTACCTAAATAGCTTTCGGGGAGAACCAGCTATCTCCCGGTTTGATTGGCCTTTCACCCCCAGCCACAAGTCATCCGCTAATTTTTCAACATTAGTCGGTTCGGTCCTCCAGTTAGTGTTACCCAACCTTCAACCTGCCCATGGCTAGATCACCGGGTTTCGGGTCTATACCCTGCAACTTAACGCCCAGTTAAGACTCGGTTTCCCTTCGGCTCCCCTATACGGTTAACCTTGCTACAGAATATAAGTCGCTGACCCATTATACAAAAGGTACGCAGTCACACCACAAGGGTGCTCCCACTGCTTGTACGTACACGGTTTCAGGTTCTTTTTCACTCCCCTCGCCGGGGTTCTTTTCGCCTTTCCCTCACGGTACTGGTTCACTATCGGTCAGTCAGGAGTATTTAGCCTTGGAGGATGGTCCCCCCATATTCAGACAGGATACCACGTGTCCCGCCCTACTCTTCGAGTTCACAGCCTGTGTGCTTTCGTGTACGGGACTGTCACCCTGTACCGTGCGACTTTCCAGACGCTTCCACTAACACACAAGCTGATTCAGACTCTGGGCTGCTCCCCGTTCGCTCGCCGCTACTGGGGGAATCTCGGTTGATTTCTTTTCCTCGGGGTACTTAGATGTTTCAGTTCCCCCGGTTCGCCTCGTTAACCTATGTATTCAGTTAACGATAGTGCAACGAATTGCACTGGGTTTCCCCATTCGGACATCGCCGGGTCAAAGGTTCATATCACCTCGCCGGCGCTTTTCGCAGATTAGCACGTCCTTCATCGCCTCTGACTGCCAGGGCATCCACCGTGTACGCTTAGTCGCTTAACCTCACAACCCGAAGATGTTTCTTTCGATTCATCATCGACTTGCGAAAATTTGAGAGACTCGAACACACCATTTAAGATGTGTCGTTTCAATTTTCAGCTTGATCCAGATTTTTAAAGAGCAAATATCTCAAACGTCACCCGAAGATGAGTTTTGAGATATGACGGCAGGTGACTTTCACTCACGAACCAGCAAGTGGCGTCCCCTAGGGGATTCGAACCCCTGTTACCGCCGTGAAAGGGCGGTGTCCTGGGCCTCTAGACGAAGGGGACGTGTAAGTCTCAATCGCAAGACGCCTTGCTATTTACTTTTCATCAGACAATCTGTGTGAGCACTGCAAAGGCATGTTCTTTAAGGTAAGGAGGTGATCCAACCGCAGGTTCCCCTACGGTTACCTTGTTACGACTTCACCCCAGTCATGAATCACAAAGTGGTAAGCGCCCTCCCGAAGGTTAAGCTACCTACTTCTTTTGCAACCCACTCCCATGGTGTGACGGGCGGTGTGTACAAGGCCCGGGAACGTATTCACCGTAGCATTCTGATCTACGATTACTAGCGATTCCGACTTCATGGAGTCGAGTTGCAGACTCCAATCCGGACTACGACGCACTTTATGAGGTCCGCTTGCTCTCGCGAGGTCGCTTCTCTTTGTATGCGCCATTGTAGCACGTGTGTAGCCCTACTCGTAAGGGCCATGATGACTTGACGTCATCCCCACCTTCCTCCAGTTTATCACTGGCAGTCTCCTTTGAGTTCCCGGCCGGACCGCTGGCAACAAAGGATAAGGGTTGCGCTCGTTGCGGGACTTAACCCAACATTTCACAACACGAGCTGACGACAGCCATGCAGCACCTGTCTCAGAGTTCCCGAAGGCACCAAAGCATCTCTGCTAAGTTCTCTGGATGTCAAGAGTAGGTAAGGTTCTTCGCGTTGCATCGAATTAAACCACATGCTCCACCGCTTGTGCGGGCCCCCGTCAATTCATTTGAGTTTTAACCTTGCGGCCGTACTCCCCAGGCGGTCGACTTAACGCGTTAGCTCCGGAAGCCACGCCTCAAGGGCACAACCTCCAAGTCGACATCGTTTACGGCGTGGACTACCAGGGTATCTAATCCTGTTTGCTCCCCACGCTTTCGCACCTGAGCGTCAGTCTTTGTCCAGGGGGCCGCCTTCGCCACCGGTATTCCTCCAGATCTCTACGCATTTCACCGCTACACCTGGAATTCTACCCCCCTCTACAAGACTCTAGCCTGCCAGTTTCGAATGCAGTTCCCAGGTTGAGCCCGGGGATTTCACATCCGACTTGACAGACCGCCTGCGTGCGCTTTACGCCCAGTAATTCCGATTAACGCTTGCACCCTCCGTATTACCGCGGCTGCTGGCACGGAGTTAGCCGGTGCTTCTTCTGCGGGTAACGTCAATTGCTGAGGTTATTAACCTCAGCACCTTCCTCCCCGCTGAAAGTACTTTACAACCCGAAGGCCTTCTTCATACACGCGGCATGGCTGCATCAGGCTTGCGCCCATTGTGCAATATTCCCCACTGCTGCCTCCCGTAGGAGTCTGGACCGTGTCTCAGTTCCAGTGTGGCTGGTCATCCTCTCAGACCAGCTAGGGATCGTCGCCTAGGTGAGCCGTTACCCCACCTACTAGCTAATCCCATCTGGGCACATCTGATGGCAAGAGGCCCGAAGGTCCCCCTCTTTGGTCTTGCGACGTTATGCGGTATTAGCTACCGTTTCCAGTAGTTATCCCCCTCCATCAGGCAGTTTCCCAGACATTACTCACCCGTCCGCCGCTCGCCGGCAAAGTAGCAAGCTACTTTCCGCTGCCGCTCGACTTGCATGTGTTAGGCCTGCCGCCAGCGTTCAATCTGAGCCATGATCAAACTCTTCAATTTAAGTTTGATGCTCGTGAATTAAACTTCGTAATGAATTACGTATGTTCACTCAGAGACTTGGTATTCATTTTTCGTCTTGCGACGTTAAGAATCCATGTCACTTTGAGTGCCCACACAGATTGTCTGATAAATTGTTAAAGAGCAGTGCAACGCGGCTTTCGCTCACCGTTGCGAGGTGGCGTATATTACGCTTTCCTCTTTCAGAGTCAACCCGTTATTTCAGGATTTTTTCTCTTCAACCGACCGGGTTGTTTGTGAAGTGATTCACATCCGCCGTGTCGATGGAGGCGCATTATAGGGAGTTCTCCGCAGGCCGCAACCGAAAAGTTGCAAAAAAATGACTGACTGCTGTATTCCCCAGCAAAACCCCGCCTTATACCTTTTTACACACAGACTTATCCACAATGATACGAAAAAGTGAAAATGTGCGAGCGTTGCGCAAACGTTTTCGTTAAAATGCTCGCGCTTAATAAGGATGCCCCGTCAGGTGTGTTAGATGAGTTTTTCGCAGGAAAATTCATCTAACGCTCTCTGTAATCGTGAAATCCAGGGGATTTACCATGCAACAACGTCGTCCAGTCCGCCGCGCTCTGCTCAGTGTTTCTGATAAAGCCGGTATCGTCGAATTCGCTCAGGCACTTTCCGCACGCGGTGTGGAGCTGCTTTCTACAGGCGGTACCGCTCGCCTGTTAGCAGATAAAGGTCTGCCGGTAACCGAAGTGTCCGATTACACCGGTTTCCCGGAAATGATGGATGGACGCGTCAAAACCCTGCATCCGAAAGTGCACGGCGGTATTCTTGGCCGTCGCGGTCAGGACGACGCCATTATGGAACAGCATGACATCGCGCCAATCGACATGGTTGTCGTTAACCTCTACCCGTTTGCCCAGACCGTAGCCCGCGAAAACTGTTCTCTGGAAGATGCCGTAGAGAATATTGATATCGGCGGCCCAACCATGGTGCGCTCCGCGGCCAAGAACCATAAAGATGTGGCCATCGTCGTAAAGAGCAGCGATTACGAAACCATTATTAATGAGATGGATGCCAACGAAGGGTCACTGACTCTGGAAACGCGTTTCGACCTCGCCATCAAAGCCTTCGAGCACACCGCGGCGTACGACAGCATGATCGCCAACTACTTCGGTAGCCTGGTGCCTGCTTACCACAGTGAAAGCAAAGATCCTTCTGGCCGTTTCCCGCGTACCCTGAATCTGAACTTCATTAAGAAGCAGGATATGCGTTACGGCGAGAACAGCCACCAGCAGGCAGCCTTCTATATAGAAGAAGAGGTAAAAGAAGCCTCTGTTGCGACCGCTCAGCAGGTTCAGGGCAAAGCGCTCTCCTATAACAACATTGCTGACACCGACGCCGCGCTGGAATGCGTGAAAGAGTTCAGCGAGCCGGCCTGCGTTATCGTCAAGCATGCGAACCCATGCGGTGTTGCGGTAAGCACCTCTATTCTGGACGCCTACGATCGCGCCTACAAAACCGACCCGACCTCCGCGTTCGGCGGCATTATCGCCTTCAACCGCGAGCTGGATGCTGAAACCGCGCAGGCCATCATCTCCCGCCAGTTCGTTGAAGTGATCATCGCGCCATCGGCATCCGAAGAGGCGCTGAAAATCACCGCGGCGAAACAGAACGTACGCGTGCTGGTTTGCGGCCAGTGGGCAGAACGCGTGCCGGGCCTGGACTTCAAGCGTGTGAACGGCGGCCTGCTGGTTCAGGACCGCGATCTGGGTATGGTGACAGAAGCCGACCTGCGCGTGGTGACCAAACGTCAACCGACCGAACAGGAACTGCGTGACGCGCTGTTCTGCTGGAAGGTCGCGAAGTTCGTCAAATCCAACGCCATCGTCTACGCCAAAGAAAACATGACTATCGGGATAGGCGCAGGCCAGATGAGCCGCGTTTACTCCGCGAAAATCGCGGGCATTAAAGCAGGTGATGAAGGTCTGGAAGTAAAAGGCTCCGCCATGGCTTCTGACGCCTTCTTCCCGTTCCGTGACGGTATCGACGCGGCGGCTGCAGTGGGCATCACCTGTGTGATCCAGCCTGGCGGCTCAATTCGCGACGACGAAGTGATTGCCGCTGCCGACGAACATGGAATTGCAATGATCTTCACCGACATGCGCCACTTCCGCCATTAATTCCCGGAGCAGAAAATGAAAGTATTAGTTATTGGTAACGGCGGACGCGAGCACGCTCTGGCGTGGAAAGCGGCGCAGTCTCCGCTGGTGAAAACAGTCTTCGTAGCACCGGGCAACGCCGGAACCGCGCTGGAACCCGCGCTGCAAAACGTGGCTATTGGCGTAACCGATATTCCTGCGCTGCTGAGCTTTGCCCAGAGCGAGAAAATCGATCTGACCATCGTCGGCCCGGAAGCGCCGCTGGTGATTGGCGTGGTGGATGCCTTCCGCGCGGCGGGCCTGACAATCTTCGGGCCAACGGAAGGCGCCGCGCAGCTGGAAGGCTCCAAAGCCTTCACCAAAGATTTCCTCGCGCGTCACAACATCCCGACGGCGGAATATCAGAACTTCACCGAAGTGGAGCCAGCCCTGGCCTACCTGCGTGAAAAAGGCGCGCCGATTGTCATCAAGGCCGACGGTCTGGCTGCTGGTAAAGGTGTTATCGTCGCGATGACCCTCGAGGAAGCAGAAGCCGCGGTTCAGGATATGCTGGCGGGCAACGCCTTTGGCGATGCGGGCCACCGCATCGTGATCGAAGAGTTCCTCGACGGTGAAGAAGCGAGCTTTATCGTGATGGTCGACGGCGAGCACGTTCTGCCGATGGCCACTAGCCAGGATCACAAGCGTGTGGGTAATGGCGATACCGGCCCGAATACTGGCGGAATGGGCGCTTACTCCCCTGCTCCGGTAGTGACTGACGAAGTCCACCAGCGCACCATGGATCGCATCATTTGGCCAACCGTGAAAGGGATGGCGGCGGAAGGCAACACCTACACCGGTTTCCTCTATGCGGGTCTGATGATCGACAAGCAGGGTAACCCTAAGGTCATCGAATTCAACTGCCGCTTTGGCGATCCGGAAACGCAGCCCATCATGCTGCGCATGAAATCCGATCTGGTGGAACTGTGTCTGGCAGCCTGCGAAGGCAAGCTCGACGAGAAAACCTCAGAGTGGGACGAGCGTGCGTCTCTGGGCGTGGTGATTGCTGCAGGTGGTTATCCGGGCAACTACAACACCGGGGATGAAATCCACGGCCTGCCGCTGGAAGAGATTGAAGGTGCGAAGGTGTTCCATGCGGGTACGAAGCTGGCTGACGACGATCGCGTCCTCACCAACGGCGGACGCGTGCTGTGTGCAACCGCGCTGGGCCATACTGTGGCAGAAGCGCAGAAACGCGCCTACGCGCTGATGGCGGATATTCACTGGAACGGCAGCTTTAGCCGTCAGGATATCGGTTATCGCGCGATTGCGCGTGAGCAGGGAGAGTAATTTCCCGCTCACCCTAACCCTCTCCCTCAAGGGAGAGGGGATTTAAATCAAAAACTTTTTTCCGTCGGCTGCCAGGTGCAGAAGTCTTCGTTCGCCACCAGCAGCAGCTGAGAGCCTTCCGGCGCTTCCAGCCACGCCACACTCACCTCCATTGATGAATGACGCTGACGACGTTGTATGTGTTCGGTTGCCCAGGATTCGAGCTCAGGCTTGACCGTCTGTCCTTCGCAGGTTGTCACCGTCCCATCGGCATGCCAGCGCCCCTGCCGCAGCACAACGCGTCCCAGACGAAGCGCATCGCTGGTCTGGCGGATTTGTTCGGCACGATAACGGTAGAGGGCGATTTGATCGCTGGAAAGCTGCTGTTTTTGACCGTTGACTTCGCGCTGCATAAAGCTCAGCTCGCCATGGTCGTCAAAACGCACTTTCACGTGTTCGGGGGTCTTGCTGTAGACGTTCAGTTCAATCAGCGACAGGTCATCTCCCTGCCAGCGATATTCCGCAGTCGACGTATTGCCGTTATGCCACGGGCTGAAGGCAGAAAGCAGATGCACTTCGCCGCCGGAATCTTTGCGCCAGATCCTGACCGCACCCTGGTTGTCCGCGTAACCGCTGGCGGTAAACGGCGGCAGAGAGGTGTCGTGGCTGCAGGCTGACAGCAGCAGCATGCCTGCCAGCGCGAGCGTTCCACGCCAGAAAGACAAAAGGGGCGTTACCGCCCCTTCGCTAAAACTGTTCACTGCCACGCGTCTTACTTAACAGCGTCTTTCAGTGCTTTACCAGAAACAAATGCCGGCACGTTAGCGGCGGCGATTTTGATTTCTTTACCGGTCTGCGGGTTGCGGCCAGTACGCTCAGCGCGGTGGTTCACTTTGAAGGTACCGAAACCAACCAGTTGCACAGCATCGCCTTCTTTCAGAGACTCAGTAATAGCAGCCAGGGTAGATTCCAGAGCAGCTTTAGCCTGCACTTTAGACAGATCAGCCTTGTCCGCAATTACATCAATCAGTTGAGTCTTGTTCATAAGTTATCCTTTCAATGTGTTTATCGCTTGCTAAGCATCGAGTGCGACGAAAATGCCAAAAAAGCACTCTCCTGCATACACGCACCGATAGCCACTTTTTTTCGCCCCCCAAATGTAGACCAGACAAGGGGCGAAAGGGAAGAGTCGAGGAGCGACAAAACGGGCGTTATCTCAAGTTTTATTGTCTCATTGGTTAAAAATTATACCAATATTGCTCTCGCCAGCCTCTCGTAAGTCCGCGCGCAGCCCTTTTATCAGCTCAATATCGCGTTCTTCACACTCTGCCAGCAGGCGGAAAATTTCCCACTGAATGTCCCATTCTTGCTCAACCGCCGGGTTTGCACGCAGCTCTTCGTCGGTCATCTCGCGGCCTTCCTGGGTCATTTCCAGCATCGCGACGGTCGTAATAGATGCCTTACTGACTTCAATTGCGTGCTCCAGCGTTTCACCGCTCAGACGGGAGTGGAGCAGTTCGCTTAACGCCACGCAGGCGTCAATCGCCGGATAGACACCGTACAGGTCAAAATCATCCGCAGCCGGAATCGCCTCTTCCAGCTTCTCCAGCTGGGAGTCGAAGTTCACCTTCGCGTCTTTCACCGTCAGCGTTTCCCAGATCAGATCCAGAATGCGGCGGTAGATATGGCCATCACCAAAGCCCGTCTCCTTACAGAACGCGGCATAGTTGGGATACATGCGCTCGCACAGGCAAGCCATAAACGTCACGTGCTGCCAGCTTTCAAGTTTCTCAAGGCGCAGGTGAATCGGGTTTTGTAGCATGATGATCTCTCGAATCGAAAATTAGGCGCAGTTTACCTGAATCATCGCTGAATTTCCTGCCAACGAACAAAAGCCGGACGCGAAGAGGCCACGGCGTCTGCCCAGCGCGTCGGCTCCGGCAAGCGGTAGCCCTTCATGCAGCGCTGCACCCACGCCAGGGCGCTGTCCATGCTCACCCGGTGCCCGGTGGCGATAAAGAGCGGGTTACAGCGCGCCTTGCTGCGCCAGACCCACGCTAGCTGCTCGCCTTTATGGATAAGCGGCGCCAGCGCGCCCGGCTCGGCAGAAAGAGGTTCAAACGCGCCGCACAGGCGTTTCTTGGCAACGCCAATGGTCGGCACATCCACCAGCAGCCCAAAGTGGCTGGCAACGCCTAAACGGCGCGGGTGTGAGATACCGTGTCCATCGACAAACAGCAGGTCAGGTTTTTGCGAGAGTTGCTCCCACGCTGCCAGCAGCGCGGGATATTCGCGGAAGGAGAGAAAGCCCGGAATGTACGGCATGGTGGTCGCGATACGCGCTACCTTGTACTCCACCAGCTCAAGCGAAGGGTATTTCAGTACCACCATCGCCGCTCGCGTCACTTCCCCACCCTGCTCGAATCCGACGTCTGCTCCGCCAATGTACTGCGGAGGATCTTTATCCAGACGATCCTCGCGGATCACCGATGAGGCCAGTTCGATTTGTTGAGCGCGTAGCGACGCGAGATCCATAATCACTCCTTACAGGTGATACTGGGCAGAAAGCCGATGCACCGCCTCCACAAATACGCCTGCGTGTTCTGGCGGCACATCCTGATGAATGCCGTGGCCGAGGTTAAAGACGTGGCCTTCCCCCTGGCCGAAACCAGACAGTATAGTCGACACTTCTTCTTCAATGCGGGCTGGCGGCGCATAGAGCATGGACGGGTCCATATTGCCCTGCAGCGCCACTTTGTCGCCCACGCGACGGCGCGCATCGGCGATATCTGTGGTCCAGTCGAGGCCCAGCGCGTCGCAGCCGGTTGCCGCCATCGCTTCCAGCCACTGACCGCCACCTTTGGTGAACAGCGTCACCGGCACGCGGCGGCCTTCGTTTTCACGCAGCAGGCCATCAACGATTTTGTGCATGTAGTACAGGGAGAACTGCTGATAATCGCGCCCGGTCAGCACGCCGCCCCAGGTATCGAAAATCATCACCGACTGCGCACCGGCTTTAATCTGCGCGTTCAGATAGAGGGTAACGCTCTTCGCCAGCTTGTCGAGCAGCGCATGCAGGGCCAGCGGCTCGGCGTACATCATCTTTTTAATCATGGTAAAGGCTTTGCTGCTGCCCCCTTCAACCATATAGGTCGCCAGCGTCCACGGGCTGCCGGAGAAGCCAATCAGCGGCACTTCACCTTTCAGCTCGCGGCGAATGGTGCGCACGGCGTTCATCACGTAGCCCAGCTCGCCTTCCGGATCGGGGATCGGCAGCTTATCCACGTCGGCTTTGCTTTTGATTGGGGAGGTGAAACGCGGGCCTTCGCCGGTTTCGAAGTACAGGCCAAGGCCCATTGCATCCGGAATGGTCAGAATATCCGAGAAGAGGATCGCAGCATCCAGCGGGAAGCGGCGCAGCGGCTGGAGCGTCACTTCACAGGCCAGCTCGGCGTTTTTGCACAGCGACATAAAATCGCCCGCCTGCGCGCGCGTGGCTTTGTACTCCGGGAGATAGCGTCCCGCCTGGCGCATCATCCACACCGGGGTGACATCAACGGGCTGGCGCAGCAGCGCACGCAGATAACGATCGTTCTTCAGTTCGGTCATTTTTGCAGTTCCTTAAGCGTCATGGCCTCAGTGTAACACTACTCATACTCGGCCCGACACATCGCCACGGTATCTTCTATCAGGCGACGCGCCACGGTGCCCGGCGGAGGCAACAGCGGTAGATCGTCGTAGCGATACCAGTTCGCGTCCAGAAGCTCTTTCTGGTCGATAACGATCTCGCCGCTGTCGTATTCGGCCATAAATGCCGTCATCAGCGACTGCGGGAACGGCCACGGCTGGGAGGTGACGTAGCGCAGGTTCTTCACTTTGATCCCACTCTCCTCCATCACCTCGCGCGCCACCGCCTGCTCCAGCGTTTCGCCCACCTCGACGAAGCCGGCCAGCACGGTGTGAATGCCGTTGCGATGGCGGGTATGCTGCGCCAGCAGGATGGAATCCTCCCGGCGGATAGCGACGATAATGCACGGCGCAATCTGCGGATAGTAGCGTTCGCGGCAGTGGCTACAGAGCATCGCCCACTCGGTTTTGCTCGGGCGCATGGTATGACCGCAGTAGCCGCAGTATTTATGCGAGCGGTAAAACTCGGCCAGCTGCACGCCGCGCCCCGCCAGCTGGAACAGCCCCACGTCCAGATCCAGCACCTGGCGCACCGATCCCATATCCTGGCGGCGGGGCTGTTGGATCAACCACACGGGCTCACCCTGCCACTCGCCGATCTGTAGCGCTGGCTGTCCAACGAGATCGAACGCTTCAGCTGCACCGTAGGGGATTTCTCCGGCAGGAAGCCATAATTTTTGTTCGTGACTGACGATCCACCAACCAAGATCTGATTTTTCAATAATACGATCCATATCTATTGCACTACCTTCGCTTCACTGACATGTTGTTAGCATTGTGGTTACATTCTGGATAAGCAGATTCAATCCTACATTTTGCGGAGTCGACCATGTTAAACCAGCTGCAAAGCCTGACTGAGCGCGTTAGAGGAAATAACAAACTGGTGGATCGCTGGCTACATGTACGCAAGCATCTACTCGTGGCTTATTACAATCTGGTCGGTATTAAGCCTGGCAAAGAATCGTTTATGCGACTGAACGAAAAAGCGCTGGATGATTTTTGTCAGGGCCTGGTCGATTATCTGTCCGACGGCCATTTCAATATTTATGAACGCATTATCCGCGAAATGGAAGGGACAACGCCGTATTTAGCGGCCAGCAAGCTCTATCCGCTTCTGGAAGCCAACACCCAGCAGATCATGGATTACTATGATTCCGCGCTCGAGAACGCTATCGACCACGATAACTATCTTGAGTTTCAGCAGGCGCTATCCGACCTCGGCGAAGCGCTGGAAGAGCGATTCACGCTGGAAGATAAGCTGATCGCCCTCGTGCTGGACAACGATTTGAACATCAGTAACGAAGAGAACGTCACGCGCCCTGCTTGAGTTCTTCATCGTTAACGAGTAATTTACAACCATTCGCCCCTCTCACGAGGGGGATTTTTCTTGTCGGAGTGCCCAGCGCCTGAAAGCGCGGGCTGAGACCGTTAATTCGGGATCCGCGGAACCTGATCAGGCTAATACCTGCGAAGGGAACAAGAGTCACACTGCTGTTGTATCGCCTGAGGGCGATCCTCTCTTGCTTCATCCGTCGTCTGACAAGCCATGTCCTTCACTTTTGGAATGAGCTATGTCTACTGCAAAACTGACCCGCCGCGAACAGCGCGCACAGGCCCAACACTTCATCGACACGCTGGAAGGCACCGCTTTCCCGAACTCGAAACGCATCTACATTTCCGGCTCGCAGGCCGATATCCGCGTCCCAATGCGCGAAATTCAGCTCAGCCCGACGCTTATCGGCGGCAGCAAAGATAACCCGCAGTACGAAGACAACGAAGCCGTGCCGGTGTATGACACCTCCGGCCCGTACGGCGATCCTGATGTTGCCATCAACGTCCAGCAGGGTCTGGCAAAGCTGCGCCAGCCGTGGATTGACGCGCGTAACGACTGCGAAGAGCTGAGCGTCCTGAGTTCTGCATACACTAAAGAGCGCCTGGCCGACGACGGTCTGGACGAGCTGCGCTTTACCGGCCTGCTGACGCCAAAACGCGCTAAGACGGGCAAATGCGTGACCCAGTTGCACTACGCGCGCCGGGGCATCGTCACGCCGGAGATGGAGTTCATCGCCATCCGCGAAAACATGGGTCGCGAGCGCATCCGTAGCGAAGTGCTGCGCTATCAGCATCCGGGTGAAGGCTTTGGCGCTCGCCTGCCGGAAAACATCACGCCGGAGTTTGTGCGTGACGAAGTGGCCGCCGGGCGCGCAATTATCCCCGCCAACATCAACCACCCGGAATCCGAGCCGATGATTATCGGCCGCAACTTCCTGGTGAAGGTCAACGCGAACATCGGTAACTCGGCCGTCACCTCCTCCATCGAAGAAGAGGTGGAAAAGCTGGTCTGGTCCACGCGCTGGGGTGCGGACACGGTAATGGACCTCTCCACTGGACGCTATATTCACGAAACCCGCGAATGGATCCTGCGTAACAGCCCGGTACCAATTGGCACCGTCCCGATTTATCAGGCGCTGGAAAAGGTCAACGGCATTGCCGAAGACCTCACCTGGGAAGCGTTCCGCGACACGCTGCTGGAGCAGGCCGAGCAGGGCGTGGACTACTTCACCATTCACGCGGGCGTGCTGCTGCGCTACGTGCCGATGACCGCGAAGCGTCTGACCGGCATCGTCTCGCGCGGCGGTTCCATCATGGCGAAGTGGTGCCTGTCACATCATCAGGAAAACTTCCTCTACGAGCACTTCCGCGAAATTTGCGAAATCTGCGCCGCGTACGATGTCTCTCTGTCGCTGGGCGACGGCCTGCGTCCGGGCTCTATTCGCGACGCGAACGACGAAGCGCAGTTTGCCGAGCTGCACACGCTGGGCGAGCTGACCAAAATCGCCTGGGAGTATGACGTGCAGGTGATGATTGAAGGCCCGGGCCACGTGCCGATGCAGATGATCCGCCGCAACATGACCGAGGAGCTGGAGCACTGCCACGAAGCGCCGTTCTACACCCTGGGGCCGTTGACCACCGATATTGCGCCGGGCTATGACCACTTCACGTCAGGCATTGGGGCGGCGATGATCGGCTGGTTCGGCTGCGCCATGCTCTGCTACGTGACGCCGAAAGAGCACCTCGGCCTGCCAAACAAAGAGGATGTGAAGCAGGGGCTGATCACCTACAAAATTGCCGCCCACGCGGCTGATCTGGCCAAAGGCCACCCGGGCGCGCAAATCCGCGATAACGCCATGTCGAAGGCGCGCTTCGAATTCCGCTGGGAAGACCAGTTCAACCTGGCGCTGGACCCGTTCACCGCCCGCGCCTATCACGACGAGACCCTGCCGCAGGAGTCAGGCAAAGTCGCGCACTTCTGCTCTATGTGCGGGCCAAAATTCTGCTCGATGAAAATCAGCCAGGAGGTGCGCGACTACGCCGCCGCGCAGACCATTGAAGTGGGTATGGCGGACATGTCTGAGACCTTCCGCGCCAAAGGCGGTGAAATCTACCTCAAAAAAGAGGAGGCGTAATGTATAAGCCCGATTTCCCGCCCGTCCCCTACCGTTTAGGGCTCTATCCGGTGGTGGACAGCGTGGAGTGGATAGAGCGCCTGCTGGAGACAGGCGTTCGAACGATCCAGCTGCGCATCAAGGATAAACGCGACGACGAGGTAGAAGCCGATGTGGTTGCCGCCATCGCGCTGGGGCGTCGGCATAACGCCCGTCTGTTTATCAACGACTACTGGCGGCTGGCCGTTAAGCACCAGGCGTACGGCGTGCATCTGGGTCAGGAGGATTTGGAAACAACGGATCTGAGCGCTATCCGCGAAGCCGGGCTGCGTCTTGGCGTTTCAACACACGATGACATGGAGATCGACGTGGCGCTGGCGGCCCGTCCCTCTTACATCGCGCTGGGTCACGTCTTCCCGACGCAAACCAAGCAGATGCCCTCCGCACCGCAGGGGCTGACGCAGCTGGCGAGTCACGTTAAACGCCTTACCGATTACCCCACCGTTGCCATCGGCGGAATCAGTCTTGAACGCGCCCCGGCGGTGCTGGAGACCGGCGTCGGCAGTATCGCCGTCGTCAGCGCCATCACCCAGGCCGCAGACTGGCGTCTCGCCACCGAACAGCTGTTACAGCTGGCAGGAGCGGGTGATGAACGATCGTGATTTTATGCGCTACAGCCGTCAGATCCTGCTGGAAGATATCGCCATCGACGGGCAGCAAAAGCTGCTCGCCAGCCGGGTGCTAATTGTCGGTCTGGGCGGGTTAGGCGCGCCCGCCGCGCTTTATCTGGCAGGCGCAGGTATCGGTACGCTGGTGCTGGCCGACGACGACGAGGTTCACCTCAGCAACCTGCAGCGACAAATCCTCTTTACCACCGAGGATATCAACCAGCCGAAAGCGCAAATTACCCGGCAGCGCCTGAACCAGCTCAACCCGGATATTGAGCTGATTGCCCTGCAGGACCGGCTCAGCGGTGACAATCTGCGCCGTGAGGTTGCCCTGGCCGACGTGGTGCTGGACTGCACGGACAACATGGCGACGCGCCAGGCGATTAACGCCGCCTGCGTGGCAAATAATACGCCGCTTATCACGGCCAGCGCGGTGGGTTTTGGCGGGCAGATGATGGTCCTGACCCCGCCGTGGTCGCAGGGCTGCTATCGCTGCCTGTGGCCGGATGATGCCGAGCCAGCGCGCAACTGCCGTACGGCGGGCATTCTTGGTCCGGTGGTCGGCGTGATGGGCACCATGCAGGCGCTGGAGGCCATCAAGCTGCTCAGCGGCATGGAGACGGAACGCAATACGCTGCGGCTATTTGATGCCCGCTCCAGCGGCTGGCGCCAGCTGGCGTTACGCCGCGCCAGCCGCTGCCCGGTATGCGGAGGCCGCGATGCGCATTCTGTTTAACGATGAGCCGATGAGATGCGACGACGGTCTCACCGTTGCGGTACTGCTCGACAAGCTGCGCCAGCTCAAGCCGGGAACGGCGCTGGCGCTCAATCAACAGATCCTGCCGCGCGAGCAGTGGGAACATCAGCAGGTCAATGACGGCGACCAGATCCTGCTGTTTCAGGTTATCGCAGGGGGCTGAGATGTTACGTATTGCCGATAAAGTCTTTGATTCACATCTGTTTACCGGAACCGGAAAATTCGCCTCGCCGCAGCTGATGGTGGATGCCATTCGCGAAAGCGGCAGCCAGCTGGTGACGCTGGCGCTCAAGCGCGTGGATCTGCGTCATCACAGCGACGCCATTCTGGCGCCTTTACTGGAGGCTGGCGTCACGCTGCTGCCCAACACCTCCGGTGCCAAAACAGCCGAAGAGGCGATTTTTGCCGCGCAGCTGGCCCGCGAGGCGCTCGGCACCCGCTGGCTGAAGCTGGAAATTCATCCTGACGCCCGCTGGCTGTTGCCCGACCCCATCGAAACGCTGAAAGCGGCTGAAAAGCTGGTGCAGCAAGGGTTTACCGTCCTGCCTTACTGCGGCGCCGACCCTGTCCTGTGCAAACGGCTGGAAGAGGTCGGCTGCGCCGCCGTCATGCCGCTGGGCGCCCCCATTGGCTCCAACCAGGGGCTGGAAACCCGCGCGATGCTGGAAATCATTATTGAGCAGGCTACCGTACCGGTGGTGGTTGATGCGGGCATTGGCGTGCCCAGCCATGCCGCGCAGGCGCTGGAGATGGGCGCCGACGCGGTACTGGTCAATACGGCCATCGCGGTTGCCGACGATCCGGTCATGATGGCGCGTGCGTTCCGCATGGCCGTAGAGGCTGGCCTGCTGGCAAGGGAGTCCGGTCCCGGCTCGCGCAGTTTCCAGGCCCAGGCCACCAGCCCGCTGACCGGTTTTCTGGAGGCGATCTCATGAGCACGTTTACCGAGCGCTGGCGCCAGCTTAGCTGGGACGACATTGCCCTTCGCATCAACAGCAAAACGGCGGCTGACGTGGAGCGCGCGCTGAATGCCCGCCATCTGACCCGCGAGGATCTGATGGCTCTGCTCTCCCCGGCGGCCAGCGCGTACCTCGAACCGATGGCCCAGCGAGCACAGCGGCTCACCCGCCAGCGTTTTGGCAACACGGTGAGCTTCTACGTGCCGCTCTATCTCTCAAACCTGTGCGCCAATGACTGCACCTACTGCGGTTTTTCCATGAGCAACCGCATCAAGCGTAAAACGCTCGATGAAGATGAGATTGCCCGTGAGTGTGCGGCCATTCGTGAAATGGGTTTTGAACATCTTCTGCTGGTCACGGGCGAACATCAGGGCAAGGTGGGAATGGACTATTTCCGTCACCACCTTCCCGCCATTCGCCGTCAGTTTGCGTCGCTGCAGATGGAAGTACAGCCCCTGGCGCAGGAGGAGTATGCGGAGCTCAAAACCCTCGGGCTGGACGGGGTCATGGTCTATCAGGAAACCTACCACGAGGCGACGTACGCCCGGCACCACCTGAAGGGCAAGAAACAGGATTTCTTTTTCCGGCTGGAAACGCCGGACAGGCTGGGTCGTGCGGGGATCGACAAAATCGGTCTGGGGGCGCTGATCGGGCTCGCTGACAGCTGGCGGGTGGATTGTTACATGGTGGCGGAACATTTGCTGTGGCTTCAGCAGCACTACTGGCAGAGCCGTTATTCCATCTCCTTCCCGCGCCTGAGACCCTGCGCGGGCGGGATTGAACCGGCTTCGCTGATGGATGAACGCCAGCTGGTGCAGACCATCTGTGCGTTTCGCCTGCTCGCCCCGGAAGTTGAATTATCGCTCTCAACGCGTGAATCCCCGGCGTTTCGCGATCGCGTTATCCCGCTTGCGATTAACAACGTCAGCGCGTTTTCCAAAACGCAGCCTGGCGGCTACGCCGACGATCGTCCGGAGCTGGAGCAGTTTGTGCCGCATGACGGGCGACGTCCGGAAGCGGTCGCCGCAGCGCTGACGGCCCAGGGTCTTCAGCCTGTCTGGAAAGACTGGGACAGCTGGCTGGGAAGAGTCTCGCAATGACGCTGAAACGTACTGCAACGCCATAAAAAATTGTCGAGGCGCTACGAAAAGGCAAAACCGGGTGGTTGTCAGCGATCGTCCGGTTTTTTATTGTCACACGGTCAGCAACGGACGCTGACCAGGGCGAAAAGCTTCTTCCTCGTTTCGCCCTGCCTCTGGTTCATTGCACAAACGGCTCCTGACAAGTTGAATAAGTATTTTCTTAATGGTTCTTAAGATAAATCATCCCACCAGAAATCGTGTGCCGTATAATTCACCGCTAACCGCAGGACAGCGACTATGCTGAGAGGATATCGGCAGACGAAAAGTATTCACCATCAGGAACGATGTACAGCTCATGGCACTTCACAGCAAAAAGCTCTCTTTTACCCGGCCAATCATGCTCAGCTTTGCGGGGATCCTCTGCAGTTTTGCGGTGATCGCGATCGCGGTAACGCTTTCGCAACGAAAGGATTTTCTTGAGGATTATCATCAGATCAACAGCAATTTCACGCACAACCTGGCGGTGAACTACACCGAATCTATCCTGCGTGAAAACGACTATATCCTGGGCCGTTCCGCGATGTACTTTGCCCGCGACGACAGGCTCAACGAGACGCTCAACGTCAACCCGACGCAGGGGCTGCAGATGATGATGCATTTGCAGAACCTGATGCCGACCGTCTCCTCCATCTCGCTGGCGGACACGCAGGGGCATTATCTTCGCGCGCCGGAAGTGCTCCCCACGGAGACGAGTAAAACCTTCGATCCCCGGACACGCCCGTGGTTCGTCGCTCAGGCGGAAGCCAGTATCTTCAGTCACTATACCCGTCCCTATATGGACTACTTCACTGGCCATCCGACTGTGACACTCTATAAACCTTTGATTTCGCCTGAAGGGAGACTGAAGGGAACGCTCGCTTTCCATCTCGATTTGACGTCTATGGGCTTCACCCTGCGCCAGATGGTGGCGCCCGTTCAGGGGGAATTCTTCGTCGTCGAACGCGACGGCGCCGTTGTGCTGCATCCGGATACCGGCGCGCTGTTCAAACAGTACGTGAGCGAAGCGCTGATGGACAAAATGACCAGCGGCGAAGGCCACCTTTACGACAAGAAAAGCAACGCCTGGTATTACTACTACTCGTTTACCAACCCGGACTGGTTTGTCATCTACCGGGTATCCGGTGCGACGCTCACCGATATCACCCGCCACGAAACGACGATCGTTGGCTGGGGGTTTGCGCTGGCCGCCATCATCATCATCCTCTTCGGCTTATACCTCCGCCACGCCTCGCGTACCGTGCTGATGCACATTATCAATGCCATCAAAACTGGCGATGTTAGCGAGGCGCCGCGCCTGGAAGCGATGCTGAGCCACACGATTCAGTCCAACAAAGAGCGTGAGATGGCCTATGTTCGCCAGGCCACTCACGATGCGCTGACGGGCTGTAAAAACCGCCGCGCGTTCGACAGCGATGTCGCGGAGCTGCTGAATGCCCAGCAGCCTTTCGCGATGGCGCTGGTAGACATTGATAACTTCAAGTCGATTAACGACACGCTGGGCCACCTGACCGGTGATATTGTTCTGCGCAACGTGGCCCGCGAAGGGATCCAGATCATGCAGCCACATCACGTCTCGCTTTACCGGTACGGTGGAGAAGAGTTCGCGGTAATCTTCCAGGCTGAGCAGATGTCTTCCGCGCTCTCATTGCTGGAAGCGTGGCGTACCGCCGTTGAAAAGCGCGTCTGGCGGGAAGAAAACCTGCGGGTTACGTTCAGCGGCGGTCTTGGAGAGTGGCATTTTGAACCGCTGGAGCAATTTGTCGGAAGCGTTGATAGCGCCCTCTACAGCGCCAAACAGCAGGGTAAAAACCGCATTAACCGAACGTCCATCAGCTAATCCTCCCTCTTTCACCCTGCCCGATTCCACGGGCCGGGTGCCCGACAATGCAAAATTGTAACCGGTTTCAGAAAATCACCGGTTTCTTTGTGATGCCTGACACACAATCATGGTAAAGCGGTTGTTGAAGCGGTCTGCACGGGATAATTATCAATAAACACATGTAGATCGAGGCTGATTATGAAGAACATTGTTTTATGCTGTGCAGCGGGAATGTCAACCAGCATGCTGGTTCAACGTATGAAAGACGCCGCTCAGAAAAAAGGGGTTGAAGTCACCATTAAAGCCGTTCCGGTTGCGGAGTTTAAAGACAACATCGCGACGGCCGACATCGTATTGCTGGGGCCACAGGTTAAATACGAGCAGGCTAAACTCCAGGCGCAGGCCGACCCGTTGGGTAAAAAGGTCGCGGTGATCGACATGATGGATTACGGCATGATGAAAGGTGATGCCGTACTGGAAAAAGCGCTCAAACTTCTGGAGTCATAATGGAAGACTTAGAAACCACGATTATGGAACTGCTGGTCAACGCGGGCGCGGCGCGCAGTGCAGCCCTGACGGCGTTGCAGATGGCGCGTAAAGGTGATTTTGACGAAGCTGAAAAAGCGATGGAAGAGTCGCGTGAATATGTGAAGCATGCGCACACTATACAGACGCAGCTTATCGGTCTTGATGAGGGGACCGGGAAGCTTCCGGTTAACCTGATCACCGTCCACTCGCAGGATCACCTGATGAACGCGATGGTCATTCAGGATCTGGCGGGCGATATGATTGAGCTTTATCGTCGGATCCCGTTGGTGAATTGAATACATGCAGATGTAAAAAAACCCGCCGAGGCGGGTTTTTTATTTACGGCATCAACGATTACTCGTTGTCGGAACCGCCCAGACCTGCGTTCAGCAGTTCTGCCAGGCTCGCGGATGCATCTTCAGCAGTCACCTGCGGTGCAGCTGGCAGTTCGCCCGCAGCACGACGACGCATACGATCCTGATGGTACGCATAACCGGTACCCGCCGGGATCAGACGACCCACGATGACGTTCTCTTTCAGACCGCGCAGTTCATCACGTTTACCTGCAACAGCGGCTTCGGTCAGGACACGAGTCGTTTCCTGGAACGATGCTGCAGAGATGAAGGACTCGGTTGCCAGAGACGCTTTGGTGATACCCAGCAGATCGCGCGAGAAGGTCGCACCGATTTTGCCGTTCGCTTCCAGTTCGCGGTTAGCGATCTTGACGCGTGAGTATTCAACCTGCTCGCCTTCCAGGAACTCGGAGCTGCCTGCGTTTTCGATGGTTGCTTTACGCAGCATCTGACGAACGATAACTTCGATGTGCTTATCGTTAATCTTAACGCCCTGCAGACGGTAAACGTCCTGTACTTCGTTGGTGATGTAACGCGTTACCGCGTGTACGCCACGAAGACGCAGAATGTCGTGCGGAGCTTCTGGACCATCGGAAACCACGTCACCACGTTCTACACGTTCACCTTCGAACACGTTGAGCTGACGCCACTTAGGAATCATCTCTTCGTACGGTTCGCTGCCATCTACTGGAGTGATAACCAGACGGCGCTTCCCTTTGGTCTCTTTACCGAAGGAGATGATACCGCTGATTTCAGCCAGGATTGCAGGCTCTTTCGGACGACGTGCTTCGAACAGGTCCGCAACGCGTGGCAGACCACCGGTGATGTCCTTGGTACCGCTGGATTCCTGTGGAATACGCGCCAGAGCATCACCCGCACCGATCTGAATGCCATCTTCCAGCTGAACGATCGCTTTACCCGGCAGGAAGTACTGCGCAGGCATGTCGGTACCAGGGATCAGAACGTCGTTACCCTGAGCATCAACGATTTTCAGTGCAGGACGCAGATCTTTACCACCGGTAGTACGTTCAGCAGAATCCAGAACCACCAGAGAAGACAGACCGGTCAGCTCGTCGGTCTGACGAGTAATGGTCTGGCCGTCGATCATGTCAGTGAAGCGGATGAAACCACTCACTTCGGTGATAACCGGCATGGTGTGTGGATCCCAGTTTGCAACGGTTTCACCGCCGGCAACCTGCTCGCCATCACCTTTCGCCATAACCGCACCGTAAGGCACTTTATAGCTCTCTTTGGTACGACCGAATTCGTCGATCAGCTTCAGCTCGGTGTTACGGGAGGTCACAACCAGCTTGCCAGCAGAGTTAACAACAGACTTCGCGTTGCTGAGCTTGATGCTACCTTTGTTTTTCACCTGGATGCTGGATTCAGCAGCCGCACGAGATGCCGCACCACCGATGTGGAACGTACGCATCGTCAGCTGTGTACCCGGCTCACCGATGGACTGTGCCGCGATAACGCCGATTGCTTCACCTTTGTTGATGATGTGGCCACGCGCCAGGTCACGACCGTAGCAGTGCGCACATACACCAAAGTCGGTGTCACAGGATACAACGGAACGTACTTTCACGGAGTCAACAGAGTTCGCTTCCAGCAGGTCACACCAGTGCTCGTGCAGCAGCGTGTTGCGTGGAACCAGGATGTCTGCAGTACCCGGCTTCAGAATGTCTTCCGCGGTTACACGACCCAGAACGCGATCGCGCAGTGGCTCTTTAACATCACCACCCTCGATAACCGGGGTCATGGTGATACCTTCGAGGGTGCCACAATCGTCTTCGGTCACAACCAGATCCTGCGCAACGTCAACCAGACGACGCGTCAGATAACCGGAGTTCGCTGTTTTCAGTGCGGTATCCGCCAGACCCTTACGAGCACCGTGGGTGGAGATGAAGTACTGGAGTACGTTCAGACCTTCACGGAAGTTCGCGGTGATTGGCGTTTCGATGATGGAGCCATCTGGCTTCGCCATCAGACCACGCATACCTGCCAGCTGACGAATCTGTGCTGCGGAACCACGCGCACCGGAGTCGGCCATCATGTAGATGCTGTTGAAGGAAACCTGCTGCTCTTCTACGCCGTCACGGTTAATCACGGTTTCGGTCTGCAGGTTATCCATCATCGCCTTGGATACACGATCGTTCGCTGCAGCCCAGATATCGATAACTTTGTTATAGCGTTCGCCCGCGGTAACCAGACCAGACTGGAACTGCTCCTGGATCTCAGCAACTTCGGCTTCCGCTTCAGAGATGATCTCGTGTTTCTTCTCTGGGATGACCATGTCATCGATACCAACAGATGCACCTGAACGCGCTGCATAAGCAAAGCCGGTATACATTGTCTGGTCAGCGAAGATAACGGTCGGCTTCAGACCCAGAATGCGGTAACAGGTGTTCAGCATTTTGGAGATCGCTTTCTTGCCCAGCGCCTGGTTGACGATGGAGAAAGGCAGACCTTTCGGTACGATCATCCACAGAATGGCACGGCCAACGGTCGTGTCTTTCAGGCTGGTTTTCGCAACGAATTCGCCGTTTTCATCTTTTTCGTATTCGGTGATACGCACTTTAACGCGCGCATGCAGAGAGGCCAGGCCAGCGCGATAAATACGCTCAGCTTCTTTCGGGCCAGTCAGCACCATGCCTTCGCCTTTGGCGTTAACACAGTCACGGGTCATGTAGTACAGACCCAATACAACGTCCTGAGAAGGAACGATAATTGGTTCACCGTTCGCTGGGGACAGGATGTTGTTAGTAGACATCATCAGCGCACGCGCTTCGAGCTGGGCTTCCAGCGTCAGCGGTACGTGAACAGCCATCTGGTCACCATCGAAGTCGGCGTTATATGCCGCACATACCAGCGGGTGCAGCTGGATAGCTTTACCTTCGATCAGGACTGGCTCAAATGCCTGGATACCCAGACGGTGCAGTGTTGGTGCACGGTTCAGCAGTACCGGGTGTTCGCGGATAACTTCGTCCAGGATATCCCAAACGACAGCTTCTTCACGCTCAACCATTTTCTTAGCGGCTTTGATGGTGGTGGCGAGGCCACGCAGTTCCAGCTTGCCGTAGATGAACGGTTTGAACAGCTCCAGTGCCATTTTCTTCGGCAGACCGCACTGATGCAGACGCAGGTATGGACCTACGGTGATAACAGAACGACCAGAGTAGTCAACACGCTTACCGAGCAGGTTCTGACGGAAACGACCCTGCTTACCTTTGATCATGTCGGCCAAAGATTTCAGAGGACGTTTGTTAGAACCGGTGATCGCACGACCGCGACGACCGTTATCCAGCAGGGCATCTACCGCTTCCTGCAGCATACGTTTTTCGTTGCGTACGATGATGTCCGGCGCAGCCAGATCCAGCAGACGTTTCAGACGGTTGTTACGGTTGATAACGCGACGATACAGATCGTTCAGATCGGACGTTGCGAAACGACCACCATCCAGCGGAACCAGTGGACGCAGATCTGGCGGCAGAACCGGCAGAACGGTCAGGATCATCCACTCTGGTTTGTTACCAGACTGAACGAACGCTTCCAGCAGTTTGATACGCTTGGTCAGCTTTTTACGTTTGGTTTCGGAGTTGGTTTCGTTCAGCTCTTCACGCAGCTGCTCGCACTCTTGCTCCAGATCCATGCTCTTCAGCAGGGCCTGAATAGCTTCCGCACCCATCTTCGCATCGAATTCGTCACCGAACTCTTCCAGCGCGTCCAGATACTGCTCTTCAGTCAGGATCTGATGACGTTCCAGGTTCGTCATCCCGCCTTCGATAACCACATAAGATTCGAAGTACAGAACGCGTTCGATATCGCGCAGCGGCATATCCAGCAGCAGACCGATACGGGACGGCAGAGATTTCAGGAACCAGATGTGAGCGGTCGGAGACGCCAGCTCGATGTGGCCCATGCGTTCACGACGCACTTTGGTCTGGGTCACTTCAACGCCGCACTTCTCACAGATCACACCACGGTGTTTCAGGCGCTTGTACTTACCGCACAGGCACTCGTAATCTTTTACTGGCCCGAAAATACGCGCACAGAAAAGGCCGTCACGCTCAGGTTTGAACGTACGGTAGTTGATGGTTTCCGGCTTTTTAACTTCACCGAATGACCATGAACGGATCATGTCTGGCGAAGCCAGAGCAATTTTGATCGCATCAAACTCTTCGGTTTTAGTCTGCGCTTTCAGAAACTTTAATAAATCTTTCACGGATTTGCTCCCGTCGGAGTTAGCACAATCTGGTGCCGGGGGTTAACCCGGCACCAGTGACCTGTTTGAGCGAGAATTACTCGTCTTCCAGTTCGATGTTGATACCCAGCGAACGAATCTCTTTCAACAGTACGTTGAAGGATTCTGGCATGCCCGGTTCCATCTGATGGTTGCCGTCCACGATGTTTTTATACATCTTGGTACGACCGTTCACGTCATCAGACTTAACGGTGAGCATTTCCTGCAGGGTGTATGCCGCGCCGTATGCTTCCAGCGCCCACACTTCCATCTCCCCGAAGCGCTGACCACCGAACTGTGCCTTACCACCCAGCGGCTGCTGAGTAACCAGGCTGTAAGAACCGGTAGAACGAGCGTGCATCTTGTCGTCGACCAGGTGGTTCAGTTTAAGCATGTACATGTAACCTACGGTTACCGGACGCTCGAACTGTTCACCGGTACGGCCGTCAAACAGCGTAATCTGACCAGACGTTGGCAGACCACCCAGTTGCAGCAGCTCTTTAATTTCAGCTTCTTTCGCACCATCGAAGACCGGCGTTGCGATTGGCATACCTTTTTTCAGGTTCTCAGCCAGGCGCAGTACTTCTTCATCACTGAAGGTATTCAGGTCGACTTTCTGACGAACGTCGGTACCCAGATCGTAGGCACGCTGGATGAATTCCCGCAGTTTCGCGACTTCTTCCTGCTGCTTCAGCATGGCGTTAATCTTGTCGCCGATACCTTTCGCAGCCATACCCAGGTGAGTTTCCAGGATCTGACCGATGTTCATACGAGACGGTACGCCCAGCGGGTTCAGTACGATATCTACCGGCGTACCGTTAGCATCGTGCGGCATATCTTCGATCGGGTTGATCTTAGAGATAACACCCTTGTTACCGTGACGACCTGCCATCTTATCACCAGGCTGGATCTGACGTTTAACGGCCAGATACACCTTAACAATCTTCAGCACGCCTGGTGCCAGATCGTCGCCCTGAGTGATTTTGCGGCGTTTCGCTTCGAGTTTTTTCTCGAACTCGTGTTTCAGTTCGTCATACTGCTCAGCCAGCTGTTCCAGCTGATTTTGTTTCTCTTCGTCGGTCAGGCCCAGTTCCAGCCAGCGATCGCGTGGCAGTTTGTCGAGCTTCTCAGCTTCAACGCCACCGGCAACCAGCACCGCATAGATACGGCTGAACAGACCCGCTTCGAGGATCTGCAGTTCTTCAGACAGGTCTTTCTTAGCCTGTTTGAGCTGCATCTCTTCGATTTCCAGCGCACGCTTATCTTTCTCAACGCCGTCACGGGTGAAGACCTGAACGTCGATAACCGTACCGGAAACACCGTTTGGTACGCGCAGAGAAGAGTCCTTAACGTCAGACGCTTTCTCACCGAAGATTGCACGCAGCAGTTTCTCTTCTGGCGTCAGCTGGGTTTCACCTTTAGGCGTAACCTTACCAACCAGAATGTCGCCGCCGGTCACTTCAGCACCGATGTAAACGATACCGGATTCATCCAGTTTGGAGAGCGCAGCTTCACCCACGTTAGGGATGTCAGCGGTGATCTCTTCTGGCCCCAGCTTGGTGTCACGGGACACACATGCCAGCTCCTGAATATGGATGGTGGTGAAACGATCTTCCTGAACCACCCGCTCGGAGACGAGGATGGAGTCTTCGAAGTTATAACCATTCCACGGCATGAACGCTACGCGCATGTTCTGACCAAGCGCCAGTTCACCGAGGTCGGTGGACGGACCGTCTGCCAGCACGTCGCCGCGCTCAACTGGCTCACCCAGAGATACGCAAGGCATCTGGTTGATACAGGTGTTCTGGTTAGAACGGGTGTATTTGGTCAGGTTATAAATGTCGATACCTGCTTCGCCCGGATACATCTCGTCTTCGTTAACTTTGATAACGATACGGGATGCATCGACGTACTGAACAGTACCGCCACGTTTAGCAACTGCAGTAACACCGGAGTCAACGGCAACAGCACGTTCCATACCGGTACCAACCAGCGGCTTATCAGCGCGCAGAGTTGGAACGGCCTGACGTTGCATGTTCGCACCCATCAATGCACGGTTGGCGTCATCGTGTTCCAGGAACGGGATCAGAGACGCACCGACGGATACCACCTGCTGGGTGGATACGTCCATGTAGTCAACCTGGTCGCGGCTGAACAAGCTGGATTCGCCTTTGCTACGGCAGGTAACCAGATCTTCTACAAAGTGGCCTTCGTCATCCAGGTTGGAGTTCGCCTGAGCGATAACGTAGTTGCCTTCTTCGATAGCAGACAGGTAGTGAATTTCGTCGGTTACAACACCGTCGGTCACTTTACGGTACGGGGTCTCGAGGAAACCGTATTCGTTAGTCTGTGCGTACACGGACAGGGAGTTGATCAGACCGATGTTTGGACCTTCAGGCGTTTCGATTGGACATACGCGACCGTAGTGCGTCGGGTGTACGTCTCGAACTTCAAAGCCTGCGCGTTCACGGGTCAGACCGCCCGGGCCGAGTGCAGAGATACGACGTTTGTGCGTAATCTCAGACAGCGGGTTGTTCTGGTCCATGAACTGAGACAGCTGGCTTGAACCGAAGAACTCTTTCACTGCTGCAGAAATCGGCTTGGCGTTGATCATATCCTGAGGCATCAGGGTATCCAGATCGCCGAGAGACAGACGCTCTTTCACCGCACGTTCTACACGTACCAGGCCAACGCGGAATTGGTTTTCCGCCATTTCGCCTACGGAACGGATACGACGGTTGCCGAGGTGGTCAATATCGTCCACTTCGCCTTTACCGTTACGGATATCGATGAGCTTCTTCATCACTTCGATGATGTCGTCTTTGCTCAGGATACCGGAACCTTCGATTTCGTCGCGCAGCAGAGAACGGTTGAACTTCATGCGACCAACCGCGGACAGATCGTAGCGGTCTTCGGAGAAGAACAGGTTCTCGAACAGGCTTTCCGCCGCTTCGCGAGTTGGTGGCTCACCAGGGCGCATCATGCGGTAGATTTCTACCAGCGCGCTCAGACGATCGGTGGTTGGGTCGACGCGAATAGTCTCAGAGATATACGCGCCGTGGTCCAGATCGTTGGTGAACAGCGTTTCGATACGTTTGTGACCAGACTGGCTCAGCTTAGCCAGCAGATCCAGGCTCAGCTCCATGTTCGCTGGGCAGATCAGCTCACCCGTTGACTCGTCAACGTAATCTTTCGCGGCTACTTTTCCTGCAATGTACTCAACCGGAACTTCGATGAGTTTGATATCATCTTTTTCCAGCTGGCGGATGTGGCGCGCGGTGATACGGCGACCTTTTTCCACATACACTTTGCCGTCGGCTTCGATGTCGAACGACGCGGTCTCGCCACGCAGACGTTCCGGCACCAGCTCCATCTGCAGCTTGTTGTCGCGGATTTCAAAGATCACTTTCTCAAAGAACAGGTCCAGGATCTGTTCAGTGGTGTATTGCAGCGCACGCAGAATGATGGTTGCAGGCAGCTTACGACGGCGGTCGATACGGACAAACAGGTTGTCTTTCGGATCGAACTCGAAGTCCAGCCATGAACCACGGTAAGGAATGATGCGTGCGTTATACAGTACTTTACCGGAAGAGTGTGTTTTACCTTTATCGCTGTCGAAGAAGACGCCCGGGCTACGGTGCAGCTGGGAAACGATAACACGCTCAGTACCGTTGATTACGAAAGTACCGTTGTCTGTCATGAGTGGAATTTCACCCATGTAGACTTCTTGTTCTTTAATGTCTTTTACGGTGCCTTCCGGCGCTTCGCGCTCGTAGATCACCAGACGCAGTTTTACGCGCAGCGGTGCGGAATAGGTCACGCCACGGATCTGACATTCCTGAACGTCAAACACCGGTTCGCCAAGGCGGTAGCTGACGTACTGCAGCTCGGAGTTACCGCTGTAGCTCTGAATCGGGAACACGGAGCGGAAGGCTGCTTCCAGACCGTACTGCCCTTCAGGATCTTGCTCGATAAACTTCTGGAACGAGTCAAGCTGGATAGAAAGGAGATATGGAATGTCCAGAACTTGTGGACGTTTACCAAAATCCTTACGAATACGTTTTTTCTCGGTATAGGAGTAAACCATAGGGTTCCTCAGCTCGCTGACAAGTCGACCCATCTGTCCGACGAAGGGACAGTTTGTGCAACACCATTTTGTGGACCGGAAAATTGAATACTTTCCGCAATACCTGTTGCTATCACGCTTAAATCATTTCGTCGCGATTTACACAGAGCGAGCACCCTGTCGCAATATATTAAGTCGTCGATAGAAACATGCATTGTCAGGACAATCAGCAGTCAAACAGTGTGAAATGCTACTGATGCCTTACAGCGCAAAAAGGCTGGTGACTAAAAAGTCACCAGCCATCAGCCTAATTACTTAGGCTGCAACCAGAAAAGTTGGCTTATTTAACTTCAACTTCAGCGCCAGCTTCTTCCAGAGATTTTTTCAGTGCTTCTGCGTCGTCTTTGCTCACGCCTTCTTTCAGCGCAGCTGGAGCAGATTCTACCAGGTCTTTAGCTTCTTTCAGACCCAGGCCAGTTGCGCCACGTACTGCTTTGATAACAGCAACTTTGTTAGCGCCAGCAGCTTTCAGAATTACGTCGAATTCAGTTTTTTCTTCAGCAGCTTCAGCCGGGCCCGCAGCTACAGCTACAGCAGCAGCAGCAGAAACACCGAATTTTTCTTCCATTGCAGAAACCAGCTCTACAACGTCCATTACGGACATAGCTGCTACTGCTTCAATGATTTGATCTTTAGTGATAGACATTTAAATTGTTCCTGAAAATCAGAATAAGTTTATACGTAAGCAAATGCTTTATAAAGATAACTGCGATTAAGCAGCTTCTTTCGCATCGCGTACAGCAGCCAGAGTGCGAACCAGTTTGCCAGCCGCAGCTTCTTTCATGGTTGCCATCAGGCGTGCAATTGCTTCTTCGTAGGTCGGCAGGGTTGCCAGGCGATCGATTTGCGATGCCGGGATCAACTCACCTTCAAAGGCTGCAGCTTTGACCTCAAATTTTGCATTCGCTTTCGCGAACTCTTTGAACAGACGAGCAGCAGCGCCCGGGTGTTCCATAGAGTATGCAATCAGGGTCGGACCAACAAACGTGTCTTTCAGGCACTCGAACTGAGTACCTTCAACTACGCGGCGCAGCAGGGTGTTACGAACAACACGCATATATACGCCAGCTTCACGACCTGCTTTACGCAGTTCAGTCATTTTGTCTACAGTAACGCCACGGGAATCCGCAACTACTGCAGACAGCGCGCCTTTGGCTACTTCGCTGACTTCAGCAACAATCGCTTGTTTGTCTTGAAGATTTAAAGCCATTAGCTTTGCTCCTGGATGTTTGCCGGAACTCATGTTCCGGAACTCACTTCACTCTCCCCAACGGAAAGAGCGTCTTAATACGGTGAGCAGAAACAAGCCAGAGTATCCAAAAATAATCTTAGCGTTCTGTCACCGTCTACGCAGGGGATTAAGTCTCTTGCGAAACACCTGCGGTCTTCGACGGAGGCCTGGATTAGGCCAGGCTCCAACGAACAAATCTTTTAGCCGCTAACTTTCGTTAGCAAACGTGGGGGTAAGATTGTAGACAAAATCACCGCCCACGTAAAGGCATTAGTTTGCAGCAGCGCTCAGGCCAGCCTGGTCAACTGCAACACCTGCACCCATGGTGGTGGAGATGCTAACTTTCTTGATGTACACGCCTTTCGCCTGAGTTGGTTTTGCTTTTTTCAGCGCAACCAGCAGAGCTTCCAGGTTTTCTTTCAGTTTGTCAGCGTCAAAGTCCACTTTACCGATGGTGGTGTGGATGATGCCGTTTTTGTCGTTACGATAACGAACCTGACCTGCTTTAGCGTTCTTAACCGCTTCAGCAACGTTAGGAGTTACAGTACCCACTTTCGGGTTTGGCATCAGGCCGCGTGGACCCAGAACCTGGCCCAGCTGGCCAACAACGCGCATTGCATCTGGAGAAGCAATAACAACGTCAAAGTTCATTTCGCCTTTCTTGATCTGATCAGCCAGATCTTCCATACCTACCAGTTCAGCGCCGGCAGCTTTAGCAGCTTCAGCGTTTGCACCCTGAGCAAATACAGCTACGCGAACGGAACGGCCAGTACCGTGTGGCAGTACAGTCGCGCCACGAACGTTCTGATCGGATTTACGCGCGTCGATGCCGAGGTTAACGGCAACGTCAACGCTTTCAACGAACTTAGCAGTTGCCAGTTCTTTCAGCAGAGCGATAGCTTCGTTGATGTCGTACTGTTTGGTCGCATCAACTTTGTCACGGATCACGGACATGCGCTTGGTCAGTTTAGCCATTTCTTAGTCCTCCACTACCAGGCCCATGGAACGTGCAGTACCTTCGATTGAGCGAGTCATCGCTTCAATGTCGGCACCAGTCATGTCGGCAGCTTTGGTCTGCGCGATTTCCTGCAGCTGAGCGCGGGAAATTTTACCCACTTTGTCTTTGTTCGGTTTACCGGAACCAGACTTGATACCAGCCGCTTTCTTCAGCAGAACAGCTGCTGGAGGGGTTTTGGTAACGAAAGTGAAAGAACGGTCAGCGTAAACAGTGATTACGACTGGGATTGGCAGACCTTTTTCCAGGGATTCGGTTTTGGCGTTGAACGCTTTACAGAATTCCATGATGTTCACACCCTGCTGACCCAGAGCTGGACCAACTGGTGGACTTGGGTTCGCCATACCAGCTGCAACCTGCAGCTTGACGTAGGCTTGTACTTTCTTAGCCATTCTAAAATCCTCTGATTGGGTGATAGCGCCTCAGGGAGGCTCCCCGTGAATAAAATTCGTTTTACGGGCCGGGCCCATAAAAACAAAAGGCGCGAAATTGTATTCCAATCTCGCGCCCTGTGCAACGATTAAATCGCCGCTTTTTTGATCGCTGCTTAGGCTTTTTCGACCTGCGCAAAGTCCAGTTCTACCGGGGTCGCACGACCGAAGATAGAAACAGAAACTTTCAGGCGGGACTTCTCGTAGTCCACTTCTTCAACCACACCGTTAAAGTCAGCAAACGGACCGTCGCTAACACGAACCATTTCACCCGGTTCAAACAGCGTTTTCGGACGCGGCTTATCACCCACCTGCTGCAGGCGGTTCATAATCGCATCAACTTCTTTGTCGCTGATTGGCGCCGGACGGTCAGACGTGCCGCCGATAAAGCCCATCACGCGCGGTACGCTGCGCACCAGGTGCCAGCTCGCGTCGTTCATCACCATCTGAACCAGCACGTAACCCGGGAAGAATTTACGCTCGCTTTTGCGACGTTGGCCGCCACGGATCTCAACCACTTCTTCGGTCGGAACCATAACTTCGCCAAATAACTCTTCCATGTTGTGTAATTTGATATGCTCACGCAGCGACGTTGCTACGCGGCCTTCAAAACCGGAAAACGCCTGAACGACGTACCAACGCTTTTTAGGGGCTTCAGACATCTTAGAACCTCAGGCCAGTAATAAAGGAAACCAGGCGAACCAGAATACCATCCAGTCCCCACAGGATCAGTGACATTACCGCAGTCACTGCAGCCACGATCAGAGTGGTGTGCAGTGTTTCCTGGCGAGTCGGCCAAATGACCTTGCGGACTTCGGTACGTGCTTCGCGAGCGAAAGCAACGGTTGCTTTACCCTTAGTCGTCAACAGCGCGACACCGCCCGCTGCAGCAATCAGAATCACCACTGCCAGCGCGCGGAGCGGCAGCATCATGTCACGATAAAGATAGTTGCCAACGATTGCCACAATCAGCAGCACGGCAACAGCGACCCACTTCATCGCTTCCAGGCCGCGCCCGCTCCCTTGAGCTTCGGTATTCGCACTCATAAACCAACCTGTCAGAAGAATTCTACAAATAATTTCACCCCGCGATTGCGAGGCGAGCCAAATCGAAATAATCCCTTTATGGATTATACGCTCTCTGCAGAGCCTGTCTCAGCAATGATTATGACAAAAATAATCACTGATGAGCCAGGTTCTGATGTGAAAGCGTGCAAAAAGGGCATCAAATGATGCCCTTTTCATGCGCATTGCGTCAAATGTTATCAGCGATTAGCCGAGAACTTTAGCAACCACGCCCGCGCCAACGGTACGGCCACCTTCACGGATTGCGAAACGCAGACCGTCGTCCATCGCGATTGGGTGGATCAGCGTCACAACCATCTTGATGTTGTCGCCTGGCATTACCATCTCAACGCCTTCTGGCAGTTCGATGGTACCGGTCACGTCAGTTGTACGGAAGTAGAACTGTGGACGGTAGCCTTTGAAGAACGGAGTATGACGGCCGCCTTCGTCTTTGGACAGGATGTACACTTCAGATTCGAACTTGGTGTGTGGCTTGATTGAGCCTGGCTTCGCCAGAACCTGACCACGTTCGATTTCTTCACGTTTGATACCACGCAGCAGAACACCAACGTTCTCACCAGCACGGCCTTCGTCCAGCAGTTTGCGGAACATTTCAACGCCAGTACAGGTAGACTTCGCAGTCTCTTTGATACCAACGATTTCAACTTCTTCGCCAACTTTGATGATACCGCGCTCTACACGACCGGTAACAACGGTACCACGACCGGAGATGGAGAATACGTCTTCGATTGGCAGCAGGAATGGCTTGTCAATCGCACGCTCTGGTTCTGGGATGTAAGAATCCAGGAAGCCAGCCAGTTCGATGATTTTCGCTTCCCACTCTGCGTCGCCTTCCAGCGCTTTCAGAGCAGAACCACGAACGATTGGAGTATCGTCGCCCGGGAAATCGTACTGAGACAGCAGTTCACGAACTTCCATCTCTACCAGTTCCAGCAGCTCTTCGTCATCAACCATGTCGCATTTGTTCAGGAACACGATGATGAAAGGAACGCCTACCTGACGACCCAGCAGGATGTGCTCACGAGTCTGAGGCATTGGGCCGTCAGTCGCAGCAACAACCAGGATCGCGCCGTCCATCTGCGCAGCACCGGTGATCATGTTTTTAACATAGTCGGCGTGGCCTGGGCAGTCTACGTGTGCGTAGTGGCGAGTCGGGGTGTCGTACTCAACGTGAGAGGTGTTGATGGTGATACCACGAGCTTTTTCTTCTGGTGCGTTATCGATCTGATCGAATGCACGAGCAGAACCACCGTAGGTTTTTGCCAGAACGGTAGTGATTGCAGCGGTCAGCGTTGTTTTACCATGGTCAACGTGGCCGATAGTACCGACGTTAACGTGCGGTTTTGTACGTTCAAACTTTTCTTTAGACATCGATTGTCCCTCTAAGACACGGATAAATCGGTGATATCACCACATCAACCAGGCGAAATGCCTGAATTGTTGAATACAGTAAAATTGAAACAGAGAGAAACGGGAAGGAGAAGTGAAGTGGTGCTGATACCCAGAGTCGAACTGGGGACCTCACCCTTACCAAGGGTGCGCTCTACCAACTGAGCCATATCAGCACGTATTGGAGCGGGCAGCGGGAATCGAACCCGCATCATCAGCTTGGAAGGCTGAGGTAATAGCCATTATACGATGCCCGCATCCTGAAACTCGGCTACCCAGTTCTTTCTGTAACAAAAAAAGAGATTTCTCTCTTTTTCAGTTTGAGCTGGCTAATTTTTCCAACCAGCTCCGGCGGCATTTACGCTGCCAGAAAGTGGTGGTGGGGGAAGGATTCGAACCTTCGAAGTCTGTGACGGCAGATTTACAGTCTGCTCCCTTTGGCCGCTCGGGAACCCCACCGGACTTGATGGTGCCGACTACCGGAATCGAACTGGTGACCTACTGATTACAAGTCAGTTGCTCTACCTACTGAGCTAAGTCGGCATCAAGTAGCGCGCATTCTATGGATACCTGCGCGGTCATGCAACTAAAAATTTGCATAAAACGTTCTTTCGCTCACATTTTATGCGAAGAGCGTGTCGGACGCTGTAAAAGTAGTCATTTGAGGTCAAATATTCAACATATCATCGTGATTAGCACCGTATTCACCGTAGCGTGACGGCTTCCGCGTAACGCAGCGCTTTCCATCTTTTTTCTTATTATTCCCGTCATCTGGTGTTAACCTCCTGCCCATTGTCCAAAATTAACTGTGTGATGAGCCATGATCCGACAGTGTGATGCTGGCTCACTGAAGCATGCTTATGAGCAAAAAAGAGCAAACGTTAATGACGCCTTATCTTCACTTTAACCGCAGCCAGTGGGCTGCCCTGCGTGATTCCGTCCCTATGACGCTGACGGAAGGTGAAATCGCACGGTTAAAAGGGATAAACGAAGATCTGTCCCTGGAAGAAGTGGCAGAAATTTATCTCCCCCTCTCTCGCTTGCTTAACTTCTATATCAGCTCGAACCTGCGCCGTCAGGCCGTGCTGGAGCAGTTTCTCGGGACGAACGGTCAACGCATTCCTTATATCATTAGTATCGCAGGCAGCGTGGCCGTGGGTAAAAGTACCACCGCGCGCGTCCTGCAGGCGCTGTTGAGCCGCTGGCCGGAACACCGCAGCGTGGAGCTGATCACCACCGACGGCTTCCTGCACCCGAACGAGGTGTTAAAAGAACGCGGGCTGATGAAGAAGAAGGGCTTCCCGCTCTCTTACGATATGCACCGTCTGGTGAAATTTGTCTCTGACCTGAAATCCGGCGTGCCTCACGTGACTGCACCAGTCTATTCGCACCTGATCTACGATCGCATCCCGGGTGGGGATAAAACCGTGGTCCAGCCGGACATCCTGATTCTGGAAGGTCTGAACGTGCTGCAAAGCGGGATGGACTATCCTCACGACCCGCATCACGTATTCGTCTCGGATTTCGTCGATTTCTCTATTTATGTCGATGCGCCGGAAGACCTGCTGCAAAACTGGTACATCAACCGCTTCCTGAAGTTCCGCGAAGGGGCGTTCACTGACCCGGATTCCTATTTCCACCACTATGCTCAGCTTTCTGAAGAAGAAGCGATCGGCGTGGCCACGGGGCTGTGGAATGAGATCAACTACGTGAACCTCAAAGAGAACATCCTGCCGACGCGCGAGCGTGCGAGCCTGATCCTCACCAAGAGCGAGAAGCACGCCGTCGACCAGATTCGCCTGCGGAAATAATCAAGCAGACATAAAAAAAACCGGCTTAACGCCGGTTTTTTTCGTTATGCCTGTGGCTTCTCGCCATTTTCATCCTGATCGACCGCGAAGCAGGCAACCAGCTGGCCGCCATAATCCTTCAGCTGCGGCTGTAGCTGGGTGCACGGACCGAAGCGGCGACTGCAGCGGGCGTTGAATGCACATCCCGGAGGCGGATTCAGCGGGCTTGGCAGTTCACCCGTCAGCTTAATACGCTCACGACGATCGTCCGGGTTCAGACGCGGCGTTGCAGACAGCAGCGCCTGGGTATACGGGTGACGAGGGTTATTAAAGATCTGGTCTTTAGTCCCCTTCTCCACGCAGCGCCCCAGGTACATCACCATCACTTCATCGGCAATATGCTCTACCACCGACAGGTCGTGGGAGATGAACACGTAAGACAGCCCCAGCTCCTGCTGGAGATCCATCATCAGGTTCAGCACCTGCGCACGCACGGATACGTCGAGCGCGGAGACCGGCTCATCGGCAATCACCACGTCCGGATCGAGCATCAGCCCGCGGGCGATCGCAATACGCTGACGCTGGCCGCCGGAGAACATGTGCGGATAGCGATCGTAATGCTCGGTTTTGAGGCCGACCTTCGCCATCATCGCCAGCGCCTTTTCACGGCGCTGCTCTTTACTCAAATTACTGTTGATCAGCAGCGGCTCTTCCAGAATCTGCCCCACTTTTTTACGCGGGTTCAAAGAACCATACGGGTTCTGGAACACAATCTGGATTTTCTGGCGGCGCAGCTTCTGCGCCTGCGGATCGTGCTTGAGCAGATCCTGCCCCTGATAGTAGAGCTCCCCGCCGGTCGGCACTTCAATCATCGTCAGCAGACGGCCCAGCGTGGATTTGCCGCAGCCTGACTCCCCCACCACCGCCAGCGTTTTACCGCGTTCGAGGTTAAAAGAGACGCCGTCCAGCGCTTTCACCAGGCGTTCAGGGGCAAACAGCCCCTTCTTCACCGGGTAGTATTTTTTCAGGTCGATGGCCTGCAACAGCGGTTGTTGCGTGGTGGCCTGTTGCGTACTCATAGTGTTGGCCTCCCGGCATCATCGAGTGGGTAGTGGCATTTCGACTGACGGCCGTCAGCAAGCTGGTTCAGCTCAGGCTCTTCTGCCCGGCATTTGTCCGTTGCATACGGACAGCGCGGATTAAGCAGACAGCCCTGCGGACGGTCATATTTACCCGGTACCACACCCGGCAGCGACGCCAGACGCGCTTTGTCCTGGGCAAACTCCGGCAGCGCGCGTAAAAGCGCCTGGGTATACGGGTGACGCGGCGCGCGGAAAATATCGTGTGAATTCCCGGTCTCGACCACCTGGCCGGCATACATCACGATGATTTTGTGCGCGGCTTCGGCCACCAGCGCCAGATCGTGCGTAATCAGCACCAGCGCCATATTCTCTTTCTGCTGCAGCTCCAGCAGCAGTTCGATGATTTGTGCCTGAATAGTCACATCCAGCGCCGTCGTCGGTTCATCCGCAATCAGCAGTTTTGGTCGACAGGCAATCGCCATCGCGATCATCACGCGCTGACTCATCCCACCGGAGAGCTGGTGCGGGTAAACGTCCAGGCGTGATGCCGGGTCAGGAATACCCACCTGGTTCAGCAGGTCGATCGCGCGCTGGCGACGGGTTTTCTTATTTCCGCCCTGATGCACCTTAATCGCTTCCATAATCTGGAAACCAACGGTGTAGCAGGGGTTCAGGCTGGTCATGGGATCCTGGAAAATCATCGCCACTTCGGCGCCCACCAGCTGGCGGCGCTGTTTCTCAGAAATGCGCTTCAGATCCTGACCGTTGAACTGCAGGTTTTCCGCCATCACGCGGCCCGGGTAATCAATCAGCCCCATGATCGCCAGCGAGCTCACTGACTTACCGGAGCCGGACTCCCCGACGATACCAACCACTTCGCCCTGATTTACGCTGTAGCTGATGCGGTCCACGGCGCGAAACGGGGTGCCTTCGTCGCCAAAGTGCACCGATAATTTATCTACATTTAATAACGCCATCTCGTGCCTCTTACTGCTTCAGTTTGGGATCAAGCGCATCACGCAGACCATCACCCATCAGGTTAAATGCCAGCACCGTCAGCAGGATTGCCAGACCCGGGAAGGTGACAACCCACCAGGCGCTTTGTGCGAACTGCAACACGTCGGAGAGCATCGTGCCCCACTCCGGTGTTGGCGGCTGCGCACCCATGCCCAGGAAGCCAAGAGCGGCCATATCAAGAATGGCGTTAGAGAAACCGAGCGACGCCTGAACAATCAGCGGCGCAAGGCAGTTTGGGAAGATATTCACGAACATCTGGCGCATCGCACCGGCACCCGCCACGCGAGAGGCGGTGACGTAATCGCGGTTCACTTCCACCAGCACCGCCGCACGGGTTAAACGCACGTAGTGAGGGAGCGCCACGAAGGTCAACGCCAGCGCGGCATTGCCTATCGACGGGCCGAAGATCGCCACCAGCACCAGCGCCAGCAGCAGGCTTGGCAGCGCCAGCATGATGTCAACGATGCGCATGATGATGTTATCAACGATACCGCCGAAGTAACCGGCAACCAGGCCGAGTACAACGCCCATGATCAGCGACAGCACAACAACGAGACAGCCGACCAGCAGCGACAGGCGCGCGCCGTACATCAGACGCGACAGCACGTCGCGGCCCACGTCATCGGTACCCAGCAGGTGCGCCAGGCTGCCGCCGTCCTGCCACGCAGGCGGCGCGAGCAGCGCATCGCGGAACTGGTCCGCCGGGTTATACGGTGCGAGGAAATTCGCAAACACCGCAATCAGGATCATGATTACGACATACACCAGCCCTACCACCGCGCCTTTATTGCGCTTGAAGTAGTGCCAGAATTCCTGCAGCGGCGTCATAGGAACCGGTGCAGCGACCACTTTATTTTGAGTGACTTGTGACATGATGGTCCCTTACTTCTTATGACGAATACGCGGGTTCACCACGCCGTACAGCAAATCGACCAGCAGGTTGACGAGGATAATCATCGTCGCGACCAGCAGTACACCGCCCTGCACAACCGGATAGTCACGGCGTTGCAGCGCGTCAATCAGCCAGCGTCCAAGGCCCGGCCAGGAGAAGATGGTTTCGGTCAGGATCGCCCCCGCCAGCAACGTCCCCACCTGGAGGCCGATAACGGTCACCACCGGCAGCATGGCATTACGCAGCGCATGGACGATGATGACGCGCATACGCGTCAGGCCCTTAGCGCGCGCGGTGCGGATATAATCCTCGCCCAGCACTTCCAGCATCGATGAACGGGTCATTCGCACGATCACCGCCAGAGGAATGGTGCCCAGCACCATGGCAGGCAGGATCATGTGCGCCACGGCATCAATGAAGTTGCCCTCTTCGCCCCAGATAGCCGTATCAATCAGCATAAAGCCGGTGAGCGGGTTGGAGTCATCCAGGAAGACCATATCGCTGACGCGACCGGAGACCGGCGTCAGGTTAAGCTGCACCGATACCAGCATGATCAGCATCATGCCCCACCAGAAGATAGGCATGGAGTAGCCGGTCAGCGCCAGGCCCACGGCGGTATGGTCAAAAATAGAGCCACGCTTGACGGCAGCCAGTACCCCGACAGGAATACCCACCGCAGTGGCGAAAATCATGGCGCAGATGCCAAGCTCCAGCGTCGCTTTAAAACGCGGCACGAACTCGTCCCACACCGGAAGGCGGCTTTTCAGCGAAATCCCTAAATCACCGTGCAACACGCCCCAGATATAGTGGAGGTACTGCTGCCACATCGGCTTATCGAGACCGAGTTCCGCCAGCAGCTGTGCATGGCGCTCAGGGGAAATACCACGCTCGCCCGCCATAATCATTACCGGGTCGCCGGGGATCATATGGACGAAGGCAAAAGTGAGAAGGGTGATACCGATAAACGTGGGGATGACAAGTCCCAGACGTCGGAGGATGAACTGCAACATAACCCGGATTCTCTCTGATGACGCACGACCAGTGGCGTGACGTCTGTATTGCTCACAAATGTAAATTCCCTCTCCCAGCGGGAGAGAGTTAGGGTGAGGGGATGCATGCACGCCCCTCACCCCTGCCCTCTCCAGAGGGAGAGGGAGAACACCCTACTTATTATTCAACCGATACGTTTTCGAAGTGGTGTTTGCCCAGTGGATCTACCACGTAGCCTTTCACTTCTTTACGCACTGGCTCGTACACGGTGGAGTGAGCAACAATCAGCGCCGGAGCCTGATCGTGCATAACAACCTGAGCCTGCTTGTACAGTTCAATACGTTTGTTGTGATCGTCGGTCGCACGCGCCGGCTGGATCAGGTCTTCAAACGGCTTGTAGCACCAGCGAGAGTAGTTAGAACCGTCTTTCGCCGCCGCGCAGCTGAACAGGGTGGCGAAGAAGTTGTCCGGATCCCCGTTATCACCGGTCCAGCCCATCATTACCGCCTGGTGCTCACCCGCTTTGGCGCGCTTCAGGTACTCGCCCCACTCGTAGGTCACAATCTTGGCCTGAACGCCAACCTTAGCCCAGTCAGCCTGAACCATTTCCGCCATACGGCGTGCGTTCGGGTTGTAAGGACGCTGTACCGGCATCGCCCACAGCTCAACGGTAAAGCCTTTATCCTGGCCAGCTTCTTTCAGCAGCGCTTTCGCTTTCTCAGGATCGTAGGTGTAGTCTTTAACGTCGTCGTTATAACCCCACATGGTTGGTGGGATCAGGTTTTTGGCAGCAACGCCAGCGCCCTGGTAAACCGCCTTGATAATCGCTTCTTTGTTCACCGCGTAGGTCAGCGCCTGACGCACTTTCACGTCATCAAACGGTTTCTTCTCGGTGTTAAAGGAGAGATAGCCCACGTTCAGGCCGGCCTGCTCCAGCAGGTTGATGTTCTTGTCCTGCTTCATGCGGGCGATATCAGCCGGGTTCGGGTACGGCATCACCTGGCATTCGTTTTTCTGCAGTTTTGCGTAACGCACGGAAGCATCAGGCGTGATGGAGAAGACCAGACGGTCGATCTGCGGCTTGGTGCCCCAATAGCCTTCGAACGCTTTATACAGAATGCGGGAGTCTTTCTGGTACTGCAGCAGCTGGAATGGACCGGTACCGATTGGGTTCAGGTCAACTTTCTCCGGCGTGCCGGCTTTCAGCATGTTGTCCGCGTACTCTTTGGACAGAATTGAGGCGAAGTCCATGGCCAGGTCAGCCAGGAATGGCGCTTCCGGACGCGTCAGCACGAACTGAACCGTTTTATCGTCCACTTTTTTCACTTCAGCGATCAGGTCTGGCAGACCCATCCCTTCGAAGTATTCATAGCTGCCGCCAGACACTTTATGGTACGGGTTCTGAGCGTTTTTCTGACGGTCGAAGGAGAACACAACGTCGTCGGCGTTAAAGTCGCGCGTTGGTTTGAAATCTTTGCTGTCCTGCCACTTCACGCCCTGGCGCAGGTGGAAGGTATAGGTTTTGCCGTCTTCGCTGACGTCCCACTTCTCGGCCAGACCCGGAATCACTTCCGTGGTACCGGTTTTGAATTCAACCAGACGGTTATAGATCGGTACAGAGCTTGCGTCGTAAGTCGTACCAGAGGTAAAGAGCTGTGGGTTAAAGCCTTCCGGCGAGCCTTCAGAACAGTAAACCAGGGTTTTTGCCTGTACGCTTGCTGCCACGGTCATAGCCACCAGGCTCAGACCAAGCTTCAGCATCCCTGACTTCTTCAAGGAAATACTCATTATTCTGCTCCAATGTGATGTTTTGCTTTGTTGTGTTACGCCGCCAGACCTTTATTTATTTTTTACCCGGTCCGGTCGGTGATGCCCGAAGGCTTTAAAGGGATGGAGAATCCTTTCAGAAGAGCGTTTGAGTTGCAGCGCAGATCGTCCCTGAAATGCCCCTCATGCCCTACAATCTGTCAACAGAATGTGAAAACGTCAATACAGGTGACGGGGATTTACGCTGAGTGTGAGAAACCGCAAACAAAGATTAAAAAAACTATGCATGCCAGTTTTCAGCAGGGAAATTTATGCTACTCGCTATCTTGCAGCACAAGTCTCTTCATATTTCGCAACAATCAGTGATTAACTTTTATTCAGAATGGGTAAATTTTCTTGCAGAATGGTGATTATCTGAGCACTAAATACCGCGAACGTTAAAACGCACAGCGAAAAATGCTGAGGTTATCCATAAGCAACGCGAAAAAAGATCAATCTATATATAAAAAAATACAATGGATTATGTCACAAAATCGTTAACAGGCAGGGAGAAGCAGGCCTAAGGGGCGTTTTGGATACTCTGACGGGATAAGATCATAATGCAAAAAGGGCTAACCTTGCGGTTAGCCCTTTTCAGAATGTGGTCGGCGAGAGAGGATTCGAACCTCCGACCCACTGGTCCCAAACCAGTTGCGCTACCAAGCTGCGCTACTCGCCGAATGCGGAGCGCATCTTACTGCTGAGGTGCGCCCCCGTCAATCCCTTATTTTCAAAAAGCCATTCAACTGGCGATATTCTCGCCAGAGCAGCTACTGCGCGGCTTTTACGCTGTTATCAGGGAGTTTACACCAGTTGTTGTTTTCGTTAATCCCACCGTTCGGTGAGGTATAACCGAGACAACCCATAATGGTGTCGTACAGCTCAACGTGACGACGCGGCACCTTCATATCCGCCTCTTTTTTCAGCTGAGCAAACATCTTCGCCTTCTCCGGATTTTCAAGATACTTATCCGACATCCACATGATCATCGGCACGCGGAACTGTTCCGGCGGTGCCAGCTTGCGCGGCGTACCGTGCAGATGCTCTTTCTCATTGATGGATTCACCGTGATCTGCCGCGTAAATCACAATCGCTTTTTTATCGCGCAGCTGGTCGATCACCCGGCTCAGGAAGGTATCCACGTACAGCACCGAGTTGTCGTAGGCGTTGATCAGCTCCTGCTTGCTGCAGTCTTTATTAATGCCCACGCACTCAGGCTGCCACTTCGCGAAATCACGCGTGTAGCGCTGGTAGTAGCTATAATGCGACCCTTTGGTATGCAGAATAACCAGATGCTTACCCTGCGGATGGTTCTTGAGGGACTGGGACATCTCTTCCAGCAGCAGCATGTCGTCGACGTTTTTGCCGCGGTTACGCGGCTCTGCGCCAATCTGCTCGCGGTACGCGATGTTATCTGCCAGCGTGTTGGTGTAGAACCACATCTCACTTTGCATGGCGAACAGGTCAGAGCTAAATCCAAGCTGCTTCAGCACGGCAAACACGTTCTGCTCTTTCAGCGTGCGTTGCGGGTTATCGCTTGCACCGCCTTCACGCACAAACATGCAGCGCAGCGAGAGCTTGGTTGCGGTATCGCAGGAGTAGCCACGGTAGGCCACCAGGTTTTTCTCCTGCGCCAGCTTTGGCGTGGTATCCCGGTTATAGCCGAGAATACCCATATGATCCCAGCGCGTCGTTTCGCCTATGACAAAGACGACGTACGTATCATCAATCCCGTCGGCTGGCGGCTGGTAGGTGAATTGTTTCGTTGGATTGATCAGCGATTTCACATCACTGGATTCGTCCGCCTGCGCCCAGGCATACAGCCCTAACGCTGACAGCCAGTTAGATGGCAAATACGAGTTTGCCACCACGCCGCCATAGCTTGGCATATCCACGCCCGTCGCTTTTTCGACGCGTTTTTGCTGCGTTTCCATCAGGCGGATAGGCGCCCACACCAGCAGACCGGCCAGCAGGACGACGACGATATTGCGGATCCGCTGTCCACGGGTGCGCAGCTGGCGTAACAGCGTATAGCGGCACGTATTGCTCCAGATAAAGAACAGCGGGATCAGACAGGCTAAAACCGTCCAGACGATAAAGCCTTTCCCTACCACCTCTTTCGAGAGGTCGATATCCGTGGTCATCACCGAGGCAACGATACCGTAACCAATGACCACGTTCATAAAGGTCATGTAATAGCTTGCGGCGGCGGAAATAATCACCACCAGCGAGGCCAAAATTTGCCAGGTACGTCGACCAAAAAGGGACAGGAGGCGTAAGAGGAAGAAGGTCGCGAGAACGGAGCCGAATACTTCAATTGCGGCAAATATACCATTACTTAGGGTAAGGTTTTCAACATACCCTTCCACTCTTCTGAACAGTACCGCGCCATTCAGAAATAATCCGATATAGACAGCCAGCATCAGACACAATCTTTGCTGGGTAAGAGACCTAATGTATTTCATGCAAACAACCCTGGGGGAAGGGGTATAAAGACCCGTCGAATCTCAAAGAGAAAGCGGACAGAGTAAGTAAATGCGTAAGGAAGCGTTATGAGAAACGTCTACAAGCGCGGTAAGTAGACCACAGCGGGAGAGAAAAGTGGCAGCAGAGAGTGTGATCGGTGTAAATTTTTACAAAATATCGAGACGGGAAGCGTCTCGCATAAAGAAAAAAGAGGCCACGGAGGCCTCTTTCATATCGCTTACGCGTGCGCTTCCTTGAATACTTCGCGCTGCGGCTGGCGAATCGTGGTCGAGAGCGCCAGCGAGATAATCAGCAAGGCAAATATGACGCAGAAGGTCACGTAGAATCCGCCGAACAGGGAGGCAATCAGCGAGCCGCAGATACTGCCGATCCCGAAGCCCAGATAGATAACGCCGTAGTTTTTCGCCAGATTGTTCAGGCCAAAGAACTCGCTCACCAGTGACGGGAAGACGGTAATGGTGCCGCCGAAGTTAAAGGCCACGCAGGCAATCGCCGCAAAGAAGGTGGCTTCATTCAGCGGAGCGAACAGCAGCGCCGCCATACCGACCAGCGAAACCACCTGCCCAATCGTAATCACACGGATGCGGGCAATTTTGTCAGACAGAATACCGAGCACCAGACGACCGGAGAGGTTGGCTATGGAGATGACCGTCACCGCATTCGCCGCCGTGGCCGCATCCAGCTTCACCATCCCCTGCGCGATATCCTTCGCCACACCGATGACATACAGACCGCTCATGCAGGCCGTCAGGAACATCACCGCCAGCATCCAGTACTGCGGTTTACGCATTGACTGCGCGAGGGTGAAGTCGTTCTCCACCACGCCGTTCACGGATTTAACCTCCTGTTGCGGCGCATCTTTCATCAGCGTGGCGCCGAACAAAATCATCACCAGCACGATTGCGCCCCAGATCATAAAGGTTTTTTCGAGGCCGACAGACGCCAGCAGGTGGGCGTCGATAAATTTGAACCCGAGGCTGCCCAGGCCATAAGAACCAATGGCAAACGCGGAGATTAAGCCTTTACGTTCCGGGAACCACTTCACGCAGTTCGACAGAGTCAGCAGGTAACCTGCGCCATCGGCCAGACCCACCAGCACGCCGGCGCTCAGCCACAGCATCATCAGGTTGCTGGAATGCGCCGTCAGGAAAAAGCCCAGACCCAGCAGAATGCCGGACGCCATGGTCACGCGCTTCACGCCAAAACGCTCCTGCAGCTTGCCCGCGACGGAAGACGAAATCGCCAGACCCAGGCTCAGCAAACCAAAGGAGAACGCGACCTGGCTGACCGGCGCGCCGAGTTTGTCGGAAAGCGCGCTGTTGAACAGGCTCCAGGTATAGACCGATCCCAATGCAAACTGAGTGACGATGGTGCCAAAGAGCGTGAGCCAGCGCGTGCGGTTATAGGTTGATGTGTTCATGGCAGTTGTCCTGCAAGAGAAATTAAGGAAGTTCGCTGAGGACAACGATAAACAAAACCTTAAAACGCCTGGGGTAAAACGGCATGAAATGCAGGCTGAACGGAATGAAATGCCTGGAATCGGGAATGAATGGCCTGGCCCGGGAATTAAGCGACAGCATGTTAGTACGCGCTATCACTGTAAAGCCCGTGATTGTTGTATTCGAGATGTTATCGTAACGTTTAAAAAAGTAACAACTCTAGAAATTTGCGCTAACGCCGAGGGTGTATAAAAACTCCTCACCGGTGGTGGTGTGCTCCCCCTGAGCCAGCGACGCATAGGCCGCCACGTGCGTATTAAAAGGAATATCCGTTCCCACGGTGACGTCCATCCAGCTACCGTTTTGGGCAGGGGCTGGCGTTTGCGGCATGCCAAACTGCGATTTCCACTGGTTTTCACCAAACTGCTGGTTATAGCTAATCTGCGCCCACGGACGAAGATCGCCGTACTGGGTATTCACGCGCCACCCCAGCGTGCTGACGCTGGCATGCCAGAGCGGGTCGGTAATTGCCTGCGTCGACGCGCTGTCACCAAACTCGTTGATCATCATGGGAGCCGTGCCGTCGTAACGCCACGCCACTACCGGACCGGTGGTGATCCGCGCTGAAACCGGAAAATTCCAGCCCACGCTCATCGCCCCCTCCGTCGTGCTGCCAGACGGTATATTCAGGGCAAGACCCGGCGCGTTTTGCGAAGACTGAATACGCTCAGCAAGAATATCCTCATAACGCGGTTGGTGATCCGCGTCCCATGTATAGCGTTCCGCCGTATTATTTTGGGCGTCTGAAACGATATATTCCTGTTGCCAGGCAGACGCTGTATTACAAAAAAACAGGCAGGCTGAAATTCCCACCAGGCCAGAAGCAGCATGGCGACCACTGATTTTTTTTATCATCATCAACGCGACCCCAGAGAGAGCCGAATTCGGCGATATTTGTCGTTATTCAGGAAGAGCTTATAGCCCTGTATTAACTATTGTCTTTATAGTAAACACGTCAAGCCAGTCAGAAAGAAAATTTTGCGAAATCAGTATCAATAAGGGAGATGACGGATGGAACGTTGCGGTTGGGTGAGCCAGGATCAGCTTTATATCGACTATCACGATCGGGAATGGGGCGTGCCGGAAACGGATGGCAAAAAACTCTTTGAGATGATCTGCCTGGAGGGCCAGCAGGCGGGGCTGTCGTGGATTACGGTACTGAAGAAACGCGAAAACTACCGCAACGCCTTCCACCAGTTCGATCCTGTTGCCGTCGCCGCCATGACCGATGAGGATGTGGAACGCCTGGTGCAGGACGCCGGTATCATCCGTCATCGCGGTAAGATCCAGGCCATCATCGGCAACGCTCGTGCTTACCTGGCGATGGAACAAAACGGCGAATCGTTCTCAGATTTTGTCTGGACGTTTGTGAACAACGATCCGCAGGTCACCCAGGCCGCTACGCTCGCGGAAATCCCGGCCTCCACCCCGGCCTCGGATGCGCTCTCGAAGGCCCTGAAAAAACGCGGCTTTAAGTTTGTCGGCTCCACCATCTGCTACGCCTTTATGCAGGCCTGTGGCCTGGTCAACGACCATGTTACCGGCTGCTTCTGTCATCCGGGAGGCCATCATGATCCGCAAATGGCAAAGTGAGAATACCGCGCCGCTTCTGAGCCTATGGCTTGAAAGCACCACGGAAGCGCATCCGTTTATCGAGCCGGGTTACTGGAAAGAGAACGAGGCCATGGTGCGGGACGTTTACCTTCCGTCGGCGGAAACCTGGGTCTGGGAACAGGACGGCGAGCCATGCGGATTTATCAGCGTGATGCAGTCTCAGTTTGTCGGCGCGCTGTTTGTCGCACCGTCATGCATCGGGAAAGGCATCGGGCGCGCGCTGCTGAACCATGTTCAACAGCGCTTCCCGCATTTAACGCTGGAGGTATATCAGAAAAATGTGCGGGCGGTGAATTTCTACCATGCTCAGGGCTTTCGCATTGAAGACAGCGCCTGGCAGGATGATACCCAGCACCCGACGTGGATCATGAGCTGGCAGGCGGATCAAACGCCGTTAAGGTAAGCTCGGGTCCCTGATATTTCTCTACCCAGGCCAGCGTCGTGTTCCCTGCGCAGCCATTCCCCAGTTTCGAGCTGGGGAGATCTTTGGTCAGCACGTTAACCGCCCCGTTTTTACAGATCCCTCCCTCGGCGGGCTCAAGGTCGGGCCATGCGCCCTGATGAATGCAGATCACGCCCGGTTTAATCCCGTCGCTCACCACTGCCCCTGCCAGCACCTGCCCGCGCGAGTTCCAGACGCGCACCACGTCGCCGTCCGCGATCCCGCGGGCTTTCGCATCAAGGGTATTCAGCGTGATCGGCTCTCGCCCGGCGACCGCATACTGCTCGCGCAGGGAGGTATAGTTAAGCTGGCTGTGCAGACGGTGAGCGGGATGCGCAGACAACACCTGCAGCTGTTCCGGCTGGGCGTTGCCGTGCCACTCGTCCGGCTCGAGCCACATAGGGTGTGGCGGGCAGTCGGCATAGCCAAAGCTGGAGATACGCTCGCTATAGATCACGATCTTTCCGCTCTCGGTTTTCAGCGGGTGGCTCTCCGGGTCGCGGCGGAAATCGGCAAAACGGACAAACTTCGCGTTCTGTTCGCTCTCCGGCATCTCGACGAGCTGGTTCGCCTCCCAGAATTCAGCAAATGGCGGAAGCGTCACGCCCTGCGCCGCGCCACGCTGTCCGGCAATCTGGTAGAAGCTCTCCAGCCATTGCAGATCGCTTTTCCCCTCGGTAAAACGCTCGCGACCGCCCGCTTCCCACAGCTCGCTCAGTTCAGCAAACACGTCAAAATCATCACGCGCCTCATCGCGCGGGGCCACAACGCGCTTCATCGGGACCATATGCTGGTTGCTGTAGTCGCCGGTCATGGTGAGATCGTTACGCTCAAACGAGGTGGTCGCCGGCAGCACGATATCTGCATGCTTAGCCGAACCTGTCCAGAAGCACTCGGAAATCACCACCAGCTCCGGCTTTTGCCAGGCGCGTATCAGGCGGTTGGTATCCTGATGGTGCGTGAAGTTCGATCCGCCCGCCCACCAGACAAATTTAATGTCCGGGAAGTGGCGGTCCAGACCGTTGTGCTGATAAAAACCGCCCGGGTTTTCCAGGGCTTCAACAATACGCGCCACCGGGATTTTATCCACGGCATCCACGCCGCCCTGCACCGAGCCTTGCAGTGACGCCAGCACCGCCGCTTTACGCGTTGGATTACCGCCGTTCGCAAAGTGATAGGAGAGACCAAAACCCCCGCCCGGCGTGCCTATCTGCCCAAGCATTGCGGCAAGGGTGACCAGCATCCAGTGTTTTTGCTCGCCAAACTGCTGGCGCTGCATTCCCCAGCCGGACATTAACATGGTGGTATTTTTATGGAACAACGCCGCCAGTTCGCGGAGTTTGTCCGCAGGAACGCCACAAATTTCTGCGGCCCACTCTGCCGTTTTTGCTACCCCATCGGATTGGCCCGTCAGGTAGTGGGCGAATTTATCGAAACCGGTGGTACAGCGCGTCAGGAATTCAACATCGTGCCAACCGTTTTCGACCAGCGTATGGGCAATCCCCAGCATCATCGCCACGTCGGTGCCCATATGCGGGGCAATCCACTCGGCGCTGTCGCCGAAGAAATCCATGGTTTCAGAGCGCATCGGGTCAATGCAGATGATGCGCTTGCCGCTTTTGCGCAGCGCGTCGAAATACCCGATGCCCTGCTCGTCGCTGGCATTCCAGGCAATTTTCAGCGTGTTGAGGGGGTTAGCGCTCCAGAGCACCACCACGTCGGTATGTGCCAGCACCAGCGGCCAGCTGGTCTGCTGCTGGTACACTTCGTTCCCCCCCACGACGTACGGCATGATCGCCTGCGCCGCGCCGGTGGAGTAATCCCCCAGATGGCCGGTATAGCCTCCCGCCAGGCTCATGTAACGCTGCAGCAGCGTCGAGGCCTTGTGCAGCACGCCGTTAGAACGCCAGCCGTACGACCCGGCGAAAATGGACGACGGACCGTAGCTGTCGCGAATGCGCTTGTGCTGGGCGTGGATCAGCGCCAGCGCGTCATCCCAGCTCACGCGAACAAACTCATCCTGACCGCGAATCCCCTGTGGCTTATCCGGCGAGGCCAGAAAACCTTTACGCACCATCGGCCAACGCACGCGCGTTTTGCTATGCACCTGATCGCGAACGACGGTCTGTAACGAGTTGGAATGTTGGGTTGGCAGTGCCCCGCGGGACGACAGAACATTTTCGCCATCGGTTTCGACCAGCATCGGCCCCCAGTGGGCGGCGGTCAGAATGGTTTTCGTTGAGGTGCTCAAGCGTGCGCTCCTGGTTGCGTGCAGGTTTACGGCCTTCTTTCTGAGGCAGTTTATGGTTTGTCACAAATTTCAGAGTTATACCGGAATTTTCTCCGTATCTGGACGTCATAATCAACTGCCACGCTCGCCGTGGCAAAGAATAAAAAGGATTAAGGAAAGAAGATGAAAAAACGCGTACTCGTTATTGCCGCTCTGGTGAGCGGTGCCCTGGCTGTTTCTGGCTGCACAACTAACCCTTACACCGGTGAGCGTGAAGCGGGTAAATCCGGCATTGGCGCGGGTATCGGCTCGCTGGTCGGCGCAGGCGTGGGGGCGCTCTCCTCCTCCAAGAAAGACCGCGGTAAAGGCGCGCTGATTGGCGCAGCGGCGGGCGCGGCGCTGGGTGGCGGCGTTGGCTATTACATGGACGTGCAGGAAGCGAAGCTGCGCGACAAAATGAAGGGAACCGGCGTGAGCGTGACGCGCAGCGGCGATAACATCATCCTGAATATGCCGAACAACGTGACCTTCGACAGCAGCAGCGCAACGCTGAAACCAGCAGGCGCAAACACCCTGACCGGCGTGGCGATGGTGCTGAAAGAGTACAATAAAACCGCCGTTAACGTGATTGGCTATACCGACAGTACCGGCAGCCAGGATCTGAACATGCGACTGTCTCAGCAGCGCGCCGATTCCGTGGCCAGCTCGCTGATTACCCAGGGTGTTGAAGCGAACCGTATCCGCACCAGCGGCATGGGCCCTGCCAACCCTATCGCCAGCAACAGCACGGCGGAAGGCAAAGCGCAGAACCGCCGCGTTGAGATTACGTTAAGCCCAATTCAGTAGGTAAAAGCAAAACGGCAACGCTCGTTGCCGTTTTTAGTGGTTGCACCCTCTCCCGTGGGAGAGGGTTGGGGTGAGGGCACCAGACCGCAACCTCCGGTAAGCGCAGCGCCACCGGGCAAATTACTTGATTCGTCTGATTTTCCCGCTAAGGTATTCTCACTAAATTCAGGGAAATCAGCGATGAGCAAACCAGCCCGGGCCACCATCAGCGACGTGGCGAAAGCCGCCAAAACCGGTAAAACCAGTATTTCACGCTACCTTAACGGCGAGAAACACCTGCTGTCCGACGCATTGCTGGCGCGTATTGAACAGGCCATTGCCGATCTCGACTACCGTCCCAGCCTCATGGCGCGCGGGCTCAAACGCGGCCGCACCCGCCTTATCGGGCTTATCATCGCCGATATCACCAACCCCTATTCCGTTAACGTGCTCAGCGGTATTGAAGCCGCCTGTCGCGAGAAGGGGTTCACGCCGCTGGTCTGTAATACCAACAACGAAGTTGACCAGGAGCTGCATTACCTCGATCTGCTGCGCAGCTATCAGGTCGAAGGGATTGTGGTGAACGCGGTGGGCATGCGGGAAGAGGGTTTAAACCGCCTGCAGCAGTCCTCTCTGCCTATGGTCCTCATCGACCGTAAAATCCCGGAATTTGCCTGCGATGTGGTCGGTCTGGATAACACCCAGGCAGCCACTACCGCCACCGAACATCTGATCGAACAGGGCTTCGAGGCCATTCTGTTTCTGAGTGAACCGTTAGGGATGGTCAATACCCGTCGCGAGCGCCTGAGCGCATTTCGCACCACGCTGGAGCGATATCCCGGCGTGATCGCCGAAAATGCCGAAACGCCGCTTCACGAAGCTGACCAGCTCGATAACACCCTGCGCCAGTTCCACACGCGCCATCGCGGCATGCGCAAAGCCGTTATCTCCGCCAACGGGGCGCTTACGCTTCAGGTCGCCCGCTCGCTCAAGCGCATTGGCCTGCACTGGGGCAGCGATATCGGTCTGCTGGGGTTTGATGAACTGGAGTGGGCGGAGCTGGCAGGCGTCGGCATTACGACCCTCAAACAGCCCACCTGGCAGATTGGCTATGCTGCTGTTGAACAAGTAGTTCGTCGCATTGAAGGCACCAGCGATGCCGTTCGCGAGCAGGTCTTCTCCGGCGAGCTGATCGTTCGCGGCTCCACGGCGCGTTAATTTTCCCTTGTGATACCGATCATAAATTCGACATCCTGACCTTTTCTTTGGAACCGGTTCCATCTAGCGTAATAGTATTGATATGTTGCGATGGAGTCCGAAGATGGGCAGGAAAATTATGGTGGTCACCGCCGCGTACGGTGCGGAACAGGTGCGACAGGCGGGCGGTCAGCGGGCAATGCTTCCCGTGATTGCAGGCGCGGGGGCAGACGGCGTGGAGATCCGCCGGGAATTGTTCAACAGCGAAGAGCTGCTGGCGCTGCCTGCGCTGGGAGAATCCATTGAGCTGCTCGGCCTGCTGGCGTGCTACTCCGCCCCCGCCGCCCTGTTTATGCCTGACGGCACCCTCAACCCGGACCTGACCCGCTATCTCTCTGAGGCCAGCACCCTGAACGCCCTGTGGCTGAAGGTTTCCCTGGGCCATTTCCGCGACGCGCAGCCTCTCGACGCCCTGCGTACCCTGCTGAACGCAAGCGGCATGGCGCTGGTCGTGGAGAACGATCAGACCGACTGCGGACAGCTCGCGCCCATGCAGCGCTTCCAGGCCGCCTGTCGGGAAATGGCCTTACCCGTCACGCTGACCTTCGATATGGGCAACTGGCTGTGGGTTGGCGATTCGCCTGAAGAGGCCGCGCGTCATCTGGCCCCTGCGGTGAGCTATATCCACGTGAAAGCGGCCGTGCCGCACAGAGATAACTTCCGCGCCGTGGCGCCAGACCACGCCGATGCGCGCTGGCTGGATCTGCTCGGCCAGCTGCCTGCCGATGCCCCGCGCGGTATCGAGTTCCCGCTGGAAGGGACGGATTTAACCGCCGTTACCCGCCATTACGTCAACCTGCTGCGCGAGGAGTAAAACATGCACAAGACGCTGGATGTCATCACGATCGGCGAAGCCATGGCGATGTTTGTCGCCACTGAAACGGGTGAGCTGAGCGCGGTGGAGCACTTTATCAAGCGCGTGGCAGGCGCAGAGCTGAACGTCGCAACCGGCCTGGCGCGTCTCGGCCTGAACGTCGGCTGGGTCAGCCGCGTGGGGGACGACAGCTTTGGCCATTTCGTTCTCGACTCGCTGAAAAAAGAGGGAATTGATGCCGCAGGCGTCACCCTCGATGGACGCTTCCCTACCGGCTTTCAGCTTAAATCTAAGGTCGAAAATGGAACCGATCCCATCGTGGAGTATTTTCGTAAAGGATCGGCGGCAAGCCACCTCTCTGTAGAAGACTATCACGCCGACTATTTCGCCTCTGCGCGCCATCTGCATCTGAGCGGCGTGGCGGCAGCACTATCCGCCACCTCGTATGAGCTGCTGGATCACGCGGCAGCCACGCTGAAAGCCAGGGGAAAAACGATCTCTTTCGATCCAAACCTGCGCCCGGTGCTGTGGAAAAGCGAAGCGGAAATGGTCGAGAAGCTCAACCGCCTGGCATTCAGAGCGGACTGGGTTCTGCCGGGCCTGAAAGAAGGGATGATCCTGACCGGAGAAAGCACGCCGGAAGGCATTGCCGATTTCTACCTGAATAAAGGGGTAAAAGCGGTGGTGCTGAAGACCGGTGCCGATGGCGCATGGTTCAAGACGGCCGACGGCCAACAGGGCGCGGTCGCGGCGGTGAAGGTTGAGAACGTTGTCGACACCGTCGGCGCGGGCGACGGTTTTGCCGTGGGCGTGATTAGCGCCCTGCTGGAAGGCAAAACGCTGCCGCAGGCCGTGGCGCGGGGCAACAAGATTGGCTCGCTGGCCATTCAGGTGCAGGGCGACAGCGAAGGATTACCAACGCGAGCAGAGCTCGGCATTTAAATTCCCTCTCCCTGTGAGAGATGGCCAGGGTGAGGGCAGCAAGCCACACCAAATAATTAAGCCACCGTGTACCCTACAGACAACGGCGGTAACAACCTCAACAACAGAGGCAAGCCTATGAACAGTTCGACCAATGCAGTAAAACGCTGGTGGTACATCATGCCAATCGTGTTTATCACGTACAGCCTGGCGTACCTTGACCGTGCCAACTTCAGCTTCGCGTCCGCGGCGGGGATCACAGAGGACCTTGGCATCACGAAAGGTATCTCCTCCCTGCTGGGTGCCCTTTTCTTCCTGGGCTACTTCTTCTTCCAGATCCCCGGCGCGATTTATGCAGAACGCCGCAGCGTGCGTAAGCTGATCTTCGTCTGTCTGATCCTGTGGGGCGCCTGCGCGTCACTGACCGGCGTGGTGAACAATATTCCTGCCCTGGCCGCCATTCGCTTTATCCTCGGCGTCGTTGAGGCGGCGGTCATGCCGGCGATGCTGATCTACATCAGCAACTGGTTTACCAAATCCGAACGCTCGCGCGCGAATACCTTCCTGATCCTCGGTAACCCGGTCACGGTGCTGTGGATGTCGGTGGTGTCTGGCTACCTGATCCAGTCCTTCGGCTGGCGCGAGATGTTTATCATCGAAGGGGTTCCGGCAGTGATCTGGGCATTCTGCTGGTGGGTACTGGTAAAAGATAAACCAGCCCAGGCGAAATGGCTTTCCGAAGACGAAAAAGCGGCGCTGCAGGCGCAGCTGGATAAAGAACAGCAAGGTCTGAAGGCGGTACGCAACTACGGTGAAGCCTTCCGCTCGCGCAACGTGATCCTGCTCTGCGCGCAGTATTTTACCTGGAGCATTGGCGTGTACGGTTTTGTGCTGTGGCTGCCGTCGATTATCCGCAGCGGCGGCGAGAACCTCGGCATGGTAGAAGTGGGCTGGCTCTCTTCCGTACCGTATCTGGCCGCGACCATCGCCATGATCGTCGTCTCCTGGGCGTCGGACAAGCTGCAGAACCGAAAATTGTTTGTCTGGCCGCTGCTGCTGATCGCTGCTTTTGCCTTTATCGGCTCGTGGGCCGTGGGTGCAAATCACTTCTGGGCCTCTTATACCCTGCTGGTGGTCGCCGGTGCCGCCATGTATGCCCCATATGGTCCATTCTTTGCCATCATCCCGGAAATGCTGCCGCGTAACGTCGCGGGTGGCGCGATGGCGCTGATTAACAGCATGGGTGCGCTGGGGTCGTTCTGCGGCTCATGGTTCGTCGGCTACCTGAACGGTGCCACCGGCAGCCCGTCCGCATCGTACATCTTTATGGGGGTGGCGCTTTTCGCCTCCGTGTGGCTTACTCTGATTGTTAAGCCTGCTAATAATCAACAACACCCTGTCGGCGCACGCCACGCCTGAATCCTTAAAAATTAACGGAGATTAGCATGAAGCCGTCCGTCATTTTGTACAAAGCACTGCCGGAAGATCTGCAGAAACGCCTTGAAGAACACTTCACCGTCACGCAGGTGAAGAACCTGAGCCCGGAAACCGTGGCGCAGCACGCCGAAGCGTTCGCCAGCGCCGAAGGCCTGCTGGGTTCAAGCGAGAAAGTGGATGTCGCCCTGCTGGAGAAAATGCCGAAGCTTCGTGCTACCTCTACCGTTTCCGTGGGTTACGACAATTTCGATGTGGATGCCCTTAACGCCCGCAAGATCCTGCTGATGCATACGCCACATGCCCTGACGGAAACCGTGGCCGATACGCTGATGGCGCTGGTACTCACCACGGCACGTCGCGTGGTGGAAGTAGCCGAGCGCGTCAAAGCGGGCGAATGGACAAAAAGCATTGGACCGGACTGGTTCGGCGTGGACGTTAACGGCAAAACGCTGGGCATTGTTGGCATGGGGCGTATCGGGCTGGCACTGGCGCAGCGCGCGCATTTTGGTTTTAACATGCCGATTCTGTATAACGCGCGTCGCCATCACAGTGAAGCCGAAGAACGCTTCAACGCCCGCTACTGCGAGCTGGATACCCTGCTGGAGGAAGCCGATTTTGTCTGCCTGGTTCTGCCGCTGACGGACGAAACCCGTCATCTGATAGGTAAAGAGGCGTTTGAAAAAATGAAGAAATCCGCCATTTTCATCAACGCGGGTCGCGGCCCGGTGGTGGATGAGAAGGCGCTGATTGAAGCGTTGCAAAACGGCGAGATCCATGCCGCGGGTCTGGACGTGTTTGAACAGGAGCCGCTGCCGGTGGATTCCCCGCTGCTGGCAATGCCAAACGTCGTCGCCCTGCCCCACATCGGCTCAGCCACCCATGAGACGCGCTACAACATGGCGGCCACTGCGGTCGATAACCTTATCGCCGCCCTAAGTGGAAAGGTGGAGATAAACTGCGTGAACCCGCAGGTGCAACGATAGAAACGAAAAAACCCGCCAGAAGGCGGGTTTTTGAATTTTGTGCTACTGGGTTGGAAGCTTACAGGCTTACAACGTTACCAGCTGCTGGGCCTTTAGCGCCGCTTTCGATGGTGAAGGAAACTTTCTGACCTTCGTCCAGAGATTTGTAGCCATCGTTCTGGATAGCAGAGAAGTGTACGAACACGTCTTTAGAGCCATCGTCAGGAGTGATGAAGCCGAAACCTTTATCAGCGTTGAACCATTTTACCAGACCAGTCATTTTAGCAGACATAGAAATTACCTTATTAACAAATATATTGAGCCTTCCGGCTTGATGGATTGCGTTACAGATTTTTAAGCGATGAAGGAAGGGTCACAACGAAGGGTATCTATGGATAACAATCTGGACTGCTTTACTAAACTGCTTTAGGTCTGTGTAACAAACCGACGGGGATAGTTATACCGATGTGGTAGAAGAATGACAAGCGTTATTTTCCATAAGCATAAAAAAACCCCGCCGGGAGCGGGGTTTTTTCGGTTTATTCTGTGGCCGTGACGGCGGCACTCCAGGCCTGGCTAAAGGCCTGATGCTGGGAGGCCAGCGGCCCAATCAGCGTATTGTACTGGCTTGCCTGCTGCGAGGTCGGGAACTGAATGCCGTTGGCAACGAAGCTCACCTGAGTATCCTGCTGGGCAATAAAGTCGCCCACCTGAACCAGCTGCTGCGTGAAGATTTGCGCGGCCGGAATCAGCGGTTGCAGCGCTTCAGACGGTTTCGTCACCACTTTCTCATACACTTTGTCGAAGACAGGTTTGAGATCGTCGCCCTGCTTCAGCGCAGAACGTGACGCGTCAGCCTGCATTTTCGCATTCTGCAACTGCTGGCTCAGCACGCCAAGCGCACCGTTGGACTGGCGAAGCGGTTCACGCTGCGTCATATAATCCTGCGGAACGCGAATGGCGTTCACGCTATCCACTACCGGGCGGATACCGGAATCCATCGCCTGGCTCACCTGCTGTGAATAACCATAAAGAATGGCGTAATCGGACACGAAGGGGCCAAACTGTTTTTTCTGATCCGCAGTCAGCGTCGGCAACCGCTCGCCGCTGCGCATCACTGTATTCTGCAGAAAATCGATAAACGCTTTGCGCTGATCGCCTTCTTTATCAAAACACCCACTCAGGCTAACAACCATCAACAACGCCGCAATAGGCGCAAACCAGCGAGAGCAGGACTTTCCTGTCGCCATTTTATTACTCCTTTCACCCAAAAAAGCGCACACCGGCACACGCGTGCCCGACGCTGACAAGGATAGTCCAGGTCAGCCTTGCAAGATACTCTTTTCATGCAAAACGGCTATTGCCGATTTATTTCTTACCATTTACAAAAAAATACCTGCCGAAGCCGACATATGAGTAATCAGGTAATTAGCATAACTATCCATATCGCTGAATCGGGTAAAGCGATCGTTATCGCACGATTAATCACACCCGTGACGATCCTAGGTTCGTATTAGGGACTATTCTTAACTGGCTCTCTGATGTTCTTGATCACGATGTGAGATTTAAGAGGAGTCCTCAATGGAATATAAAGATCCTGAGTTTGAGCTGCTGAGCAGTCTGGAACAGATCATTTTTAAAGACGTACCGCAGACGATTAGCCTGCAACAAAAATCCAATCCCTTTACAGAATATGAGCAATTGCGCAAAGGGACAGGACTGAAAACCGAAGAATTCGCCAGAGCGATGGGTGTCAGCGTGGCTATGGTGCAGGAGTGGGAGTCAAAACGTGAGAAACCCACCCCAACCGAGTTAAGGCTGATGCGCCTGATTCAGGCCAACCCTGCACTCAGTAAACAGATAGCGTAGTGAAGATTGAATGCCCCCGCCTCTGCGGGGGCTTGTGTTTTAAAGGCTCTCGCAACGCCAGCCCGCCTCTTCCCATACCCACTCATGCGTTAACGTTAAGCCTCTTAAAAAAGCCTCGTCGTGTGATACCACCAGCAGAGCTCCGGGGAAACCGGCCAGCGCCGCTTCAATGGCCTGGACTGAAGCCAGATCCAGATGATTGGTCGGTTCATCCAGCAGCAGAAGCTGCGTGGCCTCCGCGCGCCACAGCACGCAGGCCAGGGCAGCCTTAAGACGCTCACCGCCGCTGAGCGCCGCCAATGGGAGCATCACTTTGTCAGCCCCCAGTTGAAGCTGCGCTAAACGGGTTCGCAATACCCCCTCTTCCAGAGGGGTATGACTCAAATTGAGATGCGTCATGACCGACTGCGAGAGATCGAGCCGGGAGAGATGCTGGTCGAGATAAGCACAGCTAACGGAGACCTTACAGGTACCCGAACGGGGAGTCATCTCGCCGAGGATAGTTTTTAACAGCGTCGATTTTCCGCAGCCGTTCGGTCCCTTTAACGCCACGCGCATCGGTCCGTCCATACGCCAGGTAAGCGGTGGAACAGGCACATGCGGCAGCACCAGATCCTCCAGCACCAGTACCTGTTTGCCCTCCGGGACCTGACTCCCCGGCAGAGTGAACATCACCGGGTTATCGTCTTCAACCCGCTCACGCGCCTTGTTAACCGCAGCGTTCAGCGCTTCATTTTGCTCGCTGTGCTGTTTTTTCCAGGAGCCGATACGTTCCTTTGCCGCGCCTTTATATTTGACCCGCTCAAACGACGCGATATTCAGGGTATCGACGGTGCGTAACGTCTTTGCCGACCGCCGCTGGCTGTCATCATGCTCTTTTTGCATGCGTGCGCGGGTGCGTTTGCGCTCGGTTGCCGCATGTTCCAGCGCCGCGCGGGCCGCCTGCTGTTCGGCATCGCGCTGGGCTTGATAATCCGCATAATTTCCGCCGTAGCTGTGCAGACCCGAGGCGCTCAGCTCAAGGATACGGGGTACCTGAGCCAGTAACTCACGGTCATGGGAGGCCACCAGCACGCCGCCCTGATACCGACTCAACTGGTCGTAGAACCACGCCCGGCCCTGTCGGTCCAGATGGTTAGTGGGCTCGTCCAGCAGCATGAAATCGGCTTCAGCCGTAAACGCCCCGCACAGCAGGGCGCGAATGCGCTCGCCGCCGCTGAGTTCGCCGGCGGGTTTATCCGGATCAAACGGTGGGAGCTGCGCATTGATAAACGCCTCGCTCAGGCGCTCGGCAACATCCCAGCGGCCGTCAAGCAGCTCCAGATCGTCAGGCTGATAATCGCCGCTGTCGATGCGCTTACGCGCCGCAAAAATCGCGTCATACCCGAGCAGTTCAGCAAGCGTCGTCTGCGGCGAAATGACGTGCTGCTGCGCCACCCAGGCATGCGAGCCAAAGCGTTCAATATGACCGGAAGCCGGTTCGTCCAGCCCCGCCAGCAGACGCAGCAGACGCGTTTTCCCGCTGCCGTTGCGGCCAACCAGCGCGCACAGGGAGGGTTCCAGCGTGAGATTCAGCGGACCAAAAAGGGTATCGCCCGTCGGAAACTGACAGGTGACCTGATGCAAAATAAAAGAAGGGGACTGCGCAAAATGAGCCATAAGCACTCCTGAATGAAATCAAAACATCCCCTGCCGACGCGGTGGCGTTTAGCAAGGATCGAAATTCATCAGTCGTGTTTGTTCATTTTTGGGGGGCGCTCCAGCGCGAGAAAGTTAACACGTTAAGGATAGCGGTAATGCGTTGAAGGTTTCAAGGTTAAATTTTGGGCGAAACGGTATAAAAAAACCCGCCGAAGCGGGTTTTTCTCACCTGTAGGCCCGTGCAAGCGAAGCGCCGCCGGGCAGCGGGCACATTACTGCAGCAGCGAAATATCCGCTACGCGCAGGAACAGCTCGCGGAGTATCTCGAGCATAGAGAGACGGTTAATACGCAGCTCTTTATCTTCTACGTTCACCATCACTTTCTCGAAGAAAGCATCGATCACGTCACGCAGCTCGGCCAGCTCCACCAGCGCTTCCTGGTAGCGACCTTCCGCGAAGTACGGCTCGAGCTTATCGCGCAGCACCACAACCTGCATCGCCAGAGCGATCTCTTCCGGCTCTTTCAGGGTTGCGGCGTTCACGCGCTCGTTCAGCGTCTCGTCGGATTTCGCCAGAATGTTGGATACACGCTTGTTGGCCGCGGCCAGGGCAGATGCCGCTTCCAGGGTACGGAAGTGGGAAACCGCCTTCATACGCGCATCGAAATCAGCCGGACGGGTCGGACGACGCGCCAGCACCGCCTGAATGGTGTCAACGGTGTAACCTTCGTCCTGATACCACGCGCGGAAACGACCGAGCATAAAGTCGATCACATCATCCACAACGTTCGCGTTGGTCAGCTTGTCGCCGTACAGACGCACCGCTTCTTCGGTCAGGGTCTGCAGATCGAGGTTCAGGTTCTTCTCAACGATGATACGCAGCACGCCCAGCGCGGCACGACGCAGCGCAAACGGGTCTTTGTCGCCTTTCGGATGCTGACCGATACCGAAGATACCCGCCAGGGTGTCCATCTTATCGGCAATTGCGACGGCACATGCAACCGGGTTGGACGGCAGCTCGTCACCCGCAAAGCGCGGCTGATACTGCTCGTTCAGGGCAACGGCTACGTCTTCCGCTTCGCCATCGTGACGCGCGTAGTGCATGCCCATCACGCCCTGGGTGTCGGTGAATTCGAACACCATGTTGGTCATCAGGTCGCACTTGGACAGCAGGCCCGCGCGAGTCGCGTGGTTGACGTCTGCACCGATTTCACGGGCAATCCAGCCGGACAGCTCCGCAATGCGGTCGGTCTTGTCGCGCAGCGTGCCCAGCTGCTGCTGGAACAGCACGGTCTGCAGGCGCGGCAGGTTATCTTCCAGACGCTTTTTACGGTCGGTGTTGAAGAAGAACTCTGCATCCGCCAGACGCGGACGAACGACTTTCTCGTTACCGGAGATAATCTGGATAGGATCTTTCGATTCGATGTTTGCCACGAAGATGAAGTTTGGCAGCAGCTTGCCGTCGTTGGCATAGACCGGGAAGTATTTCTGGTCACCCTTCATGGTGTACACCAGCGCTTCAGCCGGAACGGCCAGGAATTTCTCTTCGAACTTCGCGGTCAGCACAACCGGCCATTCCACCAGAGAGGTCACTTCTTCCAGCAGGCTGTCACTCAGGTCTGCGTTACCGCCAATCTTGCGCGCCGCGTCTTCGGCGTCCGCTTTGATTTTGGCTTTACGCTGTTCGTAGTCGGCAATGACCTTACCGCGCTCCAGCAGGATCTGCGGATACTGGTCGGCATTGTCGATGGTGAACTCAGGCTCGCCCATAAAGCGGTGGCCGCGGATCACGCGATCGGACGCCACGCCCAGAATGGTAGCCGGGATAACGGTATCGCCCAGCAGCAGGGTCACGGTGTGAACCGGACGCACGAAGTGCACGTCGGACGCGCCCCAGCGCATCAGCTTAGGAATCGGCAGCTTCGCCAGAGAAGTGGCAATCATGTCCGGCAGCAGCGCTTCCGCGCTTTCGCCTTTCACGTGCGCACGGTACAGCAGCCACTCGCCTTTATCCGTGGTCAGACGCTCGGCCTGATCGACGGTGATGCCGCAACCGCGCGCCCAGCCTTCAGCCGCTTTGCTCGGCTTGCCTTCCGCGTCAAACGCCTGGGCAATCGCCGGGCCACGTTTTTCAACTTCGCGATCCGGCTGAGACGCCGCCAGATTTGCCACTTTCAGCGCCAGACGGCGAGGTGCGGCAAACCACTCAATTTTACCGTGTGCCAGGCCAGCGTTATCCAGCTCGGCGGTCACGTTCGCAGCGAAAGATTCAGCCAGGCTGCGCAGGGCTTTTGGTGGCAGCTCTTCGGTGCCGATTTCCACCAGGAAAGTTTTCTCAGACATGGCCGCCTCTTATTTGTTTCGGTTGCACATCGGGAAGCCAAGGGCTTCACGGGACGCGTAGTAAGCTTCTGCAACGGCTTTGGTCAGGGTACGAATACGCAGAATGTAGCGCTGACGTTCAGTCACGGAGATGGCTTTGCGGGCGTCCAGCAGGTTGAAGCTGTGGGCGGCCTTCAGAATACGCTCGTAGGCAGGCAGCGGCAGCGGAGTCTCCAGCGCCAGCAGCTGCTGCGCTTCTTTCTCGTACTGCTCGAAGCAGGTGAACAGGAAGTCCACGTCCGCGTATTCGAAGTTATAGGTGGATTGCTCCACTTCGTTCTGATGGAACACGTCGCCGTAGGTGGTTTTACCCAGCGGGCCGTCGCTCCAGACCAGGTCGTAAACGCTGTCTACGCCCTGAATGTACATGGCCAGACGTTCCAGACCGTAGGTGATTTCACCGGTGATTGGCTTACATTCCAGACCACCCACCTGCTGGAAGTAAGTGAACTGGGTCACTTCCATGCCGTTCAGCCACACTTCCCAACCCAGACCCCAGGCACCCAGCGTTGGGTTTTCCCAGTTATCTTCCACGAAACGGATGTCGTGGATGGTTGGATCCATACCCAGCTCTTTCAGCGACCCGAGGTACAGTTCCTGAATGTTGTCGGGTGATGGCTTAATCACCACCTGGAACTGATAGTAATGCTGCAGACGGTTCGGGTTCTCACCGTAACGACCATCGGTCGGACGACGGGAAGGCTGCACATACGCGGTCGCCATTGGCTCTGGCCCCAACGCGCGCAGGCTGGTCATCGGGTGTGAAGTGCCGGCGCCGACTTCCATGTCCAAAGGTTGAACAATGGTACAGCCCTGACGAGCCCAGTAATCCTGTAAGGTCAGGATCAGGCCCTGGAAGGTCTTGGTATCAAACTTTTGCATAGTATTTCGTGCTGGATACGTGTGGTTTTAAATGGAAGGGACCAGTATACCCGCTGGCTGCAAGATATACAGTACGAAACGGGGTTGTTTAGGGAAAATTGGGAAATAAGCCTTCCGGCCAGAACGCTGACGGCGTCTGGCTGCTGATTATACGAGCAGGCTAGCGCATGGAGAGGTGTAAAAACTGACCGTCCGCATCAAACGAGCAGACAAAGCCCTCTTTACGCGCCGTATATCCTCTTAGTTCATAGCTGCCCTGAAAGCGCTCGAATCCGATGATGTTAATTTTCTGAATGTCCGAGTTATAGCGGCGGGCGGCCTTGTCCTTGCAGAGAGACTCCATATTCAACGAACGTTCCGGACTCATTTTACCCTGCTGCGCTTTTTGCACAGATGCTTCTTGCGGCGCGCTGCATCCCGCCAGGATCACCAGCAGAAAGAGTGACGCCGCACGCTTCATCATCATTTTTATTACCGCCCTGGTCAGTGGCTGTTATTTTTAATATCAACACTTTTATAGATTAAGGTCTGCCATTCTGCGAATCTCACGGTCTCCCGGCAAGCCTGCGCATAAAACTCAGAATTTTCCAAGCGAAGACTTTTGGACAATGGCAGTCACACTCAATTTACAGGGAATACGAGGAACTGATGCAGTCAAAAATTAACTGGATTGATAACCTGCGAGGAATAGCGTGTCTGATGGTGGTCATGATCCACACGACGACCTGGTACGTCACGAATGCCCACAGCATCAGCCCCGTTAACTGGGATATTGCCAATATCCTTAACTCCGCATCGCGCGTCAGCGTGCCGTTATTCTTTATGATTTCCGGCTTTCTCTTTTTTGGCGAACGTAGCGCGCAGCCGCGGCACTTCATCCGCATCGCGGCCTGCCTGGGGTTCTACAGCGCCGTTGCCCTGCTCTATATCACCCTGTTCACCTCCATTAACGCCGGGCTATCGCTGAAATACGTGCTGCAAAAACCGGTGTTCTACCACCTGTGGTTCTTCTTCGCCATTATCGTTATCTATCTGGTCTCCCCGCTCATCCAGGTAAAAAACGTCAGCGGTAAAATGCTTCTGGCCCTGATGGTGGTGATTGGCATCGTCGCCAACCCGAATACGGTTTCGCAGAAAATCGACGGATTTGAGTGGTTGCCGATCAATCTCTATATCAACGGCGATACTTTTTACTATGTGCTTTACGGCATGCTGGGGCGCGCCATCGGGATGATGGACACGCAAAAACGCGGTCTGAACTGGCTCTGCGGGGCGCTGTTTATCGCTGGCGTGACGGTGATTTCACGCGGGACGCTGCACGAGCTACAGTGGCGCGGCAATTTTGCCGATACCTGGTATCTCTACTGCGGGCCGATGGTCTTTATCTGTGCCCTATCACTGCTCACGCTCGTTAAAAATACCCTGAACGCGCGCGCCCTGCCCGTGCTGAGTCTTATCTCGCGCCACTCTCTCGGGATTTACGGTTTTCATGCGCTGGTGATCCACGCGCTGCGCACGAGAGGCGTTGAGCTTAAAAGCTGGCCGGTGCTGGATATCGTCTGGATTTTTGCCGCCACGCTGGCGATCAGCCTGCTGCTGTCGATGCTGCTGCAAAAAATAGACGTTCGCCGCTTCGTCAGTTAACGCTGCGCTGCCGGGCACGATGATACTGGCGCGGGGAGGAAAACCCTGCCGCCAGTGAAGCCTGTTCCACGCCGCGCCCCTGCAATAGCCACTGTTCCGCCACCGCCAGACGCAGCTGCTCCAGATAATCGCGAACGCTAATCCCTAAATGTGACTGGAAAAGCCGGGTGAGATGACGCGGGCTGACGTGCGCCAGTGCGGCAATGTCAGGCAAGCTCCACGCTTTTTGCGGCTCGGCGGTGAGCGCATCCTGCGCCCGATGGATCGCCGGATGAAGATGATTGCGGTAGCGCAGCCACGGGGATAGCTGGGGATCGTCACCGGAACGGCGGAACCAGACCACCATCTCACGCGCCACACTCAGCGCCTTTTCGGGGCCGCACAGGCGGTTAATCATGTGCAGCGCCAGATCGATGCCTGACGTGATCCCCGCGCTGGTCCAGATGTTCTCATCCTGCACAAAGATGCGGTTTTCTTTAATCGTCGCCGTGGGGGCAGCGGTGCGTAAACGGCTAATAACGTCATGATGGGTCGTGCACTGCCGGTTGTTCAACAGGCCCGATTTCGCCGCCAGTAAGGCCCCTGAACAGACGCACATCACGGTGATTTCCTGGCGCTGGATCTGCGGCTGCATGCACATCAGCCAGTGCTGGATCTGCTGCGCCTGTGGCGTTGAGAACTGACTGCGGGAGTCGCTCACACCCGGCAGCACCAGCAGGCTGCCTTCCGGGAGACGCTCCGGCAGCGGCTGAATGCCGCTCATCGTCAGGCGAATGGACGTCGGAACCTCAGGCTGCGGGCCAATGTAATGCAGGCGAAACGCGTCGCCTGCCAGCACAAAAGTTTCTGCCGGGCCGGTCATGTCTAATGACAGCACCCCGGGCAACATCACGAACCAGACGTCGATGCTCATTACAGGGACTCCAGCGTCTCCGCTACCGTTTTAATCTCGGCAAAACGCCCGGACAGTACCGTCTCGGTACGATGGCGAATTTCCGCTGCGCTAAGGGTAATGCCCTTGTACGTCATGGGAAACGTCAGCGTTGCCTCACTAACAAAGGTCACAGCATAACCCAGATCGGAAGCCACCCGGGCGGTGGTTTCACAGCATTGCTCAGTACGAATTCCGCAGATAATCACACTGTTGATATCACGCTCGCGCAGCCAGCGGTCAAGCCCGGTATCCGTGAAGGCATTATGGACGTGTTTCTGGAAAACCACATCCGGCTGATGACGTAAAAAGGCCATCGGTTTGACATAGCCGCTTTCCAGAGTGAAAGGACCGTCTTCATCCACGTGAAAAATATCAACGACCGGAATATTGCGCGCCTGGCAGCCTTCGATCAGCCCCAGCATCGCCTGCTGAAAGGCAGGAATTTCGTCCTCCTGCCAGTAATTGCGGTGATGGAATGACTGCTGAGTATCGATGTTGATTAATGCAATGCGTGACATGATAAATCTCCTCGCCAGTGGGTGTAACACCATACTGGCAAGGAAATGAAGGCACGCACAGACCAAAAAAGGACATCCTCGTGCCTCTCCAGGACAAGCGTATTTACGACATCAGAGGCAGCAGCTGCTGGTAGATTTTGCGGAACACGTCGCGCCTTTCAGCGTACCGCGCATGGCGCTCCGCGTCAGGCAAATGCGCCTGTTCAAGCGCAAGCTGCGGCAACAGTTGCGAAAACGGTTGTTCCGGATGAATGGCTATCTGCGCCAGACGTGCGGCGCCGAGCGCGGGCCCGACATCCCCGCCGGTGCGGAAATCCAGCTGCAAACCGCTGATATCCGACAGCATCTGTCGCCAGTAAGGGCTTCGCGCACCGCCGCCAATCAGGGTGACGCTCGTCGGTTTCAGGCCGCAGTCGTGCACCACGTCCATCCCGTCGGCCAGCGCATAGCCCACGCCTTCCAGAACCGCACGCGCCAGTTCTGCCGGGCCATGTTGATGGGTTAAACCAAAGAACACCCCTTTCGCTTCCGGGTTGTTGTGCGGCGTACGCTCGCCGGAAAGATACGGTAAAAACCAGACGGTACCCGCAGCGTCATCCGCCTGCTGGGCTGCGGAAATGAGAGCCGGAACGTCGGCCATGCCGGTGAGTTTTGCCGCCCAGTCCAGGCAGGATGCCGCGCTGAGCATCACCGACATCAAATGCCATTTCCCGGGAAGGGCATGACAGAAACTGTGCACAGCGCTTTCAGGATTACTGCGATACCCGTCGCTGACGGCAAAATAGACGCCAGACGTTCCCAGTGACAGCATAGCCTGGCCCGCCTCAACCATCCCTACACCGACTGCGCCCGCCGCGTTATCGCCGCCCCCGGCTACCACCGGTACGGCAGGCATATTCCAGCGTTCAGCAACGGCTGGCAGCAGTGCGCCTGTCACCTCACAGCCTTCGTACAGCGCGGGCATATGTTCCCGGGTCAAATGGCAGGCATCCAGCATCGCCTCGCTCCAGTCGCGCTTCGCCACGTCGAGCCACATGGTGCCCGCGGCATCCGACATGTCGCTGGCGAAATCGCCCGTCATGCGAAAACGCAGATAGTCTTTCGGCAGCAGGACTTTCGCCACCTGACGGAAAATCTCCGGTTCATGGCGCTGCACCCATAGCAATTTGGGCGCAGTAAAGCCGGGCATCATCAGGTTACCGGTAATCTCGCGGGAATTGGGTACGCGTTCCTCAAGAAGCGCGCAATCTTCCGCGCAGCGGCCATCGTTCCAGAGGATCGCAGGACGCAACACACGATGCTGGCTATCGAGCAGCGTAGCGCCGTGCATTTGTCCGGCAATCCCCAGCGCTTTAACGTCGCGCAGGCTGTGCTGCTCACCTAAGGCTTTGATTGCGCGATCCGTCGCCTGCCACCACTGTTCCGGATCCTGTTCCGACCACAGCGAATGCGGACGTGAAACCTGCAGCGTTTCCGTCTGCGTTGCTAACACGTCGCCCTGCTCGCTCAACAGGATAGCTTTCACACCCGATGTGCCAAGATCGATCCCGATATACATTACGGTGACTCCTTTAACAGAAATGCCCGGTGGCGCTAACGCTTACCGGGCCTACGTGCATCTCAATCACTTATCAAACAGATAGTGGTTTACGAGATTTTCCAGCAGTTCCTGGTGCCCGCTCTGGTGCTGCGGCGCCAGCTGCTGTTGTTCAGCGTACTTCGCAATTTCCGCCAGCGATAACTGACCTTTCAAGATTTGCTGGCCCAGCTCACTGTTCCAGCCGCTGTAACGCTTCGCTACGCGCTTATCCAGCTCGCCGTCTTCAATCATGCGCGCGGCCACTTTCAGCGCCAGCGCCATGGTGTCCATCGCGCCAATGTGGCCGTAGAACAGGTCGTATTTGTCGGTGCTCTGACGGCGTACCTTGGCGTCAAAGTTCAGGCCGCCGGTGGTGAAACCGCCCGCTTTGACGATCTCGTACATCACCAGCGCATTCTCTTCCACGCTGTTCGGGAACTGATCGGTGTCCCAGCCCAGCTGTGCATCGCCACGGTTCGCATCGACAGAGCCGAAAATGCCCAGCGCAATGGCAGACGCGATCTCGTGATGGAAAGAGTGGCCCGCCAGCGTGGCGTGGTTGGCTTCAATGTTCACTTTAATCTCTTTTTCCAGACCGAACTGCTTCAGGAAGCCATACACCGTCGCCACGTCGTAGTCATACTGGTGCTTGGTCGGTTCCTGCGGTTTCGGCTCGATCAGCAGCGTGCCGCGGAAGCCGATTTTGTGCTTATGGTCGACAACCATCTCCATAAAACGGCCAATCTGCTCGCGCTCCTGACGCAGGTCGGTGTTCAGCAGGGTTTCATAACCTTCACGGCCACCCCACAGGACATAGTTCTCGCCACCCAGCTGATGCGTAGCGTTCATTGCCGTCACCACCTGCGTGGCTGCCCAGCTAAACACTTCCGGATCCGGATTGGTAGCCGCGCCCGCGCCGTAGCGTGGGTTGGTGAAGCAGTTTGCCGTGCCCCAGAGCAGCTTCACGCCGCTTTGCTGCTGTTTCGCCGCCAGTACATCCACCATCTGCGCAAAATTGTTCAGATACTCTTTCAGCGACGCCCCTTCCGGCGACACGTCCACGTCATGGAAGCAGTAGTACGGCACGTTCAGCTTGTGGAAGAACTCAAACGCCACATCGGCTTTGCGCTTTGCCAGCTCAATGGCCTCACCCGGCTGCTGCCACGGGCGGTCAAAGGAACCCACGCCGAACATATCGGCGCCGTTCCAGCAGAAGGTATGCCAGTAACAGGCGGCAAAGCGCAGATGATCTTCCATGCGCTTACCCAGCACCAGCTCATCCGGGTTGTAGTGACGAAATGCTAAAGGATTTGTCGTTTTTGGGCCTTCGTAACGAACACGATCGAGTTGGTCGAAATAAGCTTGCATATTGAGCTCCATAATCAGGGTATGCGGCGAGTCGTTGATACAGGAGTAATAGTGAATAGACATTTTGGGTTGCTCAATTACGTTATTTCACACTGCTATTGAGAGAATGCACAACTGTGCGCTGGCTCGCAAAATAATGCGCAGACAAACTATTTTTCGGCGCGTATTCCAGAATCAAATGTAATTAAGACGTTACGTATTTTAAAATCCGATCGCGGTCATAAATTCAGAAATAAACCAAATATCATAATGAGAAGATAAAAATCTGTAATTGCCAGCCCGCCTTTCCGCGTTAAAAATTTGCTGCGTCTCAGCAGTGAATGTTTCTTTTATCTCAGCAACACATACCCCTACAAAAAGGCCTAATAATTATGAAGATAAAGAACCTGACTCTAACGCTCTGCACTACGCTCCTCCTTGCAAGCTTTGCAGGACATGCCAAAGAGGTCAAAATTGGTATGGCGATTGACGACCTCCGCCTGGAGCGCTGGCAAAAAGATCGCGATATTTTTGTGAATAAAGCAGAATCCCTCGGCGCCAGCGTGTTTGTTCAGTCGGCTAATGGCAATGAAGAAACACAAATGTCGCAGATCGAGAATATGATCAACCGTGGCGTCGATGTTCTGGTCATTATCCCCTATAACGGCCAGGTATTAAGTAACGTGGTGAAAGAAGCCAAACAGGAAGGCATAAAAGTCCTGGCCTATGATCGCATGATTAATAATGCGGATATTGATTATTATATTTCGTTCGACAATGAAAAAGTCGGGGAATTACAGGCGCAAAGCCTGATCGACAAAGTGCCTCAGGGCAATTATTTTCTGATGGGCGGCTCTCCGGTAGATAACAACGCCAAACTGTTCCGCGAAGGGCAAATGAAAGTCCTTAAGCCGTACATCGATAACGGGAAAATTAAAGTGGTTGGCGATCAGTGGGCCGACGGCTGGCTGCCAGAAAACGCGCTGAAAATTATGGAAAACGCGCTGACGGCCAACAACAACAAAATTGATGCGGTTGTGGCCTCCAACGATGCCACTGCAGGCGGTGCTATCCAGGCCCTGAGCGCGCAGGGGCTGGCCGGAAAAGTCGCCATTTCAGGACAGGATGCCGATCTGGCTGGCGTAAAACGCATTATCGCAGGCACCCAAACCATGACGGTCTACAAACCGATTACCCAGTTGGCCAATACGGCGGCGGAAATCGCCGTGGAGCTGGGCAATGGCAAACAACCTAAAGCAGATGCAACGCTGAATAACGGCCTGAAAGACGTTCCAGCTCGCCTGCTCACGCCGATTGAAGTCAATAAAGAAAACATTGACGCCACCGTGGTTAAAGACGGTTTCCACAAGAAGAGCGAACTGTAATCCGGCGCAGCCCCTGCTCTGCGGGGGCGCATCACGTTGTACTGTTCTTCCCTCGGGTTATGTGGAGCGGTTATGCCCTATTTACTTGAAATGAAAAGCATCACCAAGCGCTTCGGCACGGTGAAAGCCGTCGACAACGTTAGCCTCCGGTTGAACCCCGGCGAAGTGGTTTCGCTGTGCGGCGAGAACGGCTCGGGCAAGTCGACGCTGATGAAAGTGCTGTGCGGGATCTACCCACACGGCAGCTACGAAGGCGAAATCGTCTTTGCCGGCGAAGTGATTCAGGCGACACACATCCGCGATACCGAGCGCAAAGGCATCGCCATTATTCACCAGGAGCTGGCGCTGGTGAAGCATCTCACCGTGCTGGAGAACATTTTCCTCGGGGCCGAAATTTCCCACCGCGGCGTGCTGGATTACGACACCATGACGCTCCGTTGCGAAAAGCTGTTGGCGCAGGTGAGCCTCAACATTTCACCGGATACCCGCGTGGGGGATCTGGGGCTCGGGCAACAGCAGCTGGTCGAAATAGCGAAAGCGCTTAATAAGCAGGTCAGGCTGCTGATCCTTGATGAGCCCACGGCCTCGCTCACCGAACAGGAAACCGCGGTTCTGCTCAACATCATCCGCGATCTGCAAAACCACGGCATCGCCTGCATCTACATTTCGCACAAGCTGAACGAGGTTAAAGCTATTTCGGACACCATCTGCGTGATCCGCGACGGGCAGCACATCGGCACGCGTGAAGCCACAGGCATGAGTGAAGATGACATCATCACCATGATGGTGGGCCGCGAGCTGACGGCGCTCTACCCGAATGAACCCCACGCAACGGGCGATGAAGTGCTGCGCGTGGAAAACCTGACCGCGTGGCACCCCGTTAACCGCCACATCAAGCGCGTCAATAACGTCTCGTTTTCCCTTCACAGCGGTGAAATTCTTGGGATTGCTGGCCTCGTCGGTGCCGGGCGCACCGAAGCCGTACAGTGCCTGTTTGGCGTGTGGCCGGGGCGCTGGGAGGGCGCGGTTTATATCGACGGTCAGCCGGTGAAAATCGACAACTGCCAGCAGGCGATTGCCCACGGCATTGCCATGGTGCCGGAAGATCGTAAGAAAGACGGCATCGTACCGGTGATGGCAGTGGGTAAAAACATTACGCTTGCGGCACTCGATCGATTCTCCGGCGCGCTGAGCAGCCTGGACGACGCCGCCGAGCAGCAGTGCATCCTCCAGTCGCTTGCCCGGCTGAAGGTCAAAACCTCCTCGCCGGAACTGGCGATTGGCCGCCTGAGCGGGGGAAACCAGCAGAAGGCGATTCTGGCGCGCTGCCTGCTTCTCAATCCACGCATATTAATCCTTGATGAGCCGACGCGCGGGATTGATATCGGTGCCAAATATGAAATCTACAAACTGATTAATCAGCTTGTACAGCAAGGGATTGCCGTCATTGTCATTTCGTCTGAGTTACCCGAAGTGCTCGGCCTGAGCGACCGCGTGCTGGTCATGCACGAGGGAAAACTGAAAGCCAACCTGATTAACCAGAACCTGACGCAGGAGCAGGTGATGGAAGCCGCTTTAAGGAGCGAACGTCATGTCGAAAAGCAATCCGTCTGATATCAAAGTAGCTGTTCCGACGCCCGGTGCGTTCGCGGGGCTAAAAGCGCTTAACCTGCAGGTTTTCGTGATGATCGCGGCCATTATCGTCATCATGCTGTTCTTTACCTGGATGACCGATGGCTCGTACTTAAGCGCGCGTAACGTCTCCAATCTGCTCCGCCAGACCGCCATCACCGGCATTCTGGCCGTGGGCATGGTGTTCGTGATTATCTCCGCGGAGATCGACCTGTCGGTCGGGTCGATGATGGGCCTACTCGGCGGCGTGGCGGCGATTTTTGACGTCTGGCTCGGCTGGCCGCTGCCGCTGACTGTGGCGGTCACGCTGGTGCTGGGTCTGGTTCTGGGTGCCTGGAACGGCTGGTGGGTTGCCTACCGTAAGGTGCCATCGTTCATTGTCACTCTGGCGGGGATGCTGGCCTTCCGCGGGATCTTAATCGGCATCACTAACGGCACCACCGTCTCCCCGACCAGTGCAGCCATGTCGCAGATTGGTCAGAGCTACCTCTCGGATAGCGTGGGCTTTACCCTCGGTGTGGTGGGGTTGCTGGGGTTTGTCGCGTGGCAGTGGCGTGGACGCATGCGTCGTCAGGCGCTGGGGCTGGTTTCTCCGGCGTCAACATCGGTGGTGGGGCGTCAGGCGCTCACGGCGGTCATTGTGCTGGGCGCCATCTGGCTTCTGAACGACTATCGCGGTGTCCCGACACCCGTCCTGCTGCTGGCGCTTTTACTGCTGGCCGGTATGTTTATGGCGACGCGTACCGCATTTGGCCGCCGTATTTATGCCATAGGCGGCAACCTTGAAGCTGCCCGCCTCTCGGGTATCAATGTCGAGCGTACCAAGCTGGCGGTCTTCGCCATTAACGGCCTGATGGTCGCTATCGCCGGGCTGATCCTCAGCTCGCGTCTGGGCGCCGGTTCTCCCTCCGCCGGTAACATCGCCGAGCTGGATGCTATCGCCGCCTGCGTCATTGGCGGCACCAGCCTCGCAGGGGGTATCGGGAGCGTGGCGGGCGCGGTCATGGGGGCATTTATCATGGCGTCGTTGGATAACGGGATGAGCATGATGGACGTCCCGACGTTTTGGCAGTATATCGTCAAGGGGGCCATTCTTTTACTGGCAGTCTGGATGGACTCGGCCACCAAGCGACGGGCCTGATAACCGTATTGTGACTTAATTGGGAAGTGAGCCATGTTTGAAAAGCGTCACCGCATTACGTTGTTATTCAATGCCAATAAAGCCTACGACCGTCAGGTGGTGGAAGGTGTTGGTGAATATTTGCAGGCGTCGCAATCTGAATGGGACATTTTTATTGAAGAAGATTTTCGCACCCGTCTGGAGAACATTAAAGACTGGCTGGGCGATGGCGTCATTGCAGACTATGACGATCCCGTCATTGAGCAGCTGTTGACCGACGTCGACGTCCCGATTGTGGGCGTCGGCGGCTCCTATCATGCGCCCGAACACTATCCGCCGGTCCACTATATTGCCACCGATAACCATGCCCTGGTCGAGGCCGCCTTTCTCCATTTAAAAGAAAAAGGCGTCCATCGCTTCGCGTTTTATGGGTTACCGGCCACCAGCGGCAAGCGCTGGGCCGTTGAGCGAGAACACGCATTTTGCCAGCTGGTCGCACAGGAGAAGTATCGCGGCGTGGTGTACCAGGGGCTGGAGACCGCGCCGGAAAACTGGCAGCACGCGCAAAACCGCCTGGCGGACTGGCTGCAAACGCTGCCGCCGCAAACCGGTATTATCGCCGTGACGGACGCTCGCGCGCGGCACGTGCTGCAGGTCTGCGAACACTTACACATTCCGGTGCCCGAAAAGCTGTGCGTGATTGGCATAGATAACGAAGAACTGACCCGCTATCTGTCTCGCGTGGCGCTCTCCTCCGTTGCTCAGGGCACGCGTCAGATGGGCTATCAGGCGGCGAAGCTGCTGCATCGTCTGCTCGATAAAGAATCTCTGCCGCTTCAGCGTTTGCTCGTGCCTCCTGTCCGCGTGGTGGAGCGTCGCTCAACCGATTATCGCTCCTTAAGCGACCCGGCCGTCATTCAGGCCATGCACTACATTCGCAACCACGCCTGCAAAGGGATTAAGGTCGATCAGGTGCTGGATTCGGTGGGCATTTCGCGTTCGAATCTGGAGAAGCGTTTTAAAGAAGAGGTGGGCGAAACCATTCATGCCGTCATCCATGCTGAAAAGCTAGAGAAAGCACGCAGCTTGCTCATTTCCACGTCACTGTCGATCAACGAAATCTCGCAGATGTGCGGTTACCCGTCTCTGCAATACTTCTATTCGGTGTTCCGCAAAGAGTATGACACCACGCCGAAGGAGTATCGGGATCGCCACAGCGAGGTGCTGATATAGAAAAGAAAACGCCTTCCAGTGGAAGGCGTTTTTTTTGAGATTACATATGGGCGGCGATTAAACGCTGGTTATCCTGGTACATGGCGAACAGATAGTTGTTATAGCTCTGTCCCTTTGTCGAATAACCTTTCAGCTTGTGGATCATCGTACTGGCCGTCACTTCCTGGTCCGCTTTACGCAGCTGAGCGCGTGATTTACGGAACGATGAGTAAGCCGGGTGCGTGTTCAGATTCACTACGTAAGCGCTGACGGAATCTTTCACAGATTCAAACTGCGAATAGCCTTTCACCTTGCCAGGGGCATTATTACAACGACCTTTCACACATTTCATGCCGAAAAGGTTGTTGTTGCTACGCGCAAGCTTAGAAGTACCCCAGCCGCTTTCGGCAGCAGCCATGGTAGCAACCATGCTGCCCGGGATGATATCTACACGCTCAAGGAGAGCATTCCACGGCACACGACGGGTGTTACCGTTCCAGCTCAGCTTGTAGCGCTTCGTGATATCTTTCAGACGCGCGCGCTCTGACGGCGACCAGCGGCTATCGTACTGTTTGGAAATCAGCCAGTTACGATCCGCAGTAATCGCGGCATTTTGACTCGTGATGTAAGGCATTACCGTCCGGAGAAACGCTTTTTTCCTTGGTGTTCCGGAAGGGTATTTTCGCAAATCAGGAAGTGAACTACTCTTTGCACTATTGCGAGAATACTCTTGTTTACTGCTAACCTTACTACTTGTCGTCTTTATTACGTGGGCTTTCTTACTCGTTGTATCCGTGTGCGTCTTCGCAAGCACCTCACCCGAAAATGCCGTGGTGAGTAACATGAGTATCGCAGCCCCATATCGTCGAATGGGAGTCGATATCATTAGGTCTCCTGGTCGGATGTAATCATCCCAACACCTTATTTTTTTCACAAATTTGAGAGCGGAATCTCAAATCATATCAAAAATAGACTTCAAGAGCACGTATAGAAATAGTCCAATTCCGAAACTATGTCACCTGAAACTTGCTCATAAAAACATCATTCCACAAAAACTGTGTGCGCTATCGCAGATAACTGCCTAATTTTGCGCGAGATCACTCATCCTCACGCATCCTCCTGGCAGAAAGCGACAGGGGATGAGTTTCAGCCCCCCGCCTGATGGCACACTGGTCAAAAATGCCGCGACAGGAAAAAGGAATGAAACGTACCGCATTAGCCTTTCTGATGTTACCCGCACTGGCGCATGCCGACTGGTCATCGCCGGGGTTTAACGCATTTACCGCCGAAGGCACCGGTGTCTTCACCAGCCAGGCAAAGCTTGCGAAGGGTACGCGTCCTCTGACGCTGAGTTTTGACAAGACGTGCTGGCAGCCTGCGGATGCGATAAAACTCAATGAGATGCTGTCGCTCAAGCCCTGTGACGGCACGCCGCCGCAGTGGCGCCTTTTCCGCGACGGTGACTACCAGATGCGGATTGATACCCGCTCCGGCACGCCCACCCTCATGCTGACGATTCAGAGTACCGCAGAACAGCCGGTTGCAAACGTTATCCGCCAGTGTCCGAAGTGGGACGGCAAACCGCTGACGCTGGACGTCAGCAGTACCTTCCCGGAAGGCTCCGTGGTGCGCGACTACTACAGTAAACAGACGGCGACGGTGCAGAATGGAAAAATCACCCTGCAGCCAGCCGCTAACAGTAACGGCCTGCTGCTGCTTGAGCGCGCCGAAACCGACAGGCCGGCGCCGTTTAGCTGGCAAAACGCCACCGTCTATTTTGTGCTGACCGACCGTTATGTGAATGGTGACCCGGGCAACGACAACAGCTACGGTCGTCATAAAGACGGTATGCAAGAGATTGGCACCTTCCACGGCGGGGATCTCAAAGGACTTGCCGGCAAGCTCGATTATTTACAGCAGTTGGGGGTGAACGCGCTCTGGATAAGCTCCCCGCTTGAGCAGATCCACGGCTGGGTAGGCGGTGGCACCAAAGGAGATTTCCCGCATTACGCCTATCACGGCTACTACACCCAGGACTGGACGAAGCTCGACGCCAACATGGGAACCGAAGATGATTTACGCCATCTTGTTGATGAAGCGCACAAGCGCGGGATCCGCGTTCTGTTTGATATCGTTATGAACCACGTTGGCTATGCCACGCTGGCAGACATGCAGGAATTTCAGTTTGGTGCCCTGTACCTTCAGGGTGATGAGCTGAAAAAGACGCTGGGAGAACGCTGGACGGACTGGAAGCCGGGCGCGGGCCAAAGCTGGCACAGCTTTAACGACTACATCAACTTTAGCGACAAAGCCGCATGGGAGAAATGGTGGGGCAAGAAATGGATCCGCACGGACATCGGCGATTACGACAACCCTGGCTTCGACGATTTGACCATGTCGCTGGCATTTCTGCCGGATCTGAAAACGGAATCCACGACGCCTTCCGGATTGCCTAACTTTTACCAACACAAGCCCGACACCCGCGCGAAGGCCATCCCGGAATATACCCCGCGCGATTATCTGACCCACTGGCTGAGCCAGTGGGTACGCGACTACGGCATCGACGGTTTCCGGGTGGATACGGCGAAACACGTTGAGCTTGCGGCCTGGCAACAGCTGAAAGACCAGGCAAGCCAGGCGCTGGCCGCCTGGAAAGGGGCGAACCCGGATAAAAAGCTCGACAACGCACCGTTCTGGATGACCGGGGAATCCTGGGGCCACGGGGTGATGCAAAGCGATTATTACCGCCACGGTTTTGATGCGATGATTAACTTTGACTATCAGGAGCAGGCGGCAAAAGCGGTGGATTGTCTGGCAGATATGGATCTCACCTGGCAGCAGATGGCGGAAAAGCTGCAAAGCTTCAACGTGCTGAGCTATCTCTCATCACACGATACGCGTCTGTTCCGCGAAGGGGGCCAGCGAGCTGCGGAGCTGCTTCTGTTAGCACCGGGCAGCGTACAAATCTATTACGGGGATGAATCCGAGCGTCCGTTCGGGCCGACAGGTTCTGACCCATTACAGGGCACCCGATCAGATATGAACTGGCAGGACGTCACGGGCAAGCAGGCCCTAACCGTCGCCCACTGGCAAACGCTGGGTCAGTTCCGCGCCCGCCATCCGGCGATCGGTGAAGGCAAGCAAACCACATTATCGCTGAAAGAGGGATATGGCTTCGTGCGCGAGCACAAGGGCGATAAGGTGATGGTGGTATGGGCAGGTAATCAATAATTCTCCCCCACCCTAACCCTCTCCCCGCAGGGGAGAGGGAACCGCACGGCGCCGTCTTTTCCCCTTCTCCCTCTTGGAAGAGGGTCGGAGTGAGGCAAAATCCACCAGAACTATTCACTGTATAAATCCAATTCCGCCATACAAAACAACAAATCCGACCACATCACCCGATTTGCACCAGCACGGTGCTAGCGTTATGGTTACCCACTTTCAAAATAAGCTCGACAGATCACCTGCTATGACGTTTTCACTTTTCGGCGACAAATTTACCCGCCATTCAGGCATTACTCGCCTGATGGAGGACCTCAACGACGGGCTGCGCACACCGGGCGCAATCATGCTCGGCGGCGGAAACCCGGCTCAAATTCCGGAGATGAATACCTATTTCCAGACGCTGCTCGCTCAGATGCTGGAAAGCGGCAAAGCAACCGATGCGCTTTGCAATTACGACGGCCCGCAGGGGAAAACTGAACTGCTGACACTCCTCGCCGAAATGCTGCGTGACGAGCTGGGTTGGGATATCGAACCACAGAATATTGCACTGACAAACGGCAGCCAGAGCGCGTTTTTCTACTTGTTTAATCTGTTCGCAGGGCGTCGCGCCGACGGCACCACCAAAAAAGTGCTGTTCCCGCTGGCGCCGGAGTATATCGGCTACGCCGATTCCGGCCTGGAAGAGGATCTGTTCGTCTCCGCGCGCCCGAACATCGAGCTGCTGCCGGAAGGCCAGTTCAAATATCACGTCGATTTTGAACACCTGCATATTGGTGAAGAGACGGGCATGATCTGCGTATCGCGCCCGACTAACCCAACGGGCAACGTGATCACCGACGACGAACTGATGAAGCTGGATGCGCTGGCGAATCAGCACGGCATTCCGCTGGTGATCGATAACGCCTACGGCGTGCCGTTCCCGGGCATTATCTTCAGCGAAGCGCGTCCGCTGTGGAACCCGAACATTGTCCTGTGCATGAGCCTCTCTAAGCTGGGTCTGCCGGGCAGCCGCTGCGGCATCATCATCGCCAACGAGAAAATCATCACCGCCATAACCAATATGAACGGCATTATCAGCCTTTCACCGGGCGGCATTGGCCCGGCGATGATGTGCGAAATGATTAAGCGCAACGACCTGCTGCGTCTGTCCAATGACGTGATCAAGCCATTCTATTACCAGCGCGTTCAGGAGACGATTGCGATACTTCGCCGCTACCTGCCGGAAGAACGCTGCCTGATCCATAAACCTGAAGGGGCGATTTTCCTGTGGCTGTGGTTTAAGGATTTGCCTATCACCACCGAACTGCTCTACCAGCGCCTGAAAAAGCGCGGCGTGCTGATGGTACCAGGCGATTATTTCTTCCCGGGGCTGGATAAGCCGTGGCCGCATACACACCAGTGCATGCGCATGAACTACGTGCCCGATCCGGAAAAAATCGAAGCGGGTGTTAAAATTCTCGCCGAAGAAATTGAAAAAGCCTGGCGCGAAGACGGTCAGTAAGTTCTTACGCCAGATTATGCAGCCGTTCGGCGCGTAGTCTGGCAGGATCAACGCATCGCAACGCGTGGGTTGGACAGGCCTCCACGCAGGCCGGTCCGCCTTCGCGATGCAGGCATAAATCACATTTCAGCGCCTGCGCCCTATTTCCCTCCAGGCGCACCTGCATCGCCCCGAACGGACACGCCACCATACAGCTTTTGCACCCAATGCAGCGCGTCTGCTCAACGAGCCAGGCTCCCGCCGTACGGCTGATAGCATGGGTTGGACAGACGTTAGCACACGGCGCATCCTCGCACTGATGGCAACCCACTGCCGTTGTGTAGTCGTCCCCCTTAACCACCCGAAGGCGGGGCGTAAAGGCATGAGCGGAGACGGCGTCCTGATGCGACACCGCGCAGGCCACTTCGCAGGTGCGGCACCCAATGCATTTTTCCGCATCCGCCACGATAAATCGGTTCATCTGTTACGCCTCGCGCACGTTAAAATCCAGTTCTTTTGAGATAGCCGCTGGCGCTACCGTCGGAATCAGAATGAATGTAAGCCGGATAAAACATAACGACTCCTGATATCCGTGCTTAATTCCCACCCGTCGCCAAATACGGGCGAGAGTGCCAGATTTAATTTTCTTTAAGAATGATACACATGATGCACACCTTTATTGATGGCGCAGATCGCATTAGCGTATCAGGAATATTAATGAGGAAGTCATGACGGGAAGGGAAAACGGGAGATTGGTATTATCAAATATGCCCGGCGGCGCTTCGCTTGCTCGGGCCTACGTAAAACTGCGATGGCAGTCCATGTAGGCCGGGTAAGGCGAAGCCGCCACCCGGCTTTAACGCATCAGAAACGCCAGGTCAGGCCGGTCATCAGCGCGAAGCTGTCGTCGCGGTCGATCATCGGGCTGTTCTTCAAGTCGTCAGGCAATACGGTGTAGACCGCGCTGGCGTTGAGATACAGCTTCTGGGTTAACTGATATTTGGCCGCCAGGCCAACGTATGGCGTCCAGCTGTCACCGGCGGTGTATTCATCCAGACCTGAGCGGCGAGACTCGCTGCCGGATACGCCGTAGTAGTAGTCGTTATAGCTTTCGTCGCTATAGAAAATACCGACAGAGGGCGTCAGGGTCAGGCGTTCCATCCTGATTGGACGGAAGTAAGAAACCTCGCCGATCATACCGCCGCTTTCATCCGTGGCATCACCAGAGACCGCCACTTTCAGAGAACCCCAGCTTTCGTGGCGGTAGTACGCGCCGCCGAGGAAGGCAGAGGCTTTACGCTCATCAAGCTGTTTCATCTGATGGTCGTCGTTGTCATCTGGATCGAAATGCAGCGGCATCCACGATGCGGTCAGGCTGAGTTCATTTTTTGCGTCTTTCCACAGGATCCATCCGCCCGTGGTCTGGCGAACATAAAAGTTGTCGCCTTCGTAACTAATTAACGGTACTGCGGTCGTATTTTCGTTATAGCCTTTGTAAGGAGACTCATTAAATACAGCCCCCGCTCCTAGTGAAAAGTCACCGGCCATTGCTGAGGATGTTGCAAATAACGTGGCCGCGATGAGTAAATTGTATTTAATAGTCATTACATGTAATCCATTAAAATGCCAAACAAGCGAGGCGCATAATAATGGTTACAAATTTGCCAATGCAACGCTGTGGTTTATATAATATTATATATAAAATCATATAGATGGGTGTGCAGGATGAGTAATTTACAGCTGAAGCCACGCGAATTAAAAATCATATCCGTCATCGCCGCAACTCGCAGCATTGGTGATGCCGCCGCCCTGCTGGGCATGGCGCAGGCCAACGTCAGCAAATATCTGTCTGATTTTGAAACACGGGTTGGACTCAAGGTTTTTGAACGCACCACACGTCAACTGGCGCTTACTCAGTTCGGTGAAGCGTTACTTCCCTATGTTAACGCCACGCTGGATAAAAATACTCAACTTGTTAATTTCATTGCGGATTACAAGCATGAAAAACGCGGAAAAGTCACGATTTACGCCCCTACGGGTATCGTGACCTATCTGTCGCGGCATGTGATCCACAAAATCAATGATATCGGTGACATCCGCATATCCCTGAAAACGTACAATCTGGATCGCAATGAATTTGCGGAAGGTGTTTCGTTTCCAGATGACTGCGATATTTTAATTACCTATGCGCAGCCGAAAGATGAAAGCCTGGTCGCCAGCGTTTTGACAAAATATTCTGTTACGGCATTCGCAACCGTTGAGTATTTAAATAAACACCCCTTAAAGGGACCTGAAGATTTAATTAATCATTCCTGTATTCTCATTGACTCCATGCTGGTCGATGATGCAAATATCTGGCGTTTCCGCGTGCACGGCAGTGATAGCGTGCATGACTACCGGGTGACCGGTAATTATATTTGCGACAATACGCAGACGGCCCTGGAGCTGGCAAGAAATAATCTTGGGATTGTTTTTGCGCCAAAAGAGAGTCTGAAAAAAGAATTAACGCAAGGGATGCTGGTTCCCTGCTTCCCGCATCAGGAAGAGTGGTGGCTCGATCTGACGGCCATCTTCCGCAAACGCGAATACCAGCCCTGGCGCGTGCAATACGTTCTGGATGGCGTTCTGAACTGCCTGCGCCAGCAAATTGCTCAGGCCGCCCATGGACGGCCTGAGCTGGGCGATTAGAACAGCCCCAGCGGTTTATCGGAGTAGCTGACCAGCAAACATTTCGTTTGCTGATAATGCTCCAGCATCATCTTGTGGGTTTCACGCCCGATACCCGATTGCTTATAACCGCCAAATGCAGCGTGGGCAGGATAGGCGTGGTAGCAGTTGGTCCAGACGCGCCCGGCCTGAATACCTCTGCCCATTTTATAGGCCAGATTACCGTTGCGGCTCCAGACGCCCGCACCCAGGCCATACGGCGTGTCGTTGGCAATCTCCAGCGCCTCCTCCATCGTTTTGAAGGTGGTCACGGCCAGTACCGGTCCGAAAATTTCCTCCTGGAAGACGCGCATGTTGTTCTGACCGAACAGGATCGTTGGCTCCAGGTAATACTCTTCCTGCAGATCCCCACCGAGCACCTTACGGCGACCGCTGGTCAGAATATCCGCCCCCTCTTTCTTGCCGATATCGATGTAGTTGAGGATGGTTTCCAGCTGTCCGTGCGAGACTTGCGCCCCCATCTGCGTGACGTTATCGAGCGGGTTACCGCTGCGGATAGACTCTACGCGGCGAATGGCCCGCTCCATAAAGCGCTCATAGATGGACTCCTGCACCAGCGCGCGGCTTGGGCAGGTGCAGACTTCGCCCTGGTTAAACGCAAACAGCGCAAACCCTTCCAGGGCTTTATCAAAGAAGGCATCCTCTTCCTCCATCACGTCCGCGAAGAAGATGTTCGGGGATTTCCCGCCCAGCTCCAGGGTCACCGGAATGATGTTCTGCGTGGCGTACTGCATAATCTGCTGGCCCACTTCCGTCGACCCGGTAAACGCCACTTTGGCGATACGTTTTGAGGTGGCCAAATATTCCCCTATCTCACCGCCCGCACCGTTGACCACGTTAATCACGCCCGGCGGCAGAAGGTCGCCAACGATTTCCATCAGCAGCAGTACCGAGAGCGGGGTCAGACGCGCGGGTTTCAGCACAATGCAGTTGCCAGCCGCCAGCGCGGGCGCCATTTTCCAGCTCGCCATCAGCAGCGGGAAGTTCCACGGAATGATTTGCCCGACGACGCCCAGCGGTTCGTGGAAATGATACGCCACGGTGTCGCTGTCTACCTCGCTTATTCCGCCCTCCTGAGCGCGAATGCAGGAGGCAAAATAGCGGAAGTGGTCGATGGCCAGCGGCACGTCTGCCGCCATCGTTTCCCGGATCGGCTTGCCGTTATCCCAGGTTTCCGCTGTCGCCAGCAGCTCCAGATTCTGCTCCATCCGGTCAGCGATTTTGAACAAAATAGCCGCGCGGTCCTGAACTGAGGTATGGCCCCATTTATCTTTCGCTTTGTGCGCCGCATCCAGCGCCAGATCGATATCGCGCTTGCCGGAGCTGGCTATTTCGCACAGCGGCTGGCCGGTTACGGGGGTCAGGTTGGAATAGTATTCGCCGTCGACGGGAGCTACCCAGTCGCCGCCAATAAAGTTGTCATAACGAGGCTTCAGCTTGAGGGGAAAACCATACTCGCCGGGCTGGATACGCGATGAGGGAGGATTGTTTGTCATGACCGTCTCCTTGCTGTTGGTGTACAACAAGGGTAGTTCCGGCTGGCGTTTTTCTCGCCAGTGGGTGGCGGGTTTACGAGCCGTATCACGGATTACCGTACTTTACGTTTCGTTTCTGCCACTGAGCCATACTTAACAAGTCAAGAGCTCATAAGGAACGATGCGATGCAGCTATTTATCGGTTTTGACGTAGGCGGAACCCATATCAAGCACGGCGTGATTGATGAAAATGGCAAGGAGCTGACGACAGACGAGTACGATACCCCTGAGGATAAAAACACCTTCAAAAAGAAGTGGAAAGCGGTAGTTGAAACGTATCAGGGCGAATACGATATCGTCGGTATCGGCGTGAGCTTTCCCGGCCATATTAAGCACCATAGCGGCGAAGCGGCTAAAGCGGGCGCGCTCGACTATCTCGACAGCGAAAACCTGTGCGAACTCTTCGCCGATCTGACCGATCTTCCCGTCACCGTGGAAAACGACGCCAACTGTGCGGCGCTGGGCGAGCGCTGGCAGGGCGCGGGTAAGGATTACGAGCATTTCGTCTGTATCACCATCGGCACGGGCATTGGTGGCGGGATTGTGATGGAAGGCGATCTCTATCGCGGGTCGCATTACCGCGCCGGCGAATTTGGCGTGCTGCCCGTGGGGGACCAGGGCGAACCGATGCACGAGGTTGCGTCTGCCAGCGGCCTGATGAAAGCCTGCCGCCGCGCGCTGGCCGTTTCAGAAGAAGAAATGCCTGACGGCAAGGAGCTGTTTAAACGTATGGAGAGCGACGTGCATCTGCGCGAAGCTATTGAAGCCTGGGCGCATTTTCTCTCGCGCGGCGTTTATAGCGTGATCTCGATGTTCGATCCACAGGCAGTGCTGATTGGCGGAGGGGTAAGCGAGCAGGAGAAAATCTATCTCCTGCTCGATAAGTACCTGGAGCAATTCGAGGAGTGGGATGCCCTCAAGGTGCCCATTCTGCCCTGCGAGCTGGGTAACCAGGCAGGAAGACTGGGCGCGGTATGGCTGGCAAAGCAAAAACTCTCCCGCCACACGTAGCGCTCAGGGAAATAGCTGCGCGTCACGAAGCAGATGGTCATTACCCCGACGGCGGGTAAAGCCGATACGGTTGAAATATTCCAGGATCTGTATCGCCAGCTTGCGGCCCACGTTCAGCCGATCGCGGAAATCGGCTGCGCAGGTAGAGCCCCGCTCCTGATCCAGCTCGCGGATCAGGTTCGCAAACGCCACAATGCGATCGTTACGGTAATAACGATCTTTCACGATCGCGACTATCAGCCCCTGCTGCGCCGCATGGCGCAATACCTGACGCATTACCTGCTCGTCGGTATTCGTTTCGCGGGCCAGATCGCGAACCCACCACGGCTCATCGCCAAACAGCGAGGCCACTTTTTGCCATACCGCTTCTTGCTCTGCGGTAAACCCGGCCTTGTGATCCGGCAGATGCAGCCAGCCGTGATGGCTTTTGATCGCCCCGCTTTCGCGCATGTTTTCAATCAGCAGCAGCACCAGCGCATCGTCTTCCATCGGCAGCGCCATGCGCCGCAGACGCTCACGGCCCGGGCCAGGCTCATCCTGATGCTGTTCATGGTACGTTGCGAGCGTGCTCAGTATCTTACGCTGCCAGTTCGCAGCAACCGGGGCGTTTAGCAGACTGTTTCCAGCCTGAATAAAGCCCGGCTGCTGGGCCAGCAGGCGTAACCCTTCCTCGCTCAGCTGGCGTGCCCATGCAAAATCACGCAGGCTCACCGCACCGCGCTCAAGATGCACCCGCAGCGCGGCGTTATCATCGCTGGCCTGCGCCAGAGCAGCCAGCCACTGCAGATATTCAGGTTTACGCTTGCCGCGTCGCGGTGGATTCAGCGCGACCACCCGCGCCCCGGCAAGCGTTTCCCGCGCGGAAATATCACGCAGAACCAGACGATCGTTGTCTGCGAGCCAGAGCGGTGAATCGAATACCAGTTCGGCAAGGTCGTTTTCCAGCAGCGACACGCGTCCGGTGATATGGCTGGCCGCGTGGTGAATATGCAGCGGCTGCCATTGGGTCAGGGGCACGTTTGTCTGCAGGCAAACAATGACGCGTTCAGACGGCTCAGGTGGGGCATCGGCCAGCAGCCAGTCGCCGCGGTTAAGCTGCTCTTTTTCCGCATCCCCGGCAATGTTCAGCGCGATCCGCTGCCCGGCATGAGCGCGCTCCGCGGGCTGGTTTTGCGCATGTAAGCCTCGCACGCGCATCGCCTTGTTAACGCCCGTCAGCCAGAGCGTATCACCTACGTTCACTTCACCGCCCAGCGCCGTACCGGTCACCACCAGCCCCGCGCCTTTCACGGTAAACGCCCGGTCAATCGCCAGACGGAAGCGGTGGTGGCTGGCGTGGTCACGCGACGAAAGCTGCCGTAAGTGGTGGCGAAGTTCATCGATACCGCGCCCTTCTGTCGCCACGGTGACAAAAAGCGGAGCATCGGCAAAACCATACTCCCGCAAGGTCGCCTGTACCGTTTCGCGCACTTCGCTGACGCGTGCGTCATCCACGCGATCGGCTTTGGTCAGCGCCACGGTCAGCTGCGGGTTGCCGGTCAGCTGCAGGATCGCCAGGTGCTCACGGGTTTGCGCCATGACGCCATCATCACAGGCCACCACCAGCAGGGCATGATCGATGCCCCCCACGCCCGCCAGCATGTTGGACAGAAACTTTTCATGCCCCGGAACATCAATAAAACCCAGTACGCGACCGTCAGGCTGGGGCCAGTAGGCATAGCCCAGATCGATGGTCATGCCGCGCTTTTTCTCTTCCGGCAGGCGGTCGGCGTTTATGCCGGTAATCGCCTGCAGTAGCGTGGTTTTTCCGTGGTCGACGTGACCGGCGGTGGCAATAATCATTTCAACAACATCTCCAGAAATCGCTCTTCATCTTCAAGGCAGCGCAGATCCAGCCACATTCGGCCATCGTAAATCCGCCCGATAACCGGCGCGGGCAGGCCACGCCAGCGCGACGACAGGGCTTCAAGGTGGCTGCCGCGCCCGTCACGCGGGGTGAACGTGAGCGCTTCACTCGGCAGCCTGTCCACCGGCAGCGAACCGCTGCCAATCTGCGACTGGCAGGGTTCAATGCGAACATCAAAATCGGGGTAGCACGGGGCAATGCGCGGCAGCAGTAATTCGGCCTGGGCGCGAATCGAAGCGGCATCGCGGGTTAACAGACGCAGCGTGGGCAGGCGGTCGGCCAGTTTCTCCGGATGGAGATAGAGCCGCAGCGTCGCCTCCAGCGCGGCCAGCGTCATTTTATCGGCTCGCAGGGCGCGCTTGAGCGGATGCTGCTGGAGCTGCGCAATCAGCTCGCGCTTGCCGACGATAATCCCGGCCTGCGGCCCGCCAAGCAGCTTGTCGCCGGAAAAGCTGACCAGGCTGACGCCTGCGGCAATCATCTCTTGCGGCATCGGCTCTTTCGGCAGCCCATAAAGGCTCAGATCCACCAGCGAGCCGCTGCCGAGATCGGCAATCACCGGAATATTCAGTTCGCGGCCAATCGCCGCCAGCTCGCCCTCTTCAACCGTTTTGGTGAAGCCTTCAATATGATAATTGCTGGTGTGAACCTTCATCAGCAGGGCGGTATTTTCATTCACCGCCGCGCGATAATCTTTCGCATGGGTGCGGTTGGTAGTGCCCACCTCATGCAGCGTGCAGCCCGCCTGGCGCATCACGTCCGGAATACGAAACGCCCCGCCAATCTCCACCAGCTCGCCGCGGGAAACCACCACTTCTTTGCCGCTGGCGGTGGCCGCCAGCATCAGCAGCACCGCTGCGGCGTTGTTATTCACAATGCAGGCATCTTCCGCGCCGGTCAGCTGGCACAGCAGGTCCGCCAGCGCCCGGTCACGATGCCCGCGTCCGGCGCCGTCCAGATCGTACTCCAGCGTCACGGGCGCCCGCATGGCCTGAACAACCGCCGCGATAGCCTCTTCCGCCTGCTGCGCGCGTCCCAGGTTGGTATGCAGGACGGTACCGGTCAGGTTAATCACCGGGCGTAACGCGCTTTGCGCTTTCTCATCCAGCCGGTGCTCAACTTCCTGCTCCCACGCCGCGCACCATTCGGGCAAGGCGTTTTCTGACTGAATAGCGCATCGGGCTTCGTCCTGAAGCAGGCGTAACATCTCCACCGTCGCGGTATGGCCAAAACGCTCAACGGCAGCATGAATGCGGGGCTCGCGAAGGAGACGGTCGGTAGCGGGGATCTGGCTGTACAGCGAATGATGAGTAGTCATGAAGGCGCCTGGCGAGTAAATATCTTCCCCCCTCCCGACGGGAGAGGGAGTTAACATGTGTAGGGATTGTACAACCTCCGACGCCGAAGTGTTATAACCCGCGTCAAGCCTTTGGCGGTTCGGTACGGGCAAAGCTCTCGCGGCTAAAAAGCGTGTCTGCAAGTTTCACCAGCAGCGGACGGTCGACGCACCAGCCAGGAGAAACCCGGCGGAAGTTGAGATAGCCGATGGCGCAGGCGATGGCGATGGTTGCCAGGTTCAGGCTGTCGGTTTGAATCTTTCCTTCCCGGATAAGCTGTTCGCACCTGTCCAGGCTGCGGCTGATTTTTTCCCGCTGGCGTAACAGTTCCGTTTCCGACTGCTGGGCGGCGGGCCTTGCCTGTTCACGCACGGAGGTTAACGCCGCATCCATAATGCCATCGGCCAGGGCTTCAATTTGCTTCACTGCCAGCGCCGCTTTTGGGTCAGCCGGCAGCATTGCCGGGGCAACGCCCAGCAGCTCGATATACTCCGCAATAATCGGGGAATCGAACCAGTATTCGCCCTGGTCCGTCACCAGCGCCGGGACTTTCCCCAGCGGGTTGTACTGCGCGACGCCGTTTTCAGCGTTGTAGGGCTGTTCATTGATGAATTCAAATTCAATCCCTTTCTCCAGCAGGAGAATCGAGATCTTTCGCACGAAGGGACTGGTGTAGCTACCGATGAGTTTCATTGCCTGATCCTTGATGCCGGAAAAAAGTCAGTATGGATCAAGCGATGAAAAAAGGGCAGGTTTGCGTGTCGCATTCCTGCCCCGGAAGGATTAGTGATCGAGATAGAGGTAGTGCATCCAGCTGGTCATGCGCAGCAATACTTTACGCATCACCGAGACGTGGGCGAAATGGTCCGAGTAGACCGCCACCTGGGCATAGATACCGTCTGGCAGGGCATCGACATCGGCGTTAGGCTCCAGCTCAATCAACGCCTGTACGCCATCCGTACCCGGCACGACTGTCAGTGCCTGCAGCGCACCCTGTGCCTGATAAGACCCGCCTGGCACTACTGGCAGAACGCTGGTGAGCTTACCGGTAAACACCTGACCCGGGAGTGCGTTAAACACCACTTCCGCTTCATCGCCCGGCTTCAGACGCAACAGCGAGTTCTGGCGGAACTGGGCCACGATCTGACGCTTCTGTTCAGGAATGAAGACCATCACCGGACGCAAAGGCAGCGCGGCGGCATAGGTCCCCGGACGAATCAGCACCTGGGTGATGTAACCATCGCTTGGCGCACGGACCACGGTCTGATCCAGGTTGTATTTGGCTTCGGCAAGCTGCGCGCGTAAGGAGGCAATCTGCGACTGTTCGCCGTTCACCATGCTGTCCAGCTGGCTTTGAATTTGCGTCTGTTCAGCAACGGAGCCTTTTACCAGCGCATCCTGCGCGAGATAGTTCTGCCGCGCGTTGTCGATATCGCTTTCAGAGAACGGATTCACCTTCGCCTGGCTGCCTTTCAGGTAGCGCTGATAATCTTTATACAGGCGGTCACGCTCTGCGGAAACGCGCGTCGTATTGGCGACGGCTTCCGCCAGCTACGCTTTAAGATTGTCGATATTATGCGTCGCGGTCACCAGGTCGGCCTGGAGTCTGTCGACGCGCGCCTGATAGCGGCCCGGATCCAGTTTAAATAACACTTCGCCTTTTTTAATGAGCTGGTTATTTTTATCGGTCACTTCACTAACCACCCCGGTAACCTGCGGCGTAATCGGAATAGAAATAACCGCTTTTTGCGCCGTAAAGGTGTACGGATGGTTATAGTTCATTAACAGAATAAGTCCGGCAACAATAAACACCCCGCCTAATGTTGCGGTGGCAAGCGTCCACTGGTTTACCGGAATGCGGAATATTTTAAAGATGGCCTAGGCAAATGCCACGTAGGTCAAAATAATCAACAGATCCATGATTAGCGCTCCAGCGTGTTATTATCAGCAGCAGGCTTTACCGCGGCCAGCTTTTGTTCTAATTCTGCCACGCGTTTGGCCAGCGCATCCATGCCCGGAACCTCATCAGGCTTGGTGATGTGGTTTTGCATCCCCCAGCCGCGATCTTCACGGTATAGCGTGGCCCATATCCACAGGAACGGCCAGATGGCATGGAGCGTAAACAGGCTAATCCAGCCTGCCGTATGAATCGCATCGGCATGCGGATGGTTACGCTTTTTGGCCATATTATAAGGAATGTCATGGATGGCGATGATTCCATAAAACAGAACCAGAAATACAAAAATCAATACGCCCAGCGCAAAATAGTTGAGAAACATATTCTCCTCACTTAAACAACGTCAACTCATTGAATTAATAAAACAGTACGCAACCTAATTAATTTATTTTGAAATACATAAGGTATGCTGGTTATTTCAGAGCCGGGGAGTATCGGTTTTTATAATATCTCCGTGCAAGTTTATAAGCGTGTCAAAATATATCCTGAATAATAATATACTTAACCTTACAATATTAGCGTAATCCACGTTTTAACTTTTCGCCATACCACACATCAAAAGTGGTTTTTTAGCTTAACGTGTCGCGCTATGCCATCCTGACGCCGAATCGCTAAACAGAGTTTGCCGCCGATCACAGCCGGAGAAATCTGCATAAAAATATTTTGTGAAATCAGTCACAATCCAGAAACAAACACACAAAACCAAAGCGTGACAACCATCACAAAAAAGGATGGTTTTTGCCGTATTTCTCGCCATCGTATTTTTTTTGCCCACCTTTTTTGTGACCAGGATCACCTCATTGACATCCACCCCCCCTATCTTTACGTGACATGCGTCACACAAATTTTCGCTGTCTGGACAGTTGAACGATTCAGTGCCAGATTTCACAGCATCAGAACAGGGCCCGGCTACCTCTGCCGCCTCATTAACAATAAACCTCGGGCCGCAAGCCTAAGCGTAAACAGAAGAAGGGGTGTTTTATGTCATCCGATTTCAAGATCAAAGTTCAAAGCTTTGGTCGTTTCCTCAGCAACATGGTGATGCCAAATATCGGCGCGTTTATCGCGTGGGGTATCATCACTGCATTGTTCATTCCGACAGGGTGGTTGCCTAACGAAACGCTGGCGAAACTTGTTGGCCCAATGATTACCTATCTCCTGCCGCTGCTCATCGGTTTCACCGGTGGTCGTCTGGTGGGCGGTGACCGTGGTGGCGTAGTGGGCGCTATCACGACCATGGGTGTTATCGTCGGTGCGGATATGCCGATGTTCCTCGGAGCAATGATTGCCGGTCCTCTTGGCGGCTGGGCGATTAAGAAATTCGACGTCTGGGTTGATGGTAAGATCAAATCCGGCTTCGAAATGCTGGTGAACAACTTCTCTGCGGGCATCATCGGGATGATCCTCGCGATTCTGGCGTTCCTCGGCATTGGCCCTGCGGTTGAAGTGCTGTCCAAAATTCTGGCGGCAGGCGTTAACTTCATGGTTGCGCACGACATGCTGCCGCTGGCGTCTATCTTCGTTGAACCGGCGAAAATCCTGTTCCTGAACAACGCCATCAACCACGGCATCTTCTCGCCGCTGGGTATTCAGCAGTCTCACGATCTCGGCAAATCCATCTTCTTCCTGATTGAAGCTAACCCGGGTCCGGGTATGGGCGTTCTGCTGGCGTACATGTTCTTTGGTCGCGGCAGCGCTAAGCAGTCTGCTGGCGGTGCGGCAATCATTCACTTCCTGGGCGGTATTCACGAAATTTACTTCCCGTACGTGCTGATGAACCCACGTCTGATCCTGGCCGTTATCCTTGGCGGTATGACCGGCGTGTTCACCCTGAGCGTGCTGGGCGGCGGTCTGGTGTCTCCAGCCTCTCCGGGTTCTATCCTGGCGGTGCTGGCGATGACGCCAAAAGGGGCGTACTTCGCGAACATCGCGGCCATCTGTGCGGCAATGGCGGTCTCCTTCGTGGTCTCTTCTATCCTGCTGAAAACCAGTAAAGTGAAAGAAGACGACGATATCGAAGCGGCGACCCGTCGTATGCACGACATGAAAGCCGAATCCAAAGGCGCGACCCCGCTGGCGGCTGGTGATGTCTCTAACGACCTGAGCCACGTGCGTAAAATCATCGTTGCCTGTGACGCCGGTATGGGTTCCAGCGCAATGGGTGCAGGCGTGCTGCGTAAGAAAGTGCAGGATGCGGGCCTGACCAACATCTCCGTCACCAACAGCGCCATTAACAGCCTGCCGCCGGACGTTGACCTGGTCATCACGCACCGCGACCTGACTGAACGCGCCATGCGCCAGGTACCGCAGGCACAGCACATTTCGCTGACTAACTTCCTCGACAGCGGCCTGTACACCAGCCTGACCGAACGTCTGGTTGCGGCGCAGCGTCACGAAGACAACGAAGTGAAAGTGCGCTCAAGCCTGCAGGACAGCTTTGACGAGAGCAACGCCCACCTGTTCAAACTGGGTGCGGAAAACATCTTCCTCGGTCGCACAGCGGCAACCAAAGAAGAAGCGATTCGCTTTGCCGGCGAGCAGCTGGTGAAAGGAGGCTACGTTCAGCCTGAATATGTTGACGCGATGCTGGAACGCGAAAAACTGACGCCAACCTACCTGGGCGAATCCATCGCGGTGCCGCACGGTACGGTTGAAGCGAAAGATCGCGTCCTGAAAACCGGCGTCGTATTCTGTCAGTATCCGCAGGGCGTGCGCTTCGGTGAAGAAGAAGACGACATCGCCCGTCTGGTGATTGGTATCGCCGCTCGCAACAACGAGCACATTCAGGTGATTACCAGCCTGACCAACGCGCTGGACGATGAGTCTGTCATTGCGCGTCTGGCGAGCACTACCAGCGTGGAAGAAGTCCTGGCACTTCTTAATAAATAAGTCCTCTTCCCTCTCCCCTCTGGGGAGAGGGCTAGGGTGAGGGGAAACGTTCCTCACCCCAGCCCTCTCGGGTAAAAACATTGATGAAGGTTAAATCTATGAAAGCATTACATTTTGGCGCAGGTAACATCGGTCGTGGTTTTATCGGTAAACTGCTGGCAGACGCGGGCATTACGCTGACATTCGCCGATGTGAATCAGGTGGTCCTGGATGCCCTGAATGCGCGTCATAGCTATCAGGTCCATGTAGTCGGTGAAAACGAGCAGGTTGAGACGGTATCCGGCGTCAACGCGGTCAGCAGCATCGGGGAAGACGTTATCGACCTGATCGCCAGCGTCGATCTGGTCACCACGGCCGTGGGTCCGGTCGTTCTTGAGCGTATCGCCCCTGCGGTTGCGAAAGGCCTGGCAAAACGTAAAGCGCAGGGCATCGACACCCCGCTGAACATCATCGCCTGTGAAAACATGGTGCGCGGCACCACGCAGCTGAAAGGCCACGTGCTCAACGCTGTAGCAGATGAAGACAAAGCCTGGGTTGAAGCGCACGTCGGGTTTGTGGATTCCGCCGTGGATCGCATCGTTCCGCCGTCTGAATCCGCCACCAACGACCCGTTGGAAGTGACTGTGGAAACCTTCAGCGAGTGGATCGTTGATAAAACCCAGTTTAAAGGCGCCCTGCCGACCATTCCGGGAATGGAATTAACCGATAACCTGATGGCATTTGTCGAACGCAAACTCTTCACGCTGAACACCGGGCATGCTATAACCGCGTACCTCGGAAAATTGGCCGGTCATCAGACCATTCGTGATGCGATCCTCGATGAGAAGATCCGCGCGGTGGTAAAAGGGGCAATGGAAGAGAGCGGCGCGGTGCTGATCAAACGCTACGGTTTTGATGCTGATAAACACGCAGCATACATCCAGAAAATCCTCGGTCGCTTTGAAAATCCGTATCTGAAAGATGACGTTGAGCGCGTGGGCCGTCAGCCTCTGCGCAAACTGAGCGCGGGCGACCGTCTGATTAAGCCGCTGCTGGGCACGCTGGAATACGGCCTGCCGCACGCCAACCTGGTGAAAGGGATTGCCGCCGCGATGCACTACCGCAGCGAGCAGGACCCACAGGCGCAGGAACTGGCTCAGCTGATTGATGACAAAGGCGCGCAGGCTGCGCTGGCGCAGATTTCCGGTCTGGACGCCAACAGCGACGTGGTTGTGGAGGCGGTTAACGCATACAACGCAACCAAATGATGCACAGTGCGGCGCAGGTTAACCTGCGCCCAAATAATAGATTGTCAGATATGCAGGCAATAATGGAACAAACCCAGGCCTTTGAAAATCGTGTGCTTGAGCGTCTGAATGCTGGCAAAACCGTACGAAGCTTCCTGATTGCCGCCGTCGAGCTGTTAACCGAGGCGGTGAATATCCTGGTGCTTCAGGTGTTTCGCAAAGACGACTACGCGGTAAAGTATGCTGTAGAACCGTTACTGGACGGAGACGGACCGCTGGGCGATCTATCCGTGCGTCTGAAGCTAATTTATGGTCTTGGCGTTCTGAACCGGCAGGAGTATGAAGATGCGGAGCTGTTAATGGCGCTGCGCGAAGAACTCAATCATGACGGTAACGAGTATACCTTTACCGATGATGAGATCCTGGGGCCCTTCGGCGAGCTGCACTGCGTCACCGCGCTGCCCCCTGCGCCCCATTTTGATAACAGCGACCCTGAGCTCTACGCGATGCAAAAGCTGCGTTATCAACAGGTTGTCCGTTCCACGATGGTTCTCTCCCTGACTGAGCTGATTTCCCGAATCAGCTTAAAAAAAGCGTTTCAGAAGTAAGCCTGCTCACATTGGTGTATCCTTCCCTCTAAATTCCCCGTTTTCAGAGTTATTTGTCATGAAAGAAGTCGAAAAGAACGAAATTAAACGCCTGAGCGATCGCCTGGATCTGATCCGCCACCAGATGGCTGGCCTGTCACTGGTCGATTCCGCCGAGAAGTACGCCGAGCTGGAAAAAGAAGCCGCCACGCTGGAAACAGAAATCGAGCGCCTGCGCGAAGTGAAAGGCCAGAAGCTGAGCAAAGAAGCGCAGAAGCTGATGAACATGCCGCACCGCCGAGCGATCACCAAAAAAGAACAGGCCGACATGGGCAAGCTGAAGAAAAGCGTCCGCGGTCTGGTGGTGGTACACCCGATGACCGAGCTTGGCCGCGAAATGGGCCTGAAAGAGATGACGGGTTTTTGTAAGACCGCGTTCTGATACTTAATCTAAGTAAAATTTTATACAACCTAGCCCAATATATTCATTGGAAGAATGTATTGGGTTTTTTATTGTCCAAAACAACAGGGTTACTGCCCGTAAATGTAAACAAGCAAGAGTAAAATCTGCAGGTTCACAATTCTCATTCTTAAGAGTAAAGTGGACATTCATTCCTTTAGATCTAACTAATACACACGGCACGTCATTGAAATATAATATATTTCTTTGGCATGATGGTATGTCATTGCATTAGGTTATAAATTTTATGAATTCTACTGAGAGCTCTACCTTTCAAAACAGCGCCCTTTCTTTAGAACAAAAACTTGAAAAAGCCAGGGCTGAACTTCTGGATTTAGGCGCAAGAAACCGATTACTCAACATTCCGCGATCGAAGAATACACGTTTCCTGGAAGTGATTGATGAACGTTCTGAACTGGTCTACAACCTTCTGTTTAATGAAAAAAAAACGTTCACATTTTTGCATGGTAAATCAGGTAAAGAAGACGATCAGGAGACTGAAGATGGTCTTTCTGACGAAAAAGCTTTTATTTATCAATTTGATGAAACAAACACCGAAATAAAATCGCAGCATCTTGATACTAAACTGCAGACTCGTTTAACCCCTAAAGGGTTGCAAACTCGATTACTTGATTTGTACCACGACTCCAAAACGCTTGAAGAGGAGCAAGGCGCAAACATTCTTTTCCTGGCACTGGGTACATTGAAGTGGGTAGATCCCACCAATAAAGAGAATGTCCGTTATGCTCCTCTGATACTAGTGCCAGTAAGCCTGGAACGCGGTAGTGCTGGAGAAAGATTTAAACTAAAAGCACGTTCAGAAGACATCATTCCTAACCTCTCTTTGGAAGCATTCCTTGAACGCGTACATCAGATCACATTACCTGTGATGCAATCTGATGATGATGAAATTAACATAAGTAGTTACTTTGAAGCTGTACAGCAATCAATAGCATTGAAAACAGACTGGGAAGTTATAACAAATGACATCATCCTTGGTTTGTTCTCATTTTCTAAATTTTTGATGTATCGAGATCTCGATCCTGCAAACTGGCCCGATGATGAAGCTATTACATCAAAATATCTTATTCGCGCCCTCATGGAAGAAGGGTTTGATGAAAGCGACGGACTACTTTCAGAGGACAGCTCTATAGACCACCTTATCACGCCTAAAGATATGCTTCATATTATGGATAGCGATAGCTCTCAAACGCTGGCGATCCATGAAGTAAGGAGAGGTAAAAACCTTGTCATACAAGGACCTCCTGGCACGGGTAAGTCACAGACAATAGCCAATATTATTGCGTCGGCTATCGCGGATGGAAAAACAGTACTTTTTGTTGCAGAAAAAATGGCAGCTCTTGAAGTCGTCAAACGCCGTCTCGACCAAACAGGAGTCGGTGATGCCTGTTTAGAACTTCATAGCAACAAGGCCAATAAACGACTTTTACTCGAGGAGTTGAAGCGAGTATGGGATTTAGGTTCACCCCGCGGTGAATTTCCTGATGAATTAATTGAGAACTTAACCGAAGCTCGTGACTCCCTGAATGCCCACCCAGCGCGCCTCCACAAAGTCTATACACCTTCGGGTTTGAGCCCTTATCAGGTGATTGGGCAATTGGTAAGATTGCGTCAAAATGAACAAACACCTACGGACTTCATTCTTCATGGCTTCGATGAATGGAGTAATAACGATCTGATAAAACGACTGGATCTCGTTAAAGAGCTTATTGAACGAATTGAGAATATTGGGCTACCCCATAATCATCCCTGGAATGGTGTCAAACGAGAATCCGTTTTACCGGGTGAACTCGATCGCCTGATGCCAAAAATTACTACGTTGTTACACAAAGTACATGACTTTCAAAACACTATAGCGACTTTAGCTGTACGAGTTGGAATAATACCTGAACCAGTACTTTTCAACGAGGCGGACAAAATTTTTCAGATTGCTAACCTCATAAATCAGGCACCTGAGTTAGAGGAAGCTGCACTAGTTAATCCTGTCTGGTCTAACTCTCTTTACGAAATAAAAAGTCTAATTGAGCAGGGTACAACGTATCAAAATAATTTCGAGGAAATCAAAGACCAGCTTCATGATGAACAGTTTGATACCCCTCTACTTGAATTCCGAGATGAACTGCAAACAGTCCCAGAGGATCTTTTGCCAGATGCCTTCTCAGCTGCCAGAGCATTACTACCACTATTACCGCAAATTCAATTAACAGTGGCCCTTCTGACGAAAGAGCTTGGTACTGAATCTCTGTATCGTTCATCTCAGGAAATCAATAATCTGATTGAACTCAGCATACGCGTAGCTGATGCCCCCGATGCGAGCCCGCAAGCTTTTGTCGCTTCCGTATGGGAGCATGGTGTCGAACAAGCCAGAGAGTTGGTCAATTCAATCGCTGATTTACATTCTTTGCGTCAGAAAATCGATCCCCATGTTTCGGAGACCATTTGGGATACCGAACTCACACAAATTCGCCATAACCTTGCGATACATACTGGGATGTTCAAAATACTGAACAGCGAATGGCGTCGTTCACGTGCACTTGCTCAATCCCTCATTCGAAATACAAATCAACCTATTCAGCAGCAAATTGAGCTTTTGGATAAGGTTATTCAGGCGCAAGCGCTACGAAAAAACATCGCCAACGCTAGCGAGTTTGGGAACAGTGCGTTTGGCTCACATTGGCGTGGTGAAAACAGTGACAGCAGTGCTCTGAAGGCATTAGTAGAATGGATGGCAACGCTTAAAGATGTTGGTTCAGAAGCACGTTTACTGGCGAGCCAACTGTCTGATCGTGAAACGTTGAGGCACTTTAGCCAGAAACTGGAGCAGCTTCTTAATCAAGCCGATATTGAACTGAAACAACTTTGGAAGGCTTTTGGCGCAACTGCAGAATCCTGGTTTGATAATCATTATTCTATTAAGCGTGTTCCATTAAGCTATGTTGAAGCTATGGCTCAAAAACTTAGTCGTATAGATTCAACATCACAACAGGTGTTTAAAGATCCGGCAGATCGCCCTGGTGAACGTCTGGCGCTGGTCAAGAAGATTATCGCATTGCAATATCAAAAGAAGGCCATCGAATCCCAATACGAATTGGGAAGCGCAGCATTGGGTAGTGCATGGCGAGGTACACTGTCCAACTGGCAAAATATCGTTAGCGATTGTACATGGATTGAAAAACACGGTGACTTACGCTTCATATGCGCGACAGTAAACGATCGTGGTGAGTTACTGAACTCCGCTAATCAACTTTCAGCGACACGTGTCTCTATCATTAACGAACTTGAAAATCTGGCCAACGAACTCGAATCGTCCACCGACGAATTCTTCCATTTGGATAATCAGCATTTACGTATCGATAGTGTCCTGCAAAAACTAACCTCCTGGACTGAAAATGCCGAACAACTGTCTAAATGGGTTGCCTGGCAACATCGGCGCAACCAGGCAAATAATTTGGGACTCTCAGAAGTTGTAGAACGGCTTGAGGATGGGCGCTTACCATTATCAACTTGTTATAGCTCGGTCGAATATACCTACTATGAATCGCTGTTCAGTTTAATGGCTAAAGAGACACCGTCTCTTTCCCGCTTCGACGGTGAACTTCATAACCGAAAAGTGCAGTACTTTGCCGAAATGGATTTACGCCGTATAAAGAGCTCAAGTATTGAGGTCGCTCGGGCACACCATCGTCGTATTCCTTCAAAAATCGGAGCTGCAGGTCCGGTTGGAGTCCTGCGTGCCGAAATGGCGAGGAAAAGAGGCCATATGCCTATTCGCCAATTGATGCTTAAAGCGGGCCCGGCAATTCAGGCAATCAAACCGGTCATGATGATGAGCCCACTCTCTGTCGCACAATTCTTGATCCCAGGTAAGCAAAAATTTGATTTGCTCGTTATGGACGAAGCCAGCCAGATTCAGCCTGTCGATGCCATAGGTGCAATTGCGCGCTGTCAGCAAGTTGTTGTTGTCGGGGACGAAAGGCAATTGCCGCCAACCAGTTTCTTCTCTCGCATGACTGAAGCCAGTAACGATGATGGGGATGAAGATTCGACGCAAGTAGCAGATATCGAAAGCATACTTGGATTGTTTGTTGCCAGAGGCTTGCCACAGCGAATGCTCCGCTGGCATTACCGTAGTCGACACCAGTCGCTTATTGCGGTTTCTAATAGTCAGTTCTACGAAAACAAATTGTTTATAGTACCAAGCCCATACACTGAAGAGGCGGGTATGGGCTTGCGATTCCATTATGTTGAAAACGGTGTTTTCGAATCAGGTGCAGGTAATGCCAACCCTATTGAGGCAAAAAGAATTGCTACCGCAATTCTTGAGCATGTACAGCAGAATCCCGAATTGTCACTGGGAGTCGCAACATTCTCGGTTTCACAACGTAAGGCTATTCAGGATGAATTAGAGGTTCTTCGCCGTTTAAATCCTCAATATGAGGATTTCTTTAATTCCCATCCAGGAGAGCCATTCTTCATTAAAAACCTGGAAAATATCCAAGGTGATGAACGTGATGTCATCATGATCTCTGTAGGGTATGCGCGTAATAAACAAGGCTATCTGGCAATGCGATTTGGCCCTCTGGGTTCGCAAGGTGGTGAGCGACGGCTGAATGTGCTGATTAGCCGTGCAAAACGTCGATGTGAGGTTTTTGCATCGATCACCGATGAAGATATTGATCTTGAGCGAGCGAAAGGTGTTGGCGTAATAGCGTTCAAACTATTCCTTCAATATGCCCGTACAGGACGCTTATCAATGTCCAAAGTTTCCGGGCGTCCGATGGATAGCGTATTTGAAGAACAAGTCGCCTCAGCACTTCAGAACCGAGGCTATCAAGTACACCCGCAAGTAGGAATTGCTGGCTTCTTTATCGATCTAGCAATTGCCGATCCTGAATTACCGGGACGTTATCTTCTCGGGATCGAATGTGATGGCAGTGCTTATCATTCCTCTCGGTCTGCCCGAGAGCGTGATCGTTTACGTCAGGCCGTACTTGAAGATCATGGTTGGATAATACACCGAATCTGGAGTACGGATTGGTTCCAAAGACCAGAGGAACAATTGCAAAAAGTTATTGATGCTATTGATAATGCAAAAGCAGAACTGAATAGCAGAGCAGAACATACACACGGGCGTTCCCGAGCTGTTTCTATTGATATCGTGGCAGTTGAACGAGAAGACGTTATTGAGGTTGGTTTTGATAGAACTGATTCCGCTAATGACCAGTCTGTGAGTTATGAAGAAGCACAGCCCGAAGCCAATCTTTCATATGCTTTACATGAAACACCAATCGGCATACTTGCTGACATGGTTGAAAAAATAGTCTTCACAGAATCTCCTATCCATATTAACGAGGTAATAACTCGTCTTCGCTCCGCATGGGGATTACAACGGGCTGGTGCACGGATAGAAAGCGTTGTTAGTCATGCTGCTCAAATTGCCTGCAGGAAAGGTAATATTTATAAGGAACATGAATTTTTCATACACAAGGAAGTAACGATTCGACTCCGCAACAGACAGAACGTCTTGTCTGCAAGCTTGCGTAAACCAGAACTGATCGCACCTATAGAAATCGCTTCGGGTATATTTGGCATCGTTAGCGCAAGCCTTGGAGCAACTGAAGATGAAATCATTACATCTGTCTCAAGGATGCTTGGTTTTAAATCAACCAGTAGTGTTCTTCGAAAAGTGATCTCCGATGTTATTGAGCTGGAGATTAAAGATAACCGTCTTAAGCAACAAGATGGTTTGATAGTCATCGGGGAGACCGCTTCTATTCAAAATGCTGTCTAATTCCTGAAATTCGATTAACTCTTCTGCGGGGCCCACTATCATACTGTGGAGCCCCAGCTTCAAATTGGCCCAACCAATCCCCCTTTTCTTTCTTCCCCCGTTCACAATTCCATTATTTCCGCTCACAAACCCATTGCCTAACCATAACATTTGGTTAACCATTCATTGTCATTAACCCTACAACACAACATTGGCAGGACCACTTTTACACAACCTGTGACGCAGAGTTGAGCGGAGACTCACCCGCAGCGCAGGCTGTCTGGTCCCCAGGAGACCTGCATGAGCCTCTGGCAACAAAACTACGACCCGGCCGGTAATATCTGGCTGTCGAGCCTGATCGCATCGCTTCCGATCCTGTTCTTCTTCTTTGCGCTGATTAAGCTCAAGCTGAAGGGCTACCTCGCCGCGACGTATACCGTTGCTATCGCCCTGATGGTTGCGCTGTTCTTCTATAAAATGCCGGTCGATCGCGCGCTGGCCTCCGTCGTCTACGGTTTCTTCTACGGCCTGTGGCCGATTGCGTGGATCATCATCGCGGCGGTGTTTGTCTATAAAATCTCGGTGAAAACCGGGCAGTTCGACATAATCCGTTCGTCGATTCTTTCCATCACGCCGGACCAGCGCCTGCAGATGCTGATTGTCGGCTTCTCCTTCGGGGCGTTTCTGGAAGGCGCGGCAGGCTTTGGCGCACCGGTGGCGATCACCGCCGCGCTGCTGGTCGGTCTGGGCTTTAACCCGCTCTATGCCGCGGGTCTGTGCCTGATTGTGAACACCGCGCCGGTTGCGTTTGGTGCGATGGGTATTCCGATTCTGGTGGCCGGACAGGTCACCGGGCTGGACAGCTTCGAGATCGGCCAGATGGTTGGCCGCCAGCTGCCCTTCCTGACCATTATCGTCCTGTTCTGGATCATGGCGATTATGGACGGCTGGCGCGGCGTGAAGGAGACCTGGCCAGCGGTGATGGTGGCGGGCGGTTCGTTCGCTATCGCTCAATACCTCAGCTCGAACTTCCTCGGCCCGGAGCTGCCGGACATCATCTCTTCGCTGGTGTCGCTGGTCTGTCTGACGCTGTTCCTGAAACGCTGGCAGCCGGTGCGTATTTTCCGCTTCACCGACATGGGCGCCTCGCAGGTTGATCAGACCCTGGCGCGCACGGGCTATACGGCAGGACAGGTGATCCGCGCCTGGTCGCCGTTCCTGTTCCTGACCGCAACGGTCACCCTGTGGAGCATCCCGCCGTTTAAAGCCCTGTTCGCGCCGGGTGGGGCGCTGTACGACATGGTGATTAATATTTCCGTACCGTTCCTCGACAAGATGGTCGCCCGTATGCCGCCGGTGGTGCACGCTGCCACGCCGTATGCCGCGGTCTATAAATTCGACTGGTTCTCCGCCACCGGTACCGCCATCCTGTTTGCCGCTATTCTTTCCGTAGTATGGCTGCGCATGAAGCCTGCGGCTGCGGTGCAGACCTTTGCCGCGACCGTTAAAGAGCTGATGCTGCCGATTTACTCCATCGGCATGGTGCTGGCGTTCGCGTTTATCTCGAACTACTCCGGCCTGTCATCGACGCTGGCGCTGGCGCTGGCCCATACCAGCCACGCCTTCACCTTCTTCTCGCCGTTCCTCGGCTGGCTGGGGGTGTTCCTGACCGGTTCCGATACCTCGTCTAACGCCCTGTTCGCCGCGCTGCAGGCAACGGCGGCCCAGCAGATTGGCGTGTCGGACGTCCTGCTGGTGGCCGCGAATACCACCGGCGGCGTGACCGGAAAAATGATCTCTCCACAATCCATCGCCATTGCCTGTGCGGCGGTGGGACTGGTCGGTAAAGAGTCGGATCTGTTCCGCTTTACCGTGAAACACAGCCTGATATTCACCTGCATGGTTGGGGTGATCACCACCCTGCAGGCCTATGTCTTAACCTGGATGATCCCATGATAGTAATGCCCAGACGCCTGTCCGACGAGATTGCCTCTCGCGTGCGGGCGCTGATTGAAGAACAACAGCTAGAAGCGGGCATGAAGTTGCCCGCCGAACGCCAGCTCGCCGCCCAGCTTGGCGTGTCGCGCAATTCTCTGCGCGAGGCGCTGGCGACGCTGGTTAGCGAAGGGGTGCTGGTGAGCCGTCGCGGCGGCGGCACCTTTGTACGCTGGCAGCATGACGACTGGTCCGAGCAAAGCATCGTGCAGCCGCTGAAGACGCTGATGGAGAACGACCCGGACTACAGCTTCGACATCCTTGAAGCGCGTCACGCTATCGAAACCAGTACCGCCTGGCACGCGGCCATGCGGGCAACCGACGCCGACAAAGAGAAACTCATCGCCTGCTTTGAGGCCACGCAGAGCAGCGACCCGGATATCGCCTCCCAGGCGGATGTCCGTTTTCACCTGGCGATTGCCGAGGCGTCGCACAATGTGGTGCTGCTCCAGACCATGCGCGGGTTCTTCGACCTGCTGCAATCCTCCGTTAAACAGAGCCGCCAGCGCATGTATCTGGTTCCGCCGGTGTTTGCCCGGCTGACCGAACAGCACGAGGCGGTGCTCAACGCCATTCTGGCCGGTGATGCCGAGGCCGCGCGCAAAGCGATGATGGCGCATCTCGGTTTCGTGCACACCACCATTAAACGATTCGATGAAGACCAGGCCCGACAGGCGCGTATTACCCGTCTGCCTGGCGACAGTGATATTTCCAGGGAGAACAAAGCATGATTATTTCAGCAGCCAGTGACTATCGCGCCGCAGCGCAGCGCATTTTGCCCCCGTTCCTGTTCCACTACATCGACGGCGGGGCGTATGCCGAATACACCCTGCGCCGCAACGTGGAAGACTTGTCGGAGGTGGCTCTGCGCCAGCGCGTGCTGAAGAATATGTCTGACCTGAGCCTTGAGACAAAGCTGTTTAACGAAACGCTTTCCATGCCCGTCGCGCTCGCGCCTGTGGGCCTGTGCGGCATGTATGCCCGCCGTGGCGAAGTGCAGGCGGCCGCGGCGGCGGATGCCAAAGGCATTCCGTTTACCCTCTCCACCGTGTCCGTCTGCCCGATTGAAGAGGTCGCCCCGACCATCAAGCGCCCGATGTGGTTCCAGCTATACGTCCTGCGCGATCGCGGCTTTATGCGCAACGCGCTCGAGCGCGCCAAAGCGGCGGGCTGCTCCACGCTGGTCTTTACCGTCGATATGCCGACTCCCGGCGCGCGCTATCGTGATGCCCACTCAGGCATGAGCGGCCCGAATGCTGCGCTCCGCCGCTACTGGCAGGCGGTTACTCACCCGCAGTGGGCGTGGGATGTCGGCCTGAACGGTCGTCCGCACGATCTGGGCAATATCTCGGCATACCTCGGTAAACCGACCGGGCTGGAAGATTACATCGGCTGGCTGGCGAACAACTTCGATCCGTCGATCTCGTGGAAAGACCTGGAGTGGATCCGCGAATTCTGGGACGGCCCGATGGTGATCAAAGGGATCCTTGACCCGGAGGATGCCCGCGACGCGGTACGCTTTGGCGCAGACGGGATTGTGGTCTCTAACCACGGCGGACGCCAGCTTGACGGGGTGCTCTCTTCCGCACGCGCCCTGCCGGCCATCGCCGATGCGGTGAAAGGCGATATTGCGATCCTGGCCGACAGCGGCATCCGCAACGGGCTGGACGTGGTGCGCATGATTGCGCTGGGCGCCGACAGCGTGCTGCTGGGGCGCGCGTATCTGTATGCGCTGGCGACGGCGGGCCAGGCAGGGGTGGCGAATCTGCTCAACCTGATCGAAAAAGAGATGAAGGTGGCGATGACGCTCACAGGAGCGAAAACGATCGGTGAAATCAGCAGAGATTCCCTGGTGCAGGAGTTAAGCAAATTACCGGCGGCGCTGGCGCCACTTGCTCAGGGAAACGCGGCCTGACCTTCGCCGGTTAATCCCCCTTTCTCACGCGCCCGATTTCCCCCCTCGGGCGCTTTTTTACGCCAAAAATAACATCCAGATAACATATTGGATAAGAAAATTTGACATTCACCCGCCGTCCGCAATTGTATAGACAAGCAAATACAAGAACACAAAAACAACATCAGATCGGAGTGGAGCGTATGGCGTATTCAGGTAAGGTGGATATTCAGCAGGTGATCGATGAGAGTCCCTTTTCAGGGTTTCACTGGCTGCTCATTGTGCTGGGCTTTCTGGTTCTGGCGATCGATGGTTTTGATACGGCAGCGATGGGTTACATCGCGCCTACGCTGTCGGCAGAATGGGGAATACACAAACAGGATCTGGGGCCGGTGCTGAGCGCAGCGCTGCTGGGGCTGTCGCTGGGCGCGCTGGTTGCCGGTCCGGTATCGGACCGGATGGGGCGCAAGCGCGTGCTGGTCTTTTCGTGCCTGTTCTTCGGCCTTGCGAGCCTGGGGACGGCCTGGGCGCAAAGTCTGAATACGCTCACGCTGTGGCGCTTTCTGACGGGCCTGGGCCTCGGCGCCGCAATGCCTAACGCCATCACGCTGATCTCCGAGTTTGCCCCCCAGCGCTGTCGCGCCATGGCGATCAATACCATGTACTGCGGCTTCCCTCTGGGTGCGGCGGGCGGCGGCGCGATCTCTTCCTGGCTTATCCCCCACCACGGCTGGCGAAGCGTGCTGCTGACCGGGGCGATTGCGCCGCTGGTTTTAACGCTGCTGCTGGCGCTGTTTTTACCGGAGTCCGTGAAGTTTCTGGTGCAGCGCGGGAAAGACGTCATGCAGGTCCGCCGCATCGCCAGCCGGTTTGCCCGCAGCACGCTGGATAGCGTCACGGGCTTTTTCCTGGCGGAGGAGAAAGTCGCCTCTAAAAAAGGGAGCGTGTCGCAGCTGTTTTCCATGCCCTGGCTGCCCGGCACCCTGATGCTGTGGGTGACCTATTTTATGGGGCTGGTCATTTACTACGTTCTGCTGAGCTGGATGCCAACGCTGATGCAGGGAATGGGCTATGCCCTGGCAGAATCCGCATGGCTGACCTCGCTGTTCACCTTCGGCGGCACCGCAGGCATTCTGCTCGCGGGCTGGATGATGGACCGCTGGGAAGCGCACCGGGTGGTCGCGTGTGGTTTCGTGCTGACAATGGGCCTCATCCTTTTGCTTGGCATTGAGCATAACCATATCGCCCTGTTTGGCGGGCTGATTTTCCTGATGGGGATCGCGATGAATGGCGCGCAATCGGGCATGCAAACCCTGGCCGCCACCTTTTACCCTACCGAGTGCCGCGCGACGGGCATCGCCTGGATGCAGGGGATCGGCCGCTTTGGCGGCGTAGCGGGAACCATGACCAGCGCCCAGCTTCTCTCTATGCAGTGGCAGGCAGACAGTATTTTAATGATCCTCAGCGTGCCCGCTCTGGTAGCCGCTGCGGCTACCGTCTACAAAATGCTGTACGGCCGCTCGCAGGAACCCGGCGTCGCGTAGTTACTCTCTTTTCTGCTATTCTGCCCCCGCAATTAAGGGGGCAGCATGCTTAACATCGTTTTATTCGAACCAGAAATTCCGCCGAATACCGGCAATATTATCCGCCTGTGTGCCAACACCGGTTTTCGTCTGCATATCATTGAGCCGATGGGCTTTACGTGGGACGACAAACGTCTGCGTCGCGCAGGGCTGGATTATCATGAATTTACCGCCGTCGTTCGCCATCACGATTACGCCGCGTTTCTGGAAGCAGAGAAGCCGCAGCGCATGTTCGCCCTGACTACCAAAGGCACGCCAGCGCATAGCGCCGTGAGCTATCAGGCAGGTGACTATCTGATGTTTGGCCCGGAAACCCGCGGCCTGCCGGCCACGATCCTGGATGCCCTGCCCGCCGAGCAGAAAATCCGTATTCCGATGATGCCGGACAGCCGCAGCATGAACCTGTCGAATGCGGTGTCGGTGGTGGTGTATGAAGCCTGGCGCCAGCTGGGGTATCCGGGCGCCATTCTCAGAAGTTAAATGCCGTCACCATACTCGAACGTATGGTGAATGCCGTTGAAGTGCTGATCCATGTCCATGGAAGGCTTATCGCTGTCTGGTTTACCGACGATGCGCGCCGGTACGCCTGCGGCGGTGGTATGCGGCGGCACGGGCTGGAGCACCACGGAGCCTGCGCCGATCTTCGCACCGCGCCCGACTTCGATATTGCCAAGGATTTTGGCACCCGCGCCAATCATCACCCCTTCACGGATTTTCGGATGGCGATCGCCGCTGGTTTTACCGGTACCGCCCAGGGTAACCGACTGCAGGATCGAGACGTCATCTTCAATGACCGCCGTTTCCCCGACGACAATCCCGGTGGCGTGGTCGAGCATGATCCCGCGGCCAATTTTCGCAGCCGGGTGAATATCGACCTGGAACGTCACGGAAACCTGGTTTTGCAGGAAGATCGCCAGCGCGCGGCGGCCTTCATTCCACAGCCAGTGGCCGATGCGGTAAGCCTGCAGGGCGTGGAAGCCTTTCAGGTACAGCAGCGGCGTAGAATATTTATCGACCGCCGGATCACGCGTGCGCACGGCCTGAATATCGCAGGCGGCAGAGGCGATCATTTCCGGGTCTGCGGCGTACGCCTCTTCCACCACTTCACGAATAGCGATAGCGGGCATGATCGAGGAAGCCAGCTTGTTGGCGAGCATATAGCTCAGCGCGCTGCCGAGATTTTCGTGCTTGAGTAGCGTCGCGTGGTAGAAACTGGCCAGCATAGGCTCGCAGTCGGCCAGCGCCCGGGCTTCGGCTTTAATATTGTTCCAGACGATATCCAGTTCTTCACACGGCATTGCTTACTCCAGACGATAGTTAATGACCAGCCAGTTCTGCGCTGGCTGGGTCATTCAGGTGACAACGGTTCCGACTAGTTACTGCTACGCTCGTCCTTGCGCGCACGACCTAATAAGGTCAATGCTGCCTCGCGCGCATTTTTTCCGCAATACAATACCTGATAAATTTCCTCGGTTATTGGCATTTCGACACCGAAACGGTGCGCCAACTCGCGGACTTCCTTGGTATTGCGGTAGCCTTCAACCACCTGACCAATCTTCTCCTGCGCGCCTTTAACATCGCTGCCCTGTCCGAGCATCATGCCAAAACGGCGGTTACGAGACTGGTTATCGGTACAGGTCAGCACCAGGTCGCCCAGGCCAGCCATTCCCATAAAGGTGGCCGGATCGGCACCCAGCGCTTCGCCCAGGCGGGACATTTCGGTCAGTCCTCGGGTGATCAGCGCCGTACGCGCATTGGCACCAAAGCCAATGCCGTCTGACATCCCGGCACCAATCGCAATCACGTTCTTCACCGCACCGCCCAGCTGCACGCCGATAAAATCGGGGTTGCTGTAGACGCGGAAGCTCTTGCCGCAGTGCAGCAGCTGTTGAAGATCGTCGGAGAAGGCCTGATCGGTGGAGGCCAGCGAAATCGCCGTCGGCAGGCCAGCGGCCAGCTCTTTGGCAAAGGTCGGGCCGGAGATGACCGCCAGCGGGATCGCATCACCCAGCGCTTCGCGGGCAACGTCCTGCAGCAGGCGTCCGGTTTCGGCTTCCAGTCCTTTTGTCGCCCAGACAATGCGCGCATCCGGGCGCATCAGCGGCTTAATCTGACGGAGCACGTCGCCAAATACATGGCTCGGGACCACAATCAGAATGTTGCGGCTGGCCGCCAGCGCGGTCGCAAGGTCGCTTTCAAGGTGCAGGGAGTCGGGGAACGGAACGTCCGGAAGAAACGCCACGTTACAACGGTCGCGTTGCAGCGTTGCGATATGTTTTGGGTCGTGGCCCCAGAGAACCACTTCGTGACCATTTCTTGCCAGCGTGATGGCAAGAGCGGTGCCGTATGAGCCGGCACCGATCACAGTCATTGACGCATTAACAGTGCTCATCAGGCATCCTGATGTTGTTCAGCACCTTCGCCAGCTTGCTGCTGCAGATAGTTCATGAACAGCGCATCAAAGTTAACTGGCGCAAGGTTCAGTTGCGGGAATGTACCGCGAGAAACCAGGCTGGTGATGCATTCACGCGCATACGGGAACAGAATGTTCGGGCAGTACGCACCCAGGCAATGCGCCATCTGGTTGCCTTCGATACCGCCGATAGAGAAGATGCCGCCCTGCTGAACTTCACACAGGAATGCAGTTTCTTCGCCCAGGGACGCGGTAACGGTCACACGCAGCACGACTTCATACACGTCATCTGCCAGCTGGGTAGATGCGGTATCCAGATCAAGTTTAACCTCTGGCTGCCAGTCTTTCTGGAAAACATGCGGCGCATTTGGCGCTTCGAAAGAGACGTCCTTGGTGTAGATACGCTGGATCTGGAAAGTCATTTCGGTGTTGTTTTGTTCTGACATGGAAATACCCTTTTTAATTGTCCTAAAGTCTCTTAGCTCAGCAGCGGATCGAGTCCACCACGGGCGTCGAGCGCATACAAGTCATCACAGCCGCCAATGTGCTGCGCATCAATAAAAATCTGCGGAACCGTCGTGCGACCACTACGTTTGATCATCTCTTCGCGTTTAATCGCGTCACCGTCGATCGGCAGTTCCTGGAACGTGACGCCTTTGCTGTTCAGCAGCGCTTTCGCACGATGACAGAACGGGCACGTCGCTTTGGTATAGATCTCAATATTGGCCATGACTGAACTCCTTATTTACCGCGTACCAAAGGAAGATTTTCCCCGCTCCAGCCGGAAATACCTTCTTTCAGCACCGTTACGTTTTCGAAGCCTGCTTTATGAAGCGCGCTGGCAGATTCCTGTGCCTGCATGCCGGTCGCATCGACAACGATAATCGGCTGGGCTTTGTGTTTCTCAAGCTCACCGACGTTGTTCGCTTTGATTTCAGCTGGCAGCAGGTTGATTGCGCCCGCAATGTGACCTTTACGGAAATCGTCACGCTGACGCAGATCGACCACGACGGCATCTTCTTTGTTGATCAGACGCGTCGCTTCACCACGGGTGATAACCTTAATTTTAGACGTCAGGCTCTTAAATGTGGTGAACAGCACAGCAGCCAGCAGGCCAATCCACGCGATGCTCAGAACCGGATGGCGGCTAACGAATTGCATAATTTCTTGCATGGAGGGTAACTACTCCCGACTAAGTGATAAAAAAAACCAGGACAGGAGTATACCTGTGCGTTCTGGCAAATACAGCCAGCGACCATAACCTAATCCATTTTCTGCGGCATGCCACCTAAAAAAATGCCTCAAAATGGTCTGATGAACATCTTGCCCCTGCGCTTTCTTTGATCTTCTGCGGCTATTTGATCGATTCAGCTGTAGTAAAATTACGCAAATTTTGACTCTTGAGCATGAGGTTGTCGCAATGTCGGTTTCTAAAAAACCTATGGTACTGGTGATTCTGGATGGCTATGGCTACCGTGAAGATAGCCAGGATAACGCTATTTTCAACGCCAAAACCCCGGTCATGGATGCCCTGTGGGCGAAACGTCCGCATACGCTGATTGACGCGTCTGGCCTGGAAGTAGGCCTGCCGGACCGCCAGATGGGCAACTCCGAAGTCGGTCACGTAAACCTGGGCGCCGGGCGTATTGTGTATCAGGATCTGACGCGTCTGGACGTTGAAATCAAAGAACGCACCTTCTTCTCCAACCCAACGCTGTCTGGCGCGGTCGATAAAGCCGTTGCCGCTGGCAAGGCCGTACACATCATGGGCCTGCTCTCTGCTGGCGGCGTTCACAGCCACGAAGATCACATCATGGCGATGGTTGAACTGGCCGCCGAGCGCGGTGCGGAAAAAATCTATCTGCACGCCTTCCTGGACGGACGCGATACGCCACCACGCAGCGCAAAAGGCTCTCTGCAAGCCTTCGAAGAGAAGTTCGCCGCGCTGGGTAAAGGCCGCGTAGCGTCCATCATTGGCCGTTACTACGCCATGGACCGCGACAACCGCTGGGATCGCGTTGAACAGGCCTATGACCTGATGACCCTGGCAAAAGGTGAATTCCAGTTCGCGACCGCCGTTGAAGCGCTGGAAGCGGCCTATGCACGTGATGAAAATGACGAATTCGTTAAAGCGTCCGTGATCCGCGCTGAAGGCCAGGCCGACGCCGCCATGGAAGATGGTGACGCGCTGATCTTCATGAACTTCCGCGCTGACCGCGCGCGTGAAATCACCCGTGCCTTCGTCAACAGCGACTTCGACGGTTTTGCCCGTAAGAAAGTGGTAAAACTGGACTTCATCCAGCTGACTGAATACGCCGCAGACATCAAAGCGCCTTGCGCGTATCCGCCAGCATCTCTGGCAAACACCTTTGGCGAGTGGATGGCGAAGAACGACAAAACGCAGCTGCGTATTTCCGAAACTGAAAAATACGCGCACGTGACCTTCTTCTTTAACGGTGGCGTTGAAGAGCCGTTCAAAGGCGAAGACCGCACTCTGATCAACTCCCCGAAAGTCGCTACCTACGATCTGCAGCCAGAAATGAGCTCTGCAGAATTGACGGAAAAATTGGTTGCGGCCATCGAGAGCGGTAAGTACGACACCATCATCTGTAACTACCCGAACGGCGACATGGTTGGGCATACAGGGGTGATGGAAGCGGCTGTGAAAGCGGTAGAAGCGCTGGACCACTGTGTTGAGCAGGTAGCGAAAGCGGTTGAATCCGTTGGCGGCCAGCTGCTGATCACCGCTGACCACGGTAACGCTGAACAGATGCGCGACCCGGCGACCGGCCAGGCGCACACGGCCCATACCAACCTGCCTGTTCCGCTGATTTATGTGGGTGATAAATCACTGAAAGCAGTGGAAGGCGGCAAGCTTTCTGACATCGCGCCAACCATGCTGTCGCTGATGGGTATGCCGATCCCTGAAGAGATGACTGGTAAGCCGCTGTTCATCGTGGAATAATCGCTCCCCATGAGGGGAAAGGCGATTTTTTCAATCACATGGGTCGTGAAGCCGCTTAGGTTATCAGTCAGACCTCTGTTTTACGCCAGCGCACTCAGCGCTGGCGTATTGCTGTGCGCCGCATCCGCCCACGCGGATGACCGCGACCAGCTGAAATCCATTCAGGCCGATATCGCCGCCAAAGAGCGTGCGGTACGCCAGCAGCAGCAGCAGCGCTCCGCCCTGCTCGCCCAGCTTAAGCAGCAGGAAGAGGCGATCTCCGCCGCAACGCGTAAACTCCGTGAAACGCAAAACACCCTCGCCCAGTTGAATAAACAGATCGACGAGATGAGCGCGTCGATTGCCAAACTCGAGCGCCAGCGCGATGCGCAGGAGCGCAATCTTGCCGCACAGCTTGATGCCGCATTCCGTCAGGGTGAACATACCGGACTCCAGCTGATCCTCAGCGGCGAAGAGAGCCAGCGCGGTCAGCGCCTGCAGGCCTACTTTGGCTATCTCAACCAGGCGCGTCAGGAGACGATCGCGCAGCTGAAGCAGACGCGCGAAGAGGTCTCAACGCAAAAAGCCGAGCTGGAAGAGAAGCAGAGCCAGCAGCAGACGCTGCTCTACGATCAGCAGGCCCAGCAGGCGAAGCTTGAGCAGGCTCGCAACGAGCGTAAGAAAACCCTTTCCGGCCTTGAATCCTCCATTCAGGAAGGTCAGAGCCAGCTCAGCGAAATGCGCGCCAACGAATCAAAACTGCGTAACAGCATCGCCCGTGCGGAAGCGGCGGCGAAAGCGCGCGCCGAAAAAGAGGCGCGCGAGGCGCAGGCCGTTCGCGACAAGCAGCAGGAAGCGTCCCGCAAAGGGACCACCTACAAGCCAAGCGAGAGCGAACGCTCTCTGATGTCGCGTACCGGCGGTTTGGGCTCTCCTCGCGGTCAGGCTTTCTGGCCCGTTCGCGGTTCAATTCTGCATCGCTATGGCGAACAGCTGCAGGGTGAGCTACGTTGGAAAGGGATCGTTATCGGTGCGTCTGAAGGTAGCGAAGTGAAAGCCATCGCCGATGGCCGCGTAATTCTGGCCGACTGGCTGCAAGGTTACGGGCTGGTGGTGGTGGTCGAACACGGTAAAGGCGACATGAGCCTTTACGGCTACAACCAGAGCGCGCTGGTCAGCGTTGGCACGCAGGTGCGCGCAGGCCAACCCATCGCCCTTGTGGGCAGCAGTGGCGGTCAGGGCCGCCCGTCACTCTATTTCGAAATTCGTCGCCAGGGTCAGGCGGTCAATCCACAGCCGTGGTTGGGAAGATAAGTTTTGCTTCAATTTCGTCGAATGGTTTTCTCCGTCGTCAGCGCGCTGGCGCTGGCTGCACCGGTATACGCAGGTAAACTCGCTATCGTGATTGATGACTTCGGTTATCGTCCACACTATGAAAATCAGGTGCTGGCGATGCCGTCGGCCATCTCTGTCGCCGTTCTTCCAAATGCGCCCCACGCGCGCGAAATGGCGACCAAAGCCCACAGCAGCGGTCATCAGGTGCTGATCCACCTGCCGATGGCCCCGCTCAGCAAGCAGCCGCTGGAAAAAGATACCCTGCGCCCGGATATGAGCAGCGAGGAGATCGAGCGCATCATCCGCGACGCCTACAACAAAGTGCCGTATGCCGTAGGGCTGAACAACCATATGGGCAGCGCGATGACATCAAGCCTGTTCGGGATGCTCAAAGTGATGCAGGCGCTGGAGCGTTACAACCTCTACTTCCTCGACAGCATGACCATCGGCAACAGCCAGGCAATGCGTGCCGCTCAGGGAACGGGCGTAAAGGTGATTAAGCGCAAGGTGTTCCTGGATGATACCCAGAACGAAGCCGATATTCGCATGCAGTTTAATCGCGCGGTACAGCTGGCCCGCCGCAATGGCTCAGCCATCGCCATCGGTCACCCGCACCCGTCTACTGTCCGCGTCCTGCAGCAGATGCTGCCGACCCTGCCTGCCGATATCACGCTGGTGCGTCCGAGCGATCTGCTGAACGAGCCGCAGGTGGATACCTCTAAACCAAATTCTGCGCAGCCTGTCCCGACAGCGCCGCGCAATCCGTTCCGCGGCGTGAAGCGCTGTGTACCTAAGCAACCGCTTGAACCGGTCTATGCAACCCGCTTCTTCTCCGTCATCGGAGACAGCATCAGTAACAGTACGCTGGTGAATTACGTCCAGCAGCAGTGGCAGGGATGGGGTAAGAAAGCCTGACGCTTATTTCGCAATCTGAGAGTCCGTCTGCTCGTTAGCAACGGGCTCTTTTTTTTCCTGATGCTGATACCAGGATTTGAAATACTTCAAAAAGCTATAGGCTGTGGCGTACAGTCCCGTCGCAACCCCCACTTTGCCCATACGCCAGGCGCCGCTAAACAGATACCATTTGAAAAAAGCCCCGATGGCGCTGATTACGCCGCGCCCGATAGAGGGCCGTATTTTTTGATGTTGAACCAGGCGGGTTGTATAACAATTTAATTTGTTAAAAAGCTCATGCAGCGTGGGAAACGTATCATGTTTTACATAACCCGGAATACGTTCACAACGGAGAAAACCTTCGACCTGATCGTCTACCGGTCGGTTATTAAACCGGGACTGGTTACGGTTAAAAAGACGCACAGGATAATCAGGGGATGAAACAGGATAAATCGTCCGGACTTCCTCACCCAGAACAAACCAGTGGCGGCATATTTGCCATGCCATTCCCGGGTCTGGCTCATCGCCTGCTTTTAACGTTAAAACGGCATTAACCGTTTCCTGATCAAGAATTTCGTCGCTGTCGATGCACAGGACCCAGTCATGGCTGGCTAAGGATGTGGCATAGTTCATCTGCTCGCCATGCCAGCCAAATTTTTTATAGACGGGTTGAAGGCCAAAGCTTTCACAAATATATCGTGTTTTGTCCGTACTGCCAGAATCGACTACGACAATTTCATCCGCTATTTTCAAAAGAGGCGGGATAACATCGTGCAATAATCTTTCAGAATTAAACGTTAATAAGCAGACCGTTATTTTAAACATTTCCCCACTCTCAATAGCAGTCTAAATTAATATTATTAATACTATATAAATGAGTAGAGACGATTAAAGTCCTGAATCACACTTTTCAAATAAGCACGCTTGAAATTTTGTCTAATCCTGAAGCGCAATAAAATAGAAAAATCTATTTTATTTCAACAGATTCTTTATAATGCAGTCAGTTGAAGGGTAGCACACGGATTCAGACATGCCGCACAAAAGTAAAATTCTCCTCCTGGATACGGGTAAAGAATGGGGGGGAGGCACCAACAGTATGCTTGAGCTCCTGAAGCGAATCAATCGCGATAAATTCGATATTACCTGTTGTTTTTACAGTGATTATAGTCGTGCTGAAGGTGAGACGATTGGCCAGGTGCTCAACGGCATCGGGATCCCACTCATCGTTATCCCTCAACGCCAGCAGCCGGTCTGGGCCAAATTGCTGAAGGAAGCGGGACGTAGCCTGCTGTTTTTCTCACGCGGCGCCCGCAAGGCATTTACACGTCATGTGGATATCATGTGGCGCATCAGGCCTAACGTCAGCAAAATCGAAACCCTTTTCAAGCAGGGCGGTTTCGATACGCTCTATATGAATAACCAGCCGGGCTCAAATGAGGAAGGCTATCTCGCGGCGGCAAAGCTGCAGGCGCGGTTGATTCAGCACTGCCGCATTGAACCTGTTTTAACCCCGCCGCTGGTAAAGCTGGTTAATGCCCATGCCACAAAAATCATCGCCGTCTCGCACGGCGTTGAACGCGTGTTGCTTGAGCATGGCGTCCGGCCCGAACTGTGTACGACGGTCAATAATGCCATCGACATCCACCAGCCTTTACCTGACCGACGCGCGATGCGCCAGCGCCTGAACATCGATGACGACACGTTTGTGTTCGGCAGTATCGGGTCGTTAATCCCTCGCAAAGCCAACCACCACACGCTGGAGGCGCTGGCACAGTTCAGCCAGAAACATCCCCAGGCGAAATGGAAAATGGTGCTGGTCGGAGAAGGTGCCGAGCGTCGCGCTTTAGCGGAACAGGCCCGAGCGCTGGGAATTGAATCCCGCGTCATCTTCACCGGTTTTCAGAATACCCCATTTGATTACCTCGCTACGTTTGACGCCTTTATTCTGGCCTCAAAAAGCGAGGGGCTGCCGCGCGTGGTGCTGGAAGCGATGCTTCTCAATATCCCCGTGATTGGCTCTCAGGTGACCGGCACGGCGGAGTTGATTGATCATGATTCGACAGGGCTGCTCTTCCCCTGGAGCGATGTTTCACAGCTTGCACAGCATCTGGACAATATCTGGTCAGATGCGGATCTGCGGGCTCGACTGGCTGCGGCTGCATACCAGAACGTCTGTCATACCTATGCCATCGAAAACTATGTCAGCGGTGTCGAAGCCGTGCTTGGCGCGCACTAACCAAACGAGATAACTATGTTTAAATTTCTTAATGCTCGCTATCGTCATATCACCGGGCGACACAACATTCCTTACAGCTCTCTGCCCGTGACGGGCGCGCTTGCTGCGGTGGATTCTATTGTGATTCCGTGTACCGGCGCAGATTTCGTCGAAGAAGCATTACTCTCTGCCACCTTCGCGGAACGCTATGCCACCGGGGTGAGCGAAATCGTCATCGTCAGCGATCAGCCTGAATCCGCCTTTGGGGTACTGCCGCCGAAAACACGCGTAGTGACGCTTAACCTTCCGGTTCGTGAGGAAGGTTACCGCTATAAGCAGATCTACCTCAGCCGCCTGGTGAAGCTTAACGCCCCGCTGCAGGCGCGCGGTGAAGGCGTATTGATGATCGATTCCGATCTCAACTTGCTCAAGATGCCCGAGATCAACATGGCAGATATGCATATCTACTCCAGCTTCCGTCAGGGCAAAATGATTGCCAAGCTGGACGGTGCGCCAGCGGAGAAAGTGCCGGCGTATTACAAAGAGACGGTGCGCCCGTATCTGGTCGATCACGTTAACGGCGCGTTTCTTGCGGCAACTAAAAAGACCTGGCGCCGTATCTGCCCGCTGTGGCTGACGCTGTTCCAGGATACCTGGGAGCTGATGGACGACACGCAGCCGCCGACCGATCAGCTGCCGCTCGCCGCGCTGCTGGACATGCTGGATCTAAAAACGGTTAACCTGGGTGACTGGATGAACTGGCCGGTCTCGAAGAAAATCGGCGGTCAGGAAGCCGTTGTACCGAAAGAGGTGGTTGGCGCGCACGGCGGTTTCCCTCTCTCCGAATGGCAGAAGTATCTTGAATCGCCGGATAACAAACTGTTGTTCAAAGGTCAGGACTACACCCGCAAGGTGCGTTACCTGACGGACGAAGAGAAAAAGAATCAGTAAAAAAGGGGCCTGAGGCCCCTTTTTGATTACTTATCCCAGCTCAGGATCACTTTTCCTGACTGGCCGGAACGCATCGCGTCGAAGCCCTGCTGGAACTCATCGATGGAGAAGCGGTGAGTAATAATCGGGGACAGATCCAGACCGGACTGGATCAGCGCCGCCATCTTGTACCAGGTCTCGAACATCTCGCGGCCATAGATGCCCTTGATGAACAGCCCCTTGAGGATGACTTTGTTCCAGTCGATAGACATATCTGACGGCGGAATACCCAGCATCGCGATACGTCCACCGTGGTTCATGGTGTCGAGCATGGTGCGGAACGCCGGCGGCGCGCCGGACATCTCCAGACCCACGTCAAAGCCTTCGGTCATGCCCAGCTCTTCCATCACGTCGGTCAGGCTCTCTTTCGAGACATCTACCGCACGGGTGACGCCCATTTTGCGTGCCAGCGACAGACGGTATTCGTTCACGTCGGTGATCACAACGTTGCGCGCACCCACGTGCTTCGCCACCGCAGCCGCCATAATGCCGATTGGGCCCGCGCCGGAGACCAGCACGTCTTCACCGACCAGGTCGAAGGAGAGCGCCGTGTGCACCGCGTTGCCGAACGGGTCGAAGATGGAGGCCAGATCGTCAGAGATATTGTCCGGGATTTTGAACGCGTTAAACGCCGGGATCACCAGGTATTCCGCGAAGCAGCCCGGACGGTTTACGCCCACGCCAATGGTATTACGGCACAGGTGCGTACGCCCGCCGCGGCAGTTACGGCAGTGGCCGCAGGTAATATGGCCTTCACCGGAGACGCGATCGCCAATTTGGAAGCCTTTCACTTCCTGGCCGATACCCACCACTTCACCAACATATTCGTGACCGACAACCATCGGTACCGGAATGGTTTTCTGCGACCACTGGTCCCAGTTGTAGATGTGAACGTCAGTACCGCAGATGGCGGTTTTACGAATTTTGATCAGCAGATCGTTATGACCGACTTCCGGCTCCGGCACGTCGGTCATCCAAATCCCTTCTTCCGCTTTCAGTTTGGATAACGCTTTCATCACACGTCCTCAGGCAATTACGCCCAGCTGTTTGCCGATGCGGGTAAAGGCTTCTACCGCACGTTCAATTTGTTCAGGCGTATGCGCCGCAGACATCTGGGTGCGGATACGCGCCTGACCTTTTGGCACCACCGGGAAGAAGAACCCGGTGACGTAAATCCCTTCTTTCTGCAGCTCGCGAGCAAATTGCTGCGCGACGACCGCATCACCCAGCATCACCGGAATGATCGCGTGGGCAGCACCGGCCAGGGTAAACCCTGCGGCGCTCATTTTTTCGCGGAACAGACGGGCGTTGGACCACAGGCGGTCGCGAAGCTCAGCGCCGGACTCCACCATCTCCAGCACTTTGATGGAGGCAGAAACAATGGCCGGCGCCAGGGAGTTGGAGAACAGATACGGGCGGGAGCGCTGGCGCAGCCACTCGACCACCTCTTTACGCGCGGCGGTATAGCCGCCGGACGCGCCGCCGAGCGCTTTGCCCAGCGTACCGGTGATGATGTCCACGCGGCCCATTACGTCACAGTATTCGTGGGAACCGCGGCCGTTTTCGCCGACAAAACCGACCGCGTGAGAGTCATCGACCATCACCAGCGCGTCGTATTTATCTGCCAGGTCGCACACGCCCTTCAGGTTGGCGATCACGCCGTCCATGGAGAACACGCCGTCGGTGGCGATCAGCACGTGGCGAGCGCCCGCTTCACGCGCCTCTTTCAGGCGCGCTTCCAGCTCGACCATGTCGTTGTTGGCGTAGCGGAAACGCTTCGCTTTGCACAGGCGTACGCCGTCGATGATGGAGGCGTGGTTCAGGGCGTCGGAGATAATCGCATCTTCTGCGCCAAGCAGGGTCTCAAACAGACCGCCGTTGGCGTCAAAGCAGGAGGAGTACAGAATCGCGTCTTCCATTCCGAGGAAGCTCGCCAGCTTTTGCTCAAGCTGCTTGTGGCTGTCCTGCGTACCGCAGATAAAGCGTACGGAGGCCATGCCGAAACCGTGGGTGTCCATGCCGTTTTTTGCAGCGGCAATCAGCTCAGGGTGATTCGCAAGACCTAAATAGTTGTTCGCGCAAAAGTTAATCACATGGCTGCCGTCGGCAACGGTGATGTCCGCCTGCTGGGCAGACGTGATAATACGCTCTTCCTTGAACAACCCTTCCGCACGTGCGGTGTCGAGGTCGCTGTTTAACTGTTTGTAAAAATCACCACGCATTGCAATTCTCCAGACTCGGCAAATTTCGGGACATATTACCCAAACCTATAGTTCATGACGAGATGACACGTCATCTCTTGTCGTTTTTGCAGCATAAATCACGCGTACCCCTGCGCTGTGAAGGTGAATGGCTGAAGGGCAGCCATACTAATGATATGATAGAGACATTAGCGTCCGGGATTGTCCCCGGGCTCCACACTTCAAAGGTTACAGTTATGATCATCGTTACCGGCGGCGCGGGCTTTATCGGCAGCAATATTGTTAAGGCTCTCAATGACAAAGGCATCACCGACATCCTGGTGGTTGACAACCTGAAAGACGGCACCAAGTTCGTCAACCTGGTGGATCTGAACATCGCTGACTACATGGATAAAGAAGACTTCCTTATCCAGATTATGGCAGGCGAAGAGTTCGGCGAGATCGAAGCTATCTTCCACGAAGGTGCGTGTTCTTCCACCACCGAGTGGGACGGCAAGTACATGATGGACAACAACTATCAGTATTCCAAAGAGATCCTGCACTACTGCCTGGAGCGTGAAATTCCGTTCCTGTATGCCTCTTCTGCGGCCACTTACGGCGGGCGCACCTCGGACTTCATCGAGTCCCGTGAATATGAGCAGCCGCTGAATGTCTACGGCTACTCCAAATTCCTGTTCGACGAGTACGTGCGTCAGGTACTGCCAGAAGCGAACTCGCAGATCGTTGGCTTCCGCTACTTCAACGTCTACGGACCGCGCGAAGGCCACAAAGGCAGCATGGCGAGCGTGGCGTTCCACCTGAACACCCAGCTGAATAACGGCGAAAGCCCGAAACTGTTCGAAGGCAGCGATGGCTTTAAGCGCGACTTCGTTTACGTGGGCGACGTTGCCGCAGTGAACCTGTGGTTCTGGGAAAACGGTGTATCCGGCATCTTCAACCTGGGTACAGGCCGCGCGGAGTCCTTCCAGGCAGTGGCTGACGCAACGCTGGCGTATCACAAAAAAGGCAGCATCGAGTACATTCCGTTCCCTGACAAGCTGAAAGGCCGTTACCAGGCGTTCACGCAGGCCGATCTGACCAACCTGCGCGCCGCAGGCTACGATAAGCCGTTCAAGACCGTTGCCGAAGGCGTAACGGAATATATGGCCTGGCTGAACCGCGACGCGTAAGTATGAAGATTCTGGTGATCGGCCCGTCATGGGTGGGCGACATGATGATGTCGCAAAGTCTCTATCGCACGCTCAAGGCGCGTTATCCCCAGGCGATAATCGACGTGATGGCACCCGCATGGTGCCGTCCGCTGTTGTCGCGTATGCCGGAAGTGAACGAGGCGATCCCGATGCCGCTTGGCCACGGGGCGCTGGAAATTGGCGAACGCCGTAAACTCGGCCATAGCCTGCGCGAGAAGCGCTACGATCGGGCGTATGTCCTGCCAAACTCCTTTAAATCCGCCCTGGTGCCCTTTTTTGCGGGTATTCCACATCGCACCGGCTGGCGCGGTGAAATGCGCTACGGCCTGCTGAACGATGCGCGGGTGCTGGATAAAGAGGCCTGGCCGCTGATGGTGGAGCGCTATGTGGCGCTGGCCTACGACAAAGGCGTGATGCGCAGTGCGAAAGATCTGCCGCAGCCTCTGCTATGGCCACAGCTTCAGGTTAACGACGGTGAAAAATCCCAGACCTGTAACGCGTTTGGTCTTTCGTCTGAACGCCCGATGATTGGCTTCTGCCCCGGTGCAGAGTTCGGGCCGGCAAAACGCTGGCCGCACTACCACTATGCGGAGCTGGCGAAACAGCTGATTGACGAAGGCTACCAGATTGTCCTGTTCGGTTCGGCAAAGGACCACGAGGCAGGCAACGAAATTCTCGCGACGCTCAGTAATGAACAGCAGGCCTGGTGCCGCAACCTGGCGGGAGAAACGCAGCTTGAACAGGCGGTTATTCTGATCGCCGCCTGTAAGGCCGTGGTCAGCAACGATTCGGGCCTGATGCACGTCGCCGCAGCGCTCAACCGCCCGCTGGTGGCGCTGTATGGCCCAAGTAGCCCGGACTTCACGCCCCCGCTTTCTCATAAAGCGCGCGTCATCCGCCTGATCACGGGCTACCATAAAGTTCGCAAGGGCGATGCCGCAGAAGGCTACCATCAGAGCCTGATCGACATTACGCCAGAGCGCGTTCTCGAAGAGCTTAACGAACTGCTGTTGAGTGAAGAAGGATAACGAATGCGGGTACTGATCGTTAAAACTTCTTCGATGGGCGATGTGCTGCATACGCTCCCGTCACTGACGGACGCCATGCGGGCCGTTCCCGGCATTCGTTTTGACTGGGTGGTGGAAGAAGGCTTCGCGCAGATCCCCACCTGGCATGAAGCGGTTGACCGCGTGATACCGGTGGCGATTCGCCGCTGGCGCAAAGCGTGGTTCTCCGCGCCGATTAAAGCCGAACGCAAGGCCTTCCGCGAGGCGGTGCAGGTACAGCATTACGACGCTATCATCGACGCCCAGGGGCTGGTGAAAAGCGCCGCGCTGGTGACGCGTCTGGCACACGGCGTAAAGCACGGCATGGACTGGCACTCCGCCCGCGAACCGCTGGCGACCCTGTTCTATAACCGCCGCCACCGCATCGCAAAGCAACAGCATGCCGTTGAACGTACCCGCGAGCTGTTTGCAAAAAGCCTGGGCTATGCGAAACCGGAAACCCAGGGCGACTACGCCATTGCGCAGCACTTTTTGCGCAATACAGATCCCTGTGTTCAGCCTTATCTTGTCTTCCTGCATGCCACAACGCGCGACGATAAACACTGGCCGGAAACGCACTGGCGAAGCCTGATTGAACTAATGCAACCTACCGGCATCCATATTAAACTGCCCTGGGGCGCTGAACATGAGCGGCAGCGCGCAGAGCGTCTGGCAGCAGGCTTTTCACACGTCGAAGTATTGCCGAAACTCACGCTGGCGCAGGTTGCAGCGCAGCTGGCGGGAGCGAATGCTGTTGTTTCCGTTGATACAGGTTTAAGCCATTTAACCGCGGCGCTGGATCGTCCGAATATTACGATTTTTGGTCCGACCGATCCTGGATTGATCGGGGGTTACGGCAAAAACCAGCATCAGATGGTCAGCCCGACCCAGCAAACGAAGGATATCAGCGCAGATGCTATTTTTTCATTTTTACAGGGCAGCCGTTGGCTTTCCAACAGGGATATCTAACGCATGAGTTACGTATTTCTGCTGATTTTACTCTTTCCGGTGAAGCTTATCCGGAAGCTGTTCCGCAAAGAGACGGGTAAAAATCTGGTCATTCAGACAGCAAAAATCGGCGATTTTGTTAATGCAACGCCCCTTCTGGCGTACCTGCAAAAAAGCGACGTGCTCATCAGCCGTAGCGTAGGTGCGCTGGCAAAGCATGATGAGACGATCGACGAGATTTTTTTTATCGAGCAGCATAAGCGTAACCTGTGGCGAAAGCTGGTCTTTGCCTGCCGGATCATGAACCGCTATGACAATGTCTATCTCCTGCAACCCAACAGCGTGAACCTCTTTTTCGCCTCCGTATGTAACGCTAAAAACAAACAGTTTTTAAGCACTTACACGCGCAGATGGTATCACGGTATTTTCTATGCAACGGCAGACGGCACTGTTGAACACGGCAGAAAGACGCTGTCGGTAACGAACTATCTCAAACTGGCCGATCGCACCTTAACCTGGAAAGACTCGCCAAAGCACGCCACAAAGCCGCTTTTCAAACCGGCGACCTATCCGGCAATCCTCGATAAACCCGGCGTGATCCGCATTGGCATCAGCGTAGCCGCGGGAAATAAAGCGAAAACCGTTCCGCCGGTCATCTGGAAGCAAATTGCCGATCGTCTCGCCGACCTGCCCTGCGAGTTTTATGTCTTTGGCGCGCCGAATGAACAATCGTGGATGGATGACATCACCCGCGCTTATGGTGAACTGCCCAACTTTATTAATCTGATTGGCAAAATCTCGCTTGAAGAGCTGCCGTGGGCCATTTCTAAAATGGATTGCTATATCGCGTCTGACTCGGGGAATGTCTACATTGCCGATGCTGTCGGCGTGCCGGTAATCTTACTGTTTGGGCCTTGTTGTCACTATGAACAGCGTCCGCTGGGCAACGTATTGCTGATTGGTAATGATGACAACATTTGCTCATATGTTTTTGAAACACGATATTACTTCTCACAGGGCCGGGAAGAACTCTTCGCTGTAACAGACGAATCGCTGCGTGAACTTAAACATTTCATCTGTGAGCTACCAACAATTAACGCAACCGCATACTCCTTTGATGCTCAGGGAAACTAATTTTTATGGCTTTTCTAAGCATCATTATTGCCGCGCATAACGCCAAAGAGACGCTTCACACAACGCTAGAAAGCCTGCAAAACGCGATTGAAGGTGCGGGCGATGATGTAGAGATCATTATCTTTAACGACAGTTCCAATGACTCTACACAGGATATTATCGAGGCGTGGCTGCCAGCGTTTCCGAATGCGCAATCCCGATACGTTGAGTACCGTAACGTAGGTCATGTTCGAAACAGTGCCCTCTCGCTGGCCTCAGGTGAATACATTACCATGCTGGATAGCGATGATCGGATGAAACCGGGCAGCATCAGGGACGCCGTGGCTTTTCTCAAAACAGAGCGCCCTGATATGCTACTGACGCGCCTGCTGGAAATTCGCGACACCAAAAAAATGACAGCCGACTGGCAGGGGTTCTCTCCGGTTGCTTTGTCGCAATATGAGGCAATTAAGCGATTCCTGCAGCACAAAGATTTTCAGGCGCACCTCATCGGGCAATTCATTCATCAGAAATTGTACGAGAGCAATCCCATTCCATCGATGGTCTGTTACGAAGACTTTGCGGTATTTCCTGCCATGCTCATGCAGGCAGAAAAAATCTGCTACCAACGCCAGGGCCATTACTATTACATCAAACGTAGCGACAGTTTGTCGAGCCGTCTCGACGCCACTAAAATCGCTACGCTGGTTGAATGCACATTACAGATGGAAAAAACATTCCCTCGTTCTTTTCAGCATCTTGTTAATTGTCACTGGTTTGATATCTACCGTAACCACCGGCAGCATCTGACTGACCTGCAACTCAAACTGGTCAAACAGCGGGTCAATGCACTTTATTCTCTCTCTTTCTTTTTCTCCAGAGATGTACGTTTCAGCTACAAAAAAAGGGTCATTGAGGCATTATGGAAAAAGTAAAACTGCGACTTTATCAGCTTACGCTGATTTTGAGCCTTATTTCGCTTGCACTGACGCTGCTGAGTTCAGGTAAGCAGCGAGAGTTTTTCTATATTGCAATTTATGCCAGCGTTATCGGCTTAGCGTGCGAATATAAAAAAATCACAGTGCGTCCTTTTTCTATCGCATTGCCGATCTTGCTAATTGGACTGCTCAATCTTGGCTGGTATCTGGTGTATGAATATCATAGTGAAGGTCTGAACGTTTATAGCGATTATCTCGGTGCAAGTAAAAAGTTGATTCTGGCAAGTATTCTCATTTTTTACCTTGACCGGTTTAAGTCTTATATTGATAAAGCTTCCTTCCAGAAATATTTTTTATACGCCTCTGGTGCAGGGTTTATACTTGCCACTGGCTATGGCTTATGGCAGGCATCACAGGGTATGGGACGTATTGAGATGGCCATAAACCGTGCGACCGTGTCGGCCTATGTTTACTCTGTACTGTCGCTGGCGTTTGTATACAGCCTTTATCTAGAGAAAAATATAAAACTATATATCACCGCAGGGCTCATCATTTTAATATCTTATTTCGTTATTCTGTTAACGGGCACGCGTGCCGCAATGGGATTATATTTACTCCTGGCGATTGTACTTACGCTTTACCATTTTAGAAGAATACACCTTAAATCAACGCTGATTTTCTTATGTATTGTGGCGGGTATTGTTATCGTCAGCTACAAGCCATTAATTTTACCAAAGATACAACAAACACAAGCTGAAGTTGAAAATTATCAAAAAGGCAATGATGCAACTTCACTCGGTGCACGTTTTTCTATGTGGAATGTGGGTATTCAAAACGGACTTGCTCATCCTTTCGGGCAGTCAGTTGAAGAGCGCGAAGTATGGACGCAGCAATATGTAAAAAATGGGCATCCACATCTCGCGACTGCACTCGAGTTTATCAGGGTGCATCTGCATAATGAGTTTATTGAAAAATATTCGCTGCAGGGGATCCCCGGGCTGGCGATATTATTCTTTTTCTATATATCGATGATCGTTTACGCACTTAAAAACAGAAATGGCCTGCTGCTGACGACCATGCTTCTTTTGTTACTCTATGGCCTGACGGACGTCATACTATTGAGTTCAGAGGCTGTAATCTTCTTTGTCACCGTATTTGCGCTGAGTACTCCTTTTTCGCAAACCAGGCAACGTTAATGGTAATGCCCGCCTGGCGGGCATTATTTTTTCTTGTATTGATAAAACTCCGCCAGCGTCATCCCGACCGTCTTGTCGGATAACCAGCTAAAGAGCGCTTCTAAATCCTGATACAACCCTTCGATCGCCGCCTCATCTTTAAACGTGGGGCTTCCGCCCGGCATAAATTCTGACGAATGAAGCATAAACTCCACGTACTCACTTCCCTGAGACAGGCATTGCTGTGCAACCTGAATCATTTGCGCCGCATTCCCACCGGACGGTCTTAGCCAGTTCACAGAGGGGGAGCGGTATTTACCGCGAAGCCTGTCGTAACCCTGTTTGATGGTGTTCAACCACGCCGGGTGTTTATACTGAATGCTCATCGGCACTTCGAGTAATGGACTATCGCCTGCCTGGGAAATATTGTCTAAATCCATGAAATAGGCGTGGTCAGGGAAATGCTGATAATCCGTTCCGCCATTACCCTGCGGGGCGCCCTTCGCGTTGCGCCAGTTCACGCGTGGCGTCACGGAGCAATCAACCTGGTAACCCAGTTCAACGAGCAATTTTGCGTAGCGACTGTCAAATGCCCAACGTCCGGCACGGTGGCTTAACATTTTGGTCTGGAAGGTCTCTTCCAGCAGGCGGGTCATAAACAGCACTTTCTCGCGCATCACCTCATCCGAAAACTCAATCAGATAAGGCTGCCAGCGCCAGTCATCTCCCGTGAGATCGTGTTCCGGCGGGCTATTCCATGCGTGAAGGTGCATTCCCACCTCGCCCTGACCGCGGGCGATCGCGTCCCTGGCGAATTCGATGAAAACGGGCTCGATCGCCATCTCGTAATTGGTCAGCCACACGGGCTTAAAGCCGAAACGCTCACAAAGCGCCTGGAACCGCGCCAGATAGCGCGCGTTTTCCGTTTTAATGACGCGGTGATTTTGCCAGAGATTATCGCCCTCAGTATCAATTGTGATGATAAACGCTGGTTTGTTCATAATGAGTCCGCAAGACAGGAAAGTTAGCGCTATGTTACGCACTCTCCAAAGCGTGAGTAAACCCTTCCTGGGAAATTACTGAGATTATGGAGAAAGAGTGCAAGTCGCTATCAGGTCTATTAGAATTGCCATCAGTACAACGCCGATAAGATGATGATGAATAACTTACCTAACACACCTGATTTGCGCATTTTACTTATCAAACTCCGCCATCATGGCGACATGTTGCTGACCACTCCCGTCATTGATTCATTACGTCAAAAATGGCCGCAGGCGCAAATTGATGTCCTGCTGTATGAAGAAACGCGCGATATGCTCGCCGCGCATCCGGCGATCGGTACAATTTATGGAATCGATCGTAAATGGAAGCAGCTGGGCACGCTGAAGCATCTTCAAAAAGAGTGGCAGCTACTGTGTGCGTTAAGAAATCAGCATTATCATCTGGTCATTAACCTGGCCGATCAATGGCGTAGCGCGATCGTCACTCGTTTTACCGGCGCACCCGTTCGCCTCGGATTTGCGTTTAACAAACGCAATAGTGCCTTTTGGCGTTTTTGTCACACCGATCTGGTCTCTGTCGACGGCCACAAATCCCTGCATACGGTCGAGCAGAATCTCTCCATTCTGGGGCCATTACCTGTCGCGCCGCAGCCTGCCGTCACCATGGCCTACGCCGCAGAGGACTGGGATTATGCCCGTCAAAGGCTGACGCAGACGGGTGTGGGCGAGCGCTATATCGTGATCCAACCAACGTCCCGCTGGTTCTTTAAATGCTGGAGCGAAGACAAAATGGCGCAAACCATTTCTGCACTGCAGCAGGAGGGCCATACGGTTGTGCTCACCGCGGGGCCGGATAAAAAAGAGCTGGCGATGATCGATCGCATTCTCGCCGCCTCGCCGAAGACGGGGGTCGTCTCTCTGGCGGGCCAGCTAACGTTGCGCCAGCTGGCCTCACTCATCGATCATGCGTGTCTTTTTATTGGCGTTGACTCCGTTCCAATGCATATGGCCGCCGCGCTTCAAACGCCCTGCGTGGCATTGTTTGGTCCATCAAAACTGACGTTCTGGTCACCGTGGCAGGTTAAAGGGGAAGTGATCTGGGCCGGCGATTACGGCCCGCTACCCGATCCGGATGCCATTGATACCAAAACGAAAGAACGCTATCTCGACGCCATTCCCGTTGATGCTGTCGTCTCCGCCGCAAGGAGATATCTGTCATGAAACACCATCGTCTGGCCATTGTTCGCCAAAAATATCGCCCTGATGGCGGGGCGGAACGCTTCGTTTCGCGCGCTCTCACCGCGCTGAGCAATCAGAACCTTGAGCTCAACGTCATCACGCGCGAGTGGCAGGGAGAGAAGCAGGACGACTGGCATATCCACATTTGCAACCCTCAAAAATGGGGCCGCATCAGTCGAGAACGCGGATTTGCACAGGCCGCGCGCGCGCTGTGGCAGCAACAGCAGTTTGATATTGTTCAAAGCCATGAGCGCATCCCGGGGTGTGATATTTATCGCGCGGGTGATGGGGTGCATCGTCGCTGGCTGCTGCAGCGCGCGCGCATTTTACCTGCCTGGCGTGCGCAAATGCTGATGTATGACCGCTATCACCGCTATGTGATGCGTGCGGAACGGGAAATGTATCAGGCGCCTGAGTTAAAAGCCGTAATCTGTAATGCGGAGATGATCAAACGCGAAATCGTTGAAGACTTTGATATTGACGCAAAGAAAATTCATGTGATTTATAATTCAATTGATTCCAGCCGCTTCGTTCCGGCCCAGGAGGCACAGCGTGCGATTTTGCGCCAACAATTTGGTTTGCCAGCCGATGCCGTTGTGTTCTGTTTTGTAGGCTCAGGGTTTGAACGAAAAGGATTAGCCAGCGCCATACGCGCTATTGCTGGAACATCTGCCTGGCTGATTGTGGTTGGGCAAGATAAAGCAGAACGTCGTTATCGCGACCTCGCCCGTTCGTTAGGCTGCGAGGGGCAAATCCGTTTCCTGGGGATGCAAAAAGAAACTCTGCCTTTTTATCAGCTATCCGATGGTTTACTGTTGCCAACGCTGTATGATCCCTTTCCTAACGTCATTCTTGAAGCGATGGCCTGCGGCTTGCCCGTCATTACTTCAGAGAGTTGCGGTGGTGCAGAATTTATTCAACAAGGCCAGAACGGATTTTATTGTGACGCACTTGATATCAGTACATTGAAGGAAGCGGTAGCCGCTATCCCTTCACTGGAAAAAAATAACAATATGGGACGAGCGGCACGTGAACGTGTAAAAGACGCCACTCCCGAAAAACTATCAAGTCAGCTTATTACGCTTTATCAAAAATTACTGGATTAAAAATGCGCATCCTAATGATTATTGATGGTTTACCCGGTGGAGGAGCCGAAAAAACGGTTCTTACACTCTCCCGCGGGTTAATAGAAATGGGGCATCAGGTCTCTCTATTCTCTCTGCGGAAAGTGTGCGACTACGCCATCCCGGAAGGCATCGATTATCAGGTTGTTCAGGACACATGTAAAAAACCGTGGCGAAAGCTGACGGAGATCCCACGCCGCGCCCAACTGCTTGATCAGGCGATTGAGCGAGCTGAGCGCAGCGGTAAATTTGATGTGGTGTTCTCTCACCTGCACAAGACAGACCGCATTGTGGCGCACTGCCGCGCGCTGGAACGTGACAAAGTCTGGTTCTGCGTGCACGGCATGTTCTCGTTTTCCTATCTTCGCCATCGCAGCGGACTTTCGCGCTGGTTTAAACATCTTAAAATTCGTCATACCTACGAAAACCGCAACGTTGTCGCCGTCTCAGGCGCCGTGTTGAAAGATCTTTCCGAGACGCTGGCGCTCAATCTTCGACGCAAAGCGGTTATCCATAATCCTTTTGATATTCCTGAAATTCAGCGTCTGGCGGATGCGCCTTTCGAAATGCAGGGAAAGGATTACATTATTCATGTTGGCCGCTTCCATGAGCACAAACGCCACGACCGACTCTTACGTGCGTTCGCCCTGAGCAAAATTGACACCACGCTGGTCATGATGGGCAATGGCTCTGACGCTCAAATTCGCAAACTCAAGCAGCTTGCAGCCGAGCTGGGTATTGAAAACAAAACGGTTTTCCGCCCGTTCGACTCCAATCCCTATCCCTGGATTAAAGGGGCACGCCTTTTAGTGTTAAGTTCTGACTGCGAAGGTTTTGGTAATGTGCTGGTCGAAGCCATTATCTGCCAGACGCCACCGGTCAGTACAAATTGCCCCGGAGGCCCTGCTGAAATCCTCACCGGAGCCTTAGCGCGCGGGCTGGCAGAGTTAAATGACGCGTCACTGGCAAAAACGCTGGCGGATATTTATACCACCCCGCCGGTCGTTGGCGATGCAACCATCGCGTCGTTCGGTATCAGTGCCATTTGCCAGCAATATATTGCTCTGGTCGACAATCAAAAATAATCAGGTTTCTTATGCAAAATTCTGCCCCATTGTTAAGCGTGGTGGTTGCCGTTTATAACGGTGAAGCTTTCCTGGATCAGTTCTTTACCTGCCTTGTCAATCAACGCATCGACAGCATGGAAGTCATCATTGTCAATGACGGCTCTACTGACCGCTCGATGGAGATCGTCGAAAAATGGCGAGAAAAACTACCGCAGATGCAGGTTATAGAACAGCAAAACCAGGGCGTATCCATCGCGCGTAACACCGGTCTGGCCGTTGCGACGGGTCAATATCTCTCTTTCCCGGATATTGATGATGTCTTTAAACCCGGCATGTACCAGCGCCTGCTGGATATGGCCGTCACGCAGGATCTGGATGTCGCCACCTGTAACGGGAACTACGTCTGGGAGAACAACAAAAAACCCTCACGCCCGATCTTCCCTGAAGACAAACTGGCTTCCACAGGGGTCATGGCTGGCCCTGCGTGGTTAAAAATGGCGCTGGATTCACGTAAATTCCTTCACGTCACCTGGCTGAACATCTATCGCCACGACTTTATCCGTAAACACAGTTTCCATTTCGAACCCGGCCTGCGCCATCAGGATATTCCGTGGACCACCGAAGTGCTGCTTGCGGCAGAGCGGGTTCAGTACACCAGTGAACGTTATTACGACTACTACATTCACTCTGCATCGGTGTCCCATATGCCGGACAATGACGACACGCTAATTCGCTCCGCGCGTCACTACATGAAAATCCTGCAGATGCTCGACGCCATCAATCAGCGCTACCCGGATAAAGTGAAAGGGATCCCTGCCTGCCACTGGCAAATTGCCAAAGAGGGGTTGGGCATTATTCACACCTTCGACAACATGAAGGATGAGAAGAAGAAATCAATGATTATTAAAGAGTTCTTCGAAACAGGCATCTGGAAACTCATCTGGAAAAGTGCAAAAAGTCCGCGTCTGCGCTGGCGGCTGGGTCGACGTTATTTCCGTTTGAAACGGTATCTGGCATAAGAGATAGCTTTACCTGGCCTAAATGCTTAGAATTTGCCCGCCGAAACTAAAAAAACGGATAATCGCTTGGAATTGTTGTATACCGCTCTGCTCTACATCATTCAGCCACTGGTGTGGCTGAGACTGTTGCTTCGTAGCCGGAAAGCGCCTGCGTATCGTAAACGCTGGGCTGAACGCTATGGCTTCTGCCGCAATAAAGTCGTACCGGACGGTATTTTGCTGCATTCCGTTTCTGTCGGTGAAACGCTGGCGGCGATCCCGCTGGTTCGCGCCCTGCGTCACCGCTACCCTTCGCTGCCAATCACCGTCACGACGATGACGCCAACCGGCTCGGAGCGCGCGTTATCCGCTTTCGGCAAAGACGTGCAGCACGTCTATCTGCCTTACGATCTGCCCTGCGCCATGAATCGTTTCCTCAACACCGTTCGCCCGAAGCTGGTGATCGTGATGGAAACCGAACTGTGGCCGAACATGATTTCCGCTCTGCATGCCCGTAAAATCCCGCTGGTCATTGCCAACGCGCGCCTGTCAGAGCGCTCGGCGAAAGGTTACGGCAAGCTGGGTAAATTTATGCGCCGCCTGCTGGGCAAAATCACGCTGATTGCCGCGCAGAACGAAGAGGACGCGGCGCGCTTTATCTCTCTGGGCCTGAAACGCAACCAGCTTGCGGTAACGGGCAGCCTGAAGTTCGATATTTCCGTTACCCCTGAACTCGCCGCCCGTGCGATCACGCTGCGTCGCCAGTGGGCCCCGCGTCGTCAGGTCTGGATTGCGACCAGTACCCATGATGGCGAAGAAGAGATCATCCTGCAGGCTCACCGCAAGCTGCTGGAAAAATTCCCTGATTTACTGCTGATCCTCGTGCCTCGCCATCCGGAGCGTTTTAAAGATGCCCGTGAAATGGTCCAGAAAGGCGGCTTCAGCTTCACGCTGCGCAGCAGCGGTGAAATCCCTTCCGGCAGCACCCAGGTGGTGATTGGCGATACGATGGGCGAGCTGATGCTGCTGTACGGCATTGCTGATCTCGCGTTTGTCGGTGGCAGCCTGGTGGAGCGTGGCGGTCATAACCCGCTGGAGCCGGCAGCCCACGCCATTCCGGTACTGATGGGGCCGCACACGTTTAACTTCAAAGATATCTGCGCGAAATTACAGCAGGCCGATGGTTTAATTACCGTGACCGATGCGGATTCGGTGGTTAAAGAGGTATCGACCCTTCTGACTGACGAAGATTATCGCCTGTGGTACGGGCGTCATGCCGTCGAAGTGCTGCACCAGAACCAGGGCGCACTGACCCGACTGCTGCAGCTTCTGCAACCATATCTGCCCCAGCGGAGCCACTGATGTCAACGCGTCTGTCGGTCGTCATGATCGCCAAAAACGCCGCCGACCTGCTTCCGGATTGCCTGGCGTCGGTTGCCTGGGCTGACGAGATAGTCATTCTTGACTCCGGAAGTACGGACAACACGGTGGATGTTGCCCGGGCAGCGGGCGCAAACGTCTTTGTCGACGCTGACTGGCAAGGCTACGGCATCCAGCGCCAGCGCGCACAGGGGTATGCCACAGGTGATTATGTCCTGATGCTCGACACCGACGAACGCATCACGCCGGAGCTTCAGCAGGCCATTCAGGCTGTACTTTCCTCGCCCCAGCCTGGCGCCGTGTACAGCATTGCCCGCCGCAACTACTTCCTTGGCCGTTTTATGCGCCACAGCGGCTGGTATCCTGACCGCGTGATGCGCCTCTACGAGCGCGAGCGGTATCAGTACAACGACAATCTGGTGCATGAATCCCTGAGCTGCGATAGCGCTCAGGTCATCCCCCTGAAGGGCGATTTGCTGCACCTGACCTGCCGTGATTTCGCGAGCTTCCAGCGTAAACAGCTCAACTATGCCACCGCATGGGCGCAGGAGCGTCACCAGCGCGGCAAGAAGGCCTCGCTGACGGGAATCTTCACCCACACGCTGGGCGCGTTTCTGAAAACGCTGCTGCTGCGTGGTGGCGTGCTGGACGGCAAGCAGGGCTGGTTACTCGCGGTAGTGAATGCCCAGTATACTTTCAACAAATACACCGAGCTGTGGGCGCTCTGCCGCGGCTACTCAGAGAAAACGTGAGCCATGAGCACAAAAGCGATTTATCCGGGTACCTTCGATCCGATCACCAACGGTCATCTTGATATCATCACCCGTGCGGCGTGCATGTTTGACAAGGTGATCCTGGCCATTGCCGCCAGCCCCAGCAAAAAGCCGATGTTTGACCTCCCCGAGCGCGTGCAGCTCGCCACCGATGCTATTTCGCACCTGCCGAATGTTGAGGTGGTCGGGTTTAGCGACCTGATGGCTAACTTCGCCCGCGCTCAGCAGGCAAACATTCTTATCCGTGGTTTACGCGCGGTGGCAGACTTCGAGTATGAGATGCAGCTGGCGCACATGAACCGCCACCTGATGCCGGAGCTGGAGAGCGTGTTCCTGATGCCCTCCAAAGAGTGGTCGTTTATCTCTTCCACGCTGGTAAAAGAGGTGGCGCGTCATCACGGCGATGTCACCCATTTTCTGCCGACTAACGTCCATCAGGCATTGATGGAAAAGTTAAAGTAGCCTTATTTCTGGCACTGACGGCAGTAGAACGTGGCGCGCTGGGCGTGCTTCGTGGCAATAACGGGCGTGCCGCAGACTCTGCACGGTTCGCCTTTACGGCCATACACCTGCAGCTCCTGGGCAAAATAGCCCGGCTTGCCGTCACTTTGCAGGAAGTCCTTCAACGTTGTCCCGCCCTGCTCAATCGAGCGAAGTAATACGGCTTTAATCACCCGGACCAGCAGCTCGCACTCCTGCGCCGACAGCGAAGAGGCCAGCCGATCGGGATGGATCCCGGCCGCAAACAGGGATTCGCTGGCGTAGATATTCCCCACGCCGACCACCAGCTTGTTATCCATCAGCCAGGGCTTAATCGGGCTTTTCTTCTTCGCACACTTCGCCTTGAGGTATTCCGCGTTAAACGCGTCTGAGAGCGGCTCCGGGCCCAGATGCGCCAGCACGTTATGCCCTTCCAGCTCCTTCGTCCACAGCCACGCGCCAAAGCGCCTTGGGTCGGTGTAACGGAGCACTTTGCCGTTGCTCATCACCAGATCGACATGGTCATGCTTTTCCGCAGGCAGTTCTTCGGTAAGAATGCGCAGGCTCCCGGACATTCCCAGGTGGATAATAATCCAGCCGTCGGGCAGCTCCAGCAGCAGGTATTTAGCGCGGCGCTGTACGCTAAGGACGGGTTTATCGCTTAACGCGTGGATCTCATCGGACACCGGCCAGCGCAGACGTCCATTGCGGACCACCGCGTGAAGAATCGTTGCGCCGACCAGATGGGGCTCAATGCCGCGACGGCTGGTTTCTACCTCAGGTAATTCAGGCATGGTTCCTCCGTTGAGATTCAGAATGCAAAAAACCCCGCAGTTGCGGGGTTTTTCGATACAAGGAGACTAAAATTATTTGATTTTAGCTTCTTTGTACAGTACGTGCTGGCGTACAACTGGATCGAATTTTTTCAGTTCCAGTTTTTCCGGCTTAGTACGTTTGTTCTTCGTGGTGGTGTAGAAGTGACCTGTACCAGCAGAAGAAACCAGCTTGATTTTCTCGCGAATACCTTTAGCCATGATTTATTTCCTCTTTAAGTACTTAGTACTTTTCGCCACGGGCACGCAGTTCGGACAGAACTGTATCGATGCCTTTCTTATCGATTACACGCATACCTTTAGCAGATACGCGCAGGGTGACAAAACGCTTCTCGCTCTCAACCCAGAAACGGTGAGAGTGCAGGTTCGGCAGGAAACGGCGTTTAGTCGCGTTCAGTGCGTGGGAACGGTTGTTACCGGTCACCGGACGCTTGCCAGTAACTTGGCAGACTCGGGACATGTCTATTCTCCAAAAATCAAATTAGCTCGAGCTTCGTATGGGGTATCGGCGCCTCGTCAGGCTTTACAGCCCGGTCATCGCATAGTTCTAAGTGAACTCTCGATTGCCAGGCCCAAATGCCAAACCCGAGATTCTCAAAGGTGGCGTAGTATACGCTGACTCGGCGGTGTGCTCAAGTCCCGAACAGACAAAGATCCCGATGGATCGCGAGAAATAGCCTAAATCCAGCCATGTTCTGCGAAAGAAATGTACTCACCGCGGCCAATTATCAGATGGTCCAGTACACGAATGTCCATGAATTGACAGCATTTGATAATGCGTTCGGTGATTTCTTTGTCCGCTCTGCTCGGTTCTGCACAGCCAGAGGGGTGATTATGCGCGAGGATCACGCCCGCTGCATTCACTTTTATCGCTTCCCGCACAATTTCACGCGGATGCACCTCAACGTGGCTCAACGTGCCCGCAAAGAGACAGCTATGTTTCAGCACCCGATTTCTGTTATCGACAAAGATCACCATAAAGATCTCGCGTTCAATATCGGTTAACTGGCTTTGCAGGAATTCGCGCGTCATTTCTGGCGTCAGGATCGGATCTTCCTTCTCCATGCGGACATTGTAAAAACGGCGGGCAAGTTCAGCAATGCCCCTCAGCTGGGCATATTTCGCCACGCCAATCCCCTCAACGTGCTTAAACTGCGCCAGGTCGGCGGTCAATAAACCGTACAGTGAACCGAAATGTGCTATCAGCTCTTTTGCCAGCGTAAATACCGTTTTTCCGGGCGTTCCGGTACGTAAAAAGAGCGCCAATAGTTCATCGTCTTTTAACAGGGTGACGCCATAGCGCAGCAGTTTTTCGCGCGGCAGCAGCTCCTCATCCTCTTCTTCCATGCTCTTTCTCCTTTTTAACTTCATGCTGCCACAGGCCAATCCGTCGCTCGACGGCCACATTGCGTTCTTGCGTAGCGCCTCGCAAAGTGGACGAAGGACAAAATCACTCCGCTTTGGGGATTGTGATAAAATGCCCGCTCTCTGGTGAAACCCAACAGGAAAGAATCATGATGAGCCTGGCCGGTAAAAAAATCGTTCTTGGCGTGAGCGGCGGCATTGCTGCTTATAAAGCGCCGGAGCTGGTGCGTCGTCTGCGCGAGCGCGGAGCTGACGTGCGGGTCGCGATAACCCAAGGCGGTAAAGCCTTTATCACTCCTCTGAGCCTGCAGGCCGTTTCAGGATACCCGGTATCTGACAGCCTGCTCGATCCGGCCGCCGAAGCCGCGATGGGCCATATTGAGCTGGGTAAATGGGCAGACCTGGTTATCCTCGCCCCCGCCACGGCTGATTTAATCGCTCGGGTGGCGGCCGGTATGGCAAACGATCTGGTCTCCACCATTTGTCTGGCCACGTCAGCTCCAGTTGCCGTCGTTCCTGCCATGAACCAGCAGATGTACCGTAACGCGGCCACCCAGCACAATCTCGAGACGCTGGCCTCACGCGGCCTGCTTATCTGGGGTCCGGACAGCGGCAGCCAGGCCTGCGGCGACGTTGGCCCGGGTCGCATGCTTGATCCGCTGACGATTGTTGATATGGCCGCTGCCCATTTTTCGCCTGTCAACGATCTGCAACATCTCAACATCATGATTACCGCGGGCCCCACGCGCGAGCCGCTGGATCCGGTGCGCTACATCACCAACCACAGCTCCGGCAAAATGGGCTTCGCGATTGCCGCCGCCGCCGCAAGGCGTGGCGCGAACGTCACGCTGGTGAGCGGCCCGGTATCGCTGCCTACCCCTGCGTTTGTGAAGCGAATTGACGTGACTACCGCGCTGGAGATGGAAGCCGCCGTGCAGGCACATGCGCAAAGCCAGCAGATTTTTATCGGCTGTGCGGCCGTCGCAGACTATCGTGCCGAGACGATCGCCGAGGCTAAAATTAAAAAGCAAGGCGATGAATTAACACTAAAAATGGTGAAAAACCCGGACATTGTTGCCGGCGTCGCCGCACTAAAAAGCCATCGTCCATACGTTGTTGGGTTTGCCGCAGAAACGAATAATGTGGAAGAATATGCCCGGCAAAAACGTACCCGCAAAAACCTCGATTTGATTTGCGCGAACGACGTATCGCTGGCCACACAAGGATTTAACAGCGACAGCAACGCACTGCACCTTTTCTGGCAGGATGGAGATAAAGTCTTACCGCTTGAGCGCAAGGAACTCCTGGGCCAACAATTACTGGACGAGATCGTTACCCGTTATGATGAAAAAAATCGACGTTAAGATTCTGGACCCGCGTGTTGGCGAGCAATTCCCGCTGCCAACATATGCCACCTCCGGTTCTGCCGGTCTTGACCTGCGCGCCTGTCTCGATGACGCCGTAGAACTGGCTCCGGGTGCCACTACCCTGGTTCCAACTGGCCTGGCAATTCACATTGCTGACCCGTCTCTGGCAGCGGTGATCCTGCCGCGTTCTGGTCTGGGCCATAAGCACGGCGTTGTGCTGGGTAACCTGGTGGGCCTGATCGACTCCGACTACCAGGGTCAGCTGATGGTCTCCGTCTGGAACCGCGGTCAGGACAGCTTCACCATTGAACCGGGCGAGCGTATCGCCCAGATGGTCTTTGTACCGGTGGTACAGGCAGAATTTAACCTGGTGGCAGACTTTGACGCCACCGACCGTGGCGAAGGCGGCTTCGGCCATTCCGGGCGCAAATAACGGCCCGAAAGACACGTATCTCACAGCGTTATAATGCAATAACAAACCGCAAACGCCCGTTTGCGGTCGCTGTGTGGATGCCAGCCTGGCAAGTGCTTATTTTCAGGGGTATTTTGTAACATGGCAGAAAAACAAACTGCGAAAAGGAATCGTCGCGAAGAAATACTTCAATCTCTGGCTCTGATGCTTGAATCCAGCGATGGCAGTCAACGCATCACCACCGCTAAACTGGCCGCCTCTGTAGGCGTGTCTGAGGCGGCGCTGTACCGTCATTTCCCGAGCAAGACCCGGATGTTCGACAGCCTGATCGAGTTTATTGAAGACAGCCTGATTACGCGCATCAACCTGATTCTGAAAGACGAAAAAGACACCACCGCGCGTCTGCGTCTGATTGTGCTGTTAATCCTGGGCTTCGGTGAACGCAATCCGGGCTTAACCCGCATTCTCACCGGCCACGCGCTGATGTTTGAACAGGACAGACTGCAGGGTCGCATTAACCAGCTTTTCGAGCGTATTGAAGCGCAATTGCGCCAGGTTCTGCGCGAGAAGAAAATGCGTGAAGGCGAAGGTTACAGTATTGATGAGACTCTGCTGGCGAGCCAGATCCTGGCGTTTTGTGAAGGGATGCTCTCCCGCTTTGTGCGTAGCGAATTTAAATACCGTCCAACGGACGATTTTGACGCCCGCTGGCCGTTAGTGGCTGCTCAGTTGCAGTAATCTGTAAGCCCGGTAAGCGTAACGCCACCGGGCAATTTAATTACACCCCGAACTCTTCGCGATACGCTTTTACCGCTGCCAGATGGTCCGCCATTTCAGGCTTCTCTTCCAGATACGCAATCAGCTCTTTCAGGGTAATAATCGACGTCACTTTGCAGTTATAGTCACGCTCCACTTCCTGAATAGCGGAAATCTCGCCACGGCCACGCTCCTGACGATCCAGCGAAATCAGCACGCCAGCCAGCGTCGCACCGTTGGCCTGGATAATTTCCATCGATTCGCGGATCGCCGTGCCCGCAGTGATTACGTCATCGACCAGCATGACGCGGCCCTGCAGCGGGCTGCCGACCAGATTCCCGCCTTCGCCGTGGGTTTTAGCCTCTTTGCGGTTAAAGCAGTAGGGCACGTCGCGGTCATGGTGTTCCGCCAGCGCCACCGCGGTGGTGGTCGCAATCGGAATGCCTTTGTAGGCCGGGCCAAACAGCAGGTCAAAATCAATCCCGGAATCCACCAGCGCTTCGGCATAGAAACGGCCTAACAGTGCCAGATCGCGCCCGGTATTAAACAGCCCGGCGTTGAAGAAATAGGGACTCTTACGCCCGGATTTCAGCGTAAATTCGCCAAACTTAAGTACCTGCTTGTTAAGCGCAAACTCAATAAACTGGCGCTGATACGATTTCATGGATTTGCTCCTTTGGTTTTTCTGTCTTACAGGCAAAAAAAAGGCGACTCATTGGTCGCCTTTAAAATCAATTTTCTAACGCCGCTTTCTGCGTCGTTACAATGGATTCGATTCCCCCTCGGGCCAACGCCAGCAGGGAGAGAAGTTCTTCGTGGGTGAACGGCTCGCCTTCTGCCGTGCCCTGCACCTCAATGATGCGACCGTCTTCGGTCATCACCACGTTCATGTCGGTTTCTGCTGCGGAATCTTCAACGTATTCCAGATCGCAAAGCGCTTCACCATTAACGATACCGACAGAAACCGCCGCAACCATGCCTTTCATTGGGTTGGTTTTCAGCTTGCCGGCCGCAACCAGCTTGTTCAGGGCATCGGCCAGCGCCACGCAGGCACCGGTAATCGACGCCGTACGCGTACCGCCGTCAGCCTGAATCACGTCGCAATCGAGAGTAATGGTGAATTCGCCGAGGATTTTCAGGTCAACGGCGGCGCGCAGCGCACGCGCGATCAGACGTTGAATCTCCATGGTACGCCCGCCCTGCTTACCCTTCGCCGCTTCACGGGCGTTACGGGTATGGGTCGCACGCGGCAGCATGCCGTATTCAGCGGTGATCCAGCCCTGGCCCTGACCTTTCAGGAAGCGCGGAACGCCTTCTTCGATGGAGGCGGTGCACAGAACTTTAGTGTCACCAAACTCAACCAGCACGGAGCCTTCAGCGTGTTTTGTATAGTTACGGGTCAGGGTGACGGGACGCACCTGATTGGCGCTACGACCTGATGGACGCATGATGGATTCTCCGGCTTGAAACGAATGTGGCTGCGCATTATACGGATAAAGGACGCTTATTCCTATCCTGAGAAGCCCCCGAAAGCTATAATCCCCCCATCTCTCCTTTAAAAACGGGAATGTCTATGATCCGCAGTATGACCGCCTACGCCCGGCGTGAAATCAAGGGTAGCTGGGGTAGCGCCACATGGGAAATGCGCTCGGTAAACCAGCGTTACCTGGAAACGTATTTCCGTATGCCGGAGCAGTTCCGCAGCCTTGAGCCTGTCGTACGTGAACGTATCCGTACGCGTCTGACGCGCGGAAAAGTGGAATGTAACCTGCGCTTTGAGCCCGATGCCAGCGCACAGGGCGAGCTCATCCTCAACGAAAAACTGGCGAAACAGCTCGTGAATGCAGCGAACTGGGTCAAAATGCAGAGCGATGAAGGCGAAATCAACCCGGTTGATATTCTGCGCTGGCCTGGCGTCATGGCGGCCGGTGAGCAGGATCTGGATGCTATTGCCGCTGAAATCCTGGCAGCCCTCGACGGCACGCTGGACGACTTTATCGTTGCCCGCGAAACCGAAGGCCAGGCGCTGAAAGCGATGATTGAGCAGCGCCTTGAAGGCGTGAGCACCGAAGTAGCGAAAGTCCGCACCCATATGCCAGAAGTGCTGCAATGGCAGCGCGAGCGCCTTGTCGCCAAACTGGAAGAAGCGGAAGTTCAGCTGGAAAACACCCGTCTGGAACAAGAGCTGGTGCTGATGGCGCAGCGTATTGATGTCGCTGAAGAGCTGGACCGTCTGGAAGCGCACGTTAAAGAAACCTACAACATTCTGAAGAAGAAAGAAGCTGTGGGCCGCCGTCTGGACTTTATGATGCAGGAGTTCAACCGCGAGTCGAACACCCTGGCGTCTAAATCGATCAATGCAGAAGTGACGAATTCAGCGATTGAGCTGAAAGTGCTGATTGAGCAGATGCGCGAGCAGATCCAAAACATAGAGTAAAATTTCAGAAAAACTTTTTAAGTCTCACAACATCTCACCGACACCAACAAGCCTGTGTAATAACGGGCTTTTCTAATACCATAGAATCTCACACGATCTCAATACAGCGCACATTTATCGTGTACATAGTTGTGTATATACTCATGTTATGTACACGCACATCTATGTACACAGTAAGAACTTCATTGAGGACGAATTATGGCAAAGCTAACGGACATTCAGATCAAAGCATGGGTGAGGGCTGGGGAACGATTTAATGGTCGATCTGATGGCAATGGCTTGTATCTATGCTTTCCTAAAAACTACGCTATACCATTCTGGCGTTTCCGCTATCGGTTTGTCGGGAAACAGAGGGCAATGGTTATTGGAACCTACTCTGAATTTTCACTCGCTAAAGCGCGAGAAACGGCGAAAGAGCTTTCCGCACGTGTTGCCTTAGGCTATGACGTTGCAGGAGAAAAGCAGGAACGTAAGGCCGAGGCTATCAAAAAGATTGAAGAACAAAAAAATGCGTTGAAGGTTTCAGATCTGGCCCACGAGTACTTCGAACGCCAGATCTTAGGGAACTGGAAACATCCAGATATCCTGCGCCGTCGTATCGACAAAGACATCAATCCTAGTATTGGGCATCTTAAAATCGAAGATGTTCGCCCCCGCCATATTGATGATATGTTGCAGAAGATCATCGCACGAAACGCCCCTACAGTGGCTAATGATGTCCTCCGCTGGACCCGCCGCATTTTCAACTATGGTATCAAACGCCATATGCTGGAGAGTAACCCCACAACAGCGTTTGAGATCGCTGATGCTGGAGGTAAGGAGAAATCCCGTGAACGCTGGCTGAGCAGAGAAGAATTGATTAAATTCTTTCAGGCCATGCGGGTGACTCAAGGATTTTCCCGGCAAAACGAGCTGACTATGAAACTTCTGCTTGCACTCTGCTGTAGGAAAATGGAACTCTGCGCTGCTCAGTGGGCTGAATTTGATTTAAATAACTCAGTCTGGCATTTACCTGCCGAACGGGTAAAGAACGGTGATGCTATCGATATCCCCTTACCCGCGATAACCGTTGAATGGTTGAAGGAACTACACCAGATGTCCCTCAATAGCCAGTGGGTGCTACCTGCGCGTAAAATGCAACACAGAATGATCCCTCATATACAGGAAAGTACACTGCCCGTAGCACTGGCAAAAGTGCGCAGCAACCTTCCTGATATACCAAATTTCACCATCCATGATTTCCGACGTACAGGGCGCTCACACTTAGCTGCTTTAGGCGTTGACCCTGTTGTTGCAGAGCGTTGTTTAAACCACCGTATCAAGGGTGTAGAAGGCATCTATAACCGTTATGAATATTTTCAAGAACGTAAAGCAGCCTTAGAGCAGTGGGCAGCATTACTGGCCTCACTGGAACGCGGTGAGGATTACAATGTGATGCCGATAAAAAACAACAAAAAAATCAGTTAGCCTGTACGGCGATAAAATGTTTCATTGATTTGTTAGGGGATTAACAGACTGGAATGACCCCAGAGCAATAGGCAATTCCGGTCCTCACGACTAGTTCTGTGAGGAATCCCCCATACTGAGGTTGCTTGGGTAATTGTGTATCGTGCCAATATGGCTACTATCGTTAACAACTGGGTGCCTGTAAGAGTCGTTGCCGCTTTCTGCGCACAGATTTAGCAAGTAACCGATGAATTTTACTGGGGGGATATGCCTCTCCGTGAAATGACAAAATACTCATACAGGGCCAGAAACTATTTTTGATGACTCACAGGCTCGTCTGAAGGCCATTTTGGCGCGAACGTTCACCGATGAACAATGGTCATGATTCAGCGCCCTAAGTGCCCCTGTATGAGTAACAAGGGCATCTGGAGTATGTTTAACCAAATCGGCGTATTCTGTTGCTGTTGACCCACAACGGCGCGTTGCTTAACAGGCCGAGTTTAGCTACGCAACTGGGCCAAGCACACCATATTTCAGACTTATTCAGAAGATCATATTCATACATTCTGAACACATTCTCAAGACGCTTCGGCATTTTCCTGAGATTAACAGACTTCAAAAAGTCGTGTTTATTTTTCACCAGATTATGCCCCTTTTCATATTTAAAGCGACTCTCAGTGAGATACAGCGTTTCGTTCAAACCTTTCTGATAGATCTGTAGATCTTCATACGGGTTCTCTACTTTGCCTATATCAGCCAGAAGCAGAGCATTCTTACTCTGCTTTGAGTGAGGTATACTTTTTGGGCGAATTCTGGCCTCGATACGAAGGAAACCCGCGAACTGATCCACGCTGAGAGTGTTTTTGCCCTCGGCTTTTACTGTTTTAAAGGATGTCTCAGCATCAGACAGATCAATTTTCTCATATATAGACATCTGAATATGAGAATTTACTGTTCCCAGCGTTAATCCCCTAGTTTCCGTGCCAAGGTTCATTTTCCCTGTATAGCAGCGTTTCATCCCAAAAAAATAGTCCTCAAGGGTACACTTATACAAATCTAGAGCCACGTCTAAGCGTGTAATCCACGCTCTTTTTAAGAGTTTGAAAATAAACTCACCGAGGCCACTTTCAGCCATCCAAAGAATAAGGCTGTCCATGCCCTTTTCATCCAAATGCTGAGGGCGAAACTCCATTCTTATGTTGCCAACATTTCTTCTTACTGGTTTATATTCAAACCTCAGCAGCATGGTATTTCCAGAGTATATAACAAACCCCTTTTGATAGAGTTTTTTTCCATTCTTCGATATTGTCGCAGGTCTTAAAGAATAGGGCGTTGGATCTTCAAAAACACTCTCAACCCAACGTTTAATAAGTATTCTCTCATTCTTGTTTTCTGCCATGGTTACAATAGTAATCGCATCCACACGCATTCTCAGTGGGTGCCCATCTTTGCTTACCCCAATTTTTAATGACTTCTTCCCATTGTCGATATTATTCATGTTTATCTCCATGCCACCCACCATCGTGAGTGGCTATATCAGTTAATCCAATTACATGCTTCTCACTGGTTATATTCCCCAGTGGCAATATGGTTCTAAGTGGGCGCATATGTGGCTTATAGACGGGCTGAAAACACGCCCATAAGCCATCCACCTGCTACTTTCGCTGCCCTGTGGGTACCCTGGAGGCAATCCACGCCTCAACGTCGTGTTGCAACCATGCCACCGCACGCCCTCCTGTTAGCGATACCGGACGCGGGAATGTGCCTGCTGCAACCATTCGGTAGAGCGTTGCCCGGCTGACGGCGCAGCGCTCCAGTACGGCCTGACGTTTGATCAATTTGAGTTCGTTCATCGAAGTGCTCCTTCAGTTAATGAGGAGCAGGATTTACAAGATGCAATTTCTCTCATTTTTCGAAAAAGAAGCGTGACAGTTCGCCTTGAATTTGTGACAGTCACATAGTCAATGGCGAACTGTACATTTGTCGTAGGAGGTATGATGAGGAACCCGCAGGTAAAAAAGCGTGAGGCTGCCAAGATCAGGAAAAAAATTCAGCGTGATACGTTGGTTAAAAAATTTGGTAGGTTAATGGAAATTTATATCCATAAAGATATGGAGAAATGTCTTGAGGAAATTATCAGGGGAGGAGGGTTTCCCGCTTTAGATGTTGATATGTTGAAAACAACTGAAGGACGTTGTTTTGTTATAGCAGAATTGATTGGATTCACTTATTTGCAACAATGTTCTACCGTCAAAAATAAGAATGAAAAAATAATTCGTGAAATTCATCAAAAGGTATGCAAAGAGAGAGTTAGAAAAGATAAAACAGTCAAGGCCGTTGCGTTGGAATTGAATAATAATAGCGTTTTTTCAATAGGTAAAAAAGACGGTGATATTATAATAGATGACGGGGAGTGGACTGATGCCAAGGTTAAAAAAATGAGTGAATTTTCAACGGTAGCTAAGATTATTATTAATCTGGATAAAAATACATGATTAGTATTTGCGAATATACGTCATTGGATTGGGTATATATTTGGATGAGATATTTTATTATCTCATTTATCACATATTCAATATTTGCATACATCATTAAGAGAATATTATACCCGTTCAGAAAAGAGTTTTCTTCTCCTCCTATTGCAAGATGGCAGAATGGACATGAAAGCACATTTTTTATCAGTCCTGATTACTGGTGGGCATTTCGCTTCAAATCCCGACTAAAGGCAAACGTTACGGGTGAAAAAGTGAAGGAAGAGTTAAAAGATTATGTGGATATAAACAATAAGGTTAACTTTTGTATTAGTGTTATTATCATGGTGCTTAATTTTCTTGTTTATGAATATGCTCATGATTACTTTTATTCAAAAGCGTTAATGTGTATAGCTTTTATTCGATTTATTTCTAGAAGTTATGAGATCACATATGCTTTTGTTTGTGACATATTTCAGCAGCATGAATCCGTTACGGGGTTAAACAAACATGAACGTATTCGGTTAGCTCTATTTAGCTATTTAGAGATATTTTTTTATTCAGCGGCGGCATATATGCTATTACCGCAAATAAATTCTGTATATGATGCCGTTACAATGTCGTTGAGTGTTGGCACGCTAACGAATGTGGGGTATGCATTTAATTTTTGTGGGCAAAATACACCTTTCATTACAAACATTGTGTTTGTTCAGGTTTTTGCTACATTAAGTCTTGTAGTACTAAGTCTTGCAGTATATCTTTCTAGGAAGGATGGTGACACGTAATTACCTCTATTCAATATCTTAGGCGGAAAATATCATCACAAAAGTGAAGTATTAAAACTGAAATAAAACCACACGTCAGAAACATTATCGCTGCCGTATGGTTTTTTTATTTGAAAGGACGGTGTTCTACTTTATTAGATATTAAGTGCTTTAGCATCCTTTAAAATAACAAAGAAATATAGTTAGCATTAGTTCAGCCCTTTAGGTGCGTCTTCCCCGCCAGCATATCAATCATTACGAGATAAATTTTCTCGCACTGAGCCCCGCTATTCTGTACAGCGAACTTCCATCCTTCATCCATAGCCGCAGCAACCTCTGTTGTTGAGGCTATGGGCCAGTCGCTTACGGTGTCGTAGACTCTACCGATCGCCGTTTTCTTATCAACGCCTGTACGTTGCTGTAGACACATCCTGACCATCACTTCTGCGGCCTGAGCAGGCTGGCTTGCCGGGTAAGTTGCCAGCGCCGGGGCGGATGCTGTTGTGACGAGTAGCGCAGTAATAATACGCTTCTTCATTGTGTTACCCCTCACTGAATTGGAATACCCTGAACCGGGCTGTTTTCCCATTTCATCGGGCGGTCTTCCGGCTCGGTAGGGGCGGGTGCTAAAGCAGGGGATTCGGTTTGCGGCGAGTTCGTGGCTGAGATCTTTTCCTCAAGCTCATCGAACCGGTCAGTGAAATCTTTAAGCACTTTATTGCATACAATGGAGGCCTGATCCTGCTGACCAAGCATTCGTGCATTCAGTACGTCCATATCCGCTCGATTGTGATATTCCTGCTCCATTGCCGGGGTGATGCGGGTTGTGGTACCGGAGGCATCCTGGTATTCAAAGCGTTTGATGAGTTTATCAAGCCGCTTAAGTACTGCTGTATCGACAATATATCCCTCAGCTCTGCAAGTGTTCAAAAGACTGAACTGCTCCGTTAAGACGTTGTATGACTGGATCGGTAACACTTTGGCTTCTGCTGATAATGTAAGCAGTAGGATACTCGGTAGTGAGACCATCAATGTTTTTTTCATAATTTCCTGTCCTTAATACTTAAAAATCATGTAGTTGTCAGACTGGTTCTGGTTTGTGATATCAGAATCTGTCGGTTTTACTTCTTTACTTTCCCCCATAGCGCTGAGGCCAGATGGATTCAGGTGTGGTACCCAAAGCGTCTGCAATAATTTTTTCAGCCCGTGGATAATGACGTTCGAAGGCATTATTTAGTGTCCGTGAAGCCAGCCCATGCTGCCGTGAGAGGGAAGACAGAGAAAGCCCCTGTTTGTGCAGGGCCGCGATAATATCGGCCCGGTGCCAGTTAACAGCACTTCCCTTACTTCGCTTTTTTTGCGAATCTGTTGAGTTACTCAATGTATTCACTCCGGGTTGTTAGTACTGGAGATATTAAAAGCGAACAAAGGGAAGTTATCAAGTTCCCTTTTTGTGGTTATTTGCGCTCATTTAACTAACGCTTTGATCAGAGGTGAAATTTTTATGAGTAATAAACAGATGACTGGGCCCAGTGATATCGGTGCGATAGAAAGTGGAGAGTGGCTAACAGCAGAGCAGTTTGCCGGAATGGAAGGGATGCCGGGCACTGCGAAAGGGGCACGGCTACGTCTGGAAAAACTCACAGCTCTGCACCCGGAAATCCGCCGCAAACGCACGAGTGGGAAGGGATTTCTGTACCATATCAGCGCGGCAGGGATGGCGCTGAAAAGTGAGAGGGATGCGACAGATGCCTCAGCAGACGAGCAACTTAACCTGTGGATACAACTGTTTCGCACAATGAAACCGGCCTCCAGGGATAAACTTTTACAGCAGGCTCTGACTCAGGTTGCGAGGGACCTGGCTGAAGGAGACGTTAACCAGTAATAAGTGATGGAAGCCTTGACTGTGTTGGATAAGTGATAATAGGAATCATTTGAATTAACTGTTTGATTTTGCTATAATTAATATAGTGGCAGTCATTACGTACTCAGCCACTGTATTAACCCATCTTGGCTGGTTCACGGCCATCACCTATTCTGGAATCACTACAATGACACTTCCCCGAGACGTCCATGCGTCCCGTCAGGGCCAGCATGACTACTTGTGTGGCATCTACAGCCTGATTAACACCCTCAGTTATCTTTATGACGGCAGAGTTCGGCGAGAAAAATTGATGTACCACCTACTTAGCAGCTATAAACGACGATGGGATTTATTTGATCTACTGACGCTTGGCTTGGATGAAGAGCAAATGGACCACCTGATTGGTGATGTCCTGTTGAAAGGGCATTACGCCCGACATTATCCTCTCAATATTCATACCCCTTTCCGTTACCGCTCCCGACGTACCCGACAGATTCTCAGCGACATCAACGACTGGCTGGCACCATCGGAAAATCAGGCGCAGCGCGTGGTGATTCTGGGCACCACCTGGCACTGGTCTGTGGTTATTCGCACGGATTCCACCCGGCTGTTCTTGTTTGACAGCTTGGGGATACATAGTCAGCGCAGGGACACCTTCTCCATTCAGCCAGAGCTGAAACGGCATACGCTGCTGACGGATGCAATTTACTTTGTTGAACGTGAATTCTGACCTGTACGAGAAGGAGTTGAGCATGACATCTATCGCCAGTGATCGCAGCGGTTACAGACAGACAGTTAAATCATTTACCTGCATGGAGATTATCTCGACATTGATATGAATATTAATCAGTGGCATAGCTCTCAGGAATAAATTTTATTAATTGATCAATTTCTACCAATCAAGTAGATTACCTTCACTGAACTATTTCTCGAATATATTTTGTATTTTTATCTTTAAAGGATACTACGATGCTTGAGAAGTTAGAATTAACCAAAAATGCACAATTTTATATTTCCAAGGGAAATGAACCACTACCTCCAATAGAAGATGTATTTATCTTGGATATATTAAATGCTTCTGATGACAATATTGAACCTGATGCTCTATATATACTAAATGAATTTAGAACTCGAAGCCATTTAATTGATGAAGATATCCCTTATTTATATTCAGTCAGGATATTCCCCACGATCAGGCCAGTTTACTTCATTGGGAAAGATGAAGGTGAGCTTGGCCTATATGACAGAATTCATGCGTTTATTATTATTTTTGAATTTGAAAATCACATTAGTATAATCAAAAAAAGCTGCTCTAATATATCTGAAAAAATTGAGAAAAACTTTGACCTGATTACTAACACAATGATAGCTGAGACTTTCAATGATTCTGATGTTTCTTTCCAAAGAATATCCTTAAGAAACATGACGGTATCGGACAAAGCAATAAGGCAGCGATCTTATGAAGCTCCGGATTTAAAGGGCACTTTCTCTACTCATGCTGCTGGAAGATCAATACCGCTATTCTTGAAATTCAGACAAGGATCAACTGTAAGAACTATTTCAGGAACCGGGCGTTTAGTCGAGTCATCTAATAGAATTAACTTTGATAACTTAGCTCTTTGGGTTTACAATCAACTTTCTCTAATAAAAGATGGTGGGGGCGAAAAGGATTTTTTAGATGCATTTGCTAAGCAGAAGAAACTTCATGAAGTGCTTGAGCACTCAAAACCAAATGCAATTTTAATTGAAAGCTCATCTTTATATGACCAACTCATCGAAGATGATATTAAAATTAGATATGAAAACAAAAAAGGAATAGAGGTTGAACTAAAAACGAAGGAATTAGAGCGATTGATAAAGCATCTCGAAAGAGTTTACGCCATCGATTCAGAAGGAAAAATAACAACTAAATTTGGCCGGGCATTTATCAGAATAAATAATAAAACTTTAACCTTCGACTCCTCATTCTTGAGATCATTAAAAGTAAATGTATCAGGAAGTAATGTTACGCTACAAAGCTATATAATTAAAAATGGATTTTATAGTATAACTTTTGATGATCCCCGCTATATGTATTTTATTGGAAACTGTTTTCAAGATGATTCAGGCATCGCAGAAATAAATAGTATATTAGATATGTTAAGACCCGTGGAAAATATGGATTCCGTAACTAGTGAAAAAGGTAATTTCAGGAAAACCAGTGTCCAATTTTCGAAAGGGTCAATGTTTAATCTAGTTGAGAAGATACATAAAAATGATGACTATGTTTTTTGCGATGATTTAGGTAATGAATGGGCTGATCACATAACCTTTAATAAAGGTGACTCATGCATCAATTTCATTCATTCGAAGCATGGACCGGTTAGTACTTCCGCTAGTAACTTGCATGATGTTGTCGGACAAGCGGTAAAAAACTTAGGTTACATGAATTTTAGTAAAGCTGATTTTATGAAAAAATTCGAAGCTAAATTTGTAGAGAAATATAATTCAACTAAAGGTGAGACAAATATAAAAAGGACCAGAAAAGGCAACTCAAATGGTCTGGATGAATATATTTCTAATCTTTTAAAGGATTTTAAATTGCATAGAAAATGCATTCTGAGCTGTTCCTTTGTATCAAAGAATGAAATAAAGGATGAGTTTAATAAAATATCCAGAGGTGAGAAGGTGAATGGGCACATTACTCAATTGCTATGGATATTGTCATCTTTTTCTCATGCAGTAAAAGAAGTAAACGCAATCCCAATTATCTACTGCTCAGAGTGAGAGAGAAAGTTTAGGCCCTTAAATATTAAGGGCCATAGAGGACAATAAAACGTCAAAACTTGAATGGAACAACAATATCGTCATAGCCATCATCTATGTCAGGTACGTATTTAACACCTGATATATCTGCCAATAATTCTGGTTTGATTTTAATCTTTTCAGCTAACATGCCGAAAGATATACCCAGATGTTCTTTCAAAATAGTTAAACTTTCCTCAAGAACATGAGGTTCTTCTAACGGAATTTGATCGTCCAGTTTTTCTTTTTTTGTTTGTCGTGTTTGACTGAACCAAACATTAGCGCTTCTATATTGCTGGGCGTTAATAAATCCCAAGAAATGTGCTCTATAAATAATTGCTTTAGCACTAACTTTCCATCGAGCTTTTAAAGCATACACTTTTTTCCAGTCAATCATTCCGCCAACACCTAAGCAGGACGGAAATTCTCTGGCAAAAGACTTTCTAGGAAATAAGAAAGCACTAGCAAAAGCATCAGCCTCTCGCTCTGTTTTTTTACATCCAGTCTCAATACCATCATGCATTATTAAATGACCACATTCATGAGCCAAGTCAAAACGCATTCGGCAGGCACTTTCTTTCGCAGTGTTGCGAATTATTATAGGGAATTTTCTATTAACAGATAAAGCATCAACTTTTTCAGACACGCCATCAAAACAGGTAACAATTGCTCCCTGATTTTCAACAACATTAACCATATTATCTATAGGGGCATCAGGTGTTAGCCCCCAACGAATACGGGCCCCCTCAGCAATCTTTTCTATCAATGGAGGTGTTAATTCTACAATCTTACTATTATCAATCAAATTAAAACCGTTCTCGGGCATATCTAGGTGTTCATGCAGCTCAGCAACGAGTTGCTCAAGAATAGTACTGTATGCCTGAACCCGCTCTTTAACACCTGCAGGCGTTGTCTGTCTTTTGCGAAAATGGCATTGCTCTGGCTTAACGTCACCAGAAAGAGGTATCCCGAAGAAATCGGTGGAAACCTGAAGAAACTCTGCCAATGCATTCCGCACGTCATCAGCTGGTGCCCGAACGTCACTTTCGTACTGATGTATACTTTGCCGGGTCACGCAAACAGCATCACCAAGCTCTTGCAGAGTATACCCTTTTAACAAACGAGCGAGCCGAAGCCGTTCGCCATAAAATTCTATAGCCATAACTTACGAACCATTATTCGAGTCATCATTCTCGGCCTTTTTATCTTTCCTTTTAACAGAGATTGATGCTTTCTGAGTTTTGACTGGCTCAGGTAATTCGGTATCAATGGAGCTGAAAGCAGGAACCCTTTCATCCAAAGGAATTTCCCAGCATGAAACCTGCACGCCTTCTAAAAAGCCAGTAAAGGTTACACGCTCAACATAGCGGAAATCATCAACTTCAACAGCAAAAAACCAAATAACTGAAGCAGCGTTGCCTACTTCAACAGGCAATAAACTCATCTGACTCAGCGCTTCTACGCAAGGTATCAGCCTACGCTCTTCCGGGCGATTAGGGCCTCCCCGGTACAAACGGACTGGCACTGAATCAATAGAAAAGGTAAATTTCCCATCGTCTTTCACTATGCCAAGCCAGGGCCACTCTTCATATTGAGTTGCAGCACGAATTATCCTCGTTCGGCAACATTCATAGGCCCTCAACCCAGTTGAACGAGCAGAATCACCAAGCTCTTCATTATGTAAATCAATCACATCATCCCTGACATTTCGAATTAGGGATGCAAGTTGTTTAAGTCGCTCTATTGTTAGAGCTGGGTTTAGCTCCCACGGTTGCTTCATTATAAAAAAGACCTCATGCGTAGAGTTACGTAGCCCTTGATGGGATTTGGTGAAATACCTAGCAATAATCTTGCATTTTTCGATATTTGTCAAGTGACATTAAAAAAGTAACCGATTCGCAATCTTGTCAATACTGATGATAAACATATAATTAATAGCCGTTTTTATGTTTTAGTCAGAACAATACACACTCAGAAACTGAATTCGAGCAGAACCTGATACCGATATGACCAAAGCACTCATCGATCGAGTGCAAAACCATACGATTAGGTAAGAAAACGTTGACCAGTTAGTGCAGCACCTACAAAATCTCATGGTGCAAACTAAATTCGTTAAACACGATTCTGCTCTGAGAGCATTAAGCTACGTGCTAAGGAAGACATTTGGGAATCATAGATAAATCGACATATACACTAAAATGTCCGAATTGCGAGATTGTAGAAACTCTGGCAATACTAGATAAAGGTTCTAACTGGGGCGGCTCTCATTGGCAAAGTGGAGGCTCTTTCCAACATTTTCATACAGAATGGCAAGGAGGAGGCCTTACTGAGCCCTCTCTTAAAATTGCAAAATGTAAAGTATGCCAACAATCCGCACTTGTTACTTCATCTTACTGAACCGATTTCCCCAACTGCAATGAACACTTTCTTTTCTCGTGTACTTAAGAGTGTACTTAACGAAAAAATAGATTATTAAAAACATAATAAAATCAACGCAAACACACAATCACTCAATATTCAGATTCAATCGAGTAATGCCTTTCGGGTGGTGTCGACCGCACCACCCATTACTATTTCTAATCCATCCTAACGCCAATTTTGTCGCTTTACCGCCCTCCATCAAGCTTTCTCTATAGAACTTGATAAAAATTTATAGTGCAAACTGACTCGCCTTAGAAAATCTCAATCGTGATCTTGCGCACAAATCGCTAACCTCCCCCACGTTCACACCGGAGGGTATATGCTGCTTCACATCCTTTATCTCATTGGCATCACCGCAGAAGCCATGACCGGCGCGCTTGCCGCCGGACGTCGCCGTATGGACACCTTCGGCGTGATCATTATTGCTACGGCGACCGCACTGGGCGGCGGTTCCGTGCGCGATATTCTGCTTGGCCATTACCCGCTCGGCTGGGTTAAACACCCTGAGTACGTGATTACTGTGGCGACGGCCGCCGTGTTAACCACCATAGTGGCGCCCGTTATGCCCCATCTTCGCCGCCTGTTTCTGGTGCTTGATGCGCTGGGGCTGATTGTCTTTTCGATCATCGGCGCACAAATCGCGCTCGATATGGGGGAAGGACCCGTTATCGCCACCATCGCCGCCGTGGTCACGGGCGTATTCGGCGGTGTGCTGCGCGATATGTTCTGCAAACGCATCCCCCTGGTCTTTCAAAAAGAGCTGTATGCCGGCATCTCCTTTGCGGCAGCGGTGCTCTATATCGCTCTGCAGCATTACGTTTCAAACCATGACGTGGTGGTCATCTCAACGCTGCTGTTTGGCTTTACGGCCCGCATGCTGGCGCTGCGTCTGAAGCTCGGGCTGCCCGTTTTTCATTACAAACACAGCGCCCACTAGCTTCAGAACCCGTTGATGTGCTGTTCAGCGAGCCATTTCGCCAGCACATCTATCTGAGGGGCGTGAATCCAGTTAACGATTTGTCGCGCTTTCTCCTCTCCTGTTCCCGGCAGGGTCTGCCAGTCCTTTGCGTTGCGCCCGCTCATCTTCTGCCACGATATGTCTCCCATCGCCTTCAGCGAAGCCTGGGTCAATGGCACACCCATTGCCATGAGCCAGCGGATAAACGGCTTCTCGCGCACCAGATTAAATCGGTGCCAGAGCGCCAGCCCGCGTGCTGAGGAAAACCCCGGTGTAGCCTGCAGCTGCGCCTGCGTTAATAACAGCCATGAAAAGAGATGTTCAAAATGATGCGCCTGCCAGAGGGTTCGCCAGCCTGACTCGCCTACTCCTTCAATATCAAGTACCTGCTTTGAACTGAGCCAGGTCAGACGGGCAAAGAACTGCTCCATACACTCCGGCGAAGCATAGAAACAGCTAAGAGCATGATAGCGTGAGGCCGGTGGCTCTGGTTTATGTCTGTCGGTCCCGCGCCAGAGCACCTTATCAAACCGGGGTATACCCTGCCCGGCCAGGCTGATTTGTATCTGATCCCCTGGAGCAATATCCAGATTCTGCCAGCGCCCAACCGAGCCCAGACTCACCCGCTGCACCTGTTTATCATCCAGTTGCACGGGCTCCAGCGCTGCTACAACGGAAATTTTGCCCGTGCGCCCCACGGAAAAATGAATATCACTCACCTCAGCGACCTGAGCTGCGGGAGGATATTTCCACGCGACAACCCAGTGGCCTTCTCCCGGTAACCACTCTTCGCCCGCAGGTTCATCCTCCGAACGCACCACAATGCCATCCGTGGCAAAGGGTAATGCGGTCACGTGCCAGGCCGCGCGCTGCTTCTCGACGGCATCGACAGATTCGGCGGGTAGCGTGTACCGTGCCGACAGCGTAAAACCGGCCTGAGACAGTTCAGCTAAAGAGGTACGCATATCTTTCGGTCCGTCCGGCCAGGCCCAGATAAATACGCCGATCTTGCTCAATAGCGAGTTATCCTTTTGCCGCATCATCGCCCCCGCTACCTTTGCGCGAGCGTTCATTCCGCCCATCTGCTGCTGAATATAGTTGTCACGCAACCAGAAAAGCTCGCCCTGTAAGACGCTATTCGCCAGCGCGCCGGTGATATTTTGCGGAACAGACGGGATTAAACGTACCTTCCCGGTCCAGTCTTCCCCTTTGAGGCCATCACCGCGACTGATAGCCTGGGTTAACTTTCCGTTGCGATAGACCAGCGTCACCGCCACACCGTCAACTTTCGGCTGCATCCACAGATGCTGTCGGGCACGCATCCACTGTCTCAACTCCTCTTTGCTGGCCACTTTATGTACGCCCGTATGGGCAACCGGATGCTTTACGCTTCCCACCAGCGCCGGGAGTTTCTCTTCTGAAGGCTCGCTGCCAAAACAGCGCTGCCACTGCGTTAACCGCCCGTGAAGCTGGTCGTAAACCTCGTCGTTGATCTCGCTCACGCCCTGCTTCCAGTAGGCCTCATCCCAGCCTTTGATTTGCGCGCTTAACGACGCCATCTCTTTTTCTGCTTTTGCCTGCGACCACACCGGACACACCGCCGCGCCATAGCCACACCACAACAGCATTAACCCGCTTATCCATCGCCACATCGCTCCCCCTCCTTTGCATTGCAGGAGGTATACCCGGATGCCTGAAACAACGCTAACGGCAACGTTTCACAATGCGAGACGCTATCCGGTGTTTCTTTTGGTTGCTGAAAACCACGGATAAAACCTGAAAACGGCACGCAAAATTTAATAATCCAGGGGAAAAAGTGTGACAAAGGCTACGTCACACGGCGGTGACGTGTATAATAAGCCCGTATGTAGGACTTCTTCGTTAACACATACAAAAGACTCTCATGGCTCAAGGCACGCTTTATATTGTTTCTGCCCCTAGTGGCGCGGGTAAATCCAGCCTTATTCAGGCACTGTTAAAAACCCAACCGTTGTACGACACACAGGTTTCTGTTTCTCACACCACGCGAGCGCCGCGTCCGGGTGAAGTGCACGGTGAACACTATTTCTTTGTGGATCACGACGAATTCAGAGCGATGATCGGCAGAGACGCGTTTCTTGAACACGCTGAAGTATTCGGTAATTACTACGGTACCTCGCGTGAAACCATTGAGCAGGTTCTGGCCACGGGCGTGAATGTGTTCCTGGATATCGACTGGCAGGGCGCACAGCAAATTCGCAAGAAAATGCCTGACTCGCGCAGTATCTTTATTTTACCGCCATCGAAAGATGAGCTGGATCGCCGCCTGCGTGGCCGCGGTCAGGACAGCGAAGAAGTGATCGCAAAGCGTATGGAACAGGCTGTTGCAGAAATGAGCCATTACGCGGAATATGATTACCTTATTGTGAACGATGATTTTGATGCCGCGCTGAGCGATCTCAAAACCATTCTTCGTGCAGAACGTCTGCGTATGAGCCGCCAGAAGCAGCGACATGACGCATTAATCACCAAACTGTTGGCAGACTGAACCCACTTTCAGTATCATGCCCAGTCATTTCTTCACCTGTGGAGCATTTTAAGTATGGCACGCGTAACTGTTCAGGACGCTGTAGAGAAAATTGGTAACCGTTTTGACCTGGTGCTGGTCGCCGCGCGTCGCGCTCGTCAGATGCAGGTAGGCGGTAAAGATCCGCTGGTACCGGAAGAAAACGATAAAACCACCGTTATTGCACTTCGCGAAATCGAAGAAGGTCTGATCAACAACCAGATCCTCGACGTGCGTGAGCGCCAGGAGCAGCAAGAGCAGGAAGCCGCAGAACTGCAGGCCGTAACCGCTATTGCTGAAGGTCGTCGTTAATTAAACCTGCGGGTCGCCCTTGTATCTGTTTGAAAGCCTGAATCAACTGATTCAAACCTACCTGCCTGAAGACCAGATTAAGCGTCTTCAGCAGGCGTATCTCGTTGCACGTGACGCTCACGAGGGCCAGACACGTTCAAGCGGTGAACCCTATATCACGCACCCGGTAGCGGTGGCCTGTATTCTGGCCGAGATGAAACTCGACTACGAAACGCTGATGGCCGCTCTGCTGCATGACGTGATCGAAGATACCCCTGCCACTTATCAGGACATGGAACAGCTGTTTGGCAAAAGCGTTGCCGAACTGGTGGAAGGGGTCTCTAAGCTTGATAAGCTGAATTTCCGCGACAAGAAAGAGGCGCAAGCCGAAAACTTCCGCAAGATGATTATGGCGATGGTGCAGGATATCCGCGTCATTCTCATCAAACTCGCTGACCGTACCCACAACATGCGCACGCTGGGCTCACTTCGCCCGGATAAACGTCGCCGCATTGCCCGTGAAACTCTCGAAATCTACAGTCCGCTGGCGCACCGTTTAGGTATTCACCACATTAAAACCGAGCTGGAAGAGCTGGGTTTTGAAGCGTTGTACCCGAACCGCTATCGCGTGATTAAAGAGGTGGTGAAAGCCGCACGCGGTAACCGTAAAGAGATGATTCAAAAAATCCTCTCGGAAATTGAAGGGCGCTTACAGGAAGCGGGAATCCCGTGCCGCGTCAGCGGTCGCGAAAAACATTTGTACTCCATCTACTGCAAAATGGTGCTCAAAGAGCAGCGTTTTCACTCGATCATGGATATCTACGCTTTCCGCGTGATCGTCCACGACTCGGACACCTGCTATCGCGTGCTGGGGCAGATGCACAGCCTCTACAAACCGCGTCCGGGGCGCATGAAAGATTACATCGCTATCCCAAAAGCGAACGGCTATCAATCTTTGCACACCTCGATGATCGGTCCGCACGGCGTGCCTGTTGAGGTGCAAATTCGCACCGAAGACATGGACCAGATGGCAGAGATGGGTGTTGCCGCACACTGGGCGTATAAAGAGCACGGTGGCGAAAGCAGCACGACCGCACAAATCCGCGCCCAGCGCTGGATGCAGAGCCTGCTGGAGCTTCAGCAGAGTGCGGGTAGCTCCTTTGAATTTATCGAGAGCGTTAAATCCGATCTCTTCCCGGATGAGATTTACGTTTTCACCCCAGAAGGCCGCATTGTCGAACTGCCTGCGGGCGCAACGCCGGTCGACTTCGCTTACGCCGTGCACACCGATATCGGGCATGCCTGCGTCGGCGCGCGCGTCGACAGACAGCCTTATCCGCTCTCTCAGCCGCTCTCCAGCGGCCAGACGGTAGAAATTATTACTGCGCCGGGCGCACGTCCGAACGCGGCCTGGCTGAACTTTGTCGTGAGCTCCAAAGCACGCGCCAAAATTCGCCAGCTGCTGAAAAACCTCAAGCGTGATGATTCCGTCAGCCTGGGGCGTCGTCTGCTCAACCACGCGTTGGGCGGCAGCCGTAAGCTGGCTGAAATTCCGCAGGAGAACGTCCAGCGCGAGCTGGAGCGCATGAAGCTCGCGTCGCTTGATGACCTGCTGGCAGAGATTGGCCTCGGCAACGCCATGAGCGTGGTGGTGGCGAAGAACCTGCAGCAAGGCGACACGACAGCGGTGCCTGCAACCACGCAAAGCCACGGACACCTGCCGATTAAAGGCGCGGATGGGGTGCTGATCACCTTCGCAAAATGCTGTCGTCCAATCCCTGGCGACCCGATTATTGCGCACGTCAGCCCGGGTAAAGGGCTGGTTATCCACCACGAGTCCTGTCGTAACATTCGCGGCTACCAGAAAGAGGCCGAGAAGTTTATGGCGGTCGAGTGGGATAAAGAGACGGCGCAGGAATTTATCACCGAAATTAAGGTGGATATGTTCAACCACCAGGGTGCCCTGGCGAACCTGACGGCAGCGATCAACACGGCTTCTTCCAACATTCAGAGCCTGAATACGGAAGAAAAAGATGGCCGCGTGTATAGCGCCTTTATTCGTCTGACCGCCCGCGACCGCGTGCATCTGGCGAATATTATGCGCAAGATCCGCGTCATGCCGGACGTGATTAAAGTCACCCGAAACCGAAACTAGGTTTATGAATTCACAACGTTATGCACGTATCTGCGAAATGCTCGCCAGGCGTCAGCCTGACCTGACGGTCTGCATGGAGCAGGTGCACAAACCTCATAACGTCTCTGCTATCGTTCGTACCGCAGATGCCGTCGGTGTGCATGAAGTGCACGCCGTCTGGCCGGATGGCCGTATGCGCAATACGGTCTCGGCGGCGGCAGGTAGCAACAGCTGGGTGTCTGTCAAAAATCATCACACCATTGGCGAAGCCGTATCGCACCTGAAAGGGCGCGGGATGCAGATCCTTGCCACTAACCTGTCCGCTAAAGCCGTAGATTTCCGCGAGATCGACTACACCCGCCCGACCTGCATTTTGATGGGTCAGGAGAAAACCGGGATCTCCCGGGAAGCGCTGGATCTGGCGGATCGTGACATTATCATTCCGATGATCGGCATGGTGCAATCTTTGAACGTCTCCGTGGCGTCCGCACTCATTCTGTATGAAGCGCAGCGTCAGCGTCAGAACGCCGGGATGTACGAGCGCAGCAACAGCATGCTGCCGGAAGATGAACAGCAGCGCCTGCTGTTTGAAGGTGGTTATCCGGTGCTGGCTCGCGTTGCGAAGCAGAAAAAATTGCCTTACCCCCACGTCAATGCGCAGGGCGAAATTGAAGCCGATGCCGAGTGGTGGGCCACCATGCAGTACGCCGGGTAAGCGATGAAAGGCCGCCTGCTGGATGCCATCCCGCTTAACAGCCTGACAGGCGTGGGCGCGGCGCAAAGCAATAAGCTGGCAAAAATTGGCCTGCACACCGTGCAGGATCTCCTGCTTCACCTCCCCCTGCGTTACGAAGACCGCACTCAGCTCTACAAGATTGGCGATCTCCTTCCCGCCATTTACGCCACCGTTGAAGGCGAAGTCCTGAACTGCAACATCACCTTCGGCGGACGCCGGATGATGACCTGCCAGATCAGCGACGGCACCGGCATTCTCACCATGCGTTTTTTCAACTTCAGCGCGGCGATGAAAAACAGCCTGGCGACGGGCCGCAGGGTGCTGGCCTATGGCGAAGCCAAACGCGGGAAATACGGCGCAGAGATGATCCACCCGGAGTACCGCGTGCAGGGCGATCTCAGCACGCCGGAAATGCAGGAGACGCTTACCCCGGTTTACCCGACGACCGAAGGCATCAAGCAGGCGACGCTGCGTAAGCTCACCGATCAGGCGCTGGAGCTGCTGGATACCTGCGCAATTACCGAGCTGCTGCCGCCCGAGCTGGCGCAGGGCATGATGAGCCTGCCCGAGGCGCTGCGAACCCTGCATCGACCGCCGCCAACGCTGCAGCTCAGCGATTTAGAAAGCGGCAAACACCCCGCCCAACAGCGTCTTATCCTTGAGGAATTACTGGCACATAACCTGAGCATGCTGGCGCTTCGCGCGGGCGCGCAGCGTTTCCACGCCCAGCCCTTAAGCCCTCGTGATGAGCTCAAAGATAAGCTGCTGGCCTCTATGCCGTTTAAACCCACCGGCGCGCAGGCGCGCGTCACCGCCGAGATTGAACGCGATATGGCGCTCGACGTGCCGATGATGCGCCTGGTGCAGGGCGACGTGGGCTCCGGTAAAACGCTGGTTGCCGCCCTGGCGGCCCTGCGCGCGATTGCCCACGGTAAACAGGTGGCGCTAATGGCGCCGACCGAGCTGCTGGCTGAACAGCACGCCAACAATTTCCGCGCCTGGTTTGCGCCACTCGGGATTGAAGTGGGCTGGCTTGCAGGGAAGCAAAAAGGCAAAGCGCGCCTTGCGCAACAGGAGGCTATTGCCAGTGGGCAGGTGCAGATGATTGTCGGCACGCACGCTATCTTCCAGGAGCAGGTGCAGTTTAACGGTCTTGCGCTGGTGATCATCGACGAGCAGCACCGCTTCGGCGTGCATCAGCGTTTGGCATTATGGGAGAAAGGGCTGCAGCAGGGCTTCCACCCGCATCAGCTGATCATGACCGCCACGCCGATCCCGCGCACCCTGGCGATGACCGCCTACGCCGATCTGGATACCTCCACCATCGACGAACTGCCGCCGGGCCGTACCCCGGTCACCACGGTCGCCATTCCCGACACGCGCCGCAGCGATATCATTGACCGCGTGCGCAACGCCTGCACCCAGGAAGGGCGTCAGGCCTACTGGGTCTGTACGCTGATTGAAGAATCTGAACTGCTGGAAGCGCAGGCTGCCGAAGCCACGTGGGAAGAGCTTAAGCTGGCGCTGCCGGAGCTGAACGTGGGTCTGGTTCACGGACGCATGAAGCCCGCTGAAAAACAGGCGGTGATGCAGTCGTTCAAACAGGGTGATTTACATCTGCTGATCGCCACCACGGTGATCGAAGTCGGCGTGGACGTCCCGAATTCCAGCCTGATGATCATCGAAAACCCGGAGCGTCTCGGCCTTGCCCAGCTCCACCAGCTGCGCGGGCGCGTCGGCCGTGGCGCGGTTGCGTCCCACTGCGTTCTGCTCTACAAAGCGCCTCTTTCCAAAACCGCCCAGATGCGTCTTCAGGTGCTGCGCGACAGCAACGACGGTTTTGTGATTGCGCAAAAAGACCTGGAGATCCGCGGCCCGGGCGAACTGCTGGGCACGCGTCAGACGGGGAACGCCGAGTTCAAAGTGGCGGATTTGCTGCGCGATCAGGCCATGATCCCAGAAGTTCAGCGCCTGGCTCGCCATATTCATGAACGCTACCCCGAACAGGCGGCAGCGTTAATTGAGCGCTGGATGCCGGAAACCGAGCGCTATTCCAACGCCTGATTTCAGGCAAACATCGGCAGCATCAGATACAGCTTAATCACCAGCGCGTTGACGATATCAATGAAGAATGCGCCAACCATCGGGACCACAAGAAACGCCATGTGCGATGGCCCGAACCGTTCTGTGATCGCCTGCATATTGGCGATAGCCGTTGGAGTGGCCCCCAGACCAAACCCGCAGTGACCCGCCGCCAGCACCGCCGCATCGTAGTTTTTGCCCATCATGCGCCAGGTCACGAACATGGCGTACAGCGCCATAAACAGCGCCTGTACCGCCAGAATCGCCACCATCGGTAGCGCCAGCGAAGCCAGTTCCCACAGCTTGAGGCTCATCAGCGCCATCGCCAGGAACAGCGACAGGCAGACGTTGCCGAGCACCGATACCGCCCGTTCAAACACGCGGTAGAAGCCCATCAGCGCCAGACCGTTGCTCAGGATCACCCCGATAAACAGCACGCAGACAAACGTCGGCAGTTCAAATGCGGAACCCGCCAGCCATTGCGCAACCACTTTGCCCACGGTCAGGCAGATGGCGATCGTCGCGATAGTTTCAATCAGCACCAGCGAGGTAATGCTGCGCCCGACGTCCGGCTTTTCGAACGCGGTCGGCACCAGCTCATCGTCAGGCCTGCCGTTCGGCGTGGTGGAGTGCTTAACCAGATACCGCGCCACCGGGCCGCCAATCAGGCCACCCAGAACCAGGCCAAAGGTCGCACAGGCCATCGCCACTTCCGTCGCATTTTCAAACCCATAGCGCTCGATGAACAGCTTGCTCCACGCGGCCCCGGTTCCGTGACCGCCCGAAAGGGTAATCGACCCCGCCAGCAATCCCATCAGCGGATCCAGCCCCAGCAGCGTTGCCATGCCGATGCCAATGGCGTTTTGCATCAGCAGCAGCCCCACCACCACAATCAGGAATACGCCGAGCACCTTACCGCCCGAGCGCAGGCTCGCCAGGTTGGCGTTCAGGCCGATAGTGGCAAAGAAGGCCAGCATCAGCGGATCTTTCAGGGACATATCAAAATCGATTTCCCAGCCCATGCTTTTTTTCAGTATAAGCAGAGCCAGCGCCACCAGCAGGCCACCGGCGACAGGTTCAGGAATGGTGTATTTCTTCAGAAGGGAAACGCTATGTACCAGCTTGCGACCAAGCAGAAGAACCAGCGTTGCGGCAACAAGGGTCGACAACGTATCGAGATGAATCATAAAAGGCTCCTGTAATGCGCGTGTTCCATACACACGCGGCGTTATCCTGGGCCGGGTTGCGCTCTTCATGAGCTCCCGGCGCAAAAAGTGTAATTTTTTTTCCCCACGCGTTGTAGAAAACCTGCTCACAGCAGCAGATTTTCTTCCCTTTTTTTGCTGGCAATCGTTTGCTTTTACCAGGTGGTCAGATAAAATGCCCGCTTTTCCACCGTGGGATTGCCGCCGATGTCCGTTAACACCATAGAGTCGCCTGATGCGCAACCGATTGCGCAGAAGCAAAATAGCGAACTGATTTACCGCCTTGAAGACCGCCCGCCGCTGCCGCAAACGCTTTTCGCCGCCTGCCAGCATCTTCTGGCAATGTTTGTTGCGGTGATCACCCCGGCGCTGCTGATTTGCCAGGCGCTCGGCTTACCGGCGCAGGACACGCAGCACATTATCAGCATGTCTCTCTTCGCCTCCGGCGTGGCCTCGATTATTCAAATTAAAGCGTGGGGTCCGGTGGGGTCGGGATTATTGTCGATTCAGGGCACCAGCTTTAACTTCGTGGCACCGCTGATCATGGGCGGTGCGGCGCTGAAAACCGGCGGTGCGGATGTTCCGACCATGATGGCGGCGCTGTTCGGCACGCTGATGCTGGCCAGCTGTACGGAGATGGTGATCTCCCGCGTTCTGCATCTGGCTCGCCGCGTCATCACCCCGCTGGTTTCCGGCGTGGTCGTGATGATTATCGGCCTGTCGCTGATCCAGGTGGGCCTGACGTCCATCGGCGGCGGCTATGCCGCAATGAGCGACCACACCTTCGGCGCGCCGAAAAACCTGCTGCTGGCGGGTGTCGTGCTGGCGATCATTATTCTGCTTAACCGTCAGCGTAACCCTTACCTGCGCGTCGCCTCGCTGGTGATCGCCATGGCGGCGGGCTACCTGCTGGCGTGGGCGCTGCGCATGCTGCCGGAGAACACCGCGCCGACCAACAGCGCGCTGATCGTCGTTCCTACGCCGCTGTACTACGGACTGGGCATTGACTGGGGCCTGCTCCTGCCGCTGATGCTGGTCTTTATGATCACCTCTCTGGAGACCATCGGTGATATCACCGCCACCTCGGACGTCTCCGAGCAGCCGGTGTCCGGCCCGCTGTACATGAAGCGCCTCAAAGGCGGCGTGCTGGCGAACGGCCTGAACTCATTTGTCTCTGCGGTATTCAACACCTTCCCGAACTCCTGCTTCGGTCAGAACAACGGCGTGATCCAGCTGACCGGCGTTGCCAGCCGCTACGTCGGTTTTGTGGTGGCGCTGATGCTGATCGTTCTCGGCCTGTTCCCGGCGGTAAGCGGCTTTGTGCAGCATATCCCTGAGCCAGTGCTGGGCGGCGCGACGCTGGTGATGTTCGGCACTATCGCGGCCTCCGGCGTGCGTATTGTCTCCCGCGAGCCGCTGAACCGCCGCGCGATCATGATTATCGCGCTGTCGCTGGCCGTTGGCCTGGGCGTGTCCCAGCAGCCGCTGATCCTGCAGTTTGCGCCTGACTGGGTGAAAAACTTGCTCTCTTCCGGCATTGCCGCGGGCGGTATCACCGCTATCGTTCTGAACCTCGTTTTCCCGCCTGAAAAGAACTGATCATCTTCACGGCAGGTAGTCAATGCCTGCCGTGACATCTAATTACACCATTCCCGCCTTGAGGATTGCGCATAAATCGTGCATAACTCCCTTATGTGCGTTTTGCGGGATGGAAGACCATGAAATTTATTGGAAAGCTACTCGTCTATCTTCTGGTAGCCCTGCTCATTGTGCTGCTGGCGCTCTATATTCTGCTCCAGACCCGCTGGGGCGCGTCTCAGGTCAGCAGCTGGGTGACGGTGAATACCGACTACGAACTCAGTTTCGACAAGATGAATCACCGCTTTTCGTCGCCTTCCCACATCATTCTGGAAAACGTCACCTTCGGTCGGGACGGTAAACCCGCCACGCTGGTTGCCAAAAAAGTCGATATCGGCCTGAGCAGCCGCCAGATAACCGATCCGCTGCATATGGACACCATCACCCTGTTCGACGGCACGCTGAATCTCTCGCCTCAAACGGCACCGCTGCCGTTCCAGGCGGATCGCCTGCAGCTGAACAATATGGCGTTTAACAGCCCGAATACCGAATGGGACCTGAGCGCGCAAAAGGTCACGGGCGGCGTCAGCCCGTGGCAGCCGGAAGCGGGCAACGTGCTGGGGAACAACGCGCAGATCCAGATGAGCGCGGGCTCGCTGACCCTGAACGGCGTACCGGCAACCAACGTGCTGATCGAGGGCCAGCTTAACGGCAGGGAAGTGGTGCTGAAAACGATTGGCGCCGATATGGCCCGTGGCTCGCTTACCGGCTCCGCCCTGCGCAACGCCGACGGGAGCTGGATTATCGACACGATGCGCCTGAATGAGATCCGCCTGCAGAGCGATAAAACGCTGATGGCGTTCTTCGCGCCACTGGCCTCCATCCCTTCTCTGCAAATTGGTCGTCTGGACGTGACCGACGCCCGGCTTCAGGGCCCGGACTGGGCGGTGACCGATCTCGACTTAAGCCTGCGCAACCTGACTCTCAGCAAAGGCGACTGGCAGAGCCAGGAAGGCCGCCTGTCCATGAACGCCAGCGAGTTTATCTACGGCTCGCTGCATCTTTTCGACCCGATCCTGAATGCGGAGTTTTCCCCGCAGGGCATGGCGCTGCGTCAGTTCACCTCCCGCTGGGAAGGCGGCATGGTGCGCACGTCCGGTAACTGGCTGCGCGGCGGTAAAGCGCTGGTGCTGGACGATGTTGCCATCGCCGGGCTGGAGTACACCCTGCCGCAGAACTGGAAAACGCTTTGGATGGAGCCCCTACCGGAATGGCTGAACAGCGTCACGCTGCAAAAATTCGGCCTGAGCCGTAACCTGGTGATCGACATCGATCCTGCCTTCCCGTGGCAGATCACCTCTCTGGATGGCTATGGCGCAAACCTGCAGCTTGTGAAAGATCGCCAGTGGGGCGTCTGGGGCGGCAGCGCGACCCTGAACGGCGCGGCGGCGACCTTTAACCGCGTCGACGTGCGCCGTCCGTCGCTCGCGCTGAATGCGAACGCCGCCACGGTGAACATTACCGACCTTAGCGCCTTTACCGAGAAAGGTATTCTTGAAGCAACGGCGACGGTTTCACAGCTTCCGCAGCGGCAGACTACGGTGAGCCTGAACGGGCGCGGCGTACCGCTCAACGTGCTGCAGCAGTGGGGCTGGCCTGCGCTGCCGATTGCGGGCGACGGCAATATTCAGCTCACCGCCAGCGGTAGCGTGCAGGCGAATGCCCCACTTAAGCCAACGGTGAACGGCAAGCTGAACGCGGTGAATATGGATAAACAGCAGGTACAGCAGACGATGACGGGCGGAGTGGTTTCAACACCGGTGCAATAAACAAGCCGGGTGGCGCAAGGTAAATGCAAAACGGCAACCCTGTTGCCGTTTTTGATGTTTGTTCCCTCTCCCTGTGGGAGAGGGTCAGGGTGAGGGCACCAGACCGCATAATTATCGTAGGCCCGGTAAGCGAAGCGCCACCGGGCATTTTTCCAGCTCAGAAGTGAACCACCACCTCATCCCCCTCGGCTTTCACCACCACACCCCACTCGCAGCCCTCGTGTGAACCGCCCTTCACGTCGCTCACCTTCTGCACGTTGCGCAAGCACACCGACCAGTTTTGTGCGTCTCCCGCACCGGTAAAGGTCACGATGTCGCCCCGACGTGACGCCTTCAGCGTAAACGCCACGGAGCCGTCCGCCGCAGGCACTTGGCTCACCGCCGTTGCGCCGTCGTCCAGGTTAAACAGCTGGAAGGCCGTCCCCTCATTCCACGCGTAGTCCGGCTTCTGGTTGTTGTTACCCAGCGCCAGCTGCGTATTGTCGCGCACGTAGACCGGCAGGCTCATGAAATTGTGCTGCTGCTTATGCCAGCGGCTGCCCTGAATTTCGTCGTTGTGCCACAGGTGCGTCCAGCGTCCTTCCGGCAGGTAGAACTGCACGTCGCCCGCCTCGGAGAACACCGGCGCGACCATCACCGAATCCCCCAGCATGTACTGGCGGTCGAGGTAATCGCACGCCGGATCGTCCGGGAACTCCAGCATCATCGCCCGCAGCATCGGCGTACCGAACCCGCGCGCCAGCGCCGCCTGACGATACAGATACGGCATCAGCTGACACTTCAGCTGCGTGAAGTGGCGCACCACGTCGCAGGACTCGTCATCGTACGCCCACGGCACGCGGTAGGATTTGCTGCCGTGCAGGCGGCTGTGGCTGGAGAACAGCCCGAACGCGCACCAGCGTTTGTAGACGTGCGCCGGAGCGGTGTTTTCGAACCCGCCGATATCGTGGCTCCAGAACCCGAAGCCGGACAGGCCAATCGACAGCCCGCCGCGCAGGCTTTCGGCCATCGATTCATAGTTGGCGTAGCAGTCGCCGCCCCAGTGCACCGGGAACTGCTGTGCACCGACGGACGCGGAGCGGGCAAACAGCACCGCCTCTTTCTCCCCCACAGTCTCTTTCAGCACGTTCCACACCAGCTCGTTATAGATGTAGGCGTAGTGGTTGTGCATCTTCTGCGGATCGGACCCGTCGAACCACTGCACGTCCGTCGGGATACGCTCGCCGAAGTCGGTCTTGAAGCAGTCGACGCCGATGTCCACCAGGCCTTTCAGCTTATCGGCATACCACTGGCACGCCTCCGGGTTGGTGAAGTCGTAAATCGCCAGCCCCGGCTGCCATTTGTCCCACTGCCACAGAGAGCCGTCCGGGCGCTTGAGCAGGTAGCCCTTCTCTTTCAGCTCCCGGAAGATCGGGGATTTCTGGCCGATGTACGGGTTGATCCACACGCAGACCTTCAGCCCTTTCTCCTTCAGGCGGCGGATCATCCCTTCCGGGTCCGGGAAGGTCACCGGGTCCCACTCAAAATCACACCACTGGAAGGCCTTCATCCAGAAGCAGTCGAAGTGGAACACGTGCAGCGGCAGGTCGCGCTCGGCCATGCCGTCGATAAAGCTGTTGACCGTCGCTTCGTCGTAGTTGGTGGTGAACGAGGTGGTGAGCCACAGGCCGAACGACCACGCAGGCGGCAGCGCCGGGCGGCCGGTGAAGCGGGTATAGCGGTTCAGCACCTCTTTCGGCGTCGGGCCGTCGATCACGAAGTATTCGAGATATTCCCCTTCCACGCTGAACTGCACTTTGGAGACCTTCTCGGAGCCGACTTCAAACGAGACGTTTTCCGGATGATTCACCAGCACGCCGTAGCCGCGGTTGGTCAGGTAGAACGGGATGTTTTTGTAGGACTGCTCGGTGCTGGTGCCGCCGTCGCGGTTCCAGGTTTCGACCGTCTGGCCGTTGCGCACCAGCGCGGTAAAGCGCTCGCCCAGACCGTAGACCGTTTCCCCCACGCCCAGATCCAGACGCTCAAAAACGTAACTGCGGTCGGTATTGCTGTCCTGCACGTAGCCGTTGTTTTTCAGCTGGCTGCCGGTAATGCGCTGGCCGTTACGCAGGAAATCCAGCGCCCAGAACTCGCCTTTGGTGACGCGCGCGCTGACGCTTCCGCTTTTCAGCTCGGCAAAATCGGGGGTGTTTTCAATCTCTACCTTCACGTTTTTCAGAACGTTCAGCGGATAGTGCGGGCCGTTATTCAGCGCGCCCTGGAAGTGCTCGATGCGCACCCCGACAATCCCTTCCTGCGGGGCAAACAGGCGCACCGTGAACATCAACGTGTCGAGCTGCCAGGTGCGCTCGCGCACGTCGCGCGGCGCAACAAACACCACCAGATCGTTGCCCTGCTGCTCCACGTCGAACACCTGAACCGGATACGTCACGTTCAGGCCCGGTTGAATAAGCCAGTTTCCATCACTGATTTTCATACTCTCGTCCTCTTAGTTCTGTAATTCTTTGCTGACCGGCAGGTTTTCAAACTCCTTCTGATTGCGGCGCGCGCCCTGCGCCAGCTCGCCCAGGATTTTGGTCAGGAAAGGGGTTTTCAGCGTGTAGTAGCGTTTGGCGATGATGGCGCTCAGCACGTAGCAGACCGCCGGAGCCAGGGTAAACAGGCCGATAATGATGCTGATGGTCGCGCTGTTCTGAGTTTTGGCTGCCGCGTCGTAGCCGCCGCCTGCCAGCATCCAGCCGATCATCGCTCCGCCCAGCGCCAGGCCGAGCTTCAGCACGAACAGCGTGCCCGCAAAGCTAATTCCTGTCAGACGCTTACCGTTGGTCCATTCGCCGTAGTCGACGGTATCGGACATCATCACCCACTGGATCGGCGTCACCAGCTGGTGCAACACGCCGATGACGAAGATAAAGGCGAACATCAGCACGGTGGCGTGCATCGGCACGAAGAACATCGCCACGCTGACCACCGCCAGCGCGGCGTTGGTCCACCAGAAAATGCTGACCTTGCACTTCCAGTCGGTGAGCGGTTTCGCCAGCGCGGAGCCGATCAGGTTGCCGACGCAGTAAGTGGTGAGGAAGGCGACGAACACCTCCGGCGAGCCCATGATCCAGGTGCAGTAGTACATCATCGCGCCGCCGCGCACGCAGACGGCAAGGATGTTGAGGATGGTGAGCACACCAACAATACGCCACTGGTCGTTGTGCCAGATATCACGCAGGTCTTCACGCATGGAGGTGGTGCTCGGCGGCACCTGGATGCGCTCTTTGGTGGTGAAGAAGCAGAATGCCAGCATCAGGAACGCGACCACCGACAGCACGGCAATCCCGCCCTGGAATCCAAAGGCTTTGTCGTCGCCGCCAATCAGGTTGACCAGCGGCATCATCAGCACCGTGGAGAGCATTCCACCCGCCGTCGCCAGCACAAAGCGCCAGGACTGAAGGGAAATACGCTGCGTCGGGTCACTGGTGATCACGCCGCCAAGCGCGCAGTAGGGGATGTTGACCACGGTATAGAGCAGGGTCAGCAGCGTGTAGGTAACAGCGGCGTAAACCATTTTGCCGTTGAGGCTGAGGTCCGGCGTGGTGTAGGCCAGCACGCAGACGATGCCGAACGGGATGGCGCCGAACAAAATCCACGGACGGAACTTGCCCCAGCGGCTGCGGGTGCGGTCGGCAATCAGCCCCATGCACGGGTCGGAGATCGCATCCAGCGCGCGCGCCAGCAGGAACATGGTGCCGACAAACCCGGCAGGTATGCCGAAAATATCGGTGTAGAAAAACATCATGTACAACATGACGTTATCAAAAATGATGTGGCTGGCGGCGTCTCCCATGCCGTAGCCAATCTTCTCTTTTACTGACAATACTTCGCTCATTTTTTTATCCTTCACGCTGTAGGGGGCGCTGAGACCGGTTACAGAGTTTTAAACCATTGTTTCAGGAGCGGGTATTGCGTTTTCTGGTTAGCAGATTACGTTTCTTGTTTTTTGTGATCGCGGTAAATACTGGTGAGCACGAAAGGCTAACCTGAGGATTTTCTTAAGAATTAGCTGAAACAGGGGGGTACAGGTCAAAAGAGAGGTGAAAAAAGTGTGCGGGGGGATGTGGTAAATGCCTGAAAGTAGCTATAATGCGCCCCGCCTCCATGTAGCAATCGAGGCGCGGAAGATCGTCATCTCCGGTGAGGTGGCTGGACTTCAAATCCAGTTGGGGACGCCAGCGTTCCCGGGCAGGTTCGACTCCTGTGATCTTCCGCCAAAATTTTACATTTCTGCGCAAAATGCTGCTTTGTCCTGCCAACTGTTCATATAAGATATTTATTAATTTCTTTTTCCCCTACAATACATACTTATTTTTAAAGACATTTTAAGGGAACTCGCATGCTCGTTCACTTTACAAGTAGTTATGAAAACATAGAGTCAATTCTGAAAGATAAAGGCCTCCTAATTAAGTATTGTGGTGAAGAGTTCTCAAATAAAAATAAAAGAATATCATCTAACGCTGCCCATCCCATGGTCTCATTTAGTAAATTCAGAGAAGATGAATTATTAGGTAGAACAATAAGTTATGGACAGTACGGAATAGCTTTTAAAAGCGACTGGGCAATAAGAAGTCAAGTGAATCCAGTTATATATATGAACAACGATTCTTTTGCTTCTTCGGGTCTTGAAGATTTGCTAGAAGCAAGGAGAAACACTCTTAATAAACTCCCATCAAAATTGAGACTAGCAATTATTAAAATAAAGTGCTTCACTAAAAATGCAGTTGGATTTAATAGCTGGGCAAATAAAAAAGATTATAAATTTTATGAGGAAAATGAATGGCGCTTCGTTCCATCAAAAAAACAAATTGGTGGAAACTTAATTTCAGTAAATTACTCAGCCTATAAAAAAAACAAAGACAAATATAATTCTAGAATTGCTCGGTATAAACTACCATTTGAATTTGATGATATTAAATGGATTTATACAAGTGAAGATACTATTGAGCTTCTGAAAGAGAGTTTACCAGAACTTGCGGGTAAAATTAAAATATCAACATGGCAAACATCTACATTTGAAAGGAGTGAATAAATGCCTATTTTCATAAGTTATTCGCATCAAGATAAAGAATTTGTTGACAAGTTAGCTCTACAACTTATCAATAGAAACATAAACATCTGGTTAGATCGTTGGGAATTGTCTGTAGGGGATACTATTCTCGATAAAGTACAAGATGCATTGGATGGAGCAAGCGCTTTATTAGTTATTCTGTCAAAAGCATCTACATCCTCAGAATGGTGTAAAAAAGAATTGTCTTCAGGGTTATTAAGAGAACTTGAAGAGAAAAGAGTTGTTGTGCTCCCCGTTTTACTTGAAGATTGTACTATGCCTATATTTGCCAGAGGTAAAATGTATGCTGATTTTCGCAACAACTTTGATCAAGGCTTTACCCAGATAATTGAAAGTATTGCAAAAATCATAAGCCCATCACTTAATAGAAGTATCCAGGATCCTGAATGTGTTACCGACTGGTCAATTGATCATGGTGATGTCAATGGACAACTTGCAATTGTATTAAATTACGTACAACACCCTTTGAAACTCCCTTTTACCTGTTTGATTAACATTGAAATATTAGCGAATGAATATGCTACAGATATTTTCCACGAGATAGCAAAGAAAAAGGGAATTGACTTTGCGAAGATGAATGTTATCGAAAGTCTAAATGCAATGTTTGAGACAAAAGGGGAGCTTAGACAAGTCTTATCCTCTGAAAAGGAAGAAATATATAGATGTATACTAGATGGGAATGAACCGAATGAGAATTATAATGTCAGAATAGGAACTCGAAGAGTAGGTGAAGATACTGGAAGGAATATTCTGATTAATACAAGCGCAATTGTTACAGAAACCTTAAAACATATGAAAGATGTATTACGAAAACCAAAGCCTAAAAATTAGTTTTTAAACCTTAAAAAAGTGATATCTCCAAAAAATTATCCTTTCGGAATGATTCCTTTTCTTTTTAAAGCTTCTCTCGCCAGCTCCTTCAACCAGCTGGCGAGACTCACCCCTTCCTCAGCCGCCACCGCATCCAATTGTTCTTTTAATGCCGGATCAATACGCATCTTAAACTGCGGAGACTGCCCACCACCTTTTGGTTTTTTTTCGCGCGATATGATTGACATGAGGCCACCTATCCATTTACTCTGATACAAATAGGAGGCTACCTAAGTCCCCCCTGTGTTTGCAACGCCCCGATGTGCGGGAACACAACCGGAGCGTCTAACCTCACCAACTATCAAGGAGTTGATTATGGCTGATTCGCATTCTACCCCAGACACCGACCAATCCGGAACCGAGCGTTCGTTAATTGTGGGATATCGCCCGAATGTTTTCGACAAATCCACGCCCAATATCATTCTGTCCGGCAAGTGGCTGCGCGCGGCGGGTTTTGATACCGGACAGCAGGTCACGGTAAAGATCATGAAAGGGTGTATCGTTCTGGTGGCGTATAACGAGCAGGAGCAGAGGTTGCAGGATGATTATAAACGGACGAAGGCAAAGCTCATTGAGATAGAGGACGCGCTTGCCGCGATCCAAACTCCACGTCCCGGAAAGCGCCTCGCAAAATCAAATACAAGCCACCTGGCTTAACGACTGTTTCTGGCATACAACCAGCCATGCGTGTTAGACGATGTAGATGGGGAGACGACATGCAAAGAAAGACGCAACCCCATCGCCGTGTTCGAACCATCAATTAGCATCTCGTAAATAGAATTTCTGATGGCGAAATTGATCAGCATCCAAGTATCCGGAAATTCCGGATACTTGGCCAGGAAAGGAGACATCAGATTTCTAGTGAGAGATCACTACAATCTCAAAGCAACACTCGTAGTTACGCTCAGCTCGTGGCACCCAGTTTCGCCTTTACCGGCCATACGGCTATTAAACTAATACACAACGGATCTAACGCCCTCATTCTCACGCTCATACAATATCTAAATTGATAGCCAATCATTATTCATGATAAATATAATACAAGGTTAAAATCCCTGTATTTTTTATTAAAGATAAACTATTGCGATATACATCACAGCAGAACGTCAATATTAATAGAAACTTGTGCCTATGTTTACTGTTAAAGGGTGCAATATGTATTATAGCGACTCATTAATAACATCAATAGATGCACATAAAATATTGGCTTTAAAGTTAGAACATGCCTTAACTGGCGTAAAAGATGAAGTATTAAAGCAAGCACAACTGTTAGATGATGGGGCAACACGATTAAGCTATCAACTTTCGTGCTTTACTGAAAACTATCAGGACGTATGTTTACGGTTACGCAAAGAAGACTCAAGATTTTTGATAGGTATTGTCCAGTTAATAAAACACAGAGACGTTATCTTTAAGATGCTCTATATTTATATTAAAAGTCTATTAAGCAACAAGAGTGAAAAAAGAATACATAACATACAACGAAATCTTATGTATTTAGGCATATCAATTTCATCATCGATGCTCTCCAGCCAGGCTTTTATATATTCGGCAACTATTGCAATTTGTAGTAGTGTTCATACCAACATTTGGATGAAAGAAAAGATCACATCGTTTTCTACTTATGCTGTCCTTGGTTTAAAAGTTTATGGCATCGTTGAGCAGGCATCCAGAAGCGCCAACCATCTAAAAAACTATAATGCTTATTACTATAATCTCCTTTATCAGGAAGAGCTTGAAATGATGTTTTTCTTGATTGAGCCCATAATAATGAGGTCCCCCATACTTAACCAAGCTTATGCTTCAGACAGCGACATTGCATATGCGATTTCAAGGATGATAAAGGGATGATCAAAGCTATTAAATACTGGCTAAAAGGCCAACTCATATTCTTCCTGAGAGGAGCAATTCCCCTTTTATTCGTCATAATATTTGCACTATTTGCCGTAACCTGGCTACCCGAAAAAATCGTAATGAATGCAATATGGTCAATTGTAGTTATTGTAGGCCTCTATATCCTTTTACATAAAAAAAGATAATGACTATTTAACAGGAGTAAATTATGTCAATTCCCGCTCATCTGTGGTTGTTTGATGAAAATGGTTCGCCCATAGTTGGTCCATCCTTGCTGCCAGCGAGATTAGGATCGTTTGAAATCCGTTCAGTTATCCATCAGGTATGGATCCCTGAGAGCTCGAATACGGGTCGTTTGACAGGTACGAGAGTTCATTCCCCCTTAAACTTGCATAAGGAATTTGATGCTGCAACGCCTGTTTTGTATCGTGCAATGTGTGAAGGAAGAATATTCCAAAAAGCAGTTTTGAAAATGTATCGAATTCTTGACTAGGGTGTTGAGAGTGAGTATTTCAATATGATAATGGAGAACGTAAAGATCACCTCTATATCACCCCTGTTGCATCCCACCGGCTTAACAAGCACGCATCTCGAAGATATTCAACTCCGTTACGAGAAGATTACATGGAAACATTGCGATGGGAACATTGCCTACACTGATGAATGGAATAATCGTGCTACGTATTAGGGCATCTAAAATGAAAGTAATGATATTTTTGGCTGCACTTCTATTCCTGGTTCAAAATACATCAGCAGCCCAAATGTCCGGCTTCGCAGCCAGGTATTATCAGGATGATGGAACAACGCCGGAAGAACCCACAACAATGCCCCTCTATCCCACTATTACCATCGGTAAGAAAACCGTGCAAATGGAGGTTACTCACCTGTCAGATATCACCAGCACACCAGTCAACAAAGACAGTTCCGCTCGTTGGGTCTGCCTTCATGACGACGATGGCACGAATTACTGGTTCATCTCGGATAACGAAATGGGTGCAGGATTGTTAACTGCGCTAGCTATTGCCAGGGATGGCATCCATGAAGGGTGTGCTAAAACAACGGAACCTGTCAGAGTCTCAGTCGCTAATGTTCCATTATTAAACGCGACGCATGGGAATTTAGTCACATTGTTCGGCAAGAAAGAGATCGCCAAAAAGAAAGCGATGCTTTTTTATCAGGAGACGCCAGTACAGAATGGATTCATCCAGAGTAATACGGTCTCTTATTACTTCGATGGCGATAAAGTGCGAGGCGTAATCATCGGGCAAATTACCAGTAACTAGCTTGCAGATTCCCTCTCCAGAGGGAGAGGGCGTTAAACCTGCCCACCCAACCGCATATGCAGCAACGGAAACGGATTCCCCTGCCCGTCCAGTTCCGAGCGCCCGACCTGCTCAAACCCCATATGGCGATAAAATCCCACGCCCTGCGGATTCTGCTCATTCACATCCACCTCGTTTACGCCAAACTCGGCGATGGCGTATTTCAGCAGCAATTTCCCGACGCCCTTCCCCCGGCTCGCGTCGTCAACAAACAGCATTTCAATGCGGTTTTCATCCACGCCTGAAAAGCCGTGAATAACGCCTGCGTTATCTTCAGCAATCACAACCTTGAGGTTAGGTAAATACGCATTGAGCAATAACGGGCGCAGCGCCGCAATATCGCTTTCCTGTAAAAAGTGGTGGGTGGCGCGAACGGAGGATTCCCAGATCGCGACCAGACGTTCAAAGTGTGTGGGGAGTGCGGTTTCTATTTTCATGGGGGGATCATGTGCGGTTTAGAACGTTAATTCAAGTAACTCAGCGCGCTCTGTTCCCCCTCACCCTAGCCCTCTCCCTCAGGGAGAGGGAACCGATTGTGCGGTTTGTCCCCCCACACAGCTCGCGCTAAACCCTAATCTCCATCACCGCGTACACGCCGTCCTTCGGCACCACCACGGTAACATTTTCCACCGGCACGCCCGCCGCGAGGTGAATATCCTGCAGCTGCTGTAACGACCTAGGGTAAATATCCTCCCAGCCGATACCCCGCAGCACAAAGTCAATTTGCGGGCTGCTGGTGAGCATGTTTGACACAATTACCGCCCCGCCGGGCTTGACCAGCCGCAGCGCGCGCTGGAGAAAAATCACCGCGTCGGTATCGTTGAAGTATTCGAAAATCCCCAGCGCGTCGACCAGTTCGGCCTGCTGCTCGCCCAGCTCCAGCAGCAGGTCTTCGTTACGCACCAGCGTATGGAGCAGGTTGCGCCTGAGCAGGGTCAGCTGTTCGCCCACCACAATCCCTTCCTGCGCCGCCATGGTTTCGGCCCAACTGAGCGCCACCGGGTCTTTGTCCACCAGCGTGAGATACACCCGCTGGCCGTCGAGCTTTGCTTCACGCAGCGCCTCCAGCACCGGGATGGCGGCACCGCTCGCGAGGCTGACCCAGTTGTTCTCGCTCTCATTATGAATGTACTTATCCACCAGCGCGGCCAGCACTCTGGCGCGGGAGCGCACGCCAATCGCATCGTTAGCGTGGATAAACCACTGGCGGCTGTCGCTGTCCATTTTCGTGCCGTCGGGCAGGCGATCTTCCAGCGGGTTTTGCACCACAAACAGCGCCAGCGCGGAGGGCACCAGCCGGGTGCGCCACGCGGTGAGCGCCGGGCGGTTGCGGAAGGCCTGTTCGGAATAGCGGTTCTGGGGAACCAGCACGGCTTGCCCCCCTTCGTCGTATTCCACCCTCGGGGGCCGGAGCGCTGGCTCGGCTTTCAGGGCGCGGTCAAGGGAGGCGATCTCGCGGGCAGCGTCGTCTTTCATCGGCCACTGGTCGCTGACGTCGGGAAATGACGCGCTGAAAATCGTCATATTTTCCGGTGCATCGCCGCGAAAAGGCTGCCAGTTCATGTCGTCTTCCCTCCGTTAGGCTTTTAACGGAAGTCTATCCAGGCGAGCCAGTAATACCCTACGAAGAAAGCACGAAATAGGTGCATCAGTTCTGCGACGTGCGCCATACCCCCGGCGTGCAGCCGTACTCGGTCTGAAAATGACGAATAAAGTGGGCGCAGTCGCTAAACCGCATCCGTCGCGCAATATCCGTAACGCTTTGCTGAGAGTTTTTCAGCAGCCAGCAGGCATAGCGCAGCCTGGCGCTGCGAATAAATTCCCGCGCCGTTTTGCCAAACTCGGCGTGAAACAGGCGGTTAAGCTGGCGCTCGCTCAGCTTAACGTCCTGCGCGAGCCTGGCGGCGTTCAGCGGGTGAGTCAGATACTGTTCGACGATCGTCACCGCCCTGCGCAGCCGTGAATCAGGGATCATGGCGATATTCGCGGGCCGCGGCGTGGCGGCGTCATGCGGAGGAAGGGACAGCCGCCGGGAGGTGGTGGCCGCAATGTCGTCTCCCCCGTGGGCTCGGATAAGCGCCGTTACCAGGGTGAGCGTTGAGATCCCGCCCGGGCAGGTCAGCAAATCGCCTTCGTCGATAAAATCGAGGCCTTGCTCAGCATAAACCTGCGGAAAGCGTTGCGTGAAAACGTCATGGTGATGAGGATGAATCGAGGCGCGGCGCTCGTTCAGTAAGCCTTCCTCCGCCAGGATAAAGCTGCCGGTACCAATACCTATCAGGGGAACGTTGTTGTGATAAGCCTCCGTGAGAAACGCTCTGTCGCCACGGTGCCCCTGGTGAAGGTGCTCCAGGCCTCCACCAATTACCGCAATGTAGTCGAAGTCACCGGGCGGCGCATGGGCGGCCTCCGGCCGCAAGCTGAGCCCTGAGCTGCTCACTACCGGTAAGTCGGGATAAGTGCTTATATGACTGAGTTTAAAGCGTATTTTCTGGCTACGCTTCTGGACGCTGGATGCAATACGTAACGCCTCTATTAATCCTGAATATGCGAAAAGCGAGAAATGGGGCCACAGGAGTAAACCCATATGCAGGGATTTATTCCGTGCAGGCGTCATTCTGACGCTATCATCAATTATATTTTTCATTAACTTGCCGAAGAATAATTACATTATCGCAACATTATTGTTGCTGTTATATTTTCCTAAGATAGGTCCTGGCTGTTAAATCAAGCATAAATGATGGTCGCAAAAACTTAAAAACATTTCTCCCTGTCGCTATCCGTTTTTTGACGTGTGGCACACATAGGTCGGCAGCGTCCCTAGAATAAATAAATAATTCTCATTCTGCTGTTTCTTAATACGCATATAAATATTCTTATTCGGATAGATAAAAAATAAGGGCTCGTACTTCTCCAGCCAGCTATCGCTGATGTTGTCGTCCGGAAATTTCATATTGCGTATGGACGTCAGATTATAGACGCTGTCTTTGCGCTCAATCTGAAAGAAAAGTTTGCGATTCAGGGTCTTCGTGGGATCGCTTTTCAACCGACCATTCATGCTGAGTATTCCGCTGTTACCCTCCACGGTGTAATTCAGCCACAGAGAGAGCGTCTCATCACGGTGATGCTGAATAAAGTTCGCCTGACAGGAAAAGGGCTGAATGTAATGGCGATGCCAGAGGTAATACGCCGCCACGACAGCCCCCATCAACAGGCACAGGCAGAGCGCAACAAGCGTTTGACGGTAGCGAACCATACTAGCGATCCTCTATAAAATAATCGGACATACAGCGGTTGGGTTCCGTCATCGGTCTGTCACAGCGAATGACCGATGCACGGGGCAGCAGGATGTAACCGCTGACGTACACCCAGGGATAGTTCGCGCACTGGTCCTTAAACGGGGCGGCATAGGCCAGGGCTTTATCCCGGTCGCGCTGCGTTTCAATATCGCGAGAAAAATAGAGCTGGCAATCGCCCATCTTCATCGCGAAGCGGTACCCGTCGACGAAATAGCTGTCATGCAGCAGGTTATGGCTGATAACGCTCACGCCAGCCAGCATCAGCAATAGCACCAGCGCGCCCGGCAGCCAGAAGCGGCGCGTCGAGTCGGTCGGGGCGACGGTCTCTTCGCAGACATCCGGAGCAGCACGTTCTTCCTCATCAGCCTGCGGCTGCGTCTCTTTAACGGTGATTTGCGTATCGCTTGCGAGCGTCAGTCCAATCCGCGGGATAGTGACAATCGGATCGGTTTCAAACCCCACTTTCTTCAACCCCTTACGCAGAATAGAAATATTCTGGTAGTAGGTATTAGGCGAAACCAGCATCCCCCGGCGCTGCCAGACAATATCCATGCACTCCTGTTGAGTCACAATACTTCCGACTCTTTCTATTAATAACAACAAACAGCGCCCCGCCGGGGAATTTAATACCACCACCCGGTCAGGATTGTTGAGATCGCGTAATGTGCTGGCCGCTGGATGAAACTCTACCAGGCCATTAATAATGTAATGCTTATGCATAGAATGGGCTAAATACCTCCGGTCAACGCCTGTTGCTCCAGTAGATTCCCTTCACGGTTAACATGCGTATCCCTCGCCTGTGTAAGGATTAATGTGACGGATAAATGCGCAACTGTATATCCTGGCGCCTGGCGAAAATTCTTATTTTTCCTTTCTCTTTATCTGAAGGGTCTAAAGTTTTCTTAACCGCTATTTAAAGCCGTCTTGACACTGACAAAACTCGACAAATCCGCCCGTTGAACGGTTTAGCCATCATTGTCTGAATTATTCAGCACCCTTAATTTGTTTTTTTAACAAAAAGGAGAGAGGACGGGTGTTCCCGGCGGGTTTCAAAATTATGCCCCATTCGAAACCTGTCGTCTTAATTAACAATTTCGGCACGAAACTGTTAGTCACCGTCAGTAACAACCCGCGTCGCATGACGTCCCCAGACTATTTCCTTACAAAACATTTATTAAAGCTAACTTTTCAATAAAAACTATCGGTATGATTATTTACAGGTAGATAAGCAAAAGCCGGTTCAGCGAGGAGAAATTGACGCTACACCTAAACCGTACTTAAAACAAATTAAGATTAATTCAGGTTACCTCTTTTACGCCCTGAGTATAGTGGGCTCACACCGTGCAATGCTTAATTGCTTCGAAAATACAGGCATCGTTCTGCCAGACAGACGAGTCTCATTACAATTATAAATCGAGGGAATGACATGGCGAATAAGCTCAACAACACACGTCATTTAAATATCGCGCTATTGGGTGGAGATCACTTTGCGCGCCAGGGGATCGCCGCGTTATTAAAAAATATTGTCCCGGCTATGCAGATTACGGCATCGATCGATAATTACGCGGAGATCGAAACGATACTCGCGGCCGCACCGGTAGACGTGATTTTTTTATCCGGCATGGAGAAATATCACGCCGGATATGACTGCCTGAAATATATCAGGAAGATGAAAGTCCTTTATCCCGACGTACTTATTTGCATGTATTCCGCACCGGCAAATTCCTGGCTGTGGATACGCGGTGAAATAGACGCCTATCTCTCGCTGCAGGACCCGCTTTATCACTGGCGAGCCAGCGTATTAAAAATGGTCGATAGCCGTTATCGCCCAATAAAAAAACCCACGGCGTTATCGCTGACGCCGGGTGAATGGAGGGTATTGAAGGAACTGCGAAAGGGTCTGGATATGCGTTACATCGCCGAAACAGAGCAGCTTTCTTACCGTCGTGTCAGCGCGTTAAAAAGCTCAGCGATAAGAAAACTCGGGCTCAGGAACAAGACAGATTTGCTGGTCTTTTTAACCAGTTAGACCTGCTGCTTTCAGAGCAAATCTCGACATAACACCATAATGGAATCAGGACAATGAAAGCTCAATTCAATAATAAAACGCTGCTCGCGATCGCTATTGCGGCATTACTGCCAGCGGGCACGGCCCTGGCTGCCGGCACCAGCGGCGGCACGGTGAACTTTAGCGGCAAAGTGGTGACTTCCGCCTGCGCCATCAGCGCAGGAAGCGCCAACATTGACGTGGATATGGGTGAAGTGCGTACCGCAACGCTGGCGACCGCCGGCAGCGAAGCCAGCACGGCAAAAGCGTTTGCCATCACCCTGGAAGATTGCGAAATCGCCGATACATCAGCCTCTACGGATGAGAACCCGATTGCCGCCACAACCGTGGCCGTCACCTTCACCGGCACGCCGGACACTTCCGATGTTAATAGCTTGTCCGTCGGGGCAAACGGCAGCGCCAACTCTGCGCAAAACGTGGCTATTCGCCTTTATGACGAGCAGGGCAACGTGGTGAAGCTGGGTGAACCCGCTTCGGCCATCCCTCTGCGTAAGGGTGCCAACACCCTGAACTTCAGCGCGAAATATTACTCGCCGAAGGGCGGCGCCACCGCGGGTGATGCCAGCGCCGTCGCAACCTACACAGTGACCTATTCGTAATCTTCAGGCCCGGTCTGCGAGCCGGGCCTGTCTTATCTTTCAGGAGTAACACTATGCGCGTAAACACATGGATTTGCCTGGCGGGCGCGTTATGTTCCTCCGCCGTCTATGCCGGCGGCGTGGGGCTGGGCGCAACGCGATTGGTCTACTCCAGCGCCACCAGCCAGGCCATGATGCAGGTGAGAAACACCCATCCCGACGCCACGTTCCTCATCCAGTCCTGGATGGAGAATGAGAAAGGCGAACGCACCAACGACTTCGCGATCACGCCGCCGCTGTACGTCATAAAACCGGCCAGCGAAAGCGCGGTGAAAATCATGTTTAACGGCAAAGCCCTGCCAGCGGATCGGGAGACGCTCTACTGGATGACGGTCAAAGCTATCCCCCAGCAGGCGAAAAGCGGCGCCGGGAATACGCTGCAGTTTGCATCGGCTAACCGCATCAAGGTCTTTTATCGCCCGGAGGGACTCAGTGAGCCCCCGCGAGAGGCGTGGAAAAAACTGGCCGGTGCCTACCGTGCCGGAAAAGTGACGCTCAGTAACCCAACGCCGTACTACCTCACCACCATCAACGTGAAAATTGACGGTATGCCGGTGCAGCCGGTGATGGTGCCCCCGAAAGGCAGCGTGACGCTGGCTGAACGCTTCAGCCACGCGAGCAGCATGAGCTATCAAACCATTAACGATTACGGGGCATGGACCCCCGCCACGCGCGCGTCGTTATCCCAATAATAAAAACAGTAAGGCGTGACCACGTGAAAATAAAAATCCTGTGCGCCACGGTGATCTCCCTGGTGATTCGGCAAGCCGTGGCTGCTGAAAGCGAGCTGCAATTTAACCCCGCGTTCCTCAACGGCGAGAGCGCAAACAGCGCCGATCTCGCCTGGGTCAACGCCGGGAGCGCGTTGCCGCCGGGTGATTACAATCTCAACGTGTATATCAATACGAATTATGCGTTCACGGGAAACGTCACGTTCCGCCTTGCTGAAGACAGCACGGGTGAAGCGCTGCCCTGCCTCACGCCTGAACAATTCGCCGCGCTGGGCATCGATAGCCATCAGGCGAAGGGCGGCGGCCTGCCGCTGGCGCAGCGCTGCATTTTCTTAACGAAGGCGTTTGCGGATACGCAGTTTGATCTGGACCAGAAGACGCTCACCCTGAGCTTCACCGTACCGCAAAGTGCGATGCGAAATTTGCCGCGCGGGTACGTCAGCCCGGAAAGCTGGGAGGCGGGCATTCCTGCCGCGTGGCTGAATTACGTGGTCAATGGCTCGAACAATGAGTATCGCGGCGAGACGCGCACGCGGGAGCAGCAGCTGTTTGCGAGCCTCAACAGCGGCGTCAACCTGGGCGCGTGGCGGCTACGTGATTTCACCACGTGGACCAAAGACAGCAATGAGCTTACCCACGTGCAGACCTGGCTGCAGCGCGATATTCACGCCCTGCGCGCGCAGGTGTATGCCGGGGAAACGTACACCTCGGCGCAGGTGTTCGACTCCGTGGGCCTGCGCGGTATCGCCCTGAAAACCGATGACAACATGCTGCCCGCAAGCCTCAGCGGCTATGCGCCTGAAGTCCGGGGCATCGCGCGCAGCAACGCCACGGTCACGGTTCGTCAGAACGGCAACATCATCTATCAAACCTCCGTCCCGCCGGGGGCGTTTGTGCTGAAAGATCTCTATCCGACCTCCTCGGGAGGCGATCTGGCGGTCACCATTCAGGAGAACGACGGCAGCAAAACGCAATACACGCTTCCCTTTGCCAGCGTGCCGAACCTGGTGCGTAACGGACAGGTGAAATATGCCCTCGGCGCCGGGAAATACCGTCCGACGGGCAATCAGGACGCGCCCTCTTTCGCGCAGGGCGAGCTGTTCTACGGCTGGCGATACGGCCTGACGTTTTACGGCGGGGCGCAGTTTGCCGATCGCTATAACGGCCTGGCCCTCGGGTTTGGGCAAAACCTTGGCCGCTTTGGCGCCTACTCCATCGACCTGACCCATGCCCGCAGCCAGCTGGCGGACGATCGGCACTATACCGGTGATTCGGTCCGCCTGCGCTACAGCAAGCTGCTGAACGACATTGGCACGCGGGTTAACTTCTTCTCGCTGCGCTACTCCACGAAAGGGTTTTATACCCTCAGCGACACCACGTACAAAGGCATGTCGGGCGGATCGCCAAAGCAGACGGTGGAAGACGATGGCACCGTCACCACCCAATACGACACCGTGTACAACCTGCGCATGTCGCGCAAGGCAAAAAACCAGCTGCTGCTGTCGCAGCCGATGGGACAATACGGCTCGCTGTCACTGTCGTGGGATCAGCAGACCTACTGGAACACGTCAAATACCACGCAAAGCCTGCAGTTTGCGTGGAACGCCACGTTTCGCAACGTGTCGCTTGGCGTCAGCGTCCAGCGAAGCTCGAGCCTGTATGACGACAAGAAAGATAACATCCTGTCGATGTCAATTTCGGTCCCGCTGGGCAACCCGACGCTGTCGACCCGCGCGCGCTTTACCACGACCCATGCGGACTCCACCGGCACAACCACCAGCACGGGCGTGAGCGGCTACCTGCCGGGCCAGGAAAACCTGTTCTATAGCGTCAACCAGCGCTACAGCTCCCGACAGCACTACGGCGGCGATGCCACCCTGCAGTACGAAGGCGCGTGGGGAGACTACAACCTGGGCTATAGCTACGCCAGCGACTCCCGCAACCTCAGCTACGGCATCAGCGGCGGCGCGGTAGTGCATGAAGATGGCCTGACGCTGAGCCAGCCGCTCGGGAACACCAACATTCTGGTAAAAGCGCCGGGAGCCAGCAACGTCGCCGTGCTTAACCATAAGGGCATCAAAACGGACAGCCGGGGCTACGCGGTGATCCCGTACGCCACGCCGTATCGCGTCAACCAGGTCGCGCTGGACGTGACGACCGCCGGCAATGACGTGGAGCTGGAAAACGCCATCGCCAACAAAACGCCTACCGATGGCGCCCTGGTTCGCGCCACCTTCATCACGCACCAGGGGGCTAAAGCGATGTTTATCGTGCGTCACGGCAACGACGTGCTCCCCTTCGGCACGCTGGTCTCGCTCGATGATGACAAAACCAGCGGCATCGTCGGCGATGGCGGCAGCCTGTATCTCTCCGGTTTGTCAGAGAAAGGCACGCTGAACGCCGTGTGGGGCCGCGGCAGCCGCCAGCGCTGCGCCATTACCTACGCCTTAAACAAGCAGAACTATAACGCCCGCACCGGTCTCTATTCTCAGGAGGTGGTATGTCAGTAACGTTCCGGATCGGCTGCATCGCACTGCTGGTTTTCGCTCTCCCCGTTCGCGGGTATGACGTGCTGGTCTCCGTCACCGGCAATGTGATTGGCAACACCTGCGTGGTTGCAGAGGGCTCTGAGGTGCAAAACGTGCCGCTGGGCACCATTGGCATCAAGCAGTTCAACCGCGCCGGAGCCGTCAGCAATATCAAAACGCCCTTTACGCTCAGGCTTGAAGCGTGTGGGCCAACCTTTGCTGGCGTAAAAATTCGCTTCAGCGGAACGCCGGATGATGACAACCCGCAGCTTCTGAAAATTGCTGACGGTGGCGCTACCGGCGTGGCGGTGCAGATCCTCAATAAAGAGAGCGGGCTCATTCCCCTGAACACACAAACCGCCGCGTACGGAATGGCGGGGGATGACAGCGTACAGATGACCTTTTACGCGCAGCTGGTAGCCACCGGCGCATCCGTCAGTGCTGGCGATGTGTCAGCCTTCGCCACATGGACAACGGAGTATCTATGATGCGTTTATTATTTCTTCTCGGCGGATTACTTTTCTGCGCCAGCGTGCAGGCTCTGGACTGGAAATCGGACATTACGCTCTCCCCTCAGCCGATGACCTACAGCGGGCCGGCGGATTCCGTGGTGCCGGGCAGCATTATCGGCTCGACCTGGAGCGCCACCGCCAGCGTGCAGCAGGTGTTCTGGTGCGGGATTGTTTTTACCTGCAACAAAGGCACGCTGCAGCCCAGCAGCAGCGCCATCACGAGCGGTGCGACGGTCACCGTCGACGGGGTGAACTACACCGTTTTTGAGACCGGCGTACCGGGCGTGGGGTATATCATCGGGCTGAAGGATTTTAAGGGAACAAAATACATTCCCCTGCAAACCGGTATCACGCAAAGCTACCCGGCAGAAGGCACCAGTGGGTTTGCCCAGGATCTGGGCTGGTCGGCAAAGGTCACCTTTATTAAAACCGGTGCCGCCCTGAAATCCGGCGTCTATAACATCCCGACCATCAACGCCGCGGTGCTCACCGCCTATAACAACGAAACGAAAACGGCGCAGGTCATCATCAGCCCTACCACCATCACGGTGACCGCCAGCGGGTGTACGGTCGGCAGCAAAAACGCCAGCGTGGCGCTGGGCACCATTGATATTCGCACTCTGCCCACGGTGGGAAGCACGTCGCCATCGGGAACGTTTACCGTCGGCCTGACCTGCGACGCGAACGTGGCGGTTCACGCGGTGATGACCGATCAGACCACGCCGTCGAACACCTCGTCGGTGGTGACCCTGACCGGAGACTCAACGGCGTCCGGCGTTGGGGTGCAGTTTTTCTACAACGGCAGCGGGCCGCTGACGATGGGGCCGGACAGCTCGGCCGCGGGCACGACCGGCCAGTTCTTTATCCAGAGCACCACGGCGGCGCAGACGCTCACGTTACCGTTCCAGGCGCAGTACATCAGAACCGGTGAACTGGTCCCCGGCTCGGCCAACGCGCTGGCCAGCATTACGTTTTCCTACCAGTAGGGGCTACTGCTTCACCCACACCAGCTGGTCAACCCGGAAGCCCAGACTGCGCGCGGTGTTCAGGTAATCCTGCTTCACCGCATCCGGAATGGTTGGAGTGCGCGACAGGATCCACAGGTAATCGCGGTTCGGGCCGCTGACCAGGGCGTACTGGTACTTATCGTCCAGCCTGATCACGTTATAGCCGCCGTAGAACGGGCCGAAGAAGGACACCTTAAGCGCGGCGGTGGTTGGCTCGCCGGTAAAGTACGCTTTGCCTTCGCTCTCGTTCCACTTGTTCTTCACCGGATCGTAGCCCCGGTTGAGCACGCTGATGCCGCCGTCGCTACGCTTGCCGTAGGTAGCGGTTACCTGCACCAGCCCGCGTTCGAAGCGGTTTTCCAGACGGGCGACTTCGTACCATTTGCCGAGATAGCGGCTGGCTTCGAAGTTGGTAATAGGCTGCACGCCTTTCGGCGGCGTGGGGGATTTACAGGCGACCAGCGTCAAAGCAATCGCAACACCGGTCACAACAGGCCATAGCTTCATGAGAATTCCTTTCATTTGCACGGTTGGACGTTAAGTGTAGTGCACCGTTTCGGCGCTTCATCCCGTTCGGGAAAATTCGTAGTATATTGAGAGTATTCCTCCACTCTGGACACGGACATGGCTTACTCCATCGGCGAATTCGCCAGACTCAGCGGCATCACCGCCACCACCCTGCGGGCGTGGCAGCGTCGCTATGGTTTACTCAAGCCACAGCGCACGGAAGGCGGCCATCGCCAGTACAGCGACGAGGACGTCCAGCAGGCGCTAAAAATTCTCGACTGGGTCAAAAAAGGCGTCCCGATCGGCCAGGTCAAACCTCTGCTGGAACGCCCGACGCCGGGTCGGACCAACAACTGGCAAACCCTGCAGCAGAACATGCTGCAACGCCTGCAGGACGGCAAGGTCGAGTCCCTGCGCCAGATGATTTACGACGCCGGACGCGAATACCCAAGGCCGGAGCTGGTCGCGAACGTGCTACGCCCGCTGCGCAGCCAGGTCTCGGCCAACGTCGCCGCCGCCATGACCCTGCGTGCGATCCTCGACGGCATCATCATCGCCTACACCTCGTTTTGCCTCGAAGGCGATAAAAAAGCGCCGGGCGATAACATTCTGCTCAGCGGCTGGCACCTGAACGACCCGTGCGAGATCTGGCTCGAAGCCTTAACGCGCACCGGGCAGGGCCACCGAATCGACATCCTGCCGGTTCCGCCTGACGCGCTGGCACCGGAAATTTTCCCGGAGCGCAAATGGCTTCTGGTCACCAGCGGCAAACTCACCGCCGGGCGGAAAAAACAGGTGGAGCAGTGGCAGCAGCAGGTATCGCTTGAAGTGATTATCCTCTGATAATTTTCTCCTGCGGGAATCTTCACGAAAAGTTGAATATTTTCCCTCGCCGCAGATGCTAACGTTTTCCTGTAACGAATAACTCCACAGGAAAACACCATGAAAAAAACTGCCCCTCTGCTGATCCTGGCCTCGATGGCCTTTGCCCCTGCTGCCTTTAGCGCCCCTGCCGGCACGCTGAGCGTCCACATTCTCGACCAGCAAACCGGGATGCCGCCATCGGACGTGACCGTTACGCTGGAGAAACAGCAGCAGGACAAATGGACCCCGATTGCCAACGGCAAAACCGACCACGACGGCCGCATCAAATCGCTCTATCCGCAGGATCAGGACATGCAGCCTGGCGTGTATAAAGTGACCTTCAAAACCGCAGAGTACTTCCACGGCAAAAAGCTGGACTCCTTCTTCCCGGAGATCCCGGTGCTGTTTACCGTGACCCGCACCAACGAGAAGCTGCACATCCCGCTTCTGCTGAGCCAGTACGGTTACTCGACCTACAAGGGTAGTTAAGACGCGTTGATTTTAAAGGAATAAAAAAAATAGTTCCGCTAATACTTGGACAAATTAGTAATGTTGTGTAAGTTTTAATTATATGAACGGGAGGACTACACCATGACAACGAAACCTGTGCTCGGTATTAGCGGATGTTTGACCGGATCCGCCGTTCGCTTTGACGGCGGACACAAGCGTATGGGCTTCGTCATGGATGAGCTGGCCCAGTGGGTGAATTTCAGGCCCGTCTGCCCGGAAATGGCTATCGGTCTGCCGACGCCTCGCCCGGCCATACGCCTGACGCTGACGGACAGCGGCGAAACGCAGCTCCGTTTCAGCAAACCGCCTCATGATGACCTCACGCAGAAAATGGCCGAGTTCACGGCGGACTATCTGCCAAAAATCGGCGATCTGTCGGGATTTATCGTCTGTGCAAAATCCCCAAGCTGCGGCCTGGAACGCGTGCGGCTGTACGATGAAAACGGCAACCGGGGCCGCAAGGAGGGCGTCGGGCTGTTCACCGCCGCCCTTCTTGAAACCTACCCGTGGCTGCCCGTCGAGGAAGACGGTCGGCTGCACGACCCGGTGCTGCGGGAAAACTTTATCGAGCGGGTATTTGCCCTGCACGAGCTAAACACGCTGCGCGATAAAGGTCTCACGCGACGTGGGCTGCTGGATTTCCACAGCCGCTATAAATTGCAGCTGCTGGCGCACCATCAGGCGGGCTACCGTGAAATCGGCCCGTTCGTTGCCTCGCTGCACGAGTGGGAAGACCTGGACGCCTTCTTCGTGGCGTACCGGGAAAAACTAATGACCATCCTGAAAAAACCCGCCTCGCGGAAGAATCACACCAACGTGCTGATGCATATCCAGGGGTATTTCCGTAACCAGCTGAACACCCGCCAGCGCGGCGAGCTGCGCGACGTGATCCTGCACTATCGCAACGGACAGTTGCCTATTCTCGCCCCGATCACGCTGCTGAAGCACTACCTGGCCGAATACCCCGACCGGTATCTGATGACGCAAAACTACTTTGATCCCTATCCTGATGATTTGGGTCTGCGTCTGGCAGTCAAGTGATCATAAAAATGCGAAGGCCCCATTGACCCGTAGAGGCCCAAAGCAGTACCCCGTTTAGACGACATCCTCACTGTCGTCTCTTTTTTGCATTTAACCTCAAAGACTGTGATTATATACAGGCTTATTCTGCGAAAGGGGCCTGCCTGTGATCAACACCCTGCACATTCAAAACTACCGCTCCATCCGCGAGATGTCGCTGGAGCTGGAGCAGCTCAACATCGTCTTCGGGCCGAACGGCACCGGGAAATCCAATATTTACAAGGCGATACACCTGATGCACAGCGCCGCCCAGGGGCAGTTTTCCCAGGCGCTGGCAAACGAGGGCGGCATTCTGAAGGTGTTCTGGGCAGGCAAAACCCGCAGCGACCAGCTACGACGGATGAATCTGGCCGTGGAAACAGAGTCCTACGAATACGAGCTGCAGGTCGGGTTTGTGGAGAAGCTGCCCTATCCCTCGCAGTTTCAGCTCGATCCGGTGATCAAAGAGGAGTCCATCTGGCTGAGCGGCCAGCACCGTCGGCCTTCATCACAGCTGATGAAGCGTAAGAACCAGGCGGTGTTTCTCAACAACGTGCATCACGAGAAAGTGACCCACAGCGGCACGCTGTACGAGAACGAATCGGTGTTCGGACAGCTCGGCGAACCGCATCTTTATCCGGAAGTGTCGCAGATGCGTGAGTCCCTGCGTAACTGGCGCTTTTATCATGAGTTTTCCGTCTCGTCTGGCTCGGCGATGCGCGCCCCGCAGGTCGGCTTCCGCTCCCCGGTGCTGGCCAGCGACGGCGCCAACCTGGCGGCCGCGTTTCAGACCATCGTCGAGATCGGCGACGAGCTGCTGCTGATGCGCATTCTTGACCAGGCCTTTCCCGGCTGCGTGTTTTACAGCGACAACACCGGCGGACGTTTTCGCATGATGATGCAGCGCGAGGGGCTGAGCAGGCCGCTGGAACCGGCGGAGTTCTCCGACGGCACTCTGCGCTTTCTGTGCCTGGCGGTAGCGCTGTTAAGCCCGCGCCCACTGGCGTTTATCGCGTTGAACGAACCGGAAAACAGCCTGCACCCGCAGATGCTGCCCGCGCTGGCGAGCTTAATCGCCGAGGCCAGCCGCTACTCGCAGATCTGGCTCACCAGCCACTCGCCGGAGCTGGCGACGTTGATTGAGAAGCAGCGATCGTTTTCGCTGTATCAGCTGTCGATGGTGGAGGGGGAGACGAAGGTGGAGAGGCTGGGGTAGTTCTTTATATCTCACTTTCCCTGCCTTCAATGACTATTCTTTCGGTAGCCACCAACGACGAAAATGATTTTCGCCGGGATATGCCTTTGGCGCTTGCTGGCTCGCGATACATGCCCCAATTTATTGTTGCCAGTTTCTGCTGGAAGGATAATCTGTAAATATTGGTTATCAGATGAGAAAATTTAAATGGATATTGCACTTTTCCCTGGTCAAAACGCCCGAGCATGGGCTGAAACAATGATAAATCTTGAAGCCCGGAAGCTTATCAATACTGCGAATATTGTCGGAGGGCAACATCTCAGCGACGGACTCGCACGGATTAAGTTTATGGATGATATTCGGCAGTTTGTGATGCAACAATTTAGCGCTACCCGGGCGGCCAGAAGTCATGAGGAGTGCATGGAATGCCTGAAAAACATCCGGACAGAGAACGAAAGTCTTCTTGATCAAAGCAGAATGCTTCGCTCACGTACAGCTCAGCTTTTTGCTCAAATTGAACTAGTTAAAGAAAATAACAAAGTCGTCGGTTATGTTATCTCGTCGATTAAGGTGGTGCTTTCAGGATTACAGATTGTTGCAGGTGTAGGCGCAATGATGACAATGAACCCAGTGGGTGCGCTTGCAGGAGCGATTCTGGTTATGGATGGTGCAAATGCCATTTCAAAAGAAATTAACAGAACGCTTCAACATCAACCAAATTCCGAAGGAATGCTGGCAGATGGCGTCATGGATATCGCTCAGTTTATGGGATTTAAACGTGAATCAGCACTGGGAGTATTTAACAGCGTAAGCCTGGCCGCAAGCGTCTATACGGTATTTGGCGCCATCCGAAAACCCGAATCATGGCGTCTGTTTCGCTATCTCCCGCTGGATTTCTACCGCAAGGTCGACGGAATGAATCGCGCAGCGCTCACTATGAAAATTGTCGGCTGGGGTGTGTCTGCAAAAGTCTCGTTTGATTTAATTTCTAATGCGTCTGGCCAGAACTAATGTATTTCTTTCTGTAGCGCCAGGCTTTGTAGGTAATGACCGGGGGTTGAAAAAACCAGACAATCACCAACACGATGAAAAGAGAAATGCCCCCGGAAACAATATTGTAATGCTCAGCGAAAAAAAGAAGCGCCAGAAAAATCAAAGCCACAACCGCAGTAAGAAACAGAACCATGATAAATCGCTTACCTAACTCAAGTACTACCTCGAGCAAGGATGAACCATAACGGCTAATGTTCCGGTTCAGATACGCTAATTCTTTTACGGTGAAACCTGATTCTAGTAACTGCGTTTCAATATTGTTCATGCCACTACCTTTTCTCTGGAAAGTAACGTGGAATATCTTAACCGGAAGAGAGGCGTCTTGTAACCATTCTGATGCATCAGCATTAAACAGCAAAAATCAGGATCACGCTAAAAAGACACTGGCGGCTAAAGTAAAAAAACAAAAGATTACGGGATTTAAGACGCGCTCGTCAGGGACGTTCGTAACCTCAACAAATAGATGCCGCCCACGGCTTTTCACTCCAGCGCAACAGAATTATCATTTTCTGAAGACGGCTGAATGCGAAACGTCTTTCGCCACTCCGCCGGACTGACCCCAAAACGCGCCTTAAACTGCTGTCGCCAGGTGACGGCGGAATTAAACCCTACCAGCTCGGCCACGCGCTCAATCGGCATATTTCCGGCTTCAAGCAGGATCTGGCTGCGCCGCAGGCGTTCGGCGGTCAGCCAGTCGGAGACGCTCATTCCCGTGGCTTTAATAAAATGGCGGGTCAGGGTGCGGCGGCTCATCGAAACCACCTCTGCCAGCGAGTCCAGGCTATGCGGTTCGGTGATGTGCTGCTGAAGATAATCGATCAGACAGTTAATACGTCCGTCGCGGGTATCTTTGGGTACCGGCTGGGCGATGAACTGCGCCTGCCCGCCTTCGCGGTAGGGCGGAACAATCATCCGACGGGCAATCTGGTTGGCAACCACGCTGCCAAAGCGCTGGCGAATGATATACAGGCAGCAGTCCAGCGCAGCCGCCGTTCCAGCAGAGGTGATGATATTGCCGTCATCCACGTAAAGGGCATTAATATCCAGCTGAACGTACGGGAAAAGCGACTGGAACTGATGCTCGAACTCCCAGTGGGTGGCTGCACGTTTGCCGTCGAGGAGCCCCGCCCAGGCCAGCACAAACGACCCCAGACACAGCCCGACGATTTCCGCGCCGTTGTCTCTCGCCTGCACCAGGCTGTCGAGCAGCGTCTGGGGCGGTCGTTCAAGGACGTGCTGCCAGTAGGGAACGACAACAATATCGGCCTGGCCAATGGCGGTGTAATCCTGCGTGGCGTTGAGGGCAAATCCGTCTTTTGAGGTGAGAAAACCCGGCGTTTCGGCGCAGATCGTCACGTTAAAGCGCTTTTCGCCGGAGACCGAATCGCCAAACAGAATGCAGGGAACGGAGTAGTGGAACGGGCTGAACCCGTCTACCGCGACAATCGCGACGTTGATTAGCGACATCTGTCTCTCCTTTCCCTTTAACGCACTCAGAATATAACGGTTTCGCCATCCTGGGGAATGCTCACCGCGTCACTCACCTGATTGGCTTCAACGTACTCACGCAGCGCGCTGCGGGTCAACAGGCAGTGGTTAATCGCCTCCATATGGATCGCCACAATGTTTGCCTGCGGCAGCAGGAAATGAACGTTGAGCACATCCTCCTGCCCCATAATAATGGGCCCAAAACCAATGACGTGGGCATAGCCCGCGTTCAGCACCACCACGTCCGGCTGGTGCTTTTGCAGGTCGGCCGCCACTTCGTCACGCCAGATGGTATCCCCGGCAAGATAAAGCGTCTTCTCATCGGGATGACGCAGCACCACGCCGCAGGCCTCGCCCAGCCGCTCCGCCAGCTCCGGCACGGCGTAAGCGCGATCGGTGCCGTGCTGCCCGCCGTGGGTTTTCGTAATCTGAATATCGCCGAAGAAGGTCGCGTCGGTCATGACCGTCAGGTTGCTGAATCCCTGGCTTCGCAGCAGCGCGGCGTCACGATCGTTTTGCACGTAGATCGGTTTGTCTTTGGCGATCAGCTCCGCCGCGGCGCGATCCCAGTGATCGTCATGGGTATGGGTGACGATCACCGCGTCAGCATCCAGCAGCGTGTTAACGTCAACGGGGAGTTCGACAGTCGGGTTACGGCGTTCGGCATACGCCGTACCGGGAAAGCCCGGATAAGCCCCCTTCGGGGCCAGCATCGGGTCGATTAAAAGACGTTTACCGGCGTAGGTAATCAGCTGGGTGGCGTTGCGAATGTGGGTAATGTTCATGGGCTATCCTCCGGTTGGTGTGATAAGGAGGATAGCCAGCCGTCACAATTGACACTGTGGGTTAAAGGGCGATTACCGATGGAATCGGGCCAAGTTAAGCAACCCGTTTTCCGTCAGATCGTTTACCAGCCCGGCACCGCCCCGCCGTTAAAGATCGTCTCCGCCGCTTTCGCTACCTCAGGCGATTGATACGACTGGATAAATTCCTTCACGTTCTCCGCGTCTTTGTTGTCTTCGCGCGTCACCACAATGTTCACGTACGGCGAGTTTTTATCCTCAATAAAGACGCTGTCATGCACCGGCGACAGCCCTGTTTGCTGAATATAGGTAGTGCTGATGATGGCGACATCCACTTTCGGGTCGTCCAGCACGCGCGGCAGCTGTGCCCCTTCCAGCTCCATAATTTTCAGCTGTTTAGGGTTGGCGGTAATATCCAGCGCCGTCGGCAGCAGCCCGGTGTCCGGCTTCAGGGTAATGAGCTTCTCCTTTTGCAGCAGCAACAGCGCGCGGCCAAGGTTGGTCGGGTCGTTTGGAATGGCAATGGTCGCCCCGTCCTTCAGGTCAGAGACGGATTTGATTTTGCGGGAATAGCCGGCCATCGGAAAAACAAAGGTGTTCGCCACGGCCACCAGCTTGTAGTTATGCGCCTTGTTATCCTCAGCGAGGAACGGGCGATGCTGGAAGACGTTAGCATCCAGTTCCCCCTGGTTGGTGGCATCGTTAGGCAACAGCGAGCCGCTGAAGCCCACCAGCTCCACGTCCAGGCCATATTTCTCTTTTGCCACCTTTTTGGCAACTTCCGCTACGTCCTGTTCAGCGCCGTTGATGACGCCCACTTTAATGTGTTTGGCATCGCTGCCACTTTGATCGCACCCTGCCAGCAGCAGGCCAGCAAGTACCAGAGCACCCAATCGACGTTTCACAAGACAGTTCCTTTTGCTAAATGTTGTAGTGACTATATCGACAACGAGGCGGTGAAATAAAAACCGAAAAAGAATCAATAAGAAGGATAAGTTATATGCGGGTATTGCCGGGTGGCGTAGCGCTTACCCGGCCGACAGATTCCGAGCTTAAAGGGCTTTCGCCAGGTAATGCCGCTGCATGCCCGGGTACGGATAATCCTGCAAAGACATCTGCAGCTGGTACCCCTGTTTTTCATAGAACGGACGCGCCTGGAAGCTGGCGGTATCGACCAGCGCGTGCTTGCAGCCTTTGCGTCTGGCTTCCTCTTCGGCCGTTTTGATGAGCTTGCTGCCAACGCCGGATCCGCGCACGGTCTCGCTGACCCAGAGATAGTCGATATTCAGCCAGTCGCCTTTACGCACCCCAATTAGCCCGCCGAGCATGACGCCTTTATCGTCTCGTACGTAAACGCCAATGTCGCCGCTAAAGGTCGCCATATCCAAAAATTGCCCGTTATAGGCTCTTAACCCCACAAATAACTCTTCTTTTTCAGCGGGCGTTACATTATTTGTTATGCTCAGGTGCATTTTTCTCTCCTTATTTTCTATGCAATCTGAATATCTCACAGCTTAACCTCCACAAAAACTCCTCATTCCCTCCATTTTTTAAATACGGAAACATTCCCTCAATATCTAAATAAAAAAGGCCTTTCCAATACGCACCCAAAACGTATACTGAGAACGATCATTCTCACTTTTACACGGTAGCCGACGATGAGTACGAAACTGGAAGAACGACAAAAACAACGCCAGGACGAGATCATCACCGCCGCTCGCCGCTGCTTTCGCGCCAGCGGATTTCACGCCGCCAGCATGTCGCAGATAGCCAGCGAAGCGAAGCTCAGCGTCGGGCAAATTTACCGTTATTTCAGCAACAAAGACGCGATTATCGAAGAGATGATCCGCCGCATCATCGACTCGCGCATCGAGGAGATGCAGGGTAAAACCCTGGTAGAAGGGATGCCGCAGGCACTCGCCTGGCGACAGACCCTCAACGAAGATGACGATGCGCTGATGCTGGAAATGTCCGCGGAGGCCACGCGTAATCCGCAGGTGGCGACGATGCTGATCGAAGCCGAATCGCGCATGTTCGCCAACGCCTGCGAGCACCTGAAAAAGCAGTTTCCCCACCTGAGCGACGAGCATATTCGCTGCTGCGTGGAGATTACCGCCGTGATGATTGAGGGGACGATTTATCGACGACTCACGCCGTTAAAAGTCCCGTCAGAACAATTAGAACCCCTTTATCAGGATATTTTAAATATGCTTTTCTCTACGAAGTAATCGCATATGAATAATTAGCGGGAATAAGTAATTCCCCTTTTTTACATTTCTGGCTCTGCCAGAGATGCGGTATCGCTGTGCCTTTAAATAGCCCTCCTCCCTGTTAAGCCATTAACGGGGCAGGCGTCGTTCACCCTGGAAAAAGATTATGAAAAACATAACAACCTCCATCGCGGCATTATTTCTCCTGACCGGGTGCGATAATGCGCAAACATCTGCTCCCCAGCGTCCTCTTCCGGAAGTGGGGATTGTCACTCTCATGAGCCAGCCTGTTTCCGTCGTCAGCGAACTGACCGGCCGCACCGCCGCAGCCATGAGCGCCGAAGTGCGCCCGCAGGTGGGCGGCATTATCCAGAAGCGCCTGTTCACCGAAGGCGATACGGTCAAGGCCGGGCAGCCGCTGTATCAAATTGACCCTTCCAGCTACCGCGCGGCGTTTGATGAAGCCGCCGCGGCGCTGAAGCAGGCGCAGGCGCTGGTAGCAGCCGACTGCCAGAAGGCCCAGCGCTATGCGCAGCTGGTGAAAGACGACGGCGTGTCGCGTCAGGACGCAGAGGACGCGAAGTCCACCTGCGCGCAGGACAAGGCCAGCGTCGAGTCAAAGAAGGCCGCGCAGGAGAGCGCGCGCATTAACTTTAACTGGACCACCGTGACCGCGCCGATTGCCGGACGCATCGGCATCTCCTCCGTCACGCCCGGCGCGCTGGTGACCGCCCAGCAGGATACCGCGCTCGCCACCGTTCGCGGACTGGACAGCATGTACGTCGATCTCACGCGTTCCAGCGCCGATCTGCTGCGTTTACGCAGGCAAACCCTCGCCACCAATAGCGATACGCTTAGCGTGTCCTTAATCCTCGAAGACGGCAGCACCTACAGCGAGAAAGGCCGTCTGGCGTTAACCGAAGTGGCGGTGGATGAATCAACCGGCTCGGTCACGCTGCGCGCCGTCTTCCCGAACCCGCAGCATCAGCTCCTGCCGGGGATGTTCGTCCGCGCCAGGGTGGATGAAGGCATCATGAACGACGCGATCCTGGCACCGCAGCAGGGCATCACCCGCGACGCCAAAGGCACCGCCACCGCGCTGGTGGTCAATGCCAGCAACAAGGTTGAGCAGCGTCAGCTGGAGACGGGCGACACCTACGGCGACAAATGGCTGGTGCTGAGTGGCCTCAAGGCGGGCGATAAGCTGATTGTGGAAGGCACCGACAAAGTGGCCGCCGGGCAGGAAGTGAAAGCGGAAGAGATGAAAGCCAGCGGAGGAAACGCCTGATGTTTTCCCGCTTCTTCGTGCGTCGCCCGGTCTTTGCCTGGGTTATCGCCATTCTCATCATGCTCGCCGGGATGCTGGCGATCCGCACGCTGCCGGTCGCGCAATATCCGGACGTTGCTCCGCCGTCGATCAAAATCTCGGCCACCTACACCGGCGCCTCCGCGCAGACGCTGGAAAACAGCGTGACGCAGGTGATCGAGCAGCAGCTCACCGGGCTGGATAACCTGCTCTACTTCACCTCCACCAGCAGCTCGGACGGGTCGGTAAGCATTACCGTCACCTTCGAGCAGGGAACCGACCCGGACACCGCGCAGGTACAGGTGCAGAACAAGGTTCAGCAGGCGGAATCGCGCCTGCCGACCGAGGTGCAGCAGTCCGGTATTACCGTCGAGAAATCGCAGAGCAACTTCCTGCTGATCATGGGCGTGTACGACAAAACCGACGCCGCCAGCAGCTCGGATATCGCCGACTGGCTGGTGAGCAATATGCAGGACCCGCTGGCGCGCGTGGAGGGCGTCGGCAGTCTGCAGGTGTTCGGGGCGGAATACGCCATGCGCATCTGGCTCGACCCGGCGAAGCTGGCGTCCTACTCGCTGATGCCGTCCGACGTGCAGAGCGCGATTGAAGCCCAGAACGTGCAGGTCTCCGCCGGTAAAATCGGCGCGCTGCCCTCATCGAACGCCCAGCAGCTGACCGCCACCGTCCGCGCCCAGTCGCGTCTGCAAACGGTCGATCAGTTTAAAAACATCATCGTGAAGAGCCAGTCCAGCGGCGCGGTGGTGCGCATCAGCGACGTCGCCCGCGTGGAGATGGGCAGCGAAGATTATACCGCCACCGCGAAGCTCAACGGCCACCCGGCGGCGGGTATGGCGGTCATGCTCTCACCGGGTGCGAACGCGCTCAACACTGCGACGGCGGTAAAAGACAAGATCGCCGAGTTCAAAAAGTCGATGCCGGAAGGCTACGACGTGGCCTACCCGAAAGACAGCACCGAGTTCATCAAGATCTCCGTTGAGGACGTGATTCAGACCCTGTTCGAAGCCATTATCCTCGTGGTGGTGGTGATGTACCTGTTCCTGCAAAACATCCGCGCGACGCTGATCCCGGCGCTGGCGGTGCCTGTCGTTCTGCTGGGCACCTTCGGCGTGCTGGCGCTGTTCGGCTACTCCATCAACACTCTGACGCTGTTTGCGATGGTGCTGGCGATAGGGCTTTTGGTGGATGACGCGATCGTGGTGGTGGAAAACGTCGAGCGTATTATGCGTGACGAAGGCCTGCCCGCCCGGGAAGCTACGGAGAAATCGATGGGCGAAATCTCCGGCGCGCTGGTCGCCATTGCGCTGGTGCTCTCTGCGGTATTCCTGCCGATGGCCTTCTTCGGCGGCTCCACCGGGGTGATTTACCGTCAGTTCTCGGTCACCATCATTTCAGCGATGTTCCTCTCCGTGGTGGTGGCGTTGACCCTGACGCCCGCGCTCTGCGGCTCGATTCTGAGCCACACGGCGCCGCACAAAAAGGGCTTCTTCGGTGCGTTTAACCGCTTCTACAGCAGGACCGAGCGCGGCTATCAGAACAAGGTCCTGCGCGCCCTGCGCCGCTCCGGCGGCATGCTGGTTATCTATGCCCTGCTCTGCGGCGCGATGGGCTTCGCCATGCTTAAGCTGCCGGGCAGCTTCTTGCCCACGGAAGATCAGGGCGAAATCATGGTGCAGTACACCCTGCCCGCCGGCGCGACGACGGTACGTACCGCCGAAGTCAGCCGCCAGGTGCGCGAGTGGTTCCTCACGAAAGAAAAAGCCAATACCAACGTGATCTTCACCATTGAAGGCTTCAGCTTCAGCGGCAGCGGCCAGAACGCCGGGATGGCGTTTGTCTCCCTGAAAAACTGGTCCGAACGTAAAGGTGATGCAAACACCGCGCAGGCCATCGCCCTGCGCGCCACGCAGGAGCTGAGCACCATCCGCGATGCGACCATCTTTGCCATGACGCCGCCCGCGGTGGACGGCCTGGGCCAGAGCAACGGCTTTACCTTTGAGCTGATGGCCAGCGGCGGCACCGACCGCGACGCGCTGCTGAAGCTGCGTAACCAGCTGATTGGTGAAGCCAACCAGGACAGCTCGCTGCACGCCGTGCGCGCCAACGATCTGCCGCAGATGCCGCAGCTTCAGGTCGATATCGACAACAACAAGGCCGTTTCGCTGGGGCTGTCCCTGAGCGACGTTACCAACACCCTCTCCAGCGCCTGGGGCGGGACCTACGTGAACGATTTTATCGACCGCGGCCGCGTGAAAAAGGTCTACATCCAGGGCGACAGCGACACCCGCGCCGTACCGTCGGATCTCAACAAATGGTTTGTGCGCGGCAGCGACAGCAACATGACGCCGTTCTCCGCCTTCGCCACCACCCGCTGGGAGTATGGCCCGGAAAGCCTGGTGCGCTACAACGGCTCGGCGGCGTATGAAATACAGGGTGAAAACGCCAGCGGCGCGAGCTCCGGCACGGCGATGAGCAAAATGGAGCAGCTGGCAAACAGCCTGCCGTCCGGCAGCACCTGGGCGTGGAGCGGTTTGTCGTTGCAGGAAAAACTGGCGAGCGGTCAGGCGATGAGCCTCTATGCCCTCTCGATCCTGGTCGTGTTCCTGTGCCTGGCGGCGCTGTATGAGAGCTGGTCGGTGCCGATTTCGGTCATCCTGGTGATCCCGCTTGGCGTGCTGGGCGCGGCCGTCGCCGCCTCCCTGCGCGGCCTGAACAACGACGTCTATTTCCAGGTGGCGCTGCTCACCACTATCGGCCTGTCGTCGAAGAACGCCATTCTGATTGTGGAATTCGCCGAAGCCAAAGTCGCTGAAGGGTACTCTCTGACGCGCGCCGCACTGCGTGCCGCCCAGACGCGCCTGCGTCCGATCATCATGACCTCGCTGGCGTTTATCGCAGGGGTTACGCCGCTGGCCGTGGCAACCGGCGCAGGGGCCAACAGCCGCGTGGCGATCGGTACCGGCATTATCGGCGGGACGCTGGCCGCGACGCTGCTGGCGATCTTCTTCGTTCCCTTATTCTTTGTACTGGTGAAACGTCTGTTCTCCGGTAAACACGCGAACCGGAGGTCATAATGTTTCGTGTATCTGTTTTAGCGTTAGCCCTGCTGAGCGCAGGCTGTGTGTCGTTAGACCCAACGTATCAACGCCCGGACGCCCCCATCCCGGCAACCTTGCCCGGCGCGCACGGCGAAGCCACCGCCGTGGTGAGCCAGTGGCAGCAGGTAATGAACGACGCGCGGCTGAAAAGCGTGGTGACGATGGCGCTTAACGGCAACCGCGACGTGCAAAAAGCGATTGCGGATATCGACGCCGCCCGCGCCCAGTACGGTGAAACGCGCTCGTCCCTGTTCCCGACGGTGGACGCCGAGCTGAGCCACACCCGCAGCCGCACGCTGGCAAGCGGCGTCGCGACAAGCGACGAAGCCAACGGCGCGGTCTCCAGCTTCGAGCTGGATCTGTTTGGCCGCAACCAGAGCCTTTCCCGCGCCGCGCGTGAAACCTGGCTTGCCAGCGAGTTCACCGCGCAGAACACGCGCCTGACGATGGTCAGCGAGCTGACCACGGCCTGGGTGACGCTGGCGGCGGATAACAGCAACCTGGCGCTGGCGAAATCCACGATGGAGAGCGCGGCAAACTCGCTGAAGATTGTGAAGCGCCAGCAGGACGTTGGCGTGGCGGCCGCCACGGACGTCAGCGAAGCGATGGCGGTGTATCAGCAGGCGCGCGCCAGCGTGGCGAGCTACCGGACGCAGGTGATGCAGGACAAAAATGCCCTTAATCTGCTGGCGGGCGATACGGTGCCGGACAACCTGCTGCCCGGCACGCTGGAGAGCCTGAGCGATAACGCCATCACGCTGATCCCGGCGGGCGTCAGCTCCAGCGCGCTGCTGCGTCGTCCGGACATTCAGGAGGCCGAGCATAACCTGCTGAGCGCCAACGCCAATATCGGTGCGGCGCGCGCCAACTTCTTTCCGACCATTTCACTCACCGCCAGCGCGGGCGTCGGCAGCGATTCGCTCTCCTCCCTGTTCAGCCACGGGATGAAGGTCTGGTCGTTTGCGCCGTCCATCACCCTGCCGCTGTTCAGCGGCGGAAACAATCTGGCGCAGCTGCGCTACGCGGAAGCGGAGAAGAAGGGGCTGATCGCCACCTATGAGAAAGCCATCCAGAGCGCGTTTAAGGACGTGGCCGACGCGCTGGCGCGACGTGAAACGCTGGGCGAGCAGCTCGACGCCCAGCGCGAATACGTGGCGGCGGAGCAAAAAACGCTGGACGTGGCGACGCGCAGCTACAGGGCGGGCGCGGGGGATTATCTGACGGTTCTGACCGCGCAGCGGTCGCTGTGGTCGGCGCAGGAATCGCTGATTGCGCTGCAGCAAACCGACCTGGAAAACCGCATCACGCTGTGGCAGTCGCTGGGGGGCGGTATTCAGTAGCGCTTGCCGGGAAGTTCATGACAGGCGGTGAAGAGAAAATTCATACTTTCGGCTGGCGTCGCTACACTGAATGTAACGATATATTTCATGGGAAGCATGTGACTTTTAAAAGGGGGTTGTTGATGAAAGCTGCGCACCTGGTCTGCCTGCTGGTTTGTTTGCTCTTCGCCGCGTTTGTCCATGCTCAGGAAAAGGATGACCCCGCGAAAGAGGCGCAAATAAAGCAGCAGGTCCTTAAAGATATTAAGAAAACCTGTACGCCACAGAAAAAACAGAGCGATAAAGCCTGGCAGGAGATGATTTTGTCGTCCGAGGCCAATCAGCTGCTGATCAAAAATGCCATCACCGCCGTTAAGCGCGACAACCTGGATGCCTACTGGGGGGCGATTGGTCAAGTGGATTGTATGGAGGATTATTAAGCGTGAAGCCGAGCTTCACGCTTTTTTCAGCGCTTCCGCATGTCCGGAATAATCAAATCCCCGCGCAGAACATAGGACCCGAGCATCTGCGTTTTCTCCGTCAGCCAGCTCACAATCCGCGCCGCCATCGCGTCCATGGAATATTCAATCGCCGGGATCACCGGAATACCCGGCAGGTGCAGCGATCCGGCCAGGCTAAAGACCATGATGTCGTCCGGCACCGATTTATTAAACGCCTGCAGCTGCGGGATCACCCGCTGGGCTTCCTGCTCGTCCGCCACCAGCAGCGCGTTGAAGTTCAGCGTGCTGGCGTTGTTAAGCAGCTCCTGTAGCGCAACGGACGAGGAGGTCGCGTCCATAAAGACCAGGCTGCGATTAAAGGGCAGGAAATTTTTCTCCAGCGCGTGCTTGTAGCCGAGCAGCACCTGGTCGGCAAAACCGCTGCCGTGGGGGTGGATCAGCGCAATCTGGCGACGCCCCTTGCTGGTGAGGTAGTTACAGGCGGTCTCGGCGGCAAAGGCGTGATCGAACTGGATGCTGTTGGAATTATCAGTCTCCATGCAGTCCACCAGAATGACGTTGTCCATATCCACGTCCAGCGGGAAACGGGCGCCAATCACCAGGATGTCATCGCACAGCCCGCAGGAGAGTTCTTCAAGGGCGTGCATCACTTCCGCTTTGCTGTGCGCGAAGCGCAGCAGGAGATGTTTTTGATGCTGGCTGAGCTGTTTTTCCAGCGCGTAGAGATAACCGGTGGTCTGGTTAATGTTTTCCTGCGCGCAAATCACCCCGATACAGCCCGTCGACTGGCTCAGCAGCGACTGGGCAATCACGTTAGGCCGGTAATTCAGCTCATCCACCGCTTTTAATACGGCCTGACGGCTGGCTTCCTTAACGCCACGCGACCCGCTCAACACTCGCGATACCGTGGCTTTAGACACCCCGGCAAGACGTGATACATCATTGATTGTCGACATCTCTTTCCCCTGGCAGGCTTACCTCGCGCCTGCAAATTCCATGACCGCTTCGGCTCACATTATAGCCAGAACGGAGTATATCCGTTTCCGTTTTCCATGGAAACCGATTTTCCGTTTCCACTCAAAATGATGTCAAAACAGCCAAATTATGTGATGCACATCCGGTTAATTAGCCTCATAAGTAAGGGATCTTGATGGTTATCACACTTCTGTCTTTTATGAATGGAAACCGGTTTCCGTATCATGTCCAATCATCCTCGCAATAACTTTTTACATTTAGAGGATGGTTGTCGATGTTCAGAATTATGCTGTGCTGCTCTGCCGGGATGTCCACCAGCCTGCTGGTCAGCAAAATGATCGATGTCGCGAAAGAACGTGGTTTGCCGGTGAAGATTGATGCGTACGGTGTTTCCGAATTTGATACGCAGTTTCCGCAATACCAGGTTGTCCTTCTCGGACCGCAAGTGAAATACATGTTACAGACACTCTCAGACAAGGCGGCTACGAAAGGCATTCCGGTGCAGCCCATCGATATGATGGACTACGGCATGCAGCGTGGCGATAAAGTACTGGACTATGCTCTGTCGCTCATCGAAGCGGCACACTAAAAGGTGTTCACATGAGTTCGTTATATCAATCCATGGTCGCGGTGATTGAGCAGTCAATTACCCCGCTGGCCGCGAAGCTGGGTCAGCAAAAGTATGTGATTGCCATCCGCGACGGCTTTACCGCCGCGCTGCCGTTTATGATCATCGGCTCGTTTATGCTGGTGTTCATCTTCCCGCCGTTCTCGGCGGATACCACCAACAGCTTTGCCCGCGGCTGGCTGGATTTCTCCCAGACCTATCGCGAGCAGCTGATGCTGCCGTTTAACCTCAGCATGGGCGTGATGACCTTCTTCATTTCGGTGGGGATTGGGGCAAGCCTGGGGCGTCAGTTCAACCTCGACCCGGTGATGTCCGGCCTGCTGGCCTTTATGGCCTTCCTGCTGGTCGCCGCGCCGTATGCCGACGGCAAGATCTCGACCCAGTATCTCTCCGGCCAGGGCATCTTCACCGCGCTGATCACCGCCATTTACGCCACCCGCGTCTACGCGTGGTTGAAGCAGAACAACGTCACCATTCGCCTGCCGAAGGAAGTCCCGACCGGCGTGGCGCGTTCGTTTGAGATTCTGATCCCGGTGATGGTGGTGATCGGCACGCTGCATCCGCTGAACCTGTTCATTGAAGCGCAGACCGGAATGATCATCCCGCAGGCGATCATGCATCTGCTGGAGCCGCTGGTGTCCGCGTCTGACTCCCTGCCCGCGATTCTGCTCTCCGTACTGCTGTGCCAGATCTTCTGGTTCGCCGGTATTCACGGCTCGCTGATTGTCACCGGCATCATGAACCCGTTCTGGATGGCGAACCTCTCCGCAAACCAGGCGGCGCTGGCGGCCGGCGCGGCGCTGCCGCACGTTTATCTTCAGGGCTTCTGGGATCACTACCTGCTGATTGGCGGCGTAGGCTCCACCCTGCCGCTGGCGTTCCTGCTGCTGCGCAGCCGCGTTACCCACCTGCGTACCATCGGCAAAATGGGCGTGGTGCCGAGCTTCTTTAACATCAACGAACCGATCCTGTTCGGCGCGCCGATCATCATGAACCCGATGCTGTTTATCCCGTTCGTGTTCGTTCCGCTGGTTAACGCCTGCCTGGCGTACGCGGCAACCAAACTCGGCTGGCTGGCGCAGGTTGTGTCGTTAACCCCGTGGACCACCCCTGCACCGATTGGCGCTTCGTGGGCAGCAAACTGGGCGCTGAGCCCGGTGGTGATGTGCCTGGTCTGTATGGTGATGTCCGCGCTGATGTACCTGCCGTTCCTGCGCGCCTATGAGCGTACGCTCATCAAAAACGAAGAGCAGAAGGCCCAGGCAACCGTCGGCGCCGCCGAGACCGCCAGCAATTAAGTCAAAGAGGAAGAGTCATGAAATACGCATTTCCCGATAACTTCTGGTGGGGCAGCGCAAGCTCCGCTCTCCAGACCGAAGGGGCAAGAGAGGGCGAAACCACATGGGATTACTGGTTTGCCCGCGAGCCGAACCGTTTTCACAACGGCGTGGGGCCGCAGCAGACCTCCACGTTCTATCAGCACTGGAAAACGGACATTCAGCTGTTAAAGCAGCTGAACCACAACAGCTTTCGCACCTCGATTAGCTGGGCGCGCCTGATCCCCGACGGTATCGGTGAAGTGAACCCGGAAGCGGTCGATTTTTACAATCAGGTCATTGATGAGCTGAATGAACAGGGCATCACGCCGTTTATGACCCTGTTCCATTTCGACATGCCGATGGCGATGCAGGAGATCGGCGGCTGGGAAAACCGCGACGTGGTGGACGCCTACGCCCGCTATGCGCAGATTTGCTTTGAGCTGTTCGGCGATCGCGTGCTGCACTGGTTTACCTTCAACGAGCCGATCGTGCCGGTGGAAGGCGGTTATCTGTACGACTTCCACTACCCCAACGTGGTGGATTTTCGTCGGGCGGCCACCGTGGCGTATCACACCGTGCTGGCCCATGCGAAAGCGGTGCAGGCCTACCGCGCCGGGCATTACGCGGGGGAGATTGGCATCGTGCTGAACCTGACGCCGTCGTACCCGCGCTCGCAGAACCCGGCGGACGTGAAGGCGGCGCACATCGCGGACCTGATGTTTAACCGCAGCTTCCTCGACCCGGTCCTGCGCGGCGAATACCCGGCGGACCTGGTGGCGCTGCTGAAATCCTGCGATCAATTACCCGCCTGTAAACCGGAAGACGGTTTCCTGATTGCGGAAGGGAAAATCGACCTGCTCGGCGTGAACTACTATCAGCCGCGTCGCGTGAAGTGTCGCGACACCGCGGTGAACCCGCAGGCGCCGTTTATGCCGGAGTGGTTCTTTGATAGCTACGAGATGCCGGGCCGCAAGATGAACCCGTACCGCGGCTGGGAAATCTACGAGCCGGGTATTTACGATATTCTGGTCAACCTGCGCGACAATTACGGCAACCCTCGCTGCTTTATTTCTGAAAACGGCATGGGCGTCGAAAACGAGCAGCGCTTTATTGAAAACGGCCAGATTAACGATCAATACCGCATCGAGTTTATTTCCGAACATTTAGCCTGGCTGCATAAGGGTATTAGCGAAGGGTGCAATTGTCTTGGCTATCATATGTGGACGTTTATTGATAACTGGTCGTGGTGCAACGCGTATAAAAATCGCTACGGATTTATCCAGCTCGATTTAGAGACGCAGAAACGCACCATTAAGAAAAGCGGAGAGTGGTTTGCCGCCACCGCGTTAAATAATAGTTTTGATAAAGAGTAATGATGATGATCGCATTAGAAGAAGCCGTAATGGAAATTATCGTCAATGCCGGACAGTCCCGCAGCCTGTGCTTTGAAGCACTGCACGCGGCGCGCCAGGGCAACATTGACGAGGCCAAAAGCCTGCTGCGCGAAGCCGACGGCTACGCGCGCCAGGCGCACAAGATGCAGACCAAACTGATCGAGCAGGATGCGGGCGAAGGCCGCCAGCCGATGACGTTAATTATGGTGCACGCGCAGGATCATTTAATGAATTCCTTATTAGCGCGTGAATTATCCGAAGAAATTATTCATTTATATCAGAGATAGTCTATGGCGAAATAATTACTGTAATACCTCTGTACCCTAAATAGAGATCCACTTGTTCTGATGATAGCGACATACTCTGTCAGATCGGAGCGGGATGGTTATTGTCTGAATAAAATTAAACTATATTGAGATAACCATGAATACGATTAAAAAACTTCCATTAACCATGGCGGTTATCGCCGCGCTTTGCCCAATTTCCGTGCTCGCGCAGGAATTCACCCAGGAGCAAATCGACGCCATTGTGGCAAAAGCGGTGGATAAAGCCCTCGCCGAACGTCAGGCTAAAATGGATGCGGCGGTCGCGAAAAAAGCGGACGTGGTGACCGAGCCGCAAAGCGCGGCGCAATCTCCGGATATGGCGATCCCGTTCGGGATTAAATTTACCGGCTACGCCCGCTACGGGGCGCACTTCCAGGCCGCCGATCAAAAATACGTGGCGGTGGACGGCTCGTACAACGGCGCGTCCGCCATTGGTCGTCTGGGCAACGAAGGCAACGGCGGGGAATTCCAGCTCTCCAAGGCCTTTAAGGGTGAAAACGGCGCCATCTGGGACGTTAACGTGATGATCGACCACTGGGGCGACGAAGTTAACCTGAAAAAAGCCTACGCGGGGGTGACCAACATTATGGCCTCCAACCCGAACGCCTATTTCTGGGCCGGTCGTGACTTCCACCAGCGTCCACAGCAGGGCATCAACGATTACTTCTGGATGAACCACGACGGCCAGGGCGCCGGGGTGAAGAACTTCGACATCGGCGGCGTGCAGTTCGACGTGGCCGCCGTCGCGGCGGTGGAATCCTGTAGCCCGGAAGTGATGGAAGATGAAGCCAACCCGTCGCGCATCACCTGTACCGGCGGTTCCGGCACGGGCGACAAAGGCAACTACGCCGCGACCTCAAAAATCCACGGCATGAAGCTCGGCCCGATCGACATGGAGCTGTACGCTAACTACGGCTTTGACTCCAAAGCGGTGGAGAGCGACGAGCGTCTGAACGCGTGGCAGGGCGGCGTGGTGCTTAGCCACACCAACGACAGCGGCGTGAATAAGGTGATCGCCCGCTACTCCGATAACGCGGACAACAGCGTGTTCAACAAAACCGAGGATCTGACCACGGTCTACGCCAGCTTCGAAGGGCTGTACAAATTCACCCAGGCCACGCAGGTGGAGTACATCCTCGCCTTCCACGACTACGACAACAGCCGCGATAAGACCGACAACCGCAAGAACTACAACGCCATCGTGCGTCCGATGCACTGGTGGAACGACGTTCACTCCACCTGGCTGGAAGCAGGCTGGCAGCACGTTGACTACGACAACGGCGGCGACAACAAGGGCTGGAAGCTGACCCTGTCGCAGAATATGTCTATCGCCATGGGGCCGGAGTTCCGCCCGATGCTGCGCTTCTACGTGACCGGCGGCAAAGTGGATAACGAACGCACCGCGCGCGTGAACAACACCAAAGACGAAACGCTCGACGACTTCAACGTCGGCGCGATGTGGGAGGCGTGGTTCTAAGCAAGGTAGAAGCAAAACGGCAACGAGAGTTGCCGTTTTTAGTGTTTGCTCCCTCTCCCCGTGGGAGAGGGCCGGGGTGAGGGCATCAGGCCACACACAACCATGCTATGCTGTTGACCGAATTAACGACAACATCGCAGGGGAGAACATGGGTTCCACACGTAAAGGGATGCTAAACGTCCTGATCGCCGCCGTTTTATGGGGCAGTTCCGGCGTTTGCGCGCAGTACATCATGGAGAAAAGCCACATTTCTTCGCCATACCTGACCATGGTTCGCCTGCTGTTTACCGGCGTGATCCTCCTGACGCTTTCTTTCGTTCACGGCGACAAGATTTTCTCGGTGATCAAACATCGCAAAGACGCCCTCAGCCTGCTGTTTTTCTCGCTGGTCGGCGCGCTCACCGTGCAGCTCACCTTCCTGCTGACGATTGAAAAATCCAACGCCGCGACCGCTACCGTTCTGCAGTTTCTGTCACCAACCATTATCGTGGCGTGGTTCGCGCTGGCGCGGAAAAAGCGCCCTGGCGTGTTTGTTTTATCCGCGATTGTGACCTCGCTTGTCGGGACGTTCCTGCTGGTCACCCACGGCGAACCGACCTCGCTCTCCATCTCGCCTGCCGCGTTGTTCTTCGGTATCGCCTCGGCGTTTGCCGCGGCGTTTTACACCACCTATCCGTCAACGCTGATCGCCCGCTACGGCACATTGCCAATTGTCGGCTGGAGTATGTTGATTGCCGGATTGATATTGACGCCGTTCTACGCCGGGCGCGGGACGACCTTTGTGATTGACGGCAGCCTGCTGCTGGCGTTTTTCTATCTGGTGGTGATTGGTACGGCGCTGACGTTCAGCCTGTATCTGAAAGGCGCACAGACGATCGGCGGGCCGAAGGCAAGCATTCTGAGCTGTGCCGAGCCGCTGAGCAGCGCGTTGCTGTCGGTGATTTTACTGGGCGTGGCGTTCACCCTGCCGGACTGGCTGGGGACGCTATTGATCGTGTCGTCGGTGGTGTTGATTTCAATGGATTCGAGAAGACGGGTTCAGACATCGGCGTAGCCTGATGTCCCCTCACCCCAGCCCTCTCCCCAAAGGGGCGAGGGTGAAAAGACAGCACCGAGCAGTCCCCTCTCCCTGATGGGGAGAGGGAGAAAAGCACTACTTCGCCTTAACCTTCCCCGCCACCAGCAGCGCGGTCAGCAGCATCAGCGTACCGGAAATCACCAGCGGTGAGGTCAGCCCCAGATGGTCGAGCGCCACGCCGCCAATGGCCGCGCCGCAGGTATTCGCCAGCTGGATCACCGCCACCTGAATCGACCCGGCTTTTTCAGCCTGATCGGCAAGCGAGCGGGTGATCCACGTCGACCAGCCCACCGGCACCAGCGCAAAGGCAAAGCCCCAGATAATCGCGATGGCAGACGCCACCCACTTATCGCTGCCCCACAGCACCAGCACCGCCGCGCTCGCCGCCAGCACCAGCGGCGCACCCGCCAGCGCCACCTTCAGGGAGCTTTTCAGGAACTGAGACGACAGCGAGGTGCCGACAAAGCTGGCGATACCGAAGCTCAGCAGCACCAGCGTCAGGCCGTCCACGTCAAAGCCCGCCATGGTCATAAACACCGGGCGGATGTAGGTAAAGAAGGCAAACTGCCCGGCAAAGGACATAAAGATGGCGGTCATCCCCGCCAGCACGCCGGGGCGCTTCAGCAGCGCGAACATGTTCTGTTTGTGGTGCGCCGCTTCGCCCGGCAGCGACGGTAGCGCTTTCCACACCCAAATGATGCAGAGCAGGCCCATCACCGCCGCCGCGTTGAAGACGTTACGCCAGCCGATAATCCCGCCGAGGAAGCTGCCGAGCGGCGCGGCAATCACCAGCGCGATAGAGACCGCACCGAAGATAACGGCAAGCGCTTTTGGCACCGTCCGCGCGGGCACCAGGCGCATGGTGAGCGAGGCCGACATCGCCCAGAAACCGCCTAACCCCAGCCCCAAGCAGGCGCGCCCCAGCAGCAGCAGGGTGAAGCTTTCAGCAAAGGAGACCAGCAGGCAAGAGAGCGTCAGCAGCACGCTGAACAGGATGACCACCTTGCGGCGGTCGATGGTGCCAATCACCTGGGTAATAAACAGGCTGGCGAACATCGCCACAAACGCGGTGACGGTAACGGACTGCCCCGCCACGCCTTCGGAAATGCCCAGATCCTGCGCCATCGGCGTCAGCAGGCTCACCGGCAGAAACTCAACGGTAATCAGGCAGGCGACGCAGAATGCCACGGCGAAAACGGCCGACCAGTTGGGGCGTGAAACCTCTTTGGTCTGCGGTCTGGTCGTGGGCTTGATATGTTCTGTCATGGCGTCACCTGAAGATAAAAACGTGCGGAAAAGTCGCGCAGTTTATCATCAAAAGTGTGACGAATTTAACGTTTAGACAACTTTTGTGATTTTTAGAGGGGATCAGTGCAGGTAAAACACGCCCTCTTCCGGCAGGAAGAGCTGGTTATAGCGCAGCTGGAAGGCGTTAAGCTCCTGCGGATCGGGCTCCATCTCGCGCATAAAACCGAGCGCCAGACGAATTTGCGCATCGGTGATCGGCGCGGCCAGGCGGGCTTTACGCAGCAGGCGGTGCCACGTGTGCAGATTCTCTTCACTGCCGTCGACAATGCAGACCTGCCATATCAGCAGCACCTGCGCCGCGTTTTGCAGATGCGCTTCGTCCGGGCGCTCAAGGTAGCGGATAAACTCATTGCCCGGCATTTTGCCGAACTGATCGATCATCGACTCAACAGGCATCGGGGTGATCCCCAGACGCTCGCTTAAACGTTTGATGGCGCGGCGGGAATCTGAGGTCAGGACGCGAAATCCCACCACAAACACCACGGCAAGCGTTGCCAGCATTATCCAGACCATGCGTTCTCCTATGAATAGCCGCTCATCATAGCGGGAAACGCAGCGCCTCGACAGCGGGTGGCGCCATAATAGTGAACGGAAAAGATGTTGAAGAATTGGGAGAGGAGGAGTTAACCCCGTCGGGGTCAATATAAAAAAGCCCGGCATCACACACCGGGCAAAGAAGTTACCTGCACACTCAGGCTGTTTTTAATTTCTGCGCACGATTCTCACGGCGGATCTTACGTTCTTCCAGCACCGCGACCATCGCCATCAGGACGATACAGCCGATGGCCGCCGCATCCAGCGCCGCGAAGGTGCCCGCCCAGCCGGTGAGGCCGAAAATCGGCGTGCCGTCGGCGATCATTCCCAGGCCCAGCTTGGCGAAGCTGTCGCCGATCAGGTAGGCGAAGGTGCCTTTAATCCCATCGGCGGCGCCGATCGCTTTTTTCGGGACGAAGCCCACTGCCGCTACGCCGATCAGCAGCTGAGGACCAAACACCAGGAAGCCGAGCGCGAACAGGGACGCCAGGTAAACGTACTGGTTGCTGGCGTGCTGGTAGACGCCGAGCGTGACGATAATCAACGCCAGCGCGATGCAGGCCACCAGCGCGCGACGACCGTTGGCGAGGTCAGAGAGCCAGCCCCACAGCAGCGTGCCGACCAGCGCGCCCACTTCGAACAGGGTGAAGCCCTGAATCGCCACTTCTTTAGAAAGCTTCAGCTCCTGGAAGGCATACACGGTCGACCACTGGTCGATGCCGATACGCACCACGTACAGGAAGATGTTTGAGAAGCAGAGCAGCCAGATCACTTTGTTTTTCAGCACGTACTCAACAAAGATCTGCCATTTGGACATCTCGTTTTCTTCGGTCTCTTTGTCCTCTTCGCTAATCTCCTCGCCGAACAGCTCTTCGGCTTTGCCGAGGCCGTAAGATTCCGGGGAGTCGCTGCCGTAGCGCAGGCCGATAAAGCCGACAATCAGGGCGATAATCGACGGGAAGATAAACATGCCGATCACGTGGCCGTCGAACAGGTAGTTTGCGCCAAACAGCGCCACGCCAGCCGCACCCGCCCCGCCGAGGTTGTGGGAGATGTTCCACATGCCGAGGTAGGAACCACGCTTGCGGCGCGGCGTCCATTTGGTGATGGTGGAGTAGCTGCACGACCCGCCGGTACTCTGGAAGAAACCGCTCAGGGCGTAGAAGGCGATCATAAGGAACAGGCTGACTGAGCCCGCGCCCATGCTGGCGCTGAAGCCGAGCATACAGATGGCGGAGAGGATCAGCATAAACGGCAGGAACTGCTTGGTGTTTTTGCCGTCCGCGTAGTAGGAAACGACGGTTTTACCCACGCCGTAGGTGATGGAGAAGCCCAGGCCAATCATCCCCAGCTGCGTCATGCTCAGCCCGTAGGTTGAGATCATGTCGTTCTGCGCGATGTTAAAGTTTTTGCGGATCAGGTACATGGTCAGGTAGCCGATGAAGACCACCAGATAGGACTGCATGAACGGTTTGAACCACATCTTGCGCCGCACGTCGAGCGGCAGATCCAGGGTCGGCTTGCGCACCTGATTTAAGAAGGCCAGCATGACTGAGTTACTCCTGAGCTGATTTTTGCAGCATTGTAAAAATCAGCCGGGAGAGATGCCTGAGACAGCGTCCAGGTAAAACCGGGAAAATTTCTTAGTTTTACGCCATTCGGGGTGAAAAGGTGAGACGCATCACGCTTCGCTCACCTCGCGCGGCGCCTGCGCATGCAGGAAGGGAAGCAGCAGCAGGGCGGAGATCCCCGCCGCGATGGCGATCACCGCGAAGAAACCGCTCCAGTGCCAGACGTCGATCACCCGCGCCAGCGGCCAGCCGGAGAGCGATGCGCCGAGGTAGGCAAACAGCCCGACAAAGCCCGTCGCCGCGCCTGCCGCCTCTTTGTGGGAACACTCCGCCGCCGCCATGCCGATCAGCATCTGCGGGCCAAACACGAAGAAGCCGGTGGTGAAGAAGCACGCCGCCTGCATCACGTAGCTGGCGAACGGCATCAGCCACAGCGAGCCGACGGAGAGCAAAATCCCGGCGGCGAAAATCAGGTTCATCGGGCCACGGTTGCCGTTGAACAGCTTGTCCGAGCCCCAGCCCGCCACCAGCGCGCCGATAAACCCGCCCAGCTCGAACATCGTCACCGCCGAGTTGGCGGTCACCAGATCCACGCCGAGCGTCTCGGACATGTACAGGTTGCCCCAGTCGTTGATCGCCGCGCGCACCACGTAGACCAGCACGTAGCAGAGCGAGAGTAGCCAGATGTACGGGTTTTTTAGCACGTATTTGGTGAGGATCTCCCTGCGGGTCAGCCCCGCGCCTTCCTGCTGCTGGGCAATCTCCATTTCGTCGTGCCGCCAGTCGCCCACCGCAGGCAGGCCGACGGTTTGCGGCCGGTCGCGCAGGCGCCAGCAGAGAAACAGCCCGGCGACAATCGCGAGGCCACCGGCAATCATCATCCCCGCGCGCCAGCCGTAGTGCAGCGCCGCCGCACCTACCACCATCGGGATCAGCGCCCCGCCGACGTTATGCGCGGTGTTCCAGATTGCCCACCAGCCGCCACGCTCGTTGCGCGAATACCAGGCGGTGAGCAGGCGGGCGCAGACCGGCGCGCCCCAGCCCTGGAAAAAGGCGTTCAGCGCCCACAGCAGGGCGAAGGCCCACAGCGAGGTGGAGAATCCAAACAGAATGTTGACCACGCCGGTGGCGATCAGCCCAACGCCCATAAAATAGCGCGCGTTGGAGCGGTCGCTGACGATGCCGGAGAAGAACTTCGACAGGCCGTAGGTGATGTAAAACAGCGTCGCCAGCAGGCCGATATCGGTGCGCGTCATCACGCCGCTGGCGAGGATCTCCGGTGCGGCGGCGTTGAAGCTTTTGCGGGTGAAGTAGAACAGCGCGTAGCCGAGCCAGATGGCCATCAGGATATGGCGACGCCAGTAGCGGTAGCGGGCGTCGATTTCCGATTTATCGCCAATCGGCGCGGCGCTGGCAGGGGTTTTAAACATGGTAACTCCGTAGCGGCAGGCTGACGCTGACGCGCGTCCCGTGGGTGCAGGAGAGGTTCAGCGTGCCGCCCAGCGCCTTGACGCGCTCCCGCATGCCCGCCAGGCCAAAACCCTGCTGGCCGGAGCCCGGCGGCAGGCCGCAGCCGTCGTCTTCAATTATCAGCTTCAGGCTGTCGTCCTGCTGCCAGCCCTGGATCGTGACCGCGCTGGCGCTGGCGTGCTTGACGATATTGTTCAGCCCTTCCTGACAGACGCGGAACAGCGTCACGCGCTGGCCTTCGCTGAGCGTAGATTCGTTAATGCGCCAGTCGAGATGGCTCACTATTCCGCGGCTTTCCAGCTCCATCTCGCGCATCAGGGAACGCACCGCCTGCTCCAGTGACAGGTCGTCAAGCTGGCGCGGGCGCAGTCGTCCTAACAGGCGGCGAACGGAGTCATAGACTCCCAGCGAAAGCTGTTCGATATGCGCCCCGCCCTGCTTCACGCCCGCATTTTCCGCTGCCAGGCGCTGGACAATGCCCGCCTGAGTGCGAATGGCGGTGATGGTCTGGCCGATATCGTCGTGCAGCTCGCGGGCGACCTCCTGCCGCACGCTCTCTTCCGTCTCCAGCAGGCGCTCCGCCAGACGGCGGTTGCGCGCCAGCTCGGTTTGCAGGGACTGGTTCAGCTCGCGCAGGCGCTGAATGCCCGCTCCCAGCAGCAGCCCGGTCAGGCTTTGAGCCAGCAGGGAAAGCAGTAAGTCAACAGGATGATCGTGCCAGGTCTGGCTGGCGATCAGTGCGATGGCGTTCATCAGCGTGGCGATCAGCGCCCCCTGCCAGCCGTAGTGCCAGGCCAGGGCGATAATCGGCAGCGCCAGGCAGAACGGCGTGAAGCGTGAAAGCTCGGCGGGCAGGCCAAGCTGGAGCCACAGGCTCACCACAAACAGCAGCAGATACCAGATGAGGTGCCGGGCGCGCCAGTTCACCGGCTGGGAAACCAGCGCCGGGCCGAGCGGCTGCCAGACGGTGCTGGTGAGATAGTGCCAGATCACGAGGCAGGTTGGCGCCAGCGTCAGGCCGCCGGTGAGGGTCAGCAGCAGGGCATTGAGCTTCTCCTTCTCGCCGACCCACGGAAGCGACTGCAGCAGCGCGGCGGCAATCAGCGCCGCCCCCTGACGCAGCAGCGTGCGCCAGTCGCGCTGGTGGCGGTAGCGGGAGATGAGGGCAACCGGGAGAAGCGTGAGCAGGCTTCCGGTCATCAATAAGGGCAGGTGCGCGAGGGCAACTTCCTGCGCCAGCCAGACCAGCATCAGCCACTCAGCGCCGAGCAAAACCGGCCAGTAGGCGCGCGGACACTGGAGCATTAAGCCCAGACGCAGCCCGAAGGGAAACAGCAGCACCGCCAGCTCGGGGCGTTCCACCAGGTGCAGGCTGATGCTCCACAGGCAAAACCAGGCGGCGGAGAAGATAAAAAAGCTGGCGACGACGGCGATCAGCCGTGAAAAAGCGGAACTCATTGCCAGCTGTCAAACATGCGGCGCGCCAGCTCGACGTCGTTGCTGACGTTGAGTTTTTCCATCAGGTTGGCGCGGTGAACGTGTACGGTTTTCGGGGACAGATCCAGCTCGGCGGCAATCTCTTTTACCGACATGCCCTGCGCGAGTTTTTCCGCAACCTGGCGCTCGCGTCTGGTGAGCGGATCCTGGCGTCCGGCCGCCAGCTTGATGGCGATATCCGGCGTCAGGTAGCAGCCGCCGGTGGAGACGGTGCGCACGGCAGCAATCAGCTCGTCCGGGCTACAGCGTTTGGAGAGGAACCCGCGCGCGCCCGCGTTGAGCGCCTGCTCGACCAGCGCCGGGCTGTCGTGGACCGAGAGCATAATGGTCGCCATCCCTTTCGGCAGCTGGCTTAACAGCTCCAGCCCGGAGAGATCCGGCATCGAGATGTCGCAAATACAAACCTTCACCCCGCGCCCCGGCAGGCCCGCCAGCGCCTCGCGACCGGAGCCAAACTCGGCCACGACCTGAAAATCCGGTTCGAGGTTCAGAAGCTGGGCAAATCCGGAGCGGACGATAAGGTGGTCGTCGATAAGGGCGATGGTGGTCATGGCGCATTCCTGGCGGGCGGATAAAAAAACGCGCCTACCTTAACGATAAGCGCGCAGGTGTTCAAGCAATGAGCGATTTATTCGAAGAACACCGCAATTTTGTTAAACATGGTGGGATCGGACTGGTTGCGAGCCACTTTGGTGACGTCTTCCAGCTTGTCGATCTGCGCCATCATCTGCTCAAGACGCTGGTCGTCGTTGACCAGTAGCCAGATGCGGCTGTGCTCGCTGCCCTGAATCGGCAGACAGAGAATGCCTTCCACGTTAAACGCACGGCGGGCAAAAAGCCCGCAGACGTGGGTCATGACGCCAGGGTGGTTGCGGACGGTGAGTTCCAGAATGACGTTATCATGTTGTTTCTGCATGGCTTATTCTCCCACCATCTCAGTATTTGCCGCTCCCGGCGGCACCATCGGATACACTTTTTGTTCAGGGTCGATACGCACGTGGATCAGCGCCGGGCCGGGGCGAGAAATCGCGTCCTGCAGCGCCGCGTGGGCATCCTCTTCGGCGTTCAGATCGCAGGTGTGCAGACCAAAACCGGCGGCAATCTGCATAAAGTTAATCATCCCCGGATAGGTCGCGGCAAACACGCCCTGCTTGTAGAACAGGCTCTGCTGCTGGTGCACCAGCCCCAGCGCCTCGTTGTTCATCAGGATGATTTTTACGTCTAACTGGTTTTCGGCTGCGGTCGCCATCTCCTGAATGTTCATCATCAGGCTGCCGTCGCCGGAGAAGCAGATGACCTTGCGGTCCGGATTCGCCAGCGCCGCACCCACTGCTGCAGGCAGACCGAAGCCCATGGTTCCCAGACCGCCGGAGGTCAGCCACTGGCGAGGACGGTTCAGCGGATAGGCCTGCGCGGTCCACATCTGGTGCTGTCCCACGTCGGTGGTGATAATCGCGCTGTCGTCCACGCAGGCGGCAACGGCGTTGATAAGGCCATAGTGGCTCAGCGGATCGCCTTCGGTTGGGATGGCGCCCGGGAATTCGCGCTGCAGATCGGCCACCAGCTTACGCCAGTCGGCGCGCTCGGCTGCGTCCGTCTGCGGGATCAGCTGCGCCAGCACCTCGGCCACGTCGCCCTGAATCGCCACGTGCGGCTGCTTGATTTTACCCAGCTCGGCGCGGTCGATATCCACGTGAATGATTTTGGCGTTCGGGCAGAACTGCTCGGTTTTGCCGATTGCCCGGTCATCAAAACGCGCGCCCATAACAATCAGCAAATCAGCCTCTTGCAGGATGTAGTTGGTGCTGCGCGCGCCGTGCATGCCCAGCATGCCGAGAGAGAGCGGGTGCGCTTTAGGCAGCATGCCCAGCGCCATCAGGGTCATGGTAGTGGGCAGGTTGGCTTTCTCTGCAAACTGGCGGATTTCATCCGCGGCGTTGATGGCCCCACCGCCCAGGTAGAGCACCGGGCGTTTGGCGGCGTTAATCATAGCGGCGGCATCGCGCACGCTATCAGCGCTGAATTCCGGCGCGGGGGCACGCTCGCCCGGCTCCGGCAGGACGTCTATCTCGATCTCTGCGGTCTGGACATCCTTAGGAATGTCTATCCACACCGGGCCCGGGCGGCCGGACTGCGCAATGCGGAACGCATCGCTGATAACCTGAGGAAGCTCGCTGATGTCGCGAACTAAATAGTTATGTTTGGTGATGGGGATAGAGATGCCGTAGGTGTCCACTTCCTGGAACGCATCGGTGCCGATCATTGAGGACGGTACCTGGCCGGTAATGCAGATCAGCGGAATGGAGTCGAGACGCGCGTCGGCGATGGCGGTGACCAGGTTGGTTGCGCCCGGGCCGCTGCAGGCCATACAGACCGCCGGTTTGCCCTGCGTACGCGCCATGCCCTGAGCAATAAAGCCTGCCCCCTGCTCGTGGCGCGCCAGCACGTGGCGGATCTGCGTGCTTTGGCTTAACGCATCGTACAGCGGCAGCACCGTGCCACCCGGGATGCCCGCAACCGTGGTGATGCCCTGCCGTTCCAGCAGATGAACGATCAGCTGCGCGCCAGTAAAACGCGTCTTGGTGGATGTTGTGCCCGAACTTGCCATGCTCCAGTCCTTTTCTTCTGGGCCGACGTTCCGGGGAGGGTCCTAAACGAAAAACCCCGCCCGGTTTGCGCCGGCGGGGTTTTGGATTCGTGTGTTGATCCAGTCCCTACGGCGCATTGCCGACGACCACCACCACACGCACGACGACCACTGCGGCTGGTTGCGCAGTTTTTAGTAGGGTCGAAGTGAAGATGGATGAAGTCATTGGGGACCTGTGTTTGGAATCATTGATGGAATTTATACAAACACAGGTTTTCGGGCGTGACAATGGAAATATTTTCATCTGCGCAAAAATGCGTCAGGGATCACGTTTCGTTTGTTGAGGGTTGAAAACAAAAAACCCCGCCGGAGCGAGGTTTTTATCAGGGTTTTGCGGTTGGTCGCCGCAGAACACACTGTGTTACGTCAACGCAAAAAGTATACGCGATCGAAGACGAACGCGCAATTCCGGCACGGATTTTGACGCTTTTGAGTATGGATCGCCTTCCTGATTTTGTCCAAAAAACACTGTTCATGCATACAGTGTTTATCTATACTGAGGGTGTTCGCAGTGAGCGAGGGGGCCGCAGTTTTACCGGCGCAAAGAAGTCCTGGCTGAAACGGGTGGTGCCGTCAGTGCCTTAACCCCTGAAGTGAGCACACTGTGTTACGTCAATCCAGGTGCTGGCAACAGGCGGCGGAAAGGTACGCCAGCATCGTGCTCCTTTTAACCAAAAGGAGACGCGTATGAGCGTAGTGGATATGGTGATACTTATCCTCAAACTCATTGTTGCTGTACTGCAACTACTTGATGCTGTCCTGAAATTCCTTCGGTAATTCAGGTTCAAGTCGCACCTGAGAGGGGCGGGCAACCGCCCCTCTTTAATAACGAGGGAATGCTATGTCGCGTCTGTTAATTGAGCCCGTCACACCAGATGAGCCGGGGTATATCGCCCTGAAGGCTGAAAGTATCGCACTGAATTTCAACATGCTGCGCAGGCTGGAAGATAACTGGCAGCGTGGTGAGAACCGCTTTAACGCGCCGGGTGAAAAGCTGCTGGGCGCGTTTCTCAACGGCAGGTTGGTCGGCGTGTGCGGCCTCAACCGCGATCCGTTCAGCCAGCAGCCGCGCGCCGGACGTATTCGCCATCTTTACGTCAGCGATAAGTGCCGCGGGCTGGGCATTGGCAAACAGCTTTTAACTGTGGTGATGGCCGATGCCAGCATCTGGTTTGATTTCCTGAATACCCATGCGCCGGAGAGCGCGTACGGCTTCTATCGCCAGGCGGGTTTTACGCTGGTCTCGGACGAGCCGCGGGTGACGCACCGCCTTTTTTGTGCCGTGTAGCCGGCTGGCAGCATCAGGGTGTGAATGTTACAGTTGAGTGACAATTCACCACCCGATACGCTATGACCATCACCGTTTTTTGCATTTTGCTCTTCGCCGCGCTGCTGCATGCCAGCTGGAACGCCATCGTTAAGGCCGGAACGGACAAGCTCTATTCCGCCATAAGCGTCAGCGGATCCGCCACGGTTATCGCTCTGGTCTTACTGCCGTTTTCCCCACAGCCATCTGCTGCAAGCTGGCCGTTTTTGATCGTCTCCTGCGCCTTACAGGTTGTGTACACCGTGCTGGTAGCGAAAACCTATCAGGTCTCCGATATGAGCCAGACCTATCCGCTGATGCGCGGCACCGCCCCGCTGCTGGTGGCGCTGATCGGCGTGCTGGCGCTCGGCGATCGTCTCTCGTGGCTAGCCTGGTCCGGTATCGGAGTAATTTGCCTGTCGATTCTGGCGATGGCGATGCATGGCCGCATACGGTCACGCAAAGGGATCGGGCTGGCGCTGCTGAACGCCTGCTTTATTGCCGGGTATACGCTGGTGGATGGCACCGGCGTGCGTCTGTCGAACACCGCGCTGGGCTATACGCTGTGGACCTTCTTTATGAACGGCTTCTGCCTGTTGAGTTGGGCAATGGTGGCGCGCCGGCGCGAGGCGTCCAGCTACCTGCGCCTGCACTGGAAAAAGGGGCTGCTCGGCGGGGTGGGAACCATGGGATCTTACGGTCTGGCGCTTTGGGCAATGACGCAGGCGCCGCTGGCGGTGGTCGCGGCGCTGCGTGAAACCTCCATACTCTTTGGGGCACTGATCGCGTTTGTCCTTTTAAAAGAGAAGGTTGCGGGCCTGCGTATCGCGGCGGCGCTGGGTATTGCCGGCGGCGCTATTCTGCTGCGCATGGCGTAAATCACTGGCAACATTAGTTGCCGATCTTGTTTACAAATCCTGCCTTTCCCGGTTTTTTCATTCACCACGACAATGCTTAAATTGTCATCTCTCTGTGGTAGATTCCTCGCGCATTTATGGGAATGCGCAGTCACTTATTCTTCATTTTTCTCTTTTGGCAAAAGTATTCAGCGACATGAAAAAACAAAGGAACGTTAACTTATTGTTGATGCTGGTGTTACTGGTGGCCGTCGGTCAGATGGCGCAAACCATCTACATTCCGGCGATTGCCGACATGGCAAAGGAATTGAACGTCCGCGAGGGCGCGGTGCAGAGCGTGATGGCAGCCTACCTGCTGACCTATGGCGTTTCGCAGCTCTTTTACGGCCCGCTGTCTGACCGCGTCGGGCGTCGCCCGGTGATCCTGGTGGGCATGAGCATTTTCATGGTGGCGACGGTGATTGCCATTACCACGCACAGCCTGACCGTACTGATTGCCGCCAGCGCCCTGCAGGGCGTCGGGACCGGCGTCGGTGGGGTGATGGCGCGAACCTTACCGCGCGATATGTATCAGGGCACCCAGCTCCGTCATGCCAACAGCTTGTTGAATATGGGAATTCTGGTCAGCCCGCTTCTCGCCCCGCTGATTGGCGGCCTGCTGGACACGATGTGGTCCTGGCGCGCCTGCTACGCCTTCCTGCTGGTGCTGTGCGTGATTGTCACCTTCAGCATGGCGCGCTGGATGCCGGAAACGCGCCCGCAGGACGCGCCGCGCACGAAGCTCATCACCAGCTATAAAACGCTGTTTGGCAACGGGTCGTTTACCTGCTACCTGCTGATGCTGATCGGCGGCCTGGCGGGCATTGCGGTGTTTGAAGCCTGTTCCGGCGTGCTGCTGGGCGCGGGTCTGGGCCTGAGCAGCATGGTCGTGAGTATTCTGTTTATTCTGCCGATCCCGGCGGCGTTCTTCGGCGCGTGGTTTGCCGGACGCCCGAACAAACGCTTCTCCACCCTGATGTGGCAGTCGGTGATCAGCTGTCTGCTGGCGGGTCTGATGATGTGGATACCGGGGCTATTTGGCGTGATGACGGTCTGGACGCTGCTCATCCCGGCAGCGCTGTTCTTCTTCGGCGCGGGGATGCTGTTCCCGCTGGCGATCAGCGGCGCGATGGAGCCGTTCCCGTTCCTCGCAGGCACGGCTGGCGCGCTGGTGGGCGGTTTGCAGAATATCGGCTCCGGCGCGCTGGCCTGGCTCTCGGCGATGATGCCGCAGACCGGGCAGGCTAGTTTGGGCCTGCTGATGACGCTGATGGGGCTGCTGATTTTACTGTGCTGGCTGCCGCTGGCGTCGCGTGTTCCGCATCACGAGCAGCCGGTTTAACCGCATGATGGCCCGGCTTCTCGCCGGGCTTTTCACAGACGGGCGCAATCATCGCCTGCAACAACGGCTCCGGCGCGGGCCGCCAGGCCCCCTCTTCCCCGTCGTAAAACTGGAAATCCGCGTTCAGCGCATACGGGATTTTCGCCTTTTGCAGCTCGCAGGCCATAAAGGTGGAGAACGCCATTTGCGAAGCGGTTGGCGTGAGGTGGTTTGACTCTCCCACGCCCCAGCCCCCGACCCAGCTAACGTGCCCGGTTTTTTGCTGCCAGCGCAGCGCGGTATTGATGCGATTATGGATAGCCGCTTTCTCCGCCGCCGTGCCGGACGTCCACGGGTATTTACCGCTATTTTTCAGCGGCCCCCACGGGAAAATATGCCACTCCGCCAGCAGGTAGTTTTGACTGTGCGCGGGCAGCTTCAGGCTGGATAAATCCTCCGGGGCGGCGCGCAGGCGTGGCGCAACAAAGATCATGCGCTGCGGGTCCATGTCGTGGATCGCTTTAATGGTTTTTTCATACACGCGGTTTAGCGACGCGAGGTTGTGGTTAAGCTTGTCGGCCGGCTCATAGATGAGATCAAAACCCAGCAGCGGATAGCTCTGACCGAAATAGTGCGCCACGGCAATCCACCAGTTGATCGTCTCTTTCTCGTTATCGGCTTTCGGGTCGTTTTTATATTCATCAGCCTGATAAGCGATAATCGGGATCACGCCATACTGCTCGCAGGCTTCTACCAGCTTGCGCAGGTGAATTAGCCGCGCTTCCGTCGGCTCATCGGCGACGCGAATGCGCACGTGGGTAATGCCTTTTGCACGAAAATCGCGTACCACCAGCGGGTCGAATTCGCGTATGCCGCGCTCGGTGCGCGCCCAGTCCACATCCATCCCGACGCCCAGCTGCTGCGCATAGTGGGCAGCCGTCAGCGGCGGCTCAGCGGCAATCGCCCAGCCGGAAGAGATCAGTAATGCAGAGGCAATAAAAGGCTTTAACACGGTTTACCCTGGATAAATCGAAAGCATTACCTGTATTTAGCACGCTTTTTCACATTTGGTGTAGAGCGAAAGCGTAATAATTCTTCAACCTGCCAGTTCTTTCAGCCAGCCGATAAAGGCGTCTATTTTCGGCCACTGACGACCGGAAAGCGTCGAGACATAGTAGTGCTGATGGCATTTCAGGGTCTTGTCACCAAACGGGGCGATCAGCTCGCCCCGTTCGAGCCTCTTCTGCACCAGCCGCTTTCTGCCCATCGCAACGCCAACGTGGTTGATGGCCGCAATAATCGCTAAATCGGAACGATCGAAACCAATGCCCGACGATGGCGGCATATTCACCGCAAAGTGTTGCGCCCAGCTCAGCCACTCATCCGTCCCGGAATCGTTGCTCCAGGCCTGACGGTCGTGCAGCAGCGTGCAGTGGCTGAGGTTATCGGGGTTTTTCAGCAGTTCATGCTCGCGGGCATACTGCGGTGAGCAGACGGGCAAAATCTCCTCGTCCATCAGGAAGTGATGAGAGAGATGGTTTGGCGGCGTATCGTCGAAATAGAGCGCCAGATCGATGCCCGTTCGCTGCATATTGACGTAATCATTGCCGGTCAGGATGGTGAGTGAAATCGACGGATAGCGGCGGGTAAAGTCTCCCAGCATGGGCACCAGCCAGCACTGGGCGATCGACGGGCGGGAGTAAACCGTCAGCGTGCCGGACAGCGCCTGGTTTTTGATGTCCAGGATCTCCTGATTCAGGGTGTCGAGGGACGATTTCAGCGTCCAGTAAACGCGCTTTCCCTCCTGCGTCAGCTCAACTTTACGGTGCGAGCGGACGAACAGCTGAATGCCCAGCTCCTCTTCCAGCAGGTTGATGCGGTGGCTCACCGCGCTGGGGCTGAGCGACAGCTCCTCCGCCGCCAGGGCGAAGGACTCATGCCGGGCGGCCACTTCAAAGGTATACATTTTCGACAGCTGCCAGCCGTTTAACAGGCGGTTTCTGGCTTCATTCGCATCGGTCATCACAATTCTCACGCGGGTTTTCTGCGCTCAGCATACCGCTCAAGGGTGAATTTATGTGAACCTAATACGATTTAAGTGCGCTTTTTAGAACGCAGTCACTCAGTTGATCCAATCTGGCTCACCTGAACGCCAATTTATATCGTTTGTCAGCCCACGCCGTTTTTTCGTCCAATACCCACAGATGACATAAGGGTGAGGTGAGATATGGGATCTCAGGTCTGGGTTGTGGCAACGCTGCTGGTCAGCATTGTGTTGATTGTTTTAACCATCGTAAAACTGAAGTTTCACCCGTTCCTTGCGCTGCTGCTGGCGAGCTTTTTCGTCGGCGCGATGATGGGGATGAGCCCGCTGGATATGGTGAACGCCATCGAGAGCGGAATTGGCGGTACGCTGGGCTTCCTGGCGGCGGTGATTGGTCTGGGCACCATTCTCGGCAAGATGATGGAAGTCTCCGGCGCGGCAGAGCGCATCGGGATCGCACTGCAGCGCTGCCGCTGGCTGTCGGCGGACGTGATTATGGTGCTGGTAGGCCTTATCTGCGGCATTACGCTGTTTGTGGAAGTGGGCGTGGTACTGCTGATCCCGCTGGCGTTTTCCATCGCCAAAAAGACCAACACGTCGCTGCTCAAGCTGGCCATTCCGCTCTGTACCGCGCTGATGGCGGTGCATTGCGTAGTGCCGCCGCATCCGGCCGCGCTGTTTGTGACCAATAAATTAGGCGCGGACGTCGGAACGGTCATTGTCTACGGTTTGATGGTGGGCCTGATGGCCTCGCTGGTCGGCGGCCCGCTGTTCCTGAAACTGCTCGGCAATCGTCTGCCGTTTAAACCGGTTCCGGCGGAATTTTCAGACCTGAAGGTGCGGGAAGAGCACACCCTACCGTCGCTGGGCGCCACGCTGTTCACGGTGCTGCTGCCGATTGCCCTGATGCTGGTGAAAACCATCGCCGAGCTGAATATGGCGAAAGAAGGCACGCTGTATACGCTGCTGGAGTTTATCGGCAACCCGATCACCGCGATGTTTATCGCCGTGTTTGTCGCCTACTACCTGCTGGGGATACGCCAGCATATGGGCATGGGCACGATGCTGACGCATACCGAGCACGGCTTCGGCTCTATCGCCAACATTTTGCTGATTATCGGCGCGGGCGGCGCGTTTAACGCCATCCTGAAAACCAGCGGACTGGCGGACTCGCTGGCGCATATTCTCTCGAACCTGCACATGCACCCTATCCTGCTCGCCTGGCTGGTGGCGCTGGTGCTGCATGCCGCCGTCGGCTCCGCGACGGTGGCGATGATGGGCGCCACGGCGATAGTCGCGCCGATGCTGCCGCTCTACCCGAACGTGAGCCCGGAGATCATCACCATTGCCATCGGTTCCGGTGCCATTGGCTGCACGATCGTGACCGATTCTCTCTTCTGGCTGGTGAAGCAATACTGCGGCGCTACCCTGAACGAGACCTTCAAATACTATACGACGGCGACGTTTATCGCCTCGGTGCTTGCACTTGGCGGCACATTCCTGCTTTCCTTCATTATCTGAGCGCGAAGAGACGTATTATGGAAAACGCAACTATCACTACTTTAACCGCACAGTTTCCTCTGGTTGAGGATCTGATTGCTCTGAAAGAAACCACCTGGCTTAACCCGCGCACCACGACGCTTGCAGAAGGGTTGCCGTACGTCGGGCTGACCAAAGCCGACGTGGACGACGCGCACGCGCGCCTCAACCGCTTCGCGCCGTACCTTGCGAAAGCCTTCCCGGAAACGGCGGCAACGGGCGGGATTATCGAATCCGAACTGGTTGCCATCCCGGCGATGCAAAAGCGGCTGGAGAAAGAATCTGCGAAGTCTATTCCCGGCACGCTGCTGCTGAAAAAAGACAGCCATCTGCCGATTTCCGGCTCGATTAAAGCGCGCGGCGGCATCTATGAGGTGCTGACCCATGCGGAAAAACTGGCGCTGGAAGCCGGGTTGCTGAGCGTTGAAGACGACTACAGCGTTCTGCTGGAACCGCGCTTTAAGGACTTTTTCAGCCAGTACAGCATTGCGGTAGGCTCAACCGGCAACCTTGGGATGTCCATCGGCATTATGAGCGCCCGCATCGGCTTTAAGGTGACGGTGCATATGTCTGCCGACGCCCGCGAGTGGAAGAAAGCCAAACTGCGCAGCCACGGCGTCATCGTCGTGGAATATGAGCAGGATTACGGCGTGGCGGTGGAGCAGGGACGAAAAGCGGCGGAAAGCGATCCGAACTGTTTCTTCATTGACGATGAAAACTCCCGCACCCTTTTCCTGGGCTACGCCGTTGCAGGCGAGCGGCTGAAGGCGCAGTTTGCCGAACAGGGCCGCGTGGTGGATGCCGATCATCCCCTGTACGTCTACCTGCCGTGCGGCGTCGGCGGCGGCCCCGGCGGCGTGGCGTTTGGCCTGAAGCTGGCCTTTGGCGATAACGTCCACTGCTTCTTCGCGGAGCCAACGCACTCCCCGTGCATGCTGCTCGGCGTCTACACCGGCCTGCACGATGAGATCGCGGTGCAGGATCTGGGCATTGATAACGTGACGGCGGCGGACGGTCTGGCGGTAGGGCGCGCCTCTGGCTTCGTGGGCCGCGCGATGGAGCGCCTGCTCGACGGGTTCTATACGCTCTCCGATCAGAGCATGTACGACATGCTCGGCTGGCTGGCGCAGGAGGAAGGCATTCGCCTGGAGCCGTCGGCGCTGGCGGGGATGGCCGGTCCAGTGCGCGTTCATTCGCATACCAACGTTACCCACCTGGTGTGGGCGACCGGCGGCGGGATGGTGCCGGAAGACGAGATGGCGAAGTATCTGGCGAAAGGGAAGTAATTATGCCGGGTGGCGGCTGCGCCTTACCCAGCCTACGGTTCGCGGCAGTTGCAGGCCCGGTAAGGCGTAGCCGCCACCGGGCTTACAGGCTCAAAATTTGCTGAATATGGGTTACCGCAAACAGCAGCGACAGCGAGAGAACAGCGAGCGCGATCAGGAACTTATCCCGCACCGCTTTCGGCTGTACAAAATCGTTCTGCGCCACGTCCATCAGGTTACGGCTGCGGGTATAGCGCCATAAAATAATGGCCACCAGCGCCAGCACAATAATGGAAATCCAGAATGGCACCCCTGTGCGGTGCCAGTTGTGCTTGATCGCCAGGGCAATCAGCGCGCCATACCCCAGCAGCGTGCGCAGCCAGGCGAGCGACGTCCGCTCCGGCTGCAGGCCGGGGTCCGCTTCGCGCCGCGCTTTGCGGCTATCCGCCATAGAACACCAGCACCATCACCACGCCCGCCACCGTCAGCAGAATCGTGCTGATAATCAGCAGCCCGCGCGTATAGGGCAGATCCTGCTTCAGACGCATCGCCTTCTCATTGCGCAGCCAGCGCAGGTAGCCGTAAATCGCCAGCACGCCCGCAAACAGGCACAGCAGTAGCGCCAGCACTTCGCGAATCAGCGGCGTGGCGAAATCGGGCGCGAGCTGATCGAGACCCACCCCTGCGGCAAGAAAGCCCAGCGCGGTGCGGATCCACGCTAAAAAAGTGCGTTCATTAGCCAGAGAGAAGCGGTAGTCCGGCGCTTCGCCGAGGCGGGAAATTTTCATGAGGGTTCCTTGTCGTGCTCCAGGCAGGCTTCAGCATAGCGTAAATCGACAAGGACAAGGAGACCGGCATCGGGCGATGCCGGTCAGGACGATTAGTGCAGCTCTGGCCAGTAGTCCTTATTGGCCGCGATCAGGTCATCCAGAATCGCTTTCGCGACGGACGCGCTCGGCACGGTTTTCGACAGGGTGATCGCCTGCCAGAGTTTCTGGTACGAGCGCTGCTCCCAGGCATCCACCACCAGTTTTTCCACCGCCACCTGCTGGCTCATCAGCCCTTTCTGGAAGTGCGGAATATCGCCCACCGTGAGCGGCTCCGGCCCGTTATGGCCTACCATGCACGGGATCTCCACCATCGCGTCGGCATCAAAGTTATGGATGGCCCCGTTGTTAGGCACAATCAGCAGCATCCGCTCCTGGGTGTTGAAGGCAATCGCCGTCGCCAGATCGACGATGTACGACGCATGTTCGTCGATTTCCAGATCACCGGCGGCGGAGTGACCGGCTTCGATAATCGCCCGGCAGGCGCTGAACACGTGCTTCTCACGGTGATCCATGACCTCATTGGCGCGGGTACGTTCCGGGTTAGAGTGCGCGACCACGTAGTCCGGGAACAGGTAATACTTCAGGTAGGTGTTCGGCATGGTGTCCGGATCCAGCGCCTGCACGTCTCTGGCTTTGGCAAAGGTATCGTTCCAGCTCGCTTCGGTATGCGCATCTTCCGAAGGCGGCACATAGCCGTTTTTCGCCACGTATTCGCGCAGTTTCGGCATCAGATCGTTGCCGTTGAGATCTTCAATCGACGTCCACCAGCCGAAGTGGTTCAGACCGTAGTAGCGCACGCGCATCTCTTTGCGGTTTTTCAGGCCGACAATCTGCGCCATGCGCCCTTCAATGCCGATCGGCATATCGCAGATGTTGAGGATTTTGGCGTTCGGACGCAGGCGACGCGTGGCTTCCGCGACAATCGCCGCCGGGTTGGAGTAGTTCAGCATCCACGCGTTCGGGGAGTACTGCTGCATATAATCCACCAGCTCCAGCACGCCGCCGATCGAGCGCATGCCGTAGGAGATGCCGCCCGGTCCGCAGGTTTCCTGGCCCAGCACGCCGTGGCGCAGCGGGATTTTTTCATCTTTTTCGCGCATCGGGTATTTGCCCACGCGGATATGCGCCATCACGAAATCCACATCGCTAAACGCCGCTTTAGGATCGGTGGTGTAGCTGAATTCAATCTCCGGCGCCTGCTCCCTGAGGATGATTTTGCACGCTTCGGCGATGGTTTCCTGACGTGCGCCGTCGTTGTCATAGAACTTCAGCGCGCGCAGCGGGAAACGGTCACGGTTGGCTAACAGCATCAGGACGATACCAGGCGTAAAGGTGCTGCCGCCGCCTGCAATGACAACTGAGAATTTTTTCATGATATAGCCTCTGTCAGGGTGGTTTGTTCATTTGTTAAAGGAGTTTTCATCAACGATTCCAGCTGGTCGCGCACCTGAGGAACGTGCAGGCCGACAATCACCTGAATGCCGTTGCCGCGTCGCACCACGCCGTGGGCGCCGAGGGCTTTGAAGACGTCATCGCTTTGGGTTTTCGCCATATCCACCAGCGCAATGCGCAAGCGGGTGGCGCAGTTGTTGATGCTTTCGATGTTGGCCGCGCCGCCGAGCGCCTGCAGGAATCCGGCGGCCTGCCCTACCTGCTGGCTGGCCGCGGCCGGGACGGTGGTTTGCCCGCGCGCCGCCTTATAGTCGGCCTTGCTGTAGAGTTTGATTTCGCTCTCTTCCCGGCCCGGCGTTTTCAGGTTCAGACGTTCGATCAGCGTTTTGAAGACCGCGAAGTAGATGCCGGTGAAGCAGACGCCGATGCCGATCTGGGTGAATACCGTCGAGGCGTGGTTATGAAACATTGGGATCCAGTTTTGCGGCAGGAACTGGTCCAGCAGGCCGCCGCCCATGTTCCCGACCACGCCAAAGGCGTACATCACCGTTGCCATAGTCGCCGCCAGCACCGCATGGACGGCAAACAGCAGCGGCGAGATAAACAGGAAGGTGAACTCAAGAGGTTCCGTGATGCCCACCAGCACGGCGGTGAGCGTGGCCGGCACCAGCAGCCCCGCCACCTTGACGCGGTTTTCCGGCGACGCGGTGTACCAGATAGCGAACGCAATCCCGACCGAGCCAAACACTTTAGAGTTGCCGTGCAGCGCGAACCCGCCTTCCGGGAAGAGGGTTTTCAGCGGCAGGGTGCTCTGGCTGAACTCCTGCAGGTGCTGTGCCCAGTAGACCTGAATCCCGCCTTCCACCGCCGCCGGACCGAAGATGAACGGACCGTAGACGAAGTGGTGCAATCCGGTTGGGATCAGAATGCGTTCCAGGAAGGTATACACCCACACGCCCAGCGCACCGGCGGAGCGCAGGAACGCCTGCAGGGACTCAATGCCCATCTGCACTTTCGGCCAGCCCAGCAGCGTCAGCCAGGCGCAGGGGATCATGACGAAGAACGCGAGGATAACGACAAACGAGCTGCCCTGGAAAATCCCCAGAAAGACCGGCAGCGGCTTGTCGAAGTAGCGGTTGTGGATGGCGGTGACGATGCCTGAAATCACAATGGCGCCGATGATGCTGGTATCGAGCGTTTTGATGCCGGCAATCATCGCCAGCCCGCTTCCCGCCGTCGGCTCGGCGGAGAAGTCGACGCCGAAGAAGTGGCCCCAGGTCATCCCCATCGCGTTGATGAAGTAGTTCCAGGTCAGAAAGCTTATCAGCACCGCCAGACAGGCGCGGCCCTGCGCCTGCTTCGCCAGGCCAATCGGTAAGCCAACGGCAAAAATCAGCGGCATATTGCGAAACACCGCCCATCCGCCCTCTTCAATGATGTGAACAATCTGCGCGAAAAGATGATCGGGGGCCGTTAGCGCTTCGCCGACAAACAGCGGGTTGCGAAGCATGATGGCGATTCCCACCACGATCCCGGCGAACGGAAACAGCAACACCGGGGTAAACATGGCACCGCCAAAACGTTGTATTTGACTGAGCATTTTTAAATCCTCATGAAACAACCTGTAGGGGTAGAGGCCTTTATGGTTTTTTGCTGGCCTGAGGTGAGCATAAGAACTTACTGATGCGCGAACATGGCGTGCCGCTGCGATTCGTGATCGCATTCATGGTTTTATTTTGACCAATCAGGTCTACTTTTTGGCGTAAATATGGACATGTCAGGACACAATCCACGACCTGATAAGGGCAGAGAGGTCTACTGGTGATCTACAAATCTATCGCCGACAGATTGCGGCTGCGGCTGAATTCGTCGGACTACAACATCGGCAGCCCGCTGCCCGGCGAAAAGGCGCTGGCGCAGGAGTTCGGCGTGGCGCGAATGACCATCCGCAAGGCGCTCGATCTGCTGGTGAGCTGGGGGCTGGTTGAGCGGCGGCACGGCAGCGGAACCTTTGTCTCGCGCAAAGACGTTCACCACGAAACCACCAACCTGACCGGGCTGGTGGAGGTGCTGCGGCAGCAGGGAAAAGAGGTGCAGAGTAAGGTCTTACAGTTTGAAGTGATGCCCGCCCCGCCCGCTATCGCCAGCCAGCTGCGGATTCAGGTGGATGAGCGGATCTACTTTTCCCGGCGGGTGCGCTACGTGGACGGGAAGCCGCTGATGCTGGAGGACAGCTTTATGCCGGTGAAGCTGTTCCGCAATCTGTCGCTGGCGCATCTTGAGGGGTCAAAGTTTGATTACATCGAGAAGGAGTGCGGGATCACCATCAGCGGCAACTACGAGAGCCTGACGCCGGTGCTGGCAGATAAAACGCTGGCCGGTTATATGAACCTGCCGGAACAGACGCCGCTGCTGCGAATTACTTCTCTCTCCTACAGCGACAGCGGCGAGTTCCTCAATTATTCCGTAATGTTCCGAAATACCAGTGATTACCAGGTGGACTACCATCTGCGGCGCATCCACCCGGACGACCTGCTAGCCCATTCCCCAGAACAGCACCGCCAGTAGCTGCGGGGTGATGATGCGCAGGAACATCACCAGCGGATAGACGGTGGCATAGGAGAGCGCAGCCGCACCGCTGGTGGCGTGCAGGTTGTTGGCAAAAGCCAGCGCGGGCGGATCGGTCATGGAGCCCGCCAGCATCCCGCACAGCGTCAGGTAGTTCATTTTGGCGAACATCCGCGCCAGTATTCCCACCGTCAGCAGCGGGATCGCCGTGATAAAGATACCGTAGCCTACCCAGCTCATCCCTTCGCCCTTGACCAGGGTATCGACAAAATCCCCGCCGGACTTCAGGCCGACCACCGCCAGGAACAGCACGATACCCAGCTCGCGCAGCGCCAGGTTGGCGCTCGGTGGCATAAACCAGTAAAGCTTCCCGATACAGCCGATACGCCCGAGGATCAGCGCCATAATCAGCGGTCCACCCGCCAGGCCCAGCTTGAGCGCCACCGGGAAGCCCGGCACGTACACAGGAATAGAACCGAGCAGCACGCCGAGCCCGATACCGATAAACACCGGCAGCATCTGCACCTGCTGCAGCTTTTGCTGGGCGTTACCCACCATATCCGCCACGGCGTCGATGGACGACGGGCGCCCGACCAGGTTGAGGATATCCCCGAACTGCAGGCTGGCCTCCGGGCTGGCGACCAGTTCAACACCCGCACGGTTAAGGCGAGAGATCACCACGTCATAGCGCTCTTTTACCTGCAGATCGCGTATTTTCTTGCCAAGAACGTGTTCGTTAGTCACCACAACGCGTTCCACGCGCATATCGGTGCCGCGGGTTGAGAGCGAAGTATCCACTTCCTGGCCAATCACCAGCCGCGCGTTGTTTAAATCTCCGGGCTGGCCGACCAGGTGCAGCAGATCGCCCTGCTGAATGACGGTGCCGGGGGCAGGCACCATCAGCATATCGTCACGCTTGAGGCGGGAGCATATGATATTGGCGCTGTTCAGAATCGGCACGTCCTGAATCGCCATATTGTTCAGGTTGGGGTTATCGACCCGAATGTTGATGGTTTTGATCGGCATATGGCCGTTGGTGAGCGTGGTTTCATGGTCCTTCGCCTCTTTGTCGACGTTAATGCGAAACAGGACGCGCACCAGCCACATGGAAAGCAGAATGCCGCAAATCCCAAACGGATAGGCCATGGCGTAGCTCATCCCCATCTGGTCGACAATGCCGGGTTCAATACCCAAATCGCGCAGGATTTGCTGCCCGGCACCGAGCGCAGGCGTGTTGGTAACCGCCCCGGAGAAAATGCCCAGCACCACGGGGAGCGGGATATCGAAGATTTTGTGCAGAATTGCGGTGACCAGCCCGCCCATTACCACAATGCCGAGGGCAAACAGGTTGAGCCGTAATCCGGAGACCCGAAGTGAGGCGAAAAAGCCCGGTCCCACCTGAATACCGATGGTATAAACGAAGAGGATCAGGCCGAACTCCTGGGTAAAGTGGAGCATTTCGGCGCTGAGGACCAGCCCGAGCTTGTCGGCGAAGTGCCCGACAAAAATGCCGCCAAACAGTACCCCGCCTATCCCAAACCCGACGCCGCGGATTTTGATATTACCTATCCACAGGCCAACAACAGCGACCAGGGCCAACACGCTGACGGTTAACGCGATATCACTCATGACCCACTCCCTTAGCATAACCTTAGTTATGCTAAGGATTCTCTCAGAGCCGGGGGCGGTTGTATGGGTGATGGCGCACAAAAAAGCCCTGCCGGGGCAGGGCTTTATCTTTTCACCCTCTCCCACAGGGAGAGGGCCAGGGTGAGGGCATCAGCCCGCACAGTGCTAACTGTTCAACGCCGGCCGCTCGCTAATGGCGATACGCTGCGGCGCGATGGCTTCCGGCACGTTGCGGATCAGGTCGATATGCAGCAGACCGTTGGTAAACGTTGCGCCGGACACTTCCATATGGTCTGCCAGGGTAAAGCTCAGGCTAAACGGCTGATTAACCAACCCCTGATGCAGCCATTTGGTCTCGGTCTCTTGTTTTTCCGGCGACCCCTTCACGGTCAGGCGAGTGCCTTCAAGCTGGATGTCCAGATCGTCCTGGCGGAAACCGGCCAGCGCAAGGGTAATGCGATAGTGGTTATCGTCGCTTTTTTCGATGTTGTACGGCGGAAACGTCTGTTGCTCGGTGGTGCTTTGCAGGGCGTTAGCCAGTTTGTCAAAACCAATCCACTGACGCAGCAGGGGGGATAAATCATAGTTACGCATACTAAATCTCCTTCTGAGAAGCGAGTTCGGCACAGTGTAATTTTGTGCACAGTTATTCCTGCAAATCCTGATGGATTCGCATATGCTCCCGTTACGGCAAGCAAGTTCGGGTGGGCCGCTCACGCGACCCGCGTAATTAGTTAATTTCGATACGGCGCGGTTTTTTCTCTTCCGGAATCACACGTTCCAGTTCGATAAACAGCAGACCGTTAACCAGGTTCGCGCCTTTAACGTGAATGTTCTCGGCTAACTGGAATTTGCGTTCAAAGTTGCGCTCGGCGATGCCCTGATAAAGGTAGGTACGTTCTTTCTGCTCGGCCGTATGGGAACCTTTCACCACCAGCAGGTTGTCCTGCGCGGTGATCTCCAGTTCGTTTTCTGCAAAACCGGCGACGGCAATGGCGATGCGGTAGTGGTTTTCGTCAACCAGCTCAACATTGTATGGAGGGTAGCCGTTGCTCTGGCTTTGGTTATTTTCTAAATGGTTAAACAGGCGGTCAAAACCAATTGCAGAACGGTATAGCGGAGAAAGATCGAAGTTACGCATAAATAAAACTCCTGAAATCAGCGAGAAATTGTTGCCTTCCACCATGGACAGGCCTTTGCGCCCCCGAACACCCATCAGGCGAGTTCTTTATCGGGCCACATTCTTAAAATGGGTCTGCAATCGGGCTTTTCAAGAACGACAGCTGCACTTTTTTTTGCACTTTCCTGCATCTCGCTTAGACTGGGACAACAGCACAAAGGGTTAAATTGCGATGGCTGCCACAGTGCGGGGTTATAGGGCTATCCATTTTGGATAAGGCTCGCTATAACCCTGAGTTGCAGGTCTATGCAGTGCCATTAACGATGACTGAGTGATGATGAAAAATGTTCTGATAAAGCTGACGACGTTCAGCGGGGTAGTTTTACTTTGCGGGTGTTCGAGCGTGATGTCTCACACCGGCGGTAAAGAAGGAACATATCCGGGGACGCGCGCCAGCGCGGCGATGATCTCCGATGACGATACAAACTGGGGCACCAAATCCCTGGTTATCCTGGATATGCCGTTTACGGCCGTGGCGGATACGCTTCTGCTGCCGTGGGATATGTTTCGTAAGGACAACTCCGTACGCTCGCGTGTAGAGAAAAGCGAGCAGGAAAATCTGGCGACAAACGCCGTCATCCCGCCCGCTGAAATGCCTCCACGCTAGTACTGCGCGGTTTCCGTCACCCAAAGCTGACGGAAACCGGCTGTCTCCTCCATCCACGCAATAACGCGCCCGTCCGGGGAAAACACGACCGCATCAGCAGACGGCGGGTTGCCGTGATCGGACGTCAAAAACGTCACCTCTCCGGTCTGTGCGTCGCAGTAGGCGATCCGATTTTCGAGCACAAACCCCAGACGATCGCCGGAAGGATGCCAGTTAAATGCAGACTGAATATCGCTCCCGGTACGCGTCAACTGGCGCGGCTCGCCGCCCTCAGGAGAGATCAGCCACAGCTGCACAATGCCGTTATCATCCCGCATCAGAAACGCAATCCGTGTCCCCTGCGGGTTACAGCGAACCCAGTGACGCGGCACGTTCACCAGGCCCGGGTACGCCCTCTGATGCGTAAAGGTCAAACGACGCTGCTTCACACCCGCAGGCGGCGCTGGAAGGGTCTCCGTCGTGCCCTGTAGCGGCGCATCGCCCGCATGCTTCCAGCCCTGCTCGTCTTCCGGCAGATTTACGATAAACAGTTCCGGGACTTTTTCACCCTGCTCAGACAGGGTGTCGCCGATGAACGCCAGCCTGTCGTTGCCCACCCAGCCCTCTTCGTAGGCGCGGTTAATCTCGTCGCTGCCCGGCTGCGGGTTGGGCGTCGTGCGGCTGACCAGCACGCTCCAGAATGTACCTGAATATTCGCGCGGATGGTTCCCGCGCGGGTTCACCGGGCCGTAAGGCGCAGCCACGCCGACGTTGCGTAAATCAAGTTTAGGATCGCGTTCGTGCAGAACATGGTCGTTATAGGTAAAGCTGACGAGCTGCCCGTTTGGGCTGAAGACATGGACGTGGCTGCCGCCGCGCAGCGCGCCTGCGGTGTAAGGCGCTGTGATATCCATCGCGTCCAGGTTGCTCACCTGACCGTTTTGCGCAACCACTCCCTGACGATGATGAAAATCGTAATGCCAGTCCGCATCGGGGTTTTTCGGGCCGTGGATAAAGACATATTTCTCTTCTGCAGGATGAACGGTCACCACGCCGACATGCGCGCCGTCAGTGGCGCGATATACCACCTCTACCTCACCCGTAGCGACATTGACCCGCTCGATGGTTTCACCGGTGAACGACGCACCGGACGGGCGCACGTCGTAGACCAGCCACTGGCTGTCCGGCGTCCAGGTATTGATGTTGGTCAGTTGGTGGTTGCGGGAAGCGAAGGTGATTTGTTTCATGAGGATACCCTGATGCACGGTGAATGCATCAGGGTAAAACATCCGCAAAGATTAGCCTACTCGTTTCACGTCGCCCACCAGCAGGATGTAGGAGAGTGCCCCGATCAGCGCCACGGCAGAAATATAGACCAGCGCCGGGCCGAAGCCGTAGTCCTGCGCCAGGTAGCCGATGACCAGCGGTACGGTGATCCCACCCAGCCCGCCGACAAAGTTGAACACGCCGCCGGTCAGGCCAATCAGCCGCATCGGCGCAAGGGACGACACCAGCGACCAGGTGATAGAGGCGAAACCGTTACCGAAGAACGCCACCGCCATCAGGGTCATAATCCACACCGGATCGTTGGTGTAGTTGGCACCCATGATGCAGGTTGAGATCAGCAAGCCGCAGATGATCGGCGTTTTACGCGCCACGCCCAGCGAGTAGCCTTTTTTTACCAGCTTATCGGCCAGCCAGCCGGAGAGCAGCACGCCGAAGAATGCCGCGAGAAACGGCACGGTGGTCATAAAGCCCGCCTGCAGCGCCGCGATCCCCTTCTCCTGGGTCAGGTAGTTCGGGAACCAGGTGAGGAAGAACCACAGCGTGGAGGTCACCGCGAACTGGCCCAGATAAACACCCACCAGCTTACGATGGAAGACCAGCTTCCAGTCCGCTTTGGTCAGCGGCTGGCGCGCCTCTTTTTTCACCGGCGCATCGCCGTCCACCAGGCCACCGCCGTCGCGGATGTAGTCCAGCTCGGCTTTGGTGATGCTTTTGGTCAGACGCGGCGGCTGGTAAACCTTGAACCAGATCAGCGACCAGATAATGCCAATCCCACCCGTGACGATGAATACCCAGTGCCAGCTCAGCAGCTCCTGGATCCAGATCAGCAGCGGCGTCAGGAACGCCAGGCCGACAAACTGCCCGGAGGTGTAAAAGCCAACGGCGGAAGCGCGCTCGTGTTCCGGGAACCAGCTGGTCACCATACGGTTGTTGGTCGGAAACGCGGGCGCTTCGAACACCCCGGTGATGGCGCGCAGGCCAATCAGCGACATCAGCCCGGTCGCGAAGCCCTGGAACAGGGTCGCCACTGACCAGCCGAAAATGGCAATGAAATAGGTCAGACGTGAACCCACGCGGTCAAGGAACCAGCCGCCCGGAATCTGACATAAAGTATACAGCCAGGCAAACGCCGAAAAGACGTAGCCCATTTCCGCTTTGGTGATGCCAAACTCTTCCTGGATATGGGCCGATGCCACGGCAAGGTTGGCGCGGTCTACATAGCAAATGACCACGGTAATAAAGATCATAATCAGCGTCAGGTAGCGGCGACGCCCGGTTTTTGTAGCGGTAACTGGAATATCCATCGCAATCTGTCTCCAGATTTTGGGCATAGCGAAGCCGCTCACCATGCCCTGTAATTTACAGAGGGTGTATTTGGTTTTTTTAATTAAAAACGTAAACAGAATGCGCTAAATAATTCGTGCTGGGGGAAGGCGGCAAGTTTTCGCATCCCCGGGAGCATACAAAAGTATGTGACCGGGGTAAGAAAACGCAGCCAACGCATCACCAGCGCGAAGTATGACGCGCATTTACCATTCGGCTACGCTGCCATCCTCATGACGCCACAGCGGGTTACGCCAGTCTGGCGCATTTTTACTCAGCTCAATGACTTTGGCTTCGTCAATTTCCACGCCAAGGCCCGGCTTCGTTAACGGTTTAAAGAAACCGCCTTCCATGCAGAAGTCTTCTTTATTTTTCACAAAATCGAGCAGTTCCGCGCCCTTGTTATAGTGAATCCCCATGCTCTGTTCCTGGAACACCGCATTGCGGGAGACAAAGTCGACGTGCAAACAGGCAGCCAGCGCGATCGGCCCGAGCGGGCAGTGCGGTGCCAGCGCCACATCGTAAGCTTCGGCCATCCCGGCAATTTTGTAGCATTCGGTGATGCCGCCCGCGTGAGAGAGGTCCGGCTGCAGAATGGCAATGCCGCCCGCTTCGAGCACGCGTTTAAACTCGAAGCGCGAGAACATACGTTCACCCGCCGCGATAGGGATGTGGGTCTGTTCAGCCAGTTTCGGGTAGTACTCGGCCTGCTCGGCCAACACCGGCTCTTCGATAAACAGCGGACGATACGGCTCCAGCTCTTTGATTAGCACTTTGGCCATCGGCGCGCTGACGCGGCCGTGGAAATCCAGGCCAAACTCAATCTCGTTGCCGAAGGCTTCACGGATTTGCGCCACGGTATTCACCGCCCGGTCTACCGAGCGCGAGTTGTCGATAATGCCCATCTCTTCGCAGCCGTTGAGCTTGAAAGTGTCGAAGCCGATGTTGCGCAGCTGCGTGATGCCATCAATCACTTCCGCAGGACGGTCACCGCCGACCCAGCTGTAGGCTTTGATTTTGTCGCGCACCAGCCCGCCCATCAATTGCCAGACCGGCGCGTTCAGCACTTTGCCTTTGATATCCCACAGCGCCTGGTCGATGCCGGCGATGGCGCTCATCAGGATCGGCCCCCCGCGGTAGAAGCCCGCGCGGTACATCACCTGCCAAAGGTCGTTAATGCGCGCCGGATCCTGACCAATCAGGTATTCACCCAGCTCGTGCACCGCCGCTTCTACGGTACGCGCCCGCCCTTCAATCACCGGTTCGCCCCAGCCCACAACCCCTTCATCGGTTTCGATTTTCAGGAACATCCAGCGCGGGGGTAAACGGTACGTGGTGAGTTTGGTTATTTTCATTTCACTGCCTCTCGATACGCTTTCACAAATGCTGCCGCCTGCTGTGCGGTACGCTCCACGGACTGTCCGGCACGATAAAGATCGCTGCCCAGCCCCGCGCCCACACAGCCAGCGCTCATCCACTGGCCCAGGTTTTCTGGCGTTACGCCGCCCACGGCAAAGACCGGCACGCTGGCGGGCAATACCGCTTTCAGCGCTTTGATGTAGTCCGGACCAAAAGCCGATGACGGGAAAATTTTGAGCGACTGTGCGCCTGCTTCGAGAGCAGTAAAGGCCTCCGTGGCGGTGGCGCAGCCCGGACAGACGGTCATGCCGTGCCCCACCGCGCGGCGGATCACCTCTGGCTGAATATTGGGCGTGACGATTAGCCTGCAGCCCATTTTCGCCAGCCGATCCACCTGCTCAGGCTGTAACACGGTGCCTGCGCCAATCAGCGCCTTATCGCCGAAGGCCTTCACCACGGCCGGAATGCTTTTTTCCCACTCCGGAGAGTTAAGCGGGATTTCCACCGCGTCGAACCCGGCGTCAATAACCGCGCCGACGTGGGCTAACGCCTCATCGGGCGTGATGCCGCGCAAAATCGCGATAAGGGGAAGATCAGTTTGCCACTGCATGAGCGATGCTCCTTATTCCTGCCTGAAATGCCGTGTCGCCGGATATCGTTAAAACATCGCGCCCCACGGCGCGAAACGCCTGCTCGTAGCGCGACGTCAGCGATGCGCCTGCGACAATGGTGATGGCCTGCTCGTGCGCGATGAAATCACGCATGCTGGCAACCTCAGCGCCAATCAGCAGGCCGGAAAGAAACTCGCTGACCTGCTCGCGCGGGAGATTTCCCAGCACGTGCGAGGCGCGAACCTCAAAAAGGTGCGGCAAGACATCAGGAGAAGCGATCCCACGTTCAAGCCCGGCAGCAAACGCCTCTGCCGAGGCTTCCTGCTCAGGTAAACCGGCCCCAACCAGCGAATGGTTGAGCAGCAAATAGTGCAGCTCGCCGGTCATCACGGTGCGAAAGTCGTGGATTTGCTCAGCGTCAGCCTGGACCCACTTGCAGTGCGTTCCGGGCATGACGTAGACAGAAGAAGGAGAAAGCGCGCGCGCGCCAAGCAGCTGCGTCTCTTCGCCGCGCATCACGTTGTGGTTGTCGTCGCGAGAAACGCACAAGCCGGGAATAATCCAGATATTGTCGCCAACGGACGTTAACTGCTCGCCAATCGCGGAGAAATGGGCGGGAACCGGCAAATAAGGGGCGATTTTCCACCCTACGTTGCTGCCTACCATACCCGCCATCACTACCGGCGTGGTGCTGTCGCGCCAGCGTTGTGTGACCTCTGCTAACACCGCCTCGGGGGATTTACCGTTCAGGCGCGTCACGCCTGCTTCTGATTGCCTGCTTTCCAGGCACTGCTCGCCCTGATACAGCCAGGCGCGCAGATTGGTCGATCCCCAGTCAATTGCGATGTAGCGAGATGTCATGTGATTTCCTTCAGCCTTCGTGTCGAGCTGGCAATCATGGTAAGTGCCGCCTGCTCTGCCGCATCGCCGTCCTGATGCCTTATCGCATCGAACAGCGCTTTATGTTCCTGGAGCGTTTTCGGCATGTTGGCCTCATCGCCCATCCAGGTACGTTCAAATACTGCTCGCTGTAGCGAGCTGATCGCTACGCTAAGCTGCTGTAATACCGGGTTATGCACCGACTGCAGCACCGCCTCGTGGTAGCGAATATCTGCCTCGTTAAACGCCTCCCGGTTCTGGTTATTGGCGATCATGTCGTTTAAAGCCGACTCGATCTGGGCCAAATCGCCGGAAGTTGCGCGTTCCGCCGCCCAGCGGGCGATGGCCGGTTCAACCAGGTTTCGGACTTCGCTCATCGCGCCGATAAGCCGCGGGTCGTAGTCATTTTCCAGCACCCACTGCAGCACGTCGGTATCGAGGTAGTTCCAATGGTTACGCGGGGCAACAAACGCGCCGCGATAGCGCTTCATTTCAATCAGCCGCTTCGCCATCAGCGAGCGGAATACTTCCCGGATGATGTTGCGCGAGGTTTCAAACTCCTCACACAGTTCGGCCTCTGCCGGCAGCGGCGAACCGGGAACGTATTTGCCACCCACAATCTGGGTGCCCAGCGTGATGACGATGCGATCGGTTTTATTGAGTGTCATGGAGAGTCCTTGTGCTCTGTATGTCCATCACTACTTTACCGCGACCGCTGAATTTCACCTCACTTTTGCAGTACAAACGTGAGGGAGTTCGTCTTTGCCATGGCTTTAATGTAGTACAATCATTTAATGTTGTACTACAATCAAGATCACAAAAAGAACAATTCAATAAATTCAGCGCAAAAAAAAGCCCCGGTTGATAACCGAGGCTGATGATTAAAAATAAGCGTTACTGCAGCACAAACTTCTCGATCGCGTAAGCAACGCCGTCTTCCAGGTTGGATTTTGTCACGAAGTTGGCCACTTCTTTCACGGATGGAATGGCGTTATCCATCGCCACGCCCATACCGGCGAATTCGATCATCGCGATGTCATTTTCCTGGTCGCCCAGCGCCATGATCTCTTCCTGTTTAATACCCAGCGCATCGGCCAGTGATTTGACACCGGTGCCTTTATTGACGCGTTTATCGAGGATTTCGAGGAAGTACGGCGCACTTTTCAGCACGGTGTACTTCTCTTTTACCTCCGCCGGAATGCGCGCAATCGCTTTATCCAGGATCTCTGGCTCGTCGATCATCATTACTTTCAGGAACTGCGTCGCCGGGTCCATTTTCTCCGCTTCACAGAACACCAGCGGAATGGTCGCAACGTAGGATTCATGTACCGTGTAGTAGCTGATATCGCGGTTGGCGGTATAGAGCGTATTGCGATCGAGCGCGTGGAAGTGGGAACCCACTTCACGGGACAGTTTTTCCAGGAACAGATAGTCATCGTAGCTCAGCGCGGTTTGCGCAACCGTACTGCCGTCAGCGGCTTTCTGCACCAGCGCGCCGTTATAGGTGATGCAGTAGTCGCCCGGCTGATTCATGTGCAGCTCTTTCAGATAGCTGTGTACGCCCGCATACGGACGCCCCGTGGTCAGGACCACATTCACGCCCTTTGCGCGCGCCGCGGCGATCGCGTTTTTAACGGCTGGAGAAATGGTGTGGTCTGGCAGCAGCAGCGTGCCGTCCATGTCGATTGCAATGAGTTTGATAGCCATGAGTTCCCCGGAATAAATGAGTGCTGCCTCATGCTAACGCGATTAAGCACACAAAAATAGAGCTATATTGCGCAACAGGAATGCCCCTTTTACGCTGATTCCGGGGAACGAAGGCTTACTCGCGGGTGAGAACTATTTTACCGAACGCGCCGCGATCGAGGTGTTCAAACGCCTGTTCAAGCTCGTTAAAACGGTAGCGATGCTCTATCACCGGCTTCAGCCCCGTGACGTCAACTGCGCGGACAAAATCTTCCAGCGCCCGGCGGTGCCCCACGCCAATCCCCTGAATGACGGGTGATTTCAGCAGCAGTTCGCCAGCAGAGAGCGTAATCTCCGTCCCGGCCAGCACGCCAATGACGGAGATACGTCCGTGAACGGCAACGGCGCTCAGGGAATGCTTCAGGTTCTCTCCGCCTACGGTTTCAATAATATGGTCGATGCCGCGATCCTGCGTGAGCGCCAGCGTATTTTCCGCCCAGTCGCCTTTCAGACGGTTGATGCCCTGGCTGGCTCCCAGCTTTTTGGCCAGCGCCAGTTTTTCATCACTCCCCGAGGTGACAAAAACCTCCGCCCCGTGCGCTTTTGCGATTTGCAGGGCGAATATCGCCACGCCGCCCGTGCCCTGCACCAGCACCGATTGACCGGCGCGCAGCTGGCCACGTTCCACCAGCGCAAACCAGGCGGTAAGCCCTGCGCAGGGTAAGGTGCTGGCCTCGGCGTCATCCAGAGTCTCCGGGGAGGCCACCAGCGCGCCTTCATTCACAATCACATACTCGGACAGCATGCCCTGAAAGTATCCGCCGGACGTTTTATAGGGCAGATTGCGCGCGTCCGCCTGCGGCTTACCGTCGATCCACTCCGGGAAGAAGGTTGAGATGACGCGCGCGCCGGGCTGGAAGCGCGTAACGCCTTCACCAATGCTGTCCACCACGCCCGCCATGTCAGATGCCGGGGTAAACGGGAAGGAAAGCGGAATCGGCATTGTGCCTTCAACAACCATTTTATCGCGATAGTTAAGCGCAACGGCATTCACCCGCACGCGCACTTCACCCGGGCCCGGCTGTGGGACGGGCGCCTGAGTCAGCTTGAGGTTCTCGCGCCCGAGGGCATCCATGGACCAGCGTTGCATTGTCTCTGTCATTTAATTTCTCCTGCCATCAGATGAGCTTTAGTCCTGACAGTCTACCGTTGACTAAAGGTCGCCAGTGGCGATAAGTTTTCTCTTTATTGACGCCATAACAGATACAATCGATGACCGATACGCTGAAGGATATTCCTGTTTTTGTGGCCGCCGTTGAGGCGGGAAGTTTTGCGCAGGCCGCCATTCGTCTGCATTTGTCACGCTCGGCGGTCGGAAAAAGCATCGCTCGCCTTGAACAACGGCTGGGGGTACGTCTTTTTCAGCGCACCACCCGCAGCCAGAGTCTGACCGATAACGGCGCCCTTTTTTATGAACGCTGCCTGCGCGCGCTGGAGGAGATTCGGAGTGCGGAATCGCTGCTTGAGACGGGGAAACAGCAGGTCAGCGGTCGCCTGCGCATTTCCATGCCGGTGCTGTTTGGCCGCCAGTGTGTCGCCCCGCTGCTGATAGCGCTGGCTCAGGAACACCCCGGGCTTGAGCTGGAAATGTCATTCAGCGACCGCGTGGTGGATCTGGTCGAGGAAGGGTTTGATATGGCGGTGCGTAACGGCACGCTTCACGACAGCAGCGTGCTGGTCGCCAGAAAGCTGGGAGAACACCGCATGGTGCTGTGCGCCGCGCCGGAGTATCTGCTGAAGAAAGGCCAGCCACAAAGCGTTAATGATTTATCCCAGCATACGGCCATTAACTATTTGAGCGCAGGCAGAGTGTTGTCCTGGCAGCTGATGGATAACGAAGGAACGTCGCACACCTTTACGCCCCGATCGTCGCTCAATATGGATGATTTGCAGGCGATCTGCGACGCTGCGCTGGCCGGACACGGCATTGCATGGCTGCCCTGCTGGATGGTCGTCAAAGATATTCACCAGGGTAAACTCGTCCCGCTCTTAAAGCAGGCACCGGATGTGCATTTCAACGTTCATGCCGTGTGGCAGCAGACGCCGCATCTGCCGCTGAGGGTAAGAATAGCGATAGATACGCTGGCGAGCCGTTTACCGTCCGTGATGTCGCTGGATATGCCTGCGCCCACAAAAAAGCCGCGCTAAAAGCGCGGCCAGTTATCGTGCGGTATAACGACGATTAAATATCGATATTTGCCGCTTTCAGGGCGTTCTCTTCGATGAAGGCACGACGTGGTTCAACCGCATCGCCCATCAGGGTCGTGAACAGCTGGTCCGCAGCAATCGCGTCTTTAACGGTGACGCGCAACATGCGGCGGCTTTCCGGATCCATGGTAGTTTCCCACAGCTGCTCCGGGTTCATTTCACCCAGACCTTTATAGCGCTGGATCGCAAGACCACGACGAGACTCTTTCACCAGCCAGTCCAGCGCCTGCTCGAAGCTGGCTACCGGCTGACGACGTTCGCCACGTTCGATGAACGCATCGTCTTCGATCAGGCCACGCAGCGTCTCGCCGAGCGTGCAGATACGGCGGTATTCCGGACCGGTCACAAACTCGTGTTCCAGCGGGTAGTCGGTATCAACGCCGTGGGTACGCACGCGAATAATAGGCTCGAACTGCTTATCGGCGTTCTGCTGGATATCGCATTTCCACATGCTGCCGTGCTGCTCTTTCTCGTTGAGATCGGTCACCAGGGCGTTCACCCAGCGGGTCACGGTCTGCTCGTCGCTCAGATCGGCTTCGGTCAGGGTTGGCTGATAAACCAGCTCCTTCAGCAGCGTTTTCGGATAGCGGCGTTCCATACGCGTGATCATTTTCTGCGTCGCGTTGAACTCGGACACCAGACGCTCCAGCGGCTCGCCGGCCAGTGCAGGGGCGTGCGAGTTCGCGTGCAGGGTTGCGCCATCAAGGGCGATTGCGGTTTGGTACTGATCCATCGCTTCGTCGTCTTTAATGTACTGTTCCTGCTTGCCTTTCTTCACCTTGTACAGCGGCGGCTGTGCAATGTAGACGTGGCCACGCTCAACGATTTCAGGCATCTGACGATAGAAGAAGGTCAACAGCAGCGTACGAATGTGCGAGCCGTCGACGTCCGCATCGGTCATGATGATGATGCTGTGGTAGCGCAGTTTGTCCGGGTTGTACTCATCACGGCCGATGCCGCAGCCCAGCGCGGTAATGAGCGTCGCCACTTCCTGAGAAGAGAGCATCTTGTCGAAGCGCGCCTTCTCAACGTTAAGGATTTTACCCTTCAGCGGCAGGATAGCCTGGTTCTTACGGTTACGGCCCTGCTTCGCAGAACCGCCCGCGGAGTCCCCTTCCACGAGGTACAGTTCGGACAGCGCCGGGTCGCGTTCCTGGCAGTCAGCCAGTTTGCCCGGCAGGCCTGCTAAGTCCAGCGCGCCTTTACGACGGGTCATTTCACGGGCTTTACGCGCCGCTTCACGGGCACGCGCCGCATCAATAATTTTACCCACCACGATTTTCGCGTCGGACGGGTTTTCCAGCAGGTATTCGCTCAGCAGTTCGTTCATCTGCTGTTCAACCGCCGATTTCACCTCGGAAGAGACCAGCTTGTCTTTGGTCTGTGAGGAGAACTTCGGATCCGGCACCTTCACGGAGACAACGGCAATCAGGCCTTCACGGGCGTCATCACCGGTGGCACTGACTTTTGCTTTTTTGCTGTAGCCTTCTTTGTCCATGTAGGCGTTCAGGGTACGGGTCATCGCCGCACGGAAGCCTGCAAGGTGCGTACCGCCGTCACGCTGTGGAATGTTGTTGGTGAAGCAGTAAATGTTTTCCTGGAAACCGTCGTTCCACTGCAGCGCCACTTCCACGCCGATACCGTCTTTTTCGGTGGAGAAATAGAAGATATTCGGGTGAATAGGCGTTTTGTTCTTGTTCAGATACTCAACGAACGCCTTGATACCGCCTTCGTAGTGGAAGTGGTCTTCTTTGCCGTCACGCTTGTCGCGCAGGCGAATAGAGACGCCGGAGTTCAGGAACGACAGTTCACGCAGGCGTTTCGCCAGGATGTCATACTCGAATTCGGTGACGTTGGTGAAGGTTTCGAGGCTCGGCCAGAAACGCACCATGGTACCGGTTTTGTCGGTATCGCCAGTAACGGCCAGCGGTGCCTGCGGCACGCCGTGCGTATAGAGCTGACGGTGGATCTTGCCTTCGCGCTGGATAACCAGCTCCAGCTTCTGCGACAGGGCGTTAACCACGGAGACGCCTACGCCGTGCAGGCCGCCGGAAACTTTATAGGAGTTATCGTCGAACTTACCGCCTGCGTGCAGCACGGTCATGATCACTTCCGCGGCAGAGACGCCCTCTTCCGGGTGAATACCGGTTGGGATGCCACGACCATCATCGGTGACGGAGACGGAGTTATCCGCATGGATGGTGACCACGATGTCTTTACAGTGACCCGCGAGCGCTTCGTCGATAGCGTTATCTACCACCTCGAATACCATGTGGTGCAGACCGGTGCCGTCATCCGTGTCGCCGATATACATACCCGGGCGCTTACGCACCGCATCCAGCCCTTTCAGGACTTTGATACTGGAGGAGTCATAAGAATTCGACATCAACGTTTCTCGCTCATTTCAACTTGGGTTAATCCGTTATTTTACCCTTTTCCACGGTAAACATCTTCGAATTTTCGTCCGACATGTCTATAACGTGTTCAGCGCTAATGGCGCTGACGAAAACCTGCGACTGCGTGGCTTTTAAGCGGCTGGCAAGCAGCCCGCGCCGCGCGTCGTCAAGTTCCGAGGCAAAATCATCTATCAGGTACAGGCAGCGTCTTCCGCTCTCACGGGTGAGAAACTCTCCCTGTGCCAGGCGCAGCGCACACATCAGGAGCTTGAGCTGCCCGCGCGACAGCGTGTCTTCCACCGGTGCACCGTCGGCACGAATGCGGAAATCCGCCTTGTGCGGGCCGTGCGCGGTGTAGGTCAACATGCGATCGCGCTCGAAGCTTCTCTCTAACACCTCAGCATAATCCGTCTCTTTCTCCCAGCCGCGCTGGAAGGAGAAGGTGAGAGAGAACTCGGGTAAAAACTGTTTGCAGGTGTCGGCCATGTCTTCGGCGATACCTGCGCTGTATTCGGCACGCCAGTTGCTGATTTGTTCCGCGAGAGGGATTAACTCCATGTCCCACGGACGCAGCTGGGCGTAACGGGTAACCTGGCGCAGTGCAGCGTTACGCTGCTTGAGCAGACGCTTCAGGTTGCTCCAGGCGTTAAAGAAACCGGCTTCGTTGTGAAAGCATCCCCAGTCGAGGAATGCTCTTCTGTATTTGGGGCCGCCGTTGAGTAAAGTAAACCCCTCCGGCGTAATCAGCTGCATTGGCATCAGCAGCGCCAGCTCCGCCACTTTATGGCCGTCGGTGCCGTCGATGCGCACCTTACTGTCGCCCTGCTTGTCTTTGGTCAGGCCGATGGCGGTTTCCCGCTCCGCCCCCTGCAAACGCCCGTGCAGGACAAAGGATTCCTGCTCGTGGCGAATGACGCGACCAATCTGCAAACTGCGAAACGCCCGACCGTGGCCGAGCGTATAGATGGCCTCAAGCACGCTGGTTTTGCCGCTGCCGTTTGCGCCAACCAGGAAGTTAAAGCCAGGGGATAAAGCGAGATCCGCGCTTTCGATATTGCGAAAGTCGCGGATCAACAGACGGGTGAGCGACATTACAGTCTCATTGGCATGACAACATAAGCAGCCGACTGTGATGCGGCATCTTCAATCTGTACGCTTGAAACGGAGTCGGTCAGCAGAATGCGCACGTTCTCGCACTTCAGCGCATTCAGCACATCCAGCACGTAGCTGACGTTAAAGCCGATTTCCATCTCGGTTCCGGCGTAGGTGACGTCCAGAATTTCTTCTGCCTCTTCCTGCTCCGGGTTGTTAGCGGTGATTTTGATCTGGTTTTCACTCACGTACAGGCGCACGCCGCGGAATTTCTCGTTTGAGAGAATGGCCGCACGGGCAAAGGCCTGCTTGAGGCTGTCGCAGCCTGCTTCCAGCGTTTTGTCCGGATTCTTCGGCAATACGCGGCGATAATCAGGGAAACGACCGTCAACCAGCTTCGAAGTGAAGACAAAATCGCCCACGTGTGCGCGGATATTGTTGCTGCCGATCTGCACGCGCAGCGGCGTGTCGCCGCCGTCGAGCATACGCATCAGCTCAATCACCCCTTTACGCGGCACGATCACCGAATGGTTTGGCAGCGCGTCGCCAATCGGCATAGAACAGACCGCCAGACGGTGGCCGTCGGTGGCTACGGTACGCAGCTCTTCACCTTCGGTTTCGAACAGCATGCCGTTTAAGTAGTAACGGACGTCCTGATGTGCCATGGAGAACTGCGTGGCTTCAATCAGACGCTTCATCGTCGCCTGCGGCAGGGTGAATTCAACTTCGCTCTGCCAGTCGTCCAGGTTCGGGAAGTCCGCAGCAGGCAGCGTGGAGAGCGAGAAACGGCTGCGGCCAGAGCGCACCAGCATACGGTCGCCTTCCAGCTGCACGGCGATTTCAGCGCCTTCCGGCAGCCCGCGGCAGATATCAAAGAATTTACGTGCCGGAACCGTGGTCGCGCCCGCGTCGTGCGGCTGCGTCAGCGTAACGCGCGCGATCATTTCCATTTCCAGATCTGTACCGGTCAGCGACAGCGTACCGTCCGCGACCTGAAGCAGCAGGTTTCCGAGAATAGGCAGCGTTGGGCGGCCACCTAATGGGCCACTCACCTGTTGCAGCGGTTTTAATAAATGTTCACGTTCAACGGTAAATTTCATAGCGTCACGATGATAATATTCTGATTAGATTGGAAAAATCTTCTTTTATGTCGTGGCTTTCTTCGCGTAACTGCTCAATCTTGCGACAAGCGTGCAGCACGGTCGTATGGTCACGGCCACCAAACGCATCCCCGATTTCCGGCAGACTGTGGTTGGTTAACTCCTTAGCCAGCGCCATCGCCATCTGACGCGGACGCGCCACCGAGCGGGAACGACGTTTAGACAGTAAATCTGCCACTTTGATCTTGTAGTACTCAGCCACCGTCTTTTGAATATTGTCGATAGTGACCAGTTTTTCCTGCAATGCCAGCAAATCTCGCAGCGCTTCACGCACAAAATCGATGGTGATCGCACGACCGGTGAAGTTGGCATTGGCGATAACGCGGTTCAGCGCCCCTTCCAGCTCACGCACGTTGGAGCGCAGACGCTTGGCAATGAAGAACGCCACTTCGCCCGGCAGGCGAATGTCGTTTTCATCGGCTTTCTTCATCAGGATCGCGACGCGGGTTTCCAGCTCTGGTGGCTCGATCGCCACCGTCAGGCCCCAGCCGAAGCGGGATTTCAGACGATCTTCAACGCCGTTGATCTCTTTTGGGTAACGATCCGAGGTCAAAATGATCTGCTGATTGCCTTCCAGCAGGGCATTAAAGGTGTGGAAAAACTCTTCCTGCGATCGTTCTTTATTGGCAAAGAACTGGATGTCATCGATGAGCAGCGCGTCAACAGAACGATAGTAGCGTTTAAACTCTTCGATCGCATTGTTTTGCAGGGCTTTTACCATGTCCTGAACGAAGCGTTCGGAGTGCATATACACCACTTTGGCATTGGGCTTGCGCGCCATAATGCCGTTACCCACCGCATGCAGCAGGTGCGTTTTACCCAGACCCGTACCGCCATAAAGGAACAGCGGGTTGTAGGCCCCACCAGGGTTATCAGCAACCTGACGAGCCGCCGCGCGCGCCAGCTGGTTCGACTTACCTTCAACGAAGTTATCGAACGTGTGTTTCACGTTAACGTTAGAGCGGTAGGTTGGCTCAGCCGGTGCGGGGACATTATCCCAGCCCTGACGAGCGGGTGCGACGCGAGGGGCCGGAGCAGGCGCGGCCTGAGCAGGTGCTGCTACGTTCACGGTTTCACGAACGGTTTGGGTGACCGGCTTTGTACCCACTTCAAAGCGCAGCTGCGGGGCATCAGACCCGCAGAAATCGTTCAGCAGTCCATTGATGTTATTAAGGTACTTGTCCCTTACCCAATCGAGCACAAAACGGTTTGGCGCATACAAAGCCAGCGTGTTATCGCTCAGTTCCGCCTGCAACGGGCGGATCCACATACTGAATTCTGTGGCTGGTAACTCATCCTGCAATCGGGCAAGACACTGCTGCCAAAGCGAAAGTGACACGGCGGACTCCACTCGAACAATAAAAGAAAACTATTGAATATTCATGATTGTTGGCGCACATCGACATGACCCTGTGTAAAGGGGGACGTGCGAATTGCTATCTGCAATTTATCCTGACCAGGATCCTGGGATCCCGATCGGGACCGCGGATCATAGCCTAAACTGAGCCAGAGATCTTCTGTTTCTCACAGATTCTTCCCGATTTATCCACAGGAAGATCCGGAACCGGATAAGTGTAAACGATCCTGGCGCCAGTGCCCCACGATTTAGTCCGCATATTGGAAAAATTAATGAGCACAGACAATTTATTGCTTAAATGATCTAACGAAGATCCGGGACGATCCTTGCGCTTTGTTGGCGAGGCCGTATAATCCTCGACCCGGCGCGTGATGCTCATCTTCCTGCGTCGTCCGTTGCTCATTTTCCACGCGAAAACGTGCGGAAATACGCGGGAAATAAGGAAAGAGAATTGACTCCGGAGTGTACAATTATTACAATCCGGCCTCTTTAATCACCCACGCTGAGGCGTTAGTCGTTCGTAACTCGTTCGGGTATACGCAAAAGTCAGTGAATTTATTCAAGTTTAGGTAGAAATCGCCATGAAACGCACTTTTCAACCGTCTGTACTGAAGCGCAACCGTTCTCACGGCTTCCGTGCTCGTATGGCTACTAAAAATGGTCGTCAGGTTCTGGCACGTCGTCGTGCTAAAGGCCGCGCTCGTCTGACCGTTTCCAAGTAATAAAGCTAACCCCTGAGTGGTTAAGCTAGCATTTCCCAGGGAGTTACGTTTGTTAACTCCCGCTCATTTCACTTTCGTCTTCCAGCAGCCACTACGGGCTGGCACGCCGCAAATCACCATCCTCGGCCGCCAAAATTCGCTGGGGCATCCCCGCATCGGTCTCACAGTCGCCAAGAAAAATGTTAAGCGTGCGCATGAACGCAATCGGATTAAACGTCTGACGCGTGAAAGCTTCCGTTTACGTCAGCACGAACTGCCTTCAATGGATTTCGTGGTGGTGGCGAAGAAAGGGGTTGCCGACCTCGATAACCGTGCTCTCTCGGAAGCGTTGGAAAAATTATGGCGCCGCCACTGTCGCCTGGCTCACGGGTCCTGATAGCCCTCATTCGGGTCTATCAACGCCTGATTAGTCCGCTACTCGGGCCGCACTGCCGTTTCACACCAACATGCTCAAGCTACGGAATTGAGGCATTGCGCAGGTTTGGAGTGATAAAAGGCAGTTGGTTGACGGTGAAACGCGTATTAAAATGCCACCCTTTACACCCCGGTGGAGACGACCCCGTCCCTCCAGGACCCTTTGATACCAGAGAACACTAACGATGGATTCGCAACGCAATCTTCTTATCATCGCTTTGTTGTTCGTGTCTTTCATGATCTGGCAGGCATGGGAGCAGGATAAAAATCCTCAACCCCAGCAGCAGACCACGCAGACTACGACCACCGCAGCGGGTAGCGCCGCCGACCAGGGCGTACCGGCCAGTGGCCAGGGGAAACAGATTACGGTTAAGACCGATGTGCTTGAGCTGACAATCAACACCCGTGGTGGTGATGTTGAGCAGGCGCTGCTGTTGACCTACCCGAAAGAGCTGAAGTCTAACGAACCGTTCCAGTTACTGGAAACCACGCCTGAATTTATCTACCAGGCGCAGAGTGGCCTGACCGGTCGTGATGGCCCGGATAACCCGGCTAACGGTGCGCGTCCACTGTATAACGTCGAGAGCGACACCTTTGTGCTGGCTGATGGTCAGAACGAACTCGCGATCCCGATGACGTATACCGACGCCGCAGGCAACACCTTCACCAAAACCTTCACCCTGAAACGCGGTGAGTATGCGGTGAACGTGGGCTACAGCGTACAGAACGCCAGTGCGAAACCGCTGGAACTGTCTACCTTTGGCCAGCTGAAGCAGTCCATCAATCTGCCGTCTCACCGTGACACCGGAAGCAGCAACTTTGCGCTGCATACCTTCCGTGGCGCGGCGTACTCCACGCCAGACGCGAAGTATGAGAAATACAAATTCGACACCATTGCGGATAACGAAAACCTGAACGTTAGTTCCAAAGGCGGTTGGGTTGCGATGCTGCAACAGTATTTCGCTACGGCCTGGATCCCAAACAACGACGGTACGAATAACTTCTATACCGCGAACCTGGGCAACGGTCTTGCAGCCATCGGCTACAAATCTCAGCCGGTTCTGGTTCAGCCGGGTCAAACCGGTAAGATGGCAAGCACCCTGTGGGTCGGCCCGGAAATTCAGGACAAAATGGCCGCTGTTGCGCCGCACCTGGATCTGACCGTTGATTACGGTTGGTTGTGGTTCATCTCTCAGCCGCTGTTTAAGCTGCTGAAGTTCATCCACAGCTTCCTGGGTAACTGGGGCTTCTCCATCATCGTTATTACCTTCATCGTTCGTGGCATCATGTACCCGCTGACTAAAGCGCAGTACACCTCCATGGCGAAGATGCGTATGCTGCAGCCGAAGATTCAGGCTATGCGTGAGCGTCTGGGGGATGACAAACAGCGTCAGAGCCAGGAAATGATGGCCCTGTACAAAGCAGAGAAAGTAAACCCACTGGGTGGTTGCTTCCCGCTGCTGATTCAGATGCCAATCTTCCTTGCGCTGTACTACATGCTGATGGGTTCCGTTGAGCTGCGCCACGCGCCGTTCGCACTGTGGATCCATGACCTGTCCGCACAGGACCCGTACTACATCCTGCCGATCCTGATGGGCGTGACGATGTTCTTCATCCAGAAGATGTCGCCGACCACCGTGACCGACCCGATGCAGCAGAAGATCATGACCTTTATGCCGGTCATCTTCACCGTGTTCTTCCTGTGGTTCCCGTCAGGTCTGGTGCTGTACTATATCGTCAGCAACCTGGTGACCATCATCCAGCAGCAGCTGATTTACCGTGGTCTGGAAAAACGTGGCCTGCATAGCCGCGAAAAGAAAAAGTCCTGATTCGGTAAGTTAACGCTAAAATAAGGGCGGTCGATTGACCGCCTTTTTTATTTGTATTGAACGAGACCAACCATGAGCCATAACGACACTATCGTCGCCCAGGCAACCCCACCGGGACGCGGTGGTGTAGGCATTCTGCGTATCTCCGGCCTGAAGGCGCGCGAGGTGGCCGAAGCGGTGCTGGGTAAACTGCCAAAGCCGCGCTACGCTGATTACCTGCCGTTTAAAGATACCGACGGCACGCCGCTGGACCAGGGCATTGCGCTGTGGTTCCCCGGCCCGAACTCTTTCACCGGCGAAGACGTGCTGGAGCTGCAGGGCCACGGCGGCCCGGTTATCCTCGACCTGCTGTTAAAACGTATCCTGACCCTGCCGGGCCTGCGCATTGCGAAGCCGGGCGAGTTCTCCGAGCGTGCCTTCCTCAACGACAAGCTCGACCTGGCGCAGGCAGAAGCGATTGCAGACCTGATCGACGCCAGTTCTGAACAGGCGGCCCGCTCCGCCCTGAACTCGCTGCAGGGGGCATTCTCCGCCCGCGTAAATCACCTTGTGGAAGCACTCACTCACCTGCGGATCTACGTGGAAGCGGCTATCGACTTCCCGGACGAGGAGATTGACTTCCTCTCTGACGGTAAAATCGAAGCGCAGCTCAACCAGGTGATGGCCGATCTCGACGCCGTTCGCGCCGAAGCGCGCCAGGGCAGCCTGCTGCGCGAAGGGATGAAGGTGGTGATTGCCGGACGCCCTAACGCCGGGAAATCAAGCCTGCTGAACGCCCTGGCGGGCCGTGAAGCGGCAATCGTAACCGACATTGCCGGCACCACTCGCGACGTGCTGCGCGAGCACATCCACATCGACGGCATGCCGCTGCACATCATCGACACCGCCGGCCTGCGCGATGCCAGCGACGAGGTTGAGCGCATCGGTATCGAACGCGCCTGGCAGGAGATCGAACAGGCTGACCGTGTGCTGTTTATGGTGGACGGCACCACGACCGACGCCGTTGACCCGGCTGAGATCTGGCCAGACTTTATCGCCCGTCTGCCGGCTAAACTGCCGATCACCGTGGTGCGTAACAAAGCGGACGTCACCGGCGAAACGCTGGGCATCAGCGATGTGAATGGTCACTCACTGATTCGCCTGTCGGCGCGTACCGGTGAAGGCGTTGACGACCTGCGTAACCATCTCAAGCAGAGCATGGGCTTTGATACCAGCATGGAAGGCGGCTTCCTGGCGCGTCGTCGTCACCTGCAGGCGCTGGAAGAGGCGGCAAACCACCTTGTTCAGGGTAAAGCGCAGCTGATCGGCGCGTGGGCGGGTGAACTGCTGGCGGAAGAGCTGCGTCTGGCGCAGCAGAATCTGAGCGAGATCACCGGGGAGTTTACGTCGGACGATCTGCTGGGACGGATTTTCTCGAGCTTCTGTATCGGTAAGTAAGGCCCGATCGCTGATGGTGATTTCCTCCAGGGAAATCACCATTGTCCAAATGGCAACTCGCCTAATCCCTTTTCACCCCCTATCCTGCATGCCTGCATCTATGGGGGGTTTATGGCGCGTTTTCTGTTTTGTAGCTTCGCTTTAGTTCTGCTTTATCCGTCCGGCATTGATATGTATCTGGTGGGATTGCCGCACATCGCCCGCGATCTGGGCGCCAGCGAAGCGCAGCTGCACATCGCGTTTTCGGCCTACCTCGCGGGGATGGCGTCGTCTATGGTCTTTGCCGGGAAGATCGCGGATAAGGCAGGCCGTCAACCCGTCGCGATAAGCGGCGCCATCATTTTTTCCCTGGCCTCTCTTCTCTGCTCACAGGCCCAAAGCAGCACCTTGTTCCTGGCCGGACGGTTTATCCAGGGCATTGGCGCCGGTGGCTGCTACGTCGTCGCGTTTGCCATTTTGCGCGACACCTTAAGCGCCCAGCGTCGCGCTAAGGTGCTTTCGATGCTGAACGGTATTACCTGCATTATCCCGGTGCTGGCCCCGGTCGTGGGATATCTGATCATGCTGAAATTCCCGTGGCAGAGCCTGTTCTGGACCATGGCGGCGATGGGCGCGCTGGTGTTTATCCTGTCTATCGCCGTGCTGAAAGAGACCCACCCGGGCTCGCAGAATACCGGTCATACCGCAACCATTCACCCAGCCGAGAAGCTGCTTAACCGCTTTTTCCTCAGTCGTCTGACCGTGACCACGTTAAGCGTGGCGGTGATCCTGACCTATGTAAACGTTTCCCCGGTTTTACTGATGGAAACCATGGGCTTCGATCGGGGTGAGTATTCAACGGTGATGGCATTAACCGCCATGGTCAGTATGGCAGTCTCGTTCTCCACCCCGTTTGCACTAAATGTTTTCAGCCAGCGCACGCTGATGCTGACCTCACAGGTTTTATTCCTCACGGCTGGCGCGATCCTGGCAACCATCAGCTCGCATGCGGTGATGCTGGCGGGTATTACCCTTATTTGTGCCGGGTTCTCGGTTGGCTTTGGCGTGGCGATGAGCCAGGCGCTTGGCCCCTTCTCGCTGCGGGCAGGCGTGGCAAGCTCGGTGCTGGGAATTGCGCAGGTCTGCGGCTCGTCGCTGTGGATTTGGCTGGCGGCGGTCATCGGGCTTAACGCGCTGAATATGCTGATCGGGGTTCTGATTGGCTGTAGCATACTGTGCATTACCTTACTTATGGTCATCCAGCCCGCGGCGCATTATGAAGAAGCCCATCAGCAGTCTCGATCTTAACCTGTTGCTGTGCCTGCAGCTTTTGCTGCAGGAGCGCAGCGTCACCAAAGCGGCGAAGCGGATGAACGTGACGCCGTCTGCGGTGAGTAAATCGCTGGCCAAGCTGCGTGACTGGTTTGACGACCCGCAGTTTGTCAAAACGCCGCTGGGGCTGCTGCCGACCCCGCTGACGGTAAGCCTCGAGCAGGATTTGGCTGACTGGATGCAAATCGGCAACCAGATCCTCGATAAATTCCACCATGATTCCCCGGGCGGGCTAACGTTTGTGCTGGCCGCCGAAACGCCGTTGATGCTGATCCGCTTTAACGCCCTGCTGGAGCAGGTGAACCAGCGCTATCCGCAGGCTACGGTGAAGATGCGTCACTGGGATTATGACTCGCTGGACGCCATTACGCGCGGAGAGGTGGATCTGGGATTCACCGGACGCGAAACGCACCCGCGATCGCGTGAATTGCTGAAGCTAATGCCGTGGTTCATCGACTATGAGATCCTGTTCAGCGACCGTCCGTGCGTGTATCTGCGTGAGGATCACCCCGCGCTACAGGACGAATGGAATCTTGAGACCTTCCTGCGCTACCCGCACATCAGCATCTTCTGGGAACGCAGCGACACCTGGGCACTGGACGAAGTGCTAAAGGAGATGGGTCGGGAGAGAAACATTGCCATGAGCGTGCCGGGCTTTGAGCAGTCGATGTTTATGGCAGCGCAGCCCGGTCACAACTATATCGCCACGGCTCCGCACTACTGTCATCACTACAATCAACTCCACCAGCGGAAGCTGATCGCGCTGCCCATTCCCATTGACGAAGCGCAGGCTGAAAAGCTTACCGTTCCCTTCACGCTGATCTGGCATAAACGGAACAGCCATAATCCGAAAATCCTCTGGCTGCGGGAAACCATCAAGGCGCTGTACGGTGCCAGCGATCCAATTTTTGCCTAAGAAAATGTAAAGTTCGGTCCTGAGGCTTCTCTTACTCCCATTTACTGATTAAAACAGGAGTCAAGTTAAGCGATAATCATGTAACCGTTTAACCGATTACGACCATTATCAAGGAGCGAAAAATGGCTACGCACTTTGCAAGAGGGATACTTACGGAAGGACGTCTCGTATCGGCAAGAATTTCTTCAGCCTGTCACAGTGAAGCACTCACTCTCCCGGAACACCGCAGAACGCGGTATTTAGCGTCCAGAGCGCTTCTCGCAGAACTGCTGTTTATGCTGTACGGCACTAGCGAGCTGCCTAATATCATTACCCAACCCGAAGGCCGCCCGGTCTTTGCCGACCCGGATCTCCCTCGTTTTTCGATTGCCTACGCGGGCAATATCATTGGCGTCGCGCTGACCACCGAAGGGTATTGTGGGCTGGATATGGAACTTCAGCGCGCGACGCGCAGCTTCCATGGCGGTAATGCGCATGAAGACTATCCGCTCTCCAGCAATGAGAAGCTGTGGGTACGCAATCAGAACGATCCTGTCGAAGCCCGAGCCCAGCTCATTACCCTGCGCCAGAGCATTCGCAAGCTCTGTGGATGCGCCTCAGACGACGCCAGCATGCTGCAACTGCTTCCAGGCTCCGGACGTCTGCGCGCCACTCAGGCCACGCTGGTAGAGGCGCTCAGCGACGCAGAGGATGTGCTCATTTGGTCCATTGCGGTTACCCCCGCCATCGAACGCATGAAAATCTGGGAATTTGACAGCCAACAGGGATGGCGTAGCCTTCCTGATGTGCCCGAGCGCGCCAACGAGCCCGCCGCACGCCTGATGCGTTTAACCAGTTTACCGGCAGAAAAAACATTCACCCTTAGCTGATCCGATCAGGGTCATCATGATGAAACAGGAGTAATCATGTCTGATACGTTGAAAGTCGTTACGTTACTGGGAAGCCTGCGCAAAGGTTCATTTAACGGGATGGTTGCCCGCACGCTGCCACAGCTGGCACCGGCAGGAATGGAAATTAGCGCCCTGCCGTCTATTGGCGATATTCCGCTGTATGACGCTGACGTACAGCAGGAAGAGGGTTTTCCGCAGAGCGTTGAGGCGCTGGCGGAGCAGATCCGCCAAGCCGACGGCGTGGTCATCGTCACGCCGGAGTACAACTATTCGGTTCCGGGTGGCCTGAAGAATGCCATCGACTGGCTGTCCCGTTTACCTGAGCAGCCGCTGGCAGGTAAGCCGGTGCTGATCCAGAGCAGCTCAATGGGCGCGATTGGCGGCGCGCGCTGCCAGTATCATCTACGCCAGATCCTGGTATTCCTGGATGCGATGGTCATGAACAAGCCGGAATTTATGGGTGGTGTGATTCAGAACAAGGTCGACCCACAAACGGGTGAAGTGGTGGATCAGAGCACGCGCGATCATCTGTCTGGCCAGCTGACGGCGTTTGGGGATTATATTAAGCGGGTGAAGGCGTAAGCTTATTGCGGCCTGATGCCCTCACCCCAGCCCTCTCCCACGGGAGAGGGTGCAAACACTAAAGCCCTTTTCTTCGAAAAGGGCTTGCTGTTTATTTGGCATCAATAAACACAATCTTCAGCACAAACAGCAGCGCCACAACGATGACGCACGGGCTGAGGTCGCGGAAGCGGCCGGTACCAATCTTCATTACGCAGTAAGAGATAAAGCCCAGCGCGATACCTTCGGTAATCGAGAAGCTGAACGGCATCATCACGGCGGTAATAAACGCCGGCACCGCTTCGGTTAAATCATCCCACTTCACGCGTGACAGGCTGGAGGTCATCAGCACCCCCACATAGATTAGCGCGCCGGCTGCCGCATACGGAGGAACCATACCCGCCAGCGGAGAGAGGAAGATCACCAGCAGGAACAGAATACCCACAATCACCGCGGTCAGGCCGGTACGGCCGCCCACGGACACGCCGGAAGACGATTCAATGTACGCGGTAACGGACGAGGTTCCGATAAAAGCGCCGGTCACAGAGGAGACGCTGTCCACAAACAGCGCCTGCTTCATGCGCGGGAATTTGCCTTTCTCATCCGCCAGGCCCGCTTTGTCGGTCACGCCAATCAGCGTGCCGGAGGAGTCAAACAGGTTGACCAGCATGAAGGAGAAAATCACGCCCGCCAGGCCCAGGTTCAGGGAACCCGCCAGATCGACGTGACCAATCACGGTAGAGACGCTCGGTGGCGCGGAGACAATACCGTTATAGTGAACGTCGCCCAGCATCCAGCCCAGCAGGGTGGTGACCACGATGGAGACCAGCACCGCCGCGTGAATATTGCGGGAAGCCAGGATCGCGATGATAAAGAAGCCCAGCACGCCCAGCAGCACGTTATGAGAGGTCAGGTGACCGATGCTCACCAGCGTATCCGGGTTAGCCACGATAACTCCAGCGTTTTTCAGCCCCATCATACCGATGAACAGACCGATACCGCTGGTGATGCCCACGCGCAGACTCACGGGAATGTTTGCAATCATCCAGTAACGCACGCGGAAAATGGTCAGCAGCAGCAGGCCAACCGCGCCCCAGAAGATGGCGCCCATGCCAACCTGCCACGGGAGACCCATCGCCTGAACTACCACGAACGCGAAGAACGCATTCAGGCCCATCGCCGGTGCCAGCGCAACCGGCAGGTTAGCGAACACACCCATCAGAATGCTGCCAAGGGCCGCAATCAGGCAGGTGGTTACAAAGACGGCGCTGGTATCCATGCCAGCAACGCCCAGAATTTGAGGGTTCACAAAAACGATATAGACCATCGTCAGGAAGGTGGTGAAACCAGCGATCACTTCGGTGCGTGCCGTTGTGCCGTGCTCGCGCAGTTTAAAAACGCGCTCAAGCAGACCCTGACCAGACGTCTGGGTAGTGTGTTGTTGACTCATCATCAATTCCGAACAAGGAGGGAAAATTCGTCGCTATCCTATACCAAAATGCGACAATAGTGGCGGTTACGTGATACTTTTTTCATTGATTTGCTTATACGGCAACGATTGCGTCCCGGCGAACTGCCGTACGTAAACGTTAAACTTGTTAAAAGGGAAAGGCATGTCCGGAATTGAAGCGGTATTTTTCGACTGCGACGGTACGCTGGTCGACAGTGAGGTCATTTGTTCCCGCGCGTATGTCACTATGTTCAAGGAATTTGGCATTACGCTGGAGCTCGAAGAGGTGTTTAAACGCTTTAAGGGCGTGAAGCTCTACGAGATCATCGACATCATTAACGAAGAACACGGTGTGGATCTGGCGAAAGCCGATCTGGAACCGGTGTACCGCGCCGAGGTCGCACGCCTGTTTGATTCGGAGCTGGAGGTCATTCCGGGCGCAAACGCGCTGCTGGATGCGATGACGGTGCCTGTCTGCGTCGTCTCTAACGGCCCGGTCAGCAAAATGCAGCATTCGCTGGGCAAGCTTGAGATGCTGCACCATTTTCCGGAAAAACTGTTCAGCGGATACGATATACAGCGCTGGAAGCCGGATCCGGCGCTGATGTTCCATGCGGCAAAAGCGATGAACGTCAACGTAGAGAACTGCATTCTGGTGGATGACTCGTCTGCGGGCGCGCAGTCGGGGATTGATGCGGGGATGGAGGTGTTTTACTTCTGCGCCGACCCGCACAACAAGCCGATCGATCATCCGAACGTGACGACCTTTACCGATCTGGCGCAGCTGCCAGCGCTGTGGAAGGCGCGCGGGTGGGATATTACGCGTTAAGCTAACGTAGGGCGGGTAAGCGCGAGCGCTACCCGCCACAAACATCACTCTTTCGGGTCTTTACCCGCGAGCAGCTTGTCCAGCTCGTCGCCGCCCACGTGACGGAAGTCCTGACCTTTCACGAAGTAGAAGATGTATTCGCAAATATTCTGGCAGCGGTCGCCGATACGCTCAATAGAGCGCGCGCAGAACAGGGCGGTCAGTACGCTTGGGATGGTACGTGAATCTTCCATCATGTAGGTCATCAGCTGACGCACGATGCCTTCATACTCCTGGTCGACCTTCTTGTCTTCACGGTAGATACGCACCGCTTCGTCCAGATCCATACGCGCAAAGGCATCCAGCACGTCGTGCAGCATCTGCACGGTGTGGCGGCCCAGCGACTCCAGGCTCACCAGCAGGGGCTGGTGCTGCTGAGAGAATTTCTCCAGCGCGGTGCGGCAGATTTTATCCGCAACGTCACCAATACGCTCCAGCTCGGCGATGGTCTTGATGATTGCCATCACCAGACGCAGGTCGCTCGCCGTCGGCTGGCGTTTCGCGATAATGCGCACGCAGGCCTCGTCGATAGCGACTTCCATCATGTTGACGTTTTTGTCGCCTTCAATGACGCGCTTCGCCAGCTCGCTGTCCTGGTTGTGCATTGCCGTAATCGCATCAGAAAGCTGCTGCTCGACCATGCCGCCCATGGTCATTACCTGGGTGCGAATGCTTTCCAGCTCTGCGTTGAACTGGCCGGAAATGTGTTTATTAAGATTGAGGTTGTCCATGGTTTCTCCACATGCACTAAGGCAAATCAACCGTAGCGGCCAGTAATATAATCTTCGGTTTGTTTCTTCGCGGGCCTGGTGAACAGCGCGTCCGTATCGCTGAACTCAATCAACTCGCCCAGGTACATAAACGCCGTGTGATCGGAACAACGTGCAGCCTGCTGCATGTTATGGGTCACGATAACCACGGTGTAATCCTGCTTCAGCTCGGTGATCAGCTCTTCAATACGGCCGGTTGAGATCGGGTCCAGCGCTGAACACGGCTCATCCAGCAGCAACACTTCCGGGCGAATAGCAATACCGCGCGCAATGCACAGACGCTGCTGCTGACCACCGGAGAGAGAGTAACCGCTCTGGTGCAACTTATCTTTGGTTTCGTTCCATAATGCGGCCTTGGTCAAAGCCCACTGCACGCGCTCGTCCATATCGGCACGGGAGAGTTTTTCAAACAGACGCACTCCAAACGCGATGTTATCGTAAATTGACATCGGGAAAGGCGTTGGTTTCTGGAACACCATCCCCACTTTGGCGCGCAGCAGGGCGATATCCTGCGCCTGGGTCAGAATGTTTTCGCCGTCCAGGATAATTTCGCCTTCAGCGCGCTGCTCCGGATAGAGCGAATACATTTTGTTAAAGGTACGCAGCAGCGTGGACTTCCCACAACCTGACGGACCGATAAATGCCGTGACCTGGTTCTTCGCGATATCCAGGTTGATGTTCTTCAGGGCATGGAATTTGCCGTAGTAGAAGTTCAAATCACGAACCTGAATCTTACCCGGGGCAGTATCAACCATACTCATTGACTCATTTCCTCATTCGGCGCCGCGAGCTGCCGCGCCGTAAAAAATTAACCGTGTTTCTTCTTCGCGAAAATGACGCGCGCCAGAATGTTCAGCAACAGTACGCAAAGGGTAATGATCAGCACCCCGGCCCAGGCCAGCTGCTGCCATTCCGCGAATGGGCTCATCGCAAATTTAAAGATCGTCACCGGCAGGTTGGCGATCGGCTGCATCATATCCGTGCTCCAGAACTGGTTGGAGAGAGACGTAAACAGCAGCGGCGCCGTTTCACCCGCAATACGCGCTACCGCCAGCAGGATACCGGTCATGATCCCGGAGACGGACGCCTTCAGCGTAATCGCAGAAATCATCTTCCATTTCGGCGTACCCAGCGCATAAGCCGCTTCACGCAGGCTGTCCGGCACCAGTTTCAGCATGTTCTCGGTGGTACGAATAACAATCGGCACCTGCAGCAGCGCCAGTGCAATCACACCCGCCCAACCGGAGAAGTGTTCCATCTGTGCCACCACCACCGTGTAAACAAACAGACCCACGACGATAGAAGGTGCAGACAGCAAAATGTCGTTGATGAAGCGAATGACTTCGGCCAGCCAGGATTTACGACCGTATTCTGCCAGGTAGATGCCCGCCATAATGCCCAGCGGCGTGCCGAAGACCGTCGCCCAGAGGATCAGCAAGCCGCTGCCCGCCAGGGCATTCGCCAGGCCACCACCCGCCGTGTTCGGCGGCGGCGTCATTTCGGTGAACAACGACAGTGACATCCCGTCAATCCCGCGAACGACCGTCGAGAAGAGGATCCAGACCAGCCAGAACAGGCCGAATGCCATCGTCGCCATAGAGAGCGACAGGGCAATACGGTTTTTCATGCGGCGTCTGGCCTGCATTTTGCGGCGGGATTCCGCCAGTTCAGCGGTAGCTTGCATTTCGAGAGTTGCCATTAGCGTGCTCCCTCATTTTTAGCGAGGCGCATAATCATCAGCTTGGAAATCGCCAGAACAATGAAGGTGATAACGAACAGAATCAGACCCAGCTCCATCAGCGCCGCCACGTGCAGCCCCGATTCCGCTTCCGCAAATTCATTCGCCAGCGCCGAGGTAATACTGTTACCCGGCATGTAGAGCGACGCGCTGTCGAGCTGGTAGGTGTTACCGATGATAAAGGTGACCGCCATGGTTTCACCCAGCGCACGACCCAGGCCCAGCATCACGCCCCCGATCACCCCATTTTTGGTGAACGGAAGGACAATGCGCCAGATAACTTCCCAGGTGGTGCAGCCGATGCCGTAGGCCGACTCTTTCATCATCACCGGCGTTTGTTCGAAGACATCTCGCATAACCGCCGCAATGTACGGAATAATCATGATGGCGAGGATCACACCTGCCGCCAGAATACCGATACCGAAAGCCGGGCCAGAGAACAGTGCACCCACAAACGGAATGGCGGAAAGCACGTTACCGACCGGTTCCTGGAAATACGTGGCGAACAGCGGAGCAAAGATGAACAAGCCCCACATGCCGTAAACGATACTTGGAATAGCCGCAAGCAGTTCGATGGCAATACCCAGCGGGCGTCGCAGCCAGCCCGGCGCCAGCTCCGTCAGGAACAGGGCAATACCAAAGCTCACCGGAACCGCAATCAGCAGGGCGATGAACGAGGTCACCAGCGTGCCGTAAATCGGCACCAGGGCACCGTAGATATCGTTCGGCGCGTCCCACTCTTTAGTCCACAGGAAGGAAAAACCGAATTTCTGGATGCTCGGCCATGAGGAGAAAATCAGAGACACGATAATGCCGCCCAGCAGCAATAGCACAATCAGCGCAGCCAGTTTCACCAGCGCGCTGAAAATCATGTCACCTTTTTTACCCGGAGGGTTAAATGCAGGCTTGGTTGCAGCCATAAATTACTCTTCTGTTTGAGACGTTTTTACGAATATGCCCGGTGGCGCTGACGCTTACCGGGCCTACAGCTTAAACCGTAGGGCGGGTAAGCGCAGCGCCACCCGCCATCTTCGTTAAATATATCCTGTTAGTACAGCGCTTTACCGCTGCTGTCTTTCACGTTGGTTTTCCATGCAGCGCGAATCTGCTCAACCACGTTGTCCGGCAGGGTAGCGTAATCCAGGGCGTTAGCCTGTTTGCCGCCGTTTTTGTACGCCCAGTCGAAGAACTTCAGCACTTCGGCGCCCTGCTCAGGTTTCTTCTGCTCTTTGTGAACCAGGATGAAGGTGGTAGAGGTGATTGGCCACGCACCTTCGCCTTTCTGGTTAGTCAGATCCTGCGCGAAGGATTTGCTCCAGTCAGCGCCTTTCGCGGCGTTAGCAAAGTTCTCTTCGGTTGGGCTAACCGGTTTGCCGTCGGCTGAAACCAGTTTGGTGTAGGACAGGTTGTTCTGCTTCGCGTACGCATACTCTACGTAGCCGATGGAGCCAGGCAGACGCTGTACGAACGCGGCGATACCGTCGTTACCTTTACCGCCCAGACCGGTTGGCCAGTTAACGGTAGAGCCGGAGCCGACTTTAGATTTCCACTCTTCGTTCACTTTTGCCAGGTAGCTGGTGAACACGAAAGAGGTACCGGAACCATCCGCGCGGCGAACCACGGCGATGTTCTGAGAAGGCAGCTTCAGACCTGGGTTGAGTTTAGCGATCGCTTCGTCATCCCATTTTTTGATTTTGCCCAGGTAGATGTCACCCAGCGTTTTGCCGTCCAGCACCAGTTCACCCGACTTCACGCCCGGCAGGTTGATGGCCAGGACCACGCCACCGATCACGGTAGGGAACTGGAACAGGCCTTCCTGAGCCAGTTTGTCATCAGACAGCGGAGCGTCTGATGCGCCGAAATCAACCGTGTTCGCGGTAATTTGTTTAACGCCACCGGAGGAGCCGATACCCTGATAGTTAACCTTGTTACCGGTTTCTTTCTGGTAGGTATCCGCCCATTTGGCATACACCGGCGCAGGGAAGGTTGCACCAGCGCCAGTCAGGCTTGCTTCTGCAAATACAGAGAACGCGCTCAGAGATAAGGTCGCGGCGACAACAGTTGCGACAGTGGTACGCATAACTTTCATAATGTCTCCTGCAAGATTTTCGTAAATCGTTGTTTAGTGGCTACGATGAGCAAAATAGGACAAACAGGTGACAGATAAATGTACGAATTATGACAGTTTTATGACAACGTAAATTTCACTTAAAAATAAGCAAAAGAAAGCTTATTTTTCATCGCGTTAGCCGCTTTTATGACAAGGCGTTTTCAGAAATATTTTCTTTATGTGACACTGAAAAAAGTAGCTGAAGATGACAAATTGTCATTATTAAAAACGAGAAAGGATTGATGAAGAACAAGCCGGGCAGGATAAAAAAGCTCCACCCGAAGGTGGAGCCTGAAGGGATTATTCTACGGTAACCGATTTCGCCAGGTTACGCGGCTGGTCAACGTCGGTACCTTTGATCAGCGCAACGTGATAGGCCAACAGCTGCAGCGGAACGGTGTAGAAGATTGCTGCAATCACCTCTTCCACATGCGGCATCTCGATGATATGCATGTTGTCGTTGCTGACAAAACCGGCATCTTTGTCGGCGAAGACGTACAGAACACCGCCGCGGGCGCGCACTTCTTCGATGTTAGACTTCAGTTTTTCCAGCAGTTCGTTGTTTGGTGCCACAACGATGACCGGCATATCCGCGTCAATCAGCGCCAGCGGGCCGTGCTTCAGCTCGCCAGCCGCATAGGCTTCAGCGTGAATGTAGGAGATCTCTTTCAGCTTCAGCGCGCCTTCCAGCGCAATCGGATACTGATCGCCACGACCCAGGAACAGGGCGTGATGTTTGTCGGAGAAATCTTCCGCCAGCGCTTCAATGCGTTTGTCCTGAGACAGCATCTGCTCAATACGGCTCGGCAGCGCCTGCAGGCCGTGAACGATGTCGTGCTCAACGGACGCATCTTCACCTTTCAGACGCGCCAGCTTCGCCACCAGCATCAGCAGAACGGTCAGCTGAGTGGTAAACGCTTTGGTAGAGGCCACACCGATTTCGGTGCCCGCTTTGGTCATCAGCGCCAGATCGGACTCACGCACCAGCGATGAGCCAGGAACGTTACAGATAGCCAAAGAGCCCAGGTAACCCAGCTCTTTAGACAGACGCAGCGCTGCCAGCGTATCCGCCGTTTCACCAGACTGGGAAAGGGTGATCATCAGGCTGTTACGACGCACCGCGGATTTGCGATAGCGGAATTCAGACGCGATTTCCACATCGCACGGCACGCCTGCCAGGGATTCAAACCAGTAGCGAGAGACCATACCGGAGTTGTATGAGGTGCCGCAGGCCACGATCTGAATATGCTCGACCTTGCCGAGCAGTTCGTTCGCGTTTGCGCCCAGCTCGCTCAGATCCACTTCACCGTGGCTGATGCGCCCGGTCAGGGTGTTTTTGATGGCGTTTGGCTGCTCGTAAATCTCTTTCTGCATGTAGTGACGGTAAGCGCCTTTGTCGCCCGCGTCGTACTGCAGATTCGATTCAATCTCCTGACGTTTCACCTGCTCGCCTTTGGTATCAAAGACGGTCACGCTGCGACGGGTCACTTCCGCGATATCACCCTCTTCGAGGAAGATAAAGCGACGGGTAACCGGCAGGAGCGCCAGCTGGTCAGAAGCGATGAAGTTTTCGCCCATGCCCAGACCGATAACCATCGGGCTACCGGAACGCGCTGCCAGCAATGTGGACGGATCGCGGGAATCCATGATCACCGTACCGTACGCACCGCGCAGCTGAGGGATAGCACGCAGCACCGCATCACGCAGCGTGCCGCCCTGCTCCAGCTCCCAGTGCACCAGGTGAGCAATCACTTCGGTGTCAGTTTCAGAGACGAAGGTGTAGCCGCGCGCTTTCAGTTCTTCGCGCAGCGGTTCGTGGTTTTCGATAATGCCGTTGTGCACGACCACAATGTGTTCAGACACATGCGGGTGCGCGTTACCTTCAGACGGTTCGCCGTGCGTCGCCCAGCGGGTGTGAGCAATACCGGTCCCACCGTGTAGCGGATGTTCTTCCGCGGCCTGGGCCAGCATCTGCACTTTACCGAGACGACGCAGACGGGTCATATGACCTTCTGCATCGACGACAGCCAGACCGGCTGAGTCGTAACCACGGTATTCCAGACGACGTAAACCTTCGAGAAGGATTTCAGCAATATCACGCTGCGCAACTGCGCCAACAATTCCACACATAATTTTAGATTCCGAATTTAGGCATTATGCCTGCGTTGTCGCTGACCTGTATTTACCCTTTCCGGGCGCCCCGAGCCTTGTAGAGAGTGGGGTTATTTTTATGGGTACTGCTTGTGGGGGGAGGATTATATTATCCCCTCACCCCGGCCCTCTCCCCAAAGGGGCGAGGGAGAAAAACACCGCACCGAACGATCCCCTCTCCCCTGTGGGGAGAGGGTTAGGGTGAGGGGTAAATCCGTTACTTCTTCTTCACCGGGCGTTTCCAGCCCTGCTTGCTGACCTGCGGAACGCGGCTTAACACCAGCTCGTTCTCGGCCACATCGCGCGTAACGGTTGTTCCCGCGGCAATGGTCACCCCGTTACCCACGGTAACAGGCGCCACCAGCTGCGTATCGGAGCCAACAAACACGTCGTCACCGATGATGGTTTTAAACTTATTCGCGCCGTCATAGTTACAGGTAATAGTCCCTGCACCAATATTCACGTTATTGCCAATTTCCGCGTCGCCCAGATAGGTCAGATGACCGGCTTTCGAGCCTTTACCCAGACGCGCTTTTTTCATTTCCACGAAGTTACCCACGTGAGCGCCTTCCAGCAGCTCAGCGCCCGGGCGCAGACGCGCAAACGGGCCGATGGTGCATGCCGCGTCCAGACGGGCATCTTCCACCACGCTGTACGGGCTAATTTCGCAGTCGTCACCGATGACGCTGTTTTTAATCACGCAGCCGGCGCCAATTTTGACGCGATTGCCCAGCGTGACGTGACCTTCGAGGATAACGTTCGTATCAATTTCAACGTCACGCCCGTGAGATAACGAACCACGCAGATCGAAACGCGCCGGATCGCGCAGCATCACGCCCGCCAGCAGCAGTTTTTCGGCCTGCTCGGACTGATAAATACGCTCAAGACGGGAGAGCTGCAGGCGGTTGTTCACGCCGTCCGTTTCGCTGATGCGCGCCGGATGAACGGCGGCAATTTCACGCCCTTCGTGGTACGCCATCGCAATGATGTCGGTGATGTAGTATTCACCCTGCGCGTTGTTGTTGTCGAGTCTGGACAGCCAGCGCTTCATATCCGCGCCGTTGGCAATCAGGATACCGGTGTTGATCTCCTGAATCTGGCGCTGTTCGTCGCTGGCATCTTTGTGCTCAACAATACCCGTGACGTTGCCGTTTTCACGGGTGATGCGACCATAACCGCTTGGATCGTCCAGCACGACGGTCAACAAACCGATGCCGCCCTGCGGTTTGGCTTCACGCAGGCGAGTCAGGGTTTCAACGGAGATCAGCGGGACATCGCCGTAGAGCATCAAAATGTCTTCGTCATCCGCAAAGAAAGGCGCAGCCTGCTGCATCGCATGGCCTGTGCCCAGCTGTTCGGCCTGAAGCACCCAGTTGAGCTTGTCATCGCTCAGCGTCTTTTTAAGCAAATCGCCGCCGTGGCCGTAGACCAGGTGGACCTGACTGGCACCCAGTTCGTTGGCTGCATCAATGACATGCTGCACCATTGGCTTTCCTGCAAGCGTGTGGAGCACCTTAGGCAGATCGGAATACATGCGGGTCCCTTTGCCAGCGGCAAGGATCACCACGCTCATCGCACTGTTTGACATACGCATCCTGACGGTAGTTTGAGTGTGAAGTAAAAACGTTTGATGCTTAAAATTCTACATCTTTTTCATCATGAATTAAGGCCGAAAAAAAAAGCCAGCCTGGTATCCAGACTGGCTTTTGTGCTTTTCAAGCCGGTGTTACATCGCTTTTTTGGTCAACTCGATAACGCGCAGTTTCGCGATCGCTTTGGCCAGCTCCGCAGACGCCTGAGCGTAATCCACGTCACCATGAGAGCTGCTAATGTGCTCTTCAGCCTTACGCTTCGATTCCAGGGCTCGCGCTTCGTCGAGATCCTGGCCACGGATAGCGGTATCGGCCAGAACGGTCACACTGCCAGGCTGCACTTCAAGAATGCCGCCGGACAGATAGATAAACTCTTCGTGACCGAACTGTTTAACGATGCGGATCATACCAGGCTTAATGGCGGTGAGCAGCGGTGCGTGACCCGGGAAAATACCCAGTTCACCTTCACTACCCGTTACCTGGATTTTCTCGACCAGACCAGAGAACATTTGTTGCTCTGCGCTGACGACGTCCAGGTGGTAAGTCATTGCCATATCACCCTCCGATTAAGGCGTTAAAGTTTTTTGGCTTTTTCCACGGCTTCTTCGATGGAACCAACCATGTAGAACGCCTGCTCTGGCAGGTGGTCGTATTCGCCTTCCATAATGCCTTTAAAGCCACGGATGGTGTCTTTCAGGGAAACGTATTTACCCGGAGAACCGGTGAATACTTCCGCAACGAAGAACGGCTGGGACAGGAAGCGCTGGATCTTACGCGCACGTGCTACCACCAGTTTGTCTTCTTCAGACAGTTCATCCATACCCAGGATGGCGATGATGTCTTTCAGTTCCTGGTAACGCTGCAGCAGGGACTGTACGCCACGCGCGGTGTCGTAGTGTTCCTGACCCACAACCAGTGGATCCAGCTGACGGCTGGTGGAGTCCAGCGGGTCAACGGCCGGGTAGATACCCAGAGACGCGATCTGACGGCTCAGTACCACGGTTGCATCTAAGTGAGCAAAGGTGGTTGCTGGAGATGGGTCAGTCAAGTCATCCGCAGGTACGTATACCGCCTGAACGGAGGTGATAGAACCGGTTTTGGTAGAGGTGATACGTTCCTGAAGAACACCCATCTCTTCCGCCAGCGTAGGCTGATAACCTACCGCTGAAGGCATACGACCCAGCAGTGCAGATACTTCCGTACCGGCCAGGGTGTAACGATAGATGTTATCAACGAACAGCAGAACGTCACGGCCTTCATCACGGAACTTCTCAGCCATCGTCAGACCGGTCAGCGCAACGCGCAGACGGTTTCCTGGTGGCTCGTTCATCTGGCCGTAAACCAGGGATACTTTGTCCAGAACGTTGGAGTCGGTCATTTCGTGGTAGAAGTCGTTACCCTCACGAGTACGTTCACCTACGCCCGCAAACACGGAGTAACCGGAGTGCTCGATCGCGATGTTACGGATCAGCTCCATCATGTTTACGGTTTTACCAACACCTGCACCACCGAACAGACCGACTTTACCGCCCTTCGCGAACGGACACATCAGGTCGATAACTTTGATACCGGTTTCCAGCAGTTCCTGAGAGCTTGACAGCTCTTCGTAGGAAGGTGCTGCGCGGTGGATAGCCCAACGCTCTTCTTCACCGATGTCGCCTTTCATGTCGATTGGCTGACCCAATACGTTCATGATACGACCCAGTGTTGCTTTACCTACCGGGACTTCGATCGGGTGCTCAAGGTCTTTGACTTCCAGACCACGACGCAGACCGTCGGAAGAACCCATCGCGATGGTACGCACGATACCGCCGCCGAGCTGCTGCTGAACTTCCAGCACCAGGCTCTCGTTACCATTCTGTACCTCAAGCGCGTCGTACACGCGTGGTACGGCGTCCTGAGGGAACTCGACGTCCACCACGGCGCCGATTACCTGGACAATCTTTCCAGTAGCCATCTTGAATCCTCTACGTAATTCGTAAACCTGGTTAAACCGCGGCGGCCCCCGAGACGATCTCGGTGAGTTCCTGAGTAATGCTGGCCTGACGAGCTTTGTTGTAAACCAACTGCAGCTCTTTAATCAGGCTGCCGCCATTATCGGTCGCGGCTTTCATCGCCACCATTCGTGCGGCCTGCTCGCTGGCCAGGTTTTCTACAACGCCCTGATAAACCTGAGATTCAACGTAACGACGCAGCAGGGTATCCAGCAGCGGTTTCGGATCGGGTTCATACAGGTAATCCCAGGCTTTTTGCTTCAGCTCGTCATCTTCTGATGCCGGTAACGGCAGCATCTGAGTGAGCGTTGGAACCTGAGACATGGTGTTAATGAATTTGTTGCTGACAACGTACAGTCTGTCCAGACGGCCTTCATCATAGGCCTGCAACATCACTTTAACCGGGCCGATCAGTTCGGACAGGGACGGGTTATCACCCATACCGGTCACCTGAGCGACAATGTTGCCACCAACGGAGTTAAAGAAAGAGACGCCTTTAGAGCCGATCATTGCGATATCGCACTGAACGCCTTTTTCAGACCATGCTTTCATATCCGCCAGCAGTTTTTTGAACAGGTTAATGTTCAAGCCGCCACACAGACCACGGTCGGTCGACACCACCAGGTAGCCCACGCGCTTAACGTCGCGTTCTTCCAGGTAAGGGTGCTTATATTCCAGATTACCGTTTGCAAGGTGACCAATCACTTTGCGCATGGTTTCTGCATAAGGACGGCTGGCCGCCATGCGATCCTGCGATTTACGCATTTTGGAAGCGGCGACCATCTCCATCGCTTTAGTGATCTTTTGCGTGTTCTGGACGCTTGCGATCTTACTACGTATCTCTTTTGCGCCGGCCATGAGCTTCTCCTCAATGCCAGGCGGCTTGTCCTGAGACCAGCCGCCGGACGATTACCAGGATTGGGTTGCTTTGAAGGAATCGAGGATAGCTTTCAGCTTGCCTTCGATTTCGTCGTTATAGCCACCGGTCTGGTTGATCTCTTGCATCAGCGGAGCGTGATCACGGTCGACGTAAGCCAGCAGAGCGGCTTCGAAGCTACCGATTTTCGCCAGTTCCACATCTTCGAGGTAACCGCGTTCAGCCGCGAACAGTACCAGGCCCTGCTGAGCAACAGACATTGGAGCGTACTGTTTCTGCTTCAGCAGCTCGGTCACTTTCTGACCGTGGCTCAGCTGTTTACGGGTTGCTTCGTCCAGATCGGATGCGAACTGAGAGAACGCAGCCAGTTCACGATACTGTGCCAGCGCGGTACGGATACCACCGGACAGTTTCTTGATGATCTTGGTCTGAGCAGCACCACCAACACGGGATACGGAGATACCCGGGTTAACCGCCGGACGAATACCGGAGTTAAACAGGTTGGTTTCCAGGAAGATCTGACCATCGGTAATGGAGATTACGTTGGTCGGAACGAACGCAGAAACGTCACCCGCCTGGGTTTCAATGATCGGCAGAGCGGTCAGAGAGCCCGTTTTACCCTTCACTTCACCTTTGGTGAAGTTCTCGACGTATTCCGCGTTAACGCGGGAAGCACGCTCCAGCAGACGAGAGTGGAGGTAGAATACGTCGCCAGGGAACGCTTCACGTCCAGGTGGACGACGGAGCAGCAGGGAAACCTGACGATAAGCAACAGCCTGTTTAGACAGGTCATCGTATACGATCAGCGCATCTTCACCGCGGTCACGGAAGTATTCGCCCATTGCGCAACCGGCGTATGGTGCCAGGTATTGCAGTGCAGCAGATTCAGACGCGGTTGCTACCACAACGATGGTGTTAGACAGTGCGCCGTGCTCTTCCAGTTTACGAACCACGTTAGAAATGGTGGACGCTTTCTGGCCGATGGCCACGTACACGCATTTGATGCCGGAGTCACGCTGGTTGATGATGGCGTCGATAGCCATCGCGGTTTTACCGGTCTGACGGTCACCGATGATCAGTTCACGCTGACCACGACCGATTGGGATCATGGCATCAACGGACTTATAACCTGTCTGAACAGGCTGATCTACGGACTGACGGTCGATAACGCCTGGTGCGATAACTTCGATTGGGGAGAAGCCATCGTGCTCAACCGGACCTTTACCGTCGATTGGCGCACCCAGGGTGTTAACAACGCGACCCAGCAGGCCACGGCCAACCGGCACTTCCAGAATACGGCCAGTACACTTAACCTTCATGCCTTCGGCGAGGTCAGCGTATGGACCCATCACAACTGCACCTACGGAGTCGCGCTCCAGGTTCAGTGCGATAGCGTAACGGTTACCCGGCAGGGAAATCATCTCACCCTGCATACAATCGGCCAGGCCGTGGATGCGGATAACACCGTCACTTACAGAAACAATAGTACCTTCGTTGTGAGCTTCACTCACAACACTGAACTGAGCAATGCGCTGCTTGATCAGTTCGCTGATTTCGGTGGAATTCAGTTGCATGCTCCAGTCCCCTTAAGACTGCAAGACGTCTGCAAGGCGTTCAAGACGGCCGCGTACGCTGCCATCAATGACCATATCACCCGAACGGATGATTACGCCTGCCATTACAGACTTATCGATTTTGCAATTCAGCTTAACTTTGCGTGACAGACGTTTTTCCATCGCGGCGGTGATTTTCGCAAGCTGTTCATTACTCAGTTCAGTCGCAGAAGTCACTTCGACTTCAGCGGTTGCTTCACTAAGGGCACGTAAGTGCTCAAACTGCTCGAGAACATCCGGGAGCACACGGAGACGACCATTTTCTGCCATCACCTTAATCAGGTTCTGGCCGTTGGCATCCAGTTGCTCTCCGCACACGGCGATAAACGACGCGGCGAGAGTTTCAGGTGCTAACGCACCGGAAAGCAACTCAGCCATTTGTTCGTTTTTCGTCACCTCAGCGGCAAACGCCAGCATATCCTGCCAGCGATCGACATTTTGGTGTTCGACAGCAAAGTCAAAAGCTGCTTTGGCGTAGGGGCGAGCTACCGTAACAAATTCAGACATCAGCCCCTCCCTCCTTACAGTTCAGCGACAAGTTTGTCCACGATGTCGCTGTTAGCAGCTTCATCCACGGAACGTTCGATGATCTTCTCGGCGCCAGCAACAGCCAGAATCGCAACCTGCTTACGCAGTTCTTCACGAGCACGTTTACGCTCAGCATCAATTTCTGCCTGAGCCTGTGTCACGATCTTAGTACGTTCCTGTTCTGCTTCAGCTTTGGCTTCGTCCAGGATCTGAGAACGGCGTTTGTTAGCCTGTTCAATGATTACCTGAGCTTCAGCTTTCGCTTTTTTCAGCTGGTCTGTCGCGTTGGCCTGTGCAAGGTCCAAATCTTTCTTAGCGCGTTCTGCAGAAGCCAGACCGTCAGCAATTTCTTTCTGACGTTTTTCGATGGCAGCCATTAAAGGCGGCCATACATACTTCATGCAGAACCAGACAAAGAGAATAAACGCGATGGCCTGGCCGAGGATTGTTGCGTTCATGTTCACAGCACAATACCTCTTTAATTTCTGTGGCTTAGGGTTTTAAAACTACTACTACGCGACAGCAAACATCACGTACAGACCCAGACCTACAGCGATCATTGGGATAGCATCCACCAGACCCATAACGATAAAGAACTGAGTACGCAGCAGAGGAATCAGATCAGGTTGACGCGCTGCGCCTTCCAGGAATTTGCCCCCGAGGATGCCGATACCGATCGCAGCACCGATAGCCGCCAGACCCATCATCACAGCGGCAGCCATGTACAGCAGATCCATATTCAGGTTTTCCATGACAGTCTCCAGTTTGTTTCAATTAAAACGTAGTAGTGTTGGTAAAAAATCAGTGCTCTTCAGACGCCATCGACAGATAGACGATCGTCAGAACCATGAAGATAAAGGCTTGCAGCGTAATGATCAGGATGTGGAAAATGGCCCATGGCACATTCAGAATCCACTGTGACCACCACGGCAGAAGACCCGCGATCAGAATGAAAATCAGCTCACCCGCATACATGTTGCCAAACAGTCGCAGACCCAGTGAAACAGGTTTGGACAGCAGGCTAACGCCTTCCAGGATCAGGTTGACCGGAATAAACGCCCAGTGGTTGAACGGCTGCAAGGTAAGCTCTTTCACAAAGCCGCTTACGCCTTTCATTTTGATGCTGTAGAAAAGAATCAGGATAAACACGCCCAGCGCCATCGACAGGGTGATGTTCACGTCCGCAGACGGTACAACACGCAGCGCAGGCAGGCCGAAGATATGCTCGCCGATAAACGGCAGCAGATCGATTGGCAGCAGGTCCATCAGGTTCATCAGGAAGACCCAAACGAACACGGTCAGGGCCAGCGGAGCAATCAGCTTGCTCTTACCATGGTACATGTCTTTGACGCTGCCATGGACGAAGCCGATGATCATTTCGATGAAGGTCTGGAATTTCCCTGGTACACCGCTGGTCGCTCGTTTAGCAACACCGCGGAACATGGCCAGGAACAGAAGACCCAAAACCACCGAGAAGAACATGGAGTCGATGTTGATCGTCCAGAAGGTGGCCGGGGGGTTATGTGGATCCACCAGCGAGAATGTACGCAGGTCCAGCTGAAGGTTATTCAGATGGTGACCTATGTAATCCTGCGGCGTCATATTTTCTGAAGCCATGATGCCTTTTACCCTTTGTTATTGATTACAGCTGGAGCCAGAACTTGTACCACCAGCACCAAAACCCACGTTGCTATCAGCGGCATGAAGACCACTTTCAAAACCGCCAGCGCCATCACCAGTAGAGCAAAGGTCAGCAACACCTTACACACTTCGCCGAGGGCGAAGGACCAGGCCACGCGGCCTTTGGCGGGTGTATGCGCCTGATGACGCCAGGCAAAAATCATAAACAACACGTTTGGCAGCACAACCGCCAAACCCCCGCACACGGCGGAGATGCCCCAGAAGGGGTCTTTGAGGCTAAACAGCAGTCCACTTGCTATCACAGCCAGAAACTGAATGAACAGAAGCTTACGAGCAACGTTTCTACTCAAGAGCGACATAGACATCACGTTTTTACTCCTGCTCCCTTCGAGGTATGCCGCGTGTCGTATAAAACGTCCTTTAAGGCTCAGAGTCAAGCATCAAAAAGCGGACAAATTATACGGTGCGCACCCGTGATTTCAAACATTAAGTAGCGAAAAGGTGAATAAATGTTTAAATATTTTTCCCCACCGCTATTTTTTAACTTTCGCTGAAAGCGTCAACCTTCGACCAAAACTGCAAACAGCGCGAAAACGTTGGCGATAAAGCGTGCACGAGATCACAAAACACACATTTGCGATAAGGTTGTATTTATCAAAGGCGCAAATCGCATAAATTTAACTTTATGAAATTAAAAGCAAAACGTCGTAACTATTTTCAAAACAGCCCAGTACACAATAAAAACGTTTTATTGACATTCTTAATAAACAATTAACATTGCGTTCTGGTTACTGCCCCCCACTTTTAGCAGACTTATATTTTCACAGATGACTATCTTCTCGGTGAATAAAAGTGGCCAGGTTAACCTGAAGAAAAACCTTAGTGAAAAAGAGGTTAAAAGCTCACCGGTAAATCCCCGGTAGTTGTGCTGTTTTTTAACATGCGAAGAACAGCACAAATTCCACATTTTTTATTAATTTTTTAAAAATTGTTTGGCTTAATTATCACCAGATGACGCTCCCCATCGAGCTGAGGAATGTGTAATTTCTCGATGGATTCAACAGCAAAACCGTCCGGGAGCTGTTCAATCTCATCGCCTGGCAACTGCCCTTTCAGCGCATAAAAGCGGCCATTCTCTGCCGGCAAGTGCTTACACCAGCTCACCATATCATTGAGCGAAGCAAACGCGCGGCTGATAACACCGTCAAACGGCGGCTCTGCCGGGAACTCCTCTACCCTGCTCTGCACGGGCGTGATGTTTTCAAGCTTCAGCTCATGCTGTACCTGACGTAAAAAGCGCACGCGCTTGCCAAGGCTGTCCAGCAGCGTGAAGTGGCTCTCAGGGCGAACAATCGACAGCGGAACGCCCGGTAAACCAGGTCCCGTACCCACGTCGATAAAACGCTCACCTTTCAGCCACGGGGCAACCACGATGCTATCGAGAATATGGCGTACCAGCATCTCGTTGGGGTCACGTACTGAAGTCAGGTTGTACGCTTTGTTCCATTTGTTCAGCATATCGACATAGGCCACCAGCTGATTTTTCTGGTGATCGGTGAGCGAAATACCTGCCTGATCCAGCAGACGAGAGAGTTTGTTGAGCACGGTGAATACCTGTTGGAAAACTTAGGTGGCGGGTGGCGCTTCGCTTACCCGCCCTACGGGTTCATCAGGCCCGGTAAGCGCAGCGCCACCGGGCAATGTTCTGGGCATTACGCGCTGCGGCGCAGCATGCCCTGCTTTTTCAGCCAGACCAGCAGGATCGAAATCGCTGCAGGCGTGACGCCGGAGATACGGGATGCCTGGCCGATCGATACCGGTTTGTGATCGTTCAGCTTGGCGATCACTTCGTTGGAAAGGCCCGTTACCTGGCGGTAGTCCAGCATTTCCGGCAGCAGCGTGTTTTCGTTACGCTGCTGTTTTTCGATCTCATCCTGCTGACGCGCGATGTAACCTTCGTACTTCACCTGGATCTCAACCTGCTCTGCCGCTTCAGCGTCTTCCAGCCCCGGCGCGAAGGCGGTCAGTTTGACCAGGTTCTCGTAGGTGACTTCAGGACGGCGCAGCAGATCTTCCCCGCTGGCTTCACGCGACAGCGGCGCGGTTAAGTGAGCGTTTACTTCGGCGGCGGTTTCCGCCTGCGGATTCACCCAGGTGGTTTTCAGGCGCTGACGTTCCTGTTCAATGCGCTCCAGCTTTTCGTTGAACCGCGCCCAGCGTTCGTCATCGACCAGACCCAGCTCGCGGCCCATTTCGGTCAGACGCAGGTCGGCGTTATCTTCACGCAGCATCAGGCGATATTCAGCGCGAGAGGTAAACATACGATACGGCTCTTTGGTACCCAGCGTGCAGAGATCGTCAACCAGCACGCCCAGATACGCCTGAGAACGGCCTGGTGCCCAGCCCTCTTTCTCAGCGGAGAAGCGCGCGGCGTTCAAACCGGCAAGCAGGCCCTGCGCAGCCGCTTCTTCGTAGCCGGTAGTGCCGTTAATCTGCCCCGCGAAGAACAGACCGTGGATGAATTTGCTTTCCAGGGTTGGCTTCAGGTCGCGCGGATCGAAGAAATCGTACTCAATAGCGTAGCCGGGACGAACGATTTTCGCATTCTCCATCCCCTGCATTGAGCGAACAATTTGCATCTGTACATCGAACGGCAGGCTGGTGGAGATGCCGTTCGGATAAATTTCATTAGAGGTCAGCCCTTCCGGCTCCAGGAAGATCTGGTGCTGGTTACGATCGGCGAAGCGCATCACTTTGTCTTCGATCGACGGACAGTAGCGTGGGCCGATCCCTTCGATCACGCCGGCATACATGGGGCTACGATCGAGGTTATTGCGGATCACGTCATGGGTTTTCTCGTTGGTATGCGTGATGTAGCACGGTACCTGCTGCGGATGCTGAGCCGCATTGCCCATGAACGAGAACACCGGCATCGGATTATCACCGTGCTGTTGCGCCAGCACGCTGAAATCAATGGTGCGCGCATCAATACGCGGCGGCGTACCGGTTTTCAGGCGGCTGACGCGCAGCGGCAGTTCACGCAGACGGCGAGACAGGGGAATAGACGGCGGATCGCCGGCACGGCCACCGCTGTAGTTATCCAGACCGATATGAATTTTACCGTCCAGGAATGTGCCCACGGTCAGCACCACGGCTTTCGCACGGAATTTGAGACCCATCTGGGTCACGGCACCTACGACGCGATCGTTCTCAACGATAAGATCTTCAACCGCCTGCTGGAAGATCATCAGGTTCGGCTGGTTCTCCAGGGCGGTACGCACAGCCTGACGGTAAAGTACGCGGTCTGCCTGAGCTCGGGTCGCACGCACGGCGGGACCTTTACTCGCGTTTAGTATCCTAAACTGGATGCCAGCATGATCGATCGCTTTCGCCATCAGGCCGCCAAGTGCATCCACTTCTTTTACCAGGTGTCCTTTCCCAATGCCGCCAATCGCCGGATTACAGGACATTTGTCCCAGCGTGTCGATATTGTGTGTCAAAAGCAGGGTCTGCTGACCCATACGCGCTGCGGCCATTGCGGCCTCAGTGCCTGCATGACCCCCGCCAATGATGATGACGTCAAAAGGATCCTGATAAAACATGGTGGTCTGCCTCGCGTAAAGCGGTATGAAAATGGATTGAAGCCCGGGCCGTGGATTCTACTCAACTTTAGTCTTTCGAGAAAGCATTGGGATCCTGGGCTATTAAAAAGAAGATCTTTTTATTTAGAGATCTGTTCTATTGTGATCTCTTATTAGGATCGCGAACCTGTGTGGATAAGTCCGATCTCACAAAGAAGATCATGCAGTTAGAAAGGATCGTTTGCTGTGAATGATCGGTGATCCTGGACAGTATAAGCTGGGATCAGATCACGACTTTATACACAGGTCAAAAACGATACAACAGTTGTTCTTTGGATAACTACGGGTTAATACGAGCTTTTAACCAGAGTTATCCACATCTGTTCGCGCGATCTTTAATCGTTTTTGAGTAAATTTTTCCATTCCGCGAGCCAGATCTCGGCTGGATCCTCCGGAATGTCATGATCGAGGATGTTGATCTTGAGCGTTTCACCCAGCTGTTTTGCTCCACAAGAGGTTACAGCGGCTTCAACTTTCTCTATTGCCCCGCAAAAGGTGTCATATTCACGACTGCCGATCCCCACCGCGCCAAAACGGACGTTTGACAGGTCGGGCTGCTGTTCCAGCAGTTCGTCATATAAAGGTTGCAGGTTATCCGGCAGATCGCCCGCGCCGTGCGTGGAGGTGATCAGCAGCCAGACCCCGTCAGTCGGGAGATCTTCAAGCAACGGACCGTGCAGGGTTTCCGTGGAAAAGCCCGCATCTTCCAGCTTTTCAGCCAGGTGTTCCGCTACGTATTCCGCACCACCAAGGGTGCTGCCGCTGATAAGGGTAATGTCCGCCATTGATCGCTCGCCCAGATAAAGAGACGGTCATTGTACGCTGTGAACGAGCTGGGATCTACCTGTGGAAAATGTGGGAATGAATTTGCCCGATCACGGGCGGATGGTACGCATGATCGGGTTTTGCAGGGAGATCAGCGTCTCGGTGGACTGAATTTCATCGATTGTTTGGATCTTGTTGATAAGTACCTGCTGGAGGGCGTCGATGGATCGACACATGACTTTAATAAAGATGCTGTAATGCCCGGTGGTGTAATACGCCTCGGTGACTTCATCCAGCGCGTTCAGCTTCGCCAGGGCGGAAGGGTAGTCTTTGGCGCTTTTAAGAATGATGCCGATGAAGCAGCAGACGTCGTAACCCAGATGTTTAGGACTGACGTCAATGCGTGCGCCGGTAATGATCCCCGCCTGCTTCATCTTCTCTACGCGGACGTGAATGGTTCCCGGGCTGACGCCAAACTGTTTTGCCAGCTCGGCGTAGGCGGTGCGGGCATTGGCCATTAACGCCTCCAGAATGCCGCGGTCGAGATTGTCGATCTGATAATTTTCCATAGTTTTTTCTTATGAGGATTAATGAATCACCCTATTCTAGCTTTTAATTTTATCGAATCAAAAGTGAAGGTGGCTTTTTGTTGATGAGTTATTGAATCTGATGCCATTTCTGTTGCTTAATCAATATCAACAGGACGCAGGAGTATAAATAATGAAAACCGCTTACATCGCAAAACATCGCCAGATCAGTTTCGTAAAATCCCATTTTTCCCGCCAGCTGGAAGAGAAGCTTGGCCTTATTGAAGTTCAGGCGCCGATTCTGAGCCGCGTGGGTGACGGGACGCAGGATAACCTCTCTGGATGCGAAAAAGCGGTACAGGTAAAAGTGAAAACGCTGCCAGACGCTCAGTTCGAAGTGGTTCATTCCCTGGCGAAGTGGAAGCGTCAAACTCTGGGACAACACGACTTCAGCGCGGGCGAAGGGCTCTACACGCACATGAAAGCCCTTCGTCCCGATGAAGACCGCCTTTCTCCGATTCATTCCGTTTACGTTGACCAGTGGGACTGGGAGCGCGTAATGGGTGATGGTGAACGCCACGTCGGTACGCTGAAATCCACCGTTGAGGCGATCTACGCCGGGATCAAAGCAACCGAAGCGGCCGTGAGCAAAGAGTTTGGTCTGGCACCGTTCCTGCCGGATACGATCCACTTTGTCCACAGCCAGGAGCTGCTGAGCCGCTTCCCGGATCTCGATGCTAAAGGTCGCGAGCGAGCGATCGCTAAAGAATTAGGTGCAGTATTCCTGATCGGTATCGGCGGCAAACTGTCTGATGGCAAACGCCACGACGTTCGCGCGCCGGATTATGATGACTGGAGCACTGTAGGTGAGGGCGAATTTGCCGGGCTGAACGGCGATATTCTGGTGTGGAACCCGGTACTGGAAGACGCATTCGAGATTTCATCTATGGGGATCCGCGTGGATGCCGACGCGCTGAAGCGCCAGCTGGCGGTCACCGGTGATGAAGATCGTCTCAAACTCGAGTGGCACCAGGCGCTGCTGCGCGGTGAAATGCCTCAGACGATCGGCGGCGGTATCGGCCAGTCCCGTTTAACCATGCTGCTGCTGCAATTACCCCATATCGGTCAGGTTCAGTGTGGCGTCTGGCCGCAGCAGGTACGTGAAAGCGTCGGTTCTCTTCTGTAATTAACGCTGCCAGCGTCTGAGCAGGCGGCTACGCAGCCCGGTATCAAAGCGCCAGATATGATCGAAGATGCGCATGATGCCGGGTTTTCCATGAGCGGACATCGCCACCGCATGAAAACGGTGCTGGTGCACCCGCTGTAATTCCTTCACCTTATTCACCACGTCATCCGGCAGCCGCTGGGCAATAAAATCGGAAATCACCACCGCGTCAGCGTCGTACCAGTCGCCGCCCTGCATACGCTCCACAATACTGCGGAAGCAGCTGGCCAGATCCGTGCCGCCGCGAAAGCGCTGGCTCAGAAAGCGGATTGCCTGCTCGATCCCCTGCTGGTTCGTCAGCTCATAGCCCACCACCTCGCTGGAGAAGAGCATGATGAAGCAGCGACGGCGATCGGCCAGCGCCACGCGCATCAGTGCCAGACAGAACGCCTTCGCGCACTGCTCGTTAAACCCGCCCATCGAACCGGACGTATCCACGCAAACAATGAATGGCCCGCGCGGCTGTTCATCAAAATCCTGATGGACGACCGGCCGTTGGCTGACTTTCTCGCGCCAGGCTTCACCGTGCAGTCGGTAGGTGAGAAGCTGTTTTTCAACCAGCCGACGATAAAACTCATACTCCAGCTCGGTCATCCCCAGCGTGCTTAGCTCGGTCGGCAGCAGGCGTAAGATGTCGTCGCTCTGCTGGAGCCCGTCGACCTGCTCAGGCACGGTAGCCGGTTCGCGCACCAGGGTGCGGAAGGTTTCCATCGGGGCATCTTTCTTTGGGACCGACTTTGCCTCCCTTGAGCGCCCCAGCTGTTCTGCAAGCTTCATCAGCTCGGGCTGCTGCGTTAGAAAGTCGCCGTACTTCACGATCAGCTGGTAGTCACCGCGCTTCAGCTGCCCGGCGCTCATGTCCCACAGACGTCCGGCGGCGTTTTCATTTTCTACCAGCACCTCTTCAAGCTGGCCGCTCAGCGTCATACGTTCCTGAACTTCGCTGAGCAGCTGTTCACGCTCTTCATCCAGCAGCTGCTGGTTCAGCGTTGTGGCCTGAACCACCAGGCTGAGGCGCCAGCGCTGTAAGAAGAGGGTATGCAGTGCGGGTGTAAAGGTGGCGTTATCCGTGACCAGCGCCCGGGCCTGGCTGGCAAACGGAGAGTGGACGTTATCGAGCAACGTCAGGGTTTGCGGGAGCTGGACGATAAACTGCGACGTGGAGAGCCGCTGGCACTGCTGATAGCAGGCCACCTCTTCCGTTAACTCAGGCGGAACTTCGGTCTCCCTGAACCGCTGACGCAAATTTTCCCGCCAGCGGGGCAGATCGTCCGTCATCGCCTTTTTTAGCTTCGGAAATTTTTCAAAAAACGCCGCCAGCTGCGGCGACGCCAGAAGGGTAATGACCACTTCTTCGATCAACCCCTCCTCGCTGACGGCCAGCATGACGTTAAGCGTATCGAGCGTTAGCATTGACGCGCCTGTTTGATCTGCGCGCTGACGTCCTGCAGGCTGGCTTCGATGCGACCTAACCAGTCGCTATGAATAAAGAGGCATTTTTGCTGCTCGCTAAAGCGGGTGTGCTGCTGATGCCATTCGGTATCCAGCGCTTCCAGCTGCTGCTTGATCTCTTCCGGCACGCTATCCGAAGCGGTTCCCGGCAGCGCAAGACGCGATCCCTGGAGGCTGACGTCACGGATCACCAGGTGCTGGCTACTGTCCACTTCCATATTCAGCGGCTGCGCGAAACCAATGCCGTTGAGTTTTCCTCGGATCTCTCCGCCCTTATCCAGCCACTGCGCCAGCGCCTCGCGCTCAATCGTAATGTGCACCACCTGCATATCATGCAGTTTAAGCGGCTGCTGGAGCAGCAGCGTTAGCGTTGCGCCGGTCAGATCCGCGGGAAGCTCGTAGTGCGGTTTGCGGGCGAACATGCCCCCAAGGCGATTCACTTTCAGCGCGGTTTTATCACTTTGCTGCTGCTGGAGCTGGATGCGCCGCTGGGCAATCGCCCCCAGCTGGTTGAGCATTGCCTGCTGTCCCCAGGCGTGTCCGGTCATCAAAACGTCAAGCTGCTGCTGCATCAGATTCATGCCTTCTGCGTCGTGCCAGAGGCAGTCTTTCAGCAGGATCAGATCGATTGGCGCGACGGCATCACGCCCGCTGAACAGGGCGCTCGCCTGCAGCAGGTGGATCGCTTTTTTCCACCGGCGATCGGAGACATAGGGCGCTGAAGGGATGAGATCAAGCTGCTGGCGCAGCAGATAGATCAGCTCGAAGACGGCGTCTGGCAGTTTGATTTTGCCGATATCCTGCTGCCACTGGTGATACTCCTCATCCGTCACCTGCAGCGAAGCGGATACCGGGTTTTCACTTTCATCCTGCTGGCTGACCAGCATGGAGCGGAAGTTGGACTTATCCTGCACTTTGTCCAGCCACAGACGGATAAGCATACGGTCATACAGCGCTTCCAGACTGCTGTCGGCTTCAGGCAGTTCGTTAGAGGCGGCCACCAGCAGGCGCATCGGGATTTTCTCTTCACTGGCGCCGTTACGGAATCGACGTTCGTTTATCGCCGTGAGGAGGGTGTTAAGAATAGCCGGCCCCGCTTTCCAGATCTCATCGAGAAAAACAATCTCAGCCTCCGGAAGATACCCTTCAGTCAGACGCTGATAGCGCCCCTCGTCTTTCAATGCCTGAATGGAGAGCGGACCAAAAACTTCTTCTGGGGTGGAAAACCGGGTCATGAGATATTCGAAGGCGCGGGCGTTCTGAAAAGCAAATTTCAGCCTGCGGGCAATCAGGCTTTTGGCAATGCCCGGCGGTCCCAGCAAAAATACGCTCTCACCGCTCAGCGCCGCCAGTAAACAGAGGCGAATGGCGTGGCTACGCTCGAAAAGGCCTTTCTCCAGCGCGCTGCTGAGGCGGGAAATTCTTTCTGCTAATAAATGTGAGTGAGCCATAATAGTTTTGCATCCTTTCGCCGTCGTGGCGGCCAATTGAAGCGAGTATAGACGTTTCAGTCAGGGCTGGTAATAGACTGAAGTGCGGCGCAATTTTCTTTGCGCTACATTAATGCGGTTGCATTTAGGGGTACGATTTTGCAATGAATCGTGCATACTGTGCGCTTTTTGTGGGCCAAGGGACCGGGAACACATTTGTTATTTAAACGAAAAGACTAGTCTATGAGCACTGATAATAAGCAATCATTACCCGCAATAACGCTTGCGGCGATCGGGGTTGTCTACGGTGATATCGGCACCAGCCCGCTTTATACGCTTCGTGAATGTCTGTCCGGCCAGTTTGGTTTTGGTGTTGAACGCGATGCCGTGTTTGGCTTCCTGTCCCTCATTTTCTGGCTGCTGATCCTGGTGGTTTCCGTTAAATATCTCTCCTTCGTTATGCGTGCTGATAACGCAGGTGAAGGTGGGATCCTGACCCTGATGTCTCTTGCCGGGCGTAATACCTCGGCCAGGATGACCTCTGTGCTGGTCATTATCGGCCTGATTGGCGGCAGTTTCTTCTACGGGGAAGTGGTGATAACGCCGGCTATCTCGGTGCTGTCGGCGATTGAGGGGCTGGAGATTATCGCTCCGCAGCTTGATTCATGGGTGGTTCCGCTGGCCATTATTGTCCTGACGCTGCTGTTCATGATCCAGAAGCACGGTACAGGGCTGGTGGGTAAATTGTTCGCGCCGATTATGCTGGCCTGGTTCCTGATCCTGGCGGCGCTTGGTTTACGCAGCATTATCGCGAACCCGGAAGTGCTGCATGCGCTGAACCCTTACTGGGCGGTGCATTTCTTCCTCGAATACAAAGTGGTTTCCTTCGTGGCGCTGGGGGCCGTCGTGCTCTCCATCACCGGTGTGGAAGCGCTGTATGCTGACATGGGCCACTTCGGGAAACTGCCTATCCGCGTGGCATGGTTTATTGTGGTGCTGCCGTCGCTGGTGCTGAACTACTTCGGTCAGGGCGCGCTGTTGCTTAAAAACCCGGAAGCGATCAAGAACCCGTTCTTCCTGCTGGCGCCCGACTGGGCGCTGGTGCCGATGCTTATCCTGGCGACGCTGGCGACCGTCATTGCCTCCCAGGCGGTGATTTCCGGCGTGTTTTCTCTGACGCGCCAGGCCGTGCGTCTGGGGTATCTCTCGCCAATGCGCATCATCCATACCTCAGAGATGGAGTCGGGCCAGATCTACATCCCGTTCGTTAACTGGCTCCTCTATTTCGCTGTTGTTATTGTTATCGTCAGCTTCGAGCACTCCAGTAACCTGGCGGCGGCGTACGGTATTGCCGTAACCGGTACGATGGTGCTGACATCACTGCTCTCCACCACGGTAGCGTACCGAAACTGGCACTGGAATAAATTCCTCGTGGCGATGATTCTGGTGGGCTTCCTGTGCATTGACGTGCCTCTGTTCTCCGCGAACCTCGACAAGATTGTCTCCGGTGGCTGGCTGCCGCTGACGCTGGGTCTGGTGATGTTCATTGTCATGACCACCTGGAAAAGCGAGCGTTTCCGCCTGCTGCGCCGCATGCATGAGCACGGTAACTCCCTGGAGGCGATGATCGCTTCGCTGGAGAAATCCCCGCCGGTCCGCGTGCCGGGCACGGCGGTGTATATGTCTCGCGCGCTGAACGTCATCCCGTTCGCGCTGATGCATAATCTCAAGCACAACAAAGTGCTGCACGAGCGCGTGATCTTGCTGACGCTGCGCACCGAAGATGCGCCTTATGTTCACAACGTGCGTCGTGTTCAGATCGAGCAGCTTTCGCCGACATTCTGGCGCGTTGTTGCGAGCTACGGCTGGCGCGAAACGCCAAACGTGGAAGAGGTGTTCCACCGCTGCGGTCTGGAAGGGCTGAGCTGCCGGATGATGGAGACGTCGTTCTTTATGTCGCACGAGTCGCTGATCATCGGCAAGCGACCGTGGTATCTGCGTCTGCGCGGAAAGCTGTACCTCATCCTGCAGCGTAACGCCCTGCGCGCGCCTGACCAGTTTGAGATCCCGCCTAACCGCGTGATTGAGCTGGGAACGCAGGTCGAGATCTAATCCCTTCTGAAAATGCCGGGTGGCGCTTCGCTTACCCGGCCTACCAAACCCCTCGCCAACCCACAATAATTGTCTCTGCATTTCACTTAGCGAAACGTTTCGACGGCGATCACAAATCTGTTACGTCATGATGGTTTTCTGAACATTCTTGAGATTAAACTGACGTCAGCGAAACGTTTCGCTAGTGGAGCAAGAAAATGAAGAAAGGCACGGTACTCAACTCAGAAATCTCATCGGTTATTTCCCGTCTTGGGCATACCGATACGCTGGTGGTTTGCGATGCAGGCTTACCGGTTCCGCGCAGCACAACCCGTATCGATATGGCGTTAACGCAGGGTGTACCCTCGTTTATGCAGGTACTGGAAGTTGTGACGGCGGAGATGCAGGTTGAGGCAGCCATTCTCGCGGCGGAAATTAAACAACATAATCCGCAACTCCACGAAACGTTGCTCAGCCATATTGAGCAACTGCAACAACACCAGGGAAACACCATAGAAATTCGTTACACGACGCACGAACAGTTCAAACAACAAACCGCTGACAGTCAGGCGGTGATTCGCAGCGGGGAGTGTTCCCCGTATGCGAATATCATTCTCTGTGCTGGCGTCACCTTCTGAGGCCATCATGGACGCATTACTGCAACTCAAAGGGATCGATAAGTCGTTCCCGGGCGTAAAAGCCCTCTCCGGCGCGGCGCTGAACGTCTACCCCGGGCGCGTGATGGCGCTGGTGGGCGAAAACGGTGCCGGCAAATCCACCATGATGAAAGTGCTGACCGGTATCTATCAACGCGATGCCGGTTCACTCGTCTGGCTGGGGAAAGAGACCACCTTCAATGGCCCAAAATCCTCTCAGGAAGCGGGCATCGGTATTATTCACCAGGAGCTGAACCTGATCCCGCAGCTCACCATTGCGGAAAACATCTTCCTCGGCCGCGAGTTTGTTAACCGGTTCGGCAAAATCGACTGGAAAACCATGTATGCCGAAGCGGACAAGCTGCTGGCGAAGCTGAACCTGCGCTTTAAGAGCGACCGACTGGTAGGCGATCTGTCCATTGGCGATCAGCAGATGGTGGAAATTGCGAAGGTGCTGAGCTTTGAGTCGAAGGTCATCATTATGGATGAACCCACCGACGCTCTGACCGACACCGAAACCGAATCCTTGTTCCGCGTGATCCGCGAGCTGAAATCGCAGGGGCGCGGGATTGTCTATATCTCTCACCGCATGAAAGAGATCTTCGAAATCTGCGATGACGTCACCGTCTTCCGCGACGGGCAGTTTATTGCCGAGCGCGAAGTCGCCACGCTGACCGAAGATACGCTCATCGAAATGATGGTGGGACGCAAGCTCGAAGATCAGTATCCGCATCTGGAGAAAGCGCCGGGTGAGATCCGCCTGAAGGTGGACAACCTCTGCGGTCCGGGTGTGAACGACGTGACCTTTACCCTGCGCCAGGGCGAGATCCTGGGCGTGGCGGGCCTGATGGGGGCCGGGCGTACCGAGCTGATGAAAGTGTTGTACGGCGCACTGCCGCGCACCAGCGGTTATGTCACCCTCGACGGTCATGAAGTGGTCACCCGCTCTCCGCAGGATGGCCTGGCGAACGGCATCGTTTATATCTCCGAAGACCGCAAACGCGACGGCCTGGTGCTGGGGATGTCGGTTAAAGAGAACATGTCCCTGACCGCGCTGCGCTATTTCAGCCATAGCGGCGGTAGCCTGAAGCATAAAGATGAGCAGCAGGCGGTGAGTGATTTTATCCGCCTCTTTAACGTTAAAACCCCGTCGATGGAGCAGGCGATTGGCCTGTTGTCCGGCGGTAATCAGCAAAAAGTGGCGATTGCGCGCGGGCTGATGACGCGCCCGAAAGTGTTGATCCTCGACGAGCCAACCCGCGGCGTGGACGTGGGCGCGAAGAAAGAGATCTATCAGCTGATTAACCAGTTCAAGGCCGACGGTCTGAGCATCATTCTGGTCTCTTCCGAGATGCCAGAAGTATTAGGCATGAGCGATCGCATTATCGTCATGCATGAAGGGCATCTCGGCGGTGAATTCACTCGCGAGCAGGCCACCCAGGAAGTTCTGATGGCTGCCGCTGTGGGCAAGCTTAATCGCGTGAATCAGGAGTAAGAAGATGACTACCCAGGCTGTTTCTGGTCGCCGCTATTTCACAAAGGCATGGCTGATGGAACAAAAATCGCTGATTGCCCTGCTGGTGCTGATCGCGATTGTATCGACCATGAGCCCAAACTTTTTCACCGTTAATAACCTGTTCAACATTCTGCAGCAAACATCGGTGAACGCCATTATGGCGGTCGGCATGACGCTGGTGATTTTGACCTCAGGGATCGATCTGTCCGTCGGTTCCCTGCTGGCGCTCACCGGCGCGATCGCCGCTTCGATTGTCGGCATTGAAGTCAACGCGCTGGTGGCCGTGGCCGCGGCCCTGGCGGCAGGCGCGGCGATTGGTGCCGTAACCGGCGTGATTGTAGCAAAAGGCCGCGTTCAGGCGTTTATCGCTACGCTGGTGATGATGCTGCTGCTGCGCGGTGTGACCATGGTGTACACCAACGGCAGCCCGGTCAATACCGGCTTTACCGATAACGCCGATCTGTTTGGCTGGTTCGGTATTGGTCGCCCGCTGGGTGTTCCGACCCCGGTCTGGATCATGGCTATCGTCTTCCTGGCGGCGTGGTACATGCTGCACCACACCCGTCTGGGTCGTTATATCTACGCGCTGGGCGGTAACGAAGCGGCAACGCGCCTGTCCGGTATCAGCGTTAATAAAGTCAAAATTATCGTTTACTCCCTGTGCGGTCTGCTGGCATCGCTGGCAGGTATCATCGAAGTGGCGCGCCTCTCCTCCGCGCAGCCAACGGCAGGGACGGGTTATGAGCTGGATGCTATCGCGGCAGTGGTTCTGGGCGGTACGAGTCTTGCGGGCGGTAAAGGTCGCATTGTTGGGACATTGATCGGCGCACTGATTCTTGGTTTCCTGAATAATGGTTTGAATTTGTTAGGTGTTTCCTCCTATTACCAGATGATCGTTAAGGCAGTGGTGATTTTGCTGGCGGTACTGGTAGACAACAAAAAACAGTAACTGACGACACTACAGGACATCTTAGATATGAACATGAAAAAACTGGCTACCCTGGTTTCTGCTGTCGCGCTGAGCGCAACCGTAAGTGCTAACGCCATGGCGAAAGACACCATCGCGCTGGTTGTCTCTACCCTGAACAACCCGTTCTTCGTCTCCCTGAAGGACGGTGCGCAGAAAGAAGCGGACAAACTGGGCTACAACCTGGTGGTGCTGGATTCACAGAACAACCCGGCGAAAGAGCTGGCTAACGTTCAGGACTTAACCGTTCGCGGCACCAAAATTCTGCTGATCAACCCAACCGATTCTGATGCCGTCGGTAACGCCGTTAAAATGGCAAACCAGGCGAAAATTCCGGTGATCACTCTGGACCGCCAGGCAACGAAAGGCGAAGTTGTTAGCCACATTGCGTCTGATAACGTGCTGGGCGGTAAAATCGCCGGTGATTACATCGCGAAGAAAGCCGGCGAAGGCGCGAAAGTTATCGAACTGCAGGGGATTGCCGGTACGTCTGCAGCCCGCGAGCGTGGTGAAGGCTTCCAGCAGGCAGTGGCTGCACACAAATTCAACGTGCTGGCCAGCCAGCCGGCAGACTTCGACCGTACTAAAGGTCTGAACGTTATGCAGAACCTGCTGACCGCGCATCCTGACGTGCAGGCCGTGTTCGCACAGAACGACGAAATGGCGCTCGGCGCGCTGCGTGCCCTGCAGACCGCAGGTAAATCTGATGTGATGGTTGTCGGATTTGACGGCACGCCGGATGGTGAAAAAGCAGTAAACGATGGCAAACTGGCTGCGACCATCGCTCAGTTGCCTGAGCAGATTGGCGCCACTGGCGTTGAAACTGCCGACAAAGTGCTGAAGGGCGAAAAAGTTCAGGCTAAATACCCAGTTGACCTGAAGCTGGTCATCAAGCAGTAAAAGGCGAATCAGGCAGTCGCTGGCTGCCTGAGGGACACCAATAAAGAAAAGTGTGGCATACGCCACCGGGTAACACCGGTGGCGCTCTCAGATGGACAACCCAACCATGAAAACCGCAGGCAACCTCGTCGTCCTTGGCAGTATCAATGCCGATCACATTCTTAACCTTGAATCGTTCCCTGCACCGGGCGAAACCGTCACGGGTAACCAGTATCAGGTGGCATTTGGCGGTAAAGGCGCCAACCAGGCCGTCGCTGCCGGTCGCAGCGGGGCGAATATTGCGTTTATCGCCTGCACGGGTGATGACGATACCGGTGAGCGAGTACGCAAACAGCTGGCGAGCGACAACATTGATATCGCACCGGTCAGCGTGGTTGCAGGGGAATCGACCGGCGTGGCGCTGATTTTCGTCAATGCTGAAGGTGAGAATGTCATCGGTATTCATGCGGGTGCTAACGCTGCGCTGACGACGGAGCGCGTAGAAGCGCAACGTGCCATCATCGCCGGAGCGGAAGCCCTGCTCATGCAGCTGGAGTCACCGGTTGAAAGCGTGCTGGCCGCCGCGAAAATTGCGCATGAAAATCATACCACTGTCGTACTTAACCCGGCCCCAGCCCGTGTATTATCAGACGAGCTGCTGGCACTGGTGGATATCATTACGCCGAACGAAACCGAAGCCGAAAAGCTGACGGGTATTCGCGTAGAAAATGATGACGATGCCGCGCGAGCCGCGCGTGCACTGCATGATAAGGGCATCGGCACCGTGATTATCACCCTTGGTAGCCGTGGAGTGTGGGCAAGCGTCAATGGCGAAGGCCGTCGCGTGCCGGGCTTTAAGGTCAAAGCGATTGATACCATCGCAGCGGGAGATACCTTTAACGGTGCACTTGTCACCGCGCTGCTGGAAGGCAAGAGAATGGATGACGCTATTCGCTTCGCACACGCTGCTGCCGCGATTGCGGTGACGCGCAAAGGCGCCCAGCCTTCCGTTCCGTGGCGTAAAGAGATCGATGAATTCTTAAGTCAGCAGGGGTAACGCTTGGCCACAATGAAAGATGTCGCCCGCATGGCGGGCGTTTCTACCTCGACGGTCTCCCACGTTATAAACAACGATCGCTTCGTCAGCGAGGCGATTCGGGGGAAAGTTGAAGCTGCGGTAAAAGAACTCAACTATGCGCCGTCTGCGCTGGCGCGCAGCCTTAAGCTCAACCAGACGCGCACTATCGGTATGCTGATCACCGCCAGTACCAACCCCTTTTATTCAGAACTGGTTCGCGGCGTGGAGCGCAGCTGCTTCGAGCGTGGCTACAGCCTGGTGCTGTGCAATACCGAGGGCGACGAGCAGCGCATGAATCGTAACCTGGAAACGCTGATGCAAAAACGCGTCGACGGACTATTGCTGCTCTGCACCGAAACGCACCAGCCCTCGAAAGAGATCATCCAGCGCTATCCTTCGATTCCCACCGTGATGATGGACTGGGCGCCGTTCGACGGAACCAGCGATCTCATTCAGGATAACTCCCTGCTGGGCGGTGATATGGCGACTCAGCACCTGATTGATAAAGGACACACTCGCATTGCCTGTATTACGGGGCCGCTGGATAAAACTCCGGCGCGTTTGCGTCTGGAAGGGTATCTCTCCGCCATGGAACGAGCGGGGCTTGCCATTCCTGATGGCTATCGAATCACCGGTGATTTTGAATTTAACGGCGGTTTCGAGGCGATGCAGAAACTGCTGGCGCTAAAGCCGCGTCCGCAGGCGGTGTTTATTGGTAACGACGCGATGGCGTTTGGTGCCTACCAGGCGTTGTATCAGGCGGGGCTACGCGTGCCTGATGATATGGCGGTCATTGGCTATGACGATATCGAACTGGCCAGCTACATGACGCCGCCGTTGACCACGATCCATCAGCCAAAAGATGAACTGGGCGAGCTGGCCATCGATGTGTTGATTCACCGTATGGCGCAGCCCACGCTGCAACAGCAACGCCTGCAGCTTACTCCTGTTCTGATGGAACGCGGTTCGGTTTAGCTTTCTCTTTGTGACGCTCTTTAATCAGGTTTCGGCCATCTTTCGGTTTTAACAGCATAAAGACCAGCGCCGATACCACAGTAAGTGCGCCCATGGTGATAAAGGTATAGTGGAACTGCTCAACGGTATTTGCGCTGTCAAAACCTTCATAAAACCGCAGCACCGCTGCACTCACGGCAACCCCTAAACTGATCGACAGCTGTTGCGTTACCGCCAGCACGCTGTTGCCGCTGCTGGCGTTCTCGTCAGTCAGGTCGGCGAGGGTGATGGTGTTCATCGACGTGAACTGCGTCGACATCGCCATGCCCAACACAAACAGCGGCAGGATCAGCATCCAGACGGGTAACGCGGCGGATTGCAGCGAGAACTGCGCAATCATCAGACCGATAAAGACCGTCACGCCAACCAGCGTCTTACGATAGCCAAACCAGCGCAGCACCTGTGTCACGGTTGATTTTGCCAGAATTGAGCCCATTGCCGTGGGCGCCATCATGCAGCCAGCAATCAGGGCCGGGTAGCCGAAACCCACCTGCAGCATCAATGGCATCAGGAACGGTACGCAACCCGTCCCCAGACGAGACGCAATGTTTCCTGCAATCCCAACTGAAAACGTTCGGGTGTTAAAGAGCCCCAGGGAAATTAACGGCGTCGGGTGACGGCGCGCGTGACGTATATAAAGAAGGAATAACAGAATACCGCAGAGGATAACGGAGAGCGCTAACCACGTCGCGACGATTTTCTCGCCAAACAGCTCCATTCCGCTGGAGAATAACACCAGGCTCAGGCCAAACAGGAAAAAGCCTCCCATGTCGAAGCTGCGCCTTGGCGTGGTGAAGTTCGGCATATATTTGCGGGCATACAGCAGCCCCGCAACGCCAATTGGAATATTAATCAGGAAGATCCAGTGCCAGCTTGCCCAGGTGACAAACACGCCACCGAGTACCGGGCCAAGAATCGGGCCGACCAGGCCCGGCATGGTGACGAAGTTGAGCACGGGAAGCAGTTCGCTCCTGGGGTAGGCTCGCAGCAAGGCAAGACGCGCCACCGGCATCATCATCGCGCCGCCAATGCCCTGCAATACGCGGAAGATAACCAGCTCCGTTAAGGATGAGGAGAGCGCACAGGCCAGTGAACCGAGCGTAAAGAGCGTTACGGCCAGCATGAAAACTCTGCGGGTGCCAAAGCGGTCGGCCAGCCAGCCGCTGACCGGAATTAACATTGCGACCGTCAGGGTGTAGCTGATGATGGCGGACTGCATCGCCAGCGGGGAGCGGTTAAGGCTTTGCGCAATAGCGGGAAGCGCTGTGTTGAGGATGGTGGCATCCAGTGCCTGCATAAAAAATGCCATGGCTGCAATCCACGGCAATCCGGCCATGCTGCGCGCTTTTTTCGTTGTCATTTATTTACCTGCTGGTGGGTTGGCGCGGCCAGCAGTGCCTGGCACGCACTCAGGGCTCGCTGCCCGTCGCTTTCCTGGATGGCATCTACTATCGCCTGGTGCAAATCCAGTTTTACCACTTCGTTTTGTGTAATAGAGGTAAAGTAGGTGTGATACACCGAATGAAATAAAGAGGCAAAAGAGGTGAGAAACGGATTGGCGCTCATCATATAGATGTGTTCATGCCAGGCCATATCAACCTCAACCCAGCGTTCGCGGTTGAAGTGCTTTTTCAGGAACACCATCTCTTCCATCAGCGCGTTAAGCTGTGCTTTCTGCTCTGCAGTTCCTAGCGTGGCGGCAAGCAGACATGCCTGAGGTTCAAGGCTGCTGCGCATCACCAGAAAGTGATCGACGACCTGGTGAAAGTTATCTTCCGTCATCCACCAGGAGAGCAGCTCCTGATCGAGAAAATTCCAGTTACTCTGTGGCATCACGCGTGTGCCAATGCGAGGGCGTGGAAGCACCATGCCTTTTGCCGTCAGGGTTTTCACCGCTTCGCGAACGGCGGTACGGCTCACCCCAAACTGCTCACCCAGCTCCATCTCACCCGGCAGGATGCTGCCCGGGGCATATTTACCCGCTAAAATCCGCTGAGCCAGCTTTTCTGCCAGCACGTACGACAGGTTTTTTTGGGCGGCCAGCTGTTGTGCGCTTAATGGCATCGCTTTTATTCCTTAAAGATTCATGCTGATAATTATGCCACCTCGAATGTGATTGTGGTTGCAGATACATCAAATAGAACAATTTGTAGCTCGTTTTCACCTCTGTTGGTGAAAAAAAACGCGGATGGAAACTTTTTTTTAATTTCCTCTTGTCACGTCGGAAT